>CAWJLA010000010.1:0-755029 GCA_963843605.1 uncultured Bacteroidota bacterium | reverse complement strand
TCACTTCAGAAAAATTATTAACGAAGTTCAGGGGGTTTTTAATTTCGTGTGCTATGCCGGCAGTTAGTTCACCAAGCGATGCCATCTTTTCAGAATGAACTAATTGCGCCTGTGCAGCTTTTAATTCATTTAAAGTGATTTCTATTTTGTTTTTTGCCTCTTCGATATTTTTAAAATCTTCATATCTTGCATAAGCAATTGAAAAGGCTTCAGCCAATGTTTTTACAAGATCAAGCTTTTCATCAGTAAGCGGTGAAACATCTCCGACATAAAGCATACCTTGAGTAAACGGAACAAAATGAAGGTACAGTGATTCAGGCGGTGCAGATGAGCCCTGGTAAGTTTCAGCGTTCTGAACCTGACCTAGCTGCATCATTGACTTTGTCCAGTTGATAAACTCTTTTTTATTCCAGTGTTCTTTATAAACTTGTTTCTTTTTCCAGTACTCTACAGTATTAGTTGTCAGTTCATTTGCATTGAAGGATAAATTTAGTACACCTAGCGATTTCCCTTCCGGTGTAGTTAAATAAACATGTGTCACTGCATTATCTTCATCAATAATAAAAATGCCGCAGCGGATAAATGGAACTTCAAGTGCTTTAAGTTCACGCCAGATTAGCGGCGTGATGCGCTCGAGGTCTTTTGCGGTTCGCATAGAAGCTATCTCGGCACGGACGCGGTCGAGGGAGGCATGCTGCAAAGCCTCACGGGCCTGTTCCAGTTCCAGCTCCCGTGTTCGCTCCCGCTCTTTCGCAACCAATCTGCGGCGCAGAAATCTGTTAAGGAGTACTATAAAAGCAATCCCGAGTAATGCATAAATTATATAAGCCGCTGTAGTTCGCCACCAAGGCGGTAAAATCTTTATGATCAGAGATGTGCCTTTTTCATCCCAGATACCGTCGCTGTTCGACGATTTCACCCTGAACGTGTAAGTACCCGGGCTCAGATTTGTGTATTTGGCCCTGCGTATAGTACCCGCATCAATCCAATTCTTGTCGTAGCCTTCCAGGCGATATGCATAACGATTTTGCGACGGGTTGGCAAAATGCAACCCTGCATAGTCGAACGTAAGTTCGTTTTGGTTGTACTTCAACGTTATCTGTTTTTGCCGGTTAACCGGTAGTGGAAAAGCATCTTCAAAAACATGCAGTCCTGTAATTGCCGTGACCGGAGGATTAGGATTCGGCTTAAAATCCTGCGGGTTAATAGCCGTGACTCCTTTCGGGCCTCCGATGAACATCCTGCCGTCCATGCCTTTGATAACAGCTTGCTGAATAACCGGATAGTTATTCATACCGTCTGCCTCATCATAGGTAATGAAGGTCTTGGTTTTCGGATCGAACCGGGCAACACCGCCTGAAGTCGCAAGCCAAAGCAGTCCTTGTTTATCTTGCATAATGCCTGGTACCACATTATTCGGCAAACCGTCATCCGTGGTATAATGAGAATAGTTTTACCTGTGTTTCTATCCAGCAGGAACAGTCCGTCAGTCAAAGTTGTTATCCAAAATCGATTTGAACTGTCTTCATAAATCTGGAAAATGCCTTCTCCGTCGAGATAAGTAGTAAAGGTTTTTGTTTTTTTGTCAAACCGGTCTAAACCGCCGTTCTGAGTACCGAACCACAGAATACCATGATGGTCTGTGTACATTTGCATTAACATATTATCACTTAAAGTTTTTGGATCGGACGGATCATGTTGAAAACTCCGAAAGCGCTTGGTCTTAAAATCGTAGAGATCAAGGCCGCCGCCCCAGGTGCCGATCCACAAATGCTGGTCATCAGTTTGCCTAATAAACTCTATATTGGAATTACTTAAACTGTCGGGGTTTGCAGCATCAACAGTAAACTTCCTATGGCTCATTCGAACCGGGTTAATGCGATAAAGGCCCCTTTGCTGTCCTACCCATAGCATTCCTTCCCGGTCTTTAAATACACTTTCTACAGGATTACCCCACAATCCGTCCCGAGCAGGTTTTGTGTCTGAGAACCGTTCAATGTTTCCTGTGGCCGGGTCCATTCGAAATAGTTGGCCTGAAAAGGTTCCAATCCAAAGAGTATCTTTGCTTTCCTGATAAAGTGATCTTACGCCATTATTTGCGCTAATTTCTTTTGCTCCGTATAATCGAAATCGGCTGTAGGAAGGTACGACCTTGTTGAGACCGGCGCCTTCAGTACCAAACCAAAGAATACCCTGATGGTCTTCATCGAAGGATAAAACAAAATTACTTGACAAACTTTTCGGATCGCCTGCCTGTCTGTAAGGTGTCAGAGTATGTGTGGCGGGATCGTATCGATTGATTCCTCCGGAATGCGTTGCCACCCAGAGCCTGCCGGTTTTATCCCTATGAATAACATCCACTTTAGCGGAGAAGTTACTTGCTTTTATACCCTGGGGGGCTTGCAGATGCTTCAAATTAGTGGGATCATCAACCAGCGCTTCAAGCTTACCTCCCACCGGGTCATAACGATAGAGCCCTGACTGGCAGGTGCCGATATAAATAGCTCCATTGGGCGCTCCGGCAATGGCTGTGACCCGATTATCGCGTAACGATTTTTGTCCGGTTGGCAGAACACGTATAAAATTATCTGCAGTTGAATCATAGCGGTTTAATCCTCCCGCTCTTCCCGTTGGATCTGTGGCATCGCCCGTCCCAACCCACAAATTGCCGTCCTGGTCTTCGTATAAGGCGTTTATAACATTGCTGGTAAGAGTTTGTTCGTTATTTGTTTCATGGGTGTAGCGAATAAACGTTCCTTTATCGTTATCAAAACGATCGAGACCATTTTGCGTGCCTACCCAGATAGTTCCGTCTGTAGTCTGAAGGATTACATTCACTGAATCCGAGCTCAATGAAGTGGAATTACCAGGCTCATGCTGAAAGCGAGTGAATATCTCTTTTCCCGGATTGAAAAGGTTAAGTCCGCCGCCCCAGGTACCCGCCCAAAGTCTTCCGCCGCGATCTACATACAGGGCATTGACAAAGTTGTTTGAGAGGGAAGTGCTGTCAAGCGGGTCATGCCTGTACGTCTTGATATTGTAACCATCGTAGCGGCTGAGTCCAGTGAGACCGCCTACCCAGAGAAAACCCTGTTGATCTTGCACGAGGCTATAGATCCAGTCGGATGGAAATCCGTCTGACTTATTAAGGTGATCAAACTGGATGTCCTGTGCAAAAAGACCGGAGCTCATCGCCAGGACAAAAATCATAAGGCAGCAAAAGTTTCTAAAAAGAAGTTGTTTTTTAATTATGTTCATAATCATTCCGTTTTTCCGATTTGAGCAGCTCCAATATCCTGGATTGCTAAAAGAACAAACAGTATTGTTACTACATTTTCATTACTAAGTTTTTACCGGGATTTGGATTATAAATTCAGTTCCTTCACCTTCTTTCGTTTCCACTATTAATTCACCATCGTGCTGTTTTACAATTATATCATAGGTAAGTGATAACCCAAGTCCAGTTCCTTCTCCCGTCGGTTTTGTTGTAAAGAACGGCTGAAAGATCTTATCTTTTATTTTATTGGGTATTCCGTTTCCGTTGTCTGATATTCTTATTTCAATCTTTTCATTTAAATTCTTTGTAGATACTTTTAGTGTAGGCTGAAAATCATCTCCAGTCATTTTCTTTTTTCCATTTGCTGCATAGCAGGCATTGTTTATTATGTTTAGAAATGCTCTGCTTATATCCTGCGGAACTACATTTATCTTTTTTAAAGTTTTATCATAATCCTTTTCAATGGTAATATTAAATTCTTTATCCTGCGCCCGCATTCCATGATAAGCCAAATTAACATATTGTTCGAGTAGTTCATTTATATCCGTAAAAGTTTTTTCACCGGATGTTCCTCTTGAGTGGAGAAGCATTCCTTTAACTATTGAATCTGCGCGTTTGCCGTGCTGGTTTATCTTTTCAAGATTAAGTTTCAGATCTTCAAGTATTGCTAATATTTCTTCTTTATTATTATTCTCTAATTCCGTTTTTATTTCGTCAAGCAGTTCTTTTGAAAGTTCTGAAAAATTATTTACAAAGTTCAATGGGTTTTTTATTTCGTGAGCTATGCCTGCGGTTAATTCTCCTAAAGAAGCCATCTTTTCAGATTGAACTAATTGTGCCTGTGCAGCTTTTAATTCATTTAAAGTGATTTCTATTTTGTTTTTTGCCTCTTCGATATTTTTAAAATCTTCATATCTTGCATAAGCAATCGAGAATGCTTCTGCTAATGTTTTTACTAAATCAAGTTTTTCTTCGGTAAGAGGAGAAACATCACCAACATAAAGCATACCTTGAGCAAAAGGAACAAAGTGCAAATTCAATGATTCCGGCGGAGTTGAAGAACCCTGGTAGGTTTCTGCATTTTGAACTTGTCCGAGTTCCATCATTGATTTTGTCCAGGTAATAAATTCTTCTTTATTCCAGTGTTCTTTATAAACTTGCTTCTTTTTCCAGTACTCTACAGTATTAGTTGTCAGTTCATTTGCATCGAAGGACAAATTGAGTACACCGAGTGATTTTCCCTCCGGTGTAGTTAAATAAACATGTGTTACTGCATTATCTTCATCAATAATAAAAACTCCGCATCGTATAAAAGGAACCTCAAGCGTTTTTAATTCCCGCCAGATAATCGGGGTAATACGATTAAGATCTTCCGTAGTACGCATACTTGCAATTTCACCGCGCACTCTGTCCAACGAAGCCTGTTTAATAGCTTCTCTTGCCTGTGCCTCCGCTTTTTGAAGATCAAGGAAGCGGGTATATGCAAAATCAAATACCTCCACAAATCTTCTGGCGATGGACAAATTTTCCTCAGGAAGTTCTTTCTCTGAAGTGAGTGCCAGATAACCCAATTTAAAAAACAGAAAGGATGTAATGAATCGCGGGGGCATCGTTTTAATATATTTTTCTCTTTCCCGGGGGGTGAAGCCGCTTTGTTCAGAGTTATTATTTAAAAAACGCAAGCGTTCTTCACCCGATAGTTCTGTTTGCATGTATCCTTTTTTACTTCCCAATGCTTTACGGAATTCTGAATACCATTCAGGCGTATTTTTTTTCACCACGCTCATTATCCATGAGAGCGAAGATTTGCTAAACGGCTTGACAGCTAAACCTGATCTTGCACGCCAGATTTCCATACTATCACTTTTTTCATCGGCTACGATCATGGAACAACCGATTATCTTAACGGTCAGCTTCTTGAATTCAGCAAAAAAACTGTCGGTAACCTTACCTACTTCCTCACTTTTTCTCATGCCCAGCGCAAGGGAACGAACGCGTTCAAGTGCAGCAACAATGTTTGCTTCTCTTGCCTGGGCTTCGGCTTTGTGGAGATCTAGGAAGCGTATATAAGTCTGTTCGAACGCAGCAGCAAAGCGCTTTACAATTTCCTTTTCTTCTTCACCGAAACGTTTAAGATTGTAGTGCACGATGTCAATTCCCGAATGCTTATGAAACCAGCCAATCATAACCATTCCTTCAGCATTTTGAATCATTTTTTTTCTTTGATGTGGAACAGGCTGAATTTTGAATATTTCGCTAAAAAAAGCATCTTTTTCTTCTTTGTCTAGTAAATAATCAAAAAATCCCTCTCCCGGTGAATTAAAAGCGTTGTAAACTTTTTCAAAAATAGGCAAGTCGGAGCAGGGTAAATGATATAATTCCGGGTAAATGTCTTCTCCAACCGAGGCCCAGAAATGGATATCTCTGGAAGAATCCGGGTTTAACTGGATATTGACAGAATCAATATCCGTTACGAGAATTCGAAATTCTTTGTAGAGCAATCTAACCACATCTTTTAACTCATTACTTTTATGCATACCCATGGAACGGCTTCTAACTCTTTCCAGTGCTGCTTCAATCTGTGTTTCCCTTGCCTGTGCTTCAGCTTTTTGGAGATCAAGAAAACGGATGTAGGCTTGTTCAAAAACTTTACCGAAACGTATTAAAATGGCATTTTCAGCATCTGAATAGGGTTCATCGGTATATCTTATGATCTGTACGTGCGAATTTTTTGCAAAGGTCACAGAAGTCGTATATGCCTTCGATTCCCTCAATAATTTTTCACGGTCCCTGGGGAAACTATTTTCGCGCAGCAGGAAATCCATATATTCTTTTTTGGCCTTTCCTGAATAACTATTTACATAGAGTTCCGGTCTTTTTGCGCTCGCAGCATTATAATCTCTCTGAACCTGAGTGGAATCGTTGTAAGGTATTGTCAATGGTTCCTTACGGTCATAACCGCCAACCCAGACGCTGTAGTCGGTATGTATCTCAATAGGTCTAGGTCTACCCAGAGTAACAGCATCCATCTCTAAACCAAGTACTTTCATTTGTTCATATATGGCATTTGCAACTTGCTGCATTTCGTTACTGCTCTGCATGGCCAGGGTCCGGGCCCGAACTCTTTCTAAAGCAAGTTGAATCTCTGATTCTCTTGCCTGTGCTTCTGCTTTTTGCAAATCCAGAAAACGGCGATAGGTTAAATTGAATACATCTGCAAAACGTTCAAGTAATTTTATTGATTCTTTTGGTAATGGTTCAGGAGTAGTTGTTAATATCATACCTTGAGAGAAGAAAGCCACACTATGTATCCTATGTTCACGAACTAGCTCTTCTTTTATGGTCATACCCATTACTTCCCGTACATACCGGATCCAATCATTTAATTCTTTTCCGCTCAAGTCAATTACAATTGATTTCTTTTTTTCTTTCCATGCATCATATACTCGTTTTCCTGTAGTCGGCTCATCAAGACTTGCGTTAAAGTGATGACTGATCTTAATACCTTGCTGATCTGTAGCCCAGACTTCAAGAATATTATCTGCTTCATTAATCAGACATATATTTAGCCTTTCAGGTGTAACTCCAAGCTCTGTCATTTGCTGAAAGAGGATTGCTGCAGTTTCAGCCAGTTCATCGCTTTTATGCATAGCCATTGTTCTTGCGCGTACTCTTTCAAGTGCAAGCTGAATTTCTGCTTCTCTAGCCTGTGCTTCTGCTTTTTGCAAATCGAGAAAACGTGTGTAGGTTTGTTCAAATGTTTTGGCAAAACGGCTTAATACTTCAACATCTTCCGGCAGATAGGAATTGACTCCTTGCAGACTTAATAAACCATGCGAGAAATAAGCATTGTGAGTTACCCATTGTTTTATCTTCCTTTTTTGATTTTCATTTGATTTTCTTATCGATTCTAATAAATTTGTGAACTTTTTCCATATTTCACCCTTGTAAACATTGGTTATCAGAAGATCCTTTCTTTTTTCCGGTATTGTTTTTAAATAAATTTTTAATTCATCTTTTAATAGGGGAAATTGAGCAAAAGGGATTTGAAATTTTACAAAATTATTATTTGAATTGAACGAACTAGCCCACATAGTGGCAATTTCAGTTTTATCATCAATAAATCCTATTTCAATATCCGTAGATTGATTGGTGATACTCAAATTTTTAAATTGTTCATAAAGAAGGTTAACTACCGGCGTTAACTCTTCACTTTTATGCATCGCCATTGATCGTGCACGTACTCTTTCCAAGGCAGCTTCTATCTGTGCTTCTCTTGCCTGTTTTTCCGCTAATACGATATCACGAAATCTTCGATAAGATAGAAGGAATACATTTCTGAACTTTTTAATAATTTCGAGCTTACTATTGTCAATAGGTTCGAATGTTGAAACACCGACAGCTCCAGTCCCGATAGAATAACTATAAAAATATAGAGCGCTAATTTTTTCAAGCATTGGATCATCCGGGAAAACGGTTTTATTTCTTTGTTCCCTCCATTCATCCAATTCTTTCCCTTTAATTTCCATAAAAAACAATGCATCAGATGAACTTTTCACGTCATCAATAAATTTTCTGTGAACCGGACTGCTGTCGTAAGAATTTTCAGTTATTCCACTAGCACCATAATCAGAATGCAGGTAATTCAGATAAGTTTTTTTCTCATCATCCAGAATGTCAATCTGTGTGTTCCTGATTCCGGTAAAACCCAACTGGTTAAGCTCTTTTAACAATGCTTTTGCAACATCCATTAAATCGTCTTGTTTTTTCATCTCAAGGACTATAGTCCTTACCCGTTCAAGTGAAGTCTCTATTTCAAGCTCACGGTTTTTTTTAGCTAATTCTTTTTCAAGCTCAGAGATTTTTTGTTCGGGTTTGGGTTGTTGCATTTTCTTTTTCATTAAATATGTAATTCAATTATAGCAAACTTGATAAAATATTTTCTTACTGATTTTGTTTTCATTTTTAGTATCCTTATTTCGCATCGAAATAATTATTGTATTTTGTAACTTATTTTTTTATTAGTCCATCAATTTCGATGAGTGTATCTTTTAACACTCCCCGGTACCATTTCAGCATTAAATAGTGATAGTACAGATCATCCATAATTTCAGAAAACATGTTATTATCTTTTATAAGAAAATTTCCTGTTCGATATTCGTGAATATATTTTTTTCTCAAATAATCCCACCTATCATTAGGGATATTGTTGTCATCCATTAAATCTTGAGTAAGTAGAATTATATAATTTGATTAGTGAGCCGGTGATCTCTTTATTTTTGTAATTATTTAACATATTACCCGATAAAGCCGATTGAAAAGATCCGGAAACAGGATAAAATGTACGTGCTCCTTCTGTTGATAAATAAATTTGAAATAAAGAATCAACGAAATTATTATTTTCACTATGAATATTTTGAAAATCAATTTTACTTAGCAAATCATATGCATCTATCTTTGACTTCGATTTCTTTAAAATAAATTCGATGTAACTCTTGTCCTGTGTAAGGTCTTTTTTTACACCTACCATAAATTCCGTCTCAGCAATATTTTGTTTTCTTAATTCATTCCAGTTGTTTACCTGTAAGAGCAATCAAAATTCCGATAACAACAAGAAGAATCTCTCCAATAGCATAGCGTAAATATGCCATTACCTTGTTTTCTGCTGCAAGTTTTTGACGAATGTTTTTAAAGAGTTTCATCATTCGTTTTCTTTCAGTTCTTTATCCATAAGTCCTAATATTTGAACAATTAATTTTTGGGCTTCTTCTTGTTTTTCTTTTAGTTCTAATAGAAAATTAATGTGGTTTTCGGTCATGTTTTCAAATTGTACATCGTCTAAGAATGCTCTATTATCCATATTAAAACCTGATTTGGGAAACTTAAACCCTGAAAAATAATCGCTTACTTCATCTACATTGAGCCAACTGCCGTGTTTTATTACATAATTTATAATATCTACATTGTAATTAGTTAAAAGCTCTTCTCTGTATTTTATATAGTCCATGGCAGGTTTCCAGGACGACAATTTGTTCCTTAATTGGGCATTACTGATAATATCCAATCGGCCGGAGTTTATTAAATCGTCCAAAAAACCGTTTTGAGGATAGTAATGCGGTGTGGTTGCAATATTATTAAGAAGTATGTTGAAGTCATCTTTCGATTTTGGTTTTGACTTTGTACCTGTATGGTTAAGGATTTCCAAACTTATTTTAACAAAAAAATTGGTCTTTAAAATAAGTGAATCTAACTGCTTTTTGTTATAGCTGAAATCTTGTTTAAGGTTTATAAGTGCATTATGCTCTTCCGCTTTCTGGTTTTTGTTTTTATTCCAATTGTTAACTTGTAACGCAATTAAAATACCTATTACAACCAAAAATATTTCACCAATAGCATAACGTAAGTATGCCAAAACTTTATTTTCTGAGGCAAGTTTTTGTCTTATATTTCTAAAAATTTTCATTATTTAAATAAATAGTGTTTTAATGAAGTTCTTTATCAATCAGCTGAATCAAATGTTTCGTTTTTTCTTGCAGGTCCCGGCAGAGCTTGTAGATAGTTTGAGATACCAATTTTCTGGTTACAAGCTGATTTTTTAGTTCCATTCGCTTTCCCGGACTGATCTTTTGGTCCCTATCAATTTGTCCATTCTTGTTCAATTTGATATTCAAGGAATTACTGGTAACAAAAGCGCCAAATTGACTATCGGTATTAAACAAATTGTCATTATTGATTACCTGTGTGACATAATCTAATCGTTGATAATACCTCACAATTGCATTTTGCAGACTATAATTCCTGATCAGCTTTTTCCCTCCAGTGTTATCCATACTGATATAACTGGTTTTGTTTTCGACAAAAGTCAGGCGTGAAGACAAGGTTAGCAGAAGAGCATTCAGTTTTCCTGCTGATAATGAATCTGATATAAATAAAGCGGCCGTATCGGTTTCTGCAACTTTGGCGCTTTCAAATTGAAGCTGCTCGTTGATTATTCCCTGCTGTAAAACCAAATCTGATCTTATATTTTCCAGGGTGGTTTTTTCGAGTTTATGGTTCTGGATGTCTTCTTTCCAGTTATTTACCTGTAAAGCAATTAGAATTCCAATCACTACAAGAAATATTTCACCAACGGCATAGCGCAAATAAGCCATCACTTTATTATCGGCCGCGAGCTTTTGGCGGATGTTTCTAAAGATTCTCATTATAGTTGAACTTTATTTTTTGTTTGAAAAATGTTATTCCCTTTCACATTGTGAATGATATTTTTAACTATACCCTGAATTAAATTTCTTTATTGTCCGCTCAGCCATTGTTCAAAACTTTTATTTGTTTCACCTTCGGAGTAAGTCCAGTCCGGTTTAAGATTAAGACCGCTCCCGCTTTTCCATATAAAATCTATTGCTTCATTTATATCCGGCTGGTTTGTTATTTTTAATAAAAACAATTTCTCTTTTCCGATATTTATATTGTTAATTTCCGAATTAATATTTTGCGCGAGAAGAGTGCTATGTATAATTTCTGCCTGCCTCATAGAATAAGTTGCCCACACAATTCCGTTCTTCCCTGATAGGAAATCATCCTGATTTAAAAGAAATAATCAATTCAAGCTCACATTCATCAGGCAGTTCAGGATTTTCGGCTAAGCTGAGTTCACTCCAATTTATGGAGCCGTTTATTCCGAATATATTTATTTTGCCGTTCCGGCAAACTCCTCTTACTTTTAGGATTTCCATTAACAGCCTTAAATATTTAGTAATTGTTATTATAGTATCCGGATGGTAAAGTAGAAGAAATGAGCGAAGATTTCTTACACTATCGGCGCAGAAATTGGTACTTTTGGCGCACGTGATAATTTTAACGGGAAAATTAGAATTTTAGATGGCTTTAATGAGGCTAAAGCCGGAAATACTGATTTACTTTTTTTGTCAGTTAGATAAATCAGACTGCAAAGGATATTGTGGTAAATTTGAATTGTAAATTGGATATCACTTTAGTGAATTGATAAAGAGAATTGAAGAGTTAATTAGAGCTTTAGCCTCATCAACTCTCTATATCCTTTTTATACTCACTCGGGGAAACCCCAAATTGCTTTTTAAATGTTCTTGTAAAATAACCATGATTATTAAATCCCACCTTATAACAAATCTCGGCAATACTCCCGGTATTCTGCTTTAACAGATCGGCTGCACGTTGAAGACGAAGTGAACGCATCAATTGTCCCGCAGGTTGTGCGACTAATGCATTAAGCTTTCTGTTCAACTGGGAAATACTCATAGTAACTTCTTCTGCCAGTTTTTCAATGCTGAATTTCTCATCCTCAAAATGATTTTCGATAATTTTTATAGTTTTTTCTAAAAACTGCCGGTCGGCTGAAACTGCAGAAACTTCGGAAGGTTTTATAAATGTGGATTTGGCGAAACGTTTTCTTAACTGTTCTCTTTGATAAATTAAATTTTTTACTCTTACTTTTAATTCCTTTGCGCTGAAAGGTTTGGTGATGTAAGCGTCAACACCCGTTTTCAGTCCGGCTATTTTATCATCGAGAGCGGCTTTTGCGGTTAACATTATAATCGGAATGTGGCTTGTCTTTTCATCCGCTCTTATTTTATTACTGAACTCATAACCATCCATTTGGGGCATCATAACATCCGTAATAATAAGATCGGGAATTTCATCTCTTGCTTTTAATAATCCCTCTTCACCGTCCGAAGCTTCTATCACTTTATATTCCGTTTTCAGCAGCTCACTAATGTAATTACGTACGTCAAGATTATCTTCAAGTATTAAAACTATTTTAAGGTTTCCGGATAAGTGAGAATCCGGCTCCGGAATATTTTCTTCTTTATCCGGTGCGTTAAAATTATTCACATTTAAAGATTCTGCCGGCTGCAAATTGACAAGTTCTTCCTTCTCAATTTTAAAATCACCTAACGGAAGCCGGATGATAAACTCGCTGCCTTCACCTTCTTTACTTTTTACCGAAATGTTTCCCTTATGAAGCTCAATCAATTCTTTTGTTAACGCCAGTCCGATTCCCTGTTCCTTCATGTTTTCTGGTTGCTGAACTATCCACCTGATAAAAACGGTCAAAAATATGAGGCAGACGGTCGGAAGGGATCCCGATTCCGGTATCTTTAATACTAATTTCAACACCGGATTGAATGACGTTCAAGCAGACTTTTATTTCACAATCCGAAGAAACAAACTTGAATGCGTTTGAAATAAGATTATAAAAAATCTTTTCCATTTTATCCGGATCAAAGACCACGGGAATGTTTTCATATTCCGATGAAAATTTCATTGAAATTTTTTGTGATTCCGCCAGCGATTCAAAAGAATAAAACAAACTTTTCAAAAATGATACTATATTATGCTGTTCCGCATTTAATTCCATACTGCCTGCCTCAAGCTTTGAGAGATCAAGCAGTTGGTTAATCAGGCCGAGAAGCCTCCTGGCATTCCTGTTTGCTACCTGTAGTTTTCCTTTCTCTTTAACATCAATATTTTCAGACATCACACTATCTACCTGACCGAGTATAAGCGTCAGCGGCGTCCTGAATTCGTGAGAGATATTCGCGAAAAACCGGGATTTCAACTGATCAAGTTCCTGAAGTTTTGCCTGAGCTATTTTTAATTCTTTTAAAGTCTTTTCAGCCCTGCTTTTAGCTTCTTCAATATTATTAAAATCTTCGTACCGTGCATAAGCTATGGATAATGCCTCAGCCAATGTCTTAACAAGTTCAAGTTTTTCATCGGTAAGGGGAGAATCATTTCCGACATAAAGCATACCCTGAGGAAAGGGAATAAAGTGCAGATTAAGAGAATCCGGCGGTGTAGACGATCCCTGGTAGGTTTCCTCATTTTGAACCTGTCCGATTTTAATCATGGATTTTGTCCAGTTGATGAAATCTTTTTTGTCCCAGTGCTCCTTATATATTTGTTTTCTCTGCCAGTGATAAGCTATATTATTTGTAAGTCCGTTTGCATCGAAAGCTAAATTTAAAACACCCAGCGCTTTACCGTCAGGTGTAGTTAAATAAGCATGAACTTCTTCTTTATCTTCATCAACTATGAAAACGCCGCAGCGAGTAAAAGGGACTTCCAATGTTTCAAGTTCCCGCCAGATAACCGGAGTTATTCGGTTAAGATCTTCGGAAGTTCGCATACTGGCAATTTCACCGCGGACTCTATCCATAGATGCTTGTTTTATTGCTTCAAACGCTCGTGATTCTGCATTTTGCAGATCGAGAAATCGAGTGTAGCTTTGTTCAAAAACCTTTCCGAAGCGTTTTAGAATTTTATTATCTTTATCTGATAATTTTCTGCCGAAATGGTTAACTACGAATATAGAAGTGTAATGAGAAACGGAAACCGACCTGGTATAGCCGCCTTCGCGTGACAAAACCTTTTCCTTCCAATCGGGAGTTGATGAATTATACGGCGGAAACTTAAATAAATGTTTGAAGAAAATAATTTTTTCTTCTCTTGTATATTCCTCCGTAAAAAATCTTTCCCCCTTTGTTGTACCCTCTGCCAATACCCTGTAAATGGGGTGATCGAGAAAAGGAATAGCGGCTTTCTTCATATAAGTTTCTGCTACACCTGTCGACCCCCAAAATGTGAACTGCTTGTCGATTTCGTCATTATTAATAACCATGAATACACCGGTTATATCCAGTTTCATATTATTCAATTCCTGCGCAACCAAATTAACAACCCCCTGCAGGTCGGATGAATGGCGCATTGTCATGGCAAATTCTCTAACTTTCTCGAAGGCTTTCTCAATTTCAAGTTCACGATTTTTATTTTGAAGGTCGGCAGTTTTTTCCTCAACTTTATTTTCAAGTTTTTCTTTTTCCGCAATTAATCCGTCTATTGAAAATGATTCGTTTTCTCTTTGCGCAGTAGCCGGAAGGGAACCGTGTATGTGATAAAGCAGCCATTTATTTTTTTGCTTTTTAAAAACAGAAGTTTGCCGGAGGCGCTTTTTTATATTGTTTTCTTTTGAAACCGTTACCTCTGTTTCGCCAAGAACCAATGCATGATCTTTTTGCACCTGAACTTTAGTCCACAGGATTTTTACAGGCATAGTGGTACTTATTTCTTCAAATTCTCTTTTAAGAAATTTTTTAAAACCACTGTATGATTTTACAATTTCATCTTTCCCGGTGCCGATTGCTGTTATGTCGGGGTGCCAAAGGGAAACGACTTTTTCAAACGCACCATTACCTCTGCTGAAATGTGTTTTCCAGTAGGTGCTGAATGCTTTTGATACTTCTTTTTCTTCAATAGTCATTTTAAGTTTCTTTTTAATTATGTCTTATAGCATTTGTTGCGGAAACACGCGTTTATCCGTTATTGGCAGTATTGCATGTTTCTAAATTATTTTGGCAGACAAATTACAAACTCCGCGCCCTCTCCGTCTTTTGATTGAACTTTCAATTCACCGTCATGCACCTTAGTAACTATATCATAACTCAAAGATAATCCCAATCCGGTTCCTTCACCTGTTGGCTTAGTTGTAAAAAACGGCTGGAATATCTTATCAATAATGTCTTTGGGAATTCCATTGCCGTTATCGGCAATTCTTATTTCAACTTTATCATTCATATTTTTTGTTGAAACTTTAAAAGTAGGGGAGAAGTCATTATCACTGTTTTTCTTTTTTCTATCATAAGCTGCGTAATAAGCGTTATTAATTATATTAAGAAAAACTCTGCTTATATCCTGCGGAACCACATTTATTTTTTCCAATGATTTATCATAATCCTTTTCGATGGTGATATTAAATTCTTTATTCTGCGCGCGCAAACCGTGATAAGCAAGGGTAACATACTGGTCGAGAAGATCATTTATATCCGTTAAGGTCTTTTCGCCTGATGTTCCTCTAGAATGAAGAAGCATTCCTTTAACTATAGCATCGGCTCGTTTACCGTGCTGATTAATCTTTTCAAGGTTTTGTCTTAAATTATCAACAAGATCTTTTACTTCTTCATTATTATTGTCCTTTAATTCACCTTGCAGTTCATCCAGTAATTCACCGCTTATTTCGGAAAAGTTATTTACAAAGTTCAACGGGTTTTTAATTTCGTGCGCGATACCGGCTGTTAGTTCTCCCAGCGAAGCTAATTTCTCCGCGTGGATCAGCTGCGCTTGTGCAGCTTTCAATTCGTTCAATGTAACATCAACTTTATTTTTAGCTTCTTCTAGATTCTTAAAATCTTCATATCTGGCATATGCAATGGAGAATGCCTCAGCCAGGGTTTTGACTAATTGAAGTTTTTCCTCTGTGAGAGGTGAAATATCTCCGACATAAAGCATCCCTTGCGCGAAAGGTATAAAATGCAGATTGAGAGATTCAGGCGGTGTTGACGAACCTTGATAAGTTTCCGTGCTATGAACTTGTCCCAGCTCAATCATTGATTTTGTCCAGTTAATAAATTCTTCCTTATTCCAATGATCTTTATAAACTTGTTTCTTTCGCCAATGATCTACAGTATTGATTGTAAGCTCATTCGACCCAAATGGTAAATTCAAAACTCCAAGTGATTTACCTTCAGGTGTAGTTAAGTAAACTTCCGTTTTTGCCTGAGCTTCATTAATAATAAAAACACCGCATCGAATAAATGGAACGTCAAGTGTTTTTAATTCGCGCCAGATTATTGGTGTTATGCGATTCAGATCTTCCGCTGTGCGCATGCTCGCAATTTCACCGCGAATTCTATCCAATGCTGCTTGTTTGATTGCTTCTCTTGCTTGTGCTTCCGCTTTTTGAAGATCGAGGAAACGGATATAAGTCTGGTCAAACACTTTTGAAAAACGTTCCAGAAGATTAACGTTTTCGTCCGGAAGGGGATCCGGAGATGCTAAACCGATTAAGCCCCTTGAGAAATATACGATACTTTGCACCCGTCTGTGCTGGCTGTAACCTGTTGTAACAGGAACTTGTACTTCTTCAGCTATATAATTGATATAGTCGGATAGTTCTTTCCCTTGCATATCTATGGTAATGGATTTCTTTTGTTCTCTCCATCCTTCATACATTTTTTGGACTGAATGGTTTTTTTTGCTATCTAATAAAAACCTTGTACTAACAGTTTTCCCATCTTCAGTAGTTGCCCATGCTTCCATTATTCCTGAATCATCTTTAAAGATGCCGATGTACAGGCGGTTAGTTTCAATTCCTAAATCGCTCAACTGCTTAAAAAATATTGATGCCGTTTCAGAAAGTTCATTACTATGCTGCATCGCCATCGTCCTGGCGCGTACCCGTTCCAATGCAAGTTGAATTACAGCTTCTTTTGCCTGCGCTTCGGCTTTTTGGAGATCCAGAAAACGGATATAGGCTTGATCAAAAACATTTGCAAAGCGTTTCAATACATCATTCTCTTCTTCTGAAAATAATTTATCGGTATAATCATTAAAGAAAATAGCTGAATGTTTTTGAATAGCAACCGAATAACCAAAATATGGCTGCTCAAAGATCCATTTTTTATATTCTTCAGGTGCTATCCTAAAATCAGAATGTTCAAAAGCATATTTGAAATATTCATTCTTTTGTTCAAAAGAATAAACAACGGGAAGCAAATTTTTCCCTTCTTTGCGTGCTTTAACAAAATCATTAAATACAATATTATCAAAATATGGTAAATGCATAGTTACCGGACCTTCAACATGATCCGGGTTTACATACCAGTGGATCAAATCATTTGAGTTCGGTACAAACGTAGCGAGCGAAACACCACCGTTCATTTTGATATTCAGCTCATTCATTTTTTCCATTACCGTCACCACGACATCTTTGATTTCTTCACTTTTGTGCATCCCTAATGAACGGGACCGTACTTTTTCTAATGCTGATTCTATCTGTGCTTCTCGTGCCTGTGCCTCTGCCTTTTGCAGATCGAGAAAGCGGGTATAAGTTTGTTCAAATGTTTTAGCAAAACGTTTGAAAATATCATAAGCTTCCGGTGCAGGTTCAAAAGTAATGAACAACAAATAGCCGTATTTAAAATAAGTGACATGATCTATTTGACGTGTCGGAAAAGAGCCGCCGGATTCCTTTATTTTCTTCAGCGCTTCACCCATAACCGGGAGGGTGCACAAATAATCGTAATGAACGGCACAAGCTTCATCTGCAAACTCTTCGATGTGAAGTAATTCGCCTCGCTGTCCGGCTTCATAATAGCGGAGAAATACATTCTCTCTTGGTATTTTATAGGTTGGCATCGTGCCCATTTCTGAACTAAACCATTCAGTAGATTCGTTTTCGCCATAAATATTAAATGCACAACCTCTCGTCTTAATACCTAAAGCCCGTACTTGGCTATCCAATAAAAAAGAGGCTTCTGCCAATTCATCGCTTTTCTGCATTGCCATTGTTCTTGATCGTAACCGTTCCAGGGCCAATTCAATATCTTCTTCTCTTGTCTGTGTTTCTGCTTTTTCAATATCAATAAATCTTCGATAGGTTAATGAAAATACTTTATGAAATCGTTTGAATATTTCTAGACCTGCTTTAGGAAGCGGTTCATAGGTTGTTAATCCTAATCCACCCAATCCGATTGAGTAAAAATTATATTCAACAGCTTCGGCTTTCTCAAGTAAAGGATCCGGAAATTGATGATCTTGTTCTCTATATTCTCGAAAATTTTTAAGTTCTTCACCTTTGAATATCCCTCCGAAAAATGCATCTGCAGACTTTTTCCATTTCCCGAACCATTTCAAGAACTTTCGGATATTTATCGTACTTTGTCTCTTCAATTATACCTTTGCCATATGCTGTAAAATATTGGTAATTGAGATAAGTGCCTTTTTGTTCGTTGATAATAACGGTCTGCACGTTTCTAATGTCATTTACACCAAGCAGTTGTAATTGATCAGAAATATTTCTACAGACTTCTACCATATCAGCAGGTTTTGTCATCCCCATTGCCTGGGCTCTAACTCTTTCAAGCGCCGCCTCAATTTCAAGTTCGCGGTTTTTCTTTTTGAGTTCAACAGTTCGGCGATTCACCGCTTCACGAAGTTGTTTGTTTTCTTCTGTAATTTTATCAATAGCTATATTTTCACCGTCTCCTGTTCTTGCATCGGGAAATGAAGAATGCTGGTGGATAATTTTCCATTTGCCGGAAATATTTTTCATAAGTGTGGAGGCTCTGAATTTGGAATAGAATACCCAACTGTTTCCGTCAATTACATAAACATCACAGATTTCATGGATAAGAATAAGACCACCCCTTTGCTCAAGCATGGTTTTCCTGTCTCTCATTTCCAATTTGCCTGCAACCTGATCTATTGTTTCATACAGAAATTTTACGGCTTCTTTCTTATTGTAAAAAACTTCGGTCTCCGCACTTCCTACTTGGGTATATTTTGCTGATAGTAAAGGAATCATTGCATCTACGTCTCCGCGCAGATAATTATCCCAATAAGCATTGTATACTTTCAAGACTTCCGTTTCAATTTTTTTTGTTAGTTTCATTTTTTATTAGCTACCTTTTTATGTCCTTCATACTCTTAATCTTAATTATATTTCAAATATCCCATCCATACATCCGACTCTTTTTCTTCTTTAACGTAATAAATGGATTTGTTATCGGGAGACAAAGCAATGCAATTGAATGTCGGAAAGACTGCCTTCGGGTCATAAACAAAATGTCTGACTCCTGTTTCCGAATTCATTATGTATAACTTATTATTGTCTATGTAAAAAATATTTTTACTGTCTTTAAGCCATATAGGACTAACTCCTGAATCAGAAATCTTCTTATAGTTTTTTCGAATCATTGAATAGACCAGCAAACCTTCATTATTTCCATTGTTTTCGTCTTCCCTGTTACCGACGATATAATTCCCGTCTGGTGAAACGGAATTGGCATAAAATGAAAATCCTTTTTCATTCATATCGGGTAAGTACGTGAATTTATTAACCGGAGTTGAACCCGGATAGAATATTACTTCCCGGTCATTGATCCAGATTACTATTGATTTACCATCAGGGAACCAAATCGGATTGGATGCCTGGCCTACGGAATTAGTTAATTGTCTAAGATTACTGCCGTCAATATCTATCTCCCATGCTTCATACTTGCCGGACCTGTCCGAATAAAAAATAAGACTTCTTCCGTCGGGCGACCACAGCGGGCTTCTGTCTTTAAATAAATCGTTTGTTAATTTAGTTATATCCGAGCCGTCTGGTCGCATAATATAAATGCCTTCCTGTTGTCTTAAGCTTGAAACAGAAATCCATTTATTATCAGGTGAAACGGATGGATAACCGAATTGCTTTGATCCTTTTGTTACTGCAATAGATTCGCCGGTAACCTTTTCTCCAACCGGATCAAAATTTAATTTATTTATATTATCTCTGATATCGGATGAAACAAAAATCATTTTTGTGCCGTCGTGAGACATCTTTGCCATAGCACAATAAGCTGAAGGTGTTGTAACCGGTTCCAAAGGAGATATAGTTTTTCCGCTTTCTTCATCTATCTTTACTCGCCATAAATTCATGCTGCCGCCGCGGCTGCTCGAGAAATAGAGATATTTCCCGTCTGCAGACCATGCGGGGCTCCAGTTAATATAATTATCATTTGTAATTTCAATCGGATCTCCGCCAGATGCCGGAATTATTTGAATGACCCTTCTTCCTGATCCTTTCGGTAATCCCCAATACGCAATTAATTTTCCATTAGGTGACCAGCTAGGCTGAACTGCGTCGCCGTTAAATAGCTTTTTGGTTTTACCGGTTTTTATTTCTGTTGTCCAAAGTTGACTGATAATTCCTCTTGTGTATGGGTGTTCTATAGATTCGGTTGCAAAAATAATTTTTTTGCCGTCGGGTGACCAAGACGGATTAAAGCCGAAATTAGTCAGTCTTCGGACGGATTCTCCGGTTGAACCCATTAAGAAAATTCCGCCTTCGTCCCGCTCCGAGCGGAATACAATTTCTTCTCCGTTAGGTGAGAATGAAGATTGGTAGTTTCCGAATTTTGAATCTTTAGTTAAATCAATTGCATTGCCCCCGCCAATCCGCTGCAGAAAGATATGCTGAAAACCGTCGACTGATTTTGTGTAAGTTATGTAATTGCCGTCCGGAGAAATATCCGGATATAATTCTTCACCTGATTGCTCTGTGAGCTGTTGGAAATTTACAAATTCATCATTTGATGAATTGTTTTTATTAAACAATAAGAAAATTATAACCGCAAGAAAGATTACCGTAACAATCCAATGTAAATAATTCAGTTTAAATAATTTTGTCAGATCAAATCGATGATTTAACACTTCGACTGAAAAAGCACCGGAAGGTTTTGAAACATGAGATTGAATGTTCCCGGCCTTCATCCCGGAAGTATCAACATTATAAACTCTGCTTGTTCTTGTACTCGATGATTTTTTAACTTTTCTTAAATTTTTAGCAAGCTCTTTCGCGGACTGGCATCGTTCATCTTTATCTTTTGCCAGACATTCCAGAATTATCCTGTCTAGTTCCGGATCTATACCTTCTTTTAAAGTAGAAAGGGGAGGGGCATCCACATTTACTATCTCGTACATTATTGCCGTCTCATGTACACCTTTAAATGGAGATTCGCCGGCAAGAAGTTCATAAAGAACAACTCCGAGAGAAAATATATCTGTCCGATGATCAACATCCAGACCCTGTACTTGTTCCGGCGACATATACCCGATGGTACCCATTATAGTACCGACTTTTGTAAGTCTGGAAACATTGCTGTCTTTATAAAGTTTAGCAAGTCCGAAATCCATTATCTGCGCAATTCCATCTTTGCGGATCATAATGTTTTCAGGTTTTATATCGCGATGTACAATTCCTTTTTCGTGAGCCGCGGCAAGTCCCTCCGCAACCTGTACTCCGATTTCAAGTTTTTGTTTTTCAGAAAGAGAATCCTTTTTATCCCTTAATGTTTTTCCTTCAACAAACTCCATTGCAATGAAAAGCTGTCCGTTGTATTCTTCAATAGAATAAATTGTGCAAACATTCGGATGGTTCATCGCAGAAGCAGCTTTTGCTTCTTGTATGAATCTCTCTTTGTCATCTTCCGATGCTGTTAGCTGAGAGGGGAGAAACTTTAGCGCGACAAAGCGGTCAAGTTTTGTATCCTGCGCTTTGAATACTTCACCCATTCCGCCTTCGCCTAATTTTTCAATTATCTTATAATGTAGTATTAACTCACCAATCATAGCTAATCTCTTTTGTTTTAATTTCGCCAATCATTGCTGTTCCTTATAATGGCAATTTCATTTTTTAAAACTGAACGTTTCTCATAATTTTCCTTATCTTTTTGTACTAGTGTGTCTTTTCTATAAAATCAGCAACATTATCATGCAGGTTTTTATGAGATTCATGGTGTAAGTAAATCATATGCCCCGATGCGTAAAAAGCATAAGTAATATTATTTTGCAGTGTAACCGGCATTGGCAAATGGTGCATTTCATATATTCCCTCAAAATAAGGAGTTGCCAAATCGAAATAGCCCATGTTCAGCATCACCTTCAGCTTTGGGTTATACATCATCGCGGAGGCAAGGTCGGGCATAACATTGGGGAATAAATTATCACTCTTGTCACCGAAAGCCTGGAAAACTGCAAGGTGCCGGTAATCCCAGGTTGCCCAAAAGTCTGCTCCAGGTATATAATTTGTAGTGGAGTTAAACTGTAATGTTTTCCGGACATAATTGTTGAAAGTTGATATTATGGCTGAACTGATTGTTGCATCTTGCGGATCATAAAGCGGAAACTCTCCTAAAGGATTCATACCGGGTCCTGAATAGCGGGTATCCAATCTTCCTGTTAAGCGATCTGATTCGGACAATAACGTTTTCTCAAAATCATAACCGGTAATACGCAAATTAGCTTTGATAATGTATGGAACCGGAAGGCCGGTATATTGATGGAGTTTTTCGGCAATTTGTTTAAATTCTGCAGAATCAAGCATAGCTCCTTTATTGAGTGCAAGAGCATATTCATTCATTGCAAAATTTTCTACTTTTTTGAGGAGAGGTTCCAGTTTCTCCGGCTGATCAGGAAGTTTATGATAATACCATGCAGTAGCCGTACAGGAGGGCAAAGCAAGTTGATAAGCCAGATCATTACCCGGATTTTCAGTAACATTATCGGTAGAATTATTATAACTTAGAATTTGTGAAAGCAAAATTATACCGTTAAGATCCACATTGTCTTTAGTCTCCAGTATATTACTAACAACTGCGGTACGAAAAGTCCCGTAGCTCTCTCCAAATAAATATTTCGGCGAATCCCAACGGCTATATTCGGAGAGAAAATTTGTGATAAATTGTGCAAAAGCATTGGCATCGGTATCAATTCCGTAAAAAGCTTTAGGTTTACTTACTCCTCCTTCACTCTTTGTTAAAACTCTGCTGAATCCTGTCCCAGGTGCATCTATAAAAACCAGATCGCTAACATCTAACAGAGAGTAATCGTTGTTTATGGTTCTGTACGGCGCCCGCACTCTCGCTGTGTCTTCCAGATATGTAAGTCTTGGACCCCATGCTGACATATGCAGCCAGATTGAAGCGCTGCCGGGTCCGCCATTATAAAGAAAAGTAATCGGTCTCTTGCTATTATCAGTTATGCCGGATTTAATATATGCAACATAAAACATGCTGCATGTTGGTTTATCATTCTTGTCTTTTAGAATAATGGTACCGGCAATTGCTTTGTAATCGATTTTATTTCCTTCTACCGTAACAGTTCCCGATGTTGTTACATTTTCCGGTTTAGCAATCAGCAGACTGTCGCGAATGATCTTCGAGGTTGTACCATTATTTTGTTTTTTACTCTGTGCATAAACCGCTACTATACTGCAAAATAAAAATGATAAGAATGTTAAAATTATTGTTTTTATAACTGCTAATTGATATGAGTTACTTATGTGTTTGTGTTTCAATATTTACCTCCTGTAAACTTTTCTCATTAACATAATTTAATTACCGATTTTTCGATTGAATAAATTGTACATACATTCGGATGATTCATAGCAGAAGCAGCTTTAGCTTCTTGAATTAAACGTGCTTTTTCTTCTTCAGACGCAGTCGTTTGAGATGGCAGAAACTTCAATGCGACGAAGCGGTCGAGCTTTGTGTCCTGGGCTTTATAAACTTCACCCATTCCGCCTTCGCCTAATTTTTCTATTATCTTATAATGTAGTAGAGTTTCGCCAATCATAGCTTTAATTCAAAATTATTTGAGAAAAAATTGTTTCTTGAAAATTTCATGTCGTATTCTAGCCATTTCTAATACGCGTTGAAATTCACTTGAACCTCTTACCAAATCAAAGAAAGAGTTTGAAGCAATAATCGGGTAATTAAAATATCCGCGACTCAGTCCTTCCTCCAGTGCTCTTGCCGTACCATCGGCATCGCCAAGTAATCCGTATGTTACCGCAATATAATACCATAGCTCACCGTCAGATGGTTTTGTTTCCTCAAATTCGGCGATTGTAGTTTTTGCATCATTTTTCTTACCTTCAGCAAGAGCTTTCATAGATTTGCCGTAATATGAATAAAAACCGGGTTTTGATTCTTGTGCGATCAATTTTTCCCAGGTTTCTAATGCACTTTCCATTCCTTATTTTTATGATGTTGAATTATTCCTATTTCAATAAGAGCATATGAGCTTCCTTTGTCTAGATTAAGGGCCTCTATAGCCTTTTGATATTTACCAAGGTGATGATAAGTTACACCAGCAGAACGAAATCTTGGGTTTCCCGGGTCAAGCGATAGGGCCTGATCGTACTCCTTTTCAGACTCTTCAAGCATTCCTCCATATCGAAAAAGATAACCCAAAGAAAAATGAGCCGACGCATTATTTGGATTTATAGCTAACATTTTCCTTACCAATTCAACCGCCTTCTCAATTCTTGCTGTTTCAACAAAAAGAGTGGATAATTGAAATAAAGCGCCAAGAAGTTCATCATTTAACGATAATGCGTGTTCGAAAGCCTGCTCCGCCTTGCTCAGTATAGATGGGCCGCCTAATCCATAAATTCCAATCCTATGTAAACGAAAACCAAGCTCAGAAAATGCCGGAGCATAATTTGATTCCACCTGAATAGATCTATTCAGCATTTCATTTGCAAGTATATCACCCTCATTCGTTGAAGGGTATGAAAGACTGCGAAGATAGTATTCATAAGCTAAAGGATTGTCAGGTATATCCTTTCTAATTCTGTTTATTTCTTTTTGGGAAAATTGAACATTTAGTCCATGAACCACTCTTTGTGCTACAATATCCTGAAGTTCAAAAGCGTTATGGAAATCAACCTCTATTGGAGTGCGCCAAACCATATTTTCTGTTTTAACTTCTACAAGTTCAATATTAAGTCTTATTTTTTCATCAACTTTAAGGAAGTTCCCGGTAAGCAGATAGTCCACATTTAATTCCGAGCCAGCATCTTTCGGATTTACAAACGTGTTCATATATTTTCGAATTGATGCAGACGGACGGACCAAAATATTTTTTAAGTACGTTATCGCACCGATTACCTGATCAGCTAAAGCAAATCCAAGATAGTCACTCTGTTGACTTCCGCTGACGTTTACAAATGGTAATATTGCAATTCTCCTTAGCTGCGTCCTATCTTCTTCTGTTGATTTTTCATCTACCGTTTTTTTCATGTCTAGTAATAGTTCGTTAAAATTCTTGTACCTTAGCTTTGATTCTTTCTTTAAGCATTTTTCTAAAATATTATCTAGCTGGGCGGACACTTCGGAATTTAATTTGGACGCTGATACGGGTTCTTCATTCAGTATTGAATACATAATCGCCTGATCATATTCCCCCTTATAAGGAAGTTCATTCGTTAACATTTGATAAAATAATACGCCAAAGGACCATATATCGGTTCGTTGGTCAACACCACTCCCTTTCAATTGTTCCGGCGACATATAAGCAGTTGTTCCTACTGTGATTCCGGCTTTGGTTAGCTCTATTCCTCCCTTTATCTTTGCCAATCCGAAGTCCATAACCTTAACTTTACTCTCTTTTGTGATCATGATATTAGAGGATTTAATATCTCTGTGAATTATTCCTTTTTTGTGGGCAGCTTCAAGTCCCTCTGCAATTTGCGCTGCATAATTTATTATTTCATTAACCTGCAGAGACGTTTTGCTACCTTGCCTACCGGCAAGCGGGTGCGTCTCTATGATATTTTTTAATTCTTTACCATCGATATATTCCATCACAATAAATATATCATCGCCATTTTCTTCGATGGCATAGATTGTAGTAATATTTGGATGGTTTAAAGCTGCCGCTGCTTTTGCTTCTATTTTAAATCTTTCTTTTTCTTCTGAGTTTGAGGCAATATGATGAGGCAAAAATTTTAAGGCAACTTTTCTTTCCAGCTTTGTATCTTCGGCAAGATATACAATACCCATCCCGCCTTCGCCGATTTTCTCCATTATTTTATAATGGAGTATAGTTTCGCCGATCATAAATTTTCCTTTTTATAAAATTATTTTAATCATGGCCTGTAAGTTTCTTCTTCAATTCCGAAAACCAGTTAACAATTACGTTTACCTGGACTGGCTTTGACAAATCCACTGCACTCTTCAGCATAAGGACGCGCCCATCCGGTGCTACTGTAAAATCCCTCTGGCTATGTGAGGTTGAAACTCTTATTGACTTGCAGACTAATCGTCTCGATATCACTTTTAATTCAGGACTCGTTTGGATTTTAGCAGCCATTATTTTGTCATCATCTCTGTAATAAATTTCGCTGCCGTGGACTGACCACTGTGGATAGAGACCATCATCTATTGATACCTGAATTTTTTTATCGGTTATTGGGAAAGGCCTGATAAATAATTTGTACTTCCCGTCAATTTCATCTGAACGGTATGCTATAAATTTTCCGTCGGTTGAAAATGTAGGACTGGTTGTTCTTGCATTGGATTTAAAGAGCAGGTGAGGCTGCTCATTTCCTGTTATATCTTTTATCCAGATTTTATTTGCGCCTTCGATGCTGCCAAGATTAAATATGATATATTTCCCATCCGGAGAAAGATTGGATATTTCGGGATATCCGCCTTCAGTAGCTACAATTTTATTTGCGCCGCCGATGCCGTCGAGCCTGCTTAGATAGACATTGTATTTCCCGTCCTCAAAATTAGAAACAAAAACTAAACTGGAACCGTCCGGAGTAATTTGAGGCATATTATTATCTCCGTTCATAAAAAGATGTTTAACTTCATCCTTTTCAAAATTGATGGTTCCTATTGTATAGATTGGGCCGGTCAGTATTACAAGAGCTTTCCCATTATTTGAAATCATCGGCTCCAGGTAAGGCCCGCTGTTAGTAAGCGCATTTTTCTCAACACCGTTCTTGTCAACCCAGACCAGGTAATTTTTAGCTGTGTCTAGTTTCCCCGGCATATATACAAGAGTTCCATTATTTGCATCGGTAACAGAATAAGCTGCCTTGCCGCTTGAAGCATTTACAGATATACCTCTTAAAATATTAGTTTCAGGGCCTGTAACTTTCAAACCTGATAAATCAAATGTTGAAGCGTATAAATTTCCGCTTCTACTCCATAGCAGATAATCACCCCAGGGTGCCTGAATAAACCTGGGTGATGTTCCGTGCAGTTCAACACCATTATAGTTAAGTATCTTTCTTTCTTTTGTTTTAAGATTGACAACTGCAATCTTTGAATCATCGTATGTTCCATCTTTCGACCAGATAGTGAATAACGCCGCTTTATCTCCCGGAAGTACATAAGGCAGCATATGTGTACCTTCGTTTTTAGAGGGATCAATTTTTGTAAGTTCCTGTTCTTTATCATTCCAGCCCGGTTGAAAGGTAAGTCCGCTCGGCCATGTGTCGGCTAAAACAATTTCACCATTTGTTCCCCAGCTTAGCCCGTTTGTAACGTTTGCTCCGGAAATATCAGGTACACCGCCTGCCAAAGGCACTTTTCTAAGTGTATTAAAATCAGTGAATGAAATCCAGTTATTGTTTTCGAATACAGGATCCACACCATTCTCGGTCCCTCTAATTGGATAAGAAGCTAATTTATTTAAATTTCTTGCATAAATCATACTTGATGATCCTGATTTATCTGTATAGACAATTGTTTTGCCGTCCGGAGAAACCTGTAAAACATATTCCCAGTTAAGTATCTGATTCGATTTTCCGGGTATATCAAACGAAAAATGTACCGGCTCAGAAAAGTTTGAAGAAGGGAACTGCCGTATTTTTAATAATCCTAATATTATAACGGCAACAGCCAGCAATGATATAACAGCAGCAGTAATTTTATTTTCTGAGATATGTTTTATTGATTTAGCAAAAATATTTTTCGGTTCACTTTTTAAAGTTTCTGTTTCTTTAGAAGCAAACGATCTTGCCTGGAATATTCTGCTTGATTTGCTGCCAGAAGAACCTCGTTTGAACTTTCTTAAATTTCTTGCCAACTCTTTTGCGGACTGGCATCTTTCGTCTTTATCTTTTTCAAGACACTCGAGAATAATTCCATCTAATTCAGGCTCAATTCCTTCTTTCACGGTTGATATAGGGGGAGGATCAACATTTACTATTTCATACATTATTGCTGTTTCATGAACTCCCTTAAATGGAGTTTCGCCGGCAAGCAATTCATAAATCACAACACCGAGAGAAAATATATCTGTCCGATGATCAACATCTAATCCTTGTACCTGTTCAGGCGACATATATCCTAATGTTCCCATAGTTGTTCCGGCTTTAGTTAACCTGGAAACACCTGAATCCTCACGAAGTTTAGCTAAACCGAAATCCATTATCTGAACTATTCCGTCCTTCCTCACCATAATGTTTTCCGGCTTTATGTCACGATGAACAATTCCTTTCTCATGTGCTGCTGCAAGCCCTTCTGCTACCTGTATTCCTATTTCAAGAATTTGTTTTTCAGACAGGGGATCTTTTTTATCCTTTAATGTTTTCCCGTCAACAAATTCCATTGCAATGAATAACTGGTTATTATATTCTTCAATTGAATATATTGTGCATACATTCGGATGATTCATGGAAGAAGCGGCTTTTGCTTCTTGAATGAAACGTGCTTTGTCATCTTCAGATGCAGTCATTTGAGATGGAAGAAACTTTAGTGCAACAAATCGGTCGAGTTTTGTATCCTGCGCTTTAAAAACTTCACCCATTCCCCCCTCGCCAAGTTTTTCAAGTATTTTGTAGTGTAAAATTGTTTCACCAATCATTGGAAACCTCACAATTCTTAACGGGGCTTCGGCGGGCGGGTCCGCTTTCACCTAATTTCTCTAAAATTTTGTAATGCAGTATTGTTTCGCCAATCATAGCTTGCCTATATATTTTTGAGTTAGAGTACGGCGGGTAGCTCCGCCATCGAAAAGAACTACCTGCCTGCAAGCAGGTTCGCCTAACTTCTCCAGAATTTTATAATGTAAAATTGTTTTACCGATCATAGTTTAACCTTATTTATAGCCACAACCTTTAGGTCGTGGCTATTAAATCGAAGAGCCTAACTAAAATAAGTTCGCCTCACAGATCATTTTTTCACTCTATTAAACTATTATCCTTTTACTGCATTATTTAATAAATAGTAGATAACTTTGATGTTAATTCTTTAGTAATTTGCCTTGATTTCATAAGTAAATCTTTTATCCCGGGTTCCTGTCTAACAGAATCCAGGAATGTATCATTTTGCATTGCCGGGAAATTTACATAACCCATTTCTATTGTTTTGTCTAAGGCCCTATAGCAATCTTCCTTCATTCCCAATAGTCCGTAAACCCTTGCAATTTCGTACCATATTTCTCCGTCAGTGGGGTTTTCCATTTCTCTCTTTTGATTAAATTCAGCAGCCTTTTTTAAATCTCCTTTTAAATATTCTATAAATGAAGAGGCAAAATAAAATTCACCGATTTCTTCTTTTATTTGAAGTGATTTCTCAAAATATTCACGAGCCAGTTCTTTATTTCCCTTGCGGAATAAAACTTCTCCAAAAAGATTCAGAGTGAAGGGGCTTTCCGAATCTAAATTGAATAATTCGAGTGCTTCATCATATTTACCGAGAAACATAAAAGTGATTATGCCTGACCTGAATCGTGGATTCTTAGGATCGATTGATAGAGCTATCTTTATTTCTTTTTCTGATTCTTCGAGAAAACCAATATACCGGTAATGGTAGCTGAGAGAGAAATGAAGCCAGGGGTTATTGGGGTTAATCTTTACTGCTTTTATTAAAAGTTTATGAGCTTCCTCGTGTCTTCCAATGTCGGTGTAAACAAGCGCCAGGTAAGCCAGAGCAGGTAGGAGATTGCTATTTAATGATAAAGATTTTAATAATGATTTTTCGGCTTTATCGTAATATTGTTCGGCATCTTTCCCGACTTGTGATAAAGCATTATATCGAATTCCTAATTCAAAATGTGCAAGGGCAAAAGTTGAATCCAGTTTAATAGAATTATTCAGCATTTCAATTGCTATTTTATTTCCTTCAATAGTTTGCGGATATGAAATAGCACGAAGATAAAACTCATAAGCTGCGGGGTTATTAGGAATTTCTGCTTTCATTCGCTCCCGCTCTTCCTGGGAGAACTGAACTTTAAGTCCGTCAACAACTTTTTGAGAGACTATATCCTGGAATTCAAATACATTTTTATATTTTATTTGTATTGTCTCTCTCCATAGCATAGTATCGGAATTAACATCAACTAATTCTACGTTGAGCCTGACTGTCTCTGCTTCTTTTAGATAATTGCCCGCAAGAATATAATTTACGTTAAGATCCGAGGCCGCTATATTATTGTCTACCATAGTATTCTGATATTTGCGGATTGTACTTGAAGGTCTTACAAGTACACCTTTAGAATAAGCCATTGCTCCGATAATCTGATCGGCAAGCGCAAAGCCCAAAAAATTAGTTTGCGGGTCATCAATAATATTTGAAAACGGCAGAATTGCCAGTTTTTTTATTCCATTAAAGTATTCTTTTCTCGGGACTTTATTTGTATGTTCGTCAGCCGCAAGGTCAACAATTATTTCTTTCGAGTTTGCATACCTCTTTTTCATATCCTTTTGTAAGGCTTTTCTAATTACCATACCGACTGGTTGATCGCTTTTAAATTTTTCGTCGGGAACCGGTTCTTCATTCAGGATAGAATAAATTATTGCCTGGTCGTAATCACCCCTGAAAGGCATTTTCCCCGTAAGCATTTCATAAAGAACAACACCGAAAGACCAGATATCGGTACGATTGTCAACCTCATCGCCTCTGGTCTGCTCGGGCGACATATATGCAACTGTCCCCATAGTATAGCCCATCTTTGTCAACTGTGAACCGCCTTTTACCTTCGCCAGGCCAAAATCCATTATTTTTGCTTTGCCGTCACCGGTAATCATTATATTCTGAGATTTTATATCTCTGTGTATTATTCCTTTTTGATGAGCGGCTTCTATTCCTTCGGCAATTTGAACGGCAATGTTAATGACTTCTTTAGTATGAATTGATCCGGATTTAATTTTATCTTTCAATTCAATTCCGTCAATATATTCCATTACGATAAATGCGTTACCACCTGATTCTTCAATAGCGTGAATTGTAGAAATATTCGGATGATTTAAAGAAGCCGCAGCCTGAGCTTCTATTTCAAACCGCTTACGTTCTTCTTCATTTGAAGAAATTTGATGAGGCAAAAACTTAATTGCAACCTGCCGCTTTAATCTTGTATCCTCGGCAAGATAGACTATACCCATTCCTCCCTGACCAAGTTTTTCTAATATTTTATAATGTAATATCGTCTCGCCGATCATTTTTCCCTCGAATTTATCAGTCCCTGCCAATTCTGTATATATGTAAGCGGGGGAAGGATTGTGTTGCCGCTCGGAACGGAGCATAAAAAAGTCTTTCCGTTTTTAGTTACATCATATACGGATATGATGTTATTATCCGACATAGTAAACAGCTCCTCGGTTTTTCCGGGTATTAAATCACCGCCTGAAACATGCACATTCATTTTATAAACTCCGTTTTGCCAGCGGTAAATAATTGCCCGGTCATTGTTAATCCATCTTATAGGGATTCCGCCGTTTGCCGTAAGTTGTGTTCGCACACCGTTTGTTCCGAAAGGAATTGCATATATCTGAGATTTCCCGGATTCGTCGCTATCATAAATTATCCATTTCATATCATCCGAAAATATTCCGTTTTCTTCATTGAATTCTGTTTTAGTTATAAATTTCGAAGTATTATCTTTCAGATCTATAATAACTATGTCGCTTTTAGTACTCGAATTCGGCTGCTGCTGTGAATATAAAATATATTTCCCGTCGCTGGACCAGTCCGTCGTAGCACATAAAAGTTCGGTTGATGACGGCAATGCCGGCTTTTCTTCACCCGTTCCGCCCAGATTTTTAATATATATATTAAAATTCATCCCGTTGTTCGCTACATAGGCTAAGCTTCTTCCGTTTCCCGACCATACCGGAGACTGATTCAGATTTGAAGTCAAAGTTATTCTGGAAGAAATTTTTCGACCTATATCATAAAGCCATATGATGTTGCTTTTATTGTCCCTGCCATAGGCATCGAAGGCAATTCTAGTATCGTTCGGGGAAAATTTAGCCGTACTTATTATGTTTTTTGAAAACAGTTCTATCTTTTTATTTCCTTTATCATCCGTTAAAACAATTTTAATGTAATTTTTATTTTTACTTTGAAAAATCAAATTGCCGGCATCGGAAACCGAAAATGAAGCATAAATGTATTGATCAAGGAAGTTAACGTTATCTGATATTGTGTAGATATCACCGGAAAGTTTAAAATTATCAGGATCAAAAGCCCGGCACATTAAGGCTGATTGCCTTACGAAGAATAAATAGCCGTCTGAATATTCGGCATTTGAAGAAACCTGCATAACGGTATCTTTAATATCGGAATTAATTGAGCCGATCATTATCATGTCGCCTCGTGTTGAACCGGAAAATTTTGCCTCGATTGAATATAAGAAATGCTTCCCGTCGGGAAGAAAATGCGGGAACCGAAAGCTTTCCTCGGAATTTACGGAATCCGGTTTGACAATTTCTCTCGGAGTCCCGCCGTTTGCGGAAACGAGAAAAAGACCGCCGGTTGCACCGGGTGCAAAAATAATATCTCCCTTGTTATTTATAGTGCCTCCTCTGCCGAGTAAAGCATCGCATATATCGACTTCGCTGCCTGAAACAACATTAAGTTTTTTAAGTTTACTTTCATAGAAATAGTATACATATTTATCATCAGAAGACCAGAAAGGATAAAGTCCGCCGCTGTTAAAAACATTTTGAATTGATATTCTCCTGAATTGCTTTACCTTACTTGAATTTACCGGTCTAAGCATCAGCATACCGTTTCCGGTTGAATCAATTCCGTTAAAAAATACAAGCTTCCCGTTATGGGAAATCACGGCACTTTCACCGGTAATGTTAAAGTGTCCCGGTCCGTTTATAGAAACAGTAGCCGTAATAGGAGACTTGAAGTTTTGTTTATTAAAGACAATAAAATATAACAAGGCTAATAAAATAATTCCCGCAGCACTCCACGCTATATATGCTGATGAAAAGATTTTACCGAGTTCAAATCTTTTATTAAATGCTTCTATAGTAATCGAGCCTGAAGATTTGGAAACTTCCTGGCTTGCACCTTGTGATTGCAAAGCCTGGGTATTTACATTGTACACTCTGCTTTTTCTGTGCCCCGTAGATTTTTTAATCTTCCTTAAATCTTTTGCTAGTTCTTTTGCGGACTGGCATCTCTCGTCTTTATCTTTTTCAAGACATTCCAAAATTATTCCATCAAAATCTGGATTAATTCCTTGATTTAATGAGGTGAGGGGAGGGGCTTCAACATTTACAATTTCGTACATAATTGCCGTTTCGTGTACTCCTTTAAACGGAGATTCACCCGCAAGCAATTCATAAAGCACAACTCCGAGAGAAAAAATATCCGTTCTATGATCAACATCTAATCCTTGAACCTGTTCAGGAGACATGTAACCTATCGTACCCATTGTAGTACCGGCCTTAGTCAATCTGGAAACTCCAGATGTTTCCCGAAGTTTAGCTAATCCGAAATCCATTATCTGCGCGATACCGTCTTTCCTGATCATAATGTTTTCAGGCTTTATATCGCGGTGAACAATTCCTTTCTCATGTGCTGCTGCAAGTCCTTCTGCTACCTGTATTCCTATTTCAAGAATTTGTTTTTCAGATAAATTGTCTTTCTTGTCTTTTAATGTTTTCCCTTCAACATATTCCATTACAATAAAGAGTTGTCCGTCATGTTCTAGTATATCATGAATTGTACAGACATTCGGGTGATTCATAGAGGACGCTGCTTTTGCTTCTTGAATGAATCGTGCTTTGTCATCTTCTGAAGCAGTCATTTGAGAAGGAAGAAACTTAAGTGCAACGAAGCGGTCGAGCTTTGTATCCTGAGCTTTGAAGACTTCACCCATCCCGCCTTCGCCTAATTTTTCAATTATCTTATAATGTAGTATTAACTCTCCAATCATAGCTGACTCCCTAGTAAAGAGTTGAAGCATTCCGTCCCTGCCGGCCTGCCGGCAGGTTTTTCTAATATCTTATAAGGAAGAATTGTTTCGCCTATCATTTGTAAGTATGCCTGTAAATTTTATTTATCAGTTTTTATAAGAGCTGCTATTTCATCAGTCCAGTTAAGTACAATCGAAATATTTTTTAATGTTGATCCGTTGACCGGAGTTGTCGTAATAAAGGATTTACCATCGGAAGTAATATCATAGCTGATCCCGCTGTCCATGTTCATTGCCGGGAATCCTGAAATTAATACTCTTGGTATTCCTGCTGAAAATGTAGGGGATGCAGATACTGAAACCTCAATTAATTGTGAACCCTTGCGATAGTAAATTGTTTTACCATCCGGTGACCAGCGTGGTTCTTCAATAACATCTGTTGATATCTGCCATTTGCCTTCTTTATTAGGAAAAGAGCGAACATATCCCTGGTATGTACCCGATTCATCGGTCAGGTAGGCCAGCCATTTCCCATCAGGTGAGAGACTTGCCTCATATTCATCAAATTTGGAGTCAAGATATTTCCAGGGTTTTTTATCTCCCTTTAATGGAATAATAAGCAGATCTGATTGGGCATAATGTGAATCTAATTTATCAATAATTAAATTCTCCCCGTCTTTAGTCCACTCGTTTACGTATAGCCTTGAATTATCTCTATAAATTTCAATTTCTTTTCCGCTGCCGTCGTATGGTTTTACAAATATTCCCGATTTGCCATCATCGGTACGTTTCACAAAGGCAATTATTTTGCCGTCCGGTGACCAGTGAGGAGTTCGGTTAAATCCTCCAAAAGTTAACCGGCTTAATGTTTTGTTAAGGATATCAAAAATCCAAATATCAAAATCTTCTCCGTCGCGAATTACTACTGCAATTTTTTTATTATCAGGTGATAGCTGTGGTTCGAGATAGGGATGTCCGCTGGTATCTAATGTTGTTGAATTTCCATTCATATCAATATTTACAATTTTTCTGTTTCCACCTTCAACAGCCCCGGGAATATAAACAAGAGTTCCATTATCGGACACCATATAGTTGGTTATTCCTGTTGTAAGTTCACTATAAACACCTTCAATTACCGGAATAGGCTGCCCTTTTATCTCAAGATCATCTGCATCAAACGGAACTATATAAAGAACGCCGGAACGTGAAAATAAAATATGCCCCGTAGAAATGTATCTTGCAGTACTGGCCCCTTTTATTAAAGATTTTCTTTCACCCGTTTCAATATCTACAACATCAATTTCTGCATTTTCATAGTAATCGGGGCTTGCGATTGTGCCCATTGTAAACAAAACGTGTTTCCCGTCAGGCAGGAATGATGGCCAGCGGTGTGTCCTTTCATTTTTCGTTGTATCAGGTGTAGTTATTTTTTTTACATTTCCACTGTTTTCAGAAATCATAGATAAGCCTTCGGTAGCTGAAGCCGAAAAAACTATCATTCCGTTTTTGTTCCACGTTCCTCCTCTATTATCGGGAGCGTCAGCTAATGTAACAGGTGTTCCGCCGCTAAGTGAAATTTTTTCAAGTTTGCCGTTTCTAAAAAATCCGAGCCATTTGTCATCTGGTGAAAAGAACGGGCTGGATGCATTTTCAATTCCGCTTATTATGACTGGTTCCGTAGAGTTCATTTTACGTAAATAAAATTTACTGTTTGCTTTATAAATTAAACTCTTTCCGTCATGTGAAATTGCCAGAGCCGGGTATGAACTCACATCAAGTGTATAATCATGTCCTAATTCAACAGAAAATTTAGTCACAATATTTTTCAGCTCTGGTTTTTGCAGGATTAACCAGGTAACAATAAGAGCGACCAGAAGAATAGTAGAAAAAAACCAGGGGATCATTCCGGAATGAATAAATTTTGTTAGGTCAATTCTACGATCCATTACTTCAACTGTTAATGAACCGGACGGCTTCGCGTTGATTACAGATTCCGATTTTGCCGTAAATGAATTTGAGCTCACATTGTAAACTCTGCTTTTTCTGTGCCCCGTAGATTTTTTAATTTTCCTTAAATCTTTTGCCAGTTCTTTTGCGGACTGGCATCTTTCATCTTTATCTTTTTCCAGACATTCCAGAATTATTCATCAAGTTCCGGATCAATACTTTCTTTTATAGATGAAAGGGGAGGAGCATCGACATTTACTATCTCGTACATTATTGCCGTCTCATGAATCCCTTTGAAAGGGGATTCACCGGCTAAATAATTCGTATAGAACTACTCCAAGAGAAAATATATCAGTACGATGATCTACATCTAATCCCTGTACTCTGTTCGGGCGACATGTATCCCATTGTTCCCATTGTTGTGCCGGCTTTGGTTAATACTGGCAACACTGCTGAGTTTTATTTAAGTTTAGCGAAACCGAAATCCATTATCTGAGCTATTCCGTCCTTGCGCACCATAATGTTTTCCGGCTTTATGTCGCGGTGAACAATTCCTTTCTCGTGCGCTGCCGCAAGTCCTTCTGCTACCTGTATTCCGATTTCAAGAATTTGTTTCTCCGATAAGATTATTTCTCTTATCTTTTAATGTTTCTCCTTCAACAAATTCCATTACTATAAAAAGCTGTCCGTCATGTTCTTGAATATCATGAATGGTACAGACATTCGGGTGATTCATTGCTGATGCGGCTTTTGCTTCCTGAATGAATCGTGCTTTATCATCATCGGAGGCAGTCATTTGAGAAGGAAGAAATTTAAGAGCAACAAAACGGTCAAGTTTGGTATCCTGAGCTTTGTAAACTTCACCCATCCCGCCTTCACCCATTTCTCTAATTATTTTATAATGAAGTATAGTCTCACCAATCATGTGTTACCTCGATTTAAATATTTCATTTATCATTTTTATTTAATAACCCCTTCCAATTTTGTACGTAAGTTAGAGGAGGTATAGCTTCATTTTCGACTCGTCTAGTGCCAAGGAATTCACTGCCGTCCTTGGAGACATCTGAAAGACCGGACAAATTTCTATCATTCAAACTAAACAAGTATTGTGAAGAACCGACTATAAATTCATCCCCTGAACCGTTAACACTCACCTTAAATACTTTGTTATCCTTTGTGAGATAAATTATATCTTTGTCATTGTTTACCCACCAGCCCTGCGCTGCTCCGTCTGTAGAGATTTGCCACAATCCGCTCTCATTTTTATTAAGCGGTCTTACATAAAGCTGCCCGGTACCCGATTGATTTGAAGAATAGAGTATCCATTTCATGCTGCGGGAAAATTTCCCATTTCTTATACCTATGTTAGTACTTCCTGATGACAGATACAGACTGGAGCTGCCGTTTTTTATATTTACAATTATCAATTGAAAACCTGTCCTCGGTATCAGATCGTTTACCAGCAGCAAGTTGCCGTCCGAAGACCAGTCATCAGTAGTTTTATAATATGATGAATCTGCTTTGTAAACGAGTCTTTCATTTCCGGTTCCGTTTGCATTCTTAATGTATATGTCAGGTCCGGAAGAAAACGCAGCTAGCTTACCATCCGGAGACCAGATGGGGTTTGAATTAAGAGCCATGTTAAATGTAATCTTGGAAATTATTTTAGTTGCAAGATTGTACTCACTAATTTCTGTTTTGTCCGATTGAATTCCTTGATCAACGTATAGTACTCCCTTCTTATCGTCTGATAAAGATGCTCCTATTTCGGGAGAGAGCGGCGTACCTGAAGTAGTAGCATTAGTTCTAATAGGTAATTCTGTTTCATTGCCGTTTACACCGAATAATACAAAATTTGAATTAGCCTGGAACCCGTGTAAGAATATTAAGTCCCCGCTTGTTGAAACTGAGAAAGAAGCTTTTATCCTTGTCGCATCATAATTGATATTACTTGCAATAGTCTGTAAGTCTCCGTTAAACCGCAGATTGTCCGGATTAATTTTCTGACAAAGTAATGCGGACTGACTGGTAAAGAATATATATCCGCCTGTGTATTCAGCGTTAGTAGATGATTTCATTATCACTCTATCGAAATCGGAATTTATTGAGCCTGCCTTTACCACATCCGTTGGGCTTGCACCGTAGAAATCATTTTCAATTGAATAAAGAAAATGAATTCCATCGGAAAGGAAGAAAGGAAAGCGAAGGCTTTGATCTTGAATGTTCTTGTCGGTCTTAACAATTTCTCTAGGTGCGCCTCCATTCGAAGAAACTTGGTAAAGCCCGCCAATACTATTAGGCGAAAAAACAATATCTCCATTCTTATTAAAACTTCCGCCTCTTCCATCCTGAGCGGGACATATTTCTGTTGAGATTCCAGTACTCAATTCAATTTTCATGAGTTTATTCGGAATAAAGTAAGCCACAAATTTGTCATTGTATGACCAGAATGGATAATACGCTCCGTCAGTACCCGGTATTGGTTTTGCATTTTCAGAAGATAATTGGCGCAGCCACAACTGTGATTTGCCGGTAGAATCTGTACCTGCAAAAACTATTGTCTTACCGTCATGCGAAATTTCAAAATCACCGGGGTCGGCAGCGTTGCCTGTGAAATCTACATTAGTTGGAGGCAAAATTGATGTTGCCGAAGTAATGGTCTGCTGATCGCTATTTCCTCTGGATATTGTTAGATAGATAACTGTAATTCCGAGGATTATCACTATTCCCCAACGAAAGTAATTTGAGTTGAGGATTTTCAGAAGATCAATTCTTTTATTTGATATCTCAATTGTAAATGAACCTGATGACTTCGAAGTATTGACCGGTTCGCTGCTCGTTTTAATTGATGAAGTATTTACAGTATAAATTCTGCTTTTTCTATTACCGGTTGATTTCTTTACTTTCCTTAAATCCTTTGCAAGTTCTTTTGCCGCCTGGCATCTTTCGTCTTTATCTTTCTCAAGGCACTCCAATATTATTTCATCCAGTTCAGGTGTAATATTTTTACCTAATGTTGAAATCGGAGGAGGATCAACATTTACAATCTCATACATTATCGCTGTTTCATGCACTCCTTTAAATGGAGATTCACCGGCAAGCATTTCATATAATACAACCCCAAGCGAAAATATGTCTGTTCGATGATCAACATCCAAACCTTGAACTTGTTCCGGGGACATATATCCCATTGTGCCCATTGTTGTACCGGCTTTGGTTAATCTTGAAACGCCGGAAGTTTCTCTTAATTTTGCGAGTCCGAAATCCATTATCTGCACTATGCCGTCTTTACGGATCATTATATTTTCCGGTTTTATGTCGCGATGGACAATTCCCTTTTCATGCGCAGCAGCAAGTCCTTCAGCCATTTGAATTCCTATTTCAAGAATCTGTTTTTCGGAAAGTGAATCTTTTTTATCCTTTAAAGTTTTTCCTTCAACATATTCCATTACAATAAAAATCTGACCATTATTGTCTTGGATATCATAGATTGTGCACACATTAGGATGGTTCATCGCAGATGCTGCTTTTGCTTCTTGAATAAATCTTGCTTTATCATCTTCCGATGCAGTCATTTGAGATGGAAGAAACTTTAGTGCAACAAACCTATCGAGTTTGGTGTCCTGGGCTTTGTACACTTCACCCATTCCGCCTTCGCCTAATTTCTCTATAATTTTATAATGTAGAATTGTTTCACCGACCATTTTGAGCCTCTAAATTTTAATGAATGCCTCGGCAGACATACCCGCCGCTCTCTGCCGCCGGGTTCGCCAAATTTCTTCATGATTTTATAGTGAATAATTTTCTTGTCGTTCATTTTTTATCCTCAACTTCCTTTTGCCAGTTCGCAACAAGAGTGATGGACGGTAGAGCGCCTTGTTTGCTCGGTATTGTTGCCGTTATTTCCGCACCGGATTTGTTTATGTCAAAAATCCGGATAATATTTTGATTACCCGGATTAAAGACCACATAAGGCTTACCCGGCGAAAGCGATGTGCCGCTTTCATTAATATCAACTCCCATTATCTTATTATCAGGTGTAATAAAATATATACTCTTACCGTTGTTCATCCATTTTGGAATTTGTCCTCCATTTACAGATATTTGCCATTTTCCGTTTGTCTCTGCCGGATTGTCAGGATTAAAAGGTATTACGTAAACCTGGTTTTTTCCCGCCTCGTCCGATTGATATGCTATCCATTTCATATTAGGTGAGAATACGGCAAAATTTTCGTTAAAATTAGTTGCGGCTAAAGCGATTGTTTTTTTATTTTCCTGTGTATTCACCAACAGAATATCGAAACCGCTTGAAGCACCTGCGTAATTAATAGCCCCGATTAAAATATATTTTCCGTCTTGAGAAATACTGGTGACTGCTTTTGTAAAGCCGGATTTATACAAAAGCCTTGCATCGCCCGAGCCGTCGGCATTTTTAATGTAATCATTATAAACATTACTATTATTGTTAGTAATATAAGTTATCTGTTTTCCGTCCGGGGTCCAGGTAGGTACTAAATCGGCTTTGTCAAATGTTAATCTTGTCGAAACATTCCTATTTAAATCAAAGACCCATATATCATACTTTTTTTCATTTGCGTCATACAGGTCAGATACAATTGCATTTCCGTCCGGTGAGAACTGAGCTCTTACATACGGAACCATATCGGATATTTTTTTTATTTCATTTCCGTTTTTATCTAAAAGCGCCAGGCTCTCATTATTCTGATTACCCTCAACAAAAACAAGCTTACCGTTTTGAGAAACAGCGAAACTTCCTGAAATTCGCGCATCCCAGTATTGGATGTTTTCTGCAACAGGCATGGCTTCTCCTTCTGTCTTTAATCCGTTGGGGTCAAATTTTTGCGCAAGTAGAATCGATTGGCGAACGAACAGGAGAAACCCGCCGGAATATTGGCAGTTCGATGAAGCGTTAATAAGTTTCACAGCCTTATTGTCATTTAACGAAGAAAGGTAGATCCCGTCGTTTGGTGTTGAGCCGGTAGCGCTGTTTTCAGTTGAATATAAAAAATGATTTCCATCCGGCAGAAAGAAGGTCCATCTTAAACTTTGAATGGCTATAGAGGTATCCGACTTAACGATTTCCTTAGGTTTTCCGCCTGAAGAAGGAACTGAATAAAGACCGCCTGTAGCCATTGGAGAAAAGACAATAGTTCCGTTCGAGCTCCATGAACCTCCTCTGCCCGAAGTAACATCACAAATCGGCAGGGGAGTTCCTGCATCAAGGGATACCTTCATTAACTTGCCTTTATCAAAATACGCTATTGTTTTACTGTCCGGAGACCAAAACGGGTATGCCTGATTTGTTGCATCTGTTAATGGTCTTGCAGTCAAAGAATTAATCGGTCTTACCCATAACTTTTCTGCACCAGAAGAATCGGTACCGACAAATGAAATATATTCTCCATCAGGTGAAATTGATAAATTGCTTCCGGAGCTATTATCAAAGCTTATTCCGCGCGGCGGTAAGATTGTAGCTTTAATCTCCTGAACTTCAAATTTTGTTTTATTGAAGACGGAAAAAATCAGTAATAAAATAACTGCTGTAAAAAGTACTGCGGCAGCCGACCAGAAAAGTTTCGGGTTATAAAATAAATTTCTGAACAGATTCTTAACCTGTATATCGCCGATGGAAGTTTTAACGGTAACAGCGGCGGCGGCTGTTTGTACGCTCGGCGGAGTAAATGACTGTGAATTAACACTATACATTCTGCTGGCTCTTCCGGAAGTTAACGATCTCTGTATCTTCCTCAAATTTTTAGCAAGTTCTTTTGCCGATTGAAATCTTTCATCTTTATCTTTCTCCAGGCATTCAAGAATAATTCCGTCAAGCTGCGGATCTATTCCTTCTTTTACGGTTGAAACCGGCGGGGGATCGACATTAACTATTTCGTACATGATTGCTGTTTCATGGACACCCTTAAATGGCGATTCGCCGGTAATCAATTCATAAAGAACAACTCCGAGAGAAAATATATCTGTCCGGTGGTCAACATCCAGGCCCTGTACCTGTTCGGGCGACATATAGCCCATAGTGCCCATTGTGGTTCCGGCTTTTGTTAATCTTGAAATCCCGGTATTCTCACGAAGCTTTGCTAATCCGAAATCCATTATCTGCACAATGCCGTCTTTCCGGATCATAATGTTTTCAGGTTTTATATCCCGGTGAACAATTCCTTTATCATGCGCTGCGGCCAAACCTTCGGCAACCTGTATTCCGATATCTAGTATTCTTTTTTCGGAAAGCGGCTGTTTGTTACTTCTAAGAGTTACCCCCTCAATATATTCCATAGAAATAAAAAGTTGATTATTATATTCTTCTATCGAATAGATTGTGCAAACATTCGGGTGGTTCATTGAGGACGCTGCTTTTGCTTCCTGTATAAATCTGGCTTTCTCCTCTTCAGTGGCAATCATTTGGGACGGTAGAAATTTAAGAGCAACAAAGCGGTCGAGCTTCGTGTCCTTAGCTTTGAAGACTTCACCCATTCCGCCTTCCCCCAATTTTTCAATTATTTTATAATGTAGTATTAACTCGCCAATCATAGCTGACTCCTTAGTAAAGAGTTAAACCATTCCGCCTCTGTCTGCCGGAAGGCAGATTCGCCTAACTTATATAAAAGTTTATAATGGAGAACAGTCTCACCAATCATTTGACATCCCTATTTATTTTTATGATGGATACGGCAGCAGACCCGTCCCTGCCTGCCATATTATATTACTCAGAAATGTTATACATATGATAATTTATTATTGACCGGCTTTAATTACTACGAAAGTAATATCATCTTTAAGATCCGCATTATTTGTCCAGTTAGTGCTTTGTTCATTTAGAAAATCAACTATCTCCTCGGGATTCCTATCAATAACTTTTTCAATAGAATTATGAACTCGCGGATATCCGTACTGTTCGCCTTCGGGACTTTGCAGTTCAGGGAAACCGTCGCTCATCATAATAAGCAGGTCGCCTTTGTTTAATTCTGTTTCCAGTCGATTATATCCTTTTACCGTCATAGCTCCGAGGGGGAAATTATGCTGGCTCAATTCAACAATGGTTCGCTTTTCTCTATTCCAGTAGTATACCGGAGGCATTCCGGCGGTAATCATATCTGCTTTATTACCCTTAATATTTATCATTGCGAATGCCATCATCATTCTACCGAGGTTAAGGGATTTTATGGTTTTGTTTGAAATGTTGAAAAATTCTTCCATGTTTAATTCAACAGAATCAGATATAAAAAGAGTTTTCATTATTGCTACCATAATGCCGGCATTCATGCCGTGCCCGGTAGCGTCCCCGAATGCAATATTCAGAGAGCCGTCTTTATTGTATGAAAAATCATAGTAATCGCCGCCAACCTCGCTGGCTGTTTTCATGTACACAGCAAATTCAAGTCCTTCAATTTTAGGAACATCCTTAGGCAGCATCGACAATTGAAGTTTTCGGGCCTCCTCAAGTTCATTCCGGACGGTTACCAGTTCGTCCCTGGCTCTCACGGCATTTTTAAATTCATTAAGATTATCGATTGCTTTTTCAACCGTAATCTCAAGGTCTTTTAAGTCGATTGGCTTAGTTATAAAATCATAAGCGCCTCTGTTCATGGCTGTTCTAATATTTTCCATATCTCCGTAAGCAGAAACTATTACCGATCTTATTAGTTTATCATTAAGCTCGTTTAGTCTGGTTAGCAGTGTTAATCCGTCCATAACCGGCATATTAATATCGGTTAATATCAGATCTACGGTTCCGTTGTTTGTCATAAATTTCAGTGCTTCTTCGCCGTTCTCCGCAAAACTGAATTCATATTCATTTGATTTAATCTTGCTACGGAATTTTTGCCTGATAAGCGACTGCAGATCAGGTTCGTCGTCGACAACAAGAATTTTTGATGTTTGTTTTTCGTTATTCATATTATGTTAGGCCTATTTGATTTAATCTTGTTTTAAGCAAATTAAATTCCAGAGGTTTTGTAAGATAATCTTCGGCACCGAGTTCCTTTGCCTTTATGTAATTATGTTCATCGCTGTAAGCGGTAATCATAATTACTTTCAGTTTAGGATATTTCAATTTAATCTCTTTTAATAATTCCAGTCCTGTCATTTCGGGCATATTGATATCGCTTAAGATTAAACAGTCAGCCCTGTTTTCCATTGAATCTAGAAGATTCAATGCGGAAATACCGTTGATAGCAAAACGTATGTTTATTAATCCGGATTTGATTTCCTTTCTAAATTTTTGCTGAAATAAGAATTGAACATCGATTTCATCGTCGACAACTAAAAGTTTCATTTTACCCTCATTAAGTTTTCGGTATAATTATTATAAATTCCGTGAATTCTCCTTCTTTACTTTCAAAAGATATTTCTCCCTTGTGGACTTTTGTAACTATATCATAACTGAGAGAAAGGCCCAGCCCGGTTCCTTCACCCGTCGGTTTCGTTGTAAAAAAAGGATTAAAAAGTTTTGCCCTTATATTTTCCGGTATTCCGTTTCCGTTATCGCGAATACGTATTTCAACATTATCATTTATATTTCTCGTTGAGACTTTAAGAATGGGTGAAAAGCCGTTACCGCTTTCTTTTTTCTTTGCGTTGGCCGCATAGCATGCGTTGTTAATTATATTAAGAAAAACTCTGCTTATATCCTGGGGCACTAAATTTATTTTTCCCAGTGATTCATCGTAAGACTTTTCAATCGTAATATTAAATTCTTTATTTTGAGCGCGCATTCCGTGGTAAGCAAGGTTTACATACTGTTCCAAAAGTTCATTAACATCGGTTAATATTTTATCTCCGGATGTACCCCTGGAATGAAGCAGCATATTCTTTACGATGGAATCTGCGCGTTTGCCGTGCTGGGTTATTTTGTCAAGATTTTGCTGAAGATCTTCAACTATTTCGTTTATATCTTCTTTATTCCCGTTTTTTAATTCATTCTTCAATTCGTCCAATAATTCGGAACTTATCTCCGAAAAATTATTTACAAAGTTCAAAGGATTTTTAATCTCGTGCGCGATACCCGCGGTAAGAGCTCCGAGCGAAGCGAGCTTTTCCTGAGTTACCAGATTGTCCTGCACAGTTTTCAAAGTGCGGTATGCATCCGCATTATCGAGTGCAATCGAAGTATAGGACGCCAAATTCTGCAATATATTCAAATGATAATCTTTATAAGCATTTTTTTTAAAACTCTGTATTGTTATAACTCCCAATAAACGTTCTTGAGAGATAAGCGGTAAATATATAATGGACCAAGGCTCTTCGGAAGTTGTACCGTCCTCTAAAATTCTATTCGGTCTTTTGTAGTGCTCAATATATTTTTTATACTCTTCGGATACATTATTTATAAAAACCGGTTTCCTGTGCTCAATACACCATACCGGGAACTGGTCTTTATCTTTAGTGTCTCTCGTGTATGGAGGGTATCGCTTGCCTTTTTCCAGAGAAAGCCTGTATTCAATCTCTTCCTTCTCCGGATGATATATACCTACACCGAATATGGTTGCATCAGCTAATTGATTGACATGTTCATATAGCTTATAAAATATATTTTCAAGATCTAAGGAAGCTGTAATTTCTTTTCCTATTTCGCTCAACAACTCAATGTTTTTCTTCCTTTCATTTTCGGCCTGCAGTGCTTTTGTTTCCGCTTCTGCGGCTTCAGTTCTTAATTTCATTTCCCTAATCTGGGCACGCTGCCGTTCTTTGGAAGTTAGCCTTTTTCGCTGCAATCGGTCGATCGCGAAAATAATAAAACCAAATAATATGATATAGCCGGCATATGCCCATAATGTTTTGTACCAGGGCGGGGAAATGATAAACGAATAAGTTCCGATACTGCTCTTTATCCCCAAAATATTTTCTGCCTCTACTTTAAAAGTGTATTTGCCCGGAGAAAGATTGGTGTATTCTTTTGTATCTTCTTTTGACAAGGGCGACCAGTCGTCATCGAATCCCGACAGTAGAGTTTTATATCTGTTTGAGTTTTTTCCCTCGTAGCTTGTGGCCGCAAATTTAAACTTTATGGAATTATATTTGTAAGATAGATCCGGGACCACAGTGCCGGAAATATTATCGCCGAAATATATCGTTGAATCCCTGCCCAGAGTTACTTCTCTAACTAAAGCAGGGTAGTCGGTGCTGTTTATAGTCTTCATAGAAAAATCATATCTGATTAAACCAAGACCGGCCAGTAACCAGACAATGCCGTTTTTTTCGGAATAAACATTGTTTATTTGATCGCCGGCAAATTTTTTAAACGGGGCAGTTAACCATTTATAAGAACCGTCAGGTTTCGGGGTACCCATTGCAAGAATGCTTCGCGTACCTATCCATAAACGTCCGAGGCTATCCTTCTGAAAGAGATTAATGCTTTTACCGTCGGTAAGATTATAAAAAGAAGATATGATAATATCCGATGTATCAGAATAAAATAGTTTCCTGCTTTCGTCAAATTTATAGCAGCTGTCGGAGGTGATAAAATAATTTATCCCGTTAAATTTTTTAATAAACAAATAGCCGCTTTGCAGTCCGTTTGTTTTGTCATAATGTTCAATATGCGGTTTAGTTAAAATTATTTTCCCGCTGCTATTCATAGCAAATGCAATTCGAAATGCTCCGGATACATTAGTTCCCACCCAAAGTACACCATCCTTATCTTCCACTATTGATGTTATCCCGTCGGGGATATTAAGAATACGGCCTTCATCTTTCCAGCCGTTTTTAACTTTTAGTAAAGACCATAGACCTTGTGCACCCACATAAACTCTATCGGGATTCAACTTGGATTTTATTAACGCAAAAGTATTATACTCGTTCCCGACAGTTTTTCGAATCGGGTATAATTTGTCATTGTCGATTCTGAAAACACCGTTATAACCGCCGATCAACAGTTCGTTTTCGGTCTTAAGTAAAGTAAAATACTGGTTACTGCCGTTTATAACCAGGTGGAACACCGAAGATCCGGGTCTCAGATAGTAGACTCCGTTATTTCCGGTAGCGTATAATATTCCCTTATACCTGATTAGATCATTGGGAGTAGTTAAAAAATTGCTCCTTGAATCGAAATAACTGACCGGCGAAGAGTAATCAATTCTGGAAATCCCGTTATCGGTCGCAAGCCAGACTGCACCAGAATGGTCCTGAAAAGTATAATCGATGGTATTGCTTATTAAACCGTTTTGGTTGGTAAACCTTTGAATCTCTCTTCCTGATGTATCAATTACAATAGCTCCGCCGCTAATTGTCCCCAACAGTATATTCCCGTTCGAAAGTATTATTCCGGGTGTATATATTAAATTATCTTTTATGAATTTGTCGACTTCGGTTTTAAATGGGATAAATTCATTATTTGTATATTTAAATAAACCCATCGTGCGAGAAACTATGAGAATTGTTCCTTTTTCACCGGGGAAGGGAAGCATTACATATATTCTTTCATTTGCGAATTTATCTCCTCCTTTTAAGAGGTATAAAGAATCATTCTTCAAAACCTCAAGTCCTTTTCCCCATTGACGCACGTAAATTTTGCCGTTAACATCCAACATCAGGTGAAAATTCTGTTCACCTTGAATAATTTTAAATTCTTTTTTATGAATGTTCCAAATAAAAATGTATTTAGACGTATTAAAATATACTTCGCCGTTAACGAAATATGTATTCCAGACATCCGCAAAATCCTTTTTATCTTTAGGTATGTATTTCATTAAAGAGTAAAAAATTAATTTACCCGAAGAATCGGGAATAAAATAACCCAATTCGCCTACAGCGCCCACGTATAGTTTCCCGTTATCTCCGTTGGCAATTGAGCGGACAGTAGTTTTGTTCGGTACCTGGTTAAGTCTCCAGCTTGCCCCGTCATATTCCAGCATACCGATGTCATTCCCGAAATACATTATGCCTCTTTTATCCTGCGCTATTGCCCAGTTGGATTGAAAAGCACCGTATTCTTTCGGAGAATAATTATTAATAAAAGGATAGCCGATCTCATGGCTGCTTTGAGAGTAGCCAGAGGATGTAAAAAAACAGCAGAAGTAAAAAAACAAAATAAATTTTTTCATTTTATTAATATTGATTATTAAGTTTTTGAATAATCCTGAACGTAAATCCGATACTTTAATTAAAAATGACAACTATCATTTGTGCCGCCGGTTAAATTATGATATTAATGTTTTGGCATACGATAAAAATTTTGAGGCTGAATTTTTATCATACGATTCCAAGTCTCTTTTGCCAATATTCCGAAACAAAAATATTATCCGGATCAAGCTTTTTCCTGATTGATAAAAAGTCGTTTAACTTCGGATACTGCTGCTTAAGATAATCCGGATTAACAGGCATATATTTACCCCAATGAAAACGGCAGCTCAGGTCTTTATCGTTCATCAGCAAATTCCAGAATTGGGGATAATATACCTTTGCAGGATCGCCCTCGTTATATTTAAACCAGAAAATATCAATTCGAATAACGTCGCGATTAAAAGAAGGACTAAGCCAGAAATCGCTTTTCTTCGCGGCGTATACTTCGCATGAGAATGAACCTGTTGCCTTATAACCAGCGGAATCATAATAATCCCTCATCTTCCGCATTACTTCCGTTGCTTTTTCTAAAGGTATCCATATTTCAGTGAATTCAACGGGAACCAGTCTGTCGTTAACCCTGTTATCCATCGGAAGTCCGCGGTACCAGATATCCCAGAACTTCTGTGCGCCTTTCGGTGTTTTATCAGGATCCAGAGGTACGAATTGTCTGAGGATTGCCGGGAGAATATGATCCGGGAAGAAAAACCCTATAATTTTAAGGAGGATTTTTAATAAAAAGGGAACCTCTTTTAACTTTTCAATTACGCGCCAGTTTCCGACTACAGAATAAAATAATCCTCCTGCCGCTTCCTGCGGATACTCGGTTCCCCACATTTTTTGAAACTCAAGATAAGGCTGCGGATGAAATTTCTCTTTAGTGCCTGTTTGATTATTATAATCGTCCTCTTTCATGGTATGAGCTTCCCACACCACCATTCTCTTAAGTCCCTTCTGCGGCCACCACATTAGTCTCGTATATTCGGTTTCGGTGAGGAAATCTTTAAAATTCTTTTTCGAACCGGGATCTTCTCCGAAAAGGTCAACCGTACATCCGTCAACAGTAGTTGTGGTTTCTTTTCCCATAATGTTGAAGTTGTAAACCAGATTAAATGAAACTTCGGTTATTATTCCCAGGAGTCCCAGTGAAACACCTGCCGCGTAGAAAAGATCTCCGCTTTCTTTATTTATAATATGAGTTTCTCCGTTACCGTCAATGAGTTTGATTTCGGCAATCTGGTCTCCGAAAGCATGTTTAATTGAGCCTCCGGCCGATCCGGTTGATATAAAGCCGCCGACAGTCTGGTGAATAATTCCCCCCATGTCCGGAACCGCAAGTCCTTCCGCATCCAGTTGATAAAAAAGACTGTTTATTAAATTTGAAGTTCCCGAAGGATCATACGGGTCTCGTCCCAGGTTGCAGCCGGCTTGAACTTTAACCGACATGCTGTCTTTATTTATTCTAACGGCTCTCATTTTATCGAGCATTAAGTCTATACCGTTATCATTATTTTGACGATCGTTGCTGGTATAAATAGCTCCTTTGACGGAATGCTCTGAACCCCTTACCCTGATTTTTTTCTTATTGGCTTTAGCATATAAGATAAGATCAATAATTTCCTCATCACCGGAAGGGTGATAAAAGCCTAGTGAATCGGGAGACAAATTGTTTATCATTTCGCAGCCTTTCGATTAAATAAAACTGTTATTTAATTTTTACTGTACTCGTATCTTTAATCCTTTTTAATTCATCCAAATCCCATTCAAGATGTAATTTTGAAAATATATTTTCCGCTTCAGTTAAATATTCTCCCGGTTCTTTATTATTTGTTTTTATCCCCTTATCCGAAAGAAACTTCCCGAATTCCATACAGCTCCTGCCCAGCTCCGGCAGGCATTCCAGATGTTCGGCGAACTTTATGCTCTTTTTATAATACTTTGCGGCAACCTGAAATTTATTTAATCTACGGTAATAATCTCCGATATACCTCTGTACTTCAGGTCTAATTTCCGCAACCTTATTTGAAATTTTCACCGCGGTTTTTATGCTTTTTCTAATTTCTTTTTCGTTACCGCTGTAATCAATATTGACGTAATAAAGCAGTTTATACGCAACGTAATAGGATAGAAGCATAGGAGTTAAAGAATCCGTTTCATTTAAAGCTTTTTCCGCCTTATCAAAAGAGGTCTTGGCCGACGGGAAATCATTCAGTAATATATAAGCTTTCGCCCTTTTTCCGGATAAGCCTATGATCCATGAATTTAATCCAAGCCTCTCTGCAAACTCGCATGATTCGGTATAATAATTTATAGCTTTGTGTAAATTCCTTCTGCTTAAATTCAAGTCGGCTTTAAATGAAAGTATGTATAGTTTGCCGTAGTCAAAATCGAAAGTCTCGCTTATTTCTTCGCCTTTACTAATTAAATACTCGGCATACTCATAATCGCCGCGGCAAATGAAAATATATAAAGCCCAGCATATATGGTAAATAGCTTTAAATAATTCTCCGGTTCTCAGATTCACATTGAGTAGTTTCTCATTAATCTTTGTGAAGTTTTTCCAGTTACCGCTCAGGCATTTGTATATTGTTTCATCGTATCCGGAGTAATAAACATCGTCAATTCCTTTTAATCTGGCGTATGCATTGGCTTTTTCAAGAAACTTTTTCCCGAACGCGAAAGAGATTCCGCTGTAAGTAAACAGCGAGCTTGCCAAAGAATAAGTTTCAAATCCGTCCCGGCCTTCCAGCAAAAATCCGTTTTTTAATTTTACAAGATTCAACAGTTCGTAAAACATTTTTTTGCCGTTATAATTGGCATAAGAATTTGCAATTTTGAATAAGATATCAAACAGCTCATTATCTTTTTCTGTAGGAATTTTTTTTTGCCTATTGACCGGAAGATATAGATTCAGAGTAACAATAAATAAGTTAACTGCCAGATGAAAAGTTTCGATTAACTTACTTCTATTTGTTTTAAACCCAGCGGCATTCAGGGCATTCCGGAAATGTTCAACTGAGTCAATAAAAAAACCTTTGTTATAAAATGCCGTGCCGATGTTTTTCTCAAGCATGTATATTTTATTCTTATCAACGTCATTTCCGTATTTTTGAAGGTAAAGTTTAAGCGCTTCTTCGAAATACTTTAGGGCTTCGCTTGAAGCGGCATTTCTTAATGTTCTCTCACCGGCTTTAATTAAATATTCTTCGGCTTTTTCCTTATCGTTCGCAAGACTGTAATGATGAGCAAGCAGTTCATAAAAATCGCCTATCTTTTCCGGGTATAAATTTTCAATTGCCGCCGCTACTTTGAAATGCAGCTCCTGCCGGTTTTTAACAAGAAGAGTTTCATATACCGCTTCCTGAGCAAGTGCATGCTGAAATAAATATTCGCGTTTAATAACATCGGTATTTATTTTAATCAGCTCCAATCTGATCAACGTATCAATTCGAATATCAAGATTGTCAATTTCTTCGGTTACCTTTTTTAGAATATCGTACAAAAAATATCTTCCGATTACCGAAGCAACTTTTAAAGTATATTTTGCCGTCTCATCCAGTTTATCTATCCTGGCAAGCAGAACGTCTTTCACGGATGTTGGAATGACAATATTCTCAATGCTCTGCGATATTATAAATTGATCATTTTTTATCTCAATAATGTTATCATCGATAAGTGAACGGATTACTTCTTCAATAAAAAACGGATTACCCTCGGTATTTTTCGTAATTGTTTTTTCAATTTGAACAGGAAGATGCTGCATTCTTAGAAGATTCTGGATTAATATTTGCCGGTCGCTCATGCTTAACGGACTTAACCTTATCTCAGTATAAAACTCGCTATATTTCCCCTTAATAGCGGAAATTATTTTATCTCCTGTTTCTGCGTAATTCGGTCTGAATGTATTTATAAAAAGCAGTCTGTTATTATCCGCCAGTCTTAACAGCGATTGCAATAATTCTATTGACGATAAATCGGCCCAGTGCAGATCCTCGATTAAAATAACCACAGGCTTCAACTCTGAGCCCTTCATTATAATCAGGCGCATGCTTTTTTGAATTAATTTATTCAGGGAATCCGGAGAAACTTCATTAACGCGGGTAGCATATTCGCCGCTTAATTTAAATCCCATTAAGGTAGCGATGAATGGAATAATTTCCCCTGATTCCGGTCCGAAAAGATTTGAAATCGTATTCTCAAGTTTAGTGAAGGCCTGACTCTCACTATCTTTCTCATTTATATTGGCCCATTGTTTAATTATAAGTATTATCGGATGGAAGCTTACGTTTTTATCCGTGTATTCGGCTTTGCCTTCCAAAAGAATGACACGCTGAAAGATCTCTTTTCTTTTAAATTCGTCGATCAATCTTGACTTCCCGATACCTGCATCTGCAATAATGTTTACAATCGAGCCTTCGCCGTTGATCGTTTTCAATAATAAATACTCAAGCTTATCCAGTTCGCCGCTTCTGCCAACCATTTCCGATTCAATAATCCTTTTTGAAGAAAGTAAATCGTTCTTTGAGTATTTCTTCCCGGATTCAAATTCGTACACCTTCACCGGATCCCGTTTACCTCTGAGTGCAACTGATTTGATCTGTTTGAACGAAAAGAGATTTTTTAATGATTTGTATGTAATCGATTCAACTAAAATTTGACCACCCGATGCCGTTTCAAGCAGCTTCAACGCTGTTTCCAGCGCGTCGCCAATTACAGTATATTCCAATTTTTTCCCCGAAGATATACTGCCCGCTATGACAGTACCGCTGCTTACCGAAATATTTAACGTGAACTTTTCAGGTATCTTATAGTCTTTACAAAGAAAGCTGAATTTTTCCGTTATTTCTATTACGGAATTCATTGCTTTATGAGACGCATTTTCAATCGTTTCAGGCAATCCGAAATATAACACAGCTTCACTGGTCTCGGTTTTGTTTACCGTGCCGCCGTATTTGGGAACTGTTATATTTATAATACTGTAATAATGTTCAAGAATTTCGACGATATTCTCTTGTCCCACTTCTTCCATCAGATCGCCGTAATTCTGAATTTTCATATAAACAATAGTTGCCTGTTTTTGTTCAGTAGCTTTTTTTACTTCCTTTGCCAGTTCTTTATTCAAGCTTTCGTAGATTGTTCGGGACTCCAAATTTTTTTTTATCTTTTCAAAATCCGTTACAATCTGATCGGTGGAAGAATATCTTTCCTCTACTTTTTTCATTAAACACTTTAGAATGATATTCTCAATATCCGGAGTAATATCGGGTCTGATCTGAGAGGGCGGAAGCGGTTCTTCGTTTAGAATAGAATATATTATGGCAGCCTCATAGCTTTGCAGAAAAGGGAGCCGGCCTGTGAACATTTCGTAACAGACAATACCGAAGGACCAGATATCGGCAGGGAATCCGGGAGGAGTATCAATGGCTTGTTCGGGCGACATGTAAGCCAGAGTGCCGAATGTGCTTTCGGTTCTCGGTTCTGTAACGCTGCCTTTCAGTTTAGCCAGTCCGAAATCCATAACTTTTACCTGATTTTTAGAATTAATCATTATGTTTTCGGTTTTAATATCCCGGTGAATAATCCCGTGTTTATGGGCCTCATTCAAAGCTTCCACTATTTGAATCGCGTATAAAACAGCTTCATTAATATTGAGAGGAGCATCGGCAATTTTCTTTCTCAATGTTATTCCGTCCATATATTCCATGGAAATAAATTTCCTGCCGTTATCCTCCTCGATCGCGTAAACAGTGCAAATATTGGGATGATTCAGTACTGCGGCGGCCTGAGCTTCCTGTTTTAATCTTGATAGGTCAGTATTGGAATAAGTTATCCGGGAGGGTAGAAATTTAAGAGCGACATATCTATTCAATTCTGTATCTTCGGCTTTGTATACAACACCCATTCCGCCTTCACCCAGCTTCTCCAGAATCTTGTAATGTAAAATATTATTACCTATCATAATCTCTCATTAAGCTGGACATATTTCTTGCCGATAATTCTTCTATTAATGACTATCCAATTATTGGCTCTTGTGAAAAACGGTTCGACTGAATATTTCAGAAACATAAATTTATACAATGATCGGTGCCCCAAACTAAATATTAAATAGATGAACACGAACGATAACGCGTTCACAGTAATTAATTTTTAGGTTATTAATTGTTATAGTGAATGAAAAATGTTTAGAAAATAGTTCCGCAAACTATTTAGTTTTTTATTCTTCCCGGAAAATAAATTATCTCTTGTATAGTGCTTGTTAAAAGCCGGTTACCGAATTCAAGATAAAGTCCGCACGCCGCTATAATATCAGTTTTTATTGTGCTTCCGCCCCATGTACATCCATTTATTGAAGTTTTGACCGGAGACAATTCCATTTTATCAAACCAGCCTCCGGAAACAATATAACTTCCGTCGTTATCCACTTTTATAAAATAATCAGAATTCAAAGTCTTTAAGTGAACTTCATCGCCGGGCCGCAAATCCGCTTTTTTTACCTCATGCAATGCATCGGCCTGCTCTATGATATTTTTCAACTCGCAGCTCATTTTTCTATTTGTCTTTCATCAGTTATAAAAAAACTAGCTTTTAATAGAAATTATTTAAACCGGGATCTTCAAAAAGCATTTGAAGCGACAAAATATTTTGTATTAACCGGCATATTAAGCTTGTAAACTATCCGGACTTATCCGGTAATTCCGAAGCTTCATATATAAAATGATTATTGCGTCGTGCATCCGGACTCATATCATGGCCGTTATATACAAAATCTCTTTAAATAACTTATTTTATTATGATAATATGCTGCAGTATGGTTTCACCAATCATTTTCTATAATTACAATTGCTTTTCAATAATCATAAATAATATAACCGCAATGCTCTGCTTTAAGACAAAATCAAAATCGCAAACCTGTAGCTCTTTAATGTCGGAGTAGAATTATTTTCTGAATACAAAAATTATATTTGTCGTAACTGCCGTCTCAATTTGGGTCTCACACTAAAATATTTAAGCTTTCTATAGTCGCCGGCTTAATTCTGTTATATTATATGATCGGTTTTCCTGCATTTGGTGTGTTGCTTGGGTAATAATATACGCAATTTTAATGTTAAATCTCAACCATTTGCAAGCAATAAATACACACGTGTAAGGCAAAATACATTTACAGATTACTTTTATCCATTCTCAAGCATATACAACTGCCATAAATCCCTGCTGCTTTTATGAAGCAAAGGAGCAACGGCTAATTTTCCGGTAGCCCCGATGCTCTTTTCAAGATACTTTAATTCTTTTAGCCTTTCCTTCGTCTCATCATTAACTTCAACTTGTAATCCGGCCTGCTTCAGTAATAATACTCCTTTTGCTTCCAGCGACAATTCAAGATGACTTTTTATATAACACAGAATATCGGCAATAATTAACCCGGAGAATTTATTTTCAAGTGAAGAAAGATATTCCCCCACATGCGACTCCGATACTTTTCCCCTGTCTATTTGTTCCAATATGGTTACTTCCGTATCCATACCGCTTTCCATCCAATCTCTAAGAACTTTCTCGCTCTTACGGAAAATATAAAAAATCAGAAGGGGTAAAATAGTAAGCTGTAGCAGGGTAAGTAAAACAGGCGCAAAAACTAGGTGGTTAAAAACGGAATGAATACCTGCTGCTAAGATAAGCCCGGGCAAATAATGATAAATAACGGCTGCCATAAATCCGGGAATGAGTTTGTAAAACTTAAATTTATTTTTTAGATCAAAAATATTTTTAGTAACTATTGCAAATATCGCAGTGGTTCCTCCGTGCATAACTGCCGTACCGAATCCTCTTATGAACCAAATAATTAAATTCGTCTGATTTATTGAACTGAGATAAAAAATATTTTCAGCCAATGCAAAACCGGCACCGACGGCAAATCCGTAAATAGCCGCGTCAACCATAAATCCGATTCTTTTTGATGAAAGAAGATAAATAATGAATGCGGCCTTAAGAAATTCTTCAATAATTGGGGAAACGTAAAAGGAAAAAGTATCAAAAGTAACCGTCATCCGATTGAACAGAAACGTGTTGATAAAATAACTCAAAACAGCAGCAATACAGCCGGCAAAAATTGCCTGTATTGTCAATGATATTTTTACCAGCTTAAAACTATCCAAGTAAATAAGGATAATTAAGAAAATAAAAACAGGTAAAAGACTAATTACTATTCTAATCATTTTTACTGCAGTATTTTTAGTGAAAACATCAGCTCATCGGTGTATCTGCTGTTCTTTTCCAGAGCAGCTGCATATCCTGCGGAGAAAGTTAATTTTAAATTAAAAAGCATTATAAATCTGAAGTCAATCTGAGCGCCGATATCCATTAGGGAACGCCTGTTTTCCGGTGCATCAATATTTGTTGTAATTGCAGAAGAAAATATTGAAGTACGGGCATAATTAACAAAAAATGAGGAAAACCCGAAATTGCTGAATCTTAAAGGCGGAAGGTTCCATTCCAATAATATTTTACCGTAGTTAGTTCCTCCTATACTATTTAGTACTACACCGGGAAAGCTGTAATATTCACGGTATCTTTTTTCGCTCATGTCGTCAATATAATTGTTCCCGAATCCGCCGAAATAAAAATTAGCAAACGGATTCAGGCGGCTGCCGTAAGAATAACCGGCTGAACTTCTGAGCCATATCGAGGAATGGTTTAGAGGAAGTGCAAAACCAAGATCTAAATCGCCGTGAATGTGAGGATAAATTGTACTATTAACAAAATTATTATCCAAGGCGGCCCGCCAGCTGTATCCTTTTTCGTAATCAACTGCACCTAAAGAAGCAATTTCGTTTTTATGTCTTACATTTGCACCGAAATTTAAAAGTTTATCGAAGGAGACGAATACGTTCTGATATTCAGGTAGTCTTTCCAGATTGCCGTAATAATTTGTATAAATTGAATAGTCCATAATCTCCGGCTCGTCATAAATAAGACTGCCGCGGTATTTAAGTCCTAATGAATAACCTTTACGGCTCGTTTTTGTCGGGCCGAATAGATCATAAAAATCAGCTTTGTTCAAAGTCGATTCAAATTCCCAGTTGAGATAAGAATAACTAAAATCCAAATGCAATCTTTCAGATTTGGACAACTGATAATAAGGACTATATGAAGCGGTAAAATTAATATTCTGAAATCCGATGGGGTCCGAAAAATTAAATCTTATACCGTAAGCAAAGTAATCTTTATATCCTTTAACAACCGGATAAAAGGAATTCAAGCCGAAATGTTTAAAAACATTATATGTCTCTCTTTCGGAAACCAATGAATTTATATCTACGGAAGAAGGGGGCGGGGCCTGCCATTTTTTTAAGACCGGGTGCTGTTCTATAATTTGTTCGCCTAAAAAATTTATCGCATTTACGTTTGCTACAGGCTTATTCCCAATCATTACCGGTAGAAAACCCGAGCTGGTATATTCAAATACAAGTAGAGAATCTTTCGATACCGGCATAGGCCTGAAAAACCCTGTCTCTGTATTGCTCATTATCTGCATATCATTCCGGTCAAGATTATATCTGTAAACATTGGAAACTCCTGAATAATATGAAGTACCGTATAGATATTTCCCGTTGTTTGAAAAGATAAAATTAGCCGGTATGGTGTTTTCAAAATTAAATAACGTATCGTATGAGAAATTTCCCTCAGACAGGCTGTCTACATTCATTTTAATAAGCAGCTGTTGCCCGTTTACTTCCGCAAGTGCACCGGTAATAACATTGCCTGCCGGGGATATATCAATGTTGTACATATCCTTTCCGTAAGGAAAAGTATAGATCTGATTCCATTCAGAGTAGGGGTAAGGCATTCGAACTAAAGTTGACTGGCCGTTATAATGCCTGATTCCCCATAATGAACGGTCTTTATAATCGAAAACCAGGTCGCCGATTCTTTCTTCTTTTAATAGGAGTTTTGTGCTTTTACTATGTAAATCCAGCGAATAAATACTTCTCCAGTTATTATTATCGGTAGTATAAAATAATGTATGTGAAAGGGAATCATAAGCTAAAGAAGAAACATAATATAAAGCGGCGCCTTTTAAATCGTGCAGCCTTTCAATTTTGCCGGAGTTAATATCTATGGAGGAGATCTGTGCAACCTGTCCGGGATAGTCTATGGCCGCATATATTTTCTTTTTACTCGGATCATAAAATGCTCTTGATAATCCTCCAACTGCTTTTTTTAATAGGGGGCGGTATTCAGTTACCGGGTTTGCCCGAATTTTTAACAGGTTATTACTCTGAAACTCATTCTCAAAAATTATCCATTGATTCCATGCTTTTTTAAGTGGAAGCTGATATACCTTTTCAAAAGCCGAAGCAAAATATGCGCTGCTTCTGTCTTTACGAGATGTCCATTCAATCAATTTTTCGGGGCCGTATTTTAAGGCCAGATAACTCATAAACCTTGTTCCGTAGAGATATGAATTTGCACCGACCTGGAAATCTGTTTGTGTTCCTTCGGATTCAAAACTTAAAAGATCGAAAATAGGTTTATGCTCTTTTATTAAAGTTCTGAACACCATTTCATCATAACCTCCCATCGCTCTTCCGATTCCGCCTGCCATCCAGGTCTCAAGAAATACCGCAATACCTTCTTTAAACCATCTCGGGGTACTTCTTCGCGGATCTGTAAGATATGCATACAAAATTGTTATAGGATCTTTTGATGATTCGTTTACTTTACCGCCGAACAATGCCCTAAAAAATTTATCTTCCGAAGCTGCCTGGTCCAATGTAACAAGATGAACAAGCTCGTGATTAAAAGTTGTATTCATTCTTTCGTTGGCAGGTGCGGTTTCATATTGATAATTAAGGGGAGCAATTGACAAAACTATATGATCATGGGGTACCGTGCCGGTACCGGCATTACCGAAATCGTTAAGATCATATACCAGAACAGTTGTTTTTTCTGTTGGTTTATATCCGAATAATTTTTTGTTAAAAGAGTAGGCATTTTCAAAACATTGTGCGATATAATCAATCAAATAATCACTTGCGGCTCCGTAATATATTAGCCTCATATCCTTGGAATTCAATTCGTAAAGCTGCGGAAATATTTGAACTTCTGGAAAGGCAAAGACTAGAAAAGCTGTAAAAAGGAAAAAAGTATTCCTATCCAGCCGGAAACGTACAAAACGGTTCATGATTTCTACTGCTTTTTTAAAAAATAAGTGGAGAAACTATTCGTGTAGTTCCTCCGCAAATAATTTATTTATTGATGGAAGATCAGTTTTTTACGCTTGTTCTATTCGTTTCGCTCATCACTGCATTCCTGAACGCCGAACTGCCGAGAGCATTTCTAAATGCTTCGTTATTAACCGCATCTCTAAAAGCATCACTCGATATTGCATTCCTGAAGGCTGAATTTCCCAGTGCATTTCTGAATCCTTCGTTTGAAAGAGCATTTCTGAATGCATCGCTGTTAATTGCATTTCTAAAAACATTGCTTGAAATTGCGTTTCTGAACACGTTTGAATTTAATGCATTTCTAAATGATGAATTATTCAATGCATTCTTGAAAGCATCGGTAGCAAGCGCATTTCTGAAGGCATCACTAGTTACTGCATTTCTGAAGGCCTGATTTGAAAGAGCATTTCTTAAGGCATTATTTGATATTAAGTTTCTGAATGCATCGCTCGTAACAGCGTTTCTGAAACCTTCATTTGATAAAGCATTTCTAAATCCATCGCCGGCAAGTATATTTCTGAAACCTTCGTTTTTTACGGCATTCCTAAATGCTTCGTTTGACATTAAAGTTCTGAATGCTTCGTTTTTTAATGCGTTCCTGTATGATTCACTTTTCAATGCGGATCTTAGAGATTCATTAGATAAAGCATTTCTCAGACCATCGCTTGCCAAAGCGTTCCTAAAAGCAGACCCGGAAACTGCATTTCGGAAAGCGCTGTTTGAAAGAGCTTTCATGAAAGCATCATTGGCCGTGATTGTCCTGAATGCGTCGCTTGTTACGGCATTACGAAGAACTTTATCGGAGAGAGCATTTCTGAAGCTTTCGTTTTCAACGGCATTCTTAAAAGCATCACTTGAAAGAGCATTTCTTAATGCATCATTAGAAAGAGCGTTTCGGAAAACATCATTGGATAATGCATTCCTGAAAGCATCACTTGAAATCGCGTTTCGAAATGCACCGGAAGAAATTGCGTTCCTAAAAGCCTGGCTCGAAAGAGCATTCCTTAGCGATTCATTGCTCATTATTTCCTGAAATGCGGGGTCATTTATAAGTTTTATTATTTTGTCGTTTTGAAGTAAGGTCTGTATTTCTGAATTATTCAATACGACATCTTTGTTTCCGATCTGTTCCGACTGGTACTTCTTCGCCTTTTCAACCCCCACAATAGTACCGCTTACACTATCAGTATTTGAAGGCCAAGGGTAAAAAATGACAAAGTAAAGTACTATAATTATTATTAATGAAGATCCCCCGAACAATACCAATGTTTTATTATTAAACCGCTTGTTATCAGTTTTCATGATTTTCCTCCAAAATTCTATTTGAAATTTTCTGTCTATTCTAAATACAATTCAGCAGAAGAAATGTTGGTAATTATTTTTCAGGCTCAGCTTTTAAATATATTTTCAATTTAAAATAAAAGTACTATCATATAATTTAATTCCGGATCGGAGTAACTGCAGATGGAGTAAGGGGGATTTAGGTGTATTTCTAACAAAATAGAGGTCGTATTGCTGTATTCCGGAGTTTGTTATTTTAACTGTCTTATTTTCTTTTGTAAAGTATAAATTATTTTTTGTCCCGGGTTTTATACCATTAAACTTCAAGTTTTCAGAGTATTTAATACTGAGTGTAAATTCTTCGGAAGAGTTAAGACTTACATTACAATTGAAATTATCTTCGCTGCCTTTTATATAAATCGCTCCGAAAATACCATGAAACTTCAGGGGAATGTAATTTATAGTTTTAAGGTCTGTCATTGTACCTCTGAAATACCTTGAATTAAACGGTTTGTTTATTCCTGTTGAGAAGATGGCATATAAAATAAAACCGGCTAACAATCCGAAGGCAAAGCTTGCGGCAAACTTTATCTTATTTTTTGTCCTTACTTTTGAATTCAGATAAATTCCGAGAAATGATTTATTTTTCTTTTTATAAAGATTAAAATCTATTGAATTGATTATGCGGCTCTTCAGGTAACCCGGCGGTTTTTCATCCGGAAGGCTATCAAGGGATTTGTCGGCTTGCTGCAGTTCATTATAATATTCCCGGGCACTTAAATTTTCGAAAATATAATTATCTAATATAACTTTCTCTTCCGGAGTTATAATATTATCAATTTCCTTGTTCATCAATTCTATTATCTTTTCGTCTATCATTTTTGTAAAAGATTTTCCTTTTTTAATAATTCTTTTAATAATTGTCTTCCGGTAAAAAGCCTGGATTTAACTGTTTTCTCCGGAACTCCGAGCAGTTCGCTTAATTCTTTATAAGAGTAATCGAGAAAATGTTTCAGTACAACAGGAAGCCGGTAAAGCATATCTAGTTTCATCAGAGCATCATGGACTTTTTCGCTGAGCTCGGTGCTTTCGTATAATTCCTCAGGACTGTCTTCTGTCATCCTGATGTCTTCTCTTAAATACTCAGTATTTTTATTCCTCTTGGTAAAATTTATCGATTCGTTTACGGCGATTCTGTAAAGCCAGCTGAAAAATTTAAATTTTGAATTATAAGAACCTAAATTCTCATAGGCTTTAACGAATACCGATTGTGTAATTTCTTCCGCATTGTCTCTGTCTCTTAAAATTTTATAAGATAGTTTGTATATAACCTCGTAATATTTATTTAAGATTTTTTCGAAAGACTTCTGATTGCCTTCCAGAGATTCTGCAGCAAGTATTTTGTCTTCATCATCCATAACAAATACAACCGATAAGGGGAAAAGTTGGTGAAAAAAATAAAATTATTCTATAGTAAATATCGTGTCGAGTTTGGAATACCTGAATACTTCTCTGACGTGACTATTCAAATTTACCAACTTCAAATTGCAGCCGAGGTTTTTCAGGCGGACATGCAAATTAATTTAAGGAGCCCGTCCTGCACTGGATATGTATGCCAGATCCTTAAAATTGACAATGCAATCTGTTTTTATTTTATCCAATATATCGTCAAATCTGGGAACTTGCGAAAAATCCAATCTTCCGGATATTACTACTTCATTATCATTTTGAACGGAAATATCAAACATGGTTCACCTTCCTTGGTTCCAATTCTATATTTATAGCTCAAATAATTAATTTAAGTATCATTTAATGCTTAAAATTTATGGTTAAGGCCGCAATGCAGCCGCTTTAGTTAAGATATAAATCCGGATTTTAAGAATCGCATACTTTTGTAAACTCAATAATCTTATTTTGTTAGATGATGAGTTGCTGATTTTATTTTTATCTTTTATTGTCTGAAGAAAGGGAAAGGTTTTATAATGGCATTTGTAATTAAAACCCATATCTACCGGCCTATATAAAATTAAAAATGAAAATAGCTATTTTGAACAGAATTAAATAAAACCGTAATTGATGCTGAATATTTAAGTATAATTGCATGAACTCAATATGAAGATACGGCAAAACAAAATAAGCCGCGAAATATTCCGTCGAAGGCTGATTCCATTTCTGAAGACATGGCCTTATCCATTATAGTTTACTTACTCAACTTGACCGCATGTTTTTATAAATCATTAAAACAATTTGAAATATTTATCTTATTATCATTAACCGGCAATTTAAGTCGCTTGATAGCTTTTTGTAACCGTTCGAGCAGTTTTTCACACCCGAAACAATTAAAAAATTAAGTTAAGTAAATAAATTATAATAAAATTTTTAATATAACCAAAACCTTAATTCCAAAATGTTTTGATATTCCATCCTGATCCAAATCATTCACAATTATTTCGGTATTTTTCATGTATTTCGAAGTGCTTTTAATTACTCATCCATCCGGGACAAATTTAATTGATGAATTGTTATTTAATTTGCACTTACAATTCAAGAATGGATGCTCTTGCTTTTTATTATATCTCTAACAAAAGGTTACTTTTGTTTTTTGTATACTTTCTATCTTTTTACTTTTAAACATAACTTCTTATTGAACTAATATAACTCAACAATTTGTTTATTCATGAAGAATATTTTGGACAGATTTGTGGCATATTCAGAAAATATGTGCTATTTGAATTTTGAGTAAAGAATGATTTGTAAAATCTGCAAAGAATAACTAAATTTACAAATTAAATTTTAATTTCGTTAAAGGATAAAAATGAGCGAACTTAAAGGTAAAATAATCCAGGTAATCGGTCCGGTTGTGGACGTAGAATTCGAGGAAGGACATCTTCCCAAGATTTACAACGCTATTAAAATTCCAAGAACCAATACCGAAGGATTACATGAAGATTTGATAGCCGAAGTTCAACAGCATCTCGGCGATGATAGGGTAAGAGCGGTTGCTATGGACATAACCGACGGGTTGGTAAGAGGCATGGATGTATTTGATACAGGCGAACCTATTACCGTTCCTGTTGGGCCTTCTACTCTCGGCAGGTTAATAAATGTAATAGGCAACGGAATAGACGGACTTGGTGAAATAAAAGCAGAAAAATATTATCCGATACACAGGCCTGCACCGTTATTTAAAAACTTATCTACAAAATCGGAAATATTTGAAACTGGGATTAAAGTAATAGATTTGATAGAACCTTACTCAAAAGGCGGTAAGACTGGATTATTCGGCGGTGCCGGTGTTGGCAAAACGGTTATTATTCAGGAATTAATTCATAACATTGCACAGGAACACGGCGGATATTCGGTGTTTGCCGGTGTTGGAGAAAGAACCCGAGAAGGCAACGACCTCTGGCTCGAAATGAAAGAATCTGGAGTACTGGAGAAAACAGCTCTTATTTTCGGTCAAATGAACGAACCTCCCGGTGCCAGGTTAAGAGTTGCGCTTACCGGTTTAACAATTTCGGAATATTTCAGAGACGAAGAGGGAAGAGACGTTCTTTTATTTATAGATAATATTTTCCGATTTACACAGGCAGGTTCTGAAGTTAGTGCTTTGCTGGGAAGAATGCCTTCCGCTGTTGGATATCAGCCGAACCTGGCTACAGAAATGGGTGCTCTGCAGGAGAGAATTACCTCTACCGAAAAAGGATCGATAACGTCTGTTCAAGCAATTTATGTACCTGCCGATGATTTAACGGATCCGGCTCCTGCAGCTGTATTTGCACACCTTGACGCAACCACCGTATTAAGCCGTCAGATTTCGGAATTAGGTATATATCCAGCCGTTGATCCTCTCGAATCAACTTCTCGAATTCTGGAACCGGGTATTATAGGCGATGAGCATTATAACGTTGCCAAGGATTGTAAAGAAATACTTCAGCAATACAAAGACCTTCAGGACATCATCAATATTCTAGGTATGGACGAACTTTCCGATGAGGATAAGACGGTTGTTAAAAGAGCCAGAAGAATTCAAAGATTTTTCAGTCAGCCTTTCCATGTAGCCGAACAGTTTACCGGATATAAAGGTAAATATGTGAAACTTGAAGATACCATAAGAGGATTCAAAGGCATTATAGACGGCGAATATGATGATCTTCCCGAATCCGCTTTTATGTTTGTCGGGTCTATTGAAGAAGTAGTTGAAAAAGCCAAAGCAATGAAATAATTATGGAACAATTAAAGATTGAAATAATTACTCCGAGTAAAATAGCTTATAAGGGAGAAATTAACTCCGTCATTGTACCGGGTATTGTAGGAAGTTTTCAGGTACTTTCGGGTCATGCGCCTATTTTAAGTACATTTGAAACCGGAGCAATTAAGATTGAATTATACAAAGGCGATAAAAAATATTTTGCCACCAGCGGCGGTACTATTGAAGTACTGGATAATAATATCCGTATTCTAGCCGATTCACTTGAAGCAGTTGAAGAGATTGATCTTGAAAGAGCCAACCAGGCACTGGAGAGAGCCAGACAAAGATTGGATGAAAAAGGTTCCGGGAATGTAGACGTTAAAAGAGCCGAAGCTGCTTTGGCTAGAGCAATGAACAGAATAAAGTTACTCCATAGATTTTCGGAAACAGGAGTAGTTTAAAATCATTTACTAATTTTTAGAAGGATAGGGTTTTACTCTATCCTTTTTTTTGTTTCTAGTTAACGTATCCGTCTCCCAGAACCATACTTTTAATAACCGTATTTTCCGAAATTGCATCCTTTAACATCTCAAGATGTTTTATCAAATAGGCAAGTCTGTCGTTTTCGTTCCGGAGCAGCAACAATTCCTGCTGCTGCTTAAGAATTAAACCGGATTTCTCGGCGACTTTGAACGATTTCATGTCCGATTTCCTGTAATTTTCCCAGAAACCCTCTTCCAGCTGATAGCTGGTTTTCATTAATAATTCTTCAAACTTAAATTGCATTTCCGCTAATAATCCTGTGTCAAAACTTGAAGTTGTATCCGTATAAGATTCAACATCAGCTTCATAATATCCTTCAGAGTGCATTCTAAATTCGATAGTCCTGAACCTTTCCCAACCCTTTACCAGGATATCGGTTTCACCTGTAGGATATTTCCTCAAAATATCCGTTATAGTGGTATAAGTACCGACCGCTGAAAATTCATCGCCCAGTTTTGCCACAACACCGAATCCGTGATTTTCGGAAATGCATTTCTCCAGCATCTTTTTATATCTCTCCTCAAAAATATGAAGAGGGTACTTTGAAAAAGGAAATACGACCAATTTTAAAGGAAATATCGGAATAGTTTTATTCATCATGCTCGTCTTTTTTAATACAATAAAAAAAATGTTGACGTAAATAAAAGTGAAAATATTTTAATATCATAAAAATTTAAATGTTTCTTTTCATAAATTTAATTAATCAGTTATAGAAAACTATTATAAATATGTTTGAATATCTATTTACAGGAGCCGGATTTGCATTTGCCGCAGCAGTACAGCCCGGTCCTTTACAGGCATTTCTTTTCAGTAAAGTTGCGCAAAAAGGCTGGAAGAATACCCTGCCGGCTTGCTTTGCTCCGATGTTGAGCGACGGGCCCATAGCATTATTAATATTAACTATTTTAAATAGAATTCCACATATCATTATATACTATATGCAGACAGCGGGCGGAATTTTACTTTTGTATTTTGCATATTCGTTATATGAGCAATTTAAAAGTAAAAAGGAAAATATAACCGCAACTAAAAACGAACCTCATACTTTATTTCAAGCCGTTACGATTAATCTGCTTAATCCGAATCCTTATCTCGGATGGAGTCTGGTTCTCGGCCCTATGGCAATAAAAGCCTGGCACACTGCTCCGTTTTATTCTTTTATTCTGATAGGTGCTTTTTATATAACAATGACGGCCGCACTGGCAGGTACTATAATTGTTTTCGGCGTTACCGAATTCATGAACAGCAAAGGGCAGAAGAGGCTCATCATGCTATCAGGATTTGTACTCGCTTTAATAGGGATATTCCAAATTGTAACAGGCTTGACGGCCGTAATAAAAAACGGGACATAAAAAAAGCCGCATAAAAAATCATGCGGCTTAAAAGAAACGAATATTTACTTTGCATCTGATAATCTGGATGTTACTTCATCCCAATTGATTACCTTCCACCAGTTATCAATATATTCCGGTCTTCTGTTCTGATATTTTAAATAATATGCATGTTCCCAGACATCAAGTCCAAGTATCGGCGTACCTTTAACTTCGGCAACATCCATTAACGGATTGTCCTGGTTAGGAGTAGATGTTATTGCAAGTTTACCGTCTTTTACAATAAGCCATGCCCAGCCGGAACCGAATCTGGTTGCAGCAGCATTGGTAAATTTGCTTTTGAATTCCTCAAAAGAACCGAACGAAGCATTTATTGCATCGGCCAATTTACCGGCAGGAGCACCTCCTCCGTTATGTTTCATTACGGTCCAGAATAAACCGTGATTGAAAACCCCGCCTCCGTTATTTCTGACTGCCGCAGGCTGCTTGGATACTTCTTTTAGAATTTCTTCCAGAGTTTTAGTCTCTATCGGAGTACCTTCGACAGCTTTGTTTAAATTATTCACATATCCTTGATGATGTTTGGTGTAATGAATTTCCATGGTCATTTTATCAATATATGGTTCCAACGCATCATAAGCATAAGGCAATTTCGGCAATTCGAATTTTCCCATTTCTTTCCTCCTTAGTAATGATTAATAAATATTCTTTTTTCTTCGAGGTTGAAATTTAGTCCCCGGGTAAACTGTTAGAAATCTTTCCGCAAGATTTCTTCATTACCCGAATCAATATAATTAATTAAAGTTAGACACTAAATGATTCTCCGCAACCGCATGTCTTTGTAGCATTCGGATTATTAAAAACAAAACCTCTACCGTTTAATCCGTCGGTAAAATCCAGCTCGGTACCCGAAAGATAGAACAGACTCTTACCGTCGACAAATAATTTTATTCCGTTTTGTTCTATAACCGAATCACCTTCTTTCGGATCCGTATCAAAACCCAGTGTATATGTTAAACCGGAACATCCGCCTCCTTTAACACCTACACGAAGGCCGTAAGCATCCGGTATATTATTTTCACTTTTAATTCTGCTTATTTCTTTCGCGGCTTTTTCAGTGATTTTTATTTCACTTTCCAATTGAACATTAGCCATGAATTATACCTCTCTTTTATTTCTTGTTTAAATATTTAAATTTTGTAAAACATGCAATGTATAAGCGGTCATTTATTTAATTAGAACGGGTCACCTGGGGCAGCCGTCACAAATTCCGGGTAATTTATACGCCAACCCATTTTATTTACCCTGATAAATATTCCTTTACCTTCAAAAAATTCACCTACCTTTTCAGCAATATTTATTGACTGCGGTATGCTTACTTTCAAACCTTTTTTTTCCAGATACTTCATGGAACCGTATTGTAAGTCTCTGAAGAAAAAATTAGAATTGTGAAACAACGGATATTTTGCTTTTAAAAAATTTAAAAATACTATATCTTCTTTTTCTATTAGGTTTACGTATTCCATTGTATTTCCTTCTGGCATATGATTATTTCGTTTTTAGTTCCGGTGAATTTAATTCGACAAAAGGGGAGATGCTCCTTATATCGCTAACAACATCAGTTATCCGGTTTATCGAATAAGAAATTTCTTCTTCAGTGTTAAACCTGCCCAAGCCGAATCTAATTGAACATCGCGCCAGTTCATCAGACAGACCGAGGGCTTTTAAAACATGACTTGGTTTTAACGATGCCGAAGAGCATGCAGCACCGGTTGATACCGCTATTTCCCTCAAATCCGAAATGAAAGATTCTGCTCTTACAAATTTGAAGCTCAAATTCAAATTATTTGCCAATCTGTTTTGCATAGTGCCGTTTATGTATACATCATCGAGATTAGATACTACACCTTTATATAGTTTGTCGCGTAAATTTTTAATTTTAGCATTATCTTCGTCCATAAAATTGCTGCAAAGTTCAATTGCTTTCCCGAATCCTACAATTGCGGGCACATTTAAGGTGCCCGCCCTTATTCCTTTTTCATGCCCTCCGCCGAAAGTTCGGGGGGTTAATTTTATTCTGTTGTTTCTTTTCCTGACATATAAAGCACCAATTCCTTTCGGACCGTAAACTTTATGAGCAGAAAATGATGCAGAACCAATATTCTGTTCTTTTACATCAATCTTAATTTTTCCGAGAGCCTGTGCAGCATCCGTATGGAAAATTATATTTTTCTCTCTGCAGATTTTGCCGATCTCTTTAAGGTTATTTATTGTTCCTATCTCGTTATTTGCCGACATTATAGAAACAAGAATGGTTTCTTTTCTAATAGAATTCCGAAGCATGTCAAGATCTATAAAGCCGTATTCATCGACAGGCAAAAAAGTGACTTCAATACCTTTCCTTCCTAAAACTATTAGGGAATCAATAACCGCGCTATGTTCTATAGAACTGCTTATAATGTGATTTCCTGCTTCGGAGTATGACTCGGAAATTCCGAAGTGAGCAAGATTTATCGATTCCGTTGCACCTCCGGTAAAATATATTTCATCTTTGTCCGCATTAATAAATTCAGCTATTTTTTCCCGGGCATTTTCAACTCCCGCCTCAGCCTCCCAGCCGAAAGAATGGTCTTTACTTGAAGCATTCCCGTATCTCTCCAGAAAGTAGGGAGTCATTGCCTCCAAGACTCTAGGATCCATCATTGTGGTGGCATGGTTATCCATATATATGGGAAATTTCATTATATAATCTGCAATATTGTTGTTTCTTTAAATATCTTATCAATCTCCCTTTGAATCTTTATTAAGGGATCTCTGATTGAGCAGCAGGATATCAGCGAACATTCTTTGTCTTTGCCGTAGCTGCCGTTCATACATTCGGTAATACGGTAATCCTGATCAATCGCGCTGATTACATCTATTAAATTTATTTCTTCCGGATTTCTGGTTAAAGAGTAGCCCCCTTTAACTCCCTGATACGACCGAATAATATCAAATTTTACTAATTGCTGAAGTACTTTAGATAACAAATCATACGGAATGGTGTATGCCTCGGATACTTCTTTTGCCGTGACGCACGATCCGGATTGTTTTGCGGCTATATACTTTACAGCCATTAGCGCATATTCTGCTTTTTTGGATAATTTTAGCATAAATAAAATAAGACTATTTTAGTCGTGTTTAAACTAAATATATTTTCATAGAATATCAATGTACCCATGATTTGCATTACTGTTTTTTACATAGAGCTCAACTCGAACTCGGGTAATGGGCTAATTTGCTTATATCTTACTAAAATATTTATTGTCATCCCGAGCCGGATCGATGATACATCGAGAAATGGCATAGTTCGACCCTGACTATCCGGCAGGAGGTCAGCACACTATGAGAAACAAGCAAATTAGCTCACTACCCGAAGGTGAATACGTTTTTTATTTTGGGGATTAAGAAACCATTTTAAATTGACGGCATCAAATTGGAAAAAGGATTTCAAATAAAAAAATAGCAGGAGATTCAATGTTACAGACCAATTTAACACACATAAGTTCGGAAAAAGAATTTAATGAATTGATTAAAAGTACTGAGCAGGTTATGGTTTGCTGTGGAAGAATGGGACCAATGTGCGTGCCGGTATACGGTATTATGGAAGAACTTGAGAACGATTATAAAAACGTAACTTTCAGGGATATGGAATTTGATGCTCCTCATTCGCAAGTAATAAGAAGTCTTCCGGAATGCAGAGGATTCAGCGGATTGCCGTTTACGGTTTATTTTAAAAACGGAAAGGTAGTCAAAGCAACCAGCAGTATTCAGTCGATGGATCAGGTAACGGAAATACTAAACGAAAATTTCGTTAAATAATAACAGCTTAATATTCGGACAGGTTGTATTACTATGGATAATTATGAATTTGACGTAATTATAATCGGCGGCGGACCGGCAGGTTTAACCGCCGGAATATATTTATCGAGAGGCAAACAAAAAGCTTTAATTCTTAATGAGGGAACAGCAGGCGGGCAGATGGTACTGACACACGAGGTAGCAAACTATCCCGGGGTCGAAAATATAAGCGGCTACCAGCTTTCAAATGTTATGAAAAAACAGGCTCAAAGCTTCGGCTGTATAGTTAGATCAAACATTAAAATAACTAATTTGATTTTAAACGGAGATATTAAAATCGTTGAAGTAAATAATAAGGACATATACAAAGCTCCTTCCGTAATCCTTGCAACCGGAGGAAAGTCGAGATCACTGCAAGTGCCCGGCGAGGATAAGTTTAAAGGCAAAGGAATATCTTATTGTGCTACCTGTGACGGCGATTTTTTCCAGGATAAAAATATTATAGTTGTAGGAGGCGGAAATTCGGCTCTTGAAGAAGCTGTTTCTCTTACTAAATATGCCGCATCCGTCACTATAGTGCATCAGTTTGATAATTTTCAAGCCTTCAGTCATGCGATAGAGGAAGCTAAGGATAATCCCAAAATAAAATTCATTATGGAATCTCAAATCATCGAATTCAGCGGTGACGAAAAATTGGAAAGTGTTACGATTGAAAATAAAAGGACCAATGAATTAACTCATATGGAAATTGACGGTGTATTTATATTTATAGGATATGTTCCCAACACTGAGTTCCTCAAGGGAGCTGTTGAACTGAATAAATGGAACGAAATTATAACGAAAGAGAATCTTGAAACCAATATCGCAGGTGTCTTCGCCGCAGGTGATTCAATTCAGAAAAGATACAGACAGATAACTACAGCTGTTGCCGACGGGACAATCTCAGCTTTGAGTGCTATGGACTATATCAATAATTTGAAAGTTCAAGTTTAAGTTCAACTAGGGATTAGAGAATTATCCTAAGTTAAAGGTTCAAGCTCAAACTTTAATAAAGGATTGATTAAATAAGCCACCACGCCATATCTAACATTAGAAATAATGTTTAAGTGCTTATTAATCAATCCTTTTTATATTTCAGATAATGTGATTGATAATATTATTATTTTGATTCCGTTTATATAATTTTATTCCGGAAAAAGAGAATAATATAAAATGATAAATTATACGTTGTTTAAAATACTTTTTTTCATAACGCTTTTTACTTTTGCTCTACAAGCACAAGACGGCAAAATTGTAGAAATTTCAAAACCAAAAGACAAAAATCCGGTAGAAGTTTCTGTTGCAGTCAATCCGCAAAACACCGCTGATATTGTAACCGTTTTTATCAATTACACTAATGAACCTTCGGGAATAAGCAATTTTGCGTACCTATCGGAAGACGGCGGAATCAGCTGGAATAAAATAAAAACACCTAATCCGGAAAATAGGGTGCAGGGCGATGATGCCGTTGCGTTCGGAACGGAAAATTACGTTTTCCATTCATATCTATCATTTGCGGGATTGGAAGGACAGGAATCCGAAAAGAATTCGAGCGGAATTTATGTCAGCAGCTCGTCGGACGGAGGCAGTACCTGGGATCGCCGCGCTGTTGTGGTTGACCATATAAATACAAATGCTCCTATGGAAGATAAGCCATATGTCGCAGTAGATAACTCCCCGGCATCTCCATTTAAAAATAATGTTTATCTCGCATGGACTCATTTCGCCCGATACGGAAGCAGAGCTCCGCAGGATTCTAGCCAAATTTATTTTTCAAGATCAACAGATAGAGGCAGAACATTTTCATCGCCGATAAGAATATCGACCACCGGCGGCGACTGCCGGGACAGCAGCAATACGGTTGAAGGCGCAGTAACTGCAGTAGCACCCGACGGGACAATTTATGTGGTTTGGGCAGGACCGGAAGGTATTATGTTCACTGAATCTAAAGACGGCGGCAAAAAATTCGGTCCAGACAAAACAATAGGATTCATATATAACGGATGGGATCTCAAGGTACCGGGAGATAAATAGGGCCAACGGTATGCCCGTTGCAAAAGTTGATCTGAGCAGCGGAAAATATAGAGGCAGTATTTATGTTAACTGGGTAGACAGCCGGTTCGGTGATCCCGATGTTTTTGTAAAATATTCAAGGGATAAAGGGAAATCGTGGTCGCAGCCTGTCAGAGTTAATAACGACAAAATGGGGAACGGGAAATACCAATTTTTTTCGTGGATGGCAGTAGATCCGGTTGACGGAATCGATTAATATCATTTACTACGACAGAAAGGATTATGACAGTACCGGAACCGGTTTAACACTTGCAAGAAGCATTGACGGCGGTCAGAATTTCATGAACTTTAAAATAAATCAAAAACCTTTTTTCCCGAATCCGGGAATATTTTTCGGAGACTATACCGGAATAGATGCATACGGAGGAAAAATTATCGCGGCTTATATGTATTTTAAAAGTTTCATAGAAACAGGAATCTCTGCTGCGCTTTTCAAGTTCGTTCCGGGAAGTAATAACTTTGCAAATTAAAGATCTTGTATAATTTTTTTAATCCTTTTTTAAGGGCATTTCTAAAAACTTAAATATTCTCTGTGAACATTGTGTATTATTTCCGTTCTTGGCGTTGAATTTTTATAAAAAATAGTTTTTAGAAGTGCCCTTAAGATATTTAAAAAGTGTTGCCGGATGAAAGGTTTAATTTTTTTAATACAGGAGCTGCTTTTTTTACCGCTGATACAACTACAAGTGTCATTCCTCCGCCGAAAATTACCGAAGGTATTAATCCGATAAGCTTGGCAGCAACTCCGGATTCAAATGATCCCAGTTCGTTCGAAGATCCGATAAATATTCCGTTTATTGCCGATACTCTTCCGCGCATTTCATCGGGTGTATATAACTGAATGATCGTAGACCGTATAACAACACTTACGTTGTCGAACATACCGCTTACTAACAATAAAAAAAGAGAAATGAAAAATAACTTGGATAACGCGAATAAAATAATCGCAACACCGAATCCGAATACACAAAGTAATAAATTTCGACCTGCTTTTTGAAATAAAGGATAATGTGCCTGTATAACCGACATTATAATTGCGCCTACTGCCGGAGCGGCTCTCAGAAAGCCCAGACCTTTTGCGCCGATATGTAATATCCTGTCCGCAAATATCGGCAATACCGAAACGGCCCCGCCGAAAAATACGGCAAACATATCAAGCGATATTGCGCTGAATATTATTTTATTATTGAAAACAAACTTTAAGCCTTCGGAAAGACTTTTTTTTACCGTCTCTTTATTTTTCCTTTCGGGTAAAGGTTTATTGCTGACGGTTAAATAAAATAAAAATCCGAGAATACACATAAAAACTACTAGAAAATATGCGCTGCCTACACCGTAAAATCCGTATATTAAACCGCCCACCGCGGGACCGCTCACTTCGGCGACCTGCCACATAAGACTATTCCATGTAGATGCATTGCCGAAAAGTTCTCTTGGTATCAGCTGCGCAAAAAAGGCTCCCTGGGCAGGCGATATAAACCCGCGTGCAAAACCAGTAATAAAAATGATTGCATATATCGGAATAATTCCGTCCCGCATTAGCAAATAATGAAAAGATGTGGAAACGAGAAATAAAGAAGCGGCGCATAAAAGATAAACCACGTTGGAGAATAAAATTATCTTTTTTCTGCTTACTCCATCCGCTACATGTCCGGCTATTAATGTAATACTCATAAACGGAATTGCTTCAGTTAGCCCTATCATTCCCAGCGAAAGAGCATCGTGAGTTAATTCGTATATCTGCCACCCGACTATTACCGACTGCATTTGAATACCGAAAGTCAGAAGAAATCTGGCAACTACAAATTGTCTGAAGTCTTTTATTTTAAGAGATGCGTATGCATCGTCTGTTTTTAAATTAAATTCCATACCGTCAAAATTGAAAGCTTCAAATATAAATGTTTTTTTATATGCGCGAAAATATTTAAGTCACCCGGCCAAAACCGGTAAGAATAAATGATAAATATCCTTGGAAGCAATAAATAAAAATCAAATTAGTTTAAAAGACACATCTTATACAACCACACTAAATTCTGTTTAACAGCATATCATCAATAAATACATTTTATAGATAACTGTTTAACAATTCAGATTTTTAAAATTTATAATTTACTCTAGTTGGCCGCCTAAATATTTGGGGAGTGAAAAACCGTTGAACCTGCCTACCGGTAGGTTCAACGGTTACAAAAAACTTTTTTCCCTTTTCATTAACCCGCGAATTAATTCTCGGGTTATTGAAAAAAATATAAATATTTCGAACTGTTTTAATGATATATAAAACCAGGCGGTCAACTTGAGTAATTTATTTGATTTCTATTGAATAAGTAACAGAATCAGTCTAAAAATTATATATTAATTTGCGATAATGGAAATAACCGGGGGAATATTTTGTTTCAAATTGCAGATATAATACTGAGGAGCTTAAAATGACTTTTAAAATTCTGAATAACAGAAAAATAATAACAAAATTAATACTCGCTTTTGTTGTTATTATTTTAATTACGGTGATAAACGGATATATAGGTTATGTCAATTTAAATAAACAAACAGGTACGATTAAAGAATTAGGATATAATATCCTGCCGAGTATTCACTCATGTCTTACATTGTACCAGGCTGAAACCTCAGTATTAAGCGCGGAAAGAGCAATTCTAAATCAGGATTTAAAAAATACAAATATCAGAAATTCAATTTACGAATCAATAGGCGACGCGTTTAAAAGGGCTGACGATGCTTGGAAAATATATGCCCCTCTGAAAAAAACTCCGGTAGAAGACAGCCTATGGAATAAATTTATACCCGATTGGAACTCGTGGAAGGCATCCGACCATGAAGTAGTTCTGCTTCAAAAAAAGATTGACGCACTTGTGTCTAAAAACGGGGGGAAAAGAAATAAATATATCGATACTTTAATTGTTCAGGTCAATAACCTTTCTGACGAAACTTTAAATAAGTTTGATGCGGCTAAAATCAGTCTCAAAAAATTAGTGACTATAAATGAAAACAAGGCTGCCGCATTTAATGAAAATGCGTTAAAATCCGTAGCCGATTCTAAGAGTTTTACATTAGTTACTATAATCATGAGCATTCTACTTGTGTTCGGGTTTATTCCGCTGCTTAATAAAATTATAGTCAAACCAATTAAACGTTTGGATAAAAGTACTAACGATATTATCAGCGGTAATTTTGATTCGCTTCTCGAAACTGACAGAAATGATGAAATCGGAACTCTTACGCATTCTTTCAATTTCATGATAAATCAGATAAAAGATGAGATTGCCAGATCTAGAAGTTTTCAGGACGGAATAAACGGCGCATTTTTTATGGCGAACCTGGATTATACAATACGATATATTAACAATGCTGCGTGCGATCTTATGGAAATTAATAAAACCCCGGATGAAATTAACGGTAAGTCTAAAGTTAAAGATGTTTTACTAAAGGATGATATAACAAGAAGAGCAATAAACGGAGATTTTATCAAAGGCGAAAAAAATTTAATAACCACTCATAAGGGTGAAAAGGTTCCTGTTCTTATATATTCCGGTCCTATTAATAATAGCAAAGGTGAGTTAATCGGAATATTCGTTTTCTTCACCGACTTTAGGGATATTGAAGCAGAACAAAAGGACTATTTAAATACACAGATGGCACCCATTGCGGAAGCTATTGCAAGAGTTGCCGACGGCGATTTTACTGCAGAAATTCATATAGATAATAATAGCGATTTATACGAACTGGGGATGAATATCAATAAAATGATCGGCGATTTGAATAAAACTATCGAGAAAGTAAAGGAAGCAATTCAGGCAACAGCAAGTGCTGCGGAAGAAATCTCGTCGTCATCTGAACAAATGGCTGCAGGAGCGCATGAACAAACATCTCAAATTACCGAAGTAGCCGGTTCCGTAGAGGAAATGACAAGAACGATTATGGAAACAGCAAAAAATATATCCGAAGTTTCCAATATGTCAGTTGATGCCAGTAATGCTGCAAAAATCGGTTCGGAAAAAACAGATAATACCAAGAAGGGAATGAACCGTATTGTTGAAGCCTCATCGGAGACCGCAAGAATAATTACATCTCTTACGGGAAAGACGGATCAAATAGGTGAAATTACTTTGGTGATAAATGATATAGCGGACCAAACAAACCTGCTGGCTCTAAATGCAGCCATCGAAGCCGCAAGAGCAGGGGAACAGGGTAGAGGTTTTGCTGTGGTTGCAGATGAAGTCAGAAAACTTGCCGAAAGAACTACTAAAGCTACAAAAGAAATTGCAGAAACAATCAAATCAATACAGAAGGAAGTTAAGGATGCGGATAATTCTATGAACGAGGCGAAATTATCCGTTGAAGAAGGCATGAAACTTACCGAAGAGGTCGATTTGGTTCTTAAGGATATTTTGAACGGTACAAACAGCGTATCCGATTTGGTTAATCAGGTAGCCGCTACTAGCGAACAACAATCCTCTACTGCAGAGGAAATCAGTAAAAATGTTGACAGCATCAGCAATGTAACTCAGGAATCGGCCGTAGGCAGTTCGCAGATAGCAAAGGCTGCCGAAGACTTAACTCAACTGACATTTAAACTTCAGGAACTTGTAAATAAGTTTAAACTTAACGCTAACGACGAATTCGGTAAAAATATTAGGGCTTCGGAACAAATAAAGAGTTTCGACAATAGTATGGCAATTACTTATTGACAGTACTTTTGCGAAATTTCAAAGTTTTCCATTCTTCACGGGCGGTTAATTATTACCGCCCTTTTTATTTTCAATATTTACACTTCCTTTTGTCTTTTTAACTTTATTACTAAATTATCCGCGAAGAATATTTTTTAAGTAAGGTATTGAAAGCGGAATGCCGGTATGTAATAATTCACATATTTTATTACCCGGTTTAATAAGCAGGAAGAATTATAATGAAAAAATACATTGTTTATTTCTTCTTTCTCTTAATACAAATTGCGGAATTAAATAATATGGTTTACGGTTCCATTTTTATACATGCAAATAATCGGAACATTCAATACTACGGAAGATGGGATATGAATGATCCGCTTCACCCCGAACAATCGTGGCCCGGGGTCTATGTTTATGCTGAGTTCAGCGGCACCAGCATCGGTGTCCGCATGGATGATAATATAAATTATTATAACGTGTATATAGACGGAAAATTGAACTGCATTTTCCGCGGAGCTGTAAAAGGAGAAACGGATTATGTACTTGTTAAAGATCTTCCCGCCGGCAGGCATACATTTCGTTTTGCCAAAAGGAATATTTCTTTCGGCGAAGTATTTACTTTCTCGGGTTTAATCTTAGATGACGGAGCGCAGCTTTACATTCCTAAGGACAAACCAAAACTTAAAATCGAGTTCGTGGGCAATTCTTTTACTGCTGCAGAGGGCAATGAAGCCGTTCTTCCCGAAATGCAGTGGGAAGATAAATTTGTTGTTACTAATATCGATAAGGGTTTTGCCCCAATAATAGCGAGGCATTTCGACGCACAATACCATTTAACCGCGAGATCCGGCATAGGTATGGTGTGCGACTGGCAGGGTGATTTCGATATATCAATGCTGCATTATTTTGATCGCACGTTAATGGAAAAGCCCGAACCTAAATGGAATTTTAAGCAATGGGTTCCGCAGCTTGTTATAATCTGTCTCGGATTAAATGATATGTCTGGACTTAAGGGAAAAGATAATACTATTAGCGACAGCAATTCGGCAGTATTCAGGAAAGGTTATCACGATTTTTTGAAAACTGTAAGAAGCGTTTATCCCGGAGTTAAAATATTAGCCGTAGCTGCTTACCCGGATTGGATAAGAGTAAATGTTCATCAAATTGTTAATAAGGAAAAAGCAGACGGGCATAAAGATATTTATTATTCGCAGTTCGATTATTTCCCCGGCGGATATGCGGCAAACGGACACCCGTCGGTTTCAACTCATAAAAAAATGGCTGATCAAATAATTAAGTCAATTGAGGAATACGGATTGACAAAATAGAATTTTAATTAAAATGGGAAACTAACATTAAAACGTTATCATGCTTTTTATCCGCTGTACTTCTTTGGACTGTTGTTGTTATGGGAATTAACTATTCAATCTCTTTGCTCGCAGTTGCATGTATTTATTACCGTGGAGAAGGTAATTATCGACGGCGATTATGCTTTACAAAAAGAATTAAATTAAGTATAATTGTATGTTTTATATCTTAAATAGGGAATTGTTTGCAAATAAAATCCGGCAATAAAACTGCTTTTGTTTGGCTTAATGAAGTAATTAGTTACAACGATCTTCTCAAACATATCAATTATTTTTCCGAATTATATTCATCCGTTCCTATATCCAAAATTGCCATTTTTTCGGAGAACCGGCCTGAATGGGCTTATGCTTTTTTTTCCGCATGGAAAAATAAATCGGTTGCGGTACCTATTGATTATCTAGCAACTCCCGAAGAAATAGCATATATATTAAATGACTGCAGAGCCGAAATTATTTTTACTTCTTCCTCCTCGTTCTCTGTTTTAAAGGAAGCCGTAAAGCAAGTAAATTATGAAATTAAGATTTATGTTTTTGAAGAACTCCTGTATGATCTTGGTACTTATAAATCGGATGAACTGAATTTTGCTGATAACGATGATACCGCAGTTATAATTTATACTTCCGGAACTACAGGTTCTCCGAAGGGAGTGATGCTTTCATTCGATAACTTATCCGTAAATATAGCAGGAGTTACGGAGCATGTCCTGATTTTTAACGAGTATAGGAACGTATTAGCTCTTTTACCATTTCATCATATTTTCCCGCTTATGGGTACTTTGATTATTCCTTTATCGGCAGGTGCAAAAATAGCATTTTCGCCTTCGATGACCTCCGAAGATATAATATCTACGCTTCAGAAAAATAAAATTGCTATAATCATAGGTGTTCCCCGGTTATATTCCGCAATAGCAATGGGTATTTTAGCTCAAATAAATAAAAGCATAATTGCTAAAACTTTCTTCCGTTTGGCTAAAGTTATTAATTCCAGGAAATTTTCCAAGACCATATTCAAAAAAGTACACGCCAAGTTCGGGGGCAACGTTGAATATATGGTATGCGGCGGAGCAAAGCTTGACGAAGAAATCGCAAGGATATTCAAAACTTTAGGCTTTGAAATGCTTGAAGGTTTCGGTATGACGGAAACGGCACCCATGATTACATTTACCAGACCCGGTAAATGGAAAATCGGTTCTGCCGGACAGCTTCTGCCAGGACTTGATGTTAAGACCCTTAACGGAGAGATAATTGTAAGGGGCAGATGCGTTATGAAGGGGTATTATAACAGACCGGAAGAAACTGCCCAGGTAATAAAAGACGGATGGCTGTATACGGGAGATCTTGGTCATGTTGATAATGAAGGCTATATCTATATTACCGGAAGATCCAAAGAGATAATCGTCCTTTCAAACGGCAAAAATATTAATCCGGAAGAAATTGAAAATAAAATTAAACTTCAGTCCGAATTTGTTTCCGAAGTAGGGGTCTTTATGCGGAACGATTCCTTGACTGCTGCCGTATGTCCGGACTTCATTAAATTGAAGGAAAAGACGGTTCATAACCTGGAAGAATTATTTCGATGGGAAGTTATTGATAAGTATAACAAGTCGGCTGCTCCGTATAAAAAGATTACAAAATTTGTTCTGTGCAAAAACGAATTGCCTAAAACAAGGCTCGGTAAGATTCAAAGGTATAAGCTTTCAGCAATTGTTGAAACCGATAAAACAAAAAAGAAAAAAGATAATTACGCCCCCGAATATGAAGAGTACAGTGTGATCAGGGATTTTCTTAAAGAGCAAAAGAAAAGTGAGATAGAGCCCGATGATCATTTTGAAATAGATTTGGGTCTGGATTCACTGGATAAAGTTAATCTCCAGGTATTTCTGGAATCCACTTTCGGCATAAAGGTACACGACGATATATTCATACATCATCCTACGGTCGAAAAATTGTCTCTGTTCATGAAAGAAAAGAAGAATAAACTAAGTGTTGAGTCCGTTAAGTGGGCGGAAATATTCAAAGAAAAAATAGATCTGAAACTACCCAGAAGCTGGTTTACTCAAAATTTGTTTAAAAATACTTCAAAAATATTTTTTAGATTTTATTTCAGAATAAAAGGCGAGGGGACAGAAAATATTCCCAATGGACCGTTTATAATCACTCCTAATCATCAGAGTTTTTTCGACGGACTTTTTGTTTCGGTATTCTTAAAGAACAAAGTAATGAAGAATACGTATTTCTACGCTAAAGAAAAACATGTTCGCAATAAATTTATAAAAGCACTTGCCGACAGGAATAACGTAATAGTAATGGATATTAATAGAGATTTAAAACAATCGCTCCAGAAGCTTGCCGCTGTATTGAAAAGCGGAAAGAACATTATAATTTTTCCTGAAGGAACTAGAACGTACACAGGGCAAATAGGCGAATTTAAAAAATCGTTTGCTATTTTAAGCCGCGAACTTAATGTGCCGGTAGTGCCTGTTTCAATAAACGGAGCAAACCTGGCACTGCCCAGAGGGAGTATTTTCCCCAGGCCTTGGAAAAAAATCAATGTTAAATTCCTCCGACCGATTTACCCGGACGGACTTAATTACGATACCCTAACCACCAGGGTTCAAGAAGAGCTGGAGAAGGAAATCGCTTAATCTCTCGGAAACCGGTTCTTGTTCTCACACTTACAAGTTATTAACAAATCATCTTATATTCATATTCTTATACATTCTCTTTATCTTAAACATGTCGGTGTTCCTGCTGAACTCCGGCATAGCAAGGTTAAAATTTAATAATATCATAAAATTCAAAATTTTATTTGATAAAATATTTTACTGAATAATTTATTATCTTTCTAATAAATTATTCCGGATTTATAGGATAATTATTTAAAATGTTGAAGGCGAAGTGTCTTATAGGCTCTTCTAAAATCTATTTTTTATAAAAATTCAACGAAAAGAATACGCAATGTTCGCAGAGAATATTGAAGTTTTTAGAAGTGCCCTTAATATAATTTACAAATAATCATGGGTAATCAAATGGATTCCAATACCAAGCATATCATATTGGGAGCGGGAGGTGCCATTTCAAAATCACTTACTGAGGAGCTCATTAGAAATAAAGAGAAAGTTAGGCTTATTTCCAGAAGTGGTCATTCAATGAATGGGGCCGAATCGGTAAAAGCAGATTTAACTGATTTTATTAGCTTGAAAAATGTTGTAGAAGATTCAACTATTGTTTACTTAACCGCCGGTCTTAAATACGACAAAAAAATCTGGGAAGATAATTGGCCGAAGATAATGCAGAATGTGGTTAAAGTATGTAAAGAGAAAAACGCAAAATTAATTTTTTTTGATAATGTATATGCGTACGGTCTTGTGAAGGGAAAAATGACGGAGGATACACCGTATAATCCGGTAAGTAAAAAAGGTGAGATAAGAGCCAAACTTGCAAATTCATTAATGACCGAAGTTAGGAACGGTAACATCAATGCAATTATTGCAAGGTCTGCCGATTTTTACGGGCCGTACTCGGAGAAGACAAGTTTGCCCGGGATAATGGTAATTGAAAATTTATCCAAGGATAAAAAGGCGCAATGGATGGCAAACGCTAAGGCGATACATTCATTCACTTATACGCTCGACTGCGGTAAAGCGTTATATTTACTTTCAAAATCGGATGATTCATTTAACCGGATTTGGCATATGCCTACAGCGCATCCGCCGATAACCGGAGAAGAATTTATTAATATTATTGCCGGCAAACTAGGAAAGAAAAATAAATATATGGTATTGCAAGGCTGGATGATAAAACTTGGTGGATTGTTTAATGCTCTTGTAGGAGAACTTTATGAGATGCTTTATCAGTACAAGTATGATTATTTCTTCGATTCGTCTCAGTTCGAAAATAAATTTCATTTTTCTCCCACTTCTTACGAAGCAGGAATAAGTGAGTCATTAAAATTTTTTAAAAGCAATAAAGGATAAATGATTAAGCAAAATGCTTGGCGGGAGCAATAGTTACCCGCGGCATCCAATATCTGAATTTCTTTCAGTTTTTACTACGAAATGATGAAATTATTTTATACATTAGGAGGCGTGATTAGATATTTTATGATTTGAAAGATATTTTTTGACCTAATTATTTAATAAATCCTTTTTATTCCTCTACGTAGGAAATTACCAGTCTGATATTTTAACAAATATTCTTGCCTTTTATATTTCCTCATCGAGAAAATAACCGTAAATATATCATAACATATTGGAACTATATTAATGAAGGAAACAATCGCACATAATTTTCACATTCCCGTACTCGGTACGGGGTATTCAATTGATACACCTTTAAAAGTATCTCAGTACGGCATATCTTCCGTGATATCTCTTGCAGACGACATGTTAATGGAAGCGCTGCGGCGTTATTATCTGGAAGAAAGGAATGAAAAATATATTCCGATTACTGACGATGAAGAAGATATGCGGGCAAAAAGGATTACGGCTTATTTGAATCTTATTAATAAAATTGTCAAAGAAAAATTTCTAAAATTAAAAGAATCCGCTTTTGATTCCGGAAGCGAGATTCTAAAATATATCTCCATGCTTCCTGAAGACTCATTGTTAAAATCAAAACTTGATAACATGCTTAATGCTGATAATGCCGATGTCCCGGGTATTCAGAAATGGATAAGGGAAAATTTATGTCCCGGCTCCATCGATGTAAACATCATGACAAAATTGGATAAATCAAATTATGATGCGAACGGAAATCCGCTGCCGGTTGAATATAACGATGCACACGCAGCTTTAAGAGGATTTGCGCAAAGCGAACTGGAGAGCTCCGTTGTATTTTCTGCCGGAATGAATCCACGATTATTCAGCTACCTGGAAAATTTTGAGGACTTCTATCCGGGAAGTGACGGAAAGTTCAAGAAAAAAATAATAATAAAAGTAAGCGATTTTCGGTCTGCTTTTATCCAGGGAAGGTTCTTGGCAAAAAAAGGTCTTTGGGTTTCGGAATACAGAATAGAATCCGGTTTGAACTGCGGCGGGCATGCTTTTGCCACCGACGGTTATTTATTGGGGCCGATTTTAAATGAATTTACGGAAAAGAAAGAAGAATTATTCGCTTCGGTTAATTCTCTTTTTAGCGAAGCAATGAATAAGAAGAAGAAAACATATAATGAAAATAATTTAAAAATCGATTTAACCGTTCAAGGCGGTGTAGGCAATTCTTCCGAACATAATTTTTTAATGCGTAAATACGGGATCAAATCAGTTGGATGGGGCACTCCTTTTCTGCTGGTGCCTGAAGCAACGAATGTTGATGAAGAAACACTTATTGACCTGGGAAATGCCGGTGAAGATGATGTATATTTAAGCGATGTTTCTCCGCTGGGTGTCCCCTTTAATTATTTTAGGGGCAGTAAAAAGGAAAAGGAAAAGAACGAGAGGATTGAAAGCGGGAAGCCTGGAAGTTTATGCCCAAAGAAATATATTACCTTTAATAAAGAATTCTCCGATAAGCCTGTCTGTACGGCTTCGATTACATATATCAATAAAAAGATAAAAGAACTGAAAGAGAAAATTATTTTTACCGAAGAATATAAAAAAGAATTAGAGAAAGTAACTGAGAAAGTATGCCTTTGCCTGGGACTGGGTGCGTCCGCTCTATCCGTTAAAGGAATTGAAACCCCGAAAATGAGTACCGCAGCGGCAGTATGTCCGGGACCTAATATAGCTTATTTCTCTAAAATTGCCTCGCTTAGCGAAATGGTCGATCATATTTACGGAAGGATAAACCTCATAACTGCTGCTTACAGACCGAATTTATTTATTAAGGAGCTAAGCCTTTACATCGATTATTTTTTCAAAAAAATCGACGGGAACTTCCAGCCTCATACCTCAAATTCGGAAGAATATTTTAATAATTTCAGACGTAATCTGATTGACGGGATAAATTATTATAAAAATTTAATTCCCGATTTGAAGGAAGAAACTAAAGCAGTGCGTGTTAAAATTTTGCAAGATCTCGAGGACTTAGAGAATAAACTAATTTCTAAATTAGTTGTGACCGCATAAAAACCATTTATTAAGTATCAATCAAAATTTAAAAACCATTTAGGACATATGATGATAACGTTCGCAGAAATCGGTGTTAATCCGGAAATTATAAAAGCAATTGAGGAAATAGGATTCAATACACCGATGCCTGTGCAGGAAAAGGTAATAAGCCGTTTGCTGACCGATGATCCGGGAGATATTATTGCATTAGCACAAACCGGAACGGGTAAAACAGCGGCTTTCGGACTGCCTTTAATTCAAGGAACCGATACCTCGGTAAAGAAGATTCAACACCTGATTTTATGCCCGACCAGAGAATTGTGCATGCAAATAAGCGCAGATTTGATCAGCTACTCGAAATATTTGAACGGAATAAAAATAGCCGCGGTATACGGCGGCTCCAGTATGGAGAAACAGGTTAAAGACATCAAAAAAGGCGCGCAGATAATTTCGGCAACGCCCGGCAGGTTAAACGATTTGATTGACAGAGGAGTTGTTAATCTCTCTTCCGTAAAAACGGTAGTGCTTGATGAGGCCGACGAAATGCTTAACATGGGCTTTAGGGATGAACTTGAATCAATTCTGGCCGAAACACCTGCAGAAAAAAATACTCTGCTGTTCTCTGCAACAATGCCTTCTGAAGTAAGAACAATTGCCAACCGCTATATGAAAAATCCTACCGAAATTACGGTAGGTAAAAAGAACGCGGGCGCTGAAAATATTGAGCATATATGTTACACGGTTCATGCAAAAGACAGATATTCGGCATTGAAGAGAATTGCCGATTTTAATCCGGAAATTTTCGGAATTATCTTCTGCAGAACCAGGCATGAGACCAAAGAGGTTTCAGAACAACTTATGAAAGACGGGTATAACGCCGAAGCACTGCACGGGGATCTGTCACAACAGCAAAGAGACGCCGTGATGAATAAATTCCGCAGCAGGCTTATAAGTTTGCTCGTAGCTACCGATGTAGCCGCCAGAGGCCTTGATGTGGATAATTTAACACATATAATAAATTATAATCTTCCGGAAGATCTCGAGATTTACACTCACAGAAGCGGCCGAACCGGACGTGCAGGTAAAACCGGAATTTCAATCGTTATTTCAAATCTGAAAGAAAAACATAGTCTAAATACGATAGAAAAACAGCTTAATAAAAAATTCAAGCATTTACAGGTTCCTTCCGGCGACGATATTTGCGAAAAGCAGCTTCTTTTCTTTATAGATAAAATGCAGAACGTAGAAATAAACGGATCGAGGATTGATTCTTTTCTACCAGAGATTTATAAAAAACTGGATATGATCCCCAAAGAAGAGTTAATTAAAAGATTCGTATCGCTCGAATTCAACCGATTTCTGGAATATTATAAGAATACTGCCGATCTTAACGTGCCTGACTCGACATCGAGAAGCAAGTCCTCCGGTTCGGGCTATACCAGGTATTTTATTAATCTGGGTAAAAAGGATGACCTTAAACCTGCAAATATAATAGGTATGGTCAATGATTATACCGGAGTTAAGAATATAGATATAGGGGAAATTGAAATACTCAAGAGTTTTTCTTTCTTTGAAGCCGACAGTGAATATCAGAATAAAATAATGGAAGGGTTCCAAAATAAGTCGTTCAAGAAAAGAGAGATAAACATTGAAATAGCAGAAGGTAAAAAAGGGAAGACGGAAAAAAAAGATTTCAGAAGAAGCGATAAAAACTATGCTAAAAAAAGAACCGGAAGAGATAAGCCTAGGAAGAGAAAGTATTCAAATAAATAATACTCCTATTATTATCTCAAAAATCTAAATTAAAGATAGGGAAGACTGAGTTTCACACATTGGAGCCGCACAGCATTTCTAAAAACATTTTTTGAGTCCTTAGGTTAAAGCCTATGTAAGTTCCTCGGAAAGTAAATCAAATAATTTGCATAAAAAAAGCCCGCTAAAAACGGGCTTTTTATTTGTACTTAATTATTTTTTAGAAGCCGAGTAACGCAATAGAACTTTTAGCAAGATCAACAAGAGGCGTAAAATAAACACCGAAGATCAGAACCGGGACAAGAAAAACTACAACTGTAACTACGGCAGCAACTGAAGATGATAGAACAGGTAACTCTTTTTCCGGCTTATCAAGGAACATATGTTTTAATACTCTTACATAATAGTAAAGTGACACAACCGTGTTAAGCAAAGCGATTACCGCAACAACTATCATCTTAGCATCTACCAGCGCCAGAAAAATATAAAGCTTGCCGATAAAACCTGCAGTAGGCGGAAGACCTGTTAGTGATACTAAAAATATTGCTAAAGACACGCTTAAGAAAGGCGCAGCAGCACCTAAACCTTTGTAATCATCGAGTTCTTCGCTTCCGGTTTTATTTGCAATAAGAAGTACAACCAGAAATGCTCCGAGGTTCATGAAAGCATATACTGCGAAATAGATCATGATTGCCGCAATACCTTCATTCGACATTACAGCCAATCCCAGCAGCAAATAGCCTGCATGTGCAATACTTGAATAAGCCAGAAGCCTTTTCATATTGTTCTGCCATAATGCTGCAAAGTTTCCGAGCGTCATCGTAAGTATGGAAATAACTACGATGAAACCTTTCCAGTCAATTACCGAAAGCAAGTGCCAAAATCCGTTAGGATCAACAGACTGAATAAACGTAACTTTTATAAATCTTATTAACAATGCAAAGCCGGCCGCTTTACTGGCTACCGAAAGATAAGCAGTAATCGGAATCGGGGCTCCTTCGTACACATCCGGCGTCCAGAAATGAAAAGGTGCGGCAGAGATTTTATATCCCATACCGACAAAGATCAGCAAGCCGGATAAGATAAAAATAAAGCCGTGAACATTAGAAGCTTGAATTAAAGAATTGATTTCGTAAATGTTTGTACTTCCGGTTAATCCGTACAGTATTGAAATACCGAACAGCATAATTCCGGAAGATGTTCCGCCGTATATAACATACTTCAGTGAGGCTTCGCTGTTTCTCAAAGATTTTTTCGTAAAACCGGCTAATACATACGAAGAAAGGGAAACCAGTTCAAGAGAAAGATATACAACTATTAAATCGGAAGCGGAAATCATAAACATCATTCCCAATATCATTCCGAAGATCAATGTATAATATTCTCCCAATCTGTCTATTCCGTCTTTTATCTCGTTGGAGAAAGCAGAGAAAACTATAACAAACACAGATGCCAGCACAATCAGAAGTTTGAAAAAATTCCCGAACGGGTCAACTACCACCATACCGGTTGAACTTGACGTTGAGAACGCGAATGCATTGGTGGAAAAATGTTCTATTATAAAAAAACCTGCTACTACCAATCCGGCTACTGAAATATAGGGGAGCAGCTTTTTGTTCTTATCCATTATTAAATCGGCAAGAACAAGAAGCACAAGAGTAATAGAGATTGTTATCTCCGGTTTAATGAGATATAAGCTGTTTACAAGATAGTTTAGATTATACGTATTCACTTTTTACAACATTAAATTTTTATAAATATTTTTAGACTCTTCAACAATTTACATACCGGCAATTGAGCCGTAAATAACCTTTGCGTCTGCCATAAATTTAACCATATGATTTACAGATGAATTCATTAAGTTAAGCATTGCAGAAGGATAAATTCCAAGGAAAATAACGATCAAAGCAAGCGGAACAAGCATCGCGTATTCCCTGAAAGAAAGATCGGATAACTTGGACCATTTATCTTTAAGCGATCCCAGAAATACTCTCTGCATTGTCCAGAGCATATAACCGGCTCCCAGTAAAATACCGAGCGTTGATACTACGGTAATTACTCTTATTGTAGTAGATCCGAAAGCGCCCAGGAATACAAAAGCTTCAGAAACAAATCCGCTCAACCCCGGCAAACCGATGGCGGCAAAGAATGCCAGTACCGCAAAACCGGCATACATGGGCATCTGAGTTGCAAGTCCGCCGAATTCGTCCAATCCTCTGGTATGTGCGCGGTCGTAAATTACGCCGACAATTAAGAAGAGCATTGCAGTGATTGTACCGTGGTTAAACATCTGGAATACCGCACCGGAGATTCCCATCGTATTCAGCGAAGCAATACCGAGAATTACGAAGCCCATATGAGACACAGATGAATAAGCAATGAGCTTTTTGAAATCCTTTTGAGCCATTGCGCAAAGAGCGCCGTATATAATGTTTATCATACCGAACAATGCTATATACCAGACAAGCTGCTGTGTAATCTCTGGAAAGATAGGCAGACAAATTCTAATGATGCCGTAAGTTCCCATTTTAAGAAGTACGCCGGCAAGAATAACACTTATTGCGGTAGGAGCTTCAACGTGAGCGTCAGGCAGCCATGTATGGAACGGAAACATCGGGATTTTAATTGCGAAGCCGATAAACAAAGCTATATAGGCTATGAACCTTAGATTAGACGGATTAAACGGCGACAGTATTCCGGTTGCCGTAAAATTATGAACGTTCATCATCGAAAGCATATTGAATGTAAATACCTTCGTGCCGTTTGCAAGCGTTTCATTAGTACTGAAATACAATCCTATCATTACCAATAAGATGAAGACCGAACCTAACAAAGTATAAAGGAAAAATTTAATTGCAGCATATTCTCTCCTCGGGCCGCCCCATACACCGATAAGGAAGTACATCGGGAGAAGCATCAATTCCCAGAAGATATAGAATAAGAAGAAATCGAGAGCGACAAAAACACCCATCATTCCGGTATCCAGAAGGAGGAAAAGAGCGAAATATCCTTTAAGCGACTTGTTTATATTCCATGACGACAGAGTCGCGATAAAAGAGATTATCGCAGTAAGTAAAATCAACGGAACGCTGATTCCGTCGGCGCCGAGGAAATAGTCGATTTTTATCCTTCCGATCCATGAAAAGCCGCTTATATCAATCCAGCGGAATTTTTCAATGAATTGAAAAGAATTAGGATCGTTAATACCTCCCAAAGAATAATTAAAAAAGTGGAGGATAAATAAAGCCAAAACAACCTGGACAGAGGTTACCGCAAGAGTAATCCATTTGGCAACCGGCCCCTGATTTTTAGGCAATAATAAAATAATAACCATTCCCAGAATAGGGAGGAAGGTTATAAGTGATAAGATGGGAAAGTTTTGCATTTTTCTTTACCTGAGTATTTCAAACTAAAATTACTTAAATAAGAATAATAATATTACAATTGAAAATATTACGAACACTATGTATGTCTGAACTTTACCTGTCTGCAATCTTCTGAATAACAGTCCGATAAACCCGCTGATATAAGCCATTAAATTTACAAGTCCGTCTACTACAACACTGTCGAACCTGCCTGCACCTCGCGAAACAGCAAGTGTTACGGTCGCGGCTCCGTTAACTATGCCGTCTATGATATGTGAATCGAACCAAGCCAGCATTTTACTTAAGCCTAATGTGCCGGCAACAAAAGAGGCTTGATAAATCTCGTCGAAGTACCACTTGTTATACGATAAGTTATATAACGGCTTAACTTTTTCGGCAAGCTTATCCGCATCAAGTTTTTTCCATTGGTAAAACAGGAACGCGATAAGAATTCCCAATCCGGCAAGCAGCAACGACATAATCATCGAAGGGATGTGAGCGCCTTCCATTGCTTCGGTATATGAACTGGAGTAAACAATTTCTTTTTCGCTTTCATGCAATGCGGGATCGGTTTTAACTGCTTCCGGCGCATCCGACTTCATAAAAGAATAACGGTATTCCTGAGGCGTATAAATCTGCGGCGCTTTAACCCATTTGCCGAGAAATGCTCCTGCTTCAGGATTAAAAGGGTTCGGAGTGTACCAGAGGAAAATCGATAAAGTAGCAAGCACAACAAGCGGCATTGCCATTACAAATTTAGATTCCTTAGCGTGGTCGTATTTTTCCTGATTCCTCGGCTTGCCGTGGAAGGTTAGTATAACAAGTCGGAACATATAAAATGCCGTAAGCAGTGCGACCGAGAATCCCATAAAAGCGAAGAACCAGTTGCCGGTAAGAGATCCGAAAGCGAATGTTCCGGCAAGAATTCCGTCCTTGCTTAAAAAGCCCGACGTAAGCGGAATTCCGGAAATAGCCAGCGAAGCAATTAAAAACGTTGCATAAGTAATAGGCATCTTCTTTCTTAAGCCGCCCATCTGCCTGATGTCCTGTTCGTGATGCATAGAATTTATGACGGAACCGGAACCCAGGAATAATAACGCTTTGAAGAATGCGTGAGTAACCAAATGAAAGAATGCAAATGCATATGCACCCACACCCAGCGATAAAACCATATATCCTAGCTGACTTATAGTTGAGTACGCTAAAACCTTTTTTATATCATTCTGAGTCAGAGCAATTGTAGCCGGTATGAATGCAGACAGAGCACCGATTATAGCGATGAATGTCAGTGCGTCGGCTGTAAGTATCGGGAAGATCCTTACAACAAGGTAAACACCGGCAGCAACCATTGTGGCAGCGTGAATTAAAGCGCTGACAGGAGTAGGACCTTCCATAGCATCTGGAAGCCAGACATGCAGCGGGAACTGAGCCGATTTACCAATTGCACCGGCAAATATCAAAATTCCGGTAACAGTAAGCCAGAAGCCGCTGTTAAAAGGCAAATGCCCTGCAGCTATCTGATTAAATATCTGCTGAAAAGTAAAAGTATGATAAGTAGTGAAGAGTATAAGAATTCCGGCAAACATACCGATATCGCCGATTCTGTTTACGATGAATGCCTTCTTACCGGCATCCGACGCCGATTTTTTCTCGAACCAGAATCCGATCAGCAAATAAGATGACAGTCCTACCAATTCCCAGAAGATATACATCATCAGAATATTATGCGTGAAGACAATGCCCGTCATCGAAAAAGTAAAAATTCCCAAATAAGCAAAGTATCTGTTAAATCGCTTATCGCCCTTCATGTATTCAAGAGAAAATATATGAACCAGCATGCTTATCAAGGTAACCACAAACATCATAATAACTGTTATATTATCTACCATCATTCCCAGAACAATCGATATATGACCGAACAGAGGCGTGTTCCCGACGTTTATCCAGGTCATCTCTCCGACAATGGTTTTATCCGGGAAGTAGGTCAGCTTTGCAAAAAGCATAAAAACTGCAAGGACAAAAGTTGAGATAATAATGAGATTCTCAAAATAGTAGATTTTTCCAATTCTTTTCCCCAGCAGTAATGTAACTACAAAACCGATCAAGGGAAGTAACAAGATAATTTCTGCCAGTTGAATCAATAATTTATCTGTCATTTCGGCTAATCCTTTAAGGTATCTATCTCATCAACGTTAACGTTTGAGAATGTTTTATAAATATTTAATACTATAGCTAATGCTATTGCAGCTTCGGCAGCTGCAAGTACAATGACAAACAGCGCCATAATTTGCCCCTGGTATCCGAAATTTCCGTACTTGGCAAAAGCTATAAAATTTATATTTGCTGAATTAAGAATTAATTCAATTCCCATCAGCACCATAACAGCATTTTTCCGGGTTATTATTCCGAATATTCCGAGGCCGAAGAGAATCGAACTGACTACTAAAAAATGATTTAATCCTATATGCGACATAATCATATACCGTTTTATTTCCGCGCCATTGATGCAGCACCAACCAGCGCAATTAAAAGTAATATTCCCAGTAACTCAAAAACTACTGCATACTGCGAAAGCAGAAGTACACCCAGCGTATGCGCGGTTGATACGGGAATTTCCGTATTAAAATTTTTCCAATTTGTTTTTAGGAGGGAAGCAATAAGAGTACCTATAAACAATGCTACGCCGATAACCGCAGGAACTATCTGCAGAAAACCGCCTTTAATTTTAACGTTCGTTATTTTATTCGTGAGCATAACTCCGAATATTAAAAGAACCAGAATGCCTCCCACGTAAACAACCAGTTGCACCACCGCTATAAAATCGGCTCCGAGCAAAACATAAATTCCGGCAACTCCGAAAAAAGTGAAGAGGAGATAAAAAGCGGCGTAAACTATATTTCTGGTCGAAACAACGAAGGCTGCCGACAACAATGTAATTGCCGCAAACAAGTAAAATATAATATCGTAAGTAACCATTCTTTTTTATTCCTTAGATTCTGTAGGTTTGGCTGCAGCAGCTTTTGCGGCCGCTTTTTCCGCAGCCTTTTCGGCTTCGAGTTTATCGTAATTTTTCTTTTTTTCTTCTCTTTCTTCGGGAGAAAGAGTTACGAAATCGTATATAAAATTACCTCTTTGATATTCCGAGAATTCGTATACGTCCGTCATATAAATACACTCGGTGGGGCAGGGGAAAACGCAAAGCTGGCAATAGCAGCATTTAGCGAAATCGATATCAAATTTAGTAACCCACAGAGCTTTCTTTTTGCCGTTTGAAGTCTTACCCAGGTCTTCACCCGGCACGCCTTTTACGGTTTCAATGGTTATACAGCTAACCGGACAGGCGCGTGAACACTGGTCGCAGCCTATACAATCGTCCATGTTAACGTAAAGTCTGTTTCTTTCTCTTTCGGGAAGTTGAAGTTTAACATCAGGATACTGAATTGTGACCGAAGGAGTGAAGAGGTGTTTAAAGGTAATCTTCATTCCGACAAGAACAGTATACAGTGAACTCCATGCTGTTTTAAAATATTCTCTCATAATTCTATAAAACCGTTATTAAACCGACAATGATTAAATTAACAAAAGCCAAAGGTATAAGATATTTCCAGCAAGCAGTCATAAGTTGATCTACCCTTAATCTGGGGAGAGTCCATCTAAGCCACATCTGTACGAACACAAAGAATATTCCTTTAGCGGTGAACCAGAAAAATTGCTCTATAGGAATTAACCAGTGAGCGTTAAACAAATTACCTAAATAACCGATAGGGGATTGGTAACCGCCGAAAAATAACGCTGCAACAATTGCGGAAACCGCGAACATATTTGCATATTCAGCGAGGAAAAACATCGCGAATTTCATACCCGAATACTCCGTATGGTAACCGGAAACGAGTTCCGACTCAGCTTCGGGAATATCGAAAGGTGTCCTGTTTACTTCGGCAAGAGAGCTAATATAAATTATTATAAAACCAAGTATCATCAGCGGAATGAATAGAATTTTTGCTACACCGAATGTGGGTCCGCCGAATATCATCCAGTTCCAGAAATAACCGGTCTGCATTTGACTCAATGTATTAAGATTTAAAGTTCCGGTTATCATTACAATGGAAAGAACAACAAGTATAGTCGGAATTTCATAACTTATCATCTGGGCGGCCGACCGCATCGAACCGAGAAGAGAATATTTGTTGTTGGATGACCAGCCTGCCATAAGAATTCCGGCTACAACCAAACTTGATACCGCAATTATATAAAAGACTCCCAGATCTATATTGGAGCCTATATATGCGCTTGAAAAGGGAATTGCGGCGAATGCAGCGTAACTTCCGACGAAGACTAAGATGGGTGCAATATTAAAGAGTGTTTTATCGTTATCTGTTGCAACAATATCTTCCTTTTGAATAAGCTTTAATATATCCGCAACGGTTTGTAAAACACCGTGATAGCCTACCCTCATCGGTCCAAGACGGTCTTGCATGTGTGCGGAAACTTTTCTTTCCAGGTACACGGCAAAAAGTGCAAAAGGAAGAATGAAGAGGAACAGGGGAAGCAAAGACTGAATTATATCAGCAATTATGTAGCTTCCGGTGATGCTGTAAAAATAATCGTATATCATCTGTCTACTTCTCCTAATACTATATCAATACTACCCAGAATTGCAATTACGTCTGCAACCATATGGCCTTTGCACAGTTCATCCATAACGCCGAGATGAACAAAAGAAGGGCCTTTTACTTTTACTCTAAACGGATTGACGCTTCCGTTGCTTATAATGAAATATCCTAATTCGCCTCGCGGATTTTCCACCCTGGAATAAACCTGTCCTACCGGCGGTTTAATTCTTTTGGGGATCGCAGATGTAACGTCGCCTTCGGGAATTTGCTCAAGAGCTTGCTCTATGATTTTAAGGCTTTCTTCCATCTCGAGAATTCTGATGTAATATCTGTCCCATGAATCTCCGACGGTTCCCATAATTCCCTGGCCGACAGGTATATCAAAGTCAAACTTATTATAAATAGAATAAGGATCGTTCTTTCTTAAATCCCATTTTAATCCGGTTGCTCTTAAATTAGGTCCGCTTATTCCGTAATTGATAGCTGTTTCTTCCTGCAGTACACCTACGTTCGCCGTTCTTTCGGTAAATATCTTATTTTTTGTGAGCAGGTCGTTTAATTCTTTAATATTCGGTCTGAAATATTGTATAAAATCTTTTGCTTCTCTAATAAAATCGGGATGCAGGTCGTGCGATACACCGCCTACCCAGATGTAATTATAAAGCAGTCTGGCCCCGCATGTCTTCTCAAATAAACTTAAAATTCTTTCTCTGTCCCTGAAGCAATACAGGAACGGCGTAAAAGCGCCGATATCGAGTCCGTAAGTTCCGATAGCTACAAGATGGGACGCTATTCTCTGAAATTCGGCCATAATAACACGGATATATTCTACTCTTTCGGGTATTTCAATTCCGAGCAGCTTTTCAACCGCAACAGCATACCCTAATTCATTAGCCATTGAAGCGAGATAATCCATGCGGTCGGTATACGGAATAATCTGTGGATAGGTCATTGCTTCGGCGTGTTTCTCAAAACATCTGTGAAGGTAACCGATATGAGGAGTAACTTTTGTAATTATTTCTCCTTCAAGTTCCAACTCCAGCCGAAGTACGCCGTGAGTTGATGGGTGCTGCGGACCCATATTAAGAACCATTTGTTCAGTTTTTAAAGCCATAATTTAATTCGCTCAATCATTTTCTTTAATACGGTACTTTCATACCATGGTAAAATTCCGGATTTTTATAATCTTTCCTTAAAGGATAGCCGGCATCCCAATCATACGGCATAAGTATTCTTCTCAAGTCGGGGTGGTTTAAGAATATGATGCCCAAAAGATCGTAAGCTTCTCTTTCATGCCAGTCGGCATGATGCCAAATTTCAGCTAAAGAAGCGACTTGGGGATTTTCTCTCGGGGTAGATACTTTCAAGACAACTTTATGCCCTAACTTAACGGACTCAAAATGGTAATAAACACTCAAAGTACCGCCTTCTATCGTAACGTTTCCTTCTTCATCTTTAATGCTTTTTCCGTTTGCATCATCTACACCTGACAAACACATTAAGTTGTCGAACTTCAGTCCTTCCTGATCCTTGAGGAATAAACCTATTTTGTCTATTTCCATAGGGTTCGCAACTATTACTTGTTCTACTGGTATGTTTGCGACTAATTCAATTATTGAATCGCCAAAATTTTCTTTTAACAGATTAAAGATTTCTTCAACGTTTTTCATGCTGTCTTTTTCACCAATGATTCGTTTCTGATTTTTTCTTGAAGTTTTAAAAGGCCTTCCAGGAGGGCTTCCGGGCGGGGAGGACATCCCGGTACATAAACGTCAACAGGAATTACTCTGTCGACTCCCTTCAATACGTGGTATCCGTGTTCCCAGTATGGGCCGCCGCAATTAGAACAGCTTCCCATCGAGATTACGTATTTAGGATCGGGCATCTGCTCGTAAATTCTTTTAATTCTGATAGCCATTTTTAATGTCACCGTGCCGGAAATAATAATTACATCGGCTTGTCGCGGACTGTTTCTGGGAATAACACCGAATCTGTCGAAGTCATAATGCGAGGCTGAAGTAGCCATCATTTCAATTGCGCAGCAGGCTAAGCCGAAACCCACCTGCCAAAGTGAAGATAAACGCGCCCAGTTCAATAAATCTTCTACCTTGGTCACTACGATGTTTTCATCCGTAAATTGTTTATCTAATAATCCCATTTTGATCTACTTCTTTTTTTAATTTGAATATTATGTTCGATTTGCCGACTTCCTGATTACATTTGTAATTATTGAGGAAGAATCGGTTCCGGTTCTGCTTGAACTTTTTCCGGCTTTAATTCTTTTTTTATGACGGGAGGAATAACTTTAGGCCTTACCCATTCGAGATCTCCTTTACGCCATTCGTATGCCATACCCAAACCAAGGAGCAGAAGAAAAATTGCTCCGACTAAAAAACCGCCCATTCCAAATTCCTTGTACACCAAAGCCCAGGGAATTAAAAGTACAACTTCAACGTCAAATATTAGAAAGATAAGGGCGACGACATAAAAACGGATATTAAATTTAACCCAAGGCGATCCAATAACATCTTCGCCGCATTCATAGGTTAAAAGTTTTTCTTTTGTCGGTCTGGAAGGTCTGATAAATTTTGCCGCTATCACCATTATAACAACGAAGACAACCGACAGCAGCATAAATGCAAAAATTTTTCCGAATTCAGTTAACATTTTTACTCAAAAATTTTTGATGGAAATTATAATAAGCTTCAAGTAATGTCAAGAAATTAAAATTTTTGAAAATTCCGTTTTTCAAAAGTCTCCATACTTATTCAAGTTATATGCCAAAAATGTAATATTTAAAATTTTATTAAAGCTATATATTTATAATTATTAGCTTTATTTGAATTTTCAATAATAAGATTAATACGTTTCCATTATTCTCATATGAGAGAATCGTGTTAATTTATTAAACAAGCCGGCAATACGGATATATTATTGTTTTTTTTGAATATCTAGTTTTTAAGTAATAACCGCAGTATCGATTCGGGGAAAGCCGAAATTAAAGTAAAATAAAGTAATTGATAGGCGGCTTAATTGATTATAACTTTAATAAAAATTATATTTTGCAGACAATTAATCATTTTTATAGATGCGCCCTACTTATGCAGTAATAAATCTTTCTAACTTAAAGTACAATTATTTAAATATTAGAAAGAAAATTAAAAATGTAAAAATTATGGCGGTAGTAAAAGCCGATGCCTACGGACACGGTGTCCGCCAAGTTGTTAGTGCTTTAGATTCGCTGGGAAGTAAAAAGCCTGAATACTATGCGGTAGCAATAAACGAAGAAGCGGTTGAACTTCGGAAGTATAAAGTAAAACAGCCAATCCTAATTTTTGATCCCGTGGATTCGGAACAGGCGGAGGATGTATTTAAATATAATCTGATACCGACTGTCTTTAATAATAATCATTTATCTGTTTTACGCGACGGGATAAAAATTTTTCGGCAAAAATATAAAATCAAAAAAAGAATTCCGGTGCATATAAAAATTGATACCGGAATGAACAGGCTGGGAATTGATTTTGATAAAGCATTTGAGTTTGTCGTAAAAATATCTAATAGTAATGAATTTATTATTGACGGAATTTATACTCATTTTGCCGCTTCCGATGAAAAGAATAAGGAATTTGCCGTATTACAACAGAACAGGTTCTCCGAATTGTTGCAGAAATTAAGAGACCGCGGTATTTCATACGGTCTTGCTCATGCAGCTAACAGCGGTGCTATTCTGGATATGCCTGAGGCTTATTTTGATATGGTAAGACCCGGAATTTCTTTATACGGATATTATCCTTCTTTGGAAACTTCGGAATCTATTAGACTAAAACCTGTTATGTCGGTTGTTTCTCATGTGACCTCTGTAAAAGAGATTAAAGCAGGCGAGACGGTTGGATACGGCAGATTGTTTACGGCAAAGAGAAAAACCAAAATTATAAATGTTCCGATAGGATACGCGGACGGCTTTAACAGAAACCTTACAAACAGGGCAAAAGCAATAATAAGAGGGAAATTTTATCCTCAGATAGGACGCGTGGCAATGGACAGAATTATGTTCAACGTTAAGGATGACGATATCCGTTATAAAGATGAAGTACTTTTACTCGGAGAGAAGAAGGGTAAAAAAATTACTGCATGGGACTGGTGTGAAAAACTAAATACCATTCCATACGAAATCATATGCAATATAAGCAGGCGCGTACCGAGAATTTATAAAAAATAAATGGATTTAATAAAGCAATATATTATCCAAAGTATAACGGCAGCTTCTAATAATTTAAGATTAAGCTCGGAAAAAATTGAAGTGGTTGCTCTTTTGAGGGAAGCAATATCAAAATCGGAGGATTTAAAATCGGATATTGCTGAAATGAAGAAAATAACAGAACTTTCCACTCTTGCAATCAGGCTTAACGAAATATACAACTACCTTACTCAAAGCCAAATCGATCTATTTAAATTTTCGGAAAAATTTAAGGACCACAGCCAATTCCTCATCAAAGATTTAAACCATATGCTGGATATGGTTAATCCGGCAATCATCAAGAGTTCGCTGGATAAAATCAAAAAGATAAAGCTTAATAAATCTGACGCATCTTTTACAACCGAAAAGGATGAATTCACAACGGAAAAAGGAATGAATATTGATTTTGTTAAAAGAAAATACGAAGAGTCAACATTCGAAAAATCAGAGACGGAGAAAATAAAAGAAAAACTTATTCTTGACGAAGATAAAGACGAAGAAACATTTTTCATCCAGAATTATGAATCGGAAATATTAAAGCCGATCAAACCATTGGATGCAATGCTGAAACTGCTTTCGAAGAACGAGGTCAATCCGGACGAAGTTCTCAACTTCGCAAAAATTATGCAGCTCAACGGTGAGATCTCATCCAAAATAGGATTTGAGATAATCTCAAGCATGCATCAGATCGTATCGAAGGCTTTATTCATGATACGAACCCGTGATTTAATGCCCGGCAGAGAAGTAATAGAAGCGATGAGAGCTTGTTTGATCGTTATTGTTGCGGTAGTCAGAGGTAAAGAAGTAGATATTACAAATTATTTAAATCGCGCCGAAGAATTCGGCAGAAAATTACAAGTTAATAAAACAAGGGATTTTAATTAAATGAAAGTTTATGCTGTTATAATGGCCGGTGGAATCGGCTCAAGATTTTGGCCGAGGAGTAAAGAAAGGACTCCGAAACAATTGCTCCAGATCTTCGGTCAAAGTACTATGATTCAGGATACGGTTGCCAGGTTAAAAGGTATAGTTGAGGATGAAAATATTTTTATTATTACCAACATTGTTCAAAAAGCTGAAATCACCAATCAGCTGCCGCAAATACCTGAAGAAAATATTATAGAAGAACCGTTCGGCAGAAATACTGCAGCCTGCATCGGGCTCGCTTCGATTATAATCGAAAAAAAATCCAAAGACGGCGTAACTATCATCCTGCCTGCCGATCATATAGTTAGAGACACCGGGGAATTCCATAACGTAATTAAAACGGCAGCCGAATACTCATATTCATCGAAAGGTCTGGTTACAATAGGAATTAAGCCTACAAGGCCTGAAACGGGTTACGGATATATTCAAATAGACGATAAATCGGTTTCCGACGGAATATTTAAAGTGCTTACTTTCGCGGAAAAGCCTAATTATGCCACGGCGGTAAGGTTTGTTGAAAGCGGCGACTTTTTATGGAATAGCGGTATGTTCATATGGAGGGTCGATTCAATTCTTGAAGAAATAAAAACATTGATGCCCGATTTATACGAGGGATTGGAGCAAATCAAAAAAGATATCGGCAGACAGCAGTTTTCATCTACCGTAAATAATATTTACGGCATGCTCAGAAATATATCCATAGACTACGGAATAATGGAAAAATCTCAGAAGGTGTTTCTAGTAAAAGGAAATTTTTCATGGAGCGACGTCGGAAGCTGGGAGGAAGTTTATCAATTATCCGAAAAAAACGGAGACGGCAACGCTTCAATCGGAAAAGTATTTACCGATAACACAATTGATTCGTACATATATTCTCCCGACAAATTTACTGCGGTTATGGGAGTGGACAATCTGATCATAATAAACACGAAAGACGAATTATTAATCTGCCGCAGGGATCAGACTCAGAATGTGAAGAAGATTGTAGAACATCTGAAAATAAATAAATTGAATGAACATTTGTAGCAAAAGAAAAGGAACGGAATTATAACTCGAGAATTAATAAAAGTTTGATTATTTTGCTTTATCGAATTTTGTAAATTGGAACAGACATAGATTATAGATTATATAAATTTTATTGCAGCCAACCAAAATTACACCAAAGGACATTATTCAATAAAAACTATCGTTGATATAAGGAAGAAACTTGGTCACTATAAAAGCATACGTTGAAAAAACAATTGAGCTGGACAACCAAATATTCTTATTAAAAATTAAATGCCCGGAAATCGCACACACCATTTTGCCCGGCCAGTTTTTAAACATTAGAGTATCGGAATCGGTTAATCCGTTGCTGAGAAGACCGTTCAGCGTCTGCGATGTTGAAGGCGATTTCTTTTATATTATGTTTAACGTATTCGGTGAAGGCACCGCAATACTGGCCCGTAAACATTACGGTGATCTTATCGATGTTCTCGGACCTCTCGGACACGGTTTCAATCTGAAGGGGAATTATAATACCGCGGTCATTGTCGGCGGAGGTTTGGGGGCTGCTCCGTTTCCTTACCTTATACGTTCACTTGATAACGATAAAAATGTTTATACTTTTATCGGCGGTAAAACGTACCGGGATGTTATTACTCACGGCTTGCAAAACATATCTATTGCCACCGATGACGGTTCTCTGGGGTTTAATGGAAATGTAATTGAACTGCTAAAAGAAAACATTGAAATACTGAAATCCGAAAACATTAAAATATTCGGCTGCGGACCGAATGCTATGTTAAGGAAATTAAAAGATTTTTGTATCACCAACAATTTTGATTGCGAGGTTTCTACTGAATGCGCTATGGCCTGCGGGTTCGGGATTTGTCAGGGATGTCCGATTGAATCTACAGCAGACCCGGATAAGTATCTTCTTGTATGCAAGGACGGACCCGTGTTTAACGTTAAGGATGTAATAATATGAGCAATATAGATCTTTCCGTTCAAGTAGGACCGCTTAAGTTTAGAAATCCAATTCTGCTTGCTTCCGGAACTGTGGGCTACGGAAATGAAATTGCCGAGTTTACAGACCTGAATAAAATAGGAGGTATCGTTACCAAATCGCTGAGTTTAAAACCGAGAAAAGGAAATCCTCCGCAGCGAATTGTAGAAACCCCGGCAGGTATGCTTAATGCTATCGGCCTTGCTAATGTTGGAGTAGAAATTTTCTTAAAAGAAAAAATTCCTTTCCTGAAAAAATACGACGTGCCGTTAATATGCAACATTGCGGCCGGATCTGTTGAAGAATACGTAGAATGCACCAGAATACTTACTTCGGAAGATTCGATAAAAGCATTCGAAATAAATGTATCATGCCCTAACGTAAAAGAAGGCGGGCTGCAGTTTGGAAACGACGTTAAAGCCGTCGGTAAAATAACAGAGAAAGTAAAAGCCGTAACGAACAAACCGGTAATAATAAAACTATCGCCGAACGTATCATATATTTCCGAATTCGCATACGCAGTCAAAGAGTCTGGCGGAGATGCAGTTTCGGCAATCAACACACTTGTAGGTACGGAATTCAATATATACACCAGAGCGCCGAAGATTAAGAACGTTACCGGCGGACTATCTGGTCCGGCTATAAAGCCGGTAGCATTGGCAAAGGTCTTGGAGATTAAACAAAAGGTGGATATTCCGATTATAGGAATCGGCGGAATAATGAACTGGAAGGACGTAATAGAATTTATGATAGTAGGTGCATCGGCAATTCAGCTGGGCACTTTAAACTTTATTAATCCGTCCGCGTCTAAAGAAATTTTAGAGGGATTGGAAAACTATTGCGCGACCCAGGGCATTGAAAAAATATCCGGTATGACAGGTTCTTATAAAATCTAGATAAAATGGAAATCGAATCTGCACTAAACAAATTATTTGCTCTTCACACTTTCGGAATAAAACTCGGACTGGAAAACATTAAAAAATTTCTGAGTTTTATTGGAAACCCTCAAAGTAATTTAAAAGCATTTCACATTGCGGGCTCAAACGGAAAGGGCAGTACCTCATCGTTCATTGCCAGTATTCTAACCGAAGCCGGATACAGAGTAGGTCTATACACATCGCCGCACTTTATAAAATTCAACGAAAGGATTCAAATTAACGGGAATTTCATAGAAGACGAGTATGTTGCTAAATTTATTTCTGATTATTCCGATTATATTGATGAAAACCGGCTGACCTTTTTTGAGGTAACTACGGCAATGGCGTTCAAATTCTTTTTTGATAAGAATGTCGATTATGCCGTAATAGAAACGGGTCTCGGCGGCCGATTAGACGCGACGAATGTTCTGACTCCTCTTGCAGTAATCATTACTTCAATCAGCCTTGAACATACCGAAATATTAGGCGGCACGATTAGTAAAATAGCCGGCGAAAAAGCCGCGATTATTAAGGACGGTATAAAAGTCTTCATAGGCAAACTTAATCCCGAAGCAGTAGAAGTAATTGAAACGGTATGTTCCCGTACCGCAAGCAGATTATTTAAATTAGAAGATTATATAAATGAGAAAGGGAATTCGGTAGAATTGTATACCGAAGAAGTTGAACTCGACGATTGGAACATGCCGCTCAAAGGAACATACCAGAAATACAATGCGGCTCTTGCGGTTTTATCCGTTTCAAAGGTATTACTGCTGAATGATTCCAAAGTACTTGCAAAAGGTATTAAAAATGTAATTAAGAACACATGTTTGCAAGGCAGATTTGAGTATTATTCTAAAAACCCTGATATAATTTTCGATTCTGCGCATAATCCCGAAGGTATAAATAGTTTTTTATCCGAGTTTAAAAGGGAAGCCGGCAAATACAAACAAAAATGTCTTCTCTTCGGTGTAATGAAAGATAAATCCGTAAGTTTAATGTTCTCTCAGCTAAAGGATTACTTCGATATTGTTTATGTTACCGAAATAAACTATGAAAGATCCAGTAAAATAATCGACTTAATAAAAATTGCCGGGGAAATAGGTTTGACCGTTGTTCCAGCACTTAGGCCAGTTGAATTAATTAAAAATTTTACCAAACAGGAACCGGATAAATGTTTGGTTGTCTTAGGGAGCATGTATTTGCTGGGTGAGATAAAAACTTCACTTCAAATAAATAATATCTCTTGACATTTTTTATAAATAGAATTATGTTTCAAGTAAACCTCGTGTTCCTATCGACAATTAACAAAAATATTAATTTTTATGTTAGCCTCATAAGCAATCCGGTTAACAAATCCGTGGAACAGAAATTAAATCAAATGTATGTAGTATTAATTTAGGACTCTAAAAAATGCCAATGGACATTTCTGAACTCAAATCAAAGAAAATCGTTGAACTTAATGCAATCGCCAAAGAGTTGGGTATCGTCGGTTACAGCGACTTAAGAAAACAAGAACTTATTTTCAAAATTCTCGAAGGTCAAACAGCAAAGGACGGACTCACTTTTTCCAAAGGTGTACTGGAAGTTTTACCGGACGGTTACGGCTTCCTAAGATCTTCCGATTATAATTATCTTCCGTCACCGGATGATATTTATGTCTCACCGTCACAAATAAAAAAATTCAGTTTAAGAACCGGCGACTTTGTCAGCGGCCAGGTAAGACCACCGAAAGAAGGCGAGAGGTTTTTCGCTTTGTTAAGAGTTGAAGCCGTAAACGGCTTGGAACCGGAGGGAATAAGAGAAAGAACATTGTTCGATAATCTTGTCCCGGTTTATCCTACCAGAAGAATTAACCTGGAATCTGCTCCGGGCGAATATTCAATGAGAATAGTGGACCTGTTGTCGCCTATTGGTAAAGGCCAAAGAGGTTTGATAGTTTCTCCTCCGAAAAGCGGCAAGACAATCTTACTTCAAAAAATAGCCAACTCAATAACACGTAATCACCCTGAAATAAAATTAATTATCTTATTGATAGACGAACGCCCCGAGGAAGTAACCGATATGGAAAGATCTGTTAAGGGAGAAGTTATCAGTTCGACGTTCGACGAGCCTGCGGAAAGACACGTACAGGTTGCAGATATGGTAATCGAAAAAGCCAAGCGACTTGTCGAAGCTAAAGAAGACGTCGTTATTCTTCTTGACAGTATTACAAGACTTGCAAGAGCACATAACATCGTAGTTCCTCATAGCGGCAGAATACTTTCCGGCGGTGTAGATGCAAATGCTCTTCATAAACCTAAAAGATTTTTCGGAGCAGCTAGAAATACCGAAGACGGCGGCAGCTTAACTATTATTGCAACGGCCTTAATTGATACCGGAAGCAGAATGGACGACGTTATTTTTGAAGAATTCAAAGGTACCGGAAATATGGAACTTGTTCTTAACCGCGATCTCAGTGACAGAAGAATATTCCCCGCAATCGATGTTAACCGTTCGGGAACCAGAAGAGAAGATTTATTGATGAAGGAAGACGAATTAGCCAAGGTTTGGATTCTCAGGAAAATATTGAGCGACTTCAATCCAGTAGAAGCTATAGACTTCCTCATGGACAAAATTAGGGGTACTAAGAACAATAAAGAATTCCTGAATAACATGAATAGCTGATTATATAATTCGGGTTTTTCCAGATTACCTTTTCGATCTGCTAACCGATTATTTTCTTTTTAATATTTTTGTTTTCTTTTAATCCAGTTCCAAGTCATGAACGGGTTTAAATTTTTCAATCGACGTATCATTACGAAATGAGTTGAATATTTAATCGTTATGCTTATATTTCCTTCAAGTCGATTCAAAAATTTTTAAGACTGGAAAAATTCCGAATTTCGTTATCGGTAATTTTTTAATTCGAAAATTCAAAGCGGATATTAATCTTGAAAAGAGTTTTTATTCTCGTTTCATTTATTTGCGGCATTACTTTTTCTCAACCCGTGTTTGAACTTCCTTTATTATCAGATATTAACGTAATCCCGGCCGATTCATTGAATCAGGTTTACTATTCATTCCGGTTGCCTATCAATTCCTTTGTATTTGTAAAAGACGGAAATGCTTATTCCGCCGATTACCGTATTGCGGTTGAAGTAAGAGATTCATCCTCAAAATTTTTCACTCGCCAGATTGACGAAAATAAAATCCATGCAGCCTCCTTTGCGGAAACAATATCAGTAGGGACATCTGAAGAGGGAAATTTTACTTTCCGACTGAAAGACGGAACATATTTCTTTACACCGATTTTAACCGATTTGAATTCAAACCACGAATATAGATTGCGCCCTTTAAAGGTTGTATGCAAAAAGCAATCCGGACAAAATTTCATTTCTCCGATTGTAGTCAATCAAAACGGAAATAAATTAAACGGTGATTACAGCCTTACAAATTATGCCGGAGATATTCCCTTCAGTGAGGACGAATATGGTTTGATAATTCCAAGCATCGACACTTCAATTCAAAAAATAAATATCGTTTTAATAAACAATAAAGATACTACTTCATTTTATAATGTTTCAAAATCATTCGTCTCGAACCTGTCAGTCAGATCCAAAGACGGAGCTGTTATATTGGAAAACGGTAAAGGCACCTTGCTTACCAGGAATTTTCTTCTGAGCAATTTTTCCCGGAATCTTTGGGAAGGGAAGTTGACAATTAATTTAAGTACTGACGACAGCAGCGGAATAAAAAAAACTTTTAAGAATAAGGTAGTATGGTTCAACAAACCTTTTTCGCTCAGAGACCCGGAGCGTGCAATAAAGTTATTAGCCGTTGTCGATAATAGCAATACCGTAGACAGTCTGTTATCGGGCAGTTCCAAAAATTATGAGCACAAGTTATCTTTTTATTGGAAGAGATTTGATCCTACGAAAAACTCTGCTTATAATCCACTTATGGCAGAGTATTATACAAGGGTCGATTACGCACTAAAACATTTCTTTACTATTTCGAGGAAACGGGAATTTCTAACCGACATGAGCAAAGTTTATATAAAATACGGAAAACCGGTTGAAATTAAACGGGCATATAATCAATACGGCAAGAGTATTGAAACGTGGTTTTATAAAAATCCGTCTAATGTTTTTGATTTTATCGATCCGGAAGGTACCGGAAATTTTATGCTGGTCAAAAAGAATGAATAAATTTGTTTTTACATGCGGAGATATCAACGGAATAGGTCCAGAGATAGTAATTAAAACAATCAACAAAATTCGAGGACAGGCAGACGGCAGGTTTTATTTCATATGTCCGCAAAATGTATTCGAGACAACCGTAAAAACAGTAAAGCCGAAATTCTCTTACGAAATTGTTCCGTCTTTTAAGTTTCCCGGAACTCAAAAGGTAATTATAATATCTACCGGAAACGTAAAAACAAAACAAGGTCTACCAACAAAGGACTCCGGGCATGCTGCATTCAACTCAATTGAACTGGCCGGTAAACTTGCCATCGAAAAAAAAGTAGATGCAATTATTACGGCACCAATTTCAAAAGAAGCAATAAATTCCGCCGGACATAACTTTCCCGGCCACACAGAAATGTTTGCCGAATGGTGCGGGAAAAAATACTTTGTTATGATGTTTTTATCGGAAAGAATGAATGCCGCGCTTGCTACTATTCATGAGCCGGTAAGCCGGGTTTCGGAATTATTAACAAAGAGACTTCTGCAGCATGAACTGAAAATAATTTCGGATACATTAAGATATGATCTTCGGAAAAAAAATGCACGTATTGCCGTACTGGGATTAAATCCACATGCGGGCGAAAATGGTTTAATAGGTTTTGAAGAAGTGAAAATTCTTAAACCGGTAATAAATAATTCAGGACGGGATAAAAAAATCGACGGACCTTTTTCACCGGATGCTTTTTTTGCGAATAGATTATTTGAGAAGTATGATGCGGTCTTCGGTATGTATCATGATCAGGTATTGATTCCGTTTAAGTTGATTAATTTCGGAGCTGGGGTTAACTATACTGCCGGCCTGCAGATAGTTAGAACTTCACCCGACCACGGAACTGCTTTTGATATCGCGGGTAAAAATCTGGCTTCCGAATCAAGCATGCTGCAGGCTTTTCAGTATGCAAAAATTATTGTAAACAACAGGAAAAAGGCAGTTGGCGGCAGAAAATAAAAAAATTTACGAAGAACTTCCGGTTATTTATGAATTCCTGATGCGCAAAGTAAGCTACCGTACCTGGGCTCATTACCTTGACAGTTTGGTAGACGGATATCTTCGGCCTAATGCAAAGATTCTTGAACTGGCCGCCGGAAATTGTAAACTTGCTAATTATTTTATGCAGTTTTATCCGAATATAATCGCTACCGATATCAGCAAGAATATGCTGGCAAGCGATAAAAAAGATATTGTGCCTAAAGTATGCTGCAATATGACAGACTTGCCGTTTAAAAGTAAGTTTGATCTGGTATATTCTACATTTGACAGCATAAATTATCTTAAAAACAGCAAATTGCTTTTAAAAATGTTCCGTGAAGTAGCTTCAGTGCTAAATGACAACGGCATATTCACGTTCGATGCAAGCATGGAAAAAAACAGTCTTGTTCATACCAGAATACCCGAAAGAAAAGGAATTTATAAAGGTATACGGTTTTTGCAGAAGAGCAGATATAACTCAAAAACAAGAGTTCATACCAATGCTTTTAATTTAAAATTTCCTGACGGAGAAGTTTATTCCGAAATCCACCATCAGAAAATTTATACATTTGAAACATATTTCGATCTTCTGGAAAAGGCCGGGCTATATGTAGTAAAATGCTACGACAGTTTTTCATTTAGAGACGGAAACACAAACTCGGAGAGAGTTCAATTCCTTACAAAAAAGATGGTTAAATAATGCTTAATTTTAATAATGTTTATTTCAATTACAACAATCAGCCGCTATTCAAAGATTTAAGTTTTTCTTTGGACAACGGTGAGTTCAGTTTTTTAATCGGGAAAAGCGGGGCGGGGAAGAGCACTCTTATTCAAATGATTTATATGAACATTCTTCCGAACACAGGCATTGTGACTGTGGGAGAGTTTGACTCCTCCACCATAAAACCGCGAAAGCTTCCTTATTTAAGACGAAAACTGGGTATTGTTTTTCAGGATTTTAAATTATTAAATGACAGAAATATTTACGACAATATTGCTTTCATATTGGAATCCACAAATACTCCGCGCCGGGAAATTAAAAGAAAAGTAAACGATGCATTAACGGATGTAGGTTTAATACATAGAAGATACAGTATGCCGGGTGAATTATCAGGCGGAGAGAAGCAAAAAATTGCAATTGCAAGAGCTGTTGTTAACGAACCGACGTTAATACTTGCGGATGAACCTACGGGAAATCTGGATCCTGAGACAGCGTCGGAAATTCTGGAGATTTTCCTTAAAATTCATTCCCAGGGTACGGCGGTATTATTCGCAACGCATAATTATGACATAGTAAAAAAACATCCGTCAAAAATTATAAAATTGGAAAACGGCAAAGCTTTAAAGGCAGTACTTAAACAAAAGTAAATTTTTCGCCTGTTTTCTGCTCAATTTCGGAAATAATCTCCCTGGTTACTTCTTCTACAGGGGCAACTCCATCAATATGAATTACGCGATTTTTCTTATCGTAATAATCTATTACAGGCTTTGTAGTTGTTAAATAAATTTCAAGTCTTCTTCTTATTACTTCTTCGTTATCGTCTTCTCTTTGATAAAAGCTGTCCACCGCACCGCACTTCGGACAAACATTGCTGTCTTTTATCTCGAAATAATTAAAAATATTATGGCATACTTTACAGGCCCTGCGGTTTGCCAGCCGTCTTATTAATTCTTCCTCATCTGCGGATATTGCGACAAGATACATATCCGGGATATTCAATTTTTTAAGAAGTTCGTCGAAGGCAACTGCCTGCGCTTCCGTACGGGGAAAACCGTCAAGGATAAATCCTTTCCCGCATTCTTTGCATTGAATCTTTTCTTCAATGATCGCCATCATGATATTGTCGGAAACCAATTCACCGTTAGTTATGGATTTCTCGGCTTTAATTCCTAGAGAAGTTTTTTCGCGTACAGCTTTTCTCAATATGTCGCCAGTTGAAATATGGGGTATATTTAATTTGGAGGATAGAATTTTAGCCTGGGTACCTTTGCCAACGCCCGGAGAGCCAAATAAAATAATTCGCATTAAATTCTCTATTTTATTTAGTAAATTATTACTATTAGCAGTTTTAATCAAGCAATTAATAATATTAAAAGCTAAAAAATAAAATTATAGCTAAATCATTTATCTGCTTTAAGCCTCATCTTTGTAAAAAAGGATTTAAGCAGCATCTGGCTTTCAGATTCATATAACCCGCTGTATACCTTCAATTTATGGTTATATTTACCTTCTTCGGCCAAATTATAAACAGATCCGCAGGCACCGAACTTAATATCGAACGCTGAAAAATACACATTTTTAATTCTTGAATTCAGAAGGGCGCCAGTACACATAATGCACGGTTCAAGTGTAATATAAATATCGCATTCCGTTAGACGCCAGTCTCCCATATTATTTGCGGCAGCAGTAATAGCAATCATCTCGGCATGTGCGGTAGGGTCTTTGAGCATTTCCACCTGGTTGTGTCCCCGGCCGATTATCCGGTTATTGTGAACTACTACAGCACCGACGGGCACTTCATTCTGCTCAAGTGCTACTTCCGCCTCTTGAATTGCAGTATACATAAATTTATAAGAATCTTCGGAGAAGAACATTTTAATTTAATCCTCGTACGCCCGGAAGGATTCGAACCCTCAACCCTCAGATCCGAAGTCTGATGCTCTATCCAGTTGAGCTACGGGCGCGTATTTACCAATGCATAAGAACTTAAATTGACCGGAAAATATAATAAAATTTCTTATCACTCTAAAACCCGTGGAGAATTCTTTTCCCTGTAGAAGTAACATTTAAAATGCACAACCGTATAGATTTATTCAGATGCCGGGTAGCCGATTGTCTGCCCTAAAATTATTTTCTGATTCTTTTCAGATAAGCCCATCTTTTCGGACAGCAAATCCCTATTTATCCAATCCCTTACAACTGTTCCTAAACCGGCGGATGCACAATATAGATAAACATTCTGAGCAATAAATCCCGTATTCGCGGCGGCTAAAAAAATCTTTTTGTCATCCGATAAATCTCCGCCCAATTTACTGAAGTCGGCGGCATAAATTAAGGTTAAAGGTGCTTTTGCAACAAAACTCTGCAGACCTGCAAATTGCCTTAAATCTTTTTTTTGAATTACTTTTAGCGAATGCGATAAGGGCTGATATAAAAAGAGACCGTCCTTATTTATTATATATACATTTATTTCATACACTGCATGTGCAGAGGGAACTGTTCGTTTTCCTGAAACCGAATCAGCCACGCCGTAAGCCGCCCATAATATTTCGGAGAGTTGTTGTTTGGTTAGATCCCTGGACGCAAAATTTCTGCATGATTTCCTCTTTGTAAGCAGAGCAAGGAAATCATTTCCGTTACTAATTTGGGGAGCGGGAAGAAATTCCGTTGACTGAGTCTGGGCAAGAATTAAATTTGCCGAAATTGCTATAAATAGAAATATCATAAAGTAATTCACGCATTTCATTGCATTTATCCCTCTTATTACTGGCTTTTCAATCTTTTAATGATAAGAAACTGACTGCCGAATTTCATTGGTCTCGTAAATTCACTAATTCTAAGTTCCAAAATTGTTTTGCGAATTTCATCAGGATACTGGTTTATATTCACAATACCGATATTTCCGTCGTTTTTAGATGAAGGTGAAACGGATTTATCTTTTGCAAGGACATCGAATTTTTTTCCTTCCGACAATGCATTATACACCGAATCTGCTAGTTGAATATTATTGCACAGGATTTCTTCAAGTTCCATATAAACGGGATCAGAATATTTTATTAACGCTTTTTGCCTGACCCAGGCGGGCACTGGTTCACCTTTTATGCGGGCAGGGGAATACTTCCAATTCATAATCGATATTACGGCTAAAGAATCCCACAGAGTATTACCGCTTGTATTTAATAGCCGCACTATTTCCACGTTACCAGATTTGTCTATAAGAAGAAGAATGTTTAAAGAGAATTTAGTCAAGTACATCTCATAACTAATGTCGGGCAAAGGAGATCTTATTAATAACTGCGGTATATCGGAATAAGTAATTTGCTGAATTGACGAACAACCGGCCAATAATCCCATGAACAATATTGCCGCAGAGAATTTCATGGCTCACCTCGTCTTTTAATTTTAGTCCGTTTAATTAATCTTGGCGCATAATGTTTTAATATTATCCGCCGGATTCTCTTAATTTATTGTTTCAAAATTTCTATACTATATTTGATCCTTCCGGATTATATAAGATACAATACTTGTAAATAAAATAATATTTTTCGTTTTAATTTCATACAATAAATATATCTGGCCTCTGTGTAATTATACTTCGCAAGTTTTATTGTAGCAATGATTTTAAAATAAATTATGCGAAAAGATAACAGCTAATTAAGCTGAGGCAATATTATGGGAAATATATACGGCGGGATTATATAATTTGATTATTCACATTATTTTCAAATAAGCAGTTTTACCCGGAATGATGATATAAGTAGTCTCCCGTAAATGAGCACCGGGTTATGAAAGTCTTTAATAATCTACAATGGATTGTATTTTTAATCGTATTGACCGGCCATTACTGCTTCACGTTCCTTTTTAAAAATCAAACTAAGTACGAAGAAAATAACCGCAAAGCCGACAGAAATTATTAAAGCAAACTCCTCGTGCCTGATAACGGATAATAATCCTGCCAGAATGAAAGCCAGTGAATTAAAGAAAAGTTTTGATTTCATTTTTTATCCTTATTTTAATCGGAGGCAATTTATTAATTCAATGTTACCGGAATATTACGTAAGGATTAAAGAATTATTAAGTAACAATTTCTAAGGTCTGATTTTTTACCGGTCAAAATATTTTTTCAACATCTTATATTAAGCATTTACCCAATTCTCCGGCTATCTTAAAATCAGAATAACTGCCTTCAATATCTCCTAATGATTTCTTGGTCAAGCCCCTATTTATATACGCATCCAAGTGATCGGGTTTTAAAGTAAGACACTTATCGTAATCTTCAATGGCGCCTTCCTTATCTCTGTATAAACTCAGGAGATTTGCTCTTAAATAGTAAGCTTTAAAATTATCCGGGTAGATTTCTAATAATTTATTTATATAATTAAGTGCGGTAAGATGCTTGCCAGATTTCAATTCTAATAATATTTTATTAATTAAACAGTCGGGTATGCTGATATCGTATCCCCTGGTAATTTGATTGTCTTCCATAGTTATTCCGGTTTATTTATAATCGACAAAATAGTTAAGTGCAATTTAGCATTTCCATCTTACCGGAAGTTTAACAACGTGTTAAGAAATTTTTAAATTCTAACTAAGATTCCGAAATCAAATTACTGATTATCGTCTGTTAATAATTACTTAAAATGTTGAACTTTAAAATTCAAATTCCAAATAGATATTTTCTAGTAAACAATACCCTAGTAAAACAGCGAAACAAGTCATGGAAATAACCTTATTCTTTGCCGAAAATAATCAAGATTTTTTACGTTTGTAAATTATTATTTTTGAAGGCAGAGGCGATACTGAAAAGCTTATCTCATTTTTGCCGGTGAAAAGAATTTCATTACCGCAGGCTATTATTTTTTCGGCCTCTACAGGTATTTTAAAAACAAATTCTAAACCGGATGATATTCCGTTATGCTGCTGCAAATCTGTTTCGATTTAATATATATTCATCAGAAGGAACAACTCGTATTGAAACAACTCCGTAAAACACCGGCGCATCTTTGATCTCAAAAGGAACTGTTCCTTTAAACCAGTTCTCCGGAATTCCGGCCAAGAGTATATATTCCTTAAATTGCGCTGAATTAATCATCCTTTCATAGACAAATGCGTCCCTCAATGCCGAAATAATTTCTGCGGCTGCCCATCCGTGGTGGCCGTCGCCCATAACACCGCCGGCTGTAAACGGATGAATCGCTTCAGGGTAATTAAGCATGCTGCCCGCTTTATCCGTCACGGACTTTAATATTTTCCAAAACTTTTCTCTTTCTCCCAGAAATAAAAAGGAATGCGCCGTCTGCAATGTAAGATAAGCATTCATACCGCTGTGAATTACATTCTGAAAAAACATCCCGTTAAAGAAATACCTCGAGTATATAGTATCCAGAGTTGATTTCATTTGATCGCCGCCGCCGTCAAACAATTGAAGAGGATAAGAAGCGCAGATAGAGCCTATCATACCGCAGTCAATGCCGCGTGTGCATGATGCCGGAATTTCCCTGACCTCAAATTTCTTTTGTACTTTTTCAATAGCCATATCCACCGACTTCCGGTAGTCATCAAACAACTTTTGTGCATCTTCAGTTTCTTTAATTCTACCGTTCCTTCTGCACATTTCAATAAAGGCCGTTATGCCCGCAAGAGACCAGAAATTATCCCAGAAATAAAAATCGGCCAATCCCAGGTGTTCGGCGCTTAATCCTGAAGGCAGCAGACCGTAAAACGGTTCCCCTGCATGTATATTTTGAAGAAGCCTTTTTTTCTCAATCCACTTTAAACCATTTAATAAGTACTCAAAGTCGGAAACAAATATATCATCGTTACCGGTTAGTAAAGTATGCTGAAAAATCATCCACAAAACCTGGCCGTTGGAATCCCATTCGCCTTTTTGCGAACGGAAATATCCCTTTTTATCCTGATATTTTTTTAAAGATGATAATATTTTCTCCGTTATATTTGAATAGCCTGCTTTATCTAGGGAGTTAACCATGTATGCAGCATCCCTTATCCAGAATTGATGGTAAGTAAAAGGACCGGGAGTTATTATCTCTCCGTCGACCAGCATTAGCAAAGTTGAAACGGAAAAACCGAACAAAGCATTTAACCGATCATCGGGCGTACTTAACGATATTCCTTCCGATAATTTCTTTTCCCAATTGTTTATTATATCCGGTACAGAATTCGAAGTACTGATGCTGCCGGAATTATTTAAACTGCAGCTAAACTCAACTTCATTATCATTTTGATTTACATCGAATACAGCTAGAGCGCTTGCCATTCCGTGTTCGCATTTTGAGAAATATCTCGGCCCGGATTTAGTCAGACTAAATAAAGCATCGCCTTCAATAAACGTCGAACAGTATACAAATGAGGGAGCACACGACAATTTGATTGAATGCTCTGTATTTATAATAAAACGGTTCCCGGTCTTATCGTATTTAATATCATCGATAAGACTGATACCTTCCGGGTTATACGGTCGGATCGCTAATATTATTTTTCCCGGCCCGCTATTTCCGGAATTTGCCTTAATATATAATTGACTGCCTGATGTAAAAGCGGTTGACGTAACTTCAATATTATCTTTGTTTATTTTAGTCTCAACAACCGGCAAATTTTTTACAAGTTTTTGTATTACATTTTCTGATTTTGAAGGGAATAAAATATCATTGCCGGACTTGTACCAAATATCTACCGACCAGCCGTTCTTAAAAGGCGTAATTAATCCCCGGGGATCTACAATAGGTTCTGTATCACAGTCGGGGTTTCCGATTGCCGTCCAGTTCCGGTGAGTTACGTTCATTGACAAACCGATATGCGATCTGGGAATAAATGAGAATGATCTGTAATTATACTGCATTTCGGCCCAGTAGGGAAGTATCCAGTTTAGGTTAGTCTGGAAAAAAGTATAATTCAGAAGTCCCCTTGAAAGCTGCGTTGTATTAAGCGGCAGAAGCTCAACAGGCAGATTCTCTTTATTTATTCCGCTTATTTCGTTCGCCGTACCGAACATTTTCAGTGCTTCAACGGGTATTTTAGAAAATGACAGTAGCCAGTATAGGATTTTTTTTAACATTTAATCCGGTATTTTGATTTTATAGTTTATAAAAGCACGCTTAAAAATGTAATATCCGGATAAGCCAGTCAATTGCAGAACACCGAATTAACAATATGATAATATTAGTTTAATATACCGTTAACGCAACTTCAGTTAGTTTTTAGTACAATATAACGGAGGAGAAAATGAAAGCAGTATTATTTTTTTTGATAGGTATCCTATTAGTAGTTCTCGAGTTTCTTTTCGGAGATAAAAAAGAAAATCATGACTACAGATAATTTAATTGCTATTTTTATTTTTCATGACAAATACTATCAAACCCCTTATTGCGAAACATTATATTCGGGATTATTTTAATCCAGGTAAATAAACAAACACCTGTTTATTCGGGGATAATGAAGGGCACATATCTTAAAAAATCAACCTCATTTTTACAATTCACTGTTCAGATAGTATAACAATAAGTAACGTAAATATCATTCAGATTTATTTTTTCAAAAAATATGTCTGATAAAATATTTCGTTAAAGTTACAACAATATTTAAAGGGGAAAATGTATGAGTGTTACAATTAATTAGATACACCGTTGTTTCGGTTTTGCTGGTCATATTCACAAATACTTCATCATCCGGGCAGATAATTATAATATCCGGGACAATAATTAATTCAACAACCGGAAAGCCGCTGGAAGACGCGAATATTAAAATAGAGAATACAGATATCGGGACAACATCCGATCGCATGGGAAAATTCAAAATAAAGGTCTTCCAGGACAATATTCTGATAATAAGCCGCATTGGATTTAAATCCGCTAGATTGAGTTTGGAAAATTCAGTATCCGATACTACAATTAATCTAATGCCGGCACCGTATGTTTTAGACGAAATTATCGTATCCTCAGGAAAGGATGCACTAAACAATTTCAAATATTCATTAGGTAAAGAAGAAATTGAACGTCTTTCAGGCATATCAAAAGATCCATTACTCTCTATTCAATCAGTTCCCGGTGTGGTTTCAAATGATGAAGCAAGTTCGGTATATTCCGTAAGGGGCGGCGGTCCGGATGAAAACCTAATAATGATAAACGGAAATGAGATTTCTAACCCTTTTCATCTGAAGGAATATCCTGTAACAGGTTTAAGTATTTTTAATCCGTTAATGGTAAAGAAAGCGGAATTCTCGCCGGGCGGATTTCCGGCCAGATACGGCAACGCTCTGAGTTCTATTTTAAATATAGAATACGATCCCGGAAAGATTGACCGATTCACATGTAAAACAGATTTCAGTCTGACAGATCTTAGCATTATGATAAAAAGTCCCCTTAATAAAAAAGGAACGCTGGCGGCAGGGTACAGAAATAGTTTTATAAAGAAAATGCTGAGTTTACTTTCAGATCGTAAAAGTATTCCGGATATATCCTTTTTTGATATGCAGGTTCAGATTGACTATTTAGTTTCATCCGCAGCAAAGTTAAAAGTAAATTTTATTTATTCACAGGATAACTTTCTAGACAATTCCCGAACAGATATGTACGGAGTGCCGGGACAAGAACTGCTTTCAGGAAACATTGAAAATAAATTTACCTCCTTTAGTGAAAATTCAAAATACAACTATAAAGGGAATATAATCAGCGGAAATATTTATTTAACGAACTGCATATCTGAAAATATGATGATCGAATCATTTGTTTCTTTCGCCCGCGAAATTGAGAATAAAAATTATTTTATGAATAAGGAGGGCAGAGCATATTATTATAATTCCCCGGCGCTTTACAAAATCAGCAGAGAACATAACAACATATCATGCGTATATAAATCCACTAGTATTACTCTCCGTGAAAAATTAATACTGCATGTAAATAGAAGTTACGATTTACTTTTGGGAAGTGATTTCAAAAATGGAATTTATTTCAAGGAAAAATATTCGGACGGTTTAATTTCAATAACGGAAAATTTAAAATATTTACATGAAAAATCAGAATATGACGTACCAAGAAATCCTAAATACAACGATACTGTCATTTACAAAATACCCGAATTAAAAACAGGTTTTTTATATTGAGAACCAATTCCATTTCGGTAAAGGAATTGATTTTAATCTCGGGGAAGAGCTGAATATTCTGGATTGAATAAAAAAACTTCTTTATCACCAAGAATAAGACTTTGCTGTGAGGTCATCCCAGGTACAGATTTAAATATGGCTTGGGGCTATTATTATCAAATGCCCGACTTTATGAAAATAGACAACAATACTTTCGATTTTTCTCATACTAGATTCGAAAAGGCGGAACATTTTATTATAGGGACTGAGACTAAAATAGGGGAGTACGTTTTTTTCAGTCCCGAAATATATTTTAAAAGATACACCGACATAATCCCCGCCGAAAGGCTTAGTTCTGGGGAAATCAATTATATATTTGATGATAAGTATGCTTCCGGATCCGCTTACGGAGCAGATGTTAGGTTTGAATATAGTCATAATTATTTTTCGATATTTTTGAACTATGGTTACTTAATTGCAAAGGAGAGAGAAGATAATCGTAACAGCCCCCCTAATTTCAGGTACACAGATCAGCGGCATACTTTTTCCGGAAATATATTTTATAAGGCCGGAAGATGGGATGCAGGAATAAATGTATTTTTCGGAAGCGGACTCGCCTATACTCCAAGCGTTACCTCAATGGACACAGTGAATCATATTCATATCTGGGAAAAAGGAAACAGAAACTCATCGCATTTGCCTTCATACTTAAGAGCCGATTTGAGAATAAGCCGCCGCTTCTTATTATTCGAACAGCAGTTTATCGTTTATTTAAATATCATGAATGTTTTTAACCGGAGGAATGTTTACGGTTACAGATACAGTTATCAAGGGAAGGACTGCACTGCTGTTTCCGAAGAATTAAGACTGCTCCCGTTAGTGCCTTCAATCGGGATCCGTTATGAAATATTTTAAATACTCTAAGTGAGTACATGTGATATTTGTACTTGAATAGACAAGTGGAAATAGTTTAATTAATATTAATTTTATAATTTTAGATATTACTTACTCATTTACCATAATCATGGATGTTCAAACTTCATCTACAATTATATTAACTTCAAATGTTTCTCTTTCAGCTTACGGTCCGGTGAAAATCTATGAAACTACGGGCACAACTGATTGTCAGCCCAGCGGTTTGATTTTAAAAAACGGCTTCAGTTCGAGTATTAGTACTTCTTCTTCAACGAGCGCTTCAGTTGATTTATTCTATTTCTCAAACTCCTCTTCTTCAACATATGATTTAAGAAGCGCTAGTTTATCAGCCGGATTAAATCGAAACACTTTTTTTTATGCAGGTAACAGCGGGAATTTAAATGATGGAGTTTCATCACCCGCATACAGCACCTCATCGTCCTGGGTAACTGAAATACCGGATCGGGATACAACTAAATATTATTTTATTTACGATCAGGATGGTCATTATTCAAAGTTTAAAATCACAAATTACGGCGGCGGCACAGGACCCGGCGACCCTTCATGGGTAGAAGTCAAATGGATTTATAATAAAAAATCGGCCGATGTAAGATTTAAATAATAATCTTATTTAGTAATTTTATAGATAAGAGGGGCTGTCCATTAGCCGGTATTATGTTATGCTGAGCAAAGTTAAAGCGTGACATTCCGGCTGTCATGAGAAAGCCTCTTTTTTTTAATACTTTATTTGAAGACTTACCGGCCAGGAAATAAGAAATATGAAAAAGCTGATTTTTACTTTAGCGGTTATTTTTGCGCTGACAAACATAAGCTGCAGCGTTTTAAACACAATATCTAATATCTCCAGGCTTCAATTTAAACTCGGCGCTGTTAATCAGGTTATGCTTAACGGAATATCAATTGAAGGTAAAACTAGTATAAGCGACTTCTCAACATTGCAACTATTGCAGCTCGCAGGGGCCGTTGCGAAAGGCACATTACCGGTCTCATTTATCATAAATGTTGAGGCTAAAAATCCGAATGACGGTTCAGGGAATTATCAGCGTACTGATATTGGTCTCTCATCATTTCCTTGGAAATTATTTATTGACGGCAAAGAAACTATATCAGGTAATATAAAGAATCCGGTCGAAGTTCCAGGCGCGGGTAAACTTACTAATATTCCTCTTTCTGTAAATATTGATTTAATTAAATTTTTCGGAGATCGTGATTATAAATCTTTACTTAATATGGTCCTTGCCGTTGCCGGAAACAAAGGCAGTTCATCTAAACTTGAACTATATGCACAACCAACCATCTCAACAGTGATTGGCAGTATAACCTATCCTAAAGAACTTAAAATAGTGAGTGCTGAGTTTACGAATTGAGGATTATCTAAATTAAAATATTATCGGTTTAATCTTTTACCGGTTCGTTTTTATTAATTGGATCATCATAATCTTTTAATGGCAGCTCAATGAAAAATGTAGTTCCTATACCCACTTCACTTTCTAGGTAAATATTTCCATTTAAAAGTCTTACGTATTTTTTTGCTATAGCAAGTCCGAGTCCAGTGCCTTCAAATTTACGCGATAATCCCTCACTAACCTGTCTGAACTCTTCCCAAATAAGTTCTTGTTTATTTTTAGGAATCCCGATTCCCGTATCAGATATCTTTCAGAAATAGAATCTTTTCTTGGTGTTTTATTATTAACTCCGCTATTAATACAACAGAACCTTGTGGAGTGTAAACAATCGCATTGTTCACCAAATTATTTAAAACCTAAATAAGAAGCATTTCATCGGTAGTAATTGTCAAAGAAGAAAATTTTATTTCTTTTCTAAAATTAAGCCCTTTTTGTTTTGCGGCTGCAGAAAATTGTGTATAGACATTCTCGATAAGTTCAATTATATCCACAGATTTAGGCACAAATTCAATTCCGTTAAATTCATACTTTGAAAGCGTAAGAATATTTGTTAAAGTATTCATCATTCTTTTGGAAGATCTTATAATCCCATTAGCCATTTCTTTCAATTCACTATCCGTCAATAATTCATATAACAACTGACCGTAACCGATAATCCTACAAACGGTGTACGAGTTCATGGCTCATATTTGCAAAGAAAAATCATTTCACCTTATTTATCTCTTCCGCTTTATCTTTTGCTAATATTATTGCTGCTCATAGTTTTAATTCATTATCACGGCCCACAACGATTGCCCCGGCAATATGGCCTTCATGATCGCGGATAGGTGCAAAGCTGAAACTACCGAACCAAATTTCGTCGTTATCCTTACGCTTTAATTTGTATTCAACATTCACAGCACATTCACCATTTAAAGCTCTGGGATTGCCCACTGCTTTTTTGGAGAAATCTCGTTATTGAGGAATCTCACTTCTAAAACGGAAATATAATCATCCATGGTTTTGCGCATTCTCCCTTGTTCTTAATCTATGAAACGAGACAAAAGCATCGTTATAATTTATTATTTTCCCCTCTGTATCAGTAATAAAAACTGCGTCAGTCATACTCGCCAAAGCAGATTCCAATTTAGCGATCGCCGTACGATATTTTTCCTGGTTTTCCTTTATTAATTTTAAGTAAGTTCGCTTTTTGGTTTCATCCTGAAATGTCAATACCAGTCCGGATACCTTTCCGTCTATATCAAAAATCGGTGCTCCAGTATCGAAACGGATCTCCAAACCGGATTTTGAAATAAGCAATGTATGATCTGCTAGTTCTTTTTTAATTCCTTGTTTAAGTACTTTATTGACCAGATTATTTTCTACGGCTCCGGTTTCTTCATTTTTCACATGATATACATCATATATATTCATGCCTATAGCTGAATTTTGTTCCCTTCCGGTCAATTGCTCTGCCATTCTGTTCAAATACATTACTTTACCTGAAATGTCAGCCGTAATAACACCTTCACTGATACAATCTTATCGTAGCTTTAAATTTTTCGTTTAATAGCACTAATTCTTTCTCGGTGTTGTAGAGATCTTTATAGATAACTTTCTGCCTTAAATTATATATGAGTGCAAAACCCGAGCCTGTAAGAATTATTAAGAAAATCGTAAATCCGAAAATCATACTAGCAGTTTTGTAAAGGCCGGAATACAACTCACTTTTATCTATCTTTGTAATCATTATCCAATCCGTTGCAGGAATTCTCCTATATCCGAAAGAACTTCTTTGCCGCTATAATCGATACCGTCAAATAATCCGTAGCGGCCACGAGCTGCCTGTACTCCCGGTGCGTCCAGCTTTGACAAAGGGATAGAAAATTTTAATGCGGTATTTTTACGAAAACGCAATTGATTTAAATAGAGAAGAGAACCGTTTTTATGAACTCTAAGCAATACGGTTTCCCCAGTTTGATTAATTGTCGGCCATGATTTAACCAAAGGATATAGGTAAGAGAATGGATCAATTCTGAATAAGAGCAATGCTGATGGTTTGTTGTTTCTATAATTAATCGGTGAAATTATATCATAATATATACTATCGTTATACGTGCAAATGTATAAATCGGTGTGTACAATTTTTTGCAGTGAGGAAGCTGCTTTAACTTTTCCGATAACGTATGGATCCAATTTTAATTTGGATGGTTTTACTTTTATAATTATATTTCCGTTTGGATTTTAAAATGAAAATATTATTATAGCCTAATTCTTTTTCAAAAGGAAGCAGCCGCTCAATAATCTCTTTTCTAAGATTTTCGTTATTATTATAACGGACAAGATTAATTACTGCACGGACAAAGAAAGGGGAATTAGTTAAAACTTTTGCTTCTGAATCCCTTTTATTTATCCAATTGATGATTTGATTTTCTTTTAGGTCGGCAATAGCTTTTAGTTCGTTATATTTCTGCCGTTTATAAAAGTTTTCTTCATTTTTATAATATAAATATCCGGCAATAATAATAATAATCGCGAGAACTATTATTAACACAGTAATATGCTTTTTGTTCGCTAGTATTTTAGTCTTAGTGTTTTTCATCTCACACCCCTTGGAATGGAGAATTTAGTGAAGGCGTTCTGTTAATAATTATTATTGAAACAAATTTTAGTTACTTGCTTGTAAGATGTTAAAAACATTTTAAGGAGGAGGAAACTTAATTCGTTTCTTACGATAGGTGGTAATTAAAAATGCTGGAACTTGCAAGATATAAGACAAATATATTTTCGTATATTACCTTTCTGTCAAATCATCAAATAGATTTTAACTACTATTTTAGAGAAATTATTTTTAAATAATTAAAATGTAGATATATTATTGAATTAATTTCTGACATGATATATAATAAAAATAACTTAAAAACAAAACATAATTAATGCTCGGTACGATTTGATTTTGAGGCTTTTTACTTACCAGTAATTAAAGAAGAAAAAGGATTTGAATTCTCTTAAATTGATTAAAATTAGGATTTATTTCTCAAAAGGAAATCCTTATTTAAATGGAAAAAGTTACATCTTACTAACCGACAAATGAAAAACTACACTGTATTGCAAAGATTTATAAATATAGGATCTAAAAGCTAACGTTTAAGATTGGTAAAGATGAGTCTTGTGCACCTGTGGAGATTCGAACTCCAAACCTTCTGATCCGTAGTCAGATGCTCTATCCAATTGAGCTACAGGTGCGTGTTTAAAATTCCAGGATGTCAAAAATACAATTTTTCTTTTATCTGTTCAAATTTAATTAAAAAAAATTATTATTGCCTATTTTTAAAAATATTTGGCAGTGTTCTGATTTATTCACTAAAAGTCATGGTCCGAACCTGTTTGTCCGGCAGGCAGGTCCAATCACCATGATAAAACATTTTTCAATCAATGGATTATCCTGTCATCCCGAACTGAGTCGCGGGACGAGTTGACTTCCATGATTATTTTTGAGCAGTGTTGTAAACTAATAATTATCTTAACCGCGTCATTCCTTTTTTTGAATAGAATTGCATCAATGAAACGAAATCAGGCGGAAACATGAAAAATTATTTTAAATTCATCAATATTTTCGACTTAAAACATATTATTTAAATTGAAATTAAATTAAATTTGCAAAACAGTAAAACGGACCACTAACAAGAAATAAATCGAGGAAAAAATGTTTACCGGAGTCGGAACCGCTTTAGCTACACCATTCGATAAAGACTTTAATGTCGACTTCGCGGCGTTAAAAAAAATAAGCAGACTGCAGGTTGAAGGAGGAGTTGACGCAATTATCGTACTCGGCACCACCGGGGAATCGCCTGTCATCGATATCGAAGAAAGAGAAAAAATTGTCAATACGGTTATAGAATCGGTTGAAGGCAAAGCAAAGATTATTGTCGGAACCGGTACTAACGATACTAAAAAAGTTGTCGCTCTGAATAAGTTAACAGAAAAATCAAAAGCGGACGGACTATTAATCGTTAATCCTTACTACAATAAAGGCACACAGGAAAGCCTGGTTGAGCATTACAAGTACATTTCCGAAAGAACAAGTCTTCCCATTATTCTTTATAACGTTCCCTCCAGAACCGGTATGAACATGCTGCCCGAAACGGTCCTAAAAATAAGCCAAGCCTGCAAAAATGTTATCGGAATAAAAGAGGCATCGGGAAATATTTCGCAGATCGCCCAGCTCATCGCTATGAAGCCGGACAATTTTCTTGTTTATTCCGGAAACGATGATCAGACACTTCCCATTATGGCTTTAGGCGGAGCCGGTGTTATTTCCGTATTCTCCAATGTTTATCCGAAAGAGCTTAAAGAACTAACATCCGCAATTCAAAACAGCAGCCTAGAAAAAGCGCGGACTCTGAACAACAAATACAGCGGAATGATGAAGGCATTGTTCATCGAAGCAAGTCCTTCTCCGTTGAAATATGTAATGAATAAAAAAGGCATGTGCGAAAACATTGTCCGTCTGCCGCTTATTCCTGTTTCCGAAAAATGCGCGAAGATACTCGATGAGGAAATGACTAAATTATGATAAGAAAAACTATCTGTTTCTTCTTGTTATAATTATTGAATTAATGCATAAAAAAATCAATTAGTAAAATTCACGGCAAAAAGTAAAATTTCTCGAATATATCTTAAAACCTTAGTAATAAATTATGTCTGATAAAATAAAATACGGCGTTGTGGGATATAAAGGCAGACTAGGAAGTGAAGTGGTTAATGTCTTTACCGAAGTCGGTCATGAACTGGTTTATAAATTTGACATTGATGGCGAAACTCAATCCGCGGTTCCGCAGGTAATAATAGACTGCTCTCTTCCGGACGCCCTTGAAAAAACACTTTCAACAGTTTCAAAAAATACAATCCCACTGGTCCTTGCTACAACCGGACTAAACGAAAACGATTTTACGAAGCTTAAAAAATTATCTTCGAAGCTGCCTGTCGTGCAGAGTTTTAATTATTCCGTCGGTATACAAATGCTGTTAAAACTCACCCGGATTGCGCATGAGAAACTGCCCGACTGGGATGTTGAAATAGAGGAGACTCACCATAGATTTAAAAAGGACAAGCCTTCCGGTACCGCCAAGATGATTGAGAATGTTTTTAAAGATAAAAAAGTTAATGTTTCATCACTGAGACTCGGCAACGTTGCAGGCGATCATATCGTAAGCTTCGGCGGCCTGGGAGAGGTTCTTTCGATCAAACACAGCGCGACATCGCGCAGAACTTTTGCCGAAGGCATCTTAAGATCGGCTGTGTTTATAATCAAAAAGAAAAAAGGACTTTACAGCTTCACCGACGTTGTATTCGGGGAATAATATTTTTACTTAATAATTTTATCCGGGAAAAGAAATGGATTCATACGAAATAATAAATTACATATCCAACTCAGTGAAAAAAACGCCTGCCAAAGTTTACCTGCAGGGCGATCTTTCTAAAATAGATTTCAACGGACTTGAGTACTTCGGCGACGGCAACTCGGGTATATTATTTATTGAGTACAATGAATTTCAAAATTTTTACGAATCGCACAAACAGAATATAAGCAAACACAGAATTGAAATCGACAGAAGGAATTCAGCGATACCGCTTGCGGATCTTTCCAAATATAAAGCAAGGATAGAACCCGGCGCAATTATAAGAGATCTCGTTGAGATAGGTGATAATTGCGTAATAATGATGGGCGCGGTGCTTAATATCGGGGCAGTGATCGGTGAGAAAACAATGATTGATATGAACGTTGTTGTCGGCGGAAGAGCAATTGTCGGAAAAAATTGTCACATCGGTGCGGGAACAGTATTAGCCGGAGTTATTGAACCTCCGAGCGCGGATCCAGTAATAATTGAAGACGATGTCTTGATCGGTGCGAATGCGGTTGTTCTTGAAGGTGTAAAGGTAGGGAAGGGCGCGGTTATTGCCGCGGGCTCTGTTGTTGTGAAAGATGTCGAGCCGTACACCGTTATGGTTGGCGTGCCGGCGAAAGCGATTAAAAAGGTTGATGAAAAAACCAGGAGCAAAACCCAATTAATGGACGAATTGAGAAAATTATAATTTATGTCAATCATAGTACAGAAATACGGCGGAAGCAGTGTTTCGGATATAAATAAGATACATAAAATTGCCGGAATGATCGCTGCTCTGAAAAATACAGGCGCCGATGTTGCGGTTGTGGTTTCGGCAATGGGCAAAACAACCGACTCACTTATTGACATGGCTAAAAGCATATCCGAAGATCCTCCGAAAAGAGAAATGGATATGCTGCTGAGTACTGGGGAGAGGATTACAATGTCCCTCCTATGTATTGCACTTGATAAATTGGGAATCGCATCAATATCATTAACCGGATCCCAATCCGGTATTATTACTAACGACAGGCATAGCGACGCCAGAGTAATTGAAGTTAGACCGTTCAGGGTAATGGATGAACTTGAAAGCGGTAAGGTTGTGGTTGTCGGAGGATTTCAGGGTGTAAGTTATAAAAGAGATATAACAACGCTTGGAAGAGGCGGAAGCGATACAACTGCGGTTGCGCTTGCAGCCGCTCTGAATGCCGAAAGATGCGAGATTTATTCGGATGTTGACGGAGTTTATTCGGCGGATCCCTCGGTCATCAAAACAGCAAAGCATCTTCCGGAACTTTCTTACGAACATATGCAGGAGATGAGTGAGTCGGGCGCAAAAGTATTAAATGCCCAGGCAGTTCAGTTTGCCAAGGAAGCAAATATCGCAATATATGCGCGGAGTACTTTTCAGCCCGGTCAAGAAACTATTGTCAGGAAACTTGCAGCAGGACTGGTTAAAGGAGTAAAGGCAGTCGTTCACGAAAATGATCTTGTAAGAGTAACAATAACCGACGATTCGGATAAAACCAAATTCAAGGGAATACTCGATTATCTTGACGGCAAACTAATAAAAATAAAAGAACTGAATGTTGCCGAAATACCGGATTACGGTTCCAAAGTGAGTTTCATTGTTCAGAAGAAAAACATTATTGCTTGGGATAAATTCAGTACAGAACTTAAAGAGAAACTTAAAGATAGTATTACCTTCGATTTTAATCTAGGCGCTATATCGCTTATAGGCGAAGGAATCAATAACGATAATTATACTCTAAAAGAAACGCTTACAATTCTGAAAGAAAAAACTATTGATGTAATAGGTATTACAACAACCTCATTCAGAATCTCAATTGTAGTTCCGTCCGATAAACTTAACGAAGCGGCGATTATTTGCCATCACAGATGGATTGAAGAGTTTTAGGAAAATTTTATTATCTTCGCAAAGTTTATTGATTACGAATATATTCATCCAAAAATCCCGGTAAAAAATGAATAAAATAATTGTACAGAAATACGGCGGCAGTTCGGTAGCAGACACCGACAAGATTAAAAACGTCGCAAAGAAAATAGAAAAGAAGGTTAAGGAAGGGCATAAACTCGTGGTTGTGGTTTCGGCAATGGGAAAGACCACAGATAATCTTATTAAGCTAGCAAAGGATATATCGACGGATATAATTCCCAGAGAGCTGGATATGCTTTTAACAACAGGCGAACAGGTTTCCGCCTCGCTGTTGTCAATAGCACTTAACGATATAGGCATTCCCAGCAAATCGTTAAATGCTTTTCAAGCTGAGATAATAACTACCGGCGATCATACGCAGGCAAGAATTAAAAATTTAAAGACAAAAAAAATCAAAAACCTGCTTAAAGAAAACGATGCGATCATAGTAACCGGCTTCCAGGGAATTAACGAGGAAGGCGAAATTATGACGCTCGGCCGCGGGGGTTCGGATACTTCCGCTGTGGCCATAGCTGCAGCATTGAAAGCTAAATGTGAAATTTACAGCGACGTTGCGGGTATTTATACTACAGATCCTAGAATACATCCCACCGCAAAAAAATTAAAAACAGTTACATATGATGAAATGCTCGAGATGTCCAGTCTCGGTGCTAAAGTTCTGCACAGCAGATCGGTGGAAATAGCTAAAAAATTCGGTATAACAATTTATTGCGGATCAACCTTTTCGGATGAGGAAGGAAGCTTTGTCATGAAAAAAAATATAGAACAGCCTGTCGTATCAGGTTTAAGTGTAATGGACAATCAAACACAGGTTACATTATCGAATCTGCCGCTGGATTATAACCTTGTTCAGCAAATCTTTGAAAAGGTTGCGAAAGAAGGACTGAACGTGGATATGATTTCAGTTATCAGCAATGCCGGTTTGAATATTTCTTTTACAGTAATTGAAGAGAAAAAAGCTCACATTGAAAAAGCGCTTTCTCAGATATTGAAGGATATGAAAGGCTATAACATTCACTATAATTCGGGGTATTCCAAGATATCTGTAGTGGGTATCGGCATGAAATCAAGCAGCGGTGTCGCAGCAAAGTATTTCAAAGCGCTCGAAAAAATTCCGGTAAAACTTGTTACCACGTCGGAAATAAAAATTTCATGTCTCGTTGAAGAGAAATACAAAGATAAAACCGTCAAAGCTCTTGTCGAGACTTTTGAATTATAACGGTAGGCAGTAAGATATTGAACTTCGAAAGATAAATAAGAGAATTATGTAAAAGTCCGAATAATAATTAGTTGATAGGGTATTAACAAGTAAATGATAATATTATCAGGTAAATAAGGTTATGGCACTTTCACCGGTAGAATTAAGACATACATTGCACAAAAATCCGGAATTATCTTTCCGTGAATTCGAAACGACAAAGTTACTCCGGAAAAATATCGGAGAACTCGATAAAAAATCGGCATTGAAAATTCATACCCCTTACAGAACCGGTCTGCTTGTGGAGCACACCGTCTCTCCGGATCAACCGTATCTTCTTTTCCGTGCGGATATAGACGCATTACCTATCAAAGAGGAAAATAGCATTGAATTCCGTTCGGAGAATTTAAATATGCATGCATGCGGTCATGACGTGCATATATCAATCCTATATAATTTTATTTCTTACGTTTTATCGAATAAAATCCGAAAGAATATTTTGTTTCTCTTCCAGCCGGCCGAGGAAAGCGGCGGGGGAGCGATGGAATTCTACGGAACCGGGATTTTCAATTCCTTTAACATTCAAGATGCATTTGCCCTTCACGTTACCGATGAATACCCGGAAGGTACAATTGCAACCTCGAAAGGTGTTTTATTCTGTTCCACTCTTGAAGTTGATATAGATTTTCACGGGGTAAGTTCGCATGTAGCTTTCCCGGAAAATGGAAAGAATGCATTTAACGCGTTAAGGCTGTTCTTAGACGGCGTAGAAAAAATTCCGAGGAGCACTACAGAACCATTCGTTTTCGGGGTTGGCAAAATTAGTGCAGGAGAGGTAAGGAACATTAATCCCGGCAACGCAAGGCTTGAAGGCACTTTAAGAGGATTAAGGCAGAGCAACGTAGAAGGATTTTACGGACAGCTTGAAAATATTCTTAACGGCGTAAAGGGAATTTCGGGAGTTGATTTTAATTGTCAAAGAGGCGCCAGCTACCCTGAAGTTATTGTCAATGAAGAATTATTTGATAAGATAATTCCGGCACTGACTGAAAAACATGAATTTATTAACTGCGGATTAAAAATGACGGGCGAAGATTTCGGTTTTTTCTCCCAGAAATACCCTTCTTTAATGTTCTGGCTCGGTACCTCAAACGGCGAAAAGCACGGGCTGCATAATCCCAAATTTCTGCCTGACGATAAGATAATAGAAACCGGAAAAAATATTTTCGCGGATATTCTGGAATCGGTTTAATCGGAAGGGACAAATTCACAATCGGCAGGCACTTCGGGTTTCACCAGCAGGACATCTTCTTTTAACAATGCCACTTTACCTGGTTCCATTCCTTTCTTTTTGACGACATATTTTTTTAATGTAAACGATACCGGGGCTGTGCCCGAAGTTTTTGCTTTACTGTGAAATGCAGCTATTGCAGCGGCTTTCTTTAATATTCCTTTCGGTACCGGTTCTTTAGAATTCTCTACTCTTAATACAACATGCGATCCGGGAACGCTTCTGGCGTGAAACCAATAATCGTTCTGCTTTGCAAATTTTACCGTCAGCATATCATTGTTTGTACTATCTCTACCGACATACACATGATACTTATTTTCAATTATATAATGTTTGAATTTAAGCTTTAAATCTTCTTTGCCCGGTATATTCTCCTGATCCTTCATTTTTAATTCTTTCGCATATTTTTTCAGAGCAGCAACGCTTTCGTCTGTTTCAACTTTTTCTTTTATCTCATTTAATTTTTTGATTTTTATACTTAATTCACCGAATATTTTTTTCGATTTTTCAATAAGTATTCTATCGCTTTTTGACTTGTCAAAATACCGTTCGGCATTTTTCTGCGGTGAAAGTTTTTCGTCAAGTTTTATTTTTATCTGATTATTATCATCGTAAATATCATCAATTTCAATAAATTTCATTCCTCCGCGGATCTTATTCATATTGATAAGAAGAAGGTTTCCAAGCTTTGAATAATAATCTTCCTTGCTTCCTCTGTCGAGAAGAGATTTTATATCATTCACCTTATGAGCCAGTTTACCGGTTTCGCGGTCGATATGTTTGAGTAAATTCTTCTTTAACCCGGATATCGAATCATAATAATATTTTTTTGAAACATAGAAATCAAGCGCGCTGTTTATATCACTGAATGTCTTGACCGTAAGATTTTCCGGATTTGAAAAATTCTCCGGAAAGATATTTAATTTGAAAGTATGATCGTCGTAAAAGACCGCCGGATTTGTATTATAGACCTCACTTATTATTTTTTTTATTTCCTTGTTTCTGCCGTTATTACTTTCTTCAGAAAAACGGGCTTTGAGTTCAAAAGAAATTTCCTTGCCTACATATGGATATCGGGTCCTTACGCTCTGAAAAAAATCAATCCCATCGGCTATATTGATTTCGGGAATATTTATTTCATCCGTAAATCCGGTTAAGTTTATCTCCTTATATAATGGGTCGGTACTTTCATCCGGATACTTTTTGAAGAATTCGATATTGTTATTATCGTCGAACAGTACAACATCGGTATATTTTCCCCTAATCATAAAATAAATTTTGAATTTTAAAAGCGACAGTCTTAATACTCTGTCCGTTTCCGCAATTTCAAATTTATCTGCTTCGGAAGGGAGGTGAGCCTGGAAAAAGTCTATACTGTTTTTCTTAGCGCGGTGGAATTCATCAAGCAATCTAATGTAAGGAAATCCGGGATTAACGGAAATTTCGAGAAAGCGTTCTTTGTTGTTCTTAATCAGTGCAATAATAAGTTTGTCTTTTTCCTGTGAGAATATTTCAGTTACAATGCTTCCCCGGATAATGCTTTTATTTTCGACTACGAATCTGTTAAGTATAAAATAATTCTTAAACATGCATTCAAATTATTTAAAACTCCGGTAAAAAAGATGCTGCTCTTTAAGCTATTGAATTCATCTCTGCGGCTTCGCTTCTCAGCGGTGAAAACAATTAACCGCAGAGAAACAGAGACGCAAAGAGAAAAACATATGAAAAGGTACAAATCAAAAATTAAGTCTTAGAACCGGTTTTAGCCATTACAATTGCATCGAGCGATTTTATCCTGGAGAAAATTAAAACTCCTCCGATAAACGCGACAACGGTAAGCAGGATGAAAAACATCGACTTATCCGTAAAACTGTCCCAGTAGCTTGCTAAAATTCCGGCTGCTTTACCTCCCAGCGAGGTCGATAGGAACCAGCCGCCCATCATTAATGCGGTTGTTCTAGCAGGCGCCAGCTTAGAGACAAGTGAAAGTCCGATAGGGCTGAGGAATAACTCGCTTACGGTAAATACGCCGTAAGTTACAAACAGCCATATTGCGGATGTTTTATATGCATAAACAGAAGGCACCGACATAATAGCAAACACCATCACAAGGGAAGATAAACCTGATATAAATAACGCATAACCGAATTTAGCAACAGTAGACGGTTCTTTACCCCGCTTGGCCAGCCATGTAAACAATCCCACCAGCAGCGGAGTTAATACAATTATGAAAAACGGATTGATCGACTGAAACAGCTCGGCATTTGCCAGTTTTATATTTTTTCCTTCCTCGGGCCATTTGCTCTTTGGCATATTGTTAAAATACGGATCGGGACCTTGAACCATTTCAGGATTTCCGGCACTATCTGTAATGGTTCTTAAATATTTATCAACCTTAGGTACTAAACGCGGAGTAATGTTTGCGTTTTGAAGCATGTCTATAGCTTCTGCCGGTTTTTCCAGGACAGTCGGGATTTCGCGGTTGGTATAACTTTGTGCCCAGATAGTCAGACCTGTAGCGTTCTGGTTATAAATAGTCCAGAATATAATTGATATCGTAAACATGAAAAGCAGTGCTCCCACGCTTTTTTTATCCTGGCCTCTTGATCGCCACCAAAGCGAAACATAAAACGAGATCACCGGAATACATGCAAAAATAAAGGCATCGTTTGAATTTGAGCCGAAGATATTATTAGGAATCATCCAGCCGATGATTGCAAACACAATAGCAGGCAGAAAAACATATAAAAATATTTGTTTCATCGGCATATCGCCTTTTTCCATAGGCTTTCTTACATCTGCGAATTTCACGTGCTTTAATCCGCTTGTCAGCCAAATTAGTCCAAATACCAAGCCGACGCCGGCTGCCGCAAAGGCATAACCCCAACCGTATTTATTTCTTAGATAGGCTGCTACGAAGTTGCATACCAAAGCTCCGATATTAATACCCATATAGAAAATATTATATGCGTTGTCCTTAAGTTTTTTTAATTCTTCTTTATTGTAAATTATGCCAAGCAGTGTACTGATATTAGGTTTGAAGAATCCGTTACCTATAATTATAAGTCCAAGAGATACAAATAATGCAGTATTTCCGGGAAAAGAAAGACCGAAATATCCCAACGCCATCAGGCTTCCACCGATATATATCGATTTCAAGTATCCAAGGTATCTGTCGGCAATTAAACCACCGATAAAAGGGGTTAAATAAACCAGAGCTATAAATGAACCGACAATATCCGCACCTGTTTTTACATCAAAACCTTTACCTCCAGTTGTGGAATCCGTCAGATAAAGAAGCAGGATTCCTACCATTAAATAATATCCGAAACGCTCCCACATTTCGGTAAAGAAAAGGACGTATAATCCTTTGGGATGATTTTTAAACATTATAAAACCTCTCTGTTGTTTTATACGATGAGTCTGACTTTTGGCATGCCTCTAATTAAAGTCGAGAGACTATTTTTCCCAAGACCCAAAAAATAAAATTGTTGTCAAATATAGAGTATTTTTATTTTTTTTCATAATATAAAACCTTTAAAAATTGACATAAAATACACATATTAGGCGGCTCTTTGTTGTTTAAGAAAAACTCATTTGATATATTTGAACAATGAAAAACAACCGACATAAATCTGTTATTACTAAGCTACTTATAGCACTTATTGCTTTTATCGCGTTCATTGTATTGATGAATGATGTAGTAATGCCCTGGTATGTTTCGTCTCCGGAAAAAAAGGTTCCTAAAGTTCTGGGAATGAAAGAAGCAGACGCGGTAAAATTATTGAAAGACAGCACCCTCGATCCTATTATAAGTGATACCACATACGACGAACAGTACGCTAAAGGGACAATTATTTATCAAACGCCGGCTGCTAACGATACAGTAAAGGAAGGAAGAAGAATTTACCTTTTTATCAGCGGCGGCGAACCGGTTGTTTCGGTTCCGAGTTTAAAGGGTAAATCTCTTAGAGATGCCAAATTTGCTCTGGAAAGACTTGGGCTTTTTCTGGGACATGTTGATTCCATTGCATCCAATAATCCCAAAGATATGATTTTCGATCAGCAGTTTGCCGATGGTACGCCTCTAAAAAAGGGCGACTCGGTAGGAGTTTCTTTAAGCATGGGTGAAGGCATTGGGACAATCAATGTGCCGAATCTTATAGGTAAATCATTATCCGAAGCCGAAACAATCTTAGCCGACAGTTCGCTGAAAGTCGGAAAAATAAATTATCAAAAATCTTTTTCTTTACTACCAAACACAGTGCTTGATCAGTACCCGAGCAAGGGAAACAAATTAAATAAAGGCGACTCGGTCGATTTGTTTGTTACAAAAAATGACGATTCCGTTAACGATAATACAAACCCGGGAAAGTAATGGCTTATATCGCTCCTTCTATATTGGCGTCCGACTTTACAAACCTGTCTCAGCAAATCAGGATGGCAGAAATCGGCGGTGCCGATTGGATCCATTGTGACATTATGGACGGGCATTTCGTTCCGAATTTAACCTTTGGACCGATTATAGTAAAAGCAGCAAGGAGAATAACCAAACTTCCGCTTGATGTCCATCTAATGATTGAAAATGCCGACAATTATCTTGAAGATTTTAAAGAAGCAGGTACCGACAGATTAACTGTTCACCAGGAAGCTGTAATTCATTTGAACCGTACGATAAACAAGATCAAAGAGCTCGGAATGAAAGCAGGCGTGGCTATAAATCCGTCAACACCGGTCAAAACCCTTGAATATATTGCCGAATTTATCGATCATGTTCTGGTGATGTCTGTGAATCCCGGATTCGGCGGTCAGATATTTATTGAAAACTCTCTTGCAAAAATTAAAGAAGCAGCAGAATTAAGAAAAAAAATGAATAAGAATTTTCTTATTGAAGTGGATGGGGGAATTGACAGAGAGACTATAAAACGTGCTTTCGATGCGGGGTGCGATGTTTTTATCGCCGGCTCTTCGATATTTAAATCCGATAATATTTCAGCCGCTGTCGTAGAATTGAAAAATATAATTAGATAATATTTATTTTCCCGAATTATAATCTTTCCGGGAAAACATATTCCTGCCGTCAAATTCAAATGAGCTTATTATTTTTTAATTTATCGTTCGGCCGTCTGTAAAAATAATTTTACCGAATTGAAATATGCATTTTATTTTACCGCTAAGAAATTATAATTTCCGGTATGTAATTATTTCCTAAGGTCTATACATTGACAATTCAAATAATAAATCTCACGTTTCCGGATGTTTTTAAAAGATACAGCGATACATATAAAATATTCAGGGATGTTTATCAGCCCGGACTACTCGGCCTGGAAATAAGGAAAGTATCCGAACAATTGGCCGAAAAAGTACGTCAGGTTGTTTTGAATGAAAATGAAATATGCTATAAATCAGTTCAAGGAAGTGAAAAAACAAAATCTCTTCTGATACCCGGCTATATTAAAAATATTAAGGAATTATCAAGAAGAATACTATCTTCGGGAGACGAAGATCTTGGGTATAAAATTGTAAACGTAATTAAAAGTTTCGAAGAATATAATTCGCTGAAATACATGATCGGGAATAAGGAGTTTAATTTTAATAATGCTTATACAATGGGCATATTAAATATAACGCCGGATTCTTTTTCCGACGGCGGGAAATATAATTCTCCCGGCAGAGCCGTAATTCGTGCTTTGGAGATGATTGATGACGGAGCTGATATAATAGACATAGGCGGAGAATCATCCAGACCAGGGGCCGAACCCGTCGATGCCGAAGAAGAAATAAGACGAGTTGTACCGGTAATCGACCGGATATTGGAACAAAGACCCGAAACTATCATTTCGGTAGATACGACTAAGAAAAAAGTTGCCGGAGAGGTTTTAACTCACGGTGCTAAAATAATAAATGATATAAGTTCTTTTAATTTTGAACCGGATATTTTAGATGTCGTAAAAAAGAATAATGCCGCTCTCATTCTAATGCATATGCAAGGTACTCCTAAAGACATGCAGTCAAACCCTATTTACGAGGATGTTGTGAGAGATATTTACGATTTTTTTCAGGATAAAACCCAAGCTGCAGTTAAAGCCGGCGTAAAAAATATTTTTATCGATCCGGGAATAGGCTTCGGCAAAACAATAGCTCACAATCTGGAAATACTAAAACGTCTGGGAGATTTTAAGGGGTTGGGCTTCCCGTTATTGATCGGCGTATCTCGGAAATCATTTATCGGGAAAATGCTGGGTTTGAATACCGGTGAAAGAGATGCTGCTACAGCCATGATTGAATCGCTGGCCGTTAACGGCGGTGCAAGGATAATTCGAACGCATAACGTAAAATATGGTACTCAGGTCTGCAAACTATTAAATAATTTAATGTGACAAGTTTATGTTTGATCTTTTTAGAGTCGGATTTTTGACGGTTACTTTTTCCGATTTAATCGATATCGCAATCGTAACTTATATTATATACAGATTATATAAACTGCTGAAAGGAACGATTGCCGCACAGATATTCATCGGGCTAATGATAGTTTTGCTTCTGTCGTTTGCGGCGCAGGCTGCAAATCTCAAAGCTTTGAGCTGGCTTCTTAAGCTTGTAACTGATATCTGGGTAATAGCTTTTGTAATATTATTTCAGCCTGAAATTAGACGTCTTCTTGTAATAGTTGCCCGTAATCCATTCTTCAGAATGTTCGTAAAATCCGAATCGCCGCAGGCAGCGCAGGAAATTGCAGACGCGGCTTTCGAGTTGTCTCAAAGGCAGCACGGCGCATTAATGATAATAATAAAATCCACAGGAATACGAGGTTATACTGAAACCGGGGAAATAATGAATGCGCGTTTAAGCGCGGCATTAATCGGGTCAATATTTTTCCCACGCTCTCCGCTTCACGACGGTGCCGTTATTATAAAAAACAATATCGTTGAGGCGGCCAGATGTACTCTTCCATTATCTACTACAACGGTAGTTAACGGAGAACACCTGGGCATGAGACATAGAGCCGGACTGGGAATTTCCGAACAAGCCGATGTAATAAGCGTTATTGTATCCGAAGAAACGGGTAGTATTTCTATTGCCGAAAACGGCCAATTGCTGAAGGGGCTGTCCAAAGAAGCCTTGAAAAACAAATTGATCAGTGCTTTCAAAAACCCTGTTGTAAAAGGATGGAGAGGGATATTTGAACACTATATCAAAGATAAATAAAGTCTGCGCTGTTATTCCGTTTTATAATGAAAGAAACAGTATTAAGAGTATTATTATAAATACTCTGCCTTTTGTTGATAGTTTAATATTAATAGATGACGGGTCCACCGACGGAAGCAGTGAACTAATACCTCAGAATGATAATATTTACATGTTAAAACATGAAACCAACCTGGGAAAAGGCGCCGCATTAAAAAACGGTTTAACGGAGAGCTATATTAAAGGTAATGACATCACTATCACTCTCGACGCCGATTTACAGCATCCGCCCGAGAGCATCCCTGAATTCATAAAAGCTCTGAATAGTTTTGATATTGTCATCGGAAACAGACTGGGTAACCTGAAAAAAATGCCTATCCAGCGGATTGCAAGCAATAAACTGACGTCATTTTTGCTGAGTATAAAAACGGGTACAAAACTGCTGGATACTCAATGCGGCTACAGGGCATTCCGGAACAATGTATTGAAAGATATTCTACCGGTTTTTTCCGGATATGAAGCTGAAAGCGAAATGCTGATAAAAGCAGCCCGGAAAAATTTCAGAATTGGCTTTACGGAAATTCCGACTGTTTACGGTGACGAAAAAAGTAAGCTGAAAGCTGTAAAAACAATTATCGGTTTTATACGCGTTATGTTCATTTAAGAGAAGATTGGTTTCATTTAATAAAAAAATTATTATTATGTCAAAGAGCAAGAAATGGAAATTCAAAGGTATAAATGATAACACTTCTTTTGCCGAAGCCGGCGTAGTCATACTTTTGAACAGATGCGGTTCTTTAAAAAAATCAATCAAGTTATTTCTGGGCGAGAACAGTGAAGAGAATCTTCATAGTGTCAGAATCTCAATCAGAAGACTTCGATACAACATGGAAATATTCAGCTCATGCTTTGAAAATAAAAAATTTTTAGTACTTTACAACATGGTAGAACATTTGCAGGATCTGACCGGTAAGAAAAGAGATCTTGATGTTTTAATTATCAACATTAAAAACTTATCCGAGTTAAACGACATTTCAATTGCCGGCAAATTTTTTGAAACAGTTGATGATCTGAGAAATATGCTGAATGATACTTTAAAAATTGAGTTTTTTCACTACCTTAAAAGCAGCGAATTGAATGATTTCGTGAAAATGTTAACCAAAAGACGGAGGATAAGATGAAGCTAAAATATTTTTCGCATTCTGCATTTCAGATAACTTCAAAAGACAATAAAAAAATCCTAATTGATCCTTTCTTGGACGGCAATCCCACTTCACCTGTAAAATCCGATGATGTAAGCGCTGAATTTATTATTTTAACACATGCGCACGGCGATCATTTGGGAGATGCTATGAAGATCGGAAAGAGATGCAACTCTCTGATAATATGCGTTAACGAACTTGCTAACTATTTAAGCGCCAAAGAATTAAAAGTACATAATATGCATATCGGCGGTGGATATAATTTCGATTTCGGAAGAGTAAAATTTACAATCGCTCATCACGGTTCTAAAACTCCGGACGGTGAATACGGAGGTGAACCTGCCGGCGTAGTAATTTCAATGGAAGGGAAGAACATTTATCATACGGGCGATACCGGATTGTTTTACGATATGAAATTAATCGGGGAAATGAATCGCATCGACTACTTGCTCGTTCCTATTGGCGATAATTTTACAATGGGAATAACCGATGCCGTTAAAGCGGTTGAACTAGTAAACCCGAAAGTAACAATTCCAATGCACTATAATACTTTTCCGGTAATTACTGTCGATCCGCAAGAATTTAAGAAAAAAGTCGAGGGAAAGGATAAAAAATGCCGTATTTTAGAATACGGCGAGGAAATAGAATTATAATTTAAAATTATTCTTTGCAATTTTATGAAAAATTTGAAAGAATAATTATTTTTAATATTATTTTATGTTTTATCTTTGCCATGTTACTTTTTAGTAAAAGACAATAGAAAGAATTAATGACTAAAGTTATATCGATAGCTAATCAGAAGGGAGGAGTGGGTAAAACTACTACTGCTATAAACCTCTCTTCTTCTTTAGCTGCCGCCGAAAAGAGGACATTATTAATTGATATTGATCCTCAGGCAAATTCATCTTCCGGTTTAAGTATAAATAATCATAATCCTTCCGTTTACGAAGTATTAGTAGGAATTGACAATATTAATAATATTATTGTAAACAGCTACATGCCTTTTCTGGATATACTTCCCTCAAACATTAACTTGGTTGGAGCGGAAATTGAGATGGTTGATATACCTAACCGCGAACAGATATTGCGAAGCGCGATTGAAATGATCAAGAACGAATATGATTATGTTCTGATTGATTGTCCTCCCTCTCTGGGACTTTTGACTTTAAACTCGCTTTCGGCATCCGACTCTGTTCTCATACCCGTTCAGTGCGAATATTTTGCTCTTGAAGGATTGGGGCAGTTGCTGAATACAATAAATATCGTAAAGCAGCATTTTAATAAAAAACTGACGATCGAAGGAGTGCTGCTCACAATGTTCGATATTCGGTTGAGACTTTCTCAACAAGTAGCAGACGAAGTAAGAAAATATTTCGGTGACAAAGTATTTAAAACGGTTATCCACAGAAATGTAAGAATATCGGAAGCTCCCAGTTACGGAAAACCGGTTATCCTTTATGACGCTATATCGACCGGTTCGCAAAACTATATTTCTTTGGCATCCGAACTTTTAGAAAGAAATTCAACAGAGATAAAAGAGAAATGACAATGGGCAAGTTTAAAACCGGTTTGGGAAGAGGTCTTGACGCTTTGATAAATCAGCAGAGTTTTGTCGAAAATCAAAAGCAGATCAACTACGACGAAATAAAAAGGGATGACGGCAGGCAGATCGATGTTCTGGCAAAAATTCCCGTTGATTTAATATCTCCAAACCCGTTTCAGCCCCGTATGCAGTTTGAAACCGAATCCTTGGAAGAATTAAAAAAATCGATCTTATCCAACGGATTAATTCAGCCGATTACCGTAAGAAGAGTAGATAATAACAGGTTTCAGCTTATCTCTGGTGAAAGAAGACTTAAGGCATGTAAGGATATCGGATACAGGGACATTCCGGCTTACATTATAAAGGTAGAATCCGATGAAGCTATGCTCGCGATGGCTTTAATTGAAAACATTCAGAGAGAAAAACTTAACCCTATAGAAGTTGGTTCCGCATATAAACGGCTTATGGAAGAATGCTCCCTAACTCAGGAACAAATTGCCGATAAAGTAGGAAAAGACAGATCGACGATTGCCAATTCAATCAGGCTTCTGAAATTACCTAGAGAAATTCAGGAAAGCCTGTTAAAAGAGGATATTACATCCGGGCATGCCAGAGCTTTAATAAATTTACCCAGTCCTGAATTACAGATTGAAATGCTTCAAAAAATAATTTCGGGTAACCTTTCCGTACGAAAAGTGGAACAGCTTGTAAAAAAATACCTGACCGTCCCTCAAACCTCAAAGGTAACAAAATCTTTCTCGCCTAAATCCGGCACTTTGGCGGCTAACATTAGTGATGTTGAAGATAAATTAAGAAAAATATTCGGAACTAAAGTTATTTGTAAACAGAAGCAGGACGGTTCGGGAGAAATTGTTCTTGAATTTTATTCCGCCGATGAACTTGAAAGGTTGTTTGAATTATTTGAAATTATCGATAAGTCATATAATTAGACTTCTACTCTTTTTATTATTATTCTCTTTTATGGGACTGGCCCAAACCGATTCCCTTAAGAGTTTATCTAACTTTACCTCAGATTCGACTTTTGTGATGCATAAATCTCCGTGGGGTGCGGTTTTACGAAGTGCAATTTTACCGGGTTGGGGACAAATATATAATCATTCATATATTAAAGCGCCAATTATTTGGGGCCTGGGAGCTTGGTTAACTTATCTGTGGTTCTGGAATAATAAAAATTATAAAGATGCACTTAACAATTATAATTTTTATAATCTGAAATATCCTGGATCGGCTGAAAGTAGCCGTTATCTCAATTATAAAAATTTCTATCAGGATCAAAGAGATCTTGTGGCTATATATATGGGACTTACTTATCTTCTAAATATGGTAGATGCATATGTAGATGCGGAACTTTATGATTTTTCTTTTAAAGAGAACTCTCTCGATAAAAGTCCTATGCTTAATATTAGGATAAAATTCTAATGAAAAACTCCATTGAATGTAAAACATGCCGCACGGAAAATCCGGTTTACGGACTTATCTGCACAAACTGCAAATCATTTTTAAGAGAAAAGATATTTAATATAGATCTATGGCACACCATCTTTTTATTAATCGAAAGTCCTGGCAAAGCTTATAATTTAATAATACAATCCGAACATAAAAATTTCATATTTTTCATTTCAATCGTCGTATCACTGAAGCTGCTGATTGACTCGATGTTCCTATCCCTGTTAACTTTAAAATCCGAACCCGTATTCGGAAATTTTTTCAGGAATTATTTTATCGTTATCGGAGAACTTATATTTATTTTAATGCTGGCCTCGATAACATTTAAATATGTAACAAAAGGCTACGGTGTTTCTACTCGCATAAAAGATAACTTTGCAATTTTAACCTATTCGCTTTTGCCTCATATATTCGGTGCAATTTTTCTGCTTATAATTGAACTGACTATTTTCGGGGGAAATATATTTTCGCGCAATCCGTCTCCGTTTATTTTGAAAGAAACTCTTGCTTACATTTTAACCGGATTCGAATTACTGCTGGTATTGTGGAGTATTTTTCTGTCGGTACTAGCTTTTTTTTCACAAACAAAAAACATTTTTTATTCCGTTTTTTCGTCAATATTGTTTAATTTCTTGCTTTATTTTATTATTTATCTGAACTCATTTTATCTTTTTAATTAATTCCGTGTTTATATGACTGAAAACATATTCGAAAAAGAGAAGAAGCTTTTTTTATCGACATACAACAGACTGCCCATTGATATTTCTTACGGAGAAGGAGTTTTCCTTTTTGACAAAGAAGGCAATAAGTATCTTGATTTTTTTTCCGGCCTTGCAGTAAATGCCTTAGGATATGCTCATCCTAAAATTATTAAGGCAGTATCAGAGCAAATTTCTAGATTCGCGCATCTTTCAAATAATTTTATTTCCGATGTTCAGATCGAATTTGCCCAGCTACTTGTTAGTAATTCTCGGATGTCCAAGGTATTTCTTGTTAACAGCGGAACCGAGGCCGTTGAAGCCGCCGTAAAAATTATCAGGAAAAAATACGGACCGGATAAAATAATTTATTCTCTTTCCGATTCTTTTCACGGAAGAACCTACGGCGCAATGAGTCTGATGGGACGAGATAAATATAAAAAAGGATTTGAACCTTTTCTGCCGAATTTCGGCAGAATTAAATTCAACGATATTGAAGATCTTAATGACAAAATAAATAATAATACTGCCGCTGTCTTTATCGAATTCATTCAGGGAGAAGGCGGAATAAATATCGTTTCGCATGAATTTGTAAATAGACTGACCGAGTTAAAAGAACAGTATGGTTTTGCCGTGGTTGCCGACGGCATTCAATGCGGCACAGGTAGAACAGGCAAACCCTATTCGCACAATCATTTTGGAATACAGCCGGATCTAATTGTTACTGCAAAGGCCATCGGCGGCGGACTTCCGCTGGGTGCTCTCCTTACCGGTAAGGAATTCGATAATGTTTTTTCTGCCGGTAATCATGGAACGACATTCGGCGGCAATCCGGTAAGCTGCGCAGCCGGAAATGTTGTATTGAAAGAAGTATATGAGAACGGTTTGATGGACGATGTAGCCGAGCTCGGGAATTATTTTATAAATCAATTAAATGAATTAAAAGAACGCTTTCCCGACAAAATTAAAGAAGTACGGGGCAGAGGATTTATGATTGGTGTTGAATTGTTTGAGCCGTGCTCCGAATTTGTCGGTAAAATGCGCAGTAAAAAGATTTTGATCAATTGTACTAATGAGAATGTTCTCAGACTTCTCCCTCCGCTAATTGCAACGAAGGATAATATCGACTTCTTTTTATTTACTCTTCACGAGACATTAAAAACCATATAATAAAATGAAAACAGATGTTCTAGTTATCGGCAGCGGCATTGCCGGTCTTTATGCCGCATTGAGAATTTCTGAATATGCGGAAGTTATTCTGGTTACAAAAAAAAACAAATCGGAATCAAATACTAATTATGCTCAAGGCGGAATTGCATCTGTTATTGATGAAAAAGATACTTTTGAAAAACACATTCATGATACGCACATTGCGGGAGCCGGACTTTGTAATCCCAAAACAGTGGAAATACTGGTTAAAGAAGGTCCGTCCAGAATTTATGATTTAATAAAACTTGGAACCGATTTTACGAAAAAGAACGGCAAGCTTGATCTCGCTAAAGAAGGCGGTCATTCGATGCCGAGGATTGTTCATGCAAAAGATTTAACCGGTAAGGAAGTCGAGCGTGCTTTAATAGAAAAGGTAATTACTAATGACAATATCAGACTGATTGAAAACGCGGTTGCAATTGACCTTCTCACCGAACATAATGTTAAAAAATTAAAAGGAGAACCGCTTAAAAATAGAAATTGCTGGGGAGCTTATGTCCTTTGCTGCGACAATAACGAAGTAATAAAAGTTTCTTCGAAAACTACGGTGCTTGCCACCGGCGGACTCGGGCAGGTTTATCTTCACACTACAAACCCTTCCATTGCTACAGGTGACGGATATGCAATGGCATACCGTGCCGGAGCTAAGATCGGAAATATGGAGTTTGTTCAATTCCATCCGACTTCCTTTTATAATCCGACTCAAGGAAATAACATCGGCGCACAGGCCTTCTTAATATCCGAAGCAGTAAGAGGGTTCGGCGGAATACTCAGGACAAAAGACGGCAAGGAGTTTATGGGTAAATACGACGAACGAAAAGAACTTGCTCCCAGAGATATCGTTGCAAGGGCAATAGATAATGAACTGAAAAAAAGGGGAGAAGATTATGTCAATCTTGATATAACACATAAAAATAAAAATGTCATAATCGACCATTTCCCCAATATTTATAAGAGCTGTTTGAAATACGGAATTGACATAACTAAAGATCTTATTCCGGTTGTTCCTGCAGCTCATTACGCATGCGGAGGTATTGTGGTTGACGAATTCGCAAAGACCTCACTTAAGGGTTTATATGCCTGCGGTGAAGTAAGTATGACGGGTGTGCACGGAGCAAACAGGCTGGCCAGCAACTCGCTTCTCGAGGCTGTAGTTTTTGCCGAACGCGCCTCTTTCGATATTAAAATATTTTTAAATTCCTACAAAAAATCTATTCCCGCTATTCCAGACTGGGATGATTCCGGTACATTATCCTCCGATGAAAAAGTATTAATAACACACAGCGAAAAAGAAGTAAAACAAATAATGTGGGATTATGTCGGTATAGTAAGATCAAATTTAAGACTGGAACGCGCAGAGCGGAGAATACATAATATTTTCCAGGAAACCGAGAATCTGTATAAAAAGACTCGAATTATTGAAGAATTACTTGAATTAAGAAATTTGGTGGCATGCGCCCATATGATAATCAAATCCGCTAAGTTGAGAAAGGAGAGCAGGGGACTTCATTATACATTGGATTATCCGGAGCATTTACCTGATGAAAAGGCCAAGTACACCATATTACAGAACAAAAATCCTTAAACGCGGTTCTTGAAGAAATTAACTATTGCACCATAGCGGATCCCTTTAGTGCTAACTATAACTTTATCTAAACCGAACAATTCACATAAGAACATGAGGATATAACTACCGCTTAAAAGAACATCTTCTCTTCCTTTTACAACTTCCTTAAAGCTGAATAGTATTTCTTCCGGAGATAACAACTTTAACTTGTTTACTAAATCATTTAATTCTAGGTAATTGATCTCACTTCCTTCAATAACTTCTTCATCAAAACTTTTAAGATTCATTTTTATACATGCCAGTGTTGTCGGAGTTCCGGCAATTGCGATGGCCTTTTTTAGGTTGAAATTTTCCTTTCTCAAATCCCTGAAAATATGGTGTAAAATTCGTTCAAAATTTTCCATTTCGGCATGAGTTGCGGGAGCATGCATAAGATATAATTCAACAGCAGAAACAGCACCTATAGGAAAGCTTCTTTTATAAACAATTTTTTCCCCGGATCCGCATACAATTTCAGTGCTGCCTCCGCCTATATCGATGACCAATGTCATCTCAGCATTTAAAGGTCCGCCTGCAGCTCCCCAAAAAGAAAACAGGGCTTCCTCTTCCCCGGTATAACGTTAATATCTATATCCAGTTTTTCTTTTACTAGGTTGATTATTTCATCAGCATTTGAGGCTATCCTTAATGCATTAGTTGCGGTTGTTATGATTTTATCGCATTTATATTTTTCAGCAGTAGCCTTGTATTCCGACAATATACTTAATAATGCTTTGATTTTATCGGGAGAAATCGGCAGCCCGGGTTTTAATCCTTTACCTATTCTTGGAAGACGGTAGAGGTTAAGCAGCGGAATAATGTTTCCGGTTACGTTATCTGTCTCTGCAATTAGCAGCAGAATTGTATTGGTTCCTATATCAATTGAAGCAATAATCATAAATTTTTCTTATTTTCGAACACAATAATAAATAAAAATTATGAAAAACCTCAGTGTAGTCTCAAAGATTTTATTGCTTTTAGCGGTAATAAGCGGTTCTTTATGGTTCGGAAGTTATTTTGCCCGGTTAACTGCTTCATATCAATTATTCCGAGGACATTATTTTGATTTGGCAGGTTTTATATCTCAGCAGAATTTACCGGGGATTTTTATATCTTTAAATTCTTTAATAATTGTCAGCGGTATTTTGTACATTATTTTTATTTTAACCTACTTTTTATTCTTGTTCTCGTCTAAAATCAGTTTGAAACACAATGGATGGCTGTTCATAATTACTCTTTTAATTTTGGTTACTTTACCGTTTGAAGCATACTTAATGTCGATAGATTTAAAGATTTACTTCTTAGTATCGGCAAATAATTTCAATGCCGGAGAGGTTTTAAATCTTTATATTAGCCGTATCAAATCTTTAAGCAGCTTTCCTATTATAGAGCTGCTATGTTACGGAGCCGTAATTTTCTTTCTGCTTTTTCAACCATTAAAGAAGAATTTAAATTAAAAAATGAAGATTAAAGAAAAGGAATTTGAAGAAATAATTCAGGACCTCAAAGCGTTAGCCCTGCAGCTGGGGGCAGAGGTCAGGTTCGAAAAAGGCGACTTTAAGGGCGGGTATTGCCTTTTAAAAGAAAGCAAAGTTATTGTTATAAATAAAATGGCTAACCTTCAGCGTAAAGTTATGATATTATCAATGGCTTTAAAAGAACTTGGTATAGACCAAATTTATTTAACGCCGAGAATAAGGGAAATAATCGATGAAATGGCGGAGTCAAAATGAAAATACTTGTAATTAACGGACCTAATCTTAATATGCTCGGGGAAAGAGAAGAAAGTCACTACGGTGATTTAACTCTTAACTCTATTGAAAAACTGGTAAAAGAAAGCAATCCGGATGCGGAGTTCACTTTTTACCAATCCAATATTGAAGGTGAAATAGTCGGAATAGTTCAAAACTCATCAAAAAAATTTGACGGCGTACTGATAAATCCCGGAGGATACGCACATACATCGGTTGCTATCAGGGATGCTCTGGCTGACTGTAAACTGCCGAAAGTTGAGGTTCATTTATCCCACCTGGTCAACCGGGAAAGTTTCAGACAAAATTTAATAACAGCATCCGGCTGCGACGGTTATATTTCTGGTTTTAAAGAAAACAGCTACATTGCCGGTGTATTCTTATTAAAATTATTAGTTCGAAAGAAAGTAGGTTAATGTTTTGATTAAAGCAGTAATTTTTGACCTCGATAACACTCTTATGGATTTTATGAAGATGAAAAAGAGGGCAATTGAAGAAGCAATACCCGCGATGATAGACAGCGGATTAACTCTTACTTTTGAAGAAGCCAATAAATTAATAGATGACATTTATAAAGAGCAGGGCATAGAATACCAGCAGGTATTCGACGTTTTTCTCCAACGAGTGTTGAAAAAAGTTGATTACAAAATTTTATCTGCCGGAATAGTAGCCTATAGAAAGGCAAGAGAGGCTGCCTTGACTCCGTATCCTCATGTATATCCCACGCTTCACCAGCTTTTAAAAATGGGAATAAAGATGGGGATTTTATCTGACGCACCTGTAAAAGAAGCCTGGCTGAGGCTGGCATATTTAAATTTCCATCACATTTTTGATGAGGTAGTTACCTTTGAAGATACCGGTGTAAGAAAGCCGGAATCTGCGCCGTTCAGGATGATTCTAACTAAATTAAATGTGGCTCCCGGAGAAGCTTTGATGGTCGGTGATTGGGCTGAAAGAGATATAGTGGGCGCTAAAAAAGTCGGGATGAAAACCGCATTCGCGCGTTACGGCGATACATTCAATACATTGGTACATGGTGCCGATTTTGAGTTAAAAGACATAAGCGAGCTCGTCCAGATTATTAAACAGGAGAATAGATTATAAGTTTTAGTTAAAGTTATGATTTATTAGACAGCCTTAATCTTGCTATTGAAATTTCAATTACTTATTTTTCTTTCAAATCTTTTTGAGGAAGAATGAAAGATCTTTCCATAAAAAAACTTTACTATTCGATAAGTGAAGTAAGCAAAATAACCGAAGTTGAACAGTATGTATTAAGATACTGGGAAACGGAATTCGAGGAGTTAAAACCTCAAAAGAACAGGGCAGGAAACAGGATATACACAAACAAAGATATTAAGTTAATTCTGCACATTAAAGAATTATTAAGAGAAAAAAAATATACCATAGAGGGCGCGAAAAAAATTCTAGAGAATTATATCCCGGAAGACTCGTCTCCGGTGGTTGAAACTGATGTTAAAACATTCGAAATATCAGCTGCAGCACAGGAAATTGTAAAAAAAGATAAGGTATCTTTGAAAAAAGACCTTGAAGATATTAAAAGTTTTTTAGAAATTTTGATTGCAAAATTATAATATTCGGAACGTGGCGCAGCCCGGTAGCGTACCTGAATGGGGTTCAGGTGGTCGCGGGTTCAAATCCCGCCGTTCCGACTCGATAAAGCGGTTTTAAACCGCTTTTTTATTTTTAAAATTTTTGAGCAATTCAATCCGGCAAATCATCACTTATTTCCAATCACAAGGTATCACAAAACATATAAACTTTAATTAAGGCACAATAAATTTATCCGAGATATAAGATTTTCTATCTAATGATTAAACTATTTTCCCCATCTATAAGCGGATATAGAATAAATTTCTGGCAACTGTTATCTATTAAAATATAATAACATTGTCGCTACTTTATATTGTAATAAACTAATACTTATTAAAAAAGTCGAGGATACCATGAAAACATTGTTTGTTACGGCGTTGTTTGTTTTATTAATTGCCTTTACTAATTCTTCATTTGCTGTTTCTTCAGATTCTACTTTAAGCTCGGCCATTGTTTTTACTGCTTCCCTAAATGCCGCTCAAGAAAGTTCTTCAGACACTTCGAAAGGGACAGGAACTGCTTATGCCGTATTATCCGCGGATAGAAAACAATTAACCTACCGGATTACTTATGCCCAGCTTACTTCCAATTTTTCTGCGGCCCACTTTCATCTGGGTGCATCTGGGGTAAACGGCGGCGTTGTAAAACCCATTACTACTTTTAACGGCAATTCTGCTATGGGGGTATGGAGTGATATTCCGGACAGTTTGGTCGGGGAGCTATTAAAAGGAAATATTTATATCAACATACACACTGCGAACTATAAGGCCGGAGAAATAAGGGGACAGCTAACCCCGGTTGAGGGTGCCGGTTTTTATATGAACATAGACGCTGCGCAGGTTACTTATGCCGATACTTCAATGGCAACCGGAACCGGATGGGCCGTTTTAACCGACTCTGCGTCAGTACCATCTTTAAAATATTCGATTACATTTGCCGGTCTGACAAGTCAATTTACTGACGCGCATTTTCATCTTGGTGCGCCTGGAGTAAGCGGTGGTGTAATACATCCTATTACGGCTGATTTTCATGATAGCACTGCCACGGGGGTATGGTCAAATATTAATAATGCCGATTTACTAAATTTGCTAAAAGGTGATCTGTACGTTAATATTCATTCAAAGGATTATGCCGCGGGAGAAATACGCGGACAAATTAAATTAATGAAACCCTTAGCATTTTATGCTTACCTCGACGGCAGTCAGGAGACTCCTCCGGTTACTACAGATGCTTCAGGCACTGCGTGGCTGATTCTTAATATGGATTCCGCGTCCCTAGGCTATCATATAACTTATGCAAATCTTCAGGGCAAGTTTACAGATGCGCATTTTCATTTGGGTGCGGTCGGCATCGGAGGTGGGGTAGTCGATCCGATAACTTCCTCTTTTACCGGAAATACCGGCTCGGGAATATGGTCGAATATGCCGGACAGCTTAATAATTGAAGTTGTAAAAGGTGATTTGTATATGAATGTCCATTCTTCCGCCCATATTGCAGGCGAAATCCGCGGGCAGGTAATGTTGATAAAGGGAATTGCTTTTAACGCTTCATTGGACGGCAATCAGGATGTCCCCCCAATTATGACAAATGGTACCGGAACAGCCTCACTTTCATTTAGTAACGATACTTTAAAATATCAAATAACTGTTGCCAAATTATCATCAACACTAACACATGCACACTTCCACCTGGCTTCAGCCGGGGCTAACGGCGGAGTAGTAGAGCCGATCAATTATACAGACAGCACAACAAACTCTTTTTGGACAAACATTAACGATACAACTTTAGCACATCTGGCGAAAGGTGATATTTATATAAATATTCATTCGTCTAATTTCCCTGCCGGTGAAATAAGGGGTCAGGTACTTACTTTTGACAATCCCGGCACGGTTACCGCTGTAATTCCGAATACTACATCAACCTTGCCGACTGGATTTAATCTTAGCCAAAATTATCCTAATCCTTTCAACCCAACGACAGTAATTGAATATTCACTTCCTCGCTCAGGTATTGTAACTTTAAAAGTATACGATATACTCGGAAGAGAAGTGGCCACACTTGTGAATGCAAAAAAAGCGGCAGGAAATTATCAAGTCGAATTTAACGGCAGCAAATTAGCCAGCGGAGTTTATATATACAGACTTCAGACCGGCAATTTTTCTGCGGTAAAAAAATTAGTCTTGTTAAAATAATATTATTTAAATTCATGTTGAGGTTGCAAAAATAAAAAATAATTATGCATAAAGGGAGTGGCTTAAAATCATATATATAAAGGAAAGGACTTTTATTAGTCTTATTTTAATTATTATTAGCGCTTCAATTCTTGTATATGCGTATTCTACGGGAATTACCGGCGTTACTAAGAAAAACGGAAATGGCTGTACTTGTCATAATGCGTTTCCTTCTTCTAAAGTTACTGTCAGTATTTTAGGTCCCGATACTTTAACTGCCAATGAATCAGCAGAATATAAAGTAACCATTGCAGGCGGACCGCTAATACGAGGAGGGACTGATATAGCTGTATCATCAGGTGTTTTAGCGCCAATTGGTTCGGATTTAAGATTTGATCCGTCTGACGGAGAATTAACACATACGCTACCAAAATCTCCGTCAGACGGTATGGTTACATTTCAGTTTTCCTACACCGCACCTCCGGAAAACGGTACGATTATTATGTACGCAGCAGGCAACAGCGTGAATTTTGACGGAATAAATGATTCTGGCGATTTGTGGAATTTTGCGAATAATAAGAATATCATAATAGAGGATGTATCTGAAGTAAATAAAAATCCTTCTATTCCGGAATTTCATTTATATCAAAATTATCCAAACCCTTTTAATCCTACAACTACAATAATGTTTTCAATTCCTTACTTACAGCATGTCAGCTTAAAAGTATATGATCTTCTGGGAAGAAAAATAGTTACTCTACTCAACGAGGTAAAATCTCCGGGAACTTACAAAATAAAATTCGACGGCAGCGATTTACCCGGAGGTATTTATTTTTACCGTATTAATGCCGGAAATTTTGCTGAAACTAAAAAATTAATTTTACTTAAATAGTACCTGATAAAAACTTCCGGATTACTCGAGTATTTTTTCTATATGATGTTCAAGGTGAACCACATATTCTTCGATAACATACTCCAGTGTAGCGGGATGTGACTTTCCGATATTGCATAAATTCCCCAATACTTCCGGTGAAAAATATTCGATAATACGGCTTATATGCATATTATAAAATGAAAAAAGATTAATCAGTTCAAACCAATTCAGTTCGTTATAACACTGCACTTTAACCCATTGATTTTGATTATACGTCGGAAAATTCAAGGCTTCATTTTGAGCCGCACGGACGAACCTTTGATGATTATTTGCGGCGGAATCAATAAGATGTCCGAGAATTTCTTTTTTTGACCAGGTTTGGTCATTAAGTTTTAAGCTTGCGGTATTCGGAGTAATTTTTAAAAACTCGCTTTTAGCCGCAGAAATAATTTCGCGAATTCTCAAGGCCGTAGAATTCATAGTCGCCCTTTATGTTATTTTATATCTATATGTATTAAGAAAATTAATTTTCTGTTACCTGTCATGTATTATAAATTTTCGTTAATTATATAATTACTTTTAGCGGAAATACTTAATATAAATAAAACTCGACGTCAGCTTGAATTATTTTTATCAAATGCTTTCCCGGCCGTCTAACAATATTAAAATAATTAAGCCAGGCTGCATTATCAAGAATATTATAGAGCCGTCGGTGTGAGAACTTAGAGATAATAATTTTTGCACTGTAATTCTCTACTATAAATCAGTCGATTTACGGCTGAAATGTGCTATAAATTGTACCTTTATATTTTTTAATTTACAATCTATTTTTTCCACCGAAATTATTTTTTAACTTTGTTTTTAACATTATTAGAAATAGTTACAATGCAAATCGAATCTGATAAACCTAAATGCCATTGCGGAATATTCGGAATATATGACAACGAATCTGCGGCAATAAATTCTTATTACGGACTTTTAGCTTTACAGCACAGGGGGCAGGAGGCCAGCGGTATAGTAACCAGATCTTTTCATGAAAACGGTAAGCCGTATTTCAACATTCATAAAGGCGAAGGTTTGGTAACCGAAGTCTATGCGGACCAAAAGATTTTCAAGAACGTTCTATACGGAACTTCGGCAATAGGACATAACAGATACTCAACCACGGGCTCTTCCGAATCGATAAAAAATATTCAGCCGTTCGTTGTAAACTACAGGATGGGGAATCTTGCCGTATCGCATAACGGTAATCTTACCAATGCAAGGGAACTTAGAGAAGAACTAGTTAACGAAGGTGCTATTTTCCAGACCACCAGCGATACCGAAGTCATACTCCACTTAATTGCCAGAAGCAGACTCAACAACCAGATTGACCAGATAAAGGAAGCTTTATCCAAACTTGAGGGCGCCTACTGCCTTACTCTTTTAACCGACAATAAACTTATAGCTGCCAGGGATCCGCACGGATTTCGCCCTCTCTGCATTGGAAAAGTAAACAATTCTTTCGTAATTGCCTCTGAAACGTGTGCTTTCGATATTTTAGCGGCAAAATTCATTCGTGAAGTGGAACCGGGTGAAATTGTAGTGATAGACGATGATGTTAAAACAGAATCAGAAATTAAATCATACCGGATAAAAGAAGAATTTCAGCCACATAAGCACTGTATTTTTGAATATATATATTTTTCGCGTCCCGATAGCTTCATATTCGGGCACAATGTTGACAAGATGCGTCGCCGCCTTGGTAAAATGCTCGCTAAAAAATATCCTGTTGAGGATAAAGACGGTGAAAAAGTTATTGTTATAAGCGTTCCTGACAGTTCAAACACAACTGCTCTTGGATACCAGGCTCAGCTTGAAAAACAGGGAATCAGTTCCAAACCTGAAATAGGTTTAATCCGCAGTCACTATATCGGCAGAACTTTTATACAGCCTGGCCAGGAAAAACGTAAAATGGGCGTCCGTATAAAATTTAATATAGTCAAAGGCGTGCTTGAAGGCAGAACAGTTGTAATTGTCGACGATTCTATTGTTAGAGGAACTACTTCCAAACAGCTTGTAAATTTGATAAAAGAAGCAAAGCCTAAAGCCATCCATCTCAGGATTTCTTCTTCTCCAATTATGCATCCGTGTTTTTACGGCATGGACTTCCCCAGCAAACAGGAATTAATTGCCAACCAGATGAACGGTGATATAAAAGCAATTGCAAAATACCTTGGTGTTGACAGTTTAGAGTATTTAACGATTAATGAAATGCTTGAAGCAGTATCGGAAGCAGGTGAGTCCAATTTCTGCACCGCATGCTTTTCAGGGGACTATCCGACGGAAATTGATGCTACCTTTAAGAAGGAGATTTATGAGTTATAAAGCATATGCAATTGTTCTTTGCATATCGCTATCTTGCAGTTTTACAAAGGCTCAGACTACTTATTTCATCAAATATAACAATTGGGTTTCCAGAACCCAGATATCACAAAAGATTTCCACAGGACGATTCCTAAGCGCCGCTTCGCCGATAGTATTAAATAAATCTGCAATAACGGCAGGTTATTTTGCTAATAACCTCGGCAAATCGGATCAGAATTTATCCAGAATAGTAAAAATAACTTTTCCGTCAACGGCTGCCGCAGAAAATTTTTTACAAATTGCTAAAACCGATCCTTCGATCCAATATATAGAACCCGAACATGTTTATAAAATTGACTCCGTGCCTAACGACAGTCTGGTTTCCGATCAGTGGGCATTGAAAAAAATAGATGCTTTTAACGCGTGGAATATAACCGAAGGTTCGGATACGGTTCTTATCGGCATAATCGATACCGGAATCGATTATTTGCATCCGGATCTCAGGAATAAAATTTTCATAAATCCTGGAGAAACCGGTACGGATAAAACCGGAGAAAATAAAGAAAGCAACGGCATAGATGATGATGGTAACGGTTTTATCGATGATTATATGGGATGGGATTTCACCGACAGAAGAGGTTTCCCGTTCGATTCTACCGGCGGAGATTACCTCGGATGGGATAATAATCCTATGGACGAAAACGGACACGGCACTTTTATAGCAGGAATAATTGCCGCACAAACTAATAACAGAATCGGAATAGCCGGTGCTGCACCTGATATTAAAATTTTAAACATCCGTGCTTTCGATCCATCAGGTTACGGCGAAGAAGACGATGTTGCGGCCGGAATACTTTATGCGGTTAAGATGGGTGTTAAAGTTATAAATATGAGTTTCGGGGATACACAATATTCGGAAGTGCTGAAGGATGTAATAAAATATGCTTACGACAGGGGAGTGGTGCTTGTTGCAAGCTCCGGTAATTCCGGAGACGAATCAGAACACTACCCTTCAGGTTATTCCGAAGTTATTTCCGTCGGCAACTCCACTCAAGACGATTATGTTGCATCTTCGTCAAGCTACGGTTCAACACTTGATCTGGTTGCCCCGGGAACAGATATTCTTACAACTGCAAAGGGAGGCGGTTATTCCACAGTAAGCGGTACTTCAGCCTCAGCTCCGTTTGTATCTGCGGCGGCCGGATTAATCTTATCAAAAAGAAACTTTACAAACGAAGAGGTAAAACAGATTTTAAAGTATCCTGCAGATGATATCGATACGCGCGGATGGGACGAACACAGCGGTGCCGGCAGATTGAATTTATTCAGAGCGCTTTCGGTGCTGGCTCCTTCGGTTGTAAAATTTAATTCACCACTGCAGGACTTTGCTACCGATTCAGATAGTCTGGCGGTAAACGCTTCGATTTTATCGGCTTACTTTCAAAGTTACGCTCTTTACATAGGCACAGGATTAAACCCGCAAAAATGGACTACCTTAATTCAGAACGGAACATATCAATTCGATAAAAGAAATATTTATTCTTTGAACACGGCTTCACTTGCCGATTCAGTATATTGTTTAAGGCTTGTCGTTAACATGACAACAGGTTTCAGCGCGGAAGAAAGAGTTAATTTCTATGTCGAAAGAAAATCTCCGGAATTAATCTTGAATTATACGCAGGCAGCTCTTTACGGCAGCAAGCCGACAATTTTAGCATCAGTCTCAACCAACCAGCTAACGCGCTCAAGGATATATTTCCGAAAAAAAACGGAAACAAGTTTTAATTTCGTTTCACTTGACGGTTTTGCGACAAACATCCAGACAATAAATAAAGAACATTACGGATTTATTCCTACTGATTTAATTTCGCCTAATTCCGACTACGATATTTATTTTGAGGCCGAAAATCTTGTCGGCAAGAAAACGATCTTTCCCAAAGACGGGAGTTATATAAAAATTAACACTGCATTAAATTCCCATCCCGGTTATGAAAAGACCGAAACTTACAAACTTCCTGCCGGAGATATTTATAAGAACCCGGTAAGCATAACTACCGGTGATACGAGCGATATATTTCTGCGAGAGGCAAAATATCCTTCAACAACATATTTATATCATTTCGACGGAAACTCGTTTACTAAATTAGACTCGCTGCCGGACAGGATCGTTAAGGACGTAGGCGATTTTAATAATAACGGTAAAAAAGACCTTTTAACTTATCTTGTCTACAATGGTTATATCGATGAACAGGATTCCGAATATTCGCATAAATTCTCTCAGAAATTTATCGACACAGCCGGGAAATTCTGGCCGATAACTGCGGCGAATCTTTACGGCAATAAGTCGACCGAAATACTTGCCGTAGACAGCGATACTTCTTTCGTTATAAGAAACGTTAACACAGATCTGTCGCTTTCTTCGCCAGTCAGACTTGTTAATTATACTCCGAAAGGAAACTGGAATAATTATTTGGATGCACCGCATGCAGTTCTGGGCGATCTTGATGGTTCCGGTAAAAATGAAATATGGATGATTGACAAAGAAGGTGATATATTCAGTTATCTGGTAAACGGCCCGGGCAGTTTTTCACGAGGAAAATCAATACAAACAGGATTGGAAAGCTCATCGGCTTTAATCGCGGCAGGAAATTATACCGGCAACGGAAATAATGACCTTGCTGTTATACTAAAATCACCCTCGGAAACAAATACAATTCCTTTTTATAAACTGATGATATTCGGACTTAAGAACGATTCCATGAGCGTAATATATGACCAGATGTTTGTTAACCCGTCCGACGAATTTAATTCATCGTTTAATAAAGTTGAGAATGGTATAAGATTCTCAGATATAGATAACGACGGTAAAGATGAATTAATAGTATTTATATATCCGTATTCTTATATTTTTAAATACCAGAGCGGAGAGAACGAAATAATATCATATAAAGAAAATATAAATTCATCATCTATTTTCGTCGGTGACTTAAATAAAAACGGAGTAAAAGAAGTGGGATTTCCGACTTCGAACGGAATTACTTTTTCAGAATTTGTCACTTCGAACATTGCTTCAGCTCCTTATAACTTAAGAGGCTATGCCATTGATTCTAATTCGGCTAATTTAACCTGGTCGGGAAACGCAGTAAAATTTTTTATTTACCGCGGTACTGCAGAAAAATTAATTCTTATAGATTCAACAAGTTCAAATCAGTATACTGACAGAAACGTTTCTTATGATACCGAATATTATTATGCTGTAAAAGCCTACGACCCGGGCTTTAAAATTCCGCTTTCAAATTTCTCGGGAACTATTCAAGTCTATATCCATAATCCTGCACAAGTTGATAAGGTATACAGCAATACTGACCGCTCAATCATCATAAATTTTTCCGATAGGATTAATACAAAAATACAGAACCTTCATGCCTTTTCGGTGGTAGGGCACGGATATCCGAATTCGGTAACGGCAAACGATCAGTATTCGTATTTGATTACATACAATAATCCATTCAGTGAGGGTAATTATCAATTGACCGTAAATAATCTGAATGATTTTTACGGCTCGCCGATTTCGCCTGATACCGTAGGATTCAGTGTATCGGCTTATACCGGGAAAAAGGAATTTTACATAATTTCACACCAGATATTGGATGCATATACCGTACAGCTCGATTTTAATTTGCCGGTTGACTCAGTCTCGGCTTCTAACCTGAAAAACTATGTTTTTTCCCCGACAGATAATGTAACCGGCTTACGACTGTCAATAAATCATCAGTCTATAATCCTTAGTTTAAAAGGTGCAAAACCCGTAGGATCGGTTGGTATAGAATACACGCTAAACCTAAAAAATATATATTCTTCGGATGAAAGCGGCCGGGTCGAAATAAATTCCGGAGCCGGAAGTTATATCGTACTTACAAAATTTGCGAATGATCTTTCAGGTGTTTATGTTTACCCAAGCCCTGCGCACATAAACGGCGGGGAAGGGAAAATGACTTTTGCCAACCTCCCTCAGATGAGCAGTATAACCATATTCGATATTAGCGGCAGAAAAATAAATCAGCTGGAAGATAAAAGCGGAAAAGGGGGAGTAGTATATAATTTAAAGGATGAGAGCGGAAATTATCTGAATTCGGGAATTTATCTTTACAGAATAGTGAAATTGGACGATCAGAACCGTGAAATTGATGAAAAAATCGGTAAATTTGCAGTAATAAAATAATGAAGTATAAATCAAAAGACATATATACTTTTTCAAATTTCCTAAGCTTTTCGAGGCTGCTTCTGGCTGCTCCGCTTTGGATTTTATTGGATAACTACCATTACGGATCGACCAGATTGATTATCTTCGGTTTGTGTATTCTTGCGGCAATTACTGATGTTCTTGACGGCTATTTTGCGAGGAAAAACAATCAGATAACTGAAATCGGCAAAATCATCGATCCTTTAGCGGACAAAATAGGAATAGGCGTCGTAATGGTTAAGCTAATGTTGATAGGAGAAATACCTGTTTACTTTTTCCTCATGGTATTAGGCAGAGATTTATTAATTCTTTTAGGCGGATTATTAGTTTCCAGAAAATTAGGAAGAATTTTGCCTTCAAATGTTCTGGGTAAAATTACCGTTATCGTAATAGGGATTGTTATTCTTTTGATTTTGCTAGACTTTGATAAACTAAATCTGGTTTATTTAACTTTTTATTATCTGAGTATTTTTTTAATATTTGCATCTCTTGTAGGTTACTTTATAAGAGCGAAAGAATTTTTAACGAAGAAAAATTATGGGTCTGTTTAAGAATTTAAATTTTGATAAATTAAAAAACGGGCTGGAGAAAACCCGAAATAAATTAGTAAATACAATCGCCGAAACGATCAGCGGCAAAGCGGTTATAGACGACAAAACGCTGGATGAAATAGAGGAAATACTTATTACTTCCGATATCGGTTTTGACACCAGCGAAAGAATAATTGAAAATACAAGAATTAAATTAAAAAAAGAAAAAGACAGATCGAATATAAATTTAATTCAAATAGTAAAAAATGAACTAATCGATGTTTTAAAATTTGATTCAGATAAAAATGATTCTTCTCTGAAAAATAAACCGCATGTTATTCTTGTTGTCGGTATTAACGGAGCAGGTAAGACAACTACGGTAGGGAAGTTAGCCCACAATTATAAAAAAGGCGGATATAAAGTTATTGTAGGAGCTGCAGATACATTCCGTGCCGCTGCTAACGAACAGCTGGAAATTTGGGCTAATAGAGCCGGAGTAGAAATTATCAGGAAAGAACAGGGCTCTGATCCGTCCTCAGTTGCATTTGATACCGTAAACAAGGCAGTTAAGGAAGGATATGATATAGTTTTAATAGATACTGCAGGCCGTCTGCACAATAAAGCAAACTTGATGGAAGAATTAAGCAAAATTAAGCGGGTTATCGGTAAAGTCGTCCCCCATGCTCCCGACGAAACCTTGCTAGTACTTGACGGCAACACCGGTCAAAATGCATTAGTCCAAGCCGAGGAATTCTCAAAAGTTACTGAAATAAGTGGTCTGGTTATTACAAAACTCGATGGTACCGCAAAAGGCGGTGTTGTATTTCAGATTTGCGCGAAACAAAACGTACCGGTAAAATATATCGGTGTAGGTGAAGGAATTGAGGACTTACAAGATTTCGATCCTAAACTGTTTGTAGCCGCTATATTTGAGAATTAATTGAATGAGTAAATCAATGTTTATGAAAAAACCAAACCATCGTGTATTCGACTATACGCCACGTTACTATTCGCCGGAAACGGACGAACAAGAACGTAAAAAAAGGAAATTGGGCTTCACACGTGAGCTTAAATTTAAAAGAAAAAGAAGGAATCCGATTATCTGGATCCTCCTTATATTTGCGGTAATCTGGGTTATATTAAAACTGAACGGAATGGGATAACTTTAGTACAAACAAATCTGCAACAAATATTCAGTTCTCAATTTCAAACAGTATTTACACTTCAAGAAAAAAATCCGCTAGCTAAAATCTTGCTCCGAATACAATATGATATTAAGTCAATATTAAATTCTGATAGAAATAAATCTGTGATGCAATTAAGTTCCATATAAAATTTATTGAACAGGGAGAAAATGAGCAGGCAGGTAAAATACATATTTCATTAAAAGCCAAAAATCACAAGAGGGGGAATAACATCCTTAGCATAATTGTTATTTGAGTTAGTTTACATAATATACATTATCGGACAATTATACATTAAATATTTAGCCGCTTTATTTATTCTTGAAACTACTCTATACCCGTTTTATACCGAATCTTATGGATTAGAAATTTGAATATATTCTGTCCCCGTTTTTCTTAGTCATATAAATATTATAATAAGAACATGCTCCTGAATCAATTACCCAAAGCGAGATCCTGTTCGCTTTGCTGGATGAATAATTCATTCTGATATTTCTTAAGAATATTTTCCTTCGAAACTATTCCCAGATAATCTCCTGAAACCTTATCTAGAATCGGCAGATAATCCAGATCTTCTTTCTCCATTAAGTTTAAAGCATCCTCGCTGTTTCTTTCATTTGTTACGGTAATTAATTCTTTGGTCATAAGGTCACCGGCAACAAGAAAATCCAGTATGCTTCGCGTCTCTTCGTCTAAAATTGCAGTTCTAAGGTCCTGAAAAGAAATTTGGCCTATAAGGTGATTTTTGCTGTTCATTACGAGTATATTATTAAACTTGGATTTCTTAATCGAGCCTAAGATCTGCTGGAACGAGAAATCCTCATGAACAATATCGTCATTGTTCTCGATTAGGTCCCTCAAAAACATATTTTTAATTACCGATAATTTCCTTCCGTATATATCTATGCCTTTACCTTCTTTGTCGAATTTTAAGGTATACAATGATCCTTTTAATATTGCTTTCGATAATGTAGTAGCTATAATAATGGTCAACATAAGAGGAAGAATAATCCTGTAATTGTTGGTCATTTCAAAAACCATTATCAAAGCAGTTAAAGATGCGTTTGTAACGCCGGCAACTACGGCAGCCATACCTACAAGCGCATAAGCTCCCGGAGGTGCACTGATCGCAGGGAATAAATAATTAACAATCTGTCCGAATGCTCCGCCTAGCATAGCCCCCGTAAAAATACTCGGTGAAAAAGTTCCGCCGTTTCCGCCGGATCCTAGTGTAAACCCGGTGGCTATCGGTTTGAAAATAAGCATAAGGAACAGAACTAAAAACGGCGTCGCGTTAAATAAAGTGTTGTCAACAGCTGCTTCGCTGAAGCTGAAAATACCCGGCAGATAAAGGCCGATAATACCGACAAATAGACCGCCGATTGCAGGCTTCAGCCAAACAGGTATTTTCTTTTTATCGTCGAAGTATTCATCGATTTTCATAAATACTCTTACGAAGTAAACCGCAGTAAACGCTGCCAGCACTCCTAGTATTATGTAGAAAATGAATTCATAATTGGTTATCAAATGGAATGTGGAAGTCTTAAAAGCTGGCTCGCTTCCCAAATAGCTCCGTGAAACAACCGTAGCAAAAACCGAAGCTATAATTATCGGGCTGAATGTTTTTGCATTAAACGTTCTTAATATGATTTCCATGGAGAATAATGCGCCGCCCAAAGGCGCGTTATATGCCGCTGCAAGGCCTGCCGCCGCACCGCAGCCGACTAGTATTTTTAACCTGTCGGGAGAAGCCGATAAATATCTTCCTATCGAAGACGCGATCGAAGAGCCCATCATTACAATCGGTCCTTCATTACCGCCTGCACCGCCGGTACCAATCGTTACAACGGCGCCTAAAGTCTTTAAGAAACCGGTGCTGCCCTTTATTACGCCGCCTCTGGAAGCAACCGAGTCGATTACATTGGGTATGCCTTCCCCTTTCTTAGCCTCCCTGAAATACTTTGCTAACAAACCTACCACTAGCCCGCCGATCGCGGGTATCAATATCAATATTAACATCTGCAGCCAGCCTCTAGACCCTATTAAGGTGTCTTTACCCCATATACCTCCGGGCATATCGAAAAAGAGGTGCTTAACGGCCATAATTGCTTTTTTGTAAATTACAGCGCCGTAGCCGCACAATAGGCCTATTATTCCCCCTAAAAGTAAAAGATAAGTATCTTGAGTAAATTTAAAATGACTAAAGAATCTTGAAATTTTATATCTATAATACCGGGAAATACGAATTAATTTATTCATACTCTGCAAGTGTATTTTAACCTTATTTGTATTTGAAAAAACCTTCTCCTGTTTTTTTCCCGAGCTTTTGGGCCGAAACCATTTTTTTAAGAAGTGGGCACGGCCTGTATTTACTGTCGTTGAATCCATTGTATAGAACTTCCATTATTGCCAAACAAACGTCTAATCCGATAAAATCTGCAAGAGTTAAAGGTCCCATTGGATGATTCATGCCTAATTTCATTACTGTGTCAATATCCTCGGCTGAAGCCACACCTTCCATTAATGCAAAAATAGCTTCGTTGATCATCGGCATTAAAATCCTGTTGGATATAAACCCGGGATAATCAAATACTTCTACAGGAACTTTATCTAATTTTAAGGATAAATCTTTAATAGTAAGGAATGTCTCATCACTGGTAGAATATCCTCTGATAATTTCGACTAACTGCATAACGGGAACCGGGTTCATAAAGTGCATTCCAATGAACTTATCCGGTCTGCTGTCAGAAGACAATTCGGTTATTGAAATTGATGATGTATTGGAAGCGAATATAGAATCTGCTTTCACTATATCATTTAATTTATTAAAAATACTTAATTTAGCGTCCTTGTTCTCATAAATTGCTTCGATAATAAGGTCGGAATCGGCCGGAGTATTTTCTATGCCGATAATTTTTGAAATATTTGATAAAGCAGTTTCCTTTTGGCTTTGGGTTATTTTTTCTTTTTTTACTTGTCTGTCAAGGTTATTAGCGATATTCAATAATGTCTTTTCCGCAAGTTGATCAGTCATTTCCACCATATTTACATGATATCCCTTCAAGGCGAAAACATGTACAATCCCGTTGCCCATTGTACCGCCGCCTACCACAGAAACTTTCTTTATTTCCATATTTGTCTCTCCCCTATTTTTTATAATTCTTTATAATTAATGCGGATGCTTCGCCGCCTCCGATGCATAAAGAAGCCAGCCCGTATTTTAAATTCCGTTTTCTTAATTCATGGATCAGAGTAACCAGAATTCTAGCACCGCTTGCTCCTATCGGATGTCCTAAAGCTACGGCCCCCCCGTTTACGTTAACTTTCTCTGGATCAAGTCCCAAAAGAATATTAACTGCCAGCGAAACGACCGCAAAAGCCTCGTTAATTTCAAAAAGATCGATTTCGTCTTTATTCAATTTTGCTTTTTGCAGTACCTTATTAATAGCATCTGCAGGAGCTGTAGTAAATTCTATCGGAGCTTTTGCCGCAGAACTTTGGGCCACAATTTCGACAAGAGGTTTTAATCCGAAATCCAAAGCTTTTTCTTCGCTCATTATCAGTAAAGCTGCAGCTCCGTCGTTAATGCTGGATGCATTAGCAGCCGTTATAACGCCTTCCTTTTCGAATGCCGGCTTTAATTTCGGAATTTTATCGAAATTTACTTTTAATGGTTCTTCGTCCGCACTTACTATGATTTCTTCCGTTTTAGTTTTCACTAGTATCGGAACTATCTCATCCTTGAATCGTCCTGATTTCTGTGCTTCAATTGCTTTCTGATATGACTTAACAGCAAATTGATCGAGCTGTTCTCTTGTAAAAGAAAAATCTCGAGCACATGATTCCGCACAGCTTCCCATATGAATATTATTATAAACATCCCACAAACCGTCAAGTATCATTGAGTCCTGCAGTTCGCCGTTTCCGAGTTTATAACCGTATCTAGCTTTAGGCAAAAGATAAGGAGCGTTACTCATGCTTTCCTGGCCGCCGGCAATTATTATATCCGCATCATCGCACATTATCGCCTGCTGGGCAAGCATCACGGCTTTAAGTCCGCTTCCGCACATCTTATTGATTGTTAAACACTCAGTTTTATTTGGCAAGCCGGCTCTGATTGCAGCCTGCCTGGCAGGAGACTGACCCTGTCCTGCGGTTAAGACATTTCCGAAAATAACCTCATCGATTAATTCCAGATCTATTTTAGAATTATCCAGCACGGATTTAATGGCAAAACTTCCCAACTGCGATGCATTAAATCCTGATATACTCCCTCCGAAAGCTCCTATAGGAGTCCTCTTTGCTTCGGTTATAACCACCTTTTTCATACAGCCTCCTTTAATTCTTTTGGGGGAAATTTTTTATATGTAAAAGATAAAAGTAAATAAAAACAACAAAAAAACCAGTGTGTATTATCAAAAAAGGTAAAAATACTTGAGAAAGGTTTTAATATGTTAATGCGGGAATATTTGAAACAATTATTCAATATTTTTTTTCGATACCAGAATTGATAATTCAAAGATAATATTTAGAATTACCAAATTTAAATTGATGTTGTTTTTAAATAACGATGCCAGTCGGTCTAATTTATATACCGTCTCTCCGACATCCAGGTTAGGAAATCTTTTATGGAACTTTTCCAAAGTTTCCGCATAATCTGCGAAATAAAAATCTTTATTTCCGAATCCGAATTTCTGGAAATCGTTCAGCCATATTACTATTAACTGAAGGATTAATTTTACGGATCCGGAATTGTTATCTTTTATGAACGGTGCAAATTCTTCCAGTGCACTATGATATTTTCTGCCGAAAGAATACCTGAGTATAAAGATAGTTTTTTCTAAAAGCCTTTCAAAATCATTATCGATTAAATCCAGCGCCGCTTTAACGGAACCTCCCGCAAATGGCGCAATTTTTCCGGCAAGCTGATTACTCGTATCGAAATATTCTACAAGTACATTTTCAGTATCTTTATCGGATAACGGTTGGAAATTTATATTCCAGCACCTAGATCTAATTGTTTCTCTCAATGCCGAAGGCAGCGGTGTAACTAAGATAAAGATTACTCCCGGCGGGGGTTCTTCCAGACTTTTAAGTAAGGCATTCTGTGATGCTTCATTCATTAAATGAGCATCGGAAATAATGATTATTCTGTAAGCAATATCTTCATAATCAAATGTTAAAAATTTTTTAATTTCACGAATGCTGCTGATTTTAATATTTGTAGCTCTGGGTAAGCTTATTTTATAATAAGGATTTTGAGTCTTTTTATGAATTTCTTCATGGACTACGGCAAGATCTTCGGCGCTTAATTTTTCGGTGGGATTGCTGGAATCGGTTTCGTTTTTTCCTCTCGGAAGAGGAAAGATATATTTTATGTAAGGCTCATCCAGATTTTGAATATGTTTATAAATAAATTCTTTATTACCGTCGCCGACATTTAAATAATTCAGATATTGAGCGAAGCGTATTGCCGTAAAGTCTTTGCCGGTTCCTTCTGCGCCTTGGAACAAGAACGCGTGAGGGATTTTTTGAGAAGCAATGATATTTTCTAAAATATGTTTTACGGAATCTTGTCCGTAAATACCCTGCCATTTATTAGTCATATTCATAAAAAAGGCGCTTAAAGCGCCTTTTGTTAATAGTCGTCTTCATTATAGAAGAAATCTTCGTCGGAAGGATAATCCGGCCAAATATCTTCAATTGTTTCGTAAGGTTCATCCGAATCTTCCAGCTCAATTAAATTTTCAACAACCTCATACGGAGCTCCGATCCTTTCGGCATAATCAATCAATTCTTCCTTGGTTGCCGGCCATGGAGCATCATCTAAATATGAAGCTAATTCAACTGTCCAGATCATATATGTTAACCTTACTATATTTTTAATTTTTACTTGCCAGTTCAAACAACCCGAAGTTACCGAAGAAATAGTTCGCAGGATTAAGTGCTATACCGTCGTGGTGAACTTCGTAATGCAAATGCGGCCCCGTTGATAATCCGCTGTCACCTGTTTTCGCTATAATTTGTCCGCGTGTAACTTTTTGATGTTCTTTGACTAATGCTTTCGATAAATGCGCATAAACCGTACGGTAACCGAATCCGTGATCAATTTCAATTGCAAGGCCATATCCACCTCTATGTCCCACAAAATCTACCACACCGTTTCCGGTAACATGAACGGGTGTTCCTACATCGGCAACAATATCGATTCCGTCGTGCATCCTTCTAATATGTAAAATCGGATGCATTCTCATCCCGAATCCGTCTGAAATCTCTCCCGGACAAGGTTTAATTGCCGGAATAGCTTTATACAGCTTCTGATTATCCTTTAATTTACTTGAAATTTCTCGGTACTGCTCTTTTTCAAAAGCCACTTTACGGGAAACTTCATCAACGAATGAAAGAACTTTCTTAAGTCTTTCTTCAGTCGGGTTCGTTAAAAAATCTACTGAATTATCAAAAGAGCCGCCGCCGATACCTACCATATATTCGTCGTTAGAAAGTGGATGCAGGTTTGCGGCAATTCTCAGCTGATTATTTTCGTTTGATAAACTGTCGAGCTGCGAATTTACGTATTCGAATTTCGACATTGTATTATCCAGACTTTCTTTTAAAGTCTTGTTTTCTTCTTTAAGCGACCAAATATCTTTACCGCTGCCGGTAAGTGAATTTACTAATAAGTAGCCGCCTAAAATCATAAAGGTAAAAACTACCACAGCAATGGTAAAATATGCTGCCAATTTGGCTTTATAATTTTTTACCTCAATGAATTGAAGTTTTACTTTTGAGAAATAGTATAATTTTTTCATAAATGCGGTCGGAATGTAAAAAAATAAGAATAATTTGTCAAGAGGATTTTACTTCAAGTTTTACTCAAAGTCGTGCTCAAAGTAATCAACTCCTCTAACTACATCGGAGTTTTCACCTCTTAGACGCCTTTTTAATTTATTTTGGAAATAAACAGCCGGGTCGTAACCGTAATGTTTAAGTAAATAATTCAGGCTAATTACCTCCGAAATTACAGTTAAATTCTTTCCCGGCAAAATCGGAAGTTTAACATAGGGAATTTCTACATTGGAGATAGAGACAAAATTGCCGTCTAATCCTGTTCTGGTATATTCGGCTTTATCGTCCCAAACCTCCATTTCGATTATTATTTCCAGCCTTTTTTGGTATCTTATAGCCCTAATCCCGAACATTCTTTCAACATCGATCAGGCCTAAACCGCGTATTTCCATAAAGTGTTTAACAAGATTTGTACCAGAGCCCATTAATATCCCTTCCCCCTTTTTAGTTAGGATAATTACGTCATCTGCTACCAAACGGTGGCCTCTCTCTATCAAATCGAGTGCAACTTCACTTTTTCCAATACCAGATTTACCGACGAAAAGCATTCCCACGCCGTATACGTCAACAAAGGAACCGTGAATTGAAATTCTAGGGGCAAACTGATCATCCAGAAAATCTCCTACAAAATAAACCAGTCGCGTAGTATCCAATGAAGAGCCGAATACGGGAATGTGGTGTTTATTAGCCAATTCGATTAAGATAGGAAAAGGTTTATTGTTATCAGTGAGTATTATGCACGGAATATCAAAACGGAAAATCCTGTCCAGCGCATTATTTTTTTCAATCTCTGTTAGCTGAGCCAGGTACCTCATTTCGGTATTCCCGAAAACTTGAACACGTGAGTATGAAAATAAATCCACGAATCCGGCTAAAGCCAGACCCGGCCTATGCAGGGTCTGGTCATAGATCTTCCGCTGAAAACCGGATTTATCCGAAAATAGTTTTAGCTTAAATTTGTCTTTTGAATTAGTATATAAAAAATCGACCGTAATAAATTCTTTTCGTGAAATTGATTTTTGATCAATCTTCATGATTTGACCCGTGCTGTTCTTTTAGTTTTGAGTTTTTCCAGCTGGCGTGAAATTTTTTCAACAGTCAAGCCGACAGATTTTTTAAAATCGTCTGACTTGTCCGTGGCAGTTAAAGTCTGTCCGGGAACTTGCAATATAATTTCTGCGGTTTTTATACTTTCTTTACTATTCTGGTAACTTAAAATTATATCTACGTCAAGTATCTCATCGTAATATTTTTCTAGAGAAGCAACTTCGTCGTTAATATACTCTTTTAATGTATCATGGGCTTTAAATTTTCTTGCAGTTATCGTGATGTTCATGGTTTATACCTCCCATAATTAAGATTTTGGATGGGCTTTTTTATAAGCCTTTTTTAATCTCTCTATACTTACATGAGTATAGATTTGAGTAGTTGAAAGATTTTCATGCCCGAGTATTTCTTTAACCGCTCTGAGGTCGGCTCCGTTGTCCAGCATATGAGTCGCGGCGCTATGCCTTAAAACATGCGGACTTTTCTTTTTAATATCGGTTACCTGCCCGAGATATTTGTTTACAATTCTGTGAACAAATCTCGGATAAATCGGTTTGCCGAATTTGTTGACCAACAGAGGATCTCCCGGTAATGAGGGCTTTCTTGTAAGAAAATATTCATTTATAATTTTCAAAGATTCGTTACCAACCGGTACAATCCTTGTCTTGCCCCCCTTTCCTCTTACTTTTATTGTTTTTTGATTAATATCCAGATCAACGATTTTTAAATCGCACAATTCCGAAACCCGGAGTGCACATCCGTATAAAATTTCGAAAATCACTTTTATTAATTGCGAGCCGTCTTCAAGTTTATCTGCCTGTTCATAAACTTTTAAAATTGTTTCTGTTGAAGCTACTTCAGGCAGTTTTCTTTTAGTCTTTGGGTTTTTAATTAATGACGATGGATTAATATCAATATAATTTTGATTAAATGCATATTTAAAGATTCCCCGAAGGGTAGATAATTTTCTGGAAATGGACTTCTTTTCCAGATTACTGTCGGAAAGAGTCATTAAAAATGATTTAATAAATTTCTCGGAAATATTATTTAATTCTAATTTGTCATATTTTTCGCAATAATGCAAAAAAGTATTAATATCCTCACTGTATGCTTTTACGGTATTATCGGAATATCTTTTAATATTTTTAATATTGTCAAGATATTCTTCGCAAAGCCCCGTCAACAGCATTATTCTTCAACCTCTTCAACTTCTTCAACAGTTTTTTCTTCACCGCACTTAGGACATTTAAGGTAATTTCCTTTTTTTACCGAATACCTTTTTTCCATATAAGCGGAATCATTATTGGGACACTGTTGCGGAACAGGCTTATACCAACTGACGAAATCGCAATCCGGATATCTTGAACATCCGTAAAATAATTTTCCTCGCCTGGATTTTCTTTCAACAACATTCCCTTCTCCGCATTTCGGACAACCAACTCCGAGAGTTATATTCTTAACAAAATCACATTCGGGATATCTTTCGCAGCCGATAAAACGCCCGAACTTACCATCTCTGTATAAAGTTCTTGCACCGCATTTCTCGCATGTTTCTCCTGTATATTCAGGTTCCTGGTTCTGAGCCGCCATCTCTTTGAACGATTTTATATTCTTACATTCCGGATAATTGCTGCATGCTAAAAATTTTCCGAACCGCCCTACTTTTATTATCATCTCGTTTCCGCATAGATCGCAGTAGATTTTATCTACTTTATTCTCTACACTTTTCAGAGCTTCAGCAAACGGTTTGTAAAAATCATTTAATACTTTAACATATTCGTTTTCTCCCTGAGCAATCTGATCCAGCTCGCCTTCCATACTGGCAGTAAAATCTTCGTTTATTATATTGGGGAAATTGCTGACCAGAATCTTATTAACTTCCCTTCCCAGCTTTGTCGGAAACAATTTTCTTTCCTGCTGAATCTACATATTTTCGGTCCTGAATTGTACCTACAATCAACGAATAAGTGCTTGGCCTTCCGATGCCTTTGCTTTCCAGTTCCTTAATCAGACTGCTTTCCGTAAATCGTGCAGGTGGTTTTGTAAAGTGCTGGGTTTTCTTTAATTCTTCGAGTGTCAGAATCTGCTCCTTTTCAAGACCCAGAGGTATGCTTTCGTTTCTGTACTCTTCTTTCTCTTCCGCGTTGTCCTTCTGTTCAACTATTTCCTCGTATACTTGAAGAAATCCTTTAAATTTTATCGCATTACCGAATGCCTTGAACAAATATTCCTGAGCACTTATTTCGATTACGGTAGTTTCCATTAACACTGGATTCATTTGAGAAGCAATAAATCTTTTCCATATGAGTTCGTATAATTTAAAAGATTTATTGTCCAGGAATTCTTTTACAGAACCCGGCGGAAAATTCAACGAAGTAGGCCTAATAGCTTCATGGGCATCCTGAACATTGGTCTTATTCTTTTTTTCATGATTGTTCGGATTTTCCGGAACAAACTCGCTTCCGTAATTATCTTTTATATAATCCCGTAAAACCGGCATTATCTCTTCGCTGATTCTTGTAGAATCCGTTCGCATATAAGTTATTAATCCCTGCAATCCGTCATCACCCAGGTCAACGCCTTCGTATAATCTCTGTGCAAGCATCATTGTCTGCTTCGGTCTCATCTTTAATCTTCTTGATGCCTCTGCCTGCAGAGAACTGGTAATGAAAGGAGGCGGAGCATTTCTTTTAGTATTACGTTTTGTAATATTGGAAATAATAAATTCTTTGATGGCGGAGATCTTATTGAAAATTTCTGATGAATCTATTTCATTCGATAGCGCGATATTATTTGTTAAAAATTCTTTCCACTCTTCTTCGGTCATAACCGGTTTCGGAGGTAATTTTATATCTTTGCCGTTAATACTGAAAAGTTTTGCTTTAAAAGTTTCCCCTCCGTCTGTACTAAATATTGCCCAGATCGACCAGTATTCAGTTGTAACGAATTTTTCTATTTCTTCTTCTCTGTCGCATATTAATTTTAAAGCAACAGACTGAACCCTGCCGGCAGAGAGAGAGCTGCTGCCCGACATTTCAATTACGGCTTTCCACAAGAAAGGGCTTATCTTATAACCGATGATTCTGTCCATAACTCGTCTGGCCCTCTGCGAGCTGACCATTAAGTTGTCTATTTTTCGCGGGTTTTCCATTGCTTTTTTCACGCCGGTTTTTGTAATCTCATTGAAGAGAACCCGCTGAATTTTTCCGTAAGAATCCGAATTTAAAATATCGGCTATATCCTGAGCAATTGCCTCCCCTTCGCGGTCGGGGTCAGTCGCTATAAATATTTGTTTGCTTTTTAAAGCGAGTGATTTAATTTTTTTAATTACATCGCCTTTACCTCTTATGGTAACATATTGGGGTAAATAGTTATTTTCAAGATCTACACCCAGTTTGGTTTTGGGTAAATTCCTAATATGCCCGATAGTAGCTTCAACAACATAATCTTTACCTAAATATTTATTTATTGTTTTGGCTTTTGCCGGAGATTCCACTAAAACTAAATTTTTACTCATATTTATTTGTGTGTTTAATTAATTGTATCCGATGAATATAATAAATTTCTGCTGCCCGGCGTGGAAAAATTATTCATATCCAGAAACATGGAAAGAATTAAGATATTAATATTTTCCTTATCTACAGTACCTTCCGGGAAAAGCTTCATTTGTTCAATTATTGTACTAAATTCTTTTTTATTAAGCATACCTATATTGAAATAGTGCAGCAGGTAGTCATAATTTTCAAGCCCGATTTCATATTTTTCGTCTTCCGACAAAAATCTCAACCCGGTATATCTCTGAGCCGGCATCTCGCGTTCAAGAAAACCGTCTCTCATCATTTTTTCGTATATCCAGCTGTATGCGGCGGCCACCGTATTTTTATTAACTTTCCCTGCAGTTTTTATCGAATTTTCAACCTGTTCAAGCGAATAATCGTTATTTATTCCCTGCACAATTTTAGCTATTATTTTAACTATCTCTCCTACCATTTTCAGATTTTACCGTTTAACAATTTGAAATTACTTATTTTAATTAATTTATTCTCCAAACGCTTCATTACTAATTTAGCACTTTTATTTTGATCGTCATAATTCATTAAATGCAAAATCCCGTGAATTACCAGCCTGAAATACTCTTCTATCAATGGGACCTCGAATTTACCGGCATTGTATAAAGCATCTTCTTTTGAAATATACAATTCGCCGTCAAGCAATTTATGATTTCCCGAATAATTAAAAGTAATTATATCGGTTGTAAAATTATGATTTAAATATTTTTTATTTATTTCTAAGATCTGATTCGAAGGTATGAAATTTATAATTAAAGTGGAAATATCAAAACCAAGTTCTTTTTTTAATGTTTTAACCAAAGCGTGAACTAATGCTTTATCGATCTTAATATTTTTACCGGAGTTTACTTTTAAGTTTTTAACCACATTAAATCAGATTTTGTTAAAAATAAATTTAGACGAAGATAGTCATTCCTTCTTCGGCAGCTAGGCATTTGGTTCGGGTATTATTTTTATTCAGAACATCGCGAGTTTCTTCCAGCAGAAGGTCTATTTTATCGTCACCGTAATCCGGGTTATAGTGAAATAAAACCAGGTTCTTAACTTCTGCAAGTATACCGAAGGCAGCTAATGTTTTATTTCCCGTATGGCCCCATCCTTTTTTCTGTATCATGGTTGACTCATCATACATCGAATCGTGTATAAGATAATCGCATCCGCGGCAAAATTCAATTAGACTATGATTTAATTCCCTAACCGATGATAAATTATCTTCATTTTCTTCTTCCTTTACATTTAACTCATTGTCGGTCATATATACAATGCTTTTATTATTCTCCGAAATTTTATATGTAATTGTCGGAGAAGAATGATTTGCTCTGAAAGTTGTTATCTCCATACCGTTTAACTTAAATTTTTCGTTAGTCTTCACCTCATTAAAACTTATTTTTGCACTTAACTCATTAATTCCGATAGGAAAATAATTTGAAGTCATCTGATAGCTGAGCACGGATTCAACGGACTGATTCTCAATATTTTCGCCCCAAAAAAAAACATTATTTTCCTTGTTGTACAACGGAAGGAAAAAAGGAATGCCCTGTATATGATCCCAATGATAATGGCTGATCAAAATATTAATGAATTTATTGTGATAATTTTTTTGAAGATCTTTGCCGAGTTCCCTAATGCCGCTGCCGGCGTCTAAAATCAATAACTCGCTGTCGTTAGATCGTACTTCAACACACGGTGTATTGCCCCCGTATTTCATCGTAGAACTTCCCGGTACCGGTATTGACCCTCTGGTACCCCAAAACTTTAGAATCATACTGCCTTAATAGTTTTTTAACGAATCAAGTGTTATTTCAGTGTATTTTTTATAACGTTCAGCGGATTTTTCAAGATCTAAAATTTCCTGCTCGTTTAGACGGCGGATAATTTTTGCCGGGACTCCCGCAACCAATGAACCAGAAGGGACAACAAAATTCGGTTTAACTACGGCTCCCGCCGCTACTATGGCTTTTTCTTCAATTACCGCTCCGTCCAGGATTATAGCTCCCATGCCGATCAGGCATAAATCATTTACAGTGCATCCGTGAAGCGTAACCGAATGACCGATCGTAACCTTGTCTCCGATATTAAGCGGAAAACGACCGTTGGTCACATGAAGCATCGAACAGTCCTGAACATTAGTCATTGAACCTATTCTAATATAATGAACATCGCCTCTAATTACTGTGTTGTACCAAACACTTGAATCTAGGCCAATTTCCACGTCACCTATAACTTTTGCACCCGGTGCCAGAAAGACACCGCCGGCAATTTTGGGTAATTTTCCCATATACGGGAAAATTTTTATTTCTTCATTTAATCGTTTTTGAATTTCGGTGGAGTCCATCCCGGTATTTTCCATGATTTTAATTCTACTCTTACATTTCCCAAAATTACTTTTAGTTTGGCTACAATAGGAACTGATGCCTCATCGTCGGAGAACCATCCCTCAAAATAACCTGTCAGCCCGAATACGCTTACAAATTTCATATTGCCTTCAAGTCGAACACAAGCAACATCGTAATCAAGCGCGTCAATTTTTACGCCGCTTACTGCATCGTGAAAATTTATTTCGGTAATTTCCTTTTTTTCATTTACAAAGCACGGTAAATCCACCGATTTATTTACACCGGAATTCATTCTTGCATAATACAAAATTGAAAGACCGTCCTGATATTCCTTTTTTGCCGTTGTAGTAGAATCTGTCCAGAGCTGAAATGGATTTATTTTGCCTTTTTTTATTCGCACAAGAGAACTGTCATACTTGAATGTATACTCGGTGAATGTAGTATATTCTTTCTTTTTAACTATTCCTCTGAAAAAATTCGAATAATAATCCGGTGTCAGCGTACTTTCATAAATCATATGAAGATTAACAAAAGGAATTCCCGAATACGAATCCATGTAGGCAATTGTACTGTAATAAGTTTTTCCGTTAATGTTTTTTTTCCCTCTTACAATAATTTTTATTTCACCCAGTTTAATAAACGAATAACTTACTACATACGTCATAGATTCGCCCACTACAAGATTTTTCTCGGAAAAGAAATTATAAGTTTCTACTTTGCCGGTTTCGGGGTGAATCAAAAAAAATAATGGGAAAAGAGGAATAAGAAGTAAATATCTAAACATATTCATTATTTTAAGTTAGCCAATTTTCTAGCATCGTTAAATAAGTTAAGGGCCTTATTAAATTGATTATCGGTTTCAAGCATAATTAAATACCAGCCTTCGTTTTTCCAGATAGCTCTGGCCACTTCTGCCTTTAACCTAGTAGTAATAAAGCCTTTGTCTTGTTCGAAATCTTTATTATTGTATTTTATCCCTTTTGTTTTTGCAAAGCTTATAAACTTCTCAATATCCGATTTATCAAAAGAGAAATTTTTTACAAATTTTTTCAGATCATTATTATATTGTTTGCGTATACTATTATTACGCGTTTCCAGATAGTTCAAAGTATATATAGAGAAAATATTATTCTTTAAAAGACTTGTAGTAAAATCGGATAATGAGGTTGATTTCACAATATAGTCCGGAGTTATTCCGCCGCCTCCGTATACGGTTCTTCCGTCATGAGTTTTAAACTCCGGTCTCAGTGAATCTTTTTCAAAGCTATGGTTCAAATTATTTCCGGTTTCACCGTTATTTTCTCCTGCTTCTTCATAATATTCATCAGTATTTTTCAGATCTTTATAATCCCTTTGTATAAGCCGGCCGGAAGGAGTGTAATATCTTGCAATAGTAAGCCTTACCGCAGAATTATCGGGAAGAAGGAATTGTCTTTGAACAAGTCCCTTACCGAAAGTAGTTTCGCCTACTATTAGCGCTCTGTCCCAGTCCTGCATAGCACCTGTAACTATTTCGCTTGCAGAAGCACTACCTTTATTTACTAAAATTATTAAAGGAAGATCTTTATATATTGCAGTATCTGTTGCGTCATATTCCTCGTCGAATTCCGATTTTCTACCTTTAGTATAAACTATTTTTTTTCCGCCGCCGATAAATAAATTAACAACCTTTACAGCCTGATTCAGGTATCCGCCGGGGTTTCCTCTTAAATCGAGGACCAGTTTATTCATTCCCTGTTTTTTAAGTTCTTTCAAAGCCTGCTGCAGTTCAGGAAAAGTATTTTCGGCAAATCTCGAGATACTTATATAACCGGTATGATCATCATATATAAAGTGAGCATCTACCGAATACAAAGGTATCTTTGCCCGGATAATTTCATAGTCTACCGGCTGCTTCAATCCGTATCTCTTAATCTCTACTTTGACCTTGGTTCCAGCCTTTCCCCTAAGTTTTGCCCTGACGTCATCGTTGGAAAATCCGACTGCCTCCTTGTCGTTAATTTTAATAATCTTATCGCCGGGCTGTATACCTAGCGCGTCACTTGGTCCTCCGGTTATAGGAGAAATGACTGTAATGGTATCATTGATAATTTGAAATTCTATGCCGATGCCGTCGAAATCACCCCGGAATGACTCTTCCACTGATTTTAATTGTTTAGCAGAAATATATACCGAATGCGGGTCAAGTTTGCCTAGCATCCCCTTAATACCGGCGACAACCAGTTTTCTGTTATCTACTTTGTCGACGTAATATTTTTCTGTATATGTTAATACATCGCCAAACTTCGACAAACCTAATTGAATGCTGTTATCTGAAAATACGCGCTGAATCAGAATTCCTAAAACTATTCCTAATGTCAGGACAATAATGCTGTACGGTATTTTAAAATTTTTCGGTTTCATAATAAATCACAAAGTTACCGCTATATTGAAATAGCTCTGTAATTGTCTGTTACTGACCGAGTTTTGTAATGACTCGCTCAAGTATAAAAGTTTAAGAGTGAAAAATATTTGTTTATAAGGTTCATAAGTTAAAAAAGCAGTCAGTATCCTAGAGTATTCCAAGTCACCGTCCAGAAGATGGACTATATTGGAATCAAATGTTCTGTGCCCAAGAGCCTCGTCTCCTCCGACGTTTATAATAGTTCCGTCAGGCATAACCGGATTAGCTCCGTGTATGATGAATGAAAAATCAGCACTTAAGTTCAATCTGTAATTTAAGCGATAATTTAACTCAGCAAGAAACAGTTCGCTGTTCGGCTTTAGTATTGAACCGAGATTATATCCGTAGTTGGTAAAATTTGTGTTGTTTAATCTGTGAGTGTGTACGTAAGGGTCTATCTTAGTATATTCAAGCTTCACATCGAGCGGCAGAATGTGATACAAGTTGGTGGATAGCAGGCCTAAGTCAAAAAGCGTTTCGTTACCGTACCAGCCGGTACCGAGCTTACCGAAGTCTATATCATCTATAAGAAGTGTTGAATATAATTTTAAACCTTCAATAGATTTATTAGTAAAATCAAAAAACAGGAATGAGTTATCCCTGTCTCTGTTAGAGTGCTCAACGGATTTATAAAATGCAAACGGGTTTAAGTAGGAAAGATCAAGGCCCCTGTCACCGTAAATAATCATTTCACCTACTCCGAAATTCACGGCATTTGAAATATCGAATCCTAAACGGTGGTAACCTAAGTATTTTTCATGGACAAATTCACTTCCCCCGGAAATACTGTCGGGTTGATAATAGCTGTTGCCAAGCAGTTTTCCGTGAAAGTAAGAAAAGCTGAAAAAATCATAATGAATATTAAAGGATAAATAAGTGAAAGGCGGAGCATAATCGTCAAGGATAGATTTCATAGGGCCGTAACCGATTCTCATTTTATCCAATCCGAATTTAATCCTAAGCATATTGTAATCCGCGGTAAAATAGCCCTCGGTCTCGTCAAAAAATGATGATGTGGAACTCTCGTTAAATTTATAATTATTCCTAATATCCGGCCTAAGCATTGCAACATCTTTATTCCCAAATACATTTCCGTTTGTTCCTTTTATATAAAAGCCGAAATGATTCATGAAGGTTCCAGATATTTTGCCTCCTATTACCCCAAGCCCGGTTGAGAGGTTACTGTTTCCTGAATATATGTTTTGTCCTATCTCTTCACCTTCGCCTAGTAAATTAATAAATATATCGGCTTTGCCGGAGTTATTGAAGTAATAAAGGTATTTACTTTTCTGAGAGAACGGATCATATTCTCCCTTACCCAGCAGGGATTGCGCATTGTCAAGTGTGCCGTATAATTCAAATTCAAATTCTGTTTTCAAATCCTGGAGTATTTTATAATCGGTCTTGTCCAGCATGCTTTCGTTTTTAATTACCTGCTTAATATATGCGGCAATATCTTTCCTCGGTTTCGGTAATTCAAAGGAATTATAACCTCTAATAATATGGAGTGTTTCCATTCTTTCAAGAAAATTATAAACCTGGTTATCAACACCGACATAATCGTCCTGGGCAAATAGATTTATACTCAGTACACAAAATAAAATTACGACAAAAATATTTTTCAATTTATCTTACCTGTTCCCATTCTTTTGAAATTGATTTGTTCTTAAAGAGTACGGAAAGCCCGTTCTTCAGCCAGCTCCAGCTTACCTGTTTATATCCGAGTTTCCTGAATCTTCTGGGAGACTCGTAAACGCACAGATTTTTAGCAAAAAGGATTTTCCCCAATTTCCGGATCCTTCTGAATAAATCGAAGTCCTCTCCTGCAGCCAGCGATTCATTATATCCGTTTATTTTTCGGAAAACATTTTTCCTGATAATATGGCACTCTCCCCTCCCCATTCCGATACCAATTTTATTCAGCAGAACAAAGTACGCATTATATACGCCGTGATATAATTTATCCAGTAATATTTCTTCTTCAGGAAATATCTTTACTTTGCATGTCATAGCAAGATAATCTGACGGAGCAAATTTATTTTCAATATAATTAAAGAAATGCGCTATCTCGGGGATAAGGACATCGCCGTTAATAAAAATGAAAATATCGCCGTTAGCTTGTTTTGCACCTGCGTTTCTTCCTTCGGCTATATTTTGGCGTTGAGTAGAATTATGAACTTTTACGATATCCGACAATTCCATGGCAATCTCAATAGTCTTATCATTGCTTCCGCCGTCAGAAATTATTACCTCAGTATCAAATGAATTTCTGAAACCGGGCGAGTTAATTTGCTTCAGAAGGTTAGGAAGCAATTTTTCCTCATTCAGTGTCGGTATTATTATACTGTAGGTCATTTAGATATCGATAAAAATTTAAATTTGGTTTTTAAAGATAAAAAAAGCAGAAGAATATTTATTGTATCTTCTGCTTCATAAATTTTTAGGACTGTTTAATTTCCGGTTTCATTTGAGGGAAAAATAAAACGTCCCTGATTGAACTTTGGTTAGTTAAAAGCATAACAAGGCGGTCTATTCCCACTCCGAGGCCGGCAGTAGGCGGCATACCGTATTCAAGAGCACGGATAAAATCTTCGTCTATCTGATGAGCTTCCTCATCGCCCTCTTCTCTTGCTTTAACTTGAGATTCGAAGCGCGACTTTTGGTCGATCGGGTCGTTCAATTCCGAAAAAGCGTTACATATTTCTCTGCCTGCTATATATCCTTCGAATCTTTCCACAACACCCTGTTTGGAACGGTGCTTTTTAGCCAGCGGGGAGAGTTCAATGGGATAATCGATTACAAAAGTGGGCTGTATTAATTCCGGCTGAACCGCTGCACTGAAAATTTCATCGATCAATTTTCCTTTGCTTTCTAATCCTTCTATATCTGCACCCAGCTTTTTTGCGACTGTTTTTAGTTCGGCAACTGATGCGGTTAAAACATCGAGACCGGTTTTATCTTTTATTACTTCTATCATCGAAACACGTTTCCACTCGGATGAGAAAATAATTTTCTCGCCTTCATATTCAAATTCCGGTTTCCCGAAAACTTCATTGCACACATTTAGAATCATTTGTTCTACGAATTTCATCATCCAATCATAATCCTTATACGAAACGTATAATTCCATCATTGTAAATTCGGGATTATGAGTACGATCCATGCCTTCGTTCCTGAAATCTTTGGAGATTTCATAAACGCCGTTAAATCCGCCTACAATTAATCTTTTTAGATATAATTCGTCTGCAATTCTTAAATACAGTTCGGTATCCAATGTATTATGATGTGTAATAAAAGGACGTGCGGCGGCACCGCCGTATAAAGGCTGCAGAATGGGAGTTTCGACTTCCAGGTACCCGTTTTTATCCAGGAAACTTCGCAGAGACGATATTATCCTGCTTCGTTTAATAAATGTATCTTTTATTTCGGGATTAACTATCAAGTCGACATATCTTTGCCTGTAGCGTAATTCTTTATCGGCGAACTGGTCGAACACCACTTTGTTGCCGCTTTCATCAACCATTTCTTTCGCAATCGGCAGAGGCTTTAACGACTTGGTTAACAACTGCATTGCCGTAACATGAACGGAAATCTCGCCGGTTTTAGTTTTGAAAACAAATCCTTCGATTCCGATAATATCTCCTATATCCAGAAGTTTGAACGCATCATATGATTCGCCGATATCATCTTTTCTAAGATAAATTTGAATCCTTCCCTGCTGGTCCTGCAGATGAGCAAATGAAGCTTTACCCATTCTGCGTATTGCCATTATTCTTCCGGCGATTTTTACAATCCTTTTCGGCTCTTCCTGAAAATTATTTTTGATATCCTCGGAATTAGAATTAATATCGTACGAATATGCAAATGTTTCAAAACCCTTTGCTTTTAGTTGCTCTAATTCTTCGTATCTTCTTTTAATTAATACATTAACATCTTGCTGAATGTTATTATCCACTTAACCTCCGTTATTTTCTTCTAAAGTTTGCCAAACGCAAACATACTAAATCTTGAATATTTTCTGCCAGTTTAACAGGCACATTATAATTATTAACAATGATCGCAAACGCGACGGGTTCGTTGTCGCCAGTTAGTGCATAACCTGACAAAGCTCTAACATTCTCGAGAAATCCCGGCTTTGCTCTAATTCTGCCCTGCGCTCTCGAATTCTGCATTCTGTCTCCCAGGGTACCGTCAACTCCCGCTATCGGTAATGAATTATAATAAGGGACAAAATATTTACTTTTATACATATAGTTCAACAGGGAAACTATTTGTCTGGCAGTAACCAAATTAAGTCTCGATAATCCGCTTCCGTCTACTACACTCATTCCCTCGGGATTTATTCCCATATCTTTGAATAAGTTGTATTCAGATGTTATGCCGTTCTGCGCCGATCCCAGGCCAATCGTCTCCAAACCTATGGTTTTTAACAATTGCTCGGCAAATAAATTCTGACTGTTTTTATTTACTACTTTGATTATTTCTTTTAGCGGCGGAGATAATTGAGTAAACAGAAGAACCATCTGTGAATAGTTCAGCGGCGAAGAAATATCGTCTACATCTATCGGGTATCCGTCTATTTTAATACCTTTTTTCTGCAGCACATCCTTTAATACAACCATTGCATATTGTGTAGGATTGTTAACCGTAACGAAAGTCTTAACTGAATCGGCATTGCTTCTTATTGTACCGTAAACCGTTACAACATTTGTCCCGGGTTCCCGATACACTTTTATTGAGGTAGCTGAATCCGGTGGGACAGCAAAAACTTTGTTAATAATAATTACATACTTGGTATTAGGAAGTATCTTCAACTCAGGTTTTTTAGTAATCTTGTTAACTTTTACAATAATATCAACACAGTTATCGTTGAAAGATATTGCACTGGAAGGAGCAGCAAACCAATTGCTTTCATAATCCCAGCGCCAGCCCGTTCCGAGGCCCTGTTCATCGAATGCATTATCATCGCCTATAACATTACCCGTTATTTCATCTATACCGAGCGCAGATAGCGAATCGGCCCAATTCTCAAAAACCTGAAGCATATTATTTTTGTAAAAGCGGCCGGATATGGTCGGGTCGCCTCTACCTTGAATAACAAGATTCCCGTTCAGCACCGATCCGTCTACTTTACCGTTCATATAAATATTTGTTTTAAAACGGTAATCCTGCCCTAGCAGTAATAATCCCGCTGCAGTAGTAAACAATTTTAAATTTGATGCAGGGATTAAAAGTTTGTCTTCGTTTCTTTTGTAGAAATATTCGCCTGTTTCGAGCGACTGAATAACAACTCCCCATTCTGCGTTGGAAAAATTGGGGTCGTTAAATATATCGTCCATCTGAGACCAGAACTCCGGTATTGTCGAATAAGAATACCTGGCCGTAGTATCCTTTCCCGGTTCCTGGGAAAATATATTACCCGATGCAGCGCATAAAATCAAAAATAGAATAAAATATTTATTTACCATAAGTATTAATTACATTGGAAATTTCTTCTGCCGATAAATTACGGTAAGCTCCTACCGGTATATCGGCAATGATACCGGCGTAACTCTTTCGGTTCAATGCGGTAACCGTGTATGAGAGTGTTTTGAACATATTCTTAACAAAATGGTTGCGGCCTTCCTCCGCAGTAACTGAAATATATTTCCGGTTATTTTTATTCGGGAATTTCAGATCGACAAATTTTCCTTTTTTATTATCTATGTAAATTCCTTTTAAAAACTTTTCCCGGTCTTCTTCACTTAGTATTCTGTCAATCCTGACTTCATATTCTCTCGGTACTTTGTTTTTGGGATGAGTTAAAAGATTTGCGAAATCGCCGTCATTCGTTATCAACAGAACTCCTGTTGTATTGTAATCGAGCCTGCCGACCGGAAATATTTTTTCTTTAGTTTTAATTAAATCAACTACCGTATTTCTTTTTTTCTCGTCGGACGTTGATGTTATAAAACCTTTAGGTTTGTTCAGCACGAAATACAAATGTCTTTTCGGTTTTATTTTTTCGCCGTCCACTTCAACAGTATCCTTTGCGGTATCCACGCGATATGACAGATCGGTAACTACCTTGTCATTTACAAGTACTCTGCCCTGTGATATCATTTCCTCGGATTTTCTTCGGGACGCCACACCGCACTCGGATATAAATTTGTTTAACCTAGTCTGCATCGTTGCCTTCTTCAGAAATTTCGTTTTGAACTTGTTCCTCTATAATATTCATCATTATTTTTTGTTTTTGTTCCAGGAAGTCTTCGTCTTTCATTATTTCTTCTATCTCTCTTGGTTTAGGCAGGTCACTTAATTTATTCAATCCGAAATATTTGAGAAATTCGTCCGTCGAACCGTATAAAAGCGGCCGGCCGATTGTCTCTGCTCTGCCCGTAATGGCAATAAGATTCTTTTCCAGAAGAGTATTCAGTATATAATCCGAATTTACGCCGCGAATCTGTTCCAGTTCCGGTTTGGTAATGGGCTGTTTGTATGCAATGATAGCAAGTGTTTCCAGAGCAGCCTGGCTTAACCTTCTCTTACTTTTTTCGGAAGAAAGATATCCGACATATTTTGCGTATTCTACTTTGGTTGCAAATAAAAATCCATTGGATATGCGGATTATGTGAAAAGGCAGACTCGATTCCTTGTAAAAAGCATTCAGTTCATCGACGCAATTTTCCACATCCGAAGGCATTATTTCGGTATCTTCGCCGTCTATTCCTTTTACGGCTTTGATTATATCGTTCGACGATATCGAATCATCGGAGGAAAAAATCAAAGATGCTATTATCGAATTATAAATTTTGTCCATTTTCTTTTCTGCGTATAACAAAGTCGTTAAAGTTATCTGATTCCTTTATTTCTATCATACCGGATTTTGTAAGTTCCAGCAATGCAATAAAAGTAACAACTATTCTTAATCTTTCTTTCATACCGTGTACAAGGCTTAAAAAGTGAAGCTCTTTTTCTTTATCAATAATATTCAAAATGTGTTCGATCTGTTCATCGATGGAGATATTAAGTTTTTTTATTTCATGAAAAACTTCCGGTTTCAGCTGGTCTAATGCTTTCTTAAAAGCCTTTGCCAGATCGAATATAGTAACGTTCTTAAGTAATATTTCATATTCGGGCGGAGATTCTTTTTCATCCTCCTGAAAATTTCCTCTGAAACTAAGCTTCCTCTGATTTGATTCAAAATAAGAAAGCTCTTCAGACATTTCCTTGTATTTTTTATATTCTAGCAGCGCCTGTATTAGGTCTGCACGAGGATCTATTTCCTCACCCTTTTCATCAACTTCCCTCGGCAGCAGCATCCTTACTTTAATGTGCATTAAGGTAGAAGCCATTAAAATGAAATCCCCCGCTACCTCAAGGTCCAGCATTTTAATTAGATTTACGTAATCGAGAAACTCCTTGGTAATCTTTGCAATCGGGATATCATAAATATTCAGTTCATCCCTTTTAATAAAAAAGAGTAGAAGATCCAGCGGTCCTTCGAATTGTTCTAATTTAATCTTATACAATTTTATCCCAGTTTCATATTATCACGGACTTCTTCCATGGTTTCCCTGGCAACATTACGGGCTGTGTTTTCACCGTTTGCAAGAATATCTTTAACTTCGTCGATGTTCTGTTCAAAATAATTTCTTTTTTCTATAACCGGGGCAAGCACTTCGGAAATTTTGGAGGCGCAGTTCATCTTGCAGTCAACGCATCCCAGAGCACCCGAACGGCATGCAGCGCCTATTTCCGGAATCTCTGCCGGGTTAAATTTTTTGTGATAGGAAAATACCAGACAAATGTCGGGATTTCCGGGATCGCCCTTTCTGATTTTATTCGGATCCGTAACGGCCTTCTTTAATTTAGCTTTAACTATTTCGGGTCCGTCCGACAGCAGAATAGTATTATTCAATGATTTACTCATTTTTGCATTTCCATCCAGCCCGGGCAACCTTGCAAAATTAGTAAGAAGTGGTTCCGGTTCAGGGAATACCTTGCCGTATTGATTATTAAATTTGCGCGCTATCTCCCTTGTAATCTCCACATGGGGCACCTGATCTTCACCTACGGGCACTGCATCGCCTTTATAGAGCAGAATATCTGCTGCCTGCAGAACCGGATATCCTAAGTGGCCGTAAATAACATTTTCTATGTCAAGGTCGCGTATTTGGTCCTTTAGTGTAGGATTCCTTTCAAGTCTGTTGACGGATATCAGCATACCGAATATTAAATTAAGTTCCGCATGTTCTTTTACTTGAGACTGCCTGAACATAGGGCTTTTCACGGGATCCAGGCCGGTGGCAAGCCAGTCAATCAGCATGTCGATCGAGTTCTGATAAATATCCGCGGTTTCAAGCATTGTAGTCAATACATGATAATCGGCTATAAGATGGTAGCTTTCGTACTCATTTTGAAGTTTGATCCAGTTTTCAAGAGCACCGACGTAATGCCCGATATGCAGTTTCCCTGTCGGTCTCATTCCGCTTAAAATTCGTTTTTTCGCCATAATCCAATATATTTTATGAAATTTAACCTGTTAAGATAATAATTACTATATAAATAATCTTGTGTTTTTGACGATTTGAATAAAGAAAGTAAGGCTTTCAGGAAAGATAAAGATAAGGTTTCCAGTTTTCGTTTAATTTTCCTACTACATTTTTGATAAACATTATATGGCTTGGTTTGAAAGGTCTTGTTAAAAGCGTCATTTGGGCTTCCCTAGGAGTTCTGTCGCCTTTTTTATTATTGCATAACATGCAGGCACAAACAAGATTTTCCCATGTATCGTGACCGCCTTTTGATTTGGGAATTATATGATCTATTGTAAGGGGTAAGTCGCTTCTTCCGCAGTAACCACATTTATATGAATCTCTTCTTAATATATTTTTTCGCGTAAGAACTACTTTTTTATAAGGCACCGAAACGTAACTGCTTAGCCTGATTATGCTTGGCCAGGGAAATCTGGTAGAAACACTCCTGACCTCCTTTCTGGAATCGTTTTGTACCAGTTCTGCTTTTCCTAAATAAAGTAAGATGACAGCTTTTTTTATGTTGCAAATTGTAAGAGGTTCGTAACTTTGATTTAGAATTAATACTTTTGCATTAAGCTTGCCGTTTACTCTTTTTGCAGTTTCGAACTCATCCTCCCGTACTGTTTTTTCTGTTTTGTTTTATATAAGATACTCTCAAAAAAATTCTTGCCGCAAGAAGTATCACAGTAAATATAGCAATATATATGAACGTCTCCCTCGGAACCAGTTCAAAATACATCAACACAACAAAAATTATTGCCAGCACCAGACTACCGTAATTAAAAACATTGTAAAAATTTCTAGAAATCATTTAGGGACTTTCAGTTAAATCTTAGACCTGATTTTAATCAAGTATATTTCGTACAGAATACCGATATCTTTATAAAAACGATCATTAAATATAATTAAATGATTACGTTTATTTCAATAATATTATGCGAGCGGGAAAAAATCTTAAATTTCTTTATATACTATCGCAACGCAGGCTACATAGTCCCTTGAATGGCTCATAGAAATTTTCAGACTTTTTCCGTTGGATAGAAAATTTTCTAAATCTCCTTTTAATTTTACCAGAGGCATTCCGTTAGGTTCATTATAAATTTCTATATCCTGCCAGCCTATTTCTTTATTCCAGCCTGTAGTCAGTGCTTTAAATACTGCTTCTTTGGCGGCGAACCTTGCGGCAAGATGCTGGTATTTATTGGCTTTAGCCAGCGAATAGTCAAGTTCGGTTTTTGTGTAAATTTTATTAAGAAAATGATCTCCGTATTTTTCAATACTGTTCTGAACCCTATCGATTTCAATAATGTCAATGCCTATCCCGAAAACCATAATATATCCTTTGAATAAAAAAATTAATAGCCGGCGGCAAAACCGTCTCCCCTGCGATCAGAGGCACCGTAAATATAATGATTGACATTGTCAATCATTATGCCTTCTGCCATACCGAGAACACGTTTTTCGCCTATTTTATAGCCCATTTTAATCAGGTTATCCTTTACGTCGAGCGGCAGTGCAAATTCCTCATAGTCAATTCTGTCGGGCAGCCATTGGTTATGTATTCGCGGTGCATCTATCGCTTTTTCAATGTTCATATTAAAATCTATACAGTTCATAATCACCTGTAAAACGGTATTAATTATAGTTGAACCGCCGGGAGATCCAATAATCAGATAAGGAGAATTATCCTTCAAAACTATGGTAGGCGTCATCGAGCTCAGCATTCTTTTCTCAGGCTCTATTGAATTTGCTACGCTTCCGATTAAACCATATTGATTCGAACTTCCCGGTTTTGCACTGAAGTCGTCCATTTCATTATTCAGCAGAAAACCGGCACCATCGACAACTATTTTTGAACCGAAAGATGAATTAATTGTTGTTGTTAAACTAACGGCATTCCCGGATGAATCATACACAGAATAATGTGTCGTCTGATTACTTTCTCTGAAATATATTCCCTTAAAAGGTTTTATATCTTTTGCGGGTTTAGCAGTATCCTTTATCTGTTCAAACAGTTCCTTAGCATATTCTTTTGAAATTAATCTGTCTGTTGGGATACTTACAAAATCCGGATCTCCGAGATATTCTGTTCTGTCCGCATAAGCATATTTCATCGCCTCAACAAGCTTATGAATATATTGACTGCTTCCCCAATTACTGCGGCTGAATTGATAATTTTCAAGAATGTTCAGCATCTCAATTAAAGCAATTCCGCCTGAACTGGGGGGAGGCATCGAAACTATTTTGTATCCGCGGTAAGTGCCGTATACTGGTTCCCTTTCAACCGGACGATATTCCTCCAGGTCTTTCCTGGTAATGTATCCACCCAAAGATTGTATCTTTTTAATGAATAGATCAGCGACCCTGCCCTTATAAAAACCGTCCGATCCGTTTTCTTTAATTAACTCAAGTGTTTCTGCAAGTTCAGGCTGTTTAAATAGATCCCCTTTTTTAAAAGGTTTTCCGTCGTTCGTAAATTTTTTAAATGACGAAGGATATTCCCGGAAATATTTCAAGTGTTCTTCGAACGATTCCGCCAGATACCTATCAAGAATAAATCCGTTTTTAGCCATGTTTATAGCCGGCTGTAAGACATCACCTAACTTCATGGTACCGTATTTATGCAGAGCATACAAAAGGCCGGCAACACTTCCAGGCACACCGGCTGAAGTAACTCCCTGCTGGCTTAATTGCGGATCGAAGTTCCCGTATTTATCAAGGAACATATTTCTGTAAGCTTTAAGAGGCGCTTTCTCCCGGAAATCAATCGACGTATTTTTCCCGTTTTTCAAATGGATAACCATAAAGCCGCCGCCGCCGATATTACCTGCCGCGGGATATGTAACGGCTAATGCAAATCCTACTGCAACAGCAGCGTCAACGGCATTACCGCCTCTTTTTAGTATATCTATTCCAACTTCCGAAGCTAATTTACTTGCGGAAACAACCATACCTCGGGAAGCCTTTACGGGCTCATTTGAACGGCAAAACGAATAGTTAAAATAAGTTGTAAAAAAAATTACAAGCAGATATATCCGCGCTTTAGAAAAAGTCGACTTTGGCATCTACTTTCAGTCCTTTGGTTTTTATCTGCTCCAGAAATTCCTTAGTTAGTTCGTTAATTTGCTTAATAGATGTATTTAATTTATTTATGAGGTCTTCGTCGTACATAAGCTTACCGAGATTATTTTTCTTTTCCTTTACCTCAATAGTAAATTCGTTTAACCTTGCGACCAGGGAATCAGTGTTTTTCAGGACGGAAGAAATATTTTTTATAGTTCCGGATATTTCATCCTTGTTCTCGGTTATAAAATTCTTTGCCTCGCTGGTAAGTTCGACGCTGTTGTCGGTAAGTTTCTTTATTCCTTCTCTATTCTCCTGTATCATGCGGTTAACATTTAAAGTTAATTGACTTATATTTTCAACCGAAGATTTTATTTCTTTATTGAATTTGTCGTCGGTTAAATAATTGTTCAGAGAGGATACGGATATCCTCACCTGCTTAAGTGTTTCTACCAGATCTTCCTGCATCGACCCTACCATCGACATAACAGTGGGTATATCGGCAATAAAACTGCCCTTTTGAATTTTATTTAGGTTCAACGGTTCGGGAGATACGCCTGGTCTTATTTCAATTCTTTTTCCTCCCATTAGGTCCGTCATCGCAATCGAAAAGTCAGCATCTTTTTTCAAAGATACATCATTGCTTACCAGAGCAGTAACAAAAACGTCATCACCTTTAGAGCTTATATCCTCGACGTTCCCCTTTCTTACGCCGTTGACGGTTACGTTATCGCCTATTTCAAGTCCAGCCACATTTGAAAATTCGATCACAACCTTGTTCTGAGTAGAAGTGAAACTGAAATTTTTTGCCCAGCCTATAATCCAGATAAAAAGTATGGTGCCCAATATCGCGGTAATACCTACTTTTATTTCCGTTTTTCTTTGATCTTTCATATTAATTTTCTTTTTGATTTAAAATGTGGTATAGATTATTATATTCCGATTGATTTATAACGCTGTCTTTCAATGCAATTTTTAGCGAATCGGCAAAATTACCGATCCTTCTTTCGGATACCTTATCAAAAGATTTTATTCTTGCAACATAATTCCGGATAAGGTTTTTGAGGGAATCTTTTTCCGGGGAAGCTTTAACGAAATGCATTTCCTTTGTCATCTGGTTAATAGCGAAATCTTTGCCTGGATTTATAATCATTGATTCAAATTTATTATTAATTAAATACAAAATCACTGCGGTCAGCACAGTGAGAATAAATATAGATTTTACGAAACACCCTTTTTTCATTTTTCCCTTTATTCGGCTGATAGTTTTTCTATAACTACTTTCTTAATCCTTTTGTTAGAAACCTCTTTGACGGTAAACTTATGATTTTCCATCTGAAAAGAATAACCTTCTTTTGGAATATGTCCGGCATAACTCAAAATCAGGCCGCCTATGGTTTCAAAATTGCCTGCATGAAAAGATAGATCAACATTTAGCAGTTCATTCAGATCATCGACTGGTAATTTTCCCAAAACCAAATATTTATTTTCGCCGATCTTTGTGATTTGATTTTCTTCTTTGTCGTATTCATCTCTTATTTCGCCTATTATCTCCTCAAGTATATCTTCCAAAGTAATTAACCCGGCCGTACCCCCGTATTCATCAACCACGATTGCAATATGCATTTTTTTCTCCTGAAATTCATGCATCAAATCGTTTATCATCTTAGACCTGGGAATGAACAGAGGTTTTCGAGCAATCGAGTGAAGAGACAATTGCTTCCTTAGCTCCAAGTTTTTTATGAAAGGCAGAATATCTTTTGCATATAATATCCCGACAATTTTATCCAGATCTTCTTCGTAAAGGGGAATTCTGCTGTGTCCGGAAGCGGTAATTATTTCCAGTAATTGACCGAACTCGGTATCGCTGGAAATAGATACCATATCCACTCTTGGTGTCATAACCTCGTGCACCGTAACTTTTCTGAACCCGACTATGCTGTTTATCAGACCGTGTTCTTCTTCTATAATGGAACCTCTTTCGTGGCCCAATTCTGCAAGGTCGCTTATTTCATCGGGCAGAATAGCAGTTTTACTTTTATCGAATTTTAATTTTGAAACCATGAGTTTGATAATTTCGGTCAGTGTTTCCGCAACCGGAAAAAGAACTACACTTGTCCAGTAAAGCGGGACCGTAACTATCCTTGCAAAGGCCTGAGGATTTTTAGATGCCCATACTTTCGGAATTAGTTCGCCGAATATAACGATTAAAACCGTTAGCAGAATTATTTGTACGGTCAGGGTAATATTCGGCGAAATTCCGTAAAGGGCAGAAAAATCCAACGCCAATGAAACTGCTATTATCGATGCAGCTACATTAACTATAGTATTTCCAATCAGGATAGTAACAAGCAATCGTCTTGGATATTCCAGTAAGCGTTCAATATATCTTTCTCTCAATGAGTTCGGTTTGATTTCATTTTTAAGTCTTCTCCGATCTAAAGAGAAAAGCGAGATCTCGGAACCGGAAAAAAAGGCAGACAAGATGAAAGAGATGATTAAGAAAATTAGTTTAAGTTGCCAATCAACATCCAAGAATTACTTGTTTCCTGTTTTGTTATACATAATTAGTTAGAATGGGAGATCGTTGTTATCGTCGGTTTGAATATCAGGTTCGCTAACATTCCCCTCAGATGCTTCATGTCCGTAAGTAGATTCCCCCCCACTACTATCCAGCGGAATTAACTTTTCGGCTACAACTTCCGTAGAATACCTCTTGATCCCCTCTTTATCAGTGTATTCTCTTTTTGAAAGTCTGCCTTCAATATAAAACTTCCGGCCTTTTTTCAGGTTTTCTTTGAAATAGTCGGATAGATTGAAGGAAACTATGTTGTGCCAAGTAGTTTCATTCTGCCAGTTGCCGTCTTTTCCTTTATAACTATTAGTTGTAGCAATGGAGAAATTAGTTATGGAAAGATTCTGATTGGAGAATCTGGTTTCTGCATCACGGCCCAAATTACCGATCAGCATAATTTTATTTAAGGAAAAGGCCATTATACCTCCTCTGTTTTTTATTGGTTTTGGAACTTTTCAATTTAATAATTCTTTTTGAAAGATTCTATTACTAAAAATAATTTTCTTTTTATTTTTAAAATAGGTGCAAATATATATGATTTAACGTTCATTACAAAAGTAATTTGCAAGGTCACGGTAAATAATTATAAAGTAAATTACTGCCAACCTATCCTATAAATCATTAAATTAAATTAAACAGTTACCTTTAACCAATTAAGTTATTTCAACAGTAAGGTTATTTTTGCACGGTTGAGATCCAGGCATCCTTAAAGGCTTGCTGCTGCCATATTTCATTTCTTACTCTTTCGGCATCCGAATGCGAAGTATATTCCGGAAGCAGCTGAACCACAAAAAGTTTAACATCCGGGTTATAATTGACATCAATATTATATTTTATTTTTGATTTGCTCGATGCCGCAAACTCATCTGCCTTTTCTTTGGTTGTAAAAGCTCCTATCTGGACGACATAATATGTCATTGTCATGCGCTGCGGATTTGCCTGTCTATCCTGTGTTTTTTTAGGAGGCAAAGTATTTTCCGCACTCGCAGTATCTGCAGCCGGCACCGAATCGAAAACATATAAAGAGTCCTTGGGAGTTTTTTCCGGGGTTTTATCTTTCACTGTTTCGGTCGTTTGCTGGGTAGCAGAACAAGCTGCGAAAATAAAGGGAATGATTGTATAAATGAAGAATAGTTTAAATTTCATAATACGGCTCAAAAATAGTTATTAATCGAAACAAATATAAATTAAAAAAGAAGCTGTCCCAAGTTAAAATTTTCCGGATGAATCTTCACTTATAAATATCTAGCTGTTGCAAAAGACTACTCTAATAATTTAAGTTAAGAAAAATGATTTGGGATATCCGGCACTCGATTTTTTTTCCGGCCGGAATGGGAATACATAATTAGTTAAGCCTAAAATAAAAAATACCCGCTTTCGCGGGTATAACTTTAAATCTTAATGTTCTTCATATTTGGTGAAAACATTTAAGTCAAAACATATTTACGACTTTTATTTTCAAAACAAAATATGATCCAGCGAGCCGTGCATAAACGACGGAATTAAATTACCGGAATACATAGTTCCTTTTGCCAGTTCCAGGCTGTTTGGAACAGTCGAAACATCAATCATTGGAATACTTCCGCCGAATTTACTATTAATAACTTTGATGAATTCATTCGCAAGAATCGCCTGTCCCTCACTGGTCGGATGAACGCCGTCGAGACTGAAAAGTCCGCCGGTTACATAAGATGTTGTAAAATGAATTCCGTTTTCGGTAATTCCGTGAGCAGCAATATTGTTAAAGAATGCATTGACATCAAAAAGTCCGAATCCCTTTGCCTGCGCTGCGGCAGCAATAACTGCATTATATGCAGCAACAGTATTTGTTGCAGTTGTAATTTCAGATTGATCCAGAACGAAAGCGTTCGGGAATGGATTGTTCGGTGCAAAACCCATCGGATAAGCAGTGTTAACTCCGGGAGGAACTTGGCCGCCGGCATAATCCTGGTAGAATTTTCCGGTTACGTCTCCTGCATATTCAAGTCCCTTCAATGTTACTAATATTTTTTTTCCTGCGGCGAGATCCGGAATTGTCGCCGTTCCGATCGGATTGGCAGTATCGCTGGTTTGATAATAGAAAGTAGTTAATTGGGGATTTTGCGACATCTTTAAAGCAATTACCGGACCTACGGTCGTAAAGAAAGGAATACTGGTTACATCGGGAATATTAGCAACTACTACGTTAGCACCTAACGACGCAATACTGTCGGCTAATTGATTATACAAACCGGTGAATTGCACTACCGGAGTAAATGCAACAGTACCTCCGGCAGTTGCATAACCGAGTATGTCATTATTACCAATCCAAAGAGTTATAAAAGTAGGATGCAGAGCCTTAGCCTGCGCAAACTGAGATCCTTGATTCCTTAAAATGACATCGAAAAGTGGGTTTGCCGAGCCGGCAAAAACGTACGATGCACATGTTGTAGAACTGGTTGCATTAAGAACATCGTATAAAAGAGCACCCGGGATTCCCAGGTTATTATAAGGTTTGGGATAAGTAAGTTCAAGCGGCTGCCCTGTGCTTCCGTCGGTTTTGATAGAGATACTTCCGGTTGCAATGTTAAACGACTGCACCTGCATTCTGCCCCCTAGCCCTGGGTCTGAAATATACGGCACTTCAAAATTGGTTCCTACCTGATCTGCAATCTGTTTGCCGAAACAGTATTTCTGCGCGCTTTCATATAAAGCTGCCGACTGATAGCCGGCTGTAAGGCTGTTACCGATGGTAACGAATGTAGTAAGATTAGCATTTCCGCTTTTAGGATTAAGCTGCGGTGCGGTTATATTAGTTCTGTCTTCACATCCTGAATAAATAAAAACGATGAGAAAAACCGCAAACAAAGTTAATATTAGTTTTTTCATATGATAATTTCCTTAGTAAAATTACAAACTGTATGACAATGTTAACGAGAACAAATTAGCGTATGCATTGTATGTGCCGTTAAATCCGCTGTTGCCCAAAGAATAATGTTCTTGAGAATCAGTTACGGTTAATTGAGAATTTCTTATATAAAGGTAAGCCGCACTTACGGACATGTTATCCATTAATTTATATCCGAGTCCAAAACTGAATCCGAGTCGGTTGGCTTCCGGTAATGAAGGATTTACATATTCAGGTTTTACCGGATTTTTATCGAAGTAAATACCGGCTCTTAAATCAAGATTATCAGTTAGATTATACTCGCCTCCCAAACGAACTATAAATGAATTGTCATACATACGGGGACTTGAAACCGTTGTCGTCGGATTTGAGAAATTAATTGTAAGAGTATCATAACTCGACCATCCGACATACTGGAAATCGGCGCTTAACAACAGTTTAGGAAGCACACGGTAAGCAGCACCGAAAGCTAGATTAAAAGGAGTTGTAAGATTTGCCTGAGCATCGCCGTTGGGCAATTCGGACACAAGTTGAGCAGCTCCGGTAGTTGTTGCCGTACCTTTGAATTTATATTTTATCTGGCTGTGATATGAAACTCCAAGCGATAAATCTTCGCTAGGTTTAAAAAATACGCCGAAATTATATCCCCACGCCGAATTATCCTTTCCTTCCAGATGAGTAAAAGCATCGCCGGCGAAAGGAGTTTGAGGCGTTTTTTGTGATATTTTAACATTGGCAAAACTGTAAACAAGTCCGGCACTTACAGACAGATTATCGAGTACCTTATACGCAACAACCGGGGTTACTGCAAAAACCTGTAATGAAGTCTCAATTGCTAAATATCTTCCAACCCAATTATCATCCCATTTTGATCCCAAGCCGAAAGGGCTCGTAAAACCGAGGCCGATAGCTAAATCTTTATTAACGCCGTAAGTAGCATAAAAATGTACGGGAAAAAAAGTTTGTTTTGTTGCATCATATTCTGTAACTGTAGGAGCTACACCTCTGAATGAAAATACCGGGGCAATCATAGTGGAACCCAGCATTAAATGGATACCGTTTAGTTGAGTTATTCCGGCAGCATTAAAATAAATAGCAGAAGGATCGTCTGCCAATCCGGTAAAAGCTCCGCCCATAGCCATTGCGCGGGCACTATGCTCGTTTAATTGGAAACCGCCGGCAAATATTTCATTTGCAGCAAGCATTACAAAAAAAACGAAAGTAACTATTTTTACTTTCACGTGACCTCCATAAGGATAATTATTTAGGATACTATTTTTGAACTGGAAAAAGAATAAAAAAACTACTCTATTGAAAAAAGCACAGCGCCTTTTTCAACAGCGGTTCCTTCTTTCATGAAAACGTCCTTTATGAGTCCGGTTTTCGGAGCACGAAGGTCATTTTCCATTTTCATTGCTTCCAGTATGAGGATTGTCTCACCTTTTTTGATCGATTCTCCCGCTGTTTTATTAATTTTTAATATCATGCCCGGCATCGGTGCTTTTACTTCAACTTTATTTTGAGAAATACCCGATAGCTGAAGCAGCTGACTGGCTTTTTCCTGAAGCGAAGTTCTTATAACACTTTCAAATCTATTTCCACTTACGACTAAAGAAATCTTTCCGTTGCAAATACTTTCAATTGAGATATTATAAAAATTATTATTCAGACGTAAAATATATACATTCCCCGATAAATGTAAAAGTTCGCAAGAATATTCTTTTCCTGATAACAATATTTTATTAGTAGATATTAATTTAATTGTTCTTTTATGATTATTAATTGTCACAACAAATTCATTCATATGACAATTTATTCCAGTTGTTGTTATTAATAGAAATATTTTTAGTTTTTCCGTTCTTTCTCATCGATAAATCATTTTTAAGCAAAGCTGAAAAAACAGCAGCTACTTCTTCCAGGTTTTCCGAATTGTTTTCTTTTTCCAGAGCACTTAACAAATTCTCGTACCGGTTCTCAATAAAATTTATATTAATATCTCCGGCTGCGAATTTTTCGTCTTCCATTACTACTTTTAAAAAGGGTATGTTAGTTATCAGACCGGAAATATCGAACTCGCTTAAGGCTCTTCTCATTCTTGTAACTGCATTTGACCTGTCGCCTGCCCAGCTTATAAGTTTGGCAATCAGAGGATCGTAGTAAACACTTATAACTGAACCCAGCCCGAATCCGTCATCCACTCTTATCCCGGGTCCCGACGGTATTTTATATTCGAAGATAGTTCCTGTGGCAGGCAGAAAATTTTCTTCAGGATCTTCGGCATATATACGGCATTCAACAGCGTGTCCGTTTATTTTAATATCATTCTGCTTAAATGACAACTCTTCACCGCAGGCAATAGCAATCTGTTCTTTTACCAGATCAATTCCGGATATCAATTCTGTTACAGGGTGTTCAACCTGAAGACGGGTATTCATTTCGAGGAAATAAAAATTTTTATCCCGGTCCATTAAAAATTCCACAGTTCCTGCATTATAATATCCGCATGCCTTACCGGCATTTATAGCGGCAGCGGTTATTTTATCCCGTGTATCCTGATCAACAAAAGACGAAGGCGATTCTTCTATTATTTTTTGATGCCGCCTTTGTATTGAACATTCTCTTTCGAAAATATGAGCATAATTTCCTTTTTTATCGGCTATTATTTGAACTTCGATGTGTCTAGGATTTTCGATATATTTTTCGATATAGATATCTCCGCTTCCGAAAGATTTTAACGCAACTCTTTGAGCTGCTTCAAATGAGCTATCGAATTCGTCGGAGGAAGAAACCTTTCTCATTCCTTTACCGCCTCCTCCTTCTGCCGCCTTTAATAAGACTGGGTAACCGATTACTTCCGCTTCTCGTTTAGCTTCCTCATGATTTTTAATCGGTTCGGTTGTTCCGGGTACAATCGGCACCCCGTGTTTCTTCATTAAATCTCTGGCAGCAGTTTTACTCCCCATCATAGCAACTGAACTTGATGAGGGTCCGATAAAACTAATATTATTGTCTTCCAGCAATTTTATAAATCCGGAGTTTTCCGATAAAAATCCGTAGCCCGGATGTACGGCATCCGCGTGTATATTTTTTGCAAGGTTTAGGATTTTTTCCTGATTCAGATATGATACGGAAGGAAGTGATTCACCTATATAATACGATTCATCGGCCAGTCTCGTATGAAAAGAAGTCTTATCTGCATCCGAATAAACGGCAGCCGATTTAATACCGAGTTCCCGGCATGCCCGAATTATCCTGACAGCAATTTCCCCTCTATTTGCAATTAATATTTTTTTAAACAAAATAAAAGCTAACTAATTTCTGCAATAGTTATTCCATCACCGCCGAATTCAATTGGCGCGAAGTAAATTTTTCTTACTTTATCATGTTTTTTCAATATTTCGTTCACCATTTTTTTCAGAACTCCTGCTCCCTTTCCGTGCAGTATTTCTACTCTGGAAAGCCCGGAAGCGTGGGCATTATCTATAAATCTCAGTACTTCAAACTCAGCTTCTTCAGGTTTTTCACCCCGTATATCCAGCCTGATTTCTGCAGGCGCAACGGAATAATTGCCGTAACCGCCGCTTTCAACTTTTGATTTTTCTTTTTTTGCAGGTACAAGTTTATCCAAATCGACCTGCATTCTTAAAGTACCGATCTTAAGTAATGCTTTCTCTTTAGATTTATTTATTTCTAAAATCTCGCCGCTGGTATCCGTATTTTTAAGCGCAACGTAATTTCCGACGGAAAAGTTATAATTTTCCTGTTCTAAATCAAAATCTTCGGAAATTAAATTTTTATTTTCTTCTTTTAATTCAACAATTACCCGCTTTGCTTCTTTTATAATACTCTTTTCGGCGTTTGATTCCTTTAATTCTTTTATTACTTGTTCAACTTTTTTATTAATACCCTTAATATAATCGTCAGCTTCCGATTTTGCTTTTTTAAGGATCAGACTTTTTTCCTTATTAAGTTTATCAATATTTTGCTTATAAAGATTCGAAAGCCCGTTTAATCTTGAATTTTCTATCTCTAATTTCTTTAATTTCTCTTCAAGTTCATGTGATTGATATTCGATATCCACCAAAAAATTTTCAAGTTTATGTTTATCCTTGTCAAGGTAATCGGAAGCCAAACTAAGAAAACTTTCATCTAAACCAATTCTTTTCGCAACTTCAAAAGCATAGCTTGAACCCGGAATTCCGAATTTAAAAACATATGTAGGCTTAAGGTTTTTAGTATCGAATTCCATTGCGGCATTTTCAAAACTTTCAAGATCGTGGGCAATCAATTTTAACGACCCATGATGTGTAGTAGCAAAAACAGTTGACTGCCTATCCCGCAAACTTATTAAAACGGCCGTCGCCAGCGCCGAGCCCTCCGCCGGGTCGGTTCCGGTTCCAATTTCGTCAAGCAGAACAAGAGAATTTTTATCCGCATTTTCAATAATCTGTTTAATGTTGGACAAATGCGAGCTGAAAGTGGATAAATCATCTTCAATAGACTGTGCATCACCGATATCCAGCAGTATGTCGTCGAAGAAATGAAAATTAGAATCGGGGCTAACGGATATATGCAGTCCTGACTGCACCATCAACGATAAAATACCGAGGGTTTTCAGCACAACGGTTTTCCCGCCGGCATTCGGACCCGTTATGAGGATAATTTTTTTATTGCCTAATACTACATTTAACGGTACCGTTCCGCTTCGTCCGTGTTTCTTTATTAACAGCGGATGCCTGGCATCCTGAATAAAAAAAGGTTTGCTGTTATCGATCTCCGGAAAGCTTCCAATAATTTCCACGGAATATTTCGCTCTGGCAAAAATTGAATCAATGTAAGAGATAACGGAAAGAGATTCGGTTAATTGTACACTTAATGTACCTATCCTTTTAGTGACCTCCTTCAGAAGCCGTTCTATCTCCCGCTTTTCCGCAAATGATAATGAAATAATCTCATTGTTAAGCTCCAGTGTTTCTTCAGGTTCAATGTAAACGGTTTGCCCTGTTGACGACTCGGAATGAATAAAGCCCCTGATATGGCGCTTGTGCTCTGCCTTTACGGGAATTACAATTCTGCCGTCCCTGAGTGTAAGGTAATCTTCTCTAATAATATCTTTATCGTCAAGCGTCTTTGCTATTTTGTTTACCGATTTTATCAAATCATCTTTTCTGGTTCTCAGATCCCGCCTGATCTCACGTAATTTAGGACTGGCATTATCTTTTATTTCCCCGTTTTCCGTAATTATACTTTGAACGTAATGTTCGAAAAGTTTATCTGAAATTAATCTGTCTGAGTATTCATTTAAAAGAAGGCGCCGTCTCGGCATTTGCTTTAAGGTGGCTTCTCAAATTTCTCGACATTACAGCTAATCTGAGAACATCAAGAATCTTCTTACTCTCAATCAGGGTGCCTTCAATCCTCGATATTGCAATTGTTTCTCTGAGATCGGGAATGAATTCTATCGGCGGGTAAACATTCTTAATCAGTATTTCTTTTGCCTGGTTAACAAGTTCACCTTCTGCAATTGCTTCAGACTGCCTGTTGTGGGGTCTTAATGATATAATCAGATTTTTACCCGTCTCCGTTGTGCAGTACCGGACAATCTGATTCAATATTTTAGAAAATTCTAATTTTTCAAGTGTAACATGAGAAACCATTATACAGAATCTTTTTGGTTAATATATTCTTTTATGAATTCTTTTGTCTGCGGTGTATAGTTGTTGATATAATTTATAGTGAACGGAATTATAGAATAAATTTTTTGGTAAAACAATGATTCTTTTCTATCAATTTCCGACGGAGCATTAAAAACATTCAGTATAAAAAATACTCCGCTTAGGAAGAATAATATTTGAACTGCACCGAGAATCCCGCCTAAAATACGGTTCAGTAAATTATTAACTCTATCGAAAGGATGAATAACTCTTTTTAAAACTGCAAATATTATTACAATACCAAAGAAAATTACAATGCCGGCAATAATTTTGGATAAATAATATTCTATACCCAAATAATCATTTATCTTTTGGCCGATAACTAAGGCATATTTCGCAGACAAATAAATTGCAAGAGCAAATCCCACCAAACCGATTAGCTTTCTTACACATCCGTCCTTAAAACCGAGCGTAAAGCCTATAAAAACAATAGCAATAACAATTATGTCGATGAGGTTCAATTAATTCCCAATATTTTTTCAACAACACTTTTAACTATTTTTCCGTCTGCTTGTCCTTTTAACTGCTTTATTGCCTGCGGCATTAACTTGGTAAAATCATCCTTAGTTTTTGCTCCGAGCTGTTCGGCAATACTTTGAACACTACGGAGAATTTCTTCTTCGGTCAGTTGTTTTGGAAGGTACTCTTGGAGGATATTCAATTCTACTTCTTCTTTATCCGCAAGATCATTCCTCCCGGCATTTCTGTACTGTTCAATCGAATCTTTTCTTTTTTTTGCCGCGGAATTTAAAAGTTTTATTTCTTCTTCTTCGTTTAGAGTTTTGTCGGTGCCGCTTTTTTCAAACTCCAATATTAAAGCTCTGATAGAACGAACGGTAGCTAATCTGAGTTTGTCGCCGGATTTCATTGCAGTTTTAAGATCTTCGTTTATCTTGTCTTTTAATGCCATAATCAGCCTCTTAAATTGAAAAAGGCAGGTTTGTACGAAACACACCTGCCTTAATAAAAACAAATATTATTTATAATTTAAATTTTCACATTAGTTGAATAGTTGATACGCAAGCAAGAGGCTTTTCTTAATTCCTGCTGTATATCGGTTACCAGTCCCATATCCGTATTTTTGTCAATTCTTAACGAAACGATAACATTCGGTAAATCTTTTCTTTTAGCATACATAATCGGTTCGACTTCATTCAACTTTACTATACTGTCATTTATCTGAATTCGTCCTGATTTACCAACCCAAATATAAGAGATCAATCTTTTGTTCTCAATTTTCTCAATGGCTTTAGCTGCAGGCAGTGAGAATTGAACATGCACATCAACCTGTCTAAGAGTGGTTGTAACCATAAAGAAAAGGAGAAGCATAAAGACAATATCCGGCATAGAAGCAGTCGGGATTTCTTGCTTTGTGTTGGCTCTTCTTTTTTCAAATTTCATTAACTACCTCAAATCTTATTTATTAACTGATTCAGGTTCCGCAAGCGATATAATAATCGGGACCTTATCTTTTACTATTTTTGATTGATCGTCTCCCAAATCATTAAATTTTTTTCCGAAATTCTGATTTGAATATTCGTCTCTCACTTCAAAGTAAGCTTGCTTTATCTGATCCAGCGCGCCAATATATGTATTGTAATTTGTTTTTCTGTCCGTCTTAACTGAAACAATGAGTTTTTCATTGTTAGGAAGATCAATCTTGGATATAATACGCGGTTTCAATTGATCTTTGATTTGCCCTATCGGGATCTGTTTACCGTCTAAAAGAACATCCCCGTTCGCGTTAATAAGAATGGCAGCCATTCTTTCCTTGGGTACTTTTACGTTGGTGACATCTTTAACATATTCCGGCAGCGTAAGACCGATACCCGTATCGACGTCAATAACAGTAGCAACCAGGAAGAACAACAGCAGAAGAAACGCTATATCGGCCATTGAACTTGTAGGAATTGAAGCTTCCTGTATTTTTTTCTTTTTAATCATTGTTTAAACTTTATATATTATTAAGAAATTAACCAATCATATCAAAAAATTATTTTTTATGTTGTTTTAATTCATATAAAGCATCGATCAATTCAACCGAGCTTTCTTCCATATCGCTTACGAGGCGGTCAATTCTTGATACGAAATAGTTGTAAAATACCTGAAGAATCATTGCTACAACAAGACCGAATAAAGTAGTAAGAAGTGCTACCGAAATACCGCTTGCCACGATAGCAGGAGAAATCTGTGCGGCTTCTTTAATAGCATCGAATGCTGAGATCATACCTTGAACCGTTCCGGTGAATCCTAACATAGGCGCGATAGTAATAAATGTTGAAATCCAGATAAGACCTTTTTCAAGGAATCCCATTTCGATTCCTCCGTAAGCGATGATTGCTTTTTCAGCAGCTTCCAAACCTTCGTCTGCTCTTAACAAACCGGCATGGAAAACAGAAGCTACAGGGCCTCTTGTATTTGCGCAAAGTTCTTTTGCAGCTTCGACACCACCTTCGTCAAGTGCTTTTTTAACTTTCAGAATAAAATCTTTGGTATTTACTCTTGCACGGGAAAGAGTCCAGAATCTTTCAATTACAAAAGCTAATCCTAAAACAAAACATGCCAATATAGGATGCATAAAAAAACCACCGGCAACGTACTTTTCTGATAACCAGTTAAGTGCACCTTGATTTTGTGTAGTCTGAGCTAGTAAAGCAAATAATGATGAAATTACAGCTAATTGCATAAAGAGTAACCTCCTAATAAATTAAATAAAAGAAACTCAAGGAGAGTGAGATGCTCCCAAAAAAAATTTAAAAATATGTTGCTACAATAACGATTTCAAAAAACAAAGTCAATAAACACTTAGTTAATATTTTTTATTTTATTGTTTTCATACTAATCAGTTTCGAACCTTTTGGTCAGTTCGAAGACGTTTCCGGTAACAGTATTAAAGTTAAAAAATATTGAGTCCACAAGTTTGCCTATTTCTTCAGGCTTACTCCATTTTTTATTATCCGAGTCCGGCATCCATTTCCGGTTCGACGGTGTATCAATAATAAAGGGTGCTATGGCATTAGCCGAAAGTTTAAAATCGGAACTTTCCAGTGCTAGAGTTTTTACTAGACTAATTAATGCACTTTTGGAAGCATCATAAGCTGCCCTTTCGCGCTGGGGTCTTAATGCAGTAATTGCTGCCGTAAAGCAAATTGAGCCGCCCGCAGATTCCCTTACGATCTGGCTGAAGTATTTAGCAATTAGAAAATTTGATTTTAAATTCATTTCAAACATTTTATCCCATTCTTCGGCCGGAGTTTCCCAAACAGCCTTTCCCCCCCAATATCCGCCGATTGTGCTGAACAAGTAAAATTTTTTATCTTTTGAAGGCTCAATTGATTGAAAAGCTTTTTTTACATCTTCTTCATTCGAGAGATTTCCGACTGCAATGTTTTCAGTATTTTCGGCCGCATAAGGATCGTTATCGATATTCCTGTCGAAAAGAAATACTCTGGTATAATTCTTTTTCATTAAAATGGAAGCTGCTCCTCTACCTAAAGCACCGTACGCGCCGAAGATCAGAAGTTCGTTTGTCATTTTACCTCCTATAAATTAAGAACTCGGCGGTAACCGGAAAATGATCGCTGTACCCGCCTAAATATGTTCTTCCGCCGTATGTCGGAAAAGGTGTACCCTCATATTTACCGCTTTTAGTTACCATAAACTCAGGTTTGAAAATCCGGAAAGAACCGCAGATGTATTTTAATTTATTTCCGACGATTAAACTACGGGAAACAATTATCTGATCCAGCATATTCCAGGTTGTTCTGTATTTATAAGTACCCAGCCCTTTTGAAAAATCGTTATATGCCAGATTAAATAAGATCGAGTTGCTATTATATAGCGGTACTGCTTTGCCCGTGCATTCAATTGTATCGGAAGGAAGCACTTCCTTAATCGATTTGTCCGAAGGCTGATCGTTAAAATCACCCATTATAAATATCTTAGCATTCGGATTGCTTCCGAGATAGGAAATTACCTGCTTATGAAGTTCTTCGGCTGCAGAAATCCTGTTCGGTTCTGATTTCTCAACACCGCCGAGTCTTGCCGGCCAGTGGTTTTCAAAAAATATCAATGTATCGGCATTCTTGTAAGAGAACACTGCATTCAATATCAGTCTGGTAGGATATTTATCCGGAAGCGTAACGGTATCGCCGACAACTTTAAGCAACTTCAACTTCTCGGAATTATAAATAATCCCGTTGTCTATTCCCCTTTTGTCCGGCGATTCCATATATGCTACTCTGTAATATTCAGCTTTCAGGTATCGTTCGATTAATGAATCCAGCAGCGATTTATGTTCAACTTCAACTACGCCCAGAATATCAGGCCCCTTGTCGCTGTTCATGGTTTTGATTACTTTAGCCAGATTTTGTAATTTTTTATCGAGTCTTACCTGTGTCCATTCTATTTTACTTTCAGGAGTAAATTCTCCGTCTGATTTTCCTGCATCATTAGTAGTATCAAAAAGATTTTCAAGATTCCATGACGCAATAAACAAAGTATCCGGCTTTAAATTCTGAGCCAAGCCGGATCCGCTCAAGATTAAAACGAAAAGAAGATAAATTAGATTTTTCATTTGTTTGCACCTAAAATAGATTACAATTCCAACCGGGTTACTACACCGTGTAATTTGTTGTAAGGAAGATCGTAAAACCTTACGAATGCCGGAGTTATTTTCTTTAAAAATGCATAAAGCACAAGTAATGGTTTTTTTGTCGTTATATCTTCAACACCGTAAAAAATTACTTTTTCAGTTATACCGTTTTCCTTCAGAATATTAGGTATATTTAGTACCTCAAGATAACCTGAATGAATCTGAATTCCTGCCAATCCCTCCGCAAGCCTGTCTGTTTTGCTGAATGAAATGCCGTACGGATTATCCGTTGTAACTATAGATACCAGAACATTCTGTTCATAAATAATATTTCCTCTAATGATGCAATGCACCATATAGGGGGGAATTTCGTGAAGGTTCTTTGCAAAAAACAGCGCTGTCCCTTTTATATTATTTCCCAGCCGGTAAATTTGATTATAACTTTCGATAAAAACATCAATGGGCAGGGATCGGAATGATTTTCTCATAGCAGCTCCGCCGTTGGACCATAACTGGATAATCAGGAATGGAATGCCAGCAATAATCAGCGACCAAAATCCGCCGTGCGGTATTTTGTTGAATACTGCGATCAGGAATAAAAAATCGACAACAAACACAACTCCGGCGATAAACATTCGGGTTCTATTCTTTCTTATCTTGAAGATCCAGATCATAAATGATGCGCTGATTGTCATGGTTGCAGTAACTGCCAGTCCGTATGCCGCCGCCAAGTTTTCCGATTTCTGGAATATGAATATCATTAGAAGAACAGCTATTAATAATATCCAGTTCACGCTGCCTATGTATATTTGCGATTTAAGATGACTTGATGTATACTTAATCTTCATCAGCGGGAAGATGCGCGTTGTAATGCCCTGGTAAACAAGCGACATAACCGCACTGATCATCGCCTGCGAGGCAATTATTGTGGCAAACAGTGTAATGATCAAAAACGGAACATATAAAAATCCTGAAATATTCTTAACCATCGCGAAAAGGACTGCGTCTTTAATATGATGTGTCATCATGAATGCACCCTGTCCGAAATAATTAATGACAAGCGCAAAGAAGACAAAATACCAGGCATGCCTTATCGGTTGGCTGCCGAGATGGCCCATATCCGCATATAATGCCTCTCCTCCGGTTGCGCAAAGTATAACTTCGCTCAAAACAAAAAAGCCCGTCAGTCCGTTATGAAGCATAAACTCAACTGCGTAATGAGGGCTAAGAGCAAGAAGGATATTGGGAGTGCCGATAATATAGAACATGCCGGAAATCAGTAAAGAGGAAAACCAGACAATCATAATAGGACCAAAGGTAACGGATACCTTATCGGTGCCGTGATACTGGAAAGCAAAAAGTAAAATTGTAATTATACAAGTAACTATAATAACGGTAAAAACGCTTATATGACCGATGCCGGGAATGAATTCCAAGCCTTCAACTGCCGATAATATACTTATTGCCGGAGTAATTACCCCGTCGCCCATTAACAGCGAAACTCCGAGAAATCCCAGAAAAGTTGCAAATGCAGCTCTCCTTCCCGTTTTCACACTGCTAGCAAGTATTTCTTTTAATACAATAATTCCGCCTTCGCCTTTTATACTAAGACTCATTGCAAGCCATGCATATTCGATAGTTACAAGCATAATTAGCGACCAGAAAATCAGTGAAAGCACACCCATTAAATTATCGCGAGTGGGAACCGTTAATGTGAAAATTACCGTTAGCGTATAAATCGGACTCGTACCGATATCTCCGAATACAAGCCCCATGGCCTGCATTATCTCTTTAAAGGAGGAAAATTTCTTTTTTGCCTGCATTATATCTTTTTATTTGCCTGTAAAAATATTCAAGGAGACTTAAATAAATATTATAATTCTCGTTTATTTTCTTAGAAGATCCTTAAAATTAACAATAAATATTTTAATTTCACTCTTGTTTTATTATAAATTCTTTTTAATAAAAAGCTACAGTTTCGTTTCCCTTTTCTTCCAAGCTAATTTTACCATTAGAATTAATCCGGCTAACAATACAATCATTAATATTCGTGCACCCCATATATAAGGTACATTAGCCGAAGGGACCCCTTTTAAAAGGAAGATAGGAATAGCATCCTGAACCATCCACCAAATCATGATAACTGCTAATACAACCGGCGTAATAAATTTCATCAGATAGTAAAATATTCTTGGAATTTTTATTTCGCCGCCTCTGTTCATTTCCTCCCAGGCCTTATCGGCACCGAAAACCCACATAAACAGGATTGTCTCTATCAAGGCAAAAAGTACCAATCCGAAAGTACCTGCCCAATAATCCATTTCGTCCAGAAATCCGAATTTCAGAAAGAAGATAACGAACTGAACAGCTATTATTACGACAACGGCTAATACGGCTGTAGCTTTTTTTCTGGACATATTAAATTCCTCCTCCATAAAGGACACCAGGGGCTGTCCCATTGCTACGGAAGATGTAATTCCGGCAAAAAACAGCAGAAGGAACCATAGAAAACCAAAGAACGGCCCGTAAGGTATTTTATGGAAAATAAGAGGCATCGAAACAAATCCCAGATCGAAGGAGCCTGCATTTGCTATTTGTGTTGTCATTGTAATACCGAAGAATGCAACCGCTGCAGGTATTGCAATAGAACCGCCCATGATCACTTCAACAAATTCGTTCGTTGCCGATGTACTTAAACCGGAAAGTGCTATATCATCGTTCGGTTTTGAAATAACTTGCATAGGCCTGAATAGTACCCATTCCCACGGATAAAGTAAAAAATATCTGACCGGCCGCAGCCAGCCAGACTTTAGGATTACCGAGACTTGAGAAATTCGGATTCCAGATAAAAGCCACACCGTTTGCAATTGAGTTGGCAGGAACGGCCGGATTCGGAGTACCTAAGGTAAGCACTCTGATAGTTAAAATAATTCCGAAAATGAATAACAGCGGCATCCCGATTTTGGCAAGTTTTTCAATCCCCTTTGATATCCCCTTATATAAAATCCAGAAATTTATTGTAAATGTAAAAATCATAAATATGTACGCGGGCCAGATATTTGTAAAATGATCGCTGATCGATCTGCCCTGGTAGCTGTACAGAAAGTTCCGCATTGTGCTGAAGCTCTGTTCATTAAAATACATTTTGCTGATGGAGAAAAAACTGTAGCCGAGAGTCCAAGATTCGATATATGTATAATATATCATGATCACAAGCGAAATAAATAATCCCAAAGTGCCGAAATATTTAGCCAGATTATTTTTCCACAGAACATCAAACATTCCCGGCGCACTGCCGTGATTATACTTGCCGCCGTTCCGGCCTATGCCCCATTCAATCCACATTAATGGTATTCCAAGAACCAGGAAGAAAATAAAATAAGGTATCATAAATGCACCGCCGCCGTTTTGCGCAGCCTGCACCGGGAACCTCAGAAAATTCCCCAGGCCTACCGCATTACCTGCAACAGCTAATATGAGACCTATTTTACTCCCCCATTGCTCACGTTCGACTTGGTCAGCCATTTTTTCTCCTGAATTGCTTTTTTACTTAAAATTGAATTAAAAAATAAAGGTATCTATCTGCAAAGCTCTCGTACAAAAATTGAATTCCAGCATTATGTTTGACTTAAATGATTTAGGAGTATGCCGATAACGGATAATAAAAGAATGTTAAATATATTAAAACCTAATTCCCTTTCTGTGGTGAAAATCAAAGCAGTTACTTCTTAGAATTATTATTGATTGCCTCTTTCATAAACATGTACCCGGATAAATTTTCAGAACAACCATATTTTTTCGTTCTGCAATTTATCCGGGTGGTTATTATCCAGCTATCATTGAATAAAAAATGTAACCCAACATTGCAATAAATCCCAGAATTAGAGTTACGACAAAAATATAAAAAAAGACACCGGAGGTCTTATTTTCTTTTTTCAAAGTTTCCATAATAAACCTTTAAAATTGTTTTTAATAATTTTTTGACCGTTTATTATTGAAACCTATGTGCTTGTCGAAAACACGGAAGTAATGAAAACTTGAAATTTTACCGAATTGCTTAGATACTTATTATCAGAGCTATTTTGCAATTTATAAATCAAGTTGGAATTTTTATTGAGTAATTTTTCCAATCTTGCAGTACTGCCCGGTTGAGTATAAGCAATCCACTCGATTTTTGGAGATGTTAATAAAAGAAAGGCCTGAGCGCAGGTAATATCAGACTCAAAAACAGCCTGACTGGAATTGTTACTTGAATTTGCTCCATGACTAAATAGAAATGCAGCCGAGATTATATTCAATATAAATAATAACGTTAATATAAAGCTGAAACTTCTTTTATATATTTTATTTATAAAACATTTTTTAATCATGGCCGTATAGTTAATATTTTTAAATTTCAAAAACAATCAGGCATTTTGTATAAAAAGGGATTTAAATTTTATTAAGGGTGATTTCCGTTTAACAGGACATAAATTAATATTATTATAATTGTAAAAGATGCCTCAAAAAACTATTTTACCGGATAAAAGTATTATTCCCTTTTGAGTTCCTTCTGTGTTTCACCGTGCATTTTTGTTAAAATTAAAAGACGAATTATGAAATCAAAAAAAATAGTAATTATAGATGCAATGGCTTTGACTTACAAAGCTTACTTTGCTTTCATCAACAGACCGCTCGTAACGTCAAAAGGCGAACCTACCTCTGCAGTGTACGGATTCATTAATCAGATATTAAAAATATTGGAGGAAAATAAACCCGATTATATTGCGGTTGCATTCGACTCAAAGGAGAAGACATTCAGACACGAAAAATACGAGGCATATAAATCTTCACGCGCAAAAATGCCCGAAGATATGATACCGCAGATTGACCGCATCAAGCAGGTAATCGAAAATATGAAGATCCCGATTTATATACTCCCCAAATACGAAGCCGACGATATAATCGGTACCATAGTGAAAAAAGCAGAAGAAGAAAACATAGATTCATTCGTATTTACGCCGGATAAAGATTTCAACCAGCTTGTTACAGAGAAAGTCAAAATAGTTAAGCCCGGTAAAAGTACCGATGAAATAGTAATATACGATGTAAAAAAAGTTATGGACGAGTTCGGATTTGAGCCGAAACAAATGATCGATTATCTGGCACTAATAGGAGATAAATCGGACGACATCCCGGGGGTAGCCGGCATCGGACCCAAATCCGCTATTCCTTTAATCCAATCTTACGGTTCAGTAGAGGAAATTTATAACCATATCGATGAAATAGAAAAAACGGGAATTAAAAATAAACTTATCGAAAATAAAGAAAATGCGTTTCTCTCTAAGGATCTTGCTACTATACACTGCGAAGTCCCTTTAAAAATAGACTTTGAAGATGCGAAACTGCAGACTCCGGATTTCGAAAAACTACGGGAAATATTCGTAGAACTTGAGTTTAAAACATTGTACAGCAGACTGTTAAACATTTTCGATAAATCCAATTCGAATATTGAAGAAGATAATTTTACTTCCGGAGAAACAGTCTTTTTCGATAGGACAAAAGTCAGCTATAAACTTATAAAGGACGTAAAGGGTGCAAAAGAACTTGCCGCTGTTTTAGAAAAACAAAAGCTAATTGTGTTCGATACCGAAACTGACAGTCTGGATACTTTTACTCTTACATTGGCAGGTGCATCATTCTGCATGAAACCGGGCGAGGCATATTTTGTTGCGCTAAATCCGGTAAAGAAAGAAAAAGAACTGTTCACAATAGAAATTAAAGACAGATTAGATCTGAAGGATTTTATAAAAATTTTTAAGCCGATTTTCGAAAATAAAAAAATCAAAAAAATTTGCCAGAACGGCAAATTTGATACCTCGGTTCTGCGGAGTAAGGGCATTAATGTCGAAAATTTTTATTTCGATACAATGCTGGCAAGTTACATAATAGATCCCGACCAAAAACACGGCATGGACGATTTATCTCAAAAGTACCTTAATTATAAACCTATTCCTTTATCGGATCTAATAGGCACGAAAAAAGATCCTTCAAAAATTTTCGAGGTCGATTTACCGACCTTATCAGATTATGCAGCAGAAGATGCTGACGTTACTTACCGCCTTTATGATATCCTTGAGAAAGAACTGGATAAAAATAATCTTAAAAAAATTGCTTATGACGTTGAGTTTCCGCTTGTTCCGGTTCTGGAAGATATGGAACGGGAAGGAATAAATGTTGACAAAGATGCTCTTAATTCTTTAAGCAGGGATCTTCAGATTCTGCTGGATAACTATACCGGAAAAATTTTCAATTTGGCGGGCGAAAACTTTAATATCAATTCACCGCAGCAAATGCAAAAAATACTCTTTGATAAACTCGGTCTTAAGACAGGGAAAAAAACTAAGACCGGTTATTCAACCGATGCAAGGTCTTTGGAAACTCTTCGCGGCGAACACGAAATTATAGATGTTATCCTAGATTTCAGGCAGGTTTCAAAGTTAAAATCCACATATGCAGATTCACTGCCTAATTTGATCAACCCGGAAACCGGCAGAATACATACCAGCTTTAATCAAACTGCGGCATCTACCGGACGGCTCTCTAGCAACGATCCTAATCTTCAGAATATTCCCATAAGATCCGAACTCGGAAAAGAAATAAGAAAAGCATTTGTACCGAGAAATAACAACTATGTTATTCTGAGCGCAGATTACAGCCAGATTGAGCTTCGTATTCTTGCAAGCATTTGCGGCGATGAAAGCCTTGCTAAAGCATTTAAGAAAGGCGAAGACATTCACAGAAGCACCGCAGCTTTGGTTTTTATGGTAAAGCCGGAAGATGTTACTCCCGATATGCGTCGGAAAGCTAAGGAAGTTAATTTCGGAATCCTTTACGGAATCGGACCGTTCGGATTGAAAACCAGACTCGGAGTTACTCAATCGCATGCAAAGGAAATAATCGAGACTTATTTCAATACTTTCAAAAAAGTAAAAAACTATATGGACAATTCAGTTTTAACGGCAAAAGAAAAAGGTTTTGCTGAAACTCTTTTAGGCAGGAGAAGATTTTTAAGGAATATTAATAGCAGCAACCGTGTGGTTAGGCAGTTCGAAGAAAGAGTTGCAATCAACATGCCTATACAGGGAACTGCTGCCGATATGATAAAATTAGCGATGATAAATATTCAAAGAGAATTAACGAAACGAAAGACAAAGACTAAAATGGTTCTGCAGGTACACGACGAATTGGTTTTCGATACTCATAAAGACGAGGTGGAAGAACTGACCCCCGTAATAAAAAAGATGATGGAAGATGCTTTATCTATGAACATTCCGATTATAGCGGAAACCGGGGTGGGAGATAACTGGCTGGATGCTCATTAAGCTACTTTATTTTATAATTACTTCTACAGAATATCTTATTTTTATATGAACATTAAGCCGGATAAAATAAAGAAAATCTTATGTATTAAGCCTCGCGGTATCGGCGATATAGTACTGTCGACGATTATACTGGATAACCTGCACAATTATTTTAATCACGCTGTCATTGATTTTTTAACAGAGGATTTTGCGGCTCATGCCGTTGTAAATAATCCGCTGGTTAATAAAGTATTAACCATGAAAAATAAAGAGTTTCCGTTGAAAGTGGCATGGCGGATCAGAAAAGAAAAATACGATCTTGTTCTTGATCTTTGGTCCAACCCCAGAACCGCGCAGATTACTTTTTTAACCGGTGTAAAATACCGCGCAGGGTTTGCTTATAGAGGTAGAAAATATGCATACAATATCCTTGCAACTTCAAGAAGAGGAACTCACCATTCGGCAGAACATAATCTTGAAATTTTAAAAAGTATTAATGTCCCTGTTGTTTCAAAAAAAATAGAATTTATTGTTGACGATGAAGATTATCAAAAAGCAAAAGAATTCGTTAAGAAAAATCTTCCCGCCGGTCCGTCAATCATCGGAATAATTCCTTCCGGCGGCTGGGCTTCTAAAAGATGCGACGCTTCCAAATGGGTAGACATCTGTAAAAATATTTCCGAACGATTTGAAGCCGTATTTTTAATTATGTGGGGTCCCGGAGATGAGCAGGACGCCGCTTATATATTGAAGCATATCCCCGGGAAAGCGTTCAGAATACCTCCTACAACGTTAAAAGAGCTAACAGGCTACATAAAAAACTGCAGTCTGGTCTTGGCAAACGACTCCGGGCCGATGCACATTTCAGCCGCTATGGATATACCGACAATAGGTCTTTTCGGACCGACAAATCCGACTAGACACGGACCTTATTCGGAAAAATCCGGCTATGTAATTAAGGAAGATTTATTCTGCATAATCTGCAATAAAAGGGAATGTCCGTACAATCACGAATGTTTTCTTGGACTGTCTTCAGAAAAAGTAATTTCAAAAATTAACGAACTGACAAATAAAAACAATTTAAAATTAAAGCTGCATGAAAAAAGTTGAAAAATTTTTTAAGAATTTGATTCTAAATCTTCTGCTTCTTCAAAAGCCGGTAAAGAAAAATGTTGCAGAGGCGCATGAAGAATATTCGAAGATTTTATTGATTAGACTAAACAGAATCGGAGATGCTCTGGTCACTACTCCCCTACTGGACGAACTTCGCAAAAACCTGACTTCTAAGATATATGTGCTTGCAGATAAGAAAAATTATTTCGTTTACAATAATAATCCGTCAGTCGACAAGGTTATTATTTTTAATAAAGGCCTTAAAGGCATATTTGAAATATTGAAGATGATTAAAACCGAAAAGATAGATACCGTTGCCGATCTTCATGACGATGTTTCTACAACGGTAAGCTATATAGTTGCAATGGCAAAAGTAAAAAACAAATACGGCTTGGAAAAAGAGAATAAAAAAATATATACCAGATCAATTCCCAGACCGGATCCGGTAGAATATCATGTAGTAGAAAGAATACTTCAGATTGCCAAACTATTTTCAGTGCAGCCAGAAATTAAATACGCAAATATTCATTTTTATCCGTCGGAAATGTCGATAGAAATTTCGAAAAAATTTCTGAAAGATAAATTCGGGCAGATAAATTTTTTAATTGGGGTAAATATTTCCGCCGGAAGCGAAGCGCGTTTTTGGGGAACTGAAAGATACCGGAAGCTTTTAAGTTTTCTGGATGACTTTAACTGCAGTTTACTAATTTTGTGCTCACCGGAAGATATAAAACATGCCGAAGAAATATGCAGGAACAAATACACTTATTTTTCCTCGAAGGATTACGATAAATTCGGAGCTATGATTTCAATACTTAATATGCTAATCACTCCGGATACTGCCGCAGTGCATTTGGCATCGGCTTTTAAAATACCTGTTTTCGGACTTTATGTTCAATATAACACAAATGATATGATCTGGTCGCCTTACAAATCCGATTTTGAATACGTTGTTACAAAAGAACCCACATTACAGAATATGACCTTTGAAGAAGTTACCGGAGAACTGGATCTATTTTTAAAAAAATATATTAGCTAATAATATGTTCGGTAAAAATATAAATGTTAATCCGTTCGGATTAAGCAGAAGAACCGGCAGACCCCTGATTCTTGACGGAGCTATGGGCAGTATGCTTCAGCAAACCGGATTAAAATCCGGCGGTTCAATCTGGATGTCAAAGATCAATATTGACAATCCTGAAATTGTCTTCGACATACATAAGAAATATATCGATGCCGGTGCGGACATAATTACCACAAACACTTTCAGGACTAATCCGGTTGCTGTTGCAATTTCCGGCTACCGCCTTAATCCTAAAATACTCGTCAGAAAAAGTGTAAAAATCGCATTGGATGCTGCTGAAGGCTTACCGGTTTTTATTGCGGGTTCAAATCCGCCGGCGGAAGACTGTTATAAGCCTAAAAGAGATATTTCAATAAAATTACTGCGTGAAAATCATTATAAGCATATTGATGACCTTATTGAAAGCGGCGTACATTTTATATTGAACGAAACTCAAAGCCACTTTGATGAAATAAAAATTATTGCTCGATACTGCGGGAAAAATGATATTCCTTATATTATCAGTCTTTATACCAATGAGAAATTAAAATTACTTTCGGGAGAAAATCTGTTATATACAATTAATTTTATTGCAGATTATAATCCTCTGGCAATAGGTGTCAATTGTCTTATGCCGCCTGTTTTTCTTAAATTCTACAGAAATAATTCGTTTAATTTTAACTGGGGTACTTATTTAAATTGCGGCAGCGGAGATTATACCGATGGAACTATTGAGTGCGGTATTCGCCCGGTTGAATACGGTAAAATTATTTACGGTATTCTGGCTAAGCATCCATCATTTCTGGGATCATGCTGCGGCTCTTCGCCCGAACATACAAGAATTATAAAGAAGATACTTGATGAAAAAATTAGAAATTAAAGCGCCTGCCAAGATTAATTTAGGCTTGAAAGTCGTTGAAAAAAGAACGGACGGCTATCACAATATTGAGACAGTGTTTTATCCGATTAATCTGTTCGATATAATAACCTTCACCCACTCAGAATCTACTTCTTTTATTTGTAAAAACAATAAGGGGTTGATGATAAAAGACAACTCAATTCTTCAAGCGGTAGAACTCCTTGAAGAAAGTTGTAAAAGGAAAATATGTGTAAACATTGAACTTGAAAAAAATATTCCTTTGGGAGCAGGAATGGGCGGAGGCAGCTCAGACGGTGCCACCGCACTTGTTGCGCTGAATGAATTTTTTAACTTAAAACTGGATGATGCTAAGCTTCATCAATTAGCTCTGGAAATCGGTTCGGACTCGCCATTTTTTGTAAATCCCCGGCCTTCATTTGCTGCTTTGAGAGGTGAAAAACTGACAAGAATTAACCTGGAAATTCCTTTTCCGATTTTAATAGTAAATCCCCGTATTCACATATCTACTAAATGGGCCTATGATAAAATTAAACCCGGCCCATCGAAAGTTGAAATTCAAAAAGTTTTTGAAGAGGGTAATATTAATTTTTCATCCTTAAAAAATATTGTGGTAAATGATTTCGAGGATGTTGTCTTTGAAAAATATAAAGAAATAAGAAACATAAAGGAAAGCTTATACGAAAGCGGAGCAAGTTTTTCCTTGATGACGGGAAGCGGTTCAACTGTTTTTGGTATTTTCGAAAATATAAATCTAGCCGAAGAAGCAGAACAGCGATTCCCAAACAATTATTTTAAGTTTATTCATCAATTTCATGCATAATAAAAAGATATAAACCTATTTAATAGCTATATTCGGATAATTTTATAAGTTATAAGTAATTAAGATACTGCACTCTCTGTAATTTCTACTAGGTTTTTGGAGGCATTAATTTTAAACATCACACCGTAAGGTATTGTAATATTTTCTTTTAGATGACCGTGTTTAAAATTATAGACAACAGGTATGTCCAGTTTTCCGAAATACTCACTGATTACTTCTCCAAGAGTTAAAGTCTTTTTCGAAGGATCGGTTTCATTACATTCCGTGAAGGCGCCTAAAATTGCTCCGCTTGCTTTTGTTAAAACTTTTGCCAGTCTCAGTTGATTCAGCATTCTGTCTATCCGGTAAGGAAGTTCACCTACTTCTTCAATAAACAAAATTTTGTCCTTAATATCCGGAAGATATCCGGTTCCGACCAGAGAACTAATGAGTGAAAGATTTCCGCCTACTACTCTTCCCTTTACACTGCCGGAATTTAAATGGAACATTTTTTCATCGCCTGGAGGACTTATTTTACCGAATTTTTTATTGGAAGTTAATAAAGCCCAAAACATCTCCTCAGTAAAAGTATTAACTTTATCCGAAAAATCCACGGCAAGCATTGGTCCGGCAAATGTAATAAGTCCGGTTTTAGCAAGAAAAGCCATCTGGAGAGCCGTAATATCGCTATAACCGACAAATATCTTTGGGTTATGTGCAATTATTTTATAGTCTATTTTATCTAATATTCTCGGACTGCCGTAGCCGCCTCTGACACAAATTATCGCTTTTATTTTTTTATTTTTAAACATATTCTGAAGGTCTTCGAGCCTTTCATCATCGCTTCCGGCAAGATAACCGGCAGATTTTCCCACATTTTTTCCTACTTCAACTCTATAACCTAATTTTTCAAGATAATTTACACCGGATTCTATTTTTGCAACGTCATCCGGGGATGAAGCAGGAGAAACTATACCAATAGTATCGCCTTGTGAGAGTTTATTCGGCTTAATAATTTTCATTTTCCTCTTCAGGATGGTTGGTAGTTTAAAAAAAATTGACTTAATTTAATAAATCAACTTATCTTATACAATATTTATTTTTAATAACTTAGGGATTTATATGGCTAAAAAGTCTTCTGCCGGCAGCATAAAATCAAAGATTGAAAACGTAAAATTAGTTTTGACTGATAATGACGGAGTTCTTACAGATTCGGGCGTATATTATTCATCCGGGGGCGAAGAGTTAAAAAGATTTTCAATACGCGATGGTATGGGAGTGGAAAGACTTTTGCATATCTTAAATATTAAAACCGGAATAGTTACCGGTGAAATTTCAGGAAGCGTTAAAAAGCGCGCTGAAAAGCTGAAAATAGAAGAATTATATCTGGGAGTTAAAAACAAACCGGAAATTCTGGAAATAATTTTAGAAAAGAATAACTTAAAATATAAAAACATTGCTTACATCGGAGATGATGTGAACGATTTAGAAGTAATGAGATTATCAGGTTTTTCAGCATGCCCTTCAGACGCAGTCCCGGAAATCAAAAAAATCTCTGATTACATATGTAAACATAAAGGCGGCAACGGTGCATTCAGAGAATTCGCAGAATTAATCATTAAATACGGTAAAAAACAAGAATAGATGATTGCCGACAGAATTAAGATCCAATTATTTAGTCTTTCCGTCACAGATCTTGCCAATCTTGTATATATATACACATTGTTCTATAATATATTCTATTTAAGTTAATAAAAAGTATTTTTATTCTTTACTTATTATTAATTATTATTATTTTTGAGTTGTAATTTTTAGATTCTCCGCTTTTGCACAGTAAAATGATTCTTAATAAAAACCGCACTATTTTTTGTTGTCTCATTGATTACAAACATATTTTTGGATATATATTCAACTAAAGTGAGGTTTATTCTACTCCAAGATTATTTTTTGTATTATTATTCATTCTTCTATTGACAAATACTTATCGATTTATTATGTTTACGGCAGATGAAAAAAATGATAAAACATAGCGCAACAAACACCGATATTTTTATATCGGAACATATTAATTATCCGTCCCGACCAGTACAACCGCGTCGCCCCCTTTTGGGGTAATATATTCTTTTCAAATAGCAAATATTTAAACACGTTATTTTAACTAATTATAAAAAGGAATTTTACTATGATTTCTGTTGGAATTATAGGAGGAAGCGGTTATACAGGGAAAAAATTATTACAGTTCTGCGAAAATCATCCCTTCATTAATGACTATAAAGTTTACGGAAGCAAAACCGCCGGTCAGACTCTGACCCAGCTATTCCCTGATTTAGTCAATTTTATTACCGATTCAAAAATTGAGAGCGCTGAAAATATTTCTGCCGACCATGATGTTTATTTTGTTGCATTACCTCACGGCGAAGCATTAAATATAGTTCCTGCCTTATTTTATGCGGGAAAACATGTTATTGATCTCGGCGGTGATTTCAGACTGGATTCAAAAGAAGAATATGAAAAATGGTACCACCTTGAACATTATTCAGTTTCCCTTCTTTCAGAAAAAGTTTATGGACTGGCGGATTATTATTCTACCGACTATTTAAATAAATCTCTCGTTGCAAATCCGGGCTGCTACTCTACTGCAGCCTTATTATCATTACTCCCGCTAGTCGAACATTTCGGTCATGAAATAATTTCGGTGAGTACAGCAGCGTATTCGGGAACAAGCGGCGCCGGAAAAACACCAAAACAGGAGCTCTTATTGTCCGAGATGGACGGCAATGTTGCAGCATACAACGTAAATAGCCACAGACATCAGCCCGAGATACTGCAGTCGTTGAAAAAACACGGATTTAATTCACCTTTCTCGTTTACCACTCACCTATTGCCTATTGCTGTTGGTATTTATGCAACTACTTCGGTGCACTTAAAAAATTCCATAAGCGAAAAAGACTTGAAAAATGTTTACGAATCAGTTTATCATTCCTCAAGTTTTGTAAGACTTAGAAATATTCCTCCTAATTTAAGCTGGGTGGTAAATACAAATTTCTGCGATATCAATTTATCTGTTAAAGACAATGTTCTGGTGATTACAAGTGCAATCGACAACTTGATAAAAGGCGCTTCGGGGCAGGCTTTCCAGAATATGAACAAACTTTACGGCTGGGATGAAAGCCTGGGATTAAAAAATCAAGGAGCGAAAAATGTTTCAGTTTATTGAGAACGGATCCGTTACTTCGGCAAAAGGTTTTCTTGCAGCCGGAATTTTCAGCGGGATAAAGAGAAAGAAAAAAGATCTGGCCTTAATATACTCTGAACATCCGTTTACAACTGCCGGTACATTCACATTAAATAAAGTAAAAGCCGCTCCGCTGCTTTTAAGCAGATCCGTAATATTAAATGAAAAAAAAGCTAAAGCCGTAATTGTTAATTCCGGAAATGCCAATGCATGCACAGGCGACGAAGGATATAAAGACGCTTTGACAATGCAGGCATATTGTGCGGAGCAATTGAAAATAAAACCCTCTGAAGTTCTGGTAAGTTCAACAGGTGTAATAGGCCAAAAACTTCCCATGGATGTTCTTAAGAAAGGCATCGCGGATATTGTTCCCCAGTTATCCGGAAACGGCGGTATAAACGCAGCCGAAGCTATAATGACTACGGATACTAAAATAAAATCCTTTGCGGTAAAAATGCGTCTATCTTCGGGAGAAGTTAAGATCGGGGGCATTTGCAAAGGCAGCGGAATGATTGCACCCAATATGGCTACTATGCTGGCTTTTATTTCCACGGATGCTTCGATAGAAAAAAAATTACTGCAGAAAATTCTGCTGGAAGCAGTCAAAATTTCATTTAATAAAATTTCCGTAGACGGTGAAACAAGCACGAATGATATGGTTATTTTAATGGCTAACGGTGCGGCTGATATTAGCATTGCTCCCGGATCTGATGATGAAAATATTTTTTCCGATGCTCTTACTGCTGTTTGCACGGAAATGGCAAAGTCTATTGTAAGCGACGGCGAAGGCGCTACGAAACTGGTTACAATAAACGTAAAGAACGCAAAGTCGCCGGTCGATGCCGATCTGATAGGTAAATCAATCGCAAATTCATCGCTGGTTAAAACGGCTATTCATGGAGCAGATGCAAATTGGGGACGAATACTAAGCGCAGCCGGACAAAGCGGAGCCGACATTGATCCTTCCAAGGTTTCTATTAGCTTTGATGACCTGCCGGTACTGCTTCCGAATTACGAGTTAAAATTAAACGAAGAATCAGCTTCGGCAATATTGTCAAAAAATGAGTTCAGCATCATTGTCGATTTAGGAATAGGCAGCGAAAACTCGACCTGGTGGACATGCGACCTATCGGAAGAATATGTTAAAATAAACGCTGATTACAGAACTTAAAGCCGGACATTAAAATGAAAATTGCATTATTAAAATTAAGCGGAAAAACATTAAACGATCTTCTATTTACGGATAAATGGATCGATTCGATAAAACAATTAAAATCCGTATTCGACGGTTTGATTGTTGTGCACGGCGCCGGCAAAGATATATCCGAATGGTCGGGCAAATTAGGTCTGAAAAATGAATTTATTGACGGTCACCGAATTACAACTAAAGAACAAATGGATGTTGTGGCTGCAGTCCAGGCTGGAATGCTGAATGCGAAAGTGGTTGCAAGATTGGTATCCTCAGGTTTCGAATCCGCCGGACTAACTGGAATAGACAGAGGTACTTTTACAGCGGAGTATCTGGATAAAAGGTTAGGCTTTGTCGGGAAACCGGTACAGACGAATTCTGCCGACTGGATTTTAGAGTTGATTGAAAAAAATGTAATCCCTGTTTTCTCAAGTGTATCGATGGATGCGGAGGGAAATTTGATGAACGTTAATGCCGATTTGTTTGCCGAGACAATAGCGCTGACCTTAAATATTGATACTATATTTTTTGCTTCGGATGTTGACGGTGTTTTAATAAACGGTGAAGTAAAACATTCCCTGTCCGAAAACGAAATACTCAAAGGTATTGAAACCGGCCAGATAACCGAAGGAATGATTCCCAAACTTACAAGCTGTGTTGGATTGCTGAAAAAAGGAATTCACAAAATTTGGATAGGCTCAAAATTAGGTAATAATTTTTCCGGGATTAACGAAGTAAAAAACGGAACTTGGATAACAACCAAATATGAAAGCGAATATGAACTTCTCAAAACTGCTTAACACATATTCACGGTATCAAGTCGAATTTGTCAAAGGCGAAGGGCCCTATCTTATCGATAACGACGGCAAAGAATACATAGACTTTTTATGCGGCATTGCGGTAAACGGGTTCGGACATAATCATCCGGAAATTAAAGCAGCAGTGCAAGCTCAATTAGACAATTACTGGCATCTATCCAATTTATATATATCTTCCGGTCAGGAGGAACTGGCAAAAAAACTTACTGAAAAGTCAGGAATGGATTATGTTTTCTTCAGTAACTCCGGTACAGAAGCCGTTGAAGCCGGTCTTAAATTTGCCAGGAAATGGGGCAAAGAAAAATTCGAAATTATTTCAACTCTTAACAGCTTTCACGGAAGAACGTTCGGAAGCTTGTCGGCCACAGGCCAGCCGAAATTTTGGGAAGGCTTCTCCCCTATGGTTCCCGGATTTAAACACGTGGCATTCGGAAGCATCGAAGCTGTTAACAATGCAATGTCAGATAATACTGCGGCGGTAATTGTAGAAACAATTCAGGGAGAAGGAGGAGTTAATGTTTCCCCGGCAGATTATATTAAAAAATTAAGAGCTTTATGTTCTGAGAAAGGGATATTGTTAATTATAGACGAAGTACAGACCGGAATGGGACGTACCGGAAAATTCTTCTCTTATTTACATTATGATATTAAACCCGATATCGTAACTTCGGCAAAAGGCATTGCCAACGGAATACCATTAGGAGCGACTTTATGTTCGGAAGAAGTGGCAGCCTGCATTAAACCCGGAAGTCATGGTTCAACATTCGGTGGAAATCCTCTCTCAATTGCCGCAGCCAATAAGGTTGTCGATCTGCTGGACGAAAAAACTTTAAACTATATCAGCGATACCGGAAATATTATAATGAACGGCCTGCACGGACTTCATATGGACGAGATTAAAGAGATCCGCGGTAAAGGATTAATCATCGGTATAGAAATGCAGGAAGGCATATCATCAAAAATTATCGCATCGAATATGCTTAAAAGAGGAATATTAGTCGGCACCTCCGGTGAATCGGTTGTAAGACTGCTTCCTCCTTTTATAATAGCGGAAAAGGAAATATCAAAATTTTTACTGACCTTTAAGAGTGTAGTATCCGAAGTATCCGTACAGAAAGTTTAAATCTTTTATTAACAAAATGGTGAAAAAATGTCTGCTAAATTAAGGCGCCTAAACAGAATCAAAGAACTGCTTAACAGCAAGATAATAACTTCTCACGAAAATCTTGTCCGGTTATTATCTGATGAAGGAATACAGGTTACTCAAGCCACTTTAAGCAGAGATTTTGCCGAGCTCGGCGTAATTAGAACTTTTACCGAGAACGGAGCCAAGTATATACTTGATGCACATGAATCCGGTAAACAAATTGCGAAACTGATAGGCTTTGAAATTTTGAGCGTCGAACAAAATGAGTCCCTTGTGGTAATAAGGACTCTGGCGGGACGTGCACCGGGTATTGCCCATTTCATCGACAGATTAAATAATCCGGAAATATTAGGTACCGTAGCCGGAGACGACACGGTGCTTGTAATTCCGAGTTCGCATAAAAATATCCCAAACCTTGTTTCAATGGTCCGAAGAATGATGGTTGAACAGGCCGGTTGAGAAAATAAAAAAGGAGAAGAAAAAATGTCTAAGAAAAAAATAGTTGTAGCCTATTCCGGAGGTTTGGATACTTCCGTAATGGTAAAATGGTTAAGCGAAAAATATAATGCCGAGATAATTACCGCAACCGGATTTTTGGGTCAGGTAAAGGAGATTGAAGGCGTAAAAGAAAAAGCGGCGAAGACAGGCGCGGTAAAATCATATGTAATGGATCTTCGTGAGGAATTTTTAACCCAGTATGCCTGGAAGGCTTTAAAAGCCGGAGCCCTGTATGAAGGACTTTATCCAATGGCAACAGCAATAGGCAGACCTTTGCTGGCAAAAATGCTTGTTGATATTGCCATTAAGGAAAACGCAGACACTGTTTCTCACGGATGTACCGGGAAAGGAAACGATCAGGTCAGGTTCGAAGTAGGTGTTCAGGCACTGGCTCCGCAGTTAGATATAATTGCGCCTTTGAGATTATGGGAATTTAAGAGCCGGGAAGAAGAGATGGAATATGCAATTAAACACGGTATCCCGATAAAAGCATCAAAGGATAATCCTTATTCCATCGACGAGAACCTCTGGGGAATAGCTATCGAATGCGGTGTCCTGGAAGATCCGACAAATTCTCCCCCGGAAGACGCTTATCAAATTACCACAAGTCCGCAGAATTCTCCGGATAAACCGGCGTCAATAACTATCGGATTTGAAAAAGGTATCCCGACTACATTGAACGGAACCGAACTGAACGCGGTTGAGCTTGTTTCCCAGTTAAGGGATCTAGGAGCTGCATACGGAATAGGCAGATTGGATATGATTGAAAACAGAGTTGTCGGAATTAAATCAAGAGAAATCTACGAAGCGCCGGCCGCGGTAATATTGCATAAAGCACATTCCGAGCTTGAAAGACTTGTTCTGGACAAGGAAACATTCCGATACAAACAGGATGTTTCAAACAAGGTGGCAAACCTTATTTACGACGGTCTTTGGTATTCTCCCCTCTTCGATGCGTTGAATGCTTTTGTTGATTCCACCCAGGAATATGTTACGGGCGAAGTAAAACTTGAACTGTATAAAGGGCAAATAATAACGTTGTCGAGAAGTTCGCAGTATAGTTTATATAATAAAAAGCTGGCAACTTATACAATTGAAGATACCTTCGATCATAAAGCATCCGATGGATTCATCAAAATTTACGGACTTCCTTATAAGACATTGCAGCATGTTAAAAATCAAACTAAAGAAGAGGTTACTGCCTAATGTTATGGGGCGGAAGATTTAAAGAACAGCTTAATGAAAAAGCGCTTAGGTTTTCTTCGTCTTTAAAAATCGATATTAATCTGATTCTTGAAGACATTGAAGGCAGTATCGCACATGCAAGTATGCTTTCTAAAACCGGAATCATTTCCGCCGTTGAATCGGAAAAAATAATTGACGGTTTAAAAAAAATCAGATTGGATTGGGAAAACCGAAAATGGGTTCCCGGTCCGGATAAATTTGAAGACATTCATTCCGCGGTTGAAGCCAGATTATTCGAAATTATAGGCGAGACCGCAGGAAACTTCATACCGGCAGAAGCAGAAACGATCAGATAGCGACTGATATAAAATTATGGATACGCAAAGCTTCATCATCAGTAGCTGAAACAATAACAAAACTCCAATCAGCTTTGCTTGAATTAGCTTCTAAGCATACGGATTCTATAATTCCCGGATATACTCATCTTCAGAGAGCCCAGCCCGTCTCGTTAGCATTTCATTTGTTGGCATATTTCGAAATGCTGGAACGGGACAAAACAAGGTTTAATTTTGTCAGGAACTCTTCAAACGAATCCCCATTAGGCTCGGGAGCTCTGGCAGGTTCAACACTTCCGCTTGACAGGGATTTTACTGCCGGGCAGCTTGGCTTTGATAAAATTACAGAGAATGCACTCGACGCGGTTTCTAACAGGGATTTCATATTGGATTTTCTCCATGCGGCGTCGGTTGGAATGATGCATTTAAGCAGACTGTCGGAAGAAATAATAATATGGTCAACATCGGAATGGGACTTTTAAAATTGGGAGACAGTTTTACGACCGGCTCATCCCTAATGCCCCAAAAGAAAAACCCGGATATGGCGGAACTTATCCGGGGTAAAACAGGAAGAGTGTACGGGAATTATATTGCTTTGTCTACAACCATGAAGTCACTGCCTCTGAGTTATAACCGCGATCTTCAGGAGGATAAAGAACCGTTGTTCGATTCGTATTTCACGTATATGGATTCTGTCGAGATTATGACAGGTATGCTCAGTTCGGCGGTATTCGATTCAGAAAAATTTACCGTCAGTTTAAAAGGTGATTTATCGCTTGCCACCGATCTGGCGGACTGGCTGGTGCTGAAAGGTATTCCCTTCAGAGAAGCACATCATATTGTAGGCGAAGTAGTAAAAAAGCTGGAAGAAAGCAGTAATAATTTTACAGGCATTACCGTAAAATTTTTAAAAGAGATAAATCCCGTTTTTGACGAAAGCGCTTTGAAATGTCTGGAAATTGAAACATCACTGAAGAGAAAAAAGACCGCAGGTTCACCGAATCCTGAAATGGTGAAAAATCGAATTGAAATGTTAAAAAATGAGTTAAAAAATTCTTAATTCTGCTGCTTAATCCTCAGAATCTTTTTCGTCAAGCACATAAGAGTTATAAATTATAAAATACTCTTGCTGCCATTCGTTTTCGTGTTGTTCCCTTCTGTTTTTAATATCTTCCCTTTTGGGTACAATTTTATTCTGATGGATTTCTACCCTGTCATCCGGTTTGGAGACTCTGCTAAAAGAATACTGGACGAATGAGCCTTTATACTTATCCATTTTTACCTCTTTCAAGCATCTTCCGTAAAATTAAATATTTAAGTACTACTATAATTATCGAATTTTAAATAAATTAATTAATGAATAGTGTAAAATATATTTACCGTTTTGAATAAAATGTGATCTGTATAAGATATGTGCACCGGTCACACATTGAAAATTTTGGCGCCGGTTTTGGCGCCAATTAATGAGGGAGAGAGATCTCATTATCTACGAATTCAAAGCCCGTAGAAGCTTGTCTTCATTCATACATTTAGTGGAATTGATTACGCAAGGCAAATTTAACGCGGTTAAATTAAGAGAAGATTAAGAAGATGTTATCTAAATGTTAAAACAATAATCATTAATATATCATAAGTTTCCTTTGACGAATTTTCTGTGATAAACTAATTTTATCCGTTCTTCAATTCTTTCGAATAAAATATACAATATTGGTATTACAATTAATGTAAGCAGTGTAGTCGCCGTCAGCCCGCCAATCACCGCACGTGCCAGCGGAGACCATGTTTCGGAACCGGAACCCATTCCAACCGCTAGCGGAACCATTCCTAAAATTGTAGTCAAAGCGGTCATTAAAACCGGCCTGAGCCGTGCTTTACATCCCAGTTCTACGGCTTCATACAGTCCTAATCCTTTCGCTTTTAACTGATTAATATAATCAACAAGAACTATCCCGTTGTTAACGGCAATGCCGACCATCATTACCAAACCGACCAAAGCCATTACGCTCAAAGATGTCCCGGTTATGAATAAGAAAAAGAAAACTCCGATTACGGAGAGCGGAACTGTGAACATAATAATAAACGGGTCAACCAATGATTCAAACTGCGAAGCCATAATCATATAAACAAGCAGTATTGCAGCGATAAATGAGAGCGTCAGATAAAAGAAAGCTTCCTGCTGGTCTTCCGCAGTTCCTCCTATAATTACCTGATATTCAGAAGGAACAGGAGTTGCGTCGATTATGTTTTTTATTTTATTTACGGCAGTGGATAAATCAGTGCCGGATAATCCGCAGCCGACAGAAATGAATCGGCTCTGGTTTTCCCTGAATATAGTAGGAGAAGATTCCGCTTCCGATATTTGAGCAATATTCTCAAGCCGGACCATTTTACCGACGGGCAATGCTATCTGCATCTGGCTTAATGCTTCTTTTTGATTTCTAAACTCTTTGGCAAACTGGACCCTTACGTCGTACTCGTCTTCTTTTTCTCTATATTGCGATACAACCTGCCCCTGTATGGCGGTTGAGATATTAGCGGCAACCTGAAGCGTGGAAAGCATGAGGTCGTTTATTATTTCCTTGTTTAAATGAACTTGAAGTTCAGGAGTTGTCTCTTTAACATTCAAAGCGATATCCACCAGCCCCGGAACCTTTTCCATTTTTTCCTTTATTTGATTGGCAATTAATTTTGCGCCGTCAACGTTAAAACCGATAACCTTTACTTCAATATCTTTTTCATTACTGAAGGAACCGCCTTCCTGGAAGAAATAAGATATCCCCGGAATATCGTCAAGTTTTTTTCTTAGCAGATCCTGAATTTCGAATTGCGACCTCTTCCTCTGCTCGACCGGTTTTAAGCGCAGCAATACTTCGATAGTACTTGCGGTTGTGCCGAATGCCCCGAGACCTTCCCTGTTACCGAAGAAGATTGTCATCGATTCCATTTCATCTTTCTTAATAACATCGTTAAAAATATTTTCTAATTTATAAGCGTAAACTCTTGTTTTCTCAATAGGATTTCCTGCGGGCGATTCGATTACAATATTGATAAAACCCTGATCCGATTTCGGCATGAATTCTCCGCCGAGAAAAAAGGCTGATACAACTGATGCAACAAAAAGGAAAAAGACAGAGATAAGTATTATTTTCTTATGGTAAAGCGACCAGTGCAGTATTTTTTCATATCTCCCGGATAACAGCAGAATCCATTGGCCGGATTTGTTTTTAAATTTGCTGAATTGTCCGGGCTTTTTTACATCTTGTCCCGGTCTGTCTTTGTAATTATTATTACTTATTTTAAGAACATGCGATGACAGCATCGGAACAAGAGTAAGCGCAACCAGTAATGATACAATCAAACTGAAAGTTATGGTTAAAACCATGTCTTTAAATAATTGTCCGGTTATATTCGGTACAAAAAGAACCGGAAGAAAAACGCTTATTGTGGTAAGTGTTGATGCCGTAATTGCCATACCTACTTCAGAAGCACCAACTTCCGCGGAATCCATTTTTCCGTCTCCGAGTTCCCTGTGCCTGTAAATATTTTCAAGGACAACAATTGAGTTATCCACCAGCATTCCTACGGCAAGCGCCAAACCCGCCATCGATATTATGTTTAATGTCAGATCGGCAGCGTATAATGCCGCGAAAGTTGCTATCACCGCTACCGGAATAGATATTCCGATTATAATACTTCCCCGCCAGTTTCTCAGGAAGAAATAAATAACAAGGAATGCCAGCACAAACGCTATTAATGCTGTGTTGCGAAGATTATTTATAGACATTAAAATAAAGTCGGACTGATCCCACAGAACGCTTAATTTTGCTTCCTTAGGAAGCCTCTTCCGGATATCAGGAAAAGCGTCCTTCACCTTGCGCGCTGTCAGAACTGTATTCGCATCGGACTGCTTTGATATCATAATAGTAATGCCTTCACCGTTATCCGCTCTTACTTCGGAAGTTGATTCTTTATATCCGTCAACTACATCTGCAACATCTTTTACATAAACCGCTTGTGCTCCTTTCACAGCAACAATTGTATTCCTGATCTGGTCGATTGAATTATATTCACTGAAAATGCGAAGGTTATAATTTTTAGTACCGGTTTCGATCGTTCCTCCGGGCTGAATGCCGCCGCCGGTTTGTATTGCCCTGTTAATATCGGTAGGAGAAAGTCCGTATGAAGAAAGCATTACCGGATTCAGATTTACATTTATTTGTCTCTGCAGTCCTCCCTGTGTGGAAACAGACGCGACTCCCTCTACCCTTTCAAGAAGAGGCTCAATTGTTTCTTCTGAGAGCCTTCTAAGTTCAGCGGGTCCTAAATAAGGCGAGCTCAGCGTCATAAAAATTATCGGCTGCAGCGAAGGATCAAAGATAAAAGTTAAAGGTTCATCGGCATCAGGAGGCAAATACTCCCTGATAAAATCAATATATTTCCTGATGTCGGTATCGGCCTGCTCCATATCGGTACCGTATTTGAATTCAAGTGTTATTATTGAAGCACCCTGAAAAGACTGGGAATTTATCTGCTCAATATTCTTAACCGAAGAAACGGCTTCCTCTATCGGCCGGGTAATTAGATTTTCAATATCTTCGGGTCCAACGCCGGTATAACTAGTTATAATGCCGGCATACGGAAATTGGATATCAGGGAAAAAATCGATTTTCAATTGAGAAAAGGAGAAGATACTGAACCCGATAATAACACCGTAAATCATCATTAATGTGATCTGACGTTTTAGTGAAAACTTTGTTAATATCATTTCCGAATTCCCTTATTATATTTTACTCTACAATCCTAACCTTTTGCCCGTCCCGAACTATGTTCTGTCCTACAACAATAACAGTATCCGTAGTTGCCAATCCGCGCGTAATTTCAATTCTTCCGCCGCTGCTGATTCCCGTCTTTACTTCTTTTAAATTTGCGTTTCCTTTTTCAACCGTGAATATGAAATATTTTTTTACTGCTTTTTGAATACCTGTTTGTTTGTCTACCGTAATTTCAGTTCTCTGCATCAAAGAATTTTCAGGAACAACAATGATTCCTTTTTTCTTAACTGTCTCGATAAGAAATTCACCGAACATACCGGATTTTATGTTCTTGTCAGGATGGATTACCTGAACTTCTATTTCGAGAAGATTCGAGATACGGTCAACAGCATGATTTATATTGACAACTTTACCTTGATATTCTATACCCGGTACGGAAGGAAATTTTATTACCACAGGCAGTCCTATAGTAACGGAAGAAATATCTTTAGCCGATACCTGCAATTTTGATTTCATAGCATTCGGGCTAACAACCTGAACAACCGGCTGACCTGCCGGTATCATCTGGTCGCGTTCGAAAAATACCGCACCGATTATTCCGGCAAACGGCGATTTGATAAAACTGTTCTGATAATTTTCGTTTGCCTGTTCCAATTGCAGTCTAGCCTGTTCAAGACCGGCTTCGGCGGTCTGCCTTTGAACTTTAATTTGATCGTACTGCTGCGGACTGAGTGCATTTTGCTTGTATAATTCGTCCATTCTCTGAAAGTCGCGATTAACAAGTTCATATTGTGCTTTTGCTGTTTTCACCGCTGCCCCGGCCAAATCAACAGACTGTTTAAATATGGCATTATACTGAACAGCCAAAACTTCTCCTAGGCTTACTTTTTGTCCCGGAGTTACATTAAGTTTTTCCAATTTTTCGCTTATCTTGCTGTAGATTATCGCATCATTTTCTCCGGTCACGCTGCCGGTTAATTTGATATAACTTGAAATTGCGTCCGGGTGAATCACGTATACGTCAACCGGAATTGCTTTTTCATTTTGTGTCTTTTCTTCCTTCGAACATGCATTCAGAAATACCAGCAAAAAAACAAAAACTGCTGTAAAAAATTTCTTCATTGCTTCCCTCGCGAATTTGATTTCCAGACTTCATTCATCAGGCCTGCCGCATGCAATAGTTGAAGTTGGCTGATGTTAAAATTAAAAATTCCCATTAGATATTCGGATTTGCTTTTAGTGTAAAGCAGCTGGGCATTCAAAACATCGAGCTGAGTGCTCATTCCGTTTCCGTACATCAGAGATGATATTCTCATGCTTTCTTTTGACTGCTCCATTGCCTGCTGCAGGCTTTTCAGGCTTTTTGTCACTTCCTTGAAATAATAATATTTCTCTTCCACATCCAGTGCGGCAGCATCCTTTAGCTGAGCAGCCGCAAGTTTCATTTGATCAGTTTTTACCAGTGCAATCTGATAATCTATAATCTTTTTTCCGCCTTCGAAAATCGGCCAGTAAACCGATAATGCAATCGATTTAGATCTTATGTAGTCATTCCAGGATACTTTTGCTCTATCCAATTGAGCCTGGTAGGAAAGGTTTGCGGATACTGAAATTGTCGGAGAAAATTGCGCCAGCGCCAATTTCTCTCCCGTTCCGGACGCCTCAAGTTTAAAAGAAAAAGACTTCAGATCATTTCTTCTTTCGAATGCTAAAACTTTTAAGTCTTCCAGGGAAAGGCCGGAATAATTATTTAAATAATTTTTTATGACCAGAGAATCGCTAACAACGAGAGAGTCTTCAAGCGGAATATTTAGAATGGTTTTTAACCGCTGATAAGAAAGAAGTTTATTTGAGTTTGCGGATTCCAATTGCGGTAAAGTTGAGAAATACTGTGCGCTTGCCCTTTTTAAATCAAGCTCGGTAGCAGTTCCCGCACGGTAATGTTTTTCCACCCTGTCCAAATTTTCTTTTGCAACATTTACCGCTTCGTTCGCCGTTTTCATTAATTCATTAGATAAAATAATGCCGTAATAAGCCCGCAAAGCTGTTAACACTGTCTGTGATTCCTGGCCTTTTAACTCTTCGCTTAATGATTTCTTTAAACTTTTTTGAGCATTCAAATTAAACCACCGCATTCCTCCTGTGAAGACCGGTAATGTTAAATCAAGAGAATGTTGAACGGAATAATTAGTGCCGACGACAAACTGCTGACCCATAAAAATAAAAACGGGCAGTTCAAGATTTCTTACTGCAATTCCTTGATAAGAAAAAACCGGAATGAAAGAAGTAACCGCTCTCCATTGTTCCAATCCCTGGATGTCATATTCAAGAAGTTTTGATTTTACAGTGAGATTATCTTTTAAAGAAATGTCAACTACGTTTTCCCAGCTTAAATAAATTACCTTTTTTGCCTGTTGCGCAAATAAACTTACCGAGAAAAGACAAATGAAAATCAGAATTCTTTGAACCATTTTATTTCCTTCTTTTAAAGCCGACTTATTTTTATAAAAACGAAATAGTTTAATGGCTGTAAAAAATTAACTTAAGAAGAAATTCAATTACCCGGGACTTTAAGATTTACTAATTTGTTAATACAGACGACCGGCTTAAGAATAATTTTGGACCTCTTTTTATTTTAAATCCGGTTATGGCAGCAATTTCCATTGTTCTCATGAATTCTTTACCGGTAACATGAAATGAAGGTTCAACAATTAATATCTGCCCTTTTTCAACCAGAATATTTTTTAGTTCGCTAAAAAATTTATTTTTGGCAGGTACTTCATGTAGCATGTAAAAACAATTTATAAAATCAACTTTTTCGAAAACATTAATAGTTTCTTTTCCGCATCTTATAAACTCAATTCTGTTTTCTAATTCGGTCCCTTTAATTTTAATTCGTATTTTTTGAAGCATCCCTTCCTGCAAATCGGCGGCTAAAACTTTTCCTTTGGCTCCTACCAGCTTTGCCAGCTCAATTGAAAAGAAACCCGGACCGCAGCCTACATCGAGAACTTTCATCCCTTCGGTAACATAAGGTGATAATACTTTATACGGATTTTGGAGGAGCTTCCTTAGTTTGTTATCAAGAGAACCTGCCAATTGAACCGGACAAACATGAGTTTCGGAATTATTCATAAATTTATTTCCCTTAAAACTTTTACTTTTTAGATTTCCTTTGCGGAAGCTATTTTATTTAAGGTTTCTCAGAATTTAATTGAAGGAGTTCTCCAGGTAACCGTATCATTCAGCATTCCTCTCTTATAATTCAGAACATCCATTTTTTCCGGAACTACTTTTATTAGTATCAGATAATTCCAATCGGGAAATGACTGTTTCCAGTAATCTCTTTTTCTTTTTAACTTTTCGTTCATATCATTCACTAATACAGCTTTGCCTGTAATTGCTACATAACCTTTAGGCGACTTATGATCAGCGTAATAAAGCGTAACTCTTGGATCATTCCTTATTTCATTAACTTTGCGGCTCCTGCTGTTCGTAGCTATCCATACAATCATATCATCTTCAGGCAGGAAGGGATTCATTGTTCTAACCTGCGGCTGACCGGTAGAATCAAGCGTTATCAGAGCGCAGTATTGCTGCATTCCCATTATCTCGCGAGCGGCCGATATAATTGAATCCCGTTTTGCTGCTGGTTCATTTCTTTCCTGTGCCAAACATACCGTCCGAATCCCGGGCAGGATAGTCAGCAACAAGAAGCAATAAAAGACATTTTTTGCGGTTCTTGATATAAATTGCATAATGGTTTTCTCAGTAAATATTTAATGAATTTGATTTTAATGTTTGTTACAACCTGCCGGTTATTTTTAATGGGAAAAAAACACTATGATCCGGCATTAATTTTTCCTGAACCTGAAACGGATGTATTAACAGTAGAAGGATGACCGTAATAAATTATGACTCCGGATCCGATCACAGTAGCATTCAGCAAGTCGGAAGCAAATAAATTGCAGTTCCCGGATCCATTTATAATTGCAGAACAAACTTTCGCAGTAAAATTTCTCGCATTTATATTTCCGGCTCCGTTTACAATAAGAATAAAATTCGAACAATCACCGTTAAGTATCATATTGCCTGCCCCGTTTATTAAGCAGTACAAGCTGTCGGTGCTAATTGAATTCCCGCAATTTATCAATCCGGCGCCTTCAATTAATAATTTTTTTATAAGCTTAAGCGATATTGAAAATTTTAGAGTTATATTAGAATAGCTGCCGTCTTCCATACCTATTATAAGAATTCCGTTTTCTTCCCTCGTAATTACTCTCCCGATAATATTACTATCCGCAGTTACTTTGATCGATTGAACCGTATCCTGTGTGAGGGAAACAACTCCGGTATTTATAATATGGATTCCGCTGCATTCATTCACATTTCGTACTTCCGTTGTAATATCCCCGGATCCGTTTATTGTATCCGGATTTGTTACGCTTGATGAATTGTTACAGCCCCAGATTATCGGCACCAACGCTGCAAGAATTGAAATATTAATAATTGCTTGTTTCATTTAATATGCCCCTCTAATTGGAAAGTAAAACTAATCTATGGCCTGATCAGGTCTTTTGGAGATAAAAGATTATTAAGCCTATCATTATGAAATAAAGTAAAAGTATCTATTTTAATCGATAATAATACTCAAAGCCGTTCCTCCTTTGAAACAAATTATACGGACGGCTGTTTACTTCGATAATTCCGAGCATAAATAGGATATAAAATTCAGGGAAAACAGGAGTAATGGAATACTAAGGAAGTTTTTTTCAGAAATAATTCCTCCCCGCCTTTAATGAAGAATTAAATCTACTGGATTAAAATCAAGTTATTTTGAGAATAATGCAAATTAAATTTGCTCTAAAAGATAATTTTAGCCAAATACAAATCAAATAGACTGACTATGAGGTTTATTAGCAGTATATTTTATAATATCTGCTTTTTCAATAGTTATTAATCCGCCGCAGTTTGCTTCGTCAAAAATCGTATTTAATTTCGGAATAAATTCCTCGATTTTTTTTAATTCGTCGACAATCTCGATAGTCAGCGGGAGGTCTTCCGATAGCCTGAGAATTTTTGATGTATGTATTCTGCTGTTGCCTCCGTAACCCATAACTCCTTTAAATACGGTCGCACCTGCCAGTCCGGCTTTTCTCGCCTCTATTACAATCATTTCATAAACCGGAACGGAACCATGTTTATCGCTTTCGCCGACAAATATTCTTAACAGTTTTGCTTCACCATTAATTTGCATGTTGAACCTATATTAATTTTGATATAAGGTATGCCAAATAAACACCTATAAGACAAACGACTACATTCAGAAATATATTTCCGAAAGCCAGCATTATTTCGGAATCCCTTAGCAGATTAAAAGTCTCGAGCGAAAAACTGGAGAATGTTGTAAACCCGCCGCAAAATCCAACGGCAAGAAGTAATTTCATTCCGGGACTGAGCAGGTCCTTCTGATCGAGCACCAAAATTACAAAACCCAATATAAAACTTCCTACAATATTTACGGCAAGTGTCCCGTACGGGAAAGTTGAAGGAAGGAATTTATAGGTAAAATTAGAAAGCCAGTATCGAAATCCCCCCCCAATTGCCGCTCCGAGTGAAACAATAAGATAATTAAACATTTTTTTCTTTGATTGAATTAATAGATTTTAATTTTAATCAGGATCATATTAATACCTTAACCATGCGCAAATTAAATCAACCGCCTCAAGCAGACTTCCGCAATAAATTTCGAGAAATTCATCATCGATACTCTGATTTTTTTTCAATTGCTCGGCTGCTGCCAGCGCTCTCGCTCCGTCAAATTCAACGTAAGCTAGTCTGCCGGTTAATTCTTCAAACGGTCTTCCGAAAACACTACCCGGCAATATTGCGACACCGGTTTCTTCCAGAAGCGATTCGCACAATTGTACATTGGTTTTAATATTCCTGGTCAGTAGTAATTCTCTGAAAAATTTAAAGTCCGGAAAAATATAGAATGCACCTTCCGGAATTGCTACTGCAATGCCGGCATCAGTCAGACTTTTAGTAATTCTTTTCGCAATAGCCGACAGTATTTTTCTCGAATTCCAAAGATAATTTTCTATCTCGGTTCCCCCTCTGAACGCTCTTACAGCAGCGTATTGAATGGGTGAACTTGTCGAAGTGAATGTTTCGCTGGCAACCGCTGCCATTGCATCCAACAGCCATCTTAAAGAAGACGGGAAAGTGAAAGTTCCGAGTCTCCACCCTCCTGCTCCGCACCATTTACTTAAGCCGCTGCTTACAATTGTGCCTTCGGGATAATATTTTGCAATGGAGACATGCTTACCTTTATGATGAAGCTCCCCGTATATCTCATCCGATAAAAGTATTATCTTATACTTTTTGGCCACCTGCGCTATTTTTTTTAATTCTTCAATTGTATATGTGCATCCCGTCGGATTGGAAGGATAATTTAGTATTACTATTCTCGGTCTGTTCGGATCGTCTTTGCAAATCTCTTCAAGTTCTTCGGGCATCAGTTTCCAATTGTTTTCAGCGCTTGTTTCTATCCATCGAACATGGCGGCCTATTATCTGGGCTTGCGGCGCATACGATACCCAGCTGGGAGTTGGAATTAATAAATCTCCGTAATACACAAACTGCAGAAGAAACATTAATTCCTTTGATCCTGGACCGATCAGCACATCTTCGGCAGTATGACAAATGCTGTGTGCTCTGCAATGATATTCGGCAACCGCTTCACGAAGAGCTTGCAGGCCTTTGACCGGCAGATAATTTTTTTGATATGCATTAACTTTCAACTCTTCCACAACAGGCCGCGGTACAGGGAACGGCGACTGGCCCAGTCCCAATTTATATACGGTTCTCCCCTCCTGTTTCAGTCTGTTGCTTTTTTCGTTTATTGCTAGAGTAGCAGATTGCGGAATGCCTCGTACATTTAGATTTAAATTTATATCGGGGGAGTACTTTTTGTTATTGCGCATTATCTCTTTTGAAATATAACTTACTCCACCAAAATAGTTATTTTTATAAAAACATCAACAAATAATCATCACAATTAAGTAGAATTCAACTTATTCTTCGATAAAATTATAGACGAAAAGTTCTATGTAACGCACTTATCGCCTTAAAGCTGTAAATTTATTTTCTTCATATACAGCAAGCCATAATAAATTTCATAGAAAAAATTATAGTATATAAAATGAAATGAAAGATTACCTTATTGGCCCACCACAATCTATCTGCCTCCAACGACTTTCTTCAGTTATTTCATGAGCATTAATTTTCGGCTGAACTGCCTTTCGGCAATTCTTAGAGTAGATATATAAACACCGCTTGCCACCACAAATCCTTTTTCATTTTTACCGTCCCACCTGTAAATGAATTTTCCCGAAGGCAGATTTTGTTCAACAAGATTTTTAACCAGTCTCCCCTGAATATCGTAAATTTTTAATTCGACGTAAGATCCGCTGTACTTCGACGGAATTGAAAAACTGATTGCAACAGTCGGGTTAAACGGAGTTGCAGGATTAGGATAAATGTTCGCATAAATAAATTCTTCAGGCCGCGCTTTGTCTTCATTCCGGTCGTTATTTTTAACGGCTGTAATTAATTTTGCTCCTTCTCCTTTGGTATTGCCGTCGGTTCCTGCCAAATATAGATTCGTCCAATCAGGTCTAAGTGATTCTTTAAGATAACTATCTTTCCATTCCTGATCGTTCAACCTCTGAAAATTGGTTGTAGTATATTCATAATAACTCAATACAGGACCTATAAAAGCATTTTTAACACCCCCGGGCATGTCTGCAACAAATACACCCAAATTTACCGGACCCGTGCCCACATGCTGAACCCATCCGGCAATATTTCCGAAACAATCGGTAGGTATTGTATGTATGTCTGCGACAATATCGTCCTGACTTAAGAATCCCTGTGAATGATAGTAATTGTCTCTAAAAAACAATTTAGGGTACCAGCCGGCATAAGGAACACTGCCGCTGCCGCCGGATTGGTTATATACAACTCTTTTAAGAAAATCAGTTTCGGATTCATTAAAATCAGCGCCGCTCAATTCTTTATTAACAATGGCATATAATGTATCTGCTGTTTGTCCGAGGTTTTTAAAATATTCGGTTATTTGCCACATTAAATCATACTGCGATTCAATCTTAGGTGAGAAATAATTCTGCGCTTTATCCGAAAGTACTTTTAGGTTTTGATAAAATTCCGGGAAAGGTTCTATATATGTATATGGGTACGAGCACAAAGTACCTCCCGTATATGATTGTTTCGCATATAAAAGATTATCATGTCTTAATTGCGTCCAGGAAGAAAGCTGTGTATTTAATTTTTCCTGCCAGAATGCAGCTGTCTGCATAAACGCCGGAAGATTTGTCCTATCATCAGGAGGATTTAACGTTCTTATTAAATTTAGCCATAAATTATAAATGGTAGCTTGCCAAAAATCCTGTCCGTAAGAATCCACAAGATATCTTACTGCTGCCAGGTTTTCGGAATAACCGTATTGATCAAGTTCTTTGGTCAGCAATTGAGCCGCTGCATTATTTCCCAGTGCAAACATCGGATCCAGCGATGATGGAAATAACCGGCATGTTTTGGTCTTGTCGTAAACTACCTGGGAATTGATATATGAATCGATAATGTAGCGTTGACCGAATAATAAAAATGAGGATGCCGGAATAATGCTGTCGGGCTTCATCGGATCATGAAAAAGTATTTGTGATAATATTAATTGGTAAGCGAATGCCTGATTCTTCAAAGAATCCTGGAATTCGAAAAGCTTTTTATCTTCTAAAAAATTAGCAGGACTGTCTACTGAAACAGCGTTCTTTAAGTATTCAAGATTGGATATTGTAACATTGTCCTGATCGCCTACAAAAAATGTTAATATTTTTTCAATTTCATTATAAATTTGGTGAACGTTAGATTTTTCAAACAATTCGGCAAATAAAAAAGCATCTATTGTCTGTCTGCGAATATCCTTAAGTACCTGAGCCGAATCGGCAAAGCCATAGGCTCGTGGAGGCAATAAATAAATTTCGGTTCTGCCGAGCCAGATCATTGTTCTGAAATAATTTTCAAGCTCGGGATGAATGATATCGACATAATGCCCGCGAGGTTTGAATTGACTCCAATCATAAACAACCGGGGTCTCCGAAAATAATGAGTATTCATCATAACCCTGTTCCGCAGTTATCTTGGAAATAACCTCATTAAATTTTATGGTATTAACCTGAAAATAAGGTACAACTTCTTCGCCCAATAATTTCAGAGGAACCGATATGTAGATATCTACATCATGAAGCATTTGAAGCATTGCGGTCCTCTCGGCATATTGGGCGGCCAGTTCAGGAAATTGCGAGTGAAGCCGCATTAATAATTCCTTAACCTTATTAATTAATACTGCAAGCTCAACATCCTTTAAGATTCTGTCGTATGATATATGTAAAGCCTGCAGAATAGCATCCGTAGAAACAAATAAAGGCATATCGTTTTGGAAAATATCAAGCATAGCGCTGCCGAAGGACTTTTGAGCAAGCCTTTCACTAACCATGAATCCGTGTTTTTTTATGAGTGATTTCTCAAATTCTGTCAGATTGTATTTTAAGCTTATGCTGTCCAAATAATTAATTGAACCTTCATTCAGATTAATATCGGATAAAAACTTCCCGGCGGAATGCATACCTAATAAAACACCGGAAGAAATATTCTGATGAGATTGTAAGAATGCTTTGTAATTTTCAATATTAAATTGGTTTGACTGCGCCGGAAGAAAACTTGAAGCGATAACAGTGAAGACTAATATAAAAAAAGGTTTCAGCAATCCTTTCATAAGTCCCCCGTTTTAATTCGTTTAATAATATGGAAATTAAAAAGAAATATCAACGGGGAAATACGATATAAAAAAAAGCCTTAAAGAATTACTTTAAGGCTTTTAGTGACCCCAAGGGGATTTGAACCCCTGTTACCGCCGTGAAAGGGCGATGTCCTAACCACTAGACGATGGGGCCGGTCACTTATAAAAATTTCAAACTTTCGGGTGGACGATGGGATTTGAACCCATGACCCTCAGGGCCACAACCTGATACTCTAACCAACTGAGCTACGCCCACCATGAACAATTAAAAATTACTTGGTACAAATTAAAAATTATCAGGTAATAATGAAAACATCTTTTTAATTTTTAATTACTTTTTTGTACGCCCGAGTGGAATCGAACCACTAACCTACAGCTTAGAAGGCTGTTGCTCTATCCGATTGAGCTACGGGCGCATTCCTGACATAATTTCTAAGAACTTTGTAACAGCCCGATTTTTATTTGAGGTTCATTTATTCTGGTGAACTATTAACCTTCCCGACATGAGTCGGGATGCTCTATCCGATTGAGCTACGGGGGTTTACAATTAAAAATTACAAAGTACAAATTATTAAACTTTTTAATTTTTAATTTGTACTTTTTAATTGTTCTTCTTTGTCGGGGCGGCAGGATTCGAACCTGCGACCTCCTGCTCCCAAAGCAGGCGCGATGAACCGGGCTACGCTACGCCCCGAATTAAACAAGATTACCATCTTCAGACAAAATAATAAAGAACTACAGCAATTGGCATTTAAAATAGGATATCAAATATATATTATCGTGCTGAAAAAAACAATGATTAAGCTGCCCAATTTAATAAAAAAATGATAAATTTTTACATTTTGCCGTAATGTCCGCTTCCTAATCCAAACCGGTATTTTTCTTTTTACTATTAAATAATATAGAATATGTCCAAGCATTCTCAAATTCAAAACTATTTTTGTTCGTTTACGGAATTGATTGAAACCCATGTTATATCCGGCACTTCTATCGAAATTAAAAGTTAATAAAAATTTTCATGTCACCGGTATCTTAGTTAAATTTTACATCACAATAATTTTTATATCTGACAATGCCTTTTCCAATATTTATTTCCGGGAAATATATTTTCTCTAAAAAAGACTCTAAGTTCATAACTTTTATTTCCGGCATTTCCATAGCAGGAATTGCGCTGGGAGTTGCGACACTTATTGTTGCGTTAAGCATACTCGGCGGCTTTGAAAGAACCATTACAAATAAAGTCATAGCCTTTGATTCGCATATACAAATATCATCTTATACCGGGATTCTGCCTCCATACAGTTCCACTTTGCCGCTTCTCAAGGAAAAACTTTCGCCTTATGCTGTAAGTATTTACCCGTTTGCATCTAAATTAGCTATTATCGGCAGCAGATATATTAAAGAAGGAATAAATGTAAAAGGCATCAGACCGACGGATGCCTGGGACGGAATACGGAAAGATTTAATCGCAGGAAATTTTAGGCTGTCCGATTCCGGCGGTATACCGTCAATGATAATCGGAAAAAAACTGGCAGATAAGCTTCTAATTAAAGTAGGCGATCAGGTTACGGTATTTGCACTTAGCAAAGATGAAATTCCTTCTCCGCAGAATATGCCTAATATCGAAAAATTTAAAATTACCGGAATTTTTGAAAGCGGGATGGCTGCATATGATGATATCAACGCTTATGTAAGTTTAAAAGATGCGCAGAATTTATGTAACCTCGGTGATCACGTAACCGGTTATGATATACGACTTAATAATATTTCCAAGATAGATTCACTTACATCTTATCTTTCCGATTATCTCAGCTACCCGTTTGCGGTGCGCTCGATTTATCAGCTTCACAGGAATATTTTTACTTGGATCGACCTTCAGAAAAAACCTATTCCAATAATTCTCGGTTTAATCATAATAGTAGCTGTTTTTAATATAATCGGAACTCTGCTTATGATTGTACTTGAAAAAACTGGATCAATTGGCATTCTGAAATCTATAGGCGCAACGCGAAAGCAAATCATATCCATATTTATTTATCAGGGAATTTATCTGGCGGTATCCGGGATATTAATCGGAAACATTATTGCATTTACACTTACTTTTCTTCAATATCATTACAGGATAATCTCTATTCCCTCTTCGGTATATTTTATGTCTACCGTTCCTATTTTCCTTTCGGCAGGGACTTTTATTTTAGTCTCCGCAATAACCTTTATTTTATGTATTGCGGCGGCTTACATACCGAGTTATATCGCATCCAAAATTCAGCCGGTTTCAACGTTAAGGTTTAACTGATGACATTCGAATCTTTCATATCGAAACGGTACTTAATATCAAAGCATAAGATAAATTTTATTACCATCATATCAATGATTTCAATAGGCGGTATCACAATCGGTGTTGCCGCTCTTATTGTGGTTCTTTCGGTATTCAACGGGTTCGGAAGTCTCGTAACATCTTTTTTAATGAATTTCGATCCGAACGTAAGAGTGGAATTAACATCGCCGGAGGGGTTTAACCTGGAAAATAAAGTATCCGACATAATATCAAAAACTCCCGACGTAAAATATTTTGCTCCTTATGTAAGCGGTAAAGTCCTGGCATACAAAGAAGGTTTGACTCAAGTGGTTACATTAAAAGGTATTGATGCACTAAAAGGTAATAATATTTACGATATTCAGGCAAGCATGCTGTTCGGCAGATATAATATTTCGGTAAAACACGGTCTGCCCAGAATTATTCTGGGTCTTACTCTGGCAGACCGCCTGCAGTCTCTTATTGGCGATACTGTTACTATTATTTCCCCGGTTGGAGTTGAAAAAGCTATTTCCCAACTGTCAATGCCCGTTACACAAAAATTTATTGTAGCCGGAATTTACAGTTCAAACAATAATGAATACGATGAGTCGTATATTTTCACGAATTTAAACTCGGCTCAGCAAATACTAGGATATAACGGAAAATTTCAGGGCTTTGACATCAGATTAAATAATATTGACAATTCTTATAAAGTTAAGAATATTCTTGATAGTGAACTTGATACAAAATTTTTCAGCGTAAATACGTGGTATGATTTTCACAGAGAATTATATAATGTAATGAAAATGGAAAGATGGACTGCATATATTGTTTTATGTTTGATCGTTGCCGTTGCCACATTTAATATACTCGGTTCGCTATCAATGTCCGTCATCGAAAAGAAAAGAGATATCGGTATTTTGAGATCGATGGGAGCCGGCGAAAAATCCATATTAAAAATATTTATGTACGAAGGCATTTTAATAGGCTTGTTAGGAACCGCGGCGGGTTTAATGCTCGGCTATTTTATATGTTTCCTTCAGCTACATTTTAATATTTACCCCCTGGATCCGACGCGTTATAAGATAGATTCGCTTCCGCTTCAGCTCAAATTAACCGATTTCTTTTTTGTCGCCGGCGCCTCCATGCTTTTATCTTTTCTAGCTTCACTTTACCCTGCCAACAGAGCAGCAAAAGTAAATCCGCTGGAAGCAATTAAATGGGAATAATTTTTAATAAAATTGTGAATTTAAAATGTTATTGAAATCAATAAATTTATTTAAGACTTATCAGAATACTAAGCAGATAAAAATTGAAGTTCTGAAGTCTGTATCACTTAGCATCGAAGAAAATAAAGTTTCAGTGATAATAGGTGCCTCCGGAGCGGGTAAAAGCACATTGCTTCACTTAATGGGCGGGCTAGACAGGCCGGACAGCGGCGAAGTTTATTACGGCGATGAAAATATATTTAAATTATCAGATGAGAAGCTGGCCAAATTCAGGAACAAACACATAGGATTTGTATTTCAATTTCATCACCTCCTTCCAGAATTTACCGCTTCGGAGAATGTTGCCATACCGCAGATGATACACGGCGTTTCTCTTCAAAAAGCTACTATTAAGGCCGAAGAACTGCTGGAAGCTGTGGGGCTTTCGGAACGCAGAACTCATAAACCGGCCGAACTTTCGGGCGGCGAACAACAGAGAGTTGCAGTTGCAAGAGCCATGGCAAACGATCCGGAAATTATTTTTGCGGATGAGCCTACCGGCAACCTTGATTCCGCTAACAGCAGGATTATCCACAAAATAATATTGAACCTGCGTGATCAATTCAAAAAAACTTTTGTGATAGTTTCGCATAACCAGGATCTGGTGGAATTAGCGGACAGAGTATTTGAAATGAAAGACGGGAATTTAATAAATCACAATCCGGTTTCGTGATTTAAAATTCAATGAATAGCATATAAATCCGAACTACCCTCGACTCTGTCTACCCGAAAGGCAGGTCCGCTCGGGATGACTGAGAAGTTCGTTATTCATAGTATTGCATCGTCATTGTGAGCAGAATCGAACCATGAGCGAATATTGCATTGATTTAAATATTCGCCAGATATTCAAACAACAATCTTACACCGAATCCGGTCATATACTTTTTTGTATAATTATTAAGAGAATTGGAGTGGGCGGTGCCCGCAATATCGATATGAGCCCAGGTAATTTTTTGATCCACAAAGTGTTCCAGGAATTTTGCTGCGGTTATTGCACCCCCCCAGCGTCCGCCGGTATTTTTCACATCGGCTACATCGCTTTTTATTAAACTTCCGTAATCATCCCACATAGGCATAGGCCAAACGCGTTCGAAAGTCTTTACTCCCTGCAGATATAAATTGTCGGATATTTTTTTATTCTTAGTAAATAATCCGGCAGTGAAATCACCCAGAGCTACTTTGCAAGCACCTGTTAATGTCGCTAAATCAATAATTGCGTCCACTTTTAATCCGCTCGCATAATTCAACGCATCCGCAAGTATTACCCGGCCTTCGGCATCAGTATTATCAATCTCAATGCTCTTGCCCGATGAAGTAACAACAATATCTCCCGGCCTCATCGATTTACCCGAAGGCATATTTTCAGCAGCTGGTATTATTCCGAATAAATGCACTGGCAATTTTGCATCTGCAGCGGCAAGAATAGTTCCTGCAACTACTGCGGCACCCGACATATCTCCCTTCATCTCACCCATACCTGCCGCAGGTTTGATCGATATACCTCCTGAATCGAAAGTTACTCCTTTCCCTACAAGCGCAATTTTCTTTGAAGAGTTTCTCTTTGACTTAATACCGTTATATTCGATGACAATGAATCTCGGCGGGTTATCGCTTCCGCTGCCCACTGCAAGCAGTCCGCCCATTTTCATTTTTTTAATTTCTTTTTCATTGAAAACTTTTACTTTTGCGCCCGATTTTTTTAGTGATTCGCTAATCTTTTTCGCAAATATATCCGGAGTTAAATTTACAGCCGGTTCATTCTGAAGATCTTTTGTAAAATAAACTCCGTTCATTACTATCTTGGCCCTGAGCAATGCATTTTTCAGTTTCTTGTTGTCTTCCGAATAAAAATAAACATTTAATAAATTAGGTTTCTTTTTACCCGACAGATACTTGTCAAACGAGTAATTCCCCAATAAAATGCCTTCTATAAAACTCCTGTAATAATACTCTTCGTCGTTAAAGTACTCTTGCATTGCACTGTATGCCGGGATAAAAACATGCAAATGTTTCAACTGCGATTTTTCCAAAGACGGTAAAAATCCGGCAAGGTGATTTCTAAAATAATCTACCGAGAACTTTTCACCGGCATTTACTCTTGTTAATATCAATTCATCAGGTTTGCCGTTCGGTTTAGAAATTCTTAGTTCTGATCCCGAATCGCTCAGAAAATTTTTGCTTTGTAACTCTGAAACTTTTACGTCCGATACTTTAATTAAAGATTCAAATCCTGCAACCAGTTTTTTGCCGTTGATTAAATATTTCAGACTTGCACTGAACGGTTTGTAGGTTATTTTTTTTTCGCCGGCATTTAAATTGAGAATAAACATTATAAATCCTTACTGGTTATTTTTAAATATTCTTCCGTTCTGGAAAGAATTTTAGGAAGATAATCATCCAGTTTCCCGTTGTGAATCCTTGCGCCTGCAGCATTAGTATGGCCCCCGCCTCCGAATTCTCCCGCAAGTTTATTCACCGGTATTCTGCCCTTTGAACGGAAGCTTACTTTAAATCCGTCTTTTAATTCTATAATTAAAAAACCGATTTTAACATCTTCCACCGAAAGAGTATAGTTGACAAAATTTTCAGTATCTGATTCAACCGCATTTAATCTTCTGAACATTTCCTGCTTTAATATCATAAAGCATATTTCATTTTTCTTGCCGTATAGTTGAAGCGACTCCAAAGATTCGCCCAATAATTTTAATTTACTGAACTTGCTCTGATCATAGAGCCTGTCGAATACATCATTAGGCGCTACTCCAAGTTCTAATAATTCCGCAGCAATTCGGTGAATTTCCGGTGTTGTTCTATCGAACCGGAATGAACCAGTGTCCGTCATTATAGCCGCGTAAATTGCGTAAGCCGTTTCGAAATTTAATTTGATAATTCCGGTCTTTTTTATAAAGTCGAAGATTATATGTCCGGTTGCGCAGTACTCGGTTCCTGTAAAATAATAAGCAGCGAAATTATCGGGGTCCTGATGATGGTCAATACAGATTTTAGTTTTTGGCGACTTGTTTATAGCTTCCTGCATACTTACGCTTCTGTCAGGGCGGTTAAAATCCAGAGCTACAATAACATCTATTTCATTGAATATCTCAGCATGTTTTTTCACATCATATTTTTCGATCTTATTATCCTTATCAAGGAACTCCATGTTGTAGGGAGTGCTGCTGTGATTTATGATGTAGACTTTTTTTTCCAATTCTTTTAATATCTGATAAAATGCAATTTCCGATCCGATTGCATCCGCATCAGGATTAACATGCGTAGTCAACAAAAAAGTATTATTCGTGTTCACTATTTCTTTTAATTTTTCAAAATCGATCATAAGAATTTTTATATTTCCGTTTATCTATACAGGAAAGCAATAATTTTATTACTAAATTATCTTATTAGTTGAATTACTTCCAATTTTAAATGCTCAATGGATTTTTCGAGCCATAAGCATAATTTGCGGCTTCAATTCTTTTAAATTTAGAAAATTTAAGTGGTGTAAATAAAAAGGGCTCGTTAATTCAAGCCCGCAAATAGATTAGGTAAAAATAAGGAAAATATTTATTTACTGAAAATTATTCTTTTGACGACAGGATTATTCAATTCATTTTCTAGCGAAACTCTGTGTTACTCAGTGATACCTTTTCCCCGGCTTGAGTTAGTTTTTAGTTAATAAGATTAGTCATTTTATTTCTCAGTGAAACTCTGTGCGTACTCCGTGTTACTCTGCGATACCTTTTCCCTGCTTGGGTTAGCTTAAAGTTAAAAAGGTTATTCATTTTATTTCTCACCGGAAATCTGCGCGCACCGAGCTACTTATTCCGGTTTATAATAATTAATTTACTTCCCACATATTTCCCGTAAAATAAAGTTTACGAAGATCTCCTTCGCCTTTCTTCTCTTTCACTTCTTTAATTTGCTTGTGAAAATCCTCATCGTAAGTAGACTTATTTATCTTTCTGAAAATTCCTATCGGCAGCGGGAAATTTTCATGCTCCGAGAACTGTGCAAGTATAAATGCTCTTGCGGGACTTGCATCATTCTCATCATGAATCCACAAATCATTTACCGAATACTTTCCTTCTTCAAGATTAACTACCTTTGGAGATAATCCGTCCAGAACTATTCCTTTGTCGTTATTTTTTCCGTACACCATAGGTTTGTTATGTTCAAGAACCAGCACGTTATCGGCTTTGGTATCTTTATCCGTAAAGAGGAAGAATGCTCCGTCGTTGAAAATGTTACAATTTTGAAATACCTCAATAAACGACGTACCTTTATGCTCGGAAGCTTTTTTCATCATTTCCTGCAGGTGCTTGGGATCCCTGTCCAATGATCTGGCAATAAATGTAGCCTCCGCACCCAGCGCAAGCGAAATAGGATTGAACGGAAAATCAATGCTGCCGAAAGGCGAACTTTTTGTTATCTTGCCTTTTTCGGAAGTCGGAGAATATTGTCCTTTGGTTAAACCGTAAATACGGTTGTTAAAAAGTATAATATTCAGATCTATGTTTCTTCTGCAAGCATGAATAAAATGATTACCTCCAATGCTCAATAAATCACCGTCTCCGGTTGCTACCCAAACCGACAATGACGGATTATTAATTTTAATTCCTGAAGCTATGGCCGGTGCGCGTCCGTGTATTCCGTGAATGCCGTAGGTATTCATATAATAGGGAAATCTTGAAGAACATCCTATTCCCGAAACCCAAACCATGTTTTCTAATTTAATTCCAAGATCGGGTGATTTCCTCTGCATCTGCGCCAGTATTGAATAATCGCCGCAGCCAGGACACCATCTTACATCCTGTTCGGAAGAAAAATCTTTTGCCGTATATTTTTTTTCATCTAATTGATCTTTCATTGCCGCATCTTTCATTTTTAAACTCCTAATACTGATTCTATTTTTCTTTCAATTTCCGAGTTCTTAAACGGAAGTCCTTGTATCTTTGTATACGAATCTATTTCAGTCAGAAATTCGCTGCGTAAAAATTTTGCCAGTTGACCCATGTTTAGCTCCGCACAAATTATATGTTTATATTTTCCCAAAACCTTACCCGTGTTTTTAGGGAAAGGATTCAAATATTTAAAATCGACCTGCGCAACCTTATGACCTTTTTTCCTTATGCGGCTTACGGCTTCTGTAATAGCACCGTAGGTTCCTCCCCAGCCGATCACAAGTACTTCGGCGTCGGCATCGCCGGTTACCGCAAGTTCCGGAATATCGTTCTCGATGTTCTTAACCTTTTGGGCCCTTAGTCTTACCATGAATTCGTGGTTTTCGGGATCGTAACTGACGTCGCCGGTTATATTAGCTTTTTCCAATCCTCCTAACCTGTGTTCAAGTCCGGGTGTTCCAGGTACGGCCCAGGGACGTACAAGATTATTGTCACGGCTGTATGGATTAAAACCTTCTTTTTTCATTTCAAAATGAACCGGTATTTTACCAATAGAATCCGGATCGGGGATTTTCCAGGGTTCCGATCCGTTCGCTATATAACCGTCGGATAATAATATTACAGGTACCATATACTTAATCGCAATTCTTGCTGCTTCTATTGCTGTGTTAAAACAATCGGCCGGTGTTGATGCCGCAATCACCGCTACAGGAGCCTCGCCGTTTCTTCCGTTGATTGCCTGCTGCAGATCCGATTGTTCGGTCTTTGTTGGCAGCCCGGTACTCGGACCTCCTCTTTGAACATCGATTATTACCAGAGGAAGTTCGGTCATAACTGCTAACCCTATTGCTTCTGTTTTTAAAGCCACACCCGGTCCGCTTGTAGTGGTTATTGCAAGTGCGCCGCTGAAAGATGCACCTATAGCAGCCGTAACTGCGGCTATTTCATCTTCGGCCTGGAATGTTCTGACATTAAAATTTTTATATTTGCTAAGTTCATGCAGAATATCCGAAGCGGGTGTAATCGGGTACGATCCCAAAAATAATGGTATATCGGCTTTTACGGATGCAGTAATAAAGCCTATAGCCAGTGCTTCGTTCCCGGAAATATTACGGTATGTGCCTTTTGGAAGATCTGCTTTTTCAACCCAGTATCGGGTAGTGAACAACTCGGTGTTCTCACCGAAATAATAACCTGCCATCAACGCTTTTTCATTTGCCTTTGCGATGAGTTCATTGTCTTTAAATTTGGAATGTATCCATTTTACCGTCGGCTCGATCGGACGGCTGTACAGCCAATACATCATACCGAGAGCAAAAAAGTTTTTGCATCTTGTAATTTCTTTCGCAGAAAGTCCGCTGTCTGCCAGCGCAGTGCTTGTCAAATGAGTAAGCGGAACCAGTACGGTATTAAAACCGTCCAGTGTACCGTCTTCCAAAGGATTCGTATCATACCCGGCAAGCTTAAGATTTTTGGTATCGAACGAATCTACATTGGCAATTATAGTCGCTCCCGGTTTCAAATCCTTTATATTCATCTTTAACGCAGCAGGATTCATAGCAACAAGTATATCCGGTGAATCCCCCGGAGTTTGAATATCGCTGCTGCTGAAGTGAAGCTGAAAACCGCTTACTCCGTACGTTGTTCCAGCGGGAGCTCTTATCTCAGCCGGATAATCGGGCAGAGTGCTTAAATCATTTCCGACAATAGCAGTAGTGTTGGTAAATTGATTACCTGTCAGCTGCATTCCGTCACCGGAATCGCCTGCGAAACGAACCGTCACGTCGTGAAGTTCTAAAATATCTTTACTCATTTGTTATTCTGATTTTGTTATTAATGTGGTAAAATTTATTTCGGTGTCCGCATACCGGAAATATTTTTTATTATTCTTTTTAATTCTCCTCCTTTAATTCGTTTTTAAGATAACTAAGATCAAAATTAATGTCAGTAATTTGAAGCACACATTTATTTAAGCTTCTTTTCTTTTATTCCCATCGATTTTAAATAATGATTTGTCATGGCAAGCGGAGTCAAACCATGAGCCGGATCTAAACGTGTATCTTCTTTCTCTCCGCTTGATCTTATACTTCGCCCGGGGTGACAAAGAAATGTCATGGTGAATTTTCGGAATTTCATAGTGAATTTGTGTCTTGCGGCGATTTAATATGCTAATTAACATAAAATAGCCACAAAGACACTTAGACATAAAGTTATAAATTTTAACTCGAAAAGAAATTGGATGGCTAAGTTTTTAGAAATGACAGAAGAGGAATCACGGGGATAAATTTATCCCCGTGATATCTGTATATGTATCAGTTTACTTCCCAAGTATTGCCGTTAAACAGCACTTTCTCGAGATCTCCCTCGCCTTTTGATTGTCTTACGCTCTTTATCTGGTTTTCTACGCCTTCATCATAAGTAGGCTTTTCTATCTGTCTGAATACTCCTACAGGGGTCGGCATTGAGGGATCCTCCGTCATATGAGCAAGCATAGTAGCAAGTAAAATACTTTCGTCGTTTTCGTTATGAACAACTATATCTTCTATTCTGTGTTTACCTTCGCCTATTTCTACAACAACGGGTTTACCGTTATCCATCATTATGCCTTTGTCCCTGTTTACACCGAAGATCATGGGCTTGCCGTGCTCAAGAGTAAGAACGTTATCTTCCTTGGTTTTCTTATCGGTCAAGCTGTCAAAAGCACCGTCGTTAAAAATAACACAGTTCTGAAATATCTCAATAAATGCAGTGCCTTTATGTTCGGCTGCTCTTTTAAGCATTGTCTGCATATGCTTAGGATCTCTATCTATACTTCTTGCTACAAAAGTAGCTTCGGCTCCTAGAGCAAGTGAAACCGGGTTAAATGGATAATCAATACTACCGTAAGGAGTAGTTTTTGTCTTTTTACCTTGTTCCGAAGTAGGAGAATATTGCCCCTTTGTCAATCCGTAAATTCTGTTGTTAAAAAGAAGAATCTTTAAATCGACATTCTTCCTGCATGCATGAATAAAATGATTTCCCCCGATGCTCAGCAAATCGCCGTCACCTGTCGCAACCCATACCGATAAATCGGGGCGACTTACTTTTACGCCTGTAGCAATTGCCGGAGCCCTGCCGTGGATAGTGTGGAATCCATACGTATTCATATAATAAGGAAAACGAGATGAACAGCCGATACCTGATATCCAAACTATATTTTCTTTTTTAATACCAATCATATCCGGAAAAGATCTTTGTACCTGGGCGAGAATCGAATAATCTCCGCATCCCGGGCACCATCTTACGTCCTGATCGGTAGCAAGATCTTTTGCCGTTAATTTTAATTCTTTCGTTTCTATGTGATTATCTGTCCATTGCTTTCACCTCCGAGTATTTCTTTTATTTTGGCTTCAATGTCGGATACTCTGAACGGTAACCCTCTTACAACATTGAACTGAATTACCGGCAATAAGAATTCGCTTCTTAATATCTTAGCCAATTGTCCTAGATTGATTTCAGGGACGAGTACATGTTTAAAGCTTCTCAGAACTTTTTCAGTATTCTTCGGGAACGGATTAAGATATTTGAAATGAGACTGCGATACTTTTAATCCCGCTTCACGTGCTTTAATTACCGCCTCTTTTATTGCCCCGTATGTTCCTCCCCATCCTATAACAAGCAATTCGCCTTCCTGTTCTCCGTCAATTTCCAAATCCGGGATATCGTTAGCCATGTTCTTAACTTTTTGCTCTCTCAGTTTGATCATATTGTGGTGGTTGTCCGGATCATAACTTACGTTTCCGGTGATGTTGGCCTTTTCCAAGCCGCCTATTCTATGCTCCAAACCAGGAGTGCCGAGTTTTACCCAGGGCGTGGCAAGGTTTTCATCTCTTGAATAAGGCGCAAAACCTTCTTTTTCCGTTCTGAATTTAACGGGAATTTCCGGAATATCTTTAACTTTAGGAACCCGCCATGGCTCGGAACCGTTTGCCAGATAACCGTCGGTTAGTAAAATTACGGGCGACATATATTTTACTGCCAGCCTAGTAGCTTCCAGCGCCATATTAAAACAATCGCTTGGAGTAGAAGCCGCAACAACTCCCACAGGAGCTTCACCGTTTCTTCCGTAAATTGCCTGCAGTAAATCTGCTTGTTCGGTTTTCGTAGGAAGCCCCGTGCTCGGGCCGCCTCTCTGAACATCAACTATTACCAGAGGTAGTTCGGTCATTACTGCAAGTCCGATTGCTTCGGTTTTCAACGCCAGACCCGGTCCGCTCGTTGTTGTAAGCGCAAGGTTGCCAGCATATGCAGCACCGATAGCCGACGTAATTCCGGCAATTTCATCTTCCGCTTGAAATGTTTTTACACCGAATTGTTTGTAGTTGCTTAAATACTGAAGTATTTCGGAAGCCGGTGTAATAGGATATGATCCTAAAAATAACGGAAGTCCGCTTTTAACCGACGCAGCCAAAAATCCAAGCGCAGTGGCTTCATTTCCTGAAATACTTCTATAGATGCCTTGGGGCAGCTTTGCGGGAGCAATATGGTACCTTGTTGAAAATAATTCAGTAATTTCCCCGAAGTTATACCCTGCATTCAGTGCTTTTGTATTTGCATCAATAAATTGGGGTTTGGTTTTGAATTTTGATTCGATCCATTTTTGTGTTGGTTCCAGAGGTCTATTATAAAGCCAGTACATTAAACCCAAAGCAAAGAAATTCTTACACCGGGCTACTTCCTTAGGCGAAAGTGAAGATCCTTCGAGCGCTTTCGACGTAAGTGATGTAATGGGAACCGCGTAAACTTCGAAGCCCTTTAAGCTACTGTCTTCCAGAGGATTGCTTTCGTATTTTGCGAGCTGCAGATTCTTTTTATCAAAGGAATCGGTGTTTACTATAATTGTAGCACCCGGCTTAAGCTCATCAATATTTTTCTTAATGGCCGCAGGGTTCATTGCTACTAACACATCGGGTCTGTCACCTGGAGTATGAATATCGGAACTGCTGAAATGCAGCTGAAAACCGCTGACTCCGTAAACTGTTCCTATAGGAGCTCTTATTTCGGCCGGATAATCCGGTAAAGTACTTAAATCATTCCCCACAACCGCAGTAGTATCACTGAATTGGCTTCCGGTTAGTTGCATTCCGTCGCCCGAATCACCGGCAAAGCGTACAGTAACCTCGGTAATGTTACGAATTTCTTTTTCTTTTATCATTTTTTATCTCGAGAATAATTGAAAAAAATCACCGGTTTGGGTGCCCATAAACCGTGCCATTTCAGCTCCTATATTTATAACTCTAGATTTATTAGAATTATCAATTAATTGTAAATTATTTCTATATATTGAATAATATCCTTCTCAGATGTGGGAAAGGCCCTTTTAATATTTAGAATTTTTCTTCGATTAAGGTCTTTTGAAGTAACTTCATAATCAAAGGATCGATATCATGGATCACATTTTTGCATGATTATTCACTATGCAGTAAACCATATCTATTAAGCATATCCCTCAACTCGCCCTCTAAACCTATTGTCTTTGCGTTTTGGGAAATACTTGTTTTAAGACTTTCCTTTATTGTTTTATCTGGCAGTTCCGAAATTTGGTACGTGAGCATTTGGGAGATTTTAAGATATTTCTCTTTTCTGTTCCAAACAACTAAAATAATAACCACGGCAATTACTCCGATTAATATCAACAGCCATGTAGCATTTTTTTGAACAAAATCTAAATTTTCTTTTAAAAGCGGATTGATATCTTTATTAAGCCTGTTAACTATAGAAAACATTGCCGAATCCACAATTGACTTAATCATTTCGTTTGATCTTTTTCCGATTAATGTCTCCCTGGCCGCACCTAATCTGGACAAAACCGAATCGTTAAGAACATCGGATCCCAGCCTTGAAGTTATCTCCCGCAAATAATCTTTTAAATATGAATCCAAAACCGAATTACGGATATACACAAGTCTTTCCGCGGTTTTATCTCCGAGCAGATCTCTTTGAAGCCAGTTTACCAGGTACGCTCCTAATAATGAATCTCTTATTCCGGTTAACTGCGTATTTAAATTGTTTCCCAGGTTGGAAGTAAGCGAATCTATTAGTTCTTTTAATTGCTCCTTGGCTTCCGCGCCGGTCAGACTTTCTCTCATCCCCTGTACAAGTCTGAACCCTACCGTATCCGCATTTTCTTTTAGGGGTTTTACGAGTTGCTCGCTAATATCCCCGGCGCTATTTTTAATTCCGGAACATCCGTAAAACATCAATAACATAAACACGAATAGGATAAAATAAAATAAATTCTTCATGTCCTTTTTTCCTTTTAATAAAATTAAAGACAAAAATGCACTCCGGATAATCGAGCTGTAGTAAAGAGGTCGCTTAAGATGAATAGGTTTTCAGCGGTAGTAAATTAGAGAAGATTAAAATTACTTGTGTTGATGTCCGGGAATTGCCCTCTGTTATGCTAAGTCGATAAATATTTACACGGAGAACCAAGAGGGATGCACAGATTTTCTGCTTAGAATTATGATTTGATCGAATCTTCTCCGCACATTTAACTATGCAATTTTATCCTTTATTTTCTTTCACGTAATTAGAAGCATAATCCGCAAGAGCCATTACAGTAAGTTGGGGATTGACTCCAAGGCTTGTCGGAAAAACGCTTGCATCGCAAATATAAAGATTATCATATCCGTTAACTTTGAATTCAGGGTTTACAACGCCGGTTTCCGGGCTTCCCGTAAGTACATTGCCTCCCTGCGGATGGCCTGTTCCAAGAGTTATTTCACTCGGATCCTTAATATATTCGTGCAGTTTGTTTACTTCTGCTTTGCTTTTAAATTCATAATATTTAAAGCTGTTGGGCATAACGGATTCAGCACCTGCCGCAAACATAATTTCGCCGGAAACTTCCAGTCCTTTAAGCAGCGTCAGAAAATCTTTTTTTGTAGGGGTGTAATCAATTTCCCTTCCTGTCAGGCCGGCAACTCTTGCTTTTGCATTTGAATCGGAACCGACTAAAATGCCTACGCATGCCAGCCTGTCGTATCTCCTCATATTGTTGTAGTGATCTTCAAACCAACCGGGCATAGCAGTAGACTGGAACATCGGAGGGTTGAACCATGATTCCATTATGAATCCGGTATCGGGCATAATTTTAAGGTAATGCGATATTTGAAGTCCGTCGTATGAATCAATCTTGTTGGGAAAAGCAGCCGTCAATTGCGAACCTATATTAAAAGATAAATTCAAGCCGGTATTTTTAACTCCGAGTTTAGACTTAAGAAGAAGTATACTCGATGAAATTGCTCCTGCCGAGACAACAAAAGTCTTTCCATAAAATTTGATTTTCTTTCCGTTATTAAATTGTCCCTCCAGGTAAGCAATTTTATTCCCGTTTTTTACCAGTTTAACTGCGCTGCAACCGGCAACTATTTCGAGGCTTTCCTTTCCGAACTCCTGTTGTATGCCCGGAAGTACCGTTACCAGCATTGAGAGTTTTTTATTATACTGACATCCGATATTGCAGTACCCGCATCCGTAGCAGGCGGCTATATTTGCATTTACCGCGTTTGTAATACTCGGAGCCAAATCGTAACCGAGTTTTTTACATCCGTCGACAAATAACAAACCTCCCGGATTAAGCCTTGTCCTGTCGGCATCCATATGATTAGTTCCAATCATTCTCCAAACCCTGTCTTCGGATTCCTGAACTCTCTTTTTTTCCAGCCCGGCGTTTATACCTGTGGGATCATTCCATTTATCAAGAACTTCTTCAGGCATTTTAAAACATACCGCGTTATTTACAACGGTCGATCCTCCGACGCAGCTTCCCTGAAAAACTGTAAACCTGAAATCCCGTGCCGCCTGAATCGCTCCGTCCTGGAATAATCTTGATACCATTTCCATTTCATTTTCGTTAAACGTCTCGGGGCTTTCGTAATTGCCTCTTTCAACCAATACAACCTTTCTGCCGCTTTCCACAAGTCTGCGTGCAAGTATTGAAGCTCCGGCTCCCGACCCCACAATGATTACGTCGCCTTCTATTTTATCTCCGGCTAAATCGGATTGGGTTTTAACCTTCAGCGGAGGTGATTCTTTAACCGGTGATTTTTTTATTCTTTCCTCCCTGTCCTTTCTCTCCGAAAACGGAACATATCCAACCGATGCAAAGGTGCGTTTGTCGTTATAATAACCAATATAGCACATTTGCTTAGCAATTCTTATCATTCCCTGCGCAAACACTCTCCAAAATTCCGGCATTAATCTGGCTTCAACATCCCGGTAGAATCTCTTTTTCAGAAAATTCAATCTCCGGTTCGGCGACATATAAGGCAAAGGAGGCATGAAGGACAATAAAGGATAAAAATATAAAACTGAAATTACCAGTGCCATCGTCCATTTGGACTTCGCTTCAAAACTTTTAAAATAGACGTCAACATTCTTCGCTACCTCATCTTTTGAGATTACTTCCTTCTCACCGAAAATAATAACCTCTGCCAGCGCGCTTAATGTTTTGTATTGAATCGGAGAAAAATACTTTAATCCGAACCGTGCTTTTTCGGCAGATGAAAGTAAAAGTGATATGATGAAAATATGAATAATATTAAAGACCGAAAGAAAAACAATTATGTTAGTAAATTTTGAAGAGAAAAATCCAAAGGAAATAATACCGCCGAAATTATTCCATAACAATATGCAAATGCAGCATATAACTAAGAAAGCAGATTCCCAGATATTTATCTTAATGAGTAAAATGAATTTTCTCAAATCGGCCAGAGCATACCATAACAATAAAAAATTCAAGAAAGCCAGAGCAGAAATACCGATCAGCAAAGGCGTACCGGTAACCGCTGAATTTACATCTTTAATGAACAGACCGATAAAAGAATATAAAAATACCAGCATGTAAATCATCGATAAAATCTTTAGGTAGATCCTCAGCTTGTTCTCTTGTTTAGTTAACATATGAAAAATCCCTTCATAATGTTTATATCGATTTAATTACCATGGCAAGTATTTGATTTTTTCTCTCAAGCCTAATTGAAAATAACAATAAAAGATATTGAGGAACGGAAATACGCGCAGGTATGCTTTACAAAGAAGGAGTGAATGATCTCCGGGATTCGGCAGAACTACAAAATCCCTGATAACTTTAAAGAAACTTAGATACCATTTATGCATATGAGGGATATCGTAATCGAAATAAGCAAGATGCCTGTACGGTTTATTCAGAGGAGCAACTGGCACTTCGCTGACATAAAGTGTTTTAAAATATCCGAGCTGATCCGGTTTTCCGTTTGAATTTATATGCTGCTTCCATTCACCCTTAAAACCGTTTCTGTCCTGAATTACGGTTTCGTTATATCCGAAGTTTTTGCCGTCCTTTTTCATGAAGCCTTTTTTGAATTTTTTTCCGGAAAGGTTACCAATCCACTCGTGGTTCCATCCGCAATAGATATATCCGTTCAATTCTTCAAGATCAGGCGGCGTGCCGGTTAATAATATGTTTTCCAGTTCCAGACTGCTTGCTTGTGCCAATGTATCATATGTCCATATTATTGAAGACATGGATTTCTCCTTCGTTAGTTTGTACAACTAATTTTATATAATACGGCCGGATGTTTTTTCCGGAGATTCGGATTCCGCGGAGGTAAATTTTTTATTAGAAAAACCTAATAAATAAAATAAACGTCAATCTCTCAAATTGAAAAATTAGAAAAAAATGTAAACCCGCTTTTACTGTGGTATGTAGAATTTTGAATTCGTAAATAACATAAGAAGCGAATTTTATATTGTCAAGTAAATTCTTTATTGAGATTTAATTAATCTTACGGAGACAATTTTAATAAACGCGGGGTGAAATGTATTTATAATTTAGATTAGCCGTAAAAGTGACTTACTAGGATTTTTAACATTTATAATTATACTTTTACGTCAAATGAAAAGTTACTTTTACAGTTCTCAGAAAAAGTCAATATAATAACTACACATCCTAAAATAGATCTGCATATTTAATTTGTCGTTTCAACTAGAGATTCTAGAAATAAATTAAATAGATCAGGTAAACCTGTTCATGATTAAGTATTTTTGTAAATTTTCAATAATGCGTATAAATATTGAATAAGTTTAATATTTTTCATATTCTTAAATAATTATATGCATAATTACTTAAATAAGTTTCACAAATTATTTATATTCAAAGACAAATTTTTAAATATTTATTTACGGTTCGGCTAAAATATTAAATTCGGAACTTAATAGATCATTAAAAAATAAAGAGGTGTATGATGAAACTAATAATAGCAATAATCCGCCCACATAAACTTGATGATGTACATCATGAGTTACAGGAAGCAGGATTTAAGGGGCTCACCGTATCCGAGATAAAAGGTTACGGGAGACAAAAAGGTCACAGGGAAATATACAGAGGCACTGAGTATAAAATTGAATTTGTGCCTAAAATAAAACTTGAATTGGTATGCCCTGACAAAGATGAAGAAAAAGCTGTGTCAATTATAATAAACGCTTCTAAAACCGGAGAAGTAGGCGACGGTAAAATATTCATACTTCCGGTAGAAGAAGCTATACGTGTTCGTACCGAAGAAACGGGAGAAGCCGCACTTTAACCGGATTATATTCATACAAATTCAACAGCTATCGGAGATAAAAATAATGAAATTTTTCAGATTTAGTTTTTTAATTTTAATAATATTAGCAGGAGTAAGTACTGTATATGCCGGTACTTCCCCCGCCGCATTTACCGTAGATAAAGGAGATACCGCTTGGCTGCTTATATCAACGGCACTTGTTATGCTGATGACTCCGGGACTGGCTCTGTTTTACGGCGGTATGGTAAGACGTAAGAATGTTCTGGGTACAATTATGCAGAGTTTTATTGCACTCGGAGTTGTATCGATTGTCTGGGTACTTTGGGGATACAGCCTGGCCTTTGGTCCAGATGTCGGACATTTCATAGGCAATTTAAACTGGATAGGCTTACAGGGTGTGGGACTTACCCCTGATCCTGATTACGCTGCAACTGTACCTCATCAGGCGTTTATGATGTTCCAGATGATGTTTGCGGTAATTACTCCGGCTTTAATCTCCGGCGCTTTTGCTGAAAGGTTCAAATTTAAAACTTATTTATTGTTTGTTGTACTCTGGTCAACCTTTGTTTATGCACCGATAGCACACTGGGTATGGGGTGTCGGCGGCTGGATTAGAGATTTAGGCGCTTTGGATTTTGCCGGCGGTCTAGTAGTGCATATCAGTTCGGGTACCGCAGCTCTAGTAGCGGCTATAATGGTAGGTAAACGCAAAGTTCATCTTGATGAGATAACTAAGCCTAATAATTTAACTATGACTCTTACCGGTGCTGCGCTTTTGTGGTTCGGATGGTTTGGTTTTAATGCAGGTAGTGCTTTGGTATCAGGTTCGCTTTCTACTTCTGCGTTTGTTGCAACACATATTGCCGCGGCAGCAGCAACTATGTCCTGGCTGATTACCGAATGGTGGCACCGCGGACAGCCTACGGTATTAGGTGCAGCTTCGGGTGCGGTTGCCGGCTTGGTAGCTATAACTCCCGCTTCAGGATATGTAGGCCCTTTGGCAGCTCTCTTAATCGGTTTGGGAGTGGGAGTTCTTTGCTATTTTGCGGTAGGATTTAAGACAAAATTAGGGTATGACGATTCTCTTGATGCAGTAGGCGTTCACGGTGTCGGTGGTACATTCGGTGCAATTATGGTAGGCTTATTTGCTTCAAAGGCCGTTAACCCCGCAGGAGGCAATGGTTTGTTTTATGGAAATTTACATCTTCTCGGTGTTCAGGCAATAAGTGTGGCAGCGGCAATTGTATATTCATTTGTCATAACCTGGGTCATCCTTAAAATTCTTGATAAGATAACGGGTTTGCGGGTTAATGGCGATGACGAACTTGACGGACTTGATCTCAGTCAGCATGGTGAAAGCGGTTATTCACTTTAATCTAAGAATTAATTAAAAAGCTGCCGGATAACTAATATAAAACGACTATTTATCCGGCGGCAACTTATTGAAATGGAATATTAAAATTATTGGGATTTAATTACACAACTGAAATTATACAAAATGAATTTAATAGTAAAAAAATGTACTAATCGTCATTTCCACGAAAGCTTATCTTCCTGAAGACAAGAGTCATCTAAATAATTTTAGAAGAATTACATACATGCTTCAGCAGATATGACATAAAAGATTTCGACTATAGAATAATTCTGTAAACAATATAATATTAAGAAGTAAAAATCTTTAATTTACGTTCTTAAGAATTTTATAAAACTCATTTCCGTCTACGTATCCTGTTATCCGCTTTACTTCATTTCCCTTTGAATTTAAAATCAATACTGTGGGAACTCCGACAATATTAAATTTATTCCTTAGCGACTCTACGTCGGGCGAAAGAGATTTAGTCATATTAGCTTTATATGTTTTAAATTCTTTTGCTGCTGAAATTACTTTGGGATCCGTAAATGTCTTTGCATCCAGTTCTTTGCACGGAATACACCAGTCGGCATAGAAGTCGATGATAGTTCCCTTACTGCCCGACATTTGCGCAGGAATTACCGTTTCATTATATGCCTTCCATTCAATCGAATTCTTTTCAGAAGGAATTAAGATATAAACTGAAACTGCAACCAATAAAGCCGAAAAGGCTATCTTAAATATTCTGAATCCTCTAATTTTATTTGCGTATTTATCAACGAATGTAATATAGATTGCAGCAATGATCATGAATACGGGTAATATAAATCCTGCGATGCTTTCTGGCAGAAGCGGCAGTAGGAAGTACAGCGCCATTCCTAAAAGTATAAACCCGAAGATGTGCTTCACTGCTTCCATCCACTCACCTGCCCTCGGCAGTTTCTTTATCTTGCCTGAGAAAACTGCAAGTATCAGGTAAGGAAATCCGAGACCTAATGCTAAAAAGAAGAACATCATAAAACCGTAATACGGATCGGCTTTCGCTGCAACATATGTTACCAAACCGAGAACAAAAGGTCCGATACACGGAGCAGCAACTATCCCCATTGTAAGTCCCATAAAGAATGCACCGAAATATCCGCTCTTCGCTCCTCCTGCTTTTGCAACGATTGAATTAGGAAGACTGAATTCATATACCCCGAACATACTCAGTGAAAGCACAACAAAAATTATTGCGATAAAAATTATTACCAGCGGATTCTGAAGCAGAGATCCGAAGACAGCTCCGCTTAATGCAGTTACTACGCCTACAACCGAATAAGTTATTGCCAAACCCAGGACAAAGAACAGCCCCATAAGGAAAAGCTTTTTAGTACTTCCTTCGCTTTGTCCGCCGAAAAATCCCACTGTAATAGGAATTAAAGGATAAACACAAGGAGTTAAGTTAAGCGCGAGACCGCCGATAAAAACGAATATCAGACTCAGGATAAGTCCGCTGTGTTCAAGTGTTGATGTAATTGAATTTTGATTTCCGGGATTTACAGTCGAAACAGAAACGGAACTTAGATTAATATTTTTAAATATATCCTGATTGATCTCGCTTACGGCAGAAGAATTATCTGCAACATTTACAGTCAATGTATCGTACACGGTTTTTGGCGGCATGCAACTCATATTATTACATGACTGGTATTCAAGTGAAACAACAACATTATAAGCGCCGGGTTTTAGAATTTTAGAAGCTTTTAAAATCCCCCCCATATAAACTGTACCTTCCCAAACCGAAAGCGGATTATCCGAGAAGCTAAGCTTTATATCCTGCGAAGCGGGATAATTTATATCGGAAAAAGTAAAGTCTCCGGAAGAATCAATTGAAAATCTTGATGCGATCAACGTTTCGTCGTGAGGTTTGTTGGAATTAATATGCCAGCCCTGCTCTATGGTAATTTTAGATGCAAGTTTTACTTCACTGCCCGCGTATACCTTACTCAATGATAAATATGAATTCATACTCACTACATTTTTTGCTGTACCGAATTGCGCAAATCCGGTTGAAATAAGAACTATCGCGATTAGCACCGTTAAAATTGAAATCTTCTTTACAAGGAATTTCATATACATTTTTTATCCCGATTAATTTAATATTTCCCGGCAGATTCTTTTTGAGAATACTCCGAAATAAAGTTTACTGCAATGTTAAAATAACATTGACCCTTATTCTTGAATTATTTTCTCCAGCCCTGAACGATCGGATATCTTCTTCCGTAGCCGAATGCTTTTTTTGAAACTCTGAGAGCGGGAGCTGCTTGTTTTCTTTTAAATTCGTTTATATCCACCATCCTAAGAATCTTTTTGACTACCTTAGAATCGCCCACAATATCAGCAATCTCATTAAATTCCTTATTCTCTTCAAGATACATTCTAAGTATCTTGTCGAGCAATTCGTACTCGGGCAGAGTGTCCTGATCTAATTGGCCGAATCTTAATTCCGCCGAAGGAGCTTTTGTAATTATCTCCTCCGGGATAATTTCACTATCCATGTTGATAAAATTACAAATACGGTAAACATCCGTCTTGTAAACATCACCTATTACTGCTAGCCCCCCGCTCATATCGCCGTATAACGTACAGTAACCAACAGCCATTTCCGATTTGTTGCCGGTGGTTAACAAGAGATAATTAAATTTATTTGATAATGCCATTAGATAAATTCCGCGAACCCTTGCCTGAATATTTTCCTCCGTAGTATCGCCAGGCCTTTTTTGAAAAACGTTCTTCAACATTTCGTTGATGATTTTAGTTACAGGCTGTATCGAAATATTATCCGATGAGATGCCCAGATTGCCAATTAGTTTCTCCGAATCCTTAATACTTCCCTTACTGGAAAATTCGGAAGGCATAAGCAAAACATGAACGTTTTCTTTACCGATGGCACGGACAGCAATATATGTAACCAGTGCAGAATCAATACCGCCGCTTAAACCGATCAGGACTTTTTTAAAACCCAGCTTTGTGCAGTAATCTTTTACTCCGAAGATGAGGGAATCAAGAACTTCCTTTTCAAATTCTCCCTCGGTATTTTCAATCTTTCCGTTTTCTTTTTTTGTATCGAAGATAAAATAGTCTTCTCTGTTTGCCTTACCAAGTGCAACCAGATTTCCTCTATTGTTAAAACACATGCTAGCGCCGTCAAAGATTAATTCCGTCTGCGCGCCTACACAGCAAACATAAGCCAGCGGTACTTTATCGTGTTCGGTTAGTACCGAAAGCATTTCCGCACGATCTCTTCGCTTTCCATACGAATAAGGGCTAGCAGAAATATTTATCAATATCGTTGTCCCTTTATCAATAAGAATTTTTACCGGATCTACACTGTATCTTCTTTTATACCAGTAATCGGCGTCGTTCCATATATCCTCACATATGGATATCCCCAGTTTTTCGCCCTTAAATTCATGAACGTAAACATCGCTTGCGGGTTCGAAATAACGCATCTCATCAAAAACATCGTAATTAGGGATTAATGATTTATGCTGTATGAACTGTATCTTACCGCTATAACAAAGCAAAGCGGAATTGTGTATATCCATACCCACGAGATTATCGCCTTCTGTCACGGCACCGAATATTAAACCGGTTTCCCCAGTAATCGAAGCTATTTCCGCGGCAGCTTTATTTACCGCTTGTCTGAATTCTTTTTTTTCAACAAGGTCAAGAGGAGGATAACCGACTAATGCCAGTTCAGGGAATATAACCAGATCAGCTCCGTCTTCAACGCCTTTCCGGTATCCGCCGATTATCTTGTTCTTATTATTTTCCAAATCACCTATTGTTGTATTTATTTGGCAAAGAGCAATTCTCATAACAGCCTTTTAATTTACATACAAAAATAAATAAGCCGGAAGGATTAAACAAAAATCTCGATAGTCCTTACCATTTATTTGCCCAAAAATAAACTTAAAGATAATTAATGTTTCACTATTTGATACATAATTACAAGAATTAATAAAACATTTTTCAACCTCAATTTCAAAGTCAGCCGAAATGATTACCTATTTTTTAACAAGGAATTATTTTCATACCGCGCAGATTATCTGAATTTCGTAATTTTTGTGTTATATTTAAAACCGTTAGTCTAAACTAATTCCCGTATCTATATACTATTTGCCATTGATAATAAAAATGGATGCCGTATCTGAAGGTTTTATTATTATTGTAGCGTAACTTTTCAACTTATAGGCGGAGGTATAAAATGAACAAGAAGTTATACCGTTCTCGGAAAGATAAAATGGTAGGCGGAATTGCGGGAGGACTGGCCGAATATTTCGAAATTGACCCTACTCTCGTAAGAATTGCATTTGTTATTACCCTATTTTTAGGCGGAACCGGAGTTTTGGCTTATATTATTCTTTGGATAGTTGTTCCTGAAGAGCCTTATGTTTTCCCCTCTCCGGATGTAAATTCGGAACAGCAAAAAACAGAAGATAAACAGACCGGCGACAGCGGTAGTTCACCTGAGGATCCTTTTAAAGCTTATAAGGAAGCATCAGCACTGCAAAGTCAAAAAAGAAGAAACCTGGCGGGATGGATTTTAGTTATTATCGGTGCACTTTTCCTGGCTAATAATTTCATTCCTCATTTTTGTGTAGGTAGTTTCTGGCCGCTTATTCTTATAGCTCTCGGTGCGGCATTACTATTAAAAGCAAAGAATAACTAATAAATAACGGAATTACAATGAGACCGAAACATATTTTCTGGGGTTTCCTTTTTATAACAATCGGTATCCTGATATTACTGAATAATTTCGGTTCGCTTAACATAGACCTATATAATTACTGGAAATACTGGCCGCTTGTGTTAATACTGCTCGGGGTTTCGTTTTTATTAAGCAATGTATGGCTAAGAAGTTTTTTTGCGGCGGTATCGGGAATAATATTGGCATTTGCCATTTTCTCGCTGTTTTCCACCAGCTTCGATTTTATAGGAAATAGATTTGTTATAAACGACAACGGAGTACATGTTGATTTCGATGAAAGTATGAACGATACTACTTATTACAGCGAACCTTATTTATCCGGAATCAAGAGCGCCGAATTGATTTTCCGTGCAGGCGCCGGTAAATTTAGAATTCAGGATACTACTTTCAAATTATTTGAAGCTGTTACTTACGGTTTTCAGGATAATTATGAAATGTCAACATCAACTTCGGACGGAAATACGGTTGTAAATTTTGATATGAAAAAAAGGAAAATTATTATAAATGATAAAGACAACGGCAACAAGGCATATATAAAATTAAATATTCTGCCTGCATGGGATATGAACTTTAAACTGGGTGCGGCTTCCGTAGATTTTGATCTAACTCCTTACAATGTTAAAAACGTAAATATGGATATGGGCGCCGCTAAAGTAGACGTAAAGCTCGGCAATAAAAGTGATACAACTAATTTAAATGTTGACGCAGGTGTTTCTTCCATTACAATAGATGTACCTGAATCTTCGGGATGCCAGATAAATGCCCAAGTGAGCTTGTCTTCGAAAAAATTCGAAGGATTTTCTAAGACCGGCGGCGGGTATTATAGGACAAACAATTTTGATAAGGCCCAAAAGAAAATTTTTATTAAACTGAAATCGGGAATCTCCTCTATAAAGGTATACCGATATGCAGCCGGCTGGTAATTTTTTGTTAGAACAACTAGTAGCATAAAGATAAAAGCGGAATATTATTTTATATTCCGCTTTTTTTTACAGTAAGATTATCTCTTGCCGGGCTTCCACAAATACTTTTCCAGATTTACACAATGGTCATCATCAAACTCAACACCCTCGGAACGCAAGAGGTCTTCCATAAGATTAGGATCACCGAAATGCAGTCTACCCGTCAGCGCACCGAAACGGTTCACAACGCGGTGACACGGAAGTCCTGAATCCTTCGTTCCGTTCAGCGCCCAGCCGACTGTTCTTGCTGCGGATCTTATTCCGCAAACTTCTGCAATATCCCCGTAAGTGGATACTTTACCGTAAGGTATTTTCGCAACTACCTTATAAACACGATCAAAAAAATCTCGCTTCTTTTTGACCTTATCTTTTTTCTGCTTTACGCCGGCCATTATTAAATTCTGACTGAATTTTAAAAGAAAAGCTTTTATAAACTTATTCAGATTTCCGTCCATAACACCTTGAACATCCGAAGTTTCTTCATCCGTACGATGATCTTTAACCATATTATACGGATGAAAAACATATGATCTTATCTGGCTTCCCCACTCTATCTTCATCTTGCTTTTTTCAACTTCGTCGAGTTCGGCTTCCTGTTTTTCTTTTTCAATCTGATAAAGTTTTGATTTTAACAGTTTCATTGCATTGGTGCGGTTCTGCAGTTGTGATCTTTCACTCTGACAGGCTGCTACCGTATTTGTCGGTATATGAGTTATACGCACAGCAGTCTCAACCTTATTAACGTTCTGCCCGCCTTTTCCGCCCGAACGATAGGTATCTATTCTTAAATCAGCCGGATTGATATCTATTTCAATTGTATCGTCGATCTCCGGAATAACAAAAACAGATGCGAATGATGTATGCCTTCTTTTATTGGCATCGAACGGTGATATTCGTACGAGTCTGTGCACCCCGTTTTCCGCTTTCAGGTATCCGTAAGCAAACTCTCCCTCCACTTCAACGGTTGCGCTTTTAATTCCGGCGCCGTCGCCTTCCAGCATATCAACTATGGTCATTTTGAAACCGTTCTGTTCGCCCCATCTCAAATACATTCTAAGTATCATATCGGCCCAGTCCTGTGCTTCGGTACCGCCGGCCCCGGAATGGATTGTCAAAATGCAATTCCTGACGTCATCCTTCCCGCTCAGCATATTCTTCAATTCAACCTTTTCGACCGCATCTTTTAGCGAATCCAATTCCATTCTGATATCGTCTCTGAAAGATTCGTCGTCCTCGGCTTCTGCAAGTTGAATAAACTCATCCAGGTTTTGTGCTTTCTTGTCAACGTCATTCCATAAATCAACCCATGATTCCAGAGTCTTTATTTCCTGAAGTATTTTTTGTGCGCCCATCTGGTCATCCCAGAATGAAGGCTCCGTAGTTTTATGCTGAAGGTCTTTTATTTTTAAATCTTTGCTGACGATGTCAAAGATAACCTCGTAAATTATCAATTCTTACTCTGTATTCTTTCAATTCCTTTGAATCTTCTTCGTACATAAAAAGTTTCCTTGTATTATAATTTAATGTCAATAAAAATATAATTTGAAATTTAAAAGTATTCAAAATTTGCGGAGTTTGTTTTACTTAATATCAAGTTCCATTCTTAGCAAAGCAGCAGCCAGTGTTTTACCTTGCGCGTCATGTTTCAGCGAGACAGTGCCTCCTCCGCCCAGCGTGTTATAAAGCATAAAATTCAAAGCCCGAAGATTCGGAAGTTCATAACGTTCAACTTTTCCGAGACAAATACCTTCGAAATGTTTTTTAACTTTTTCTGCGGTAAGATATTTTTTTATTATTTCATATCCTTCATCGTTGAACGCAATAATTCCGACATTTGCAGCATCGCCCTTATCCCCGCTTCTTCCGTGAGCTATATTCCTTAATTTTATTTTCATGTTATACCTCGATTAATTTAACTTCCGGCGTCACCAGGGACTTCGGTATCAGCGCCGGCCAATACGCAACAACCTCGCTCGGCTTAGGCCTTCCGCCTGCAAAGCCCGTTACCGCTGGAGGACCGGTTAATATTAATGGTGCTATTTCCTTACCGAACCTTTCAACGGAATAAAAGTCCATTGATCTTACGGCTACTCTTAACATGATCTCATTTATATTATCTTCATCTATTTCAACGGATAACGGTCCGTGACATGAATTATATCCTATATATTCGCTTCTAATCTCATCAAATTTTAGATTGAGATTTTTCAGTCTTTGTATTAATATTTTATCGGCTGCTTGTGCTTTTGTTAAGGCTTGCGGCCATGAGAAAGTTAATGTTGCCGCTGCGGAATAACCGTTAGAATATGAACATGAGACTTTATAAAATTCGGTTTCTTTTTCCCCTTTTACATTAAATACTTTTACTCTGTCACTGCCCAAGTCTTCAAGTTTTATTGACGAGAAGTCGGCAATACAGTCGGGTGTAATATACATTTTGGGATCGCCTATTTCATACACAAGCTGTTCGGCAACAGTTTCAAAACTGACCATGCCACCCGTTCCTTCGTGCTTTGTAATGATAACATCACCGTTCGGATATGCTTCGGCAATAGGAAAGCCGATATTTGCCATATCCGGAATTGCCTGCCAGTCACCAAGAAAATTTCCTCCCGAAGACTGGGCACCGCATTCAAGGATATGACCTGCGACTGTACCTGCCGCCATCAGATTTACATTTTCCTTTTCCCAGCCGAATTCATATATCATCGGCGCCAGCGTAAGCCCGGTATCGGTAGTTCGACCGGTTATAACCATATCGGCACCTTTGATCAATCCTTCCACTATAGGGAAGGCCCCGAAATATACATTTGCGCTGAGTATATCGTCTTTTACATTTTTTATTGATTCGCCTGTATCCATGTTATTAAGTTCACAGCCTGTTTCGATAATATTACCGAGACGGGATTTTATATCATCACCTAAAACCACTGCGATCTTAAAATTTTTAATTCCTAGCTCTTTGGCAACTTCAGAGACAGCCTCCGCACACGAGACCGGGTTCACCCCTCCGCCGTTGGTAATAACCTTTATTTTCTTTTCTATGCAGAACGGTAAAATTCGCCGCATCAATTCGGGAATATCTTTTGCATAACCCAGCTTCGGATTTTTATTCTTCTGCTTTTGCAGAATCGACATAGTTACTTCGGCCAGATAATCCATTACAAGATAATCTATATTTCCCTTGGTAACCTGGTTATAAGGCGCGTCAACCAAATCACCCCAGAAACCCTGACCGGAAGCAATTCTGATTCTATCTTTCATAAAGACCTTCCCTGCTGATTATTTCATCCGCTAAATTTTCGAACGCTTTTTCCTGCTCATCAAGTTTTTTAAATGATTCAATATCAAACCAGAAGATTCGTTCATCTGCTCGAAACCAAGTAAGCTGTCTTTTAGCAAACCGTCTTGTATTTCGTTTTATTAATTCAATAGCTCTTTCAAGCGATATTTCATTTTCCAGATAAGAAATTATTTCTTTATATCCCACCGTATTTAAAGAATTTAAATCTTTAACGAAACCCATTGCCAAAACATTTTCAGTTTCTGCAACCAGGCCTTCCGAAATCATCCTATCGACCCGATTTTCTATATTTCCGTAAAGAACAGAACGCTCCCATTTTAATCCGTACTGTGCAAATTTAAATTCAACATTTCTCTTGTAATCTTTTTGAAGTTCGCCTATTGTTTTACCTGTAAGGTGAAACACTTCAAGCGCTCTTATAACTCTTTTCCAATTCTGGGGAAGCATTTTAGATGAACTTTCATGATCAACTTTTTTCAGCTCGTTATATATAAACTCATTTCCGCGTTCTTTTCTCAAACGCAGCATCTGCGCGCGGAAATTATCATCGGAACCGACAATATCGAAAATTCCGTCGATAAGAGCCTTAATATACAAACCCGAACCACCAACAACGATTGGTACTTTTTCCCTTTGAATCATGTCCGTTATTATATTTAACGAATCGTTCTCAAAGCGGCTTGAATTATACGGCTGATCCGGCTCTAATATATTTATAAAATAATGAAAAATCTCATGAAGTTCTTCTTTCGCCGGTTTAGCTGTTCCTATATCCAGATATTTATAAACTTGTCTGCTGTCGGCAGAAATTATTTCGCTATTTAATTTACTGGCTAATATCAATCCCAATTTGGTTTTACCTGAACAAGTCGGTCCGGAAATAACAATTATTTTTGGTTCCACCCATCTCTGCCTATTAATGGGACAAATGAAAATTGAGGAACATCTACGGTTTCAAAATCGTTCTGGTCTAACTTAGTGATAATCTTCAACATTTGAGAATTTTTATTTCCGACCGGTATTACAAGTCTGCCGCCATTTGTGAGCTGCTTTTTCAAGGAAACAGGAATTGAGGGTGAACCAGCAGTTACAATAATTCCGTCATAAGGCGAAAATTCTTCCCAGCCAATTGTACCGTCTCCGCATTTTGTGTGAACCCTGATACCTAGCAAATCGAATAACTTTTGGGTCTGGGAATAAATGTCAAATTGTCTTTCGATACTGTATACATCCATACCCATTTTTACCAATAGAGCCGCCTGGTAACCGGAACCGGTTCCTATCTCAAGCACTTTTGAACCGGGTTTTAATTTCAGGGATTGAGTCATATAGGCAACGGTATAAGGCTGGCTTATGGTCTGACCGTAACCAATTGGAAGTGCTACGTCTTTATAAGCATGATGCTTCATCGCAATAGGGATGAACTTATCTCGCTCAACTTCGCCCATGGCTTTAAGTACATAGATATCGTGAATTCCTTTTTCGGACAACTTATCTACTAATTCTTGTCTTTCTCTTTCGAACATATAAAAATTTATTTTATTCTTTGCTTAAAGATAAAATAAATTTAATTAAGTTTGATTAGGTAATAAAAAATTATACGAGGAAAAAATGCTTGAGGTTCTCGGGGGCTCTATCTTAATAGCATGTATGAGGATAGGCGATGTTTCTCTGGATACAATAAGGGTGATATTGGTTGTGCAGGGTAAGAAATATTATGCCGGAATAGTCGGTTTTTTTGAGGTACTTATCTGGGTTTTTGCAATCAGATTTGTGTTTCAGCATCTCGACGTTATTCCGAACCTTATCGGATACGCATTCGGGTTCGGATTAGGTAATATCATAGGAGTATCTATTGAGCAAAAAATCGGTTTCGGATATGTGCAATTAAATGTTATTTCTCTGCACCATACCGATGACATAGCAATGGCATTAAGAAAATCTAAGTTTGGAGTAACAATACTTCCGGGAGAAGGCGGCCGGGGCGGAGTATCGGTAATAGTTATTGTTTGTCCCCGCAAACAACAAAGGAAAATAATAGAATTTATCGAATCAATTGATAACAAAGCTTTTATTACGGTGCAGAGCTCCATACCGTATAGAGGTTTCCGGCACGGAGCCCGAAGATAAATTTTAACTTCCTGAATTTTATAACTCGCGGAAATTATCCGGCGATATTTATTGGTTTCCGCTATTTCGTCTGTTCTTCATGCGTTCTTTTCTTTCATCCTGCATTTTCTGATACTGTGTTTTCTGTTCATCTGTTAGCACATTCATAACTTGATTGTTAGCCTCAGTCATAATAGATCTCATTTGAGCCCTTCGGTCGCCGCTGTCCTCCGGCAAATTTTTAATCTTCTCAGAAGCCGAAGTGAGAATGGAATCTACCTGCAAGGTTTGACGATCATTCAACGACAATTTGCTTTTAAGGTTTGCAACCCTGTCCTTAACGGAATACCTTCCCTGTGCATATAATACTGAGCCTAAAACCGAAAACATAAAAAGGATCAAAAATAACCTTTTCATAGTCTGAGCCTTTCATAACAAGTAACTAAATAATTAATTAATCTGTTCTTTGACAAGATATTACTCTAAAAAGGTTTAAAAATTATTTTGATGTCCTTATTTGCCAAATAGTTCAATACATTCGTGCACTTATGATTTTACACAACTTATTCATGATGTTGAGCCGAGTCAAAAACTATATTTCCGGCGTTATTAACTTATATGTATGATTTGAAATTGATATGAAAAAAAGGATTGGTTTTACGATATGAATAAGCTAAAATATTTTAAATATACGGGAGTAATTGTAATTTCTGTTTTAGCATTATTTCTAACCGGATCAACAGGAAATAACAATATAAACTTGAAGCAGAAAGTTCAGCGCGCTCTTGAGAATAAATACGAGAATAATAATCTGCTCCGGGTTTCCATAGAAAATGAGGGTAGTAAACGTTAACGGTACGGTGCATACACTTTACGATAAATATAAAGTATTCGAAATAATTTCAAGAGTGTCCGGCATAAAAAAAATTGATGACAATTTATTAGTGAATACTCCTGTTTTACCGGATAAAGAAATTCAAGATAATATCGGAAATGATTTTAATCAGATATCGGCAATAAGAGATCCGCAGAGAATATTTGTTCATGCAGATAATGGAGTAGTATTTTTATCAGGTCAAGTCAGCTTTTACAGGAAAAAATTATTGGCCCAATCAGTCTCTTCATGGCAAAAAGGAGTAAAAGGCCTCAATAATAAAATACAGGTGCTTCCTCTTCAGAAAGCCATGTCGGATAAAAACCTGGAAGCAGTATTAACAGCCATGAGAAAAGATGAATTTCCTGACTATGATAATATTAAAATTTCAGTAAAACACGGGATTGCGACTATAACCGGATCTGTGAATTATTTTTATAACAAAAAAGAAATGGAAGAAGAAATTAAAAATGTAATCGGTGTAAAAGACGTGAATAATAAACTGAAAGTAACAGGTCCTTAGTTATTTTAATACTATATATTACTGAAATACGGCTTAGATATGCGGCAATAAATAAATTAAAAAGTCCTCTATTAAAGAGGACTTTTTGAGGCGCCGGTCGGATTCGAACCGACGAATAAAGGTTTTGCAGACCTTCGCCTTAGACCACTTGGCTACAGCGCCTTGTTATAAGAGAAAATTTAACCCCTAATTCTGGTATTTGCAGAAATGATTAAATAATCTAGGTATAAATTATAAAATAAATACAAAATAAAAAATCCACGGCAGTGGATTATTGAGCGGGAAACGGGACTCGAACCCGCGACATCAACCTTGGCAAGGTTGCGCTCTACCAACTGAGCTATTCCCGCATATTCAATAAATTTCAAGAACCCTAAATCATTATTGGGGCTTTATTTAATCTGTTTTTCCCCAAAATTTAGAATTCAAATATAATATGAATCATAATATCTTGCAATAATATTTTTATTTTTATGAGTAATTTTTCAATAATGTTTTATTTTTCACACTAGCAGAATCAATTTTTTATTAAATTCAAATTACTTCTTATAAGATTTTCTATTCTAATAATATGAATTATATTTTCAGCCTGCTTATAGGCTATCTGCTGGGATCATTTCCCACAGCATATTTCATCATGAAATCCTCCAGAGGATTAGACATTACGCAGAGCGGCAGCGGTAATGTCGGCGCAATGAACACTTACGAGGTTTCACGATCAAAAATTCTTGGCGCTCTTGTTTTAATTATCGATGCGCTTAAGGGATTGCTCAGTGTATATATTTGTCTAGTTTTCTTTCCTTTAAATTTTATATATCCGGCTTTGGCATTAATATTTGCAGTTTTCAGTCATTGTTATAATCCATGGCTAAAGTTCAAAGGCGGAAAAGGATTGGCTGCCGCTGCGGGAGGCAATGCCCTATTATTCCCGTTTTTGCTGTTTATCTGGGTAATTGTCTGGTTAATTGTTTTTCTTTTAAGGAGAGATATTAATTTTTCCAATCTCTGGGCAACTGTAATGTCATTGGTCTTGGTATTCGGTTCTGCGGATATTTTATTTAAATATGTTAATCCGGTACCCGACTCGGTATCTTCAATGCTGCTTTACACAGCGGCATTATTACTTATAATTTTAACCAAACATAATGATGCACTGGTTGAAATCTTAAAAGGGAAAAAAATATTCAGTTTAAAAAGGTAAAAGAATGAACAAATATAAAAATCTAATAATAGTTTTCGTACTTCTTCTGATATTTACCGGTTCGGTTATATTGATTACAAATAGTAAGAAAACTGTTCCGTTATATGTTGAAGACATTTATAATAATCAGCAGCAGACTAAAAATGACAGCTCAATAAATAACTCCAGACAGAACGCAATTACAAGAACTGTCCGGCAGGTCAGTCCCGCAGTCGTGGGAATAAATGTTACCGAGATTCAGCAGTACAGTAATCCGCTAAACCCGTTTTTCGATGATCCTTTTTTCAGACAATTCTTCGGCGACAACGGAAGTATGAGCCAGAAAGTTAAAGAACTCGGATCGGGATTCTTAATTTCCCCTGACGGTTACATCGTAACCAATGATCATGTTGCGGGAAATGCAACGGAAATAACGGTAACTCTTACTAACGGAAAGGAATATAAGGCTAAATTAATCGGCTCCGACCATTCCACTGATATTAGTCTGCTTAAAATCGACGATAACGGCCTTCCGCATGTAATTCTCGGAAATTCAGATGATGTTCTGATCGGAGAATGGGTAATAGCTTTCGGGAATCCGTTCGGATTATTCAATCTTAACGATAAACCGACTGTAACGGTGGGAGTGATCAGTTCAACCGGAATGAATCTTGAGCCGATAGACGACCGTTATTATCTAAACATGATACAAACCGATGCGGCAATAAACGGTGGAAACAGCGGCGGCCCGCTTGTTAACAGCGTCGGCGAAGTTATAGGTATGAATACGATTATCTATACCGCAAACGGAGTTAAAGGCAATATCGGACTGGGTTTTGCGATACCGATCAATAGGATCAAAAGAATTATCACGCAGCTTAAAAAATTCGGAAAGGTGGATCGGAATTTTAATGTAGGTCTTAAGATTCAGGCAGTTGACAAGGGAATTGCCGATTATTATCATCTTCCCACCACCAGAGGCGTAATAATTCTGCAGGTTTTGGATAAATCCCCTGCGGATAAAGCCGGACTTAAAGAAGGCGATATTATTATTCAGGTAAATAATTACCTGATAAACGACGAACAAACTCTGATCGGAGTTTTTAAGCAGTTCAGTGTGGGTGATACAATTACAATTAAAATTTTACGCGACAGCAAAATAATAACTAAACAAATGACTTTGGAGAAAACTTCATGATAGAAAGATATACACTCCCCGAGATGGGAAAAATTTGGCAGGACGAGTTTAAATTAAAAACTTGGCTTCAGATTGAAATACTTGCCTGCGAAGCAAGAAGCCAGCTCGGCGAAATACCTAAAGCCGATGTGGATATTATTAAGAAAAAAGCAAATTTTGACGTTAAAAGAGTTCTTGAAATTGAAGAAACAACAAAGCACGACGTCATAGCCTTCCTAACCAACGTCGCCGAATATGTCGGACCGGAATCAAGGCATATCCATTACGGTATGACTTCCTCGGATATACTCGACACAACTTTATCATATCAAATGAAAACTGCGGGTGAACTGCTTCTTAAAAGACTTGTAGAGTTAAAAAAGGAATTAAAAGAAAGAGCACTCGAACATAAAAACACTCTTTGCGTCGGCAGATCTCACGGCATTCACGCCGAACCGACTACAATGGGACTTAAATTTGCGCTGTGGTATGAAGAGACAAAAAGAAATATCGCCAGACTGGATAAAGCAGTTGAATCAATCAGCGTCGGACAGATTTCAGGTGCCGTCGGGACATTCGAACATCTTTCTCCCAAAGTTGAAGAATTTGTCTGCGAAAAAATGAACCTGAAGCCTGCTTCCGTTTCTACCCAGGTTATACAGCGGGACAGGCATGCCGAATATATAACAACCTTGGCCGTAATCGGCGCTTCCCTTGAAAAGATTGCCGTTGAAATAAGACACCTTCAAAGAACGGAAGTGCTTGAAGCGGAAGAATACTTTTCAAAAGGTCAAAAAGGTTCATCTGCAATGCCGCACAAAAGAAATCCTATTGTAAGCGAAAGAATTTCCGGATTGGCTCGTGTTTTAAGAGGTAATGCTACTGCTGCGCTTGAAAATGTGGCATTATGGCATGAAAGAGATATTTCGCATTCTTCCGTTGAAAGAATTATTGTTCCGGACAGTACTATTGCTCTCGATTATATGCTCGACTTGATGGTAAAACTTGTTAAAAATCTTCTTATTTATCCCGAGAATATGATCAAAAATTTAAATCTTACCCGCGGACTTGTATTCTCGCAAACAATTCTCCTGAAATTAATTAATAAAGGAATTTCAAGAGAAGATGCTTATAAAATTGTTCAAACTTCGGCAATGGAAGTATGGGCGGATAAATCCAAAGACCTTAAATCTGAATTAATGAAATCGGACGAAGTTAAAAAATATTTATCAAATGAAGAATTGGACGGTATATTCGACAACAAAAAAATGCTTAAGAACGTCGACTATATTTTTGCCAGAAGTGTAGAAAAGGATTAATAATAATTTATCGGAAACGTTCCCAATTGTCTAAATAAATAATAATCTTTCAAAGGAGTTACTATGAAAAAGATGATGATTTCGTCAGGGGTGATTTTCTTTCTGCTGTTTTTCGTATCTGTTTACGGCGGCGATAAATTAAAAGTCGGCATGAATGCACCGGACTTTACACTGCATGATGCTTACGGAAAAGCATATATGCTATCTACTTTTCAAGGAAAATCCCCGGTTATTGTTTATTTTTATCCGAAGGCCGGAACCCCGGGCTGTACAAAAGAAGCCTGCGGAATTAGGGACAGCTGGAAAAAATTTCAGGAAAGTAAGATTCCGGTTTTAGGCGTAAGCGTTGACGGCAAGACTGCTATAAAAAATTTTATCGACAAATATCATCTTAATTTCCCTCTGCTTTCCGATTCGCTAAAAAAAGTTTCGGCCGAATACGGAGTATTAAATAAATACGGAGTCGATAACAGAGTAACATTTATTATTAATAAAGAAGGTAAAATAGCTAAAATTATTAATGTATCCGATATTGAAAACCATGCTGCAAAAGTTTTTAAACTGGCATCAGAATTGAAATAATTTTAGGTATTAAATCCGTATGAAATTTAAGTAACCGGCACTTAATTTAATTTAAGGCGCCGGTACTCCGTTATTTTGTAAATTAAAGAAAAATTAGAACTTTTTAACGAATTTAATTTATTTCTTTACTTTATATGTTACATTCCGGATACTTAGCCGGTCTAAAGATTTTGCTATAAAATTATTTCAACTGTAAGTCATTTTTTCTTATCGCCCGTCTAAGTGAAATACTTTTATCATTTCCTAATTTACAATAAGGTTTAAGCTTAAAAATCCGGCGGTTAACCGGATTAGTTAATTTAGGTCAGGCGGGAAAAATAATAGATTTTTTTAATAAATAAATTATTCGGATATTGCGGTTCGGATAAAATCAAAAAATTAAGTACTAAAATTAGGTAGCGGGAAATTAAAACATTTTTATACTCCCCTTCTGTTACTAGATTTGTACAAATTTCAAATAACAAATAAGTAAATGAAGAAAACAACGAGTAATATTATGAAAAAATTCTTTGTATTAGCTATTATACTGGTAACAGCTAATATCTTCCTTGCAAAAACAACGGACTTTAATCTGAATTTCTGGAGTACACCCGATACCGTTAAAGTTGCTCACGCTGAAAAATACATGTCAACGGAAGACCAGCTAATAAATACAATTTTGTCCAGGTACCATTACAGAAAATATTCATTAAACGACTCACTCTCGAATGTAATTTTTAACCGTTATTTGAATTCTTTGGATTATAACAGAATGTATTTTCTTCAATCGGATATTGACGATTTTCAACAGTTCCGATACCAGCTTGACGACGATATTAAAGACGGAAATTTAAAACCTGCATATGTTATATTTAACGTCTTCAGAGAAAGAATGAACGAACGCATAAACTATGCAAAAAAGCTTTTGGATAAGGAATTTAATTTTACAAAGGACGAAAAATTCCTGATTGACCGTAAAGATGCTCCCTGGCCGAAGGATACAACCGATTATAACGAACTCTGGAAGAAAAGAGTAAAAAACGATGCGTTGAATTTGTTATTAACAGGGAAAAAATGGGACGCGGTTAAAAAAACTCTTATAAAAAGATATGATATTTTAAACAAAAACCTTGATCAGTACAGCGATGAAGATGTTTTTCAGCTGTTTGAAAATTCTTATACAGAAGCTCTCGATCCGCACACAAATTATATGTCGCCCATAACTTCAGACAATTTTAAGATTGATATGAGCCGGTCTCTTGAAGGTATAGGTGCACAGCTGCAAACCGAGGACGAGTATACTAAAATTGTTGAAGTAATTCCGGGCGGACCAGCATTTAAGAGCAAAGAGCTTCACCCCGGAGACAGGATTGTTGGTGTGGGACAGGGTAAAGAAGGTGATATGGTTGATGTAATCGGCTGGAGAATCACCGATGTTGTTCAGCTTATCAGAGGACCGAAAGGCAGTGTCGTCAGGCTTCAGATTCTGCCTTCAACCGAAGGGGTAAATGCAAAGCCGACTTTGATTACTCTTGTAAGGGACAAAATTAAACTCGAAGAACAGTCGGCTAAAGATAAAATTTTGGATGTAAAAAACGACAACAAAGATTATAAACTTGGTGTTATTACCATCCCTGCGTTCTACAGCGACTTTGAAGCCGAACAGCGCGGAGATAAAAATTATAAAAGCACTACAAGAGATGTGAAAAAACTTCTCGAAGATTTGAAGAAAGAAAAAATCAGCGGATTAATAATCGATTTAAGAAATAACGGCGGCGGCTCTCTGGAAGAAGCTGTCAAGCTTACCGGCTTGTTTATCAAGGACGGCCCGGTAGTACAAATTAAAAGTTCTGACGGAAGAATAAGAGAAGAGGATGACCCAGATTCTTCTATCTTTTATAACGGGCCGATGATTGTGCTTGTTAACAGATTCAGTGCTTCGGCTTCGGAAATATTTTCAGCAGCAATCCAGGATTACGGAAGAGGCTTGATTGTCGGAGAGCAAACTTACGGAAAAGGTACGGTTCAAAATTTAATTGATCTTAATCGCCTTATACCGAATTCCTCCACTAAATTGGGCCAGATAAAACTAACAATAGCTAAGTTTTACAGAATTAACGGCGAAAGCACACAGCATCTTGGTGTAGTACCGGATATCGTTTACCCTGCCGCAATTGACCCGAAAGAATTCGGTGAAAGCTCGGAACCGAGTTCTCTGCCGTGGGATCAAATTTCACCGACAAAATATAATATGTACGGTGATGTAAAAAGATATGTTCCCGAATTGGAAAAAGAACATATAAAAAGAATTAACGATGATGACACTGAATGGGCAAAATATCTTGACGAGATAAATGAATACAAGGATGCACATGATAGAAAATATGTTTCCCTTAACGAAATTCAGCGGAAAAAAGAACAGGATGAAATGGATAAGAAAAAATTTGAACGGGAAAACGAAATTCGTAAAAAATTAGGATTAAAATTGCTGAAGGAAGGAGAGACCCAAGCAGACTCTTCGGATCAAAAAGAAGATCCGGTATTGGACGAAACAGGGCAGATCATGACCGATTTCATAGGACTAGTCGGTTAAAATTAACTTGAAAATAGAAAATCCGGTTCATCCATAAATGTGATGGAACCGGATTTTTTTTAATCATTCCTCAATACAAATATTTCTAGAAAATTACTCAAATAAACAAGTTAATTGAATCAATGCTGCGGCAGCACCTTTTAACTTATTCCATTCTTTAACAGATTCCGGCGTAGCTGAAATAGAAAATCGAGCATTCTTTTTTTTTAAATATTCCCAAGCTTCGGATGAAAGAGAAACTTTACCATACTGCCCTGTTCCTATTGTCAATCGTTCCATAATTTTTCATAAATATATTCGGCTTCCTTCTCAGAGATAATATGCAATGTTCCATAAACTTTTATATGTTAGAGATTAATTTTGTCCGGAAAATCGTGAACGATTTAATACATTCATTAATTTTTGTATTAATCGGCTGTGGTGGATTTTAAACTAACCGCAAAAATGCAAGGGATAATTTAAAAGGATGATTTATTCTAAATTTTATGAAATGGTTTGATATTACATTATCAATATGTAAAAAAACAAAAACTTACTCAGAGATATGAGCTAGAAGTTTTCTTTTAGCAATAGGAAATATTGTTTCATTAAACGGGAAATCAACATTTATCTTGCAGATAAATGCGGCAATATTAGGTCTGTCTTTATATTTTCTTATTAATTCAAGTTTAATAAATTCCGCAGAGCCGTAATATTCTAAATTTTTAGTAGCAGTAACAAAGTTTGTTTTTAATGATCTATAAGGTTTATTACCCGGTGAATACACAGAACATTCGTATTTGTAAACCTGAACCATATTTACGGATGTATCAGGAATCATAAAATAACCTTCATCTCTATTGAAAGGAGCAATACCCACTTCTTCTACTTGAATATTTTTTTCAACAAAATCATAAAGAATATAAGCTTCATCTATCAATCTTTTAATCTGCGGTAAGGCCCACTCAATCAATTCGTAAAAATACTCGCTTTTTTCAGTATTATGTTCGACAATTTCTACAATTATATTTTTGTCTTTATGTTTAGTGCCCTTAAGCCCTTTAGGTAACGGAATGCTTATATTATTATTTTTTTTGTGAATTACTTCTTCTAATTGAGATGAAAGGTAGACTAGTTCAGCCAGTGACGGATATATCTTGTTTTTATTAAATTCACGCCGGAATTCTTTTAATCCCGACAGAATTTTATATTGATTGAATTCAATATCAACATTTGCAGAAATGAAAGAATCTAGTTGTAATTGTTTCACTGTCCCACCATCTACTTTTTATGTGAAAAGACAAATTCCGTACCACGGAAAAACGCAAAAAACGGGGCACAATATTGTAATTTTATTATTTAAAAGGAGAACAGAATATCAAAATGGGAAAATAGAAAAATAATGAAACACCTTACTTTGTCTAACTTTAGATATTTCTTAAGTTAAAGGTATTTTAAACTTAATGGCTTCATTATAGGGTTTCCTCTTATAAATCCGGAATTGATCTGAAAATAGAAAATCAAACAAAACCTTAATTAATTTATAATAAAGCCATTAAAGAATCCAGATAAAATTTAAATTAAATTTCAAATTTAATACCTTGTGCCAAAGGTAACGTTGATCCGAAATTCAAAGTATTCGTTTGTCTTCTCATATAAGCTTTCCAAGAATCGGAACCGGATTCCCTGCCTCCTCCTGTTTCCTTCTCTCCGCCGAAAGCACCTCCGATTTCTGCTCCGGATGTACCTATATTCACGTTTGCAATACCGCAGTCAGATCCTTCTACTGAAAGGAATTGTTCTGCTTCCTTAAAGTTATTTGTAAATATTGAAGAAGATAATCCTTGGACAACGTTATTATGCAGTTTAATTGCTTCGGAAACATCTCCTTTATATTTAATCAAATATAGAATAGGCGCAAAAGTTTCTTCCTGAACAATTTTAAAGTGATTTTCAGCCTCAACCAGAGCAGGAACAACATAGCAGCCGGATTCGTAACCTTTACCGCTCAAAACTTCTCCTCCAAACAGAATTTTTCCGCCTTCTTCTTTAACCTGTTTTAGAGCACCGGCAAAAAGATTCACGGCATTTTGGTCGATTAGGGGACCAACATGGTTATTTTCGTCGAGAGGATTCCCTATTTTTAAGCTTTTATATGCTTTAGTAAGAGAATCTTTTACTTTATCAAAAACAGATTCGTGAATAATCAAACGTCTGGTGGAAGTACATCTTTGTCCCGCTGTACCTACAGCACCGAATACTACGGCGGGAACAGCCATTTTCAGATCAGCGTCAGGCGTGATAATAATACCGTTATTACCTCCTAATTCTAGTATTGATTTCCCGAACCGTTTGGCAATAACTTCACCTGCATGTCTGCCGATAGGAGTTGAACCTGTTAAAGAAACCAGCGGTATTCTTTTATCATTTAGAAGCTTCTCACCAATTGTTGATCCCTTACCGATAACTAAATTAAATAATCCTTCCGGAAGATTATTTTCTTTAATAATCGTACCGAGTATATTCTGAACGGCAATTGCCGATAAGGGAACTTTGGATGAGGGCTTCCAAATATTTACATCTCCGCAAACCGTAGCCAACATTGCATTCCAGGAAAAAACCGCGACGGGAAAATTAAAAGCAGTAATTATTCCCACAATGCCTAAAGGAAGATACTGATCGAACATACGGTGGCTTGCTCTTTCCGAAGCCATTGAAGATCCGTAAAGCTGTCTAGATTGTCCCACTGAAAAATCGCAGATGTCTATCATTTCCTGGACTTCTCCCAGTCCTTCCTGCAGCGATTTACCCATTTCGTAGGATACCAATTTCCCCAGATAAGGTTTATATTCTCTTAATTTCAGACCGATTTGCCTGACAATTTCGCCCCTTTTCGGCGCCGGTATTTTTCTCCATTCAAGAAATGTTTTTGCCGATGTTTTTATAATATTTTCATAATCTTCTTCTGATGCCTGGTAAACAGAAGCGATGTACTTGCCGTCTGCCGGCGAAAATATTTTTAATTCTCCTTCACTCTTTGTTTCAAACCAATTTAATCCGGTACTTGCACCATAATTTTTTTCTTTGATGCCTAATTTTTCGAGGAAATCCATTTTATCTTCCTTTATTTTTGATAAATGTTGATAAAAAATGAAAAGATAAAAAATTTTGTTTTTATCGTCGAAGTACAATTAAATGTTTAATTTTAACTCCGGTTATTTATCTTTTTTACCCAATAATTGTAAGAAATTAAAAATCTAAAAGCAATTTTGCTTTTTAACAAATAAAGCTATATAGAAGCCCAATAATTGTCATAAACTAACAGAATTTGCATAATTCCTTTTTGGTTATTTGGGATTGAATCTTGAATTTAAAATAATTACATTGGCTTTGAATATTTATGCGATAAGTGTCTTATGTTTTTTTTCAAAAATTTTCTTGAACAAACCGGATTTAAGAGCCTCAGAAGCTACTTCGTTTCCCGTTTCGAAAACGTCTTCTAAATTTTTTACCTCTTCCGTTTCATTTTAATAGCAGGCCTTTTAGGCATATTTTTAAATTAACTGCAAATATTCAGATACTGAATGTTTAGGAGGTAAAAGTGAATAACACCTTTTCTAATACGATTGAAGATTTAAAAGAACAATTCTCAAAAATTCTGCCTGACGAAGTTCATCATACGTTGGAAAAATATCTGCTTGCCGATGGATTTGAATTTGTACTCGATCTTGAAAAAAGCCACGGTACAAGATTGATCGATCAAAAAACCGGCGACAGTTTTCTTGATTTCTTCACGTTTTTTGCATCTTCAGCCTTGGGCATGAATCACCCCGGATTATTGACCGAAGAAGTACGAAATGAACTGACCGCGGCCGCGATAAATAAACCGTCCAATTCTGATATTTATACCGTACAGATGGCAGAGTTTGTTGAAACTTTTGCGTCTATCGCAAAACCTGATTATATGAAGCATTTGTTTTTCGTTTCGGGCGGAGCTTTAGCCGTTGAAAACGGTTTGAAAGTTGCATTCGACTGGAAGGTTCAGAAAAATTTTATGAAAGGTTATAAAGAAGAAAAAGGACATCAAGTGCTTCATTTCAAACAAGCATTTCACGGTAGAAGCGGCTATACGATGTCTCTTACAAATACAGAACCAAACAAGGTCAAATACTTCCCGAAATTTAACTGGCCGAGGATTACAAATCCTAAAATTAAGTTTCCGGTTGATCAAAACCTTGAGGAAATTATCCTTTCGGAAAACAAAGCTGTCGAAGAAATATATTCGGCAATAAAAGATAATCCGGACGATATCGCCGTAATTATTTTGGAACCTATTCAGGGCGAAGGCGGCGATAATTTTTTCAGGAAAGAGTTTTTCGAAAAACTGAGAGAGATTGCCGATCAGTACGATATTTTATTAATGTTCGATGAAGTGCAGACAGGTTTCGGACTAACCGGTAAATTCTGGGCTGCCGATTATTATGTTAAACCGGATATAATTTCATTCGGCAAAAAGGCGCAAGTCTGCGGCATTATGGTATCCGACAGAGTAGACGATGTACCGGAAAACTGTTTTCATAAGTCCAGCAGGATAAATTCCACATGGGGAGCAAACTTAACTGATATGGTCAGGTCGAAGCATATTATGCAGATTATTGAAAAAGAAAATTTGGTTCATAATGCAGAATTTCAAGGCACGTATCTTTTGTCGAAGCTGGACGAACTCCAAAAAGAATTTCCGCATCTGATAGGTAATTCGCGCGGTCTCGGATTAATGTGCTCGTTCGACCTGCCATCGGCGGAACTAAGAAATAAATTCAGAAACAAATGTTATAGCGAACATCTATTAATTCTGGGCTGCGGAGAGAAATCGATAAGATTCCGACCGCCTTTGAACATAGAAAAAGAAGATTTGGACGAAGGCTTGGAAATAATTAAAAAAGTATTAAATTTGCTTTCGACTAAAAACTAATTTTATAACTACTTGCATGATGTCCCGCCTACGGCGGGATTATCATTTTAAATCGGCGGAGATTACTTGGAAGGTTCTCTATTTATAGTCAGCACCCCAATCGGAAACCTTAAAGACATTACTCTGCGTGCACTGGATGTTCTAAAAGATGTTGATTTTATTGCTTGCGAAGATACCCGCACGTCATCAGTTTTATTGAATAACTTTCAGATAAAAAAAGAACTGGTTTCATTAAATGCCGCAAATGAAAATTCCAAGATAGAATATCTATTGAATAGAATAAAAGACGGAGAATCTTGTGCATTAATTACGGATGCGGGAACACCGGCCATATCCGACCCCGGAATCAGGACTATTTCTGCGGCTATTAAATCCGGCCTTTCCGTAATTCCCGTGCCCGGTCCGACTGCAATTATTGCGGCATTAACAGTAAGCGGACTGCCTACAGATTCTTTTATCTTCGAAGGATTTATTCCTCAAAAAAAAGGACGGCAGAAGAAGCTTCAATCTTTGGCTGACGAAGAAAGAACCATTGTGTTGTACGAATCAATGTACAGAATAGAAAAACTATTGAATGAATTAAACGAATATATGCCCCGCAGACTTGTTGTTGTCTGCAGGGAACTTACAAAAAAATTCGAAGAAATCCGTCGCGGAAGTCCCGAAGAATTATTAAAATCATTCGGCGAACAAATTAACAAGGGAGAGTTTGTAATAGTTATCTCACCGAAAAGTTGGAAAGTTGCTCATGATGGCAATACCGAATAAAGAAGACAGGGACATTTGAATTTTGTTCCTGCTTTTTAAATTATAATCGTTTAATTTTCGCTGTTATATTCTATCAAAGATTTAACATCATATCCTTTTAGTTTTTCCCTTCCTTTCAGGAAAGACAATTCGATAATAAAAGAAAATTGAACCACATCTCCGCCGAGCTTTTCGACTAGAGAAGCCGCTGCAAGTGCAGTTCCGCCTGTGGCAAGGAGGTCATCGTGTATCAGAACTCTTTCGCCTCTCTGAATGGCATCTTTATGTATTTCAATGGTGTCATTACCGTATTCAAGGTCATAAGTTTTACTTTCGGTTTCGGCCGGCAGTTTACCGGGCTTACGAATCGGTACAAAACCCGCGTTGAGCTTTTCGGCTAGCATAGCTCCGAAAAGAAATCCCCTCGATTCGATTCCTGCAACTTTGGTAATATTCAGATCCTTTGATAATTCATATAATTTTTCCAGAGTAATTTTAATCGCTTTGGGATCTTTTAATAAAGTAGTTATATCTTTGAATACTATTCCCGGTTTAGGAAAATCAACTACGTTTCTAATATATTTTTTTAATTCATCAGACATAAATGCCCCTACTTCTTTGTTAAAAAATATGTCAAACCCTTTTTTAAATCTTCCGATTCTCTGCTTATCGCATTCAACTTGGTGCAATACTCTACTGCATCTTCTGTTGACATGGATGAAACTGTCTGAACCATTTTTTTTGTAAGTGTCAAACTTAAAAGAGAGTTTTTATTTAATGTTTCCGATATTTCCAATGCATATTTTGCCGGATTCTCGGATAAAAAATCTACCAGACCTATTTCATAAGCTCTCTTACCTTCAATATAATCACCGGTAAGTAGCATTCTTTTTGCAACACCTTCCCCTACCTTTTTAATAAGAAAGACCGAAACAATCGCAGGAATAAAACCTATCTTCACTTCGGAATAACCGAACTTGGAATTTAAAGGATTGGCAACTATAATATCGCAAGCCGATGCCAAACCGCATCCGCCCGCAATAGCAGCACCGTTAACCGCCGCGATTGTGGGTTTCGGGAACTTATACAAAGATAAAAACAATTCCGCCAAGCATTCCGAATCATTTTCATTTTCACTTACCGAAAATTTTTTTAAACTATTCAAATAATCGAGATCGGCTCCAGAACAGAAACTCTTTCCCTCACCGGTTATAATTAAACTTCGAATATTATCATCATTAGCAGCAAATGCTAAATGATGTTTAATACTTTGAACCATTTCCGGGTTTAATGCATTTCTTTTTTCCGGGCGGTTCAGCTTAATCACGGCCGTATTTTTTTCGTAATAATAATCTACCATGTCGCTGCCTAATTCAACTTTCTTTTTATTTTCCGGTTAAGAAATTTTCTGAATTCCTTCTCTTCTAAAAAATTAATCACTTCGTTCTTCCGAAGCCCGCCTTTTCTTCCTATCATTACTCCGTATTTGATATAAGAAATATCGCCAATAGAATGTGCATCCGGATTTATTGAAAATAAACATCCTTTTTCCCTTGCATAATAAATCAGTCTCCAATCCAGATCTAGCCTATGCGGATTAGCGTTAATCTCTACCGCAACTTTATTGGCTGCGCAAGCATCAATAATTTTTTTAATATTTGCTTTATAAGGATCTCGTGAAAGCAGTAATCTCCCGGTCGGGTGCCCCAGCAGATCGGTGTGCGGATTTTCAACGGCTTTAATTATACGCTTGGTCATTTCACCTTGCTCCATCTGGAAACCGGAATGAATCGACGCAACTACAAAATCAAAATTCGACATAAAACCGATATCATAATCCAGAGAGCCGTTACGTAAAATATCTGATTCAATTCCGTGAAATATATGCAAACCAAATTCAGATATGACCGAGTTAATCTCTTGTTTTTGCTGGATAATTCTTTCTTCAGTTAAACCATTCGCATAAAAAGCAGATTTACTGTGATCGCAAACTGCTGCGAATGAAAAACCCTCCTTTTTTGCTTCCCGGAGCATCTCGGATAATGTATTTTTACCGTCAGAATTTGATGTATGAAAGTGGAGCAAGCTCTTAAAATGGTTAATACTTAAATCAGAGTTTTGCTTTAAGTACTCACTTTTAATATCAAAATAGATACTTTCCCTCATTTCAGGTATAATGTACGGCATATTAAAATGCCGGAAGAATTCTTTTTCATCGCCTGAAAGATCTATTACATCCTCAGTAAATTGTATTCTTTGCAGAAATTCAGCACTTCCTGTTGTACTGAATAATTTTTCATTAAACTCTTGCTCCGATTTAACTGGATAAAGTATGAGGGGGATTTTGAACCCGTTTTTAATATTTATGTGATCGTTTTCCTGTTCACAATCAAAATGCTCCTTGATGTCTTTGCAAAGAAGACTAACATCGCGAGTTAATGCAATAAACTCCAGCTTTGATAAAACCTCCATTCCCCTTCTTAATTGCCCTGTAACAGCAACCTTGGAAATTGAAGGCAAGCGGGAGATTCGTTCCAAAACCTGATCGGAATAATCTTCGGCTGTATTTATGAGGATATATTTACTATATGATTTTAATTTTTCAATTTCGGTAAGAATCTTTTTCTGTGTTGCCGCTCCGAATCCCTTCAGCAGTGAGAGTCTATTTTCCTTGCAGGCATATTCAAGCTCGTCTATATTCGATATTCCCAGGTTTGAGTACAGGATCTTGATTTTTTTAGGCCCCAGTCCCCTTACTCTTAACAAATCCTCTATTCCTTCAGGTACATCACTCTTCATTCCAGATAAAAGAGTTGATTGTCCGGAATCATGAAATTCATAAATCACGGACTGTAAACTTTTACCAATACCTTTGATATTCGAAAGTTGCTTGGTTTCTATCAGCTTTTCAATATTTTCTTCAGAACCCCGCAGTATATTAGCACCGTTCCGGAATGCACTGATTTTAAATGGATTTTCCCCTTTGAATTCCATTAAGTCGGCAATATTCTCAAGTATTTTTATTATTTCATTTTTATCAGCCATGGCCGAACCAATGATAAATTAAATAAATCTGAATAAAAGCGGAACCGAAGCCTAACACTGAGCCGGCTAAAACCTGAGCAAAGTTATGACATTTAAGTTTTATCCTGGACCAGTCGACCATTAATAATATAATCAAAGTCCATAAACCGGAACTGCCCAATATAAAAATTAATGCGGCGGCAGGGCCCGCTGCTCCGGCAGCATGAACACTTATTTTCCATTTTTTATTTATTAATATTACAATAAGCGTATTTGAAATATAACAAAACCAGAAGCCTATTGAAATAATATTAATTTTCGCGTAAATAAGTATCGCCAGCCCGGCTATATAGAATAATACGGAAATCAGAAACGGCATAGTCCTTTCTTCTTTTACCGATGCATCCAGATCGACTAATAAACCGCGTTTTCTTAAAAATAAAAAAAGAGATATTTGAAGAGTGAAACCAAATATAAATGCTACAAGAATTGTGATAACTATCCTTTGAACTTCAGTTTCAAATCTGAGAGCAAAAAAAGTGTATATAAGAATTGTAAATGAAGGCGGTACAAAAATAGTTGAAATAATTCTTGCGACTTTTGGAGATAGTATATTATTCAATATTTTTTCAGATTTGTAGAGTATTAAATGGCAATATTGTAATTTAACAGCTCATTCAAATATTGGAGAAGTATTTCTTCTACGGATTTATAATCGATTACTTCCATTAGTTTTTTTCTAACTAAAGAAGCATTCCTTAATCCTTTTAAATATCCGGTATAGAATTTCCTGTGTTCGAGGACAGCTCTTTTTTCACCTTTCACATTTATAGCAAGGAAAAGATGTCTTAAACAAGTCTTAATTTTCAATTCTTCATCAATGACGGTTGAAATATACCCGTTATCGACTAATTCTTTTGCCTCTTTAAATATCCACGGATTACCTATCGCACCTCTGGCAATCATTACTCCGTCAGCACCTGTTTCGTCAAATGCTCTTTTAACATCTTCAGCCGAAAGGACATTGCCGTTTAATATCACCGGGATATCAACAACTTCTTTGATTCTGGGAATCCAATTCCAGTCGGCCTCGCCTTTATGCCCCATTGCTCTGGTTCTGCAATGCACTGTTAAAGCTTTAACACCCACATCCTCCATCCGTTTTGCTACTTCTAGAATTTTGATACTTTCATGATCCCACCCTAATCTTGTCTTGACAGTAACCGGAAGAGAAACCGAATCGACAACGCCTTTAACCAGTTGCTGCATATACTCCGGATCTTTGAGTAAACCTGCACCGGCTCCGTTGCCTACAACATTTTTTACCCAGCAGCCTGCATTAATATCAATTAAATCCGGGTTTTCTTTTTCAGCAATACGGGCTGCTCCGACCATAGAGTCGATTCCGCCGCCGTATATTTGAATTCCGACAGGCCTTTCTTCATTTATAATCTCAAGTTTTTTATGAGTCTTCGCCGATAACCTGACAAGTCCCTCGGAATTTACGAACTCCGTATAAACCGCATCTGCCCCAAGCTCGCGGCAAACAAGCCTGAACGATACATCCGTAACGTCTTCCATTGGAGCGAGTAATACAGCTTTTTCTATATTTATTTTTCCGACACTAAACATATTCACATTTCTCTAAATATTACGAATACTAAGATAAGAATTAAAATTCAAAAAATAATTATAAGTAACCGGATAATTTACAATTTCGTCCCGGTAATCATTCATTCATTTTTCTATTACGGCTTCCGCAAATTTTTTAGTTCCCACATATTTTGTCGAATGAATATCGCGGGTAACGAATTTACTTTCAGAAATAACCGCAGCCAATGCTTTTTCAATCCTTTTAGCCGCTTCAAATTCACCTAAATATTCCAGCATCATTACAGAAGCTAATATCTGTGCTGAAGGATTAGTCAAATCCTGTCCCGCTATATCCGGTGCCGAGCCGTGTACAGCTTCGAAAACCGCAACGCCGTCGCCTATATTGGCTCCGGGTGCCATTCCGAGGCCTCCAACCAAACCCGAAGCCAGATCGGACAATATATCTCCGAATAAGTTTGTCGTGACAATACAATCGAATTGATAGGGGTTCGTTACCATCTGCATTGCCATATTATCGATAATTTTATCTTCAAACAAAATTTCGGGATATCCGGGTGCAATTTCCCGCGCGACATCCAGAAAAAGAACGCCGGTAAATTTTAGTTTGTTAGCTTTATGTACTACCGTTAATTATTAACGGCCGTGTTTCTTCGCATATTCAAAGGCATACTTGATAATCCTTTCCGAACCTCTTTTGGTAATTATTCCTATAGTCTCTGCCGCTGAATGACTGCTGTTTATGTAATGTTCTATTCCTGAAAAAACTCTTCAAGGTTTTCTCTGAAAATTATCAGATCTAGATGATCGAAATAAAGAGTTTTTATTCACGTATAAGTTTTTGCCGGTCTTTGATTAACGAATTATTCAAATTCTTTCCTCAAAGCTACGTACACGCTTCTAAAGCCTTTTCCAACCGGAGTTGTAAGAGTACCTTTTATTGCTACTCTGTTTCTGGCTATGGAATCTATAACTTCCAGCGGCAGTGGATCTTTGTATTTATCAAGAGCGGTAACACCGGCTTCAACAGTTTCCCAAGTAAATTTAATACCGGTATGTTCAAGCACTTTAACCGTGGCAACCGTAATTTCGGGACCGATACCGTCACCCGGAATCAATGTAATTTTATGGCTCACTTTTTATCTCCGATATTCATTTTTAATTAATAAATATATGAATAATAACAAAAACGCTATGCAACCGGAATTACATTGTGTTTTTAAGTATGATAAAATTGAACTTTAATTAATGGCGGTCCCAATTTCCATTATTAATACATGCAATCAGACAAGTTTTATATCTTCGTCTATTTTTCCGTCGATAATATGGATTTTTCTGTGTGTTCTAAGAGCAAAATGATCATCATGCGTTACAACTATTATTGTCTGATTATTTTCTTTATTCAGCCTCTCAAACAGACTATATATATTTTCGGAATTTTTAGAATCAAGATTTCCGGTAGGTTCGTCCGCAAGCAGAATCACGGGATCGTTTGCCAAGGCTCTGGCTACAGCAATCCTCTGCTGCTGTCCGCCTGAAAGCTGGTTGGGTTTACTATGTATTTTATCTTCCATATTAACCTGCGCAAGCAGACCCGCGGCCTTTTTTTTTGCACTTGAGATTTTTGTTTTGCCTCTTGCCAGCATAGGCATCATAACATTTTCCAGTGCGGAAAATTCCGGCAATAAGAAATGAAACTGAAAAATAAAACCGTATTTTTGATTTCTGAGCCCGGCAAGTTCTTCCTCCTTCATAACCGATATTTCTTTATCCTCAAGAAATATCTTGCCTTTGGTCGGTTTATCAAGAGCACCGATTAAATATAGAAGTGTTGTTTTTCCTGAGCCGCTCGGACCGGTGATAGAACTAAATTCGCCTTTTCTAAACTCCAGACTAATTTCCGGGATAATGGTAGTTGTAACGGTTTCACCGTCGGTTTTATTTATTAGAGTTTTATTAATTTTTTCCAATCTTATAATTGTATCACTCATTATTTTTCACCGCGTAAAATTTCAACAGGATTTACTTTCGCAGCATTTCTGGCCGGGATGATTGATGCGATAAGGCTAACAAGAACCGCGAAGCCGGAAGAAAATGTAAAGTACCAGAGATCTTTTCCCATTAATAATCTGTTTGTCCTTACGGCCGAGCTCCCGGAAGAAGCTATTTGAATTGAGGATAAAATTTCGATCATCAAATAACCGAGAAGACAGCCGATAGCAGCACCTAATACCGCAACAATCAATCCTTGAAACAGATAAACAACAGTTATTTCTGATTTCTTAAAACCGAAGGATTTCAAGATTGCAATATCCCTAGTTTTTTCAAGCACATTTGTAATTAAAACATTAGCCACACCAAAGCCGGCAACCAGCACAACAAAGAAAACGAGAAAATAGACTATCATGGAGATCATCTTAAATAATGCAAGAACACTCGCTGCTTTTTCTTCCCAGGTGATTGCTTTGTAATTGGTAAGGCTCTGAATATTTTTTGCAACCTTCAAATCCTGTTTTAAATTTTTTACGCGAATATAGATATCGGTCACGTCATCCGTCGGATAGCCGCCGATATTTTGCGCCAATTTTAGATTTAATGTAAGCATTTCCGTCAATATCGTTTATCCCGGTAGAAAAAATGCCGGTCACTTTTACACTGAATGTATTCCCCTTACTCGAGACAATCTGAATTCTGTCGCCCACCTTTGCACTAAAATCATTAGCAACTGAAGTACCCAACAGAATACCGTCAGGTGTTCTTTCTAGTCCATTATAATTTCCGCTCATCATACTTTCGCTGAATTTTTCTATTTTATTTTGTGTAAAAGGTAATATTCCGAATAATTGAACCGGTAAAGCCGTCGTGCCGAATTTTCCGATCGTATTTAGTCCTACAAGCGGCGTTGCAACTTCAACAAGAGAATCCTGCTTAATAATCCCCATAATTTTTTTATAATTTTTTATTACTTCTTCATCATTTCTGTAAACATTTTTAATGAAATTTATTTTTGTATTTTTATCCGGAGTAATCAACTGGTCGGGTACAGGCGGAGTAATTATCTCGCCGTTTACCAGAACATGCGGTGCAATATTAACTATTTTTTGGATGAAACTCTCAACAAGTCCGTTCATTAATGAAATGGCGGTAATTAAAACCATCACTCCTATTCCGATTCCGGCCAGCGATAGAATAGTCTGCCTTTTCCTTTGCGACAACTGTCTGTATGCTATCATCAATAAGTATTTTTTATTAGTCATATTAAGCTCTTATAATATCTACAGGATTTGATTTTGCAGCTCTTCTTGCCGGTCCCCAGCCGGCTATTCCGCTTATAAGTATGGAAAAAGAGGCTGTGATCACAAAGGATAAAACAGTTTGATATGTCACAAGATGATCGTTTTTAATAACAGCACTATCGCCGAAACTAATTGGTAAGGTTGAAATAAAGTTTGCCATAAAATGTCCGGCAATTTCTCCTATAACGGTACCGATTAAGCCGAGTATGAGACCCTCGGTTATAAATATTATTTCGATAGACATTTTAGATAATCCGAATGATTTCATAATTGCAATGTCCTGCCGCTTTTGAAGAACAATAGTGATAAGCACATTTGCAATACCGAATCCGGCTACTATAAAAACAAATACAACGAGGAACAAAGTTATATTGTTATTTCGTTCGAAAAGTTCGATAAGGTTGGCATTGGCTTCCTCCCAAGTTTCGGTTTTGTAACCGGTAAGTCTACTAATAAGTTCGGATGTTTGGTCTACTTCGGACAAAGAAACCGTATGGATGCCTATAGCAGAAACCGTGTTAACAGGATAATTTTTAATATTCTGGGCAAACTTTAAGTTTATTAATATATTTTTATCGTCTACAGCGCTAAAGCCTGTAGAGAAAGTACCGGTAACAATCAAATTATATATAACTCCGTTTTCACCGGTAAGTTGAATCATATCATGATACTTTGCTTTCAGTTTTCTTGCCAGCCCGTCTCCTATTAAAACACCGTTCGGCGTATATCTCAATTCTTCAAGGCTTCCGCTTTTTATTTTCTTTTCAAGATCGGCTATTTTCATCTCCCGCTCCGGGATAATCCCCTTAATAAAGCACTGCCTGGTAATAGTTCGTTCTCTTAGAACTCCTCTTGAAAAAACATATGGTGAAACGGCATTTATATCTTTTACCCCGTCCAAAACAGAAACCACCTGCATGTACGGTTTTATCTCATTCTTTTCGTCAGGAGGTATTCTTGACTTAATAAAATATTGATTATTTCTACCATTTTGTTCATGCATCAAAAGATGTTCTTTTCCGATTATCTTTTCCCCTTTAACCGTTATTAAAGGTGATACCTCGATAATTTTATTTTTAATATCAGAGATAATACCGTTAGTTATTGCAAAAGTTAAAATCATTACCATTGACCCGACAGCCACACCTGCAATTACAAGAAAAGTCTGTCTCTTTTTAAATAATAAATGATTCCTAACTATCGATAATATGAGGTAAATCCTTTCTTTCATTTTTTTACCATCTCCACTTTCATTCCGTCCTTAAGTGAAAGAGAAGGATTATCGGCAATATAATCACCTTCTTGAAGCCCGCCTCTTATCAACTCGGTATATTTCCCGCTATAGTTGCTGCCTACTTCAATATTAATTTTTTGCAAATAGTTATGACTATTTATTAAAAATACATAACTGCCGCCGTCTGCGTTTACTACTGATGTTCTCGGAATAAGCAGTACGTTATTCTTCCGTCCGGTTTCAATATTTATAGTGGCGGTCATACCCACATTTAATCCGGTTGGTTTTTTATATAGCCTCAAATACACTTTAGAAGTTTTAGTTTCTTCATTTGTTTTCGGCACAATCCTGTAAACAAATGCATTGAATTTCACCCCGGGAAAGGCATCGAATGCAATAACACTTTTTTGTCCGACGGATAGCCTTGACAAATCCTGTTCGTCGACATCACCTTCTACAATTATCGACATCGGTGAAACCAATTCAAAACATATATTATCGGGAGTAAGGTAATCGCCCATGTTAACACGAGACGTAACTATGATCCCGTTAAATGGAGCATATATTTCAGTTTCAGATAATTTCTGTTTCGCCTTATCAAGAAGAATATTCTGTTGTTCAACTTTTAGATTCGCCAGTTCGTAATTCTTTTTTGCGTCTTCGTAGTCATTTTGCGGAATCGTATTAGATTCTATGAGATTTTTTTTTCTGTCGTAATTTAACTTTTCGTTATTAAATTCCACTTGCGCAGTTTTAAGATCGCTTTCTGCCTGCCGCAAATTCAATAACATATCGGATTGATCAGTTCTAAGAAGCAGCTGTCCTTTTTTAACTGAGCTCCCTTCAATTGCGTTTAAATACTTCACTATGCCGCCCGATTCGCTTCTCAGTGTAGCCATAGTATCCGCCGTAACCCTGCCGGTAGCATAAACAACCGTAATCAGATTACCTTTTTTAATTTTTATAGTTTCTACTTTCTTGCTGACAAATAATGAATTATAGAGGACGATCAGAATCACTAAAACGGATAATATTATAATTATTGTATATTTCTTTTTCATTACCGGGTCCCTTACTAATTTCGAAGGATAATATTTCGATATTTTATATCGTATTACTATATATTATTACTTCAAAGATAATATTAAATTTATTTTAATTCCTGATTTTCAGCATAATTTAATTTTGGAGAATGCAGGTATTTATATCATTATTCTCCTCGGTAAGTCCATTTCTATCTCGCTACTTTCACATATAATTAACAATTTATAGTAAAAAAGAGTTCAAATATTGTAGTGATTTCCCGGTTTGCGCAGACAAATACATAGTTTTACTCGCTAAAAGTGCGTTAAAATATATTCCGAAAATTATTCTTGACTGTAATACTAAAAGAAATTAGCTTTATGGCACAAAAGCTTGCGGAAGCTTAAAATATTTCCATGATATATTAACTCGGCTCGCAATAATTTGATTAATTTCAAATTACTCGCTTTCAAATTATTTATTCAATCGAAGCAAATAATTTGTAATGTAAGCTTGATAATATTTATCGCCGTAAATTTTGTAAAATTTAATAGTCTAAAATATTTATGGAAGGTTATTTTTATGAAAAAGAAATTAGTTATTGCCGAAGGAATAATAGTAATAGCTCTTATTTTTATTACTGCTTTGGGTATTAATTTTATAAATGCTCCGGCCGGCGAAAATGTTATGTCAAGCAATATGGTGCATACATATCTGGTAAAAATCCCGAATGCCGCCGGTGTTTGTCCTTATGCACTAGAGTCGATGACCAAAGGAAAGCTTCAGATGATTGACGATTCCAAGTGTACTTGTCCGTACAGCCAAAATGCTTCTTATATGACGACAACGTGTAAGGACATTAGAGCAATTATTTCCCTATTACCGGCCCGGCTTCAAAGGAAAGTGCAGGTACGTATAGTTGACAAAGCAGAGAAAGAATCAAATACTAAATTTATGTAAGTATTGCAATTTTATTTATGCTGATCAGGATTTGCACTTTGTTTAATGCTATTATTAAATAATTCTGATAGGTAATTTCGATTCACAAAAAAACTTGACGGGAACGATGTTTTTTCAGGACTGTATGGTTTTCAATTATTCTTAATTGGATCTATATGCATGTTTAGAGAAATTTGGAAATAATTTTTTAGTGGTGTCATAAAATACTTATTAGTTAAAATGACCGGTTCGGACTGCATGTTTTCAAATACGCCGAAATAACACTATGAATCTTAATTTATAATCCATTTCAGGGTGACTCTTAATTATAAATATAGATTTTAATATGGGTATAATATTAAATTTCCAAAAATATATTAAGAATTTAAAAATCGCCGGTAACCACCGTCCAAGGTCTTACTCTCCAATTTTTTATTAAGCCGTGTAATACATATGGATCATTTTTAGGGAAATCTTCGGCAGTTTTAGCCGACTCGCCTTTGAAAATTAACACAGCACTGTCGGCTGGATCTGCCAGTGCTCCGGCCATAATTAATTCGCCGCGGTCAAAAGCCTCTTTCACGTGTGCAAGATGAGCTTCTCTAAAGGGTTTGCGCAGTTCGATATAATTGTCCGCCGTTTCGTAAAACAAGATATAATACATTGTTACCTCCGTTTCCTATATAAATATAAATAAATTCAAATTTACTTTTTTGATGAATCGGATTAATAACATTTTCGAAAGATTAAAACCCTTTATGAATGTAATTGTTACGGCATATCGTCAAACTTTATGATTTCTTCAAATGCAAGTTTTAATCCTTTTTTATAATGCCGCACCGACTGTTCTTTGCTTCGAAAGAATTTTGATATTTCGATAGGATAAACATTATGAGGTAAACGCGGAATTATATTCGTGTCGATAGTCCCGCAGATAAGAAATATTTTTTCGGCTTTATGCTCAAAATTCTTTATGATAGTTCCCGTAGCCTTATTCATAAAACTTTGTTCGTCAAAAGCACCCTCAGCAGTAACAACTGAATGTACTTTTTTAATTTTATTTAATCCCAGATTTCTGAATATAAATTTGTCGGAACTGATTAATTTTGAACCGCCTAAAACCTGAAAACCTGCGGCAAGTCCGCCGCCTGCTCCGGAAATGAACTCGGATTTCTTTATGAAACCTTCTTTTTTCAATATTTCATAAATATTTTCGAACCCGGCATTAGCGACATCAATTTCTTCTGTTGTCAGACCTTTTTGTCTTCCGAAAACATTCGTCGCTCCTTTTTTACCTAAAAGCGGATTATCAACATCCGTTATAATATCAATTTTAAATGGTAATTTTAATCGTTCCCAAACAATTTTCTTTACATTTAAAAAATTTGCCGGCACCGGTTCTATTCTTGTATTCCCTTTCCCGTAAAATTTCATACCTAATTCGGAAATCATACCCGCTCCCATATCGTTCGTACCGGTTCCGCCTATCCCTATTACTGCCTTGACAGGCTTAATACGCTTTTTATTAATATCTGAAATAATTTTTCTTAATAAAACTCCCATGCCCCTGGAACTTAATTTTAAGGGATGCCTTTTTGCAGGAGGAATAAGATTTAGTCCCAGAACATTTGCGGATTCAATATATAATTCTTTAAGTTCTTTATTATAACCGATTGCAGTTTTAATATATTTTTTATCGTAAGGCGCAGGAACTTGATATAAGATTTTTTTTAATTTTAGATTTTTACCGCATACATTAAGGAAACCGTCCCCGCCGTCAGATACAGGTTTTGATAGGATCTCATATCCGTGCAGACCGGAGAAAAAAGATGAAAATATTTCGGCTATTCTAACTGAATCAGCGCATTCCTTAAAACTGTTGGGGGCTATAAGAATTTTCATATTATAAAATTAATACTTAAATATCTTTTAGATTCAATAAAGAGGCAGAATCTTTATCTAAATATAATGTCGCGTCCGGATGAGTCCTAAGTACCGAAGCCGGGCATTCTGTAGTTATTTCTCCGTTTAAAGTTCGGTTCACAGCACCGGCTTTTCTTATTCCGGGTACCGCAATGAACAAATATCCGGCAGATAAGAGAGCAGGAACGGTGAGAGTATACGCTGTAGCAGGGACTTCATTTATATTATTAAATCCAGCATCGTTTACCTGTTGAGTTTTGCATTTTTCATCAAGTTCAACAACTTTAACGAAGGTAGGATCGTTAAAATCAGCCGTCGGCGGATCATTAAACGCAATGTGTCCGTTTTCCCCGATTCCCATGCATACAATATCTATAGGCTTTTCCCTGAGAAGAGCTTCATATCTTTGACATTCCTTTAAATTATCCGTCGCACTTGAGCTGATTAAATGGACTTCTTTAAAGTTCACTTTTGAAAAAATATGATCGGATAAATATTTGGAGAATAATTCCGGGGAATTTTCCGGCAGTCCAATATATTCATCCATATGAAAGGCAATGATTCTTGACCAATCAATGCCCGCATCTTTAATCAACTCATTTAACAATTCATTCTGCGAAGGCGCTGCCGCGAATATAATTCGAATCTCGTCTTTTTTCAGAAGAAGACTTTTTATAATCTTGCTTATACCTGAGGCAGAGGATTCTCCCAGTTTTTGACGATTCGATGTAACTACCACTTTTAGTTTATCTACCGAAAATGTATTTGCTATATTTGTTTCCATAAATATCTTTCCTTTTTATCTGAATAATTTCTGTATCATAAAGATTAAAAATGTTATTCCGCACAGGATAAATATTTTTCCAAATTACTAACCTCAACAGCCGCAGTTATTACAGCGCCTAAACCGCGCGGATCGTTGTCATATCTTTTTCTTTTTTTATAAAAATCTGTATCATACCCAATTCCAGTTCCGCAGCATATATTCTTAACAATTCCGCTTTTATCGATATTTTTTTGAAGTGTGTTCCAAGCAGTAAAAACCTTATGTGCGTACTTTTTATCAATTATTCCGCTCGTAATTCCCCGGGCAGCGGCTAAAACGAACATAGCCGTGCAAGAAGTTTCCTCAAAAGAGCTTGTATCATTTCAAAACCTGATGCCACATACCGTCGGCCCCTTGACAAGCGAAAATACCGGCGATATGTTTTTTATAAATTGATTCGATTTCAGGATAATATTTATTGTCCTGGGGTATGTATTTTAATGCTTCTGTTTCAGCCCATACAACCCAGCCGTTTGCCCTTCCCCAGAATACTTTAGATTTAAAATTGTTCTTACTGAACCATCCGTGTTTATATAAACCTGATTCATTGACAAATAGATATTTATTGAATCCGATAATCTGCTTTGCAGCTTCATCAAAGTATTTGTTTTTTTTGTATAATTTGCCGGCCCTTACAAGCAAAGGAACAGACATAAAAAGATCATCGCACCAGACCGTCCATTTTTCCGGTTCAGGTCTGCATAATATTCCGTCCGGCAATCTTGATTGTTCATCCATCACGTAATTAACCATTTCGTCGACTAAATCAGAATAATCTTTATTACTTTCAATCAGCTCGATTTCAGCAAACGGCAGGACGGGAGCGCCGGCATCGTCTAACATACCTTTCCTACACATCCGGTAAAAACTCCCTCGAATATTATGATCTTCATAATATTGCTTTTTAAATTCTGCGGAATTATTCTCAATGAAGTTGCAGTATTTCTCCGCAAACTTTTTATATTTCTGATTTACTGTCGCTCCGGATAGTTCCGACATTGTCATCATCAATATGCCGTTAGGATAATTCCAGTCAGCATATGAGTCCTTTTTAAATGTATTCTCCGGACTTATAAATAGTTTCTTTTCAGTGTTTTCTCTTAAGAAAACAAAATCCGATTCATCTTTTGATAATTTTTCGAAAAGTTCTCTCGGAAATATTCTAGATCCTTCTTCCCTATTAGTAGTAAAAAAACACCAAGGCCAAGTATATTCTTTAACTCCGGCATAAGCAGGTAAAAAAGAAGAAACCGGATTTGTTTCAGGTAAAGTAATTTCTCTCAAGTAAACAAAAGGTCTGTCAACATTTTCAGATTCTATAACGATACGGTTTTTTCCTTTATTTAGGTTTACTTTAAAACTATCGTTGTATACAAACATTGAATATGCAATTTCTTTGAAGATAAATTTACTTTGCTTTTTGCCGTTAAAAACTATCTTATCGTTTATCCAAACTGTAACCGGATATTTATAACTAATTCCGAAATAAAGGTTCATATCTTCTTTTACGGATATTATAGACAAAGCATAGGCAATACTGCCCTTCTTTTGTTTAAATGCCGAATTAAAATCGATAACCTGCAGATCAAGGGCAGGTTTTTGTTTTACGGTAATAAATTTGAAAGAAGTCTCGCCAATTACACGGTCGGCAATTCTTTGAGCAATGTTTAATGCGGAATTATTTTGAGCTGGTGCGCAAACTGTAATAGCTAAAATAAAAAACAATATTTTCTTCATAAACTGAACCTCAATCCGAGATAATTCTATAGCGGTTTTTGTGATTAGTTACTCCGTTGCCGGCAATTCTAAATGAAAACATCCAGTCGGTATTTATTTTGGAAACTTTCAGTAAAACGTTGTTTATACCCTTTCTAAGGGGAAGAGTGAATTTATATTCATCATTAATAAATTCTTTGGAAGAGTCCTTTTCAAAAACCTTATTCCCGTTCAGGAAGATTTCCTCTCCACCGGCAAACCCGGTATAAGCATTAACCGTTGTATCTTTGTCGGATTCTACCGTTGCAAATGCGTATGTTACTGCTTTTGTATTACCTTCATGAAATGTTTTTTTTAAGGAAATGATATCTTCATATTCACTAACAATTCTTTGCCAGCGGTATTTGACGGAATCACAATAAAATTCATCGGTAACTTTCGGATCAGCATCCACTTCCCCGCCGCAACCGGCGAGGTAATCTTTTCTGAGCGGGTTTTTATCATCTTTAATCGAAATAGGTTTTATCATCAGCCATTCCGTAAAATATTTTCCGGACAGTTTCGATACGGACAGCCTCACATCACTTTTTCGCGGAAGCGGTAAATGCGAGTCGAAATCTTTTAGGGCATCTAACAATTTACTCTTTAGGTCATCCAGATTATGAATCTTTATATCATATTTATCGGATATTTCAGACAATGAATATGTACGGTTTTCGTTGAGCCATAAACTTTCAAAGTCATTTTTAAGTTTTAATTCTTTTTCGGTAAGCCGATTAATAATTCGGATAATTATTACCAATGCCTCCCTTGATTTACCGGGCTCGGTTGTTTGCAGTGAATCAGCCAATGAATATAAATTAGAAGCTTCAATTAAACTGAATCTTTCATCCGCCAAAGAGCGATATAAATTAGCGTAAAATTTAAGATAAGTTTTATCCCGTTTATTGTATTTTAATTTTGAAGACTTTAACAGATGAGAAACTTCGCGTGTAATATTTAGAACCTTATCCCAGTCCTTACAAGATATTCTTAACGTCTCTCCTGAATCCGGAATTATTTTTTGGAACACAACCTTATCGTTCATACCGTCAGTAGGTATCAATTTAGTTAATTTATTTAATTCCCAAATTGCGCCGGTGTAATTGTTGTCATCTGCTCCGTAAATCGCAGAGTTATAGCGATGATCAAAAGAATTCCTTTTCCCGGAATCGGGATTCCAGCTTTTTTCCGCACCGTATGTTACACCGTACCAATCATTGGAAAATAAGGCAGTGCCTCCGTCCCAAACCGAATTTATTAATCCGAGGGCGCCGGAATTTTCGGCGGCAGAGGCAAAGCCTGCAATGTTTCCGAAGACTTGATTATAATCAGGATACAATTTCCCCGAGTTGAGCACGCCGGAAGTAACAAAATATTTTAATCCGGCATCTTTGATCGGCTGAATAAATTTCGTATAGGAATCAAGATCATCATACGTCCATGTAGCGACAATAATATCTTTTGGTATTTTATTAAGAAGCTCAGGATATTTCAGAAGAATATCTCCCCACATCATTACACCGGTATTTAACCTTTTGAGAATTCCGTAAAGTTTCATAATATGTTTGTAATAGACTTCCGCGTAGCCGAGGCTATCAACTAATTCTTTGGATGCTCCCTTGCCTAGATCAAAAGTTTCATCGCAGTTGATAAAAAAGAAAGGAGCATTAAATGCAGGCACCATCTCGGAATAAATATCAGAAAGGAATTTATAGCTGCCCGGATTAACAGGAGATAATAATGTTCCGGATTCTCCGAGTTTAGCATACTCAGGCTTACTTAATATTTTATCGAAGTGCCCGAAAGACTGAAAGTTTCCGACGAATTTTATATTATACCTGGCCGCGTAGTCGGAGAAATCCTTTAGATCTTCAATGGTAAGTGATCCGTCTGCAGGCGCAAACTCGGGATGGCTTTTCGTTTTTACTACGTGCTCAACATACTGCATGAACATATTGACTTTAATTTCAGCCAGACGCCGGATCTGATATTTTATATAATCCTTTGTCGGAACCGGTCCCCGCGAAATATCATCCATCACCGCCCTGTATTTAAGCGAAGGCCAGTCGGAAATGACAACTCCCGGCAAATAATTTGATTTCTTACTTTTAACAATCTGCTTCAAGGTTTGAATACCGTAGAATATACCCTTTGCGTTAACCGCTGATATTATTATTTGAGAAGAATCGATGAGCAATTTATAACTTTCGGAACCGCGATTTTTTTCTGGTAATATTTTTAACCGTTCACACAATATCCGGAATCGATCATTCTCTCCCGGTATGCCCAGTATAATTTTTTTTGCGGTGATGTTTTTAGGGTCAACTTTACAATTGACGGTGTTGACCAGAATTTCCTTTAACTCGGAAACCGCGATAGATAAAGGTTTATCTTCATTGCAATAAATTTCGAAATGAACGGGCGAATCTTTGATTAAGAAATTATCACCTGTAAATCTGAATTTCTGCGGCTGCGGTATCACGTTCAATATTTTTCCGCCTGCGTAAGAAACTTGATTGAGAAATAAAAATACAATTAACACAAAGATTTTTTTCAATTTTGATCAGCCCTTTTTCAGCCAATTTTTTTCCAAATATTCCGCGGCCCCGATGTATGCCGCATCTAAATCGGAAACGGGAGACTCCGCACCGCCAACATCAATTCCTATATTCCCCGAAAAATTTATTTTGTCAAGCGTTTCGAAAAATTTATTCCAATCAATATTTCCTCTTCCAGGAGGTAAATGCTCTACTTTAGTTCCTCTGTTATCCGAAAAGTGAATATAATCTAAATTATCTTTCAGCCTAATAATTGCGAGCTGAAGATTTTCTTTTACCGAAAACAGATTGGAAGTATCTAAATTAAATCTTAGATTCTCTTTATTAACGGCATCTCTGAAATATAAAAATCCGTCGGTGGTTGAGGAAAGTACACCAGATGCAGGATGTAATTGATATGTCAGTTTATACTCTGCTGCCGTTTCGCATAAAGTCTTAAAAGTATCTACCAGAATATCCCAGTATTTTTTCCAATCAAAATTATCCGGCAAGGCTGCCGATTTTAATAGGGCTTCCTCATAATGTCTGACAACCGGAATATCTTCCGGGAAATGATACGGCGGTAATGGCGCATTATCGAGAATTCCTTTTGCGCCAAATAAAGAAGCGATCTCACAACCTTTTTCAAAAAGTTCGATATTATGATTTCTTATTTTTTCTTCTGTTGAAGATAAACCCGGAAGTACCGCACAGAAGTAAGGCAGATCAAGATCTAACTTCTCCAGCACGTTCTTAATATTGTGTCGTTTGCCGTATACTTTCATCAGATGATCTTCTCTTATTCCTTCAAGTTCTATCGATGTAAAACCCAGATCATGCATCTCATAAATGTATTCAACGGTTTTATCAGCATCCGGGGGATATCCGTATTTGGTAATAGGGTAAAGATAACAGCATGTGATTTTTTTATCGAACAAATTACCTCCGTTAAAATAATCCGAAAAGCGCGACAGCGCCTATCACCGACATAATAATCGTAAATACGGTAACAGTGCCGAACATGAAATTCGTCTTTATACCCGCTTTATATTCACCCATCACTTTCTTTCTGTTCATCAATATAAAAGTTAATATTATAACGAGAGGAGTAACAACAAGCGTAAAGGCTTGGGATGCGATCATCACGGTAACAGGTCTGCCGCCGAAAACCGGAACTACAAAGCCAAGAGAAGCATAAAATACAACTATAGCCCTGTTCCTGAATTTACCGAAATCCAAGTCTTCTTGAAAATAATCGGATAACAACAAAGGTATGAGCATATAATGAGGATACAGAGAAGAAAGCCCGGCACATACGATACCGACGACAAACAAGGATATTGCAAATCTCCCGGCAAGCGGTTCCAGCAGCCTGATCATATCGATTGCGTTATCTACGTGAAGTCCTTTAGGAAATAACGTGCCGGCGGCACATGCCATAACCGAAATACTTAAAAGGAACATCATTGACGAAGATATGATAGCGTCTCTTTTTTCTATCTTAAAATCACTTAAACCCCATTTTTTTTGCTTAACAGTAATTGAACGGACAACGTACAAAACACCTCCCATGGTTGTACCCAGCATTCCCGTAACTATCAGCGGGGCGCTTACTTCCTTCGGTATACTCGGAATAAGTCCTTTGATTACGGCTACCGGATCGGGGATTACCATGAACATAGTCATGATAAAACTAATTCCCATAAGAGCTACAAATACCGTTAATATTTTTTCAACGGCACTATATCGCCCATTTATTAGGGTAAATACGATTATACCTGCAAGTATAAACGTAAGGATAATTGTATTTATTCCATCCCCGGAAGTTGTAAGAGGCTTAGACCATTCCTTCAGCACATCGGTAACAATGGCCATTACACCGATACTGGATACCATCTCCGTAAAAATTATGGTTATTAAAACGAACAGAGCTACGGATTTGCCGAAATGCTTTTTATAACTGTAAAGCGCCGAATCGCCGGTAACAACGGTATATCTGCCGAAAGCGATTAGAAGAAAATAAGTAAAGACCGACGCAACTAAAATTGTCCAGGTAAGCATCATATTATAAGAAGCACCGGCTTGCGCCATTGTTGTTACACTGCCGGTTCCTATATTATAACCGACAAGAAACATTCCCGGGCCAATCGATGAAAGAAATAGCAGTATTTTTTTCTTAGTCTCTTTCATTTAAATTATTTACCTCATTTTCGAAGTTAGTTTGAAAAATTAACCCACAATTTATTTAACCATTGAAAACTGAGAAAACTATTACTTAATATTATGCACTCTTAATGCCGAAGCCCAGTAAGTTACGTTTTCGCCGTTGACTCCTTTCGGAAAGACATTGAACGATATAGATAATTCGTTTGCCGCGATAATGCGGTTAGTTTCAATTATCATTTCATACTCATCAGGAAGCGAAACGGATTTAATGATTAATTTATTATTTCCGTCGAATAAATTAATACCCTGAATATTAACGGACGATTTTTCAATTTTATCCGAGAAGAAAAGAATAACTTTAGTACCCTCGGTTATATATTTAACTATCCTCGGTTTTTCTTCGTAATTTATTTTTCCATGCGGGGGAATTCTAAAGCGATATGCCGGTCCTTCTATTTTTTTCCCGTTTTCATAGGCTCCTATGTCCGGCGCTAAGCCTTCATATTTTTCTGTCCAGCCGAACTCCGGAAAGCTTAATACTTTTCCGGCATCAACACCTGGACTATCTTTAAGTAGTCTTAAATTTCCTTTTTCAGGATCGGTATATTTGATATCAGCTATAATGCCGTGCTGCTCCTGATTGTTTTCTCTTATATTTTCCGGCCACGTTTTATTTGAAATATCATAATCAAACTCATCGCTGGCTTCCCATTTATTTACAATGAAACTCTGATTCCATGTAAAATAATAAGCATTATTAAAATGCTTGAAATTTACCGCTGTACCGTCGTCCATTTTATAAGCGGCTTCGGGTCCGTAAAAGCTGTTGTTGAAGACATAAAGCGGATAATCAAGCTGCCTTTCACTGCCGTATATTTTTCCGAAACTGGTGCAGACGGTTTTTGCCCATTCGGTATTATCCGCCGTAATTACATTTCCGAAATAATATATATAACCGCCTTCAACGTTATCAATAGACAATGTTCTATGAATATTGTGTGATACATTATTATATATAAATAAATTGAATGTATAGTATTCCGGTTCAAAATCATTATCTCTCACCTGCGAAATACTATTATTATATATCTCAATATTTGAATCATATCCTTTTTCGCCGCGCCACCTCAAAGCATTATAGGCGTTGATTATAGTGTTCCCTCTTATTACAATTGATCCGCCGGTTCCGCTGAAGTCAATTAATGAACCGTTATAATAAGCCGTGTTTTTATGATGCATTGAGAGCCAGGCATCAACACCGGAAGAATCTTTTACAAGAGTCCAAAGGTAATTGCCGCCCTGGTCCCAGTAGCAATTTTCAACAAGTATATGATGAGTAGACGCACCCCCTGCATTTATAACCCGTTTGCCTCCGAAGAAGACGCAGCTGTCGAAAGTAATGTAAGAGGAGTTTATAAGTTTAACAGGATACGTCCAGCCGTTTTTCAAATTTAATTTTTGAAATACTTATCCAGCTTGAATTTTGAATGTACATCCAGTCGTTTGTACCGTCGAGCAGAGGTTTTTCCGCGCCTCCGTCTATAACCGGATAATTGCCTTTAACTGTATAACCTACGAGATGAATTGAACTTTCAGGACTTCCGTTTTTATCATCAATATTAATTATTTCCTTATAGGTTCCGGGTAATATAAATATTGTATCCCCCGCCGAAGCATTTGAAACCGCCTGATTAATTGAATTCAGCGGGTCTGAAATTGTGAAGCCGGAATTTGTAATACTTCCGTTTGTTGATACAAATATTGTCTTCGAAAACGATTTGCCTGAGAAGCCGGTTAACAATACAACTGCGGCATATAGAAATAATTTTAAATTCGATTTAGAAACATTCATACCGCTATTCTCCGCCGAATTTATATTCGTAATAATCGTGCAGAAATCTTAAACCGAATGATGTCGCAATATCTTCCCGCGCGGTAAACCATATCTGACCTTTTTTAGATCTCATTCGAGTTTCTAAAAATCCGCCGGCCAAATTTTTATCCGGATGATCTGCCGGGAATCTATTATGCAGGACAAAATTAAGTGAGTGTTCAACATTTACTTTAAATTCATCTCCTACTCCAGCTTTTATCAATTTTAGCCAAAGAATTCCTGCAAATGATGTTGCAGAACCGCAGATTGAATTCTGATTGGTTTTTCCGTTAATATAGTTTTTGTAAAAAATGGTGCCGTCTTTCTTTTGCACTTTCGCAAAGACTCTCGCGGTCTTCAAAGCAGCTTCCAGATATCTTTTGTCATGAGTTAAATTGTAACCTTCAATCAGCGATTCGGCATACCATATACTGAACCTCGGATGAAATACACCTGTTTCTTTATCATTAGGCATGAATTCCATCCAAACACCTTCCGGACCCTGCTTTTCGACAAGACTTTCGCATAAATCGATAAATGTTTTTTTATATTTTTCGTCTTTAGTGTATTCATACATGTCCTTATATAAGAAGCCCTCATTATTCGGGCGCGCGACATCATATAAAGTCTGATTTTTTTTCCCGGCCCAGAAAGGACTGTTTGTTTTCTGTACTTCTCCGGTAACTGGATCAACAAGGTCATAAAATATTTTTTCCTTAGGTACATACATATGCTCCAGCATCCATTCTCCCGCCTCCGTAGGTACCTGCGCATACTTCCTGATGTTCGTAGTTCTGTATAATTCAAATAATCCGGGAGTGCCGTCGGTTACCGTAGCAAAGACTATGTAATTAATTCCGTCACCATGAATAGCTCTTATCATTCCGTTCAATTTGGGATTATCTTTGATTTGTAGACCGCACCACCAATTGCCGGCCCTTTCCGCACGGTTCAAATACTTTTCATTTTTTGTAATTTTATATGCATCTACAAGCCCCCAAATTATTTGCCCTGTATGCCAGGGTGTTTCGTACGCATGCCATTTCCCTTCAACCCAGTTATAATCACATCTTGATTTACCGTCCTTATCCAGAAGTACGCTGCATGCGTAATTTGCACCGTCGTTAATAGCGTTTATAATTTCAGTTTTAAGAGAATCCGGCGCTGCGGCGGAAGTTGATTTTATTAAAGAGAAGAAAATTATTATTGAGAATAATAATTTTAAAGACAATTTAGTTGAGAACATCTTCATATTCATATTGCTCCTGTTTGAAAATGTTTATTCGGTCTTTTAAAAAATTTAATTGTGTCTTTGACCGACATTAACTTTAAGAATAATTTTTAACCGATGCCCGCGGCCAATAGGCCTATTGCAAATATTGCAAGGACAAATAATGTAGCCCAGGCAAATCCGACTATATCTTCGCGATATTTTTTAAATGTAAATTTCCGGTGCAAGGAAAGCAGGTCTACCAGGATTAAGCTATGGCCGTTTTCTTCGAGTGAACCCCGGGTATTATTGTTCCATGCTTCCGACTCACCTTCAAATACCATGTCAATACCTTCATCCGCCAACTTATACTCTTCTCCGACAGGAGTATGCAGAAGGCCATAAAATTTGCGAAGCTTTTCTTCAGGTTCGCTTTTCGTAAACGCACTAACCAGAATCATCGTTATAAATCCGACAGGCAAATAGAGAGCTATTTGTGCTGCTGTTGACCATCCTAACCCGAAAGAGAAATACGGACCGGAATAAAGTGTACAGCTGATTGTCGCGATCAGGCTTGCCCAAAGACCGTACCTGTTGGCTTTTCTCCACATAATCGCCATCCAGAATCCAATCCCGAAGAATGCGGTAAAATGCCAGACAATTACAAGTCCGTCAATAACGCTAGGCAGCAGCAACGCAATTACAACACCGCCTGTAACAAGAAGAATTGACGAAAGCCGCGCAATTCTAAGCTCTTTCTTTATTTCCAAGTCGGGTGCGAGAAATCTTTTATATAAATTTCTTGTAATGATAGCCGAGCCGCCGACCATGTAATTATGTAGGACCGCTAAAATAGCGGCTATCATCGCGGCAACCATTAAACCGAGTAAACCTGAAGGCAGAAGATTAACAACCATTAATCCGAAAGCACTTTCCCTGTGAGCGGCAGGCAGTCCGGGATATAAAGCCGCGGCAAGAACGCCTACAAATGCCCAGCCGAGTGTGGCAATTCTTTTTGTGAATGTACCGTACGTCCATCCGGTCCGGCAGCTCTTCTCTGACTTTCCCGCCCCGCCGAGAGCCATCTGATGCGGCTGAACGACAACCCCGATTAATCCGTTTATTACCACCATGATTATAAAAAATAATGTAGCTTCTTTCGGAGCAACAAAACTGAACATATATGATGGCAGATGGGCTTTGATTGCATGTATTCCACCACCCGCACTTAAAGCAAAAGGAATAAGAAGAAAGGATAAGATCAAAATAAAAAATCCCTGTATCAGGTTAACAACAAGTGCAGATGCCAGTCCTCCGACTACACTGTAAAGCAGAAAAAATACGGTTATAAAGATGATTATCTCGGCTGATGAAACTGCGCCGTGCGTTACGGCTTCTATTGCTGTACCGGTTCCTTTTAAGATTAAGCCCGTATCCATAACGTAATAAAGCAGTCCCATAATCGAATATGCAACCCCGTGTTTTACGCCGTATCTTTCCTCGAAGAAATCGCTAGTCGTTACATACCTAACTCTTCTGTAGACAGGCCCCAGCAGCCAGAAAAATGGAGTAACGAACAAATACATCCACTGATACCAGATGCCTCCGAGCCCTATTTCATAAGTCGCGCCGGCCACTCCTATAGCCTGATCGGTATGTGTAGCCCCGCCGAATCCGTTGGCGATCATCATTATCTTACCGGCTTTTCTGCCTCCCATAAAATAATCGCCGGAGTTTTTAACTTTGTTTTTTGTCCGCCACCCCATATAAATAATGAGCGCAACGTAAACAACTATAACTATAATATCTAACGGCGCCAGTCCCAGAATCATAGGCGGTATTTTTGAACTTTCTTTTAAATTCCGATTTTAGTCTACTTTGACTTAATTTTTTTTGACCATAGTTCCTTTAATCTGAAAGCAGCTAGTTTGGGCTCTCGATCTCTCGTGAAAATCCCTTTAAGATTCAGTACAACTCTTCTGAAATGCTGAGGAGTTCTGAAGTCGGCAAAATTCCACAACTGTTCCCCGATGGTATAAGATTTTGATCTGATCACGTTTATGTACATTTCTAGGAGTTTTGCCTGATATTCCTCGGTGAACATTTGAACAGAAGTTGAATGAGAACCTTTTAAAGTATCCGCACCGAACTCGGTAAGCAGAACAGGTTTCCTGTGTTTTTTATATATCGCATCCATCTCATTGCTTAAAACATTCGAAGCGCATTCAAGGTTGCCGGGATATTCGTACCAGCCGTAATACCTGTTAAGCGAGATAACATCGCAGAATTCCAGTACCGGATCATTAATACCGGCTCTGGTACAATTCGGCACAGTCAAAGGACGGATCTGATCTAATTTTCTCGTATAGTTAAAAATATCTTTCCAGTATTTTTTCCCGGAACCGTTATAATATTCCTCAGCACCCACCAGATTAGGCTCGTTGCCTACCGCCCACATTATCACGGAAGGATGATTATAATCGCGTTCGATAAGCCTTTTTATAAATTCCTTATGATTATTTTTTGTATTTTCATTTACATAACGGATATCGAGGCTTACCGCCGGTACTTCGTCTATTATTAGTATTCCTTTTTTATCTGCATAGGACATTATTTCTTCGGAATACGGATAGTGAGAGGTTCTGAACGAGTTGGCATTGATCCACTTAATTAATTCAAAATCTCTAACAACTAGCGGAAGGAACAAACCTTTGCCGATGGTTGAAAAATCCTCATGCTTTCCGAAACCTTTCAGGTAGGTTACTTTGTTATTTATTAAAAGTTTGTTTCCTGTAATTTTAATTTCCCTGATTCCTACATGTGTCTTGTACTCATCGGTTAGAGATCCGTTAACTATTAATTGTAATTTCAATTCATAGAGGTACGGATCTTCCGGGCTCCACAAATTGCAATTATTAACTTCAATTTTTGCGCTGCAAATGTTTTTCTTTATAAGAGATGTTTGCGATAATTCTTTCTTTCCATTGTTCAGGGAAAATAAAATTTCACCTTCGTCTACTTCCGCCGTCTCAACGGTAATTTTCAGCAAACCTTTTTTTGCACCGGTTACTCTTGTATCAATTTTAATTTTATTCAAATATTGAAAAGGCACCGTTAATAATTTAACCGGTCTGTGAATACCGCCGAAGGGAGAAAAATCAAATCTAGACGGCGGATTCGTCTCTTCTCTTAATCTGTTTTCATTCAGATAATGAGAAGCGCTGATGCCCTGCGGCAGAGTTTCGTCGCTTAGCTCGTTATTAACAACCATAACAATTTCGGCTTCCTCTCCCGGGCTGAGGAGTTCTGTAACGTCAAATTCAAAAGGAAGAAAACCCAGTTTGTTTTCACCTGCAAAATTACCGTTTATCCAGACCTTGGAATTATAATCAGCCGAACCAATCCTAACCAAAGTTCTTTTCGATATTGCTTCTGAGGGTACAAAGAATTTTTTCGAATACCAGGCCGATCCGGTATAATGAAGCAAACCGGCTTCCTCAAGTTGTTCATTCCAGCTGCCCGGAACCGCGATGTCCAATTTGGAATTAAAGCCTTTAAACCATTTTTCTTTCTCCCCCTTTTTGTGAGGATCGATCTTAAATTTCCATAGACCGGATAGATCTATTATGTTACGAAAAGCATTTTGTACCGGATAAAGCATTATTAGCCTGTTAAAATTTTTAATTTAGAGTTTTTATTCTGATTCTTTTGAATCCGATGATAAAAGGTTTAAGGAATCTTTTTTCTTTGCCCCGCATGAATCGCGAATAACAAGGGACGGCTTGAGCACTGTTCTGTTGCCTATCCCGCTGTTATCCATTCTTTTCTGAATTATATCCACGGCCATCCGGCCGATCAGGTCGGTAGGCTGGTGTATGGTTGTTAACGGCACCGAAGCGAATTTTGAAATTATTATATCGTCAAATCCGACAATCGCGATATCATCCGGTATGTTAATCCCCTCCTCAACTACAGCCTGCTCGAAACCTAGGGCAGTCAAGTCGCTATAAAAGAATAATGCGTCCGGGATTTTATCCAAAGACTTTATTTGTCTTCCGAATTCATAACCGAGTTTAAATCTGTCGGACCCGTATTCAATTTTCCCGGTATCCAGAGTAAAAATATTTTTTGAGTCAAAAGGAATGTTGTATTCTGTTAACGCGCGGTAATATCCGTTTTTTCTGATTTCACTTAATAGATTATTTTTTGCGACGTGAACGTACCCGATATTTTTATATCCCATTTTTATAAGATGTTCGGTTGCCATAAAACCGCCTAGTTCCTGGTCGGAGCCGACATACCAATAATCCGGATCATGTATATATGAAACCATAATGTAAGGAAAATTTTCTTCGTGCAGCTGCTTAATATAATTTGTGGCTTTATAATCCAAAGCAAGCGACGCGATGATGAGCCCGTCGACACCCAGTTTTCTGAAATGACTTATCTGGCTTTCTTCCTTTTCAATTTTATTTGAGGAGCTTGATAACAAGATATTAAATCCCAGTTCGTAGGCTCTTTCTTCAATACCGTTCACGATTAATGAAAAATATTGATGCTTAAGATCCCGCAATACGAGTCCGATCGTTTTATGTCTGGAAAGATTTAAACCCTCACTTTGAGATTCTGAGACATACGTTCCTAATCCGACCCTGGTAAATAAAATTCCTTCGTTTATCAGGCTGGCAAGAGCTGCTTTTATAGTAATAACGCTAACGGAATACAGCTTGCACAATTCGCTGTGTGAACCAACATTATCACCCGGCTTAAGGATACCTTCCTTTACTTTTCTTTTAATGTCCTTAGCTACCTGCTCGTACAAAGATGAATTACTGTTAAATTTTATTTCACCGGCCAATTTTACTCTCTCCTTCCGATATCATCTTCTTAAATAACACAAAACGGATTATAATTATCAAGCTCCTCAGAAATATATAATTTATTGCCCGCGACTAAAGTCGCGGGCAAAAGTTGCTGGCAATTGGAATTATTTCAGCATGATCATTTTTTTAACGTTTACAAAATTGCCCGCGTTTAATTTATAGAAGTAAATGCCGCTCGACAACTTCCAACCCGATTGATTTGTACCATCCCAGGTAACAGAATAAGCACCGGCTGACTGTCTTGTGTTTACTAAAGTTTTAACAACTTGTCCCAACGAATTAAACACCGTTAAGTTAACATTGGACTCTTTCGCAATCTGATATTTAATACTTGTGGTCGGGTTAAAAGGATTCGGATAATTCTGATATAATGAAAAATTATCAGGCATTTTAACACTGTTATCTTTCTGAACCGCGGTTGAATTTTCGAACCAGGTTAATGATCCGAGAGGTTTACCGTCACTTCCGGCAGTATATGATACGGCAGTTGTCGGATAAGAGAAATCGTATGTGCTGTCCACACGCAATCCGACTGCGGTTGTACTTGATGATAAAGCCGGGTCATTCCAGTATGCCGTAATAAGTTCAGCTACAGATGGAGTGGCTTTTGTAAACGTAACCAGTTCCGATATATTTGTTGTATCGAATGTTGAAGCTTTTACCGCGGCCTGCATATTCGGATCATACTTCGGCACAGCTAAAACAGTATCCGCATAATAAGTTAAATAGTTCGGATCAAGCACAAAATTATTATGATTAACTTCTACCGATTGAGTTATACCGTCGTATACACTTGAAGTAAGCGGTTCCAGCTGCAACAACCCGGAACCGGTTCCTGATTGACCGTATCCGATAAATCCGCAGTTATAAACAATATTATTCGTGAAAATAACTTTCGGGCATTCACCGAACTGCATTACCTGGAGACCGTTATTAACGAAAGTATTATGATTAATATTAGCATAGTTCAAAACGCCGCCGCCGTCACGCAGAAATCGCGAAGATATATTATAGATAGTGCAATTCTCAACGACGAGAGTATCCATATCAACTCCTCTATCATCAATTCCTCTTCCGTTTGCATAATCGGAAGCGCAATTTCTGATTGTGCAGTTATGAAGATAGATTTTCGACATTATATTGTCTGTTCTAATAAACGACTGCGATGAGTTTTCAAAGAAGCAATCTTCAAAATCCAATCTTACGCTGTCCGCCGATTCTCTGATGATCTGGGATAAATATGCCCCGCCTTCATCCTTAGCCGATACATAAACTCCCTTCAAGGTAAGATTTCCTTTAGCTCTGAAAGGAATACTGGACACGCCCCCGGTGCCAATGCCCGGTATAATTTGCGGTCTGGCGCCCGGTCCGTCTGCCGCAATAATAACCAGAGGTTCTTTATTAGAAATTGTACCATTTAAAAGGTATATGGCGCCGTCACCTCTTTGTAATCTGAAAATTGTGTTTGGATCGGTGTGATTTGCAATTGAATCATTTAAAGATGAAAATCCCGGAGCGACATCAATATATTTTTGCGCAAAACTATCTTGATGCGATATGAGAATTAATAAGGTGATTAAGCCGATACTCTTAAGAACTAGTTGCCAACTTTTCATTCGGTCCTCCGTTCGATTGTTTTGAAATTGTTTATAAACAATTATTGAAGAATACATTAAAATTTATATTTAACTCCTAAATCCATCGACCATCCGTAATATGCTTCGTTAGTAGGAAATTGTTCGCTGCCCAGAAAAGATTTATCGGGTACATTTGTAAGATTATTAAAATTGAGATATAAGCTTGTCCTCTCGAAAATTTTCTGCTGTAATGCAACATCCATTCTAACTGACTTATCGGTATATCCGTCTAATTCCGGGCGGGATCCGACATATGACAAACTTTTCCCTTGAAATATAAACGACACTCTGCCCGAGAATCCGCTCTTTTCATAACCAACCTGGAGATTGCCTAGATAATCGGCCTGTCCCGGCATGCTTCCTTCCCTAACCGTATCGATGATTGTCGGCGCAAATGGAGGCCGCGGGCTTCTCGGGCCTACTTCATAAAGCGGGAAATAAGTCTTTGATTTCATCAATGAAAGGTTTGCTCCGAAAACTATTCCGTTAAATGGACTCGGCAGCAGCGCTAGGTTAGCTTGTAAATCTATCTCTATACCGTAGACGGTTGAAGGATTTTCCGCGTTTACCGGTTGGGTAAGCATAAAGCCGTTATAAGTTCCGCCGTCTTGAATTCTTGATTGTCTTAAATAATCGATATTCCAAAGTTTTTTATAGAACCCTCCAACCGTAAACAATCCGTAATTATTATAGGTTGAAAAGTACAAATCATAGTTCCAAACAGTAGTATGCTTGAGTTCCGGATTCCCTTTTTGAATTGTATTTCCGAGGTAGTCGATCTGCTGCCATGGCACAAGATTAAAGTAGTCAGGTCTTGAAAGTGTTTTTGTTACTGCAGCTCTTATGTCAAACCAGTCTGTCACTTTATATTTCAACTGGAACATAGGCAAAAAATCATCAAACGATCTTGCGCCGACCGTATCTCTTGCGCCTGCCAGATTCGGCGTAACATCTTCGCCTGAAACGGGAGTTCCCGTTATGCTTCTGTAATCGCTGTATGTTCTTTCATATCTGACCCCCGGAATAAACAATAAGCGCGGTGAAAATGAGACCTGAGCCATAATATACGCGGCTGAAATATTCTCTTTTGCATTGTAATTCTGAAGCGCGATCTGCGGATTATAAATATATAAGGACTTGCCGGAAAGCAGTTTTGCGTTACGCATGTTGTTGATAAAATCATCTATCGCTCCTTCATCCAGGCTGGGTCCGAAATCGTACGCGCCGTTTAGGAATTCTCCTACAATATCGTTGGGGGATAGAAAATTACTCATTAAAAGTTTTCGGCCTGTGGTCATATAAAAAGATCTATATAGTAAACCAGGGTTTGTTGCCGCTATAGCGCCGACAGAATCAAGATTAAATGATGAGGTCCAGTACTGATTATTATCGCGGTCCCTTCTGTTCCATCTTAATTTTCCGCCCGTCTTCAAGAACCCGGCAAAATTACTGCCGTAATCAAAATTAATTTTTGCGTCCACCTGAGCCGTCAAGCTATGATCTTTAACTCTATAACTGGTGATATCGCTTTCTTTGAAGGTAGTATTATTCAAATTATTTTTAACGCCGTTCGGAATTTGCTGAGGACCCTGATCAACAACAATTTGATTAGTTAAAGACGACAATTCCTGAAAAATATTATTGTACTCGTTAGGAGTATTTTGATCTGATTCGGAATACGCGCCGTGCCAGTCAACCTGAAGTATTCCGAGATTATGGTGTCCTTCAAGGCTTGTGGATAATAATTGCTGGTCAATGTTTGACTGACGGATTTCATACTGTGTTCTTGCATTCGCAATTTGATATCTTTTCCGTCTTCTCAATTCATCCATGCTGGTCTTGCTCCAAAACCCGCTGAATAAAATACTGCCGTTTTTTAAATCGTAATCGGTAGTTAAACTGGCGCCGTATCTGTCTCTTATTTCTTTCGTGTCGGCAAGATTCAGGTTATCAACATTTATAACCGCGCCGTTTGCGCTTTGACTGCCGAATGAATAAGATACATCCTGCGCGTCGGAACTTCTATTTGCCCTTTGAATATTAGCAGTGGCAACAACTCCAAGCAAGTTGTTAAAAAATCTATCGCTCAAACTAAATGACCCGCGGTAATTGCCGTAATATTTTTCAAGAGAATTGTAGCCGTTCTGCCATTTGGCATCGCCGTGAAAATCATTAGAAGCTCTTTTAACCGTAAAATTCACAGTTCCTCCCACGGCATCACCGTCCTGATCAGGAGTAATGGATTTATAAACTTCAATTCCGGCGAGCATATCCGGCGATATTGAACTAAGATCTACCGACCTGTCCACCGCATCCGTTGAAGGTATTTTTTCCCCATTGATTGTAATGTTACTATACTTCGGAGCTAGACCGCGGATAACTACTTTTTGACCTTCCCCGCCGCTTCTTTCCAACGAAATCCCGGGCAATCTTGCCAATGTTTCCGCTGCATTTTGATCCGGTAATTCCTGTATTTTATCTTTCGAAACTATATTTACTATTGAATTGGAATTTATTTGCTGGTTGATGGCAGACTGCTGCCCCTGAAGCTGCGCGGTGATTACAACCTCTTTGGATTCCAATATGTCGGGCTTTAATTTTACTTCTATTATTCTGGAAGAACCTTGTGTTAAATTAATCCTTAGAGTATCGGTTTTATATCCGATATACCTGAAAAGTATTACATTTTTACCCGGAGCAAGGTTTACTAATCTGAATTTTCCGTCGACGTCCGAAGTGGTACCGTTTGAAGAACCCATTATCATTATATTCGTTCCCCACAATGGTGAATTATCAGAACCGTCAACAACCTTTCCGGAAATCTCGCTTGTTTGAGCTAATGATGTGAATACCATGCTGGTAGTTAAAAAAATTGCATAAAGCAGACTGTTTTTGAAGATTTTTGTTCTCATTAAGACCCCGAAAGTAGAAAAGTTTATATTTTCACCCTTTTTTACAATTACTTCATATACTCAGTATACTTGGTATACCAACTTAATTATTATTTGTTTTTTTGTCAAGATTTTTTTTCAATAATATTTCAAACAGTGTACGAATGAAATTAAATAGGATGGCCGGATAAATATTTCTCCGTATTTATCATGAAGTATTCTAATGTACTATGTTATGTCAACTTATAGAAAGGAGCTATATTATTTGCAATCTTTTTAGCCTGCAGGCGAAAAGTAATCAAATGAATTATTCGCATGAAGCCTTTAAAACTATTCCCCGTTTTCGCAAAAATCCAAACGTTTTAATATATTTTGGACATTGAATAATTGAAATCAATATATTTTTACCAGCAATAAGGAATAAAGATGAAATACCGGATTACCATTTTAACTTATGTTCTTTCTTTATTGATCTTGTTCTCCGGCTATGCTCAGGAAAAAGAAAATAAAAAAGAAAAACAGGACAGGCATACATTTACGATGATTAACCAAGTAGGCGCTACCACGGTTAAAAATCAAGCTGAAACCGGTACATGCTGGGATTTTGCCACACAGTAGTTTCTGGAAAGCGAATTGATGAGGATGGGTAAAGGAGGATATAATCTTTCCGAAATGTTCGTTGTAAGAATGACCTATCCTTTGAAAGCCGAAAAATATATCAGGTACCATGGAAAATACCAGTTCGGTGAAGGCGGACAGGCTCATGACGTCTTAAAGGTTCTTGATACATACGGAGCAGTTCCCTACAGTGTTTACCCCGGACTTGAACCCGGCGATACTTTATATGATAATAGCGAAATGGATGCTGTTTTAAAATCGACGTTAAAAACGATTGTCGGGATGAAAAAAATAACGCCTCATTATAAAGATATAGTAAATTCTATTTGCAATATTTATTTGGGCAAAGTTTCCGACAAATTTGAATACGACGGAAAAGAATATACGCCGAAAACTTTCGGTGAAAGCCTCGGCATAAATACCAAGGATTATATAGAAATTACTTCTTTTACACATCATCCTTTTTATTCAAAATTTGTTCTTGAAGTACCGGATAACTGGGAAGAAGGCGAATATTATAACGTACCGCTGAACGACTTAATCAAAATAATAAATAACGCTATTGAGAACGGTTTTACAGTAGTCTGGGACGGTGATGTAAGCAAAGATAATTTTTACAGAAAACGTGATTATGCGGTCGTTCCTTTTAGTGATGATACAACTAAAGCCGGACCCGAAAAAGAGAAAGACGTTACTCAGGAAATGAGACAGAAAGCGTATGATGATTATTCAACCACCGACGACCATCTCATGCACATTACCGGAATAGCAAAGGATCAGGCAGGTACAATATTTTATTACACTAAAAATTCATGGGGTACCAAAGATAAAAAGTACGACGGATATTGGTATATGTCCGAGCCTTTTGTTAAGCTGAGAACTATTGCAATCATGGTTCACAAGGACGCGATTCCGAAAGACATAAAAGAAAAACTCGGCCTGTAATTCCATAAGATATTATTTCTTATCCAGGCTAATCTTAAAACTTAGTGCCTGGAGTTTTCGAGGCTAATTGTTAAATGTTAGTTTTTTGCATGTCACCAAGACTCCGGAAACTATGAATCCCAAATGGAATTAATTATTGGGCAACTTAACCCAGCAGTATTTTTCAATCGTAAAAATATTTGTACTTTATTTTCTTGAAAAGAATATTATCTTCATAACAATCTTACAGCTATTAATGATTCCCGGAGGCGAAATAGAAATTAATAATCTACAATAAAAGCTATTCAATCAAAAAACCTCGGGGAAACAATGCGAATTGTAGTTTATTTTATTCTCGGAACCTGCCTTATAACATACGCCCAAACAAATAAAGGAAGAATTACCGGGCACATTTCCAATAAAAATACCGGCGAAAATCTCGTAAACTCAAATATTACCGTTCAGCCAGGTAACTACGGAACTGTATCCGATAGTCTCGGGAATTTCAAATTCAATATCCCTTACGGTATTTACAAACTCAGGGTTACTTATTTAGGATTCCAATCTTTCGAAGAATCATTACCGGTTTCAAAACAAAAAGCCGCTATTAGATTAAACATTGAACTCGAACCAAAAGCAATAAATCAAAAGGAAGTTTACATTACCGGGAAAAAAGAGATCTTCTCGCCTGTTACGCAAAAACTTGATAAAATAGATATCTTAAGAATGCCCACAATTTATTCCGATGTGCTCCGAAGTGTTAAAATTCTTGCCGGTGTAACTTCCAACAACGAACTGACAAGCGGTTATAATGTGCGAGGAGGTAATTACAACGAAAATTTAATTTATCTTGACGGTTTTGAGATATACAGACCTTTCTTAATTACCGAAGGAATCGAGGAGAATCAATCAATAGTTAACGGCGATCTTGTTAAGGACCTTAAATTCAACGGAGGAACTTTCCCGGTTAGATTAGGCGATAAAATGTCATCCGCTTTAGAATTGACGTACAATGATAATTTTGATTCTACCCTATCCGGTACTGCGAGAGTTGGAATTTTAAATTCGGGGCTGAGCCTTTCTAAAAGATTCGGGAATTTTAATTTGGCAGGCGCGGTTCGATATTCCTACCCGAAACTATTCTCTTCCTCGCTTCAGACTACCGGAAATTACCAGCCTTCCTTTTTTGATGTTCAGATTTTAGCAAACTACAGTTTCTCCGCTAAATCAGATATTGAACTGCTCTTCATTAATGCGGAGAATAAATTTCAATTAACTCCGGAAGACTGGCAGGGTAATTTTCAGATCTCAAGGCTCGACGTAAAACAAGTTCTTCTGAAATATTCCGGTTATAACAGTTATTCTTTCAGTACAAGATTGGCCGGCTTAAAATATAACCGTGAGCTTTCTAATGATGCGCATCTTACTATACTGGGTTCTGTTTATTCAACGGAAGAAAAAGCCTATCAAAATTTAAACAGCAATATGTATTATTCAGATGATGCTTATATGGCTTCGCAAAACTCGGAATATCTTAAATCCCGATATGATTATAGAAATAACAAGTTGAACATGAGCGCGTATGAGCTAAAATCAATTTTCAATTTAAAGAACGGTATTCATGCTTTTGAAGCCGGAGCGGCTTTACATTTTTATAAATTCAATAATACAACTAATGAAAATTCGTATGAGTACGGGATTGATTCTGTCCTTGATATGCCGACAAATTTACAACTTAGTCAAAGCATTAAATTCCCTTCATACAGCGGTTACATTCAGGATATTATCAACTTCAGCAAAAAAGTTCAAACGGAGGCGGGAGTAAGGGTTCTAAGGTACAATTTTACAAAGGAGACTCTCATCAGCCCGCGCGCTAGTTTAAATTATTTTTATTCAAACTCAGGCTCTTTTAATCTCAGTTCGGGATTTTATTATCAGTCGCCTTTTTATTATGAGGTGAGCAATAAGAATATTGTAAATTCAATAACGGATTTAAAGTCCCAGCAGTCGATAAATTTTCTATTATCATGGGATACCAGAACGCAGGACAATAATAAATATACAATCGATATCTATTATAAACGTTTGAATAATTTAATACCCTATTACATCGACAATTTAAAATTAGTTTACGGCGATGAAAATAATTATGAAGGTTACGCAAAAGGCATCGACTTCCAATATGAAGGCGATCTGGTACCCGGAATTAAATCATGGATTGGATACAGCTATCTTGATACCGGGGAAAGACTCAAGGGAAGCAACTCTCCTTATACCAGAAGACTGTTAGACCAAAGACATACATTAAAAGTTTTTTTGCAGGACAGAGCGAAAAAGCATAAGAACTTTCAGGCTCATGTCCGGTTCTTATTCGGTTCGGGATTTCTTTATCACCCGAGAATCGCCGTTAAAGATCCGGCTACTAATAAATACTTTATTCAGGTTGATTATTCAAAAAGCTGGACAATTCCTTTCTATTTTAGAACAGACATGGGATTATCATACAAGTTCATCATGGGAGAGAAAACAAACTTAGTTTTAATTGCAGAAGTTTTTAATATTTTCAACAAAAATAATATTGCTACATATAACTGGTATCATGTATTCCCTCAAACAAGGCAGCCTGTAGGTGTACCGGTTATATTTTCCAGTCGATTTTTTAGTCTTGAGGCGGAAATGAATTTTTAATTTTTCAGAAATCAAATTTATGGTATCCAAATTTGCGGAGATCATTACTGTACAAAAATAATTTTAATTAAAATTGATATACAGCTAACGAAAATCAGGCATCCGCTTTAATTATATTATTAGGAAATAAAGGCAGAAAAATATTATTTAAGGTACCGCAGACAAATAACGACTCATTTATTTCAGGAGAAGTAACTTTTTGGTATCTGTAAAATTTCCGGCAGTTATTTGATAGAAATAAATCCCGCTAGAAATATTTTTACCGTTAAAATCTACCCGGTATACGCCAGGTAATTGATCTTCATTTATAAGCGTAGTAATTTCTTTCCCCAATATATCATAAATTTTCAATGTTACATAAGCTGAGTTCGCAATTGAATACCCTATTGTTGTACATGGATTAAAAGGATTCGGATAATTCTGCATTAATAGAAACTGCCCGGGATAATTTTCATTTTTAATAACGCCTACCGAAACATCAGGCATAACCCATATTACGTCTTCTTCGCTAAAAATATCGGTATTGCTGTCGGATATATAAAGATTTTTATTATATGTATTAAAAGTAATATCGCGCGGGTTTGCGTATAGCGATCGGAACGAAAAGCTATAAGTTTTTGCAAGAGAGGCAGGCACCACTATTATAATCGATGCTCCGCCGCCGGCTACTCCGCTTCCGCACCATCCGGTTGCAATATAATAATTATCGTTGTTATCGCAGGTCATTCCCCTGCTGCTGAAAGTCTGATATTCATCGAACAGAAATACAGGAGTCTGCGTTTTATCCTCCGGAAAGTCTGCACCGAAGACCGCACCGCGGTCTACATTAGCTACTTTCCCTGTCCAGCCCAACGTAGTCAGAACTAATCCCTTTGAATTTACGGCAACGCCGTGCGGTGAATTATCCGGAGGTGAGAGGACAGATCCGGACGCAATGGCAACTTTAGCAGATTGTATGTCTTGGTCAATGACTCTTATACGAAGGATAAAGTGCCATGCTTGATGAAATCCAGAGACAAAAATATCAAGTTGATCTCCGCGCTGAAACAGATCAAAGTCCTGATAAGCAGCACTGCCAGCATTAATATACATCGGGAACTTTAATCCCGTTGCAATATCATAAATATTATCTATATCAACATTAAGTGTTGTAATATCAATATATGAAGAAACCGATAAATCAACGGGGTCGATTAGATAGAATTGCTGGTTATTCAATAGAAATATTTTATCCAGTGTAGGATTATATTCAATATAACCAAATAGATCAGTTATATTCTGCTTAATAATATCTCCTTTCGGTGAATATTTTGTTATCAGATTTTGAAATGCGTTATCCGGATTTACGGAAGTAACAAAAACATTCCCTTTACTATCTGCACAAATTCCCTGAGGAATAACAGATTCAACGAATAAACTGTAATCCATTAACTTTGTTTCATCGCATACGGAAACATCGGTTAAAATATACATCGATAAAAATAGTGCGCAGATTGATATCCTTTTAATACGAATAAAAAGCTGAACCTTTGATTTTTTAATTCGGAAATATTGATTATCAGTAATAATAAACCCTCGTCTATTTTGATTATAATAAAATATTTCAGGAAATCTTAGAGTTGTCTTTCCGAATGCCCCTTGATACCGGATTTAAGTCAATCCCCGATGAATTCGAAACAAAAGGTATCCCCTTATTACAACAATTGCAAGAATAAATTGATTTTATATATCGAACATTTATATTATCAATTAAGCTTGAATAAAAGTCATAGCCATCCGGCTTGCGTATTTTATAATATTACCTAATTGCTTCTTCGGTTTCTTTATTAAAAAGATGCAGTTTGGAGACATCAAAGAATAAAGTTTTTTCTGAACCATACCTTGGTATTTCTCCGGCAGGGGTTCTTGCTACGAACTGATTCCCCTCAATCTGGAAGTACAGGAATATTTCATTTCCCATCGGCTCAACTACATCAAGCTTTACGGTCAGTTTATCTGCTAACGACTGACTCGTACTACTGGAAACGTCGCGGATATCTTCGGGGCGAATACCGGCGAAGACATTTTTATTAAAATAACTCTCCGCTCTGTTGTGAAGATTTTCAGGAATACTGAGCTGCAATTCCCCCTTGTTACTTTTAAATATAAGTCTGTTTTCTTTTATAATTTTTCCTTCTAAAAAATTCATCGACGGACTGCCTATAAAACCGGCCACAAATTTATTCTTCGGGTAATTATAAAGATTTAGCGGGGAATCTATCTGGTTTACTAATCCGTCTTTCATTATCACTATCTTATCACCCATTGTCATCGCTTCGGTCTGATCATGAGTAACATAAATCATTGTTGTGTTAAGTTTTTTATGCAGTCTGGATATTTCAGTCCTCATCTGAACTCGCATCTTTGCATCGAGATTACTAAGAGGTTCGTCAAATAAAAACACTTTCGGTTTTCTCACAATAGCCCTGCCGAGAGCAACGCGCTGCCTCTGGCCGCCGGAAAGAGCTTTCGGTTTTCTTTGAAGATAAGGTTCCAATTCCAGAATTCTTGCCGTATCGGTAACTCTTTCTTCAATATCTTTTTTGGAAAATTTTCTCATCTTTAATCCGAATGCCATATTTTCATAAACAGTCATATGAGGATAAAGAGCATAATTCTGAAATACCATTGCGATATCTCTGTCTTTAGGCGAAATATCATTAACCTTCTTATTGTCGATTAAAAGCTCCCCATCGGAAATCTCTTCAAGTCCGGCAATCATTCTTAAAGTTGTAGATTTGCCGCAGCCCGAAGGTCCAACCAGTACAACAAACTCTCTGTCCTTTATTTCAATATTAACATCCTTCACCGCGAATGTTTTTCCGTCATAAGATTTGGAAATATTTCTTAATGCAACTTCTGCCATAAAATGCCTGTAAATTCTTTTTAACCAAATGTATAATACAAATTATTTTTTTCTTATTTAAAATTTAATTTTTAGATTTTCTTCTTCGTTTTCAGATTTAGAATTGATATGAATTTTATAAATACCGCCGTCTTTTATACATGAAAAATTATTATTCGCATCTATGCCGTCTATGCTGACGGATTTAGGTTTCTCCCGGGATATCACCGATGTTTCAATTTGATGTCTGCTGAAAGATTTAAGAATAATATTCAGAACTCCGTCTTTACTTGAATATTCGGCATTTCTTAATATGGAATTTGTACCGGAAACGTAAGGTATGACGGGATCTCCCATTTTAACTTCGACATTTTTTAATTCCTTAACATCCGCTGGAAGAACTGCTGAAGGATAAATCTTGCCGTCCAGTTTTACATATTCAATAAATTTGCCTTTGCCGGAGGTTTTCACATTAAAAACATTTCCGCCGGATGTTAAAGTAAAGCCGCATTGCTTTTGATCGTTGTACAGATAAGGCGATAAGCCGATATTCCACGAGTTCTCATGTATACCGAATAAATTATAAATACTGTTTATATACCATGCTGCGGCCCACATAAATTCCGGTTTGTCTATTTTACCGTAAACTGAAGAATCATGATAATCCCCGTTCCTTACTTCATACATGGCCGGCTGACCGTTCGGTCCGCTCATAATTCCTTTAACAGTCATAACGTTTTTTATAAACTTTAACGCTTCTTTTCTTTTCCCCGCCGAAATTAAAGCAAGCGAATACCAGGCGTTTCCGTGCGGCCATATGCCGCCGTTCATATACAGAAACGGCTGTCCCTGTTCATCATCCGCAAAGTGCCAGAAGTTTTTCAGTTTTTCAAAATCCATGGGGAAAGCATTATAAACACCCACTTTCTGATCGAGCATTTTATTTCGAGCGGTGTTTACTAATTCCGATATTTTATCGTCGTTTAAATAATTTAAATATGCGGCTACAAAAGATCCGATATAGTAATGCGGATCAACGGATCCGTCGCTAAGGTAATTCATTAAATACCCGAATTTATGCGACCAGAAAAAATCGTTGAGTTTATTTTTCATTTTTTTTGCCAGCAATTCATTAGCTGCGAGGTTTTCTGAGTTCTCTTTTATTTCCGAAGAGATATAATTATAATCGTTAAGCGCTTTTATTTCTAGAGCCGTGGTATAAACTCTCGGTCCGTAGTTTTTGCCTATATCCCACCAATCCGGTCTAGAGGCCCACATGAGACTGTCTTTCATATTCGTTAACGAAAGCTTCAGGCTTTCGGTAATATACGGGTAAAGTTTTTTCAGCATGGTGATATCTCCGGAATGCCTGAGATAAGAAGCCGAAACGATAATAAACCAGAAATGATTCCAATTATCTGAGACAGCATCTTCGGTTACATAGCTGCTGTCTTTCCAGTAATAGGCATGCGGAATTACTTTATCTTTATTCGCATGATCTATCGTATACTCCAGATCATTCTTCACCCTGCCAAGGTCGAAATTAACGGCAGCAAGATCGGTCAAAAGAACGTCATGTGTGAAATAGAAATTATATTCGGCCGGGCACGGCATAGGCCGTATTTCGCCGTCGATATAATGCTTATCAACGGCAAGCATCGCCTTTGCCCACAAATACGACTGATCTATAACCTCATCACCTGAATTAAAAGATCCGTATTTAACATAGTCCAGAACGTATTGTTCATAATTTCTAACTGATGCTTTATAATTTTGAACTAGTTCCTTTGATAATTTTTTTATTTCGTTTTTTTTGCATTGCCCGATGATCTGAGTTATTATCATCTTACCCGAAGGTTTTAATTCCTTCTTGTATAAAAATTCTGCAGCAGGGATTCCCCGATTTTCCTTACGGTATACTTTCTCCGGCAACTTTCCATTGTGATTGAACCAGTAATCCGCACGCGGTTCTGCAGAATAACTCAAATTCCCATCTGTACTGAAGCTGTAAGGTTTCTCTCCCGCGTTAATAACAAACACCCGGGCATCCTGAGTTTCCTTATCGTCAAAAGATGCGTATATACCGCCGACTGCTGAATCATAATAAGTCTCGGCCTTATCTTTCAGTGCATAGGTATGACTGGTATGCAGGGATGTTTCCAAATGCGTATAAAATTCAAACTCGTTGTTTACACCCGTATTATTTGTAATTTCATAAGTAACAACCATAGCCGGATATTCTTTACAAAATCTGTACGAGACAACTATCGATTTTTTTTCATCTCTGCTTTTATAAGTTACTTCGTAAGGTGTTAAGTTAAATTTATATGGTTTGATACCCAGCCATTCTTTTTTACCGTTGCCTATCTTCAATCCCAATTTCATAATATATGTTGTATCCCGGTGAAAATAATCGGTACTTAGATCGATACTATTAGCTACAGGATAATAGAAACTGATCCTCTCGGGTAAAATTGAGCTATGATGCATTTCTACACCTACATATGCATTGCCGACCTCAACCTGGGCATCGCCTTTAAAATTTATTTCCAGCTTATCCTTTAAATCATTATTAAGTGATTGAGCATTTATTCTGACAAAAATAACTAGCTGACAGCTAATAAAAGCGAGCACAAATAATTTCAATTTCATTCTATCTCCGGTGCATACGGTTTATTTATCTTATTTCAAATATTGATTAAGAGAATTAACAACAAATTTTTTCTTAAATGTCTTTTTGTTCTTAATCTTAATTCCAACTTGCATTTCTTCGCCCGGCAGCAGTATAAACCCGTTGTCTTCAAACTCTGCGGAACTATTTTCCAGATGGACGAAAAACGCCGGCTTGTCTGCTTTAACTTTTAATATTTCTTTTTTACGCAAGTAAGAAGTATTGATTACGGCATCCGGCAGTCGAATATATTTCCATTCGGTTTCCTTATAAAAGTTTCTGTTTATTCGTTCATTATTTTCGTTAAACAGGGTAGCGATGATAATAGCCTTTCCCTCTTTAAGTTCTTCCGGAATCCTAAGACTGAAAATTTCACGGGATTTCAATGAATCAATTTTTATTTTTTTTGAACCTACGTTTTCAATTTCGGAAGAAGGCAAGCCGACATATTTAATTTCAAGTATACCAGAAAAGTTTTTAAGTCCGCTGTTTCTCACGGATATTTTAAGGCTTCCGTTTTGTTTTAAAAAAAATATAAGTTCAGGGTTGAACGATCTCTTCACCATGTAGTAAGAAAGTTTCGGCATAAGTCCGGAATCTATCAATGACCAGCTGGCAACCGGCCAGCAATCGTTAAGCTGCCAGATAATCGAACCGTTGCTCCTGGGAAACCTGGCTTGCCAGTGTTCAACGCATTCTCTTAACGCAAGTCCCTGGTTCAGCTGAGTTAGATAAACAAAATCATCCATTCCGGTCCTTACCGGTAAATGGGCCGACATAAATTTGAACAATCTTTCCGGACCTTCAATTTGTTTATTATGAAATTCAAACAGCCGGCTTTGGGAATTACGTTCTGCTTTAGGCAGTATTTTTTTTATTGTATCCGTGCAGGCAGAACTTTGAAAACCGAATTCGGTTACGAAAAGGCTTTCATCTTTGACAACCTTCGTGTAGTCCGTCCAGGAGCTCCAGATATCCCACTGGTGTCTGTTGCCACTTGCTTCCGAGTCGGGATCTTCATCGTTGCCGAACGGGCTTGAAGGCCAGTACGGTCTCAGCGGATCAAGCTGCTTTATTAAACCGGGAATAACTTCATGATAAATTCTATATCCCGGCATATTCTTACAGCTTGTTCCGTTTTCCCTGTACCATATCCATTCATTCTCGTTATTTCCGCACCATATTGCAAGACAAGCGTGATGTTGAAGCGTGTTGACGTTTTGTAATATTTCCTCTTTTACATTTTCTATAAATGAATCGTGTTCCGGATATGAAGCGCAGGCGAACATAAAATCCTGCCATACCATCAACCCCAATTCATCGCATAATTCATAAAAAATCTCGTTTTCATAAAATCCGCCGCCCCATACTCTTAATATATTCATATTGGCTTTCTTTGCGGCTTCTATAAGATACCTGTATTTCGACTCAGGGATCCGCGGAATAAACGAATCCGACGGTATCCAGTTTGCGCCTTTAGCAAAAACAGGATTTCCGTTTACGTTGAACCTGAATTGAGGCTGTCCGTTATCTTCAAGTATTAATTCTATTTTTCTTATACCTACTTTTCTTAAGGATTCATCAATTATATTACCTTCCGGATTTATAATTTGTATTTTAAGAAGATAGAGATTTTGCGCACCATAATTATTTGGCCACCATAGTTCCGGTTCCGGTACTTCCAGTTGAGTTTTGATTTCAGACCCGCCGCCGGTTACGGTTTTTATAATTGTCTTTTCACCGATGCTTAAGTGAAAGACCACCTTATTTTCTGCTCCGATGTCCCTATTCAAAGTTGTCCGTGCTTCACAAATGGCTTTACTGCTGTCAATTTCTATAGTATCAAATTTTATATTTTCAATCCAGTATTCCGGCTTTTGAGTTAAATAAACATTTTTCCAAATTCCTACGGTTGCAAATTCAGGTCCCCAATCCCATCCGAAAGAGTATTGTGCCTTCCGGATATAGACTCTTTCCGAGTTCAAAGCAACCGGCAGAACACCGAATTTATCCTCCAGCGAACGCCCGTATTTTAAGGCTGACTTGAAATTTATATGTAATTCATTTTTCTTTTTTTTGATTTGACTTGATATATCAAATTCATATTTCAGGAACATGTTTTCCGCATGTCCTATTTTAATATTGTTAAAAAAAATATCTGCAATCGTATCGATGCCGTCAAAGACCAAATAAACAGGTTCATCTTTATTAAAATCTTTCGGGAAATTAAATTGAGTTTTATATATCCAGTCGGATTCGCTTATCCATTGCAGTCTTAATTCATTGTCAGCAAAGAACGGATCCGGGATTATTTCAGATTTTAATAAATCCGTATGAACTGTTCCCGGAATCTCGGCTTCTATCCATTCTTTCGCCTTAATAACTTTTTTGTTTAGTAGAGAGGAATATGAAGCCGGATCGATTTTTAATTTCCAATCATCATATATATAATATTTATTTCGCATAGGATCCTTATTTTAAAAAAATCATTTTATTTGAAAAAGTTTGACCGCCGGTTCTTAAAACATAGAAATATATTCCGCTTGCAAAATGACTGGCGTCCCAACTAATAGAATGCTCTCCGTTTTTTAGATAGCGGTTCAGCAAGTTTGATACTTTTTGCCCGAGTGAATTGTAGATACTTAAATTTACAAATGAACTGTTCTTAAGATAAAATGTAATTTGAGTACTCGGATTAAATGGATTCGGATAATTCTGATAAAGAACATCCGTATTGGGAATATTTACCGGCAATTTATCGCTAATACCGGTACTTTCGGTATACAAGTCCTGTATTTGCTTTAATGATAATCCGTAATTATAAATTCGGATATCATCCAATACTCCGTTAAAATTATAATTATTATCGCCGGGCAGCATTTGACCTATTGTCATGGGAATGGTAGTAGTCAATAAATCGCCGGACCACGATGTAAAAGAGTTCAATTTACCGTTTATATAAATTTCATTATCCGAACCGTTATAATAAACCGTTACATTGTAAAGACTGTCGGTCCGTATTTTAGTTTCCGAATCCAAATCAATTATTCCGTTATTCTTACTGTTATTAGTTCTTATAGTCCATCGTATATATTTCTCCGGTATTATAGATATTTTCAATCTGTTATCGTAACTGCCCTGTGAAATAATATATTGTTCGCGGTTAGGGAGAGAACTGATTTTCATCCAGAAATTAATTGTAATCGCTTTCCGGAAATTCAGACTGCTGTCGCTCGGTACTTGTATAAAGCTGTTGGTTCCGTTGAAATAATAAGCGCTGTTCGGATTACCGAAACGATCTTTTGTTGATGTTGCGTTATAAACCGATCCGTTGTTGTTGTATCCGCTTGCGTCGTCGGCATTACCGCTAAAAGTATAGTACGCAGTCAACTGTCCGGTTTGTTGCACTGAAAAATCTCGCACTTCCATTCCAATACTATCCGTGACAATCCCGCCGTGTCCGTCGTTTACGGTACAAGATATATAATAATTTCCGGCTATATCGGGAGCCGTCCATTCAATATTATTGCCGGCTCCCGAAATTGAGCCTTTGGAGGCTTTCCAAAGGTAGCTTAGAGTATCGATATCAGGATCCGTTGCCGAGCAGGTAAGAACGGAAGTCGAGCCGAGATCCAATTTCCTCTGTGAAGCGGTGATAACTCTGAATAACCGGCAATTTATTTATCACCTTTACGGCCGTGATTGTATCGGCAGTTTCCACTTGATTTCCGTGTCCGTCGCTTACGCTGCATATTATCTTGTACACACCTGCAGTCTGCGGAATAATCCAACTTACTGTAGAGCCGCTTCCCAATATTGTCCCCTTAGATGAATTCCAGTTATAAGAAAGAGAATCTTTATCCCGGTCTACAGCAGTAGCGTAAACAGATAAAGTATCTCCGGTAACCACAGTGTCCGATTCTGCGGATAAACTTTGTATACGGGGAGGATAATTGCCAGTAAACTTACCGGAATGATAATCAACTACTACACCGTCTATTAAAAACTTATCCAAATCGTACGATTGAGTTCCGCCGGAAGGTGTAATCACCGCCAGCACTGCTGAGTTTGCAGGTATAGTAATTGTCGAAGTTCCGGTAATGCCGGATTGTAAAAAACTCTTTGAAACTACATCGTAAATATCATGAGAGCCGGTTCCTACATTTATTTCAACCGATTTACCGGTTAAGTAAGGATTATAATATAAAATAGGTGGGATAAGCCTTACTATGATAATAATCTGTTTTAAGTGCATCTAATCGAAGTATACCTTCAACATTTGTCGTATCGATTATTCCACCCAAAATTCCTACGTGCGACGATCCGTATAGCGCCAGATTAGTTTTTCCCCATCCTCCCGAAATCGGATCTCCGGAAGCGTACGGACTTACGTTGTAATTACTAGGATTGTATTGACGCATTGCCTCATGCGCGATATACGAATTTGTATCGTACTGGTCTGCCCACTGCTTGCTCGGCTGGTCCTGGTTCTGAGCCGGTAAAAATTTCGGATAGAAAAGTCTGGACGCATTTGCGGCGTTCAGCACCCATTTGCCTATTGCCCTTGCGTACCTTTCATCATAGCGAACCATCGGGACTAACGTACCTATTTGTTCAAAAGTATTCATAACGAACGGATAATTGTTGCTTCCGTTAACTTCCCCTATTAACCCGTCAACATCATAACCTCCCCAATTTCCCACCATTGCTCCCCAGCTGCGAATATTATCTGTGTTAAAGCACCAGTTCAGCATTTTTGTTAAGTTATAATTTGTCCCGAGCTCCGCGTTCATTCTGGCTGCAATATAAACTCCGTAAGATAATTGAAGTTCATAAGCTGGATTTGAAGTAAGATTATTTAAATATTCCATAGCTAATTCAGCACCGGCGCGATACTTTGAATTTCCGGTTTGCGTGTATGCGTTATATAAAATCCATGATATCGCACCCGCTGCTTCGGGCTCATCGTGAACATGCTGGGAATACGGGGTCATTGTTGAAAAATCCCAACCCTGGTATTTCATATTCGGCACATGCCACGGAGTTGTACTCCCGCCCATTTTATTAACGACTTCAAACCATTTATCTGCGACAGTACCGAATTGCGATTTAAATATGGTATTATCAGGATATAAGTAATTTAATTCGTAAAAGAACACGTTGGGCATCGTCTCATACCAAAAATCATCAATAACATTTGAAGAAGGACCGTTCTCATAAACATCTAGGCCGTCGGCCTTATTGAACCATTCCTTGCACATAGCTGCCCAATCATAGCCGTTTTGATTACTCTTATCTATTCCGGATAACGAAGCACCTATCACTGCAGGAAGACAATTAATTGCTTCCGCCGAATTCGGTACGGTTGTTCCTACAACTGTGTGCAGCCCGAATTGCGTACTTCCCGGATAATTGATCGAATTATTGTTTATCCATATCAAAGGCAGATAAGTACCGGTTAAATTCGGGTTAAAGACTAGTGAATCGTAACCTGCGGCTACCTTTTTCCAATCCCTCATCATATAAGGAGTAGGAAGATCCGGCATCTGATCAATGCGAGGGATACTTATTTGCTGAGAATAATTTTTAGCTGGCATAATCATAATTAATGATATTGCAAATAATAATTTTAAGACCGGATTTTTACGAACAATAATTTTTAGCATTTATAATAATATTTATAATTAAGAATAATTTTTCAATCAAGAATAATATCATTTATCTAACGCATATTTTCAATTTCAATCATAGTCAATAATGCTTCTATTGTGGATTCCGCACCCGAATTTTTATTAACTGTTTTTGAGTCGATTATCCCGTCAAAGCAGATTCCGTTCTCCGGGTTATACATATTTACTTTCGCCGGATTTTTACCGAAAAACCATCCGGAAAGTTCTGAAGCTATTTTCGCATACTTCTTATTACCTGTAATTTTATACGCATTAAGCGAAGCGAAAACCATAGGCCTAATACCGTAAGCGATTTGAGAATATTTTTTCACATTCGTCATCAAATAATGATTACTTTTTGCCTCCACGCTGAATTCATTGAGATAATTATTTTTTACCAAATAGGGATAAAATTCGTTTATTTCGAGAAGGGCATGTGAAATGTATTTTTCATTTTTAAGTACTCTCCCGGCGTCAAGCAGAGCATCCGCCTGACTATTGCCCCATTCGTGCCATGTATTCTGCCAGCTTAGAAATACCGAGTAAGGCGGATTTTTCTTTTCTGCTGTCGATTTGCCCGGATATAATTGCATTCCGATTATTCCGTCGCAGAGTTTTGATATATCTTTTTTAATATTCTTATTTCCTGCTTAATTCAAAATAAACAGTAAAAGCTTTCACAATGATGGCAGCCTGATCCGCAGCGAATTGATGCGGAAGCCATACCGGTATTTCGATGCCGCCGAATTTTTCTTTTTTATCCGAATAACCTTCGACAAGCCATTTATGGGCAGCGGCTATGCCTTTGTCCAGCGTGAGTTTGAATTCATTAATAAATTCAGGATCATTTTTTTCAAAAAATTTCCGGGCTTCGGTTAATTCCCAAATCGCCCGCCAGCTCCACCAATTTGGCCCGGCAACGCTTGTCTTGTAAGTTGAATCGATACTATAATCGGACCAGATAAAATTATAGAAGAAACCGTTTGAAGCCTGCATATAAACGAGAAACCTGTTTATATTTTTAATTTTATCAAGCACTTCGGGATCTTTTTTCAATTTATAATATTTCATATAAAAAATGCCCGCTCTTGCCGCATCGTCAACACAAGCAATGCCCTCGCCCTTTGCTTCAACATATTTGTAATCGGGATAATCGGCGTATATGTGAATAATTCCCATTGATTTACCGCCCGGATTAATTTTTTGATAAAGATAATCCAGATGAGATGGATTAACCAACGAGCGATTATTTTGCGCGAGTGCATTTAATTGAATTCCCGGTATAAGAGCGCCGCATACAAGCAAAAGCACAATGGATATTTTATTTTTAAATTTCAAGTTCAGTCCGTTATTATTTGCAAAGTGAAATCAAATTATCTATAGTGGTAGTAGCCAAGCTAATATTGGAATCGGCGCCGGAATAATAGATATTTACCTTGCCTTTGTCATCCACAACCCAGCCGTTACTGAATACAACGTTATTTACGTCCCCTATTCTTTCATAATCTTTTTCCGGGGCAAGAATCGGCTCTTTACTTTTTCCTTTTACGATCCAGGGTTTGTCAAGATCCAGAAGGCAAACGCCAAGTTTATATAAAGATGTAATACCGAATCCTCTGACGCCGTGGTAAAGCATAAGCCACCCGTACTTTGTTTTAACCGGATTTGTAGAATTACCTATTTTATCGGCTTCCCAGGTTCCCGGTTCAGGTTCCATTAAAACCTGATGACCTCCCCAGTGAATTAAATCAGGACTCTTGCTTATCCATATGTCGCGCCTGCTTTCCGCCGACGGTCTGTCAACCTTCCAGTAAAATCCATTAATCTTTTCCGGAAATAATGAACAGTCTTTATTGGAAGGTTCGCTTATAGGGCCATGCACCTTGAATTCCTTAAAATCTTTTGTCTCCGCCAAAAGTAACAGCGGCATGTATTTCGAATACCCCGTATAAGTTAGATAATATTTATCTTCAATCTTAGTAACTCTAGCGTCCTCTATTCCCCACTCGGCATATTTATAAAACTCTCCTTGCTGTTCGGGAGTAAGACACGGTTTATCTTGTATCTTGAAGACTATCCCGTCTTTGCTTTCAGCCAAAACAAACGAGGATCTACCCGTAGGCATCTCAACTCTGCACACAAGCAGTATTTTATCTTTATATTTCACCGCGCCGGGATTAAATATACTGTTTACTCTGAACGGAACATCATCGCAAGTTAGAATTGGATTTTTGCTGTATCTTATCTCTTTCATAATTTTTCCCGTAATTTAGATTTAGCACTAAAAATTTAGTGTTCGTTTTATTTCATTTCACTAATAAGTTCGTTTATATTAACTCTTGCGAAGCCGGTCATTGAGTCTGACATCGCGTAAGGAATAATTAAATTATTATTGTGCGTAATGGAACCGCATGAATAAAGGACGTTCGGCACGTAACCGTCCCGCTCATTTTCGTCCGGGAGACAACAATGGGCTTTTCAAAGTTCCTAATAACTTTTGACGGATTTTCCAGATCAAGAAGACAAGCGCTTATAACATATTTTCTCAAGTAGCCTACCGCATGAGTAATAAGCAGCCATCCGAATTCCGTTTCAATAGGCGAACCGCAGTTACCGAGCTGCACAAATTCCCAATCAAACTGCGGACTTTTTAAAGTCCGGTAATTATCCCAGCGGTATAAATCTTCCGATTCCATTATACTTATTTCTTCGCCGCCCTGTCTTCCCGTCATATAATATTTACCGTTGATCTTGCGCGGGAACAACGCCATGCCTTTATCCATCACCGCGGCACCATGCAGCGTTTTAACTTTGAATTCAGAAAAATCTATAGTCTCAATCATCTGAACCCTGAATGAACGGCCGTTGTATGCGGTATAGGTGCCGTAATATTTAATTCTATTATTATCATCATGAAATTTCACCAAGCGCAAATCTTCCATTCCCATTTTTTCACTTTGGGAATTAGGGAAAATTACTCTTTCATTTAATTCTGAACTCAAGCCGAATATTAAATTATAGTTTGCATTAAGATAATCAATTATCTCTCGCACTCCTTTATCATCTCGATAGTCATAGTTTTTTACAAATAATTCAAATTCCTCTTTAGTGAAATTTCTCGAGGAAGTGACTCCAATATTTTCAGCGCCGGCAGCATTTAATCCTGCATAATTTTTTCTTAATCTCATCGGCGGAAAATTTCTTCGAAGCTATTTCAGGTAATTCGCATATTGTACCGGATGGCTCCATTTTTATTTTCAGTTCATTCGTCTATTTCGCCTGTTCTGAATTCAACAGACGATATATGCCCTTCTCCGGTTGCTCTCAAACTTATAATGATTCTCGCTGGAGCCGGGTTTTAATCCCGACTGATCAGGGTGAAGAACAATTGACGGATTAAACAAAGCAGCCGCTTCAATCGAGTATTCCTTTGAAAAATATGCTCCGATTAAATACTTCTTTACCGGGGTAATTTCTTCATTTACTAAATATTCTGATCTTTCTGTAATTCCTTAGCAATTTCCTGTCAAAGTCCGAATGCCGGTGAATGAAATCGCGAACAACCTCGGCAAGTAAGGACTCGGCGATACTGTCGGGAAGAGCGATTACTCTATTAATTATTTTTTTTGTTCTCTCTTTATCCATAACGAAAGATTGAAAAACTACTCTTTTAGAATTTCCTTTTAACCTCTCGTCCAAACGTTTTATTATCATGTATATAAATCCTATTTATTCTTTAATACCGGTAGAAGCCATGCTTTGAATAAAATATTTTTGAAAAAAGATATAAGCGATGATTATCGGCAGCGCCAGAAAAGTTGCCGCCGCTAATTTCACTCCCAACTGTGAATCGGCAGCACCGCCGACAGCAAACAGCGTAACCAATTGGGGCATAGTCATCAGTTTATCATTTCTTATTACGATTAACGGCCAGAGCACTTCATTCCATGATGTCATAAATGTGATTATCCCTACTGTAACCAAAGCCGGCATTGAATTAGGCCACAAAATTCTAAAGATAATTCTTAACTCGCCGCAGCCGTCAATACGCGCTGCGTCTATCAGGTCCTGCGGTATGCTTTTAAAGTATTGCCTGAATAAAATTATTCCCAGAGCGCTCATCAAATATGGAACAATCAATGCCCAATAAGTATCGACCCAGCCGAATTTTACCATGAGTATATACTGAGGTATTAAAGTAATTTGGAACGGCAGTGTCATAGTGAAGATTATAATAAAGAATACTAAATTTCTTCCCTTAAACTCCAGTCTCGAGAGAGCATATCCGACCATAGATCCGAAGACCAAAACTCCGAGCGTTACCATTGCGGAGACAAAAACACTATTAATAAATGATCTAGTAATCGGGATTTTAGCTATCATTTGCCTGTAGCTGTCAAGGGTAAGATAGCTGGGTAAAAAAGTTAAATGACCTATTTCATTCTCCGGCGAAAGTGAGGCGAACAAGCATCCAGATAAACGGATAAAGAAATATTAAAGCACCGGCTAAAAGCAATATGTAAAAAATAATTTTTTTCATATTAAATTAATCTTTTTCTATAAATTTTTTCTGAATCATTACAACACTTAAAATCAACAAGGCAAAAAATAAACCGAGAGTCGCCGAATATCCCATATGATAATAAAAGAAACCCTGCTTATAAATATACAGCACTGCCGAAAGTGTACTGTTCAACGGGCCGCCTCCCGTCATTATATAAGGTTCGATGAATAAGGAGAAACCGCCGATCGTTGACAGCACAACAACCATAAACATGGTCGGATTTATCATCGGGAGCGTAATATACCTGAACTTCTGCCAATGCGTAGCTCCTTCCAGCTCCGCGGCTTCGTAATAATGAGTAGGCACAGTTTGCAATCCTACTAAAAATAAAACGATATATAACCCGACGTTTTTCCAAGTTGCCATTATTGCGATAGAAGGCATTGCCCACGACGGATCTACAAGCCAGCCTATCCGCCCTAATCCGATTGAGGTTAATATCCTATTTAAAAGTCCAGTGTCAAATCCGTAAAGCTGCTGCCATAATATTGTAACTACCACACCGGAGACTATTACCGGAAGGAAAAACGCGCCTCTGAAAAACCCCCTTAATTTAATCTTCTGATTTAATATCTCCGCTAAGAACAGAGCGACTATTATTTGAAGAGGAATGTTAATAACTAAAAAAACGAATGTATTAATAATCGACTTAAGGAAAAATTCATCATGTATAAGACGGACATAATTAGTTATACCCGAGTACTTCATCGGGGCAATAATATTCCATTTATTAAAAGTTAAAACTACAGAGAACACAACCGGAAATGCTATAAAAATTAAAAAGTATACTATGTACGGGGAAATTAACAGGTACGGTATTAACTTTTTATTTTTCATTAGGTTAATTATTTAACTATTATTTTAAATATAATAAGTTGACTTGTTTTGCCGCGTCGTCAATTGCTTCTTGAGGCGGCTTTTTCCCGTATATAACGCATGATTCATACTCTTGAGAAATTATATCAAATACTTCCGTCAAGTTTGGATAAGGATCGGTGCCTTTGACGTATTTTGCCTGCTTCGCGAATTCGATCATCTTGGGGTTATCTTTAAAATAATCAGAAAAGAAAGAATCGCTCTCAAGATTTTTACGCCTTGGAATTTGATTAGTCATTTCCAAAAATTTAAGATCGTTATTTTTGTCTAGCATGAATTTTATAAATTCCCATGCCAGCTGCGCGTTCGGACAAGTTTTAAATATCACTACATTTTTCGGATCGCAATAAGTATATACAGGCCCCTTATGGCCGTCCGGAACCGGCATATGAGAAAATCCGAATTTAAATCCTTTAGGTTTAAATTTATCCGCGTGCGCTATTTCCCAGGGACCTGTAAATCTTGTCGCGATCACGCTGGATAGAAATACATCCTGCCTTACCGAAAGCCTTTCCTTGGGGAAATAGTCACGGGCATAAAGATTTCTCAAAAAAGTAAATACTTCAACCGCGTATTTGTTATCGAAAGCTGCCTTATTATCTTTTATAAGAGGAGCACCGCCGGATGCCGCCAGATACAGCGGATAAAAATCGAAAAGTCTCTGCCACCACGTAACCAGAACTTCGGAATAGCCGAACCATCTGTCAACATATCCGTCTTTATTTATACTTTCGCTTTTTAATTTTTTGGAGGCGGAATCAAATTGAGTATAATTAAAAGGCGGATGACTTAGAGCCAGATCATCCAGCATTTTTTTATTATACATCATCATAATCGGATTTATTTTCCAGGGGATCTGATAAATATGTCCGTCCGGGCTGGTTACTTCTTTTACAACATTACTGTCGCATCTCGAATAAATGAAATCCTTAAATCCTTTCAACGTATCCAGAGCTACAAGAATTCCGGCGCGCGCATAATCTTCAACGTCTCCCTGCCACATGTTTGAATATATATCCGGAGTGGTTTTACCCACAACGGCGGCTAAAATTATTTCTTCGCTGGATTGTCCCTCCGGAACAGGCTGAAACGAAATTTTCTGATCATGATTATTTTTGTTCCATTCGTTCACAATATATCTGGCAAAATTAATCTCCTGCGTATTGTTACTGGACCAATAAAGAAGGTGATCCGGATTTCGATGCGATTTCGAACCGCATGAGAACTGAACCAATACAATAAAAATACAGCAGAGTGTTTTTAATATTTTTTTAATCATACTTAAATCACTGAATAAATAAACAATCCGATCCCTTCGGATAACTCCGGACTAATTTAAATATATAATCGACTTCTTGAGACAAATAATACCCCCATATTTTATACTTCTTTATTCCCAGGACTGCCATGAGAAATCTATAGAGGGATAAGCCGGATGAGGAAATGTTCCGCCTTTTTTTACGATATAAAAGTCAACAGATCTGGGATCATCGGAATCCTGAACCTCGACATTCATCAGCGCTTTCTCGTTAATCCAAACCGAATATTTTTTCCTTAATTCCTGAAGCTTCCGGAAAGTTTTTTCGATAAGAGCCTGTTTTTTATTATTATATTTACTTTTTACCGATGAAGGAAGTTCTAAGTCCAATCCTATCGATTTGGCCAGTTTATCTCTTACTACGGCATATACTATTTTATCCCGCCACCAGCTTATCTGGTCCTTTACGATCGGTAAATTCTGAAAGCCTCTATCGTACGCTCTTTGTATCAACAAATGATCCCGTACCATCTGCCATATTAAGCGCTCCAGCGAAGCTGAAAATTCGTTAAAACCGGATTCGTCAAACTTCAAATATTCATCCCTCATCTTATACCAGTGTAAAAAATCATCAAGCGATAGACTTCCGCCGGTGAGTTTTACAAGAGTCATTTTTGTATATTGAGAAGCCGAAAGAGAATCGAAATGTTTTAATTCTTTTTTCATCCTATCGTCTAATTTCCATCTATCAAATTTTTCTTTAGGAAGTACATAGTTCCCCATATAAGATCTGAGAAGATCGAAGACCCTTCCCTGAATTACCGGATTATGTTTCAGCAGTAAATTTCTTACATATTCTTCGGATTCTTTATCTGACTCTTTTAATTTTAAGGCATTTATCGCGTCGTGTTTTTCCTTTACAAGCTCAGTCTCGGTAGTAATTTCATTTTTCCAGATATTGGATAATTTTACTATGTACCACCCGTCCGGAGCGTGAAAAGGCACCGATATCTTTCCGGCTTTTAAGCTGTCAACAACATTCAGCATTTCGTTATTTCTTATACGCAAATTAAATTTATCAACTTGCATCGACCGCTGATCTGCATAAACCGAATCTTTTAATTGATCTTTAAATAAGGAATCAAACGACACTCCTTTTCCCAGGCGCGTCAGATAGAAATCTAAGCTGTCTTTAGATGGAGCAAACAGCCAACGAATACTGTAATAGATCTGCTTTTCGTCGACTGCTTTATTAATTGCCGAATCAGGGATATTTATTTTATTAAATATATCTTTATAGAACATCCGGTTAGTTGCCAAATCTCCTTTGATGGCCGAAAGAAGATTTTTTACTTCGGCAGAATCTTCGTATCCTTTGGAATAGCCTTCCAGAGCCAGAAGCTTTTCATCTATCATATATTTTAAATAGTTCTTTTTCGAATTCTTACTCCTTTTAACAAATGACGGTCCGAATTCATAACCTGCTAAAAATTCCCTTATCGTAATTTTTTTGTCTCCTACTTTGGCCAGAACTATATCACCTTTTTGCGTATTATATGCGGTATCAAAATTAATTTTAGCCGCATCCTTTTTGTGGGGGCCGGCATAAAGATAAACACAGTTCAGAATGATAATTTGAATTAAAATAAATTTGAACAAACGATAACCTGATTTTTTATACTTCATTTATAAATACTAAAATTTAACGTCGACTGAGAAAACATTAATATTTTGCAGTCTGCCGAAATTTCTAAATGCATAATTAAACTTAACCATATCTGTACTGAATAACATTTTCGAACTCAGGCCAAGCCCAAAAGTAAGCCCACCTTCTGCGTCGGTTAAAAACAAAGACTGATAACCTGCCCGAAGAAAGAGAAAATCTTCAAATGCAAATTCCGTCCCTACATTCATACTTTCGTAATTATCATTTGGATGCAGGGCATCAACAGCAATTGTCCATCGATAATTATCCGTTTTAATGGCATTTGTAGAAACACCGATTCTGAACAGCAGCGGTAAGTTCCAGGAAGTTAAATCGACACTAAACGGGATTTGATCGTTTGTTCCTAGCTGTGCCGGATCCACGCTTCCGTAAGTTCTGGTATCAATTCCCTGCAGTTTCATGGAAGATCCGAAATTTGATATTGAAGCGCCGATTACCATTCCTCCGAAAAGATCAGTTCGGAATATCGTTCCGGCATCGATAGCAAAAGCAGTACTCGACATATGCCAGATAGATTCCTGAATATACTTAGCGGTAAATCCGACAGAAAACCTATCCGTCAGACTACGTGCATAAGAAATTCCGACAGCGATGTCGCCGGCACTAAAATATTCGCCTGTTCCTTCCGGTAATTCAACTGTCCGAACCTTCATATCCGGCATAGATAGCGACGTAAAGCTGAATCCTAATGTACCGAATTCTCCCAGCGGTAACGCTAAAGCGGCATAATCGAGTTTTGTTTGTGCCAGCCATTCCGTATGGGCAAAATCAACTTCATTCTGCGTCAAATTTGCTATTCCGGCTACGTTCCAATATATAGATGTTGCATCATTTGCCACGCTTACAAAAGCACCTCCCATGCTGTTTGCCGCCGCTCCCACTCCGATTTCCAGAAAAGTACCTGCGGTGGTCCCTACTTTTGATAAATTCTTACTTTGCCCCCTAACAGTTAATACCGCAAGCAAGAGAATAAATAATAATTTTAGTAAATTTTTCATATTCATGTATACCTCTATACCGATTCTTATTCGTATAGTAATGTCATTTAATAATTGCAAACCGTCCGATTTTTGTTCCGAGTGATCCGGCATCTACCTGGAAAATATATACACCGAAAGCTATGTCCAAACCGTCTTTTGAAACAAGATTCCATGGTTCCTGACCGTTGGATAACGTGCTGTTATGATATATCGTCTGTACTAGATTTCCGCTTATAGTATAAATTCTTATCGTACATTTTGGGGGCAGATGTATAAAATAGACCCTTCTCGAGCCCCTGCCTACTTCCTGCGAAGTGGGTTCCCATGAAGCAGCCGCAGGATAGGGATTTGGCACTACAGCAATATCATTAAGATCCTGGTTGAATTTAGACTTATCAAAATACGCGGATTTAGTAGTAAACTGTACATACTCTCCGTTCCTGAAAGGTTTTTTAGTTACTATCTTAAACAAATCGCCGGGCTGAGGTGGTTTTTGCTTATCCTTAGCTATTGCCGTATCCTGAAACAGACTAAATGACCAGCCCACATGCCGGTTTAAATTGTTAGTTACCTTTGCTCCCAATGAATCGCCTGCGATTATAAATATAGCATCACCCGCATCGAATTCACCGTTATTATTTAAATCCTGCAATATAAATTGCATGTGAGGGATGTTATCGGTTAAATCTTTCACGATGATATTCGTAACTTTGGATTTAGAGAATACTGTTGCGGGATACGATGTATCCCCCTTTCCGGGTTCGGTGAATTGGACCTCAAAATCCGCGGGGAAATTTACGCGCTGCCCCTGATAAGAAGGCGCGTATCTAGAGTCAAAACCCACTTGAGGTATTAAATTACTGCTCCCTTTTTCCCAACCGGTTTTAGATTCATCAATAGTTACGGCGGTATCGTTTGTTAAGCCCAGATTTAATCCCTGAATAACGGATGTTTGAACATTACTTCCGTTGAATTGGGTAAATGGAATTAATGTGTCCTTGCTGGTGTAATTTATTAGGGAGTAATAAGGATTCGGGTCGTTATGAAACCGAGTATTTTCTTTGAATACTACCCGGTAAGTTTCATAGTTTAATACTGAATCAGGAACCAGGATATTCACTTTAACCGTGCCGGTACCGGGGCCTGGCGCGTTATAGCTGCTTACATCCGGAGGTACGTATCCGGCGGATGGAGCGGTCGGCGTTACGACGGCGGTATTGACGTCGGTTTTTGCGTTACCGTTGATATCCACTTTAATGAGAGCGGTTGTCTCGGCCGGCGGAATTCCTTGTTCCTGTCCCTGAATATTAGTTGTTAGGAATCCCTTGTCATACGCCACTACAGCATAATAATAGGTTTGCCCGTTAACAACGCTGGTGTCGATAAACGAATGCTGCAGCCCCGAATCATCACCTAGATAGAACATGGCGCCGTTAACATTTATCGGGAACAATCCGGTAACACCGTCCTTAAGATCGAACTGAGCAATCGGTTGCCTGAATGTGGCTTTTCCGTACGCATCGGTAATTACCTGGTCCTGTATGAAATTTGGTTCGGTAGATCTGTATATTCGGTAGCCTTCGAAATTAACTCTTTGATAAAATTTGTCGTAAGTATGCTCTGCTCTGCTGTCCCAATATAAGGTTACTTTATGATCTCCGGCAATTGCGTGAACGATCGGTTTTTCGGGCGGTTTAGCAAAATTGTAGGACGCATTATAAATAGCTTGAATCGTCTGCTTACGTCTGAATAAATCATTCTTATCAATACCGAATAACAACGACATTGAAAAGCGCTGTGTGGCGCCGGTTTCTTCGAGCTGTCCCTGCTGCGCCGAATAAGTATTTCTACCGTCCATGTGGAATAAGTAACTGGAAAAGAAATTGCCTAAATTAACACCAACAAGCGATTGACCGTGCGGTGACGGAAGAGCGGCAAGGGCCGCCCAGTTTTTTTCGTCGTTATTAAGATCGTACGTGTGCACAGCAAAAATTGCGAACCCGGTTAGACCTAACTGGTCAGACTCATCTTTATCCAGAATTCCAAAATCCGGTTCACCCTGATCGGGTCTTAAATTTCCCTGTGTTCCGTTGGCATCCGGCCCGCTGTAAGAGGGATCCAGAGGTCCAATTCCATCGCTACCCACATCGTCATTTTCAGGGTTCCAGTTCCCGTTTTCGTCTCCGGGCCACCATAATTTATCTTTAATTGCAGGAACTTCCTGCAGGGAGGTGAAATTAAAATAACTGAGAAACTTTGATGTGTCGTGAGTAGCTGCAAAAGCGGCCATAACTCCGCCGGGAGGTACCGGCCCTACACCATACAGCTTTTGAAGTTCCGCGGCATATTTACAGCTTGCTTCGTAAATAGGGCCTTGATACTGAGAATAACGAGGCCAGATAGCCGCATCATCGTCTCTGCTTTCATCAGTCATACCATCGTGGTCATTATCAATATCGTCGTATGATATGCCCGGACTTTCAAGGAACGCATAACCGGCATATCCCACCGGGCTCCATTTGCCGGGGCTTCCGTATGCAACCGTTGACCACGCATATGAAATATTCAATACTTGATCATAATCTCCGGCATTATTGGAAGAGTTATCATGTCCGCCGATTCCCCAATCAACATACTGAGCGAAAAGAGATTTAGGGTAATCGGTCGTTCCCATATTTGTTATTTCATAATACCAGAAGATTACGTCTTCCGCTAAAACCTGCGACCATTGAAATCCTCTTCCGTGAACCTGCATGCCGAGCCCGCCCCTTGTTGTATCATCGGCATCCGGATAAAAACCGTACTTTTGAATATATTCTCGATCCATATTATCATCAAAAACAAAATAAGATTCGAGATCGGCATTTTTAACACCTTTGCCGAAAAATCCGTCCCACTGTCCTGACCAATCGGAAGGTCTGTCTGGCCAGCTGGACGGCCATGTAGTCGGGTCATCACTTCTTGCCACACTTGATTGATTCGGATTGGCATACCCCGGCAAAGACCACCAGCCGTATGTTATACCGGTTGCGGGATTATATCTGGTATTTTCATAATAGTTGGTCTCGAGAGGATGAAATACATGGTTGTCTTTTTGCGCTTCGGCCTGAACAATGATGGCCACACCGTCTACATATGTATGATTAGTACCTTTGGGCCAAACACCGCTTAATGTAGCCTGGTTCTGCCAGTCGGCGATTTCGCCGAAATTGTAGAATACGGTTTGGACTAAATTACCGTCCATTAATCCCATTTTAGTATTAAGGTAATTGCCCTTATGTTTATCTACAATTCTTTGAGCGTAAATATTTGAAAATGTCAGTATAAAAATCGAAGCGAAGATATATACAAATTTTAATAAAAAATTATTTTTCACGTCGGTACACCCTATAAATTTCATTTTTTAAAAGTCAATCGAAGCGCCTATTAATACTTGTCTAGGCGCCGAATAAAAATCCGGTCTAGTAAAAAATTGCTTTATTGTATTAACGCCGTGAGGCGGAGCTTGCGGTCTGGTTTCATCTAAAGTATAACCTGCTCTTCCGGTATCAGTAAATACATCTAATTCGTTAGGAGTATCGAATAGATTATAAACCTTGGCAAAGACGGATAAATTTACGCCGAGTAGTTTAAAGTATTTAGTTAAATAAAGATCAACATTAAAAAATGTCGGTTTATTAGCGCTGTTTTCCAAGCCGGTTCTTTGATTCTGGTACGATGGAGTATACGGCAGCCCGGAACCGAGTTGTCCGACGGCGCTGGCAATAAAATCATCAAGAATCCCCGCGGTAAGGGTAAAGTTTAACGAATGTCTTCTGTCCCAATTCAGCGGCACCAGTTCCTTGTTCGGTTCGATCGGCGGTGTAGCTTGAGCCAAATTATAAGCTGTATTAGGATCGGAAGCATCTCCGTCTGCAACCTGATATGTGTAATCGATGGTAGCGCCAAAGCCATCGCTGAATCTTTTATCGAAAGAAAGTGTAAATCCTTTTACCGCACCGTAATCTGTATTTATATATTCTGCGAATTTCTTAAAGTTATTTTTAACATGGAGAGCCACTCCAAGAAGGTTTCTTATATCTTTATAATAAGCGGTTATATTTACACTAATTTCCGGAGTAAGTTCCTGCTGCAGGCCAATTTCATACATCACTGTTTCCTGAGGTTTAAGATCGGCATTACCTATTGTTGAGCCGACAAAATCAGGATAATTACCAGTTAACGGAATTCTAAAATTAGGATTCTTATAAAGATACTGATAAGGAGGTACCTGGAAAAAATGACCATAGGAGATATGTACTGCCCCTTTCGCGCTAATCGGATAAGAAATACCTATCCTGGGACTAATCTGAGATTTAGCAGACGCCTTATGAAAATATCCCGAAGGGAAAGGAGGAGCCAGTGAATCCAAAGCGGATATATCATTCGGATTGTTTAATACTTCGCCGTCGGGTTGAAAATAATCATACCTAACGCCCACATTAACAATTAAATAACTTAGCTCTATTTTATCCTGAATATATGCTGCTAACTGATAAGGATGGTTATTATAAATATTGTAATCGAAATCTCCGAAACTCGGTAATTGTGGTTTATATCCCGTTGCGGCACTTACAAGCACCTGATAATCTTTATACGATAAAGAATTCAGATCGGCCTCGACACCGCCCTTTAGTTCGTGCACGTTTGTTATTTGAGCTGTAAGATCGGCTTTAAAAGTATAAGTATTAGACGTATGATAAAAATGCCAGTTTTGTGTCCCGGCTGTATATAAAGCATTTCCGCTTACTTGAGCAAATCTGTCTATAGATACATACCCCGTATCAAGGGGATTGGCATAAGTATACTGTTCAGCATTACTTGTAAACGACGAGGCCAATAAATCCAAAAAAGCCGACTTACTGAAAACGTGCGTGTAGCTTATACTTCCCAACAAACTATAGTCGTGTTGTTTATAGTTGCCGTCCGGATTTAGAATAAACATATGATCATAATTTTCATAGTTATGATCCTGATATAATCCCTCGAGAACAATTCCTTTGCCTTGTCCGACTTTAAACGCTAATTTACCCTGGAGCGTCAGTTGTCTTGAATAATTCATCGGAACATCTTTATTGTCGCCCGTTGCATCAATATACCAGTTTGCCGGATTACCCGAGGAAAAATTTGAGGAATCCTGCGGGGTAAACATTCTCTTTCCGTAAAGGTAACCGTCATCGCTTAAATACCTGGCGGATGAGAAAAACTTCATAAACCCGTTTGTTAACGGAACGGGACCGCTTAAGCTTCCCTGGATATTATGCGTTCTTAAAGGATTAAGACCGCCCATATATTGGAAAAGATTTGTTCTGGAAGTAATATAATCACCGGTATAAGTCGAAAAGCTTCCGCTGTAATGATCTCCCGGTATTTTCGTAATCTGGTTAACTACTCCGGACATTGCCTGGCCGTATTCCGCGTTAAAAGTTCCGGTTATAACTTGGAGTTCCTGAACGCTGTTAGTGGAAGCTTCCATAGTCGCTTCGCCGGAATATACATCGTTTACAGAAACACCGTCTATTAAATATTTTACCTCTCCGAGTCTTCCGCCTCTGAAATGTCCGTTTACAACTCCGGCTTGTAAGTTCACAACCGATTGGACATCTTCAACAGGCAGCATTGAGATGCTGTTTCCGCTTATACTTGATTGTGTCGAAGTCAGATCTTTCTGAACAAGCGGTTTCTGAGCAGTAACAACAACACTTCCCATTTGTACTGCTTTTTCTCCCAATTCGAAATCTAATCTTGTTGTCTGATCAACCGAAACGTGAACATTCGTAATTTCTTCAGGAGCATAACCGATTTCGGAGGCCTTTACTTTATAATTTCCCGGTGGAATATTTATTATAAAATATTCTCCGTTAATATCTGTAGCGGCACCCATATTGGTACCGACTATGACTATATTAACTCCGATCAGCGGTTCTTTAGTTTTTCCGTCAACCACGCGGCCTGCAATTTTGCCTGTTGTACCTCCGAAAAGATTACCGGGGATAATTGCAAAAATTATTATCAACAGAAATAGATATTTAATGTTATTGTAAAAAATGCTCATTTTTATAGCCCTTGCTCTTTGATTTTAAATTATAGCAAGAGGTTCGTCCTAGATAATTAACGTAACCTTCGATATATTTAATCGCTAAAAGGGCGCTGTATTTCAAGCGCCCCGTGAATCTAAATTACTTCAAAAGAATCATTTTCTTAACTGCAATATTATTTCCTGCGACCACTCTGTATATATATGCGCCGCTGGCTACTTTTTCGCCGAAATTGTTTTCTCCGTTCCAAACAACTTCATGGTTACCAGAGTTTTGGAAATTGCTGACTAAGGTTTTTACCTCGTGACCCAGTATGTCGTAGATTACTATTTTAACCTTAGATGCTATGGGTAATGAGTATGTAATTGTGGTGGTTGGATTGAAGGGATTCGGGTAATTCTGATAAACTGTAAACTTATCCGGAATTAATTTATTCAGATCTTGAACTGCAGTTACAGTAATTTTTTGTACCGTCAAATTATCGAAATAAACCGTGCCGGTAAAAGTAGAGAAAACATGCAGACGAGCTTCCATTCCTATTGTTTCTGAATTATCCGGAACCTGGAAATCAATATGATACTGAGTCCAATCGAAAGAAGTAACACTCGGGAACATAAATACTGAATCGGGACCGGTTCCATCGAATCCTTCGTTATTTCCGAGTTTTGTAAAGAATTGGGGCGTAATACCTACTGACCAAGTACCCGGATGCGCTGCTGCGGAATCGGGAACGAGGTTACTTGCTTTTACCCATACGCTCACTCTTATAAAACCTCCCGGCTGAATTGTAGAATCAATGTCCGTAAACGGCATTCTGTGCGTACTTACGAACCCGTCTCTTGAATCCCGCCCGAAAGGCATATTAAACTTTAACGAATATTTACCTGTATGTGCAGCAGAGTCTGTCACTAATGTATTTTCAAATCCCGCATTTAATACTCCGTCATTTCCGCCGATAGGAGGCATCCAATAATACCAGCCTGTTGGTACACCAAGTTGAGTATTCCAATCCTGCCCGGCCCAGGTACCTCTGCCTTCAAATATAAAGTTATCAGCCCAAACTGTACCGGTAGCATTTTTACCGGCTACAAAGCTAATTATCATTTTCCAGGCGGCTCTCGGAAGCGCTATCTGACCGACTGCGGTAGTATCAGCCATCCAACCTGCACTTGTAGCCTGACTTTGATCTATGGGAAGCTGTTGGGTTCCTATCAAAGCACCCGCGCTGTCATAAAATGTATAAGCTATATACCATTTCTGATCTTCGGAAGTAGGATTAGTATTTACGTTTTCGGTTTTGATCCAGGCGCCGAAGTGAAGATCAACATTGGCCGGGATATTAGGCGACCAGATATCGCACATATTTTTTGACATCCATGCAGCAGAATCCGAAGTTATTTCTTTTTGTATTTTTAGGGAATGTCCCATTGATACATATTGATCGGTTGCCCACGATAGCATACTGCCTCCGGGATTATTACCCATATACCAGAATGCGGGAGCAGTTCCTTCAAATCCGCCTATATCCGAAAGCGTGTAATGTGAAAGATCGGTAACACTTAAATCATCGAAATAGATAGTACCAGTGAATGTTGAATAAATATGCAGACGAACCTCCATTCCTTTGGTATCAGGATTTTCGGGAACCGGAATATCCACGGAATATTTGGTCCAGTCAAAATTGGTAACATTAGGAAAAGTAAACTGATAGTCATTACCAGTTCCGTCGAAACCATCGTTATTTCCGAGTTTTGTAAAGAATTGAGGTGTAATACCTACTGACCAAGTACTCGGATGGGTGGCTGCGGAATCGGGCTCTAAATTATTGCCCTTAATCCATACACTAACGCGAATAATGTCGCCCGGTTGTATCTGAGGATCTATTTGACTAAAAGGTAATCTATGGGTACTAACAAATCCGTCTCGCGCTTCACGGCCGGCAGGCATATTGAACTCCAACGAAGAATTTCCGGAATGTGCCGTTTGGTCGGTAACAACTGTATTTTCAAATCCCGCGTTTAATTGACCGTCGTTTCCTCCGTTCGGCGGGAGCCAATAATACCAGCCCGTCGGAACTCCAAGCTGAGCATTCCAATCCTGTCCGGCCCATGCGCCTCTGCCTTCAAATATAAAGTTATCAGCCCATACAGTACCGGTAGCATTTTTACCGGCTACAAAGCTGATTATCATTTTCCAGGCGGCCCTCGGAAGAGCTATCTGTCCTACTGCGGTAGTATCAGCCATCCAACCTGTGCTCGTAGCCTGGCTTTGATCTATTGGAAGCTGTTGCGTTCCTATCAAAGTACCAGCGCTGTCATAAAATGTATAAGCTATATACCATTTCTGATCTTCGGAAGTAGGATTAGTATTTACGTTTTCGGTTTTGATCCAGGCGCCGAAATGAAGATCCACATTTGCGGGAACATTAGGAGACCAGATATCGCACATATTATCCGATACCCAGGATGCCGAATCGGTTGTAGTTGATGATTTATCTATCTTAAGAGAATGTCCCATGGAAACAAATTGATCAGTAGCCCATGTAAGTGCGCTACCCGATGGTTGGTTACCTATATTCCAGAATGCAGGTAATGTACCTTCGAAACCGGCTATTTGATTAAACGAATAGCTGGTTTGAGCCTGAACATTGAACTGATTAAACAATATGCTTACGAAAAACACAACTAGCAGAGCATAAAACGTATGTTTAATTTTTATCATAGTGAGCTCCTATTTAATTGGGTGTTATTTGATATTTAGTTACAGAATAATTTCTCGGTTGAGATAAGATCTTCTTTAAATTATCTATTGTGTCATGAACCGGTTTCAGAGATTCGACATCGATCTTACCTGAAACTAGTAATTCAACTGATCGTGAAAATGTAAACGGATTTAACAAAGAACTTTTTATTGTTATTTCGCGGTGGAAATAATCCTGAAGATTAATTTTTATTGATTCTTCTTTTGGCGATAAACCAAAGATAATTACTCTTCCTCCTTTTTTAATTAATTTTATTGCTGTTTCGGCGGCAATGGAATTTCCCGCGCATTCAATTATTACATCTGGTCCGCCGGAAGTGTGTTCCAGTATTTTATTATTCATCTCAACATCTGCCGGATCAAAAATAAAATCGGCTCCCAATTGAGCGGCTAATTTTCTTTTTCCTTTTACAGGTTCAATGACTATAATTTTACCTGCTCCAGAAATTTTTACCAGTTGCAGGATTAATAAGCCGATTGTCCCCGCACCGATTACGGCTACGGATTCCCCTGCTTTTATCGCTGCTTGATCAGCGCCATGAACGCAGCAGGAAAGCGGCTCCGCAAATGACGCGATATTAAAAGGGAAATTTTCCGGTATTAAGTATGCTTGGGATATGGGCACATCTGTATATTTTGAAAATCCTCCGTTAAGAGTTACTCCGAGTGCCTTAAGATTTTCGCAAAATTGAATTTTGCCGCCACGACAGTAACGGCAATGGCCGCAATAAATATTAGGATCCGCAGCAATTCGGTCACCGACCTTGAATCCATCAACATCGCTCCCTAATTCGACAACGGTACCGGCAAATTCATGTCCTAGTATTACCGGATATTTCGATGGTGCTTTACCTTCATAAATGTGGAAGTCGGTTCCGCATAAACCGCATAATCCGATCTGAATGCGCAGATCGTTTTTATTTAACTTTTTAAGTGAAATATTTTTGATCTCAAGCCTGCCTGGGCCTTTAAATAAAGCTGCCCTCATTGAGTTACCTTGAGTTAATTGTAAAAATTATATCTTCTTCGTTGATTTCCTTATTACCAGTTCAACCGGAATTAATTTCTTATCGGTAAGCGTCTTATTTTCTTTTAAGATCTTTGCCATAAATTTTATTGCTTCCGCGCCCATTTCGGTTTTCAAAACTTTCACCGTACTTAATGGCGGACTAACCGAATTACCCGCTTCGACATCATCGAAACCTATTATTGAAATGGCATCCGGTATTTTAATATGCTGCTTCCTTAAATACTGCATAACTCCGAGGGCCATTGCGTCGTTGCACGCAAATATCGCAGTTACCTTATTATTCTTCTTCAATAACTTTTCGGCAGCCTTATAACCGTTTTCGCGGGACGGATAATCTTCATCGTCTATTATCAAATCTTTATTAACCGTAATTGCGGCTTTTTTCAGGGCCTTTTTGTATCCTTTTAATCTGTCGCTGATACTGGGATGTGTAATGTCTCCGCCGATGAACGCAATGTTTTTATGTCCTAATTCTATAAGGTGGTTTGTAGCCAGTATTCCCCCGTTAAAATTATCTATCATAACCGACGGAAAATTTTTATTTTTCGGAAGATAATCAATAAACAAAACCGGGACTTCAATATTTTCTAATTTATCTATAAAAGATTCAGGCACTTTCCCGGCCACAACAACACCGTCGACATTACGTTCCAGAATAAATCTAGGCAACGGTTTCGCGTTATTAAAATCCGAATCGATGGTGGTTAATAATAAATAATATTCTTTTTCCCTAGCCTCAAACTCAGAGCCCAAAAATATTCTAGTATAAAAAGGTTCTGTTCTTAAGAAGTGATCGTCAGTTAAAATGAAACCGATATTTCCTGTTATACGAGATACCAACCCTCTTGCGGACCTGAAAGGATGGTAATTTAATTCTGTTATTGCCGCAGCTACTTTGTCTTTTGTTTCTTGCGGAATTCTCTTGTGATTATGAATTACAAGAGAAACGGTGGCGATTGAAACACCTGCTAACTTCGCGACATCTTTTATAGTTGGGTTTGACATATTTTGGTTAAACGTTTAACTAGTTAAACATAAAATTTAAATTTTTAAGAGTCAAGATATATTTTATTTTTCGTTTTATATTTTTTAATTCTTAATGAGTAACAATAGATTTATATTAAATTGATTGAAAGGCTAAATTCAGCTGGCTAATAACGTTATTTGACTAACAGAATTGATAAGATATCTTCAATGAAAGTTATAATATTTAGGCAAAGATCACTAAAGATTTCAGGCAGTGAAGATATTTTTCGATTTTTCTTTTATCCATTCCCCGTATATCTGAGGAAGAAACAGTTCTTTATACTTCAGAATCTTCTTTAAATTATTTATTTTATTTCCGTTTATAAATTTTGCCGGTTCCAAGCCGCAACAAATTGTATTCTCCTTCATCCATTCATAAAGAAAACCCCGGGCATTAATAAAGTATGAGATTTTTTTACCTTCGGACGAACTAACGGTGCCGAATTTTATATCGATATAATCAGATGGAAGAAGCATTTCATATTCATTATCCGCATCGCGGATAATCTTTAATAAATCATTCCCGTTTTTATCTTCAGCACTTATTAAATAAAATTTAAATTTTAACCTAATTTATTTTAAATATTTATTTGAAACAATTATCTTTCACAGTATAAACCTAATCTTTACATAAAATTATAAAAAATAACATTTTAGATTTGTTTTTAAGTAATATAATACATGAAAAGAAACTCAATAATAGTTATTGAAGATAATCGTTTGTTACGCGACGGCATCACCGGTATGATCACACAACAAAATGATTTCAAGGTTATTTCCGCATTCGGTGACTGCTCAAAGGCTTTGCAGTTTATTCGAAAATCCCCGCCCGATATTGTGCTCCTGGATCTCGGTCTGCGAAATCAGAACAGTATACAGGTAGTTAAAACTTTAAGAAGCGACTTCAAAAAGATTAAAATAATTGTAATGGACCTGGTTCCGGTGCAGGAAGATGTTTTATTATTTGTTCAGGCAGGAGTTTCCGGATTTATTTTAAAGGATGCTACCGTGGAAGATTTCCTTAATACAATTCGATCCGTTGCGCACGGCTCAAAGATCCTCCCGCCGCATCTCACCGAATCACTATTTTCACAAATAGTCGAGAAAGCCGTAATCGAATCCACTCCCTCCAAGATTATCGAATCCGTGAAAATGACAAAAAGAGAAAAGCAGGTGATTGAATTAGTTGCCGACGGATTAACAAACAAGGAAATAGCGCAAAAACTTCGCCTTTCAACTTATACAGTAAAGAGCCATATTCATAACATACTTGAAAAACTTGCTTTGCACACACGGGTACAGATAGCTAAATATGCGCGTAATTCTGGCGCTTATAGTGATATTTTAAAATCGATTTCTTCTTTTGAAGAATAAATTGCTCGTTCTTTTAAAATACATTGCATCCGCGGCAAAAATATTTTTATATAATATAATTTAATACTATTTCAGGATGCCGCCCGGATCGTATAATTTTATTTTTTATTGATCTACTAAAAATATATCTTTAACAATTATAAATTTGCAGTTTAGTAAATACATGGTTTACATCACCCAAAAGGATTAATCCCTTTTTCATTCATTAGAGCCATTTAAAATAGAATATTTTTTATATACCTTTTTCTGAAATAAAGCTAATTGACATAAATAAAGTGTTCCCCGACAATTCTAAGTCGATATAATAACAGTACTCCCAAAAAGAAAGCCTGAGCAGGTAAGAATATGAGCCGCAAACTTCAAATTGGTATTATTGACCTTGTATCCAAAAAACCGAATAAAAAATTATTTGCACGTATAATGAATGCGAATTTTGCCAGCATAATGCCTCAGGTAGTGGGAGTATGGTGCGAGGAAAGCGGGCATGAAGTAACTTATGTTTGTTATACCGGTAAAGAAGATCTTATGAAAGAACTGCCGAAAAATGCTGATTTGGTTTTTATAGGTGCATTTACCGAATCGGCTCTGACAGCTTATGCTTTAAGCAACCTTTTGCGTTCTCGCGGCGCAGTAACCGTATTAGGTGGTCCTCACGCACGCTGCTACCCGGAGGACGCAGTAAAATATTTTGATTATGTAACCGGATTTACGGACAAAAATATTATTGAAGATATTCTGCTCGATTGTTCTATGCACCGCCCGATTGGCCTACATCTTACTTCCGACAGACAGCCTTTATCTCTGCCCGGAGTAAAAGAACGATGGAAATTTATTGAGCCTACACTTAAAAAAGCCCCGCTTATAAAATTGGTACCCATGCTCGGAAGTTTAGGATGCCCATATACATGCAGTTTTTGTATTGATTCTACCGTAGCTTATCAACCTTTAAACTTTGATGTAATGAAAGAAGATTTGGCATTTCTGCTCACAAAGTACAAACGACCGCTCGTGGGCTGGCATGATCCGAATTTCGGAATTCGTTTTAACGAATATATGGATGCCATTGAAGAAGTAGTACCCGAAAACAGAATAGATTTTATTGCAGAAAGCAGTTTGTCGCTTTTATCTGAGCCTCATGTAAAACGACTTAAAAGAAACGGTTTTGGTGCGATGCTGCCAGGAATAGAATCTTGGTTTGATCTCGGGAATAAATCAAAGACAGGAAGTCTAACTGGTATGGATAAGGTAAAGCATATAGCCGAACAGGTCAATATGATTTTACGGTACATACCCTATGTACAAACAAATTTTGTTTTGGGTCTTGATTCCGACGAAGGCGATGAACCGTTCGAGCTTACTAAAAAATTTGTTGATATGACGCCCGGTGCTTTCCCGGGATATTCTCTCTTATCTGCCTTCGGAAAAGCCGCACCTGTAAATCTGGAATATCAACAGATGAATCGAGTTATTCCCTTCCCGTTCCATTTCCTTGATAATAATCATGCTATGAATATTAAACCTAAGAACTATTCATGGTCAGAGTTTTATTCGCATATTATAGATTTAGGCGAGCATACATTCGCATGGAGTGCAATAATAAAACGGCTGGTTGCCACCAATGCATTCATCCCGCGGTGGATGAATGTGGTACGCGCTATATCCGAGGAAGGCTTCGGTAGGGTAGCTTTTAATAAAACAATATTAAAACACCTTGATACAGACGTTAAATTCAGAGCTTATTTCGAACAGGAAACCAACGAATTGCCGGAATTCTATATTAACATAATAAAAAATGAAATGGGACCGTTGCGACATTGGCTGCCTGAAGGCGCAATTTTTCATGATCAGAATGCGTATTTAAAAACTACTGCCGAACAAATGGCCTTAGGAGCTTAAGACTGAATTATATTTGCGGGATGAGCAAACTTATATTATATTTTTTATATTTGCCGCGAATGTCATAAATTTTTCATCCCATGAATAATGACAAGCTTAAATATTTCGCATCATGCTAAAAAATAAAATCTGAGGTGATGCGGAGGTATAAATATAATATTATGAGGAAAAATCTAACATTAAAGACTTATTATTCCCGGTACATTCATGAGCATTCAATTTCATTTAACATTACTCGCATTAATTGAATACTCTCCCCTGCTTGGATTATAAAATGAAGAATTTATGTTTGCACCGAATTATTATTTAAAATCTCCGCACAAAAATTACCGGGTTCAATGACAACAAAACCTAGTTGAACGTTTATTTCAGGACATAAGATTTTATTGAATTTTTGACTATATTAAAATATTATTTAAAGGATAAAAGGGATTGCTATAATGTTATCGGATATTACTAACGACACGAAATATGAAATAATCAAATCATTGGACGGATTTGTTGAAAAAAATATTTCAACTTTATTAAAACCGGTCAGTGAAAGCTGGCAGCCAAGCGATTTTATGCCTGATATGCACAGCGATGGTTGGCGAGATGAAATAAATGAAATCAGAGAAAGAGCGAAAACAATACCTGATGAACTTCTTGTTGTACTTGTAGGCGATATGGTCACCGAAGAAGCATTACCTTCATATCAAACTTGGATCAATAGGCTGGAAGGAGTTACGGATATTAATGGAGTCAGCCAAACCGGATGGGGAAAATGGAGCCGGGGCTGGACATCAGAAGAAAACAGGCACGGAGATCTGCTTAACAGATATTTGTATCTTTCAGGCAGAGTGGATATGAGATCTGTAGAAGTAACTGTGCATCATTTAATTAATAACGGATTTGATCCCCAAACGGAAAATGATCCTTACTTAGGCTTTGTTTATACTTCCTTTCAGGAACGGGCGACGAAAATTTCCCATTCAAATGTCGGCAGACTTGCAAATAAATCTGGCGATACCTTGCTAAATAAAATTTGCGGAACTATTGCCGGTGATGAAGCCAGACATGAAAAAGCCTATAAACTATTTATGTCAAAAATTTTTGAAATCGATCCGGTTCAAGCCGTACTCGCCTTCGCAAAAATGATGAAAGTAAAAATTACAATGCCTGCAATAATGATGAGCGACGGAAAAAATCAGAATTTATTCACTAATTTTTCAAATATTGCACAGCGTATCGAAGTATATACGGTTAAAGATTATGCAAGTATTATTAAGAACCTAGTAGAAAGTTGGGAAGTACCTACTATCAAAGGATTATCCGGAGCTGCGGCAAAAGCTCAGGATTATCTTTGCAATCTTTCCGAGCGATATCTTGTATTAGCCGAAAGATTTTCTTTCGGAGGAGAAACAGAAAGTTTCAGTTGGATTTATGATAGAAAAGTTTAACTATGCTTTATTCGGCTTTTTGAGAATCTTCCATTTATTCTAGTTTCTTAATAAGATGTAAATTATTTATGCAGCACTTTTATCTTTGCTAATTCGTTTTTGATCTTCAAATAACAGGGAAACACTTATCTCAAATATTCGCGGGGCAAATTTTATTAAATAAAATCGATAAGTTCCGATTTCATTTCTATACTCTACTATTTTTCGAGATTTTAAGCTTCAATATTTTTAATGGGAAAAAATAGTTCCCGCTTTGAAAAATCAGAAAGATGTAAAGTTCATATCACTTCCAGTAAACCAGGAAATTACGTTAACTTAAATTAAGTAGTTCTAACCGGATATTATTCTTTTAGATTTCACCCTGCGTAAACGCAACAGGCTTACCGTTGTTGAAGTTGTAAAAAAAGATTTTCGGATTTAAAAGTAATCGTAATGGATTTTATTCCGGTCCGTAGTGACATAAAATTATTTTTTCAAGCGGGTGCTTCCGGCTTTATATCAAAAGACTCTGCACTGGATGATTTTCTTTTTACCATAAGAAATGTGGCACAAGGTGTTGAGATGCCGCCTCGCGACTCGAGGGAGTCTTTGTTTTTCTAAATTGCGAAAAATTACTTAAAGAAGGAAAAATAAAACTTAATATATCGGTCCGAATGTCAAAAAGGAATTTAGAAGCAATTTTACTATTAAAATCATTCTATATTCTTCAGTACCTTAATGCACTTTATTTTAAAATTGTCGTCTTTTTGGAAATCATTAAATTGCCTGCCTCTAAACGGTAAAAAGAAGTTCCGCCTGCCGATCCGGAAGCGTTAAAATTTATCTTATAAGTACCCTCCTTTTCTACGCTGTTGATTAATGTTAGTATCAATTGTCCAGGCGTATTATAAACATTCAAGGTTACCATACAGCCAGCGAGCAAACTGTAGCTAATTACAGTGGACGGATTAAATGGGGTTAAGATAATTCTGCTGGTTCCGGTGATGATATTATTCTCGCCGGCGCCGTTTGATGCTTCAGCAAAATACCAGGCAACATTTTTTGATAATCTATTATTAAATTGGATCTATTGTGATTTGGATTACCAGCCCGTAAATAATATTCAACATTCCTAAGGGTGCATTTTTTACCCTCTATAACTATTATAAAGCTACGATAATAATTACGGTTTATAATGGGAATTAAATAATAATTACATGATCAAATTTGGAGTAATTTATGTCCATCAACAGCATTTCAGGGGCAAGCAGGATATACCAATCCCAGCAAACAAATAACTCAAGCAGTATACGCAAAGATTTTCAGGATCTCGGCAGCGCGTTAAATTCCGGAAATATAACCGATGCGCAATCTGCATTCGCCACTATACTTCAGACTATCCAAGGCAACGGTGGAAATTCCGGCAGTTCTAACAGTCAGTTAAGTGCCGATTTTCAATCACTTCAGAGTGCCCTAAACTCTGGCGATATAACATCGGCTCAAAAAGTCTACGCCACAATACAGAAGGATATGAAAGGAGTTCACGGCCATCATCACCATCATAAAGACGGCGATCAGAATAGTTCATCATCCTCAACAGATTCTTCAAATACGATGCAGAATTCATTTCAAACTTTAATTGCCGGTTTGGGAAATTTACAAAGCGCACTTACTTCCGGTTCTTCAACCGACGCACAAAATGCATTTAATATACTGCAGAACAACAACAGTACGACTGACATACTTTCAGGAAACAGTCAGGCGAGCCAGGTTCTTCAAACTCTTCAAACTGCTTTAGGTTCCGGTGACGTGAATTCAGCTCAGAATTCATATTCGGCTTTGATGCAAAGTATACAAAACATGTTCAACGGAAACGCTACCGGTAATATAATAGATGCACTTTCTTAGCGTATAAAATAATTACGTAATATCATCTAGCGATATTACTGCAATTAGAAGCGTGTGAAGAAAAGCTTATTTTTTGTGGACTTCCTAAAACGAAGAGCGGAAAATACGCCACCGGCACACGCTTTATTTATTTTTAAATAGTAAACTAATCTGTGTTTAAATTATTCAACAAATAAATAGCCATAATCAGCAGCAGTACTAGAATACTATACCATTGCGGTTTCTTGGAGTTTTAGACGTAGTATGTAAATACTATTTGATGGTACTTAAATGGATGATCAATTGCCGCATACATAAAATCAGTCTAAAAGTTTTACTTTTAATGTTTCTGAATGAATGTAAGTTGATTTGTACAATTTCTGACTTCGGAAGGTACAATGAATTTCAAAGAATACATTTATAACATACCATATAGCATTTATTAATATGAAGGCAACTATTTCAATTGTATAAAAACAGATGAACCTGATGCTTATGTTTATTTTTTACTATCAATGTTAGCTTAATCTATATCACAACCATCCTGTTGACTTTAGTTCAACATATCGATACATTTCAATAAGTAAATATGAAAACAAAAGAAGATAATATAGTAAAAATAGCAAAAGCGCTTTCGGATAAAACCCGAATTCGACTTTTGAAAGAAATTGCGACTATGGGAAGCATCTCTTGCGGTGATGCTGAAAAAATAGCCGAACTTTCCCAACCGACTGTCTCACACCATCTTAAAATTCTTACAGACGCCGGCTTATTAAATGCGGAAAAAGACGGCAGGCATGTTATAATATCGGTAAATAAAGAAGCTTTGGAAGAATTTAAATCTTTAATCTCCGATTCAATAAATATAAAATAGTTTTTTTTACATTTATATATCGATATATTTCTATATATAAATGTATAGATACGATAATTACTAGTTATACAAAATAAAAACAAAGGAAATAAAATGGAGAATCTCTTATTCACTCCCTATATGCTTGGAGATATTAAATTAAAAAACAGAATTGTTATGGCTCCAATGACCAGAAGCCGCGCTGTTGATAATATACCTAACGAAATGATGAAAGAATACTACACTCAAAGGACAAACGCAGGTTTATTAATTACCGAAGGGACATCTCCCTCTCCGAACGGCTTGGGATATGCAAGAATACCTGGGTTATTCAATAAAGAACAGGCAGCAGGTTGGGGAAAAAATAACAGGTGCGGTTCATGAAAATGAAGGAAAAATATTTGTTCAGTTAATGCATACGGGAAGAGTTGCGCATACTCTGAATTTACCTGTTAATACTAAAGTTTTAGCTCCGTCGGCCGAACAATTAAAAGGTGAAACTTGGACCGATCAAATGCAGCTCCAACCTTATCCTGTACCTCATGCTATGAGTATTGATGATATTAATAATACAATAGATGAGTATACAAACAGCGCAAAACTTGCGATTGAGGCGGGGTTTGATGGTGTTGAACTGCATGGTGCAAACGGCTATTTAATCCAGCAATTTATAAATCCGGCTGTAAATAAAAGATTAGATCAATATGGCGGATCAATTAAAAACAGGATCCGGTTTGTTCTCGAAATCGCTCGTAAAACGGCGGATATAATTGGCGGGAATAAACTTGGAATAAGGATTTCTCCCTACGGCGTATCCAACGGTATGACAATTTATGATGAGATAGATGAAACATATTCACTGCTTACCGAAAAATTAAGTGAGTTAGGATTAGTATACATGCACATAGTAGATCACAGTGCCTTGGGAGCGCCACCGGTGAAGCCTTCAATCAAAGCAGAAATACGCAATAAATTTAAAGGTACGATTATTCTTTCGGGAGGATACGACGTTGAACGCGCTGAAAAAGATCTTTTTGAATCAAAGGGTGACCTGGTAGCTTTCGGAAGATATTTTATTGCAAATCCGGATTTAGTCAAAAAATTTAAAGATGGCGGCGAACTTCTGGAAGCAGATAGAAATACTTTTTATTCGCCTGGACCAAAGGGTTATATCGATTATCCCGTTAATTAAAACTAAAGGAGTAGTATTATGAAATTTATCGTATTAATCGGAAGAGTGATATTTTCACTTATATTTATTATGGCAATATTGGGACATTTTACTCAGAAGGAAATTAGCTATGCTGCTGGAGCTGGAGTTCCATTAGCGTCGTTTTTAGTTCCTTTTTCGGGAATTATTGCGGCTTTAGGCGGTTTAAGTATTGCATTAGGATACAAAGCAAAATTAGGCGCTTGGCTAATTGTAATTTTTCTGCTGCCGGTTACGCTGATGATGCACAATTTCTGGTCGGTACATAGTCCGGCAGCTGCACAGATGCAGATGGTAATGTTCATGAAAAATTTAACTATCATGGGAGGCGCATTAATGATTGCCTACTTCGGCAGCGGACCACTAAGTCTCGATTCAAAACTGAATGTAAAAACCCAGGAATAAATAATTACTTATACCGGCCAGGATTATCCGGCCGGTATAATATTATATTATTCATATTTAAGACTTGCCATCCCATGGATAATGATCAATTGATCCAAGCAAAGGCAAAAACATTACACAAAAAATGCTGTAGGAAGAAAGAAGTCTGTTACTTATAAACCTGACAAGTAGTAATAATTCTTTAAATTGTTAACTTAATGCACTTGAAGGCCCGGGTGAAGTTGATCTGAGTGAAAGTTTTAAAAACTTACTTAACTCCATTAATTCTTTAGTTAAAACTTCAAAAACTACAATTCATACCGAATTTTCTAATCCGGACAAAAAATGATTAAATAAATCATAAATGGGTACGATTTACTAATGTCATGGTTCAGATTTCGTCGCCATGACTTAAAAAAAAGCATACAATTACTAACTGAAAGTATTAAAAGGAAAAATTTCAAAACTACAAATCATTTGTGCACTGCAGTCTGAAGATTTAACAATAACTTATAACATGAGTATTATTTATCTTGGCCGGCATTAGCTAATTTAGGAACTGCTGTTTTTCGTTTCGATAAAAGAGGTATAATCCCAAAAATAATTGCAATTATTACAATGATTATTGATCCTTGTAAATTAGGTTTTACCGTCATTATAAAGACAGCACCTAGTCCTACTGCAAGTCTTGACTGCAACAAATTCATTAATTTTAAATTGCTTATCTTCAAATTTAGCTCGGAGTTTACGACGTTAGGATTTGAATTTAAGAATATATTAAATTTTGCAACTCTTCTACCGGTAACAACAGAACCGTGCAGCGTTAAAAACAGCCAAAGTAAAAATGAGACTAAAATCCAGGGAGTCCAGCCCCACTTTGTAGCGGCTAAGTAAATACCGGTGATAAGAAGTAAAATACCGCCGCTCATAAAAGCAAATTTCAGAGACGAAAGAAAATTTACCCAATCTATTGCCTGCTCTCTTTCAGTAGAATTATTAAGCCTTGTATTTCCTACCCATTCAAGACTCATCCCCATAAACAAGATAAAGGCACCTGATATATGAAAGAATAAAACAACAAAATAAAAGTCCATTATATACCTTTTATTTATTTTTAATTAATATTATTAGAAAATGCAATACTCCCAAAACTTGTCCGGAATACACTGAAACGAACCAGTTCGTTAAATAAAATTAAACTGAACCCCGTGGAATAATTTTTTGAAATTCATCACGTTCAAAATAATTATTCGTATCTGAGCTTGTTGTATTTTAAATCAATAATATAAAATTATGTTATCATACATTCCTTATCTAGAATCAAGTATCATGCATCTTCAACCTAAGAGTAAGTTTATTTACGAGTTTCGGATAGTTTTTTGTTTCGCAGTATTTCCTTAGTATCATCAAACGCCTGAAGCATTTTTATTTTATCTTGAGGAGTTAAAAATTTATATGAGGTATCACTTTTTGTTGTATCATCGGGAAGAATGTAATATTTGTTTCCTTCGATTGTGGTTCCTTTGAAGACCCAGGTTGGAGTATAATTAACTTTGGAAATGTATAAAGAATCCTTATTTATGTCTTTAGTTATGTTTAATTTAAGTATAACTCCGGCATCGGCGTAGCGCCATAATTGGTTTGAAAAAAAATTTCCGAGCGAATAAATTACATATCCGGTGTCCAGTTTTGCTCCATTTGTCTTGAAATATCCGGCGGGTTCAATAACGTGCGGATGGCCGCCCAGAATAATATCCGCACCGTAGGAAATCGTCTTTGCCACAATCTCTTTCTGATATTCAGATGCAAATCTTTTATATTGGTCTCCGAAGTGATAGTATACCAATACAATCTCAGCTCCCCCTGCTCTTGCCGTCTTAATATCGTTTTTGATCAAAACGGTATCAATGATATTGATTAAATAGCCGTTGTTATTTTTGATTATGTTGTTGTTTACTCCATATGTATATGCAAGCACCGCGACTTTTATTCCTTTCAGGCTGAAGACTCTTATCGAATCACGGTCGCGCTGGGATCGGAATGTCCCCACGTAATTTATGTTGTTTACTTTTAGATGCTCAATTGTTGAAGCAACTCCTTTAACGCCTTTATCAAGTGCATGATTGTTGGCTGTGGTTATTAAATTAAATCCGGTAGATTTTAGCGCAGTTACATATGCTGCAGGCGAATTAAACATCGGGTAGCCTGAATATTTATATCCTTTAACCGCAATAACCGTTTCAAGATTTCCCATTGTCAAGTCGGAGTTATCCAAATACGGTTTTACGTATTTATAAACAGGGCGGAAATCAAAACTATCATTCTCTACTCTGGCGTAATCATACTGGGGAGAATGACACATTAAATCGCCCACTGCTGTAATGGAAATTGTAACGACGGAATCCGGTTCCGTAATTTCTGTTTTAACTGATGACGAAGTTGAATCTATATGAATGCCTGCATGAGTGCAGAAGAAGAGATATAATAAAAGGAAGTAAACATTTTTCATAAAATACTATGTAGCACAGATTGCAAATCTGTGCTACACCGGAATAAATAATTATGGTTTTTCGGCTTTTCTCTGAGCCTTAACGTCTTGAATATCTTTTCTGACATCCTGAGCGTGTTTTCTCAATTCGCTCAAACCTTTGCGTAAACGGGTACCTGCAGCTGCCTGTCCCTTTACATAAAACTTTTCAAAGTCAGTTTCCAAATTTTTAACTGCCTGTAATAAGCTTTCAAATTTCTCCATGCTATCCTCCTGAAAATAATTTAATGTATGATGTTATTTAGAATTTTCGTACACGATCTCTGCAATATCTTTAACTTCAACTTCCTCGGATTTATCAAAGTGCTTCACCCCGTCTGTAAGCATTGTCATACAAAAAGGGCATGCTGAAGCAATTGTATCCGTATGGGCTGCTAAAGCTTCTTTTGTTCTCTCTTCGTTTATTCTCCCCCCTTCCTCGTCTTCTAGAAACATACGGCCCCCGCCTGCACCGCAGCAGAAACCTCTGGTTTTATTCCTATCCATTTCGGTAATTTCAAGTCCATTTACACTCTTCAGTGCAGCTCTTGGTGCATCGAATACCCCGTTGTACCTACCCAGGTAACATGAATCGTGGTAAGTTACAGTTTTTTTGCCGGGATCATCTTTTAATTGAATTTTGCCCTCATCAATTAATTGATGAATGAATTGTGAATGATGCATAACTTCATAATTTCCGCCGAACTGTTTGTACTCGTTACCCAGCGAATGGAAGCAATGCGGACAAGCGGTTACAATTTTCTTTATTCCGTACCCGTTAAGTAATTCGATATTTTCTTTCATCATCATCTGAGCAAGGTACTCGTTACCGAGTCTTCTGGCAGTATCGCCGTTGCATTTTTCTTCGGTACCCAGTATCCTGAAATTAACTCCGGCTTTCTGCATAATTGAAGCAAACGCTTGAGTTACTTTCTTGTACCTGTTATCGAACGATCCGGCACATCCGACCCAAAATAGAATATCACCGTCATGATCTTCCGCCATGGTTTTGATGTTCATACCTTCCGCCCAGTTTGCTCTGTCGGCTTGATTAAATGCCCAGGGTGTAAAATTGGTTTCGATACTTTTAAAAACACTGTTCAGATTTGAAGGGAACTGAGATTCGGTAAGAACAAGATCTCTTCTTAGATCAACAATGGTATCTATGTGCTCGATCATTACCGGACATTCCTGCACGCAGGCCATACATGTAGTACATTCCCAAAGTTCGGTATCCGTAATATAATCATGCACAAGTGTTTTTTCAAAAACTTCGCCTTCGGTAATACCTTCCAACACCAGAGGTGCTTTTTCCATAGTACGTTTTCTAAGATCAACTAATATTTTACGCGGAGAAAGCGACTTACCCACCGTTGCTGCCGGACAAACCGAGGTGCATCTTCCGCATTCGGTACAAGTATAACCGTCAAGCAGCTGCTTCCACGAAAACTGCTCGATATCTGCAGCACCGTATACTTCTATGCTTTCGTCTTCAAGATCTATGGGCTTTAATGTGTTTCTTATTGAGTTATCGTTAGCAAGGTAAGTATTGGGAATCGAAGTAAGAACGTGAAGGTGTTTTGAATATGGTAAATAATTCAGAAATCCGAACACGATAGTAATGTGCATCCACCAGAATATATGGTAAAATGCTGCCGCGTTTGAAACGGATGAATTGAAGAACACCGGACTTAAAAGTGCCGAGATGGGTCTTATTTCGTACCGGCCCAAAACAAAATGATTTTTGGCAATCAGAGAAATATTCTCACCGTACATTGCAAGAACAACTCCCATAATCAATAGTAAAATTACTAGTGCGTCTATTTTGCCGTGCTTGTCAACTTCCAGGCGCTGAATGTGCAGTACATAACGGCGGTACAAAGCGTAAAGAACCGCAAGTATAACCAGCAGTCCGAACATATCCTGAATAATTGTTACAACCGAATAGAACGGGCCGGCAATAGCCCAGCTGAAGGGAGTATAAAAGCCCTGAACTAAAGTTTCAACCACTGCAAATAGAAAAAGGACAAAACCCCAGAATATGAGGAAATGAAGTATGCCGGCCTTTTTATCCCTTAACAACTTGGACTGACCGAATGCAACAGAAAGAACATTTCTAATTCTGCCGGAGATATTTCCAGAACGGTTGTCCTTCCTTTTAGCAACGGATAAATACCCTATCAGCCGTTTGCAATTGAATGCAAAAAATGCCATTGCAGCAAAAAACATAATTATGAAAATGACATTGTTAAGATTCATACTGTAATTTTTACTAGAGTATTAGAGCCGGTTAAAAAAATTAAATTAACTATGATAGATTTTTCTCGATAAACCTTTAAATATTCCGGCAGCAAAGAATACTTTTACTACGGACCACAAAAGAAATACTGCGGCACCGCCTATAAGAGCTTCCCTCAAATTGTGCAGATAAAATGTACCGAGATAAAGCGCACCTAAAAATAATATAACGGCTTCCCCTAGAAACATTGATGCAACAATTCCGAAATAACTTTTGCTTTTTTCAACCAGATATCCAGTTAAAAAAGCACCGATAGGAAACGCGAGTAAATAACCGCCGGTAGGACCCAATAAACGCGCGAAGCCTATTTTGCCGGATCGGGTATCTGTGCAAATACCGGCAGACCGATACATCCGAGAGTCAAATATAGAACCTGGCTATAAGCGCCTTTTTTACTACCGAGAAAAGCACCTGCTAGTACCACCATCATTGTCTGCAGTGTAAAAGGTACCGGTTTTACAGGAATCGTAATCTGTGCAGCTATAGCCGTTAACATCGTAAACGAAAAAATCCAGAATAACTGTGAAGAGCTCACATTCGAAATAAAATTTATTATTCCGCTGTTTTTTACTTTCTCCTTCGATCGCATTTTTTCCTCAAAGTAAATGTTTCTTAAAAAATAATTCTGTCTTATTTATTAAAGTATCAAATTTATTATTCGTTCCTTCAAAAGGATGTTTAATATCGAACGTATGCCCAGCCGTCGGAATTTTATATAGTTCGGTAAGACTTTTATCGGACCAGTCATAGATCTTTTCACCTTCGGTTACTTGAACGGCAAGATCCTGTTCGCCGTGTGCAATTAAAAGAGGTCTATGTAAATTACCGACTGCCTTTTGAATATTTAAACTGTCTTTTAAATTAATTTCCAGATCGTCAAGCAATGAAACGTTCAATTTCATTTTTTGTTTGGTTCTGCTGTTTATTACTTCGAAAGCACCTTTTTCCCGCCATTTTTCTTTTTGGCGCTTTGAATATCTATCAAGATTAGCAACAGAAGCCCAAACGGCGACGGCTTTTACATGGTCAAATTTTCCGGCTGTCAGTAAAGAGATAGCCCCGCCTCTGCTGTGACCTAATATTCCAATTTTTTTATTTTTTGAGGCTCCGAAGAAACCGTTCAAATAATTAGTGACGAGTTCAGATAATTCGCTGATTTCCAGGGAAAAGGTATTTTCCGCAAAATTTTCAAGTTCGGTAAATTCAGTTAAATTTTCGCCGATTCCGTTATGCGAAAAGTTAAATGTAATAACAAAGAATCCTTTAGATGCAAAATATTCAGCTAAATAAGGTCCGAACCCCCAATCCTTAAACCCTTTGAAACCATGAACAAAAATTAAACAAGGTTCATTTTCAATGTTTTCTATTCCGAAAGCGGATATCCTAAGTTTATCGTTCCGAGTGGTTTCCAGTATAAAATCTTTGCTCATTGGTTCAAATATGGTCAATAAAGAAAGAAAAGTCAAGAAAATTGAATAAAATGAAAACTTTTTGAAGTTTGATGTATGCTAGAGTATGACGGCGTTTCGACAATCTCAATATCCGGAAAGCATCCGTTTATGAAATAACACACGGATGAAATTAATGACGCAGATCCTCTTGGATTAAATTATAAAAATAATGTATATAATTCCTACCTATACCTCCTGTTCAGGCAATTACTCTCTCCATCAAAACCCGGCAACTAACCGCCAATACTCTACTTCAAACGGCCTACCCCAGAGAGAGAATTTAAATTTTGTTAAGTATCTTTGTTTTTAAGGCTTAAATGATTATTTTTTCTTTGATTCACAAAAAGAGAGTTTAATAGAGTTTAAATTAACTGACGAACAAAAAATGCTTAGTGATATGGTGAAAGATTTCACCGATTCGGAAATCAAACCAATTGCAAAAGAAATAGACGATAAAGGACTTCAAATTCACGGAGGTAGAGGCTTTTCTCGAGAATTTCCTCTTGAAAGATTCTATAGAGAATCAAGGATTTGAAAGATATTCGAGGACACTGACGAAATTTAAAAACTTATAATTCAGTAGACAAAAATTAAAAATGAACGGTAAACGGAGTAATTGAATGAGATATTTATTGGTTATTCCTTCTATAGATATAAAACACGGAAAGACGGTTAGAGTCGTTCAGGGTATTCCAGAGTTAAACAGCCCTGAGTACGGGAGCGATCCTGTAGAGATGGCTAGAATTTGGAGAGCCGAAAATTCAAAACTAATCCATGTAGTGGATTTCGATGCTGCCGGCAGTCATAGTCATGAGAATCTGCACATCATCGAACAGATTTGTTCTTCTGTTATTATACCTGTACAATTTGCAGGCGGTATAAGAAATATTGACGACGTGAAAATAATGATGGATACAGGCATAAGTAGATTGGTAATGAGCACAATGGCTATAGATAAACCGGATGAATTTAAGAAGATATTTGAACTTTACGGCCCGGCCAAAATTGCTATTTCACTTGACATTATCGACGAAGAATTGGTTATTAAGGGTAGAAAAATCAAAACAGGTTTGAACTATATTGACTTTGCGAAGAAAATGGCTGAAATGGGTGTCGATCGGTTTATTGTTACGGATGTTTTGAGAAACGGAATTCTAGGCGGACCAAATTTAGTTTATTCGAAAGCAGTCGCGGAAATTACCAACGCAAAAGTAACGTTGTCGGGCGGAATAAGAAATAAGGATGAGCTGATGGATGTACAGAATTTACTGCCGGACAACATCGACTCGGTAATTGTCGGGCGTGCTTTATATGAAAACAGGTTCCCCTGTCAAAAATTGTGGCGCGTAGCCGAATCCGGTATTTTCAGATAAAGGACTAATATGAAAGAAAATAAAAACGAAACCATTCACAGTAGTTTCTGGTCAAATATTTTTAACTCACCTGCGGAAAAGATAGATCTGCAGAACTCCCTTCTTTCCATACCTATATTTGCCGAATTAACTAAAAAAGATATTTCTCTTTTAATCGAGATCATACATAACCGCAACTACCTTGCCGGTGAATACGTATTTTATCAGGGCGATCCGGGCATAGGTTTGTATATTATAAGAGAAGGAGAAGTAGTTGTACAAAGATCGGTAGAATCCAGCGAAATTATTTCTCTGGCTACTTTTCATAAAGGCGATTTTTTTGGCGAGCTTGCTTTAATTGACGGTGAAAAACGTTCCGCATCGGCAACCGCAAAAACCGACACAAGACTGGCGGTTATCTTCAAACCCGATCTCGACGAATTTATAGAGAAGTTTCCTAAAAAAGGGATAAAAATTTTGCAGGGAATTTCCCAGATTATAGCTACAAGGTTAAGAAAACTGAACGAAGATCATATCAATTTGCATTCAAATTTAAAAATAAAATCGGAGAATGATTATGGAACCTAATATTAAAAAGGTGCTCGTCCCGATTGATTTTTCTGATTATTCTAAAGGAGCGTTGAAATATGCCGTCAATTTCACAAAACAATTCAACGCAGATCTCATATTTAATTTATGTAGTTGAGCCTGTCATCTACCCGCCGGATTTCAGTATGGGCCAGATAGCAATACCTTCCGTCGATCTCGAGATGGACAAACGTGCTGCAGAAGAACTTGAAAAGCTTGCGAAGAAAGAAATTCCGGACGGGATAAGGGTAAAGACGCTTGTAAAAACAGGTAAGCCGTTTATTGAAATACTAGAAACGGCTTCGGAGGAAAATATAGATTTAATTATTATTGCCACACACGGACATACAGGTGTTGAGCATATTCTTTTCGGAAGCACAGCTGAGAAGGTTGTAAGAAAAGCGCCTTGCCCGGTATTAACAATAAGGGAACCGGTAAAAGGATATGATTTTAAAGAAGGAATTGATAAGGAAAATAAAAGTAAAAAGAATGACGTCTAGTTCTTTCTGTCGGTAACAAAGTCAACCAGAGCTTCCATTGCTATTTTAGATTGAGAATCGGGGAATATTTGAAGCAGTTCTTTTGCTTTACTGGAATACGAGTTCGCTTTTTCTAGGGCATATTCTATACCATTATGCTCTCTTACGAATTCAATTATTGCTTTCACATTTTCTTTCTTACTCCCCTTCTTAATCATCTTTTTTATTGAGTTAGCTTCGTCTTTTGAAACCTGATTTAGAGAATAGATTAGAGGGAGAGTAATCTTTTTTTCTTTTATATCACCACCGATAGGTTTTCCTATAATACTCAAAGATCCTACGTAGTCCAGAATATCGTCTCTAATCTGAAAAGCAATTCCCAGCGCCTCTCCGAAATTTTTCATCGCTTTGTGATATTCCGGCTTATCTGAAACGCTTAGCGCTCCAATGCTGCAGCATGTTTCAAGCAAAGAAGCAGTTTTATCCGAAATGATTTTGAAATAAGTCGGTTCATCTATATCCAGTTTTCTGGTTTTCCTTATTTGAAGCAACTCGCCTTCCGACATTCTTTTAACGGTATTGGTCATTACTTCAAGAAAATCGTGGTCTTTGCCTTCAACCGAAATCATTAAACCGCGTGCCAGAAGATAATCGCCCATAAGCACAGCAATCTTATTTTTAAATACGGCATTAATTGACCAAAAGCCCCTTCTCTTATCAGCATTGTCAACTACGTCGTCGTGCACAAGTGTTGCCGTATGAAGAAGTTCTACAAGCACAGCGCCTCTGTAAGTTCTGTCAGTAACTCCGCCTGATATTTTAGCGGCAAGCAGCACAAGTAAAGGGCGTATTTTTTTCCCCTTCTGCCTTATTATATACCTTGCGATTAAATCTACGAGAGTATTCTCCGATTTAATCGATTCCTTAAATAATTCCTCAAAAGTATCAAGTTCTTTTTTTATCGGATAACTTATTTCAGTTAATGATTTAGTACTCAAGATTTTCTAACCGATAGTTTGGAAATAATAATACTTATTTCATAAAGCAGGAATAACGGAACTGCTAGAATAATCTGCGAAACCGGATCGGTTCCCGGCGTTAAAAATGCCGCAGCAACGAATATAATTACAATAGCATGTCTTCTGTATTTACTCATAAACTGCGGAGTAAGTATTCCGAGTTTTGTAAGGAAAAATGAAATCATCGGAAGTTCAAAAACAAGACCTGAACCAAGCATTATACTGATAATGATTGACATGTATTCGTTAATGGCAAAAACATTTTTAATCTGCGCCGATCCGAACTGTGCGGCAAATTTTAAAGATAAGCGGAAGCATTACGTAGTAAGCGAATACTAAACCCAGCAAGAAGCACAAAGTAGAGAAAGCAACAATTGACGAAATATATTTACGCTCTTTCTTTTTTAATGCCGGCGCAATAAATTTCCAGAACTGGTAGAAAATATTGGGAAGGCTTAATATTACTCCGCCGATAATAGCAACCTCGAAGAATAACATCAGTTGGCCGAAAGGTTTTAAATTCTGCAGTTCAACTCCGGCATTTTTCGCGGGCAGAAGCAGTATATCATTAACAAGAAAGTCAACGAATATCCAGCATACTATTGTTCCAACTGCAAGACCGATTAAAGAATATATAATTCGCCATCTTAATTCCTCGAGATGCTCGAGGAACGACATTTCAATTTCGCCTTCCTCTTCTTCCCGGTCTTCTATTGTTGTTAAATCTTCCGATGCCATATTATTTCAGATAATTAATTTAATTCGGAATACAGAGGGAAATCGGCACAAAGTTTAATAACTTCATTTTTAATTTGGGATAACTTTTCTTCCGATTCAATATTATTAATAGTACCGTTAATCAAGTCTGCAATGCGGTGCATCTCCGGCTCCTTCATTCCTCTGGTAGTTGCAGCCGGGGTTCCAACTCTTATTCCACTTGTTACAAAAGGACTCCTCTGATCGAAAGGCACCATATTCTTATTAACCGTAATTCCCGCTTTTCCCAATGCAATTTCTGCTTGCTTGCCGGTTACGTTTTTGTTTGATAAGTCTATAAGAAGCAAATGATTGTCAGTGCCGCCGGAAATAACATCAAAACCGAATTCTGTCATTTTAGAAGACAAAGTTTGTGCATTTTTTATTATCTGTCCGGCATAAGTTCTAAATGAATCTTCTAGTGCTTCTCCAAAAGCAACTGCTTTAGCCATAATGATATGCATAAGCGGTCCTCCCTGTATGCCCGGCATAACCATGCTGTCTAAAAGCTCGGACATCATTTTTACTCTGTCACCTTTCGGTGTTTTTATACCGAACGGATTTTCCTTATCCTTGCCCATCAGTATTATTCCACCGCGAGGGCCTCTTAATGTTTTATGGGTGGTAGATGTAACAACATCGCAGTAAGGAAGCGGACTCTGAAGAAATCCCTTTGCAATCAGTCCGGCAGGATGGGCCATATCGCACATTAATAATGCTCCGACTGAATCTGCGATTTGACGGAATTTAGCATAATCCCATTCGCGTGAATATGCACTTGCTCCGGTAATAATTAATTTAGGTTTCTCTTTTTTCGCAAGATTCTCAATTATATTATAATCCAGAACTTTAGTTTCGGGATTCAAAGTATATCCTACCGCGTTGTAAAGATTGCCGGAAAAGTTAACAGGAGAACCGTGAGTAAGGTGCCCGCCATGGGCAAGACTGAGACCTAAAAACTTATCGCCCGGTTTAAGCAATGTCATTAAAACAGCCATATTCGCTTGGGATCCGCTATGAGGCTGTACGTTAACATATTCTGCGTCGAATAATTTTTTCAGTCTTTCACGGGCTATGTTTTCGGCCATATCAACGAACTCGCATCCGCCGTAATATCTTTTACCAGGGTATCCTTCGGCGTATTTATTTGTTAGTACTGAACCGGCAGCCTCGAGTACTGCATGACTAACAAAATTTTCCGATGCTATCAGTTCCAGTTTATCCTGCTGGCGTTTGGTTTCTTTAACTAAAACTTCAAATATTTCGGAATCGTTCTTTAAATTATTATACATATGCTTTTATAGGTTTTAGGTTTTAGGGCAAATATAATTACGAGTTAAATTTATGATTAATTAGATTATAAAAATAAAGTAATTTCATGAAGGATAAAAGTAAATTATTGGAGATATGATCTATCTAATAATAAAAAAGAGCAAGTTGAATATAAGCATGGTTGAATGAAGGCATGATTAATAGTATGTAGCACAGATTAGTAATCTGTGCTACACAAATAAATATTTACGGAACGTTTATGCTTCTATCTACCCAGCCGTAGCATTTACCTGTGATTGGTAAAGATTGTCCGGCTTTATATCCTCTGAAAAAATAATCTTCTTTTGTAGGAATAGAACTAGCCAGTGCGGTTATTCTTTCTTTCGCCTGCTCCAGTGTAGGATCAATACTAACTGCTTTTTTGTATGTTTCAACTGCCAGCAAATAAACCAGTTTTGTATCAAAGTTAAAATCGCAACCTCTGGCCGCCTGTTCATACAGTAGTCCCTCGTAAAATATTGCAAGACCCCAGCCATGCCCAACATCGTTAGCTTTTAAATATTGTTTTCTTGCTTCTGCCAGGTTTCCTTGATCTTTATAAACCGTACCTAAATTCAGATAATAATCTTTATTATCGGGTTTCAGCGAAATAAGCTTTTTATAGGCAAGTTCCGCTTTTCCCAGTTTACTTACTTTGGGATTCTGATAAGCTGCTGCAAGCTGAGTCCAGTAATTTACATTATCAGGTGATTTATCTACAAGGAATTCCAAAACACTCACAGCCTCGTCGTACATTCCGGCCCTCAATGCTGTAGAAGCATAATCCCAGGCTTTAGCAAGATTATTTTTATCAAGATCCCAGGCTTTCTTCTTTATTTTTGCAAGTTCACCCATATTTTCAACCAATGAAGAAAGCTCATCTGGCCATTGTGTATTATCAGGTTCTTTATCACTTAGGTAAGTATAGAGATCGATTGCTTTTGTTTTATAATCGTTCTTATCGCTAACATTATTTTTATAAAGCTGACCCAGTCTGTTAAAATAATATGTAGAAATAGTCGAGTCATCTTTTATTGCTTTTTCGTATTCGGAAATGACAGAATCAACCGGATCGTTCAGCCAGATTTCGTCAACATAAGCCTTTCTAACTTCAAAGTATCCTTTTGACGCAGGATTGTAAATAACTGCCATGTTATAAAAATAATCCATTGTATCCTGAATAGACTTAACTTCTTCCTGTGCTACTTTAGCGGAATCGTGAAGATACCAAAGAGCATCTTCCATTTTGAAGAAGATCCATTGACTGAATTTTTTGGGGTTTTGTTTTAAAACTATCCAGCCGTAAGGTACAGCACTCTGGTACTCTTTATTTTTATAATACTCAGAAAAAAGACTGTAGTTTGCAATTAAAGTCAGTGAATCCGGCGAACTAGGATTATAATCTGTTTGATTCTGCGAAAAGCCGGGTGCAGTGAAAAATAATATTAAGCAAACTATTAAGCCGAAAAATTTAACTTGCTTTTCCAACATTGTTCCCTTGATTTTTTTTAATTAATATACTTGTCTGATAAACCAAATTTGACCCAGGTTAATTCCCAGGTTAAACGTGAAAACATTTTCGCGCACTAAATTAGAACTGGTGGTTCCCTGAATAGCATATTCAAAATCCAGATCGAGATAGTTTGCATAACTAAAAGGTATCGACAAACCTCCCGACACGGACATCTTGTTAATACCTGTATTATTTACTTTGTATTGCGTTTGTTCGTAGCTTAAACCTGCACGCCAAAGTATTTGTTCCCAGAACGAAGCCCCCATTTGAATTTCCGGACGGTATTCAAAGCCTGCTCCCATTCTAAGAGAGTTTCTAAGCTCTCCGGTTTTTTGATTTCCGTATGCAAAATTCTCCCAAGGCTGCGAAGCAATATCCAAACTTAATAAATATTTGCTATTTATTGCAAAACTTAAACCGGCGGTAATGCGCAAGGGAATCTTTAAATTTGCGGTTCCGTTCATCATAGTATCGGTTCTCGAACTAGTATAAGAGGTTATCAGAGAATCTGTCCGCAGATAATTTAAATAATTTACCGAAAAACCAATCCGTAAATCCGAAATTTTATTTAATTTAACTAAGGAGCTGAGATCAGGCGATACTAATCCCATTGTAGTACCTAATCCACTCGGATTGAGGGATTTGGAATACTGATTTAAACTGCTGCTGGCTCCATAAATTGATGTAGTTGAGTTATAATCGAAATTACCGAAGTAATAATCAAGGGTAGCGCCAACACCGAGGCCAAAAGGAAGTTTGTAACTGGCACCTATAAATGTTCTGGATAATCCGCCTTTACCAGTATAAGTTAAATTATAACTATCGGAACTCCCGGGGATGGTAAAATTATTAACTAATTTATAATTCAGACTTGAATAAGGTATAATTCCGAGAGCTGCGGAAATACCCAAATCATGGCTGATAGGAAACGCAAAAGTAAATCCGTTTATCTGCGCAAAATTATTAAACCCGCTGCCTGAATTGCTTTTTAACATTAAACCTGTATATGAAATGCCGAGATTAAACCTTGTTCTTTGTAGGTTATACCAAGTAGCCGGATTAATAAGTTCAATATTATCCGGTAAAGCTAAAGCAGCCCCCGTTTGCCCCATTCCCAAACTCATTGAAGAAAAAGAATTTTGTATATCGCCGATACCTATGCTGGAATATACTGAGCTGCTTTGACCGAAACCTAAACGAGGGAAAACAAATAAAACTAAAACAGTAAAAGCGATAATTCGGTTTATTTTCATTTTAATTTCTTGTTGTATATAAAATTTTTAATTTTGGACGAGCATTATAGTCAGCGTAGCTGCTGCTTTTGATCGCATATAAATCTACACCTTCAGTTGCACTGTAATCCTCAATCAGCATACCCTGGTTTTTATGCGAATCAATCCATTTTTGAACAAGAGGGGTTATATTTCCCTGAATAGTGCTGCCGCTAAGTGATAAAGTTATTGATTTAGATGAATCTATTGCATTTGCGGAACTGTCAGCCAGATTCCAAAGAGTAATACCGTTATAAACGGATACTGAATAATGTGAATTTACTGTATCTATATTCAGTGACAAAGTAGCCTGGTTTATGGTGGCATTTGCCGGAATTTTTGATGCATCAAACCAAAGCTTGGAATTATAAGTTACTCCGCCCTGCACAACGATTTCACCCGATTTAATCTGCGGTGTTGTTGCTTGAATTACGCTTATATCCCCTATCGGCAGAAAACTAATCGTATCTTTGTATACGCCTGCTTTTTCAAAAACAACAGTTAGCTGCGAGTAGTAACCGGTAAGAGAGCTGAATGCCTGATATGCAACCATTTTTTTCGAATCCGGCGTAGGTTTTAAATATATACCTTGAATGGCAGAATAATTTGAGTCGATGTATGAAGTAAGCCAATTTCCGACAACGGTTTTATCCAAAGAAAATGAAGCCAGGGAATCCGTAAAATTTCTGTTTGTGCTGATATCATTTTGGTCATAAGACAATCCGGGAAGACTATCCGCATCGAAAGTAGTAGTTCCCCAATAACTGTTTACTTTGTGAACCGTAAAATCCAAATTAGCAAGCGAGTCGCCGTAAGTTAAATTAGGATATAAATTTACAATCGCCGAACTAATAACTACACTATTACTTGTAAAACCTGTAGCTATAGAATCAGGAATATTAAAGAATAGAAATCTTAATAAAACCGACCCGGTTGCGTCGTTATAATTACCTAGAAGCAGCTTGGTTCCGGATCCTAAGGGAATTGTTCTTTTAAAATAAGAAGAAGTTTGTCTAAGCGAATCCGCTGATGAATCCAGAGTTTTTAAATTAACCAAATTATTTTTAAGAAGACCGATTCCGACGTCTGTAGGATTATCTTTACAGGAAAAGGAAACTAGACCAATTATCCCGGCAAACAACAACAGGAGTTTTCTATATGCCAATTATTTTTCTCCATTCAAATCTTTTTTAATTAACTCGCACACTTCTTTAATATTTTGAGCCACAAAGGTGGGAAATTTATTTTGTTTTTTCAAGCTATAAAAACTTTCCTCTCCGTATCCGGTTTTCACTAAAATGGTTTTCATACCGGCATTTTGGCCGCATTCTATATCGGATACGGCATCCCCAACAAAATAAGACCCGGAAAGCTCTATTCCCAATTCTCTTGAAGCCTGAAAAACCAATTCCGGAGACGGTTTTCTGCACCAGCAGTCTTCCTCTTTACTGAATTCGGGGTGAGAGGGACAGTAGTAAAATTTATCTATTGAGACGTTATAAGGGGTTAAAAGTTCATTTATTCTTTCATTTACTTCTTCAACCATTTCTTTATTCAACAATCCTCTGGCTATTCCCGATTGATTAGAAATTACAATTAGATGAAAGTGTAATTCATTTTTTAATATAGAGAGAGCTTCGCCTACTCCCGGTAATAATTTTACCAAAAGCGGATCGCCTAAATATCCCGGATCATCGTTGATTGTACCGTCTCGGTCTAAAAAAACAGCGTATCTTGACATTAATTATTATTTAAAATCGTTTTATATAACTCAATATATTTCTTGGCGGAAGCGTTCCAGCTGAAATCGGATTTCATTCCGGATTTCATTATTTTAGCCCAGATTTTCTTATCGTCAAAAATCTTAATTGCTCTCTTCAGCTCTTTTATTAATGAAGATCCTTCGTACTGTTTAAAAACAAAACCGTTTCCTTCTTCCGTCTTTTCGTTGTATTTAATTACGGTATCTGCCAGTCCTCCGGTTTCTCTTACCAGGGGAACAGTTCCGTACATTAAACTGTACATTTGATTCAATCCGCAAGGTTCATAGTGCGACGGCATCATGAAGATATCCGCGCCGCCTTCTATCAGGTGCGCAAGTTCGTCATCGAAGCCTAAATAGCATGCAAATTTTCCCGCATACTTTTTAGCCGCTTTCTCGAAAAATGTATGATACTTTTTATCCCCTGTTCCGAGTAGTACAAACTGAATATCCAGTTCCATTAATTCTGGAAATATTTCGGTAACCAGGTCAAAGCCCTTTGCATCGTAAAGACGGGATATCATTCCGATTATCGGAGTATTCTCACTGTACGTAAATCCAAATTTTTCAGCAAGCGCTTCCTTGTTTATTAGTTTAGCCGAGAGATTTTTAGCGGAATATTTCTTTGGAAGGTGCTTGTCTTTTTCCGGATTCCAAACACGCATATCTATACCGTTAACAATACCGTAAAGATCATTTTTCCTTTTTGCCAAAACGCTCTTTAGGCCCGCGCCCAATTCCTCATCAGTTCTTATTTCATTTGCATAGGTCTCACTAACGGTATTAATAACATCAGCATACATTAAGCCGGATTTCATGAAATTTATCTTACCGTAAATTTCCATACCTTTTTCGGAATTCAGTTCTTCAGGAAGACCCAATTTAGAGAACGAGGATTTAGGAAACATTCCCTGGTAAGCAAGATTATGAATAGTAAATAAAGTTTTAAATTGTACAAATTGCTGGTTTTCTTTGAATACTGTTTTCAAATACGCGGGAACCAAACCTGTCTGCCAGTCATTGCAATGAATTATATCCGGTATCCAGCCAAGCTTCGAAATTAATTCGAACACGGAGGTTGCAAGAAGCATAAACCTCTCGTCGTTATCAGGATAATCATCACCAGTAACAGGGTCTATATACAGACTGTTCCGGCTGCCGAAATATTCTTGATTGTCGAGAAAATATATTTGCACACGGACTTTCTGTCCCGGCAGAAAACAAGATTTAATAGAAAAGACTACGTCTTTCTCGCCTATCTGAACGTGCAGATCTTTTAACCTTACGACTTCGTGAATCTTATATTTCCTGTCATCAACTGCACCGTATTTTGGGACAACAATTCTTACCTCGTGTCCCATTTCCGCTAACATTTGAGGTAACGCGGCAGAAACATCGGCTAGCCCCCCAGTTTTTACAAAAGGAACTACCTCTGAAGTGACAAATAAAATTTTGAGCTTTTTTGCAGCCATTTTGGATAATTTTTTTATTAATAATGTTGTAATTTACTAAATTAAATAGTTTTTCTCAAAATATTCTTTTAATCAACCTTCATAGCCGGATAAAAGATATGAATTTATCTTAATTGCCCGGTGTTAAAATTCACGCAGCCATTTACATTCATCGAGATACGGATATGCCAAAAATAGCAGTTTTTTAACGATTTTATTACAAATCTGGCACAAATCCGCTAGCTGGTATTTAGTAAAAATATAATTTTATTACAGAAAATTGATTTACAGCAATTCCTTGGAAGCAATAAGCAATTATCAGAAATGTTTTTATAAACCAAATTATTAGACCCTTTTTTAAAATTATAAGAATTTTACTCAAAGAAGTATGATATATTATTTTTAATGTTATTTTACTTATTTTGCATTTGCAATAATTTCAAAAACAATCCTACAATCTGGAAATGATATTAAAATCTATTTTAATGATGTCAACATCTTTTTTATTTCTGCTGTTTGCGTCTTCTTGCGGTTCTTCAACCGGCAGCAGGTACAGCCGTGAAGGGAATAAGGAAACAGAAAAAAATTTTGCTAAAGAAAAGTCTGAAAAAAAATATCCGGAAAAATTCGATTTGGAAAAATACCGTTCAAAAATAAAAGTACCCGAAGCAAAAAAAGACAGCTCCGTTGCTGCTGATTTGGATGCATGGTATAATTATCATACAATACCTTCTAAAAACGATACAAACAAAACGGTTATTAAAACAGTGCCTGGTTACCGTGTTCAGGTGATTTCTACCGATAATCTGGACGAAGCAAATACGGTAAAATCAGAAATTTATTTTAAAACAAATCAGAAAGCCGTATATGTTATTTTCGATCCGCCATTCTATAAGGTAGAAGTCGGCGACTTTATCGATATAAACGACGCAAAAAATCTGAGTTTTAAATTCAAACAAATGGGATACGAAGACTCTAGAGTTGTAAATGAAACCATAAATATTTTCGAATAGAAATCTTAATGATTACCGTCATATCAAATCCGGCACAGATAATAACGGTAGACACCCACGGGAAAAACATAAAACAAGGCAACTCTCTAAAAGAAATAGAAGCACTTTCGGATCACCACCTAATAATCGAAAACGGAATTATTAAAGACTTTGTTCCGCTGAATACCGCCTCAGTTTTGCATTACGATGAGCTAATTGACGGTACCGGAAAAACAGTTGTTCCCGGATTTGTGGAATGCCATACTCATACCGTATTTGCAGGTTCTAGAGCCGACGAGTTCAATGAAAAGTTAAAAGGAATATCTTACGAAGAAATCGCTAAAAGAGGCGGCGGAATAATTAAAACCGTAGAGACAGTAAGAAATTATTCTTTTGAAAAGTTAGCAAATATTTCCGGCGAAAGAGTTAATAATTTCATTAGGCAGGGCGTAACAACTTTAGAGATCAAAAGCGGTTACGGATTGGATTTTAATAATGAAATTAAGATGTTAAAAGCCATAAATTATCTTAATTCCGTTTACCCGATAAATATTATTCCCACCTTTCTCGGGGCTCATGTATTTCCGCCTGAGTATAAGAACAACAAAAAAGGCTATATTGATATAATAATAAACAAAATGCTTCCCTACATTTCCCAAAATAACCTCGCAAGGTTTTGTGATGGTTTTTGTGAACCATCGGCATTCTCTTTTGAAGAAATAGACGAAATATTTACAGCAGCTAAGAATTTGGAATTCGAACTTAAACTGCACACAGACCAGTTTAATAATACCGGCGGAATTGATCTTGCGATTAAGCATAAAGCACTGAGCGTTGAACACCTTGAGGTAATAAATAAAACGGACATAAATAAAATCAGTAACACCGGAATTGTGTCGGTCCTGCTGCCAGGCGCATCCTTCTTTCTGAAACAAAAATACGCACCAGCAAGGAAATTAATCGACGCAGGTGCCATTATAGCTTTGGCGACAGATTATAATCCCGGTTCATCCAATATAAGCAGAATATCTTTAATCATGAGTCTTGCCGCGCTTAATATGGGCATGACAGCGGAAGAAATAATTTCGGCCTATACCATTAACCCTGCAGCAGCGTTAAATTTGAATAACTCAACCGGAAGCATTGAGATAAGTAAAAAAGCTGATCTTGCTATATTAAATACCGATAATTATTCCGATTTAATTTACAGGGTAGGAGAAAACTTAAACTGCATGACGATTAAAGAGGGAAAAATAATTTACAAATCAGATAATTTTTAATAAGCGGTTTACAATTATTTACTTCGGTATTTTTCAACCAATAATTAACTTTTTAAAAGACGGTTTCACATACAACTCCGAAACTAGACTAAGGTTTACTGATATTAAAATTTAAATTTGTTTGAGTCCATCTAGCTCTTAAATTTAAAGTATCGGCATATACCCAGAATCTTTCGGAAGGTTCATATGGATATGCTTTTCCGTAATCGTACTTTCCGTTTCCATTTAAATCATAAAAACACCATAACTTATATTTTCCGGGCAGCACTCTGCTGAATTCAAAATTACTGCTGCTGCTTACCGGAGTTTTATATGAGTCCTTTTCTTTGCCGAAATTTTCCAGCACTACAAATGTTTTTTTATCTTTTTCAGCGCCGGAAAGTTTGCCTGAGATTCCCGTGAAATCAAGACCGTTAATGGTTTTAAATTTATAAATATAAGTTGAATCAAATTTATTTCCGGCTATATCTGCAAATTTGGTAAGATCAAATTTTATTCGATAATCGACATTGGTTTTCAATTTATTTTCGGGTTTAATAACGAAGGATGCATCATCGATAAACCTAATACGATAAGGAACTGCCCTTCCGGCAGTATCGGAAAAAGCGATTCCTTTTTTAGCGGAAAGCGAATCGAATCCATCGGTAAGACTGAAAGTAAAATTCTGTCCTTCAAAATCAACTGACATACTGCCGTTGGCAGGAGTTACAGTGGAAATGCCGGGTTTTGAGGTGTCAGGTTTATCGCTCAATGTAAGCGACGTTATATCGGACTTATATATATTGCCGAATAAATCCTTTATTGCTTTGGCTTCTACGAAAACTTCGTCATCTGCATTAAAAACCGAAGATAAGGCAAGCACCATTTCCTCAGGCTTTGTACTTCCTTTGAATGCAAAGCTAGGAGAGGCTGATTTACCTGATGTAGAATCGATCAATAAAAAATTTGAAGATTTAATTGACGAAGTATCTATCTGTTTGCTGAATTTTAACAAAACATGATTTTTATCCGTCATTACGGCATTAACCAACCTTGGTTTTACCGTATCGAATTTCGTAATAAAATAATTCAGTCCGCTGAAAAGAGTATCCCGGTCGGTAAGAGTAACATCTTGAAACGGGATACCAATATCATCCTGTTCAGGCTGATAAATAAGATCCATATACTGGTCTCTTACCGCAAACACCCTGTACTCGCCGTTTTTTAATCCGAGCAGTTTAAAAGAGCCTTCTTTTCCTGTTTGTGAAATATAATCAGGTTTATATTTCATAGGGTTCATTGCGCTGTCACCCTTAAGATAAGCAAAGATAAGTATACCGGCGGGTTTATCGGAAAAGACTTTTCCCGAAATACTGCCTTTATCAATTTTATCACCGGTAGAAAAGACAAAGGAGAATGACTCCGACATTCGATTATGGTTATTGTAATCTTGAACGTTGGTACCGATTGATACAACGTAAGTAACATTTTTCTTCAGTACTCCAGGGAAATAAACCTTAACGGAAGTGCCCGTCCAGTCATATTCAGTTTCTCCGTTTAATGCGGGAGATATGAATAATGCATCGCTAAAAGTTCTATGCATGATGTATTTGGAAAAGTCAACTTCAAGGTAATTATTATTAAAATTTGTAGTGCCGTTAGCCGGATATGTTTTAAGCACACTTGGAGGTATTAAATCTACCCCTCCGCCGCCTGGCGGCAATTGATTTGCGCATCCTGATAATAGTAAAGCGCATAACAATACGGCTAATTTTATTTTCTCTTTAATGAGTCCAACCATTTTCTGTATTTTTCTACTTGGCGCAAATGCTCTTTGAAATCAGAGGAAAAGATATGCCTGCCGCTACCGTCAGCAACAAAATACAAATAATTATTTTTATCCGGGTATAGAGCCGCCATTATGGCATTCTGTCCCGGATTGTTAATAGGGCCCGGCGGAAGTCCCTGGTGCAAATATGTATTATAAGGCGATTTAATTTTTAAATCGTTATAACTAACCCTTCCCCACTTTTTATCTTTAATAAATTCGATAGTCGGATCGGCTTGAAGCGGCATTCCTTTTTTCAGCCTGTTGTAATATACGGCCGCTATTTTAGTCATCTCTTTTGTATTATTAGTTTCCCCATCCACTATTGAAGCCATCGTTAAAATTTGTTTTATAGAATATCCTAATTTTTGCGCTCTTTCTTTTAGTGAGTCAGTCATGAAATTTTTAAAACTCTCAACCATCATTGTGATGTCTTCGCGCGGAGAAGAGTTCTCGTACATATCGTATTTCCGCGGCAACAGATACCCGGTTAGAGTAGCTGAATTTATACCGAGAGAATCTATAAATGTTCTGCTGCTGCAAAGCTCTGCAACTGCGGACGAATCCAGCCCAAGGTCATAGTGAAGCTTCGCAGCTATCCATTGGTCTGAACTTCCGCCTAATACGGAAACTGTTCTAAGATAGTCGGCTTTTGTATGCATCAAAAAGTCAAGCAGATCGATATAACTTAAACCGTTTGGAATATAATATCTCGCTGCTTTAATTTTTCTTGAAGCTCCGTATATAAATGCAGCAGTCTTCATATTAAACTTATTCGGTATGACTCCTTTACTATATAGATCGTCTACGATTTCACCTAACGGTTCGCCTCTGCCCACCTGAAGCATAACCGGACCGTTCGCTGTATAATAATTCGGAGTGAAAAATGTATAATAGAAAATCACCAGCAGTGCGACAAAACAACCTACGACAACAAGAAATTCTTTTTTCGAAAGCAGCTTCCCGAGCCTTAATTTCATCTTGCCGGTCGAGACTTTAAATACATTCCCATTTTCAGATTCTTCCCGCTGAATAGCTCTGGACTCGTCAAGTATCCTTTCATAAATCCTGATCACAGCTTTTTCGCTTAAGGGATCTTCTCTGTAGGATGCAATCCTTTTACTGATCTCTTTTTCCCGTTCAGGGTTGTAGGTGGACATATTAAGAGTACGCTTGATCCTGCCGATTAAAACCGAATGAAGTGTTCTTTTGCTGAGCAGTTTAACTAATTGCTGATCAATTTCATCTATCCCGTTCCTGAATTTCAGCAAAAGTTCTTTTCTTTCCTCAGGGGTAAGAGAATCCAATTCGTTTTCAACTTTTTTAAAAATATTATCCATCAATTTTCTTAGAATAGTAACGGTTAAGTGAAAAGGAAATATTATTCAAAATGATCTGCTGCCAGTCCCGGGAAAGGGCTGTAATTCAAACCGGACTCAATTCCGGCATTGAATAATTTTGAGCCTCTGTAAGCAATCATAGCAGCGTTATCGCCGCAAAATTCAAAAGCCGGTATTACAATTTTTTTATGATATTCGGAAGCCAGTTCTGTCAAAGCGCTCCTCAGAGCTTTATTAGCGGCTACTCCGCCTACTAGTGAAATAGAGTTAACTTTGTATTCCTTTAGCGCTTTTTCCGTGTTCTTAATTAAATGCTCTAACAACGGCATTCTGGAATGAGGCGGCTATATCGCAAAGATCATTTTCAGGAATAGCGGATGCTTCTTTATAGTTTTTTTGTATATACCTTAAAACAGAAGTCTTTACCCCGCTGAAAGAAAAGTTATATTTGTCTTTAAGTTCTGCTATAGGGAAAGGAATCTTTCCTTTATCTCCTTTAAAAGCAGCCGTTTGAATTTTTGGTCCGCCCGGATATCCGAGTCCCAGCATTTTTGCAACTTTATCGAATGCCTCGCCTGCGGCATCGTCAACGGTAGTCCCCAGTTTTGTAATTTTCAGGTAACTTTCAACAAGAAGCAGCAGAGTATGCCCGCCCGATACGACAAGTGCAAGATAAGGGAATTCCGGTTTATCGTCCATTAAGAACCCGGAAAAAATATGACCTTCGATATGATTAACTGCAACAAATGGTTTACTTAGAGAGTATGCTAGTCCTTTTGCAAATGTTAGCCCGACAAGTAGAGCACCGATTAAACCGGGTCCTGCTGTTGCGGCAATAACATCAATATCCTTCAAATCCAAATTCGATTTTGCGAGAGCATCTTTCAAAAGAGGGATTACGATCTGAAGATGTGCCCGGCTTGAGAGCTCCGGTACCACGCCGCCGTATTTGGTATGAAAATCCTGTGAAGATATTAAATTAGCGGTTAATTTATCGCCTGATAAAACCGCTACCGAAGTTTCGTCGCATGAGCTTTCAATACCTAAAACATTCATCTAATTAACTGAGAATATACTTTTAAAAATATAACCTGCTATTTGCGGATTTTCTTTCAGCCTTCTGATTGAATACGGATACCAATCTCTGCCGAAAGGTACGTAAATCCTTACCTTATAACCTTCCGCATTAATTTTATCTCTCAAATCCTCCCTTACACCAAGCAGCATCTGAAATTCGAACTTGTCTTTAGGAATATTCAACTGCTTAATCATTTTTTGCGCGGCATTTATGAGATACTCATCGTGTGTTGCAATACCTACGTAATTGCCTGCTTTTAAAATAGTTTCGAGCACTTTAAGATAATTATCTCTGATTACCTGTCGGCCTTTATATGCTATTGAAGGCGATTCCACATAAATGCCTTTGCATAGCCTGTAATTGGTACCGAGTTTATTCAGCACAACGGCATCGTCAAAAGTTCTTTTCAGATATGCCTGAATTACTACGCCGACGTTGTCGAAATTTTCTCTCAATTTTTTATAAAGATTAAAAGTAAGGTCGGTATACGGAGAATCTTCCATATCAACCCTTACAAAATTATTATTCTGTCTTGACTTTTCAACCAGCTCCGAAACTTGTTTGAAAGCAAAATCCTCGTCAATGCTTAAACCCATTTGAGTAGGTTTGATCGACAAATTCGCATTAAGTTTAAATTTATCGATTGTAACAAGAACTTCCAAAGCTTTTTTCTTCGCTTCGGCAGCCTCTTCCTTAGTTTTAATAGATTCGCCAAGAACATCTATTGTTGCGTAGATGCCTTTTTGATTCAGAAACTTAACCATTTTAACCGCTTCGTCCAGCGTTTCACCGGCAATGTATTTTCTTGAAAACATTCCGATTATTGCTTTTGGCATAAGCTGGACTATCGCTACAATAATTTTGTTAAAGAACGACACAGCATACTCCTATCAATAAACATTTCAAATTTAGTTTCGCCGACTGATTAAATCAAACCACGGGGACGGCCAATCAGCTTTTATATATTTTACCCGCCTCGTATGTACCGAATTTTTTTATATTCAAAGATATTTCATCCAGATGATTAAGAGCCAGTTTGATTTTTACATCGTCAAGGCTTCCGAACAGGTCGCTATAAAACATATACTGAAACGGCTTGTGCGGAATGGGCCGGGATTCTATTTTTAGAAGGTCTATATCCCTTAGTGCGAATACGCTCAATGCACGAAACAACGCACCGGGTATGCTTTTAAGTTCAAAGCAAATCGATGTTTTAGGATGAACATATTTCTTTTGAATTTTATTTTTGCTTATCGCCAAAAATCTCGTGAAGTTTTCTTTATTGTTCTGAATATCACTCTTTAATATTTTCAGATTATAAATCTGCGCAGCTTCTCTGCCGGCAATTGCGGCTATTGCTTGCTCGTTTGAATCTCTTGACATTAGCGCAGATCCGGCGGTATCGTAAGCAGGAATAATTTCCGTTTTTTTTAATGTCTTTAAAAATTCGGAACATTGTCCCAAAGCCTGCGGATGTGAATATACTTTCTTAATTTCACTCAATTTATATTTTTTATTCGCCATCAGATGATGGTTAATCTGAAGATTCAGTTCACCGACTATAGTAAGAGAATATTTTAAAAGCAGATCGTAAGTCTCAAACACTATTCCATACAATGAATTTTCGATAGGTATCACACCGAAGTCCACATCCCCTATTTTTACTTTTCTGAAAACATCGTCGAAAGAAAAAGAAGGAGAAATAGATATCTTATTCCCGAAAAATAATTTCGATGCTGTCTCGCTGTAAGCTCCTCTTTCACCCTGAAAGGCTACCCTTTTCATTTATTTTTATAGTCCTTCCAATATGTTTACTAATAATTCCGTTTTAATTTTTAACTCATTAAGATCGCCGTTATTTTCAAAAATAAAATCGGCTCTCTTCTTTTTTTCTACGTCTGGAATCTGATTTTCGTCCCTATTTAAAAATTCTTTTTCAGTATAGTTTTCCGACCGGATTTTTCTTTTCTTTCTTATGTCGGTTCCGGCGGTAACCAGTACAATGTAATCGAAAAGATTTTCCATTTCAGCTTCGTATATCAATGCGGCTTCGGCGAATACTACTTCATGTTTACGGAGAATTTCATCCATTTTTTTTGCGACTTCTTTAATTACTACGGGATGAACAATAGAATTGATTAATCGGATTTTTGTCTCATCCGAAAATACTTTATCCGCAAGATACTTTCGGTTCACGTCATTACCTGAATATGCTTCGCTGCCGAACGCTTTAATAATCCGCTCTTTTATTTTTGAATCGGTCACAAGAAGCTGCTTTGACAACTCATCAATTTCTATAACCGTGAATCCTTTTTCTTTGAGCATGGAACAAAATACGGATTTACCCGATCCTATACTTCCGGTTATTCCGATTCTTATTTGTTTGTTTTTTTTCATTGAATTTATCGGGATTGGATTAGGATTACATTAGATAAAAAAGAATGGCGTGCCCTGTAAAGAAGTCCGGTTGATACCGGACTTCCCGATTGAGGATAAAAAAAATAAATTATAACATTTTCGGAATGAATGTGATATAAATAGATAAACATCATTGTTTAATTACCTGGCAAAACCGATTTTTCTTACTTCGCGAATTACCGTGACCTTTATCTGTCCGGGATATTCCATTTCATTTTCAATTTTAGTCGCGATATCATGTGCAAGCTTATCGGCAACAACATCGTCTATTTTATCATGTTCAACTACAACTCTTACTTCCCTGCCTGCCTGAATTGCATAAGTTTTCGCCACACCTTCGAATGATTTAGCTAAAGCTTCCAGATTCTCCAGTCTCTTTACATAACCTTCAAGCGGTTCTCTTCTGGCGCCGGGTCTGGCGCCGCTTATAGCATCGGCTGCCTGAACCAACGGGGCAATAGGATGCTCCATTTCGATATCTTCGTGATGGGAACCGACAGCATTTACTACTATCGGATGTTCTTTATATTTTTTTGTTAGCTCATATCCCAAGAGCGCATGCGGTCCTTCAACACTCTTATCAACGGTCTTACCGATATCGTGCAATAACCCGGCACGTTTGGCGAGAGTGGTATCCAGACCCAATTCTGCGGCCATTATGCCTGTAAGATAAGCAACCTCTATGCTATGCTGCAACAGATTCTGACCAAAACTGGAACGGTATTTCATTCTGCCGATGTGCTTTATTAATTCCTGGTGCATGTTGTGCAGGCCTAACTGAAGAATGGTATTCTCGCCGTCTCGAATAAGTTCCTCTTCCAGTTCCTGCCGTACTTTTTCAACAACTTCCTCAATCCTTGCAGGATGTATTCTGCCGTCTGCAATTAGTCTTTCCAGCGAAAGACGGGCAACTTCTCTTCTGAACTGGTCAAAAGAAGAAAGAATAACTGCTTCCGGAGTATCGTCTACTATAACATCAACACCCGTAGCGGCTTCGAACGAACGGATGTTGCGTCCCTCTTTTCCGATAATCCTGCCTTTCATTTCGTCGTTTTGAATTTGAACGACCGAGACGGTTGTTTCTATTGAATGGTCGGCAGCAGTTCTTTGAATAGCCTGAACTATAATTTTCTGAGCTTCTTTTTTAGCATCGGCTTTAGCTTTATCGTGAATTTCCTTAATAACATGCGAAACATCGGCCTTAGCCAAGTTTACCATGTTCTCCATCAGCATTTTCTTTGCGTCTTCAGCTGTAAGGCCGGAAATTTTTTCAAGCCGCGTATTCTGTTCTAATTCTAATTTTTCAATCTCAGATGTTTTTAATTCAATATTCTTTTTGAGTTCAAGTAGATCTTTCTCAGATTGTTTGTTCTCCTTTTCTTTTCTTATTACCAGTTCAAATTTTTTCTCAATATTTTCTTCGCGCGTTCCAAGTTGCTTTTCAAGGTTACTGATTTTCTGTCTTTTTTGGTTTAGTTCACTATCGAATTCAACCTTCTTCTTGTACCATTCATCTTTAACCTCAAGTAATTTTTCCCGTTTAATATTATTAGATTCCTTCTGTGCTTCCGATATAATTTGCTTTGACCTTTCCTCCGCCGATATAATGCTTTTCTTTCCGATCTTAGAATTAAACATCCATCCCAAATAAAAAAATATTACAACGAGGACAATCACCATCGGAATTAGCAAGATTATGTCCATTTTTCCTCCAATGTAGGGATTAAAATATATTAAACCGCCACTGTCAGTCACTGACTAATAACAGGTGAAAAACCCTATTTTAAGCCAGTGTGGGAATTTGCCCGAACGTTTTTTGCTTCCTCTGTCCCGAACTAGCCGGAGTCCCGGTACCCGAAGGTACGGCAGGATGAGGCCTGTAATACACGCCGAAAGTCAAACTCCCTATATGATAGTGTTAGTTTTTCTTTTTATTACGGACTGACAGAGCGGTATTTTAAAATTTAAGATGGGCTAGACATATTTGGTTCGTTTAAAAGAAGCTTAATCTTTTTAACTTTATCCGATGCTTGAATTAAAAACTCACGGTTTTTATTTTTTTCCAGAAATAAATCATAGGCAATATTTAAACAAGCTATTATAGCGATAGTCTGAGCCGGTTGATCAGGAAGTTCTTCTTTAGTTTCTTCCATTACTTTATTCACATATATAGCCAGCTCTTTGGCTATTTCTTCATTTTCAACCAATAAAGAATATTCTTTATCAAATATTTTAATTTTAAGCTTCTTTTTGTCCGTCATTTATGTCTTATCCATCAAACAAACAATAAATTTAAGAACTTAGACCTGTCTGTCTGCAGACAGGTGATAATTAATTCTCGTAATCATTTCTTGTAATTTAACTTTTAAATCTTCTTTCTCCTTTAAATTTAATGAGTTGAATACATTATTACCGTTCTCCTGTTGAAATCGTTCTAACTCTCCCTGCAATTTAACAATCTTATGTGTTAAAACCATATTTTCTTTTTTGGATTCGTCAAGAAGTTGTTCCATATCGGCATTTCTATCAGATAATTCTTTAATCTTAGTAATAAACATCGATAGCTGGCTTTCTATCGAACTCAAGTCATTTATTAAAATATCATGTTTCGTTAATTCAGACAATCAGTTGCCTCTTAATTTAGCATTGAATTTTTTTGTAATTGCTGCAATTAATGAATTAAATTCTTTTTCCACTTCTTCTTCGGTTAACGTTCTGTCTTCGGCAAAATACTCAAGCGAGAACGCCATACTTTGTTTATTGTCACCGAGTTGTTCGCTAGTAAATATATCAAATAACTGAACTGTTTTCAGCAGCTTTGAACTTGACCTTTTAATAAATCCCATAACTTCATTATATGTAATATCCTTACCGAAAACAAAGGCAAAATCCCTTATTACTTTGGGATACTTCAGAAGTTCAGTATATTTTTTTTCTGTTTTCTTTATGTTTTTCAGAAGTCCTATATTAAACTCGAAACAGAAAACTTCCTGCTGAATATCAAATTTTTTAAGAACACTCTTTTTAACTAATCCGCCGATACCGATTTGCGTTTCACCCAGATTTTTGGCAAAATAGTAATCAAAAATAGTATTTTCATTGTGATAATATGAATCTGTTAATACATTGTCAAGCGAAATTTTCATTAGTAGACTTTCAACTACCCCTTTAAGTGAATATAAATCGTGCATTATTTCGCCGGACTGCCAATCTTTTTTCCTTCTTCTGCCCGTTAGTACTATCACTATTTTTTGTTCTTCGCTAAAATCCTCAAAGCTTTTTATTTCATCTACTTCCGGTTTTTTATTAAACACATTTCCAATCTCAAAAAGCTCAAGGTCTCTTTCACCGACATTGATATTTTTAGCTATCGTGGGCAGTGCTCCGATAATAAGCGATGTTCTTAAATACGCCATATCAATGCTTTGAGGGTTCAAAACCGCGATCTTATTGCCGCTGACCGAAACAACTTTTTCGCTCTGCAGCGGATTATTAATCATTTCGAATAATCCTAATCCGGTTAAAAATTCTTTTATAATATCAGCAAAACCGGATTCGTCAATTTTAGCCCCTAATGTAATTGCAATTCTTTCCACCGTAGGGATATTATCATATCCGTTTATTCTTGCAATTTCTTCAATAATATCAATTTCCCTTTCGAGATCGGGACGTTTAGTTGGGACCTTAAATCTTACATCCTCTTCCGATTCGAATAATATTTGAAGTCCAAGTCCAGTAAGGGTTCTCAACACCTTTTCTTTTTGAATATCGTAACCAAGTATTCGTTTAATCTGTTTATATCGAAGAGGAACTTCTTTTTCGTTTATTACTTTGGGATATCTGTCGATCAGGCCTTTTGTGATTTTACCTTCCCCCAACTCCGCGATCAATTGTGCGGCTCGTTCAGCCGCATAAATTGTACCGTTTGGATCTACCCATCTCTCAAAACGGTATGAAGCTTCTGTATTTAGACCAAGCAGTTTTGATGCTTTTCTTATGCTGGAAGGATTAAAATGTGCGCTTTCAATAAGTATGTTTTTTGTTTCGGCATAAATCTCGGAATTTTCACCTCCCATAATTCCGGCAATTGCAACTGGCTTCTGGCCGTCGCAGATCATCAGCGTATTTAAAGGAAGCGCGCGTTCTTTGGAATCGAGAGTAGTAAATTTTTCTGGTGAATTTGTACTTCTGACTATTATTTTTTGCCCGCTCAAACGGTCCAGATCAAAAGCATGCAGAGGCTGTCCGGTTTCATACATTACATAATTTGTAACGTCAACTATATTATTAATAGGACGAAGACCTATTTTTGTTAATCTTTCTTTCAGCCATAACGGAGATTCTTTAATCACAACATTAAGTACTACCCTTGCCGTATAACGCGGACAATTTTCCGCGTCCTCAATTTCTACCGAGGCATAATTATCTGTTTTTTCTTCAGTTTCATCGAGACTAATTTCTTCAATTTCCATTTTCCTGTCGAATATAGCGGCAAGATCCCTTGCAACACCAATATGAGATAGAGCATCGGATCTGTTGGGAGTAATGGCAATCTCCATTATTACATCGTTTAGGCCGAGGGCTTTGGTAACGGGAGTTCCCTCTTTAAGATCAGGACTCAGAATCATTATTCCTGAATGATCGTCTCCTAATTCAAGCTCATCTTCGGCGCATATCATACCGAAAGATTCAACTCCTCGAATCTTCGCTTTCCCAATTTTAAAATTTCCCTTCGGAATTAATGTACCTATAGGCGCAAAAACAATTTTTTGCCCTGTGTCTACGTTGGGTGCTCCGCAGATTACCTGAAGATCTTCCTTACCGGTATAGACTGTACATACCGATAACTTGTCGGCATTGGGATGTTTGACTTTTTCTTTTACCAGTCCTACAATAAAATCGCCGTAAATCTCGGTTTCATTTATAACTTCTTCTACTTCAAGACCGGACATGGTTAAGTTGGAGACAATATCATCAACGGATAAACCGGATAAATCAATATATTTTTTTAACCAGTTGAGAGAAATTTTCACAGCAGCAACTCCGAATCAAAACTGTTTTAAAAATCTTAGATCATTCTCAAAGAATAATCTAATGTCATCAATTCCGTATTTGTTTAATGCAGTTCTTTCAATACCCATTCCGAATGCATATCCTGTATATTTTTCAGGGTCATAACCGACATTTCTGAATACATTCGGATCGACCATACCGCAGCCTAGAATTTCAATCCAGCCGCTGTACTTGCATATTTTGCATCCCTTGCCTTTGCAGAGGTAGCAGGTAATATCCATTTCTGCGCTCGGTTCAGTAAAGGGGAAAAAACTCGGCCGGAATCGATACTTTAAATCCTGGCCGAAAAACTGCCTAGCAAAAGATACAAGTGTACCTTTAAGTTCCGCAAATGTTACACCGGTATCTACGAAAAGTCCCTCAACCTGGTGAAACATACAGTAACTTCTGGCGCTAACCGCTTCATTGCGATATACTCGTCCGGGCATTATTGCCCTGACGGGCGGTTTAAAATTCTGCATTACCCTTATCTGCACCGGTGAAGTATGAGTCCGGAGGACATAATCTTTACTGATGAAAAATGTGTCCTGCATATCTCTTGCTGGGTGATCGGCTTCAAAATTAAGGGCTTCAAAATTATTATAATCCGATTCGAGTTCGGGCCCTTCGAATACGGAAAATCCCATTCCTTTAAAAATCGATTTTATTTCATCCAATGTCTGCGTTAAAATATGCCTGCTGCCTATCGTACGGATTCTGCCAGGCAGACTAAGGTCAATCATGCTCCGTTCAGAATTCGACTGCTCTTCAAGCTTATTTTTCAGCTCGTCAAAATATGCCGTTAATTTGGTTCTTAATTCGTTTAGGGATTTGCCGGCGGAGGGTTTTTCTTCTTTAGATATGTTTTTCAGTTGATCGAACAGGCCTGCAACCAAACCGTTTCGACTGAAATATTTGATTCTGATATCTTCAAGTTGTTTTATATTTTTTACATCGGAGATATCTACATTAAAATCTTCACTTACATTCTTAATTTGATCATCAAGCATAACAGCATTTCGATTATTTAAAATAAATACCCTCCTGAATCAGAATAAAAAAGCTTCAAGAGGGTATGAAAAATTAATTAGCTGAAAAGTTGACAACTTCCGTAAAGGCGGCCGGATTTTCCGCTGCTAAACTGGCGAGAATTTTTCTGTTTATGTTTACGCCCTTAAGTTCAAGAGCATGCATTAACTTTGAATAATTCGTTCCGTTTGCTCTGGCGGCTGCATTTATTCTTACAATCCACAATTGTCTGAATACACGCTTTTTAAGCTTACGGTCCCTGTACGAATGTACTAGTCCTTTTTCAACATGATTTTTTGCGATCGTATAAACTTTGCTTCTCGCACCCCAGTAACCTTTGGCAAGTTTTAATACTTTTTTGCGTTTTCTGTGCGAAGCAACCTTATTTTTTGAACGTGGCATTTTTACTTTCCTCTTTCGTTTACATTATTGAACCATAATTGAGACACGTTTTTCTTCGGATTTAGAGACTAGTGTAGCGTGTCTTAAATTTCTTTTTCTCTTTGTGGATTTTGAAGTAAGAATATGGCTTTTATAAGCTTTTTTTCTTTTAAAATGTCCGGATGCGGTCTTTTTAAAAGTTTTTCCCGCTCCGCTGTTACTTTTCATTTTTGGCATTTCACATTCCCGGCTAATTATTCTTTTTACTTTTTGTTTTAGACGGAACAAGGATAACATTCATATTCCTTCCTTCCATCTTAATTGGACTTTCAACTTTTGCAATGTCTTCCATTTTTTCAATAAACCTGTTCAGCAGATCCTCGCCTTGTTCAGTATAGGCCATTTCTCTGCCTTTAAACATTACGACAATTTTTACTTTATTTCCCTCCTCCAGGAAATTAACGGCATGTTTCGACTTAAATTCAAAATCATGAACATCGGTATTTGGGTGCAACCTTATTTCTTTAAGCAGAGAAACCTGTTGATTCTTTCTCTGAATCTTTTCTCTTTTTTGCTGTTCGTATTTGAATTTTCCGAAGTCGATTATTTTACAAACAGGCGGCTTAGCCTGAGGAGCAATCTCAACTAAATCCTGCTCCCTTTCACTTGCTAGCTTCAGCGCATCTTTTACGGAATAAATTCCCAGCTGCGCACCGTCAATATCTATTACTCTAACTTTTGGGGCTTTTATTTCTTCGTTTACCCTTACATTATCTTGTTGAGCGATTGAAGACCTCTCTAATTTGTTGTGTAATATTTATTTTTAATTTCAGTCTCAATATTATCAATAAAATCTGACAAAGACAAAGAGCCTAAATCACCTTTTTTATGTTTTCTGACCGAAATATTTCCGGCCGACATTTCTTTTTCTCCGACAATTACCATATACGGAATTTTCTTTAATTCCCAGTCTCTTATCTTGTAGCCTATTTTTTCGTTCCGGTCGTCTAATTCCGCCAAGATGTCTTTTTCCTTTAAACTTTCGAAGACTTTTCCGCCGTACTCATTAAACTTTTCGCTAACAGGAATAACAACTACCTGTTTGGGATTAAGCCACAAAGGAAATTCTCCGGCAGTATGTTCAATGAGAACGGCTACAAATCTTTCCATTGATCCGAAAGGTGCGCGATGAATCATAATAGGTCTGTGTTTTTGATTATCGCTCCCGGTATACTCAAGTTCGAATCTTTCAGGCAAATTGTAATCAACCTGAATAGTTCCGAGCTGCCATTTTCTACCAAGCGCATCTTTTACCATAAAATCCAATTTCGGTCCGTAAAATGCCGCTTCGCCGTATTCAACAACAGTACTTATTCCCTTTTCTTCCGTCGCTTCTATAATTGCTTTTTCTGCTTTTTCCCAGTTTTCATCGGAGCCAATATACTTGCTTTTATCTTCCGGATCACGGAGCGAGATCTGAGTAGTAAAATCCTTAAAATCCAGAGCTTTAAATATTATTAGAATAATATCAATTACTTTTATAAATTCTTCCTTTAACTGGTCGGGTCTGCAGAACAAATGTGCATCGTCCTGCGTAAAGCCGCGTACACGCGTTAGTCCGTGCAGTTCACCGCTTTGTTCGTATCTGTAAACTGTACCGAATTCAGCAAACCTTAAAGGAAGATCTTTATAAGATCGCGGTTTGCTTTTATAAATTTCACAATGGTGAGGACAGTTCATCGGTTTCAGCAAAAACTCTTCGCCTTCAACGGGAGTATGAATCGGCTGAAAAGAATCCTTACCGTATTTCTCGTAATGTCCCGAAGTTACATACAACTCCTTTTGACCGATATGAGGCGTAATAACTTGTTCGTAACCGTATTTAGTTTGAATTTCTCTTAAAAAATTTTCTAGCTTTGAACGCAGCATGGTTCCGTTAGGCAGCCAGAGAGGCAGACCCTGTCCCACTTTTGACGAGAATGTAAATAGCTCAAGTTCCTTTCCAATTTTACGGTGATCTCTCTTTTTTGCTTCTTCCAAAAATACGAGATAATCATCAAGCATTTTTTTCTTAGGAAAAGTAATACCGTAAATACGGGTAAGCTGTTTATTATGTTCGTCGCCGCGCCAATAAGCACCTGCAATGCTCAGCAATTTAATAGCTTTTATCGGAGTTGTATCGGGCAAATGAGGTCCGCGGCATAGATCGGTAAAATCACCCTGAGAGTAAAAAGTAATTTTGCCGTCTTCCAGTCCATCAATAAGTTCCAGTTTATACTCGTCGCCTTTTTCTCTAAAATATTTCAAAGCATCCGCTTTGGAAACTTCTTTTCTGGAATAATTTTCTTTACGTCCGGCGAGTTCTGTCATTTTTGCTTCAATTTTTGGCAGATCGCTTTCGGTAATAACTTCGCCTTCTTTAGGGTCTACATCATAGTAAAAACCGTTTTCAATACTTGGTCCTATTCCGAATTTAATTCCCGGGAAAAGTGATTCCAGAGCTTCAGCCATTAAATGCGCGGACGAATGCCAAAATGTATGTTTAGCTTCCGGATCATCCCACTTATGCAGAACGATTGAAGCATCCGAATTTATCGGACGAGTTAAATCCCAAATCTCTCCGTTCACGGAAGCTGCCAAAACTTCATTCGCGAGACGCGGACTAATGTTCTTTGCAATTTCCAAACTCGATATTCCTTTATCGAATTCTTTAACCGAGCCGTCCGGAAATGTTATTTTTATTTTTTCCATAAATTTTAGTCCAATAAAAAAAATCGGAGGCAACTCCGACTTTGTGTGGGCTCTAGAGGAGTCGAACCTCTGACCTTCTGCACGTCAAGCAGACGCTCTAACCAACTGAGCTAAGAGCCCAGGGATTTGATCAATTAAAAATTAAAAAAGTTCAAATTAAAAATTTTCGCGCTAATTTTTTTTAATTTTTACTTTGCACTTTTTAATTGTTACCGGACCTCTAACCTCCCCGACCTCAAGTCGGGGCGCTCTAACCAATGACATAGTCAACACTATGTGGTTGAACTAAGAGACCAGGATTTGATCAATTAAAAATTAAAAAGTATAAATTAAAAATATTCGTGTTCATTCATTTTTTAATTTTTAATTTGTCATTTTTAATTGAATTCGTACCGAGAGCCGGACTCGAACCGGCACGGGAATAAATTCCCACAGGATTTTAAGTCCTGTGCGTCTACCAATTCCGCCATCCCGGCAAAATCAAACATCATAATTAAGATCGAACTAACTCTTTAATTTTTTCGGAACAAATATTACTTAATTCCTCTGCATCTACCAACTTGCCTACCGGCAGGCAGGTTCCGCCATCCTGCATTTAACAATATATATAGAAACAAATAAATTGTTCAATTAAGCGTGTAAATATAGATAATCGAACATATTATTGCAAGGTTTCTTAAAGAATATATCTAAAAAAACTTTATAGATAGTAATATTTTCATTCTTTTAAAATAATCAAAATCATTTTTTGATTTTTAAACTTAAAGAAGATTTTTATTGAAATATACTAGCATTAATCTTAATTTCAGATAGGAATTCGGCACCCGCGGATCATGTTCTTTTAATTCGGAAACTGTTCCGGCCGAATTCTAATATTTTGGAATTTTAAATTGCATCCCGTCTTTTAAATATAGTATACTCAAAAAATAAATTCCTCGCTATTTAGAACAATAAATAGAAAATGTTCAAAAATCCTGCATCTAATAAAGAATTCTATAAACGGTAAATTTACTCTTAAATTAAAGGAAATTATTTTCTCTGTTAAGAGAAAGCCCAATGCATTTTCTCATGAATGAAAAGCACTAACAATAATATTGCTGAATTTATGTACAATACTTTGGTTTGCTTTTTGTTGTAAAATGGCCGTCAAGTTTAAATAATTTGACTTTAGATAATTAATAATATTGGGGTAAAGATGAACTTTAAACTACTATTAACGCTGCTCGCCTTACTATTTACTTCATCTATTGCCATTAGTCAAAATTATTATTTAGGAACAGAGAATGGAAATCCCTCTTGCTCTTCTTGCCACACTCAGGGTAACGCAAACATCTCGCCTATTTATGATACATGGAAGTATACGGCACATGCAACAGCTCAGGATTCGATGGCTAATAATCCAGGCTTCGGGTATTCATGTTTACAATGCCATAATACCGGTTGGAATCCCAGTACAGACAATTACGGTGCTGATGAATACGTAAAACTGGATACTTCAAAAGGCAAAAACGGCTATAGCATTACTGATCAGGCCCGTTGGGACAAAGTTAAAAATGTGGGATGCGAAAGTTGCCACGGTCCGCTCGGTACCAAAGAAGGATATCTGAGTGAGGATCATTGGGATTTTCAAAATGCTAACAAACTGAATTACTCCGCGGCTGTCTGCGGTCAATGCCATCAAGGCGAACATCATCCTTATTACGAAGAATGGTCTTTATCCAAACACGCACAGACCACAAGCGGCGCACTGGCAATCACTACCCAGAATAAAAGCTGTACAAAATGCCACGTAGCTCAGAATTTTATTCTTTATGCTCAGAATCCGGCTGCATACCGGGATACAATCCTTGTAACAGGAGACGATATTCAGCCGTTAACATGCGTAGCTTGTCATGATCCGCACGAGAAAAAATATACTGCACAATTGAGATTTCCCATTACCGGAACTAAAGTAATTTGCGATGAATGCCATACAGGCGGAATTGATTCGGTTAACATAAACTCCACACCGCATCATACAACATCTGAAGCATTAAGCGGTTCCAAACTATTCGGTTATCAATATCCCGGACAAACTTATTTGAATTCAGGTCATACTTATGCCGCAACCGAAAGATGCATCGATTGCCATGTTAATGCTTCACCGGATAACCTCGGAAAGCCGAGCACCGGCCATACATTTGAACCGCGTGTTCAGGCATGTAAAAAATGTCACGATGATTATTATACTTCCGTTGATACATCAAACCACGCAAAGATGTTCGATTACCGCGGAGTTCAAACAACTACAGACAGTCTTATTAGCGTACTTTCAGCAAAATTAAGTATTGCATCATCGAGAGATTCCGCTACAACTACCTTTAAAGAAGCAAATTATAATTTGCTTTCGGTACAAGCCGAAGGAAGTCACGGAATTCATAATACAAAACTTGTTCAGAAATTATTAAGAGATGCTATTAGCAGTTTCATTCCGACAGGCATAATATCAGATAAAGGTGTTCCGGCTAAATATACATTAAGCCAGAATTATCCAAATCCTTTTAATCCTACAACAACCATCAAATTCTCTATACCTGCAGGAAGCAACGTAAAGGTAATTATATACGATGCTATCGGAAAAGAAGTAGCGACATTAATAAATTCTTATTTTACTCAGGGTAATTACCAGGTTGACTGGAATGCCTCCTCTTATTCGTCAGGCGTATATTTCTATAGAATAGAAGCAAAGAATTTTAATATGGTTAAAAAGATGATCTTAATGAAATAGTTTACAGGAAACGGGCGAATTTTAGGAATTGGGTTACGGGAAAATTAAAAGGGAAAATAATTAATTATAGGTAAATAATAGTAATAGGAGGTAATTATGTCTACAAAATTTGTTCTATTTATGCTCTTTTTGGTTGCTCCGATGATTTTGGCAACTACCGATTCCACTTCTACTATGCCAAAGCACGGATTTGTCGGTGCGGAGACATGCAAAATGTGCCATCATACCGACAAGCAGGGCAAGCAGTTCGAAATCTGGCAGAACAGCAAACATGCTCAGGCTTATAAAACTCTTGAATCTGACGAAGCTAATAAAATTGCAAAAGAAAAAGGCTTCAACACACCGGCCGTTAAAACTCCTGAATGCTTGAAATGCCATACCAGCGGGTATAACGTTGATGCTTCCATGCTTGGAGCTAAGTTCAAAATTGAAGACGGCGTTCAATGCGAAACCTGTCACGGAGCCGGAGCCGACTACAAGAGCTTAAAAGTTATGAAAGACAAAAAACTTGCTATGGAAAACGGATTACAGATGCACGACAATCTGGATACTTTCTGCGCAACTTGCCACAACTCGGAAAGCCCGACATTTAAAAAGGGCGCTGATTTCAAAAAGATGTGGGAACAGATCAAACACCCGATTCCGGAAGCAAAGTAGTATTTAAAATAATCTGATAATTATTTCGAAAGAAATGAAGAAATAAAAATGAAAAAAATTATTATCCTCATATGTTGTTTTATCGGAATCTCAGCAACGGTTTATTCCCAGAGCATAAACGGACGTTTCACTTCATCCGTGTATTCTTTCCAGCGTAACGACAATGTTAATTCCGCAGGAGATTATTTACGGACATTTCAAATGCTTAATCTTAACGTCAATATGAATAACGTTTCGTTAAGAACTTATATGAATCTGGAAGGCGATATGTTTCAGGATCTTAAGTACGATCCGATGATGAGATTCTATAATCTTTACCTTGAGGTCAGAGATATTTTAAATGTTGCTACTGTAAAATTGGGCCGCCAGCCTGTTTTCAACAGTGTGGCCGGCGGCCTTTTCGACGGTTTAAACCTCGATTTGAAAAAAGATGATTATAAATTTTCGGCCTATTACGGTAGTGATGTTCCGGCTTATCAAAAGCTGGAAATTAGAAAGTTGAGTGAATGGGGAGATAACTTCATACTGGGAGGTAAATTCACTACAATCGCTCTAAAAGACTTTCAAGTATCTTTGAGCTATATAAATAAAAACTTCCAGCCGCAGGCTTACTGGGCCACCAGGTTAAATACCGAACTGAACCCTATTCAGGTACTGATACAAAATAATTCAAGTCAGTACCAGTTTGCTTCAGCGGAAGTAGGCTATGATTATAAAAATACAGTTAATGTTAATACACGCTACGACTACGATTTGAATTTCAATCAGACATCGAAGTTTGAGCTTGACGGTAACTATTTACCGACTGAAAAACTGACGCTGGATTTTTATTATAACTACAGATCTCCACTAATAAGATATAATTCCATCTTTTCAGTTTTCGATTACGGTAATACGCAGGAAGTGGAAGCTGGAGCAGGTTACGAAATTAATAAAATTTTCACGGTAACCGGCAGGTACGGTAATGTTGTTTATAAAGACGATAACTCCCAGAGAGTAACAATCGGATTAAACTCAAATTACGGAAACATCAGCTATAGAAAGACTTTCGGATATGAAGGTGAATTGGATGCGCTGTCTTTATATACCGCCTATACAATGTTGAAAGGCTTAATTACGCCGTCTATCGGAATTTCTTATTCTAGCTACAGATTGTCGTATGATGATGTCAGAAATAGTTTAACTACCATACTGGCAGGATTGAACTACAGACCGATCAGACTGCTGTCGTTCGATCTACAGGGACAATACATGAACAACGTTATTTACAGAAATGACTTTAGGGTGTTCTTTAAGCTGAACTACTGGTTTAATACTAACTTTTAACTGATGTAATATGAAATTAAAATACATTTATTTCTTTACGCTACCTTTAATAATCGGGGTATTACTTTTCACGGCATTTTCATCGGACAGTCCTCCTGACTCCGCGAAAGGAAACAAAGGGCTGATTAAATTTTCGCATAAAGTTCACAAAGACGTTACAGATTGCGAATCTTGTCATACGGCCGTAACAAAAAGCACGGCTCTTAACGTCAGTTTGTTTCCTACTATGGATGATTGCGGTACTTGTCATGATATAAATGATGATAAAAACTGCACCTTATGCCATTACGAAAATATAACAGAACCTTTTATACTGCCTAAGACAAATATGATTTTTAATCACCAGTACCATTTGACAGACCAAAAGCTGAAATGCGAGGACTGCCATAAAGGTACAGGCGAAGTTGCTTATGCAGAAGACGCAAGTCAGCCAAATCCCCCGATGGAAACATGCTACTCGTGTCATAACTACAAAACAACAGCAACAACAGCTTGTGCAAATTGTCATATTTCAACCGCAAACTTGAAACCGCAGTCGCATAAAAGTGCCTCGTTCATTTCGAATCACAAATTTGCCGCAAGAGCATTTAATGCAAACTGCGCAATGTGTCATGATAACGGTTCTTGCCAGGAGTGCCACAACGGTGAACAGATGATTAAGAACAAGGAAACATGGAAAGATTTATATCAGCCTTATGCACCTAGTAATTTTACGGACGGAGTTAAGCAGCAGAGACTTACCCGGGTTCACAGTTTGGATTACGAATATACTCACGGTATGGATGCAAAAGGGAAAACATCTGAATGCACCAGCTGCCATCAGATTGAGACTTTCTGTGTGACCTGCCATCAGGCTCAGGGAAACTTTCCGTCGGGAGGAGCCGAACCTATCTCACATTTAAAATCTACGTTTATGGTTGTGGGCGTTGGCTCAGGCGGCGGAGATCACGCACGGCTTGCTAGAAGAGATATTGAAAGCTGCGCTTCATGTCACGATGTACAAGGCGGCGATCCGGTTTGCATTGAATGCCATCTTGACAGCGACGGAATCAGAGGAACAAATCCTAAAACGCATCCCGCAAATTTTATGAAGGATGTGCACGGTGATTGGCATACAGATCAAGGTTCGATTTGCTTTAATTGTCATACCAGCGCCTCCCCTTCTTCTCCTCCGGGTGTTGGTTTTTGCGGTTACTGCCACGGTTCAAATGTACACTGAAAATAAATGGAAATAAAAATGAAATACTACGTACTCAATTTTTTAGTAGCAATATTTTTAGGAATAATCATACAAGGATGCAGCGATTTGCAAACCGACATTCCGCCTGCTGAAAAGAAAATCAGTGTACACCAGGATGGGTTTGTTAACAAAAGTTCTGCGAACTTTCACGGGACTTTACTTAAACAATCAAACTGGGATATGCATCCATGCCAGGAGTGTCATGCCGCCGATTACAGCAGAGTTCTGAACGGCGTAAGCTGTTTAACTTGTCATACCTCCAAAGGCGGACCTGAAGCATGCAATACATGCCACGGCGATTTTTCGGATCCTACACATATCGCTCCGCCGCGTGCAATAGACGGAGAGACATCAACTACTTCCGTTAATGTAGGCGCACATACTAATCATATGTTCGCTTCAAAACTCGGCAGTCCGACACCATGCGAATCATGCCATAAAGTTCCGAACTCGGTATACGCCGAAGGGCATTTGAATCCGCCTGCGGGAAGTTTACTAACTTTCTCCGGCAGAGCAACTTCACACGGAGCAACCGACGCATCTTTCAGTTCTTCAAATTCATCTTGTTCGAATACTTATTGCCACGGTAACTTCTCATATTCGAAAGCTTCGGCACCGAGTGAAGATCAATTCGCATTTATCGATACCGCTATGGTCGGTATCAGCAATACGGTATATTGGACAAAAGACCTTGACGCCAGTCAGATAAAATGCGGATCATGCCATGCACTTCCTCCGAAGGGGCATTTAGGATATCAGGATCCAAGGTATGATTTGACAACATGCGTTTCCTGTCATTACGGAGTAGTTGACGCGCAGGGAAACATCATTAATAAAGCTAAACACATTAACGGTGTTGCTAACGTTAGAGGTAAATAAAACTAATTTAAGAAACCGCTGTAATTTTGCAGCGGTTTTTTTATTCCTTTTTTATCTTCTCATTGACGGGAATTCCTCACATAAACTTTCTCATAAAAGTTCAAATGCTTGCCGATCATCAATGTTCCATATCATTCTAATTTTTCTAAAAATACATTAATTTAATTATTGAATTTATGGCATTCGGTTTGATTTTCCTGTGCTATTAAATTTTAACTAATACTTCCGCGGGTTTTTATAACTTCTGAGGGAGAATGCATACTCTATTTCCTCAAATGTTATAAATCGGCGGTTGTTCAATAGATATAGGAGCAGGTGGACAACCGTCCCCCGCGGCGATTTTTAGATACTGCCTTTTCCGGTAAAAATTTTGCTTGCCGCAAATCAAAATGCAGGGGAAATCGTAATAGGGTTATTACCTTAAATCTCAGATTATTTTTTTAAATACTTAATTCTATCTGTAATTTCCGCCAAAGGAGAAACTCTTGGATAACTATGATAAAAAAGTAACTTCCTTTAATAACTGGGAAGAATCGGTTTATAATAAATCAATTGAAAAAAATCCGGAACGTCTGCAGGAATTTATATCATCATCATTTTTAAAAATTAGACCGCTTTATAATTATCGCATACTTAATGAAGATGAATACTGCGGTAAGATCGGGTATCCGGGTCAGTATCCGTTTACCAGAGGAATTCAGCCTACAATGTACAGAGGGAAATTATGGACTATGCGCCAGTACGCGGGATTCGGAACGGCCAAAGAATCAAACGAAAGATACAGATACTTACTTTCACAGGGCCAATCCGGACTTTCAGTTGCCTTTGATCTACCTACCCAGATCGGATACGACAGCGACGATCCGATTAGCTCCGGTGAAGTAGGTAAAGTTGGCGTCGCAATTGATACGCTGGCGGATATGGAGATATTGTTTAATGATATTCCGCTTGATAAAGTATCCACGTCGATGACAATAAACGCGCCTGCCTCGGTGCTGCTCGCTATGTATATTGCAGTTGCCGAAAAGCAGGGAGTTTCGAAAGATAAAATCAGCGGTACTATTCAAAACGATATCTTAAAGGAATACATTGCCAGAGGGACGTACATCTTCCCTCCCAAGCCTTCGATGAGACTGATAACCGACATCTTTGAATTTTGTGAAAAGGAAGTACCGAAGTGGAATACTATTTCCATTTCCGGTTATCACATCCGCGAAGCAGGATCTACCGCATCTCAGGAAATAGGTTTTACGCTTGCGAACGGCATCGCATATGTGGAAGCGGCAATCAAAAAAGGCTTGAACGTAGATGATTTTGCCAAAAGACTTTCCTTCTTTTTTAACTCTCATAATGATCTGTTCGAGGAAGCAGCAAAGTTCCGCGCGGCAAGGAGACTCTGGGCCAAGATTATGAAAGAAAGGTTCCATGCAAAGGATCCGCGTTCAATGATGCTTAGATTTCATACACAAACTGCAGGTTCAACTTTAACGGCTCAACAGCCGGATAATAATATTACAAGAGTTGCAATTCAAACACTTGCGGCTGTTCTGGGAGGTACTCAAAGTCTGCATACCAATTCCCGTGATGAAGCGCTTGCTTTACCAACAGAAAACTCCGTCAGAATCGCGCTGCGTACCCAGCAGATTGTCGCGTACGAAAGCGGTGTAACAAATACAATTGATCCGCTTGCCGGCTCGTTCTATGTAGAAACTTTAACCGATGATATTGAAATTAATGCGTCGGAATACATAAATAAAATCGACAGTCTCGGTGGAATGATCGAAGCAATTGAACAGGGGTATGTGCAGACAGAAATAATGAACTCGGCTTACAGATATGAAAAAGAACTTGAATCCAAAGAACGCATTTTAGTGGGAGTAAACAAATTCCAATCGGATAATGAGAATCCGCAAAAATTACTAAGAATCGACATGAAAGTTCAGCAGGAGCAGATTAAATTTCTATCTGAAATTCGCAAGCAGCGGGACAACGAAAAAATAAAAGAGAAGCTGGACAAATTGAAATACGCGGCTTCAAGCGAAAGCAATCTAATGCCCTTCATTATCGATGCGGTAAAAGAATACGCATCGATAGGAGAAATATGTAATACTCTTCGATCCGTATTCGGGGAATACGAAGAGAAAGTATTCATTTAGACCTATTTTAAGATTTCATTTGAGGCTGTTTTAAAAATTTAATCCTTTGAGTTACCATTTTTGACCATAGTGTCTTGTGGTATAAGTAATAAAAACAGCCTCAAAATCTACGCATTCCCGGTTGTGGTTTTCTTATTAGTTGAAATTCCGAACGGCAGGTAAGCCGGACATACGCCGACAAATGCGGTTAAAAGAGGCACTAGACCTATTGCTCCCCACCAACTCTGGTACATAAAACCCAATATTATAATGACCAGCCCGAGAATTATTCTAATTACTTTATCCGCGCTACCGATATTCTTTTTCATTTTGTCCTCACAATAATTTAATCGTTGAACCGAAGAATTTAATTACAAGAGTTAGATTCCAGTACAGCAAAAAAGATTCAAATCGAATTACAGGATATCCTCCATGAAATAATCTACCAGTATATTGCAATCAGTAAGCGGGTTAACGGAAACCGCAGAAGAGTTAGGATCATTTACCTTTGCGGTGAGTCTTTCCGCGGCGTTTATAACATCTGCGGGGAAAGCGGTTCCTTTTTTTATAAAGTTAAGATACCCCATTGAAGAAGATTCCGTATTATCTTCATTATGATTAGCCATCCAGAATTCGATCGCAAGTCCTGATGCTCTTCTGGCGCAGACTCTCGCCTTCCCTATATTGCCATCGTTTAAAGCTTTGTTAATCGAGTCAATCTCCTTCCCTATCTGCAATTTTACAACTGCCTTAACTTTCAGCATTTTTCGCCTCTTTCAATTGCCGCAGCAATATCTTTGCTTCCCGGCTTAGAGTATATTTAATTTCACCAGGACAGGTAATTACGGAATACAACTCGGTGTTTTGTTTCTTAAGCAATAATTTAATTTCGTTCAATTTAAATGCGACGCCTTCAAATATTATTTCATTTGAATTTTTATTTATTTTATATTCGGCCATAGGAACCTTTGGAATTCTAATTTTAGTCTAACGCAAAATAATTTCAAAAAGAATAACAATAAACTTCCGGGATTAAAAAGGTGACAAAAATAAGTATAAAAATTTACTAAAAAACATATCCCAAACTTGTTTAAAGACAATAAATTATTTACTTTAGTACTTATTAATTTTGACAATTATAAATCGGAGAACCGGATAATATCTAGAATTGGATTATTATTCTAACTTAACGATTTTTCACGATAATCCGGTTTCTAAAATTTAAATTTTGATTATTTCAGCACGGAGAGATGGGTGAGTGGCTGAAACCAACGGTTTGCTAAACCGTCGTAGGGTGTATAACTCTACCCCGGGTTCGAATCCCGGTCTCTCCGCTTGGCTTTTTTAAGGTGCGAAGGTTGCGAATTTAAGCGATTTTCGCATTTTTTATTCTCCCAGATACACTGAAATACACCCTTTTTTACCCCCATTTGGACACTTTTTGGACACCTTTTTAAAGAGAAAAATTACTCAAAAAAGGCCGCGAACTTGCGGCCATTTTCGAGAACTTTTTGAAATGGATTTTTACTGCTTCAAGAGATGATCGAGCTTTGAAACCTCGTCGTGAAGGTAGTCCGATTGGTTGTGTGCATAGATTTCCGTCTCCGTAACGGACCAGTGACCGAGTAATTCTTTAATTGATTCGATACTTACCCCCTTCCTTATAAGCATCGTGGCATAAGTATGTCTGAATTTATGCAGATATGCATTTGATTCCAGTTGCGCCTTTGCGGCTTTTTCTTTACACACACCCAGAAGTCTGCGTTCTCTCAGTTTGTTACCTTGGGGAGATGTAAATACGTAGACTTTATTTTTTTTCTCTGAACTAAGGAACAGCAGCAATTGAAGGAGCTCGGAATTCATTGGGATGGCTCTTTCGGCATTGTGAGTTTTAGTTTTGAAGTTTTCATTTTGTCTTACTTAGATCAATCGCTTTGCAAAGTTTACATTCTCCTATGTTAGATTTGCCAGTTCGTTAAATCGCATTCCGGTAAATAAAAGTCCCATGAACGCGTATCTGAATCCATCGCTCATATTTTGCTGGAAGAATCTTTGCAGTTCTTCAACAGTATAGAATTCCGGTTTTCTTTTTTCAACCTTAAAATTCTTTATATGCAGCATCGGACTTTTCGGAATATGATCCCGAAGTAATTCATATTTGAAGAATGCTTTTACGGTAGTAAGAAAGAAATTAACCGTCTTTGGCATTGGACGTGTCGTTACTTTTCCGGCTTTCCTTTCGTTTTTCTTTTCTTTTGTAAGTTCTGCAAATAATAATGAGGCGTGGTCAGGAGTAAATTCATCAACGAACCCTATCTGCAAAGCTTGTGCAAATAGCTTTAATTGAGTAAGAACGAATTTATATTTTTGATAGGACTTCGGACGGAGTCCGGTTTTCGTATATTCGAAATCATTTACCGCTTGTATCCGACCGCTAGTTCGCGTTCGGCATTTTGAAATCATAAAGTTAACAGTTCCGTTTCAGCTAACTTATTAAAGATAGATCTATTAAATAACATTGTTGCTAACTGGACTTACTATATAAGTGAAGCACTGCTTTGCTAAATCATCAGCTGTTGCTTTTTAAGCAGCCTTCTTGTTATGGGCTGAGGATTATGGACAAGGCCGTTATGCCTAAGGAGAAGGATAATATAATGGATATAAAAATAATAAAACTAACTAAAGATGATTTACAAATCCTTGAAGATATAATAAAATTGTTCGGTGATGTTTTCAGATTGAAAGAAATAACCATCCCAGATAGTAAATATTTAGCAAAATTATTAAATAATGATAACTTTATATCATTTGCAGCCCTTTTAGATAATGAAGTAGTTGGAGGCTTAACTGCTTTTATACTAAATCAATATATTTCGAATAAATCAATGGCATATATATACGATTTGGCAGTTACTGTACAATATCAAAGGAAAGGGATAGGTAAGAAATTGATTGAATATGTGAAAGAATATTGTCAAGAGAATGGATTGATTGAAATGTTTGTCCAAGCAGACAAGTCTGATGAAAACGCTATTAAATTTTATAGAGCAACTAATCCTTCAAGTGAACTTGAAGCCATACAATTTAATTATATAGTCAAGAAAAAACATTCTACATAACCATGCGTTTGTACCCGCCTTATTACACTCGTAAAAAATTATAATGAAAAATTTCTTTGAGTTAATGTTCTCCTAAAAATAAAACGTACCCCCCCCCGACCCCAGGTTCGAAAATTTTTATAAAACTTGTTTGCCGGATCAGGATACCACGGGGGCATGCCCTCGAAGTGACCCGGTTGAGATTCAAGTTGAAATTAAAATGCGCGGCTCATTCGTCACAAATACCTAATTAAACTCTTCAGAATATACCATTCGATCAGAATCTTATCATAAGCCGTCACAAATCCATACCAATCTTTCCTTAACATCTAAGCCCAATCGCTGTCTGCGGGGGAGGCCATCCATCATTACTAGACAAGCATTTGAAATGCCATCCGGGCGGAGCAACCAAGAAATTGCTCTCCCTCCTCCTTTCAAATGAACTAGTATTACAAATCTACCAGTATTTTGACATTCTATGTTCCTATTTCTGATCTCATTTTTAATTATTATAAACCTTTCCATTTGTGTAAAACAAGTACATATCATTTGTTGAGCGGAGCCTTATGTAAGGACAAAACAAAGTGCACGGGCAACCATGCATTTTTGCCTATATAGGAGGAGATATTTTTACAAAAAAAATTTTTAATAACCGTTTTTTATATGAGAAAACGAATGAAACCTTAGCCGGGTTTGGAATTTTTTAATTCACTGAGCGAGTAAGATCCGGTAACATAGACCTGGGGTGAGTCGTAGAAAAGTCTAAATATTATTTTTGAAATATTTCCGAAATCAGTAAAAAATAGACTATACATCAACTAGAAGGTTGAAAGAGAAATAATATAAGAGTATTTATTATAAAAGTTATGAGAATACTCTCCGCAATTTCAAATATTTTCGTCGTTAGTACTAAGTTTCGATAATTTTATTAAAAGTCATAGGACCTATTACTCAAAAACCGGATTTATGGAAGCTTAATTCTATTAAAAGCGTTTGCTTTGGGCGGCATGTTAAATTCTCATTTGTCTTAATTTATTTCATTAGCATTTTTTTTATATACGAAATTCACGCAGCCATATGCGATAAATGTTAGGAACCGTATCTGTTTTTTTGCACCGACGATTGGAAGGATAGTCCCTATTGTATTTAGTTTACAGCCTAACACTACCCAAAACATCCGGTATGTAATTATCTATTCAATTCTTATAAGATTAAATATTTCTTGACTGAAAAACACGGTAAGAATTTCAAACCTTACATTATAATCTCAATCGGGCGGTTTATTCATAAAATTATTAATTTCATATTATCCCGATATTGATTAAATGAACAGCTCCGACACAGTATATGTTTTATGGCTCGTATTACACTAAACACGGAAAATAATTTCTATCATTGTTACTGCCGGAATTGCAGTACTGATTTTGTGCATAAATTACTAAATTGTAGAATAATAATTGAAAAGTTAAATATTCATTTCCCTTTAAATCATTTTATCCATGAGCCCGTCGAAAATAAACAAAAAATATTTTACGTATGGTACAAGGGGTCAAAAAATTATTACTAATTTTTACAAGAAATATTCCGACATCTTTCAAAGAACTATTTATAATAATTTTGAGGATTTTTCAAATCAGATATTTTTAAGCGTTTCAAATATCGATTTTAATAAACAGATTAGAAATGAAGAAGCATATATCATAGGTACTATTAAAATTCAATGCAGGGTACTTCTGGATAAAGCGATAAAATCTCAAAAAGTGATACCTGAAAGTCGATTAAATAAATATAATGAAGACGATCCGGAAATTTCCTGGATTAATAATATTACCGTTAACCCGCATAATGAGCAGATTGAACAATTGGATATGGAAGAATTATTTCATCACATAAATATTTTCAAAATTCAGTTAAATCATAATGAGGTTACGTTATTCAATTATTTGATTGATGAAAAATCAAGACTTGAAATTGCGGATGACATTAATTTAAATCTCAATACATTAGATACACAAATTAGAAGATTGCGAATCAAATTTTCAAGGTTCTTAAAAAAATCAGGTTATACCGGAAGAATGCTTGATAAATACAATTAAAATATTAAATACTTTTTGAAAGTATTTTTCAATAACTCCAACTGTATATGCAGTTGAAAATATATTATTATGAAAATATTTGTTAATAATTATTCAAAACAACCGGAAGATTCCGGGAAGCATTTATCTTACCAAACCATTGCGGCTTATATAAATCTATATAATGATTTGAGTATTAAAGAAATAAATTTCACTGAAAATCATATAAACAGCTGTAAGGATTGTTATAAAAGATTTATTGATGTATTTGACGAAGATTTTGATTTTGATGATAAAACGATTTCATTAATTTTTCGGCAAACAAATGCGGACGGACAAAAAAAGATCTATCAAAGCAGCGACGGTAATATTGAAATATTGTTCAGTAACGAAAATTCAAAAATCGGCGTGAAATTCATTAAATTACCTGAAGATTTGAAGAACCAAAATTTCAGAATAAATGTAGGCCCGGAAATATTTAGGATTATATCAGCGCAGGAAAACGATTTTTATTTTCTATATAAAAATATCAGCATTAAAGATATTCAAAACATAAATGCGGAGATTCTTAAAGTTTATGATTCCGGAAAGACAATTTCCAAATCCCGCTTGTCTAAATATTATTTTTATACTGCCGCTGCCGCAGTAATAACCATATTCATAATTGGTTATTTTTATTTTAGTCCTTTGAAGAATAATGTTGCCGGCTTAATAAATAATCAGGTAAAGATTGATTCGTCTTTAAAAGAGCAAAAAGAATCATTCGGAAATAATTTAGTAACGGAAAGCCGTTTCGATAATGATAATTTTCACTCAAACTCTGTCCTTGATAATTTCATTCATAGAAATGTTCGTTCCGAAAAAAAAGGAATAAATATTATATCTCCCTTTCTCAATGATACCGTAAATGTTCCTATTGAATTTCGCTGGATATCAAAATTAAAGCGCGGACCAAAGAAAGTCGTTATTGTTAACAACAAAAACATAATCGTGTGGGAGAAGGTTACTAAAGTTGATAGTTTAATCTTTAACGGTAAATTGAAAAGCGGTTTGTATTACTGGAAATTATTCAACAATAAGAATTTAATTGCAGTATCGAGATTTTTCATTCAAAATAAAAATACTTCTAATCTCCGACTAAAATAAACGGGCCCCATTCCAACGGATAAGAATACTTGCGGTTTTCAATTAGCTTTAGTTTGGCCTGCCTTAAAGCTGATGAAAAGTTTTCGCCACTCAATATTTTCCTATAAAATTCTATCATTAGCTGTGATGTTGATCTATCCGCAACCTGCCATAGAGAAACGATAACGTTTCTTGCGCCTGCAAATAATAATCCTCTTGTTAAACTTATTATCCCTTCACCATTAAGAATTTTACCCAGACCGCTTTCACATGAGCTTAATACTACAAGATCGGCATTTAAATTAAGATTATAAATTTCATTAGAATATAAAATGCCGTCTTCCTTTTTATCTTCATTAGTAAAGAGTATTCCGGATAATTTAGGCTTTTGCTCATTAATAAATCCGTGAGTAGCTAAATGAATAAAATTGTATTTCTTAATATTATCGGATTTCAACAGGTCTTCCTTTGCCCTGTCCCGGAGAAAATACTCCGCATGTTTATTTTTATTAAGAAATAAATTAGTAATTTCTTTTACTTCTTTTTCTGTTTCCGGCAAGGCAGAATATATCTTTTTACCAACAGTAATTGACCTGCTTGAATTTTGAGAAATAAAAAAACTATTTATTCCTTTCTTCCCTTTTTCATTTGCATCAAAGACGGGCGCTATTCCTATAAATCCGTCTTCCTTAATTTTATTTGAACGGAGTTTTGTTTTAGCAAGCAACGAAGCCGAAAACTGGTAGCTTATATCATACTTTCTTATCAAATACGGCAATGAAGAAAAGTCGGCGGCTTGCTGTTTAATTTTCCTCGATAATAGTGCCTCAAACGGCAGATAATTCAGTATTCCGTCGGGGATAATATAGATTTTCGAGACATCTTCCAGATAATACCTGCATGGCCCGATCAAAATTTTATAAAGACTATATGAGGTTTTTAAATATTCTTTATAATTAAGATTTAATAATGAACTTCTGAAAGATTTAACCAAATCATTTACCGGGTATTTCAACTTTATTCTATCTAAATAAAAATGGTCTTGTGTTATTGTAAAAACATATAATTTATTCTTGACAATATAATATTCAAGGATAGCATTGTTTTTATTTAAATTTTTCTGAAGAGCGGAAATCTTAACAACATTTTTTGCATACTTTAAATCGTGATATTTCGGATATTTCTGTTCAAAAGTCTTTTTTAATCTGTCGTATTTTTCCTGTTCCTCAAATATTTCATTTTCATTTTCAGCCGCCGAACTCGAATCGTTATCTTCTTCCGCATTCTGAAGTTTTGATATATAAAAAGATATCCGGGATTTAATGTTTTTTTCAAGCAACAAAAGTGAATCCGGAATATTCGAATATTTTTCCGCTTCCGATTCGTTAATAGCTTCGAATAAGATCCTTGCCCTATTTCTTTCCGCAAATTCAAAAGCAATTTTTTTGTAATAATTATTTTCAGTCGTTCTGTATAACCGGAAAGCTGTTTCCAGTCCCTTTCCGTTTATATCGGATAATTTTTTACTTAATTGATATTTTGATTCATCGCGGAAATATTCACTTCGAGAATAATCGGAAGCACGCGATGCTATTTGATAGTTCAAAAGAGATTTAAGGAGATCATTTATATTGCGCGGGAAATTTAGATACTTCTCGTAATATGCGCCGGCTTTTTCGATTATTGCCGTAATAAATATATTATCCCTCGGCATTTGGCGGTAATTCAATCCGTCAGGTGAATTTACGGACAGTATTTTTTTATAAGTAAATGAGAGAGCCGAGTCATAATAATTAATCGATTTAGAATATAATTTTTGCTTTAAAAATAATTCCGCCAGCTTAACGTAGTTAGTAGCAATAGTAATATGATTTTTATATTTAGCAGACTTCAGAATCATTCTTGCTCTGCTTAAATAAGAGTAGGCACTGTCAAACTGTTTCATATCCGTAAATATGCTTCCGATATTAAATAATGATTTTGCTATGTAACGTTTTTCCTTGCCTTGATGCAATCTTATTGCAAGCGATTTTTTTTCAAGGCTTAATGCTTTATTAAGTTTACCTAAATATTGATATGAACTTGATAGGTTGTTATAGCTGTAAGCAACAAAAGGATGATTTCCACCCAGTTTATCCTTCCAAATTTTCAGAGCTTTCTCATCATATTTTACCGCATCTTCAACGTCCCCTTCATAGTACAGGACATTTGCGATATTGGTATAACAATACGCGATTACTCTGTTTTTAGGACCCAGCTTTTTAAGCCAGATAGAAAGAGCTTTTTAAAATATTCCTTTGCTTTTCCTAGATCTCCCCATCTATAATAGATTAAACCTACATTGTGCAATCCTTCCGCGGTCATAGTGCTTTCATCGCCAAATTTATTCCGGCTTATTTCTAATGTTTTTTTATAATATTTAAAAGCGTCCTCATAATTTCCGATGCTGTAAAATATTGTCCCTTTTGAATTGTAGATTTTTACAAGTTCCGAATCTTTATCGGCAATTTTTTGTTTTGTTACTTCAATTGCTTTGTCCAAATAGTATAGAGCAGAGTCATATTTTTCCAGATAATTATTGTTAACTCCAATATTCCAGTAACAATCAGCAAATTTATTCCAATTCATTTTCCTTCTATAAATCGAAGCCGCTTTTTTAAAATAAAGATTAGAGCTATCGTATTTTGCGATATGCCAAAGACTGTCGGCGAGGTGATAATATAAATTTTCTTCCCGATATCCGTTATCAATTTGATTTTTATCCTGAGGATAGAGCAAAGCACTTACGCAGACAAAAATAATGGGAATAATGAATAATCTGATTTTTAAATAACTCATCTTTAAACGAATTATAAATTTATGATTTCACGCTAATCAATCGGAGGGGATATTTTTAATAAAGTACTTTTTTAAGTCCATAAATGCAACAAGAAAATAATTTTTAAAAGATGAAAGTTTTTCGCTTCCGGTCAAACTATAGAAAAAGCGGATCAACATTTTTTAGAATAATAATATTACTTAAAAGGAGTGTTTATGTTAAAGAAAATTACTCTTTTCGTAATTCTATCTTGCTTAGGAACTAATTTATTTCCGCAGCAAAATAATGAAGTTTGGAAACGGTGGTTTAATAATCATCCGGGAGTCCGATTCTTGGCTGCTGCACTTTGCTTTAACAATCTTTTCTTGGCTGGTGGTGAAGGAAGCAAATTATACGAAGTAACCTCTGGGAAAGTATTCTGTAATTTAGGTTTGGGTCCGGAAATAGATATTGTTAGTATAGTTTACGATCAAATTAATAATGACGTTCTTGTTCTTTGCAGAGATAATTTTACTGGGAAATCATATTTATATTCTGTTTCAGCATTAAAAACTATAATTAAACTGGCAACATTTTTTGAGTCGCTTTATTTTGTTAATGTATTTAATAATATGATAACTGTAGGAGGTAAAGGAAAAATAATGACTTCAACCGACGGGGGGAAGCAATTTAATGATAACGAAGTTTCAGATTTGGATGAAATTAATGATGCTTTAGATGAAGTAACCCCTATTCCAAGCTTTATTCTTTTCGGTAAAAGTAAAGCCGGCAACGTGAATGGAATTAGAAAAACAACTGATTTCATAAATTATAATACCCCTAAGTTTGCCTGGACTGATGCAATCAGCTTTGATAAAGCTCGCATCCCTGATGAATTTTATATCCCTAATAGAACGGCTAAAATTTCACAAAATGTACCAATATTTGCAGCCGGATATCAAGCTGCAACTAATTCATATGTAGTATGCAGAAGTACAGATAATGGAGATTCGTGGGATTCTGTTTATGCAAATTCGCAAATATATACCTTGCCGGCAATTTCCGCAGGCAGTAACAGCAATGTTATAATTGGAGGCAATAGCAGCACCGGAGAATTATTTTATACAAAAGACGGTGGCAATACCTGGTCTCCGGGATTTGATGCCCCTAGTTACATTTATTCCATTACTCATGTCTCTGCAGACTCTGCTTTTGCCCTCGGTGAAAAAGGTTTAATTTTATTAACCACTGACAGCGGAGAGAGCTGGACTCAAATTAGTGAAGACCATCCCGATGTTTCTGCAATTTATTTTTCTTCTCCTTCTGTTGGCTATGCCGATGGGAGCGATGGTAAACTTTATAAAACTTCCGATGCCGGGGAGAACTGGGAGGTTGTTAACGATTCCTCTAATGGATTGTCTCTTTTTTTTATTGATGACATGACCGGTTTTAATGCCGGGCCTAAACTTATGAAAACCACTGACGGCGGTGTTCAATGGAATGAATTAAACACCGGAGTGTCTGCGTATGCATTTAGAGATGTTTATTTTGTTAACAACAATCTTGGTTTTGCTACTTATTCAGACTTTTATGCTGGTGATGGAGCTATTAAAACTACTGACGGTGGAATGACCTGGGATTCTCTAAATTTCAAAAACAATAAGTTTGATAAAAAATATATCTACTTCGCTGACGAAAATCTTGGCTTTGTTTCGGGAACCTCTACGCTTTACAGAACAACTGACGGCGGTGATAACTGGGATACCCTTGATGTGGCATCCGGCGTAACCCCGGGTTACTTTAAAGAATCAAATAGCAAAGTTAATTTTATTAATTCATCTACAGGTTTCTTCGGAAAGAAAGGGCATATATTTAAAACTACCGATAGAGGAGATACCTGGACAGACGCGCTTATAGATAACAATACTATGCCTACACAAATTCAATTTGTAAGCGACAGTATTGGCTATGCTGTTTGTAGTACCGACACTTTTGGAATACCTCTTCATATTTTTTATAAAACAAGTGACGGCGGTAAAAGCTGGACTGATTTAACAAATGAACTGCCAACTATAGGGATTTGGTCTATGTTTTTTACGGGTGAGAATACCGGGTATTTAGCAGGAAACCACGGAATTTATAAAACCACGAGCGGAGGAGAAACTATAACCTCTGTAAATGAGGTTGATAAAGCATCGGTTCCATCCGGTTATAAACTTTACCAAAATTATCCTAACCCGTTTAACCCAACAACAAAAATTAGATATTCCATCTCATCAGTACGCACTCCCCTCCCGGGACGGGCAAGGGGTGGGTTGGTAACTTTAAAAGTATACGACATTCTTGGAAGAGAGGTTACTACATTAGTAAACAAACAACAGCCACCTGGTAATTATGTGGTGGAGTTTAATGCTTCTAAATTTGCTTCAGGTATTTATTTTTATAGAATTATAACTAATGATTTTACCGCTACTAAAAAACTTGTCCTTCTAAAATAAAATTTAATAATCTGCCGAGAAACTTGGTGTTTATAAAAATATTAAATTAAGGAGATTACAGTGGATATAAGATTATCGCTTCGTAAAAAAGGCTATAGAAGCCTTATGCTATTTTATGTTTATACAGTAATGCTTTTGATAATGCTTATGCCGGTTCAACAGGCTGCTGGACAGGGAAGTCCCGACGATTCTTATTGGGATAACATTTTTTCAAGGCCTCAAAGTAGTGTTGCTGTTGCTGTAAAAGATGCAGGTTATGCAGTCTTCGCAGGCGTTTTCAGAATTCCTCATTCTCCGGTGATCGGGGGAAATAATGAGAACAGATTCCTTTTATCGATATGGGACAAAGACCATTGGGTTTTAACCGGCCAGGTTAAGCAAATCCTTGATTACAGCGGAAGTGCCTATATAACTGCTTTTGATGTAATAAAAACAGTTGCCATTGATCAAAACAGTATATACATCGGGGGAAACTTTCAAATTATCACTATGCAAGGCGATACCTGTTTCAATATTGCTCAATGGTACGGTAACCAGTGGCACCCGGTTGAAAAAGGGATTGACGGTACTGTTGAAACCATTGCGCTGACCGGTAACGGTGATTTTTACGTCGGGGGTACATTTTACAATCTCAAAAACGGAACACTTGTCAATAACATCGCTCATTGGAACGGAACATCATGGTCTACGCTGGACGACAACGGAGGTGCGGTTGGCGTTAACGGTAAAGTAAATGATATTGCAGTTGGTACCGGCGGGGTGTATGTTGGCGGAGAATTTACAACCGCAGGAGGACAAAATGTTAATTATGTCGCCGGCTGGAACTGGGGAACACACGCCTGGAAAGCACTTGCCGACGGAGTAAATAATTATGTATTATCCGTAGCAGCTTACGGAAGAGATGTTTATATAGGAGGTTATTTCACTGAAGCATTTGGCGGCGACTCAATTTCTAGTATAGCCAAATTGACTGACACAAATAGTCCTTCTGATAAATGGGTTGCTATTGGACAGAATAAAGCGAGTCATGTATTTGACGTTAAAATTTCACCTGCTGGAAATTTATATGCAGTCGGGGACTTTTCCGTTGAAGCAGGCAATAATGCCAAGGGGTTTGCTATGTGGGATGGTATGCAGTGGAAAGCATTTCCTGAAATTGATAATACGGACATGTATCTTTTACCAAGCTCGACGAAAATGGCCGTGACAAGTACAACAACGAATGATGTGGTTTACATGTGCTTTATGGAAAATTATATAAAAACAATTAATGGAAAACAGATGCAAAACTATTGTATGTGGGATGGCAGTCACTGGCATGGTCTGGGATACGGAGTTGGATCATTCTTTGACGACAGTCATCCGGGAAAATTTGATAATAAGATAAATGATCTTGCATGGGGCGGTTCTTTTTTGTACGCGGGAGGTAGCTTTGAATATATAGGAGATGATTCCATTCGTTATCTGGCTAAATGGGATCCGGCGGCATTACAATGGAGCCGACTAGGCACTTCCGGGCTCTCATTACCTGGGGCCGTAAAAAAACTAATCTATCATAATAACGCGTTGTATATCGGCGGCGATTTCGAAAGTGCTGATGGAATAAAGGTCAACAACATAGTGAAATGGGATGGGAATAAATTTATTGCTCTGGGGCAAGGTTTGTCTAATCCGCAGTATAATGCACAGATAAATGATATGGTTTTTATTAATGATACATTATTTGCTATTGGGGACGAATTCTTCAACACAGAAAACAACATAGCCTTTTTTGATGGGACTTCATGGCATCCGTTTACTTCAATCCCTAGTGCTCCTTCTTATGGTGATGCAATATCAATCGCATATTACCAGGGTAAGCTGTATGCAATGTCCAGAAATGGTTCTGTGTATGAGTATGATAAACCACTGGACAAATGGAATGAAATCGGGAGTTCTAGTTCATTTCCAACATATACCTCCCTTCATGCTGATAAAAATTATTTATATGCATGCGGAAATTTTTCAGAAATAAATAATGTTTCTGCAAATAACATTGCACGTTGGGATGGAACAACCTGGTCAGCAATGGGAGCCGGTTTCAACGATCCGGTTTATGATATATACACTAATGGAAATGATATATATGCCAGTGGTGATTTTCTTTCATCCGGAGATGATACGCTATGGTGCATCGCAAGATGGAATGGTACGAAATGGGTATCGCTAGGAAGTGGAATCAGGCGTTACCCGATTGCCTTTAATCCCGGAACAGGTAATGTTACTACAATGATAGGAACTCCTTACGGACTTTATGTCGGGGGCACTTTTAATTACGCGGGAAGTGATTATTCGAATAATTTAGCGCTATGGAAAAATTTCAATCTTACAGGCATTTCAAATATGGACGATAACAATCTTCCTGATAAAATGTACCTTTATCAAAATTATCCGAATCCGTTTAATCCGACAACAAAAATCAGATATTCCATTCCTTCTTCTTCCCTTCCCTTTGGGAAGGGGCTGGGGGTTAGGCTTATAGTGTATGATATCCTTGGAAGAGAGGTTACTACGTTGGTAAACAAACAACAGCAGCCGGGTAATTATGAGGTTGATTTTAATGCTTCTAAGCTCTCAAGCGGTGTTTATTTTTACCGGTTAAGTACAGGAAATATACACATGACAAAAAAACTTCTGCTTTTGAAATAATTTTTGGGAGCGCAAGCTCCCTTTTTTACCATAAAAAATAAAAATTATTTACCCTAAGGAAAGGTTATCCGTATTTCCCGCATTTTCACAGAAATTTATAATACAATATGCCGGTTCCTTATAGCACGACTAATTTAACTCCGCATAATACACCACCAGACCGGTAAGCTTGCCATATACCGTAACGAATCCGTCCGGATCTTTCTTCAGCACTTCAATTCGATGGCCGTTAGCCGTAACTGCTAAGCCGTCATCGCTCAAAGAATTTTCAAATTTCCGACCGGGAGGAGTAGCGAACGGGCTGCCCGGCTTCTCCCCTTTTAAGCACGTTAGCATTAAATATTTTCCCGTATTGCGGTTCAAGCCTATTTCTTTTCCCTTTTCGATCCTCAATTCTTTTCCGAGTATTCCGCTTTTACATAACTACCTACCTGATTTTCCAGCTTTAGAAGGTCTTTAAAAGGAACCGTTTTACAGTTCACCATCATACTAGTTTTTATACCCAATTTATAAACACATTGATGAAAATTATTTGTTTGCGCATAAGTTATTATGTATACAAGCCGTATCGTTAAAAGCATCAAAACATAATCTTCTTATTACTAATTTTCTTTTGTTTTTATTTTTATAATCCAGAAAGTATTATTTTGCTTTTAGTGATAGCCGATTGGGAAAGTATTGCTGAAAGATTTTATGAAGCCAATCAATTACTTGATTCCGAAAGACTTTGTTTATACCATATCTCCAAAAAAAATTACCATTCTCTATCCATTCACTAATAGAGGGTCATGAAGCCCCAAAAATATTCCGATAGGAAATGATAAGTTCTACTGAAAGACTTTTAAAATGAGCTTCATAACCTTTTTAAGGAACTATCAGCTCTGCCTTTTTATATATATCCGAAGAAGCATTTTACTTCACCATCTATTTTGCCGGAGGGCTTAATTTTTTGAGTAAGTCCAGCATTGCCGGAGAAATATCAGCGTGGTGATGTATCATTTTCCATTCTCCGCTTTTTAGCTGATAGATATTAGTGACTCTTTGATCGATATTGATCTGGTTCCCTGCCATTGTAAACCCACCGGATTCTACTCCCACTTCGAGAGCCATATCTCCAACTACATGAATAAGTTGATCCTTCAATTGGACACTGCCGCCGGTTGCAATTCCGGCAACCTGTTCAAACGAATTCTTCACTGCCTTCCAGCCGGCATCCCGTCCGCCTATCGGATGCAAAGCTGTAACACTTTCATCATGCGACCAAATGCGTCCCATTTGCTCCGCATTCCCCTGTGCCATCATGGTCAAGGCACTATAGAACAACTTTGATGCATTACGTACATCATCTTCTGCTGCCATTAACTATTCTCCTTTCGTTTATATTTACATGTCACCAAAATTAGGACAAGCGACAAATGTTTGTATTGGTTCTTATTATTTTATTTAAGAAGCAACCGCGAAAGAATTTAAAGTTAAAAGCTTTTATTATTTGTGATTAGAGGCACCGAACGACATAGTAAAAAATTATTACTAAGGAGTACATTTCTTCCCGCTGGTAAGGAAGTTATATTTGGCCGGAAGCATTGATATATTCAAGAGTACTTAATTCGCACAAACCTTATAAAAGCTAGTATCTGAAATTGAAAATCAACTAACTATAAACAGCTCGATTGTTATAAAAACATATTCTCATATAATTGAACAAGCTGCGATAAAACTCCAAAAGGCCAAAAAATCGACCCAATCCGGCTTAATTTAAACTGGTTTATCTGTTATCGCTGGACTAAATAGTAAAAGTACATTTGGAAACTTAGCTTCCCTCGCAGGAGCAGGATCTGGAACTGGTGTCACTACTGATTCTTATAATCAAATGAACGATTATAAATTATTAGTTCAAGACAAATTGAACAAATGTAATGAAGTATATCTTGCAATAAAACAGAATGTAGATAATTACAGACAAGAATTCATCGATTTGGGAAATGGCGTCTCTCAGATTTTAAAATACCTGTTATTCGTAAATTAATTCTTCATGAGTATCTTTCCAACTTAAGCATTATACATGAACCATCTTACCATAATGAAATTTGTTATCTGTCATTTTTAGCGGAGTCAAAACCGAGACTTCAAGTTTGAAAATTAGACACTACCATTAGTTGTAATTGAATCTATAATGACCCTGGCTTTGAAAGTTACAACACAAGGATACTTAACATTAATAATTTTATACTTGGAAAAAGCCCCTATTTTATATAGTTTAATTAACAAAGAAAACAAAGATAACGTTAACCACACTCAGCCACTTGTAATTTTTCTTCTACGGGGAGCTAATTACTAATACTTACTGAAATGGACCATGATCCTCTCATTTTTTGAGAGAAATCCTGCCTATTGCTGCAATCAAAAAATGAAGAGTATAAATTTTTATTTAATTGCCTTAATTATTCTGGGACTTACTGAACGCAAGTTGTTTAAACAATTTTTTGGTTAGATTTTAAAGATAATTATCTCATTCAATCCAGGGAAACCGGATTGGCCCCATATCTGAAAGCCAGAGCGCCGTATTAAAAACCATTTTATGTATTTTGTTAAAAAAGAAATAAATCATAAAATTAAAGGTTGTCTCATGAATAAAAAAATAAAATCTATCTGCTCCATTCCGCTGTGTTTTCTATTTATATCATTTTTTATCTGCAGTATTACAGCTCAGGTTGATAATAGCAAATTACCGGAAGGGATTTGGGTTGGTACGTTAGTTATTCCTAATGCAGCTGAATTAAGAATGGGAATAACTATTACAAAAGATCATGATGGTAAGCTGAACGGCACTTTGAGAATAATTGACCAGAATACCGGTGATATTCCCTGTGATCAGGCGGTATATGATAAGGATAGTCTATTCCTTAAGATTAGTCACTTAGGAATAGAAATAGTTGGAAAACCGAATTTTGAGAATGATAATATGGAAATTGAATTTCGTCAGGGCGGCGGAAAATTCCCTATACATCTGAAACATGTTAATAAAATGCCTCTATTACAGAGGCCTCAAGAACCTAAAAAACCTTTTCCGTACAATGAGGAAGAGGTAGTATATTTGAATAAAAAAGCAGGTATAAAAATCGCGGCTACATTGACTTTTCCTGATTCAAAGAATCCTTTACCGGCTGTGCTTTTAATTCCCGGATCCGGACAGCAGAAGCGCAATTGGGAAGTTTCAGGTCATAGACCATTTTTAGTCCTGGCTGATTATCTTACCAGACATGGAATAGCAGTCCTGCGTGCGGATGATCGGGGTATCGGCGGCAGTACAGGTAATTTTGAACAATCTACAAGCGGGGACTTTGCTGATGATGCGATTGCCGGAGTAGAATATCTTAAAAGCCGTAAGGAAATTGATATCAATAAAATCGGATTGATAGGACATAGTGAGGGTGGAATGATAGCACCGATTGCTGCTGAAAAATCTACTGATATTGCTTTTATTGTCCTCATGGCTGCACCCGGTATCGGTTTTGATGAAGCGGTGATTTTTCAGGTTCTGGAACAGTTAAAGTTGGAAGGAGTATCTCAGGAAGATATTGAACTGCAGCGTTCATGGCGGCAGAAAATTTATGGTCTGTTTAAACAAAATTTGGATTCTGCAGCTATTGCAAACAAAATGAGAGAACTATATTCAAAACTTAGTGAAGAAAAAATAAAGAGGCTAAACTGGCCGCAGGGAAGATTAGATTTTGAGATAAAGAGATCTCTTAGTCCATGGTGGCATTTTGCACTTTCATATCAACCTGGAAAAACTCTTTCACAAATTCAATGCCCCGTTCTTGCTGTCAATGGAGAAAAAGACATGCAAGTTTCTTCGGGCAAGAATCTGCCGTATATTAAAGAAGCGCTGATTAAAGGAGGTAATCAGAATTTTATTGTCAGAGAATTACCCGGACTTAATCATTTATTTCAAACTGCAAAAACCGGATCAGAATATGAGTACGGTACAATTGAAGAAACAATGTCACCGGATGCATTAAGTCTTATATCTAAATGGATTCTTGAATTGAAATAGTAATATTTTACCGCCTAACCGCTCAAGCTGATTTAACCTAAAAGGAAATGAGTAAATAATTGAGAACTTTAATCAATATTTGAATCCTTTAAGATTATCAATAAATATATTAGGAATTAGTTTTATTGAAAATCACCTCGAAAATACTTTTTTCAAAATAGATTAGTTAAGCATAAAAGCATTGAATTGTCAAAGTAGCGACAATTATTTTTTTGATATCTTCACGAAAGGAAACGTGACAAATGTCCAATACCGATAGTAACTCCGGATTAATTATTTCCTACTTAACGATGAGACGTATTGTCGGCATTCTAGGGATCGGACTGCCCATAATTGTTGTGGCCGGAGGATTCATACAAAACCGAGGTTTTTTAGGTGAATCTGTCAGCAGCTATTATTATACAAATATGCGTGATTTCTTAGTAGGACTTCTTTGTTGTGTGGGGCTTTTTCTAATATCATATAAAGGTTACGAACGAATTGACCATATCACCGGAAATATCAGCGGGGCATTAGCGCTTGGAACCGCATTTTTCCCAACATCAAATGGCAATAGTGGAATTATTAAGGTAGGCATATTCCAATTAAATGATAATATTTCAAACTATTTGCATCTAACATTTGCCTCGTTGTTTTTTATATCGTTGGCTCTCATTTCCATATTTCTTTTTACCAGGGGTGAAAGCGAAACACAAACAAAAGAAAAGAAGAAAAGAAATTTAGTATATGTAGTTTGCGGTTATGTAATATTGTTCTCGATATTGTGTATAGCTCTTTATGAGTTGGCTTTAAAAAATACTTTCATTGCAACTCTTCGGCCTACACTGATATTTGAGACACTGTCGTTAATGTCGTTTGGAATTTCCTGGCTTGTAAAAGGCAAAACACTCTTTAGAGATAAAAACGTAAATTGAGAGATAATTAATGGAAATCCATTCATTGAAATCGGCATATTTTTCACCCACCGGAACAACTAAAGCAATTGCGCAAGCTGTAGCACGCGGTATCAACTCAAAAATTGCAGAACAAATTGATATCACAAAACCTGATATGCGAAAGAAGCAATTGCAAACATCGAAAAATGATTTGCTAATTGTCGCTGTGCCGGTTTATATCGGAAGAGTGCCGGATTTATTAAGTGAATGGCTGAATTCTATAAAAGCCGACAAAACGCCTGTCGTATGTATAGTTGTATATGGTAATCGCGCTTATGACGATGCACTGCTTGAGCTTAAGGATATTTTAATAAAAATCCGATGTATACCGGTTGCATGCGCGGCATACATCGGAGAACATTCCTTTTCCGGTTCCGAAACGCCGATCGCCGAATCCCGTCCGGACACAAACGACTTATATAAAGCCGAAATATTCGGGCGGAAAATAAATGAAAAGCTGCTGTCCGTTTCGTCAGTCGATCAAATTTCTGATATCAATATACCCGGAAATTATCCCTATAGAGGAGATACGAAGCTATGGCATGTTGATTTTATAGCGATCAATGATCGTTGTACACAATGCGGAATTTGTGCAGAAGTATGTCCTGTCGGCGCTATCGATTCCGTAAATAGTAATTTGATTGATAAAGAAAAATGTATCACTTGCTGTGCATGTATCAAGAATTGTCCGCAAAACGCCAGAACAATGAAAACCGGCCCGGTTAAAGACGCTGCAATTCGACTGAATAAACTATATAGTGAACGAAAGGAGCCGGCATACTTTTTTTAGTTATAAACAAGGTAGAGAGCGAAACAGCCTAAGTTGATCGAAAGGCCTTGCTGTTTTTGAACTAATCTTTATCGTAGATAACAAAACAACTATATTACATTTCCGCTTCAGCTATCTTATTTTTAATTCAATGCGGGAACAAAATCCCGGAATTATTTTTATTTGCTTAAATAAATTAGTTCTTTAGTTTATCCGTAAGTTAAAAGGGATTGGCGCGCGGGGAATAATATTGTGTGTATTTGTTAGCGATAATTTCAAACCTTCAGATATATATTTTTAAGAAGATGATATACTTTCTTTTTTTGTAAATAATATTTTACGGAGGCTAAAAGTGGGAAAAGTACGATTTATTTGTTTGCTGCTGGCAGGATTAATATTATCGTCTGCTACTGTTTTATCCGCCCCGCCGAAGGATTATAAAATTGTTTATAATTATAAAAATCAGGACGGCACATTATTCAGGATAATAAAATACTATATGCTGGACGGACTCAAATTCCGCTCCGAGTATTACTCCCCTACCTCATATAATTTAAACGCCGAAGCAAAGGCAACAACCGATTTAAACAAAGACAAAAAAACGGACGGCGAGGTAAAAGAGGAAGTAAAATCACAGCAGGAAGACATTAAAAATTTAACACCGCATACAGTTGAAATATTAAGAAAGGATAAATCGCTGGTATGGACGATAGATCCGTCATATAAAATGTATTCTGAAGTTGCGCTAAGAGAAGATTCATGGGAGCGTATACTCACCAGAATATCTATTGACGATTTCACCGGCTTCAAGAAAACCGGAGAAGCGAAAGTGCTGACTTTTAATTGCGATATATATGAAAATATAAGCAAAGTGCAGGAAGACACCTGGACAACCATCGCATATGTTGCCAGGAGCAATAAGGTAATCTTAAAAACCGAAATGCTTAAGAACGGTAAAACGGTTGAAGTAATGGAAGCGTCTGAGTTCATTACCGATAAACCCGAACCGGCGCTATTTGAGCTGCCCGAGGGCTACTCGAAGAATGAAAACAATTAATATTAATTATTGGACGCAAATATTAGGTAAGTTAGTCCGCTAATTGCATTACCGGCGGCCGGGAGCTTTGCTCAACTAATCATTATACCTCCGCGGAACTCTATGCAATCTCTGCGGGTCTCCGTGCAAGGACTTTTTTTTCGCGGAGAGTCACGGAAGAACGCTGAGGGAAATAAAAAGTTAATTTGACTTTGCGCATACCGTCGATTTATTTTTTAACTGTAAGCAGTATTGTGAGGATTGCATTTTATTAATTTGTCGAATAAGTCGGTCTTAGTTATATATTTTTGGGAATTCAGTGCTTTACCTACCTCATCTATGCTTATAAGTCCGAAATAATCCAAAAATCTTTCAAAAGTTCTTACCGAATAACAATCTGCAGCATAACTCTCCAGAGTGCGGTAGGTTGGAGTGATTGATTTCAATAACATCGGAAATGCTTTAAAATATTTCTCCGCATAAAAAGTATCCGGTCTTTTTGTTCCTCCGTAGTTTGAGAGTAAAATCAAAGAATAGCCGTAACCGAGTTGTCCGATATTATTATCGCCGTAGCCGTCATAATATGCCCAATTAAATTTAGATGCGAATGTTATAAAAATCAGACGAAATAATTCGTTATTATCCGGAAGGATTTTTTCTGAAGCTTTTGTTAAACTAAGTTTCCCGTTTTGTTTCTTAGCCAGTCCGGAAAGTCCGATTAAAATCCTTGACAGGTTTATTGTCATCGAATCCGTCTCTTTGTACAATTTGGAAATTCCCGATTCGATTTGTTCATCTTTTATAAATCCTTGTGAATATAGTTCCGCGACAATTTTTGTCGGTAAGAATCCTTTATTAGTAAGCTTAATCTCTCCATTTTGAGCGATCAATGAGGTTAAATATTTAATTTGATTAAACATAGGGATCCTTAAATAATCGGAAGCACTAAGTTTTTGTAATTGAACCGGGCAATTAGACCCGAATGCGAAATTTAATATTTGGTGCATTTCAGTCGGTGAATATCCTTCGAAATCGGGTATCCCGCGATTATTTTGTTCATGCATCGCTGCATCGATATTTCTTTGTAAATCTTTTAAATCCATATTATCGCTGATTTCCAGTTGATCCTCTCCAAGGATCAGGTATTGCAGTATGAATCTTCTCTAGAATTCTTCAAACATCTACGATGTTAAAGTACTTAATTCGATCCGGTTTATATTTATTACAATTTTAATTTTCCTGATTAACTTCTTTTATCTTTTCTTAAGCCTTGTAGAGACTAAAGAATTGTAGAAAATCATCAAATAAAAACAGTAAATCCTTGTAGAGGATTTACTATTTGAATGATATATAATTAGATTTAATGAGTTATTCTTAATTAAACCAAATTATAAAAAAATTTATAGATCTCCGTTTCGGGAATAAAAGATATGCAAACTGCTCGACTTATTCGCCGCGGCTAATGCCGTCGGCTCTTAATGTGTTGCAGTCATTCCAAACGCGCTGAACGATTGTTGCCGTTGTCATTATTTTTATAAATTATTTTTAGTAAATAAGTTCACATATTCTATAAAGCAGAATAAACGATATCTTTTACCTCCGGTAGTTTCAACCAGAATTCCGAGATCAATAAAATCCTTAATTAAAGAATTCGCAGTTGCAGGCGTAATATTAAGCTTGCTTGCTATATCATTCGAACTCATTATAGGATTTGAATAAAGAGCATTTATCAATTCTTTTGCCTTCGGAATTTTTTTGCCGAGTTTAACAATTTTTTCGTTTTCAATTTTGTCTTTCAGTTTTAATATACTTTTAAATGTTTCTATTCCGCTTTTGCTTGTTTCAATAACAGCAACCAGGAAGAATTTAATCCACTGTATCAAATCATTTTTAGTTCTTACCAGATTAAGGTTATCATAATAATGAGATCGGTACTTTTCAAAATAATCGGAAAGATACAAAGTCGGCTTTGATAATACCCCTGCGCCTACAAGATAAAGTGTTATCAACAACCTTCCAATTCTGCCGTTACCGTCCAGAAACGGGTGAATGGTTTCAAACTGGTAGTGAGCTATTGCAGCTTTAATTAAATGAGGCACCTCAATATTTTCATTATGCAGAAAATTTTCTAAATCCCCCATTAACTCATTTACTAATGTATGCGGGGGCGGAATAAATTTGGCGTCGTTTATTGTAGCGCCGCCAATCCAGTTTTGACTTGTTCTGAATTCTCCCGGAGTTTTATGTTCGCCTCGAACTCCCTGCATTAAGATTTTATGAGATTCCTTAAATAACCTTGTAGAGACCGGTATAGATATTAATTGGGAGACGGAGCTGTTCATCGCTTCAATATAGTTCTGTACCTCTTTCCAATCATCTCTTTTTTCAGGGTTTATTTCTTCATCCTTTAAAAGGGCTTCTTCAATATTGGTCTGGGTTCCTTCAATCTGACTCGATTTGGTTGCTTCCTTAATAACGTGCATTCTTATGTATATTTCTACATCAGGCACATAAAGTGAAAAAGCATTAAGGTTACCAAGCTTGAGATTAGCCTCCGCTAAAAGTGAATTAATTTTGGGATCTTCCCAAACCCATTCGTGGTTTATTTTATTCGGGACGAAACTTTTATACTTAAATTCCTGCTGATACCCCCCGGCTTTAAAATCTTCAATTTTCATCATTTTTCGAACTTTTAATTAAAATTAGGGAACTGCTTATTTTAATTTAATGCTTTTTCTTAAAATAAGCTAAATCTTATTTTAACTTTAGTTTATAGTAAAAGTAGGTTGGGATTTAGCCGTAAGAAGCAAATATCATAAAATCTATAGGCATTTCTTTAATTATATTATGACATACTAAAGCCGGTTTAATTATGAATTCGCAAAATTAAAAGTATTGTCCAACTATAATTCGGAAACCAGATAGTTATCTACTTCTTCATAACTGTATTGAAGTTTTTTCCAGATCTTATTGAATCCAACATTTCCCTTTTTCCCTCGATTTAGTTTAAGAAAGTTTTATGCTCTTTGCAGCTTAATTGATTTGCTCCGTATGCCGGCGCGGACGATTGTTTTGTACTTCCGGATCGGGTCATAAATCAGATCCTTCACTCGCCCTTAAGGTTCCTTCCGTTTTTTATTTATCTTCTGTGTCGAATTTATTCTTTCTTAGTTGCTTTACCGTCATTTCCCCTTCACCATTTACATTTTTTCATTCTTATTTACCCTATTTTTTTGTCTCACTAATATAGGCAAGGAGAGATAGCATATATATTTTTCTATTTAATCGTCGCACTATAGAAGTTTCGAGACAACTACTTCAGCTATATTCAGCATTGGGTTTCCGAGAAATTCTGCAGCGGTTTGGAGCTATCCGGAACAATCCTACTAGCTTCCAGCTACTATCTACTGGCTACTAGCAACTTTCAACAACCTCCCCCTCCCAATTAAAATCAGCATCTTAGCCAACTGGTCGTCTATTTTTTTAGCTGTTCTTGAATAAATTATTCCCCCCGAGACGAGTGTTGCTATAATGAGGAACGGAAAAGACAGTACAAATGCAGAGGCTGCGGTGAGAGCGGTGTAGGTGCCGAAGGAGAATGTGAGACCGGATAAAAGTCCGAGCGACTTCAGCATTGTTGTTAAGAACAAGTACCATCCGAAACCAAATCCGCTGATTACAAGTTGAGAGATACCCACTGCGGTTGCGGATTTGATAAAAGTAATAAGAGAGACAGCTGATATATTGTCTACACCGGTAGCTTTTCTTATCGCTTCCCTATCAGCTTCAGATAATTTTTCAATTTCTTTTCTTAGTATTTCTTCCAGATCTTGTTTTTCGGTATCGGACATACTTTCAACTTTTTTTTGTATAACCTCTATTTCCTCTTTGATGGTTTTCTCGAAGACTGCGTTTTTCAAAGATGTAGAATTCAAATAATATCTTGTATCAATTCCTGATGCTTTTGCGGCTCTATAGCAGATAAAATTAGCCAAATGTTCATCATTTACCTCTTCTTTTACTTCCGCAATTGAGTACAGTTTCTCCTTAAATATTTTATTAAGTTCTTCATCGCTTAATACTTCGAGCTTATTTACCTCGTCTTTGATATTTCTTTCGATTACATCCGGATCCCAGTCCAGTTTCTTATCGAATTCATTAATTTTTGCGGCAACATCTTTATTATATTTGTCAAATATTTTTGTTATTTCGCCGAAAGCTGTATCCTTAACTTTTTTAACTGACTTCTGCACTCCGTCGTTTATAACATTTAAAGCTCCGAGAGAGTTAATTTGTGCAAGCAAAAGGATTTTCTCATCCTTTTGTAATTGATAAAGTCCTACTGTAAAAATCATTTGACCTCTCAATTAGAAATATATTTAGTTTACCGTCTATATTTTTGTTTGTTAGTCTGAATTTCCCCTGTTCATTTCCATGTATCGCTAAGCATTTTCATCTTCATCGAGAGGGGTTTATCCTTCCTTAAAATCAAAGTTTAATCCCATAAGTATTTAGGTAATTCATTTTTAATTTTTCCAGCACGATCTTTAATAGCTTTCCGAATTCGTTTTTCAGAATTCTCTTGGTTCTCTAATATCATTGAATGGGAAGAGCGAATAATAATTTCTTTTGCTACTTCAAAAGAACGTTTTTCAATAGTTTCCTCCAAAGATCCGTTCTTGGGAATAAGACCATACACAAAACGGCAATCGAGCGCTTCGGCAACTTCCATCATTTTTTTAAGAGTAATGCCTTTGTTTTCTTCCCTTTGCTCAATTTCTTTAACGGTAACAGAAGATTTTTTTAGCCTTTTTGCCAGTTGCACTAAAGACATATTCATGCTAGTACGAATTGCATTTATGCAGCCTTTAGGAGGTACTTCTAAATCTTTTAGCAATTCTATTTTCTTTAGTTTTCTATCTAAATGCTCAATTACAAGCATCTTATTTAGATTTGCCATTTGGCTATATCCTTATTTTTCTGGTCTCAACATAAGGCTATAACCTTATTTTTGCAAGAATAGAAATAGCCTATAACCTTATTTATTATCGTAGCACAAAACATACTGTAAATATTTTTTTATCTCACTTAATTACGAAAAGCAGAATAATTCTCTGAATTTCTTTTTTACAAAATCTTTGGCAGCTTCAAGTTCATTGGCTATGGTCAATAAATATACGTCATGGCTGATTTTAAATGCCCAGAGCGAATTACCGATAAGCTAAATATTATCATCGATTAGAGTTCGGTTAACCAGAGATAACACAGATTTTAATTGATTAACACTGATTTAGATTTTATGAGATAAAGAAATGAATTAAATAAATATTATTCATGCAGAAGTTAGGAAGGGATTTTTAAGAAATTAAATTAATTGCCTAAGACTATATTTTGATTTTTATGTAAAAGATAAAACTTTAGGGTATTCATCCCACATTTTGCCCTTGAATATTCTGCCATTAGCTTTTTTATTACGTTTGATTTCATCGGCACCCCAAGAGCCCCACTGTTTAAAGAAGAAAGCTACATCCTGCTGTTTGCATTGATGGAAAATTTCTTCAATCCAAGGTTGTTTGATGGGTCTAGCTTGATTACCGGATTCGCCGCCAACGATGGCCCAATGGATTTTGGCAAGGTTAATTTCACCAATCGGACCTATTAAAGGTTCAAACGAAATAAATCTAATTTTAGCTTTAACTTTTCTGAGCGAATCGATTCGTTTTACGAAGGTTGAATTTTCTACACTAACGCCAAGCCAAACGTTTGGTGGGACTTTATTAGTAGAAAAATATTTCAACATAATCCTATCACGTTTTGTTAAAATCTGGTAAGTATGTTGTGGTGTTTTTCTAATAACATCAAATATCATATCTAGATATTCTAATGGCATTTCTTCATGAAATAAATCGCTCATAGAGTTTACAAAGAACTTGGTGGGCTTTTTTATTTTAAAAGGTTCTTCCAGGCGATGTGGTAATATTTTAAAAGAAAAACCGTTTTTATAATCCTCAACACCCATAGCTTTTAAGCGTCTTGCAAAATTTTCAGCATAGCAGAATTTACAGCCGGCAGATACTTTGTCGCAGCCAATGCTGGGATTCCAAACTTTTTCTGTCCATTCGATTTTAGATTGTTTCATTTTTTAATCAAGGAATATTCTAACACGCGTTTTTCTTTTATTACTTTGTCGTAATTTACTAATGCAGAAGTACTATTAAAAGTGATTAAGTTTTCCTTTTTCATCTTTTTTATTTCTTCATTGGCATGTGAACCGATATGAGCATGATTTAACGTAAAATAATAAGCATCAACATTATTTTTAATCTTACCTTCCATAATAAACATTCTCAGTTCATATCTAAAACTTTCGATTTTAGTAAGCTTTTTACCTTCAAATAAGTCAGGCTGATTTTTCTGCAGAATCATCATCAATGTCATAGTTCGCAGTGCCATTTATAGCATTCTTTTTCCAAACGGTATTTAAGAATTTATCTATGCCTCTGATATTTTTGCTTACGAAAATAAGTCCATAAATATTGTTTTTATCCTTTTTCATTAATGAAAAAGGAATTATAAGATAATCAGTAATTGTTGAAGGGACATATTTCTCATATTCTTTACAAATAACGTTGTGTATTTGTTTATGCAACGCATTTTTAATTATTTCAGAATTAAATTTCGGATGATATTTTTTTACTTCATGTTGCTCAACAAAGCGAAAAATATATGATGAAGATATAAAAAAGATAAATTCCGTAGTATCTAATTTAATTAGGAATTGAAATACTTCTTCATTTACCTCTTTGAAGCCGTTCTGATCTATAAATAATAAATTACAACCGTTGTTTAACTCTCTTTTGTAATTAGTAAAAATACATTCTTTGAAATAAGTAGAAGAATATTTTATTGTAACAAAAGACTGTAAAGCCAACTCTTCAACTTTTTGTTCAACATTTAATTTTAATTGTTCTATTTTATTAGAATCCGCATCGTTTAAAAATAAATATACATGTTTAGATTTTTGCTCAAGTATGCGGCGATGCTTGTTAATAATTTTAAGTATTCTTATTGGACTACCTTCTTTTTTGTTTTTATCATAACCGCTGCCGGCAAATAAATCAAATACTTGAATTGGCTTAGAATAAGGGCCCATCACAAAAGTCGGCAGCCATTCTTCAAAGTACTTTTCAAATATATCTAATTTTACTAGGGTACCTTCATCGAAAGGTTTATCGAAAATGTTTTTTATTGGCATAGTTCTCCCTTAAATATATTAAACATTGTTAGTAGTAGAACAAATATTATTCAGAAGCTTCTCTATATTTATTTGAATCATAAAGCTGCTTTTGAAATCCAACAAATAATTCTCTTATATTACCTGCGCTGCCAAGTTTTTCAGAGGCGTCTAGAACAGAATAATATTTTAGTTCCAACAGGTTAGGCAGATTTTCCTGGTCGAGTTCATCGACACCGGTTTCAATGTATTTGGAGAGAACGAAATCAATAAATTCTTTTTGTTCATCGTTAAGTAATGCGAATATATTTTTTTGAGAACATGCGACTCTTGTCTCTCTGCTTATCGGTTTTTTAGAATAAGCAATAAATGAAAGCACATCAAATAAATCGCTATTCTCTGCGTCTATTAGGTTTTGTAAAGCTGTAAGTTCATCCTGACCAAAACCGGCGGCTTCAAGTTTTTCTAATAGTGCTTTCCGGGTTGAAGGATCAGCCCATATAAAACGAAGCTCTTCTTCGCTTTTAAATAGTGCAGGTATTTTACCATATAAAAGATTTAGGAATTCCTGAGCTGTAAGCTGTTCTCCATCCGGACCAAAGAATGTTGATTCGACGGAATGCTCTATTTGATATTCTTTGCCGTCGGCTAATTTAACTTTTACCATTTTCTTACATACGCAAGGATATTTACCGCATATAGGACACGGTTCAGAGGGTTCTTTTACGCATACGCATGGAAATTTACCGCATACCGGACAAGGCTGCGGCGGTAATTCTTCGCATTCACAAGGATATTTGCCGCACTTTGGACACGGCTCGGGTTCTTCCGGCTCGCCGTCCCATTCCGGGTCTTTGAAATTCTCGCTTGCATTAACAAAATCATATATCGTGAAAAAGTTTTTACCTTCGAATAACCTCGTGCCTCTTCCAACAATCTGTTTAAATTCAACAATGCTATTTATGGGGCGCATCAATACAATGTTTCTAATATTACGTGCATCAACTCCCGTAGATAGTTTTTGAGAAGTAGTAAGAATGGTAGGAATCGATTTTTCATTGTCCTGAAAATCTCGAAGATATTGTTCCCCTAGTTCCCCATCTTTTGCCGTGACTCTGTGACAATAATTCGGGTTTTTACTTTTCTTGTACTGGTTTATTAAATCCCTAACCGCGGCTGCGTGGTCTTGAGTAGCGCAAAAGACAATAGTTTTTTCATTTTGATCTATTGAATCTAAGAAAATTCTTACGCGTTTTCTTTCGCGTGCTTTTATCTGGATTATTTTATTAAAATCGCTCTCAACATATTTTTTACCCTCTTCAATCTCGCCTTCGATAATTTTATCATCAGACTCATAAACATAACTATCAAGTGAAGTTTTAATTTTTTTAACTTTGTAGGGAGTGAGGAAGCCGTCTTTAATTCCATCTTTAAGTGAATAAATATAAACCGGTTCGCCGAAGTAGCGGTAAGTATCGGCGTTCTCCTTTCTTTTTGGAGTCGCGGTTAAACCAATTTGAACGGCGGGAGAAAAGTAATTCATAATATCGCGCCAGTTGCTTTCGTCGTTAGCACCGCCGCGATGGCATTCATCGATAAAAATTACGTCAAAGAAATCTTTAGGGTACTCGCCAAAATGGGGAGTATTGTTCGGGCCGCTCATAAAGGTTTGAAAGATTGTAAAGAAGACTGAGCCGTTTGTCGGCACGGAACCTTTCTTTCTAATCTCGTTAGGTTTTATGCGGATTAGAGCATCTTCGGGAAAAGCGGAGAAAACATTGAAAGCCTGATCGGCTAAAATGTTTCTATCGGCCAAGAACAAAATACGCGGCCTGCGTTTACCATCAAATTGCAAATTCCATCTTGAGTTAAACAGCTTCCACGCTATTTGAAAAGCTATAAAGGTTTTGCCGGTTCCGGTAGCTAAAGTTAAAAGGATTCTATTTTTCTTAAGGGCGATTGCGTCCATTGCTTTTTCGATTGCAATATCCTGATAGAATCTACCGCCCATAGTTCCGCCTTTGGTCTCGATGGGAACTACATCGAATTTATTCTGCCACTCGTTCAAATCTGGAAAGGATTTATTCCAGAGTTCGTCGGGAGGATGAAAATTCTCTACGTTTCCTTCGGAGCCGTTATCCATATCAATATAATAAATCTCTCTGCCGTTGGAGGCATACGTATTTTCTATCTTTAATTTTTCAGCGTAATTTTTTGCTTGCGCCACACCTTCACCGACTTCAAGCTCGTCGCTTTTAGCTTCAACAACTGCAAGCTTGCGGGTTTTGTAAGCGAGTACGTAATCTGCTTTAAGAGCTTTCTCCCTTCCGCCTGTTGTTTTTATTTTGCCGGCAGTTATAGGAAACTCACGATGCACTTTTACATCCGGGTTTGTTTTACCATCCCAGCCGATTTCTTTCAGCTTGGGGTCTATAAGTTCAGCTCTGGTTTCGGCTTCGTTCATAATTATCTACCTTCATATTTCGGATTACATTTTAATATAAAAAATGCCTCTGCAAAGTTTACAAAATTTTTTCTCATATGACTTGGTATTTTAATATTATATCGAGTTGTATTTTCTTTTAACCATTGACCTGGTAAAGTATCTCCAATAACATTACTCATTTCAAGATCAGTTGATATTGATTTTGATAAATTACTACCACTGCTATTTAAATTATAATGATGATAACGATAGCGCTCTTTAGTTTTACTATTAACCTTACCAACTTTTAAATATTCATTACCATATTCAAAAATGTATACGGCTGAATATTCATTATCTAAGGCTTTTGGAATATGAGTTTCAATGCCTGCAATCCAAACTTCAAGTTTTATTTCATTTACATTTACTTCAAATCCAGTTATTGATGCAGCGTTAACTAATGACTGCAAATCCTCTTGTGTTATCATAGAGCTATTTCCTCAATTGATTTTAATTCACCTTTGAATGCTTTTTGTAGGATACTTTTTTTGAGTTCTTCTAAATCATTTAGTTTTTGTTGGTATATTATATCTAATTGTTTCAGTTCCGATAAAAGGTCATCTAGTTTTATTACAATATTTCTTTGCGCTGATAACGGAGGCAATGAGATAAAATATCCCTTTAACATAGGCACTGTAAGTTGAGGGATTGCACTACCACTTCGTGAAATCTCCAAGTTGTCAATTGCATATTTTAAATATTCAAGCGTGATTAATGATAAGTTTGGTAATAAAACTATGAGTCTAACTATCGGGAAAAACGGTTCATTTCTTAATTCAGTATGACCAGTGCCGCTACCTCTTGCTGCAATAGTTACTGAAGGAATATTTACTCTTGCAAATTCTGTAAAGCCATATAGCCCTTGCTCCTTAACTGCATTTGCGAAAATTGGTATTTTATATTTATCTGTTTTTGTAAGAGAAAAATTTTCTTTGGGTGCGTCGCCACCTGCAAATATTTCATCGCAAACTTCGTGTAAAGTTTTGAACTCCCAATCTTCACCCGGATAAGCAAACACAGACTGCAAATAGCTTTCAAAAAGTTCTTTAGCATTGAGAAGATTTTTTTCAGTGTTTTCTTTTGCTTTGTCTATTGCGGCAAAGGCTTCATCTAAAATTGATACGATGCGTTTTTGTTCATCAAACGAAATTGGCATATACAAATGGATTGTAGATAAACGTGTAAGTGCTAACTTTGGCATAGCTGTTTGAATAGTATTTAATCCGGCTTGTTTTAAAAAACTCTCTGACTTAGTGAAATAGTATATAAACTTTGGGAATATATTTTCTTTAAACACTAGTTTACAAGCATTTTCAGTTAAGTTTGCACCATTAAGTTCTTCAGGAACAATACCCGTTTTGCCTATAGTACCGGCTATACTAATGTATAAATCATTTGAAGAAATTGTGTAATTTTTTATTTTTTCATAAACTTCTTTACTTATATAATGAATATCATTTAGATTAATACTTCCATTTTCATTAAAATCAGTAACTCTTATATAAGGATATTTTGTAGCTGTTTTTTCAAAGCGATAACTCTTTGGCACACGTTTACCTCCTTTTATTAGTGCCAATTCACTAAGATTTTTTTTTACCCAACCTTGTTTCATAAAATATCCTGAATAGAATTAAGGATATCGGCACTTTCTTCATCTAATGATTTTATCTCATCAAGAATTTCTTGCGGCTCGCGCAATACTGTTTCTTCTTTCTTATTTGGATTTTTAACACTCAGGTCAAAAGTAGCGGTATCAACATCGGAGAGCTTTATAGACCAGCTATTTTCACTGTTTGCTTTATTTGATTGCAGTTTTATAAACTCTGCAAGGTCATTTTCGTTTAATGGATTTGTCTTGCCAAGATTTCTATCAAGGTTCAACTGGTAATACCAAATTTTTCTTGTTGGAGAACCTTTTTCAAAAAACAAAACTACTGTTTTTACACCCGCTCCTTGAAACGTTCCGCCGGGTAAATCAAGGACTGTATGCAGATTGCAGCTTTCGAGAAGCAGCTTACGCAAGCTGACGGAAGCGTTGTCCATGTTGCTTAAGAAAGTATTCTTAATAACTATACCCGCTTTGCCTCCGGCTTTAAGAATTTTAATAAAATGTTGAAGGAACAGCGAAGCAGTTTCACCGGTTTTAATCGGAAAATTCTGCTGAACTTCAGACCTTTCCTTTCCTCCGAATGGAGGATTAGCCATAACAACATCATAGCGGTCTTTCTCTTGAATATCCAGAAGGTTTTCGCTAAGCGTATTTGTATGGATTATGTTCGGCGCTTCAATGCCGTGCAGAATCATATTCATAGTACCGATTATATAGGCGAGAGATTTTTTTTCTTTACCGTAAAAAGTGTTGGACTGCAGTGTTCTGTCCTGCGCGGTAGAGCGGTGTTTATTATTCTCTTTAAGATATTCAAAAGCTTCGCATAAAAAGCCGGCAGAACCGACGGCGCCGTCATAGATAGTCTTACCGATTTGAGGAGCTACTACTTTAACTATGGTTTTGATAAGCGGCCTGGGAGTATAATACTCGCCGCCGTTACGACCGGCGTTACCCATGTTTTTAATTTTATCTTCGTAAAGGTGGCTCATCTCATGCTTTTCAGCATGGCTCTGGAATCGGAGCTGGTCAACCAAATCAATTACACCGCGAATTGTATAGCCGCTTTGTATTTTGTTTTTTAGTTCATTGAATATCTCACCGATCTTATACTCAATCGTATTTGGAGATACGGCTTCGGTTTTAAATTTCTTTAGATATGGAATAAGCTTTAAATCGACAAAGTCTTTAAGGTCATCGCCTGTAAGCGCGTTTTTATCAATCTTACCGTCGCCATTTTTAGGAGCAGCCCAGACGTCCCAGGAATACTTATTGTCGATGATGTATTTATAATCTTTGCCGGTAAGTTCGGCTTTAGTTTTTCTTTCCTTCTCAAGGTCATTAAGATATTTTAAGAAAAGAATCCAGGAGGTCTGCTCAACATAATCTAATTCATTAGAGCAGCCGGCATCTTTGTGAAGTATATCGTCTATGTTTTTGAAAGTTTGTTCAAACATTTTTGCAACCCAACTTTTTCAATAAATATGTGTGAGTCTATTTAATCTTTTAAGATAAAAATATAATAAATTCGTATGAATTCTTAATAATAAAAGAATTTTGGTATCATTAATTATTCTCAGTAATTGCCCTCATCATTATCCTCGCACAAGCTTCCGTATCGGAAGCGGCGTCGTGGTGTTTTAACGGAATGTTAAAAATCCGGCAGACGTTATCCAATGTTGTCGGATGAATATTCCACAACTCACGGGATAATTTCATCGTGCATTTAAAAGGAATTTCCGGTACTTTTATTCCGTAATGTTCACAGCAGGCCCTAAGCACCGATTTATCAAATGAAGCGTTATGCGCGGCAAAATAATCAACGTCATTAAACATCTTGGCGAATTCAGGCCATAACTCGCTGAAAGAATGTTCATTTCTTACATCGTCCCAGGTTAATCCGTGTATGTAGGTAAATACAAAACTTTTCTCGGGTGGTCTGATTAGAAATGAAGCCCGCTCGGTAATCTTATTGTTTTTTACTTTTACCAATCCGACAGAGCAGGCGCTGTTACGCTTGTAGTTTGCTGTCTCAAAATCTATAGCGAGAAAACTCAAAATCCCCGTTCCCCTTTTTCTTATCTGCACAATTGTAAAATTATAAGAAACTAAATTAAAATCCTCTGTGCGTAACCGGTTTTAATTATCGGTTCAAAAATAAAAAAATTTAGTTTAAATGAAATATTGGAGATAACTATTTTAACACATTTAAATCTTTTTAAGACGGTTTTTATAACTTACTTTTCCATTTATTTATATATATATGTAAATGGAAAAGTCCGGGTGCTTCCTTACATCTACATCCCGGTTTTCCAGACGCCTGAAAATCCCCAAACATTTACATAAGCCTGTGTGTCGCCGATCGCGATCAGGTTGTTCAGCGGACTGAAAGCGACACTGGTCGTGTTTCCGGCGTTTAATGTCATTAATATTTCACCGGTCTGTACATCTCTGATATTTACAATGTTGTCCTGCCGCCCGGTTACGGCAACTCTGTCGCCTTTAATATCGAAAGCAATTTGGTCGGCATAGTATGATTCCTTCTTCTGCCATTTTAATGTTCCGTCTGCTACATTCCAGAGCTGCAGATCATAATCATTCGCACCGATACAGGCTATGAATTTTCCGGAAGGGTGGAAAACTATTGAGAATAAGAATATCGTCGTCGGGAAATGTCGCACCACCGAACCGTCCGAGAAATTAAAAAGAGTAAGCGAATCTCCCGCTGCAAAGTATTTACCGTCGGGACTCACATCGCAGGCACCCCGATCTCTGTTTCCTCCGCTAAACGTTTTGATAAGACTTTTTCCAGAAACACTCCAGACTTGTATCTGCGCATAATCTGCTGAGGCAATAATTTTACTTCCGTCCGGAGTAAAGGCAATTCCGCGAATTTCATTTGTACCGTAAGAATAAAGTTGAGTAATGCTTGAATAATCAGAAGCATTCCAAAGCCACACTTGCCCCCCATGTCCGTCAGCTATGGTCTTTCCGTCTGGTGAAAATTTAACTGAATAAACCGGGTAATTATATTCATGCTGTAAGCTAGTTATGTAAGCTCCGTCTCCGGCTCTAATTATATCCACATCACGTTCTCCCGCACAGGCCATAACTTTACCGTCAGGACTAAATGCAATTGAGGATACTCCTTGCCAGTAGTCTTTCAACTGCCTGGAATAAAGAAATTGAACTTTATCAAAGACATAAGATACGGTAACTGTGTTGGAATACTTGCTCCTGTTATACCCGGTAAAAGCCCTCAGCCGAAAAGTATAAGTATTGCTGCTGCTTAGATTGCCTGCGATGTAAGAAGTTGAATTAGCCGAAAGTCTTGTTAATTCGGTAAACAGCCGCGAATTTACAGAAACTAAAATGTCGTAACCGGTTTCAAAATCGGAATTGTCATCCCATTCTAATTGAACCGATGAAGACGACAGACAAGTCTGGTGAAGATCTGAGGGCGGAGGAAAAGCAATTTTTACGGAAAGAGTATCATATTTACTCGTTAGGCCGTTCTTAAAGACTGCACAAATCTTATAATAATAATTTGTATCGGTCAGTATGACCGTTGTATCATCATATACAGTGGAGTTAGCCGGAAGTACTGCCAGTGTAGCGAAATTGCCTCCTTCACCGGTTCTTCTTAAAATTTTAAATTCAGTTTCCGAAATTGAATTATCCTTCCAGTTCAAACGCCGGAGAGTCTCTCTAGTAAGCTGCGACTTGAAATCGGAAGGTGCGTAATTTGCAGATTCGGTAACGACAACTATGTTTGAATACCCTGTCCGCCTGGAGCCGACTGTTGTGTAAATCCGGAAATAATACGGACGGCTGATATCAAATGCTTCATATATTGTTGCCTTTGATGCTAATCCGGTTAAAGTATCCCTTCCGAAAAACACTTTACCGTCGCTGCTTTGCTCGATAAATGTTTTAATAAGGTTTAATTGTACGGAGTTTTTTGCATCTAGATTATTATTCCATTCAAAAGTGAGACTTGTCTCCTGCATTGATGCGATTTTAAGTTTCGTCGGCGAGTCAATAGAAACATTAGGATCGAACGGATTATTAAAATCAACCTGCTTATTGCATGAAGCCGATAATAATGCCGCAAATAAAAAAAGTATTAGTCTTAATATTTTTTTACTGTCTATAATCATGTAAAAGAATTTGTCCTTTTTCCTCTTCAACGGAATTAAATAAATATCAAAACGAAAGTTCGATAAGCCAGGAAACGGCAAAACCTCCGAGTGCAGTCAATGCAATTCCTGTAGAAGTTTTATAATTCTTCCTTGCTCTGTTTATTTCAGCTCTTTCGTTGTTAATTACTTCGGAGGAAACTGCATTATTATACTTATCTTCCGAATTCGATAATTTATAGTAAAAATAGTAAGAAGCCGCACCGGCAGCCAGAGCCACCGCACCGTTGATCCATTTAACAGTGCTCCATTGCCTTCTTTTATTTCTCAAATATTGCAGTGAAAGCAATTCTATATTGAAATGACCGCTATTTTCGTTATTCACTTCGATTTGTTCGATCTCATCTTTAAAACCTTTGGCACTTACAATCAATTCGTAATTACCGGTATGCAGAAATATACTGAGCGGAGAAGTCCGGAAGCCTATTGTATCCGGCTTTAAATACCAGTAAGTTGACTTAAAATTGGGTATGTCAATAATTTCACTGAGCTTTAAAATCGTAAGAAATGCTTTGCCGGCTTCTTTGGGATCAACAGTAATTCTGATCCTTTTTAGTTCTCCGCTGGGAAATACATCCTTATAATTGTACTTTTCCACAACGGAAGTATCCCGGGAAAGAGAAGTGTCCCTCTTAATAATATTTTTATCTATTCCCTGCCCATGTACCGACTTAGTAAAGACAAAAAGGAGAGAAAATAATAACAAGAACTTCATAACTTATAACAGATATCATTATAAATAAGTAAAAAAGAGGGCATATTTAGGAAAATATCTTTCCCCCAATTGTTTCGGCTAAATTCTTCTTTAAACCTATAAAAAACTGAAATTTTTTCAAAAAAAGTTTGGCAGAATATTTTCTTCCTTTGCGCTCTCGGCGTTCTTAGCGATTAATTTTTTTTACTCCAAGATATTTAATCTTCTTTGTGCCTTTGAGTCTTTGCGGCAGCTGCTATTACCTTGCATTTTCAAAAGCCACGAAGGCGCGAAGCCACTAAGAATGTTCCACTCTTCGACTCTGCCCCCGAAAGGCTGTTTCGCTCACTCTTCGACTCCGCTCAGAGTGACAATGGCCGGTTAATAACATTTTACAAATTTATTTTATTCCTTTGCGTTCTTTGCGGTTCGGTTCTTTTCTCTCACATTAACCGAGAAAATTATTACTGAATATGTCCAAATTTAAAAACCGATTTTTTTAGTTTAATTAATTTCTTTATTTACATCTCAAATAACTTTCCCTAAATTTACACTGCCCATATGTAAAGCATAAGGTTCTCCATTCTTTAACTTAAAAGGCGAGATAATTTCTTTCGTTTTTCACAGTTCCATTTTCCGGATGCATTCTTAAAAATTTTTTATCAAAAGAAAATTTTCTGCGGGGATTATAAATCTTTTAACGAATTTATTTCTTTAATAAAAAGATAAAATGAGACGAAGAAATATTATCAATTACTGGAAAATTTAAACTCAATCCCAAAAACAAATGGAGCCGGAAAAATGAAGCTGAAACTTCTCATCGGCGGCGGCGATAAAATAGGATTATTCACACTTCCCTTTTTAATTGCCGGACTTGTACTTAATATCATGTACCCTGATCTCTTTTCTGCCGGCGGTCCTTCGGGTACTTTGATAATTATTTCGGTAATTATTTTAATACCGGGAATTATCATCTGGGCATGGTCGGTTATATTAATACTTGTCAAGGTTCCGCGGCATGATCTTATTACCGGGGGGCCTTATTCTATTGTTAAGCATCCGCTTTATACCGGGTTTTCCTTTCTTGTGCTTCCCTGGGTCGGCTTCCTTTTCAATACCTGGCTGGGCACTTTAACCGGAATTTTTCTCTATACGGGGTCGAGAATATTTTCAAAAATTGAGGAAGATACCTTATCAAAGACATTCGGTGATAAGTGGGATACTTATCAGAAAAAAGTAAAAATTCCCTGGCTGTGAATAAATTGCAGTAATGACACTAATTATTTTTAATTCCATTCGTGTAATTAGCGGGATTCATTAATAAATTTTAAATTCAATAGCCTCTAGGTAATTAATAATGTATCAAATTTCACGGAGAAACACGGAGAAGTCACGGAGGAATAAAAAGAATTATTTGTTCGATATTTTGCTCGTCTCTCGTCTCCACCCTGGATGATAAGGTTATTGGTTATTTTGAAGGGCTTCCGTTATGGCGAATAAATTTACCCGCCTGCAGGCAGGGTCGCATGATAAATTATTAAAATACAACCCCGGCATTTTTTGGGAGAAAAACCGGGGCACTTCCGAATAAATTATTGTTTCACTTCGATCTTCCTTTAAATTCTCTACCTGTATTTAATTTTTATTTACGATGTAATAATTATTCATGCACTTCATAACTGCCGATTCGGTGATTTTGATTCATAAATTTTACTCCGCTATATTCCATCCCGAAACTTTCAGAAAAGGTTTTCGGCCGTTAAGATCGGCGGTTGAAAACCGGCATTTGATAATTCTTTTTTCCCCGGGCAGAAGAGAGAAATAATTGTCGTCCCAGAATGAGGGTAGAACTTCCTGTCCTTCTTCCCCTTTTTTAACGGCAAGTCTTATTTGAAAAGCCAGACTTTTACCCGGATTAGATATTTCAATTTCATCGATCGTATTGCTGCCTTCCTTTTTGAGTTTAGACGCCACATTAAGTTTTACTTTTTTTAGTTTGTTCAGTTCAGTAAAATCGGCGTATTGTTTTATTGGTGTAAAGAACCATTTTGTGCCCGCGAAATCCAGCTCATCACGCTTTCGGGAAAGGCAATAAAAATTACGACTAACAATTTTTCCTTCGATGTTTTTTAAGTTTAGTACAAGGAAGTAGGTTTCAGACAAATTATCTATCTGCGGAATTGCCGTTACTGTTTGGCTACGGTAGGGCATGAGATCGATCTGCTTCTTAAAGGAGTATGCTTCTGATAAATCGAATTTTAATACTCGTACATAAGCTGTAAGGTTATTATACTGCTTAAATGTATTGTTCACAGCTATTATACGTCCGTCGGAATAGTTATAAGCTATATGAACCGGCTCGTTAGCTTTCATTGCACCGTAGAAAGCCCCGTTCGGCATTAAATAATAATCATAAAGCTGCCAGTAAAATTCCGGCCAGGCAGAGTTAAGCATCCATTGAATAATGCCTGTCGCAACCGGTTTGTTTATGGTAAAAGCCTCGTACATTGCCCGCATAGCATCGTAATTCTGAAGCTGCGCTTTTTTTTCGTATTCTTGCAGGCTGCCGGATCTGCCGTAATGGCTATCTAGAGCTTTGTTGTAAACATTAAGATTACGGAATTGATGCCTTCCGCAATGGTAATCCCACACCGAATCTATAGGCCACAAATCATTTGCCGGTATCATTTTTTTTATGCTTTCAACAGGCGGTATCTGCGGACCCGGACCTGTTTCGGTATTGAATCCGAAAGCTCCGCCGTAAGAAGTATCAGTAAGCCAGTACACGGGAGGTTCGTAATCGTACGGACCGTTCATCTTTACGGCGGACGGACCGGTTATGCCGCTTGTAACTCCCGCGGCTGAAGACAAAGACGGACGCGTCGGATCGTCCTGCTTAAGTATATCAAGAAATTTCCTCTCAAGAACGGGACGCGGAAATTTATCGCTGCCGTAAAGCCAGACCAATATGCTCGGATGATTTCTAAGCCACTTAATCTCGTCACGCCAGTATGCGGTTACAAGTTTAATGTCTTCCGAAGTTTTAATCGCGCCGTATTTATCCGCGGTTTGGCCGATATAATCGGACCATTCCCACTGACAACTGAAGCCGGTCATTATTAATAATCCGTTTTCATCGCAGAGGTTATAAATATCCTGATTGCTTCCCCAGAACCCTTCGAACCTAATTGCGTTCAACCCCATCTGTTTTACATACGCGATTTGAGCGGCAAGTTTTTTATGATCGTATTTTAGAAATATATCGTCCGCCCATCCGCCTCCGCGTATTAGGATTTTTCTGCCGTTAAGTTTATATCCGCGGTATCCTTCTTTATTTATGTAACCGGAAACCTCACGTATACCGAAATGAGTTTCATCCAGGTCGGACAGCATCTTGCCGCTTTTAAGCTGAAGTTTCAGTTTATACAGATAGGGATCGCCGAGATCGTTTGTCCACCACAGATGAGGGTTCTTAATGATCAATTGCGGAAAATCTTTTGGAGTAAATTCAACAATCTTATTTTCACCCGGTCGAAGCGTGACTTCTTTCGAAAATTTAATATCCCCGATCGCTCCTTCAAGTGAAGCAGTCAAATCCTTTTCCGAATTGTTTTTTACTTCCGCCGATATTGTCAATAGGGCCTTTTTCAGAGTCTTAAGATCTACTTTACTTTTAACAAAAGGAAAATTCAGGGCCAGATCGCCGCACGTTTTTATGCTTACATCTCTCCATATACCCATGTTGTCATCCGGAGAACGCGGGTTCCAATCAACAAAGCCGATAGTGGGTTCGCTCCATTTAGGCGGATAAACTTTTACAGCCAAAACATTATTTCCGTCATACTTAACAAAACGGTTTACGTTAAAATCAAATCTTCTGTAAACGCCGAACACACTGTCCGCCCCGGCTATCTTTTTCCCGTTCAGGTATATATCCGCCCTGTAATTTATCCCGTCAAACAGCAGAAAGAAATTATTCATTCCGGGAATTTTTTTAATTTTAAATTCAGTCCGGTACCACCAGGCTTTTTTAAACCTGTTCGTATCGACCTTTGCAAGATTTTCGCCTAAAAAAATATCCTTGTAAACGGAGTCGTCTACAAGACTGCTCATAACAGTAGATGGGACGGTTGCAGGGTACCAACCTTCGGCGGCATATTGTACGGTTGAGACTACTTCCCCGCTTTCTTTAACATTATCCGATGACTGAATCGACCAGTTACCTCTAAGCGCAGTAACATTATTCTGAGCTTCCACCGGTATAATGAATAAGAGAATCATTATGAACGGGAACATGGACAGAGGAAATTTATTAAAGAGCAATGATTGCATATATTTTTCCGGGATAATTTTTTATTTTTAATAAGTTTTTTCTCCGGGAAATACGGCTGCAATTTAATCTAAAAGAAATACCGATGTGCCGTATGTTCCGATGCCGCTTAGTTGAACTTGTAATCCGGACAATTGTCATAACAAAAATACATGAATAATTATCGGCAAATTAATATTTTTTGGTTATAAAAAATAGAAATATAAATATTTCGAACTGTTTTAATAATACATATAAACGGGCGGTCAACTTTAGTAAAATTATGATAGTTTCCTTTTTTCTTATTCGAATGAAGTTTTGTTATTTAAAAAGATCTGAATAAGGCAAAGATATTTTAATAATTAATGGCGGTTCAGATTCATAAAATGCACTCCCCATTTAATACCTAAAGTAAAATAAATGCATGCACTGGCGTAAGTTGGATGAATCAATTATATTTAACCGATTCATGCGGCCATGATAATTAAAAAGTAGAATTAATTTAATACAAAAATAATCATTGGGGACATATTATGAATTTTATTTCAAGTGCTTTACTATCTCTTTTTATAACCACAGCGGTTGTAAAAGCCCAATCAAATAATGAGCACCTATCCGCTCCCCGGGCAACAACTGCGAACGGTGTTGTCGAAGGAATCAATGATTCCGATGTGGACATATTTTTAGGTATCCCGTTTGCACAGCCGCCTGTTGGCGATTTGCGATGGAAACCGCCTCAGCCTGTTAAAGACTGGTCCGGAGTCCGTAAAGCCAGTCAATTCGGACCCGGCAGCATGCAGCGCCGTATATTCAGCGATATGCAATTCCGGTTCCCCAAAAAGAGCGAGGATTGTCTTTATCTTAACGTCTGGACACCCGCTAACAGAGAAAATAAAAAATTGCCGGTTCTTGTATACTTTTACGGAGGAGGATTCATAGCGGGAGACGGATCGGAATACCGGTACGACGGAGAAAGTATGGCAAGGAATGAGGGGATAGTTACTGTTACGGCCAATTACCGCCTTAATGTGTTCGGCTTTTTCGCTTATCCCGGATTAACAAAAGAATCGCCCGATCATGCCTCGGGTAATTACGGTTTACTCGATCAAGTTCAGGTACTTCGCTGGGTAAAACAGAACATAGCTGCTTTCGGAGGTGATCCCGATAAAGTCACCATAGCCGGTGAATCGGCCGGATCAATATCCGTCGGTGAACTAATGGCATCTCCGCTATCAAAAAATTTATTCCGCGGAGCAATCGGAGAAAGCGGCGGACCTTTTGGTCCGATAACTCCCGCTTCTCTTACCAGCGGCGAAGAAAAAGGGATCAAATTCGCTCAAATGGCCGGCGCAAATAATCTGGAGGAATTGAGAAATATTCCGGCAGACAGCCTGTTGAAACTTACTGCCCGGCAAGGAGCGCCCTATTTCTCATCTGTCGTCGACGGTTATTTCCTTCCCGAAACACCTGAAAAGATTTTTTCGGAAGGAAAGCAGGCTCACGTAACATTATTACTGGGATGGAATTCGGAAGAATCGAACTACAATGCATTATTATACGGACAGAAGCCGACTCCCGAAAATTTTGTCTCCGTAATTAAGCACTTGTACGGCGACAATGCCGATCAGATTCTTGCAGTATTCCCGCACGCAAATGAAAAAGAAGTGATTCAATCGGGTACGGATCTGGCCAGTGACAGGTTCACTGCTTTCAGCACATGGAAATGGGGTGATTTACAGGTTCAGACAGGCGGAAAGCCTGTTTACCGGTACTACTATTCCCGGCCCCGACCGGCTATGAGGGAGACGAACAATCAAAATGGACCAACCGCAACAGGGGCCGTTCACTCGGCTGAAATTGAATATGTAATGGGCAATCTGCCTACGAACCGTGTTTACGACTGGCAGCCTGAAGACTACAAAGTGTCTCATATCTTTCAGGGATTTGTTGCCAATTTCGTAAAGAACGGTAACCCGAACGGAATGGGATTACCGGAATGGCTGCCCTTAAATCAAGGCGATACTCTCCGTGTAATGCATATTGATGTAAATACCAGGTTGGAACCGGTAGAAAACAGAGAGCAAATGCTTATTCTGGATAAAATTTATAAATGATATTATAACCAAATATTAATCATTTTAAATCCGGTTTTCAATAATTGAACGGTTATTGGTTACCGAGTTTAGCGAGGACGAAAAAGTTGCTTAAAGGATGCCGTTACTCCGGGTGACGGCATCGTTGAATAACTGCTGCTCGAACATGCATTATGTAAGGTAGACGACCAACACTACCCTATCCATGCGTGCCCCTTAACGGATAGTTTAAGTTCATTTGAGCTTTCCAGAATTTCTCAAATCCTTTCAATCCGGTAAGGTTTATGAAATATAAAGTCGCGAATACCTTGTCCGGTTACGAGAAAATTTTACGATATACCAAGCTGTGTAGTAAAAACATTTTAAATGAGTACAGTAAACCGGGCAACCAAAACATTCTCTTTAATGCTTACATACTATCCAGCAGTGTTTATTTTTATAGGATGAGTGCCGGGAGTTTTGTCCAAATAAAGAAGATGGCGATAATTAAATAAATATTGACAATAATTCATCTGTTTGACTAACTCTGATTCTATACATTACCTTCAACACTACCTGTCTATTCGGCAGGCGGTACACATAATTCCGCTCACTCTTCGACTCCGCTCAGAGTGACATAGTTTTGTGCTCTTTAAGTTTTTATAATAGTATACTTACCTATAGGTGAATGGACAGGTGAAAACGGTAAACATTTTTTTCCTCCTCTGCGCTCTTGGCGTCTTAGCGGTTAATTTTTTTCCGTAAATGACGCTAAAGCCGCTGAGTATAAGGGATATCTTGCATAGTTTACAACCGGAAATTTTTACTTTTAATGATTTTTTTATTTGTATCTCCCCTAACTTTCCTTAAATTTATGGAGATCATAAACTTAAAAAATGATCATTCATTTCTTGTATCTAATAGGCGAGACATACTCTTTAAATTGTTCCGATTTTCCTTTTCCGGAATTACTCATAAAAATGATTTTTAATTATAAGCATTTATTAGGAAGAATTTTAAATCTAATTCGACTTCAATTTCTACAGCAAAAAAAAAGGAGAAAATATAATGGGACTAAGAAAAATTATCCTAACATGTGCCGCAATAGTGCTTGCTATTATAGTTTCGGGCTGCTCTACCGGAGGAATGTTCACCGCCGCTAATTTAACCGATGTTCAGCTTCAGAAAGGAAATTATAAAATTATAGCGCGAGGGTTATCCGGTCAGTCTTCCGCGGGTTATATTCTCGGAGTTACTGCTCCTACCGGCATGACAACAAATACATTAGCGCTCATCAGGGTGGAAGGTACCGGTATGCTCTATAAAGAAGCGCTCGACGATTTGTGGAAGAATTATGAAGCGGCACACGGTCCCGCGGAAGGCAAGAAACTCGCTCTGATAAACGTGCATTATGATTCCGACGCGTTAAATCTGTTTGTTTATACGGGAGCTAAGTTACTTATAAGAGCTGATGTTGTTGAATTCACCGATTAAAATTCCGTAAGGATTAGTGCAATTTATTGCAGGGCTGCCTTACCGAAAATTCCGCGGGCAGCCCGGGGTTATTTTTCAGATTTAAAATTAATTTAAATGTTAGGAGAAACTTTCATAGACTTCAACCAAATTTCGGGAAAAATTCTTTTAGTCGTTACAAAATTCCGTTAATAAAAATAAATTTAAGTTGATGCCTCCGAGTGTTAATCTGTGATGTTATTACCGGAGCATTATTACACGGAGTTCAGCGGAGTATTCACGGAGTTAGTTTAATTAAAAAGGAATTAATTATGGGGAACATAATTAAAATACTGGGATAAACGGCTTACCTCCCTCCAAAACGGAAACGATATTTCTGATTAATTTTGTTTGCAGTAAATTATTTCCGTAGTATTTTTTATTAAGTTTTCAATTAATTGTAATGTAATTGCCCTGGAAACTCTGGCTCCTGATTTCAATTGTCGCTTTCCTTGAACCTTCCGGATTGTATATTATCTGCGCTTTTCCGTTGGCAGTTTCTATTGTTGAACTGCCCGTTGTTGTTCCGAAATTTTCAAGCAAATGTCCGGGACCCAGCACCGCAAATTCAATTCTCTTATTATAGTCCAGGCAGCGTTGACCTTTGGTATCTACAACTATTCCCGTAATGAGGTAACTTCCGTCCGGCAATTTCTTTGCAGATAGATTAACATGATCGGGCGTGCCGGATTTTTGATACGTATAATTCACGGTTAGAGTATCGACGGCAGTCTGTTTGCCGTCATTATATCCGATTGCTTTTAATTTGTTATCGCCTTCTTCAAACTTCAATTTCCACACTAAACCGGAGGCGGGAAATTTCGTAATATCTTTTTGTTTTAGCCCGAGATTTTTCCCGTTCAGATATAATTCCACCGAACCGCAGTTGCTGTATACCCGAACATCCCGTTCAATATTTTCAGGTCCGCTTCTGTGTCGCCATGTATGGCTTAGAATATAACAGAATGCAGGGTTTTTCGTCCAGTAGCTCTTAAAAACATAATACGCATCCTTAGGGTGACCGTCCCTGTCAAGCAGTCCTTTCAGATTCATATACGGAATTGCATTTTCAGGTCTGAGCGGCGTAGGAAAATCCTTAAAAGCCCATTGAAGATTTCCAGCAAATGTGGTTGTCTGCATTGTATATCTTAAATACCAATCGAAAAGATCCACGATGTAGTTCTCGCTCCAGTCGCCGATGCTTGCTATATTCTTCACATGAACTTTGTTTACGGCTTCGGTCCATTCATCCGGATTCAATATGCCCTCGCCGGTAATCGGATTCTCTGTATGCCGGCCTAACAAACTTGAACCGCCGTATTCAACATGAAGCAAATGCGGATATTTTTTCTGTGCCTCTTCAATTGCTTTTTGGTAACTGGTATACACGCCGGAATACCAGCCGGACCAAATAGAAGGCGAGAATACATCCACAATCTTTGCCGCTCCGGGATATTTCCTTACCGCCGTCAGCCTGGAAGGATCCATTGTATGCGCAATATTATTTAATACCCTCAGAAAAGCGTCCAAAGAATCCGGTATGCTGCCGTTTGGAAAATCGGGCAGCCAGTCAAGCTCATTTCCCAGCGACCAGATGATTATGCACGGATGATTAAAGTTCTGATTTATCTGCTCGACAAATAATCTTTTGGTGTTGTTTTTCCATTCCTCTTTTCCCATCCCACCGCGGCACCAGGGCAGTTCATCCCATACAAGAAGGCCAAGTTTATCGCAGTCTCTATAAACAACCGGGCTTTGAGGATAGTGAGCCAGACGTACAAAATTTGCGCCCATCTCCTTCATCATTTTTATATCTTTCCATTGAAGACTGTCCGGCATGGCATCGGCATAACCGGCATAATCTTCATGCCGGCAGGTACCCTTTATTAAAAGTTTTTTGCCGTTAAGATAAAATGCTCCGTGGCTTTTAAATTCAAACCATCTATACCCGATCAAATCACTCGTCGAATCTATTAGCCGACCGTTACTATAAAGTCCGACTTCAACTTTATACAGACTGGGAGAATCGGGCGACCACAATTCGGGATTTTTTAATTCCGGAAATTTAATTTGAATTCTATTCTCCCCATCCGGGAAAGTTTTTTCCGTTTTTGTTTCCGAAACTACTTTGCCCTGAGGATCAACAAGTTTAGCTTTCAATTCCCCCTTTAAATTGCTTGAACACATAAGAAGAGACCGTACCTCTGTTTCGGCTGATGATTTACTTACTTTTGAAATAACCGCGTGAAATCTTTTTATATAATCCGCGGGCATTACCTTAAGCCAAACGCTTCTCACCAGACCACCATAAATAAAGAAGTCGGATTTTTGCGACGGTATAATATTCGGGTTATAAGAGTTATCTACCCTGACTTTTATATCGTTTTTGCGTCCTTCCATTATATAAGGAGAAATATCGACATCGAACCCGACATAGCCTCCTACATGCCCGCCTGCGTATTTCCCGTTTACGAATATTTTGCTTGTTATATTTGCACCGTCAAAATGAAGAATTACTTTTTGTCCATGGGTTAATTCAGGTAAATATATTTCCTTTTCGTACCAGCCCGCGTCTCGTCTGTATCCGGGTTCAACGTCCAGCACATCGGTAAGGTTCCAGGTATGAGGAAGATTAACAGGCTCCCATTTCATTTTAGTGGTATTAAGATCAGCTATGTCCGCTATATCGTCTTGAAGGTAAGACCAGTTAGAATCGATATTATATACTTCCCTACCGGGCTTATCCGAAATCGTATCGCCTGACTTACCGGCCTGCCCGAAAATATTAAGAGAGGACATAAAGAAAAATAATAAAAGAATAGGAGCTGCTTTTTCTAATTTCATTGATTTAACCTAAGAAATTTACTGTTGCAAAAAATTTATAAATTATAAGATTCCATATAATTATTTTACCCATAGAATAGGCTGCCTGATCGGGAAATTCCGGATAATTTCTTCCACCTTTGGCGCCGGATTTAATTTTTCCCAGAGATTTATATATTTTTTCACTCCTAAGTGCAGACCGCAGAATAGCAGGCTGGTCTGTCTGACCGGCCAGTCGTTAAAGTACATTACATCTTTGGGATATTTCCATTTTGATTTATCTTTCAAGAACGGATATAAAAAATTCATCCCTAGAGCAATACTTTTTCCGTCCTTTGTTTTATAATGCCAAAGATCGTGGTTTTTATCGGAAAGTATCTCGCACACCATCGACATTGCTTCCATATTAAATATTGAATATCCGTACGGTTTTGTGCGTGCCAATTCTTTAGGAAAACTGCCGTCCTCTGCCATTTGCTCCGGGAGCAAAGCATGCTCATAAAAGTTTCTGCACGAGTCCATCTCAGCGGTATCTCCCGTAAGCTTTGCAAATTCGGCAACCTGCATTGTCCAGCAAGTGCTGTGATTATTACCGTTATACTCCTCGTCATGGCCGAATTTACTTGTAGTAAGCCAGTGTAAGTATTTGCTAAACCAATCTTTAATCGCTTCAGCATCGGGATGGCTTAAATACCCCATTTTTTCAAGTACAATAACGGCCTGAGCAACTTCTACAAGATGTATCGTATCAATTATGCCTATCCCTCTGCCGGAAGTTACTCCCTTTATAGCTTGAGCATACTGCAGGTCCGGATTCATCATTGTCTTTTTATTAACAAACCATGCAATTAAATGCGAAAGTGCTTTTTCAGCATACTTTTTTTCGCCTGTCATTTTATATGCAGCGGTTAAAGCCGCAACCTGAATACTCATATTTCTCAATGCAAGTCTGTGTTTGTCAAAATTATCGGGATTAGTAAGTCCGTCTTTTCTTATATAGGGCCCGTTAGGATCTTTCGGATTCGGCCACCAGTAATCTCCCTCCGAATAATAATCGTGAATTCCGCCCGCGCTTCTTGAAGCCTTGAAATCAGTAATTGTCACAGGCTTCATTTGTAAAAATTTCTCGGCATCGTTCAAGACTCTCTGCTTATCAAGACTAATAATCAGATCATGCACTTTTGATTCTTTAACCTGCGCCATTAAAGGCATAGCAAAAATTATAGCAGGTAATAAATAGTATTTTAATTTATTAAACATCAGGGCCTCTATTACAATTTTAAAATTACTTTATCTATTCATTTTTCTTGCTTAGACTTTTAAATACTCTATTACATCAGATGCCCGAAGGTAATTACCTCAGCCATGGGGCTCCGACGTTCTTCGGGGTTAGCGGTTTTCTTGATACCGGTTCATCCGATACTTCATCAGCACCTATATCGCTTATAGGTTTTCGGGGCTGCCCGTCCATATCATCGTCAACAAACGGCTCAACAGCATGCCCGATAGCCGGACTATTTTTTTCGGGCCTGTACAAACCGTCTGCGGCAAGTTTAAGCAGCGGATTAACTTTTTTAATCCCTTTTGGCAGCGGATGCAATTCTATAGTACCGCCGTATATTATGTTTGCGGCATATATATTAGGCTTAAATTTAAACCTGTTAAGGGGCGGTTTCTTATCTATTTTGGGTACACTGATGCAAACCCCGCCCTTAGACTTAAATATAATATTATTAAGGAACGAGTTATCTTCGGGCAGCAGTACACGCTGGCTCTCGGGCCAGTCCCGCATATAACCTGCACCTAAAACGATATCCGTTCCCTTTACGTTAACGAAAGTATTATTTGCAAACATTCCTATAGCCACCTGCGAATAGCGGGGTACGCGTCCCAGCTTAGTACCGTCTCTCAGAACAGGCTTATAACCGGAGGTTAATGCAGTATCAATATATTCGCCCGCCATAAGGATTAGCCCGTCTCCGTCTATATTGCAGATGTAATTATTCATTACATTTTGCCCTCTGCCTGCTACGCGGATTCCTTGAGTACCTTTAATATTTCCGCCGAAGATAAAATTGCTTTCCACCCTGTTAAAATTTCCGCTGCGTAATACTATGGCGCCTCTGCAGTCGCGGAACGTATTATATTTTACGGCATTGTAATTAGATTTGAGAGATATTATTTCGGAGCCTTCGCCGTCGGCATGATCGAAGAGATTATATAAAATAGAAAAGAAAGCGCCGTTCATGGATGTTTCCTCGCTTCTTCCGACGCCCCAGATACGGAATATTTCCCGGTCGTTATGATCCTTATAAGGTATATCCTTAAAATAGCAATGATCAACCCTGTTATATTTTGCATCTTTACCGCCGGGCAGTCCCGAGTAATCGTTACCCACAACGGGTCCGAGATTGTTCTTACCTATAAAAGTGCAGTTATCCATTCTATTGTGACTGCCGCTGAAAAATACCCAATAATAATAAGTGGAAAAGTACTTCGGATTATAATCGATTATTGCCGAGTTTTTCAGCCGGCATCTTTCGGAAGCGAACAGAACAACTTTTTCGGCATTCTGAGAATTAGTGCCCTTAAGTGCCCCGCCCTTGAAACAGAGACCTTCGGCCATCAGATAAGGAGAAGAAAAAATTAATTTTGAAGAGCCATTAAGAATTACTTTTCCGGGAGTTTTTGCTTTAAGAATTATCGGACCCGAGGGAGTGGCTTTAGAATCGAAATTTATCACGGCATCGGTCCAGGTACCGTCATTCATTATAATAACATCGCCCGGTTTCGCGTCTGTAATAGCCGCTTCCAGCTGAGGAATTGTGGAGACTAAAATATTTTTGCATGCAGCAGAAGAAATAATTGAAAGCAGAAAAAATAAAACCAGTTTTATATTCATTATAAATGCCGCTTTCTCAAGAGACCGGAGATTAGGTTTCCGGATTATTTAGATAAGAATTATTGTTAAATATTTTCAATTTTCCTCAGGTTCTAAACTTCGGAAAATTTTCGGGATGAAAATATCGGATTCAGTATTTAGCAGGCCGCAAAGCAGCGTGGAAATACCATAAAAGAAATAATTCCGTGTAAATTTTAGGCAATAAATTCAAGCTCTATCGTTGGATGATAAACGCTTAACATATGTTTTACAAATTAAAAAAATGGGCAGATTTTAGCAAATAAAAACAGAGATAAATACCCCAATTAATTATTTTTTTTAAGCCTCTTATATTTAAAATAAATAATTTATATATTGATTTACGAAATGATAAGCGTTTAGCATTTTGAGTCAATTTTAAAGATAAAAAGAGCGACGCACATGAAAAAAAGACCATATTTCTATTCTTCACAATGCTGTTTTTCAACGGGTTGCCATACTTCAGATTACTTGAAATTTCTTACAGGAAAATTAAATATTACCCTTAATTCATACTCCCTCATCTCTTTTCGGATCTGTGAAATAAAGCCGTAGAATGACTGGATGCAAATTGTTTTAAATACTCTTTATTCGAAGGCCCGTTTAATGAAAATATTTTCGGTTTTATTCATTATTCTTTTGATTGTTCAAACCGGGTATTCTCAGGAAATCGAAAGATGGGATAAACAGGCCAAAGCCTCCCATAACCCGAACTTAAATTGGTTTGAAAATGCGAAGTTCGGCTTGTTCATTCATTGGGGACTTTATTCAAAACTCGGCGGAATTTGGAAAGGACGAGATTTTTACGGAAGCGGCGAATGGATTATGAATCGTGCCAAGATACCTGCTTCCGAATATGCAAAGATAGCCGAAAGATTTAATCCTTTTAATTTTAACGCCGATCAGTGGGTTAAAATTGCCAAAGATGCCGGAATGAAATATCTGGTTATTACAGCAAAGCATCACGAAGGATTTGCAATGTTCAACTCGAAGACCAGCGATTTTAATATTGTAAAAGCTACACCCTTTGCCAAGGATCCAATGAGCGCTCTTGCTTCTGCAGCCCGTAAAGCAGGATTAAAATTCGGATTTTATTATTCACAGTATCTTGACTGGCATGAACCCGACGGGGGCGGAAACAACTGGGATTTTGACAAAACTAAAAAAGACTATTTAAAGTACTATAAAGAAAAAGCTATACCTCAGCTTAAAGAACTGCTTACCGGTTACGGCCCTCTTGGAATTATGTGGTTCGATATGCCGGGCGGATTGAATAAAGCCCAAACGGAAAATCTGGTAGACAGCCTTCATAAATTACAACCCGATTGTTTATTCAGCAGCAGGGTCGGACACGATCTTGGAGATTACCGCGATTTCGGCGATTCCGAAATTCCCGCCTACCCTATAAAAGGCGCATGGGAATCAATATACACACATAACGATTCCTGGGGTTATATAAAATATGATATGGATTTTAAGTCTCCGCGTGAAATAATAAGGCTGCTGGCAAAAGTTGCTTCTAAGGGCGGAAATCTTTTGCTGAATGTAGGACCTGACGGGACTGGAAAATTTCCGCACTACTCCGAAAAATATCTTCTTGAAACAGGAAAATGGCTTAAAAGAAACGGAGAAAGTATTTACGGAACTACATACGGACTTATCCCCCCCCAGCCATGGGGTGTAACTACAAGCAAACCGGGAAAACTTTTCCTTCATATTTTTCGACTGCCGTACGACCGGAAAATACTTGTTCCTAATTTTACCGCGTCCGTGAAAAGAGTTTTTATACTGGGAAATAATAAAATTTTAAAATCGGAAAAAAACGGAAGTGATCTTTATGTTTCTCTTAACGAATTGTACGACAGGCGCAATACGGTTCTGGAAGTTGATTACACCGGTAAACTTAAAGATCTATACGGAAAGTGCCCTCTTACTGTCTCCCCTCAATTCGAATCTAACGTACTCGATGCCTCATATGCTCATATTTCCGGCGGAACAAAATTAAAATCAATAACCTACAGCCATTACTTCGGAGACTGGAAGCATACAACATGCGCCGTAAACATGAAAGACAGTTCGGATATCGCAAAATTTAATTTGAGATTTACCCATGCGGGTGATTACAAAATAATTACGGAATATTCATGCCCTGATACGTGCAGCGGGCAGGAAGCGGCTATTGAATTAAACAACGGATCCTACAGATTTGAGACCCTGGCTACTTCCGATTATAACTCACACAGGCCGTTACTATTTATAAAACACCCGGTAGCCGACGTATCTATTGAAAAAGCAGGAGAATATGTACTTAAAATACATCCTCTTATAAACGGAAAGGAACTTTTCTTTTTAAAATCAATAATTATAAAACCGATCGATTGAATTTAATAAAATATTATAAGGTCAAGACTCCTATATAGCTCAATGTAATTTGATATTTAACGTTATAGATGTTAAACATATTTTGAAATCTCAAAGCAACTATGATTGAGAATTTATGAGGACTAAATTTATAATAAATAAATACATCCATGTTTAAATAAATACAAATTTCGGAGGTGTAAATGTTTGGCAAAAGTATACTTTTCCATTCGGGCAAAATAATTATTGTTTTTTTAATATTGTTTACGGTTTCTTTAAAAGCTCAAGGTGCCGGGGAAGAACTGTCTCCGGCTAACCCGATAATGACACCGGTTACCGAGAAACAATTATCTGACAATATCCCAATTGACAAACTGGAGCATCCGTATTTATTTTTTAATAACCGGGATAAACAAGCCATCATAAAAAGGATCAAAACCGATCCCGAATCCGAACGTATTTTTGCGGCATTGACGGCGGAGGGACATCGTTACCTTCACGTACCGATTGAAGAGCCCGAGCCACTTCATCCAAAACACCCCAGGTATCTTATGAAAGATCCCGGAACGGCTTATGAATCAAATATACTTGACGGAGCGTTGACACTTTCTTTCCTTTATCAAATGACCGGCGACAGCGCTTATGCAAAAAAGGCAATTGAATTCGCTATGGATATAGCCGATTGGCCCGACTGGGTGGATCCGGCCCATCACTTTGATATTATATATTCAAGAGTATGGCCTTTCAATGTTCCGGATGACAGGGTTGTCTTCTCTTACGATATTTTCGCGTCCGGGAAGGCAATTACACTTTCAACTGTTTATGATTGGCTGTACCCTGCTCTGACAAGACAAGAGAGAGACAAAATAAGAAACGGGCTGATGGAAAAAGCAATTACAAGAGTACGCGGTAATTATAATTATTTTTGGTGGTCGACTGCTTATAAATGCAACTGGTCGAATATATGTTATTCAGGCCCTGGGTTTGACCGCACTTACCCTTCTTAAAGAAGATCCCGAATTACTGGATGTTGCCGCCGAAGTCCACAACAGAATGGATACTACATTCAGCTATATCGGTAAAGACGGCGGGTGGCAGGAAGGCCGTGGTTATTACGGTTATATGATGCGCGAAAGCATTTTTTATATGGATGCGCTTAAGAGACTTACGGGCGGCAAAATAGACATGTTTAAAAATAAGGCCATTGCCGATCATCCCTTGGATTTTGAATTATACGGCTTGACGGGAAACTTTGAAGACGGAGGCGGCTACCCGGTCGGACCTACTTATATGGCAGACAAACTTGTCGAAGAAACCGGCAGCCGAATAGGCGCATGGTACCGTGATCAATATCTCGGGGAAGGAAATGATATTTTCGATATTATCTGGCCCAGACCGGATGTGAAGCCTGTCGATCCGCAGGAAAAATCCAAACTTTTCCGGACAGTTAACTGGGCAATGCTTCGAAGCAGTTTTACCGATTCTTCGACGGTAACCGTTGCATGCAAAGCCGGATATAACGACGATCCCCATCACGGCCATCTGGACTGCGGACAATATACCGTTACATGGTATAATGTACCCTTCATTCGTGATCTAGGCAATATGCCGTACGACGAATTTTATTTCAGTGAAGACAAATACGGCTATCCTTACGCATCAAGTCTGGGACATAACTTGATTTTTGTAAACGGCGAAAAACAAATAGTTGCAAAGAAAAAAAACACTCCGTGGCTTAAAGGTATAGGCGGAAATATTTTAAAATACGAATCCGGTCCTAAAAGAGATTACGTTCTGATGGATCCGACGCACGCTTATCCCGACGTTCAGCTAAAGAAATGGAGACGCAATGTAATATTGGAGAAGCCTGTAACAACCGTAATACTTGACGAGGTAGAAGCTAAACCGGGATCGGAAATAGCTGCAAGATTTCATCCTGGCGTCGGAGTGGAATCCGGAAGAAGGAACGAAAGAGGGTCGAGATTTTCACCTTCGCCCAACGGCAAATATGAAATAATGAATAACTATGTTATGCTTTCCGATCAAAGACATCATAACATGGCGGTAATTCCGCTTGTCCTTAATAACGATTTTAAGATCGTTAAAGGCGCCGATCCTTTTATTCCCGTTATGGCGGATGCCAGGCTTACCGAAATTCCGTATGTTGAAACGGTTACGCATGCCAAAGAAAATACTACATTCATTGCGACAATAATTGTTCCGGTGAAGAATGAAAACGATGCTGAAGATGTTGTTAAGAGCGCGCATATCAGCAGGATAAATCCGACAAATATTCAAATAAGCGTCGATTCCGACGGCGGTAATTTTAAGTGGTCATTTGAAAAACAACAAGACGGCTATGTACTGAAAAATTAATATTTTAATTAAGACTCTCAAAAACCGTTTTAATTTTTTAAGCGACTCTGCGGTGATTATTTTTCCCCTCGGAGCCGATTAGACATTATTAAATAATCAAAGCATTATACGATTGAATTATTATGAATTTTCTATATACCAAAAATAGCTTAGCTGGTTTTATATCCGTACTATCGTTAATTTTTATTTCGCAGTCTTTTTTATCCGCAAGGATCGATACAAATCTCAACTCATGTAAAAATGATATTGAAATTGTTAATAGCGACTCAAGCAACAACCGCAATAAGTTAGAAATTAGTAAAGTATATTATTGTTCGAAGGATAATAAGAATGTATATCTGTTTACTTTAAAAAATAGAAACGGATTAATTGCAAAAATTTCTAATTACGGCGGAATAATATTCGAGCTGGACGTGCCGGATAAAAAAGGGAAAATTGAAGATGTGGTTCTCGGACTTGACAGCCTCTCCGATTACCTTAAACCGGAGTACGTAAAAAGCAATCCGCATTTCGGTGCGCTTATAGGAAGATATGCAAACCGGATCGGCAACGCTGAGTTTACTTTAGACGGTATGACATATCATTTAACAAAAAACAGTCACGGAAAAAATACAATCCACGGCGGCTTGATAGGATTCGACAAGATTGTCTGGGATCCCAAAACGGAAATGACTAAAAATGGCCCTTCGCTGGAATTAAATCATTTAAGCCCGGACGGTCATGAAGGATTTCCCGGCAATTTAAAAGTTACTGTCAAATACACTCTTACCGACGATAATTCTCTTCGAATCGATTATTACGCAACAACCGATAAACCTACCGTTATAAATTTTACAAACCATTGTTATTTTAATCTTGCCGGCGAAGGCAGCGGAAATGTGCTGGGTCAGGATATAATGATTAATGCCGATAAATATACGCCCGCCGATAAAGAATCCTTGCCTACCGGTGAAATAAAAGATGTTGCCGGTACCCCGTTTGATTTTCGCGAGCCGCGTGCAATCGGATCCGAGATGAAATTACTTCCCCGGGGATACGATGTTAATTATGTACTCAATCATCCGCAGGGCAAAGCCGGGCTTGCCGCAGAATTATTTGAACCGGTGAGCGGAAGAATAATGAAAGTCTACACAACACAGCCGGGCATGCAGTTCTTTACTGCTAACGGACTTAACGGGAAATATTCCGGACAGAGCGGCAGGAAGTATGAGAGTTCATACGGATGCTGCTTCGAAACCCAGCATTACCCGGACTCTCCCAATAAACCGCAGTTCCCTTCCACTGTTTTAAAGCCGGGAGAAAAGTTTCATTCGTATACAATTTTTTCATTTTCAATTAAAACAAATAAAACTGAAAGGAGCATTAAGAAATAATTTATTGATTATTTTTAATCAATAGCACTACATAAAAAATTCCGATTGTGAAGCAATCGTATTTATTCTCAATATACTTCGGAGGTGTGTATGCAAAGTAAAAGTATTCTGTTGAATTCATGCAAAATATTTTTAGCCATTTTTATTATCGGTTCGATTTATTTATTCGCACAGGGCGCGGGAGAAGAATTAACCCCCGCAGGCCCTATAGCAACCCCGGTCAGCAAAGCCGAATTAGCTAAAACGATTCCGATCGACAATCTGCAACATCCGTATTTATTTTTTAATAACAAGGATAAGCAGGCTATCATAGAAAGGATTAAAAACGATCCGGAGTCGAAACAAATTTACGAAGCATTAATAGCCGAAGGACACCGCTATCTGCATGTTCCGGTGCAGATTCCCGAACCTCTTCACCCCAAGCATACAAGGTATGTAATGGAAGACCCTGGCGCACAGTATGAATCCAATATTCAAAGAGGCGCATTAACCCTGGCTTTTCTCTACCAGATAACCGGAGAAAAGAAATATGCCGAGAAAGCCATCGAATTTGCAATGGATATTGCGAACTGGCCGGACTGGGTAAATCCTGCTCATCACTTTGATATAATTTATTCAAGAGTGTGGCCGTTTAATGTTCCCGACGACAGGGTTACATTCTCTTATGATATAACCGCGGCCGGTAAAGCAATAACCCTTTCAACCGTTTACGATTGGATTTATCCCGAATTGACCAGACCGGAAAGAGATAAGATCCGGAACGGACTTATGGAAAAAGCAATTACCGCGGTTAGAGGAAACTATGACTATTTCTGGTGGTCAACCGCCTACAAGTGCAACTGGTCGAATATATGTTATTCCAGTTTGGGACTGACGGCATTATCGCTTCTTAAAGAAAGTCCTGAATTACTGGATGTAGTAGCCGAAGTTCATAACAGGATGGATACCACATTCAGTTATATAGGCAAGGACGGAGGTTGGCAGGAAGGAAGAGGTTATTACGGCTATATGATGCGCGAGAGCGTATTCTTTATGGACGCACTTAAAAGAGTGACGGACGGAAAATTCGACATGTTTAAAAATGAAAATATCGCCGACCATCCGCTTGATTTTGAATTATACGGTTTAACCGGGAACTTTGAAGACGGAGGGGGCTACCCGGTCGGTCCCACATATATGGTTGATAAGCTGGTTGCAGAAACCGGCAGCCAGATAGGGGCATGGTACCGCGAAAAGTTCCTCGGCAGCGGCAATGATATCTTTGATTTAATATGGCCTAAACCGGATGTTAAACCGGTCGATCCGCAGGAGAAATCAAAACTTTTCAGAACCGTTAACTGGGCTATGCTTCGAAGCAGTTTCCTGGATTCCTCAACGGTAACGGTTGCATGCAAAGCCGGATATAACGACGATCCTCATCACGGCCATCTGGATTGCGGACAATATACCGTTACATGGTTCAACGTGCCTTTTATAAGGGATCTCGGAAATATGCCGTACGACGAATTTTATTTCAGTGAAGACAAATACGGTTATCCCTACGCATCAAGTCTGGGACATAACTTAATTTTTGTTAACGGCGAAAGGCAAATCGTTGCAAAGAAAAAAAATACGCCTTGGCTCAAAGGTATCGGCGGAAACATTTTAAAATACGAAGCCGGTCCTAAAAGAGACTACGTTTTAATGGATCCGACGCACGCTTATCCCGATATTCAGTTAAAAAAATGGAGACGGAATATAATTCTGGAAAAACCCGTAACCACCGTTGTACTGGATGAGGTGGAAGCAAAACCGGGATCGGAAATTGCGGCAAGGTTTCATCCGGGAGTCGGAGTGGAATCCGGAAGAAGAAACGAACGGGGGTCAAGATTCTCTCCTTCACCGAACGGCAAGTACGAAATTATGGATAACTATGTTATGCTCTCGGATCAAAGGCATCATAACATGGCGGTTATACCTCTTGTTCTTGATAACAACTTTAAAATTGTCAAGGGAGCCGACCCGTTTGTCCCCGTTACACAGGATGCGAGACTGACGGAAATTCCGTACATCGAAACAGTGACACACGCAAAATCCAATACTACCTTCATCGTTACGATCATTCTTCCGGTTAAGAATCAAGAAGACGCCGAGAATGTCGTAAAGAGCGCACATATCAGCCGTAATAATAATTCGGATATTCAAATAAGCGTTAATTCGGACGCAGGCAATTTCAACTGGACTTTTGAAAAAGGACAGGGCGGCTATGTATTGAAGGATTAATATATTACGGATAATTATCGCATATTTTTACACGACATAATGGTCTTTGCTGAAATTATTTTCAGCAAAGACTAAATGTCCAAGAAAAGGATATCAACAATTTCATATCCTTCTAATTCTAATAAATAATTAATCAAGGCTAAATACGTGAATAGCAATATAAAATTTTTATCTGTGGTTGTAATTATTGTAACAGCAGTATTATTTTTTCCCCAAGAATTTATTTCAGCTGAGAATAATTCCGCACACAAAAATCATACGACCGCAACTAATCAATACTCTCCTTCAAATAACCCGGAAGCCCGGACTTCATCCGGTATTTACAATATAACCGACTTTGGGGCCGTTGGAGACGGCAAAACACTCGACTCAAAAGCAATTCAGTCTGCTATCGATTCATGCAGTAAAGACAGCGGGGGCACAGTATTAGTCCCGTCAGGTAATTTTTTAACCGGCACGCTTGAATTAAAAGATAATGTCACTCTAAAAATTTCGGCAACAGGCAGAATTTTAGGAAGTGAAAAAATCGGAGACTACAGCCGCGGCGAAGGAGTTCCGGAGGGAAACGGGAATTATTGTTTGATCTATGCGGCCAATGCCCGAAACATAACGATTGAAGGCAGCGGAACTATCGACGGAAACGGAGCGGCATTTTTTAACGGCAGGGGCGACGGAACCGGACCCGGGCAACGCGGCGGAAACATGGAAAGGCCGCATTTAATTATTTTTTATAACTGCAGCAATCTTTTTGTGCATGATGTCTTTCTTACAAGAAGTGCTTACCATTGCATGCGAATATTAAATTGCAAATATGTGAAACTCGAGGGAATAAGAATATACAACAGAGTAAACAAAAACAACGACGGTTTTCATTTCGGCAGTTCCGAATTCGTTAATATTTCTAACTGTAATGTTAAATGTCAGGACGACGCATGCGCTCTTTTCGGAAGCAATAAATTTGTTACAATTACAAACTGCACATTCAGTACAAGGTGGTCCGTATTCCGTTTCGGCGGCGGCGAACCCGGCAATATAACAATATCCAACTGCGTTATTTATGAAACATACGGCTGCCCCATTAAGATGAGATTCGGCTCGGGCGACGTAGCCGAAAACATCACATTCTCAAATATCATAATGAACAATGTTACCGGACCCATTTCGCTTGATCTCGGTTCGAGGCCGAGACGTAAGAGTTCATCAGGTGTTTCGGAAAGACCGAAGGGAATTCTTAAAAATATTTTCTTCAACGGAATATATGCAACCGTAGTTGACAGTCCTCTCCAAATAAGCGATATGCCGTTCCCGCCTTCGGTCTGGAAGGGAGAAAAGAGACAATGTATAGTACTGAACGGCGTTGACGGAAGTTATCTTGAAAATATAAGTTTCACCGATGTACATGTAACTTATGAAGGCGGAGGTACCGCTGAAGAAGCCGGCAACAGAAATGTTCCTGAAATTGCCGGAGAATATTTCCAGATCGGCACTCCCCCTGCCTACGGGATGTATGCGAGAAATGTAAAAGGACTTACACTCGATAACGTAAGCTTTAATTATGTTAACTCCGACTTAAGACCCGCGATTGTTTTCGACAGCGTAGCCGGCGCATCGATAAATAATATGTGCGTTGAAGGAAATATAAATTCGGAATCCGCCTTAAGATTTATCGATTCTAAGGATATATTGCTTACTGCCACAAGACTCACTTCACCGGCAAATGTATTTTTACAGGTGGAAGGGAAAGGCAATATGAATATAAAGATCGACGGCGGAGATTTGACTAAATCAAAAAAGATACTGAACTTCAAGCGCGGAGCAGTTCCACATTCGGCGGAAGTAAGAAATTAACTAATAAAAGATTCCCGGTTAAAACTAAAATATAAGGCGCAGCATGAAAAAATCGATTCTACTATTCATGATAATAATTTCTTTTCTGTTTTTTGGAAGCTCATTCTCAAAAAATGATCTGCCGGGAGATAAATCTTATAACAAATTAAAATCTTCTCAAACAAAAGAAGCCGCAAGCAAATGGGTTTATACCGGAAAAAACGGTAAACTTATTTATAAGACAACTCCTGCAGGCGACAGGATTATGGATTTTTCTTACGCCGGATATATGGGAGGAGGAGCAGCGCTGCCTGAAGTACCAGTAAAAAAAATTGTTAAACCTGCAGCGGGTGAAGATAATACGGCATCGATTCAAAAAGCAATAGATGATGTTTCCGCTATGCCTCTTGAAAACGGTTTTCGCGGCACTGTATTATTAGCTCCCGGAACGTTCAATTGTTCCGGCTCAATTTTTCTATCGACCGGAGGTGTTGTACTGCGCGGCAGCGGAAGCGGTCCGGGAGGAACGACCATAATGATGTCGGGTAAAAAGCACATCGCATTTATTATAGGTAAGGTAAGAAAACACAAAACGGCCATAAGCCTGAACTCGGAAATGGCGGTTTCTCAAGAGTCAGGAGTAGAGTCGGGTGTGTCGATGTTTCATACAACAATAGAAGATAAATACATTCCCTGCGGTGCAAATACTTTCAATGTTGTTGACGCAAGCGGTTTTTCCGTCGGAGATAATATTGCAATTAAGCGCCCTACTACGCCGGCCTGGGTTAAGTTTATGGTAATGAACAACCTAGTGCGCGACGGACGGCATCAGACATGGATTTCCGAAAAACGCTTCGGTATAACCGAAAGAAAAATTACGGCGATCTCGGGAAATAAAATTACCGTCGATGTACCTTTGGCGGATTCTTATAATTCAAAATATTTAAATCCACCGGGAACGGAAGTTTCTGTTATTAAACCGGCAGAAAGGGTCACACACGCAGGCATTGAACATCTTCATATACAATGCCCTCCTCTGGAAATTGATTACGGCCGTGCACCTTTTTCCGCTGTACGTGTCGGCGGCGACGACTGCTGGATAAAAGATATTTATGCCGAAGAAACAATGAATACAACAATACTGGCCGGTAAGCGTATCACGGTAGAAAAAGTAATCGTAAAACATACTTATCCTAACCTGGGCGCATCCAAGCCGACAGATTTCAGCATAGAAGGGAGTCAGAATTTAATTGACCGCTGCCGGGTTACAGGCGACAATGAATATTTTGTATGGACCGGAAGCCTGGAACCGGGACCGAACGTAATTCTAAACAGCACATTTAACGGTCACGGCAGCCGGATCCAGCCGCACCAGCGATGGTCAACCGGACTGTTAGTAGATAATTGCAGAGTGCCGGAAGGCGGAATCGATTTTATGAACAGAGGTGTTGCCGGCTCCGGGCACGGATGGACAATGGGCTGGGCCGTTGCCTGGAACTGCACGGCAAAAACATACGTAATTCAAAATCCTCCCGGCGTAATAAACTGGGCAATCGGCTGCATAGGTAAACGCGAACAAACTGCGAGGTTATTTGATTCGACGCCTATACTTGCTGAAGGCATTTTCGATTCATACGGAAAACACGTAGATCCTCCCAGTCTGTATCTTGCTCAATTAAACGAACGGCTCGGCAAGCAGGCCCTTAATAATATCGGATATTCTTCCGATTCGAAAGATGAATTAACGGACAAAAATCTCCGCAAGCTGACGCCGCTTTCTACCGAATTTGATAAAGGACTCGGTTATGATCTTGCTCTTCACCGGCCGGTAAACACAAGCAACGTGCGCGGCTCCACCCGGAAGTACGGCGGAGAAAAAGCACTTGACGGAGATCCTAATACTTATTGGGCAACAGACGACAGCATTACTTCGGCCAATTATGAGGTCGATACCGAAGGGCCTCTCAAAATTAATGCAGTGGAAATTCAGGAGGCGCCGGGCTTACACCACATACAAAAATACATTGTAGAAGGACAGGTAAACAGCGGATGGAAACTTCTTTCTCATGGTACGAAAATCGGCAGCAACAAAGTAGATACGTTTCCGGCAGTAACCTTATGGAAGGTCCGTTTAACCATACTTAAAGCAGACGGCTACATTGCCGTAAGGAAATTCGGTTTTTATCTGAGAAAGACGAAACAGAATTAAGCATAAGAACTATTCATCAAATGAATACTGATCGCTAATGATCTTTTATAAGTTATTTAAAAATTCAAAATATATTTTTACGCTGATAATTATTTTGATAATTGTCTTGACGTCATTGACTGATGCACAGGAATTATATGTTTCTACCGCCGGCAGCGATAATAACCCGGGTACTTTAGGAAAACCGTTTGCAACCTTATTAAAAGCACAACTGACCGCGCGAAAAATAAAAAAAGGAAGTCCCGTTACGATTTATTTGCGCGGCGGAATATATTATCTCTCCTCCCCCATCGTATTTACTTGGCAGGATTCCGGAATTGAATTTAAAGCATATAAAAATGAGAAGCCCGTAATAAGCGGTGGATGCCGTATTTACCCGGATTGGAAGCCTTATAAAAACGGAATCGTAAAAGCCGTAATAAAAAACTTTACCGGGCAACAGCTTTTTGTTAACGGAAAACTAATGATTTTAGCCAGGTATCCGGACTATGATTCTACCGCCAAATTTCTTGACGGTTTTACCAGTATTAAAAATTTGGAAGAGCGTTCAAAAAATTGGAAAAATCCCGAAGACGGATATTTGCACGCAATGCACAAGGCACTTTGGGGCAGTTTATCTTATTTAATAAAAGGCAGAGATGATAAGGGTAATTTGATATATAAAGGCGGATGGCAGAATAACCGCCACATGGGACCTAATCCGGATATTGCTTTCGTTGAAAATATCTTTGAAGAATTAGACCGGCCGGAGGAATGGTTTTTCGATCGGGCAGACGGCATTCTTTATTTTTATCCGGATAAAAACCTTGATTTAACTAAAGCCCGTTTTGAAGAAGTCAAGCTTTCGAATTTAATCGAGTTTAAAGGCGATGAACAGCATCCTGTCCGTTATATTGTATTAAAGGGTATTGCCTTCCGCCAAAGTTCAAGAACTTTTATGAAAACAAAAGAACCGCTGTTAAGAAGCGACTGGACTATTTACAGAGGCGGAGCTGTACTTTTCAACGGTGCTGAAAATTGTAAGATTCAGAACTGTAATTTCGGTCAGCTCGGCGGAAACGTAATTTTCGTAAATAATTTTAACCGTAACATAAATATCTCAGGCTGTCATATTTTTAATTCGGGGGGAAGCGGAATCGTTTTTTTAGGCGATCCGGATGCTGTGCGAGATCCGCTGTTCCAGTACGATCAGACAATGAACGCGGAGGATATAGACAAAACTCCGGGACCGAAGACAGATAATTATCCTTCAAACTGCGTGGTAGAAGACTGCCTCATCAACGATATAGGAAGAATTGAAAAACAAACTGCCGGCGTTGAAATAGAAATGTCGAGTTATATTACGGTAAAGCATTGTACTATTTACAATGTTCCAAGGGCCGGGATAAATATAGGGAGCGGCTGCTGGGGCGGCGACATTATTGAGGGATGCGACGTGTTCAATACCGTTCTGGAAACCAGCGACCACGGCGCATTTAATTCATGGGGACGTGACAGATACTGGAATTATAAAAGAACCGAGATGGACAGCATAGTTTCCGAATTCCCCGGATTAATTTTACTTGATGTTGTCTCGCCGAATATTATCCGTAATAACCGGTTCAGATGCGATCACGGCTGGGATATCGATCTTGACGACGGTTCCACCAACTATAGAATTTACGATAATGTTTGCCTGAGCGGCGGGATAAAATTAAGAGAAGGATTTTACCGGACGATTGAGAATAACATAATGATTAATAATTCATTTCATCCTCATGTTTGGTTTAAGAACAGCGGAGATATATTTACAAAGAATATTGTATCCGCAGGCTATTTTCCGATAAGAATTAAATACTGGGGTAAAGAAGTAGATTACAATATTTTTATGGATTCGACCTCTTTAAAAGAAGCCAGATTAAATAAAACCGATATGCATTCAGTAGTTGCGCCGAATTTGTTTACTGATCCGGCAAGCGGAGACTACCGGGTTAAAAATAATTCTCCCGCATTTAAGACCGGTTTCAAAAATTTTGATATGAATAATTTCGGTGTCGTTTCTCCGGCATTAAAAAAGTCAGCAAAGCATGTCGACATACCGGCACTAATAATACTGAAAAAAATTAAAGATAAGGTAACTGAATTTATGGGAATGAAAGTTAAAAGCCTTAATACGCTTGATGAACAATCTGCCACGAGTATGAGTTCCGCAAAAGGAGTACTGGTGCTCGAAGTTCCGCCGCAATGTCATTTGAAAAATTATATCAGACCCAACGATGTGATTTTATCTTTTAACAACCGGCCTACGGATAATGTGCGTGAATTACTGGAAGCCAGAATGGGAAAGAAATTCGGTAAAAAAGTGAATATGGTAATTTTCCGTAACCAAAAAGAACAAGAAATCACCGTTGAAATAAACTAGTAATATTCAGCATTAAACAAATCGGAGCGAAAATTAGTTTTCAATCAGACGAATATTAATTTCCGCTCTGCCGATAAATAAATGTTAATATTTAAATTTTATTATGGTTTATATTTCACATAAAAAACGGATAATAATATTTTTCATTTTTTACCGTACGGTTCTTTCAAATATTTCAGCATAGCCGCCCTGTAATCGCCGTAGTCGTTAGAGCGATTACCTTTGGTACTTTCAAGGTACTTTAATATTAATCTCGGTCTCTGTATGCTATCGGGTTGACCGGTAAAAACGTTAGTTAAAAGAACACCGGTGGTGCCTTTGGGAATTACATCAACGCCCGGATCAAGATGTCCTTTAAGCGGCGGCAATCCCATAAGGTGATCGATTAATATTGCTATGTCGGGAGATTCTGCATAAGGTATTGTCTTCCCTTTTTTAATACCGGGCCCGTAGAAATTCATGTATGGTTCCCACGATGAAATTATCGAAGCCGGATGTTCGCTCCGTTTTGTATTTCCCATGCCGTGATCGCCGCATACAATTATATAAGTACTGTCCCAGACACCTGCATTCTTAAATACCGTTATAAACTTTCCGAGTAAATGATCCAGATAGATTATGTATTTTTGATAATCAGAGTCTTGGTCTAATTTTTCTTCCGGTCCATTCCAGTGATTTCTTATTCTCTGAGTATGAATTTCAATAAGCCGCACTCCGTCATTTTTAAAATGATCAATTCCGTAGTTTACTAAAAACGAATCCGGAGCCGAATTGGAATAATAACAAAAATCGGAAGTGTTAAACTCTTTGTAATTTTCGGCGCCTCCGGCAAATAAAGATTTAATGTGCGACTTTCCGGCTTCCAGAAAAATATCATCCATATTCCTGGATTCGAAAACATGTGTGCCGGTATGCATTGCGACGTTAGGCGGGGAAGAAGTTCCCCACGGCAGCGAGCCGTCCGGCAGTCTAAGATAAGGAGACGGACTTACAGAATATGCATTTTTTACCCAGACTCCGTTATCGTAAAGATATTTTAAATTGTCGGCACCGTTTGCCATTGCAACTTTTGCGGCATCACTCTGAAAGCCGTCAATTATAAAAAGCAGCAGAGTTCTCTTCCCGGGAGTAACTGCAAAGTTTAGACTTGAAATTAGAAAAATGAAAAACAAAATTTTATACATTACGTTTATTAAGATCGACTTACTTGCGAAGCGGATTGAAAGCATTATTTTCAGCATTTTACTTCCCTCTTTATAAATTAGTTTAATCATGCTTTTATTCACTATACCGTGTATAATAGTCTTAGTATCTCAGCATAGTTATAAGGATTTACTAAAATCGCGTCCTACCTTATACTTCCCTTGATGTAAATGTTCTTGAAAAGTCCGGTATCATCGAATGATCCAACGCCTACCATCCCTCGTTCGAATGTTTTATCGTATGCCTCAAGTACCGGCTTTTTTGATCCGTCGTCATAGACTGCTATAAGCCCGCTGTCCGGCTTTCGAACAACCCGCACATGATGCCATTCTTTATCTTTCAGCTGCGGTATTCCTTTGCCGGGATCAATACGGCGCCGGTCGGCTTTGTCGACAATAAATATTCCGTTATGCACCTTATCCGTTGTTCCGGCTAGATGTATATAATAAAATTGCTCAGGAGATTGATAACCGATAATAACTTCAAGATCCCGGTGAATTATACTTGTATCGACATTAGATTTTATATCGACTTCCAGGGTAACTTCTTTCAGCGGTTTTGTCTTCAATATGGCAAGGGCCGCCGGTCTCCTGATCGCGCCGGAAGGTACTCCGGCTTTATACAATACAAGCTCTCCTCCGGTAATTTTCCATTTACCTGAACCGTCAATTATCCATTTAGAAATATTTTTTGAATACCGCAAATCAGGTTTCAAGGTTACTTCTTTTTGAGCAAATGAACTTTGAGCTATTGAAATAAATAAAAATACGAGCATTAAATGCACTGAATTATTTTTCATAGTATGATATTTTTTTGTCTTTTAAAAATTCGCAATTAATTAAGTAAAATAATCTCATCTTCATTTAGTAAAACGAGCGGTCTTTAAAATAAAATCTACGATAGGCTCCGGGTCCCTCAAACTATGCGGGTGATGACCTCCTTTTGGTTTAATTATTATCTGAATCCGGCCGCCTAATTTTTTGTACCTCTTTTCGACTTTACCGGTATTCTCATCAAAAGGTACTAACTTATCCTTACCACCGCAGACACTTAGAATAGGAATGTCTGCTTTTGCAAGAGGTTCCAGGTTATCAATAGGATTGAATTTATAGTTCTCCGCTTCCTTTTCGGTGAGGCCGTAGACCTTTTTCAGTTTCTCCCAGTCTTCCGGATATTTTATGCCCTTACCCATACCGGCAGGCCAGCTTTTAAAATCGCAGACCGGCGCGTCTACGTACATGCATGCAACTTTGTCAGGATGTCTGGCTGCCCAGTTAAACGCAAATAATCCTCCGCGGCTGAAGCCTTCAAGAACCGCTCTGTTATTCAGTGCATATTTATTTATAATGTAAGAATAAAATTTATCCATGTAATCAAGTGCCGAAGGAGCGCCGTACATGTCCTTAAGATTTATAAACGCAACGCAGAATCCTTTTTCAAGCAAGGCAATGTCTGCTTGAGGCTGATTTCCGAAGAATCTCATTCTCCAAATCCACGGATTTCCCGGCGCGCGTTTTTTAGGCAGGACCAGAAGACAATCTTTTCCGTTGACTTTAAAATCGATTCTCTTAAAACGATACCATATTGATCGAACGGTGTCGGCAAGGTTTACATACTTCGAGCTTACTGTTAATCCCCTCTCGTCAGTTATATTAAAATATAAAGCTTTTGTGCTGTCGGGAATTGATGCCGATATTATGTTGCCGGGTTTTATTTCAGCAGGTGAAGTCAGCCAGAAACGGTTTTCCCATACCCCATCATCTTTAGTGTAACACAATACCGCCTGAGTTAATTTTGTATTTGATTCTACTTTTACTTCAGCTTCAGTTCCACCGTACTCAATTCTCCCCACGACGGGAAGCGGGGTTCCGTTTTTCACAACCGCATCGGCGAAAGCATAAATTTCCTTTTCGCTCCAAATATGACCGTGCTTAAAACGAATTGGGACTCGCATGAAAGTTTTACCCTTAGTAGCTTCAATTGACTTCTGCCAGATATCCAGGGGAAACCATGGGTCGTTCGTCCCCTTAATCCACAGCGAAGGCATCTTGCTATAAGGCAAATAAAGGGACGGATCCCATTTTGAAATATATGAACCGAATTCCTTACCGGTCATAACATTAAAATATTTTTCAAAATTTTCATTAGCGCAGTTATACAGAAAACCGCAGCCGTAAACAGGCACGGCAAATGCAAAACGATGATCAAGTCCCATTACAGCACTTACTATCACTCCGCCCCATGAAATACCGTGTATTCCGATTTTACCGGGATTTATTTCCGGGAATGATCGCAATAGAGAATTTGCTCTAATCACTATTGCAACGGCATGGTAGAACCACTGTTCGCGATCCGCCAGTTCTATATCGCCGAAACAGGTAATACGGGCCGGTCCGCCGTATTTATGCCACTGCCGGTTTGGAAATTTTCCTTCGGGCAAATGCCCGGTAAGATCCATGGCTATGGCCGCATATCCGTGATCAACCCACGCTTGAATCCATGCGGGAAACGCGGTACCTCCTCCGCCGTGCACACAGACAACGGCAGGCCATCCTCCGGGAGGAGGCGTGCCCTCCGGTGTTTTATAATATGCAAATACTCTTTCCGGAAAACCTTTATACTCAAGGCCTTCATAATAAAATGATTTGAATCCTTCTACTTTGCATTGGTCGGTCGGGTATACCTTCGGAGTTTGAAACAGAACCTTTAAATTCCACGGAGACGAAATTTCGTTCTGAGCTTTCGCCTTACCTATAAAAAGAAAGGTCGCCGAAATAAGAAAAAATAATTCTACCGTTTTCATTCAGCTCACTTAAAAATCTAAATAAATATTCAATGATTTTAATTCATTGTTTTGTCATAAAGACCCACTCGGCATTTCCGTAATTATAAATTTTATTAGCCGGTCTTTTAACATTGCCTCTAAGTTTCCCGTCCGCTTTTTTAGCCACGCTTAATTCGGTCCAGGAGTAATCGCCTTTCTCATAATTGTAAGAAACACCGTCGTCGTCGTAAAGCATGAACCGGCCCGGCTTAGATCCGTAGTACCTTATTGTAAGCGGTATTACTTCTCCTTTCGACGGCATATGAAGCCGGGCGGAGATCATTGGTATAATCCCGCCGTCTTTTACAAATAAAGGAATTTTATCTAACCCCGGTTTAACTACTATGGTTCCATTTTGCCCCGCGAATTTTCCCGTATAAAAGTCATACCATTTCCCCGGCGGCAGTAATACTTCACGCGATGTTTGTCCGGCAAACATTGGGGCGACTAGTATAAAATCGCCGAACATATACTGATCTTTGATGTCCTTTTTTAATGCTTCTTTATAGGAATTTTCAGTATCATCCAGTTTTCCGGCAGACGAGTTTTTATTTGTGAATTCATTATCGATAAGCTGCATCGGCCGTACAGGCGGGATCCCTTTAAAATGATATTCGGCAAAAGCAGTATAAATATACGGCAGCAGGCTCATACGAAGCTCCGCCACTTCTTGAACTGACGGATATACATCCGGATAGCTCCAAGGTTTGGTACCGCTCGACCAGGCGTTTATCATTGCCAGCGGTGAAAAGCAAACCGACTGAATTCTGCGTACCCATTCTTCAGCCGACTTTGAACTCCTGGCTTCCGGCGTCCATAATATACCGCAGAATCCGGAGTTAATAAGCGCCGTAATAAAATCCTGATGATTGTAGTAATCATTATAAATAACAAAAGGCAGAGAAGATGCGCCGGCATTTGAAGCACGTACAAGACCGAAAGTTCTTTCATTTTTTTTGCGGTACATATCGGCAAACATTCTTTGAAGCATAACACCGTAGGTTTGTCTTATCTGTTCCGCGTCCAGGCCCGAGGGGAAAGTTGCAACATCGGGCCACAGCCATTTATCGAACCCGTCGCATTCGTCTATTTTTACTCCCGATACTCCGATATCCAGGTTTTCCTTCCGGAAAAAATCAGTGAATATTTTCCTGGTTTCCGGCATTGAATAATCCGGGACAATGCCGTTCCACACTTCATGAGAGCCGGCGAAAGGTAAAATCGATTTATAAATTGGTGATTCCGGTGAGACATATGGATTAAGCCATAGATTAGCTCTAACATTCAGTTTTAGCAAATCTCCTACAAGTTTTTCCGGCTGTGGGAACCGGCCTTTATCCCATACATAAGTGCACGGATAAGAAGCACTCTGCCAGCCGGGTTCAAGTCCGATAAAGTCGAGCGGGAAACCATGTTTTTCGAATTCCTTTACTTCATTGAGCACTTGCTCCTGATTGAATAGCGAAGGAGTACGGTATGTAAATCCCAATCCCCATTTTGGCGGCAGTACGCCGCCTCCGCAAAAAAGATTATAACGGCTTACGGCATCCATAGGTGAATTTCCGGCAAATATAAAAACCTCAACTCCGGAAGCAGGTATCAAAATTTCGACAGCGTCAGATTCCGGCTGGGAGGTCCACTTTTTATCGGTGTTCCTGTCGCGTACCGGCGGCTGAACCGGATCGTCGACTCTTACGGTGGTTCCGGCATAAACAGTAATATACCTTGCGGAATTTATAAGCACGCCGTAACCGCGGCTTGTAACATAAAAAGGTACAGGCGCGTGAGTTCGTCCGTTATCCACTCCACCGTAGTTATCAACATGCAGCCGGTATACTTTTCCTCTTCTATTTATGCTTTTGAATTGGAGTCCCAGTCCGTATATCTGTTCGGTACTGTCCAGCGGAATTCTTAAATAAATTTTTCCGTTTAGATTTTCGGCTTTAATTAATGATTGGTCCAGAGGGAAATTAAGATCCTTTTTTTCATTAAGTGTTTTAAAATCCGGTTTGATTCCGGCCGCCGTTAATAAATCAAAATCCTGTTTTTCCCCGATATCGGTTTTCCATATTCCGGAAGCAATTTTATGCCACTTAACCGGCAGGTATTTATTTTGTCTATTTATACCGGCGTATAAAAACTGACCGATGAAGATAAAAAAGATGATAAATGCTTTTAAAAAATATTTCATCATAAAATTCAGAATGTTACTAATATATTTTATTTGTTTTTCAAACACCACCCGTACCGATTCACTCATTATTCAAGCTAATAATTATACCCGGCAAACCACAACCCACAAACGACACACCACATACCAAACACCCGCCTCCCTATTTCAGCAGCACCATCTTCCTGGAGGCAGAATAATTTCCGGCAGAGATTCTATAAACATAAACACCGCTCGATAATCCGCTTCCGTCGATTTTCACTTCATAGTGTCCGGGTGCTTCAACTCTGTTCACCGGTATTTGAACTTCTTTACCTAATATATCATAAATTTTTACCACGACTTTTTCCGTCACAGGAATACTGTATTCAATTGTCGTTACCGGGTTGAAAGGATTCGGATAGTTCTGTTCAAGTCCGAAACTGATAGGAAGATTGTTACGCTTATCTGCTGCAGTAGCTTTTGACGGCAATGTAACTTCCCAGAGACTGGTTCCGCTGCCCACTTCAAGTACATAATATTTATTTCCGATCAGCACCGCATCTACCGGAGCTATAAATCCTTTTGCGATCATAGTGGTGCTTACTTCATACCTGTCTTCGCCTTCTATCTTAAATAGTTTTATATGAAATAAATCTTGACCGGGATCCGGGAAAGGAGAAGATTTCTTTGCGCTGTGCGCGCTATTGCTCATAAAGAAACCGTCGCCAGCGTAATCGCTGCTGAGTGCAAACGCAGTATCGAAGGCAATTGCAAGAGGAGAACTATGGGGAACAAATGTTCCTAATTTTATCCCGAGATCACTTGCGTCTTTCACTACGGCGTCCGTATCCCGAAATTGATCGTCATCCGGTCCCCTATTGAGAATGGGATCGGTAAAAATTATGCTGTCGGGTTTTACAGGGAAATCGGGATCGTTATGAAAGGTAGCTTCCATGTTAGTGGTACCAAGAAGCGGATCGCTATCGGGAGGATTATAACCCGGGAACTGCTGAGGATTTTCATTGGTGCTGAGTCTCCACGGAAAACCGTAGTTACGGCCCTCCCTTATCCAGTTTAATTCTTCGGGGTCATCGCGGGTGTCGCTGTTTTCGGTTGCAATTAAGTCGCCGCCCGGAGTATAAGCCATATCAAAACTATTTCTTACTCCGTCTACAAAAAGATACGGCTTCAGGCTATCTGCGTTGTTATAAAGTATAAGATTTTTAGCATCAATAGGTATCTTAAACATTGCGGAAGTTATAGGGTATTCGCGTCCGCCGTTCACCGGTTCTTCACCGTGGTCGGATCTTGATCCGCTGTTAACAATCAGATATTTCTGATCGAGAGTAACTATTATGGAATTAAACCGATGATCCCTGCCGCCCGGTATAAGGTAAGGTACGGTAACAGCAACCGTATCCCAGACTCTTACGCCGTTTACCATTTTTCCTCGTACTATTAAACCGTGATCGTATTTTGTATCCCTCGGATCGGATACAATAAAAAAGGTACCGTCTCTGGCGATTGTGAATCCTCCGCCGCCTCCAAATGAAAATGCGCCTGTACTGAATGCGGTATAAACTGTTTTGCCGGTTTTCGTTTCAACATCTACTTGTCTTATATCTCCGTTAGCTCTTATATAATATATATTCCCTGTGGACGGATCCTGAGCTATCCTTCTGCAATCGGATTCCAGATCAATAATTTTTTTTATTGTAACACCGGGAACAAGAGCCTGAGGTGTTTGAGCTGCAGCAAATCCGGTAGAGATCAAAATAATAATTGCTGCGATAAACGGTAAGGATTTTTTCATTTAGGTTATTTCCTATTTTTCATGTCGGTATAAAAAATACAATTATATTTTAGTGCATCGTACTTCCCCGTTTTAATAGATCAATTTGTTTCTGTAATTCCGTAACCCGGTCTTCCGTCTGTTTAATATCATTAGTTTTAACGGATTTACCTCTTGTATATCCTATATAATCAAGCCATCCTTTAGAGCGCAATTGCCGTTGTTTATTAATTAGTTTATATAGAGTATCTGCCGAAACTTTTGCGAGTTCCTCATCAAGATTATTAAAATGAATGTGCGTGCCTGTAGATTCCAGAAATATTTCCGCCATAAGAAGATGTCCCAAATGAGTAGGATGAACGCCGTCCTTATTTATTTTGAATTCAGGTTCCGTTCTGCGTCTGTTATCAAGATAACTTTTCATTGCGCGATGCAGGTCGATCGTTTTCAGATCTTTAATACGTAGCCCCATTATCCAGTTGCTGTAATCCGTAAGTACTTTATCATATTTGTAATACGGTTTGGAAAAGCCGTATTCTTTTGCATTATCTTTCTGAACATTATGAGTACTGGCCGAAGTGTCGAATACAGGAGGTGTCAGAAGAATTAATTCCGCTCCGGCAGCTCTTATTTTTTTTATCAGATTCATAATACCGTTCTTAAATGCCTTAAATCTTTCCGGGCTCTGCGGAGAATAAATCCCGTCGTTCATACCGTAACAGGCAGTAACAACGTCAGGTTTAATTATTTTTAATGCGCTGTCAAGCCGGCTGAAAATACACGGCCTTGGGAAACGGCTTCCGGGTTCGGACAAGCCGGAAGCAGTTTCGCTAGATAAACCGATGCTGATAATATTAAAATTTTCTTCCGGATACATTGTCTCCAGAAAATATTCCAGGAAACTGACATACGTGCCGTCCTGCGTAATGCTGTCGCCTAAAATCAATACGCGTTTACCGTTCAGTTTGAGTTTCCATTCTTTAACATGGCTTTTACTCTGCGAGTAAGTTAAATTCGCGGTTAATAATGATAAAACAAGTAATAGGATAATATTTTTTTTATGCTGAATAAAAAGTTCAAAATGAATTTCCATTTTAGGCCAATCTTTTAATTGGAATGTATTGTTCTATAATTATTTATTACCGGTAAAAGTCAGTCTGTATATATAATTGACCGTATGTCCGTCAACTTCCAAATTTGCGTCATCACTAATTAATAAAGACCCGTCGGGAGCTTGAATTACATCCACCGGTCTCCCCAAAAAACTTTGATCTTTGTTTAGAAACTTTACATAAGGAAGTTCGCCGTATGGTTTCCCGTTTTCAAATAAGACACACGTTACCTGATAGCCGACAAGATGTGAACTGTTCCATGAACCGTGATAAGCAACAAAGGCATCGCCTTTGATGTTTTCCGGAAACTGATTGCCGGTATAGAACATCATTCCGAGCGGCGACCAATGCGCATGGGTGCACCACTCAGGAGAGATCGATTCCTGAGCGAGTTGAATAATATCCGGTTTCTTCAAATATTCATACCGCGGCAATTTGTTGCCCACTATAAAAGGCTGTCCGTAAAAACCGCCTTGGATATATTTGTTCATTTCTCCCGGCGGGTTGTTATCGGTTATGGGCTGCATTTCTGCGTTATCTCCTACAGGTTTACCGAACCAGTCGCTTCCAACATCCATACCCCATATTTCATCGGTTCCCGGCCTGATAACGAGTTTCTCCGTATTGCGAATTCCCGAGCAGTAAAGTTTTTTATCCTTCCCTTCCAGATTATAAGACCAGATTTTTTCTCTGTCGGTTCCTTTCGGATCGGAAAAATTTTCTTTATCACCCAGAGCGGTATACAATCTCCCGTTCAAAATTAAAACCGGCCGGTAATGATGCGCACCGTTTTTAGGAAGTGTACCCGGGGCAAGAACTGTATCTCTTTCATCCGCAATTCCGTCGTGATTTTTATCTTTCAGTTTATATACGGCGCCGCTTTCGGTATACCATAAATAGCCGTCATACCAGGCAACGTCCGAAACGCCGTTCTCCGATTTATAAAATACGGTCAAGGTTTCATAATAGCCGTCGTGATTTTTATCTTTAGCGGCCATAATTACTTTATGCGGGTTTGTAGTATAGTATAAAGTTCCGTCCGGCCCCAGAGCCATGTGTCTGCAGCTTAAATCTGATTTGACAGCAACCGTTAATTTATATCCCGGTCTTACCCAGATGCCGGGATTGACGGACGGAATTGACTCCTGCGCAACTGCATTGTTACCGAATATTATAATTACAAGAATAAAACAGGACATGAGTACAAATACGTGCTTTTTCATTTTTCCTCCGTATATCTGCAGAAGCCGGCAGATATTGTTATTGTTGACTGATAATCCGCTTTACCAGTATCTCGGTTTTACCGGATATATAATTATCTTATTTTATAAGATTGCAGATAATAATACTGCATTTTAAAAACCTTTTTCAAATTCATTTTTTGTTTTGCTGATCAATAGTTTAATCAATAAAACAAGTTTGCCGTCAGGCGACCCTCTTTGCCGTTAAATATTTTTTTTATCCAATCCGAATAAACTTCTTTGCTGTATTTTTTCTCCGCAATCAAAAGCAAAGGATAAACCGAATTAACATCGATCTTAGCAATTTGCTGGTATTTCCACTTTGATAAATCGGTTGAATAAGGTAAAATAAAATCGAGCGCCTTCCTAATTGAACCCCCTCTGGAATTTTTATAATGCCACAAGTCTATTCCGACATTATCTCCAAGATAAGCCAGTTGGAATAAAGCGCCAAGATTAAACAGACTGTAGCTCCAAGCTTTTGTTCTTACCAGTTCCTCAGGCTGTTTTCCGTCGGCTTCGATCTGATGTCCTATTCGTTTTACCTTCGCTTCATTTAATATTTTTTTTGCAAGTTCATCTTTTCCCAGGAATAACGAAATAGAAACTACCTGGACGTTGCACCAGGTGCCGTGATTATTTTTCTTCTCCGCTTCGTCTTTTCCGTACTTGCCGGTTGTAAGCCAATTAAGATATTTACCGAACCATTTTTTTATACCGGCATCATCTTTTTTTGTCCATTCACCGGATGTTTCAAGAATTCCCACCGCGTCGACAATATCCGAGAAACTATGGGTTTCAATTATTCCGATTCCGCGTCCGGTGCATATACCGGGAATACCCTGTGCATAATTTAAATTCGGGTTCATCTTTGTGTTTTCATTTAAGAACCAGACCCGAAGCAATTCCGCGGCCTTCGCAGAATACTTGGGATTGCGGGTTATGGCGTAGGTAAGGGAAAGAGTTTTAACTGCTTCGGCCATTTTTGCTTCGAGAGTATGGTCGGTAATTTTATATATTTCCGGATTTCTTTCACCGTCGCGTCTTATATACGGCAGACCGTTTTTAGTTTCAGGATTCGGCCACCAATATGGTCCCATGCTCATATAATCATGTTTGTTTCCGCTCGGAGGTGTTTGTGATTTATCCATAACGGAAACCGGCTTCATTGTTAAATATTCATCAGCTTCGTTAATAAGCCTCTTAAAAGCGGGGTTGTTCTGAATTTCCTTTTTCTGATATAAGACATTAAGTTCGGTTAGCTTAGCCGGTTTAATTAAAAAAGTTTTATACGCAATTTGTCCGTATAATTTTAAAGTACTGAGTGTGAAAATAATTATCAGGAATAGATGCATAAATTTCTTCATTATCGATTCTTTCTGTTTGGAATATTTATTATTTGATCTTCAATTTAATTACAGCAGCCGTCGCTGCGTGTAAATCAACAGTTACATAATTACCTTTTATATAGTTTGATATATCCTCCCAATTTCCGGCCCATGCGGCATCGTCTTTTATAGGCGATCCGCCTAATTCAGTTCCTGCGGGAGCCGAAACGTCTCCGTCAGGGGAAGTCATAAACATTATACCGGCATATTTTATTTTACAATTTAAATTTAATTTTAAATTTGCCTCTCTGCCTCCGGGGCCGACTTCTTTATTGATTGCGGTGATAAAAACATTTCCGTCCTCATTATAGACGGCATAAACGGAACAGTTCAAATTAGCGCTGTCGGAAATAATTTTTGTCATAATCAGGTTGCCTTCCGATCCTATCATGAAAGCTTTCATTGCATACCCGAGCGGGCGAAATGAATAACCGCGAGGTGATGTTACAAAGACGGCATATTGACATATATTATTTTCTTCACCGGCGGCTACGAAATCACCTGTATGGAAATTAAGACCGAGCGCATAATGGGAAGCCCACCAGTACATATAATCAAGACCCCATAAAGCGGATGCGAATGTATTACTTACTCCGTCTGCTCCGCCGTTATAATAACTGTTTGTCTCTTCGATCCGGTACCTTAAACCTATTCTCTTCACCTGCGGCGCGAATGAATCATAAAATTTTTCATAAGCGTCGGCCCATTTTTTAGAGAGCATTTCTTTTCTTGCTCTTTCTTTATTTACTACCGTTGCACCGTTTCCGCCAGAGTAGGCATGCTGACTAATAAAATCTATTATTCCCTTTTTCCCGAAATCATCGGCAAAATTTACTGCCCACGAAGTTTTGCCGGGCGTTGTACTTGGTCCGCAAAATTTTGCTCCGGGTGAATTACTGTTTAAGTTAATCAGGTCAGCATATTTCTGAAACTCGTTTTTATATAAGCCGTACTCTTTGGCAAAGACATTTGGTTCGTTGCCGACGGCAAAACATTCCAGATAATTTTTATAATGCCTCAGAATATATTTTGCAATCTCCGATGCTCTCCCTGCATCTTCTTCCCTGAGACGCAATGTATAAATCACCTTAACTCCCGCGGCTTCGGCAAATGAAAACAAACTGTCAATATCTTTTTTATCCGGCACGGGTACGGACGGTCGGTCGGCAGTATTCCCTCCGACCCGCAGACTTTTTATTCCCAGTAATTTAAATACCGCAATAAGGTCCCGGTTTTGGGAACTGAAGTAATAATGCCCGCTGCTATCCGGAAGTAGTTTCTCCATTTCATAACTTAATCCCTCGAAATTATCCGGCACTGTAGTTATTGTATTCGCCGTATCGATCGATATTTCCATTCTTGTTTGTGCCTTAGAGGTGAAGGAAAAGACGGATGTAATAAAAAACATGAATGCCGCTGATTTAATTAAAAATGTTTTGTCCAATTCAATCCTTCCTATAAAGATATTTCTGATAACCCCGGATAGATTCCGGTTCTGCTTGAAAATAAATACGGCTCTGTGGTTAATTTGTTTCTCAACATTTCACCGCAGAGTCGTGTCTACATTAAGGAGGCAATTCTTAAATTCCATTACATATGATCGTTTATGAATTTGAAAAACTATTTAAAGTTTATTATGAATTATTCTGATTATTATTTCTGTAATTTTTCCAGTTTTAGTTTTTCCATCAATACCGTGGTCCAAAGAAAACCACCCACGGCTTCTTTTGCATTTACAACTCTGGGTAATTTTATATATTCCTCGAAATTTTTCTTTATAGGTATTCCGTCGCTGCCGCCGTAAATATCTACAAGTCCGTGTTCATTTATTCCGGCATGATTTAACAATCCTTTAAATGCTTTATCAACAAGAGGCTTGTATTCCTTTTTATCGATAAGCCCAAGTTGTATTCCACGCTCTAACGCATAAATAAACATTGCGCTTCCGGAAGGATCAACCCAGTTGCCATTTTTACTCCCTTTATCTACAATTAAAAACCAGATGCCGCTTTCGGGATCCTGATTTTTCTTTAGTCCGGCTGCAAGCCGCTTAAATATGCTTACCAATTGTTCCCGGTAAATATTATCGGCGGGCATGTCCGCCAATGTTTCAACCAGAATCAAAGAATACCATCCCAGACCTTCACTGCACACTTCTGGCGCCAGGCCGGTTTCGGGATTTGCCCATTTTGTTTTACCGGGCTGCTCGCTCCATCCGTGTAAATAAAGTCCTGAATGATCTTTCGACGTATGTTTGGCGAAAGTTAAAATTTGTTTTGCGGCTTCGTTAAAACAATAATCCATGTCTCCTATATATTTTCCGTAGCGGATTAAAAATATCTGTCCCATAAATATACCTTCGGCCCACATATTCGGAGCCGAACTGTTATGCCAGAACTCGCCGTCGGCTCTGGGATAATTATCAAATGCCCGCCGGAATTTTTCAGCGGCAATTTTGTATTTATTTTTATGTGTTGCGGAATATAATTCCACGATAATATTTCCCGTGCAAATATTATCAAGACTGGTCAGCTTATCACCCGAATAATTGCCTTTTGCATCCACAAAATTATCTATATAATTTTCTATGTAGTCAAGATAAACTTTATTGCCTGTATACTTATATAACCTGAAGAATCCGTTCAACACATAACCTTGCACATATGTCCAGTCTTTCCAGTATGCTTTGCGGTAATCCGGATAACGGGCCATTATTGTCTGTGCGGCAGCAACCGACCATAACTCCGGCGAGGAGCCTTTTTTATAATTCAGATGTGCCGATTCCAGTCCCGGTGAGTTGCCTCTGTGTTTGTGCCCGGTCTGAAATGAAATATTGTTCATAGGTAAAACATGTTTTTGGCCGGCTCTTAAAAAAGTGCCGCGAAATAAAATTATAGTAAAGAGGAATAAAAATATTTGAGTATTTAAAAATCGTCCGACTTTCATAAAGTTCTTCTCCGATATATAATAACTCCCCGTATTTTTTTCATAACATAAGTTAATTATTTTAACGTTTTACCGATTTCTCTTAATTGCTCCATAAAAGGTTCAGAAAGTTTTCCTGATACTTCGATCGGAACATCCCAGGTTATAGCGCCGCCTTCATTGATAACGTTTTTGCACCATTCTATTACCTGACCGGTTTGAAATCTGGGAGATCCCGTACCCCATCGCTCTCCAAGAAAACTCAGATAATGAAGTTGAGCACCGTCTATGACCCCGTCAAATGTGCGTTTGACCGAGATTCTATCTGGCTTGTCCGTTTCACCCCCGGTATAATCTTCGTAGGGAGTTAAAGAAATACTTCTGTAGACTACTCCGGGATTAAATGCAACTACGCTCTCCGGATTACCTGCTCTTGCAGCTTCCGCGAAGCTTTCGAAATTGGGGGCCTGACACGACCTGTACATAGTACTCGGCCAGTAGCATCCGTCGAACCACCACCCGGAAACTTTCTTTCCCCAGCGCAGCGACCATTCCTTAATGATATTCTGCCAGTGGATCTGGAACTCTTTATTCCTATAAGGACCGTTTTTCCATTGAAGAGCTTCGCACGCTTTTTTATCGCCAGCCGGAGCACCGGACGGAAGATAAACAATCAGTTTAATCCCGTATTTATTCAAAGCATCGGCAAGATCCGAGATAAGATCGCGCTTTGAGCATTTGCTCGGATATATGCCCACTATCTTATCGTAAGTAGAATTCGGTGAATCGTAATAACCTGAATTCTGACCGATTGTGAAAATGTAATACCCCGCCCCGGCGGAATTCAATTGCGCCGCCAGACTATCCACATTGAATTGATCTACTAATTTATTCCAGGTATCGACGGTTATTTTCTCTCCTATTTCCCTGGATTTCCAGTCTGCCAGAAAATGGGACATAACTCCCCATTTTGCTTTCTTCATCCATTCCGCCCTGTATTCGGCCGTCTGCGCTTTAACTAACGGATTAAACGTAAAGAAGAAGAAGAAGAATATTATTAATCCGCTTAAAATCGGATCTGGATATGCAACTTTTTTAATTAACATTTTATCTCCTACTATGAGAAACCTATTATAAAATAATTATTATGTTCATCTGACCGGTACAAGCTTTACATACAAAGGTCTTAATAATTCGCTTCCGTTAAATTTTCCGGCAACAATTTGAATAATATGTTCTCCGGCGGAAAGTTTAACATCACCGGCTTCAGCAAGAATACTGCCCCGGCTTTGAGATACCGGTCCGTATTTTACAGAAAATTCTTTGCTGTCGATTTTAATAAAAACAGTTCCGCTATCGTTCTTTGCAGCGGTAATATAACCGAGGGAAATTTTAAACTCCGCTGGTTCGTTCAGTCTGCATTTCCACGATATCCACTGCCGGTTGTTTTTCCAGCCGGTAATGTATTCCCTGTCAGGTTTGCCGTCTCCGTATGATAAACCTTTCCCGTGAAGTACACCGTCAAATACCATAAGTTTGTTCACGTAAGGTCCGGGTGCAAGCAGCCTAAACGAATCGTTTTTTATATTTCCGGAAAACTTCACGCATATTACCGTATTTACGGTATCAGGAGCCGTTGCAGGAATATCTATTGAAAGATCTTCTGAATTAATCATTCGATAATTCATAGGTTTCATACTTTCATCGCTCAGCAGAAATATTTTTTTTATACGTGCATTCAATCCGCCGACAATTAATTTTCCGTCGTCCGGCCAATTGAAAACATGTAAATAAAGACAACCCGGTTTTGAGGTAACTTCGCCCCAGTACTGAATAGGTAAAGGCGAAGCCGATGTTCCGTAAATACTTTCGCCATTAATTTTCATCCAGCGGCCTATTCCTTTGAATATTTGAATATCTGCAGGATCCCATTTGCCGTTGCCCATCGGCCCTACATTCAGTAAAATATTTCCGCCGCGTGCTGCAGCGCTTGCAAGCAGCCTGATAAAATACCCGGCTGGTTTGTGGTAAGTATCTACTTTATTATATCCGTATGAATTGTTAGTTGTAGGAATAGATTCCCAGGGTCCTTTCACCGGATGAAAATAAGCGGCCCGGTCTCCGGTATCTATATAATCCCCGAAATTAAAATCATCAAATCTTGCAAGCCGTCCGTTAACAACTATATCAGGCGCAATTTTTCTTATCGCTTTTAATATTCTGATATTTTCGAACAAAGGCAGTTTCTGAGGAGTATCAAACCATAAAATATCGGGTTTATAATTTTTAATCAGCTCTTCAATCTGAGGGATGGCTTTCTCGGTTACATACTTATCCGCCTTTGCAATGAAATCCGTATCTTTTAACCACCAATCTCTGCCGTACAATAATTTATCGCCGCCGGGATTATCATAATCCCAGTCGTTGCCCGGCGCGTTAGGGTCTTCCCAGTCGAAAGCATGCGAATAATAAAATCCGAATTTTATTCCGTATTTTTTAGCTGCTTTTCTTAACTCCTTCATGGGATCTTTATGAAATTTTGTAAGACGGATATCATAAGGGTATGCATTCGAATAAAACATGGCAAAGCCGTCGTGGTGTTTAGCCGTAATAATAAAATATTTCATGCCGGTTTCTTTAACTCTTTTCATCCATTCGTCGGCATTAAAGTCCACCGGATTAAAAGTTTTTACCAGTTTTTCTTTATAGACATTTAAGGGAATTTTTTCAATCCGCATCAGGTGTTCTGCATAGCCGTGTATTTCGTTGCCCTCCCAGACTCCTCCGGGCACCGAGTAGACGCCCCAATGGATAAAGCATCCGAACTTGTCTTCCTTGAACCAGTCAAGCCGTTCGTTGCGGGTCTTCATCGATGATTTCCACCAGCCATGCTCCGCTTTACTAACTGCTTCCCTGTCACGCTTCAGTTCAAACTTATAATCGGTTTCCAATCCTTGTTCATCACCTTTAGCGGTAATTACCGAATCAATTAAAGTTTCGGCAAAATACGGCCTGGCAGTCGCAAGTATAAATAAAACCGGCAGTAAAATTTTTAGTATCAGTTTTTGCATTAAAGTTTCATCATAAATTTTGATCACTGTATATGTTGTAATAACCGCAGTTATTTTCAGAGTATAGTACTTTTAAATTGATCCGGAGAAGTACCGTTTTTAACGATTATTATACTCTCATTTTTTCCCGTGGCAAATTTTAAAAGATTTCCATTAAGTGTTTCCGACTTCTTCCCGTTTCTGTACAAAGTAACTCCGGAATTATTCCACGGGTTTATAACTCTGCATGTCTCACCTTGTTCAGAAAGTATTTGAACAAACTCAATAATGCCGCTGTGCTGAGAAGAAGTGACAAGAAATGCACCGTGCGCAAGTAACGTGAACTCGGCATCCCAGTCTTTAGGCCATGCACTGAATACTTGAATAACCGGATCTTTATCGAGTGATTCCGCGGCATCTTTTAGTAAAGAAGAATTAACGCCGGAAGTTAATCCTCCGATATGTTCGGCATCTATTGCGCCCGGACCTTCGCGAAGTCTCATCCTGTTGCGGAAAATCCTGGCTCCGCCGATTCCGGTTGTATCGATAAATCCGCCGGTCCTGTTAAAATTCAGAAACATGCTTTTAAGTTCTTTTTCAGGGCCGATAGGTGTGATTTCTCCGGGACCTCCGTAAACAAAAGCGCCGTAGCCTCCGCTGCGGTTATATCTTCGATTCTGTTCGGGCAGCGGGACAATGTTTTCATTTATCTCTTTCCATAGCGGGCGCAAATCATTATCGGTTCCCAATATTTCGGAAGCCTTTAGCGCAATCGGAAAAATAAGATGCATGCAGTATAATTCGTTCCTGGTATCCGTAGAATTCCAATCGCTCTCTCCGTTGTTTACATGGTAAATATGGTATTTACCGTCGTCGCCTTTTTTAAAGTTGGGAAAATTCCGGTAAAACTCGGCGGCTCCTTTAATCATCGGATAAGCATTATCGCGCAGCCAGGTTGTATCAGCGGTAAATTCAAAATACTGCCAGTACATCGCCGCAATTCTGGAGGCATCTCCCATGATGTGTGTGCAGTGTCCGAAGATTCCTGCTCCTTTTGTAGGTACAATATAATGTCCGTGATCCCAGTAACCGTCGGTCTGAAAATTCCATCGGGAATTGTGTCTTGTTTCGGTTTCGGCATACCATTGAAATTTAGCCGATCTTTCTTCATACGGTTTTCTTACCAGGTCAAGATCCTGTAATTCTTTTGCGATATCGTCGGGAAGTTTGGGCAAGCCGTCAAAGAACGTTATCTCCGGAATCCAGATTCCCTTAGAACCCCATTGCTGAACCGCAGCAACGGCGCAGGATTGATACATTCCGCTGTACAAAGAAAAGAGAGGCTTCATTAATTCCAGCCGGTTCGAAGGCATAAGGTTGCCGTAATATGCGTTAGTATTTGCCCACCAGTATTGCGAACCCCATCTTCGCATATCGCCGTTAGTATACCACAGCATTCCGCCGAACCTGGGAGGATATTTCCCAAGAGAACTTGATCCCATCAGATACAGAAAATAATTATAATTTTGTTCAACGAAGTCGGCTTGACCGCTACTACTGTGAAGATGCACGAAACCCTGAGCCCAGAATTTATGCCACCAGTCTGCGGTTTGTGTTTTCAATTCTTTGAAGCTCAGCGGATCTGCAGCATCCAGATTATTCAAAGCAAGCGTTTCAATGCCGGCATTTTTATCGAAGCTCGCGGCACTCGAGACTAAGATTGTAAAGGTACCCTTGGCCGGAGCTACCGAAAGCTGTACTGTAGAGCCGTCGAGAAATCTAGCTTTTGATTTCCTTCCCTTAACGCACACGGCAACCGCGGAAGCATCGTAGAAATTGTTTTCGCGAAACTTCTGCGTTAGTATTATTCTCCCTTCGTTAATCAACAGACGTGAAGTTGCGGTATGCTCGGCGGTTTGTACCACTGATTCGTGGTTTTTAGTAAGTTCGTAATTTTGTCCCGGTATTACTTCATTCATATATCTCAGCATACGGAGATTTATATTAATTGGTTCGGGATTTTTTCTTTTATCGGTTATCTCGATTGCAATGACATCATCTTTATGCCAGGCAACCAGACGTGCGGTTACGCCGCTGCCTTTTACCGTCATTAATCCGTCGTAGAGAGAAAGATGCTGATTGAATTCTTTTCCGGAGAAAATATCGCTGCCTGTTTGAACCATGTTGATATCCAGGAAAGCACAGTCGCTGCCGTAATCGCTGTCTGCCCTGGGAAAGCTTACTGTTGTAGCATCTTCGGCAAAAACATCCTCACGGTTTATCTGAAATTTCATTCCGAAAGGTTCCGTCCAGACCAGCGTACCCATATGCCCGTTTCCAATTGGCATTCCTTCTTCGCTTCTTGAAGCAGGATAAGTATAGTTTAAATCAGCCCGTGAGACAAGATTTTCATAATTAATCTTCAGAAGATTATAATTGCTGATCTGTGCATTTACTAACGAAAAAGAAAAGACGCAAAGTAATAAAACAAGTACGGATATATTCAAAACTTTTATTGACATTTATATATCTCCTTTAATCGCATTAAAAAAATGGCGCAGTATAAAAACTTTGATGTTAAAGCCGGCCGCGGAAAAGGCTTAATTCCGGCCGCTAATATTCCATAATTATTTTAACAGCATCAGTTTTATAGTTTTTACAAAACTTCCCGCGATAATGCGCGCCAGATAAATACCGCTTGCAACATGTTTACCGCTGCTATCCGTCCCGTTCCATGTATATGAATGCATACCGGCATTTTGATAACCGTTTACAAGAGTAGCAATATCTTTCCCGAGGATATTATAAATCTTAAAGGTAACATTTCCGCTTAACGGCAGCTGGTAACGAAAAACGGTGGAAGGATTAAAAGGATTCGGATAATTCTGAAACAGTGCGTATTTAGACGGATGCAACTTATCCCTTTTTTGTACTGCTGTAACGTTAGCGCCGTTAAAAATCCTGAACTCTAAAATACTTGTCCACGGACCTGCATAAACGGCGGCCCCGGTAACTGTTAATCTTACATACCTGGCTTTTACCGAATCAAACATATCAACAATAGGGGCGTCGATAGTACCCGGCGTAGTGTTTGCGGAACGGTCGACAACCCTGGAATATGCTCCGTTTGAATCTGTTTTTACATCGACAGTGAATTGGTAAGCCCTGTCGCTGTAACATATAACCTCGGTTCTGTCAATTGTCATCGCCGAATCAAGATCAACTTCGATCCATTGCGGCCAGACGCTGTCGCGGGCCGACGACCAGCGAGTATTAACATCACCGTCGACCGCATTTACACACGGATTTTCGGCACCGACTTCTACCTGTTCACTCGAACATGTTACATGTTTGCCTAGAGCCAGGTTTTTACTTGCGACATGATACGGGGTTATTGCGCTTGCTGTGTTTGAATAATCAGAATAGCCGTAAATATTCTCAGCCCTGACTCGGTAGCGATATTCTGTTGAATCCTTGAGTCCGGAATCAGCAAACTGAGTAACATTTATGCCGACGGTATTTAAAGGTTTCCAGGCAGTATCGTTGGCGGTTGATCGTTCGATTACAAATCCGTCTTCGTTATCTGATTTATCAATCCATGAAAGAGCAACAGCATCGAAAGACACTGCCGATGCAGTCAGACTGTCGGGACCGGCAATAGGTAATTTAGGAGCAGTGCTTGCATGAGCCGTATCGGAATATTCTGAATTACCGAGCGAATTTTTCGCTCTTACTCTATAGTAATAAGCTGTTGAAGCCGTCAGACCGGTATCGGCATAACTTGTAATATTAATTCCGGTAGTTGCCAGAAGCGACCAGTTTGTGCCGTTATCAGCCGACCGCTCAATCTGAAACCCGGTTTCATTGAATGAATTATCCAGCCAATTCAGCTCAATTATTCTGCTCGAATATGCCGTCGCTTTTAAATTACTAGGAGCCGGAGGTACTTCATTTGTAGAAAGTCTTTCGCTCACCTGTGCTTCATATAGTGACGAAGGTGTTAGTCCGCTTTGGTTTGTTCCTTCGATATATCCCTGAGGATAATCAAACGGAGCACCTTGAGAGATTAATCCGGTTACCATACCAGCCGAACAGCCTACCGCATAATTCTGAGCGGTAGGCGGTTTTTGAATTATAATTTTATTTCCGCTCGGAACAGAGCAATTCCATGCGACGGAATTTACCGCACCCCATCCGTGTGAAGTACCATAGCTCCCTCGGCTGTATAATCCCAATAATATTGTTGAATTGGGAGAAACAAAAGAGACGTTGTCATAAAGTAAACCCTGAGTCCACCACCTATGTCCTTCGCTTGAATTATAAGCACCTTCGCTTTTATCGTTATAAAATACATCGCCGGAGGCCGTACTTGTACCGTTTGAAATAAATGCATGTCTTGAATGTCTTGAGAAACTGTTTTCAACCAGATTAAGCTGGGCACTATGGTACATATTGTAATTGTAACGTCTTTCACCGGTTATTATACTTATCGGATCCAGAGCACTGCATGAGTCCACAGTTACTCTTGTTGCCGTTGCAAACCTCACTCCCGATTGTCCGAAATGCATCATGGTGCAGTCTTTCACCCACGAATCTTCAATCTGGAACATATCAATTGCCTGCCATGCGTGATTTTCATTTCCGTTCTGATCAGTGGTAACGCCGGCCGCCTCTATATCAACCCGTAAATTTTCTACACCTATCTCGGTCCTTAAACCGGTGCGGGCATATTTATATATATAAGATTGGGATAAGTTTTTAGCTAAAGTATTGAAAACAGGAGCATCTATAGTAATAGTATCGCCGATGATGCTTTTAATATTCCGGTTGTACACGATATTAATTCCGTCTGATACTGTCCAGTCGGGTGCGGTGGCTGTTCCGCCTCCTCCTACGGCTGCAATCCACGCATCGGTAATGGGGTGAAAGATAATAATGTTGTCGCCGGGTTGATACATGGAAGCATCCGCAACGGTAAAACTGCGGGCACCGACGTACACGGTATCCGATGTGATATTTGTTTTTGTTCCGGCTACCTGTTCTTTCCACCCGGAATCATTTCCGCCGCCGGCTACAATTATAGATCTCTGGTGAGGGGTGTCTCCCGTTCCGTATATAATAGTATTTGAAGTAGAGTCCGCGCCCTGGCCGACACCGCGCAGCACCACCCCGTCGTAATTAATTTTGATTGTACCGCTTACACGGTACATCCCGGCGGTAAGAAGCAGCGCGCCCCTTATCCCGCTGCTGTTCAAAGGCATGGCACCAACCTGATCGATTGCACTTTGAATATGCTGTGTATTATCGCCGGCAACAGGAGATATCGTCTTTACAACAGGTATATCCGGAATCGGAGCTTCCCCGTTTTTGTAACCGGCGTAACTGAAGTCCGGTATTCTGTTGCCTTCGGAATCTATAGCATAAACAAGCTTGCCGTTATTACCGTAGTACACAACTTTGGACTGCCATGGCGTTTGCGGGTAAATATTTGCAGAAATCAGAATTGCAATTAGAAATGAAACGAATAAACTCAAGTTCAATTGCAAATAAACTTTCTTCAAATTTTTCTCCTTAAATTTTGAAACGTTAAATTAAATATTTTAGTCAAAGTTCTTTTTTTGCAACTTGATTTAATTCGATGTCAGGAACGGCCTCGCATTTGAATATTTTCAATCCTTCGATATCCTCCAGTTTAAATGACGGAACCGTCTTTTCTTTTTCCGCTTTTATAAAATTGAAATCGGCTCCATTAATATCTTTTAATACGAACGGAGGACGCAAATCTTTTTCCATGTAACTGATATCTATACCGGACATCTCCAGATTTTTGACATGCCTGATAAAGAAACCGTAAGCCGGCATTTCACCGAACATTGAAGGCTCCGGGTAACCGTTTTCATTTTCCGGAGGATTCAGTGCGGCTTCTTCTTCTGTTCCTCCTCCTTTGTAATAAATTTTTATATTATCCAGTTTAAGGTCTTCGATATCGTGGCCGGGTATCCCGCTTATAATTGACGCGTATCTCGGATCAGCGTTGTATACAACGATGTTGCTGATTATAATTCTTCTGAGTTCACCGGTTTTGGTACCTGCCGGTCCTCTGTTCCTGCTGCCGAGTCTGAGAAAGATAGGCGAGTTAGTGACATCTCTCATAGTTATATTTGTAATCGTAACATCTTCCAGAAGAGCCCCGTCCACTGCTTCCAAAGCAAGTCCCCTGCAATATTCGAAAACGCAGTTTGAGATTGTAATATTTTTAAATCCGCCGTTAGACTCAGTGCCGAATTTTATTCTACCGGTAGGACTGTTATGGCTGTAACCTTTATAATCTCTCTTAAATGTTCCGTCGAGAAAAGTACCTTCATCATATCCGCTGACCTGACAGTTGGTTATAGTGACGTTTTCCGTCGGCCTTGCATACCCCAGAGCATAGGAACTTTTCAGACATATTCCGTCGTCAAACGGCGAGTTAACTGAACAGTCGGATACTCTAACATTATAACAGCAGTCGATATCCATACCGTCTCTGTCGGTGTCTATCTTTAAATTATTAATAGTAAGATTGTCAACTCCGGTAGCAAGAATAGCAAAATGTCCGCCGTGAAGGATAGAAAAATCTTTCATGATCACATTACGGCAGAGTTTTAGCGCTATTGCTTTATTACCCCATCCCGGTTCAACCTGATCACGTGCGCTCGGATATCCGAAAGGCCCCATCTTTTCTCCTTCTGGAGCCTTGCCCTTTAGTGCTTCGTTGGCCTCATGACTTCTAGATTGACTGCCGCCTCTCACCAGTCCTGCACCATTAATTAACCCGGGCCCTAGTATCGAAACATTGACAAGATTTTCTCCCCATATTAAACTGTTATGAAAATACGTATGACCGAAATCCTGGTATTCGTCCCATTTACTTGTTTTTTCAGGAAGATCGTATTTATATCCTTCTTTAGGACTTGCTGCAAGTATTGTAGCTCCTTGATCCAGGTACAGAGCAATATTGCTCTTCATATGTATGGAAACGGACAGATAAGTACCAGCGGGGAAATAAACCGTTCCTCCGCCTGCGGCAGCGGCCTCTTCAATAGCTTTATTGATTGCCGGTGAGTCCAATGTTTTTCCGTTTCCGGCAGCCCCGTATTCTTTTACATTATAAACCGAAGCATGAATCTGAGCCGCGACAATAAAAATGGAAAGGAACAAAATCATAACAGTCGAATTGATTTTAATCATTCAATTATTCTCCTTTGATTTATTAGTGCAGACCGTAATAGTTTTCACGGTTTTTTTGACCACTGACCGGAGAAATACGTACGTCCGAACTTACACCGTTTGGTGTTAGCATTACGTTTTCTCCTTTTTTAAGATTTATAAAATATTCGTTATCCGATATTTTTACTACCTTAACGGTATTTGAAGCCGGATTATTCATATCGGTGATTAAGCGGCAAGGCTGGCCGGCAAGGCTTTTTATATTAATAAAAATAGTTCTTCCGTCCTTCCTGACGGCGCTTACCAGAAAAGCGCCTTTTGTACGCAGATTCTTAAAAGAAATGTTCTTCCAGTTATCCGGTATTCCTGGGAATACGCGAATCGCTCCGCCCCATCCGGTTAATATCATATCCTGGATTGCCTTTGCGGCCGAGAGCGGGGTCTCTATTACAGGTCCGGCCTCCGTATACATTGTATTCGGCTGAATAATAAACCGCTGACCGTCCAGCAGAAGATTAAGATATTTTTCGGCATCGTTACCTTTTCCCAGCAGAGCATAGATTGATGCGGCCCCCGTATAAGAATAACCTCGCAGCGCTTCAGGCATACTCATCCAATGATTAAGGGATTTAATTACAAGCGCTCTGTTCCCGGGTTTGCCTATATCAAAAATGTATAGCGGATAAACCATCAGCATGTGGGAATAATGCCTGTGAGAAACTGCAAACGGAACGGAAGCCGATATCATAAAGCCGTTCTTATCCGTAGGATAGGGTAATAAGTTCTTAAGCGTATTTTTCCATTGCGGAATTAAAGGATCGTTTATATTCAAAGTGTCGCATATATTTAGAAGAGTTCTGCAGCCCCATCTCAGAAGAGCGAGATCATAATTGCAATCAGGATCCGGATCGGGTTGATGCGGGTATTCCGGCGAAAGTCCGAACGGTATATGCAGATATCCGTCATCGCCTTTTTTCAGGATATGAAGATAATAATTTATGCTTCCTTTTAACAGCGGAAATAACCTGTTCCTTAGCAGAGTAGTATCCATGCTGAATTTATACTCAAGCCAGTAGTTATGTAAAGCCCAAGTCAGGTCGCCCACTTCCGGCAGGACATGCCTCTTTAAATCGTAACCGCTCGATCGTCCGATCGCATATGAATCTTTGCCGTAAGGCGAAGCATTTTCCGAGAGAGCTTCTTTATGATCATCGAGTGCTTTCATTAGAGACTCGCCTAGATCAAGATGGTTTGAAACAAGCTGCGGCCAGTAAGTTAATTGTATATTTAAGTTCCACCAGATACGCGGCCAGGGCGTTGACCGAAACCACGGTCCCATTAAATCAAGGACAGGACGGTCTTTTCTTGTAGCACTTGCCATCTTATAAAGCTGAATCCAATAAAAACTTTCCATTCGCGAATCCGGTATCGAAAGGAAACTAGCCTGATAAAATTTATGCCACCAATCGCGGTGCGAAGCAGTCAATTTTTCCACACCCTCGCGTTCTGCTTTTATAACAGCGCTTTCCGCTTCTCCGAGCGCATCGTCTTCAGATATTGTTGAATACCCAACGCTGAGCAATATTATATGAGTACCGCCGCCGCTATCAATAGAATCCTTCCATACGGTTGCATGCCCTCCTCCTGTTCTCAGCGGCTGGAATGAGAATTTTAATCCGCGATATATGCCGGAAACGGGACCGGGATTTACTTCATTCTCCGGTATCGGTTTTTTATCTCGAACAGTCCGCGGGTTAGCTGCCAGCCCGGGCTTCCATGTAAAAGAAATATTTTTTTCGGACGGATCGGGTTTAAGAATAATTACCTGAACTAATTGTTTAGTATGAGTAAAGGTTTGCACTTTTATTTCCCCGAGACTTGTTTTAATACTTCCCCTTAATTCTGCGTTCCACAGATCAAGTCTGAGTTTGCATCCCTCAAGTTTACCGGTAGTATTAAGTACAAAATCACCGACGGGAATTCGATTATCCATGTATACCACGTCGCTTCTGCCGATCCGCCACATCAGCCTGCTGCTGTCGGTTGTAGTATATACATTTGCTCCGAGCAGTGCGTTTCCCATGAAAGCTCCCGATTCCCAGTTCTCGGGCAGGCGGTTCCAAACCATATCGCATCTTGAAAGGAATTGAGGCCAATTGATATTATCTGCCGCTGCTTTATCCCGGTTAACGGACTTTTTATTTGAATGATTAATTTTTCCGATTGAAGTTTTTATTTCCGAAAAACCTCCCGGTGCCGGCACAAAATCTAATGACAGGTAAATCACCGGTATAAAAAGAATTAACAGAATGATTCTGGAACTAAATTGAAAATATTTTTTCAGCATCGGAAATCCTATCTCGGTATATCAAATTCTTGCTCAAAAAGTACCGGCTTGGTTATTCATTTCTTCGACTTTTAACTTCCGCAGATTTGCTTCAAGGAAATAATAATCGGCATAAATAATCGGGGCATTAACCTGCGAATGTCCGGGCATATTACCCACGGAATGCATTAGAATAAAATCATTATTTTCACCCTTCCGTGCCAGGTAATCCGGAGATGATAAACTCTGTAAAATAGTATCCGCCGCTTTTTTATATTCAATGCCGAGTTTGCCCGAATAAGTGCTGAGTTCATAAAATGCCGAACACATAATAGCTGCGGCAGATGCATCTCTTTCCGCATTCGGAATATTAGGTGCGTCATAATCCCAGTAAGGAATCATATTACCGGGAAGGTTTTTATTGGTCAGTATGTAATGAGCGATATGCTCCGCCTGCTGCAGATACTTCGGATCTTTTGTGTAACGGTAGCACATGGTGTATCCGTAAAGAGCCCACGATTCGCCTCTTGCCCAGCATGAGCTATTTGAATATCCCTGATGAGTTTCCTTGCTGATAACTTTCCCGGTCAGAGTATCATAATTAACCACATGCCATGTACTGTAATCTTTCCGGAAATGATTTTTCATTGTAGTGTTGGCGTGAGATACGGCGATGTTGTAATAGGTAGAATCGCCGGTTAATTGCGTTGCCCTGAACAGAAGTTCCAGATTCATCATGTTATCTATAATAACCGGATATTCCCAGGAATCCTTATGATGATCCCATGAACGGATGCATCCTACTACGGGATTGAACCGCGTAATAAGTGTTTTAGCGCTTTGTATCACTACTTTTTTATAATTCTCGTTAAGCGTCAGGTTATATCCGTTGCCGTAGCTGCAGTAAATTTTAAAACCTATATCGTGAGTAGTACCGTTATACTGTTCTTTCTCTTCATTTTCCGTAAATCGCTCAGCGGCATCCTTCCAAACCGAGTTGCCTGTATATTCGTATATATACCAAAGACTCCCCGGAAAAAATCCGCTGATCCAGTTCTTTGAAGGAACCAGTTCAAGTTTTCCTTTAGAATTAGTATACCCGGGATTATCCTTCGAATCGCCGATCATCTTCAGCATGTTAGAATATTGATATTCAGCTAATGAGAAATTAATTTTAATTAAAGGTTTTACCTGTGCCTCGGTAAATAAAAACGAAGCGGATAAAATTGCTAAAAATATTATTTTAAAGTATTTCATTTTTCCCACAATTAGTTTTCGTTTATCTTAAAAGAGCATCTGCACACCACAAAACCGGCGCCTGACCGTGCATATCACCGACATTTCTTTTACGGTCCAAATAGTACTGCCTGCTGTCGCTCTTGTTGGTTCCTTCGCAGACATTGCGTATATCCCCGTCCGGGTTTAAATAATTAAGCAGTCCGAGCCAGCCTTTGCGCGCAGCCGGTCCGAATTTGTTTTTCTTAAGCCAGCCGTGCTTAACTCCGGTAATCATTGCAAAGGTGAACATTCCGGTGCAAGAAGTTTCAGGCCATGCCTGAGGCTTGTTTATTAATTGATGCCACATTCCGCTGTCATCCTGATATTTCAGAAGTGTCGGTCATCATCTTTTTATATCCCTCACATAATTTTTGTAATAATGCGGATTGTTCTCCGGGAAATTCGGATAACAATTCCGACATGCCTACCGCAACCCATCCGTCTCCGCGTCCCCAGAAAAAGGGCGTCCCTCGGCATGATAGAATAAACCGTTCGGCTGCTGAAGGGTATCAAGATAAGTAGCCATTTCATTTGCCGCACGGTCGATATATTTTATTTCTTTTGTGGCGCGGAATGCCTGCAACTGCAGGCTGTAATCATAAACATATCGTCAATCCAGATCCTTGTCTGGGATGTTAATCCGCCGTCTATCGGATTCTCCCATTGTCTTCGTCAGCCCATAGTTTTCGCGATCATTTGTCAAGGTCAATCGTTTTATTCTTTGGTTATGATGTATAAGTTCAAGCGGAACTGAGCCGAAAACAGAGTAATCCACATGTGTTGGTTTTGGGATCAAAGTGCTGTCATTTCCGAACAAAGGCTGAAAGCGTTCTACCAATTCGCGCATTAGTTTTTCGTCGTCTGTTATCTTTGCAAATTTAAGCGCACCGTACCATGTGCATGTCTCAGGATAAGTGATATATTTAGGAGGTTTTGATCTGTTAAAATTCTGATGAGGTGTTGCGGCAAAATGCTCGGCAACCAGTTTGCCTATTGTCGTCGGCGACTTGCCTTCCGGCCACGATGAAAAATATGATATTTGACTTTTCTGCGCCATCAAACTTGAAAAGCAAAAAAACAAAAAGGCAGATAACGTAAATAATATTTTGTACATTTGCTTAAATCTTTTCATAAAATCCCTTTGCATTTGATAATAAGTAAAAAGTCCTTTTTCATTTTAAATACAATTTTTACTGCTGTTCTTTTAAGACAACTATCATTTCATTCTATCACTTGACCAGCGTTATTTTTATTGCCCTTACATAATTTCCGGCCTGCATCCTTAAATAATAAACACCGCTTGTCAACCCGTCTCCGGTTATATTACCCGTATTAAAATTATAAGCATATTTCCCTGCGGTTCTGAATTCATTTACTGCAGTAAGTATCTTTTTCCCTAGAGAATCATATATAGCCAGGCGGACATGCACAGGATACCGGAATTTGATATTCTACTTGAGTAGAAGGATTAAACGGGTTTGGAAAACATCGGAGTGCGAATTTGCCCGGTAATTTTTTTCCCGCTAAATGATCAGCGGCGTTATATGTAGATGTTTCGGCGGTTTCCGAATAATCCGAATTGCCGAATAAATTTTCTGCACGTATGCGGTAATAGTAAATTGTGCCCGAAGTTAATGCGGTGTCCGCGTAATCAAGCATCAAAGTTTGCGGGCTCCATCTTTCCCAGGTCGGGGTTACTAATGCTGCCAAAGTCCAGTCGGTCTTATTTGTCGACCGTTCTATTCTGAAATGATCTTCATTATAAGAATTGTCGTACCACTCAATAACTATTGACGATCGGGATAATGCCGAAGCTTTTATTCTCGTAGGAGCCGCGGGTGCCGAATTATTAACTTCCGGATCTGTGCACGGTACTGTCCCATTTGCGATTCCGAAATCGGCAAATCTTATAGTCTCATTGCGTATAACCGCTTTATTTTTTAAGCTGCGGTAAATGCCGATTTTGGGTCTGTAAAATTTCGCACCTGTTCTGGATAAACCAATATCATTATTAGTATAATACAAAAGAGTATCGCCGTCGCTGATTCTTTTGAGAATAATCGAATATTCACCGTTAACGTTGTATGTAACGTGCTCGGTTGCTGTAATCCATACTCCTTTAAATTGCGCAAGATTTACTTCTTTTAGAATTCCGCTGCCGCTTTTCCCTCTTGCCGCTGAAAAAATTAATTGAAGCATATCAGGCGTACCTGCCCTTGTAGTTAAAGTTATTATCGGAGCGCCGTCATCTCCTCCTACGGCTTTAATCTGATGAATATGACAAAAACTCGGATTAGCTTTATAACCGGAATCAAGTTTGAATTTCCATGTATAAGTGAAAGTATCGCCGTCATGAGCACCTAAATAAGAAGGAGGTAAACTGTCGGTAACCGTTAATTCAGTCCTCTCTCTGTCAAAGTTTCTGCACCGGTCGTTATCAAGACTCACGTGGCTGTCGAATGCAAATACATATTCCTTCAGCTCATCATCCCAAATTTCCGAAACGTGCTTAACCTGATGAACGCAATCCGGCACCTCGAGTTTCAAACCTTTCGACCTCACCAGTTCATAGGTATTTCCGGGTCCGTCTGCTTTTAAAAGCATCTGGGGAAAAGAATTTCCCGATGAAATTATTCCGATAAAAAAAAGAAGTACTAAATATTTTTTTGAATCATTTATAATTTTAGTAAGCATTCGTCTTCTTCAATTTTATTATCTTTTATACTATCTACAATTCGCATGATAAAACTGATCAACATATGATTTCCGTTTCAATCCTCTCGTAAATCGGACAAATTAGAATTAACCGTTTCTTTTCATAACTTTTCAACTCATCACTTTAACAGCATTAGTTTTTCAACCTTAACAAAATTGCCTGCTTCAAGTCTGGCAAAATAAGTTCCGCTCGATAATTTTTTCCCGGATATATTTTCCGTATTCCACGTATAATTATATTTACCGGCCTGCTGGTAACCTTCAACAAGCTTTGTTATTTCCCTTCCTGTTATGTCATAAATTGTCAACCTTACAAAAGCTGCTTGAGGTAAATGGTAACTAATAACCGTCGAAGGATTAAACGGGTTGGGATAATTCGGGAATAATGAAAATTCCGAAGGTAAATTTCCGTTTATCTTTTTTATTCCGGTTGTACTTGAAGAATTAAATATTTTGAATTCAACTATACTTGTCCAGGGCCCGGCGTAAACCGCGGCACCGGTTACCGTTAATCTTACGTATCTTGCTTTAACAGAATCAAAGGTGTCGGTAATCGGTGATTCAATCATGCCGGGCTGAGTATTATTGCTGCGGTCGACTACCTTGGTAAATGTTCCGTTCGAGTCCGTTTTTACTTCTATTGTAAATTGATATGCTCTGTCGTTGTAGCATATTACCTGAGTTTTATTTATAGTCATTACCGAACCCAGATCAACCTGGATCCATTGCGGCCAGGTGCTGTCGCGTGCCGATGACCATCTGGTAGCAGTATCACCGTCAACAGCATTAGCGCAAGGATTATCACCTGTGCCGCCTTCAAGCTGCTCGGTGGAACAAGTTATTGTTTTAAAAGAGCGAGATCATCGCCTCCCTGCTGCCGAGAAACTAAAGTTGTTGCTTCGGCGGTGTCCGTAAAGTTGGAGGAACCGTTCCAATCCTCGGCCCGAACACGATAAAAATAGGTTGTAGAATCCTGCAGACCGTAATCGTTATAAGAAGTATCGTTAGCACTTGCTATGCCTATACTCTGCCAGGCAGCGCCGTCTGTCGATCTTTGAACCAGAAAATCCGTTTCATTGTCGGAGTTATCAGTCCATGATAAATTTATCTGACTTTTTGAAACTGCTCTGGCTTTTAGATTAGTAGGTAAATTAGGAGCGGAATATTTAATCCCGGTGATCACTTGAATATCAGCAAACTTAACTGTTTCATTGCGCAGGTAAGAAGGACTATTTAAACTTCGGTAAATACCCCATTTGCCTCTATGATAACCGGCATTTCCCCTGTCCATGTTGATATTATAATTTACATAGTGCATAACAACCGTACCGTCAAGTGTTTTTATTGTTACCTCATACTTGCCGGTATGGCTGTAAATAACTTGTTCGGTAACTTCGAGCCACTTTCCCTTTAAAGGAGCCAGCGGTACTTGATCCAGTGTACCGCTGCCCGGCTGGCCGGTAGGAGCCGTAAAAATTAATCGAAGCCATTCCGGCTGTGTCGTATCGCTGTAATGCCTCGGAGTAATTGTCATCAATGGAGAGCCGTCATCTGTCCCGCCGGTATGTTTTATTTGATGAAGGTGGCAGAAATTAGGAGAAGGCTGAAAAAGGCTGTCCATTTTAAATTTCCACTTGAATACCTGAAGGTCTCCCTCGTGTCCTTCCAGTTTACTTGCAACGGTTTTAATTTCAACTCGCTGCCTGTCGGTGTTGGAGCATCTGTCGTAATCTATTGAATCGGGAGGATTATAGTAGATATGAAACAGGAAAACATTCTCGTTAAGAGTGCTGTCCCATCCCTCCGTTACGTGCCTGGAATGAATCGAGTTGCAATCTGGAAAGTTATCCGGCAGTTCGCTGGAAGCACCGGAGCCGAATGCGCTGTCGATTAATTCATAAGTATTGCCGGGACCGTCTGCTTTTAATGTAGTTGTATCCTGAGCTTGACCGAAACATAAAGTTGAAATGATAAAGGATAAAATTAATATGAATAAATATCTTAAGTTTTGTAAAGAATGAACCATCGAAAATCTCCTGTCCCTTATGTGGGAGGTCATTTATATTCCGGATATGTTTAGCTTTTATCCGCTTGTTATTATTTTATCTCTTTAAAGAAAATCATTAATAATTTAGAAACATTTTTAATTATCCTTAACGATCGCAATTTTGCATCCGGGCTACTTTAACAGAACTAATTTTTTAGTAAAACTATTATTGCCGAAACTCAGCTTATAAACGTAAACTCCGCTCGCAAGTCCCGATGCGTCAAAATTAACCCGGTAATTTCTTTCCGATTCTACAGGCTGGTTAAAAAGCGTCTTAACTTCGTGTCCCAGTAAATCGTAGACTTTAAGTATTGCCATGCCGCTGCCTGCGGTTCTGAAAACAATTGTGGTTACCGGGTTAAATGGATTAGGATAGTTTTGATATAGCACCATATTCTTTACTGCTGCAACCGGCATTCCCGCAACAACCGTAGCAGTGTTCTTTTCAAACAACAAATCTATTCCTTTGCCGGGTTGAAGGTTTCCTGAGTACTGCTTATCATCCGCATTATTCCAGTGTTCGCAAACGCCCAGACTGCCGATAGCATTTCCCGTTTCGTCAGGATCGTATTTAAAACCGGCAGGCCAGTAAGTTGAATCTGCGGCCTGGTTAATATAGTCGTCCGCCCCCGGCATTTGAGGGTAATCACCGTAAAACGGTTCGCGATCTGCGGTGTACTCTGCCTTAAGAAAATCAAAACAAACAGATTCTATTGCAACCTGGTCCTGCGACATAAAAATTGATGACGACCAGTCGTTATTAAAAGGCGGCATTTGAAATTTACGCGGAGGATCGTTAGCCTCCGACCCGCCCCAAAGTCCGTCCACTAAAAATAATACCGTATTCTGACCGAGGTATTTACTGCCCATAAGATCGACCTGTACACGGTAGGAACTATATGTAGTCCGCATCGGATCATTATTTTCCTTGTTAGGAGCAACGAGCCCGCCGTGCAGATGAGTTGCGCTGCCGGCCAGGTTTGAACCGAAATGAATTTTGGCCGTAAGTGTAACTCCGCCCCGGGCATGAGCTTTTAAAGCCGGGATCACTACCATGTAATCGGCTTCGGTTATTACTGTTGGAAAATAATCCGAAAATACCGGGTCGCCTGTTGTACCGTTGGTCTTCAAGATTTTACCGCGGTCCGAATAATAAATCGAAGGCTGACTGCCTTTAACGGGAGCGGTTCGTCCGAGCCTTGCATCGGAGTCAATATATTTTACATCCGGAAATTCATTATGCCACATATCAAAAACATGTTTGTACATATGCTTCATAGGATCACCGACGGAAATATTTTCCTGCTTTATGCCGCAGTCATTAATCAGTTCCCTTAATATCGCGAGAACTACCTGGGGAGAGGTTTCAGCCATACCGTAACGATTCTGTTTAAAATTGCAAAAGTATTTTTATCATAGGTTCCGCTGCTTGCGCTAACCTGATTTGTTCTTATAAAGATCTTCTCACCGTCTTTATAACCTGTCTCGCCCTTGCCGTGGTTTTTATTAAAATATTTGAATAAACCGTCCCAGGCGTCGATAACCGACATCTTGCCGGTTAATTTCATAACGGCTTCGGCAACCATATCGTTCACAACACTCATATTTGTATTTTTGTCCATGAACCAGCCGTCGCCGAAATTATTGGTACAATTTTCATTGGTTGAATTCGGATTCCATACCCATACTACTCTCCCCGGGAATATCCCCTTTGCAGAGCCGATGGGATTGTTGGCGGGCAAAATTGTTTTTGAATTGGCATAAACAGGAATTGATTCATTGGTAAAAAAGAAAATACCGGAAAAAATGGTTATCACCAGAAAAACAGCAGCCGCCAGATATCTTGCGTTTGCTAAATGTTCTTTTGTTTTTTTATACGCAAAGACGGTGGCTCCGAGCCCGAGTAAATATGTAATGAATCCGGACATAAACGGATACGCAACCCGCATACACGGGTACGTTGCACGGCTCGGTTTGGGAATAACTCTTGCTAAAAACCAGACTGTCGATAGAAACCCTATTACTATAAATATTAATCGTGCCGGTACTCTATTCAGAGAAAGAGTATTGCTCAGCCTTACAATAAATTTCGGTAAACGGCTGTGAATGCGGTTTCCTAATGGTTTCATACCCCTGTTTCCATTTCTTCTTTTTTAATAAAGATATTATTCAACTATTTTTTTTATTATGCTGATCATAAATAATATTCCGGTTTTACTTATTTCCTTAATTTTAATTGCTCACCGGTTTAAGCCTTACCCACCGCAAGGTTAATCCCAATTTCTGCGTAGTAATTATGCTTTCCGGTTTTAGCTTCAACGTATACCTTCCCGGTTTTGAGATATTAATTTTTCCGGCAGTACTGACGATATCGGTGAAATAAGGAGAAGGCTTTTCAATATCTCTCATCTTGGTATCGGTTATAAAATTCAGTTTTTGCGATGCAACTTCGATGGTTAATTTATGTCCGCCTTCGTATACGGATCTGCGAGTTCTTCCGCTTCCTCTCTTAACCTGAAATGAACCCAGCGAAACCTGGAAGGTGCCGGGCTTGGTTACAACAAAATCCCAGCTTGCCCAGTCCCCCGGATTCTCCCAATCCAAAATGCCGATATCATTAATTTTAATTTTGGAACTGTCGCCGGCCGGATGAAGATCGGCCTGAATGCCGTTTAAAATTACTTCCCCGCCGGGCTGCTGTTCTATCTGGTTGTTGACTTCAGCCTTGCCGCTGTAATCAAGTTCCACCACAGTCGCAACAGTATCCGGAGCTTTGACAGGCACGTTTATAACTAGGCCTTGATGATCAAGCGCTTTGTCCTCATTCTGTTGAAAAGTTAGTTCCTCGCCTGTTGCAAGAAGTAATGCTTTATTTACTTTATTCCGTAATCCGTATAATTCAAGCTTACCGTTTTTCGGCCAATTAAAAACTGTAAGAAACATTTTATCGGGCTTAACCGTAATCATGCCCCAATCGGGCTCGGAAACGAACGGACTCATTCTAGTTCCGTATACGGCATCGCCGTTGACTTTTAACCATTCGCCGATTTGGTGGAGCCTTTCAACACTCGGTTGAGGTATTACTCCTTCCGAAGTCGGACCGACATTTAAAAGATATGTACCTCCTTTGCTCGCGACTTCTACAACAGCTCTAATTAATTGTGTCGAAGATTTCCAGTTGTGATCGTTTTTCTTATATCCCCAGGTATCATTCATCGTTACCGGAGTATCCCAGTCAGAAGATGTGGCGCCTGTAGGGAGCTGGTTGTCTCCTTTTGTTTGAAAGTCGCCCATGTTGTTTCCGATACGCCCGTCGATCAGGCAATCCGGCTGCAATTTATGAACAAGATCTGCAAGCTCTTTGCTTTCATCCTTGCTCATAAACCGGGGAGTATCAAACCAAAGGACAGATATGGGACCGTAGTTAGTGCACAATTCACGTACCTGCGGAAATACTTTGTCGCGCAGATATTTTTCAAAATTTTTCGGGTGGTCGCCGTTAAAATCCCAATCGTTTCCGGCGCCGTTAGGTTCATGCCAATCCTGTGTCTGCGAATAATAAAACCCGAAACGCATGCCGTATTTTTTGCAAGCTTCGGAAAGCTCTTTCATCGGGTCTCTCTTAAAAGGAGTAGCGTCGTAAATATTATATTTACTCACTTTCGAGTGGTACATTGCAAAACCGTCGTGATGTTTTGCCGTTATTACAACATATTTCATCCCGGCATCTTTAGCCATTTTAACCCACCTGTCAGCATCGAATTTTACCGGATCAAATTTCTTCGCAAGCTTTGCATATTCTTTTACGGGAATTCTAGCATGGTTCATTATCCACTCGCCTATACCCGGAATTTCTTTACCTTTCCAGACACCTGCCGGGATTGAATAAAGGCCCCAATGAATAAACAAACCGAATTTGGCATCACGGAACCATTCCATTCTTTTATCTTTTGGGGTCTCCGCTTCTTTGGTTTTGTTAACCGGTTTTTCTTTAATGTCGCACGAGGTTACGGATAACAAACTAAGCAGGAGAGAAAATATTAAAACGGTTTCGACTAATTTCTTATTAATTAATTTATTCATGATTTATAGTATTTCTAATTTTAATAAGACTGCTTTTAAGAAAATTATTTATTTTCAGCCGGACGAATATTTACCAGCTCAGCGCCGTGCGGAGCTACCTGAATCTTAAACTCATTATCGTAAGTGCCTAAATTTTTCTGACGCCATAAGTCCCGTACAATCTGCGATCCCGTAATTCTTAATGTAGACCATCTTACGCTTATTGTTGTATCTTTTTCGCTTAGATTAAAAAAGCCCACTGCTTTTGAACCGTCTGCCAGCGGCTTTACATAAATTCTCGTATCTCCGTCTGCAGTCAAACTTACAGCTTCTTTCCCGAGCGGATCCTGATCCACGGCCAGAACCTCATCGTTAGTAAGAAGATTAAGTGTAAAATCATCCAGCCTCTGCATATCGCAGCCTATAAGAAGCGGTGCTGAAAGCAGACACCACAATGTTATGTGTGTGTACTGTTCATCAGGCGTCAATTTGGTAGGCCGCGGATTACCCCAGCCGACATAACCGACAACCAGCATATCAGGATCATTCCAATGCCCCGGACCTTCGAAACAGGCAAACTTATCCTGAGAAAACCCGATTCTAGCCATTGAGTCCCATCTGTCGCGAATGTCCCCGGTTGTGCGCCATGAGTTTGCATATCTCGAAAGTCCCGTAATATTTTCGTAAGGAGCATTATTAGAGAGACTTAAAATAATATCTCTTCCGGAAGATTTTAATGCGTCGTACATCTCTTTTGTCTCGGGTACTTCATTTGGACTCCAATCATACTTCAGATAATCAATACCCCAGGCTGCCCATTGTTTTGCATCGTTTTTTGCAAAAGAAAATTTCCCGATTGCCCAGGGAAGTTTATTCCTGTTTAAATTTCCTCTTTTGGGAATTGTCGGTTTTGACCAGATGCCTTCCGGGTTTTCGGAACTTCCGCCTATATAAACTGCATACGAAGTTGTCCAGGGAGTGGAATAAATTCCGGCTTTCAACCCCATACTATGAATGGAATCGCATAAACTTTTCATGTCCGGAAATTTTTCGTTTCCCTGAATTGCATTAAATTTTCCGCCTCTTTTACCCTGCCACGAATCGTCAATATTTATATACGTCCACCCGTGGTTGATTAAACCGGATGAAACCATTGCGCGGGCGCTTTGAATAATATTTTCCTCCGTAACCTTATCTCCCCAGCAGTTCCAGCTGTTCCATCCCAGCGCAGGCGTAAGGGAAATATTTTCGCCGACTATTATTTCAAAATTGCTTTTATATGAGCCTAAAGAATTCTGCGCATGAAGAACCACCCTGTATTTTCCGGGCTTCTTTATTTTTCCCGTAATTTCGCCTGTATGCTTGTCAAGTATCAGGCCTGCCGGCAGAGCATCGACTGAAAATTCCATAGGTCTTATACCTGTGGCGGGTATATGATAAAGAAAAGGAGAACCGGGTCTTACGCCGAAAACTGAAGGTCCGTTGATTCTCGGAGTGCTGGGCGGTTTCGGTGTCCTGATTGCCCACGCATTTGTAGTATCGCCTGATGCTCCAAAGATAATTGTCGACGGAAAAGCAAATGTGACTATTAAAAATAAGACCAAAAACCGTCTAAATAGATAATTACATTTAGATTTAAACGCACCATATCCGTTCATCTGAATATCCTAATATGTTTAGTTTAAATTCCGGATAAAAAGAATCAAATTATAACGGCTCAACACCGGAAGTAAATACGGTATTTGATGTTGAGCCGCATATCAAAACAAAGAATAATGACAACTGTTATTTCAGCAGCATCATTTTCTTTGTGATTACTTTATTGGGTGTAGAGAGCTGATAGACATATACACCCGAGCTTAACTTTGAAGCATCAAAACTTACCGAATATTTTCCGGCTGCCTGATTTCCGTTTACAAGAGTAGTAACAAGTCTTCCAAGTACATCGAAAACCTGAAGAGTAACGTTTGATTCTTTCGGTATACTGTATTGAATCATTGTCGTAGGATTAAACGGATTCGGATAGTTTTGCTGCAGAGTAAATGAAGCCGGCAATTCCGAACTATATTTTTTCGCTGCGGTGATGTTCGGGAACCATCTCGGGTCACCGGCAGGTTTACCGTTCATGTCGCCTGTATAAGCCATTGATGAGGAACTGTAAACGAGATTAAATTTGGATGTATCTGAATAGAATGCAACCGCAGGACGGGCATAATCAACCGAAGCGCTGAAATTAGTAGTGTTTTTGCTTTTGCCCGGGCCGTTAGGATCCGGAGTCCAGTACCATTCGCAGAAATTATAAAGTGAGTGAGTGGCATGTTCGAATGTAATATTATCTTTTTGCCAGGAAGTTGTGGAATCGGCAATCTGTTTGTTGATATACCATGAATTCGGGATAAGACTTCCCAGGCCAATATCCGAATGCTGATCGTAGAACATTTGAATTGAATCTGAAACAGCATAATAGTTATTACTTACTTTCCAGGTTTCAGTATTCGTCGAATCGGTATTTAAACTGCTCAGCATAGTCATTCTGTTATTACCGAACTGATCGAATTCTCCGGGATCTCCGAATTCGGCTAATCTTACGTCATCCGTACTATCGTTGCCCAGAGCAAAATTATCTACGAAAACATTATTAGTAACCTGTGCATAACTCCCTACCCAGCCGAATGCAAGAAAGCCGTGCATGGATAAATCATTCCTGACTGTATTATGATCAAAGAGCACATAACCCAGAGGACCTGCACTGGCATAATGTCTTACTGCACGGTCTGTACAATCAGTCATAGAACAATTTTGAATAATAAGGCTATCGATTGAAACATTCCGACAGTCTAAATATCTACCGTTACCAATGTTTGTAGCGTATAGGTTTCCGGACTGGGCCATAATAGTATTTGTTATTTTAACAATGTGAGCGGCACTGCTGGTTTGAATAATAGTAGCCCTTGGCACCGCTTACTACGCAATTATCGATATATAGAGCTTGGGTCCCGCAGTTGCAACGTTTATTATCCTCGCAGGCATTGCGGAAATTTGATCGGGATAAGTTTCAGTCCAACCGACTACGTTAAGACCAGTCAAATATACATCACCTTCAACAGTAAATACTTCACCGGGATATTTTGAATTATCCGGATTTTCAAATGAGTAAATTGTCGGCTTTACTGCGGCACCGTCCTCGGCTTTAATTCTTAACACCCAATCGGTGTTACGAATTGCAACATCAACCAGATAAACACCGCCGCTTTTTAAGACATATACTCTGTCGGGATCATTTCTGGTACCGGTGGAAGTAGTATCGCCCATGATCTCATCATTCAAGTACAATTGATTTGTTTTGTAATCGGGAATAACCATATCGTGAGACGACTGCCCTAAAACGTAACATGGCAATAATACTATGACGGCCAGAATAAAAAATAGTGAAAGTTTTTTTCCCATTACTTACCTCCAAATAAGTTTAGTGAAATGATTATTTACTTTAAGGAACAATTGAACATTTAATTATTTTTTATAAATTAACTCTAACCCCAAATTCACCTGTCATACCGTATTTGTGATCCGTATTAGGTACTTCTACTCCGAGAATTCTGTCGTAATACAAATTCCCGTCTTTTGCATTTGTAATATTATTCAGATTTAAAAGCACGGATACGTTTTTAGTTATCTCCTGTTTAAGAGAAATATCTACCCTTGTATATGCATCCTGTTCTCCGTCTGATCTGCTGTCTGATGAAAAAGATGAATTGTATTTTCCTTGATGAAAAAGTGCGATTCGAAATGAAAAGCCGTAAATATCGTATCCGAGAGAAATATTTCCGAAAAACTCAGGCTGGTCCTGCAGTTTTTGTTTGACCTCTACTAACTTATTGCTTGATTTGACAACTTTACCTAATAATGGATCATTAACGGTATCCTTAATAACTTTTATAGTAGGCGCCCAAGTTTCGGACCTGACTATTGAGAAATTATAATCAAGCACTATATTTTTTAAGAGTCCGGGTAAGAATCTGAAGTTGGCCTGATGTTCTACTTCAAAGCCCCAGACTTTTGTCGGTTTATCTGAATTATACGGATAGTAAAAATTAAATTGCGTAGTCGGATTTAAAGGACTTTTCCATTGTATTCCTAAACTGTCAAACAGAGCCTGACTGGGTCCCGGTAGTTGAGCTCCGTTAACATACTGAAACATATTTTTGATATTTTTGTAGAAAGCCGACACGGAAAACAAACCAATATCGTTTCCGTAGAATTGCGTCTGAATTTCGAAGTTCCATGCAACTGCATCTTTTAGCTGCGGATTACCTATATGAAGAGATGCTCCGCTTCCCTGGTAGGCAACCAATTTTGCAAGTCTGTAATCAAAATTCGGTCTTGCCAATGCTTGATAAGCCGCAAGTCTTACATTCATAAAACCTGCCGGTCTAACCAGTACCTGCAAATTCGGCAGCACATTTGTTTCGGTGTGATTAACGGTCGTATCCAGCACGTTCCCGTTTCTCGGAAAAGGAAAACCGGAAAGCGGGGTGTTCATATAATTTGACGTATAATCGTTATTATCGCTCTCAACTCTTACGCCTGCAATAACAGTCACCTCTCGCCCTATATTTAATGTATTCATTAAATAATATGCAAGCGTCCTTTCGGTAAGTTTATAAAAATTTTGCGCAGCGTCCTGGATATTAGGAATATATTCCTGATCGCCGCCCGGAGAAAGGTATCCGTGTATATTTAAAGTTCTCCATGATTCCAATAGATTTCTATCTATTAAAGGATTTAACAAGTAAGTATTGTAAACATTCCTGCTCGGAGGATTTGAAGCCAGGAAATTAGACATTGAAATTCTGTTGGATGAAAGGATCACATTACTGAAAGCTGTTCCGCTTAAATCTTTTTTTACTATTGAACCGTCCGGCAGCATTGTATAAGTAGGAACACCGTTATCCAGGTAATAATTTGCCCTGGACTGTGAGTGATTATTGCTTCGATTCATTTCCTTATATTTTAATCCGAATTTAAAAGCGCCTGTTAAATTACTTCCGATCGAATAATTTCTTAATAAATTAACAAACCCCGTTTTAATTTTTTCGAGGTTGTTTCCGAGATTGTCGTTTGCCTGATTAAGAAAAGCAGTTTTCCAATTATTTATTGCATAAGGAATCCAGGCAGAAACAGGTCCCTGATCATATTTCGCCGGTACGTTTCCCATACCTGCGATTACTTTTCCGCTGGGATCGGTTGCACTCGACTCATCAAAATTAAGCTCGAAATCATATGGGGTTTTCGCCTGGGATTGGGAAAAAGATAAATTCCAATCGGTTTGAAAACCGACTAATTTATTATCTCCGTGAAGAGAAGAATTAAATATACTGATGTCCTGTCTTTGATCTCTGTAATCGTATGCTACTCCGCCGCTCTGTGCATAAGTTCTGTAGGAAGTAAGATAATCTCTGGAAGTTCTGTTATAAACCGTATTAAATTTTATGTTGCCGTCGTCAGGTGTATTGAAATCCAACAACACGCTGCCGCCGGCTCTTTTTCTAAGTTCATTTATGTATTGCGGCTGGAAAAGTGTAGTCTGCCAGTTATTGCCGCCCTGGTAATTAAAATCGTACGTATAATCAGTAGATTCACTGCTTCTGACTCTCTGCTCAACATGGCCTTCCAATTGAACACCGACAACATCGCTAAAAAATCTTTCGCCGTAATTACCGTTAAATATATACTGATTCGCAGATTTATCCAGGCCGTTATAATCTCCGAATGCTTCCAGTCTGATGGCTCTTTCCGAAGGAGCTTTTTTAGTTACCAGATTTACGGTACCGGCAATTGCATCTGCATCTTTATCCGATGTTAAGGCTTTGTATAATTCAATTCCTGCCAGCGATCCCTGAGAGATCGTACTCAAATCTATTCCCTGATCATTTGCATCGGTTGAAGCTAATTTAACACCGTCAACGGTAACAGATGCAAATTGCGGACTTAATCCCCGCAATACAATTTTATTTGCCTCACCTCCGGAACGCAACAAAGAAACACCGGGCAACCGGCCTAAAGATTCTGCCGCATTAGCATCGGGCAGTTCCTTTATTTTCTGCTGGGATACTACATCCACAATAGTATTAGACGCTAGCTGCTGGTTGATTGCGGCAGCTTGACCCAATGCTTGCGCGGAGACTATAACTTCTTTACCCTGTAGAATTTCGCTGGGTAAGCTAACATCTAGTACCACAGTTTTATTTGAAGAAATGTCAATTGTATAGTCCCTCGATTTATATCCGATATATGAAACTTTTACACGGTAATGACCGAAAGGAATTTTTGAAATGCTGTAAGCACCGTTTATGTCAGATGCCGAACCTATTGCCGTGCCTAAAAAATAAATATTCGCGCCCACCAGAGGATCATTTGTAAGTGAATCGCTTATCGTTCCCCTTAAAGTCCCCTGTCCGAAAATACTTGCTGTGAAAATTAATATTAAAAAAGAAAATATTTTCCATGTAGATAATATTTTCATACTACTGCCTCCTATGATTAATCTTACATGCGACGATAATTAGTGAAATCTTAAGGTTTTCACCTGGGTTTAAACTGTGATTATTCTTGTTTTTTCCGCTCCTTTTAACTATTTTATTGAAAATTATTTAAAATGTTTAGCGTTTATCATTTTATATTTTAATTCAAAACGTCTTGCTTATCGGGGTCCTTTAAATTGGTATTTTATATTTTAATGAAAGTATATTTTTTTGAGTGAAGAATCTTAAGCTTGCAGGAAACATCAGAATACCTATTTTATTTTGCATTTTTTAATGAAATATTTCTTGATCAACTCGGATTTCATTATAGATCAATTATTTAGTTCTTTTGGTTAAACCGTCTCTTAACTATTTTGATTCTATTTGCTTTTCAGATACACTGACACTTTGATTCGGACAGGTAAATATCGTTGGTTCACTTTTGAAACAGTGCATTTTATTTTTTTATAAAGCATATTTTTGCTAATAAAAATTTATGGCCCAATTTAGTTATTAGTTATGCTGTCGCCAAGCATTTAACGGTCAAATTCACGCAATTTGCGTGCAAATTGCCCCGTGAAATCATTTGAAAAGAGTTCATAAACAGCATATTTAATTAATTTGAAATAATTAAATAATTTTATTATTCTTGTACATGATTGAATTAAACGCTAGTGAAAAAGAACAAATTCTCTCCCTTATCCTAAACAGCTCAGAATTTCGCGATTCCAAAAGATATCAGGATTTGCTCAAATACCTGGTGGAGAAATCCGAGAAAGACGGATCTATAAAAGAAATTGAAATCGCAATAGATATCTTCGGCAAAGATTCCAGCTTTGACCCGAATACCAATCCGGTAATAAGATCGTATATTAGTAACCTCAGGAAAAAACTCGAACATTATTATCTGACCACGGAAGACAATTTCACTTATAAGATTGAAATACCCAAGGGCCAGTATCTTGTAAATTATGTACATGCAACTAATTCCAACGGACATAATGCACCCAGTAAAAAGAAATACTATACCTCTCTAGCAATTATTTTAGTATTAGCTCTCTTTGCCGGATATGAAATGCTGTTTAATCCTTTTGTTTCCAAGGAAAGCGGTAATAATTTTACTATTCCTAACCCGATATGGCAGGGATTTGTTCAAAAAAACGGACAGCCTACAATAATTGTTTTGGGGGATTATCTGTTTATTACGAAGAAACATAGTGGCCCTGACAGAATTTTTCTGAGAAATACTAAAATAAATAACGACAAGGACTTTCAGCACTACGTAAAGGAATATCCGGAAATTTACGACCAGTATGAAAAATTAAATTTTACCTACCTGCGCCCCAGTTCCTCTTTCGGACTGCTGGAAATATTGAGGTTATTTAACGGTACATCAAGTAATGTATCAATAAGACTTGCTTCTCAGTTAAAATGGGAAGACCTGGAGAAACATAATATTATTTTTATAGGTACGTTTAAAACATTATACAAGCTTGATACTTTAATCTCTAAAACAAATATAAAGTTCAGTGTTGAACCTTCAACGCTGCAGATTACTGACGGAAACAGCGATACCGTAAAATCATTTAACGTGAGCTGGATTGCCAGCAATTATCAAAAAGATTACGGAGTTCTTCTCAAGATACCTGGTTCTGAAAACAATACCATACTTTTCTGTATGGGATTCAGTGAAATAGGAGTTATGGATGCCGTAAATTCCGCGATTGATCCGAATTTTGCCTCGAGGGTCCGGAAATTTACCGGAAAAGATTTGCCTAAGCCTCCGTTATATTTTGCATTGGTTTCGCAATGCGAAGGAATTGATTTAACGGCTTTTCATTCCACACTAAAATATTTCGGTACTTTCGCACCGACATCGTTTACAAAATAATTTTAATGTTTCCGAAGAACAATAAAAAATATATTTGTAAGAACCTTATCTATTCAATTTTTTTACAGGATTCCCCTATCTCTAATGTGGGTTTCAGAATTTCTTTCAGCGGTTTTGCTGTATGAGTACCTCTGATCTGATCAATTAATGAAATAATTGAATTTTCTCCCAAGTTGTTTATCGGCTGCGTAATACATGTAATCTTGGGTTTGAATATTTCATATCCGTTTATCTGATCGAAACATAAAAGCGAAATGTCATCGGGAATATTCAACCCGAGTTTTTGAACTGCTCTAATTGAACCGTTCATCATCTTGCTGTTGAATGAAAAGATAGCAGTCGGTTTAGAATCCGCTTCCAGCATTTTCAGAGTTGATTCATAGCCTGCCGTCTCATTGAATTCGCAATTAAATATAAAATCCTTGTCAATTTTTTTCTTATGCTTTTTCATCGCCTCTTCAAAACCGGCAAACCTTTCTATATCAGGATAAAGTAATCCCGCTCCCCTTAATACGGCAATTTTCGTATGTCCCAGTCCTATCAGATATTCGGTTGCTTCAAATGCTCCGGCATAATGATCCGTCGAAACATAACTGGCTTTATTCGGTCGAAGCACCCTGTCAACAAGAATAAAATGTACGCGGCTTTTTAATAAATAATCAACCGATTTTTCGGAACTGGGTACTATAATAATACCGTCGACTCTTTGAGACAGCAGCAATTTCAAATATTTCATTTCTCTTTCAGGATCTTCATCGGTATTGCATAATACCAGATTAAATCCGTGACCGGTTGCAAAATCCTCAATTATACGGAACCAGTTATTAAAAAAAGTATTTTTAATATCGGACATAATCACACCAATAGTATTAGTCCTTTTTTTAACGAGAGATCTGGCAATTTGACTCGGCTGATAATGTAATTCTTCCATAGCCAGAGTTATTTTTTTGGCAGTCCTCTCGCTTACTATTTGGGGATTATTCAACAAACGCGAAACAGTAATTACGGAGACTTTTGCTTTTTCGGCAACATCAAAAATTGTAGCCATAATTTTTCTAATATTTTATACAATGGTATAATTAACGAAACAGTCAAACTTCAATAGATTTTCTGTTCGCATATGCCATAACACTGCCTCCGATCATGAGAATTATGCCCCACCAAATATTTATATGCAGTCCGGTAAGTTCAATGGGGTGATGATCGGGGACAAACAAATAATAAATACCTGCTGCCAGTACTATAAAACCTACGATCAGCAAAATCAAGCCTACAAAATACCAAATAGGCTTCATTTGATTTTCATTTTCAGTCATAACACTCTTCTCCGTTTGTTTACCAGAAATAAATGTTTATTATAACCAGAATTACCAACGTAATGCTTGCCCAGAATGCAGGTTTTTGCGTCAATGAAATATCTTTAGAGATAGTTTTTGGAGTTAAACTCCTGACAAGTCCGACCAATTCATCTTCAGAACGTTTTTTTGTAAATGTACTAATAGCTACGGCAACGCCTGAACTAATCAGCCAGGCCCACAGTGCTCTCCAAAAATTAGCCGCCATTATTCCTTCGCCGCCGCTGGGTGAAATGGATCCTGCCGATATCCATCCCAGTTGTAGCCCCATAAATAATGAAAATGACACAACCATTCCGGTTAGCATCCCCCAGAATGCGCCGTCGGGAGATATCTTCTTTATAAACATTCCTAATAATATGATAGCTACTCCGGGAGCCAGTATCCATGATGTTATTGCCTGTAAATAATCTATTATAGTGGGCATGCTCTTTGCCCAGTAAGCACTGCCAATGCTTAATAAAATCCCGACTATTGTCGCTACCCTTCCGACCCATAACAAACGCTTAGGTGATGCCTCCTTATTAATTACCGATTTATATATATCATATGTCCATATTGTATTGAACGCGCTCATATTGCCGGCCTGCCCTGCCATAAACATTGCAACAAGTGCCGTAACTCCGACGCCTACTAATCCGGGGGGAAAATATCTCATCATCAGAAGCGGCATTACAGAATCATACTGGATTTTACCGCCGTCGTTCAAGAGAGCAAAACCGCTGTGAGGATCTTTTAAAAGAGCCAGCCCAACCATACCGCTGCCTACTACCGCAAAGCCCAGTAATATTTTAAAATATGATCCGATAATTGGAGCCATTCTGGCCGAGCGGACATCTTTTGCAGAAAATGCACGCTGTATAATTAAAAAATCTGTGGTCCAGTAACCGAATGAAATTCCAAAGCCGAGTCCGAAAACCAACGCAGGCCAGCTAACCATCATTGCATTATCAGCAGGGTTGCCTGAATTCGCCCAGAGATGGGTGTACATTTGTGAAAGATGTGAAAACGCCTGCGCAGGTCCGCCTAAATCTATAATGCCGAGAATAGGCAATAAGGAAATCCCGGCCCAGATTAAGAAAAATTGTATTACTTCGGTAAATATCGCGGACATTAAACCGCTTAAAGTAACGTAAAGTGCAACCAGGGCTGCAGACAGCCAGATGCTCATATCCCAATTCCAGCCCAGGAAAGTCCGCAATACCAAAGCAAGAGCATATAAGGCTATTCCCGACACGAGAACCGTCATTATTGCGAAAGCCACTGCATTTAAGACCCTGGTTTTCTCGTCAAAGCGCTCGCGCAAATAACCCGGAATCGACTTAATTCGGCCGCTGTAATAAAAGGGCATCATGAATATTCCTAAAAACAACATTGCGGGGATTGCACCTATCAAATAGAAATGCAGAGCATATATACCGTATTCTACACCCTGCCCCGCATAACCGACAACTTCCAAGGCACCCATATTTGCCGACATGAAAGCCACTCCGGCTATCATAGCGCTGTTCCTTCTACCGGCAAGAAAAAAATCTTCGTCTGTTTTTGTAAACTTCCTAAGGTAGAATCCTATCCAAATTACAAAGCCGAGATAAATTACAAGAATCGCCCAGTCGAATACGGTCATTGAAATTATGTGCATGTATTCTCCTCCGAAATAATTATTTAGAAATAAAGGGACCCTTTACCTGTTTTGAATTACAAATACAGGCAAATTATTTATTAATTTATTGCTCTACGGTTGACTTTAATTTTCAAATAAATTTTATGTAATTTGTCGATGCAATACGTTTCAGATATTGTCTTAATATTATTCTAAGTTTCTTTTCTCCTGATTTTAATTTTTATAGCATCTTTAATAGTTCCGTCGGATACCAGAATTAAGTATCCCCCTCCTCCGGCCCCGGATAGCTTCCAGCCGTAAACGGAGTTTTTGTATTTATCTATTGCCTTGAACATATCTTCGTGAACCATATTCGGAAACATTTTTATCTGGGCCTCGAAAGATTTTTTAAAATAATATCCGAAATTCTTTAAATCTGTATTCATAATAGACTGCCAGCACTTTTCAGAGGCTTCGCTTAACGCGGATGCGTTAGCTTTATTTATATCGGTATTATTCAGTACATTATAACCGGAATGCCGCGGGCCCAGCGAAACTAAATAAAGATGATCTTCAATCCAGTTTAATATTTTTTCGTCCTGAACGGAAATGATTTTTTCGGGCCAGTATTCTCCGTTATAGTCAAGCTTGTTTAATCCGGGAATAACGATGCCTATCGAGTCCTGCGACCCCGAAATTATTTCCGAGCCGGGAGTATTTTCATAACTGAAAAGTATTTTCGCAAGTTTTTCTTTATCTCCGGCGGGAATTGAAGTATGCCATAATTCTATTGCTTTTCTCCTGGTGCTTGAAGCCATGCCGCTTTTTTCGTTAAACTCGATAGTGGGTTCAATAGAAACGGTAAGCACCGGTCCGCCGGCTACTTTTCCTACCATAGGCTGATCAAGCCAGCCTCCGGCAAGGTCTATTCGGTATGGAATAGTACATTCGTTTCGAAGAGCGGTAGTTGAACGCGTTGGCAGATCACCGTAAGGTATTCGCTTCAAGACCATATAATCAATACCCATTTTCTTTATAAGTTCTTCTTTCGCGGGTGTGCTGCCGTCTTCATTTACAATAAAAATATCCGGTTTAACTGTTTCAATTTCGTTTAAAAAATCCAGAATACCGCTGCCTGTATTTATAATACATTCGGTAATGCAGCCCAATGCTTTTATCATATACTTACGTTCATCCTGGTTGTTAATGGGATATCTCCCCTTGAGATCGTAAATAGTTTCATCCGATCCCAAACCTACGTAAACGTCGCCGAATTCAGCTGCTTCCTTGAAAAAGGCTACATGCCCGCTATGAAGCATATCGAAACATCCGGTAACAAATACCTTTTTTCTATTTCCCATTGAATTATGCAGTCTCCTTGATAATAAAATTATTAAAATGTTCAGCAGCGGAAAAAATTCCAGCGTACATGCTGCAAATTTAAAACTGAATTTACAAATTTATCCCTTTATGTTACACCGCATAATATCGAATAATTTTTCCACTTATTAAATTCGCTGTCTTCCGGTAAATATGATTTCTGAGGAAATGAAATTGAGATAACTTCTCTAGCTTCTTCTAAAGACTTTAAATTCCCTGTACTGACTGCCTGCATTAAAATATTGCCGAGAGCGGTTGCCTCAACAGGGCCGGCTAAAACTTTTCTTCCGGTAGCATTTGCCGTCAGCTGATTTAATAAATTATTTTTAGAGCCTCCGCCCACAATATGAATAACATTAATTTTTCTGCCCGAAACTTTTTCTATTTTTTCCAGCACTATTTTATACTTCAAAGCAAGGCTTTCCATAATTGAACGTACATATTCTCCTTTACACTGCGGACTGCTCTGCTTTGTATATGCACAAAAATTATTTATTGCTTCAATCATATTATCAGGGTTAATAAAAGAGCTGTCGTCCGGATCAATATAACAGACAAACTCGCGGGCATTAGAGGCAAGTTCTATAATTTGATCATAGGATAGATTTTCACCTTCTCTGTCCCACGCTTTTTTTATTTCCTGAATCAGCCACATCCCGGTTATATTTCTTAAAAATATGTTTTTGCCGTTTACGCCGCCTTCATTTGTGAATTCAAATTTATATTCAGGAAATATCAACGGAACGTCGGATTCAATGCCTAAAAGCGACCATGTTCCCGAGCTTAAATAAGCCCAGTCATTTCCGCCGGCAGGTACCGCGGCTACTGCACTTGCCGTATCGTGACTTCCTACCGCAATTACATCCACTTCTCCCAATCCGGTTTCTTTGGAAATATCCGGGAGAAGCTTCCCTATTGCCGTGCCCGGCAGAATAATCGGCGCAGCTATTTCGCCCGGAAAACCAAGCGCGGAAAATATATTTTTATCGAATGTTTTGTCCTTAGCATTAAGAAGCTGGGATGTAGAAGCGATAGTACATTCGGACTTTATTTTCCCCGTAAGAAGATAATTAAAAAGATCGGGCATAAATAAAATATTACGGCACTTTTCCAGCAAAGATTCCTGGTTATCCTTCATACTGTATAACTGGAAAATAGAATTTATATTCATTATCTGAATGCCGGTAGATTTGTATAGTTCATCCGGGGAAATTTTTTCAAAGACTTTTTCGAGCATTCCTTCAGTACGGCTGTCTCTGTAAGTATGAGGCATCTCCAATAACTTTCCGTCTGCACCGAGCATGCCGAAATCAACTCCCCAAGTGTCAATGCCTATTGAGAGGATATCTTTGTGTCCCTTTAAAACCGCGAAAGTTAATCCTTTTTTTATCTCGCCGAATAATAAAGCAGTATCCCAGAAATAACTGTCGCCTTGTTTAATCTGTTTATTATTGAAACGGTGGATCTCTTCCAATAATATATTACCGGCGGAGAGAATACCGACAATTATGCGTCCGCTTTCGGCGCCTAGATCAACGGCAAGGAATTTTGACAATAATATTTTCCTTTAAATAAAAATTTAATTTTCGTCTAACAGGATGACAATCAAACGGCGCGGACCGTGTGCACCGAGTACAAGTACTTTTTCAATGTCTGCAGTGCGGCTGGGTCCGGCTACAAATACCATGTTCTTTAATTTTTCGGAATCCGTCTTTTCAAAAAGTTCAAACTGGTTTGCAATTATCTGTTCAGGACTTACTATCGCAAATGTATTTTCGCATAAAAAATGCGGCAGTGTGGTGCCGGAGTTGTCATACAAAAACACAAGCGATCCGATGTCGGCTACTGCGTATGAAGGATGAACAACCGCCGCATTAATTAAAGAGTAAATATTTTTACGTTCTTCAAAATTTAACCCCTCAGGCGGAAGTAATTTTAATCCTTTTATTTTTGCTTCGACGAGAGAAGCAATTTGCATGGAAATCTTTTCCCCGCTTACCGCCAGGCTATCAATTTTAGTTTCGCTGATAAATCCGGAAATTATATCTGCTGCTTGACCGGCATTTTCTGCACGATGGAATTCTCCGGATATCGACTCCAGTTCCGATTTAAATTGTTCCCATAATTCGTTTATGCCCGGCGGTGTCAGTAATGCCAGACTTTCATGAATTTTTCTTTCGGCATCCGGATCGTCGGTCTTAATCTCCGACCTATTTTTTACGGCGCTGCGTAATCTGTTCAGTATTTCATTTCGTGCTGACATCATCATCATCGCTTTTTAATAATTCTCTGAATCGGTTTCTGAAACCTTTTGAATCGAATAGGGCAAACTCGCGTTCTTTCCAGTATCCGGGTACGGGAAACGGTTTTTGTTTATAAACCAAATTCTGAATTACGGCAGGTATTTTGGTTACCGTCCGGTAAAATTTTGGATTGGACGCCGCTACTGACCATGTTTTAAAAGCCAGTTTATCTATTTTATTTGCATTACCTGACTCGACTATACGATTCCTCAATGTAAGCAAATGACGCGGCAGGTCTATTTTAACCGGACATACTTCATAACAGGCCCCGCATAAACTTGACAGAAAAGGCGCATGTTTACCTTCCTCTTCTCCAAGATACTGAGGTATTAAAGTTGCGCCGATAGGTCCCATATAAACCCAGCCGTATGCGTGTCCGCCTATCTGCCCGTAGACCGGACAAACGTTCAGGCATGCCCCGCATCTTATGCAGAACAATGTTTCCCGTAATTTAGGGTCGTTAAGAATTTTCGTCCTTCCGTTGTCCAGCAAAATTATGTGAACTTCTTCGGGTCCTTCGCCGTATTTTTCTCTGCTTGGTCCGCCGATAAAATTAACATATGTAGACGATTTCTGTCCCGTTGCACTGGGAGGCAGAAGTTTTAAAAAATACGGAAGTGATTTAAGATCCGGGAGCAATTTTTCCAATCCCATTATTGCAATATGTACTTTAGGAAGGCTTGAAGTAAAGTGCGCATTAGCTTCGTTCTCTACAATACAGAAACTGCCCGAAGATGCAAACCCGAAATTTACCCCGGTAATTCCCATGTCGGCGGAGAGGAATTTTTCACGAAGAATTTCCCTTGCAATTTTTAATAATTCCTTCGGATCTTCGGTATACTTGCGTCCGAGTTTTTGTTCGAATAATTTTCCGATATCCTGTCTGCTAAGATGCATTGCCGGAATAATTAGGTGGGAAGGTATCTGTTCTTTCAGCTGCACAATGTATTCGCCTAAATCGGTCTCAAGCGATTCGATGCCGTGTTCACTTAAAAAATCATTAAGATGAATTTCTTCAGTAGTCAAAGATTTTGATTTTACAACTTTCTTGGCCTGATTATCTTCCGCTATTTTCAATATGATTTTTCGCGCTTCCGAACCGTCGGACGCCCAGTGAACATTTATTCCGTTCTTTATACAGTTCTCTTCAAATTCTTCGAGATATTTATCCAGGTGTTCAATAACATTTTTTTTAACGGAATGAGCTTTTGATCTTAAGTCTTCCCAATACGGTATTCCGTCTACTATTTTACCGCGTGACACCGTAGAGGAGCCGGTTGCATTCTTCACCGCTTTGCGCAGATTCGTATCTGCTAACGCATCTTTAATTAAATTTTTTGTATTAACCGGAGTTGCTCTCATAAATTATAATTCAGCTTGTTTTAATTTATAATCCGGAATCCCAGCAGAACAATTTCTATGTGCACTCAATCTCTTTAAACGACGATACACTGATTTTTTAATTAAAGGTTCATACTTCTTGCAAGTAAATCAGTTATATGAATTGTTTTAACATTTATTTCGTGCTTTTTCATAAAGCCTTCTATATTCATCAGACAGCTTGAATCTGCACCGGCGCAGAATTCGGCACCGCTCTTTTCAATGTTCCGGCATTTACTTTCCACCATAGCCAGAGAAACATTTTCAAACTTGTATGAAAAGGTACCTCCGAAACCGCAGCATTCGTCGGACTTTTCCATTTCGACAAATTCCAGATTGCGGATGCTTTTTATTAATTTTCTTGGTTGATCATGTATTCCCAATTCCCTCAGCGGGTGACATGAATCGTGATAAGTAACTTTGTGATTGAATTCTCCGTCTATCGAATCAATTTTTAAAACGTTTACCATAAATTCGGAGAATTCAAAAATTCTTCCGCCAATTGTGTTCAATTCGCCTTTCAACTCTTCTTTAATATCAAGTTCTTTATAATATGCTTTTACGAACGAGACGCATGATCCCGAAGGCGCAACAATATATTCTTTATCTCTAAATAAATTTATAAAATGTTCAGCTACGGGAATTACTTCTTTCCTGTATCCGGAGTTGAAGGCAGGCTGTCCGCAGCATGTTTGATTTTCAACATATTCAATTTCGATACCGAAATGCCTGAAGATTTTTACCATCGATAGTCCGCTTCCGGGATAAAGATGCTCAGTTAAACATGGTATAAAAAGTGAAACTTTCATGAATTATTATGTCAGTTTTTTTTATTGTAAAGCGGGCCGAAATTATTGCACGCCCTATAATCTGCATTTTCGGGGTCGTTGGTACCGAATGCCTGCCACGCGCTGGGTCTGTATATTCTGTCCGCAGACACATTGTGCATATTGACGGGTATTCTTAATATAGAGGCTAGCGTAATCAGAAGATCGCCGATATGACCGTAACTGATAGCGCCGTGATTCGCACCCCAGTTAGCCATAACCGAATATACGTCGGTAAAAGCTCCCTTGCCTGTAAGAACCGGTGCGAACCATGTAGTGGGCCAGCTAGGACTGGTACGTCTGTCAAGAATATCATTGACATCTTTCGGGAGTTCAACAGTATATCCTTCGGCAATCTGCAGTACCGGTCCCAAACCCTTTATGAGATTTATTCGCGCCATAGTAACGGGCATACCGCCTTCGGTTAAAAATTGGGATGAGAACCCTCCTCCTCTGAAATATTCTTTTTCCGCAGGCCACCATTGGGTTGCATTTAGACAATTCTCAGATTCTTTTTCGGTAATTTCCCAGAAAGGTTTCATAGCAGGCTTTCCGTTTAGTCTCTGCTTCCCTGTTCCGTCAAGTGTTGTAGCTCCGGAATTTATAAGATGTATAATTCCGTTTTCAGCCCGTCCTTCAAGTGATTTGCCGGATACTCTTTTCACGGCTTCAGGACTCCAATAAGTACGAACATCGGAAAATATCTGCGCCGTATTTGTAAGAAGATGACCGAAGAGCATAGTAACTCCGTTTAGACTGTCGTTTTCGGTTGCAAGAATAAACGGTTCGCGGATTCCGTTCCAGTCGAAAGATGAATTCAAAATAGATTCCGCAAAATCACCGTTTGGAAAATGATCCGTCCAGTGCCGCTGACCTTGAAACCCTGCCGCAATTGCATTATGCCCCAGTGCTTCCTCACCGTGTCCCATTGCAGAGAGCACCGGATTGCCTATCATTAGATCACGAATTATCATAGTCATTTTGACTACTGTTTCCCACTCGTATTCCTTTCTTTTCGCGGAAGATTTTTCCTTATTTATATCCTCGCCTTCAAGGCAATTTTTTTTCGTCCATGCCAGAGCCTTTTTATATTCTTTCTCATCATAAATTTTTTCATCGATTCTGCGAATCAGCTCACTCATATCAACTGATTCATTACGCATACCGAGATAATCGAAGAAAAAATTCTGATCAACCGCAGAACCGGCAATACCCATCGATACCGAGCCGATAGACAGATAAGATTTGCCTCTTATTTCTGCTGCCGCCAAACCTGCTTTTGCAAATGTTAAAAGTTTTTTTCTGACATCTTCCGGTATTGATGTATCATTTTTATCCTGTACATCCCGGCCGTAAATTCCGAAAGCAGGCAGACCCTTCTGGCTATATCCGGCAAGAGCTGCGGCAAGATAAACGGCCCCGGGTCTTTCCGTTCCGTTAAATCCCCAAACTGCTTTGGGAAGCAGCGGATCGGTATCCATTACTTCCGTACCGTAGCACCAGCAAGGCGTAACCGTTAATGAAACTCCGACACCTTCGCGCCGGAATTTTTCCGCAGTATCTGCGGCTTCGGCAGATCCACCGATGCAAGTATCTGAAATAACACACTCTGCATGCGTACCGTCTGAGTGCAGAATGTTTTCTTCAAACAGCATGGCAACAGATTTTGCCATCTGCATGGTTTGATTTTCCAGGGATTCCCTTACGCCTTTTCTTCTCCCGTCAATTACCGGACGAATACCTATTTTCGGCAAACTTCCGCGCAGCCTTCTTACCGAATTTTTATCTTTCATTTTCTTCTGAAGTAAGTTTTAAAAAATATTTCAATTTAATATAAGCAACCGGAAAATCCGGCCTTATCTGTTATTTGTTCAAACAAATACAAAAAGTCGAAAAAATGTTTCTACCGCTTCCTAAAGCCGTATGCATTCTAATATTCTCCGATATTTTGCTTCCGAGCAAATTAAAATCATTCTCCGAAATTTAATTAAAGAATTAAAAAGAACTTATTATTTTAGCCGGTATACAGGTTGCAATCTGCATGAACCGGTATAAAAAATGCCAAGCTTTATTTTTTCCCCTTTATGATATTGAAAACTTTTAAAAATGATAAACGTTTAACATTTTGTAATAGTATTTAAGTTTTTCCCGAATAAAATTCAAGTAAATTTTTTAAAAGTTTTATTTTGTTCTTAAGAAATGCCCTACTTCGGATGCAACTATGAATTCTTCATTTGTGGGAATTACGGCAATCTTAACCGGAGATTTTTTATCCGATATTAATCCTTCTCCGGGATTCGACTTATTTTTTGCACCGTCTAAGACTATCCCGAGGTTATCCATATTATTTAACACCTTCTCACGCAGCAAGGGAGAATTTTGACCCGCACCGGCCGTAAAGACAATACAATCAGCTCCGTTTAGTACGGCAAGATATTCGCCTATATATTTTTTAACATAATATGCATAAGTCTTAAACGCCAGCAAAGCTCTCTCATCCCCGTTTATCATGCTTTCCTCTATATCTCTTAGATCACCGCTCGTTCCTGAAATGCCGTATAAACCTCCTTTCGACATTAATAATTCCGCGGTTGCCTCTATAGACAAATTCTCCTGCTTCATCAAATATAAGAGAGCAAACGGATCCATGTCCCCTATCCTTTTTGCGTTCAGCAATCCGCTTTGAGGACTCATACCCATTGAAGTATCGATTGATCGGCCGTCTTTAATTGCGCAGACGGAAGAACTGCCGCCCAGATGACATGAAATAATTTTATCCGCATCAAACAATTCCTTGGCTCTTATGCTTATATACCGATGCGAAGCTCCGTGAAAGCCGTATTTTCTAATACCGTGTTTTTCATAATACTCGTAGGGAATGCCGTACATAAAAGCTTCAGGAGGTATGTTTTTATGAAAATTCGTTTCAAATGAACCGACGAGCGGAATTTTATCAAGCAGGTCTTTAAAAACGGAAATTGCATTAAGATAAACATCCGTATGAACGGGCGCAAGCAGCCTGTAATCTTTCATCGCTTCTATAACGTTTGGTGTAAGCTCCAGACATCCGGATATACGCTTAGCATGAACTGTCTTAAATCCTACGGCATTAATTTCTTCGGTAAGATACTTTTGATTTAACGAATCCAATGTCAAGTTAACCGCTTTATAATAATCAGGAATATGCAGCTTCAGAATTTGCTTTTCTTCGCCTTGAAAACCAAAAATATATAATCCCTCCTTCTCTCCGATTCTTTCTACCGAGGCTTGAAACAATACATTCATACTTTTCATATCGAAAAACTTGCATTTATATGAAGTGCTACCCGGATTGGCTATTAATATTTTCAAATGATTACTTTCATAAAGAATTATTAATTCAGGCTGATTTTATTTTTTCAAGCACTTTTCTGGTTATTTCCTGAATCGCATCTTCGTTTAAGTTTTTTTGTCCGGCATTCAATAGTTCTTTGAATTCTATCGACGGTTTTTCGCTGCTTGGCATGGGAGTAGTATCGCACAAACTAACCGGTCCGTTCAGACCATAATTGCCTCTTAAGGCCATCAGCCGGTCTCTTTCATATTCCGGCAGCACGTTCAAATTGCCGAGTTGAATCGCTTTCCAGACAATGCTGGCTGTATGTTCCAGCGTTTCCATTTTGTGGTATGCACTCAGTAGATCGGCACCAAGCGTTAAAGCTCCGTGATTTTCCAGCAGGATTACATCCGATTTTTTTATGTACTCTCTTATCGCATCCGGTATTTCCATTGTGGATGGCAGTCCGTATTTGGCAATCGGCACCGCGCCGATAACCAGAATGGCTTCCGGAAGTACGCATTTATTCAATTGAACTCCGGCCACCGCAAAACTGGTAGCATACTGGGGATGAGCATGAACAACCGATTTTATATCTGGACGTTCTTTGTATACTTCGAGATGCATTTTCAATTCGCTTGAAGGTCTGTATTTTGAATTTCCGGAAATAATTTTTCCTTCCAGGTCCACTTTAATAATCATTCCGGGCTCCATGAAACCTTTGCTCACGCCTGTCGGCGTGGTAAGCAGTTCTTTATCGTTTAATTTTGCCGTTATGTTGCCGTCGTTAGCCGCAACATAACCGCGTGTCCAAATTCGTCTGCCGATTTCAACAATTTGTTTTTTTAGTTCCCATTCATTAATCATTGAATTACTCCTTAATTATATTAACTCTCTTAATACTTCTTTGTGAGGATTTTTGATTATTACGTAACCTGCTAGCATTCCGTCCTGTTTAATATATTCAACAGCAGGCTTTACCGCAGCCTCGAGAGCACTGATGTCGCCGGTTATTACTACAAAACCTTTACCGCCGACAGCCATTGCTACATGAACCCTGACTATTTCAAGGTCAGCCTCCTTAACGGCAAAATCGGCAGCTTTAATTGCGGAGACTACGGAAAAGGTTTCAATAATCAGCATGGCCCCGATAGTTTTACCGGTATCGATCTGCACTGTTGTGGTTCCCGCAATAGCCGGAAATACCCTGGGATCTACATTGGGAATGGTAGCTAGATTGACAACGGAAAATCCCCCGACTTCCTTTGCAATATTTATTGCTGTTTCAACATCGGCAACGCTTCCGCGTATGATCATAAAATATTTACCGGAACAAATAGTTCTTGCAACCAGTTTTGTAACATTCGCCGATTTAAGTACGGCGTCCTGCACTTCAAAGCCTTTATAAATGCTTGCAAGTTCAATTATACCAACGGCATTCATGTTTTCCATTAATTCCTCTGAATTATAATTTCAGCGGGTGTTACTTTTTTTACTTTCCCGTTTAACGATGCATGAATATTACTCGAAATTTTTCCGGCAGACTCGGCAATCAAATCATATTTTTTTACATAATCGCCGGTATTAACCAAAGCCCGGGCCGGCGTACCTATATGCTGATCGAGAGGAATGCGCACTCTTGCCGGATTTATATTTAATTCTTTAAGAGGTCCTTCGTCTTTAAACATCAAAACATCCAGCCGCTGCATTAGTTTTTTTGTAGGAACTTTTCTATAATCATACATGGGATGAGCAGAGGGCGCCTCGCCTTCCCATTTTATGTTCAGGCTTTTAGCCAATCTTTTTTCGATTACCGTTGCTCCTCTCGGATCCAGACCCTCGGGACACGCATACATAGTACATAAATTACATTCGCAGCATGATAAATTTCCCAGGATCAAGCATGGGGAAATCTTCCCTGGTAAACATCCTGTTTCGCATGGCCGTTTCAGGCCTTACCGGCTGACCGAGCAAATATCTGGGGCAGAATTCTGTGCAAAAATAGCATTGGTCGCAGCCTGCCTTTGCAATTATGTCGGTTGCGTGGTCTGTCGGGAATCTGTTATACATTGTTACGCAATGATGATCGGACGGCAATACGATAATCGCCCCGGTCCGCTTCGATACAACTTTATCCAAATTGTCTTCTAATGTACCCATCATTAATCCGCCGGACCTTACGGTAAAATCTGAAGTTGTTATTTTAAATTTGGCAAGAATATCTTTGTAGGAAGTACCCACCGGAACTTTCACTGTTGCAGGATATTCAACTGCTCCCGCAACGGAAATAAATTTGTCGGTTACAGGTTTATTTAAACCGATATTATATAAAGTCTCAACGTTTTGCACAAGACATCCGACGGAAATCGGTAGAGCACCGGGAGGGACAATTCTTTTAGTTGTCATATAAATTAATGTTACCTCGTCACCGGCAGGATAAACATCATCTACACATATTATTTCAATATTACCGCGAACTTTTGATCTTAGTATTTGAGTTTCTTCCGGATGCTTATTTTTAATACCTATTATGCCTCTTTTAGCACCGGTAATATTCATAACAACTTCAAGACCCTTTAAGATTTCATCACTGAAGTGTAAAATTAATTCCATATCTTTATGAAGAAGAGGCTCGCATTCAGCTGCGTTCATAATAACCGTATCGGGAGAAGAATTCAATTTTACATGCGCCGGAAATCCGGCTCCGCCGGCTCCTATGATTCCCATTTTTTCTATATCTTTTACGGTCATTTGAAATAATTCCAATTAAATATCACGGTAATCGATTTTATCGACAATTGCCATTATAAGGGTTCTTATCGGTGCATATTCCAGATTAAATATTTTTTTTGCAACTCCGGGCGCTCCGCCGCAGACAACTATATCGCCTATTCCCGCGCCGACATAATCCATTGCCAGCCACTCGTCTCCTGCAGCTTTGCCGTCGGGATTTACCGGTTGAACTACAAATATAATTTTTCCGTTATATGAATTGTGTTTTGCGGATGATACTACCTTCTTTTTTACTTCTGCTAAAAACATTATACTATCCCATCCGCCAATTCAACAATGCTGGCATTAACAGGCGAGAAACCGTTTCTGAAAGCCTGGGCCGCATCAGTTCCCGTTACAAATACCACGAGATCACCCGAGGCTGCAATATTCCCGGGATCCGCAGCTACAATCGGATTCCCGGTTTTAATTCCGCTGCTCTTAACAGGCTGGACTATAAACATTCTGCACCCGTCCAGTTCTTTTGCTTTCTTTGATGCCCATACCATTCCGGTAACAATACCTAGTTTCATTTTTTGTCTTTTAATTTATGCGTAATCTGTATATCGTCTATTATAGCCATGATAACGGCATCTACAGGCGCATTCTTAGTCGTCTCTGTCATTCGCGCCGAGGACCCGTAAGATATCAAAACAAAACTGCCTTCCCCGGCCTGCACCGCGTCTACAGCAACATGATACGAATTCAACGGATTACCCAAAGCATCAACTTCCTTGCACAAAAGCAGTTTTTTCCCGTTGAGATTCTCATCTTTTTGGGTTGAAACTACTGTCCCTATAACTTTTGCAAAAATCATATTTTTATTTCTGCTATTTAAATGATTGTTCCAGTTCTTCGACCGGCCTGGGTATAATCAGCTGCGAAGTTACTTCGCCTATCTTCGATGCCGACTCGGCCGCTGTTTCTATTGCCGATCTTACCGCGGCAACATCTCCTTCAATAACAAATGAAACATAACCGCTGCCTACCTGTCTCCATTCGACTAAGTCGACGTTCGCGGCCTTTAATGCCGCATCCGCGCCCTGTACCAGAGGTGCAAAGCCCTTTGTTTCCAAAATCCCGATTGCATTTCTGATTGCCATTTTATTTCTCCTTAATGTTTTTTATATTTTTAATTATTATACAAATCTTAAGGCCCCGTATGTCATTATCCGGCGCTTTCGAACAAAATTAAGCGGCGTGCAAATACCTTCACCCGTAGGCGTTGCGATAGTATGCGAAAAGTAGCCTTCACCCGGATCGCCGCCGTCTCCTCGCAATGTTCCGCCGTTGATTGTATGGACGTCACAATCCAATACTTTTGTATAGCGGGTTGCTCTTTCAATATCTTTCGTGAAAACACTAGCGGTGTGTTTAAAACCGTGCTCTGCTTTTAAAGATGCAGCCAGGCCGTCTTCAAAATCTTTTACCTTAACAACGGGAATACATGAAGTCATTTGCTCGGCAACTACCCAGGGATGGCTTCGGTTAGTTTCCCCGAACAGCAATGGAACTGATTCGGATAAATGCAATCCGATTGCTTTGGCAAGCACATCGGCATTTCTGCCTACATAATCTCTTCCGATCAGCCAGTGTTTTCCCGATAAGAAAAGAGCTTTCTCGGCTAGAGCATCCATTTGAGCTGTAGTTAATCTGCAATTACCTATTTTTTCCATTTCATTCATAAACGAATCGAAAACCGATTCCACCACAAATATTTCCTTTTCGGCTATACAAAGTATATTATTATCGTATGCGGCACTTGTAGTAATCTCTTTCGCCGCTAATTTCAAATCTGCTGTTTCGTCAACCAGCACCGGCGGATTACCGGGACCCGCGGCAATTACCTTCTTAGGATATTTCATCGCCATATCCACCATTACAGGTCCGCCCGTAACTGAAAGGAGCTCGACTTTTTCATGCTCAAAAAGAATTTTAGCGGTTTCCATTGTAGGTTCGGTAACGCATGTAACTAGGTTTGCTGGTGCGCCTGCTTTTGTCATGTACTGATTGGCTAATTTTATAACTTCGGCATTTACTTTTTTTGCCGAAGGATGAGGATTAAAGGCGATAGTATTTCCTGCCGCCAATTGTATAATGATATTATTTATCATTGTAGGACCGGGATGCGTGCTCGGAGTAATATTACCTATGACACCGAACGGAGAATATTCATCCAGCGCAAGCCCGTTGCGCCCGGACCATGCTTCCGGTCTTAAATATTCTATGCCCGGGCTGTGCTTCGCGGCATTCACAAACTTTGCAATTTTATGTTCGACTCTTCCCATCTTTGTTTCTTCAACAGTCATCACAGCCAGCTTTTCTTTATGATCAAGAGACATCTGCCTGACTGCATCGGTAAATTTTTTCCTGCATTGCATGCTACGATCTCTGAATTCAAGGAAGGCTTTATGCGCCGCCTCAACTGCATCGTTCATATCATCGAATACTCCCCAGTCACCCGAGGATCCGTTACTTTTTGAAGTAACATGGTTATCCGATCTTTCCATTACCTGTCTTACTACGGTGCGGACCAAATCCTGCAACTGTGATTCGCTAATATTCAATTTCAACCTCTATCGTTTTTACTTTGCCTGTTTCTTATCTGACTTCAACGGCTCTATCGGAAATTTTGCTACAAGCTTTTCGGACGGACGCGGTATTATCAACTGCGCTTGAACACCTCCAAGGCCCTCTGCGGCATGCACGCCTGCTTCTACCGCTGCTTTTACCGAAGCCACGTCTCCGCGGATAATAATATTAACTCTTCCGCCGCCTACTTTTACCCATTGACCTAATTTTATATTAGCCGATTTTACGGCAGCGTCCGCTGCCTGAATGGCCGACGTAAATCCGATTGTTTCAATTATACCCAATGCGTCTATCATTTTTATTTCTCCTATTTTTGAACGCCGATTAATTCAAATACTTCTTCGTGTGCCGAAGGTATGATATTGGAACTGACTAATTCACCTACTTTTGCTGCAGCTTCGGCGCCTGCTTCAACCGCCGAACGAACCGCGCCTACTTCACCGCGGACTAAAGCAGTTACGTACCCGCCCCCGATTTCTATCCGTTTTACAAAATCTACATTTGCGGTTTTCAGCATTGCATCGATAGCGTTGATGGTGCCGGTATTGCCTCTGGTTTCAATAAAACCCAGTGCTACTCCTTTAGACATATTATTCTCCTTTAGTTTTGTATTTAATTTTCGCTTACTATTAATTTTCTTTTTCGGATTATCTCCCTTGCCCCGGGAGTAAGCATAGTACCGGAAGGTACAACTATCTCATTGATATTGTCTCCAACCGCTTCAAGCCTTTCTTCTGTTAATACGGGGGTTTTATAACCGTTAATTTCAATTTTCATCATGCTGTTCTTTTCTGAACTGAACTGTTTAACGGCTTTATTCGCACACTTGCCGGATACTTCAATTTCTACTCCAAGTTTTTCAAGCTCTTTAATTACTTCTTCGACTATAATCCCGATTATTTTTTCAATATTTTCGTTCAACTGAAATTCCGTTCTAAAGTTTTTATCCAATTGTATTACAAAGCCATAATGTTGCTTACTTCGGCTTTTATGCTAAATATATACGCCCGGCTTAATTCTGTAACGCTGCAGCAGCTCGGATTAAATTTTAAAGTCTTGCATGAACATTCAGTTTTTTCTTCTTTCATTGAAGAATAAACATTTGTTCTATTCCGGTTTAATTGATTCAATACTTCATCCGCAATAATTTCTACCAGCTTTTCAAATTCGATTTCCAAACTTATTCCGAAGTTATTTTTTATATTTATATTTTTTTCCCGAAGATATAGAGTCCACTATTCCGACTATTGTATTATCGACGGCGGAATTTGCGGTTGTTTTCGTCAGCCTCGCCGAAGACGAGGAACAAAGTATAACTATATCGTCTTCTCCCGAATTAACGGAATCGATACATGCTGCCGTCTTGGCCGTGTCGTTTAAATTTTCATCCAGGTATCTGACAGCCACCAGCCTCAATCCCGTTATATTTCCTTCTTTCCTGGTTGAAATTATTTTACCTATTACTTTTCCTAATTTCATTTGCCCGCTTATGTTTTGCCGATAAATTCAACGAAAGTTTCGCCGCGTATATTGGCGGCATTTGCATCGTCGGTATCCAGGTGAATCTGCAGTTTCCAGTTATCGTTTGTTCTTATTAAAACATTTTCAAGTACAGTTGCTTTCTCTCCTCCGATTCTCACTTTACAATAATCACCGTTCTTGATGCCGAAACTTTCGGCTTCTTTACTCGACATATGAATATGCCTGTTCGCAACTATCGCACATTTTTCGATATATACCGAACCTCTTGGTCCTGCCAATGTTAACGGAGCCGCATTTTGAAGTGAGCCGGAATTTGCAACAGGCGGATCAATACCCAGGAATATTGCATCGGTAAGCGAAACTTCTACTTGATCGTATTTTCTTAAAGGCCCCAGTATTCTCACGCCGGGAATACTGCGGAGTTTTGGACCTATGATGGTTAATGTATGTTTGGATGCGAATTCGCCGGGCTGATACAAAGGTCTGAGTTGTTCAAATTCGGAACCTTCGCCGAATATTCGGTAAAATGTTTCTTGAGTTAAATGAATGTGGCGGTTTGAAATGCCGAGAGGTATAAGAGGAAATTTATTCGTCCCGCTTTTGCGTAATAGCGGAGTCCGGTCGCCGGCGTTATAATAAGACTGAACTTCCCTAACTATTAATTCAATCAATTGATTATCCGTTACGCTTTTCATTAAGCTACTCTCAATATATTTTCAATTTATCCAGAAAATGAATCGATTACTTGATTTTATCTTAGTCCGCAATCAATATCTCGACACCCGCTTTTCTCAATTTCTTTATTTCCTCCTGAGGTGCAGTCGAATCGGTTATTATCTTTGAAAGTTGCTCCGTTTCTGCAAAAGCAGACAAGCCTACCTGAAAGAATTTACTTCCGTCAACCAGCAGAAAAACTTCCTTAGCTCTTTTAACGATATTTTTCTTAAGTTCTATTTCAAGCAGATGTGTATCTGTAACACCATTCTCAGCGGATATACCCCAGGCACCTAAAAACGCTTTTTGAATAATTATATCATCTAGGAAATTACTGGTTGGCAGTCCTGTTATGGAACCTGAAACCCGTCTGAGATATCCTCCGGGTAGCAGAACATTTATATTACTGCATCCCATCAGTTCTATACCTGTCCATATTCCCGTCGGTATAACAGTAACATCCCTCAGTTCTTCTCTTTTTCTTAAAGCATGCGCAAGCGCAAGTACAGTCGAACTGGAGTCGAATAAAACTGCTTCCGAAGAATTTATAAATCCTGCTGCAAGTTCACCTATTCTCTGTTTTTTTAATGAATTAAGATTTTTCCTTGTCTGAAATGTATATTCCTGCCTAACACGTTCTTCAACCAGACTGGCTCCTCCGTGTACGCGTGATATCTTTCCTTGTTTAGCCAGCACATTCAAATCGCTTCTAATCGTTACTTCCGATACATCCAGAAGTTCGCTGAATTCATTCACCGAGACATTATTCCTTCCGGCTAATATCTTTAATATTTCCTGGTGTCTCTGTTGCATTTCTCTTCTGCACACTTTTTTTAACTAATAATGGTTTAACTTAAATCTATTTTCAGTTATTTGCAATATAATTTTGTTTATTTTCGAATTATTTTCATTCGCTGTTTTTATAATGATTTTGAACTAAAATATCAGCATTCTTTATCATCTAAGACTACATCTTATTTATAGAATACGAAGGATAATTAACAAAAAATGCCCGCTAGTGCGGGCATTTATCAAATTAAATGTTTTATGAATATTAATTTATTCAATCAAATTTTACTGTAACGGATTTGTCTTTCTTATAAAGTCATACTTTTTTAGTTATTCCGTCGGAAGTAATCATATAATCTCCCTAAAACGCTTTTGCTTTATATGAACCTGAGTTATCCGCTTTATCCGTAATTTTCGTCCACCATTTATTAAACACCAAATCTCGGTACGCGAGAGCCTGGGGTCGGGGCGACCAGTCTTTTCGCCACATGGCGGATTTGGGAATCCAGTGATCGCCGGCCCAAAAGCCCCACATAATGATAGCTTCAATATCCGGATCGGCAAAGTAAATGGAGAAAAGCTTTTTAAGCTCTTTTGCCTGCTCCTGTTCATCGTCGAAGACAAAAAGGCATTCGGTTATCTTAATTGGTAAATGAAATTGTCCGAGCTGATCAAGAGTTCTTTGGACTCTCTCTGCGGAATTTACAAATGATTCGGTAGTCATAGCCAGATGCCCCTGGCATCCAATTCCTTCAATCGGAACGCCGTTTGCCAGGAGATTTTTAATCTGCATAATATAAGTATTAGCGTTATAACCGCCGTCGAGAATGCCGTAATCATTCACGCATAACCTGGCATCGGGGTTACCCGCTTTAGACATCCAGGCCATTTCATTTATAATACCGTATCCGAGTCTCCTTCTGAAAAAATCACCGTTGATCATCTCGTTATTCAGATCAAATTCATTTATTCGTCCTTTGAAATGTTCGGTTACGCCGATAGCTCTTCGTTTAACAGCTGCCCGCAGATCATCGTTATTTAATTTATACAGCCAGGGCATTATATATTTATCCTTAGCCCAGAAAATGCAGTGGCCTCTCATCGGAATTATTAAACTGTCGCATATCTGCCAGATCCTGTCCGCGGTTGTGTAGTCGACAACTCCTTCCTGCTTTTCATCGTCATACCATTTCAACGCATTTTCATGGACGGCATAATTGAAATTTTCCGACAGAATTTTAATGAACATTTTTCTGTCCTTAGGAGAAAATGCATTAGAATCATTTTCTGCTAGCTGGTCGGGAATTGCAGTGCCGAACAAAAATTCATGTCGAACCTGTTGAATTTTAACTTCGGATCCGGGTTTTGTTTTAATGATAATATTACCCATTCTGTATTTTTCAATCCTCTCTTTTATTGCGGCCGGAGTAATTTCTTCGGCTACTTTATCCTGGGCAATACTAATTGAATTAAAAATAAAATAGAGTAGTAAAGTTGAAAATAGTAGACTTGAATTCATAAAATATTTCCCTTTATAAAGGTTTGACAAAATTACTCATTTTGCTTCGGGAAGATACCAGCAAAATTAAATCAATTCAACTTCCCGGTAAAATTAGCATTTTGCTTTTAGGGTATAAGGTGAAAAGTGAAAAAAGGGAGGTTATAAGTGAAAGGTGAAAAGATAAAGTATGGATTAAAAATATATTTTATAATCCGGCATGTTTATATTATAGATGCGTAAAAAATAATTTGTCCTTGCCATTATCAAATTCTTTTATCAATTTAAAGATACAGTTCCGGTATTAAAAGCGGGAAATTCTACTTTCTGATCAACTAATAAAAACCTTCGGTTCAAAGTAATGCGTTTATTTTTTCATAAAGCAAATATGTTTTATTTGAAATAAAGGAGGGAATTATAGAAGCTGTTACCTATAATTTAAAATTAGACGAATTGAATTCGGAACATTATTATAACGATATCAGAAAATTTACCGATGAAATTCTTTCGGAAGCGTCGGAATCAATCGCTTCAACCGCAGTTGAATTTAAACAGTATATTTTACGATTCGGTTTGGAAGAAGCCAGGGAATTAGAAGAGTATATACTTGAGCTGATTAGTTTCGGTGTTTTATGGCGTGCTCATTCGCATAAGGCGCTGTGCGTCAGGTTTGCACCTTTTATTACACTGGCAAGAATGGCTGAATGGCGCAAGAAGCATAAGAAAATAAAACCATATATAGATTTTTTCCGCGGTATACTTGCGACTTTATTTCTGCTGCCTAAAAATACAAGTACTTTTAAAAATATTATTCCTACTCTTGAACAAATAGATCACGTATGTAAATGGTTCGAAGCTACAGGCGAATTCAGAGAACAGGCATTACGTTTTATAAGATGGCGGGCTTTTTGGGGAACTAAAGATCAGGAAGAATTAAAGAATTTTTTCTATCAAATAGATGAATTTACCAAATGGTTTGAAAAGCGCTCACTTGAAGTACTTGGAATGTACACAAAAAATGTAGAGAAGTTCTTAAAAAATTCTCCGAAGAAATATAAATGGAGAGAGGACCGAATTTCTTGCACGCGAACAAGATTGGAATATCATCTGAACATGGTAGGAGCGGAAATACTTAACAGGGCTTATAAATCCGAATACTCGCAGACTGATGTAAAAGTTGTACTGGTTCCAGGGTGTATGCGCGGGCGATCTGAAAATGAATGTGAAGCACTTAAGCTAAAAGAAGGCCTTTTATGTCAAGGCTGTCTGAATATTTGCAAGGTAAACCAGCTCAGGGAAATGGGCAGTAAGCATAGTTTCAAAGTTTATATCATACCCCATGCTTCAGATCTTTCTTTATGGTCGCCCGCCCCGGGCAGGCCAAGCCTTGGAGTTATAGCCTCGGCATGCGTTACTACACTGGTTGAGGGCGGGTGGGAACTTAAACGGTATAACGTGCCGGCTCAATGTGTATTGCTTGACTGCAGCGGCTGTAAAAAACACTGGCTGAAAGAAGGCAAATCAACTGAACTAAATATGCGTGAGTTTAAACGAATATTCTTCTGTAAAGCTGTCAATGAATTCAATTAACTCGTCATCTTAAAATTATCTCCCAAATTAATTCATTTATTTCAATGCTGTCCAAAAAACTTTTAACTACATGCTTTGGAATAAGCTAATAAGGTTCTTGTATCTTTAGCCTTTGTCTGTTACTAAGGTTGATAAATTTTATAATATTTCTTTAGTTTCTTGATTATTTTGCATTGATATTGAATAAATATACTTTCTTAAAAAATAATAAGTTTTACTGACCTTAGAAACACAAACCTAACCTCCAAATAATAACCTAATTACCTTATCCAGCATAGAACCCTAAACCATCTGCTTTATTAATGAAGAATATTGTGGACTGATATGATTTGTTTACAAACAATGAAACGCTTGTCTAGTTTGTTCATCTAGGACAGAATAATTACAGACCTTATTCAAAATTTAATTTTTTCAAAATACATAAGACTCCGGCTGAATTAGTTTATTCAATTTATTCTTTTTATAGCCGGTTACGGTAATTACCGAATCCTGCTTTTTCCTTTTTAAAATAAATACTTACAATCCCAGATCTTTTCTTATCCCGAATTTTTCACGAACAGACATTAATTTTTCAACCTGGTTTTCGTTTAAAGTATTTATATTTCCCAGTTGATGCGCAATGAATTGAATCTTGGCAGAATGTTCCAGCGTTTCCATTTTATTATAAGCATTGAACACGTCCGAACCTACGGTAACTGCCCCGTGATTTGCTAATAGGAGTGCATCGTATTTTTTTATGTAACCGGAAATATTTTTATACAAATCAGCCGTTCCTGTAGTAGCGTATTCAACAATCGGTATTTTCCCCAATGTTACAACTACTTCCTGAAGTATCATTTTATCAAGCGGAATTCCGGCAACCGCAAATCCGGTTGCATACGGAGGATGGGTATGACAGACACTGTTTACATCAGGCCTGTCCGCATATATCCCCACATGCATTCCGGTTTCGCTTGACGGTTTGCCGGAACCTTCGATAAAGTTGCCGTTCATGTCGACAATTATCAAATCATCAACTTTCATGAATCCTTTACTGACTCCGGTCGGAGTTATTAATACCCTGTCCTGCTCAATCCTTGCACTTATATTTCCGTCGTTCGAAGCCGTAAAACCATTTTGATAAATCCTTCTGCCGACTTCTATTATTTCTTTTTTTATCGCTGTTAAATTTCTTTCCAATTTTGAATCCATTAATAATTAATAAATAACCTAAATCTCAACAGTCTAAAATAACGCATAAGCCTATCATAAACATATTGACCGCCTGAAATAAAATTTCCGCTATTTCGGTAATGCTATTCTACCGTCGGATCTGAAAGCCCCCATATCTTTGTCTTCTGCATCATCAATCATTATTGCCTAACCATGTTTTATAATTTTAGTAAAAACTTAGTGTGAGTATTTGTTATAAAAATTCCCTTCCCAATCTCGGAACTTTTCTCCGGGCTCCGGCCTATTGGATTTTTGCGTCGGGACGTAACGCATGGTAATCACAATTCCCCTGAACTGATGCGAAAAACCTAATCTGTCAATCCAGTCCGGATGAATGGCAGCATCAACTAAGCCGGTTCCGGGCAAACCTGCCGTATCCATTCCGTCCGAAACATCGGGCACTCTAAGTCCATTGCACAAATTCAAAATGCGGTTATCATCATAGTCGGAATATGTCTTTGTCTCAATAAAATTTATTCCTTTTTTCAGTTAATTCGTACTAATTTCCTGAGAACGTAAATTACTGTAGAGAAAAAACGACAGGACCTCTTCTAAATAAATGGACTATTCCATCTCTCCTCCGGTATTATTTAGATAAAAAATTTTTACTTAAAACTTGTACTCAATGATGCTATTAATTTCGTTAACTTAAATACGCATTAATTATTTTATCCATAAGTTTATTAGTTTCTTCGCTAACAATTTTCCTGGACGCATCCGCTTCAAACCAATCTAACGTCCGTTTAATGCCTTGCCTGAAAGGAATAACAGCTTTGAACTCAGGAACAAATGTCTTAATCTTCGTATTGTCGAAAATTACACTCGCCGATTTATCTCCAATCAAACTACCTTCAAAAGACTGATCAATTTTACTAATAAAGTCGGATGCGATATGAACAATATCAGCTTGCACACCTGCAGCTTCCGCAACTGTTTCATAAATTTGGTTCCAGGTTAACATTTCATCGGAAGTGATATGAAATGCGTGCCCGATAGCTTGCTGATGACCAATTAGCCCCGTAAAACCTATCGCAAAATCTTCCGCGTGAGTAAGAGTCCACAATGAAGTCCCGTCTCCGTGAACAATTATCTTCTTACCCTTTTTCATTCTTTCGATAATTGTATATTCCGTCCACCCGCCTATCGCAACTGGAATAACCGTATCGTAGGTATGCGATGGTCTGACAATTGTTATCGGGAAATCCTCTTTTCGATATGCGCGGTTTAGTCTTTCTTCACATGCAATTTTATTTCGAGAATATTCCCAGTGAGGGTTATACAAGGGAGTGGATTCGGTGATAACCGGATGTACCGGCGGCTTCTGATATACCGAAGCCGAACTTATAAAAACGTACTGCTTGGTTTTTCCGGAAAAAAGTTTAATATCTCTTTCAATATCGTCTTCGGTAAATGCTATCCAGTTTACAACTGAATCCCAACTATGTTTAGAAAGTACCGAAGCTAACTGTTCAGGTTTTGAGATGTCGCCGGTAATTATCTTAGCACCGGGTATTTTTACTTTTCTTGTCCCTCTATTAAGAAGATACAAGTCTATACCCTTTTCAATACAAAGTTTACTGACAGATGTACTGATATTTCCGGTACCGCCTATAAATAAAACTTTCATAGTTAACTCCTTTTTTAAATTATTCTATAATTATACTTTTCCCCTTGCCAGGTCTTTACCGGTCAGATAGTCATAACTTTCTTTTATTCCTTTAAATATATTTCCGTCAAATTCATCAAATTCTATAATCATCCATTTTATATTCTCGCCGGCAGCTCTTGCAATAGAGAGTGAATCCATTACTCCTTTGCCTGCCGGGACCTGGTCATAAGACTTTTTCCCAATTATTGCAGGACCGTCTTTAATATGAAGAAAAGATGCCCGATTACCAAAGTCTTTTACTATTTGAACGGGATCTCCGCCGGCAGTTTTTGCCCAGTAAGTATCTATTTCAAAGAAGACATTTTTATTAAGATTTTCAAGAAAAAAATAAAACGGATAAATACCGTCATCATTTTTTTGAAATTCTCACCAGTGATTATGGAGCCCGAAATGCATTCCTTTGAATTCGAAAACTTCCGAAATTTTATTATTAACTTCAACCATATGTTTTAATGCTTCGGTATTTTTATACTTTTCCACTTGCGGCCACCCATGATAGACAACCGTATCGCATCCATATAATTCCGCATTCTTCAAGGTTTCATCATACAGCTTTCCGTCAGGTATTTCCGAATGCATTGAGAATACTTTAAGTCCGGTTTCTTTTAAAACTTTAGCCGCGAGTTCAACTGTTAAATTTTCCGGTAATGCATATGATTCTATTCCCGCAAACCCAGTGTTTGCAACTTTATGCATTGTACCTTTAAAATCGGCTTCGATTTGCTTGCCAACGGAATAAAGCTGAAGCCCGATTTTCGCTTCATAATTAAAAAAAGGGAATAATTTTTTAACAGGCAGCAAAGCCGTCGCAGAGCTTAAAGCAGCTGTTTTAATAAAATTACGTCTTGTAAATTGAATATTTGCCATTGTTCAATTTCCTTTAATCTTAATACAATGTAAAGTGCCATTTCGCGCCAATATTCATTCTATTATTTTACGATAAATAAAAGGAAACATTTATATCAATTGAAGCATACACACTTTTCGTATTTGTAAAAATTCATTTCCGCTTTCCAGTCTCCGGTGCGGTGACCAGCCGGTATTTCCGGAAGAATCATATTTTATCTTGCTCCCGATTTTCATGCTTAACAATTGAGAAATAATCACAACTGTTTAATAATAGGACACAACGATCTTGACTAACACTGCAAAAATAGTTTAAGCTATTGCCGGTAATCATTTTCATTACAATAGTTTAAATGTATTACATGATATTCAGGTTAGCTATTATTCGATAGCTTTTTCGTCTTGTAATCTTCGAATACAATTTATTAATCCCCTTGTAGTGTGATAGTCAGCTTTCCAAATAGTTGCCTTGGGAGCAACCTCGTTTTTAGGGGCTTCGTCTATGCCTCCCCAGTACCAGCCTCCGTACTTATGATCGATGCAGTACTTATTAAATATAATTCCATTGTATCAGAAAATGGTTATAATATTCGTGTTTATCGTGCGGATAAAATATCGACATCATAAAAAAGGAATTTAAAGTTTCAATCTGCGACCACCATTCTTTCGCTTTTAAAACAATTTTGACAATATTACTTCCCTTGAATTCATATCCGCCGTCATATATCCCCCCCTTTTTAATATCCCAGCCGTTCTCCAGCGTAAAGTCATCGAGCTGCTTGGCAATTCTTAATGTTGTCGTATCATTCTTAATTCCCAGTGTTTTTGAAGCATCTAAGAGTAAATATGCTGTTTCAACATCATGCCCGAAAGAAATATGGTCAAGTTCAAAATTCTTTTTTCTGCTTGCTTCACTCGAATCTTTATAGGAAATAGGAGTCCAATCTCTTTTAAAGAATAACGTCATATATCCTTTATTTCCGATTACGGTATCTCTAACCAGGTGAAAAAGAGAATAAAGTCTTTTCTTCAACATCGGATCAGGCCAAACATGATAGAGCTCTGTAAAACTCTCCATGATATGAATCATACTGTTCTGATCTTTTGGAGGGACATTTCTGTAACCGTTTTTAAATGGTTTACCTTCTCGGGTTAAAAATTGGAAATAACCTTCATATCTCGGATCATAACTGTGCTTATCCATCCACTTAAAGGTATTAACCGCAAGATTCAAAGCAGAAGTATCTCCGAAAGCCTGATAATATGCCGCTAATCCGTAAACGGCAAAAGCAATTCCGTATATTTGCTTAATAATTTTTCCTTTTTCTTTTACCGGTTCCCCTTCCCTGTTTACAAGGTTGTAAAAACCGCCGTATTTTTTATCAAGCATTACGTTTCTAAGAAACTTGTAGCCGTGTTCAGCTGTCTGAAAGAAAGGCTCTTTTTTATTAAAATACATCGAAGCATTTGCGTTTGTCCAAACGTGTCTTGCCTGGGTCACTATCATTTTATTCTGGTTTCCTTCGAGCTTCCATTTATAATTTATGTCGCTGAAAAAGCCTCCGTAAACAGTATCAATTGATAAGGGGTACCATAAATTAAATGTATCGTTCAGTAAATTCTGCATTTGTGTACTTAGTGTATCCTTGCCCGAATCATGCATTATTGAATTTTCATATTTCGCATCGAATCCGTATAAGGCAAATATTACTAAACATAATATTATAAGCCCATATCTCGTATAGATATTTTGCATAATAAATCCCATTATCAATTGATCAAATTTTAAGAAATTAACTTAAATTCGTTACTTATTAAACAAGTAATCCCCAGCCATTGCAAGCAGCATAAAATTGGTTGCGCCTCCGCCCATAACATACTCTGTCTGCTGCCAGAAGTAAGGCCAATTTTTAAGTTCGGGCAGGTCAGGCCTTATCAGCGCGGTGCCGCTGCTTACTCCTCCCGGAATATAAGACCAGTCGGCTCTGTTTGCGCCGTACGCCACAGTAAGTGATTTTACACCCACACCGGACGCAAATGAGGCTGTATTTTCACCGGGATGACAACCGAGGACAAAATTTAAAGCATTAAACGCAAATTCTGAGGGAAAAATCTTAGGGAAGCCAAGATGCAGAAATAACTGTTTTACTCCTAATTCCTGAATTCCCCAGCCCGCACCCCATATATACGGTTTATAAGGTACACCGTATGGATTATCTTTCTGCAGTTCGGATATTTTTTCATAAGCTTCATTTACACCCTTTTCTACAGTAGATGTAAACTGAGTGTCATTTATTTTTTTAACTACTCTTCCTAGCACTTCACTGTAATTCAAAACATTTTTGCTTATTAAATCAGTGTTTTCCAAAAGAACTTCAGAATATTCTTTATTTGAAGTTGCGAGATATAACTCGGCAGCGGCATTTATTTTAAGTCCGGTTTTTGCGGTTAAATTAGAATTATATAATGCTTCAGAAATCTTTAAACATTTTTGAGCAAGTTTCGGATTGAATTTTTTAAGTACTGAGGAAGATAATGCCAGAACTTGTGAAACATAAAGTTCTCTGGCAGGATTCTTTTCGGTAAAAACCATTCTATCGTCCTGCGGCAACGGCCTGTTTAATACAGGATCTTTTCCATTTTTCTTATATATGATGTTATCCGTTGCATTTGAACCGTCTCCCAATAAAACGTACTGCTTTAGAGTTGCTTCCTGTATTCCCCGGTACAGTCTTCCTAATGCTTCATAACCGCCGACTATTGACAATAAACCATGTTCCATTTGCTGTATTATATCCGGCTTTCCGTCAGGAACATGTATTTGAGTTACTCTGCTTCTCTCATCAATAGTTGTTTGATCATAGTTATTGCCAAAATATTCATATGCTAGTGCCAAATTATAAACTGTTCCCGCCTGTGATTCTATTCGTAAATCATAATCTCCGGCATCATGCCATCCGCCTATATTTAATCCGGGAACATGTTCGCCTGATTTATATTTTGTCAATGTAGACGGTCCCTGAGAATATCCGTCAAAGTGATCCTTATTGATTGGAGCCATTACAGCATCATCCATATGACACAGGCCGTGCCATACCCTATATCTGTCCTCAACCTTCATGTGGCACATTTGAACAGGTAAAAAATATTCAAGAGTCGGCTGCCAAACATTATTTGAATAGACATCGGCTGAAATTTCGAATGCATGAGATTCATTTTTCCCGTAAGTAATTTTATAAAGACCGGGTTCTTTCACATTACTAAATTCGAATCTTAAATATTTGAATCTCAGAAAATTTCCCCATGGCTTAGTCGTGGAATCTTCTTTTACAATTGTTTGAGAATTTCCTTCTATTTTTATAAGCCGGATCGGATTGAATTTTTCAGTGCGTTTATCTAATTCAATTACCGCGAATTTATTTTGTTTAGGATGAAATCCAACCTGAGAGACCTGAATTACGGGTTTATAACGCCAATCAGTGTTGATCTTTGGTGAGATGATCCACTCAACGGCATTTTTATATACACCTCCCGGAATCGTCGTGCGTAAAATAAACCATCCGTTGTTATAAAGATCGCGTCCGTCCAATAATTGAATATTACCTGTAAGGCTGACAAACGATATTTCCTTTTCATGGTTATCCGGGGCGACAATTAATTCTTTTCCGGCTGCCCATGGAACGGCTTGTAGTCCGCCGTTTTGATTTTTTTGAACGGGACCGTTAGCCTGGCGCGGAAATATACCGGGTTTCCCGTCCATCAAATAATGTTCCCCGAAGAATTGCCCCGGAAATAATTCAAGGTTGAACCCTACTTTATTTGCCCATTTTTCCGGCAATGGTTTGTCAAGATTGACAATTACTTTTATGCTGCTTCCCTCAGCTTTCGTTTCAATCGAATATTTTAATTTTAAATTGGGATATACAAGCGGATTAAATCCCTTTCTGTCTCTGCTTGAATCAGGGTACCATAAATTAACTTTTATTATACCGTCTTTTCTGTCCACCGTCCGATTGCCTTCTTTAGGTACCGGCGACCATTGCCCGGGAGTCGGATCTATCCTTACGTCACCGTTTGCCGCAACTCTCTTCCCAAATTGAATGATCGTCAGTCCACCCTGATGTCCTTCGGGATAAAAATCATCGAACGTCATTATATCTAATCCGGGTAATTCATAATATCCGTCGGAGTTTATTTTCAATGCAGGTGAAATATTTTCGGATTGGGAATAGGTATTATTTAAATTAATTATCAGCACAAGAGGAATAAAAAAACGAAATAATAAACGAAGCATGAATAACCTCGACTATTTATTGGAGGGTTCCAATTTTCAAGGATAATAGCAACAAAATCAGCAATTGTATTTTACCGTATGGGAAGTTATGAAATAATAATATGATCTGTTCCTGACATGAAAAATATAAGATTGATAAAATAGAAAATTAATGCAAAACGAGTTAAACAAATTATATACCACTAATTCAAAAAGCTAATGCCGTATTTTATTGCCATTAAGACATAAAATAATATGTGGTTTTATGAAAATGATAACTAATTATATTTAAGATAATATATTTATAAAAAATTATTAATAATATTCTTTTTTAATCTCGAAGTTTATGATATTCGCGGTCACTATAAATCTGTGAAATGTTAATAAGAAAGGAAATTAAATACTATTGCAATGTTGATATTCGTTCCAAAGTAATTTTATAAAAGACCGGTTTAAAAAACTGATTTAGCCAAACTTGAAATTCGAAAGTACAGTATTTATAAACTCAATAAAATCTCGTCTCATTATATCCTTCGCTCTGCATGCATTTAAGTCCGCCCGGAGGAAAAAACTAAAACAATATTAGTTAATGAATTCCATTTAAAAGGTTAGAAATATTTATGTTTTTATTATTAACCCGCGAATTAACTCGCGGGTTAATGAAAAGGGGAAAAAAATTTTGTAACCGTTGTACCTACCGGTAGGCAGGTTCAACTATTTTTCACATCAAAAACATTGAGACGATCAACTTGAGTTAATTATTTATTATTTTTATCGGTTGAAAATGAATACGGGAAATCCACAGGTAAAGTCCCGCGTTTTAAATTCGGTTTATTACTCATAATAAAATTTAATTCACCGCCGTTCTGTAAATCATCGAGCGTAATATAATTTTTATCGTACTGTTGACCGTTAAACTTCGCTGAATCAATATAAATATTTTGATGATTATTATTTGGAGCATTAATGATAAACTGATTTCCGTTCTCAAGCGTTATAGTGATTTTTTTAAATAGCGGCGAACCTATTGCATACTGAAGGCTTGTCGGGCAAACCGGGTAAAATCCCATCGAAGAAAAAACATACCAGGCGGACATTTGACCGTTATCTTCGTCGCCGCATAGTCCGTCGGGCAGCGGAGTGTATAGCAAATCCATAACCTGCCTAAGGTGCTGCTGTGCTTTCCACGGATAACCTGAATAATCATATAAATAGAGGGCATGATGAACTGGTTCATTACCGTGGGCGTATTGCCCCATTCCGGCAATTACCATTTCCGTTATTTCATGAATTTCAAATCCGTAATACGAATCGTCAAAAGTCGGAGGTGCAATAAACATGGAATCCAACTTTTCCGTAAAGGCTTTATTTCCGCCCATCAAATTTATTAAACCCTGAGGATCGTGAAAAACGCACCACGTCCAGTGCCATGAGCAACCTTCCGTAAAAGCGTCACCCCACTTGTCGGGACGGAACGGTGTCTGCCAGCTGCCGTTTTTATTGCGGCCTCTGACAAAATTAATCGTCGTATCAAAAACGTTACGGTAATTCAAAGCGCGTACGGCGAATAAATCTATTTGATCTTTTGGTTTATTCAGAGCTTCGGACAATTTCATTAATGCAAAATCATCGTATGAATATTCCAGTGTCCTGGCAGTGTTTTCGTTTATACCGACGTTGTAAGGTATATAGCCAAGCCAATTATAATATCTCACTCCCTTTCTTCCCACAGAGCTTAAAGGTCCTTCATTATTTGAATTTTTTATCAATGCTTCGTACAGTGTATTGATATCGTATCCTCGTACGCCAGATAAATATGAACCGGCAATTATCGAAGCAGAGTTTGACCCAATCATACAGTCTCGGTGTCCCGGACTTGCCCATTCCGGCAGCCAGCCGCTCTCTTTGTAAGCATTAACAAGGCCCGCCATCATACGACTATCAATATCCGGAAACATTAAAGTAATAAACGGAAACACTGCCCTGAAAGTATCCCAGAATCCGTCGTCCGTAAACATATATCCGGGAAGAACTTTTCCGTTATACGGACTGTAGTGCACTACTTCATTTTTCTTGTTGTATTCATAAAATTTCCTGGGAAATAAAATTGTTCTGTAAAATGCGGTGTAGAATGTAGTTTTTTGCGCATCCGATGCGCCCTCAATTTTAATTCGGCTCATATATTTATTCCAAGTATCGTGCGCCTCGGTCTTTACTTCGGAAAACGAACGATCACCTATTTCTCTGTCGAGGTTTAATTCCGCCTGTTCATAGCTGATGAACGAAGACGCAATTTTTACTTCGACGGTTTTTGCATCCAATCCTCGAAACTTTATAACCGCACCGACATGTTCTCCTTCTTTCTCTAAAGAAGCATTGCTGATTCCCGAATCATCCCAAGTATAAGTCCCGGCAAAATCCGTATTAAACTTTAGAATAAAATAATTATGAAAATTATCGGGAACGCCGCCGTGGTTATTTCTGCAGTATCCTATTATTTCTCTTTTATCCGGAATTATTTTAACGTACGAACCTTTTAAAAAGGCATCCAGTACTAAGTAGGAAGTATCACCGGCAGGGTACTTAATTCTGAAAAAAGCAGCTCTTTCGGTTGGAGTCATTTCTACCCATGTATTATCGTCACCGAGATACACCCGGTAATAGTACGGCTTTACGGTTTCCCTCTTATGACTAAACCACGAGGCTCTGTCTTCCTGCTTATATTTCAAACTGCCGGTAACCGGCATTATTGCAAATGCGCCGTAGTCGTTTATCCACGGAGAAGGCATATGTGTTTCTTTGAAACCTCTAATCTTATGAGCATCATAAGTGTACTGCCAGCCGTCCCCGATATTGCCTGTGTACGGAGTCCAGAAATTCATTCCCCAGGGCAACGCAATTGCCGGATACGTGTTTCCGTTTGATAATTTGAAACTTGATTCGGATCCGATTAAAGGATTTATCCAGCTCGCCAAATCTTCGCTGTCTGATTTATTTTGTCCAACGGAAATTGCCGAACATAACAGAATAAAGATTAAAATGTTTTTCATTTCTACCCGGGAATTATTATATGATTACTTATATCTCTTTGACCAAAATTCTTTCCAATTCCTCCAAAGACCGGCCTTTTGTTTCGGGCATCATTTTCCATACGAAGAAAAAGAATGGGACCATCATAATTGAAAAAAACATAAACACATTGCCGCCTCCGAAACTTGTAAGTGCAATCGGGAATACCAGACCTATTATTGCATTCATTATCCAATGGGTAAAAGACCCCAGTGCCTGCCCTTTCGATCTAATTTTATTCGGGAAAATCTCCGCTAAAAATACCCATATAACCGCACCCTGCGAAAATGCAAAGAACGCAATGAAACCGATTATGAAAACAACTACCCCGGTGCTTCCGAAAAGGGTTTCATCATAATAGTGAAATGCCGCACCGGCTAAAGAAAAGAACATTCCGACGGCGCCGATCAACAGCAAGGTTTTTCTTCCGATCCGGTCTATGAAAAACATTGCGATTATGGTAAACAGCATATTTGTTACACCGACCGCCACTGCCTGCAGCATAGCGGAATTAGTACTTGCCCCTGCTTTCTCGAATATCATCGGAGCATAATACATAATAACGTTTATACCCGAAAACTGGTTAAACATCGCAAGAAGAACAGCACACATAATTACAAAGCCGTATTTTTTCTGCAGAAGTTTGGTCTTGCCGGCACCGGTTTCTTCTTTTAATGAATTTACAATTTCCGTCAACTCAAATTCTGCATCGGAAGCACCCACTTCATTCAAAACATTGCGCGCTTTATCGACCTGCTTTTTCTTTACAAGCCATCTCGGGCTTTCCGGAACAAAAAACATCAGTATGAAGAAAAGGCCTGCAGGTATTGCCATAACTCCGAACATCCACCTCCAATTATCGGCGCCGGTATCAACCAAAAGGAAATTAGAAAAAAATGCTACAAGAATTCCGAAGACGATATTAAACTGAGCAACAGCTACCAGTCTTCCTCTTAATCTGCCGGGGGATATTTCAGCTATATACATAGGAGCCATAACGGAAGCCGCGCCTATTGCCAGGCCACCTACAAACCTTGAAAACAATAGGACATACCATCCAGAAGCAAGCGCACAGCCGAATGCCGAAACAAAATACAAAACACCGCAGGCAAAGAGCATCACTTTCCGCCCGAATATATCTCCCGGTTTTCCGACGGCAATTGAGCCTATAACAGTGCCCCACAGCGCAATCGACACTGTTATTCCGAGCGTTGTATCAGTGAGATTGAAATATTGTGAAATGAATTTTGTTGTTCCCGAAATTACTGCCGTATCAAACCCGAAAAGAAAACTCCCCAAAGCGGAAACCACGGTTGCGAAAAGAAGTTTTTTATTCATATTTACCCGTAAGGATTATTGAATATGAAAAAGTTTTGCAGTTCAAATATAATTTTTCTTACAACAGTCTCGAAAAGTCCAATTAAAAACATATTCGGATAATACCACGGAAAAGTTATAAAAAATAATTCATTATTTATAATTTGATCGAAGAATATTTTTAAATGGATATTATTCATGATTTATATTATCGGAAATAATAGATTAGAATTATGATTGAGAAGTGATCTGCAAAAATTATTATTGAAATTATAAAAGAAATACCCGCTGCTATTCTGATGTAAAACATCTTTTCACAGCGGGTACAAATGGATTTCACACACAAATGGCCGTTGTAATTTATTATTAAGATTATCTCTTAATTCTGGCGCTTCCGCCTTTCATAACGTGCATTACTTCATCCATCGTTACCATACTTGTATCGCCGCGCGTACTTTGCAGTAAGGCACCGTGGGCGGCTCCCAAATCTACACATTCCTGTGGAGTCATACCGTGCAGTAAACCGTAAACAAAACCGCTGCAGAATCCGTCCCCCCCGCCTACGCGGTCTTCAATTTCCAGACCTTCAAACTTTCTTGATTCGTAGAATGTGCCGTCGTAATACATAATAGCTGACCAGTTATTGATCAGTCCGCTTACTACTTCGCGCAGAGTTGTACCGACCGCTTTAATATTAGGATATTGGGCAACAACTTTCTGAACCATCTTCTTATATGCCTCTACCGGAAGGGTCTTTAAATTTTCATCCGTGCCTTCTACTTCAAATCCTAAAACTTTTTGAAAATCTTCTTCGTTACCGATTAATACATCAATATACGGGACCAGACTTTTTGTTACTTCAATGGCTTTTTTGCTTGACCAAAGTTTGCTTCTGAAATTCAAATCATAACTTACGATAGTACCTGCGTCGTGAGCTGCTTTCATAGCTTCCATGGCAACTTCTGCGCATGAATCGCTTAACGCGGTGAAGATGCCGCCGGTGTGAAACCAGGTTACCTTTCTATCGTTGAAAATTCTTTTCCAGTCTATGTCGCCTGCTTTCATATGAGATACGGCAGTATTACCACGGTCATAAAGTGTAACGCTTGCTCTCACACCAATACCTACTTCGGTAAAATTCAGTCCAATGCGGTCTGCACGTCCCGATCCGTCGTAAGGAACCCATTTAACCTCGCTGAAATCCATCCCGCTTGCTTTGGCATGATTTCTAATAAATGCTCCTAACGGATTATCTACTAAACTTGAAACAAAACCTGTGCGCATTCCGTAACGAGCTAACGCATAAGCTACATTGTATTCGCCGCCTCCTGCGTAAGCTTCCAGAACCGGTGTTAATTCTATTCGTTGATGTCCAGGAGGGCTTAAACGAATCATACATTCGCCAAGAGATAGAAGATCTATTTGAACCTCATTAGCTGACTTTATTTTTAGTGCCATTATTATCTCCCATTTTGAATTTGTTTATTCAGTTATAATCCGAATAATAATTAAACTATTTTTAATTATTTGTATAAGTTTTAAAAATATTTCCACATGTTTTATTTTTTAGCCAATAAGGCTTTTGCGGCTTCAATACTTGCTTTCAATATTTTTGCATTCTCGGTCAGTTTAGAATAATTTTCATTTTTTATAGCATCCTTGTCAAGTAACGCACTGCCAACACCTACAGCACAGGCCCCGGCTTTCAGCCAGTCGCCCCCGTTAGTAAGAGTAACACCGCCTGTAGGCATAAGTTTTAAATGCGGCATCGGCGCTAAAACACCTTTAAAGAATGCCATTCCAACACAATCGGCGGGGAATACCTTCACTATATCAGCGCCGGCTTCGTATGCGGTTTGAATTTCGGTAGGAGTAAACGCTCCCGGCATTGCAGGTATATCCGATTCATGGGCTGCATCAATTATTTCTTTTTTAAAGATCGGACTTACAACATATTTTGCGCCTGCATTTATAGCGTCTTTAGCAACTTGTGCGCTTAAAACCGAACCAACTCCTATATTTATATGATCGCCTATTGCTTTGCTGGTTTCTTCAATTACTTTTATTGCGTTAGGTACGGTCATTGTAATTTCAATAGCAGAAACGCCTCCTTCGTTAATGGCTTCCGCAACCCTGATCAATTTTGAAGGGTCGCTTAATCTTATTACGGCGACAGCTCCTGAATCTATTAATGCTTTTACAGTTTCACTTCTCGACATTTTATTCCTCTTAAAATTTTCCAGTTTTTTATTTATTTAATTAGTCAATTGCGAATTACTTAATTCCTCGATAGCTGATTTCATTCCGATATTATTTATTGAAACATAATAATTAGCAATACAATCCGCCAATCCTGTTATCTCATTCAAATCTGTATCCCATAGAATTTTGTTCCCGAGTATCTCGGAAATCATTTCAGCAGTATCGTTATATTGTTTGTTGTTTAATCGTGAAAAGAATGCAAGAATTTTATCATCATCATGTACGGTATATATTTCTTCTCCCCATTTGCCGTTGTCTTTACCTACTTTTCCGTTAAAACCCCTATAAAATACAATTAATGCCGCAAGAGAAAAAGTCAATACTGCCGGCAATTCATTATTCAGTTCATAATATTTTAACAGTGAAGGCAAAATCCTGACCTTGAATTTTGAAATGGAATTTAATGTAATGCTTTGTAAATAATGTTTAATAAATGGATTCAGGAATCTTTCAATTACTGAATTTGCAAAATCGGTTTTCATTTCTTCGGAAAATTCCAGTGTCGGTAATATTTCGTTGAATAAGCCTTCTTTTAGCAGTTCACCGGTTACTTCATCTTCAAGACTTTCTTTTACCGTCCGCTTCCCGGAAAGATAAGACGGAATTGTAATCATTGTGTGAGAACCGTTGAGTATTCTTACTTTTAATGAACGGTAAGGTTTTATGTCATCGGTCCAAACTACATTCAATCCGGCATCGGTAAACGGCAGTTCAAGATTTATTTTCTCACAGCCCTGAATTACCCAAAGATGAAATATTTCCGCAGATACCAAAATTTTATCTTCATATTTAATATGCTCAGAAATTTGTTTTATTTCGTCTCTCGGATATCCCGGGACGATTCTGTCAACAAGTGTATTGAAAAAATAATTGCTTTCATCCAGCCATTCAATAAATTCATTTCCCAGATTCCAGTCGACAGAATATTTATAGATACATTCCTTAAGAGCATCGCCGTTATTTTCTATTAACTCACATGGAATTATCACCATGCCCTTATTTGCCGCGCCGTTAAAATGTTTAAATCTTTCATATAATAAAACAGTAACTTTAGCAGGAAAGGCTACCGGACACTCATTTTCCGGTTTATCGGTTTCGGAATATACAATGCCTGCTTCGGTAGTATTTGAAACAATAAATCTTAATTCCGGATTCTTTGCACAATTTAAATATTCGCTCCACTGCGAATAAGGATTAATGCCCCTGCTTACTGAAGTAATAATTTCCGTTTTTTCTATTTCGTTACCGTTTTGCAGTCCTCTTAAAAGAAGCGTATATAAACCGTCCTGTTCATTAATGGTATTTATCATTCCTTCCTTAATCGGCTGCACAATAACTATTTTTCCGTTGAATAACCCTTGTTTGTTCATTTCGTTAAAATGCCAGTCAACAAATGCTCTTAAAAAATTACCTTCTCCGAATTGAATTACTTTCTCAGGCATATCGTTGAGGGGCCCTACCGTAACATTACCAAGCATATCTCGGCAAATGTCTAATGTTTTTCTATTTAATCTCATTTTCATCTTCTCTCTGAAATTAGTGTATTTTTTCTATAATGTTACGCCGTCTTTCCAGATAGCGATTTCTTTATATCCGTTCGCTTCGTTTTTCGTAATTAATTTTCCCGAAGCGATATCAATAATAAATTGAAATAATTTACCGGCAATTTCATCAAACCCTGTATTCCCTTTTAATAATTCACCGGCATTGAAATCAATCCAGTTGGGCTTCCTTTCAAATAAATCGGTATTAGTTGAAATTTTTACGGTAGGCACGGGAAATCCTAAAGGTGTTCCTCTACCGGTAGTAAACAATAAAACAGTAGCACCGCTCGCAGTCATGGCAGTTGCGGAAACCCCGTCATTCCCTGGCGCTTTCAGCAGAGCGAGGCCCTTGTTTTTAATTTGTTCCCCGTATTCCAGCACACCGGTAATGGGAGCAGTACCTCCTTTTTGAATTGCCCCGAGAGATTTTTCTTCGAGGGTTGTTATCCCGCCGTCCTTATTGCCCGGTGAGGGATTTTCATATACAGGCTGATTATGATTTATAAAATATTCTTTAAAACTGTTGATTAACCGTACTATTTTATTGTACACTTCTTCGTCAATTGCTCTGTTCATCAGCTGCTGCTCGGCGCCGAACATTTCAGGTACCTCAGTCAAAACAACTTTTCCGTTATATGAAACCAGCTTATCGGTAATTCTGCCGACAAGAGGATTTGCTGTTATTCCCGACAAGCCATCCGAACCTCCGCATTTCATTCCTAGCACAAGTTCGGAAACGGAACACTCTTCTCTTTTATCGTCTTTCATTATGTCAAATAATTCGCCTACAAGCTGAAGACCTTTTTCTATTTCATCCCGAACTTCCTGTGAATTAAAAAATCGTAATCTTTCCTCATCAATCCCCTCGGCCTTTTGAAGCAATAATTTCATCTGATTGTTTTCGCACCCCAAACCTAAAATTAATATACCCCCGGCGTTAGGATTTTTCATCAGTCCCGATAATATTTTTTGAGTATTGGCAAGATCATCTCCGAGCTGGCTGCATCCGTAAGGATGAGAAAATGTAAAAACACCGTCAAAATTTTTTCTTTTATATTTTTCGCTACAAAGCTTTGCAATTCTTTCCGCCGAAGCATTAACGCAGCCGACGGTACTTATAATCCAAATCTCGTTTCTGGTAGCCGTTCTCCCGTCTTTTCTTTTATACCCCATAAATGTCGGAACTACTTTGTTCACAGTACTTTCATTTTGTTTCAAAGGGATATATGAATATTCAACAATATCTTTGAGATTTGTTTTAACATTATGCGAATGTACCCATGCACCGGCAGGAATATCTTGATCGGCGTGCCCGATAACATGACCGAATTTAATTATTTTGTCGCTGCCGGAAATTGCCGCTGCAGCTATCTTATGACCGGAAGGCGTATCTTGTAGAACTTTAATCTCCCTGTTATCGATTATTAAAGTTTCATCCTTTTTTACTGCGTCAATTGCAACAATTACATTATCATTTTCATGTATTTTCAAAAACCTTGTTTTCATCTTGTCTTATTTCCGATTGTTAATTATTTTTTTAATTATTCGTTGTTAACAGTTAATTCTTGTTTGATCGGTTACTTTACCGATAACTTATATATATAAAAAAATAATCTAATCACACTTTCTTCGCCGACGCAGCTGAGTTCGTTTGATTAGATTTATTTATAAATCTTACTAATTTATTTTATACAATTAATCCTAAATACTTAATAAAAAAGATTTACAGATCAAATTTACGTAATAATTTTATGTTTAATCAAGTATTTTCTAAAAAATTGAGCCTATATATGTATTTCGGAAGGGTCTTTTTGGGAAAACTTCGACATACCGGTTTCTCGTAAAATTAAGTCCGTTTCGATTTCAATATGCTGTTCCTCAATATTCGGATTATTAATATGCTCTACAACCATTTCAACAGCTCTCCTGCCTAATTTATCGGTAGGCTGGTCAACACAGCTCAAGGAAGGAGAAATGAATCTGTTTATATCGCTGTTGCCAAAACATATTAAATCTATATCTTTGGGAATTTCAAGTCCCAGGTCTTCAATTGCTGCATAAGCCCCCAATGCGACCGGATAAGTTACCGCAAAAATAAAGTCGGGTAAAGTACCGCTCTTATACATATGCATAAATCCGTTGTAACCGTCTTCTTCGCCGAAACCGCCTTCAACAATCCAATTGGGATTAAGAGGAATATTGTATTGCTTAAGTGCATCTTCAAATCCTTGCCTCCTTTTGTCTCCTATATTTATTCCTTTAAAGCCTGATAAATGCCCTATTCTTTTGTAACCGATTTTGATAGCATGTTCAACTGCTTTAAATGCCCCTCCTCTGTCATCTACCGCTACACTGCTAAATCCGGGTATTTCCAAAACTCTGTCTACGAAGACCAATGGTATTCCCATTTTTTTTACGGAATTAAAAATTTCTACATCATGCGTATGTTCCGAAATCGAAATAATAATTCCATCGACTCTCATTGAAAGAAGAGTCTGCAGATGTTTCATTTCTCTTTCAGCATTCTCCTGTGAAACGGTAAGGATAATCTCGTAGTTATACTTAAATGCAGTATCATATATTGATTCGATTAATGAACCGAAAAAGAAATGTGCTATTTTGGGGACAACAAGACCGATTGTATTTGATTTTTTTGAAGACAAGTTACGGGCCATATAATTAGGTGTGTATCCTAAATCTTTTGCCAAGTTTTTAACCAGGTCTGCGGTTTTGGTAGAAATATCCGGATGACCTCTTAAAGCCTTTGAAACAGTTACTCTGGATACATTTAATCGTTTTGCGATATCGTCAAGTGTGATGGATTTAGGTTTCAATTAAGTATACCTTTTAATTTACTTTAGCGCTAACTTTAATTAAAGTAAAATTCTGTTTTCAAAATTTTCATAAGTCTTTAGATACATGAAAATCTCAAAATTTAACTTAAACAGTTAGAATATGGATTTAATTTATTATTATTTCTTAAAAAAATCCATATTATTTTACTTAAAAGTCTAACTGTCACAAATCTTAGAAATAATTTTAATATTGAATTATTTCAACCTAAAGTAGAGTTTTCCATTCAATATTCTTTTAAAAAACATTATTATCCGGGGTTAAATGATGTCTGACAACCGGTTCTTGATTTTCAATATTATTTGACTTAAATAAATATCCCAGACCGCTCTTTATCGTTTATTTTTAGATATACTTATAACCATAAAACAGACATTTATATCTTATAAAAAAATAATTTTCGGAAATTTTGAGTAAAAGAACGGCTGCGAATAAAAATTTTGTCCTGCAGTTTAATTACTGCAGGACAAAAGTATTGTTATTTAGATGTGGCTAATTCATCTGATAGATCAGCCGGCTCCATTTTCGGTACAAGAATATGGAAAATTGCCAAAGCAATTAAATAAGCAGAACCTGAAATAATGAAAAGTACAATATAGTGACCGGTTAGTTGAAGAATTAAACCTGCAACATATGCAATGAGCATTCCACCAATAGCACCTGCTAAGCCGCCCAATCCCACAACTGAAGCAACGGCTCTCTTAGGCATCATATCCGATGCAGTCGTAAATAAGTTTGCAGACCACCCCTGATGAGAAGCTGCCGCTAGTCCAATCAAACCAACCGAAACCCAGAGTGAAACTGTAGAAGCAAAAATAATAGGTACAATCAAAATAGCACAGATTATCATCACTGTTTTTCTTGCTTTGTTTACGGTCCAGCCTTTTTTAATAAAGCTTCCGGACAGCCATCCTCCGCCGATACTTCCGATACTTGTCATAGTATATATCACTATTAATGGCCATCCCAATTGAATTAAATTCAATCCGTATTTTTCAGCCAGAAATTTCGGCAGCCAGTAAAGATAAAACCACCATATCGGGTCTGTTAAAAATTTACCCACAACGAAAGCCCAAGTTTGTCTGTACTTTAAAAGTTTCAGCCAGGGAATTTTAGTGGTGTCCTTTTCAATAGGATCACTTAAAATATAATCGAGCTCTAGTTTATTAACTTTCTTATGTTTTTCAGGATTATTGTACATCAGAGCCCATAAGATGATCCAAATAAATCCCAGTGCACCGGTAAAAATAAATGCTTCTCCCCAGCCGTATGTTATCGTAAGCCATGGAACAACAGCCGGTGCAACAACAGCACCGATATTTGCACCTGAATTAAAAATACCGGTTGCCAAAGCTCTTTCCTTTTTAGGAAACCATTCGGCAGTAGCTTTAATAGCTGCAGGAAAGTTGCCGGATTCTCCCAATCCTAGAAAAAACCTTGCAGTACCGAAACCAAAAGGGGTTTTTACAAATGCATGTGCCATTGCAGACACGCTCCAAATTAAGATCGAAATCGTATATCCAATTTTAGTTCCGTACTTATCAATAAATCGTCCGAACAATACCAATCCGATTCCATATGCGGCCTGGAAGGCCATAACAATGTACCCGTATTCGATTTCATTCCAGCCGATATCCTTCTGCAAGACCGGAGCCAGAATTCCAAGAACCTGTCTGTCTATATAGTTAATTGTAGTAGCAAAAAATAGAAGCGCACATACTGTCCATCTGTACGCGCTCATTTTGGTGTTCCCATTTTCCGCCAGAGTTCCTGAAGGTCCGGTATTCAAGGTTGAATTTTGCATCATGTATTCCTCATTTTATTTTTTCAAATGAATCCAGCTCAATTTAAATGAAGTTCGGACTAGTATTTATGTTAGCTCTATTATAACCTGTAAGCATTTTTAACCAGCTCGTAAGCCAGGCTGCGGCTCATATTTCTGGCTTCGTCCATATCGATGATATGTCTTGAAACAAGACCTGCCAGAAAATTTGAATCAACTCTTCTCGACAGATCATGCCTTGCCGGTATTGATACAAAAGCTCTTGTATCATCATTGAAACCGACGGTGTTATAAATTCCCGCAGTTTCTGTTACCTGCTGTCTAAATCTGGTCATGCCCTCAATGCTGTCATGAAACCACCAAGCAGGACCAAGTTTCATCGCCGGATAATGTCCTGCAAGCGGTGCCAGTTCTCTTGTGTAATTTGTTTCATCAAGAGTAAATACGATGACAGTGAAATTAGGATTGTTTCCGTAATTATTCAACAATTCATACAGATTCCTGGTATATTCGGTCTGCAAAGGAATATCGCAACCTTTATCCAATCCGAATCTATTATAAATTACCCGGTTATGATTTCTGAATGATCCCGGGTGTATCTGCATTACTAAACCGTCTTCAACACTCATGCGCGCCATTTCCATAAGCATATTGGCTGTGAATAAATTTTCATCTTCTTCCGTTGCTTTACCTTTTAATGCATTTTGGAAAATGTTTTCAGCTTCGTTATCGGTAAGTTTATGAGTATACGGTGATCTAACGCCTTGATCGGTGGAAACAGCACCCATCGTCTTAAAGAATTCTCGCCTGTTTTCGATTGCTTTAATGAAACTCTTGAATGAATTTACTTCGATTCCAGCAGATTCGCTTAATACATCAATTTCTTTTTTCCAATTTTCCCAAGATATATTCACGGCACCGTCAGGTCTGAAACATGGAATTACTCTTCCGTCCCATCCCGAATCCTTAATCCTTTTATGCACATTCAAAGTATCGCCGGCAGCATCAGTAGTCGATAATACCTCAATATTAAATTTCTTGAAAAGTGTTCTCGGTAAAAATTCCGGCGTTCGTAATTTTTCGGAGATAAGATCAAATATTCTCATTGCACTTTCGGAATTCAGTTTTTCCTGGATTCCGAAAACTTCGGATAATTCATGCTTAAGCCATACTCCCGTTGGAGTACCGCTATACAAATAAAAGTTATCCCCAAATATCTGCCACACTTTTCTATGATCTTTTTCAACAGGCGTACCGTCTATAGTAGGTATCCCTAATGTTTCAAGTTTAATTCCCTGAGAATAAAGCATGCGGTGAATATAATGATCGGGTATAATGAAAAGTTCGGTAGGATCCGGGAAAGGGTCGTTTGATGCTAAAATCTCGGGATCAACATGGCCGTGAGGACTAATAATGGGTAAATTTCTTACACTATTGTACAATTCATATGCATTACTTCGAATTTTTTCATCCGAATCAAAAAATCTGTAGTCATTTAGAATAAATTTCTCCATAATGAAACACCTCGTCTTTTTATATAATTAGTTATCTAAACTAAATGGAAAACAGTAATTCAGCAAAATACATTTATAATACAAGGTATTATAAACAGTATTACTCCCCTTATTGCTGTCGTTCAGATATTATTTGTTTTAAATTATTATTTTTTTTTGAACACGTTTCTCTTATGATAATATCGGTCGGTAATTCAACTTTAACCGGATTAAAGTTTTCATAGTTATTAATTTGTTCAATTAAAAGTCTTACAGCTTCCTGCCCCAATTTTTCCGTCGGCTGGTAAACACAACTCAGCGCTGGAGAAATGAATCTGTTAACATCACTGTCGCCGAAACACATCACATCAACATCTTCCGGAATTTTTAAACCTAATTTTTGAACCGCCGCATAAACTCCGAGTGCAACCGGATATGTAACGGTAAAAACAAATTCCGGAATATTACCGGATTCGGCTAATTTCATAAAGCCGTTGTATCCGTCCGTTTCACCGAATCCGCCGTGTATAATCCAATCATTGTTTAACGGAATATTATTATCGGCAAGAGCATCGATAAAGCCGTTATATCTTTCTCTGCTGATATTTATTTCTTTAGGTCCCGCCAGGTGAGCCAGTTTGGTATAGCCCATTTTAATAGCATGTTCGGTTGCTTTGTACGAACCTTTGTAATCTTCTACCGTTACGCAGGTGAAATCTCCGCATTCGATAACTCTATCAAGAAAAACAATAGGAATCTCCCTGTCCTTAATTGTATTAAAAATAGAACAATCCACAGTCTTTTGTGAGATTGAAATAATAATACCGTCAACTCTCATAGATAAAAGGGAATTTATGTATTTACTTTCTTTTTCCTGATCTTCTTGCGTAACGGTGAGAATAATTTCGTAATTATTTTCAAAAGCGGCATCATATATGGCTTCAATTACGGAACCAAAAAAAAAGTGAGCTATTTTCGGAACTACCAACCCGATTGTATTTGTTTTTTTTGCCGAGAGGTTTCTTGCTACAAAATTCGGGGAATATCCCATTTCCAAAGCTGTTTTTTTTATTATTTCCTTCATTCTGACTGATATGTCAGGATGGTTTCTCAAAGCTTTTGAAATAGTTACTTTGGATACGTTAAGTATCTTTGCAATATCACTTAAAGTTATATTTTGTTTTTTTGACAAAAGATTCCTTACTTAACAATAACTTTAGCAATTACTTTATCGATTACTGGTCATAAATTTGGTTAATTTTTATAATATAATCAACCGCTTTTTAGCTTTTCTGAAATTTTAATCAAATTCACCTGCTACAATTAGACATAAAATGGTTGAATTTGTTTAAGAGAATTAAATTTATTTGAATTTTTCTTTATATGCCCATAAACCGAGAGCCGGATTTGATATATAAAAAATTTCCTCTCCTCCGGGTAGAGTATTATATCCGTCTTTTAGCTTTTCAGGATCATATTTTTTCATCATATCATTTAAGTCGGCGTATTCAAAATTAACACTTTCAATTTCTTCACGGGTCACCTTCCCGGGGCAATATGTAATAGAAAATCGGCCTTCGGATGAACCGTGTATTAGATGGGCAGCCGCTCCGAGACTGTCCTGCAGATCTTCGTTTTCTTTCACTAATTGAAGAACTTTCGGAGTTCCTACATAACCGTACTTTCTTATAATTTTATCGTTTCCGGGATCCTCGCCGAATTCTTTTAATCCCGGCGCGAGTACAATCAACTCTCCCCCGTCGTCAATAGCCATCCTTGTTCTGTAAACACTTTTATTTCCCAGCCAGGTAGTTTTAAATTCGGACGGTTCAAGGTAAACAACTACTTTCTTCAACGGTTTATCAAGCATTACGAAATTAGCTTCAAGCGATAATTTTGCCGCACGATTATAACATTCGATATCATCGCCTATGAATAAACCTCGTACAACAAGTTTACCGGTTTCATCTTTATCCACTACGGTCAACACATACACTATCGGCATATCTTTGGCAAAATGTTCTGAGCCGTAGTTTAGAACCTGTCGAACCGGAGTATCGGCCCGTCCCATTATCCTTTCCATTCCGTATGCGGCTCCGAGATAATGACTTTTATTAATGCCTTCCTTTCCGCCAGTTCCGATGAAAACATTTTTATTATAATTTGCCATTCCGATAACTTCATGAGGCACTACCTGACCGATTGACAGGATCAAATCAAATCCGCCTTCAACCAGCAGCTTATCAACCTGAATCGGTATACCGTAGTCAATCATTCCTTCCGAAATTTTTTTTACAAATTCAGCTGGAACTTCACCCAAAGTTACCAATCCGGATTTCCAATCATGAACACGGAATTTTTCTTTCGGTACTTTTTTAAACATGGTTTCTATTTCGGCTTCGGTCATCGGGTAATGCGTTCCGATTGCAGGCAGAACATCCGTTAATGTTTCGCCGTAATACTCATTTGTAAAATCGGTTAAAATACCGGACTGCGAATGGAACCTAGTAATATCCGGAGGCAAGGCTAAAACTTTATTCTTCTTGCCCAGCTTGCCGAAGGCTTCGAAAAGGCCGGCTTTTAAATCATCATTGGACAATTTATCGTTAACCGATCCTCTACTATACAAAAGCATAACTAATACCTTTCATTTTTAATTTACTCATAACTGCGGGATGGATTCTATAAGAATCTAATTCTACGTTTTGACTAAACACCCGAATATGCGTTAAACCCGCCGTCTACCGGTACAACAATGCCTGTAATAAATTGGGAAAGATCCGAAAGCAGATATAATACTGTTCCTTGAAGATCCTCGGGAGTGCCGTATTTTCCCATCGGAGTTGCTGCAATAATTTTTTTACCTCGTGCAGTCATCTCACCGGTTTTTTCATCCGTCAGTAAAAACCTGTTTTGATTAGTGAGAAAAAATCCCGGAGCAACAGCATTAACTCGTATATTTACTTTTGCCAGATGTACTGCCAGCCATTCGGTAAAATTATTTATAGAAGCTTTGGCAGCCGAATATGCCGGAATCTTTGTCAATGGCCTGTAAGAATTCATTGAAGATACATTTAATACCGCTCCGCCGCCGTTTTTAAGCATATCCTTTGTAAGCACCATAGTAGGTAAAAGAGTACCTAAAAAATTCAGATCAAAAACTCTTCTGAAGCCGTCTATATCCAAACCGTAAAATGTTTTATCCAGATCATTCATGTTGTTTTTATCTATGTATTCAACCTGAGTTGTTGCTTTGGGAGAATTTCCGCCGGCACAATTTATTAAAAGCTCTACCGGACCGAATTTGGAATTTATTTCATGCTTTGCTTTCTCCAGCGACTGCTCATCCAAAACATTCGCTTCTACCCCTATGGCTTCGGTTCCGTATTCATCAACCAGGCTTTTTGCGGTTTTTTCTGCCAATTCTTTTACTACATCCAGAACGGCAACCTTAACTCCCACTGCCGCCAGGCATTGAGCCATAGCTGTACCTATTACGCCGGCACCGCCTGTAATGGCGCAAACTTTTCCGTTTAAATGTTCAAAAGAAAATTTGTTCATTTTATCTCCTTGTTTAAATATTTTTTTTCAAAATATTAAAGTATAAATTATTTTTATTCAACTTTCTAATTTAAAACTATTTTTGAATAATTCTTTCATCCCAACATTTAATTATTTTTCTACATCTCCGAAATTTCTTCCCATACTCTTTTATCAACCGGAACTCCTTGTTTAAGATTTTCATCTCTCAATTTTCGCGAAAGTTCTCCTGGATATAAAAGGTTATCCTTTTCTTTTCCTGTAGTTGAATGAATATCATCCAGAACATTCTGTACAAGGCTTTTGATATTTTCTTCGTTTATTCCTGTAACCGGTTTTAATGCTATAAAAATTTGCGAAACTCCCGATTCTGCTTTTTCTTTTCCGATATCCACCGTCGATCTTCCGCCGGACAGTAATGCAGCCAGAAGATCAAGCATTAATGCCAGTCCGCTTCCTTTCCACAATCCGATGGGCAAAGCCCTTTTAGTCTTCATAACGGATCCCGGATCTTTTGTAAGATTCCCCTTCTCATCATATCCTGCAAAATAATCTGTCTTATCGTTTGACTGAATTAGTTTTTCAAGTTTACCGTAAGAATATTGCGACATTGCTATATCCAGTACAACATGTTCTTCTTTATTAGGTACGGCAATTACAAGAGGATTATTGCCAAGCTTAGGTTCTGTGCCGCCCCAGGGAGGCATGGTAGGTATCGCATTTGTCCAGCATATAAGAATATAACCGGCTTCGGCAGCCTGCCATCCGTATGTGCCGCCCCTCATCCAGTGGTTTGTGTTTTTCAAAGCTACACAACCGATCCCGTATTCGGAAGCTAATTCAATCGCTCTTCCCGTACAGAACTTTGCATTTAACGGTCCAGGACCGTAACTGCCGTCCCATTGTTCAATGGCGTTATTACCTAAAGTTTTTACAGGAACAGAATCAATTTTCACTAATCCTTCTCTAACGGAATTTATGAATGGTTTGAATCTGTTTACTCCGTGGGAATCTTTGCCGAAGAGACTGTTATCGGAAAATATTTTTGCTAATTCAAATGCCCTAGTTTCTGAAAAACCTTGCTTTAATAAAATCTCATTTAGTTTGGTTTTTACGATATTATAATCTACACGTATAATGCTGCTTGATTTCCCTTTGATATTTTCCAAAATATTTTTCAGATTTTATTTTTATAAATATCCAGAATAATTTCGGTAGTTATTCTGGCAGATTCTCCAGTTATGAACGGTTCGCGATCTAATTTCACTGCATCGATAAAGTCATGAATTATTGCCTGGTGGTTATAAGTATTGGACACCACCGCAGAAGATGCACCGCTTTGAATCTTTATTCCTTTTGATTTACTAGGATTTTCCAAACCTTCAACTGCCCAAATGGTAATAATATCGTTTTCCATTACAATTGTGCCTGCTTCAGAATGAATTTCAATTCTAGGATCAAACCCCGGCTTGGCAGCAGTTGAAGCTATAATTGTTCCGATCATTCCGTTTGAGTAACGAAGGAGTGCCGCGCCGTGATCTTCAACTTCAATGTCATGAACAAAAGTATCATAATCGCTTACAATTATTTTGGGTTTACCGAAGAACCATGAATATAAATCTATATTATGAGATGCCTGCTGAATAAACGGACCTCCTCCGTCAATGCTCCGGGTACCCCGGTATTCGGAACTGTTATAATATTCGTCGCTCCTGAAATTCTTAATGGTAAGATCAGCCGCAAATATTTTTCCGAGTTTATTTTCGCTGATTATTTTTTTTACAATTTTATTATCAGGGCTCATCCTTCTTTGAAATGCAACTCCTAGTTTAACATTATTATTCTTGCATGCGGCAATCATATCATCAACTGCTTCCAGAGAGATTTCAAGCGGCTTTTCGGTAAGAACATGTTTGCCCAATCTAGCGGCTTCTACGGCGGTCTGCCTGTGTAATCCGTTAGGAGTGCAGATTATTACTGCATCATATTCGCACTTAAGCATCTTAAGAGAAACCGCGGTTTCAATGCTGTTGTTATGTTCCAACGACGCAGGCCTTCTGCTGCTGCGCGAAACTACACCCACAATTCCGGCGCTATCTATTTTCTCAATCGCTTTTACGTAAGTGTTTGCAATATTCCCAGAGCCGATCAATACAAATTTAAAATTTTTATCCATTCCTTTCCTTATTCGATTTTAGTTTGCAGTATAATAAAAAGCATTAAATTTCATTCACGTACTTTTACACTGTTTATAAATATTAACGCACGTACTTTTAAATCGGCCGTGAATATTGTATTAATATCTTTATGCAAAGAAATATTCCGAATAATTAATTTGTAAATGGATCCAGATGTCTATGAAAATGAGTTATTAAATATTCATAATGCAAATCCTCATTCTCAATCAGACATTTATAGATATTTTCTCTGAATAAATACTTTCCGGAATCATTCTTATCCGTTAAAACTCTGCCGTATGTAACATGAAGTATCTGACGAATGTCATTTATATTAAATAATTCTTTTAATTCCTTATCGTTATATTCAGATGCTTTTTTAACTTTTTTGATATCTGCCGAAACGTGATAACTTTTCTTTTCTACCTCGTATAAACCTGCCGAGTAATCCAGAATCTCACGGAACAACGAAGTTTCTTTAGATGCGACAACTTTTAATGCTTCCAGGTAGCTAGTCCCGGCAGTTTTTACATGAACATATCCCGAATGCATACCCCCTATAACTTTGTAAACCGAAAATTTATCGCTGCCTGAATGAAGGCTTATTTTATAGGTTCCGAAATAGTTTGTAATTTTTACATGATTGGAATATTCTTTTTAAATACCTCGAGATCTCCCTTGTAATCTATTCCTTTCTCGAAATCTCCCACAAAGCGCGGAGCTAGACTAACGAATCCGACTCCCAGTCTATTCAATTCATTTGCGATAAAAAAATGTTCGAAAGGAGAAGTTACTGAATCGGTTTCATCAACAGATACTTCCAGTTCGCTCGGTATTTCAGAATAATTATTAGATATATGATCCGACATTTTTTTTATATGAGCTAAAGCCTTACCGTATTTAACAAGAGCTTTCAATAAATCTAATTTATTTATTTTAATTTCAAAATCATCAGCAATTTTAAAACTTTTATTTACATATCTGCCGGTCATTGAAGATAAACTATCGTTTAATTCTGCCCACGGCAGGCTCTCTGCATGTCTCTCAAGTTCTTTTTCGTTTAAGTCATCGGCTTCGTTAATGACATGCTCGCCGGGATCAATCGTAAAAGTTTTGTATCCGGCTTTCATCATCAGATCGATATCTTCAGTAGTTTTTAAATGATCTGCATCCGCTCCATATCCGCCTTTATAGCCTTCCTGGAAAACGGCCCAAACAGCGGCGTCCATAACTTCATTCGGTTTCCTTTGAGTCCTGGTTAATTCTCTAATGGATTGCTGTGCGAAGATCGGCTTAAAATCATATCCTTCCAACGATCTGACATGCCCTGGATTTGCCAGTCCAAGTCTGTCACCGAATCCGAAAGAATTAACTAAACCGATAACTTTTGGCTGCGCGAATTCAAAATGTTTTTGAATTGCTTCTGAATTATGCCAGTTTAAAGGACATTTTTTTATTATCTTGATGTCTTCAATACCGGACCCTTCTAATTTTTCGCCCTCAAATTCACTGATTAGAGGATTATTGGGATCCCCGGAAAATAAAAATAGAGATTTTTCAAGCTCTCTGATACCGATTAAAAATGAAACATTTCCTGTTTCATTAAAAGATCTGGGATAATAATTGACGGTATATCCCGGCACCAATTCTAATGCAATTTTTTGATTATTATTGTCAGCTTTAACTGAATTATCTCTTATAGTACTTAATTTCATTTATGTACCTATTATTTTAAGGAATATTTAATTATTTTATTCAAATTCTTTTGCACTACTGGTCATTGACAACAAAATTATCAGTTTAAAAATGAATCGGAAATACTTCAATTATCTACTAATAAAAGCTGTTTTAAGAATAGATATATCTTTATAAATTTTATTAAAAAACAAATTACCTCGAAAATGCAAACAGCCCGTTATTTGCATTAATTGATTTTTTTAAGAACAATTAATGCACACAAATAATAAAAGTCCGTTTAAATTCCTCTGACTTAATTGTTTACTTTAACGATAACTTAAGTTGTAAAAAATTAGTAAAATTGTCAAGCAGTTTTGAACTTTCTTTTTAAAGTTTTTACGAATTATAGTAATCAAAGGAAAAAATTGAAGTATATGGCACCATGAAACGGTTTAATACTTAGAATTTCTGTTAATTTTTAATTTACCGATAACTTCAACAGACGATTATCCGTGATACTTTTAATAATCCTTGCTTTTATTAAAATATTTATTAAATAAGAGATATAAAATTTTTACCGTATATGAATCTGAGGCTTAAAAATATTATCATAACTGGATTAGCGTTTTTGTACCTCGGCATTTCTACGTTCTCTTTATTGATCACAATCTCGCCCGGCAGTTTTTATACTAAGCATATTTTTTCTGCAACAAATAGCAATAAACCGATTCATGCCGGTACTGCAGCATGGATACAGCGGAAACATATTCCTCTGACAGTCAAAATTGCAGGAGTATCAGCATTACAGATAGAGAATTTTACCCTTACGAAACCCGCCTTACTTGAAACCCGGATTAATATCCGGTCTCAGTTCAATTACATTAAAGAACATCATTTTGAAATTAATAATAAAGCACCTCCGACCGTCTGACCGCACAAAAAATTATATCTGCTCAATTCAATACAGAAAATATAATGTCGAATTTTTAAAATCTATTTAAAAATCCGGCGGATTTTTAATTTTATTAAAGAGGGAAAAAATGAATACGCCATTAGATAAAACCGGTGGTTCGCAAGTTAAATTCCCCTGGCAATTTGTAGCATTAATAGGCTCTCTGGGAATTGGAACTTTGCTTTTATTATTAATGCTTCTGGAAATAATTTAAAAACATTTATTAATAAAAAGACAGGAGAGAAATGGGACTGCAGACAGAGGGTGTTATTTTTTTAATTATAGCATGGTTTTCGATTTTCCTTTTATTAGTATATTGCTACAGTAAGGTGCTGTCAAGCGGAAGGAAACAGAAAATCAGATAATTCAATACAAATGAAGCTGTCCTAATAATAATTTATCCGATATAGCGGCTTCTGTTTAATAAGATAATATATTCCAATTTGAGACTGCTTATTAGCCGCAATAGCCCGGAGGTGCTGAAGATAGATTAAAGATTTTTAAACGGGACAGCTTCATTTTAAAATATCCGTTCAAGAGGAAGCTGAAATAATCTTATTTTATCGTCATCTTTTTTGACATGATCGTTGAGTTTTTTTATACCGGTAACCAGTAGTTCCAGCGATTTGTCTTCCTGAAAAGCAATCATTTTCACGATGTTGAATCCCGGGTATGTTCTTGTTCCGAGATGGGCATCGGAACTGTGGCCTTTTCCCTTTACATTTTCCCATTCGGTAAAATAATCGATTCTCAATTCATCCAGCAGAAGGGATACTCTGTCTTCCAAAATATCGTGATAGACTAAAAATATTATTTTCATGATCTATCTCCGGTTATATTATGAAATTCGGATTTTAATTCCGATCTGCGTTTTCCTGTTTTTTCCTTCTTTTAGTATTCTTCGAAAAGAAAGAAGAAAGCCGGGAAAAAGACAGATCATCAAGTATAGAATAAACCACGGGGACAACGAATAGTGTTAAAAGAGTAGACGTAATCAAACCGCCTATAACTGCCTGTCCCATCGGCGACCTGAATTCTGAACCTTCACCCAGTGCAAGAGCAACCGGCATCATTCCGAAAATCATTGCAAATGTGGTCATTAAAATAGGACGAAGTCTTGTCGGACCGGCTTGAAGTAAAGCATCAAATCTAGACAATCCCCTACCTCTTAGAATATTGGTATAATCCACAAGCAGTATTCCGTTTTTAGTAACTAATCCCATAAGCATTATTATTCCTATCATAGATACTACGGACAAAGAACTCTTAAAGACCAGTAAGGCAAGCACTGCTCCTATTATTGACATCGGCAGAGCAAGCATAATTGAAAAAGGATGTACAAAACTTTCAAACTGTGCCGCTAGAACAATGTAGACGAATACAATTGCCAGCAATAAGGATATCAGAATGTTTCCGAATGATTCGGCCTGCTGTTTTCCTTCGCCCACTATGCTCACTGTGTATCCTGGATCCAATTTCAGATTTTTAACGTTTTCCATAATTTCACCTAATGCGTCTCCCAAAAATCGATTAGATAGACTGGCATCAACTCTAATTTCCTTTTGTCTGGCATACCTTATGATCTGCGACGGACCTGTTCCCTGCTGAACCGTTGCAACATAAGTGGCCGGAATCATAATAGCCCTGCCGTCAATTCCGTTTTTAGTTGATTTCAGCATCAGATCTGAAATATCGGAAACATTGGACCGGTAACTTTTATTAAGTCTCACCCTAACATCGTACTGTTCATCGCCTTCCTGATATTTAGTGGCAACAATCCCGTCAACCATAGAACGCACTGTCGATGCAATTAAAAAAGGATTCACTCCAAGATCAGATGCCTTTTCCCGGTCAATCAACAACCTGACTTCAGGCTTTGAAGTTTCAAGACTGTTTTCGATATCAACACACCCTTTAGTACCGCGCACTATGTTTTCAACTTGATCGGCAATTAAACTCAATTTATTTATGTCTTCACCCCTAATGCTCAGTGTGACTGGTTTCTGACTTCCTCCGGGTCCCCCCGGCATTTGGAATCCAATATTAGCACCCGGCAGAAACTTAACATCACTTCGCAATATATCCATTAGTTCTTTGTCGCTAATGTTTCTATCTTTTTTATTAACCAGTTTTACAAGAATGTTGGCAGTCGTCACAGGATTGTTCCCGCCTCCTATTGTAGTAAGAATTGTAGTAACCTCACGGTGTTTTCTTAGATCCTTCTCAACCAGGTCGCATATATAACTGGATTGTTCAAGTGAACTACCCGGCGCTGCCTTAACTATTATTGTGAATTCGTTCTCATCGGTATCCGGGAAAAATTGAGAGCCCAGCATTCCCATCAGCATAAAGCTTAACAAGAACAAGGCAATAGAACCGAACACTACGGTTTTACGATGATACAGCGACCATCTTAATGCAGCTTTATATTTTTCGCTGAGAATTTCGAAAAAATGATTGAAATAAAACAGCATTTTTTGAAAAATATTTCCTTCTTTGGATAATACTTCATCTTCACTTTTAAGCCACTTTGAAGACAGCATGGGAGTAAGAGTAAATGCAACGAACAATGAAACCATTACCGCAACTGAAATTGTTATACCAAACTGATAAAAAAAACGTCCTACTATCCCAGGCATAAATGCTACAGGCACGAACACCGCAACTATGGTGAATGTTGTAGCCATTACTGCAAGCCCTATCTCCTGGGAAGCTGATTTGGCCGCCTCCAGCGGAGTTTCCCCCAGATCCATATGACGGTATATATTCTCTATAACTACTATTGCATCATCAATCAGAAGCCCTACTGCCAAAGATAGAGCAAGCAGCGACATCATATTTATTGTAAAATTAAGGGCGTACATTATGATAAAGCTTGCAATTATTGAAGACGGCAATGCGAGTGCGCTTATAATTGTGGCTCGTATATTTGCCAGAAAAAGGAATATTACTATTACTGCTAAAAGGCCTCCGTATAAAATATCAAACAGAACGTCGCTTATGGAATCTTTAATAAAAACACTATTGTCCTGAGCAAGAAAAATTTTAATATCCGGAGGCAGTTCTTTTTTCAAATTTTCAATTTGTTTGTTTACTTCGTCTGCTACCTGTACCGTATTGCTGCCGGATTGTTTTATAATATTCAATCCGACCGCATAATTACCGTTCAAACGTGTTAGACTTGTCTGTTCTTTTGCACCGTCGGTAACAGATGCAACATCGGACAAATAAACCGTTTTCCCTTTGGGAGTAGCGACAATAACATTATTAAAGTCGCTTACATTTTTAAATTTCCCCATTGTCCTCAGCAGTAACTGGCGTTTCCCCTCAATCAAATTTCCGCCCGGAATTTCAACATTTGATGAGCCCACATTTTGAATTACATCCTGAATGGAAAGGTTGTACGCTTTTAATCGAGCTGCGTCTACTTCAATATTAATTTCTCTTTCGGAACCGCCGACTAAGTCAACCGATCCAACACCCGGAATATTTTCAATTCGTTTCTTAACTATATTCTTAGCATAGTTTGTAACTTCCTTGTCGGATCTGTCGCCCGAAACGGTAAGCGACATGATAGGTAAACTTGCAGGATCATATCTTTGAATTATAGGTTCTTCAATTTCATCGGGAAGATCGGATCTAACTGCGGCTAATTTTTCTCTGACGTCCTGGGCGGCGGATTTACCGTCAATCTCCAATTTAAATGCAATAACAACTATTGAGACATTCTCTCTTGAGTAAGATTGTATCTCGTCTACCCCTTCTATCGGATTGACGGCGTCTTCAATTTTTTTTGTCACGTCCGTTTCTATCTGCTCAGGTCCGGCACCGGGAAGAACCGTAGTTATAATTACGTACGGTATATCAACATTCGGATATAAATCAACATTTAATTTTATAAAAGAAAATAAGCCGAGAACTATGAGAGACATAATCATCATAGTAGCAAATACCGGCCTTTGAATCGATACGTCAGCTAATTTCATTTATTCCCTTTTAATCTTTTTTATATAAAGCCAGCCGATTTTTATCAGTCGGTTATATGAACAATACTTCCGTGTTTTAAATTATTCATTCCCAAAGTAACTACTACATCGCCTTCTTTTAAGCCTTCGGTTATCTCAGTGAAATTCCCGTCGTTAATGCCTGTTTTCACTTTGACAAGGTTTGCTCTACCGTTATTTATTACATAAAGCGATGACACATTCTGGCCGTTAATTAAAGCCGGATTCGGAACCGTAAATACGGCACTATGTCTTTGCAAATCGACATTCACACGGCAAAACATTCCCGGCTTGAACCATGAATCGGAAGTATTAAAGAAAGTTGCTTTCAAATCAAAACTTCTCGATAGAACATCGGCCGATTTGGATATTTGGATTATCGAGCCGTTCTTAATTATTTCAGGTCTCAATTCCGAATAAACCACGGCTCCCTGCCCTACGGCAAAATTAGGAAGATCTCCTTCACCCACGCTGAATATTACTTTCATCTTTCGAATGTCAGCTATTGTTACCAGCGGGAGCCCAGGAACCGAAAGATCACCGATGTTAGAATTTACGGCAGTAACTTCTCCCTCTATCGGAGCTGACAATTCTACAGATGCCTGCGCCGCATCGAAATTTGCTTTTGCTATTTCATAAGCCGTATTTGTCCCGTCAAGCAGCTGTTGTGAGATAGCCCCCGCTTCATATAAGGCTTTCATTCTATTGAGATCTTTCTCGGCATTAAGGAAACCGGCCTGAGCCTGATAATACTGAGATGTTACGCCGGACTTATCCAGGATTACTAAAATTTCTCCGGCTTTTACCGCATCTCCTACCTTAACCCTAATTGCGGTTATTCTCTCGGATATTTTAGCAATAATGTTTGCCTGCCTTTCGCCTTCCAGCGTTCCGGTATAAGTTTTAACTAATTTTATTTCCCCCTTCTTTATATGCATCACTTTAACAGGTACCGTATCAAGAGTAAAGGGATCTGTTTTAGTAGGTTCTACCTTTGATTTACTTCCGCAATTCAGCAAAGGCATCGTGCTGATTATAGAAAGGAAAATAATAATAGTAAACTTCTTAAATTTTATTAATGCCATAATCCCGTTTAACTCCTATAAAATAAAAAATCTTAAACATGAATCTCTAATGCCCGGGTAGCCTGTAAATAATAAATAGATGGCTATGTCCCGGAATCCCTTTACATATAATTAAAATTCGGAACTAATTATTTACCGTTACTAACAGCGAATTCCCAATCGGCCTGCGCAATAAGATAATCGTAGATTGCCTGCGAATAATTTGTTTGTGCCATCATATATGCCGACTGAGTATCTATTATTTCAAGTTGTGTACCGACTCCGCTTTTATATCTCGTCTCTGCAATTTTCAATGCTTTCTGTGCTTGTTGCAGACTTTTTTCCTGCGCAAGAATTTTCTTCTCGGCTTCATCCATTTTCATTACAGATTGACGGATCTGCACCTTTACGCCCTCTTCCAATTTTCTTCTGCCTAGGTCAACTTTTTCTTTGTCGATAACAGCCTGCTGAATGCGTGCACTTCTGCCGAAGCCGTCGAATAATGTATAGTTTAATTGCAGACCGATCATGAAAGTTTCAACCCATTTATAGTTCTTAATCCTGTAGGTATTATCCTGAGTTTGAAAATCATATTGCCCGAAGAGTGAAAGAGTCGGAAAATAATCGGCCCTCTGTATTGTAACGTTTTTATCGAGCAGGGATTCCTGGATTCTCAGCTGTTTGATCAAAGGGTTATTTTTTATTGCACCTTCTCCCGCTTCGTCCATTACAGCAGATTCAATTTTTTTATATTTGAATTCGCCCTTTACTTTTATCGATTGTCCCAGATCGAGAGCAAGCAGATTTTTGAGGGATATTTTAGCAAGTTCGAGGTTGTTTGTAGCTTGTATTAAAAACGGTTTAACATTGGCAACCTGAACTTCAGACCGCAGGAAATCGTATTCGGATGCGACTCCGTGTTCATACAATGAAGATACATTATTGTAGTTTGCTTGGGCGGCATCATAATTTTGTCGTGCAACATTTACAAGCTGCTTTGACAATAAGATTGTATAGAAAGATTTTTTAACAGCAAGGACAATCTGTTGCTCGGTTGCTTTTTTACCCGTTAAGGCGTAATCCGAATATTCACCCGCAATTTGAATTGCCGTATTTACTTTTTGACTGTATATTACCTGACTTAAGGTAAGAGCCGCATCATAACTGTTTTTGGAGCCCAGTTCGAGAGTTTGAGTTTGAGAAGTAGGATTAAATGCCGTATTAGGTGGTAGAAATAAAACAGGAAGTTTTATATTCCTTACATACGAACCCTGAAGATCGAGCCTTGGAAATGCATTTGAATATGCTTCATCTATCTGTTCCTGTGATTTTTCAATATCTTTCTGCGATAACTGAACATCCCAATTATTTTCCAGCGCCCTAGATATAGCATCATCCAGAGATAAATACAGTGTATCATTAGGTTGAGCATAAACCGCACAGCCGGATAATAATAAAATAAGAAGCAGCTTTCTACTAAAAGTGAGTTTCATTAAATGCCCCATTTATTAAAAACAAACGTAGAAAACAACAGGTCTTAAAATAACCAATTTTATGTAAACGGTCTAATTATTTTCCGTACGGTATAGAATTTACAAATTTTGTAAATATGTGTTGATTGCTGAAGCAGCTTTCCTTCCGGCACCCATGGCAAGAATAACAGTCGCACCGCCTGTTACTATATCGCCGCCGGCGAACACTCCGTTTTTAGAAGTCTTCATAGTTTCTTCATCAACAACAATATTACCCCATTTATTAAATTGTAAATCCGGAGTAGTTTTTTGGATGATGGGATTAGAACCGTTGCCGATTGCTATAACCGCCATATCAATATCCATAACGTAATCCGATGCTTCGATAGGAACCGGTCTACGTCTGCCCGAAGCATCAGGTTCTCCGAGCTCCATTTTTTGTAGTTTAACGCCTTTCAGCCAGCCGTCTTTATCTCCTAAAAATTCAAGCGGGTTTGAGAGAAAAATAAACTCAATTCCTTCTTCTTTAGCATGATGAATTTCTTCCTGTCTTGCCGGCATTTCCGCATCAGATCTGCGGTAAATTATGCACGCTTTTTTAGCACCGAGTCGTTTGGAAGTTCTTACGGCATCCATAGCTGTATTTCCGCCGCCGAATACTGCAACATTTTTATTTTTGCAGTTGAAAACCGGAGTATCAAATTCGGGAAAGCGGTAGGCTTTCATTAAATTCACTCGGGTAAGAAATTCGTTAGCGGAATAAACTCCGTTAAGATCTTCACCCGGAACTTTTAGAAAATGAGGCAGGCCGGCTCCGACAGCTATAAATACGGCATTGTAACCGTTGGCCAATAACTCATCGATAGTATCCGTAAACCCGATTACTGCATTTGTTTGAAAATCAACTCCCATTTTCTTTAATGAATCGACTTCCGATTTAACAATATCTTTCGGCAAACGGAATTCGGGTATGCCGTATATAAGCACTCCGCCAAGATCGTGAAGAGCCTCGAATACTGTTACATCATGCCCCATCTGTATTAAGTCTCCTGCACAGCTTAATCCGGCAGGTCCGCTGCCTATTATTGCAACTTTTTTACCGGTCTTAGACTTCAATACCGGATTCTTAATTCCGAGGTGTTCTCTTTCGTAATCTGCAACAAATCTTTCAAGTCTGCCTATTGCAACCGGTTCTCTTTTTTTACCTACAACGCACTTCGCTTCGCATTGTTCTTCTTGCGGGCATACTCTTCCGCATACAGCCGGAAGCATATTGTCTTCCTTTATTTTAGCCGCTGCTCCCAAATAATCGCCATGTGCAACAAGGTTTACAAAATCGCTTATTTTAACACCTACAGGACATCCTTCCACGCAAGTGGGCTTCGGACATTGAATGCACCTTAGCGCTTCCAATTTTGCCAGTTCTTCGGTCAATCCTAAATTTACTTCTTTAAAGTTTCCGCTTCTCTCCAGTTTATCCTGCTCCGGCATCTGCTGACGCGGAATTTTCATCTTTTCTTTATTTGAAAGAGTTTGCACAGAAAGACTCCTGATTTTTTTGAACTTCGTTTATGTTTTTTTGATTTTTATAAACGAGGAATTTTATACAAATTTTATTCGAAAATATTTTAAAAATCCTTCGCTTCATTATTTAGCTCACATGCTTAATTCCTAAATTCATTAAAAATGCAAGCCTAAATATTCTTATCGATCCTAGTTTTTACTAAAATTAGTTTTCGTTCATCACTTTAAGCATTGCTTCTTCGGTATGGCATTTATGAGAATTAAGCGCCTGTTCTTCATGATCACGGTATGTCCTGTTTCTTCTGGCCAAGGTTTCAAAATCTACCTTATGCGCATCGAATTCCGGTCCGTCAACACATACAAAGACCGTCTTATTGTCTACGGTGGCTCTGCATCCTCCGCACATTCCAGTACCGTCTACCATAACCGGATTAAGACTGACCACTGTTTTTATTTTATGTTTTCTTGTAACTTCAGCAACGGCTTTCATCATAGGAATAGGACCGATGGCAAGCACAAAATCTATTTTGCGCTTGCCTTCGATAAGATCATTCAATTTTTGAGTTACAAATCCGTGATAACCGTAACTGCCGTCGTCGGTAGTTACAAACACCTCATCGCAAACCTTGTTCAATTCGTCTTCAAGAATTACATATTCCTTTGAACGTCCGCCGACTATGGAGATTGTATAATTGCCTGCCTGTTTCAGTGCGACCGCAGTAGGATACGCAATTGCAGTTCCTACTCCTCCGCCGATACTGACTGCAACACCGAAATTTTCTATATGCGAGGGCTTTCCCAAAGGACCTACAACATCATGCAGAAAGTCACCCGCATTTAATTCGTTTATCTCTTTGGTGGTTTTGCCTATGCCCTGCACAATTATAGTAATCGAACCTCTTTCAAGGTTAGAATCGGATATGGTGAGCGGTATTCTTTCACCGAAATCATCTACACGGACAATCACAAACTGACCTGCTTTTCTTTTCTTTGCAATTTTTGGCGCTTCTATTTCGACCTTTTTTACGTTCGGCGCCAGGAACTCAGCACTGAGAATTTTATACATATCTCCAACCGGTATTATTTCTTTTTATGATTATTTGCTTCCACAACCGCAATAGCAGTCATGTTAATTATATCGTCTACGGTAGCGCCTCTCTGAAGTACATGGATCGGTTTACCCATTCCCATTAGAACCGGCCCAATTACCGTAGCTTCGCCTATTCTTGCCATTAATTTGTAGGCAATATTTCCGGCATTAAGATCAGGAAATATTAAGACATTAGCTCTTCCCTTAAATGAACAGAAGGGAAAATCCCTTTCCATAATTTCGGGAACAACCGCGGTATCGGCCTGCATCTCTCCGTCGATTATAATATCTGGCCTTAAATTCTTAACTATCTTAACTGCTTCTTTAACTTTTATAGATTCAGGGTATTTTGCACTTCCGAAGTTGCTGAACGATAACATTGCAACTTTCGGATCGATATCAAAAGCCTTAACAGTATCCGAAGCCGAAATTGCAATCTCTGCAAGTTCGTCTGCTTTTGGATTAACATTCACAGTAGCGTCTGCAAAAAAGTATACGTCCTTTTTAGTCACGACGATATATAAACCGGATACCACTTTGAATCCTGTTTTTATACCAACACACTGTAAAGCCGGTTTTATAGTAGTAGGATAATGTGTTGTTAAACCGCTTATAAGCGCATCTCCGTCGCCGCTGTCAACCATCATTGAACCGTAATAAACCGAAGTTTTCATCAACTCTCTAGCTTCATGCAGAGTTGCGCCTTTTCTTTGCCGTTTGTGATAGAACATCTGTGCATATTCTTCGCACTTGGAAGAAATTTCAGGATCATTAATTTGAAACTCGCTCCTGTCGTAACCGAGCGAATCAATCATAGCTTCGATTCTTTCTATATTACCCAAAAGAACAGGCTGCGCAATATTTTCGTTGAAGGCCGCATGAGCCGCCCTTACAATTTTTTCCTCTTCACCTTCAGGGAAAACTACACGTTTCGGACTCTTCTTCGCTTTATGTATCATCACCCGGATAATCTCTTTAGAAAGTCCGAGTCTTTCTTTAAGCTGTTCTTCGTAAGCTACCCAATCTTCAATTTGTATTCTGGCAACGCCTGTTTCTATTGCGGCTTTCGCAACAGCAGGTGCAACGTTCCATAATACCCTGGGATCAAACGGTTTCGGTATTATATAATTTCTGCCGAATTCAAATTTCTCTCCGCCGTAAGCGCTGAGAACAATTTCCGGTACTTTTTTCTTCGCTAATCCGGCAAGTGCTTTAACTGCAGCCATCTTCATTTCTTCGTTTATTGCAGAAGCTCTTACATCAAGAGCTCCTCTGAAGATAAACGGAAATCCGAGTACATTATTTACCTGATTCGGATAATCGCTTCTTCCGGTTGCCATAATAAGATCATCTCTAACAGAAGTTGCCTCTTCGTACGTTATTTCCGGATCCGGATTTGCCATAGCAAAAACAATCGGATTAGGGGCCATGCTTTTTATCATATCTTTGCTGACCACTCCGCCTTTGGATAGTCCGATAAACACATCAGCGCCGATCATTCCTTCTGACAGACTATGACAATCTTTATCGGTAGCATATAACTGTTTATACTTATTTAAATCTGTACGCTTCTTACTCAAACAACCCTTTGAATCGTACATTACTATATTTTCTCTTTTTGCACCTGCTTTTAAATAAAGGTTGCAGCAGGAAATTGCCGCTGCACCCGCGCCGTTAACTACAATTTTCAGATCCGACATTTTTTTGCCAGTAATTTCAGCAGCATTAATTAAAGCCGCGCATGAAATGATCGCGGTACCGTGCTGATCGTCGTGAAATACCGGTATGTTCATTGTTTTTTTTAGAGTTTCCTCAATTTCAAAACATTCCGGAGCCTTAATATCTTCCAGGTTTATTCCCCCGAAAGTGGGTTCGAGCATCTGAACGGTTTTAATAATTTCTTTCGGGTCTTTACCTTTTAATTCAATGTCGAAAACATCGATGTCAGCAAATCTTTTAAACAATATGCCTTTACCTTCCATAACAGGCTTACCGGCAGAAGGTCCGATATCTCCCAATCCTAATACGGCAGTACCGTTGGAAACAACGGCAACAAGATTACCTTTAGCAGTATATTTATAAACGTCATCTTCATTCTTTGCAATTTCTCGGCATGGTTCGGCAACGCCGGGCGTATAAGCCAGAGAAAGATCCCGGGAAGTTAAACAAGGTTTTGTTGCCACAACCTCAATCTTCCCGCGCCTGCCCTGACTATGATATTCAAGAGCCTCTTCTGTACGAATCTTCATTTTGATCTCCTAAATAGTCCTCAAATTGAGGATCTTTTAACTTTTTTTATTATTAAAGGGATGAAAGGATCGGTAAATGAAAAAAATTCTTTACTGCAGGAATAAGCTGCGTTATTAAATTATATTTAATATAAAATAATAATCACAGCATATCCTGTATTTCCTCTGCCCTGAAATTTTTTAAACGTTAATTTTTAAAAATTAACTTAAATACAATTGTATCAGCATCCATAAAACGTGCCATTTAATTTAATTTCGAATAACCAAAATAGCCGGCATATATTCAAATATCCCGTATAAATAATTAAAAAAAGTGTAAATCTTTCCCATTAATGAAAAAATATTTTTAAGGTTAAGAATAATTTATACACTAAAAAGGCCCTAATTTTACAAAAAAAAGCAGCAATTCAAGCTTTGAATTGCTGCCTTAGGAGAAACAGTATAAGTATTTCAACTATTAAATAAATGATGAAGAATTATTTCAACAATATCATTTTTTTCGTCTGCACAAAGTCACCGGCTCGTAAAACATAGAAGTAAATACCGGATGCAAGGTTCGAAGCATCAAACCTTAAGTTGTATTGCCCTGCTGGTTTTACTTCATGCAGCAGAGTTTTTACTTCCCTGCCCAGGATATCATATATCTTAACCGTGACAATACTGCTCTTCGGCAGAGCGTATCTAATTGTAGTTGTCGGATTAAACGGATTAGGATAATTCTGATAAAGCTGGAACGTTGAAGGTATCTGAGCAGCAAAGTTATCATTTTTAACACCGGTAATCATAGGTTTTTCAGGAGACCAATCGTATCCTAATCCGGGGTTTGCGGTTTTTGCAAAAATATTTGCGATTGTATAATCTGCAGCATCGTTGCTCGTGAGTAAACTGCCGATTCCGATTGCATGACCCACGGCATTATAACCCGGACCGTAATCCTGATAAACACCATACAGAGCCGGAATAATACCCGAGTTAATAGGCTGCTGGTTCCAGCCAAGGGAGTCTATCACAGACGGTTCGTAAGTATTCATAAATACGGTTCTGGGCTGACTCTGCCAAGCTCTTCCAAGATATATTTTTGTGATTGCGTTACCGTCAAAACCAACCGTATCATACGAAATGACACAGTCGCGAAAAACAAAACCGAATTTGGAATCAGCATCTGTACTGGCTGCGGTTATCGAACACTGATTTCTGTTGACGTGAATCTGACAGCTGTCGAATAACACTATATCTCTTCCAAAAATAAAATCTACGGAGCCTTCAATGTAGCAGTCTTTCATGTATACCCTTGCAGCACCGCTTCCGCCCCAGGCATAATATGTATCCTGATAACCGAGAAGATTGCAGTTATAAAAAGCCTGCCTGTCGCCGTTTGATCTTAATGCAACTGCCTGCTGACTGCTGACACTCTGATCATTTTTTACCGTATTTTGAAAAGTAATATTCATTGCGGTAAAATCGGAAGCATCGATTCCGACGCTGTATGAACCCGAGGTTCCTCCGGCTATAGCTGCATAATCATCATAAGTAAGGATAGTATTATCACGGTCCTGGCCAATAAGAATAACGTTAACTTTTTTTGAAGCCAAGAGAAGTTTTTCATGATATGTTCCATTCTTAACATAAATGATATACTGACCGGTGTAATTATCCGGAACTCCGTCGAATGCCGCCTGCACCGTAGTATAGTCGCCGCTGCTGTCCTGGGCTACAATTTTTTCAATCGTTGGCTGAGGAGTCTGAGTCATAAACGTATCAACAACTCCGTAACCGGTGCCCTTGCTGTTAGTGGCATATGCACGCACATAATAAGTGGTATTTGCATCAAGCGGATAAAGTACGCTCGTATATGAGCCTAGACCGCTGCCGTTTTCAGTTTTACTATCCGATAAGGTCGGATTTCCGGAAGTATTCCATACAATACCTTTTACTATAACGGTATCACCTCCCCATTCAGTAACATTGCCCCCGCATTGAGCCGTCTTAACCATAATATTTGTAACTGATGCGGTTGATACAGTCGGTACCAGAGTGGAATCAAGTGTAGTGAAAATTTGTTCGCTACCGTAAGAAGTGCCGGCCATGTTGGTTGCATAAGCACGCAGATAATATTTTGTGCCTGATTTAAGCCCGGTTACCTGGCTCACAAAAGAACCCGAACCGGATCCGTCGCCGGTTTTATCAGCTGCAATAGTCGGTGAGGATGTAGTGTCCCAGCAAACCCCTCTGGCAGTTACTGGCGAACCGCCGTCTGAAGGAATATTACCGCCGCTTGTTACAAAAGTTGTGGCAATATTGGTAACAGCGGTTGTGGTAACGGTAGGAGGATCGGCAGTAACACCGGAAACTGTCCCGGTTATTACTACATTTTGAAGATCAACATATTTTCCGGTTCTAACAGCAGGGTCGCTATCAACCCAGGGAAAAACTCGGATATATAATTTTTTGCCGGAATTTATTGTAGTACTTACTTTGGCAATTACATGAGTCAAATCAGTAAGACTTAGATAATTATTTGCATCGCCTGTTGAGTAACTGACAGGGGTCCAGGTAACAGAATCAGCGGAATAATAAATATTTGCTTTCATTGTATTTATTCCGCTCGCGGCGATATCGAGAGAAATAGAATCTACTAAAAATTGTCCGCCGAATTTAGGACCTGCAGAAAATTGGACAAAAACAGTATCTAGCTGTGTAGTTTGATTTGCCGGCCAACTGTTTCCTAGGATTCTGATCCTCTGACTGCCGTTAAGTCCGGTATACTGATTTATTTGGGTGTTAACCAGCATTTCATCATCTGCTTTAACACCTCCTACTATAACCGGACTTAAACCTGTACCGCTAGCAGAAGGATCTGAAAGTGGCCAAGTAGAGGATGAAGGACTGGGTAATCCTTCAACATTTCCACCGATCATAATATCTTGTAGTAATAAATATTTTCCGCTACGTATTGCAGGGTCATTATCTACCCAGGGATAAACTCTAATGTAAAATTTTTCTCCGGGATTTATAGTCACGTTAGGGGATGCCGCTACAGTCGTTAATGTATCCCTCGCAACGTAGTTATTAGCACTTGTATCTCCTGTACTGTAGGTAACCGGAGTCCAATTAGTTTCGTCGGCTGAATAATAAATATTTGCCTTCATTGTATTGATTGAGGCGGCACCGATCTTGAGTGACATTGTATTCACGTTAAATTTGAATCCAGCATTCGGCATAAGCGCATACTCAATATAAACCGTATCTATTTGAGTTGTCTGATTAGCCGGCCAGGCATTTCCTAATATTCTAATTCTTTGACTTGAGTTATATCCGGTATAGCCGTTAATTTCCGTATTGTGTAAGTTTTCGTCAACACCTGTAACTTGGCCTGTATTTGACGCAGTGAGTCCCGTACCTCCTGCATTAGGATCAGTTAACGACCAAAGAGCCGATGCAGGATAGGTAATACCGTGTGTAGTTCCTTTTACATTTACATCCTGGATGTAGACATATTTTGAAGTTGAAGGCGATCCTTCGTACCAAGGATAAACGCGCACGTAAAGTATTTCGTTATCTTTAATTTCACTGTTGACAGGATATGAAAAATAGTCTACCCCGTTATTCATCAGCACAAGAACAGTATCGTTTAATTTTGTGGAAGTGGTAAAATTGGTATCGGTGGAATAGTAGACATTTGCGCGTATGCTGCCCGTTCCCCCGGCACCCAGATACATAGTAATGGAGTCAGGAGCAAAAGTATTGCCGGACTGAGGTTTAACAGCGAATTGAATGAACCTAGTATCAACCTGGCCGGTTTCGTTACCCCATGAAACGGCTGAACCGTTTTCATAAGGCCACCATCTTTGAAAGTTACCAAGCGGGCCGCCCGTCTTACTATAATCTCTAACGACAAAACCGGCAGTACCTGTTTCGGTATATCCCATGAGTTTTTCTGAAACAGTTGAAACTTTCTGACTATCAGGCTCAATACACTTCCACTGAATGGAAGCGCTTTGGGCAAAAACATTGAATGATATTAAAAGACAGAAAGTTAATGAACTCAAGAATAATTTTTTCATACTTACTCCTCTGGATGTTTTAATTAAATAAAATTTGCCATTTGCATTCCTAAGTTTGAAACTATTTTCTCCTAATTTTTGAATGGAAATTGGATTTAAAATTTCTTGCAGATCCTATCCTTTTGCTAGAAACGATAAAGTTATCGTTTTAGTAAAAGTTTAAAAATTTTATTTTTATAATTTGATTTTCCGGAATTCGATAAAGTAATCGTTTAAGTAAAATGAGAAGAAAACTCTATGCTTGAAAATCATTTTAATCTTTTTTATTGCTCTCCTATGAATATAATTTTTCTGTATTGAATGGCGGGAATTTTGAGAATTCAATTATTTGGTAATTATATTAAGAATTTTATTTAAATAATCAAATAATTTTTTTTTAATTCCTGAAATTTATTTTTAGTAGTAAAATTTAAATTTTCCTCGTTTTTGAACCCGTTGTCTGTAGATTTCTCCCGACTGCGCGATATTAAATTCATGCTGCGACCTGTAATTATTTTTTTCAATGACCACAAATTTCATTCGTCGCGATGAACGGTACCGGGGGAAAAAGCCGGTAGACAAACCGAGATATATTCGGCACCGCCCTCTTCCGGACTGCTATAACGTACCCACTCACCTTTATTTATTAGAACTGCTTGTTTTTCATGTAAATCAATTATGCCGGATTTTGTTTCAATCCTTAACTTACCCTTTAATAAAACGGTGTATTCATCGAATTCCGGAGTTTGTCCGGGCTCAACCCAACCAGCGGGGCTTTGCATACGTGCGATACTTACGGAACCGTTTTTCGAATTGACTAACCCAATGTATTCTTCTATAATTTTAGGTTTGTTGCCTGCGGCTTGAATTATTGACGGTTGATTAATAACTACTGGCAAATTTGTTTCCTTTCAGATTGAATTGATATTGTATTCTCCGACGGTATATTAAATATAGGTAATTCAATTTTCAAAAAATACTAATGTTTTTTCAATGTTATAAAAAAGCGGCACAGATAATCAATCTGTGTCGCTATAATCAAAAATATAAGACTTGACTTAAAAATAAACTATTAAGAATGCAATAAAAAATTTTATATTTGATGCTCTATAAATCAAGCCCAGGTAATTATTTTACCAATGAAAAAGCTCATTAATCTTTCACCATATTTTTAATTTGCATTACGATCTTTCCACCTCCCATTTGTGCACCCATTGTTTGCTCAAGTTTTATCATTCTTGAAGAAACTTTATCCATCCAGATTACTGTGTTTCCCTCGCTTTCTTCCAATGGTTTTAATTCAATTCTATAAGTGTCAAATGCTCCGGATTCTGTATCTAGTTTTTCACTGCCTGTAACGTTAATAAAAATTTTTTTCGTTTTTCCTTTCATTAAATCAAGTTCTTGGAACGCACCATTAAAACCTTCTTTTAATGGCAATGTTCTCAAAGCAAGTTCGACCCCGGCACCTTCTGTCAGTATAGCTTCGTTATATTTTATATTAACCGGCAATTTTTGTGCTCCCAAATCAATTATACCGCTGACGCTATCTCTATAGAAATTGAGATTAACGGCAGTCGGCCCCTGCTTTAGTGATCTGGATAAAGGTGATAGTGTATTAGCATCAACAATGAGAGTATCCGCACCGTTCATCATTCCGGTAATTCCGTCAATTACCCTAATTATGTTTTTATCACCTGATTGCATTTTTTCTATGATTCTGCTCAGATCCATTTGAATATTTTTCCCCTGTATTTCTATATTCATAGAGTAGTAATTTTTGTCAGGCTTTATTTTAGTCCCGTCAAATGAAGTAATTGAAGACATAGTACCTGCATCCGGTTTTTTTACGGCAAGTTCGACCGTATCTATATCCACAGAAATTTTTTGAAGTCTTTTCTCTATATCAGGCTTAATATACTTCTGCACTCTGCCCCCGAGATATTTGGCCAGAAACTTTTCCATTGCGGTAAACATTGCCATTCTGTTTTCAAGGCCTGCGTATCCATGTCCCTCGTCAGGCGCTAACATATACTCTACCGGGCGGTTAAGATTCCTCAAAGCGATAACAATTTGATCCGACTCTGCCTTCTTAACTCTAGGATCGTTAGCACCCTGCACTACGTATAACGGCGCTTTAATATCCTTTGCATAATTCAACGGCGATGCTTCATTTAGCATTTCCAGATCTTTCGTATTGTTCATATCGCCTACCCGCACGTCGAATATCTTTTTTATCGGAGCCCAATAAGGAGGAATTGATTTTAAGAGAGTTATTATATTTGACGGGCCGACAATATCAAAACCGGCGGCATATAAATCAGGCGTAAATGCCAGCCCGGCAAGCGTAGCATACCCGCCATAAGAACCTCCGGCAATAGCAATTTTTTGGGGATCGGCGATACCGCTTTTAATTAACCAATTAACACCATCCGAAATATCGAACTGCATTGCACCTCTTCCCCATTGTTTATTTCCGGCATTCAAATATTTCTTTCCGAATCCGGTCGATCCTCTGAAATTCGGTTGAAAAACGGCATAACCTCTGTTAGCTAAAAATTGAGCTATTGAATTGTAGCCCCACATATCCCTTGACCAGGGCCCGCCATGGATAAACATAACCGCAGGAAGATTTTTCGCTTCTAATCCATTGGGTAATGTAAGATAGGCATGAATTTCCATTCCGTCTCTTGCCTTATAAGTAACTGGTTTTACAATTGAAAGATATTCACTGTTCAGATCGGGTCTTGATTTATATAATAGTTCGGCTTTCCCGGTAATTGTATTAAATAAATATACAGAGCCGGGATCAACATCTCTGGATACCGATATCACCCAATGTTTTTCGTCGGCAGTTATTGAACTAACGTTATAATTACCTTCAGGCAAAACTTTTTTCATTTTTTCATATATTCCGGCAAATTCTTTATCCTTAGGATAAATTCTAAGTTTATCACCTATATATACCGTTGCCAGTAATTTATTTGTTTTATCCGAAAAAATAGCCGATGCAAAATCAACTTCGCCTTCGGGATCTTTATCAACCGGTATTATCTGACTATCTTTCAGGCTAAAAAGAAACAACTCTACCTTATCTGCATCATTCTCTTTATTCGTTGCCAAATAAAATGAATTACCGTCGGAGGTAAACCTGATTGGGTAAGCCTCTTCTTCGTTATTAACCTTATAAATAGTTTCCACGGTGTCTTTCAGTAATTTGAGTATTTCGGTACCCCCCTGCGGATCAATTCGAAGACCCAGTTTCAGATTACCGTTCAGGTCGGTTTGCCATCCGGCAATATTATCTGTATTCTTTCTGATTAAAACTCTTTTCCCGGTAGTTAAATTAATCCGGTATACATCGTGCAACTGTGGATCACGATCGTTCAAACCGATTAATATTTCATTTGGAGTATTTAAGGGTACATCAATTATTTCTGCTCGCACTTTTTCCATGGGAGTCAAATCTCTGGAGGCAGGAACCGGGTTGCCTTTTGCTTTTGGATCTACTGCATATACTCTGAAATTCTCGTCCCCGCCTTTATCTTGAACATATAAAATATATTTACTATCCATCGACCAGAAGTAACCTCTGACCGGTCTAATTGTATCGGCGGTAACCGGATGAGCTTCCTCAAATTTCTGATGTATACTTTTTACCCAAATATTCATTATCCCCTTGAATTGTTTTCGAAAAGAAATATACTTTCCGTCGGGTGAAATTTGTGCACCGGAGTACGCCGGATCTCCGAAAAACAATTCGCGGTCTATTATCGGAGGCTGTTGAGCAAATAAATTTGGAAGATATAATAGTAACAAAAGAAAAAGTAGTCTGAAGCCTTTCATGGTTTTTCTCCTTTTAATTTTGCACTGAATAGAATTTTGCAGAATATATACTTTTAGGTAGAAGGCATTTTCATTCCCTTTTTTTCTAAAATGCCTGAGGATAGTATCCTTTTTATATACAGTTTAATTTAAATATTATATTTTATGTGTACAAATTAAATTTTTTATTGCCGAAATTTAAATTTTTGAATTTGCCATATTTAATGAATTATTAATTATTATTACTATTTTTAAAAAGTTGATTTCAAAATTATTAAACTGACCGGAGCGGATAATTTTTTAATTATTTCAATTTATAATTCTGGCTTCGTCTTCAAATTCAGGCACAAATGAAACGTATTCTTCTTGTCAGAACCGACAGGGTCGGTGATGTTGTTTATATTACTCCTATGATTAGAGAGATCAGAAAGACTTATCCCGATGCCTTTATTGCAACTTTAACGCAGCCTCATACTAAAAATCTAATGTTAAATAATCCTTATTTGAATGAAACAATTACGGACGATCTAAGAAAAGATACTTTTTGGAAAGTTGTAAAAGAATTAAAAAACTATAAATTTACTCACGGATTATTAATGATGCCGACCGAACGGGCGGCTTATCAGATGTTCTGGGCTGGAATTAAAAACAGGATTGGTGTCGGACATAAATTGTATGAATTAATTACCGGGATGAAAAGCGTGTCTCGCAATAATTATACTCCGCTCAGGCATGAAGCCGATTATTGCATGGACCTTGCAAGAAAAATAGGCGTGAAAACTTCGAATATCAATCTTGAGATATTCCTAAGAGATAAAGAGAAAAGTGAGGCTTCGGAAATATTAAATAATTTGGGAGTTACTAAAGAACACAGGAAAATATTTATTCATTCCGGATCGCTGAAATCAGCACCTAATTGGTCTGAGGATAAATATCTGGTATTAATAAAACATCTGGTCGAAGATGCAGCTAATTCAAATTTTAAAATACTACTTACCGCCAAAGAAATGAGTAAAAAATTTATTTTAAAAGCGGTTTCCATTAATCAAACGATGGTTTTGGATATTACAAATTCAATTGAGAATTTAAGAGATTTCATAAAAGTTATAAGTCAGGCGGATATCTTCATCGCACCGTCAACCGGACCTCTTCATATTGCGGACGCGTTGAATGTAAAAACCGTGGGTTTATTTTGTCATAGACCTATGAGCTGCGCAATTCATCACGGGATACTCAACCATAGATCTATTAATATGGAAGTCAGCGAAATCAAATGTAAAAAGTTCTGCAGCGCTGATCAAAATACATGCAGTATTGAAAGCAGTATTTCCGTAGAAGAGGTTTCGGAAGCAATAAATAAACTGTTAAAATTAACCTAAATACCGGTGTGTAATTTATGAACTTTGAAGATTTAGAAATTCCTAAGTGTAAAAATTTCAGCGGATATAAACCGTGCTTTTCCTATAAAAATTGCCTCGAGAACAGCTGCCAAAACGAGACTGACGCAACAAAGATAGGCGTAAAAATATTAATAGTTTCATTGGATGCACTCGGAAATGTACTCTGCAATACTCCGGTATTATATGCCATTAAAAGAAAATTTCCGGTCAGTACAATTCATTGGCTTACAATGACGAATGCCGAAAAAATACTGATGAATAATCCGTTCATTGATAAAGTTTTTACTTGGACTGACGAACAGCGCATGATAGTCAGGAACATCGAATACGATTACCTTATGAACTCTGATAAATCAGATTATGCTTGCGCTTTTTCTAACGAAGTTAAGGCCAAACATAAATTAGGATTTTTATTGAATGAAGACGGTAAAATAATTCCCGCAAATAAATCTGCAATGTATAGTTATATACTGGGAAACAATGATCAGCTTAAATTCAGGGAAAATACGCGAAGCGGTATTGACATTATTCATGAAGTATTTGAGCTTGAATATAAAAGAGATCCGTATGTTTTTAATTTTACGGAAGAAGAAGAAATATTTATAGATAATTACAAAAAAGAAATAAATTTTGATTCTTTAAAAACATATGTCGGTTTTAATACAGGTTGCAGCAATCTTTTCCCTAATAAAAAGATGAAGGTGGAGCAGCATATAAGCCTGATCACCGAAATGCTAAAAGATGATTCTCTTCAGATCGTGCTTTTAGGGGGCAAAGAAGATACAGAAAGGAATCAAAAGATATATGAGTCTTTCAATGAAAATGACAGGAAAAAGATTATCAATACTCCGACTACAATGGGCTTGAGAAAAGGGGCATGTTTTATTTCCATTACCGATCTGGTGATTACCGGCGATTCATTCGGTATGCACTTGGCAAATGCCTTGAAAAAGCATATTATCGTCTGGTTCGGTGTATCGTGTCCTGCCGAGATCGAACTTTACGAAAGAGGCGAGAAATTAATTCCTTATGGATTAGAATGTTCGCCATGCTGGAGAAAATCATGCCCATATAATTTGGAATGTATACAAATGATAGATTTAACAAAAATAATATCTCTGACTAAAGAATTTTCGCTGAAATAATAATTCAAAAAAAAGCGGCACCGGTTAATTTATCGATACCGCTTTGCGGAGAGAGAGTCTGCAATAAAATTATCTGCGTCTTTCTGAATTTGTTTCCCTTTTGTCATTCCTGTTTTCTCTGGTATTATTTTTTTTTGCCGGTGTACGTTTTGCGGGTTCTTCTCTTTTAATTTCGGGCCTTACATTTCTGTTTTCATTTCTCTGATCCTTCTGCATTTCCTTTTCCCGGTTCTTAGATCTGTCAATATTCTGTCCGCGGTTTGCCGGCGGATTATATCTGTTGTTATTAATGTTGTTGCGGTCATTTCCTGTTCCCGGTTCCGGCCTTACCTGAGTATTTCCATCACTGTTCCTGTCTAATATCCGGGGAGTATTATCTCTGGAATTATTTCTTGTTTCACCAGTTCTGCCAATATCAACTCTGTTTATATCTAAAGATGAAGGTCTCGTACCTCGCTTTACTTCATAATTTCTTTCGTTGTTCAATTGAACTTTATCCCGGTTTATAATATATGCTCTTACCGGTCCGTTATTCCTGTTGTCGCGGTTTCCGAAATCTCTTGAATTATCTACTCTTTCAATATTGCGCTCGACAATTCTAGCTCCACTTCTTTTCCTGATATAGTCTACATCAACTCCTCTGTTTATAACGCGTCCGTCGGAATAACCGTAGTTTGTTCTGTATCTTGTACCGGAATAAACCCTGTACTTATAGTGTTCAGGCACATAATATTTATAAACATACGGGTTGCACATATACCTATATTTTACAAAATGCCAATAGCGGTAAGGTGTAACGTAACCCGTAGTGAATCTTATACCCACACTAATGGAGAAAGAAGCATAAGGAGGCAGAGGAGCCCAGCCTATATAATCGTTATCGTATCTCCATTCTACCCAAGCCGGCGCCCATACATCATCAGGGACCCAAATCCAGCCGTAATAATCGTCATAATACCATCTACCGTAATGAAATACAATGTATCCGAAAGGTTCGTCGGAATCCCAGTACCAGCCGTCATTTGTCCAGACCCATCTGCCATATTTATAAGGAATCCATCCAGCTCGGAGATTGTACGGACGCCATACATTAACGCCGCCGTCAATCTGTATCCATGAGCCGTAAGGTGAAAGAGAAGCATAAAAATATTCAAATCCACCATGGCCGAATCCTGGCTGTGCGTTAGTTTTTATCGTTAATCCCAGCATTAGGAATATCACTAATATCATCAACCTTTTCATTTTAAGCCTCAATTAGTTTTAATGATAAATGATAAATAATCAATAAAAATGCCAGTTTTTAAGACTAATAATATCAAAATTATAAAGTTTTAATAACTAGTAATGTCCATTTTAATAAACAATATATTTTTTACTATACATACGGCAGGAGACTATCTTCTGACTTTTCTATGTTTCCAAGTATAATTTCCGAATAACCCTGAAATTCCGGAAATGATTATGTAAGGAATATGTAATATTTCTGCAAGATAAAAATAATTCAGATCATTTCGAGGATATAAGAACTCCGCTCCTTTGCCTACTATCTTATACTCAAAAATAACTTTGCAAAGATAAGATAACAAAGCAGTTAACAGAAATTCCCGGCTCCAGGTGACTGAAAAAATAATTTGCACCGGAATTCCTAAATAAAAGATAAAAATCAAAATTAATTTTTAAGATTAATAATTTATCGCTATAAAACAATCCCTTACTGGCCCATCTTTTTCTTTGCTGGTAAAATTGAGGCATTGATTTGTTGGCTTCGGTTTTAACTACAGCTTTTTTATTCCAGCAGAATTTGATCTTATAAGCAGTATTCTTATGAATTTTCTGCATTAAAAGTTCATCGTCTCCTGACGTAAGATTCATTTGATCGTTAAATCCGTTAACTTCCTGATATACTGATTTTTTGTACGCAATATTTGCAGCGTTACAAATAGTTGGAGAGCCGCTGCCTATCAGACCGGCACCGGTTAGTACAAGCCCGGCAAACTCTATTTTCTGTAGTTTACCGAAAAGAGTACTATCGTCAATAAATTTTACCGGTCCCGAAACAAATCCTGTTCTTTCATCAAACATTGAAGACATTATTTTTAACCAGTCTTTATCGTGAATACAGTCTGCATCCGTGGTCATTATTATTTCACCTGATGAATTTTCGATGCCGTACTTTATCGCTCTTTTTTTATGAGCATTAACGGAAAAACTGTCGGGCACGCTAATGATTTTTATATTGTTTGATTTTACCTCATTTGCAAGAATTTCAAGTGAATCGTCATCTGATGAATCATTTACGTAAATAACTTCGAATTTATCTTTAGGATAAATTTGAGCTTCGATACTCTGAAGGCTTTTTAAAAGATTACTAGATTCATTTCTGAAAGGTATTATTACAGAGACAAAAAAAATGTGCGATTTTGCTGTTTCTGTTTCCGGAATTTTCTTTATTCCCACATATATTTTCATCAGAAAATATATGTAGTAAAAGGTCAAAAGGATAAACGCGGAAATAAAAATACTAAGCATAGTTTTTCTTCATAAGGAAAAAAACACCTGTGACTGCAGGTAATAAAACATTTATAAAAAATAAAGTTAGTGCAGCGTTGAAAGCAACAATACTTGTAAGTCCCATACTACCGAGGAAATAAACCGAAGCTCCCTCTCTTATGCCCAGTTCGGCAAAGGATATCGAAGGGATCAAGGATTTTGTAAACATTACCAGATTCGCCGCCCAGAAGTAATGAATAAAATCATAATTGCCGGCATAAGCTGCTATAAGCAGGGAAAATTGAAAAATGTAACATAGATAAAACAAAAACGAAAGTCCGATCATCTTAACCGAATATTGTTGATCGGTATTTCTAAACTGGTTGATGGTTTCAATCAGCGAATTTATTTTTTTATTATCCGGAAATATTTTACCCAACAGCGCATCGAGTAATCCCGGCTTCATAAGCAGAAAGATTACGATATAAAATACAGCAACTAATAGTAACAACAGCGACAATGTTATATAAATTGTCGCATGATAATAATAAAAAACATACAGCACGCTGCTGATTGAACCGGCAAATGCTACCACTAGCAGAGGATAAAATTTATCTATAAATGTGGCTACGGTAATATGAATAATGGGTTGGTTCTTAAATACCAAAGCCCTACCGAAATACTCGCCTACCCTTGCCGGTGTGAAGGTTCCCGCTGATAATCCTGCGAATAACGAATAGAGTATTTTTTTTTTGTTTTTCTCCTGAAGGTAATTTCCGCAAGTCAGTTCCCATTTTTTATACTGCAGGAATAAATTAACCGATAGTAACAGAAATCCGGTAATTAAAAAAGACAGCTTGGCATGTCTTATCACAGAAGTAAATTCGCCGAAATTAATTTTAAATATAAGATAAAGCAATAACCCGGCGGCAACTAAAATCTTCAGCAAAAAGAAAACCAGGTTTTTCTTAACAGCAAGTTTGCTTACGGCAGTACGGGAAATATTTAACAAATAATTCATCTTAATTAATTTGAAAATTTTTCGGACTATAAATCATACAGAGATTGAATCAGATAAAATCAAACATAAATCCCAAACCGTACCTTGAAACCCGTTCATTAAAATATTGATTAAAAACATCCCCGCCCGAATAATATGATAAATATAGGACTATGCCTTTTCCGGTCCAATTTCCGAATTTTATCCCCAATAAATAATTTTGATTAATAATGTATTCGGGTATACCTTTAATATCAAAATTCATAGCAAAAAAAATATTCTCGTCTCTGTTTAGTATATCGCCGAAAATATCCGAATACGCGTATTCGGCTCCTGCTTTATAGGCAATTTTTTTTAATTGTTTATCCCCCGTCTTCATCCCTGTTGAGACAGAAAATCCGCCGTAATATCTCAGGTAGTTATGACCGGGATAATATTCCTGTGCTAATAACAATTCGGCGTAATTATTACCATATGCGGCAGGGAATTTATTGTTTATCCATGTCATCCTCAAAGCATTCCAATGCCCGTCAACTAAATGAGAACTGCTGTGCAGATACCTGAACCTCCCGACAATTCTGCTTTCTTGAAACGACTTTGAATATGCAATATTACCGCCAAAGAAGCCGTCGATAGCATCTATTTGAAGTCTATATTGAAGAAAAGAAGTTACGTAAGCGTATGCAAAAAAATCGGCTCCAACTGTAATCCTGGTAGCGGAGTTTTTGAAATCAAACCCGAAAACATCTACAGAATTTCCGATATCCACTTTTAAATTCGAATTCTGAGAATAATAAAGCAAGCCCATCCGGGGTTCGTCTATTCCTGCCTTAAGAGGAAGAAAATTTAATCCTGCCGGTAAAAAGACAAAATTAGAATTGCTTTTTTCAGATTGCGGAAAACAAAGAGACGGTAATAAAATAAAATAAATCAGCAGTAAATATTTGTTCATTATGTTATTAAGTAAAATCGTAGATATAAAAATAGGTCATTAATTTTCAATTTCTAAGATGTTGATCCGCAATCCTTCGGTGCAATTTGTACACATATCAACGTTTTTTCTTCCGGTTAAAATTCTGCTTCTGAATTTCATGTATTCATTTGAAAGCCAGATTTCCCTGAAAGTTTTTCCGTCTAATGATCCGATTTCATGAGCTGCATCTTTATCGAAGCAGCATGGAACAACCCTTCCGTCCCAAGTTATCACGGAAGTTCTCCAGAGTGCGAAGCACTCATTCTTTAACTTACCTTTCATGGATATATTTTTATCCTTCAAAATGTATCTTCTGTACTTTTCGTTATCCGGTAAAAATTTAATAGCATTTTCATATGATGAGACCTGCATTGTCTTAAGTACTATCTTATCAACCCCGGCATTGTTACCATAATTAAATATTTCTTCAATTTGATGCTCATTCTGCTTCATCACTATAAATTGAAGTTCTATAAAAGGAGCTTTTAATCCCCTCTCCTTTTTTCTCTTAATAAGCATTTTCAATCCCTTATCAGCTTGTTTGAATGTTCCTCCCACTCTGTAATTCCGGTAGGTTTTTTCATCGAGCCCGTCAATTGAAAATATTAATTTATCCGGAGGATTGTCCAAAATGTCATCGACATTTTTTTCTGAAATAATGTGCCCGTTTGTACTTATCGCAACATACATATTATGAGCATGCGCATACCGGATCATATCGATAAGATTTTTATTTATAAAAGGCTCGCCCTGAAAAAATAGCTGGACATAAAATCCTGTTTCCGAAATCTGGTCAATTATCTTTTTGTAAGGTTCTTTTTGCAGCAAACCCAAAGGCCTTGTTAATTCGCCGAGACCCGAAGGGCATTCTGGACATTTTAAATTGCAGTAATTAGTCGGCTCAATGGAAAAAGATATCGGCATTCCCCAAACTATCGGTTTATGAATAACCTTGGAAAGAGCGAATGAAGAGATTACCTTAACTGCGTTTATGGTTCTTTTTAAAGTTGCGTATTTTAGAATATTTATTTCCAATATTTATTCGATTGCACCCCAAATATATTTTAATTTCATTATACTTGCTTAACCTGTTAACCAAATTCTAATGTGATGGGTATTACTCAATTAAGCGGTAATAAACCAAACTTAGTATTAGTTTTTATTGTTAAGGAAATTAGTTTTTGTTACTTTTAATTAATTAATTCAAATCAATTGGAGAAAGAATGTATATCAATTTCGGTGATATTCCCGGAAATCATAATCTCTTTTTAGACTATCTTTATGAATTTGACAACGTTAGTAGTTTTTATAAAACAAATTTCCGAAATAAAGACGAATATTTGAAAACATTTAAGAAAATCTCCGAAAATCATACTGATTTTAGAGACCAACTTTCTCATATATTGAGTGCACAATATAACGGTTTTTCTCCTTCCGCCAAAACTCAAAAAAACATAACCGATTTATCAGACGACAGAACATTGGCGGTAGTTACAGGGCAGCAACTTGGTCTGTTGGGCGGACCATTATATACTTTATATAAAATTATTTCGGCGATAAAGTTAAGCAGCATGCTTTCCGAAAGATATGACGATTTCCAATTTGTCCCCGTATTCTGGCTTGAGGGCGATGATCACGACTTTAACGAAGTTCGTTCAATCAATTTTCTCGACGGCAATAATAATATTTCAAAGCTTGAATACGGTCTCGAAGTTATCGATGAAGAAAACAGGGGCAGCGTAGGTCATATAAAATTGGATGAAACTATAAGTCAGTTTTTTTTGGATCTCGAAAAAAATATTAGAGATACGGAATTTACCCCGGATCTGCTCAGCCATTTGAAATCATTTTATTCTCCCGGGAAAACTTTTAAACAGTCATTTAAAGAACTGATATTTTGGCTATTCGACAAATACGGACTTATCATTTTCGATCCTCAGGATCCGGAAATTAAAAAGCAATTGAAACCCATATTTATAAAAGAAATAACTGATTTCAGAAAACATACCGAAAAACTTGTTCACGTAAGCGCAACGCTGGAAGAACTATATCATGCACAGGTAAAAGTAAGGCCGGTAAATTTATTTTTCAGTAACGATGAAGGCAGGTTTTTAATTGAACCGGTAGACAACAATGAATTCAGATTAAAGAGAAAAAGGAAAAAATATACATACGACGAACTTATTGAATTGATAAATAAAGAACCTGAAAATTTTAGCCCTAACGTGCTGCTTAGGCCTATTTGTCAGGATTACATACTTCCTACGGCCTTTTATGTAGGAGGCCCGAGCGAGATATCTTATTTTGCTCAGGTGACACCGATGTATGATTTTTTCAACGTTGAAATGCCGATAATTTATCCCCGCTCATCCGCAACACTCGTTGAGAGGAACATTTCTTCGATTATAGATAAATATAATATCAGTATAGCAGAGTTATTACTGGACCCGGAGAAGGTAAAGGAAAAAGTAGTAAAATCGGTTTCACAAACTGCTGTCGACGATATTTTTAATCTAACCTCAAATCAAATTGAAGTTGCTTTAGATCATTTGAAAGAAAAATTATTCGAACTGGACAAGACGATCAGCGACGCAAGTTCAAAATACAAACAGAAAATTTTCTACTACATTGATGAACTAAAAAGTAAGGCTGTTGAAGCTCAAAAGAAGAAATACGACACAACAGTAAGACAGGTAGATAAGGTTTCCAATGCACTATATCCGAATTCGAATATGCAGGAAAGAGAGTTGAACTTTTTTTATTTTGCGAATAAATACGGAACCGAATTTATAAACCGCATTTATGAAGAATTGGAAGTAACGAAATTCGATCATCAGATTATTCAAATATAAAATTGGAATTGGTAAATGTTTTAATTAGGGATATCGAAATAATAATATTATTCTAAAATTAGAATTGAAAGAAAAGGATAGTTAATAGCCGGTTAACATGTACCTTAACAAAAAGATTTAATGATAATGATATGCAGAATATTCAGTTGATTTTTAATTAGTAAGATAGCTCAAGATGACAGGCAGTTTTTATAAACCATAAAAACATTTTGGCGGTCAACTTGAATATAATTAAATAAAATATAATTTAAATAATCACTGATTTTATCTGATTTAAAAAATCCGGATTTGATATATTAACGCAATTAAAATTGTTTACACTTCCGCCGTTTTTTAAAAGTAGTGAAAGTATTCCGAATGACATTGCTATTCTATGATCGTTAAAACTTTCGAAAACCGGATTATAATTTTTAATTTTTCCGCCGAATCCAAAACCATCCGCATACTCCTCAACGTCCAGGCCCAGTGTTTTTAAGTTTTTACAAATCGATTCAATTCTGTCCGATTCTTTTCCGCGAAGTTCTTCAGCATTGTATATTGAAAAACCGCCCTCTGCAAATATACCGGCAACGGTTAAAATGGGTATTTCATCAATTATATTTGGAATTATTTCCCCTTTTATTTCTATATTTTTCAGTACTGAGCTTTCAACCAATATATCGCCAATCGGCTCGCCCGCTACGGTACGGACATTTTCCTTTTGGATATTCGCACCCATTTCTTCCAACAGATTAATAACACCTGTTCTTGTTTCATTCAGCGAAATATGATTAATCCTCAAACTGGAATTTTGTGCCAGCAAGGCAAGCACAATAAAAAAAGAAGCTGTTGAAATATCCGAAGGAATAAGATAATCCCTTGCTTCGGGGTAATCTTTCTTTGATACTTTTATTAACTTGGTTTCCCCTACAATTTCAGATTTCAATCCGAGCATTCTTTCGGTATGATCTCTGGAAGGAACCGGTTCAATAACAACAGATTCATTTTCAAGATGCAGTCCGGCCAATAGCACGGCACTTTTAACCTGAGCGCTGGCAACCGGCATTTCATATTTAATAGAATGTAATTCCGGTGAAGGATGTATATTTAAAGGAAGAGTGAAATCTTTTGTTCCTTGAATTTTTGCTCCCATTGCAGTAAGGGGAGTAATGATTCTTTGCATCGGCCTCTTTGAAAGAGATTCGTCTCCAACAATTTCGGATTTAAAATCCTGCGCAACCAAAATACCGCTGATCAACCGGGTTGTTGTTCCCGAATTCCCAGCATCCAGCAAATGCAAAGGTTTCTGTAAACCTTTGAACCCATTACCATTCACTAATACGACTTCTTTTTCATCTTTTATATCTATACCCAGAGCCGCAAAACATTTTCGCGTAGACTTTACATCTTCACCGTTAGATAAATTAACAATTCGAGATTTTCCTTTTGCAAGAGCCGAGAACATTATAGACCTGTGAGAAACAGACTTGTCTCCCGGTAGCTCCAATACCCCCGAGACTCTTCTAATTTTATTAAATGTCTGCATATATATTTCCGCTCATTTAACCTAGCATATTTAATTTATTATTTGCGGCACCAAGCCTCAACCAAATTTTCTATTTCTTCAGCGGAAAATTCACTGGAATCGTACATACCGCAAGCAAGCCTCTGCCTGTATGCTTCGTATAGGATTACCGCCGCTGCTACAGAGACATTAAGACTTTGAACCATTCCTTGCATGGGGATTAGGAATTTTTTATCAGCAAGATCTGCAGCATCCTGCGAAACACCTCTGTGTTCGTTGCCAAGAACAATTGCTATTTTTCCTTTAAGATCCAGATCATAAAGAGAAACTGCACCCTCCGAAATTGTGGAAGAATAAACAGCATATCCTTCGCTTCTTAAAGAATCATAACATTCTTTTATCGATTTAAATTTTTCCTTCTCTACCCACTTAAATGCGGAAGCAGAAGATTTTTTACCTATCTTAGGAAATTTCTCTACCGTATAAACCAAGGATACTTTCGGCACCCCGACCGCATCGCAAGTTCTGAAAATAGCACTCACATTATGGGGATCATGAATATTTTCGATGACTAATCTTAAAGATTTTTGACGGGATTTGATTACCGAGACAATTTTATTTTTCCGTTTTTCTGTTTTAAAAGCTCTCATTACCGGCTTTATAAAATACTAATTTGTAAACTATTCTTGTTTTGGTGCCTCTGGCCTTATCTAGTTTGAATTTTTTTTTGTCGGTTTTAAGATAATATGCAGCAAGGTCAATTATTTTATCAAGCGCCGAGTCCTCGTTGTGAGCCCAACACTCGCATCCTTTTAAGCTGGGAATTTCTGCAATACAACCGTCGTCCGTTTTCTGTAATATCACGTCAAGTATCATTTTACTCTCTAATAATCTTCTTTCGTAGTTTCCCCGCTAATTATTTTGATTCCGGCACTTGCTCCTATTCTCTCGGCACCGTTCTCAATCATATCAAGAGCATCTTTTCTTGATCTTACTCCTCCTGAAGCTTTTACTTTTACCTTAGGACCTACAGTATATTTCATTAATGCTATGTCATGAGTTGTCGCACCGCCTTTACTGAATCCTGTAGAAGTCTTAACAAAATCAGCACCGGCATCTTTGGCGATCAGACATGCTTTTATTTTTTCTTCATCGGTTAACAGGCAGGTTTCAATAATTACCTTGCAAATTATGCCGTTCGGCACTGCGGTATTTACTACTTCATTAATATCTCTAAACACATAATCATACCCGTCCGATTTAAGTTGCCCGATATTTATAACCATGTCAATTTCCGTTGCACCGTTATCAATAGCATTTTTAGCTTCAAAAACCTTGGTCTCGGTAGTTGAGCTGCCTATAGGGAAGCCGATAACCGTACAAACTTTTACGTCCGTTTCTTTTAGCAGACCGGCACATAAAGATACGTACCCGGGATTGATGCAAACAGAAGCAAAATTATTTTCCTTTGCTTCAAGGCAAAGTATCTTAATTTCTTCCGGAGTTGCATCTGGTTTCAGCATTGTATGATCAATAGTTTTAGCCAATTCTTCCCTGCTGATATTTTCCGTATTTTTTCCGTTAAAGAGATTAGATTCTTTTTCGATAAAACCAGGGACACTAATTTTGTACCCGTTACCGGCATACAATTCACCCGCAGTTTTTTTTACCAGGTTTTTCATTTCAGTTGATAACGCAAAATTGCTCATTTTATTCCCCGTACATTTTATAAGCTTTGAAAGTATTTTTTAAAAGCATTGCTATAGTCATCGGTCCCACTCCCCCCGGAACCGGAGTTATAAAAGATGATTTAGGAGCTACGTCATTATAATCGACATCGCCGACGACCCTGTATCCTTTAGCTTTTGTCGAATCGGGAACTCTGTTAATTCCAACATCAATTATGACAACACCTTCTTTCACCATATCTGCTTTGACAAATTCGGCTTTGCCGATTGCCGCGATAAGTATGTCGGCCTGTTTAGTATAATAAGAAAGATCTACCGCGGCAGAATGGCATATCGTAACAACCGAGTTAGCACCTTCTTTTTTCTGAAGCATTATATTAGCGATAGGTTTACCGACAATATTGCTTCTACCAAGCACAACAACATGTTTGCCCTTTGTCTCTATGCCGTATCGAGCCAGTAATTCATGAATACCGGCAGGAGTACAGGATGCAAAAGTATCCTTACCAATTACCAGATTGCCAACACTTATGGGGTGGAAACCGTCAACATCTTTTTTCGGCGAGATTGCCTCAATTACTTTATCTTCATTTATATGTTTTGGTAAAGGAAGTTGTACAAGTATCCCGTGAAAATCTTTATCCTTGTTGTACTTTTCTACCAGGTTTAACAACTCTTCTTCCGTAATAGTATCATCCAGTTTTTCTGCTTTTGTCAGCATGCCGACTTCGCTGCATGCTTTTACTTTGCTGCGGACGTAAATTTCGGACGCCGGATTATTACCGACTAGGATAGTAACTAATCCGGGAATGTTTTTTCCTGCGGCTTTTAGTTTGTCTATTTCATTTTTTAATTCTTCACGAATATCAGCCGCCGTTTTTTTACCGTCGATTATATTCATCATATTACTTTCTGATTTAATTAACACTTTATATTTCGTTTAATAATTTTACTTTTTGATCGTCACTATAAAGACGGGCAAGGTAGTTCTTAAGTTTTTTATCACCGGCTATTTCGTTTTCAAACGGATTTGAATTTTGCCAGCCGGTTTTGTTATTGATTCTGAAATTTTCAAGTCTCCTTAAAGAAATTTCGCAGAACACCGGGTCTTTATCAATAGTATAGCATCTTCTTTTTAATATTTCGGCCGAAAGCAAAGTTGTACCCGAGTGAGAAAAAAAGTCTAGTACAATTTCATTTTCACCGCTGCTTGCTCCAATAATTCTATCGATGGCTTTTAAAGGTTTCTGCGCATAGCAGCCGTTGACGTTTTCCTCCATTCTGTAAAAAACCTGCTGAATATCAATCCATACATTTCCTGCCCTGATAAATTCCGATTTACTTCGTTCCATATTTTCCGTCTGTTTGCCGTTCACCACTTTATAATAGCCGCGCAGTATTTTAGGTATATCAGTATATTCCGAATTCACGTTGAATACGGGCCTGCCTTTAACATAATACAACAGTTCCTGACGGACAGCCATCCAATTTTTTTGAGTTCCGTATCCTCTTTGATTTCTCATTGTTATTAAACTTCTCGAAGAAAAACCGGAATCACGCATCATTAAAATAAATTCGGGAAAAGGTTGGAAATGGTTGTTCTGATCTGCTCCCAGCCAGACATATAAAGAAGAATTTTCATGCATTAAATTAAAACTGTTTTTAACCCAGAGCTTGCACCAATCGATAAATGTCCGGGCATCCCTTTCTTCGAAAGCGACAAAATTGTAGGGAGGATCATGAATTGCAAGTACGGCCTTTTCTCCATCAAGTAGATCTTTTAATGCCCCGTAATCGGCCGCATCAAGGCAGCCTATCCTGTGTTTGCCTGCCGGGTCAGTCCAAATTTCACCCGGCTTAATTCTGCAATACGGTGCAAGTAGTTCCCTTAATTCTTTATCGTTATCTATTCTCGGTAAAGGGAAATTCTGCATATCTTTAATCTATCTTTTTAATGAACTCCGGAAATACTATTCTCTCAAGTTCGATTGTTTTACCGGAATCAGTATCGAGTTTGAAAAATACACCGCACAAATGAGAGTCACCCTCGGCAGTTTCATACTTTTGGGGAGTCTGATAAATAAACCTGTTAATTGCCGCTTGTGTTTTCATTCCTATAACCGAATCGTAAGGACCGGTCATCCCGGCATCGGTTAGATATCCCGAACCGTTTGGAAAAATTCTTTCATCGGCTGTCTGCATATGAGTATGCGTACCCACCAGGGCACTGATCTTTCCGTCGAGATAATTTATCATAGCAATCTTTTCTGCAGTAGCCTCGGCATGGAAATCTATGAATATCATATTGGTTTCGTTTTTTATCCTGGATAAAACCCAATCGGCACTTCTAAACGGACAGTCAATATCTGCCATAAATGTTCTACCTTGAAGATTTATAACCGCAACTTTGCCTTTCTTAGTTTCCGCTATATAATAACCGTTGCCGTAAGTTCCCTTCGGATAATTCAAAGGTCTTAATGCTCGGGGTTCTTTTTTTATATAATCCTGTGATTGGTGTTTGTCCCAGGTATGATTTCCGCCGGTAATTACATGTACACCGAGATCCAGCAATATTTTACCTTCTTTTTCGGTACATCCTTTACCGTCGGACGAATTTTCTCCGTTGACAATTACAAGATCGGCTTTATATTTTTGAATAAGACTCGGTAGCCATGTCTGTACCAAGTCCATACCCGGTTTGCCTACAATATCGCCTATAAAAAGTAAATTTAATGATGACATAGAATTCCTAAATTGAGCGTTCAATATATCTAAAAATGAAGTAAATAAAAAGAAAACGGAGTTATGCCGGTTATCAATATGAATAATATCATAATAAATTCTTTTGATAGTAACAGTTTTTTCTCTCTTCAAATACTATGCATATCAATTTTCTATTTATAATAATCGTTTTAAAGAAGGTTGATTTTCTCCCGATTATTCGTACTTAGGTTCTTAATAAATAACTAATTAGCAAAACTACTATCTGTAAATCTGTTTGCAGATAATTATTAAACCTTTGATTGTATTTTATTTTAGTAATAGATTTGCATATGCTAAATGAAGATTTATCAAAATTACCGGTTGAAAAGGCCGAATTCTGTATCATAGACGTTGAGACCACAGGGTTGTCACCCACTTACAACGGCATAATTGAAATAGGTCTGGTAAAAATCTCCGATTTAAAAATCACTCAAAAGTTTCATTCTTTAATAAATCCGGGAAGAGAAATCCCGTATTTTATCACCCAACTTACAGGAATTTCCGGTGAAGATGTTTATGATGCTCCCTTCTTCGGTGATGTTGCAGACGAAATAGATGAATTTATTTCGGACACAATACTAACGGCACATAATTTCCCCTTCGACAGCAGCTTTCTTAGAAAGGAATACAGGTACTGCGGTAAAGATCTATTTAAGAATCCCGGACTTTGTACATTAAAATTATCAAGACGTTTATTTCCGAATTTAAAAAGCAAATCATTGGGATCTGTTACCAGGTACTTGAAATTACACAATTCAAATGAACACAGAGCTCTCGGAGATGCGGAAACTACCGCCAAGCTACTTATAAAATTAATTAAAGAATTGAAAAACAAATATGAAATAAAAAACACAAAACAGCTGCTCGAATTTCAAGCTGCGCCAAAAGTTTCCGCGATAGAAAAACGAATAAAGAAGAGTCTAATTAAAGATGCGTCAATTATTCCGGATTCTCCCGGAATTTATTATTTCCTTAATTCGAAAAACGAGATAATTTATATCGGAAAGGCAAAGTCGCTTAAGAACAGATTGCGTTCCTATTTTTTGCAGAATGCACCGCGAAAAGCAAAAAAAATTGTTAAGGGTGCATCCAGACTAAAAATAGAGTTAACTAATTCGGAATTAACCGCCCTCATCATGGAAGCAGAATTAATTAAAATCATTAATCCCAGACACAATACGCTTTTGAAGCAATACGGCAATAAGTATTTCCTTAAGGTAAATAAGGAGCATCCTTTTCCTTTTGTTGATCTCACTAATTACTTTGATTTCGACGGCAACGATTATTTCGGACTTTTTATTTCCCGTAAGAAAGCACAGACCGTGCTTGAAATGGTTGCAAAAGCATTTGCTCTACGGGAGTGCAGTGACAGTGATTATAACAAAGGCAAGGCCTGCTTTCTGGCGGATATAGAAAGATGCACCGCACCTTGCATTAATAAAGACAATTTGCTTTACGGTGAGGAATTAAATAAAGTTTATGATTTCCTTTACGGGAAAAATCAGGTTGCGCTAAATAGATTAATAACTAAAATGAAAGATTATTCGGCAAGACAGAAATATGAAAAAGCTTCAGAAATAAAAGAACTGATTGATCTGATTCTCTCGCAGACTCATAAGTCTTCTCTACTAGCAGAACCGGTTAATTCGGCCAATGTACTTTTTGAAATTTCAGAAAAATTCGGTAAGGACTATTTATTAATGATTGAGGGAAAAATATTCATTAAAAAATATGCGATCGATAAAAAGGATTTCTTTGAAGAGGCACTCGACGATTTTTACAGTTGTGCTATTCACAATAATAATATTCCGGATGAAGAAGATCTCGAAAAAATGAAAATATCCCTCAACTGGCTGGTAAAAAACAGATCAAAAGTAAGAATTTTATATTTGAAAGATTTCCCGAACAAGGAAGCTTTGTATTTGAGTTTATCTAATTTTAACGGTCTGATCATTCCGCCTGCCACCGAAACATTTGATATTAAAAATTTTCTTGCCCGCGAAGAAGAACAACTCACCTGAAATCTTAAATTTTTCCAAGGCAACGGAATGCCGCTTTGACTATAAAATACTAATTATTATGCAGCAGGAACCGTAAAATGGAAACTGCTTCCTTCCCCTTTTTTGCTTTCAACCCAAATTTTCCCTTTCTGCCTTTCAACCATTTCTTTGCAGATCATTAATCCCAAACCGGTTCCCTTCTCGCTTTTTGTACCGGGTGTTGAGTTGTACATACCCTCAAATACCCCGGCAAGAATACTCTCATCCATTCCTACACCGTTATCAGTAACGGATATTTCATAATTTTTTTTATCTTTTTTAGCATTGATATTAATGCTGCCGCCTTCGGTAGTAAATTTTACGGCATTCGTTACCAAATTAAGTAAAATGGAAACAAGCATGTTGGGATCCGCATTTACATAAACATTATCATCGATGGATGCTTCCAGCTTGATATTTTTATTCTTCAAATTACTGACGAGCAATCCCCTAATAAAATCCACTTTTTCTTTCAGAGAAATTTTTTCAGGTTCATATTTCATATTCCCGTTCTCAACACGCGACCAATTCAATAAATTTTCAAGAAGCTGAAATTCCGTTTTTATAACGGAGTATATTTCCTCAAGATCATTTTTAATTTCTTCTTTTGACAAGGATTCTAAATCCATCAGCAAAATTTCCGAAAGCCCGATCAGTGCGTTAAACGGTCCGCGCAAATCATGAGCAATTATGGAGAAAAGACGGTCTTTAGTCCGGTTCAACTTTTTCAATTCTTCGGAAAAACTTTTGAGTTTTTTTTCGTTGTCTTTTATTTTTGAAATATTCCTGGAAATTCCAACTAATCCCACTACCTCGCCTTTATCGTCATATATCGGTTCTTTTGTGGCAGTAACCCACATATAATTGCCGTCTGCTAATCTAATCTTTTCTATTTTCCCGATCAGTCCTTTTCCTTCTTTAAGTAATTTTTGTTCATCCTCAAAAGCGGAACTAGCATGATCATGATCAAAGAAGTCAAAATCGTTTTTACCGATGGCGTCTTCCGGCAATTTAACTCCAAGTATTCTTGCATGAGCATTATTAATACGAGTAAAATTAGATTTCATGTCTTTGAAATAAATCGAATCTGGAATATTATTAAGAAGTGACTGAAGTAAATATTTTTCATTTAAAAGATCCTCTTCTTCCCTGATCCGTTCAGTTTCATCGGATAAACTCCAAATGTACCCCAGATGCTGGTCCTTTATGACAAGAGGATTGTAAGATGAATTAAATATTCTACCATTATTAAGACGGATTGATTTCCCTTTTACAAACTCGCGTAGTTCTAAATATATGAACTTATTGCCGTTCTCCCTGAAGCCTTCTAGCTGAGGGGCAATAAGATTAAGCAGAGAAGCCAGTTCAATATTTTCAATTGACGAATGGGGTATGTTCCAAAGTTCAATAAATTTTTTGTTAATATAAACTATATCATTTTTCAGATTTACTATAAGAACGGCGCCCGAAGAAGTGCTTAATACCGAATCCAGTAAAAAAGAAACATTATTGTTTCTCCCGAAAAAATAATTTAAATCGTTTGAATCTAAAATTTCTTTCGAATTTATAGACTCATCCATTAATTCCTCCCATATTTCTTCCGTAAAGTAATCGGCATACTCTCTTCATTATAATCTATTATCGTAAAAGTACCGATTATCTTTACATTAGCCACGGTTTATAAGCGGTTAAAATAACATCTGCAATCCAATAATTCAACAAATCCGGCCAACCATAATTTAAAAGGAGAAAATCGAAAAACTTTAGTGCCCTCAAATTCGCACAATTTCAGGCACCGGAACAAAATTAAAACTAATTTCAATTTTAAAGCGGTCTCTCTATAACCTCATATGCTTTTTCACGAGGAATATATCTGTAATAAATCCCGTTAAATACATAATAACGTACTCGCTTAATACGGACTATATTATAACCCCTCGGTAAAACGGTAATTCTAGCACCTGCCGGTGCAGTAATTACAAAATAGTTCTTATTTCTTTTTTCATAAAATATTCCCTCCCGGTAAAAGTATGTTCTTTTATTAACAATAATCTGTCTATATGACGAATGCTCCTTTAACGCAACTCTTTCTTTATGCCTTTGTTCTTTGACTTCACGTCTGGTCTGCGCCGTAATCATCACCGCATCAATTGAAAAAACAGCAAATACCATCAAAATAAAAGTCGCCAATTTCCATGATCGCTTATTCATATTATTCTCCGTTTTTAATTATAGTATAGAATTTACTTTAGTTCATATTCACCGGATATGACAAGAATTATCAAAAGACGGTTTAATAATTAATGCATATTTTATAAGCCGTCCGGCAGAAATTCTTAATTCAAATATTAAAATATGATCGGCTACCCAACGATAATCCGAAAATATTTTCCCGTGATCCGATAATTCATTAGGCAAGTTTAAGGCGGTCATTTTTAGATTTTTTATATTAAATTCATAGTCATTTATTATCAATATGCACGCGGAGCACGATAAATTGAAGTTTATAGATTAAAAACTTATAAAGTAAATATTCAATAAGTCACAAAATTAATATCCGACTTGTTCAACGATAAAAAACAAGCTATCAAGAAAACATCAAAAATTACCGATCTGGCATGCTCCGCGAGTGTATTACAATCATAAAAGAAACCTATGTAAGAACAAACGTGCTCCTACTTTTATTATGCTAAACAAATGCAGAATCAATTAATCATTTCTTTTAAACCGCCTCTGGCAACATAGCTAGTACACGGCATAGTTACTCCCATGAAACCACTTATTCTCTATATACTTACCATGCTTTATTTCACGTTATATACACTATGTTATTTTTTGCCGGTTATGAAAAACAAACATATTATCTGCAGCATCCGTTATGCATTATATCTAGCATTCAATAGCATAGACGTCCGGCTTAATTGTAAGTTTAACTCATCGGCAAATAATTTTATACTTACAAAGGTTTAACAATACTCATAAAAATTCTTAATTATTAATCTCATACACAGATCTAAAATTGGTCATATTCTTAAAAAGATGAAATTATTTATTTCAGATTATTCAGCATACAAAACTGCATCATAATCTTTTAATTAAAATTTTTGTCGTATTATGGATTACCTCTAGAATAATTGACATAATAAATACTTTATTCATTATAGTAATATTTTTTTAATAAAAATTACATAGCTATAAATTTATACTGGAATGTATATACATGCACACTATAGAGCGGCATATTAAAAAAATTATTATTTTAACGCATTAAATATTAAAACAGCATTGAAAAACAAATAATTCGTCACTATTATTATTATTGTTAATTGCCTTAATAAAATAACCCAACGAATAGGAATAAAATGAGATTTGCGAAACGGCTCGAAAGACTTCCACCTTATCTTTTTGCCGAACTAAACACAATTAAGCTTCAAAAAAGACAGCAGGGTATAGATATAATAGATCTCGGCATGGGAAATCCCGACAGCCCCACACCAGGTTTCATTATTGATAAACTTAAACAGACCATAGATGACTCGAAGACCCATCGTTATTCCAGGTCAAAGGGTATACCAGGGATATTAAAAGCTATTTCGCGCAAATATAAAAGAGATTTTGATGTTGATATTGACCCTGAGTCTGAAGCTGTTGCAACTATCGGCAGCAAAGAAGGTCTTTCCCATCTTTGTCTGGCTTTACTGGACGAAGGAGACGTCGTTCTTGTGCCGAATCCGACATACCCGATTCACATTTACGGAGTTACGTCTGCTGGTGCTAACGTTATTTCAATTCCTTTAAAAGAGGAGAATGATTTTATTCCCGACCTGTCGCTAATTAAAAGGGATATGTGGCCGCGTCCCAAAATGCTAATTCTAAATTTTCCGGCAAATCCAACTACTGCTGTAGTTGATCTTAATTATTTGAAAGAAATTGTAGACTATGCAAAAAAGACAGACATGATTATAGTACACGATATGGCGTACAGCGACATTGTTTTTGATGGTACAAAAGTTCCTTCTATACTTCAAGTGCCTGGGGCAAAAGATGTAGCCGTTGAGTTCTTTACGATGTCCAAAAGCTATAATATGGCCGGGTGGCGGGTAGGATTTTGTGTAGGTAATAAACAAATTTGCGGAGCGCTGGCAAAATTAAAAAGTTTTTACGATTACGGTATCTTCACTCCGATTCAGGTTGCGGCAATCACTGCATTGGACTCCCCCGCTTCAGTTACATCTGCCATTTCGGAGATTTATCACAGGAGACGCGACGTATTGGTTGAGGGATTAAATGCAATCGGCTGGTCTGTTAAAAAACCCAGAGCAAGTATGTTTGTCTGGGCGCCAATTCCGGAAAAATTTAAATCGATGGGCTCAATACAATTCTCGAAGTTTCTGATCGATAAAGCCGAAGTAGTTACTTCACCCGGCGCAGCATTCGGTGAATACGGGGAAGGATTTCTCAGAATTTCGATGGTTGAAAACGAACAGAGAATAAAACAAGCGTTGAGAAATATTAAAAAGATAATGGAAAAATAAACCGGACGAAGCCTTTTATGGAATCTCCTGATAAAAAGCTTGAAAAGATTCTCGCCAATAAAACATCAGGGTCATCTGAAATATTAATCAAGCTAAACAAATTACTGAGACAAAATTACGGGAATAAGGAATTTATTATAAACGCAGTTCGACTAGCGCAAAGAAGACTCTCCCACTTTTCCGCCGTTAGTAATTATATCAATAGTGTATCTAAACTGTATAACTCAAAGAGTCCGCGAGAGCTATTAAAATTATTAAATAGCCTCGAGGAAAAACTTTCGAACCGATATAACCTATTATATTTAAACGCGCAGCCTTATATAAAGAATACTCAAAATATACTGACAATTTCAAACAGCAGGACGCTACAGATTTTTTTTGAACGCTGGAAAATAGACAACAAAAAATTAAAAGTAACAGTTTGCGAATCTAGACCTAAACTTGAAGGAAGGATTTTTGCAAAAACTTTGATAAAAGGTGGAATTAAAACAGAATTGATTACCGATGCAGCTGCAGGCTTTTATTTGCCAAATGTGGACGCAGTGATAACCGGCGCAGATTCAATATTATCTAACGGAAACGTCGTCAACAAAACAGGCAGCAAAACATTGGCAATATTATGTCAACATTATAAAAAACCGTTTTATGTAATAACACTGAAAAATAAATTTACTAAAAGTAAAACATTTAACCCCAGAATGGAAAGGCCGGATGAAATTTGGAATTTTAACAACGGGAATCTGAATGTTAATAATGTTTACTTTGAAGTTGTTGAAAACTGTTTAATTACCGCGGTAATATCCGATAAAATATAAATATGCTTTTTGACTATCCAGAATTTATAATTTTACTTTTATGTTTTTATTCTTAACTGCAGATTACCTAAACTGGAATATTATGACAAAAATTAAAAAGCAGCGACGGTTTTGATCTGTACTGCAGAATGATCATGCCTGCGGATTTCAATTCGACTAAAAAATACCCGGTGCTTGTTTATGTATACGGAGACCCGGGTGTACAATTAATTACCGACAGCTGGCTTGAAGATGCGGGGCTATGGCTGAACTATATGGCTGCTCACGGATATATTGTTTTTACTCTTGATAACAGAGGTTCCGCTAATAGAGGCATGGCTTTTGAACAGGATACCTTCAGAAATTTTGGCACTAAAGAAATAGAAGATCAAGAACTGGGGATTAAATATATTTAAAGTCTTGCTTATGCAGATACTTCCCAAGCCGGGGCTTTCGGCTGGAGCTACGGAGGATTTATGACCACTTCACTCATGACCAGAACACCGGGATTGATTAAAGTCGCAGTTGCCGGCGGTTCCGTAATCGACTGGAAATATTACGAAGTAATCTATACCGAAAAATATATGGATACTCCGCTGGCAAACCCCGGGGGATATCGCAATTCGGACTTGCTCAACTATGTCCAGGATTTAAAAGGCAGACTTCTTATTATCCATGGGACTTCCGACCCGATCGTAGTATGGCAGTATGATTTAATGTTTATTAAGAAGGCTGCCGATCTGGGAATACCGGTTGACTATTTTGTTTACCCTGGCCAGGAACATGGAGTAAGAGGTGTCGATACATATCAAATGTATGATAAGATCACCGATTATTTTAATCAATATTTAATGAATAAAATTCAAACAATAAATTAATTAAAACAGCTTCAAAAAAACTATAATAGATTTGAACATCGAATATTGAACAAAAGAGTAACGGGAATTAATTTTCGGGACTTATAACAATGTAGTCTACAATCGGGAATTTAAATGTTCAATATTAAATATTTCTTGGAGCGGCGGTTAAAAATATATATTTTTTCATAACTGTCTAATAAAGGTATTTTGATGCTTTCATAATTCTTATAAAATAATAAGCTCACAAATATATCCCCTATACCACACACCTTTTTCTCTCCACGCGTCATCCGCTCCTAATTTTAACTTACGGATATTAATTTTTTGCTTTTCGAATTAAACCGGATAGTAAGCATTGCAGCGGATGCCGAGAGCCCGATTAGCAAACCGATCCAGATTCCGGTAACCTGCATGTGAAAAGTAAAGCCGAGCAAATAACCTACCGGAAGCGCTAACACCCAATAAGCAATAAAAGTTATTAAAGTCGGACCTTTAACGTCCGTCAGTCCCCTTAATATCCCGATGCCTACTGCTTGCGTCCCGTCGGAGATCTGAAACACCGCAGCAATTAATAGCAGATTTGAGGCGATTGAAATAACTTCAGGATCTTTAATATATAAAGAAGGTAAAAAATTTCTAAAGATAACGAACAGGATACCGCAAGAAGCCATAAAGGATGCACCAAGAAGAATTGCAATAAAACCGGATCGCCTAACTTCCTCAATATCCTGTCTCCCCACAGCGTTCCCTACCCTTACGCTTCCTGCAGACGAGATTCCGAGGGTAGCCATAAAAGAAACCGAGGCAAGATTAATTGCAATCTGATGAGCGGCAAGTTGCTTTGTACCGAGCCATCCGACCATAATAACTGCGAACGAAAACGCTCCTACTTCAAATACATACTGGAATGCGCTGGGTATACCTATATTAAGTATCTTTTTGATTATTGCCGGTCTAATTTCTTTAAAATGGAGTACAATATCATAAGTTTTGAACCTTTCACTTCTAATAACATAATACATTAAAACTACACCCATAAAAGTTCTAGAAAAAAATGTAGCCCATCCTGCTCCGTCTAATCCCAATGCAGTGAAACCGAACTTACCATAAATAAATATCCAGTTGCCTACGGCATTAACTAGATTTGCCACGATAGTAATCACCATCGCAGGCTTAACGATCGATAAACCCTCCAGTAATTGCTTATATGTCTGAAACAACATGGCCGGAAGTATGGAAAGGCCCAGTATCTGCGTGTAGCTTACCGACATTAGAACGACGGACTTATTGCCGTTTAGGTAAGGAATAGTCAATGAAATAAAATAAGTAGCAGCTAGCAATATAATCCCCGTAATCAGATTTACAAAAAAAGAATTTCGGAAAAGTATGCCGCATTCGGAAATCTGATTTGCGCCTGAAGCAATTGAAACAAGGGGAGTTATCGCATAGGAAATTCCTATACCTATTATTAATATTAAAATAAACAGACTATTAGCTACGGAAGCAGCCGCCAAAGGCACTGCACCTAGTCCGCCTACCATTAAAGTATCCACCACTCCCATCATTATAAAACCAAGCTGACTTATAATTACCGGGTAAGCAAGGCTAAGAGTTTCTTTTATATGTTTTTTCCACCAAACCATATCAAAAGTGCTTATACTTTCCGAAAGTTTTCTTTTTATGATTCAAATATAAAAATATCTTGAGGCGAAAACTTAAATTAAAAAGTTAATTTATATGCTTTTGAATTGGACATGCAAATTTTGCCTAGGGAAGATGATACGTAGTATAAACAGCTTACCTTGAAAGGGACTTTACAGAAGTTATTTTTGCATTTACCGACGTAAAGGACAAATTATACGAGGCGGTAAGGCTATCAATTTGTTTCATCGACAATTTGTTCCCGGAAGCCAGTGCATATTCGGCATTTACGACAGATGAATTGAACTGCTGCCGATTGTTTACTTTTGCCTTTTCAATACCTATAAAATACAAGCCTCCGAACAGGAAAAGTACCGTAATTGATGCTATTATACCCCACCATAATTTCATAATTTGCTCTGTAATTAATTTTTAATAAAAAATACGTTTTCTGAATTTATCTATACAGAAATATAAAATAAATTCATGATAATTATAACGGTAATTCTGCAATTTTACTTTTAGAGTATAAGCAACGGCACCAAATTATTCAACCGGAAATCTTCCAGCGGTAGATACCGGCAATATATTAAGCTATTTATACGATAAGGGGTAATACTATTAATAACATTATAACCGGCAACATTAAGAAAAAAGAACTAATGTAAACAAATAGGTTTCTTGGTTTTAGGCTATAATTATAAAATTAGATTTTAAGAAATCCCGTTAAATATTTCTAATAACTAATTCAAATAATTCATCGCGGCTTCCTATAATTGGTGCCACAATTCTTCCTTCGAAGCATTTCATAAAATCCGTTTAACTCTTTATAATTAAACAAATAGACCGAATTTGATGTTTTTAGAACATTTATTTGTGGCACCAATAAAAAGTAATCAGCCAGATTAATTACTTCTATTAAGCGCTTTGATTTTATAGGTTTAGCCTAATTCGTACCTTGTGGCACTATCATTGTCCTAAATGAAAAAATAAAATTTTTTGATGATACTGATCAGCTAATTTGATTTATATGAAACATGAAACAATTTGGAGTAAGTAAAAATGAATTATAAAAATCTGAGTGATACAAAAATAATAAAGCGTTATTTGCTGGCAAGCGATTTTGATAAAACTCTGAGTTACGATGATACCGGCGTAGAATTAAGCAAGCTTTTAAATATAAAAAACTTTAAAAGAAAGAGTGGCCGGATTAGCCGGACAGAATTTCATTCAAGAGGGTGCGGAACTTACTTATTTGCTTAGGCATGATCCGGAATTCCGTAAGGTTCGTAAAGAAGATTTAATTGAAGCGGGAAAGCATGTCAGGCTAAAAAACAATATCGGATTATTGCCGAAATTTCTGAATAGTATTTCCGACGAATATCAATTTTACTTCTATGTAATTTCGGCCGGGCCACAGGCAGCAGTCCGATCCGCTTTGGAAGGTATCGTCCCGTCGGAAAATATTTTCGGAACCCAGTTCGAGTGGGATGATTCAGGAGAAATAAAAAGTGTTAAACACTCGCCCGCCGGTTACGGAAAGATTTCGATAATTAAAAAATTACAATCGGAATTAAATATTGCACATAACCGGATAATATATGTAGGCGACGGGAGTTCAGATATTCATGTTATGCTACATGTGAACCGTTTAGAAGGATTGACCATAGCGGTTTCCGAAAATAAATATTTAAATGAAGTTGCGAAAAGAATTATATTGAGCAATGATGCCGTCAGTGTTGGTATTCCCATTATGGAGAACATACTGGGAAAAACTGTAGAAGAAATTAGAGCACTATTTGAATTGCGGGGCTTTCAAATAAGAGAATGGGATAAAATGCAAACCGATACTCTTGAAATAGGTATGGATATGTAATAAACATATAAGGGCATTTCTAAAAACTTCAATATTCTCTGCGAACATTGCGTATTCTTTGCGTTCTTTGCTTTGAATTTTTATAAAAAATAGTTTTAGAAGTGCCCTTAAGTTAATTTCGGCCGAATCAACCGGTTATTCGTATATTTTTTTTACTCGCCCCACTTCTCCGGTTTCAAGCCGTACCTTGATTCCGTGAGGATGATTCGGAGATTTTGTAAGTATATCTTTAACATAGCCTTCGGTTAGTTCACCCGAACGTTGATCTTTCTTAAGTACAATGGCAACGTGTATACCGATTTTAATTTGATCGCGCTTTGTTCCGTCCATACTTATAGTTGTTTCTTTTATGGTTGTTCCTGCCGTACATTTTCTTTTTATCTTTATCTTCTGCATATATAGAACTTTGTATATTGTCAGGAAATAATCTTTTTGAGGAGATATTGTCCGCATGAATATCTAATAAGCTTGTTTCCTTTTCTGCCTGGTAAGGATGGTCCGAAATTATCTGAATATTTTGCCCTATAAGTTTCGTTATATTCTTTAAGTAAATACGTTCTTCCTGATCGCAGAAAGAAAGCGCAGTGCCGCTTAATCCGGCTCTTCCAGTGCGTCCTATACGGTGGATATAAGTCTCAGAAATATTGGGGATCTCAAAATTTATAACATGCGATAATTCTTCAACATCAATTCCTCTTGCTGCAATATCAGTTGCTACAAGTATTCTGGTCTTTTTTGCCTTAAAATTATTTAATGCATTTTGTCTTGCGCTCTGTGACTTGTTTCCGTGTATTGCCTCTGCATGTATTTTTGCATTATTTAAAAATTTGGTGACCGAATTAGCACCATGCTTGGTCCTTGTGAAAACCAAAGCCGATTTAACCGATTTATTTTTTAATATATGAATAAGAAGATTCTTCTTATGCGGTTTGGAAACAAAATACACGCTTTGCTGAATTGCTTTTACCGTAGAAGATTCGGGCGTAACCTCGATTCTGACAGGATCCGATAGAATTGAATCTGAGAGCTTTTTAATTTCTTGGGGCATTGTTGCGGAAAAAAACAACGTCTGCCTGCTAGGCGGAAGTTTTGATAATATTTTTTTTACATCATGGATAAACCCCATATCAAGCATTCGATCGGCTTCATCAAGCACGAAAAGTTTAATATGACGCAGACTGATAAAGTTTTGATTTATCAAATCCAACAATCTTCCCGGCGTTGCGATGAGTATATCCGCACCTCGTTTTAGTTTTTCAGTCTGACTTTTTTGCGGGACCCCGCCGAATACTACCACATTATAAAGATTTGTATATTTGCCGTAGGCTGTAAAACTTTCATTTATTTGCAGAGCAAGTTCTCTAGTCGGCGTCAGTATAAGAGTATTGATTTCCCTTTTCCGGCTGCCTTCAAATTTTTCCTTATATAGAATTTGCAATATGGGTAATGCAAAAGCAGCTGTTTTTTCCTGTACCGGTTTGCGCGCATCCCAAAACATCTTTTCTTTGCAATATACATGGAATAGCTTTTTCCTGAATTGGCGTCGGCTGAGTATAGCCTTTTTCCGACAAAGCTTTTAAAATCGGTTTTATTAAGTTTAAATTTTCAAATGTCATTAAATTAGGTTTTCCTGATGAGACCGGTAAGTAGAAAATTGGTTAGGTTTTAAATCAGCGGTCGGTTTAATAAAATAATAAGAATAGCACACATCGGTAATTAACTGAGGTAACTTTTCATATTTACGGTACTAATTTACATTAAAAATTCTTTATCTCAAACTAAATACATTCTTAAAACATATTCTTTACGACAGTTATGATTGATACCGGCAATTAAATAATTAAGTGTAATTTTGATCCAAATGAAAAAATAAAGATCCGGAAATTTCACTTTTAACAGCGATAAAAAAGGTTTTCACTTTATGGTTGTTCAATTATTTTAATTTTTCGGAGCAGCGAAGGCTCCAGACCCAATTTGTTCATAAACGCCAATGTCGGGAATCCCATCATTAACAGGATTCCCAAAAAGTCAGGGGTTGTATTCATGTGAAATGAACCTCCCTGCATTTATACAAGGAGATTTAAATTGTAATTTGTATCCTCCCAGAGAAGCAAGTCCTTCCCTACCTGTTCCCGGGGCAATGAATATCGGATCTGCAACCAACTTCGCGGGATCATCGGGTAATCCCGTTTTTCCAGGGGCCGTAATAGCAGTTGTTGTAATACATAGTTTCAACCGGATTGACGCTTTCCACATTTTCATCAAACTTTCTTTCCCATGCATACCCGCTGGTATAAACTGTCCTGAACCGGCCCTGTCCAGTTGCATAGAAAATATTGTTATAAAATTTGGCGCCCAGTTTATTTTTATCTTTTTTCCCGGAATCACCGAAAAAAAAGTCTAAATCGGAAGTTCCGTGATCGACATAGAAGACATTGTTGTAAATTAGGTTTCCTTCACTGATATTACATTGTAGCTGAATTAAATGTGTCTGATCATTCTGACTGATATTGTAACGGCAAATGTTATCAACCGTTTCATACATAATGAGCAACAATCCATGATTGCTTCTACTGTAATTATACTGGCATACACATCTTTTGCAGCCGAAGTCAAAATCGTATGCTTCACCATCGCCGTTTTTAGGTTCTCGTCCGGTATCGTAAACCTCGTTGTACTGCATTACGGTTTCTTCGCAATGGTGGAGCCATATTGCTGCGGTGTGCGGCCACCAGTTATTATCACTGGGTAAATCGGGATAACCTGATCTCAAACAGGAGCGTCTGACTAGATTATATTCGATAATTCCTTTGTAACTACCTCCGACAATTATCCCGTCGCCGCCTAGATTTTCCATATTGTTGTTACGTACGAAAATGTCATCTTTTCCGCCATCAACGATAATACCTACTTTATCGAACCGTTCAATCCGGTTATTTTCTATTAACACATCATTCAGTTGTACAATCCTTACTTCCGCGCTGCATCTCTACAAAAATAGCGCAACTATTCCTCCCGGTGTATTCGGTGTTTCCCCCGAGCTGGCCCCATATGTCATGTATGTAACAATTCCGTACGACAATATGCCGTGATATTTTGTCCTTCTCCTTTTATCACCGCAGCAATACCCTGCCTTCCGATTCCAACCTCGGGAGCAGCACCGCTTGTAATTTCCATATTACTGATTTCCCACCATGACTGGTTTGTGAGCCTTATCCCGGCACCTTCAGCTTTTCCGATATTTATTATAGGTTTTGCTTTATCCCCGTAACTGCTTAATATAATCGGCTTTCCTTCCTCACCGGAACCCTGCGGTTTTAGCTGACCATACCAGATGCTCGCCGGTTTCGAAAAGTATTTGATCACCAGGCTGAAAAGTAACTTGATTTACTTTGTCGAGGGTTTTCCAGGCTTCTTTTATTGAAAGTCCCGAATGATTATCATTTCCCGAAGGAGAAACAAAATATATTCTTGACCGACTGTACACATTTAAGGTGGCAAGTAAGAGAATTGAAATAATTATGTTTGTTGTCTTCATGATAAATCGACTATTTAGTTATAATAATTGTAGGCTTATTAATATTTTCTTTAGTGTTCCCTCGCGTTTTTAAGCTCAACCAGACGGAAGAGTCCGGATTAACTTTTGGACTAATACATGCCAATCAATTATGAAACAATATGCTGCCCTAATTTAAGAAACTACATCAGTAATTTCTAACTTTTATTTTCTTCACGCGCAATTCAATTAATATGTGAACTTTTCCATTCATATAATTAAAATCATTTAAGCAGAATGGCAATGCTGCAATTTAGCGCTGAAAATATTGTACGTAACCATAAACGTCTCTAATTTCATCCGCTTGGTTTTATTCTCAGGTTTCAAATCCAATGCTTATTATACGATTTTGAATCATTAGGATGTCATTGAATGGAAAATATAAAATGGATAACTCATCATGATGAATTTCTAGGAAATCTGAATAGTAAATGGAAAGCGAATTTAATTTGTTTATCGATATTTTTAAAAAATATGTAATGATGTCTATTTAAAATTTCAAAGGTGATTCTGTAATCACCTTAATTGAACGCAGGCAGAGATCCAACTTGTAATCGGGATAAGTTCCATCAAACCGCCGGCGCAAGGATTTTCTTTAAAATAAGAAAACCCGCCTCGGTAAGCGGGTTCTATTCTAACGTGGGCAGAGACGGAATCGAACCGCCGACACAAGGATTTTCAGTCCTTTGCTCTACCGACTGAGCTATCTGCCCTTCAATTTTAGACACCAAAAATAATTATTTTTTATATAATCTCAAAAATATTTGAGAAATATTTTTACATTAATAGAGCCATAATTGCTTTTTGAACATGAAGCCTGTTTTCAGCTTCGTCAAAGATAACGGAATTAGCAGAATCGGCAACCTCATTTACCACTTCATCTCCCCTATGCGCGGGCAGACAATGCATAAATATGTAATCTTCTTTTGCGTGCTTTACCAATTCGGCATTAACTTGAAATTTTTGAAAAGCCTTTTTACGTTTTTCGGATTCTGATTCCTGGCCCATACTTGCCCAGACATCCGTATAAATTACATCGGCATCTTTAACAGCCAGATCGGGATCGTCAAGAATTTCAATTTTGCTTCCCATATATTTCGCGTTTTTTTCGGCTTCATCTACTATTGCTTTCAAAGGCTTGTAACCTGAAGGAGAAGCTATTGAAATATCCATTCCGACTTTTGAACATCCGTTAAGCAAACTGTGCGCCATGTTATTTCCGTCTCCGACAAATGCCAGCTTCAATCCCCTCAGTGTTCTTTTCTTTTCCAGTACAGTGAAGAGATCGGTTAACACCTGGCAGGGATGCAACAAGTCTGTCAAACCGTTTATAACCGGTATGGATCCGTACTTAGCCAGACCTACAACATCGCTATGATCGAATGTCCTGATCATAATTCCGCTTAAATAACGGGATAATACCCTTGCGGTATCTTCAATGCTTTCACTTCGCTTTAATTGAAGATCGTTCGGACCGAAATACATTCCGATTCCGCCCAGCTGATAGATACCTACTTCGAACGAAATTCTAGTACGCGTCGAAGGTTTTGAAAAGATCATTCCGAGTGTTTTACCTTCGAGAAGTTTGTGCGGCTCGCCCGTTAGCTGTTTTTGTTTCAGCAATCCGCTTAATTCAAAAATCTGCCATATTTCTTCATGGGAAAGATCGTTAATAGAAATAAGGCTCTTCCCCTTCATGTTAACTGCCATTTCGCATAATTCCTTTTGATTAATTATTCAGAAAAATGTATTACACATTTTTACAAAAATTAAGGCAACTAATATATTAAAATATTAATTGACGGGCTAATTTGCTTGAGTCTTTCTAAAAATAATTATCGCCATGCCGAGCGTACTTGCCTGCCGGCAGGCAGGGTTCATGAAAGATAAAAAATGTTATAGTTCGCCCTGCCTGCCGGAAGGTTCCCACTATGACATTAAAGCAAATTAACCCGCTGCCAAAATTTAAATAAATCCTTTCTCTTTTAGTATGCTTTTTATTGTTGTCGCACCAATTTCCTGCAGTTCGTAACGCACTCTGACGGTAGGTTTATTAATTTTTAATATTCTTCCGAGATCTATCGGTGTACCGATGATTACGGCATCGCACTTAGTTTTATTAATCGTAGTTTCCAGATCTTTGATCTGTTGTTTGCCGTAACCCATAGCCGGGAGCAGAGTACCTATCTTCGGGTATTTTTTATAAGTATCCGTAATTGTTTTTACCGTATACGGCCTGGGGTCAATTATCTCGGAAGCACCGAAATTCCATGCGGCAAGCATTCCGGCGCCGTATTCCATCTCGCCGTGAGTTAATGTCGGTCCGTCTTCCACAACTAAAACCTTTTTGCCGGTTATATGCTGAGGCTTATCGACAAATATCGGTGAAGCTGCTTCAATAACTTTGGCCGAAGGATTTACCGCTCTTAAATTGTCTCGTATTATTTTCAGGCTTTTCGGATCAGCCGAATCAATTTTATTTATGATTGCAACATCCGCCAGTCTTAACGAAGTATTACCCGGGAAATATGTCATTTCATGTCCCGCACGATGCGGGTCCACAACGGTAAATATAAGATCGGATTTATAGAACGGAATGTCGTTGTTACCACCATCCCAGATTATAATATCGGCTTCCTTTTCGGCTTCGTCCAGAATTGCCTTATAATCAACACCGGCATAAATTACGCTTCCCATTACAATATGAGGTTCGTATTCTTCCATCTCTTCAATAGTACAGTTATGTTTTTTCAGATCAGCGATAGATCCGTACCGCTGTACTTTTTGCTTAACCAGATCGCCGTAAGGCATGGGATGACGAATTGAAACGACTTTCTTGCCGGCTTCCCGAAGTACCTGTACTACTTTTCTGGAAGTCTGAGATTTACCGGAACCGGTACGCACAGCAATAACCGATATCACCGGTTTATTACTTTTAATCATAGTCTCGTCAGCGCCGAGTAAACGAAACGATACACCCGCAGCATTAACAATGGACGCTTTTGTCATTACATAATTAAACGGTACATCCGAATAAGAAAAGACTACTTCGTCTACTTTTAGCTGTTTTATTAATTTGACAAGATTTTTTTCGTCGTATATTTTGATTCCCTTCGGATATAATTTCCCCGCAAGCTGTGGAGGATAAATTCTTCCGTCGATATTGGGAATCTGAGTAGCCGTAAACGCGATTACGTTGTAGTTGGAATTATCTCGAAAATAAACGTTGAAGTTATGGAAATCTCTACCCGCGGCTCCCATAATAAGGATGTTTTTTTTTGACATATGAGTACCCTTATTTTTGTTGTTTGTCCATCCCGCTTTTGGCGGAACTTTGGAGCCGGAACAGTCCGGCCCGTTTTATTTTTGTAATTTAGTATTCATTTTCCGGTTTAAAGCGCTAAAAAAAACGGTCCCAAGAAGGACCGGTTTTAAATTATTCAACTGTAACGCTTTTAGCTAAATTTCTTGGCTGGTCTACATTTAAACCTTTCTTTACTGCTATATGGTAGGCCAATAATTGAAGCGGTATCACGCTCAAGATCGGCATAAGCATTCTAATTGTATCCGGTATCTTTATTGTGTAATCTACAAGTGCGTCTATTTCATTATCGCTTTCACTTGCAATAGCAATGATCTTTCCTTTTCTGGCTTTTATCTCTTCAATATTACTTCTGATTTTATCATAGGTAGAATCTTTCGGAGCGATAAAAACAATGGGCATATTCTCGTCAATCAATGCTATGGGTCCGTGTTTCATTTCCGCTGCCGGATAACCTTCGGCATGGATATAAGAAATTTCTTTTAATTTTAAAGCTCCTTCCAGAGCAACCGGAAAGTTATATCCGCGTCCGAGATATAGAAAATTTTTAGCATTCTTATAGTTTTCGGCAATTTTTTCAATCTCGTCGTTCAGCTTAAGTATCTTTGCAATCTTATCGGGTATGGTCTGCAACTCTTCGGCAATCTTTTTCCCGTCAATCAGACTCATATCCTTTTTACGGGCAATGAGAAGAGTAATAAGAGCCAATACAACAAGCTGCGAAGTAAAGGCTTTTGTGGATGCAACTCCTATTTCCGGACCGGCATGAATGTAAACGCCGGCATGACTTTCTCTCGCAATCGAACTTCCTACAACATTGCAAATACCGAGTACCAGCGCACCTCTTAATTTGGCTTCCTTTAATGCAGCCAGTGTATCCGCGGTTTCACCGCTTTGAGATATAAAGAATATCGCATCGTCTTTATTAATTACCGGATTACGGTATCTGAATTCCGACGCATACTCAACTTCGGTCGGGATACGCGCAAACTGCTCGAACATATATTCACCCACAAGTCCGGCGTGCCAAGAAGTGCCGCATGCAGAAATAATAATTCTTTTTGAATTGGCGAGTTTATCTACGAAACCTTCGAGGCCACCCAGTTTTGAGGTACCTTTATCGAGAAGTATTCTGCCGCGCATGGAGTTGCAGACCGATTCGGACTGTTCCATAATTTCCTTCAGCATGAAATGCTCATATCCGCCTTTATCTATCTCATCAAGCGACATATTTATTTCATGGATCTCTTTCTGTATTTCGCGGTCGGCAATGGTTTTTGCAATAAACTTATCTTTTTGAACCTCTACTAGCTCTCCGTCTTCCAAGTAAACTATTTGTTTTGTATATGCCAGTATAGCAGATACATCGGAAGCCACAAAATTTTCGTGTTCACCTATTCCCAATACTAAAGGAGAACCCTTTCTGGCGGCAATTAATTTGTCCGGTTCATTTTCATATATAATAACCAGGCCGTAAGTTCCCTCAATTTCCTGGAGTGCCAGCTGAACGGATTTAAACAACGAATTGCCCCTTATAAGAAAACTGTCGATAAGATGCGGAATTACTTCAGAATCAGTTTCGGTTATAAATTTGTAGCCCAATTTTTTTAAACCGGTTCTTAAGGTTTGGTAATTTTCAATTATTCCGTTGTGGATAACGAATAAATTTTTACTAGTGTTAAAATGCGGATGAGCGTTTATCTCGTTCGGAAGGCCGTGTGTTGCCCACCTGGTGTGGCCGAGACCGATATTTGCAGAAAGATTGAGTTCATCAAGTCTATCTTCAAGAAGTGAAACTTTGCCTTTGTTCTTTATAACCTGCGAGCTGCCGTTGTAAATTATTCCGATTCCGGCAGAATCATATCCTCTGTATTCGAGTCTTTTCAGTCCATTGATAAGAATTGGGACACAGTTTTTTTCACCTATATATCCTACGATACCGCACATTTGCACTCCGATTTTATTAATAAAAAAATAATCGCCCCTTAAAAGTACTTAATGCAGAAAATTACAGTATAAATTCACAATATTTATCTGACAATTGCAAGTTTTTGAGTGTAACTTTTCGTAACTCCGCCATTTTTATATACAATTTTGTAAAAATAAACCCCATTTGCAATAAGGTCGCCGTCGGCATCTCTTCCGTCCCACTGAATTTTATCGAATCCCATAGTCAGATCGGAAACTGGTACGTGAATGGTTTTTATTAATCTACCGGCTACCGTATAAATTTTTATATACATTTCATCAGGAATAGTCTGCCCCGTCATTTGAAATGTGAAAAATGTTTCGCTTCTGAAAGGGTTGGGATAATTATATACGTTTCTTAATCCCATATCACTGTATGTAACAAAAGATACTTTTGAAGAAAGCGAATCCGTAAAATTTCCGTCGGGATTTTTTAATAAAACATCCAACGAATGGGTTCCGTCTTTTAAAGAAGGATTCAAATCCAGATTAATCCCGTTCTTAGGCGAATTGAACGTTGTAAATTTTAAGGTTGGATCGCTTAAACTTACAGGTTCATTATCAAGTAGAACTATAAAAGCTGAAGTATCGATGGGCAGTTTGCTGTTTATGGTCATCATGATATTTATTTTCGGTTTTGACGCGACAATATCGCCGCTGATAATTTCTTTACCGTCGAATGTTACTGATACATTAGGTATTGCCGTGTCTCTTATTACAGTAAAATTCTTTACAAGTTGATTATTGAATGTATAAAGCTCCTGAGAATTTAAAGCTGCAACTGCTTTAATTTTATTTTGTCCAGACAGATCCTCAGTGGAAATACTGGTGCTGATATTTGCAGAAGAATCCGGCAATAGAGAAAAATTTTTGTTGAAAAACTTATCGGAAGCATTATTTAGATATAAATTCAAAGAAATGCTGTCAGCTGAAACATCTCCCAGGTTCCGAACTTTTAACGATATATTCAGCGGCAGTTTTTTAATTACTGTATCCGGATCTATGATAAACTGCGCGTTGTCAATTGCTATTTCCGGTAGCAGCTGATAATTAACGGCTACCGATTTAAGCATAAGCGGATTGCTGATATTGGTTGTCGAATCCGATAAATTGAATCCCAATCTTATATAATCATATAGCTTCGGATTTATAAATTTAAGATCGTAAGCATAAGGAATATTTACTGCGAGAGTATCCCAGTTTTTTGTTTTATTATTTTCTCCTAAAAGTACGACTTTGCATTTACTTGTTTGTTGCGGTATTTTAACATTATAACTAACTTTTGACCATGATAAAGCCGGACCGATTGGCAGAGTTAGAGAAGTTCCGTTAGCATCAAGATATTTCCCGTTAAATACGGATATTTTGGGAGGGTAATTAACTACATTATCCCTGAAAACAGAAGCATAAACTTTATTATTAAGCCAGTCGTATGTCCAGCCGTAATATCCCTGAAATTGACCGCGGGTAAGCCATTCTTCTTCAAAAAAACCGTCAGATATTCTGATTCGTCTCATAAATCCGCTCGTATAATTTTCATACGCGAAAAGGTATCCGCCTACAACATAGAACGATGCAAACCCGGAGCCGTAACTAGAACCGGATAGTTTTATATCGGGCTTAACCTGAGACCAGCCGTTACCCGGATTAAGAATTCTAAGAGTATATGTATCATTGCCGGAGGCATCTTTTAATGCAAGATCATAAACATACTGACTGTCGGCATTAACATAGAATGTTCCGTTCTCAACTCTGGCGCCGTCGTTTATTAAACCAGCATTAATATAAACGCTTCCCGTATCGCCGGTATTCGGATTGACTCTGAATAAAGAGTGAGCATTGCCGGTAGCAACATAAATATAGCCTTTATAATAGAACATTGTATTTTTTATCGGTGAATAAAAGTTCGGCACTGTTCCGTAATATTTTCCTTTTTCGGTTCCGTAATTACCGGTTCCGATTTTAAAAATATTAGAGTTGCCGGAAGGATTGTTCCTGGCCGCATAATAAGAGATGTAACCGAAGTAAATATAAATTCCGTCCGTAGTTAAAGCAGTCATGCCTACCGAATCAAAAACCGTAGATGCGAGACGCCAGTCTTCAATAAAAGTTTTATCTGACGGTTTCGGAGGCAGGTAATTCGTATTTATGACTAAACCTGAATCGGTGGAAATAAGGTTTGAATTAGTATAAAGACTTAATTGCTTTCCGGCAGCATAATAGCCATGCTGAATTGAAGAGCCGATTGAAAATGTTCTGATTGCGCTCCATCTGCTTGAATCTGTGCCGTCAAAAATTCTTGTACGCCAATAATAAATTCCTTTTTTAGCTTTTTTAAGTGCCCATCTTACAACACCATCCTGCTGTTTTAATGCGGGCGACTCCATCGGAGAATTAAATGTTTCGACGGTATCCACTTGAACAAAGTATGTAAGCGGGTTCATCAGGTAGCTTCCGATATCAGCAATTTTAAATACAACCGAATCTTTGTTCGTAGTATATCCGTCGATAGGTGATACAATACTTGGTTCGTTAAGATTGTAAACAGGCAAACTCGCTGAAGCGGAATTGTCGCCCGGATCCATTTCCGGAATTACATTTATCAAATTTACATTTGCAGTTAATGTATACAGCCCGTTCTTATTCGGAGCCCAATTAAAGAACAGCGAATCTTCATGCGCAAAATTTCCCAATTTTTTTGTGCCGATAATATATGAAGTATCCGAGGATTCTGCTTTCAGTTGTACCGTAACCGAATCGCCAGGGAAAACAACTCCGTAATTATGCACCTTTACCTGAACGCTTACGTTATCATTCACCACCGCGCTCGGAGAACCAGTTGTGATGTCTCCCGGCCCAAGGCTAAAATCAGGTTTATCCGGCAATGCAATTCTTAGAACCGGATCACCAAGGTAAGTAAGCAAAGCAATTTGGCTGATATTATTGCCGTATTCCGGGAGCTGATTTTTTACATCAAGTACTACTTTCCCGAACAGGTAATTTCTTTTCTTAAAAATGTCGGTAAAAATAAGATCGTCAAAGTATTTGCCCACTACCCAATAAGTTAAGCCGACATTACCGAAAAATCCGATACTTCCCTTCCCCGCTACTTTGTTGAACTGTTCGCCGAAGACATTCTGATCATCAAAATGAGCCGTATAACATGTCAAACTAAGAATTAGCGGAAGTCTTCCGCCGTTATTAAGCTGGTAAATATCGTCATTCAGAAAAACAAGATCCCATTGATAACCTCCCCCGTGACCGTAATAATTAAGAAGCACAGTACCGTTGTCAATTTGATTTCTAATCGCCGGTCCATCGCCCTGATATTGCATGTATTCGGGTTTGTTCGGATATCTCATAATTTTTGTTGAGGATATTCCGGTAGGATCAACATAATCCTGAGCCAGTTCCATACTTGCTTCGTTTAAATTTAAAACTGTTTCATCGTCTGTACTTAGTCCCGCGGAAATTAGAAGAACATTCTGTTTCCATTGTTTTGAATTATCGGCCGGATAATTTATTAATTTGTCCACCAGTACATTTCCTTCGGCAACGGTTTCACACGAAAGCCTTCCGATAGCTAGATCCGGATGAACACTGCTGTCATTCATACACACAATCTCATTATCGCTAACCCCTTCACCGTAATCGTATGTAAAATAGGGAATCGAAGGGACAAAGCTGGGCCGGCTTGTAGAAAGCAAATGCCTGTAATCGTGACTCATATCGCCGAGAAGAACAACATAGGACGGCGCCGGTTTCTGCCAGTTATTGAATGCATATTTTACAAAATCACGCAGAGCATAAGGGTCAAGAAGCCCGTTTGAAAATTCGTTGTATATCTGGTTTACGTAAACTACCTTAATTCTGGGGTCCGGTATAGTTGAATCCGGGAAATTATTTTGTCTGAAAGCGGCAAGTTTTTCGGCAACGCTCTTAAAATCGGGATGAGTAATTATTATATAATCCGCCCCGTTACCTGTATTTCTCAAGTCCGAACTTTCGGCTTTTATCAATGAGTCGGGGCTTAAATAGTAATCATATCCGGCACAGAAATAATCGGTAGACGATGTAACCGTATCCACGAATAATCCGGAATTATACTGATCTTTCAGAACCGAAGCATCTTTAATCAGATATCCATTTTGAGGAATGAAGACTAGAATTGAATCTCTCTGCCAATTCCACGTCCAGTATCTTATTACACCGGTTTTATTAGGCGGACTGCTGAATTCGATGTGGTTTGTATCCGCTCTGTTATCTCTCCAATATTGAATTTCAAACCAGTTCACATCGACTACATCGCTATTTGTAGCAGGACAAGCATCACCTGTTACTTTAACACCTAAAATATTATTTGCGGGATAAAGTTTAATTCCGTTTGAGGAAATTGAAATCGTCTTTTCAAATGTTGCCTCCGTTTGGCCGTCCCACATAATATTACCTATAGACTGACCGGTTAACGAAATATAAGCGTTATGATCATCATCGCAGGCAGCACTGGTTGAAAGTCCCTGCATTCTAACCTTGACAGTAATATTCGTAGAATCCGGATTGATATCGGGCAGCGTATTAAAACTGCCGGAGAATGTATGCACCGGAGCGCCGTTATTCCCCAGTACCTTATCCCAAAGCCAGAAATCCCTTTTATCATCACCGGCATAGCCTAAATTCTCGAAAAGCGAATCACGTTCAAAATGAAGAGTTGTAAAATTTGTCTGATAAGTAGCATCCCATTTTTGGGGAAGACCGTCTTTAATTTTATAACGAAGACCTGCTGAGTCGGCTTGTTCGGAAAAAAAATAAACGTTATCGCGGTTATAAATATTTGAATAAGCATAAGGTGTAGCTGCGGCAGGATAGGAAACAAATTCAAAATAGTCCGGTAAATTGAAGTAACCGTCTTTATTCGCATCTGTTATATAGATCGGAACTTCTTTACCGTTATTAAACAGTTCAATTTTTGATAACGGTATGCTGGTAAACGACATTCCCGCATTTATCAGTTGTTTACATGTTATTCGGCATATTCCTTTTTGAGATGTATAAATTTTAATATATTGCTTCGATGGACTAAACCAGTACCTTCCTCCAGAGCCGGAAATCTTTCTGGGGATTGATGAAGTAACCTGACCGATCCAATTTTGCGATTCCACCGGATTTATTACATTTCTTTTTAAAAAATCCGTTGTTTTAATATCACGAACACCCTGCTGAACAATACCGGCATTTAGATTAAGAAACTTAACGAGCACAGTTATTTTCTTGTTAAAAATAAGTACTCTGCTCACCGGATTATATTGAAACGGAGAAGCGTTGATAATAATTATTCTGGCAAATCTGTAAACATGGTCATCCGCTATTTCTACCGGCTTCACAGGGAAAAAATTATTCGATGAATATATTTTTCTGTTGAATTCGTTGATATTTATCGGTTTTACGGCCGGGTCTTCGGCAGGCATTGGTAATATAAGTTTATTGACATATTTCACCTGATCGTCAGATATTACGTTAACACTTATTTTTGCGCCTTGCGGAACACCGGCATTTATATAAAACGCCGGCAGCCAGGGTTCGCCCGGGTTCCTAAGAGGATAACTTTTCCCCTTTATCATTTGAAAAGTCTTACCTTCGATAACAGTATCGGCTATTTTGTAAAAATTTTGAAAATCGAATTCTATTTTTAAATGATCTGAGGCTGATTCAAGGACTTTATATTTTTGTGAAAAAGCTTTGGATGTAAAACAGAATAAGAGTAGTAAAAATAAAGCACTGAACTTCATGTAATTCTCAAGAAAAAATATTTTAGTCGGAAACATAATTTTTTAATAGGCTTACTTCAAGTGAGAAAGCTTGCTTAGTCATTTACTTTTAACACATTTAGCAAAAAAAATTAGTCAAACGAAACATCAAACGACGCAATAATAATATTATCGTTTGTATATCTATTTTCCATTTTTTGGCTCAAGTAACGGTAAAATAAGTTGAAGTAATATCCGTATGTAATTTCATAATTAAAATTAAAACGAATATCATCTGTTAACTGCCTGTTTCCGTCAAGCAAAGTTACATATTCGGGATCGTACAAATTGATATTTTCAAAAACGTTACCTCCTACATTCCTAACCAGATTGCCGTTAGCGTCGTAAATATTTGCACCGTGCAGAGTATGCGAATAATTCAATTTCATAAAAATACGCGATGATAACCTGTAATCAGCCTCAACCGAAAACCTTGAAGAGTTCGGCTGCATATCACTGCCCAGAAGATATCCGTTATTTGTATAAGTTAATGCTTCTCCTATACCCGGGTGCGAAAACATATACGGCCGGATCTGAGTAACTTCAAGTTTAAGTACAAAACCGCGCGGCATTAGCGGCCATGCAAACATCGAACTTAACTGCCACTCGTTTCCGTTGTTGCTTCTGTCCCAGCCGTTTTTATGGAAAAGATACTTAAAATTCAAATCATCAAAAATTATTGAAGAGCTTAATTCCAATCCGTTTGTCACTAAATATCCTCCGTCAAGTTCGAGGAAAGAATTATCAAGATCATTCATTGATCTTTGAGCCGATTCCCAGAACAAAAACGGATTAAGATAAGCCGCTTCGAACGGACGGTTTGAATATATAATAATCTGAGAAACACCTAAATTCAACCTATCGTTTGCACGATAGCCCAGTCTGCTGATAGCAATATATTTTGAAGGCTTGTATTGTATATTCCCTACCAGAGAATCGGAATATATTGTATCGGGTTTTTGCACGAGCCATCCGTGAATAAAGTCGTATCTAAATTTTTTATAAGCAATTCCGAACTTTATAAAATCGAATTGCTGGGGATTGTCAGATAAAATAGTTTTATCGATATACCCGTTGCCCCAAAGCAGTTCCTCTCTACCAAGTTCCAAGTTAACAATTCCCTTTTTCAATCGCAGATAACCTGATGTTCCGTCGAAATAGTTCAATCGCGTATGGTTAAACGTAAAGCTTTGCGCAACTCTTTTATCCCAGAGTGCTGCGTTTCTGCTGCCGTAGACGATGCCGTTGGTGCCTTCAACCGAAAATCCTAGCCAGTTATCGTAAGATCCACGGGCAGTTCCCCCGAAATTAATAATCGAGCTGAAATTATTTCCAGTTCCCGAAAAAATATTTTCCGATTCGAAAACCGGATCAATAAAAAGACTTACAGAAGAATCACTATAATAGTATAAATGTTTTTGTCTGTCGATTATAAGGTTGCCGGGAAATTCGGACGGGAAATTATCAAAAATATTAACCGCGTCTTTGTTATTATCGGGAAGCTTTATTTTTTCTTCAAATCTTTTTAATAGGGTATTGTCCGTTACCGTCATGTTTTTACATGAATCCAATTCAATTAAATAGTGAATTACTTTTTCTCTGGATAAAGGAAGAATTATGTCATCATAATTTTTAAGAAATCCTGAAACGGACATTCTCTTCAAAAAATCATAAACCGGGTTTTCCGCCCGGATATTGTCTACTTGAGCCTGCAGGGGTATGGACAAAATTACCGCGGCGAATATTATCAGTACCGAATTTTTTAAGGAAAGAATTTTCTTAATCATATTCAAAAAGCCAAGACATTTTATCCAAGTATTTATGGGTATTACCGTTCCGGAACCGGACAGCGAGAAAAATTTGAAGATTCAACGGAAAGTTATTCAATACAACGGGCATAAACAAAAATAAAATACGAACTAATACTTGCCGCATTTGGAATAAATGAATACTTTATCCTGCCTTGTTTTCAATTTCGTTCAGAGGAGTAAATAGCGGGCCCTGAAGCGGCTGTACCGTTTCCTTTGTTGCGTTCTCCGGAGCGGGATGAAACGTAGGCACATAATATTTAAATATGGCAGACCACTCTTTTTTTGAATGATTAACATCCATACCTACAAATTCTTCAACCATTTTATGAATAGCATTCATATCATACATACAGGAGATTCTCGACCGGAATATTTTTTCATGAGAAGTGGTAACCACTCCTTCTTCGGCAGTCAGAATTTCTTCGAATAATTTCTCTCCTTCACGTATTCCCGTAAATTCTATCTTAACATCTTTATCCGGTACCAGGTTGTGTAGTAAAATCAAATCCTTTACGAGGTCAACAATTTTAATAGGCTCGCCCATATCAAGCAGGAACACATCGCCGTTTCTGCCGGTAGCAGCGGCCTGCAGCACTAACGCTACCGCCTCCGGAATCATCATAAAATATCTTTTCATTTCGGGATGAGTAACCGTAATTGGACCGCCGTTCTTTAACTGCTCCATAAATATCGGAAGCACACTCCCCCTGCTTCCTATTACGTTACCGAAACGCACCGCCACAAAATTGGAGCTGCTTTTTCTTCCGGCTCCTGTCACGATATATTCAGCAACTCGTTTCGAAGCTCCCATGATCCCCGTCGGATTAACAGCCTTATCGGTCGAAATCAGTACAAAACTTTCAACACCGTAATAATCAGCGGCAATAGTTAAATTATAAGTACCGAGAATGTTTACCCTCACCGCTTCTTCTGGAAATTTCTCCATTACCGGTACGTGCTTAAAAGCGGCCGCGTGAAAAACAACGTCGGGTCTGAATTCGTTAAATATCTTATTAACCTTTTCGCTTAAAGATATATCGCACAGATACATCTTAACGTCGCAGTTTGCAAATTCCCTGTTCAGTTTTATTTCCAGATCGCTCAGATCGCTTTCATTAATATCGAGTACAGCTATCTTCGAAGGATTATAGGAAGCTATCTGGCATGCAATTTCGGAACCGATTGAGCCTGCCGCTCCGGTAATTAAAACACGTTTACCGTTAAGGAAACTGCCGATAATTTTGGTATTTATTGATACTGCCTGCCTGCCTATAAGATCGCTGAGATCTATATCCCTAATATTCTTAACGCCGATTTTAACGGTGTCTGAGATATCATTTATCGACGATATTACTTTTACGTCGTAAATACCGGCCTCCCTGGCTATTTTAAAAATTTTCCTGTGAAAATTCCTGTCGGCCGATAATACAGAAATTAATATGCATTCGATTTTGTGCGCTTTAATTGTTTCAAATAAATTTTCGGTATCGCTCAACACCCTTATGCCCTGAATGTATAATTTCTGCTTGTTTGGATCGTCATCTACAAAACCGACTATATTAAATTTTCTTATCTCATTCCGGTTTAAATCCCGAAGAAGTTGTTCACCTCCGCTGCCGGCACCTACGATTAAGGTTCTTTTTAAATCAGCATTTCCGATACTTGGTCGCATTACTTCAAGGTAAACTCTTTTTGAAAATTTAATACCCGAAGCAATTAAAAAAGTAGTTACTGCATCAATCCATAACACACTCTTAGGAAAGCCCTCCAATAATTTAATATTGATGCCGAAGATTATAACAAATAAAAGTACGGTACTAAGGAAAGTGGCTTTTGCTACATTTGCAAGATCCTGAATGGAAATGAATCGCCATGATATATCGTAAACCTTAAACCGGTTGAATATAAACAACTTTACCCCGATAAAAAGCGGAAGAAGCAATAGGATATTCGAATGAAAAGGAAATGCCGAACCGTATTCAAATTTTACTGAAAATGCCAAGGGCAGCGATGCGGAAAAGGCAAGTATGTCAAAAAGTATGAACATCACTTTACGAATATTTACTTTTTCGAATGAACGATAAACGCCTTTTCCGTAGTTCATACTATTGCTTTCAAAGTTGCAAAAATTATCTTCAAGTCGGTTAAGAAACCGATTTCATTTAGATATTGTTTATACAGATCTATTTTTTTAGGCATGATCTCGGTAATGTAAAATTTCTCGCAATCGCATATTAAGGGAATTAATGATGCTTCGTCCCTGTATCTGATTGAAGCATAATCGGAAATTCCGGGTTTAATCTTAAGAATCAACGAAAAATCATTATTATAGTAGCTTGCGTATTTCATAACTTCCGGGCGAGGTCCGACAATACTCATCTCACCTTTAAGTACATTTATCAGTTGAGGTATCTCGTCCAATTTAAATTTTCTTAGAAATCTGCCTAAAGAGGTTACACGGGGATCATTCTGTACAGAAATTTCAGGACCGGAATTATGAGCCCCGTTAACCATTGTTCTGAATTTTATAATTCTGAAACTTTCCCAGTTTTTACCTACCCTTTCCTGCATAAAGAATACAGGACCTTCGGAGGTAATAAATATTAAAAGGGATATTAAAAGAAACAAGGGAGATAAAATAATTATGCCGATTATCGAAATTAAAATGTCAGTCAGCCGTTTTACAGCCGGGTAAAATCTCTTGCCGATATTTGTTTTATAATTCAACATCTGAATTTATTTTTTATATTTATCCAGTACAGAATTTACAATATCTATAACCTTTAAAATTTCGCCGTTTACCATACCGGGCCAAATTGGAAGAGTTGCTATCCTTTCATACAAATACTCTGAAACCGGATAATCTTTTAGATTTAATTTGAATGTATTCATGTAAAAAGGATGTCTGTAAAGCGGCACAAAATGTACACTGGCCCCAACACCAAGCTCCTTAAGCTCCTGAATAAATTGATTTCGATTTATAGTCAATTTTTCCAATTCAAGTAAAACAGGAAACAAATGATGAGAAGAGCGTCTATCTTTTTTAATTTTATATGTTTTTAATAAGTCGTTATCCTTAAATCCTTCGCAATAGAAGTTATAAATTTTCTCGCGTTCTTGGTTAAGAAAGTCAACTTTCTTTAATTGTGCTAAACCCAAAGCGGCATTGAGATCGGAAAAATTATACTTATATCCCGGTGCGACAACCTCGTAATACCATGAACCTTCCGAACTGTACCTGTTCCAAACATCTTTATTAATACCGTGGAGCCTCATTATTGAGCAGCGTTCGGCAATTTCATCGTTATCGGTACAAATCATCCCGCCCTCTCCGGTAGCAAGAGTCTTGGTTACATAAAAACTGAAACAAGTTACATCTCCTATCGTTCCTATTTTCTTCCCTTTATATTCAGACGGCAGTGCATGGGCTGCGTCTTCAATAATTTTTAGTTTATTATCGTCAGAAATCTTAATAATTTCATCCATATCGCAAGGATTGCCGCCGTAATGAACAGGAATAACGGCTTTGGTATTTCGGGAAATGGCTTTAGCAAAAGAATCTGTTGAAATATTGAAGCTTTCGGGATCTATGTCTACAATCACCGGTTTTGCCCCGAAATAACATACTATTTCCGCTGTTGCGGTAAAAGTAAAGGCCGGGACTATCACTTCATCATCTTTTTTCAATCCAATTGCATCAAGAGCCAGATGAGCTGCCGAAGTCCAAGAGTTTACGGCCAGACAATGCTTGGCGCCGATATAATTTTTAAACTCTTCTTCAAACCTTAAGGCCTTAGGCCCGGTTGTCCACCATCCTGATTTGATGGAATCAACTACTTCATTAATTTCTTCATCCGTAACATAAGGCTTATGAAACGGTATAAAATTTTTTAACATGTGCATAGCTAATCAAAAATAATACCGTTCTTAATATGGAATATTGCTTAAAATTCACACAGTAATCTAAAAATACTTCTTACATGTGAGAAACACAGTTTGATTTAGTTGAAAAACACAATTATTATTGAGAAAACATGGAAGGAAGTCAAAGAATTTTGCTAAAAAACGAACTTAAATACTCCTTTTATAAATCCTAAAGCATAAGAAATGTGAAGAATTACCGCTGAATATATAAACAGTGTTCCTATTTTTACTCCTTTTTTCATCATTATCGGCAGAGATGCCGTAGACAATACCAGCAGGTAGAATACAGGAATACAAAAAATTGTATAAAACGGATTTAGTTTTATAAACGGAGCAATTAAAATTGAAATTAAGATAAAAATAACAAATAAAACGGGTACTATTTGCCTGAATGACAGCGGAACTTTATGTTTTTTAAGTACTGCCGTACGCCATAGACCGTAGTCAAAATATTGTTTATACAAAGCTGCTGGCGTTTCCCTTACATAATAGGTACATTTTGCTTTCGGAGATATATACATTTTTAGATTTTTTTTCTTCATTCTTAAAAATAATTCATCATCCTGGTTTCTTGTAAGTTTCTCATCATACAGACCTACCTTTTCAAATACTTCGCTTTTAAATACCGGAAAACAAACACCTTCGGCATAACCTTCATAATCCGGAAAACGGTGCTTGGCGTTGCCGACTCCGAGAGGGTGCGACATAGAAATTGCGGTTGCTTTACCGAAAGCAGTTGTCCCAATGCTTTCAATCGGCCCCCCGGAGCAGGAAATCTCAGGATGATCGTTAAAAATTGAAAGAGATTTTTCAAGGTAATCCGGGCGATATTCGGTATGTGCGCCTAATACGGCTATGAATTTTCCTTTTGATTTTTTGATTCCGAGATTCAATGCAAAAGGGGTTTTTTGTTTTTTATTGTCGAGAATCTCAAACCGTTTGTACTCGTTTTCAAGTCTGAACAAAATATCCCTGGTTCCATCATTGCTCATTCCGTCGACAACAATTATCTCGGTTTGTTCAGGAGGTATTGACTGATTTAATATAGAGACAATGCATTTCTCTATGAATTTTTTTTCGTTATAGCAAAGAACTATTACAGTAATAAGAGGTAAATTCATTTTTGTGTCCGTAAATAAAATCTATTTAAATTACATCAACCTTCTTAAAATAAATTATTTTATTAATCAGCGCTTTTGTTTTGCGTATAAGTCCTTTTTCGTATCCGTGCCACTTCTTCGAAAATTCCAGCAAAACTTTCTCACCCGTTAAAACATATAAAGCTTTTAATTGCTGAACGTGCAGTTCATGGTAAGTATATGATGCCGGGTTTACAAGAGGATATTTGAACAAATCGTATCTTGACCAATACCCTAGATCATAGTATTTCAGCAATTTTTTCAGGCTTTCAATTCCTTCATTAAAAAACATATATGCTTCTTCATTTTTGCAGACAAGATATAAATCGTACAATCCGAACAAAGAGAATATAAAACCGTTAAGGACACCGGTAACCTCGCCGGCCGGATATTCTTCGAATAGTAATAAGTTCTCAAAAACATTTTTGACTCCGCCTTCTGCTATTTTTTTATTAAAAGGCATCAACGCCTGTGCGGCAGTCGTCAAATAATCTTTGTTATCAGTAATTTTAAAAGCTCTGCACAATACTGAGATCGCTTCGCCCTGCGCCATTGCGGAAAACCAGGGTGCATTAATTTTATATCTCTTATCCGGAAAATCAAATAACCAGAAAGTTCCTCCATCCCTAATTACGGCATTTTCCCGGAGCCAGTCGGCCTGAATTAAAAACTTATTTTTAATATTCTCGTTTAAGCATCCGGTTTCAAAATAAATATCCGACAAACCTAATGCATACTGGCATATTGCTACAGGATGATATGTACTCGGAATTTCACCGCCATATTCGAATAAGGGGACACCATTTTCATCTAAAGACTGTACATAGTCTGCTTTGCTGCTGAAGTCAAGAAAGTAAGCACCTATCTCATCCGGCGGACTGCTGATCCGGCAAGGAGTAACGGTGTGCCAATAATTAGCCGAATTGTGACTGTAAAACACACTTACTTTATTTAACAAATCGGAAATTTTTTTTAATTGAAAGCGTAAAGACATGCGATGTAAAAAATTATTGTACAGTTTTCTTTAACCGGGGATCTTCTAACAGATCCGTAGTTTTTAGTTTTATATAAACTAAAATACTAAATAAGAGCCAAAAGGGTAAATCTCTTGTAATCCATCCATTTGTAAATATGCCCGTGGCTTCAAAAAACGATCTTACAAACAGACCTGAACCTATGGCAGTGATTCCTACCGATATCAGGAAATAATTATTATTTCCGGTTTTATTTTTTTTTATCAGATCGAAACCGTATCTGAAAAAAGCGAAGAATATTCCTATAGCGGAAATCAGTCCTAGTATTCCCTCCTCCGATGCTCTCATTAAAAAGAAATTATGTGCAGGCGAAGCCGCTATTTGCTGAAGTACATATATTTCACGCTCTGTCCAGCTTCCCATTGCCACCGGCAGATAGGTATACATATAATGATTGAACATCCCGGGACCTACACCGAAAATAGGATTATCTTTTATCATCCCCCAGGCCATATCCCATAAATAATAACGCGTGTTTTCCAAAATCCTGTCTACTCTGAAAAAATTATCCATTATTGAACTTATGTACGGGATAATAAAAAGCACCGGTACTACGACGATTACAGCGATAAGTATTCGCTTAAAGGCCTTTCTGTTCGTGAAGAACAAAATAAACATTATACTGACAAAGGCAGCAGCTATTGCGGCTCTGGCATTTGTAAGAAGTAATGCCAGCACCTGGAGTAAAAATAATAGAGCTATCCCCGGTCTGTATTTCTTTTTGTCTTTCATAAAAAGATAGAGAAAAGTAAGGGATGCTGTAACGGCTAAGAATCCGCCCACGGCCGTGGAATTTGTAAAATACCCTCCCAGCGTAACATAGCCCATACTGCCAAGCAGAAAAAGAAATTTGTCCGTTTTAAAAAATTCATAAAACAGCGAAACTGAAATTACCAGAGCTGAAATCAGCAGCGCATTGATGAAAGAGAAAATTGATTTATCGTCGGATATAAATGAAAAAAGCCAATATAAAATTAGTATAAAGACGGCAGTCCTCGCCACCTCAATCATACCTGTGAAAACGGAAGCAGATAATAGTGTCGAAATAATCATTATCAAAAAGGTAAATAAAATAACAAACGACGGCAGCCGGGGAACATAAGGATAATTTTTAAAATCAAATCCGAATTTTTTAATAAACAAATATCCGAGTATTAAAAAATTTAGTATGTTTAGCAGCAGCCGCATCGTATCATTTAAATCGCTTGGAATTGTGAGATATGAAAAAATGACGAAACCTAATAAAAATTTTTCCCCGAACCGTACGGTTAATGAAGCAAAAAGTAAAAAAGATAAAAAATAAATTTGAAACGGTACTACTGTAACCGCAAGAACGGCAAGCAGAACGGAAGGTAAAAATATATTTTTATCGAACGCTAAGTATTTCTTTAACATTATTTGATTTGAATATTTTCAAACATTCTAATTATCGATGTCGACGGCTTTAACTTTTATCAAATTCAGTTTATCGATAAATGTTTCCAGACTATTTTTCACTTTATCATAAGACAAACGCGTCATACATAAGAATGTTTTACAATATCTCCCTCCGTAAGTAAAGCAATATTGTTTGCCTTCTTCAGGTGAGCAATTAACTATCTCACTGATATAACCGTGGTGATTTCCATTCGGGAGCGAATATAAGGGATTTGTCGGTCCGTAAATAGAGAATGTAGCTTTTCCCAGAAGTGCTGCTATGTATATCGGTCCGGTATCGTTTGATACCACCAGCGAACATTTTCTCAATTCCTCGATTAGCTGATTAACACTTGCTGTTTCAATAATCCCGATTTTTCTTTTATTTATTTCTTCTTTGGCATAAGCAGGCAATTTCCCTTCAGGTACTATAAATTCGGTTTGGAATACTTTATTCAGTTCTTCAGCAAGGTTAATATAATTTGATAAGTCCCATTCTTTTGCTTTCCAGCCGGCGAATGGGTGTATTAATATTTTACCGTCGGGTTCAAAATTCCTTATAAATATTTTACGGTTTTGAATTGCATTTATATTAAAGTATTTCAGCACCGGTTCAAGATGCATATCGGTTAGGTCGGGTAATTCTCTTTTAGGTGTAAATACATTAAAAATATTTTCAAAATATTCTGTGTTGAATCCGATTTTTTCCGAAGCCCCGGAAAAAAATGCGGCAACTGCGGTTTGGTATTCTGAAGTGAGGTCAAATAAAACAGCAGAATTGTATTTTCTAATAGTACGGATAAGATTAAGACGGGGTACTCTTCCAGTGAAATTTAAGTCGTTTCTTTTAAAGGTTACATATTCTATATTTTTTAATGCAATCTGATAGATAGGCACTGTGTCTTCGAAGCAGAATAAAATGATTTTTTTTTCAGGAAAATTTTCAGAAATCAGTCGTACTGCAGGAATAGAAAAAACCGCATCGCCTAATAATTTAAAAGCAAGGACAGAAACTTTTTCCCGGTCGTTCTTCTTACGGAAGATAATTGATAAAACCGGGCGTATTAAATAGCTAAGCAAATTTTTCATAGAGATAAAGATAATAAAGTTTAAAACAAATATTTAGTATAAACCGACAACATTTTGTTTAAACTGTCCTCAAAATTATAATTACTTAACACCGATTCCCTTCCTTTTATACCCAATTCTTTGGCTTCGTCTTTATTTTCAATAATCCGCTGTAAAGCAGCAACTACGGAATCAGTATTGTCTGGCTCTACCAATATCCCGTTAACATCATTATTCAAAATTTCTTTAAACCCGTCTACTTTAGTTGCTATAACCGCCCGTTGGCAGGCCATTGCTTCGAGCGCAGATACTCCGAAGCTTTCCTTGTGCGACAAGAATACCGCTGCATCCATCATTGAATAGTATAAAGGCAACTTTTCATTCCTTATTTTCCCTGTGAACACCGTATCTTTTTCTATATCAAGTTTCTTTGCCAGTTGTTTTAAATGGAGTTCTCTGGTACCTGAACCGATAATTAAAAGTTTAAGCGCTCTGCCGGGATTTTTTGATTTTAAAATAACAAATGCCTTCATTAATATATCTATACCGTAGACATCTTCTAGGTTTTTCGTAATCCCTATGACAAAATCACCAATGTTGAACATGCTGTCGGTTTCGGTAAATTTAAAAAGATCTACATCCACACCGAACGGCGTAATAGCTATCTCGCCCTTATAATATTTGGCTGCTTCTTCCGCCATAGCTCTGCTGGTTGATAATAAAGAATCCGAGCGGTTGAGAACAAACTGAAAAATATTTTGATATAAGAATGATTTCGAAGGGAAATCATAAACATCGCTGCCCCACAGAGAAGTAATGAAAGGATGAAAGCCTGTTAATGCGCCCAGTAAACCGTAACTCGTAGCATAATGCGCGTGTAATAATGCCGGTTGAAAATCAGAAATAATTTTTTTTAATTTCGGCAAAGCTACCATATATTTTAATTTTGTCAATCTGGTACCGGTTACTTGCGTATTAGAGAGTTTCATATTCATTGAGAATACTTCGACGTTATTCAGATCTGCATACAGATTGTTTTGATATGGAGTTAATCCGAATAAGTAAATACTAAATCCTTTTTGCGACAGTCCATTTACCCATTTTAGAGTATGCGGTGAAGCAGGATCGGATAGAAGGAGAATACGGTTATTTTTTTTTGTTTTCAATTTAGAGCCTGTCTTTAGTAATTAAAAAATCACTTTCTGTAACCGACAATAAAATTTGAGTATGCGGTTTTTAAAATTAAAAAAGGCTTCTGCTTCAGTAAATAAGAATTAATCGTATATACCGATATAAAAAGTAAAATTAAAAGGGTTGCACTTATTAGGTTAACTGCTCCTAGACTATTCCACAATATTTTCACTAATAGGAAAGTTAAGATGCAATTCAGCACCGAAATGATGCTGTCCCCGACGAATTTCCCCAAATTTAAGTCTTTAAATTTTATTTTTACAAAAATAACGCTACTGATAAAAAAGTAAACATATGTTATCGATGTACTCATTGCCAGACCGTCTTGCTTAAAATGTCCGACAAGCATAAAATTTAGAAAGAACTTAATCCCTATTCCTATAATCGTAATAAAAAATAAAAATTTTAACGAACCGATACCGTAAATAAGTTTATTTAGAATTGAATATAACGAATAAAAGACAAGACTTAAACTGAGTATTCTCAAAACAGCGAAAGTAGTAATAGTATCTTTATAATTAAAATTACCGTTCTGGTAAAACAATGATATTAAATATGAACCGAAATACCCGAATAAGAGCATCAATGGAATTGAGATAAAAACATTTATATTCATTCCGGAGATAAGATTATCGTGAAGATCTTCGATATTTTTAGAATAATATTTTTGAGCAAGTTTCGGAAATATTGCTGTTGATAGCGCAATAGAAAATATTGAAACCGGAAGCATAAATAGTATTTGCGCATAATTTAAAGCTGCGATCCCGCCGGTATCTACCGATTTGATAAAGAATCTGTCGGCAACCATGTATAACTGGCTTATTACTTCTATAAAAATTGTTATAATTAAAGTTGAATATGTAACCGACATTAATTTATTCATTCCGGCCGGGCGCGGGAACATGAACTTAACATGCTTTCTTGTCTTAGGTATTAAATAAATTAATTGCAATAACATACCGGTTAGAAAACCTGCAGGAATGATATACACATTTACTCTTCCCGAAAAAATTAAGGTAAGGATTATTATCGAGAGATTAACCCAAAGCTGCGATATCGCCGGAGTTTTAAATTCAAATTCGGCTTGAAGGAAGGCTATTATAATAGAAATTGCTGCGTTTATGGGAATGGTAAAAATAAAAATCTTAAATATTGAAGATGCAATTGCCCGTGTTTCAAATGCAGAATTTATCAAATACATGCCGATAATTTTATCAGCAAAAAGATATAACAACACTGCTATTGCTATACCCCCGACAGCAAAAATCCAAAGAAAAGAATTAAAAAATATTTCCGTTGAACCGTTCTCCGATTTAACTTTATTATAGGAGGGAATGAAAAAATTTTGTCCCAAATACACGATGCCTGTATTTATGATTATGGGAAAGACACTCCCGACAAGATAAATATCGAAATCGTGCGACAATCCGAATGATCCCGCAAAGACTATTTCCCTTACGAAACCCAGCCCTTTAGAGATAAGACCGAAAAAAATTATTATTAATGAAGCGCCGGCTACGGTTGACGAAAATTTCTTCATTATTAAATTATCTGGGATTTATTACTTGCTTAAAGTATTCCAGAGTTATTTTTAAACCTTCGGATCTATTAATTTTCGGTTCCCAACCCAAAATTCTTTTTGCTTTTTCAATATTGGGCTGCCGTATTTTAGGATCATCTTCAGGTAAATCTTTATAAATTATTTTGCTTTTAGTACCGGTCAGCCGGATAATTTCTTCGGCAAACTCTTTGATAGTGATCTCGTCGGGGTTGCCGATATTAACAGGTTCTGTTTCCGATGACATTAATAATTTAAATATGCCGTCTACCAAATCGGATACGAAGCAAAAGCTTCTTGTCTGAGAGCCGTCTCCGAAGACTGTCATATCTTCACCCTGAAGCGCCTGTCCGACGAATGCAGGAAGCACCCTGCCGTCATTTAATCTCATTCGCGGCCCGTAGGTATTAAAAATTCTTACTATGCGGGTTTCAACGCCATGAGACCTATGATAAGCCATAGTCATTGCTTCGGCAAACCGCTTCGCTTCATCGTAAACACCTCTCGGACCGATGGGATTAACATTTCCCCAGTAATCCTCGGTCTGCGGATGCACAACCGGATCGCCGTACACTTCTGAAGTTGAGGCTAATAAAACTCTGGCTTTTTTTTCTCTTGCAAGACCAAGCACTTTATGCGTTCCTAAAGATCCGACTTTAAGTGTTTGAATCGGCAGTTTCAGATAATCTATCGGACTGGCAGGCGAAGCAAAATGCAGTATATAGTCTATTCTGCCCGGTAAATAGATAAAATTAGTTATATCGTGCTTCACAAATGAAAATTCTTCGTTCCCTGCAAGATGTGCTATATTATTTATATTGCCGGTAATTAAATTATCGACGCAAATAACTTTAAAATTTTCGTTCAACAATCTTTCGCATAAATGCGAGCCTAAGAATCCTGCCCCACCCGTTACTACTGCCGTTGGTTTATACACTTCTATTCTCCTTTTTCATTCTTTCTATAAATAAATGTTTTTCTGTTTTTGTAAATAATCTCTAAAGCCACGATCAGGAACACAAGTATACCGCCGGTAATCGTAGAAACAACAACTCTGGGTGAAACGGATTGAAGCGGCGGAACGGCAGGATCCAAAACCTGGATTGTAGGTATATCCCGGTTTTCCTGAATCTTTTCCTTGTAATATTGCTGCTGCAGCATAAGGTATACTTCGTTCTGAATTTTAACCTCCCGCAAAAGGTTGGCTAATTTCTTCCCCAATTCCGGTACATCTTTAAATGCCATTAGATAATCTTCGTTGCCCGTCTCCATTTTTGAATACTGATCCTTCAACTGCAGCAGTCTGTCTTTTAATGATTGCAGAGCTTTATTATCAGGCGTCAGATTATTTTCCAGCATGCCTATTTCAATTTCGGTTTTCATAATATCCGACTTAATTTCAGCTGCCTCGCTTATTGCTGCTTTCAGCTGTTCCGGGAGCGATACAGTTTTATTCTTTTCCTGAAAAGTCATCAATTCGCTTTCAACTGAATCCAGGCCGGCTTTTGTAATCTTTATTTGCTGTCCTAAAAAAATTCTCGAACGTCTGGCCTTCGAGCTGAGCTTCTCCCGATTAATTTTATCGAGTGTCTGCACAAAACTGTTTGAAAGATCGGCAGCGAATTCTTTAAGAGAATCTTTGTCGGCAAAAAATACCGGGAACCAAGGACTGCATACGTTTACACTTAACGAAGTAATTCTTTCTTTCGATATATCGAGATTTAAATTTGCGTCAAGTCTTTTTCCGGCTTCATAAATATTATTAACGCCGTAATATTTTACAAGATCGAATTTTTTTACAATTTCGATAGCAGCGGTACGGCTCTTTAGTATCTCGGCAAAAAGCTGCGGATTAGAATTCTGATTACTGCCCATCAACAGGTAAGAATAATCGCGACCGCCTAAAATACTCTCTATTCCGCCTACTCGGTTATCGTTTTCCGGCGGCAAAATCGTTACAACAGCGCGGTATGTTAAGGGATAAACAAAAAGTAATATCAGAAGTATAAAGAACATCGATAAAACTGTTATCGAAATCAGCCTTCTCATGTTAAAAATTAATATGTTTATAATTTCGTGATATGTCACTTTACCGCCTTGTCGCTATTACAATTGCAATTGTTGCCGCTACTATAGATGCGACCTGACCGACAATTTGCAGTGCCGTCGTAAATACATTCCAGAATTTTGCCGGTGCAGGCTTTTCTGGTACCCAGATAGTGTCGCCGGGATACAATGAATCTACTTTATCCGCATCAATCCATTCGCCGCTGTTAGCTCTAATAACGCGAACGTCACCGGTTTCAGCTCTCCAGCCGAATCCGCCTGCTATTTTTAGATAATCTTTTACTTTTAATTCTTTTTCGTAGATAATATTTCCCGGATTAACAACTTGTCCGAGCATGGTAATATAATTCTTCGCTTCGGGTATATAAACGGAATCATCTTTTTTTAGAATTACATTTTCGGACAAATCGTGAAGTTCGAATAACTTATAAAAATCCACTACTACTCTCCCTTTTTGCTGTCTCGATTTTGCTTTAAAATAGGCATATTCATCATCGGACATTTCACTCGGCTGCATCGTTTTTAACCTGTTAAATTCAGCATCACGTCCAACGGCACCCGTTCTTCTGTTTAAGACGGCATCGGTTAAGGAAGCATTTTTTAAAAAACCGCCGGCTTCATTTATAATATCGTACAATGTGGTTTTATTCTGAACTATTTTGTAGTAACCTGGATATTTAACCCATCCTTCAACCTTTACAAACCGGTCGATATAATATTCGGGGATTTGCCGTATTAATATTACGTCCTGATCATCAAGCATTATATTGTTATTGACAAGATCGTCGTAAGAATAAAAATCACTGCGCTGACTTTTCCCGAGTTGATTGAATTTTACTATCTCGATTGTATCTGTTCTTGCCTTGCTGGTAAAGCCGCCGGCTAGTTTTATAAGATGAGCAGCTGTTTCTCCTTGAACAAATTCATAAACACCCGGATATTTGACTTCACCTCTAACAGCTACTACTTTATCGACTTTATCAACCAATACTATGTCGCCTTCACGAAGCATAGGATTATCGGCTCTGTCACCGTATCTGAGGAAAGACAAAAAATCATAATACTTTGACGATCCGGATTTATCCTCTATTTTTACATCCCTGTAATTGGAAGTAGAGTCGAGGCCTTTTGAAGTAAAAATCAGATCGGCAAGTCTGGCATTACCCGGCAGAACATATGAGGATGTTTGTTTTACGTCGCCCAAAAGAGAAACACGAATATTTCTTAAACCAACAAGAGATATATAAATATCAACATTCTTATAATATTTATTAATAGCCGATGTTATTTTTTCTTTTGCATTTGCGAGGTCGGTATTTCGTAAATCAATAATTCCGACTTTTGGAATAAACAGCATTCCTTCCTGATTAACGAAAAGATTCAGATCCACGTCCACCAAGCCGCTTATGGCTATCAGCAGTCTGTCCCCGGGGCCTACAATGTATTCACCGGGATCAATACTCCCTTCGGTAGCGACTGTCAGCAAATTTCTATTGCTATCGGCATAGGAAGAATCATTCCGACTTATAAGAGATCGTTCCTTATAATCGGGAAACATTTGTGCAATTGATTCGCACGTCAGTAATAAAATTACTGCTACAACGGAAAATATATATCTCTTATTCAATCCCTGACCGAAATGTGAAATTTTTAATGAAGCTCAATTTTTATCAAATTTTTTGCTTAACGAAGGAAAAATTAGAAAATAATTTATTCACTTCAAATTTTAAGAGTTATTTTTCTGAGAGAAAAAATACTGACGAACCATCCGATAACCGGCCCGATTAATAAAATTAAAATAAGCGGTATCCAGTTCTGCTGCCGGGCAATACTTTGCAGGTACGTTATTTTGTCGAGGTAAAAACCGGCACATGCAATAATGGAAACAGAGATAATTCCGGCAACCAGACCTATAAAAATTGCATTAAGGATAATCGGCATTTTGATAGTAGAAAGCTTAGCCCCGACAAGTTTCATGGTTTCCAGCTCGTCGTACTTCGACTTTATTATCAGTTTGACCGTGCTGAATACAATATACATAGAAACGAAGATCAGTATACCGGTGATAATAAAAATATATTTCTGAATCCTGGCAATTATATCGAGAAGTTTGTAAATAAATTCCTGGCGGAATACCACATCATCCACACCGGGGATTTTAGAAAATAAATTTATAATCCTATTTAAAGAATCTTTTTTTACGTAATCAGGTTTTAAAGTTACAAGGTAAGAAGCCGGCAGCGGATTATAATCCAATAGCTTTCTGAAATCCTCACCCGTTTCTTTGACAAATATATTTGCAGCATCTTCTTTGCTTATATACTTTGAAGAGTTAATGTACCGACTCTCATTAAAGTACTTTTTGAGAGAAGCCAAATCATCTTGTGAAGCATCCTCCTTTAAAAGATATTTATGCTGAGATTCATTTTCAGGTTATTCTGGTAATGGCGCGACAACTCTATGGATAAGAGCGAAGCCGTAATAAGCAGAACCGAAATACACATCGAAAAAAGCGATAGGAAGAATGAAGATTTAGCTCTTCCGATTAATTTGAATGATTCTTTTATCCAGAATAATATCATTTAAACCTTGTTAATAAATTCAATTAACTGTACTTCCGATTTATTCACTTTGATTTTAATTTTAAAAATACAAAGATAAACTCAGAAAGCCGATTCATCTACCCACTGTGTTATGACCCAAGTACCGCTGACAGGGTTTTTTTTCAAAGATAAATCCACTCTCCCGTCAATTCTCAGAACATCCGTAGGAGAAAAAGTAACCGTAAGATTAAAACTCCTGATAACGTTTGCAGAAAGCGAGTCTTCGGATGAAAGGACGATATTATTCCAAATCAGATCGAGACGCTGGGTATTTTGGAAAAGTCCGTAAGTTGTTTTCATCTCTTCGTCCCTTCCCCACGAAACATTATAATTTTTATTGTAATCCATATATGTAAAAGTGAAATCGCTGCTGATCAATTTTCCGTATATGGTTGTATCTTTAAAAGTATAGGCGTACTGAAAATTTTGAAATATTCCCTCCACGGATTTTTGATCCGATAAAATTGAGGAACCGTTATTTGAACTGAAATCTAGCTTAGGTGCAAATGGATTTTTGCATCCTATAATAAAAATTAAAAAAATTATATATACCGGTATTGCAGCTTTAATAACTCCTCCACTTTAACTCGCTCCATGTAGGTATGTTATTATTCTGCGAATAATCCTGCCAGTAATCGATGGTCCATAAAGACCTTGAATCGGTACTCATATAGAACCTAACATTACCTGCATATAATTTCGGCAGCGTAGGATCCTGGTTAGGAACGCTTAACGAATAGGATGCCGTATATACTACACTATCTCCCTGCGTACTGTAATTATCATCGGTAAATGTTAATGCAACAGCATTATTACTGCTGACCTTTCCGATAAAACTATTAAAATACAATTCCTCGCTTCTTATTCCCCAACCTGTGGGAAACTGCGTTGCAGAGCTGCTGGAAGGTATAAAGATAAATTTTTTATTTGAAAAAGATGAATCGGTTAGGCAGGAAAGATAATCCTGCACGTTTTTATCGCCGAGTGAATTGACCAGATTTTCAATTAATAACTGAGGCGTTGCCGCCTGCTGAAAATTAGACCGGGGAAGGTTCGGTTTTTCGGCCGGCCTCGTACTAAAAAGGTCGCAGCCGCTAAAAAAAAGAGATAATGTTATTATTACAATCAGCTTCATTTACGAGCTATTATAATTATTCTTTTGGATTTTTCATGGTCAAAATAATTACCGTCAAAATCTCCGAATAAACTTTTTATTTCAAAGCCATGCCGTTCAATTGCACTTATTAATTCATCCTTACAATACATCCGCACTGATTCGTGGTAGTGTTTTTCGTTTCCGTTTTTCATTATAAATATTTTCTTTTTAATCCTGCTGCCTTCTACACTTCTTCTCTGTATTATTTTTTCACCGTTATAAACATTTACAGATTCCGGCACCAAATTTTTTTCGATGTAACATTTATTAAAAAAGTCCAATACAAAATAACCACCTGCCTGCAAATGTTCGTAAGCTACTTTAAATACCCTGAAATTTTCCTCGTCTTCTTCGAAATAACCGAAGCTGGTAAACAGATTTACTACCAGACTAAATTTTGCCGAAATAGAAAAATACCTGATGTCGCATCTTACAAAATTCACATGAACACCGGCCTTTTCGGCAGATTTTTTTGCAACCTCAAGTAAGTTTTCGCTGAGATCCACAGCAGTTACTTTAAAACGATTTTCCGCAAATAAAATTGAGTGACGCCCGGCTCCGCAAGCCAGATCCAATACCCCGGAATTTTCCGGCAACTTAACTTTTGATAAAACAAGGTTTACTAACCTTTTAGCATCCTCATCATTTCGGTGCCGGTAAACATTCAAATATTCTTCTGTATTAAACCAATCCTTATACCATTCGTCCATTATAAAATAATTCTTCCTAAAACAGCTCTGCCGATTGTTGCTTCATCGGCAAATTCCAAGTCTCCCCCAATCGGAAGTCCCCGCGCAATTCTGGACACTTTTATTCCCAAGGGTTTAATTAATTTTGCAAGATAAAGCGAAGTAGTTTCGCCCTCAGTATCGGGATTTAAAGCAAGTATGACTTCTTTGATTTCTTCGTTTTCAAATCTTTTTATAAGTTCTTTAATATGTAGTGAGTCGGGACTGATACCTGACAAAGGTGATAAAACACCGCCCAAAACATGGTAAAGTCCGTTGAACTCGTGTGTTTTTTCAATAGCAATTACGTCGCTTGCCTCTTCAACTACGCATAACAAAGCGCGATCTCTTTTTGCGCTTTTACAAATTTCGCATAAATTTTCTTCTGAAAGGTTAAAGCAAATTTCACAAAACCTTAATTTATCCTTAAGATCTTCAATAGCTTTTACCAAAGCGTCGACATTTACTTTGTCTGTTTTCAGCAAATGAAGCGCAAGTCTTTGTGCTGTTTTTCTTCCGATGCTGGGAAGTTTACTCAATTCTTCGATTGCGACTAATAAAGGTTGTGCAATTTGCAAAGCTAAAATCCCGGAATGTTTAATCCTGGAGGAAGCATTCCTTTTGTTACTTTAGACATTTCCTCCTCTGCAAGTTTTGCGGCAGACTGCAAAGCCTTGTTTACTGCTGCAACTACCAGATCTTCTAAAATTTCTTTTTCTTCCGGTTTTATGACCTGCGGGTCAATTTCAACGGAAATAATTTCTTTATTACCGCTTGCCGTAGCTTTTATCATTCCGCCGCCGGCTTCTTCGGAAACAGTTAAATTACCCAGCTGGCTCTGTACCTTTTGCATTTCTTCCTGCATTTTTTGGACCTGCTTCAGCATTCCTTGCATTCCGCCCTTCATTAAATTCCTCCTAAGTGTTAATTTTCCAACTATTTATTAATTTTTATAAAAGCAAAATAATTTAAAATTTGCTTAATAATCGATTCATTTTCATAATAATAACAATAAAATAATTCTAAATATTGAATAACTTTATGGTTTATTTTTTTGATTTTTTGTGCAAATATAATATATTCGATTGACTTTTTATACCTATTTTTAATAATTTCTGAAGTAAAAATTATAAAAGGAAACTTTGGGGCTGAAAACAAACAATAACCAGTTGAATGCCGAGGAAATCTTTAAAAAAGATATGCATCTTGACGATAAAGATTTTCTTGTGGTAGAATACCAGGATTTTTATCAGAGTAACGGAAAAAAAGTAAAGGTAAAAAATCTCGGTGAGAAATTTGCCTCTATTAACTCCTTCTTTTTTGATTACTTGAAAGAATACCATATTCCTGCTGCTTTTGTCAAAGCGTACGATAAGAATATATTAAAATTTGTAAAATACAACAGATTTCCTTTTTCAATTAAGATCCTGAATATTATAGACAAACGAACTGCAAAAATATTTTCCCTAAAAGAAGGCGACTCGGTGACTTTTCCAATATTTGAAATTCATTACGGAAACAGTAAAGATTCTTTGATTTCCGAAAGTCACGTAATTTCTTTTGATTTGTGTACAAACGAAGATTTAAAAATCATAAGCAGAATCTGTTCAAAAGTAAACGCAGTATTAAAATCATATTTTGAAAGACGGGGCTATCTGCTGGCCGAAGCCACTTGCAGTTTTGGAAAAATGGATGAAAAAATCTATTTAGTTGATGATTTTACACCTAAAAGCCTCAAAGTTATCCCCTTCAATAAAGATAGCAAGGAGATAGATCCGTACAAATTTGAAACGTCTGCAGAAATAAGGCACTATACAGATCATTTATTCAATATGATGAGCGCCTAAAAAATGTTTACAAAATACGGATATTCAACTCTGGGAATTATTTCCGCAATTACCTTTGTATTTATTTCCATCAGTTTTTTTATCAACAATTCATTCATAAAATCAATTTTAATAATTATACCTGTCGCTTTCATCCTTTTTTCTCTTTACTTTTTCAGGGACCCGGACCGGTTGACTCCTTTGGGCGACAATATCGTTGTTTCGCCTGCCGATGGAAAAGTGCTTTTCGTAAAAGAAGTTGAAGACAACAAATATATAAACGGCAAGGCCAAGCAGGTTTCGATTTTCATGTCGCCCCTTGATGTACATGTAAACCGCATACCTATTTCCGGTAAGCTTGGATATCTTCAATATCATAAAGGCCAGTATATTGTGGCCTTTGACGATAAAGCTTCCGAAAAAAACGAAAGAGCAGAATTCGGCATCTCGAGCCGCTACGGAAAAGTTTTTTTCACTCAGGTTGCAGGGTTTATCGCAAGAAGAATTATCTATGAGATAAAAGAAGGCGACAGCGTTAAAATAGGAGAACGATTCGGTATGATAAAATTCGGAAGCAGGGTCGACGTGGTTGTTCCTTACAATTGGAATGAAAAAATTAAAGCCGGCGATCACGTCACCGGCGGTAAGTCAATCCTATTTGAATTCACTGATTTAAAATGAACCGCCCAAGATTAACTCCTTCGGTAATTCCTAATCTGTTTACAGCAATGAATATGTTCTGCGGATTTTTTTCCGTAATCAACGCGGCACAGAATAATTTTATATATTCGGCATGGCTGATAATAATTGCCGCCATATTCGACGCACTTGATGGTATGATGGCCAGACTTACTCATTCAAGCAGCGAGCTCGGTGTTGAACTAGATTCGTTATCCGATGTCGTAAGCTTCGGCATGGCTCCGGCATTTTTAATTTATCAGACTCATTTGTACCAGATGAATTCGATCGGTATTCTAATTAGTTCTCTTCTTCTTATAGCCGGCGGGTTCAGACTTGCGCGTTTTAACGTTCAGCTTGTCGGATTTGATAAATCTTATTTTAAAGGGCTGCCTATACCTACTTCGGCAATAACAATTGCCGCTTTCGTACTTACTTATTATCAACGAGACATCGGGTTTTCTAGTCCGTATTCCGGTTTCGTTATACCGCTGGTACTGGTTTTATCTTACTTAATGGTTAGCACTATTAAGTACGACACCCTTCCAAAATTCACTATGCGCGGTATTAAAGAGAAACCTTATCATTTCATTTTTGTTTTACTGGCCTCAATCATTTTAATTATTACCGCAGGCAAGGCACTCTTCTATATCTTTGTTTTCATTATTCTATTTGGTATTTTTAGGCATATGTTTTACTCGGTTTCCAAATAGAATTGATGCACAAACTTAATTAAAGGAATTCAGATTGTTCAAAGCAAAAGTATTAATCAAACGTCGGCCTTCTATTTTGGATCCTCAGGGAAAAGCCGTGGAAAAAGGCGCCCAGCATCTCGGTTTAACTAATATAAAAGATACGAGGATCGGAAAATATATTGAGTTTATGGTCGACACCAACGATAAAACATCGGCTGAAAAAGAAGTCAATGAATATTGCCGAAAATTGCTGGCAAATCCCATTATGGAAGACTATGAATTTTCTCTGGTAAAAGAATCATGACTCCTAAGTTCGGAGTAGTCGTATTTCCCGGCTCAAACTGCGACCACGATGCATATTATGCATTGAAGAAAATCATGAACACTGAAACAACCTTTCTCTGGCATAAAGACACCGATCTTCAAAACTGCGATGCAGTACTGTTACCCGGAGGTTTTGCATACGGCGATTATCTAAGGTGCGGCGCAATAGCCAGGTTCTCCCCTATTATGAATTCGGTCATCGAATTCGCCAATAAGGGTGGATATGTAATGGGAATCTGCAACGGATTTCAAGTGCTGCTCGAAGCCGGATTACTTCCGGGTGTGATGATCAAAAATAAATCCCTTCAATTTGTTTGCAAAGATGTTTATCTTAAAGTTGAAAATAATGATACGGCTTTTACGAACAAGATAGCAAAGGATAAAGTTTTGAAAGTTCCTATTGCTCACGGCGAGGGAAATTATTTTGCGGACGACGAAACTATTAAGGAATTGAAAGATTACAACCAGATAGTCTTTAAATATTCTTCGCCGGAAGGAGAAACCGAACCCGCCGATAATCCGAACGGATCAACAATGAATATCGCGGGAATTATTAATAAAAAGGGAAATGTACTGGGAATGATGCCCCACCCTGAAAGAGCATGCGATACGGTTCTGTCTAAAACGGACGGACGGGAAATATTTGATTCGCTTATAACAGGTCTGTTAAACAAGGTGTAAATTATGTTTGATAATATTGGTACCGGGGAATTACTTATAATTTTGCTTGTGATACTGGTCTTATTCGGTGCAAAAAAAATTCCCGATCTTGCACAAGGTCTTGGAAAAGGTATTAGAGAATTTAAGAAAGCAATCAAAGACGTGCAGGAGGATATCTCCGATTCTAAAGAAAACAAAACTGAAGATGACAAGAAGCAGCCTCCTAAATAATATAACTAAACTTCAATTTGTCACAAGTAATCGAATTTAATTTTAGAGGTGTGAAATGTTTGATAATCTAGGTATGGGAGAACTTCTTATAATTTTGTTGGTTGTTCTTGTACTGTTCGGCTCAAAGAAAATTCCCGATCTGGCTCAAGGATTAGGCAAAGGTATAAGAGAATTTAAAAAAGCTATAAGAGACGTAGAAGAAGATATTAAAATGCCGGGTAATTCGGATAACAAGACAGAACATAAGGCTTAGTCCTTTTCCGGACCTGAAAAACGGAAATATATTTTTCGTTTCAGATTATAAATCGAATTTAAAATCTCTTTTAAGTTTTCCCCGCTTACTTTATAAAAAGAAGCGGGTATTTATTATTCTGCAAAAATGACGGGTAAAAAATTGCTGCCATATAAAAATTATTCCGAAAAAATCGACTTATTAAGAAACAATAAACTTTCCCTTACCGAAAACGTTCGGTTCTTCATGAACAAAATAAATGAATTGAAACATTTAAATGCATTTAATTTTGTATTTGAAAACGAAGCACTCGAACAAGCTGAAAAAGTTCAGTTAAAGATTAATTCAGGCAGCTACGGAAAACTGGCAGGAATGGTTATTGCCGTAAAGGACGTGCTTTCTATTAACGGCAAAGCGACTACTTGTTCATCCAAGATACTTAAAGATTTTAAATCTATTTATACCGCCACCGCGGTAAATAAACTTATAGAAGAAGATGCTGTAATTATCGGTAAAACAAACTGCGACGAATTTGCAATGGGCTCTTCAAATGAAAATTCCGCATTCGGTGCGGTTCTTAACCCGGCGGACAATTCGCGAGTACCGGGCGGCTCTAGCGGCGGCTCGGCAGCAGCAGTAGCCGCAAATCTGTGCGACGTTTCCCTGGGAACGGATACCGGCGGATCTATCAGGCAACCGGCTTCATTCTGCGGCGTTTACGGTTTGAAACCTACTTACGGAAGAGTTTCCAGGTACGGACTTACGGCGTTCGCATCTTCCTTCGATACAATCGGACCTTTTTCCCAAAATATTGAAGATGCGGCTTTGGTCCTGGAAATTATGTCGGGCAACGACGAGAACGATTCTACGTCTTCCAAACTTCAGGTGCCTGCTTTTTCAAATGATCTTTCGCTTAAAGGTGAAAAACTAACAATAGGCATCGCAGAGGAATACTTCGGCGAAGGATTATCTTCGGAAGTAAAAAACGCACTTGAAAATTCGATAGACAAATTAAAAGCAAAGAGATTTGAAATAAAGCAAATTCATCTTCCACATAACGAATATACAATTGCAGCTTATTATATTCTAACTACTGCAGAAGCTTCTTCTAATCTTGCTAGATTCGACGGTGCGAGATACGGTTACAGGTCTGAGAATAATTCTTCCTTAATTGAAATGTATAAGTCTTCGCGATCAGAAGGATTCGGTAATGAAGTAAAGAGGAGAATAATGCTAGGTACATATGTATTATCGGCAGGTTATTACGATGCTTACTACAGAAAGGCACAAAAAGTACGAAGGTTTATTAAAGAAGATTTTGACAAAGCTTTTCGCGAAGTGGATATTATTTTAACTCCCACATCCCCTACTGTTGCTTTTAAGATCGGCGAAAAATCCAGCGACCCGCTTGAAATGTATCTGAGCGATATTTATACAACTTCCGCAAATCTCGCAGGAATTCCCGGAATAAATATTCCGGTTGCAAAAGATTCAAACGGTCTCCCTATCGGGATGCAACTCTTGGCAGATCAGTTTAATGAATCTGCTCTGTTAAAAATGGGTTATTTTATTCAGGAAAACATAATCTAAGTTATCTTTACTGTGCAGGGACCGCTTACGAATTCCGTAGACAGTATAATATTTTATTTTATATATTTGCAAAAAGAACCTGACAAGGATTAATTTTATACTAATATTATCCTTTCCTCTACTACTTTCCCTAAGAAAATAAGCAGACCGGAATATGATATTTACAATCTTCTTAACTAACAGAAATCACAAATGTTTATTTAAAAACCGGCAATTAAATTTATTTGTTAAGAGTTTGCTCCTAGAATTTGAAAACATTTAAAAATAAGACATAAATTATTTATCTTTGTTACAACTTTTTCAAAATACTAACTAAGGATCTAAAAATGAGTATTTTAGTTGATAAAAAAACGCGCGTGGTTGTTCAGGGAATAACCGGCGGCGAAGGCTCATTTCATGCTCAGCAAATGATTGAATACGGTACAAAAGTAGTTGCCGGTGTAACACCGGGCAAAGGAGGAACGGAGTTCCTCGGTGTTCCGGTTTATAATACAGTAGCTGAAGCCGTTAAAGAGCAGAAAGCCAATGCCTCGGCAATCTTTGTTCCTCCTGCATTTGCAGCAGATGCAATTCTGGAAGCGGCCGGCAGCGGAGTAAAACTGATAGTGTGCATCACGGAAGGCATTCCCGCAGCAGACATGGTGAAAGTCTATAATTCAATAAAAAATAAAGATGTTGTTTTAGTAGGCCCCAACTGTCCGGGAGTTATTTCACCCGGAAAAGCAAAGATCGGTATTATGCCCGGATTTATCCATAAGGCCGGTAAAATTGGTGTTGTCTCCCGCAGCGGCACATTGACTTATGAAGCCGTTAAACAGTTAACCGATGTTAAATTGGGCCAGTCTACTTGCGTAGGAATAGGCGGCGATCCGGTAATCGGTTCTAAGTTTATTGATATTATTAAATTGTTCAATGACGACCCCGGCACCGAAGGAATTGTTATGATAGGTGAAATCGGCGGAACGGCGGAAGAAGAAGCAGCAGCCTTTATTAAGAAAAATGTACGGAAACCCGTGGTAGGTTTTATAGCCGGAAGAACTGCACCTCCCGGAAGAAGAATGGGACATGCTGGCGCTATTATCTCGGGCGGAAAAGGAACTGCCGCCGAAAAAATGGCTGCGATGAAAAAAGCCGGGATAAATGTTATTGACAGTCCTGCAGATATCGGCAGTGCCATGCTGAAGGCAATTGAAGCAATCAAAACTAAAAGCGTAAAAAAGAATTCATCTAAAAATTCAAAAAACAGTAAAAAAGCCGGTGCTAAAAATGCGGTAAAAAAGACTGCAAAAAAAAAATAATTAGGAACTAAGAGCCGATATAATTATTTAAGGAGAATAATTTGAATAACAGAACTTTAGCTATAATTAAACCGGACGGTGTAAAAAAAGATATCATCGGTCAGGTCATTACAAAAATAACCGAAGCCGGTTTTAAAATAAAAGCAATTAAAATGGTTAAACTAACAAAAGATTCGGCAGGCGGATTTTATGAAGTACATAAAGAACGACCGTTTTTTAAAGACCTGATTGAGTTTATGACATCAGGTCCGTGCGTGCCGATTGCTTTGGAAAAAGAAAACGCAGTAGCAGATTTCAGAAAATTAATAGGTGCTACCGATCCGGCTGAAGCAGAAGAAGGAACAATCAGAAAATTATTTGCCTCAAGCAAAGCAGAAAATGTTGTTCACGGATCCGACTCAGATGAAAATGCGGCAATTGAAATTGCCCATTTCTTTCCCAGAAAAGAACTTCTTGAGAATTACAATTCATAGTATCTTTTTAAAGAATGACCTGTTTACGGGCAGGTCATTCTTAATTTCAGCTTAATACCGATAATATTACCTTTTTAGAAATTCAAGCTAATATTCATTTTCTATAACAATAACATTCCGGTATTGCGGTCAAGAATTATTGAATACAAAAATAAAACACTAGTTACGACATTGAATGCTAATTAAATTTTGAAACGGAAAAGAATTATTATTTATAACACAATTTTCATCCAAAGGAAAAAAATGAGATATATTTTTATAACGTTATTAGCAGGTATTTTGTTAGTCGGTTGTTCAAAAAAAAACGGCGAATCAAATTTAGATCAAAAGAATAAGTTTGCGGTTGATACGACAAATATAACTACGAACCCTGTTTCAAATCCGAACGAAACTTTTAATCTTAATTATAAGTTCGATAAGGATAAACATTACCAGTACAGGATTTCATCTTTTACTCATGATGAACAGACAACAAAAATGGATTCTTCTATCACTCAGAAGGTTGACAGAAATCTAATATACGTTGTAGATACTCATCTAGTGAGCGAGGAAAAAGACGGAATAAAAATAATGGATTTTGAAATAACATCGGTAAAACTTCATGAAAAATTGAACGGCAAGGAAGTTGATTTTGAATCCGGTTCTAAAATGGACTCAACTCAAATGATAAAATTCACAGAATTTTTCGCATTGCTGAACAATCCTTTCGGAGTAAGATTAGGTCCCAACGGCGGTATTATCGAAATTTTCAAAGTTAATAGCATAATAGATAAATACATCAGCATCAAGAATTCTAAAGTTGCTGTAAGCGAAAGTCAAAAAGAACAGTTAAAAAGCAGACTGATCGAAGGTATATTAAAACCGGTTGCAGCACAGATCTTTCAGGAGATGCCTCAGAAAGCCCTCGCAAAAGATTCCACTTGGAGCAAGCAGCAGCCGCCTGATCAATATTTAGTTTTTAAAATCGACAACTCCAATGTGTATAAAATTAATGGCATAGGCTCATTTAATAATGATAAATTAGCAGTCATAGATGCTTCGGTAAAATCAACTGTTGAAGGCAAGACGGATTTGGTGCAGAACAAAGTAACGTATCATTTTCAAAAACCGGAAACAGCTACTTCCGGAAAAATTTATTTTAATATTTCAAAAGGCTGTATTCAGAAAGCAAAAATGAATACTAAACTTCATTTTTATTATACTATGGAAGGTATGACTCCTCAAGGAAAGAAAAAGAGAACCGAAAACGAATCGATTTCTTCATCGAATATAGTTGAATTATTATGATCATTTACCGGGCGGTTTTGTCTTAAAGACGAAACCGCTTTGGTTCATTTAACCTTTCCGACAACTACTTTGACTCCTTCTACTTTCAATACTTTTATTTTACTGCCGTGTTCAATATATTCGCCGTCTGCTAATACGTCTACTCTTTTATTGTTTATTTCCGCCGTTCCGGCAGGCCTCAATGTGGTCAAAGCAATACCCTCAGCCCCGATTAATTCTGTATCGGAAAATCTGGATACAAATCCGCTCTCGGATTTTTCAGATTCGGATAATACAAGTCTGTTGAATCTTTGACTTTTAGGCAGATATTTAGCCAGCAGAATTACTGTAGATAGTGCAGCAACAAGCGAAATAGTAAGCTGTATAATAGCTATCGAAATATTATTGAAATCCCAAAATGCAATATTCCCGATCAAAGCTAAAAACAGCGAAGCCAGAATTAAAAGTATTCCTAAAACACCTGTAATTCCAAAACCGGGAATTACGAATATCTCCAGTCCAAGTAAAACCAGTCCGCCTATGAACATCAGAATTTCAATGCTTGAAGCCAAATCCAGGATATAAGAAGATCCGAAAAATAACAATAAAGCCAGTACGCCCAATGTACCCGGTATCCCCCAGCCCGGAGTTTTTACCTCAAAGAACAATCCGACAAAACCTATCATTAATAGCAGTGTAGTAACAATAGGATTATGCAAAAAGCCTACAATATCCTCGGCCATATCCGGATTAACATTTACCAAAGTTGCGTTTTCCAGATTAAATACCTTTAGTAAATCTCCCATTCCTGATACAACCGTATCAGCAATTCCGTATTTAAGGGCTTCGTCCGTTGTTAGTGTAATTAACTCGGTACTGTCAACAAGTCCCGGGACAATTATTCTTTCATCAACCATACCCTGAGCAATGTCTACCCGCCTACCGTTTTTTTCGGCAACAGAACGCATCTCCGAACGCATAAATGATTGATATTTCTCGCTCATTTTATTACCCGACTGGTCGACTACCGTTGCAGCTCCAATCGAACTGCCCGGCGCCATTGCTATTTTATCGCAAGATAAAGCTATGTAAGAACCAGCCGAAATGGCCCTATGATCTATATAAGCAATAGTAAGCAGATGTGTTGAAATAATTGCATCTTTTATCTGGGTAGCTGCGTCAACTCTTCCGCCGAAAGTATTTATTTCAAATATAATAGCCTTCGCATTTTCTTTTTCGGCTTCTGAAATAGCTCTTCTAATGTAAGGAGCCATAGCTAAATCTATTTCTTTATCAATTTTAGCGACATAAACCAAATTATTCGACTGGGCTGTTAAATTAAACGAAAACAAAAAAAGCATCAATAAAAAGAATGAATTCTTCAATTTTACTCCGGGTAAATTATAGACATCTATGTTTCAAATTATGCAAAATTTTTATGATATATAATAATATTTTTATGATTGCATGAAATATTTAAAATCACGATTATTTTTCAGTTTAAGGCAATTCAATATTTTATTAAATTATTATTGTTTAATATTAGATTGCATATCCATTCATTAAAAAAGGGGAAATAATAAATTGCAAATACATACGCTCAGTTATATGCACAAATAGTATTTTCGCCGAAAGGCCGACGTAATCTCATTCGTAAAGAGATTAAAGATGATATTTACAAAAATATGAACAGCATTATAAAGAATAAAAATTAAAACCCTATGATCATTAATGGAATGCCGGATTACGTACACATTTTTGTTAGTTTTAATCCTGATTGTGCGATTTCGGATTTAGTAAGAGATATAAAAGCTAATTCAAGTAATTTTATAAATGATGAAAAGCTAATTCCTGGCAAATTTTCCTGGCAGAGGGGGTTCGGTGCATTTACATATAGTAAATCCGAAGTACAAAGAGTAATTAATTACATCAAAAATCAAGAATAACATCATCGCAGAAAATCGTTCCGGAAAGAATACACCGGATTTTTAAACAATTTCGAAATTGAATTCAAAAATGAATTTCTTTTCGAATTTTACGATTAAAATACCTTCCAATATTTAAATAAATATTAAAAGGATTATCTACTGAAATAATATCTCCAGACATTAATATCAGCCGCATAGCGGCGATACATTTATTGATTATATAAATTATAAATCCGAACATTGCCGGCGAATAAGATAAATGATTTTCCCCAAATAAAATAGACGCAGAGCGGCTATTTTATTAATCAACATAAAGATATAATCACTATTTTAAGATCAGATGTCCGAGTTTATCTCTTTTAGTTTTAAGATATTTTTCGTTATTGGCATTCGGGGGTATTTCAATGGGCACACGTTCAACAATTTCCAATCCATAACCATTTAAGCCTATAACCTTTTTAGGATTATTCGTAAGAAGTTTTATTTTTTTTACGCCGAGATCCAGGAGTATCTGTGCTCCGATCCCGTAATCTCTTAAATCGGCCTTGAAACCCAATTCTTCGTTTGCTTCAACGGTATCTTTACCCTGGTCCTGAAGTTTATAAGCTTTAATTTTATTAAATAGGCCGATGCCTCTTCCTTCTTGACGCATATAAACCACAATTCCGCTATCTTCCTTAGAAATCATATCCAACGAGGTATTCAACTGATCGTGGCAGTCACATCTTGATGAATGGAATACATCGCCAGTAAGGCATTCAGAATGCATTCTGACAAGCACCGGTTTCTCGGGATCTATTTTCCCTTTTACAAGAGCTACATGTTCTTTATGATCAACTTTACTTTTATAAACCGTAACTTTAAAATCGCCGTGAGCCGTCGGCAGGTTGGCATCTGCTTCTTTTTCGATTAGTCTTTCTTTTCTCAACCGGTATTGGATTACGTCTTTTACCGTGAGAATTTTGATTCCGAATTTTTCGGCAATTATTATAAGGTCGGGTACTCTTGCCATTTCACCGTTGTCATGCAGAATTTCGCAAAGCACGCCGGCAGGTTTTAATTTGGCAAGTTTGCATAAATCCACCGAGGCTTCAGTATGACCGGCCCTCCTCAGCACACCTTCATCAAGAGCTCTCAACGGGAAGATATGTCCGGGACGGGCAAAATCCGATGCTTTGGTTTTATCATCGATAATTTTTTTAATGGTAAGCGCTCTATCAGCGGCTGAAATTCCTGTAGTAGTACCTTCTATCGCATCAATAGTTATTGTAAATTGAGTACCGTGCAAAGCAGAGTTTGTATCAACCATAAGCGGTAAACCGAGTTCATCAAGTCTTTTACCATTCACAGCAACACAAATAATACCTCTCCCGTTCTTGGCCATAAAATTTACAATTTCAGGTGTCACATATTCTGCAGCGCATACAAAATCACCTTCATTCTCTCTATTTTCATCGTCAACAATAATTAAAACTTTTCCGTTTTTAATTTCTTCGATTGCTTCATCAACTGAACAGAACATTTTATAAACCTAAATTTAATTACTTATAACAAAATGGACTAACAAAGAGAAAACAAGTAATTATCTTTATTAGTCCTATAAAAATCAATTGCTTTCTTTGCCCGAGGGAATAACCGTACCGATAGCGCTTTTTTCAAATTTAAGTTTTACATTATCGGTAACCTGAATAAAAACGGTTTTTTCTTCAACATGAACAACCGTTCCGTGAAGTCCGCCGCTTGTAATTATCTTATCGCCTTTTTGTACGTTAGAAAGAAGTTTTTCTCTTTCTTTCGCCCTTTTCTGCTGGGGTCTGATAATCATAAAATAAAATATCAAGAATATAGCACCAAACATAATTATGGTACTAACCAGGCTGCCCGAGCCTCCGCCACCGTTAGGCGGGGCCATTGCTAATAATGCTTCCAATCAATCCTCCGATTTATTGTTTGCGTTTAAAGTGATGTTATTTATAAATTTATTTTTCCATTCGGTAAAATCGCCTTCTAAAATATGCTCGCGTGCAAGTTTCACAAGATTAAGATAAAAATGGAGATTATGAATACTGGCCAATTCCAGCGCAAGAATTTCTCCTGCGATAAAAAGATGCCTTAAGTAGCTCCTCGAAAAATTTTTGCAAGTATAGCAATCACAATTATTGTCAACCGGATTAAAATCATTTTTATATTTTGCGTTCCGCATTGCAAGTATTCCGGCAGATGTAAAAAGATACGAGTTTCTGGCATTCCGAGTCGGCATTACACAGTCAAACATATCCACACCCCTTGAAATTGCTTCGAGTATATTCTCAGGTCTGCCTACCCCCATAAGATATCTTGGTCTGTCTTCCGGCATCAGATCTGTAGTGAAATCTACCAGGTCGTACATTACATCCGTAGGCTCACCTACGGCAAGTCCCCCGATGGAATATCCGTCGAAATCTAATTTTTTAAGTTCACTTGCAGATATTTCCCGCAAATCTTTATAAACGCTGCCTTGAATTATACCGAACAAATACTGACGGTGTCCGTAAAGAGACTCGGAACTATCAAAAGCTTTTTTGTTCAGTATTGCCCATTCCGAAGTAAGCCGGGTAGATTTTACGGCATAATCATATTCGCAGGGATACGGTGTGCATTCATCAAGCGGCATAATAATATCGGCTCCAATGCTTCTCTCAATTGAAATTACTTTTTCAGGAGAAAAAAAATGTTTCGAACCGTCTATATGAGATCTGAATTCGACGCCGTCAGGTTTAAGTTTCCTGAGTTCAGTCAGGCTGAAAACCTGATATCCTCCGCTGTCGGTCAATAATAGGCCTGTCCCAGTTCATAAATCCATGCAAACCGCCGGCCTGTTCTAAAATTTCGGTACCCGGCCGCAAATAAAGATGATAAGTATTTGAAAGAACAATTTGAGCAGAAATATCGTTTATTAAATAATCCCGGTTAACTGCTTTAACTGTTCCTTGAGTGCCAACCGGCATAAATATGGGAGTTTCGACTTTTCCGTGGTCGGTCTGAAAATACCCTGTTCTGGCCTTGGAATTTTTATCTTTTCCTAAAATATTAAGAGCTAACAAATTCTACCGTAAAACGATGACAAATCAAATTATTTAACGTATACAAATTTACGTCAATTTTAGCTCAAGTACCAAAAACTCGGCACTAATAACTTAAAATAACTTTTTTACGACGCAAAAGTCCCAAAGCGACTATAATCTTTAATCCGTTAAACTCGCAGAATATTTATCAAGGAACTGTTAAAATTAAATTTATGTCAGGAATCGGTCCTTTTCCGATTCGGACGGCATACGGCAATAATCCATTTTACCGAATAGTTTATATCTGTGCCGGGCTATTAAATCATAAATAAAATCACGGACAGAACGAGGGATAATCAAAAAGTATGATATAAATTTTACGGGAAAGGCCAGGTTACCTAAAATTCTTAAACTTGCCGTCGATTTAGTAAAGTGTTGGCCTTTTTCGATAAGAATTACGGTATCCGGAGTTACTTTGATATTTTGACTTTGCAGCAGTTCCTGTCCCCTACCGGATTGAATGCCGGCAAATTTGAAAATTTTATTTTTGTCCTTTTTAATGACGAAGTCAACCCAAAAGTTACAGAAATTACAATAGCCGTCGAAAAGAATAATTTTCTTATCCATACAAATCCGGTCATGCTATTCCTGTACCGGAAGCTACAAGTTTTATAACATCTATTTTAATAGGAGTTGCTCTGGCTATTAGTATATTAAAACCGTCGATAGTGATATTCTCGCCTTCACCCGGTATTCGTCCGAGATTAGCGGTTATAAATCCGCCAATTGTTCCGTAATCACCTTCTGGTATATTCAGTCCGTATTTTTCATTAATAAAATCAATTTCAACTTTTCCGCTAATTAAATAAGTATCAGGTGCAACTCTGCGGCATATATCTTCATCAACATCATACTCGTCTTTAATCTCGCCGAACAATTCTTCCATTATATCTTCCGTTGTAATTATCCCTGCGGTTCCGCCGAACTCGTCGATAACAATGGCAACCGAAACCTGTTTTGCCAACATTTCGTTCAGCATATCGAATGTCTTCTTAGTTTCGGGTACAAAAATAATTTCTCTAATCAGACTGTTAAGATCTTTAGGTGATTTAAAAAGATCGTAGGCAAAAACCACTCCTTTAATATTATCCAGATTTTCTTCAAATACCGGAAGCTTTGAATAACCGGAGTCGATAAAAATTGAGAGTACTTCGTCAATGCTCTGGCCGGTTTCTACTCCTACTATCTCCGTCCGCGGCCGCATTGCCTCATACACTCTCTGATCGCCGAGAGCCAGCACCTTATTTATAATATCGCTTTCTTTTTTATTTACTACACCTGCCTCCATGCTTTCTTCAACAAGAGATTCAATATCTTCTTTGCTGAACAAATAATTAAACTTATCTTCCTTTACATTCGAAGACTGCGTGAGTAAAACAGATATTGAAGACAGCGTTTTAACAAAGGGATAAAGTAAGATTGAAAATATTCTCAACGGAACAGCCGAGAGAAGTACCATTCTGTCGGAAATTTCCCTGGCAAAATATTTCGGTATTAATTCGGCAATAATAAGCAGTGTAAAAGTTGAAATTAATAAAATACCAAGTTCGCCCATCCCGAAGAATAAAGTTAAAAAGACTGTTGAAATCGAAGCAAAAGCGATGTTTACTACATTATTTCCGATTAGAATTGTTGAGAAAAAACTCTGCGGGTTCTGAGAAAAGTACAAAGCGTTTTTTGCCGAAAAGTTGTTTCGTCTGGCTTTAATTTCCAGTTTGAGTTTATTCGACACCACAAAAGCCATTTCGGCGCTTGAGAAAAAACCGCTTATGACAAGCAGAGCAATTAAAATTATTATGTCGTTAAAATACATTAATACACTTTCTCAACTTTTACGTTTTTAAAAATAATTTCCGACTTCTTTGAACCGTAAGATATAGTTAATAAGATATTAATCATATTATTAAAATCAAACCCGGAATTGACCGTAAGATCTTTCAGGTTTTTAAAATTAAATCTAAGAGTATCTTTAGGCAGTAGATCGACCTGATTATTTATTATTTTGATATCCGGCGTAAAATCAAAAAGCCTCAAGTTGTTTTGATATGCAACTGCATTATCGAAAGAAATATTCTTAATGATACTATCGGAATTATTAATCAGCTGCGCTTCTCCCGAAACATGAAAAGAAGGATCTTTCCCGGGCATTAAATTTACCCACGCGTTTACTTTAAGTTGTCTGATTGAGATAGTTTTTTCCTTGGCTACAGATGAACCTCCGGAACATCCGTTATAAAACGGGACAAGAGTCAGCAAAATAAAATATGTTGAAATCCGGATTCTCATAATGTCAACGGTTATAAATGATTTTTCAGTCTACAATACTTTATATATAATAAGAGTTGTAGTTATTAAATACAACAATGCTGTGAAAATCATGGGCAAATCGGTAATCATTATCTCGGTAGTATTCTCACCCTTCTTATTCAGGTAAACCAAAAACATATATCGGAAAATACCGAACACAACAAATGGAGTAGTATAAATTAATTTATCGGTGCCGAAAACCGAAACCGTTCTGGAAGATACTGTATAAAGAGCATAGCAGATAATAACGCCGGATGCAGCTACTGTTGCCATCTGACTCGTAAATTCAAGCGAGTACTGGCTTAATACTTTCCGGGTTTGTTTACCGTCTTCTTCAACCGCTATTCTTAATTCAGATTGTCTTTTCATTACAGCAAGGAATAAAGAGATGAAAAGTGTGGTAAGAAGAAGCCAGCTGGAAATCTCAACATTTATAATCAGAGCGCCTGCAATTACTCTTATCAGAAAGCCGGCTGCAATGCTGAATATATCCAGCAATACCATATGCTTCAAAACAGTAGAATATAAGATATTCAGAACAAAGTAGGCAGCTAATGAAACGGCAAACTGCAAGTTAAATAATCCGGAAGAAAGAACTACAGCAAGTAATAATACAGCGGCAAGAATAATTGCAGATGATTTTGATATTTTACCGGAGGCTATCGGGCGTGCTTTTTTAACCGGGTGGGCTCTGTCAGCTTCTACGTCAATTATGTCATTCAAGATATAAACCGCGCCGGTCGTAAAACAAAAAGCGAAGAAGCCGGCTAATACTAAATAAAAAAAACGGGCATCAAACAAATGCTGAGAAAAAATCAGCGGAACAAAAACAAAGAAGTTTTTGATCCACTGCGGAATCCTGATTAATTTTAAATATTCTTTTACCATTAAAAAACGGCAATTTCCTCGTAAGTACCGAATATGTGTTTTAATGTCCCCGTCATTTCCCCTAACGTGACGTAATTTTGCGCGGCTTTTACAAGTACCGGCATTAAATTTTTATTATCCACAGCCGCGGTTTTCAATTCTTCCAGGCTAGTTTTTACCGCATGCTGATTCCTGCTCTGTTTAAGATCGGCCAATCTCTGTTTCTGTTTTTTCTCAACTTCGGGTGAAATATACAAAATCGGGATATCAATTTTCTCATTTTTTTCTACAAATTCATTTACACCGACAATAAATTTATCTTTTCTCTCAACTTCTTTCTGATACATGTAAGCGGCATCTGCAATTTCTTTTTGGAAATACCCTGCTTCAATTGCTGGGATTACTCCTCCAAGAGAATCGATTTGTTCGAAAATATCATTCGCCATCTTTTCCATTTTATCGGTTAATGCCTCAACATAATAGCTGCCTCCGAGCGGGTCCGCCGTATTTATAACGCCGGTTTCATAAGCTATAATCTGCTGCGTGCGCAAAGCTATCTTTACCGCTTTCTCGCTGGGAAGAGCAAGAGTTTCATCCATTGAATTTGTATGAAGAGATTGAGTTCCGCCGAGTACTCCTGCGAGAGCCTGGAATGCGGTTCTTATAATATTATTTTCAGGCTGCTGCGCGGTCAAAGTACAGCCCGCAGTCTGCGTATGGAAACGCAGCCACCAGGACCTCGGATTTTTTGCGCCGTATTTTTCTTTCATTCTTTTGGCAAATATTTTTCTTGCCGCTCTGTATTTCGCAATCTCTTCGAAAAAATCCAAATGAGAATTAAAAAAGAAGGATATTCTGGGGGCAAAATCGTCTACGTCCAATCCCCTCTCAATACATGCTTCAATATATGCAAATCCGTCCGCAAGTGTAAAGGCAAGTTCCTGCGCAGCAGTCGAACCTGCTTCACGTATATGATAACCGCTGACAGAAACCGGATTCCATTGAGGAACTTCTTTGGAACAATATTCGATCATATCCACTATTATTCTCATCGAAGGATCGGGAGGATAAATATATTCCTTCTGTGCTATATATTCTTTAAGTATATCGTTTTGAAGAGTGCCCCTCAGGCTATTAAAATCGACATTTTGTTTTTGAGCAATTGCCAGGTAAAAAGCAAATATCATTGCCGCCGGAGAATTGATGGTCATTGAGGTAGAGACTTTATCAAGCGGAATTTTATCGAATAAGATTTCCATATCCAGCAGTGAAGAAACCGCTACTCCGCAGATACCCACTTCGCCTTCACTTAACGGCGCATCCGAATCCCATCCCATCAGAGTGGGAAGATCGAAAGCCACCGACAATCCTGTCTGTCCGTGATCCAATAAATAATGAAAACGCTGGTTTGTATCTTCAGGCGATCCGAAGCCGGCAAACTGACGCATAGTCCAAATCCTGCCTCTATAACCGTTTACGTGAATACCGCGTGTGTACGGATACTCGCCTGGAAATCCTATTTCGCTAAGGTAATTTATGGTCTCAATGTCGTCCGGTCCGTATAATCCTTTTACGTCCTCGCCGCTGACGGATGTAAACTTCATTCCGGTGTTTACTGCTTTTGCGGCCTTCTGCTCATATTCACTTTTACGCTTCATATAATTTTCATCTGACATTACTGCACCTTTAGTTTTTGTGAAACTAGTAACCGGTTAATATGCTTTTTTGAGCATTCCCCGTTAATTTAAGTTCTACCGAATCTTCTGTCAAATTCTTCGAGCGGTATTTTTACTACAATCGGGCGGCCGTGAGGACAAACATAAGGCATGGAAGTCGCAAAAAGCTGGTCAATAAGCAGCCTCATTTCCTTTTCCGATAAATAATCGCCTGCTTTGATTGCCGTTTTACACGAATAGGTTTTTGCCAAATTTTCTTTATCGTCCAGTTTCTTTTCCCGTTGATTTTCTGCAAACTCTTCAATAAGATCGAGTAGAATTTTTTCTTCCGAACCTTTTTTTACATCATCCGGTACGCCTTCAATAACGATAGTATTTCTGCTGAAAAATTTTATTTCGAATCCGAGTTTGGATAGATAGCCGTTAATTTCCCTTATTACGGCGAACCGCCCCGGATCCAATTCAATTGTTTTTGGAAAAAGAAGCTGCTGTGAAAAAGGCATGTTCGCTTCGAATCGTTTCAATGCTTTTTCGTATAAGATTCTTTCGTGAGCAACATGCTGATCAATTATCATCAAGCCTGTTTTTATCTGCGATAATATGTATTTGTTATGCAACTGAATAATAAACGGCGTTTCTTCTTCGGCTTTACCCTTAGACCTCATCGCATCCACTTGATGATATACTTCCATTCCCTCCGAACGTTCAAACGGATGAGACGGAGACTGCTCACCCGGATTAAACGGAATATTATCGGGCAGATTTCCGAATATTAAGTCTATATCCTGATCCGAAAACCTCGTACGGTTAAGAGGATTTTTATTTTCAACGGAAGGTCTGTCGGAAAAATCGTTTTTATCGACTTTTATAAAATTGTTGAATGCAAGTTTTTCTTCATCGTTACCGGTGAACATCATACTCGGGACAAGATCGTGCGTGCCCAGTCCTTTTTTTACTACTGCAAGTACAAAATTATAAAAATCTTTCTCATCGTCGAATCTCACTTCCAGTTTCGATGGATGAATATTTACATCGACTTTTTTGGGATCCACTTCCATAAACAAAACAAAAAAAGGATAATCGCCCTTTTCCAGAATATTTTCATAAGCGGTAAATACCGCATGATTAATTTGCCGGCTTACAACGTACCGCGAGTTAAGGAATAGATATTGTTCCCCTTTGCTTTTTTTAAGCATTGCTGGTTTACCAACAAATCCGTAAAGGCTTAAAAAGTCGGTTCGTTCTTCTACGGGTATCAGTGCATCCATCATATTGTCGGCGAAAACTTGTTTTATCCTGTCTTCCAGAGAGCCTGCGTTATAATCGAAAATAAGATCGTCATCGTTATATAACTTAAATCCTATTTCATGATGGCTTAGAGCTATCTTATTAAAAGTATCTATAATATGCTTTAGTTCCGTAGCATCTGTTTTAAGAAAATTTCTTCTGGCAGGAGTATTAAAGAAAAGGTTTTTAACCGCAATTGAAGTGCCTTTCGGGAAGGATCCTTTTTCCTTGATGATTGTGGAACCGTCTTCAATTTTTATAGAAGTACCGAGCTCCTCGTCTTGCGTTTCCGTTTTTATTTCCAGTTGGCTCACGGATGCAATCGAACTTAAAGCCTCGCCCCTGAAACCAAGCGTAGAAATCGAGTCCAGATCTTCAACATTTTTAATTTTACTTGTCGCGTGTTTTAAAATGCAGAGTTCGGCATCCTCTTCTTCCATGCCTGCGCCGTCATCCACAACCTGAATTAGAATTTTCCCCGCTCTCTTTACAATTAATTCAACGGAAGATGCGCCGGCATCTATCGAATTTTCTATTAATTCTTTAACTACCGACTCGGGTCTTTGCACAACTTCCCCGGCCGCAATTTTATTAGCTATATTTTCCGGAAGTATATTAATTTTTTTCACTAATTACCTGATTTTTCCTTGTGAAAGTAACGATATCGAATTCCTCGTGATTTTCTCTGGACTTAACGATCCAGATATTTTCATCAATATTTGGAAAATAGATATCGCCTTCCGCTTTAAATTTCATAAAAGACACTATCATCTCATCGACGGCATCCATGGCCTGCTTATATATTTGTCCGCCGCCTATGACAAATATTTTTTCATAATTCTTCTCTCCGCAATAAAGATATGCCTCGTCCAGGCTGTGAACAATTAAAACATTATCATAATTAACTTCAAGCCCCTTTGCCTGAGTCAAAATAATATTGAGCCTGCCTTTCAAAGGTTTGCCCAGGGACTCGAAAGTTTTTCTTCCCATAATAACAGGGAATCCGAAAGTAGTTTCTTTAAAATGTTTAAACTCTTCCTTTGAATGCCACGGCATATTGCCGTCTGTTCTGCCGATTATATTATTTTCGGCTACTGCTACAATAATGATTTTTTTCACGTCCTATGCTTTTAATTATTAGAGAAGAAATTGATAATTCATTTTCGATATTGTAAATAAATATACCGCATTTACACAATATTGAAAAAGCGAAGGAGCTTTTTTCCGGATACTGAAAATTAAATTTATATGATCAAACCGCTACTTCAAATTTAATTTTATCGTGATGCTGGTAATCAACAAGTTCAAAGTCTTCAAACCGGAGATCATTAATCGGCTTACGGGCAATATTTAATTTAGGCAGCGGCAGAGGCTCACGTTTAAGCTGTTCTATCAGTCCTGCTCGATGGTCGTACTTCTCCATCGGAGTACCTTTATCGGCCACGTAAATATGAGCATCGATTATAGTATGCGCGAAAAAGCCTAATTCCATCCCAACTTCCTGAGCAATTATCTGAGTTAAAATAGAATAAGCGGCCAGGTTAAACGGTATTCCAAGAGCAATATCTCCCGAACGCTGAGTAAGATGACAATTCAGTTTCCCGTTATTAGCATTAAATGCATAGGTATAATGACACGGAGGCAGTTTACTTTTAGTTGCGTTCCCGGGTTCCCAGGCAGTTACAATCAATCTTCTGCTAAACGGATTTTTCTTTAATTCGTCGATAACATATTGAATTTGATCTACTTCTCTTATATTCCAGCTTCCGTCTTTATTTTTTTCAGCACTCGGAAAATGCCGCCAGTAATAACCGTAAGCTGTTTCCAGATTGCCGTCTTCATCTGCCCATGCATCCCATATTTTAGTATACTTCCTTAAATTTCTTATGTGATTTTCGCCAGAAAGATACCACAATACCTCGTATAAAAGCGATTTCCATTCAACTTTTTTGGTAGTAAGCAGGGGAAATCCCTTTGAAAGATCTACTTTATAAAACGCTCCGAAATAAGAAATAGTGTCTACACCGGTTCTTGAAGGTTTCCTTACCCCTTCGTCCATTACTAATTTTACTAAATCAAGATATTGTCTCATTTACCGTTCCAGTTTTGTTCTATTGAAAAGATTTACTTGCCGGGTGTTAATTTAATAAAAATTCCCCTCGAGAAAAACTCATTTATAACTATAGATTCCAAATATTATAATCGAGTCAAAAATATTTTTATTTTTAATTTTCACGGAGTTAACTTTAATCCGAACCGTTGAAAATAATTACTATATTAGTGTACGATAAAAATAATAAAATCTTATAAGTTACTTTTTAATTCAATATTATTTTAAATTCTACTTGCCGGTATGGGAAAAAAAATCGCATTATTAACTTCAGGACATCCTCCTTTTGACGAGAGGATTTATTGGAAATTTGCACACTCTCTTGCCGAAAATAATTATTCGGTCGCAATAATATGTTCGACGCAAAAAATTGATATTAAGGACAAAGATATAGCGGTGAAAGGGTTTGAAGGTGATAAAACCGGCAGGCCGGAAAAGATAAGGAAATTCCAATTATATTTGGAGGAATTTGCGCCCGATCTGATAATCTGCTGCGAACCGTTGACAATTTTACCCGCTCACAGGTATAAAAAAAATTTCAACAATGCATGCAAAATCGTCTCCGACATTACCGAGTGGTACCCGGAAAACGTGGCGTTAAAATATAGAGGAATCAAGAGAATTGCAGCATATATCTTTCTTTTTAAATTAAACATTTTAATGACGAATATGGCCGATGCGCTCATTATAGGCGAGACAGGGAAAAAAAAACGTTATGATCTGACTGCTCCTTTCAAGCCTAAAATAATAATAGGCTATTACCCTGTTCTGAAATACTTCGATTATAATCCGCCGCAATTAACCGGAAAGAATATTGTCCTGTGTTATGCCGGTTTGATAAGCTTTGAAAGGGGAATTTTAATTCTTCTGGATACCGGCGAAAGACTCGCGCAGAAACATCCGGGGCTTTTTGTAAAAATTAAACTTGCGGGAAAATTTCAATCGCAAGAGGAAGAAAGAATATTCGATGAAAAGGTAAAGCTTTTTAAAAACATAACGGTGGAGAAAGCTGGCTGGACGAAGTATCCGAAAATATCGGAGATAATATCAGATGCGGATGTTTGTTTTGATTTAAGAAGGCGCAATTTTATTTACAAAAACTCTTTACCAATAAAAATTTTTGAATATATGGCTTGCGGTAAACCGTTTATTTTTAGTCATATAGAGCCGATTAAAAAGGAATTAGGTAATATTAATTGCGGTTTCTTAGTTGATCCGAATGATATTGATGCTATTGTAAGTAAAATAGAATCATATTTATCGGATAAAGAATTATTTTTATCTCATTCAAAGAACGGACGCATGTTGATTGAAACGGGGAAAAACTGGGAAGAAGAATCTAAAAAACTTATCGAATTAGCCGACAAATTAACTCGTTTTGAAAATACCCGTTAATTTTATTCCAGCCGAATAAATTATTACTACCAGATATATACAAATAAGGGTTAGTTCAAATATTAAATTCCTATAAACCATCCCGGCTAAATATGCAACAGCAGCAGCAAGAATTATGAACAGAATATCCTTTATAGGGTAATTGACCTTTGTTTTTTTATTTGATATAACAATTAAATAAGCCGCGACCGCGGCAAATGCCGAGCATGTTGCAACCGCAGCCCCCAGCATTCCGTAAGAAGGGATCAGTAAAATATTAAGTAAAAAATTCAGTATAAACCCCAGGCCGTCAGAAATTAAAAAATGATGGCTTTTCGCGCTGGCTATTGGATAAATTGAGTAAAACGACGCAATTCCGCTGAAAAGATAGCCTATTAAAACCAGCGGGAGAATAACCAGTCCGTCCTGATAACTTTTATTTAAGAAATTAAAGTGCAGTATTTTAATATCAAATAAAAACGGTGCAAAAAAAGTAACAGCAAGGAATATGAGTAAACCGGCTGCAAGCAGTTTTTTTAAAGTAATACCGAATGTTTCCGCCAGATTATTTTTATAATATAAGTTCAATCCGTAAGGTGTCCATGCCGTTCTGAAGGAAATCACAAACACATTCATAACCAGAGCAATTTTATATGCCAGACTGTAAATACCCACTTCCGCCTTACCGGTAAAATAATCAAGTATAAATCTGTCGCTTACATCTATACCCGAAGAAAGTATGCCGCTGATTAGCAAAGGCAAAGAGAATATAATAATTTTTTTAAAATACGCTTTATCGATCTCAAAGTGAAGTTCGGGAACAACCACTGGCAGCAGAAAGAACAGCATTACTGCGGAAGATATTAATTGAGCCCAAAGAATACCTTCGACTTTTAAGTTCATAAAATAAACAAAGAGAATATTGAGCAGCAGGTTAAGCACTGAGTTTATTCCGGAAAAAGTAACCGCTTTCCTGGAAAGTTCTTTAGTTTTTAATAAATGTAGCGCAAAATATCCGACGTTCTCAACAAAGAGACTGCTGAAAAGGATTATAATTAAGTTCCGGCTGCCGGAGCTGCCAAGCACAAGAGCCGAAATATTCTTTGAGAAAATGATAGCTATAAGGGATATAGTGAAACCCAATAAAACAACCGAGTTAAATACCGTTGAGAAAATTTTCTCTCTATGTTTTATTTCCCCGCTTTCGAGATAAAATTTTGTTAAGCCCGTCTGCATGTTTGATTGATAAATAACCGCGGCTAAAGAATACAAGGACATTAATAATGCATAATTACCGTACTCCCCCGGCGTAAGGAAATTGGTATAGAGCGGAATTAAAAGAAAGCTTATAGAGCGGATAAAAAAATTACCGATACCGTACCAGGCAGTAGATACCGAAAGACTCGATTGTTTTCCCATCAAATTATATTATTTAACTTGTATAATTCTTTAAGCTTTGTATTTACGGAATTATAACCGTGATATTTATTTACCCACCGGCGGCCTTCTATACCTAACGATATACGCAGATCTTTTTCGTCGATCAGTTCGTTTAATTTTTTATATAGTTCTTCGGCATTGTTGGCCACGACAAACGGATTTTCGGGAAGCCAGCTGTTATAATCATCAGTCATATTAGTCACGGTCGGAATTCCCATTGCAAGCGTCTCAAGCCCTGCCTTTCCGTATCCGGTACCCCCCATCGTTCCTCCTACTTGATCTATGGAAATATCGCACCGGCTCTTTATTTTCAGCAGGTCATTTCTATTTACATTTTCCATTAAAAGAAATTTAATCTTTTTTTCTCTTTTTATCCTTTCTATCACGGAAATAATCAGCTCGGTTCCTTTATATTTTCTGTTTGTGGGCGAGTGAATTATTGTAATTTCTTCGTTTGAGAAATTATCCAATCCGGGTAATTCGGAAGGATCATAAGGATAGAATAGATAATTAAGGTCTTTTTTTAAGGCAAGATGATCATATTCGGAAGTTATGTTCAAATCGGAAATTTCATCAATCTCTTTTATTATGCCCCTTAGCCTAAGGTCGCTGCCGTAATAACAGCAGACAATCTTCTTCCCTTCTCTTTTCCATTTTTGAGCAACGTGCGGGTAGCGGAAGAAATCCAAACCTGCGTCGTAATGAATTATATCGAAGTCATCCAGTTTATATTTTTCAATTACTTCGGAGATCTTCTTTTTTTTCAGAAAATCATTTATCCTGAAATAATATCTCTCAATAAAATTATTAGGTTTAAATTCAGGTGCAGTAGAAATTTTATTCTTCTCCCTTTCACTTACTTTTTTTCTGCGCCAGGCTTTGACAAACTTAAAATTAGGCAGCGGAAGATTCAGACATATATCTTCCTTAAATTGGGTCGGATTAGAGTGAAAGGTAATCAGCCTGGAATAATCGCCGCAGTTTGTATGCATTTCATAAAAACTATAAGGTACTCCGGCATAGTTCATCGGAGCAAGATGTAATATCCTGAGCATTAAAGATCTTTATAGAATGTATCTCTAAAGATTCCTCTGGCACCGAAATTTTCTTTAAATCTGTCCGAGTCCCCAGTTCGGGTCCATATTGACGGTAAAAATACCGAAATCCAGAAATTTAAAGCCTTCGTCATGATATCTTTTCATGATCTCGTAAAACAATAAATTTACGGCCCTGTATTCCTGATATTCTTCGTCGTGGCTGATATAAAAGGCAAGCACAACACGCGGATTTGTAGTAAAGTTGCAAACCCCGGCAATTAATTTTTCTCCTAAAAAAGCGCCCCAGAGCCTTATCTTACCCGGAAATATTTTCTTCAGCTTTATTAGCTCTTCTATTGTATGAGTGGGTGAAACATTATGTCTCATCTTTAAATTCTTTTTAAGAATCTCGTAATAGTCCTCAAATCTCTCGCATTCGGCTATTTCAACATTTTGTTTAATTGCCTTTTTCACAGCTGTTCTGGCTTCGGATCTGTAGGTAGACAACAGTTCGTCTTTAGAAACGTCTAGCTGAACGACGCTGGAAACATCTCTTTTCAAATAACCGAACCCGTTTTTAACCAGTGCAAAATCTATATAATCCGAATACTTGGTTTTATAGATCATTGGCGGCGGGGTCAGCTGTATACGGTCGCATTTTAAGTCTCCGGCATAAGCAACCAGATTTTCAACAAGATCGAAAGCTTCTCTGAAATTCAGGTTCTGCTTATAGACAAACCCTCCGTAAGATGCACCCGAATGCGATGATAATACTTTTTTATTTTCTCTTTCCACCAATACGGCGGGGAAAACCGAGATTATATTGTTGTCTTTTTTAATTACAAAAGAAGCATCCTCGAACCGGTCTTTAGGATGATAAGATAGAAAGAGTCTTTTGTGGAAAATTGTGCCGTTATCCGCCGAATCGACGAAAGAATCCCACTCATCGGCATCGACAGAAGAATTTTTGAAAGGTATTAATTCAATCATAATATAATCAGCTTTGTTTGAAAATTTATAACGTTGAAAAACTAATTAACGAATGATCCCCGTTTTATACCGCCGTACTATTATAGGATTTTAAAACTTAAACTGCAAAGAAAATATATTAGCGCTGCCGAGACCGTAGCTAAACGGCTGAAAAGCATAATCAAAACTAAGCGTGCCCCACATAATACCCATGCCTGCGGTAAAACTCTTGGCTTCGAATCCGGTTTGATATCCTCCTCTGAAGGCAATCAAATCGTTGTAAACAATCTCAAGTCCCCAATCGGAATGAAGAATATTTTCAGCGGTATATTTCTGAATTTCCGCCGCGGCAGTTACTTCAAACATATTGTGACTGAAATAAAATTTATATGCTGGACCCGCGCTGATTTCAGTCGGAAGTTTTGTGCTTTCGTTTTTCAATTTATTCATCGATCCCAAATTTTTGACAACTGCAACAGCGTACAGACCTTCAACCGGAGAGGAATAATTCAATCCGAAATCGAAACCGTAACCGGTTGATTCATCCACATAAAGACCTTCATACAGATATTTTAACGACAAACCGAATGCAAGATCGCCGGTTAAATGAAATCCGGTTGAAAGGCTTCCGAAAAAATAATTAGCATTAAATTTTGAATCCGGAACCGTTGTTGCATGCGTCCTTACCTCTATATCGCTTATCGAAGTAACGTCAAACCCGGCGGCAACCGGAAAACCCCAGACCGTTGTCTTAACTCCCAGTATATTACTGTTTATGCCCTGTATCCATGAGTTATGCATGAGCATAATCTCGTTGGATGAACTGTTAACCAGATTAGCGGGATTGTAAAACAATGCCGAAACGTCGTTAGACACTGCAGCACCTACGCTGCCCATCGCAATGTTGCGGGCGCCGAAGCCGAGTTTAAGAAACGATAATCCGCTGTTACCGGCAGATTGTGCAAATAAAAAAACCGGAAGAGTTAATACTATTAAAACTATTTTTCTCATGCAAAGTCCAAGGTTCTAATTGTTAAAAGTTTACGTTTAGCCCTACAACATGTCTGTCCTGAGGTGAATACGGTTCAACAACAAATGCATAATCTACCCCGATATTAAGATCGCCGACTTTATGGTAATACGAAAAACCCAGAGAAGGATTAACCGGATAATCATAATTACTCAGGTTATACTGGTCAATACCGCCGCGCAAATATAATCCTGCAAAGATATTATACTCAAGTCCGGCTCTTAGAATGTTCGTCTGGCCGTTGCTGTTCTCGTATTCGACGGAAGCGATTATATTATTGTCCGGATTATGATAACTAAGCCCGATTCTCTTTAAGACCGGGAAATCATCCGTGGTTGTCGAACCCTGCTCCTGATAAATAGGCGAAGTATCCCATTTGTATTTACTGTTAAGATCAATAACAACCAGGGATAGATTGAAATTATTATTAATTTTATAGAGGGCACCGAAATCAAATCCTACTCCCGTAGCGGTAACCTGCTGGTACAGTTTATAATAATAAAATTTCACTCCTATTCCGATTGTCAGTTTTCTTGAAAAGCTTTTTGCGAACGCAATAAAAAACTGGTTTTCGGAAGTTGAAAGATCGCCGGTCTTATTTCCGGAATTATCTCTTCCGTCTATATTACTGACTCCGGAATTAATAATTCCGATGCTGATTCCTGCGCCCGGAGCGAAATCGCTATTCTTGTCGGGATGATTAACAAATCTTTTCGTAAAGTTTATAAAGTTCAGGGATCTGTCCAGTGAAAGAACTGAATATGAAGCCTGGAAACTGCTGTTCTCCTGAAAAAATGCCAGAGCCGGATTATAATATGAAACCAGATTTCCTTCTGTAACCGAAGACATGGCGTTTCCCATTCCCATTCCTCTGGCACCGAATCCCATTCTGCTGAAAGCACCCGGCATACTGCTTATACTGCTAAATTTAGGCTGTGAAAATGCAATGCAAGATACAAAGGTAATAATCACTATAATAATTTTTTTCAATTTTACCTCTTAATGTAAAACAAGTATTTTTCCGTAAACCGGTTTCTCAGAACCGGCATCAACCCTGTAAAAATACACACCGTTGGGCACTATCTTTCCGCTGTCGTCTTTACCGTTCCAGTAATCCACTACATTTCCCTGCTCATCAATTACATGCCCGGGATTGCCTCTTTCAGTATTTTCGATGATAGTTCTTACAAAATGCATCCCGAAATCAAAAATTCTAATTGTTACCGGCACTGTTTTGCCGTTAGTGCTGTACTTGATCTTTAGAATATCGGTATTGGGGTTAAACGGATTCGGATATGCGTAGCTGTCGGAAACCGAATTGAGTTTTTGCGAAGAAAAATAAATTGTCCAATCTCCCGACCAGAGACTGCTTCCGTTTTTTACTAGTTTTCCCAACCCGTCATTTGAACCCAGCCAAACTAAATTACCGCGAAGCGAAGCAGCATAAAAACTCGTAGTGCCTATATATAATTCTGTATTTTTATCTTTGATCGTATTAGGAAGTATCCAGGAAGAACCGTTATTATCGGTAGCAAAAGGACCGTTATCCGTAAGTGCAATTACTTCATTATTCTGAATTCCGAAATTATGAACTTTTTCTCCGCTTAGAGTTGTCTTCCAATTGCTTCCGCCGTCTGAAGAATAACTGACAGCATAAAATTCATCAGAGCCGTTAGCCTGCCAGGTTGCGGCCCATATAGTATTATTATATTTGTTATAAGCCAGCGCAACCACAAAGTTGCCGCTAATCGGGTTTTGTTCGTTAATGTGATTGAATTTTGTCCAGCTTATTCCGCCGTCGGTAGATTTATTGATACCGTCAGCGGTACCTGCATATAAAGTAGAATCGTTGGGAGCAATGATAGAAAATCCCTCGTAATTCAGATTTGCCTGATCGCAGAAATTACCCGCAACAGGCGATATACAGAAACTGAGAGTATCGCTCGGACTGACGGAATCGAGGAAATCCGGAGGCAGAACCACACGATGCCATGTTTTTCCCATATCCGTACTTTTCCTTATTCCTGCAGAGAAAGAAGCTATCCAGATCGTGCCCGGGGTAAAAGTCAGATCGTAAATTATATTCTGCGGTGTAACAGTAATAGGCAAAGCATGCAGTCTGTTATTGCCGTAGACTTCAACGGAATCACTTTGCTGATCTACCGGCTGAGGTATAGTGGTCCATGTATTCCCGTTATCAGTTGTATACTTCAAGCCGCTGCCGACAGGTATGCTTTGATTATTCTGAATCATGCTGTGAGCAGTGGCTGCCCAAAATACCCCGTTATATTTATCGAAACCTATAGCCGATATGCTTTCGGTGCCGAAGATATTATCGCCGGAAAAATTTTTCCATGAATTGCCGTTATCGGTTGATATACTAAGGCCCTGGCTGGTAGCCAGCCAAACAGTATCGCCCAAAGTAATTATATCGTTAATACTATTATTAACAATAGACGAAGTGGTTGAAATCTTTGCCGGAGATTTACCGGGATTAAGATTAAAATTACCCGGTAAATATTGAGGCAGACCGGTGCCTGCAATAAGAAATACAAGAATTGCAGATAATAATATTTTTATTTTCATTTAATTACTATATAGTGTGTTATTTTATTACTTATTGCACCGCTTCTGTCTTTAGCAAAAAATTCCCATCTGTATTGTCCCGTATTAACTCCCGTAGAAGGCAGTACAATTGTAATTGTATATGTACCGTCGCCCGCAACAACGTCCCCGTTGCTGCCGTCATCCGTTAAGAAATAAGGATTATTTGAGGACGGATTACCGTTAGGGGGGATATAAGAATTAAAGTAGACAGATTGAATATCCTGAAGACCGTTTCCGTCCTGAGCTTTCACAGTTATAACAAGATAAAGATCACTTGCTCCGATAGTAGCGGTATCAGGTGCAACGAGATCAGAAATAACCGGTGCAACGTTAGGAGCTCCCGGATTGAAAGTGAAATAATGATATGCCAATAAATTTGTATTGCCCGAATTATCCACCACATAAAACTGAATTTTGTAATTCCCGGATACATATTTTCTGCTAAGCGGAAACAGGTTGGAATACTGATTGTCCCACTTTAACGAATCGTTGTTGAGCGGAATATTACCGTTATCAAATAATTGAAACGGCGCGGTATTTATTTGATTGTCATCCGGAGTATAAACATCGCAGTAGACCTCTTTTACGCCGTCGGATGAAGTTAATTCAATACTGACGGAAAGCAACGAATCCGAGACGGAATATTTAAATGAATCTGCCGTTACTACTTTCTTCACCTGTATATCGCTTGAAGAAGAAGAACCGACAACGTCATTAAATTTTTTTTGACATCCCCCGAGTAGGAAAGGTATTAGTAATAAGATTAATTTTTTCATTAACGTAAATATTTGTTTTTAAGAGACTTTGCTCAATGTAAAAAAAAATGCACCCAGAGCTATTTGCCGATTATAACGGTAAAAGGAGTGGGAGAAAAAGATACTATCAGTATAACAAAACTTAAATATCCCAATGCCTTTCTGGTAAAGTCCAGCTCATCGTAATCCGGAACATGGGGATGTTTTATTTTAATAATAAAATAAAGCAGTAATGCCCAGAACAACCACCCAGTCCATCCGAAGTAAGTATTAAAATTAAGAAAGTATTCTATTAATCCCAAGAAACCGAGTACCAATAAAATTGAAAAAGATATAACCGCAATTTTAAAATGCCTGTCTTCACCGAACATTGTGTACGAAATATGACCTCCGTCCAGCTGACCTACGGGGATCATATTCATAGCAGTTACAAACAAACCGAACCAGCCGACGCATAGGTAAGGATAATGATAAATCTCCGACATCGGCGGAAAGAATTGCGAACCGTGAATAAAAATAAGTTTAAAAAAGAAAACAGCAGAGTATTGCCGAACGCTAGTATTTCGGCTCCTTTGCTGTAATCAGGTGAAAAATAATCCGGATGAATATTTAACAGGTACCCGATATTCGGTACGTGAGTAAACCCGTATACCAGAACTATTATGCATGCAACGAAGCCTGCCAAAGGACCGGCAACGCCGATATCGAACATTGCTTTCTTTGTATAAATAGGCGACTTGGTTTTGATGACTGCCCCCATCGTACCGAAATTTAAGAATATCGGAATTGGCGGGAAAGGAATATAATACGGCAGCGTTGCTTTTACTTTGTGAAATCTGGCCGCGAAATAATGACCGAACTCATGAAAGGAAATGATGAACATTATTGAGCATGAATACGGTAATCCTTTTAAAAGATAAGCAAGTTCATACGGATCCGGTCTTCCGGTAGTCCATTGAGCGCCTGCTATTGTCGTGGTTATAAATGTAAGAAGAAATAAACCTATGTGAACCGGGAAATTATATTTTTCTTTTTCAACCTTGTGCAGTTCCACGAAATCCGGGAAATAATCTTTCATTTCATCGGCCATTTATAAATCCAAATTTATGCCGATTGAAGAATAGTTTTCGTTATTATCATAGTACTCGCCGTGAATGCTCTTTCCCGAATAATGTGAGAACAAAATGCTGAAGCCGTATCCGTTATAATGTCCGAATTTTAATCCAGCCGTAAAAATATTATTCCCGAAGTACTTTCCGATCTGCGTTATTTTGAAATCGTCGGCAATGAAAGGAGTAATATTTTTAACTGGAAACTCTATATAATAATAATCAAAACCCACCTGATAAATTTCTCTACCGAAGTCGGTCGGTATAATATGAAATAAATATGTAAATCCTGCGTAGCCTCTCAGGCTGCCGATTTGATAGAACGGGAAAAGTTCAACGAACTCCCTGCTGTATACAAAGGGCAGCAGACCTCCGCGCCAAGAATAATGCTGCGCATCGAAGCGTCCGTCAACTATATGCGCGCTAATGTGGCTTAAACGGAAGCGGAAACCGTATTGAGTACAGCCGTCGGTTATTTTATAACCGCTGTTTATCCCGAAAAAATAGTCTATGGTCTCTACCGGAAATTTAAAGTGCGCTTCGTTTCTTAATCGCGTAAATGTAAACATGTCGGCACCGAAGGATAAAACCGAATTATTATTCTCGAGCCGGAAAATGTCGTGCGAAGTTCCGATATCCAATCTAACCCTGCTTTGGTTTATCAGACTCGAAAACCCGGCTCTTGCCTCGAGAAGATTTGCCGTAAAAGGCTGAATATTCAATTTAGTGGGAAACCAAACTTCCTTTGTCTGAGAATAATTAAAGTTAGTACAAAAGATTAAAATCAATGAAATGAAAACAGTAGTCCGCATTGAGTATATTCCGATTAAATAGTTATTTTTTTTAGTTTCTGTTTTACTAGTTTATTATATCCGTATTTGAATTTTGAACTAAGACTTGCAATAGAATAAAGGTTTGTCGGAAAAGCAAAAGAAGGTTCAAAATAGCAATTCACCGTGCAGCCCTGGCAAAATTCAAACTTCCCTTCGTTGCTTTTATAATAACGGAACTCCTCTGTCTCCCTAATCTCCTTTATCGGTCTGTCGATTTTTACCGTTTTGTTTCTGAAATGATAGCATGGTAAAATAATTTCATTATCCGGTGAAATAACCACTACCCTGGAAACCGCTTTGCAGGTCGGATTATTTATATCGTTGCCGCCGTCGCGTCTAAGTTTGATGAATCCCCTGTTCATATAAATATCAAGTTTGCCGTCTATATATGATTCCACAAAATCCAGCGCTTCTTCGGATAAACCCGGATTACCGAAATACGAAAATACCGGATTTACAATTAAGACCAGGTCGTGCTTTACCGCAATCTCGTGCATCCGCGGCAGTTTTTTGTATGTTTCATTTGTAGCAGTAAAAAGTATATCCGGAAATTCGCCTAAAGATTTGGCAACCTCAATACTTTTAAACACCTGATCGTAGCAATTTACTTTTCTTATCCTGTTATGTTCTTCTTTATCCGGTGAATCAAGCGAGAAATGCAGCAGATTTATGTTGCCTGCCAGTTTATCCGCAAATTTAGGGTAAAGCAGTGCATTTGTTGTTATGCTGGTCTGCATCTTCAAATCTTTGGCGAATTTTGCCATCAAATGAATTTCTTTGTGAAGCAGCGGTTCGCCTCCTGTAAGGTCGATAAACCTGACACCGAGTTCGGCTAGCTGTATGACATTCGATTTAAAATCCTCAAGCTTGGCGTAAGGAGTATCTTTAAATTCCTCGTGGTTTCCGAAATGGCAAAACTCGCAGAAAGCGTTGCAGCGATATGTAAGATAATAATTACAAAGTAAAATCATCAGTATTCTCTTCCCTTCCATAAAACTTTTTTATTAAGCATCAAAAGCCAGGGGATTATTACTATATATAATGTATAATAAATCTGAAAGTGAAGAAAATATTTCATACTATCAGATATACCAAGTCGTTTGAGAACAGGATATAACAAAAAGAAATCGATAGCTATTTTAAAGACCGCCAAATATAAACATACCTGCGTGAAAAATAAAGGTGTTAATAAAAGGCAGTAATTTGCCAGCAGAGAAAAAGACATGATAAAAAGTCCCCATAAGGAAGCATTTGCTCCCCCTACCGCCCAGCGTTTTTTTTGACGATACAATTCTCTCAAGTTCTTACAAGGTTTCGTTTCCACTAATGATTCGGCATCGATCGGAAAAATAATCTTGTACGCAGTAAGTTTATGTATTGCATTTAAAAGCAGAAAATCTTCGGTAACGCTGAAGGGCAGGTTTTCGTATCCGCCTGCTTGTAAGTAAGCGGATTTACGGAATGACATATTATTACCGATGCAGCTTACCGGCTTATTTATATTTATGGTACCCGATGCAATAGTAAGAAGGTAAGTAAGATCAATCGACTGCATGCCGCTGAACCAGTCTCCTGCATACTGTTTTGTAAATCCGCAGACGGCCCCGATATCTTCTTTATAGTATGAGACAATTGTTTTAACCCAGCTTTTAGGCACGGTACAATCGGCATCGGTTGTTATAATTATGCTTCCTTTGGCCGCCATTACAGCCGCGGCCAGAGCATTTGTTTTGCCTTTCAAATTACCGGAAGCGGCAGGACTGGTTATCATTTTAAATTTTTCTTTGCCTGAAATGAAGCTGCCTGTTATTTTTTCTGTTGAATCTTTCGAACCGTCGTCAACTATAATGATCTCCAGTTTGCCTGCCGGATAGTCCATTTTATCCAGAGATTCCAAACAGCTTAATATACTGCCCTCTTCGTCCCTGGCAGCAATTATTACCGTAACATCCGGTAATTCTTTAAAACCGTATTTTTTAAAACGTTTGCCTGCAGCATTAAAAAAGATTACGGATAAAAAGAAATACCCGCCGACAGCTATTAGAAAAATTATTTCAAACATTCGGCAGGTTCCCCTATTTCAAATTTACGCTCGGAAACAGTTTTCAGCAGAAATTCAATGCTGTCTGCTATTATTGACTTTGATTTGATATTGTCGTGCAATACGACTATTGAATCTGCCTCAAGATATTTTTTCACAATTTCTTTGTAGAGCTTTATATCCGACTTATAATCATAAGTAAGAAGCGACCACATAACGTTTGTCATATTTTTTTCACGAAGCTGCTTATTTAATCCTAAATTAAATTTACCGTGCGGCGGACGAAAATATTTTATCTCATATCCGAATCTGTCTTCAAGAAATTTATTAAAAGATTCTATTTCATCATCAAGATTTTTTTTAGAGAGCTTCGTTACCTTTTTATGATTAAAAGTATGGTTTCCTATCAGGTGTCCCTCGGATAAAATATATTCCGCAAGAGACGGATTCAGCTTGATATTATTACCCACACAAAAGAAAGCCGCTTTTATTTTATTTTTATTTAAGATTTTCAAAATCTTCTCGGTGGTTTCAGGTATCGGCCCGTCATCAAACGTCAGCAGAATTTTACCGGAAACTGAATTCCAGACAAAATCATTAAACACGGCTTTAATTAGACCCGGGGGATTGCAGAGATATTTCATCATCCTTTTATCACTCCGACAGGTCTTAACTTTGCAACTTTACGAGTAATGCCTTCTCTGTGCATAACATTCACCACGTCTTCAACATCTTTATAAGCCGCAGGCATTTCCTCGGCGATTGTTTTAACTCCCTTTGCCTTTATCGAGATTCCCTGCTTTTTTAATTCACTCACCAAATCTCTGCGGCCGGCTTCTTTTAATGCTTTATGCCGACTTAATTTTCTGCCGGCACCGTGACAGGAACTGCCGAAAGTTTCCTCCATCGCTTTTTGAGTACCGACGGCAATAAATGAATAACGCCCCATATCTCCGGGTATTAAAACAGGCTGGCCGATGTTCTTATATTTTAAAGGTATTTTATCGCTGCCCGGCGGAAATGCCCTGGTGGCTCCTTTTCTATGAACGCAAACTTTTTGCATCTCACCGTTGATAATGTGCTCTTCAATTTTAGCGATGTTATGACAAACGTCGTATACCAGGTTGAAATTGAGTTCGGATTCCTTCATTCCTAAAGTGTTTAAAATACTTTTTCTAGCAAGATGCATTATAACCTGACGGTTTGTCCATGCAAAATTAGCCGCGGCCTGCATTCCAGAAAGATAGCTCTGTCCTTCGGGTGAATTTATCGGAGCGCAGGAAAGCTGCTTGTCAGGCAGACTAAAGCCGAATTTATCTTTTGCTTTTAAAAGAATTTTCAGATAGTCATCGCATACCTGGTACCCGAATCCTCTTGAGCCGGTATGAATTAATATTACAATCTGTCCCGGGAATAAACCCATTACATCAGCCGCTTCCTGGGAAAAAATTTCGTCGACAACATCGATTTCCAGGAAGTGATTCCCCGATCCCAGAGTACCTATTTGTTCGGTTCCCCTTTCGAACGCTCTCTCGCTTACCGACCCGGTATCGGCGTTTTTAAGTCTGCCGTTCTCCTCAGTAAATTCCGCATCGGAGGAAATACCGTAACCGTTTTCAACAGCCCAGCCTGAGCCTTGAAGAATAATCTTATTCAAATCCGATTTACTTAATTTTTTTATGGCTCCCCCAGCTCCCACTCCGGTAGGTATGGAGTTGAAGAGATCGCAGATTAAGACTTCTATTTTATTTTTAATTTTTTCGTACTCAAGCGAAGTAGTTGCCAAGCGGACACCGCAGTTTATATCGTACCCTACGCCGCCCGGAGATATCACTCCGTCGTTTATACCGGTTGCGGCAACGCCTCCTATCGGAAAACCGTATCCCCAATGTATATCCGGCATAGCAAGACTGTATTTTTTTATACCGGGTAAATGAGCCACATTCATTACCTGCCTGAGAGCATCATCGCCCGGATCTTTTTCAAGCATTCTTTGAGATATATAAATTCGTCCCGGCACCCGCATTCCTCCTTCTGCGGGTATTTCCCATAAGTTCTCTCTGATTTTAAGTAATTCGATTCCGTTTATTTTCATTTAAAATTCCGTTATATATCGAATACTATTCGCGTCGAATAATTTCCGTTTACTTTTTTTATATCCATTTGATGAAAAGTTACCGCCTTTATTTCCGATTTTAGTATATCTGCCGATGAACCGTAACTGCAGCCGGTTATTTTTATCTTTGCATTATAAGTACCTTTTATTTCCTCTATATGAAGAATAACAATTTCGAGCGTGATCCATTTTTTTACAAGGAAAAGATAGTTCAGCTCGGATAAAAATCCGACGATAAGTTCTTCAAACGAAGATTCCGAAAATTCTAAATTTTTATCTTCGACTTCATCCGAGGTATAAGGATCCGAAGCAAACTCCAGCCATGCATGATAAGCCGCATGAAGTAACGAGCCTGGAGTTTCGCCGGTAATTTCTACGGCCAGATCCGCAGTGTGATCTATAAATTTGTAGCTCCAGTTCATAATTAATTTTATTTGGTCATTATAAAGCTCTATGAATAATTTCACCGTTTACCGTATAATTAAACAGCCGGTAAAATTTTAAAGAATTCTTTGTCATTAAAATTAGTGAAAATTAGTGATATTCGCGGCATTGCCGCGTTAAAACATTCTTAGAAATACCACATGATTTTACAATCACTTTTATTAAATTAACGTTTCAAATAATTTCTTAATTTATATAAGTCAGATGAACGGACTAAGCGAACATCAAAAAGGGATACTTGCGGTTCTTGCGGCTGCTCTTCTCTGGAGTACCGGAGGAATATTAATAAAGCTTATTACATTCGATGCGATGCAGATATCTTTTTTCAGGTGTTTTATCGCGGCTATTGTTTTTACCGTTGTATTCAAAAAAGAAATTTTCAAACTAAATCTTTTCACATTGTTAAACGCGGTCTTTTATGCAGCCGTTCTTATATTCTTTGTACTTGCTACCAAAAAGACTACCGCAGCAAATGCAATTTTTCTTCAGTCCACTGCACCGATTTACGTTTTAATCTTTGAACCAATAATAAATAAAACCGGTTATGAAAAAATAAATATTATTACCATAGCAGTATGCTTCCTGGGCATGCTCCTTTTTTTTACCGGGAAGCTAACTCCCGGCGATCTTATCGGAAATATATATGCAATGCTGGCCGGACTAGCCTTTGCGGCTTTCTTTTTGGGAATGAGAAAAAACGATCATAAATATCATTACAGTTCTATTTTTTATGGGAATCTTTTTGTGGCCGTCATCTGTTTCCCCTTTGTAGATTCTATTTACACAATATCATTTTCCAATTTGTGGATGGTAACTTTTCTGGGTGTTTTCCAGATTGCTCTCGCATATACATTTTTCAGCAAAGGACTTAAAAGGATTCTTGCAATCGAAGCCTCATTGATATCTTTGGCGGAACCGGTATTAAACCCGGTATGGGTATTTATCGGGTACGGCGAAATACCGTCGGTTATGGCCATTATCGGCGGAATAATTATTATTACGGCAATAACAGTAAGAACCGTTCTTGTTGAATCCCCGATTATGAAGGGAAGATTTAAAAGCACGCTGCCGTGAGGAAAGGAACTTATGCGGAAAGCCGAATTCAGAATTGCAAATTGGTGATTTAGAGGTAATGACAATTAATTGAGGTGAATGGGAATAAGGGAATAAACATTTGATATTTTTTATTATTAATAACCCCGCTGTAAAAACATATCCGGCACCTTCTTTCAAGCATCCGGAATTACAGATCATTATTCTGATTGAAAGTAAAGGTAGCCGACCATTTTTTCTTTACTTTCTTAGTTTTTGATTTTTCAGGAATTTTTATTTCACCGTTCTCATCGATTTTAACATCTTCCGCATAAATCATATGTCCTTTGGTACCTTCATGCACCGTCTCCTGAAAATATTTTTTTGTGTCCTCTTCCGCAACCGGCACCAGCGATTCCATCTGCACCTCCGCGGTTAATACAGTAGGAATCCACGGAGTAATATTGACCTCAATTAATTTCTCACCGCCTTTAACCGAGTTAAAGTATGCTTCTTTGTCTTTTAATTTTGTCTTTTCTTCATTCTTAGACTGTCTTTCCTTCCGTGTACCTTCAGGCATCTTTTTAATTTTATTCCATTCACGGCCGAAGGTCTTTTTTGAAATGGAAAGTAATAGATTTGTAAAATCCCGGCTAAAAGATGCTCCGTATCCCAAATTGATTATCATTGTAACCGAATTATCTACTTTGGAAGCTGTAGTTCCGTCCTTGTCGATTTCAGATAGATTATCTCCGATAAAATCTTCCATCCTCTTATAAAATCCTAAATTAATCGGAATAGCTTGAGGGACAAGATTCTTATAACTTTCCGGTCCGCCGAATTTGCTTGCTATCAAATGACCGCCGTGGTATCTCTTAGGTGCGCTCTTTTTTATTCTTTCTCAATGCGCTTTCAATATCCCCCAGGTCCCCCACAGTTAAAGTTAAGGCGCTGTCTCTTTCGATATTGCTTGCCAGACCTTTCTTAATTACTCCGGTTAACGAGGCTTTTACCCTAGCCGGACGCGCGGCAGTAGCCGGTAAATTGCTTATCGGGAAATCGATGTCTTCAGTTCCCGCATATTTTTGAACAAGGCCTTTTAACGTCGGCATTGTAATATACGAAGGCGAATATGTTCCGAGTTTAATACTTCCGCCCGGATCTTTTTCAAGTTTCTTTTCTCCTGCTTCAGTGCAAGAGGCGAAGGGGCATCGGTGATTTCTTTTCCTTTTTCTATTACCGGTTCCGAATTATATATAACGGCATCATCGTTTTCGTTTAATGTCGCACTCTTTAAATTGTATTCCTTTTCGAGTCCGGCAAGAAGTCCGATTAACTCTTTCTTTTCAATGCCGTGCACCATAGCCGCTCTTACCTTCTTCGCGGCCTGCTTTTTGTTATTCTCGGCTGTTAAAGGATTTTCTTTTTTTTCGTCTTTTTCTTTTCCGAAAAGTTTTTCTTTTCCTTTCTTAAGTAAAGATTTTCCGGCTGCAAACAGCGCTTTCCCTTTATCTGCGATCCATCCGATTACCTTTTCAAGCGCACTGTCAACCGGCTTTCTAATCTTTTCAATTATGCCTCTTATAGTTTTGCCTATTCCTCCTAATCCGAGCAATGAAGCCATAAAACTAATTACAACCGGAACACTTCGGGCAAGAGCATTTTCAACGGCATTCGCCGCTTTATCAAGAGATCCTCTTGCCAATGCGCCGACAGATTCAAACACAGATTTTACAAAATCTACAATTTGTTTGTACCGTTCTATAAGGAACATTACAACATCATACAGCATCTTTAATGCTTTGGCCAGTGCCGATGCGGGATTAAGAAGACTGATCAGCCAGATTATTCCCTCTTTTATAACTGCGGTTATTATCCAGTCGCGTATTCCGGATAACACTGTATCTTTTAGGCTTGATAAAGAATCTTTAACTCTGTCCCACAATGCGATCGGACCTTTTGTAATTAATTCTTTCACAAACTCAAGACCGGATTCAATTTTAGAAACTATTTCTTCTCCGTTCGGCCCGAGTTTTTTAACTACCTTGGCCCTAATATTCTGATAAGTAAGTCCGAGGATCTGCATAACCAGCGAGAAAATTCCTTTCAAGTCAAAATTTTCGGGAAGCGTTATACCGATTTCGGAAATTGCTCCCGTAAGCCACTGGATCAATCCGTTTAAAAGATGTTTTTTTATATTCGCGAAAAACTGGTCAAGCCCTTTTTTAACACCTCTGGCAATGTTGAGGATAAAACCTACCGGATCTTTGAATATAATTTTAATAGTATCGCCTGCGTTATTAAGGAAATTGATTATAGGGTTCGGATCGATTCCGGCTATTTCGCAAGCGGCGAAGAAAGCAATTTTTAATGCTTCGGCAAAATCGCCTGTAAGCAGAGCACCGGAAATTTGAACTGCGGCTTTCAATGCCGTCTGGAATTTGCTCAACACCGAATCTATTGCGCTGGCCAGTTTATTTGCAAGTGCTTCCACACCGGCTTTTAATTTATCGGCGACAAAATTTACTGCGGCTTTGGCTTTATTTACTGTCGCGTCTATTGCAGCATTGATCCTTTTTGCAAGTGCGGGAAAAGCGCTGAGATATTTATTGACTTTATCTTTAAGCCATTTACCGAATTTATCAAGTTTATCTACTATCCATTTGCGGCCGGCTTCAATTAAAGCAAGAGCGGCATTTTTTGCTTTATCTATAATAAATTTAACAGCTTTTCTTACTGCGTTGAACACGGCGTCGATAGCATGCGTAATGGCCTTTACCGCACTTTTAACCGCATTAACCGCCCTGTCCCACCAGCTCTGATGTTCGCTTTCTTTTTTAAGCTCCTCTTTCTTTTTTCTTGCCTCTTCTTCGCCTTTTTTCTTTTCGGCTTCCGCTTCCTTGCCGGCGTCCGTCATTTTCTTATCGGCATCGCTCTGATCTTTATCAGCCCTGTCTTTAATTTGCTTAAGGCTGCCCGACTGTTCGGTATCGGCCTCTTTATTAAATTCGGCAAGTTTATCGTTAGCTTCCTTCAGACCGGCTTTCTGATGTCCGGCAACTTCATTTCTTGATTTACCTACTATCTCATTCTGGTTTTTTGATGCATCTTTATTCAGTTTGTCGGCTTCGCTTTGAGCTTTTGTAACAGCATCATTTTTGTCTTGATCTCTTTTTTCTGCCGAAGCGGCAACTTCGTCTCTTTGCTTCGCAAGATCTTTATCAACAATAGGCGCCATTTTTTTATCGGCTGCATTTCTCATGTCGGGCGGATATTTAAGATCGAGATAATCCTGCATTCCGTTTTGTTCCCTGGATTCAATTTTAATTTGTGTATCCTTGGAAATCTGCGGCTTCTTTGCTTCGTCAACATTCGCCGGCTGAATATTTTCTTTACCCGGATTCGATTGAATTGCATTCACGGTCTCCGAATTCCCCTTGTCAACCTCCAGATCACTTTGGTTCCTTTGGTTGCCGGCTCTGCCGGGATCGGCCTCTCCCGAAAGATTCATTTTAGGAGCGGGTCCCGCATAAGTATTTACACCCGGATCTGAAGTGGAAATTGAAGACATGAAATCCGTAAACATATTTCTGAACCATGAAAAGAATCCGCCGCTGTCCTTTTTATCAAGTTGATTTGTCGCTTTTTCGTTATCGGGAGGAGGCAATGTGTTTTCATGCGGTTTCATTACAGGTTTCGGCGGCTCGGATCCGGTAACTCCTTTTCCGATTTCGGCAGATTTCCCCCGCGGCTCTAAAGCCTTTTTTTCTTTTTGTGTTTTTACTCCGCCGGTTTCGGCTTTTAACGACGGTATCGATGTTGCAGCTTCCCGCTGCTCGCTGCGGAGTTTATTCTCGACTGCATTTCCAAGAGAAGGAAAAGTCGCCGCAATCTGTGTAGCTCCGGCACGTGTAAAATTCTCCAATATATTTTCCGACGAACCGGTCATTGATAAAGTTTCGGGTTTTACTGATTTCTGTCCGGATACACCGGGGCCAGCAAATCCAATTTTTCCTTTCGGCGATAAAATTCCGGAAAGAGTACCGGTTTTCATCTCTGCCTTCTTATTCTTACCTGTTTCGGTATTTATTTTCTCTTGTCCCGTTTTCCCCTTAAGTGTTTCTGCAGCTGGCGCAGATTCTTCCGCCTTAACTGAGGAAAGTACTTTTACTCCGTCTACGGTACTCCCCTTATTTACTGTGCCTGGTTCATTAGAAATAAGTCTGTTTCGCTCTGCAGCCTGTCCGTTTATCGGAGCAGAAATGCTGTTGCTGGCGGGCGGCTTGTTTAATTGCCCGGCCGGTTTCTTGGTTTTTGCTTTTCCCTGCTGAATAACGTGTGTTAGTTCATGAGCTAATAAATGTGTCCCCTCTTTTGTTCCCGGATTATATTTTCCCTCGTTAAAATATATATCGGAGCCGTGTGCGAAAGCCTGGGATTTTAATTGTCTATTCATCTGCACCGAACCGGCGTCGCTGTGGAGTTTAACATTTCCGAAATCATGACTGAACCCGCTTTCCATATATGTTCTTATATTATCGGGAATCGAAAACCCGCCGCCTTTTTGATTTTCCAGATTCCGCATAAAAACGCCCGGTACATTTTCAGTGCCGGCGTCTTTACCCTGTATTATTTCATCTTCTTTTTCAGGCAATCCCGGCTCTGCTTTCTTCTGAAGTTTCTCCTCCACCTTTTCACCGGATTCGGCCTTGCGCTGAAGCGCTGTAACGCTATCTGTTTTTGATGTCGATGAAGGTCCGGCAGGAGTTGAAGACGACACAATATTATCGGCTGCTAGATCGGCTTCCTTCTCGTATGTATCGTTTTTCCCGGAAATATATAATTTAAATTGAACGGATCGTGATGTGGCTGCGGATGAGATTATTCCGGACAGCGGACTTGTGATTTCGCTTTTTCTCTGAACTTTACGTTCACTTCCGGAATTATTTTTTGTAATTGCAGAAGTCTTATTTGTTAACGCGCTTTCAAACATATGATCATTTACCCGGCTTAATCCGATATCATTTTCTTAATCATAAATAAAAATTAATTTTAATTATGCTAACTTATTCAAATACGATTTATCCCCGAATATTTTGCCCTTGTGTATTTCAGTCTTTGCTGCCTAATACACGGCAAAGCTGCGAAGGTGCAAAGATTATGATTTTCAATATTCAAAGTTTTTTCCCTTCCTTCTGAAATTCTTTTCTTATTCCTTCATCCAGATCGTTCAGGGTAATTACTCCGTTGTTTTTTTTCAGCGACATAAGGGTTGCGTATCTTATTACATTCATAATTGATCCGCCGGCGAGTTCATACTTCGAAGCAATGTCCCGCAGATCAATTTTATCTTCAAGCTTCGATTTTTCCGAGAATGAATTTCTCCATAATTTATAACGCTCGCTTACCCGCGGCATAGGGAAATATATAATCGATTGAAACCTTCTGGTAAATGCTTCATCGATATTCGTTTTCATGTTGGAAGCCAGAATTACCACTCCGGGATAATCTTCCACCCGCTGCAGCAGGTATGAGATCTCCTGGTTTGCGAACCTGTCGTGCGCGTCGTTTATGCCGGTTCTCTTTCCGAACAGTGCATCGGCTTCGTCGAAGAATAATATCCAGTCTTTATATTCCGCCTGTTGAAAGATCTTTTCAAGATTTTTTTCGGTTTCGCCGATATATTTCGAAATTATCATCGACAGGTCAATCCGGTATACGTCAAGTCCGGTTACTTTGCCCAGCAGCGCTGCGGTTAATGTTTTCCCGGTGCCGGGAGGGCCATAAAAAAGGCTCCGGTAACCTGGTTTTAATTTTCTGCCTAGACCCATTCCGTCAAGCAGCATCGGGCCGTATTCTATCCATGTTTTAATTTCCATGATCTGTTCGTGAGTATACGGTTCAAGGATCAAATCATCCCACTCAAGTTCGGTATCAATGCGTTTGGCAGGAAAATCCGGTCCGAATATTGGTTTTCTTACTCTGCCGGTTGTAATAAGATCGATAATTTCGGAAGAAACGGAAAGGGGCAGATTAAAATTATATTCATTCCCGGCAGCACTGCCGGTTTTAAGAATATTATGTTTTACAAAATAATGATCGGCATCGAACAAATGATAATAGTTAAATCTTTCCTTTAGGTTATCGCCGGCAAGAATAAATAAAGCGGTTTCCGCCGTCGGAATAAACGAACCGGTATCAGGATCTTTCCTTCCGCCGAACTCGGTAACCTGTCTGCCGGTAGTAGGATCGACTGTTAAAAAAACATCAAGCAGTCTGGGTTTTATATGAGGCAAGAGACTGAGAACGAAGATAACCCTTTCGCCCATAGAAAATCCGTAGTGATTTATAAAACTGCCGTAAGCCGAGTCTTTGATGCCGTGTTCGGGAGGCTGTATCTCATATATATTTGTAAATTCACCTTCGTTAGAAAAGTGAAGCCTTATCCTTGTATCGACAACTTGAAAAAACCATTCGATCTCAAGTTCCAGCGCGCGGGCATTATTTTCGGTTATAATCTCTGCCATTCCACATACAGATTTTTTTTCATCCACGGAAGACTTACAATCGAGAAACTCCACGGAAGTTTATTGAGAAGCATATCAAAAGCTTTCTGATCAACTCTTAATAAAACTTTATAGTCATCAAAATCCAGCAGACCGTTTCTCATTAAAAACGATTCGCGAAATCCGCTGACGGAGATATTTTTCAATGCTCTCCAGTGCCGGATTACGGATAACAGCAGTTCGCCGCATTCATGCTTATCGCTTTCGGATAATATTATTTCCCGTTCGATAGGAAATGATATATCGATTCCGCATAAAAGTTTATTCAAAACAAGAACATTTTCGGGATTATTCTCGGTTCCTGCGGCAAGATACTGCAGAATTTGAACGGCTTTTATTTGTTCGCCGTATCCCCAAAATTTATCTTCACGGGTAAGGTTCAAATTCTTAAAAAATTGTATAAAAAAAGGAGTTAAAAGAACTAGGCCTGCATTATTGATATTAATTTGATTTTCCGGCAATTCCTCTTTCACTTTCTCACCCAAATATTTGGCCTCTATTTCGGTGTTGGGAATTTTACCGGAAGTTTTCCCTTTACTTGTCAATTCGTTTTCATCTATGACTGCAGCATTAATTTTATTTACTTTTTCATTAAGAAGATCCGGATTTTTGATATCCATTTTATCGTGAATAATAATAAGATTCTTTTCCGTAGATGCTAAGATACTTTTCAAAATGCCGGGCAGCATTCCCACAGTAGTAACATGATGTCCTACTTTTTTGAAATCATATACCGCCGAATGTAAATGAGTTAAAATTTCTTCTGGAGCAGCGGCTTTATCCATAATTTGTCTTACAAAATATTGCAGAATGATTTTGTCGCTGATATAACCGATAACATTGTTTCCTATTATTTCGATAATCGCAAGTCGGATGAGATAGAAGATGAAGTTAATTTTGTTTTTATCGGCTGATAATTTATTAAAAATATATTGCATCTCTTTAAACCACGGGCTGATAACTTCACTGCTCTTATCATTATATAACCGTGCAATCTCAATGACAATTTCGTTCGGAAACTGCTTTGCAATTCTTTCTCTTACATTCACTGAAGTAATGTTTTCGCTCAGTATTTTCGTAGTTTTTTCGGGGCAAGTTTTAATCAAAGCGATAATCTCATTTCCCATATTTTCTATTTGACCACTGGCATACCAGGGAATTAATCCGGTTCTTAAAAAATATGAGACAACCTTTAAGATGAAATCTTCTTTGCTAAGGATACTATCACCAATAAGATTTTTCATTTCTGATGAAACGGCGGTTACGATTTTACCTTCGGGTGTTACAAGTTTTATTTTACCCGATCCGGGTAATCCGCCCATCTTTTGATCAAGCTGTATGATTAGTTTTTCCTTTATTTTTACCGACAGGTTATGCTCAATTTCATCTACCGTTATATTCCCCAGGTCAATTTCAAGTTTATCTATCATTACCACTTTATCGCCGGTGAAATAATCGTTGAATAAAGCATCGAGAGCCTTTAGGACCTCATAATTAGCGGAGCTTATTTTTTCCCGGATCTCAGAATATTTATTTTTATCCTTCAGTTTAATCTCAAATACCTGTTTTTTTATATGATGAATTTGCTTATCCAATTGACGCTTTGGAAATATTGTTGAACATTGCCTGCAGCAAAGGTTTACCGGCAGAACTTTCGATAGCGCTGTTTAGGACCGATGACAATTGATTATCCGGATTAATATCAACTTTTATCTTTTTAAAATTTTCAATGTAAGTAAGAATACTTTTGAATACCCGAATCAGACTGCTGTCCGCGGTAATATCGCTTGTCTGTATAGATAACAGATTAACCAACTGACTGATCTGGAGAAGAAATAAATTATAAGTAAACTGCATATTGGCAGCGGCATCCTTGCCTTCGTACTTTGTAATTTTATTAAACGTCTGAGATAAAAGGTTTGTATATTGATCAGCTATTTCATTGTTCTTGCTTCCGTTTAAGTAAAGTTTCTTAATTGCAGAATTATTCAGATCATCGTCTAAAGCAATAAAATATTTTTTAGTATCCCTATATGCGGTTACGTTTGCGGTTAAAGCAGAATCGAATCCCGCGAGAAGATTTAGATTATTAATTGCATCGGTATTCATCGAAATTGCACCGGTTGATTTGTCCGAGAAACCGGAACCGGGCTGAAATACGGCCGCGACATTTCCCGTAGTAACCTTTACGGTTCCGACAGGCTGGGGCAACGGCATATCCGGAAGGACGATTATTTCGGTAAAAGTGTTGCTGCAGTTCTCAATTATTGCAGTAAGACTTATTTCGTGTTTTTCTCCCGGTTTGGAAGCCTTAAAAGTCAGAGTAAGGGCAGCGCTCATCTCAAAAATATTTCCCTCCATGCGCCAGACAAAGTTTTTTGCACCGGTGGAAATATTTGTAAATGTAATTACGAAAGATATCTCTGAAGTTCTCTTTATCTCATATTTGAATCCGGAAACCGGCCCGTATACACGAACCGTATATTGAATGCTCTGGCCTTCTGCCGTATTATAAGTAAATGCAACTATGCCTGCCTGTACATTGCTGCTTACGGGAACGAAATAATAATTGTTGCCTTCCTGAACTACACCCGGACCTGCCAGTTTGCCTGCCGGTCCGGTAATTGTAAAAGGATATTTCTTTTCATCATTTTTGCAGAATACCGTTTGAGGAAGACTAATAGATATTTTTTCCGCCGGCGGTAATACAATTACCTCTCTATGATTATCCGAACAGACTCCCTTAAATATCTGAAGGGAAGCCGGAATTTCCTGGCCGCCGTCTTTCAAAATATATGTATGAGTCAGTTCAGGCAGATTAACCGAATCCGTTCCGTCGCCGAAATCCCACACATATTTTTCCGCATCCGGCGTACGCGCATGGAAAAATACATCTATGGTTGTTGCACTTTTCTTTCCAAGTTCATAAACAAATAAGGCGGTGCAAGGTGTTAAGGAAACTTTTTGCGAAGTAGTGTCCTTACAGTTACCCTTTGCGACCGTGAGCGATACCTCAAAAACGGACAGCTTCGAAAGATCGAATTTATGGACCGGATCGTTTTCAGAAGAAGCTGTTCCGTCGCCGAATGTCCAGCTAAAAGTATCGGCATCGGTCATTTCGCTTGTAAATTGTATTACCGCCGTACCGTCGGCAATTTTTTCGATAACGTAAGTGAAGACAGCCGAACAATAAGGTATTAATAATTTTTGCGTTGCCGAACCAGTACATTCTCCCTTGGTAACTTTGAGAGAAACTTCAAATTCCTGCTGATCCGACAAATTATATTTATGTACCGGATTGATCTGGCTTGAAGTCTGACCGTCTCCGAAGTTCCAGCTATAACTGTCGGCATCTGTCGGCGAAGACGTAAACCGGACTTCACGTTCTTTATTGCCCGTAACCGGTTTGCTAAACGTGTAAACGAAGTTTGCTTTTATATCAATAACGGTTATTAAAAGATTATATGTATTCAAGTCAACGTTATAAGTAAAATTAATGTCTCCTTCCTGCGCTTTGGAAGGATTAAAACTATATCCTCCCGCGGCATCGGCCTTAGTTACGCCGGGACCTTTCACCTCGCCTCCGGGCGGCTCAAGGATAAAGTTGTATTCGGTATTATCGTTCAAGCAGAATTTATTTTTGGGAAGTTTAAAAGTTACAGGTGTAGCCGATATAAAAGTAACCGGCGGACAATCGGAGCAGCAAATAAAAGGAAGCGCAAAATCAGCTACTACTATTTCTTTATCATCGTATACCAGTATAAAAGTGCCGCCCGAATATACCCCGGCTTTATGTTCAACTCCCGGATGATTTGAAATATAATAAGAGAACAGCGTGAGTTTTTGAATTTCGGCCGCTCTTTTTCTATAAGTATCTTCAACCATTTTAAAATTTGACAACGTACATTTACCGATTAAATCGCTTAAGTGCAGAAGAATCTCGCTTTCCCTGCCGGTTTGCTGATATTTCGGGTCTTTAAGATCGGCATATATTTTATCGCTGAAATTTTTTGCGTCCGCCGCCAGTGCATCGCTTTTACTCTGCACTATATTGATGTTAAAATCTTTTAAATTATCAGCTATTGAACCGACAAGGTTTTCAATGGCTCCCACTATATTAAAAGGATAAACATACTGTCCCACGATAATACCCCAATCTATGTTCACCTTACCGATCACATTCTTCCAGTAACTGTTTATAAAAGTAAGAATATCAGTCTTTACACCACCAGCGGCATAATCGAGATACATATTACCCACCGACGTTCCGGAAAATGTTTTTCCGGTTGCCAGTTTCAGGAAATCTCCTTTAGCAAGATTTTGAGTGGAGATGCCTTTTATAATTCCGCCTGAAGTTTCTACAACTGTTCCCTTACCCGGATTTACGACCGGTTCAAGTACTATATTTATATTTACGGTTTTTCCCGTTTCAATACTTACCTGCTGTTTATACAGATTAAATCCCGTATAACTTACAACTATTTCATAAACGCCTTTGTCAAGATTACTAATTCTGAAATTCCCGTTTACATCTGAAACAACACCAAATTGCTTCCCGCCTGCGCCCACTGCGGTTACGATAATATTTATACCCGGTATTGCTTCACCCGATTTAGTTTTTACCGTTCCGTTCAGTGTCCCGGGTAGTTCAGTGCCGCCCGGCTGTGCCTCATAATCGAGTCCGGCAAAAAATTCTATTTCGTTTTTAAGGAAGCAAAGGAATTCCGTTTTTATGGAGTCGTACATTAATTCAAGATCTTCGAAGCGGCAGTTTAAATTAACCAGCTGCGAGTCCGCTTCTCTTCCGATCTTTAGCTTTAACAATTTTACGGGCAGATTGTATTTATTAAGTTCACCGTTAATAAAATCAAAAGCCTTTCCGCAATCAGTCAACAAATGCCCTTCAATTCTATAAAACGGATAGTCATATCCGTCATACGATAAAGGATCCTTAATAGAAGCAGGAAGTTTTTCCGTATACCGGAAAGAATTATACGATAAATTAAACTGTTGTTCGCATTTCCTGTTGAGTTCGTAATTCCAGAAATGGTGAAGAATATAATTTCCCTTTGTCTGGTAGTAATAAGGAATTGCTCTTTCACTAAGTACTGTTCTTTTTTCATTGCTCGGAGTTATTTTTATTCCGCTGTTTTCTGCTCCGGGGATTAAAAAACTACTCGTCATGATTACAAGTCGTTCAAAAAGCATGAGAGTTTTTTCATAAAGCCGGCTCTGACCGTTATACAGAGGAGCCTGAATGAAAATCTGCCGGTATACAGACGGTTCGCAGCCGGCGTAGCCTTTGGCTTCTCCCAGCATCAGATGAAGCGGGAAACACGTTTCGTTATACAGACATGAAGAAGTTAAATCGAAAGCGGCTGTTTTAAATTCATTATAAGCCAGTACAAGATCTTTTAGAAAATCATAAAAGTACTGGAAGCCGTAAGGATTCGATTCTATTGTTTTTTTATAAAGCGCGGCTAAATTAAAATCATGAAAAGGATCATTAAATCTATCAGCAAGAAGCGGTTTAAACCTGTTATAACTTTCTTCGACGGCGTTTTGAATTTCCTTCAGCGACGGCTCTATAAGTTCTGAATAATATTTCTGAAGATCAGTGTAAGCATAATATTTATATTTCTGCGCGAGTTCTGTTTCTCGCTTTACGGATACGGCCGGCAGACGGTATTTTGCATTAACTGCCGCCGCGAGGTCGGCACCCGGTTTTAGCTGAATGCATTTACCGATTATTACCTGAAGATCGGCCAGCTTTATTAATAAATATTTAACACAAAATTCGATCCTTCTGCCTTTCTCGTTGCAGTTATCGCTTGTACAAGTTTCGAGATCAACATCCTGAATTTCCAGATATAATATTACCGCCTTGCCATTTAGGAACACGTCGGTTAGATCGGAAATAGTTTCATCCTCCCCTTCAATAATCGCAGGAAGCAATTCCCATAATAATATTTGAGAATCCGCATTGCCGAAAAGTTCGTAATTCCCCGGATCTTTATACGGACGGTAACGGGTAAGCTCCGCATCATCTGAGGTTATTAGATAGCCCCCGGTTGTTATGCCGCATCCTTTGGATATATTTATTTTGACTGCCGGAGATGCCGAATAGCTTATTTCCAAGCCGCAGAAAATACCTGCCCCGAACAATCTCCTTGTTAACCTTTCCTGCGATTCAAGAAAGCCCGTAAGCTGATTCATCTGGTCGGCAGTTAAAACCTGGTTTGCTTCAAATTTAGGATAATAATTACACGTTGTCATTTTCGTCCTCGTTGGTTGATCCTAAAACTGAGTAATTTAACAGCAATACGCTGTCCTGATTCTCATTATTACAATCATAAAGCCTCGACTCAGGATATACACTTCTTAAAGATGAAAGACTTTCAATCAATAAATTCTGTTTCATAGTCAGATCACCGGCATCAATAAATTCTTGAGATACGGCAGTAAGCCAGGCTTTGTATTTTTCTTCGAAATCCGCCATGCTTTCCTCATCCACCCAGCAGATTTTTAAATGAACATGAGCCGGTGCTTCCGCCCTAATAGTCGATTCAAAATAATTTCTAAAATCTATATTCCTGAACCGCTGCGGCCAGTAAGGAACCACGGCGGTTATTCTGAACGAATACGGATCTATAAAACCCCTGCAGCCTGTACAGTCTTTATTTATACATACTTTAAGAAGCTCATCGGCGACTGTTCTCGGCCTTAATAATAATATGCTCGACCAAATGAAAACCTTCGCATTCCGTCAGGCTTTCGTCAACGTACTTAATTACAATATCGACAGCCTGCAGTAATTCGGATTTAGTATTGAAATATTCTATACGCCTGGCAATTACATCGCCGGAATCGTTAAGAAGATTGAAATAATACTTTCCGGTTTTCGTTGTTGATATATCGAAATATTCCGGCAGCCTGCCGAATTTTATTACTTCCTGAATTTCGACTTTCATTAGGTTTTGATCGGTGTAATGAGTAGAGCTGCTCAGAAGTATATTTCCGTTTTTGTCTTCGAGCCTGAACCGATATTCGTTTATGCCGTCGTTATCATTTTCCTGGTAAATAACAAAGCCCTTTTCAACACAATCAGATAAGGTTTTTCTTTCGTAGAAATTTATACCAAGCAGGCGCGAAACCCGCTTTTTAAGTCCGCTCACATTAGCCGTATCCCATATCGCGGAAGGATCTTTATAATTGAAAGCCCTGCCGCGGTTGGATGATATTTCGGGATAATCTTTAAGGAAGGCAATTTTATCTTCGATGAGAACCGAAGGAGCTTTCTTTTTATCAAGCGTATACATCAGCATTACATAATCCGTAAACTGCTCTGCAAATCTCGCCATCAGGTGATCCAGAAACCGGTTGCGCCTGTCCTCATAAACTTCCTCACTTTCAAGCAAATCATTTCGGACATCCTCTGCCGGAATATTAGCCGGGTCATTGATGTAGGCTTCCCATTCTGTTTGATACGTCGATAAATCATCTATATTAAACCCCTGCTTCGTGAAATCCAATGTATCTACAAAGTCTTTTAATAACGGCGGCAGATTCGGGACTATCATGCTGCCGTCTTTATCGAACGGAAGAATATTAAACGGGAAATATGTTTTTTTTATGCCGGGATTTAACGAGAACAGGTCTTTAGTATGGGCAAGCTGCGCGAAGAAATTTGCCAGTATCCGGTCATAAAACAGTAAATAAGCTTTTAACTGTTTTGCCTGAGCTTTTCTGAGAGCAGTCTCGGATAAAGTAAGCCCTTCTTCTCCTATGCCGTAACAAAGGGGAAACTCGTTTTGTATAGAATAATAATCTTCAATATGTCTGTCGGTACCCGCGGGAATTTTTAAATCATAATCATCCTTCGCCAGCCGAGAAAATCTTCTGAGAGCTTCACGATCGTTTAATTTGCTCAGGGTGTCTTTTTTATTTGCGTAATACGGAATCAATCCCTTATAAAAGACTATCTTTGAATTATCCATGCACAAACGGGAGGCCCGTCCGGACGGAATCTTAAGGCACCACTTTTCGCTTTCAATTTCTACTTCGCAATTAAATAAACCGGACAGTTGAATATTTTTTACCGCAACAACACCGTCCACATCCATTAAAATCTGAATAATATCCGATACATGAATTACCGTTTTGAAAACCGAACCTTCAAGTTCATCCTCATCGATAAAACCGTGCTTAAGAAGCGGACCCTCGAATATTTCCTCGATCTTTTTTCCCTTGTCTTTTAATTCCGGCATCGTATAAAAATTTACCCGGGGAGAAAAGAAATTTTCAAGACGGAAATAGATATCCGCCAAAGTTTCCTCCGGATCCGCATCGGGCTTTATTTCGATATCGGCGCAGACCGCAATGTCTTCAATATCAACTCCTTTAATCGAATAAAAATCTTCACATAAATTTCTATGCTCATGAAGCAAAGCAAAAGCTAGTTTTGCATACCCTACGGTTTTTATTATTATTTCCCTGTAGCGAACCAAAATATTGTCCTTGGCTTTGCTGTTCAGCTTGTTTTCGATTAATGTTTTATTATCTGAAGATTTTATTCCCGTGCTGATTACTATGCATTCATATATCATATAATCGCTGCCGAACTTCGCCTGCAATTGTCCCTTATATTTCTGTGATTTTTCTATCGAAGTAAGATTAATAATTGAAAACTCCTCTGGAAGCAAAGGCTCGTTGAAAAAAGTATCCCATGGAGGAAGTATAACTTCGATTTTAAACGACTTGGTTTTTGAGGTTATATCTTTTTTAAAACAATGAACATTAAGGTTTCCGAGTTCATCATCAACTTCCATTTCCAGTATAACGCTATAGAGACCGCTGAGATTTATCTGCTTTGAATTTTTAATTCCCGTTTTTGTAGAGAGAGCACTTTTACCGCAGTCCGCGTATATCTGCGGTTTAATCCCGTCCGCAGGAGCAAGCCAGGCGTTCTTAATACCCTCAATATCAATCAGTATTTTCCTGTAATCGTTAATCGTAACAGGATTGCAGGTAAGTATTTCGCCGGCCGTAAAGAATTGTTTTGCATTAAGTGACCTGTCTCCTTCCGCAAGTATATCCTTAACCGGGAATCCTGTTCTGTATCCAAGCTCACTAACGGCATAGCAGAGAATTTCAAGTATGGTTATGCCGGGATCGTGTTCATTATAGTCCGTCCAGTTCTCCGATGCCAGCTGCTGAATATATTCTATTCCCTTCGCCCGCAGATAGGTGTAGTCCTGGCTTTCGGGAAGTATTCTGTCTTTATCGATATATGGCATTTTTTCATTCATCAGCAGTTCACAACTTTTTCTATTTTATGAGTATCGTTAGAAACCAGTATTGATATTGAAGTTGAAGGCAAGGCTTCGTCCACATATTCCATTACATCATTAGCGTTTTGATCTTTAATTATCTGAAGCATTTTAAAATCGGTAACAAAATCAACGTAGTATCTTTCTTCGATAAAATTCAGTATAACCGACTTATGAATCTTTCCGCCGAATGAAATATCCTGTCCGTCCTTAAATGCCCACGGTGAAAGGAATTCCATTATGTCTTTTTGAAGAAGCACGGAGTAATACCCCCAATCATCGTAACCTTTTTCAAACTTTACTTTGAATTCAACTTTAATTTTTTCGTAAAAAGGATTAAGAACTTTAATATTTTCTTTTGCAAAGGGAGAAATTTTACTTCCGAGAAAATCTTTTATTTCAGTCAGGGTAGAAACCGGCGCCCTCGGCTCGAGCGGATTAACCGCATTTTTATTGTACAGTCCGGGTATTACTATTACGCTTACATAACCCGGCGCGAATTCGTCAGCATCAGAATTGTATGTAGAATGATTAATGCATTTTACTTTATAGATCGACGGGAAATTTTGAAGTACAATTCTTTCATAATCCCAGATTGAAATACCTCTGTGCTTGTGGCGAAGACGCTCGCTTACCCTCACATAAAATTCTTCGTCCGACTCTTTAGGTTTTCCGCCAAATGAAGCAAACGGCTGAGATATTGATTTTATTGCAGAATCTTTTATTTGCATTTTAGAAATAGCACCTGCGGAAAGGACATTATTCAGAAAGTCCGGGGCATTAGAATTATCCTTATATGCCGCTTTAACCGCCTGAGCAATTAGTTCTATAGTATCGCAGACAGCCGTGCTGTTATTTGCTGCCGAAGCTTTAATCCAGTGATATCCGGGAGTTAAAATTGAATTTTTATTATCGGCTTTTTCGGGGATGCTGAACAGTATTATTCCCGATTTGATCTAATCCGTCAGTTGCATCCGAAATAATTTCCGTTTCATCAAATTCGTACCAGTCGTTTCCGGAAAGATAGGACCAGATTACATTCTGTTTCGGAAGCTTTGGATCGGCGCTTCCTTCCGCCATTTGAAAAAGCAATGAAAATGTCTGCGAAGGATTTAAATCTTTTATTCCGATGTAAAGTTCTCCTTCATTATGCGTTTTAACAGTATTTATTTCAGTACTAAACTGAGGCAGTAAATCAGTATGTGCAGTACCTCCGTTAATCTCTTTAATACCGAAAGGATAAATCAGGTAGAATTTCCCTTTGCCGGTATCGTAATTAACGGAAGGCGGAAGTTCAATTGTCTGTACGGAAGTGTAGTCGACGGTAAGAGAATCAATAAACGGAGTGTACGGTGAGTTAGGAACGACATTCGTAGTACCGCCGGACGTAGCATACTGAATAATAGCTTTAGTATAAATTCCTGGATAAATAGAATGCCCGAACGCATCGGCCGGATCGGAGAGCCTGAATTTAATAAATCCTCTTTTAGTGTCTACATCGTACTCGGTCAGAACGTCATCAATTAAGCCGCTTGAGTAGCCGCCAAAATCGGTATCATTAAATACTATGTCAATTTTTTTATAATTATCGCTTGTGTCCGCCGGGTTTTTTGCAACAAAAAGATTTCTTTTTTTATTATCGGCAGTACCGGTTCCGAGCTGATTCCATGAATAATCATTTAACGTGGATACATTAACTTTAAAATCTTCAGTGCTGCCGAGAGTTATTAAATTATTATAATAATCTTTCAGATCTTTATCGGGCAGATCTTTCCATGTAATATGAATTTTCAGATCTTTCAGATCTTTCTGAAAAAGCTCCCTGCTTCCGATATAAAAATTTGAAGCTATCCCGGGGGAATTTCCGAAAGGATAAAATGGTTTTCCGGTTTTAAGAAGACCCGCATCGTTCTGCAGAATAAGGTTGCCGACACCGTTAACTTCGGTTTGAATTTCGGCTTTAATCAGCTTAAGATCCTGCATGAGAGCGTAAACATAATTTGAAGCTTCGGATGTTAACGAAGGATCATTTGCAAGTATTATTTTTAGCACGGGGAACCCGGGATAGAAATCCCCTTCCAGCCCGGATAAATTAAAATCGATTACCGGATCGATGTCACTGCTTAGTCCGAATTTCAATTCAATAGTTCCGGAAGAAGTATTTACTTTAACCGTCGACAATACCGGTTCTATCCATTTATTCTTTGCCGTTAGGTATAATTTAAAATTATTTGTCGAAATATTAAAATCTGATTGCATGCCTGATACATATAAAGTAACTGTTACGGTTCTTTCGCCTTCATTTAGCAAAAGCGACGGCGAACTTATGGCAAATCCGATGTAAGCGTATTCCATAGTCATTTTATCCGGCGAAATATTTTTCTGGGATTCGCCGAATGTCTTCCACTTAGGTTCATCCGAATCAAAAGCTTTTCCCTTACCGTTTTTCGAATTCGCGGCAGGCGCCGAATACACTCGTCCTTTATCTTTATAATCAACATACACCGTTTTTATCTGCGCAACGGAAGCTTTATTTAAGACAGTATCTTCTTCCGTTTTATAATTTACTTCTTTACCCGCGCTGTCTTTACCGGCTTTTAGTTCCGTTCCTTCTTTAAGAAGATAAGAATCAACTTGTTTAGCGAGTTCAAAAATCAGATGCACCTCGTCCGGCACTTCATCCAGATTAATTATTTGCAGAACATCTTTGTAATAATAATCAAGGTGCCGACCCGTAATTTTATTCAGATCATTCTGGGCTGTTTTAAATAGTTGAATAAATGCAAGGAACAATGCTATATGAGGTTGATGAGCAGGATAATTCCCGAGCGTTTCTTCAAGGTAATCGGGCGAGTTATTCACCAGTCTCAGTGCAGCATTATAAAATTTTCCGAAGAATTGATTTAATTTTTCGGAAGCGTTTTTTATCAGATTAATATCGCTTTCAGGATTATTTTTAAATAAAGAATCATCCGCATTTATGTTGTTTATATAATCGCTCCAGTTCTTTTCCGCTGAACCGGGAATAATCCATATTATGTCGAATTTACTTTGCAGGATATCGCCGTCAAATAAAACTTTAGTACAGACGTTAATGTTGTCTTTTAAAATTAAATTCTTAGTCGAATTTAGCGCGGATTTATAATAGACAATAACATCCATAAGATAATCTCTAAGCTGCGCTGTTACTGTTTGTTTAAGTTCGGAGTTGAGCCTTAAACCGGGTACAGAATTTATAAACCATTTATTAATTTCGTCCGCGATAAAGAATATTATCCTGAAAATATTATCGAAAGCCCATCTGCCGTTGTCGTTAAGTGTCGAGGATGAATTGATAAAATTAATATTCGTATTGAAGCAGTCGCTGATCTTGGCGGAATCGGTATTTGAGATTGAAGCGACTATTGTCGAAATATCGTTTCCGATAAATGCCAGCCAGTCGCCGTCTCTTTGGTTATCATTATTATAGCATTGAATATTAAGAGCGAGTCTCTTAGCAATATTAATCAAATCCGAAAAAGTGTGCTCGTCCGGCAATACATACGACGGTGATAGTGCCTTTAGAAGCCGCTGTGTTCTGCTGGTACCGTCGCGGACAAGCGGATTTTTTATACTGCAATTACTCATCGTTTAATATTTGTTCCTTCGCTTATATAAAAAGGATAAACATAATTGTATCTTGAATTGGTAGTTCTAATAGTATAATCGAGTGTAATCTCTATAAGGCCTTCTTCGTTTTTTGCGGTTAATGTAATATCGTCAAGCTGAATTCTGGGCTCGAAATAAAGTATTGCCGTCTTGATAAGGTCTTTTATGTATGCTTTCATCGAGTTATCGACGGGATCAAAAAGATGATCTCTAAGGTTTGCCCCGTATTTCGGAAGCATAATTCTTTCTCCGACCGATGTGGAAAATAAAATCTCAAGACTGCTGTTAATATCTTTTTCATCCGTAAGCATTTTTACGGAACCCGTTTCTTTTTCAAACTCCGGCGGAAAACTCCAGCCTTTGCCCAGGAAGAGATATTTCTCTGACATATATTATCCTATTATTACTGTCGGTAAACCCACTGCCGCTGAAGCCCCGCAGGCGCAAATATCACCGGTACGAAGCGCCTGTCTGCCCTGTATCATTACTGTAGTACTTCCGACCGGGAACGGACTAACCGTAGGCTGATGCGCAACCGGCGGAATAGCGCATACGTGAATATCGCCGGCTACCGCAGCGGGCATGCCGCCGATTAACACCGTCGGTACTCCCGGCCCTGTTATTACCCCGCCGTGTGTTGATACGTCTGTTACTCTTGCCGCAGCTGCCATTTTTAATCTCCGGTTATTGTGCCAAGTGAATAGCACTTATCGATTTAGTCATAATTATTTATTACAAATATTCAAATTTTTTCCTTCGCTTTGCGCCCGGCGCAATGCACACTGCGCAGAGCGGAAGTAGTAAAATGTCAATTGATCTGGACTATAGAACCCTTCAGCACCGCGGTTGCGCTGCTTGAGACCTCAGCTCCGGCCGAACCCTGAGCTTTAAATTTCGCATTTGCCTTTACCTCAATATTGGTTCCGTCTGTTTTAACATCGCCGGCGGCTTTTAGAATTATATCTTTGGCACTTTCAATTTTTACTCCTTCAGAACTCATTGAAATTTTATTTCCGTTTTCATCCTCAATTGTAATACTGCCCTGTCCGTCGCTTAAAATAAGTTTATTTCCGTTCGGTGTTTCCGCGGTTAATACTTTTTTATCGTCGTCAAATATTAATTTTATCTGGCTTCTGGTTACGAATCCTTTTTGCGGATTATCGTCGCTTGCAGTAATCGGAGCGGGTTTTGCGCTGCTGTTCAGCATTCCCAGAATTACCGGGTCGCGCGGATCATCGTTCAAAAAGCCGAGTACAACTTCATCACCTATTTCCGGCCTGAAAAACGATCCTCTGTTCTTGCCGGCATCCAATACCGCCACCCGGGCCCAAATACCTTCTGCCTCCGTATCGACCATCGGCATCTTTACAAGAACTCTGTCCTCCCCGTCGGGATCATTCTCAAGCTGCGTAACTATTCCGATCTGCAGTCCCTGAACAGCCGGCAGTAATCCTGCAGCTGGCGTATCGACAATATTATCTGATCGAGAAAACCATTCCGGCGACAATCCGAATTGAATATCTGTTTCCCAGTTTTTAAGATCGACCTGGTTTCTTACCCCAGTAACCAATACTTTTCCGTTGAAACGTTCGCCCACTCCGTCAATCTTAAGCATGTCGCCGGGCTTAATACCGGCGAACCCCTGGCAACGTAAACGTCCTCTTATTTTCGAAAGCCTGCTTCTCAGAAGCCTGCTGTCTGCCCATTGTTTTAATTCCGAATCGTCAATTTTGCCGCCGTGTTTAATTTTTAGATCGGATGTAGGCAATATTTCGGCAAGCGAAGAAGCATTGATATTTCCTGCTTCGGTAATTGAAGGATCATCACCTTCTTCCGTAACGATGCTTTGATTCGAATAATCCCAAGATTCGGAAGCCGCGGATGATACCTGATTACCTGCGTCTATTCCGGCTTCAAATTCTATTATGGAAGAACCGTAGACAAGAGAGAGAGCCGGTTCGGCTGAGGTATCCGGTTTCTTAACCGTAATTTTACCGCCATCCGTAAATACCAGTTTATTGTTTACCTCAGCGCGCGATACTATAAAGTCCCAATCGGTGCAGTAATATTGAACCATCTCTTTATGCTGCACACCGGTTTCTTCTACTTCGTTTTCAAGACCGTGAATATTTATTAACTCTTCAATAATTTCATTGTCTTTTACATCATAAAAATATTTGTTCTTTCTCGATGCAGTCATCTTTGCGGCTTTATCTTTACATTCAATTAGCAGGTACGAAGATTTGTTCTGTCCGGCTTTAATAGAATGACTAAGAATAATTCCTTTAAATATTAATTCATCATCCGAATGATATCCTGCGAAAATTTCTATTTCCTTGCCAGGAACAAACAGATCCGTATTGCTGGCCTGGAAATCCTCTTTGGCAGCGTTTCCGTCAAGTATTATAATTCTTGCGGCAGATATCCGGTTAACGGCTTTGGTCACGTTTATTGAAACTATATGATATTCGCTGCTTATTTCACTGCCGTTAGATTTTATTTTTATAGTCGGCAGATCTGTTGTTGCAGGCGCTGGTATTACTCTTTCGTCGTTCATTTTGTTTTAGCCGATTTTATTGGGGGAAATTTTAAAATCGTTCCTGTTTTTATTCTCCTAAAATTTGTCAGATTGTTCTGTCCGGCAAGATCTATGTAATACTGCGGATCGCCGTAAATTTTATACGACATTAATTGCAGGTTATCTCCGGCAGCGATAGTCCGGTAATGGGTCAGATCGGGAGAACTTTTATTCTCTTCCGCTGTTCTGAGTACGTCATCTATATTTTCCGCAAAGACGGCATTCACTTTTGCACGGAGAGGGTATCCGTCGGGTTTAAATAAGTTATAAGTAATGTCGGCAGATTTGAGTATGCATTTAGAAATCAAATAGCCCCAGCTTATTTTTAAATAATGAGGCCGGTGTATTTCACCGTTTTCTTTTCCGGAAACGATCAGAAATTTTTCTATTAATTGCGAAACGTCCGTCTGAATACCGGTAGCACCCGTTCCGTCGAAAATAAATTCAAAATTGTATTCCTGCGGTTTTATCTTCCCGAACTTCTGTGTACTTCCGGTTGTTCCCTGTCCCTGTGCTTCCTGGTATTCGACTTCATATTTCTGATTATAAGTTGCAGGATTGAACATAACCTCGAACTCATCAACCTTATGATTATATTCAAGATCCTTATAAGCTTCTATTTTCAATTTCTTTAATTCGCCGCTCATGCATCCCCGCTAATTTTCTATGTAATTCACCGGTTCATTGGAAGTATGAGGTATCGGGTGTAAGGTGAAAATTAAAAGGTTTAAGGCGTAAGGTTTAAAGTAAATAGAAACTCTATGACTAACTACCAACTACCAACCACCAACAACCAACCACCAACTTTCACCTCTCCTTCTCCCTCTTCAGAATTTCCAAAATTTGTTCTACGCATTCGGTAATGATTTCTTCTTTATCTGTCTTGCCGGCATCGGTTTTCTTTTTTTCTGCAGATAGCTGGTCGTCCACAACTGCTTTTATTACTAGTTCCGAAACTTCTACTGGCATAAATGATACTCCGTCATAATTTAACATGAGTAAAATAATTATACGCAAGCTCAATGGATTCGATAACGACTGAATTTTCCTGAGCTTTATAGTCAGAAACCGACCACTTTACCGGATATGAATTTAAAAAGCTGAGCGTATCGCCTACCGGCTCATGATTTTCATTCAGCAGTATTACATTCACAACCGTAGGCTGAAACTCAAAATGCTCAATTGCATTCCGGCACCAGTCGATAAGCCGTGAGTCGGTAAACAGTCCGCGCTTTAGAATAAGGTTGCCGTATTTACCTCTAACCGGAAGCCGGTGGGTAAAACGGTTCTCGCCGCCTTCGGTAATTTCTTCAATTCCAAGTTCCGATGTTAAACCGGACACTTCCTGGAATCTCACATCGCTGCTGTCCTGAGGAAGAAAACCGAACGTAACTTTAAAATGAAAACCGACCGGCGGATAATAAGTATCCATCTGCTATCCGTTTTCTATGGTTAAGCCTTCATGCGCAATTTCAATTGATTCGATGGCAACTTCGTTGCCGGTGGCTTTCAGGCCGGGACCTTCGATCTTAACGGGGAATGCATTTATGGCTTTCCAGGTCATAACCGGATCATGATTTTCGTTAAGCAGACTTATAATAATATCGGCTCTTTCAACCTTATTTAATTTAGTTGTATTGAGCCATTCGAAGAATTGATTGTCTTTAGGAACGATTCCGCGTTTCAGCGTAATATTGCCGTGCTTAGGTATACCCGGCATTTTCTGGGCCGAATAATCTTTATTAGCACCGTCGCGATATTCGATAACCTGTATCTCCGTATTTAACCCGGCTACTTCGGCAAAGGCCAGCGAATCGCCGTGCCATTTTACCTGGAAATGAAATACTGGTAATGGATAGTCAGCCATTTTAAAACTCCGTTAAATTATTTTCAATTAAAAACTGTTTATTAACCGTTTATGAAGTCTGCATCTTGTGAGAGAATTTAAGTACAATAAACTCGGCAGGTCTTACCACAGCCATACCTATCTCAATATTCATTATGCCGTTCAGTATATCCTGCGCGGTCATCGTAATGCCCAAACCGACATTCACAAAATAAGCATCGTCCGGTTTTGCGCCGGCAAGGGCTCCGTCTCTCCATTTCTGGTTAAGATAATTTTCAATCATCGATTTAACTTTAATCCAGGTATTCGCATCGTTCGGCTCGAATACCGCCCAATAAGTTGATTTCTTTACGGATTCTTCAACCATGTTATAGAATCTTCTTACCGATATATAGCGCCATTCGTTACTGTTGCCGAGCAGCGTTCTGGCTCCCCAGACAAGAGTTCCTTTTCCTGTAAATGCGCGTATGGCATTTATGGATTTGCCGCCGGTAACGTCAATATTAAGATCCTTCTGATCATCCGAAGTAATTTTAATAGAAGGTTTAATTACATTTATGAGCGAAACATTAGCGGGGGCTTTCCATACGCCTCTGTCGTTATCAACCCTTGCATAAACCCCGGCAATAGCAGGGCTCGGCGGAAGTGTTACATAAGATTTATTCAGTTCGGTTATTATCTGATTATACAATGCATTCTTACTTGCTTTCACCTGGTCAAGCGTTTTATTCGTCAGATCGTCCGCCGGAGCTCCGCCGTTCTGATCCAGGTGAGATGTTATTTTAACTTTGTCTTCGGTATATAAATAGTTTATCGAAGTATCCAGATTCGGATAATATGCGGCACCGTATTTCACGAAGTCGGTATCGCTTCTGATAGTATTACGGAAAGTACCGGTATCCTGATTGTGCACATCAATAACCGCTACGCGGTCCTGAAGTTTATTGCATTGGGCCAGTGCCTCATTCATTACTGAATAAAAATCCGCCGAGCTAAGTTCAACGGCATCCGGGAAAACCAGAATTGTCGGCTCATCTTCTTTTTCAATTTGAGCAAGACCGCCCAGCAGTCCGGTTGAATTGTCGCCTTTCAATACATTCCCGCCGGAAATCTTTCCGACCGAAACTATGTAACACGGTCCGCCGCCGTTTGCAAAGAAGAGCTTCATGCCGTAATACATTCTGAACAGCGGTGGTGCAGTAGTGTTGTTTACCGTAATAGCATAAGTGTTGTCGTCAGTATTTTCCACAATGCTCAATTCGTAAGTGGCGGATACTGCCTTGCCGAAATATTGTTCGTACTCCACTAAAGAACTGATTCGTGTAGGAACTAAATTGAGATCATCATCCTTCAGTTTTTTTGCGGTTTCTGTATAGCCTATAAAGGCAGGTATTGCGGTTTCAACTTCCGCAACCGAAGGCGGGAACAAGGAGATCTCTTCAATGTACACATCCGGAGTCTTGTATGTAGCCATAATGTTTTCTCCTATTTATTAAGTTATATATAAATAAATATTTCAGAATAAACCTTGCCGGCAACAGGATCAGGACTTAAATGTTCAATCGAAGCATTGGGTAAATTATCAATTTCAAAAAGTCCGCTTCCTCCCCCGTTTGTTTTCTCGAGCTTAATTCCCTTAATTCCTTTTTCCTTCATCGGGATAAGCTGATCGGAAATGAACGGAATCGCGGGATTTCCGTCAGACAGTGTTATTTGAGTTTGTTTCGTAAAGTTATTCGTAGCATCCGGATATGTAAGCGAAAGATCGGCGGGATTTACGGAATTTCTGTATTTAAGTACAATAAAATATTTCCAAAATGTTTTCCTGCTTGCGAAGTTGACGGAATATTTTTTTTCTGCAATATTCCCGGAAGCATCGGTCATCCTGTAGCCTAAAGGCACCGCCGCATCATTAAATATTTCTATTATACCAAATATATTTTCCCGATCGGCCGCATCGTCGGCATAAAAATTAAGTTTAACGGCTCCGTCTACCTTTAATTTATAAATACCCGGCTGATAACCGGAAAGATCAACATTATAGTTTATTGTCCCTTTAATCGAATTGACGGAATCATTAAGCACTTCGTTTCCGTCTATACCCGCAACGGAAACTGCGGCAGTTGCATTTGGGTAAGTCTGAGTATATAAGAAACTCTTCGGCTTTAACGCTACTCTATCAATATCAGAGACATATTGATCAGATGTGCCTGCCGAAAGCAGAAGCTCGGAATTCTGAATATTATTATTTCTGTTTGTAAAATAGAAAATACTTTTAGTAGCGTTATCAAGAGGAATGTCTGAAAAATTAGGAAGTAATCTGTTCTTTAATTTGAGATAGAACGAAAATTTAATATCATTATTTATTTTTTTTACAGGAGTATTTGATGACCCGGCTTCCGTCATATATAAAACCGTAAAGCCTGTTTTAGCCCTCCTGAAGAGCAGACCGTAATTATTCAGTACGGCGCTGCATCCGGGAGAAGGCATTATATCAAAATCGCCTGTTATCCCTTCCGAATAATAATCATGACTTACTACTGTGCTCAGAAGCCTGTTAAATAATACATTCATAAATAACTTATCTATTTAACATTAAATCCCGTGATCGGAGGATATTCTACCTTTTTCTGTCCTTCTTGAATAGTAACCAGTCTTACTTTATAAATTACCGATGGTAAATATTTTGCTCCAAGCGAACCCCACAGATGATTCTGCTGTTCAAAATTTAGAGTAAACAGTTCTACAATAAGTTTTTTTAAAGAACTGTCCATATCCGGAGTATTTTCGTTTGTAAAAACGTTGTTGGATTGAAAGCACCTAACTGCCGCGGAAAGAAACTGAATGCCGGTATCGTAATTCGGGAAATTTGCAGATATTAGTAAATATAAATTTAGTCTGAGTTCAGGATTTCCGAGTGAAATACGTCCGTCTCCGGAAACTGAAACCGGCTGTTGTGCTTTGCCGACGCGTTCTTCTTCAACATTCACAAGCGTAATACCGATATTGTTCTCGGGTACTGCAATTGAGCCGTCATTTTTAACAACCGGACATATTGAAACAACATCGCCGCTGGTGATATTTAATTCCGGCAATAGGATTAAATAATCCTTTAATGCCTTTTTTAAGGTCTCGAGACACTTATCGATCATTTGGGGAATAAGAATTATTAGAAATAAACTTTAAATTGGAGTAGTTGCCGCCTAGAAGAGATATGGTAGAACATAATTAAATAATTATGTCTTGTCAAGAAAAAAATAAAATGTAAAATTTTCAACTAGCATATTCTGTAGTTATGATTTTAACAAATAAAAGTATTTATATATGTCATTCAAATACTTCTTATTATTTACTTACCGATCAGATAAATAAGCACCGGGAACGACATAAGAGGAATTGCGAATAAGGCGCCGGTCAATATTCCGATTGTCAGCGCAAGAACTAACCCGGAAACGGGAAGAAAGAATTGTAATAATTTAGAAGCATTTATTTGGGCGAGAACAATAAAAAATACGCCTAGTATGAAAAAATCACCGGCTCCTACAACCGGTATAATTCTGTCATTCATAACAAACGAAATCGACATAAAATTTATTAAAGGCGCATGTCCCCATCCGCTTGCCCTTGCGGCATCTACAATCTGATGCGCCGGCCAATATTCGAATGAAATAATATCGGCTAAAGTTGCGGCCACAATAAAAGCAATAATAGCCGGATATGTTTTCAGCAGGTTTCCGGCTGAAACACTTAAGGCGCTTGCTGCAATCAGCAGAACAAGATTACCGGAAATAATATTTCCCGGAGCTAGTATTATTAATAATAAATAAACGAACAGTGCGGACGACAATATAGCAACAGGTACATATTTAGGCAAAGAATTAATAATCATAACAAAGTAATAAAAGGCGGCGGAAACTAACAGAGTAACTGAAAACAAAATAATTACTATAATTGTGTATGACATAAATGCCTCATTACTTTAGACTTATTTAATTTGCTATCAAGTTCTAAAAGTAATCTTACTGTCTCCCGTAAGAAGAAACGGATATACGGCTAATTTTATTCTTGTGATTTAAATTTCTAAATTTAATTTATTATTAACCCAAGTTGACCGCCTAAATATTTGGTGTGAAAAACCGTCAGCCAAATCTTTGCACTTCGACTCTCTTAAGTCCGCAAATAATTCCGGCTTAGATCAATATTGCATTTAAGATTTTACGAAAAATTCTCATCTACATAGTATACATAGCAATTAGCCATTTTATCATGCCACATCTGCTTCTTCTTATCCCAGAAAGCATTTAAATAACCAATATAACAGAAAAGTCCGGATACGAAACGGCCTATTATTTCTCTGAGAGCCGCGCTGCCAATTCCAATCGGCATTCCGTTTTCATTAAGTACAGCTATATTTAAAAGTTTTCTTCCCAGAGACTGCCCTGTTTTTCCCATACGGACTATTGAATTCCAGATTCCGAAGACAAACATACTTATTAAAGAGATACCGGAAATAATTGCAATTACCGAAAAATCCCCTCCTCTTTTTAACATATTGAGGGTAACCAGTACGGGTATATAAAAGAGAAATGATAATAAACCGTCTATAACTATTGCACCGAATCTGGTTAAAACATTCGCGTATTCCCGGTCAAACGGTTGGTTCCCATTAATTTGTGCAGAAATTGATTCATCTAATACTTCAAGAACCATATTATAGCGGTCGGGAAATTTTTCCTTGTCAATCGATCTTATTATTTCCAAAAGTTCATCTCTGGTTTTGGATCTAAGATATTCTTTATACTCACTTTCCATAATCACCCCTTATTTAGATTTAATAAATTTATGATTTTTAAATTCGCAGGATCCAGACAAGAAAGAATAATATCAAAAGGGACTTGGCTGACAAAAGTATTCTAAAATACTTATTCTTATTTTTCATTATTGAACTAATATAATTCGGATCGTTCGTAATTATAATCATTATGATTAATGCCAATATCAGAATGCCTAAGGGATGATATAAAAGACTTTTAAGTAGTTCAAAATGCAGAATTGAGCTGATGCTTCTAGTTAATCCGCAAACAGGGCACGGTAATCCGGTTAAATGATAGAAGGGACACGCCGAAAAGCCGAAGCCATCGGAAGGCATTAGGATCAATCCCAATAAAGTTAAAAAAGCAGGCAGCCTGTAGTTATAACTATTTTTATATTTTATAATAACATTTTTCACTTTTATATATTTATTTCAGATAATAAACGTTTAAAATGCTTATCAAAAAGACAAAGCCGTTATTAAATGCATGAAGCAAGATCCCGGGAACTATCGAGCGGCTGTCCTCGTAAAGTTTAGCAAGTAAATATCCGAGTACAAAAATATAATACGGCACCCCGGCTCCTATGAAAATTAATCCCAGAAATACATGTGCGGATGCGAAGAGCATTGCGTTAACTACCATCCGTTCTTTCTTCCTTTTAAAACTTCCGAACATCGCATTGTATAAATATCCCCGGAAAGCCATTTCTTCAATAATAGGAGCAAGGATTACCGCATTTATAAATGTTAAAGAAATAATAAATGGTGTTTGATTTTCCAATTGAAATTCACTTTTAGGAAAAAGAAAAAATGAGAGAAGGACAAATATTGCGCATCCCGAAGCATATTTAAATAAACTGGGTGACCAGGTTTTAACAGAAGATAGATTAAAATTAAAAATCTTGGAAGGAATAACATTTCTGCTATTTAGGTCCAGCAGAATCGCAGCTAATAAAATAAAATACCAGACCACCCCTCCCAGTCCGGAAAGTAAATAATATTCTGCGGGAAATTCGCCGAATGCGAATCCGAAATAAGCCGAAATTATAAACTTAAAAATCTGGATAACCGATATTAATATAAATATTATCCAAAAACTTCTTTTGAATTTTAAGTTTTCGATACTTTCAGATGTTAGTGCTGAATTTATTTCCATTTGATTTGGATCTTCGGTTTGAAATAAATAAAGATAAATTCATATTATATATTTATTATCGAATAGTTGTCGACAAAATATTAATATAGACAGAAATTGACCTTGTTCGGAAAATGTGTTTAATGAGTTAGAATATTTTTTAAAGTGCGAATATTTATTTTTAACAATCCGGTTGTTTCCGTAATATTTTTCAATTGAGAAAACCGGGGACATTAGTTTTTCAGTAGATAAAAAAGAAGAATTGCGGTTTAAAATTTTGGGAATGGAATTTTTTAAAATTAAATCTTTTTCAGGTTTGAAGAAATATGTTGTAAAATTCAGGCTTATTTTAGAATATAATTTCTTTAATTCACTTTTTTTTGACGATAAATTTACTTTATAGATTTTTATTAATTATTAAAATTTTAGAGATTGAAAAGCAATCCCAGTTTTAGGAACAAAGAATTAAGGTTTAATTTTTCTTCTTTCTTAATTTCGCTGTAAATACCGTTATTGTTATTCAATGTTTTCAAAATATATCCCGGTCTGTTTAAAGTCTGCGTTATTTCCGTAATAAAATTTACCGGCGTGTTTGCGGAAAATTTAATTCCCAAAGTCAGTTCTCCGGAAATATTATTTTTTAATGCGGTTGGGAAATACATGTTTCCGCTGAAATCTGGAGAAGGCGTTACTGACGATTGTATACTGTTGGAATTATAAAATAAACCGGCGCCTAAATACGGCTCAATAGCCCAAGTAACTGGATAATAATTAACCGCTAATCCGGCGCTGAACACAGTAAAAGTTTGGCCGGTAGAAAAATGATTTTCACTACTAAATTCGCCGAGACTAAACCTCACCGTCCCTTGTACCGAAACAGGTACCTGTGAAAGTGAGTAATCTAAAGCAACAGCCGGACCTAATTGATAATTGATATATTTGTTACCTGTAAGAAAGTCAGCCTTAACTCCTAACTTTAGCTGCTGGGGGAAAATGCATACATTTGACAATAAGATTATTACGAATATATATGTAACATTGAATTTCATAAATCATTTTTGAGTTGTTACTTAAGTTAAGCCCCTAAATGTTTTTGGTGCGAAAACCGTTGAACCTGCCTACCGGTAGGTTCAACGGTTGCAAAAAACTCTTTTTTCTTCTCATTAACCTGCGAATTAATTCGCGGGTTAATTATAAAAATGTATATGACCATGATATTATAATATCCCATGTCCGGATGCCATAAGCCGGACACGGAATGAAAAGCTCGTTTCGACAAGCTCAACGATTTACAACCAACAACCAACTCCCCACAATTTATTTAAGCAACGTCATCTTTCCCATTAGGACCATATTCTGTGTTTCGATTCCGTATATATAAACTCCGCTTGAAAGAGAATTACCGTTTTCGTCAAGACCGTCCCAGACAATATTATATATGCCGGATCCTCTTACCTGAAGATGCAGAGTTTTTACAACCTGACCGAGAATATTGTAAATTTTAACATTAATAATTCCGGTGAAATTATTATTCACCCTAATCTCTATGGTTGTGGAAGGATTAAACGGATTCGGATAATTTCCGAGAAGTTCAAAATCTCCTGGATGAATATTACCGGCAGTTTTATCTTTTTTCACTTCCGTTCTGGTTCCGGCACCCGGGGTGTTGCCAGAAAAACTAGTGAAGGTAGTAACAATACCGTATGCCTGGCTCAAAGCAATTATCTCATTTTTAATAGGTATAGCCGCCTCCGATCCGGAAGGAAGTGAGTAATAACGAATAAACAATGCGGCGATTTTCTGCTTGGCCCAGATTTTTGGAAGGAACTGATTCTCTGTAATAGATGAATCACTTAAATTAATATTATAATCATAACTCACGTTTTTTCCGAAAGCATTACCGGTAAGTGTAATCTTAACCGGCTGAGCCTGCGTATATCTTCCGGCCACAATCATCTGCTTTCCTTTGTAAAGATTAGGAAGGGAATCAGGATACACTTCGGTTACTACCGGCGGAGTAAAAGTGATGTGGCTGTTTAACAAAACCGGATTTCTTATTGATAGATAGAAATCGGTTATCCTTGAATACAATTCGTCGTTTCCCAGAAACTCCGCCAGGCCGTTATTGTGCAGGGAAATCAAAGTTAGAAGCTGGTTATTTGCATCGCTTCCGATACCGAAACTGAATAAGAATATTTTCCTCTCACTTGTCTTAATTAAATTATCTATATAATCTACCAATTGAGATATATCCGTGATATCTGCCGTTGGCTGACCGTCGGTAAAGAAAATAATAATGTTTGCCGAACTGTCGTTAGCCGCTGTAAATTGCGGAACAGCCGTCGCAAAAGCACCCGAGATACTTGTCATTCCTCTCGCGTAAAGATCATTTATATAAGCCAGCGCTGAATCTCTTGTCTGCTGAGTGTATAAAACATGGACAGGCCGGAACGACGTAATGATATCATCAAAATCTATTAAGTTAAATTTGTCGCCTTCATTAAGATGATTTACAATGAAAGAAGCAGCCTCCTTTGCCTGGTCCATTTTTGTACCCGACATGCTTCCAGACCTGTCGATTATAAGAGTAAACACTTTGGAAATTGTCGAAATACTGTTGCCCGGATCGGGTTCCGCTATAAACGATAGAAATCCGCTGCCGAGCGAATCAGGCACGGTAGAATCGGCAAGCATGGAACTGTATGCGAACAAACCCAGCTGATTTGCACTGAGGGAATACTGGATAGAATAATTCTGATCGGCAGCTTTTTCATGCATTACGAAACTGACTCTGGCGCTGTCTTTATAATTTGAAATAAATGACGGAATAAGATTTCCTGTTACCTTGATGCTGTCGATAGCTCTCTGAGATGAAAGGTTAAAATCAAATTTCTGAATCCCGATAGCGCTAGATTGTATTAAATGATAATCGTTCGGATATATGTAATTGACTTTCCCGAACGAATAAGGAAGGAACTCTACATAAGTAAGCTCTACCGCAAGTGTTGAATCGGCTTTTATTTTTTGCGGTATCGAAAAATATAAAGGCGTATTGCCTAAATAATTTAAGAGATCCGGCGAAATATAACCGCCGGTGCCGGGAAGAGTCGAATCCTGGGGCGTTCCCGCAACCGCGGCTGTATACCACTGTCCGCCCGCAAGCCAGCGGAGCTGAGTTGCACTCGCCTGTTCAGCAAGCGGGAAAGCATATTTTACGGAAGCCGCTGCCGTATCTGTGTTGGTAAAATATTGTATAGTAGTTGTTTTGGATATTTGACCGGCCACAGTAACATTCACTATAGTGGAATCCAGTCTTAAATAAACTCCTTTACTCGCATCCACCACCCCTACACCGTTCGCCAAACTTAAGCTGAGCTGGAGCAGAATTAAAATCATTAATATTACTAAACGTTTCATATAAGCCTCCCTTTAATAATGATCCGTGTATACTATTTCAGTAAAAATATTTTGAATTCACAGAATAACGATTGCAGTTAAATAATCTCATGTTACGGACTGCAAATTTTTTAAATTGCACTTATAATGTTTTTAAAGTTTTATATTTTTTTCGAAGTGTCCCCCATCGAAGCTTAAATATTTTTAGATAAGATAAATTATATATATTCACATGGCAAAACAAAGCTAAGTAAAATATAATTTTAATGTTTTCAAACTTTAGTAATTAACTTAACAATTTTTTATTACATCGTCAATTACGGAGCTAGTCTCACTATTTTCCACCCTTCTCCGTCTTTTATGTAACTGATCCTGTCGTGAAGCCGGCTCTCCCTGCCCTGCCAGAATTCAAAATATTCCGGATAAAGTTTGTAACCTCCCCAGTATTCGGGTAAAGGTATTTCGCGTCCTTCGAATTTCTTTTTCAACTCGTTGAACCTGTTATCAAGGTAATCCCTTCCCGGTATTATTTTACTTTGCTCAGATGCAACGGCACCGAGCTGACTCTCATAGGGACGGGAATGGAAATATTCTTCCGATTGCTTTTTCGACACTTTCTCAACTCTGCCGGATATTCGAATTTGTCTTTCCAATTCCCGCCACAAAAACAGTATAGATGCATTAGGATTTTCATTCAGTTCTTTTGCTTTGCGACTAGTATAGTTAGTGTAAAATATAAGACCCTCGTTATCGGCACCTTTAAGTAACACTGTCCGTGCAGACGGAATACCTTTTGAATCCGCTGTTGCAAGTATCATTGCACTCGGGTCAAGCAAATCGGAACTAACCACCTCTTCCATCCAAATCGAAAACTGTTCAAACGGGTTTGTCCGTACATTGCTTTCATCGAGAACTTTAAGCGAATACTCTCTTCTTAGAGCCGCAATTTCTGTATTTTTCATCATATTCATAATATAAAGACTGTTTTTTGTTTACTTAAAGGAAATACTTTTATTAAATTTGAAAAGGTCAATAATACAAAACATCAAACCGGGAAATATACCTTATAGTTAATTGTCATAGCGGATGACTAATTACTGTATGCATAATTTATTATATTAAATCATAATATCTTAATAATAACCATTACAAAGAAAATGAAATCCAGCGATTTAACAAAAGAACAAAAAGAAGAACTTGAAAAATTCGGTGCAAATACCTGGTTCGTAGAATATTTGCACAAACAATATGAAGATAATCCTTCCGAAGTATCGGAACAATGGCAGAGCTTCTTCGGCAGCGAAACAGGAAGTCAGGATAAAATCGGGGACAAAAAAAAATCTGCCGTAAGAACTCAAGCTCAGAATATTTTCCCTAACATCAGCATGCCCACTCCCGATCAGGAAGATAAGCTTCAGATAATCGCGGGAAGTTCGGCACGCATACTCGAAAATATGAATTATAGTCTTACCATTCCTGTGGCTACGTCACAAAGAACCATACCCGTAAAACTTCTCGAGGAAAACAGGACAATAATAAACCGGTATCTTCATAAGAAAAACCGTGGGAAAATTTCCTTTACGCATTTAATTGCATGGGCAATTATCAAAGCGGTTACGACAAACCCGGTTATGAATAATGCTTTTACCGTTATTGACGGCAAACCGAATGTGATTAAAAGGAACGGAATAAATCTGGGATTGGCAATTGATATCGAAAAGAAAGACGGATCGCATTCATTGATTGTACCGAATATTAAGAAGGTCAATCTGATGAACTTCGAAGAGTTTTATAAGACTTACGATGACCTAGTTTCAAGATCGAGAAAGGGATTAATTAATCCGGATGAATTTTCAGGCACAACATTAACACTCACAAATCCAGGGACTATCGGAACGGTTACATCGGTTCCGCGATTGATGATCGGTCAGGGAACCATAGTTGCGACAGGCGCAATTCAATATCCTGCAGAGTACCAGGCAATGTCGCCTTCTACTATTTCGACTCTCGGGATAAGCAAGGTAATGAACGTAACAAGCACTTACGATCACCGCATTATCCAGGGCGCCGAATCCGGTATGTTCTTAAAAGAGCTTCACGATCTGCTTCTGGGAAATAATTTCTTTTACGAGGAAATTTTCGAAGATATAAAAATACCGCTCCAGCCGTTAACCTGGAAAACAGATTATCAGCCGGGAACATTCGCAGCGGTCGGAAATACAGAAGAGATCGAAAAGCAAGGAAGAGTTTTACAACTGATTAATCTTTACAGGGTGCGCGGTCATTTAATTGCCGACCTCGATCCGCTCGGCTCCCCTACTCCTTATCATCCGGAACTCGATCCTGCGACTTATAAACTGACTTTGTGGGATCTTGACAGAGAATTTATTACCGGGGGATTCAGCGGTCTAAGAAAAGCTACTCTACGAGAAATTCTGGATATACTTCAGAAAACCTATTGTGAAAAGATCGGTGTTGAATATATGCATATTCAAAATCCGGCCGAAAAGATATGGCTTCAAAGTAAGATGGAACCTGTTAAGAACGTACCCGACTTTTCGCAGGAAATTAAAACAACAATATTAAAAAAATTAATCGTCGCGGAAACCTTTGAGCATTTTATTCATACAAAATTCATCGGACATAAAAGGTTTTCACTCGAAGGATCCGAAACCCTCATCCCGGTATTGGATTTTCTTCTTCACCAGGCAAGCGAGAGCGGTATGCTTGAGGCTGTTCTCGGTATGTCGCACAGAGGCAGACTGAATGTTCTGGCAAATATTATAGGTAAGTCGTACGAGTCGATTTTTTCGGAGTTCGAAGATATACAGGATCCCAATTCAATCGGCGGATCAGGCGATGTTAAGTACCATCTCGGCGCTTCGGGCAAGTACCGGACTCACGGCGGTAAAAGCATTGCGGTATCGGTTGCCTCCAATCCCAGTCACCTAGAATGGGTCAACCCGGTTGTTGAAGGAATAACCAGAGCCAAGCAAACCAGATTGGGAGATAACAAGGAACACCGGAAGATTATGCCTGTATTGATTCACGGCGATGCCGCGTTTGCGGGACAGGGCGTAGTTGCAGAATCGCTTAATCTTTCTCAGTTAAGCGGTTACAGAACCGGCGGCACTATTCATATCATAATTAATAACCAGATCGGCTTTACTACAACACCTGAAGATGCGCGCTCTTCGGTTTACGCAACCGATGTCGCTAAAATGATCCAGGCGCCTATCTTTCACGTAAACGGAGAAGACCCCGAAGCCGCTTTATGGGTCGTAAAACTGGCGTTCGAATACAGACAAATTTTCAGAAAAGATGTTGTTATAGATATGTTCGGGTACCGCAGACACGGGCATAACGAGGGCGATGAACCCGGTTTTACTCAGCCGCTGCTGTACGAAAAAATTAAGAACCATCCCTCGGTAAGAGAAATTTATTCCACCACTCTTTTAAAAAATCAAACTCTTTCCTCCGGTGAAATAGATAAAATGAACGATGAAATTTATAACAGATTAAGCGAAGCTTTCGATAAAATAAAAAGAAAAAACACCGAGTTTAACAGCGACGTTCCGCTGGCGGTTTCAAAAGAAAGAATGGCTTCGGTAACTCCGGATAAAAATACAAATCTGACTTCCGAACAGCTTGAGACAATTGTCAACGGGATTACAACTCTTCCTTCGGAATTTGCGGTCCATCCGAAACTAAGAAAATTTCTCGATCAGAGATTAAAACTGCTCGATGAGTCGTCAGATGCAGATTGGGCTTTCGGCGAATCTCTGGCTTTCGGCGGACTGCTTCTGGACGGTACGCCTGTTAGGTTAAGCGGGCAGGACAGCGTGCGCGGTACATTCTCGCATAGACATCTTGCGTTAACGGATATACAAACGGGTCTGGATTACATACCCTTGAATCACATGGTTCAAAGTCAGGCTAAGATTGAAGCTCTTGACAGTTTATTATCCGAGGCAGCGGTTCTCGGCTTCGAGTACGGCTACAGCACCGCCGATCCGCTTGCGCTGGTTATGTGGGAAGCGCAGTTCGGCGATTTCGCAAACGGCGCCCAGGTTATAATAGATAATTTCATTGTAGCTTCTTACGAAAAATGGAAACTTCCTAACAGTCTGGTGATGCTTCTTCCGCACGGATACGAAGGTCAGGGCCCGGAACATTCAAGTGCAAGGCTGGAAAGGTTTCTAACTTTATGCGCCCAGGATAATATCCAGATCTGTAATTTAACTACACCTGCCCAATATTTTCACGTATTGAGAAGGCAGATAAAACAAAATACAATGAAGCCGTTAATAATAATGACTCCTAAGAGCCTGCTCCGTCATCCGGAAGCAAAATCGTCAAAACAGGAATTTCTGAACGGCCGTTTTATGGAGATCATGGATGATAATTCGGTAAGTGAAAAGGGAAAAATAGTACGGGTAATATTATCTACAGGCAAGGTTTATTACGATTTGTTAAAATACAAAAACGATCACGATATAAAGGACTCTGCGCTGGTAAGAGTTGAGCAGATCTATCCTTTTAAATCCGATGTTGTTAAGAATATTCTTGGCTCATTTTCAAATGCCGGGACGGTGGTCTGGGTACAGGAAGAGCCGCAGAATATGGGTGCCTGGACTTTTCTGGCACCACGGTTAATTGAACTGCTTGGCCCTGCTCAAAAACTTGTATACTCCGGGAGACCCGAAGGCGCAAGTCCGGCATTCGGATCAGCAAAAATTTCGGCTCAGCATCAAAAAGAGCTTGTGGAAAAGGCATTTACATTATAAGAATTATTTTTGGGGGTTGAGATGAGAATTATATCGATAATTCTGAGTCTTGCGGGAATAATTTTATTTCTAGCAGCACTTTTATATGCGGTATCTTATTCTGATCTGCAGATATTAGGTTTGTCGTTCGGTGTTTTCTTATTGTTTTTTTCGGTTATGCTCTATAATACCGGTGCTGACTCTGCGGCAAGGTCTCTTCACCACTGAGGTACTAAGTACACAAAGGTACACTAAGGAATTTTTAATTTAAACTTAGTGGTTCTAAGTGCGCTCGTATGTTAACAAAAATGATTTTTATAAATATATATAAGTAATTTTGATTCTTAAAATACCGGCTTAAGGGATGGTAGAGCGATTCGTGCCTAGATACATTTCGATGATATCGTCACTAAGATATACTCACCATCCCTGTTGAGCTTCTTAAAGACTGAACAGTACTTAGAGATTCCACTGGGTGGAAATCCCGCATAATACTACGAGAGAAGTTATCAAAGAAGCAAAAAGCCATATAAAAAAATAAGATAAAGGAAATAACCGGTGGAAATTATCAAACAAGTTGTGGGCATTGATGTATCGAAAGATACCCTATCTGTCAGCTATGGAACGATTAACATAAATCAAGAACAGAAAATCACTCCGGCAATAACTTTTGATAATACTCCCAAAGGTTTCAAAGAACTAATTTCCTTTACTAAAAAGAACAAAGGAACACTAACGGCGCCTCTTTTTTTTGTTATGGAAGCTACCGGTGTTTATTACGAAAGACTAGCCTACTTTCTAAATGAGAAGCATTTGAAAGTAATTGTAGTACTTCCGAACAAGACAAAGAATTTTTCCAGGACTTTGGATATCAAATCAAAGACAGATAATCTGGATGCAAAAATGATTACCCAGTTCGGTCTTGAAAGACAAATGCAGCCATGGCAAGTTCCAAGCCCATTAACAAAAGCTCTTAAGAGTCTTACAAGAGAATACAGTTCTATCAAACGAATGGCTGCTCAAGTAAAAAATCAGCTTCATTCTAAAGAATACTCTTATGAGCCTCTGAAGGAATCTCTTAAAAGGAGTAAGGCGACATTGTCTGTCTTTGAGAAACAACTAAAAGAGATTGAAAAACAACTCAAAGAACTAGTAGAAAAAGATACTGATCTTAACGATAGAATCAATAAGATCGACAAGATAGATGGAGTAGGTTTTATGACAGCAGTTTCTATCATTGCCGAAACAAACGGTTTTGCTTTGATCGAGAACGTCAAGCAACTTACAAGTTATGCCGGACTGGATGTTGTTTACAATGAGTCTGGTTTGAAGAAACATAAAACATCTATATCGAAAAAAGGGAATCGCTTTTTACGACAAGCTGTTTATATGCCCGCTCTTTCGGCCTGTAGGTATAATCCGAAATTAAAACAAACATATATCCGTTTAGTTACTAAAAAGAACGTTAAGAAAATTGCTCTAATTGCTGTTGCTAGGAAACTTCTTATTCTGATATATACAATTTTCAAAAAGAACGTCGACTATGTACCGAATTTTAATCCGGCATAAAGCCGAAAAAATATACGTGAATCTTTAGCAATTTATTTTGCTCTTAATATTGACTTTTACCACAGTACCTTAGTGCCTAAGTGGTAAAGCCTTCCTCTCTGAGTTTCTCTAAAACAGACGGTAAATCATTTTCGACCTCTTCATTTTTAAATCTGATTACATTAATATTTTGAGAATTTATAATGAAAGTTCTGAGCTCATCATATTGCTTTTGCCTTTTATGATAACCTCCGTCAATCTCTACAACCAGTTTTTCTTTGAAACAATAAAAATCAGCAATAAAAAAAGTCTCTCTGCCAAGAATATCAAAAAAGATCGGATATTGGCGGTAGAATTTTTTATCCATAAACCTTCTATCTCTAACAGCTTCCCAGAATATTTTTTCTGCCTTTGTTGAATTTTTCCTTAGCTCACGACACAATTTTTGGGCGACCATTTTAAGCTTATGATTTTTATTCAGGCTCATTACTCCCCCTTATTTTATTGAACGTGGATTTATAGTATAGGAAAAATCAGAGACTTAGGCAATAATCCCGAACTCATCCTGTAGTCCTTCTCTTTTGAAGAGAAGGACTTGTTGTCATGAGAACGTTACATTATCATCTTGACGCAAATTTTATTTTTAAAATGATTGGTCAAATGTTCGGTTAAGGTTTGAAAGGGAAAGTCACCTCTTCAAATAAGCCCTTCCCTTCTCAAGGGAAGGGTTGGGATGAGTTCCAAAATAAAAAAGCCGCTATGTCGCGGCTTTTTTTTGTTTCTTTTGTGGGCGCTCACGGATTCGAACCGCGGACCCTCTGCTTGTAAGGCAGATGCTCTAAACCAGCTGAGCTAAGCGCCCTTATAAAATATCTAGGAACCATGAATCCTCCCGACTGGAAGTCGGGATGCTCTAAGCCAGTGACATCGTCACCACTACGTGGCTGAGCTAAGCGCCCGTATTTAATAAGAACTTAAAAATTTAAGAGCACTAATATTGTACTTTTTTGAAAAAGATACAAATATATTTTTATTTTTTACCGTAAATTTTAATAAAAAAGGCAACCTGTTTGAAAGGCTGCCTTTTAGTTGAGCGAGCGACGGGGTTCGAACCCGCGACATCCAGCTTGGGAAGCTGACACTCTACCAACTGAGTTACGCTCGCAACGATATTCAATCTTAAAAAGAACAGTTGAAATTTACTAATTTTATAAATATTTACAAATTTAAATAATTTAGCGATACCTCTACATAAAATTATACTAACCTGAATCTTTACTTCTTACAACCGGTTTAATATGCTAATTTCTATTAACAAATACATTTCCAGCCTTAAAAATCAATTTCAACCTAGTTGTCCGAGGACTATTTCCTAGAAAATAGTAATATAAATGAATACAAAAACATGAAATAATTACGTTTTCTTCTTCAAACTTACCTGTAATAATTACAACAAATTAAAGCATATAAACATGTTTAACCTCCCGGTTCAGAATATTTGACAAGATTAAAATTCTGTTCAAACAGCGAATATCTTCCAAATAATTCTTTTTTCGCAGTATTTAATATTAAAAAATGCTAGTAGTGAAATAAGCATTTTGCGATCCGTGGTACTATTTCGTGAAGATTTTACATGGCTTTATTGTTGAATAACACACCAAGTCGAATAGATGTGTTATGTAAAATCTCAAGATGTAAAATATATGCAAAAGCGAATTAACGGATTATTTATATTTTTTTTCCTTTTATCAATTTCTTTGTTTGCAAAAGCAACAGTAAACGGAAGGTTCGTTTTAGTTAGCAGTACTTCAAATAATTATTTGGTTAAATTTCAAATCAACACCGATGCAGGAACGGATACATTGGGATGTTCAACCATCATTTTTAATTTTGATAGCTCATCAATAGCTTTCCCGGAAACACCAAAAGAAAATACAGATTACAATTTTTTAAATTTTCAGGGCGGCAACTATAACTCTACAGTTACCAGACCACTTCCAAACCAAATCTGGATAAATATTGAATCAATCGCCTCAAACCAAGGAACCGTCGTTGCCAACAGCCCGGAATGGACCGACGTTTTAAAATTAAACTTTAAAATATTAAAGGTAGCGGGATCAACAAATTTAATTTGGCAGACATCGGATAATAATTGGGCAATTTATGATATCAATAATATTGATGTATGGGCAGCCGGAAAATGGGTTAACGAAAACACGGCACTTCAAATAGGTAATGTAACTGCATCGGGAACGAATGCTTCTGTTCCGGATAAATTTAATTTATATCAGAATTATCCTAACCCTTTTAATCCATCGACTGTAATTAAATTTTCCGTTCCAAATCAATCTTTTGTGAGTTTGAAAGTGTATGATATTACCGGGCGAGAGGTTACAACACTGATAAATGAGGAAAAATCAACAGGAACTTATTCGGTTAACTTTAAAGCCGACAATTTAAGCAGCGGAATGTATATTTACAGATTAGCCTGCGGGAAATTTTACTCAGGTTAAGAAGATGATCTTGCTGAAATAGCAATGGAATTTTTGAACGGTATTTATGATTAAGTAATGAAGAGGACAATGCTTAATGCTCAAATTTTAATCAATTAGTAAAATTTTTCTATAACAGCCTGTACCTTGAGCTATTTTAAAACAATTTCTGCTGAATGCTCCCTTATTAATATCAGGTTTTTCCTGACCAATATCAGGTATTCCCTGATGTTTCCTTTCCTTTATTTCCGGTAGTTTGCCAAGCAAATCTTAAGACTATTTAAACCGAAGTTCAAAATAAATTAATAAAAGTTGCAAAAACTAGAGATCTTTTTCATTAAAAGTGTACAGACCCTCATTTTGCTTAAAATTATAAATGGATTATCAGAAATAAATGAAAAAGCATTCCGCAATTATTCTCATATTCCTTTTTCTTTCAGCTTTTAATTATGCCAATACTACAGTAAACGGTCGCTTTGTATTAGTTAGTAGTAGTCTGACTCAGTATAAGATAAAATTGCAGATAAATACAGACTCCGACAATGACACTCTAGGCTGTTCGACTATTATATTTAATTTTGACAGTACGCTACTATCATTTCCTGCGTCGCCTTCATCAAATATAGACTACTCTTTTTAAATTTCCCAAGCAGTGATTATGATTGTACGGTAACAAGACCGTTGAAAAATCAGATTTGGATAAATATCGTCTCTATGTATGCCGACAGGGGTACAATAGTGTCTAAAAGTCCCGGCTGGACAGACGTTGCGGAAATTACTTTCAAAGTAATGAAAAACAGCGGATCATCAGGGTTAACCTGGCAGACTTCCGATAACAATTGGGCGATTTACGATATTGATAATATCGATATTTGGTCGGCGGGAAAATGGGTTAATGATAGCACCTCACTTCAAACAGGCAAAGTAACCTTGCCGCAAACTTCAGATTCTGCTCCGGAAAAATTCAATTTATATCAGAATTATCCTAATCCGTTTAATCCTTCAACCGTTATTAAATTTTCCGTCCCCTTTCAATCATTTGTAAGTCTGAAAATTTATGATATTACCGGGCGGGAGATTACAACACTTGTAAATGAAGAAAAATCGTCGGGCACTTATTCAATCAACTTTAAAGCCAACAATCTAAGCAGCGGAATATATATCTACAGATTAGCCTGCGGAAATTTTAATCAGGTTAAGAAGATGATCTTGCTGAAATAGTTTTGGCTTGTTCGTCGTGCTTAGGCGATTTAAGAAATTTTCCACTTTACTTTCAATTGCGTACATGCAAAAGCATTATAAATATAAGCATAAGGCACTAAGCACGCTACATTTAGACAGATGTTGTTAAGGATATCCGATATTAAGCCAAACAATCAAAATCCCCTCTCCGTTTAGGATGGGGGTTGGGGCGAGGTCTTTTCAAATAATCTTTCGAATCCCGGATACGGAATCAAAGGAATAATCTCAAATTTTATCAGATTATTTGCAGCGAGCGGAAGTGAATTAAGAATTTCTCCGGCATAAGCGGAATCTTTACATTCGAGAACAAGTACGGCGCTGCTGCGGTCGCCCCTGAAGTAAATTTCCCTGATTATTCCCTTCTTATAAAATTCCCATACTTTTTGTGCCTCTTCCATCAAGAACGGCTTAAAAGCTTCTGCGGGAATACCTGGGTATTCTTTTTCTATCGCTAATATTTTCATATATCTCTCCCTTTTATTACCGAATTATGTATCGGTTTTTCCAAACTATATTATCACGGACTTAAAAAAATGACACTTTTACCGTGCATGTGATTTAAATCCTGCAAAGATTTATTTCACATTCAAATAAACCGGCTTAGGATATATTTACGAAAATTATTATTACATATTTCCAAATGCTATTAAAATCTACTTTAATTTTATTTTTACTAAGCATTACAGTATTTCCGGCAGTTAAAGGGAATACGCATAAAAACATAAAACACCGCCCGGTTAACGAATCCGGTTACCGTCCCGGAATCGACAGCAGTTATGCTTTTATGGCAATTAACCGGAAAACTATATTAAATGATTCGATCTCAGATGATTACCTGCCTCATTGGTACGATATGATTACCAATTTGCCCGGAGATATGGTGCGATTTTACGATAAGGAAATCACAGTTAAGAATATTCCAATGTTTCTTGGTATTTCGGCCGCAACTGCCGGCCTGATATTAACCGATAATCAAACCTGGCAATATGCTCATAAATTTTATCTTAGGAATTCCTTCAATAAAAGATGGAGCGACATCATAGTACAGATCGGCGACGGCAGTTCACAATTCGGTTTGGCAGGAGGATTTGCCATATACGGATTTATAACACAAGATCACAGGGCCTTAAGAACCGCAAGTCAAATAGTGGAAGCAGTATTGGCAAGCGGCGCCGTTGTTCAATTGCTTAAGCATATTACCGGCAGAGAGAGCCCGTTTATTTCAACACAGCCGCGAGGCGACTGGCGGTTCTTCCCGAATCAGTTGGATTACCTTAAGCATGTCCCTGCCTATGATGCTTTTCCTTCAGGACATATGACAACCTCATTGGCAGCTTTTATCGTTATCGCCGAAAATTATCCCGAACAGCGTTGGATAAAACCGGTAAGCTACGGACTTGAAGTTTTACTCGGAATAAGCATGCTAAATACAGGAATCCATTGGTACAGTGATTATCCCCTGGCGGTTTTTCTCGGCTATTCTTTCGGCGAACTTATATCTCATCCTGTAATAAGGGAAAAAAACGAACTCTCTCAGAAAACTACAATGGAACTGAAAATTTCTCCTTACTTTACAAATTATTCAAACGGATTGACATTTTCCCTAACCTTTTAAATTTAATAACTCAACTTAGTGCCTTTGCGGCCATTCCGGCCCCCGGTTAATAGCAAAAAAAATATATCCCCGCCGTACATTAACAGTAATAATTTTTTCTTAATTTAGCTTTAAATTATTGTAAAAATTTCACGGATAATAAAATGCGCATAGTTTACCTAAGAAAAGATTTTGACACATATTCCAGGAAGATTTCTCTTGACATGGCTTATCTGGTTACACATAAAAAGATAAGAATGAGAAAAGAGTTATTTGAAGACGGACTTTATTTGCCGTTCAAACCGGAGAGAAATGACTCTAAGATAGAAAAATATTTTCTTACTAAGGATAAAGTAAAAAAAGAGGATGTCGATCATTATTTCTTCGACTTCCCTTTCAAAGAGAACCAGGTTGAAAACATTGCCGTATAATTACCTTGAGGTTAAACATCCAGGTAATGAATTTCGGGTTTAATGTTGTTCTTTTCCAATATAAGCAATCCCACTGAGACAGGCAGCGAAAATCTTTTTTTCCCTGCGCTGCCCGGATTAAAAAAGAGTGCTCCGTTCTTTTCCTCAGCACCGGGTTTATGAGAATGACCGAAAATAATTACATCTCTTTTGCCGGCGTGATTTTGGTTATATTCAATAATGTTATGGACTATTGTAAAATTGTGCGCCCCTATTTTCATCTTCCGGATCACGGGAAGTTCCTCAAATCCGCTCAGTTGATCAATGTTGCCTTTTACTGCTATTACGGGGGCAATTTCTTCAAGCGCTTTTATTATCACAGCATCACCGATATCACCGGCATGTATAATTAATTTAACGTCTTTAAAAACGTCTTTAACTTCGGGCCGTAATAATCCGTGAGTATCCGAAATTACCCCGATAATATTTATATTTTTTTTATCTATTTCCGTTATCAACTTCTGATTCCGATCTTTTACTTTTGCCAGTTATTTTCGACAAGAGAATCGATTATCTGTTCTCCGCGATGACCGAATACCGGATGATTGATCTTTGAAAGCTTATCTGCTAATTTAACCGCAACGGCTGAGGTAGGAGTATTAGTTTTTCGGGATTCATTCAATACTTCCATTGCAGTCTTATAAACAGAATGTTTCCAGTTTTTGTTTAAATGCATTTCAATAAACGGGTCATTATTAATATAACCGTATTGTTCGTTTGCGCAGGTAACTATGCCCATCCGGTTTGTTAAAAAGTCGGGGATATATGTTATATTTTTTTTATGCAGTACATTGCCGTCCCTTTCTGGGTCTTCGAGCTGATTATTTGCGGCACCGCAGATGATCTTGGCTTTTATCTTCGGAATTGAAACCGGATTTATTACCGCACCGGTGGCACAAGGAGATAATATATCGCATTCCTTTTCGAATATGCTCATATCGTTTATTTCACAGGTATAGGCTTCCAGTTTCCTGCTGCCGAATTCTTCTTTAAGTGTTTCGATATTTTCTTTGTATATGTCGCAGACAATTATTTTTTTTACTTTTTTCTCAAATAAGAATTTTACTAACGGACGGCCGACATTGCCTGCACCCTGAATAGCAATCGTCCTCCCGGCTAGGGTTCCTTTAAGAACAAATTTTGCGGCGGCTTCCATTCCGGCAACAACTCCTCTTGCGGTAGGTATAGAAGGATTTCCGCTGCCTCCCAGTCTTTCGGGAATACAAGTTGTAAATCGGGTTTCCGAGAATATATTCGCCATATCAGTAACATTTGTTCCTACATCTTCCGCGGTTACATAACATCCGTTTAATGATGACATAAGTTTTCCGTATTCCTGGTACAGATATTTCCTAATGGTTTTGTTTTTCTTAGGATAATCCGGATTATAAGCCACCACACCTTTGCCGCCGCCCCACCATAGACCGGCAAGAGCGTTTTTGTGTGTCATCCCCTTTGCAAGCCGCATTCCGTCTCTGAAATAATCTTCCATATTGTCATAACTCCAGTACCTCACTCCGCCGGCTGCCTGTCCCCTGTTAGTACGGTGAATAAACGCACCCTGCAGAGTATCATATCTTTCAGTAACTTTAAAAAACATTCCTTCATGAAAATTAAAGTCTCGTTTATCGTTATTGAAAAAATTAGAGATCTCGTTTAACTCTTTGTGCGAACTAAAAACTTTTCTGTTTTTTTTGTCGTACGCGAAATAAAATTTCCGGATATTTTTTCCTTTTAGGAATTTTACAAACCCTTGTGGAGTCATTTCGAGCAAACTTTTTGACCGGGACATTTTGCACCCTATATTTGTTATTGTACATTGTAAATTTATTATTATAAAAGTTCGGATAAAAATTATTACTGAAGTTCTTAAAATTAATTTGTACTTTAAAACAAAATTAAGTTTGGAAATAATTTAAAAGGGAATTAAGTATGAAAACGATACTGATTTCCGCGGCTTTGGTTCTTGCTCTAACATTAACTTCATGCAATAAAGACAATATTGTTGCAACCTCACCTCAGCAGAATTCTTCCGGCTTATCCATCGGCCTTTCAATGAAAAAAGCTCCGGCCGGTATTTCCAGGATTGAAGGAATTCTGTCCAGGCAAGGATACGATACATTATATGCTGACTTTATTATTTTCAACGATTCCGCTACTTGCGAATTCAAAAACATTGAAGCGGGCGTGTGGAAACTTCAGGTAAATGCATACGATTCGACAAATAAATTGCAATACACAGGCTCGACGGACATAAATGTAACCGCCGGTACGGTTACTCCGGTTAATTTAACATTGAACCCCGCAACCGGATCCATCAGCATTACGGTTACATGGGCTGCGGCAGCAGAAAATCTTATTTCCAATCCCAGTTTTGAATTCAACAATCAGCCTTCTCTAAGCGGATGGGAAATAAAGGATACTGCTTGGATTCATTCCGCCCGTGAAGCGCCGCAAGGCGAAGGAAACTGGTGTCTGTCGATTTCTCCTCCTTTCGGTCCGGCGCCCGGAGGAACAGCTCAATATTTTATTACGGGTCAGGACGGCTATTTAATTTATAACCTGTCATTTTATGAACGCAACTTTGCACCGTTTTATTGGGGATACGTGACAATCACGCAGAAAAGCCGCGGTGATATAATTTTCAATTCTTCTATAAATGCTGATACGGTTCAGTGGACAAACTTTAAAAAGTCATTCAGCCTTTATATGCAGCCCGGCGATACTTTATCAATAACACTGGGTTCTGTAAGCCTCGCGGTTAAAGCCGCTAACCCTTCTCAATCAACTGTCGATTCCGCAGCGGTATTATTCGACGGAATTTCTTTGACGAAGAATCGTCAAGTACCCGTACCACTGTAATTATTCACAATTATTCTCGGTTGATCGCCTATGTTTATACGATAAATTAAGCCGCGAATTATATTACTTACACTAATTAATAAAATTGATATAAGATAAGTAAACTGAATGATCAATTAGTTAAATTGGTCTTAAAAATTTTACATTCTATGAAAACTGAAGACTTACGGAAACTGCAGAAAAACCTGCCGGCTATACCGGGTATTTTAAGAAAAGACGAGTATTTAAATTCGGCGGTATTAATTCCTCTGGTTCTTATCAACGGCGAATATAATTTTCTCTTCGAAAAAAGAGCTGCCGGAATAAGGCAGGGCGGAGAAGTATGCTTTCCCGGCGGTGAATACGATCCTGCTGCCGATATAGATTACATGGCAACGGCCATAAGGGAAACTGCCGAAGAGATCGGTATCGATGAATCGAAAATTAAAATAGCCGGTCTGCTCGACACTTTAATAGGACCGATGGGTGTAACGGTCGATTCTTTTATCGGTACGATCAAAATCAATTCATTATCGGAAATAAAATTCGATGAACATGAAGTGGAAAAGGTATTCTTATTGCCGGTTTCGTTTTTTGAAATAAACAAACCGGAAGAATATTACGTACGACTTGAAGTGCATCCGACCGAAATAGACAAGAACGGAGTTAAAATAGAAACTCTTCCAGTAAAAGAATTACAGCTTCCGGAAAGATATTCAAAGCCGTGGGGCGGAAGAAAAAACCGCATATTGGTTTATAAAACAAATGAAGGAGTTATATGGGGAATTACGGCCGTTCTGGTAAATGAAGTTGTAAGGTTATTAAATTTATAACATCATCTAAAAATATTATTTTAGTTTTTTTCTTAATAAAATCTCAATCTGATTTATCCTGGCGCCTGCAAGAGGATGCGTAGAAAAATAATTAAAGAACTGCGGGTTGGCAGTCTGCATTTCTCCCAGCCTTTGAAGAACAGTTACGGCATATTTCGGATCGAAACCCGCTGCGTACATTAAGGTAGCTCCGAAATTATCGGCTTCTAATTCCTGATCGCGGCTGTAACCGTTCTGCATGAGACTGTTGATCGTTCTTACCGCTGCACTGCCCAGAAGCCCAGCCGGTTTACTCACCATCGAAATAATGTTTAAAGAAGAGTTTGCAATCGTCCTGTTAAATATATGCCATTTTACAACATGACCGATTTCATGTCCTAAGATAAATGCGATTTCATTTTCGTTATAATTGCATAATTTTAGAATTGAACTGGTTGTAAATATAAATCCGCCCGGCAATGCAAAAGCGTTTATATCAGAAGATGTAAGAGAATTAAAATTGAACCTGCGGTATTTGTTAGTAAGCCTGTCAGTCAGTTTCCTGCCTATATTATCCAGCAACTTCCTTATGTCCTCGTCCTGTTCAATACCGTTTTGTTTTATTATACCTGCGGAAATTTCTTTCCCGACATAGTATTCCGCCTGAATAGCTTCTTCTTCGGATCCCAATACCGATTTATATAGCCACTTCCCTCTTCGGAAACTTTGTCCGGCTTTTTTACCGAGATATTTAAATATTTCTTCCAATTTTAAATCTTATTCATTCCTAATTAAAAACTCTACTCTCGAATCTAATTTAATAATATAATTACACCGTTGCTCTGAGTTTTATCAATAAAATACTGCGAGCCATATAGTTTCGGTATTTTTATCGGTGCTTTCCACGCGGTGTTTCGCATGAGCACTTATATTTATATAATCACCGGGTTCCATACGGATAGTTCTGTTTCCTTCCTCAAAAATCAATTCGGCGCCGCCCTTTAAAACAATTATCCATTCATTTTCAGGCTGATCGTACCAAAAATTATCCGGCGATGCATGTCCTTTTGAAATTATTCTTTCGATTCTTACTTTTTTTTCATTTACAATTGTTTCAAAAACCTCGTTCGGCAGATCCCCGGGTATTTTTTCAAATATATTACTTGAATTCATATTTTCTTAACCGCATAGTTTCAAACTAATCTATTTTATATTTCCATTCACCCTGCCGTTTTAGTCTTTTATCAAGGTGAAACTTCTTGAAAAGTGAGATCATGTCTGCATCGCTTTTCCTAACATACTTTATTGTTTTATCATTAGCCAGAGTTACCGCAGCAACACTTACGACGGCCGCTGTTTCAGAAAGATATTTAATGTTCACTTTATCGAACGTATCTCCTTTATCATGATAGAATTTATACATATCTTCATCCAGATGCGACTGTACCGAAAAAACCGGAATACCTTCAAACATGAAAGGCATATGATCACTGTTTGTATAAGGAATGCTGACTATGGCTTTATTTAACCCGAATCCATTTAAATTATCCAGTATATTTTTAAAACTGTTTTCATATTCATCAAACCCCATCAAGTTAAAGCCTGTCGGTGATCCCGGCATATCCAAATTTATCATTGCAATTATTTTTTCCTTTTTATGCATCTCGGTATATTTCCTTGATCCCCATAATCCAAGCTCCTCGCCGTTAAACCACACCAATTCGATTGTGTAATAGTTATGCGGATTATATTTTTTTAACAATCTTGCTATATCAAATAGTACGGCGGTTCCGGTACCGTTATCAATTGCACCCTGCCCGACATCCCAAGAATCGATGTGTGCTCCGATAATTAATTTGTCCTTCTTTTCCCCTTTAAAAGTAACTGCAACATTTGAAACGGTGACTTTTTTACAATAAGAATTTGTGGTTATTTCCATTTTTACCGCAATATTTTTTTCTATCAAACGCTGCAGTCTTTTTCCTTCCTCGAAGGTAAGACTGTATGCCGGAACTTTTGTGGGTGTTCCGTTAAAATTTCCCGCACCGGCAAGATTGGTAGCTTCTTTACGGTTATTGATAAACAATACTGCTTTTGCTTTATGTGCGGCTGCAATATCAATCATTTCATACCTAAGCAAACCTTCCTTCTCCGGCGGAGTTTCCTGTGTTACCAGCACAATTTTACCGGCAGCATCCAAGCCTTCATAATCTTCATTAAATCCGTATGAAGCATAAACAACATGAGTAGTGAAAGCAGGTGTTTTATCGACATAACCTAAAGCTATTGCCCTCAATTTTAAATATTCCGGTTCTTTCATTATCACACGGTCGTCTCCTCTTTCCCAGCCGGGTAAATCAAATGTTTCAAGCTCGGCGATGCATCCTATTTTATTTAATTCCGCCTTTAATATATTTATTGCTATTCCGTTTTCTGCGGATCCGAAGAATCTGCCGCCTGCTTCGTCGCATATTCTTTCAAGCAGATCATATGAAGCATTGGCTGTAAAAGCCGAACCGATTATTTCATCGTAATCTTGCTTTGATTGAGCATTCAGATTTCCCGCAAAGATGATAACTAAAAAAAGGATTGAGGAAAAAATAATTTTTTTCATGAGTACCCCTTTAATATTGCTCATACATTATTTAATTAATTACAAATATAAATATTTTGAAATGTTAAAAAAGGAAGGTAATATATTTCGAAGCTGCCGGTTTCAAATTTATTCTTAGTGTTCCTTTGTGTCCTTAGTGTCTCAGTGGTAAAAAGCATCTCAGGCATTAATCAAGATAAAAAGCTGCTGGCCGCTCACCCAAACACTAAGGTTACAAAGTTATATGAATCTTACAACAAAGACTTAATATGCTCAACATAAGCGGAAGCGCCGCCGTCCTGATAACCTGTTACGGCAACCGGTGTACCGTCGCTTTTTAACAGAACAATTGTCGGAAAACCTCTCACGCCGAATTTTTGTGCCAGCTGGTTGTTATAATATTTAGTAGCTTCGGTCTGAGGAATATTCTGCGGGAAATCTATTTTAACGAGTACCAAATTATTTTTTGCGTAATTAACAAATTCATCATGCGAAAAAACTTCGGCATTCAGTTTTTTACACCAGACACACCAATCAGACCCTGTGAAATCTACCAAAATGGGATGCCCGCTCTTTTGGGCGACATTTTCCGCTGTTTGCAGATTATCGTACCAATTTAAATCGTTTGTTTTAGCCTGCTTGCTGCATCCCCATAATCCCAAAAGTGAGACCGCAATAAATAAAGCAAATACTCGTTTCAATTTTAGCTCCTGTTAATATTATAACAATGTATTTTTACTCAAGGGTTAGATTAAAAAGACAAAAAAAGGATTCACTTTAAAACAAAAAAACCTTTCACTAAAAAAAGCGAAAGGTTTAATTTTAATACATAATTAAGTTATACTACTTTGACTTTGTACTTATCCAGTAATTTTAACCTTTTTTCATATGCTTCCCTTGCGATCTGCATATCTTCAAGAAACCTCGGCAGTTCTTCAAGAAGCAATGCCTGAGGACCGTCTACCAGAGCCTTTACCGGATTCGGGTGAAAATCCACAAGTATCATATTTGCTCCGGCAATTACTCCCTGAGCAGCAGCGTGGAATACATCCAGCAAACCGTGAGGATCGGCTTCTCTTGAGCCTACCGAATGAGACGGATCGATGCAGACCGGCATCCTTGTAAGTCTTTTTATTACCGGAACCACACTGAAATCGACCATATTCCTGTGGGGATCGGAAAAAGAAGTTTTCATTCCTCTAAGACAAAATACAACATTTGCATTTCCTTCGCTAGCCAGGTATTCGGCGGCATTGAGCGACTCGTTTAATGTAATTCCGAATCCTCTTTTCAATAAAACCGGGTATTCGTTCTGCCTGCCGATCACTTTCAATAATTCGAAATTCTGTATGTTTCGCGTCCCTATTTGAAGCATTACTCCGGTAGGTCTGCCCATCTTTTCCAACGCTTCGTCAATTTCGTCAACCTGGCTTTCGTGGGTTATTTCCATAGCTATTATCTTGATCCCGTACTTTCCGGCCAGTTCGAAAACATAAGGAAGGCAAGATTTGCCGTGCCCCTGAAAAGAATACGGATTAGTTCTGGGTTTATAAGCCCCCATCCTTGTACAAACCTGTCCGTTCTCTTGAAGAGCTTTCATCATCTTTTCCACGTGTTCCCTTGTATCAACAGCACAAAGTCCGGCAAAAATATTCAGATTGTCCTGATCGAAATGCACACCGTTGTAATCGAATCCCGTTGTTCGTTTTTTATCTTTGTGTCTTCCTAAAATCCGGTACTCCTGCGAAATTCTTACAACCCTGTCAACCGCAGGCAAAGCTTCGATTGCTTCTTTATTAAGAGCAGCAGTGTCACCGAATAGATATATTTCAGTAAGACTTTGAAATTTTCCTTCTACTTTATGTTTCTGAGTTCTGATATTTTCAAGATTACTAAGATAATCCCACGTTTCTCTGAAATCTTCAGAATTTTCATCCGTATTTGGATTGAGAATAACTATCATTTTACCAGCCTTTTTTAACTTTCTTTTTATTCTGCCGGACAAATTTAATAAAAAATAAGAAATAAATGATGTGCAAATTAAGGCATAGAGTATAACTATGCATAATAGTTATGATTTTAAAATAAAACATTAATTTTTATATGCTTCCCGGCAGACAGCGCACATAATTTAAAGTGCATTTTTAATTTTTCAATACCTTACGAGAATACCGGTTTAAGGAGTGAAACATCGGACTGATTTGAAATCTTAAAATTCAGGCTGCTTCCGAAATGCCTAGGTATTTATGTAATGACGGGTTTTATATAAAAAAGCGGCCTGCGGTATTCAATTAAATACCCGCCGGCCGCCGAACAATTCTCAACTGTACTAAAGAATTTTTCTATTTTATTTCATCAGAATTAATTTCTTTGTATTCATAAAAATTCCTGCTTGCAGACGGTAAAAATACACACCGCTGGCAAGACTGCTTGCATTAAATTCAACATTATGTGAACCGGCAGTCTGTTCGGAATTAACTAACGTCGCAACTTCCTTACCTAGAATGTTGTATACTTTCAAAACAACCTTGCTGGTATAGGGAAGCGAATAGCTGATTGTTGTTGTCGGGTTGAAAGGATTAGGATAATTCTGAGACAGCATAAAATTATTAACAGTAACATTAACATTGCTTTCAACCGCAGTTACATTTTCAGGTATCATGGTAAAAGATGCGGTAGAAGAGACCGTCGATATATAATCCAGCGAAGAGGTACTCGTCACACCGGATGAATAACCGAGAAGATCAGAACTAACCGAATAGTTGCCCGGAACCAATCCGGTTATTTTGTAGCGTCCGAATTGATTTGTAATACCGAAAGAATACATCTGCTGGTTATCATCGTAAGCGGAAACTATAGCACCGACCAGCGGATTACCGTTATTATCTTTTACAAATCCGTTAATAACTGCCTCACCGGAATCGGGTAATGCGGATACTGTAAAGTTTATACCAGCAATCAACGACGAGGACAAAACCGCAACCGAATCGGCATCTTTCCAGTGCAGGGTTTCAGTACCGTCATATTTAAAGAATGTGGGTTTATAACCGTCCTGTGGTATTGCTAATAATATGTAGTTTCCGGGCATCATATTACTGAAATTATAATCACCAAGCGAATCTGTTATCGCCGCATATTTTTTATGATGCAGAATATCTCCCAGCCTTACCGCAATAATAATTGACGAAACACCTGTACTGTCCGAATTCATTACGGTACCGCTGATACCGTTGGCATAAACCAGTTTGTGCTGCATTACGAAATTTATTCCGTTAACATCACCGCTGATACCGATTCTGTCGGCATCAAGAAAATTTGTCTTGCCGTCATAAAATTGAGAGTAGTACTCTTTATTTCTTGAATGTGCAAATACTATGACGGTATCGCCTTCTCTGACAGGCAACGAATAATTACCTGAGCTATCAGTAAAGGCATGATAATATTTATAGCTGAATGAGTTGCAGATTAAACTGAAAACCTCGATCCTTGCCGCAACGGGATTTCCCAGAGAATCTTTTACCGTACCGCTGAGCATATACTTTTTAGGCAGCGGTTTCGGAGTAAGCGAAATACCGATATTCGTGCTGTCTGAACTGCCTAGGATCAGCTTCTGGGCTTTAAAAATATTATATACATTATCATAAAATTCTCCGTAAAAACCGGGGGCATTGGAAAGGACAATATAAGTTCCGGCAATTACGTGAAAAACAAAATTTCCGCTTGAATCAGTATGAGTAGTTCTTATTCCCCAGCCGAAGATCGGAATTAGCGCTATCTTGCCATTAATTATAGGACTGTTGTCAGCAGTACTGGTAAGCTTGCCCGTTAATGTTGTCATTGCTTTAACCGAATCAATCGTAACCTGTACAGTATCAGATGAAGGACTTTCTCCGTTTCTATTAACCGTCCTTATAAAGTAAGAGTAAGTAGCACCGCTTTGAACATTTTTATCATTCCAGAAGGCCGCACCCATTGCTTTTTGCATCCATTCGTCCATCCTAATACGCATAAACCTTAATCTGAAAGCTCCTGTATCGCTTATCGCACCGTCTTTTCTGTAAATATTAAAGAAAGTCATATTATCACGAAGCGTCATCATATTGGAATATTTCCATTCCAACTTTACAAAATTATAATTTTCCCACTTTTCTTGAATTGCTGTTAGGTTCGTCGGCGCAGAAGGCTGCGCGAATAAGAATTCCCCTGCTAAAGAAGTAAAAAAGATTGCCATTAATAATAGAAAAATTCTTTTCATGATACACCTTTATAATTAGTTTGTCTTACTATTTTTATTCCGGATAATTTGCAAAAACGTGTACGACAAAATCATGCCATTTCTATAAAGTCCCTAAACATGTGAAATAAAACGAATTCAGGCATTTCCACAAAATTTAAAACGCCTGGGAATACCGGAGAAGCGCCTGATTGACTTGCAATCAGGCAGCTTCCTTTCTCATTTAATTCAGATAGTATTTTTGACGAAATTAGTTAAAGTTACTTAAGTTTTAACGCGGATTTTTGGATGAAATTATTACTTGATGCAATGTACCTAAAGGATGTAAAATTTACTTTCAGATACCAATTGTTCATACAGTTAAAAAATTTTTACAATGCGCGGGCAATTAATTCACCGATAAAATAACCTATAGCGGCAATACCGAATCCTACGACAAACATGTCAAATCCGCTTCTGAAGATACTTCTTCCGGTAAAAAAGCTGCGTGCGGCACCAACGCCGAAATGTGCCAGCATAGCAATGATAAAAGAAGTTATAATAGCAGGAGTACCGCTCAAAAAGAAAAAAGGAAAAACAGGGATAATTGCGCCTACGGCTGTTGCCGTACCGGTGATCCACCCTTCTTTCAAAGGATTTATATTCTGTTCGCCGATACCGAGTTCTTCTCTTACTTTCTCCTCCAGGACAGATTTGGGATCCTTCATTCGTTCGGTTGCCAGCGACCGGGCATCCTCTTTATTCATACCCTTCGATTCATATATAAGTGCAAGTTCTTCGGTTTCTAATTCCGGCATAAGCTGTATTTCGTCCTCTTCCATTTCTCGTTCATGATCGTAAACTTCTTTTTCACTTATCGCGGCTAAATAACCTGATGCCCCCATAGACAGAGAATCGGCAAGCATTCCCGAGATTCCGGATATTAAAATTATATGCGGAGCTAAGCTTGCCCCTATAACTCCGGCAATGAGTCCGAAGTTTGCCGTAAGACCGTCGTTGAATCCGTATACTATATTCCGAAGCAATCCGCCCGATTCGGATCGGTGCCACGGTTCTTCGTGAGTGCCTTTTATTGTCATTAATTTTCCCGCATGCTGGGCAGAATCCCTTGCGAGTCTTAATGCAATTGATTTTGTCGTTTTATCGTCCGTCGTATTATAGAGCCCCATATAAGATTTTACTTCGGTCGCTTCTTCGTTCATTAAAGCCTTGGACAAAATCCATGAACCGAATTTTTTTGAAGCCCATACCATTAAATTAGCTTTTAGAGAAGGTTTAACCGCAGTTATTTCGACATTATTTTTTTCTATCATTTCTTTCCAGACTGCAATATGTTTATCCTCAACTGCAGCCAGTTTCAGATAAATTTCTTTTCTTTTTTCATCGTTTATCTGCCCGGCAAGTACACGGTATAAATAAGCTGCATCTATTTCGTCCTGAAGATGCATCATCCAGATGGATACTGATTTTTTATCGTTCATATTTTCCTTAATTAAATCCGGATAAATTTAAAATTAATCGTAATAAAAAACGGCGAGTTTTAGTACTTTTGGGTTTCATGTGATTTCGGCAAAGTAAAACTAAACGTAGTTCCGTTTCCTTCACTGCTTTCAACCCAAATCTGTCCGCCGTTTTTCTCAATAAACTCTTTACATAAAATTAATCCTAGGCCGCTGCCGGTTTCTTCGTTTGTTCCCTTTGTAGTAAATTGTTCTTCTATTTTAAATAGTTTTTTAATATTTTCTTCGCATATACCGACCCCGCTGTCTTTAACGCTTATCTCCGCAAATCCGTTATTATCTTTACAGCTTAATATAATAGCAGTTCCCGGCTGAGAGAATTTTATCGCATTGGTAATTAAATTCTGGATGACTGAACTGATCATATTTTCATCCCCATTTACCTTACAAGCGGCATTAATATTATTTTCAATTTTAATGTCTTTGTTCGCGGCGCTTAATATTTAATATGGAAAGCGGTTTTTCAATCAGTTTATACAGTTCGATATCCTCGGGTGTAAAACTGATCCTTCCCGTCTGCACTTTTGCCCACTGCAACAGGTTTTCGGTTAGGTCTGATAATTTGCGGATCAGTACATTCATGCTGATTATAACGTCTTTGATCTCCTTACGTGAAAAATTCTCGAAATCATTTTCAAGTATCGATCCGTAGCCGAGCAGAGAGAAGAACGGACTTTTCAGATCATGAGATATTATCGAGAAAAATTTATCCTTATTCGCATTCAATACTTTTAATTTTTCCTCCGACTGGATAAGTGCATCCTCTGTTTTTTTTCTTACAAATATCTCCGATTCGCAGCTCCCCGGTTCTTTTACTTACCAGTTCTTCGAGCATTTCATTACGGGTCGCGATGCTTTTTACTCTTATTCTGTATCCGGCATAAATAACCAGCAGCAGCATTAAAACTCCGGAAGCTTTAAACCAGAAAGTATCCCAGAAGGGCGGGATAATTTCGATTAGTATGCTTGCTCCGTTCTCGTTCCAATATCCGTCGTTATTAGATGCCCTTACACGAAATCTGTATATGCCCGGCTGAAGGTTTGTATAATGAGCCGAGTGTATATTTTTTGAAAAGGTCCATAATTTATCGTAGCCTTCAAGTTTGTAAGCATAATTATTCTTGGCAGGTCTGGTATAGTCGAGCGCTGCAAAGTTAACGGTAAATTCATTATTTACATATTCGATCTGTATTCTATTATACTTGAGCAATTCCTTTTTAAAATTAATAACCTTGCTGTATCTTTTAAAAGAAGTGATTACAACCGGCGGAATATGCGTATTCGTTTCAAGGTTATCCGGATTAAAAATTGTCAATCCGTTTAGACTGCCGAAATACATCAATCCGTCTCTGGCTTTTAAATATCCGTAACCGAATTGTTCGCTGCCGATGCCGTCTTCTTCCTGGAAATTTTTTACTCTCTTTGTCTTCATATTAAATTGCGATAATCCCTTATTAGTACTAACCCATAAATTACCGGAATTATCTTCAAGTATTCCGAAGACAAGGTTATTTGCAAGCCCGTCGTTTTCGGTATAGTGATAGAATTTATGTTCCTTCCGGTTGAACATATCCAGCCCGCCGCCCCACGTACCTATCCATAAATTGCCTAAACTATCCTCGGTAATGCACCTGATATTGTTGTTGCTTATTGAATATTCTTCTCTTGGATTATACTGATAATTCTGAAAGCTGTTTTTTTCCCTGTCGAAAGCATTTAATCCGCCCGCGTGTGTTCCCACCCAGAGAATGCCTTCTCTATCCTGAAACAATGTAGTAATAAAATTATCGCTGATGCTGCCGGGATTTTTAGGGTCGTACTGATAATATGTAAATTTATCAGAACCTTTTTGAAGGAAGTTTAAACCGCCTCCGTATGTCCCTACCCATAAGTCGCCGTAATTATCAAACATCAGAGAGGAAATATTATAATGAGAAAGACGTGCATTTTTAAGATAATCTCTAGTAAAGATTCCCGTCTTAGGGTTGAATTTAGTTAAACCGGAATATGTACCTATTAACAAATTTTTATCCGGCGCCTGAGTTATGCACCACACCGTATTATCCGGAATGCTGCTCTTATTATTTTTATTGTACTTATAATTTTTGAACGTTCGGTTGTTTTTATTGAATCTGCTTAACCCTCCTCCCCATGTGCCTACCCAGATGTTTTCGCCGGAATCTTCGAATATTGTGTTAACCTCGTTTGAACCCAAACTTGAAGGATCTGAAGGAATATTACTTAGGTTGACGAAATTATTATAATAAGGAAGGACTTTATTTATACCCCTACCGGTACCTACCCACATGATTCCTGTCCGGTCTATAAATAATGACGGAACATAAATATCGTTTATACTGTTATTCGGGTCAGGTCCTTTCCCGTAAATATAGAATTCACCTTTGTTTTTATCAAACATGCACAATCCCGAATTATGGCTGCCGGCCCAAATTCTTCCCTCTTTATCAACCGCAAGTGTCAGTAATGCATTTTGGTTCGGAATATTTTCGAATGAATTCTTAAGTACATAAATATCAAAATTTTTGGTCGATTTATTAAATTTAATTAATCCGCCGTACGAAGCTATCCAAAGATAACCGGTACTGTCTTCATATATATCCTTTATACGGTTTAGACCGGAACTTTCATATAGTTTACTGTCGAAATAAAAAGAATGAAATACTGCTTTTCCGTTTTTATAGAAATTATTAAGATTGAAATAATTTAGACCGCCGCCGAATGTTCCCAGCCATAATATACCGTTTTTACCTTCATGTATAGAATTTACGGCGGAATTATTCAAAGAAGTCGTATCATTTTTTTTATGAACAAAGTGCGTAAACTTTTTTTCCGTTACATCGAACCTGTCCAGCCCCTGCGAAGTCCCGATCCAAATTGAGCCGTGTGAATCTTCTGCCAGTGTCCATATCCTGTTGCTCATTATGGAATTTTCATTATGAGGATTATGTAAATAATTTGTGAAGGAATCCGATGTTCTGTTATATTCGGAAACTCCGCTTGTTTGTGTTCCGATCCATAGGTTACCCTTATGATCTTCTATTATGGTCTGTATATAATTTCCCGGAATAGAAGTTGAGTCAAAAGCTCTGTTTTTATAAACAATAAAACGGTAGCCGTCATACTTGTAGAGACCGTCATATGTACCGAACCACATATAGCCTTCCCTGTCCTGATAGATCGAGGTTATTAAACTTTGAGCCGGTCCGTCATCTGTATGAAGGTGTTCAAAATGTATTTGCTGTTCCTGAGAAAGTATTGATCGATAAGGTAGAATTAATAAGATAACATAAATAAGCATGATTTTTTTATCAAAATTAAATCTCATACCGGACCTTTTAATTACTGATTATAAAATTTGAAATAGTTTTGGAATTCGAATTATTTATAATTCCTTTAAAATGTGTTCCTATTTTTGAAAAGTGATTTCATAATTAGCACCGTTGTCGTTAAAATACCTCAATACCCCCTTTTGCTGTTCAACTAATGATGTAACCAATTGAAGCCCCAAAGTTTCCGACTTATTTATATCAAAATTTTCTGGAAAACCAATCCCGTTGTCTTTTACAATAATGGAATAGTTTTCTATTTCAGCTTTTAATAAAATTGTAATCATGCTTTTAACATTTTTCCTTTCCCAATTGTCCGGGAAAGGGATGTTTAAATGTATTCGAGACAAGTTCGTTAATAATAAGTCCCAGGTTGATGGCAACATCAACGTTCAGCTCAATTTCATCGATATTGATGACTACGTCTATAAAGTTGGAATTAAATCTGTATGACGCAAGCAAGCTGGTTATTAATTCGTGCACGTATTGCGAAAAATTTACGTTTGAAAGATTTTTTGACAGGTATAGTTTTTCATGGATCAGAGCCATCGACTTAACCCTGTTCTGGCTCTCAAGGAATACATCCTGAGCTTCCTTATCTTTAATATAAAAAGACTGCAGTCTGAATAAACTTGAAATTACCTGCAGGTTGTTTTTTACTCTGTGATGAATTTCCTTTAACAGCACTACCTTTTCCTTTAAAGAATTTTCTATCTGTTCACGGTAAATTTTTTGCTCCGTTATATCCATACTAGAACCTACGTAGCCGAGGAACTCATTATCGGTCGTAAACCTTGGAACACCGGTGTCCAATATCCATCTATATTTACCGTCTTTTCTTTTCAATCTGTACTCAATTGTAAATTCTTTTCTTCGATCAAAATTAACTGAATATATATTCAAACATCTTTCCTTATCATCCGGATGAATATTAGCTGTCCATCCGTTTCCAAGTTCATCCGCTATATTTCTTCCGGTAAATTCCAGCCAGGTTTTATTGCAATAATTGCATTTCTTATCTATATCACTCATCCAGATTAGTACGGGGGCATTATCGGCTAATGTCCTAAATCTTTGTTCGCTCTCGTGTATTGCGCTCTCAGCTTTTTTCCTTTCTGTAATATCACGAAGAAAAGCACAACAATATTCATCTTCACCGAAATTGACGTAATTGAACTCTGCTTCAGTTTCAAAAACAGTGCCGTCCTTTTTTTAAACAAATGCTCGGCAGTATAAGTGCCTTTATTTTTAATCAAAGTCCAGATTTTTTTAAAATCAGAGGAACTAAGATTTTTATCAATATTAAATATAGACATCGCTAAAAGTTCATGATGACTAAAACCTAATTTTTCGACAGTCGTATTGTTAATGTCGGAGATATTGCAATCAGACCGGATCCATATGATAAGATCGTCTGCACGGTCAATTGAAAACCTTGTAAGCTGTAATGCTTCTTCCTTTTGCTTTAAATGATGAAACAGCAGATCATACGGATTCCTCAGCCCGGTTTGTATAATTGCCTTATACAATAGATAAAAAGAAATAATCTTAAACAAATGTCCGTAAACATTCAGTTTATCGTAAGATGAAAAATATAAAGTAAAAAATATTTCCGAAATAACGGTCAATATTATAGATGCAACTACAAGGGCGAAAATATTTTTGTTGAATTCTTTTCGTTTTAACGATAACAAGTAAGCGGATAATATCAGCATGCCGGATATAATATATTCGCTGTTTATCTTAAATCCGGTTAATCCACTCCCCTCAACATAGCATACAGGAAATGTTTTCCAATAAAAGATACTTGTTATAATTAAAACCGTAACCGCAAAATAAATTATATATGTAATATTCAAATTTATTTTTTTACTTACGATCAGAGGAGCAATCAAAAGAGTTGCGGCCTGCATATACCTGGATGCTATCCACAACTGGGTCGGTAAATTTGCTCCTCCCTCAGGGAATACACCCAGCCCGCGGTACGCAAGCATATGAAGAAGATCGATAAACGCAACGAAGAGACATGCAATTCCGATTAATAGGAAATAATCGTTGTCAATAAACTGCCGAGAATTCCACACAACCATGAATATACCGCACGCAATAACAATGCTAAACCCCTCGGCAATACTGTGAAAAAGCAGGAAATGAAATGTACTCAGAATATACAGGGATAATAAAATTAATATGCCGATAGAGTAAAAATAAATTTCCGCATATTTCGAAGGTGAACCGGGCATATTATTCTTACCCGATTCTAAAACAATTGTAGAATCGTTCATTGTACCCCCTCGCGAAAAATTTTACTTAGATTTTAAGGAAAATTTTAGTTGCGATAAATCCTCAGTCATAATTTAATATATTATTCCATAACAAACTTATTTTTTATTTGCTCTTAAAATTATTCAATAATGTCCTAACTTGTTTTTTTTCACTTTGAGCGTACCTGCCTGCTGGTAGGTAATTACTCCATGGATTACAATATGAATCAAAATTTAATATTCAAATTAATACACTACAAAAAAGTTCAGAAAAGACAAATACTTATTCACTTAGTTAGATTTTAGAAAAGAGACTTTTTATTTTGTAATTATTTCTGGATATTGGATATAAGTTTCAAAATGACCGTCTTAAATTATCTGTAAAGTATTTACCAAAAATATATTATTTAATCCACGTTAAGCATTATCACCTAGAAAACGGGCCGGCTATGAAATTTATATTATACTCATTTGCCTGCATTATATTTTTTATCACCGTAGTTTTCGTAATAGCTCGAAGTAATCTGTGGAACCGGCATCAGATTCTGTTTCATCAGACAAAACACCAGTTTTTTCTAATGGTGAGGAATTCTACGGTAATTTTTACAATTCGAATAATAATTCATTTGACCGGAGAATTTGGACAAAAACTCTCGGTTCTCTGAACAACGTTAACAATAACAATTTTACTTCGCCCTCAGTTTCGCCAAATATGCTCGCACCACTGCGACTTCAATTTATCGATTCACAAAAATTCTCGATATTCAGGGAAATCCTGTGGCAGCCCAAATGACTGCCGTAGGATAATGGCTTATCAGCACATAAAAAAATTCGGTTTCATAA
>CAWJLA010000009.1:0-241996 GCA_963843605.1 uncultured Bacteroidota bacterium | reverse complement strand
CTTTGAAAGATGGGGAAAGGAAGAATTTCGGCGAGGCTAAAAACTGTCACTTTAAATCGGCTGCTATTTTTCAAGATGTTCGGAACAAAGGTCTGCGGGGCCTGTCAGTACTTTATATGTAGAGGGCGCTAAAAGAGAAGCGGCATATTATATTGCGTATCAATACCACTTAATAGGAAAGCTTGATTTTTCCCAAGATTATTTTAACCTATGCGTTAAATACTCACAGGAAATAGATAAAAAAGAACCTTCGGGATTCTTCGATTAATGCAATCCTATATCTGGGAATGATAAACGACGAATGGGGAAACAGAAATGTTGCTATTGCATATTATAAAAAAATACTGGATATGAAAGACTTCCGGAACTCGCACAAGTTAGCGGAGCTGTATCTTAAAACACCGTATAAGAAATAAGCGTGAAGCGGAAATTACAAAAAATTACTCATCATTAGGATAAAAAGACCGTAACCGGCAAGTACTTTTTTAGATGAAATGCACTATAGAGAAATTATTTTATCACAAGTGAATTATAAATTTGTCGAAATCGAAATCCTGTGTAGGCCTCCGACCAGCCCGTAAGAAGAGAACCCGTAATTAAATTGGTAATTGGATATTTTAATTCCGAGCCCGACATTAAATCCTGCCAGCCCGGCAGAAGTTCCTATTGTAAAATCTTTTCTCCTTTGATTATCAAATCCGAAACGCAGATTAAGGACCTGCTCAAATAAAATTCTGCACCAATAGTAAAATATTTTAATCTGGATAATACTTTGGTTTGGCTTTCGTTCAAATTGTGAAAATCCAAAGATAGTCTAACAGGCATATGCTCCATTCTTTTGGAAACACCGAGAACCACATCCAGGGTAAGTCCTCCTTAGTCGAATAATAGGATGTAATTTGAGTTCCGGCATTAAGCACGGCAAAACCGATATCGATAAGGTTATCGGGGATTTCGTAAAAAGCTGGAGACCTAAATCAAGTGCTATCGCGCTTGAACTTCTGTCGGCAATATGAGAAAAAATAAATTTGGCATTTGCGCCGTAATAGAAATTTTTATCAAGCAGATTCGAATAACCTGCTACGAAAGCAACTTCCTGGTAATTGCAATTACTGGTAATATTTCCTGATTCGTCTGTCTGCTGAAAAGATCCGTAGTTAATATATTTAACACCGGCGCCGACCCTTCCGACATTTTTAATATCGGTTGAATAAGACAGACTTGCCATGTTGATATCGAGCAAAAATTTCATGAAAGAAAATGAAGCCGGATTTTCCTTTAACAATCCCAGCCCCGCAGGATTATAAAAAATGACATCCGGATCATCGTTATTCGAAACAAATGACCCGCCTAGAGCGGCAGTTCTAGCGCTGACATCAAGTTTTAAGAATTGAAAGGTAGATTGCCCGAAAGAATCCCCTACCGTGAAAAACAGCATCAAAAATAAAAGAGAAATCGCTTTCTTCATAAATCTCCAAAATTTCAGGTACTTATTTAAATATATTATGAAATAAAGGCAAGGGAAAAGGGACGCTTCATATCAAAATACTTAATTTTAGGAGCTCAATTTAATTTTCCCCGGAACTAAATCAAAATAACATATCAAACTGAATAACCGGAGTAACAAAAAGCGATCTGGTTGAGTTATCGATTTTTATTTCTTTTAATAAACCGACTCCCAGACTCAACCTTCCCCAGTCGCATGTCCGTATAAATCCCCGGAGTAAAAGATAAGAATGACGTAAAAATTTCCCCGCGGGAATCATGTGACGACAAAAATGAAAACGGATATATATCTTTGGCTAAATTTTCAGGCTCCTAGTCAAGTACCGTCTGCCCGAAATAACTTAAATTAAGATAAAAATTAAGCAGAGAATTTTTATAAGCCGAATTATAAGTTAACGAGCCGTAAAAATCTGTCGATGAGCTTTTGTTATAATCCTGATAGAAGGATATCTCGGTTTCTTTTGAACTAAAAGTAGGTTCGATTGTTGTTATTACAACCGAGGAAGAGTTATAATACATATTCTGAAAGAGCAGTCCGAAATCAAACCTAATAGCCGAGCCTTCCTTTTCTGAAAAAAACCCGATTCCTACCGAACCGTTAATTAATTTAGTTTGATTTATCTCCGCATAATTTATTCCGCCGTTTACTGCAAAGTGATTTGAAAGAGCAATATCAACCTGAAATCCCACGGAGGCATCCGGCATATTCCAATTCAGATTTTGACCTTTATAAATGTAAGAATTCGACGAAGATTCTTTATAACCGGGAACGCCGCTGTTATTTATTACGGTATCAACCTGAAAATAACCGTAACTGTTAACATTTGTATGTCCACCTGCCAGTCCGCGGTAATTTTTTTCGGTATTAATATAAACCTTTGGCGAGAATGTAATCGAGTGGGCTTTTTGTCCGTTGGTAATATGCAGAGGCGGCTGATTTATAGGTCCGCCTACATCTACATTTTGCAGATAGACTGATTGTTTCACAATGGCACAGCCGCTAAAAAATAAAAAAAAAGTACATCAATAGAAAGATAAATTTGAATTCGGCTCTCATCTTACTTTCCCCTTATAAGCAACAAAATTAATTTAAATAACTTGAAAAAAATGTTCAACAGCGGATATATTCTAATATTATATTATATAAATGTCAAAGCTGATTTTAAACCGGTAATTTAAGCAAATAACTATTAAATAATCACCACTACGCTCATCATAAACACATGCAGCCGTGTGTTAAGCATTCTCATCCCCTTCTCTCATCCTTGCTTAAGCATGCACCTTTATTTAATTTTACTCATCAAATAAGAAAAAAACGGGAAAAGAAAAATGAATTCGATTAAGCTGGTATTTCTAATGACTTTGATGATGGTATTATTTCTGCTTGTTGGATACCTGCTGGGCGGAAATTCCGGTATGGCTATTGCCTTTATTTTTGCTCTCGTAATGAATTTCGGCTCTTACTGGTTTTCGGATAAAATTGTACTGGCACTGTACCGGGCAAAGGAAGTTAAGAAGGATTCCGCACCAAGGCTGTATAATCTGGTCGAAGAACTTTCTCAGAATGCTGGACTGCCGATGCCGAGAGTATATGTAATAAACGACCCTACGCCCAATGCCTTTGCAACAGGACGCAACCCTTATCATGCAGCCATCGCGGCTACGACCGGCATTATTCAGACGTTAAATAACGATGAACTTGCAGGCGTTCTCGGACATGAACTTGCACATATTAAACACAGGGATATTTTAATCAGTACTATTGTAGCAACTTTTGTAGGGACGATAACTTTTATTGCGCAGATGGCCGGTTGGGCAATGATATTCGGAGGAAGAGGCGGAGGTGGAAGAGACGACGACAACGGGTTAGGTTCTCTGTTTTTAATCTTACTTGCACCGGTCGCGGCAACAATGCTTCAGCTTGCTGTATCCCGGTCCAGGGAATATTTTGCGGACAAAGGCGGAGCCGAATTTGCAAAGAATCCTTTAGCGCTGGCATCCGCACTCAGGAAAATTTCTCACGGTAACGAATTAAAACCGGTAAATAATTCGGGTCCCGCAACAGCGCACCTGTTTATAATAAATCCATTAAAAGGAGGCGGAATTATGAAATTGTTTTCCACTCATCCGCCTATTGAGGAAAGGATAAAAAAACTTGAAGAAATAGCCGCCGGCAGAATTTAATGATCTTCTTCAAAGTGAAAAAGTATTTATCGGACTAACTTCAAAAAAAGAGTGATTTTTATCTAAAAGATTGAAATCACTCTCTCTAAATAACTCAAGTTGACCGCTTGTTTTTATAAATCATTAAAACAGTTCGAAAAATCTATATTTTTATCATTAACCCGCCACTTAAGTCGCAGGTTAACGGAAAGAGAAACAGTTCTACCAACCGGCAGGCAGGTTCAACGGTTTTTCAAACCAAATATTTAGGCCGTCAACTTGAGTAAATAAATTAAAAATTATGAGAGTAAAATCCGATGTACGCACAATTAAAGTACAAAGAACCAACGCCTATTTTATACAGATCCGACGAAAAAAATGATGTATCTTTGCGAATTGGTGCGTATATTATAGCCATTGAAAAAGTAGCAAAAACTTTAAAATTTCGCGGGATCTATGCATAAAAATACCGGCACAATTCTAATCTTCGTTTTTATTTTTATCTTAAATTTTTCTACGGGTTTTTCCCAGACTAAATCGAACCTGGAAATTTTCTACTCGATGGTCGATTCCTCAGGCTCTGTGTTGATCAATAATCTTCCAAACGGCGAAAAAAGTATTTCGGTTGAGTTCAACAGCGGCAATAACTATCTGGCTCTTGAGAACAGGTTAATAGAATATCTGATCCGGAAGGGCATCAAGATTTCAGGAAAAACAGACGGAGAAGCTGTTCTTGTAAGATATGTTTTCGACCGCGTGAATTTGAGATATAATGAAATGTACAGAGACGGTTTTCTGGGGTCTTATTATGTACCGAGAAACTTTGAATTATCCGGGAATTTTTTTATCAATAAATCTACAGCAGAAGTTAAAAATTTTACTTATACATACAGCGACACAGTTAAATATGATAGTCTAAGAAACGCGGAAAATACAGCACTTCCATTTACTAGGGGTGATATTCCGCCCGAACCGTTTTTTTCAAGCTTGATTGAACCGGTAGTTGCCGTAGGGGCCGCAGCCGCAGCAGTAGCACTTTTCTTCACTGTGCGCAGCAAGTAAGAAAATTTACCTTTGAAGCCTTAAATAAATTATTTATAATTGTAATTCAATTTTATTATAACCGTGAATTCAAAATTATGAAATACCTGATAATATTATTTTTTACCTCGCTTATCTTATGGGGATGTGCGTCATCCGTCGATACTTCGCAAATGGCTCCGAGTCAGAGACTCGGTTATGCTACAAAATTGTACACCGAAAAAAGCTATGAAGCCGCGCTTAAAGAATATCAAGAAATCCTGCTTCAATATCCCGGCAATGCGATTATCGACAGCGCTCAATATTATTTGGGTATGACAAGATACAAGCGCGAGGAGTACATACTCGGGGCCTATGAATTCAGCAAGCTTATTAAAAATATGCCTTCAAGTAAATTCGTACCGGATGCGCAGTATATGCTGGCAGAATGTTATTACCTGCTTTCTCCCAACTATGCACTCGACCAAAAATATACTAAAAAGGCTATCGAAGAATTTCAGGCTTTTATAGATTTCTTTCCGACAAATTCCCGGGTTACGGAAGCAGAAAAGAAAATAGCCGAAATGAATGAAAAACTTGCTCACAAGGAATATAATTCAGCATATATATACGACAGAATGGGAGATTACAGGGCGGCACTATTATATTATAATTTTGTAATTGAAGATTATCACGATACTCAGTATGCTCCTATGGCAATGTATGCAAAAATAAAATTACTTGTTCAGCTGGACAGAAATACACAAGCTTTAGCCGAAATAAGTAAATTTATTGAAAGATATCCCAATGACGAACATATTAACAACGTGAAATCATATCAATCCGATCTGGAAGAAAAAGTATCGGCGGCCAAATAATGGCAAGATCAAAGAAAGTAAGAGAGTCGGTTATTACAATGACCGAATTAGTGCTGCCGAACAATACCAACCAGCTAGGCAAGCTGCTCGGCGGTCAATTAACGCATTGGATAGATATTTGCGCGGCATTATGCGCCGCAAAACATAATAATATGATCTGCGTAACTGCTTCGGTTGACAGAATAGATTTCCACCATTCAATAAAATTAGGTGATGCGGTGACTCTTACGGCATCTGTCAACCGTGTTTTTAATACCTCGATGGAAATCGGGGTTTCGGTTTACGGCGAAACTTTTAAAGACGGCACAATGGTTCACGCCAATACGGCTTTTCTTACATTTGTATGCCTTGATAATAACGGTAAACCTGTTAAAGCGGTTGAAGCTATTCCCGAAACAGAAGACGAAAAAAGACGATATGAAGAAGCCCTTAAAAGAAGAGAAAACAGGCTTAAAAATAGAATTAAAAACAGTTAATATAATTCTTTTTGCTTTTTTTTTATCGCAAGAACTATTCTCCCAAATACCGATTAATGGCTTTTGTAAATACAATAGTTTTGCAGTCAATTCCGACTTTAATTCCCTGCTTACATTAAATTATAACGATGATTCTTATACCGACCTTTTATTATTCAGTCCTTATTCAAAAGAAATAACAACACTTACGGGTCTGGTTAACGGCGGTTTTGCCGAACCTAAAACATCAAAAATTCCCTATCAAATTACAAACATTCAGAGCCTGATAGAAAAAAACAAGGTTGTGAAACGGTACGCTTTTACAAGCAGGGAAAATATGCGCGCCGGCATTTACTCGTTCACTTCGGACGGCAGGGCTGTACTTTCGGGATCGGTGCTTTTCAAATCTTATCCGGAAAATATCAGTACGGCGGACGCTAACCAAAACGGTAAGGATGAAATACTGGTATCGGGAAGCGCTTTTAACGGTTTATCGATTCTATCTCAGACGGATCACGGCTTGAAAGAAAAAAAGATTATTGAAAATACTAATTTTTCGGAGGCAGTATTCGCAGATCTCCGCAGCGACGGCTACAGCGATATCGCGGCAGTAAATCTTTTTAACAATTCACTCTTTTTCTTTTATAACAACGGCGCCGGCAATTTCAGTCTGGTGCGTACAATCCCGATGAACGCACCTATACATGCATTAAGAGCTGTGGATATAAATCTGGATAATTACACCGATCTGCTATATGCAACGGGAAATTCCATAGTGATTATGTTCGGAGATTTTGCTTCCGCTTATGACCGTATTGAAAAAATAAAGACGGAATATAGACCGGATCAAATAATTACGGGCGATTTTAACAAAGACGGCAAGATCGATATTGCATATATAAATTACAAAAACAATATCATGTCGTTGCTGTTTGCTAAAAGCGACAGTACATTTTATCCTGAAATGGTATATATGCAAAAAGATCAGCTAAAAACTCTGGTGCCTTTCTATAGTAAATTTATCAACGGCATCGCGGCCTTAAGCAGCAAAGGATTCGTATATACATTAACGAACCTTTCCTCTATTTCTTCCCGTGCAAGCCTGGTATTCAGTTCGAAGCCTTCTTCAATTTCTTACTTCGACTGCAATAACAACGGTATAAACGACATCTGTTATATAGATAAATTTTCAAGATCGCTTGATCTTGTTGTCAGAAATAATGCCGGCATTCCCAGCAGTTTTTATACTTACCCTTTATATGCAGATCATCAGAAAATACTGGTTGATAATTCCGATCCGGATGTAAAAATGTTCTATTGCTACAGCCCCGGGAAAAAACTTATTGAGATATTAAAAATAAATTTTGATGAGAATAAGTGCGAGCGAAGTTCGATATATTCGCCGGGCAATATACTGGACTTTAAGATTCAAAAGCAGAACAATCTAAATAATAAAATTTTCATCGCCTATAATAAAAATAAGGAACTGGGATTCAGTATTGTAGAATATCATGACTACAGGTATACGTATACGAATTATTACGGTATAGCTAAGAACCCTATCGATGCCAATATCTCTTTTGACAAATCATTAAAAATTGTTTACTGGTATGAAGTAAAGAACAGCATGTTCCTATCCAAATCGGTTTTTATAGGCGGAGTTGAAAGCAACGTTTCTAATTTTATTTATACACTAAACAATGCAGAAAATATAGTCCCGTTTACCGGCGATCTGCTGAACAACGAGAAAAATATTTCTATAAGTTTTTTCAGATATCAGAATACACAGGGAGCAGTTATTTATAACGATTATAACGCCTCTCAGATAAACACAAAAGAAATGCCCGACTATTTCGGTGTATTTAATTCAAACCAGTTATTCTTCGGACAGGTTAAGCAGAACGGATTGAAAAAACTCTGTGTTTACCTGCCCGGCAAAAACATTCTAACAAAAATAGATTTTATCAATAAGGGCAAAGACTTTGCGGTCTCAAAGCTCGCGGATATAAACGATATGGAAAGCTACTTTGTGAAAAATATGAGTTACCGGAGTTATAATGTTGTTTACGTAGACAGTTCATCCAATAGTATTAACATCCAGCAGTTGTAAATTGAAAGCTATTACTTTAATTATAATTACGTCTATTTTGGCATTAACTTCAGTTAAAGCGCAGAGTTTAAGCCCCGTTCAGCTTGATTCTTTATATAATAAATTTGTTCAATACAAAAATCCCTCGCAGGAAAGTCACCCTGGAATAATGTCCGTTCCGGTGCATGATAAATGCAGTTTCGGATTGATCAGCAGCATCAAATACAATTATAAGAATTTTTCCTCCTCTCAGAAAAAGGTTCTTGATGTATTATTGAGCAGACCAGCTTCTGACACAAGCTTTGTTTCACCACACGGATTTTTCAGAATACATTTTACAAAATCCGATTTTCCGAATTATATTCCGGATAACTTAAGATCAAATATTCCAGCAGATCAGTTACAAAAATATAAAGAGCTCTATCTTGATTCGTTAGGCATTGCTTTAGATTCAGCTTATAATTTTGAAGTTAATTATCTCGGTTACCCGCCACCCCCATCAGACGGCACTGCAGGAGGGGACGGAAAATACGATATTTATATTGAAAGAATTTCCGACTACGGCGGTACTTATCCGGAAACTCCAATAGGCGGCGTCGACTCTACTTATACTTCGTACATGGAAATCAGCAACGATTATTCGGGTTATTATACTGACGGAATAAATGCCGCAAGAGTTACGGTAGCACATGAATTTCACCATGCAATTCAGATCGGCAATTATATTTACAGGTATGATCTGGACGGATATTTCTACGAACTGACCTCAACATCAATGGAGCATTTCGTCTACCCGGCAATACACGATTATTATAATTACCTTCCGTATTATTTTTATCATACACAAAACAGCTTCACGCAGAACGGCACCGGAGAGGAATATGCGCTGGCTATCTGGAATATCTTTCTTAAAGATAAATTCGGATACGGTATAATAAAAAAGCAATGGGAATTAATGACCAGAATGAGGGCAATTAGAGCAATTTCAAATAGTCTTACCGATTATAATACCTCCTTCGGAGCCGAGTTCGGCGAATTCGGCGTTTGGACATATTTTACTAATTACAGAACAGTAAGAGGAAAATATTTTGAAAATGCTTCGCAGTATCCTATTGTCAGACCGAGGGAAACTATTTTATTCAACTCTTCCCCGCTGAATACTCAGGGTTATACCGAACCCCTGACAAATACTTTCTTGTCCATTCATAGGCCTTCCGGCAATACTACCGAAGCTCCTGATTCTTTGTGCATAATTATTACAAATTCTGATATATCCTCAGGAATAGATTCAAACTACTCGAGTATTTATTTTGCGTATAATTTATATTCATCCAATACAGACGGCAGTTATCTTTTGACCGATAATTATTTTTATAGTTTTTCAACCAACCAGCCTGCATTATGGCTTATAGGAGCAATACTTAATAATGAGGTGCTGGTAGTCGGACAAACAGGCGTAGTCAATTCAGGTTATGTTTACCCTTCGCCGTTCAATTATAAAAATAATTATTCTTTGCATATTCCGGTTAAATACAATACTTCCGGATTTGCCCAGCTGAATATATACGATATTACAATGAAACTGGTTTATTCCGCTTCAAAAAAGATTAGCAACGATAACGGAAAGCAGGTATTATTCTGGAACGCCTTAAGCAATAATAATGAAAAACTGTCTTCGGGTGTTTATATTTATGTTATAAAATCGGGAGATAATATTACGAAAGGGAAACTGGTTATTTTTAATGAGTAAATATTTAATTGAAGCAAAAGATCTGAGCAAATATTTCGGAAGAAGATTAACTTTTAAAGATCTGAATTTTCAGATGAACGAATGCGGAATCTTCGGAATAGCAGGTGCAAACGGGTCGGGCAAATCTACTCTTGTTAAAATAATTGCAGGAATTAATTCGCCAACCTCCGGTAAAATTATTCATCAGGTAAGCGGACAGGAAATATTACCGGAAAAACTTCATAACTATATCGGATTTGTATCGCCGTATCTTGTTCTCTACGAAGAATTCTCGGCATGGGAAAATTTAAATTATATTGCACAGATAAGAGGCATTGAATTCAACAAAGCCAGAATCGAAAGCTTATTAAACAAATTTCTCCTTTTTCCCCGCAAAGACGATATGGTAAAAACATACTCATCGGGAATGAAACAGAGGCTAAAGTTTATTTTTGCGCTTATGCACTCCCCCGATTTGATTATTCTGGACGAGCCCACCTCAAATCTTGATATCGAAGGTAAAGAATCAGTTTACAGCATAGTAGAATCGGAAAGCAAAGACAGCATTGTAATTATAGCCTCTAACGAGGAATCCGACCTAAACCTGTGCCTCGAAGTGCTGAAACTGGAAGACTTCAAGAACCATAATTGATTATAAACGGCACAGTTATTGTGAATTTAACCGTATAACTATTACGTATTTTGTTTTATTGACCGTCAGGTCAATAAATTGATTGCAGTTCTTCTAAATTTCGTCAGGTAATTAGGTTCAACCATTTTATAGTTGTTTAATAACTCAATTTTTTAGAACTTATAATCTCATATTTGAGAATATTTTCCTATGAGAGCATACGCTTTATATAAAAAAGACATAAACTCTGAGCTAAGAACCAGGTACGCGGTTAATTCATTAGCCATGTTTATTATAGTAGCCATAAGCGTAATACTTTTTTCAATCGGTAATGAAAAAATTTCGGCAAGTTTAACAGCCGGGCTCTTCTGGGTAGTTATATTTTTTTCGGCTATGTCCGGCCTGGCAAGAGCATTTGTAGCCGAAGAAGAACGAGGAACATCGCTGACGCTGCAATTAATAGCTTCCCCTTCTACGGTATACAGCGGAAAGCTGCTCTTTAACATAATATTAGTATTCTGTATGAATACCGTTATAGCGGTTCTTTACGGTGCTCTTTTTGGATCTTTTGTTATCAGAACATTTGGATTATTTCTGGCATCTTTCGTTCTGGGAAATTTGGGTTTGGCAATTTCATCAACTATAATAGCAGCGATAATTTCAAAAGCCGGGGCAAAAGGCACATTATACCCTGTTTTATCTTTTCCGATTTTACTGCCTTTAATTTTAACTTCGGTTCAGTTAACTTTGCTTTCCATTCAGGGAGCCGGTTTTGCGGATGCAAAATTTGAACTGGCTTTACTGATTTGTTACGATGTCATAATGCTCACAGCTTCCTATATGCTGTTCGATTTTATATGGAAAGATTAGTAATTTTACACAAATTTTTGCGGGTCAACTAATATGCTTTGGAAAATATTCCTATTTATATTACTGGCATTTGTTTCAATTGCCGGGATCGCATTTCCCATCGTTCCTGTCCCACATACTTGGTATCAATTTCCATTAATTCCGGGACTGGAAGAAAATGCAAAGATAATTTTCTTTCACGTTCCTACTGCCTGGCTTGCCTCGCTGGCATTCTTAATGTCAACGATTTACAGCATTAAGTATTTGAGGAAAAAAAATCTTGACGACGATGCGAAGGCATATTCGGCAAACCAGCTCGGAATAATATTTTGTATTTTAGCCACTGTAACAGGTGCGGTATGGGCAAGATTTGCATGGGGATCATTCTGGAGCTGGGATCCGCGTCAGACAAGTATATTCGCACTGCTTTTAATATACGGAGCCTGGTTTGCGCTTAGATCGTCAATCGAATCAGAGGAAAAACGCGCCAGCTTATCGGCGGTATATTCCATAATTGCTTTTCTTACCGTTCCGTTTTTTATTTTTATTATGCCCAGGATAATGCTGGGGCTTCATCCCGGTTCGCTTGAACTTGATCCTAAAACCGATAAGATAGTACAAGGAGCCAGCCCTGTAATTGATTTTAAAATGAACGGTAATATGCTGCTTGTATTCTTCCTCTCACTGATTGGATTTACAATCCTTTATTTTTGGATGTGGAGATTAGGTTACAAGTCGATGATTTTAAAAGACAAACTCAATAAAAAACAAATAAGGGAGTAACCTTTGCAAGGGATTATGGAATTTCTAAAAAATAACGCGATATATATCGTAATGATTATTGTCCTTATTGTGTGGACGGGAATTTTTCTTTATTTATACAATCTGGATAAAAGAATTAAGTTAATTGAAAAAGAAATAGACGGAGATAAATATGAAAAATAAATATGTTTTTGGCGGAATCATCATAGCGGTGTTCCTGGGTTTAATGGGCTACTTGTTCACCCAAAGCAATATCAAGTACGAAAATAATTTCGCAAAGGTGATGAAGGAAAATAAAATAGTAAGAGCTACCGGTAGCTGGATAAGAGATAAGAGCTACAAAATAGACAAGGATAACACCACTTTTACTTTTTATATGATTGATAATCACGGCAATCAAATGAAGGTTGTATACGACGGAACTATTCCCAACAATTTCGAATCCGCAAAAAGCGTAGTAGTCACCGGGCAGTACGAGAGCGGATATTTTCACGCTCAAAGTATTCTCACTAAATGCCCAAGCAAATACGAAAGTCAGTCCGCTAAGGATGTAAAAACATCCGGAATTTAATATAGCATTTTTTTAAGTTTTACCTCCCCTACTCAATTTTAAACTTAAACAAGTATTATGAAGCGCCGGACATAAAACCGGCGCTTTATTTGAAAAAGTTATTTATGAGTATATTTTATTAATATGAATAGATGAGGCTTAAATGATAGGCAGTATTATTATATCGTTAGCATTGGCTAGCAGTATCATTGCAATGGTAATGTATTTTCTCAGTTACAGGGGATATGAGAATACTCTTAACATAGGAAGAATATCTTATCATGTAATGGCAATGCTTGTAATAGTTGCGGCGGCTTTATTGGAATATCTTCTCTTGACCCATCAGTATGGTTTCAAATATGTATATGAATACAGCAGCAACGACCTACCCAAGGGAATATTAATGGCTACATTCTGGGCAGGTCAGGAAGGCAGTTTTATGTTGTGGCTGCTGCTTACGTCTATAATAGGACTTATTCTACAATCTTATTCTTCCAAGCGAGGCGATCTGGAACCGAGGGTGATGGCGGTTTTCGGATTAGCAACAACCTTTATTCTTATAATGGTTTCTCCGTTATTTAAAAACCCCTTTGCCTATCTTTGGAGCGAACCTATTTTTATCAGCACAAAAAGTATAAGCGCGGCATTAATTCATTCACCCATCCTTCAGAACTTTTTATTCAGCGACGGATCTTCGGGACAGGAATTTGTTAAGATGAATTCTCAGCTTTACGCACTTTTGTCATCCAGCGGAATCTCTATTAAACAGCTTGTTGTCGACGGAAGAGGCTTAAATCCGCAGCTTACTAATTTCTGGATGCAGATACATCCCCCTATTCTGTTCTCCGGTTTCTCAATGGCGACAGTTCCTTTTGCTTTCGGTATGGCTGCCATGATGAAAAATGATTACAGGGATTGGGTTAAACAGGCATTCCCCTGGCTGCTTGCGGCTTGCGGAATTTTAGGCTTGGGAATAATGCTCGGCGGCTACTGGGCTTATGAAATGTTAGGATGGGGCGGCTACTGGGCTTGGGATCCCGTAGAAAATTCCAGTTTAATTCCATGGCTGGTTGGTGTAGCTTCAATTCATACTATGCTGGTTCAAAGAAAGAGCCAGAAAAAAGGGGAAAACATAGGTAAATTTGCAAAAACAAATTTAATACTAAGCATGATGATGTACATACTTGTTATTTACAGTACATTTCTCACCAGAAGCGGCGTACTCGGCGATGCATCCGTTCATTCATTTGTTAACCCCGGAACGATAGTTTATCTATTCTTAATCATATTTGTCGGTACCTTTATGACTCTCGGATTAGGCACTCTTGCTTATAGATGGAAATATCTTTCTCAAGTCGAGAAGGTGGATGAAGGAATCCTGTCCAGAGAACTATCGTTGTTCACCGCGGCTATTGTTTTATGCGCATCGGCTACCATTATTCTTGTCGGAACATCGGCGCCGATATTCGGACATTCGGTGGATGCAAAGTTTTACAATCAGATGCACATTCCCATTGCGATAATAATAGGTTTCTTAAACGGTTTAAGCCTTCTGTTAAAATGGAAAACTACAAAAAAGGAAGAACTTATAAAGAAATCATTCTTTTCCGTTGCCGCAACCATCGTAGTAAGTACGGTGATAGTCTTACTCGGCGGGATTTCGGATATTATGGTTATTCTGCTGACATTAACCACAACGTTTGCGCTGATTGTTAACCTTGAAATAGCGGTAAAAATTATAGCCGGAAATAAAAAAATGATAGGGGCCTATGTAGCTCACATTGGAATTGCTTTGTTTATACTGGGTGTAATCGGATCCTCAATCTTTACAAGGGAAAAAGATATGAACCTGGTTAAGAATGTTCCTTCGGAAGCATTCGGTTACCAGGTTACTTTTACGGGATACGAACCGATTGACAACAATACGAAATATGCTTTTAATATAAACCTAAAAAAAGGGAGTAAAGAATTTACAGTAAACCCGGTTATGTACATAAGCAGTTTTAACAACGGATTGATGAGAGAGCCGGCTATTCTGACTATGTTTACAAAAGATCTTTATGTATCACCTCTCGGATATGACAACGGCAGTACAGCATCATCAACTCAGGGTCAGGAAGTATCACTCGGTTTGGGTGATAAAACAAACTTTGACGGTGCAAATGTAGTTTATAAGGATTTCGTAGCTCCGGATATGAGTGTTATGATGGGCGGAGGCGATTTCCAAATGGGTGCAAATTTGACAATTCAGAAAAACGGCAAAACTTATAACATTGAAGCACTTATGAAAAAAGAAGGCAGAGACGTGCACTTTGTTCCCATCGAAATTAAAGCTCGGATTTAAAAATCCAGCTTCAAAAGATTGACCCAACCTCGAAAAATGCTCAATTCATCTTTTCAAAACTCAGCGGCGATAATCAGGTAAGTACGGCGCCGAAAGAAATATTGACTATTTCCGCAAGTACAAAACCTTTTGTAAACCTGGTTTGGACCGGCGTTTTGATTATGGTATTCGGATTTTTTATTTCAGTGACGAGAAGATTAAAAGAATCTTTGATATAAATTGTAAAAGGGATGGTATCCCGAAAAGGATATCATCCCGATTTTTTCTTTAAGATTTGCGTAAGGATTATTTAATATATCCGGTTAGGAAAAAACTATTTACCGTTACCGGCAGAAACATAAATTTTATTTTTGGCTTTTTCCATTAACGCTGCAAGTTTGTTTTTCAGGTTATGGTTTATATTTGTGGCCGTTTCACAATCTCTTATTACCTGCCTGTAGTCCCACAGTTCAAAGTTAAGCAAAGCACGCAATACAAAACCCTCTGCAAAATTCGGATTATATTTCAAAGCGGTAGATAAGTCTAATTCCGCATCTTTAAATTTTTCCATATTCTTAAAAACTTTCGCCCTGTTGAAGAAAGCTTCATAGTTTTTCGGATTAACCTTTATTGCTTTGGAAAAATCCAGCGATGCACCATAGTTATCCCCGGAGTCGCTCCTCATTATGCCTCTGAATATAAATGCGTCATAATATTCGGGAAATTGCTGAAGCGCCTGATTAAGGTCGGAAGCAGCTCCATGGTTATCTTTAAGACTGTATTTTGCTTTGGCTCTGTAATAATATCGCCTGCGGCAGTTTAGTATTTACTTCAACGGCTTTTGTAAGATCGTAAATTGCCTCAATAAAATTATTCTGTCCGTATTTTATTTTTCCTCTTTCAAGCCAGCCTTTTTCACAGTCCGGATTCAGTTCAACCATCCGGTCTAAATAATTAAGGGCTTCCTCATAATTATTATTTTCTACTTCAATTGCAGCCAATTCATAATATAAATCAGGATTAGCCGGATTTATATTTAAGGCATGCTTATAATCTTCGGTAGCACCCTGAACGTCCATCAATATTTTCCGGAGTTCGGCTCTTTTAACATATATTTCATAATTTTCAGGATCATATTCCAGTGCTTTATCGCAGTCGAAAATTGCTCCGTCAGGATTATCAAGTTTCAATTTGAACAATAGCTCTTAAAAGGTAGGCGTCGATAAAATCTTCTTTAGAATGTACGGCTTTATCAAGATATTCCAGAGCCGCATCATAATTTCCTTCATCCGACTTTAACCTGGCATAATTATAAGCCGCTGTAGCATGCGACGGTTCGATTTCCATAGCCGAGAGAAAATCTTTTAAAGCATCTTCAATTTCTTTTAATTGCTCCTTGGCCACTCCTCTGCAGTTAAAAGCTTTGGCATTATTCGGTTGAATTTCGATCGAATTATTAAAATCAATAACGGAATGTTTAAAATCTTTCAGCTTATATTTTTCAATGCCTCTGGAAAGCAGCGCCTCCCAGTTAGTGGGGTCGCTTTCAATGGCATTATCGAAGTCTTCAATTGCTTCCTGGGATTTTCCCAAAATAACTTTCGCCTTCGCCCTGTTGAAATAAGCGTCGGAGTCTTTTCCGTTCTTCGATAAATATTTTGTTAGAAATTCAATACACGTTTCAGGAAAGTTTTCTTCAAGTTCTATAATACCCAAATAATAATAAATACGGATTGAAAAGTCAGGGAAATTCTTGTCGAGGTGGAAAAAATCTTCTTTTGCACCGGAAAAATCCTTCAGTGCAAATTTAGAAATTGCTCTCCCGTAAAAAGGAGCAGGGATTTCCGGGTTAATCTGAATGGCGGCGGAATAATCTGATATTGCCTCATTAAAATCCCTTAATTTGTATTTATCATTACCGGTGTTGACCAAATTCTCTTCTTCATTTTTAGAAAAGATACTTTTGATGAATCCCATTTATAGCTCTGATTCTGCAGGTTCTTTATTCTGCGTTTATTAATAAAATTCCTCCCCTAATACCCTTTTTTAATTTTAATTGAATTAACCGTAAATCCCGCTTATTCAATATTATAATCGGAAGAAACTGCATAATTTTTAAGTATAATTGTCATTTTTTACAAAAATAATAGTTTTTATTAATCAAGGACGGCAGAAATGGCGAGAAACCGGGAAATCTGTATTTTTATTATTTTTGTGAATTGTTATCCCAAATAAAATAAACGACTGATAAGAAGGAGTAAAATATTCCGAGCCAGCATACTCCCGTCCACTTCCAAGTTTCATAAAATATTGCAGATGTGGCCGAGCCGATAGAACCGCCAAAGAAAAAACTTCCCATATATACTGTGGTTATCCTGCTTCTTGCCTCGGGATTCAATCTGTATACCAGGCTTTGGTTCGTAATATGTGTGCCCTGTACACCTGCGTCGAGCATTATAATTCCTGCAATTAAAAGAATAAGACTGCTTGTCCCGAATAACATAAATATAAAAGCGATAAGATTTAATAAAAGAAACAAAGCTGTTGCTGAATTAGATTTACCCTTATCGGCTAGTCTACCCGCTATATTAGCGCTGAAAGCACCTGCAGCGCCTACCAATCCGAACAATCCGATAACTGCATCGGAAAATTTATAAACCGGACCTGCAAGCAGAAAAGTTAGACTTGTCCAAAGCACGCTGAACATAGCAAAAACCAATGCGCCGTAAACTGACCGCCTGCGCAGGAGTTTTTCTTCTTTGAATAATTTGTAGACCGAGCGTAGAAGTCCGGAAATAAGATAAAGGAACAGATATTTTATATTCAGGGAGAAAAATGCGGAGGATAAATGATAATATAAGGATTAATATAGAGGCTATTACGAAAACCGCGCGCCAACCGGCCAATTCCGAAATAAAACCGGCCAGAGTTCTGGCAAGCAATATACCAAGTAATAAACCGCTCATTACTTGTCCGACTACTTTTCCCCTTTCATAATCTTTAGCAAGCGATGCGGCGAACGGAACTAGAATTTGTGCAACAACCGAAGAGACGCCGATAATTAACGACGAAATCAGAAAGGAAATAATTGTAGGAGATACGGCCGCCAGTATAAGCACGGCAACTGTTATTAAAAGTATTGTGAAAATCAGTTTTCTTCTTTCGAGGAGGTCGCCCAAAGGCACAAGAAATATTAATCCGAGTGCGTATCCTATTTGCGTAAAAGTAACTATCATCCCTGCAGCGGAAGCAGAGCTTCCGAACGTAACCGCAATCGTATCTAACAGCGGCTGCGCCCAGTATAAATTAGCCACCGTAACACCGCTGGCAACCGACAAAATAAAAACCAAACCCGGGTTCAGTATTTCTTTTCCGTCTTTACCTAGCTTATAGAACTTTAAAAGAGAACTTTTCAAGGTTTAAACTTCTTTCCGGTTTTAAATAAAAAGGATTTATTCGCGTTAGCAAAATAATGAAGTATAACGAGATTTAAAATCTGTGCGGATTCTGAGATGTATTACTCAAATTGAATCTCATTGCTGGGACAAGACCGATTACGGTTCGAATAAAACGGAAACTGCCCCTACGGTTTAAGCAGGAGCAGTTTCTCGTTCGAAATTTAATAGACTAATAAGAAATTCTATAATACTTATTTTATCAATACAGATTTTTTAGTCATACTGAACTTACCCGCGATAATCATGTAAAAGTAAACACCGCTGGGCAAAGAGGACGCATCGAACATCAACAGATGGCGGCCGGCTTCTTTATATTCGCCGTTAAGCAATGTAGCGATTTCTTTTCCTAGAGTATTATAAATTTTCAATGTCACCTTGCCTGCAACGGGTAAAATATAGCCGATAGTTGTTACTGGATTAAAGGGATTAGGATAATTCTGTTCAAGCGCAAAATCTTGCGGCTGTGAATAATTATTTTTTCCGCCGCTTTTATTCTCAACGCCGGTTACGGAAAATGCGGCTTTCTTCATCCCTACATTGTGGAAGATAGGTTCATCAACTACCGTCAGAATCGGACTAACATAATCAACATAATCGGGAGCCGATGCATTTACCTGATACTGCCCGGCCGGCACATAAAACGCAACCATAACCGCAATGACGCGTACCGGCGATGACAGTGGGAAAGGTGGAAAGCAGAGGAAACCGTCAGGTTACCGCGAGTAACTGACAGCAACACTAACAGGTGACGAATTTTTTGTTCCGGGTTATTATGCATTTTATGTGCCGGCCGGGCAGTATCAGGTAAATGCATCGGCTCCCGATTATGTTGATTATGTTAGTCCGATTCTGACGGTAGTTGATGAACCTATCTTCCACAATGTAGGGATGAAGAAAGCCGAATTTTCCCGTAACCGGCGTTGAGAATAAAAGCGGCGGAAAATAATTATTCACAGCCGCAAGATTTTGCGCTTGAACAGAATTATCCTAATCCCTTTAATCCAGTAACAACTATCGGCTATATTTTACCCGTTGAAGGCAAGGTGACATTGAAAATTTATAATACTCTAGGAAAAGAAATCGCTACATTGCTTAACGGCGAATATAAAGAAGCCGGCCGCCATCTGTTGATGTTCGATGCGTCCTCTTTGCCCAGCGGTGTTTACTTTTACAGGATTATCGCGGGTAAGTTCAGTATGACTAAAAAATCTGTATTGATAAAATAAGTATTATAGAATTTCTTATTAGTCTATTAAATTTCGAACGAGAAACTGCTCCTGCTTAAACCGTAGGGGCAGTTTCCGTTTTATTCGAACCGTAATCGGTCTTGTCCCAGCAATGAGATTCAATTTGAGTAATACATCTCAGAATCCGCACAGATTTTAGATCTCGTTATACTTCATTATTTTGCTAACGCGAATAAATCCTTTTTATTTAAAACCGGAAAGAAGACTTTAAACCTTGAAAAGTTCTCTTTTAAAGATATACTAAGCTAGGTAAAGACGGAAAAGAAATACTGAACCCGGGTTTGGTTTTTATTTTGTCGGTTGCCAGCGGTGTTACGGTGGCTAATTTATACTGGGCGCAGCCGCTGTTAGATACGATTGCGGTTACGTTCGGAAGCTCTGCTTCCGCTGCAGGGATGATAGTTACTTTTACGCAAATAGGATACGCACTCGGATTAATGTTCTTGTGCCTTTGGGCGATCTCCTCGAAAGAAGAAAACTGATTTTCACAATACTTTTAATAACAGTTGCCGTGCTTATACTGGCGGCCGTATCTCCTACAATTATTTCCTTTCTGATTTCGTCGTTAATTATCGGCGTCTCTTCGGTTGTTGCACAAATTCTAGTTCCGTTTGCCGCATCGCTTGCTAAAGATTATGAAAGGGGAAAAGTAGTCGGACAAGTAATGAGCGGTTTATTACTTGGTATATTGCTTGCCAGAACTCTGGCCGGTTTTATTTCGGAATTGGCGGGTTGGCGCGCGGTTTTCGTAATAGCCTCTATATTAATCCTTATATTATCATTTATCCTCCGCATTTTTCTCCCTGAATATAAAATATCTGTTCCTTTATCTTATTCCGGACTTCTACGCTCGGTCTACAAATTATTCAAAGAAGAAAAACTCCTGCGCAGGCGGTCAGTTTACGGCGCATTGGTTTTTGCTATGTTCAGCGTGCTTTGGACAAGTCTAACTTTTCTGCTTGCAGGTCCGGTTTATAAATTTTCAGATGCAGTTATCGGATTGTTCGGATTGGTAGGCGCTGCAGGTGCTTTCAGCGCTAATATAGCGGGTAGACTAGCCGATAAGGGTAAATCTAATTCAGCAACAGCTTTGTTTCTTTTATTAAATCTTATCGCTTTTATATTTATGTTATTCGGGACAAGCAGTCTTATTCTTTTAATTGCAGGAATTATAATGCTCGACGCAGGTGTACAGGGCACACATATTACGAACCAAAGCCTGGTATACAGATTGAATCCCGAGGCAAGAAGCAGGATAACCACAGTATATATGGGAAGTTTTTTCTTTGGCGGTTCTATCGGCTCGGCCACATCTGCAATATTTTATGAAACTTGGAAGTGGACGGGAGTATGCTGGCTCGGAATATTTTACTCCTTCTTATCAGTCGTTTATTTTATTTGGGATAACAATTCACAAAAATAATAAAAATACAGATTTCCCGGTTTCTCGCCATTTCTGCCGTCCTTGATTAATAAAAACTATTATTTTTGTAAAAAATGACAATTATACTTAAAAATTATGCAGTTTCTTCCGATTATAATATTGAATAAGCGGGATTTACGGTTAATTCAATTAAAATTAAAAAAGGGTATTAGGGGAGGAATTTTATTAATAAACGCAGAATAAAGAACCTGCAGAATCAGAGCTATAAATGGGATTCATCAAAAGTATCTTTTCTAAAAATGAAGAAGAGAATTTGGTCAACACCGGTAATGATAAATACAAATTAAGGGATTTTAATGAGGCAATATCAGATTATTCCGCCGCCATTCAGATTAACCCGGAAATCCCTGCTCCTTTTTACGGGAGAGCAATTTCTAAATTTGCACTGAAGGATTTTTCCGGTGCAAAAGAAGATTTTTTCCACCTCGACAAGAATTTCCCTGACTTTTCAATCCGTATTTATTATTATTTGGGTATTATAGAACTTGAAGAAAACTTTCCTGAAACGTGTATTGAATTTCTAACAAAATATTTATCGAAGAACGGAAAAGACTCCGACGCTTATTTCAACAGGGCGAAGGCGAAAGTTATTTTGGGAAAATCCCAGGAAGCAATTGAAGACTTCGATAATGCCATTGAAAGCGACCCCACTAACTGGGAGGCGCTGCTTTCCAGAGGCATTGAAAAATATAAGCTGAAAGATTTTAAACATTCCGTTATTGATTTTAATAATTCGATCGAAATTCAACCGAATAATGCCAAAGCTTTTAACTGCAGAGGAGTGGCCAAGGAGCAATTAAAAGAAATTGAAGATGCTTTAAAAGATTTTCTCTCGGCTATGGAAATCGAACCGTCGCATGCTACAGCGGCTTATAATTATGCCAGGTTAAAGTCGGATGAAGGAAATTATGATGCGGCTCTGGAATATCTTGATAAAGCCGTACATTCTAAAGAAGATTTTATCGACGCCTACCTTTTAAGAGCTATTGTCAAATTGAAACTTGATAATCCTGACGGAGCAATTTTCGACTGCGATAAAGCACTGGAATATGATCCTGAAAATTATGAAATATATGTTAAAAGAGCCGAACTCCGGAAAATATTGATGGACGTTCAGGGTGCTACCGAAGATTATAAGCATGCCTTAAATATAAATCCGGCTAATCCTGATTTATATTATGAATTGGCTGCAATTGAAGTAGAAAATAATAATTATGAGGAAGCCCTTAATTATTTAGACCGGATGGTTGAACTGAATCCGGACTGTGAAAAAGGCTGGCTTGAAAGAGGAAAAATAAAATACGGACAGAATAATTTTATTGAGGCAATTTACGATCTTACAAAAGCAGTTGAAGTAAATACTAAACTGCCGCAGGCATATTATTACAGAGCCAAAGCAAAATACAGTCTTAAAGATAACCATGGAGCTGCTTCCGACCTTAATCAGGCGCTTCAGCAATTTCCCGAATATTATGACGCATTTATATTCAGAGGCATAATGAGGAGCGACTCCGGGGATAACTATGGTGCATCGCTGGATTTTTCCAAAGCAATAAAGGTTAATCCGAAAAACTATGAAGCTTTCTTCAACAGGGCGAAAGTTTTTAAGAATATGGAAAAATTTAAAGATGCGGAATTAGACTTATCTACCGCTTTGAAATATAATCCGAATTTTGCAGAGGGTTTTGTATTGCGTGCTTTGCTTAACTTTGAACTGTGGGACTACAGGCAGGTAATAAGAGATTGTGAAACGGCCACAAATATAAACCATAACCTGAAAAACAAACTTGCAGCGTTAATGGAAAAAGCCAAAAATAAAATTTATGTTTCTGCCGGTAACGGTAAATAGTTTTTTCCTAACCGGATATATTAAATAATCCTTACGCAAATCTTAAAGAAAAAATCGGGATGATATCCTTTTCGGGATACCATCCCTTTTACAATTTATATCAAAGATTCTTTTAATCTTCTCGTCACTGAAATAAAAAATCCGAATACCATAATCAAAACGCCGGTCCAAACCAGGTTTACAAAAGGTTTTGTACTTGCGGAAATAGTCAATATTTCTTTCGGCGCCGTACTTACCTGATTATCGCCGCTGAGTTTTGAAAAGATGAATTGAGCATTTTTCGAGGTTGGGTCAATCTTTTGAAGCTGGATTTTTAAATCCGCAGCTTTAATTTCGATGGGAACAAAGTGCACGTCTCTGCCTTCTTTTTTCATAAGTGCTTCAATGTTATAAGTTTTGCCGTTTTTCTGAATTGTCAAATTTGCACCCATTTGGAAATCGCCTCCGCCCATCATAACACTCATATCCGGAGCTACGAAATCCTTATAAACTACATTTGCACCGTCAAAGTTTGTTTTATCACCCAAACCGAGTGATACTTCCTGACCCTGAGTTGATGATGCTGTACTGCCGTTGTCATATCCGAGAGGTGATACATAAAGATCTTTTGTAAACATAGTCAGAATAGCCGGCTCTCTCATCAATCCGTTGTTAAAACTGCTTATATACATAACCGGGCTTACTGTAAATTCTTTACTCCCTTTTTTTAGGTTTATGTTAAAAGCATATTTTGTATTGTTGTCAATCGGTTCGTATCCTGTAAATGTCATCTGGTAACCGAATGCTTCCTAAGGAACATTCTTAATTAGGTTCATATCTTTTTCCCTTGTATATATCGATGATCCGATAACACCCAGTATAAAAAGAGCAATTCCAATATGAGCTACATAGGCCCCGAGCATTTTTTTATTTCCGCGGATAATTTTTACCGCTATTTCAAGGTTTACAATTAACGCAAAAGTAGCGGATAATGCCAGAAGAATTACCATTATATCCGAAATACCGCCGAACAAGACTATCATGTACTTACCACCACTGTTGCGGCAACTGAAAATAATGATTTCTTTATAAGTTCTTCCTTTTTTGTAGTTTTCCATTTTAGCAGAAGGCTTAAACCGTTTAAGAAGCCTATTATTATCGCAATAGGAATGTGCATCTGATTGTAAAAACTGGTATCTACTGAATGTCCGAATATAGGAGCGGAAGTTCCGACCAGTACAATTGTAGCCGATGCGCATAAAACAATTGCGGCGGTAAACAAGGAGAGTTCTCTGGAAAATATTTTCTTCGTCATTTATCTTTGGTAAGATATTTCCAGCGATAAGCAAGCGTACCAATTCCCAGCATAAAAATGTTCCGACAAAAATTATGAGGAACATATATACCATCATGCCCGGGTTTACAAAAGAATGAACGGAAGCATCGCCTAGTACACCGCTTCTTGTTAAAAATGTACTGTAGATAACAAGCACGTACATCATTATACAAAGGATTAAATTTGTCTTTGCATATTTCCTATGCCGTCTCCTTTTTTCTGGGTTTTTCTTTGCACTAGCAGAGTATGAATTGCTGCAACTCCAACAAGCCAGGGAATAAGACTTGAATTTTCAACGGGATCCCAGGCCCAGTAACCACCCCAGCCGAGCATTTCATATGCCCAGTAACCGCCGAGCATAATTCCAAGCCCAAGAATTCCGCTGCCGCAAGAAGCCAGGGAAAGACTGCCTTACCCAATCCCTGTAATCATTTTTCATCATAGCCGCCACGCAAAAGCAAAAGGTACCGTTGCCATAGAGAAACCGGTAAATAGAATCGGCGGGATGGATCTGCATCCAAAAATTAGTTAGCTGAGGATTTAAGCCTCTTCCGTCAATAATAAATTGCTTAATCGAAATTCCCTGCAGAAAAACGCGTAAAGATGAGAATTCATCTTAACAAATTCCTGTCCGGAAGAACCATCACTGAAGAGAAAATTCTGTAGGAACGGGTGAACATTAATAGCTGAGTTTATATTTTTTATGCCGATAAAAACGGTTCGCCCATATGTAAGCAAAAGGATTTTTAAAAAACGGGAGACCATCAACAGGATAAATGACGTAGCCAAGTGTGAATACGCCATCACCCTTGGTTCCAGATCGCCTCGCTTTGATGAATAAGATTGCAGAATTAAACCCACAATTGTTGTTAAAGCAGCCAGAGCATGAAGCTGCCTTCCTGCCCGGCCCAGAACGTTGCCATTAAAATTCCTTTAGGAAGCTCGTTTTGCTGTACTCGTATACGTATTTATACTCGTACTGATGAGTTAAAAGTAAATATTCCAAAAGTGCGGCCGCTACGATTACCAGCATTGCCATTAATGGTAAGCAATTCTTCCGAAATTAAGAGCATTATTATAACCGCGGTAACTTAGGTAATACATTACCATTGCTATAATGCTGCTTGCAAGCGCGACCGATATTATTATACTTCCAATCATTTCATCCTCATTAACATATTTTTAATTATCTCATAAAGAACTTTTTTTAAATAAAGAGCCTGAGAGAGTCCTTCTCTTTTAATTCATGTTTATTTAATTTTCAGTAGAATACCTAAAATAATGCTATATTAATTTTAGATGTTTTAACATCCTTACGTTTTGTCCTTCGTATTTGCTCGGGCATTTGGTTAAAATGCTTGGAGCATGGAAATATCCATCTTGTATTCGCCGGTTACAACAACGCTGCTAGCCGATTCGAAATTGTTCGGCATCGTGCCATCGTAAACGACCTTCATTTGATTGCCATGATTATCCGCCATGTAAAAAGTAAATGTTCTGTCTTCTTTATCGATAGCATAGTTTTTTCTTTACCCAGCTACCGGTAGCTTTTACAATTTTATCCTGCTTCATTACTTTAGCGAAATTGTTTTCATATTTAATGTTACTTTGTGTGAATAGATATCCCATGAATCCAAGAAATACTACTATAATAAATCCACCGAATAAATATTTATTTTTCATTTTTATCTCCGTTCATTTCTTTTTCAATGCTCTTAATTCTTTTATCTAGGTTATACAGGTATAGAATACTCCTGCCCAAACGATAAGAACGATTATCATTACTATATAAATCGCATTTTTATCTAAAAATTATAATCCTTGCAAAGTTACTCCCTTATTTGTTTTTTATTGATTTGTCTTTTTAAATAATCGATTTATAACCGAGTCTCCACATCCAAAAATAAAGGATTGTAAAACCAATTAGTGATAGGAAGAATATTATCTGCATATTCCCGTTCATTTTAAAATCTATAACAGGGCTCCTGTACGATTTTATCGGTTTTAGGATCGTCCAAACGAGCCCGGATGAAGCCCCTCCATTATTCTAGGCATTATAAAAATAAAAAAGGGTACGGTTAGAAATGCAATAATAGAATATACCGCCGAAAAGGTGGCTCTTTTTTCTTCTGATTCGATTGAAGATCTAAGTGCGAACCAGGCTCCGTAAATCAATAGTAGAGCGAATATACTTGTCTGCCTCGGATCCCAGCTCCAGAAAGCGCCCCATGCAAATTTTGCCCAAACCGCTCCTGTAACAGTGGCCAATATACAAAAAATTATTCCTAGCTGGGCAGCGGCATAAGATTTGGCATCGTCGTCAAGATTTTTTTTCCTTAAATATTTAATGCTGTAAATTGTCGACATTAAAAATGCCAACGCGAAAGCCACGCAGTAGGAACGTGAAAGAATATAATTTTTGCATTTTCTTTTAATCCCGGAATTAACGGAAATTGATACCAAGCATGTGGGACCGGAACGATGGGAAATGCTATTCCTGCAATTGAAACAAATGCCAGAAATAAAAACAAAAATATTTTCCAAACCATATTATTTACCTGATAAATTTTTAAAATTACTAATCTTTCCATACAAAATCGAATAACATATAAGACGCTGTGAGCATTATGACATCGTAACAAATCAATAGCCAATTCAATTTTTGCATCAGTAAAACTAGCTCCTTGATTGGAAAGCAAAGTTAACTGAACCGAAGTTAAAATTAAAGGCAGTAAAATGGGAAACGAAAAAACAGGGTACAATGTTCCTTTTGCACCGGCTTTTGATATTATTGCAGCAATTATGGTTGACGCAACTGCTAAACCGATATTTCCAAGAATAAATGATACCACAAATAATGCAAATTTCTAATTATAAATGATTCAAAAAGAGCAACATAAAGAACGGCAATTATAGTGTTCATACAAAATACTAAAATTATGTTAAATAGTAATTTTCCGGAGAAAACCGTTGAAGGCGAGGCAATTAAATGAAGTGTTAGGATGTGCCTCTTTCTTCTTCGGATACAAATGCTCTTGCCAATCCGGACATTGCTGAAAAAAATATTACTACCCAGAATAAACCGGCGGTTAAACTCTGTGTAATTTTTTCATTTCCGATTGAAAAAAGAATAACGCTGATTGCCACTATTATAAACATAGCAAATGAATTTATAGCGTATCTGGTTCTTAACTCAGAGTTTATGTCCTTTTTATATAATGCATATGCTCTTGAAAATATTCTTAATTATGGGATTTAATGTTCTAAAAATTGAGTTATTAAACAACTTTAAATGGTAACCTAATTACTGACAAATTTAAAAAAACTCAATCAATTTATAATTATCTGACGGTCAATAAAACAAAATAGTAATAGTTATACGGTTAAATTCACAATAACTATGCCGTTTAAAATCATTTATGGTTCTTAAAATCTTCCAGTTTTATCACTTGACGCAAGATTGAGATCGGATTTTTCGTTTGAGGCAATAATGACAATGCTGTTTTTGCCTTCCGATTCGACTATCCTATAAACAGATTCTTTTCCTTCTTTATCAAGATTTGAGGTTGGTTCATCAAGAATAATCAATTTGGGGGAATGCATAAGCGCAAAAATAAATTTTAGGCTCTGTTTCATTCCTGATGAATATGTTTTTACTATATCATCTTTGCGGGGAAAAAGGAGAAATTTGTTTAATAAGCTTTCGATTCTGGCTTTGTTGAATTCAATGCCTCTTATCTGTGCAATATAATTTAAATTTTCCCATGCCGAGAATTCTTCGTACAAAACAAGATACGGCGAAACAAATCCGATATAGTTATGAAGTTTTTCCGGTAATATTTCCTTTCCGCTTACCTGATGAATTATTTTACCGGAGGTTGGCGAATTAATTCCTGCAATTATTTTAACAAGAGTAGATTTGCCCGACCCGTTTGCACCTGCTATTCCGAAGATTCCGCATTCGTTCATCTGAAAATTCAGATCTTTAAAAATTAATCTTCTTCCGAAATATTTGCTCAGATCTTTTGCTTCAATTAAATATTTACTCATTAAAAATAACCAGTTTCCCTTTTGTAATATTATCTCCCGATTTTATAACATAAATATAAACACCCGAAGACAGTTTTTCATTATTATTGCTTAAGGCGTTCCAGAATAATACCTGCTTTCCGTTATCGTTGCTAATCTTTTTTGAAGCGGAATAAACCAGTTTCATTGTAATATCGTATATATTCAGCTGGGCAAATCCGGAAGTATTGTATTTAACCGGAATATGCAAAGAATAATTATTTTTATAATTGAACGGCGAAGGGTAAACATAACCTGAATTGACTACGCCTGTTTGTCCGACTACCAGCACCTCATTATTAAGTATTGCTCCTATAAGCCATAATGCAGGCTGGTTGGTTGAAAAACTATAAAAATAATTATCGGTCAAAAGATAACTGCCGTCTGTATTGGATGAATATAAATTATACGCAAAATAAATACTCGAGTAGTTTGAATCTATTCCTGAGGATATATCAGAATTTGTAATAATTATGCACAAAGAATCAGGAGCTTCGGTAGTATTGCCGGAAGGCCTATGAATGGACAAGAAAGTATTTGTCAGGGGTTCGGTATAACCCTGAGTATTCAGCGGGGAAGAGTTGAATAAAATAGTTTCCCTCGGTCTGACAATAGGATACTGCGAAGCATTTTCAAAATATTTTCCTCTTACTGTTCTGTAATTAGTAAAATATGTCCAAACGCCGAATTCGCCGAACTCGGCTCCGAAGGAGGTATTATAATCGGTAAGACTATTTGAAATTGCTCTAATTGCCCTCATTCTGGTCATTAATTCCCATTGCTTTTTTATTATACCGTATCCGAATTTATCTTTAAGAAAGATATTCCAGATAGCCAGCGCATATTCCTCTCCGGTGCCGTTCTGCGTGAAGCTGTTTTGTGTATGATAAAAATAATACGGAAGGTAATTATAATAATCGTGTATTGCCGGGTAGACGAAATGCTCCATTGATGTTGAGGTCAGTTCGTAGAAATATCCGTCCAGATCATACCTGTAAATATAATTGCCGATCTGAATTGCATGGTGAAATTCATGTGCTACCGTAACTCTTGCGGCATTTATTCCGTCAGTATAATAACCCGAATAATCGTTGCTGATTTCCATGTACGAAGTATAAGTAGAGTCGACGCCGCCTATTGGAGTTTCCGGATAAGTACCGCCGTAGTCGGAAATTCTTTCAATATAAATATCGTATTTTCCGTCCCCTCCTGCAGTGCCGTCTGATGGGGGTGGCGGGTAACCGAGATAATTAACTTCAAAATTATAAGCTGAATCTAAAGCAATGCCTAACGAATCAAGATAGAGCTCTTTATATTTTTGTAACTGATCTGCTGGAATATTTGATCTTAAGTTATCCGGAATATAATTCGGAAAATCGGATTTTGTAAAATGTATTCTGAAAAATCCGTGTGGTGAAACAAAGCTTGTGTCAGAAGCTGGTCTGCTCAATAATACATCAAGAACCTTTTTCTGAGAGGAGGAAAAATTCTTATAATTGTATTTGATGCTGCTGATCAATCCGAAACTGCATTTATCATGCACCGGAACGGACATTATTCCAGGGTGACTTTCCTGCGAGGGATTTTTGTATTGAACAAATTTATTATATAAAGAATCAAGCTGAACGGGGCTTAAACTCTGCGCTTTAACTGAAGTTAATGCCAAAATAGACGTAATTATAATTAAAGTAATAGCTTTCAATTTACAACTGCTGGATGTTAATACTATTGGATGAACTGTCTACGTAAACAACATTATAACTCCGGTAACTCATATTTTTCACAAAGTAGCTTTCCATATCGTTTATATCCGCGAGCTTTGAGACCGCAAAGTCTTTGCCCTTATTGATAAAATCTATTTTTGTTAGAATGTTTTTGCCGGGCAGGTAAACACAGAGTTTTTTCAATCCGTTCTGCTTAACCTGTCCGAAGAATAACTGGTTTGAATTAAATACACCGAAATAGTCGGGCATTTCTTTTGTGTTTATCTGAGAGGCGTTATAATCGTTATAAATAACTGCTCCCTGTGTATTCTGATATCTGAAAAAACTTATAGAAATATTTTTCTCGTTGTTCAGCAGATCGCCGGTAAACGGGACTATATTTTCTGCATTGTTTAGTGTATAAATAAAATTAGAAACGTTGCTTTCAACTCCGCCTATAAAAACCGATTTGGATAGGAACATGCTGTTCTTTACTTCATACCAGTAAACAATTTTTAATGATTTGTCAAAAGAGATATTGGCATCGATAGGGTTCTTAGCTATACCGTAATAATTCGTATACGTATACCTGTAGTCATGATATTCTACAATACTGAATCCCAGTTCCTTATTTTTATTATAGGCGATGAAAATTTTATTATTTAGATTGTTCTGCTTTTGAATCTTAAAGTCCAGTATATTGCCCGGCGAATATATCGAACTTCGCTCGCACTTATTCTCATCAAAATTTATTTTTAATATCTCAATAAGTTTTTTCCCGGGGCTGTAGCAATAGAACATTTTTACATCCGGATCGGAATTATCAACCAGTATTTTCTGATGATCTGCATATAAAGGGTAAGTATAAAAACTGCTGGGAATGCCGGCATTATTCTGACAACAAGATCAAGCGATCTTGAAAATTTATCTATATAACAGATGTCGTTTATACCGTTGTTATTGCAGTCGAAGTAAGAAATTGAAGAAGGCTTCGAACTGAATACCAGGCTTGCACGGGAAGAAATAGAGGAAAGGTTCGTTAATGTATATACGAATCCTTTGCTGCTTAAGGCCGCGATGCCGTTGATAAATTTACTATAGAAAGGCACCAGAGTTTTTAGCTGATCTTTTTGCATATATACCATTTCAGGATAAAATGTACTGTCGCTTTTAGCAAACAGCAACGACATGATATTGTTTTTGTAATTTATATATGCAATATCGATCTTGCCGTCTTTGTTAAAATCGCCCGTAATTATTTGATCCGGTCTATATTCCGTCTTTATTTTTTCAATACGGTCATAAGCGGAAGCAAAATCTCCGAACATAATCACTATGGAATTTCCCGTTGCATATAGCAGATCGGTGTAATTATCCAGATTTATATCCACAGCTCTTAATGCATGTATAGGTGCGTTCATCGGGATTGTACGCACCAGACTGAAATTGCCGGCGCCGTTGTTATAAAAGAAAAAGAGTGAATTGTTAAAAAGATTTACTGCCGCGATATCGCTGTAGCCGTCGCTGCGGAGATCTGCGAATACTGCCTCCGAAAAATTAGTATTTTCAATAATCTTTTTTTCTTTCAAGCCGTGATCCGTCTGAGATAGAATCGATAAACCGTTAAAAGCGCTTCCCGATACCAGTATTTCATCCTTACCGTTTTGGTTAGCGTCCGCCGTACTGATATTTTCCGGATAAGATTTGAAAAGCACCGATCCCGAAAGTACAGCCCTGCCGTCCGAAGTGAACGAGTAAATGCCGGCGCGCATATTTTCCCTGCTTGTAAAAGCGTACCGTTTCACAACCTTGTTTTTTTCTATCAGGCTCTGAATGTTTGTAATTTGATAGGGAATTTTTGATGTTTTAGGTTCGGCAAAACCGCCGTTAACCAGACCCGTAAGTGTTGTTATTTCTTTTGAATAAGGACTGAATAATAAAAGGTCGGTATAAGAATCATCGTTATAATTTAATGTAAGCAGGGAATTAAAGTCGGAATTGACTGCAAAACTATTGTATTTACAAAAGCCATTAATCGGTATTTGGGAGAATAGTTCTTGCGATAAAAAAAAAGCAAAAAGAATTATATTAACTGTTTTTAATTCTATTTTTAAGCCTGTTTTCTCTTCTTTTAAGGGCTTCTTCATATCGTCTTTTTTCGTCTTCTGTTTCGGGAATAGCTTCAACCGCTTTAACAGGTTTACCGTTATTATCAAGGCATACAAATGTAAGAAAAGCCGTATTGGCGTGAACCATTGTGCCGTCTTTAAAAGTTTCGCCGTAAACCGAAACCCCGATTTCCATCGAGGTATTAAAAACACGGTTGACAGATGCCGTAAGAGTCACCGCATCACCTAATTTTATTGAATGGTGGAAATCTATTCTGTCAACCGAAGCAGTTACGCAGATCATATTATTATGTTTTGCGGCGCATAATGCCGCGCAAATATCTATCCAATGCATTAATTGACCGCCGAGCAGCTTGCCTAGCTGGTTGGTATTGTTCGGCAGCACTAATTCGGTCATTGTAATAACCGACTCTCTTACTTTCTTTGATCTTGCCATTATTTGGCCGCCGATACTTTTTCTTCCAGATCGGATTGATATGATTTCACGTTGTTAATATGTTCGTCATTGGGATATCTTTCAATAAATTTACTTATTTCGGCTAAAGCTTGTGTATTTCTGTCCAGCTGAACAAGTAATTTTATTTTTGCATACATTGCCATAGGAGCATACTGAGTATCGTGATAATCTTCAATTACAAAATTATAATATAATAGTGCCGCCCTGTAATCTCCCATTCTGTCGTATATATATGCTGAATTATATTCCTTGTGAGCAAGTTTTTCATTCATTTCGGCTATTTTCTTTTCTGCTTCCGTAACCCGGGAATTTGTCGGAAAGAAATCTATAAAAGCCTGAAATTCTTCGATAGCCTTTTTAGTATATTTTTGGTCGAGTGCATAGTTGGGAGAAAGCAGGTAATAACATTCTGCCAGCATATACTGCGCATCCGGTACGAATTTACTTGAAGGCATATTTTTAATAAGCTTGCTGAATTCATAGGCCCCGAGTATGTACTCCTCGCGCTTGTATCTTGTCATACCCAAATAATATTGAGCGCTGTCGATAATCGCATTGCCGGGATATTGAAGCAGGATTTCTTGATATTCTTTAAGCGCGGCTTCATAGCTTTTTTCGGTGTACAATTTTGTAGCATAACCGAGTCTCTGACTGGAGCCATTTGCGAAGTATCGACGGATGACGCACATCCCCATAAGATAAGCGAGGTAAAAAATAATATTATCAGGTATTTTCATAATTTTGAATTCACGGTTATAATAAAATTGAATTACAATTATAAATAATTTATTTAAGGCTTCAAAGGTAAATTTTCTTACTTGCTGCGCACAGTGAAGAAAAGTGCTACTGCTGCGGCTGCGGCCCCTACGGCAACTACCGGTTCAATCAAGCTTGAAAAAAACGGTTCGGGCGGAATATCACCCCTAGTAAATGGAAGTGCTGTATTTTCCGCGTTTCTTAGACTATCATATTTAACTGTGTCGCTGTATGTATAAGTAAAATTTTTAACTTCTGCTGTAGATTTATTGATAAAAAAATTCCCGGATAATTCAAAGTTTCTCGGTACATAATAAGACCCCAGAAAACCGTCTCTGTACATTTCATTATATCTCAAATTCACGCGGTCGAAAACATATCTTACAAGAACAGCTTCTCCGTCTGTTTTTCCTGAAATCTTGATGCCCTTCCGGATCAGATATTCTATTAACCTGTTCTCAAGAGCCAGATAGTTATTGCCGCTGTTGAACTCAACCGAAATACTTTTTTCGCCGTTTGGAAGATTATTGATCAACACAGAGCCTGAGGAATCGACCATCGAGTAGAAAATTTCCAGGTTCGATTTAGTCTGGGAAAAACCCGTAGAAAAATTTAAGATAAAAATAAAAACGAAGATTAGAATTGTGCCGGTATTTTTATGCATAGATCCCGCGAAATTTTAAAGTTTTTGCTACTTTTTCAATGGCTATAATATACGCACCAATTCGCAAAGATACATCATTTTTTTCGTCGGATCTGTATAAAATAGGTGTTGGTTCTTTGTACTTTAATTGTGCGTACATCGGATTTTACTCTCATAATTTTTAATTTATTTACTTAAGTTGACGGCCTAAATATTTGGTTTGAAAAACCGTTGAACCTGCCTGCCGGTTGGTAGAACTGTTTCTCTTTCCGTTAACCTGCGACTTAAGTGGCGGGTTAATGATAAAAATATAGATTTTTCGAACTGTTTTAATGATTTATAAAAACAAGCGGTCAACTTGAGTTATTTAGAGAGAGTGATTTCAATCTTTTAGATAAAAATCACTCTTTTTTTGAAGTTAGTCCGATAAATACTTTTTCACTTTGAAGAAGATCATTAAATTCTGCCGGCGGCTATTTCTTCAAGTTTTTTTATCCTTTCCTCAATAGGCGGATGAGTGGAAAACAATTTCATAATTCCGCCTCCTTTTAATGGGTTTATTATAAACAGGTGCGCTGTTGCGGGACCCGAATTATTTACCGGTTTTAATTCGTTACCGTGAGAAATTTTCCTGAGTGCGGATGCCAGCGCCAAAGGATTCTTTGCAAATTCGGCTCCGCCTTTGTCCGCAAAATATTCCCTGGACCGGGATACAGCAAGCTGAAGCATTGTTGCCGCGACCGGTGCAAGTAAGATTAAAAACAGAGAACCTAACCCGTTGTCGTCGTCTCTTCCCCCTCCGCCTCTTCCTCCGAATATCATTGCCCAACCGGCCATCTGCGCAATAAAAGTTATCGTCCCTACAAAAGTTGCTACAATAGTACTGATTAAAATATCCCTGTGTTTAATATGTGCAAGTTCATGTCCGAGAACGCCTGCAAGTTCATCGTTATTTAACGTCTGAATAATGCCGGTCGTAGCCGCGATGGCTGCATGATAAGGGTTGCGTCCTGTTGCAAAGGCATTGGGCGTAGGGTCGTTTATTACATATACTCTCGGCATCGGCAGTCCAGCATTCTGAGAAAGTTCTTCGACCAGATTATACAGCTTTGGTGCGGAATCCTTCTTAACTTCCTTTGCCCGGTACATTGCCAGTACAATTTTATCCGAAAACCAGTAAGAGCCGAAATTCATTACGAGAGCAAAAATAAAGGCAATAGCCATACCGGAATTTCCGCCCAGCAGGTATCCAACAAGCAGAAATAATACCATCATCAAAGTCATTAGAAATACCAGCTTAATCGAATTCATTTTTCTTTTCCCGTTTTTTTCTTATTTGATGAGTAAAATTAAATAAAGGTGCATGCTTAAGCAAGGATGAGAGAAGGGGATGAGAATGCTTAACACACGGCTGCATGTGTTTATGATGAGCGTAGTGGTGATTATTTAATAGTTATTTGCTTAAATTACCGGTTTAAAAATAGCTTTGACATTTATATAATATAATATTAGAATATATCCGCTGTTGAACATTTTTTTTCAAGTTATTTAAATTAATTTTGTTGCTTATAAGGGGAAAGTAAGATGAGAGCCGAATTCAAATTTATCTTTCTATTGATGTACTTTTTTTTATTTTTTAGCGGCTGTGCCGTTGTAAAACAATCAGTCTATCTGCAAAATGTAGATGTAGGCGGACCTATAAATCAGCCGCCTCTGCATATTACCAACGGACAAAAAGCCCACTCGATTACATTCTCGCCAAAGGTTTATATTAATACCGAAAAAAATTACCGCGGACTGGCAGGTGGACATACAAATGTTAACAGTTACGGTTATTTTCAGGTTGATACCGTAATAAATAACAGCGGCGTTCCCGGTTATAAAGAATCTTCGTCGAATTCTTACATTTATAAAGGTCAAAATCTGAATTGGAATATGCCGGATGCCTCCGTGGGATTTCAGGTTGATATTGCTCTTTCAAATCACTTTGCAGTAAACGGCGGAATAAATTATGCGGAGATAAATCAAACTAAATTAATTAACGGTTCGGTAGGAATCGGGTTTTTTTCAGAAAAGGAAGGCTCGGCTATTAGGTTTGATTTCGGACTGCTCTTTCAGAATATGTATTATAACTCTTCCTCGGTTGTAATAACAACAATCGAACCTACTTTTAGTTCAAAAGAAACCGAGATATCCTTCTATCAGGATTATAACAAAAGCTCATCGACAGATTTTTACGGCTCGTTAACTTATAATTCGGCTTATAAAAATTCTCTGCTTAATTTTTATCTTAATTTAAGTTATTTCGGGCAGACGGTACTTGACTACGAACCTGAAAATTTAGCCAAAGATATATATCCGTTTTCATTTTTGTCGTCACATGATTCCCGCGGGGAAATTTTTACGTCATTCTTATCTTTTACTCCGGGGATTTATACGGACATATCCGACTGGGGAAGGTTGAGTCTGGGAGTCGGTTTATTAAAAGAAATAAAAATCGATAACTCAACCAGATCGCTTTTTGTTACTCCGGTTATTCAGTTTGATATGTTATTTTGATTTAGGTCCGGGGAAAATTAAATTGAGCCCCTAAAATTAAGTATTTTGATATGAAGCGTCCCTTTTCCCTTGCCTTTATTTCATAATATATTTAAATAAGTACCTGAAATTTTGGAGATTTATGAAGAAAGCGATTTCTCTTTTATTTTTGATGCTGTTTTTCACGGTAGGGGATTCTTTCGGGCAATCTACCTTTCAATTCTTAAAACTTGATGTCAGCGCTAGAACTGCCGCTCTAGGCGGGTCATTTGTTTCGAATAACGATGATCCGGATGTCATTTTTTATAATCCTGCGGGGCTGGGATTGTTAAAGGAAAATCCGGCTTCATTTTCTTTCATGAAATTTTTGCTCGATATCAACATGGCAAGTCTGTCTTATTCAACCGATATTAAAAATGTCGGAAGGGTCGGCGCCGGTGTTAAATATATTAACTACGGATCTTTTCAGCAGACAGACGAATCAGGAAATATTACCGGTAATTACGGTGCCCAGGAAGTTGCTTTCGTAGCAGGTTATTCGAATCTGCTTGATAAAAATTTCTATTACGGCGCAAATGCCAAATTTATTTTTTCTCATATTGCCGACAGAAGTTCAAGCGCGATAGCACTTGATTTAGGTCTCCACTACGAAATCCCCGATAACCTTATCGATATCGGTTTTGCCGTGCTTAATGCCGGAACTCAAATTACATCCTATTATTCGACTAAGGAGGACTTACCCCTGGATGTGGTTCTCGGTGTTTCCAAAAGAATGGAGCATATGCCTGTTAGACTATCTTTGGATTTTCACAATTTGAACGAAAGCCAAACCAAAGTATTATCCAGATTAAAATATTTTACTATTGGTGCAGAATTTTATTTGAGCAGGGTCCTTAATCTGCGTTTCGGATTTGATAATCAAAGGAGAAAAGATCTTACAATAGGAACTTCTGCCGGGCTGGCAGGATTTAATGTCGGGCTCGGAATTAAAATATCCAATTACCAATTTAATTACGGGTTCTCTTCTTACGGGCTGGTCGGAGGCCTACACAGGATTTCGATTTCGACAAACTTATAATTCACTTGTGATAAAATAATTTCTCTATAGTGCATTTCATCTAAAAAAGTACTTGCCGGTTACGGTCTTTTTATCCTAATGATGAGTAATTTTTTGTAATTTCCGCTTCACGCTTATTTCTTATACGGTGTTTTAAGATACAGCTCCGCTAACTTGTGCGAGTTCCGGAAGTCTTTCATATCCAGTATTTTTTTATAATATGCAATAGCAACATTTCTGTTTCCCCATTCGTCGTTTATCATTCCCAGATATAGGATTGCATTAATCAAGAATCCCGAAGGTTCTTTTTTATCTATTTCCTGTGAGTATTTAACGCATAGGTTAAAATAATATTGGGAAGAATCAAGCTTTCCTATTAAGTGGTATTGATACGCAATATAATATGCCGCTTCTCTTTTAGCACCTGTAGTATTGAAGCCTGACAGGCCCCGCAGACCTTTGTTCCAAACATCTTGAAAAATAGCAGCCGATTTAAAATAATCGCCTAGCCTCGCCGAAATTCTTCCTTCCCATCTTTCAAAGATAGGGTTGTCGGGAAAATCCTTAACCAGCATCCGGGCCCAGTTATCGGCTTTATTCGAATTCTGTTCATAGTTATAGTAAATTGTCATTAGGAAATACCGGGCTTCATATTTGGCGTATCTTCCGTTAAGAGCAACTTCGGTTAAATCCTGAATGCCTTTTTTCTTATTGCCCGGAGGGAAGAAGATCATTAAAGGTTTTATTAGCGGAAACTCGTCGGGAATTACTGCCGCGAAATAATTATAGATTCCGAATCCGAGTTTTACATCTACATTTCCGGGGTCGAGTTTCCCGGCTTTTTCCACAATGGGCAATGCCATCCTTCCGTCGTCTGCAGCCTTTAACCAGCTGTCCCTTAAAGTTCTTAATCTTCCCCTGAAACCAATTGCGCCGCCTTTGAAGAAAAGGGCATCTTCGTTATCCGGATCTTTTTCGAGGATCTGATCGCACTGATCGATAACGTCATCCAGTCTGGTTACAAATTCATCATCGTAAGTCTCGTTTTCCGGATCCAACAAAATCTTCCACCAGTAAATCATTGCAGAAAAAAACTTTCCCTGAGGTTTATCCGGAAAGTTTTCTTTGAGCAGGGAAAAGGTTTCACTCGCCTTATCGAATTTAATGCCGTAGATCTGTTTTATTCCGGCTGTAACCGAGGAATCAAATTTTGCATTCTGAGGAAATGCAAACTGCGGAATGATAAGAGCAAATACTAGCAATATTTTTTTCAATGGAATCTCTTATCTTTTTTAATCGGTTACAAATTGCAAAACATTAATTCTTCCGGGAGTCTTCAGCTTTGCGCTATTTTTTCCAATAAATAAACAAGCAGTTTATCCGTTGAAATTCTTATTTGTTCCATTGAGTCGCGTTCCCTAACGGTAACAGTCTGGTCAGTCAGCGTCTGTGTGTCAACGGTGATGCAGTAAGGCGTTCCGGCTTCGTCCTGCCGTCTGTATCTTCTTCCGACAGCGCCTTTATCATCATAAAACACTTTTAAATTCCTGCGAAGTTCGGCTTCTATCTTTCTTGCAATCTCCGGCATGCCGTCTTTATTAACAAGCGGCAGCACAGCGGCTTTTATGGGGGCCAGGCGAGGGTGGAATTTCAGTACGGAGCGCAGTTCTCCGTTTACTTCTTCCTCGTAATATGCATCTACGAAAAAGGCCATGAAAGACCGGCTGGCACCGGCAGACGTTTCGATTATAAAAGGAATATATTTTTCTTTAGATTCTTCGTCGAAATATTTTAACGATTTGCCAGAGAATTCTTCGTGTCGGCTAAGATCGAAATTTGTTCTGTTATGAATACCTTCAATCTCGCCCCAGCCGAAAGGAAATTCGTATTCGATATCGGTTGCTTCTTTAGCATAATGCGCTAATTTGTTTTTAGGATGATCGTGATATCTTAATTTATCTTTTGTCATTCCCAATGATATAAACCATTGAAGCCTTTCTTTTTTCCAGTATTCGTACCATTTACTGTCGTCCCTAGGTTTAACGAAAAACTGCATTTCCATTTGTTCAAACTCTCGCGTACGGAAAAGGAAGTTCTTTGTGTTTATTTCATTTCTGAATGCTTTGCCAATCTGTGCAATACCGAAGGGGAGCTTTTGCCTGGCGGAACCCTGAACATTAAGAAAATTTACAAAAATTCCCTGAGCGGTTTCAGGACGGAGATATACAACCGAGCCGGAGTCTTCAACAGGTCCGACGAATGTTTTGAACATTAAGTTAAATTGTCTTGCCGCAGTAAACGTATTTTTATTGCCGCATTGAGGACAGTTAATTTCTTCCAGCATTACTTTGCTTAAGTCGGGATTTTCCAGAATGCCGCTGAACAAATCTTCGGAAGCGGCCGAAACGGCTTCAAATTTTTGCTGAAGATCGGCGTTGTCTTTTACCTTTTCTTTAAACGCTTCCAGTGCTTTTTCTTTTTTCTTTTCGTTAATCATATCGCCAAGTACATCCACTCTATATCTGGCTTTGCATTGTTTGCAGTCAACCATCGGATCCGTAAAGTTTGCAACATGGCCGGAGGCTTCCCAAACTTTGGGATGCATAAGTATAGAGGCATCCAGACCTTCGATATTCTCCCTGTAGGTCATAAATTTCCACCATTCTTCTTTTATATTTTTCAACAGCTCAACACCTAACGGACCGTAGTCCCAGCATCCGTTTAATCCCCCGTAAATTTCACTTGATTGAAAAACAAAACCTCTTCGCTTTGCAAGCGATACGATTTTCTCAACAACATCATTCTGGTTATTTTTCTTCATTTCCTTCTTTGAATCCTCCGGTATAATTTTCATTCAAAACGAGTACAAATATAGCAAAAAAGTTTAAAAAATTAAGCAAGGAGGAGGGAATTGGGATTGACCATTTGGATTAACGAATGACTATTTACCAATGTGATTGAGAATTTTTTTTTATTCATTATTCTTTTTAGCCCTGGCTTCTTATTGCCGGAAGGCCGCATATATACAATCCGTGTTTTATGATTTAAACTCAATACCGAATTAGGATTGAGAAAAATCAAACAAAATCTTTAGCGAAAAATTATTTATGCGGCCGGTCCGCGCTCTTTTATATTACGTTTTTGTTAAAATAAAAAGCCTCTTTCTATATAATAAGTAAACCCGACATTGAATGAATGAACCTTATTCGAGTTAATATACATATTATTATAATATTTGTCGTTTGTATACGACCATGTATAATTTGAATTAAGAGAAAGATTGTCTTCTATAAAATAGCGAAGACTCATTGAAAAAGTATTTACGAGATGTTTCATTTGAATTGCGGAATTATAGAATGCGATATTGATTGTTTCACTTGCGCTGGTAACCAATCTGTCTGTCAATTCATAATTATATGCAACGCCGGTATTTATATCGTATTTTTGACGTATTACCGGACTTGCTATCAGATTCGGGCCTCCGTCCAATGAAATGTTAAAACTAATTTGCGAATTAAGATTCAGCTGAGTACTGTACTGTAAATAAACTTCGGCAAGCGAATAAAACTGTTCGGTGATAGGTACAGAATTATTGCTGTAATAATTATTTGTGTAGTTAAATTGTAAATTAATTCCGGTCATGATGCCTTCCTGTCGTATAAAGCGGACTTCATTGACGGATTCCATTAAATAGTTTGCGGCATACATGTTTAATCCGTTCAGATCAATACCGTCGGCTGAGAGAGTCTTATCAATGCCCTGCCAGAAATATTTACCGGGTCTGTCGAACACCTGGGAATAATACGGCTGCTTGTAGAATTGCCTTGCAAGATCTTCAATTGTTTTATCGCTTAAATTATTGTTCAGCATATTAAGCTGTTTAAGCCTTTCTTGAAATCTAATTGCCGAGACAACCGGAGTTACGTTTCTAAACTTTCCCCATCCGGCGCCGATTGAAAACGAATAAATCTGAGTTTTGGTACCCTGGTAAAATTTTCTCGGTGAATTTGATGAATTATCCGTCTTAGTATCATTCATCGATACATTTACGTTGGCGCCGCCTGAATAAAAGAAATCTTTATTATTTATATAATTATTGTATTTAAAATCAGCGTTTAAATTCATGTTGTAATTGTTCTCTTTCGTGGTGTTGGAAAAAGACTGGTAGTAAGGTTCATATTCGTAGAAGTAATAATCATATGCTCCGCTTAAACTTGCGTTTAGATTTATATAGTGCGACTCGGATTCGCTTAAAATTCTGTAATAAGGATTTAAAGAGTATCTGAAATCGGTGGATTTAGAAAACGTATTTGAATAAGGACGATTAAACGCATTCCCGTAATCGCTGGAATTATCGTTTCTGTTTGAATTAAAGCTTAGATTAGTATTAAACCATAATGCTCTGAGATCAGTGTCGGGCACTCTGAACTTCGTAAACACCGAGGGGTTGGTGTTGTCAAGTCCGTAAGTTTGGGCATTAACATCCGTTAACGCGGCAAATATAAAAAGCAGAAAAAGGACCATGCATTTTTTCATTGTAACCCCTATAGTTTATTAGTCGTTTTTTAGGAACAAAAATAAAATATTTTAAAGATAATTTATGAGTATTGTAAATATTATTTGGATATGAAAAGCTCTGTTTTCAGCTCAGTGTTCAACAACTCTTTAATTATTAAATGATCCTCATTTAGAAATCCGTGTTTAGATTCCGCAGTTTCAAGAAGCATAATCGACTGACATATATAATTAAGAAGGAAAATCTTTTTTATATTCATGCCGCCGCTAATTTTTAGTTTTTTAATTGCGGCAAGATGTTTTTTTATCGTATTTACATCCCCGCGTTCCACCGGTCCTGAAAGCGAATTCTCCGGTCCGGTTTTCTTTATATTATTAATTGTCGTATCAATAATAGGAAACATTACTTTTTCCGCGCTTGCTTCTTTAATACCTGATGCGCTGAAAAGTAACTTAGTCGAGAACATATTGCCCGATAAAAAATTGGAAGAAAATACCCCCGCCAGATGATATAATGTTTTATGCTCGCTTTTAATTCTAAACGGAATTAAGCCCAGGTTATATGATAAGTTTTTTAAAAATTTAAAAATAATATCTGTCACGCTCTCGATAGCGGCATAACATCCGGAAATTTTAACCAGCTTGGTCGAAGGGAATGTCTGCATGATATGAAATGAAGCAGTCAATGCTTTTTTTTTCTTAAGTGAATCAAGGAGGGATATATCCTCTGCGCCCGAAAGATGAATGATTAATGTTTCATTATAATTTCTTTTTAATCCCGAGAGCATAAGGGCAGCGGTTTTTATCCGGCTGTCGGGCACACATAGGATAATAAACTTGCAGGCGACTGGAATATCCTCGTATCTATCGGAATAAAGAGGAATGGAAAATCTTTGAGCAAAACTTCCGGCTGACTGCCGGTTACGGCTGATAATCGCGGTAATTTTATAACCGGATTGAATTAAAGCCGGAGTTATCGAATGCGCGATCTTTCCGGCGCCTATTATTGCAATATTTGATTTTCTACTGAGCAATCAATCGCCGTAAATAGCCGCGGAAAGATATCCGACAACTTCATTATTATCGCCGGATACATCTCCGGAATCGCTTCTATGCAGAATCACCGACCGGTTTTTATTTAATAATGCGGCTGTCTTCATCATGGCTACTATCGGGCCTCCGCCGCATGCCTCGCAATTTCTTTTTTCAAGATCTGACCGCAGCTTTTCAAAATTAAACTCATCTACATCCTTTTCCACTATCGAATCAAGTTGAAAGGCGTCCTGCTTTGAATGATAATGCGATAAATCTGAACTGGCAACGATAAGTGTATCCTTATTCATTATCCCTGATAGCTTTGACGAGAGCGCGTCAATATAAATCTTTCCCTGGTCGCCCATAACTACCGGCACAATGGAAAAATTTTTTAACACTGTCTGAAGAAACGGAAGCTGCACTTCTATAGCATGTTCTTCGCGATGCCCCATAATACTTCTGAATATAAGCTTGCTGTCTTTAACAAGTTCTTCCGCCATTTCATTATTCACAGGAATATCTCCCAAAGGAGTGGAATAACCTTCACCTTCGTAAACTGAAATGCCCGGAAAGTATTCCCTGTGGCTCGGTGATATAATTATTACGTTTTTATAATCGCGTCCTTTAATAAAATTATATGCAAATGCTGCTGTCCGTCCCGAATAAACATAGCCGGCGTGTGGGGCGATAAGTCCGAATACGTCCTTTATTTTCTCCGCGGGATGTGAAAGCGAAAGTAAAAGATTTATTTCTTCTTTTAACTTGCCGGGATCGGACGGATAAAAAAATCCGGCGGCCGAAGGTTTTCTAACTTTGCTCATGAGCTCTTTTCCTGTTATCAATTTCCGAGAAAACCGCGGCAGTAAAAGTTTTTAAATTAAGAGTTCTTTCTTCCCATTCATAAGGATTTATGCCGGCTTTCTCGCAAAGCGCTGTGAGAAATTTCGGGACGTCAAAATTATTTTCGGTTGCAACCTGCGGAAGCAGTAAGGCGCGATTATAATGTTCGTCCAAAACCAGGCCGTGTTTTCCGATCTTTATTTCTTCGTATCCGGAAATCGGAACCGGTACCGACAAAATTGAAATTTCAATATTTATTTTTGAAACCTCATCCCTAGTTAAAGGCCTAAATCTGGGGTCGTTTCCGGCTGCTTGTTTAGCCGCTTCGCAGACGGTTTCGTAAACCGTCGTTTGCGAGGTTATGTATCCGATACAGCCTTTCAATTGATTATTCATTGTGATTGTAACAAAGGCACCGGGGCCGGTTTTACTTAATGTCCCGTATTTCGAATAATCTATGATCGGCGGAATTTTTTCACCGAAAAGGGATTTTATAGATTCCCTTGCAGCGATTAACAGAACTCCTTTTTCTTCTTGTGAGAGTTCCATACTTTGCCTCTTTTTTCAATTAATAAATTAAAGAACAAACCGATAATTCATCCTTTTCTTTTAACAAAAAAATAAGTTTGTCTTTCACGAAAAAAGAATCGGGAATAAGTGTTTTTGTACGCTTATTTAGTACATCTCTAAAAATAACTTTTTCTTTAAAAATATCAATAGCCAAAAATTGGTTGGAAAGGTATCCGTCTTTCAAAACTTCGTGAAAATTTAAAAGCAGGGTGTCTCCCAATTCAACATAGTCTATTCTTCCGGTCACCACCTTATCAATTTTAATTTTTGCAATTAAGTTTTCGAGGACCGAATTTTCTCCCTTATCCGAACTGAACGGGGAGGGGAAAAGATAATTATTATAATCTAGTGCATTAAAAGATTTTTCTCTTAAACTGTTAATCGAAGAAGAATCTTCACCTAAATCAGCCAATAATTCTCCGGTTCTGAAATCCAGTATATAATAATTCCTGCCTTCGAAGGTGTCGTTATAGCAATAAACTTTATCTTCCCAGATAAAAAGAAAAATGCGTGTATCATCAGACCATAATAATTGCCTCGAAATAATATCAACTGCAGTAATACCCATGTGGCCCGGCATATCCGGTTTACCGAATTTATGGAAAAAAATAATATCGTTGTAAACTGATTCTATCCCGGTCCAGAATTTTTCTTCGAGCTGAAAATTTTCAAAAATTATACTCCCGGTATTGATATCCATGCAATTATAAAAAACTTCTTTTGTCTCGATATTTCTGTCCTCGACTATAAGCTTTTCCGAATCGGTGGGTATCAGCCGCCAGATTTGTCTGTGGTTGGAGTAATTATATTCTTTTTTTATTTTCATTTGAACTGGTTCCGGTTTAATTCCTTAAATCTTGCGGTAAAATGCCTTAACATGGGAGCCTCATATGTAATTTCATAGCCATTCAGTGTTTTGCGGTTTTTAAAGACTTCTAATATAATTTCCAAAACATAATCGATATGGCTCTGTGTATATACTCTTCTGGGTATGGCCAGTCTTACAAGTTCCATAGGCGGGGGAATAAGTTTGCCGTTTTTATCGTACTTGCCGAACATTACGCTTCCGATTTCTACTGCTCTGATGCCGCCTTCGATATAAAGTGCACATACAATCGATTGGCCTGGAAAATGTTCTGACGGAATATCCGGTAAAAATCTCTTGGCATCGAGGTAAATTGCATGTCCCCCGGGCGGCTCAATAATCGGCACACCGGCCGCAACAAGCTTTTCCCCCATGTATTCAATACTTCTGATTCTGTAATGCAAATAATTTTCGTCGAGGACTTCTTCCAAGCCCTGTGCAACCGCTTCAAGATCTCTTCCGGCCAGGCCGCCGTATGTCGGAAAGCCTTCTGTTACTATTAAAAGATTTCTGCATTTTTGTGCAAGGTCGTCGTCATTGATTGCAAGGAATCCTCCTATATTGACTAACCCGTCTTTTTTAGCGCTCATTGTTGCCCCATCGGCATATGAGAACATTTCCTTGGCAATTTCGAGAACAGATTTTTCCGCATAACCGGGTTCTCTCTTTTTTATAAAATACGCGTTCTCCGCGAATCTGCATGCATCCAGAAACAACGGTATACCGTACTTAATGCAGACTTCTTTTACTTCCTTTATATTCTGCATTGAGACCGGCTGACCTCCGCCCGAGTTATTGGTAATGGTTATCATGCAAAGCGGTATGTTCTGCTTTCCTGTTTTTTGAATAAACTGTTCCAGCTTTTCGACATCCATGTTTCCCTTGAAGTCGGCACGGATCTCAGGATGTTTGCCGGTTTCATTCAGCAGGTCTACTGCTTCAGTTCCGGTAAATTCTATATTTGCTCTGGTAGTATCAAAATGAGTATTGTTGGGAATGAACTTGCCTTTTTCGCCGACATTAAAAAACAATATCTTTTCGGCCGCTCTTCCCTGATGTGTTGGAATTATATGTTTCATCCCGGTTATTTTTTTTACAATTTCTTCAAACCTGTAAAAACTTTTCGAACCCGCATAAGATTCGTCGCCGTCCATTATTCCTGCCCATTGTTTGGAACTCATTGCAGATGTTCCGCTGTCTGTAAGCAGATCAATTAATACATCATCGGCGTGCAGCATAAAAGGATTATATCCGGCGTCTCGAATCAGCTTTACCCGTTCGTCCTTTGTTGTAAAACGTATAGGTTCAACCGACTTTATTTTAAATGGTTCTATTATGGTTTTCATTAAATTCCTCAAAATTAAAATTTTCTTATTAGTATAAATTTAACAATTTAATTCCCAATGATGAAGCGGAGAAATAAATATATCCGACCATTCTCATAATTAGATTTTATTGTGAGACAAACGGCCGGCACTAATTCCGTTATTAAATATTTTTTATTGCGTTTTGACCTAAGTATCTATAATTTTTTATATCAAATCAGGAAAAGTATCTAACCATAAGAGGAGATATCAAATGGATAATTTTGACAACAACGATTCATCGGTACCGGACTCAAATCAAACAGAAGGTCAGCAGCCGGAACAAGAATTAAATTATTCGGATAAACTGGTCGGTATTATTACCGAACCTGCGGCTACATTTGCAAGTATGTCCAAACATCCGCCGAAAACAATGGACTGGTTTATTCCGATGATCATTTTTATACTCTTTATATTTATTTCCCAGATACTTTTGTTGAGCAACAAAGAGATTTATTACCAGGTTAAGGAAAAACAATTGGCAAGAATGGAAAAAACCATGAATGAAATGGTACAGCAGGGTAAAATGACAAAAGAGCAGATGAATACCCAGTTAAATAATATTCAGAACAGAATGGACAAAGGTCTGACTCCGGTTCAAATTATTTTCCAGGGCATAGGTACTCTAATATTTGTATTTATTGTATTTTTCATTATTTCTGCTATTTACTTCTTATTTGCAAAAGCAGTATTTAAGGATGACGGAACGTACCAATCTGCTCTTGTTGCCAGCGGTATGGTAGCATATATCGGAATAATACAAATCATTCTTGTAACGATCTTCGCCTTTTTAATGGGGCGAATGATGAACGATTTCAGTGTAGCTTCTTTTATGGATATGGATAAAACCACTATAGGTGGATTCCTTTTGGCAAAAGTAGATATTTTCTCGATTTGGAGTTACAGTGTTTTGAGTATCGGGCTGGCAAAATTGTTTAAAGCGGCTTCCATGGTAAAATATTTTGCGCTTGTATTCGGCGTGTGGATTATCGGAGGGTTATTGCTTTTCTTCCTTGCGGAAGCAATTCCTGTATTAAAATTTTTCGGAATCTAAGAAAGTGTTCCGGCTATATTAAAAGTGTTATTCCCTAATTAAAAATAATTGGATACTTTTTGGGAACGGATCTGTCTGCCCGCAGTTAGATCCGTTTATATTAATATCCAACGAGCTCTATAATATATTCTGAGGATCGACGTCATAAAATAGTCGTACGTCCCTGAACCTGGACTTACGGTTATATTCGACGAATGAATTCAGTACAGCCTTTCTTAATATAGCTCCTCCGGGGTCAGGTCCTTTGTAACTCTTAATTAAAATGTGGTAACGGTAATTGTTCTTTATTCTTGCAATTATCGCTGGAGAGGGCGGGGAAATTGTAAGCCATTTTGAGTATTGTGACAGTTCTTTATGGAAATCTGCAATGGCGCCTTTTACTTTTTCTTCAGACGAATCTTTGGCTTCTACAAGACATATTCTTGTAAACGGCGGATATCCCAGTTTTTCACGGTCAAAGATTTCTTTTTGATAAAAACCTTCGTAATCATTTTGAAGGACTTTCTGGAGAGTAAAATGTTTTTCGTTTTGAGTCTGTATTATAACTTCGCCTTCCACTTTGCTTCTGCCGGCTCTGCCGGCGACCTGCGTTAATAACTGAAAAGTTCTTTCATCCGCGCGGAAATCAGGAAGCCATAATGTTGTCTCGGCCGAAATTACTCCCACCAAAGTTAGTCTGGGGAAGTCCAATCCTTTTGAGACCATTTGGGTACCGACGAGAATATCTATATCTCCTTTTCCGAATTCGTATAAAATCCGGCTGAGCGAAGATTTTCTGGAAACCGAATCGGAATCAACTCGTTTAATTTTTGCGCCGGGAAAGTAGTATTCCAGTTCATCCTCAACCCTTTCGGTTCCGGTTCCGAAATATTTAATTGATATCGAACCGCAGTGAGTGCATGCGTGGGGAACACGTTTTGTCAGGCCGCAATAATGGCATTGCAGAATATTCTGATTTATATGGTATACCATAGGTACGGAGCAGTTATCGCACGATTCGATTTCACCGCAGTCATCGCAGTAAATCTGTGTTGAGAATCCCCTCCGGTTCTGAAGAATGATTATGCCTTCTTTTTTTTCAGTCGGTCTTCAATTTTATCAAGAAGTATTTTTGAAAAAACATTTTCCAGCTTTTTCTTCTTTTTCTCAAGTGAAATGTTAACCAGGCTAATTTTGGGAAGTTTAGCATTGTCGATCCTGATGGGCAATTCAACCAGTTTAAATTTCCCGCTGCGCGCATTGTACATACTTTCAATTGAAGGAGTTGCTGATCCCAGCAGCACCGGGCAGCTATTTAATTTTCCCAGAATTATTGCGGCATCGCGAGCGTTGTATTTGGGCACAGATTCAAACTGCTTGTAACTTGAATCGTGCTCTTCGTCCACTACAATTATTCCGGGATTTTTCAGAGGTGCAAATAATGCAGACCTTGCACCTATTACAACTTTTGACTTGCCGGTTAAAACCCGTCTCCATGAATCATACCTTTCACCCAGACTCATACGGCTGTGTATAACCGTAACCAAATTGCCGAAATTATTGAAAAGTCTGGAAGTAATCTGAGGCGTTAGCGAAATTTCGGGAACAAGAATCAAAGCTGTTTTGTTCATCTCGAGAGCTTTTCTTATCAGCTCTATATAAACCTGAGTCTTACCGCTGCCGGTTACACCGTAAAGAAGAAATGTTTGAAACTCATTCCTTTGAACAAGAGGGGACAATTCATCAACAATTTTTCTTTGATCATCGGTTAGTATAAACTCGACATGTTCTTCTTTATAAATTTCCGAATACCGCCTTTCAACTTCTTTCTCAAAAACCGTTATTAATCCTTTCTTCTCGAGAGAATCGACGGATGACTGGGATGCCTCGGTTTTCTTCAGCAGTTCCGCAACAGGGAGATGTTTTTCCTTTTTTGAAATAAGCTCAAGAATTATTTTTACCTGTTTAGGCGATCTGCTCTCCAGTTCGGGAAAGAATGCATAAACCTCGGCTACGGGTTTAGCCAGTTTTATATACTTTACTTTTTTTGCTTTTACTTTCGCTTCCTCAAGTTCGTCAATAACCGTAAGTGCGCCTGCTTTTCCAGACTCTTTAAAGCTGAATAAATATTTTTCTTTTTAATAATTTTCTGAAGGTGCGAAAGATCTATCTCTTCTCTTTCGGAAAGTATCTTTAAAATTTTAGACCGTACAGTGTCCTTAGATTTTTCTTTTTCAAATAATTCGGTACAGACACCGGCAACACCGATAATTTTTTTCTTTGTTTCAATCTCAGAACCGTACGGGACCGCCAGCTTTAAAGCTTCGCCTAAAGATGAAAGATAATAGTTTGAAATCCAGTCATAAAACAGCAGCGATTTCTTATCGAAAATAGGTTCTACGTCCAGAATATCGGAAATCGGTTTGATGGTTTCTTTCACAGTAGTAGTTTCAGATTTCCGTACTATAAAACCGGTTAAAGTTCTTTTGCCGAAGGGGACTACGGCCCTGGTACCTATTTTTGCGAAAGATTTGAATTCCTCCGGGACCGAATAAGTAAATGCATTTCTGAACGGGAGAGGAAATACCACTTCTACATACATAGGGGTTCTGAGTTAATAATCATAAATATAAAATTTGAAAATGAATACATACTTATTTATAGCTTTAAATAAATTTTTTACCGCAGATACTTATAGGAAAAAATAAATGTGTCCGGTTAAATCAGATAGTAATTACATTAATGGCTTATCGGTGATCTATTCCGCACTGCATTTGCAGCTGCGATAAATCAATTTATCAAATACCAGATTACACGCCCTATTGTTTTCCCGGTTTATAGTAGGGGGCAAGAGGCATGTTATTATTTTTCGAAAACGAAAAGCTGAACATTGTGAATTTAAGCTCATTAAAAGTACTATCCCACATAATTCTTTTATATTCTTTCGACCTTACAATTTCACCGTTTGTAGACATTACCGAATCTTCAAGCCCCAGATTCAGGTAGTGAAAGCCGCCGTCGTACTTAATGCCTTCTACATTTTGAATGTTATCGAATTTATAAATACCTTCGCCGGTGAGTTTGCCGTTATCGATAAAAAGTTTTCTCGATGTTATATTCTTGCCCTGAGCATTTTGAGCGGTAACAAATTCTTTACTTTTTAACATATACTGAAATAGATTTTTTTTATCCTGTTCAAATTCCTTCTTGGTATTTGCATTGGATCTCATATCGAAAGCAGTGACCAGTACGGTTCCCGAAGTCGGAGTTTCCAGACGGACTACATAAGATACTTTGTGGAATACTATGCAGCCGTTGAAAAAAAATACTGATATTGCGGTTGTAAAAAATAATAAAATATTGCGGTTTAATTTTATCATATAAATCCCTGTTATTATTTGTTCGGTTAAATTTTGTACCTTATTTATTCAGAAGATCTTCTTCGTCGTAAATCAAATGCTCAAAAGTTTCCCGGCTTCTGATAAGTTTAAACCTGTTTCCGTCAACCAATACCTCGGCAGGTTTTCTGCGTCCGTTATAATTGGACGCCATTACCATTCCGTATGCACCCGCAGTCATCACCGCAATAAATTCGTCCTGTTTAAATTCACTCAAATCGCGGTTCTTTGCAAGAAAATCGCCGCTTTCACAAACAGGTCCCACTACATCCGCAATAATTTTATCTCTTTCGTCAATTATCGTAACAGGCTGAATATGATGGTAAGCGCCGTAAATACTCGGTCTGAGCAAATCGTTCATAGCAGTATCGACAACAATAAATTTTTTATGATTGTTTGATTTTGTATAAAGTACCTGCGCAACAAGAATGCCGGCGTTAGCGGTTAAAAAGCGTCCGGGTTCAAAAAATATATCGCATTCAAGCTTTTGAAGTACCGGTTTTAAGGCATTCGCAAGTTCGGAGATCTTAAATGTTTTTTCGTTATGATACGGTACTCCGATTCCTCCGCCGAGATCCAGATGCTCCAGTTTGATTCCGTGCTCGGATAATTTATAATATAATTCCGCAAGTTTTTTCACGGCTTCCAAATGCGGAGCTATCGATGTAATCTGGGAGCCGATATGCATATCGAGCCCTACAAATTTTATATTTTGAAATTTATCGGAGCTTTTAATAATATTGAAAGCACTGACAGTGTCGATTCCGAATTTATTTTCCGATAAGCCTGTTGAAATATACGGATGTGTTTTTGCATCAACATCCGGGTTTACTCTTATTGCAACCGGAGCAATTTTATTTAAAGATGTTGCCGCGGCATTTATTAATTCCAATTCCTGCCTTGATTCGGCTTTTATCATTAAAAGATTTTTCTCAAGACCTAATTTAATCTCATCGAGAGTCTTGCCTACGCCGGATAAAATAATTTTATCCGTTTTGATTCCCGCTTTCAGCGCTCTGTATAATTCGCCCTCGGAATTAACATCTACTCCGCAGCCGGCATCGCCCAATGTTTTTATCACGCTTAAATTGAAATTTGATTTGCACGCAAAAAACACGGTATGTTTTATATCTTTAAACGCGTTCTGGAATTCCATTGCCCTGTCAACTAAAAAACTCCTGCTGTAAATATACACCGGTGTTCCAAATGCCCGGGCAATTTCCTCAACCTTTGCATCTTCACAGTAAAGACTATTGTTCTTATATGTAAAATATTCAGAATTTAAATATTCCATTTTTCTCCGTTTTGATTTATTCCGTGATCCGCAATAATAAATAAAAATAAATTCAGGGTTTTGATCTGATGATGTAGTAATTTTTAGCCCGGTGCAAAATAAACAAATTTATGCAGCTAAACTGATAGTCAAAGCATTAAAAATGTTTACCGTTTATCGCACGTTTGCTCCGTCACGCAGGCATACAATCTGTGCCTTTCGAAAAATTTGTGTATAAAATTAGTAAAAATTCATGAAATTCGCGGATATATTTAACTAAATCAAAATGCCGCAGATTGCGCCGGATTAAAAATTACCAAATACATTCTTCTAAAAGTAGATTTCTTTTAAGGGAATGAATATCTTTACGATTCTTTTAAAATAATAAATAATAATGATGAAATATCTTAAAACATTTTCATTTGTTCTTCTTTTTATGGTATTAATCTCGTCCGCGGGTTTTGCTCAAAATGATTCCGGCTTGAAGGCAAAAAAATATAATACTGAAAAAGACAGCCTTACTATCTTAAAACAAAATTTAACATCACAAACTGAAAAATTAAACGCAGAAGTAGACAGTCTGAAAACAATTTCTGCGGACTTGGATAAGAAATTAGATAAGGCTAATTCGGAACTCCACGGATTAAAGGGCAGGTTATTTGTTAAGAAGTACGGACGGGAATCCGGCGACAGGGTATTAAACGGACAGATCTGGAAGGGTATGACTAAAGAAATGGTAATGGACAGTTGGGGCAAGCCGGATAAAAAACATAAAGATGTATACAAATGGGGCACATTTGAACAATGGTATTACGGCGACGTTACCTATTTCTTTAAAAACGGAAAACTTATCGATTGGGAAGAAAAAAAGAAAGAAAATTAATCCCTTAATATCCCTATTATTGGAGTAATTCTCTTTCAATTTTTGATTCCATTTTCAAGTTATTCCGGATCAAGTTTTTAAAGCTTTGAAATCCCGGAAGACTTCCGAAATAATATAAATGACTTACGCAATTACAATCCGAAGAACCAAAGCCGTTTAAGAAAAAATTTCCGCCCGGCATATTGGTCAGGACTTTTACCCAGGTATGCTCCATATTTTTTATGGAGTTTGTAAACCAGACTTCAACCGGCTGTGCGTATTTTCTGAGATAATCTACATGCCAGTGAGGATTTTCAGATTCGCTTATATGATGTGAAATTCTCTGTTGAAGGCCGCCGTTTCCGAAAGCACTGCCTACATAGGCATAATAGCCTTTTGTAAACCTAAATTTTCCCAAGTTACCGACTTCGATATTTTTTTCTTCAGGAAGGTGAAGAATAATTATGTAAGTTCCTTTTCCCTCTTTAGTTGCAACCTGTTGCATGGTTCCCCCATACAATTAGAAATGATTTTATTTGTCTAAATGTAATGAAAAAGAATTTAAATTGAACCTCTTTTTTCAATTTTTTATCCGATTGAGATTCCGGACGGTTTTTGTATGTTTTCAGACCAAAATTTCCGTTACGGCACTATTACCAAAATTAAATATGCTCTGCTTCATTTATTCGATTTAAAATTACATAAAAGAGAGGGGATGGTACAATTTTAGTTGTCCAATTTACATTGTCTAAATTTACGGATTAACAATTCTTAAAGTTTTCTGTGTTAAGCATCGTTATAATTCTTCTATTATTAAAAACAATCATTATACTTTGAGGGAATTATTAAATACTAATAGTCCATCCTACGCAAACCGTTGTTCAAAATAATTAAAAATTGGAATTGTAAAGAGAGCTGATAAAGAAAAGGGGATAAATACGGCTAGCTGTAAATAGCGGTATCATCCCCGTGCGGAAGGATCTATCTTTATGCGCTAATAAGAAAATTCGGATTTAGAATATAATTCAATGCTGTCTTCGATAATTTTGAATGCCTGTTCTTTACCCATAAAACCGTCTACGATAACTTTTTTATTCTCAAGTTTTTTATAATCCTCAAAGAATCTTCTGAGTTCTACTACCGTATGCGGAGGGAGCTCTTCGATGTTGTTGATATAATTAACGGACATATCGTTCTTTGCTACGGCAATTATTTTATCATCGTATTCTTCTTCATCAAGCATTCGCATAACCCCTATTACTTTCGCTTCCACGATGCACAGCGGTTCAAGATCTATCGAACAGATTACCAAAATGTCCAGCGGATCTCCGTCGTCGCAGAAAGTTTGAGGAATAAAGCCGTAATTAGCCGGATAATGTACTGAAGAAAATAATACCCTGTCCAATTTTAATAAACCGCTTACTTTATCTAGCTCGTATTTTGCTTTTGAGCCTTTTGGGATTTCCACAACTGCGTTTACAACTGATGGATTAGATTTTCCCGTATTTACAGTATGCCATGGGTTGTTTTGCATAACTTCCTATCTATAATTTTTTCTGTTTGTATTCTTTTTTTCTTAATATAATATTAGTTCAGTAATTATCAATATGTTCTCTTAATATTATTCCGCCGGTCAGGGAAAAATAAAAATTAAATTTATTAGAAAATATTTTACTCAATTAAGTTTCGGTAGAATAGTTATGAGCCGATTAACTTCAGACCTTTCAACGCATCCGGGTTTTTCGGATCCAGAGTTAAAACCTGTTTGTACTCTTTTCTTGCATCCGGTTTATTTCCGCTTAGAGCAAAAGCCTGCGCAAGCCATAAATGATATTGCCAGCTGTCCGGCGAAAAATTAAGCGATGATTTTAAATTTTCGATTGCCGGCTTATATCTTTTTTTCAGCAGATCGACATAGCCGAAAAACCCGTAGGCTTCGGATATCTCTGTTTTATAACTGTCCTGCTGACCGGTTGTGGACTTTATAATATTCTGATAAACATTGCTCGCTGCCTGCAGGGAATCCATATATCTGTATGTTCTGGCAAGCCACAGCAATGAAGGTATATAAGTATCTTTGATATGTACTGCCTGCAGAAGTGAAGTTCTTGCATCATTATAATTCTTCAACTCGATTAGGCAAAGGGCTTTGTTAACCAGAGAACTGACGCTGGTTGTATCAGCATTAATTTTTTTATCATAATAAGGAACAGCCTGAGCGTACTTGCCGTCGGTTAAATACAAATTTGCAATAGACTCGTCAAGATCGGTCATGGTAGAATCTTTTGCCAATGCTTTTTGATAATATATTATCGCTATAGAGTCCTGTTTACCGGCCTGGAATTCTTTTCCTACTTTACTGTATTCTTTTGGTGTAAACAGCGAGTCGGGCATTCCGCTTAAAAGTTTCAGAGCATCATCATATTTTTGTACTTCCGCCAGTGATAAGGCTGCTATCTTTTTCAAATCCGTTTTATCGGGGAAATACTGCAATGCCTGTTGAGCGGCATCGGCGGCTTTTGAGAAATTCTGCATTAGGTAAAATGAATTGGCCGCATATAAATTTACTTTATAATTTTTGGGGTCGAATTTCAGATAACGTGACAGGTAAAAAGCGGCATTAGGATACTGCTTTGCATAGTACAGTAATTCACCGAGATTCAGATAAGCTTTTGAGTATGTAGAATCGGTTGCAATTACCTGTAGATATTTATTGGCCGCAGCCGTGTACTGTTGCTGTTCTTCCAGAATTTTCGCTATTTTGAATTTAACTCCGGGGTCGGTCGAATCGAGTTTTTCGGAATTTCTGTAATTTGTAAGTGCAAGTACGTATACTTTCATATTGTTGTAAATATCACCTAGCAGTCTGTAAGCCTCTTTATCGGTTGTATCCTTTGAAGTTACATCTATAAGAACTTTCAAAGCCTGGTCCGAAGAATCGGCTTTGAGTAATTCGTTTGCAATTTTAACCGCGCTTTTAAAGTCATTATTTTTTACAAAAACTATTGCGGAGTCATATCTGCTCTGGGCGGAAAGTAGCCCTGCAAAAAGAAATAAAAAGACATATAAAAAATATTTTCTCATCATTTTCCCTGATTATTGAGGTTCATTGATTTTTACCGGTACTGCCGCCGGCGCCAAATTTTCCTTTAGTGCAATTTTCTGACCTTCGTAATTAGTTAAAAAGGTAGTGAACCCGGAGGCCGGGCTCATTACAATTTCATTTAAATAAATATACACTGTCAGTTTAAAAGGATAATAGTTCTCCAGTACAAAACCGGGATGGGGAGTGAAGTAATTAACCTCCAGACTTTTAATCCTCGTGCTATCTGTGTTATGATTTAATTCGCCTAGTTTAACAAATTTAATTTTTGACGAATCCTGTACAATATTAAAACTTATCATTCCGATTTCATTACTGCTGTTTTCTATCCTTTTTAGTACCGCCTCATCGCTAGGTACTATTTCAGCAGCTTCCGGATTTTTTCCGTTCAGCACACTCTCTTTTATATATTGATAGGTATAAGTAGACGACTGAGGCAAAACAATTCTTATCCCTTTCCTTTTACCTGTCAGCATATCTTTCAGCTCGTCTACTCTTATCTTTTCAATGGGATTCTTCGGTGAAGCAATCACCGCTATTGTGTTATAGCAAAACTTGAATATCTTAACGTTTAACTTCTCTTTATTTATAAAATCATGTTCCTTCTGGTTAAAATACCTCGGGCTGACAAACATCCTGACTTTGTTATTCAACAGATTCACCATTCCCTTAAGCGGCGATACTGATTTTAATTCAAGTTTTGCGTTCTTGTAAAGTGAATCGAAAACGACTGCTTCTTTCTGTAATATCGGGGCAATCGAAGAATCTACCTCAACCTGTACTGTTCCTTTTGTAGGAGAAATTTTACTTTCCCGGCATCCTGCCAATAAAAATAATGAGCCTAGAAAAAATAAAAAAATTTGCTTCGCCTTATTCACCGGTTTCGTTTCCCTTAAAGTAAGTGGTTACGATTCTGAAGCCTCCGTAAAGAATCAATACGATACCTATCATAATTCTGAACTGTGCGGGAACATTAGCCGAAATGAAATATCCGGCAAGAAACGCAATTCCGGATAAGATGAATATTGCAGCAATAATATATGCCAGATATTTCATTATGAGCATCGGCCTAGCAATTAATTATTATTTAACTTAAATCTGAAAGGAACTACAACCCATACCATAACCGGACTCTGATGCTGAATAGCCGGCGTAAATACAAATTTCATGGCTGCATCTATAGCCGGTTTATTAAATATATCGGAATCGCTTTTTATTACAACAGCCTTCAAAGCCTTGCCTGCTTTACTAACCAGTATTTTTACATAAACCGTACCCTCGACGCCTGCTCGTTTTGCAATTTCCGGATAGTCCGGGGTGGCTCCGGAAACTACTTGCGGTTCTTTTTCAACTGGTACGAAGGCATTCATATCCGGTGTGTCATCTTTAGGAGGTTCAACTTTCAGGTCCTGTGTAATTTTTACGCTTCCGCCGCCGTTGCCTTCACCAACCGGTGCTGCAACTTGATTCATTTCCTGCTGCGTTGCTATTGTCTGTTCTTTCGGGGCTTCCGCATCCGGCACCGGTTTGGGAATACCTACATTCGGTTTAATAGCAGGCGCCGTTACGGCAAGCTGCTGGGCTACGTTTTTATCCAGTGAAGGAGGCGGACCGAGTTCGCTGTATTTCAGTATTCTTACCGTTTCAATATTACTGTCGTCATCTTTTGTAATCGACTGTATAAAAATATATGCTCCGATTAAGAATAAATGTATAACTATGGCAACCAGCAAGCCCATTCCGAAATTTCTCGGATATAATCTTTTCAGCTCGAAGGCACCATACTTTGAAGTATTTTCAATTGCTAATGCATTGTTATTCATTTTCAATTCCCTTGTTTTAAGAAGATGCCTTTAATAATATTTTTTTGTCGTTATCGGACATCGGAGCTATGGAAAAACGCTGAAGATCTGCCAGATTAAGCTTATCAATCAGATCTACCATCATATGATACCTGGCCTTCCTGTCCAATTTCAGCAGGATCACTAACTTTGGATTTTGCTGTTCTTTATCTTTGAAAAATTTCTCCAGTGTACTGAAAACAACAGGTTGCGGCTTTTCAGTTCCGGTTGCGTAATACACCGAATCATTCTGATCGACAAACATTGTCAAAAGGTTTGACTCTGCGATATCAACTTTTGTCTCGTTATTGGGCGGTAAGTTAATTTCCAGTGTCTCTTGTTTTCTCATAACGGTTGTAAGCATGAAAAACGTAAGTAAAAGAAACGCAACGTCTACCATAGGGGTCATATCAACTCTAACGCCGAGTCTTTTTTTGCCGCGTTTCTTTTTGTGTTTATTTTTTCCGCCGCTGTCACCGCCAGTGTCAACTCCAGCCATATTTAAATCCCTTTAATTTTAATTATCTTTTTTATCTATAATTTGGTTAGTAATCATAGCAAACCTTGTTATCTCGGTTTTCTGAAGAAGATTCATAACATCCTCAACGACCCCGTAGTCTGCGTCAACATCGCCTTTTATTACTGTTCTAAGCCTGGGATTGCTTATTCTTGCCTGTATTAAAAGATCGCCGAGATTCGTTAAGTTTACCTGAACCATTCTCTGGAGCCTTTCACCCTGTCCGAACAGCCTGCCCATCAATGCAGGGGCATCTACTCCCATAAAGATCTGGCCGTCTTTATCGACATAAATTGTCAATACGTCCGATTCCGGCACCTTGAAAGCAGAGTGGGAAGACGGGACTTCGATCTTAACATGTTCGGGCGGCTGAAACTGCGTTGTCATCATGAAAAATGTAAGCAGCAGGAACGCAACATCTACCAGCGGCGTCATGTCTATTCTTACATTTAATCTTTTCTTTTTAATTTTTGGCATCTTTAAGCCTCATTATTTCGATTTAAGAATTTGAATTACGTTATAACTGGCTTCGTCTACGGAATAATTAAAATTATCAACTTTGTTCACAAAGAAATTATATGCAACAATGCCCATGATAGCCGTAATCAAACCGCCGGCGGTATTTACAAGAGCTTCGGAAATACCTATTGCAAGCTGGATAGCATCCGGAGCTCCGGCTCTCGCCATTGCCGAGAATGCTCTGATCATACCTACTACCGTACCCAATAAACCAACCATCGTGGCTATCGATGCAATTGTGGAAAGAGCAATTAAATTCTTTTCCAGAAGCGGAGTTTCAAGCATCGATGCTTCTTCTACTGCTCTCTGCACTTCGGCTAGCTGTTTCTCTGCTTCTACCTTTTTATCTTTTGAATTCAATTCTTTATATCTGAGTAAAGATGCCTTTATTACATTAGCAACCGACCCTCTTTGATTGTCGCATACTTCAATTGCGGCATCGTATTCGTTATTGTCAAGAGAAGTAATAACGTCTTTAAAGAAGCTGGCCGTGGATCTTTTACCGCCTGCTTTTTTCAATGAGAAAATTCTTTCAAAAATTATGGCTACGTCCATTATCGAAAGCATTAATAAAAGGACTACAAGCGGACCGCCTGTATAAATGGTTGCCAATAAATTACCGTTCAATGGCTGCATACGTGCGGCTCCGTCAGCAAAATTAACCGGATTACCGAAAACCAGTGTATAAATTGCAAAAGCTATTCCGAACGCAACTACTGTGAGTATCGTTATAAAGACTGACTGTTTCATGGATTTTTATCTCCGTTATTATGAAGTTAAATAATTAATTCATGCCGGTAATTGTTTACGCAAATGATGTGCCGTCTTTTTTGTGAGATTCGGAATTTAGAATTGTTCGATATTAAGCCGGATTAAGATTTTTTTATTTCCGTAGAAATTTGAAATGCGGAAACCGGAGAGATATAATTTCAAATTGAAATGTCTTTAAATTAAGTCCTTATATTTTGTATGGTTACGTCGATTTCAAAATGAAATGCGGCAGTTGATGTATTTTTCATTTTGAAAGGTAAGTTAAATCTTATATTCTTTTCTCTTGCGCCACAGGGTTGTAAGAGAGATGCCGAGTATTTGAGCGGCGTCTTTAGGGTTATTATGTTTTTTCATGACCTCTATTATATAATTCTTTTCAACTTCATCCAGTGTAGGCATTAAAGAAGTGATTGGTTTCTCCTGTTCTCTGTTGATTTCCTGAGGGAGATATTCCGGTTTAATTTCATTATCCTTTGCGAGTACCAGTGCGCGTTTTATAACATTTTCGAGCTCCCTTATATTACCGGGCCAGTTATATTCATAAAATAATTTTAATGTTTCGGGAAGCAATATTATATTTTCGCCGGGCGAGTACTGTTTTATAAAATAATCCGCAAGCAAAGGAATATCTTCTTTTCTTTCGCAAAGAGGCGGAAGTTTTATCCGTACCCCGCTCAGTCTGTAATAAAAATCCTCTCTGAAATCACCTGATTTAATTTCTTCGTCGATGTTGCGGTTTGTAGCGCTGATTATCCTTACATTAACTTTTCTGGTAATGCTTTCTCCGACTCTTTCGAATTCCATGTTCTGCAGGAATCTCAGCAGTTTAACCTGCATGGGTTTAGTTATTTCTCCTACTTCATCAAGAAATACGCTGCCCTGGTCGGCCATTTCAAATCTTCCTATCCTGTCTTTCAACGCACCCGTATAAGAGCCCTTAATATGCCCGAATACTTCGCTTTCAAAAAGACTTTCTGGAATGGCCGCGCAGTTTACCGCACTGAAAGAATTGTTTTTCCTCTTACTGTTATCGTGAATAAACCTTGCGAGCATTTCCTTTCCCGTGCCGCTTTCGCCTTCGATAAGCACGGGGATATCGCTGTCGGAAATGTCCCTGCATAATTTTAGGATCTCTCTCATCTGGAAATTATTCGAAATTATCTCGCTGTTCTCAAAATCTTCTTTCGCCTGTTCTCTGAGGCCTCTTACTTCTTTTAATAGTAAATAATGTTCAAATACTCTTTCGGTCAGATGAATAAATTCTTTATGGGTGAATGGTTTTGTGATATAATCGTATGCTCCTCCTTTAATGGCTTCCACAGCAGACTCGATGGAGCCGTGTGCCGTCATAAGAACAGAAGTCGTATCGGGTGAGATTTTTTTCAACCTGGATAAAGTCTGCAAGCCGTCGATGGGTTCCATCTTTAAATCGATAAAAGCCAGATCGAAAAAAATTTCCTGAGCTCTTTTCAGTGCATCGAGCGGATTGCCGAATGTTTCTGGTAAAAAATTCTGAGAATGAAGCGAAAGCTCAATTACTTTCAGAATATTTATTTCATCGTCTATTACGAGAACTCTGCCTTTATCCATTTGATTGTACCGGAATAGTTATCTTAAACTTACTGCCGAACCCGGGTTTGCTCCATACATTTATTGTACCCTGATGCAGTTCAATAATTTCTTTAGCGATGGTAAGCCCTAATCCCACGCTGCCGGGTTTACTTCCGCTAACTTGTACAAATTTATCAAAAATTTTGTCAACATATTCAGGATTTATTCCTGCACCGGTATCAGATATTATAACGACAATATTTTTTTCGTTTGATTCGGTGTCGATGTTTATTTCTCCGCCCTTTTCGGTGAATTTAATCGAGTTCCCTATAAAATTACTGAACGCGCCGGTGAGTGAATCATAGTCGGCGTAAATTACTGGCAGATTGTCGTTGTAATTATAGAGCAGATTTATTCCTTTTTCTTTGCACTGCAGCGAAAAAGCCTTTACGGTATTGCTTAATAAAGAGTTTAAATCCGTCGGACTAAAATGTAATTTGATTCCTCCGGATTCTATACTTGATAATTGCAGTATCTCTTTTACAAGCCGGTTTAGCCTTAAGTAGTCTTCTTTCATAGAGGACACTAATTCGCTTTGTTTTTCAGAAATCGGGCCGACCACTCCTTCGCCGATGATATCTATTGCCATTCCCATTGAGGTAAGCGGCGTCTTGAGCTCATGAGATACTTTCGCGACGAATTCCGATTTTAATCTGTCTAGTTCTTCGTATTTTGTTATGTCGTTAAATACTATCAATGCTGCTTTTATATCGTTTTCCGGAAGATTTATAAGAGAGAACTTTAACTTGTAATACCTTTCAAAGCCTTCATTATTAACGATGCGAAACGCATCGTCGTTTTCTTTTTCCAAATTTCCGTCTATAAAAGTTTTTACGTGTTCATATACTTTGTCATTGTTTATTAAATTGGCGAGTGTCATCCCGCTGTGGGCAGGCTTTCCGAATTCTGTTTCGAATGCTTTGTTCACCAGCATGATGATCATCTTTTCGTCAACCATTAAAACAGGATCATTGATACTTTCGATTATGGTTTCCGATTTCCTTTTTTCGTATAAAATTTTATTAATATTAAGTTTTTCATAACGTTTCAATCTGCCTACCATGCTGTTGAACTCGTCGGCCAATATACCGATCTCGTCGGAATCTTCGCTGTTTATTACCAGATCAAAATTACCCGCCGAAATATGCTTAACCGATCTTGTAAGGTCCTTTACCGGCCTGACGATGAATTTTGAAAATTTTGTGCTGAATATTAGACTTATTACCGTGCCTATTATTGCGAGAAAAAGCATTGTATAAGCGGCAACATGAGTTATGGATTGTACGCTTTCTTCAGAATTTTTGATGAACTTATGGTTGGTCTGAAATATTTTGTAACAGCCGCTTTTTACCTCGGCTATAAGTGCGATTGCCCTGGAATATTCGTTCTGCTGCTCTTCACGGCTCGGGTAAAGGACATGATTATTTAGGAGAAAAGAAATTTCGGAAAGGAAAATTTTGTATTTTGTGTTCAAACTGTCAAGAATAATAGTTTCATCTTTAGTATACGCTGCTTCCCTGGCTTTCTCGAACCAGTAAAAAAAATCCTGTTTTGCGTCGTTGAACATTTGGGTGCCGTGCCGGGTATTATCTTTACTGAAGATCAGAAATAATCCGTTAATTTGATTATCCAGAGACCTTACCATGTTATCGGCCGCAACTATGGAAGAATAATTCTCTACTATAATTGCTCTGAAAGATTCGTTCAGCCTGTTAAAATTATAAAGGCTCCATATCATTACCGCAATCATTATGAAAATAACAACGATAAAACCTGTTAGGATTTTTGCCCTTAATGTGGTAAAGAAGGTTCTAAACATATTTCTAACTTTTTGACGTAGATAAATAATTAAATTTTATTATAAAAACAAAACATGAATATACGGGGTTTTCTCTTTACAAAGGGGGCAAGTAATATACCGGTTGAAACATGAAAATTAAACAGCTAAGCGCGGCCGGGCAGCCGGCGTTGCTATTTTATGATTTTTGATATCATCTTAAACTCATCAGTTCCCGAATAAGTTAATAACTCGAAAAGGATAGCTTCAGTTGTTGTGATTTCAATACCGTGCGCTCTCATGCGGTCTAAAGCAAATCTGTAATCGTTATCGTTTCTTGAAGTAGTCGCATCGGCAGCTAAATTGACCTGAAAATCATTAGCTACCAAATCAAGCGCAGTCTGCTGTATACAAACGTGCGATTCTATTCCAGCCAGAACCACCTGGCTTACTTTATTGTCTTTAAGTCTTGTAAAAAGGTTGCCGGCGAGCGAACAGCTGAAACCCATTTTTTGAATTGCACTCAATCCTTCGAGCTCTTTAAGAATCAATGAAGAGGTAGAGCCGAGTCCCTTAGGATATTGTTCCGTATAGAAGATTGGTATGTTCAGTACTTTGAAACCTTTAATTAGTTTTAAAGTATTTTGAACAACCGAATCCTGACTCTTCATAACAGCCAGTATTCTTTCCTGTATATCAACTACGAGCAAAGCAGTTTTGTCACGGGATAAAATTTTTTTATTTCTTTCTATAGAACCTTCCATAGTTACTCCAGGTCGATTAAAAAACGTCATACATATTTTATCTCATAAAAAATCAATTTTACGATTTTAATGTATGAAATAAATTTATAATCCGGTAGACTAATACTCCGGATTTTATTCTTACTTAAAAACTAAATTGAAAAATTGTTTTTCATCTCCGTTTATATTAATTGTTAACTTCGGCAGTCCAGTCCGCGGCCGGAGTCGAGGAGCAGGTTATTTAAATGTTTCAACCTGACTGCGAATAATATTATAATCCGGCATTTTGTAAAATTTCAAAATATGTCTGAATAAAATTATACTCATCTAACATTTTATTAATTGAATCCTAACTCATTTAAATCGGTTTTAATAAATTGGATCCATTCCGTATTTGCCGCATGCGTACATCATTAAAATCGAAGTCAGATCAACAAGAGCTTTTTTCTGGTCTTCGGAATAAATAACCAGATCATAAATTTCTGCAACAAACTGCATGCTCTGTAAAATTTTTTTTAGTTCTTTGTAGGACGGAGTACCGTGCCAGTTGGCAACTTGTTTTATAAGTAAGTTTTCGTGTCTTCTTAAAAATTCATTAAATGAAATCGTTTTCTTTGAAACCGGAGTTCTCGGTCGGCAGATTGTGATTAGATCGTTGAAGTATGTATCCCATTTTTCGGCGAGATCTTTATTTCTGTCCCTCATAACATACCTGGCTTTTTCAAGAGTGAACTTTGCTTTCGTAACAGGTTTATATTTTGGAGTAACAGCATACCCGTCGTAGCTGATATAGCCTGTTTCGTCTTCAACGTATTTCCATCTTTTTAATAATTGATTTTCGCTAAGTATAATTATTACTTTATCGAGGGCGCTGTCTACTACAATAAATTTTTTCTGCTGTTCGTTGATGACTGTAAACCAATGTTCCCAATTATCGACGCTCAGTATGCAGGGCATACCTTTTTTTAAATGTTCTGTTAAAACCTTTATGGCTTCGGCAGGAACTTCGCGCCGGAAATATTTCATTTTGCAGTCAAAACTCTTGGCAGCTTTTGCAAGGCCTATTTCGTCTGTCCCGTACCACCATGTACTGCCGGCTCTTCTCCCAATCTCTCTTTCATTTTCGAATCTGCCGAGCATTACAAGAGCGTATTTTAAAGCGAACGGACCGCATTGATATTTATAGGGCTGGGGATAAAAACTCATATGTCTTTTATTTTTATCACCTAACTTAATGAATGTTAATGATTAAATCATCAGCCAAATTTTGGTAAAAAAACGATTTTTCTGTATTTTTATTTTCAATAATGAGCAAAAAACTAAAAGTAGCTGTAATATTTAACGAAGCTCATCCGGAAATGTACGTAAAGTCCGTTGAGCACGAATTAAAAGAATTGGATTTTATACCTTATTTTGAGGTTGAAGAACTTACTCCAATTGAAGAATATGAGATTCTTGCCGGGAGACTTGTAAAAACCGGGCTTGATGCATATCCATTAAATATAAAAGACGACCTGCAACTTCTTCTCCGGAATTTAAAAAAAGATCAGCCGGATGTTATTTTTAACTTTGTCGAACTTTATAATGATAATTCGCGCCTTGAAATGAATTTTGTGGGCTTGTTTGAATTGCTTGGAATCCCGTATACCGGGGCTCCTCCGATGGCCTTGGCAAACTGTCAGAATAAAGTCCTGGCAAAACGTATTCTGAATTCGAGCGGAATTAGAACGCCTCGTTATATTTATATAAAAAACCGGCGGAAGAACTATAATCACGGTTTAAATTTTCCTTTAATAGTTAAACCTGCTTTCGAAGATGCAAGCGTGGGAATTGAAAACGACTCGATTGCCGAAACGCAGAAACAGTTGAATGAAAGAGTCGATTATGTCCTGACCTATTTTACTCAGCCTGTACTGGTCGAAGAATTTATTGACGGCAGAGAATTAAATATTGCAGTTTTGGGAGATAAGGAGCCTCAGGCTTTGCCGATAAGTGAAATTGATTTTGCGGAAATGCCGGATCATTTATATAATATAGTAAGTTATCAGGCTAAGTGGGATCCGCAGCATGAGGCTTATCATAAAACTATTCCCAGCTGCCCAGCCATACTTCCGAAGAAAGTAGAAAAAAAAGCTAAGGCAATCGCATTAAAAGCATTTAAAACTATGGGGTGCCGCGATTACGCAAGAGTAGATATGCGGCTGAGTAAAAATAAAGAATTGTTTGTACTGGAAGTAAACCCGAACCCGGATTTAACGGAAGGCGCAGGCTTTATGAGATCTGCCGATGCCGCCGGATATTCGTATGTTAGAGCATTGAAAAAAATAATAAATCTTGCCTGGGCCCGTAGAAAGCGGGATTAAATTAAATTGTATGGAATTTATAAAATATTTAATTGACCTGTTCCTGCACCTGGACACACACCTTCATACATTAATTCTCCAATACGGAACGGTTACATATGTCATCCTTTTCATGGTTATATTCGGGGAAACCGGATTGGTTGTTACTCCTTTCTTGCCGGGAGACTCCCTGCTGTTCGCGGCGGGCACTTTTGCAGCTAAGGGCTCATTCAATCTGCATATTTTAATTATATTATTGGCAGTCGCTGCTGTTCTGGGAGATACGGTTAATTACTGGATCGGGCATTTTATCGGACCGAAAATATTCGAAAAAGAAAATGTCAGGTTTTTAAAAAAAGAATATCTCGAAAGAACTCATAAGTTTTACGAGAAGTACGGCGGCAAAACCATTATTATAGCGCGCTTTATTCCGATAGTGCGGACATTTGCGCCTTTTGTTGCCGGTATAGGCAGTATGAATTATTCAAAGTTTATTATTTATAATGTTATAGGCGGGGTTATCTGGGTTCTGTTGTTTACCCTCGGAGGATATTATTTCGGCAATATTACTTTTGTTAAACAGAATTTTTCAATCGCTATTCTTACCATTATATTTATATCAATACTTCCTGGGATAATTGAATTTATCAGACATAAAATGTCCGGTTCTAAAAACGAAGCTTAATTTTAAACCTAAGCTTTAAGATGGCCGCTACCTTTGTATACCGTTGCTTTTTTTTATTCATTTCATAAATATCATTATAATTAAATTTTAATACGAATTTTTTAATCTCAGTTAAGCTATAGACTATTTTACTTCAAATTATGAAGTATAATTTAATTCGGATTATAAAAATTAAAACCCTTTCCGGCAAAAATACCGGAAAAGGTTTTAAAACAGTTTTAAATGAAAAGTGGCGCCAGCACTAATGTTAAAGTACTGAGTAATTTTATAAGAACATGCAGCGAAGGTCCGGCAGTATCTTTAAACGGATCGCCCACTGTGTCACCTACTACGGATGCTTTATGGGTTTCGGAATTTTTCCCTCCGAATTGACCTGTCTCAATGAATTTTTTTGCATTATCCCAGGCACCGCCGCCGTTGTTAAGAAACAGAGCAAACAATATACCGGTTATTGTTCCGACCATTAAGTAACCTCCGACAACTTCGGCGCCGTTCGCCGCATTAGGATTCATTACTCCGCCGGCAAAGTAATAAAGCCATCTGAAGATTAAACCTACACCTAACGTCATAACTACAATCAGCAAACCGGGAACAACCATTTTCTTTAACGCTTCTTTTGTAGCGATGTCGACGCATTGACCGTAATCCGGTTTTGAAGTGCCCTGCATTATCCCCGGATTATTTTTAAATTGTTCTCTTACATTATTGATTATGGCATAAGCGGCTTTACCGACAGCTTTGATTGCAAAAGATGAAAAGATAATGACAAGCATTGCGCCCAACAGAGCGCCTACAAAAACTTCGGGTTTATTCAGGTTTATTACGGGCTGAAATGAAGGTAGATAATTTTTTACTTCATCGATATACGCGCCGAATAAAAGAAACGCCGCCAGTGCAGCCGATCCTACCGCATAGCCTTTGGTAAGCGCTTTGGTCGTATTTCCAACAGCATCCAGACGATCGGTTTTTGCTCTTACCGATTCTTCCTGTTCGCTCATTTCTATTATACCGCCGGCGTTATCGGTAATTGGTCCGAATGTATCCATCGCAAGAATATAAGCTGCCGAACCAAGCATTCCCATAGTTGCAACCGCAGTGCCGAACATTCCCGCATTTTTCAATCCGGAAAATTCGCCGAGAAAATAAGTACTGACAATACCGGCACCGATAACCAGAGCAGGAAAACCGGTAGATTCCATTCCTATGGCCAAACCGGTAATTATATTTGTTGCAGCTCCGGTTTGCGAAGCGACGGCAATGCTTTTAACCGGCCGGTATTTATATTCGGTGTAATACTGGGTCAGGTAAACAAAAGCAAGCGAAATTAAAATTCCGATTACTCCGCAAAGGAAGAAATTCAAATAATAGGGTCCGAGCAGCCATCTGGAAGCAATATAAAAACCGACGGCTACAAAAAAAGCTGTGACATAAAATCCCCGGTTAAGTGCATGCATAGGGTCTTCTTTCTCATCTGTTTTAACGATCATTACGCCTATAATCGAGGCAATAATTCCGAATGCGCGCGCAACAAGAGGGAACAATAAAACTCCGATTAGTGAAAGCGAATGATCTTGAAATGTTAAAACGTTAGCTCTATACAAACCCGCGGCAAGTATCATCGCACCGATATTTTCCGCGGCGGTGGATTCGAATAAATCGGCTCCGCGCCCGGCACAATCGCCCACATTATCGCCTACCAAGTCTGCAATAACTGCCGGATTCCTGGGATCGTCTTCCGGAATGCCCGCTTCTACTTTACCAACAAGATCCGCGCCCACATCGGCAGCCTTTGTAAAGATTCCTCCGCCAAGCTGAGCGAATAATGCAACAAAACTCGCGCCGAACCCGTATCCGACAATCATCAAAGGAATTTTTGCTATGTCTGTCGTTACTCCTGAAACATCAGCTAAGGTAAATAGACTTACAACGCCAAGCAGACTCATTGCCATAACAAAGAAGCCCGAGACCGCGCCTCCTCTTAATGCCGTTTGTAACGCTCCGTTCATTCCTTTGATAGCTGCGGCAGCAGTTCTTATATTGGACCTTATCGAAACCCACATTCCCATATAACCCGCTGCTATGGAGCACAAGGCCCCGAACACGAAAGAAATGGTTGTCCATAGCGCTAATTGGCCGGCCGATGAAGGATCGTTAGCCGTTGGTGTTCTGACAAATGCATAAATAATATAAATGAATGCTGCTAGTGCTACAGCCAGATATATTATTGTCCGGTACTGTCTTCTCAGAAATGCCTCTGCACCGGCTTTAATTGCATCGGAAATCTCGCGCATTTTGCTTGAGCCGGTTTCCCTTTTTAAAACATTCCTAATTAAATAAACAGCAAATAGTAAACCGATAATACTAAACGAAAATATCAATTGTAGTTCCATAGTTTACCCCTGGATAATTTTTATCGTTTGCCTGAATTGATTAATTAGTTGAAGTGAATTTTTGCAGTTTTTATGAATTCAGCTTTTTGAAAAAAGTAAAAGATTCTGAAGGGTAAAATGAATTGCCCGGTTAGTACTTCCCCTGATTATAATTGTCGTCCAAAAGTTTTTCAAGAGACTCTAAAATTACCATAGTAAACTTAATAAGCTCTTTCGCACATGACAAATTAATTTTAAAAATTATTTTATATAAATAAGGCATATGTGATAAGCTGTCCTTTACGTTAAGAGGAATCGAATACCGAAACAATTCACTAGCATGTATGTACAAATAATTAAATTTAGTATGATGTTTTTTTTTTACTATTTTATTCTATGGAGGGTTAACAATAGGAGGGAAGTATGATACACGTTGAATTAAATATTTCAGAAAAGGAAAGAGATATACTGGTAAAAGCACTGGAAAATTATATCTCCGATCTAAATATGGAAATTGCTGATACCGATCAAATGGATTTTAGAGACAATCTGAAGACAAAAAGGATTGTCCTAAGGAAATTAATTAAAGAGTTAAATGAAAGTAAATTAATTCCCGGCTAATAAATATTTCTTTGTGCTTTAATCGACAATTCATGTCTAAAATTTATACAACGGCCTCGTTTTAAAGGCTGTGTTGTATAAAAAGATTTTCCAGTACGGACATTTTTATGTTATAAATTTGTCATTTCGCTGTCAACCACAAAATATTTTTATTTATTTATAACTAAATAATTCGGTTATCAACGGTATTACGTCTGCGAGATTTTCGCATTCATATAAGGCTTTAGGCGTAACGGATTTTTTATAACCCTTTTTTGTTTTGCCTGTGAATATAAGAATCCCGGTTCCGCCTATATTTTGCGCACCCAGAATATCCGTATTAATATCGTCGCCTATCATTAGAAAACCGCTTCCTTCAGGAAATCCTAAACCCCGCAAGGCCGCATTAAAATATATAGGAGAAGGTTTGCCGATAACTAAAGCTTCTTTTGATGCTGCATACTCTATTGCATTTATAAATGCTCCGGCATCCAAAGATAAATCCTTGCCGCCAGGTTTCCAGAATTTATTTTTCTGCATGGCGATAATACCGGCCCCGTTATATACTATCCGGAAAATTTCATTCAGGATATCATAAGTCCATCCTTCTTCAAGATCGCCGATAACCACGGCATCGGGATTTCCCTCAGTAATAAAATTTCTAAAATAGACTCTCATTTGTTCTTTGCAGTAAATGTTTATTTTCATTTTCGCTGTAGTAAGATAGTTTATTGTCGCGTCTATGGTGGTCATTGCATTTATATTTATTTCTATTCCGGATGAAGCAAGAATCTTTTTAATATCGTTCCCGGTATATTGAGTAGAATTGCTAATGATAAAGAAAGGAATTTTGTTCTTATCTAAAAATCTTAAAAATAATTCCGCATCGTCTGCAATTTTATCTTCAATCCTGATAATTCCGTCAAAGTCTATCAGTACCGGCATTACTGTCATTGTTAAAGCCTTCTGTTTTTCAAGCCAAGTTACTGTTTTTCAATAAAAAACATGCAGAGTTATATATATTTCAAAAACGCAAAATGGATAAAATTAATAAATGTATTTTTGTCCAAAAATAATTATTTTGATACTTAAATTCAGGGGATAAGGGGAATATGAGGGAATATTTTTAAACGAGTGACATTTAAAACTAGTTACGTGTATACCGGAAAAATGCCGGAGTAATTTGGATTACTACGTATAACGGACTTTTAACCGGTACTTATTTAATGTAATAAAACTGGAGGGTAATTTATGCGGTTTGCGGTTAAGTATTTTTTAGTAATTCTTTCTGTCTTTATATGTACTTCCTGCGGAGTTAAGAATAATCCGGTTTCTTCAGGCGATTCAAATAAACAGGTTAATAATTCCGGATTCGTCATTGACAGTTTGAAATATAATATTGAGGCTAGAAAAGACTCCGACGGAATTTATAACGATTATTTCGTTTATAATATTTCATATCATTTTAACAACTGCGAAGGTTCTTTAAAAGATCTTGCGGTAGTTCCGGTTGGATCACCTTCTTATATGATGATTTCCGGCTCCTCTTCGCCATCAATAGCAAATAAAATTATTTCTTTAAAGAGCGATTATTCTCTAGGGAAAAAATATAACAGCGGGGATGTGGTTAAAATAAGCTTATCAATGGAAGGTGAAATCATGAAGGCTGTGTCCGGAAGTGCCGGAACTTTCGATGAATTTAATGTTCAAAAGAATTTTGATGTAAAAATAGACTGACAATCAGATAAAATATTGATTTTTGTAAAGGTAAAGAACCGGCTTATTTAAGCCGGTTCTTTTAATTATTGCCCAAATAATCTTAAGCTCGTACTTCTGCAAGAACTGGTAATTTTGCTTTTGCCAGTTCAAATGCACCGAAGAAAATTCCTACGTAAAATAAATCACCCAGCAGTGAATTTTGAAAGAAGGGTATTGCCGCTACATAACTTTCAAATAGTCCGCCTAGATTCATCGGATACATAGTGCCTGTCATCCATACGGCAAAGTTTGTAACCGCAAAAAACAGTACCGATGAACCGACAGAGGCCGCAAATATTTTGGATATTTTTTTCTTATCCCTTAAACCGAATCCGATAACTACCATAATTGCGAAACTTAAATATACTGCCCACATAGTGGAGTGAAACCCTATTATAGCGTCGGAAATAAACATAGCTATAAACGGCACTATAAACGCCAATTTTTTATCAGAAAAATAAGCTCCACCGAATAAAGCCATTGCAGCAACCGGTGTAAAATTAGGGAAGTGAGGAACTAAACGTAGAGCCGCTGCCGCTATTATCATTCCCGTTAATACTAAAAATCTTGGCGTAACTAATTTATTGTTCATTATGCACTCCTTTTGAGGTCAATTAAAATAATATACTTATTAATTCTGAGGTCCAAAATATCTTGTTTTAGTAATCAAATAGTAATAAAAAAATAGATTAAAATCATATGCAATTCGGTTCTATAATAAAAGTTATTCGAAGTTTAATTTCACACCTCCGTAAACCGAGAGTCCGGGAGTGGCGAAACCGTAAATATCTTCGTAATATTTATTAAATAGATTATTTATTTTTCCGTATAATTCAATGAAATTGGTTATCCGGTAAGAGCCGTTTAAGTTTACCAACGAATAACCGCCGAGCTTAATTCTTTGAGCCGGATAAAATGAATAATCCTTATCGTCCCTTTGGCCTACATAAATTACTTCCGCGGCTATTCCTGCCCTTTGAAAAAATTTATATCCCAAATCAATTACAAATTTGTGCCTGGGTCTTCTTAGCAACTGCTGGCCATAATCCGGAGATGACGGGCTTTTATCCATAGTGTTTGTAATAGTATAATTTACGGATAAACTGAGATCTCGTAACAGTTTTGCTGAAAGGTAAAATTCCCAGCCTTTCGATTCGGCACTATTAATATTTATTTCCTTAAAATTTTCGTCGGAACCGAAAAGATCTATAAAATCGGTATGAAAATAATTAATTCCCGCGATTAAACTGCTGCTCCATATATACTGTTCGATTCCGGCATCCCAGCCCTTACTTTTTTCAGGTTTTAAATCTTTATTCCCGTATGTCGGGTCGAATAAATAAAACAGGGAAGGATCTTTAAATGCGGTACCGAAAGATGCTTTAAACTTTGTGTACGTCGGCCGGAATATATACGCCGGCGCGATTCTATAAGTTACTACCGAACCGAAACGGGAATGATAGTCATATCTAATTCCGGCGGAAGCAAAAAAATCGTTGCCGAAATTCAGTTGATCCTGCAAATATGTACCGACGGTTTTAGCGTTACTGCGAGGGAATAAACTTTCATAATTACCGTATAAGGATGAATTTGAGAAATATGTTGATACCGCATTTTCTTCCTCTCCTTCCAAACCGAAAGTAAGCAGATTGTTTTTTATAAATGAAATATTATTCTGCCATGAGAGTTTTGTTTTATTGCCGTCATAAATACTTGTTGATGAACTGGGGTTGTATAATGTGGAATCAAAAGCATATTGCCTTACGTTTCTAAAAAAAGAAACACTGTAGATTTGCTTCCACATTCCCTTGAACAGCGACAAATGTCCGTCGGCGCCGTAAGATTGTTCCTCGAGATTATAAATATAGGTCGGGTCATCGCCGTAAAGTCCGCCGTGCTGATCTAATCCGCTTGAACCCTTAATATATCTTGAATAAAAATTCAAAAGAAAATTACCGCTGGCCTGAAATCCCAGTCTCGCAGAAAGATTATAGTTCTCAGTTCCGTCTTTTTCGGTATTTCCGTAAATTTTTGAGGCGGCAGAAAATCCGTCGCTCTTAGTGCGGCTTGCTGTTAAAGAATAATTAAACTTGCTTATGCTTCCGTTCATTCCTGCAATACCTTTGTAGGTATTATACGCACCGCCTTCACCGGAAATAAAAAATTTTGGACTGCCTTCGCCCCGATTTGTTATTATGTTTATAACACCGGCTAAAGCATCCGAGCCGTAGAGCGTACTCTGCGGGCCTCTTAGAATTTCAATCCTCGAAATATTATCTATAGGGAGATCCGCAAAGTCAAATGTATTTGAAGGATCGTTTGTCATATTTACAGGGATCCCGTCAATCAATACTTTTGTGTCCCCGGGATCCGCGCCGCGAAGATAAACATAAGAAAGAGAACCTAGCGGGCCCTGTTGAGTAGTACTTAATCCGTATTGACTTTTTAATAATTCATATACGCTGAAATCGTTGCTGTTTGCGAGCTGCGCGGAATCAATAATTGAAATTGAACTTGCGCTTTCAATTTCCGGTATTGCGGTTCTCGTTGCTGTGACTACCACTTCGGAAAGATTATATGTCTTTACGGAATCGGACTTTTGTGCTAATGAAAAAGTGGAAATAAACAGAAAAATAAAAATGAATTTATTAATTTCCATTGAAGTTACTCCTTGCAATTTTTAATTTTTAGGCTGTAACTTCGTGGGAATGAGGAAAGAAAAACGAAAAGTAATTTCGTTGATACAACCTTACCCGCGAAGGTTTAATTATTTTAATTCACGGCAGGTCTCCTGGCTTTAAGCAACAAATCAACACCTTCCCATTCCGTTGTTTCGGAACAGTGGCATAAGCCGATTCTTTTAGCTTAATACAGTTGCGCGGCAGCTCCGGATTTTAACCGGATTCCCTATTCTTCCCGTTTTTTATCGGGACACCGTAAATATTTTTCAAAGAACATTTTTAATTTACTAAAATTATTTTTTATATCAATATTTTATAATTTAAAATCAAGTTTATAGCATATCTGTCCAAAATATTCTTCCGGAATAAACAAATTGTTGAGTTATCTTAGTTCAATAAGAAGTTATGTTTAAAAGTAAAAAGATAGAAAGTATACAAAAAACAAAACTTCTTATTCCAAAGCATGTAGTTGTAGTTAAAGATGTTCCCGATGGCATTTTACTGAATTTAGCCATTGGAATTGTTTTGAGATTCAAATTAGAATGTGCACATAATATTTAAGTTATCAAACTTATTCTCTCTTTTAAATTTATTCTGGACGGCAATGGCTTATAGTTTACTTAATAAAAAAATCTCTGAGTCTTAGTTAGGATACTTAAATTTAATTTTAAAGGGGAGCCGGCGCTCCCCATTTAATCATTTCTTCTTTAAATAATCGGCAACCATATTTGGAGGAACCGGATTCGGGACTTTGTTATTAATTGCAGGTATGCTTTGTAAATATGCGAAAATAGCTTTCAGATCTTCATCCTTAAGCTGACCCATTGGCTGCCACGGCATGGGAGGCAAAAGATTCCTTCCCGTACCTAAATGTTTTCCGTTTCTGAGAGTATTGACGAAATCCTGAAATGACCAGGCACCTAAACCGGTAGAAGAATCGGGAGTTAGATTTGCAGTAAATGAAACACCCCACGGTCCTACCCATTCAGTTAAATCCATGCTGGCAAGAGTCCACTTGCCTACTCCGACGGATTTTAAATCCAAATCGGGAGTAGGTTCTTTGGCAGGATGGCCCGATAAAAGCTGGGTTGTATCGGGAACAGGTCCCATATTCGTCATTAATTTGGGTGAATGGCAGTCATTACATCCGCCTAAATTAACTAGATATTTACCTTTTGCAATAAGTACTGTTTTTGTCAATGTCTTTTCTTTTGTCTCACTGCAATTAAGTTGCAGAAAGATTGCGGCAACGGAAAGGATAGAAACTGCGCAGAACAGAATATTTTTTTTCATGATCCCACCTTTAAAATAATTATTAATATAGTATTTAAATTATCCGGAAATTGGAATTCATAATTAAGATGTAGAAAGAATAAATATTCTTGAGGATAGGTACCCGCTACCTAATAAGAAGATTTGCTCAGCGTTTAGTCGAGATGAAACTAAGCAGATAAGTTTAATAAAACAATAAAATTCTTTTTTGTAACCAATTTATTTGCAATGAGTTATTGACAATCACGTTATTTGCTATCATTTTATCATGAAGCTTAATTAACAGGTTAGTAATACTTCTAAAATAATACGAAATTCCCGCGATTATTACTTTTATTAAACTATTTTTAATTGAATTGCGGCTTTTTCAAGTAATAGGCTGTACCGATAATTTCCTGCTTTTAGAGTAATTCGTATAAATCGTGTCATCTACCACATATGTTTTATGAGATCGTGTATAATTTTCAATAATTATTTATAAATCAATGACATAAATAAGATTATCCTGAGAACATTTCCGTTAAATTCATAAAGATATTTAAAGTTGCTTCGCGGGATTTTCGAAAAATTTTTAGCATAAGGAGTTTAATATGAAAAACAAATCTGAAATTCTTCTAATTCCTTTTTTAATTCTCTGGCTGGCGGGATGCAGTTCCAATCCCAACTCGGATACCCCGAAGACGGAGAAAGATAATGTAACAAACAATTACTTCGGAACCGCAGTTCAAGATCCTTACAGGTGGCTTGAAGACGGTAATTCGCCTAAAGTAAATAATTGGATTAAGGAACAGAATAAATTTACCGACAAAGTGCTTTCATCCTTTACGGAAGGCAAATCTATTGCGGCCCGGATTCAAAAATTATCCGTAACATCTGTACAACAGTATTCACCGGAATTAATAAACGGGAAATTATTTTTTATGCAGTTCACTCCTCCTCAATCTTATCCTGTTGTAGCATATAAAAATTGGCCTGATGGAAATGTCCAAGTTCTGATCGATCCGAACAAAGGCGGAAAGTATATGGCTGTTACCGGTGTTTGGCCTTCTCCGGAGGGAAATTACCTGGCTTACGGAACAGCAGTAGGCGGAAATGAAGCAACTACTATTCATATCATGGATGTAAAAACGGGAAAAGATTTACCGGATGTTTTGGAAGATGCAGGAGGCGGAGCGACATCGGCAGGTTTGGTATGGGACTCAAACGATAAAGGACTCACATATGTACGGCTGCCTTTATCAGGAACCGTTCCTGATTCGGAATCACAATTTTTTGCGGCACTTTATCACCATCAGCTGGGGCATCCGTTCAAGGAAGACAAACTTGTCTTCGGGAAAAATTTATCCAAAGTAGCTGAGTATACTTTTATTGCTTCCGATAACGCCAAACATGCCGCTATGTTCGTGCATTTCGGAGACGGAAATCCTGATTATGTTTATATTAGAAAAGGAAATGAAAACTGGGATAAGGTACTGGATACATCGGCAAATGTAAGGGTAGCTTCCGAAGTTAATCCGGGCGCCGCATGGGACGGAGATAATCTTCTTGTTATTTCTTACGAAGGAGTGCCTCTGGGAAAACTCCTTTCTATATCGCCTAACGGTAAGTCAACAGTTCTGGTAAAACAGGGCAACTGGGCTATGAACGGAGTTTCCCCCATAAAAGATGGCTTCCTGATTTCTGAAGTATCCGGACCGGATTGGAAAATTGATCAGTTCAATTCATCGGGCAGTTTTGTAAGAACTCTTGATCTTCCTAAGAATGGAATAGGTATCGGTACTATTGCTTCTTCTTCAAATTCAGAGCAGGCATTAATTACATATTCCGGATGGACCATTCCGAATACATGGACCCAGTATGATTCACGGAACGGCGAGATTAAAAAAATATTCGAAGTTAAACCTGCTGCCGATTATTCCATCATAAAATTTCATGAAACAGAAGCAACTTCAAAAGACGGTACAAAAATTCCCGTAACCATTTTGGCTATGGACGGGATTACTCCCGACGGTAAGCGGCCTACAATCGTTGACGGATACGGGGGATTCGGTATTACAACCAAGCCGCATTTCATCGGACCGTATTTAGCCTGGCTTGAGAACGGCGGAGTACTCGCATTCGCCAATATCCGGGGAGGCGGAGAATACGGCGAAGGCTGGCATGAGGCCGGAATGTTGGGGAAGAAGCAAAATGTTTTCGATGATATGTTCGCTGCCGCCGAAGTTATGGTAAAAGAAAATTGGACCGATAATGATCACCTCGGTATTTTAGGCGGTTCGAACGGCGGTTTATTGATGGGGGCTGAACTTACCCAGCATCCTCAAGCGTTCAAAGCGGTTGTCAGTTTTGTCGGTATTTATGATATGCTGCGCGCTGAATTATTTCCCAACGGACAGTATAATATCAGCGAATACGGCACTTCCGCAAGCGAACCGGATTTTAAATGGTTGTATGCATATTCACCCTATCATAATGTAAAACCGAATACTCCGTATCCTGCTACTTTATTGGAAACCGGAGTTAATGATGCACGCGTTGCACCATGGCAGTCAAGAAAATTTGCGGCCGCATTACAGGCTGCAAATTCATCGGAGAATCCTGTACTTCTGCTTACAAGGATGAATGAAGGGCACGGAGTTACTGCTTCCTTCAGTCAGAGATTAGGCAATACAACCGCAGCCTTAACATTTTTTGCGCATGAATTAGGACTGAAAATAAAATAGGATCTTAATTTCTTTAACTTTTTAAGAATATCATTCTGCCGGAAAGAATACTCTTCTCCGGCAGAAAATATATTTTTAATACTGCATTCCATTTGTAATAACGGTATTAAAAATCAGCTCATAAAAACTATTTAACTTTTATAACTAAAGAATATATTGTCGACAAATTGTTTCGTCATTTATTAAAAACATTGATTGCCTGATATGAGCAAATATGTTTTAAAAAAATATTCGTCATTAAGAATATCTGTTTTAATTGTTTCTGTGTAATAAAATAGCCTCATCATTTATACAACTCTTAATAATTTATTAACACAACCGTAACACTTCGTTAACACGTCAATTTACCAATATGCATATAATTGGACATCAAATTTTTACGGCTAAGTAAAAAAGCACTAAATCTATTTTTTAACTAATAATTTAAAAACAAAAAAGTAAGGATGATATGAAAACCCTCTCTATTATTTTATTTTCGTTATTCCTATTCGTTTCTTTATCTAAAGCTCAGGATAAAGATCAATATCCTAAAGTAAATATTCATGGGCTTACATTCGGAGATTTCTTTTATAATGCAAGTTCTTTTAATCCTGCGTACAAAGACATAAACGGAGTTCGTATTAACAGAATTTATTTTACCGGCGATTTTAAACTTTCTAATACCTTTTCTTCCAGATTTCGTTTAGAAACCGATCAAATCGGAAGTAAAGGCGGAAATACTGAGTACGGTGTAATGGTTAAGGATGCCTGGTTGAAATGGGGAAATGTATTCTCAGGTTCAGATCTTATATTCGGTCTTTCCCCTACACCCGCATTCGATGTTTCAGAAGGAGCATGGGGACATAGGTATCTTGAGAAAACCATCATGGATCTTAATCATATTGTCGGCTCCAGGGATATGGGAATTGATTTAAAAGGTAAATTTGATGAGAGCGGAACAGTTAAATATTGGGTAAAGTTAGGAAATAATTCAGGCAATTCACCTGAAGTTAACAAATATAAGAGATATTACGGTTTACTGGAATTTGATCCTTCACCTGAATTACTGATAACAGTCTATGGAGATTATGCATCTGCCCCTCAAAAAGCCGGTAAAAATAACAGTGCTTTTGTAGGTGCCGGGTTTGTAAACTTCAGACAGAAAGGTGTCTTTTCAGTCGGAGTGGAGGGTTTCATAAAATCACAGCAAAATAATTATACTCCTCCCGGAGGAACTTTAGGATCTCAATCATCATTCGGTCTTTCAATTTGGGCCTATGCAAATTTAAGCGACAATGCTCAGATAGTCGGCCGTTTTGATACCTTTGATCCGAATACCAACTCAAATTCAACAAAAGACGGAAAAAATTTAATACTTGCCGGTATTCAGTTTAATCCTATTCCTCATGTAAGTATAACTCCGAATATTGAAGTTTTTACGTATCAGGCTGATAAGGTTAGCGGCGGCGATAAAAGTGACGTAACTCCAAGAGTCTCGTTTTACTGGGAGTTTTAAAGATAATAAAGATTAAATTTAATAATTTCTTAACAATGCATTTTAAATAATTAAAAGTAAAGGTGTTATATTATGAAACTAAAATTGTCATTTGTAATTATAATATCGGTTTTGCTCGGAACATTTTCCGGCTTTACCGGTGCGCAGGTTAAACTTACGGGTGCGGGTTCTACATTTGATTACCCGATCTTTTCAAAATGGTTTGATTCTTATAATAAGATGACAGGTATCCAGATAAATTATGCCTCCATAGGAAGCGGCGGCGGTATTCGCCAGATAACCGAAGGAACGGTCGATTTCGGTGCATCGGATGCTCCTTTAACTCAACAGCAGATGGACGCATTTCAGAAATCAAGAGGAACGGAAGTAGTACATATTCCCATCATCATGGGAGGTGTAGCTATAACGTATAATCTTCCTTCAGTAGGACAGGGAATTAAGCTTGACGGAACAACTTTAGCGGATATTTTTCTGGGTAAAATAACTAAATGGAACGATCCGAGATTGGTTAAATTAAATCCGGATAAAAAACTTCCGAATACCGCAATTTTAGTTGCACATCGTTCCGAAGGAAGCGGTACGACATTTATTTTTACAAGTTATTTGACTAAAGTGAGTCCCGAATGGGCTAAAAGATGCGGTAATAGTACATCAGTAGATTGGCCTGTAGGTCTCGGTGCAAAGGGTACCGAAGGTGTTGCCGGACTTGTAGCTCAGACCAAAGGTGCAATCGGTTATATTGAATTAGCTTACGCGAAACAAAATAATTTGCCTTACTGCCTTATGAAAAATAAAGCAGGTAATTTTATCGATGTAAACTTTAATACGGTTTCGGATGCTGCCGCTGGTGCTGCCAAACATATGCCGAGCGATTTGCGAGCGGTTATAACAAATGCAGACGGAAAAAATTCTTATCCGATCTGCGGATTTTCATGGGTAGTTATCCCTAAAGATATTAAGAATCACGAACATGCGGAAGCACTCGTTAAGTTCTTAAAATGGGGAGTAACAAAAGGCCAGGCCGATGCAACCGGTCTTTATTATGCGCCCCTTCCTAAATCGGTACAGAAATTGGACCTTGAAAAATTAAATTCAATAACCAGTAACGGTAAAAAACTCTAAAATTTTGAATTAACATAGTGGATATTGTAAAAGAAACAACATCGGAAGAAAGTAACCATCAATATTTTAAGAATAGCAGAAAAAAAAGAAATTCCGCTCTCTTAAATAAAATATTGGGAACTAATAATCTCGGTGATATAATATTTGAAAGGCTAACACTGTTTTTTGCGGTGTTAGTCTTTCTTTTAGTAATATTTATGGGATGGGAAATGTATTCCCATTCGATTTTATCTATCAAACAGTTCGGATGGAAATTTCTAATATCTACAACCTGGAATCCGTATTCCCAAAACTTCGGTGCGTTGCCGATGATATTCGGAACAATGATGTCCTCCTTTCTGGCTCTTTTAATTTCTATTCCGCTGGGATTAAGCGTTGCTGTTTTTTTATCCGAACTGGCACCGGCATGGCTTGAAAAGCCGTTATCGTTTTTAACCGAATTGCTTGCCGGGGTTCCGAGTGTTATATACGGTCTTTGGGGAATATTTGTGCTTGTGCCCTGGCTGAGGGAAGTGGTTGAACCTTTTTTGCAAAATGAATTTCCGAACTCGCCGTTTTTTCAGGGTGCGCCGTACGGTTACGGTATGCTTGCGGCCGGAATAATTTTATCTATTATGGTCTTGCCTATTATCTCGTCGATATCGCGTGATGTATTAAAATCGGTACCGGATACTCAAAGAGAAGCCGCATATGCCCTCGGGTCTACAAAATGGGAAGTGACTAAAATAGTTTTGGGTAATGCAAGATCCGGATTGCTGGGCGCAATTATTCTTGGATTCGGCAGAGCAGTTGGAGAAACAATGGCGGTAACTATGGTAATAGGCAATAGGCCGGAAATTTCTGCATCAATAATAAATCCTGCTTATACAATGGCAAGTACTCTGGCAAATGAATTTAATGAAGCGACATCTAATTTATATTTGAATGCATTAATTGAACTTGCATTGATACTGTTCGTGATAACAATTATAATAAATATTTTTGCACATTTGTTGGTCTGGGGTGTTGAGAGAAAATGGAAGTGACAAAAAAGTATAATAAATTTTTATTTATCAGAAGGAAAGTTACGAATGTAGTAATGCTTTCTCTCTCGCTTGTATCTGCGGTCGTTACAATTATTCCGCTTATCCTGGTTTTTTATTATACCATATCCAAAGGTATGGCTTATTTGAATGTAAATTTCTTTACCAAACTGCCCACCCCTGTGGGAGAGTCAGGCGGGGGAATGGTCAATGCGATTGTAGGAACTTTGATATTGATAGGGATCGGAGGCGCAGTCGGAATACCGGTGGGAATAATGACGGGCACATATCTTTCCGAATTCGGAAAAAACAAGTTCGGTGCAACGGTTAGGTTTTTAACTGATGTATTAAGCGGCGTTCCTTCAATTGTAGTTGGGGTAGTTGCATATACTCTGGTCGTAATACCCATGAAGCATTTCTCGGCCCTTGCCGGCGGAATTGCTTTAGCTATCCTGATGATACCCACAATTACGCGAACTACCGAGGAAATGATTAAGCTTGTTCCGCATTCCTATAGAGAAGCCGGATTAGCTTTGGGTATACCCAAATGGAAAACATCTTTGGTTATAGTCTTAAAAACCGCATGGAAAGGTATTGCAACAGGAATACTGCTTGGTCTTGCTAGGGCGGCCGGCGAAACAGCACCGCTATTATTTACAGCTCTCGGCAACAGGTTTTGGTCGACTAATGTTTTTCAGCCTATTGCCTCGCTTACGGTATATATATATGAATACTCTGCTTCTCCATACAAAGACTGGAATGATCAGGCGTGGACGGCTGCTTTGGTTTTGATTATTTTAATTTCTCTTCTTAGTTTGATATTCAGAATTATCACGCGATCAAAATATAAGACTTAATTAAGATGGAAGTAAACATAGACGAAAAAATAAATAAACCTGCAAAAGTTTCTGAAAAAAAAGCGCATCCGATCGTAAATAAAATTTCGGTAAAGGACTTATGCGCTTTCTTCGGGAAAGTAAAAGTATTAAATAATATTTCGCTTGATATTCCCGAGAAAAAAGTTGTTGCGATTATCGGTCCTTCCGGCTGCGGCAAATCGACTTTCTTGAGAAGTTTAAACCGAATGCATGAAGTTGTCGGCGGCACTATTACCGGAAATATTTTTCTGGATGGTGAAGATATTATGCAGAACGATCCGGTTTATCTCAGAAGAAAAGTAGGAATGGTTTTTCAAAAACCTAATCCGTTTCCCACAATGTCAATTTCTAATAATGTTGTCGCGGGCTTGAAGCTGAACGGTTTCAGAAATAAAAAAATACTCAAAGAAATTGTTGAAAAAAGCTTGAAACAAGCTGCTCTCTGGGATGAAGTTAAGGATAATCTAAATGATTCCGGGGCTAATATATCTGGCGGTCAGCAGCAGCGTTTATGTATAGCCAGAACTATTGCCATGAACCCGGAGGTTATTTTGATGGATGAACCTGCAAGCGCACTTGATCCCATTTCTACAGCTAAAATTGAGGAGCTGATCTTCGAGCTTAAAAAAGATTTTACAATAGTAATAGTTACGCACAATATGCAGCAGGCGGCAAGGGTGAGCGATCTTACCGCATTTTTTTATATGGGTGAACTTATAGAATATTCTGATACAAAGAAAATGTTTACAGCTCCCGATAAAAAACAAACGGAAGATTATATAAGCGGCAGATTCGGATGATTCAAAATATCTATTTGGAAACTTGAACTTGTTCTTGATCTCGCAATAGTTCAAGTTTAAGTTCAAGAAGTATCAAATTAATAATTAAATTAGAAAAAAATGCAGCGACATTTTGAAAGTGAAATCGAAGATTTAAAGACCACCATAATTAAAATGGCGTCTTTGGTGGACGAACAGGTGGAAAACAGCTTTAAATATATGGAAGCTGTTGATGCCGACTTGTATAAGTTTGTTAAGAATAAAGATGTTGAAGTTGACGCTTATGATAACCTGATAATGGCTCAATGTGAAAATATACTTGCACTGTTTCAGCCGGTTGCAAGTGACCTCAGATTTATTTTGACGGCAATTAAGATCGACAGCCAGCTCGAAAGATGCGGCGATATAGCGGTTAATATAATTCAGCGTGTAAATAAAATCGACAGCTTTGATAATCTTCTTCATGAATTAAAAATACTGGAAATGGGGAAAACCGCACGCGAAATGGTAAGGGACGCAATTACTGCCTTCGTAAATCGCGATACTGCATTAGCTAATACCGTTATAAGCAAGGACGATATTGTAGATAAATTCAATAAGACAATATTTAAAGCCTTAGTTGAGAAAATGCAGAGCGATCCGATTTATATTAAAGCTTGCTCGCATCTGATTGTACTTTGCCGGCAGTTTGAACGACTTGCAGACCACGCTACAAATATCGCCGAGGATGTTATTTTCCTTGTAGAAGCCGAAATAATATCTCACAGAAAAAAGCTGAAGGATTTTCAGCTTCCCGAATAACTCCTACATAATTAATATTAATTCGATTTAGATTTATAAAAAACTTTTCGATTGATTAGTTATTTGTAAAGGACATTAATTGGATAAATAATATACCCGCATTCAGCAGAAGCTATTCAACAAAACTTTTAATTAACTCAAGCTGACCGCCTAAATATTTTTGGTGTGAAAAACGGTTGAACCTGCTTACCGGTAGGTATGACGGTTAAAAAAACTTTTTTGCTTTTCATTAACACGCGAATTAATTAGCGGGTTAATAAATAATATAAATATTTCCAACTGTTTTAATGATATATAAAAACAATCAGTCAACTTGAGCAAATTAAATACTTTCGGAAATAAATTTCTTCAACTCATCGACGGTATTAAAAACGTAGTCGCTGTCCTGAAGTAAAACTTCATCTTTTGCATAACTGTCCCATACAACCGACGCTATCTTAGTACATGCCTCTTTAGATGCTTTTACGTCGGATACCGAATCTCCGATCATCAGGACCCTTTCAGGAAGCAGCTCAAATTTATTTATGAACATTAAAATTCCTTCTGCCGAAGGTTTATGCTCTTTTACGTCCTCTCCCGTAACGATCATATCAAAATAATTTTTTATGCCCAGTTCCACTAAAGTAATATTCGCGGCAGTGCTTCCTTTGCCCGTAAAAATGGATAAAGGGAGCTGTCTCTGTTTTATTAAATCGAGCAGATCTTTTATTCCAGGATACAAATCGGCCATGTTATGGTTCTTTTTATAGAAATCATAATAATCCTTACGCACTTCATCGTAGCGGTCGCCGCTCCAGTTTTTTATGATTACATCTTCAGGCGGTCCGAATAAACTTATTATTTCTTCATCGGTAGGCGACTTTTGAAAATATTTATTTGCTATATAACGGAAGGACTCAAATATTAATTTGTTTGTAGATGTAAGCGTACCGTCTATGTCGAAAATAATTCCGTCGAATAACCTCATAAAATCCTTTATAGTTTAATAATCGATATTATTCCAGTTTGAAAGCTATAATATTTCCGTCTTTGTTTGAAGCTATAAAAACATTCTCTTTTAGTTTTATTATATCCAGCAAAGGCGAATTCCCCATAAAAAATAATTTGCCACAAATGCCGTTGCCATCAACGAAATAAATGTTCCCGTTCCGAGAACAGAATAATACATTCTCGTGATAATAAACAGGTGTATTCTGAAGGTAATCTTCTCGGAAATCAGCTTTTATTTTTTGTTCAAGCTTTCCTCCGGAAGTAGAAATTTCATAAAAATAATTACTCTTGCTTTTAATCAGTATCTTTTTTTTATCGCTGCTTATACCGATTGATGCGAAAGTGCCGTAATCTTTTCTCCATACGGTTCTGCCGAGCATGAGATCGATTGCATATAGATAATTATCAGGTGACACAATATAGACATTTCTTCCGTCGCTAACGGGATTGCAAGAAGACGGGGATGATAGATTCTCGGTGTCTTTCCATTTCCAATTTATTATTCCCGAACCGGCATCCACGCAATATAAATATCCGTCGCTGCAGGTGAATATGATTCTATTATTTATGAAAAGCGGTTTAGATTTTATTACGCCCGATGCCGAATGGTTTTCCCAGATCATTTCGAAAGTGCCGGCCTCATAAAAATAAAGATCGCCTTTTGATGTTCCGATGATTACGCCCGAAGTCATCTGCCCGTTATATTCACCTTTTATTATTGTAAGCTGGGAGGTTATAGGGGTATTTAATCCTATGGATTGTACTACATAACCCGTTGAATCGTCCAGAGAAATCAAATCACCCTGGAGTGTACCCAGAATTAAATTACCGCTTGAGTTAACCGGTCCTCCAGCCAATAACTCGTTTGATGAATATTTCCAAATTTCATTTCCATCCGGATTAAGGCAATATATATTGCCGTCCGCAGCCGATATGTATACATGATTATTGCCGGCACATATAGCAGAAGTTAGAGTCTTATTAAAATGCTTTTTCCATAAAAGCGTAACCCTGGTATTAATTTTTAATTTACCGAAACTGTCGGAGTAATCTTCAAACGGGGGAGAGTCGGCGCTTGTAATAATTGCCGAATCTTTCTCTATAATTCCCCATTGTCTAGTCTTTTTATTTATTGATGAATAAAAGATAAGTGAATCCGGATTTTCGGTTATTATATTATAATTCCAATAATTTTTATTATTCCCGGAGGAAGCACAGATTGCCGATTTAACATTTGAGTACTGAGTAATATTGTTTTTGGATTGCGAACTGCCCACAATAAATGCTTTAATATTTTTATCTCTCAGTCTGTTTGTAATTTCGTCCCAATTATCTATATCGGAATTTATTGGAAAGGATGAGTAAAAAATTATTTCGCGGTTTTCCGGAATAGAACTAAGCAGCGAATCAAGCCATCGTAAATTTTCTGATGACACATGTCCGTAGTTATTCCAAATTAAGCCGGTATTTAATCCGATATGTTCAACCCCGTCATAATCAAAAGCAAAATTTTCACTTTTAAACTGGTTTAAGAATGTAATTCCGGCGCTTTGACCGTTCTCTAGATCCGTTTTTCCGGGGATAACATAATAAGGAACAGTAAGACTGTCGAGAATATATCTTTTAAATTTTCAAATTGGCTGTCCTTTCCATCAGCTGTTAAATTGCCTGTAAATATCACAAATTTAATCTCCGGCCGGTTATTAATGTCTTTAATAACGGCACTAAGGCTATTCCGGGATTCAATCTGCCCGATTTGAGCACCATTTACTAAAGCGTAAGAATAATTCTGCGAAAAACCGGGTTTTACAAATAGAAGTCCCAGTATAATAATTGAAAGAATTTTTCCCATTTTAACTTTTATCTTTTTAATTTCCGAAATTAAAACCTAATTTAATAAATTAAATTTTAACATAGATATAATGATGACTCAAATATTTTTAAAAAGAAATGAAGACAAAAGAATAAAATCAGGGCATCTTTGGATTTTCAATAATGAGATAGAAATATTACCGCAGGATGCTGAAAACGGGGATCTGGTTGAAATCTATAGCGCTAAAAAGGAGTTCCTGGGTACAGGTTTCTATAATAAGAACTCTCTTATAAGCATCAGATTGCTGTCATACTCAAAGATTGATGATTTGAAATCAGTTCTCAGCGAGAAAATCCGGCAGGCGTTCGCTTTAAGAAAAGAAATCTATCCGGAAAGAACTTCATACCGTCTTGTCTTCAGCGAAAGCGATTTTATACCCGGTTTAATAATAGATAAATACAACCAAAGTTATGTAATTCAGGTTTATTCGTACGGGATCCAAAAGAACATTGCTCTGATTGTTGAGATACTTAAAGAAGAGTTTAATGCCGAAAATATTTTTTCAAAGAACGAAACTTACTTCCGGAAACTGGAGGGCCTGCCCGAAGAAAATGAAATCTATCTGGGTAAATTATCGCCCCAGCAGATCAGTGACGGTGCAATAGTTTATGAGATTGATTTTGAAAAAGGACATAAGACGGGCTTTTATTTCGATCAAAGCGACAACAGGTTTTTTATCGAGAAGATCGTAAGCGGTAAAAAGGTACTGGATGCCTTCTGCAACTCGGGCGGATTCGGATTGCACGCTGCTCTCGGCGGAGCATCTTCTGTTAAATTTGTGGATTCTTCCGCGGGGGCAATTGAAAATGCAGGCAGAAATTTTTCATTAAATAATTTCAAAACAAAGAATGAGTTTACCGTATCCGACGTTTTTGATTTCTTTGAGGAAACCTGCAGAACAGGAACAAAATATGATGTAGTGATGATTGATCCGCCGGCATTTGCTAAAAATAAGAAAAGCCTTCCTCAGGCAAGAAAAGGTTATGAGAAACTGAATAAAATAGCACTTCAATCGGTCGCAACGGGAGGGTACTTGGTTACTTCCTCATGTTCATATCATTTGAAGAGGGATGAATTTTTATCGATTGTTTCAGCTGCAGCAATAAAGGCATGTAAAAAAATCCAGCTTATTTATTTTAACGGCGCCTCGTTCGATCATCCTCAAATTCCGTCGATGGAAGAGACATCATATTTGAAATTTGCGGTGTTCAAAGTTTTTTAGGTTATGCAAAAATTTGGTATAAACAGGTATCGCCTATTTTCTTGAAAGGATCAATTCCAAAATTTATTATATCTTTATCCATAGTCTGAACGGATCTTTCTATCACAATAGATCCGCCGATTTTTAAAAAACCGTTTGATTTTAAATTAAGAACAGTCTGATAAATATCGTCCTTAAAAAAAGGCGGATCCGCCAAAATTAAATCATACTGTTCATGATTTGAGATAGCCGAAAATCGCATCGCGGGCATTTTGAATATCCTGCATTTATCGTCTGCCTGAAGCGAAGCGATATTTTCTTCTAGATTTTTATAAATTACAAAATTTTTTTCTACAAAATGCACTTCCGCCGCGCCGCGGCTGATGCATTCCAGTCCAAGAGATCCTGATCCGGAATAAATATCGGCAATCAGTAAATGGGTGAAGTCTATTTGGTTAGATAGAAGGTTAAAAAGTGTTTCTCTAACTCTGTCGGTTGTAGGTCTGATAAGGTTTGATTTCGGGACGTTAATCAAACGTCCTTTAAATTCGCCGGATATAATTCTCATTCTCATAATAAAAAACTATCTGGTAATTAAGCTAGTCTGTAAGCTATACCGGCGGCTGAGGAGAAAGAATTGTTTCGTTCAATATAATTCTTATTCTCGTACAATTTCGATTCCGGCTTTATCTTGGTAAAAGGATTAAAATGGATAAATTCTATACCAAGAATATTCTCAAGTGACTCAACTATAGTGCCTGAAATATCGTCGCCGGTAATATAAGCCTTCTCAATTATTCCGCGATTAATATTAAAATTTTCCTTTGCGGTTGTTTCCGAAAGCAGATATGTAGGAACTTCTCCGACGTCGTTAAGCGGCAGAACCCTCTGATAAATCGGCTTTCCTTCCAGCGAGTATATAACAGATAAAAATTTGTTATTAAAATAAATGCTGAGTATAAGTCCTTTGCTTAAGGGCGAATTGCTGAGAGTAAGTGCTCTTTCCGATGCAGAATGTATATTGTCTATAAATTTCAGCTGCAAGTTATTTGATCGGCAGAAATTTTCAATAAATTGTAGATACCTTCTTTGAATAGCGTAAATAATAGCAGTGTTATAAGGGATAAAATCATTTTTCTCCACTTCCAAATACTGGATTACAAGATCATCGGAAGGTACATACGGGTAGAGTACGGAAAATTCCCACCTGAATTCTTCAATTAAATCCTGATGTAGAAGTGAATTGTCATACGGAATCTGCATTAGATAAAAAAGTTCCATCGGAAGAGTAAAGGATGCGAATGTAGATTTTAAAGGTTTTTTTATCAGCAGTTCATTAAAAGCGCCCTGTAAAAGGGCGCTTAATTTTGTTTCTTTATCTTTTTCAAAGTTCAAAGTTTCGCTGAAATATGCTTCGTCAATGTTGCTTAAAAGAAATTGACCTTTGTCGTAGTCAATTTCAACTACTTGTAATTTTGAGCTTGTAACATTAAATCCAGCATGTTTTTCAAGACCTGTCATTGCTGTGTTTATTGCTCCCAGGAAGCGGTATTTTTCAGCGCTTCATTGTTTATGCTGCCTATTGAGCCGTAACCGTCTGGATCTTCCAGATAATACTTTGTGCCGATTTTTTTTGTCGTATCAATTTTTGTAATTCTGCCGTATCGGTTTACAACAGTATCAACGGAAACGGAAGTATCGATTTCTAAAGTAAATCTTTGGTGAGATTTTGGGGCCCAAATCAGGCTGTCCGGAGTAAACTTGCCGGAACTTAAATCCAAAAAAGGATTCGAAGATTTTTTAGTTAATGTGTCGTAAGCTGCCATTGCACTGTCTACGAGAGGGGAAGTTTTAATAAAATCCACCAGAGTATCGAGGTTACCGGAAAATTTGTTATGCTTTTTGTAAAAAAGAATTTCGCCTTCTTTAATGTCTTTCATTCTTAGTCTAGATTCGGTTCTGTAATAATTTTCCTTTTGTACGAAATCGTTGGGATCGATAATTACAACCTTTACCAGAATTACCACTAAGATTACAATAACAGTATATAAGGCGGCATGTACATACCACGGATCTGATTTAGAAATCATTTTTCCTCCGGAGCTTAAAAAATTTATAATTACTCAATATAGATATACTTTTTTATGTTATTAAATTTTGAATTGCCGATTCCTTTTACTTTCAGCAAATCATTAAGTTTCCTAAATCTACCAAATTTTTTTCGAAAAATAATAATTTTTTCAGCAGTTTTTTTTCCGATTCCTGGAAGACCGGCAAACTCCTCAATTCCGGCAGTATTTATGTTAATACTGAATTTTGCGGGAACTATTTTTTCATTATTTCGAAATTTCAAACCATTAAAATCTAAAACTTCCTGCTTATAGTCAACCTTTTTGTCGGCTATTTCTAATTTCTTTTCAGATAAATTCTGATTATTTCCTGTTATTCTGTTAAACACACTGTCTTCCCGGGAATAATCAAATTCTTTATATTCGGTATTTTCCCGAAGGTAGAAATTTTTTACACCGTATCCGAATAAGAAGACTGCCAGTAAAAAGAGAAGTACCTTTATTTCGGCAGGTGTTAGCCCGATCCTTTCCGAAATGTTTTTTAGCATCCCCGTTTTAATCTTTAGTTAAGTTAAAATAAAACTCAGTATTTAATATCTAAAATGAAAACCTCTTAAAAAAATTATTGTCGTCTGAATTAGCAGATTTCTTAAAATTCGGCAGATTTGAAAGTTCTTTTAAAAGTTCTTTTTCTTTACCGTTGGTTTTTTTCGGGACATCAATATTTACACGGACAAATTGATTGCCGTGTCCGGAACTATTAAGATGTCTGATCCCTTTATCTCTCATTTTAAGCATCTTGCCGGGCTGGGTACCGGATTCAATCTTTAGTACAGCTTTTCCGTTTAGAGTAGGAACTTCAACTTCTCCACCCAGTGCGGCAGTAGGAAAGCTGATAAAGAGATCATAAACTATATCATCTCCTTCCCTAAGAAAATATTCATGGGGACTTTCCTGAAAAACAACAATAATATCTCCGGGAGTGCCGCCCCGCTTACCGCTGTTGCCTTCACCTCTTAACGTCATATAGCTTCCGTCGCTTACACCGGCGGGTATATTAATGGATATTGTTACTTCTTCGTTTACACGTCCGTCTCCCATGCATTTTTTACACGGAGTACCTACAACAGTACCTTCTCCGTTGCAGTTACTGCAAGCCGAAATATTTACAAACTGCCCGAATACAGAACGGGATATTGTTTTTACTTCGCCGCTACCGTGGCATACCGGGCAAGTTTTAGTTGAAGTACCTGCTTCTGCACCGGAGCCGCCGCATTGATCGCATTTTACGAATTTTTTAATTTTTAATTTTTTTGAAATTCCTGTCGCAATTTCTTCGAGAGTTAATTTCAAATTAACCCTAAGGTCGGAGCCGGGTACGCCTGTAGTATGTCTTCTTCCTCTAGATCGTGTGCCTCCGCTTCCGAAGAAATCATCGAAAATTGAAGATCCGCCAAAGATATCCGAAAAATGAGAGAAGATGTCATTTATATCGGAAAAACCGGATGAACCATATGCATTGCCTTTTACGCCCTCGTGTCCGAAACGATCGTATCTGGCGCGCTTATCATCGTTGCTTAATACTTCATAAGCCTCGGCAGCTTCTTTGAATTTCTCTTCCGCATCCTTGTTGTCCGGATTTCTGTCGGGATGATATTGCATAGCCAGTTTTCTATAGGCTTTTTTTAGGTCTTCCTGAGTTGCCGATTTTTCTACACCCAGTATTTCATAAAAATCTCTCTTCGCCATAAGTCTTATTTGTCCTCGCTGTTATTTTGATTGTCGTTATCATCTCCGGAAGGATTTACAGATTCTTTACCGGAGTCTTCGCTTACTACAACTTTTGCATGCCTAATTACTTTGTCCTTGTACAAATACCCTGTTTCAACTTCATCCAATACGGTATGCGGGGCAACTTTTTCAGCCGGTCGCTGCATAAGCGCTTCATGGAAATGCACGTCAAACGGTTTACCGACGGCTTGTATTTTTGCGATTCCCTGCTCGGTAAGTACTTTTATCAATTTATCATAAACTAGTTTGATTCCGGCTTTAATTGCTTCGTTATCTTTTGCCGTATCGATATGCTGCAGCGATCTTTCAAAATCGTCAATTACGGGAAGAAGTTTCTTGATAAAATCCTGACCGTCGTATTTTAATAAATTAATCTGATCATTTTCAGTTCTTCTCTTGTAATTTTCAAATTCAGCGGCTTTTCTAAGCAATTTATCTTTATAATCTTCAATCTCCTGCTGAAGTAATTGTATCTTTTCGTTAGCAACGGTCAATTCATCCTCAAGTTTTTTTATTTCTATGGAGTTATCCGCTTCTTTCGCTGCCGTTTTCTTTGACTGTCCTTCAATCTTAACTTCATTCGATTTGTGTTCGTTTCCGTTTATATCATTCCTATCTTTCTTCATTATACGAAATCTCCTTTATTTTGAATTTTGGTTTGTTAACATGCTGGATAACATTTTTGCCATATAGTCTACAATGGCTACAACTTTAGAATATTCCATTCTCTTTGGTCCGATTATTCCCAGGTTACCCGAAACATCGCCTAAACTGTATTCCTTGGTTATAAAGCTGTATTCGGTAAGTTCCTTAAACTCATTCTCGCTTCCGATTGATATGAACACTTGATCGGTACCCGATTCTTCGGATTTTTCCAGAATGTGAATTATGACATCTTTATTCTCAATCAGTTCAATTATACTTTGAAAATTCTGCGGATCTTCAAATTCCGGCTGCTTAATTACGTTTTTAGCACCCGTAATTAATAATTTATCATTCTGCTTTATGTCTTTGAAAATCTTATCCAGAGAGTCTACGAATATTCTTATTATCGGTTTGTGATTTTCTTTGATGTCTTTAAATCTTTCCTTAAATGTAGATCTGATTTCACTGAATGTTAAACCGTTTAGTCTCTCGTTTAATAACCGCTGCACGGAAGTTATTTGAGGAGTTTTTATATCTGATGCTATCTCGAGTGTAATTGTTTTAACCAATCCTGATTTTATGCTCAATACTACCAGTATTCTGGTGGAGGATAAACAGACAAGTTGAATTTTTTCCAGCACGGCAGAATCAAGTTTGGGATATGTTACGCAAGCCAGTTGTTTGGTTATACTGCTGAGCAAACTGGTGGTTAATTGAAGCAGGTCGTCGGTCTCGGCTAAATTTACTTCAAAGCTTTTATTTATAATTCCCATCTCAGCCATCTTAAGATGTTGTATGTCCATCAGAGAGTCGACGTAAAATCGATATCCTTTATCCGTGGGTATTCTGCCCGCTGATGTATGAGGATGATCTATTAAACCAGATTCTTCAAGGTCGGACATAATATTTCTCACGGAGGCGGGTGAGAGTCCCACATCATACTGCTTTGTAATAAAACGTGATCCAACGGGAGAAGCGGTTAAAATAAATTGCTGTATTATATACCGCAATATATTTTTTTCCCGTTCGTTTAACTCATCTTTATGCATAACCAAATAATCAAGTAAAATTTTATAAAAATTGAACTTTAAATATAGTAAAAATTTAAGAATTTTTACTTTGTTTTCTCCCAAATACCCATTTTCGGTTTTAGCCGTAACCCGCTTTAATTTTTACAAAAATAAGCTAAATTTTAACTTAAAGAAAAGCTGTCTTTATGCTTATCGTCAAACCGGGTTTATTTGATAATACTGCTTTGATTTAGATGAATTAAGTAAGGAGGAGGTTCAAAAAAAAAGCCCGGTTCTATTAGAACCGGGCATATGAAGAATTGAAATAAAATTACTTCAACAGTATCATCTTTTTCGTTTCTCTAAACGAATGGGTACCGTCTACGGAATGAGCTTCTATCTGATAGAAGTAAATTCCGGATGATAATTCTTTGTCTAAAGATGTTGAGTTCATTATTACCTGATGAATTCCGGCTGACTGTAAACCGTTAGCTAAAACGCTTACTACAGCACCGGTAATGTTGTAAACAACAACCTTTACATTGCTTTCATAAGGCAATGAATATCTGATTGTTGTCGACGGGTTGAACGGATTAGGATAATTTTGATCCAACGAAAATGTTGATGGACCCGAAGCTATAGTAACTTCGATTTCTTTTGAAGGATGTGTGGTTCCGTTCAGATCGATCTGGTTAATTCTGTATGTTAATTTGTTGGAACTCGGTCTGTTGGAAAGATTATCTACAAAGGAATAGTTATTGAGTTCCGTAGATGAACCTGCACCGGTTTGGAAGCCGATATTAACCCATTCGCTGCCTGATTTCCTTTGAATTTCAAAACCTTTATTATTGGTTTCGGTAGCGGTCTGCCAGGAAATTGAAACCGAGTTATTTACATATTCGGCTTGAAGCGAAGTAAGTTCAACAGGTACAACTGTGCCTAAAGCTCTTAAAGCCGACTGAAGTATAGCAACAGTATATTTAGCATTGTGAACGCCCATACTTCCGTCGCTTTCAACAAACCAGTATGTATATAAGCCTCTGATTATATTAGGCTGGTTTTTTACTAATAATGAATCGTACATCATAGAAACCGGATTTGCAGGACTCTTAGAATCAGCAGGTAAATTAGCCTTTAATATGTTCATTAAACCTTCGATTTCGGTCTGTGCTCCTTCTATCTTACCGTTGCCGTCCCAATCTGAGCTAGCAAGAACATCATCAAATGAGGTAACACTCGGACCGTGGCATTTCTGGCAAGCACCGACTAAATCTTTAGCTGTTCCGCCGGTTGTATCTATCATACCCCATTGGTGACTCGGTGTGCCTGCGCCGATAGGAGCCATATGGCAGGTAACGCACGCGTCTGTAGCAGCAGCATGCGTCATTAAACCTTTTAGAGATGCATTTCCGAAAGTATAAGCATTTTGTCCGAAATACATATCTGTCTGCGGACCGTGGTGAGGACCGAAGCGATCGAAGAATCCATAATATGGACCGTCATTTGTAAGAGCAGTAGTAACATCTGTACGAGACTGATGACAGGTCATACAAATTTCGCCCATTCCGCCGGAGGTTACCTGGTAACGATTCTTTAAGGTAACCGGAGTATATCTCAATCCGAAGTTTGTATCGTCGTGCGGATCGTGGCAAGCTGCGCAACTAATCGGTACCAGAATATCAGAATTATTCCAGCCAGGGTTGGTTTGGTTCGCAGCATATTTCATATAAGCACTGCCGCTATGGCATGGGAAGCAATCGGTTCTGTTTGCATGAGCTGTATTCGGAAAAGTAGCATGGTTCGATGCAAGATAGTATTGACCTATTGTATGATGAGTCGGAGCATCGTGGCATTTCAAACAAACGCCGGCGTCGATAGTTTTAGCAATATATTGACCTTGAGTATCGAATCCGCCGTTTTTGTGCTGATTAGCCGGACCGTGACAATCTTCGCAGCCGATTGTAGCTACATCTTTAACTGTAGTATATTTTGAATTGGTCTGTAAAAGATTCCATGCTGTTTGATCGTTCTGAGGTATATAATATTCGCCGTTATCCAAGATACCGTTCGGATGCCAAGCCGTATCAAAGCCTGTTTTATGAGCTTCGTAAGCGAAGTTTCCGTTATCTGCAGTTAAATTATAACCGACAGTATGGCATTTGAAACATCTGTCCGAATAAACTCCCATAGTCTGACCCTGGTAACTAGTAACTTCAACGTTACCGCTTATGCCGTTTTTGAACATTTGAGCATGCGGTGTGTTTTTCCATGAGTCAAATTTCTTATAATCACCGGTATGACAGGGAGCGCAATCCACAGTTAATGAAGTACCAACATAGGTGCTTGCATAAATTGTATCTGATGAAGCTGTCCCGCCGTTTGCTTGAACGGATATAACGTATTGGCCTACTATATCCGGTGTGAAAATAACTCTCACACCTGATGTGGTATTAAAACCAGCGTTAGAACCAGAAGGTTTATCTGTAAGGGTCCAGGTGATTGAAGTAACGTTACCGGAAGTATCGGCAACATAATAAACCGGATCACCTTTACCTACAACACGCAATCCATTTGACCAAGCAGTAGACGGAAATCCCTTCAAACTCGACGGGGATACCGCAACTCTTTTTATCGTAGCGGTTTGAGCATTGCTATCAGAAAACGATCCAAGCACAAAAAATCCTAGGATTAGGAAGGTAAAAAGTAACTTAATTTTTTGCATTTGAGATCCCCAAATTTAATTAATATTAATTATTTAGTTAGAATTCGCTTGTTCTTTAACAAATAATATACCGTAACAAAACAAGTAAACATTCACCAAATTGCTAAAAAATTTTAATAGTTATAAATATAGATTCCTTATTGTAAGAAATATTCAACACTTTTTTATCAGAGTTGAGATTATAAGCAATTTATGTTCAACAATTCAGCAAGAAGATCATCAAAATGTCAAAAAAATAAATATTTTACATATATTTCCCTATTTTTAAAAAATTCTAATTTTCAAGAAATTAAGTATTTTAAAAATTAAAAACTATCTAATTAGATCAATAACTAAAAAGAAATTTTTAGTATATTCGGTTTCTTAATTTTATATAAAAAGGAGCTTGCATTGAGCAATACATATAAGTCTGCCGGAGTAGATATTGAAGCAGGAGATGAGACCGTAAAAAGAATTAAGAACTTTGCAAAGTCAACTTTTAATAAAAATGTAATTTCGGATATAGGTTTATTCGGTGCGTTTTATGAGTTGGATTTAAATGAATATAAAAATCCCGTTTTAGTATCGAGTGTCGACGGTGTGGGAACAAAACTTAAAATTGCCTTTGCGATGGATAAACATAATACGGTTGGTCAGGATCTGGTAAATCACTGTGTTAACGATATCGCAGTGTGCGGCGCCAAACCGTTATATTTTTTGGACTACCTGGCATTCGGAAAACTTAATCCTGATAAAGCTTCCAGAATTATCGAGGGTTTTTCAATTGCGTGCAAGCAGAACGGCTGCGCATTGATCGGCGGGGAAACTGCGGAAATGCCGGGTCTTTATGATGAGAACGAGTATGATACTTCCGGAACTATTGTAGGTATAGTGGATAAAAATGAAGTTATAAACGGAAAAGAAATAAAGAAGGGTGATGTTTTAATCGGATATGCTTCAAACGGACTGCATACAAACGGGTATTCACTGGCAAGGAAAGTCCTTCTTGAGAAATTTAAATTAACGGATCAGCTGAATGATCTGGATGAGACCTTGGGGGAGGAATTATTAAGAATTCACAAGTCTTATTTGAAACTTATAACTCATTTAAAAACCAATATAAAAGTAAAAGGTTTTTCGCATATTACGGGCGGCGGAATTATCGGGAATACAAAACGAATTTTACCGGAAGGACTTCAGCTTAAGATAGACTGGGAGGCCTGGGAATTGCCTGCTATTTTTAAAATAATCAGAGAATCAGGAAAAATCGGTATCGAAGAGATGAGAAAGGTATTCAACATAGGCATCGGTCTTATTGCGGTTGTAGATAAAAACCATGCCGAACAGACAATCAATTTATCGCATGAAGTTAATGAACATCCGATAATTATCGGAGAAGTTGAATAATTTAAATACCGCGGAAAACCTCCTCCTTACAATACCCGGGGAAATAAGCGCACATTAAATTTAAAGTTAACATTACTTTCAGATATTCAGCCAGTATGAAAATTTTGCCAGTAAAATATCATTTGAAGCGGTATTCCACAGGTTACGAATATCTCTACCGAATGAAAAATCGCCCGGATTCTTGTCGTTGGTTTGTCCGTGAGTCCACACTAAATAAAAAACAGAGCCTGGTAAAAATTCCCATCTAAGAACAATATTTCCTCTTAAAGACTTAAAATTGAAATCAGGATTTGAAAAAGAAAAACCTGAGGCCGGTCCGCTGCCGTCGGGATCAACAGTATATTCCTGATCCGCTTCATTATATGAAATAATGGAGTTTCCTGTTCCGTATAAATTTGTTTGATATGATCTCGGTTTTTTAAGTTCTTTTAAATTGGGTGTAATGTCCTACCGAAAATAACGGCTGCAGATACATTTGGAGACTCAGAGCAGGGGTGAAAGTCCAGTTTAGCCTGATTTCTCCTCCCAGAGTCTTTTGATTCATAGCTGCAAAAACATACCGGTTGTAATATGTATTCACCGCATATTTGTCGCCGAAGTAATCTACCCACTGCATGGTTTCATTATTATATTCGTAAAATGGTCCGACTCTGAAATCAATCCGGCTGCTCGGTCTCCAAATTGTGTAAACAGAATAATGCCCGGCGGTTCCTCCTAATCGATCCCATGCATTATTGCAGTAAAATTCAATATAGAATTTATTTCTGCTGTCGCTGTTTCCGAAATATTCAATATATTCACTGGCTGGAACTTTAGCCATCGGTCCGCCTCTGGTTAATCTGTCCGAATACGTTTCAGTATTATAATTGCCGTTAATGCCGACACCGTAGTAATTCAAAAATTGAAAATTAGTGAAGAACATTATCCCGTTGTTAGTTAAGTTTCCGTCGAAATCATAATTTCTGTAATGTGCGAGATAAATATTTTTTCTCCTGAATATATTATCCGGTTCAAACCATCTGTACCCTAAAACCATATGTCCGTTTATCGTATTAGCCCGCCATTGGAAACCGACATCATTGCATTCGAAACCGGGTGAGACTATTCCGACAGCAGAATTTATATAAAAATTTCCCTTTTGTTTATTAAGAGCGATTCTGGAAATGTATCCTGAAAGTGAAGTTCTGCTACTGTCCAAATGAAAAGATTCGGCATCGGGCCGCTGGAAGTATCTTACCGGTTCCTGCTGTAATTCCGCAATATAGTCTTTTGTACCGTGAATATACGAGCCGCTTATATATCCGTTCAGTACATAAGTATTATCATCGTCCAGGGTTATCCATCCGTCCGTGCCGTATACAAATGATTTATCGCCAGTAACAGCTTTAACATTCGCGGTGTTTAAATTTCTAACAACAGATGTTCCCATAAAACCCAGGCCCTGTCTTCCGGAATTAAACTCCTTTTGTGCCCTGACTACCGAATAATTGGTTAAAGGTTCAACCTGTTCATTAGTAATTGAATTGTTTTGATAAATACGAGCAAATGTTCTGGAGGTAACCGCATTTATTCCGCCAAGCGACCAATCGTTTCCGATCTTTCCGGTTATTTTTGCCGCGCCGAGTATTTTACTCTCCGACGGGTAATCCGCATAATCAATATTATCGTCCAAAGATACATGCGGAGACCTGCCGATTCTTCTCGAATAAAAAATTTCCGGATTAGACCAATTAAAGCTCCAATTATTATTTGACCCGCCGTAACCGAATGAAAAAATATTATTCCCTTCAATAAAGAATGGTCTTTTTTCTTCATAGTAAGTTTCAAATGTCGAAAGATTAACGCTGGCAGGGTCGACTTCCACCTGGCCGAAGTCCGGGTTTATTGTAGCGTCCAGATTTAAGTTGCTGCCGATACCGAATTTTAAATCCATACCTATTGTCTGCTGATACTGCTTACTTTTATAAAAAGGATCGTTACTGTCATGCACAAGATACTGTGCTTTTGAAACCAGATAAGGCAGCATTTCAAATCTTTGCTGGGGTTTAATTCCGTTTAGATTAATCAGCTGTGCAAAGTGTGAAACAAAACCGCTTTCTGCTTTAGGCACCATTATTAAATAATCTTCTTCGTTGTTTCTTTGTATTTTTCTGTAAAAATTTATTCCCCACACCATCTTTCGCGTATCGTTGAATCTGAGCTGGGTATAAGGGATCCGCATTTCTACGCTCCATCCGTAAGTATCTCTATGCACGGCGCATTCCCAGATGCCGTTCCATGAGTTATCGTTCCAACTGTCGTTGTATAAAGTTCCATCTATTATTGATCCGGCAGCGTTTACTCCGAATTGATATCCTGTGCGGTAATCATGATACGGATCCAGAAATAGCCCGAACCAATCGGATTCATTCGAATCATCCCTTCTTGATAAAAGTCCGATTATCGAGTCGGGATGTGAATCAAATAATTTTGCGCCGACGTAAATTGCGGACTCATCATATCCCACCCAAACATCGGTAATCTGAGTTGGTTTGGAGCCCTCAACAGGATTTTTCTGTGTGAAACCAGTTATGGGCGTTGTTCCGTAAAAATTTTCTGAAAGTATACCGTCTATTTTTATTTGATTGGTCAATTTGTGGGCAACAACTACTACTTTTTCACCGAGTCTTTTGGACTTTCCGAAAATTACCGCAGTCGTAAGTATGATAATTAAAATACCGAAGAAAAATTTTTTCATATAATTGTCGAAGTTTTTAGTATTTAGACTTTAACATAATAAAAAGGTTGGCTTTTGATATCTTTTTTATATCTTAATGATACCGGTTATCAGGATAATCAGCCGGACATCAAAATCATTTCAAAAGCGACATATAATTAAAAATCCGAGAGTAAAAACTGATCTAAAATACATGATATTATAATCGGTATTATCGTTATTGTTAATTATAGTTTGCATACTTATATTTTTTACATGAAAATTTTCCTCAATTGCACTATAATTTTATTTTTATTCCTTTACGGATGCGATAAAGGATTGGCACCGCTATCTACCGGCGAAATGCAGAAAGCAGGATTCAGCGGTATTATAACCTTCAAAGGTGAATGGCCTAAAGATATAACCAGAACGCATATAATAGTATTTAAAAATCCTATAAATTCCGCAGCCGATTTCAGCCTTCAAAATCTTTCTTATATTAGTTATGAAATTCCTTACGGCGTGAAAGAATTTGTTTTTAATACATCGGTTGACTCGGCATATATTCCCATTGAATCTGGGGAATATTCTTACGTGGTTGTTGCCCAATCGTCATTACCGGGCGTTTCGTTTAACAGGGCGGACTGGACGGTTGCAGGGGTATATTATAACGGGATCGATACCACTGCTCCTGGAAAACTGGTGATCCCCCCGAATTCTGTTGTTCCCGATATTAATATAACCTGTAATTTTAATTCACCGCCGCCCCAGCCTCCGGGAGGAAAATAGTTACGCAAATTAGAAAGAGGAGAATCAGTGACTGTCTGTTCAAGAGTAAATATAACCTCAATTATAATTTTAGTATTACTCATATTACCCTTAGAAGTTTTTGCTCAGGGTTTAAGTATAAAAGGTACCGTGCGGGATACCTCCGGCAATCCTCTTATCGGTGCCAATGTGTTAATTATGGAAACCAATTACGGAGCCGCAACCGATGATTACGGAAGATTCGTAATAAATAAGCTTAAGCCGGGAAGATATACTTTGGAATTTTCCAGCGTTGGTTATAAACCTGAAACATTAACGGGTGTTTATCTTAAAAACAGTCCGATCGAAGTCAATGTCATCTTAAAGGAAAAAGTAATTGAGTCGCAGCAAGTGGTTGTGACTGCTGGAAAATTTGCGCAAAAATTATCGGAACTTCCTATAAGTGCTGATATAATTCATGCGGACGAACTGGCACAAAAAGATATAACCGATTTGAGTCAGGCAATGAAATATGTACCCGGTGTATACATGATAGAGGATCAAATAAGTATACGGGGATCAAGCGGTTATACCAGAGGCGCGGGAACAAGAGTGCTACTGGAAATTGACGGAATACCTTATTATACCGGAGATACCGGAGAAATTATTTGGGAAATAATTCCGGTTAACGACATTCAAAGAGTTGAAATTATAAAGGGTGCGGCAAGCGCATTATACGGGTCTTCAGCTATAGGCGGTGTTATAAATGTAATAACGAAAAACATACCTGCAAAATCTTCAACCTTTATTAAAGGAGAATTCGGAGCGTATGATAAACCTGCCTACTCACAGTGGATATGGACGCAAAAACTACGGACATTTAACTCATTAACAGTCTCTCATTCCGACAGGTTCGGAAATTTCGGCTACACACTTTCTATATCGAGGATATCCGATCTGAGCTACAAACAAAACGATGTGTATAAAAGATATATCGGATACTTTAAGGGATTATATAATTTTTCCCCGAGTTCCTCCATTACTGTTTTTATGAACGGTCTAAATCAGGATCACGGAAATTTTTTATTCTGGAAAGATTTAAACCATGCTCTCCAGCCGCCGGATGCCGATCAAGGCCAGAGCGTTTATTCAAAGAGATATATGTTCGGTTCTGTGTACAAAAATGTGTTAAGTGAAAATTTATTATTAAATATAAGAGCAAGCTATTACAGATCCGATTGGAACGATCAGACAGCCTCACGTAACAATTCTTTATCAAACCTTTTCAGGCTGGAGATACAAACGAATGCTACTCTTTCAAATAATATTATTCTCGTTTCCGGTATTGAAGGCACAAAGGACGGTGTAAGTTCTAATATTTTCGGCGATCATAATTCATACGGCTTCGGGGCTTATTCACAAGTTGATTTTACCGTCCTGAAATCATTGAATGCCAATTTCGGAATAAGATATGATTACAGTAAATTAAGCGATCTGGCGGGATTAAGTTCGGTATCACCGAAAGCCGGACTTAATTTGAAATTGTCTGATAATCTTACACTTAGATCGTCTTTCGGCACCGGATTCAGGGCACCAAGCCTGGCGGAAACCTTTACAACAACATCGGCCAGCGGTATTACCATCGTTCCGAATCCGGAACTGAAACCGGAAAAGAACTGGACTTTTGAAGTCGGAGCCAACTATCAATTAAACAGTATTATAAATCTGGATGCGGCAGTTTTTCAGGAAGAGTATTACAACTTAATTGAGCCCGGCGTAACAGCTAGCGGGCAGGCGTTTTCTTTTAACAATGTTACAAGAGCCAGAATTCAGGGCTTTGAAGCCGGTACAAATTATTCTTTTCTGAATAATAAAGTCAGACTTTCAATAAATTATACTTATTTATGGGCAAGGGATCTGCAGCAGAATGTGCCGCTAAAATACCGCCCCCGCAATAATGTCCTTGCCGGACTCGATTACTTCCTGGATCACTTCGACCTTGGTGCAGATTTCCGGTATTCAAGCAAAGTGGAGGAGATGGATTATGAACTAGTCAGCCTGGGTACAATAAAAGACGGCAGGCAGCATGTTGAAATTAAAGTACTCGATCTTAGGGCAGGTTATAATTTCGAATCTATGGGAGTTCCTGCAAGAGTTTATTTCAACGTTAAAAATGTTTTCAATTATAATTATGTAGAATTAATAGCTAATCCGGCACCAATCAGGAACTATTCGCTTAGTACCGAATTTTTATTTTAACTACTTAAATGTTATTTTTAACAAAATTTAATATCGAATAATTTGCAATAATTCAGGGGAAGGACAAACGGAAAAAATGTTTATAGATACGCATGCGCATTTGTTCTATAATAATTTTGAACAGGATGCGGACGAAGTTATAAGAAGAGCCAAGGAATCAGGAATTGATTATATAATTGTTCCTTCTACCGATCTTCAAAATGCAAAGGAAGCAATAAGCCTGTCCGAGAAATATGATTTTATTTATGCTGCCGTGGGTATACATCCGCATGATTCGAAAGACTGGAATAATGCGGATTTAATTGAACTCGAAAAGCTGAGCGCGCATCCAAAAGTAGTTGCCATCGGTGAAATCGGACTTGATTATTTCTACGACTTTTCGCCGAAAGAAAAACAGATTGAAGCTTTCAAAGCGCAGATAGAACTTGCCTTGAAAATTAATAAACCGATCATAGTTCATAATCGCGAATCCGACAAGGATATGATGGATATAATCCGTTCTTATAAAGACAGCGGATTAAAGGCTCAGTTTCATTGCTACAGCGGCGGACTGGAAGATGCAAAAGAACTGATAAGAATGAAGCATTTTATTTCATTTACCGGCAATATTACTTTTAAGAAATCTGACAATTTGCGGAATGTTCTGGCTAACCTAAGTTTGGAAAGCATTATGCTTGAAACGGATTCTCCTTTTATGACACCCGTGCCGCACAGGGGTAAACGAAATGAACCTGCTAATGTAAAATTAATTGCCGAAAAAATGGCTGAAGTCCATCACCTTACAACGGAGGATGTTGCCAGAGTAACTTCTTATAATGTATTCAGGATGTTCGGAATCGGCAGCAAACCAAAGACAGCATTCACATATAAAATAGGTAATTCCTTATATATCAATATAACGAACAGATGTAATGCCAATTGCGTGTTTTGCGACAGAGATAATGAAGCTATGCTCAGCGGATATAATCTTAAAATGACCCGAAGCCAGGAACCTTCCGCCGAAGTTTATAACGAAGAAATCGGAGATCCGGCCAAGTTCAAGGAAATAGTTTTCTGCGGCTACGGCGAACCTACCGTAAGATGGGATGTGGTAAAAGAAGTGGCCGCCTTTGTTAAAAAAAACGGAGGAAGAACAAGATTACTCACTAACGGTCACGGCAGTGTTATAAATAAAAGAAACATTGTTCCGGAAATTAAGGGTTTGATCGATACTGTTGCCATCAGTTTTAATTCTCCAAATCCTGACCAATATGCCGAACTGATGGGTTTGGATTCGAGCTATTTTAATGAGATGGTGGACTTCGCCCGCGAATCTAAAAAATACGCAAGTAAAGTAGTTATGTCTATAATTTCAATGAACGAAGTCGATATAGAAAAAGCTAGAAAAATTGTCGAAGATGAAATCGGTGCCGAATTCAAGGTAAGACAATATTTTTAATTTGTTGCATTTTTATGGGGAGCGGACCTGCCGGCCTGCAGGGGCAAGGTGATACCATTAGCTTTTGGAAGGGGGCGATCGAATTACAATAACAAAGGCGGGAAATGAAAAATATCATAACTCAACCGCTCTAAATACAGTGATGCTAGATAAGTTTTAAAATATTAATTAAAATACTGCCCGCTTTCAATTCAATAATTTAAAATAACCTTAATAGATACTTCATTGCCGTTAAAAGGATTAATTTATATTTTGTTAGCCGAATTAATTCTTTAACCCGAAAATTATCCCTAATGAAAAAATATATTATAGCAATTATTTGTCTGACTGCAACGGTTGTATTCCCGCAGAGTAATGAGCAATTGCTCGGATCAAGAATCGATTCGCTCCTGAACAATAAATTTTTTCAATCTTCTCAGATTGCAATCGATGTTTACGATTTGTCTGCCCATAAGCAGCTTTTTCAAAAAAATGAAAAACTTCTCCTCGTGCCTGCATCAAATCTCAAGCTTTTAACTACAGTTACTGCGCTTAATTATCTCGGCGATTCATACTCATTCAACACCGGTGTTTATTATGCAGGCGGTATTATTAACGGAACCTTGTACGGTGATCTGTATTTGAAAGGCGGATGTGATCCCGAATTTAATATATCTGATATGGACTCCATTGCCTCGGCTGTTAAACAAGCCGGTATCGATGTTATTACGGGGAATTTGTACGGCGACGTATCTATGATGGATTCGCTTTTCTGGGGCAATGGCTGGATGTGGGACGACGATCCTTCAACAGACGCTCCGTATCTTACTCCTCTCAATATAAATAAGAATTCATTCGGAGTAATTTTACAGCCGTCGAGTAACGGACTGCCTCCTGCAGTGGTACCGGTTCCCGCGACAAATTATTTTAAAATTGAAAACAATGCCGTGACCGTGCCTGTCGATAGTTCGCAAACAGTAAAAATAAGCCGCGACTGGGTAAACAGAAAAAATACTGTTATACTAAATGGAAACATCAGAAATGTTGCAATACCAGATTCTTTAATAGATACTCTTAGCGTAAATGTATATAAGCCTGAATTATATTTCATGAATCTATTTAAGGAAGATTTGGCAGGAAAGTCGATTAAGCTGGAAGGTAATATTAAATTAGAAGAAACACCTGATTATGCAAAGGAAATATTTTCATTCGGAAGATTGTTAAAAGGAATAATACCGGATATAAATAAGAATAGTTATAACCTTGGTGCAGAAATGCTGATATATGCATTGGCCGCAAAATACTACGGTATTCCGGCAACTGCCGGAAACGGCATCTCGATGGTTGACAGTATAATTGCAGCAGCCGGTTGTGATCCTTCTTTCTATAGAATAGTGGACGGCTCAGGTGTTTCCCGATACAATTTAATTTCAACAGAATTAATGATTTCGCTTCTAAAATATATTTATTATAATAAACCTTCCGTATTCAAATCTATTTATTCATCTCTGCCTATTGCGGGTGTTGACGGAACACTGAAAAAAAGGATGACCGGAACTCCGGCTCAGAATAATGTTCACGCCAAAACAGGTACATTAAGCGGTGTTACAACTTTATCCGGTTATCTTACGTCCAAAGAAGGACATTTTATTGCTTTTTCTATTTTTATTCAAAATTATATAGGAAGTTCCGACTACGGCAGGAATTTTCAAGATAAAATTTGCAACCTTTTAATTGACTATTGAAATGCTAAGATGAATAACCTTGCGATTATTTATGACGATAAGTTCCTGTTGCATAATTCTCTACATTACCACCCTGAAAACTCAAAAAGACTAACGGCAATATTCGATTTACTTAACAAAAAATCCTTTTTTAAGGATGTTGAAATTATATCTCCTGATATTGCAAGTGAAAAGCACATTTTGAATGTTCACTCAGAGGAACATTTATTTTTTGTAAGAGATTCAATTTTTGAAGGCGACAGATATCTTGATTCGGGAGATACTTACATTGTAAAGGAATCTTGGATAGCTGCATTGCTGGCTGCGGGCAGCGGAATTACCGCGGTGGATCTGGCCGCAGGTAATCATGTAAAAAATATATTCTGTCTTGTTCGTCCTCCGGGCCATCATGCCGGCATTTCTTTTCCGATGGGTTTCTGTTTGTTCAATAATACTGCAATTGCAGTAAAATATGCTATCGAAAAATATAATTTAAAAAGGATTGCCATTGTTGATTGGGATGTTCACCACGGCAACGGGACACAGGAGATTTTTTACAGCTCAAGGGAAGTGTATTATTTTAGCCTGCATCAGTATCCTTTTTATCCCGGCACGGGGGCAGAAGATGATAAGGGCGACGGAGCAGGTTTCGGATATAATATGAACTTTCCGCTTCATGCCAGGACAACGGGGAAAAAATATTTGGAAATTTTCGACGAATATATTCTAAGCGAATTAAAAAAATATTCTCCTGAAATTATTTTTATTTCGGCCGGATTCGATGCCCATACCAAAGACCCGCTGGCCGATATGAAACTTGAAAGCTCTGATTTTGCCCAAATGTCACTGCGTATAAGGAACTTTGCCGACGAGCATAACATTTCGATTATTTCCTTTCTTGAAGGCGGATATAACCCTGATGCTCTGGCGGAATCTGTTTACGAACATTTAAGAGTTCTGAATCAATAAAATTTTTTCATAAGGATAAAAAAATTAAATTTACTTTCCGGTATTTAATTTTTATCTCTTTTTTAATGTTTGAGGTTAATTGTTAATGACGTTCAAATCATTCATGAATTATTCGGGGCTGTTATTTATAAGTATTTTATTTTATTCTTGCGGCAAAGAACCTCCTGAAAAAATAAAACCTTTTTATGAAATTATTAAGAACAATAAGATACCTGAATTTAATTCCGATAGTGCCTATTTCAGGATTGAAGAGCAGGTAAAATTCGGACCCAGGAATCCGGGATCAAAAGGTCATACCGAGGCATTGTTTTATTTGAAGAATGAGCTTGCAAAATATGCCGGCGATATTCAAACCCAGTCTTTTAGTTATACCGGTTATAACGGAGAGATTTTACAAATGACAAACATAATTGCCAGGTTTAATCCCGGCGCAGAAAAAAGAATTATGCTTTGTGCACATTGGGATACCAGGCCACGTGCCGAACATGCAAAGGATATTAATAAAAGAAATATGCCGATACTCGGTGCAAACGACGGTGCCAGCGGATGCGGGATTCTGCTTGAGGTGGCAAGACTTTTAAAATCGCATAAGATAAATTACGGAATTGATATTGTATTTTTTGACGGAGAAGATTACGGTAAGGAAAGCGACCTTAACGGTTTCTGTATCGGCGCGAAACATTATGCTGATAATATTACTCCCGGAAAAATACCTGTCTTTGCAATTTTATTGGATCTGGTTGGAGATAAAGAAGCCCGTTTTCCGATGGAAGGATATTCCGTTCAATATGCACCCGATGTCGTAAATTTGATTTGGGGTATTGCCTCGGATCTTGACTGTCAGGTCTTTGAGCAGGAAAAAGGACCGGCTATTTATGACGATCACGTACCTCTTCAGGCGGTGGGTATTACAACGGCGGATATTATAGATTCCGGTCTGGTTGGCGCGCATAATGAAAACCCGAGAAGAAACTACTGGCATTCGGAATTTGATAATATGTCGAACATCGGAAAAAATACTCTCGCTCAGGTGGGAAATGTTTTAACTAATTTAATTTATTCGATACATTTTAATAAACTTTAACTTATGAATTACTATAAAGAATTTATCGTAACGGCAGAGCCCTTTATACCTGATGTTATCTCGAGTCTTCTTTGGGAACTTGATATAACCGGAATTAACGAGGAAATCAACTGCTTGAAGGTGTTTGCAGGCGGGGACAGTAGTATAGACGCGAAATTAATTTCCGAACAACTTAATAAACTGTCCGAACAAAAAATGCTGTTCAGCTATAATGTGGAAGAAAATATCCTGGAAGAAAAAAACTGGAACGAAGAGTGGGAAAAAAATGTAAATGTTATAGAAGTTTCAGACAAAATAGTTATAAAACCCACTTTCAGAGATTACACTACTAAAGAAGGACAAATTGTTCTTACTATCGATCCTAAAATGTCCTTCGGCACCGGGGAACATCAAACTACGAAACTAGTCTTAAAAATGATCGAAAAATATATTAGGAAAAATATAAAAGTTCTCGACGTCGGCTCCGGCACCGGTGTACTTGCTATTGCTGCGGTAAAATTAGGTGCGGATTCGGCAGTGGCTGTTGATAACGATGAGTGGTGCTTTGAAAATGCTGCAGAAAATTGCCGGTTAAATAATGTTGCGGATAAGATCAATGTAATAAGAGGCGAGATAAAAGATGTTAATGAGAAGCAGTTTGGTATTGTTCTAGCGAATATTCAAAAAAATATACTCCTTAATATTGCTTCCGATATAAAGGACAAAATTTTGAAAGACGGGATTGTTATTTTATCCGGTCTATTATTTTCGGATGAAAAAGAAATAATTGCAGCTTATAAAAAATTGGGTTTTGAATTTCTGGAAATGGCCGTAATGGATGAATGGATTTCCATTGTAATGAAAAAGCCGGACTTATAAATTGCTGTGTTTCATGGCCGGCGGCACTTTTTAAATACTGACAAAAGGGATGAACAGCCTAAATGTATATGTGATATTGAGATAATTTTTACTATAATTGCCGGTAATACCGAGCATATTTTAAAAAATTTTATTATCATTTATAAAAATTGAAATTAAAGATATCTGTGAAATTAAAATGATAAAATCGATTAATCCTGCAACGGGAAAAAATATTCAAAATTACTCCGAGATGAGCAACGCCGAGATTGTTAAAATATTATTTCAAACAAAAGAGACTCAGAAAACCTGGAAAACCGCTGATTATGAAATAAGAAAATCAAAAATGATAAAAGCCGCGGCAATACTGCGGGAGCAAAATAATCAGCTATCTGAATTGATGACGGCAGAAATGGGCAAACCAATTAATCAATCGAAATCTGAAATTGAAAAATGCGCATGGGTATGCGAGTATTTTGCCGATAATGCCGAAAGTTTTCTTAAAGACCGGATAATAGAATCCGATGCCTCAAAAAGTTTTGTGACTTACCGACCCCTTGGTGTAGTACTTGCGGTAATGCCATGGAATTTTCCATTCTGGCAGGTATTTAGATTTGCTGCGCCCAATTTAATGGCTGGCAACGGCGGAGTATTAAAACATGCTTCAAATGTAACCGGATGCGCTCTTGCAATAGAAAAAATTTTTAAAGAAGCAGGCTTCCCGGAAAATATATTTCGGACGTTAGTTATTCCCTCCGGACGGGTAAAAGAAGTTATAGAAAACGAAAACATAGCGGCGGTAACTTTGACAGGCAGCGTACCTGCCGGTAAAGCCGTTGCATCAGCTGCCGGCGCGGTATTAAAAAAAACAGTTATGGAATTGGGCGGCAGTGATCCTTACCTGGTTCTTGAAGATGCGGATCTGGAAAAAACTGCGGAAATATGTGTTAACTCCAGATTAATAAATAACGGTCAGAGTTGTATTGCCGCAAAGCGATTTATTATTGTTGAACGGGTTTATCCGGAGTTCGAAAAGCTTTTTATTAAAAAGATGCAACAGAAAACCATCGGCGACCCGGCCGATCCTGCAAACGATATTGGACCGCTGGCAAGGCACGATTTAAGGGATGAACTTCATCAGCAGGTAATGCAGAGCGTTGATAAAGGTGCTAGATTATTGCTCGGAGGAAAAATACCGGAAGGGCAGGGGGCATACTACCCGGCAACCGTACTCTCAAACATTGCGCCGGGAATGCCGGCATATGATGAAGAATTATTCGGTCCGGTAGCTTCCTTAATCAGAGTCAAAGATGAAAAGAGCGGAATTGCTGCTGCTAACGATACCGTTTTCGGTTTGGGCGCAGCGGTGTTTACATCGGATTTAGATCGAGGTCAGAGGATTGCCCAAGAAGAACTTGAAGCCGGATGTTGCTTTGTTAATGAATTAGTAAAAAGCGATCCGCGTCTGCCGTTCGGCGGGATAAAAGAATCGGGTTACGGAAGAGAGCTGTCTGTTTTCGGAATAAAAGAATTTATGAACATGAAAACAGTTTATATTAAATAATTTTTTCCGGAATAATTATTCCGGATTTAATCCTCTTTGTCTAAAAATTTTTGACAAGAGATCAAGAAGTGTTTTTTTCTCAAATGGTTTTGCAATATAATCGGAGAAGCCCTCCCTTAAGAATTTTTCTTTGTCGCCTGTCATAGCATATGCGGTAAATGCAATAACGGGTGTTTCCGAATTGCCCGGTAATTCTCTTATTTTTTTCATAGCAGCCGTTCCGTCCATACCTGCTCCCAGGTTAATGTCCATAAGAATTAAATCGTATTTATTTCTGGCTGCCGCAGTTACTGCATTTATTCCCGTAGATTCGACATCTATAGTGTACATTTTTCTTAATATGATTCTTGTTACGTCTATAGTAGGCAGGTCGTTCTCAACAAGCAATATACTAGCCCGCTTTTCGTCGGTTTTGGGATTAATAGAGCTAAAAATATCTGTTTTTGTCTTTTCGGTATCGTCGGTCTTCGAAATATTTATTGCAGGCAAATGGACTTCGAACTCGGTGCCAACTCCTTCCTGACTTGTTACGGTCATTTTCCCTTTTAATATTTCCACAAATCTTTTCGTTATAGTAAGCCCAAGACCGCTTCCTTCAAAATTCCTGCTCAATCCTTCACTGACTTGTCTGAATTCTTCAAAAATAATATTGAGACTGTTTGAAGGAATACCGATGCCGGTGTCTTTGACGGTAATTTTTATCCACTTGTTACGATCATCCAGATACGTGTCAAGCTCCAGTGTGATTCCGCCTTTAACTGTGTATTTTATGCTGTTATTAACAAGGTGATTTATGATTTTAAAAACCATCTGTTTATCAAGCATACCGACGACATTCTCATCTTTAATTACCGAATTAATATAAAGGCCCTTCTTGTAGGCGAAATTCAGGAACGATGACGTAATTTCCTTAATGATATTTGCGACGTTCAATTCTTCTTTATTTATATCAACTTTATTTGCTTCAATTCTTGAGAGATCAAGTATGGAATTTAATGTTTCCAGCAGCCGCTGCCCGGATATATAAATTGAATCTGCCATTTCTTTGTGAATTTCATCTTCCAATTCAGTTCGGAAAATTTCGGCAAAACCCAAAATCGCAACAAGCGGTGTTCTCAATTCATGGCTCATATTAGCAAGGAAGTTGCTTTTTATGTTACTTATTTCCTCCGCATTTTCTTTGGCTTTAACCAGTTCTTCTTTTATTTTCATCTGGGTGGTGATATCCTCAACCGTACCTTCAAGAAAATAATTATCGCCTTCGGTATTTTTAACATACTTGGTATTGAAGCGAACGTTGATCAGGGAGCCTTCCTTTTTTTTGAACATCGTTTCGTAACCGACTGTCTCGCCCTTAGTTCTTACTATTTGGAGAAGTTTTTCTCTTACATCTTTCTCGGCATAGATTTCACGCATATTGAGCTTAGAAAATTCTTCAAACGACGAATAACCCAGCATTTCTATAAATGCCCTGTTTGCCATCAAAATTTTCCCATCGGGCGAAGTTTTATACATTCCTATAGGCGCATTCTCAAATATACTCCTGAATCTTTCTTCGCTTGTTCTTAAATCTTTTTCAATTTTTTTTAATCCGGAAATATCGTTTACTACAACCTGAAAGGCATCCTTCCCTTTGTAAATCATTCTTGATGAGCCTACCATTACATCAATAACTTTACCGTCAAGCCGTATAAATTTTTCTTCCATGGCAGAAACTTCCATGCCGGCCTGCATTTGCGCAATTCTTTCAAGCACCTTGTCGCGCGAATCCGGATGTAAGATATTTATCACGGCTTTCCCGATTATATCTTCGGGCTTTTTCGCTCCGATCAACTTAAGGGCCGCATCGTTCAAATAAACAAATTTTCCGTTAATGTGAACACCGATGGGATTAGGAGAGATTTCAACAAGTTTTCTGTAATTCTCTTCGCTTATTTGCAGATCGCGTTCAAATTTTTCTCTCTGCAATTCATTTCTGAGAACTGTGATCCCGTAAGCTAGATCATGAGCCAGTTCGTCAAGCAGATTTACTTCATATTTGTCAAAATAATTTATCTCGCTTGAATAAATTGCAAGGGCGCCATAGCATTTTCCGTTGTATGTTAAAGGAAGTGAGACTAACGAATTGTAACCTCTTTTTAAGGCGTCATCGCGCCATAAGCGGAAAGAATCGTTAATATTAATATCCGGAATAATTTGAATTTCTTTGTTTCGAATAGAATTGCCGATAGGACCGGGGTCTTGATGATTATCCGCCCAAGTAAGGTTCGCATGCTCGAGATAACCAGATTCAAAACCGGCATGTGCCGCAGGACTTACCGATTTTTTCCCATCATATTCCGCAAACCCTACCCATGCTAATTTATACCCGCCGGTTGATATAAGTATATCGCATATTTCTTGCAAGAATGTTTTTTCTTCCTTTGCCCTTACAAGCACCTGATTACAATCGCTTAGTGTTCTTAAAGCTCTGTTGGTTTTTACCAGCTCAACCCTTTCTCTTTCGCAGCGCTTTTTTATTTCTTCATATTCGGCTTTCTTAATATGAAGATAATTCAGTTCACTTTGTAATTCTTCTCTTGTTTTTCCTTCATTCTCCATCATTGACAATTAAATTCAAAATACTTACTGTGAAAAAATAAATCCGGTTATAATTCCCGATTATAATTTTATACCGATCGCTTCACTAAATAATATTCGAAGGTTTCTCCCCCGATAAGCTCGGCGACGGAGGGATAAAGATGTTATTGCGCTGTTATAATTTCAGATACCAGGCTCTGCAAGTCTTCTTTGTCGAAAGGCTTAGCTAAATAATGAGTACAGCCCAAAGACAAAAATTTTTCTTTATCTCCAACCATAGCATATGCAGTTATTGCGGCTATCGGTATATTGTTGTAACCTTTAACCTGACGGATATTCTGGGCAGTTTCAACGCCGCTTATTCCGAGCCCCAAATTTATATCCATCAAAATTGCGGAATATTTAGATGCGGCAACTTTTTTTAAGGCTTCCTGTCCGTTTTCCGCAAATTCAACATTGCAAATTTTCCTTAAAAAATATCTTATAATATCCCTGCTTGCTTTATCGTTTTCCACCAATAAAACACTGGGGAGATTCTTATTATTTTCAATATTATTTAACATTTAATTTCCAATTGATTTTTATTCGTTGAAAATTAAAATATTGACTAAATAAAATAAGTAGTCCATTTTCATTGTCGAATATAACTTTTAAATATTAATATTATAAAAAGCACAATTTCTAAATTTTCAGATATCAGGAAATTTCCGTTTTAAGCCGGAATATTTGAAAATTTTTATATTTAATTGTCAATAAATAATAATTTTCATCTTAAATTTACATTAAAATTCCATTTTGTAAAGAGGGTCAGGTTGAATAATTATAAAATGAAAATACAATACGACGGTACAAGTTATTCGGGATGGCAGATTCAAAATAATGCAGACACGGTTCAAAAACAAATAATAAATGCGGTTAATTTAATTCTTAAGGAAAATGTTAATTTAATCGGTTCCGGGAGAACTGATTCCGGTGTGCATGCTCTGGGGCAGATAGCTAATTTCAGAACTGAGATTGATATCGATCTATATAAATTCAAGCATTCGCTTAATGCCGTTCTTCCGATGGATATTTCCGTCATTTCAATTGAAAGAACCGGGGAAGAATTTCATTCAAGATTTGATGCTAAAAAAAGAATGTATGTTTATTTATTCTCGGGTTATAAATCGCCTTTCTGGGCGAAATATTCTTATTTTTACCATGGTGACTTAAACTGCGGCAAGCTTAATAAACTAAGCGGATTATTGGAAGGCACGCATGATTTTACTTCCTTCTCAAGGAAAAACAGCGAAACGAAGAATAAGGTTTGCACCGTATATTCGGTCTATTGGAAAGAAACACGGGGATTAGTAGTTTTTAAAATCGAAGCCGACAGATTTCTGCACGGTATGGTGCGGACAGTTGTAGGGACTTTGCTCGAAACTGCCAAAGCAGGGTACGGCAATAAGATGCTTGAAGAAATATTAGCTGCTAAAGAAAGAAGTAAAGCAGGCGAAGCCGTTCCGCCGAACGGATTATTTTTATTTAAAGTTAAATATTAACCGGATTATTTATGATAAACTTAAAATCAAAAACAGTTTTAATCACCGGCGGATCGCGCGGAATCGGGAAGGCCTGCGTAAAGCTTTTTGCTCAAGCTGGGGCCGGTATTGCCTTTACTTATAATACAGGTAAAGAAACCGCCGATAAACTCACGGAAGAAATGAGCCGTACTTCAATAATAAACTCATATTTTGTTAACTTAAATGACAGTGATGAAATTCAGCATACTGTTTTAAAGATCATCGGGGACTTCGGGAAAATTGATATACTGGTAAATAATGCCGGGATATGGAAATTCGGAGAATCTGATAAAATGAGTTTAGAAGAATGGGAAGAAACTTTAAAAATAAATTTAACGGGTACTTTTCTATTTACAAAATTTGTCGTTCCCTTTATGAAGGCCAATAAATTCGGACGTATAATAAATATTACTTCAACCGCAGGACAAAGAGGCGAAGCCTATTATTCTCATTATGCCGCTTCTAAAGGAGGAGTAATATCGTTTACAAAATCCCTTGCAGCCGAACTCGGTGAATACAATATTACCGTTAACAGCGTTGCACCCGGGTGGGTTCTTACCGATATGACCGAGGATGTTTTTGCCGACGCGGACTATAAAGAAAAAGTGATAAACGAAATTCCCGTAAAAAGAATAGCCGAACCTGAAGATATAGCCGGGCCGGTTGTATTTTTGGCTTCGGATCTTGCGCGGCATATTAACGGCGAGATTCTGAATGTAAACGGGGGCTCGGTATTGTGCGGTTAATTTCTGTCCGGGTTGTAACATAAAGCAGGCAGGCAGTCGGAAAAAAATGTTTTATTTGTATGTTTACATAAATATTGCAGAACCTTTAATTGCAATCCAAGTGAAGAAAGGAATTTGAATGGATTTTCTCGCCCATCTGCATCCGGAAGTCGTACACTTTCCTATTGCGTTTTTTTTGATATATGTTTTATTAGAAATTACGGGAACGGTTCTGAAAAAGGATTTTTTTTCGAAAGCGGCTCATTTATTTTTATTTCTCGGAGTACTCGGGGCAGTAGCCGCTGTTTTAACCGGGAACGCCGCAGAAAGTGCAGCAAACGGACTTGCAAAAGAAGGCTTGTCAATTCCAAAGGAGGCAATAGGCCATCATGAAGATTATGCAACATTTACGTTGTGGTACTTTTCCGGCTTATTAGTCCTTCGAACTATGTATGTTCTTAAGAAAAAATATAGCGGAAAAATTAAATATTTGTTTATTGTTCTTTCAATTATAGGGGGCCTTCTGATTTTCAAAACCGGTCAGTTCGGAGGCAAACTAGTTTATAAATACGGTATCGGCACTGACCTGAAAAAATCCGAATTGAATAAATAATTTAAGGTTTAAAAAATTTGCGGTATAAAAAAAACCGGACATTATTATTAATAATATCAATAGCTGCAGTTAATCTTTTAGGCATTATACTCCGCATTTATAAACTTGATACTTATTTTATATTATTCGGCTTCAGGTTTCAGCTTAGTTTAACACTTCCTTTCTTCATAATAATCGGCGAAGCAGCATTATCGAAAGCTAAAGAATTTTTAATTTCTCCGATTTACATCAATGCATTGAAAACTTTATTATGGATATTTTTACCGTTCGTTATTCTGTCCGCCGTATTGTATTTTTCAAAAATTATTACGCCGGGAGATCCTGATTATTTTTATGAATTCGGGCTTTCATCGATATTCGATCTTCCTCTTTATTTAATTTGGAATCTACCGCAGCTCCTTTTATTTGCATTATATCTATTTCTTATTCAGGAGGGAATTAAAAGAAGCATTACCATTACGGCGATAATTATCGTGCTTTTATTCGCTTACGAATTTGTTCCTTTAGCAAACGGAAATATCGATTATTTTAGCATTATCACTTTGTTTGCAGCAGCTTTATCTTCCGGTATTGTAATTAAGTATTTACCCAATATTTACTGGTTTTGTGTAATAATATTTATGGTTTTCTGGTTGAACCTTCTTGCTTTCGGATCGGATTCCGGAATTATGCTTCACATTATATTTGCGGCGGAATACGACAGATGGGAAGGCTTTTTCGATATTGCAAATGGTTTTAGTCAATATATTTTACCTGCACAATGGGTAATCACTCTCTTTTTCATTTATTCCGGTTATCTGCATAACAAAAATAATATTTAGAATGTTCGTTTAAGAATAAACTTATATTTTGTATTTTTATTTTAATAATTTAATTGCGGAATGAAAAAAATATTACTTGTTATCTTACTGTTAGGAACAATTTCTTTATACGCCCAGGAAGGTCCTGTAGAGAAAGCGCGCGGTTTCTTCATTGCGGTTGCCGTGGGCCCGAGGCTGCCCCTGGGATACTTTGCTAATTCAACCGATTTAGGATACGGTTTTAATGTCGAATTTTCTTATACAGACGACGAGTATCTTCCAGTTTTTATGTTTTTTAAGTTAGGCTTCGATCAATTTCCCGGCTCGCAGCAGTTTTATGAAACAACGGATTATTCTAATTATTCGACAAATGCGCTTCCGTTTAATCTGGGTGTAAGATATTACTTCCCTCCGCTGGTGGAAAACGTTGTACTTTTTATGCCGTTTATCGAAGCTTCCGGAAATTATATGTATATGGAAAAACTTCATCAATTTAAACCTGCCACAGGAAAAAGCAACTTTCTTGAAGATGCTTCTAAATTCGGTTTCAGTGTAGGAACCGGACTGTCAATGTTCATGATGGAAATCCTGGCCGATTATAACTATTATTATTCAAACCAATTTATTTCACTCGAACTTAAAGTTAGACTTCCGCTGTATATAAATTATTAAGGAGTTTAAAATGGATTATAAAAACCTGGTCGTAAACATTAATGAAAAAGTTGCACTTGTTACTATAAACAGACCCGAAAAACTTAACGCACTTAATAAAGAAACTCTGGAAGAACTGGGACAAGCATTTAAAAGTTTTGCGTCGGATGAGGATGTTGCATCAGTTGTAATAACAGGCAGCGGCGAAAAGGCATTCGTTGCCGGTGCGGATATTTCCGAGATTAATAAGCTCGATATGTTAAGCGGCAAAGAGTTTGCCGAAAAAGGACAAAAGATTTTCAACTTGATTGAAAATATGAACAAACCTGTAATTGCTGCTGTTAACGGATTAGCTTTAGGCGGCGGTTGCGAATTAGCTCTGTCCTGTCATATCAGAGTAGCTTCCGAAAATGCAAAGTTCGGTCAACCCGAAGTTAACCTGGGCATAATACCCGGATTCGGCGGAACTCAAAGATTAACAAGACTTATTAATTCCGGCAGAGCTATGGAATATATATTAACCGGTAATATGATTGAGTCAAAAGAGGCACTGAAACTTGGTTTGGTAAATAAAGTTTTTCCGCTGATAGATCTGCTGCCTCAAACATCCCTTCTGGCGAAAAAAATAGCTGCAAAACCATCTCATGCAGTTAAATCGGCAATTGAAGCAATTAAAAAAGCAGACCAGCTGTCGTTGCGCGAAGGATTATTTTATGAAGCCGGTTTGTTTGCAATTTGTTGCGGAACCGAAGATTTCAAAGAGGGAACATCGGCATTCCTTGATAAAAGAGCACCTAATTTCAAAAACAAATAAAAATTCCATTTATCCGTTATGAAAATTCTCACCTTTGTAAAAAAAAAAATTATTGAGATATTATTCGGCGCTGCCGTTTTTCTCCTTGCCGCAAATCTTCTTACGGCTAAATTTTTAAAACCTTCAAAAATAAACCGCAATTTAGAAAATATAACGCCGGCTCAGATAAATACTATCTTTATAGATGATCTGAACGCTTTCGCGCTTCACAGCGATTGGATAAAGAAAATAAAATCGAATGCCGGCAGCGGTGTAAATTATAACTATAGGGTTGACCTGCCTAAAGATCTACCCATCCCCGTTGTTCTTAAAGAAATATACGAGCATTTCTATAATAAAAATGTCGCAATAAAAACTTTAGAGAAGGTAATCGGCGGGAAAACCGAATTAAAGATATTCATAAACGACAATTTAAAGTTAAATGCGGTGTTTAATTATAACGACAATTTGAAAAGGGAAGGAGAGAATATCGGACTTGTTATTGACGGATTGGATAAACAAAAAGTTAGCATGATAAATTTTTTGATCAGATTTCCGCAGACTTATGCCGCTTTGCTCGTGCCTTCAAAATTTTCTGTGCAGCTGGCTGATACCATGGTTAATTACCGTAAAGAATACGCCGTACTCCTAAATGACAACATAAATGAAATGGATTATAAGTTAAGAGGAAACTTTTCACCGGCAAGACTGAAAAGCGCGTTGAGAACAATTATAGGATCTTACCCGAAAGCAATTTTTTATGTGATTGACGATCATTCAAAGCTGTATAATTCTGCGGCTTATTATCTGATTAAAGAGCAGCTTAAACTCAGAAATATACTCTTAATTAAAATGAGTGAATTTAAACAAGTTAGCGGCGGCGGCAGTGCTGAATTGGAAACCGATTTTGCGCGGCTGGTAAAGGATAAATCAAAAACAGAATATAATTTTATATTAATTCCAGCGGATGATTTTGTTAACTTGCAGCCGCAAATATTCAGCTTTATAAAAATAGGTTACAAATTTAAGAATCCTTCTTTGATATTAACCGCGAATGATCGGGACGGAAAGAAAAACTAAGTGTTGATAATGTTTCCGTATAAATCCGTCTCTATAATTTTACTTTGCGCCAATCCTTCCATGAGCTGTTTCAGTTTATTCTTATCGCCGACTATAATGATTTTAAGAATATCCGTATTAATACTTTTTGCGGAGATATCATTTATTCTTTTAAGATCGACCGATTCTATATTCTCAATATACTTGTTGAAATAGTCGTCAGGCAGTGAATGAATTACTGAAGCTGAGAGGTTCGATGCGATTTGTCTGTATGTTTCAAAATTCGACGGAAACTTCCTTATGATTGAGGACTTTGCAAACTCGAGTTCATCATCCTTTATTCCGGCTTTAATTCCGTTTAACTCAGAAATGATTTCTTTTACGGCCGATGCCGTATTATCCGAATTTACCGATGTAGAAACTGAGAAGAAAGCGCTTTCCTGAAAATAGTTAAATCTTGATGTGGCTCCATAGGTGTATCCGTTTTTCTCCCTCAGATTTAAATTAATTCTGCTGGTAAACTGGCCGCCGAGAATCATGTTCATCAAAGTTTTAGGGTAGTAGTCCTTTTCATTACGTCTCGACGCCAAATGCCCGATCCTGATTTCGCTTTGAACGGAATCTTTTTTGTCCACAAGGAATAATTCCGGTTTATCTTCTTTTGCCGGAGACAGATTGTATTCCATTAACTGTTTAGGCCGCCATGCGGAAAACAACTGGGTAAGGTAACTTTGCAGGTCATTTTTAGAAATGTCGCCGACAACTATTACGGATCCGTTCCGAGGATGAATAAAATCAGAATAGAATTTTTTTATATCCTCAATGCTGATTGATTCGAGATCTTTCTGATAACCGAAAGCCGGAAATGCGTAAGGATTTCTGTCTCCGTATAATGCCCTTCCGAAAACTATATCTGCAATTTCATCCGGTTCATCTTTAAGCTGAATAATCCTTGTGATTATTTTCCGTCTCTCCCGTTCAAAATCATTATTGTCCAAATGAGGATTCATCAATACCATCGAAGCAAGTTCGGCTGATCTTTTAAAATTTTCGGACAGCGTTTGCAGCGAAAAGAAAAGATTATCTTCAGATACATATACGTTAAAATGAGTTCCGAGTTTATCGAATTCATCGCTGAGCTGAAGTGAATTGTAATTGCCCGCACCTTCATCTATTAACATCGAAAGTAGATTTGCCAATCCTTTTTTACCAGCGAAGTCAAATTTGCTGCCTGCATTAAAAACAAAATTCATCTGGACTATAGGAAGTTTGTCTTTCTTTATAAATATTATTTTTAATCCGTTCGAAAGGGAAAATCTTTCTATCTCCGGAAGTTTAAAGATAATTCCGTCCTTACGCGGCGGTCTAATATTTCTGTTAAGTGCATTCATTTACAAACCTGTTATTGAGAATTTGGGACTATATGGAGTTCGACATAATTTTTTGTCAAATAGGTATCTATACATTCCATAATTCCGGTATTAGTCACCTTTTCATACCTCTCCAGATCTTTGCCGAAAGAATTCGGTTCTCCCAAATAAAAATTATAGCTGTTTATCTGATCGGCTATAGAATCAATATTCTGCAGAGAGTATATGAACCCGGATTTTATTCCGTTCTTTGATTTAAGCAATTCTTCTTCCGAAACACCTCCGGAGCCTACCGTTTCTATTTCTTTTAGTATTTCTTTTTTAAGATATTCTAGTTCAACTCCGGGCTTCGCAGTAGCGGCAAGCATAAAAAATCCTGCGTATTTGCCTGAGAACTGGTAAGCCGTAACATCCTGTGCAACTTCTTTTTCGAAGACAAGGTTTTTATACAGCCTTGAATTTTTCGATCCCGATAGTATATCCGACAAAATATCGAGTTCCCTGTCGTATTTACCGTATGCTTTATCCGAGTGCCATGCCATATAAAGTCTATCTAGCTGCACATTATCTTTGTGTATTAATTTGACTTTTTTATCTAATGTCGGAAAATCTGTTTTGATGTCGGATTTTTGTGAACCGGTTCCCGGTATCGATCCGAAATATTTTTCAACCAGCTTTTTTGTTTCAAGACTATTGAAATCGCCTGCAATAACAAGGCAGGCATTTGCAGGAGAGTAAAATCTTTTGAAAAAATCCTGAACGTCTTCGATCGTAAAACTCGATATATCTTCGAGGGAACCTATTGTAGACCAGTGATAAGGATGCGTCTCCGGGAAAAGATTTTTTAACAGAATTTCCCAGGCAAGTCCGTAAGGCTGGTTATCGTACCTTTCGAGTCTTTCGTTTTTAACTACATCTTTTTGGTTGTTCAGTTTCTCCTGCGTGAGCGCGGGAAGCCAGAATCCCATTCTGTCCGATTCCAGCCAAAGAATCAATTCCAGAAAATTCGATGGCACTTTTTCATAATAATTGGTTCGGTCGAAACTTGTCGATCCGTTAAGCGTACCGCCTGCTTCCTGAATATATTTGAAGTGTTTCTCTTTCGGAACATTCTGCGAGCCTTGAAACATCATATGCTCAAAAAGATGTGCGATTCCGGTTTTACCTTTTCTTTCGTTAGCCGATCCCACCTTATACCAGATATTAGCTGCGACCAGAGGCAGAGAATCGTCTTTGTACAGAATTACTTCAAGATCGTTTTTGAGGTAATACCTTTCGTAATCAATATCTAATACTTTCATATTTGATCTTATTTGTTTTAAGTAAAAAGGGCAGGATTAAATCCCTGCCCTTTGCCGTAATTTAACAATCAAAGTTAAAAAATCAATGTAGGAGCTTAACTATCCTTTCAGGCCTTATTGAACCGATAAGTCTGAAAAAATCACTGAAAGGAATATCTCTATCCCAGGAAAACAATGTAATAAAAGCTTCGCCTTCAACATTATCCCTCGGTACAAAACCCCAGAAACGGCTGTCCAGACTGTCGTCTCTGTTGTCGCCCATCATAAAGTAATAATCTTTTTTAAAGGTATAGGATGTTACAGGTTTGCCTTCGATAGTAACAACATTATCCCTTACTGCAACAACTCTTCTTCCGTATTCACGGTCGATAGTTATTGCCCATTGTTCTACGTTTGACGTATTTAGCGCAATTGTATAGCCCTTTTTAGGTACTATGATTGGTCCGTAGTTGTCCTCGTTCCAGGGCATGCCTTTAGGAAAGATTCTAGGCTCAATCATATTTTTAGGTTTGGAAAAAGCATCAAGATATTTTATATGAGAGGGTATCCAGAATTGCTTGTGGTTTACATATACTACATTATTAATAACCTGAATAGTATCTCCCGGAGTACCGATGCATCTCTTAACATAATTAACTCCCAAATCTTCTGCTTTTACACGGTCTCTCATTCCCGGAAATTCGAAAACTACAATATCTTTCCTGTGCGGGTCGCGTATGGCTGGTAGTCTGAAATGCGGAATAGCTATTTGAGTAAACGGTATATATCTCGGTGATTCGGAGCCGTAAACAAATTTATTAACGAGTACAAAATCTCCTACCAGGATTGTATCTTCCATTGATCCGGTCGGGATCCTGGTATTCTGTACAATAAAAGTTATTATGAAAAATGCCGCAATAGCCGCAAATAGGAGAGATTCGAAAAATTCTTTCGTTTTCTGTTTCTGCGTTTTCGGTTTGTTCAACTCTTCTTCCGACTTTATGCCGAAAAATTTCTTTAAACCTTCCTTAAATGACAATTTTAATTCTCCAATCTAAATATTTTAGAATTTATTTTTTCATTGAATCCAGCTTTGACAGCAGTAAATCGTTTACCAGTTTCGGATTTGCTTTTCCTTTGGTTTGACGCATTATCTGTCCGACAAAAAATCCCAATACTTTATCTTTACCGCTCAAAAACTGCTGAACCTCATCTGTGTGTTTGTTTAAGATCTCATCTACTATTTTTTCTATAGCCGACGTATCCGTAATCTGAATAAGGTTTCTTTCTTTAACTATTGCGGATGGTTTTTTATTCTCGGTCAACATTATTGGAAATACTTCTTTGGCTATCTTGCCGCTGATTGTTCCGTCTTTTATCAGATTAATAAGCTCGCCGAGATCTTCGGGGGCAACGGAAAAATTATCAATGCTTATTTTATCTTCGTTAATTACTTTCAATACGTCCGTCATAACCCAATTGCTGGCGGCTTTATAATCGTCGGTAACCAGAATTACTTTCTCATAATAATCAGCCATTTCCTTTAATTGAGTCAGGACTTCGGCGTCATATTTTGGAAGATTATATTTATTAATTAACCTGTCTTTTCTTACTTCGGGCAGTTCAGGCATCTCTGAAGCAATTTCATTTTTCCAATCATCATCTACAACAACCGGCAGAAGATCTGGCTCCGGGAAATATCTGTAATCGTGAGCTTCTTCTTTGCTTCTCATTGAAAAAGCTTCATTCAAGTCGGCGTTCCATAAAAGAGTTTCCTGGATAATTTTACCGCCGTCTTCCAGAATCTCGGTTTGGCGCTCTATTTCATATGCAATAGCTTTTTCAACGTTCTTGAACGAATTCATATTTTTAATTTCGGTTTTTGTTCCGAGTTTAGATTCGCCGGCTAGTCGAACCGAAACATTTGCATCACATCTCAACGAACCTTCTTCCATATTACCGTCGCAGATACCCAGGTATTTTACTATTTGTCTTATTTTCATCAGGTACAAAACGGCTTCGGCAGGCGCACTCATGTCAGGTTCGCTTACAATTTCCATCAGAGGAACACCGCAGCGGTTAACGTCAACAAGGGTACCGAATGATTGATCGTGTATCGATTTACCTGCATCCTCTTCCATGTGAATTCTGGTTATTCCGATTTTTTTGAGAGCACCGTCCGGGAAAACAATGTTAACATGGCCGAATTCGCAGATAGGTTCTTCGTACTGTGATGTTTGGAATCCTTTGGGAAGATCAGGATAAAAATAATTTTTTCTTGCAAAAATGGAGCGTTTATTTATCGTACAATTTGTGGCTAATCCCATCAATACGGTAAATTCAATCATTTTTTTATTTATAACGGGAAGAACCCCCGGATGCCCCAGGCAAACCGGGCAAACATTAGTATTGGGTGAATTACCGAATTTAGTAGAACAACCGCAGAATGCTTTTGAATCGGTTAGTAACTGAGCGTGAACTTCCAGTCCGATAACTGCTTCGTATTTTTCGTTCATAATTGTGATTTAATTTTAGAAGCCTAAATATAAAAAAGAAATATTACATATAGAAAGGGCTTTTTATTCATATAACTCAAAAACACATTCACTCCGGCCTGTCGTAAAAATCAATTGTACACTTACACCGCAGATAAATCCTTGCCGAATTATTTGTGCGGGTTTTATTAAATTACTTTTTTTACATTGTACATTAGAATCGGAGGTAAATAAAAATGAATGATCTAAAATACAGAGCCCTGGTTGTTAATGAAAATAACGGAAAATATATCCGGTCAATTGAAGAAAAAAAAATCTCGGATTTACCTGCCGGGGAAATTCTGATTAAAGTTAAATATTCTTCGCTTAATTATAAGGATGCTTTATCGGCGACAGGAAATAAAGGCGTGACCAGGTCTTATCCGCATACTCCGGGCATTGATGCAGCCGGTGTTGTAGCGGAATCTTTCTCTCCTGATTTTATAGAAGGAAGCAAAGTTATTGTAACAGGCTATGACCTTGGAATGAACACTGCCGGAGGTTTCGGCCAATATATCCGGGTCCCGGCCGAATGGGTTATAAAACTGCCGGACGGATTAACTCTAAAAGAAAGTATGGCATTCGGAACTGCCGGGTTCACGGCTGCACTCGCTGTTGACAAATTAATATTGAACGGTACTTCAGTTGACTCGGGAGAACTGCTTGTTACAGGAGCTACGGGCGGTGTAGGATCTATGTCGGTTGCAATTCTTTCAAAATTAGGTTTTAATGTTGCCGCCTCTACAGGTAAAACGGATCGTCACGATTATTTAAAAAAACTCGGGGCTTCACGGATTATTGAGAGAGAAAAGATAAATGATTATACAGACAAAGCACTATTACCGGCAAGATGGGGAGGAGGAATTGACTGCGTCGGGGGGACAATTTTGACTTCTGCAATTAAATCAACAAAATACGGCTGCAGCATAGCAGCATGCGGTTTAACTCAATCACCTGTAATAAATTCAACCGTCTATCCGTTTATTTTGAGAGGTGTGAATCTTTTAGGTATTGATTCAGCTCATTGCGGTAAAGAGGCAAGAATAAAAATTTGGAATAAACTTTCCGGCCGGTGGAAACCAGCTAATTTGGAACTCTGTTATTCGGAATGTTCGCTGGATGAACTTGACAAATACATAGGACTTGTACTTCAAGGTAAGATTACCGGAAGAAAGCTGATTAATCTTGATTCTTAATTTTAGATTTAAGTATCAAAGAATAAAATAATTAATTATTTTAAACATGATTTTAATTTCGATTCTACCCGGATAGCACATTTAACTTGGTATGTTTTGGGGAACAATTTCTTTAGCTTTAATTTTTGTGCGGAATATATTTCCCTGTCTTATTTGATTACATAATTAATAATATTGTTTTAAAAAGATGTTTACGAGAGATTACATTTTAAGGATGATTGAAACTCTTTCAATCGTTCTACAAAAAATACTATTGATGAAAAAGACAAATAATATTGACGGAGCTATTAGTGAAATAAATTTAACCGCGCAAAAATTAATCGGATTGGAATTAAAGCATTTCCGTACATTTTCCGATTCAAGAATAATTGAAATGATGCTGCTGGAAAAAGATACTGCACCGATAAAACTGTATGTGACCGGAGTTTTATTGAAAGAGGAAGCATCTCTGAGCCGTATGAAAAAACTGGACGCCGAAAGTGAAGATCTAAATATAAAGGCATTGTCACTGCTTTTGGAATCTTATTTAATTGATTTGAAACCGGTGGTTCAGAACCATACTTCGCTGATCGATGAAATTATAGGATTTTTTAAGAATGACGAAATTCCGGGAAAAATACCCGGAAAAATATTTTTGTTTTATGAAAACCTCGGGCTGTACGGTAAAGCGGAAGACATACTTTTTGAGCTGGCGGAAGTTGATTCTTCATATACTAAAACCGGGATAGATTTTTACGAAAGACTTCTGAAAAAAAGCGACGAAGAATTAGCCAAAGGCAATTTGCCCAGAATTGAGGTCGAAGAAGCATTAATGATTTTTAAGACAAAATGGGCCGCAGGGAATTACTAGAAATATCTAAACTAAAATTAGAGTAAAATAATGAAAAAAGAATTTCCGATTTTAGAATTTGATAATACCGGACAGTCAATAATTAATCCTTCCGATACTATAAAAAAAAGAAAAGATCTTCCGCAACATTGCGTTATAACTTTTTTTTATGATATAGTTGAACATTTTGCGGAGAAGGGTATAATTCATGAAATAATGTCTTTAAAATCGGAGATGGGAAAACATCCGGTTTATGAATTTGAAATAAATAATTCTAAAGTCGCAATTTTTCATCCCGGGGTAGGTGCTCCTCTCGCCGCCGCACTTTTTGAAGAAGTTATAGAACTCGGCTGCAGTAAATTTATTGCATGCGGAGGTGCCGGAGTGCTGGACAGAAGTATAGTGGAGGGGCATTTGGTTATTCCGTATTCCGCGATCCGTGACGAAGGAACTTCGTATCATTATTTGCCGCCGTCCCGTGAAGTGACTCCTTCGATTAATGCAGTCGAAAAAATTAAACTTGTACTGGATAAGCATCGGATTCCTTACTTAAATACAAAAACATGGACAACGGACGGTTTTTACCGTGAAACAAAAGGAAGAACCGCATTAAGAAAAGACGAAGGCTGCCTGGTTGTCGAGATGGAAACTGCGGCTTTATTTTCAGTGGCAAAGTTCAGAGGCGTAGAAATTGCACAAATATTGTATGGAGGAGATAATCTAGACAGCGAAAAATGGCAATACAGGAATTGGCAAAATAATTGGTCGGTTCGGGAAAAATTAATCTGGTTGGCCGCCGAAGCAGCACTTTTAATATAAAAACAAAATCATACTTATATAAGGGAGATAGTAATGAAAAGAGTTTTTTTGCAGTTTCTTATACTTTTACTTACCTGCCATTTATCGTACTCTCAGGAGACTGACTCCTCTGGTGTACATGAATATAAAGAACAATGCAGTTATAATAGTTTTAATCTTACAGCTAACAATAACGGGATAAGTTTCGGCAACTCTCAATATTTAAATGGAATCCGGTTTAATTTCCGAGATTGCGGCGTCGGAGAAATAAACGGTATTAACCTTACACTTTGGTCTCCCAGGGATATATCCGGTTCTACGGTTAACGGACTGGCATTAGGTGTTGCCCCCGCTGCCGGCAGTCTGAACGGTATCTCGATAGGTATTGCTGCTACGATAACAGAAAAATCTTTTACCGGAATAAGTTTAAATGGTATTGCTTTCATTTCTGAAGGAAACTCTCTCGGGTTGAAATTTGCCGGAATCGGACTTATCGGAGAAGGTGATATTCAGGGTATTAATATCGGCGGACTTGCAGTAGTTGCGGCAAAAGGAAATTTAGAAGGAGTAAATTTAGGAGGTCTTGCTCTTGTTGCGGAAAATGAGATGAACGGATTAAATATCGGAGGCCTTGCTGTAGTAGCTTCAAAAGGAAGTATGAGCGGAATAAACATAAGCAGTCTGGCTGCCGTATCCCAGAACGATATGAAAGGAATTAATATTGCAGGGCTGGCAACGGTTTCCTCAAAAGGTTCCATTATGGGATTAAATGTTGGCGGGTTGGCTTTAGTCAGCGGCAGCAGGTTGTGGGGAATAAATATAGCCGGATTGGCTTTGGTAAGTAAAGATGCAATGTCAGGCTTGAATTTAAGCGGACTTGCACTTGTATCTGAAAACAATATCCGAGGGATTAATTTTACGCTTGGAGAAATCCGATGTAGCGATGCGATAAGCGGAATAAATTTTACGGGATACAGAGTAAGAACCGAAGAGTTGGCCGGGATGAATGTTACGATGATATTAACTATGGCCGAAAGAATGAAGGGCGTTTCCATTTCGGCATATAATAAATTTTCATATCAATCTGGTATTTCCATCGGCTTGTTTAATATTGCCGATAGCTTACACGGATTACAGATAGGTATTGTGAACATTGCAAAGAATAATCCGCCTTTTTTCAGGGTAGTTCCGGTGCTGAATTTTAATTATTAAATACAGTTTATCATATGTGCCGTGAAGCAATAATTTATTTATTGCAGATTTGTTTAATATCAGTTTATAGTAAATTTAAAATAAAATTTTTTTTATCATAGCATAAGAAAAAATGATAGACATTCTTACTCCCATTTCAAATATACTTGAGACCGGCAGAGTATTTTTAAAACCGCTGAAATCGCATGATACAGTACCGTTTTATAATTTAATACAGAAAAATAAGATGCGTTTGCACGACAGCTTTCCGGTAACCCTAGATAGTACGATAAACGAGATCACAACCGGCCTGTTCATCCAAAGAAAGATATCGGAGTGGGACGAGAGAATATCTTTTGCATTCGGCATGTGGCTGAAAGAATCGGAAACTCTGATTGGATATATGAACATAAAAAATATTGATTGGGTAATTCCGCGTGCGGAAATTGCATATTTTATTTCTTCCGAATATGAGAGCCGGGGGATTATGAAAGAGTCGCTGCTTAGGATAATAAAATTTAGTTTTGAAGAACTTAAAATGATAAGATTATTTTTAAGAATAATGACCGAAAACGACAGAAGTAATTTGCTGGCGGTGAAATGCGGTTTTATAAAAGAAGGTACTTTTAGAAACGATCATCGAACATTCGACGGAAACTTGGCGGACTTGAATTATTACGGAATGACTTTGGAAGACTATAATAAGCTTTTAATGAAAGACAATTAACGTCTCTTTTAAAAAATCCATTCGTTTACAATTCTTATTCTAAAATATTTCCATTTATGTAAAAAAAAAGCCCCATAATCGGGCGATTATCGGGCTTTAGTTCCTTTGCTTCAAAAGGCAGGGGAGAACCTTTTGAAAGAACCGAAAGAAACTTAAAACTAAAAATATTAATCTGCTATTGCCGGGATCATCAGTGTGGCCTTTATCACCGAACGATATGGTATTTTATTTCTATTGGAAATTATTTCATTTTTATTTCAGTATAAAATTTGTTTTTGCTTAAATGTTTTACGAATTTTCACACTGCTATTATTTAGAATAGATCGATTAATTTTTCCCTTTTTGTAAATTGTTTATTTAAAAATTGACAAGGGATTAAATTCATAAATATAAAAACACATTATGATAATTTATAGTATTACGACCATTGTAAAGAAAGAAGTTGAAAACGAATGGCTAAAGTGGATGAAGGATACGCATATATCTGCAATTTTACATACGGGATATTTTAATAATTACAAAATGTTTAAAGTAAGAATACCTACGAATATGGAAGGTGAAACTACTTATATACTTCATTACGAATGTGAATCAATCGATGCCTATCTTACATACGCCGAACGTGAGGCTCCAAGGCTGCAGGCTGTTTATGCCGCCAAATTTGTAGGAAAAGTTACTACCGCAAGAACCGTAATGGAGGCTTTTTAATACGTGTCAATGCTCCTGGATATTTTGCTAATTAATTCAAAGAAAATATTGCCAGTAATTTTCATAAATTGCATTTCATAAAACCCGGTGAATAAACTTAATGCCCATCCTTTCAGTATTTCAACATTGACTCATGTACGTTTTTGCATGTCTCTGCTTAATAGACATTGCCTTTTAGAATAAAAAATATTAATTAGTAAATAAATTGAAATATTAAAGATGATTAATTCAACACCGATCAGAAGAAAATTAAAATCATTCATTTATTCTGTTGCAACAGCACTCGCGATTGCGTTCTTAATTTCAGGCTGCGCACAGAAAAATAAACCCAAAACAGCTGACCGGAATATAAAAAAAACACAAATTTCGGAAAATTACCCTATAATCCGGAAGCTAAACTCGGAAACAATGACCGGGATGATTAAAAATAGAAACGGAAAAATTTTGATTATTAATTTATGGTCTACCTGGTCCGCAAAAAGTATGAATCAGCTTTTGATTTTGAACGGCCTTTATGAAAAGTATAAAAACAACCTGGCAGATTTTGCGGTTATTACTATAGATCCTAACTCGGATATAGATTCTAAGGTGGTGCCGTTTATTAAAAAAGAAAATATAAACTTACCGGTTTATATGATTGATTCCGCTTACGGAAAACAAATAATGAACATGCTTAATCCATCGTGGACTGGAAGCATACCGGTTATTTATTTTTATAATCAAAAAGGAATTCAAAAAATAATGCTGCAGGGTATGCAGACACAAGCGGAAATAGAAAAGGCTATAAATGATTTAACAAATTAAAAATTTGTTATGTACTATGAATTTAAAAGATTTTTTAAAGAAAGCGTAATTGCTTTTATCAGTGTGTTAATTTTTGTTTTCCAATCATGCCGCGAAAATGCCGTAGATCCGAACGATTCAAACGGAAATGTAAACGAACCGGTTGTTGCTTCTTATTATAACTCATTCGGGTTTCAACTTAATGCTGAAAAAATTACCCAATATATTGTCGAACAGGTTCGTTTTACAGGCATAGAGAACCAGGTATCAATTAATGTTAATGATTATGTAAGCGGTACGGTTTCAGTAGCTGTAATAAATAAAGCAAACAACAGAAATTTATTTTCCGCGGATTTTAATAAATCACATCTAAGCAACAATCAATTAGTAACCGGAGATATTCCTTATAAAGTGATAATTGCCTTAAATAATTTCAGCGGTTTCTTTAAATTGAATTTGTACTCGGTAAATCCTTATTAAAGGTTTATAATAAATTTTAAGTAATTCTCTTATATTTGTATGTTCTTCATTTGAAATTAAAACGGTTTTATAATTTTGAAATGTATTCTTTGAATATATAATAATTGAGGACGTATTATGTGGATAAATGAACTTAACAAGTTCTGGTCTTCGTCCGGTTCTGCATCGCTGCCGACGCGCGAAGAAATCGAAGATGGATATAAATGGGATCTTTCACATATATATAAAGATGAGAGCAATTGGGAGGACGATTTTAACTGGATCGAAAACAATTTAAATGAATATAAAAAATACGAAGGTAAATTGTCCGATTCACCGCAGACACTGCTTGAATGTTTAAGGTTAGATGATAATATCGGCATAAAATTGGGGAAGCTTCATCTTTATGCGATGCTATCTAAAGACAGCGATATGAGAGTTACAAAATATCAGGGGATGTCTGACCGGATCCAAAGTTTATTTGCCAAGGTGACTGAAACAAGCTCATTTATCAGGCCGGAACTACTATCCGTGCCCGAAGATCAATTTAGTAAAATGGTGAGCGTAGAAAAAGAACTGCAATTGTACGGCCATTTATTTGACGATCTCATAAGAACAAAGGCTCATACATTGACTAAGGAAATGGAAAGCCTGCTTGCTCAGTCAAGTGAAGTTGCGCAGATACCTTATAATACATTTGCGATCTTTACAAATGCGGATATAAAGTTCCCGGTGATTAAGGATGAAAAAGGTGTCGATATAGAACTTTCACATGCACGCTATTATGCCGCCGTATACTCCAAAGACCGGGAATTCAGAATAAGAGCATTTAAGTCTTATTATCAACTCTATAAAGATTATGCAAATACTTTTTCTTCACTTTTCAGCGGAAATTTAAAATCTCATATTTTTACGGCAGTCGCCAGAAATTATAAATCAACTAAGGAAGCTGCACTTGACCGAAATAATATTCCGGTTTCGGTATACGATAATTTAATTTCCGCCGTAAATGAAAATCTAAATCCTCTGCACAGGTGGGCATCAATAAGAAAAAGAATTTTAAAAATTAATGAATTGCATCCTTACGATGCGTACGTAAGTTTATTTGAAGCTTCCGGCGGCAAAAAATATCCGTTCGAAGAAGCAAAAAAAATTGTTATCAAAGCTCTTAAACCGCTGGGAGAAGAATATCTCTCTACTCTTAATAAAGCATTTGCTGACAGGTGGCTGGATGTTTACGAGACAAAAGGAAAAAGAAGCGGCGCGTATTCGTCGGGTGCAACCTTCGGCATTCACCCGTATGTACTTCTGAACTGGACGGAAATGCTGAACGACCTTTTTACGCTTGCTCACGAAATGGGACATAATATGCATTCATATTATACGGGAAAGAGTCAGCCGTATCCGTACGCAAATTATTCAATATTTGTTGCCGAAGTTGCTTCCACTTTTAACGAATCGCTTCTGCTGGATTATTTAATAATAAACGCCCGGACAAAAAATGAAAAATTATTTCTGATAGAAAAATATGTTAATAATATATCGTCAACTTTTTACAGACAGACAATGTTTGCCGAATTTGAATCGAAAGTTTATGATATATCGGAAAAAGGCATGCCTTTAACTCCGGATGTACTCTGCGGTATGTATAAAGATCTTTTTCAAAAATACTGGGGACCTGATATGGTTGTTGACGAGGAGGAGGAATATACATGGGCGAGGGTTCCGCACTTTTATTATAATTACTATGTCTACCAGTATGCAACAGGTTTTGCTGCTTCGGAAGTGCTGGCAGGAAAAGTTAAAACAGAAGGCAATAAAGCAGTGGAAAAATACCTGAATTTTCTCAAGTCCGGTAGCTCTGATTATCCGATAAATATTTTAAAAGATGCAGGCGTAAATATGAATTCATCGGAACCGATTCTGGCAACTACGCTCAAGATGAATGATCTGCTGAATGAAATGGAAAAGCTGATCTAATCTTAAACTAATTATTTTAATTTTAGCAGGTTAAATTCAAAATTTTAATTATTAAAAAGGGAAATATATTATGAAGATCTATTCTAAAAAAGATCTTAACGAATTTCATCAATCTTTAACTTACGATGATATAAGTTTAATACCTACAGAAGTATCAAGAATAAAATCAAGGGCCGAAGCGGACACTTCGGTTAAATTCTTGGGGCTGAATCTTTCTCTGCCAATAGTGTCAAGTCCTATGGAAACGGTAACCGGACTGGAAATGGCAAACACATTAACTAAGCTGGGATGTTTGGGAATTTTAAACAGATTCGATTCATCAATGGACAAAGTACTGCAAAATCAGAACAACGGCGACAATATAAGAGCTGTTTCGGTTGCTTTAAATACTACGATAGATATAATAGACAAACTGGTCGGGAACCAGAATATGATATGTATAGATACGGCAAATGCAAATAACCATGAAGTTCTTAAAAAAACCGAAGAAATAAAAAATAAATACAATAATTTGAAAATAATTGTCGGAAATATTGCACACGGTGCATCGTTAAAATTACTGCAGGATGCCGGTGCAGATGCAGTGAGGGTTGGCATCGGCAGCGGAAGCGTATGCACAACTTCCATTCAGACAGGAATTGGAATCGGGCAGGTTTCATCGCTGCTGAATGTTCTATTCTGCCGTGAAGATCAAAAATTAGATATAAAAATAATAGCAGACGGCGGAATTAAAAATCCCGGCGATATTGCAAAAGCCATAGCGCTGGGTGCAGATGCGGTTATGCTCGGAAGAATGCTGGCTGGTACCAGGGAAACACCCGGCGAAGTGATTAAATATAACGGTCAATTGTGGAAAAAGTACAGGGGCTCGGCATCTTTCGGGGTTAAAATGAGAAATGAATTTATCGAAGGCGAAGAAACAATGGTTGCCTATAAAGGCGTAGTGAAGAATGTTATCGATAATATCTCGGACGGGTTGAAAAGTTCCATGAGCTACATGAACTGCTTTAATATGTCTGAACTGGGAAAAGTAAATACTTTTGCTATTCTTTCCAACAGTTCTTATCTAGAAAGATTACCCAAAATGTAATGTTCAACATTTAAAATGCGGGAAAAGAAAAATTAAATGAGTTAAGTCAATAATATTTCAAAAATAAAACATCAAAGCAGTATGAAAAATGTAATTGCATTCTTGGGTGTTATAATATTAATGTCAACGTCTTCAATAATACCCCAGAAAAAAGCCTTCACAATATCCGATCTGTATAAAATTCATTATGTCGGTAATCCTTCGGTTGCACCGAACGGAAAATTAATCGCATTTACAGTATCGGATTATAATATGGAAAAAGGTTTGTCAAAAACTAACATATATGTTATGAATACCGACGGAACCGGTTTGAAAAATATAACCGATAACGATAAAAGTAATTACAATCCTTTATGGACAAACAATAGCGATGCGATTTATTATGTATCTACCGAGCCGGGAAGTCCGCAGATCTATTATTATACTTTAAAAGAAAATAAATCAAAAAAAATCACCGACTTTTCAATGGGAGCAGATGCACCGGTACTTTCACCGGATAATAAATTAATTGCATTTACTTCAGATGTTTATCCTGATTGCGGTGCCGACGGCAAGTGCAATGAAAGAATAGACTCTGCGGCAAGCAACGGTCCAATTCAAGCTTACGTTGCCGATCACCTGCTATTCAGACATTGGACCCAATATGCTGCTGGTAAATATTCGCATATAATAATTTATAACATTGAAGAAAATTCTTATAAAGATGTTACACCCGGCAATTATGCTGCTCCTGTATTTATGCTGGGCGGAGGTGTCGGCTTTAATTTCTCGCCGGACAGCAAAGAGTTATGCTTTGTTTCAAAGCATTTGAAACATCCTGAGGCTTCCACTAATGCGGATTTATTTATTGTACCTGTGAACGGCGGCAAAGCAACTGATATTACCTCGGACAATAAAGCCTGGGACGGCTGGCCAATTTATTCACCTGACGGGAAATATATAGCTTACAGAACTCAGAAAATCCCCGGTTACGAATCTTCACTTTTTAAACTTGCCTTATACAACAGGCAAACCGGAAAGTCAGATATAATATCGGGAGAATATGATAATTGGATCGATGATTTCAAATGGAATTCCGATTCTAAATCAATTTATTTTATGGGAGAGGAAAAAGGGTATTCCCCGGTATATAAAATAAATCTGGATGATAATAAAATTATACCGGTTGTCGAAAATAAATCATTATACGGATTCGATCCGGATGACGATCAAAATATTTATTTTGCCTCGAGTAAAGTCAATATGCCGGCAGAAATTTATAAAGTTAACTTAAAAAATAACGAAGAAACACGGCTTACTTCCTTTAATACAAAGCTGGAAGAGAATGTAGATATCAGACCTGCGGAAAAAATATGGGTAGACGGAGCCGGAGGGAAAAAAGTGGAAGTTTTTGTTGTTAAGCCTCATAATTTTAATCCCGATAAAAAATATCCGCTTATTCTCAATGTACACGGCGGACCGCAAATGCAATGGATGGATTCCTTCAGAGGCGACTGGCAGGTCTATCCGGGAGCAGGTTATGTTGTCGCATATCCCAATCCGCACGGTTCTACCGGACGCGGTCAGGATTACACCGCCGAAATATCAGGTGATTGGGGAGGAACTGTATTTGAGGATCTTATGAAAGTTACGGATGCTCTTGCAAAACTTCCTTACGTCGATTCTACAAAAATGGGTGCGATGGGATGGTCTTACGGCGGATATATGATGAACTGGTTCCAGGCAAAAACAAAAAGATTCAAATGCCTTGCCTCTATGATGGGCGTTTACGATTTAAGATCGATGTGGGGAGGTACCGAAGAATTATGGTTTGTTAACCATGATTTAAGCGGACAGCCTTGGAACTCAATAGATTATAATGAATTTTCACCCTCATTATATGCGAAAGATTTTTCTACGCCCGCTTTAATTATTACCGGGCAGAAAGATTTCAGGGTTCCTTACACCCAGAGTATACAGTATTTTACAACCCTGCAGACGCTCGGCATAGATTCTCGGCTGATAATTTTTAAGAACGACGGACATTGGCCGAATTTTGTTAAGTCAATGCCTTTATATTATGATGCGCATCTGGATTGGTTTCATAAATATCTCGGAGGTGAACCTGCACCTTATGATGTGCATAAAATGGCGGAAAATTTAAGCTTCCAAAATAATTGAAAAATATTTAATACTTAAAAAGATGCTGTTCAATAAATTAATTTTTGGACAGCATTATTTTTTAGAAGATAAAATTAAATTTTAACTTTGTAGAGTTGTTCACCGTAGTCAACCGAGTAATGATCTAATATATTGAGATTATCGGAAACAGAATTGTTTAATAAGTATTCCTCTTTATTTAGGGGGATATTCTTAACAATTTTCAGCCTGCTATTATTTATCCGGTTTTCGTTTACTGAAATTATATTTGTCTGAGAGTTATCAAGAGTGTGCAATATTGCAAACCGGTCTATTTTGGTTCCTACGTTTTGATATTGAATTTTTACGGAAGGAGATTTGGATCTCACCGGACTCAAATAGGGCTTCGATCTTTTTCTGTCTTTTATTTTATAGATTAAATATGAAAATGTCACGGCCGAAATTACCGTAATACAAAAAATTTTTAATGAATAGACTATTATATCGAACAGTTCCATAATTTTCCGAAGTTTTTCTCTAATTACCCAATTATTGTACCATTTATTTCTTTTTAATTTCAATGTTTTAATAGTATCATGAAGTAATAAATTGGGAATTTGATCTCAATTTGAGAAAAATTCCAAAATTAAAGTTTGAAAAGAATACTAAAAATCAATTTATTTTTATTAGATTTGTACTTTAGATTATGATTTGATTTTATACCATTAGTTTAATAATTTAAATAATTAAATTACAATGAGTTATAATAATGAATAGGGTATCAATATGACTAAAGCTGATATCGTCGATAAAGTTGCGGCTGGAACCGGATTAACTAAATTAGAGACCGAAGCCATAATAGAAGGCTTTTTTAAAACAGTAATTGAGTCCCTAAAAGAAGGGAACGGAATAGAAATTAGAGGATTTGGAAGTTATAAAGTTAAAAAGAAAAATGCCCGTCAGGCTCGCAACCCGAAGACAGGAGAATCTGTCTTTGTCCCGGAGCATTATGTTCCTACTTTCAAGTTTTCTAAAGACTTCAAGGAGTTAGTGGATAAAGGTATGAAAGAGTCAAACGCGAATGGTTAAGTTTTGTCCTGAATGCGGTGTAAAATTAGAAAAAGAATTTAAGTTTTGCCCTGAATGCGGATTCGGATTAGGTAATATAGATGTGCAGAAAAAATCTGTAAATTCGAATTCAGAAAAACAAGACTCTAAGCAACTGGTTGAAGTAATAATTTGCGATACCTGCGGAGAAGAAAATGATCCGTCAGCGGAAGTATGTTCAAGTTGCGGAGTGAAATTAGTGGGGCATAAAGAAGCAAGAGAATATACATCTTTGGGAGACGATGTAGAGTTAAAAAATCAAAAAAAGAAGAACGTAACAAAATCCCCAAAACAGGCCAAGGATAAAAAAAGTCCGCCTAAACCGGCTAAGAATATTAATGCTTCAAAAAAATTAAATACTGCTAAATTCATAACTATTGCTGCAATAGGATTAGGACTTGCGTTTGTAATTCTATTATTTTCGGGTGTGCTGAATTCCGTAGTAATTCCGAGCGGAGGAAACAATACTCCTCAGCAGTCGGCAAATTCAGGCGTAGATTTAAGTAATTTGCAAAAAATAAATTCTCTTGAAAACCAGATAAAATCGAACCCGAAAGACACGACGGCAATTTTAGAACTTGCGCATCTAAAAAATGATGCGGGAATGTTTCAGCAGGCAATTGAAAATTACAAACAATACCTTGCGCTGGTTCCGAGAGATCCTGATGCAAGAATTGATATGGGGGTTTGCTATTATAATCTTCAGGATTATAATACTGCAATGAAAGAAATGGAGCTTGCAATAAAATACGATCCCAAACACCAGATCGGGTACCTGAACCTGGGAATAGTAAATTTGACTGCGGGGGATTTAGATAAAGCAAAAGATTGGCTGCAAAAAGCTGTTAAACTTGATCCGAGTTCGGAATACGGAAAAAAAGCAGAGGAATTATTAAAATCACATAGTAATACAACTCAAATGAACGGAGGTAAATGATGCCTTGCGGAAGGAAACGCAAAAGACATAAAATGGCAACTCACAAGAGGAAAAAAAGATTAAGGAAGAATCGTCATAAGAAAAAATTAAGATAACTTAATAAAATTTCTCTTTGAAAAATAACCGCAAAATAATATTTTTGCGGTTATCATTTTTGTGGCAACTGAAGGCCATCTTAGCTCAGCTGGTAGAGCAACGCATTCGTAATGCGTAGGTCGCCGGTTCGATTCCGGCAGATGGCTCTTTTAATTTTAAAAAGACACTTCGAATTTACATTTCCCTAATCTTTCATAATTCACAACAAATAGTAAATATTAAAATCTTCTTCTGTTAAGTTTTATATCCCGTAATGGAAAAATTGGTAGAAATTTCTTGACTTTACTGAAAAAATTGACTTATTTTGGGGAGTAGTGGGGAAAAGTGGTGAAAATTTCCAAAAGGTAGAAAATAATTGTTTAGAGGACAATTTAAATATTCGGTAGATTCTAAAGGTAGAATTAGCATCCCGGCTAAATTACGCAAACACGTATCTTCCGATGCCAATGATTCATTTGTTATGACCCAAGGTACCGCCACTTGCATTGATGTATATCCCCTCGATCAATGGTCTCAATTCGAAGAGAAGTTATTGGGGTTAAACCCTTTCAAACCGAATGATGCTAAATTCATCAGACTTATACTTCAGCACGCAACGGAAGATACGTTAGATTCTCAATCAAGAATTTTAATTCCTCAATCTCTTTTGGAATATGCAAAGATAGAGAAGGAAGTTTTAATTCTGGGCGCATTGAAAAAAATTGAATTTTGGAATCCCGATGTCTATGCCGAATATTTGAAACAGACACCTGAAACCTATGAACAAATCGCAGCGGAAGTAATGGCTCAATGATGGAAAGTCATCATACGCCAGTTTTATTAAAAGAATCTTTGGAATACCTGATAACCGACAAATCCGGAATTTATTTCGACGGAACGCTCGGATTCGGCGGTCATTCCGAAGGTTTTTTAAATATCCTGAATAGTGATGCAAAATTGTTAGCGACCGATGTTGACAATGATGCATTTAATTATTCAAAAAAAAAATTTGAAAACGATAAACGAGCAAAACTTTATAATTTTAATTTCTCCAAGATAGATATTATTTCTAAAATAGAGTCCGTTCCTTATTTTAATGGAGTTTTTGCCGATCTGGGAGTTTCTTCTTTTCAGCTAGATAATCCCGATTCTGGCTTTACATACAGAAACGATGCTAAGCTTGATTTAAGGATGGATAAAAGCCTTAAAGTAAATGCAGCGGAAGTAGTTAATACTTATCCCGAAGAAGATATTGCAAATATAATATATGAATTCGGTGAAGAGAAAAACTCAAGAACAATTGCCAGAAAAATATGTCAAATAAGAAAACTAAAAAGAATCGATTCTACTTTGGATTTGAGCAATATTATCTCCGAAGTGACGAACTTTAAATACCGGATCAAGACTTTGTCACGCGTATTTCAGGCACTGAGAATTTTTGTTAACGGAGAACTTGAAAATTTAAAAACGTTTCTAAATAAATCTGTAGACATATTGGCGCCGGGCGGACGTATTGTAATTTTAACTTATCATTCGCTCGAAGACAGAATAGTAAAAGATCTATTCAAGTACGAAACTCTTAATTGCATTTGTCCTAAAGAATATCCTGTTTGCGTGTGCGATAAAGAGCAAAGATTGAAAATATTAACAAAGAAACCCGTTGCTCCTTCGGGAAGCGAGGTTGAAGAAAATTTCAGGGCGCGAAGTGCTAAATTAAGGGCTGCCGAAAGAGTATGAAAAAAAGCATTAAACCTTTTATTGCGTTCAGTGTTTTTCTTTTTGTAGTTCTGGCTTTTTTAATCCTGGTTTATGTAAGCGTTAAACTAGAATGCGGAAAACTAACAAGGGAAAAAGTTATTACTCAGGAAAGGCTTAATGACTTAAAAAATTGGACAACGAACTTAACTGCGCAGAACCAGGCATTATCGTCGGAAGAAAGAATTGTTGAAATTGCAAAGAATGATTTGGGAATGGTAAGAGATTCCGTATCACCCGTATTGATGACGGTAAGTAAAGAAAAGATTGAAAAAATATCCGAAGCCATAAATAAAGAGCATGAATAATTCAAGAGCGATACTGGTAATATTAGTCGTATTTCTCGTTTTTTTAGCCTTAATAATTAGGTTGTTCGATATTCAGATTCTAAGAAGCGACGAACTTAAATATTTTGCCAAACGACAGCAGATTTCCACTGAAAAGATTAAAGCCGAGCGCGGTTTAATTTATGACCGGAACAATGTGCTTCTTGTCTACAACCGCAATGATGTTTCGTTTTATCTGGATCTCAGAATGGTTTCCGCTAAAGATAAAAGGAAAATCGCCGATAAGTTCTCATCGGTTTTCGGAGAAGGGCGAAACCATTATTTACATTTAATGAATTCCGGGAGTAAGACCATTTGTATAGAGAAAAAGGCTCCGAGCGATAAAGCACTTTTATTAAAAAACTTTAAGATCAACGGGCTGTTTCATAGCGATGATCCTTCGAGAGTATATTATTATAAAGACCTGGCTTCGCATATTCTCGGATATGTCGGAAACGATTATCACGGTGTAAACGGTATTGCCAAATCGCTGGATGAACAGCTTGCAGGGCAGGACGGTTCGATGGTTGTTTTACGCGATGCGATAGGAGATATGATTTCGGTTGCAGAAGAACAAACCAAGCCTGCGGTACCGGGAATTAATATTGTCCTTACGATAAATAAAACATACCAGACCATTCTTGAAGATGAATTGAAAGAAGGCGTAAAAAAATACGATGCTTCTTCTGCAGTGGGAATTATAATGGATCCAAGTAACGGACAGGTTCTAGCATTGGCAAATACTAACGATTACGATCCTAACCAATACTGGAAATATAATAACGACGACAGAAGAGATAAAGCCGTGACCGATACTTATGAGCCGGGTTCGACTTTTAAGACTTTTACAATGTCAGCTCTTCTTGATAAAAATTTATGCAACGAAAATGAAAAAGTATTTGTTGAAAACGGAAAGTACAAATTTAAAAACGTCAATATTACCGATACTCATAAAAACGGATGGCTGACGGTAAGAGGCGTTATCGAGGAATCCAGCAATATAGGAATGTCGAAATTAGTTCAGAGATTAGATGACGATTCTTTTTACAAATATTTAAGAGCTTTCGGATTCGGTAATTTTACTTCGATTGATCTGCCAGGGGAAGTTAAAGGCACTTTGAAAAAGCCTAACGAATGGTCGCAGGTAACCAAAGCATTTATGTCATTCGGATACGGCGTAACCGTCACTCCGATTCAGCTGGCTGCAGCTTATTGCGCGGTTGTTAACGGCGGTATACTTTATCAGCCGGAAATTGTTTTAAAAGAATTTAAAATTAATGGAGATTTGGTCTTCCGGCAAAGTCCTATAAAAGTAAGACGAGTTATTTCGGAAGAAACCTCTAAGCGAATGAGACAGCTGCTAATTGACGTAGTGAAAAACGGAACGGGCGTTAATGCTCAATTAAATTCCGTAACCGTCGGCGGTAAGACAGGTACTTCACAGAAGCTGATAGACGGAAAATATTCAAAGCAGGATTATAATTCCTCCTTTGTAGGCTTTTTCCCTGCTGAAGATCCGAAAATTGTATGCCTTATACTGGTAAACGCACCGAGCATCGGCAGATACGGCGGATCGGTTGCGGCTCCTATGTTTAAGGAAGTAGCTGAAAAGATTATAAATACCAACATGGATTTGTTCCGCGATTCTTTGAAACAAAATAATGCAGCCGGGCATGAAATTAAGGTAATGATTACAAAGAACGATGCCGGAAAAAGAAGGACATTATCTCCGGAAAAACCGGCTGTCGGTAGGAAGGTAAATTTAAATCCGTTAAATAAAAATACTATGCCCGATTTGTCTGAATATTCAATAAGAGATGCAATTTTAGTTTTGTCAAAACTCGGAATAAAATACAAAGTCTACGGATCGGGAAAGATAATCTCTCAAAGCATTCAGCCGGGAAAGCAAATAGTAACAGGCAATACATGCGTGTTGACTTGTAAAGAACATGAAGTATTGGGAACGTCGGTATACTGATGGAATTAACACAACTAATAAATAGCGTAAAGACCATTCAGGTGATCGGAGAGGTGCAGAGACAGGATGTCTCAGGCATTTTTCATGATTCAAGGAAGGTTGTGAAAAATTCGATATTCGTCGCGATGAAAGGATTTAATACCGACGGGCATAAGTATATACTTGATGCAATAAACAAAGGTGCAATAGGTGTAATACTAGAAGACAATAGCGTTGTACCAGACGATATTTTTATTCATGGAAAAGTTGCAAAAATTCTTGTTCATGACAGCAGGATATCATTAGCGGAAATATCCGGGAGTTTCTTTAAAGATCCTTCCGCAAAACTAAAACTTACCGGAATAACCGGTACTAAGGGCAAAACAACAACAAGTTATTATATTAAGTCGATATTTGAATCATCAGGCGGAAAGACCGGGCTGGTCGGAACTATTGCAAATTATATCGGAGCGCGAGAGATAAAATCTTATATGACAACGCCCGAATCGAATGATCTGAACGAGCTGCTATTCGAAATGATTAACGAAAACTGCGATTACGCCGTTATGGAGGTCTCTTCTCATTCGCTTGTTTTAAACAGAGTATACGGATTGAAATTTTCGGCGGCAGTATTTACGAACATCACTTCCGATCATCTGGACTTTCACGAGAACCTGGAAAATTATTTAAATGCTAAAAAAATACTGTTTGATTCGCTGCCTCAAACTGCTGTTGGAGTGTATAATATAGACGATAAAAACAGTGCGGCTATTGTTAAGAATACAAAAGCTAAGCTGCATTCATTCGGTACTTCGGCAGATGCAGATTTTAAAATTAAAAATATTTCATATGATTTAAACGGCACAAGGTTTTCAATTGAACAAAACGGACAAGAATATGAGATGTATACTTCTTTAATCGGGGAATTTAATGCGTACAATTCCTGTGCGGCTTTTGCGGTTGCCGTGCTGTTAGGCATAAAGCCTGAAACTGCGGTAAAGGGAATTCAGAATACAAAACAAGTTCCGGGTCGATTTGAAGTTGTAGGTTCCGGAAATAAGAAAGTTATTGTCGATTATTCGCACACGGCGGACAGTTTGGAAAAAGCGCTGACCGCATTAAAAAAAATATCCGGCGATACACTGCCCATTTATACGGTTTTCGGCTGCGGCGGGAATAGAGATAAAACCAAAAGACCAGTAATGGGAAAGATTGCAACGGAAATGAGCGATCATGTCATAATCACTTCCGATAATCCAAGATTCGAAAATCCGTTTGATATAATTGAAGATATTAAAAAAGGTATTTCAAAAGATAATTATAAAGTAATCGAAAACAGAGAACAAGCAATTAAACGTATTATTGAGGATTCACCTCAGGAAGCAGTAATACTGATTGCCGGAAAAGGTCATGAGACTTATCAGGAAATTAAAGGAATCCGGAATCATTTTTCGGATAAGGAAATTGCAGAAAAGTATCTGAATCTATGAAAAAACTTTCTATAACATTGGGAGATCTGTTTAATCTGCCGACGGCGGTAATATATAATCCCGACGGATACAATTCTGCGGAGTCCGTTGTGATTGATTCGAGAAATATTGTAAAGGGATCTTTCTTTGTTGCCGTTAAAGGTGAACGATTCGACGGGCATGACTTTGTAAAAGAGGCGGTAAAAAAAGGTGTTTCTTCTGTGATGATAAATGAGAGTAAATACGACGAATTTAAGAATTTATCTTTGCCTTTGATTACCGTTAAAAATACCACTCAAGCGCTCGGCGGACTAGCCGGAATTTGGAGAAAAAAATTAAATACAAAAGTAATTGCCCTTACCGGAAGCGCCGGAAAGACAACAACAAAAGAAATATTGTCTGTTCTTCTTGGCGAAAAGTTTTCGGTAAATAAAACTCAGGCAAACAATAATAACCATATAGGTGTACCTTTAACAATTTTAAGCACGAATGATAAACATGATATATTGATACTTGAGATCGGTACAAACCATTTCGGAGAGGTAGCTTATTCTGCAGGTATAGCGCGTCCGGATTATGCCTTAATAACTAATATCGGAAATTCACACCTGGAATTTCTGAAGAATAAAAAGGGTGTGCTAAAAGAGAAAATTGAATTGTTTAATATAACTGCGTCGGATAAAAATTATTTGGTTGTTAATAACGACGATCCTTTGCTGGCAAATTCATTGCCGGGATATTCGAAAAAATTTTCTTACGGTTTTAAGATCAGTTCCGATGTAGAAGGAAAGATTATGGGATACGGCGATTACGGTAATCCGATAATTGAAGTAAAATATAAAAACAAAACCATTAAGCAAATTATTCCTGTTTACGGTGAACAAAGTGCAAAAAATTACCTTGCTGCGGTGGCTGTAGCGTTTAAATTAGGTGTAAGTAAAACAGAAATTGAAAAAGCTACCGAAAAAATAAAAGCTTTCGATAAAAGGCTCAACGTAAAAAAAAATAAAAATTATTTATTGATCGACGATACATATAACGCTAACCCTGAATCAATGAAATCTTCGATTGAACTGCTTGGTAAAGTGAAAAAATTTGAAAGAAAGATAGCGGTACTTGGTGATATGTTTGAACTCGGAGAGGATTCCGAGATGCAGCATAAAAGCCTTGCTAAAGTTTTGACAAAAAATAAAGTCGAAAAAGTTTTTACAATCGGAAAGTTCATGAAAAAGTTAGATGATGAACTTAATACGGATAAGATTTTTCACAAGCATTTTAATAGTAGGGAAAATTTGAAAAGTAATTTAATAAAACAGGACCTGAAAGGTTCGGTAATTCTGGTTAAAGGGTCCAGAGGCATGAGGATGGAAGAATTCGTAAAAGCAATAGAATCGGAGGCTATTGGTTAATGCTTTACTATCTTTTCGAGTATATAAATAAAGTTTTCAGTCCTCCCGGATTTAAGATATTCAGGTTCCTGACCTTTCGGTCGGCAATTGCTGCTATTACCGGTTTGTTTTTGTCATTGTACCTCGGTCCTAAGTTGATAAGAATATTACAGAAGAACCAGATTGGCGAAGCGAAAAAAGCCGACGGCCCGAAGTCTCATTGGTCAAAAGCCGGCACTCCTACAATGGGCGGACTGATAATAATACTTTCGGTGATTATACCCGTATTGTTGTGGGCGGATGTTGAAAGCATTTATATCATTTTAATTCTCACCGGCACCGTTTGGTTAAGTGCCGTCGGATTTCTTGACGATTATCTGAAAGTAGTAAAGAGGCTGCCGAACGGCCTGATAGCAAGGTACAAATTACTAGGACAGGTTATAATAGGTTTGATTGTGGGTCTTGTAATTTATTTTTCGCCGCAGTTTTACGGAGTAAATACGATAACTACAGTTCCTTTTTTGAAGAATGTAAATTTTGATTTTTCGTTCATGTACGTACCGGTGGTTGTTTTTATTGTTACCGCAACTTCCAACGCGGTTAATCTGACCGACGGACTTGACGGACTGGCTATCGGCGTAACAACTATTGTGATGCTTGCGCTAGCGGTGATCAGTTACGTTTCGGGAAATGCCATTTATGCAAATTATCTGAATATTATTTATCTGCCGGGATCAGGCGAACTTACTGTTTTCATAGCCGCATTAATAGGCGCGTCTCTCGGCTTTTTATGGTTTAATTCTTATCCGGCTCAGGTATTTATGGGAGACACCGGATCGCTTGCATTAGGAGGCGCATTCGGGATACTTGCGGTATTGATCAAGAAGGAATTACTAATTCCGATTCTCGGCGGAGTATTTTTTATGGAGACTATTTCGGTCATCATACAAAGATTGTATTTCAAGTATACAAAGAAAAAATACGGAGAGGGAAGAAGAGTATTCAAGATGGCTCCGATGCATCATCATTTTGAAATGCTGGGATGGCCTGAGCCGAAGATAGTAATGAGATTTTATATTATAGCAATTATTTTAGCCATTGTAAGTCTGGCTTCATTCAAGGTGAGATAATGGATATCAAAGGTAAAAAGATAACGGTTATAGGTGCGGTCAGGAGCGGCGTGGGAGCAGCTAAGCTGGTTAAAAGACTCGAGGGAATACCTTTTGTCAGCGATTCCGGTGCGGAATTGAAATTAGCAAATTCAATCGAAAAATTGAAAGAAGCCGGAATTGAATTCGAAATAGGTTCGCATTCCGAAAGAGTATTTGACTGCGAAATTATGGTTGTAAGCCCGGGTGTTCCGTCAAATGCCGAAGTTCTCAAGACAGCTGAGCAAAAAGGCATTCAATTAATAAGTGAAATAGAACTGGCTGCCGCATTTTGTAAAGGAAACATTATTGCAATAACAGGTACTAACGGGAAAACAACAACGACAAACCTTTGCGGTCATATTATGAACGCCTGCGGATTTAAAACTTATCTTGCAGGGAATATCGGGCTTGCTTTTTCGGAAATCGTTCTCGATGTAAAAGAAAATGAATTCGTATCATTGGAAGTGTCTAGTTTTCAGCTTGATCTGATCAAAAATTTCAAGCCTAAGCTCGCTATGATATTAAACATAACGCCTGATCATTTAAATCGTTACGAGAATAAATTTGAAAATTATATAAGCTCAAAGCTAAGGGTATTTAAAAATCAGACAGCCGGCGATTTTCTGATCTTGAATGCCGACGACCAAGTTCTGATCGGCGCTTTGCCCGAACATAAAAGCACCGATTTATTTTTCTCAATAAATAAGAAACAGTTGAACGGTTGCTATATCGAAGGGAGCAAGGTCATTTTTTCGAGGGACGGTAATAGCAAATTTCAATGTGCGATCTCAGATGTAAATTTGAAAGGCGAACATAATCTGGCTAATGCAATGGCATCTATTATAGTAGCCAAAACATTTCACGGCGACGATAAGAAAATCATCAAAGCTTTATCCAGTTTTCAGGGAGTGGAGCACCGGCTGGAATTCGTAAGGGAAATCGACGGTGTACATTATATTAATGATTCAAAGGCAACCAACGTAGATTCGGTATGGTATGCATTAAAAAGTTTTGACGAGCCGATCTTTCTGATTTTGGGCGGACAGGATAAGGGTAATGACTATAATAAAATCAAAGATCTGGTGATGAAAAATGTTGTAAAAATTTATGCAATAGGTTCTTCTGCCGACAAGATTTTTAATTACTTTCATTCGTTTGTTAAGGTAGAAATTAAATCAAGTATTTATGAAGTTGTACTTTCGGCAAATAAAGAAGCCCGGCAGAATGAAATAGTCCTTCTGTCGCCGGCTTGTGCAAGTTTTGATATGTTTGATAATTACGAACACAGGGGTAAGGTTTTTAAAGAAGCGGTAAACAATTTATAATATGAAAAAACTGGCAGTCATAATATTTTTAGATGCTTTTATCCTGATGTTACTGGGATTGATTATAGTAATGAGCGCGAGCAGCACTTACAGCGAATTTAAATTCGATAGTCTTTTCCACCTATTTAATTCGCACTTATTTAAAGTATTGTTCGGCATAGTTCTTATGACGGCGTTTAGTTTTGTACCGTATGAAATATATAAAGATTTCAGTAAACCGATGATCTTCGGTATTGCGTTCCTTTTAATTGTGACGTTAATTGTAGCCCCATCAATAAAGGGAGCCGACAGGTGGATTCGTTTCGGGGTATTTTCATTCCAGCCTGCGGATGTTGCAAAATTAGTGCTGCTTATTCACCTAGCTGCACTATTGGAGTCGAAAAAAGAAATATTAGGAAGCTTTAAAGAAGGATTTTTTTATCTTTTCTTCTGGGTGTTATTAATATCAGCTTTAATTCTAGTGCAGCCGAACGTGAGCAACGGAATTTTATTGATCGTTGTTTCTCTGGCGATGCTCTACGTGGGAGGTGCAAAACTGAAGCATATATTTATATCAGCTTTCGGATGTCTTATTGCCGGAGCGGCGATAGCAATGATTATGCCTCATTCCCGTATAAGAATCTTAACATTCTTAAACAGCGCACAGCACGGAGGGGCACCGAATATTCAGGTTAAGCAGGCATTGCTGGGCTTGGGCAGCGGCGGGATATTCGGTGTAGGGATGGGACACAGTCTGCAGAGTAATTTGTTTTTACCGGAAGCTTACGGTGATTTTATATTTGCTATTCTCGGCGAAGAACTGGGTTTTGTCGGTTCGGTAATAGTCTTAGCTGGCTTCTTAATATTATTTCTGTCCGGAATCATTATTGCAAAAAAAGCTAAAGACACTTTCGGGCAGTTATTAGCGTTCGGAATAACATTTTCAATTATAATATATACTTTTGTTAATGTTGCGGTGGCATCAGGATTGGTACCTACCACCGGTCTGCCGCTTCCGTTCATAAGTTACGGCGGTACATCTTTAACGTTTTTGTGCATATCCGTCGGAATTTTAATAAATATTGCAATTGCAAATTCAATCTCCGAGAATCCTTCAAACAATATCTCACCGGAGATTAAAGAGGCATGAGCTTAAAACAAAAAAAATACAGATTTTTACTTGCCGGCGGAGGAACGGGCGGACATTTATTCCCGGCAATTGCGGTAGCGGACAAGATAAAACATTTATTGCCGGAAGCAGAGATTTTATTCATCGGGACAAAATCAAAAATTGAAGGTAAAATAGTCCCACAGCTGGGTTACGCGTTCAGTTCAATTTGGATAAAAGGTTTTTCAAGAAAATTAAATTTTGAGAATTTGTTATTCCCGGTTAAACTGGCGGTTTCAATTATACAATCATATTTAATTAATCTGAAATTTAAACCTGCGGTGGCTATAGGCTCCGGAGGATACGTATCCGGACCGGCGATATTCGGCGCCGCTAAGAACGGGGCTAATGTAATTCTAATTGAACAGAATAGCTACCCGGGCGTAACAACCAGATTACTTGAGAAGTACGCCGACGAAGTTCACCTGAGCTTTGAAGATTCGAAGAAATATTTTAAGAATAAGGAAAAACTATTCGTAACCGGCAACCCGGTGCGTGAAAATCTGGCTAAAATAAATAAGGAAGAAGCATATAAACATTTTAATATATCGCCTTTAAAAAGACAATTTTGGTACTAGGCGGCAGTTTGGGAGCTCTGACAATAAATCAGGCAGTTGTTTCCGTACTGAATGTAATTACGGAAAAGGATATTCAGATAGTTTGGCAGACAGGAAAAAATTATTTCGATCAATATAGAAATCTTGAGTCCGGCAATGTGAAAATATACCCTTTTATTGATGAAATGAATTTTGCTTACTCGGTTTGCGACTTACTGATTGCAAGAGCCGGCGCAACTACGATTGCCGAATTACTGGTTCTCGGAATTCCTTCTGTCCTGGTTCCGTCTCCGAATGTAGCGGAGAACCATCAATACTTTAATGCAAAATCGTTGTCGGAAAATAATGCCGCGGTTTTAATCGAAGACAAAAATTTAATGAATGAATTGGCAGATAAAATTAATTATTTATTCGGAAATGAAGGTACTCTTTCCGAGTTAAAAAAAAACGCTTTGGCATTGGCAAAACCGGATGCCGCCGAAATAATAGCGAAAAATGCAATTAAATATGCGAAGGCTATATGACAGGCGAAAGGAAATATAATACAGTATTTAAATATAATATGTCTTTTTATTATCAGTCGACGATCATATACTTCGTAGTGTTTATTATTTATGTGATTATTAGAGGAGAGTTTGTAGAGAATTCATTTAAGCTGATAACTAGAGATCCTATAATTTATTTCTTCGGGATAATTGTTCTTATATCTCTTGTAGGCCTTTTGTATAATTTATTTAAGAACAGGTATCTTGAAATTAGTGAAGACAGAATATCATTTGTAGACAGGTTTAAAACGAAATTTTTTACAATAGATCAAATCGCGGATATAAAAATATCCCGATCCAGGCGAAAGTCGAAATTAGGAGCTTTTAAACTGGTTAGAATTAAGTTGAAACACAGGAGGCGGCCTGTGCTTGTAAGGCCTCATGATTATGAAAACGTGGCTGAGTTGTTGAGCAGGTTCAATGAAATAAAAGAAAATTTGGGAAGCAGATAAATGTTTAAGAATATTAAAAAAGTACATTTCGTGGGGATCGGCGGAATCGGGATGAGCGGAATCGCGGAAATATTACTGAGTCAGGGATTTGAAATATCAGGTTCCGACAAATCATTAACCGAAATTACAAACCGGTTGAGCAACTTAGGAATGAAAATTTATGAAGGACATTCACCTAAGAATCTTGAGGATGCGGATGTTCTTGTTTATTCTTCTGCGGTAAATGTAGACAATCCTGAAGTAAAGGCAGCTATCGAAAGAAAAATACCAATAATAAAAAGATCCGAGATGCTTGCTGAATGTATGAGAATGCAGTACGGCATCGGCATCGCAGGAACACACGGTAAAACGACAACAACTTCGATGGTGGGACTTACGCTTACCGAAGGCGGTATCGATCCGACGATAATCGTAGGAGGAAAACTCAGCGGTTTGGGAGGAACCAACGCAAGGCTGGGTGCGGGTGAATTTATTGTTGTGGAAGCGGATGAATTTGACAGAACATTCTTAAAACTGACTCCGACTATAGCAGCAGTTACTACTCTTGAGAGTGAGCACCTGGATACATATAAAGATCTGGATGATATTAAATCCGCTTTTATTGAATTTGCAAACAAAGTTCCGTTTTACGGTTTTGTAGTTATATGTTTGGACGAACCGGCGCTTCAGGATATTATCCCGAGCATAAATAAAAAAATATTTACGTACGGATTGACCGCACAAGCAGACATCAGAGCAATCGACATTGTTCATAACGAATTTTCCAGCACATTTACAGTAAAATATAAAGGTGAAGACCTGGGAAAAATAACATTGAAAATACCAGGTCTGCATAATGTAAAGAATTCATTAGTTGCGGTATGTATCGCTAAAGAACTCGGCATTGATTTCAGTATAATTAAAAAAGCGCTCGAATCATTTTCGGGAGTATACAGAAGGTTTGAAGTAAAGTATAATAATGAAATCCTGGTAATCGACGATTATGCACATCATCCTACCGAAACAAGCGCTACCCTGGCCGGGATAAGAAGCGGGTGGGACAGAAGGCTGATCGCTGTTTTTCAACCTCATTTGTATTCAAGAACAAGAGATTTCTATCAGGAATTCGGAAGATCATTTTTAAATACGGATATTTTTATATGTACAGATATTTATCCCGCAAGAGAGGTGCCGATAGAAGGTATCTCCGGCGAACTGATTGCAGAGACAGCTAGAAAATTCGGACATAAAAATGTTGTATACGTAAAAGACAAAAACGACATACCGGCGAAATTAATTGAAATTAAAAAAGACGGCGATATTATAGTAACTATGGGAGCCGGAGATATATGGAAATACGGTGAAAAATTTATCGAACAAATAAAAAAATAAAAAATGCACGAAAAAAGATCAAAAATATTAGGAACATTTCTTTTTCTTGTATTAATTTCAGGATTAATTTATTTGATTTTTTTCCGGGTTAAAAATTCTAATGGACAAAAAATCAGAAGTATAGAAATTACAGGTAACCGCTTGCTTGCAAAAGGCGATTATCTGAAATTCACGGGTTTGAATGATCGCGAAAAGTATAAGGAAATTTCTCTGCCTGCAATTAAAAGGCGTTTTGAAAGACATCCTTATGTAGATAGAGCCGACGTTGAACTGTTAAGCGGCAATATTGCCAGAGTAGCGATCACAGAAAGAAATATCGAAGCGGTACTTATATACAAAGGCGAACCAAATTTTTTAACCGGCAGTTTTGAATTGCTGCCGGTTCTGCAGAATACGAAATTCATGGATCTGCCGGTTATAAGCAACGCGAAAATCGATAAACCGTTAAAGCTATTTTCAAAGATGGAAAATGGGGATATCGAACAGGCATTCAAAATAATTGAAGCTGCCAAATTAGCGAATACGAGTATTGCAAAAAGATTATCTGAAATAAATCTTCGTAACGGCGGAGAGATCGTGCTGTCTTTTTCGGGAGTAACTCCGCCGGTTTTATTCGGGAAAGGTGAAACTGCAAAAAAAATTGTATATCTGGATGCTGTATGGAACGGCATTCTGGGAGAAAATAACTTTGCCGTTAACAGCTCTTACATTGATCTTAGATTTGCAAACGAAATATTAATCGGCGCAGCTGATAAAACGGGTTTAAATTAATGAAAAAAAACATTATTGCGGGTTTGGATTTGGGTACGACTAAAGTCTGTGCGGTAATTGCGGAGAGACTTGAAGATGTAAACAAAATAAATATTCTAGGATTCGGTGTTGCACCGTCAGAAGGGTTGCATAAAGGACTCGTAGCAAATATCGGGAAGACAGCCGAAGCGATAAAAGAAGCTGTCGCTATCGCATCGAACAGAGCCGGTATACCCATAACGTTGCTGAATGTTGGTGTGGCCGGAGAGCATATTACCAGTATAAGACACCGGAATTATGTAACAATCAATAGCGAAGACGGTGAAATTACTAAAGCAGATCTGGATAGGCTGGAAGCAGATGTAAGAACAATAAGAATTCCTTCCGACAGACAAATTCTTCACATTATACCAGAGGAATTTTCTATAGATCATCAGGGCGGAATAGAGAATCCGATAGGTATGTCCGGATCAAGACTCGAAGCGACTAATCATATTGTACTTGCTTCAATACCGGCGATACAAAATATACGGAAGTCGGTTGAGAGAGCCGGTCTGCAGGTGCAGGATTATGTATTGCAGCCTATAGCATCAAGTTCTTCGGTGTTGGAAGAAAGCGAAAAAGATCTCGGAGTAGCATTAATAGATATCGGCGGCGGTACAACGGATATCGCAATATTCCATAAAAAATCTATAAAGCACACAAAGGTTATCGGAGTGGCGGGAAATCAGGTAACAAACGATATTAGAGAATCCCTTGGCGTGATTACGGAAGAAGCCGAAAATTTGAAAAAGGAATACGGCTATGCAACCGAAAATGCCATAATAAAAGATGAAGACATTCTGATAAAAGGCGTGGGTGCTAGAGGCAATGCTAAAATTCCTATAAGTCTTCTCACGCAAATTATAAGTTTAAGAATGAGGGAATTATTCAGCCTGATAGACAACGAGATCAGAAGTGCGGGATTTAAAAATAAAATTAAAGCAGGCATTGTCTTGACAGGCGGAGGATCTCTGTTGAAGGGATGCACCGAATTGGCCGAAGAGGTTTTCGGACTGCCGACAAGAATTGGCGTACCGCAGGATCTCGGAACGGGTTTATCGAACGAGATAGAAAGTCCCGAATTTGCAACGGTAGCCGGTTTGATTAGGGGAATACCAGGCGGTAAATCAAGTGAATACCAGGTGCTGATCAAACCGAAGAAAGAAAAAGGAAAGAAAAAATTATCGTTGCTGGTTAAAAGAGTTCAGCAGTTTTTTGATGAATTATAATTTCATAATTAAGGAGGATACAATATGGCTTCGCGATTTGCAACAATAGACAAAGAGAAACCCATGTCGGCTGTTCTCAAAGTCGTCGGTGTCGGCGGGGGTGGATGTAATGCTATAGAAAGTATGATTAAAAGAGGATTAACCGGAGTTGAATATGTTGCAGTTAATACCGATGCGCAGGTACTCAGCAGCAGCAGTGCCACGCATAAAATACAAGTCGGTACCAGCATAACCCGCGGACTAGGAGCCGGAGCAGATCCCAACGTAGGAAAAAAATCACTTGAAGAAGACAGGGAACGGATTGCCGAAGTGCTGGCCGGAAGCGATATGGTGTTTGTTACCGCAGGTATGGGCGGCGGAACCGGCACAGGCGGTGCACCGGTTATTGCTTCAATCGCGAAGAGTATCGGTTCGCTTGTTGTCGGAATCGTTACCAAACCTTTCAGATGGGAAGGTAAAAAACGAATGCTGAACGCTGAACAGGGTATTCAGGAATTAAAACAATACGTCGACAGTTTGATTATAATTCCAAACGAAAGACTCCTTAGTATTCTTGATAAAAGCATAAACGCATTTGCTGCGTTCGATAAACCTAATGAAGTTCTTTATGAAGCAACTAGAGGTATTGCCGACATAATAACAATTGAGGGACTGATAAATGTTGACTTTGCCGATGTCCGCGCCGTTATGAATCAAAGCGGTGAAGCATTAATGGGATGCGGTATTGCCAGCGGTGAGAACCGTTCTATCGAAGCGGCTCAAAAAGCTATTTCCAGTCCGCTGCTCGAAGGCATAAATATTAAAGGTGCTAAAAGCGTATTATTAAACGTAACCGGTTCAAGCAGTCTTACAATGCAGGAAATTAACGAAGGTAATAACGTTATATTTGAAGCTGCCGGAGAAGAAGCTAATGTAATTTTCGGCTGTGTCCAGAAAGAGGAAATGAACGATTATGTTTCATATACTGTAATAGCAACCGGGTTTGAAAGTTCTACTAACGGATTTAACTCGAAAGGCAAAGGAAAACCAGAACCTAAAAAATCGGATACTTTTAGAGGCGGCTTTAACTTTCTTGAGAATGCCGACGTAAATTCGGAAGATCTTGAAGTTCCGACTATCTTGCGTGTTAAAAGTCCCAAGTCAACTCTTTTGGATAAAGATAAAGAAGAGGATAATAAAGAAATACCGAAAAGCGGTTTTAATTTTGATTCTACGCGTTATAAATGGACAAAAGAAGAAACTGAAAAGGTCAATTCCCAAAATAACGACGACGAGGAAGACAGCTCTTCGTTTCTGAGAATGATTATGGACTGATCAATTACCTGATCGTTCCATAATCATTTGTTATTAAGGCCGTTTGTATAATATAAGTACCGATGCAACAAACAACCGTCAATAATTAGCTCATTTTATTTTACCGGTTATTCATCGCTCGGCCTGGATTCGATAAACAGATTATGTTCTGTGTCTGTAGTAATTATTATATGATTCGGACGGCAGCATATTCTGCAGTCTTCTACGAAATCCTGCTTGCCTTCAACCGTCATATCGATCCAAACGGAATTCAAGACTCCGCAATACTGGCATACCCACACAATATCTTCGTCGGTAGTTAACATTTTTTAGTCTCCTATCATCTACATTTTGCACTCATTATTTTAAGGATCAAACGGATGAATTGGAATACCCAGATTTTGGTATTACTACTTTAAATAATTTTTCTTATTTAATAATGATTAATCCTGATTTATTCTGCACTTTACGCTGGGCCCGTTACGAACAAATCTTCTATTTTTTCACCGTACTCGTCTCTTGTTTTTAATATAAAAAAATCATAAATATAGTGCGCAAATGTTCACTATATTTATGATGAAAACGGCTCAAAATAAGGTAATATGGGAAATATTGGATTACCGGGTTCCCGAACAATGGCGAAGCAGAGTTAATATACATACGTTGTATCCCCCGATTCCGAGAAACACGGGTAATGTCGAGTTTGATATTTTCGACTTCAAGATGCTGTTTGACGATGAAGCGACGCAGACACTGATCAGAACGGGCAATACGATCGGATGCTTTTACATAGAGTCGCCGGGCATGCGTTCGCTGCTGCGCCGTCTAGATGTCTATACTTTTGAGATGCTTACCGCGGCAAGCTCCATAATACGGCCGGGGGTTGCCGAGAGCGGCATGATGCAGGAATTTATCGCCCGTCATAAAGATCCTAAGCGGCGAAAATATATTGTGCCTAAAATGGAGGAATACCTTTCGGAAACATATGGTGTAATGATTTATCAGGAGGACGTTATAAAAGTAGCGCATCATATCGTAGGTCTCAGCCTGGAGGAGTCAGATTTACTGAGGAGGGCAATGAGCGGCAAGATGCGGTCGCATAAGGCAATGCGGCAGATAACGGACAGGTTTTTCGAGGCTGCCGCGCAAAACAATCTTACCGAAGAGCAGGGAAAAGAATTATGGCGCCAGATAGAATCTTTTGCCGGGTATTCTTTCTGCAAAGCCCACAGTGCGTCGTTTGCGCTGCTTTCATTTCAGGTCGCTTTTCTGAAGGCTCATTATCCCGCCGAGTTTATGTCGAGCGTTTTAAGTAACGGCGGCGGCTTTTATTCAGCGGCGGTTTACATCCAGGAAGCAAAAAGAATGGGTCTTAAGATAGAACTTCCGTGTATTAATCAAAGTAATTACGAATATACGGGCTACGGCGGGGCAATACGGATCGGGCTGATGGCCGTAAGAAATTTGTCGCGTGCATCGATTGAAATAATTGTAACCGAGCGTAAAGAAAACGGAAGGTATGTTTCGCTGGCGGATTTTCTGGTAAGAACACGTCTTGCTTACGAAGAAACTGCTTCCCTTATAAAGTGCGGAGCCATGGGGAGCTTTAAACAAACCCGGCCGGAACTGCTCAGGCTGCTCGATATCTGCCTGAACAGAAAGAAAATTCTAGATAGCGCTTACAGCGACCTTTTCATTAATGAAACAATACTGCTTGAAAAAGAAGTAAAGACAAATAAAAATTATAACGTTGCCGAAATATGCAGGTACGAGTATGAACTATTCGGTTATATGATTACCCGGCATCCGCTGTACTTCTTTTAAAGAGTATACTGGCAAACCTTCCTTCGTTAAAGCAAAAGATATGAATGCCTACAAAGGTAAACGCGTAAAGATGATCGGCTGGTATATGACTTCAAAAAGGATTAAAACCCGTAAAGGGGACGTTATGAAATTCCTGTCGCTCGAAGATCTTACGGGAACGTTTGAGGCGGTAATATTTCCGAAAACATATAATCTTTATGCCGAGCTCACGATGTCTATGGGGCCGTACCGTATAGAAGGGAGAATCGATACAGAAGACCCGGGAAACATAGTGGTTGAAAAGCTGGAAGTGTTGTCTTCCGTCGCGATAAAAGAAAGCGTTCAGAAGGACAGTGTTGAAAATAAGTATTACGGTGATGTTGAAAAAATATCGGAAGAGGAATTCATGATAGTTAAATCGCTGGGAAAGGAAAAACTTAGAGCTGCTTATACCGGGTAATGTTATTTCATGTTTACGAATTGAGTGGGAAAGTCGAGCTCAGCTTCTTTCACCAATTTAATCACGGCCTGTAAATCGTCAATTTTAGTAGCCTGAACTCTCACTTGTTCGTCTTGGATCTGAGCGTTTACTTTCAATTTTGAGTCTTTTATCATTTTTGTGATTACCTTGGCGTTCTCTTTTGAAATGCCGCTCTGAAGCTGGATTTTTTGTTTCAATCTTCCGCCCCCGGCGGTTTCCGGGTCTTCAAATTTTAAAGCCTTTATTGAGATACTGCGCCGGATAAATTTAGATTCCATAATATCGATGCTGGCTTTCCGTGCATAATCGTCTTTTGTATTGATGGAAATCAGTTTGTCTTTTTTATTAAGCTCAATTTCGGTATGAGAATCTTTCAGATCATATCTTTGCTGGATTTCTTTAATAGCCTGATTAACGGCATTATCAACTTCCTGAAGATCAATATCCGAAACGATATCAAAAGAATGATTTTGAGCCATGATAAATTTTAAGTTAAAAGATAAAATCTGTGTGTCGGGGTGCCCGGATTCGAACCGGGGACCTCTTCGTCCCGAACGAAGCGCGCTAACCGGGCTGCGCTACACCCCGAATAAATAAAAGTTAGACTAAATTTTCCTAAACCGAAGGCCTAAAATAATCCGTTTGGTTAAAAAATCCAAGTTCAATAGTGAATTTCAATAAAAATGTTTGAAGTAATTTTTTCTTGTGTTTATTTCTATTTAATAATATATTAAATGACAATGATTTATGGAATTCTTTTGACCTTTTACTTTAAGTAGAAGTAAAATAGTTACAAATATTAAAGAGGTAATTTAATGAAAAAACTTCTATTTACCTTATCAGTTTTGGTTTTCTTTTTGACAAGTATTGTACTCGGACAGACTGATTCCGTTAAGGGGAACTGGTTAGCAAAAAACAGTTGGAGTTTTGGTTTTGGATTTAAATATCCCAGATACGTAAGTACGGATTTGCAGCTTAAGGGATTGACGGGATACGGGGGATATCTGTCTATTCAAAGAAATTTTACCGAACATGTCGGCTTAAGATTTGCCGGGAGTTCAAATCATCATTCAGGGCGATGCCGGGAATCCTTTAATTACCATTAAAAATGATTTTATTGCCGGAGATTTTGATCTTCTTTATTACTTAGCTCCCTGCGAATCAATTTCGCCATTTCTGGGAGCGGGAGTAGGCAGCGTATATTACAAAATTGCAAATTCGCCGGTTGCTAAACTAAATAAATTCTTCTATGGATTATTCGGTTAATCTTGATTTCGGAGCAGAATGGACACTTTCGGCAAACTGGAAATTGAATACCGAATTGGGGTACCATACAATAGGAACAAGCAATTTTGACGGAATGTACGGAACGGTAAGCGGCGGAATTCTTGGGAGGAAATACCGATTCTTATATGACATTTTAATCTTGGCCTGGTTTATTATTTTGCAAAAGGTGAAAAATCACATTTGTGCGATTTGTATGACGGAATAAATCAAAATAGATTACGAAAAGAATTGAAGATATAGTAAAAAAATATGCTACAGAACCCACAAAAGTAGATTATACCAGAATCGAAGATATCGTAAAAAGAAATGAGCCAAAGATCCCGTCAATGAATTGCTAGAACTGGGTTCTTGTCGGCGTAAATTTTGACTTCGGTAAAGCAAGTCTGAAACCCGAATCAGCTCCCCATTCTATATAATGCAGTTCAGATACTTCTTGACTCATCCCGAGATAAAAGTTGAAATACAGGGATATTCCGATAATGTGGGCTCATCATTCATATAATAAAAAGCTTTCTCTTAAACAGAGCCGAAACAGTTAAAAATTTCCTTATGGCCAAAGGCATTGCTGCCGACAGATTGTACAGCCGCCGGTTACGGAGAAGAGAACCCTGTAGCCTCAAATAAAACTTCGGAAGGGCGTTCATTAAACAGGAGGATCGAATTTAAGATTTTAAACAAATAATTTATAAATTATTTCATTTTTAAGGGATCTTCAACGGATCCCTTTTTATTTTTAAAATAATTTCAAAAAAGTGAATTAAATCTCTTTACTTTTGGCATAATTAATTTTAAGTTGGCGGAAATAAAATTGACCTTTAACTCTATCCCGAGAGATGGAAAAGGATGAAAAAAGTTTAATAAAATGAGGAAACCTCCAAGGCTGCAAACCAAGGAGGATTTTTTGTATTATGGAAATTATATCAAAATTAGTAGATGCACAGGGAATGAACAGAATCATAACCAGAATTTCTCACGAAATTTTGGAGCATAATAAAGGTTCTCAAAATCTTGTTTTAATGGGCATGCGCACGAGAGGTGAATTCCTAGCGAAAAGAATATTTAACAAGATTAAAGAAATTGAAAAGATTGAACTGCCGTTCGGAATTCTTGATGTTACCCTTTATAGGGACGACTTCAGAACCAGATTGAAGCAGCCGGAAGTTTCAGTTAGCGACATCACTTTCGATATAAATGATAAAGATATAATTCTGATCGACGATGTATTATATACGGGAAGAACAGTCAGATCTGCAATGAATGCTATTATGGATCTGGGCCGGCCCAGCACAATTCAACTTTTTGTGCTTGTAGATCGCGGACACAGAGAACTGCCAATTCGCGCTGACTATGTCGGTAAAAATACTCCGACTTCCTTAAACGAGGAAATAAAAGTAAAAATGAAAGAATTTGACGGAGAAGACGCAATTTATTTAATAAACATTCAAGAATAGTAATTAATTTCAGAGAATAAAATGCCGTTATCAAGTAGACATCTTTTAGGCTTGCAAGGGATTCCAAAAGAGGACATACAACTTATCTTAGACACTGCTACTACCTTCAGAGAGGTTCTGGAAAGGCCAATTAAAAAAGTTCCGACACTTCAGGGGAAAACTATCGTAAATCTTTTTTATGAAAATTCTACAAGAACCAGGATTTCTTTTGAATTAGCAGAAAAAAGATTATCGGCAGACTCCGTAAATTTTGCGGTGTCTTCAAGCAGTGTTAATAAAGGTGAAACCTTTAAAGATACAATAAGAAATATTGAAGCTATGAAGGTTGATATGGTTGTCGTAAGACATTCCGCCGCAGGATCTCCCCTATTTCTCACAAAGATTTGTGATGCCAATATTATAAATGCCGGTGACGGCATTCATGAGCACCCGACTCAAGGACTGCTAGATATGTACACCATTCGAGAAAAATTAAGAAAGATTGACGGACTAAAGGTCTGCATAGTCGGGGATATCGCGCACAGCCGTGTCGCTTTATCCAATATTTTCGGATTAAAAACTATGGGCGCAAAGGTATCGGTCTGCGGTCCTTTGACTATGATTCCGAGGTATATTGAAGATTTAGGTGTCGATGTAATACATGATATAGATGAAGCAATCCAAGAAAATGACGTTCTTAATGTATTGAGGATTCAACTTGAAAGAAAAGCCAGAGGATATTTTCCTTCATTGCGTGAATATGCCAAATATTTCGGTATAACTGAAGATCGTTTAGAGAAAAACGGAAAAAACGTTCTAATACTTCATCCCGGGCCTATCAACAGGGGTGTGGAAATATCATCTGGAGTGGCCGACGGGTTACAGCAGGTAATTCTAAAACAGGTAACAAACGGCGTGGCCATTAGGATGGCTGTACTGTATCTTTTGGGAACTTTAAATTAAAAAGGTTTTTTAATGAAAATAGTCTTAAAGAATATTAACCTTTTAAATCCGGAATATAATATTAATCAAAAGAATATTGATCTCCTGCTTACCGGCGGTGTTATTACAAAGATCGGAAATTTAAGTAAAGAAGATACACAGAACAGCGAAGTGTATGACTTTAGCGGTAATTATGTTGTTCCGGGACTTTTTGACATGCATGTTCATCTCAGGGAACCCGGACGCGAAGATGAAGAAACTGTAATTACGGGCAGCAATGCTGCGGCAGCAGGGGGTTTTACCGGTATAGCATGTATGCCAAATACGGAACCGGCAATTGACAGTGCCGAAGTTGTCGAATTGATTAAAAAACAGGCGGCTAATCATATAGTAGATGTAAATGTAATAGGAGCCGCAACTCAGGGAAGAAAAGGTGAAGTGATCTCTCCTATGGCGGAACTTCAGGAAGCAGGTGTAGTAGGTTTTTCAGACGACGGTGTTGCGATTAAAACTTCCGGAATTTTGCGAAAAGTTTTGGAATACTCAAAGATGTATAGTTTACCTGTTATCGAACACTGCGAAGATGAATCGCTTGCAGGCGGCGCTATGAACGAAGGCTTAAACTCTACTATGCTGGGCCTGCCGCCTATTCCCCCGGTTGCAGAAGATTTAATTGTAATAAGAGATATTCTCATGGCTGAGTATACCGGCGGTACAATTCATATTGCTCATATAAGTACGAAAAAATCGATAGAAATGGTAAGGGAGGCAAAGAAAAAAGGATTGGCAGTAACGGCGGAAGTCACTCCTCATCATTTTTCATTAACGGATGATGCGGTTAAAACTTATGATACGAATATGAAAATGAATCCGCCCCTCCGAACTAAGGCCGATGTTGATGAAGTATTAATCGGTTTGAAAGACGGAACAATAGATTGTATAGCTAGCGACCATGCACCGCACTCGCCGGAAGAGAAAGAAGCGGAATTCGAGTTGGCACCAAACGGAATAATCGGTCTGGAGACAGAACTAGGCTTGGTTCTCACGGAATTATATCACAAGAAAATTTTGACTATCGAAGAGGTGATAATCAAAATGGCAATTAATCCAAGGAAAATACTGAATCTTTCCGTTCCTAGATTTGAAATTGGTGAAACAGCAAACCTAACTATAATCGATCCCAATGAAATTTGGACAACCGATCTTTCCGGTTCAAAAAGTAAATCAAGAAATTCTCCGTTTGATAAAAGATTGTTAACGGGAAAAGCAGTTGCTGTTATTAATAAAAAGAAAATGTATTATCAGGAAAAGTTCTTAGATATTTAATTGTTTACATATACGTGGGTTGATCTTTATTATACTCAATTATATTATACAAAATAATTTTCAGCTAAAAGTATAATTGTCGGAATACTGTTAATTCTCACTAGAATATAGACTTTTTAATTGTTCTTAATTTTAATGATTTCCTCTAACAAGCATAGTAAGAAAAAAATTAAGAGCAAGATTCTGATTACAAGTTAGAAATGAAGTTGAGTTAAAATTAAGAGTTAAAGCGGATTAAATTGAAAATCGTTATTAAATAAAAAATGTCTGTACAGTGGTGTATATCTTTTAATACAATCCTTCCCTAAATTCTTTCCATAACAAACAAATATTAAACATTAATTATGGCACCCAAATTGGGATAATAAATCCCTAGAATTAAAAACGGGTTAGAAAATGAAAAAGATTATATTATTATTAAGTTTATTAGCAATTATATTTAGTTTATCCGCGTGTCAATATAAAGATTTTTACCATGTGGATGACCAGCCTCCTTCGCCGCCTACAGGGCTCCAGGTTTTAAATGGCGATAATGTAGTAACTATCTCATGGAGCTATAATCAGGAAAGAGATGTTGCCGGATATAATATATATTATTCAAGCAGTTACGACGGAAAATACTCGTTGATTGGTTCAACCAGCAATAATTATTATAACGATTACGATGCCCATAACGGCAATACTTATTATTATGCAGTTACAGCTTATGATTATAACGGCAACGAAAGTGAATTAAGCTACGATAATATTTCTGCTACGCCCAGACCAGAAGGATTTAATCAAACTGTTTTTGATTATTACCAATTTCCCGATAACAGCGGATTTTCTTTTACAACCTACACTGATGTTCCTTATAACGATAATTCTGCCGATTTTTATTTCGAGAATTATAATGGTACATATTATATTGACGTAATGAAAGATACCGATATTCGGGACATGGGAAGAACATCCGATCTATATGATATTCCTTTTGCACCTGCAGACGGATGGTCACCAACAAAAGATGCGATTGCAATTCCGGGTCATACTTATGTAATTTGGACGTGGGATAACCATTACGCTAAAATCAGGGTATCATCCATATCTAATGAAAGGATGACTTTTGATTGGGCATTCCAAACTGTTAAGGGAAATACAATGTTAAAGACAAAAGCCGTTCCCAAAGTAAGAGATCCTCTTGTTATGAATTCTTTGAAAAAAAGATGAAATGTTTATTTAAAAATTTATAGAATTTAAATCATAATCTCATCCGCCGGAGCTTTATTATTGAAGATTAAGCTCCGGCGGTTTGTAGTAAAAATATATATCATAAATAAGTTTGATTAGTAAATTTATTTATAGATTTCCGTTACATATTTAATTAAATTTCTCTTAGAAATAAAATGAATAAAAGATTAAAAATACCGGCAATTCTTTTCATTATAATATTTTTAACTATTATTAATTTTGCCTTTGGACAGGAAAACTTTATCAAGATCGATAGTCACAACCAAAGGAACGATACCAAAATGGTCTTTAATAATATTGAAAACGGAATTGCGGAAGGAAATGTTAAAAAACTTATCGGTTATTTCGGCACGCAGACATATCTCAGCTTGTCTAACGGAATTAACGGTTATTACAGTTCGAATCAAGCTTACTATGTTTTGGAAGATTTTTTCGGAGATTATCAGGCCCACGGTTTTAAATTTGATAACATGCAGGTTGAAAATGGAAATATGTATGGAACCGGTACGTATACATTTGCAGTAAGAGGGAAAAGAGCGGAAGCCCAGGTTTATGTTTCGCTGAAGCATACCGGAAAAAAATGGAAAATAACACAGCTAACGATTAATTAACGTCTTTAAAAATTTTAGGAAGATTTAAAGGCGATAGAAAATATTTTGCTATCGTCTTTTTTATATTAATACTTTTTTTCCTTTCAGGAATAATTGCGCCTATTATTGTAAAACAGGTCGAGGAAAATTGGGATTCTAAATTATCTTCTAAAATTGAAGAGATAGAAAATTATGTCACTTCCTCTTTTAAGGAAAAGGGAGATCAACTCTTACAGACCGCCTATTCCGTCAAATATAATCTGAGGAAAGTTCTGCAACCCAGGAACTCATCTTACGGGGCTTTAATAAAATTGGTAAACGAAGACGAATATAAAGATTATTCGGTCGAGGTCCTGGCTCCAAACGGAAAATTAATTGCCTGGAACGAGCAGCTTACGATTCCGCAAAATGATATACTTCCGTTGGCATTTCCTGCCGGTCAAACTCATTTTTATAATACCGATCTTTCTACATATTTAACTGTAACGGATACTCTTCTTATTGAAAATGAAGTCTTTTATTTTGTAGTTAGCTCTGTAATTGAAAAACAATTTACTCTGCATAATACTTATTTTAATCAAGTCAATTTTTCAAAGGAGTTATCCGATAAATATCTTACACAATTTGAAATTAAATATTCACCATTTGCTGAAAGCACGCTGGACGGACGTAAATATTCGTTCGTACTGGTAAATAATCAGGACAATAAGGTAGGGGAAGTAACTTTCACCAAACCTACTCTTGACACTACAATCGATACTATTTACCGCGAATCATCTCAAATACAGGCCATATTGGTTTTTATAGGGGGAATTATATTAGCGCTCGGTTTCAGAAAAGAATATTTCGAATTGAAATCGCGCACTGCTAAAATTCTAACTTTGACATTCTTTCTCACAATTTTCCGAATTTTCCTTTTCGAAGTAAACTTTCCTTCCGGAATATTAAACGGACAGCTTATCGATCCGGTTTATTTTTCTTCGGCTTTCGGCAGCGGAATTGTAAAATCACCTATAGAGTTTTTTGTGACCGCTCTATTCGTTCTGGTAATAACGATAAACGGTTTCAGGTACCTGCTGAATTTTTTAAGGAATGCTCAAGCTGTTCTCAAAAAGAAATCTGTATTATTTGTAATCCTTTTTCTTCCGGTTGTATTTTTATTCTTTTTAACCATTAGGGGATTCAGCGCTTCAGTTAAAAGCATTATTTTCGATTCCACTTTAAGGTATTTCAAAGAACCTTATTTAATTCCGAATTTACCTTCAATCATCATGAATCTTAACCTGCTGATGCTCGGTGTTTCAACCATACTGCTTTTATCTTCATATATTCTGACTCTGATGGCATTAATTCCGGATCCCGACAGAAAAAAAATAAAATTATATTTTATATCAGCATTTTTAACTTTTCAAATACTCGGCCTGGTCTTCATTTATTTTGAACTCGAAGCACTTATTTCTCCTTTACTGAGCGTTATTTTTGTCGCATTTGTGATGGGTTTATGCTATAAAATCTATCTTAATAAAAGCGGAGAAGCTTTCAATTTTATTTATGTCACACTCATAGCTTCTGTAATGTCTATTACTCTTTTGAATTATTTCAATGTTGCACTTGAAAAGCAATCTCTTAAAACAACGGCGATGGAAATAAACAGGCCCAACGATAATTTGCTGAAATTTTTAATAACTGAAACTCTTCAAGACGCATCTAATAACAATGATATCATTATGGATTTTGGTTTGAGAAACAGTAATTATGATGCTGATGCATTCAGGTTTTGGGCAAATAGCTCACTTCAAAGAGAATCGCTGAATTCGTCCGTTGCAATTTGGAATAAGGATAATAATAAGATCGGATCCTTTTCCGTCGGACTAGATGTTGATACGAAATTACCTGCTCAGTTTTTTAATTACTCGGGTAAAAAACCCTTAATAATTGAACTCAATCTGGGGCAAGATTCAACGAAGAAAATATTTAAAGGTATTATTCCAGTATTTGACCGGGATATAAAATTGGGTTATATCACAACCTCAATAGGATTTAATCTTCAAAACCTGGGTAGCAATGATATTCCTCTCTTTCTCGAATCAAAAAAAAATATATTGAATAGTGTAATAGATATCAGCCATTTAAAATCTTCGAATTTTCCGATTCCCGCCTGCAGGAAGTTTACGGCGATATTTATCCTTCCAGGAACCAGATTAAACCTATATTAAACGCTGATTATTCCCAAGATAATGAATCTTGGCTGGATCTAAACCTAAACGGTGAAAATTATTATACTTACGCCTTAAAAACTTTTCCTAACGGAAATCAGCGAATTACGGCTGTATCCACAAGAGAGAAAAAAATATCGTGGGACTTTTTTAATTTCTTCAAAATTTTTCTTGTGCACAGTTTTTTTATAATTATAGTTCTGATAATTATCCTTTTCGTTAAAATAAAAGAATACCGTTACAGTTTCAGGGCACAGTTGCTGATAGCTTTTCTTCTGGTCTCACTGATTCCGATTATAGTTTTAGCAGTGTACAACCGGCAAATAGTGCAGCAAAGAAGTCAAACGGCAATTTTTAACGACTTAAACGACCGTGTTAATTATATTGAAAAGTATATAACTACCGAACTTACTAGAAATAAAGATAATGATTTGCAGCAGATTTTTAATAAGGCCGGGCAGGATTTAGGGATATCATTTTCTATTTACGACGGAACGACCGCGCTCTATAATTCAAAGCAGCAATATTATAGGATTGGATTATTCAGCGACAGGCTGAACCCGATTGCCTATTACCAACTGAATTATCTTAGTTTCAGAGAATATTTAACCCAGGAAAATGTGGAAGGCTTTATTTATGATTCCTTTTATAAAAAATTTTCCATACAGGGACGACCTTTTATAATAGGTGTTAACGATGCTTTTAATAAAGTTAGGTTATCCTTTTCGGTTGTTGATATAGATGTGTTCCTGTTCGGTATTTTCTCATTTACATCTTTCATAATGATACTGCTCAGCGCTTTTCTGGCAAACAGAATGTCGCTTCCAATACGAAGATTAACAAAAGCTACTGATTCGGTAGCGCACGGCGATTTTAATGTTGAGCTCGCTAATAATGAAAAGGGAGAAATTAAAGAATTATACGACGGCTTCAATGCAATGACTAAAGAACTTCAAAAGAACCAGGCAGAACTGGCAGAATTGGAAAGAGAAAATGCCTGGAAAGAAATGGCGAAGCAGGTAGCACATGAAATTAAGAATCCGTTAACCCCAATGAAACTTGCGGTTCAACAGCTTATAGCTTCTTACACAGACAAAAATAAAAATTTTAATGATATGTTTGAGAAGCTTTCTTTAACAATATTAAATCAAATCGAAAGCCTTAGTTCAATTGCTTCGGAGTTTTCACGGTTTGCAAGGATGCCTAATTTTAATCTTGAGCAGATTGATATTTTTTCGGTGTTAAATGACGCAGTCAATTTATTCGTTGAAGAGCATATCAAAATAACCTTGACAGGTTCGGTTCATCCGGCATTGATAGAAGGAGACAAAGCACAATTAAGAAGGCTTTTTATCAATTTTATCAGAAACTCGATACAAGCGGGTGCAACAAAAATAAATTTTAATATTGAATCAGAAGATGGAAATTTCGTTATTATAATTGAGGATAACGGCAAAGGTATACCTGAAAATATTCGTTCAAAAATATTTGATTCGAATTTTACGACTAAAGAAAAAGGAATGGGCATAGGACTGAAACTTGCAAAACGGTTTATCGACAGTATAAACGGAAGTATCGCGGTTCATGATTCTCATAATCCGGGAGCGCTATTTAAAATAACTATTCCTAAAATATAAATTTATCATACGGATTTTGAATGACTTCATTGACACCGCACCAAAAAGCGGCACTTCAATTTGATAATCATATTTCGCTGACTGCGAACGCGGGTTCTGGAAAAACGTTTGTCCTTTCAAGAAGATATATTGAAATAGTATTGAGAGAAAACATTTCACTGCGCAATATCGCTGCAATTACTTTTACGGATAAAGCTGCAAGCGAGCTTTACAAAAAAATTGCGAACCAAATCGAAGAAAGACTTAAACAAGCTAAGGATAAAAAAGCTGCCGCTAAATTGGAAAACATGAGGAGACAGCTTGTATCAGCCAACATCTCTACTATTCATTCTTTCTGTATCGATATATTAAGGGAATATCCGGTTGAAGCAGGCCTTGATGCAAATTTCTCTCCAATTGACGAGCAGCTGTCAACCGAGTTGATTGAGCTTTCGGTAGACGAGACAATTAAAGCCGCGATCCAGAATGAACATGATGAAACTAATTTTAAAAAGCTCATCCGCTTTTTTGCATCGAAAAGTCTTTTTACCGGTGAAATAATATCTTTAATAAAAAACAGAAAGAATGTTCTGAAAATAGAAGATGAAATTTATCAGGGAGGAGTTGAAAAAACTGCGGAATTCTTTGCCGGTAAATTTAAGGAATTGATACCGGCCGTGCTGTTGAAGGAAGATGCAGAAATAATTAACACAATTTCGGATATAAATGAAGCTGTTTTAAATTCCAAACCGGATAATTCAACCGCGTTGGAAGTTATTCCTTTAATAAAAAATATAATTGGAGAAACAGATAATTCGAGAAGACTTACTATTTATTCTGAAATAAAAAATATTATTGCAACGCAAAAAAATACCTTAAAGATTAGAGAATATTTGGGGAAACTAAAAGACGAATATTCTATTGAAACCGAATTACTCGAAAGATTTTTCAGCGATCTGGACAGTCTGAATTTACCCGAAAATACTACCGAGATAGAAACCGAACTGGCATGCTATGGTTATTCTATATTATATTTCTTTAAGAAGGCTCTGGAAAGATATTTAAATAAGAAAAAAGAAAACGGATTTTTAGACTATGAAGATATATTGTTATTTACTCAGGATGTACTGAGCAGGGAAGATGTACGGCAAAGTCTTTCTGAAAAATACAAATATATTATGATTGATGAATACCAGGATACGAATGAAATACAATACAACATTTTTCTGCCGATACTGGATAAATTAAAAAAGGGAAACTTGTTCGTGGTCGGTGATGAAAAACAAAGTATTTACATGTTCAGAGACGCCGAACTGGAAGTGTTCAACAGAACTAAACATGATATTGCGGGAAAGTCTGGCGATCAGTTTTTACTTACATTACCCGATAGTTTCAGAATGGCGCCTGTTATTTCTTTGTTTACTAATTTGTTATTTAAAAAATTGTTTGCAGAACCCGACCTTCTATATAACGAAGTGGAACATAATGATATAGTATGCGCAAGAAGCGACGAAGTAAAAGGTAAAATCGAAATACTTATTTCGTCACCTGACGTTAAAGAATCCTTAAACGGTGATGAGGATGCTGACGAAGGCGATAGCGAGGCTGAAAACGTTGCAAAGCGTATAATGAAACTTTGCGACAATGACTTTTCAGATAATTTCGGCTGGAACAATATTGCAATTCTGTGCAGAAAGAGAAAAGCATTTGCCGGTTTGGAAAAAGCTTTCGTTAAGTATAAAATACCCTTCACAATTTTGGGAGGTAAAGGATTCTACCAGCGCCAATCGATCTACGATATATTTAATTATTTCTCTTTTCTGCTGGATGATAAAAATGATACGGCATTAATCGGAGTCTTAAGAAGCCCTTTTTTTTCCATTCCGGATTCAAAAATATTTGAAATATCGTTGGCTCGAGGTAAAAGCTATTGGGAAAAATTATTGGACTTTGCGAAAAAGAATCCTGAATTAAAACTCATCACTGAAATTCTTAAGACAAACTCAGAGTTGGCGAATAGTTATGATATTACCGCTCTTCTGAGGAAAATCCTTAATGAATCGGACTTACTTGTTACTCTATCCTCAAAACCAAACGGTGTTCAGGAAACTGCCAATATAAATAAATTAATTAAGCTGACGATAAATTTTGTGTCGCAGGGTTTTAAAACTTTGTACGATTACGTTACTTTTTTGAGAGAATCGATTGAAAAAACAGAAGATGAAGCACAGGCCGTTATGCCGGAAGAAACGGATTCGGTTAAAATAATGACCATACATCAGTCGAAAGGGCTGGAATTTAAAGCTGTTTTCCTGTATAAATGCGACGATAAGTCCGGTAATTCTTCGATTAAAGCAAAGTCATTTTCTGTAAATAAAGGTCTGGGTCTTTTAACAAAAGTTCCTGTTAATGAGAATTATTTTTCGGAATACGAGGCAGCCCCTATCGTCGGTTTAGCAAACATTATTTCAAAAAGAAAAAATGCCGCAGAAAATAAAAGAATGTTTTATGTTGCTGTTACAAGAGCAGTAGATTATTTGTTTATATCTGCTGGCGCAAAGAAGGATCATAAATACGCGCCTAATTCATTTATGGATATGCTGAAGTGCGGTTTGAATATTGATTTTACATCCGATGAATACAGAATCAGAGCACCGCTAAAATATTTAAAGGTTGAAAACGGGGATTATAAAACAATTGAAACTCAATTGGATTTATTCGTACCGATTATAAAAAACATAGAAGGCAACATAGTAAATGATGCCTTTGCGGTTGTTGAATCCCGAAAGGAACTGTCCATAGGAACGATACAAGATATGACGGAGGGAGAAATAATTTCGGCCACTAAGGTTGCAATCTTTAACCAATGTCCGGTCAAATATCAGCTGACTTATGAATTTGGATTCGGTGATTTTTTCAGAGACTACAGAAACTGGCTGTTAAAAAAGAAGAAACCGCCGAAGATAAAAAGCGAATACGAGTATAACGGAAACGAAAAAAAAGCAATCGAAGAAAATTCCGAATTAAAAAGCGGCAGCAACTTAAAAAATTACGGGGATTTAAAAGGCCGGATTGTCCATGAATTACTCGATAAACAGAATGATAAAAAGAATATTAAAAACGAGGTCAGAGCGCTAATCCATATAGAGCTTTCGGAATTTGAAAAGAACGGAAAGATTGAAGAAGAACTACTTGAAAATATCAGTGCTGATCTCATTAAATATTTCGAGTCAAATGAATATAAAAAAATAATTGCCTATAAAGACTTTCAAAACGAATATGAAATTTACGTTCAGGAAACAGACTTTTACCTTTACGGAATAATTGATAAAATTATATTCGATCAAAAAAAAATAATAATTATAGATTATAAAACCGATGATGTTACGGTCGAAGAACTAAATAAAAAATCAGGTGCATATCTAACTCAATTGACTTTTTATGCTTATATTGTTTCAAAGTTATATCCTGATATAAACGAAATAGAGATAAGGCTTATATTTATTAAACATCCGCAAAATGTTATTGCACAAAAGATCGGTAATGAAGAATTGGATGTTTTAAAAGATGTTATTTATAAAATGACAAAATTAACCCGGACTAAAAACTATACCCCTGTTTTGGAACATTGCAGCTCATGTTATTTTGCTCTTAACAGAACCTGTATAAAACGTGCAGATCAGACGGTTAGTTGACCGGTTTTCTTAAAAAAAATTATACGTGTGTACTTGCATTGTTTAGTGATTGGTAATTATCTTTAACAACCGTTTATTTATCTCTTGGATATTAAACTCGTCCAAATCACATATTATTTAAAAGTATAAAATTATATTAAAAATAATTATTAGCTTTAAGATAGTTAAAGAATGAAGACACCATGATTTTATCACAATATATGGAAGTAAAGAAAAATGCATAAGGTCGTAAATCAGATTAGAGATTTGGAATTGATAGAACAAGAATTATCGTCTAATCCTGTCGGTGTTTTGGCTTTAATGGTTGAAAACGAAAAAGTTTTTCAGATTGCCACAACTTTTATTTATCTGGATAAAAACATATTCATATTTATAGATAACGAAGAAGAAATATTCGATAAAATTCAATTCGATTCGAATGTAACTTTTACGATTATTAAATACGGCAAATTGAAAAAAGCGAAAGATATAGATTTTGATCCTACTTATAATTTGATTTCCATTTCAATTGTCGGCATAATTAAAAAAATAGACGATCAGAAATTATTCGAAGAACTGCAACAAAATTATTTAATCAAGTATAAAAAGAATGTTGGGGGAGAAGTAAATCTTGCCGGGTTGAGCAGGGCTGTAATAATTGACTCGGAAGAAATCCAGGCATTTGAAGAAACCGGCGGTTAGAATTTTAGTTAAAGCCGCAAAATTAATTTCAATTTCAAAGTACGGCAGATACTAATATGCTTAATTATGTATGGCTTGCTCTTCTCTTTCTGGGGATAGGAGCCGCAGTAACCACCGATCTAGTAAATCAATCCGAGAATAAATATAAAAGCAACGATCCTTTACCGGTAATACTGGATTTCTCTTCTGTTTATAATTCCGATTCATCCGCCTCATATCAAGCCGTACTTAGTGTTTCACGAGATGATCTTGAAAAATTCTATAGTGAAAAGTTTAAATCTTCGGTATCGATAAATGCTACTGTTACTACACATATAAAAAATACTCCAGCATCGGTTTATTTTAAATTAGATAAGAATTCTCCTGAAATATGGCAGGAAATGGGAACAGCTTCGGGCGATAAGGACGATCTGACAGGAACTCTGAAAATAGACAGCATCATCTCTCCGCAAAAAGCAAAAGCTCATATAATACTGGAAAGTGTATCTTTTCTTAAATTAAAAAATGTCACAAATTCGGCCTTAGACTCAGCAGGTAATGCAGTAAACATTTCTTTAGGTTTAATCGGTATTATGGCGCTTTGGCTCGGAATTATGAAAATTGCCGAAGAAGCAGGTCTTATTGGTATTATTGCAGGGTGGCTTAAACCGGTTACGAAAATGCTGTTTCCCGATGTTCCTGCCGATCACCCCGCAATGGGCTCAATGATTATGAATATGTCTGCAAATATGCTTGGACTGGGAAATGCCGCAACACCGTTCGGTTTGAAAGCTATGGAAGAACTTAATGAATTAAACCCGGATAAAGAAACCGCTACAAATGCTATGTGTACATTTCTTGCCATAAATACTGCCGGCATGACGCTTATTCCCGCCACTGCAATTGCCGTTAGAGTTGCCGCCGGCAGTACTCAACCTGCAATAATAATAGGAACCTCTTTATTTGCTTCATTTTGTGCAACCGTTGCCGGACTTACAGCAGCAAAAATATTGGAGAAATTTCCTTTAAAGAAAGAAAACAGCAAATACTCACTAATGAAAAGTTTGAGGCCACTCATTATTTTATTAGGAATAGTTCTTTTTGTTTTATTATTTATTTATTCCGGGCTGGGGAATATTTTTGATAAATCTGTTAGTTTTATATCGGTGGATACATTCAAAAGTGTGGTTCAAATATTTTCAACACTTGCAATTCCTCTGCTTATTGTCATATTCGTGGGCTACGGAGCTATAAAAAAGGTAAGGATATATGAAGTTTTTGTGGAAGGTGCAAAAGAGGGATTTACCATAGCAGTAAAGATTATACCGTATCTTGTAGCAATGCTGGTTGCGATTGGAATATTCAGGGCCGGCGGAGCCATGGATTGGCTGGTTTACTTGTTGCATCCGGTAACTAATCTGATAGGCATGCCGGCAGAAGCATTACCTATGGCCCTGATGAGGCCTCTTTCAGGGAGCGGGTCGCTGGGAATAATGGCGGAAATAATATCCGTTCACGGCCCTGACTCATTTCTGGGAATACTTGTTTCAACTTTTTACGGTAGTACAGAAACAACCTTTTATGTACTTGCAGTATATTTCGGAGCAGTTAATATCAGGAAAATACGGCATGCACTTTCTGCCGGATTAATTGCGGACATAGCCGGGATACTTGCCGCCGTATTCATTGTCAGACTTTTATTCGGTCATTAAAATCACTATATAAAATGAAAATTTATATTACAGGTCAAATTCCGGAAATTGCGATTAAGATATTGCGCGGAAAAAAGTTTAAAGTTTATGTATATAAAGGCGACAAACCGATTTCAAAGAATGAACTTTTTAAATACGGAAAAGACGCCGACGGAATTATAACTTTGCTCTCAGATAAAATTGACAGTAATGTTATCGATCGGTTGGCAAAATGCAGGGTGATTGCTAATTATGCGGTAGGATATAATAATATTGACGTTAAATATGCGGAGAAAAAAAATATTGTTGTTACAAATACTCCGGATGTCTTAACCGACTCCACGGCCGATCTTGCAATGGCACTTACATTAACATGCTCGAGGAGAGTGACCGAAGCCGAAAAGTTCGTAAAAGATAAAAAATTTAAAGGATGGAAACCAAAATTGTTTCTGGGTATGGAACTCAACAACAAAATTTTCGGTATCCTGGGAGCCGGCAGAATAGGTACGGCAACTGCTGTGAGAGCGAAAGCATTCGGAATGAAAATATTATATTATTCACGCTCACGTAACGAAAACCTGGAAAAACTTACTGGAGCAAAAAAAATAAATATTAACGGCTTACTAAAAAATTCCGATGTTGTATCGCTTCACCTGCCGCTTAAGAAAGAAACTTATCATCTGTTAAATAAAGAAAAACTTCACATGCTTAAACATTCTGCGGTGCTCATCAACACCGCCAGAGGAGAAATAATTGACGAAAAAGAGTTGATAAAGATTTTAAAAGCAAAGAAATTAAGATTTGCAGGACTGGATGTTTACGAAAACGAGCCAGAATTAAACGCGGAATTATTTGAATTAGAGAATGTTATATTGCTCCCTCACATCGGAAGCGCTACTGAGGAAGCCAGAAATAAAATGGCTGAACTTGCGGCAAAAAATATTGTCAACGTGTTATCCGGCAAAAAGGCAGTAACTCCGGTCATTACCTAAATTCTCGGTGAGGTCAAGACACATGCTAATTTTAGCTTCTTAAAAGTAAAATATCAATTGTGGCGCATAGGCTTCTTTTATGAGTTTTATCTGAGTCGTAGCTTAAATACTTTTATCTTTTTATAATTTCGGCTTAAAAAAGTAAATTTGAAAATTAACAGCCTAATAGGTAGGTTTAAGTATTAACAAATTAAATATTTATATGAGAATAGGAATACCAAAAGAAAATATATTTGAAGAAAAGAGAGTTGCTTTGGCTCCCGCTGGTGTGGATGCCCTTATAAGAGGAGGGCATACTGTATATATTCAAAGCGGCGCCGGCGCCGGGAGTAATTTTACGGATGAAGATTATTCAAGTATAGGAGCAACAATCGTTTATAGTGCTGAGGAAGTTTATATGAGGTCGGAGCTTATAGCAAAAGTAACTCCGCTGGTCGATGCCGAAACAGAACTTCTTCAAGACAACCAGATACTGTTTTCATTCTTGCATCTTGCAGTCGGCAATAAGTCGATTATAGAGAAGCTTCTTCGAAAAAATATAACAGCTATTGGTTACGAATTAATTGAAAGTGATAACGGTCTTCCGGTACTTCATTCCATGAGCGAAATTGCAGGACAGCTTTCCATTCAAATAGCCGAAAGATATTTGGAAAGTTATCCTAAAGGAGGAAGAGGAATACTTCTCGGAGGAATAACCGGAGTAGCTCCTGCAGCAGTTGTTATTTTAGGCGCAGGTGTTGTCGGAACAACAGCTGCCAGAGCAGCCCTGGGCAGGGGTGCGCAGGTTATTGTTATAGATAAAGACTTAAACCGTTTAAGAAAAATTGATTCCACTTTCAGACAAAAAATCACAACAGTGATGGCTAACCCGTATACAATTTCACGGGGAGTTAAATTTGCGGATGTACTTATCGGTGCGGTTTTAATAAAAGGAGAAAAAACTCCTCATCTCGTAACGGAAGAAATGATAAAGGGAATGAAAAAGAGCGCCGTTGTTATAGATGTTTCAATAGATCAGGGAGGATGTATCGAGACAAGCCATGTTACCAGCATATCAGATCCAGTATATCAGATACATAATGTAATACATTATTGCGTTCCTAATATGCCGGCATTAGTTGCAAAGACGGCAAGCTACGGATTGAATAATGCCGCTTTTGGCTATATTCAAAATATTGTTGATAACGGTTTGGAAAATGCACTTATGAGCGATTCCGGATTGGCACAGGGCGTCTGTTCGTATAACGGATATTGTTCAAACGAAGCGATATCAAGTATTTTCAACCTGGAATACAGAAAGTTGAAGGTATACTCCGCTAATTAAAGATTTCTAGTATTATTGTTAAAATATTAATCCCAACTCACAAAATACCGGCTAAGGGAAATTCAAAAGCTTCAAAAGAGCAATTTTAAAACAAAAATATGGTATAGAATGATAGCAGCAGAAGAAATGAAATCTAAAAATTCCATACCTTTTAACATTCTAAATGCCTACAATCAAAAAATTGTAACGGCAGATGAAGCGGTAAAGGTGATCAAACCGGGAGATAAAATCTTAGCACATTCAAATTGTGCTTTTCCGACTGTGTTAATAAATGCATTGGTGAAAAGAAAAGACGAACTGTCCGATATTCAAATTATGCACGCTCTTGCGGTTGGAGATATTTCTTACATGTCCCCCGGTCTGGAAAATAGTTTTAGACATAACGCGTTTTTTATAGGAACTAACAGCAGGAAAGCTGTAAACGAAGGACGAGCCGATTTTACTCCTATATTTCTTTATGAAACACCTTTGTTATTTGCAAAAGGATATATCAATTTGGATGTAGCTTTAATTCATGTTTCTCCGCCGGATGAACACGGATTTTGCAGCTTCGGAGTGGAAGTAGGTCTGACTAAAACAGGTGCCGAAAAAGCCAAGATTGTTATAGCGCAGGTTAATAGAAACATGCCGCGTACTTTGGGCGACAGTTTCATACATGTCAGTAAAATTAATTATATCGTAGAAGTTGACCAGGATATCGCAGAACTTCCGCAAGGCAGCCGCGGACAATCTTTCGGAAGTAACGGAGATAAATAAAAAAATTGCCAGGAATATAGCCGAACTTATAGAAGACGGATCTACATTGCAAATGGGAATAGGGGCCATACCCGACTTTGTACTGCAATACCTGTCCGACAGAAAAGCATTGGGCATTCACTCCGAAATGTTTTCCGACGGAACTATTGAACTTGTGGAAAAGGGTGTTATCACAAACGAGATGAAAACACTGCACCCGGGTAAAATGGTAGCCGGCTTTGTACTCGGTACTAAAAAATTATATAATTTTATAAACAATAATCCAATGATCGAATTTCACAGACAGGAATATGTGAACGATCCTTTTGTAATAGCGAAAAATTACAAAATGGTTGCGATAAATTCTGCTATTGAAATCGATATTACAGGCCAGGTCTGTTCCGATTCAATAGGTCCAAGACTTTACAGCGGTTTCGGCGGTCAACTGGATTTTATACGCGGTGCTTCCCGTTCCGAAGGCGGTAAACCGATAATTGCACTTCCTTCCACAACCAAAGATTTTAAAATCTCAAGAATAGTATCTCAATTAAAACCCGGTGCCGGCGTCGTAACTACACGTGGCGATGTTCATTATGTGGTTACGGAATACGGGGTTGCACAACTTTTCGGAAAACCCATAAGGGAAAGGATAAAAGCTTTAATTGATATAGCTCACCCCGATTTTAGAGAAGAACTAAGTATATATGCACATAAAAATAAGTATATTTAAAAACTAAAATAGTAGTTTTTATTATTTTGCCTTGATTGCTGATTAACAGTCAAGGCAATATTTTTAATTTCTTAATAAAATAAATACAGAAAATTATATATGGTTGCGGTAATAGGCGACATTCACGGATGTGTTAATACCTTAAAAGCTTTGGTGGAAAAGATTAGGAAAAAATATCCCGGAATAATGATTTACAGCGTAGGAGATTTAATCGACCGGGGAAAATTCAGCTACGATGTAATTGAATATTTGGTTAAAGAAAATATCCCATTCACTCCCGGCAACCACGATTATATGTTCTATTTTTTCATAAATTTTCCTTCTTCTCCAATGGGAAATTCGTGGCTTTTCAACGGATATGAAAATACTATTCAGTCGTATGAGGGAAAAGAGAAAAAAATAAAAGAGCACCTGAGTTTAATTGAAAAAGCTCCGCTGTTTTTTAATTTGGAAGATTGCTTTATATCGCATGCCGGTATATCCAAATATTATAAATCAAAGCTTCCGAATAATTTTCTTTCCGATTCGGAAGCGTTGAGTAAATTTTTAGCCGATGACCTAGCCGAATCTCAAAGCATAATATGGACAAGAGGTGAGTTGTTAAATATCGGCAAACTGCAGGTAGTTGGGCATACCAGAATGGATGATGTAATTTACAACGAAAGCAGTAATACTCTTTATATTGACACTTCCATTTATGCAGGAAATAAACTGACGGCGGTAATAGTTGAAAAGAATAAACTTATTGAAACTATTTCGGAAAAAACATTTCCGGAAGATATTGATTAAGTCGTTTCTGAATAAATCGTTTTAATAATCGTCCCTTTCGATTTTGTCCACATCTTCCAGAGTAATTGTAATTAGGTCGGAATCTTCCGGTTCAAGTAATGACAATATCCTTTCCTCCTGATTACTTATGGCTTTATAAAGAATATTCTTTACCGTATGAGCGTTCCCGAAGTTTTTATCTCTTGAGGAATATAATTTATTAAAAATCTCAAGAAGCAGTTGCCAAGCTCCTTCGTCAAGTGTGTAGCCGTTCTTTTCGCTAATAACAAGTGCAATTTCCAACATCTGACGCGGAGTATAATCTTCAAAATGGAAATTGTTCGGGAATTTGGATTGGATGCCGGGATTTGAATCTAGAAAAATTTTCATCTCTTCCGTATAACCGGATAATATTATAATAAATTTCCCACGTTCCTCTTCAATTCTTTTTGATAAAGTATCTACTGCTTCCTGACCGGCATCAGAGAAATTTCTGGCTAAAGAATGTGCTTCTTCAATATATAGAATACCTCCCATTGCCTTATCGATAATTTCGTTAGTTTTAGTTGCTGTCTGTCCCAAATATCCTGTTACCAGAGAAGATCTGTCAGCTTCTATAATATGTCCTTTATCTAATATTCCTAATTCCTTATAAATTTTACTTAACAGCCTGGCCATTGTGGTTTTGCCGGTACCGGGATTGCCCATGAAAACAGAGTTAAGGTTTTTAGGAATTACTTTCAGACCTCTTTGTTTGCGGAGCTTTGCTACCTTTAGACTGTTAATCAATTTGGATACTGATTTTTTTACAGAACCAAGTCCGGCAAGGCCGGATAATTCCGACAAATATTTATCAAGTAATTCCGGATTGCCTTCAAGCTTTATATTATCTTTAATCTTTCCTTGAGAAATAATTTCGGTTATATCCGGCAGCATGATATATTTTAATACTTCTTCGTGCCGTTCTTCGGCCGGTATATCTGCAATTCTCAGCATTTGGTTTTTCAACGCGGATTCAACCAAATCTCTTACCAGCCGGGCATTTCCGAATGTTTTATCCCGGTTTTTATAGATCTTGTTAAAGTACTTACGCAGAGGATCAACTGCTTCATCGTCAATAATATGTCCCTTGCTTTCCCACAACTTCTGCGCTATTACCATCAACTCGTCAGGAGAATAATCTTCAAAGAATATTTTTTTTGTAAATCTTGATTGAAGACCGGGATTGCTGTTGAGGAAATTATTCATTTCCTCCGTATAACCTGCAACAATAACTATAAATTTGCCTCTGTCATCTTCCATTCTTTTTAATAAAGTATCCAGTGCTTCTTTTCCGAAATCGCTGCCGGTATTTTCCCCGAATTTAACCAGTGTGTAGGCTTCGTCAATAAATAAAGTACCGCCCATTGCACGGTCGATTACTGTTTTTGTCTTTTCAGCTGTCTGTCCTACAAAACTGGCAACAAGTCCCTGCCTGTCTATTTCAACCAGATGCCCTCGAGGTAATATTCCGAGAGCAGAATAAATTTCGCTGAACAACCGTGCAACCGTTGTTTTACCTGTGCCCGGGTTTCCGAGAAAGACAAGATGCGAGGAGAATTTATCGTGTATATTTTCACCCTGTTCCGAGTAGAATCTTGCAAGTTTAACTATTTCATTTATTTCTTTTTTGACAGTGCTCAAACCGGTGAGATTATTTAATTTGTTTAAGGCTTTTGATAATGCTTCTTCATCAATACCGAACCTAACTTGTTTTCCGAAATTTTCTTCAAGCATAGTTGAAAGATCTTCCGGGCAAATGGTTGTCATTGTCTCTTTGGATCTTTTATCCGCAGGGATTTGAAGGTACCTTTTGCTTAAATTAATTTTTGCTTCGTTAAAATAGTTTCGCACAAGTCTTGCGTTGCCGAAAGTCTTATCTCTTTTCCTATAAAGTTTTGTGAAATGTTTTTTCAGAAGAGTCAGAGCCCCGTCCTGTATAGTGTATTCTTCTTTTAGTGAAGCGATTTTAAATATTTCAATTAATTCGTCAGGTGAATAATCTTCGAACGAAAAGAAATGAGTAAACCGTGATTTTAAACCGGGGTTGGAATTTATGAAGGCATTCATTTCTTCAGGATAACCAGCGGCTATTACAACGAACTCCCCCTGGCTTTCTTCCATTCGCTTAATTAATACATCAATTGCTTCCTGTCCGAAGTCCTGCTGGTTGCCTTCTTTTTTTAGCGCATATGCTTCGTCGATAAATAATAATCCGCCTACTGCTTCGTCTATAACCTTATTTGTTTTTTGCGCCGTCTCTCCAATATACTGTCCTACCAGACCTGAACGGTCAACTTCGATAACATGTCCGTTCTTTAGAAGTCCCATTGCCTTGAAAATTTTCCCGAGTAATCTTGCAATTGTTGTTTTTCCCGTTCCCGGATTTCCGAGAAACACCGAATGTACGGGAAGGTTTTCCTGGGTTTTTAAACCTAATTTTTTCCTATCGTTTATAAAGTCCAGATAATTAACAAAGTCGCGCATCGATTGTTTTACGCTCTGCAGCCCGATATAGCTGTCAAGCTCTGTTAAAAGTTCTTCAAGAGATTTTGTCTCCTGCTGATTTAATGTGGATGCTTTGACGTCATTTGGCTGATCGGTCGAAGGTTTTTCAAGAACCTGGGTTGCCTGTAATTCTATTTCATTTTCTTCGAAGTTTACAATTTCGGACTGGCCAACTAAAAACCATCTTGTGCAGATAAGATTGTTATCCAGAAAAATATCTACTTTGCCCTGACCTTCTTTCCAGAAACCGGGTGAGTCGGTTCCCCAGCTTTGAACGAACTCAACAATTTCCCAGTCTTTTTCTACCGAGAGATTAAAATTATGTCTGCCTACTTCGTTATTATTTAAATACCAGACTGCGGCCCCTTCCAAATTCACTTTTTTATTTCCGTAAAATGGATTATCCAGTACCACTTCAACGCCAATATATCTGATAGTATCTTCATTAAATTGAAGCAGATAAGTCCTTTTGCCGGCACGCAGGTTCTCAATCAGGTCGTAAGTTTTTGCATGATAAATGTGAAAGAATTTATTTTCATAAAATTCAAGCTTGGTTTTTCTCGAAATATCAGTTATAGCTTCATATGCATTGCTTGTTGTGTTTCCGCCGGAGTATAGTTTTAATATCCTCTGGTAAATTTTATCGAACTTTAAATCGTCTTTTAATTCGTTCTTTATTTTCTCGGCTTTTTCATATGCATCTTTAATTAAATACATAGCCAGAAGCGATTCCAGTTGAAGTATCCGGGCCTGATAATGTTCATGTTTTAGAGCAGGTGTATCCAGAGTTTTTTCGGAGACCCATAATGAGAACCAATATTCTTTTTGTTTAAATGCCTCAATTCCATCGGTAAGAAAGCTTTTCTTCTTATTCATAATTCCGCTGAAAAACCCCTCTTCATAACCTATAGCTTTTGCAAACCAGTTCTTTATTTGAAGCAATTTTTCGTCACGTACAGGTGAAGTTTCCAGCGATAAGTCAATTTCTTTCATTCCTTCGGCGTATTTACCAAGGCCCGCAAGTGCCCTTGCTTTATTTAAATGCGCCCATGAGAGCTGATCGGTATTATTTTCAATTGCACGATCTAGATCCGATACAGCTCCGCTGAATATGCTCATTCGCATAAGTAGAAATCCGCGGTATAAATAGACGTTTACATCGTTTCTGTTTTCCTGTACGGCAAGATTTGCGAGTTCGAGAGATTCGGCTGAGTAACCGTTTTCGAGCAAAGCCCACGCCATAAATGCCGAGGCTTCGATATTATTCGGCTTTTCTTCATATACCTTTTTTGCCGCAGTAAGGGCCATTCTGAATCGCCCCTGATTTAAGTGCTCTTTAGCTTCGGAAAGAAGTTCGTCAAGTTCTTCAGATGTCAAATGGAAATCTCCGTTTTTTCCGGTTGTCAATAACTATTTATCTTCAATAGTACTTATAAAAAGCCACCGACATAGACAATACAGTAATTAATTTTATTACGAATTTAAAATAAGATTTAATAAAATGGAATGAAATAAAAGAAATGAAATAAAAAAAGCGGAACAGGCGTTCCGCTTTTAAGAACTAAAGATCCGGAATTTTAGTACATTCCGCCCATATCACCCATACCGCCTCCTGGCATTGGCGGCATCGGAGCTTCTTTTTCTTTCTTTTCAAATACAACCGCTTCCGTAGTCAGCAATAATGAAGCAACTGAAGCAGCATTTTCAAGAGCAGTTCTGGTTACTTTCGTAGGATCGATTACGCCTGCTTTTATTAAGTTCTCATAAGTTTCGGTAGCAGCATTAAATCCGTAATCATCTTTACCTTCAAGTACTTTTTGAAGAACTACAGAGCCTTCCAAACCTGCATTATTTACGATTTGTCTTAAAGGTTCCTCAAGTGCTTTTTTTACAATTTTAACACCGGTTGTTTGATCCTGGTTTGCGCCTGTAAGCTTATCAAGTACGGATACTGCTCTAACCAGAGCAACACCGCCGCCGGCTACGATTCCTTCTTCAACAGCCGCACGGGTTGCATGAAGAGCATCTTCAACACGGGCTTTCTTTTCTTTCATTTCAACTTCTGTAGAAGCGCCGATCTTCAATACGGCAACTCCGCCGGATAGTTTAGCTAATCTTTCCTGTAATTTTTCTTTATCGTAATCCGAGGTGGTTTTTTCGATCTGTGCTTTGATCTCATTAATTCTCTTTTTGATATCTTCGGCTTTTCCGGCACCCTCTACGATAGTAGTGTTATCTTTGTCGATTACAACTTTTTTAGCAGTTCCTAGGTAAGATACGGTAGCGTTTTCCAGTTTGAAGCCTCTTTCTTCGGATATAACGGTACCGCCTGTTAATACGCCTATATCTTCCAGCATTGCTTTTCTCCTGTCGCCGAATCCCGGAGCTTTTACTGCGGCGATTCTCAAAGTACCGCGGATTTTATTAACTACCAAAGTAGCTAAAGCTTCGCCTTCGAGGTCTTCTGCTATTATCAACATAGATTTACCCTGCTGAGCAACTTTCTCCAGAATAGGGAGCAGATCCTTCATTGCTGAGATCTTCTTGTCGTGAATTAATATATACGGATCTTCTAAAATGGTTTCCATTGTCTCGGTATTTGTAACGAAGTAAGGAGAAAGATAACCGCGGTCGAACTGCATACCTTCAACTACATCCAGTCCGGTTTCAGTACCTTTTGCTTCTTCAACGGTAATAACACCGTCTTTACCGACTTTTTCCATTGCATCTGCAATTAACTCGCCGATTGATTTGTCGTTATTAGCGGAAATAGAACCTACTTGAGCAATTTCATTTCTTCCTTCAACATCACGGCTAACTTTTTTAAGGTTTTCAATAACTTTCTCAACTGCTAAATCGATACCTCTTTTAAATCCATCGGGTTGGCACCGGCAGTTACGTTCTTTAATCCTTCTCTATAAATAGCCTGTGCAAGAACCGTTGCAGTAGTTGTACCGTCTCCGGCAACATCGCTGGTTTTTGAAGCTACTTCGCGAACCATCTGAGCGCCCATATTTTCAACCGGGTCTTCCAGTTCAATTTCTTTTGCAACAGAAACACCGTCTTTTGTAACTGTAGGCGCACCGAACTTCTTTTCTAGAATTACGTTACGGCCTTTAGGTCCCAAAGTAACTTTTACGGCATTTGCCAGTTTATCTACCCCGTTCTTTAATTTCGAACGTGCTTCAGTATTATACTCAATTAATTTCGAAGCCATGTTTAATCCTCCAATTTTGTTAATTTTCTAAAATTTTGATTAACCGATAATTGCGAAAATATCGCTCTCACGCATAATCAAATAATCTTCTCCCTCAACTTTTACTTCCGTGCCGCTGTATTTTCCGTAAAGAACTTTATCTCCGACTTTTACTTCAGGTTTTACAACTTTTCCGTCGTCTGCCGTTCTTCCCGGTCCGATTGCTACAATTGTACCTTCGATCGGTTTTTCTTTTGCTGTATCAGGTAGAAATATACCGCCCTTAGTGGTTTCTTCAGCTTCACTGGGCTTTACAATCACTCTATCAGCCAAAGGCTTTAAATTAATTTTTGCCATATCTTAACCTCCAATTAGATTTTTTTTACAGAATTATATTAGCACTCATTAAAAGCGAGTGCTAATATAATATTCTGGCTATACTTAGTCAAGAATTAAGCTCCGGCAGATCAGTATAAGATTTAAAAAAGTTATTGATTACAGCACTATGTGATGCATTTAATAACAAAAAGATTTAAATAAAGCTTCCAATAAACCATTTCCTTATAAATTCGGTAAAAACTCCATTTTTAAGTATTTTTAAAACAATTATTAAAATCCATACTTCCGGGCTTAACTATTAGAATAATTTTGCGAAAATAAACTAACAATTGGTTAAGATTTTTAAATATTGAATTTTTAAGTTAAACCGGAAATAAAAAATGTATAGTGCCTTAATAGTTGAAGACGATGCTACTATCCGTGCAGTGCTGAAAAGGATAATGAGCAAGAAATTCGGTTTTAATATATTCCAGGCAGGAGACGGCGCCGAAGGATTAAAAGTATTGCATGAAACAAATCCCGATCTTGTTTTGCTCGACATTTCAATGCCGTTAATGAACGGTATCGAATTTTTACAGGTTATAAGGCACGAGTCAAAATATAAAGATATTCCTGTTTTTATCCTTTCTGCTATCAACGACAGAAATCTTATAAAGCAAATGATTGAATTAGGAGTAAACGATTATATACTTAAACCGATGAACGTAGAAGTAGTATATGAGAGAATTCAAAACTTTATAAATTCAAGAGTAAAACAGGAATAAAAGACCGGAGTAATTTTATTTCGAATTATTGACCGGCATAATAAATCTTACAATATTAAATAAACTCAACTCGATTTCAATTCCCATTTTTTGCTTCGATCATAGTTTAAATATTTCGTTAAAAGCAAACCCTTAGAAGATTCTTCTTTTATCTAATTTTCGTTTCGCGGTAGATATTACCAATCATTTCCGAAATGTGTACTTCTTCCAAATGTAAGCCTGTTGGTTTGAAATAATTTAGCTTTTAGGGCTCAAGTTGGAATTTATAAAAGTCAATAAAACTTATTCCCGTTTTCCGGATAGATTGTCTAATAAACGAATAAATATTCCATCAAAATGAAGTAACCTAACTAATCTCATGATAACCGATTTAAAATAATATATGCACGATAAGATTTTCCACGTAGCCAAAGATGATTTGCAAATTCAAAAATGTGATTTTATTAACCTGATATTCAACATATTTTTTAACCTATTTATAAATGGGTTAAAAAATTTTGTGCTTTAAGGCAAAGATCCACCGTTGCCAGCTTGGAAATAAAGATTCCAATATATATGTTTATTTCAAAAATTCGGAGAGCAGCGCTTATAGAAAATTGTTAAAAGTTGTATTCAGTTGTAATTATACAATTATGAAGAATAACTTTTAACAATAATTCAGGCGCTGCTTTTTTTTATTTAAACTTAAAAGGAGAGGGAATGGGAATACCGGACGAAAGGGGATTTTTTAATATTTCTTGCGATAATTCCGCAATGATTCCTCTAAAGGGAAAAATAAAAAAACATAATTACGGTTCAACGCTTTCTATGATACTAATTATTATCTCTTTAAGCGGCATAAAATATCTCTATGCTCACGGCAGCTCCAATGATTTATTTTATAAAAAGAAAATTTCGCTAGCTTATTCTTCTGTAAAGGAATTAACTCCGCCTCCTTTTGAGGACTCTCTTAGTGCGGATCTTTTACTTCCGACTCCCAAACCGAAACTTCTTCCGAAACGAATCAGTTTTATGGAAAAATTCCTTTGGGGTGAAAACGGCTTTGTCAGAAACGTAGGACTTGTACCTGCCTTAACTCCCGATGAAAGAATAAATGAACTGCATATAAGGCGTACCATGCTAACCGCTCACCAAATCGGCGGCTTCACAACGCTTGCATTAATGATTTCCGCAGCTTATTTCGGTCAAAGGGTTATTGACGGTAACAGACATATGGGAGATATTCATCAGACACTAGTTACGGCTACTATGATTTCATATTCGTTAACCGGTTTACTGGCTATTTTATCACCCCCTCCTTTAATACGAAGAGACGAAGGCGGGACTGTTGTAATACATAAAACTCTGGCATGGATTCATTTAGCCGGAATGATAATCACTCCAATTCTCGGATCTATGATAGGCGGCAGAAGGCATTTTAATATAAACAAAGCTCATTTCCATCAAGTAGCAGGATATATTACTACAGCCGTGTTTACGGCATCTATGCTGGTAATTACATTTTAAAAACGGAGGAATGAAATGAATTATAAATTATTTGTCTTTACCCTGACGGTGTTTTTACCGGCTGTTTTATTATTCCCTCAAACTAAAAAAATAGAATCGGTAAAGGATGAATCGTATATTACTTACAAAATTACACATCCTCTTCACGAGGTTGAAGCCAAGAGCAATGATGCATTATGCATTATACTTGCCGATGTTCCCAAAAAGGAAATAAAAGAAGTTGCTGTTGAAGTTGACGTTACGTCTTTCGACAGCGGAAATTCAAACCGGGATTCACATGCAATGGAAACCGTAAACGCAATAACTTATCCCGATGTAAGATTCGTAAGCACCTCTGTTACTCCTAAAGGTGATAGTCTTGATGTTGAGGGAAAGCTTACATTTCACGGCGTGACAAAAGAAATTGAAATGGAGGTGTTTCCCGACTGGATGCAAAATAAACTTATTGTAACTGGTAAATTTAACATAAGCCTGACTTCTTTTAAGATTCAGCGGCCTGCTTTATTTTTGATTCCGATTAACGATAAATGCGAGTTTACTCTGAAGCAGGTATTCAATCTTTGATTGTTATTTCCCGTCTCCGGTTTGTCCGTAAAGATTGGGTAAAGAAACATCATTTAAGCGAAGATATACCGTAAGCTGGGCCCTGTGATGAATTGAATGGTTAATGATGAATTGTCTTATCACGAAATACTTAGGCAAAGTGAATAAAATTTCCTGTCCTGAAAGAAGGGTCCAGCTTTGTGTCAGTTCTTCATCTGAAAGTTTTAATAAAGAGTGATGAGCTTTGGCCGATTTTTTGTCGAAATTATTTAATATATCATTATAAGTTTCCGTTTTCCTTCCGACTTTTTCTATTTCCCCGGTACCTGTATTAAAAGAGTTGCCGCTTGCTATATTTTCAGACAAGTTTAAAATATCTCCCAGATGCATACCTAGCTGAGCAAATGAATATGATTTATCATGCGGCCTCCAGTTGAATTTATCATGCGGAATAAGTTCCAGTGTCATACGAGTATTAGCCATTTCAAAATCAAATTCTTCAATAATTAAGTCGATGAGTGTCATATCAATAACTTTTTAAAATTATAAATAATTTAAAAATAAGATTAATATTTTTATTAAAAATTGAACGGTTTTGCGGAAGCGGTTTTAGAATTTCATCAGATTATTTTGAATAATGTCAATAAGTTCCTTCGCCTGAAAGGGTTTTGAAATATAGTCGGACAGACCTTGCAATAAAAATGTTTCTCTGTCTCCCTTCATGGCATAGGCCGTTACCGCAATAATAGGAATGCTGTTATACCCCGGAAGTTTTCTGATTTCTTTTGATGTATCAATGCCGTCAATACCTATTCCGAGGCCTATGTCCATTAATACCAGGACATAATTATTCTTTGAGGCTAATTCGATAGCCGCATTTCCGTTTGAAGCCGTATCAAAGTAGTAATATTTTTCTAAAATTAATTTTATATAGTCAAGAGTTGTTGTGTCATTATCTACAATAAGTATTCTTTCGTTTGATTTGGTAACCGGAATATCAATTCTATCCTCATAATGTGTATCTTTATTATCTGAAAGATCCGCAGTAACATTTTCTGCAGGGAACATCACGGTGAAAGTGGAGCCCTTATTTATTTCACTTTTTACAGAGATTTTTCCGTTCAATAATTCTACCGATTTTCTCGTAATTGTTAATCCCAGTCCGGATCCTTCGTAACCTCTGTTGATTCCCTCACTAACCTGCCTGAATTCTTCAAAAATAATTTCATGATATTTCTTCGATATACCGATTCCTGTATCGATTATTTTTATTACCGCAGTCGGTATATCATCAATGCTTTCTATTGCGGTTTCAACGGTTACGCCACCGGTTTTGGTGAATTTTAAGGCATTATTAATAAGGTTATCCAAAATCTGAGCAAATACCTTTTCGTCTAATTTTACCTGGATTTTTTCGTTTTTAAAAGAATACTTTAGATAGAGATTTTTCGTCCTTGCAAATCCCTCATAATTTTTTATCACGTTCATGATCAATTCGTTTACTTCGGTGATCTGCAGTATTATTTCATCAATTTTAGATTCGATCCGTGAAAGATCCAGCAGAAAATTCAAAGTTTTCATCAATCTGTTTCCGCTGTTTCGGATGCTTTTAATCATATCAAGGTATTCGCTGTCTTCAAGTTCTTCGGATAATATTTCAGAGTATCCCAGTATTCCTATCATAGGCGTTCTTAACTCGTGACTCATGTTTGCGAGGAAATTGGATTTCAATCGGTTCATTTCCTCGGCTTTTTCCTTTGCCTGAAGTAATTCATCCTCTTTCTTTTTTTGTTCCGTTAAATTAGTTGCAATATTAACGGTACCTATTAATTCTCCCGCACTGTTATAAAACGGACTATTTGTAATATTGATCGGAATAAGTTCGCCATTTTTATTTTTTACCAGTGTTTCCCCTGACCAGTCTTCTTTGTTTAAGAAGAAATAAGATATATCGGATGTTTCAAAGTCATGAAAGACGGAGGCTGCTATTTCGGATATGTTTTTGTTTAATACCTGATCTTTTGTAAGGCCGTATAGAATTTCCGCGGATTTATTCCAGTAAATTATGTCGCCCTTAGTGTTTTCTGAAGTAACTGCCTGGCCAACCGAATCCAGCATTCTGGCCTGAAGTTTAATCTGATCCTCAATTAATTTCTTTTGGGTAATGTCGATTATATAGCCTTTAATTTCTACCAGGTTTCCTTCTTTATCAAAGGAGCCGCTCAGGTTCTCGATGACATATAATTTCTCTTCGTTTTTGTTCCTCATCTCCGATTCATAATTTTTAATTTTTTTCTTTTCTTTTAATAGGATAAATAATTTTTCTCTTTCTTTATCTGAAATGAAAAGCAGATTCTGGTTGAACTTCAATGCTTCGTCCAGGTTTTCGAATTCGAAAAGTTTTAAATATGCATTATTACATGTTACTAATTCACCGTTTATTTTAGATATAAAATTACCTGTCAGTACTTCTTCAAAAATAGACTGATATTGTTCGCGGCTTCTTAATATCTCCGCTTCCGCTTTTTTCTGTAATGAATTATCGATTATTAATCCTCTGTATCCGGCCGGCCGGCCGTACTCGTATATTCTATTAACATATATTATTACGTTAAATTGTCTTCCGCTTTTGTCTTCAAAGGTAAATTCATTAACATCCGGTTGATTGTTATCTAACAGACTATCTAGCTTTGAAAGCAATAATGATTTGTCGTGATTAGCGAATAACCCGGTTAGGTAAAACCCGTTTCCAAGATCTTTATCTGACAGGCCAAACATTAAAAGCCCTGCCTTATTGATAAACATTATCTTTAAAGTCTGATCGGCTTCAAAGACTGTCTGCGGAAGTAAGTTTGCCAGATCTTTAAATCTCTCTTGACTTTTTTTAAGCGATGCAACCGCAAATTCCCTTCGTTTATCAATTTCTAAAAATTCCAAAGCAAAAGATATATCCGAAGCCAATTCATCCAGCAGTTTTGTCTCTTCAAAATTAAAAAAGTATAGTTCTTCGGAATAAAAATTAATCACTCCCATTATTTCACCGAAAACCGAAATGGGAAAAGCAGCAGATGATTTATAATTATTTTTAATGGCATTTTCTCTCCATGGGATCATATTCTTATCCGACATAATATCGTTTGATATTTGATGGATTCCTGTTTTTATGCATTTACCGGTGGGTCCGGAATTTCTAACAGGATCGTCCATGTGTATTTCCAGATTATCGAGGTAATTACTGATGTGTCCGCTGTAAGCAACTACGTTAACTACTTGGTTAGTCTCGTCATAAATACCGATCCATACCATTTTAAATTTCCCGTCTTCCACTGCTATAGAACATAGTCTGTCCAATAATTGGTCTTTATCATGTTCCCGTACGATCAGCTGATTTATATTGCTTAAAACAGCATAAACCCTGTTCAGCTTTTCAAGTTTATATTGATAATTTTTCCTTTCGGTAATATCCCTGCTGCTTTTTTGATAGAATTTTTTACCTTCTATTTTTAATAATCTTATATTGTCTTCGGCGGGGAAAACCTGACCGTTATTTTTTAAGTGGTAGATTTCAAAAATCATTTCATCGGTTATTTCCGCTTCCTTTAAGTGTTTTTTTAATTCATTAACATTTTCCGGCAGGTGTAATTCGAATATAGTTTTCCCCGTGATCTCATCAATAGTATAGCCGTAAGTTTTAACGGCGCTGTCATTTGCCAGGACTACATTATATTTGTCGTCAAGCAATAAAAAAATATCTCCAGAATATTTCATTAAATAATCGAAATGTTTTATTAATGCCTGTTTTTCAAGTTTAGATAGTAATTCGATTTTTTCCGTTTTCGTTTTATGAAATTTCCAGATGATTATATTTGATAAAATTACAATTAAAATTAGAAATACTATTACCGAAAAATACCAAACGGATATTTGGTATACCGGGCCGTAAATCTCGTCACGGTCTACTTGGGATACGAGTAACCAATTTGTATTCGGAACATTTCGGATATCAGCTATAACCTGGGCGCTCTTATAATCAATACCCTGGAAAATTCCGCTTTTTCCGGCTGCAGCATAAGAAATAATTTGGTTGCTATTTTTATCTCCAAACGGATATATAGTTGATGGGCCTTTTGATTTAAATTTTAATCTGCTTAAAAAAGTAATATTATTGCTGTCGCGTATGATAACATAGCTTTCAGCGGATTTGCTTTTTGTCGGCCACTTTTGAATAATAGGAAAGAGATTAGCAATAGGGTCTATTTGCAGAATAATCACCGCCGAATTAACGGTTCCCGACTTACTTTTAGTTATTACGGGAACGAAATAATTTAAAAATACTTTGCCCGAATCGGGATTCTCTTCAAATCTGGAATAAATAATTTCATTTTTAGTTAAGGCTTTTAAAGCTTCTGAGATCATTTTTCTGCCGGAAATTTGAATATCCCCCGGGTAGGAATATAAGAGATTTCCCCGGTCGTTTATAAGATAAATATTTCTGTATCCGTGAAATTGATATACCGGTTTTAATATTGTAAGTAATTTATTTTGATGAAAACTATTTTCAGGATTCTGTAATATATCGGCAACTAAAGATTTAAACTCTTGATTTTCATACAACAATTCTGCATTGCGGTTCCTTTCTTTTAGCCAGGAGATTATAGAGTCAACTTTGTATTGAGAAATTTCCGACAGCTCAGAATGTATTTGTTCCTTTATGGATTTTTTCTGTTCGTCGAATAATAAAATACCGGCATAGATAATTAATAGTGAAATAAATACAAAGAAGATGGTGAGCTTTTTTATAAAACTGTTAGTCCCTTTTAATGAATTCATAAAAATTCATCTTTCAGGTTTTTAAGAAATTAAATCAATTAATTATAAAAGTAAAGGTAAAATTATAAAGGAAACTGCAGTAACTAATGACAATGAGCGTTATATTCTTTCTTCATTAGTTCTCATGATAGAAATATCAGCGCATATTAGCGGAAAATGGGAGTAATTCTTACTGTAAAAATTAATATAGAAATGCGCAAGACAAAACAATATTATAAAGTATTATTGAAAGATTAATCTATTTAAAAAGGCTGCTCCTAAATTTTTGCCATTGGGATCGGAATAGATTAATATCGTTAGTTAAGATATGAATTTGTCATATTTAAAATGTTGATCAAAAACATATGATACAAATCTTTTTGTTAAAATTTCTCATTATTTAGAGTGTATATACTAAATAATTCATTTGGGAAATATTTTTCTTTGAAGGAAGCGTCATATGAACATTAGTTAGTTCAGAAAGGCAATAAGAGTAAATAAAATGAAAATAGCCGAAAACATACATAAAATGATTCCGGCCAATTTTAATTAGAGAAAACGACGATTCGCAGTTGTAATTATTCAAATATTTGGAAAAACCATTCCAATTATTGTTTTGGTCTTAATCATTATACTCAGAAAATTCATGAAGTTTATTATTTTATTTTTGCTTTTCTTAAAAGCAGTGAGTTCGAAACTACGCTGACCGAACTGAATGCCATTGCTGCTGCCGCATAGATAGGATTCAGCAGTCCGAAAGCTGCTACAGGTATACCTATAACATTATAAATAAAAGCCCAGAATAAATTTTGTTTGATGGTCTTTAACGTACGGTTGGACAGTTTTATGGCCTGAACAACGCCTAGAAGGTCTGCTTTCATTAATGTAATGTCCGAAGTCTCGATTGCTATATCGGTACCCGTACCTATTGCTATTCCCACATCGGCTAAGGCGAGAGCAGGGGAATCGTTTATGCCGTCGCCGACCATTGCCACAAATTTTCCTTCTTCCTGTAATTTTTTAACAAGATCCGCTTTATCCTGAGGCATGACTTCAGCAATAACTTTATCCACACCGGCTTGTTCCGCAATTGCACGGGCGGTTTTTTCATTATCGCCTGTCATCATAATTACTTCTATATTCATTTCTCTTAATAATGAAATTGCATGACGGGAATTTTCTTGAATTACATCGGCAACTGCGATAACACCGGAAAGTTCACCGTTGACGGAAACGAATAAAGGTGTTTTCCCTTCGCCGGAAAACCATTCGGCCGATTCTTCCGCTTCCTCTGTTTTTACTGCGTACTGGTTCATCATTTTCAGATTTCCGATAGCAACCGCTTGTTTATCGACAATTCCGGTAAGCCCGAGACCGGTTACCGAATTAAAACCTTCAACATCTCTGAATGCTAAATTCTTATCCTTCGCATAATCCACTATTGCCTGTCCAAGAGGGTGTTCCGATTTATTTTCGATCGATGCCGTTAAGCGAATCAAGTTATCTTCATCGATGCCGTTGAACCTTTTTATATCGGTAACCTTTGGCTTTCCGATTGTTACGGTGCCTGTCTTGTCGAGAATTACAGTATTAATTTTGTGGGCGCGTTCCAGACTTTCCGCATTTTTAATCAAAATGCCGTTGTTTGCGCCAAGTCCTGTTCCTACCATAATCGCTGTCGGCGTTGCAAGTCCGAGCGCACACGGACAAGCAATAACCAGTACTGCTATAAAATTAATCATCGAAAAGATAAAAGCGGCACCAGCCGCAAAGTACCATAATAAAAATGTTATTAAAGCAATACTTATAACTACGGGTACAAAAAACGAAGCTATTTTATCAGCGAGGCTTTGGATAGGAGCTTTAGATCCCTGTGCGTTTTCCACAAGCTTTACTATCTGGGCTATTACAGTATCCTTACCCACGGCGGTTGCTCTGAATTCTATGCTGCCGTTTTTATTTATCGTTCCGCCTATAACCTTGTCATTTATATTTTTGAGAGACGGAATACTTTCCCCGGTAACCATTGATTCGTCAATGCTTGTATTACCTCGGGTAATAATTCCGTCAACCGGTATTTTTTCACCGGGCCTTACAATTACAATATCTCCGCGTATTACATCTATTACAGGTATATCTATGTCCGAACCGTTCTTTATTACCCGTGCAGTTTTAGGCTGAAGGCCGATTAATTTTTTTATTGCACTGGAGGTTTTATCTTTTGCTCTAGCTTCCAGAAGCCTACCCATCAATATTAATGCAATAATCATTACAGCAGTATCAAAATAAATATGATTTGATGCCGAGGAAATGGAAAGCAGTTTGGGAAATAATACTGCAATAGTACTGTAGAGATATGCCGTACCGGTACCCACGGCTACGAGAGTGTTCATATCGGCGGAGAAATGTTTTAGAAGTCTCCACGAAATCGTAAAAAACCTTTTACCCGAAATAAACATAACCGATGTGGCGGCAAGAAAAAGCAGACGGTCTAAATAATCTACCGGTACCGGGATCAAATTCCGGAACCATCCCGTCATACTTACCATGCTTAAAAACATAATCGGAACCGCCATTGCGGTTGCAAAAATAAATTCTGACTTAAGCTGCCGGTAAGATTTTTTCTGATTTAAATCTTCTTCCGACACAACTGCTGAGGAGGAACCATTCTGTTTTTTTGTTTCTTCCCGACGGGCAATTAATTTATAACCCGCATCTTCAACTACCCGGGTAAGTTTAGTTAAATCAGCCACATCTTCGTCAAATGAAAGAGTAACTTTTTCGGTAGCAAAATTAACATTTACGCCGTCTACGCCTTCAACTTTTTTAAGCGCTTTCTCAACCCTGGCGACGCAACTGGCGCATGTCATTCCTTCAACCGGCAGTGTTACTGTTTTTATTTTATTTACTTCTTTCATAAGATATTCCTCCTTGCACGTTATACCTTCCGCTTTCTTATATAATCTTATTTTACCACTTTGTATCCTGCTTCTTCCACTGCAGCTTCTAACATATTTTCATTAATTGAATTTTCGTCGTATTCTATTTTTGCGCTTCCTATCTGTACATCTTGGATTTTTATATTTTCAATCTTGCTCAATTCCTTTTTTACAGCCATTACGCAATGGTTACAAGACATTCCTTCAATTTTTATTTCTTTTGTTGTCATGATATTGTCCTTTCTGAATTATGTTTAATATTTCTACGTGATTAAAATATAAATACCGCAGGGTTATTGCGTTATATAATTTTAAAAAAATGTTATATTATTTTAGTTCGGTTAAGTCCCGGATTTATAATACCTGGGGCTGAAATGAGAGGTAAACTTCGTAAGAAGCAGGATGATTTCCGTAATAAGCTGAGAGTTCATGCGGAATTCCGTACAACGTTCCCTGAAATCCTATGGCAAAATTGATCGAATTTGAAATTGAAAATTCTTTATCCAACCCGGCGGTAAATTCTCCGAGCCATAATTTTTGGTTAAAATTCTCTGTTATTCCGAGTTCTCCCATAGTTTTCTGAACAAACTCCAACCTGGCATAAACCGCGAAATCACGGAAATTAAGATTGGACTCCGATAAGAAACTTTCCTGACGGCCCGTAATATTGATGTTGTTTTCGCCCCAGATAAATGAAGATGCCCAGGAAGCACTGCTATTTAATCGTGCGGTATATAAGACCGAAGCAGTTGTTCTTGTTAAATTAAGTCCGGGTGAAAATTCGTCTTTTATTTTACCTGCAGATAACTGCAATGCCAGATTTGATATCGGATTATAAGAGAATCTTCCCCCGTAGGAATTTAATTTCAGTTTGTCGAAACCGTACCGGTTTTCATCGGGCCGGTTTCCGTTAAAGACCGAACCTTCTATTTTGAACTTGTTGAAAGTCATACCCAATGTTATGACGCCGAATGATACCCGGGATGCGTCCTGCCATTGCAAACCGATGGGAGCGTCGGGTATATATCTTGAAGACTGGCGCAAATAAAATGCCGGCGGTCCTACTGCAGGCTCACCTGGATAACCTATATAAAAAAATGCCGTAGATTTATCCGACATGCTCGTACTAAAAGTAGAGGATAATTCACTTATAAAATCATTCGGATGTTGACGGTCAGCAGCCGGAACATAGTGAATAGTTGAACCGGTCTGTAACAATAGTGGATAGCCGTTTCTCCCTTCGGTAATTCTTTCGAAGCTAAGTATACCCCTGAATGAAATCTCACTTTTCAATCCAACATTTGTCTGAGCCTGTCCAAGAAACCAATTCGGGGCGTCGAATTTTGATCTTCCGCGTCTGCGGGCCTGATTCGTATATCGCGGAAACACAGACCCGCGGACATAATACGACCATCCGCCTGAGTTTATTATATAAAAAGGCATGCTCGAGCTTTCGGGCTGCCAACTTGTACCTGACCCTTCCATTGATAACGGCGTATTTATAACCAGAGAATTATAAGATTCCTTATCAGTATTTTCATCCTCTTGAAGAATCTGCACCAAAATGGAATTTCTTCTCATTTCCTTTTCCTGAGATTGCGGAGTATTCTTAAGCACTTGAATTTTTTCACCTTCCCCTTTGAGCGTATCCTGTTTAATTTCAAGTATAGTATCCGGCAATGTAAGCTTAATTCTAAAATGATTTTTTCCGCTCATTCCGGATAATAAGGTATCTTCAGGAATATTTAGTTTTAATTTCAATCCCTGGGCTTTTGATACGGAAGGCGAGCACACTGAAAGAATAACTATCAGAAATATTGGAGCGCTATAATTCACGAATCGCATAATGGTCTATTATTACTATCGGTTTTCGGTATATATATTTAAACAATGAGTTAATGAGCTAGACCAAAAAATAAAAATCATTTTACTTAACGGATGTGATTAAGTAAATAACCGCGATACGAATTACTTGTCTTTAATTTTATCCAGCGGCTTACGCGTATTTCCGGTCATGTTTTTAAATTGGCTTGCTGTTAATCCGGTTATTTTTTTGAACTGATTTGAGAGATGCTGAACGCTGCTGTACCCCAGTTTGAAGGCGATTTCGCTTAAAGTAAGCTCTCCGTATTTTAAAAGTTCCTTAGCTCTTTCTATTTTTTGAAGAATGATATATTGTTCGATCGTAATATTCTCGACCGATGAAAATAAATTGCTGAGATAATGATAATCCATTCCGGTTTTTTCGACGATATAATCGGAATAATTTTCATTTAACGGATTTTTTTCATCGTCTCTTCGTACCAGATCCAAAATAATTAATTTTATCTGTTCGATTTTTTTTGCTTTCCTGTCCTCAATAAGTTCAAAGCCGTTTTCTTCAAGCACTTTTTTTATTTCATCATACGGCAGATCCTTTTTATTGCCGTTAACAACTACTTCGCCCAGTACAATGCTTCTGACATCAAGACCCAACCTTTCCAATTCTTCTTTTACTACCTTAATGCACCGGTTGCAAACCATATTTTTTATTAAGAGGACAGAAGTTTCCATTATCTAACCCTAAAAAATTATAAAGCAAAATGAATATACTAAATCTGAAAATTATCGTTTGTAATTTCGTGCAATTTCAGAAAAACCTGTCGATGATCAATTTTAGCGTTGTCAATATAACAACTGTAATAAAAATCGGTCTTATAAATTTAGCGCCTTTTTTTATGACAAGACCGGAACCTATTTTTGCACCTATTATCTGTCCGGCTGCCATTATAATACCCGCCGTAAAAATAATATTGCCGGATAATAGAAAGAGGCAAAGAGACGTAATATTGCTGGTAAAATTCATAACCTTAGTATAGCCGGTCGCTTTTATAAAATTGAATCCCATACCTGCAACGAATGCCAAAGCCCAGAATGACCCCGTTCCGGGGCCAAAAAAACCGTCGTAAAATCCTAAACTCAGGCCGAATATTAAATAAAAAATAAAAGGAGAAAATCTTGATCGGCCGTCGAGTTCCCCTATATTAGGTTTTGAGAAGGTATAAATGATTATTCCTGAGAGAAGCACCGGGATGATATAATTTAACAACGAGGGAGAAATTTGCTGCACCACGACAACGCCTATGCACGCGCCTATAAACGTAAATAATATTCCCGGTTTAGTTTTTTTTAATTCCACTCCTCCTTTTTTAACGTAATAGTATGAAGCGGTAAAACTGCCGAAACTGGATTGAAATTTATTGGTGCCCAGAGCTTCGTGAGGCGGAAATCCAAGGCTCAGAAGTACCGGAATTGTAATTAAACCTCCTCCTCCTGCAATAGAGTCAATACATCCGGCGGTTAATCCCGTTAAAAATAATACCGGGTATAAAATTAAGGGAGAAGGCATTTTTATAAAATCCGGTTAATGCACCGGCTGATATTCAGCGAATTATTGAATTAGCTTATATTTTAAAATAAAATTTGAAAACTGCATCAGGAAATATCAATTGAAAAATATTGAATAGGGACGGCTTATTTCATTGTCGATTTCTTCAAGTCCCATATTTCTCGATTTTCTGAAAATTTCTTTTCCGTCCATAAAAAATAATATTGTCGGAACTGCGAAGATCCCATTCTGTGCGCACAGTTCTTTAGATTTCTCGCAGTCCACATACGCAAAACATACATTCGGATATTTTTCAATAAGAAGTTCAATTATCTTAGGTTTAAGAACTTTGCATACATTACAGGACGAAGTACTGAAATAAACCATTGCGCCGGGATTGTGTGAAATAAATTTATTAAAATCGTCCTCTTTAATTAAATCAGTCTGCATAGTTAGTCCAGCGTCATTTTGTTATGAAAAATTGATAGTACAATTATCGCAATTTCTGCACGGCTGCTCATCTTTGAATCCGAAATAATCGGAAATATAAACTCTCCTGCATTCTTCCGTTTTGAAATAATTTACAACCGATAAGAGTTTTTTGTTATCGCTAAGCAATTTATTTTTTAATCTCGTTTCATCTTCCAGTTCCGGAGGCAATTCCCCTGTAATCGAAAGATCGTGGTTATTTAGAGAACCTTCTATTACGCCGTATCTCTCAAGCATTCCAAGGGCAGTTTCAATTCTGAAATCCTTTTTATTTTTGAAATTCATCTGTTCCCGAAGATGTTCGACTCCGTCTGCAGAATTTACAATCTGCAAATCCCTGACTAGTAAATCATATAGGGCCGAGTAGAAATTTACGTCGGGATTCGACCATTTAATAAATTCCATCTGCGTATAAAGATCGTCCTGATTATATAACAGCATGCATAAGGAATCCTTGCCGTCTCTGCCGGCGCGTCCTATTTCCTGGTAATAAGCTTCCACCGAAGACGGTACTTCCGCGTGAATTACAAAGCGTATATCCGGTTTATCTATTCCCATTCCGAAGGCATTTGTCGCAAGAACTATTACGTTTTTACCGTTGATAAATTCCCGCTGCATTTGTTTACGCGTTTTATCCTGAAGTTTGCCGTGATAAATCTTATGTTTGATTCCTTTATCCGCCAATAATTGCGAATATTTATCAAGCGTTTGGATAAGCGAAAAATATATTATACCGGATCCCGGGTATTCATGTATAACTTTTAAGATTTCTTTCAGTTTGTCCTTCTCATCAAATATATCTGCTGTTTCCAGTCTAAGGTTGGGTCTTTCGATGCCCTGGTGAAAGATTTTTATATCTTCCTTTTTGATGTTTAATTTTTCAATTATATCAAGCTGAACTTCGTGTGTAGCAGTCGCAGTTAACGCAACGGTAAGCGGATTGTTCAATAATTTTCTAAACTCCGCAAGCCGCGAATAATCGGGTCGGAAATCATGACCCCATTCCGAAATACAATGTGCCTCATCTACGGCAAGCATTGAAATTTTCACGCTGCTTATTTTGCCGACGAACTCCTTTTTCCTGAATCTTTCCGGAGTAACATAGAGAATCTTTAATTTCCCCTTTACGAATAAATCCAGACGATCTTCACGCTCTTTTTTTGATAATGTGGAATTGATGAATCCCGCCGGTATATTTTTCTTTCTCAGAGCATCAACTTGATCCTGCATTAACGCTATCAGAGGACTGATAACAATAGTACCGCCTTCAAAACATAAGGCAGGCACCTGATAGCAAAGCGACTTGCCCCCGCCCGTCGGCATGAGAACCAGGGAATGTTTTTTCTGAGTTACCAGCCGGTCAATTATCTTTTCCTGCTCGCCTCTAAATTTATCAAAGCCAAAATATTCTTTTAAAATCTCGAAGTATTTTATCATTTTTACCATATAAAATTATTACTATTAATTCACACACAAAATATCATACAAAGATAACCAAAATGTTTGATATTCTTTGAAATTATGAGATATACAGAAAACATTAGAGGTTAAAATCATATCTGTCCAAAATATTCTTCATGAATAAACAAATTGTTGAGTTATCTTAGTTCAATAAGGAAATAAGGTTATTATTTGTAGCTTAGGTTTGTGTTACTAAGGTCAGGAAACTTATTACGTTTTAAGAAAGTATATTTTTCCAATATGAATACAAAATAATCAAGGACCTAAGGAGACATTATAAAATTTATTAACCTTAGTAACAGACGAAGACTAAAGAAGCAAGAACTTTATTCCAAAGCATGTAGTTTAGTTAAAGATGTTCCGGGCGGAATTTTACTGAATTTAACTATAGGGATTGATTTGAGATTCAAATTAGAATGTGCACAGAACATTTAATTTATCAAACTGATTCTCGCTTTTAAATTTATTTTGGACCGCAATGGTTAAAAGTATTTACTCATGAAAAAATTAAATTGTAATAATCTTCCCTCTGCCTGCAATATCATAAGAAGAATGCCATTAAATGTGAATCGTATATTTTCGACCGTATGTGATTGAAATTATTGTATTTAATAGTATATATACGGATTTTTGTAGTTGTAATTGTGACTCGGGAAGGGAAACGATAGAAAAGGCTAATTTATTAATTTAAACGGAGGATAGATGAGACTCATTAAGTATATTGTGCTGTTCCTTCTTGCTTCTTTTACAGGATGTTCCACTTTATTACTAAAACCTGCCGACTTTTCGTGGCCGGTAGAATCGGTAGATAAAGTAGCGGATAACGGTAACGTTGAAGTGGCACGCTATTCTATTTCATTTAACGCAAAAGATCTTTTTTTTAAAGAAACAGGCGATTCACTTGCGTACAGAAATAAACAACTTAATATTATCAGGAACGAAAACGGTTACTATTTCATGGTCGGTAATAATTTCAAAAATGTATATGTATTTTCAATGGATAACGGCGGTTTCAAACTGAATAACCAAATCCAAATAACCGATACATCCGGAATGCAGAGTCCGGCATTCAATCAAAGGCCTCCTTATGTGCAGCTAATCTACGGCAACCAATCCGTTAACTTGACGGAAAAAGGAATAAACAAAGAGGAGGATAAAAAATGAAAAAGTTAAACTTAATTTTTTATTTTTTAATCGCTGTTTCTGTTCTAGCCAGCAACATATATGCACAGCAGGATTACCAGATTGTACAAAACTATACTAACAAATATCAGAAAATTGAACAATCTATTAAAACGGCAACTTCGCTTTCTCAATTAGATTCGATTCAAACTCAAATAGAACAGCTCAGAACCGAAAACCAGGATCATGAAGTACTCTTAAACAAAAGTCTGTACCCGGACGATTTTAATTCTTCTTTGGAAAAACTGGATAATGCACTAACGGTAAGGAAAGGAGATTATTCTCAAATTACAACTCTTCAAACTCAGGTATCCGGTTTCAAAATGGAAATAGATCAGCTCAATAAAAAGAACGCCGATCTTTTTAATCGAATACAAACTCTGCAGGAGGAAACCGCTAAAAATAAACAGACGATTGCCAGCCTGGGGAAAACGATTGCGGAACTTAGATACTCGCTGCACCAGCGGGACAGACTTGTGATGACAATGCTCGATAGTTTACTGCCTCCTAGCGTAAGGGAACACGGCAGACTCACCACAAACGAAAAGCAGAATCTGTATGCAAAAGAGAAAAAATCAAATGTTATTAATAACATTAAAAGTGCTATTGACGATAACATTAAATTTCTGGAGATGACCAACTTAACTCCCAACGATTTGATCTCGATCAAAAAGCAGGAGCATGATTTTCAGAAATTATGGCAGGGTGTCGGTCCCGAAATTGTAGATGTTTATTCTTCCAGAAAGCAAAATGAAAACGAGTTGAAAAATATTGATTCCAAGTTTACTGAATGGAATAGTGCAATTGAACAGGAGGCTTGGACTTCGCTACACCATAATTTCTCCGTATACGGAATAAACCTGAATAAGTTTTCGAACGGTCAGAGTTTCATAAGCGTTACGACGTCTTATATAGACGACCAGATAAAAAATGTAAATTTAAATCCTGATAAGGCAAAAGAAACTTTCAATACTTTCACGGATAGTGTCTGGTTCAAAACCGTTAAACCGGATTGGATTCCTTATCTTACACAAAATAATATGCTTTCCGATTCCTCGGAAAAAATAGTCGAGTCAAAGATTGCGCAGTGGAAATCCATCGTAGAACCGGGATCATTTAACTGGTTATATTTAATTATAGCAGTATTACTGATATTTATTGTTGTTCTGCTGGTGAAATCGGGAGCCGCCAGGAAAAAGAAGGCGGGAGAGGAAACCGCTTAGCAATTCAGTTTTTAAAATACCGGCTTCATTAAGGAGAACGAAGCCGGTATATTTTTATAAATTCCCTCGGATGCATATCCTCATTTATTATATATTCTTGTCTGCAGGCTTTTCTTTTTTGATAAATGGCGTCAGCAAATCTATCGGCACGGGGAAGATAGTTGTTGAATTCTTTTCCGACGCTACTTCCGCGAGTGTCTGCAGAAACCTTAACTGTAACGCCACCGGATATTGTTCAATAACTTTTGCCGCATCGGCCAGTTTCTGGCTTGCCTGAAATTCTCCCTCCGCGTTTATAACCTTTGCCCTTCGTACTCTTTCGGCTTCGGCCTGACGCGCAATTGCCCTCTGCATTTCTATAGGAAGATCGACTTGTTTTACTTCTACGACGGAAACTTTTATTCCCCATGGTTCGGTTTGTTCATCGATTATCTGCTGAAGTTCCAGATTTATTTTATCTCTTTCGGCAAGAAGATCGTCCAGCTGTGACTGGCCGAGTACACTGCGCAAGGTTGTCTGAGAAATTTGCGAAGTTGCCGCAAGAAAATCCTCGACTTCAACTACTGCTTTTTCCGCATGAACAACCCTGAAATAAACTACGGCATTTACTTTCAGCGAAACGTTGTCCTTTGTAATAATATCCTGCGGCGGCACATCCATTACGACAGTTCTTAGGCTTATTCGAACCATTTTATCTACTATGGGGATTAGAAAAATCAAACCTGGTCCTTTGGCTCCGACTAGTCTGCCCAGTCTGAAAACAACTCCGCGCTCATATTCTTTTAATATTCTTACTGAATTGTAGAGCAGGAGAATAACGAAAAATAATATTACAATTAGATAAACCGATACTTCCTGCATTAGAGCCTCCTTTCAAAGTAAAAATTCAGCTAGCATTATACTTTTTTATTTTCAGCGTCAAATTTGAAATTCCCGATGTAATAACTCTGCTTCCTTTTTCTATTTTACCTTCAAGCGATTCAGCTTTCCAGATTTCACCGTGAATTCTTACTTTGCCTGCCGGATCTAAGTCTGTAATTGCTTCTCCTTTCTGGTTAATAAGTCCTTCTAACCCCGTAGTCGGCCGCTTCCTTTGCGCTTTGATTCCCATACCTATGGCAAATGTAAAAAACAACACGCTGACTATTATAACGCTAAGTATGACCTGCCATGAGATTTGCAATACTTGAAAAGCAGAATCGACTTTAATCAGCATCATAGACCCCAAAGCAAGTGAAATAACCCCGCCGATTGTCAGAATGCCGTGACTGGTAATTTTAATTTCCAGGATAAACAGAACCATTCCGAATATTATTAATGCAAGGCCGGCATAATTTATAGGCAGAGTATGCAGTGAATAAAAAGCAAGTATTAAACTGATCACTCCCACAACTCCGGGCAATATAGCGCCTGGATTATACAGCTCAAATAAAATACCGTAAAATCCGAGAATGAAAAGTATGTACGCAAAATTCGGATCGCTTAATATGCTCAGCAACTTCTGAATAAAATTCATATTTAAATAAACTATTTTTGCGTCGGCTGTTTTTAATTCCGTAATACCGTTATCGGCATGAACACTCCTTCCGTTTAATTGTATTAAAAGACTGTCTAGGTTCGGTGAGATAATATCTATAACCTTTTTGTTCAATGCCTCCGATGCCGTAATTGAAATACTATTTCTTACGGCCTTTTCGGCCCATTTAATGTTCCGGTTTCTTTTTTCACTGATTGATCTGATAAATGCAGCGGCATCATTGGTAGCTTTCTCCGACATTGTCGAATCCATTTGTCCCTGCATGGAGACGGGATGCGCGGCGCCGATATTGGTTCCAGGAGCCATTGCGGCTATGTTTGAAGCCATAGTTATAAATACTCCCGCAGAAGCTGCCCTAGCGCCGGGAGGGGAAACATATACAACTACCGGGACGGGCGACTGCAGAAAACCTGCAACTATCTCTCTTGTAGATTCCAGCAATCCGCCGGGAGTGTTTAACCTCAATATTAAACATTGGGATTTGTTTTTTACGGCTTCTTTAATTCCGTAATTAATATAATCTGACGCAGCGGGATTTATGGCCCCGTCCAAAGTTATTACGGTAACTTTTCTCTGCTCCTGTCCGGGTTGCGCTGGTATTAGAGGAAAAAACAGTATGAGCAAACAAATACTTTTCATATCATATCCGGTTGCTTGAGAATAACATATCGAATTTTTTTCAGCTAAGCAATAATTATTTCCCGATTTGCCTTAAAAATTGAAAAATAATGTACTGCTATTTTTTGAAGGTGAGTTTAGTTGATTTTGCATGCATACTGAAGTATGGTTAAATAAACTGGCTGCTTAACCGCTTCGTAAAAAATAATTGGGCGGTAATATCCGGCCGGACTTTCTGATCTAAAAGTAGTGCTATTGCGGAAGAATGCCTGGAACTTATGAAAAAGGATTCTATTTGTTTTTATCCTCTTCAAGAACAGGTTCAATATATTCCGTGGAAGTTTTGAACTCTATGAGTTTTTCCAGTTTCCTTTTAAGTTCATCTTTCGCGGGAAGAGACTGCTTAAAAATATTTTTAGCTTTTACGAAATCGAATACTCTTACATCGTATATATCAGGTCTAATGTAAATATCAGGATTTATAAATTTTATCTTCTGCTGACTGATAGAATTCTGCATTATCTGATATGTGGTAAATACAGATTCAAAAGTAGGCGGAATTTCCGTTTCGTTTCTTGTCCTTTGAGCGGTAACGTCTATGGCAACGGTAATATCGCATTCTCCCAGCAGTATATCATAAGGCAGAGGATTTACTGCTCCTCCGTCTATTAAAATCTTTTTATTTATTTTAACCGGTGTGAACAGGCCCGGGAGCGAGTAGCTTGCTCTGATGGCGGGAATTAATTTACCTTTTTGTAAAATTACTTCTTCTTTTTTCCAATAATCTGTTGCTACAATTTTAAGCGGAATTTTCAACTCTTCAAACGTTGAGACTTTTAGATTTGCTTCCAACAGATTCTGTATTTTTTCGCCTTTTATAAAACCTGATTTTAAAAGCTGTATATCGAACATTGTAAGCATACGGATTATATCCGACTTCATAAAAAAATCCGAAAGTTTGCCGTTATTCGGAAATATTACGCTCTCTATTATTTCAAGCAGCTCATCCGAAGTGAAACCTGCAGCATAAAAAGCTCCGACTATTGCGCCGATGCTAGATCCCGAAATTATACTTGGCGTAATACCTAATTCTTCGAATGCTTTAATCATCAGAACATGTGCCATACCTCTAGCGCCTCCGCTTCCGAAAGCTACACCGATGCGGGTCATAATTACCAATCCTTTTTATGATCAATTAAAATAATTCTAAATATAATAAAGAATTTGTAAAAATTAGAATTTATCCGGTATATGCGGAAGGTATAAATTATTGTCTTTGCTGTATGCAGCCGTTCTTAAAGGAACCGGGGGCATTATTCTTAATTCTGTTAATGAGTAATAATTTTGAATACCGAGTCTAAAACAGTACCGTCGATCCATTTTACTACGGCAACAACTTTATTTTTATTAACTGCAGGTTTTTCCGGCGCTCCGCCGCAAATTTCGTTAACCTCGTCCTTTAATTGTCTGATTGTTTTTAGCGGAAGATTTGATGTCTTAAGTTTATCAATTAAATCTTTCCTTTTAGGATTTATCGCAATACCTCTTTCCGTAATTACGACATCTATCAATTCCCCCGGACCGCAGAGAGTAGTTACTTTGTCGATAATTACGGGGATCCTGTCCCTGAAAGACGGAACCGCCAGTATAGTACATTTCGAGTATAAACAATTCTGCCAGCCGCCTATTCCGTGCAGCAAGTATCCGTCGGAATGACTTACTACGTTTGCGTTAAAATTTATGTCCACTTCCGTAGCGCCTAAAACGGCCGCATCAACAATAGATGCAAAATTCCCTTTGCCGTGAAAATTATAACTGGTAAACGGACTGGTATTTACATGGTTCGCATTTTCACGCATGCTTCTAACTCCTTCAAGATCGAATGTCTGTCCATCCAGAATATAATCCGTCAATCCCTCTTCAAGCAGCTGAACCAGATATTTTGTGCTTCCGCCTCTCACGAAACGGGCTTTAACGCCTTTGGCTTTCATTCTTTCTTTAAGGAATAAAACAAAAGCTAGATTGGTACCGCCTGAACCGGCTTGAAATGAAAAACCGTTCTTCATAATGCCTGCTTCGTCTATAAATTGAGCCACATATTCGGCAATTAAAAGACGGTCGGGAGATTTTGTAATTTCCGTTGTTCCGCTAACAATTTTTGATGAATCTCCGAGCGATTTTATTTTAACGACATAATCGACATTATTCCCCTGTATCTGCCACGGAATACACGGGAAAGGGACAAGATTGTCCGTTACGACTATTACTTTATCGGCATATTCCGAATCAGCGAGAGCAAAGCCTATAAGTCCGCTTGCAGATTCGCCGGTAACTCCGTTGGAGTTTCCGAATTCATCCGAAGTAGGAGCTGCGATCACTGCAATGTCGATATGAACCTCGCCGTCCTGCACTGCCTGATATCTTCCGCCGTGAGAACGCAGAACTCCGGTGCCTTTCATTTTGCCTTCGGTAGTAAACCTTCCCAAAGGTCCGTTCATGCTTCCCTCAATATGGTGGATAGTACCGTCCTCGAGGTATTTGATCAGATGTTCATGAATCGGAAATGATGCACTGGGGAACCACCTGATATTTTTTATTCCCATTTCGTGAATTGTATCGAAAAGTAAATTAGTAAGAGCATCGCCGTTGCGGAGATGATGATGTGTTGATATTGTCATACCGTTTTTAATGCCGGATTTTTTCAATGCATCTTTCAGACTAACGACTGTCTTATTTCCGTTTTCAGGATAATCAATACAGGTTCTCACCCGCGGTGCTGCTTTTCTGCCACCGGGCCTATATTTATTTACGCCTTTAAAAGGTATTTGTCTTTGTCCGTTTATTATTTCGGGGACTAATCTTCCTGCTGCGTTTTTTATTAATTTCATTATAATTCTTTATTCAATATTTAAATTCGGGTTTTCTAAAGATTACTAACCGTAAAAGAAACAAGAATTAAAGTTTAGAATTTGGGAGACGGCAATAGCGTTAATTAATTTTTCCAATTATTATCGATCAGATTATTCAGCACCGCAAGTTTTATAGTTCTTTGCGCGCGCTTGACAACCGGCGCATCAATCATTTTACTGCCGAGGGATACAACTCCAAGTCCTTTTTTTTCAGCCTCCTTGTATGCGGTAACTATTTTTTTTGCTTTTTCTATTTCATCGGAAGACGGCGCAAATGCCTCGTGAACAACTTTAATCTGGCGAGGGTGTATACAGCCTTTACCTTCAAAGCCCAATGACTTTGCTTCAATAACGCTCTGCTTAAGACCTTCCATATCCGAGACGTCGGAAAACACAGTATCGATAGGCTGAATGACCTGCGGCTTTTGCCGCATTAATCAGCATTGATCTTGCAAAAATACTTTCCTTTCCTTCTGCGGTGCGCTGTGTGCCAATATCCGCAGTATAATCTTCAAGGCCGATCGCAAGTGCGCAATTATACTGTGATGCCGATGCTATTTCATAGGCTTTTATAACGCCCATTGCACTTTCAATAATAGGCATAAAAAAAATATCGGACGATATTTTATTTTCCTTTTTAATTCTTGTTACTTCTTCCTCAACTGCTTTTATCTGCAGCGCGGATTCACACTTGGGAATTAAAATTACATGTACGTTATGAGGTACTATATATTTCAGATCGTCAAGTCCGGAAGGTATTTGATTTATCCTAACCATCCTTTCCGAACCGTAAAAATCTACGCTGCGAAGAGCGTTTCTAACCAGCAATCTTGCTGCTGATTTTTCCGAAGGAGCAACGCTGTCCTCAAGGTCAAGTATTATTCCGTCGGGCTGATGCAGTCCTGCATTTGTAAAAAATTTCGGTTCGTTTCCCGGGAGGTAAAGCCTGCTTCTTCTTAATTTTTCTTTATATGAATTATATAAATTATTTTTGTTGAAAGGGAGTAAGTATTCCTTATCTGCGGATTCGAATAATTTTGAAACTGCATATTCAAACCTGGCGGCAAGTACGAATGGAAGGGCGCCGTAATCTTCACAGTATATATTTAAACGCTTTAGTTGAAAATAGCCGCACATTGCCCTTATTTGTTTTTCTATGGAATTACCATAGAGCAAACCGACCTTGCTTTTAATTTCTATATTTAGTCCGCCCTGTTTTTTTAATGCGATTTCGAAATAGCAGTCAGAACGTACTTTTTCACCTTTATTTCCGGCGGCGGATATTTTGTTTATTGATACCATCTTGATTATAACATTTTAATTAATGATTGAAAATTAATCGACATTTGCTTCCTTCGGGTGATACCGTAATTTATTAATACAAATATCCAAAGCATAATTAAATTAACAAATCAGTTTGCTCATAAACTCTTTAGCCGTAAAATTTTCGCAGTTAAACACCGTCTCTTTAATTTCTTTCTGCCGCAGCGGAGATAATATATCAGCACTAAGAGCGTTGAATTTATTCTTCAGATCGTCCTCATTCATCGGCTCCCTGGGGTCGCCCTTGGGATATTCCAGATATTCCGAAAATTCCCTACCGTCTTTTGTTCTTATCACTACTTTTGAAGGCTGTTTCTCCGGAAACATCTTTTCGAACTCTTCGGAAGCTTCGCCTTTTATTTTATCTATAACCTCGAGTATCTTCGGATCATTTATTTTATCTTCGGAGAACGACTGCGCCGTAATTTTGTGATCGACAATTGCGACAGCTATGCAATAGGGAAGCGAATGATCTGCGGTCTCTCTTGATTCGGGCCTGTATTTATGAGGATCGAAAAGAATATCGCATGCACGGGCAATAGTTGTAACCGTTACCGATTCGATTTGATCGTAATTAATATTATTTCCGATTACTGCATTCAGTGTTGCGGAAATATGAGTATGAGTCAAAGCTTCGGTAGGAAAAGCTTTCATCCCGCATTGCAGAATTCTAAAATCTTTTCCCAGTCCTTCCGTCAATTTTGAAATATCCCATTTCCATTCTGAAGAATTTTCACGTCCTTTCATTACCGAAGGTTGAACTTTTTTAACTTTTACATCCCATCCGAAAAAGCAGTCCATAAAACCCTCTTTGCCTTCAAATACTTCCTCCGTTCCGCTGAAACCTTCCTTTGCCATAAGTGCTGCAAACACGCCTGACTGAACAGCCATGGGATCAACCGTATTTTTCATCATAGTGAGCTTGCCTGCCGTCGGGCAGCCGATTGTATGATTATGGCTCCCGTTAATTCCTATCGCATTTATCATCTGTTCCGAGGTCAGTCCCAGCATTTTACCGGCTACTACCGGTGAAACAAATTGAGTAAGCGTGGCATGATGCCATTTGCGTTCCCTTATTCCGGGAACGGCAAATTCGCAAAGACGCTGTTCGAATTCGTAAGCAAGTACTATTGCGGTTATGACCTCTTCCATAGAAGCATCTGCGAGTTCGCCAGCGGCCAGAGCGGCCGGAATTAAATCGGACGGATGGGAAGGGTCTTCTTTCCAGTAAATATCGTTAAAATCGAGTGAGCGTATCATCAAAGAATTTACCAATGCGGCATTGACCGCTGGTATTTTATCTCCGAAACCGATAACCGTAGCTTCACCGGTGCCGGAAATTTTCTTATAGATATTTCTTAAAATGTTTACATCATTTGTATTGCAGCTTCCGAAGGCACAGCCTATAGAATCATACAAATGTTTTTTTACTTTGCTTATTACTTCGGCAGGAAGATCTTTATAAGAAAGTTTTACGGCAAATTCCGAAATTTGTCTTGAAATCGAGTCAGGCATTTTCACTCCGATAAATATTGATTACTTTATTTGAGTTCCCGGATTTTATAATTTATTTTTTATCCAATTCTCCAAACCGCCGGCAACGATTAATTCCTGCGCCGCTATTCCAAAAGGAGAGAATGGATATCTTTTTTTAATTGCAATAATTTCGGAAGACTCAAAATCAATTTCAGCATTAATCCCGGTATTTAGCGTAAGTTTCTGGTTACCGAATTTTATCTTTAGGTCAATAATAAATTCCTGACATTCGATTAGAAGAAAACCGTTGTTAAACGCGTTTCGTTTATAAGTTTCGTTTAAAGACCCGGCAATTACAAGCTTAATACCTTTGTATTTCAGTGCGGTAGCTGCCTGCTCGCGAGAACTTCCGGTACCGAAATTAAATCCGCCTGCAAGTATGTCGCCGTTTTTAACAATATTTCTGAATTCCGGATCATAATTCTCCATTACAACCGAAGCCTGCTGCTCCGGGGTATAATCATCTATATAAGTATACTTGCCCGGGTAAATGCCGTCTGTATTTAAATTATCCGTAAAACAGAATATAATGTTCCCTTCAATTTTAGCGGGGAAGTCATTAATAATTTTTATTTTATTCTTTTTACCGTTCGACTTTTTATTGGATTTAATATCGGCAAAAATGTGAGAAGGACTATATTCCCAGGAATAATCTATCTTACCGGCAACTGCCGAAGCTGCAACAACTGCAGGGGAGGCAAGATATACTTTCGCGTTAGGCGATCCCATTCTGCCTTTAAAATTTCTGTTTGTGGCGGATATACCTACTTCGCCGTCCTCCAGCAGTCCCGTGCCCAAACCGATACAAGGACCGCATCCCGGCGGCAACGGAATAGCTCCGGCTTGAATAAGCGCCTGCCAGTCGCCGTGTCTTTCGCTTTCGGTTTGAACTTCGCTTGAAGCTGCGGCAATATAAAATTTTGTACCTTCAGCAATTTTTTTACCGCGGACAATTTTAGCGGCTTCCGCAATATCGCTTACCCTGCTGTTAACGCAAGAGACCAGATAAGCTTTGTCAATTTTAATTTCTTTAGACTTTAATTCTGAAACCGAAATTATTGTTTTAACGGTATTCGGTCCGGAGACGAAAGGCTGGATCGAACTCAGATCGATAATAACTTCTTTTGAATAATATGCATCTTTATCCGGGGTACAAACATGCTGCTCCAGCCTTGCAATTCTTCTTGCATTAATTCTCGGATGTACCCCGTTTCCGTCCGGATCCGAAGGTACTCCGGCCGCTCCCCGCTTCGCTAATTTTGACGCTCTTTCTTTCAGCCAATTTATTGTAATTTCATCTACCGGGAAAACACCGGTCAAAGCGCCCCATTCCGTGGTCATATTTGCAACGGTTAGTCTTTCTTCTATACTTAAATGTTTCGTGCCTTCGCCCGTAAATTCCAAAGCCGCATTTAAAACTTCATCGTTGTTAAAGAAACCGCACAGAGAAATAATCAGGTCCTTCCCGGTTACGCCGGGTCTAAGTTTACCTTTAAGTTTTACATTTATGATCGGCGGTATCTGCCACCACGTGCTTCCGGTAGCCCAGATTGCCGCAGCATCGGTTCTTACTATCGGGGTTCCGAGACAGCCCAATCCGCCGTATATATTGGAATGGCTGTCAGAGGCGACAACCATTTTTCCCGGCCATGCATAGCCTTCTTCTATCATTATCTGATGCCCGATGCCTCTGCCTGCCGGGTAAAAATCGTTACCCATTTTTTTTGCGAAATCCTCGATCTTTTTATACTTCGCCAGATTCTTTTCGCTCTTATCCTGTATGTTATGATCCAGAGCGAAAACAACCTGCCCCGGATTAGCTAATTTTACGGCACCGATGCTGATGAATTTGGGTATAACCGCACCGGTGTTATCGTGGGTCATTACAAACGAAGGTTTTATCGAAATGTAATCACCGCTGCGAACTATCTGATTTTTATCAAGATTGATCGCGTGTCTTTGAACGATTTTTTCTATTAATGTTTGTGGCATAATAATTCTCCGGGTGTTATTGCGAATCACCACTTATCGTGATGAAGCAATCTATAAATTTAAATTACTGATGTTATATAAATCTATCCGATCTTTATTAAGCTTATCTATTAGGCAATTTTAAACGGATCAAAACTCACAAAATCAGCATGATGAACAATAACAGCCTCTACGGTGCGTTTGCCTAAATCTCCTTCCTTTGAGTGGGATGCGATTATATGCTGTACTTCGGGCGGAAGGCCGAATCTGTCCGCAATTGCCAGCCCGCTGAAAGGATGTCTAACTAATTTCCCGGCATTGCTTGTAGTAAGCTTTCCGTCGACTAATTCATATTCTAAAAGTTTTCCGACGTCGATTAATATCGCGCCCGCAATTAAAACATCCATATCAATTTTTATTTCGCTCCCGAAATTTTTCCCCATAATCTCGGCTATCGATACGGCAAGCTGTACTGCAGTTCTTTTATGGTTTATAAAAGTTATTTTACAGTCCTTAAGCAGCAGGGAAAAGGGGATTACGTATAAATCTTCAATCGAAAGTACGCTGTTTTCAACCGCATAAACCCAGCAGTCAATTACTTTCTCCCGAAGAGTTTTGTCTTTTATCAAGCCGGCCTCCGGCCAGAGCTCTACTATTTTTTCTCTCATAGTTGGGGCCTTAAAGAGTTCAAGTTCAAGTTGAATTCAAGTTAACTTCTTGAACTTGAACTTCCCATCATAATTTTTTAATTATTGCCTCGGTCATTTCCTGTGTTGTACACGCACCTTGAGTAAATACGTTGCTTCCGCCTTTTAATTTGAGCATGTCATAGGTTTTAATTTTACCTTCTTCGATTACCAGAGCAATGGCCGATCTTATTCTGCCCGCTTTTTCATTTTCACCTAAATACTCCAGCATCATGCATGCGCTTAATATCATTGCAATCGGGTTAACTATTGAGGGATTTAATTCCTGATATTTAGGTGCGGAACCGTGAGTCGGTTCAAATACCGCGGCATCTTTTCCGATATTTGCGCTGCAGGCAAATCCCAGTCCGCCTACCAGCCCTGCAAATCCGTCGCTGATTATATCGCCGAACATATTTTCCGCAACTATTACTCCGTAATTCTCCGGGTTTTTTGTCAGCCACATCATTTGAGCATCGATATTTGTATCCCAAAGTTCAATTTCGGGATATTCCTTCGACATTAATTTTGCTTCTTTAAGCATCATTCCGGAGGTTTCTCTAAGAACATTCGGCTTTTCACAAACTGTTACGTTTTTATACCCTGATTTTTTTGCGAATTCAAATGCTTCTTTGATAATTCTTCTGCAGGCCTGTCTCGACATAATTCTGGTTGACACCGCCAAGTCTGCATCCGGTACATTCTTAAAAGCATGCATTTTAGGATGAGTCTCCAGCGCGTCACGTACCGCTTTGGGGGGATTTGTCCATTCTACCCCTGCATAAAGACCTTCGGTATTCTGCCTGAATATAACAGTATCAATAGGCGGTTCTTCAAAACCGTCTTTACTTCTTCTGATGAAATTAAGCGGATTACCTTTAAATGATTTACATGGTCTGATGCAAATGTCCAAGTTAAAATGTTGTCTTAATCCAACAATGGGACTGAAGTATACATAGCCCTTGTTTTTTAAGGAAGGATCTAACTCTTTCTCTGCAGCATCTTTAGGTTTGCTTGTAATCGCCCCGAATAATCCGATTTTGTGTTTTTCCAATAAATCAATGGTTCTTTTAGGTAAAGCATTACCTTCTTTGCACCAAAATTCCCAGCCTATATCCGCGTACAGATATTCAGCCTTGAAGCCGGCGGCATCAAGAACTTTTATTGATTCAGGGAGAACGGTTTTGCCGATTCCATCACCCGGCATTGCAACTATGGTGGTCATAATGCGAGTCCCTTATTAATGTTTTAAGTATCTAGTGCTAACATAATCAATCTGATAAAACCAAGCAAGGAAGATGAAATACGTCCCCGGAAGTATAATTTGGAGGTAATTTTAATAAATATATTAAAAACGTTAATTTTTTTTAAAGTTTTTCGATAATATTATAGGTTTTTAAAACTGCGAGTTTAATTATTTTGGGGTTATCGGTCAAAAAATTTTGAAAAAAAAAATAAGTTCAATATTTTCGTAACAACAGAAAACGAGTAAATTGGATAATACAGTTTCACATTATAATCCCTCGGGGTTTATTTCCGAATTAATGAAATTAAGGAATGAAGCCCAGAATTTAGGGAACTTAGAAAATATTGAATTATCAAGATTTTCAGAAAGACTCGAATCTCTCGCCGATCAGCTTGAATCCAAATACGAGGACTTCAAATTAATTACCGAAATTACACAGGATATCTTTTTCAGGATCTCCCCGATAGGTAAAATATTATATCTTTCTCCTTCGGTTAAATTTATTCTCGGCTACGAGGGCGAAGAACTGGCAGGGGATTCTATTTCTAAATACGTACCCAATTCCGAAGTTAAAAATTTACTCTCCCTTATAAACCGTTTTTTCAAAGGCGGGGAAATAAAAAATACGCCGATTAAATTCCTTAATAACAAAGGGGTTGCTATCCCGTTTGAAATGAATGCTAAAGTAGTTAAGGTTAACGGCAATTACATAGGACAAGGATCTCTTCACGATCTGAGAAACCGCTTAAAAGTTGAAGACAGGCTGAAAGCTTCCGACAGAACATTTAAAACAGTTTGGGAAGAAATGCAGGACGGAATGCTGCTTTGTGATGAAAACGGAACCGTTTTATTGTGCAACATTGCGTTTGCCGAATTAATGGACAAACAGAAATCGGAAATCGAAGGCAAACCGATCTCTCTTCTTTACGAATCCGAAACCGGCCGCCAGTTGCTGAAAGAACATTTATTTAAATTTAAAAATAACTCCTTTCCCCTGCACCAGGAGAAAAGCGCAGTATTGTGGAATCAGAAAAAACTGTTCCTTGGTTTGACCAATACGATAATTGAGGAAGATAACGGAAAGAAGTCGCTGCTTACTATCTTCAGAGATATTACGGAAAGAAAATTAAACGAACATCTTATCCAGAAAAAAGATAAACTATTAAGAGAAATTGCGGAGGCAACAAAAACATTAATTTCCATTAATGATCAGCAAATCGGTTTTATTCATGCGCTGGAAATTTTAGGGAGGGCTGCCGAAGTAGACAGAGTTTATATTTACAAGCATAAAGAACATCCCGAAACCGGTGAGATGTTCTTCAGTCTGATGTACGAATGGGTTTTCGATATAAATAAAACCCAGATTACAAATCCGGTAATGAAGAAAATATCCTATTCAAGATTTAATAATTTGGCATTCTATGAGAATCTTGAATCGGGCAATGCTTTGAAATTTACTATCGGTAATTTAAAACCGCAAGACAGAGAAGCCTTCATCGATCTGAGCATCAAATCCATAATTATTGTACCCATAATGATAGACGACTATTACTGGGGTTTTGTAGGATTTGACGATTGCCAGAGCGAGAGAATATGGACGCACAGCGAAGAATCCATGCTGGTTTCCTTCGCCGCATCTCTCGGTGCCGTTATTAAACGGAACAATATTCTGGAAGAGCTTGAAAGTAAAAATGAAGAGCTGGATCAAGCGGTAATAAAAGCCGAAGCCGCCGTAAAGGCCAAAAGCGAATTCCTGGCTCTCATGAGTCATGAGATTAGAACACCGATGAACGGCGTGATCGGAATGACGGGGCTTCTGCTCGATACCGAACTCAATCAGGAACAGAAAGAGTTTGTTGAAACAATTAGGCTGAGCGGGGATCAGCTTCTTGTAATTATTAATGATATACTTGATTTTTCCAAAATTGAATCCGAAAAACTCGATCTGGAAATGCAGCCGTTTGATCTTAGGGACTGCATTGAAGACTCCTTAGATCTGCTGGCTTCCCGTGCAGGCGAAAAAGGATTGGATCTGGCATATTTAATCGAGAATAATACTCCTCAATCGATAACCGGCGATGTAACAAGGCTGCGGCAGATTCTTACCAATCTTCTGAATAACGCCATTAAATTTACCGACGAAGGCGAAGTTTTTATTTCGGTCTCGTGCAAAAATGTTTATGATAATGTATATGAAATTTATTTCTCCGTTAAAGATACCGGTATCGGGATTCCCGAAGATAGAATGGACAGATTGTTTAAAGCTTTCAGCCAGGTGGATTCGTCTACAACCAGAACCCACGGCGGAACAGGACTGGGATTAATTATAAGCAAGCGCCTTTCGGAGATGATGGGTGGACGCATGTGGGTAGAAAGCAAACTGGGTGAAGGTTCCGTTTTTTCGTTTACTATTATTACCGAAGCCGCTCCGTCAAAATCAAAAGTATATCTAAAAGGTTCCGATCTTCAGCTTGAAGGCAAGAAAGTTTTGATTGTAGACGATAATAAGACCAATAGACGCATACTTAAAGTTCAGACCGAAAGCTGGGGTATGGAGCCTTATGAATTTGAATCGCCTATTGCAGCCCTAGATGTATTGAATACCGGTGCCTCATTTGATATTGCTATTCTCGATTATCAAATGCCGGGAATGGACGGATTATCATTGGCCGGTGAATTAAGAAAGATTGAAAGCTCTCGGAACATTCCTATCGTAATACTAACTTCAATCGGCAAAAGAGATAATTTAATAGATTATGAGAACCTTAAATTGTCCGCATTTATAACTAAGCCGATAAAGCATATTCAATTGTACGAAACGCTTGTCTCGATCTTCAGCGGATCCAGAAAAGAATTTTCGGTCCGCAGTAAAAAGGTCACAAAAATTGAATCCGATATGTCGAAGCTCTGGCCGCTGCGTTTACTTCTGGCAGAAGACAACACCGTAAACCAGAAAGTAGCTTTGAAAATTCTTGAGAAGATGGGGTATCGAGCCGATGTTGCCGGAAATGGTCTTGAAGTACTGCAGGCAATTAAAAAAATAAAATATGATGTAGTATTGATGGACATTCTTATGCCTGAAATGGACGGCTATGAAGCAACTCGCGTAATCAAGAAAGACTATCCGGACGGTTCGGGTCCGAAAATAATTGCTATGACTGCCAATGCAATGCAGGGCGACCGTGAAAAATGTATTGAAGCGGGGATGGACGATTATATAAGCAAACCCGTCAGAGTTGAAGAACTGCAGGAAGCTTTGAAGAAATGGGGCGAAGTAATAATAGAACATAAGAATAATACTTTGGCCGCTATAGAGAAGGGTTTGATTGACTTTAAAATGGTGAATGAAAGAAATATTGAGATAATTCAGGATATTCAGTCCGAAGATGATGTGGCATTCTTTGTGGAATTGCTCGATATTTATATTAAAGATCTTCCTATCTCGATCGCTAACATTAAAAAAGCAGTCAGCGAAATGAATTTAAAAAATCTTCAGTTTACGATTCATAAATTAAAAGGAAGCAGCCTTACCTTCGGTATAGTAGTGTTCGCCGAAATATGCAATAAAATTGAGGACTTGATTAAAACCAGCGGCTTCGGACCGGATGTAATTGCCCATGTAGAAGATTTAATAGAAAAGTATGAGACCATAATTAAAGAACTTGAGCAGTTAAAAGAAAAATACAGCAACATGACGTATTTCTAGTTAATTGTAAAAATCTTCCTTTATTAACCTGTTTACCCTGCTTAGTATAAAAAATTGTTTTATTTTTATCCCGTCAAATAAATTTTTTTATATATATCACAATTTCCCGGTAGCATAATTTGAAAAAAAGAGCGCCACTTAACAGGACTATTTCTGTGACCGATGAAGAGATTAACTTGTATAAGAGAGACCTTGTTGAATTAGATAATTCCGTGTCTCTTCCCAAGATTAAAAATAAAATTATTCACGGAGATCTTGCAGCAACATTAGACTATTTACCGTCCGGATTCATCGATCTGCTTTTTATTGATCCTCCTTATAATTTGGATAAAAAATTCAATGTGCTGCAGTTTAAAAAAATGAATCTGCCAGATTATGAAAGCTGGATTGATTCGTGGCTCGGGAAAATGGTAAGATTGCTTAAACCCACCGCGTCTGTTTATATATGCGGAGACTGGAAATCTTCCTCGGCAATATTTAATGCGGCTCTGAAATATTTTACCGTAAGGAACCGGATAACCTGGGAAAGAGAGAAGGGAAGAGGAGCGAAAACAAATTGGAAAAATTGCTCCGAAGATATTTGGTACTGCACAAAATCGGATAAATTTACTTTTAATGTGGATGATGTGAAACTGAAGAGAAAGGTAATGGCTCCTTATAAAACAGAAAAGGGAATGCCGAAAGACTGGATTTCTGACGGCAATGATAATTTCAGAATAACGCACCCGTCAAATTTATGGACAGACATAACAATTCCTTTCTGGTCTATGCCTGAAAATACCGATCATCCGACACAAAAACCCGAAAAACTTCTTGCAAAAATTATATTGGCAAGTACAAACGAAGGGGATTTTGTGTTCGATCCGTTCTTGGGGGCAGGAACTACCGCCGTAACGGCTAAAAAGCTCGGCAGAAATTATTCGGGTATTGAGCTTGATGAATTTTACTGCTGCTTGACAGAGAAAAGAATTTCCGCTGCCGATTACGATAAATCGATACAGGGTTATTATAACGGTATTTTCTGGGAACGGAATTCACTCAAAGACCAAAAAAAGAACCTGTGATTCTCTAATGACTTTTTTGATTGAACGCGAGTATTTTTAAAATTGCTAAATAAAGTGTTTTAAGCCGGTAATGCTGCAAAGACAAGAAGAAATTTTAAAGATAACTTGATATATACCCGAAAAATTTCAATCTTTGCATCCGATTTAAATTTTTAGAATTTGGGCACCGGTTGACAGAATTATGCCTAACTCCGTCAGGTCCGGAAGGAAGCAGCGGTAAGCAGAAATTCTGGGTGATCGGCTGCCCATTTTTATTTGAATATTCCAGCAGGAATTAAAAACTCCAGTATTCCTTTAGTAAGCCGCACTTTATTATTGAACGAAATTTTAGCAACCGTTCCCTTTTTAAAATCGACCATAATTTCTTCACCGGATAATAAATTGGAAACGTGTTCCCCAAAATCCGGCTGATGACCTACAAATGCAATTTCTCCGCCGTCCAGCGCATTTGCGATTTCCACCACTGATTCTGTACTTCCTCCGGGAGATAATTTTTTCTCCGTGATAATTTCTTTAGTGTATCCGAATACTTCACCGAGTATTTGAGCTGTTTGAAACGCTCTAACAAAAGGCGAAGAAACGATGAAGTCGAAAGAAGGGATTATATTTTTCAAATGTTCAGCCGCATTCTTAAATTTTATCCTTCCGGAAGGAGTTAGTTCACGGTCAAAATCTTTTTTACCGATTACCACTTTTTCCGCCTCACCATGTCTAATTAGGTAAATATTCATAAGCCTTATCGATAGATAAATTGATTAATAATTGAATTCTAAATAAAAGATGGGCCGAATTTTTAATTTTTTAAAATACCGCCGTATTAATTTCCGTAATCAACAAAAATGAGAGTAATAAACTGATGGAAATCCATTAAATCTTTATTTAACAATCGTCCTTCTTTTGAATTCATCATTTTGTCCCACGAATTTTTCGAATCTACGGTTATTTCACAAAATTTGCTGTATTTAACATCAAGAAGCAGATTGCTTTCCACATCTGCTAATTTTACACTTTGTCCCGTTAAATCAGACAAATATTTCACCGTAAATTCATTGAAATGGGAAATTACCTCGTTATTATCTGTCTTGTGCAGAAATAATAAAAGTTTATACATCAGCAATCAATCGTGAATGAATTAATAATGTCCTGATAAATCGTCTTATATTTATTGTAAGTAAATTTCGATGCGCGCAGCATCAGCAGGTACTTTTTGTTGCCGCACGAGTATTCGAAATACTGAATGAAGTCTTTTTTGAAGGGAATTTTTCCCGAATACCTTACCCTGTATTTTCCCTTTGCCGAGTTTGTCAATTTATGTTTTGTAAAACTTTCAGCCGAATCGGCAGGAGGCAGAATAACTACCGAAACCGACGCTCCGAGTTTTTCATTAATATATCTTACTCCCTGAAAGCTTTTATTAAGCAGGTCATTAACGGAGAAATTATTCAAAGTATCCCAGGTATCCGGTAAAGTTAGTCCGAATCCGTTTTTCGAAGTTGAATCGGAAAACGCCGCAGTCCCCGGTTCCATGCCCGCGGATGTCAGAGCCGATTTATAATCTATTATTTCCGGATTAAGAGGCTTATAGTTAAAGTTCATAATATAATTTAACGCGAACTTTTCAAACAGCGAATCGAAACTTACATATTCTTTTTTATTTGTATCCCAGTTGAAGATGTCTGATTTATTAAAGATTTCCGAATTGGATGCGCTGCTTATTACGGACTTAATCCTATAGTCCGTTATTTCCGATATATTCTGAAAAAAATCGTTATCGGGAGTTTTAAGTTCTGTAAAGTTTCTGAATACCAGGTTTGCAGTGGTATCGAAAATTTGATACAACGACAAACGTCTTATATTTAGCACGTCTTTGGAAGTAAAATCCTCGTCGAGCTCAATTAATTTTTTATTGATCGTGCTGTCTATTTTATAATCAACATATCCGTTGAGTGAATTATCAATCAGATAAGCTCTTAAATCCCTGTCGTAAACAGCAAAGCGGTTATAGACAGGATTGGGAAAGGTAAGCAATGCAAAATATATTTGCTTTCCGTTTTTAGTTACCAGACTATCTACAGTCAACCGGTTGTAATTTTTTGATACCGGAAGTCTGGGGTCAATTAAATTTGATAAAAGCCTGTTGCTGTTTTGGTCACCGTTTACGGCTTTAATAATCAGCGCTTTAATTGAAAAGGAATTATACGAACCTTCTCCCGGATGTTTTTTAAGCAGACTGCATCCGAAAATTAAAATACCTGCCGAAATTAAAACTGTTAATAAAAATTTTTTCATTTGATAAACGGGTAAATGTAGCAAAAACCAAAAATAATATACAAAACTATTCGAAATATTTATACTTAGAATATTAAATTAATAATTCCGTTCCCCTATATGCAGTTCATTTTATAGTGCGGATGAAGTTTAAAAGTTACCTTTCTTTATTTCAGTTTTGAATTACCCATGATTAAACAATTATCACATTGATCAAAACCCAAGAAATAGCTACAATAAACAGAGATTTGACAACGAGAATAACCGATAAAATTTATAGTTTGAGCGGTGAGATTTTGAAAAAGAAAACTGAAGGAAGTAAAAATGAAAATCATAGTAACAGGTTCGCTGGGAAATATAAGCAAGCCGCTGACTGAAGAATTATTACAAAAAGGTCATTCGGTTACGGTTATTAGTCATAATCCTGAAAGACAAAAGGAGATAGAAGCTTTAGGCGCTGCTGCAGCTATCGGCACAATAGAAGACGTTGATTTTCTTACAACAACTTTTGAAGGTGCAGATGCCGCATATTGCATGATTTCGTCGGGCAATTCCTTTTCTGTTCCCGGTTTTGATCTGATGGAATATACCGCGAGACTTGGCAATAACTATAAACAAGCTATACAGCAATCCGGAGTAAAGCGGGCGGTTTTTCTCAGCAGTATCGGCGCGCACTTGGATAAGAGAAACGGTCTCTTAGCGTTTTATTATATTGTTGAAAATAATTTAAATTTATTGCCGGCAGATATAGCAATTACGTTTATGCGTCCGGTCGGTTTCTATTACAATTTGCTGGGATTCATAAATACTATAAAAACACAAGGTGTCATAGCGACAAACTACGGCGGGGATGATAAAAAGCCTTGGGTTTCTCCGATAGATATAGCAGCAGCGGTAACCGAGGAACTTGTCGCCGGTCAGCCGCCCAGCAGAAAAATCCGATATGTCGCAAGTGATGAAATCAGCTGCAATGACTTAGCAGGATTACTGGGAGAAGCTATCGGTAAACCGGATTTGAAATGGATTGTAATTCCGGATGAAGAATTGCTGAAAGGCATGATAAGCGCAGGGATGAATCAAAAAATTGCAGCAGGACTGGTAAAGATGAATGCGGCAACCCGCAGCGGTTTAATTTATGAAGATTTTTACAAGAATAAACCGGTCATGGGTAAAGTAAAGCTGAAAGATTATGCTAAGGAATTTGCGGCAGTCTATAACCAAAAATAATTGTAAAGATATCACTGGTAAAAATTTGAAAATCATAGTAACAGGTTCATTGGGAAATATAAGCAAACCGATAACAAAAGAGTTAGTGAAAAGAGGACATTCGGTTATAGTAATCAGTAGTAATTATAAAAAGAAAAATGATATTGAAGCCTTAGGTGCACGGGCAGCAATAGGAAAATTGCAAGATGCGGAATTTCTTGCAAAGGTTTTTGAGGGTGCTGATGCGGTGTACTGCATGATTCCCTTGAATTTTAAGGAATCCGACCTGATTACTTATTTCAAAAATAGCAGCCGAAACTTTGCAGTAGCTATCCGCCAAACGGGAATAAAAAAGGTAATACTTTTAAGCGGATGGATTGCCGGGATAATTAACGCCTATAAGGATGTAGAAAATATTCTTAATGAATTGTCCGGTGTTTCAATTACACATATTTGTCCCGGATACTTTTATTCCAATTTTTATGAATCTATGGAAATGATTAGAGAAAAAGGAATAATTGCCACTACTTTTGGAGGAGAAGACAAAATTGTACTGTCGTCTCCTTCCGATATTGCAGATGCTGTTGTTGATGAAATCTTAACTCAGCATCCAGGCATAAGAATTCGCGATATAGCCAGTGATGAAATGACCTGCAATGAAGCCGCAAAAATTTTAGGAACGGCTATTGGGAAGCCTGATTTAAAATGGGTGACCATGACTGATAAAGAAATGTTAATAGGACTGGTGAACTCAGGATTGACTCCAAAATTTGCATCGGATATAGTTGAAATGCAGCCGCCGATTCACATGGGATTAATGACAAAAGAATTTTCGAGTCACGGTTCAGAATTAGTAACCGGAAAAGTAAAATTAACTGATTTCGCAAAAGAATTTGATCGCTTTTTTCAGAGTAATTAAAAATTTAAAACTAATTGGGAAAAAGATGAATACTGAATTAAATGCAAGAAATAATTTCCCCGGCGGTACCGCTATGCTGGCCGGACGCGAAGTAGCCCGCATCGGCTTCGGCGCCATGCAACTTCCCGGACCAGGAGTCTGGGGACCGCCCCGCGACAGGAATGCAGCCCTGAGCGTTTTACGTCGTGCCGTCAAACTGGGTGTTAATCACATTGATACGGCACATTTTTACGGCGCCGGTATTTCCAACGAATTGATTCATGCTGCATTACATCCTTACCCTGAAAACTTAGTACTGGTAAGCAAGGTTGGAGCCGAACGTGATGAAAACGGCGGCTGGATTCCGGCTCAGTATCCCGAACAGCTCCGCGCCGGTGTAGAAGCCAACCTTCGCAGTCTGGCTGTTGAAAGGATAGATGTAGTTAATCTCCGTGTGATGGACGCAATGCACGACGGTGCCCCTGTCCCGGTAGAATATTTCGCCGACTTTGACGACCAGTTGGCCGAGATGGTGGCGCTGCGTGACGAAGGAAAGATCGGCGGTATCGGGCTCAGCAACGTTATGTTCGAACAGCTCAGCCGGGCGCTTCCTGCCGGCATCGCGTGTGTGCAGAATGCCTACAGCGTTCTTGACCGTTCCTCGGAGCCGCTTCTTAATCTTTGTAAAGAACATGATATTGCATGGGTACCGTTCTTCCCGCTCGGCTCGGCATTCCCGGGCATAGCGAAGGTAAGCGAAGCTCCGGAGGTAATCAAGATAGCATCGAAGCTGGAAGCAACGCCGGCTCTGGTGGGATTAGCCTGGCTGCTTGCTCACGCACCGAATATTCTGCTGATCCCTGGTACCTCGAGCCTTGAGCACCTGGACGAAAACGTTGCCGCCGGTGATATAAGTCTCGACGACGGATCCATGAATGTCTTGAACGGACTGGCAGAAAAGATCGGCTGAACCCAGCTGTTTCTTTGTTGCCGCGTAATTTTGAAACAACAAATTTGTAGAATCAAAAAAATAAAAATTATGACTATGAAAACAGTATTAATAACAGGGGCCAATAAAGGAATCGGTTTTGAAACAGCAAAACAAATGGCACGGTTGGGCTATTTTGTGTACCTGGGAAGCAGGGACAAAACAAGAGGTTTGGATGCCGTAAATAAATTAAAAGATTTAGGAATTTCAAATGTCGAATTAATTGAAATCGATGTCACGCATATAAATTCAATTAAACAGGCAAGGCAAGAATTGGAAAACAGAATTGAGGCTTTAGATGTTTTAATAAATAATGCAGGCATTAGCGGAGGACCGTCTCAAAATATATCGACAGTAGATATTGAAAATTTACGGAAGGTTTTTGAAACTAATTTTTTTGGCGCAGTGCAAACAACACAGCAATTTATTAATCTTTTAAAAAAATCAAACGAACCGGTCATCGTAAATGTTTCAAGTGAACTTGGATCTTTAACGGTTCATAATAGTACGTTAAATCCCAACTATAATATTTATGATGCCTACAGTTGTTCCAAGACCGCGCTGAATGCTTTTACCGTGATGCTGGCAAATGAATTAAGAGAAACAAGTTTTAAAATAAACAGTGTATCGCCGGGATATACCGCAACCGACCTAAACCATTTCAAAGGAACACAAACAGCAGAGCAAGGTGCTAAGTTTATTGTAAAATATGCAACGTTAGATAATCACGGACCAACAGGAAAATTTTTCAGAGAAGAGGAAGTACCCTGGTAATTACAAAATAAAAACAACAAAACGATTATATTAAATTGTTTTAAAAACACGGACAGGAAAATATAAAAACATAATCTATATAAAATGAACAAGAAACTAGTACTCAGGATTAAAACCATAAGTGAGTTTCACCGCCTCCGCGGGTTGCCTAAGCCGGAGCATCCGTTAATCAGCGTTATAAATCTTGAATCTGCTCCGCACCGGCCGCACACAGAATCGGTTAGTCTGGTATATGATTTTTATTCCATCGGGCTGAAAAGAAATTGCAATGCAAAATTCAGATACGGCCAGCAGGAATATGATTTCGATGAAGGGGTAATGTATTTTATGTCGCCCAACCAGGTTTTCGGAATAGAACCGGGCAAAGATGAAGTGCGGCGGCAAACGGGCTGGATGCTGCTCATTCATCCAGATTTCTTGTGGAACTCGCCTCTGGTTAAAACAATAAAGAGATATGAATACTTCGACTATTCCGTAAATGAAGCATTGTTTCTTTCGGAAAAAGAAGAAGCAATCATTATAAGTATTATGCAAAATATTCAGAATGAATATCATTCAAACATAGACAAGTTCAGCCAGGATATTATTGTCTCGCAGATAGAAGTGCTGCTTAATTATTCTGAAAGATTTTATCACCGTCAATTTATAACCAGAAAAATAACCAACCACAAAATACTGGACCGGCTTGAGGAAGTTCTTACCGGATATTTTATCAGCGACGATCTGGCGGTAAAGGGATTGCCTACAGTTCAAAATGTTGCTGAAAAATTAAATGTATCACCGAATTATTTAAGTAGTCTGCTCAAAGTGCTGACCGGTCAAAGCACCCAGCAGCACATTCACAATAAACTTATAGAAAAGGCGAAAGAAAAATTATCAACCACAGACTTATCGGTTAGCGAAATTGCGTATAAATTGGGATTTGGACACTCTCAGTCTTTTAGTAAACTCTTCAAAAGCAAAACCAATATTTCACCTTTGGAATTCAGGCGGTCATTTAATTGAATTGTATTGCCGATGGCGGATAAAATTTAAAAATTTTTATTACCAAATTGTAAATAATTTCATTTTCTGATGAAATACATTTGTACTATTTGTTTAATTTTTAATATAAAGCAGTAGAAATATGGAAAAGAGCAGCAAAGTTATGCATGAAAAAAAAATGGCCATGGTTACCGGGCAAATCAAAGAAATAGGTTTTCAGGTAGCAAAGGAACCCGTTAAGAATGGTCTCATTGTATTGATCGGATCATGCCGTTAAGAGCGCGGCAAGGTTGCCGCTCTTGCGCAAGGCAGAGAATAAGCCTATTGTCAAGGAAATAGAGAACAAGGAAACGAACTATAGATTTCTTAAAGGATAATTCATTTTTCCCGGATTCTTCACAAAGATTAGCCTGGTTTATTGCGAATTCGTACCTGTCTTTTCCGGTTGTTCGAAATAATTTTTCAACAATAAAGCTTTTTGATTTCCGATTATGGAAGATAGTTTTTCAATATCGGCATCTTTTACGGATGACAAACTTCCTAACTCTGTGAGTAATTTTTTAGCGGTTTCATTGCCTATACCTTTTATATCGGTTAGTTCAGTTTTTATAGTTCGTTTGCTTCTTCTGGAACGATGGAAAGTAATTGCGAAGCGGTGAGCTTCGTCGCGCACCTGCTGCAGTAATTTTAATCCTGATGAAGTTTTTGGTATCGACTCCGGTTCTGAATTTTCGGGGAAAAATACTTCTTCCAGCCTTTTAGCCAGACCTATGATATTATATTTTTTTATTCCGAGGCTGTCAAGTATTTCAACCGCGCTTGAAAGCTGGCCTTTGCCTCCGTCTACCATTATTAAATTCAGGAAGAGGCAGATTTTCTTCAAGCAATTTTGAATATCTTCTTCCGATCACCTCACGCATACTTGAGAAATCGTCGGGGCCTTCCACTTCTTTAATAATAAATTTTCTGTACAGACTTTTTTTCGGCTTTCCGTCTTCAAATACAACCATACTCGCAACCGTATCGCTTCCCTGTAAATTCGAAATATCGAAGCATTCAATTTTTCTCGGCAGTACATTCAATCTCAAATCTCTTTGAAGCGCCGAAAGGGCGTACGGAACCTGGCCTTCCTTTTTCATCTTCTGAAGCTGAATTTCTTTCAGCTGAAGTACGGCATTTTCTTTACACATTTTTACAAGCGAACTTAACTCACCGCGTTTCGGCACAATAATTTTTATTTTTCCGCCCGTTTTCTGAGACAGCCATTCGGCAAGGGTAGGAGCATCCGACGGTTCCGTTTCCATAATAATTTCGGGAGGTATTTCAACGAATTCGTTATAATAAAATTTTACCGCCGCCGAATAAATATCGGCTATCTCCTCGTTTTCTTCGATGCTCAGTCTAAGCTGTCTTTTACCCACAATTTTACCGGCTCTTATATTAAAAACAGAGCATGCCGAATCTTTTCCCTCGAAGGCGATCGAAATTATATCGCGGTCTTCAAAATCGTCGCTTACAACTTTTTGTTTTGAAGAAATTGCTTCGAGCTGACCTATTTTATCCCGTATTTCCGCAGCATTCTCGAATTCAAGTTCGGCAACCGATTTCTGCATCCTAGCATTAAGATCTTTTATCAGGTCGTCCGTTCTGCCTTTCAATAATTTCACTACTTCGTTGACCATTTCGTTATATGCGGCTTCAGTAATTAATCCTTCGCAGGGGCCGTCGCATTTTTTAATATGGTAATCGAGACAGACTTTAAACTTTTTTTTGTCGATGCTTTCCCGGTCGATGTTAAGTTTGCAGCTTCTTATCCTGAAGATTTGGTTTATCATCCTTAACGATGATTTCATATTCTTAACATCGGTATATGGTCCGAAGTATTTGGAGCCGTCCCTTATGACCCTTCTGGTGGGGTAAACCCTGGGATACGGTTCTTTAGTAACTTTTATGTAAGGATAAGATTTGTCGTCTTTTAAGTTGACATTATATCGGGGTTTGTACTGTTTTATAAGATTGTTCTCAAGAACAAGAGCTTCAATTTCATTATCGGTTACAATAAGTTCGAGATCGTTAATCTTGGCAACCAGGGCGAGTGTTTTGGGAGAACTAACGCCGTTATGGAAATAACTTCTTACGCGGTTTTTTAAATTAATTGCCTTTCCGACGTATATTATTTTTCCTTTATCGTTAAAAAACTGATATATACCGGGTTTATCCGGCAGGTTCTTTAATTTTGTTTCTAAATTGGGATTCATGCTCATTAAAATAATTTTATCGAATAAAACATTCGAAAATATGATAAATATTTTTATTATGAAATGAACTTAAAAGTCAGCTACAAGCGAATCCCTTGAAACAAAAACCTTTAAAGAGGAAGAACGTGATTTTTGGCAATAACTACTATTCCGCTGTCGGTCACGGTAAATTTTTTCTTATCTCCCTCAATATCAAAACCTATCTCGTAACCTTCAGGAATATTTACATTCTTATCGATTATAGCTCTTCTTATTCTGGCGTGTCTGCCGACGTTGCAATTGTTCATTATGATGGAGTCCGTAACATAAGAATAACTGTTTACTCTTACATTAGGTCCAAGCAAAGACCTTTCAACAAGTCCGCCCGAAACAATAGTACCGTCGCATATTAAAGAATTCAGAGTTCTTCCTACTCTTTCCCCCTCATGCGAAACGGTTTTTGCCGGAGGGAACTGATACTGATAGGTTCGCATCGGCCAGTTCTGGTCATAAAAGTTAAATTCCGGAGTAATTGAGATCAAATCCATGCTGGCTTCATAATAACTGTCAATTGTACCGATATCCTTCCAGTAAGGTTTTGTCTTTTTATTTTCGTCGAAAAATTTATAGGCATAAACGCTTCTGCCGGATTTAACCATATAGGGAAGAATATCTTTCCCGAAGTCCTGGCTCTTTATTTTTTTAGTTTCCATTTCGGCGAAAACATCGCGCAGACTTGATGCGTTAAAAACATATATTCCCATATTAACGAAACAATAACCTGGTTCATCCGGAATTTCCGGCGGGTCGGCCGGCTTTTCGATGAAAGAAGTTATACCGTATTTTTCATCTACGCTTACAATACCGAAACGGCTTGCTTCGTCTTTTGGAACTTCAATACAAGCCATCGATATATCCGCCTTCATATCTATATGGTACTGAATCATTTTTAGATAATCCATTTTGTAGATATGATCTCCGCCCAGGATTAATACCCAGTTAACTTTTTTCTCTGCTGAATAGAGATTCAGGTTCTGATACATTGCGTTAGCAGTTCCCAGATACCAATCGTTATTCATTTTTCTCTGCGGGGGTACCGAATAAATAAACTCTCCCAATTCCGGATTAAATATGCTCCAGGCCTCAAGCAGATGCTGGTTTAGGGAATCCGACTTGTATTGGGTAAGCACGTATATTCGTCTTAATCCCGAATTAAGGCAATTGGATAATGCGAAATCGATGATTCTGTATTTCCCGCCGAAAGGAACCGACGGTTTGCTGCGGTATGAAGTTAATGGGTATAACCGTTCGCCTTGTCCGCCTGCAAGTATAACGGAAATTGTCTGTCGTAATACAGATGACCCAGGAAATGTCATAATCCCTCCGGAAAATAAATTTTAATATATTGAAATATCATTTGTTTGGCAATCGAAGAAATTGTTAATTTTGCAATAACTCTTTATAATTAAAAATATTATGCAATAAATCAACTGCCGGGAAGCATCCCGGAGATAATTATCATAATTTTTAAGAAATAATTGATGTCTATAACATTATGTCCGGTAATTTTAAAATATTTGTGCTTATAACTTTACTTTGCTGCCTTTTCCAAGGTAAGTTATTATTCTCTTCAGATTTATTAAAGCCCGGCGGCAATCCGGGAAGGGTTATGTTTACGGATAAACCGGACAGTCTGTATATTCTGCCGGATCAGTACAAGATCGATATAATTCATTACCTCCTTAATTTTGATCTCGACATCGTAGATAAACAACTGAAAGGCGACGTTACGATAACGGGAGTGCTGAAAGATAAAAACCTGAAGACCATTGATCTTAATTTTTATGATAATATGAAGATTTCGAATTTAACCCTGAACGGGAAGCAGGCAATGTTTTCGGATATCGGGACTGCATTATCGGTAAGGACTAACAATACGGTTAGGGACACATTCAGAATAAGAATTATTTACGAAGGCACTCCAAAGAGAATGGGGTTTTCCTCATTTGCTTTCGGTGAGATAAACGGCCATTCATGTGTTTATAATCTGAGCGAACCTAATTACGCTTCCACGTGGTTCCCGTGCAACGATATGCCCGCAGATAAAGCTACCTATGATATTAAAATAACAAACGATTCTTCTATGGTTTCCGTTTCCAACGGGAAATTAATCAGTGTGACATCAACCGGAAACAAAAAGACTTACTACTGGAAGACGGATTATCCTACATCAACATATCTGGTTTGCCTTTATTCTTCGGATTACGTTAATTATTCCGACCGGTACATATCATTGTCCAAATCGGATACAATGGCTATTCAATACTATGTCTTTCCGAAGCAGCTGGAAAATGCAAAGACTGATTTTAAGGATACGCCGGAAATGATCCGTTTCTTCGCAGCCAAATTCGGCGAATATCCTTTTTTAAAAGAGAAATACGGAATTGCTGAGTTTTTATGGCCGATGGGCGCCATGGAAACGCAGACAGTAATCGGAGTAGGATATAATTTCATAACCGGCAGGGATTTTTTCAGTGATATTCTGGTTCATGAACTTGCCCATCATTGGTTCGGTGATGCAGTCGGTCCCAAAACCTGGAAAGATGTATGGCTGAACGAAGGATTTGCTTCCTACTGCGAAGCGCTGTACGCCGAATATAAAAACGGTCCGACCGCGCTTCAAGCTCACATGATGGATAAATTCAACGAAAATTTTAAGGGGACGGTTTACAACCCGCAAGATCTTTTCGGCTCAACGGTTTACGATAAAGGAGCCTGGGTTCTTAATATGCTCCGGCGGGAAACCGGGGATTCGGTTTTTTTTTCCATTCTAAGAAAGTATTACCGGACTTATAAATACGGCAACGCATCCACAAAAGATTTTGAGAGCATTTGCAATGAAGTGTCGCACAAAAATCTGGACTGGTTTTTCGATCAATGGGTGTTCAAAGGAACCGGGATTATAAAATTAAAATATAACTGGCAGGTTGAAACGGGAAGTAATACTTATATCCTCAGAATTAAGCTGGATCAGACACAGAGCGGATATAATGCATATAAATTCCCTCTAGATGTTGAAATAAATTTCCAGGACAAAACCGGTACTGTTAAAACATTTTTTATCGACAGCCGTCAAAAAGTGTTGGAAATCGCAGTTACTAAAAAACCGGTTAATATAAAATTGGACCCCGACAGCTGGCTGCTTGCCTCAATAGTGGGGGAATAATCAGTAAGTGACTTAAGTTGACAGCTTGTTTTTATAAATCATTAAAACAGTTCGATAACCGGCGACTTAAGTCACCGATTAATGGAAAGAAAAACAAGCTGTCAATTTGAGTAAGTGAAAAAGATTATTCATTTTTTTTATCGGTGTTATTACTTAAATTAACATTTCAATAAATATTAAATTATTCGGTGAACGATTCATATCTTTTTATATCCGATATACATCTGGGACTTCAATCAAAAGTTATTGAAAACCGGAAAGAACGGCTTCTGGTCAACCTGTTAAATTTCGCACACAATAACGTAAAAGAACTTTTTATTGTAGGCGATCTGTTTGATTATTGGTTTGAGTACAAAAAGGTGTATCAAAAAGGTTTTTTCCGTACGTTTACCGCGCTTCAGGATTTAACCGAGAAAGGCATAAAATTACACTATATAATAGGTAATCATGATTTTATGCATAATAATTTTTTTCGCGACGAGATAGGCGCAATAATGTACGAAGATCCGGTAAACTGCACTTTGAACGGGAAGAAATTTTTTATAGGGCACGGCGACGGCCTGGTAAAGAACGATACCGGTTATAATATTTTGAAGAAATTTATGAGAAATAAATCTCTTCAAAAACTTTATTCATTAATTCATCCGGATATCGGCGTCGCTTTAGCCAGCACAACCAGTAAATCAAGCCGAGATTATACATCAAAAAAAAGCTACGGCGAAGAAGACGGCTTATTTGATGCCGCAAAGGAAAAAATTGATGAAGGCTTCGATTATGTTTTATTCGGTCATCTCCATAAACGGTGTTATCTGAATTATAAGCAAGGCACATATATAAATCTGGGATCATGGCTAGACGCACCATGCTACGGGATATTTAAAGACGATAAATTCGAAATAGTGGACTGGAATTAAAATGGCGAAAAAAAAGAATACAAATACCGATTACGACAAGTATTTCTTTGATTCGAAAGCAAGAAATAAAAAATCCAAGAAACGCGGCAATAATAGAAAAAAATGGCTCATTATCTGGGGTACCGTTTTAGTTATTTCCGCTGCTTATTTTATATTTATTATTAGCGGACTTCCGTCTCTCGAACAGCTCGAAAATCCTAAACCGCAGCTGGCAAGTAAAGTTTATACCGCCGACGGCGAATTACTCGGTACAATTTCCATCCAGAACAGAATCGAAACGAAACTTGACAGCCTTCCTTCGTATTTGCCTAAAGCACTTATATCTACGGAAGACAGAAAATTTTATACGCATTGGGGTGTCGATCTTACCAGGTTTATTAAAGCAATGGTGAAGAACGTTCTTACTTTTTCGCATGAAGGTGCCAGTACCATTACCCAGCAGCTTGCAAAAAATCTTTATCACTTCAAGGTAAGGGACGAAAATATATTCCAAACCGTAACCAGGAAAATCCGCGAATGGATAACCGCAGTTCAAATCGAAAAGACATTTACTAAAAAAGAAATCCTGCAGATGTATCTCAACGTCTCCTACTTCGGAAGGGGAGCTTACGGGATTGAATCGGCGGCCAGAGTATATTTCGGCAAAAAAGGAAAAGATCTTACTCTTCCCGAATGCGCAATGTTTGTGGCTATGCTGAAATCTCCGGTATATTACGATCCCGTTAAACATCCGGCGCATGCTTTGGAAAGACGTAACCTGGTTATGTATAATATGGTAACAAACGATATGCTGCCGAAAGATGAATATGAAAAACTTAAGACAGAGCCTATAGACCTGGCTTCGGATAAATTAAACGGGAATCAGACGATAGCGCCGTACTTCATGGAATATGTAAGACAGCAAATGATAGCCTATGCGGATCAATACGGTTTTGACCTTTACAGGGACGGACTAAATATTTATACCTCAATTAATTATAAAATGCAGCAGATAGCTAATAAAGTTATCACCGATCATTTAAAAGAATACCAGGCCGGTTTCAATAAACGCTGGAACTGGAAAAAGCACGAAGCTTTACTAAAGAATATTATAGACAGGGCAATTAGAGACAGCAGGCTGTACAATCTGGCTCATACGAAGGAAGCAAAAGCGAAAGTTTATAACGACCTGAAATACAGTCCGGCTTTTATAGATTCGGTAAAGAAAATAGCTACTACCATTCAGGTGGGTTTCGTAGTTATCGATCCTACCAACGGACAGATAAAAGCGATGGTAGGCGGTGAAAACCAGGACTTCGGGCGCGGACTGAATCATGCTGTTAATATAAAAAGACAGCCGGGTTCTGCATTCAAACCTTTTACTTATACCGTAGCGATCGACAACGGATATTTTCCGGCCTATACCGTGCTTAATCAGAAATTCAATTACAACGGCTGGTCGCCCGATAATTTTGAAGATGAGTACGGCGGCTACATGACGATGCGTCAAGCTCTTGCCTATTCCGTCAATGTGGTTGCAGGAAGACTTACAATAAGCAACATAGCTCCTCCAGACCAGGTAGTAAAGTACGCACACAGAATGGGTATAGAATCTCCTCTTGATCCTTATCCTTCCATCGCGCTCGGTACTTCCGGAGTTTCTCCGCTTGAACTGACATCGGCATACGGAACATTTGCGGACAGCGGAATACATGTTTCGCCCATATCGATCTTAAAAATCGAAGACAAGAACGGTATACTGATTCATAAATTCGTTCCTTCGTATACCGAAGCCATTTCGCCGCAAACCGCGTCTATTATGGTTAGTATGCTTGAGGATGTGGTTAATTACGGAACAGGTGCTGGAATAAGGAAATATTTCCAGTATCCAGCGGCCGGTAAAACGGGAACTACACAAAATTATTCGGATGCCTGGTACGTAGGATTTACACCTCAGCTTGTGGCAGGCGCATGGGTAGGCTTCGATGATCACAGGATTAAATTTACGAATTCGTATTACGGACAGGGAGCGCATGCCGCGGCACCCATCTGGGGAAAGTTTATGGAAGGTGCGTATAAAGAGTTGAATATTCCTGTAAAATATTTCCAGCTTGCTACCGGTGTTGATACAGTTGAATTCTGCAAAACTACTATGAATATGGGCGATACAAAACTTGCAACGCCTAATTGTCCGGATGTAGTAAAGGATATTATTAATATGAAAAACCTCCCGCCCAAATGTGAAATACACAACGGAGGAAGCAATAATATTAAAAAGGAAGAAAAAAAAGGCGATTCAGGCTGGTGATAAAAAATATTATAAAACCGGTTGTAATATTAGAAAATTTACTTTTAAATATGTAAATTTGAAACGCATTTTTATTTATGTATAAATGCTGAGGTTATTTTTCATTTGTAATTTTTAATTCTTCAAGCCCGGATGATGGAATTCCGCTTCGAAAACTTCGCGGGACAGGTTGGCAGCCACACTGGGTTATAAAAAATTTTAGTTCTTTTTTTTTAATTTGTACTTTTTAATTTTTAATTGTTAAGCCCGGATGGTGGAATTGGTAGACACGCTAGGTTCAGGGTCTAGTCCGCATGCGCGGGTAGGGGTTCGAGTCCCCTTTCGGGCACCACTTACTTACCTTTATTAAACGTATACTGGGAGAAAATAATGTATACGGTTTATGCCATAAAAAGTATAAGCTATAACATTCTGTAAAACATTTCCCTTTTTAATTTTTAATTGATTTGCCCGTTTGGTGGAATCCCGCTTCGAAAACTTCGCGGAACAGGTTGACAGACACTCTAGTTTCATGGTCTAATCCGCATGCGCGGGTAGGGGTTCTGCCAAAGGCATCCCTTCGGGAAAATCCCCTTTCGGGCACCACTTACTTACCTTTATTAAACGTATACTGGGAGAAAATAATGTATACGGTTTATGCAATAAAAAGTATAAGCTATAACATTCTGTAAAACATTTCCCTTTTTAATTTTTAATTGATTTGCCCGTTTGGTGGAATCCCGCTTCGAAAACTTCGCAGAACATGTTGGTAGCCACGCTAGTTTCAGAGTCTAGTCCGCATGCGCGGGTAGGGGTTCTGCCAAAGGCATCCCTTCGGGGGAGTTCCATTTCGGGCATCAAAGTATAGCCTTAAGTATTAAGTGATTTGCGGCTTTTTCTGTTTTAAAGTCATGTAGCTGGTTTAACTCATAGTCCATCAAATGTATTATTTCTCATAGATTTCACATTACAAATGACGTTAAAAATTATATTCTAATTTCATTCGAGATTGATCAGCAACAAAGTTTCTTTCATGAACTGGTCCCATTTCCCGATATGCAGTTCTGTCTGCCGTCATATCGGTACAGGGCCACATTCGGCACGTAGACCACGTCCGCATTGTTAGGATCGATCGTGGGCTGGTGAAATACCATCCCGGCTGGTCAGCCGCTTGTCGTTGTTGCCAGCGTCCAGGTATCTCCGCCATCGTCTGAGCGATACAGTCCGATTTCTTCCCGGCGTCGATCAGCGCGTATACCCGCCGCCCGTTCGCCGAGACCGCTACTCCCACCCGTCCCCAATCGCCCTCCGGCAATCCATTGCCCTTGAGCTGGTCCAGTTGCCCCGCCGTCGGTGGTGCGGAACAGTCCGCTCCTTCCGCCCTCAATTGGCGCGTATGTGGTCCACGGCGGACGATGTGCCTGCCACGTGCCCGCAAATAGTTTCGCCGGACTTTCCGCCGCCATCGCAGAGTCGCGACACGCCAATCTCCGGCCCCTGATCCAGCACATGCGACCACGTCTTCCCGCCGTCGGTTGACTTATAAACGCCGCGCTCGGATTCGGTCCGTACGCATGGCCCAGCGCTCCGACGTACACCACGTCCGCATTCTTGGGATCGACCACGATGCGGCTGATCTGACGTGTATCGCGCAGACCAAGTTGCTCCCACGTCTTTCCGCCATCGCTCGACTTGTACACTCCATCGCCCGATGACAGGTCGCTGCGAATGTCCGACTCTCCTGTTCCCGCATAGATCACCTGCGGGATTCGACGGCGCCACCGCCAGCGCGCCGATCGACGCAATCGGCTGCCCGTCGAACAGCGGGACCCACGTGACTCCCGGCATTCTGGGTCTTCCACACGCCGCCGCCGACCGAGCCAAAGAAGATATGTCGTGCCGTCGCCCGGAACACCCGCCACCGCCACCGCGCGCCCGCCGCGAAACGGCCCGATCAGCCTCCACTGCATGTCGCTAAACAGCTCTGGCGAGACGCCTTGCGCCTGCAGCCGCGCCGCCACGCTACAAAACAGATCACCGCCACAAGATACGAAATTCGTTGCACTCTTGGATTCAATCGGATCGAGTTCCCTCACACCTGCAGTTGGTTTGAATTAGACTACACTTCGCGATGCTGCAATGCATGAAGCCGCTGCAGCCCTTCGGACAAAATCTCTGACTTCGGACTACGATGCGCACAAAATTTGCTCTTCTCTCCGTTCTTTTGCTCGCCGTTCCCGTCGTCAACCAAGCCCAGACCCAGAACGTTGACACCAAGGCCCTGACCGAAATGCACTGGCGCAAGATCGGTCCCTTCCGCGGCGGCCGCACCCGCGCCGCTGCCGGCGTGCCCAGCCAGCCAAATGTCTTCTACGTCGGCGCGGTCAACGGCGGCGTCTGGAAGTCCACCGACTACGGCCGCACCTGGAAGCCGATCTTCGACGACCAGCCCACGGCTCCATTGGCGCCATCGCCGTCGCGCCCTCCGACCCGAACATCATCTACGTCGGCAGCGGCGAAGGTCTGCAGCGCCCCGACCTCTCCGTCGGCGACGGCATCTACAAATCCACCGACGCCGGCAAGACCTGGACGCACCTTGGCCTGCGCGACGGCCAGCAGATTCCCGCAGATCGCCGTCGATCCGCACAATCCCGACCGCCTGTTTGTCGCCGTGCTCGGCCATCCCTACGGCCCCAACGCCGAGCGCGGCATCTACCGTTCCACCGACGGCGGCCGAGACCTTCGAGAAGGTCCTCTACAAGGACGAGAACACCGGCGCCGCCGGACGTCGTCATCGACCCCTCCGATCCCCAGATCATCTATGCCGCCTTGTGGGAGGCCCGGCAGGGCCCCTGGGAGAACGGCGACTGGAACGGCACCGGCGGCGGCATCTTCAAGTCCACCGACGGCGGCACCACCTGGCAGCCAGCTGACCGCGGGCTGCCGACCTGCCCGAAGGCACTTGGTGCAGATCGACATCGCCGTCGCGCCCAGCGACCCGAAGCGCCTCTACGCCATCGGTCGACTCAACGAGCGGCACGGCTGGCCTCTACCCCTCCGACGACGCCGGCGAGACACTGGTACGCGGTCACCACCGATCCCCGCCCACGGGTCGCATCGGCGGCGGCGACCTCGCCGTGCCCAGGTCGATCCCAAGAATCCCGACGTCGTCTACATGACCAGCATCGTCGACCTGGAAGTCCACCGACGGCGGCAAGACCTGGACCGGCTTCCGCGGCGCGCCCGGCGGCGACGACTACCAGAACATCTGGATCAACCCCAACGACCCCAACATCATTCTCATCGCCAGCGACCAGGGCGCCATCGTCACCGTCAACGGCGGCAAGACCTGGAGCTCCTGGTACAACCAGCCGACCGCGCAGTTCTACCACGTGACCGCCGACAACGCTTTTCCCTACCGGGTCTGCGGCGGGCAGCAGGAGAGCGGCTCCGCCTGCATCGCCGAGCCGCGGCAACGACGGCGAGATCACCTTCCGCGACTGGCATCCCGGTGGGCGTCGAAGAATACGGCTACGCCGCGCCCGACCCGCTCGATCCCGACATCGTTTACGGCGGCAAGGTCACCCGCTACGACCGCCGCACCGGACAGGCGCAGGACGTCATGCCGCTCGCCGCTGCGGATCGGCCGACTACCGCGTCGTCCGCACCGAGCCCGTGCATGTTCTCGCCGGTCGATCCGCACGTCCTCTACTTCGCCGCCAACACGCTCTGGAAGACACGCGACGGCGGCCGTCCTGGAAGCAGATCAGCCCCGACCTCACCCGCACGACCTGGGACATCCCGGCCAGCGTCGGCATCTTCGCCAGTCGAAGTGAAGCCCACGCAGCGCGGCGTCATCTACGCCCTCGCGCCTTCGCCGCTCGACATCAACCGCATCTGGGCCGGCACCGACGACGGACTGATCCGGCTCACCACCGACGGCGGCCAGCACTGGAACGAACGTCACCCCGCCGCGCTCGACGCCCTGGCAGAAGGTCTCGCATCCTCGAGGCCTGCCATTTCGACCCGAATACCGCCTACGCCGCCATCAACACCCTTCGCCTCGACGACCTGCGACCGCACATTCTTCGCACCCGCGACGGCGGCAAGACCTGGACCGAGATCACCAACGGCATTCCCGACAACGAGAACGTCAACGCCGTCCGCGAAGATCCCAAGCGCAAAGGCCTGCTCTTCGCCGGGACCGAACGTACCGTTTACGTTTCGTTCGACGACGGCGACCACTGGCAATCGCTGCGCCTGAATCTGCCGGCATACCTCGATTCGCGATGTCGATCGTGAAGGACACGACCTCGCTGATCGGAACCCACGGCCGCGGCTTCTGGATCCTCGACGACATCACGCCGCTGCGCCAGCTCGACGACGGCACGTCGCCGGCAAGCGCGTTCCTCTTCGAGCCCGAGCTCGCCTATCGGGTGCGCTGGGACACGAATACCGACACGCCGCTGCCGCCCGATGAGCCTGCCGGACAGAACCCGCCCGACGGCGCCATCCTCAACTACTATCTCGGCGCCGGAGCTTCCGGTGACGTGAAGCTGGAGATCTTCGACAGCGCCGGAAAGCTGGTGCGCGCTTATTCGAGCTCCGATCCTGTTCCGGCTCCTGACCCGGAACCTCGCCATCCCGACTTATTGGGTCCGGCCGCCGCAGCATCTCAGCAACCAGCCGGGCTTCCACCGCTTCATGTGGGACCTGCACTACGCGCCGGTTCCGGGCATCAAGCCCGAATATCCCATCTCCGCCATTTACATGAACACCGCGCCGGTCGCGACTTCGCCCTGGGCGATGCCCGGCAAGTACAAAGTCGTGCTCACCGCCGACGGGAAGAAGTACACGCAGGATCTGACCATGACCATGGATCCGCGGGTAAAGACCTCGACCGCCGATCTGCAACAGCAGTTCAATCTGTCGCAGCAGGTTTACCAGAACCTCCTCGCGCTCCAACCTGTCAACGATCAGGTCGAAGAGCTTCGTGCCCAGATCAAGGCCCAGCGGGCCAAGTCACCGGCCGACACCGCCAAGCTCGATGCCTTCTCGCAAAAGCTCGACGCCTTCGCCGGGGCCGAGGGCCGCCGCCGTCGCCGGGGCACACAGCAAGCTCCGACGCTCTCCAGCGTTCGCGGCAGTTTGTTTGAGATGTTCTCGGTGATGCAGGACGTTGACGTCGCGCCCACGCCGCAAGCCGCGAAGGCGGTTCCGGTGCTGACGGCAATCAACACAAACCTTGCTGAAACAGTGGGAGGAAATTC
>CAWJLA010000008.1:30000-767137 GCA_963843605.1 uncultured Bacteroidota bacterium | reverse complement strand
CTCCGAGCATTGTTGAGAACAATCCTTTTTTTATGTTTAAGGTTTTGCTCTCACTCCAAAAGGCAGTACCGCCGGTGCTGCCCGTATAAAGACTAAACACGAAGGTGTAATTTCCGTCGGGGTTCGGACTTCCGTCTGAATTGGTTAAAAATCCCTGATAAGAAATTGTTCGCGGATTTGAGCAAAGACCGGTAAAGCTAATAGAATAAAAAAGACAAACAATTGCCACGTCTTATATTTCACTAAGCGACTGCAATCCGGATGATGTGAAAATGAGAATGAGAAAATATTTGATTTCATAAAAACTCCTGCTTATCATTGAAAAGGAATACATCCAGGCAATATTTCTATTTTTAATTGAAGAAATTTATCTGTGCTGTTTAACTCAAAAATCTCTTAACATAAACATGAGAGACTTCAATTAATTTTTTTATAAAAATATGGATCTAGTACACTCACTTTTGTAATTTTTTCAACCGGCAATTTATTTTTCTTTGCCGCTTTAGTAATCAACTTTTATGTCATTATAAATTCCAAATATTAAGTTTCTATTTTACAAGTATCATTTTTTTAATATTAACATATTCATTTGTTTTAATTCTATAAAAATAAATTCCGGAAGGTAGATTGTTCCCGTTAAATTCAATCGAGTATTTTCCGGCTTTTTTATATCCATTTAAAAGAGTTTTTATTTCCTTACCAAGAATATCAAATACCTTTATTTCCACATTTTGTGACTTGGGTATTTGAAAATCAATTCTTGTGGAAGGATTAAAAGGATTAGGATAATTTTGTAAAAGTTCGTATTTCTTAGGTGACTGAATACTCACATCAACAATTTTGGAATATCTAATTTTTCCATCGTTATCTATTTGCTTTAATCTGTATTCTTCTTCACCTATTTGAGGTTCCTTATCTTGAAAGGAATAACTTTTGGGAGAGTTGCTGTTGCCGGACCCATTCACAAAACCGATTTTAATCCAGTTATTTAAATTTTTATTCTGAGAGTTGTCTTCTCTTTGAATTTCAAATCCATAATTGTTTACTTCTGTTTGTGTCTCCCAATGTAAATCCACTTCATCATTATCTTTATTTGCAATCAAATCTGTTAACTCAACAGGAAGTGCACTGTTGTCTGAATAAATATATGCTCGACCGGTATTTGAGTTATATCCATAAGCCCCGACTATAACGTCTGAATAACCATCATTATTTACATCTCCTGCACCTGAAATTGAAAAACTAAAATAATTATCCGGACTCTCTCCTGTCAGCGTAATATCTGCTGTATTGTCCATATTGCTACCGCCGTAATATATGTATGCACGGCCAGTGTTGGAATTGTAGGAGAAAGCTCCCACAATAACATCTGAATATCCATCGCCATTTACATCCCCTGCATTTGAGACTGAAGTACCGAAGTATTCATGTGCACTTTCTCCTGTCAAAGTAACATCGGGTATATTATTCATAGGACTTCCCCCGTAATATACATATGCCCTGCCGGTACCGGAATTAGACCCTTGTGCCCCTACAATAACATCTGAGTATCCATCACCATTTACATCTCCTGCACCTGAAACTGAGCCTCCTAAGGACTCATCTGTACTCCCAGTCAAAGTAACATCCGGTATATTATCCATGGAACTGCCGCCATAATATATATATGCCCGCCCCTTTAATGAGTTATATCCATAAGCCCCAACTATTACGTCCGAATACCCGTCATTGTTTACATCACCTGCGCCTGAGACTGACAAACCAAAACTATTGAAATTACCTTCCCCCGTCATTGTAATATCTTCTAAACTATCCATGTTGCTGCCGCCGAAATATATATAAGCACGGCCGGTTTGATTGTTATAATTGGGTGCCCCAACAATAACATCTGAGAATCCGTCATTATTCAAATCTCCTGCACCTGAAACTGAATATCCAAATTCCTCTGTATTTCCCCCTGACAAGGTTATGTCCGATACATTATCCATAGAACTGCCTCCATAATAAATGTAGGCACACCCTGTATTTGAATTATAGCCCGGTACTCCGACAATAACATCTGAATATCCGTCATTATTTACATCTCCCGCACCTGAGACTGACTGACCAAAATAATTATCAAGCCCTTTCCCTGTTAGAACAACATCTGCAGTATCATCCATATACTTACCGCCATAAAAGATGTAGGCACCACCTTGTGAATTATAATATGGAGCGCCGACAATTATATCCTGGTATCCATCACCATTTACGTCTCCGGCATTAGCAACCGACTGGCCGAAATAATTATTATATCCTTCTCCGGTCAGGGTAACATTTGGCATATTATTTATATAACTGCCCCCGTAAAATATATACGCAGTACTACCCCATACTATTATATCTGAATATCCGTCATTATTCACGTCTCCTGCGCTTGAGACTGACTGACCAAAATAATCCCCTGTTTTATATCCCGTTAAAGTCACATTTGCAGTGTTATCCATGTTGACAGCACCATAAAATATGTAGGCACGCCCGGTATTGGAATTATAACCCGGTGCTCCTACAATGAGATCAGAATACCCATCCTTATTTACATCACCTGCACCCGAAACAGTTCCAAAAAGATCATTTGTTCCTTCTCCAGTTAAAGTAACATCTGCAGTTTTATGAATATTACCGCCGTAATATATGTAAGCACGCCCGGTTCCACTGCTGTAATAAGGTGCCCCGACAATAATGTCCGAATATCCGTCCCCGTTAAAGTCTACTGCACCCGAAACATAATTACCGAAAGAATCCCCCGCATTTTCTCCGTACAAAGTATCATCCGGTATATTATCCATATTAGTTGCACCGTAAAATATGTACGCACGCCCGGTGGATGAATTATAGTCCGGCGCCCCCACAATAACATCTGCAAATTGATCTCTTCGCTTTATTGGACCAATTTGGAAATAATTCACTAATCCCGCCCCTGAAACTGAATAACCAAAGGATTCTCCATAACTTCCTGTCAAAGTAACAGCAGGAGAATTATCCATTGCGCTGCCGCCATAGTATATACAAGCATAATCAAGGAACGGAGCTCCCACAATTACATCAGAATATCCATCATAGTTTACATCTCCGGCACCTGAAACTGAAAAACCGAATTCACCGCCCGCACCTGTACCTGTTAAAATAATATCTGCTGATGTATCCATAGCACTGCCGCCAAAATAAATATAAGCACGACCAATTCCGGAATTATAACCCGGGGCTCCAACAATAATGTCTGAATACCCGTCATTGTTTACATCACCTGCACTTGAGACTGACTGACCGAAATAATTATTTTTCCCCTGTCCGTTTAATTCAAGGCTTGGTGTGTTAATCATATGGCTTCCCCCATAGTATAAGAAGACACGCCCGGTATTAATTCCAATCCTAAAGTCCGAGACAATAATATCCGAATACCCGTCTCCATTTACATCTCCAGCATTAGAAACCGGTCCGGTAAGATCATTGAAATTATTAAATTCGGTAAATGTTTGAATTAGCTGCTGAGGATAAGCCGTTGCGCTGAGTATTAGGGTTATTGCTAAAAGAAGCATGTACTTTATGTTAATTGTATAATTCGACATCTTGCTCTCGTTCTGTTAAATTTATCAGTAAACATTTTATTTCAGTATTTTGTATTTCGTTATTTCTATGTAATCACTGCCGGAAGTTTTATTCTTTTTATCAAACTTCTTTTTTAACTGGTTTTTTCTTATTCCCCATTCAAGGACTAAATTCCCATTTTCGTCTGCAAGAATATTACTACTAATAGAAATGGCACCGGGCACAATTAGATTGTGACTTCCATACTGAACAGTCCCATCTTTTATGATTGTTAATTCGTACAAAACCCCTTTTTCTTTTTGTCCCGATTCATTTAAATACTTACCATTTCCCCTGGGAGAAATAATTACCATCGTTTTTAACCCGTTATCGAATTTATGGTTAATAAAAGTTTTTAAAAGTGAATTGTTGTTAATAGATTCTTTAGGATTAGCCGGATTTATGATCACCGGCGGATCAAATATAGATAGGGGTTTTGAAGTGTCCGGGCTTAGGTAACCAACCAGCAAAGTTCCCTTATTGCTAAATCTGTAAAAACGAATTACCTTAGCATCATCTGAATTGGACTCTTGCTGGTCTATCCTGCCGATCAACCCCTTAGAAAATAGTTGTTTATATTTTTCCCCGGGGCTTTTATAATAAGTATAACTTTTTTTACATAAGTTAGTGTCTTTAATTTGCGGAAGCTGCCAAACGCCATTTTTCATTTTTAGGATGTTTAAGCTGTCCTTTAAAGATAAATGCCATGTTAAGTTTTCAATTACGGTTCCGTTGGGATAGTGTTCGGGGGTTTTACTGCTGCCAATTAACAGCAATAACAGAATTCCGTTTAACAGAACATAGTTAAACATTTTTTTTATATATTTAATCCGTTTTTTCATTTAAAATGAATTTCTTTCAGAAATTAAAAATCTATTTATATATTTTAGTTGGTATTACTGTAGTAAAACATTACATGTCAGAATTCTTTATCCTATTGTGTTTATTAATTATTTATAGAAATAAGGGTCTAAAACAGTTACTTCGGTAATTTTATCAACCGGCAGTTTATTCTGCTTAGCTGCCCGCCTAATTGCATCAGCGGAAGGTGCATCGTAAATACAGAATGTTTTCTTCTTATCTTCACTTACATAGGATTGAACCCACGTTACCCGGTCTTCCGCATTATTTGAAACTACACCGGAACAGATATCTTTACCGACATTATTTATTGGGATATTAAGACCATTCGGAAAAGTCCTTTCGACTACATAACGATGCATTGTTATTTTTTCATTTGATTTCTTTTGTGATTTTTCCTGAGCCGTTCCCGTGCTTATAAAAGCAGTAATTAAAAGAATAGACAACATTATTGAGAATAGGTTTTTCATCTTTACCTCCTAATTATTTTAGATAAATTTTATAAATAGAAATAAGGATCAAGAACCCTTACCTCGGTAATTTTTTCAACCGGAAGTTTATTCTTATTTGCTACTTTTCTTATCGCTTCGGGGGTAGGAGCGTCGTAAACGCAAAATGTTTTCTTTTTATCGTCACTCACGTAAGAGTGAATCCAGGTAACATTATCGTCGGTATTATTTTGGACAACATTTAAACATATTTTACTGCCGTCCTGTGTAACCGGAATTTCTAATCCATCCGGGAAAATTCTTTCAATGATATATCTAGGCATATAACCTCCAAATTTTCTTTAAAAGTGAATTATTGTTGAAGATTAACTTAGATTTTATTAATAAGGATTAAATCGGGAGGATCCCCTATATTATATCAAAGCATTCCCTATTTTTTGACCATACTATTTGAGTGGACTAGAGCCGGAGCTTCAAAACGGGAATGGATATTTAGTTTGGCTAAAATAGCGGAAATATGATGATCAACAGTTTTGGGAGAAATATACAGCTTATTCCCAATTTCATTGTTGTTTAAACCTTAACCGATAAGATTTAGAACTTCTAATTCTCTTACGGTTAAACCTGCCGGATTTTCCCTTATAGATTTTCTTTTTCCGAGAGCATTTGTCTGTAAAATTCTACCATTAACTCTTCTGTCTGTTTGTCCGGAACTTTCCATAAAGAAAAAATAAAATTGGATGCGCCTGAATAGAAAAACCCACGCGTTAACGCCATCATTCCTACGCCCCGGATTAATTTTCCCAATCCGCTTTCGCAGCCGCTCGGTACCACCAAGTCCGCGTTCAGATCCAAATTGTAAGTCTCACCTGCATAGAGAATACCGTCGTCCGAAAATAGAGAGTCTTCCCGATTACCGCTGCTTTTTAATATATCTCTTTTCGGCTTTGTTGTTATTCTTTGACATAGATCCGTCTTCAAGGCTTTTAATATACAGTAATGCCGAATAATGGTAATATATACCGTACCTATTTATAAGGTATTTCAGTTTTGAAACGATAATGTCTTGGTAATTTTATCCGGGAAAGTACACGGCAATCAGGATAAAGATATTTTTGAATATAATTGAAATGACGCATCAATTAAATAAATAATTGGACGAAAGTGGTCTGGACCCGATGAGAATATTTTTCGCGGCAAGTTTCCGGATATATTTTTGCCGTAGGTATAAGCACGGGCGTAAAGAAACATTTTTTTGATAATTAAAAATATATTTATATTCCCGTTATCATTTCCCCAAAAATTCAAGAAGATGCGGATATGAATCCCTGGCGAGGACTAAAAAATCTACCCCGTAATTTGTGGATGCTTTTCTTTACGATGCTGATTAACCGCATCGGCACTATGGTATTGCCGTTCCTTGCGCTTTATTTAACTCAAAAAGTCGGGGTATCTCTTACTAAAGCCGGATTGGTATTAACCTTCTACGGAATCGGAGCGCTTTTAACGTCGCCTTTTTTAGGAAAGATCAGCGATAAGTTCGGCGCTTTAAAAATAATGAAGACTTCACTTATCGTATCAAGTATATTTTTATTTCTGTATCCGCTTATAAACGGCTTTACGGGTATTTTAATTTATACTTTCGCCTGGTCAATAATCAATGAAGCTTTTCGCCCTGCCCTTTTGTCCTTGGTTTCGGAAGTAGTACCGTCGGAACAAAGAAGGTCTGCCTATGCTGTAATCAGACTGGCGGCAAACTTAGGAATGAGTGTCGGGCCGGTCATCGGCGGATTATTGGTCCTGATAAATTTTAATTTAATTTTTATTGTTGACGGTATTACCACGATAATTGCCGGAATTTTTTTGATATTCTCACCCTGGCAATATAAACCTATTATCAATAATCATATTAATTCAGATTTTGCCGTTGATGAAATTAATAAGATTGAAAACATTTTTACCGATAAAAGGCTTATGTATTTTTTGATTTCACTGCTGCCGATACCGCTAATATATTTTCAAATTAATGCAGCGATGCCTCTTTATTTAGTAAGAGATCTTCACTTCAGCGAAACTATTTACGGAGTAGTTTTTACCATTAATACTGTTCTTATTATTTTAGTTGAAGTTCCGCTTACAAATATGCTTAATCATTGGTCCGACCGAAAAATGCTTTCAACCGGTGCTTTACTCTGCGCTATAGGTTTCGGAGCCATGGCATTTATTAAAGATTTTTACGGTCTGGTAATAACTATCATAATCTGGACATTCGGTGAAATGATATTTTTCCCTTCATGTTCTGCCTATATGAGTGAAATTTCTCCTGAGAATAGAACTGGTGAATATATGGGGGCTTACCAAACTACCTTTAACATGGCATTTGCATTGGGTCCCTGGTTCGGAACCGCAGTAATGAGCAACTTCGGATCTTCGGTACTATGGATAGCTACATTTATTTTAGGTTCAACTTCGTCAATAATGATGTTAAAATTAAAAGCAAAGCCCTCCCAATTGCTTAACACCAACAAAATAATTTGAGCCGGTCAGGTAATCATTTGCAAATCTATCCAAATTATTTTTACGAATTGAATTGAGCCGAAATACCAATCGCCGATACTGCATATATAAATTCCGTTTCTATCTCTGTATAACACATGGAGAATATATAGTTTTTTTTTAGTCGTTTTAGTTGAGTATTTTTGTACGATTAATTAGAGCAAGGATTAAAAATTTGGAAAATATAATAGGATATATTTCGGCTGTTTGTACTACGATTGCATATGTGCCGCAGGTATTGAAAGTTTATAAGACTAAAAGTACGCGCGATATTTCATTGGGTATGTTTCTACTTATGAGTGCGGGTATTACAGGTTGGCTTGCTTACGGTATTCTGCTAAACAAAATGCCGATAATAGCAGCAAACTTTATCTCTCTTTTATTAACATTATATATATTCTGGGTTAAATTAAAACATAATTACCGGGATAAACTAGCCGAAAAAAGTCTTTCTCTGGAAAATCCGGAAAACATATAGCTGTTGGAAAATAATTCGAGTCCGTTATTTATGCCACTGCAAATTTTAATTTTTATGCTATTGATAAAAAAAGAATTCCGCCGTATAGATGACAATTTCATCTTTGCCGGCTACTACTTCCTCTAAAGTTTCACTTAAATAAACAAGACCTCCCGAGATCTGATAAGACAGTCTGGTTATATTGGAATCTTCGGTATCCGGCCTGACGGTTGATGTGCAGTAAAGTGTTCTGTTCTTTTAAATCATTGCTGCTGCCAAGTAAAAGGTTTACTACGCCTTCTCCGTTGTTTAATAAGAGGTTATCGTTTAACATTACGGTAGTTACTCCTCTTTGCAGCTGACCGAACTCAATCCTCAATTTTATTTCGGAATTACTATTGCTCAGTTGATAAAGTCTGCTTAAAGATTTACTCATATTACCCCCAAATAATCAAAAAGATTATACGAATGTTAGAAAACGGGCATCAATGAACATAAATTAAAATTCAGGAGAATGGTTGATTCTAGAAATGGCAGTAAATTCGGAATGATAACAATTTCCCCCAAATTTAATTTCCCACTACCGAAATAATGAAAATTAAAGTTTTAATGTCAATAAATCTTAATAAAAATCGATGTTAACTTATTGTATATCATATTTCTATACGGTAATTCCGTAATTATTCCCCCGGACTTACGATTATGTCATTTTTTAATGATTAAGATTATAAAATAAAAACCGATATCTATTTGAATACTTTTACCATATATCTTTATGTGTTTTAATGAAATGTTCTACGGAAAATTCACCCGCGCCGTAAAACAAAAACAATAATAAAAGAGTCAGGACAATAATTGAAAGGACTAGCTCAGTATTGACGGGAGTAAATCCTTGAGGCATGTTAATAAAAAATACAGCTGCTATAAGGACGGGAAGATTTATGATTGTTCCGAGTCTGGTAAGAATGCCCGAGGCAATAAGAATTCCGCCTCCGATGTGAGCCAAAATTAAATATTGTGCTGCCATGAAAGTAAGATATTGTATTTTACTCTGAAGTATCATACTATGTATTACTTCTTCATGAGATGCAAAAGAAAATCCTCTGTAAATTAATATCAATCCAAGCGCTATTCTCAAAAAATCAATTGCCCTCGGGTAATGATGTTCCGTCCAGTCTTCGATTCTTAATATCGAGTTCATTACTTCACCTTCATATATTTAAATTGCAATAAGTTGTATGTACAATGATATTATATAATTTTTGGTAAAAGGGATAGCAACAAATGAAGGTCTTTGATAACGCACACCGCGTGGATCGGATACATTAACATATATCAGAATGTATCCGATCCGCATTATTTGAATAACATATTGCACTTTAGAAAACCGGCAAATAGCCGGACACAAACTATGTCAGATCAAAATTTTTGTCTTTATGAGTATCTAGATAATAATCCATAGATAATTTACCCGGACCGTAAAAAAAGAAAAATAAGAGCAGAGCCAATATGATGATGGAATATGCCATTTCGGAGTTTAAGGCAAAAAGATTTTTGTTCATGTCCACATAAAACATCGCGCCTAAAAGAGCGGGTATTTCAAACAACACGGCGAGCCTGAAAAACAATCCGAATATAATAGCAACTCCGCATACAATATATCCGCCTATTACATAGTGGGCAATTGCATAATGTATTACCCAATATTGATTTTGGGCAATTGTATTCATGATCTGTTCTTTATTTACTATGAATGCAATACCTTTAACAATAAAAATAACCCCAAGAAGAATTCGCAGGTAATCCAGCCATACCGGATGATGCAGATCTGCCCAATGTTCAATCTTATATAAAGAGTTCATATTAACCTCCCCGCACATAATTGACGCGGAACCGTAAGCGCAGTAAATTATAACTTGAGTAAAATCTATGAAATATTTTTCAAAGTAGAAAGAAAGATTTTTAATTTTTTATAAACGTGTTTACTAAAAATTATTTTAACTAAGAAATTGTAAGTTCTTTTATCTTCAAATTAAAATAGTTCATGGTGTTTATTTAAGAAAAGACTTTAAGGTTGGGCTTTAATCTCAATATTTATTAGCTAAACACAAAAATAGGTTTTGAATCTCGTCTTTTTTATAATTATTATAAGCAGTTGAGCTTTTATTTATAAGAGAATGAAAGGTATGTGCAGCAGGGCCCAGAGGCCGTATCTGATTATAGTTTCTTTTTTAGCTTGTTTCGCTAGAGAGCCGAAGTAAACACCTTTTATTATTGTATTGCTCATCATAGAAATTAGAATAGCCGAAATTATCAAAGCGGTAACCGGTTCCTGACCCCTTATTAAAGAAAGAATGAACGGGTCGATATCGGTAATGCCAACGATTGCCGATAAAGTCAGAACGCCGCCGCTCCCGAAAAAATGTTTAACCAAAACGGTCACAATGGAAAGTACAACAAATAATACCGCAAATACCAATGCCGGTTTGAGTTCAAAAGGATTTTGAAGAGTGCTGACATGTTCTCCGGCAGAATCGGTTTTTAATTTAATACCCAACGACAACAGCACCCCGATTATTCCAAGCGCCAATAGTTTCCACCATATCGTCGGAATAATTGCCGGGTCAATGATCCAAATTATTACCAAGATTCTAATGTACATTATGCTGCTTGCCAGAATAGAAGCCTGAAGCGCGTTGCCGCATTGCTCGGGCTGCCTTTTGGCTATATTGCCTACGGCTATACTTACAGCAGTGCTGGATACTATTCCTCCCAATAATCCGGAAACAGAAAGTCCCACCTTGCTTCCGAACTTTTTCATCAGAAAATATCCGACAAAACCGATGGAAGAGACCATTATAACAATTTGCCAGATGTGTGAGGGATTAAGATTAAACTGTGTGTAATCTTTATTAGGCAGAGCGGGAAGAATAATTAAAGTGACCAATAAAAATTTTAATACGGCGAGGAACTCGAATTTATCCAGTTTTTCAACGTGCTTTTCAAGCTCAGATTTTTCGGAAAGAAGTATTGTACCGATAATTCCTAAAGCTGCGGGAACCCATATTTCTGTTAAGAGAGTTAACGCACCTATTATGAATGTTAGTAATTCGGCAACTTCGCTTGTATAACCGGTTCTGCCTTCTTTGAGTTTAGAGAGATAGCCGGCAAGAGCTAGTGTCGCAATTGAAATTAATCCGATGGGGAGCATAAATTCGACTTTAATGTGGTAAAGCCAGCCGCATCCGAAACCAAACATACTGATAAGTGTGTATGTTCTAACTCCGGCCGAGAATTTACCCTTATGCTCTGCGCCGGCGCTCTCGCGTTCAAGGCCTATTAAAAATCCCAACGCCAGGGCAACTATAAAACGCAGTTCGTATGTCCATTCAAAAGAACTCATGAAGTAAAATTCATTTCAAGTTTAATTGACGTTTAATGAATGTTCATGGTATAATTACGGATACTAAAATACCCCAAGAATTGATTATTTCAAACACCCGGAGTAATTGGGGAAATTTCGAGATTTTAAAAAGATAAATTCTTTTCCGGTTTGTGGAGATTATTTCGGAAGTTTTCCCATTATGCCGTTAACCCAGCGATGTGCTTTGTGAAAAAATGCCGTAGGCTCGGCAAACATTAAGATACATTCTCCATAAATTACGTTTATACCGTTTTGAGCGCAGTAGTTAATTGCTTCTTCCGATTCCGATCCCTGCTGCAGCCAAATATTCTTCACACCGGACGCCGCCGCATTTCTAACAACATTCTCCGATTCCTTTTTAGGAACCACAACAACAACCGCATCAACCTTTTCTTTGATTTCGGATATCGACGGATAACAAGTTTCACCATTTATTTCGGATGCGTTTGGATTTACGGCAAAAGTCCGGTAACCTTTACTTTTCAATTCTTTCAAAACCGAATTACCAAATTTTTTACCGCTTCTTGAAACTCCCACAACAGCTATTGTTTTAAGCGCAAGAAAATCACTTACTTTTGTTTGTGTAATCATTACAGCCTTCCCTGTTAATTATTTTCTTAAGATATAATATCTTTTCTGAAGAAACCGTCTTTTTTAAGATAAATAGAAACTATAAGAGATATAAATAAGCCTATGCCAATTGTTCCGATAATACCGAATAAAAGCTGATTTATAAAGCCGAACATCCTCTTAATACTGTCCAGTTCCTGCGTCTGCTGAATTAGTGTCTTATCGGAAAGTATTATCTTTTCTTTATAATATGCCACGCCCAGTTCACTGTACTGGGGATTGATATAATTGAAATAAACGATGAGAAAAACACTTATGATTATTGACGCGATTAATGAAATCATAAGTCCCGCTCTGATTCCATTATTAATGGAAATTTTTCCCTTTAGCTGCAGATCTCTTTTTTCTTTCAGCGCCAGGTAGATGGTTAAAATGGGAATGAGCAGAACAAGATACATAGAGTACCGTCCGATGTGCATTTTAGTGGTGTGAAACCCAAGCATATATTCCAGTAAAATCCAAAGACAAATGCCTATGCCTGTTAATAAACCGAATTTCGCTTCCGTTCTCAACATAAATTCAATCCGAATCGTTTAAATATTTTTATTTAACCTAAGAATATCCGGTCAAGTGCAGTAAAGTATTTATATCACTACAGGAAAATGTAAGTGTTATGTAAAATGCAGAGAGATTCCCCTTACCCTAATTAAAATGTGATTGATACTTGCCTCAAAATACAAAGATATTTTTAAATCTTCAAAGCAATGTCTATGTATTTTCTTACTTTTTACGGATATTTACAAAAAGTCTTATTTTCAAATTTCCGGAAATAAATTGAACGAGATTTATGCGCTGATAATATTGTTTGCGGTAGGCGCTATTGCCGGTTTTATAAATGTAACCGCCGGAGGAGGATCCACTCTTAGTGTGCCCGTATTAATATTTCTGGGTCTCGATGCCGCAATGGCTAACGGTACAAACAGGGTTGCTATCATCATTCAGAATATTTCTGCCGTCTACTCTTTTAAGAAAGAAAATTACCAGCAGTTCGGTTTAAGCATGAAATTATCGCTTCTTACGCTGCCCGGCTCGATAATAGGCGCTCTTTTGGCGGTTAAAATAAGCGACGCACTTTTCCAGAAAATTCTGGGAATTGTAATGATAGGCATTATAATTTCAATGCTGCTGCCAAAATCAAAAACAGCGCTCGATAATACCGATAATAAAAAATTTACCTGGTCTGTTGTGCTGTCAATGATATTTATCGGATTTTACGGCGGATTCATTCAGGTTGGAGTAGGTTTTATTTTGATGGCAGCCATTAATTACCTGTTGAAGTTCGACCTTGTTCATGTAAATATGCATAAAGTATTCATAGTTCTTGTTTATACCGTGCCGGCTTTGGTTATTTTTATTATTACAAAAAATATAAACTGGACATTCGGATTGAGTCTGGCAGGAGGCAATGCCCTCGGCGGCTGGTGGGCGGCAAAAGCATCGGTGAAAAAAGGAGATAAGCTGATAAGAGTAATTTTAATTGTCGCAATTTTTATTATGTCCCTGAAGTTATTAGAGGTATTCTGACATGCTATCTTGTTTGATAACAATAATTTAATATTCTTTGTTTGAAATAAAACATTTTTTATTTAACTTTGCAGTAACCGATTAAGGAACAGAAATGAAATGTAATATCCATACAATCCATCATCATCACCCGTTAGTATCTGACGCCGGATTGTATTGAAATTCATTAATTGAAATTGAAATTTACCCGGCCTGAGTCGGGGTTTTTGCTTTTAAAGGATAACGGAAATGAACGGAAATTTAAAATTAGCTATACAGAAAAAAGGAAGATTAACCGAAAAATCGCTGGAACTTTTAAAGCTATGCGGTTTGGATATTGAAAATTATTCTGAGAGACTCGTCGTATCGGTAAGGAATTTGCCGCTTGATATTCTGTTCTTAAGAGACGACGATATTCCGGAATATGTGCAGGACGGCGTAGCGGATATCGGTATTGTCGGTGAAAACGTACTTGCAGAGAAACTCACCCAAACCGAAATTTTGCAAAAGCTGGGATTCGGAAGATGTACTTTAATGTTTGCTTATCCGGAAAATAAAGAACTGAAAAAATTAGAGGATGTAAACGGACGTATAATTGCAACCACATATCCGAGAATTGTTAATGACTTCCTTTCAAAAAATAATTTAAAGGCCAAGATTATTGAATTAAGCGGTTCTGTGGAAATTGCACCCTCACTCGGTGTTGCCGATCTTATCTGCGATATTGTTTCTACCGGCAATACTTTAATGATGAATAAGCTTAAAAAATCTTTCAAAGTGTTCGATTCCGAAGCCGTACTAATTTCCGCTTCTTCTTCACACATCGACGAAAATAAAAACGAGATGCTTAATGATCTTTTAAGAAGAATAAGATCGGTTCTAACGGCAAGATCGTCAAAATATTTAATGATGAACGTTCCGAAGGATTCTTTGGAAAAAATTATAAATATACTGCCGTCGCTTAAAAGTCCTACGGTTCTTCATCTAGCCGATGATAATATGCTCGCCGTTCATGCGGTTATTCCTTCAAACAAATTCTGGAACATTATCGAAGACTTAAAAGCGGCCGGCGCATCGGGAATTTTATTATTACCAATTGAGAATCTGATTCAATGAAAAAGTATTTATATAAAAATCTTAGCGAAGAGGAATTAAATTATCTTACGAAAAGACCCGCGATTGATACTGCGAAGGTATTTGAAGTGGTAAACCCTCTGCTGGCGGATATAAAGTCGGGCGGACTGCAAGCTGCGCTTAAATATGCAAAAAAATTCGACGGGTTTGAAGACCAGGATCTGCTGGTAAATGAAAATGAGTTTGCCGAGGCTGAAAAAAATCTTGATCCGAAAGTTAAGCGCGCTCTTGAAACTGCAGCAGCTAATATTGAAGCCTTTCATTTGAAACAGAAACCGTCAACTTATGAAGTCGAAACTGTTGCAGGGGTAAAATGTTCGAGGGAATTCAGACCGATAGAAAATGTCGGACTTTATGTTCCCGGCGGAAGTGCGGTTCTCCCTTCGACAATGTTGATGCTTGGGATACCGGCAAAAATTGCAGGGTGCGGTAGAGTGGTTGTATGCTCGCCTTCAGGTAAAGAAGGAATAAATTATCCTCTTTTATACGCTGCAAAATTGTGCGGCGTAAAAGAGTTTTATAAAATCGGCGGAGCTCAAGCCGTCGGATTAATGGCATACGGTTCTTCGTCCGTTCCGAAGGTAAATAAAATCTTCGGTCCAGGGAATCAATATGTTACTGCGGCAAAGATTTCGGTTAGCATCGATGTTGACGGCTGCTCAATCGATATGCCGGCCGGGCCTAGCGAGGTTCTCGTAATAGCGGATGAAAATGCCGATCCTTCTTTTGTCGCCTCCGATCTTTTATCGCAGGCCGAACACGGCGTCGATTCCCAGGCGGTTCTGGTAAGTACCGGCGAAGCAAACGCAGATGATATATCCGCTGAAGTAGCGCGTCAATTGGAATTTTTGCCGAGGAAAGAATTCGCGGCAAAATCAATTGATAATTCATTTATATTAATAGTAGAAACAGTTGAACAAGCAGTTGATTTTAGCAATAAATACGCGCCGGAACATTTAATAATCAATGTTAAAAATCCGGAGACTCTAAAACAGAGCATTGTAAATGCCGGATCGGTTTTTCTCGGACAATATTCGCCCGAAAGCGCCGGCGATTATGCCTCAGGGACAAACCATTCGCTGCCTACGTACGGATATGCAAAAACTTTCGGCGGTGTTACCGTAGAATCATTCATGAAGTCCGTTACGTTTCAGCATCTTACAAGACAGGGATTGGTAAATATCTCGGAAGCCGTCCGGACATTGGCCGAGACCGAAGGGCTTATTGCACACAAAAATGCCATATCAATAAGGTTAAAATGAATATCAAAGAACTTATAAGGAAAAATATTTTATCTTTAAAACCTTACACTTCTGCTAGAGATATTTACGACAGCAGCGAAGGCATTCTTCTCGATGCTAACGAAAACAGCTGGGGTTCTACGTTTGAAGAAATAAGCGAACTGCGGCTTAACCGTTATCCCGATCCTCATCAAAAAGATATTAGAAAAATTGTCGGCGAATATTACAATATCCCGGAAGAAAATTTATTCTTCGGCGTTGGTTCCGACGAGGTAATTGATCTGTTAATAAGAATGTTTTGCGAACCGAAGAAAGACAATGTAATAATTCCCGGGCCTACATACGGCATGTATAAAGTCGCATGCGATATAAATGAGGTAGAAACAGTTGAAGTTCTTTTAAAAGATGACTTTCAAATAGATCCGGCCGCTATTGAAAAAGGCCGCAGCGAACTGACCAAAATAATTTTTCTCTGTTCTCCGAATAATCCGACCGGAGGGCTTCTGAAAAAAAATGATATTCTCAACCTTTGCAAAAGATCCGGTTCAATAATCGTTGTGGACGAAGCATATATTGATTTTTCTTATGAAGGCACTGTCGCCGATGAAATAAATAATTACGAAAACCTTGTTATTCTGAGAACATTCTCGAAAGCATGGGGCTTGGCTGGTATACGCCTGGGATATTGTATTGCAAATCCCGATATTATCGATATTCTTTTTAAAGTTAAAGCACCGTACAACATAAACTCACTTACGCGTTATGCCGTAAAAAATGCAATACTGAACAGTGCGAAAAAAGATAAGTATGTTATCGGTATTATTAAGGAGAGGGAAAGATTAAAAAATCAGCTTGAAACACTGCCGGCAGTAGAAAAAGTTTATGATTCGGACGCCAATTACCTGCTAGTGAAATTTAGTAATGCCCGGAACATTCAGAAGAATCTCGCGGATAAAGGCATAATTGTGCGAGACAGGGGTTCACAGCCCAAACTGCAGAATTGCCTGAGAATATCAGTAGGCAGCGAGGAAGAGAACGATATTCTCTGGGAAACAATAAAAAAAATAGTTTAATAAAAATTTAAAATATTATTTATGAATAATAAATTACAAGTAGATTCCGGTTTCTTCGCTCTTGATTCCGGATTGAGCCGCGGACTGGTAAGCGGTTTGAGAAGGCTTTCAGAAAAAGGATTTGAATTCGAAACCGATGATGCTTCCGTGCTTGCTGATTCTGTTTTAGGTAAAATATTTGAATCGGAAGGTATTGTATTTAAAGAAATCGATAAAACCTCCGGCGGCAGAATATTCAGCGTTAGTCTTAGAAAATCCAAAGGATCGGTTATAGTAAAAAAGAATTCCGGAATTGATAGTTTTGAAAAAGCCGTTAATCAAATATTTACAAAACTCCGGACATCGGTGCAGCACAGAAGGACTAAGGAAACGGATGTAAAGATAGAATTATCGCTGGACGGCCGCGGAGAATCTTCCATTAACACCGGTATAGGTTTTTTCGATCATATGCTGGAACAAATTGCCAGGCATGCCAATATAAATCTGAAAATTAAGGTAAACGGCGATCTTCACATCGATGAACACCATACTGTTGAAGATGTGGGAATTACTTTAGGCAATGCTTTAAGCGAAGCATTGGGAGACAAGAGCGGTATAAAAAGATACGGTTATTTTATACCAATGGATGATGCAGCGGCCGTCTGTACGATTGATCTCGGCGGCAGAACTTATTTGAATTTTAATTGTAAATTTGAGAGAGAAAAAGTAGGAGAGTTTCCTACCGAACTTACGGAAGAGTTTTTTAGAGGTCTTGCGGGCGGTTTAAGGGCTAATATTTTTATAAAAGCCAAAGCAAAAAACGATCATCATAAAATAGAAGCCATTTTCAAAGTGTTTGCGAAAGCTTTTAATGAAGCCAGTAGATTTGACGAAAGGAGCGAAGGCAGGCTGCCTTCGACAAAAGGATTATTATGATTGTATTAATCGATTACGGTGCAGGGAATGTCGCTTCGGTTGCAAATGCTTTAACTGCTCTGAACCAAGAGTATAAAATTTCAAGTAATGAATTTGAAATTTGCAAAGCGGATAAAATAATATTTCCGGGCGTAGGCGAAGCGTCTTTTGCGATGAGACAACTTCATATGCTGAATCTTTTCTCGGTATTAAGGATGATTAAAAAACCCATTCTGGGAATTTGCCTTGGTATGCAATTGATGATGGAAAAGTCTACCGAAGGAGATGTGGCATGCCTTGGAATATTTCCCGGCACAGTTTTAAAATTCGATCCTTCAAAAACTAAAGTACCGCATATGGGATGGAACGATATAAACATTATCTCGGGCAGCAGACTATTTAAAAGATATCGAAGACGGTGAAAGATTCTATTTCGCAAACTCGTATTACGTGCCGGTAAGTGAAGCATCTACAAGCATTACAAACAATAGCATAGATTTTTCCGCTTCTCTCGAAAAAGGAAATTATTACGGTGTACAGTTCCATCCGGAAAAATCGGGCGATGCCGGATTAAAAGTATTAAAGAATTTTATTGAATTATGATAATAATACCAGCGATAGATTTGTATCAGGATTCGGTAGTAAGACTGACGAAAGGTGATTTCGATAATATTACTTATTATAAAAACACTCCTCTCGAACAGGCAAAACTATTTGAGGCTGCAGGTTTCACCAATGTTCATTTGGTTGACCTGATCGGTTCAAAAACCGGAAAGTTCGCTTCTCTGGAATCGGTTAAATTAATAAAAGCCCAAACTAATTTAAGTATAGAATTCGGCGGGGGCGTGAGGGATTTTAAATCCGTTAATGAATTATTTTCACTCGGGATAAATAATGTTATAATCGGCTCGCTTTCGGTAAAGAGAAAAGATGAGTTCGAGCTTATTCTAAAGGATAATTCACCGGATAAAATAATTGTTGCAGTAGACATACTTGATGAAAATGTTAAAGTGAGCGGATGGACCGAAGAAACCAAGATATCGGTTTACGACCATATCGAGTATTGTAAGAGCGTCGGTATTTCAAAATTTTTATGCACCGATATTTCAAGAGACGGAATGCTGACCGGAACTAATATTGAATTATATGAAATTTTGTTAAAAAGATACCCGTCGATTAAGCTTATAGTATCGGGAGGAATAAAAGATATTAAAGATGCAAAGAAAGCGGCGGCGTTGAATCCCTATGCCGTTATTGTAGGCAAAGCTATTTATGAAGATAAAATAGATTTAAAGGAGCTGGCAGAAATTGCTGTGTAAAAGAATTATTCCGTGTCTGGATGTAAAAGACGGCAGAGTAGTAAAAGGAACAAACTTCGTTAATCTGATAGATGCCGGCTCACCCGTTGAACTTGCGGAGAGGTATTCGCAGGAAGGCGCGGACGAATTGGTCTTTCTTGACATCACTGCTTCCGCCGAAAAAAGAAAAACTCTGGTTTCACTGGTACGTGATGTTGCTAAAGCCGTGCGAATACCGTTTACGGTGGGCGGCGGAATCGGCGAACTGTCGGATATAGAAGCACTGCTTAAATCCGGCGCGGATAAAGTTTCGCTGAATTCTTCCATTGTTAAAAATCCGGAATTAATTACTCAGGCCGCCAGGCAGTTCGGAAGTCAGGCAATAGTTGCAGCTATAGATATTAAATATAACGGCAGTCAATATAAAGTATATGTTAAAGGCGGCAGGGAAGAGACGGAATTGACCGGCATGGACTGGTGCCTGCGCGCTGCGGAAAACGGGGCCGGTGAGATACTGCTGACTTCAATGGATAAAGACGGCACAAAAAGCGGATACGATGTAGAGTTCTTAAAAGTATTATCGGGTAAAGTTTCAATTCCGGTAATTGCATCCGGAGGGGCGGGAGTTAAAGAACATTTTCTGGATGCCTTTAAATATGCCAACGCGGATGCTTGTTTGGCTGCAAGCTTGTTTCATTTTAATATTCTTCCGATTAAAACACTGAAGGAATATTTAAAGGAAAACGGAATTGCGGTAAGAATTTAATACACATCAAGAAATATGAAAAACAAAAATTAAATTAGGATTGAAAATTGGAAAAAGCCGACATAATTAAACTGGATTTCGAAAAAATGAACGGACTAATGCCTGCTGTTATAGTAGATAAAAATAACGGCCAGGTTTTAATGGTCGGTTTTATGAATAAAGAAGCTCTTGAAAAAACGATCGATTCACGCAAAGTAACATTTTTCAGCCGTACAAAGAATAAACTATGGACAAAAGGCGAAACATCGGGAAATTATTTAAACCTAGTCGAAATTAAACCTGATTGCGATAACGATACCTTGCTGGTTTACGCCTTTCCGGAAGGAAATACTTGTCATACCGGAAATTATTCATGTTTCGGGATTCCGCAAACAGGCTCAATTACATTTTTAAATGATCTTTTTGAACTTATCAAGTCGCGTAAAAGAAGTCTGCCTGAAAATTCATATACAACAAAACTTTTTAAATCAGGAACCAACCGTATAATTCAGAAAGTGGGAGAAGAAGCTATTGAGACGGTTATTGCCGCAAAGAATAGGGATAAAGCCGAAATTTTAAATGAAACCTCTGATCTTATGTATCATTTATTTGTTATGCTTGCCGAACAAGAAATAGAATTTGAAGAAGTTGTGAAAAACCTTAAAAAGAGATCAAAATAAAAATTATTTAAGTTTATTAAAGCTAATTTTAAAGCGTAATTTTTACCTCCCGGGTAAATCCTACCGGTATTTTTACCTCCGGCTAAAATCATAATTAAAGATTTAATAGTATCTGTTCGATAATAAACCAGAATTATTTTAGTAAATAACTCAAGTTTACCACCTAATTGTTTGGGTGTGAAAAACCGTTGAAACGGTTGCAAAAAACCACTTTCCTTTCCATTAACCTGCGACTTAGGTCGCGTGTTAATGATAAAAACATAAATATTTCGAACTGTTTTAATGGTTTATAAAAACGGGCGGTCAACTTGAGTAAACAAAATAATTTCCGTATTTATTTTTATGCACCGGAGCTTTATTACTCGGCATAATAATTGAAATTTACAATTTTACATTAAAATAAAATATGTCTTGATTAAATGAATACAGGTCAAACATTATTAGCTGTCGGCGCCATGATTCTTCTCTCGGTTTTAATATTGAGGGTGAACGGCTCATTTTTAACCACCGGCACAACGTTAATGGATACTAAATTTGATGTACTCGCTACTTCTATTGCGACTTCTTTAATAGAAGAAATAAGCAGTAAAGCTTTTGATAATTATACCGCAAGTAATCCGACAACTAATGTAAATGATCTTTCGTCAACTCTCGGTCCTGAGATGGGTGAAACCTATGATACTTATAATGATATAGATGATTATAACGGCTATACAAAGATTGACGCTACAATGCCTTCGGCTGTTTTCAAAGCAACATGTAAGGTTAATTATGTGAACCCGAATGACCTGGATCATTCGACAACGTCTAAAACATGGTATAAAAAAATAACAATAAGCGTATCGAGTATATCAATGGCCGATACGGTTACTATATCAACTGTTTACAGTTATTGGGTTTTTAGGTAGTTATGGGCTATACAACAATTTTGGACATATTGGGTTCTATCATCATCGGCGGAATGCTGATGCTGATTTTATTCCGCTTGACCGATGCGGCTGCCGAGAATACATATAATTATTCACAGGATCTCATTGTACAGCAAAACCTGACAACCGTTGTTGAAGTACTTGAAAATGATTTGAGAAAACTGGGCTACTGCAAAGATTGGACAAAAATCCCGACACCGACGCAGGCAATTCTTATTGCGGATTCCACCAGCATAGAGTTTTTAACAGATGTGAATAATACCGGGAATGTTGATACACTTCATTATTATCTTGGACCGACCAGCGAACTTGCCTCAACTCCTAACCCAAACGACAAGCTGCTTTACCGTGTTGTTGACCATGAAACTCCGAGAAGCGCAAATTTGGGTGTTACACAATTTAGTCTTCTTTATTTTGATACTTTCGGCGATACACTCAGTTTCCCAATCACCGCTACCGGTCAGATTGCCAGTATTCAAATAAGCGTTAAAATAGAAGATCCGGACCCCAGGCTCGATATAAACGGCAAACTGCAATATGTGGATGCGTTCTGGAGACAGGTAAGACTCGAAGCAAGAAATTTAAAAAATAGGTAGGTGCAGATATGGTTGGAAAAGCAGCTCTATTTCTTATAATGGGATTTAGTTTAATATTTCTGGTTCTCGGCCAGAATTTCAGCCGTCTCTCGGTTCAAGCATTCGATAATTTTACTCAATACCACGATGAATCGGTTGCTTATAATATTGCCGTGAGCGGCGCCAATATTGCAGCTAACAATATCTTTTTAAATCAAAGCTGGACTACCGGCCTGAATAATGTGAGCTTCCAGGGCGGCAAAATAAATGTATCGGTACAAGTTTTGGATGCGTTTAAAAACCTTAGACAAATTACTGCTACCGGAGTTTATTATGAAGATACATCTACCGTAAAAGTTACTTTGCAGCCAAGTAAATTTTCTAAGTTTGCTTATTATTCGGTTTATGAACCTTCCGGTATATGGTGGGCAAACGGTGACACGGTTTGGGGACCTATGCATACACAGGACTACTTGAGAGTAGCCGGTCATCCGGTTTTTAACGGTAAGGTAACTACTAAAAAAGGCCTTCAATACTATACTTCCAAAAAATATGATTCTCCTATTTTAAATGGCGGTTATCAGTCGGGCGTCGATCTTCCATTGCCGTCAACAGGGGTTGCAGATCTGGAAACAGAAGCCAACAGCGGCGGCCATACATTTACCGGGCACGATACCGTATATATAACATTTGCGGTCGATAGTATAAAATATAGATTTTCTTATAAAGGCACTGTTACCACAAAATTAGCCTCGGATCTCGCCCCGAACGGTGTTCTCTTTGCGGATAATGCTGTGCTGAGACTTCAGGGAACGGTAAAAGGTCAATATACAGTTGGCGCATCCGGTTCTTCCGGCAAAGGGAATATTTATTTGGATGATAATGTCACTTATAATACCGATCCTAACACTAATCCTAATTCTACCGATATATTGGGAATTGTTGCAAAAAATAATGTCTTTATTACCGATAATTACCCGAACCGTCATGACATAACAATCGACGGTGCAATTTACTGCGAAACGGGCGGCTTCGGTGCTCAGAATTATGCCTCAAGGCCTAATAGCGGTATAATTCATCTTAACGGCGGAATTACGCAATATCAACGGCAAGCCGTAGGTACTTTTAATTATTACGGTAATATTGTAAGCGGCTTTTCAAAGAATTATAGGTACGATGAACGCCTGATGTATAGTTCGCCTCCGAATTTCCCTAATACGGGATCATTTGAAATTGTTTCGTGGTACGAACAGAATACTATGAAAAACAATCAATAGTTTTATAATTAAACTTTTAATTTCTTACTTATAAATATTGTAACGAATATTCATATCTATTTTATAACCGGCATTACTTCCTGCAAAGGATATTTGCCGGCTTTGCTTTTAGGATTCTCATTTATACCAACAGTTTGAGTCCGCGTATTATATCACCAAGCAATTCTAGCTCGCAATCCGGTTAATTTTAATCACACAATTTAATGGTGGTATTCTTCCAAACTTTATTAATTATTCGCTATAATTATATCGTAATTTTATTTTTTTATCCGGATAAATAATTTGTATTCTGAATTTGAATCGGAGATTTCGGTTAGACCCGACGACATCGATATGAACAATCACGTTCATAATTCAAAGTATTTTGATTACGTGCTGGCCGCACGCTATGAACAAATGATGCGCGACTATAAAATGTCGATGGAAGAATTTCACGGTCTCGGCTACAACTGGGTGGTAAGTGCATCGTTTATCGAATTTAAAAGATCTCTTAAAATGGGAGATAAGATATTGGTGCGTACCAGACTGGATAGTGTTAACGGCGCGCAGGTAAAAATCAAATTCAAGATTTTAATCAAATCGAACGAAAAAATTGCGGCGGAAGGATATTTGCTTTATACGATGATTTCGCTGCGAAGCGGAAGGCCTGTCAGAATTACCGAGGAAATTATAAAAAAATACACCATTTAATTTTGTTAAGTTTATTATAAGTTTTTTCATTATCGGTCACGCATGCAGTTTAATTAGATTATGTGATGCAAAACCCGTTATATTTTCCGGTCGAAATTGTTTTTCTTATAGAAATTTTTATCTTCTTATCAACTTAAATATCCAAGGAGTTACCCGGTTTATGCAAAACTTTTTAAATCAAAGTTATTTCGGCAATAGTGTAATGCTTTATCTGACGGCGCTTGGAATTTTTATAATCTGCTTGATAGTGGTTTTTATATTTAAGAAGATATTAATGAGCAGGCTCAAAATATGGGCTGAGAAAACAAAAACAACTGTAGACGATTTTTTAATTCAGGGAGTTGAAAGCACAATAATTCCTCTACTATATTTCGGCGGTTTCTATCTGGCTCTGAATACATTATCGATTGCTCCGAAAGCTGAAAAGGTAATTGAAATTATTTCTATAATCCTGGTTACCTTCTTTTCGCTTAAACTAATTGTCTCGACAGTGAAGTACAGTTTAAATATATATTTGAAAAGGAAAAGTAATAGTGAGATTAGGCAGAAGGAAATACGCGGCATAACCACTTTACTTAGTATAATGATCTGGATACTTGGTTTTGTCTTTCTGTTGGATAATCTGGGAGTAAATGTTTCCTCGGTAATTGCCGGTCTGGGTATCGGCGGTATTGCAATAGCTTTGGCAGCCCAGGCAGTACTGGGAGATCTGTTCAGCTATTTCGTGATTTTTTTCGACAAGCCGTTCGAAATCGGTGACTTTATAATTGTCGGCGATAAAATGGGAGCGGTTGAATATGTCGGTATAAAAACCACAAGAATACGCGCGCTCGGAGGTGAACAACTAGTTTTCTCAAATAAAGACTTGACTGATTCCAGGATACATAATTACAGAAAAATGGAGAGAAGAAGAGTTGTATTCCACCTTGGAGTAATTTATCAGACCAAAGCAGATCAGCTTGAGGAAATACCGAAAATAGTCAAGAAAATTATTGAAGATGAAAAGAATGTACAATTCGACCGCGGGAATTTTGCTGCTTTCGGCGATTTCAGTTTAAATTTTGAATTTGTTTATTATGTCGGAAGTCCGGATTACAATGAATTTATGGACAGGCAGCAAAGCATAAATCTGAAAATATACCGCGAATTCGAAAATCGTAATATAGAATTTGCTTTTCCTACTCAGACTCTTTTTGTATCAAAGGATGAATCAAATTCAAACGGAGTAAAAGAAACCGTTCAATAGTTTGTTAACGCTTGTTGTGAGCATCTAGTATTGTTTTTGCCCTTGGAATATAAAGCAGATGGTATAATACTTCAAGGTAAGCGTTCATTTCCTCCATTTCGATGTTTGTTGTAAATTTCCAGAAGCCGTAAATCTTTGCAAGCGATAAAAGCTTATTAGCATATAGATCCCAGTTAAATGCGGTGTCCACTCTTTCTATGGCTTTCTTCGAAATTCGATCCCAAGCACTGGGATCTTCTTTAACTTTTTTAATGAAGTCAAGTATTTTTTCAGTAGATTCTTTCCCGTTTATCGGATCTATATGAAAACCGGAAACCTGATCGCGGATAATCTCGAGAGGGCCGCCGTACATTGTTGCGAATGAGGGCAAACCGGATCTCATTGCTTCAAGAACCGTTAATCCGAATCCTTCAAACAATGCGGGCTGAACGAAAATTCCTTTTTTATCCGCAATTACCCGGTAGACTTCTCCCGTCTGGCCTTTATGAAATAGTTTTCCTATCCATCTGATTTTATTATACAGATTAAATTCGTTAATTAAATGATGCATCCATTCTATTTGTTCCTTTTCTTCGCCGTCGCTTGATTGGTTGGAATCAACCTTGCCGGCCACTATTATTAAGTTCGCTACTTCCTGAAGCTCCTTGTTCTCGCCGAACCAGTTTACTAGTCCGGTAAGATTTTTAATTTTGTCTAATCTTGCAAGAGAAAATATCGGAATTAAATCAGGGTTTTCAAGTTTGCCGAAAACTTCGGGATCTTCTGTATTCTCAAATAAAAGTTTGTTAAGGTCTGCCCGGACTTCGTCTATCCTGTCCGCCTCTTTCGTATACGGAAAATATATTTTTGTATTAACTCCGGGTGGGACGATATTAAATTTCGGATGGTACAGGTTAATTCCCCCTTCTACCCGGTACAAATCGGGCATCGTAAAGTTTTCATATGATTCATATTGTCCGATGCTTTCGTCGGTTCCTACTATCTCTTGGTAGGTTGAAGTGACGATGAAATTTGCCGAGTTCATTGCAATTAAGTCGGCGGTAAATTGAATGGAAAAATTATAGTATTGTTCGAGGTTTTTCCAGTATAGTGCACTGTAAAGGTATTTACTCTTTTCAAGCGCATGTGCGATATTGCATTGTGTTACGCCGAATTTCTTCGAAAGTATAAAGGCAACCATATTGCCGTCGGAATAATTTCCGATTATAAAATCAGGCCGTTCTCCGAATTCTGCTAAAAGTTCTTTATACGCATCATCGGCAAAGTTATCAAGGTACGGCCAGATTTCGAAGCGGGATATCCAGTTGTCGGTAACTTTTTTATTATGAGTTCTGAATGGCACTCTCAGTATCCAGGTATTTTTTGTCTCATGTACTTTCTCAAGGCGCTGGTTGGATCTGGTTTTTGCGGCATTCGGAATTAATCTTGTAAGTATAATAATCTTCGGCTTTGCGGTAAGACCGGAGTCTTTTAGCGATTTAATTAATTTCTTTTCGAGTGCTTTAACCTGGTCAAGTATATAAACCACCTGCCCGCCGGTATCGGGCATACCCAGCACGCCTTCCTGCCCGAAATATCCGTGCGGCGATATTATTGCAATGTTAAAAATCATCGGTATCCTCGAAAGGAACTCGGTTAAAGCCTGATGATCGGGCGACTGCAACAGTCCTTCCAGTATTTCCAGACTTTCTACTATTTTACCTGCGGTGTTCCCGAGTCCCGGCTCAAATCCGTATTGCTGCAGTTCATTATTGAATTTTATAAGCGGTTCGTCTTCCGGCTTTTTTCTAAGAAAGCTCAGTACTTTTTCAATGCTTGCAGTTAATTGCTCAGGACTGTTTATTCTGCTGTTAACAATAAGCTGCTCCGATTTATACTTGTGAACGAATAAGAAATCGAACAAAGCCTTTCGTAATTTTTCAGGTTGTGTAAACATATTGCTGGACAAATACCGGTTTAAGAATTCGACTCCTTTTCCTATGCCTCTATAATCCCGAACACTGGGAAACTTATCGTAAAACGTGCTGAAATTAAGCGACAAGACATCGTTATGTGCTTCAGGGTTAACAAACCTTTCTTTAGCTTTTAAAAATTCATGTACTGAAATCTGTTCATAAAAAAGTTCTTCAATGTTGAAGTTATAAAAGCTCGGCGTTGCAATGGTTTCTCTCATCTCAAAAAAAATCGAATTGCCCAAACATACCGATTCGTTTATTTTATGTATTATTTCTTCAATTTCTTCATGGTTTATTTTAATATCTTCGTTCTTAAAATCCTCAAGAATATCAAGCAGATTTCCTTTTACCAGCAGCTTGCTTTCATTTTGCGAAACCCTGTTAAGGTATCTGAAAAAATCTTTTTTATTTTCTTCAAACAAGTCTCTTAATTTCTTACTCAACTTCTGCCTCCTTTGCGTTGCTCAAAAAATTGTAATATTCTATTCCGTCTATAATACCTCCCGCATACGATCTCTTCGAAAAATAAATTCTTTTACTTCCTTTGAGAGAATCCAACTCATGACTGTAATTAGCAACCACTACGCCCAGCAATTCACCTTTTAACATCTCTTCGTCGTTTCCGGAGTCGCCGGCAACAAGTATATTCTCGTAGGGTATATTCCAGCGGTACGACAAATACCTGATCGCTTTGCCTTTTGATGCCCGGTACGGAAGTATATCAAGGAAATTGCCGTGACTGAAGATCATATTAAACTTTATTTTGTTCTTGATAAGTACTTCCCGGATTTTTTCAATATTCTGTTCGTCCTCATCCATGTAAAAACTTACTTTAAACTTTCTCTGCGTCTCTTCTTCCTGGTAAGTTAGAAAATCAAACTCCTTTAATAACTCAACTATTCTGTTTCTTTTCCACATGTATGATATATGCGAATCCCATCCCTGCGAATAGATCAGTTCGCCGTGGTAGTTATAATATATTTCTGATCCGACCGATGAGATTATTACATCCGGAAGGGGAACATTGTTTTCCTTCAATACATTAAAGGCAGATTTCACTGTGCGTCCGGTTGCAACTGCAAATCCGATTTTATTTTGAAGATTATTCAATAAATCGCTGAACTTCCGTGTCTCATCATCGTCGCCCAGCAGTGTATGATCTATATCGGATACTATTAGTTTTTCCATATCGAGAAGTTTTTTACCTACGGTGGCGAAAGTATCCGCTTTGTTGAGCTGCTTATTAAGCAGAGCTTCAATTTCATCGAGATAATTATTTTTGTGAGCTTTCCATGTATAATATCTCTTAACGTTTTCTATTCCTTCGCCGGAGAATTTTTTCCATAATTTGCCATCATCCAGGATTTTATTGAGAGCATTTGCAATGTTTCCTGAATCCGATACATCCACCAGTATACCGTTTTGACAATTTTTAATTATATCCCTCGGGCCTCCGTCATCCGTGGCTACAACAGGAATTCCGGAAGCGGCAGCTTCAATTAAAGTTAAACCGAAAGGCTCGGTAAGTGCCGCATTCACAAAAACACCGCCTGATTTGGCCGCGATACGGTACAATTCGGGTACTTCGTGTTGGGTATCGTGTCTTTTGGGAACAGCCATCTTTCCGTATAAATTATATTTGTCCATCAGAAGGAGTATCTCGGTTAAAACTTCGCGCTCGTTATCCGGCATGGTTTGAATATCGCTTCTTATTCCGGCGAAAATTGCAAGGTTGGCTTTTCTTTGCAGAGTCTTATCCTCTCCGTAAGCTGTAATTAGGCCAGAGATGTTTTTCCTCTTATCGGGTCTGCACAGCGTAAGTATTAAAGGCTTGTTTACATCCATAAAGAAGCGCATCAGCTTTTCGGTAATTATTCCATTAATTACAATAATATCATCATGAATTTTTTCCTTTGTGTTATATGGATAAAACCGTTCAAGATCGACTCCCGGGGGGAGCACTTTGAATTTTTCAATATTAATATTGGAATAACCGCCGTACTGATTCTGTATTTCCTGCCGTGTGCTGGTTATAATTAAATCGGAAAAATGAATTACGTTCTCTTCTACTTCGATCCGGTGACTGATTTTGTATCTTTTTTCAATATCTTCTATGGGTATCCCCTCGTTTAATAATTTCCTCAGCTTATCTCTTCCGAGAGAATGACCGGTATGGACAAAAGGTATCCCGAAAAATTTGGTAAGCTCGCTGCATACATAGCCGGCATCCGCATAATGACTGTGTATAACATCGGGCAGCCTGCCCTGAGCTTTTATATATTTTATGCTTTTATCTACAAATTCTTCAAGGTGGCTCCATAATAATTCCTTACGCATATATTTTATGCCGCCGCAGCGAATTCTTATTATGCTGAGTTTATCATTGACTTTTTCTACAGACTGCGAATAATCTTCGGACACGGCTTTGTCTTTTACAAGTCTAGTTACAAGTTCTATCTTTTCAACTCTCGGATCTTTACTAAGATGTTGAGCCAGTTCAAGTACATACTTGGTCTGGCCTCCGGTATCGGCGTCTCTTCCGAGTTCGAGGTTGTGTCCCCTGATCAATCCGTGAATACTATATAGCTGAATGTATAATTTAGTTTTATCCGGGTTGTTTGTTATCATTGTAAAATTCGGTTCTTAAAATTTTCGTAAAATAAATTCGATTTAGGCAAAGCTCCTTCAATTTTCACAATTTCGGCTGCAAATTCGGAAGCAAGCCGGTTTGTTTTTGCTAATTCCCACCCTTTTAAAAAACCCAAACAGAGTATCGCGGCAAAAGCATCGCCGGCCCCTACCGTATCCACAACGTTTTCAACATCATGTTTTTGATGACTTACCTCGTTGCCCTTAATTAGAAATGAACCTTTATCACCGAGGGTAATGCAAAGCAAATCAATTTTATATTTATCTGAAATAAACTTTGACAGGTTTATTATATCAAACGGTTGGTTTAACCCGGTTTCATTAATGAGTTTTAACTCGTCTATATTTAATTTCAAAACATCCGATGCAATTAAGGAATTCTCGATTATTTCCTTGGAATAAAAATTTTGACGAATATTCAAATCGCAGAAGTAAATGATATCTTTTTTTCTGAAAAGAGATTGAATTGTTTCTCTGCTGACATTGGCACGTCTTGCCAGAGTTCCGAAATACAGGCAGTCTGTGTTTTGCGAAATTAATTCTTCAAGACGCGGAGAGGGAGTTATAAAATCATACGATGTTTCTGTTTTAATTTCCCAGTGAGGGACTTTTTTTTCATCGAGGTTAGCGTTTGCAGTTCCGGTCGGATGCTGCTCGTCTATCTCGATAAATTGATTATCAATTCCGCTATTTTCGAGAAATCGTAATATTTCTTTTCCGTTTGCATCGTTTCCAACAGCACTTATAAATTTCCCGCTTCCGGTTAATTTGATAATATGATATATGAAATTAAAGGGAGCGCCTCCTAGGTTTTTACCATTCGGGTAAACATCGAATAATATTTCTCCTATCGCTGTTATTCGCGACATTTGTTTTATCCTTCTTGAAGTAAGTACATAATAAAATAATTTCTTATAAATTCAAGTAATCTATAACACTTAGGATAATTAGCAAGGATTTAATTTGTTTTCTTAAAAGCAGTTACCTCTAATTTAAGTGCGCAGTAAGGAGGGTTTCTATTACTTAATGCGGTTTACAGCAGTAAACCGCACATTACGGTGATTCTTAATAAAATAAAATTAATTTTCTTTCATCCATGGGTTCATATCTGAATTCCATATTTCGGCTTTTATTTTTAACGAACCGTCGGACTGTTTTTCATATACCGTCATATATTTACCTTTATCGGTATAAGGCTTATCCATATTCGGCATTTCCATTGACATTTCGTAAGTTCCTATGTCGCACACAAGATCGCCGTTGGTAATAATATCTGTATTGTTCAATTTAAAGTTTGTTACTTTATAATCGGCATTTTTCTCCATATCCATGCCGTTCTTAATAGCTTCTTTGCCTTTCATCATTGTAGTATAACTGGGCATAGAAATGGCATCCTCGGCATAGTAAGACAGCATCATTTCATTATCCTTATCCATATATGCTTTAGAGAATTTTTCATTTAAATCATCTATGGTTTGTTTCAACTTACTGTTGTCGTCTTGAGCGAAAGAATTTGTAAACAAGAACGTAAACAGAATTATAAACGAATACACGAAGAACTTTTTCATATAAGCCTCCTGTTGATTTAAAGTTAGTTTTTTAGTGAATCAGTAAAGAGAATAATTATTTTCAGTAAAAGGAGAGAAATGGTGAACTGGCAAAGAATAGAAAATATTGAGAGCTAAATTATGACTAATTCATACATTGTCAAGAAAAATATTTAATCCGGTTAAAATTAACTTAAAATCAACACATTAAATACGAATTATTTATAATTTCACAGTATAATAATATTTGTAAAAGAGGATACAATGAAAAAATCTATTGCATCTATGGACAAAAAGAAGAAAATAGCTTTAATAGCTCATGACAACAGAAAGATGGATTTGGTGGAGTGGGCAAAATATAACCGTGATGTGCTTTCAAAACATGATTTATTTGCCACCGGCACAACGGGGACTATATTATCGGAAGAACTTAAGCTGGATATTTACAGATTTAAGAGCGGTCCTTTGGGCGGTGACCAGCAGGTAGGGGCTAAAATAGCCGAGGGTGAAATCGATTTTCTAATTTTCTTCTGGGATCCGCTGGAACCGATGCCGCATGATCCCGATGTAAAAGCTCTTCTGCGCATTGCAATTGTATACAATATCCCGATAGCAAATAACCGGGCATCGGCCGATTTTTTAATTTCATCTCCGCTGATGTCGGCAGAGTATGACCGTATACTAATAAATTATAAAAACAGAATGATTAAACCGGGGAAGGGGGTAAATTAAAATCCCATCATAAATATCAGAATCAATAAAGAAACAAAAATTAAAGTGAGTTTTGAAATTGCCGGACGGTAGTTACTCTTCAACCTGCCCCAGTATTTTGCTACGACTATCATTATTAATGACAGTATTATTGTAAATAAAATGCTCTCAAGAAGGTCAAGCTTCTTGCCTAACAAATTGACGAAACCGGTATTATTATAGAACTTCCTGTATAAGATCTGCAGATGAAGCCAGTATATAAGCAAAGATTCGCGTCCTACATCAAGTACAAAAGATTGTTTCGTCTCCCTTTTGTTTATGTAATAACTGCAGGCGGTTAACAACAACAAAACATACCCGAGTCTTTCAAAAAAGAATAATGGCTGGGGATGCATTCTTCCGAAGTGAATTCCCGGAAATATCCCCGGAGAAATGTAATCCGCCAGGATGAATATTAATCCCGCAATAAATAAAGAAAAAAAATATTTTCCTTCGGAATTCTTTTTCCGCATTCTCAGAAAATAATTACACGAGACAGCTCCCGCTAATAGAAACCCGAGCCATGGAAATAACGGAAAAAGAGAGCCGTACTTTTCGTTGAAATAAGCAGCAACGGGAACCGGAAAAATTTTTCCGAAGTCAGTATGCCAAGCCAGAGGAGCAAGGAATACCGAAATTAAAAACATAATAACGGTAATTACCGTAAACAGTCTTTCGGATTTAATCAGTATCCTGGTTATAAATAAAATCAATAAGCCTGCCGCAATGCACTGAAGTATGTCGACATTATAAATACGTAGAATCGTATCGGGACTGTAATAATAGATTATTCTTCTTAAAGATAAGATAGGAAGATGAAGCGAATAACCTGCCAGGAAAATTAAAGCGATGCGTCCGAGTTTTTTCCAGAACGGATATTTAAATTCCCTTATTTCCCGGCTAACGGTTTGAGTTGAAAGCATGAAGGCAAAACCGGAAATAAATAAAAAAGACGGTGCAACAAGTCCATTAATGAAATTTAATACGCTGAACCAGTCGGTATTTTTTAATGAAGGGTGAAGCATTGTATTAAAAACATGTACTTCAATCATAACCAGCAATGCCCATCCTCTGAGCAGATCTACAAAAAGAAACCTATTTTTCTCTTTCAATCGAGTAAGCCGGCCTTTATTTAAAATTGAATAACGAAAATTAAATGAACGGAAAAATTAAAATATTATTAATAATTCTCAAATATAGGCTAAAACATAAATGCCCTAAATTATCTGACAATTTAACGATAAGACATAAAATACGTAAATATGCTTTTCCTAACCCAGGTGAGGAAACTCAAGACGATTCCACTTGATAATCAATAAATTTAAATTATTTATTTCAAACAGAAAGTATGCGGATTGTTCGGTAATATTGTTAAAAGATATCTTGAAAATAATTTTATTTCTTTTCCTTACGGCGGAAGCAGCAGCCTTTTTTATTTGCAATCAGGCGCAAAACGTGATTCCGGTAAGCATGTGAAAAACAAAAAATATCTTTCGGCTAAAAATCATGAAAATGGGCATGAAATATTATGGATAAATAATCCCCATTACGATGCTTCTTTCTTTTCACAAGAAAACTTAGATAAAATAATCTCTGCGAAGAAACATGTTTTTGTAAACTGTTCTGACCGCCGGACAGCTGAAATATTATCCAGGAAACGGTTCGAAACAATAAGAGTAGGAAAAGAAGCGGTTTTGGACTTTAATAAAGAGCACTTTGATAATTCAAGGCTCAAAGAATCTATAAGAGCAGGAACAAGAATCGGAAACACTGTTGAATACTTACCCGACATTAAGAGCGCCGCCCGGTTGGAAGAATTTAAGTCAATATGCAGGCACGGTAACGAACCCCAGATAAAACATTTTTTTAACGATGAACTGACCGCAACAAACCGGCTTTTTATCTTTGAAGATTTCGATGGTCTATGGATGGGCGCTTTAATGCTTTCCGAGGTTAATGAGAAAACTGTTAAAACGGATCTTTTACTAAGAAGAAACAATGCCCCGAACGGAGTAATGGAAGCTCTAATTTACAATACGTTCAAAAAACTTAAAAACGAAAGTTTCGGAAAATGGAGCCTTGGAGAAGTGCCTTATATTATTTACGATAGTAAAATATTTTCAAAAGAATATTGGATAAATCTTATCGGGCGGAAGACAAAATTCGCTTATAATTATTACGGATTATTCAAATTCAAAGATAAATTTAATCCTGACTGGAATGATGTTTTTATCTGCACAAAACGAAGATTAAATCCATTATTGTTACTAAAGATATTAATTGAAAGTAATTTAATGATTTTAATTTTGTACAAAGCATTCCTGCTTATCTTCCAATCTTGGATTTGATTTTAAATATTTATTTTTATTTTATTTTATTGTATCCTTTTTTTCCGTAAGGTTCAATTTTTTCCAGCCACATCTGTTCCAGTAAAGCTAATTCTTCTCCGTAATTTATCATTTCGCCCTCTTTCGGCTCAAGATAATCGAGAATTTCAAATGAAAATTGTCCGGCTCCTGCAGTATTCCAATCATTCTGAAGCTCAATATTTTTATGACTTCCGTAGTTAAGTTCAAACTTTGCTCTGTTAAATACGCTATCCAGGTTTGCGCTAGCTCCGATAAATAATTTCCCGTTAGATAAGTTTTTAATTTGATAGATACCCATCGGTATCTTTCTTTCCTTATATTCTTTCTTTAATTCTTTTCTGCTTTTCATTATCTAAAAACCTGTATTTTATTCGGCATTTTATATTATAATTCATGTTATAAACTTTTTACACTATCTAAAAAACTTTTTTCCAATCCCAGAACTTTTTCTTCGGTTTCCTGATTGGCAGATGAATTTAAACTTTCATGATTTTTCCGGTACTCGCCGTTATGCCTTTCCAATATTTTTTCATCAACCAGATATCTTCTGATAGTACAATAATCATCGAAGAATTCTGAAATTTTATTATTTAGTTCTTTTTCGGAGTACACTTTTTTATCTTCCAAATCCCGGGCTATTTTTTCCAATATTATCCAGCGCTTTTTATGCTGTGAAGGTATTTTAATTAACTTTCCTTCTTTAAAATATGTGTTTATCACTTTTAATTTATACTGACTTATTCTGTCTTCCTGTGTTCGTTTTTCTTTATTTTCAAAAGTAATAAGTTCTTTTATCGATTTATTAAAAACATTTATATTTGGATGAAAGACAACATAGTACTGTTCTTTTCTTTTATGTATTAATTTTGCTTCTTCCAATTTTTTTAGATGAAAAGAAACAGTTGAAGCTGCCAGATTGAATCTTTGGGAGAGTTCCTCAACATACTGCGGTTTTTCTATAATAGATTGCATTATGGAAAGGCGCGAGGAATCAGCCAGCGCTTTCAGAACTTTTAAACTGTCTGCAGCTTTCATATAACTTCTCAAGTATTTCGATAAATATCGAAACAAAAATAAAAATTAATTTACATGATGTCAATCTGTTTCGATGTTTATCAAAACAAATTTTAAAAGAAATGCAATTTCCAGCGGTGTAAATTTTTTCTTTCAGGCCGGCAATAAGATATGCAACTCTTGATAACTACTCTTATAAGTCATTTAATTACATAAAAAAACGCTATTCGAATTATTTCGCCAAATAGCGCTAAAAAAACGACTGTTTATTCAATCAAAGAAGGTTTATAACCTTATAGTGATTGAAGTCAACTAAAAATTTTTTAATGATGGTGTCCGCCGGCTCCGTGAACGTGTCCGTGTGCAAGCTCTTCGGATGAAGCTTCTCTGAGTCCTAATAATTCAACCTCAAAAGTAAGTGTATGTCCTGCAAGTGGATGATTAAAGTCGACTGTAATATTTTCATCTTCAATATTTTTAATAACAAACGGTAGCTGGCGTCCGTCCGGTGTATCGGCAACGAAACCCATTCCGATCTCAAGTTTAACGTCATCCGGAAAGTCCGAGCGTTTAACTGTTTGGAGCGAAGTATCGCTGTATATACCGTAAGCTTGTTCGGGTTCTAATACGACTGTCCTTTTGCTGCCGATCAGCATTTCGGAGACATTATTCTCTAGTTCGGGTAAAATTTGCTGATTTCCGCTAATAAACGAAAATGGCTGCTCTTTAGTTGTAGCTTCAATGGTATTACCATCTTCATCTTTCAACGTGAAATTAATTGTCACAACCTGATTATTTTTTAACGCCATATGAATCCTTACTTTGATTAAGATAAAAGTTAATTATTAAATTTTTAAACCGATGAGGGATTTTATAAAATAATCGGAATTGGATTATATCAGCTTTTGTAAATGTCCTCGCTGTCAATATCCAATGATTTTGGTTCCCAATCAACGCCTTCGCAAGGGAGAAATTCTTTTGTCGGATGTTTGTCGTGCAGCATGCAAAGAACCGCCGAGGGATCAAAATGTTTACAAGTTGAGCAAAGCGTAGATTCTATTATATCTTTGTTTCTTGTTTTAAATAACCTGTAGTGTATAATTGCCGGTTGGATAATAATGCCGTATAAAACAAGCAAACCTATTGTCCACCAAAATTGAGTATGAAAATATCCTTCAGCCCACCATAAAATTGGAATTACAATAGAAATACGGATTATAGTCCAAAATATTACCTCACCCATCGTATGCATACGGCACTTTAGCCGTCCGTTTATTTATCTTACTTGCATTATTAAAATAAATATTAAATAAGAAAGAATAAAGTGATTAAGATAATTGAAGTAAAAAATGACTGCACTAATATTTAACTGATATTATTTGATCCTTATTTTGAACGGAAAAATTGTTCCAAACTGTTGAAAAATGCTTACTTTCCCAATTTTACATTATACTTGCTGTTGTTTAAATAATGTATTATAATTATTTATTAATATATTACATTTTACGCTATTCTCTACTTTGGGGTAGTATGCTTTTAGCTTGAAATAAAGAAAAAAGTGTACAAAAAGTATCCTTGTTTATTTTGGAAAATATAATGGGTTTCAAGCCTATTTATTAAATTAAAAAAAGCAAAATTACTTAATATTTAATTCTGAAAATAAGTGAAGTAAAATGATAATTTTAAGTACGGTAGGAAAGGAAATAAAAAACCCGGAAAATTTATTCCCGGGTTTAGTGAGCGCGGGTGGGCTCGAACCACCGACCCTCTGCTTAAAAGGCAGATGCTCTACCCCTGAGCTACGCGCCCTTTTTTACAAGGACTACAAATATAAAAATTTGAATAATTTATTCCAAATATAAATTTATTTCCTAATAACAAAATTTAGGCTTTATGCTAAAAAATTCGAAAATTTTGGTCTGTGATGATGATGAGACGCTTTGTTATCTTCTTAAAGAGCAGTTGTTGGAAGAAGGATATTCCGTAGATACGGTTTATGACGGAAGTTTCGCCATAGACGCCGTTAAGAGAAAGAATTATGATTTAATTCTGCTTGATCTAAATATGCAGAATGTACAGGGCGAAGATGTTCTTAAATTTGTTAAAGATTATAATTCCTCCATACAAGTTGTAATTTTAACCGCTCAATCTGAAGTTAGAAGCGCGATCCAGTGCATTAAGCTGGGAGCTTATGATTTTATTACCAAACCTTATAATTTCGACGAATTATTGTTAGTTATTCACAGATCTCTGGAGCATAAGGAATTATTGGTTAAGACCAGTATATTGGCTGACCAGGTAGATAAGAAAATTTCTACAAGAATAATCGGAAACAGTATTGAGCTGCAGCGTGTTATAAGCCTGGCAAATAAAGCCGCAATGTCTGACTCCAATATTCTTATTGAAGGCGAAACCGGCACGGGAAAAGAATTGATGGCGGAATATATTCATAAGCATTCTTCAAGAAACGAAATGCCGTTTGTGGTAATAAATTGTGCTTCGCTACCGGACCAATTAATAGAAAGTGAGTTATTCGGTCATGAAAAAGGCGCATTTACAGATGCCAAAAGCATAAAGCAGGGTTTGGTTGAAATTGCACACGGCGGAACTCTTTTCCTTGATGAGATAGGTGAACTTAGCCTTGCACTGCAGCCGAAATTGTTAAGGTTTTTGGAAAACGGTGAATACAGAAGAATCGGCGGCATAACAAATCTTACCTCAAACGTTAGGGTTATCGGGGCTACAAACAGGAATCTTTTGGAAGAAGCGGATAATAAAAACTTCAGACGCGATCTGTTGTTCAGACTGAACGTAATTACGCTTACTATACCTCCGTTGCGGAAAAGGAAAGAAGATATACTGCTTCTGGCAAACCATTTTTTGGATACCAAATCTCCGATAAGAGCTCCCAAAAGGCTTTCTCCGCCGGCCGAGCAAGCATTGCTTGATTATGACTTTCCCGGTAATATTCGTGAACTGGAGCATATAATAGAAAGAGCTTTAATCTTTGCCGAAAATGAATTTATCGAGCCTGTTGATTTAAATCTGCCAAATATCAGCCTCAGAAGGCATTTCCTAATTAAAGATGAGGTAGATGATGAGCCGGAAATAGTGGTTAGCATGGAAGAAATTGAAAAAAGACATATTGCCAAAGCGTTGAGAATTAATAAATGGGACAGAGCCCAGACTGCCAATCAGCTTGGAATAAGTCAAAAAACCCTTTATACTAAAATTAAAAAATATGCTATAAAGCAGGAATAATCATTATAATTTAGCGGATGAATAATAAATATGCTCTTGAAGAGCTTTTAAATTCGGAGCTTAATGCCTTTGCTATAACAGATAATAACTTGAAAGTTATATCTTTTAGCAGAGGATTTAAATATATTACAGGAGTTAACAGGATAAAAGGGATTTTTCTGTATAAATTGCTGAATATTCCCACTCTTCAGAAAGAAACTCCCGAGAAAGAACAATCCTTTTCTTTTACTGTTGCAAAAAAGACTAAAAGACTTGTAATAAAACCGGTTAAAAAAGGAAATGTTCGACACGGCTATTATGTTGAGATTGATCCGGCACCTAATGCTAAAAAAGAAAAAACTTCCGAATCACAGTTATCAAACTTTCAAGCCGAGCAGCAGGAAATACTTGCCCTGCTTTTAAAAGAAAACTCTTTAAGTAATCTTACTTCCGAAATCTTGCACCGATGCACTTTTCTTAGCGGCAGTTCTTTTGCTATTGCAGTTATTTACGGCGAAAACCGCCTGCATGAATATATCTTTTTCGATCCCGAAGAAATGATTGCAAAGAAAGGTGATGTTCAGAGAAATATTACTATGAGCTTATCCTTTATTAACAAATGGTTTTATATAAACAAATCCTCTCTACTTGTTCAGAACTCACCCAGTAATATTGCTTATAATCTTATAAAAGAATTTGATGTAGACTCGGCAGTTATTTCCCCTTGCTTTTTTGAAGATAAGCTACTGGGAATTACTATAGTTGCCAAAAAAAAGGGGGAATATTTCGCCGGGGATATTGAAAACGTAGAGCAGATAACAACACTTCTTTCTTTTGCTATCAGCAGCATAAGAACCAGAGAATTAAAAGATGCTCTTGAAAACCGGCTTCTGCAGGCACAAAAGCTTGAAACTATAGGTAAACTAAGCAGCGGAATGGCTCATGATTTCAGCAACTTGCTTTCCAGTATTTTCGGCAGTCTGAATTTGCTTAAGAAAAGAGTACCTCAAAGGGATGATATTTACCGCCTTCTCGATAATATTGAAAATTGTTCAATTAGAGCCAAAGACTTAACCAAAGGCTTACTGTCTTTCGGCAAACCTACACCCAAGAGAAAAGAACTGATCAAACCGAATCTGCTTTTATCTGAAATATCAAAAGTTATAAACCAGACTTTCCCTGCAAAACTGATATTTAAAAGCGATATAGAAGACAAATTATACGATATTTTGGGAAACAGCACAGAAATATATCAGGTATTGCTGAACTTATGCGTAAATGCAAAGGAGGCAATGGATGAAAAAGGGGAGCTGCTATTAACGGCCTGCAATGTTACAATAGATAATAAGAATATTATTAACCACCCTCTGCTCGACGAAGGTAATTATGTATGGATTACGGTAAAAGACAACGGCTCCGGTATTGATGAAGAAAATATAAACAAGATATTCGATCCTTATTTTTCCACAAAGGATAAAGCAACTGGTTCAGGTTCCGGACTGGGACTTTATGTTGCATACGGTATTATAAAAGCTCACGGAGGACATATCGAAGTGTCAAGCAAAGTTAATTCCGGTACTGCCTTCGATGTTTTTATTCCTGCTTATGAACCTACCAAGGTAATTAAAAAAAGTGCGGCGGAAAAAATCATACTGCTTGCTGATGATGAAATTATGCTGCGTGATTTACTGGCAGAGCTGCTGGAATCTTACGGCTACAATGTTATAAAAGTAATTTCGGGAGTGGAAGCGCTTAAAATTTTAACCGAAGAAATTAAAGTTAATCTCGCTATAATCGATTACAATATGCCTGAAATGGACGGTCTCGAGTGTATTAAAAAAATAAGAGAATTAAAATTTAAAATTCCAATTATACTGTCTTCCGGTAGTATTTCCTGGAATAGCGAAGACAAATACCGTAGTGAGGGGATTGATGCTGTTGTTTCAAAGCCTTATGAGTTTGAAACAATGCTTGGCACTATTCAAAAGCTAATCTGATTTGTGCTCTTCTTTATCGTTAAAATCTACCATTTTGATGTTCTTAAAGTATTCCGAGAACACAGGCTTTTTAATTGAATTCAATTGATTCAGAACATCTGTTATTTCCTTGATAGCAGATTCAATGTATTCAAGTCTTTTTAAAACTGCTTCTTTCGATACCTCGTCTTTCTTCAACTCTCTTTTAATAGCTGCGGCTGAAAGGCTCATTAAAGTCAGGGGCTGTTTAATGCGGTGATTTGTCGTAACAACGGTAGCCGCAAAAGTACTGATCTTTTCGGCTTCAACAAACATTTTCTGAGAGTCAGATAATTTTAATGCCGAGTTTACCCTGGCAAGAAGTTCGATTCTGTTAAACGGTTTTTTAATATAATCGAAAGCTCCGGCCTCAAGTCCTTCTTTTGTATCTGCCGCCCCGCTTTTTGCCGTTACCAGAATAATCGGGATTTTAGAAGTTCTGGGATCCTGAACCAGCGTCCGGCAAACATCAATGCCGCTCATGTCGGGCATCATTACGTCCAGCAATACTAAATCCGGTATTTCCGCAAAAGCTTTTTCTAAGCCGGTTTTACCGTCATATGCGGTAATTACTCCATAACCTTCCTGTTCCAGGCGGTCCTGAATCATAAATACATTTTCAGGAAGATCATCTATCACTAAAATTTTTTTCATACTAAATCATTTTTAGTTTAGTAAAAGTTTTTTCAATTTTAAAGGCTAAAACTCCTGTGTTGACTGGTTTTGCAATATAATCATCAAATCCGTGTTTTAATATAACTTTCTTATCTTCCAGCATAGCTTTTGCCGTAATAGCGAAGACAGGAATGTGAGCCCAATGTGTATTTTGTTTAATTCTCGCAATAGTTTGGAAGCCGTCCATTTCCGGCATCATTATATCCAGCAATATAAGATCGGGAATTTTATATTCCAATGCGCGCAGACATTCGATTCCGTTTCTGGCAGTGATTGTCTTACAATCGCAAGCTTCAACTATCTCGCTGATAGTATACAAAGAATCTGAATCATCATCGACTATTAAGACATTACCCTGGTAAGTTTTTATTTCGTCTGCAAAAGGAAGTTCAAGTTCGGGATTATGATCAATTTTTACAACTTCTCCTACTTCAAGACTTTCAGCTTCATGCTGTTTAATTCTGTCTCTTACTATCTTAAGTATATCCAGAGAATGATTATCGGATTTTAAATTAATTTCTTCAATAATCTGATTAATAGAATGTATATCTTCTTCGGAATATTCTTCATCGATACCCATTACTACCGGGATATGTTTTGTTTCAACATTAGTTTGAAGTTTATACGATAATGAAATTCCGTCTACGCCGGGCATTATTAGATCTATAATAATTAAATCCGGCTGACTTTCAATAATTTTACTGAACGCCAACTCGCTGTCTTTAATATAATCAATTCTGATATTATCGTTAGAGAATGTGCCTGTGAATTTTTCAAACTCAGACTCATCATCGTCAACCAAAACAATTTTTTTAATTTGCTTATTGCCTTTTTTTCCCAGTCGATTTAAAATTTCCTGCAGTTTATCGAACGACAAAGGTTTTACAAGATAATCGTAAGTACTTAGTCCGAAGCCCGTATTTTTACTTTTATTGATTGATACCGGTATAACGGGAATGTTCTTTGCTTCAATGTTCTGCTTTATTTCCCTTATAACTTCCCACCCGTTTAAGCCGGACATCGTTATATCAAAAGTAATCGCAAAAGGCTTAATTCTTTTAGCTTTTTCAAGTCCCTGAACACTATCGGCGGCATAATCGACCGAATATCCTATAGAAGAAAGATATTTTCCGATCGTATATCTGGCATCCGGATTAGAGTCAATTATTAGTACAAGCTTTTTATCGGTAGTATCCATAGTGACAAAGTCAATCTCTTCGACTTTCTCGAAAGTTGTCTGATAATCTTGGTCATCGAAAGATATAAGATTGAAGGGGATTGAAAATGTAAAAATAGAACCGTGCCCCGGCTCGCTTTTGACGGTTAAATCACCGTTTAAAAGGCCTGCTATTCTTTTACAAATTGCCAGTCCGAGACCGGTTCCGTTATATTTACGGGTGGTAGTACCGTCAATTTGTCTGAACTCTTCAAAAATAATTTCCATATCTTCTTTAGAAATGCCGATACCAGAGTCGATAACGTCGAAGAAGATAAAATTATCCGCAGATGAAATATGCAGTTCAACGAATCCGAAGTTTGTAAATTTTACTGCATTATCCAGTAAGTTTAACAAAACCTGGGTGACTTTATTTCTGTCTGAATTTATTATTGAACGTGTGTTGAATTTGCGAACTATTTTAAATGACAGCTCTTTCTTGGAAGTAAGAGGGATAATCGAATTTTCAACTTCCTTTAATAATTCTTCGATAAGCACTTCTTCATTGCGGACTTCCATTTTTCCCGCTTCGATTTTCGATAGATCCAGTATATCGTTTATTAAATTCATAAGTCGGCGTCCGCTTCTTAGAACAACTTCCATTCGTTCTTTGTTCTTCACCGGCAGAGATTTGTCGTCAATAATCAATTCGGTTAATCCTAATATTGAATTCATCGGAGTCCGGAGTTCATGAGACATACTGGCAAGAAATTGCGATTTTAATTTTGTTGCCTCTTCGGCTTTACGTTTTTGAATTTCCAGTTCATCCGCTTTTTCCTTAAGCTTTTTATGAAGCTCAACCAACGATTCGTTTTGTTTTCTTATTTGGATGTTTTGTTTTTGATAATCTTCGTTTAGTATTTTGAGCTCTGCAATTAAGTTTTCAAGCTGTACAACGGCGGATGCATTGGTTAAACCTATTGCAAGCTGGTATTTTATTTTCTCAAGATATTCCTTGGCTTCTTTCGAGGGCTTATCGAATGAACCAAGCTCAAGGATAGCAATAACTTTATTGTTATATATAATCGGTACTATCAGTAAATATTTAATCTCGATCGAAATAAACCCGGCCGAGACTATTGGCAAGTTATCTTCCGAATATAACTCTAACGTTTCCTGTTTTTTAATGACCGAATTGAATAATTGAGAATCGACCTTACCGCTTTCAGGTTTATTTAACCCGTATGACACCTGAAGCATTATATTTCCGTTTTCGATAACGTATAACGCTCCAACAGTAAATCCGCAGGTAGCAATAATTTTTTGGAGGGATGCTTCTGAAATTTCTTTCAATGTCGGACTCTGATTTAACAAAGTTATAAATTCCGAATATTCGTTTTTCGAAACTTCATTTCGCTGCAGTTCATCCAGCATCGTGTTAAAAGCATCTGCCAACTGGCCGAGTTCGTCGTTGCTTTTAACTTCGATTTTATTCATAAAATTACCGTCTTTAGTAACCTTTGTTGCATTACTGAGCTGACTGATTTGTTTTCTGATCTTGTCTGTAAATAAGACGGTAAGAATAAGTGAAAGCATAACGCCTGCAAAACCGATGATAATCAAAAAATATTTTAAACTGCTTCTGAGATCGTTAGCTTCATTCAGCGAAGTAAAAATTATAAATTGGAGGTTGCTGTTCTGTGTATATTCGTTGCCGGGTTTGTAGATTGTAGCTAAAATGTCCGAGGATTCAGAGTTACCTGAATACATGTCGAAATTATTTTTATCCGACAGTACATTTGAAGCCTCGCTTATTAAGTTTGAGTATGGTCTTGTTATCGTTTCGTTGGAAATTTCTGCAGTTTTTTTATTCCATATTAAAGCAATCTCCGCATTAATCTTTTTTGAAAGATTGTCCAGAAATTCCGGTGTTATAATTCGACCGAAATAATATACGCGTCCGTCTGGAAAATGGTACTCTTTAATCACAGAACATGGGTTATTACTGATAAATTCTTTTAATGTGCGGCATTTAATCGAATTGTTGACGTTATCGTCGAAGTTTTTATTAATGATTTTTTGTGAACTTGTCTTATCCACTTCAAAAATAAAATCTATATCTTTGTTTTCGTTAGGGTTTTTTTTGAAGATATTCTCAGGTTCATTACTGGCCAGAGTGTTGAATTGATCTTCGCAATCCTGAATGAGTCCTCTGTAAGTGTAAATAAAAATATTTGCAGAGTTAGTTAAATATTTGGATTGCTGAGACGAAAGGACTTTGTACATTATTGAATAGAACGCAATTGCCGAGCTACCAAGAACTAAAACAACTATAACAAAATTAATTATCAGAATTCGATAGCTTATCTTCATTTAATTAGGAATCTCGCTGTAAAACTTTTCTTATCGTAATTAATAGTTCATCGAAATCATACGGTTTACTTATAAAATCGCTTGCGCCTAGCTTAGCGGAATCAATTGCGCTTTTGACATCCGCGTAAGCAGTTAATACTATTACCTTGGTGTCGATAACCCTGGATTTAAGTTCTTTAAGGACATCAAAGCCGTCCATACCCGGCATCTTAAGGTCTAGAAGAATCAAATCAACATGGTTCTGCTGCAAATGATTAAATGCAGCAAGACCATTATTTACAAAGTCCACCTCATATCCGACTTCGGACAACTCCTCTTTAAGGACTTTGCAAAGGTTAATATCATCGTCTACAATTAAAATTGATTCCATACCTTACCTATTTGTCATCACTATTTGATTGATTTTGCTGATAGTACTTTATTTGATTCCTTTGATGTTCCAATTCTTCTTTAAGCGCATTCTTTTCAGTGCTTTCTTGCGCAATTCTTTCTTTTAAAGTCGGAACTAAATTCGCTTTAATTAAAATTACCAATTCCTTTTTTATAACTTCGTTCTGGGTACTTCCGAAAATATAGCGTAAACCGAAAACCCACCAAGGTAAATCTTTTAGGAATGGAACGCCTTTTCTAATTTGAGTGGTCTGATTAATAAACATACCGCCTATTACTGTCTCTTCTCCGTTAAGCATTACCACCCTTGTGTTGGCGGATGTTTTATTGATAATTGTATTATTAGGATCCGGCACGAATGAACTTCTTTCGACATTAATATCCAGCAGAATATACTTTATACCGTCCTCGGTAATAATATGCGGCGTTACATTAACGATAGATCCGATCGAATAAAAATTTTCAATAATATTGCCTGAAAAATCTTTTTGTTTTATTGCAAGATCCTGACCGTCCTGCAGTCTGGCTTTTGTACCGTCAAGAACCGTAATATTAGGACTGGAAATAATTTCACCCAAATTTAAGCTTTCGAAATATTTAAATATTGCGGTTGCCTTTCCGAAAAACTGTCCGATATTGAAGCTTGAAGAAGCATTCAGAGTAAACTCAGGAGTTTCTACATTCGAGCCGGTAGAAGAACTTGAGGAACTAGAACCGCTTCCGGCAGTTAATCCGGCAGCTGAAGTATTTGGAGTTCCTATTTTACCGCCAACATCCAGACCGTCTTTTGAAAATGCAGTCTGCCAATCCATTCCGCGCTGTCTTGCCTTATCAACGTCTTCTTCGAAGAACACTGCAGAAATACGAACTTCTCTTGCATTAACGGAAACGTAGTTATCTTTCGTCCGTTTTTCTTCCAAAACACCGCTCTTCTTAATAATAATATTGTCGGGTGTTTGTTCGTAATACAAGCCTTCCATCTTAACCAGCAAAGTAAGTGCTTTCATATAATTCATATTTTGAATCTGCAGACCGATGGCGCTGTCGATGCTAACCGTTGAGACAATGCTTTTACCCTCTATCTTCAAGGTTACTTTATTGAGTAAAGCGATGGCCTGATTAAACGATATTGTCGGAGACAAAGTTATCAATTCATCGGGATTTTGATAGGTCTGCAATGTCTGTTGCAGATAGTTTTGCGAAAATCCCTGAACGGAAAAGATAATTATAATGGCAATTAGTAAACTTAGTTTTTTCATAAAGAGCTCTCGTTATTGTTTGTTCTTACTCGTACCGTCTTTTTGTAAAGTTAGATCTACCTTTTCGATTATTCCACCCTTGTTTAATATGAAACTAACGGTGTTATGATCGTAATCAATTTTTGTCAGGTAGCCAAGATAAACCTTTTGGCCTTCCCAGAGAAGATAAGTATTACCCTTACTATCTGAAAGGAATGCACCTTCCGGAATTAAAGCCAGGAGTTTGGCGCCCTGAACATCAAGCAGGTTGTCTATATTGGGCGGTATTTGACTTCTAATTAACGGATAAAATGCGTCGTAAATTGGTGATGTATTTAAATTATTTTCTACGAAATTAGCTGTTGAAAATCTGTTATCTGATGAGAAATATATATCGACATCCATATTGAAACTTACTAGAAAATTAGGTAAACCGTCTTTATCGGTAGTTATCATATTTCCTATTGTAACGTTTGAAATCTTCTTTAATTCTTTACTTTGTTCAATCGAGTAAATTAAGCTGTATAAATCGTTAAAATCGCCTGCGCCTTTTATCTTATAAGTATAGTAAAAGAATTGCTTATCCTTTTTCTGCCCGTCAAACTCGACGTCGGTTTGAGTTTTGGGAGAAAAATCGGCGCTTACTTTATTGACAAAATTAAAGAAATTTATAGACGAAAGATTTTGCGGTATGTTAAATTTCCTTGCTGAAAGAACCGAATCCAGAACGTTGGATTTTTTCAACAAATCCTGGTATTGTGCTTTCAACGCGCCGGTATTGTATTGAGTTCTGTTTAACTCGTCTATTTTCTTTTTAGCGGAATTTATTTTTCCTCTTTGAAGGACGAATATATAAGCTCCGCCGACGGCTACTATCAGAATCAGCAGTCCTACAAGGACTAATGTGTTTTTTAATTTTCTGTTCATTCTAAATCTTTTTGGAAGTTAGCTATATTAAATACTATTACAAATTTATAAGCATCCTTATCACGGATAGCTTCATAAGAAACACTCTTTAACTCGGCATATTTCAAGTAGTAAGCAAATTCCGTTAATGCATTTTTAGAGAGGGAATAACCTTCTAAAGTCAGCGTTGAATTATCACTCTTATTTAGTTTTGTAATCCAGATATCTTTTTTGTTCCCTACAAAGCGTGTTATATTAGATATAGCTTTAGACCAGACGCCTGTGCCTATGGAGGCCGAATCCAAGATAGACTGGGTGCGTGAAAAACCGCTGATTTTGTTATTAAGATCGGTTATCTGGTTAAGAATCGCCTGGTTTTGCTTCATCAAAACCGTCTTTTCCGTTATCTGATCGTTTAGTTGTCCGATTTGTTTATTATTAACTAAAACTTTCATCGTCAAATAGAAAGTAGCAACAAATAACAGGGGAAGTACGGCAAAACCATGCCATGCGAATTGGAAAACTTTTTGATCTTCTTTTACGTATTTGGGTAATAAATTTATTCCTTCGTGAATTTTATCTTCTTCATCAAAGTAATCGATAGCAGAGGAAATAGGAACGGCAAATGAAGAAAATTTCTCCCTCATTTCGGCATCGAGAGAAGTCAGATCAAGTTCTTCAAAATCCAGCTTTGATACGTTGGCTTCGGGGAAAGTTCCGTAAAAAGAAAGAATCAAATTTTCAGAATCATCTTCGCCGCAAACAATTATATTGTCTAGCGAAGATATTCCGCCGTTTTCCATCTCCAATAAGATCTTTGAAAAATAAACATCGTATGTATGAAGGTTTAATACGCCGATATCTAAAGTAGAACCGACATGTTTAAGCTTCCTGCCCTGAAGGAAAATTAACTTACTGTATTCTTTTCCTATATAAACGATCAAGGACTGATCGTCGGGAAAGAATTTTTTCCTTTTTGCTACATAATACGCAAGTGAAATTTCCGCACTTTTGACAGAAGGTATTTTATAGTAGCGTTTTCCGTCGTATTGAGCGAGCGATTTAATTACCTTCAAGCAGTTTACTTCTCCGCTCAGGAACACCGCCAGCAAAGATTTATCAGCAAGTTCAATATAGTCTAGATTTTCTTTATCAATAGCTACGTTTTTCGATGCCTGAATATCATTAATAATATCCTGGGTAAGCTGGGAAGTTTTTTCTGCTTTCGAACCTTCAAAAATATGATAGTAAATAGAAGGCTCTGTCAGCGTAGGGATAAAGAGACAGTTTTTAGGATTATACGGTCTTACCGTTGCACTCATTTGAGAAATGCTTGATTTGGCCATTTTGCTGTCGGTCGTATTCGGTAATGACGAAATGCCTTCAATAGAGGCATCTTCGCCCTCCAATTGAAGACCGGAGAGTGAATCTTCGAGATCAAGGCTGGCTTGAACCACATCAAACATTGAAGCTTTCTGTACCTTGATCTTATCTTTTTCCTTTGAGACTACTACTAATTTAGTCTCATTACCTTCACAATATACACATATAACAGGTTTCATTAAACCGCCGTTAAAATTTGCTGAATTCTTGTCTTATTATTTGCATAAGCTATAGCTGTCTCTAAGCTGATTTTTTTGTTTAAATACAACCGCTTTAAATCCTGTTCCATTGTGATCATTCCCTGGGCAGAGCCCTGGTTAATCATCATATAAATTTCGCTGGTATTATTGTTTTTAATTGCAGCCTTAACACTGGGAGTAACAATTAATACTTCTTTTGCCAATGCCCGTTTCCCGTCTGATGTAGGAACCAATTTTTGGGAAACAATCGCAACAAGTACATCTGCCAGACGGTTTCTGACACGTTCCTGTTCGGAAGGATGAATCTCAGCGATAATTCTGTCTATGGATTCAACTGCCGATGATGTGTGCAGAGTAGAAAAAACTTTATGTCCGGTATCCGTTACTTCTAGAGCAGCCATAATTGTATCGGGATCTCTCATTTCTCCGATTACTATAATATCCGGATCCTGTCTTAACGATTGTATAACGCCTTCCTTAAAGGAAAGTACGTCCCTGCCGACTTCTCTGTGTTTTATAATCGAGACATTAGATCTGTGTACATATTCAATAGGCGCCGCAATAATAACAACATGAGCAGGATCTATTTTATTGTGCTCGTCGATTATGGCGTCCAAGGTAGTAGATTTACCGGAACCGGTTATTCCCGTTACAAGAGTTAATCCGAATTTAATATACATATGACTTAACGATTTTACAACGTTCGGATGGAAACCCAGGCTGGCCAAAGGTCGGATAGAAGGGTTGATAGCTCTCATATTTAAAGATCTGGTATCAAGATCAAAATATGCGTCCGCTCTGAAACGAAGATCGATCTTTTTTCTTTCGTAATAAAAGGAGTAACTGAAATCCAAATTCTTAGAAACAGCAAGATATTTTCTCTGGTTTGCGTTTAATAGGTTTGCAATTAAAGTTGCGGACTCTTCGTTAGACAGCTGCGGAAGATCTTTGACTCTTTCTTTCTTTCCGTAAATTCTCATCCATATAAAATTCTCGTTGCCGTGTCCGCCTACTTCAATATCCGAAGCTTCTCTTTCAATCATATTAGTTAAAAATCGATTGAAGGTACCTTTAAGTAGAAGTCTTTCTTCACCGCTTAATTGCTCGATGTTCTCAAGCAGAAAGGCCATTCTATCCGGTCCGTTGAGGTATTCGGGTATTTTGCTTGTAAAAGAAGTGAGAATTTCTTTTGCTTCGTTGAAGGACACTGTTTCTCCTATTTTTTAATAGCCGTAATAAATAGCTATAAAAATTAAAACAATTTAACTTAAATTTAATTTTTATGAAATAAATTTTTTAAAAAAGGAAAAATATTCTTTTCCTTTTAATTCATATTATTCATCCGATGTGGATGCTAGTACTTCTTCAATAGAAGTAAGTCCGAGTTTTACCTTCTCCAGGCCCGCTTCTCTCAGATTAAGAGAACCGTCTTTTTTTGCTTGAAGCCTGATTTTTTCCTCATCCACTTCAATACCTGATCTTACAATAATTTGTCTAAGCTCTTTTGTAAAATACAAAGCCTCATGTATTGCCATACGTCCCTTAAAACCGGAACCGCCGCATTTATCGCAGCCGTTGGCTTCATAAACGGTGTAACTCTTCCATTCGTCAATATCCAAGCCGGCGGCTTTCATTAAAGGTTCGTCAAAATTCACTACCTTTTTTTTGCATTCGGGACAAAGTCTTCTTACAAGTCGCTGTGCTACAATAATATTTATGGCATATGCAATTAAGAAGGGTTCAATACCCATTTTATAAAGACGTGCTACCGCACTGGGAGCATCGTTCGTATGAAGGGTTGAGAAAGTCAAGTGTCCCGTATTAGCTAATTTAATAGCAATCTCGGCAGTTTCCTTGTCACGCATTTCACCTACAAGTACAATGTCGGGGTCATGACGCAAAATAGAGCGTATTGCCTGTTCAAAATTCATTTTGTGGCCGATCTTAAGCTGTCTTGCGCCTTCAATTACATATTCAACAGGATCTTCAACCGTCAATACGTTAACGGTTGAATCAATAACCTGATACAATGCCGCAACAAGTGTAGTACTTTTACCGCTGCCGGTAGGACCGGTTAATATTACCATACCCTGAGGCTGGTTAATAGCTTTTGTAAAAGCTTGTTTTGAATACCCTGTCAGTCCTAATTTTTCAAGATCTTTAATTACTTTTCTGTCGTCGAGTATTCTTATTACGATACTTTCGAATTTATTTTTTAATTCTGTACCCACCATCGGCAGAACCGATACACGAAAACGTATGACGTGACGGTCTATTTCTCTTTGGATAAATCCGTCCTGTGCCCTTTCTCTTTCAAATCTGTCCATTCCTTTAGATCTGTCTTTAACAACGGCAACAACGGCTTCGGGAAGTGTATTTTCCTGCACGTGCCAGAGTTGAAGATTACCGTCAACCCTCATAACAATTTCCGTACGGTTTCCGGATTTGGGAACAAAATGAATATCGCTGGCTCCTTTGCGAACGCCTTCTACCAGAGCGCCCTCAACCAGATTTATTAATGCACTTTTATTTATCTCGGCATCAAGAGCCTCTTCGTCCAGGGAGTTTTCATCTTTATCTATTTCAATTTCAGCGTCGGCTTCTTCCATCATTTTAAGGTATACGTTCTCGGGGGGAAGAATATTACTGATTAATTTTTCGTAATCCTGTTTCCGAATATAAATTACTTCATATTTTTTTGCGTTCAGACCGAATGCTATCTTGGGTATATTTCTGTCCGTAGGATCGATTGCCGCGACGATTAGCTTGTCTTTAATCCTTTCGTCGTACATGAAAGGAATAACTTTATGCTCCAACATTTGGGATTTCAGCTGATCGCCCGCATTATTGATCAACTGTTTAATAATATCTAACTTTTCGGGGGCAATCTCATCGAGTTTTATTTCAATTTCCCTGAATGCGTATAGAATGGCAACTTCTCTGAAAATAGTATCATGATCGTAATTAAAATCCTGAACTAATATCTGTGCAAGGTTTCTTTTTATTTTGCTTTTATCGTTTGCCTTTGCATTCAATGCTTTCTCAAGCATTGCGGCATCGATTATTCCTTTCTTAAACAGCAGGTAACCGATTTTGTCGGTCATTTCAAGATTAGTATCGATCATGCCACGGTTCTCTCTATATAAGTTGCGTTACTTGTTATTCCGGGGCTTTTAGGATGAATAGTAGCAGTCTCGGCCGAGACTAGGGTCAATAATATCATTACTATCATAATTACCATTGCAATAAACAACTGAACCATCTCGATGAAATTTTTCAATTTATAAACAGTTTCGCTTTCATAATAATTAGCCAACTGTTGAGCCGTATTTTTAATAGTACCGGTTTCTTCGCCGGAGTGAAAACGTGCTATTGCCGTATCGGTAAAAATACCGCTTGCCTCAAATGCATCGGTTATGCCGGTTCCTTTTTTTACCATTAATGGTATTGCTACGTTTTTAATTCTTTCTTCAAAATACTGGTTGCCTGTAGCCTCTGCAGCTATCCTGATCGGTTCGATGCTTTCGGCAGATCCGCTATACAGAGTATAAAAAACTCTGCAATAAACTTCTATAACAGTTTTATGAATGAGTGTACCTATCATGGGTAATTTTATAAGATACTTATCCATTAAGTAAGCTCCCTTTTTCGATTTTATAAAGCGCCAAAATAAAATCGGAGGAACGACCATCAGAATAGTTACAAGAGCTCCGTTTCCCATTAAGAAATCACTAATTTTTAGTGTAAAAGCAGTCATAGGTGGAAGCGGAATCTTAAACCTTACAAAAAGTTTTGCAGTTTCGGGGAAAATATAACCAACATAAAACAATACGGCAAGGAATAAAACGAATAATGTTACCATGGGAGTAATTAAAGCGCTACGCATATTTTTTTTGAATTCCTGTTTCCTTTCCAGGAATTTTGCAGTAGCTCTGTATATCTCGGACATATTACCGCTCTTGGAAGCAAGACCCAGCATATAAGCCGTAAATTTACCGAATACAGCCTGATATTTTAAAAATGTAGTTTCGCTGTCGGCGCCTTTTTTTAGTTCGTTATTAATTTCTTTTAAAGTTTCTTTTAGCTTTTTATTTTGGGTATCATTGATCAACAGTGTTAGTATTTCACTGTAAGGAAGTTTTTGTTCCAGCAGCTCGGCGCTGATTTTTACAAAAGTAACTATCTCAGCGCTCGGGGGAGCCATATTAAAATCTAATAATTTCTTGTTAACGGATAATACTTTAAAACCTAGACGGGAAAGCGCATCTTCAACTTCTTTTTTAGAGTATGCTTTCTGTTCTCCGGAGATGGGTTTGTCTTTTCCTTTACGTACGCGGTAGAGATAAACGGATTTCTTCTGCATCGATCTGATCTTTAACCGGTTCTTATCGGCAAGCCTGTGAATTTTCTGTTTGGCGTCTTTTACCGTTTCCGCGGAAAGAGAGCCGGTCAATGTTTGTCCGTTTACTTTTTGGGCTGTAAATTTATATTCTATCATGATGTATCGCTTATATTGAAGCGGCTGATAAAATGTAGACATCTTATCAGCCTTAAAAAATTATACATTAGTTTTTTCGATTTAAGAACAATATTTAATTACTATTTTAAGTTATTTATATTAAACCTAAACCTAAGTTCCAGTTAACCTTTTTACTGAATTACCGATGAAATATTGGTCGGTGTAACAGTAGTTTTAACAGTCCATTTGTAAGAAGCGTCAATCGGTGTACCGGTAATTATAACACTTTGGTCATTAACCGCTTTTGTATATACACCGTTAGCAGTTGTATCTAAAGAAGCAGGGATAGTCCAAGCTGCCGGAGCACCGCCAGCAGTAGAGAAAGAATTTCCGCCGCCGCCCATTGAAACAGGTTTTTTATAGAATTGCTGTGCCATTGCCGCAAGATTCGTACAGTCTGATACTATACCGTCTTTTGCAGAACTTTCCGCATTTGCGTTGAAAAGATTTATACCGACGACTACTGCGATACCGACTATGATAACGCCGAGTACGATTAAAAGAAGTTGTTGCTGACCCATTTTTTTCTCCTAGTATTGTTGAGATTGTTTGTTATTTATGTTTCCGTTAAAAGAAAATGAACTAATACTTATTTAATTTATTATTGTAGTCCGGAATGATCTTGGCGAAACTGAAACTTGAACCTTTACAGAATCGCTTCCTGTTACAACTTCATTGCCGGTTCCTATTATTACCACGCTGTCTGCCGATACCGTCGCCGTATAATGTCCGCTTGCAGTATTAGCAAGACTTTGCGGAACGTCCCAGCCTGTGAATGAACTGCCTCCTCCTCCTAATGGACTTGCTCTGTTATAATATTCAACTGCCATAGAGCCGAGACTAAAACATTCATTGGTTATCGTATCTCTTTTGGAATCGATTGCTGCCTGCCTGAAAAGGGAGATGCTAATTGCAATTGCAATCGCAACAATTATTAATCCTAATACTATCAATAATAATTGTTGTTGTCCCAATTTTCTATCCTCTTTTTACTTAATGCTCTTATTTAATTTTACCGAACCTAAGTCAGAATTAATTGATACCGATATTTTAGAACTCTTTAATAAATCAAAACAAAACTTACGTGTAATTTTTACCTCTGCGGTAACTATTACTTTGCTCATTATTATATTCGAAATATTTTTTTCTTTGTTTAACATCTTCAAAATTTTGTTTTGCAGGTTAATCATCAGTAAAGATTGTGCCAAAGTATTAATATAATCCAAATGGGTAAAAAATTGGTACTTCAACATTTTCAACATATGTAAAACGGTAAATCTTGCCTGTAATAATTACTTAAAACCCGGTGATTAAAACCTTAAATACTAATTTGAATAGGTAAAAGAAGTATATTTTTCAGCTGAAGGGAACGGCTTGCAGTATTATTTTTGCCGGAGTTCATAATAATATATAAGGAAATGAAAATATTACCGGTAATTCAAAACGCAATTTTATATAATTATTTGAAGTTTGTATAGATATCATTATTCAAAATGGTTAATGGACAACTTTTGGTTAGGATTAGGCAAGTGAACAAGAATTATTGGGTTAATAAAATAAAGAAAGGCTCAAAATATTTTTGTTGTTTTTGCGGAAATATTTTAATGGATTTTTAAAATAATAAAAAAGGGGATATTCTTAATTATTTAATAAATTAGAATTGCCCCTTGTTGAAATTATCTTATTTTTATATGCAATTCCTTTAATTGCTCTTCGCCAACATTTGAAGGAGCGTCGTCCATCAAGGAAACGGCGGAAGCTGTTTTAGGAAATGCGATAACGTCGCGAATAGAATTTTCACCAGCAAATATCATCGCCATTCTGTCAAAGCCGAAAGCAATGCCGCCGTGAGGCGGTGCACCGTATTGAAAAGCGTTCATCAAGAAACCAAATTTCTGCTCGGCTTCTTCTTCCGATATGCCCAGGGCTTTAAACATTTTAGCCTGTAAATCCGCATTATGTATTCTAATGCTTCCTCCGGCAATTTCACTGCCGTTTAATACAAGATCGTAAGCCCTGGCTCTAACTTTGCCCGGGTCGCTTTCCATAAATTCCACGTCCTCTAGCTTAGGGGATGTAAACGGATGATGCATGGCATAGTAACGTTTGGTTTGCTCGTCCCACTCGAATAAGGGGAAATCGGTAACCCATAACAGTTTGGGTTCGGATTCGGGCTGTATTAAGTTTAACCTTCTAGCCATCTCAAGCCTGAGTGATCCCATAATTGAAAGTACTTTGAATTTTGGACCGGTTAATATAAATATAAGATCTCCGGCTTTGGCTTTTAATGCACTAACTAAATTCGATTTTTCTTCTTCGGATAAAAATTTTGCAATCGGCGCTTCCAGTTCAACACCGGAACCGGATTCTTTTACCCTCATCCAGATCAAGCCGCCGGCACCTTGTTTTTTTACAAAATCCGTAAGCACGTCAAGCTGGTTCCTGGTGTATTCTCCGCATCCGGGAGCCAAAAGTCCGGTAATAATTCCTTTATTTTTTATATGATCCTGGAATACCTTAAAGGTTGTATTTTCAAAAACAGAATTCAATGTTGTCATTTCAAGTTCAAATCTCAAATCCGGTTTATCGCTTCCGTATTTTTCAACAGCTTCATCGAACGTCAATCTGGGGATGGGCATGTTGATCTCACGGTTCCATACTTCTTTGAAAAGTATTTTCATTAAACCTTCTACAATACCGAATATATTTTCCTGATCGATAAAAGACATTTCAACGTCAATCTGTGTAAATTCAGGCTGTCTGTCTGCTCTGAGATCTTCATCCCTGAAACACTTAACTATCTGGAAATATCTGTCGAGTCCCGAAACCATAAGCAGCTGTTTATACTGCTGCGGCGATTGCGGCAGAGCATAGAATTTACCTTTATGCAATCTGCTGGGAACTAAATAATCCCTTGCACCTTCGGGTGTACTTTTCATAAGAACCGGAGTTTCTACTTCAACGAATGAATTTTCGTCAAAATATTTTCTTACTATCTGGTACATTGTATGCCGCATTAATAAATTCCTTCTGAAAAGCCGGACGCCGCAAGTCAAGGTACCTGTATTTTAATCTAATGTCTTCACTGGTATCAATATCATTTTTAATTGGAAAAGGAGGGGTTTTGGCTTCATTAAGGATGATTATTTTGTTTACCATTATATCTACCTGACCGGTAGGTATGGCCGGGTTTTCGGTTCCTACCGGTCGCTTCCTTACCTTTCCTTCAATAGATATGACAAACTCGTTTCTTAATACTGCCGCTTTCTCATGCGAATCTTTATCAAAAGTCGGTTCAAAAACAACTTGAGTAATTCCGTACCTATCCCTTAAATCTACGAATATTAGTCCGCCAAGATCCCGGCGTGTATCAACCCATCCGTTTAATATAACACTTTCACCTATATTTTTTTCCCTGAGTTCACCGCATGTATGTGTTCTGGTTTTGAATTGCATCTTTTCTTTTCAGACTCCTTATCTAATATAATAGGCTACAAAAATAATTATAATAATAAGGTGAAACAAATAAAAATTATACAGTATGCGGTGGATTGTTTCGGGTTATTTGATCACAGCCGGTCGTTGAACTTGTCGAAACGAGCGGTTGACTGCATGCCGGTTCCGAATGTATAATTTATTTCGCTCGGACAGATTTTTTACCTCATTGGCCTGCTGATTGACGGATGTTGAAAAACCAGACATAAATTTTACACATTCCTGCCGAAGAAGACGGAAATAAAAATAGTGATAACAAAATTTTAGATTTAAGAAATTTTCGTTATTGATCAATTAAATTTTTATTTTAAATGTTCAGTAATTAAAATCATTATACCAAATCTTTTAATATAATATCATTATGAATACAGTAGAACTAATTAGAAAAAAACGAAACGGAAATACACTGTCTCCGGACGAAATAAATTATCTCATTACGTCATATACAAAAGGGAAAATTCCTGATTATCAATTCGCCGCATTCTTGATGAGTGCTTTCATAATGGGACTTAATAAAGATGAGACCTCATCCCTGACAAAAGAAATGCTGTACAGCGGTAAGGTCTTAAATCTGGATAAAATAAAAGGCGCAAAGATAGATAAGCATTCAACCGGAGGTGTAGGCGATAAGACCTCACTAATATTAGCTCCTATTGCCGCCGCAGCCGGCGTTAATGTGCCGATGATATCAGGCCGCGGACTTGGGCACACAGGCGGAACACTGGATAAACTGGAATCTATTCCAGGCTTCAGAACCAATCTGTCATTAAAGGAATATAAATCTGTTTTGAAGAAAACCGGAGCGGTACTGATCGGACAGACTAAAGAAATTGCTCCTGCCGATAAATTAATTTATTCTTTAAGAGATGTTACGGCAACCGTTGAATCTATCCCGTTTATTACGGCCAGTATAATGAGTAAGAAACTTGCAGAAGGGATTGACGGTCTTGTTCTTGATGTAAAAACAGGCAGCGGAGCTTTTATGAAATCAATGAAAGATTCCGTCAGCTTAGCACAATCATTAATTAATACCGCAAAAGCATTCGATAAAAAAGTAATTGCAATGATTACGGATATGAATCAGCCTTTGGGTAAGTATATCGGCAACTGGCTTGAAATATATGAGTCGATAAAAACCCTGCAGGGCGAAGTTAAAGGAGATTTATTCGACCTGAGTATTCAGCTTTCCGGCGCTATGATTTACCTGGGCGGCAAGGCATCATCTATAAAAGAGGGTGCCGAAATATCCCGTTCTTTAATTAAAAACGGCAAAGCTTACGAAAAGTTTGTGGAAATTGTTGCAGCTCAGGGCGGCGAATTAAAATTTATTGAGAATCCCGAAAAATATCCGAAAGCCCGTGTAATTGAAAAAATCAGATCTAAAGAATCAGGTTATTTAACAGAAGTAAATAACTATACACTGGGTATGTGCGCTCTGGAACTCGGAGCCGGCCGTAAAACAAAAGAAGATAAAATAGATCCGAAAGCCGGCATTATTTTTAACATCAAGATTGGTGATTATGTTAAAAAAGGACAGGTAATTGCCGAATTACATTCCTCGTCACAATCAAAAGTTGAGAATATTAAGGAATTATTTTATAATACACTAACATTCGGAAAGAACAAGGTTAAGAAGCCTAGACTGATTAAAAAAATCTTAGAATAAACGGAGTAATTATGGTAAATAAAAAAAAAATAGATGAAAACCTGATTAAAAGTTACTGGATGGAAATAGTAACTTATAGATAAGATGAATCTCAATTTTAAATAAATGACCGGGAGGTCAAAAATCTGTTGCTTTATGTAAAATAATTATTTAGTTTTGTACCGGCAAGTCAGTTAAGGTAAAAAAATATGAAGGCTGTAATAGATTTCTCTAATTTTTTGCTTCCGTTTATGTACTTGATAACATTCGGATTCTACTTTCATGATTTTATGAAAGGAGGTAAAAAATTTGCAAACTCCAAGAGGTTATTTCTCTTTTTAACCTTGTTGTTTCATTTCTTTTATTTATTATTAAGAACCATTCTGTTCGATCATCCTCCGATAACAAATGTTTTTGAAATCTTTACGGTTCTGGCTTTCGCAGTCAGCTTCTCTTATTATATTCTTGAACTTGTTACCGATATAAGAGGAACAGGGCCGTTTATCATTGTAATTTCCATAGTCTTCCAGATTATTTCCACATTATATATTCAAGACCTAACTGTGGTAAAGGAAGTATTGAGAAATCATCTTCTGGGAATTCATGTATTCAGTGCCTTGTTAGGTTATTCCGCAATAACAATATCCGCAGTATACGGTTTTCTGTATCTAATATTATATAAAGACATAAAACTCAATAAATTCGGTTTGCTGTTTGAACGGCTGCCTAGCCTGGATGTTTTAGAAAGACTAAGTTTTTCTTCTGCTATTATCGGTTTTGTCTTACTTACTTTCGCCATAATTATCGGGATAATCTGGCTGCCGAAAGCTTTTCCGAAGTTTTCGTATGCAGATCCGAAGTTAATAGGTACATCATTAGTCTGGATATTATACGGAATAGGTATTTCAAGCAAAATCCTGGGGAAACTTCAGGGAAAGAAGGTGATTATTCTCTCGATAATTGGATTTTTACTGGCTATTATGTCGACGATTATTTCTAATTTCATGGCCAGAAGCTTTCATTCATTTTATTGAGATATTATGAACTTATTAGCTGTTTCAATAAATCATAAAACTGCTTCTGTAGAACTTAGAGAAGCTTTGTATCTTACCCAGGACGAAATTGCCTCGTTTGCTCAAAAAGCCAAGGATAAGTTTTTCACCGAAGGTTTGGTAGTATCAACATGCAACCGTACCGAAATCTACGGTATACCGGTTGATCCAGAAACCACGGTAGCAGATATTCAAAAATATTTAATTGAACATAAATCGGTGTCCGGTTTCAAACTCCGAACATTTTCAATCATTTCAGGAAAGAACTGCGTTAAAGCATTTATTCAGTGTAGCTTGCCGGGATTGAATCTCTTCTCATCGGGGACAACCAGATTTTCAAACAAGTAAAGGATTCATTTCAATTAGCCGAAGACTCTCACTTTTCGGGATTTTTAATGAAAAGAATCTTCGATACTCGCAATTCGCGCCGGCAAAAGAGCTATTACCGAAACCGAAATAAGCGAAGGCGCAGTTACAGTGAGCTATGCGGCGGTTCAGCTTATAGAAAAGATTTTCTCGAACCTCAGCAAGAAAGCGGCGCTTGTTATCGGCGCGGGCGAAACAGGCGAGATAGCGGCGAAGCATCTTAAGGAACGCGGAATCGGACGCCTTGCCATAACCAACCGCACCATTGAGAAAGCCGAAAAACTCGCCGAAAAGCTTAAGGCGAAAATAATTCCTTTCCAAATTTTAAAGATTACCTGCACGAATACGATATCGTTTTGAGCGCGACAAGCGCGGACAACCTTATATCAATAAATGGAGATGTCAAGACGTCGATGAAGAAGAGAAATTATAATTCAATGCGTGTTTGATGGATATCGCAATATCCCAGAGATATCGATCCCGAAGCATTAAGGACATTGATTATGTGTTTTATAACGATATAGATTCTCTGAATATTATCGTTCAGCAAAATCTTGTCAAAAGAAAAGAAGAGATACCGAAAGTTGAGAAGATCATCGACGAGGAATTAAATTCGTTTTTCAGACTGGTTCAATGCGCTTGAAGCCGGTCCGACCATTAAAATCCCTACGGGACTATTTTGAAACAATACGGGCCGAAGAAGTTGATAAAAATAAGAACAGATTCTCCGCAGGACGATCAGGAAAAACTAGAAATTGTAACCAAGCGAATTATCAATAAAATACTTCATCACCCGACGGTTGAAATTGAAAAATATTACCGAGTCGGAACCCGGACTCTAACGATACTGCGATGCAGGTGAGCGTCATCACGGGAATTGTTCGGCTTGGATAAAAACGGCGAAAAGGAAGAGTAAATTGAAAACAAAAATAATTATAGGTTCGCGGGGCAGCGACGCTGGCACTTATGGCAGTCGAATTATATAAAAAAAGAAATTGAAAAGAATAATAAAAACGTCGCCGTCGAAATAAAAATAATACATACAAAAGGCGATAAAATTTTAAATGTCGCTCTTTCTAAAATAGGCGATAAGAGTTTATTCACCAAAGAACTGGAAGAAGAGCTGCTAAGCAGAAAAATTGATCTGGCGGTGCACAGCTTAAAAGACCTGCAGACACAGTTACCGGAAGGATTAATGCTTGCCGCCGTATCAAAGCGTCATCCCGTTGAAGATGTTCTTGTAGCTAGAAAAAAGGGAACGACAATAATGTCCCTTCGTGAAAATGCCGTTATTGCTACCGGTTCTTTAAGACGCAGAAGTCAGATTCTTCACATTCGTCCGGACCTAAAAATTGAAGAGCTGAGGGGTAACGTACCGACCAGAATTAAAAAATTTCAAAGTTCAAAATGGGACGGAATAATTCTGGCCAGAGCTGGTGTAGAAAGACTTAGGTTAAAAAAACATATTTCGTCCGTCATTCCTTCGGAAGAAATATTACCGGCGGTAGGACAGGGTGCGCTCGGTATAGAAATAAATGCCGATAACAAAATGCTGATTGATATACTGGGTTCTATTCATGATAAAGCAACCTACGAAGCCGTATTGTCGGAACGGGCATTATTAAGAACCTTGGAAGGCGGCTGTCAGGTTCCGATCGGGGCTTACGCTGAAGTAAAGCCGGGCGGACTTTATCTTGATGCCTTTGTAGGAAGTCTCGACGGAACTTTGACGTTCAGGAAAAAAGCGCGCGGTACAAAAAAGGAGCCGGAAAAACTCGGAAAGATGCTGGCAAAGGATTTAATTAAAGCCGGTGCAAAAGAAATACTAGATGAAGTTTACGCAGCAAAAAAGAAGTAGAAATTTTATAATCATGATTCGATCCCGCCTGTCCGGCAGGCAGGTCAGCTCATGGTTCGACTCCGCTCATCATGACACAGCCTTTGTCATCCCGGGCCGAATCGAGGGACGACAAAAAAATGCGGAAAGAAAAATATAATTATTATCAATAATAGTTATAAGCGATACCGCTAAAACTAATGAGGTAATTTTCAGCTAAATGTTAACACAATCGAAGATAGAGACTAAGAAAAATATTAAACGGAAAAAGATAATCGAGGCTGCCTCGTCTCTTTTTTCCAGGAACAGCTACCATGAAGTAATGATGGAAGACGTTGCTAAGCATGCTTCGATAGCCAAAGGTACCGTATACAATTATTTCCCGTCGAAAGAAGATCTTTATTTTTCCATTATGCAGCAGAGAATGGAAAAGCTGATTATCTCTCTGCGGGAGAAAATTAAGGATGAGTCGAGCAGCGTCGAATCTCTGCACTCATTTGTAATTCATCTTTACATGTTCATGATGAAATACCAGGATTTCTTCTTGATGTACCAGAAAGAATTCCTGAAAGCAGAGCACAAGCTTTGTTCCGAGCTTGTTGCCCTGGAAAAGGAATTGAAAAATATTTTGGCCGGGATAATTAAAACCGGCAAGAGCGAAAATATCTACAGGCAAATCGAAGAAGACTTTGCGGTCGATCTTATCCTCGGCAGCATCTACGGTGCGGTGTACAGAGGGATTGACTGCGGATTCGAAAATGACAGCATTATAAGCGACAGGGAAAAAATATTTGATTTTGTTCTGCATGGTTTATTAAACGGGTTCGATAAAGACGATATTCTGCCGTTGAGAAGCAAAACAATAGTCATTACCAGAACAGTAGAACAGTCAAAAGAATCATCGGAAATTTTCAGACAGCTCGGGGCTAACGTAATAATATTTCCGACACTCGATATAGTGCCGCCGGACAGCTGGAGCGCTTTTGACGCGGTTGTGTCTTCTAAAGGACAGATAGATTTTGTAATTTTTACATCCGCTCATGCAGTTAGAATGTTCAGGAAAAGACTCGAAGAGCTTAAAATAAAAATCGATTATTACAAATTAAAAATAGTTGCCGTTGGTAATAAGACTGCGGCGGTTTGCGAAAAAAATAAAATTCCGGTTCATATTATACCTAAGCGTTTCAGTGCAGCCGGGGTAGTTGAGGAATTATCCAACTATGAACTTAACGGCAAATTTATTTTTATTCCGCGCTCCGCAATAGGCCGGGAAGAACTGCCCGAAAGCCTTGAACAACTGGGCGCCAAAATAATTGCGGTACCTGTCTACAACGTTTCTCTGCCGTCTGCCGAAAAAATATTGCCCAGCATGGAAGAGCTAAAAATAAGTAAACCGGATGTTTTTATATTTACAAGTCCGTCTACATTCGAAAATTTTCTCACTATCATGAATATCGTCAATCCGGTTGAATATTTTGCCAAATTAAATGTAGCAGCCATAGGTCCCAGTACGAAAACAGCAATTGAAAATAAGAATGTCCGCGTTAATATTATGCCGGAAGAGTATACGATAGACGGACTGGCAAATGCAATTATTGAGTTTTATAAATAAAAGAAAGCAGACAATGTTTGTCCCTCGACTCCTCTCGGGATGACAATATGAATTGAATAAAATAATAGAAACGGAGAATTATTTGACCGAATTTAAGAACGATCTTTTTTTAAGAGCATGCAAAAAATTAGATGTCGAGCGTACGCCGGTATGGATAATGAGGCAGGCCGGAAGGTATTTACCGGAATATAGGGCAGTAAGAGAGAAAGCGGATTTTTTAACAATGTGCCGTACACCGGAACTTGCCGCCGAAGTAACTATGCAGCCTGTTGATCTGATAGGTGTGGATGCTGCAATAATATTTTCCGATATTCTGGTTATACCCGAAGCAATGGGAATGAGTTTTGAGATGATTGAAAGCCGCGGGCCGGTGTTTCATCACCCTGTTGAAAGCGAAGACGACGTAAATAAATTGAAATCGATTGATCCTTATAAAGATCTTAAATATGTACTGGATGCTTTAAAGCTGGTTAAGAAGGAATTAAATAAGCGTGTTCCTCTTATCGGTTTCAGCGGATCTCCATGGACGTTGATGACTTACATGGTTGAAGGAAAAGGCTCCAAGAATTTTTCAAAAATTAAGAAGTTTATTTATAACAATCCTTCTCTGGCTCATAAATTAGCCGATAAAATTGCCGTAGCCGTAGCCGATTATCTTTCAGCAAAAATAGAAGCCGGCGCCGATGCCGTTCAAATCTTCGATACCTGGGGGGGAATACTTTCGCCTGACGATTATCGTGAATTTTCGCTTAATTACATTTCAAAAGTTATTTCCATGATAAAAAGAAAGGATGAACCGGTTATAGTCTTTTCGAAAGGCGTACATTATAAACTTGATGAAATCGCTTCGGCCGGCGCCGATGTTATCGGTCTTGACTGGACGATGGATCTGGGCTCGGTCAGGGAAAAGATAGGTAATAAAGTTGCTCTTCAGGGAAATCTGGACCCCACTGTTCTATATGCGTCTAAAGAAAAAATTCACAGTGAAGTGCGGCGCGTGCTGTCGTCATACGGGAAGGGCAGCGGACATATATTTAATCTCGGGCACGGGATTCTTCCCGACGTTGACCCGGAAAATGCTAAGGCGCTGGTTGAGTTTGTGAAAGAAGAAAGTAAGTTGTTTCATTAAGAAGAAAGGACGTTTACCGCAAAGACGCGGAGACGCAAAGGAATTCATTAGTTATTTAAGGGGAGCTGATGAATTGAATAATGAAGAATTAAATGGATTAAGTAAAGTTATATTGGATGCTTCGATTGAAGTACATAGAGATCTCGGACCCGGTTTATTGGAAAGTGTGTATGAGTATTGTTTATGCGAAGAGTTTAAATTAAGAAAGATAAATTATCAAAAACAGGTTATGTTGTCTGCAGTATATAAGAATGAATTTTTAAATACAGATTTTCGGATAGATATTTTAGTTTGCAATGAAATAATAATTGAATTAAAAGCTGTTGAAATTTTGTTGCCCGTACATCAAGCTCAGCTTTTAACTTATTTAAAATTAGCCGATAAAAGACTTGGTTTTTAATTAATTTTAACGTTCCAAGATTAATCGACGGCTTCAAAAGAATGGTTAATAATTTTTAAACTTTGCGTCTTAGCGCCTCTGCGGTGAAAGAAAAAGGAGATAAACGATGTTTGAAATAAATTTAGAAAAATTTAAGAAATACGATAAACCGGGGCCGAGATACACCAGCTATCCGACAGCCCCGCATTTTAACGAAGGATTCACGCACGAAAATTATCTTGACGAAATTTTAAAAACCAATTACGGCGAAGGACTGCCCGACCTGTCCCTGTATTATCACCTTCCTTTCTGCGATACGCTATGCTATTTCTGCGGCTGTAACATGATTATAACCAGGAACAGAGACAGGGTAAAAGAATATATAAAGTATCTAAAAAAAGAAATAGATATGGTCAGGACATATCTCTTACCTGACAGAAAAGTTGCTCAGCTTCACTGGGGCGGAGGAACGCCCACTCACTTAAGGCCGGACGAAATTGACGAGCTCGCTTCTTATATCAGAGAGTCATTTCAATTTAAGGATGATTCGGAGAACGGTTGCGAAATCGACCCGCGGGAATTAACAAGGGAGCATCTTGAAGCTTTAAGGAACAACGGCTTTAGCAGGATAAGTATGGGTGTGCAGGACTTTAACGAAAAAGTGCAGAAAGCCGTTAACAGGATTCAGCCCGAAGACATTACAAGGCAGACCGTAAAATGGGTGCGCGAGCTTGGCTTCGGAAGTATCAATCTTGATCTTATGTACGGGCTTCCGTTTCAAAGCACGGAAACATTCATAGAAACGCTGGACAAAGTAATAGATATTTCTCCCGACCGCATAGCGGTGTTTAATTACGCGCATGTGCCATGGATGAAAAAACACATGTCGTTAATTCACAAAGAGGATATTCCCGTTCCCGAGGTTAAACTTGAGATACTAAAAATAACAATAGAAAAACTTATTGCTGCAGGTTATGTATTTATCGGTATGGATCATTTTGCAAAACCGGAAGATGAGCTTGCAATTGCTCTTCGCGAAAAAAAACTTTATAGGAATTTTCAGGGTTACAGCACACACTCCGGCGCCGATCTTTATGCTATGGGCATTACAGCAATAAGCCAGCTCCACGAAGTATACGCTCAGAATTACAAGACCGAAAAAGAATATTTCAAAGCAATCGATGAGGAAACGATACCAGTCGCCAAAGGTTATCGGTTGAGTCAGGACGACATACTTAGACGTGACGTAATTATGAAGCTAATGTGCGACTTCGGAATAAAGTTCAAACCGGTTGAAGAAAAATACGGCATCAATTTTAAAGAATATTTCGGCTGGGGACTCGCCAATCTTAAAGAAATGGAACAGGATGAGCTTGTTCTTATAAGCGACGATAATATCGAAGTAACGGAAATGGGCAAACTGCTGATAAGAAATATTGCGATTAACTTCGACGGATATATCGAGAGAAAAGAAGATACGGCTAAATATTCAAGAACGGTTTAGGTATTATTTAATAATCAGAATTAAAATTTGAAAAAGAAAATTGTTATACTGGGAGCAGGAGTATCGGGCTTATCAGCTGCTTACTGGCTTGATAAAGACGGTTATGACGTAACCGTTCTGGAAAAGAAAAACGAAGTCGGCGGCTCCATGGAAAGCGCGATTGAGGACGGATATGTTTTTGATCGCGGACCAAACAGCGGACTGGAGACTACGCCTTTGATCGGTCAGATCGTTGATGAACTCAATCTGAGGAATCAGCTTATATACGCAAACAAGCAGGGAAATAAAAGATACATTCTTAAGAAGAATCAATTATTCCCTTTACCGATGAGCCCGCAGTCTTTCCTCAAAACAAAACTATTCAGCACCCGTGCAAAAATCCGTCTAATGGCTGAGCCTTTTATCGGAAGATCAGACGACGGATATTATCAGAGTATTGCCGATTTTGTAAAACGCCGGCTCGGCAGGGAGTTTCTGGATTATGCGATCAATCCGTTTGTTGCCGGTGTTTATGCGGGCAATCCGGAAGAGTTGAGCGTAAAATCTGCCTTCCCGAAGTTATACGCGCTTGAAGAAAAGTACGGCGGACTAATTGTCGGCTCAATTAAAAGTATGAAAGAAAGAAAAAGAAGAGCTGAAAAATCGAAACAAAGTGCCAGGATGTTCTCCTTTGTTAACGGAATGCAGACTCTTCCCAAAGCAATTGCACAAAATCTGGGTGAAAAAGTAATAACATCGGCTGAAGTAAGCGGAATAAAAAAAATAGAAAACGGTTTTATTGTAAAATATTCAACGGGCGGGACGGATGCTGAAATCGAGTGCGATTCGGTTTATTCGACGTTACCTGCATACACGGCAGCGGATATATTCAAAGAATTTGATGAAGGTCTCGAAGCGCATCTGAAAAATATTTATTATCCGCCGGTTCTGGTGCTGTATCTGGTTTACGAAAAAACTACGGTAAAGCAGCCGCTGGACGGATTCGGTTTTTTAATACCTGCTAAAGAAAAGAAATCTTTTCTGGGTGCGATCTGGAGTTCTGTTATATTCCCGAACAGGGCGGAAGATAACATGGCTGCGTTTACTCTTTTTATCGGCGGGGCCAGGGATTCCGGTATCGTTAATATTGATAAGGAAGTTTTATTTAAAAAAGTCCGTGGTGAGTTCGAACAGTTGATGGGCATTACTGCGGAACCGGTTAAATTATATTACAGGTATTGGCCGAAGTCCATTCCTCAGTATAATATCGGTTATATTGAACATGAAAAATATTTTGACGAATTCGAGAAAAGAAATCCGGGTCTGGTTCTCGGCGGCAACTACAGAGGCGGAATATCCGTCGGCGACTGTATAAAGAATTCGGAGATTATTCTGAAAAAAATTAAAGCGATCAAGCAAGCAGACAATATTAGCTCTTAGTTATTTTTATAAAAATTTTTATAGCGGAGTATGTTATGGCAAATTATCCGACAAAAAGATTGAGACGATTACGTTATAATCCTATCGTGAGAGATATGGTACGCGAAACCGAGCTTTCTAAAAACGACCTTATATACCCGATGTTTGCAGTACACGGCAGCAAAGTAAAGAACCCGATTAAATCTATGCCCGGCGTTTTTCAAATGTCGGTTGATGTTCTGGTAGAAGAATGCAAAGAAGTTGCCGGGCTGGGAATTCCGGCGGTAATATTATTCGGAATACCCGAACATAAAGACGAAAAAGGTTCGGAAGCTTACGATCCGAACGGAATAATACAGCAGGCTGTAAGGGCTATTAAAAGCCAGGTAAAAAATCTGCTTGTTATTACTGATGTATGTATGTGCGAGTATACTTCTCACGGACACTGCGGAGTGCTGAACGGGGAAGATATTTTAAACGACGAAACCGTTTCGCTTCTTGCTAAAGAAGCTTTGACGCATGCCGAAGCCGGTGCGGATATAATTGCTCCTTCGGATATGATGGACGGGAGAATTGCCGCTATCAGAAAAGCGCTGGATTATAAGGGATTTATTAAAACTCCGATTATGAGTTATGCCGCGAAATATTCTTCAGGTTATTACGGTCCTTTCCGCGATGCTGCCGAATCTACTCCTGCTTTCGGCGACAGGCGTTCACATCAGATGGATATAGCCAACAGCGATGAAGCTTTGAGAGAAGTTGAATCGGATATAGAAGAAGGTGCCGATATAGTAATGGTAAAACCGGCCGGACCTTATCTTGATATTATCCGCAGAGTGAAGGATAAATTCGGAATGCCTACTGCCGCGTATCAGGTAAGCGGAGAATATTCGATGATAAAAGCTGCGGGTATCAACGGCTGGATTGATGAAGAGCGCGTTATGATCGAATCGCTTGTTGCAATTAAACGCGCCGGTGCCGATATGTTTTTAACATACTTCGCGAAAGATGCGGCAAAATATCTGGATAAAAATAAATAATCATTTGTTTGTTGTCTGTAGTTGGTAGTATATGGTACCTTTCAATATTACGACAGACCACAAACTACAAACAACAAACTCCAAGTTGAACTTAGAAACAATCAGAGAATATTGCCTTAGCAAAAATGGGGTTACGGAAAGTCTTCCTTTTAACGAGGACTCGCCGGTCTACAAAGTTATGGGGAAGATATTTCTGATTGCAAACTTGAATCCCCCCGTAAGCATAAATATAAAATGCGATCCCGAAAGAGCGGTGGAACTCAGAGAAAAATACGAATTCGTTCGACCCGGCTACCACATGAACAAACTCCACTGGAACACCGTTGAACTCGTTGCCGGTGCTCCGGATAAAGAAATACTTGAATGGATAGACCATTCTTATAATCTGGTGGTTAACGGCTTGAAAAAGTCGGATAGGATGCTGCTCGAAAAAATCAAATAACCGGACTTCCGGATAATTTCCCGAATAATAACTTGTTCGTTATTCAAATTAATAATCTGCACTGTTTGTGATAATTATCAAGTTCTCGTTTAGGGCAATTTATTGGTGTTGGAACATTAAATGTTATAACATATATTGCTGTTGTAATTATTTCAAACAAAATAACGGAGGTTAATATGTCAACCGCAAATAGTTCGGTAGCAGATGTTAAAAAAGCAACATGGTTAGCAGATAAAAGTCACACAAAAATACAATTTTCCGCCAGGCATATGATCATATCAGAAGTGACCGGTCATTTTACTGACTACGATCTTACGATGAATGCGAGCGACGATTTTGAGGATGCAGAAATAGAACTGACGGTAGGCCTTGCCAGTATATACACGGGAATTAAGGAAAGAGACAATCATTTAAAAAGCCCGGACTTTTTCGATGTCGATAAATACCCGAAAATGACCTTCAAGGGTAAAAAAATAGAAAAAATAGGCGACGGAAAATTTAAACTTACCGGTGATCTTACAATAAAAGACGTTACAAAATCTATTGATCTGGATGTAACATACGGCGGTAAAATTAAAGATCCGTGGGGAAATATTAGAGCCGGATTCAGACTTTTAGGTACGGTGAACAGATTCGACTACGGTTTAAAATGGAATGCGTTGATGGAAACAGGCGGCGCAGTTGTAAGTAAGAATATCAATATTATCTGTGATGTTGAAATTACAAAACAATTAGATTCAGAATAATTAATTGAAGTAAAGATGATTCACGAAATTATAAAAAAAGATTCAGTCCCAGGGCATTTTCAGACAGAATTATTGACGACGAAGTTGTTGTAAGTTTATTGGAGGCGGCAAGGTGGGCGCCGTCTTCAATGAACGAACAGCCCTGGCGTTTCTTAATCGCAAAGAAAGAAGATTCCGAAAGTTTTAATAATCTTCTTGATACTTTGAAGGACAGCAATAAATTATGGGCAAAAAATGCACCAGCCCTAATTTTAACAATGGCTAAGCAGATCAGCGAATATTCAAAAGATTTTAACCGCCATGCACTATATGATCTGGGAAACTCGGTTGCTCAGCTGACATTTCAGGCGACGTCAATGGATATATACGTAAGGCAGATGGGCGGGTTCAATCCTGAAAAAGCCCGCATTGTTTTTGCGATTCCGGATAATTATTTACCGGTTAGCGTTCTTGCGGTCGGTTATAAAGGAGAAGCGGAAAATCTTCCTGAAAACTTAAGGATAAAGGAAAAAGCGGTAAGGATAAGGAAAAACCCGGATGAAATAGCTTTTAACGGAAAATTCGGTGTTCCTTTTCATATTTCAGAAGTTTTAAACAGTGCCGGAAATTTGAATAATTAAATAAAGTTCAATAAATACTGCCGGGGTTAAAAGTTGACCTTCCCATCAGACTTTATCAAGAATAAAAAAGCCGCAAGCTTATTTTAATCATAATAAAAGAGATATTGCGGGATTGCAACTATTGCAATGTAAAAACGTACTAATACCGGATTTAAAAGCACCAGGCTTTTATAATAAAAGTATAAAAAAAAGCCGGGAATTTTTTAAAGAAAGGCCGCAAATTTCACTTTAATATTTTTTAATTGGCAACAAATAGTTATTTTGAAAAGCAAAAATCTATTGAATATAATGAAACTCGAAGAAGAGATATCACAGAAACATTTCCAAAACGAATATCACAAAGCTACGGTAAATTTAATTTATACATACAACTGGCTGGTGAATTACCAGATAACATACTTAAAACCGTATGATATAACGATTCAGCAGTTTAATATATTGCGGATTTTAAGAGGTCAGCATCCGAAACCCGCGACGATAAAATTAATTAAAGAACGGATGCTGGATAAAATGTCAGATGCATCAAGGATTGTAGAAAAATTGCGGTTAAAGCAGCTCGTTGAAAGAAATATTTGTTCTACCGACAGAAGAAACGTGGATGTATGTATTACCGGAAAAGGGCTTGAACTGCTTGCTCAGCTGGACAATTATTCCGAAGAGATGAATATTAAATTAGCCAGCCTATCAGAGGAAGAAATAAAAAATCTAAATTCTCTCCTGGACAAGCTTCGCGGTTGATTTTATAATCCTGCAAATAAATCGTCAACCGGCGGCGAATAATCTTCCATAAAAAACTCGAATGAATTATACCTGTTTATATGGTCTTTAATACCGGTTTTTTCAATTACCTCCTTATAAGTTTCGTAACAGTCAAGCGCTTTTTTATTTATCTCAATGTCATCGCCGCCGACCTCAACGATGCAGTCAATTTCGTTCCTGCATGAGCCTTTGAGAGTAAAGTGTTGGCTTGCGTTTGCCTGTTCTTCGGTTAGCGTATAAAACGCCAATCTTTTTAAGAAGGGGTTTTCATCCTTAGCATCAAGAAAAGCTCTTTTAACAATTGAATGAGTAATTAGATGATCTCCGAATACGTTTATACCGTGCACAGGGTATGTAACAACCGTATCCGGCCTGACTTTGGTAATTTCGTCGACAATCGGTTTTTCTATTAAACGCGGATCGGTTTCTTTTAATCCGTTGTCTTTAAAATCCAAAACGTTAAGCCCTGTCAGTCCGATTATTTCGGCAACTTTCAGCATTTCTTTGTATCTGATTTCCCCCATATCATCAACAGAAAGATTTAATTTAAGTCTTTGTTTTGCAGCACCGCCTTTTGTTAATGTTAAAAGAAAAACCTTATGTCCTTCTCTCAGCTGTTTGTGCATTACACATGCGGGACCGTATGATTCGTCGTCCGGGTGCGGAAAAATATATAATATTTTCATAGCCAGACCAACTCATTATTATTTAATTACTAATAAGCTAAGAAAAAACATAGAAAAAGCAATTACCTGGTCCGTAAACTAAATATTATTTCCTGCAGAATTAATCATGCAACTCCTAATCGTCGTCTTTGTCTTTTTTCTTTAATTCTTTTACAAAAGCGCTTCTTACCGGAGGGGGCATAACTGAATTTTTCCCTTTAATTGCCTTCCATAATATTTCATTAAAAAGCATATCAGGGACCGCGTCTTCTTTTGCAAAATTAAGATGCTCGCATTCGGCCGCACCGTAAGCATCAGCTCCGTTAACGGCGCTGGTATCGATAAGCGGCTCGATGACCTTATAAGGTTTGAAATCGGGTTTATCCGTAACCGAAAATAATATTGGCGTGGCCGATAAATCGTATTGCGTCATTGGAGGCAGACCTAACACCAATTCAATAGTCTTTAACACGCTGGATGTTGAGTACATTGTGTGGTCGACATAATTCCTTTTTATGTAAGGACTGACAACAAGCAAGGTTGATCTGTGGGCGTCGACGTGATCCGAACCGTCCTGTGCATCGTCTTCCACTACGAAAATGATCGAGCTTTTCCAATCCTTACTGTGTGAAATAGTTTGGACTATTAATCCGAGGGCATAATCGTTTATCGCAACAAATGCCTGCGGAGTTTTCTTTCCTTTCCAGGTGCCCCAGGTATGATCATTTGGAAGGCGCATTATGCTTAAAGAAGGCAGGGCATTTTCTTTTTCGAGTCTTTCAAAATCCTTTTTCCAAATTTTGTACCTGGTAACATCGCTTATTGAAAGATCCCAGCCCGGGTATTTATCGTAAGTATATTTTCTCATATCTTCGTCGTTAGCTACGAAAACCGTTTCATTTCCGATTTTCTTTTCGTCGGTAAACTCGCCGTAATTCCTAAAAGTTCTGCCGTTATTCAGAACCTGGTTCCAGATATATCCCGAAGAAGGAGCCGCAAGAGGATATCCGCCTTCGAAATGATACGGTGCGCCTCTTCTTCCGTAATTTGCCGGCCAGTCCTTTTCCACATAATCGGTAGCATAAGCAGCAGTTGACCAGTTATGTCCGTCGGCGCTCACCTCCGCATCGGCAAATAAATTGTCGTAGAGAGTAAAATCAGATGAAAGAGTGTGCTGGTTGGGAGTATCTTTATAAGGAAAGAAACATAAGCTGGAATCGCCGTTGCCTTCCTTCATATCGCCGTATACTTCATCGTATGTTCTGTTTTCTTTTATAATATAAAATACGTGTTTTATTTTGCTGCTTCCCTCGAGATCGTGTTTATCGGGTATAACATTCTGAATGCCCACCCAATTTTTATCTTTCGAAACGTAGGGTGTGTTAGCATAAACTTGTTTTGAAAAGGATTCTAGGGAATCATCGTTCGGATAATCGATAGTTGAAAGTGTTCCCATGAAAAGCGTTCCGATGTATTCAAACGTACCGCGTTTCTGGTAAACTCCGGGATGCGGACCTTTGGGATTGGCACGCGAAGTAAGTCCTTTTCCGTTTGCAACAATAATTTTGTTTTCAGGTGCATCGAAGCGGACCGCGGAAGGATACCAGCCTGTAGGAATGAAACCGAGACTTTTGGTTTTATTCGGCTCGCTTACATCGAATAAAGCAATGTAATTATTATCCGCATTCGCAACCATAAGTACTGTGCCGTCGCCGTTAAGGCAAACCGAATTAGGAGTGCTGCCGAACGGTACTTCCGTAGTTAATGCAGAATTAATTCTTTCGGTTTCTTTTTTCTTGCCGAGATCCACTACAGAGGCGGTATTATTGTTTGCATCAGCAACGAACAGGCGCGAATCGTCCGGAGAAATGGCCATATCGCACGGATGATCGCCGACGTGAATGGTCGCATTAATCTTGAAATCGGATAAATCAATTTCATCAACCGATGAATTGCCCCATACGGAAATATATGCGAACGTACCGGCATTATTAGCCGCAACGCCGTAGCACTGACTTCCGATATTTATTTTCTTAACTACTTGTTTTGTGTTCGCATCGCAGACGTAGAGCATATTGCTTTGTTTGGAAACCGCCAGGACGTAGTTTTTATTTTTAACATAAGCTACACCGGTCACCGAAATAGTGTCTTTGGGATATCTTTGTCCGAGCATGATCGAATCCTGAAGCGCCAGTTTACCGCCGTCGAAGCCGAAGACATAAATAAGATTATAATTGCTGCCGGAGACGTATAATTTCGAATCGTCGGAGTTGAATGCAAGTCCGTACCACGTTTCACCCAGTACGTATCTCTGAATTTCCTTTTGAGTATTAAGATCAACTACCGAAAGCGAATTCTCTCCCATACCGCTGTTGGAAGTTATTGCGTATCTTCCGTCATTTGTCAGAACCATATTAAGGGGCAGTTCGCCTATGGGAACCTGACTGCCGGCGGGGGAAAGCTTCCAGCCGTTCGGGAGAAGAGTATAGCCGTTATAGCTGCCCGGAAGTGCTTCGTTCGGGCCGCGTTTTATTTCGTTTAGAGAGTGAGAACAGCCCGAAGACAGTACGGCGATAATAAACAATGAAATAACAATAGTAACAGAGGTTTTCGGTTTCATTTGGGATCCGCTTAAATGTAAATTTTTCTTTCGATAAAAATATTAAAAAAAACGATTAACTGTTATTAAAAAATGGTTAACCTCAAGAGTAGAACGATAGACAGTAATTTCTTAACAATATTATCCAATCGGGATTCCGAAACGGAAAAGCCGCGTAACCCTAGCCCCGGCTGAATTTATAGTTCACTCTTTTACTCAGCCAATTTGATGAACTCCCTTTATAGAGATGAAAAACATTTTCTATTGTAATATTCATTGGCAGGTCAATTATAGCATGAACGTGACCGGCATTCACATAAATGATTTTCATATATATATTCTCCTCTGCCGCGTAATTGTAATAATACTTTGACAGCTGCTTGCGAAGCTCTCGGTCGGGAATCCGGTTATTGTGGTTGTATGCTTCCCATTTTTATTGAAGTATTTAACGGCAGGAGATATAAAGATAATTTGCTTGCAGCATTATCTACACCCTTAAATACAAATCTTCAATATCGATATACTAAAGATCTCATAGAAATTGATATTATTAAATATCCTGATAAAATTATAAATCAAAATGCGCTTGTAAGATTCTTAAATCTAAAGATGAAAAGAAAACGTAAAATAATTCCCGTTAGAAAAGTTTCCGGCAAAACATTTAACATCCATGGAAGCTCCGGGCTATAGTCATTCCGGCGACCGGTCATATGCATTCGCGCGGCTTAACACCGGGTTATACCCGGTTTTTTTACAACCGTATAAGAATATCGTTGTTTATATGGGCTTCATTTATTATACGACACGATCGTATATTTACTTGCTATTTTATACGACAATGTAGTATATTAACACCGTTATGGAAGAAATTCTTTATAGATATAACCCCTGGTGGGAAGAAGACTACAATACGGCAGGTCTTATTTTGCGCCCATTAATATTGGAAAAATTAATACCTCTTTTAAAAACCAGAGATATAATAATACTAACCGGTTTAAGGCGCATTGGAAAGACCACTTCAATGAAAATACTAATTAAGCATTTAATTGATGAGGAAGGAGTAAATCCCGCATATATTTTTTACATCAGTCTTGATGATTATCTACTGCTCGGCAGGTCTATACTTGAAATTGTCGATGACTACCGCAAAACACATAAGCTGAAATTCGACGAGAAAGTATTTCTTTTCCTTGATGAAATTGCGTACAGGGAAGATTTTGAGATCCAGCTTAAAAACCTTTACGACAATCAAAACGTAAAAATATTCGCTTCTTCATCCCATTCTTCAGTACTGAGAAGAAGGAAGAGCCTTATTACAGGCAGAGCAAAAATTATAGAGATTCTGCCGCTGGATTTTGAGGAATATCTTACATTTAAACAAATAATCATAGGCAGGAAGGATTCCCATCTGATTGAAAAATATTTTGAGGATTTTCTTCAGTGCGGCGGAATACCGGAATTTGTTCTCAGGGGAGAAATGGAATACCTTAAAGAACTTGTCGACGACATTATTTTAAAGGATATCGCCGCTCAATATAATATCAAAGATAATTTCCTGCTTAAAGATTTTTTCCTTCTTTTAATGGAAAGAAGCGGCAAAGTATTCAGCATAAATAAACTGGCCAACATACTAAAAGTCTCCCCCGACACCGTCAGACGATACATGGAATACTTTCAGGATTCTTATCTGGTATATCTGATGCCGAGATTCGGAAAAACAAACGAGAGAATTCTTTCCGCTAAAAAAATATACGCTGCCGATCTCGGGATAAGAAACATATTTACCGGTTTCAGAGATAAAGGCAGTTTGTTTGAAAATTACGTTTATTTAAAACTAAAACATCTGGAACCCTCCTATATTTATAAAGAGGGAATTGAAATTGATTTTATGACTGTGAATAAAATGCTGATTGAAGTAAAATACGGTGATGAATTAAAGGGGAAACAACTTGAGCTATTTAAAAGTATCAACGCGAATTCCCGGTTTGTGGTTACCGGGATACGGGATTTGAAAGATATTCAAATATAATTTTCTAAAAACCAAAGTTACTCCTCTTTGCTTTAACTCTCCAACGTTTATCAAACCGGGATACTTTGAAAATTATTTTGCAGGCGTCTTTCTTTCAAATGTGTCTTCCTCAAAACTCACGGCATATTTACTTACTTCTAAAATCGGTTAACGGCAGTTGGTACGGATTCTCCGCGGGATCGAATAACCTAACAGCACCGCTTGATGAAAGCAAATTTTTCGGACTGGCGGGCGTAGCTGTTGGTTTATTTAAGTTGAGGAAATTGTAATTGATTTTATTGTCACAAAAAAGTATAACTATGAATTTAAGGAAATATTATCTTTTACGAGCTTTTCAATACTGACTACGCTTCTAGAAAAGAACAACTTAACACCTAGCACTTAGTTAATAATGATTGATGGAATCAAAATTATTCGTGCAGATACGTCTCAGGAGATTGATGTCAAAATATGAACTCTAAATGTAGAAGCACGATTATTAAGTACTCTATTAAAAGTAGAAAGGTTTAATAATATAATTTAAAAAATTATATTTGTCTTAGATTTAACAATGATTTGTATTGCATCCCAAGATTTAACACCTATTTATTCATAAATTCTTTTTATTCATAAAAGTAACTTAAATGTTTTTTTGGTAAATTAATTTCTAAATAATTAAAAATAATTGAATGAAAATTACCACACAAATTATATTAGGTGATAGCAAAGAGAAGTTAAAAGAGTTAAAAGATAATTCGATTGAGCTTATATTTACTTCTCCCCCGTATGCGGATAGAAGAAATCATACTTATGGAGGAGTAAAACCGGATAAGTATGTTGAATGGTTCCTACCAATTTCAAAGGAATTATTAAGGGTACTAAAACCAACGGGTACGTTTGTATTAAACATAAAAGAAAAAGCTGAAAATGGTGAAAGGCATACTTACGTAATAGAATTAATTTTAGAAATGAGGAAACAAGGTTGGTTATGGACTGAAGAATTTATTTGGCACAAAAAAAATAGCTATCCTGGTAAATGGCCTAATCGTTTTCGAGATTCCTGGGAAAGACTTCTCCAATTTAATAAGAATAAAAAATTCAACATGTATCAAGAAGAAGTCATGGTACCTGTTGGGGATTGGGCAAAATCAAGATTAAGAAATTTAAGTAATACAGATAAATTAAGAGATAATTCTAAGGTAGGAAGTGGTTTCGGGAAAAAAATATCAAATTGGGTTGAAAGAGATAGAGTGTACCCCACAAATGTTATTCATCTTGCAACAGAATGTAATAATAAAAATCATAGCGCTGCTTTTCCAGATGAGCTGCCTGAATGGTTTATTAGACTGTTTACAAAAGAACGATACAGTTGGACCCATTTATGGGTTCAGGAACAACACTATTTGTAGCTGAAAGATTAAGAAGAAATTCGATTGGTATAGATATAATACATGAATATTATAAAATGGTAAAAGAAAAAATTAAATTCAGAAAGTTATTTTTTACTCGAAAATAAAGGAGTGTATGTATCAAATAGATCTAAATGAAATCACAGCTTATGTGGAAGAAAACATTTCAACTTTCCATTCAAAAAGACTTTATAATTTAGAACATTTGAGTCTAAAAAAAATGTTAAAAAGGAAGAACCCATATTTATTTTAAAGCTAAAAATGTTCTTTCATCGCAAGACATAATGAAAAGGAATTTTGGATGCTCATTTATCATCTCAGGAAGAAACAATATTCGGCGAATTTCTAGAAGGACTCGCAATTATATTAACTCAAAAACTTTTGGTGGATCTAAATCTTCGGCAGTCGGAATTGATTTGGAGTTTGAAAAAGAAGAAATTAAATATATTGTAAGTATTAAATCAGGACCTAATTGGGGAAACAGTAGGGCAGGATTAAAAGATGAAAGAAGACTTTAGAAGGGCGAAAAAAGTTTTACAACAAATACATCTAGGCAAAAAATAATAGCTGTTAACGGGTGTTGTTACGGAATAGATAATAAACCTGATAAAGGAGAATACCTAAAACTGTGTGGCCAAAGTTTCTGGGAATTTATTTCAAATGAAGAAAATTTTTATACGGATATTATCGGACCATTAGAACATAAAGCCAAAGAAAAGAACGAAGAGTTTATTAACGCTTATGCACAAATAATAAATAAATTTACTTTTGATTTTAGTAAAGAATTTTGTGATGAATCAGGAAAAATAAATTGGGTAAAGCTTGTAAAATTTAACTCTGGTAAAAAGATCTGACAAATTTTTAATAATAATTCCGTTCTCATAAATAATTCCTACAAATGTAAAGGTGGAATTTTGGGAAAAGACCAATTTATTAAATGCGACTTCAAATATAATATGCATTATGCTTGCCATGGAAAAGTTGGATTATGACCTTCCATTTTCCAAAGGAGGCACAAGTGTAACTACAAAAAATGTTCGTATACTTTGTATGAAGTGCAATCTCCATAAGTCTGACAAACTTCTTTCCATCCTCCTCGCTTAAAAAGTCAACTGCAAAGATGTTGCGCCGTAAAGTAATTATTTTAGATCTCTCTCTGCCCCTCTGCGGTAAATATTTTATAGTAATCCCATTGCCTGGTGTCAGCTTGATTTTACGTTTATATTGAATTACCTTTGTAAGGAAAACTTTACATATGTAAACTTATCCTAACAAAGCTATGATTATTCATAATACTCTGAATGAAATATTTTCTACTTATTCCAACATTGCGGTAATGCGTGAACTCCGCTATACAACAAACGGATTTACCGGCAGAGAAATTGCAAAGAGAGCAGGTCTCAGCGCTCCGGCGGCTATTAGTGCACTAACTCACCTGGAAGCGGTTAAAATTATAAACCGCAGAATCGGTGGAAGGGATCATCTTTTTACACTTAACTTTACGAATTATTATGTAAAAGAGGTGCTTCTTCCGGCCCTGGAAGCAGAAAGTCGGTATTTCGAAAAAATTAAGTCCGAACTAAAGAAACACCTTTCCAAAGAATCAGTTAGTGTAATTCTTTTCGGGAGCGTAGCCCGGAAAGAGGAATCCATCAAAAGCGATTTTGATATATGTGTGGTATACAAAAACCTAAAAAACAAAAATGCACTTGAAAAGATATTAAACCGCTGCAGGGATGAACTATATAACAGCTACGGAATAACCGCGGCGCCTTTTTATATTTCCGCAGCAGAATTTAAAAGAAGAGCAAAACTTATAAAATCACCGGTAGATAAAATTATAAAAGAGGGAATAGTTTTATCAGGTAAACAAATGCAAAGTATATGAAATGACAAATAAAAGTCCGTTGAAGAAAATAGACCCTTCCCGTTCATTAAGTTTCCAAAAAGTTGCGGAAAATTTTTACAAGGGTGCGGGAGTAGCTTCGGAGTATTCATATTTCAATGCAGCCGAAGTCTTAATCGTTCATGCTGCAATTGCATATTCGGACGCAATCACAATTAAAAATAAAGGTATAAAGGTTCATGGGGAAAATCATTATGAAATCATATCACTTCTAAACGACTTAATCCCGCATTCGGAAGAAAAAAGGAAAGCTTTAAATAATTTAAAAAACATTATAGACCATAAAAATAAAGTGTCTTACTCCGGAGATGTTTATCTTAAAAAAGATATCGAAGCTCTCATGAAACATTTCCAAAGGTTTAAAACCTGGGCAGATAAGATTTTAAAATAGTATATATTAGATTCGTTGAAACACATCAAGAATATGATATAACCTGCCTGCCGTCAGGCATGTTAATGCCGAGGAAATTTAACATGAACATCAAACCCGTAAAAACTAAAAGAGATTATGAAGCGGCTTTGAAAAGAATAGAAAATCTTTTTTATTCAAAACCTAATGCTCCGGAGGGAGACGAATTGGAAATTTTAACTACTTTTGTAGAAGTATACTAGCTGAAGCACTTTAGTATATCCCCGCCGGATCTTTATTAGGATAACAAAGCAATAATATTTCATTAAACGTTACCGCTAAGGCGCAAAAGGTTTTTCCTTAGCGCCTTATCGTCTCTGCGGTGAATTATGATTCTAAGACTAAACCTCCTGTTCAAATGATTTCCGTTACAATAGACTATTCCTACTCTTCCATCCTCTTAGCTTTTTAGTCTTATCACAATATCTTAACTTGAAAAGAATAAAATTGGGACTGACAAAAACAGGAGGTTATATGAAATACATATTAATATTTTTATTCGGTTTGCTTATTATATCCGGCTGTACACAAAAAAAGGAAACCGGCACCGCGGTAAAGGGACCGGCTATTGTAGCTAAAGAGGTTACTTACTCCGCAGACGGAATCACGCTTAAGGGTTTTCTTGCATACGACAGCAGTAAAGTTGGAAAACAACCGGGAATAATCGTCGTGCATGAATGGTGGGGACTGACAGATTATGCAAAAGAAAGAGCAAAGATGCTGGCAAAGCTCGGGTACGTTGCTTTTGCGGCGGATATGTACGGCAACGGCGTAACGGTTGATAATCCCAAAGACGCGGGGAAACTTGCTGCGGCTGCAATGCAAAGCACGGATACGGCCATGGCTAGATTTAATGCGGCCGTTAATATACTTAAAGAACAGACCGAAACAGATACAAGCAAAATTGCCGCTATCGGTTATTGTTTCGGCGGAGGTGTTGTCCTGGATATGGCTCTTGATGGCGATAACTTGAAAGGAGTTGTAAGCTTCCATGGAGACCTGCCGACTGCTAAGGTAAAAAACCCGCAGGATGTTAAAGCAAAATTACTAGTCTGCACAGGCGGCGCAGATCCGTTTAATCCTGAGAAAAAGGTAAATGCTTTTGAAGACGCGATGAAAACCGCAAAGGTAGATTATAAAGTTATCAGCTATCCCGGGGCAGAACACAGTTTTACAAATCCGGCCGCAGACAGCCTGGGCAGAAAATTCAATTTACCCATTGCTTATAATAAACAAGCTGATGAAAAAAGCTGGACAGCTATGCAGACATTCTTTGATCAAATATTTAAATAAAAGAATTCTAAAAAGCTAACCGCAAAGATGCTAAGCCGCAAAGTTATTAATATAAACTTCCCTCTGCGCCTTTGCGTCTCTGCGGTGAATTTTGCAGTTACTCTTCTCCCTCATCGTAATTCAGTATAGGTCTCAGCCATTTTTCGGTTTCTTCCAGGCTCATACCTTTGCGTTTATGATAATCAATAACCTGATCTTTCCCGATCTTACCGACATTAAAATATTTTGCTTCAGGATGCGCAAAGTACAATCCGCTTACCGATGCCGCCGGCAGCATTGCCATGCTCTCGGTTAATATTATGGAAGTGTTCTTTTCGGCGTCGAGCAAATCAAAAATTATCGGCTTTTCGGTATGATCCGGCTGGGCGGGATAACCGGGAGCGGGTCTTATGCCGGTGTATTTTTCTTTTATCAGGTCTTCGCTTTTCAGATTCTCTTCGGGCGCAAATTCCCAGTATTCTTTTCTTACTTTCTCGTGAAGGTATTCGGCGAACGCCTCCGCAAGTCTGTCAGCCAGAGCTTTCGTCATTATACTGTTGTAATCGTCGTGATCCTTTTCGAATTTCGCAGTGAGTTTGTCTATGCCTATTCCGGCGGTAACCGCGAACGCGCCGATATAATCTTTTACGCCGCTTTCTTTAGGCGCTATAAAATCGGCAAGAGCAAGGTTCGGCAGCCCGTCCGATTTTTTTGTCTGGGATCGAAGTGAGTGGAGTACTCTCTTTACGCCCTTCCTGTCGTCCCCGGTATAGATTTCAATATCATCTCCGAAAGAATTTGCCGGGAATAAGCCAGCGACTCCGTTTGCTTTTAACAGCTTTTCTTCGATTATCTTGTCAAGCAGCTTATTCGCATCGTTATAGAGCTTTGTTGCCTCTATGCCGTATGTTTTATCTTCCAGTATTGCGGGGTATTTACCTTTGAGTTCCCACGTCTGGAAAAAAGGCGTCCAATCGATATAACTTCTTAAAATTGCAAGCGGCATGTCTTCCAAAACAGTAACACCGGGTTTACCCGGCTTTTTGATTTTTATTCCGTTCCAATCGGTCTTTAATTTGTTTGAGCGCGCTGCTTCAAGTGAAATAAAATTTTTCGCGTCGCGTTTTTTCCGGTGCTCTTCGCGGACTTTTTCATATTCAAGTTTTAATCCGCTTTCGAATTCATCTTTTATGGTCTTGTTATCGTTCAGCAGACTGCTTACAATCGGCACGCTCCTGGACGCGTCCAATACATGCACCGCGATACCTTTATAATTCGGAGCTATCTTCACAGCAGTATGAATGCGCGAAGTAGTAGCGCCGCCTATTAAAAGAGGAACTTTGAAACCCCTTCGCTCCATTTCCTTCGCGAGGTTAACCATTTCATCCAGGGAAGGAGTTATTAATCCGCTTACACCTATAACATCAACTTTTTCGTCGATTGCAGTCTGAAGTATCTTTTCAGCGCTGACCATCACACCTAGATCTATTACATTGTAATTATTGCAGCCAAGAACAACTCCGACAATATTTTTACCGATATCATGAACATCGCCTTTAACCGTAGCCATAAGTATTTTACCGGCTTCTTTCGTATCGTTTGACGCAAGTTTTTCTTCTTCAATATACGGTATAAGATAAGCCACCGCTTTTTTCATTACCCTTGCGCTTTTTACAACCTGCGGCAGGAACATTTTTCCCGAACCGAAAAGATCACCGACTACGTTCATGCCGTCCATTAACGGACCTTCGATAACCTCCAGCGGTTTGTTAAACTCTTTTCTGGCTTCTTCCGTATCTTCCTCAATATATTCAACTATTCCCTTTATCAGCGAATGCTTGAGCCTTTCGCGGACAGGGGCGTTTCTCCATTCGTCTTTTTTTACTTCCGTTTTTTCTTTCTGCTTTACGGTCTCCGCAAAATCCACCAGACGTTCGGTCGCATCGCTTCTTCTGTTTAAAAGCACATCTTCTACAAGAGTCAGCAGGTCTTTCGGTATCTCTTCGTATACCTCAAGCTGTCCGGCATTAACTATTCCCATATCCATGCCGGCTTTAATTGCATGATAAAGAAAAGCCGAATGCATTGCCTCGCGTACAACGTTGTTTCCCCTGAATGAAAAAGAAATATTGCTTACTCCTCCGCTTACTTTTGCGTGAGGCAGATTTTGTTTTATCCACCTGACCGTTTCGATATAATCCAGAGCATAATTATTATGCTCATCTATACCGGTCGCAACCGTAAGAATATTGGGATCTATAATAATATCCTGCGGGGGGAATCCGACCTCCCCGGTTAATATCTTATAAGCCCGTCCGCAGATATCAATTCGCCTTTGTAGCGAATCTCCCTGACCTTTTTCATCGAATGCCATAACGATAACTGCTGCCCCATACTGAAGGACTTTCGCCGCTCTTTCTTTGAAAACTTTTTCGCCTTCCTTTAAACTGATCGAGTTGACAATGCTTTTGCCCTGCAGACATTTTAATCCCGACTCAATTACAGACCACTTTGATGAATCTATCATAATAGGAAGTTTAGCGATATCCGGTTCGGCCATAAGCAGGTTCAGGAATTTAACCATCGCCGCTTCGGAGTCGAGCATGCCTTCGTCCATATTAACATCAAGTATCTGGGCTCCGCCTTCAACCTGGTTTCTCGCGACCGTGAGTGCCGCTTCGTAATCGCCTGTAAGTATTAATTTTTCAAATTTTTTAGAACCGGTAATATTTGTTCTTTCACCTATGTTGACGAAGTTGGTTTCCGGTCTGATGACAAGGGGTTCCAATCCGCTTAATCTCAGGTAAGGTTCGATGACCGGAATTTCTCTCGGCTTGAACCTGGAAGCGATACCGGTAATTAACTTAATATGTTCGGGAGTTGTACCGCAGCATCCGCCGACAATATTAAAGAATCTGTTTCCCGCAAATTCTTCTAATACAGAAGCCATCTGTTCTGCGGTCTCGTCATATTCGCCCATTTCATTCGGCAGCCCGGCGTTGGGGTAAACGCTTACAAAACATGATGCGAGATTAGAAAGCTCATGAATAAAAGGACGCATCTGCTTGGCTCCGAGGGCGCAGTTTAATCCGACACTTAAAAGGTTTTTCGTATGCGAAATTGATATCCAGAATGCTTCGGTAGTCTGCCCGGATAATGTTCTTCCGCTCTGATCTGTTATGGTTCCCGAGATCATAACCGGAATTATTCTATCGGTGGTCTTCTGAATTTCTTCAACCGCAAAAATTGCGGCTTTGCAGTTCAGGGTATCGAAAACGGTTTCTATTAGAAGAACGTCGGCTCCGCCGTCAATTAAACCTTTTGCCTGCTCGTAATATGCCTCGGCCAGCTGATCGAAAGTTGCCGCACGAAATCCCGGATCGTTAACCTTCGGGGACATAGATGCTGTTTTATTTGTGGGTCCCATAGCTCCGGCAGCAAATCTCGGTTTTTCCGGAGTCATTTTTGTGAATTCCTCGGCAGCTTCTTTTGCAAGTTTTGCAGCCGAGTAATTTAATTCGTAAATGACATTTTCGGCCATATAATCGGCTTGTGAAATTCTGCTGCCGCTGAATGTGTTTGTTTCAATTATATCGGCGCCGGCTTTCAGATATTCACGGTGAATATTTTTTATTATTTCCGGCTGTGTAATCGAAAGAATGTCGTTGTTGCCTTTTAAATCGTGAGGATGGGCTGCGAACTTTTCGCCTCTAAACTGTTCCTCGGTTAATTTGTGCCGCTGAATCATTGTTCCCATAGCGCCGTCGAGCACAAGAATCCTCGATTTTAAGATTTCATTTAATTTGTTGAAAATTGTCTCCATACCATTCATTTTTGTTATTTTATATTCGATCCGGTAGAATCCTAATTTAATTACTAATAACCATATGTTGATTTCGCTCATGGTTCGACTCTGCTCACCATGACACAGCTAATGTCATCCCGAGCGGAGTCGAGGGAAGAGAGTAGTCAAAGCATAATTAAATTTTAAGAAAAAATTAGAACACTACTTTCGATCCGGTTCATTGTAAAGAATAACAAATATAATTAAATTGCAGTCTATTAAAAAGATATATAGTCACAAGAAGTGATCCGATAGTTTTGTTTGTCATAGCGAACGAACACGTCTGCGGCAGGCAAGTTCACCTGTTCCTCGACTGCGCTCGGGATGACAATAAAGAATAAAACTATAAATTAGGATGCTAATAATTCGCGGGAAGATGAAATGATAGTTGTAACAGGCGGTGCTGGATTTATAGGAAGCGCAATTGTATGGAAGCTTAATCAGCTTGGCGAAAAAGATATAATTATTGTAGATGAACTCGGACTCGATGAAAAATGGAAAAATCTTGTCGGTTTGGATTTTGACGATTTTATAAATAAGCATGAATTTATTAAACTTGTGGAAACCGGTCTGCCCTTTAAGCCCAAAGCGATTATTCATATGGGAGCAAACTCTTCCACCACTGAAAAAGATGCGGATCATCTGCTGGAAAACAACTACGAGTATACAAAGAAACTGGCAAAATACTGTCTGGAACAAGATGCAAGGTTTATCTACGCTTCATCGGCGGCAACTTACGGCGACGGGGTGCTCGGGTTTGAAGACAGCGAAGCTTTAAGTCCGGATCTTAAACCTCTTAATATGTACGGGTATTCCAAAAACTTATTCGATGTTTGGGCCATCAGGCATAAAGTGATTGACAGGATGGTGGGACTCAAGTATTTCAACGTATTCGGGCCGAATGAATATCATAAAGGCGATATGAGAAGCGTGGTACATAAAGCTTACGAGCAGATTAGGGACAAGGGGTTGGTGAAATTATTTAAGTCCCGGAACAACAAATATAAAGACGGCGAACAGATGCGCGACTTTATATATGTGAAAGATGCGGTTGACATGACGCTGTTTTTTCTGGATAAAAAAGATAAGAACGGGATTTTTAACGTGGGCACCGGAAAGGCACGTACCTGGAAGGATCTTGTTACGGCTATTTTCAATTCAACAGGTAAAGATGTTAATATTGAGTACATCGATCTGCCGGAACACCTAGTTCTGAAATATCAGTACTTTACCGAAGCTAAGCTGGATAAAATAAAAAAAGCCGGCTATCAAAAACCTCTTCATACTTTGGAAGAAGGTGTAGCCGACTATGTTAAAAATTATTTAATGCCCGAGAAATATCTGGGAAAATAATTCGTTTAATTATTTTCTCTTTTTATGATCAATTATAAGGGATATCGTCATCGTCGTCGAATAATTCGTCTTCATCCTCGTCGAAGTCGAAATCCTCCTCATAAAAATCGTCTTCCTCCGAAGGTTCGTCTTTCAGTTCATCATCTTCTTCGCTTTTATAATAATCGTCCTCTTTCTCCTCATCATCTTCCAACTCATCCTCTTCGTCGTCGAAATCATCATCCTCGAAATCGTCTTCCTCTTTTTTCCGACGAGCAAAATTTGCAACCGGCTTTTCTTCTTTTCCATTCCATTCGTCCGGCGGATTCAAGCTCAGGGATTCTTCCAATAAGCCGTCGCTGCTCTCAAAAATTTCATCTTCTGGAATGTTAAATGCACCTTCCATTACAATAGGTCTCCTCTAATAGTTTTCTTCATTTTAAAATAAAATTACAACGGTAATATTTCTATTTTTTTTTAAATAGCAAAGAAAAAATAAAATAATATTTTTAAATTCATATTATATTTCTTTACCTGTTAAAACTTAAATTAGTAATTCAATAGTGTCAATACAATTGTTAATCATTAAAAAATTATATGAAATTAGCTACACTTTGTTATGTAATTGATGAGAAGCACAATAAGACATTAATGCTTCACCGGATTAAGAAAGAAAATGATTACCACGAGGGTAAATGGAACGGCCTGGGCGGCAAACTTGAGCCGGGTGAAAGTCCGGAAGACTGCGTAATCAGAGAAATAAAAGAAGAATCCGGATTGGATATATTTAACCCGAAAATGAAAGGATTTATAACCTTTCCGCTTTTTGACGGAAAAGATGACTGGCATGTTTTTGTCTTTACTGCGGAAAATTTCAGCGGCAGTCTAATCGATTCAAACGAAGGAGTTCTTGAATGGATCGAAAGTGATAAATTAACCGAGTTAAATTTATGGGACGGCGATGCGATATTTCTGTCATGGCTGAACCGGGAAGGATTCTTCAGTGCTAAATTCAATTACGAAAAAGGAAAATTTAAAGACTACCAGGTGTTTTTTTATTGAATTTTAAATTGTCTGTGGTTTGTAGGTTGTAGTTTGTTGGTGGTAGGTGGTTGAAGCGAGGCTGCTGAGCTTGTCGAAGCAAAAAATATAAATTATTTATCAGGTATCATACATCCTGTATCAGAATGTTTTTAGTCTAAATCCGTATACCTTTATACCCGATATCTTTTATCCAGGACTCATCACTTAGCTCCCCGGATTAAAGATTTTATTTCCAAAACCAGGTTGTCATTCAAACAGTATGATTTCAATAATAATTCTTGCTATAGTTTTTGTTTTAATTGCGATCAGGCAGATCGGGGATTTGAAGCTGCAAATCTGGCAGATAATGCTCGGCGGTGCGGTTGCGGTAATAGTAACCGGTCAAATCTCTGTTTCCTCTGCTTTAGCGTCAATTAATATAGACGTTATTTCGTTTTTATTCGGAATGTTTACGGTAGGGGAAGCTCTGGATAAAAGCGGATTTTTATCCGCCATTTCATACGGCATATTTAAAAATGCCAAAACAGTGGATGCTCTTTTTATCTTCATAGTATTCGGTATGGGGTTAATTTCTGTTTTCTTGATGAATGATACCGTGGCGATAATCGGCACGCCGTTAATATTATTACTGGCCGGCAGAAATAATATCCCGCATAAACTTCTTCTTCTGGCCCTGGCTTTTTCGATAACTACTGCCAGTACTATGAGTCCCATAGGCAATCCTCAAAACCTGTTAATTGCAATCAACGGGAAATTTTCCAATCCGTTCATCTCTTTTTCAAAATATTTATTTATTCCGACCGTTATAAACTTGTCTATTCTTTACTTCCTTCTAAGATATTTCTACAAAGAAAATTTTGATCTGAGATTATTGAATAATGTACCGGGACAAATAAAAGACGAGAAACTCGCGTCAATATCGAAAATTTCTTTAAGCATTATTCTGTTACTGATTTTCATAAAAATAACCTTAATCTTTTTTAATACGGATATAGATTTCAAGTTAACATACATTGCACTTGCAGCAGCTCTGCCCGTAATGTTATTCAGCAGGAAGAGAATCGAAATAATTAAAAAAATTGATTGGAGTACGCTAATATTTTTTGCCGCTATGTTTATATTGATGCAGAGCGTATGGAACAGCGGTTTTTTCCAGCTGCTTATAAATGATTCGCACTCAAATATAACTTCGCTTATAATGATATTGACGGTAAGTGTAATATTAAGTCAGTTTATTTCAAATGTTCCGCTGGTTGCATTGTATTTGCCTTTATTAACGCATGCAGGTGTAAGTCATAACGGATTGATGGCGCTTGCGGCGGGCAGTACAATTGCAGGCAATTTATTTATATTGGGAGCGGCGAGCAATATAATCATAATCCAAAACGCAGAAAAAAAATCGGGGGAAACCATTACGTTTTGGGAGTTTGCGCAATTCGGTATCCCCTTAACGGTAATTAATATATTGGTTTACTTCTTGTATTTGCAAATTGTATAAACGTGTTTTATGAATAAATGAATTAATTTCATGCGATCAATAAATTAATACAGTCAGTCTGAGCGGAGTCGAAGGCAAGCTGCAAAAAAAATCACCCTTCGACTTCGCTCAGGGTGACAATTTGATTCGTTTTTTGTAATGTTAATTATCTAACCGGATATTTTTAGCACTATCTTCCCGCTGTTTTTATTCTCCTCCATATATTTATGCGCCAGAGAGGCATCTGACATATCGAATACTTTATCAACTACCGGTTTTAATATACCTGACTCAAATTTTTCCAGAGCAAACTCCGCGAAATCTTTGGTTAATTCAATTTGATATTCTCTTGTTCTTGAACGAAGTGCTGAGCCGGTAATTGAAAGACGCTTTGATAAAATTTTTCTCAGATCAACCTTGTCAACCAATCCTCCTCCGAGAGTTGCAAGCAGAACCATTCTTCCATCAATGTTCAAACTGTCTATATTCTTTTTATAATAAGGTCCGGCTATAAAATCAACGATAACATCAACTCCTTTTCCTGATGTATATTCTTTTATTTTTTCCGCAAAGTCTTCCGATTTATAATCAATTGCTTTTTCGGCGCCAAGGCTAAGGCAAATATTGTGTTTCGGTTTTGAAGCCGTTACATAAACCGCAGCGCCCAGTATTTCTGCAATTTGGATTGCCGCAGTGCCGACACCGCTTGCTCCTGCATGAATTAATATAGACTCACCTTTCTTAAGATGCGAATGCCATACAACGGCCTGGTATGCTGTAAGAAATACTTCCGGTATTGAAGCTGCTTCTTCAAAATTCAAAGTCGAAGGAATCTTCATTGCCATGTCTTCATGTATTACAGCATATTCCGCATAACCTCCGCCGGGCAACAGGCCGAAGACCTTATCTCCCTTTTTCCATCTTACTGCGGATGAACCTGTTGACTCAACGGTGCCGGAGATTTCGAGTCCCAGTATAGGACTTGCGCCCGCGGGCGGTGGATATTTACCGAGACGTTGAAGTATATCCGCTCTATTTAAAGCGGAAGCATGTACTTTTACTAGTATTTGATCGGGTGAAGGAGACGGCTTCTCCGTAAAATCGACTTTTAATTTATCTGCGGAACAACCGTCTTTGTGTATAACTGCTTTCATTAAATTATTATTATCCATGCGATCAAAATATAAATGAAGAAATTAAACTTCTGTGTTAGCTGTTACTTAATTGAAATAACCCGCGGAGGTAATCCGCGGGATGATAAAAATTTTATAATGTTTAAATATCTTTTTAATTAAACAAAGTAATTTTTATTTTATGGGCAGCAAAACTATTCATCCGGTAAAACGGAGGAATTGAAATACATAACTTCAAAATAGAAGAGGGTAAAATTATTAATTCAATATTACTTAGACTGTTTTAAGATATTCAAATCTTGTAATTCGGAAAAAATTGTTACTGGCATTTCGATATAATAATTAAAAATCAAATCAGTCATAATTAAATTAGGGGAGTTAATTCATGACGGCTATCAAATACAAACTTTATCCCGGTATAAAAAAAATAATTGAACAGGCAAGAAGCCTTGTTGTGCAAAATGTAAATACTACTCTTGTATTTACGAATTTTTATATCGGCAAGATGATTGTTGAAAACGAACAGCAGGGCAATCAAAGAGCAGCCTATGCCAGACGTATATTGAAAAATTTATCTTATAGATTATCAAGGGACTTCGGAAAAGGATATTCGGAAGATAATTTAAATAGGATGCGAACATTTTACTTATTGTACTTCGATAGAATTTCCGCAACAGTGTTGCGGAAATTCAAAACCCCCGCCGGGGGCAAATTTAAATCACCGGGAAGCTGGCAAACCTCGTTTTCTGATTTTCAAGAAAGCTTTTCACTAAGCTGGTCGCATTATTTATTTCTTTTAAAGATAGCGGACGATAATGAAAGAAATTTTTATGAAATTGAGGCCAGGCAAAACAATTGGTCAGTCAGAGAACTTCAGCGACAATTGGATTCATCTTTGTACCAACGTTTATCATCCAGCAAAAATCAAAGTGCAATACGTAAGCTCAGTAAAAGAGGCCAGATGATTAAAAAACCGATAGATTTACTGAAAGAGCCGTATACACTCGAATTTTTGGAACTTCCTGAAAAACCGGCATATAAGGAAAGCCAATTGGAGTCTGCAATTATCAGCCGGCTTGAATCTTTCCTGCTGGAGTTAGGTAAGGGCTTCTTATTTCAAAGCAGGCAGGAAAGGATCGGATTTAACGGAAAGAACTTCTACATAGATTTGGTTTTTTACAATCGCTTGCTAAAATGTTTTGTGCTAATTGATCTTAAGATCGGAGAATTAATGCACCAGGATTTAGGACAAATGCAGATGTATGTAAACTATTATGACCGTGAAATTAAAAATAAAGACGAGAATAACACCGTCGGAATTATACTTTGCAAAGAAACAAATCAAGCAATTGTCAAATATACATTGCCTTTGGATAATAAAAATATTTTTGCCAGAGAATATAAATTATACTTACCGAGCAGAAGAGCTTTGAAGAATTTATTAAATAAGTAAACTTCAAAGTTGAATTGCAAACCGTAGATAATTAAATTCGAAAAAACACTTTTTCTCTTTCATTTAATATATTCCGTGTTATAATAATTATGCCGTTTAATGAATATGAAACCGTTAATAAGTTTAGGCATGAGTTAACCTTTGCCGACAGGGCATCCGGTTATTTCTTTAGTATAGATTCGCCGAAAAATCTTACGCTCAAAATATCCACTATAAATCCTTTTGAAAAAGACGAAGTTAAAAAAATAGTAAATGTATTCTTCAAAAGATATTTTGAAGATAATAATTGCCGCGTTATAATTTTAGGAATTAATCCCGGACGATTCGGGGGAGGCGTAACCGGAATTCCTTTTACGGATCCTGTTGCTCTTGAGAAATACTGCGGTATCGGAAATTCTTTCGCAAAAAAAACTGAGCTGTCGAGTAAATTCATATATAATTTAATCAATACTTTCGGAGGGGTTCAAAAATTTTATTCGAAGTTTTTTATCAGCGCACTTTATCCGCTTGCGCTAATTAAGGACGGCAGAAACTATAATTATTATGATGATAACGAGACGTACACATTTCTGAAGCCGCGCATTACCGATTCACTGAGAAAACAAATATCGCTCGGGGTATCTCAAAAACATGCCGTATGTCTCGGCAGAAAAAATTATAAATACCTGAAGGAGATAAGCGAAGAAAATAATTTATTTGAAAATATTTCCGTGCTTGATCATCCCAGGTTTATTATGCAGTACAGAAATAAATTCATTAATAAGTATATCGATGAATATATAAAGGTTTGCAGCCTTTAAAAGGTACTGAATAAAAAAGCTGCCTTTTCCGGGTAAGTTGAGATTTCCTTTAGTTTCCGGCAGAAATTGTCGAGGCCGATTTTAGTAAGTCGAAGTGATTAACGAGCTCTCCCTTTCATTTCCGGTTTACTTTTATGAATTCTTTTATTCCGCCGATCAGCCTTTTAATATCATCTTCAGTATTATACAAGGAAATGCCGGCTCTGATTAATCCTCCTTTTTCCAGAAGTCCTAAAACTTCAACGGCCCTTACCGCGTAGAAATGTCCGTCCCAGATACATATCCCCTTTTCGCCAATTGCAGTGCAGACTTCAGACGGTGCGGCTCCCTCAACCGTAAATGATATTGTAGGCGCTCTCCGTCCTGTATCGAAAGATAAACCGTAGATTTTTACTCCTTCAATTCTTTTTAAGCCATTGTAAAGTTTCTTAGCCAGAGAGTTTTCGTAGGCGCCGATGTGTTCCATTCCCGAAACCAGTTTGGAACGCAAATCATTCCCCTCGCCGAAAGTTGAAATATAATCTATGGCGGTTTTTACTCCGGCAATTGCGGCATGATTAAGTGTGCCGGTTTCTATTCTGTAAGGCGCTTTCGGCGATTGGGTTCTCAGCCGGTCGGTTTGCAGCTGTTCCAGCAGTCCTGGCTTTGAATATAAAATGCCGACGTGCGGGCCGTAAAATTTATAAGCGGAGCAAATCAGAAAATCTACTCCCATTTCGGCGGCATTAATAGGAAAGTGCGGGGCAAAATGAACGGCGTCAACCATAAGCCAGGCGCCTACTTCATAAGTAAGCTGTCTAATCAAATTAATATTATTTACTGTTCCAAGTGCGTTTGAGGCCAAACCGACCGCCACAAGTTTAGTCTTTTCGCTAATTTTTTTGTTGAAGTCTTCGTAATCCAGAGTTCCGTCTTGATTTAAAATCACCTCTCTTACAGCAATGCCGTTTTCTCTTAGATTAAGCCAGGGCCCGCGGTTGGATTCATGATCCAGCTGGGTAATTACTATTTCGTCTCCTCTCTGAAGAGACCTTCCGATTGCCCTGCTCAAAGAGAAATTAAGAGTGGTCATATTTGCACCGAAAGAAATACATCCGCCGCTTTCCGCGCCCAGGAATGCTGCGGAATTTTCTCGCGCTTCTTCAATTATAGTATCGCTTTCCTTCGAAGTAATAAAAAATCCGTGAGTATTTGCATTACTTGTTTCATAATAACCGGAAATCTCATCGATAACCTGCTGTGGAACCTGACTGCCGCCCGGACCGTCGAGGTATACAAGCTGACGGCCGTTAATTTCTCTTTTTAAGGAGGGAAAGTCATCTCTCCTCTTTATAATATGCGCATATTTTGAAGTATTAGGTTTCATACTTTTTTACTCCGTTAAAATTGAAGTAGAAATTTTTGTAATGTTAATCCGTAAAATTTTTATACATGAATTCAGAAATTGCTTTGCTGACTGCCGCCGGGTTTTCGATCGGCGTCATATGAGCCGCCTCCGGTATTATTATGAATCGGGAGCCCCCGATATTACCGGCAATTATTTCCATTGTATCCGGCGGCGTCAATTTATCTTTTTCACCGCACAAAACAAGAGAAGGAATTTTTATTTTGGGAAGATATCCGGCAGTATCATTTCTGCCGATCATTGCAAGCAGGCAGCCCTTTACGCCTACCGGATCGAACGATGAGGATTTGGCAATAATATTTTCATACTGCTTTCCAATTCGTTTAATTGAACGTTCAGCAAAACAGTTCGGCACAAATCCTTTTACGAAAACTTCAAGTCCTTCTTCATTAATTTTTTTTATGCCTGCCGCTCTTTTTAGTTTTGCCTCATTGTTATCTGCTTCCGGCTTTGTATCGCAGAAAATAACTCCGCCGAATTTTTCTTCCATCCTTTCTACTGCGCGGAAGGAAATATAACCTCCCATTGAAAGACCGCAAAGTACAGGTTTATCAACATTCAATTCATCTATAATATACTCGAGATCATCTACGAACGATTCCATAGTAAACTGACCGTCTCCCGCGGGAGATTCTCCCAGGCCCCTGATGTCGTACGAAATACAATTATATGACGACGATAGGAATTTTACCTGTTCGTTCCACATTGAATGATCATAGGGGAACCCATGGACAAAAATAATTGTTCTTTTTGATGAGCTTCCTTCTTGATATATTGAAATATTCTTTTTAATTAGTTGCATCTCTTATCCGTTTCTTTTTGTATATAAATACCATATAAAAAATAAGGAATAAAGCATGAAAGGTAAATTTGCATTTATTTTTATCATAATCATATTACCCGTTATCACTTTATTTGCTCAGGCAAATTCACTTTCCTCGGTTGATTTCCCGGATGTAGTTAAAAGTGATGACGCAGCAGCAAAAAAAGATTCCAATTTTACGCCTTTCTGGACACCTTCGGCAATTGCAGGTCTTAATATAAGTCAGCTTGCTCTCAGCAACTGGACGCAAGGCGGAGATAATTCAATAACATGGACTATTACCGGAAACCTGGGTTATAATTACAGAAGCACGACTTGGAATCTGTTTAATAATCTGAAAGTAGCTTACGGCAGGACCAAACTCGGTACCCAAGACTTCAGAACAAACGATAACGATCTGTATCTGGAAAGCGTACTGTCGCTGAAAATAGGCTGGCCGGTTGATCCTTTCTTCAGTAATACCGTTAGAACTACGGTGGCTCCCGGATATAATTACACCGACAATCAGGCGATCGAAATAGCAAATTTCTTCGATCCCGGTTATGTAACGCAAAGTTTGGGTTTTACTTACGATAGACTATCCTCATTTAAAACAAGGCTCGGCGTTGCAGTGCAGGAAACATTTACCAACCGGAACAGGCAATACAGCGATGACCCGAATACCGTTAAAAGGGAAGCATTTAAAGCCGAAACCGGTCTGCAGTCGGTCACAACCGGACAGGTTCAAATTGCAGAGAATTTATTATTAAACAGCAACCTTACATTGTTTACGCGTTTCGAAAGTCTGGATGTTTGGGATGTTCGGTGGGACAATTCTATTGTAGCCAAAGTAAACAGCTGGCTGAATGTTAACATAGGCTTCTTATTCATTTATCAAAAGGATCAATCGCCGACGGCCCAGATGAAACAATCGCTGCAGCTTGGTATTGTATATTCAATACTGTAGTATTTAAGCTGAAAAAAAATAATTAAAGTCCATTTATTTTATTTGAGTGATACTGATAATCACATATAATAGATTATATAAAATAAATTTGTTATATAGGATTAATAAACAAAGAACCTGAATTATGAAAATTGCGTTTGTTACTTCGGAAGCGGTCCCGTTTGTTAAAACCGGCGGACTTGCAGATGTTTCCGGAGCGCTGCCTAAGCAGCTTGCGGAACTAGGTAATGAAGTAAAACTGTTTTTGCCTAAGTATTATTCTATAGACGAATCAAAATATGACCTTCATTATAATTGGGAAGTAGGTGAAATACCGGTAAAAATAGGAAGTCGTACCCGGTCGGTGCATTTATATCAGACGAAACTCCCGGGATCGAACGTTGAGGTTAACCTTTTGGACTGCCCTCATTATTTTCACCGGGATCAGGTTTACACCGACGGTTTCGACGAAGACGAACGATTCATACTTTTCTCGAAAGCTGTTATAGAGATCATGCAGAGATTTAAATGGGCTCCTGATGTTGTACATTGCAATGACTGGCCGACCGGGATTCTCCCGCTTTATTTAAAAGACAACTACGCCTGGGATAAACTTTTCTCAAAAACAGCGGTCTTATATACTATTCATAACATAGGCTATCAGGGAATATTTTCTAAAGATACCGTAAAGAAAGGCGGGATAAGAAGCGAATTGTTTTACCCGGAAAGCCCGATAGAATATCAGGGCGATGTTTCTTTTATGAAAACGGCAATAATGTATTCGGAAATTATTAATACCGTAAGCGAAACTTATGCTAAAGAAATTTTAACTCCGGAATACGGTTCGGGAATGGAGGATTATCTTAAACAAAGAGAAAAGGACTTATTCGGTATTCTTAATGGAGTTGACTATAACGACTGGAACCCGGAAAATGATAAATTTATTCCCTATCCGTACGGTTTAAAATCTCTTGAGGGTAAAGAAAAAAATAAAAAATACCTTCTTGAGAAGATTAAATTGAAATATTCTTCCGGTACACCGTTAATCGGTATAGTTTCCCGTTTGGTTTCTCAAAAGGGATTCGATCTTTTTGAGGAAGTATCCGGCGAACTTATGGAATTGAAGGCTCAGTGGATTATACTGGGCAGCGGCGAAGAGAAGTATGAAGAGTTATTTAAAAAACTGCAGGAAGAACATCCCGATAAAATCTATGCGTACATAGGATTTAATAACGAAATGTCCCATCTTATAGAAGCAGGTGCGGATTTGTTCCTTATGCCTTCGCATTATGAACCGTGCGGGTTAAATCAGATTTACAGTTTAAAATACGGTACCGTTCCTGTTGTTAGGAAAACGGGCGGACTTGCTGATACCGTCAAAGATTGGAACGAGTTTAATAAAGAGGATGAGCAAACCGGTAACGGATTTACATTTGAAGAATATGACGGCAGTAATTTGATCGCTGTTTTAAGAAAAGCCGTTGAAGTTTTTCATCAAAAAAATATTTGGAATAAGATCATTAATAACGGTATGAAAGAAAATTATTCGTGGAAAGAATCCGCCGTGAAATATATTGATTTATATAAGATAGCAATTGAAAAGAGAGGAAAATTTTTTTAGTGGCTTTTATTCGTTTTTTTAATGAAGTTAAAATAAATATTATTTAATGAGGCTGTTCCAAAAAAGAGTCGATGAAGAAGATGCAACAAATCATACTAGATAAGTTGTAATTTGTTAATAATGAAAATAGTAGATCCGGAATAAAATATATTTTTGCGAACAGCCTCTTACTTTTAATACAAATTTTAAAAGATCTGACTAAAAACCTTCTCGATAATGTTTTCCCCTTTAATACGGGAATTAAATGAGTTGAAATTAAATTCTTTTTCATTGAACTTATTTACGAAAGATTTTTTCAATTTGTGTGCTATTCATAAATCGGATTTTTTCTCCTTGCCTTTGTTTTTTTTATATTTTATATACGAGATTTGTATCATTGGTTACCGAGTCAATATCAAAGCTGGAAAGCTCAGGAAACTGCTGAAAATCAGAGAATTACTATCTTGTTAACTACCGGAACCGATCCCGGTCCGACGGCGGTAGAAAATCAAACCAGCAATGTTCTTTTGAAGTACGGCCTTAGCCAAAATTATCCAAACCCGTTCAACCCGACAACTACTATTAAATATTCGCTACCGAAGAGCAGTAACGTAAGGCTGGTAGCTTATAATATTTTAGGTAAAGAGGTTGCAACGCTGGTAAACGGAAATGAAAGCTACGGTTATCATTCGGTTAACTTTAATGCATCAAATCTTGCTTCCGGTGTTTATTTCTACAGATTGCAAGCAGGAAACTTCAATAGTATCAAGAAATTAATGCTGCTGAAGTAAATTTTTCTTAATATAGTCTTGTAAACAGTCCCGGTAATTACCGGGACTGTTTTTTTTATTGAAAATTCAAAATTAAGAGGTCGCATTGAATATAATTCTACATAATAATATTTCGTTTTATTATTTAAAAATAAATCTTTTAACTCAAACTGTTTTAACAATAGCCTTCTTCAGACTATTAAAAAAAGCAGAACTAAAGAATGCTTCACAAGCAAACTCACCGATTCTTCCTATATATCAATTAAAACATCCGCCTGAAAAATTTAGTTCGAGTGTCTTTTCATATATTTCAATTCTTATATATTTGTGAGAATATTTTGAAAAGCAGCCTATACACAAGAAGCCTGCGTCAATATTAAAATGAAGGGTAAGATTTTAAAACATAAAATTTATGGAGCGGTCTGCCCGTTTGATTCTGGACAAGCTATTATTTTCGGCCGGCGGAATAATATTTCCGGTTGTATATCCATTATGAGAATCTAAACTATATTTTCGGCCAATTAATTTTTATAAAATATTTACAGAAATTTAAGGAGATAAAATAATGTGGAATAAAAAGCTAAAATGTCTGATGAATAGGAAAGATATTTTTATTTTTATTCTTGCTTTTTCTATAGAAATATTTTTCAATACTCAAATAAATGCTCAAACGGCTACCGTACTGGGAAAAGTTACAACATCCAGGTATCCCGTATCCGGCGCTTCTATAACATTTATCGATTACTCGGATACAACGAATAAATTTACCGCTACTACGGACGCATCGGGAAATTTCCAGATTAGCATACCGACTTCCGTTAATTCAAATGCTAATGATATCCCTACTAAATTCAAACTCGAACAAAGTTATCCTAACCCATTTTCTTCTTCTGCCGCAATTCCTTATCAGCTGCAGAAATCATCCGATGTGCATGTAACAATTTATGATATCCTCGGCAGAGTAGTGAAGAACTTCAATGTAGGACAACAGTCAATCGGTTTGCATAATGTATTATGGAACGGGCGAAATAACTTCGGACTAAAAGTTGCAAGCGGAATTTATTTTTATAGGCTGCAAGTTGACGGAGAATCCCAGGTTAAGAAAATGATTTTTGACGCCGGCAGTAAAGGTTTGGTCTCGCTTCCTAACATGAATATTTCCAAATCCTCAGCAAACAAAGGAATGATGAAAATAAACATGTCCGCAGGTATATATAAAATAAGAATTGAGAACAATTCAACCACACTTCCTATGGTTGTCCCGCAGGAATTTGACAGCGTTGCCCTTCACAACGATACCACAGTATATTTATCCGTAAAATATATACCGGTAGATCAAATTGATGTGGACAGTTTACATCAATATATCAGAGGCTTCGGCGCCGCCAATATTGTCGGCTGGAGACCTGATATGACCGATTCCGAAATTACAACCGCTTTCGGTACAGGTGACGGTCAGCTTGGTTTTACAATTTTAAGATTGCGTATTCAGCCCGACAGTACTCAATGGAACTTAAATGTATCTACGGCTAAGAAAGCTTATGACATAGGCGCTATTATTGTAGCTTCACCCTGGAACCCGCCTTCCGATATGCTTGAAACCGTGAATGGTCAGCAAAGACTCCGTCACGACATGTACTCCGAATACGCCAAGCATTTAAATGATTTTTATAATTATATGGAAAGAAACGGCGTACCGATTTATGCCATATCAGTCCAAAATGAACCTGATTATGCTCAAACATGGACCGGCTGGACACCGGATGAAATGCTGACCTTTATGAAAAATAATGCCGATACTATTCAAACCAGGGTTATGGCTCCCGAATCATTTCAGTATCAACGCACTTATTCCGATCCTATTTTAAAAGATTCGGCAGCTTGCGCAAATTTAGATATTGTGGCAGGACATATATACGGAGCCGGTTTATTACCATACCCCCTCGCCGAACAAAAAGGCAAAGAAATCTGGATGACCGAGCATTATACCGACAGTCAGAACTCGGCTAATGAATGGCCTATGGCCCTGGATGTCGGAACCGAAATGAATAATTGTATGCTGGACGATATGAGCGCATATATATGGTGGTATATTGTAAGATTTTACGGACCGATAGGCGATGGCGAAACAAGCACTTCATATCCGAATGAGAACTATGCCCAAAAAGGTCAGGTTACAAAAAGAGGTTATATTATGTCCCAGTTCTCCAGGTTCATTCGTCCTGGTTTCCATAGGGTAGACAGCAAGATCTATCCCAGTATAAGTAAAGTGAACGCTTCTGCTTTTATCGATTCCGCTTCTTCCAAATTTGTAATAGTAGCATTAAATTCCGGCACTACCGAACAAAAAACAGTATTACGAATTCAAAACGGATCGATGAACTCAACCTTTGAGACATATACTACATCGGAGACGAAAAATTGTGAAAAAGGAAGCGATATAACTGCTAATGACGGGAATATAACCTATATTATGGAACCTTCGAGTATCACAACCTTCGTATCCAAATAAGGAATAATTCAATGAAAAGTAATGACTTTAAAATTGTATATTCATTAACCTTTATTTCTATTGCGCTTTTATTTTCCGGATTTATTTCGGCACAACAAAATGATTTATTATCAAAGACAGATATCCCTCATCTCAGCAAGCAGGGAAATACTTTGCAGCTTGTTGTTAACGGGAAACCGTATCTCATGCTCGCGGGTGAAACTGGCAATTCCAGTGCCTCTGACTTAAGCTACATGAATACAATTTGGCCGAAGATTGTTGCGATGCATTTAAATTCTCTTGTAGTACCTGTGTACTGGGAGCTTATCGAATCGAAAGAAGGAGAGTTCAATTTTACTCTGGTAGATAGTATTATAACGGCAGCAAGACTTAATAATATTAAGCTTGTTTTTCTTTGGTTCGGAACATGGAAAAACAGTATGTCGTGTTACATACCTCTCTGGATAAAAACCGATGAAGAAAGATTTCCGCGTGCCAGAGAAAGTAACGGTAGAGCGGAAGAAATTCTTACTGCATTTAGTAAAACTAACCGCGATGCCGATGCAAAGGCTTTTTCAACTTTAATGAAACACATTCGCCAATTTGATGAGAAAAAACAGACAGTTGTGTTGGTCCAAGTTGAAAATGAAATCGGAATGATTCCGGATGCCAGAGATTACTGCAAAAGCGCCGATAAATTTTTCGACTCGCCGGTTCCCGAAGAACTGATAAATTACCTTAATAAAAATAAGGGTTCGCTTCAGCCAGGACTTTTGAAAGATTGGAAGAAAAACGGATTTAAAACATCAGGAAACTGGGAAGAGGTTTTCGGAAAGGGCCTTCAAACGGATGAATATTTTATGGCCTGGTATTTTGCAAAGTATGCTAATTATGTTGCGGAAGCTGGGAAGAAAGAATATCCGCTGCCTATGTATGTAAACGCCGCTCTTATTCGACCGGGAGCCAGGCCGGGTCAATATCCCAGCGGGGGGCCGCTGCCGCATCTTATGGATATTTGGAAAGCCGCCGCGCCCGGTATCGATTTCATGTCGCCTGATGTTTATTTCCCGAACTTCGCCGAATGGGTATCTAAGTACGATAAGCCGGTAGGTAATCCGGGACAAATGTACAATCAGTTTTTTATACCGGAAGCAGGAAATAATCAAAGCGTGGTTAATGCATTCTATGCATTTGCACAACATAATGTAATAGGTTACAGTCCCTTCTCAATTGAATCTCTTCCCGATCCGTCCGACAACCAGATTTCGAACGGATATGATGTACTAACACAGCTTACTCCGCTAATATTAGCAAATCAGGGTAAAGGAACAATGGCCGGGGTTAGTCTTGACAGCGCAAGCGAAAAAGCAGAAATAAAATTAGGAGATTATGTGTTTATCGTTCATCATGAATATAGCTGGCCTTATGCGCCTAAAACCGAGGGCGAGAACCCGAGATACGGAGGAATGATAATAATGATTTCGCCCGATGAATTCTATGTAGCCGGCAGAGGAATGGTAATAACTTTTAAATCGGCGGAAGATGACGGCTCTATCGTCGGCATCGGAAGTATTGACGGAGGAAAGTTTGTTGACGGAAAATGGGTTCCCGGACTTCGCTTGAACGGAGATCAAAGTCACCAGGGCAGACATATGGATTTGCCGGGTGATACTTTTAGCATTCAAAAGGTTAGACTTTATAAATACAAATAATTAAGATCAAACTGTTTAAAAGGATATTCAGTCAGTAGCGGTGTTGAAATTAATTTTCAATATAGAACCGAACGAACCGAAAATTCCACATTAAAGTATACCGGTTATATTAAAATACCGAGCAACGGCTTGTATACTTTATATACGACGTCAGACGACGGGTCTGTGATCTTAATTGACAACAAACTGGTAGTAAGTAACGACGGTCAGTATCTAATAGTTGAGAATTCATGAAACGTTATGCTGAACTCGGGATACCATAAAATCGAAGTATTGTATTTCCAGTCGGGCGGCGGAGTGGTGCTTGAAGTAAGTCTTTAAGGTCCCCATATGGAAGAACAAGTTATTACTAAGAACAAGATTTACATGGAAAATTAATAAATAACTTCAAGATGGCTATGATCAAAAAAATCTTTTTATCTGTTTTTGTTTCCTTTTCGGCCCTATTATACGCTCCGATGCCTCTCATGGGCAGGAATAGCCGGGACTATTAGGGCCTACCGTAACCGAAAAAGAAGTGAAGACAAATGCCGATTATATGGCTGAATATCTGAAAAAATTCTGATGGAAATTTATTGTCGTCGATATCCGCTGGTACGTGGAAAATCCTAAAACTCACGCGTATAACGAAAAAGATCATGCTTTCTCGATGAATCAACACGGCCGGTTCTACTTAAAAATTACAATTAACTTTGATCAATTAGATTTAACGGACGATGTATAATTCAAGACCTATGGACGGATAAGGATTTGGGAAACTTTTCAAACTCAATATCGATGTATGAAAGAAAGCACGCTGCAAAACTAATGAAGGTAAGCAATGTAACCCGGTGAATACGCCGACTTTTTGATTTGATTGACTTAAGTAATATTCCGGTTTGTACTTATAAAAGGATAAGAATATAATTGTATCCGCAAAATCAGTCGTTTTAATTTGGTAACAGAGTAATTGTTTTGTAATACAGTTAAGTTAATTGTTCGCAAAACATGATAATGAGAATACATTCATGCAAAAATATTTGCATTCCGGATCTAAATCCGGCAGTCATGTATAAAGTTAATAATAAAAATTAAGCTTGCTTTTTAAAAATTAGTTATTTAGTTTCACAAGTAAGTTCACGAGTAAGTAAATCAAATCTTTTAAGCACATTTTGATATCTTACGGAAACTAGATAATTCACACAAGTTTGTTTCAAAAATATCAAGATATCATTATAAAGTTTCGGCACAATGTTGGAAATAGCTCCGGATCTGATTTTGGAAAGAAAAATTGTCCAATTAAGTGATAGTTTTAATGCCCAATGTTGAAGTAGCATGTTTGATTATATAACCGAAATTATTATCGAGACATACGAAAAAAAATATAGACGAATCTCAGGTAAGTTATAATAGCGATTAGCTGTATATTTAATTACATACGGATTTGGGAATCAAAAACTGATCGTATACTTTTCCCAATGCATAAGTGATACGCAAATACTAGGTCATAAAATAGTTTAACTTCTTTATGAAGGAATAAAATCAGAGTATTTAACATTCCGTATCAGCGCTGGTTAAAATTTTGTATAACACATATTATAGAATATTACCCTTTATAGTCCCTTGATATTTAAGTATCGTTGAGAAAAGCACTGAAATTACTAATTCTCTCATATTAGATGGAATCTCGGTAAGTAGTTTGATTTTACAGAATAGAATTCGAAATAACTGACGGATAAAATATCTTGAAGATACTCAAAGAACTATCTGAAATTAAATCTGCGGTAATTGACCGCATTGCATCGGGTTTATATAAGATAGTAGAAAAGATAGCATTGAAGATCCGTAATAAGAGGGGATTTAGGGGAATTAGTTCAAATCATATTATTAAATTACTTCCACCATCACTTTCAATATCAATTCAAATTCCGGGAATAATCAGTAATTCAGAGTCGGAAATTTTATTTTGGGTATTAAAAATTCAAAAAATCCATAACAATATGGATAAATATTACGTAAATAGATTTTATTAAAAATAATATAATTATTAAAAAGTAATATGTGGTATCCTTTTGTCGTTTTTTGTTTACTTATTGAATCGTTTCAATTATATTTATATCAGTTAATTGAACATTAAAGATTTTATAATTAATTTATGTATGATGCAAAATCAAAAACTCAAAAGTATAAAACAGTTATCTAGGAGGTATGTATGAGGAAGAGTTATACGGTTTCACTTTTATTAATGTTTTTGCTGTCCCTGTTTGTGTCTTCATCAAATGCGCAGGAAAACGGTAAGATCCAGGGGGTTGTAAAAGATTCAACCACCGGAAGTGTGTTATTCGGCGCAAATGTTTATTTGCAAGGAACGAGTTTAGGAGCAGCATCAAACATAGAGGGCAAGTATCAAATTTTATCCGTCCCGCCGGGATCTTATAACCTGGCAGTTCGATATATCGGTTATAAATCTCACTTTATTAAAATTAATGTTCCTTCCGGTAAAACACTTGAAATTAATGTGGAATTGGCAAGTGAAGCTATTGAAGGTCAAACCGTTACAGTCACTGCACAGGCACAGGGACAGCGTGCTGCAATAAACCAACAGCTGACATCAAATACAATAGTAAACGTAGTATCATCCGAAAGGATTCATCAGTTACCGGATGATAACGCAGCCACAGCGCTCAGCCGTCTGCCCGGTGTCTCGCTTATGAACGGGGATCAGGTAGTTATTCGCGGTGTTCAGGCTAAATATAATCAGATTCTGTTAAATGGTATTGAATTACCTTCAACCGATATGAACACCCGTGCAACGGACCTTGGTTTTATATCATCAAATTTGCTCTCCGGCATTGAAGTTATAAAAGCACTTACGCCGGACATGGATGCAAATGCTCTTGGCGGAGTGGTTAATTTGAGATTAAGAGATGCCCCAGAGGGTCTTCATTTTGACGTTTTGGCTCAAGGAAATTACAATTCAACAGATCGTGTGGGGGATAACTATAAGTTTTGGGCGAGTATTAGTAACCGTTTCTTTAATAATAAGTTAGGCGTTTTCTTGCAAGGAAATATGGACCGAACTGACGGCGGTAACCAGGTGGCTTCCATTTCGCCTTCATTACTTTCGGCAGGTAATACAGCATTCGGACAAGCTACCTACATAACTACCGGTGCAACCTTTGAATACGATGCTAATATTGTCAAAAACAGCGGCGGGAGTCTTATATTGGATTATCGCCTTCCGAATGGTAAAATAGTTTTTCAAAATACGTATGCCGGGGATGTTACAGATCAACTGAATAATTATATAGTATTTAACTTTAATAATACTTCGGCAACATATACTCCAAGCCGCAGTTTATATGGAAAGGATTTATGGATTAACGCACTTCAGGCAGAAAATTCTTTTGGCGATATCAAAGTGAATTTAAGTTTGTCTCATTCTGCCACACAACAGTATACAATTTTCGGATATTCTCCTGCTCTTTATGGTGCTGCATGGAGCTCATTTAATAATCAAAGTTCAGTTACGGCGCCATTTGGTTATGATGCTTCAAACCAACCGATAAGATATAGCAGCCAATCTGCGCAGGAGCAAATGTCGCTTATGAATGCCCTTGGAGTCTTCAACAATCTTAACCCGCAAGATGCTGCCAGTGCAACGATATCAGGGTGGACTCAAAGTATTGCCAACCAGTTTACTCAGCATTTATATAATGCGGCGGTCGATGTGTCGGCGCCGGTTAGCTTTTCTAAAGATATCACTGCCACATTTAAAGCCGGCGGTAAGTATATAAGAACGACACGTATGAATAATGTCGATGAGAATTTTGCCCATACCATTGACGATTTGTATAGAAATCCGGCCGCAAACGCTTACCTTGGAGTTAGTGTTGCTAATCCGCTGCATTTTTCTCAGGTTATGGATAATAATTTTTCGAGAGGAAAATATTATCTAAATAGTTTATTTGATTTTACAAACGGCGGTTTTAAGTATACATTAGATCGAACTAAATATGATACCTGGCTGCAATTGTCGGAGAAAGGCTGGTCTGTCCCTATACAATATGCAGACAGCTATAAAAATGACTGGAACGGCGCAGAACAATTTTCAGCGGCTTATGTAATGGGCACTTTTAATATTGGTCCAAAAATAACTTTGCTTGGCGGCGTGCGTTTCGAAAGTTACAATATGATTTATCATGCCCAGTTTACATATGTTACTCATACTGTTTTTGGCGACGCTGCCAGTACTGAAGGCGGGTCAATTGCCGTTAACGACTCCGCTAATCCTTATAACCCGCATTACACGATACCCTATAATGCCTTCAACGTTAACCGGACGGATAACAACTTGTTTCCCGACGTACAGCTCCATTATAAAATTAATGAATTGTCGGATATTAGACTTGCATATACAACAGGTATTTCCCGCCCGGATTATACGGCAATTATTCCTAAAGTTGCTTTTTATAAGGGCAACTTTGAATTGGGAAATCCAATGTTAAAACCTGCTATGGCACAAAACTTTGATATCATTGGATCCGTTCACGATAATTTATTAGGTCTGTTTACAATAGACGCATTTTACAAAATAATTAAAGATCAAATGTACAGTACGTCGATTTACTATGTGAATCGTGATCAATATGCCGCTACCACATATATTCCCGACTCATCATTTTTGGCGCAGAGATTTGGTTTTACGGTACCCAACACTCAAACTGTCGGCATCTCTTTAAACAACCCGCATCTCGGCTATATAAGAGGTATTGAAATTGATTGGCAGACAAATTTCTGGTATTTGCCTGGTCCGCTTAGCGCTCTGGTCTTGGATGTAAACTATACAAAATCAGGATCAAACACGGATTACACCATTCTTACACCTACTGTGACCACTACTTATGTAACAGTTAATGGCCGTCAAAAACCGGTCCTTACATATTCTACAGATGATACGACATTCGTCGGAAGATTAATTCAGCAGGCAAACGATGTAGTGAACGTTGCTCTTGGTATCGACTATAAAGGCTTCTCCGGACGTATATCATTTAATATGATCGGTAATGTAATTAATTCTGTCGGCTCAAGACCTGAGGAAGCTTCCTATACCGGCAACATTTATAGATGGGATTTTTCGATAAAACAAAATCTGCCTATTGATGGTTTAAGCGTTGCTTTGAACGGAGTAAACATTTTTCACAATGGAATAGATACATATCGTAATTACAGAATAAGTCCGAATGCTCCGATAACTAAAAACTTAATTTCTGTTTTATATTCCCCGACGGTATTCCAGATGAATTTGAGATATACATTTTAACTGTTTGTTTTTAATAATATGATGTCAAAAAAAGGAGGTGTAGAAAATTACAAGACAAAGATCATTAGTAGTTTACTAAAGATGACCTAACAATAAATAATTTTAGGAGGTTTAAATGAAAAGTGTAAAATTACTTTTCACTATAGTTTTTCTTCTTGTAACGTCTGCGTTTGCTCAGGACATGCAATATGTCGCGAGCCAAAGCGGAGATACTCTGGTTGTAAAAGATGATGCTGACTTTGGCAGTCCGAATACTCTTTATCTTCTCATGCAGTCAGATTCTATGGCTCCCGCATCCCGTGTGTATGAGTTGAGGAGCGGGGGAATATATTCATGCGGAAATAATCCGGTAACTTCCTCCGACTATAGGACCATTATTATGGGTCCGACGCAGACTTCTTTGAAAACAAGCCAAGGTGCCCCACCGCCGGTTATTTGCGGTGAAAATATAACAGGTGTTACTACCTATGGAGGTATGACCGTCAATAAAGACCTGCTTATTAAAAATATCGATCTTGAAATAGGCAATACCGCCGGCAACAACGGAGGATGGGCCTTCTTTGGTTTTGGCGGAGCAGGTTTGAGACTTCAAGTAGATAACTGCATTATGGAGCATACATGGTGGTGCTGGGTTGGAGGTCCTCCGGCCGACTCAAGAATATTCTTTACAAACGATTACATGGTAAATTTAGACGGTCATAGCTGCCGCCGAAACGGTGGTGTTACAGATTTCAATGCCAGCGGTGTTTCTGCCATAGATACTCTTCTTGTTGAGAACTGTACACACGTGAATACTCAGGGTACTTTGTACAAATTTAGAGTTGGAGTTGCAATTAACAAAGTGGTTTTCAATCATAATGACTTTATTGATTGCGCAGGTTATGTTATGATGAATAACGGTGATCAGACGAATATGAGTGTCACTAATAATATCTTTGTAAATTGCCAGGAACAGGCTTTTTGCCCTGTCCTTTCAACATCTGATGCAGGTGAAGTTGATGTTGACGGACTCCCGATGGGCCTTGTTAATCTACGTGTTGATTCTACATTCAATGCACGCGGCAAAAACTTTTATGCGGACAAGAACCTGGCTTATTGGGATCCGTCTCTTTCCGATATAGTTTCAACATTGAATACTAATCAGGTAAACGGCAATACACAGTGGGTCTCACAGATGATTCTTATGAATTCAAGAACTACATCCCTATTTGCTAATAAGACGGATTATCCTCTACTTACAAACGGAACCTGGATCACCGATAAGTTGCCAGCGTTTAAGAACACGGATGATTTGTTTACAACTCAGCTTGCTGTAGTAAAAGCATATGCAATAGCAGCAGTTGATACAAGTTACGGAACTCCAATGGATTCATGGCGTCAAGCGAGTAATGACGAAGCTGGAAATTATGTTTTTGCTGATTGGCCGATTCCCGTCGATCTTTCTTATACCGATACTGATTTGCAATCTGCCGGAATGGGTGGTTTCCCCCTGGGCGACTTAAACTGGTTCCCGTCTCAAAATACTTCATGGCAAGCTCAGAAAAGTACCGAATATGCCACTATAAAAAGTGTACTTGAGAACGGACCTACTGCTGTTGAAACATCAACGAATCTTCCTAAGCAATTCCAATTGAATCAAAATTATCCGAATCCATTTAACCCGACAACAGTAATTAACTTCACTATACCTAAAGCCGGAAATGTTACATTGAAAGTATATAACTCTTTAGGTCAGGAAGTTGCTACTTTGGTTAACGGATATAAAAGTGCTCAGAATTATAGCGTTAACTTTGATGCTTCTAAGTTAGCAAGCGGTGTTTACATTTATCAGATCAGATTTGATAATCAATCATTAACCAAGAAAATGGTATTAATGAAATAATTTCCAAATAACCTCTCCCGCCGGGACTTGCGAAAAACCAATTCCCGGTGGTCTGGTTAATTTTTACATCCGGTTACTTTTTAGTTCCTATATAAATGATTATAGTAACTAAATACCTCTTAACCTTCGAGGTAAATAAAACTAATTGCTGATACCTCGAAGGTTAATTTATTATAAACCGTTCCTTTCTATTTATTATTTAATTGAAATTATTATACCTTTTTGAAATTTCAGACTTTGTTTATATTACCTCATTGTATTTTTAGGAGCTAGTTAATGAATCAAAATAAATTCCTACTTTTGCTTATTTTTATTCTATTTATTTCGCTTGCAGGCTGTGCAAAAGATAAATCCGATATAAATGATGAAGTTGTGGCAAAAGCTGATAAAGGCTATGTGGTAACTGTAAAAGATCTCAAAAATTTTGTAGCAGAAGGACATTATGACCGGAAGATTTCGCGATAAATCAGTTGCTTATAAAAAGGCATTAAATAATCTATTAATTAACCAATTAAAAATATATGACTTCTTTGACAGAGGTCTAAATGAAAATAAAGAATTAATGAAGGAAATTAGCCGTTTTGTAAACTATGAATTAATAAGCACATATTTCGAAAAAGAGTATATTGCAAAGTATGCCAATGAAAAAAAAGCGGCCGAAGCTTATAAAGAAATGGGTAAGAAAATTATATATGAAGAAGCAATATTGCCTGTTCCCGAAAACGCAAATAAAGAGACAGTTGATTCGTTAAAAACAATTGCATCGAATATAGAAGTTGGTCTTAGTAAGAATTATAACCTCGAAGAGTTAATAAAATTAGATTCGTTAAAAAATATCATTATAAATAATCAAAAAGATATGGATTGGTCGCAAAGTATAATGGGCCCGGTTGGAAATGTTGTTTTTAATCTTGAGAAAGGATCCACCCGCGTTATAATTTCATACGACGGGTTTCACATCGTAAAGGTTTTGGATATTAAAAAAATAAAATTGGAACCGTTTGAAAAAATGAAAGATGAGATAATATCACAACTTCAGAAGGGGTACTATCAGATATCCAACAACGCTTACGAAAACTTTAGGAATAGACTTATTGACAAAAACTCAATTAAGTGGAATCAAAAAGGACTTGATCAAATCGTCAAATGGTCGTCCGAAGATGCTCGCTTTTATGCAGGCGCTTATAAAGATGTAATTCAAAATACTATTTCGAAAGATCATGATTTTGAAATACTTTCATATAATAACGGCAATGTTGATTTAAAGGAATATCTCCGGCTGCTGGAAGAAGTTATAGTCTTGAGTCCTAATACAATACTAAACTCCGGCAATATCAAAGACTTTATTTTAAATGCAGTTTACGACGATAACGTTATTAGGGCCGCAAAAAAACTTGGTTTGGACAAAGAATTAATTAATCCAAATACAAAAGACCCCGTTATAAAGAACAATCTTGTATATTTATATAATAAGGCTGTTATTGACGGAAGCATACCGCAGGCGACACCGGAGGCATTACATAAATTTTATGAAGATAACAAAGGTTCAATATTCTATCAGCTAAAAGTAGTGTACATTTACGCAAGGATCTATGCGGATAGCGCAAAGGCCGCTGCAGATATAAATGAAATTAAAAAAGGAACACCGTTTGAAAAGGTAAAAGATGCCTGGTTGGTTAAGATGTTTATTCGTGAACGTGACGGCTCGCTTAAAGCTTACAGGACCGCGGGAGGAGACTACCTGGCAAAGGCGGCATTTGCATTGAAATTAAACGAATGTGCCGGACCGGTTGAATATAATGATTCTGCAAAAGGAAAACAATTTGCTGTTATTAAATGTTTTAAGATCCAACCGGAAAAGCAGCTTACCTATGACGAAGTTAAGGGTAAAAGAATAGAAGACGAGTTCAATAATTATTACAGCGAAAAAATTTCGGAGGAGGTCAATACAAGGTTAAAGAAAAAATACAATGCGCAAATATTTGAAAACGTTTTATCCGAGGCAATCGCTTCCAAATAGATATGAAAAATGCTAAAAGCCTAAACCTCAGTATTCTTGTAGTTTCGGCAGTTGTTATTTGCTTTGAAATAATATCCACAAGAATTTCTTCGGTAATATTTGTCCAAAATTATGCTTTTATGATTTTGTCTTTGGCCATTTTGGGGCTTGGAAGCGGGGGAATTTATTCATACTACAAAATAAAACCTGAAGAGGGATCAACTAAAGAGCTAAAAATATTCAGCAAGTTCATCATTCTTTCGGGGATTTCGCTCGTACTTTTTATTACGCTTGAAGTTATCTTATCAATAACAAATCCGTACATCTATTTCTTCCTTCTTTTTGTCCCTTTCTTTTTTGCCGGAATAGTATACGCAGAGTTTTTTAGTAATTATGCAAGTGCCGGATTTAGAATTTATGCTTCAGATCTAATAGGTGCGGCATTAGGGTCCATCCTGTCAATATATATTTTTGATTTGTTCAACGCGGCAAATGCCGTTTTGTTTTTAGCTCTTGTCTTATTTATTTCATCGGTTCATTATTTCAGTATTGAAAAGAGAAGACAAACATTGTTGTACTTTTCTCTTTTCTGTTTAGCCATAGTGCTGACAGTTTTTGGTAAAAGGGACGTATTAGGAAAAATTCCTATCGGCCATTTCCCTGAAAAGGACATTTATTATACCTATGACGATCCGAATATAAAACCCAATATAATCGATAGCAGGTGGAGTATTAACGGAAGGTCGGATCTTGTGGAGTATAACAATCGTAATTTTGTTAAAGATCTTTTCATCGATGGCGCGGCCGGGACCCAAATGTACAGATTTAACGGAGACATTGCACACCCTGATACACTTCTTAATTATCTTCTGCTGCACCATACAACAGCAATTCCTTTTCTATTATTGAATCAAGAAGAAAAGAATAATATGCTGGACATAGGACCCGGAGGCGGAAAAGAAATTCTTACGGGAATTTTAGGCGGAGTAAAAAATATCACCGGTGTAGAAATTAACCGGGATTTTGTTGATATAGTAAAGAAATACGGCAATTATAACGGCGGCATTTATACAAACTTTCCGAATATAAAAATTGAAGTAGCGGAAGGACGTCATTTTGTAAAAAGTACCCGGCAGCATTACAATATTATTGTCTTGGCTTTGCCTTCAACAAAACAGTTGCAAAATATAGATGGACTTGCATCAAACGAAAATTATCTTTTGACCATAGAGGCGATAAAAGATTATCTTAAAATTTTAACTCAGAACGGGGAACTAATATTTACGGTCCATAATAGGTGGGAACTTGTCAGGCTAATCGTCACTACATTATATGCTTTTAAAGACAACGGAATTAGCAATTCGGAGGCCATTAATCGATTTATTAATCATAGGCAGTGAGTATGAACCAACAATTGTAATTAGAAAATCAGCTTTTACTAAAAATGAAATTGAAAACATCTCCCGAATTGCAAAATCCTTACCTGGAGATTTACCTCATGTAACATATTTCCCATATTTAAATAATCCCGTCAACAATGAAGTTGAAAATGTTCTTTTAAATTATCTTAAAGAAGGACGGGCTTCGCTTAAAGAGTTGATAGCCAGGAATAGCTCCGATATTTCACCGGTTCGCGATGACAACCCCTATTTTTATAAGGTAAATAAAGGCGTTCCCAGTGATTTAGAAAATCTTTTAATAGCGGTATCGATTATTGCCGTATTGTCTGTAATAATTCCCTTCATGAAGATAAAATCAAAATCGAAAAAGGAAAGGAAAGAAAAAGAAAAGGTATTACTCCCTCTTTTTATTTTCATTAGTATTGGTGTTGGATTTATGATCCTGGAAATATCTCTCTTTCAGAAATTCATTCTTTATCTTGGCTCACCTACAATTGCTTTATCAATTTTACTCGGCTCTTTGCTGGTTGGAATGGGAACCGGCAGTTTTTCCGGCGGAAAAATATATTCACATGATTCCGTTAAACGTCTAAAGAACATCTCAAGCTTAATAGTGGTTGCGGGAGTGCTACTATTTTTTATTTTCCCGATAATTCTGAATGAATTACTTGCTTCGGGACTGATTCTCAGAGCAATTGTTTGTTTCGTTTTGTTATTACCGTTCGGTTTTTTGCTAGGTATTCCTTTTCCTACCGCGATTCAAATTTTAAAACAAAACAATTTGGTAAAATACATTCCGTGGATGTACGGGGTTAACGGGATAATGTCGGTTCTGGGCTCGATTATTTCCGTAATTCTTTCAATGGTCTTGGGTTTTACTATGAGTTTTTTTACCGGATTAAGTTTGTATTTGATCCTTTTAATGTTCTTAATTTCGGGTTCACGAAATTCCGATTTAATAGTCAACAAATAGCCTGTTCTTAGATACATATTAAAAAATCATACATGTATTTTGCAGGCGCCCGGTACATGAATTTATTATCCAATCGGTAAACAAAAATACAATGAAAATATCCAAAGATATACAGAAACAAATTTTAGCTGATAAAGACGGGCTTTCCCTAAATCAAATTTCCAAAAAATACAACCTTCCGAGATCTGAAATTAAAAATATTATAAATGCTTCCGAAAAAAAAACGCCTAAATGGTTCTACGCAGTATTGATCTTACTTCCGTTCATATTTTTAATTGTGCTTGAAATTTTCTTGAGAGTCATAAATTACGGATATAATTTTGATCAATGGGTAAATGTAGTAGAAGGAAAATATGTAATAAACCCGGACATCGGCAGGAAATATTTTACAACCGGAGCTTTCAATCCGACAACGAGTGAAGATGAGTTTGACATACATAAAAATGCCAATTCCTTCAGAGTTTTTGTTTTAGGCGGAAGCAGCGCGGAAGGTTTTCCGTTTGATCCGATGGGATCATTTGCTCGTTATATACGGAGAAGGCTGGAATTGGTGTATCCGCATACTACAGTCGAGGTTGTAAATATTGCTATGACGGCAGTAAATTCTTATACTTTATTAGATCTTTTACCCGGCGTACTAAAACAAAAGCCTGATTTAATTTTGATATATGCAGGGCATAATGAGTATTACGGCGCGTTGGGCGTTGGTTCGGAACAATCATTCGGCTCATCGAGGGCCGTAATAGAATTAATGTTATATCTGGATAATTTTAAAATAACTCAACTTGTACGCAATTCAATTCATTGGATTCTGTCTTTATTTTCTTCCGGAAGCAAAACACCTGCGGGTACACTAATGTCCAGAATAGTAAAGGATAAATTCATTCTTTTAAACTCTAAAGAATTCAATTCAGGTATCCAACAATTTAAAGATAACCTTACTGATATTTTACACTTAGCTAAAGACAAAGGCGTACCGGTAATTTTAGGCAGGCTGGTAAGCAATTTAAAAGATCAGAAACCGTTTATTTCGGTTAACACTCCCGGCTACAAAACCGCAGATCAAGTATATAAAGAAGCCGAGAATGAGTTTAAAAATAATAATTTTAGAGATGCGGATTCACTTTTCAAACTGGCAAAAGATCTTGATGCACTTAGGTTCAGGGCACCGGAGAAGATGAATAATGTTATAGACGAATTGGGAAAAGAATTTCATGTACCGGTGGTTCCGATAGATTCAGCATTTAATTCCGCAAGCCCGGATGGAATAGTAGGCAATGATTTAATTGTAGACCATCTTCATCCGAATGAAAAAGGTTATCAACTTATGGGGAAAGCTTTTTATGATTATATGGAAAAATTCGGTGATCTTCCCAAAACAGAAAATGCTGAAATTCCGTTTGATGAGCAGGATAGCCTTACACGCGCCAATTTTGTGTTTACTAAACTTGATTCAATTATCGGTAATGATAATATCACCATATTAAAGAATAACTGGCCGTATGTACAAAAGAGTAAAGCAATGTCGGAATTTCAGCAAAAGGATTTTATTTATTTACTTCAACCGAAGGATATGATCGATTCGATTGCTATGTTCAGAATAGAAAATAAAGTCTCATGGATTGACGCTCATTTTATGGCAGCCACTTATTATTTGAGAAGAGACAATCTAAAAGAGTATTTAAAGATATTAATGTTATGATCTATCGGTATCCCGGTTTTAGAAATCTTGATATTGTTCTTAAATATTTTTATGAAAAACACCAATTAGACGTGGCGGATTATACTCCAAAAAGGAATGGGCTTTTAGCCTTGTATATCGGGAACTTTAACAACGCAATTAAATTTTTAACCGAAGCTTATAAAGCAAATCCAAAGGATACATTAGTGTTATATAGTCTATCCTTAGCTTATTCAAAAAAGAAAGATTTCAAGCAAGCTCTTTCAATGATTAATCAATGTTTAGTTGTGAATCCGAATTACACCGAAGCAAATAACTTAAAACGACAAATAGTGAAGCAATTATAAATATAATACATAGTCCTTTTATTTATTGGATCTTATAAAAAGCAGAATCATTTGAATTCATATTATATCTTAAATCAAAAAAGAACCGGAATAACGATAAGACGATGATAACCGAATGATTTTTGAAATAGAGTTTTATCATAGCAATAAACTTCATGCTAAAATATTGAATAAATAAACGGAGCTAATGCGGAGCCTTGCGTTAAAATGATTAATCCGCCTAGTAACGCTAAAAAAATCACTATCGGTAAAAGCCACCACTTTTTACGCATTTTCAAAAAATCCCACAGCTCGGAAACATTAGATAATTTACTCATATGTTTATTCCTATAATTAAAAGTTTCATAAACCTAAAAGCAAAGTCAATTAAAACTGTCTTTCGGTATCAATAGATTCGTACTTTTTTGTTTCTCGTTTATTCCAATAGGAATCGGTTTCCTCTTGAAAATTCAAATCAATAAATTTTTTCCCGAAAATACGGGCTATGAATCTCATCGGCATAAAAACAAGATAGAACAATATTGTTAATATAATACGGGTCATTATAAAACCGAGCACTACGGAAAAACTCATCCAAATTTTATGAACCGGTTTTAGTAAAAACGGATAAATTAATCCAATCAAACAATTTATGACGCCTAAGCTTATAAAATAAGGGCTCGACGGCTTTCCGGACCAAAGCAATGCAGTGCCGATAACAAGTAAAGCAATGCCAATTGTATATCCGAACTTGCGAAGTTCTTTTTTATCGCTTTTAATTTCTTTGATTTCTTCCAGTACCATTAATCAAACTCGAATTCTTTTTTCCAGTCAATGTCTTTGTCCGGCGGTTTCTGCACCTGTTTATCCAAAAGATAATTACCGAGAACAAGATAGTCAATTCCTGTACGCATGAAACACGTATATGCTTCTTGAGGAGTACATACGATGGGTTCACCTCTTACATTAAACGAAGTGTTTATAATAGTTGCGCATCCATGACGTTTGTCAAATTCCGAAATCATTTTATGAAACAGGGGATTTGTATTTTTGCTTACCGTTTGAATACGAGCCGAGTAATCCACGTGAGTAATTGCCGGAATATCGGAGCGGACAACATTTAATTTGTCGATGCCCCAAAATTTTTCTTCTGCTTCGATCATCTTTTTTTGCCGTTCTTTTTTGATATCGGCAACAATCAGCATGTACGGACTCGGCTTGTCCAATTCAAAATACTCAGAAACTTTTTCTTCGAGAACCGACGGAGCGAAAGGACGGAAACTCTCACGGAATTTTATTTTCAAATTCATAACCGATTGCATTTTAGTAGAACGGGCATCTCCTATAATTGACCGAGCACCGAGCGCCCTGGGACCGAATTCCATTCTGCCTTGGAACCAGCCGATTACTTTTTCCTCGGCAATTAAATCTGCTATCACAACCGGAAATTCTTCGCCTGATAATTTTTTAAAAGGAATCTTATTTTCAATTAAAAATTGCCCGATGTATTCGTTTGAAAATTCCGGCCCAAGGTACGAACCTTTTTGAAAATCGTTTTTGCCGTCGGTAATTCGCGGGTTGTCTAAATACTGATACCATGTAAACAAAGCCGCGCCAAGCGCTCCGCCCGAATCTCCGGCTGCAGGTTGAATCCACAAGTCATCGAAAATACCTTCCGCTAATATTTTCCCGTTGGCTACGCAATTAAGGGCAACTCCGCCTGCAAGAGAAAGATTTTTCATGCCGGTTTCTTTTTTTATGTGACGGGCCATCCGAAGCATAATTTCTTCAGTAACATCTTGAACCGAACGCGCCAGGTCCATATCCTTTTGTGTTAGTTTAGATTCCGGTTTGCGAGCTTTACCACCGAACAATTTATCGAATTTACCGTTGGTCATAGTAAGCCCGGCGCAGTAATCGAAATATTCCATGTTCATTCGAAACGAGCCGTCTTCTTTCAAATCCAATAAACGGGTTAAAATAGTATCCACATATTTCGGCTCCCCGTACGGAGCCAACCCCATTACTTTATATTCACCCGAATTAACTTTAAACCCTGTGTAGTATGTAAATGCCGAATAAAGCAGTCCGAGAGAATGCGGAAATTTAATATCCGCAAGAATTGAAACACGGTTACCCTTTCCGATTCCGTAGCTGCTTGTTGTCCATTCGCCGACTCCATCGGCGGTAAGAATAGCCGCTTCTTGAAACGGTGAAGCAAAAAACGCCGATGCAGCGTGAGATTCATGATGTTCCGGGAAGAGTACTTTACCTTCATATCCCAATTCCTTTTTAATCAATTCTTTTATCCATAATTTTTCTTTTATCCATAACGGCATTGCTTTAATGAAGGATTTTATTCCCAGAGGAGCAAAGGCAAGGTATGTTTCAAGCAGCCGTTCAAATTTCAAAAATGGTTTATCGTAGAAGGCAATAATATCTATATCGGAGATTTTGATTTTTGCAAAATCCAGACAAAACTCCGAAGCGTTTGATGGAAAACGGTGATCGTGTTTTTTACGTGTGAATCTTTCTTCCTGTGCGGCAGCAATTATTTCACCGTCGCAGATAAGACACGCGGCGCTGTCGTGATAAAATGCTGATATTCCTAAAATATTCATCCGTAAATACCTTAAATTATATTGTCCGGCAATAAAAATCGACAAGGTTTTTGTTTTATTGAACCGTTTTAATATATAAAATTTTTGTAAATTTCATACGTCGGAAATTAAGTAAAAACTTAATGTAAATAAAATGACTATTTGAAAATTATTATCCTTTTTTCGCTTTCACCGATGTTGCAATCAATCCTGCGCAGGAAAATAAAGCTGTCACTTCATTGCCGAGGCGGGTAACGAAAGAAGTATTATTGCTGAAAATGGAAGTATGTTAAATCGTTTTGAATTATGCGGAAGAATGTTTCCCGGTTAAGACTAAGGTAATAAATAATACTACTAATAAATTAGGGATAAGATATGGAAAAGTTAGATGTTAATACCACCAACATTTCAAATTACAAACGGATTGTTTTATCCGCCATTTTGCTATTTCTGTTTCTAGCGGGTATCGCGTATAGCCAAGAACCTAAGTTAAAAATAAATGACAAGGGCTACTTTGAAACACGCGGTTTAAATGTTCTGGTTTTCAGCAATCAGTACAACGGTTATTTTTTCGATGAAAAGACCGCAGGTATCGAGTTAATTCATTACGGTGTAAGGACTGCTACAGACGGTGCGGTAAGATTAAGGGCTACGCCGGAGCAATGGGATATGGTTCCCATGGTTATAGACAGAAAAGTTGACAAACTTAATAACAGTATTGAAGTAATTCTTCAATATAAAAAATACAACTTCGATTCTAAGATTGTTGTTACAGCGAAAGACAAGGGCGTTATGATTGATGTATACCTGGATAAGCCTTTGCCTAAAGAACTCGAAGGCCACGCGGGATTTAATCTTGAATTTTTACCTTCGGCATATTTTGAAAAAACATATTTAATGGACGGCAGGCCGGGAATATTTCCTAAGTATCCGGCCGGACCGATGGTAGTTATTCCGCGGAAAGAAGGAATTCCTCAATATTTTGGTCTCTCTACTTTTGATGACAGGGGTAGAGATGTTTTTGTTGATCCGCTCCCGATGGCAAAAGGAAAAACAATTGTTCTGGCGCCTGAAGATTCAATGCAGCGTGTTGAAATAACATCGAAGGACGGTGATCTTATGCTTTACGACGGCCGCAATGTCGCCCAAAACGGATGGTTTGTTGTTCGCAGTATGATTCCTTCTAATAAAACCGGAAAAGTGGTTGAGTGGTATCTTACGGCAAGCACCAATAAAAATTGGATACGCAAACCGGTAGTTGGTTTTTCTCAAGTAGGCTATTATCCATCTCAGGAAAAAGTAGCGGTAATAGAGCTTGATAAAAACGATACTCCGCTGAAAACTGCTACTTTGTACAAAGTTATGCCGGACGGAAGTTACAAGGCGGAATATACCGGAGATGTTAAATTATGGGGATCTTTTCTTCGTTACAACTATGCGAGATTTGATTTTTCATCGGTTAAAGACAGCGGATTATACGTAATTCAATACGGCAAAGAAAGAACAGATGCCTTCCCTATCGATACCCGAGTTTACGATAATGTTTGGCATCAGACATTGGATGTTTTTCTGCCTGTACAGATGGATCACGTATTTGTAAAAGACGGATATAGAGTTTGGCACGGTGTGCCGTTTCTGGATGACGCTAGGCAAATGCCGCCGAATTTACAATTAATGGACGGGAAAAAAATGGGGTCGTCAACAGATACTCGTTATAAACCCGGAGAACATATCGATGGATTAAATGTAGGTGGCTGGTTCGATGCCGGTGACTATGATATCGAGGAAGCTTCACAGTGCGAAACAATATCAGCTCTGGCTGCTACATGGGAGCAATTTAAACCGGAGTTAGATGAAACGTACGTTAATGAAATGCATCGTTATGTCGGTATTCATGACCCGGACGGCAAACCCGATATACTTCAGCAGATTGAGCACGGCGTTCTTCTGCAGCTTGGAATGCAGAAGGCGTTCGGACGCGCTATCCCGTCTATAGAAATGCCTCATTTATATCAATATGTCCATCTCGGCGACGCATCTACGATAACCGATAATTTACTGTACGATCCCAATTTGAAACCGTATGAAGTTAAGGGAAAATACAGCGGAAAATTCGATGACAGGTGGGCCCTTACGACAGACGAACCATGGATGAATTATAGTGCAATAGCCAGTCTCGCTAATGCAAGCCGTGCTTTTAAAGGATACAACAATTCACTTGCCGCAGAATGCCTGTCTGCTGCCGAGAAATCATTTGACTGGCAGCAAAAGGATACCAGCGGCGGTACAATGAACGAATTTGCGAGATTCTACGGATCAGGGATGTCAACTTCCGCTGCTCTGCAGCTTTTCATTACCACAAAGAATAATAAGTATGGCGATATATTTATTAAAAATATTTGGTCGGGACTCGAAAGATTTCCGCAAATGAGTATTGAAAATGCTCTGATTGCGGTTCCTTACTTTGGAAAAGAATACAAAGAGAAACTTGAACCTTATATAAAGAAACTTAAAATGGAGGATGATTCTCTGCTTTTGAAAAATCCGTACGGCGTGCCGATAGGAACCAGGCACTGGGGCGGCGATGAAGAAGTAGTAAGATGGGCAACAGTAAATTTTTATGCTCATAAGGCATTTCCGCAAATCATCGGGCCGGAATATACACTCCGGGGAATCGGTTATCTTTTCGGATGTCACCCGTATTCTAATCTTTCGTTTGTTGCCGATGTGGGTACGCGTTCCAAAAAAGAAATTTACGGACGAACCAGAGCAGACTTCTCGAATGTTGCAGGCGGTGTAGTACCCGGTTTACTTATGCTTGAGCCCGATTTCCTGGAAAATAAGGACGACTGGCCGTTCCTCTGGGGCGAAAATGAGGCCGTTGTTAATATAGCAGGTCAATATATATTTCTTTCAAATGCAGTAAATGAATTATGTAAGGGTAATTAAAAACTGTTTAATCCGGACTCATCCTCATCGCGGAGGATGAGTCGATTTTAAAATATTACCATTAATAAAAAATTATATCGAAGCAAAGGAATAACGGACAAATAATTTTGTATCTTCGGAAAACAAAATAATATTTGCAACAATATTCCAGTCCAAAGTTTTCGAAAACACCTTTACTTGAAAATACTTCCAAGTGTTTCATTATTGATTCCCGGGGTAAAAATATTTCCCCGGGTTGACAACAAATCAATAATAAATCTTGACTAATTTTGGATAATGAACTAATTTACACGTGAAAGTTCACGAGTAAGTAATTGACACATATCACACAATTAGATATTGCAAAGAGACTTAATGTTACCCGAATTACGGTATCTAAAGCATTAAGAGATCATCCCGATATATCGGTCGAAATGAAAAAGAAAGTTTTAAATGCTGCTGAAGAACTTGGTTATACTCCGAATCTAATAGCTTTAAATTTAAGTTCCAGAAAAACATTTACATTAGGACTGGTTATACCGGATTTGGAAAACAGCTTTTTTGCATATGCAACTGACAGCATTATCGATTCTTCAAATGAAAAAAATTATAATGTATTCGTTACTGTGTCCAGGGAAAATCAGCTAAGCGAAGATTTAAATATACAACGGCTTATTGGTATGAGAGTAGACGGGTTACTTGTTTGCGTTTCCCAGCAGACGAAGGATCCCCGGATTTTCAATCATATTGAAAAGCTAAAAATTCCTCTTGTTTTTTTCGACAGGCAGTATGAAGGATTGAATTTTTCCAGCGTAACTTTTGACGACGGCAACGGAGCGGTAAATGCACTGGATAAAATCATTGAAAACGGTTATAAAGAAATTGCTCATTTTGCCGGATATTCTAACGTGAGTATCGGAAGAAAGAGATGCTTGGGCTACAAGAACGCTCTTAAGAAAAAAGATATTGAAATAAAACCTGAGTGGATAATTGAAGGAGGATTTGAAATTAAGGACGGATATAATTCTTTTATGAAATTATACAATTCAAAAAAACTTCCGGAAATCATATTCACAGTAAACGACCGGGTTGCATTAGGCGTATATAAAGCGGCAGTCGAAAAGGGGTTAAGTATTCCGGAAGATATAGGCATTGCAGGATTCGGTTTTAAGGATACGGCGCAAAGTTTTACTCCTCCTTTATCAATAATCAATCAGGACCCGAGGAAAATAGGAAGTACGGCAGCAGAACTTTTAATTGAGATGATTAATAATCCGTGTACAGTTTTACAGAGAAATTTAATAATAGAAGAAGAATTCCTCTGGAATAATTCCATATTAAAAAAGTAATCCGCAGTAAATTTTATTAAGCTGGATCAAATAATGATTGAAAAAAAAGGAAGACAAATAAATCCTGAATCAATCCCCGGTATTACGCTTAATTCAGGGAGCAAGATTCCCTGCATAGGAATAGGAACGTTCGGTTCGGATGCGGTTCCTGCGGAAACTATTTCGCAGACCGTTAAGAACGCAGTTTATTCGGGATACCGCCATATTGATTGTGCTTCGGTGTACGGCAACGAGGAAAACATAGGAAAAGTTTTATATGAAATAATCAAAAGCGGCTTTCTTAAACGCGAAGATCTGTGGATAACTTCCAAAGTATGGAACGATATGCACGAAAGGGTAGATGAATCGTGCAGAAAATCTTTAAAGGATCTTCAATTAAATTACCTGGATCTCTACCTGGTCCATTGGCCTTTTCCGAACTTCCATCCCCCTAATTGCGATGTTTCATCACGCAGTCCGAACGCAAAACCCTACATTCATGAAAATTTTATGAAGACCTGGCGCGCAATGGAAAAGCTGGTCGATGAAGGTCTTGTTAAAAATATCGGAACTTCAAACATGACTATTCCCAAATTGAAGCTTCTCCTTAACGATGCCAGAATAAAACCCGTCTGTAATGAAATGGAACTCCATCCGCATTTTCAGCAGCCGGAATTATTTGATTTCTGCCTGGGAAATAATATTCAGCCGATTGCGTATTCGCCGCTGGGTTCGCCGGGAAGACCGGAGCGTGACAGAACTCCGGATGATACCGTTGACCTTGAAGATAAGGTTATTTTATCTATTGCCTCTAGACTGAAACTTACGCCTGCACAGGTTGCTATTAAGTGGGCGGTTCAGCGCGGACAAATTCCTATTCCGTTTTCCGTAAACCATTCGTATGAAAACCTTGAAGCAGTTACAAAACCCGAATTGACAAAGGATGAAATGGAGTTGATCTCGACAATTGATAAAAACTGCAGATTGATCAAAGGACAGGTATTCCTATGGAAAGAAGAGCAGAGCTGGGAAGATTTATGGGATTTAAATGGCATTATAGTTACCGCTTAAATTAATTTTTATCGGGTATTAAAAATGACTAAAATGAACGGTGCAATTTTACCGGGAAACAATACGGTGGAGCTAAAAGAGTTCGACGTTCCGGTACCCGGACACGGCGAAGTTTTAATAAAGATGAAATCGTCAACTATTTGCGGTTCCGATATAAGGTGTATTTATCATGAGCATCTAGGCAAAGGGCCGGAAGGATATTCACCCGGAATGATTGCCGGGCATGAGCCGTCCGGACAGATTGTTCAGACAGGTCCGGGATGCAGGCGATTTAAAAACGGCGACCGCGTTATTGTCTATCATATTTCCGGTTGCGGCGTCTGCAACGATTGTCGGAGGGGATATATGATCTCATGTACAAGCGAATACAGACGCGCCTACGGCTGGCAGCGCGACGGAGGTATGGCGGAGTATTTACTTGCCGAAGAAAAAGACCTTGTTTATTTGCCGGATGAACTTAGCTATTCCGACGGCGCACAGATTGCTTGCGGTTTCGGAACTGTATACGAAGCACTTGAAAAGATCAGCGTTTCGGGAAACGATGACTTGCTGATTACGGGATTAGGCCCTGTCGGACTTGCGACAGCCATGCTCGGTAAGGCGATGGGCGCGCGAAAAATTTTCGGAATTGAGGTGCTGGAAGATAGAATTTCAATTGCGAAAGAGCTCGGTTTGTTTGATGAAGTAATCAAAGCCGGCCAAGGTAACGCGGAGCAAATCAAACAACTGACCGGAGGACACGGCGCGGAGAAATCTGTCGACTGCTCTTCCAACAATATTGCCCGGTTAACCTGTGTTCAGGCGACGCGAAAATGGGGAAAGATCGCATTTGTCGGTGAAGGCGGCTCCGTTGAGTTCCAGCCTTCAAGAGATATCATCCACGATCAAAAAACTATTTACGGTTCCTGGGTAACAAGTATTTGGAAAATGGAAGAACTTGTTGAAAGAATTGTAAGATGGAAAATTAAACCTGAAAATCTGATTACACACAGGTTTAAACTTGAAGAAGTAGGTGAGGCTTATTCGCTTATGGCTAGCGGAAAATGCGGTAAAGTAGCCGTGGTTTTCGACGAGGAAATACACTAGTGTTTCAGAAATCATTTTAAATAAGGAGCTGTTCAATTGCTAAAACTCATTCCTAATATTTTGAGCCCGGAATTGCTAAAAGTTCTTATGGAGATGGGGCACGGAGACGAACTGGTAATAGGCGACGGTAATTTTCCCGCGGCCACTCTTGCCCAAAGATTGGTCCGGCTCGACGGGCACGGTGTTCCGGAAGTGCTGGAGGCAATTATTAAGTTTTTCCCTCTTGATCCGTATGTTGAAAAGCCGGTCGCATTAATGGCAACCGTGGCGAGCGATAAATTTATACCCGATATTTGGCAGTCGTACGGCAATATAATCAAAAAAGAAAATACGGACTTTACGGATTTTGAATATATGGAGAGATTCGCATTTTATGAAAGGACCAAAAAAGCTTACGCGGTAATTGCAACCGGCGAATCTGCTTTATATGCAAATATTATTCTGAAAAAAGGTGTAGTAATCTGATATATAATTAAAATTATTTCCGGAAATAATTAAGACGTAAATCAGTCCGGTTATTTAGGCAGGCATTTACGGCACAAAATTTATACTCAAATGGAACCACCGCGATTGTTGGTCTTTTAATTATATTACTCCCCTGAGTGTCGTCTGATATAAACGGACGATATCCAGTATCATCTTAAAAGGTCTTAATGCTGATCCGGTTAGTTACACCGGATTAAATAGACGAAGAATTAAAAAAATATGATCGAACTTTTCCCGGATAAAAAACGGGGAAGCACACAACGTATCTTAAATAAAATCCGGATTGGGCTTGTGAAAAATATTATTTCTTTCATTGTAAAAAGTCTTTCATATGAGTATGCCGGTCTAAATAAAAAGAATGAAAAACATCTCGGAATTTATTGATTAAATAATTTACTTAATCAGTAAAAAATACTGGATGCATTAGTTTTTATTTTATAAATTGAACTGGAAACTCCGATCCTACGAATCCGCGTGCAGCTTTTGGGAAGTGTTGCTTATAAATAATTCAGACGTTACTTATTTTTGAATAATGGGAGTAAATACATTGATGTCTAATAAGAATTTTTTTATTTCAACACTAACTCTTTGTTTCTTTTGTACTTTTGCGTTAACGGACACACAAGCACAAAACGATACTTTAATGAAGTTATGGTATAATCATCCTGCCCGGCAGTGGGTGGAAGCATTGCCCGTTGGCAACGGCAGATTAGGCGCCATGATTTTCGGCGGTCCCTCAGAAGAGCAGATCCAATTGAACGAAAGCACCGTTTGGGCCGGAAGCCCTTATAATAATGCTAATCCGAAAGCACTTAAAGCTCTGCCGGTAATAAGAAAATTAATTTTTGAAGGAGACTATAAACAAGCCCAGGATATGGCTAACGAGGATTTCATATCCCAGACTGCTCAGGGGATGCCGTATCAGACGGTGGGCAGTTTGCATCTGCTTTTCCCCGGGAGTGAAACCTACGGCGGGTACTACCGTGATTTGAATCTGGACAATGCGACCGCAACGGTGAAGTACAATGCCGGCGGAATTAATTATAAGAGAGTAATCTTCTCATCGTTTCCCGATCAGGTAATAATTGTAAGACTTACTGCGGATAAGCCCGGAAAAATAAATTTCTCCGCTTCAATGAGCAGTCCCGAAAAAGTTACTGTTTCTTCCAGCGGAAAAAGTGAATTGGAAATGGAAGGCAAGACAACCGATCATGAGGGAATTGAAGGTAAAGTAAAATTTTCATCCATCATTAAAATTGTAAACAGCGGCGGAGAAATAACTTCAAACGATACGACATTATCGGTTACCGGAGCCGATACGGCAACTATTTATATCTCAATAGGTACAAATTTTATTAATTACGATAAATTGGGTGCGGATCAGCTTGAACGAGCGGAAAATTATTTATCCAAGGCGTTAACTAAAAATTATGACGACGCATTAAAAGATCATATAACATATTACAGGCAATTCTTCGACAGGGTTAAGCTTGATCTAGGCGTAACCGATTCGGTAAAAAATCCAACCGACCGGAGAATAAAGGAATTCGCAGCAGGCAACGATCCACAGCTTGTCTCTTTATATTTTCAATTCGGAAGATATCTTCTCATCTCATCATCCGAACCCGGAGGACAGCCGGCTAATCTTCAGGGTATCTGGAACAGTCAGCTTTATCCTCCCTGGGACAGCAAGTACACTGTGAATATTAATACCGAAATGAATTACTGGCCTTCAGAGGTTACAAACCTTTCGGAAATGAGTGATCCGTTGATAGAGATGCTGAAGGAACTTTCGGTTGCCGGCAGAAAAACAGCAAAAGAAATGTACGGTGCCGGCGGATGGGTCCTGCATCATAATACTGATATCTGGCGGGCTACAGGCGGAATTGACGGGGCTTACTGGGGAATGTGGCCGAGCGGAGGCGCGTGGCTGAGTCAGCAGCTCTGGTACAGATATATTTACAACGGCAACAAAGAATTCTTAAGTTCCGTTTACCCGGTATTAAAAGGCGCATCCGGGTTCTTTAACGATTTTTTAACAGAAGAGCCGGAACATCATTGGCTGGTAGTATCGCCTTCGGTCTCACCGGAAAATTCTCCTGCTGTTCATCCTCAATATTCAATTACGGCAGGCGCTACTCTAGACAATCAGCTTGTATTCGATTTGTTTAACGAAACTATCAAAGCCGCAAATATTTTAGGCAAAGACGAAGATTTTGCGAATGAACTTAAAGAGAAAATTAAAAGACTTCCGCCGATGCAGATAGGACATTGGGGACAGCTTCAGGAGTGGCTGCATGATTGGGACAGCCCGGATGATCATAACAGGCATGTATCGCATTTATACGGATTGTATCCTAGTAATCAGATTTCACCCTTCCGTACTCCGGAACTTTTTGAAGCTGCCAAAACATCGTTGGTTCACAGAGGGGACGAATCAACCGGATGGTCAATGGGATGGAAAGTAAATCTATGGGCAAGACTGCTGGACGGAAATCATGCCTACAAACTGATTAAAGATCAGCTTAAACTAGTTGAAAGCCTGAATTTTAAGCACATGCAATTCTCGGAGGGAGGGGGAACCTATCCCGATATGTTTGATGCCCATCCTCCGTTTCAGATCGACGGGAATTTCGGATGTACCGCCGGCATCGCGGAAATGCTATTGCAAAGTCAGGACGGATTTATTTTTGTCCTTCCCGCACTGCCCGATGCTTGGAGAAACGGAAACGTATCCGGACTTAAAGCCAGGGGAGGATTTATCATAAGTATAGCTTGGAAAAACGGAAAGGTATCAAAAATAAAAATTAAATCGTTGCTCGGAGGAAACTGCAGGATAAGGTCTTACAATAATCTTACCGCAGCAGGTAATTTTAATATGATAAAAGCGAAAGGAGAAAACCCAAACCCGTTTTATATCGTTCCCGATATTAAGCAGCCGCTGTTGTTGCCTGAAGCGAAAATAAAACATGTTGAACTGAATAAAAGTTATTTGTATGATTTTCATACAGATGCCGGTAAAGAATATATCTTGACCGTAACGGAGTAATTGTACTCCTGAATAAATCCCTTTATAAATCGTGTTAACGAGAAAGGAGACCCAAATGATATGTTTTAAATACTTTAAAACATTTTTATTAATATTTGAATTATTAATTCTATCGGTTCCGTATTCATACGCTCAGCCGGTATCCAACCGCTCCGATATTACAATTAAAGAGCTTGGTACAGTTGATAAAAGTTCCGTTAGAATCAAAAGAGATCCTGTTTCCGGAAATTTGTATATACTGCAAAACAACGGCGATATAAGAAGAGTGAATTTCGGTCAAAATAATAGAATTACGTTTCCCCTGGTTTATCAAACCTCGAACCATGGTTTAACCGCCCCTCTCGGAATGGCTTTCGGGAAGGACGGCACAATGTATTTAGCCGGCAACGAAATAAGCGATACCAACAGTTCATATGCTACCTGCGTTGTAGCAAAAGGTGTTCCCGATACACTGGGGAGCGAAAAACGCACCTGGAGTTTTATTGCTAAATCCGTGGAATATACTTTCGGGCACGTTTATAATCACAAAACAAATGCAATTGCTGTGGATCCAAACGGAAAATATATTTACATAAACAACGGCGCGTGTACCGATCACGGTGAAATGCGCGAAGGCCATAGAGAAGTTGGACTAACTTCTATAATTTTAAAATTACCTACGGACGGACATGATATTCTTCTTCAAAACGATAGAGCATGGCTTAAATCTCACGGATATATAATGGCCGAAGGAATCAGAAATACTTTCGGTATGGCCTACAATGCAAACGGCGATCTGTTCGGCGTTGAGAACTCGGATGACCGTGACGATCCGGATGAAATGAACTGGATAAGAGAAGGACATCATTACGGCTTTCCGTGGAATATCGGCGGCGACGTAACGCCGCAGCAGTTTCCGGGGTACGATCCTCATACCGATCCCTTGCTGAGCCCGAATGCCTGGGGCGGCGGTCAAGGAATGCTTTATAAAACTTACTACAACGATTCCACATACCCGGCGCCCCCCGACAGTATTACTTTTACCGCGCCGATACAAAATTTCGGACCGGATGCCGATAAATTTCGCGATACTGTAACCGGCGATATAAAGGATGCGAGCGATCTTGGGGTATCGGTTACAACTTTTTCTCCTCATAGTTCTCCCGACGGAATTGTATTCGATAAAGACTCGCTGCTGGCCGGTGATTTAAAAGGTTGTGCTTTTGTAGTGCGAATTAACAGCGGCGGATTGCTGGGTGCTTTGGGCGATTCCGGGAATGATTTGCTGCAGGTATCGCTTACTAAAACCGATTCCGATTACACTGCCAGAGTAACGCAGTTAGTAAAGAATTTTATTTCTCCCCTGGGAATTGAGCTTGCCGGGAATAAACTTTACGTCATGGAGACAGGGTTAAACTACAATAATAATTCTCCTAAATTGTACGAGATAACGTTGCCGGAAGACAATTCCACTGCAGTTAATACCCGGAATAACAATCCGTACAACTTTAAATTGTATCAAAACTATCCAAATCCTTTTAATCCGACTACAACAATCGGTTATTCGGTGCCGAATGCGAGTCATGTTACATTAAAAGTTTTTAATCTCCTCGGAGAGGAAGTTGCAACCCTAGTAAACGAAGAGAAATCCGCGGGTAAATATGAAGTCCGATTTAACGGAAGCAACCTTGCCAGCGGCGTTTATATTTATAAAATACAAGCCGGTAATTTTTGGGATACGAAGAAGTTTGTTCTACTGAAGTAAGAAAACAGATTGAGGAAATTCAGTCTGGAAGGTTGAGTAAAATTCATTGCCGGAAAAAGGAAATTAATTTAAAGGCAATACAGTGCTTGAAGCCGGCTCTAAGGCTTCAAGCGCAGAATTTAGTTAACAACTAATTAAAAGACATAACCATGAAAAATGGATTAATTACACTGGCGATCTTTTGTGCAATCAGCGTTTTTACTGTTGCGCAGAACAATGAATCATATAAAGATTCAAAACCTGCCCCGACGAACATCAGGGGATGTGATTTTCCGAGAGTAGATTCTCAATCAAGGGTTATCTTCAGAGTTAACGCACCCGATGCTCATAAAGTTCAGGTAGATATTTTAAAAGTTTATGATATGGTAAAAGGAGAGGACGGCATTTGGGCCGCAACAACAAATCCGCTTCCTCCCGGATTCTATTATTATTATTTTGATGATAGACGGATATCGTTTCGCCGATCCTTCAAGCGAATCGTTCTACGGCGTCGGCAGAATGATGAGCGGTATCGAAATACCCGCCCCGGATCAGGATTTTTATACACCGAAGAACGTCCCCCACGGACAAATAAGCGAGTGCTATTACTTCTCGAACGTAAAAAAGAGTTACAATAGATTTTATGTTTATACTCCGCCTGATTACGGAAAAGATGTGAATAAAAAATATCCTGTTCTTTACCTGCAGCACGGTATGGGCGAAGAAGAAACCGGATGGGGCGCTCAGGGCAAAATGAATATTATTATTGATAATTTAATTGCCGAACGAAAATGTACGCCGATGGTTATTGTAATGTCCAACGGCGAGTGCAGTACGCTTTTTAAACCTAAAAAAGGCGAGGATATAAAAGAAAAATATTGTGTAAGGTTTAACAATAAATATTTGGATTAGACTAAATGAAAACTTTAAAAATTATTTTTGCGCTGCTCTTTGTCTTTTCACTAAATGCAACTGCCCAGGAAATTATAAATTTATATCCCGGCGCCGTTCCGAATTCAAAACAATCCTACGTAAAAGAAACCGAAAGATCGGGGATGTATGCGGGGGTAACGAAACCTACTTTGCAAATCTTTCTTCCGGAAAAAGAAAAATCAACCGGTGCGGCAGTGGTTATTTGTCCGGGCGGGGGTTATGCGGTAGTGGTATACCAGGCGGAGGGAGTTAGAACCGCGAAAGAATTTGCTAAAAATGGAGTAGCTGCATTTGTACTGAAATACAGACTTCCAAGCGATTCGACTATGATAGATAAAACAATCGGCCCTCTGCAGGATGCTCAGCAGGCAATCAAGGATGTAAGAGAAAATGCTTCGAAGTGGGGAATCGATACAAACAAGGTCGGGATTATGGGTTTTTCCGCTGGCGGTCATGTGGCTTCAACCGAAGCTACTCATTACAGAAAAGCATTCATTGAAAATAAAGACAACATTAATCTTCGACCTGATTTTCAAATCCTTGTTTATCCGGTAATAAGTATGCTGGACAGTTTAACGCATATGGGCTCAAGGACAAATTTATTAGGCCCTAATCCGTCGAAAAAATTAATCGATGAATACTCGAGCGAATTGCAGGTAGACGACAATACTCCGCCAGCTTATATTACCCAAGCCGGAGACGATAAAGTAGTGACGGTAGATAATAGTATAGTTTATTACGAAGCTCTCAGGCATCATAACGTTTCCGCCGAATTGCACTTATATCCTCACGGCAACCACGGTTTTGTGTTGAAATTAAAAACAGAGGACTGGATGGCGTGTATTTTTAAGTGGATGAGAAATTCTAATTTTATTAAATGATAAAGAAACAATTTAACTATTGCGAATTTTTTTACAAAAGGAATAAAAATGAAAAAGCTGTTTCATTCGATTTTTACTCTCTTGCTTTTTAGCTCTCTCATTTATTCGCAGAATATTGTTGTTCATGCTCCTGCCGGCTTCGATTCTTTACGTACGGATATTGCCCGCGGTAGAATAGATACGGTGTATTATATGTCTAAAACCGTCGGCACAAAACGCCGAGCCGTCATTTATACGCCTCCCGGATATTCAAAAGACAAAAAATATCCGGTGCTTTATTTGCTGCACGGTATCGGAGGAGACGCATTTGAATGGCTGAATAACGGACACCCCCAGGTTATTTTAGATAATTTATATGCTGAAAAAAAGATCGAACCGATGATAGTTGTTATGCCCAACGGCAGAGCGATGAAAGACGACCGCGCAGTCGGGAATATTTTCGACAGCGTAAAAGTTCAGGCCTTTGCTAATTTTGAATATGACTTGCTTGACGATTTAATTCCGTACATACAAAAAAATTATCCTGTATATACCGATCGGGAACACCGTGCACTTGCCGGTTTGTCGATGGGCGGCGGGCAGTCGTTAAATTTCGGATTGACCCATCTTGATAAGTTCGCCTGGATCGGCGCGTTTTCGGCCGCGCCTAATACAAAAAAACCTGAGGAACTGGTTCCCGATCCCGGAAAATTAAAGAAAGAATTAAAATTACTTTGGATTTCGTACGGCGACAGCGACGGCCTGGTAATCTTCGGTGAAAGAGTACATGATTATTTAGCCGCCCGTAATGTTCCCCACATCTTTTATATCGAACCGGGCGGGCATGAATTTAAGGTTTGGAAAAACGATCTGTATATGTTCTCGCAGCTAATATTTAAACCGGTTGATATCTCTTCCTTCCCGCATTACAGCGTGCTGGGATTACCCGCTTCAACCAATGTTAGAGGCGCTAAATATCCGCGGATACTGCCGGACAACCGAGTAATCTTTCACATCAAAGCTCCCGATGCTCAAAAAGTTCAAATTGATCTGGGCAGAAAATACGACCTGGTAAAAGATACCGCCGGTTATTGGGACGTTACGACGGATCCGTTAAGCGAAGGATTCCATTATTACTCTTTGTTGATCGACGATGTTGCGGTTGCCGATCCGGCAAGCGAAACTTTTTACGGCATGGGCCGGATGGCAAGCGGTATCGAGATACCTATTCAAGGCGAGAATTATTACGCGTTAAAAGATGTTCCTCACGGGACTATAAGTATAAAAAGATATTTTTCCACCGTCTTTAATGCATGGCGCGAGTTTTATATTTATACTCCTGCCGGCTATGATTTAAACAAAGATGAAAAGTATCCTGTGTTATATATTCTGCACGGCGGCGGCGAAGACGAAAGTGGATGGGCAACCCAGGGAAAAACGGATCTGATTCTAGATAACTTAATTGCCGAAAAGAAAGCGGTACCAATGATTATTGTTATGCCCGACGGAAATACCAACACCGACTTCGCCGGTTTCGGCGAAAGAACTTTGAAAATTTTTGAAGCCGAATTGAATAAGTGCATTATTCCTTTTGTTGAACAAAATTACCGGGTTAAGACCGATTCCAAAGACCGCGCACTGGCCGGTTTATCAATGGGCGGTATTCAAACTCTTTACGTCGGATTTAACAATACCAATTTATTTTCTTATCTCGGTATTTTTAGTTCGGGATGGATTTTACCTATGCAGAGCAAGCTGGCCGATGCACAGTATGATTTTATGAATAAAAATATTGATCAGATCAAAAATAATTTAAAACTGTTGTGGGTCGGAATAGGAGGCAAGGAAGATATAGCTTACAAAAATTGTATGACTATGCTTTCCAAGTTCGATGAAATGAAATTAAAATATATTTTTGACGAATATCCCGGCGGGCATGCCTGGCCGGTATGGAGACACGATCTATATAAATTTGCGCCGCTGTTGTTTAAGTAATATTGACGGCGAGAAAATTATAACTCGTTAATTTATTGTCCGGTATGAAATAATTTTTTAATCATACGTTTTTTTCGGAACCGGTAGCTAAAACTTTATGATCTAAACTAAACAGACAGAATAATATTAATGTCTAATAAAACAAAAACCGATTACTTGCTGATCAAAAACCATATGCCTGTTATTTACCGGTCAGAGTATAGCGGCACATTGTATTTATTTTCTTTTCTCATGATGCTGGGTTTTTTATCGGTATGTTTTGCCCGCCCCCGGGATATGCAAAGCGGCAGTCAGAAATGGATCGGAACCTGGAGTACCGCTCCGCAGCTGGTGGAAACAAACAACAATCCGCCCCCGCCGGGATTAAGCGATAACACTATTAGACAGATAGTTCACGTATCCATAGGCGGTGACAGTTTAAGAATGCGGTTTTCCAACGAGTTCAGTACCAGCCCGGTTACAATGAAGTCGGTTCATATTGCTGTTTCAACCGGCAACGGTACAATTGACACCGCCACCGATAAAGTCATTGATTTCAAAGGCAAGCAGGAAATCACTATGGGACCGGATTCGGCGGTTATGTCGGATCCTTTTATATTTGAATTAAAGCCGTTAAGCGATGTTGCCATAACTATCTATTTCGGCGGCACCTCACCGGATGTAACCGGCCATCCCGGTTCAAGAACCACTTCCTACATTCTTACAGGAAATGAAGTTGCGAAAGCCGATTTCTCCGGCGCAGTAACAACCGACCATTGGTACGTGATCAACACTATTGAAGTATTCGCGCCGGACTCCGCAAATGCGATTGCTGTCCTGGGAAATTCAATTACCGACGGACGGGGTTCCGGTACAAACAAACAAGACCGGTGGCCGGATGAACTTGCCGGAAGGCTTCATGCTAATCCGGGAACGCAGGAAGTAGCTGTTCTGAACGAAGGCATCGGCGGGAATTGCGTGCTCGGCAACTGTCTCGGACCTTCGGCATTAAGCCGGTTTAACCGCGATGTAATTGAGCAGAACGGAGTTAAGTGGCTGATTATTCTGGAAGGCATAAACGACATCGGTAATGCGTCGGATACGGCATTAAGCAGCGATTTAATTAATGCGTACAAGCAAATGATACATACCGCCCACCTTAAAGGTATTTTTGTTTACGGCGCGACACTGCTTCCGATAAAAGGATCGTTTTATTATTCCGACACACATGAAGCCATTAGACAAACGGTTAATGAATGGATCCGGAACAGCGGTCATTTCGACGCGGTAATCGATCTCGATAAAGCCCTGCGCAATCCGGCCGATGCTTTGAGTCTGCTGCCTGATTATGATTCCGGCGATCATCTGCATCCCAGCGAGGCAGGTCATCATATGATGGCCGAAGCAGTCGACTTGAGTTTGTTTAACGCAATAGATACGCTGGAATATACAGACAGCAGCACAACGATTTATTTGGAACCGGAGTGCGGTACGGTAGGTTCGAATTGGAATATAATATCCGATTCCAAGGCTTCAAACGGAAAATATGTTACCGTTAAATCCGGCCTTCAAAGCCTTAACCAGGCTCCTGCAGGAAGTGAAAACAATATTACCATTCCCTTTAATATTGATACCGCCGGAAATTTCTCCGTATTCGGAAGAGTAAATTGCCCTAGCCCTAATAACGATTCTTACTGGGTTAAAATGGACGACGGGATTTTCCAGATGGATAACGGCCTGGGCACAAGCGGATGGGAATGGAAGAAATTAAACGATTATTCTTTGGCAAAAGGCACGCATACCATTACGATCGCTTACAGGGAAGAAGGCGCCGGGTTTGATAAATTAGCTATTACAAATTCCGGATACGCGCCCGCGGGCTTGGGCGGGGAAGCAGTAAACATCTGTACTCCCATGGGTGTGAAAACCTCAACTAAAGCACCCGGTGTTTATGAATTGGGACAAAATTATCCGAACCCGTTCAACCCGGAAACTACAATAGAATATACGGTTCCCCGTTACGGTTACGTATCATTGAAAGTATTTGATGTTTTGGGTAAGGAGATTGCTGATTTGGTAAACGGAATGAAACAAGCCGGAAATTACATCGTCTCTTTTTACGGGAAGGAACTGGCGAGCGGCGTTTATATATACCGGATGAAAGCCGGCGGTTTTGTTGATTCAAAAAAATTAATATTGATCAAATAGTATTTAAAGATCTTTTCATTGAAAGATAAAACATGAAGTTTAAAATTCAAATAATACAAATTGGAAAGATTTAAAAACAATGCGCATGAATAAAATATTTAACATCTCTTTTTGTTTGTTCCTTGCATTGCCTCTTGTGCTTCAAGCTCAGAATCGATTATATTCGAATGAGTTCCCTCTGCGTGATGTTTCACTGCTGAACGGACCATTCAAACATGCGCGTGATCTTAATATCAAGACTCTATTAAAGTATGATGTCGACAGATTATTAGCCCCTTATAGAAAAGAAGCCGGATTAGCACCGAAAGCTTTAAGCTATCCGAATTGGGAAGGACTTGACGGGCATATCGGAGGGCATTATCTCTCGGCAATGGCGATGAATTATGCTGCTACCGGAAATTCCGAATGCAAAAAACGGATGGAATATATGATATCCGAACTGAAAACCTGCCAGGACGCAAACGCAAATAATCAACCGGATTGGGGAACCGGTTATGTAGGCGGAGTTCCCGCCAGCAAAACAATTTGGCCTGCTTTAAAAACCGGCGATTTTGGTCCGTATCATTCCGCCTGGGTTCCCTGGTATAATGTTCATAAGATGTATGCCGGACTTAGAGATGCCTGGTTGTATACCGGAAACGAAGAAGCAAAAACGATATTTTTAAAATTCTGCGATTGGGGAATTAATATTACCGCAGGACTTTCAGACGCTCAAATGCAGTCGATGCTCGATACCGAACACGGCGGAATGGATGAGATTTTTGCCGATGCTTTTCAAATGACCGGGCTGGAAAAGTACCTAACCGCGGCAAAAAGATTTTCACACGAAGCACTACTCGAACCGATGGCTGCCGGAAACGATAATCTGGATAACAAGCACGCCAATACTCAAATACCTAAAGTTATAGGGTTTCAGAGAATAGCCGAACTTACTCACGATAAGGAATATGTTAAAGCCGCCGGCTTCTTCTGGGAAACGGTTACAAAGAACCGCACTCTGGCGTTCGGAGGAAACAGCAGGAAGGAACATTTCCCGAGCGCGAAGGCATGCGGCGATTATATAAACGATGTCGAGGGCCCTGAATCATGCAACTCTTACAATATGCTTAAATTGACGGAAGATTTATTCAGAGCAAATCCGCTTGCCGAGTATATGGATTATTACGAAAGAACATTATACAATCATATATTATCAACACAGCATCCCGTGCACGGCGGTTATGTGTATTTTACGCCGGTACGTCCCAGGCACTACCGGGTCTATTCGGCGCCTAACGAGGCCATGTGGTGCTGCGTCGGCACCGGAATGGAAAATCACGGAAAGTATGATCAGCTGATTTATACACATTGCAACGATTCATTATTTGTAAACCTTTTTATCGCTTCCGAATTAAACTGGAAAGCAAAGGGAATAAAAATAAAACAGGAAACAAAATTTCCTTTTGCGGAGAAAACCGAATTAACAATTACCAACGGATCTTCACCGTTTAAAATGTTTATCCGTTATCCTTCCTGGGTAAATGACGGGGCGCTGAAGGTGATTGTAAACGGAAAAACAATTCCGGTTACGGCCCACCCGTCATCTTATTTCGCAGTAGACAGATTGTGGAAATCAGGCGATGTTGTCGAAATTATTCTGCCTATGCATAATTCGATTGAACATTTGCCGAATGTTCCCGAATATATTGCCTTTATGCGCGGACCGGTTCTTCTCGCATCCAAAACAGGTACGGAAGATCTTGCCGGTTTAGTTGCCGACGACAGCAGGTGGGGACAAATTGCAAGCGGCAAAAGACTGCCGATTGACAAAGCACCGATAATTATCGACGACAAACTTTCCGAAATAAATAGTGATCTGGTCCCGGTTGAAGGAAAACCGTTAAGATTTACGGTTCCAAAATTAAAATTGATCAATCCGGTTAATGTCCTGCTGGAGCCGTTCTTTCAGATTCACGATTCCAGATATATGATGTACTGGATTGCATTGACCGGCAAACAGTACCGCTTCCTTCTCGATTCGATTGCCGCGGCGGAAAAAGAGAAACTTACGCTGGAGAACCGCACGGTCGACTATGTCGCGCCCGGCGAACAGCAGCCGGAAGCCGATCATGCAGTGCAAAGTTTAAATTCGAACACCGGCAATAATATGGACGAATTCTGGCGCGACGCGGGCAGCGGCGGAAATTTCAGTTACGAACTTGCCACTAAGAATATATCCGGTTTGTCCCTAATGGTTCGCTACTGGGGATATGAATGGGGAAGCAGAAAGTTCGATATTTATGTGGATGATGTTAAATTAATTTCCGAAGATAATACCGGCAGGTGGTACCAGTCGAAGTTCATGGATGTGGAATATAAAATTCCAGATTCAATGATTAAAGATAAAGCCAGAATAAGAGTGAAATTTCAGGCTTTGCCGGGAAGTACGGCAGGTGCGGTCTATTATATCCGTTTGGTAAAATCACCTGATTCGGATAATGAGCTTTAATAGTACTCTAAGTATATAAGTTTTTTTATGAATGTTAGGACAATCGTAAAAGTACTAGAAATAAAGGTCTAGCGAAAATTTAAGCTGCACGATCGAAATAGAAATTATTACTCTGACTTATTAACGGAACAATTAAGAAATCGAGGCTGGAAAATTCATTGTTAGAGAACAACAGGCATTAGCATGAAGATAAAGAAAATAGTTCTATTACTGTTTCTGTTTTTACCGGCTTCGGTTTTTTGCCGGGTAAAACTGCCGAAACTAATCAGCGACGGAATGGTATTGCAGAGGAATGCAGATGTAAGAATCTGGGGATGGGCTTCCGCCGGCGAGAAGATTACTATTCACTTTATTAATGCAACTTATCTTACAACCGCCGACGACAAAGGCGAATGGAACGATATCCCCCCGGTAGATAAAAAAGATGTCGGTTTCCGTCCGGCGCTTGCTGCCGAAAAAGTTGCTTGCGGTGAAAAAAATATTGTGTATTCAAGGCCGATTTATAAATCTATGAAAGCAGAAGGTAACAAAATTATTTTATCATTCGAAAATAAAGGGAGAGGCTTAATAGCAAAAAACGGCGGAATGCCCGCCTCGCCGTCAGGCAGGTTAAAGTGTTTTCAAATCTGCGGAAGGGATGATGAATTTTATCCGGCCGAAGCTGAAATAGTAAATAATAACGTTGTCTTACGGAGCGATAAAGTAAAGGAGCCGGTTGCGGCAAGATATGCCTGGTCTAATAATCCCGAAGGAGCTAATTTGTACAACAAAGAAGGACCGCCTGCTTCTCCATTCAGAACAAGCGATCTTTACCGAGGATTTAAATAAAAAATGAATTATATAATTGTATGTTATTATTGTTAGGTATTTAAAAATGAAAATTTTTTTAATTAATTTTTTATTAATGACCGCGATTATTCTTTCAACCGATATACCTGCTCAGAAATTACACAGCGATAACGGGAACGGAACTTTCACCAATCCGGTTATTGCATCCGATTTCCCGGATCCCGACGTAATTAGGTATGACTCGGCTTATTATATGGTCAATACTACGATGTTTATTTTTCCGGGTGTTACGATCATGAAATCGTATGACCTAGTAAACTGGCAGTACTGCTGCAATGCTGTTCCCCGTTTCGACTTCAGCAAGTGTTATGACCTTGACGGCTGCAACCGGTACGGCCACGGACAATGGGCAACGAGCTTGAAATACCACAACGGGAAATTCTATCTTTTATTTATTACACTGAACGAAGGAGGATTTCTCTGTTCGGCAGCTAGGCCCGAAGGTCCATGGCGGATAAAAAAATTACCTAAAGGATTTTATGATCCGGGGTTATTCTTTGACGACGACGGAAGAATTTATGTCGCTCACGGATACAATAAAATTTATATGACCGAACTGGATAAAAATTTTGCCCCTATAACCAAGGATTCTCTGATTATCACCGGCGATATCAGGAGAGGACTTGAAGGTACGCATGTTTACAAAATTAACGGCTATTACTATCTGTATTGCACGTACGGAGGTTTGGACGGAATGCAGGCGGCTTTCCGGTCGAAAAATATATACGGACCTTACGAAGAAAAGATCGTAATGAATGAAACAACACACGGCTCGAATTTCGGCATTCATCAAGGAGCTCTTATACAAACACAAACCGGCCAGTGGTGGACTATGCTGTTTGTAGACAGCGGTCCGTTCGGGCGATTTCCCTCGCTTCAGCCTGTTACCTGGAAAGACGGTTGGCCGATGGTCGGGGTTGACGGGCATGCTGTTGTTACCTATAAAAAACCGGATGTAGGCAAAGTTTATCCAATTACCGTTCTGCCGACTTCGGATGAATTCGATCCCGCAATCGGGACAAAACTCGGCTTGCAATGGGGATGGAATCATAATCCCGATCCGGGTAAATGGTCGCTAACGGAAAGACCGGGGTACTTAAGACTTGAGACTGCAAAAGTAGTCGACAGTCTGCAGAATGCGCGTAATACTCTTACTCAGCGAATGTTTGAATATTATTCCGATTCTCTAGCTTCACTGGCTACTACTAAAATGGATATCGGCGGTATGGATGAAGGTGATATAGCAGGACTTGCTGTTTTCCAGGATCCATATGCTTATATCGGGATAAAAAAAATAGGCGGAAAGAATTATGTAATAATGGTGAACAACGGAAAGATAATTGATTCGTCGTTAGTGCATGGCTCGACGATTTATTTACGCGCGAGCGCAGTTTACGGTTCCGGCGCCGCTCATTATTTTGACGGGAAAGGTGCTCCCGGAACGGGTACGGCTATATTCTTGTACAGCACCGATAATGAATCGTTCGTAAAAATCGGAAACGTGCTTAATATGAAATTCAGTCTTAAAATCTTTACCGGCAATAAATTCTGTCTTTTCAATTATGCAACAAAATCGCTTGGCGGATATGTCGACTTTGATTGGTTCAGAACATCTGCTGGTAAGGTAGAAACTGATAAACTTTAGTGTGTAACTTAACCTGAACGGATATTAAATTTTTAATCATCCGTATTTAAATAAATGGGAGGTAGAATGAGAACGAAGGATAAAGTAGATGATCGCGGCATGAATACTTCACGTCGGGATTTTATTAAAAAAGCCAGTACTGCCGTGGCAGGTTTGCTTGTAGTTCCTTACTTAAAACCGTCGGGGATTTTAGGGTATAACCATAAACAGGTATCGTCTTACCTGGCAACAGTGGCAATTACCGATACAACAAACACTCCCGCCGACAGCTATATATATGACAACGCAAACGGCGGCGTCTTACAAAAAGTGCAGTATCTTTTTGAGCAGATCGGCGGAGTATCTGACCTGTTTTCGAAAGGCAAGAAGGTAGTAATAAAAATGAACTTAACCGGCGGCTCCGGAAACGCTACCAATGATAAACTTAACGGAGTTCCTGTTACCGAAGCAATGTGGAGCAATCCTGCGGTTGTAAGGGCGGTTGTTCAGTTGATTATCGACTCCGGTGTTAATCCGGGCGACATTACCATTACCGATACTCTGGGGTCGGGAGACTCTTTTACTAATTCCGCTTTCCAGGAGTATGTAGACATTCAGAATTCATTGGGCTGCAACCTGTTTGATATGAATGCCGGACCGTTTGTCGATATTTCAACCGGCAGCGGATATTTTAATTTTTCGAAACTGACTATGAACCAGATATTGAGAGATGCCGATGTTTATGTTTCTATTGCAAAACTGAAACAACATGCCGAAGCCGGATTTACCGGCTCGCTCAAGAACCAGGTTGGTACGGTACCTCAATCGTTATATGAAACAACCGCGATTCAATACAGGCGGCAAGCAGTCCATAGCCCCACTAACGGCTCATCAGCTTCTTTTTTGCCTAGATCCGTTTGCGATCTGAACGCCGCCCGGCCGGTTCACCTGGCAATAATCGACGGAATAAAAAACGCAAAAGGCGGGGAGGGAGTCTGGAATCCGAATTTTGTACCGATTGAAAGCCACGTTCTTCTGGCCGGCAAAGATCCGGTAGCAACCGACAGCATCGGTGCTCATGTAATGGGCCTGGATTGCGAAGCTGCTAAGATTCCGTTACCCGGACAAAGCAGTTACGGCGATACAGAATGCGATAACTATATGTATCTTATGCATAACAAAGGTATCGGTACAAACCAGCTTAGTGAAATTAATGTAGTCGGCGACGGTAAAGGCTTAATTACCGCGGTACGTCCGAACGTGAGCGACGGAAAACCGTCCGATTTCAAATTATGCTCAAATTATCCGAATCCTTTTAATCCTTCAACAATGATAGTCTTCTACCTGCCGAAAGAAGAATTCGTGACCGTAAAAATATACGACATTACCGGCAGAGAGGTTGAAACACTTATCGAAGGTGCCGTACCTTCCGGAGAACACAGGCTTCAATGGACGGCGGAGGGTCTTGCAAGCGGGATATATCTATGCAGAATGCAGACGAAAGATTTCTCCGATACGATAAAAATGATTTACCAGAAATAAAGATAAAATTAACTGATTAGAAGAAATAATCGGGAGCCGGATTTTAAATGAAAAAACTTTTAATGTGTTTAAAGTTGCTTTGTCCGTTCATATTATTGTTTGCCGGACTCGCTATCGCTCAGAATCCGGTAATTAGAAACCAGTTTACGGCCGACCCTTCGGCGCGGGTATTTAACGGAAAGGTTTACCTTTATCCTTCTCATGATATTCCTCCCGGCAACGGTAAGGGCAGAGCCGGCTGGTTTTGTATGGAAGATTATCACGTATTCTCCACTTCAAACCTTACGGACTGGACCGATCACGGCGTTATCGTTAGTCAGGATAATGTTCCTTGGGTTAATACCAAAGCATACGCCATGTGGGCGCCGGATTGTATTTATAAAAACGGGAAGTATTATTTTTATTTTCCTGCACCTGCTAAAGATACTACCTTCGGAAGAGGATTTGGAATCGGAGTTGCAATATCGGATAAGCCTTACGGACCTTTTACTCCGCAAGCAAAACCGATAAAAAACGTTCATGGAATCGATCCGTGTGTGCTAATGGATAAAGACGGTCAGGCTTATTTGATCTGGGCAGCCAGGAATTTTTATATAGCAAAACTGAATAACGATATGCTTGAACTTGCCGGCAAGCCTCATGTTATCGAAGGTCTGCCCGGGAAAGGACTGAAGGAAGGGCCTTTTATGTTCCAAAGGAACGGAACGTATTATCTGGTTTATCCTCATGTACAGGATACCACCGAAAGAATTGAATACGCAACCAGCGAAAGTCCGATGGCCCCTTTTAAAGTAAAGGGAGTGATAATGGATGCTTCACAAAACTGCTGGACAAATCAAAGCTCGGTTATTGATTTCAAAGGGCAGTGGTACCTTTTCTATCATCATAATGACTTGTCGCCGAATTTCGATAAAAACAGGTCGGTAAGAATGGACAGTATGTTCTTTAACGAAGACGGTACAATTAGAAAGGTAATTCCCACATTACGCGGAGTAGGCATTACCGAAGCTACGCGGGAAATTCAGATAGACAGGTACAGTAAAAAAAGCGATCAAGGAGCCTCAATAGCTTTTCTAGATACGCTCAACAGATTCGAAGGATGGAAAACAATACTTAATGCAGAAAATGCATGGATACAATATAACAGCGTTGATTTCGGAAACAGTAAACTAAAATCGGTTTATGTAAGAGCGGCTTCGAAAGAAGGAGGCACTTTGGAAATACGGCTGGATAAAGCCGACGGTCCGGTAATTGCCGGCTTAAAGATTCCTAAAAGTAACGGCTGGAAGATCATGAACGCACCGATTTCCGGATTTCAAGGAGGAATACATAACCTGATCGTAATATTAAAGGATAAGAAGGATGTAGAAATAGACTGGGTTAAATTTGAGTAACTATAATAAGACTTTGTACTATGAGCATAGTTTATAAATAAATTAAAGGGGCTGAAATGAATAAAATATTTCAAAAATTTGTAAAAGTTTGTCCGAATTCAGGAAGAATAAGAAAATTCATTTTCCCGAACGGGTATTACAAATTACTTTTTCCGTTTGTTGGTTTGGCTGCATTGATATGGATATTAATACGTGTTGTACCCAAACCAAGCAGAGCCAATTATCCTTGCATAAAGGCCGCAACACCGCTGGCTACCGGTTTTGTAGTTTACCTGGCGGCATTGTTTGCCTCCGCGCTGGCTTTTGCGCGAACCAAAAAGAAAGTGTATTTATCGCCGTACATTTTATCAATAGGTCTTGTCTTTTTGGGTTTCGGCGACACGAGTACTTTTCATAAAAGCCTGGGCGATCCCGGCTATCCGATGCCGAATTCGGTTCATGTTGCCAACGCTCCGATGGGAGAGGCCAAAGGCATTTTCCCGGGAAGAGTTGTATGGGTTTACGATACTGCAGCGACAAATGAAAATTGTAATCCGACGAAAGTCGGCCATGCCTGGTGGATGCCGGAGAATAACAATCAAGTTGTAATTGACGGAATGGTCAGCAAAGCAATTCGGAATTTAACCGGTAAAACAAGCGACGCCGAAGCTTGGGACGCGATATTTAAATATCATAATAACACAAGAGGCAAAGGGAGTGTCTCTTATAAAGCCGGAGAAAAAATATTTATAAAAATAAATAATGTAAGCGGCTGGGGCGGAAATTTCAGTACAAAAGATCTTTCCGTTGTCGAGAACGGCTCTTATGGAATTGCAGAAACATCTCCGGAAATAGTTCTCGCTGTGCTTAGACAATTGGTAAATGTCGTTGGAGTAGCTCAGAGCGATATATATATTGGCGACCCGATGAGAAATACATATAAGCACTGCTACGATATGTGGCATAACGAATTCTCTGATATTCATTACGTAAGTCACGATAATTATACTAAATTAGGCCGGGAACAGCTCGTAGCCGATACCGAACCTGCTATTTTTTATTCGGACCGGGGAAAAATATTGCGCGCTAATGTTTGGGATACCAACAGACTCGGCGGAGATTCCGTTAAAAGCGATTGTTTTTACACAGTATTTGAACAAGCTGAATATCTCATAAATTTACCTATGCTTAAAGGACATAAGCGCGCAGGGATGACAATGTTCGCAAAAAATCATTTCGGGTCCAACACCAGGTCTGACGCATCGCACCTTCACAACGGTCTGGTTGATCCAATTGAAATACAGTATGATGACAGCCGCAGGGAATACGGACTTTATCGCGTGCAGGTAGATCTGATGGCAAGCAAAATGCTGGGAGGTAAAACATTGGTTTATTTGATGGATGCTTTATGGACGGCCGATCAGGAAATAAGTTTTCCGAAAAAATTCAAAATGGCTCCCTTCAACAACGATTGGACGTCGTCCGTTTTCGCTTCTCTAGATCCGGTTGCTATTGAATCTGTCGGATACGATTTCCTTCGCTCCGAATTTACGGCAGAACGGGAAAACGGGGACGATGCCGGTACCTATGTGCAAAAACCGGCCGCCGATGATTATCTGCATCAAGCGGCAGATTCTTCGCAGTGGGCCGCGGGCATTAAATATGATCCCGATAATACCGGGCATTACTTTGCGAGTTTGGGAGTTCATGAACACTGGGATAATGCTGTCGATAAAGAATATTCCAGGAATTTAGGTACCGGCGAAGGAATAGAATTATTTAAAGTTATGAATGTTACCGGAGTTAAAAAGGAAAATACTATTGCGGCAACTTTTCAGTTGTCCCAGAACTATCCTAATCCGTTCAATCCGGCAACGGTTATTACTTTTACATTGCCCAAGACCGAGTTCATTACCTTAAAGATTTATAATTCTTTGGGCGAAGAAGTCGCGACATTGGTAAACGGATATGCTTCGGCCTCCGCTCATAAAGTAACTTTTGACGCGTCAAGACTTGCCAGCGGAGTTTATATATATTCTCTGCAGGCAGGTAAGAATCATTCTTCCAAAAAAATGATACTTCTAAAATGAGCTGAAATAATATATAATGTTTATCCTATAGGGTTACAGAATGTCAGCGTAAAGCTTTTTAATATGTTTAAAAGCTTTACGCGCCAGATATTATTTTATCTTAAAATAGAAGTAAGTATTAAAACTTCAGGAGCCTGGTATTCGGGAGACTCCTTGCTTTTGCATGCGGTCCGGAATAATGACCGGAATTTTAATTCATGCGGTAATTCGATCTTAACTAACGATATCTGGTTCCTTTATTCCTAAATATGGTTGTTTTTTTAATAGTATTGTTTAAAAGTTGAAAACAATGATTCGAATATTCAAAATGCACACTTAGAATTATCTTTTACCGGATATCATATGGTACAAACCAAAAATAAAATTCGTAAAAAACATGATATATAAATCTCCTACAACTCACTCAATTTTACTGCTCATAAAAAGCACGTCTTTGGAAGCAATAAAAAGAATAAGCATAAACACATCCGGGAATAAATTAAAAATGGAAAACAAAAAATATTTATCGTATATAATCCTAATTAATATCATCCTGGTTTACCTGATTCAAACGAATATTTTTCCGCAGTCGGAACTTGATCCAGATGCCGACGTCGATGTAATTTCAACCGGAATTCAACAGCCGGAAGGGCCGGTCTGGAAAGATAATTTCGGCTTATTGTTTTCGGATATAAAAGGCAATAAAATATATAAATGGACCGAAGCCGAAGGCAAAGAAATATTTATGAATGATCCCGACAGTACGAACGGGTTGACCTACGATTCAACGGGAATTCTAGTAGCCTGTCAGATGGGGCTTCGAAGGATCGTACGGTTTGAAGAAGACGGATCCGAAACATCTCTTGCCGATAATTACGAAGGCAAAAAGTTCAACAGTCCGAACGACTTGGTTATTAAATCGGACGGATCGATTTTTTTTACCGACCCGAATTTCAATATCCCTTTTGGGCAGCATCAGGAATTAACCTTCTGCGGAATTTATAGAATAAGCCCTGCCGGAAATCTTCAGCTTCTTGATAAAACGCTGGCACTGCCCAACGGAATATGTTTTTCACCTGATGAGAAGAAGCTTTATGTAAACGATTCCCAGGTGCATAAGATTTATGTCTGGGATGTTGTTGATGATTCGACAATAACAAATAAACGTTTATTCTTTACCATCCCCGTAACCGGCTATGCCGACGGGATGAAAGTTGACGATGACGGAAATATCTATTGCGCCTGCGCTTCGGCAGTCTGGGTAATAAATCCTTTCGGGCAGCAGATCGGTAAAATAAATTTACCAGACAATGTGTCTGCTTCCAACTGCGCCTGGGGCGATGAAGACCATAAAACATTGTTTATAACCGGGGGAAGTTCTGTTTATAAAGTAAGGCCGCTTGTTACTGCTGTTGAAAGTCATGGTTCAAATTTGCCCGGAGAATTCAAACTTTTTCAAAATTATCCGAACCCGTTTAATCCGTCTACAAAAATTATGTATACTGTTCCCGCTTATTCACGGGTTACCATCAAAGTTTACGATCTTGCGGGAAGGGAAGTTGCAACTATTGAAAATAAGGAAAGATCGGCAGGAACTTACAGCGCATATTTTAATGCGCGGCAGCTTGCAAGCGGAGTGTACCTGTACAAGTTAACGGCAAATAACTATTCGGCCGAAAAGAAATTTGTTTTACTTAAATAATTGCTGTAATGAGCCGGTTATTTTAGGAATTGTATATAATTATTAATCTTGGTTATTACATATTTTATTTAAAAGATCGTAAGAAATTATTTTTACCGGGAATTCCAAATAAACACATGCAATTTGTTTTAATTGATTTAATAACAAGGGGGATTATTATGAGAAAGGTATTTCAGATATTGTTCTGTTGTATTTTCTTATTTCAAATTGCACAGGCTCAAACAGCTGTTGCCCCTTCTGCCGGCGACGGTACTAAAGAAAATCCGTATCAAATAGCAACATTGGAAAACTTGTATTGGATTTCATCGGATACGGCTAACTGGAAATACAATTACATACAAACCGCCGATATTAATGCAGCACAAACCTCAAACTGGTTCGGCGGTGAGGGATGGCTGCCGATAGGTAATAAAGCTCCCATATTTCAAGGTAATTATAATGGAAACGGACATCTTATTGACAGTCTGTTTATAAATAGACCTTCCGACAGTTTTGTGGGTTTATTTGGATGGGCCACGAAGAGTATTATTAACCTGGGTGTTACACATGCGAATATTACAGGCGGAGAGAGAGTTGGTGTTATTGCCGGTTGGGGGGGAGTTTTAGAAAATTGTTATTCTTCCGGAGTTGTTAACGGCACCGGAAGTTATGCCGGCGGTTTTGCCGGATTCATTAGTGGTGGCCGAATTGTAAATTGTTTTTCCTCAGCGGATGTGAACGGAAATTATGCTGCAGGCGGACTGGTCGGAGTAAACGATAATTGCTTTATTCTAAACAGTTATTCGCTGGGAAAGATCGATGGAAAAACATCCGGCGGATTAGCGGGATATAACGGAAATTCTCTAATTATTAATAGCTACTTTGCGGGGAAAGTAACAGGTACCGAAGCTGCCGGCGGTTTAATCGGAGCCGGTACATATACAATAGTGGATTCATCGATATATATTTTTAATTCCTTTTGGGATACGGATTCAACGGGTGTGCTGACAACGAAGGGAGGTATGGGAAAAACCTCTGCCGAACTTAAGAATCCTTTACTTTTTACCGAATCCCCCTGGGATTCTACTGTCTGGTTTATGGATGCCGGCTTTAACAATGGTTATCCGTATTTATGGTGGCAGAATCCGGGCGGTACTCCGCTGCCGGAAGGAAATATAATACCGCCTGCGGCCGGAGACGGAACGAAAGGAAATCCCTATCGTATTGCTACACTGAAGAATTTGTATTGGCTGTCGCTAAATCCATTACTTTGGGGTGGAAACCATTACTTTCTTCAGGTAGCGGATATTAATGCGTCTAAAACAAGAGAACTCGGGAACGGAGAAGGCTGGGTGCCGCTAGGTACAGTGCGAACAGGCTTTTTCGGTAATTACTATGGAAACAGCCACATAATAGATAGTATTTATATCAATCGCCCGTCCGTGAGTTATCAGGGGTTATTCGGTTATACCATTATTAGGGGTACAATTGATAGTTTAGGAATTATTAATGCAGACATTACCGGCCACAGTACCGTAGGCGCTATTTGTGCTTATTCAAATTGCAACATTAGTAACTGCTATTCTACAGGAAGAATTCAAGGCACCGGAGATAAAATCGGAGGTTTATTAGGTGTTGATTATTATGGTGTTATAAAAAATTGTTATTCTACGGCAGATGTAACCGGCGAAAATTATGTCGGCGGATTGATCGCTACCTGTGATGGGACATCAAATTCTATTAACCAGTGTTATTCAATAGGAGCTGTAACCGGCAAGAATAATGTCGGTGGGTTAGTGGGAAAGGATAATGCATATCCTCAGTCTGCGGTAAATAGTTCATTTTGGGATTCCTTAACCTCAGGTCAATCAACAAGCTCGGGTGGAGTAGGCAAATCAACATCAGAGATGAAATCCACTCAAACTTTTTCCGGTGCAGGCTGGACTCCGGCTTTATGGTATATGGATGCGGACTATAATAACGGTTATCCGTATTTGTCATGGCAGCACCCGGACGGAACGCCGATGCCTCTTATTGCAAAGTTCGGTATTGATAATACAAGCATAATTTTTAATTCTGCCACGGTTGATTCCTCAGAACAACGATTTACCAAAATTTATAATTCCGGATTTGACACTTTGCGAATTACAAATATTGTCTCAACAAACAACTGTTTTACTTTTGAACCGGCAACGATAACGCTTAAGCCTTCCGGGAAAATTGTTTTTTTTGTAACCTTCGCACCTAAAGATACATCAACCCAAACCGGTTATATCATTTTTACAAGCAACACATCGGGTTCACCGGACACTCTTGCGGTAAAAGGTAAAGGCAGTACGGTTACCGCGGTTACCGATAAACCGGTAATACCCAAATCATTTTCAATAAGTCAAAATTATCCTAATCCTTTTAATCCGGAGACAGTAATAAACTACAGTATACCAAAAACGACTTTAGTATCAATAAAAGTATATGATATAATAGGGCGCGATGTTTCCCAATTAGTAAATGAAATCAAAAGTCCGGGTAATTATTCGGTAAGATTTGACGGAACAAACTTGTCGAGCGGAATATATTTTTATTCGATAACCGCAGGCGAGTTCAACATGGTGAGGAAGATGATTTTACTCAAATAACGGCAGTAGATAGGAGTCGGCAGCTAGTAGTACTGGTTTAGGATACATGATAATATTATCTTGAAAATCCGAGATATTATCATTGAAATCTTACTGACTATCAATGTCGCAATATAAAATTTTATTTTACTAATTCACGGCAGTATTGGAATTAAAAGAATGCGGAAAGAAAAATTTCCGGATGATAATTTTTAACAGAGTTTAAAAGGGAAAAAATAATTAACTATTTTCTAACAAAAATTTGAATTGCCATGAAAAAAATATTTGTAGCTTTGTTGTTTATGTTTTCTATTACAACCTTTGCCCAGACTGCGGAAATAAAGGTTGACTTCACCAGAACAGTAGGGGAAATTGATCCGAATATTTACGGCGTTTTTATGGAACCTATTCATTTTAACGGGAGAAGAATGGGTTTGCCGGATACCGTAAATTTCAATACCGTGTACGGTAATTTGTACGATCCTTCTTCGCCTCTTGCCGATAAAAACGGCTTCAGGCAGGATTATATCGACGCGGCGAAAGAACTGAAGGTTGCCAATATGCGATGGCCCGGCGGAAATTACGTGATGGGCTATGACTGGAAAGACGGTATCGGTCCCAAAGATAAACGTCCGGTACGAATAAACCTGGCCTGGGGAGGAACAGATAATAATCATGTAGGAACCGACGAATGGGTTGAGCTAAACAAATCAATCGGGAGTCAGAACGTAGTATGCGTTAACCTCGGACTCGGTAATATATTCGACGCCGTGCATTGGGTTGAATACTGTAATTATCCTAAAGGGACTTACTACTCGGATCTAAGGGCCAAGTACGGTCATCCCCAGCCTTACGATATAAAAATCTGGGATCTCGGAAACGAAGTTGACGGAGCGCCATGGGAACTCGGTCATAAAGACGCCGATGATTACGTTAAAATAGCAAGGGAAGCCGCAAAGGCAATGAGAGCGGTTGACGATTCAATTAAATTCGTTGCTTCCGGATCATCGTATTACGAAAGCACCGGCCAATGGGTTAACTGGAACCGTAAGGTTCTGCAGGGACTCGGGGATATGATAAAATATATTTCCATCCACCGCTACTGGGAAAACTCAAAAGATTATTATTCTTTTATGGGCGGAAGCGCGATGGATTTCGAGCAAAAGATAAAAGTAACCGCCGATGAAATCAAGGCGGTTTCAGCAATGAAAGATTATAAAAACCCGATCTATATTTCAGTAGATGAGTGGGGATCATTCGGAAGAGATTTCAGGTCGGTTCTGCCTATTGCCCAGTGCTTCAATTCGTTTATACGTCATGCCGATATTGTTAAAATGGCCGACTTCACGATGTTGACGTCCTTATTAAGCACCGATAGAAATCAGAAAACTTTTAAATCTCCCTTGTTTTATACTTTCAAATTATTCTCGAATAACTGCCGCGGCAACTCCGTGGATACATACGTAAAATGCGATACCTTCAATACCGATATGTACAAAGGAATACCTTATCTTGATGTAACATCGGTTTATTCGAAGGAAAACAAATCGCTTATTATAAACGTTGTAAACCGGAGCGAAGATAAATCGATCAGCACCGATATAACAAGCACCGCCGGAAAATATTCGGGAAAAGCAACTATCAATCAGATCGATCAGTCGGATTTGAACGCTCCGTTTACTTTTGAAAACAAAGATAAATATGTCCCTGCGGTAAAAGAAATACCGGTAAAAGGAAATTCGTTTACATACTCGTTCCCGGCTCATTCGTTTACTCAGATAACGGTCAAAGTAGAATAAGGAAGTATCATCTGTAATAATTAAGCTAAACAAAATTAATTCCCCCCGGAAAGCCCGGGGGAACAATATACGCAAGGTACGATAATCAAAGATTAATACCGGAGAGTTAACATGAAGAATAAGCTTTTTAAAGCGGCAGTATTGCCTTTAATTTTATTTTTTTTCTACCCGTCTTTTAATTACTCCCAGACAATAAAAGCCGGAGAGAATCAGATTATAAACTGGGATAAGACCCATTCCGCACAGTTAAAGGGAAGTATTTCTCCGGACACTTTAGAAGTTGAATGGACTTGTCCGCAGAATCCGAAAGTTGTATTTAAAAATGCCTCCGATGCGGTTACCGAAGCGGAGTTTCCGCGTCCGGGTTACTATCTTCTATATCTTTCAAGCAAAGGAAGCTCATCAAAATCCCCGCAAAGCTCGGTGATTGTGAATGTATTCAAACCGAATTCCTATAAAGAGCGGCTGGCCGATATGATAAACCTGATGACCGTGGATGAAAAGATAAGTCAATTGGTAAACGAAGCCGATCCAATTCCCAGACTGGGAATACCGAAATATAATTATTGGAGCGAAGCATTGCACGGAGTACTTGCCGGCGGCGCTACATCGTTCCCGCAAGCAGTAGCAATGGGCTCAACATGGGAGCCAAGACTTGTAAACAAGGTAGCAACAGTAATATCCGACGAAGCCCGGGCATTGCATGTTATTGATGGAAAAGGATTAACATACTGGAGTCCCACATTAAATATTGCCCGCGATCCGCGCTGGGGCCGCAACGAGGAATCGTACGGTGAAGATCCTTATCTGCTTTCACAAATGGGTGTAGCTTTCGTTAAGGGCATGCAGGGCGATGATCCTTACTATTTGAAGACGGTATCAACGCCGAAACATTTTATTGCCAATAATGAAGAAGCGCGCCGCCATACCGGTTCTTCCGATGTTGATATGCGAAGTTTGTTCGAATATTATTTGCCTGCTTTTCATGCGGCTATTGTTGATGGTAAAGCTTACTCCATTATGGGGGCGTATAATGAGCTGAATCAAGTACCCTGCAATGCAAACACTTTCCTGATGACCGATCTGTTAAGGCGCGACTGGGGTTTTAAAGGTTATGTTGTTTCCGATTGCGGTGCCATTTTTGACGAGGTAGGAAGCCATCATTTCTTTAAGACCGGAGCGGAAGCCGCGGCGAGAAGCATATTGGCCGGCTGTGATTTAAATTGCGGGGTGTCTTACACGCGGGATCTAAAGAAAGCTTTGGACGAGCAATTGCTGGACGTAAGGAATATTGATACAGCGTTAACACGGGTTCTTTCGGCGCGTTTCAGATTAGGCGAATTCGATCCGCCTTCCGCAGTGCCTTATAGTTCGATAACTAAAGACAGTCTGGACAGCAAGTACAATCGCGCGCTTGCGCTTGAGGTCGCAAAAAAATCCATAGTGCTTCTTAAGAATAACGGAGTGCTCCCGTTAAACACAAAGAAAATAAAATCTATTGCGGTTATAGGTCCGAATGCGGAGGAACCTCAGCTCGGGATATACAGCGGATTCCCAAACGTTACCGTCAGTCCTCTTCAGGGAATAAAAGAAAAAGCATCCGCCCTCGGGATAAAAGTGGAGTATAATATGGGCTGTGTTGTGAGCGGCGGAGTGTTACGTCCGATTGAAGCTAAATATTTTGCCAAGGTAGATGGAACAGATAAAACCGGAATGAAAGGCGAATATTTTAATAATCAGAATTTATCCGGTAAACCTGTCTTAACCCGGGTCGATCCCATGATTAATTTTAATTTCGGAACGAATTCTCCCGCGCCGGGTTTACCGAAAGATCATTTCTCCATTCGGTGGGAAGGGAAAATAATTCCTCCGGATACTGTTCATCATATAGGGATCAGTACTGACGACGGCGGACGTCTTTATGTTAACGGTAAACTGGTTATAGATGATTGGAGAGATCATGCCGAAGAGGCCCGCAGCGCCGAAGTTGAGCTTCTGCCCGGTAAGGAATATAATATAGTAATGGAGCAATATGATGATCTGTTAGGCGCGGCCGCAAGATTGACATGGGACATGGGCCGGTTTGATTTCAGCGAGGCAAAAAAAATTGCCGCAAAAAGCGATGCGGTAATTCTTGTTATCGGAACTTCTCCCGATATTTCAAGGGAAGAACTTGATCGTAAGACAATTGAGTTACCCCAAGTTCAGAGAGATTTAATTAAAGCAGTTTCTTCTGTTAATCATAATATTATTATGGTTCTTGTAAACGGCGGACCGGTGGCGCTTGCAGGCGATGAAAAGAAAGCTAAGGGAATTGTGGAAGCATGGTACGACGGAGAATTCGCCGGTGATGCAATTGCCGATGTCCTGTTCGGCGATGTTAACCCGGGCGGTAAACTTCCCGAAACATTTTATGCTTCGACAAAAGAACTTCCTCCGATGTCGAATTACGATCTTATCGATTATCCCCGTACATATATGTATTTTAAGAAACCGGTGCTTTATCCTTTCGGTTACGGTCTTTCTTATACAACTTTTAAATTTGAAAATCTGAATCTTAAATCTGACAAGATCAAAGAAGACGGGGACGTCGAGTTGAGTTTTACAGTGAAAAACACGGGTAAAATGAAAGGCGACGAAGTCGCCCAGGTATACGTCCATAAAGATAACGCATCCATAAAAGTTCCGATCAATCAGTTAAAACGCTTCAAGAGAATTACACTTGCACCCGGAGAGAGTAAAACTATATCGTTCACTATACCTGCTTCGGAATTTTCTTTTTACAGTACAGAGACAAATAATTTCAAAGTAGATTCCGGGAAATGGGAAATCCAGGTCGGAAGTTCAAGCAAGGATATTCATCTGAAGAAAAGTATAATAATCCAGTAAATATTTTATCGCCTTTGTCCGCCTATCAATACAACTTGATACGGCGGACAGAGTCGAGTTTTAGAATGAGGACAGCATAAGGCTCCTTTTTAACATTCAAGTAAATTATGAATTAGTTTTATTCGGCCTTTAGATATTAAAAATCCGGTTATCATAAAAAATAAAGAGGCGCATTTTATGAAATTATCAATAACGGCAGTTATATTTTTCTTAATGATTACAGCCCCAGCATTTGGGCAGCCGGATAATGTTTTAAGTAAATCCGAACAGACGACCATCTGCAACCCGGTAGACCTTAATTACAGGTTTTGTCTGGATAAACCGTCGAGGCGGGAAGCTGCCGATCCGACAATGATCAATTTTAAAAATGAATATTTCCTGTTCGCATCAAAGTCGGGCGGATACTGGCACTCCAAAGATTTAAAGAGCTGGGATTTAATAACAACCAACGATCTTCCCTTGGAAGATTATGCCCCTACCGCCGTAGTTATGAATGATACCGTATATTTTTTAGCATCGTCCGACCATCCGAAAATTTATAAAACCGGCGATCCGAAATCCGGCAAGTGGCAGGTGGTTAATCCGGCTTTCCCTATCGGAATGATTGATCCGGATTTATTTTTAGACGATGACGGCCGCTTGTATTTTTATTATGGATGCTCAAACGTAAACCCGATTTACGGGGTAGAACTGGATCCAAAGACTTTCAACCCTATCGGAAAACCCAAAGCTCTTTTCAACAGTCACAAAGATAAATACGGATGGGAACGTTCGGGCGATTATAACAATGAACCGGAAAGCCCCTGGATCGAGGGATCCTGGATGACGAAACATGACGGGAAATATTATCTGCAGTATGCGGCTCCCGGCACTCAATTTAAAAGTTATTGCGACGGACTTTATACTTCCAATGAACCGCTCGGAGATTATACTCTCGCACCTAACAATCCCTGTTCCTCCAAACCGGAAGGATTCATCGCCGGCGCCGGACACAGCAGTACTTTTCAGGATAAGTACGGCAACTACTGGCATATCTCTACTATGACTATTTCAGTGAAACACATGTTCGAAAGACGGCTCGGATTGTTCCCGATGTTCTTCGACAAAGACGGAGAATTGTATACGTATACCGGCTTCGGCGATTTCCCATTTAAAGTGCCGGATAAAAAAATAAGCGGTCCCGAAGATTTATCACCGCACTGGTTGCTGCTCTCTTACGAAAAACCGGTTGAAGTCTCTTCCGAGTTACCGGACCATCCGAAACGTTATGCCGCAGATGAAAATATACGAAATTACTGGAGCGCTAAAACCGGCAATAAAGGAGAATGGATATCGGTTGATCTGGCGAAGGAATGCACTGTTAATGCGGTTCAGATTAATTATGCCGAGAATGAAACTCAGATTTACGGACGCAATCCTGATATTTATTATCAGTACCTTCTCGAATATTCTTCCGATAATAAAACCTGGCATACCCTGGCAGATAAAACAAATAACAAAACGGATATCCCTCACGATTATGTCGAGTTAAAGACTCCGGTAAAGGCCCGCTTCATCAGACTTACTAATTACCGCGTTCCCGGCGGTACTTTTGCGATTGCCGGATTGCGCGTCTTCGGAAACGGAGGCGGAGCCGTACCTGCGAAAATTAATAAGTTTGAAATAGTCCGATCGGCAGCGGATAGATGTGTTGTTAATATTAAATGGGAAAAAAATCCGGATACCTTCGGTTTCAACATCCGGTACGGAACTCAAAAAAATAAATTGTATCATAATTACGAGGTACTGGGTTCCGATTCGATTACTATTAGAAGTCTTAACAGCTTATCAAAATACTATTTCACTATTGATTCTTTTAATGAAAACGGAATTACGAAAGGCAGTAAAATCATTGAAGTAGAATAAGTTTTATCATATTATCATTTGCCCGCGACTAAAGTCGCGGACAAATGACATTTTTAAACACTAAGCATGAAATAAATAAAAGAGGAGTAAAAATGCGTTTCTTTATAAAAGTGGTAGTCGCAATGTTAGTATTTAATACCGTTATATTAAATGCAGCAAACGATCCGAAGGAAAAAACAAACCGGATTGTTGTTAACGTAGATCTGGGAAGAGATTCGATAAGCAAATTTATTTACGGTCATTTTGCCGAACATTTGGGACATTGCATTTACGGCGGAATTTATGTCGGAGAAAATTCTCCAATCCCAAATACCCGGGGTATAAGGAATGATGTTGTTAAAGCATTGAGAGAAATCGGTCCCACAGTTGTGCGCTGGCCGGGCGGATGTTTTGCCGATACTTATCACTGGAAAGACGGTATCGGTCCTAAAGACAAGCGTCCTTCTATTGTAAATACAAATTGGGGCGGAGTAACCGAAGATAATAGTTTCGGTACTCACGAATTTTTAGACTTCTGCGAAATGATAGGCGCCGAGCCGTATATATGCGCGAATGTCGGAAGCGGCACCGTTCAGGAAGCTTCCGAATGGGTTGAATATGTTAATTCGGATGCAAAAAGTCCTATGACCGAATTGCGAAAGAAAAACGGAAGAGACAAACCCTGGAACGTAAAATTCTGGGCTGTAGGTAATGAAAGCTGGGGCTGCGGCGGAAATATGACCCCGGATTATTATGCGGATCTCTATAAGAGGTTTTCAACTTTTATGCGCGGACGCGGTTTGTACCGGGTTGCCAGCGGCGGTACAGATCCCGATTTTGACTGGACGGAGACGATACTAAAGAAAACACAAAAATTCCCGGATTTAATTCAGGGATATTCTTTTCACTATTATACTTTCTGCCACGGCTGGGACGATAAGACTTCGGCAACAAAATTCGATGAGAACGATTGGTTCTATACAATGAAGAATACTTTGATTATGCAGGAACGTCTTGAAAGACATATAGCTTTAATGGACGAATACGATCCGCAGAACCGCATCGGTGTTATGGCCGATGAATGGGGAAACTGGTTCAACGTTGAACCGGGAACAAACCCCGGATTTCTGTATCAGCAGAATACTTTACGAGATGCCGTAACCGCAAGTCTGTATCTTAATATATTTAATAACCACGCCCGCCGTGTTAAAATGGCGAACATAGCGCAACTGGTAAATGTACTTCAAGCAATGATACTGACCAAAGGCGATGAGATTGTAAAGACGCCTTCTTTCTATGTTTTTAAAATGTATAAGGTTCATCAAAGCGCAACACTTTTACCGATAGACGTTACTTGCGATAATTATACCTATGACGGAATGACTTTGCCGAGCGTAAGCGCATCGGCTTCGAAAGACAAGGAAGGTAAAATTCATGTGTCTATGTGCAATATAGATCCGCATAACAGCAGAAGCGTTGAAATCGATTTAAGAGGATCCTCTGATTTAACTAAATCATCAGGCGAAATTATTACCTCGCCTAATGATAACGACTATAACGATTTCGGAAAGCCGGAAAAAGTAAATATTCAGAAATTCACTTCGTACAGTATACAGAATAATATTCTGAAAGTTGATCTTCCGTCGAAGTCCGTAGTTACGATTGAACTGGATTAGTAAATAAAGACGGAAAATTTTTTTCAGGGAAAATTGGATAATAAGAAATGTTATGATTGTCCGACAGTTATACTGTCGGACTTTACTCTGCAAAGAGTTTACTCTTAGAGGATATTGTATCTCTTGCAATGAGGGCAGTATAACTGCTTTAAGGTTAATGTCCGACAGTATAACTGTCGGACAACTGCAATAATTGCAGATCTAATTTTTTTTGAAATAATATCAGAAAGAAATTCGAGTTTCAAAAAGTTAGTTTTGTCAAAGGAAATATATCAGTGAAAAGTATACAGATTTTATTTTGGAGCGCAATCGTCTTAACTTCAACCTGCTTCGGGCAGATGAAGACAAATACTGTTTCGAATAATAACCAACCGGGACACGAGTTTTGCTATACCAATCCGATTACAAGAGACACTTCACTTTCTATGCGGGATTATGATATTATCAAGGTAGGCGATAAGTGGTACTGCACCGGAACAACCGCACCTATCTGGACCGGGCACAATCCCGGTGTTCGTCTTCTGGTATCGGATGATTTGATCCACTGGCGGATGCAGGGCTGGCTTATCGACGCAAGCAAACTGCCTCCGGATTGCCCTTACAACGGACGCTTCTGGGCTCCGGAAATTCATTACATCAAACATAAATTCTGGCTGACAATAAACAGCGGAATGGTTACTAAAGAAGATCCGAAAGGAATGAAAACTCACAGCATCTGGCTGTTTTCATCCGACAAGGTTACCGGTCCTTATAAACTTGTTAACGGACCGTTAACTCCTCAATATAATAACGACGCAACATTATTCGAGGACACCGACGGACAGACATACCTCTACTGCAGCGGCAACGGTCTTTTCCAGGCAAAGATCGATTTGTCGAAGGGCAAACTCATTGGCGGTATTCATAAATTCCTGGATAAGAAATCACCGGGCAACCCGGATTGGATGATCGGGGGCATCGAAGCTCCGTTTGTCGTAAAGAAAGACGGTACTTATTTCATGTTCTTTTCTACATGGACGCGCGGATACGAAATAGGATTGCTCAAATCTAAATCGCCGCTGGGCCCCTGGGAATTCGCGTCGCGAGAGCCAATCTTCGGTACGCGGAAAAAAGGATACCGTCCCGAACTCGCGGTGGAAGGCGGGTATGCAAACCTGAAATATCAGGATACTGAGGACCCGTATTGCGAAGCTGCAAGCAACGTAATATTTATAGGCCCGGACGGAAAGCTATGGAGTTCATGTCATTATCAAATGTATGACAAGCGCCCTTATCCGTATTGTCCTGATCTGAAACCATGGGAAAAAGTTCCCCAGATGGGAATTGAGCCGGTGCATTTTAAGAACGGAAGGTTTTATATCAACGGTCCGACGTGGACAAAGCAGTGCGCAGAATACTAAGAACGGTTTCTATAAATGTGTTAAATAAATATGAGTTTAGTGTGATAAAAAAAATTTTACTTTTAGGTTTATTCATTTTTATTTCTTCTAACCAGTGTAACGTTGTGCTGCCGTTAAAAACAGAGAATTCACTGAAACTTGAATCGCCTTACGCAAGCGGTTTTGTCGGTTTGGGTACCTGGAACAACTCGGCCGAATTCAAGGATTATAAAGTGACCGCGCCCGATGGGAAAGTTTTATACAAGTCCGACTTCTCTAAAAACATTGACGACTGGAAGAAGATCGGAAAAGGTGAATGGACTGTTCACGACGGCGAACTTAGACAATCGGCTATGGAAACCGGTGTTATCGCTTTTGTCGGCAATACGAACTGGACCGACTACACCATGACGTTTAAAGCCCGGAAGATTGCCGGCGACAACGGGTTTCAAATTTATTTCCGTGATCATAGCATACGCGACCGTATCCGATGGGATCTGGGCGGTTATGATAACTCCGTTTACATGATGGAAATGGGAGTTACTTCCAAAAGTATTAATGCCGGCATTGTTCCCGGCCGCTGGTATGATATAAAGATTGTAATCAGAGGTAATTCGGTTAAGGATTACCTCGACGGAAAACTTATACCGGAAGTCGGAGGCGAGCGTACGGATGCAAAAAGTCTCTGCGCAAGCGCGGAGCGCGACGATAAATCTAGTGGCATAATATTAAAGGTTGTAAATGCTTCCGCCGATCCTTTGGAAACCACTATCAATCTTGAGGGCGCGGGGACTCTTTCGGGAATTGGAAAAGCTGAAGTGCTGACTTCGAAAAAACCGACTGATGAAAACTCATTAGATGATCCGATCAAGGTTTCCCCGAAGACTGAAATAATAAAATTTTCAGGAACAACTATTACGAGATTGTTCCAGGGAAATTCATTAACGGTTATGCGCATCCCGGCGAAAGGATAAAATAGAAGAGTTCAAATTGAAACTTTAATTGAGATCAAATATGAAAAAAATGTTTTTGTGCTTTCTGATTGTTCTTTCTTTTGCGGTTTATGCTCAGACTGCTAAAATAAAAGTTGAATCCGGCAGAACAACAGACATTGAAAATAACGGATATTCGACGGAAGCAATAGCGTTACAAAAAAAACTAGCGAGAGGCTGGAATACCTGGAATACGCGAAGTGTTATGTCGCAAGTCCTATTGCCGGAAAATTTTGCAATTAATCTTCAATTGAGAGATGCAAAATCGGACAGCGTCTTAAAAGAAGCTTTAATAGGCAGACGGGAAATCGGAGCCGAAAATGTTATTCCGGGTCCTCATGCTTACGACGGTTCGTACACCGAACTTACGGTAGTTTGGAAAAATATTAACGTAAATGTTAAAACCGCCGCGGAAGGAAAGAACCTGGCAGTAGTTATTACGCCGGGAAAATTAAAAAATTCGGGCAGGCTTTTAATAAAGCCCGGTATTATCTGGGGTAAAAAAGGTAAAGTTAAAATATCAAAAAATGGTTTCTCGTATAACTCCGGAAACGAAAAGATAAATTTTTACGTAAGTACCGGGGGAATAATATCATTTGATGATTCAACAATAACTTGTCCTTTAAACGGTAAAATAATTATTTCGTCTTATGATCAAAAAACCGGGAAAGAGATAGAATCTTTAGTCGCTTCCGCGGGCAGAAAACTTGCCGGGACAAAAAAAGCATACGGTGCCGACAGTCCCTTGTACGACGCAATGCAAACCGTTTTGGCCTGGGATGTTATTTATGAACCCGCGCAGCATATTGTTGTTTCACCGGTAAGCAGGATCTGGAACTGCAACTGGGACGGCTGGGTTTTGTTTGATTGGGATACATATTTTGCCGCTTATATGTATTCCTTTGATAATAAGGATCTGGCTTACGCGAACGCAATAGCTATTTCCAAGGATATTTCTAAAAACGGATTTATTCCGAATTTTGCTTCTGCTTTGGGCACAAGCGAAGATAGATCGGAACCGCCGGTGGGTTCTTATATAGTTTGGAAAATTTTTGAGAAGTATAAAGAGAAATGGTTTTTGTCGGAAGTCTTTAATGAATTGTTGTCATGGAACCGCTGGTGGAATAACCAAAGGAATATAGACGGATATCTCTGCTGGGGCAGCGATCCGTATCAATCCGATATGCCCGCCTGGCTTACCAAAGAAATCGGGAAAAAACAAGCGGCAATGTGGGAATCGGGATTGGATAATTCTCCTATGTATGATAATGCTCCTTTTGATACCGCAAAACATAAATTAATGCTTGCTGATGTCGGTTTGATCAGTATGTATATCTGGGACTGCCAGTATCTTTCCAAAATTGCCGGGGAACTCGGAAAAGAAAATATAAAAACGGAACTTAATAAGCGAGCCGAATTGTATTCAAAAAAACTGGAATCTCTTTATGATGAAAAGACCGGAATATTTTTAAATAAAAATCTTGAAACCGGAAAATTCAGTAAGAGGTTGTCGCCGACATTGTTCTATCCTTTACTTACCGGCGTTCCTTCGAGTAAACAAGCAGAAAGAATGATAAATGACCATTTTTATAATCCACGTGAATTTTGGGGAAAATGGATATTGCCATCCATTTCCAGGAACGATAGCGCTTTTAAGGATAATGATTATTGGAGAGGCAGAATTTGGCCCTCAATGAATTTCCTGGTTTATACAGGGTTAAAAAATTATAACCTGTCCGATGCGCGCAGGGATTTGATCCGAAAATCAGAAAAATTAATAATGAAATCATGGCTGGGTGAACATCATATTTTTGAAAATTATAATTCCGTTACCGGTGCAGGCGGCGATGTTGAAAACAGTGATAAATTCTATCACTGGGGAGCGCTGCTGGCTTTTATGAAATTACAGGAAGATGGGAAATAGTTCTGTTAAACTATAAATATTAGACAGTTAAAATTATGGTTGTTCGACAGTTATTGGTTGTTCGACAGTTATACTGTCGAACTTAAACCCGCAAAGAGTTTTACTCTGAGGATATTGTACCTCTTGAAATAAGAGCAATATAACTGCTATAAGGTTAATGCCCGACAGTATAACTGTCGGACAACAAGGAAAAATTATGAAACTATTTTCAATAACAAAGGATACTGATTATTACTTTTGTACCGATACAATTGTCGGATGGCAAAGTGTTTTTATGTCACTACCTTTTTTTGAAATAATAATTGAATCGTTTAGGTATTGTCAATCGGAAAAAGGATTGCGTATTCACGGAAATGTGATAATGCCGAATCATCTGCATTCTATTATTTCGGCAGCGAATAAAAATATTTCCGATATAATACGGGATTTTAAACGATTTACATCATGCAAAATTTCGGACCTTTTGGAAGAAACCGGCAATAATCGGCTTCTGAAATATTTCTTGACTGCCGCAGAACGAGTGGGCAGAGGGAATGACTATAAAATATGGCAATCGGGCAGTCATCCCGAAGCAATTGTTTCGTATGATTTTTTTCTGCAGAAGTTAAATTATATCCATAATAATCCTGTCCGCAAAGGCTTCGTTGAGCGGCCTGAGCATTGGACGTTTTCAAGCGCCAGGAATTATATATTAGAGGATCATTCGATTATAAAGATTGATCCTGTTATGTAGGATTTAGCAGTGGAACTGCTGTGAGAATTGTGTCCGGCAGTATAACTGCCGGACAACTGTCGGACAACTTGCGCGTGGTTGTTCAGCAGTTATACTGCTGAACATAATCCTATAAGAGTTAAACTCTTTGCGAAAGAATTATAAAATCATTTTATGTGAATAATAAAAAAGGAAATCCGGATGTTAAAAAATATTAAATTATTAATGATCGTATTTGTGATTGTTTTTTTTACTAACGCGGTATGCAAGGAGAGTTACACAATAAAAAGTCCGGATAAAAAAATATCCGTAAACTTTCAGCTTACTTCAACCGGCGCTCCGGTTTATTCAGTCTTTTATTCTGATACCGCAATACTTGAACAGTCAAAGCTGGGAATACTCAGAAGTGATGATGATTTTACAACCGGACTCGAGCTTGATTCGGTTTCGGGCGTAAATGTTGTCTCAGAAAATTATAAACTTCTGCACGGCAAGAGGTTGAACTGCAGTTATACCGGAAATAAGCGCGAAATCTATCTGAAGAATAAAAATTCAAAATCAATGGAGATCATTTTTCAGGTATCCAACGACGGCGTTGCTTTCAGATATTACTTCCCCGGTAAATCCGATTCTACTTTAACCATATATAAAGAGCTGACCTCATATCGTTTTGAACCTTCCGCAAAGGCTTTTCTTCAGCCATGCGCCGATGCGCGTATAGGATGGTGTTATGCATCCCCGTCTTATGAGGAATATTATAAAATGGACATACCTGTCGGTACACCTTCGCCCAATCGTGCAGGGTGGGTATTGCCCGCGCTATTCCATTCGGGTAATTTCTGGATATCGATTACCGAAACCGGGCTGGATACAAACTATTGCGGAACTCGTTTAAGCTGGTTATCGCCCGGCGGCGAATACTCGGTACAATTTCCCGAGCCGCAGGAAAGTAAGGACGGACCGGTATTGCCGGAATCGAATTTACCGTGGTATACTCCCTGGCGCGTTATCGCTATTTCAGATCATCTCGGCGGACTGGTTGAATCTACCCTGGAAACTGATCTTGCAACTCCGGCGAAGTACGATGTGTCTTCATGGTTTGAACCGGGAATCTCATCATGGAGCTGGGTTATCCTGAAAGATGATTCGACTGTCTATAATGTTCAGCATGAATATATAGATTTTGCTGCTTCAATGCATTGGCAGTATTGCCTGATAGATGCTTTATGGGATACTCAAATAGGATATGCAAAGATTAAAGAACTTGCCGATTACGCTAAAACAAAAAACGTGAAGATTTTATTGTGGTATAATTCGGCAGGCGACTGGAATACCACTCCCCAAACCCCGCGGGATAAATTGGTAACGGAAAAATCGAGACGCGCGGAGTTTCAGAAGTTAAAGGACATGGGCATTGCCGGTATTAAAGTCGATTTCTTCGGCGGCGACGGGCAGTCGATGATTAAATACTTAATAGATATTTTAAAAGACGCGGCCGGATATAATCTTGAGGTCAACTTTCACGGCTGTACTTTTCCGAGAGGATGGTATAGAACTTACCCTAATTTAGTAAGTATGGAAGCGGTCAGAGGAGAAGAATACGTAACCTTTTCCCAGTACTTTGCAGATAATCAGCCTTCGCATTGCGCAATGCTTCCCTTCGCCAGAAATCTTTTCGATCCTATGGATTTCACTCCGGTTAACTTTTCGGGAATACCGAACATTAAACGCAGAACCACAGACGGATTCGAAATTGCTTTATCGATTATCTTTACTTCCGGTATTCAGCACATCGCAGAAACTCCTTACGGTATGGCCGCGCAAAAAGATTTTGTTCAGGAGTATATGAGAACACTGCCGAAGAAATGGGATGATGTGAAATTTATTAACGGCTATCCCGGTAAATATGTGGTACTTGCGAGAAGGAACGGAAACCGTTGGTATATAGCCGGTATTAATGCAGAAAAAACTTCCCGCAAAATAACTTTAAATCTTCCTTTCATCGGTAAATCAACGAAAGGTTTTATTATCACCGATTCCGATAACGCAAAAAACTTTATTAAAAAGGATGTTGACTTTTCAGCTCCGATTAAAATAACCATGAAACCCGACGGCGGGTTCGTAATTAAAACTGAATTAAAATAAAATAATTATTTAAAATAATAAGAGAATTCTATGAAAAAAGGATTAATATTTGTTTTGGGTCTTTTTCTGTCATTAAATCTTTATGCGCAAAAACTTCCTTATCAGAATCCGAATCTGAGCCCGGAAGTGAGAGCTGAAGATCTGATATCGCGATTGACTCTGGAAGAAAAAGCCGAATTAATGTGCGACATATCCAACGCGATTCCGCGTCTGGGTATAAAAGAATTTAACTGGTGGAGCGAAGCTCTGCACGGCCTGGCGAATAACGACAGCGTTACCGTTTTCCCGGAACCTATCGGCATGGCTGCCTCATTTGACGATCAACTGGTTTTCAAAATTTTCACCGCCGTCTCCGATGAAGTACGCGCCAAGTACAACGAATCGCAAAGGGAAGGAAAGCCGAACAAGCGTTTCTTAAGTCTTTCCGTCTGGACTCCTAATATCAATATATTCCGCGATCCGCGCTGGGGGCGCGGTCAGGAAACTTACGGCGAAGATCCGTATCTGACTTCGCGAATGGGTATTTCTGTTGTCAAAGGATTGCAGGGTCCGTCCGATTCAAAGTATAGAAAACTTCTGGCCTGCGCAAAGCACTTTGCGGTTCACTCAGGACCGGAGTCACTGCGACATACTATGAACCTTAATGATATAGCCCCGCGCGATCTATGGGAAACCTACCTGCCTGCATTTAAATCTCTGGTGCAGAAAGCCGATGTTAGGGAAGTAATGTGCGCTTATCAAAGTATAGACGATGAGCCGTGCTGCGGCAACAGCCGGCTGCTTCAAGACATACTCCGTCATGATTGGGGATTCAAATATATGGTTGTATCCGATTGCGGAGCTATAACCGATTTTTATATGAGTCATAAAGTTTCGTCGGATGCGGTTCACGCCGCGGCCAAAGGTGTCTTAGCCGGAACCGATGTGGAATGCGGATATAACTATGCATTTAAAAAATTGCCCGATGCGGTTGCAAGAGGTCTCGTATCCGAAAAAGATATTAACACACACGTAATGCGCCTTCTGGAAGGACGCTTTAACCTGGGTGAAATGGACGACGATTCACTGGTGCCCTGGACAAAAATCCCGATGTCCGTTGTTAATTCTAAAGAACATCAGAAACTGGCGCTTGAAATGGCGCAGGAATCAATGACATTATTACAAAACAATAATGATATTCTGCCATTGTCCAAAAAAATTAGTAAGATTGCGGTTATCGGCCCGAATGCCGACGACAAGCAGCTTATGTGGGGAAATTATAACGGTACGCCAATTAAGACAGTTACTATTCTGGATGGAATAAAAACGAAACTGCCTGCTCATGAAATAGTTTACGACAAAGCGTGCGATCTTGTAGAGAATACTGTTATTGAACCGGCATTTAATGAATGTTCGATAGACGGTAAAAAAGGAATTAAAGCTACTTATTGGAATAACCGCGAATTTAAAGGCGATATTGTATCTACCGAACAAATTGTTAATCCGATTAAGCTGACAACTTTCGGCCAGCATGAATTCAGCGCCGGGGTGCATCTGGAAAATTTCTCAGCAAAATATGAAACGGTTTATAAGCCTTCACAATCGGGTGAAATAGCGTTTAGAATTGAAGCATGCGGAAGTTTTATACTTAAGGTAAACGGCGATACACTCACCAGAGTTTATATGTGGAGAGCGCTTCCCAGGCATGTTGTATATAAAGTTGAAAAAGGAAAAGAATATAAAATTGAAGCCGATTTTAGACAGATTCAAAACTGGACTGCCAGTCTCAATTTTAATTTCGGCAAGGAAGTGCCGGTTAATTACGATGCTCTTTTGAACAAACTGAAAGGCATTGACGAGGTTATTTTTGTGGGCGGAATTTCTTCTCAATTGGAAGGGGAAGAAATGCCCGTAAACCTGCCGGGCTTCAAAGGCGGCGACCGAACAGATATTCAACTTCCTGAAGTACAGAGGAATTGCCTTGAAGCATTAAAACAAGCCGGTAAAAAAATTGTTTTCGTAAACTGTTCAGGGTCGGCGATTGGTTTGGTACCCGAAACTAAAAGCTGCGATGCGATTCTTCAAGCATGGTACGGCGGAGAAAAAGGCGGACAGGCAGTGGCCGATGTATTATTCGGTGATTATAATCCTTCCGGAAAACTTCCTGTTACTTTTTATACAAGCATCAAACAGCTGCCGTCTTTTGAAGATTATTCTATGAAGGGCCGCACTTACCGTTTTATGTCCGATCCTCTTTTCCCGTTCGGGTTCGGATTAAGTTATACTACATTTTCGATAGGCAATGCAAAACTAAGTAAAACCGAAATTAAAAAAGACGAAAGCGTCGAACTCACCGTACCGGTATCAAACACCGGCAAGCGTGACGGAACTGAAATATTGCAAATCTATGTGCATAAGGTTAATGATACCGATGGTCCGATAAAGACTTTGAGGGGATTTCAAAGAGTGGAGCTTGCCGCCGGTAAGACAAAAACGGTTACAGTGAAATTACCTTCATCAACATTCACGTTTTTCGATAAACCAAGCTACGGGCTGGCAGTAACTCCGGGAGAATATGAGATCTTTTACGGAACCAGTTCCGATGCAAAAGATCTGAAAACCCTGAAAGTTACGGTTCTATAATGTTTAATTATAAATTGAGATTATATTCAAAATGGGTGAAGATAAGTCAGCTTTAAAGGTGATAGATAATATTGTCGAGATAAGAACGAAAGTTAAATGTTTTATAATCCGCGAAACATTGTTGACGCGGATTCATGTAAATCAATTAAGTTGTATAATGGGCTTGGAATAGCCCGATCCTGTAACGTGTTAGGGACCACTAAATGGTCACTGAAAGTAAAAAAATGTCAGGAATAATTTTAAAATAATTAAATAATGGTAACCCAAATGAAAAAGATCACGCTCATTGCTATTATAATTTCCTGCTTTGGATTTTTCTTTAAAACAGCCGGGCAGGTTTTTCAAAACAAAGAGCTCACCGTTACTAAACTTGAAAAGAATATGTGGGTGATTGAGACTTACGACAAAACTACAATGTATCTTGTCGAAGGCACAAAAAAAGCTTTATTGATAGATACCGGAACTAAAATAACAAAACTGGATTCTATTATTCATCTTATCACTCAAAAACCTTTGATGGTAGTAATTACTCATGCTCATCACGATCATGCCGGCAATATTCATTTTTTCAAAGAGATATGGATGCACCCGGCAGATACTGTTCTTCTGCATGAAAATTATAAAGGTGTAATTCATTTTGTAAAAGACGGCGATATATTTGATCTCGGCGGAACAGAAATCGAAGTAAGCCATATGCCCGGCCACACTCCCGGTTCAATTGTATTGCTCGATAGAAAAGCCGGTATCTGCTATTCCGGCGACGCGTTCGGTTCTCATGATGTTTGGCTTCAGCTCAAACCGCTGGAACCGATGCAGACCTATGTTAATTCCTGCCAGAAAATGGAAAAATTAATGGAAAGCGGGATTACCAAAATTTATTGCGGCCATTATCCTTATGTTAAAAAAGCATTCGATAAATCTTATATCGATTCGATGCTTAAACTGGCCGAAGGCCTGGTTAAAGGTATCGCCCCCGGAGCGAAACCTTATGCCCAGAAAGTCGGCTGCCCCAACCCGATGGCGGTTACCGACGGCGAGGCTACTATTGTATTCGATCCTGACTATATAAAAATAAAGAAAGATTGACCGTCCGTATGAATTAAAAATTCATGAAATAAATAATTCTTTAATCTGAAATTTATGTCAGTCTGAGCGGAGTCGAAGACGAACTTTCACGGTTCGAATTCGCGGTGACATTGTAATTGGAATTGAAAAAAGTATTATTATAAAAATTCTTTTTGTTTTATTGAACGCATAATTCATTTAGTGAAAAAATTAAATAAAATTATTCAAATGCATTTAAGTTGTAAATAAACCGGAGCCGGAAAAATGAAACTACAATTTTTATTGATAATGATATTTCTCGGCATAGCCTGTTACGCCCAGGAAAACACGGTGAACATAAATGTAGACGCCGACAAAAAAATAGGCGAGCTTAAACCCATTTGGGCCTGGTACGGTTACGATGAGCCGAATTATACATATATGAAAGACGGGAAGAAGCTTTTGGGCGAACTGGAGAGGTTAAGTCCGGTTCCTGTTCACATCCGGACTCATAATCTTATGACCACCGGCGACGGCACTCCCGCTCTTAAATGGGGTTCCACGAATATGTACACCGAAGATAAGAACGGCAACCCGGTTTATAATTGGAGCATTGTCGACAGCATCTTCGATACCTACATGCATTTTAAAATGAAACCGCTGGCCGAAATAGGATTTATGCCGGAAGCTCTTTCTTCACATCCCGAACCCTATAAACATAATTGGAACGCCGCCGATAAAAATTCCAAATTATTCACCGGCTGGGCTTATCCTCCGAACAATTATAAGAAGTGGGCCGAACTGATTTACCGCTGGGTTAAACACTGCGTAGAACGTTACGGAAAAACCGAGGTGGAAAGCTGGTACTGGGAAGTTTGGAACGAACCAAATATCGGTTACCTGCAGGCGAAGGATCAATTAAAAACATTCTGCAAAATGTACGACTATGCTTCCGACGCGGTTAAACGGGCGCTTCCTGCCGCAAGGATGGGCGGACCGCATATGGCCGGATTCTCGCATGACTTTTTCACCGGATTTATTAATCATTGTTTAAACGGAGTTAACGCGGCAACCGGTAAAAAAGGAGCGCCTCTAGATTTCATTGCTTTTCACGCGAAGGGTTCTCCAGAAGTTGTTAACGGCGTTGTTGTGATGGGAATACAGAATCAGCTCGAAACAATTAACGAAGCCCTTAAAACGATTTCTTCGATCCCCCGGATTAAAAATCTTCCAGTCATAATCGGCGAATCGGATCCCGAAGGATGCGCCGCCTGCGGAGTTAATACTAATCCCGCCAACGCCTACCGCAACGGCACAATGTATTCAAGTTATACCGCGGCATCGCTAGCACGGATTTATGATTTAAATAATTACTACGGTACTCATATTATAGGCGCGTTAAACTGGTCTTTCGAATATGAAAACCAGCCCTGGTTTTTCGGGTACCGCGATCTTGCCACAAACGGCGTAGATAAGCCTGTCCTGAATGTTTTCCGTATGCTCGGTATGATGGGAGAAGAACGTCTGGCCGTCGAAGGTAATTTCGCTTATGATTTCAAATCTATCTGCAAGTCCGGCGTACGCGGAGATAAAACCGATATCAATGCCCTGGTTTCTAGATCAAAAAATAAAATTACCGTTCTGTTGTGGAATTACCATGATAAGGATATTCATGATAACGGATCGCCGGTTAATCTGACTATAAAAAATATTTCCGCTAAGTCGGCGGTTTTATATCATTACAGAATAGACAGCAAACACAGCAACTCATATCAGGTATGGAAAAAAATGGGTTCACCGCAGAACCCGACTTCCGAACAAATTAAAGAACTTGAAAAAGCGGGACAGCTTGAAATGTTAAATAAGCCGGAGACCGTAAAAATTAATAACAATCAGCTTAATATTAAAATGCAGCTGCCGAGACAGGCCGTTTCATTAATCAAACTGACTCTTCAATAAAAAATTAGGTAACCGATACAACCGGAGGAAATTAAATATGTTTTATAAAAAAGTTATACTTTGGATGTTTCTTATAGTACCGGGAATTATTGCTCAGCAGAACGTCAAAGTAAACCTTGGAAGTTTAAAATCGGGCGGAACATTTTCTTTCGTACGAAATGCAAATGAAAGTTGGGGGATTGAAATTATAGGCGGCCCCGCTCCGGAAATTAAACAATCCGAACCTGCCCGTATCGAGATCCTCAAACCGGGAGATGTTCTCGGGGAACTTTCAGCCGGATATAAAACAATTCAAAAAACTACTTCATCGGTTATTGCCCGTGCCGAAATCAAATACGGAGAAGATGCTTCATTCACGGTAACGGACGAATGGAGCTTAAATGGTTCGGTTGTTAATTTGAAGAGAAGCGTGAAAGCTGCAGGGAAGGCTCCGGGAGGTTTTAATTCATCAATTATGTTTTCGATTGATCCTGCAGAAAGCTGGAAGGATATAAAATGTATGTTCCCGGGGGCGTTGTACGGCGATCCGACTTACGACGGTGACCGGTCTGCCGGCGGCACTCTGAATTACGACGCCCATAGATTCTTTATGCGAGAAGATATTCTGCCTGCACCGATGACGGCGCTTTCCTTCGCCAACAGTTCTTCGGTAACTATGCTTGACCCTTCACCCAACGGCGAATCAACCGAGGAAGAGACGAAACTTATTAAAGATATTATGACCGACGCCAGGTTTAAATTCGGCGCGTTCGGCGTTTGGCAAAACGGCTCCGGTCCGGTTGAATTTGGTTTTAAATATCCGGGCACTACGAATGTGTACGGATTTGGTCCGGGCGCATCGGAAAAGCCTAGATGGATCAGACGGTTTAATCCCATCGATAAAGACTTTGTTCAAAACTATGAGATCAGTTTCAGGTTCGGAAAAAACGAATTGTTCCGGAATGTAATCAGGAATTCCTGGCGGTGGGCCTGGAATACCTTGAAGCCGGAAGTTATGAAGATTAATGTGGAACAAATGCGCCGCATACTTACCGATCAATTAGCATCGGTTGCCGCCACTATCGACGGGCGCACCGGAATTCCTTTTGCAATTGCTACGTTTGATACGAATAAACCTCAATGGAATTGGACAATGACCGGGATGGGTTTCGTAAGCAAGAATATTTCATGCGCGAACCAGTTGCTGATCGAGAGCGGCCGTGATACTACCGCCCGCGGGAAAAAAATGCGCAAGATCGGCTTATCGATTATTTCTTCTATGGTACGCGCTCTTTCCCAAATTCCTCTTCAGGCAACCGGTTATGATCTTGCTACAGGCAAACCCTGGACCGGCGAACATAAAGAATGGCTGGCCCCTGGCTTCGTAACGCAACCGAGGGTATGCGGGTTGTTATGTGGGTCTACCGGCGGGAGCGCGCTGAAGGTCATCTTCATCCCGAATGGTTTAACTGGGTAAAATCATATATCGACTGGCTGATCAAGCAGCAGAGAACCGACGGATCTTTCCCTCGGCGCTGGGTAGAAGGAACAAGCGAAGTGGCCGAATCAACCGGAACAACAAGCTACTGCCCGGTGCCGCTGCTTCTAATGATGACTGAAGAAACCGGGAACCAAGTTTATAAACAAGCCGCAATCAAAGCTGCCGAATATGTCTGGAAGAATTGGGGCGAGCGCGGATTCTATGTAGGCGGCGCCAGCGACAATCCGAATATCACCGATAAAGAAGCCGGGATGCTGAGCCTGGAAGCTTTCTTAAGTCTCTATGATTCTACAAAAGATCCTAAGTGGCTGGACCGCGCCAAGGCGGCTGCCGATTATACCGAAAGCTGGATTTGGATCTGGAATCTGCCGATGCCGGTTGACGCGGACAATGCGCTTCTGCACTGGAAAAAGGGAGTGCCCACAACCGGTCTTCAGGGAATAACTGCCCGTGTTGCCGGTGGTGCGGATGAGTACCTGGATTGGTCGGTTCCGTCTTATGCTAAATTATATAAGTATACAAACGATAAACATTACCTATATGTCGCGCAGGTTCTTTTGCATGATACCAAATCAATGGTCGCAATACCCGGCCGTCTTTATGATTTGAAAGGGCCCGGATGGCAGCAGGAAAATTTTAGAATGGGACCGGGAGGAGGCGGCCGCGGTGTAGGCTCTCATCGATTCTGGCTGCCCTGGATTACAGCGAATCATCTTCACGGCATTACCGGACTGGAAGAACTTGACCCGGCTTTGTATAAAAAGATGATTAAATAAAAATAGGATTGAATTTGAAGGGATTTATTGCAGTGCCTAAATTAAGCTTATGATGATGGGACCGGCAAGAGATAATAATTTGTTCCGACGATAACTTTAAAAGTTTTCATTAAAATAAAGAGTTGAAATGAAAAAATATCTATACGTTTTTATAATATTTTTTACCGTAATTAATCTTCATGCCGAAAACGGACATAGTTTATGGCTGCGGGCAAAAAGCACCGGTCCGGTAAAAATAATATGTCCCGGAAATTCGGCTACTCTTGAAATTGCAGAGAACGAACTGAAGAAGGGCTGGCAGGGAAAGTCCGGCGCAACAATAAAACTTTTAATCGAGCATAATAAGTTATTAAAAAAAGACGGCTTTAAATTAAGCGGCAGCGAAATTCAGGCAAATACCGATTTGGGAATTTTATACGGCGTGTACGATCTGCTGCGCCGCCAGCAGACCGGCGAAACGGTTAGAGACGAAATTATTAATCCTTCGTATGAACTCCGGCTGCTTGATCACTGGGATAACCTCAACGGCACGATTGAACGCGGCTATGCCGGACCATCGATATTCTGGCGAAAGGGCGCCGATTCATTAATCGTTACCGAAAAAGATAAAACTATATGGCGTGAATACGCCAGGGCCAACGCCTCAATCGGTATTAACGGCGCGGTATTGAATAATGTTAACGCATCTCCCAATATGCTTACCGAAGATATTCTTAAAAGAGTGAAAGCAATAGCCGATGTAATTCGTCCCTACGGAGTGAGAACTTATCTCGCTATAAATTTTGCATCGCCTATGGTTATCGGCGGATTAAAAACCGCCGATCCCCTGGATCCCGGAGTAATAAAATGGTGGAAGGTAAAAGTTAAGGAAATTTATGCGATGATCCCCGACTTCGGCGGGTTCCTCGTAAAAGCCAACAGCGAAGGTCAGCCCGGTCCCCAGGATTTCGGACGCACCCACGCCGACGGCGCGAATATGCTGGCCGACGCTCTCAAACCTTATAACGGTGTTGTTATGTGGCGTGCCTTTGTTTATAACGCATCCGGCGATGACCGGGCAAAGCAGGCTTATAATGAGTTTATGCCGCTTGACGGCAAGTTCCGGGATAATGTAATCATCCAGGTAAAGAACGGTCCGGTTGATTTTCAGCCGCGCGAGCCGTTCAGTCCGCTCTTCGGCGCAATGAAAAAAACTTCGCTCATGCCCGAGTTGCAAATCACCCAGGAATATCTCGGACAGGCAATCCACCTTGTATTTTTATCGACGATGTGGGAAGAGTTTTTAAAAAGCGATACTTACCAGGAAGGCAAAGGTAGCACGGTTGCCCGCTGCACCGACGGAAGTATTTATCCTCAAAAGTATACCGCTATTGCCGGCGTTTCCAATATCGGAGCCGATACAAACTGGTGCGGTCATGAATTCGCGCAGGCCAACTGGTACGCGTTCGGCCGACTTGCCTGGAACAACAATTTAACAAGCGAACAAATTGCAGACGAATGGATAAAACTTACTTTCAAAAAAATTCCCGAAAACGATGACGGCATGAATGAAACCGTTAATGCCGATTGGACAGTGAATTTTTTAAACCCGGTTCAACAGATGATGCTCGATAGCCGCGAAGCCGCGGTTAATTACATGATGCCCTTGGGATTGCACCATATCTTTTCGGCAAACGGACATTACGGTCCCGGGCCCTGGTGGGCCCCGAAAGGCGTCAGAAAAGACTGGACGCCGCCTTATTATCATAAAGCCGATTCAATCGGAATAGGATTTGACCGGACTGAAACCGGCACCGATGCTGTAAGTCAGTATCACGAACCTTTAAGATCTATATTTAATGATGTGAAAACCTGTCCGGATATTTATTTGTTGTGGTTCCATCATGTTCCCTGGGATTATAAAATGAAAGACGGCCGTACCCTGTGGGAAGCGATATGCTATCATTATGAAAAAGGACTGAACCAGGTTCGAGGATTTCAGAAAACCTGGGACAGGATTCAGCCTTATATTGATTCGGAGCGTTTTACCGAAGTGCAAAGAAAGCTTCGCAGTCAATGCCTGAATGCTCAATTGTGGAAAGACGCCTGTCTGCTTTACTTCCGGCAGTTCAGCAGATTGCCGATACCTTATGATATCGAACGCCCGGTTCACAACCTGGATGATATAATTAGAAATGATATGAGAAGAAGGTAAGGTCATTCAAGTGAATAAAATTTTAAACTAAAAAATTTTAGGAATACAAATGAGTTCGGAATTGTTAAAAAAACAAAAAGGCATCAGCCGGCGGCGCTTTGTACAGATTGCCGGAATTTCCGCACTTGGAATTTCTTCTTTAGGTAATTTCAGCTTCAAGTCAAAAGATGTCTCTCTGGTTATTGAACCCGGCGACGGGATTGCAGGCTCGGAACCTTCGCAATGGGCGGCAAAAGAACTTGAGAAATCCCTGCGGTCCGAAGGAATAGATGTATTTAAATGCAGTAAATTATCAAAAGCTCGAAGCGGTGATTTAATAATCGTTGCGGCAGGATCGGACTCTTCAACTGCCAGCCGTTTACTTAAGAATGCAAAGGCAGAAATTCCGTCGGTACCCGAAGCGCTCGGTTTAATACCGGTTAAAAAAGATGATCAACAAATTTTGTTAGCCTGCGGATATGATGTTCGCGGGCTTGTTTATGCTTTGCTCGAACTGACCGACAGAATTAAATATTCGGAAGACCCTGTTGATTCGATAAGTATCCGCAAGCCGGTAGTTGAAAAACCGGCCAACATCGTACGCAGCGTTAACAAACTTTTTGTAAGCGAGATAGAAGATAAACCATGGTACTACGACCGGGAGATGTGGAAAGAATATCTAACAATGTTAACAACGCAGCGCGTCAACCGCTTCAATTTGAGCTTCGGGATTGGTTACGATTTTCTTCAGAATATTACCGACGCCTATTTTCTTTTTGCATATCCTTTTTTGTTATCTGTTCCGGGATACAATGTGCGGGTACCTCAGCTTCCTGATTCGGAGCGGGATAAAAACCTTGAGACATTAAAATTTATTAGCGACGAAACAGCCGCGCGGGGTATTCAATTTCAGCTTGGAATATGGATGCACGGATATAAGTGGCTCGACAGTCCGGACGCAAATTATACTATCGAAGGATTAACGCACGAAACTCAAGGCCCTTACTGCCGCGACGCACTTCGGCAGCTTTTAAAAACCTGTCCTTCAATAAGCGGCATAACTTTCCGCATACACGGCGAGAGCGGCGTAAAAGAAGGAAGTTATGATTTCTGGAAAACGGTATTCGACGGTGTTGCTACCTGCGGCCGCAAGGTTGAGATCGATATGCACGCCAAAGGAATAACCCAGGAAATAATTGATATTGCCCTTGCTACCGGGATGCCGGTGAAAGTCTCTCCCAAATTCTGGGCGGAGCACCTTGGTTTGCCTTATCACCAAGCCGATATCAGGGCATTCGAAATTCCGAAGCAGGATCAAAAAGCGGAGGGACTTTTGAATCTCAGCGCCGGTTCCAGGAGCTTTACCCGCTACGGCTATGCCGATCTTCTGAAAGAAGACCGCCGCTACGGAGTTCTGCATAGGATCTGGCCGGGCACACAGCGACTATTGCTTTGGGGCAATCCTGAGATGAGCGCCGCCTATTCCAAAGCATTCGGTTTCTGCGGCAGTGTTGGAGCCGAACTAATGGAACCTCTGTCTTTCAAAGGCCGGCGGGGATCGGGTATTGCCGGCGGCCGCTGCGCCTATCTCGACGAATCATTAAAACCAAAATGGGATTGGCAAAAATATTTGTACAGCTATAGAACTTTCGGCAGACTGGCTTACAATCCGGAGACAGAACCGGATGTATGGAAGCGATATCTGTCTAAACAATTCGGAGCCGGAGCTGACGCGGTGGAATCAACATTAGCAAATGCTTTTCCGATACTTCCGATTGTTCTAACCGCTCACGGTGTTTCTGCCGCCAACAATTTATACTGGCCGGAGATTTATACCAATCTTTCCATTGCCGATCCGGATAATAAAAATCCTTTTTTCGATACTCCGTCTCCGAAGGTGTTCGGCAACGTGAGTCCGATGGATCCCCAGCTTTTTTCCGGCATAAACGAATTTGCCGATGAGATGCTGAAAGGACGGCGAAGCGGAAAATATTCGCCGTTAGAATATGCTCAATGGCTGGAGGATTACGCCGAATCGACGGATAAAAATCTTGCTGCGGCAAATACAAAATCAAAAGGAACTAAGAAGCCGGAGTTTCGCAGGATGGCAATCGATGCGTCTATAGCTGCAGGCCTGGGACGTTTCTTCGGAGCCAAATTCAGAGCAGGCGTTCTCTTCGGCATCTTCAAACAAAGCGGCGACCGGAACGCACTTGAATTATCAATAGAATATTATCATAAAGCCAGGAATTACTGGATTGAAATTTCCGAGATTGCAAGAGATGTTTATAAACACGATATTACGGTTAGCGAGCTTGATGTTCTACGGGGTCACTGGCTGGATCGGCTACCGGCAATTGATGAAGATATTGATTTTATGAGAAAAATTTTGGATAAGACAACCATTGCCGGCACTGATCAACCGGATAATGTACGTATTGCCATAGAAGAAGCTCTAGGGCGTCCTCATCGAAATTCTGCGGTCTGCATACATAAACAACCGGAAAAGTTTAAAGTCAGTGAAACTATCAATTTGGAAATATCAATCGAGAAAAATATTTCATCGGTGATGTTGTATTACCGTCATGTAAATCAGGCCGAGAGATTTAAAACAATCGGAATGAAAAAAACCGGCAGAAGTTTCAGTGCGTTCATACCCGCCGGTTATACTGAAACTCAGTTTCCTATTCAATATTATTTTGAATTAAGAGATAAACCGGATAACGCCTGGCTGTATCCCGGTTTAAGCGCAAACCTTACTCAGCAGCCTTACTTTGTAATAAGAAAAGCATAGTATTATTTAAGGCGGCCGGCTAATAACCTGTATGGATCCGGATGCGTGTCCGGTAAACGAGAAATTTAAGTAACTCAATTATAAAAATTCTTTTTATTATGATTCGTTTTTTTTGTAACTGATTCAAACATTCTATAAAGGACCTGCTATGAAAATATTCCGTTATATCTTAATACCTTTGGTCGGCATTATGGTTGTCTTGACGCTTCAAGGTTACACCGGTGTTTCCGGCGGAACGGCAACCGGCAGTAAAACTGCAAGCGATACTGCTCGCAGCCTTGCGCCTTACTTCCAACTGGTAACATCCCCAACTAAAAAGCCGGACGCTCAGGGTTTCCTCCAGCGCTGGCTGCTTTTAGAACCTATTAACAAACCAATACGTACCAATACTATTTTTATCGATAGTTACATCCGGAAAGCCTTTGATACCTTGTACTTTCCAAATCAGTTCACTGAAATACCGCGAAACGGCGAGAAAGAAAAAGTTGGAGAGCAAGAACTTACCTGGCATGCCCTGGACGCTACCAAGTTCAATGTAAAACTCTTCCGGTTTGCCTACGGTCTGCATAAACACATATACGGAGTTTTGTTCTGGGCGGTTACGGTAGTAAACAGTCCGCGCGAAATGAAGAACGTTCGTTTGGCGGTTGGTTCCAATTCGGCGTCGATGTGGTGGTTAAACGGCAAAGAAGCAGTCATGCTTTCAGGCGACAGGCGCATGGTTATGGACGACTGCGTTTCAAAACGACTGACCCTTAAAAAAGGCCGGAACGTAATTCGGGGAGCCGTGATCAATGGTCCGGGTATGAGTGATTTCTGCGTTCGCTTCATCGATGAGAACGGCAATCCGGTAAAGGATATCACTATGAACATTAAAGAGGCCGGAAACAAATGAGTAACCATAATTTTGATTTAAATCTTTTTGTCTTTGGAGGTTTTATGAAGTCCCGTATTCTAATCGCAGCGGTATCCTTGCTGCTCTTTCTGTTTTTATCAGGTCCGGCATTTGCTCAGATCGGCGAACCTTATATTCATGATCCGTCTACCGTTGTTAAGTGCGACGGCAAATATTATACTTTTGGAACCGGCGCCGGCGGTCTTATTTCCGACGACGGCTGGGTCTGGCACGGCGGAGCCGTTCGCCCGGGCGGCGGAGTGGCTCCTGATATTATCCATATCGGAGACAGATACTATGTTACTTATGCCAAAGGCGGCGGCGGATTGGCCGGCGGGCATGCCAGCAACATTTATGTAATGTGGACCAAGACTCTCGATCCCAAATCGCCCGACTTCGGATTTAAAGACGAGACTGTCGTCGCTTCTTCAAACGGTGTCGAGGATTGCGATGCAATCGACCCGGCATTTCTTCTTGATCCGACTACAGGAAAGTTATGGCTTTCTTACGGAACTTATTTCGGCTATATACGACTCGTAGAACTCGATCCTAAAACCGGTAATCGCATCGCCGGCAATAAGCCCGTAGACATAGCAATTGACTGCGAGGCAACGGATATGATGTACCGCGACGGCTGGTATTATCTGCTCGGCACTCACGGCACCTGCTGCGACGGCCCAAACTCTACTTACAATATTGTAGTCGGCCGCTCCAGAAAAGTTACCGGACCGTATGTTGACAACATGGGTGTGGAAATGCTTAAAGGCGGAGGCAAATTCTTAATCGGCGCCCACGGTCATTTGATCGGAGCCGGCCACTTCGGTTTGCTTAATCTCGGCGACGGCGTCGAGAAATTCTCATGTCATTATGAAGCCGATCTCGACCGGAGCGGAAGAAGCGTGCTCGTTATTCAGTCGTTGCTTTGGAAAAACGGATGGCCCGTTGCAGGCGACGACTTTATGGGAGGTACTTTCGAAATCCAGTCCGAACGCAGCGGTCATGCCCTTGAGCTTGCAGTGGATTTTGTAAGGATGGCCGGAGGTATGCGCTTCTTCAGACGCAATAACAACGAACCGGTGAAACCGATTCCGGCCCAGACTCTAGCCGAGGATTCCAAGGATTGGCCGCAAGGTAATATCGATGTACGCATAGGTGATTACGTGGTTAGACCTCACCAAGAATGGACAATCACGCCGGTTGACAGCGTCGGAGGCTACCCCGGCTCGCCTTATTTCAAGATCACCATTGCCGGTACCGATCGCGCACTTGCCGCTACCGCCGATTCCGAAGTTGTAACCGTTCCGAAATTTACGGGCAGCCCGGAACAGCTCTGGCGTATCGATCAGTTAACCGACGGCACTTACCGTATTATGCCCAAGGTAATCCCTAACTCAAATGCGACATTGGTTCTGACTGCAGCAGGCGTTAGTACAACTACTTTGGCCAAGTTCGATCCGAACAGCGACAAATGCCGCTGGACTTTTAATAAACCGTAAAAAAGTAAAACCGATAAACTATTCAATAAAAGGACGCCCGGGAATTTTTCCGGGCGTCCGGTTTATTAGTTCCGATTTAAATGTTCCGAAGAAATTAAGTCCGATTAACGGTTTAATATTTTTTTAGAATATTGATCTAAACAATTACTAAAGTCAAAACGGGGATCAATTATGAAAATAAACTTAAGATTATTATTTGTCCTTTCCTTTGTTGTAATGTTTGCTGCTCTCGACCTTAATCAAACGGCAACTGCCCAAACAACCGGAAAAAAGAAACTCGTTCCTACCGTAACAATTCCCGCTCCACCCGGATCAAAAGGTTTCGGCATGCCTCAAACCGGTAAGTCGAATACAATTGCTCCGAGAAGACGATGGGTGAGTGCAAGCGTTACCGAGCCTCATAAAATTGTTACCGCAACCATTGATGATTTAAGCATGAGTGATCCTTATATTTTTCCGGATAAAAAAACTCATACTTATTATCTTACCAGCAGCGGCGGCAATATTTATAAAAGCAAGGATCTGAAAAACTGGACAGGCCCATACGGAGCTTTCGACGTTACCGGCACCTGGATGGAAGGAATTCCGTTTGTCGCTGCGGCAGAAATTCATGAAGTTAATGGTAAATATTATTATGCGGCAACCTGGACGGATAGAAATGACCTGGTTGATGTTGTTCCCCGCAGGTACAACGTACACCGAAACCAAACTCAAATCTTAGTCGCGGATAAACCTGAAGGACCTTACAAACCTTTGAACCGCGATCCTCAGTACGATTATCTGTACCATAACTGGGATGTAATTGACGGAACAATCTGGTACGAGAACGGCACTCCTTATTTCGTCTTTGTACATGAATGGACACAGGTTGTTGACGGCACCATGGATTATGTAAAGCTCTCTCCCGATCTGAGCAAAAGAATCTCCGATCCGGTTTGCCTCTTCCGCGCTACCGAAGCACCCTGGGCGCTCGAGATGGTGGCGAACGGAGAAATGACTTTCGGTATGAGGCTTCCGGGCTGGGTAACCGACGGACCGGAATTGTTCAGAACAAAAACCGGCAAATTAGGCATGCTCTGGTCAAGCTGGGGTAAAGGAAGGTATTTGCAGGGCGTTGCATATTCTCAATCGGGAACTATCGACGGCCCCTGGATCCAGGAGGAAAAACCGTTTGTGGGAAACAACTCCGGGCACGGTATGCTGTTCACAACTTTCGAAGGAAAACGTCTCCTGGTTATTCATCATGCCGAAGGAGACGGGCCGCGTAAGCCAAGGTTTTACGAAGTTGATGATTCAGGTGATAAACTGGTGCTGGGCCCGAGATATCATCCTTAAGTAAGAAGGATTTATTATTCAGTTTGCTTAAAAATTAAAAGAGGATTCTAAACATGAAAAAATTCCTTTATATTATTTTTGCCGTGCTTATGATATGCGATATTTCATCGGCACAGTTCGCCGGTTTGATGCGCGGTCAGAAGGAAGAACCTCTACCCGAAGGTTTCAAACCGGCATCGACAAATACTTTCATATCCCAATACCCGGCGGTTAATGCACAGACTCATCAGGCAATATTCAGGGTTGTTGCCCCCGATGCAAAATCGGTAATGCTGCAGCTTGGCGGAAATCACGAAATGAAAAAAGACGACAAAGGCGTCTGGCGGATTACCACCGGTCCGCTGGCAGTAGGCTTTCATTATTATGCTATATTGATTGACAGTGTCCCGGTGATGGACCGGGGAAGCAAAGCTTATTTCGGAAGTAACTGGGAATCGTCCGGGATTGAAATACCCGAAGGTCCGGAGGGCGACTATTATCGTTTCAATAAAAATATTTCCGCACGGACAAATTCGCTCCATCCTAGTATTGGTCAAATGTAAACGGACTGGAACGTCATATTAACGTTTATGTTCCTGCCGAGTATGAAAAGAAGCCGAATAAAAAATATCCGGTTCTGTATTTAGTACACGGCTGGGGAGAAGATGAGAACGGGTGGTCGATACAGGGACACCTGGCAAATATAATGGACGGATTAATAGCATCCGGAAAAGCTGTTCCCATGATAATCGTAATGCCCGACGGTGATATCCAAACCAATTCCGATGTCCGGGAAGCCTCAGGAGATATCACTAAAATTTATATTGATGATCTTATTCCGTTCATCGATAAAACTTTCCGCACTTATACCGATAGAAATCACCGGGCTATGGCCGGATTATCTAGAGGCGGTTTCCAGACGACAAGCACCGTTTTCAATCATATGGATAAATTTGCCTGGGCCGGCGCTTTCAGCGGCTTCTTCGGATTCCGCGGGAACAATACGGTTGAGACAGCATTTAACAGTGTATTCAAAGATTCCGCTGCTTTTAATAAAAAGTTGAAACTCTTTTATATGAGCGTGGGCTCCGAAGAAAAAATGCCGGTTAAACAAGCCTATGTAGAGTTAAAAGATCACGGGATTCAAAACGTTGTCTTCATGGAATCGCCCGGTACCGCCCATGAATGGCTTACCTGGCGAAGAAGTTTGTATGATTTCGCGCCGAGGTTGTTTAAATAAAAATATTATAAAAAAGGCTGTTTCAAAAGGAAGTAAACTTAGTGGTTCTTAGTGTCCTTGGTCCCTCAGTGGATAATAATTATTCTATTTTATTAAAAAATTAAAAGTTAACCACTGAGACACTTAGTTCACTAAGTTTCACTAAGGACTTTCAAGGCAGCTTCTTTATTTACTTTTAATTTAAATTCTCCTACGCGCATCTAATCCTGCGAAGCTTGAATAGTATCAGTCGTTATCCTAATATTCTCAAAATTATTTCTTCACCGAGAACTTGAATATAGTTCTTGATTTGAATTTTTCGCCCGGATTTAAGACTGTCGACGGAAACTTAGGCTGGTTTGGGCTGTCCGGGAAATGCTGGGTTTCGAGAGCGAAAGCGGAATGTAAAAAACTCGGCAACTTTCCTTTTCCATCCGATTTTTTCCACATCATTCCTCCCATGCCGGAATAAAATTGCAGCGCAGGCTGATCGGTGATTACTTCCAAAACGCGTCCGCTCTCAGGATCATAAACCTCTGCATTGATCTTTTTACCGGGGTCGAGAACAAAGTTATCGTCGTATCCCTGAAAAGTTGCGTTGTTGTAAGTCTCTCCGATTTTATAACCTATTTCATGAGGAGTTGTAAAATCAAACGGTGTATCCTTTACCGGTTTAATTTCTCCGGTGGGTATTTTTGTTGAGTCCATCGGTGTATAGTTCGAAGCGTTAATGTTTAGTATCTGGTCGAAGATAAAACCTTTTCCGTTGCCGTGAAGATTGAAGTAAGTATGGTTGGTTAAGTTGATGACGGTTTTCTTATCGGTTGAAGCCGAGTAGTCGATAATTATTTCGTTTTCATCGTTCCAGGTAAAAGTAACCGTAGCTGAAACTGTTCCCGGAAATCCTTCATCCATATTCGGACTGACGTACGAAAACCTGACTGCCGGAAATGTACCTTTAACGATTTCGGCATTCCATACTTTTGAGAACCATCCCTGGGGACCCCCGTGTAAAGTATTCGGGGGATTATTTATCGGTAATGTATATTCAACCCCGTCGAGTGTAAATTTCCCTTTAGCAATTCTATTTGCAAATCTTCCGATGGTTGCACCGGCGAAGGGATCTCCCTTAACTATTCTTTGAAGCTTATTCGATCCGGTTGTTATGTTCGCCTTATTCCCGTATTTATCGGGAACCTCGATATCGATTATCCTCGCACCGTAATTCGTAAGCTTAACAACATTTCCTTCTTGGTTGGTAAGTGTGTAAACGCAAATTTCGCTCCCGTTGTGTTCCCCCAGAACCTCTTTGGTAACGTCACTGTTTTTTTGCCCGTAAACTTTACCGCAAAGTAAAAGGGCAACCGCAATCAATAATAAATTTTTCATATGTGTTTAATGTATTGTTGGACATTTGGTTTTTAATTCTTCGTTAATTGACCGGCAGAGTAATTCGGACCGGCTGCTGCCATAATGTTTTAAACTTCATTTCGATTATGAAAAAAATAATGTCCTAATATTCGATAAATAATATTTAACACTTTTGAATTTAATCTTACGGTACGTTGTTTCGTCAACCGTAACAATGCAAAGGAAGCATAACGGAAACAAATTTAATAATTTTTTCCCCATTGTTACTATTTAATCCGTATAAATAATTTTAATTATATGAAAAATTTCACCGGTAAAAAAAATCATACATATTCTTAGGAAAAAGGAAAAATCAGAATTTTAATCGATATGAAGTGTAAATCGGACACCATACTTTTTTAATAAAAATATTTAATCGGATTTCCGGAAAATTATCAACTTGGAATGATTGATAACCCCGGGATGAAGAATAACGATTGAATTTCCGGGCGTAAAATCGTAAGTTCTAATGGCAGTTAAACTTATCAACAGACCAAAAAGCAAGCGGAGTAAAAATGAAAACTTGTATTACTGTCCTTTTGTTTTTAGCACTAAGCATAACCGGTTTAGCGCAAAATCTTGACGGAAGCTGGAAAGGAAAAATGAGCACCCCTAACGGCGATATGGATTTAACTTTTACATTTAAGGTTGATGCCGATAGTTTGACCGGAAATGTGGAATCAAATATGGGAACATTACCCATAGTAAACGGAAAAGTCGACGGAAATAAATTCACATTCGATGTTGATGTGAACGGACAGGTAATACATCATACCGGAGTTTTAGACAGTAATGAAGTTAAACTTACTCTACCCTTTTCGGACCAGCCGATGATATTGAGCAGAGTAAGCGAAGGAACAAAGATTGACGGCAAGTGGACCGGAACGATTAACGGACCCCAGGGAGAAACCCAACTGTATTTTACTTTTAAAGTAGACGGCGACAAATTAGCAGGCAGCGATTCCTCTTCGATGGGTAATACCGACATCTCCAACGGCGTAGTTAAAGGGAATGAATTTTCATTCGACATTGAAATGAACGGTATGAAAATCAGTCACGAATGCAAATATATGGATAACGATACAATCGATATGGTTGCAAATGTAATGGATCAAAAAATGGATATGAAATTAACAAGAGCGGCAAAATAATTTTATTCCGAAATAACGGTGTTCAAAATAATGTTGAGGGAACATATTGGAAGAAATAAATGATCGAATATGGGCCCTCAATTTTATTATCAAGCTGAGTAAGGTATTGACGTTTATCAGAGTTGAAAATTCAACCCTTTCATGGTGATAGTAATGGCTGTAAGTTATTGAATGACCGGGTTTATTGAGTAAATTAAGTTCCTAACCAAAAAAATGTTTTCCTAAAAATTTAAAAGACGGGGAGAGAAATATTTAAATAAAAGATACTTCTGTAAATTTATTTCTGGAGTGTGATAATGAAAATCATGTCTGTTTTGTTTCTATTGATGGGGATGCTCTTAACGACCACAAAGGTTTATTCGCAGGATAAAGACTTTTACATTTTCATTTGCTTCGGACAGTCGAATATGGAAGGCTTCCCGGGGATCGAAGAGCAGGATAAAAAAAATGTTGATGATCGTTTTCAGATGCTGGCCGCGGTTGATTTTCCAAAACTTAACCGGGAAAAGGGGCATTGGTATACGGCCGTTCCTCCGTTATGCCGCCCGCATACGGGATTAAGCCCGGTAGATTATTTCGGCAGAACCATGGTTGCCAATCTGCCTAAAAATATAAAAGTCGGTGTGGTTGTAGTAGCCGTAGCCGGCTGTAAGATTGAGCTTTTCGAGAAGGATAAATATAAAGCCTATGCCGATTCTGCTCCTTCCTGGATGAAAGGTATTATCAAACAGTACGACGGAGATCCTTATCAGTATCTTGTTAATATGGCCAAGCTGGCCCAGAAAGACGGAGTCATTAAAGGAATCCTGTTGCATCAGGGCGAATCGAATCCTAACGACAGTACCTGGACGCTGAAGGTAAAAGGTATATACGACAATCTTATTAAGGATCTTAATTTAAACCCTAAAGAGGTACCGCTTCTGGCAGGTGAAGTTGTTAATGCCGATGAGCATGGCGCTTGCGCCCCGATGAATAAAATAATCGACAAGCTCCCGGACGCAGTCCCCAATTCATTTGTCATTTCTTCGGCCGGGTGCCCGGCCAGACCGCCGGATCATATGCATTTTACCGCAGAAGGATATAGAATACTCGGAACGCGATATGCCGAAAAAATGCTTCCTTTATTAGGTTACAAGGTAACCAAAACCGAATTAAAACAAACTCCCGCTGAAAATAAATAGAGTAATAAAGAATTAAAGATTCAGCTATGAAGAAAAGAATAATTATATTTGGATTATGCAACTTACGCGGGAAAGTAAATGAAATTTCTCATTAAAAGGTTTTTTCGGAGGTAATAAATATATCCAGGTAATATTCCGTTTGTACTGTTAAATTTTTTAAGTATTCGTTGAGAAAAATTAATACTTAGTTAAAGGAATCATATTATGAAGAAAATAACTTTTTTAATTGTAACGATAACAATACTTGCAACGGGTATCGAAATGGCCCAAAAGCCAGCTCCGGTAAAAGTAGAAGACGGACTTCTGCAGGGAAAATACGAAGACGGGTTAACCGTTTACCTGGGTATTCCGTTTGCCGCACCGCCGGTAGGCGATCTTCGCTGGCGCCCGCCCCAGCCTGCAGCGAAATGGGAAGGAGTAAAGCAAGCGACCGAATTTGGTCCTTCTCCGGTTCAGGGAATGAAAATAGGTACGGGAATGGGCGAAGACTGTTTGTACTTAAATGTATGGAGCCCTGCAAAATCCGCAAAAGACCGTATTCCGGTTTTTGTCTGGATATACGGGGGCGGATTCAACTTCGGATCCACCGCCGATCCGAATTATAACGGCACCAATCTTGCCAAGAAAGGCGTGGTTCTGGTCAGTATCGCTTATCGAGTCGGACCACTCGGCTTTTTAGCGGATCCAGAATTAAGCGCCGAAAGTCCGCATCACGTTTCCGGAAATTACGGTATACTCGATATGATAGCCGGACTGAAATGGGTGAAGAAAAATATTGCGGCCTTCGGAGGAGATCCTAATAAGGTAACTATTTTCGGAGAGTCGGCCGGCGGTATTGCCGTCAGCATGCTGTGCGCTTCGCCTCTGGCTAAAGGCCTGTTTGAAGGCGCCATTTCCGAAAGCGGCAGCTCGTTCGGTCCTCCCAGAGCAACTACTTATCCCGGTGAAAATATGAAAGTGCTTGCCGATGCCGAAAAGGACGGAGAAGCTTATTTAAAGAGGGCGGGAGTTAATTCTATCGCGGAGCTCCGGAAAATTCCCGCCGATAAACTTCCCGCGACAGGATTCGGACCGGGGATGGCCTGGCCGATCATTGACGGATGGGTGATACCCGGCGATCAATATAAACTTTATGAGGAGGGAAAATTCAACGATACTCCCATCCTTGTAGGCTATAATTCCGACGAGGGCGCAAGCTTTTCTCCGCCGAAAACAGTCGAAGATTATGTAACTGCCGTTAACAAACGCTACGGACCTTTCGCCGATAAATTGTTGAAAGCCTATCCTCCGGGAAACGGCAAAGTTGCTAAAACTGCAAGGGACTTAATGCGCGACGCTGCCTTCGGCTGGGGAACCTGGAGCTGGGCCCGGCTTGAATCGAAGATCGGCAAGTCAAAAGTTTTTTATTATTATTTCGATCAGCATCCCGATTATCCGGAAAATTCGCCCCGGTACGGTTACGGTTCGCCTCACGGCCAGGAGGTCGCTTATGTATTCGAACATATCAATCCTTCATTTCCCCAAACAACCAAAGACGATCTGAAGATTTCAGATGACATCGCTACCTACTGGACAAACTTTGCCAAATACGGAAATCCCAACGGCAACGGATTACCCGAATGGAAAGCGTTCAGCGACTCCCATCCGGATGTAATGTACTTCAGTAAAACACCGCATATGGGACCGGTGCCGAGCGCAAAGTCGCTCAAAGTGCTCGATGATTATTTCAAATGGCGCAGATCGCCTGCCGGAAAAGCCTGGGCCAAATAATATGAGAAACCTAAATTATTTCGTGTTGACTTTTTTATTGCTGGCAGCCGGACTAACCTGCGCACAGCAGCTTAAACCGGTTAAAGTTGAGAGCGGTTTGCTGCAGGGAATTTCTGTTGATGGGGTTTCTGTTTACAAGGGCGTTCCTTATGCCGCACCGCCGGTCGGCAATTTACGATGGCGGGCGCCGCAACCTCCGGAACACTGGAAAGGTATTCTAATGGCGGATAAATTTTCTGCTAATCCTATGCAGGTAATGGTAAAAGAGCTGGGACCGTGGACTAGCGGAATACCAGCCGCAGGGTTGCAGTAAGCGAGGATTGTCTATATCTTAACATATGGACGGCAGCCGGATCATCAAAAAATAAACGCCCGGTTATGGTTTATATTCCCGGCGGTGCGTTTACCGGAGGATCGGGAAATTGTCCGGTGTACAACGGAGAACATCTCGCAAAAAAAGGTCTGGTTGTGGTTACTATAAATTACCGGGTATCGGTATTCGGATTTCTGGCACTCCCTGAATTAACAAAAGAATCGAAACATAATTTTTCGGGTAACTACGGATTACTTGACCAGGTAGCGGCACTCGAATGGGTGAAGAAAAATATCTCGGCATTCGGAGGCGATCCTAACCGGGTTACGATCATGGGACAATCAGCCGGGGCAGCATCCGTGAACTTCTTAACCGCCGCGCCGCTGGCCAAAGGATTGTTCATCCGGGCAATCGCCGAAAGCGGTTCAAACGCGTTTATAGGTCCTGGGGAAGATCTGAAGTCGGCGGAAGAAAACGGTTTAAAATTCGAAAAAACAATGGGCGCATCTTCATTAGCTCAACTTAGAAAAATACCCGCGGAAAAGTTATTGGACTCTACCACCAATAAATTCCGCTTTCTTCCGATAGTTGACGGATGGTATCTTCCTAAGAGCGCAGATGATATCTTCAAAGCCGGCGCGCAGAGTGAGGTAACTACAATTACAGGCTGGGTAGCGGACGAGGGAAGCTACAACGGCAGCTACGGCAAGGTTCCCGCTGAAGAATACATGAACCGTGTGAAACAACAAGCCGGCGCAACTGCCGATGAAATCCTGAAACTATATCCTGCTTCTACACAAACAGATGCTGCAGAGTCGCAGAAGAATTTAGCCAGAGACATTTCAAAGGTATCGATGTACCTTTGGGGGATAAAACGCGAAAAGACGGACAAGACTAAATTATACACGTACATCTTTACGCATCAACAGCCCGGACCCACACGAGAACGATATGAAGCGTTTCACTCGTCCGAATTACCATACGTTTTTGATGACCTCAATCAATCATGGAAACCCTGGACGAAGGAAGACAAAAAGATTGCCGGTATAATGTCGTCATACTGGGTTAATTTTATCAAGACCGGAAATCCAAACGGAGAAGGGCTGCCGGAGTGGCCTGCATTCAAAGCCTTAACGGAAGAGACTATGGAACTCGGAAATAAAATGGGACCAAGGCCGATTGCGGATCCTGAAAAATTTGAAACATTAATGAAAATGTTTGAAGGTACAGCGCATTGAAAGCTGTTATCAAATCATATAAAACGATGTTTGCATAAAACTAATTATCAGGGGGTTATTATGAAAAAGAGCCTGCTATTTTCCATAATATTTTTCTTGTTGCATATGCATGTTGTTTTTTCCCAAGTCTTGAGTGATTATATCTCGGAAGTAAAAGGAGATACCCTTGTTGTTAAGGACTACTATGAAATGAATAATCAAGAGAACTCTTTGTATTATGCGCTTTTTCTGGATACTGTTAATGTTCCGGAAGATCGGGTTTATGAATTAAAAATAAATGGATATTATCCTCTTCTTAATAGTCCTGTTACCTCTGCAAAACATCGCACTGTAATAGCAGGGCCCGATCCGACTATATTAGTTAATAATAAAAAAGAATCTTCTCCTCCTTTGATATGCAGCGAAGTTGCACTAATTGAATCTCTGCCCAGTTTTATAATCAAAGGCGATTTTACAATAAAGAATTGTGAACTCGTTTCCGCAAACGCTGCCGGAACTATTGGCTGGTCGTTTTTCAGTACGCATGATTCCGACCTCAAATTGCTTTTTGAAAATTGTTTGTTTGAGCATACCCAATGGGTTTTTGTTTATATCGATAATATCAATTGCAGTTTGACTTTCAGAGATTGCTACTTTGTTAATATGAGCGGATTTCCTTCAAATACTTCTTATACCGGCGGCGTATTCCATTCAGCTGAAAACATGGACTCATTGGTTGTTGAGAACTGTACTTTTATTATGGCTAAAGGCAATATGTTTAATTTCGGAAGCAAGGCGTTTAATAGAGCTGTTGTTAATCATAATACTTTTATTAATTGTGCCGGTCATATTTTATTGAATTCCGATTTTAATAACAACTTAGGTTTAATTAGCAATGTGAGTCTTACTAACAATATGTTTATTAATTGCAACATCCGGCCGTTAGATAGTTGTGCAATCCCGGAATCGGATGAAAAAGATCGGCCGGCAGGTATTGTGAATATAAATAAATTTTACGTCGATTCTACGAATGCAACTCAAATAAAATTTCTGGCTCAAAATAATCTCGCCTATTGGGGTCCTGCAATTGTTAGTTGTGATTCTATTCTGAATGCTCACTCGGTAAACGGCTCAAATTGCTGGCAGCCGCAAACGACGGTTATGAACACGGAAACACAAAATCTGTTCGATGATGATACTGGTTACTCGTATCTGGTGACAGATACATGGAATAATAAAATGCCGCATTTTACTAATTCAAAAAATCTCTTTACCTCTCAATCAGAAAATATTAAGGATTATGTCATTGAATTTGCTGATACATCTAAACAGGCGTACTTCCCCGTATGGCGTCTGCTTAAAACAGGTAATGAAAATTTTGTTTATCCGGATTTTCCAATTCCGGTTGATCTTTCTTACAGTGACGATGATTTATTGACTGCGGGAATAGGCGGCTTTCCCATTGGCGATTTGAATTGGTTCCCTAATAAAAAAAATGAGTGGACGGCACAGAGAGCAGTTGAATATGATAAAATAAATAATGCACTAAATGCCGGTGAACTTGTTACCGTGGTTTTTAATAAAAACAATATTCCCCTTGAATTTCAACTGAAGCAGAATTATCCGAATCCGTTTAATCCCGGTACGATTATTAGCTACCGGTTATCAACTCCCAGTGAAGTAACTTTAAAGGTATTTGATATACTAGGACAAGAGGTTGCCACTTTAGTGAATGAAGCACAAAATTCGGGAACTTATTACGTTTATTTTAACGGTTCTTCATTTGCAAGCGGTGTTTACTTCTGCCGCCTGAAAGTGAATAAAGATGAAGTTACTAAAAAGATGGTGCTTATTAGGTAAACCTAATAGGTAAGCCAAAGCCTGACTTATTATAAGGCAACTAATATTGCCATCACAAAAATGTTTAAGACAGAAAATTACAGAAATTATCTCAACCCCCTCATTTTTGCTGGTTGTCTTTTTTATTGCGGGCAATTGATATATGAAGGAAGAAAATTAATTATAGTTCAGTATTAACAAATTCAATAGAGTAAAAACATGAAAAACTTTTTTCTTATAATCGGATTATTTGCATTTGTTTTAGGCTTTGACTGCTATGCTCAGTCATATCAAAAAACAGATCTCGGAATAAAATCAACAATCAATTCTATCCGTATTAATATTGAGTTTTATAATTCGTCCACAGTTCGAGTGCTAAAATCACCCGAAGGAAAAACGTTTGAGAAAAAAAGTCTTTCGGTAATAGAAACTCCTGCTAAAACAAAATTTAATGTAAAGCAGACCGGAGACAATCTTTTTCTAAGCAGCGACAGCGTCCAGGTAGAACTGAATCTTAAAAGCGGAAAGATTTCATTTTCAACCCCGTCCGGAATTCAGTTATTAAAGGAAAAAAAGGACGGCGCTTCTTTTAAGAATTTTGACGATGCCGGCAACAAGACCTTTACCGTGGGTCAATCGTTTGTCCTGGATAAGGAAGAAGCCATATACGGATTAGGCCAACAGCAGCAGGGAAAAATGGAACAGCGCAACGATACCCTGCATATGATAGAGGGAAATACTGACGATTACATACCGTTTTTCCTATCTGTAAAAGGTTATGGATTGTTCTGGGATAATTATTCGCCGACGCTGTTTGTCGATAATCCGGATAGTACAACATTTAAATCCGATGTAGGCAATTGCATCGATTATTATTTTATGTCCGGCGGAAACGCCGACGGCGTAATCGCTCAAATGCGAAGACTTACCGGTCAAGTGCCTATGGAACCTCTTTGGACTTACGGCTATTGGCAAAGCAGGGAACGTTATAAAAGTCAGAAAGAAATTGTAGACGTGGTTAAAAAATACCGCGAGCTGGGTGTGCCGCTTGACGGTATTATACAGGACTGGCAGTACTGGGGCGATAATTTGCATTGGAACGCGATGCAGTTCCTAAACCCCGAATTTCCCGATCCTCAAAAAATGGTTGATGAAATTCATGCTATGCACGCCCACATAATCATTTCGGTTTGGGCATCATTCGGACCTAAAACAAAGCAGTATGATATTTTAAATAAAAAGGGAATGCTGCTTAATTTTAAAACCTGGCCTTTGAGTTCCATCGACGCCTGGCCGCCGGATATGAGTCATCCTTCGGGCGTTAGGGTTTACGATGCATACAACCCGGAAGCGCGCAAAATATTCTGGAAGTTTCTGGATAAAGGACTCTTTTCACTCGGCATTGACGGCTGGTGGCTGGATTCTTCGGAGCCCGATCATCTGGATGTAAAGCCGTCCGATTTTGATGATCATACCTATCTGGGATCATTCCGCAAAGTCCGTAACGCTTTTCCATTAATGCACGTCGGCGGTGTTTACAATGGTGAACGTTCGGTATCATCGGCAAAGCGCGTTTTTATCCTTACCCGTTCGATGTTTGCCGGGCAGCAGCGATACGGCGCCGATACCTGGTCCGGCGATGTTGTTTCATCCTGGAAAGCACTCAGAGATCAGATCTCGGCGGGACTGAATTTTTCTCTCACCGGCATTCCATACTGGAACAGCGACATTGGCGGATTCTTCCTCTGGAACTTTAAAAGAAAACTGAACGACGCAAATTACCGTGAGCTTTATGCCCGCTGGATACAGTTCGGTGCGTTCTGCCCGATGATGCGTTCGCACGGTACCGACGCACCGAGGGAAATTTATCAGTTCGGAAAGAAGGGCGATAAGATATACGATGCCATCTATAAATACATAAGACTGCGTTATGATCTGCTGCCTTATATTTATTCAACTTCCTGGGACGTAACCGATCATCAATCGACCATGATGAGAGCCTTGGTTATGGACTTCCCGGAAGACAAGCAGGCTCTGAATATTAATAACCAGTATATGTTCGGCAAATCGCTGCTGGTTTGCCCGGTAACCGATCCGATGTATTCCAAGATTGTGGTGCAGGGTAATGATACTTCGATCGTCGGGGATTTCGATAAAATAAAAAGCACAGAAGTTTATCTGCCCGAAGGAACGGAATGGATTGATTTCTGGACAGGAGAAAAATTCGAAGGCGGTAAAACAGTTAGTAAAGAAACTCCGGTTGATATTATGCCGCTGTATGTTAAAGCCGGATCAATTCTTCCTATCGGTCCGAAAGTAGAATACGCGACCCAGAAGAGGTGGGATGATCTTGAAATACGGGTATACCCCGGCGCCGACGGCAAGTTTACATTGTACGAAGACGAAAACGACAACTACGATTATCAAAAAGGGATTTATTCAACCATAACTTTTTCCTGGGATGACGCGAAAAAAGTTTTGACTATCGGTAATAGAGAAGGTTCATTCCCCGGTATGCTGAAAGTGCGTAAATTTAGAGTTGTGATGGTATCACCCGGAAACGGTGCAGGAATGAATGCAGTTAAAAAGTATGATAAGGTAGAGACTTATAATGGAAAGAAAGTCGCACTTAAATTTTAAAGTAAACATTTTACAACAAGATTTGATTTTTTTTTCGGCAATATTGGAACAAATGATTAAGAATAAATTACACATTTGTCGGCGGCATAAGTTCAGCTACGTCATCCGGATTTTCCTGGTTGGTTTATTATTTCTGTTTTCAACATTCTCTTCGAATATTGCTGCGGAAAAGAATACCTTCGAAGCTGAACTTGCAAAATCTATCGGAGGGGCAACCAAAATTGCAGACAGTTCAGCCTATGGAGGTTATCTTGTAAGCTTGAACAAATCCGGTCAGGGCATCAGGTTCACGGATCTTCCTGCTTCGAGCAAATTGGCAATTCGTTATGCCTCGAAAAACGTTGGGACAATAAGTGTAATAGTTAACAGCCGGCCGGCTTTTAAAGTAAATGTTCATTCCTCGGGAGCATTTACCGGTTCATTTCTTCAGGCTATTATTGATATAACCATTCCCTCAAAAGCAACTCTTACAGTTATGATGGGCGATGGAGACGTCGCCGTTAATATCGATCGCATAGTTACCGGCAAAGGAGATCTTGAACTACCGCCGGATATTTGGAATCTGTCGCCTTTGAGGATTGCTGAAGGACCGTATACTGCAAACTGGAAGCAAATGAGCAAACATTATATTGTTCCGGAGTGGTGGCGCGACGCAAAGTTTGGCGCGTGGGCACATTGGGATCCGCAATCCATGCCCGAGGATGGCGACTGGTATGCTCGCGGCATGTATATCCAGGGAAGCCCCCAATATGAATACAACCTCAAACACTTCGGTCATCCTTCTGAATACGGTTATAAGGATATCTGCCGCAACTGGGTGATTGACCGATGGAATCCCGATAAACTGATGGCTTTATATGTTGAAATGGGCGCCCGCTATTTCATGGCGATGGGTTGTCATCACGATAATTTCGACTGTTATAATTCAAAATATCAGCCATGGAATTCGGTGAACGTCGGTCCCAAAGTAGACATCGTCGGTACCTGGGAAAAAGTTGCCCGTAAATATGGAATGCATTTCGGTATTAGTTTTCATGATACGCCGGCCCGGACCTGGGGTCAGTTCATGCCGGTACGTTATACAAGCGATAAAACCGGTCCGATGAAGGGAATACCTTATGATGCACTGCAAACAATTTTAGACGGAAGAGGGAAATGGTGGCAGGATATGGATCCGGCTGACCTCTACGGACCGCCGCACACTATGGACTTAAATGAACCTCGCTCTCTTCCCGGGAACGATCCTTTGCTCTCGCCTTTCGCCAATCAATTCATGTGGCGGGTTGACGACGCTATCAACAAGTATCATCCCGATGTAATCTGCATTGACGACCATGCCGGTGATTCCCAAGTGGATCTGGGTGTTCACATGGGATTAGGTTTTCTCGCTCCGCAGCTGGTTGCAAATTACTACAATAAATCCCTTCAGTGGAACCATGGGAAAATGGACGCGGTGATCACTCTCAAAGGTGTGGGCGGAACTTATAACAGCTTCCAGGACAACCCCGAACTGATTCCGCTCGTTAAGCGTTCACTGGTTCGGAGTACCGAAGCTATCGTCGAGCCGGAGATCATGGCATATCCGTTCCAGACCGAAATCAGTCTTGCCGCATGGCATTACCAAACCGGGCAGCATTACATGGATGCAAAATCTGTTATCCGTTTACTGATGGAAAACGTTAGCCGCAACGGTTCCCTTTTACTTAACATCCCCCAGCATGGTCGAGGCAATATTGATCCGCAAGCAATCACTATTTGCAAGGACATCGGTGCCTGGTTGAAAAATAACGGTGAAGCTGTATACGGCTCTCGCCCGTTTGAAATATTCGGGGAGGATTCGGTTTTTTATACTCGCAATAACGGAAATGTTTACGTGACAATCATGAATTGGAGCGGCGGTTCTATAACTCTAAAAGCACTGCGCTCCGGCGGCGCAACCATAGGCAGGGTATCTAAAGTCGAAATGCTAGGCTCCGATGTTTCTTTCACATTTATTCAAAACGATCAAGGGCTTAGGGTGACACCCCGCGGACCGGTGCATCCGGTGCCGGGCATTAGTAATCAGCAACTCGCCGCCCGCTGCCGGGTTTTGCGCATCTCACATAACAAAGGCTGGTTTAATGACGACGACCCTGGTGCCGCTTATCCCGGATGGATCAGACGATGCAACCCGGGTACTGGCGACTACAACAACGATCTCACCATCAGCGACAGAACCGGCGATGTCTGGAGTTGCTCGTTTACCGGTACCGACGTTTCGGTAATCGCACCGAAAGAAAAAGGAGCCGGAAAGATCGAAATTCAGATTGACGGTCAGACCCGTGCGACGGCAGATCTCTCCACTACGGGGCCGCGACTGGCCCAGCAAGCTGTGTATGAAGTATCCGGTTTGAATCCGGGTAAACATACCATCCACATCGTCAATCGAGGTTCCGGACCGGTGGCTGTTGATGCTATAATTGTCGGAAAAAAGAATTAAGAAAATTGAAACTGAGGCTTAAGAAAAGTATGAGGTACAGCATTAAACCATTTCCGCTGCAAAATATTTAAAGATGGCTAAGGTTACAATTCAATTAGTATCAAGGTCATATGAATTTTTTAAAATCTTAAAACCGGAAGAATAATGAAAATTAAATTCTTGCTATTAACTTGCTTGTTCCCCCTCTTATGTTCGGCGCAAGTTATAAAAAGTTATGAACAATTAGCCGACGGGGTGAACGTTAAATTAAAAAACGGAACACTTAACATTTCTTCTCTGACTGATAATGCGGTAAGAATTAAATTCTATAAAGGAGCCGAACCCAAAGTACCGGAGCTTATTTTTACTTCAAAATTAAAAACGGAAAAATTTATTGTTTCTGATTCTCCTTCAAAATTGGAATTAAAAGGGAAAAAAATAATTGTTGAAGTTGATAAGCAAACCGGAAATTTATCTTTTGCCGATGACGCGGGAAAAATATTCTTAAGCGAAAAAGCCGGTTCACGGAAATTAGCGGCTGACTCAGTTATGGGCGAACCTTGCTTTACGGCGGAACAGAGTTTCGAGTCTCCAAAAGCCGAACATCTATTTGGATTGGGACAATTCCAGGACGGGAATTATAATTTAAGAAATGTAACCCGCCGATTAACACAGGTTAACTCGCAAATATCTCTGCCGTTTATTTACTCAAGCAAAGGATACGGAATACTCTGGCATCAGTACGGGCTATCCGAATTTAATCCTGCCGACAATTTTATAACTCTTGTAAAACAAGAGCAGTCATCAGACGGTAAAAATAAGACAGCCGAGGTTACCACTACATCCGGAACTCAAAAGGTATCTCAGCACCAATCGCTTTATACCGGGCAATTTAAAGTTCCTGCGGACGGAGTTTATTCCATATTTCTTAATTTAGGCGATATGGGCAACCGTCAATATGTTGCAATCGACGGAAAGCCTTGTATCGACATCACTAATTTTTGGCTTCCGCCTACAGCGGACGCGCTGGTTAAATTAAAAGCCGGGGAACATCAGGTGCAGGTTGTGTGCAAATCAAGCAACGCACCGGCGGTATCGTGGAAACTTGCGGACGATGAAACAACATTCCGTTCGCCTAACGCCAAGCTTCTCGATTACGTTGTGTTTTACGGTCCTTCCGCCGATAAAGTAATCGCATCTTACCGGAATCTATCCGGGAATGTTCCGATGCTTCCGCGTTGGGCTTATGGTTTTTGGCAATGCAGAGAACGTTATACATCAGGTAAGGAACTTGTGGAAACTGTAAAGGAATTCAGAAAAAAAGAAATTCCTATGGATGTTATTGTACAGGATTGGCAGTACTGGGGAAATAACGGCTGGGGCGTTCCGGAGTTTGATACAACCAATTATTCCAATCCGTCGCGTTTTATCAAGGAGCTGCATAACTTAAACGCGCACTTCTGTATTTCTATTTGGTCTAATCCGGATAAAAATTCCGCTCTGGGAAAAGAGTACTTGTCGAAAAATATGTATGTCCCTGATACTAAATGGCTGGATTATTTTAATTCGCTTACAAGGAAAGAATACTGGAATACATTAAACCAAAATCTTTTTAGCCACGGTGTCGATTCGTGGTGGATGGACGCGACAGAACCTGAGAATGATGCTTTACATGGAACGAAAACATTTTTGGGATTAGGAGATTTTTATCGTCTTACATATCCTTTGTTTGTCAGCAGAGCGGTATATGAAGGGCAGCGCGAAACAACATCCTCTAAAAGAGTCTGCATTCTGACAAGATCGGCTTTCCTCGGTCAGCAGAGATACGGAACCATAAACTGGTCGGGTGATATTGACGGCACCTGGGATTCTTTTAGAAGACAAATTGTTGCCGGGCTGGATTATACAATTACCGGTATGCCGTATTGGACGACAGATATCGGCGGGTTTTTCCGTCCCGGCAATGCCCAGTATACCGATAAAGATTACCAGGAACTTCTTATCCGCTGGTATCAATGGGGCGCATTTAATCCGATCTTTCGAATTCACGGTTATCAATCAAAAACCGAACCCTGGAATTACGATAAACAGGTTCAAGCCGACATGCTGAAGATGCTGCACCTTCGTTACCGTTTGCTCCCGTATATTTATTCCAATGCCTGGCAGATAACAAAAAACGGATCAACCATTATGCGTCCGCTGGTTATGGATTTTAAGAACGATACATCGGCGTTGAACCGGTCTTTTGAGTATATGTTCGGAAAGGCTATTCTTGTTGCGCCGGTTACCGGGCCCGGTGTAAATGAAAGTAATGTATATTTACCGGAACCGGCTTCATGGTATAATTTCTGGACCGGCCTGCAATACGAGGGAGGTCAAACGGTTACGACGGAAGCGCCTCTTGATCAAATCCCGCTATATGTCAAAGCCGGGTCAATCATCCCGATGGGCCCGGTAATTCAATATGCGACCGAAAAAAATGATCCGCTTGAAATTAGAATTTACCCCGGCTCTAACGGCGAGTTTATCTTGTACGAAGATGAAAATGACAATTATGATTATCAGAAAGGAATTAATTCTACCATAATTTTTAAATGGGATGATGCGAAAAAAATCTTAACTATCGGAAATAGAAAAGGTTCGTACCCGGGAATGCTTACTGAACGTAAATTTAATATTCTTATTGTTTCGAAAAACAATGGTGCCGGGATGAATACAATTAATAAGTATAATAAAGAGGTAACTTATAACGGAAAGAAAGTCGTTGTTAAACTGTAACACAAAAATTCAAGTTGGAATATTGGAGAATGTTAGATTCACAGAGAATTAAAAACAGAAAAACATGCAATGAAAAGATTTTTAGTATCTATCTTTTTAATATTGATAATCTCTTTTGACTTAAATGCCCAAAATTCGGAAGCACAGACAAAATCTACTGCTGAACCGTATTTGCTTCCGCCGTTCCCTGCGATACCGGCAAAGAAGCCGCTCAACAGTGTACCGATGGGCGATTGGAAAACATTTCCTGAAATGAAGCTGAATATTCCAATCACTCCCGGACCGTTCAAGCCGACATGGAAATCAATCGAGAAGAATTATCCAGGCGTACCGGCATGGCTCCGCGATGCGAAGTTCGGTATCTGGGTTCACTTCGGTCCGCAATCGGCCGGTGAGAGCGGCGACTGGTATGCACGGAATATGTATATGCAAGGTACGATAGCCTATAAAAATCATCTTAAAATGTACGGACATCCATCCGTAGCGGGCTACAAGGAAGTCCTGCGCGATTGGAACCCTGCCAAACTCGATCCTGCCAAGCTCACGAAGATATACCAGGATGCCGGCGCACGATTCCTGATTATCCAGGGCGTGCATCACGATAATTTTGATTTGTGGAACTCTCGTTATCAGTCCTGGAATTCTGTCAACCTCGGACCGAAGCGCGATTTGATCGGCGAATGGGCAAAAGCCTGCCGCGCCGACGGTATGCGTTTCGGCGTTACTTTCCATCATGAATACACCTGGTGGTGGTGGCAGGCGGCTTTCAGCAGCGATAAGGCAGGACCGAAGAAAGGTGTTCCTTACGACGGCAATCTTACGCTTGCCGACGGCAAGGGCAAATGGTGGGAAGGATTCGATCCCCGTCTGCTTTACGGTATCGATCTGCGCGAATACAAGGGAGTAATCAAGGCTGCTTACTCAGGATGGTCTCCTCCGCCGGCAGGCATATTTACGAATCATCTGGATTATGCCAGGTGGTATGCCACGCAGTGGGCCTTGCGTATGATGGATGTTGTTGAACATTACGATCCTGACTTCATTTATACAGACGGTACGGTTCAGGGACCGTTCACCGGCAACGGCACGGGCACTGGACTCAAAGCTAACGCCATGCAGCTGGTTATGGCCGATTATTATAACCGTACGCTCCAGCGCCGCGGTAAGGTGAACACTTTCAGCATCGTGAAGTTCCGCAAAAAGACCAACGGCACGGTGAATACCGAAGAGTTTGGCATTCCTGCCGACATCAAAACCGATCAGCCGTGGATTGCGGAAGCGCCGGTGGGTGATTGGTTTTATGAGCCGGGTTTTACTTACGATTCGGGGATGATGATCCGGTATATCATCGAAGCCATAGCGCGTGACGGCAATGCGGCAGTTTGCATTTCCATTCTGCCGGATGGTTCATTAGACGAAGGCAGTCTGAAAATGTTGAAGGAAGTCGGCGTCTGGATGCACCGGAACGGAGAGGCGGTTTACGGAAGCCGCGCATGGGTCATTCCCGGTGAAGGGGAGCAAGTCAACGGTAAGTTGAAGATGCTTCCCGGGGGGGCACTTGGGAGGAAGCAAGCGGAATTTAAGTTTGATCCTCATGACTTCCGTTTTACGATCGGCAAAAACGGCGCTCTCTATACATTTTGTATGACCGTGCCCGCTCCCGGCACACAGTTGAAAATCAAGTCGCTCGGCTCGGATGCGAAATACCTGGGCAAACCTGTAAAAACGGTAACTCTGCTCGGATACGACGGCAAACTAAAATGGAAGCTGGAAACGGACGGTCTCGAGATCACCTGTCCGGATGAAATGCCTTTCGCGACGTCCGTTGTTTTCAAGATCGAATAAGAACTTTATGACGCGCGTCTGCTGAACATATATTGATGAATATTCTACTGTAAGAAAAGGAAGAATTTAAAATGAGAATTAAAATAAGCGGAATTCAAAAATTTATTATCGGTGCTTTGATAGCTGTTACGATTGCACCGGGAAATAAAAGTTATGCTCAGAACCCGATAATTCAAACTAAGTTTACTGCCGATCCCGCACCGATGGTGTACAACGATACCGTGTTTCTTTACACCAGCCACGACGAAGACGATGCCACAGGATTTCATATGAAGAACTGGCTGCTTTATACTTCTATCGATATGGTTAACTGGACGGATAGAGGAATTGTAGCATCTCTAAAAGACTTTAAATGGGTTACACAAACCAACGGGGCGTGGGCTCCGCAGTGTATTAGTCGTAACGGAAAGTTTTATCTCTATTGCCCGATGCCGAATGGTGTAGGGATCGGCGTATTGGTCTCCGGTAGTCCTTACGGTCCGTTTAAAGATCCCCTCGGCGAAGCCCTTATTCATAAGGGGCCGGAAGTTATTGATCCGACTGTGTTTATTGACGACGATGGACAGGCATATCTTTATTGGGGGAATCCCCGCGCTTATTATGTAAAACTTAACGAGGATATGATTTCATATTCCGGTGAAATAGTTAAGGTATCGACAACACCTAAAAATTACCAGGAAGGTCCATGGCTTTGGAAACATAAAGGAATGTATTATCTGGCATACGCTTCCACCTGCTGTCCTGAGGGAATCGGTTATGCGATGAGCAGCAGCCCGACAGGTCCGTGGGAATACAAAGGAATGATTATGGACCCGAATCAAAAATCATCGGGCAATCATCCCGGCATAATTGAATACAAAAGTAATTGGTATGTGTTCGGTTTTAATTATGCTATTAATTATTCATTGACTAATGTTCATCGTGAAAGACGTTCTATATGCGTTGAGAAAATGACTTACAACCCCGACGGCACAATTCAAAAGCTTCCCTGGTGGACAAAGACCGGAGTGCGGCAAATCGGTACTTTAAATCCCTATATCAGAAATGAAGCTGAGACTATAGCCTGGGAATCAGGTGTAAAAACCGGGAAGAGCAAGAGTAAAGGCATCTATGTTACCGACATTAACAACGGCGATTATATAAAAGTTAGAGGAGTTGATTTCGGAAATAAAGGAGCCGCGGTTTTTAGCGCAAGCATTGCAAGCGCTTTAAATGGCAGCGAAATTGAATTACGTATTGATAGTCTTAGCGGAACTAAAATCGGTTCATTACCAATATCGAAAACAGGCAGTTTAAAAAATTGGAAACTTGAATCGACTTCGGTTAAAAATGCTTCCGGAGTTCACGATTTATATTTTGTATTTAAAGGTGCTTCCGGTGAAAAGCTTTTCAATTTTGATTACTGGAAATTCAAAGCAAATTAAAAACATAATTTAAAATGATGCTCAAACAAATTTTTAAATAATTTATCGAAATAAATAGGAGCCGTCATATGAAAATCAAATTTTACGTTATTCTAAGCAGCATAGTCCTGCTTGCCGCAGTTTTGGCGGCTAAATTTTACACTACCCCGGATTCGCCCAGAACGACTCAGCTTTTTGATAAAGCCTGGCACTTCAAATTCGGCGATGTTAAAGACGGACAAAATCCTTCGCTGGATGATTCGAATTGGAGATTACTTAATTTACCTCATGACTGGAGCATTGAAGGGCATTTCCAGCCGGAAACAACAAAACAAGATTTACCCGAATTTCATGTTGTGAAAGGAGAGTGGAAATTCAAAGAAGGGGACAATATGCTCTGGAAAAATCCTGATTTGAATGATAATTCCTGGCAGACAGTAGAGTTGCCTTCAACCTGGGAAAAAAGTTCTAACTATACCAAGGATTACGTGTATGGCTGGTATCGACGTGAATTGATTATTCCTGCGGATTTAAAAGGTAAAGACATCTATATTAACGTAGGCAAAATTGACGACGCCGATGAAACATTTTTTAACGGCGTGAAAGTCGGCGGTATGGGTTCATTCCCGCCGAACTATACTACTGCCTGGGATCAGTTACGGTATTATAAAGTTCCTCACGAAATTATCCACTACGGCGTGAAAAACATTATTGCCGTTCGGGTGTTTGACGGCATAATGTCAGGCGGTATTTATGATGAAGGAGAAAAAGTAATCGAAGGTCCTTTTGAATCTACCAGTCCGGGCGGAAGCGGCGCAGGCTACTTAGACGGCGGTATCGGCTGGTATAGGAAAACATTCAAACTTCCTGAGGATATAAAAGACAAGCGTGTGTTTGTAGATTTCGACGGCGTGTATATGAACAGCGATGTCTGGATAAACGGCTTTCACCTTGGCAACAGACCTTACGGTTACTCCAGCTTCCAATACGAATTGACTAAGCATTTGAAATTCGGTGAAGAGAAAAATGTTATGGCAGTAAGAGTTGATGTGCAGCAGCCGTGTTCACGATGGTATTCCGGTGCAGGCATTTACCGTAATGTAAGACTAACTATAACCGATCCCGTTCACATTGCGCATTGGGGAACGTATATTACCACACCGGAAATATCTGAAAAAGAAGCGACTATAGACATTAAAACAAATATCAGGAATCAAACTCTCTCTGCAAAACAAATTAACTCTTGTAACTAATATTGTTGACGAGTCCGGAAATAAAGTCGGAAGCAGCAGTTCAATTCAAAAAATAAAAGCCAACAACGCCGGCACTTTTACGCAGGTTATAAAAATTCAGGAACCGAAGTTGTGGTCGGTAGAGAAGCCGATCCTTTATCATATAGAATCTAGAGTTTATGCAGATAATAAATTTGGCGGATGATAGTAAAACTCCTTTTGGAATTCGTTCTTTTGAATTTACCAAGGACAAAGGATTTTTCTTAAACGGCAAGCATGTCAATATCAACGGTGTATGTCTGCATCATGATCTGGGAAGTTTAGGTGCTGCTGTAAACAAAAGAGCGATTGAACGCGAATTGGAAATCATGAAAAGCATGGGCTGCAACGCAATACGCACAAGCCACAATCCGCCCGCGCCTGAGCTGCTTGATTTATGCGACCGCATGGGACTGCTGGTTATGGACGAGGCATTTGATGAATGGAAAACGAACAAAACAAAGTACGGATACGGAAGGTTTTTTGATAAATGGAGCAAGAGAGACCTGACGGATATGATTCTCCGCGACAGGAATCATCCAAGTATAATTCTATGGAGTATAGGCAACGAAATCCCGGAACAGGGCAGTCCAAATGCATACGAAATGTCAAAGCGTCTTGCGGATATCTGTCATACCGAAGATCCGACACGGCCGGTTACATCTGCGTGCAATACGCCTGGAGAAGCTGTTAAAAGCGGCTTTTCAAAACCGCTGGATGTACTTGGTATTAATTATAATACGGCTTTTTACAATACACTGAAAGGAAAAGTAAAACTATTCGGCTCAGAAACCGCGTCAACAGTAAGCTCACGCGGTGTATATAACCTTATCAAAGACGGTGATTCACTTAAGATAGTACAGGAACTAAATAACCAGTGCTCTTCTTATGATATGGATGCGCCAAGTTGGGCTAATGTGGCAGAAGCGTCGCTCAAGGCCGTAAAAAATGCACCATGGATTGCGGGTGAATTTGTCTGGACAGGCTTTGATTACATTGGAGAACCGACGCCTTTCAGCTGGCCTTCGGTTAGTTCTTATTTTGGTATTGTTGATTTATGCGGTTTTCCGAAAGACCGTTACTACCTTTATCAAAGCCAGTGGACAAGCAAACCCATGGTTCATATTCTTCCGCACTGGAATTGGAAAGGCTTCGAAGGGATGAAGATTCCCGTTTGGTGTTACAGCAATTGCGAATCCGTCGAATTATTTCTGAATGGAAAATCACTCGGTGAAAAGAAATTCAGTGATACAAAAGATTTGCACTTAGCATGGGAGGTTCCTTACTCGCCGGGAACATTAAAAGCAGTGGCAAAAATTAATGGAAAGATAGTCTGCACCGATGAAGTACAAACTGCAGGCGATCCCGCAAAGATAATAATGATTCCGGACAGAAAAGAAATTAGCGCGGACGGAAAGGACCTATCATATGTGAAGGCTGAAGTTATGGACAAGGACGGCCGGATTTGTCCAAATGCAGATAATCTTATTAACTTTGAAGTTAAAGGTGAGGGGACTATTGCCGGAGTCGGAAACGGCAATCCAATCAGTCACGAATTTTTTAAAGCTAATAATCAAAAAGCATTCCACGGCTTGGCGCTTTTAATAATACAATCGACGGACAAAAACGGAGAAATAAATATTACTGCAAACTCAAATGGATTGGAGGAATCGGGAGTTACAATAAAAACCAAAGATTAATTTTAGCAAGTTGTTTATAGAAATAAATACTCGCGCTTAGGTTTCAATGCAAATAGTTATTAAAAGGTAAATTTAAAACGAATTAACTCAACTATCATTTAAAAATTAAAGGAGATGTAAATGAAACGGTATCTTGTCCTTTTCGCAATGTTAGTATTTGCTTTTTCGGGTTCGTTCTGTTTAGCTCAGTCAGATCAGCAAAATATTAAAGAAGACTTTAAACCTGCAACTACAAATCAGCCGGGCAGGGAATATCCTCAGGTTAATTCGGAACGCCGTATTCGCGAAAGTATTTCAGCACCTGAAGCACATAAAGTGCAATTGGATATCAGCGCAGTAAAATATGATCTGATCAAAGATGCGAACGGTGTTTGGACCGGAGTATCTGCTCCTCAAGATGAAGGATTTCATTATTACCAGCTTTGGATTGACGGTGCGGCAGTTCCTGATCCTAACAGTTTGTATTATTACGGTGCAATGCGCTGGGGAAGCGGTATTGAAATACCAGCTCATGATCAGGATTTTTATGAATTTAAGGATGTTCCGCACGGCCAGATTAGCGAGATCTACTTTCCTTCTAAGAGCACAAATACCTCGAGAAGGGCATTTGTATATTTGCCCCCGGATTATACAAAAGATTTGAACAAAAAATATCCGGTATTGTATCTTCAGCACGGTTATGGCGAAAATGAATACGGCTGGCCGAACCAGGGCAAAGTTAATTTTATTATGGATAACCTGATTGCCGAGGGCAAGGCCAAACCGTTTATTATTGTTATGACATACGGTATGACCAATGATGTCAAAATAGGCGGTCTGAGAAATTTCGATATCAAACCTTTTCAAACTGTTCTTGTTGATGAATTAATACCGTACATTGATGCGAACTTCCGTACACTATCCGATCAATCTCATCGCGCGATGGCCGGTTTATCAATGGGAGGTTTTGAAACCAAGCTGATCACATTAAAGAATCTTGATACATTTTCGGATATAGGTTTATTCAGCGGCGGCAGCATTACTACCGAAGATGTTAAAAACACTCCCGGTTTTAAAGAAAAAGTAAAACTTGTTTTTGTAAGTTTCGGCGGCAGGGAAATGGACCGGATGAAAGAAGGAGGCAATGTCTTCGGCGGAAATCCCGAAGAAGCTACTAAAGCAATTGCTGCAGAAGGTATCAATGCTCATTTTTATGTCTCTCCTAAAACTGCGCACGAGTGGCAGAGTTGGAGACGAAGTCTGCATGAATTTGCACAATTACTGTTTAAGGATTAAGGTTCATTTAAACAGCGGCAGAATAAAATTTAATTTGACTGAGAAAAAAGATGTTTGAACTCATCTTTAAATGCTAATCAGTTGAAGGTAAATTACTTATGAAAAGACTTTTATTATTCGTCTTACTGCGGTTGATACATCCATGATCGGTGTTATGGGCGGAAGTCAGGGCGGCGCCCTAACTTCCGTCGTCACCGGATTGTGCGGCGATAAAATAAAAGCCTGCTCGGTTTCCGATCCCGGTCAGTGCGATCATCGGGATCATTTTAAAATCCGGACCTTATGCAACCGGGAATTTGAAAACTTTCTTAAGTTTTATCACAACGAATGCTCGTTTAAAGATGCGATGAACGTGCGGGATTTGATTGACGCAAAAGGAATTGCCGAACGGATTAAATGTCCGGCATTCTTTGTCACTTCTTTATTCGATGACGATATCCAGCCGCATATTGGATTCTCGGTTTATAACAAAATATCGGCGCCGAAGAGTTTTAAAATATATCCCGGACTTGGTCATCTCAACAGCCAAGCCAATGCAGTGCAAATGCAGTTTCTAAAAGGTCGGCTCGAGTTTTAAAATGCCCAGGAGATAGTTTCGCCGAATAATAAGACTAAAGTAATACCTGTAACTAAAAAAGCATACGGTGAAACAGATTACGGTCAGATATTATTTAAAGTTATGTATGAGAAAAATGCGAAGTATATCGAAGTGCTGCCGAATTCACTGTTAGGTATATCCTGTAAAGACCGGAAGTTTGTCGATAACCTTCGTCTTGCTAAAGAATCTGAGGTAATTGCGGTTCTAAAAAATAACGGATAGTACCAGTAACTGGAAGCAGCCGTACAATATTTCCTATGAAGATTTTTATAGGTTCAGTAAAACCGGGAATAGTGAAAAAAAAGAACATGAATGGGATTTACTCGGATGAAATGAGCAACGGCGGAAATATTTAAAGATTTTTATTAATCGTAAAATAAAACCAGTAGTTAATGTCAAAGGATATATTATGAATCGAATTATTTTCCATGCTTTAATTATTTTCTCGTTTTTGGCAGTTTCAACTCTTCGTGCACAGAATCCTGTGTTCGGCAGAACGTCACGCTACTGTAATCCTCTTCCCATGGTCATAGCTCCGGGAGGTAATGCCTCCGGTGACGTAACGGTTATCCGTGATAATGACAAGTATTATATGTTCTGTACCGGCGGCGGAGCGTGGGTTTCCGATGATATGCTTAACTGGACTTTCAAACCTGTAAAAAATGTTCCGGTGGCGCCTGACGTTGTTAAATACAACGGCAGCTTTTATATGTGCGGCAACGATAGTCCGGTTTATAAAGCCGCCAACCCGCTGGGACCTTATACAAATATAGGAGATTGGAAAAACACTCCCGATGTAAAAGACGGATGGAACGGAGCTTTCGATGTGGATATTTTTATCGACGACGACAATAAACCCTATCTTTATTATCCCGGCCGCGGGGTCAGCGGTATTTTTGTTGTGCCCCTTGATCCGAACGACATAACCAGGTTCGCCGGACCGGTAAAACATCTTTTCGGATTCGACAGCAGTCATGTCTGGGAGCGTTACGGTGAAATGAATGAGTACACCGATGTTGCCTGGATCGAAGGGCCCTGGCTTCAAAAACATAACGGCACTTATTACCTGGAATACTCCGCTTCCGGCACACAATGGAAAACATATGCGGATGGATATTACACGGCTAAGTCGCCAATGGGATCGTTCAATTACGCTCCGAATAATCCTTTGCTGCGGAGAACCGACGGCATCGTTACCGGGCCGGGTCACGGCAGCATTGTTGAAGGACCCGGCGGAAACCTCTGGCAGTTTTACACTATCGTTTTATCAAATCCACCCGGCGGGAGACGCATAGGCATGGACCGTGTCGTTTTTGATAATGACGGGAACATGTCGGTAAAGGTCACCGATACTCCGCAATGGGCTCCCGGTACTGTTAAAGATCCTTCAAAAGGGAATAGCGGATCGATTCCTCTTACTATAGATAAAGTCCGCGCTATGAACGCGCTTTCAAGTTTCTCTTCGGAGCAGCCGGGACATTATGCGGCTTACGCCGTGGATAATTCAAACGGTACCTGGTGGGAGCCTTCACCAACTGATACAATGCCGACGTTAACTATTGAACTTTCGCCCGCAACACGCTTTGATGTTGTGCAGCTTTTTACTGTTGACGGTGTCAGGTTATTGTTTAACGGAGGAAACAGGCAGCTCGGAATGCCTTCTAATACGGCTTCGGGCCAATCTTCGTTTGTATACCGTTACAAAGTAGATATTTCTATGGACGGTAAGAAATATGTTACAGCGCTTGATCAAACTAATAATACCGTTTCCCGGAATACGATTTTTAATGAAATCCCTCCGGTGAAATGCCGTTTCGTAAGACTGACAATCTTAGACTGGCCAAAGACAACACCGCTTGGGATTATAGAGTTTACCGTCTTCGGAAAACCGGCCGGCTATCTGCCTGCCGCAGTGCCGATACCGGAATATAAGTAATTTATTCAAGCTGAATATCTACTTAGTGAGCGGAGTACGTTCTTCGACAGTTTAACTGTCGAAGAGAACCTGTCCGGCAGTTCAACTGCCGGACAACGGTCGAACCATGAGCGGACCAGCCTGCCGGTTGGCAAGTAAGTTCGGTCTGATAATAAATATTTTAAAAAGATATAAGTAAATTAGCTTACAACTAACATATTTTCTATTTGTAACTTGGATTTTAAAATCAATCATTTTTATTTATCGGGGAGATTTGAAGAATACTTAAGTCGCTTCTGATTTTGCTTTGAAATAATTCTATAAATATTATTTGAGAAGAAAAAATTTTGAAAAGCAAAATAGAAAATTTCAAAAAAAGTATTGGAGAAAAACATGAAAAAGAAAAGTCGTCTTGCGGTACTTCTGGTATTAGCATTTGTACTGCCTGCAGTGATGATGATGGTAATTGCGGCGGGAAATAATAGTCTGCCGCCCAGACCCGAAGGACCGTGCGATATTTATGCCTCCGGCGGTGATCCCTGCGTGGCCGCTCACAGTACTACTCGGGCATTATATGCTTCCTATAACGGTCCGCTCTATCAGGTGATGCGGCAATCAGACGGAAAAACTTTAAACATTGGCGTTGTTCAGCCAAGCAAAGGCGATCCCGGCGGGTACGCCGATGCAGCAGCGCAAGATGCATTCTGCGCCGGTACTTATTGCTGGATCACTACCATATACGATCAATCGGGACACGGCAATAACCTCGAGCAGGCGCCCCGCGGATTTTTCAGCGGACCTGCTATGGGAGGATTTAATAATTTACCCATTGCCGATATGGCTCCGGTTACGATTATGGGGCATAAGGTTTACGGAGTATTCATCGAACCCGGTATGGGCATGCGTATAGATGATCCTAAAGGAACCGCTGTCGACGATCAGGCGGAAGGCCAGTATTGGGTTATTAACGGTCATCACTTCAATAACGGCTGCTGCTTCGATTATGGAAACGCTGAGACCGATAGTCACGACGACGGCGACGGCACTATGGAAACTCTGTATTACGGCAACGCAAACTATTGGTACCACGGACAAGATTCCGGTCCCTGGGTTATGACCGACCAGGAGAACAACCTTGTAGGTTGTGTTAATAAATCCCCCGATGACAAGTACTGCGCTGATCTGCCGAGCGTTACCTGGAGGTTCGTAACCGCGATGGCCGACGGTGAACCGCATCACTGGCGGTCTATGGGCGGAGATGCACAGGAAGGTAATTTACAAGTCATGTTCGACGGATCCCGCGTAATCAATGACCGGAGCAGCTATGATCCGATGCGTAAGCAGGGAGCGATTCTTTTGGGTAACGGCGGGGACAACAGCAACGGTTCTCAAGGAACCTTCTATGAAGGCGCAATGACTGCGGCAGGTACTTTCCCTTCAAAAGAAATCAACCAGAAAGTTCAAGCTAATGTAGTAGCTGCCCGGTACGACGTTCAAAGTTTGATTTTGACTCCGGCCAATGAAACCGAGACTCCTCCCGGATTGCAAACCTTCACTCCCGGGTCTTCACAAAATTCCACTGTGACATTTACTAATACTACCGGAGCGCCGGTGAAAGATGTAACCTTAAGTATTAAAGTGCCGAAGGGATGGAAGTCGGTGCTTTTAAATTCCGCAAAAACTTCGAAGAATTTTGACAGTCCAATAGCGCCGGAAGCAAGTGTAAGCGCGACGTTCACAATTACGTCAGGGGCCGGATCTTTCAACGGCGATCTGTTAGGAAAAGCTGCCTGGACCAACTCTTCTAACGGGCTCAAACAAACTGAAACTACGGCAGAAAAAGTGCGCAATGTTAATCCGGTTAAGATAAACGAGTTCCGCATTAGCGACGGTTCACCGGATAACACTACCGATTCATTTATAGAACTCTTTAACGCCGGCAACAGCTCTGTCGATATTTCCAATTGGACTTTAACTTACCGGGCAACCCAGCTTCCTGTTTTTTCTTCCGTAAAAATTCCGGAAGGTACAAAACTGTCTGCCCGCGGATTTTATTTATTGGGTCTTTCTAATTCCGGACTGGCAGTTCCGGCAAAAAAGAGTGAGTCGGAGATTTATGTAAGGAGTACTACCGGCATGTCGGCTGGCGATAAAATTGAAATAGGCGCCGGGCCGTCAAAAGAAATCCGGAAAATTATTAGTGTCGGTACGGCCGTAGGTATGGGGAAATCTGAGTCTTCATCCCCATTTATTCCGCCGGTTGAACCGGGCACTCCGACAACTGTATGGCAGCCGCTTCCGGACGGACCTGTAATTACTATTCCCAAAGGTTCCACAAATATTCCGGTTAGAAGCATTGATGGTATCAAAGTCGGTCAGAAAATTGCGATAGGATACGGCGCGATTTACCCGACGGTCGCTCAGTCCGTTGAAAAATACGAGGTTGTAACCGTTACCAAGATCGGTAAACCGGGGACGCAATTATATCTTACTGCCGATGCAAAAGCAGGCGATAAAAATATTAAAGTATCTTCTGTTGAAAATATTTCTGCCGGGGATAAAATCAGGTTGGACATCGACAGCAAAGGTCACGGGATTGAGACAGTAACGGTAACTCATGTCGGTACACAGACTGTTCATAAAGGTTATAACGGTCCGGTTACTGATCTCGGAACTGGATTGGATTTAGCCGAACCGCTGAAGTTTAACCATGCAGCCAACATGCCGTTCAGCGACAGGGGGACGGGAATCAGCTTCGAGCCTGCAACGAAATTCGCCCATTCAAGCAATGAACCTGTTCTTCCGCTAGGTACCGGTATTCGGCTGGACAAACCTCTTACTAATGATCACGCGATCAATTCGGTTGTGCGTGATCTAAAAGTAAAAACCGCCGGTTACCAGGGATCTCCATTGCCCAACCAGTGGTTCGGCGGACCGGCTTTATCTATAAGTGCCGGAAGTTTTGTATTGCGTAACGCTGCCGGTAATGTTGTTGACGGTTTAAACTACGGCGGACTCGTAGATCCATGGGTTGCCGAAGGATACCAGGCCGCTTCGGGAACCAGTGAGGGCGGATGCTTCGTGCCGTCTCCAAGTGAAAGAGGCTACAGATGGTGGCTTTCATCTTCAACTACGCAGCCTGACAGAAGCGCAGGAAGATACCCGGACGGCGCGGACAACGACAGCAATTGCCGCGACTTCCTGCTTCAGAATGCAACCGCAATGTCTGTTGCTTCTGATGCCGGTTCAAACAATATCAAAGTCGCCAGTGTGAAAGACTTTAGCATCGGTGAGAAAATTTTAATCGGAGATGATGCAAATAGAGAGACCGCGGTTATAGCCGCCGTCGGAACAGCAGGCGGCACCGAAGCCAGTGCCGCAGTTAATTCAGACGCCGCGGTTATTCCCGTTTCCGGCGTGGAAGGATTTAACGCCGGTCAAACAATAATCATTGACAAAGGCGCACACCGGGAGACTGCAGTTATAGCATCAATAAAACGCGGACGTTTTCGCTTCGGCCGCCGTGAGAACAGGCCTGTCGATTCTATATACGTCCAAGGACCTCTTAAATTTTCGCACGATGCCGGAACACAAGTTACCGGCAGCGGTATTACGCTTGCCGCACCGTTAAAGAAGGTTCATAACAGCGGTGCTCAAGTTGCCGGCAACATTCCGACACCGGGCAGACCGAATCAGTATTTCAAGAGACCTTGACGGGATATCAGTAGTCTTTTAAAAATTTCCATTATACTCCGCGGCTCAACGCAGACTTATCCGCCGCGGAGTTTTCTTTGAAACGGAAGGAGAATTATTCTTTGGCGGAAAACGGGGACAGAGTCCCTTTTCAGCAAACCTGGCCGTGGTGGCGCCTTGTTCTGACCGGGTTAAACATATTAGCTTTGATTCTGAGCATCATTCTTAGCTGGCATTATTTCAAAGGCGGATCAATGCCCGGATGCAGCGGCGAGAGCCCCTGCGAACAAGTGCTTAATAGCCGCTGGTCGATGATAGCCGGTTTGGTGCCGGTTAGCGGCTTGGCTATGGGCGCGTATCTTTCCATGCTGGCTGCCGGATTTTTTATCGGACCAACTTCAGATGTCTCAATTCGCCGCTTGGCCTGGAGCTTTATGCTGATATTGAGCGGTTCAATTGCCGGAAGCGCCGTTTGGTTTATAGTTTTGCAGAAATGGATTATAAATGATTTTTGTGTTTATTGTATGTCTACGCATATCACCGGGATTAGTATTGGCTGCATTGATCATTTGGCGGGCAGTTACGGAATTCAATAACCATTCAAAAAATTTCTCATCGAATAATCATGATGTGTTCAATAATAATTCAACTGCGGCCCCGAGACGTATAAATAAAATTTTATCGGTAACAGGCAGGGTTATGACCGGACTTGTTCTTGCCGGTATTCTGGTAGTAATTCAGGTTGCTTTTATTCCAGGAGCAGTTTACAGCAAAGGCATTTCACCTGTTAAAACAGAATCTATTAATTACCGGGATGCACCCATTATCGGATCTCCCAAAGCGCCATACATTGTTACCATGCTTTTTGATTATGAATGTCCTCATTGTCAGCAACTGCATTTAATGCTTAATGAAGCAGTCCGCCGTTTTGAAGGCAAGGTTGCATTTGTACTTTGTCCGACGCCCCTGAACTCACATTGCAATCCTTATATTCCGCAAAATGCAAATGAGTTCAAAAATTCATGCGAACTGGCTAAAATAGGTTTGGCGGTATGGGCAGCCGATCATAAGGCTTTTTCAGCTTTCGATAACTGGATGTTTACGTTTGATTCCGGCGACAGGTGGCATGCGAGAAGCATTGAAGCTGCCAGGGCCAAAGCAATAGAGTTGGTCGGTGAATCGAATTTTAATATCGCCATGGCTGATCCGTGGATTGGACAATACCTGCAGACTTGCGTCCGTCTTTACGGCGAAACCCTCCAAAACGGCCGCGGCGGAGTTCCGAAACTAATTTTTGGTTCCCGCTGGGTAATTCCGGAACCTCGTAATGTTGATGATCTTATCAGGATTATGCGGACCAGTCTGGGTATACCGGAATTTTCCAAATGAGAAGTTATAATATCGTTCCTGCGGAACTTTATTTTTTGAAAATAATTTTTTCAATAAACATCCCCGTTCCCCGGGACTTAGAACATTTAATTCTTTATGTTAGCTTTAATACCGTTAAGGATGTAATAATTATAGTAAAAAAGACAACCTAATAATCTAAATCCCTTTAGGGATGAAATTTTCAAAAACCCAATTCCTTTTACGACAATGTAATTAAGTTTTAAAATTTGTTCGTCCGTTCTTCGACAGTTCAACTGTCGAAGAGAGCCTGTCCGGCAGTTCAACTGCCGGACAACTTACGGTGAAAACGTTTCCGCAGAATAGATTAAGATCATTAATTGTATTCTATTTAATAAAAAAATTAAGCTTGAAGTTTATGAGAGAATTCCGGTTTAATCCGGGAAGACCGCTATCATTATTTTTATGTTAATAGTTTTATCAATTAAAGAGATATCTGATTATGAAAAATATTTTTATAACAACATTTATAATCTTTGTTCTATCACAAGCCGCAATTGCCGGTTCGGGAGAGAAAAAATCCAAATTTGATTTCACCGGTTCAAACGATCCTTCTTTAATAAGAGGATTCAATTATACACCGGCAAACGCCGTTTCGCCGAGGCATCATATCGACTGGTGGATAAATTACGATTCATCAATGGTTGAGTTCGATCTTGATCTGGCTAAAAGTCTGAATCTTAACCAGGTGCGGGTGTTTGTTCCGTACGCTTTGTATAAAGAGGATAAAGAAAATCTTCCCGCTAAGTTAAGACAATTTATCGGCGAATGTTATAAAAGAGGTATCGGAGTAATGCCGGTTGTGGGAAGCGGACCCTGGATAAAAGATACTGCCTTAAGAGCCGAAGGAAGAGAATGGGCAAAGTTCCTGGTTGACGCTGTATCCGGCGAGCCGGGACTCAGGTTCTGGGATGTTATGAACGAACCGGACTGGCCGACATCTCCAAAAGAGCTTGTTGCCGAGAAATTTGAAAATGCAAAATTCATGGCCGAAACTTTCCATAAGCTCGATCCTAATACGCCGGTTACGATAGGGATGGCCTTTACAGACGGCATGATTAAACTTGCACCGTATGTCGATGTGCTGCAGTTTCATGATTACCTTCAGACCCGCGAGGAAATAAGAAACGACATCATGAAGGCAAAAGAGTTCGCCGCAAAAGTGCATAAACCGTTATTTGACGGCGAGACGGGCTGCATCGCCAGGGCCAATCCTTACGATGTTACTCTGCAGGAACATATGAAAGCAAAGGTAGGCTGGTACATCTGGGAATTAATGATTGTCCGTAAAGGATGGGGCCCGGTACACGGAGTGTTTTATGAGGACGGCAGCGTAAGAGATCCTTCCATACCCGCGGCAATAATGGGCTTTTTCAGGAAACGCTCTCCGGATATTCTTCCATCGGTTCCCGACAGGGAAGGATGGGTGACAAAGATTATTAACCAGGGCAATGAGTGGCTGAATGATTCCGCAAGGACCTGGGAAAATGGATTGGATATTGCCGAAACCGGAGCAAACTTACTTGAAGCAGGACAACTTGTTGCAATGAGAATTCCGCCGACCTGGGAAGTAGGGATGCTCAGGAAAGGCAAAGTAAATTTTGATGCTTTAAAAAAGCTTATCCTAAAATTCAATACTCAGCTTGAACCTTATAGATTGCAGCCGGCAAAGAAAAGCTGACCGCTCTTTATTTAAATAGCAATATTGACAGGTATAATTAAAATAAACCTTGGCGATCATTGCGTTCTTGCGGTTTTTTTTCACCGCAAAGAACGCCAAGAAACGAAAAGGATTTCATATAATATAATAAGTTCTCATTCCCTTTGCGGGCTTTGCGCGCTTGGCGGTTGTTGGACGTTGGTGGTAGGCGGTTGGTTGTAGGTTGTCGATATTATTCTTTCACCAAACAAAAATTCCTTAGTGCAGCTTTGTGTCCTGCGTGCCTTAGCGGTTAGTTAATAATTCAATTATAAAGAAAATATAATTTTTACCACTTAGGCATTTAGTTCGCCAAGTTAGGAGACAACTCCAATTTATTGGTCGGCGCAAATACAGTTGGGGTAAACCGTTTTTCGACAGTTCAACTGTCGAAGAGAATCTGTCCGGCAGTTCAACTGCCGGACAACGTTAAATTAATTATTTCACTTCCATTTAAATGAGCTACCCTTATATTCGGGTTTGTCGCTCATAGTGCAGGTTGCCCTATCTCCGTTTACGTTGAAAATCATTACCTTGGAATTTTTAGCGGAGTAAGGAGTCCAGGTCCCGTTTTCATCACCGTTAGGATTTCCGTACTTTGCAAAATTTGTCCAGTACCCCACCATTCTAGCGCTTAATTCTTTATCGGCTTCGGTGAAAGGCCGCCAGCTGTGTTTAAATGAATGGAATATATACCACAGATCGGAAGAGTGAAAAGCTCCGCTTGAATCGCCGGGCAGCGGCCGGGCAAACATGTAAGCGTAGGCCGGCTTGCTGCTTTGTTCAGCACGCAGAGCGCAGAAACCCTCAACCGCTTTTGTCATATCAAACAAATCGTTGGCGGTATATCCGAACATATAAGGAATGTCTGCAATTTTTCCGGCGCGGGCTTCTTCACTGAAGGTGCCTGTGAGCATGTAGTTGTCCACAACCGGACCCCAGAACATCCGCTTCTTGGTTGCCGCGGAATAGTCTTTAGCCATTTGTGTCAGCTGATCGAAAGACAGGGCTCTCATTTCCTTCAATGTTGTTTTCTTAAAGTAATCCATGAAAGCTTTGTTTTCCATCTGTGCCGTGTCAAGTGAGTTGGTTCCCATTCTGAAGTCACCAAGGCCGCCTCCGCTCATGCTTATTGCCTGACTGACAAGATCCTTTGATAGAGGTGAAGCGCATAATGACTGAACACTTCCCGCGCCTGCGCTTTGACCGAATATTGTTATATTATTCGGATCTCCGCCGAACTGTTTGATATTGTCATGGATCCATTTAAGCGCGGCAACTTGATCAAGTAATCCGTAATTGCCTGATACGCCGTGTGGACTTTCGGCAGACAAGAGCGGATGCGAGAAGAAACCCATAACGCCGAGACGGTAAGTTACCGACACTAAGATTACGCCGTGTGAAGCCCAATATTCTCCTCCGTCCATTTCAGGTTCGAACGCGAAACCTTCCCTGTAACCGCCGCCGTGTATCCACATTGCAACGGGAAGTTTTTTATCAATTTGTCCGGCCGCGGGAGTCCATACATTAAGATACAGACAATCTTCGCTGAACGGAACCGAGCCGCTTGCTCTCCATTCCTTCCCGTAGAAACTATTTGGATCCCAGGTTACTTGTTCGGCGGCATCACCGTATTTATCGGCTGTTTTTACACCTTGCCAGGGAACAACAGGCTGGGGTGCCTTCCATCGTAAATCGCCTACCGGTGGAGCCGCGAAAGGTATGCCCTTGTAAGAAACAACCCCATTGGTTGGTGTCTGCACTCCGATTACCTGACCGCCTTCGATGGTCAACACGGGATTTGATTTCTTTTCACTGCATGAAATCAATAAAGATAAACCGAATATCAAAAAGAAATAAAATGTTTTTTTCATAAACCATCCGTTTTTTTTAATAATGAAATATAAGGCACGTTCTTCAAGCCTTGTTGGAATTAATTACGGAAATTTTAGTCGGATCAAGATACCAAAGACCCGGTTAAAGCAATAGGTAACAAACGGCAGCAGCCTCAGCGCAAATTCTTTTGGGCGTCACAAGATCCCCCAGTTCTTCGACAGTTCAACTGGCGAAGAGAGTATGTCCGGCAGTTCAACTACCGGACAACGATGTAAATAGAAATTTATGTCGGACTGAGCGGAGTGGAAGACCGGCATTCACCGTTCGACTTCGCTCACGGCGACATTTTAGTTTATAATAGAAATAGCCTTATAAAATAATTTCCTATACTTATCTGATTGCATAATTCGCTCAACGAGTAAAGGATCTTAAAAATTATTTCAAATCCCAGTAAAGTACATAGCGCTGTTCGTCAATCCGGTAAAAGGGGATCAATGTTATATCTTTTGAAGAAACGCCAACGGTTTTAAAATCCAACGGTTCGCCGCTTACCGGTTTCAGCCAGTCGTCTAATTTTTTCCCTTTTGCGTTTAGTGTTGTAACGATGTCTTTGGGAATCGGGACATTTTTATAATCGAGCTGATCTCTGGCAAAAGGCATCGGGGGTTTCATACCTTCGGTTCCCATATCGCCGGCAAGAACAATCGGACCGTAAAGAACGGCTTCCATATTCGGATTATCATTCGTCGCAACAAGGTGCAGCGACATCGGGAAAGCAACATCAATCTTATCTCCGGCTTTCCAGGTTTTGTTTAACGTGATATAACTGTCCGGTTTCTGATTAACTTCAACTTTTTCACCGTTGATAGTAATTGTAACACCGGAAGTTGCCCACGAAGGATATCTGATATACAAAGGCACATTTCCGTCTTTTACTTCATCAATTGTAAGATGTGCTGCAGCCTCATCGGGAAATTTTGTCTGCTGCGTTAATTTAAATCCTTTCTCTTTCCATGTTAGTTCCGAAGGAATAAACAGGTTTACAAAAACACCTTTCTTATCATGGTAGTAAATCGCTTCGCCGTATTTTGCGTGGTTTTCAAAACCGGTTCCGACACAGCACCAGAAAGAACTATCCTTCGTACTGTAAGTTTTAAACGCGCCTGGTTCATATGGTAGAAAATATGTTACCATGCCTGTATGAGGATCTTGTGAACCTAATATATGATTGTAAAGCGCGCGCTCATAATAGTCGGCATACTTTACATCGGCAGTCCAGGTAAAAAGATGACGCGTAAGTTTCAGCATGTTATAAGTATTGCAAGATTCGGTTGTAGCTTTTGATAAATGCTTTGATATCTCATCGGGTTTAAAGAAGTGCTCGTAGTCGCTGTTGCCGCCGGTTACATAAGTATGATGATCGATTACCGTCTGCCAGAAAAAGTCCGCGATGGCTTTTGCTTTCTTATCGGCGGTTAATTCATAGCCTCTCGCTTCACCGATTATTTTAGGGATTTGTGTATTGGCATGCAATCCCGGTAAATCATCTTTTCCCTGCAGCAAAGGATCGAACACTTTATGATCGAAAAAGAATTCCGCCAGCTTTTCATATTTTATATTGCCGGTAATTCCGTAAAGATTATAAGCCGATTCGATCATTCCGCCGAATTCGTTTTTCATCATTACGGCTAATTGACCGGAGGAGAGATTCTTAAGCTTGTTATAGGCCCAGTCGCCCATCTTTGTAACGACGTCAAGAGCTTGCTTGTTACCGGCATACAAATACATATCAATCAGTCCGGCCATTATTTTATGGATGGTATACCACGGCGCCCAAACCGGCTTGCCTTCAATAACACGGTTAATTAAATTTTGCGGGAACGCGCTTAAGTAACCATCCTGATTCAGCACTTTCTGAATTTCAGCTAAGTCGCTTACAATAGAATCTGCTTTTTCTTTATATGCAGCATCACCGGTGGAAGCATACATTAATGCTAAACCGGAAAGTACGTGTCCGGTTGTGTGCCCTCTTAATTCAACGTCCAGACCTTCCCATCCTCCCAAAGGCTTTGCGTATGTTTGCATCCCGGCATTAACCTTCCAGCTGTGAAGCAGGCGGTTGATATCGATGCTCAAGAGCCACTTGCCGTCGCGTTCCATGTTGTCTTTGAAGCGGCTGTCGAGCAGTCTGACATCGCTGAGATCGAAGCTGTAGGCTTTAACCTGTATCTGCGGTTTTACGGTTTGATCCGCGGAAAACTGTCCGATGTACTGGGGAAAAATATTTGTCGAACCAATAAAGAATAAAATTATTACAAATAAAAAAGAATAGATGTTTACCGGATTAAGGGAGGGAGGTATGTTTTTCATGCTAAAGTTGTTCTTTATTAAACAATAGGGTGTTTTAAATATTCTAATGGTCAAATAATAATATTTGATCCGAACAATAGCAAATATTCAGCATAAATATGATTTACTTGAATTCTCTTCTAAGAATGAATGCTCTAATTGGGATTGATAAAATAAAAATTGTTTTCATAGCAGATACCGCTCGCTTCTGCCTGCCGTCAGGCAAGTCCGTATGGGGTTACGACAATGAAGTTATCAGGGTGAGCGGAGTCGAACCATGGGACTGTCTGAACAACGTTTAATTGTTTAAATATTGCAGCTGACCATTTTAGGGATTGATTGTTTTAGATTAAGGACAAAAATTATTGATCTTTTGTTGTTGATGTCAGTTGTTTATTTCATTTGAGCAATATTAGTTTCTTCGTATCTGAAAAAGTATCTGTTTGCAAGCGAAAGAAGTAAACCCCGCTGGAGAATGTTCCGGCATTTAATGTAACCGAATGAATGCCTGCGGGTTGACGTTCATTTACAAGTATGGCTATTTCTCTCCCGAGTATATCATAAATTTTTAATGTTACATAAGTATTAACAGGCAACTGGTATCTGATTATTGTGGTAGGGTTGAAAGGATTGGGAAAGTTTTGCGTCAGGTAATATCGGTTCGGACTATTATTGTTTATATACTGCACCCCGGTAATTTCGGACAAAGGCCGGCACCAAATACCCTCAAGACGAGTTGCACAATATAAATATGTATCGGATACTGCGAGACGAAAAACATCGGTCGACTTCAAACCTGAATTAATCGAAGTCCATCTCTTTTCGTTATTCAAATAAAGAGATACACCATTACCTATTGTCCCGGCGAAAATATTTTCTCCGGAGATTGCAAGTGAATAAATATTATTGCTGCCTAATCCTGAGTTCATTGGTTCCCAGGTCTTGCCAGCGTCGGTAGAGCGGAAGACACCTTTATCACTTGAACCTATATAGATATTCGTACCTGAAACGGTAATAGTATTTATATATTTGCTGGTAAGACCGTTATTCATTTCCGACCATTTTGCGCCATTATCAGTAGAACGAAATATTCCATAACCAAAAGTTCCCGCAAAAATAACTGAATCCAGAACTGCCATTGAATAAATGCCAAATTTATAAATCATTCCATTTCTAACAAAGGACAGCTGACCTTTGTCAATCCAATTATCCCCGTTGTTCGATGAACAGAATAATCCAAAATCATACAGTCCGGCTAACACCTCTGTTCCTAAAGAAGAAAATGAACTAATGAGAAGATCGGGAAGTCCGTTGTTAAACGGATGCCAGGTTATTCCGTAGTCTTCGGAACGAAAGATACCGGCACCGAATGTCCCTGCGTAAGTTTCGGAATCTTTTAAAAAAATTGAGGTAACCTCATGGTTCGACAAACCTGCAGTAGTGTCTCCTTTCCAAATAAAACCGTTATCGGTTGAGACATAAAGTCCTCCGCTTCCATTAATGGAGCCTGCAAAGATATTGTTTCCGCCGTTGCTGTTCGGTACGGTACCTACAAATTCAATTAATAGATCGCGTAATCCTTTGCATACCGGAAACCAGGTATCGCCGTTATCACTAGATCGAAAAACGCCCTTGTATCCTGTTCCTATAAAGATTAAGGGAAAGCTGCTCCCGGTTTTGTAAGGAGAAACCGCGATAGTTTTTATCCAGCGGTAAGGTTCCGGAATCCCGGTGTTGATTGAGTTCCAAGAGAGTCCGTTATCAGTCGTTCTAAAAGCTCCAACTTGCGTACCGGCAAATATAGTAGTACCTGAGGCCGCAAACTCTTCTACAAATGCTGCCGGCGGCAAACCGTTATTAGCAGCAGACCAACATCTTCCATGATTCATACTGCGGTAAACCCCTTTATGATAGGTGCTAACATATATGCTGGAATCGCTAACACCCATGCTCATGATCCGTTCTTTGGCTATTCCGGAATCAGCTTCTCCCCAGGTTGTACCGTTGTTAGTTGAAACAAATACTTCGCTGTCAGTAGCGGCATAAATATACCTGATACTATCCCCGGATTTTTGAGGAGAGATTGCCAAAAACCTTATTGCGCGTTGTTCTAACCCGGAATTTATTTCATTCCAGGAAATCCCGTAATCTGAAGAAAGGAGTGGACTCGAACCGTTTGTTGCGAATAAAAGAGTGTCTAAAAAAACGACTGAACCAAATGTTTGCCGGGTAACTCGATACCAATTCAGTCCGCAATTTTTCGAAATATAAGTCCCTGAGTCCGTCGATACTATTATCTTCTTACCCGATGTTGCGATTCCTAAAATGAATTTTGTATTTGATAAACCGGCTATCGGAATCCAATTTCCCCCGTTATCCGAAGAGAAATAGGCCCCTGTATGTTGAGTACCTGCTAAAAGAATTGAGTCGGCAAATGCCAAGGATGTTATCGTGCCGCCGTACGGCCCGTCGGTCTGAACCCATTGCGGATATAAGCAGGAAGGTATTAGGAGAAAAAATACTATTAAGCACCGGATTAGATTATTCACAATACTCCCTCAATTCTCAAAATTCAGAGCAGTTAGTTGCAAATAACTATTTAAGATAACTAATTATAATTATTCCTGATTTCAAGTTAAATAGAAAATTGAAAAGAGAAAATAAAATTATTGAAATTTGTATGAGTATATTTTCTTCAATTGTTGAATATTCGGAGAACAAGCGACCGAACAAAGTCCTTAATCAACGGTCCAACCTCAGTGATACTATTTTATCAAGATCATCTTCTTAACGATAGAGCGGTCTCCAGCAGTCATTCTGTAAAAATACACTCCGCCCGTATATCCGTCCGCGTCCCATTGCCGCGTATATTTGCCGGCGGACATTTCTTGCGAGACTAGAGTAGTAACTTCTCTTCCCAGCGGGTCAAATATTTTAAGTGTAACGAATGATTCTGCCGGCAGTTCAAAATTAATTATTGTAGAAGGATTAAACGGGTTCGGGTAATTCTGATCGAGTACAAAACCGGAAGGCCTGTCTTCGGAAGAATTAGTATTTGTAACTTGATCAGGGTACCACAAACGCCAAATGCCTTTTCCGGTTGCGGCAAATATATAAGAGTGGTTAAACGCCATAGAATAAACGGCACCGGCTCCTAACGGAGGAAAACTTGAACGATGCCAGATTTGATTTTGGTCGGCTACAAAAAAATAGCCGGATGAGTTAGCTGCAAAAAGCGTATCATTTCTACCGGCAAGGCAGAGTAAAGGTACAGCTTGTTTATATATAATAATAGCTACTTGGAATACCGAGGCTTTATAATCCATATAATATAAATCTCCGTACCAAGAACCGGCTACAATATAAGTAGAAGTCGAACTAATCAATTTAGATATTGAACAAACCGGTACGGTAAATCCAGGTTCGTAACTTTTGTCCGACAGAGGAAGAATAATATTTTTCCAGGTTAATCCGTTGTCTACAGAGACAAATATCCCGTTGGTTAAGGTTGCCGCGAAAATATAATTCTTGTGAACAATTATGGAATGCACCGGTACGGATGTGTTTGATAGTCCGGTTGCTTTCCAATTTTTACCTTTATCCGTTGTTGAATAAACTCCGCTCCAGGTACCGGCAAAGATTGTAGTGTCGCCGGAAATATCGGAATTGACGCCCAAAGACCAGACGCCCAAACCGGATAATCCGGAGTTAATTGAATTCCAGCTTTTACCGTTATCCGTTGAAATTGAAACGCCGGCTTCGGTCCCTGCGAAAACGGTATTTCCGTTAGCTAAAAATGCATGCACGGTTTTACTCTGCATGCCCACATTAATACTATCCCAGTTCTCACCGTTATCTGTCGAAACAAATATCCCGTCCCCGTTTGTACCGGCAAAAATATAAGAGTCTTTTATAACTATGGTATTTACGGCAGCGTTACCGGGCAGACTTGTTATTTGCCATTGGGCTTGGCTTTGCCCAAATGAAATAATTACCAAGAGAATCATAGGAATAAAAGTTTCAGTATATTTCAGACAATTACCGGTTAATATATTTTTTATTTTTATATCCATAATTTTTATTAATATTTTTGTCCTCGAAATAAATACTATTTCGAGGGAATATACTGATAACCAAAAGTTTTTATATAAACATTGTCAACCGTCAATTTGTTGTAATTTATATAATACACGCCGAAGATACCTTTCCCGCCTTTTATATTTGAGTATTCGGTAGGTCTTAATTTTATCGAAAAAGAACTTGAGAATACTTCGTAAGTGGAATAGTATACCGATAAATCGGGATCCAGACTGTTTACGTTAAATAAAACTTTGGTAACGATATAATTGCTTTTATGAGGATCACTACCCGAAATATCCTTCATCGTTTTATTCAATGTTTCAAGGGTTGTATAAGCTCGATGGTAATCTGAAAATTTGAAGTCAAACGGCAGCAAAAGCCCGTTGTCATCGGCAACGGAGTAAGGGGAAATAGGTACGAGCATTTTCTTATCGACATAAATTCCGTCTTCGTATTTTTTATAAAATATTATTAATTGTGGCAAACTTAAAATATTATTACTATTAAAATTCCAGAAGAAATAGGGTGTATCCACATAACTTCCTTTTACTGACTGGGGAAAGCTAAAAATAGTTTTTATATCGGCATCCGGAACCTGTGCCGCAGATTTTAATATATTACCGTCGGGTAAAGCAGCTTCTATACTTACGGATTTGCCCGGTTTCAAAATCAGATTTTTTAAATAATAGCAGTTAACCGGTTCTGTATTTCCGGAATCCGGCGATTGAATTGTCGTATCCCTCATAACAAACGTCGAATCGTTATTAAAAATTTTTATTTTTGCGCCTTTGATATACGGAACGGCAGAATTTGATGGGGGAGGCGCTCCGTTCGCGGTATAAGTATTTTTTGTGATTATCGCGTACTGAACCGGACCGTCATTTTTTAAAATACAATTTAAGGTATATATATTCTCAATAGGCCCGTTTATATCAAAAACTTCGTTGCATGATTCCAGAAACATAAACGGGATAATCAGCAGGAGTAATACAGTTTTTTTCATAATTCCGCCTTAATGCCGATTGATGGTAAGAAAGGCAGCATATTTACTCTTTCTCCGGTTTGAGGATCATAATAGAAAAAATTTTTGCGGTTGTATACATTTATTAGGTTCAAATTTAAATCCATTTTCATAAACCAGAGCCGGAATTCTTTCGATAAATTTAAATCGAGCCTGTGATAGTCAGGAAGGTATGAGGTGTTTCTGCCGGCAAATATCGGAGAATAAGAGTAATAAGAAAATAAAGGATCAGCTTCGGTTATTTCCAACGGGTTGTACCTGTATTGATAACCCAATATTTTGGTAAACGGCATCCCGGAATTATAATTCCAGCTTATGCCGGCTCTCCAATTATTTCCCAGCTCGTAATTAATAAAAACTTTAACTGCATTGCGGCTGTCGTATCTGGGATGATATTCGAGATCTCTTACTTTTTTTAAAGTCCATGAATAAGAATATGAAATCTGCGCGTTTATCCGTCCGGCATTATAATTCACGGAGGCTTCGGCCCCGTGGGACTTAGCGCTTGCGTTAATAAATTGGGGATCGGTAGGATAAATTATTACGTCGTTCAGCACCACCAAATTATGCATTACCTTAAAATAACCTTCTACGTTTATCTCGATGTTTTCGGTCGGGTAATAATTGAATCCGCCGATGTAGTGTATTGAATTAGGCACCTTTAGATATTTGGGAACAATGATCCATGGTTCAAACAATGCAAGAATTTCATCTTCATCGGATATGGTAACCAGCTCCTGTTGATAAATGCCCCATGCAGCTTTTAAATTCAGAGTCGGCAGTAAACTATATGTTATATTAACGCGCGGTTCGCCAAAATAAGAAGACACATCATACAGGTTCATTAAATTAATACGAGAGCCGATATCAACTTTAAGATCCTTTATGCTGTTTAATTTGTACCCTCCGTAAAATTTGACCGCTTCACCTTCAGAGCCGGCATCTTTCGTTTCCCCCGCCGAGTTATTAAAGAGTAAACCGGTCTTTATATAATACAATTTAATGCCGCCGTAAATTTCATTTTTATTACTATACACATAATAAAAATCATATTTGGCCGTAAAGTCGTCAAGTTTATTTTCTAATTGCCGGCTATTGCCGGTATTGGGCAGTTCACTTCCGGAAAACCCGGAATAATAAAAGGTGAATTCGGTAAATGAAGGACTGGCCGGCTCGACGTAAAACCAGTTAAAGCCGATGTTTGAATTTGACCAGTTATAATGGGCGTGTAATTTGTTTTGGTATACTATTTTATCTTTGCTTGTAAACCCGAAGATAGAAAATTTTGAAAACGGCAGGATTTCGGGGTTGGAATAATTTACTTTGAAAGAGGCATCGTAAAAATCTATCGGGACACTTTTGTTATTTGTGAATTTTTTTAATATTGCGTTGGAATAGCTCTTTCTTCCGGTTATGATAAATGAACCGTAAGGCACCGGTCCTTCCAAAACGCCTTTAGCCGTTAATTCACTTAAACCGGCAGCCGCACCGAAGTTGTTCTTGTTCCCGTCTTTTGTTATAATATTTAAAACCGATGAAAGCCGTCCGCCGTATTTTGCACCAAATCCCCCTTTGTAAAATTCAATGCTGTTGATTATATCCGGATCAATAGCGCTTAAAATTCCGAGTGCGTGGAAAGGATTATAAATCGGTACTTCGTTTAACAATACCAGATTTTCGTTACTCGCGCCTCCACGTACATAATACCGCGCCGAAACATCTCCGGCCGATTGGACTCCCGGCTGAAATTGAATTGACCGCATAACATCCGTCTCGACGCCGAACGTCATATTTTCTATTTCTCTTATCGGAATTTTTTGCGCGGTAATTCCCGCTTCGTTTTCTTTTGCACCTGTTATGGTTACGTTTCCCAATTCAATTGCAGATTTTGTAAGATAAATATTTATCTGGGTGATTTTGTTTTCAGGTATAAATACCGTTACATTTTTGGACTTATAGCCGATAAAAGTTACCGCAATGATGTATTCTTTATTTGCGGGGATTGAAGGAATTAAGAAAAAGCCGCGGCCGTCGGTGCCGGCTCCCCTGTTAATTCCGCGGATATAAACATTAGCATAGGGTAAAACTTCCGAGGTTGCCGAATCGCGTACTACCCCTCTAAGAGTTCCGAAACCTTTGGGCTTACTATTATTGTCTGCAGCTTCCTGTTTTTTAAATGTTATAATATAATTAATTGGATTCCGGTTGGCTTGTCCGAAAGAATTAACAGTAAATATGATGATTGCTAAAAATGCCGGCAATATTGTTAGGCATGAAGGATATAACCTATTTTTGTCGGTTGTCCTTAAAATATCTCCCCCATATTCCGTCAAGCTTAAAATGAATTCCCCTTACACATTATAATTATAAATTATTTGTAATTATTATGGCAAATCAAAATAATATATTTTTTAAATATTTGCTAAACAATTTCCGGCAATTGACAAACTATCTAAGAGAAGCTAATTTTAATTAAAGAAAAATACGGCGCCGACAGTACACTGTACGATGCGACGCAAACCGTAATGGCCTGGTATGTTATTTATGGACCGATCCCCGAATTTAAATCTTTGAGACCGGGGCATCGGTAATGTGAAAATCATAGAGGACGGGAAAGTATCACCTCCGCTGTCCATTTAATTTTATAAAGATTAAGTTAGGCAACAGATATTTTTTTATAAAATATTTCTTCATAAAATTATCGGCAAAATTTAATTTTGGTATCGATTGTTAGACCGTATAAATTTAGTTCCAGAATATGCAGCACTTCTCTCAAAGGCATATTTACTACTTTCAAACTGACTGTCGAATCAGAAAGGTTTTGTCCTTCGATATAAAAAGCAATGAGAATAGCAATTATAAATGTCAGATAGACTTTCCTAACAAGATTACTGAGGATTACTTTTTTATTTATTCTTAAAATATTATCGGGCATATAGCATTAAGTTGATGATAACAATTTTTAATTCGTTAATGAAGAACCGCTTATTGTAAAAGAATCATCTTCTTAGTGCGAGCAAAACTTCCCGCTTGCAGCCTATAAAAATAAACTCCGCTCGGCAAGCCGACCGCGTCGAACTTTACCGAATGACTTCCCGCGGTCTGGCGCTCATTTACTAATGTAGCGACGGATCTTCCAAGAACGTCGTAAACAATCAGCGTGACGTTACCGGAAACCGGCAGCTGATAATTGACGACTGTCGTAGGGTTAAAAGGATTGGGATAATTCTGTTCAAGTACAAATCCGGCAGGAACGTTTTGGGAGCTTTTTACTCTTGTAACAGCTTCCGGATACCTCAAACGCCAGATGCCGTCTTCGGTTCCGGCAAAAATATATCCGTTATTCAGCGCAAGAGAATATACGGTATGATTTCCCAAATAAGGAATATTTAAATGGTCAGCGGTATATACGATGATGTCGATCTTTTGCCCATAGAAATACCAGATGATATGAATCCAGTAAAATTTAAAGAGATATCCGTCTGAGGCCGTAAAAAGGGTATCATTCCTATTGGCAAAACAGAGTACAGGTGAATTTTGTTTATTGACTTGGGCGAATGAAGTATCAGCATAGAAAAGGGTGTCTCCAAAATACGCATAATAAAGACTGCGGGCAGATCCGACCATGAAATAATTCTTTTCAGGACCGGTAAATAGGCCTATTGAATAGACGGGTGCAGTTAAAGGTAGGCTGTAATCAGTTATATCCTTAAGTTTAACATCAATATTTATCCATGTCAATCCATTGTCGAGCGAGCGAAATATTCCTTCGCTAAATGTAGCAGCGTAAATACAGCGATTAAAAATAATTATAGAATGCACCGGCATTGTCGTAGTTGATAAGCCGGTAACTTTCCAATTTTCACCCCGATCCGTAGAAGAATAAACCCCGCTCCAGCATCCTGCAAATATTGTTGTATCGCCGGATGTATCTGCACTAGCCGCCAAAGACCATACACCTAAACCGGATAATCCGGAATTAATTGATCTCCAGTTTTCACCGTTATCCGTTGAAACCGATACGCCAGTTTCAGTTCCGGCGAAAATTCTCGTCTGTCCGGCAGGCAGGGTTTTGCCATTAATTAAAATAGTATTAACGACCTTACTTTGCAGTCCTTCGTTAATGCTCTTCCAGTTTTTGCCGTTATTTGTCGATACAAATATTCCGTCTCCGTTTGTACCCGCAAAAATAGTTGAATCCCTTATAACTATTGTATTTACTTTTACTGTATCCGGTAAATTTAATCTCTGCCACTGGGCATAACTTTGTCCGCATAAAATAATTGATAAAAGGATTAATGGGATAAGATTAATTGTACCATTAATACAATTTTGTTTTAATGTTTTACCGATTTTAATTTTCATCATATTTATCCGTGTTTTTGCCCGGACTAATAAGGATCATATTGATATCCAAAAGAATTAATATAAGCTTTGTCCACAGCAAAGGGTTGGGTATATATATAATATATTCCGAAGATACCTTTTCCTCCTTGAATGTTAGAGTAATCCGTAGGTCTTAGTTTAACCGTATGTGAATTTGAGTATACTTCGTAAGCAAAATAATATCTCGTTAAATCGGGATCCATGCTGGTGATGGTAAAGTAAGCCCCGGTGATTATATAATTGTTCTTATTTGGATCGCTCCCTGAAATCTCCTGCATCGTTCTATTAATAGCTTTAAGAGATGAATAAGCACTATAATTAAATGAGAAGTTTAGATTAGGAGACATCATAAACCCGTTAATTTCAATAGGGGAATAATAGGAGAGAGGAATAAGCGTTTTTTTATTGACATACGTTCCTCCTTCGTATTTTTTATAATAAATTTCAAATTGTGGAAAACTTGAAATATTATTAATCTCTTTATTGTTGATTTTAAATGGCCAAGAGTAGCCCGGATATTTTACATAAAATTCCTTTCCATCCTCGGTATAATAACTCACCGGAAAGAAAAACGGAGTTATGATGCAAGCCGGTATCTGGTTTGTAGCTCTTAATATTTGTCCGTCCGGCATGGTAGCTTTAATACTAATAGTGTTACCCGGTATCATCTGCAAATATTTTAAGTAATAGCAATCAACTTGTAATGTATTTCCCGAATCTGTCAATTGGATAGTTGTATCTCTCATAACATACACTGAATCATTATAATGGATTTCTACATTTGCGCCTTTTATATTTTGAGTCGTGCTGGCTATAGTCGGGGGGGCTCCGTTTTCGGTATAAATATTTTTTGAAATTACTGCATATTGAAAAGGACTGCGGTTTCGTAAAATGCAATTTAAAGTATAAACATTTTTAAAAGGCGCGTTTACATTGAAATCATTATTGCATGATTCAAAAAGAATAAATAAGATAACCGGCAGAATCAAAATCACTCTTTTCATAATTCCGCCTTGATGTCAATTGAAGGGAAAAAGGGCAGCATGTTTACTCTTTCCCCGGTTTTCATATCAAAATAAAAGAAGTTCTTACGGTCGTAAACATTTATTACGTTCAAACCTATATTTATTTTTACGAACCCGATATGGAATTCCTTTGACAAATTTATATCCAGCCTATGATAATCAGGGAGGTGAGCGGCATTTCTGTCGGCTAATATCGGGAAATATAAATAATTAGAAAATAAAGAGGACGGATTTGATATTCCCGAAGGAATGTACTTATCATTATAACCGAATATTTGGGTATAGGGCATACCCGAATTATAATTCCACATTATGCCGGCTCTCCAGTTATTTCCAAGCTCGCAGCTAATAAAAATTTTAACCGCATTGCGGCTATCGTACCTTGGATGATATTCAATATCTCTTACTTTTTTTGTTGTCCATGAATATGAATATGAAACCTGCGCATTTATCCACCCGGTATTATAATTTATGGCTGCTTCGCCTCCGTGAGATTCACCGCTTCCACTAATTAATTGAGGATCCGAAGGATAAATTACTTCATCATTTAACACGGCTAAATTGTGCATTGTTTTATAATAACCTTCTATATTAAGATCTAATCTTTCAGTCAGGTAATAATCAAAGCCGCCTATGTAGTGGACCGAATTGGGGACCTTTAAATATTTGGGCACAATCATCCATGGTTCAAACAAAGGCAGAATTTCATCTTCGTCGGAAATTGTGACCAGTTCTTGTTGATAAATACCCCAGGCAGCTTTTAAATTAATAGTCGGCAGTAAACTATATGTTAAATTAACACGGGGTTCAAAAAAATATGAATTAACATCCAAAAGGTTCATGAAATTAAGACGCGAACCGACATCAGCTTTAAGTTTGTTTATGCTGAATAATTTGTATCCTAAATATCCCTTAGCAGCTTCACCTTCCGAGCCGACATCTTTCAATATCCCGGTTGAGTTATTAAGGAGTAATCTGGTTTTTATGTAATACAGTTTAATTCCTCCGTAAAGTTCGTTTTTATGGCTATACACATTATAAAAATCATATTTAACCGTAAAATCATCGAGTTTATTGTCGAGATACTGGTCATTGCTGGAATTAGGAATCTTGCTGCCGGCAAAACCGGAATAATAAAAAGTTAATTCGGCGAAGGAAGGATCGTCCTGTGCCGCATAAAACCAGTTAAAACCTATGTTTGAGTTTGACCAATTAAAATTGGCGTTAAGATTATTGTTATAATCGATTTTATCGTTGCTTATAAATCCGAAAAGCGAAAACTTTGATATAGGCAGAACTTCCGGATTGGAATAATTAACTTTGAAAGAGGCGTCGTAAAAATCTATAGGGATACTTTTATCGTTAGTAAATTTCTTTAATATCTCGTTTGAATAACTTTTTCTTCCGGTTATAATAAAAGAACCGTGGGGTATCGGACCCTCAAAAACGCCTTTAGCCGTTAATTCACTTAACGCGGCGGTTGCGCCGAAGCTGTTTGCGTTCCCGTCTTTTGTTATAATATTCATTACCGAAGAAAGTCGTCCGCCGTACTTTGCGCCGAATCCGCCTTTGTAAAATTCAACACCGTTTATTATGTCGGGATCAATTGCACTCAAAATTCCGAGAGCATGAAACGGATTATAAATAGGTACTTCGTTTAACAATACTAAATTTTCATTACTCGCGCCTCCTCTAACATAATACCTGGCGGAAACATCGCCAGCTGATTGAACTCCGGGTTGAAGTTGAATAGAACGCATTACATCCGTTTCAACACCGAAGCTCATATTTTCTATTTCTCTTATAGGAATTTTTTTTGCGGTTAGTCCCGCTTCATTTTCTCTTTTCCCGGATACTATTACATCACCTAATTCAATTGTAGATTTTGAAAGATAAATAGTTAAATCGGTAATTTTGTTTTCTTGAATAAAGGCAGTAATTTTTTTAGAATTATAGCCCACAAATGTTATAATGATAATATATACTTTATTTGCGGGAATAGAAGGGATTATAAAGAAACCCCGGCCGTCGGTACTGGCTCCGGAATTGATTAGGGGAATATAAACATTAGCATACGGTAAAACTTCCGAAGTCGCCGAATCGCGAACAATTCCCCTTAATGTTCCAAAACCTTGCGGTTTGTTTTCCCCATTCGCGCTTTCCTTCTTTTTTACGGTTATAATATTATTAATTTTGGTAAAAGCTAATGCAAATTTATTTGAAAGTATTTCAAGAATTTGCTGCAGCGGTTTATCTTTTACATCGAGAGTTACTCTTTCTTCCAAAGGCAATTCTTTATTAAGATAGCTGAATGTATAACTCGTCTTTTGTTCAAGCAACTGAAGCAATTCCCCCATCGGCATATTTACTGCGTTCAAGCTGACTTTTAGTTCAGAAAGATTTTGTCCTTCAGCATAAAAAGTAATAAGAACACTAAATATAAATGTTAGGGAGACTCTCCTAACAAAATTATTGAGAATTACTTTTTTATTTATTTTTAAAAAATTATCCGGCATATAACATTAAGTTGATGAGAGCAATTTTTAATTCGTTAATGAATAACTATTAGCCCCTTTTAAAAAATATAATTTCATTTGCACCGTCGGTTGCTTTAATATTTTTATAATCTAATCCGGTAAGATTTTTTATTACTTCAATTACGGTCTTCAACGAACTTTTCTCAAATTTGACCGTAATCTTTTGCGTCAAAAATTGTTTGTCGGTTAATTCGAATTTTGCTCCGTACGCTCTTTCAAGTTTAGGCAGCACTTGGCTTAAAGTTTCGTTATCAAACTTGTAGGTCTTATCCTTCCAGCCGATTGCTTCTATCGAATCAAATATTCCGAGCGTACTTTTATTGTTTAATTTGTTATAAAGAATCTGCTCTTCAGGTTTTAGAATTACTAAATTGTCCGACCTCCCGTTTTCATCTCTGGATACTTTTACCTTTCCTTCGAGCAGGGAAACGGAAATTGTTTTACTTTCAGGGTATGCTGAAACATTGAATTTAGTTCCCAAAACAGTGGTTGATAGATCGTCCGCGTGAACTATAAAAGGTTTGTCAATATTATGACGAACTTCGAAATAAGCCTCGCCTTCAAGATAGACCGTACGTTTTGTGCCGTTGAATTGCCTCGGGTATTTTAATTTACTGTCCGCGTTAAGAATAACTTTAGAACCGTCCGGCAATGTAAGTTCGGATATTTCTCCGGATGAGGTGATTTTTTCCTGCCAGGCAACTTGATTTGTAACCGGCCGGAAGATTCCCGATAGATATAAAATTCCCGATGCCAGGGCAATTAAGAATATTATCGAAGCGGCTTGTTTAAGAAGAAGCGGCGAAAAGAATGTTCTGCTGATATTATTTTTCTTCTCCCCGGAAATATTTCCCATTATCTCGGAATATATCTTCTCTTCTATTATTCTTTGGTTCCCCATTTCTTTTTCGTTCCATTCAACGGGATTATTTTGAAATGATTCCAGATAGTTTTCCAGCAATTCCTTTTCCCGTGGTGAACATTCGCCCTTTTTATACTTTTCAATTAAAATTGAAATTGTTTTTACGTTCACAAAATTCTCTTTATATAATTATATCTATTAAGTAACATGAAAGAGTAAAAAGTACTATCCGGCATAATACTTTTTAAATTTATTTAAAGATTGCAGGCAAATGGAACAAACCTATATGGTTTTGTAGCTTTATGAACCTGCCGTTTATAGCTTTGCTCTTATGACGTTTGGTTATTGCAAAAGAATCATCTTTCTGGAGCGGACAAAACTTCCCGCCTCAAGCCTATAAAAATAAACCCCGCTCGGCAAGCCTGCGGCGTCGAATTTTACAGAATGAATGCCCGCAGTCTTACGCTCATTTACCAATGTCGCTACCGGTCTTCCAAGAATATCGTATACTGTCAGAGTTACGTTGCCGGCAACCGGCAGCCGATAGGTCATCACAGTCGTCGGGTTAAAAGGGTTGGGATAATTCTGCTCAAGCGCAAATCCGGCCGGCAGATCTTGGGAGCTTTCTGCTTTTGTAATTGTCTCCGGATAACTGAGACGCCAGATGCCGTCTACCGTACCCGCAAAAATATATCTGCTATTCAGCGCAAGAGTATAAACATCCTTGTTGCTTAAATTAGGAATATTTGACCGTTCAGAATTTAATTCGGAGAAATTGTAGGAGAGATCAAATAAATAGCCGTATTGAAATGCAAAAAGAGTATCATTTCTACCGGCAAAACAAAATAAGGGTTCGGCCGAACGATCAAGCGAGACAGAACCGTAAAAACCGCCGGCTCTATAGTCCATATAATAAAGTCTCCCGTATGAACCTGCAATTAAATAATTAAAATATTGACCGGCAAAGAGGGTAATTGAACAGATAGGTGCTGACATTTCGGGGAGTCTCGAAGATCCTAGCACTATAACAGTATTACTCCAGGTTAATCCGTTGTCTTGGGAGATGAATAATCCTTCAGTAAATGTCGCCGCGAAAATATAGCCGTTGAAAATAATTATAGAATTCACCGGCATTTTCGTACTTGATAAACCGGTAACTTTCCAATTTTCGCCCTGGTCTGCAGAAGAATAAACCCCGCTCGAAGATCCGGCAAAGATTGTTGTATCGCCTGCAGAATCTGCGCTAACCCCAAGGGACCATACGCCCAAACCGGATAAACCGGAATTAATTGATCTCCAGTTTTCTCCGTTATCCGTTGAAACCGAAACGCCCGATTCTGTTCCGGCGAAAATTCTTACCTGTCCGGCAGAAAGGTTTTTTCCGGTAATTAAAATAGTATGGATGACCTTACTTTCCAGTCCTTCATTAATGCTTTTCCAGCTTTCACCGTTATCTGTCGATAAAAATATTCCGTCCCCGTTAGTACCGGCAAAAACAGATGAATCCTTAATAACGATGGTATTTACTTTTACTGTGCTCTGTAAATTTGTCTTTTCCCATTGAGCATAACTTTGTCCGCATAATATAATTGATAAAAGAATTATCGGGATAAAACTGTGTGTACCGATTAATACAATTTAGTTTTAATGCTTTACCTATTTTAATTTTCATCTTTTCTATCCGTATTTTGTCTGGATTAATAATTACTGCCTTGAAGGATCATACTGATATCCAAAAGAATTAATGTAAACTTTGTCTACAGCGAAGGAGGTGGTATATGTATAATATATTCCGAAGATACCTTCTCCCCCTTGAATATTGGAGTAATCCGGAGGTCTTAGTTTAATCGAAAAAGAATTTAAGTACGTCACATAGGCAGAATAATATCTCGATAATTCGGGATCAACGGAGTTTACGTTAAAAATACTTTGGTAATTATATAATTGTTCTTATTCGGGTCGCTCCCCGAAATCTCCTCTCATCATTTTATTAACAGTTTCAAGTGATGTATAAGCCAAATTATTAAATGAGAAGGTTAAATCAGTGGAGAGTATAAACCCGTTATTGTCTGTATAGGCGGTAATAGGAGAGAGGAACGTATGTTTTTTTATCGACATAATTTCCTCGTTCATATTTTTTATAATCAATTTCAAACCGGGAAAACTCAAAATATCGATTAATCTTTGTATTGTCGAATTTAAAATACCAATTATAGGTCGCTAATTTTATATAATATCCCTTTTGATCCTCAGAATAATAACTCTGGGGAAAAGTTGCAGAATATATGATGACAAACAGGGATCTGGTTTGTAGACTTTAATATTTGCCCGTCCTGCATTGCTAGCTTTAATACTAATAATTTTACCGGGTATCAGCACTAAATTTTTTAAGTAATAACAGTTAACTTGAATTGTATTTCCTGAATTCGTCAATTGGATAGTCGTATCGCTCATAACATATACCGAACCATTATAATTGATTTCTACATCTGCGCCTTTTATATTTTGAGCAATTGCCGTCGAAGCCGGAGGAGCACCGTTTTCGGTATAAATATTTTTTGAAATTATTGCATATTGAATAGGACTATTGTTGCGTAAAATGCAATTTAAAGTATAAACATTTTTATAAGGCGCGTTTATATTGAAATCGTTATTGCATGATTCAAAAAGAATAAACAAGATAATCGGCAGAATCAAAATCGCTTTTTTCATAATTCCGCCTTGATGTCGATTGAAGGTAAAAAAGGCAGCAAGTTTACTCTTTGTCCGTTTTTCATATCAAAATAATAGAAGTTTTTACGGTCGTAAACATTTATTACGTTCAAACCTATATTTATTTTTACGAATCCGATATGGAATTCCTTTGACAAATTTATACCCAGCCTATGATAATCAGGGAGATGATATAATTCCACATTATGCCAGCTCTCCAGTTATTTCCGAGCTCGCAGTTAATGAAAATTTTAACCGCGTTGCGACTATCGTACCTCAGGTGATGTTCAGATTCTTCTCGTTAAAGTAATATATAATACTTGTTAAGTAACATGAACTTGAAAAAGGTACTATTTGCTTTAAAATTTTATTTTTTAATGTCGAAAATTTGAATTGGCATAATGGAATTTATTTTAACAGGGAGATAAGTTATATAAAAAACATGTACAAGTTTTTTAAAGATTTACGGATGGATTTTAAAGATGCGCTGATTTGATTTTTAACTGTCTGCAACGCAATATTTAAATTCTCGGAAATTTCCTTGTTAGAAATGCCTTCATACCTGCTCATCCCAAAAATTATTCTGCGCTGTTCGGGCAAGTCGGATACGGCATTTTTAATTTGAATATTCAGCTCTTTCTGCTCATATAATTCATCTATCTTATATTCAAAGTTAAAAGGAACTAATTTATCATATAACTCTTTTTTGTTTTTGCTTTTTCTGAAGTGATTAAAGATTTGATGCTTCACGGATTGGTATAAGTATGATTTTAAATCGGAAATTTGAACATCGTTCCTTCTTGTCCAGAGATCGAGAAAAATATTCTGAACAATGTCTTCGCATAATTCTTTTTCCCGCAGAACATTGAAGGCATAGATATAAAGCTTTTGCCAGTATTGTTTGTATACATGTTCTAAGGATGCTTTGTCATCTAGTTTAAATGGTCGAGCCGATTTGTTTTCAATCTGATACATTTTTCCCCTTATCAGGCAATTCAATGTTGAATAAAATTAATATTTTTTATGAACTTTACCTAACTTTATCCGGTTGTTCACAGGTTCATTAACTGAAAATATCTGTGAGAATGCCGCTCAGATAACAATTACACATTTGAAACCGCAGATTACCGTACAATTGTAAATTAAAATGTCAACGATTATAATTAAAGTCGATTTATAGGCGAATAAAATGACAAGATAGATTATTCCTCTATCCGGATAAAAGAATAATTATCGGGCGAATATCCTGTCATCGTTATTTTAACAGCGCCGGTATTTGCTCAGGATAACGGCAGATATTCGGATTATCCTATTTCCGAAGTAAGTACTAACGCTTAAATTAAAGTATGGTGAAGAAATTGCATTAATCCCTTATTATGTTTGGTCAAACAGAGGAGCGGGAAAAATGAAGGTCCGGTTTCCGTTTCAAAAAGAATCACAGATATATTTAAGGAATTATTTAAATTAAATTTATTAAAAACAGCGCGTGTTTTTTATTAGATTTGCGGAGATAATTTTATAACATCTTTTATATGAAAAGAATAATCCTGTTACTGGAAACATCCCGGGCATTCGGAAGAGGACTTATTATGGACATCGCCAGGTATTTCAAAATTTACGGTCCCTGGTCATTTTATAAAGAACCTATAGACTTAAAATCATCGGTTCGCACTTAACCGGGTAGAAACCTGACGGATTTATTATGAGAGATTCCTTAATAAACAAGGAATTGCTGAACTTAAAAATCCCTACCATACTGGCCTTTCACGATTCTTCTTATCCCAAAGATTTACCGGTGATCAAAACCGATTCCCGGACAATTGCGAAACTCGCAAGCGAACATCTAATAGGAAAAGGGTTAAAGAATTTCGTGTTTTTCGATATCGAGGATTACGACTGGCTGAAGGAACGCAGAAATTATTTCTGCGGTTTTAACGGCGAAGCCGGATATGAAACTCATGTTTACGTCCCGAGGAGAAAAAACAAAAAATATCAACGGGAAAATCAGCAACGGGAAGTAAGCAATTGGATAATAATCTGACGAAGCCGGTCGGTGTATTTGCCTGCAATGATGATTACGGACAGTATATTCTTGAAGTTTGTAAGCTGAATAATCGCAAAGTGCCGGAAGACGTTGTTGTAATCGGTGTAGATAATGATCCGGTAATCTGCGATATAAGTGGTCCTCCTTTAACCGGCATTGCTCTGAATCTTGAGTCGGCAGGTTATGAAGCGACTGAACTGATGGATAATATGCGCGGGAAAAAACAATATTGTCCGAAGCGGATCTTGGTTTCACCCGGAAACATATTTCAGAGATAATCTACAGATATACATGCGGTAAACGATGTCCACGTCTCCCGTACAATCCAGTATGTAACGAAAAATGGCAAAAATAAAATTCCGGTGAAAGAAGTGGTAAAAGCTTCCGGAATAAACAGAAATTCGCTTGAGAAAAAATTTACATATCGATTTATGAGAAGATATAGAGCGAGGGTATAGAACTGATTACACGCTACTTATTGAAACCGATCTTTCAATTTCTCAGATTACTTCATTATTTAATTTTACTGACGCGGAACATATATAAAGATATTTTAAAAGAAAAAAAGGTGGGGTTGTGCAAATTCCGAAAATTTCATTAACCCGGTTATACTGATTGAGAAAGTTTTAATAAAATGTTTTGAAGAGCTTTTATACAATCATTCAAATTTGAATCAGTATAAGAGCGCAAGTAAAATGATGAATTTTTTCGTAAATATGATTTGTTCCTTCTAATTTCTTTATTTTCTCCACCTTATGGTTAATAATTATTTATGGGTGATAGAAACCAATAATATTAAATCAAAAAATATTCTGTATGAATCATGAAAAATGGAAACTATAATCTGAACAATTTTATTATATTAATAAACCGGCGCTTTATATCCGGAGGTAATATCGGCCGGTAAAAATATAATGTATTATATTATTGATAACTCTGTGCACACATGAGGAAGGTTAAGGAAATAATATTATCAAAAACATGAACACTTAAGAATAGAAAAGACAACGAAAACGAAAAATGTAACCGGAGAATAAATTATAAATATCCGATTTGCTAAATGAACTGCAATTTTTAATTCAAACCTAATATTATATCTTGTTTCAAATAAAAAGGTCTTTAAAATGAGAAAAATAATGATACTGTTAATGCTCTTATTAAGCCTTCAATTGTTCGTTGATGTTTCTGCTCAGAATCTTCCGCTTGTTTATAGTAAGGAGAATATTGGGGCTGATTATCCGGTACCATATATGCCTTCTATCAGCCAGCTTCCTGTTATACGGTCGCTCCCTGATCCGTTTGTTTTTGCCGACGGTACCGGGCGTATTAAGAATATTTCGGATTGGGAATACCGCCGTGCCGAGATCGGCGCACAGATACAAAATTACGAGATCGGTCCTAAACCTCCCCGTCCGGACACCATTACTGCCAGTTATTCTCAAAACGTACTTACTGTAAATGTTACCGTGAACGGCCGGACTATAACACTTTCATCGAGAGTGGTTCTGCCTTCCGGAACCGGACCGTTCCCGGCTGTTATCGGTATGAACAGTCCTACCGGCAGCATACCCGACAGTATTTTCAAAAACCGTAATATTGCCGAAATAACTTTCAGTCACGATCAGGTAACAAAGTACGGAAGCCCGAGTACTGCCGATCCTTTTTACCGGCTTTATCCGTACCTCAATCCGGATAATTCAGGTCAATATACTGCGTGGGCCTGGGGCGTAAGCCGCATAATAGACGGTTTGGAATTGGTTCAAGGAGTTCTTTCCATCGATCTGAAACATATTGCGGTAACCGGTTGCTCTTATGCCGGAAAGATGGCGCTTTTCGCCGGGGCTTTTGATGAAAGAATTGCTCTTACTATCGCGCAGGAATCAGGCGGCGGCGGAGCTACATCCTGGAGATATTCCCACTTTTCGGCCGGTACTAATGTCGAGGAAATCGATAATACCGATTATAATTGGTTTAAGAACAATATGAGTCAATTTTCCGGTGATAATGTTTATAAACTCCCGGAAGATCATCACGAGTTAATGGCAATGTGCGCACCCCGCGCTTTGTACGTTACGGCTAATCCGGATTATACTTGGCTCTCAAACCCGTCCTGCAACGTAGTAAGTGAAGCTTGTAAACAGGTGTATAAAGCTTTAGGCGTACCGGACAGATTTGGTTATTCAGTTGTTGGTGGACATAGTCATTGCGCAGTTCCCGGCAGTCAGATTCCGGAAATTATAGCTTTTGTGGATAAGTACCTTCTTGCAAACGATACTGTAAATACAAGCAACATATCTGACACTCCATATAACATCGATTTATCAGGCTGGATAACGTGGTCTAATCCGGTTCTTTCTAACGATACAACTTATTTCACAAAATTGGATTATCCTTCGGATAAACAGGTAGGTTTGGACACAAGTATTACTTTCAAGTGGAAAAAAATCACCGATGCCCAGCAGTATAATATTGAGGTCTCTACCGATCCTTTATTTGAAAGCGTTGTTTTAAGCGATTCAACGGCTGATACTTCAAAAACAATTTCCGGGCTGTTAAAAAACCAAAAATATTACTGGCATGTAAAGGTAAAAAGCAGTACCGGTTCGGGCCTCTGGAGCAGCGTGCAGACCTTTATTACAACACTGTCCATACCGGCTACACCAAAAATAGAATCGGCTGTTTCAAATTCTATGGGCTATATGACATTTAAATGGAATGAGGTTAACAACGCGGAAAAATATTTAATTCAAATTGCTTACAATCCGGGTTTTACACCTGTTTTCAAATCGGCAACGGCAGCTGATACCTTGCAAGATCTTTCCTGGTTTTCGGAAATGACGTACTATTGGAGGGTTCAAGCAAGCAATCTGGCAGGTTCAGGTTCATGGAGCGATGTCGGAAGCTTTAATTTAATTTATACTCCCACAAATCTTACCGCACAAAAAAGCGCTTCGAACCAAGTCACTCTTAGCTGGAGTAACAATTCCACAAAAGCCGCCGGTAACCTGATAGAACGTAAACAAGACCCGCAAACAGCTTTCTCGGTAATAGACACTTCAAAGGGAAACGGAAATCAATATCTGGATAATAATGTTGAAGAGGGGCAGACTTACACGTACAGAATACAAGCTTATAAGGATTCTATTTTATCGGCTTTTAGTAATGAGGCTTCTTTGTTGGTTACGAGCGTAGAGCAGGACGGCAGCGGTATACCGGCGCAGTATTCGATAAGTCAGAATTATCCCAATCCGTTCAACCCTACTACTACAATAAAATTCGGATTGCCGCAGTCCGGTCTGACAAAACTTATTATCTATGATATTCAAGGCAGAGTAGTGCAGACTTTAATTAACAAAGAAATGTCGGCAGGATTTCATACAATTACTTTTGATGCAAGTAAATTATCAAACGGAGTTTATTTCTACAGAATTCAAGCCGGAAATTTTAACGAAACGAAAAAATTAATTTTATTGAAATGACCGCGAATATTATTTCTCATTTAATTAAGAAGTAATAAAATATACTTCATGAGCCCCCGTTTTCCGGGGGCTCTTTAATTTTAAATGCTTTCATGATTATTGGCTGTATTATAAATAAAAACGGAAAAGTGATTTTAACCGGCAATATCCGGTTAATTCATGGTTAAAAAAGGCTGTCTTTTTATCCGTATTGTTTTTAACTTAATTACTCAAGTTGATCGCTTGTTTTTATATATCATTAAAACAGTTAGAAATATTTATATTTTTTTCATTAACCCGCGAATTAATTCGCGGGTTAATGAAAAGGAAAAAAAGTTTTTTGTAACCGTTCTACCTACCGGTAGGCAGGTCCAACGGTTTTTCACACCAAAAATATTTAGGCGGTCAACTTTAGTTAATTGTAACAATTCGGATACTAAAAATATTCGCTTCTAACAAATGCAATAGTATTTAGTTACCTTAAAAGCTTAAAGGAATAATAAAATGAAATTTTTCAAACCGTTAATTTTGTTTTTTTTGTTATTTAAATTAATGGTTCCCGCACAATCAGTTTCTTTACAAACATTTATGAATCCGGTTATTCCGGGCGATCATCCCGACTGCACGTTAACCAAGATCGGAAACGATTTTTACACAACCGGTTCTTCATTCAATCCAACTCCGGTTATATATCATTCCACCGATCTGATCCATTGGGAAGCGGTGGCACAGCCGGTAAGCGCCGCCTGGGCTGAATACGGCGATAAGCCGGCAGGCGGATGCTGGGGCGGACAGGTAGTTTATTATAATAATAAATGGTGGGATTTTTTCTCTCATAATAATCTAATGTATTTCGTAACCGCCGGAAATGTTAAAGGACCCTGGAGTTCTCCTACATTATTAAAAACACCTTCACCGGTTCCGGGATTAGGATATGATAATTCCATTTTTATTGACGACAACGGGAAATGGTACCTGGTTGTTAAGAACGGTAAAGAGAATAACTGGATTGTTCAATTAGGAAACGACGGTCAGCCCGAAGGTGCTGTCTTAAATTTAACCTGGCTTAATCCTCCTCCCGATTTCCCTTACAGCTGGGCCGAAGGTCCGGTAATGTGGAAACATGACGGTTATTACTATTATTCTTTTGCTAGGGATGTTGCAGGCGGACAATTTATTATGAGAAGCAAAACCCTAACCGGTGATAAATCAGCCTGGAGTAAACCGGTTCCGTTTTTCAACCTAAACGATCCTCAGAAAGCCGGTGCGATGTTTAATAATCCGAATCATAGTTCGGCGGCGGTAAAAATAAGCGACGGTACAAGCTGGGTTGTGCATCCTTTATGGCGTAACGGAAACAACAATGAATGGTACGGCCAGGGAAGGCAAGGTCTATTGAACCAGGTTCATTATAACTCCGGTGATATGCCGGTTGCCGATTACCCGGTGAATGCACCGAAGCCTGCTCCCGACTTACCAAGCAGCAAAATTCCCTGGATGGTACCTCATACCGATTTCTTTAATTCCTCAGAGTTAAATCCTGAGTGGTCGTTTCTGGGCTATACTCCGGCAGATTCATATTCGCTCACTAAACGTTCCGGCTGGTTATGGCTGTCCCCAAAGAATAAACCCAATACGGTAATTAAAAACGACGGCGAACATAATTATTCTCTGATTACGCGTGTGGATTTTACGCCCCATTCCGGCGCCGATCAGGCAGGTCTCTGGATATTCAACGGTCTGGAAACTCTGCACGCAAAATTATTCGTTACTGCCGACAGCATAGAGGGGAACGTAGTAGAATTATCTTTTAAGGATGATAAATATGTAAGTCAAGTTAAAGCAGGCAGCCCGGTCTGGCTTAAACTGGTTCGCGTGAATCATGAATTAACCGGCTACCGGAGCTTTGACGGTTTGGATTGGATAAAGGTAGGGAGCGTTAAAGTTGCGGAGATGGACGGCCTGCAGCCCAACTGGAATTCATGGACGGGAAACCGTCAGGGCCTGTTTGTTCAGAACAGCCCGGCTTACTTTGATCTTTATATATACCGTGACGCATTCACTCCTATTTTAGCGGAATGTCCTGCAAATCAATCTATAACACCGGATCAAGCCGGTAAAAATGAAAATGCGGTGCTGGAAAATATAACGGACAATAGCTGGGCCATGTATGCGGGTGTTGAATTCGGAAATGACGGATACGAAAGAAATGCGGATACTATCAAACTAACTGCTTCAAGCGGAACAAACGGAGGTACCGTTAAAGTTTATAAAGACGCGGTAAGATCCGAAAATGAAATTGCGGCCTGCAAAATTACAGGTACGGGATCCTGGGAAACATTTAAAACTTTTTCGGCAAAACTGAATTCAAAAGTTTCGGGCCATCATGATGTTTATCTTGTATTCACCGGATCACCGGGTGAAAAATTGTTAACGCTGAAATCATTTTACTTTACCGGAGGCAAATAGATTAAACTTATATCTCTCCGGAGTTTAAATTTATTTAAAAAATATTGCGGTTCTGCTGAATTTCTTTCCAAAACACCTTTAACTATATGTCTTGGAATGAGGTTCTTGTATCTTTAGTCTTTGTATGTAACTAAGGTTGATAAATTTTATAATGTTTCTTTAGGTACTAGATTATTTTGTATTGATATTGAATAAATATTCTTTCTAAAAACCTTATATATTTTTCTGACCTTAGTAACACAAACCTAAGTTCCAAATAATAACCTTATTTCCTTATCCAACATAGAAACCTCAACCATTTGCTTTAAACCTGAAGAATATTTTGGACAAATACGGTTTTTATTAAAAATTACATGATTTTTCCCTTGCCTTTTGACAACTTTTTTTCAATATTGAAACGGTTTAAAATATGTCTTACCGATATAAAAATATTATGGCGATAAATCATCCTAAATATTTATCCGCGCTCCCGCGAAAAAATAAATTAGATTATGCACTAATAATTCACGTTGTTATAAAATCAGCTGTTAAATTATATTCATCATTCTAGGTAAGAAAATCAACCAATAAAAATTGAAATCAATAGGGGAGAAAATTGTTTATTAAAAAATTCTTTTTTGCAGTAAAACGGAGGTATTATGGATATTTCTTAAGGAAATTAAGTTACCGTTATTTTGAAACGAACTAATCTTACTTAATAATTATTTTAATTTCCTTTATTTTTTAAAACAATTCCAGGAGGAATGATGAGAAAGTTTTTATCCTTGTTAAAATATTTCTCAATGGCTTTAATATTCATGGGTGCCGGTACTCTTCAAGCACAGAGTATCTTATCTTTGAATTTTGAAAGTAATACCATTGGGGATCAAATTTCCACCGTTAGCTGGGCACCGGCAGATATACAATCTGTTGTTGCAGATGATCCGTTAAACAGCGGCAATAAAGTTCTTAAGAATGTAGTTCACAATTACGGCGCCGCTCCCGTTCTTATGTTTGTTCTGCCCGCCGGAAAAACTCTGGCAGATTATGATTCACTTAAATTCGACGGCTATTTCCAAAAGGGAGACATAGGTTACAAGGCTGTTGTTGCCGAAGCTTACCAAAAAGCACCGATAGGGGATCATTTTCTCGATGCTAATGCCGATTCGCTAGGTGCGTATAACCGTAATAATAGTGCAGCTTCCACCGCTTGGGAACATATCTCTATTAATATAACCAACACTACGGCCCTTGCCGACACTATTTATATTACTCTCGGAATTAATTGTGCCGGTACGGCAAACGGCGACACTACTACCTGGTTTGCCGACAACATTACGCTTGTACCAAAGCCAGCAGCTAGCGGTCCTATTTTCGGTACAAGTCAGGATTTTGAAAGTTATATGCTTGGTGATTCTATAATGACCGTTGCCTGGGTAAAGGCTAACATTCAATCTGCTGTTGCCGAAGATCCTTTAAACAGCGGCAATAAAGTTCTTAAGAATGTAGTTCATAATTACGGTGCCGCTCCCGTTCTTATGTTTGTTCTGCCCGCCGGAAAAACTCTGGCAGATTATGATTCACTTAAATTCGACGGCTATTTCCAAAAGGGAGACATAGGTTACAAGGCTGTTGTTGCCGAAGCTTACCAAAAAGCACCGATAGGGGATCATTTTCTCGATGCTAATGCCGATTCGCTAGGTGCGTATAACCGTAATAATAGTGCAGCTTCCACCGCTTGGGAACATATCTCTATTAATATAACCAACACTACGGCCCTTGCCGACACTATTTATATTGCTCTCGGAATTAATTGTGCCGGTACGGCAAACGGCGATACTACTACCTGGTTTGCCGATAATATTCAACTTGTTGCAAAATCAGTTACTCCTCCCCCCCCCCTCCGCCTCCTCCGGCTTACACAGGTCCTGTTGTAACTAACGGCGGTTTCGAGGAATCAAATACCGGAAATGCCGATACAACGGTTGTTAAAGGATGGTCGTTATTATCAAATGGAGCGACACCTGCAACAGATTTTGAAATCGTAAGCGATACTGTAGAACAGGGAAACCGTGCATTAAAAGTTACTGTACATGGCTTAGGTACCAATACTTATGATATTCAAGCTGTAGCAGACAGTCTTCATGTTCAGCCCGGACATACTTACAATTATTCAATTTGGGCTAAAGCAGATAAAGCGGGCGAACAGGTAGATTTCACCGTAGGCCATTATACTACTTATGCTGAATACAAAGCTATTCGTCCTGCAACCCTGACTACCAATTGGAAAAAATATACTATGCAATTTACAGTTGATGATCAATCGTATATCCGGGCTCCCATATCCTTCGGTTATGCGGTTGATACAGGTTTTGCAATTTACATAGATAATCTTCAAATCACAGATGTTAATGCAGGCAAAACTCCAATATATGTAGAAGCAGAATCAGGAAAATTGGGAAGCAATTTTTCTGTAGTTGTCGATAGTGCAAATCATATGTCTTATGTAACTGCGAAAGCTAATAATACTCTCTTTGTCCCGGGAGATTCGTCCCGCGTCGCGACATACCAAGTGACCTTCCCTGATTCGGGATGGTACAACTTGTTTGCCCGCGTTAGAGTCGGACCTAACACATTCAACGACGACAGCTTTTTCTACGGACACGGATTCGGTACCAAGAACGATACCCTGGGCACGGACTGGGTATTCATAAACGGTCTTGCCAGCGCCGGATTCAGCGATTCAGCCGCGGTTGTAACAGGCGCCGGAACAGTCGGTGCGCAGATTTGGAAATGGGTAAATCTAACTCAGGATACCGCAGTATACCCTGCCGATACTTTTCATGTAAGTATCGATAGTCTTACCAGAACTTTCCAGATCGGTACACGTGAAGACGGACTGGATATTGATAAACTGGCATTCGGAAAATCAAATTTATATTTCACAGTAAATAAACTTGATAATGATTTGCCGGGTACTACGACAAAAACTGAAATTCAAGTGTATGCCGGACCTCCGATCGGTCAGGGTGCTGCTAAATTCTTAGGTAATGTTAAATCTTCGACCGATAATGACTATGCCAATTACTGGAATCAAATGACCCCCGGTAATGAAGGCAAATGGGGCTCCATAGCAACTACCGAAGATACAACTAAATGGAACTGGGCTCCTCTTACAGCTTTATACAATTATGCAAAACAGCATAATATAATCTTCAAAGATCATAACCTGATCTGGGGACAGCAGCAACCTTCGTGGATCTCCAGTCTCGATTCCGCTACTCAGTATAATTATATTGAATACTGGATCAAGTCGGTCGGAGAAAAATATCCCGGTATCGATATGATCGATGTTGTAAACGAACCTTTGCCTGGACATAATCCTCCCGACGGACAGAACGGACGTGCTGATTACGAAAAAGCTCTCGGCGGTGCCGGATCTACCGGATGGGATTGGGTAATTAAAGCATTCGAGTTAGCGAGAAAATATCTGCCTAACGCAAAATTGCTAATAAATGATTTCGGTATCATTAACAGCACTTCTGCCACAAATTCCTATCTGCAGATTATTAATCTGTTAAAAGACAGAGGCTTAATCGACGGTATCGGTTTACAGGCTCATAGGTTCTCGCTTGAAAGCGCCGATACTGCCATTATTAGACAAAATCTGAATAAACTTGGCGCTACCGGTCTTCCTGTTTACATTTCAGAAATGGATCTTGGTAATGTCGGAGATGCCGGTACTCCTAGTGATAATACCCAGTTAACCTTATATAAGAGAATATTCCCGGTAATATGGACAAATCGCTATGTGAAAGGCGTTACCCTTTGGGGATATAAACAAGGTGAAATGTGGCAAACCACCTGCTACCTTGTAAACAGCAATGGTTCCTGGAGACCGGCAATGACCTGGCTGGCCCAGTATGTTAAGGATAATCCGTTAACAGGTGTTGAGACTTCGGCATCTAATGTACCTACGAGATATGAACTGTCACAGAATTATCCTAATCCTTTTAACCCGACTACCAATATCAGATACAGTATTGTTAAAAGTTCTAAAGTAACATTACAGGTATACAATATTTTAGGTCAAATGGTTAAAACATTGGTTAATGAAGTTCAGTCTCCCGGTCATTATACAATTACTTTTAACGCAGAAACTCTTGCAAGCGGTATTTATTTCTACCGGATACAAGCCGGTAATTTTATCGCTACTAAAAAACTCATACTGCTTAAGTAATATGAACTTTTCCGGTTTTGTTAACGAAGAAAATAATTAGAGAACGAACTTAATCAGAGTTAACAAAACCGGAATTATAATTTATCAAGCTGTCTTAATAAGCCTTTACCGCTCTGCCCGGAATTTGAATTTGAAATAAACCGGGTATATTGATCTTGGAACTGATTTGCTTTTTGGAGGCAGGTCTGAAAAGATAAGGTGAAGATTTTAAGACAGCTTTAATTTTTATTCCCGCGATATCATATAAGTAATAAAATATGTCTTGGTTTCGAATAAGAAACATTTCGAAATTGTTTTTATCCGGTATAACAATAATAATTTTGTGCGGGCTTTCCCTGAACTCCGGTATGAAAGATAAAAGCAATATTCTTGACCGTGAAAAATTTGCTGAAGAATATTTCGGTTCAAACGCTCAATGGTATCTCAGCAACATTCCCTTTTTCAATTGTTCGGATAAGAAAATTCAGGATGTCTATTATTATCGCTGGAAACTTTTTAAAGCTCATATCAGAGATGTCGGACAGCCCGGTTTTGTTATTACGGAATTCCTCGATAAAGTCAGCTGGGATAAAGAGCCGTATTCTTCGTTGAATGATGCAACGGCTTTTCATATTTATGAAGGACGCTGGCTGAAGGACAGAAAGTATATTAATGGCTATATAAACTACATGTATAGAGGCGGGGGCAACGACCGCCATTTCAGCGAAGGCATAGCAGATGCAGCATATGCTTATTATCTTGTCAACTCGGATTCCTCATTCGTTGAGAGTCAATTAGACGTAATGCAGCACGTTTACAACCTTTGGCTCGATCATTATGACTTATCCAAGTGCCTTTATTATATAGAACCTTTGCTTGATGCCACCGAATATACAATTTCCTCAATAGACGCATCGGGAGGTAAAGACGGTTTTACCGGCGGCGACGCATTCCGGCCTACTATAAACAGTTATATGTACGCAAATGCCCTCGCAATTTCACATATAGCCCGGATGAAAGGCGATACAACTCTTTCCCGGATATATCTTAAAAGAGCCGAATCTATAAAAATAAAAGTAGAGAACGATTTATGGGACGATTCGCTGCATCATTTTATTGACAGGTATAAGGTTAGCAACGGGTTCGTACATTACTGGAACTTTATAAGAGGTAGGGAACTTGCCGGTTACGTACCCTGGGATTATAACCTTCCCGATAATAATGCAAAGTTTAACTCCGCCTGGTCGAATCTAATGGACACAACAAAATTTCTGGGCCAATACGGTTTGCGTACGGTTGAACCCTCTTACCAGTATTATATGAGGCAGTACCGGTACGCAGGCACTCATCCCGAATGCCAGTGGAACGGTCCAAGCTGGCCGTTTCAGGAAACGCAGACATTGAGGGCGATGGCTAACCTGTTGAATAATTACAATCAGCACATTATTAATTCTTCGGATTATTTAAAGATATTAAAACTTTACACCGCCCAGCATTACCTTCCGGACGGTCAGTTAAATCTTCAGGAAGATTATAACCCCGATACGGGCAAGCCGATTGTCGGACTGCATAGGAGCAGTCATTACAATCATTCATCGTATTGCGATCTAATAATTACCGGCCTTTGCGGATTACGGCCCGCCGAAGGGAATCGTCTAGTCATAAATCCCATAATAGACAATACAATTAAGTATTTCTGCCTGGACGGCGTCCTTTATCACGGTCATAGTTTATCGGTAGTTTATGACAGCGACGGGAAGAAATATAATTTAGGCAAAGGCCTTACTGTTTTTGTTGACGGCAAAAAGTCTTCTTTAAAAATAGTCAACGCGAAATATGAACTCACCGTCGGTCCTCCGGTTGTTGTCAGTCCGGTTAAACAAAAAGATCTGGCATTAAATATTTGGGAGAACGGATATCCCAAACCATCGGCTTCGATTAATTCCGAGCCGGATTCTCTGTATCAGGCTATAGACGGGCGTATCTGGTATTTTCCGGAAATCAAAAACAGATGGTCTGCATACGGTTCAAAATCCTCATCCGATTGGTATGCCTTGGATTTCGGAAAATCTGAAAAAATTTCAAAGATAAAATTATATTTTTTTGCCGATCAAAAAATTTACGAAGCGCCTGACAATTTCACCGTTGAATACCGGAACGAAAACGGCTGGGAAAAAGTAAATGAAATATCCGCGAATCCGGGAAAACCTATTGGTAATTCGGTTAACGAAGTTGACTTCGAACCTGTTACCGCCAAAGGAATGAGAGTCATTTTTAAAAATGAACGTAAAAAATATCCGGTTGCTCTAACCGAAATAAAAGTATATTAATTTCCAAACACCGGGAGAGTTTATGAAAAATTTATTTACTGCCTTTACTTTCTGGTTCCTGTTTTATGTGATGCTGCTGGGCCAGTCGGTTTCATTTCAAACTTATATGAATCCCGTAATACCGGGCGATCATCCGGATTGTACTTTAACAAAAGTAGGAAACGACTTTTACACAACCGGATCTTCGTTCAACCCGACTCCCGTAATTTATCATTCCACCGATCTTGTTCATTGGGAAGCCATTGCCCAGCCTGTAAGCGCGGCCTGGTCGGGTTACGGCGATGCGCCTGCCGGCGGCTGCTGGGGAGGGCAGGTAGTGTATTATAATAATAAATGGTGGGACTTTTTCTCTCGCGCCAATACTATGTATTTTGTAACCGCGGACAGTGTTAAAGGTCCCTGGAGCATGCCTACTCTTATGCATACTCCATCGCAGGTTCCCGGATTAGGATATGATAATTCAATTTTTATTGACGATAACGGTAACTGGTACCTTGTTTCTAAAAACGGCCAGGTTAATAACTGGATAGTACAACTCGGTGCTGACGGTCAGCCGAACGGAAAAGTTTATAATTTAACCTGGCTGAATCCTTCACCGAATTATCCCTACAGTTGGGCTGAAGGCCCGGTTATGTGGCAGCACGACGGTTATTATTATTATTCTTTTGCAAGGGATGTTTCCGGCGGGCAATATATAATGAGAAGCGATTCTTTAACCGACAGCGCTTCGGCTTGGTCAACCCCGGTTAACTTTTTCAATCTTAGCGATCCGCAGAAATTCTCCGCGGTATTCAACAATCCTAATCACAGCTCGGCGGTTGTAACGCTCAGCGACAGTACCTATTGGGTTGTTCATCCGTTGTGGAGGAACGGAAATAATAACGAGTGGTACGGACAAGGCAGACAGGGCTTGTTAAACCAGGTTCATTACAACTCAAACGATATGCCGGTTGCCGATTATCCAATAAATGCTCCCAAGCCTGCTCCGAATCTTCCGAGCAGCGGAATTCCCTGGATGGTACCTCATACCGATTTTTTTGATTCTACTTCTTTAAATCCCGAATGGTCATTCCTCGGATACACTCCTGCCAGTTCTTATTCGCTTACCGAACGTCCGGGCTGGCTGAGATTATCTCCAAAAGGGAAGCCCAACACTATAATTAAAAACGACGGCGAACATAATTATTCGCTTATAACAAGGGTGGAATCTTATCCAAGCATATCCGACGATCAGGCCGGCCTTTGGGTCTTTAACGGTCTGCAGACTCTTTATCTTAAATTATGCAGCACGATTGATAGTGCAGGGGAAAAAGTTGTGTCGCTTTCCTTCAATAATAATCATTACTTAAGTTTGGATACAACCAACGCCCCGGTATGGCTTAAACTTGTTCGTGTTAATCATAAGATGACCGGCTACTGGAGCACCGACGGATTGAATTGGATAAAGGTCGGAAGTTTCGATGTAACTTCAATGGACAACCTACAGTCAGATTATAATTCATGGACCGGCAACCGTCAGGGTTTGTTTGTACAGAATAGCTATGCTTATTTCGATTTCTATATTTACCGCGACGCTTATACACCGATTCTAGCCGAATGCCCGGCAAATCAACTTGGCACCATCAGGAAAATTTATAATAAAGATACAACGGCGCTCGACAATATTTATAATAATAACTGGGCAATGTACGCCGGGGTTGAATTCGGGAATGATGAATATCAAAAAAATGCAGACTCAATAAAGGTATTTGCAACGAGTGCAACCAGCGGCGGCATCGTGGAGGTTTATATTGATTCGATAAGTACAATTAGCAAAATAGCGGAATGTAATATTACCGGCACAGGATCGTGGGACAACTTCCAAACTTTCTCCGCAAAATTAAATCGTAAAGTTTCCGGACACCACGATGTCTATCTCCTTTTTACCGGTTCTGGTACCGGCAAATTGTTTATCCTGCATTCGTTCTATTTTAAAGGTCCTTCCGAAGTTACGGGAGTTCAAAAATATTCGGAAGAGAACAACATTCCGAAAAAGTATGAATTGCGTCAGAATTACCCGAACCCGTTTAACCCTTCTACCAGCATTACTTTTGCCTTACCCAAGGGGAATAAAGTTAAAGTAACGGTTTATAATCAATTGGGTCAGCAAGTTGCCGTACTTGCCGATGGCGATTATTCAGCGGGAGTTCATACTTTGAATTTTAATGCCGTCAATTTTGCCAGCGGAGTTTACTATTACAGAATTCAGGCCGGATCGTTCATAGAGACAAAAAAAATGATATTAATGAAATAGTATTAAACTATTTTTAATTAAATGCATTACCGGAGAAAGACTGATCGTTTTCGCTAATGCGGAATTTTTCAAAATACAATTATAAAGCGACATGAAAAATACATATTACATTTTGCTTGCTGCTATTTTGATAGCCAGTCAATCGATTGCTCAAAAAAAAATAAATAAAGATAACGGTTCATATAAACCTCAGGTAAAATTAACGGCCGAGCAGGACCATGCAAGAATCATGAAACTGTTCCATATAGATTCTCTCCGGCCGGGCCCCTCAGGTAATCCGAAAGCACCCAATGCAGCGAACTCCGATGAATCTATAGCAAATCCTTATCCGGATTTACCGGATCCGCTTACTCTAAACAACGGTAAGAAAGTTACATCTCCGGAGATGTGGTGGAAACTGCGCCGGCCGGAAATCAAAAAAGACTTTGACCGCGAAATCTACGGAAAGGTCCCGAAAAATGTCCCGAAAGTGAGATGGGAAGTTGTGAGTACTTCCAAAGAGAAAATTAAGGACATTCCGGTTATAACTAAAAAAATTATAGGCCACATGGATAACTCCTCCTACCCGCTTCTTAAAGTCGGAATAAATTTAACTCTGACGGTACCGGCAAATGCTAAAGGTCCCGTACCGGTTATAATGGAGTTCGGTTTTACATTTTCTCCTCAATTCAAAATGACCGAGAAAATGAAAAAACTAATTGATACAATGGAAAGCTGGCGCCCGCAGGTTCTGGCGAAGGGGTGGGGATTTGCGATCTTGGTTCCTACCAGCTATCAGGGTGATAACGGTTCAGGTTTAACGGAAGGGATTATCGGACTTGTAAATAAAGGTCAGCCGCGTAAACCGGAGGATTGGGGTACATTAAGAGCATGGGCCTGGGGAGCAAGCAGAGCGCTCGATTATTTCGAAACCGAAAAATCGGTTAATGCTAAAGAAGTGGGAATAGAAGGCCTTTCGAGATACGGAAAAGCGGCTCTGGTTACTATGGCTTACGACCAACGATTTGCAATCGGCTTTATCGGTTCTTCCGGCAAAGGAGGTGCTACTTTGCTTCGCCGTCATTTCGGTGAGCAAGTTGAAAACCTTGCTTCATCCGGCGAATACCACTGGTTTGACGAAAACTTCATTAAGTATGCAGGTCCGCTTACCGCAAAAGATCTTCCGGTTGATGCCCATGAACTTATCGCTATGTGCGCACCGCGTCCGGTATTTATCAGCTGCGGTTCGCCGGAAGTAGAAGGCAACTGGGTTGATGATAAAGGACAATTTATGGCTGCGGTTGCTGCAGGACCTGTTTATAGACTTCTCGGCAAAAAAGATCTTGGAACAACCGTAATGCCTCCGATGGGAACTGCTCTTATTAACGGTGATATTGCTTTCAGACAGCATTTCGGAGGACACACAACGCTGCCTAACTGGCCGACATTCATTAAGTACGCGGAAAAATATTTTCATGATACCGGCACTAAATAAGTGTTTTCGATAAATAACATCATTATAAACGGAGACTATTTTTTTGAAACCAAACTATGCCGGATTTACCGCGTAAAAATACCTTAATCACATAATAAGGGAATTTCGGATTTTTTTTTTACGTATTATGATTAAATTATAAAATTTTTACTTATTTTACACACATATCAAAAATATTTTTAAAATTAAAACGTTTCAATTGAAGGCATTTTAAGCCGGGGTATCGAATGAAAAGAGTTACAATAGACGATGTAGCAAAAAAAGCTGGAGTTTCGAAAGGAACCGTGTCGGCAGTTATTAACGGCAAAACTTTCGTAAAACCCGTAACCAGAGATCTCATTTTAAAAGTAATGAAGGATCTTAATTTTCGTCCCAAAGGAATGGCGAGAAACCTGAAAAACGGTAATCAGGAAAAGAGCATAGGAATAATTATTAAAGATCTAAATTATCCTTTTTATACTACGATAGCCGCAGGGGTTATCGAATATGCAAACAGTAAAGGTTATTCGGTTGTTGTAACCAGTTCGGAAAACAAGCACGACTGTGAAAAAAAATTTTCGCACCTTTTTTCTACAAAGGATATAGTAGGAGCTATTATCGCACCTATAGTAGAAGGCGAAGCCGAGATTGAACATTTATTTAAATTGAAGATGATAAACTATCCCTTTGTCCTGCTTGAAGATGTAAAAGGTATACAGGCACACAGTGTTGCAATCAATAACCAGAAGGCGATTAAAAGAGCGGTAAAGTATTTAATAGACAGCGGTCATACTAAGATAGTTCATTTCGCCGGTCCTACGCACTCTTCTCATACTCAGGAACGCATAGAGGGCTTCCGGCACGCTTTCAGCGAAAGTCCCCTGGTTTACAATAAAGAAATGATCGTTCCGGTCGGCTCCAGGCATGAGGAAAGCTTCAGCAAAACATTAGAATATTTCAAACACAAGAAAAAAGAAAATTATCCTACCGCAATAGTTTGTTTTAACGACCAACAAGCTCTGGGAGTAATGATGGCGCTGAAGGAATTGAATATCCGCGTACCCGAGGATATATCAATTATAGGAAACGACGATATCTATTACGCCAAGATTTATCCGGTTCCGCTTACCACTATAAGAGCCCCTCAGTTTGAGATCGGAAAAAAAGCAGCAGAAATCCTTATTAGAAATATTGAATCGGCTAAGGTAATGCCTGTAGAAAAGGTAGTATTGGAAACCGAATTTATTATCAGAGAATCTTCCAAGGTGTTAAATTAGCCGGATATGCCGGGCATCGTTTAAGTGAACCCCGACTTCAATTCCATGAGCGAATTATAAGCGTAAAAGTACCAATCTCATCTCATAGTTACTGTAATAATCGGATTCGAAGTTAAAACTTTCTATATTTCACCTGTTTAATCGATTAACAAAGATTTTTTATTGACATTGGGAATATTATTTGCAATATTAAAACGGTTCAATTTTATTTGAACTGAAAATATTTGTTCATAAATATAAATTTTCTCACATCAAATGCTATATCGTATCTTAAAAAATCCATTTAAATTAAATTTTCTAAATCTTCGGTTTTTAGCTGAAAAAAGAATACCCCCGATAATTTTTTTTATTATTTAAGAAGGATTTTGCTAACTAATTATTAAACATAAAAACTAAATTAAATGAAAATATCCAAAGCGATCGGGATATCTATTTCGGAGAATTTATTATGACGGAAAAAAAATCTCAGGGCGAGTTAATCGAGGCAGATTATAAAAATCCAAACCTAAAAGTTGATAAAAGAGTGTCGGATTTATTGGGGCAAATGACTCTTGAAGAAAAAGTTGCTCAATTAATGGGTCTTTGGAACGGGGGAGTTGACGATTTTCAAGATGAAGTTTTAGATAATCCGGTTAAGATGAAGGAAATTTTCGGCGCAGGCTGCAACTCGGTACATCCCGCCGCAATGGGTATTAAGGGTACCGTTGAGTTAAGAAATAAAATTCAAAAATATCTAGTTGAAGAAACCCGACTGAGAATTCCCGCTATTTTCGTAGACGAAGGTCAGCACGGTTTAATGAGGCCCGAATCTACGGTTTTTCCCCAGGCCATAGGGATGGCTTGTTCGTGGGATCCCGAATTGTTTGAATCGGTATACTCCGTTATTGCACATGAAATGCGATCAAGAGGAACTCATCATGCACTCTCGCCGGTAATCGACATTTGCCGGGAACCGCGGTGGGGAAGGGTTGAGGAAACTTACGGCGAAGATCCTTATCTTAACGGAGTATTATCGTGTGCTGCCGTAAAAGGTTTGCAGGGGTCAACCGACGGAAGCGTTGCCGAAAATCATGTAGCCTCCACTTTAAAACATTTTCTCGGACACGGACAGTCTGAAGGCGGCCAAAACCAGGGGCCTGCCAATTATTCAACCCGTGTTCTTTTCGATTATCATATGCTTCCTTTTAAAATGTGTATAGATAAAGTTAACCCTGTTTCCGTGATGCCGTCATACAACGAAATTGACGGCGTACCGTCTCATGCGAACAAATGGCTGATACAGGAAATCCTCAGAAAAAAACTGGGATTTAAGGGAATGATTGTAGCCGATTATTTTGCAATAGATCAGTTGTTTACAAAGGAGTTTGTTGCCAATGACGGAAAAGACGCGGCGGATAAAGCATTCAATACCGGAGTACAATTTGAATTTCCGCAGGCAAATAACTATAAATTCCTGCCTGAATTATTAAAGGAAGGAAAAATAAAAAAAGAAGAAATAGATGTCGCGGTAAGTCAGGCCCTGAAACTGAAATTCGAACTTGGTCTTTTTGAAAATCCTTATACAGACGTTGAGCATGCCGAAAAGGTAAGTAAGAAAGCGGAGCATAAAGAGCTTGCATTGCAAATAGCAAGAAAATCAATAGTGCTGCTTAAGAACGATAATCTGCTTCCTCTTTCAAAAAATAAATATAAAAAAATAGCGGTAATCGGTCCCTGCGCAAAAGATTTATATTTCGGAGGATATTCCGGAGAGCCGTACGAAAAGAAAAGCCTATTGCAGGGTATAACCGAAAAAGTAGGCGGAAACACCGAAGTATTATTTGCTCAGGGTTGTAAATTAACTACAAATACGACAACAAGCTTTTTCAACTGGAAAAGAGATGAAATAGAATTTGCCAAACGGGAAGATAACCTTGAATTAATTAAAGAAGCCGTTGAAGTTGCCGCCAAGGCGGAAGTAATAATTTTAGCGGTAGGGGAAAACGACCATCTATGCCGTGAAGCATGGGCTAAAAACCATATCGGCGATAACATGACCTTGGATTTATTCGGCGAACAAAATGAACTGGTAGATGCCGTACTTGCACTCGGGAAGCCCGTTGTTGTTTATCTGATGAACGGCCGTCCGCTTTCAATTAATAAACTGGCCGAAAAAGCGCCGGCTATAATAGAAGGCTGGTATATGGGACAGGAAACCGGAACCGCTGCCGCCGAAATTATTTTCGGGGATGTTAATCCGTCGGGTAAGCTTACGATTACGGTTCCGAAATCCGTCGGGCAGCTGCCGTTGTATTATAATCATAAAAACAGCGCCCAATTTCTTAATTATATTTCGCAGGATATAAATCCGTTATTCCATTTCGGTTTCGGATTAAGCTATACAACTTTTGAAATCGGTATTCCGAAACTTGAAAAAGACGAAATAAAAGCGGATGGATCGACAAAAATCTCCGTTGATGTAAAAAACACCGGTAAAATTGAAGGTGATGAAATTGTACAGTTATATATCCGCGATAAAGTAAGTTCGGTAACCAGGCCTGTGAAGGAATTAAAAGGATTTAAACGGGTTTCTTTAAAACCCGGCGAAGCCGAGTCTGTAGTATTCCATATTACCCCTGAAGAACTTGCTTTTCATAATATCGATATGCAATTTATTGTTGAACCCGGCGAGTTTGAAATTATGGCAGGTAATTCTTCGAGGGATGAAGACCTTAAAAAAATTATTTTAAAAGTGGTCTCTTAATAAATAATTACAGTCGGTCCATTAATACAGAGTGAACCGATATTTCTTGCAACTCTATAATTATTAAATCATAATATTTGGAGTAAACTGTGGAAAATATCTCTGGAAAGCTTTCTATAAAAGAAAAAATAGGTTTTAGTCTCGGCGATTGCGCGTCCAACCTTTTCTTTCAGACCTTTGTATTGTTCCTGATGTTTTATTACACGGATGTCGCAGGCCTTCCTGCCGCCGCCGTCGGAACAATGCTTCTTCTTACTCGTATTGCCGATGCATTCTTTGATCCTCTCATCGGCTATTTGTCGGACCGGACTAAAACCCGCTGGGGAAAGTTTCGTCCTTTTCTTCTTTGGTTTGCTCTTCCATTTGCGGTCGTCGGAGTATTGACTTTTACTACTCCGGGATTCGATACGACAGGAAAGATTATATATGCATATATATCTTATACCGCAATGATGTTTGTGTATTCGGCTATCAACGTTCCGTATTCGGCTCTTATGGGCGTAATCACTCCGAACTCCGAACAGCGGACGGTTGTATCTTCGTTCAGATTCGTAGCCGCCTTTTCCGGAGGTCTTATTGTTCAGGCCGTTACATTATATCTTGTTAGTTTACTCGGACACGGCGACAAGCAGCTCGGATGGCAGCTTGCTATGAGCGTTATTGCCGGTCTTGCTTTCGTGCTGTTTATGATTACCTTCTTTACAACTAAAGAAAGAGTAGAACCTCCCTCAAACCAGCATACTAATTTCAAAGAGGATCTTAAGGATTTATTTAAAAACAAACCATGGCTTCTTGTTGCAGGCGCAACCGTCTTTCAGCTTACTTATATTGTAATGCGCAGCTCATCGGTAGTTTATTACTTCAAGTATTATGTGGGAGTTCAGCAGTTCGGTTTGTTCGGTCATACTTTTAATCTTACTATGGACGAATTGACTACGACTTTTCTGATGTCCGGTACAATCGCTACCGTTATCGGGGCGATATTTACGAATTGGTTTGCCAAACATTTCGATAAAAAAAATACCTACCTGGGATTTCTTATTGCCAGCTCGGTATTATGCGCATTTTTTTATTTCCTTCCGCCCCAGGCCCTAATCTTAATGTTCGTACTTAACATTCTGGTTTCATTCTTCTTCGGTCCGGTTTCTGTTCTTCAATGGGCAATGTATACCGACGTAGCCGATTTCTCGGAATGGAGAAATAATAGACGCGCGACTGGACTTGTTATGGCGGCTTCATTATTTTCCTTAAAAGTAGGCCTATCATTGGGCGGCGCTTTAGTCGGCTGGATGCTGGCTTTCCACGGATTTATTGCAAACGAGGCGCAGACGGCTCATTCATTAAGCGGAATAATCAACCTGATGAGTTTCTACCCCGCAGTTTTCGGAATACTCGGCGGTTTAATAATGTTATTTTATCCGTTAACCAATAAGATGATGATTCAGATTGAAAAAGATTTAACTAAGAGAAGAGCATCCGATGCGTCGGTAGCTCCCCAAGTAAGTTAACTATTTTTTACGGTATGGGAATGAAAGACAGACTTTTTTTTGTTGCAGTTTTAATTTGCGTTCTTGCTTTCCCTGAAACAGGTTTACCCCAGTCGCTTTCCGGCGATTCGGGTAGACCTGCCGGAGCCGGATGGAAAGATCAGAATTTCGGCACCAGAGTCCATGAATTGAAACAAAGCTCCGAAGGTTCATACCATACCGGTGTATACCAAGATCTATTCTCTGACCTGCTTGGTAAAAGCCGGGATGAGATAAATCAAAAATTAAACGGAGCCTTCAATCTGTTGTTTTATGGATCCGACAGTACGCAGAGAATTTATTATCCGGCCGGCAAAGACATGGCTTATATTGAGGATATAATTCATCGCGATGTAAGAACCGAAGGTCTGTCCTACGGAATGATGATAGCGGTTCAGCTAAATAAGCAGAAAGAGTTTAACAGACTTTGGAAGTGGACCGTAACCTATTTGCAGCATAAAAAAGGACCCGCAAAAAATTATATTGCCTGGCACGCCAAAACCGACGGCACCGTTCTGGATTCCAACTCGGCATCCGACGGCGAAGAATGGTTTGTTATGTCTCTTCTTTTTGCATCGGCTAGATGGGGAAACGGAAGCGGGATTTTCAACTATTCCGCCGAAGCTCAAAAGATATTAGATGCAATGCTGAACAAAACCGTTTCATCGAACAGCAGCAATGTCGTTACAAATATGTTCAATAAAAAAGAAAAGCAGGTGGTTTTCGTACCGACCGGCAATGCCGACGACTTTACGGATCCGTCTTATCATTTGCCGCACTATTACGAACTTTGGGCAAAAATGGCTAAAGATAACAATAAATTTTGGAAAGCAGCCGCAGCCACGAGTCGAAGTTTTTTTAAAAAAGCGGCAAATTCCGAAACCGGTCTCATGCCTGATTATGCTCATTTCAACGGAACTCCTTACGATCCCTGGGGCGGCGGCAACGGCGATTTCAGATACGATGCTTGGCGTGTTGCAATGAATATAGGAGTTGATTATAGCTGGTTCGCCGAAGATAAGTGGGAAATTACAGAATGCAACAAGCTTCTTAATTTTTTCTATTCGCAGGGAATTAATAAGTACGGAAATCTCTATACTTTGAACGGTAAAGAACTTTCGACTAATCATAGTCCCGGTCTTGTTGCCATGAATGCAGTTGCCGCGCTGGCTTCAACGAACAGGAATAGAATAGATTTTGTTAAAGCTCTTTGGAATTTGCCGGTACCGGAAGGAATCGGACGTTATTACGACGGTATGCTTTACATGCTTGCTATGCTTCAAGTGAGCGGCAATTTTAGAATTTATACTTTTTAATAAATTCAGGGTTTATTGTTGCTTAAGAAATAGATCTTCAGTACTTCATAAATACTTTTAGTGAACAACCGACTTACTTCGTTGTATAGTTCGATTATCCTGAAGAACAGTTTTACGGAAATTAATCATTTAAATTTCAGTAAATCCGTAAATAAAAAATATAGTTTTTCAAGGAGTTAGTATTATAACAAAAAATTCATATCGAAAATTTATAAAGTGACCAAACTAAATGCAGGCAGAATGATGAGAATTAAAGATAAACTTCTAAGTTCTATGGGGAATGCTGCTAAAACAGCCGGATTAATTTTAATCCTATCATTTATTTATCAAGTTACTTCTTTTAGCCAGGTGAGGCTTCCGAAATTAATAAGCAACGGCATGGTACTGCAACGTGATGCTCCGGTAAAAATATGGGGATGGGCAGGGAAGGACGAGAAAATAGTAATTAAATTTATCGGTTCAACTTATAATACCACAGCCGACGACAGCGGCAACTGGAGCGTGACTCTAAATGATATGAAAGCAGGCGGACCGTATACAATGCAGATTTACGGAAAAAACCGCATAACAATTTATAATATTCTTGTCGGTGATGTATGGTTATGTTCCGGGCAATCTAACATGGAACATACCGTCGGATCATTCGACTGGGTTTATAAAAAGGAAATAGCAAATTCCAGAAATGATTACATCCGTCAATTTCACGTACCGGAGTATTATAACTTCAACTCGCCGCAGAAAGATCTGCCGTCCGGAAGCTGGAAATGCGCAAACCCCAAAAACGTTCTCGATTTTTCCGCCGTTGCATATTTTTTCGGCAAATATATTTATGATAAATACAAAGTGCCGGTCGGACTTATAAATTCTAGCCTCGGCGGATCGCCGGCCGAATCCTGGCTGAGCGAAGGCGCTATAAAAGAATTTCCCAAATACTATGAAGAAGCTCAAAAGTATAAAGACAGTACTTTAATAAAGCAGACCTATGCAAGCGACGGTAAAAGGAGTAATGAATGGTATAATCTTTCGTGGCAGAAAGATAAAGGCGTGCATGATAACGGTAAACCCTGGTATGATCCTACTTTAAATACATCTGACTGGTCGACGATGAAAATTCCGGGATACTGGGCAGACGAAACTAAATTAGGTCCGATTAACGGAGTGATATGGTTTAGGAAGACGGTTAATATTCCTGCTGCTATGACCGGCAAACCCGCGAAAATACTTTTAGGAAGAATAGTCGATGCTGATTCGACTTTCATTAACGGACAGTTGGTAGGAACAACGAGCTATCTTTATCCGCGCCGAAGATATTACATTCCTCCCGGTCTTTTAAAAGCAGGCGAGAATACCGTTGTTATCAGAGTAATCAGTAATATCGGCACAGGCGGTTTTGTACCCGACAAGCGATATGAAATTACAGCCGGAGATGAGAAAGTCGATTTAAAAGGCGAGTGGGAATATAAGGTGGGCGATGAGATGGATCCGCTGCAGCCGCAGACTTTCGTAAGATGGATGCCGGTCGGCTTATACAATGCTATGATTGCACCTTTGTTAAATTTCAGAATTAAGGGTGCGATCTGGTATCAGGGAGAATCCAATACCGGTAGACCTCTCGAATACGCGAAACTTTTTTCCGCGATGATCCAAAACTGGAGAAACAAATGGGATGAAGGCAATTTCCCGTTCATCTTTGTTCAGCTTCCTAATTTTATGAAACCGGACAGCCTTCCTTCCGAAAGCAACTGGGCTTTGCTCAGAGAAGCTCAATTAAAAACACTATCGGTTCCCAACACCGGAATGGCGGTAACTATCGACATCGGCGAATGGAATGATATACATCCCGTTGATAAGAAGGACGTAGGAAAACGACTGGCGCTCGCGGCAGAGAAAATAGCATACGGAGACAACAATATTGTTTACTCTGGACCTATATATAAATCGATGAAAATCCAGAGCAATAAAATAATATTATCATTTACACATACCGGCAAAGGTCTGGTTGCAAAGGGAGGAGGACCGCTTAAGTACTTTTCGATTGCCGATCCTGGTAAGCACTTTGTCTGGGCGAAAGCTAAGATTGAAGGTAATAAAGTAGTTGTATGGAGCGATAAGGTTTCTCATCCGGTTGCTGTAAGGTATGCCTGGGCGGACGATCCAGAAGGAGCAAATTTATATAATAAGGAAGGGCTTCCTGCATCGCCGTTCCGCACAGATGATTTTAAATAATTTAATGAAAAAAAGGTTCGGGACAAATAAAATTAATTCACTGAAAATAAAATTATTAAAAAGAAATTTAATATGAATACGTATAATTATTTAAAACCAAACTTAAGAACCGCTAGCTCACGAAAAATTCGGTCGTTTATAGGATTAATGACTCGAAATGTTACGATAAAACTTTTAATATTAATTTCTTTAATGCTTACTGCCGGAGTTATAAACATTGCTCAAGCGCAGCCCGCATTAAAAGATGTGTTTAAAACTGATTTCCTGATCGGTGCTGCCGTAAACGGTTTTCAATTCTCCGGAAGAGATACCGTTAGCGACCGTATAATAGCGACGCAGTTTAATTCGGTATCTCCGGAAAATGTTCTGAAATGGCAGATCATTCAGCCGGGACCGGATAAATATAATTTCGAACCCGGCGATCAATACGTGGCTTTCGGGGAAAAGCATCATATGTTTATAATCGGACATACTTTGGTATGGCATCATCAGACTCCCAGATGGGTATTTGAGAATAAGGACGGCAAACCGGTCGATCGTAAGGAACTTTTAAAGAGGATGCGCGATCATATTATGACGGTAGTAGGAAGATATAAAGGAAAAGTAAAAGGCTGGGATGTGGTTAACGAAGCATTGAACGAAGACGGCACTTTAAGAGAATCTCCCTGGATGAAGATCATCGGTCCGGATTACATTGAAAAAGCTTTCGAATATGCACACGAGGCGGATCCGGATGCGGAGTTGTACTACAACGATTATTCGATGACCAACAAAGCCAAACGACAGGGTGCTATAAAAATATTCAAAGACTTAAGAGCTAAAGAAATACCTATTACCGCGGTCGGCTGCCAGATGCATTTCTGGATGCCTGATTTTAGTCTTTCGGAAGTAGATTCCATGCTTAACGATTTTAAGTCGAACGGCATCAAAGTTATGGGAACCGAACTGGATATGGGCGTTCTTCCGTATCCCGGAGGGAACAGGGGCGGAGATATTTCGATTAATGTTAAAAAATTAACACCGGCTATGAACCCATATAAAGACGGTCTTCCCGATTCTGTTGCGGCCAAGCTGGATGACAATTATAATAAATTATTTAAAATATTCATGAAATATAAAGATGATATAAAACGCATTACGTTCTGGGGAGTACGAAATTCAGATTCATGGCTGAATAACTGGCCGATCCCGGGAAGAACAAATTATCCTCTTCTTTTCGGAAGGGACGGGAAACCTAATTCGGCATTTTATGCCGTGATTAAAGCGGCAGGAGAATAATAGTCATATGGTTTTTTATAAAATTATTGAAGATTAAAATGTTACGAAATAATATTATCAAAACCGCCACCTTAATACTTGCTTGCATTTTATTGCTGGGTATAATCAGTATTACTTTTGGATTTTACAATCATAATTCATCTTTTATAGCAGCTGGAATCACTATTACTTTTCTTGCAAGTTTTACAATAATTTTTCAGACTATTCTTTCCCCGATTAAAAACAATAAGAGAATTGAGGTTAAACATAGATGAGTTACCGGTGAGCTGTTATGATTTTGTGAGTATTATGGAAGAATCAAAAGGAAAAATAGTCTTTAAAGGAAAATCAGAATAAAAATTTAAAAATCTGATTGGCGGAAATTTAGTTATTCATTTAACGTAATATTGCGTTTTAAAAGCCGGAACTTTAAGCAACCATCTTTAGTTCTGACTTTCGATAGTATTTTAAAAAACTGTGATATAAATGATCATGCAAATAAGAAGAAACGATATATGTCTCGGAATCCTTTCCATACAATAAGGGGTTTTAACATCTCTTTGTTTTATTCGATATTAATCATTGCTGTTTTTTCCGTGGTGAATCCTAAGCCGGTATTTGCCGGTGAATCTGCGATTAAAGGCGGCGGAGAAAATTCTTATATTGTTTTCCAAAAAAGTGCCGGTGATTTTATCCTTTCCGAACCGGGCAACTCGACCCCTCTTTATATTAGTTCAAAAGATTATTCCGGCGTAATAAGAGCATTAAACGATCTGCAATCGGATATCGGCAAAGTAACGAATGCAAAACCGGATTTGTCTATCGATAAAATGCCTCCGGTAAAAGAAGCGGTAATAGTAGGAACGATCGGAAAAAGTCCTTACATAGATAAACTGATCAAAGAGAAAAAACTTGATGTAAAAGGTATCAAAGGGAAATGGGAAACTTTTTTAACGCAGGTCATAGATAAACCGTTCCCCGGTATTGACCGCGCCCTCGTAATAGCCGGCAGCGATAAACGGGGTTCAATATACGGCATTTACGATATCTCGGAAAAGATAGGTGTTTCCCCGTGGTATTATTGGGCCGATGTTCCGGCGAAAAAACATCACGCACTTTATGTTACTCAGGGAAGGCATACTCTCGGTGAGCCGGCCGTAAAATATAGAGGCATTTTTATAAACGACGAAGCACCGGCTCTTTCCGGCTGGGCAGCCGAAAAGTTCGGAGGTTTCAATCATAAGTTTTACGAGAAGGTTTTCGAACTTCTTCTGCGTCTGAAAGCAAATTATTTATGGCCGGCAATGTGGGGGAGCAATTTCAACGACGATGATTCACTTAATCCTAAACTTGCAAACGAGTACGGAATAGTAATGGGCACATCTCATCACGAACCGATGATGAGAGCCTGGAAAGAATGGCCGAAATACGGGCACGGTCCGTGGAATTATCAAACCAACGACAGCGTACTTCGCGCATACTGGGCCGAAGGCATTAAGCGTATGGATGATTACGAAAGTATTATCACATTAGGAATGCGGGGCGACGGCGACGAAGCAATGAGTCAGACAGCTAATATAGGCCTGCTGGAAAAAATAATTTCGGATCAGAGAAAGATCATCGGCAAAGTTACGGGTAAAGATGTTACTAAGATCCCGCAGGTCTGGGCGCTTTATAAAGAAGTTCAGGATTATTACGACAAGGGTATGCAGGTTCCCGACGATGTTACTCTTCTTATGTGCGACGATAATTGGGGAAACCTGAGGAAACTTCCGAAGTTTAACACCAAGCCCAGAAGCGGCGGCTACGGCATCTATTATCATTTCGATTATGTGGGCGGTCCGAGAAATTATAAATGGCTTAATACCAACCAGATAGAACGGGTATATGAACAAATGCATCTTGCTTACAAGTACGGCGTTAAGAGAATATGGATAGTTAATGTGGGTGATATTAAACCGATGGAATTCCCCATCAGCTTTTTTATGGATTACGCATGGAACCCTGATAAATGGACGGCAAAAAATCTGCCCGATTATTACAGAGATTGGGCGAAGAAACAATTCGGACCTAAATATGCCGGCAGCATTGCCGAAATACTAGCTTTGTATACAAAATATAACGCAAGAAGAAAACCCGAACTTCTATCGCCTGATACCTATAGCCTGACAAATTACCGCGAAGCGGAAACAGTTGTTTCGGATTATAACAAAATCGCAAAGCTGGCTCAGCAAATTTATGATTCTTTACCGCCTTCAGCGCAGCCTGCCTTTTATCAGCTTGTTTTATATCCCGTACTTGCTTGCGCAAATCTAAATCAATTGTATGTTACTGCCGGTTTAAATCACCTTTATGCAAAGCAGGGCAGAGCTTTAACTGACAGTCTTGCTTTCCAAGTGAAAGTGTTGTTTAACCGCGACGCCGGATATTCGCATTATTATAATAAGGTGATGGAAAACGGGAAGTGGGATCATATGATGGATCAGACGCATATCGGATATACATACTGGCAGCAGCCGGATTCAAATAATATTCCTGAAGTAAAAACTATAGAATTACCTTCGACTGCTGAAATGGGAGTTGCAATAGAAGGGTCGGCGGGATGGTGGCCGAATGACAGCAGTCAAGCGGTATTACCGGCGTTCGATCCTTATAACAAACAATCATATTACATTGATTTATTTAACAGAGGCAGGACCGCATTTAAGTATTCCGTTAAACCGGGTGAGACTTGGTTAAAAGTATCTTTGAAGAATGGAACTGTTGATAAACAGATTAGGCTGTGGGTAAGTGTCGACTGGAACAAAGCGCCGCATGGAAATAACAATGTGCCCGTTGAAATTTCCGGTCCCGGTAACTCAAGCATTACAGTTATTGCGCCGGTAGATAATCCGGCTTTACCCAAGCCGGATAAAGTGAACGGCTTTGTAGAGAGCAACGGTTATATTTCGATTGAAGCCTCGCATTATTCGAAGGCCGTGAATAAAGCTCCGGTTAAATGGGTATGCATTCCGAATCTTGGAAGAACACTCTCAGCGGTTACTCCTTTTCCCGTTACTGCGCAAGAACAAACTCCGGGCGGCAACGGTCCGCATCTTGAATATAAAGTCTATTTATTCAGTGCCGGCAAAGTAAAAGTGAGCGCTTATTTTTCGCCGACATTAAAGTTCCATAACAAGGTTTTACGTTATGCAGTTTCCTTTGATAACGGGAAACCTCAGGAAATTGATATGAACCCCAATCCCAACTACGCGGATCTGAACAAGGATCCGATGTGGAATAAATGGGTTGCTGATAATATCAATATCGAGTCATCCGAATTTGATATTTCTAAACCGGGAGAACATACTTTAAAATTCTGGATGGTAGATCCCGGAATTGATCTTCAAAAGATAGTGATAGACGCGGGCGGAGTTAAACAAAGTTATTTAGGACCGCCTGAAAGTTTTCATCGAGATGTTAAGAACTTAAAAAAACATATTATTAAATAATTATAAACCGGTTAAGGCGGGAAATGCAGAATTTATGTAATTACAGGAATGCCGAAAATATTTTTCCTGTTGGAAGTTGCGGTAATCCGGAAACGGAGAGTATAAAATGAGGAAGGTTTGGCCTCCTTTTTTATTTCTTATCTTTTCTCTCGCGGTTTCGCTAACCCCGTTACATGCACAGGATACCGGAAAATACACCAATCCCATCTTAGCCGGATTTTATCCCGACCCCAGTATTTGCAGGGTCGGCGGCGACTATTATCTGGTCAACTCTACGTTTGCGTATTTTCCAGGGCTTACTGTATTTCACAGCAAAGACCTCGTCAACTGGGAACATTTGGGTGATGTTTTAAACAGACCGGAACAACTTGATCTTGACAGCGCCGGTGTTTCAAGAGGGCTCTTTGCACCGGCAATAAGATATCATGACGGTATTTTTTATGTAACCTGTACTTTGGTGGATAAAGGCGGCAACTTTGTGGTTACCGCAAAAAGTCCTGCAGGCCCCTGGAGCAATCCGGTTTGGCTTCCCCAAGTAAACGGCATCGATCCTTCCTTGTTCTTCGACGAATCGAAAAATACCGGCGGAACAGATAAAGCATATATTGTATATAACAGCATTCCGCCTAACGACAAGCCTTTGTACAGCGGGCACCGGACAATAAGAATGTATGAATTCGATATTAAAAATCTGAAGGTTACAGGCAAAGAAATCATTCTGGTAAACGGAGGCACGGATATAACCAAGAAACCGGTTTGGATAGAAGGACCTCATATTTTTACAAAAGGCGGTTATTATTATTTAATCTGCGCACAGGGAGGAACCGATTACGATCATTCGGAGGTTGTATTCAGAAGCAAAAAAGTTGAAGGACCTTATGTGCCGTATAAACTCAATCCGATTTTGACCCAGAGAACTCTTAACCCCGAAAGACAGAATCCCATAACTTGTACCGGGCATGCCGATTTTGTGCAGACTCCCTCCGGTAAATGGTACGCCGTATTCCTGGGCTGCAGACCTTATAAGCCCTACAAAGAAAATTATTTTAATACCGGAAGAGAAACTTTTATGGCACCCGTAAAATGGATCGACGGGACAGATACTTCAGGCGCCGGATGGCCGGTTATTACCGGTGACAATGAGGTTGTTAAATATTTTTATCCTTACCCGGACAAACAAATAAAAACTCCCGGCGATGTTTCGTACAGCGGCAACTTTACTTTGAATTACGATTTTAACGGTAATGAATTAAGCAAGGATCTTGTTTTTTTAAGAACTCCGCGTTCGAAGTGGTACAGTCTCTTAAAAAGAAAAGGATTTCTTTCGATCCGATTAAGGCCTGAAACATGCTCCGGGCTGTTGAACCCGAGCTTTCTCGGACACCGCCAGCAGCATCTGCGCGGAGAAGCAAGCGCCGGACTCGTTTTTAATCCGATTTCAAAAAACGAAAAAGCCGGTTTACTAATTTTTCAGAACGAAACTCATTTTTATTATTTATGCAAATCGATTGAAGACGGCCGGCCGGTAATACAATTATATAAATCGGCTGCCGGTGAAAAAAACGGAATGGAACTGGTCGCCTCAATAAAACTGCAGGCGCCGGATAAAGGAACGGAAATATATTTAAAAATAAAAGCCGACGGAAATAAATATTCGTTCTTCTACGGTACCGGACAGGACAATTGGAACGTTTTGAAAAATAATGTCGATGCTGCTTTTTTAAGTACAAAGGTTGCAGGCGGTTTTGTAGGATGCATGTATGCAATGTATGCAACTTCTCTCGGGAAAAACAGCGGCAGTGCCGCTTACTTCGATTGGTTTAAATATGTTGGAAATGACAGTGTATATAAATAAAAATTTATATAGTAAAAAGTTTATTCTTTGAATGATCGTCGTTAACCGGTGAAACTTTTAGCTTGTGTTTGCCGGACGAGAAAAAACATGCAAGTTTGCTCAAATGCATTTTCCCGGCAGCATTAAATATTAAGAAATGATAATGCTCAAATAAATCGATTATTCTAAAGGTAAAAACATGATTTTAAAACAAACTTTAAAAATATTTTTAACGGGACTGCTAATTACAACATTTATTCAAAGCAGTTCCTTCGGTCAAATCGCTAAAGGTCAGTCCAAATTTCTGGGAAACATAATCGAAAACCCGGTACCTAAAGATTTTGCAAAATACTGGGACCAGGTTACTCCGGAAAACGCAGCTAAATGGTCCCGTGTTGAGACTGAAATTAATAAGTATCATTGGTCGGGTATCGACTCGATATATAACTTTGCCTTAAAGCACGGCTTTGCTTTTAAATTCCATAATCTGGTTTGGGGAAAGCAGCAGCCGGAGTGGCTTAAGACTCTTGATCCCGCGCAGCAGGTTGAGCAAGTTGAAAAATGGATCAGGCTCAGCGGGGAAAGGTATTCGAAGGCAAATTATGTAGATGTGGTTAACGAACCGATCAGAACTTCATATGATACAGCCTACCCGACCTACTATAAGGCTATAGGCGGAGCCGGAAAAACGGGATGGGACTGGGTGATCTGGTCGTTTGAGCAGGCAAGGAAATACTTCCCTCATTCCAAATTGCTGATCAACGAATACAACATACTCAGCGGCGGAAAGCCCATAAAAACTTACATTCAAATCATTAACCTGTTGAAGGAAAGAAATTTAATAGACGGCATCGGCATACAGGCGCATTTTCTGGAAGAGACCGACTCCGCAAAGATACATTCCAATCTGAGATTACTTGAAAAAACCGGTCTTCCGATTTATATATCCGAATACGATGTTAATAAAGCCGATGATGCCGAGCAGTTAAAGATTTATAAACAGCAATTCCCGATATTCTGGAATTGCCGGGAGGTTAAGGGAATTACTCTCTGGGGGTATATTCAAAATAAAATCTGGAGAAAAGACGCGTATCTCGTAAGAGAAGACGGAACCGAAAGACCCGCGTTGAAATGGATGGAAGAATATGTTAAAACTCATCCTGTTTACGGAGATACGCACGGTAAAAAATAAATTATTCTTTTTCGTGTTGTTCCCGTTTACGGGATAATTAGGTAGGTTGCTCAAAAATAAATAGAGATTTTAAATGAATGAATTGGTAGAAAAAATCGGCGTATGTATTGAACGCGGAAAAGTTAATAAAGCCTCTCCGTATCCGAAAGATTTGCAGGGAACCGAAGGAGCCGACGAACTTACAAAGGCGGCGTTGGATGCATCGATAGGTCCTGATGAAATTTTGCACGCCTGCAACGAAGGTATGCATAGAATCGGAGAGAAATTCGGACGAAACGAAGTTTTTATACCGGAATTGCTTATGTCTGCCAAAGCGATGAACGCAGTAATGGCACATCTTAAACCGTACTTTAAGTCGGGTACCGTTAAATCAAAAGGAAAATTTGTACTGGGCACAGTTGCGGGCGATCTTCACGATATAGGCAAGAACCTGGTCTCAATGGTTGTGGCAGGGAACGGTTGGGAAGTAATTGATCTGGGAGTCGACGTCAAACCTGTAAAGTTCATTGAAGCCGTAAAAACGAATCCGGGATGCGTTGTCGGGTTGAGCGCGCTTTTAACTACGACGATGTCTAATATGTCAAGGACCGTCGCGGAATTAAAATCCAGTTTCCCCGATACTAAGGTTATTGTCGGCGGTGCTCCGTTAACTATGGATGCGGCACTTAAGATGGGAGCCGACGGCTATTCGCCCGACCCGCAAGGGGCCGTGGCTTTTTTGAACGCACTTATAAGTTAAATAGTGTACTTTGATTGGAAATGACAAAAAAACTCAAAGAGATATTAAAACAATTTTCTCAGTGAAACTCTGTGCGCACTCTGTGAGACTCTGTGCTACTTCTTTGGGCTTTGGGATCACTGAGTTTCACGGAGTAGAAAAAATAAAATTAAGGAAAAAATATGAGCTCTCTACTTAAAGCATTGGAAAGCGGAAAAATACTTATATCGGACGGAGCCTGGGGAACATTTCTGCAGCAGAGAGGCTTGCAGCCTGGCGAATGCCCTGAGCTTTGGAATATCGATCATAAGGAAGACGTGTTCGCAATTGCAAAAAGCTACATAGATGCGGGCGCCGATATGATTTTAACAAACAGTTTCGGAGGCAGCCCGTATAAACTTTCTCATTACGGATTGGATAAACGCGCCTCCGAGTTAAATGAAGCAGCAGCGGCAATTTCCAGGGAAGCCGCGGGCAGCGATCACTTTGTTTTGGGCTCTATCGGTCCTACCGGCGCAATTTTAATGATGGGACAGTTATCCGAAGAGGAAATGTATAACGGATTCAGAATACAAGCGGAAGCACTTAAGAAAGGCGGCGCGGACGCTATTTGTGTGGAAACTATGTCAGCCTTGGATGAAGCCGCTATCGCTATCAAGGCCGCGAAAGAAGGGACCGGACTTGAAGTTGTCTGCACTTTTACTTTCGAAAAAACAGTTAACGGCGAATTCCGCACTATGATGGGAGTATCTCCGCAGGAAATGGTAACAGCGGTAAAAGATGCGGGAGCATCGATCATCGGTACAAACTGCGGCAACGGATTCGATCAAATGATCGAGATTGTTAAAGAGATAAGAACAGCTGAACCGGCGATACCGGTACTTGTACATGCGAACGCAGGTAAACCTGAGTATAGAGACGGCGAAACATTTTTCCCGGAAAATCCGGCGCATATGGCGGCGAGAGTTAAAGAGCTTATCCGGAGCGGCGCAAATATTATAGGCGGATGCTGCGGAACAACTCCCGCGCACATACATGCTCTTGCGGAAGAAGTAAGAAAAAAATAACCGGTGTTTCCGTTTCGCATTTTAACGGCAAAGAGGCGGGAAATAAAATTAACACCGGCTTTAATTTTTTATGAATGATGAGGAAGATTGATTGGAAGAAAATTATAGCGTTGAAGTTGAAATGGACATTAACAACGTCAGTATCGATAAAGCGGAAATAGAGTATTCACTCGGTTATACGGAACAAAATATTCCCGAGCACTTTTCGGAATTAATTAACGAAGTAATTTCACAGGTGCCGCGGCATTGCAGTATAAAAGCCGGATATACGGTTAGTAACGTTGAAAAATCTTCGGACAAAAATAACGGACTGCTGATCGGGGGTAAATTCTTTACACTGGATAAAATCGTGACCGGCCAGTTGAAGAAATCGGATAAAGCGGCTTTGTTCCTATGCACCATAGGTTCGGGTTTGGAGAACTGGTCTAAGAGCCTCCTGAGAAGCGGTGAGATTTTGCTCAGCTATATTGTTGATGTTGCCGCTTCGGTAACGGCGGAGAGCGTTACTAATATTCTGCATGATACAATAAAACTGCATATGAATGAAAAAGGATTTAAGGTTACCAACCGGTATAGTCCGGGCTATTGCAAATGGCCGGTTTCCGAGCAGCATCTTTTATTTTCTTTTTTCCCGGATGGATTTTGCGGCGTTGAATTGACCGAATCGGCATTGATGATCCCCATTAAATCCGTCAGCGGAATAATCGGCATAGGTACCGATGTGAAATGGAAAGATTACATATGCGATAGTTGCGGAGTGAAGGATTGTACTTACAGATCGATCAGATTAAGGTCCGGAAAGAAAACCCCGGCAAAATAATAAACAATAATTATAACACTGTGCTATTCAAAATAGTATTATCAGCAAGTGAAAAGAGGTTAAACAATGACAGACCAACAATGGGAAATTTTAACCAGGACAATTAAAGGGGAAGAAATAAAACCGCTGCCGGTCGGATTTATAATCGACAGTCCGTGGCTTCCAAACTGGTACGGCATAAGCATATTAGATTATTTTTCGAACGACGAATTGTGGTTAAACGCGAATTTAAAAGCGATGAACGATTTTCCCGATATGATTTTTTTACCGGGGTTCTGGTCGGAGTTCGGCATGTGTACGGAACCTTCCGCTTTCGGAGTGAGATGTACATTCCCTCCCAACGAATTTCCGTACGCTCATAAAATAATTATGTCTACTGACGATATAGAAACACTGCACGATCCCGATCCGAGGAACGATGGTCTGCTTCCTTTTATCCTTAACCGTTTGATACTTGCCAGACCCAAAATAGAAGCGGCCGGTCATAAGATACGGTTTGCGGTTGCACGCGGACCGCTTAATATCGCCAGTTATCTTATGGGCAGTACCGAATTTTTAACCGCGATGATGATGACGCCTGAGAAAATAGAGATGCTGATGAAAAAAATTACGGCGTATCTGAAAAACTGGCTTGAACTGCAGATGGAAACTTTCCCGACAATAGACGGCATACTTCTTCTCGATGACATTATCGGCTTTATGGGGGCGGAAGAATTTAAGACGTTCGGTATGCCGTATTTTAAGGAATTATATGATCTAAATCCGACCGTGAAATTTCTGCACAATGACGCTCCCTGCAGGGAATCCGCGCCGCTTCTCAATGAGCTAGGAGTTAATCTTTTCAATATGGGATTCGACGTTACTTTAAACGAACTTAAGCAGCTCAGCGAAAATAAAATTACCCTGCTCGGTAATATTCCTCCCAGGGACGTACTCGCAAACGGCAGCGAAGAAGATGTTGCAAAAGCCGCTTCGGATCTTATGGATTCGCTGAATGATAAATCAAGAATTATTATGTCGTGCGGCGGCGGAATGCCTCCCGGAGTGAGCACAAAAAATATCAGGGCATTCATTAAAACCGTAAAGGAATATTAAAAAAATAGGAGGATGGAAATGTTATTCAGAATAATTTTACTCGGTTGTGCGGCCCTGTTGCTTTTCGGCAGCCCGGTTTATTCGCAGGCTGATGACAATATGTCCGCTCCGCCGGAAGTTAAGATTGCCGGCACCCAGTTGTGGAAAATACATTCGTCGATTGTAGGCAGAGACTACGAACTGTACGTCAATCTGCCTGCGGATTATGCGGACTCAACAAAATCATTTCCGGTGCTTTATCTAACCGACGGACAGTGGGACTTTACTCTGGCTCAGGCTATTTACGGGGAGCAATATTTCGACGGATTCATTCCCAATATGATCGTTGTCGGTATTGCATGGGGGGGCGAAAATCCGAATTACGATTCTTTGAGAGCCCTGGATCTAACCCCTACCGATATTCATCAGCCGGCCCGTTACGGAAACGCGGCGAACTTTTTAAAATTCATTAAAAACGAAGCAATCCCCTTTATCGAATCAAGGTACCGTGTGAAAAAAGACGACCGCACTTTAATGGGCAGTTCATTCGGCGGACTTTTTAATTTGTATACTCTCTTTACGGAAACTTCGCTGTTTAACCGTTATGTGCTTACAAGTCCCGCTTTAACTTTTGATAACGGTGTCATATACAAAATAGAAGACGCGTACGCGGCGAAGCATACCGGACTGCCGGTTCGTGTGTTCATGGGTATCGGCGGCTATGAAGATGTGAATACATTCCAGAAATTTGTCGATAAAATAAAGAGATCGAAATTATAAGGGACTTGAGCTTCAGACAAAAGTTGTTGAAGAGATGGGACACTCCGGAGAAAAGGCGGAAGCATACTCCAGAGGATTGCAGTTTGTCTTTGAACGGCCTTCACTGGAAATCAATCCTGTTATTCTTAATAAATATGCAGGCGAATATCAGCTTGCTCCCGGCGTAAATATTAAATTAACTGTCGAGAAAAAACATCTTGTCTTAAATACTCCCGACGGAATGAGCCGGACTTTGCACGCGGCATCGGAGACGGAGTTTTATCTTAAAGGCACATATGCGGTTGCAAGATTTAAAAAAGATAAAGACGGTAAAGTAACCGGCTTTGAATTAGAACAGTATACCGGAAAAAACTTTGTTAAGAAAGTCGGTAACTAAATAAAAATCATTGATCTAAAAGAATAACCAAATACGGCGGGTCGTTAATGGAGACAATAAAAAAGATTTTTTCTAAGATAGTTATTCTGAAATATGTCCCGTTTTTCATTCCGGTTTTAAGTTTGAGTGCAGAAGCTCAGGATTATAAGAGCCTTCCTTTTATGAATACCGAATTAAGTACCGAAGAAAGAGTGAACGACCTTGTCGGCAGGATGACCCTGGAAGAAAAAATCAGTCAGATGATGAATACTGCCCCGGCCATCGAAAGACTCGGGATACCCGAATACAACTGGTGGAACGAATGTCTTCACGGAGTAGCGAGAGCGGGACTGGCCACAGTTTTTCCGCAGGCAATCGGTTTGGCCGCTGCCTGGGATGAGCCTTTAATGCTGAAGATAGCAACCGCGATCTCTGACGAAGCAAGGGCAAAGCACGGTAATTTTGTTTCCAACGGAAAAAGATTTATTTACGAAGGCTTGACTTTCTGGTCGCCGAATATAAATATATTCCGCGATCCCCGCTGGGGAAGAGGTCAGGAAACATACGGGGAAGACCCTTATTTAACGGGCAGATTAGGAGTTCAATTTGTTAAAGGACTGCAGGGAGACGATCCGGAATATTTTAAAACCATAGCAACTGTTAAACACTTCGCGGTACACAGCGGTCCGGAATCTGAAAGGCATCATTTTGACGCGGTAACCGACGAGCGGGATTTCCGGGAAACATATCTTCCTCAATTTGAAATGTGCGTAAAAGAAGGAAAAGCTTATTCCGTTATGTGCGCCTACAACAGGTACGAAGGCGAGGCCTGCTGCGGAAGCAAGAGACTTCTCGTCGATATTCTGCGGAACCAATGGAACTTTCAAGGCTACGTTGTTTCCGACTGCGGCGCGATAGGAGATATTTATCAGCATCATAAAATTGTTCAGACTCCGGAAGAAGCCGCCGCTCTTGCCGTTAAATCGGGTACAGATCTGGAATGCGCAACCGTTTACGAACACTTGAATAAAGCGGTGGATGAGCAATTAATAACCGAAGCTGAAATTGATGTCGCTGTAAAAAGACTTTTCACAGCCAGAATGAAACTCGGCATGTTCGATCCGCCGGAACTGGTAAAATATACAAAGATACCTTATTCTGTTGTAGACTCTAAAGAAAATAAAGAACTCGCGCTTAAAACCGCTAGGGAATCAATCGTTCTGCTGAAAAACGGAAATAATATTTTACCGCTGAAGAAAAACCTCGGCACTGTAGCGGTTATCGGACCAAATTCGGATGAGTGGATGACGCTGCTCGGGAATTATAACGGCGTTCCTTCCGATCCAGTTACTCCTCTTAGGGGTATTAAAGAGAAACTTTCCGGACACTCCGATGTTATATATACCCGGGGATGCGAATGGGTGGAAGGTTTTCCGACGTTCGAAACCGTTCCTCCCGCTGTTTTATCTCACGGTAATAATGAGCCCGGACTGAATGCCGATTACTACAACAACAAAGACCTCGAGGGACCGGTCCTCATGTCGAAGATTGAAAAAACAATCGATGCCGCCTGGGGAGATAAAGCGCCCAGGGAGGATATGGATGAAGATAATTTCGGAGTAATATGGAGCGGAGAGATCACGCCCGTAAAAACGGGCAGCTATATGCTCGGAATAATAACAACATGCAATACTAATCTTTATCTGGAAAATAAGCTGATTGCAAATACTAAATATCATTACAGGGACGAATACAGTGATCCCAGGTTGAGCAAATCAAAGCCGGTAATACTTGAAGCGGGAAAGAAATATTCGATTAAAGTTGAGGCAAGAGAAACTTACGGCGATGCCCAGGTTCACCTGGTCTGGTCGGTGCCTATGGATAATCCGAAAGAGGAACTGAAAGCCGAAGCGATTGCGGCAGCTAAAAAAGCGGATGCGGTTATTATGTGTATGGGACTAACGCCAAGGCTCGAAGGTGAAGAAATGGATGTTGAGCTCGACGGCTTCGACAGAGGCGACAGAACCCGTCTGGATCTTCCTGTTGTCCAGGAAGAACTGATAAAAGATATCTACGCACTGGGCAAGCCGGTTATCCTTGTGTTATTGAACGGAAGCGCTCTTGCTGTAAACTGGGAAGATAAAAATATTCCGGCAATCATTGAAGCCTGGTATCCGGGTCAGGCTGCAGGTACTGCTATTGCCGATGTCATTTTCGGCGACTATAATCCAGGGGGAAAACTGCCGGTTACTTTTTATAAATCGGTCAAAGATCTTCCGCCTTTCGATGACTACAATATGAATAACAGGACTTACCGGTATTTTAAGGGGGAAGTGCTTTATCCCTTCGGCTACGGCTTAAGTTATACAACTTTTATGTACGGTAATCTGAAAGTAAAAAACCGGTATCATATCGGCGATTCAGTAAAAATTTCGGCGGACGTGAAAAATTCCGGGGAAATTGCGGGCGATGAAATTGTTCAAGTTTATATTTCAGATTTGAACGCTCCGGTACCCGTTCCGGTTCGTACTTTAAAAGGATTTAAGAGGGTTCACTTAAAACCCGGTGAAACCGCTTCAGTTGAATTTATCCTTGAGCCCGGCGATTTTTCAATTATAAATGATAACAACGAGAGAGTAATTCTTCCGGGTAATTTTGAAGTGTCGGTGGGAGGCGGACAACCCGGAGCAAAAGGTGCTTCCGGTAGCGGAAATGTTCTAATTACAAAAATTAAATACGACTAAAAAATAAAGAACGGATTACTTTTATTTACCCCTCACCCTTCGATCCCGTAATGATTTAAAAAATAGGCAATTACTTAATTAATTTGTCTTTATTTCGATAATAAACCGGTGTGATTTATTCGATTTATCACCTTCTCAATTATGGGATGCGGATAATCGGTTATAATTGTTTGATAAAATTTAAAAGGGATTTTTAATAAACATTAGAATATGAACCATATCTGGCAAAGCGATTTCAGTTTTTTGAGCAGCAAATTAGGACATGGAAGTTTTCTTACTTTTACCGCACTGATTATCCTTCTTAGCATTACTGTGTATCCTCAAAACGGAGACTTGGAATTTACACACTTAACCGCGCAGGACGGACTTTCCATGAACCGTGTTACTAAGATTCTACAGGATAAAAGGGATTTTATCTGGATCGGTACAATTAACGGACTCAATTTGTTTGACGGTTATAGTTTTAAACTTTTTATGCCTGATCCCTCGGATTCTAATAGTATTTCGACTTACGCAATTACCGATATTTGCGAGGATAAGGAAGGGAATATCTGGATTGCTACGCCCAAGGGTTTGAATAAATACGATTGGACAACCGGGAAATTCTCAAGGTATAAACATATTCCAGATGACAGCAGCAGTTTAAGTAATAACGTCGTCTTAGCTGTTTTTGTCGATGACGATGATAATCTGTGGGTCGGTACCGGTGACGGTTTGAATCTATATAACCGGAATAAAAATAACTTTAAAGTAATAAAAAAAGTTACTGAACTAACAAATATAAATTCTTCTCAAAGTGTTTCCGCCATCGGACAGGATAAAGACGGCAATTTGTGGCTTGGCACCTGGAACGGAATATCAGTTATGAATAAAAACGAGAAGATATTAAACCAGTATTTTTCCCAGCCTGCAAACACAAAACACTTTAATTACCGGGCCATCAGTGTAATTTACAAAGACCGCTCCGGAAACATGTGGATAGGCACTAACGGGGAAGGACTTAAAAAATTTAATGTTAAGTCAGGCAAATTCTCCTCTTACCTTTCACGTAGCCAGAATAGAAGTAATCTTTCAAGTAATTATATTACGTCAATTTATCAGGATAATCTAAATAATGTTTGGATCGGTACTTTAAACGGATTGGAAAAATATAATCAAAAGAAAGACAATTTTGCGCGATATGTTAACAATCCGAGAGTTTCATCAAGTCTTCTTAGCAATCAAGTCTTGTCTATAACCCAGGATAAATCCGGGATGGTATGGATCGGCACAGCAGACGGCATAAGCAGATTTTATCAAACTGCCAACAAATTCCATTATTATCTTCACGATCCTGATCATCCGGAAAATAGCATTACAAGCAATGACGTAATTTCGGTTTTCATTGATAAAAATAACAATGTGTGGGCCGGCTCTCTTAATGGATTGAGCGAAATTGTAAATCAAGGAAAAAAGATTATTCATTTTAAAAATATACCCGGTAATCCGAATAGTTTAAGCAGCAATTTTGTCCGTACCGTGCTGGTAGACCATGAAGGAAAAGTCTGGATCGGGACAAATCTTAACGGGTTAAATGAATACAATCCGGAAACCGGTAAGTTTAAACTATATTTAAATGATATATATGACACCTCTTCAATAAGCAATAACGGTATTACTTCAATTTGCGAAACGCGAAACGGAACTCTATGGTTCGGTACCTGGTGGGGATTAAACAAATATGACAGAAAAACAGGATTATTTCAACGGTATTTTTTCAAGGCAGGTAATCCTAACGGTCTGCAATCAAATAAAATCTTAAATATTATGGAAGACTCCAAAGGTTTAATTTGGGTGGGTACAGACGGCGGCGGAGTAAGCGGAATTAATCCTAATACAAATAAGTTTATAAATTTTTCAAGTGATTCAACAAATAAATATCATATAAGCAGTAACCAGGTATTTATGGTTTTCGAATCGAAAGACGGAATGATATGGTTTGGTACTGTTCACGGACTAAACAGATATAACAGAAAAACCGGCGAAATCGAAATTTATTCTTCTGCCGACGGATTGACCGGCAATTTAATAGACGCAATTCAGGAGGATAATAACGGCTGTCTTTGGATAGGTACGGATAAAGGGCTTTCTAAGTTTGATGTTAAGTCAAATAAAATTGTCAATTATACCAAGAGAAACGGTTTAAAGAAACTTGAATTTGTCCAGAATGTTGCCACAAAAGACAAATATGGAAATTTATATTTTGGAGCCGACGGAATACTTTATTTTAATCCCGACAGTATTGAAGATGATAGCTTAACTTCTCCGGTGGTTTTTACGGGCCTGAAGATCTATGATAAATCTGTGCCCATATCAGCGGACGGTATATTAAAAAAATCTATTTCAGATATGAAATCAATTTCAATACCTCCCGGCAACGATATGATAACATTAGAGTATTCGCTTCTGGATTATTATGATACGAAAAGAAATACTTTTAGATATAAACTTGACGGCTTTGATAAAACCTGGAATAATGTTGGCTCCAGAAATTCCGCGATATATACAAATCTACCCCCGGGGCAATATACATTTTATGTGAAAGCTACTAATAATAACGGTATCGGGAACGAACAGGAAGCAAAACTCAGGATTATTATTGTACCCACATTCTTTCAGACGGTATGGTTTAAGATCTCGCTGGTAATTTTAATTTTATTGATCCTAAGTTTAGTTTATGAAATACGCATAAGATCAATAAAAAAATATAATAACACTCTGGAACGCAAAGTTGATGAACGTACTAAAGACCTGGACAGAACGATCAGAGAGTTAAACCTTGAAATTGCCACTAAGGATAAATTCTTCTCTATAATTGCTCACGACTTGAGAAGTCCGTTTATAGCTTTACTGGGATTTTCCAACTACCTGTTCGATGAACTGGACTCCCTTGCCAAAGAGGAAATTAAGACGATATCGGAAAATATAGTTAAATCTGCCAAATTAACTTTCGGGCTACTTGAGAACCTCCTTCAGTGGGCAAGAATAAAAACCGGACGGACAATTTTCGAACCCGAAGTTGTTAATCTAAACAAAATTGTCACCGATATATTAAGTTTATTTAAAAGCAATGCGGATAATAAAGATATACAGTTGGAGATCGATGTCGCAAAAAACATATCACTTTTTGCCGACGTAAATATGGTTCAGACTATATTAAGAAACTTTATTTCTAATTCGATTAAATTCACTAATAACAAAGGAAATATTAAAATTACCGCGATTGAAGAATCCGAATATGTCAAGGTATCGGTTATAGATAACGGCGTCGGGATTGGCGGGGATAAAATTAATAAATTATTTCAAATAGATCAGAACGTTTCCTCGGTGGGAACAAATAAAGAGGAAGGTTCCGGTTTGGGATTAATACTCTGCAAAGAATTTATTGAATTAAATCACGGTAGGATTTTTGTGAAATCGGAATTAGGAAAAGGCACCGAATTTAGTTTCTTCCTGCCGAAAACAGAAGTATTAGTGGTCAACGATACTCCGAAGAATAATTCCGATTAAGAAATGTTTAATAAGCAGGGGAGGAAAAACCCGTCCCCCACTTTGGAGAGAGAATTTATTTTAGATGAAAAAGAAAATCTGCCGGTTTTAACATTCTTATCCGATTTTTAATATTCAGAAGTTTATTTGAAATAATGTGAAATAATTATAAAATTATTTACGGGAATTTGTTCCAAATTTATACAGGCTGAAAGTATATGCTTTAATCTCAGATACCGCCGTTAAGTTTTAAAAAAAATAAAATAATTTTAATTAAGCCGCAAAATTTATTTCAGAATTCCCATAATATTAAGATAATCCGGTAACTTGCATAAATCTAACAATAAAAAACCCGCTGTCGGCTTAACCTGCAGCGGGTTTTTTTATAAGTCTGATTCTTAACTAAATATAAATATTAAAAAATCCGGGTTTATATTCCGCTGCAATATTTTTGCTTCTACAACAACAGATACAATAATTTTTTTTCATTAATTTGCACCGGAATATTCGGGAAAAATTTTTATTTGAGCGAACTGCTTTACAATAAACTTTCCTAAAAATATTTAATCTTGATAAAAAAGTCAAGATAGATTCCAAAAAATATCCTTTTTTGTTCGAATATTTTTTTTCCGGGTAGTAAACTGATTTGTTTAATTATCCCGTATTTACAATTTGTTCTTTATGGTTTAAAAGAGCAGGCTGTCAACTTGAGTAATTTATATGAGTAGTTAATACGGAAAATATGCTTGAGCGAGATAATTTATTAGTGAGAGATTGATCCCCGGGCATGAACGGGAATAATTTTGTCATCAAATTGTGACAAATTTATGATGATTTATTATTATTTTTTCCTAATCTTTGAAAGCGGATTAAACGGAATTAAAATTCCTATCATTGTATTGTCTTAAATTGACAAAATAAAATACCTTATAACCGGAATCAGATATCGGTTTCTTGTAGGTTTACAGCTGTTCGAATTAATTCATCAGTTAAAAACAATCTTCGGGATTTGCCGGACAATGAAAAAGAACATCTTGATTTTAACTTCGATAATTTTACCGTTTATTTTTATCTCATCTGCCGAATGTCAAAATATAGTTTACCGGCCGGGTGAAGGATTACATATGGTATCAAAACTAAATGATTGGGATTTGTTTCTGTCGGGTTACATACAAAGTATCTTTTCCTATCGAAGCGCAAATATGAATAATGCGGTCCAAAATTCATTCGGTGTGCACAGGGCAAGACTGGATCTCGGGTTCGACTATGAGAAAAACTACGATATGTTTTTCGAATTCGACGCAGCCGGTCAGAGAACGGAAATGGTGCTCGCCCAGCTTGATGCGACAATTTGGGGCTCCAATAAGATAAGAGCGGGAAAATTTATTAATCCGTTTTCTCCCGAGAACAACAGATCCACCAGCAGACTTACCACAATCGAAAGGTACTCAGGACTTAATTCCGTCTTTTTACTGCCGGGCCTGGATTCACAATACGGAGTAATGTTTTTCGGCTCAATGCCGGTGCTTGATTACTATTTCAGCATTACAAACGGCAACGGCGCAGCCGGACAGAATATTCCCGAGAATAACAACAGCAAAGATATTACCGGTCGCCTGGAATATACCGCAGCAAAAGATTTAAGATTCGGCGGCAGTCTGGAATTTACTACCGAAGCTTCTCAGAAATTAAGCATAGTAGATCATGTTTTCGAAAGCTTCAATACTGTGGACGTAAGCGGCAAAAGATTCGGTTACCTCGCATATTTTTCGATAGACATACATCCTTATCTATTCAGAGGTGAGGCTTTCAGATATAATTTTAACAACGCACTGTCTCTGAATAATGAAACAAAAAATTTTACCGGCGGATATTTTGAACTGGGGTACTTCTTTTACGGAGGCAAATCGAACGGACTACAGGCTATAGCCAGATTTGAAACCGCACATTACGGAAAAATGCTTACAAGCATAACCGGACCGACCGCCTTGAACAGCTATCTGGCCGGCATAAACTGGCTGGCACATAATATATTCAGCTTTCAGGCAAATCTTATTTATGAAGATGCCGATAAGCAATCTGTTCTTCCTTCGTCGGCATTAGCGGGTAAAAGCGGCGAACTGGTTTTATTGACAACTTTTCAACTAAGATTTTAATTACCGAGGAACCAATGTCCGATATTCTTACCTGGCAATGGATAGTCTTGTTGTCGTTTTCTGCGATACTTATTTTAATGACTCCGTTTGTGAGGACAAAAGAAAGCTTCTACCGCGGTTCATCTTTAAAGGATAAGAAACCGGGTACGCTTATGTTAACTTTCAGCCTGGTAATTTCCTGGATCTTTGCAAAGTCGGTAACTAACGCCGCAAATCTTGGTTTAAACTTCGGAATTATCGGCGGACTCGCTTACGCCACTTATTATCTCTCCTTCATGGTGGCGGGTATTGTAATCTATAAAATCCGTACTAAACTTAACGCAAGAAGCCTTCATCATTTCTTAGACGAAAAATTCGGAACTTCGGCCGTAAAGATATTTACGATTATAATTGCTATCAGACTGCTTAATGAAGTCTGGTCGAACACGGAAGTGATAGGAACATATTTCGGAAGATCAGGATCGCCGCAATATATAATATCAATCGTAGTATTTACGCTGCTTACTTTAGCTTACGCATTAAAAGGAGGACTGAGAAGCTCCTTAATTACGGACATTCTTCAAATGGGATTGTTTGCCGTATTGCTTTTTTTAGTTATGAGTATGATACTTCCCAAAGAAGGCTCGCTTGCACCGTTTGTATCATCAGGGCATTGGTCTTTTTCCGGAGGCATCGATTTATTGCTTGTTGCATTCATTCAAATATTCAGCTATCCTTTTCATGATCCCGTTATGACGGACAGAGGTTTTATCTCCGACGAAAAAACTACTTTAAAAAGCTATTTGTATGCTACAGTAATCGGGTTCTTCTGTATACTGCTTTTCAGCTTCGTCGGTATTTACGCAAAACTGATCGGACTGCAGGGACAGGCTGCCGTAGAGGTTTCCAAAACACTCGGCATCTTTTCGATGATTGTAATGAATTTTATTATGGTGACTTCGGCCTCTTCCACGGTTGATTCTACTTTCGCTTCCGTTTCAAAACTCGTGGTGGTTGATCTCGGAAAAAATGGATATGCATCGGTCTTTAAAGGGAGATGGGTGATGGTAATTACCGCACTGGGAGGTACTATCCCGTTGTTTTTTTCTCCGGCTATTTTGTCGGCAACAACCATAAGCGGCACAATGGTTCTCGGCTTTGCTCCGGTATTTATTTTCTGGAAATTAAAAGCCCCAAAAATATCTTTTCATCTGGCCGTTTGGACCGGTGTGCTGGGAAGTATAATTTATACTTTTGGATTACTGCCTAAATCTTTATACTTAACAAACAGTACATACGGAGATTTACTTACGATAAATATTTACGCCACGATTGCGGTGTTATTAGTCTATTTTATACCGGTAGCTTTAATCAAAGAGAAAAATAAAGAGTATACAGCCTTGAAAGATTTCGATATTGATGTAGAAGCGGTTCCTGTTTTGGCAAGACAACAAACCGATGAGATGGAAAAATAATATTTAACATAACAGCTGAACCGTAATAAATAATATTGAAAATTAGAATACGAACTTAAACTTGAACTATGGAGAATGAGTAAGAGCAAGTTCAAGATCAAGAATGAAATTACTAATCTTTTATTGGAAAATTATGAATTATCCCGAAATATACCTTGACGCATTGGATCATTTATGGTTTCAGGTAGGCGGTACACTTTGTAATATTGAGTGCGGACATTGTTTTATAAGCTGCAGCCCGAAGAATCACAATTTTGAATTTATGACGTTGGAACAGGTAATACCTTATCTGGAGGAGTCGAAGAAAATAGGAGTCAAAGAATATTATTTTACAGGCGGCGAACCGTTTATGAACAAACAGATATTCCAAATATTGGAAGAGACTATGAGACTGGGACCGGCTACGGTTCTTACAAACGGTATGCTGATAAAACCGGAATATGCCGGGCGCCTTAAAAAAGTAGCGGATAATTCTAAATACTCTCTCGAATTAAGAGTAAGCATCGACGGCTATACCGAAAAAATGAACGATGAAATCAGAGGCGGGGGCGTTTTCAAAAAAGCAATGGCGGGAGTAAGCAATCTGGTCGCGGAGGGATTTCTACCTATTATAACTATTACAAAAACCTGGGAGGACAAAGACGACGACAAAGTTTTAAGCGGATTTGTTAATACATTAAAATTATCGGGTTACCCGCGTCCCAGATTAAAGATACTTCCTTCAATAAAAATCGGAAAAGAAATTGCCCGTACAAAAGGATACGACGAATACGAATTTGTCACGGATGAAATGCTTGCCGACTTTGATATTAGCAGTCTAATCTGCGCCAACAGCAGGATAGCTACGAGCAAAGGTGTTTACGTATGTCCGATATTAATAGATTCGCCGGATGCCAATATGGGCAAATCGCTTATTGAATCTTCTAAAGGATATAAGCTGAAACATCAGGCCTGTTATACGTGCTATCTTTACGGTGCTATATGCTCTAACTTTAATTCCGTGGGCAGAGATGCTTAAGAAGATTGCTTTATTCGGCGGAGTATACAGTAATTATCTTTCGCTTACGGAAGTGATTAAAGATGCCGTAAAACGGGAAGTAGACGCCGTGTACTGCCTCGGGGATCTGGGCGCATTCGGGCCGAATCCGGATAAGATATTTCCTATTCTTTCCGAATATAAAATTCCGGTGGTTCAGGGCAATTACGATAATTCCATCGGCAATTACCTGAACGATTGCCAATGCGGTTATACAGATCCCCGCGACAATTACTTCGCGAAGCTGAGTTATGATTATACATTCGGGAAAACATCAGATCAAAATAAAAAATGGATGAAATCCCTTCCTTCGGAAATAAGGATTGAATTAGGCGGCTTCAAACTTTTATTATGCCACGGATCGCCCAGGCAAATGAACGAGTTCCTGTGGGAAAGTACTACACCGGACCACTTCCTTGAAAAATTATGCACTGATTTTAAAGCAGACGTTATATGCAGCACTCATACAGGCATTCACTGGAGCAGGGAACTGACCGGCAGCAGGTATTTTGTTAACGTCGGCGTAATAGGCCGGCCTGAAAACGACGGCACCGCAAACGTAGGCTACACAATACTGGAAGCGATAAACCGGGAGCTTAGAATTGAATACATACCCGTTAAATACGATTATCATAAATTAGCCGACGAAATGTATAAAGAAAAACTTCCGGGACAATTTATTGAAACGATATTAACCGGCTGGTGGACAACATGTCTTGAAATCCTGCCGGCTAAAGAAAGAATTTGCGGAAAATTCTAAAACAGGCTTTTAAAAATACAGACAGAGGTAGGTTATGCAGCATCTTGTAATAATCGGCAACGGCATCACCGGGATAACTACAGCGAGGAATGTGAGGAAGAGGAGCGATATGCGCATTACAGTTATCTCGGCAGAGTCAAAATATTTCTTCTCCAGAACTGCGCTTATGTATGTGTACATGGGGCATATGAAGTGGGACAATCTCAAGCCATATGAAGACTGGTTTTGGGAAAAAAACAGGATCCAACTGATTTATGCACAAGTAACATCCGTCGATACCGGTTCGAAGTCACTCACCCTGGATAATAATGAAAAAATTAATTACGACAAGCTGGTAATCGCAACCGGTTCAAAGACAAATAAATTCGGATGGCCCGGACAGGATCTGCCCGGTGTGCAAGGGTTATATTCCATGCAGGATGTTGAACTGCTTGAAACCAATACAAAAGGGATACACAGTGCGGTAATTGTGGGCGGAGGATTAATAGGCATAGAACTCGCGGAGATGCTTCATTCCAGAGGTATTCATGTAACCTTCCTAGTAAGAGAAAATCTTTATTGGGGAAGCATCCTTCCTCAGGAAGAAGCCGCTATGGTATGCCGGCATATTATTGAATACGGAATGAATTTAAAACTCGCAACCCAGCTAAAGGAAATTATACCAGGGGCCGACGGTAGAGTGAGCTCGGTAATAACGGACAAAAATGAAAAAATAGAATGTCAGTTGGTTGGGCTTACTCCTGGTGTCCGGCCCAATATCGAACTTGTTAAATCGACAAATATAAAAACGGGAAGAGGCATATTGATTAACGAATATCTCGAGACGAATGTACCGGATATATATTCTGCCGGAGACTGCGCCGAACTGGAAGCAGTCTCTCCCGGCGGAAAGAATAAAGTCGAACAGCTTTGGTATACCGGTAAAATGCAGGGCGAAATACTGGCACAAAATATACTCGGGGACAAAGTTAAATATGAAAGGGGCATTTGGTTTAACTCGGCAAAATTTCTCGATATTGAATATCAGACTTACGGTTTTGTAAGCAATGTTCCTCCGCGAGAAGGCGAGGAAACTTTTTACTGGGAGCATAACGGAGGAAAGAAATGCTTCAGAGTTGTTTATGATTCAGCCGGCGGTGCGGTAACAGGCTTTAATGTTTTCGGTATACGATTAAGACACCGCGTCTGCGAAAAATGGATTAAAGAGAAGAAGACCGTAGAGTATGTTCTTGAAAATTTGCACGAGGCTAATTTTGATCCGGAGTTTTATACAAGGCACGAAAAAGAAATCTTAGAAAAGTTCAGCAATGAAAGAAAAAGTAAAAAATTTCAAATTAAATAATTTTAGATTGTTACGGCAAATTTAAATTAAACGGTGATTTTATGACACCAGTTCAAATAACACTGCCCGGAAGGCAGACCGAAACAGTAAATGTTTATAAAAACAATACCGCAGCTGAAATAGTTAAGAAAGCAGGATTGTCGATTTTATCCATCGGGGTAGTAATGCTTTTAATTTTATTCGGCAGCGGATCGAATTCGCATACACTACTCTTTTTTTTCTTAAGCTTCGGTTTGACCGCAGCAGGCGCTTTGATTTATTTTCTCCCGCAAATTAATGAAGCACCTGCGGGAATAAAAAACAACAGAATATTTTTCAATTCGTTTACTGCAAAGGGAACGCCTGCATGGATTCTCGGAATAATTATTACGGCATTTTACATAATGCTATACTGGTTTCCCTCCCTGATAGCAAACTGGATTAAACTTGTAAGCCCTATTTCATTGTGGCTCAGCGGCAAACCGGCCGACAGATGGTTCCTGTACGGTTTCTTTTATACGGTTGCCGTAATTGTGATGGGCATAAGGATGATGATAAAATACAGGCACAACCGTTACCAGATTATACGCACGATTTCCGTAAGTTTTTTCCAGATGGGGTTTGCATTCTTGATTCCGGCTTTCCTGGTAAGGTTAAATCAGCCCGAATATTATTTCACTTATTTCTGGCCGTTAAAATATAATTATCTGTTTCCTGGTGATATAAATTATTTAATTCATAACGGAGCTGCGCTCGGATACTTCATGGTATTCTGGGGAATAATGATGATTTTAATTGCAACACCTCTGCTAACATATTTCTTCGGGAAAAGATGGTACTGTTCCTGGGTTTGCGGATGCGGCGCACTTGCAGAAACTGCGGGCGATCCGTTCAGGCAAAATTCGGATAAATCGCTTAAAGCCTGGAAGATAGAGAGATGGACAATATATTCGGTACTTAGCTTTGTTGTTATCACTACAGCGCTGCTCTGGATTAATATCGCGTTTAAAGGCAGCTTACTGGGTTCTTTATCGCAGGGCTTTGAAAAAACATACGGCTTTTTGATCGGATCGGTTTTTTCCGGTGTTATCGGCGTGGGATTTTATCCGATTATGGGAAGCCGCGTATGGTGCAGGTTCGGCTGCCCGATGGCCGCGGTGCTGGGCATTCTTCAGAAAAAAGTTTCCAGGTTCAGAATTACCGTGAACGGCGATCAATGCATCTCGTGCGGGAATTGTTCTACTTATTGCGAGATGGGCATAGACGTTAAGTGGTATGCTCAAAGAGGACAAAATATAATCAGAGCATCATGCGTAGGATGCGGTATTTGTTCCGCGGTCTGTCCCCGGGGCGTGCTAAAGCTTGAAGATCTCCCGATGAAAGGAAGGTATAATAGGGGGTAGGTTGTGGGTTGTAAGCCGGGTACTCCGGTTTGCAATTTCTCAAATCCTATCTTCATAAAAAGATATTCTTTTATTTAATCCAAACTATATTTATTTTAGAATTAATTATTAAAGGGGTATCTATGAAAAAGTTTGAATTGTACGATGTGCCGAAGATTTCCACATTACAGGAAATGATAATTCAGTCTGCAAGTAAATATCCCGATAAAATTGCGCTGGAAGATCTTAATACTACGCCGATTCCAAAAGTTACATACGGACAGCTATTGGATAATATTTTGAAGTTCGGTGCGGCGCTTAAAAAAACAGGACTGAAAGAAAGATCTCATATTGCAGTTATAAGCGAGAACAGGGTGCAGTGGGGAATTACATATTTAACAGCGATGGTTTTTAATTATGTGATTGTCCCGATCGATAAGAACCTGAATACAAATGAAATACTGAATATAATTCATGAATCCGAAACCGAAGCAATAGTTTTTTCGGAATCGTATGAGCAGATGTTCAGGGAAAAAATGCATTCGCTCAAAAAGCTAAAACTTTATATATCGATGGATCTGGAGTCTTCAAAGGAAGATTTTCTTTCTATGAGTGACCTAATTTTAAAAACCGCGCATTCCGGTTTAAAAAATATCCCTAAGATTTAATCCCGATGAAATAGCCGAAATAATATTTACTTCGGGTTCATTGGGAAGGGCAAAGGGCGTAATGCTGAGTCAGAAAAACCTGAGCGCTAATCTTGTCGCAATGACCAGCATGATAGAAATCGGTCCGACGGATAAATTTCTTTCGGTTCTTCCGATTCATCATACTTATGAATGCACCTGCGGATTTCTTTGTCCGCTGTTCAGCGGAGGTTCGGCTCATTACGCAAGGTCGCTAAAAACCGTGGTGGACGACCTTCAAAAAGTGAATGCCACTATTATGCTGGGGGTTCCACTTCTTTTCGATAAAATGTTCAAGCGCATATATAAAACTATCGAAGAAGATAAAGTAAAATCCAAGATTGTCCCTTCGCTTATTAAGGCAACTACGATTGTTGAAAAGGTCGGCTGGAAAAACGTGAAGAAAAAAGTTTTCAAAGCTCTGCATGAAAAATTCGGGGGACAGATAAGAATTTTTATTGCGGGCGGCGCCGCACCCGATCCCAAAGTAGCAAAGGGTTTGAGGGAATTCGGTTTTACGTTTATTCAGGGTTACGGATTAACGGAAACTTCGCCGATACTTGCTTTGAACAGACTTGACAATTTTAAAGACGATGCCGCCGGAATTCCTTTGCCGGGAGTTGAGATAGTTATTAATAAACCCTCATCCGAAGGCGTAGGCGAAGTATTCGCAAAAGGCGATAATGTAATGCTCGGATATTATAAGAACGAAAAACTGACAAGCGAAGCATTTGATTCGGGGTGGTTTAAAACAGGCGATCTCGGATTTATGGATAATGACGGATTTCTTCATATAAGCGGAAGGCAGAAGAACGTGATAATTGCCAAAAACGGCAAAAATGTTTTTCCTGAAGAGATAGAGGATATTTTAAACAGGAGTCCGTTTGTGTTGGAATCGCTTGTCTTCGGGCAAAAAGACGAAAAACATGACGAAATAATTGCCGTGCAGATTGTTACCGATGCCGAAGCGTTTATCGAATATTCGGAAATGAAAAATGTTAAGATTACGGATGAATTAATTAATAATATTATCGGCGATGTAATAAAAGAAGCAAATAAAGAACTTCCGCTTTATAAACAAATTAAAAAATATTATGTAAGAGATAAGGAATTCGAAAAGACCACTACTCAAAAAATAAAGCGGTATCTGGTTAATACTTCGGAACAATCTGTTGGTTAAAATTACTTTTTTGAGGAGTTGCTTTTAAAGAACCCCAGCTTTTTCCTTAAGAAATAAAATACGATTAATAAAATAAATGCGGCTATCGATACAACGTAAAGGTGATGATGAAAAGTTCCGAGCATTATCTGCCATTTATCGCCGAAGAAAAAACCGATGGACAGGAATACCGAGGTCCAGAGTAAACCTCCGGTATATGCAAATAAAGCAAACTCCCACATTTCCAGTTCGGAAGTGCCGGCGAGTATTGCCACAACGTGTCTTATGCCGGGTATAAAATATCCCAAAAACAAAGCCCACCTGCCTGTTTTTTCAAACCAGGCATGCGCCTTATTCAGCCTTTCTTCGGTAATATGAACATAATGGCCGTACTTAACTAATACCCTGTGGCCGAAAGTGCTTCCGATAGCGTAACTGACGGATATGCCAGTTATACTCCCTAAATAAGCACTTAAAAACGCAGGTATAATATGTAAATCTCCGCGATAAATTAGAAATCCGGTAAGAGTCAACAACGTCTCATCCGGAACCGGCAACCCGACTATGCCCAGGAAAAGAAGCGAGAAGATTCCGAAATAGCCGTAATGCGAAATCCAGATTTGAAGAGTTTCCATTTATTAATTAAGGTTAAATGAACAAATAAAGCCGGTTAGGTTATTCAAATTTTTCCGGCTGATTTTAATAACAGCAAAAAGTTTGGTCAAAGCAACGGGTTTTTATCTTTAAATATAAGGAGAATCGGTAAAATGTCTTCTGTCGATATGTTAATAATCCGTAATTACAATTTACTTATTTTTATATGTAAAAATTAATATTTCGGAGTTTTAAACTTCGTTAATTATATTTACTTTTAAAATTAATTATAAATAATTGTCCGGAGAAAAAATGAAAAGGTTTGGTTATATATTTTTAGCTTTTATTATTGTTGTTGCATTATCTTCTTGCGAGAAAAAACAGGAGGTAAAGGTTGCACCTGGAGTTCATGCTGTAAAAGTAGAAAGCAGTATGAACGCTTCCAATTACACTTATCTGCAGGTAACGGAAAACGGAAAAGAATATTGGATGGCGGTGCCTCAGATGAAAATTGAAAAAGGCGAGACCTTGTATTACACAAAAAGCATGGAGATGAAAAATTTTAAAAGTCCCACATTAAACCGTACTTTCGATTCCATTCTTTTCGTTGAAGATGTTTCGCAGACGCCTCCGGCAACGGGCGCACAGTCGCCTCAGTCGCTTGCCTCTGCCCACCAGGGAGTTACTGCCGAGAGTAAAGAAAACGTAAAGATTGAACCGCTGAAAGGCGGTAAAACTGTTGCGGAAATTTATGCCGACAAGGATAAACTTGACGGAAAGATTGTTAAGATAAAAGGCAAAGTGACTAAATATAATCCGAGTATAATGGACAGAAACTGGATTCATATTCAAGACGGTACACAATCAAGCGGTAATTACGATCTTCTTGTAACAAGCAACGATGCAGCCCAGGTAGGTCAGGTTATAACGGTTGAAGGAAAGGTCGCTATAAATAAAGATTTCGGAGCAGGCTATTCATATAAAGTAATGCTGGAAAACGCTAAAGTAATTTCAAGCAGCAAACCGATGTAAATGCAGTTATATTTGCCTGACATTATGCAATAAAACTTAATATAGAATTGCATATTACATGCAAATTAATTAAAATAAATTCATAATTTTTGAAATTAGAAAACCGGTATCTGCAATTTCAAAAAATATACAAGCTGCTTTTAACAATTTGAAATAAGTAATTGTGTTAAGTTCTTAAATTATAAAAAAAATGACATAATTTAGTTCTTAATATTGTTTCTAAATTATTTTATTCTTAAAATTAGTTCGTTTTTTACATTTTTATCTGAATCTTTTAGTTAAAAGCATTCGCAGATATTGACTTTAATGCAGTTTTTATAGACGTTAAGGCTGCATTTAAAATTAAATAGTTTTAAATTAAAATATTTTCATATTCGAGGACATATTTATAGACTTATTTTGATACTATCTTCACTAAACCCTTTTCTATTCGTGGGAGCCAACCAGAAAGATAGGACGCCGTATACTGTCTATAATTATGCCCTTTATTATTACAAGTAACAAGGGACCAATCACATATAGGAGAGAGATATGCGGGACGTTACCCTTAGGTTGTATTTTTCTATTCGATATCGTATTAAGAATACGTGTATTAATTACCAATCTTTAAGACGCAATGTTATTTCCTATAGATTAATTGTCTTCCGATTAAAAAATAAAATTATCAACGCACTTCTTTATAATACAGAAAACTATTTCGGATATATGTTGACTAGTTTATTCCGTCAAGCAATATGCGTAGGTTAACCGTTTATTAAAAAATAAATAATAAATAATCACTTTAGGAGAGAGAATAAATGGATTATAGTTTTAAATTCTATCAATTAATATTTTACCAGCCTTTAATACCACAATGAGAATTATTGTATCGTACATTGAAAATAAAACTTTAGGTGTCAACAGCCTTAAAGAGAGTTTTCATGTTTTCAAAATTAAACTTTGAAGGAGGTTATATGAAAAAAGCTGATAAATTTAAGCTTTTATACATATTAGGTATCAGCTTAATTTTCTTTTTCGCTGGTTGTGTCGATACTGGAGTGCAGAATATTGCGACCAGTTTTGATTTTCACAGCCAAGTAGATGTTGTCAATTTATCTAGCAACGGTGGTGCTGCAACTATAAAAGTCTATAATGTAGGCAATACATTGGTAAAGACAATAAGTTCACTACCGGTTGGCGGTGAGTTTCCGGGCGGAACCACATATATGGATCTTCCATCGGGCTCATATACTTTTATAATTAATTATGCCTCGGTTGCCAAAGTAGATACTTTTAAGCAGGTAATGGATACCGACTTAAGATTGCGATTATATGTTCTGGATGTAGACAGTGTAACTAGAACATTGGACAAAAATGTTCAGAGATATACCTGGCAGAGCAAAGATGTTGCAAACGGAAAAGCGCTTTTCCCTGCGGATACGGCATCGATTATGTTTGTAAACGGAACACCGGCAGTTACGCTTACCAAGGTTGAATTGACAGGTACTACGGCAACTTATGCCCATTCATTAGCCGTCGGAGCCGGATCACCTTACCAGATGTTTAAGGTAGCAGGCTCAACTGCCCTAACTTGCAACTTTTACGGTGCCAGTTCAAGTGGCGGCGATAGCTTATTAACATCGGTCAGTCTTACTCCTAAAGCACAAAGCAGGTATTCTGCGGTTCTATACAAAGATGCCAGCGGTAAATTGGCCGGTAAAGTATATACCGACGATTAGAAATAAAGTTTAAAAATTACGGAGGAAAACAATATGTTTCGAAAAATTTTTACCATAATAAGCATAACTTTACTAGTTGCTTCGGTAACGATGGCGCAGAGTGGCAGAATTATGGGGAAAGTTGTTGACCAGCAAAGCGGTGAACCACTTATTGGTGCAAACGTTTTGGTTGTTGGTACCAACTTTGGCGCTGCAACCGATGTCAACGGTAATTTTATAATTACTCAGGTATCTCCGGGTGAATTCAGTATAAAAGCATCTTATATAGGTTATCAAGATGTTGTTGTAAGAGGTATCAGGGTATTAGCCGGATTAACGGCAGAAGTCAACTTCAGATTACCTTCTACTGCAATCGCAACTAAAGAAGTTGTAATTGTTTCGCAACGGCCTTTGATTGAAAAAAGTGCTACAAACGCTATCAGAATTGTTAGCTCTGAAGATTTACAAGCTTTACCTGTAAGATCTTTAAATGCATTTATCGGTTTACAGGCAGGTGTTGTCAGACAGAACGGTAATACTTATATAAGAGGCAGCCGTCCGGATGAAACAGGTTATGTTTTGGAAGGCGCTAATATAAAAGATATATACGGTAAAAACGGCGGTTCTTTAGTTACCGTTACTCCCGATGCTCTTCAGGAAATTCAGGTTCAGGCCGGCGGTTATACCGCTGAATACGGAAATGCCAATGCCGGTATTATTCAGGAAAGCTTCAGGACCGGTACCGATCAGTATCATTTTTCATTAAGGGCTGAAACCGATAACTTCGGCAACTACCCGGGTAAAAAATTCATGGGAACTTATTCCTACGGATATTCCGATTACGTTGCTACTGCTAGCGGTCCTTTATTTACTAAAAACCTGAAGTTCTTCGTTTCCTTGGAAAATAACTTCTTCAGAGATAATTCGCCGATGTTTTTTTACGGAAACCCGGCTCAATATTCAGACGGTGCTCTTTGGGATACTACTCATGTTTATGATAACGGTATATCGGGCGGAAGCACGAAAGATTCTCAAATCTTAACCTGGAATGCGGGTAATATTCCAGGTCAGTTAACAAACCGTTACACCCTTAACGGAACTGCTCTTTATGATTTGAAACCTTTATTGCTTAGACTAACCACAGCTTATACTTATTATGATATGAGAACCGGTCCGAACGATATAAGAAGAATGTTTGACTTAGCTAGATTATCCACTCGACACGAAGACAATATTTTATTGAACTTGAAAGCGACTTACTTCTTGACTTCAAGTTCATATATAGAAGCCAACATCAACTATTATGACAGACAGAGGATTATCGAAGATCCGTACTTTAAAGATAACGTCTTAGCTTATGAAGACAGTTTGCAAGTTGCTCAATACGGCTGGCAAAATACTTCATATACCAGCGGCCCCGACGCTTATAACTTTTACGGTTTTCCGTTTAACAGACCGGGTCAGGTATTATCCGATTACGAAAAACTGCATTGGAGTTATTACGGCGGATCTGTTGCTTATACAAACCAATTCGGAGTTCACGAGTTGAAAGCAGGCGCATCTTACCAGCGCTGGACAATGAGAAGCTTTATAAATTCCGGTTTCGGCGGTATTGAGAATTCAATAAGGTTAAATCCGGATCTGGCGAGAAATACTTCGCAGTTGGCTGACCTTATCGTACAAAACTCAGGTACCAGTCTTGAAAACTACGGCTATGATGTATTCGGAAATGAAACAAATGCAAGTCCGTACGCTCCGAAACATCCTGAATTCGGATCTGCATATATTCAGGATAGAATTGAAATTAGCGATCTTATAATTAATGCCGGTTTAAGATTTGATTATATGAACATGGATTCATGGTCAATCACTCATCCGGATAATCCGTCTTATGATAAAAATAACTGGACCATTCCGGATTCATCTTTGGGTACAACTCCGGCATTCAGATATGTTTCTCCGAGACTCGGTTTTTCATTCCCTGTAACGGATAAGACAGTATTCCATTTACAGTACGGTAAGTTTGTTCAGTCACCGGCTTTGGATCAGGCTTTTCAGGGAATTACATTTGCCGCTCACGTAATTCAGGGCGGTACGGCATTTCAACTTCCTGTAGCTTATAACATTCAGCCGATAAGAACAACACAATATGAAATGGGTTTCACACAGCAGTTTACTGACTTTGCTGCTTTTGATGTTACTGCATTCTATAAAGATATCAAAGGCCAATTACAGTATATGCTGCAGAGTACTATTGCGGGATCCTTAAGCCAGCCTTATCCGGTATTGGTTAATCAGGATTTTGCAACTACAAAAGGTGTAGAGCTAAGCCTTAAAATTAGAAGAGTTGCCAGGTTAAGAGCGGAAATAAATTATACTTATTCCGACGCAAGAGGAACTAACTCCGGCTCAATAAGCGGATTCGGTGCTCAGCAGTCAGGCAGTCCTACTCCTTCCGTAATTGTTCCTTTGGATTATGATCAGACACATAGAGGAACAATCATGCTGGATTACCGTTTCGCAAAAGATGACGGCGGTCCGATTCTTCAGAGATTAGGATTGAATCTCTTATTTACATTCAACAGCGGACATCCTTTCACGGTTGACCAGCGTGTCGGCCTGGGACAGAATGCTGCTTGGACCGGCGGTATTTTAAGTACCGGTGCTTCCGGAGATTCAAGATCCAATAAACCGACAGAGCCGATAAACTCTTCGATTACACCTTGGAATTATAATATCGACCTCCGTATTGATAAAGAAGTGTCTATATTTAATACCGATTTTGATTTTTACGTATACGTTCAGAATTTGCTTGAGACCAAAAATGTAGTAAATGTTTATTACACAACTGGCAATGCATATAACGACGGCTTTTTACAATCGTCGGATGCTCAGAAGATTATGCAGCAGACAGCATATACGCAAAGATTTGCTGACTTGTACAGCGCAATAAATTTAGGCAACAGGCAAAACACTTTATTGCTTAATGTAAACGATTTATTTGGAGCGCCAAGACAATTGCGTGCAGGTGTTTTGATAAACTTTTAAAAATTGAGGCGATGAGAATTACCTCAACCATTTAATTAACTCGTGGAGGTTTTTATTATGAGAAAATTAAAATACATAGGTTTGACTCTGCTCAGCTTCTGGCTATTAGCGTCATTCGGAAATACCTATGCTAATTATCAAGGTAATACCAAAGATAATAATAAGAATAAAATTATAAATAAAACTGCGGCAGACCCGTCACTAAGTGTAATTGATGTAAATAATATTACATCATGGATCCAGGAAGACGGTTTGCAGCCTGCTATTCTCGGAGGCCAGTCTTTCAACGGACAGTTTCCAAAGGGTTCAAATCTTGGTGCTATCTACCAGGAAGGTATTCTTTGGGGAGGTTTGGTCAGTGACGGACAAACGCCAACCGTAAGAATCGGCGGTGCTTCATACAGCACCGGTAACCGTGCTATTTCAAGATTATTCAGGGTTAGACCGGATTATGCAACTGCAGATCTGTCCGACGATGCGGCAAATTTTTTCCAGGAACCGAATTCAGCCGTTACCAGCGGTCAGATTGATCAATTAAAAACGCAGTATGCTAAGGATTGGGAAGAATGGCCCGGAAACGACGGGGCTCCTTATCAGGATGTAAACGGCGATGGTGTTTATGAACCTAAGATTGATATTCCGGGTGTACCGGGAGCAACACAAACTGTTTATATAGCTTATGACGACAGAGATGCATCAACATTATATGCTTCTCCGCCGATGGGAATGCAGGTTCAGGAAACATTTTGGGCTTATGCAATCGCAAACCCGTTGGGAAACTGTATATTTAAGAGAGTGAGATTAATTTATACGGGTACTACAAAATCAAGTGCAAACTCAGTAATAGACAGTATGTACATTGCTCAATTTGCAGATCCTGATGTCGGTCAGGCTACCGATGATTATGCCGGCAGCGATACAGCACTTAACTTAGGATATGCTTACAATTCAACAGCGTACGACGCAAAATACTCGGCGCAAGGTTTAACACCTCCTGCAGTCGGATATGATTTCTTGCAGGGAGCGTCTTATAAAACCGGTAATACTTCCGACAGTGCAATTATAAATTTCAAATGGCGAAAAGGATATAAATACTTCCAGAGCAAACCGATGTCAGGCTTCATTTATTTTGCAGCCGGCGGTAACTGGTCGGATCCAACGTTAGTATCTAACAGCGGTAATTACGATAACGGTACTCTTCAAATGTATAATCTTTTGAGAGGCTATTTACCTTCACCGAATTATCCTTCGGCCTCACCGTTCCCGCGTCCCGATCAGTTCGGAGGACCTGTAGGCGGTTTCGGTACTTTCCTGCTTGACGGTGATCCCGTTACCGGTACCGGCTGGATCGACGGTCAGGTTGAACCCGCAGGCGATAGACGAATTCTCTGTATTAACGGCCCGATTAAAATGAATTTGGGCGATACCGCAGAGGTAGTTCTCGCGTTGGTAGGCGGAATGGGAAGCAACAATCTTACAAGTATTTCGGTAATGAAATACAACGATATATTTGCTCAGTACGCTTACGATAACCAGTTTAATTTACCTACTTTCCCTAGTCCATCACTTGTAATTTCACCGTTGGATCAAAAAGTATCTTTGAACTGGGGAGGCAATTTAGCAAAAGTTAAAGCAATAGAAGGCGCCGATTTAGGCGGCTATAAATTCGAAGGGTATAATGTTTATCAGATGAACCCTCTCGCCCCGAACGATCTTTCAAGAGCAGTCAAAATTACTACTTTCGATAAGATTGACAGTCTTACCGCAATATTGGATAATGAATTTGATGTTACCAGCGGTTTAATTATTCAGAGACCGGTTCAGGTAGGAAAAAATACCGGTATTGAAAGAAGTTTAACAATAACAAAAGATTACATAACAAATAAACCGTTGATAAACGGACAAAATTATTATTTTGCAGTTACGGCTTACGGCTATAACCCTTCCAGCACGGTACCTTATCATGCATTGGAATCTGCAGTTACTGCCGTTCCCGTTGTACCGCAAATGCCTAATCCGGGTGTTTCAACACCTGATATCGGTGATTTATCGACTTCGAACATTCAGCATAGTGCGGGATCTGCAAATGCTAGTGTCGATGTTAAAATTGTAACACCGTCTCAGTTAACCGGTGACAAGTATCAGTTATCCTTCCATACCGAAACTTATACTCTAGGTTCCGATGCTACATGGACGGACATAACGGCTGCCAGCAAGAAGATGCGTAAAGTTAAAGATTTAACCGGCTCGTCGTTGTCTTCAACTGTCGCATGGAGCGAGAAAAAAGGCTCTATGGATTTACACTTCCTGGTAGATGTAGTAGCACCGAATTATGATTATTGCGACGGAGTTCAAATAAAATTACCGGCAGGTGTTGTAGTCGATACTGCGTATGAACCTGTTAGCAATAACACCGGATCTCCTATTCCGTATACGTTTGACAGGGCGACAAATACATTCTTTTACAGTACTATAAATAAAGACTCTTTAATCAGCGGCGACACTACCAACCGCAGCACAAACGGTGTCTTTGCCGGCGGAGAAGATATTATAATTACCGTTCACCCGCTTACTTTACCCTTTGTTGCAAATTACACTATGTATGATGATAACTGGGGTGATAATAACGGCTATTACGGCGGACTTGTAGATGTTTCCGGTGTTGATACGGTAAAAGGCCCGATCGTTAATAAAGTTGTTACCCAGAGACAATGGGATGTTACGAATATGACGACAGGGAAAATCGCACTGGCAAATCAGACTATAATGAACGGTCAAGATCCTTATGCTTCGGATGCTTATTTCCCGACTCACTTCTTTAACGGTCCCGGCGGATCATCGGGAAATTCCAACCCGGATGTAGGTGTCGGCGCAAACGCAATATTCGACGGTATTCAGGTGCAGTTAACCGGTAGTTATGCTGCTCCTACTACCTTTAACTCAATAGAATTAAACGGCACTCCTTTATCCGAAAGCAGCGACCTTTGGACAGATGCGGCCGGAAATTATGCAATTACCAACTTCATTTATTTCGGTTATGCCGACGGTACTGCAGCAGCTTCTATCTCAGCTTACGGTGGAGCCGGCGGTACATCAAGTGTTAACGAATTACAGCAGGATTATGAAGTTAGGTGGACCGGTGTTGTTGGCGATACTACCGTAAACGGTCTTACCTTTACATATACCAAATCAGGCGGCCAGCTTGTTACACTGTTCGGCGCAAGCGGTTACAGCTTAGCAGATCATCCGTTAAATCCGAACCCGGGTACAGATGCTCCGTTCCTTATAAGAGTACCTTTCGAGATTTGGAATGTTGATAAGAACGAACAGGTAAATATGGAGGTTTGGGATAGATCCAGTAAACTAGCTAACGGTTTCAAGGTTTGGAATACGGACGCCAGAACTTACACTTGGGTTGTAAATACCAAGTACGCTCCGGCTGTTATTGATCCGGCCTCAAAAACAGTGGCAGACAGCGCTACATGGAACTGGGTATTTTATTCTTCTGCTTTTAATAAAGGAGATGTCCTGAAAATAAGCTATGCTAATCCGCTTCAGGTTGGTCAGGACGCATTTACCTTTACTGTGCCGAAACAACAATATTCAACAGATTTGGCCAAACAAGACATTAATAAAATAAATGTCTTCCCGAACCCTTATTACGGTTATCAAGATAGGGAAGTATCGAGAGAAGACCATTATGTTACGTTCAGTCATTTGCCTAATAAAGCAACTATTAGAATATTTGACTTGGCCGGCGTTCTCGTAAAAACAATACAGAAAAACGACAATTCTCAGTTCACCACATGGACCCTGAGAAATGATAGTAATTATCCGGTAGCAAGTGGAATTTATATTGCTTATATAGACATGCCGGACTTAGGAAAAACTAAGATATTGAAGTTAGCAATTATCCAGGAAGTTCAAGTACTACCTGTATATTGATAATTTAAGGGTACGGTTTTGTACCGTACCCTTATTACAATTTTTAAAAACCGGAGGAAATTATGAATCACTTGAAAAGACTATTCTACTTTTTATTCATTTTCTTGGGTTCGGCAGCTCAGATATTCGGCAGTGGACAAAATAGAGCAGGAACCGCTGCGGCGCCGGAACTCTTGATACCAATCGGTAGCCGATATGTTGCGATGGGAGGCGCTGCGGTTGCAAATGCCGTGGGTCTCGAAGCAATATATTGGAATCCAGCCGGACTTGATTTGGCTCAGGATGATGCCGATATTATGTTTTCTTACAGACAATATATTGCCGATATGTCAATGAATTATTTCGCCGTAAGCGGTAATTTGGGTTTCGGTACTCTCGGCATTTCTTTCAGAAATCTCAACATCGGAAATATCAATGTTACTACAATGGACCAGCCCGACGGAACTGGCGAGGTGTTCAGTCCGACTTATTTTGTTCTCGGTTTTACTTATTCGAAAGCTTTGACCGATCGTATTTCGATCGGTGTAAACGCTAATCTTATAAATGAAAGCTGGGCCAGAGTAAGTACAAGCGGTATGTCATTTGACTTCGGTGTTCAGTACAGAGACTTTTTCTCGGTTCCTGATCTTGCTATAGGCGTTGCGGTTAAAAACCTCGGCGGCTCTTTGCAATACGGCGGATCTGGTTTATGGACTACTGCAACGGATCCGAGTGCAAATAGAGGATTAACTTATTACCAGGTAGGTGCCGGACAATTTGAGCTTCCGTCAACTATCGCAATGGGTATTTCCTATGCAAAAAGCATCGATGAAGATAATAAATTATCAGTTTCAGGCTCTTTCTTAAATAATAACTTTACTTATGATGAATACCGTATAGGTGCGGAATACTCATTCAAGGATATGATTTATTTAAGAGGCGGTTACGATTATACTCCGCAAGCTACAACCGAAACTCCGAATATTTTCCAGAATTTTACCGCCGGATTCGGAATCAACTTTGCAAGCTTCAGCGGCGTAAACATAACTTTGGATTATGCTTATATTCCTGTTAAGTATTTTACGGCTAATAATTCATTTACCGTAAGAATGGGTTTCTAAGACAGGTGTAAGATAGGTATTAAATTTGGTGCGGTAAACCGGATAGGTTTACCGCACTTTGTGTTTTAAAACTTCCCGGATTAACCGGTATTTCTAACGCCGGCGGCAATGCCGTTCACTGTTGATCTTAGCAGTGCTAAGAGTCTGGCTTTTTTCTTCTTTGATATATTCTTTTCTCTGAATAGTCTAATAAATTTTACTTGTATGAAACTGATGGGATCGATGTAAGGATTTCTCAGCAGTAACGATCTTTGAAGCGATTTATCGCCGTCCAGAAGGTTCTCCTCACCTGTTATGCTTAATACCGTACTGCTTGAAAGCTCGTATTCGTTGTTTATATTCCGGAAGATATCGGCTACTGCTTCGCTGTTTGTACATAAAGAGCTGTATTCTCTCCCGATAATCATGTCAGTTTTCAACAGCACCATCTCTATATTGGAAACCATCACCTGGAAAAAATCCCATTCCTTATACATTTTTCTTATATCTTCCCATGTACAATACTCTTCAAGAATACATTTGTTTATTGCCGAACCGAAGCCGTACCACCCGGAAATTGTCTGCCGGTTCTGCGTCCATGAAAACACCCAGGGAATAGCCCTGAGCATTCTAATATCTTTACCTTTTTTTCTGGATGATGGTCTTGAACCGATTTCAATGTGCTCGATAATATCAATAGGAGTTGCACTTCTGAAGTACTCTAGAAAATTCGGATTATTCAGAAGATTCCTGTATTCGTTAAAAGCAGCTTCCGAAATCCTGTCGAATATTTTACTGTAAACATCGAATTTATCCTCGGTTTTTTTCAAACGGGTTCTGGCTGAAGTGAGCAGAACGGCGGAAGACATTAATTCAAGACTTCGTCCCGCAATTTCAGGAATCAGGTATTTGGAAGAAATCATTTCCCCTTGTTCGGTAATTTTTATTTTTCCTTCGATGCTTCCTTTAGGCTGTGCCATTATTGACGGATAAACAGGTCCGCCGCCTCTCGAGATGCTCCCTCCGCGGCCGTGAAACAACACAAGGGATATGCCTCTTTCATCGCAAAGTTTTGTAAGGTTTTTTTGCGCCTTATAAAGTTCGTAATTCGATGTAACAATGCCGCCGTCTTTGTTGCTGTCCGAATATCCGATCATTATTTTTTGAACTTTATTGCGGAGTTTTAAGTGCATGGAATAAGCCGGATTATCGAAAAGTTCTTTCATTACAATATGGGATTCGCGTAAATCCTTAATAGTTTCAAAAAGCGGAAGTATATCAAAATTTGAATCCAGTACTTTCTTTTTATAAACGGATATCAGTCCGGCCTCCTTGGAAAGAAGTAGTGCAAGAAGTATATCGCTTACGGAAGAACAATTACTGATGATATAATCGTCGCAGGCATTCGGAGCAATATTTTCTTTACCCCATTTTATTAACGCCAGTTCCGAAATCACCTGCCTCGTAACATCGCTTAATTTGCTGAATGTATTTTTTAATGGCCGTGTATTAAGGATTTCCGAAGTTATTAAATTTATTTTTTCTTCTTCGGTTAAACGGGTAAAATTATCGGCAACCTCTGAATAAGAAAATATTTCATCAACTGCAGTTCTAAGCAAAGAAGAATTCTGTCTTATATCAAGAGCAGCAAATCTGAAACCGAAAGTTTTTACTTTGTATATTATCGGCATAAGAACGGATTCAGCTATAACTTTTCCTTTGTTTTCTATCAGACTGTTATAGATAAGATATAACTCGTCTATAAATTCCGGCGACGACTTGTATCCCAGTTCCGAATTCTTTATTGTCTCTTCCAGTTTCAAAGAAATCAATAATATCTTAGATCTGTAAGTTTCCGACGGATCTCTCTGGATCCTGTGCGTTTTGGTTATGCCTAGTATACTCCGGTCTCTTTCAATAGACTTTATAAGCTGCTTGCTTGAAGAAACAATATTGGAAGAAGAACTCAGAGCAGTATATAGAACCTCCAAGTCCCTTTCGTACAGATTTATAATTTGTTTTTTATTATTTCTGAGTGTCTCCTTGGTTATATCAACGGTTACATAGGGATGGCCGTCTCTGTCGCCGCCCATCCAAGAACCGAATCTAAATATAGCCGGTGCGCTCTGACGGTAATCAAATACTTTACTTAATTTCAAATTCAGATTCCGGTAGAATCCGGGGATAAGGTCGTATAGAATGTTTTTAAAGAAGAAAAGGCCGTGCTGAATTTCATCGTTTACGGTTACCTTATGAAATCTAATCTCATTTGACTGCCATAATAACGTAATTTCCGATTGAAGCTGAAGTTTTATTTCTTCAAGCTCCTCTTCCGTATTTAGCGCATGTTCCCGCTGTATAAGCAGATTACTTATCTTTAAAATTTTTCTTAGAATTGTCTGTCTGGTAGCTTCGGTAGGATGGGCGGTAAAAACAGGTATTATTTCTATATTATCTAAGATTTCTCTAATTATTTTTGATGAAATGTTTTCCTCTTTTAAAGAGATCAAAGCTTCTTCCAAAGAGCCCCATTCCGGTTTTGTTTTATTTATTGCGTTAATTCTCTGTATTCTTACTTTGTGAACTTCGTCCGCGGCATTAACAAGAATAAAATAAATGGAAAAAGCCCGCACTACTTTATATGCTTCATCGGTACTAAGCGAATCTATCAATGAAATAATTTCTTGCCTTGTCTTATCACTGTACACAGTTCTCAGTTCTTTAGTTAAGGCTCTTAATTTTTCTACTGTTTCATACAGATTATTGCCAACCTGTTCTTTTAAAACATTTCCCAGGATAATACCTAATTCTCTGATATCCCGTTTTAAAGGTGCATCCTGAACCGAATCTTCAAGCAGGTTTAACGATCTTTTGCTCATAATATTCCCGTATTGAATAAAAAAAGAAAACCGATAAAGTCATTACAATTTTTTAGGTAAGTCGGATTTTCCACTTCTAATTTTATCGATTTAATAGATAAAAAGAAACTTTACAATGTTATTCATATCAAAAAATAATTCCGTTAATTAAAAAGTGTTGGAATTGAATTAATCATTGTGTAGCAGAGCACAATTATTTTATATTTTTTAGTACCTAGGCCATATTTAAGTTTTATTTTATAAGACAACATGGGAAAATTATGCGCTGCCTAAATATATAATTAAAACCGGCATGCTTGATAATCGGATGCATGTAATCGATATATTGATGATGCTGTCCGCGTTTTTATAACAGGTCCTGCTGCTGAAGAAACATCCGGCAGAATTTCCGATTACTGTATCTCCGCCCTATTTCCCTCTCCTTTCTAAGGAGAGGGATTAAGGGTGAGGTTTAATTCATTTCTTAATAGGTTTATCATCTCTTCAATTTTTTCGAACGTTTTATTAGGATTGTTAAGAAATTCTTCGTTTGTAATTCTTAAAAACTTAATTTTATACACTTCAATATCTGTCTGCCTTTTTTTATCATATTCTCTTTGTTCCGGTATATTGTGAATTTCGCCGTCCAACTCAATTGCGAACTTTAATTCCGGACAATAAAAATCAATTACATAATTATCAACAGAATATTGTCTCCTAAATTTACATCCTAAAGTCTTTCTCTTACGAAGATATTGCCATAAAATATTTTCTCCTTCAGTTTGATTTTTTCTTAAATATCTTCGTCTCTCTTTTAAAAAAGTTTTGTTAAAGTGTTTTGTCATTTTCTCCCCTTAAAACTTCACCTCTCCCTATTTCCCTCTCCTTTCCAAGGAGAGGGATTAAGGGTGAGGTTCAGGGTGCTTGAATAATTGCAATTTGAAAAGCCTCAAGACTGAATGCTACATTCGTAATTACGGGTCCTCCGTTCTTCTGAAGGGAGTTATCAACCTTTACGATAAGTTGTTTGCCGTGCACAAGTTCCTGCCAGCCGACTTCAGGCATTTCTTTTGTGAATCTTAAAGAAAGCGGGGCTTCTTCTTGCCCCATGTTAAATAGCACATACTGTTTGTCGCCGAACGGATACATCGCAACATTTCCGGGTCCATGAAGAGTAAAGCCGAGTTCTTTATTAAAGGCTCTGCGTATCATTTCAAGTGCATCTGCAGGTAGGTGGAGGAGATCGTTGCTGTCGTCCGGCAAATTCAGAACGTAGATAGTTCCGTTCATATATTTAGCGTCAAGAAGAACGCCGTAGTCATAATCAGGCTTAACGACGGCAACATCTTTTACATAAGGCCAGGTAGTAGTTTCAATTCGTGAAAACGTAATCGGTTTATCGGACTTAACTATATGTTCATTCCAGCCTTCTCTTATGCGGAATTCCGACGAAGTAACCGTGCCGCCGTAATCCACCAGGCTGAGTGTATTTTTAAATTCGGTATTTTGGAGTTTTTTCCAGAGCCCCCAGGTCATAAAAACATTATGTCCGTTGCGTAGTCTTGCAAGCATCTCGTCCGCAAGATTTGAATCCTGAAGGGAATGAAGTGTAAATATTGCATTATCGCTTTCAGCCGGAAATTCAGCTACGGGCGTTAACGGTATTCCTGCTTCGCCGAGGTATCCGAAAATATTATACTCACCGGTAGAACCGTAAGGAAGATAGATCGGAACACCGCGTGAGGGACCTTTCAGCATACCTGCTACCATATCTAATTCCGGAAGCATTTCTTTGAAGTGAGGATAAACGTCACTAGAAGGATTCGGAGGGTATAACTGACCCGCACACCATAGAATGATCTCGGGTGATCTTGCGAGTACGGCCTGCCATAACTGTGCAACATATAAATCATATTCTCCTTCATTCCGTAATTGTCCAGCCAGGATCCTATCCACTTCGAGGGATTAACGCTTGAGAACCATTTCTGGAAAATATATCCGCTGTAAACCGGTATGTGCTGATCCTGTCTTAGCGGATCGCGGGTTTCTATACCGACGGCCATTTCATCGTAAAGATTAGTTTCATTATAAACGTCGTAACCGTTCTGTCTATGCCCTTCGTACCAGTTCGGATATTTTATAATAACTTTTACATTGGGATTTATCTTTCTGGCCGGATCAATTATATATTTTTTTGACTGTTGAAGAATCAATCTTGTCCGGTAATCCGCCCAGCTCATGCTGCCCCTGTCTTCAACGCTCTTCAAGTCAGTTGCTGTAGTAAAAAGCCAGTCATCCAGAATAATACTGTCGAATACCTGTGCCAGGGCTTCCATCCTTTTTTGAAGCGAAGACACATCACCCGGATTATTATAAGTTGAAGGTCCGCCGTGAGGCGATACAGGCACCATCGCGCCGGAAACTTTTATTCCCATTTCCCTAAAACGTGCAGCAACGGTTTTGAGCATCGGGACATTAACTTCATCCCCGCTGTTACTTTCAAGATAAACCCTGTCCGGTTTTACCGGTGCAAAATATTCCATGGTTTTTTTGAATTGAACCGGGTCTGCCAAAAGCTTTTCAACATCATTGTGTGTAAAAAAGACGGCATATTTTAAATGGGCCCAGCCGTTGTTCATGTTTGGTCCTCCGTTATTGTTTTGTGCCGAAGCAGTGCATGATAAAATCAGAAATGCGGAAATAAGAAAAGTGATTCCCGACTTGAAAATATTAGATCCGGAAATGTTCATCAGTCCTCCTTTATAATTTATTTTTAATAAGGAGTAATGTGTTTAATTAAAAATGAATCATCGTAAATAGATAGTTGTTTTTATGATACAAATTATCAAAACGCCTGACTGCAGGAAGCGGACAATTTAATTTTTCTGTAAAATAAATCAAACAATTAATTTTATTTGTTTGAATGTTGAAGCGCAACGATAAACGGATTGCTTTGATTCGAAGTTTATTCACCTTAAATCCGGTAATTATTAGAGCTATTTACTAATAAAAAACAAACAGCAGTTTTTCTGATTGTCGGAGAAAAATCAGTTCTCAGTAGCATAACCAACGCGGTGCAAACTGCCTGCTGTTTATTGAAATATTAAAACTAATTAAACTGCATGATTGAAAATAATAAGTAGGTTATTTAGAAAAGCAACAATTTGCGGGTATGCAATTATATATTTTCAATCTTTCTGGATATCATGGATCCTGCCTAAATCTATAATTGTAATTTCCTGTTCCGAATCTACGAATATGCTTTTAAAACCTGGCTCCCCAGATTACTTCATCATATTTATATGAGGCTCTCGAATGAACGGTCTGAGAAAAAGTATCATCAAAAGCTTTTAGTAGAATCAGAAATTCAGCATCGGATTCAATTAAATCTTTTTCGGTAAATCCGTTCAACGGGCTGTCATCATTTATCGGATGAACAACGGTCCAGCTCAAAGCAAAGAAATTTACTTTTTGTCTTTCAAGCTTTAATTCGTAAAACCGCCTCCCTTTTTTATCGCCATCGGATTCTTTCATTGATAACATAACCTGAATATTAACTTCGATCAACTGGTTTTTCCTGGCGTTCGCAATCCTGAACTCAAATGCAGTATTGTCTCTGTACGGTGCAATTATGGCATTTTTGCTGTAAATGATCTTAGCTATCGGCCGCGAAAATCTTCCGTAAACTAGACCGGTGGCAAGCGCGAATCCCATTAATCCTACCAGTGATTCAATTGCGGAAACGGCGCCCGCTAGGAATCCGGCCGGACTGATGCCTCCGTATCCGACCGTTGTAAATGTCTGTACGCTGAATAAGAACGATTCCCAATAATTTTCTATTAATGTTTTTCCGACTATTCCGTTCAAATGCTGAACTCCTATCAGCATATAAACGGATGCGAAAATCAGATTAATGATTATATAAGCCGTAAAAACTATCAGGTGAAACTTTGGCCAGGAAATATTCAGGAGCGAGTGATAGAAACTAAGTGATTGTTTTAGCGGAAGTCCGCGTCGTTCTACATTGAAGCTTCCGTCACTGTTAAGCAGTCTCTTTTTCTGGCTAGATGCCTTTGTGCCGAAACCGAGATCTTTAAATTCATCTTCAGGCAGTAAATGTCTATTGCGTGATTTCATATTTTAATTGCTCGAAGGAATTGATTGAAATTACTTATAATCCTTTTTAAATGAAAACGGAATAATAAAAAGTTTAAGATAATTTGAAGTAAAAAAACATTACGCCGATAGAAGCTGCCAGGCAATAGTACCCGAACCATTGCCAGCGTCCGCCTTCGAGCCAGCGGGAGAGTAATTTCAAAGCAAGTAGTCCCGCAAGGAAGCTGAATATCATACCGGCAATTCCGGGAACGAAAAGATGCAAAGTTGAGCCATGACTGTTTAATGAGTGGTCCTTCAGTAAGCGGTAAGCCTCTTTGGCAACCACCGCAGGTGTTAAAACTACGGCCAGCGCAAAACTGAATTCCTCTACCTTCTGCTTGGGCAGACCGAACAATAGTCCGGTAGATATAGTGGAACCTGAACGTGAAAAGCCGCGAAACGGCAGGCATATACCCTGAACAATACCTATCCATATGGAGTGCTGCGCTTTTATTTCGTCATTATGCTTAGGTTTTTTTTCATGAAGGCCGGCATAAATAATCATCACACCCACAGCCGCAAGCGCAGTAGCTATTAGCGGCAAATTGGAAAATAAATCCTCTATTTGCGCATTTGGAATGTTGCGCATAAATACTTTCTCTATTATTTCTTTTAAGCCCAGTCCGACTATACCGGTGAAAACAGTTGCAATAATAATCTGGATAGCAAAATCGCGAAGCTTTCCGGCGGAAGAAAAATAATCGCGTTTCCAGCCCTTCCAGAAATAAACAATAACAGCGAACATGGTTCCGGTATGCAACATAACAAGTACCATGGTCATTTCTGGTGCAGAAGGATGCAGCCCCATTAATTTTTCCATTATGATTACGTGCGCGGAACTGGATACCGGCAGCAGTTCACATGCGCCTTGAACCAATGCAAGAATCAAGACCTGAAAAAAATTCGGCATATATTAAAATTCCTTCGAATAGTGGTGTTTTAAATATTGGCAAATATATCATGTTTGCCGTAAAAAACTCCGAAGGTAAATCACATCTGGTGCGGTGTCAAAAAGTTTTTCCGGTGTTAAAGTGTTAGCATCCTGGCTGCCGCCGGCAAATTAAAGAAACTCATGTTGTGTAGATAGAACCGTCTTGACGCATTAAACCTTACGCGTCAGTAGCAAACTGAAATTATAAGAACCAACGGCAAGCCAGGTGTAATCTTAAGAGTTCAAAAACTACCGGCGCGAATATGGTCGATATTGTAAACGAGGTTATTCATCAACTGTCTCATTTAAATGACATTCCTTTATAGGTAAAAGCTACTCTCGGGCCTGATTGAAGCATTTATATTAAGCAGGCAAATCTTACTTTAAAAACAGCGGAAGGAAGATATTCACAAGGCGTGGGCAGTCCTCTTGAATTTACTGATGCCCAGGTTGCGTATTTTAACACGCAAGCACTCTACATACAGACATTGTAAGATTATCAGGTTGCTTACGTGCGCCTGCAAAGAGCTATGGGTATATTGAAATAGAAATGATTTATAAAATTTAGATAAAAAAAGATAGACTTTTTACTGACAACCTGATCGGTCCGCTGATAATGAAAATAAGCATTAAGCTGATTTATGCAGTGTAAAGAAAAATTTGGATCCCTTTCCAAGCTCGCTTTCAACCCAAATCTTACCGCCGTTTCTTTCAACAAACTCTTTGCAGAGTGATAATCCCAATCCCGTGCCCTTTTCACCGGCAGTGCCTTTAGTTGAAAAAAGAGATTCGATTCTGAATAGTCTTGAAGTCTTTTCCGTATCGATTCCGACTCCGTTATCCTCGATACAGACTTCAACCGAATCATTTCTTACGTAGGACGAAATATTTATTTGCCCGCCTGTTTGAGTGAACTTTATTGCATTTGTCAGCAGGTTTTGAATAATCGAGCGAAGCATATCTATATCGGCGTAGGCCATGCTTCCGCTTTGTACGTTGTTTGATATTACGATTTTTTTCTTAAATGCCCCCTGATTTGCCGTTGCAATAAGCTTATTCACAAGCTCAAACAAATCGATATAATCCGGATTGAACTCGAGCATATTTCTCTGCATCATTGACCAGTTAAGCAGGTTCTCAAGAAGAACGTAAAGATTATTAAGACTGTCGTTTAATCCTTTGCTGGCTGACATTATCTCTTCCTGAGATAATTTTTCTATCTCTGACGCCAGCAGCTCCGAATAACTCAGTAATGATTGGAACGGACTTCTTAAATCGTGCGAAATAATCGAAAAAAGTTTATCCTTTGTCGCATTAAGTTCATTTAATTGATCGTATTGCTGACGTATAATAGATTCCGAATGTTTGCGCTCTGTAATGTCGCGCTGTACAAATAAAATGCTCGACGGCTTACCTTCTGAGTCAAATAAAAGTGTAGAGTTCACATCAACGTAAATACGGTCATTGTTCTTTTTTATAACTCTATATTCCGTTAGGTTCTCCGAACTATTGCCTGCCAAGCGATTAGCAAAGTTATTCTTCAGTTTTGGAATATCGGCGGGATCCACATAATTGAACATCGATGTTCCGATTATGTCTTTCTTTTGATCGACTGAATAACCGTACATTTCCAGCAATTTATTCGACATGATAAGCTGCAATCTTGCGTCCATTGTAATTGTTCCTATTCCATCGGGTGTAGCTGAGATTATAGCTTCCAGTTTCTGATTACTTTGGATCAGTTCTTCTTCTGTCCTTTTTCGGTCAGCAATTTCTTTGGCAAGATCTACATTTATCTTTTTCAAGTTTTCGTTGGCTTCGGAAAGCTGTGCCGTTCTCTCCGAGATCAACTCTTCCAGGAGCTGGTTACGATCTACCAGTTCTTTCATAGGGTAGACTTCACCTTCTTGAACAAGATAGTATGGAATAGAAATACTGCTGTGGGAGATTTTCCATCCTGCCGGCTCTTTCCTGAAAATTAACACCAGGCGGGCAACTTCTCTGGAAAGCACGTGATCTTTTATAGGTAAATGAATTGTAAAGAAGCCGGTGATTACTTTTATAGTATCGGAAAGTGATTGAAGCGAGAGGTCCTTCAGTTCAATGCGCAGCGGATCTTTTACCTGGGCAAAATCCTGACGGGTGATTGCGATCCATTCATTCACATCCTTCACCAGAAAATCGCCTCCTCCCGTAAAACCGGAAAAATTCTTGCTGAAATGAGTAGTCAGATTGTCATCGCGGGAGGCGTACATTTTCAGATAGTTATCAAATAATTGTCTGATGAATTGTTCGGAATTTTGTTCTTTTAACGCAGCTGCAGCATCAGGAGATTCACCGGATAATTCAAGATCATTCAGAAGCCGTTTGCGTTCTTTTATTTCCTCGTCAAGCAGAGCTTTAAGTTTTTCATTCTCTGTTTTCAGGTCATTCAAATCTTGCAAAAGATCGTTTTTTGTTTTTCTGGAATCCTTCATAACCCTTTATTTAAATAGCCGTAATTCATTATCGTAAAATTAAAATACAAATTTATAGTAACAGCTCTAATCCTTTAAAATTGCAGTGTTTAGCCTAAAGATCCTTCAAAATATACTGCCGGCGGGCAGAATTGAACCATAACATTAAGTAGTAAATTAGTACACTTCCAATTTACGATATCATAAATCTACTCCGGGCAAATGTAGAGGTAATTAAAAACAAATTCAATTTTTATCTTCTTTTGATAACCTTATTTATTTCTAGAAAACAAAAGTATTTATACCGAATCTGAAATTATTTTCGCCTCTGTAATTAAGCCTCCATGAAAAATCAAAATTCATAGGAAATAAAACATGTCCTATTTCAAATCCGATTTCGTAAAAAGGATGACGGAATGTTTTAACAGGATATAAAAGAATATGCCTGGATTTCGGGTTTATATCTGAATAAGCGATATTAAGATATCCCGTAAGTTGCAGTTCCCAGTTCTTAACATAAGGGACGTCGAGCAGCCTGAATAATTCATCGCCGAAACGGTGTTCCAGATTTATTGTAAACAATCTGCTGCCTAAAACTTCGTTAACATTCAGCGTCCGGAATGAATAACTCGTAGCGGTAAGATCAATATTTCCGGGAATAGCATAAAGCAATTGATACGGAACAGTACCGGTTGAAAAAAGACCGAAAAGCCTGAAATCGAGTTGGGCAGATGCGAAAGTGTTAATTCTGCCTCTGCCGGTGAATTCGTATTTTGTAAAATCCATTCCGCTTTTTAGAAATGACTTATCGGAGAAAATAATATTGCCTCCGAAAACGAAATAGGATTTTCCGAAAGCGACTCTCCTTCTGAATGTACCGTCTTCTATATAATCTCTGAAGTCGAAATCCAAGCCGGCGGTAAGTGCGGTAATTCTGGTTTCATAAATTGCATGATTTTCGGCGAAACTTTTAGTCTTGGCAAAGAATGAAAAGTTGGTATTCTTATTTGCGGAATTGTAAGTATTGTTTGTTATGCCGGTGCTTAGTTTTAAAACCGGGGATATTTCTCCGGACGCATTGAAGCTGAATCCCTTATTATAAAAATAATCTCTGAATTCATATTTGGATACAAGTGCCAGAATGCTTGAGAAAAAATCGTGATAATTATCCGAATTCCCGAAGAGTATATCCAATCTGTTAAAAGCGTCGAAGGACAATTTATACGTTCGGTAGTCGCCGAATAAATAAGAGGCGCCGAAATCGGTTTTAAATTTTTTGTCCGAAAAACCGTAAGCGAATTTTAATGAAGAATAAAACCGTTGATCAAGTGCGTTGTTAAGGAATAGACCGAAATCGAGTGCATGGCCTTCAACCCTGTTAAAATGATACATTCCCAGAGGAGCGCTTGTAGAGAAATCACGAGAAAATTGTATCCTAGACGATAAAGGTGAAAAATCATCCCCAAAAGTTCTAGGAATATTACTGACGCTGTCAATCCTCTTATAGGCTGTCTGTTCTGCTTCGGTGCCGGGAATGGTAACGGCGTTTCTCCAGTAAGTAGAATCTTTTTTATCCGCGCCCGGCAGTACAGTTATTATGGCTTTGTTGAAAACATCATCGGGTATGTTTTGGTTAATAGTATAATTGTAAAAAATGGTGCTTAATTCAAATCCGAATTTAGCGAGTCCCAGTACGTTAGCCGCAACAAAGAGCCTGTAATCGACGGGCATGTATATTGAATCCTTAAATGACGCAAACTGCTGGAAAATCCTTACCGAATCCAGTATCCCTCCCGTATTAGCGGCTCTGTTAATTGAAAGATCCACCTTTACCAGATCATACGTACTGTCGGCTATATAAATGTCACCTACAAAGCCAGGACTTGAAGGATCATCTGGAGTCATAAAGATATCATATACTTTTTTATTGTCGAAGGATACCTGTTTTTTAATGAAGTAATAGTAATATTTCAGCGCGTTGTCGGCCAAGGGTCCGGGAAGAGGTTTATCGAACAAATCTATTTGATCCGATGAGAAATTTTTTAATATTCTGCCTCCCGTTAATACATTCACAGTAGAAGGGAAATTAGCCGATTGTTTCCGGGCAAAAATTATTTCTTTATAACTGTCAGGCTTTTTGAAATATCCGCGGCTTTCGTTTTCAAGTATTCCCGTAATTTTTAATTTCGTCGTATCCGATATACCTATACCAACGTTGATCCTGTTTCTGCCGGCAATCAAATCATTTTGAGTTTTTATTATTCCTTTTGTATAGGCTTCGTAAACATATGAATTAAGTTTTTTATCACGTTCCATTTTTCTTTGGACAGCTTTACTTATTATTCTTAAAGCCGGGTTTTCGCCGGGCTTCACTACAATTTCGGGAAATTTTATGTCTGTCTGTTTTAAATAAAAATTAATTCCTTCCGTATTTTTAACCAGATTTATACTCACGGTATCCGAAATGTAACCTATAAATGACGCTACAAGTTTATATTTGCCTTCCTTCAGTTTTAACTCAAAAGTTCCTTCTTTATTTGCGGAAGTTCCGAGTGTGGTATTAACAACTCTGATGTTGGAAAAACTTAATGGAGCTTTATTTGCCGCTTCTCTAACGTTGCCCCTGATAAAATACTGCTGGGCGGATAAAGAGATATTTATAGTAATTATTAAAATGAAGGATAGAATACTTTTCATTTTCTCCTTTAAGGTGTGATTTATCATGTAAAATTAAAGATTCAATCTTAATAAGTAAATAGAACAGATTTTTTTGCGGTGCGCTAATTTGCTCATTTGTCATAGTTCGGCCATGCCTGTCCGGTAGGCAGGTCCGCTCACTATGACATTTTTATGCCCCGTTTTATTCGAGGTTAGAATTTCGTTCCTACGGAACTTTATAATATTGGGAAGATTCATTTCTATAAATATTTTCGTCCCTCCGGGACTCGGTACATTTAATCCTGCATTATTTATATTAACCTAAATCCCGTCAGGGATGAAATTATTAAATAAACCCAGAAATACAAAATCAAAGTAATATATTCATGTTTGTGTCTTTGAGCCTTTGCGGCAGTAAAAACGTTCTTGATTTACACTTTACTTTCCGCAAATCGTAACTGTCCAAAATATTCTTCATGAATAAAGCAAATGGTTAAGGTTTCTATGTTGGATAAGGAAATGAGGTTATAATTTGGAGGTTAGATTTGTGTTACTAAGGTTAAAAAAATATATAAGGTTTTAAGAAAGAATATTTGCTCAATATCAATACAAAATAATCAAGATCCTAAAGAAACATTGTAAAATTTATCAACCTTAGTAACAGACATAGACTAAAGATACAAGAACCTTATTACCTTTTTGCAAAGCATGTAGTTAAAGATGTTCTGGACAGTATTGCCGCAAATACTTAGTTTGCCAAATATCAGAATGTGTTTTGAATTATATTGCCCTTTCTATAAGTTGAAAAATATTTATAACTTTATAACAATAAAAATAGATTTTGAGCACTCCGCTGATTTTATTCACAATTATTACTTTAAAAAGATAAAATGAAAAAATTCCTTATATTAATTCCCTTTTTAATAGCAGCTGTTATTCCGGTTATAAAAGCCCAATCAGATCATGACAGTTCGACTGCAATGGCGGTTAATGATTTATCTGCAACCCGGATAGTAGACAATTATATAGATGCTATCGGCGGCAAGGAAAAATTATTACAGGTGAAAGACAGAACTACGGTAATGAAGGGAACCGCAGGAGGAAGAGATGTTAAAATGACCATTTACCAAAAGGCACCGGATAAAATCAGGGAAATAATCAACGCCGGAACATTTATTCAAAATATTTTTTATGACGGCAAAAAAGGATATATGGAAGTATCAGGAAAGAAATTCGATATAATTGGAAAAGAACTTCATAATCTTAAATATGAATCGTCTCTTCATTTACTGCCTCGACTCGATTCATTGGGAATTAAACTTAAATATGAAGGTAAGGAAAAAGTAGACGGTAAAGAAACTTATAAAGTAGTTATGATTTTCCCTTCGGGCTCCGAATGGATTCAGTATTACGATCGGGATACCTGGCTTAAGGTTAAAGAGTCGAAAGAAGTTAAAACCGCTCAAGGAACGTATATGCAGGAAACTTATTTAAGCAATTATCAGGAAGTAAGCGGAATTAAATATCCGTTCACGGTTAGGCAATCTCTGGGAAAACAAAAAATGAATTTCAGAGTAACGATGATTTCCGTAAACGACAATTTAAACGACAAACTTTTCGAAATTGACTATTAAATGCATTGTCGTTTTATCTGTCTTTTAAAAATGTAAGAAGGTTAAAAGTATGCCGCAAAAATATTCTGCCATAGTATTCGATCTCGGAAATGTACTTATTCCGTTTGATTATAAAATATTGATTAAAAAGTTCAACGATGCCGGTCCCGGACTCGGCGATAAGTTTATGGATTATTATATGAATAACTATGAGATTCACCGGAGGTTTGAAAGCGGGAAAATATCCGAAGAAGAATTTTTAAGCGTTATGCTGGATGTATTAGAAAATAAGATTGACCGTGAAAAATTCTGTAATGATTATTCCAGGGTATTTACTGTTGATAAAAAGATGACGGATCTGCTGCCGGTATTGAAGAAAAATTACATGCTTGTTCTGCTTTCAAATACAAATTCCATCCATAAAAGATACGGCTGGGAACACTACGGATTTTTAAAAAACTTCGATAAGCTTATTTTATCATATGAGGTTGGAGCTTATAAACCGGAAAAGGAAATCTATCTTGCGGCTCAGAACTTTACAAAGAAGCCGCCGGAAGAGCATTTGTTTATTGACGATGTTGCCGAGTATGCACAGGGCGCACGCAGCGTCGGCTGGGATGCGGTGCAGTTTACCGGATATGATAATCTTGTTAATGCTTTCATGAAAAAGGGGATAAGGTATGAGGGGTAAGGATAAAGGCACAAGGAGGAAGGTTCAAGGAATAGGGCTTAAGGTTATATAATTCATGTAAATTGTATAAATAATGAAAATATAATATCAATAATAACCAACGATCTTATGGAACAGAAAAAAAACAACTTCAGCTACTTATCCGAGCAATTTGCAGATATAATGATACTCCGCTACCGTGTGCCGGGTTTTGAAGAACTTTCGTTAAAGCAGAAAGAGCTTGCATATTATTTGTATGAAGCGGCGCTTAGCGGAAGGGAAATTATTTTCGACCAGCATTATAAATTTAATTTGAAAATAAAAAGAACTCTTGAAGCAATAATTAAATCTTTCATGGGAGACAGGGATAACGAAGACTTTAGAAAATTTATTGTTTATACAAAAAGGATCTGGTTCTCAAACGGAATTCATCATCATTATTCCGCGAAAAAGATTTTACCCGGTTTTCCGAAAGAATATTTTAATAAATTATTAAGCGGAACCGATGCTTCAATGCTGCCTTTAGTTAAAGGACAGTCCGTGCATGAATTAGCGGCCGAATTGTCGCCGGTAATATTTAATCCCGATATTGCACCGCAGAAAGTTAACCTGGAACCGGGCAAAGATGTTATAAAATCATCGTCAAATAATTTTTACGAAGGCGTTAATCAGAAAGAAGTTGAAGAGTTTTATTCAAAGATGAGGAATGAGAACGACCCGGAACCCGTTTCATACGGATTAAATTCAAAACTGATCAAAGAGAACGGTGAATTGAAAGAGAAAGTATGGAAAGCGGGAGGGATGTATTCCGAAGCGATCGAGAAAATAATATACTGGCTGTCAAAAGCTCATGAAGTATCTGAAAACCGGCATCAGAAAGAAGCGCTGAAAAATCTAATAGAATTTTATAAAAGCGGTGAATTAAAATATTTCGATGCGTATAATATCGAATGGTTAAAAGATACATCTTCGGCAGTTGATACCGTCAACGGTTTTATCGAAGTTTACAGCGACGCTATGGGTTATAAAGGATCGTACGAGGGAATGGTCTCGATTATTGATAAAGAAGCGACAAAGCGGATGCAAGCGATCAGCGATCAGGCTCAGTGGTTTGAAGATAATTCTCCCATAGACGGCAGATTCAAGAAAAAAAATGTAAAGGGCGTATCGGCGAAAGCAATAAATGTTGTTGTTGAAGCCGGCGATGCATCTCCTTCAACACCTATCGGGATAAATCTTCCCAACGCACAGTGGATCAGGGAAAAGTACGGTTCTAAATCGGTAAATATGAGTAATATTGTTGAAGCTTATAACGAATCTAAATCCGAAAGTCTGCTGAAGGAATTTGCATTTTCCGATGAAGAAATTGCTTTACATAAAAAATACGGCTCTCTTGCGGATGATCTGCATACGGACCTTCATGAGATAATCGGACACGGTTCCGGTCAGATATTACCGGGAGTCGCGGCGCCTCATCAAACTTTAAAAAATTACTCATCGGCCATCGAAGAAACGCGCGCCGACCTTGTTGCGCTTTACTATCTTCCGGATCAAAAGATGATAGATATCGGTGTAATGCCTCATTTGGATACCGCAAAAGCAGGATACAATAAATATATACTGAACGGATTGATGCTGCAGCTAGCAAGGATTGAACCCGGAGATAATATAGAAGAATCTCATATGCGCAACAGACAACTGATAAGTCTCTGGGCTTATGAAAAAGGGAAGCCTGAAAATGTCATCGAAAAAATTAAATAAGGACGGAAAAACATATTTTGTAATAAGAGATTATAATAAGCTGAGAATATTATTCGGCGAACTGCTTAAAGAAATTCAGCGCGTCACTTCGGAAGGAGATTACGAAGCGGCAAAATATCTTATCGAATCATACGGCGTTAAAATAGATCTTGAACTACATAAGGAAGTTAAAGAAAGATACGATAAATTAAATATTCCGCCGTATAAAGGATTTATAAATCCTGTACTAAAGCCTCTAATAAATAATGATAAAATTGCCGACGTTGAAATAGAATATCCGGAAGACTTTACCGGGCAAATGTTATATTATGCGGAAAAGTATCCTTTGCAATAATAGCGCGCAGATGACGCGGATGTTGCTCATTATTAGAGGATTATTAATTCATGTAATTAAGAGGGAATATTTTTTCCAAATAAATGGATTTAATGCGTGTTATTTGCGTTCCATCGTTTTTAATTCACATCTAAAGATTACTCACATATTTAAGCGGTTAAATTAATCACCTTAAAATTCTAATAATGTTCGAAAAATTTGTTATATTAGGGGCTATTTTCAAAATTTTTTAATATGGAATAAATAAAGATGCTTAGTACAAGCAATATAAGCTTAAGATACGGAAAACGTGTTTTATTCGAAGAAGTAAACATAAAATTTACCCCGGAAACTGCTATGGAATAATTGGCGCAAATGGTGCGGGAAAGTCAACTTTTCTTAAGATTTTATCGGGAGAAATTGATCCTTCCTCGGGTGATATAATAATTCAGCCGGGAAAGAGACTGGCAGTCTTAAAACAGAATCAATTTGAATTTGATGAATTTGAGGTCTTAAAAACCGTAATTATGGGGCATAAAGAACTCTATCAAAATTATGGAAGAAAAAGACGCCCTGTACTCAAAGGAAAATTTTACAGACGAAGACGGAATAAAAGCCTCCGAGCTTGAAGGTGAATTTGCCGAACTAAACGGCTGGGAAGCCGAATCAGAAGCGGCATCTTTATTAATTGGCCTGGGAATCAAGGACGAGCTTCACTACAAAAAAATGGCCGACCTGCTGGGTAATGAAAAAGTAAAGGTCTTGCTTGCGCAGGCACTTTTCGGAAACCCTGATATTCTTCTGCTTGATGAGCCCACGAACCATCTTGATATACAATCAACTAACTGGCTTGAAGAATTTCTAATCAATTTTAAGAATACTGTTATCGTGGTTTCACACGACAGGCATTTTCTAAATAATGTCTGTACTCACATCGCGGATATCGACTACGGAAAAATCCAGGTTTTCACAGGCAATTATGATTTCTGGGTTGAGGCAAGTCAGCTTGCTATGCAGCAGGCAAAAGACGCAAATAAAAAGACCGAAGCAAAAATAAAAGAACTTCAGGAATTTATCGCGCGTTTCAGCGCAAATGCTTCAAAATCGAAACAGGCAACTTCCAGGAAAAAACTTCTTGATAAATTAAATGTTGAAGAAATAAAACCATCATCGAGAAAATTTCCTTATATTCATTTTAAACCGGAAAGAGATCTGCGGAAATAATGTTCTTGAAATAAAAAATATTTCTAAAATCAATTGAAGGCGAAAAGGTTTTAAACAATATTTCTTTTATGGTTAACCCGAGGAGACAAAATTGCCTTTGTCGGTTCGCACGATATTTCCAAGACAACTTTATTTAAAATATTAATGGAAGAAATAAAAGCAGATGAGGGGTCTTTTGAATGGGGTATAACTCGTTTCACATGCATATTTTCCGAAAGAAAATTCCATCTTACTTTAATGTTGAACTGAATTTATAGACTGGCTTCGTCAGTTTTCAAAAGAAAAAGATGAAACATTTATCCGGGGATTTTTAGGGAGAATGCTTATTCTCCGGGGAGGAATCATTAAAGAAAGCCAATGTTTTATCGGGGGCGAAAAAGTGCGCTGCATGATAGCGCGGATGATGCTCAGCGGCGCAAATGTTCTTCTGCTCGATGAACCTACCAATCATCTTGATCTTGAAGCAATTACCTCTTAAATAACGGATTAATTAATTTTAACGGAACTGTTTTATTTGTTTCACACGATCACCAGTTTATTCAGACCATCGCTAACAGAATAATAGAATTAACGCCATTCGGAATGATCGATAAGATTATGACATTTGACGAATATGTGGATGATGCCGAAGTACACAAACTTCGTGAAACAATGAACGAAAATGTTATAGTATAAATTTATATCGGAGAAAAATAATGGGTTTAAGTATAGGAATTGTCGGACTGCCGAATGTTGGTAAATCAACTTTGTTTAACGCGCTAACAAAAGCGCAGAACGCGGAAGCGGCAAATTATCCGTTCTGTACAATCGAACCTAACAAAGCTGTTGTTCCGGTACCGGATTCAAGAATTGATGTTTTGGCTGAAGCTTGTAAACCCGGCAAGAATTGTTAATTCAACGGTTGATTTTGTAGATATAGCAGGACTGGTGAAAGGCGCAAGCAAGGGTGAAGGGCTAGGGAATCAATTCCTTGACAAACATTAGAGAGACGGATGCGGTTCTTGAAGTGATAAGATGTTTCGATAATGAGCGATATTGTTCATGTGGACGGCAGCGTTGATCCGTTGAGAGATATCGAAGTTATCGAAACGGAATTAATTCTTGCTGATGTTCAGACCGTAGAAAAAAAAATAGAAAGGCTTCAAAAAGCACTTAAGGGTGATAAGAATCTTAAAATAGTTCTGGACGATGCCGAATCGCTTTTGAAATTTATGAACGAAGGCAATCTTGCATTAGCATATCCGGAAAAGGATAAAGAAAGCGTTCAGGAACTGTTTAACGAACTGAGATTAATGACTTCTAAAAAAATTATTTACTGCGCCAATGTTGACGAAGAAGGACTTGCTGAAGATAATGATTATGTAAAGACGGTTAGAAAATACGGCGAGGATAGAGGGTCCGATGTTGTAAAGATATCCGCTAAAGTTGAAGAAGAGCTTGTCGGTTTGGACGAACATGAAAGAAAAGAATTCCTTGATTCTTTCGGTGTAAATGAAAGTGGCTTGGAAAAAATAATCAGAACAGGTTTTCACACATTAGGACTAATAAGCTATTTTACCGCCGGACCGAAGGAAGTAAAAGCCTGGACAATACACAGAGGCTGGAAAGCCCCGCAGGCCGCGGGTGTTATTCATACCGACTTTGAAAAAGGTTTTATCCGCGCCGAAGTTATTGGTTACGATGATTATGTTAAATATAAATCGGAAACCGCATGTAAAGCCGCCGGCGTAATGCGGATTGAAGGCAAAGAATATACGGTAAACGACGGCGACGTGATGCACTTTTTGTTCAATGTGTAAACTTTTTTTATTTCAGCAGTAAAAGTTTTTTCTGTGAAATATAATTTCCGGCCCTGAGACTATAAATATAAACTCCGCTTGCCAGACTTGAGGCATTAAAATTAACTTCATAAATGCCGGGCTGCCTTTCACCGTTAACAAGAGTTGTTACCTCTCTGCCGAGTATATCATAAATTTTAAGCACTACCTGACTTTGATGAGGAATAGCATATTTGATTACGGTTGAAGGATTAAAAGGATTCGGATAATTCTGATATAAATCATATCTGACCGGAATTGTATTTTCATTTTGGACTAGCAGGGGATTGTTCTGATCGGTTACCGTCCACAATGAAAAATATTTTACCGGAACAGTTATTTTTCTCGGATTGTTTACGCTTACCTCTTCAGGAAGTCCCGTCCTGTGCCAGGTACTGCCGCTGTCAGAGCTTGTAAAAACCACGGCGCTGTCGGAACTGCCGAATTTTTTTCCGTTATCGAATGTATTAAGCCAGCTAAGCGTTAAAGATCTGTTTGAATAGGGAGGGGTTCCTCCTGCGGTAATATTCCAGTTTGCCTGAATGCTTCTGTTACCTATAGCGTTTATTACACCGCCGTCTCCGGTAACCCTGGTTATTGAAATATTACCGATATCCGTATTTCCTGTTATATCTGTTCCTAGAAAAGTAAGCGTTCCCGTTCCGATATTTCTTTTCAACATTGACGCATTGCCAACTATATTATTGCCGGATGTTTCAAACGGATCGGATGCCGCAGTTCCGAAGAAAACGGTATCCGAGTTTGTAATGAGATCACCTTTTGTTAACAGCAGTTTGCCTTTAATTAAAATGTTATTATTCAATGAAACATAACTTACCGGATTATTCAGCGTCAGATTCGGGAAAGATGTAACGCCGGTAATATTCTGGGTAGTATCACCTTCGAATAAAACGGTCCCGGTTCCCGAGAGAGAACCCGAATTAAAAAAATTACCGTGTATATGAATATTATTTGTATCAAGGTTCAGAATTTTACCTGATGAAATTATAAGTTTATTTATATTTGCGTCCGCCGCTAATGAGATATTTGTATTGACGGTAGCGGTATCTGCGGTATCAGGTACGCAGTTATGGTTCCATATTGATGGAGTATTCCAGCTCCCGTCGGCTATCGAGACAAATGAGCGGAATATATACACAGCAAAAGAGGCGGTTGCTTTTACGCTGTCGACGGTTGCATCGACAGAACCGGGTCCCGCAGTAGGACCTGCAGTATAAGTAGCAGTAGCCGTTCCGTTTGATTGAATGGTTGTTTGCGCATTTGTAATTTTACTTCCCGACGGCAGGGCATTGCCGAACGCAACCGGAACGCCAATTAGCGCTCCGAGATTTGCCGGTGCCAGAGTTTCGTTATTTGAGTTCTTAAGAAAGCTTGCGGTAACCGTTGTCGAACCGTTACCGCAGACCGTATCGGTAGGAGCGGTATTGGTTAAAACAATCCAAGTAGACGCGGTTAAAGTTCCGGCACTGCCGGATCCGAATGTACCCGCAATTTTACTTCCGGAAGATTCCGGACCGCTGTTGGAAGCCCACCAGTTGTTTGAGGCATCAGCGCTTCCCTGAGTGTTAATGTATTCCAGTGCGGAGCCGGACGACGCCTGATTTCCGAAAAACCTGTTGTAGTTGATGTGAATTATATTGCCGGAAGAAAATGCATTTAAAATAATTATAGCCCCGCCGTACCCGTTTAAAGTTGAATCATTTATGAATGTATTTCCGGTAATCGATGCCGAAAAAGTCTGACCGTTATTGGATCCTTGCGTTTGTATTCCGATAGCTCCGCCGCCTGAACTGACAGATGCCTGCCCGGCAGAAATATTATTCTCAAACAGGCAGTTCGCAATATTTAAGCTGCCGGTTAGATTAACGTTGCTTTGCAGGAAATAAAATACCGCGCCTCCGCCGGTGCTGCCCGGATCAATTACTTGATTGTTTTTAAATACGCTTCCGCTGTCTATAGTGAGCGTACCGCCGCCTGAAAAATTTATTGCGCCTCCCGTTCCCTGGCGGTCCGGAACAGTATTCCCGTCGAATATGCAGTCATAAATTTTTAATGAATTACCGGGGCCGCCTGCCGATATTGCGCCGCCTCCGAAAAAATCGGAAGATAGAGAGCCTCCTTTAAAAGAAATTTTTCTGATTAAAGTATTAACTCCGGTAACTGTTCCGTTGGGATTAATTAAAAAAATGCGGTCGGTACTGGTTGAACTCATTAATATAATCGTATTTACTGGATTCCCGGCGCCGCTAATCGTTAAGTCTTGTGCCTTATTTCCGAATTTAATTTCGCCTAAAGTTAATGTGTAAGTCCCTTCAGGCAAATTTATTGTGTTGGTTCCTCCAATTGAATCGGCAGTTTCTATTGCCGATCGAAGTGAAACGTTTCCTCCTGCATCAAATCCCGAACCGGAAGCCGGATTCGCCGCATGAGAATCGACGAATGTATTGACATTAAAAGTTGCCGCCGTCAGAACGGATACCGCAAAAAGAGATAATAGCAGGCTTAAAACGGTTAAATGCATCTTAACCTTTAAAAATGATGTACCGATTATTCTGTAATTTATATTCATCATATAAGGCCCGTTCTGTAAAATAAATGTAATTAATACCGACTGACAGAAATTATTATAAGAATTAAAATTATCTTTTAACTTCTCGGCGGATATACGCCCTGCAATGCAATGCAAAAATTAAAAACCAAATACGGGGACATATTATTATGAGGCTGCCCGCCGCCGGAAGGGGAAAACGCTTCCTGGTTCATCGGGGTATCCGGAACAGCAGAAGTATATACATTTGGTGCCGGTCTCTGTCCGCTTGCTATACCCCAGATATTATTTTTAGGATCATAATAGCCGCCTAAGTCTGCGGCATAAGAAGGATGATTGTGAGCAGGTATTTCTTGTGTTGTTAAAGTTACATAGACTTGACCGCCGGTCTGTCCGAGATCATATATTGATCCGCCCGGGAGCTGTCCCTGCTGAAGAGGCGCTGCTCCCTGAAGATTCGGAAGGGCGAAATTAGATTTACCGTCTCCGCCGTAAGTCGTTCCAAGCAGCGAAAAGAGAGCAGTATTCTGACTTAAAGGCAGCAACTGTCCGTTGCAAAACGCCCACCCTTTCGGTGCAAAATTCATGGGAAAGATTCTTATTTCCGCTACGAATGGATCCATGTTATGCTCCTTAATTTTGAGAGGGAAAAATTCCCTGCAGTGCTATGCAAAAATTTAAAACTAAAAACGGCGGCATATTTGAATGCGCCTGACCCTGACCCGTCTTATTAATATTTCCTTCCAGCATAGCTTCATTTATGGTTTTACTATAAGCATTAAAACCGGTATTGGAAGCCCAGGTGTTGTTTGACGGCGAACTAGAATCCGGCGATTTGGAACCGGCCATTACGGTATGAGTATGTTCGGGCATTTCTGCAACTGTCAGGACATGTGCGGATTCTCCGCCCGCCTGCCCTAAAACAAAATTGTTTCCGGCGTGAAAAGGAACTCTCGACTGCATATTGGGCAGCGCGAAATTTACCCGCCCGTCGCCGCCGAATGTAGTTCCCAACAGCGAAAACAGCGCTTGGTTTTGATTTATCGGTAAAAGCTGCCCGTTGCACAAAGCCCATCCTTTAGGGGCAAACCCGAATGAAAAAATTCTGATTTCCGAGAGAAAAGGTTCGGCCATGAATTTGTTCCTTTTTTGTTTTATTACTTAATATTAAATCAGGCTTGCGACGGAAAAATACCGAATAAAGATATTATAAAATTAAGACTTACATACGGAATCATGTTTTCATGAGGCTGGCTTCCGCCCGATAATGATACCGTGTTTGAGTTCATAGTCAGATTGTAGCCTATAATTGAGTATGATTTTGCCGAAGATCCTGCCCAAACGCTTCCTGCCGGATTGTCCGTTTCTCCTGCGCTTGCCGCGTTTACGGCATGGGTATGGACCGGAAGCTGCGCCGAAGTAAGTGTTACTGTTTCCGATCCGCCGGACTGTCCGATTATTGAATTCAACCCTGAAAAGCTGCCCATATGAATGGGTACGCGCCCCTGTAAATCCGGAAGCGCAAAAGTTGAAGACCCATTTCCGCCGTAAGTAGTGCCGATTAAATTAAACAAAGTTTCGTATTCGGAAATGGCTAGTAACTGTCCCTGACACAGCATCCACCCCGAGGGAGCAAAATTTCCGGCAAACATTCTTATTTCACCTACATAAGGCTGCGACATATTTTTCTCTCCTTTTGAACTTAAACTTCTTTACGGAAATATTTTATACATACAACAAACCATGCACTACCAACTACCTACCACCTACGATCAACAAGACGATGATCTCATTTACTTAAAATATTGAAAGCCGCTTCGTATTTATATCCGCTTTCGTCCTTCCCGACCGGCACAAGGAATAATCCAATCGTTCCGAAATTATTATGCTTCATCATATAAAGCGCCTGGGGCAGAAGCGAATCGGAGGGACCGCTGAAGTAAAGTGAATATTGTTCATACTTCCCGGTCCTTTTTACCGGAGATAATTCCGATAATATCAATTCTATTTCATTACCGCCGGATAAACTTATTTTGAACTTAGTGTTCAGCTGTTCGGCAAATTCATCATGAGCCGGTAATTGGGTTATCTCTTCTCCGCTGTCCGGAAGATTATTCACTTAGAATACCTCGCTCGATTTATAAACTACAATTTTGGGCCGCCATTCCATTCTCAAATAAACGCCCAGGTTTTCGACTGCTTTAAATCCCAATCTTACATAAAGATTTTTAGCACGGTTAAGATGTTCGACGTGCAGTACTACAAGCTTGCCTTCTCTTTCCGCCTCTTCCATTATTTTACGCAGCAGCAATTCGCCCGTCCCTTTTCCGCGCTGTTTTTTTATCATCGCGATATCAACAACTCTTATTTCATTCTCCAGGCGGGCGATGATTAAACGTCCTGCCGGTTCGTCGTCGTGCAGAATAATATTATATTCGGCATCAGGATAAATCTGACTGTAATATTCTGTCTGTGCCTTGAACTGCATCTGCAGGAATTCATCTTTTTGAGAAGGCGTCCAAGAAAGAACAGAAAGCTCCTCTTCCCTGGTTCCGGCATAAAGTCTGAAAAGGAAGGATTCGTCTTTTTCGTTTTTAGGTTTTAAATCGATTTTCATTTCAGCCTCTTTTTAAACTACCAGGTATTCATTAAGCCAGCCTGTTCTTTGCTGGCTGCATAAAGATGTGAAGACCCGGTTATTACTTCCGACGGTTTTTAATTCGTCAATTTCTGCATAAGAAAATTTATTCATATCAGCATTTAAATTATATAAATACAGCGGGGTAGTAATACTTTGAGTATCACAGTTCATAAACACTTTACCGCGCGGTGAATTGAAAGCGGCATTGCGCAGTGATTCTCTTACAAGGCTTATATCGGTTAATTTATTTCCCGTTGCATGCAAGGTCTCAGCTATCAGTATACCGGTATCAAAACCCAATACCGCGAACCTGTCATCCGGATTTTCACTTTTATTAACAGTATGTTTTACGGATAATGATTTTTCTCCGGCCGTCAATCCGGGCATCCACGAAGAGCAGCTTATCATCGAAGGAAATGATGTGCGATATTTGTTGAGCATAGAAGTTTCCGCCATAAACGAAGATGCCGCAAGGGGAATCTTATTTTCTAACCCTGCTTTTGAATAAGCACTTAGGAATTCGGCGGCTTCGTTACCGCTATACGCGGCAAATACAAAATCCGGAGCGGCATTTTTAATGCGACCCATAAGTTCATGCATTTCCGTCTGAGCGTTAGGTAAATGGGAAACGTGTGTTTCAATTATTTTTCCGCCTTCCTGTTCAGCGCCGGTTCTGAATGCGTAAAGCGCATCGTAGCCGCTCTCGTAAAAAGAAGTCGCTATGAAAATATTTCTGCCCAGATGTCTTGCCGCCCATTGGCCTAGCGCAAAATTAGACTGCCAGTAACCAAGAGTATTATAAAAAATATACGGAGACTGTTCTTCCGTTCTTACAACATTTGCACCGGCGTTTGTTACGATTAAAAATTTTCCGTTTTCTTCGAGTTCGTTATGCATTTCGGAAGCGGTGATGGGAGGAATAACTCCGACAAGTATTTCACATTTATTTTTTTGTATAAGCTCTCTTACCGCCGCTAAGTTTTCATGTCTTCGGTTGCCGGTTACCACCGTTTTTATTTTTTCTCCTACAATAGCACTTGAAATGCCCGATCGTTTGAGAGCAAGAGATAACCCGGTTTTTATATTTTTACCCAATTCGGGATATAATCCTGAATCAGGTATTATAAGTCCGATTTTAGGGATTTGGGAAATTAAAATTTTGTCGGGTCGGACGGAAGTAACCGCAGACTCATGAGAAAAAGGTATTTTGCTTAATGCATATCCGCCGGCAGTTAAGCCCAGGAGTTTTAAGAAATCGCGCCTATGCACTTGAGATTTATTTAACTGTATCCGTTTATCATCAATCAAGCTTTGCCCTTTCTAAATAAAGTTTCGGTTCACTATGTAACATTGAATATGGACTTACCGTAGGTTTATCTTTATTAGATATATGTACAAAGTTTTCTAGTTCTTTTTATAGCGAGGTAATATCAAAAACAATTTATTTCAATCGACGGTTGTTTTGATCTTAAAAAAAACAATTGCCGGAATTAATGTTTTCTCTTTTGCATTGCGAATGAAATTTTTCATGTTTAGAAAATAGTCTTGAATGTCCGAATAATCAACAAGTATGAATCCAATAAATTAATATAAATAGATAAGTGTGACCGGACAAACATGTAAATTTGGTGAATCCAAATCCTTAACAGATTTAACTTTACTTATGCAAACAATGAAGTTACAAATAGCATGTAACCGTGACGGTAAATATTAAATTTAACTACCCGGTTTATAGGAGCCCCATCATTTTCATCCAGTTTTCGCAAGTTTTCGGCCAGTTGGATTCTGTTTCGTTATGACGGTTTTTAGCCAAACCGAATCCGTGTCCGCCTTTTTCATAAATATGAAGTTCGGCAGGAATATTGAATTTTTTTAGCGCAAGAAAATAATCGATGCTGTTTTGAACGGGAACTGTTTTATCGTTTTCTGCCTGCACTAAAAAAGCGGGAGGAGTGTTTTTAGTTACCTGAAGTTCGTTGGAGAAATGTTCTACAAGACTTGTATCCGGTGATTTTCCTAAAAGATGAATTCTGGATCCCATATGAGTTATGCCTTCTCTCATTGAGATTACAGGATAAACAAGTACCGAAAAATCGGGACGGGCGCTGGTTGTGTCGGACTTGTAAACTTTTTCATTGTAATGAGTGCAAAGCGATGACGCTACATGTCCTCCCGCGGAGAAGCCCATAACCCCTATTTTACGAGGATTTAATCCCCATTCTTTTGAATGGCGTCTAATTATTCTCATTGCTTCCTGAGCATCCTCCAGTGGTCCAATTGCTTTGTTTTCCATTATTGAATCGCTCGGTAGTCTGTATTTGAGAACAACCGCCGTAATGCCTATGCTTTTCAGCCAATTTGCTACGGCATAACCTTCGTCGGGCATTGCCAGACGAACATAACCTCCGCCCGGACAAATAAGCATTGCGGTTCCGTTCGCTTTTACTTTAGGAGGGAAGTAAATCTTTATGGTCGGTTCGGTAACGTCTCTTATACGCTTAACTCCCAAATCAGAGAGTACGGTGTTCTCTTTAATTCTAGGGTTATCGATAGCGCCGGGAATTTTTCCGTTCCAGACGTTCAATGTTTTTGTCTGTGATATTCCTGAATTACTCATAACTAATAATACAAAAAATAAAATAACGGTAAAATAAGATCTCACTGTTAGTTCTCCTCGGAAATTAATCCTTTACTATTAATATTAGGCCTAAAGCATATTACAAAATATTTTTTTGAGCTTAAATATAAAAATAATAATTTGTACGGAATTTATATTTTCATTCTCTCGAAATAGCGGGGATTCGGTTTATCGAATATAAAATCAATTTGAAATATCAAATGCAGTTGGGGGCGCAATGAGAAAACAATATTTAACAGTTTTATTTCTTGTAAGTCTAGCATTCCTATTATTATCATGTAAAAATCCAACCGACGCCGGCTCTTCAATAATCAATTCCTCGGAAATCCCTCTGATAACAGGAATAGTAATGACTTCGTCCGACAGTCCCGATCCTATAGCCATACTAGGTCAGCCGAATGAAAAATCGTATATAATTGAAGTCTCAGCCACACATGGTAAACTTAATTACCAGCTTACTGAGCCGTATCCCAATCCTTCAAGTGAGGGAGTATTTATAAATTTCGGAATTCCCGTCGGTAAAAATATTACTGTATGGATAGTAAAAGGCAGGCTGCCGGGAGAAAACACAAGCGGCGCGGCCATATATGGCAATGGTTATTATGTCTCTCCGCATTTTAGTTATTATAAAATTATACTTGAAGGATATATACAAGCCGGATATCACAGAGTTGAGTGGAACGAAAAAGATGATAACGGCAACTATTTACCGGACGGTGTCTACAGAATTTATATCCGGATCGACAATCAGTTGTTGTGGCGGAATATATGGTTGCACAGAAATAAAGAAAATAATTTTAAACCTTTTTAGAATTGTAATAATTAAACTTTAAACGAAACCGGAAATAAAACATGAAAAAATATGCTGCTTCTATTATTGTCGTTTTTATTTTAGTAGTCATTATTTCAAATAATAATTTTGCTCAAGAATCCTATCACGGAACGTGGGGAATAACGGCGGCCTTGAACGCTGCCGAAACAGATATTTTGTTCCCGATTTGGACAGACAACAATAACTATATTGCTCCCGCGATCGGCCTAACATCAATCGGAAGCTTTAATACGGATCTCAGCGCCGGCCTGGTTCTTCATCATTACATAAAATTTGATTTGCATTTTTCTCCTTTTTTGGGCTTAAGAGGCGGGGCAATTTTCGGTATTCCCAAACAAGGGACAGGTACAATCGATGCTGTTGCCGGAGTGCTGGCGGGAGGAGAATATTTCTTTAATAGTCATTTCAGCGTTGGTGTGGAAGCACAGTTAAATTTTTCTTTTTCGGACAAGAATTCAACTCGTTTCGGAAATCCCGGAGGAATGAATATAAACACAGGGTCTTTGGTTTTTGCCTCGATTTATTTTTAATTGAATCAAATTCAATACATGCAGTAGAGACGCAAATCGTTGCTTCTCTACTGCATGTTAACCCCTTATTACCCTTTCTTTAAAAGTATCTGAGTAAGATCGCTGCTTATTACTTTATTCATAAATTCCTTGTAATCTTTATAATCCTGCGGATAAACAACATCGGACTTGTTTGTCATGCTTCTTTTGGCAATAACAAATCCGTCCGAAAATTTGTATTCTACTTTATATGAGGCTGCTTTACAATCGAGGCTCACGTCTTTAGGTACTTCTACCGGTATGTAGCCGGAAGGCAGTTTGATTTTTAATGTTTCTTTCAGAAGATCGGCATCCACCTGCCGGTTGTACGCATATTTCCTTTGGTCGTAAGAAAAGGCTGCATTGGATGAAACCCTGTCTTCCCACGGCATCTTTAGGAGTTTGTAGTCGCCGGCATTGCCCAGATACTGGTTTAACGTAAACGAACATGAGTTGCTGACGGTTGAGGTGAGCGAATCAAGATTGCCGCACGTAAAATTTGTTACGCTGAAATTGCTGAAACTTTCGGAAAGATATTCATTCATCTTTTTAATTTGTTCTGTCTGGTTGATGTAGCTGAAAGTATTTCTCATTTCCGCAGTAACCGAACCTGTGCGTTTTGTTTTTATGTTTACCGTTACGGAGTTATCATCTCGTATTGTTGCATCTGCGTCTCTAATAATCTCTCTCGGATATAAATTCCTGCCGTCAATATAAAATGGCGAAGTTTCACCCTGTGTAATGTCAAGCGCAAATGCGCCTATATCCATGGAAGGCAGAGTACCTGCAGGATAATTTCTTGCGGTAAGGTCGAAAAATACCGTCTTGCCGTCTATTTCAACTTTTGCTATCGCATGATTGAAATAATTGCCCGGAAGTGCATTTTTATTCAAACCGTTGTCGTTGGTATTTACAAGTATGTAATCTGCATTTACTCCAATAACTTTCAGCATAGTTATAAATAATGTTGCCATATCTTTACAATCACCGATTTTTGTAACAAGAACATCCCGTGCTTTCTGCGGAATAAAAGCCGACTGTCTGAAAGGCACGCTGCTGTATGTAATATTCTGAACGATGTAATCATAAATGATTTTTATTTTATCATTTACCGGCAACGATTCTTTTCCTTGTAAAAGCTCTCCCACCTTTTCTTTTATTTCATAGTTTGCTATAGTCTTGGAACCGGTTAAATTAAGATACCATCTGGCAATGTAATTCCAGTCTTTAATTGTCGAAACATACAAGATCTTTCCTACATCATTTAACGGCGGCATTCCGGCTTCGTATTTAACCGCAGGGATATCATTTTTCTGCCAGATGTACAAAGTATTTCCGCCGATATCCTTTTTAACCGAGGGTTCCGAACTCATATTCTGTCCCCGGTAATACACGTTTATTCCGGAGGGCATAATAAGAGAATAGCGTATATTCTCTATTGGGAAAAACAGATTGAAATTAAAACCGTCCCAGAAATGGCTTGAAAGAGCGCCTGTATAGTAATTTCTTATTTTGTATTTCATATAGATGCAGTCATTAACATCCATCGATTTAAATACGACCTCGCCGTCATTTTTATCTGCGTCTATTTCCGAGCCGTCTTTTTTAATTACAACCGCTTTATCGAAAATAATATCCTGAACGTTCGAGTTGTAGTCAATATAATAATTTGTGAAATGTTCAATTCCGTCTTTTGTAAATAACTTAACGAGAATTTCAACATCATATTCCGAAGCCCCGCCTTCATAGAAAGTTCTTTTTACGTCATTGCAGAGAATTAAGGCATCGTCTCCCGGATACTTGTCTCCGGAGGGTGACTGGGCAATTAAAGCTTTTATGTCGAAAGGTTTTACAATACTGTCTTCTGGTTTATTCTCAACCAAGTTTTTCAATTTTTCCCGCGCATCGTAATTGGTTGAAGAAAACTTGATAGAATTGCCGTAAGCAATCCTGGCCGAATCGGGATTGTTTTGAGCTGCGTAAATATCGCCGAGCATTTCGTAATATGTGGTACTGAAGGGGCAAATATGCAAGGCTTCTTCCGTTTGACTTTTTGCCTTTTCGTATTTTTGAAGCGAATAATAAACTTTGGCCATCTGGTAGTGGTATCCCGGTGCTCCCGGATCCTGATCAATTATCTTTTGATAAGTGCTATCCCATTTATCCACCATTGACAGCATAAGATAAAGATCCGCAAGTTCTTTATATGCGGTGTAGGAATAATTATTCTTGCAGAATTTTTCTATTATATCTACAGCCTTATTGTAATCCCGGCTTACGGAATAATCGAGTCTTTCTTTTAAAGTGACGATGTTCCATTCATCGGGGTATTTCTCATACGCTTCATTAATGGTTTCGATTACTTTTGGCGCAGCATTTTTCAACGAATAATAACCTATCTTCATTAAATAAAGTTCGGGTGAATCAGGCAGAAGCGGAATAATTTTTTCGGTTAGCTCCCTGGCTTTATCGTTGTTCTTGTTCTTCACTGCATCCATCATCTTAATCGAAATGATAGCCGGCAAATCTTTCCTTATATTATTTATCTTTTCGCTTAAAGTGTTCATTTCCGTTGTCTTGCCGTCTTTATTATAAACTGAAAGAAGCTGAAACATTAAAACTAAATTATCTGGATTCTTTTTTAATCCGTTTTTTAACAGTTCTTCCGCTTCGGTTAATTTTTCATTTCTTACATAAATTTCAGAAAGCAGAACATAATTTTCCGGGTAATCGGGATGCTGATTAATTTTTTCTTTGAAGTAATTTTCATAAGGCGAAGGTATCTCTACAATTTTTTCCCCCGGCTCGGACTTATATTCTTTTTTCTCCGTTGAATACTTCAGGTCTTTTACCGGAAATCCTTTGTCATCCGTAATTCTTAAAAGGAAATTGCATTTTTCGAGATCGGAATACCCTACTTTCAGAAGCATTTTATTCCAACCCTTTTGGAGCGTAGCCGTACTTACATAAGTATCGAGATCGTTGTTGCGCTCATCGTAACACTCGGAGATTAATTGATCGTTAAGAAATGCTCTAAAAGAACCAGATGTTCCGATTCTCATCTGGATATTTTGTTTTTCCGGCGAATATATGAAAGTGTTTGCGTAAAAGATCGAGTTAACAGTGGGGAAATTGAGCGTAAAATCAATCCAGTAATCTCGTCTTATTTTATCAAGGTTAAACCAGTGTACCGGTTTGTTGTTTTTGCCTGTATATATTTTATCCGTATTAAATTCTTTTTCCGGTCCGTATTCCTGGTAATATCCGGAAGCCGAAATATTTTCAAAGGGTCCGATAACGCTCCAGTCTTTTACGGCTCCGAGCCTATCGTAATAAGATTGCGCGGTTTTTAAATCGTTATGTTCGGAATAATATCTTCCCAGTCTTTCGCAAGCTTCCGCATTTTCAAAGCCGTCCTCCGTATTTTCGGATTCCTTCTTAAGAAGCTCCAGCAATCCGGAATTTTTATCATTGATATTTCTTGAGAACATCGCATCATACATAAAAGCAAAAATATACGGCTCCGGCTTGTCGGCCTTGTTTATAACTTTATAATAATATTGCCAGGCTTTTCCGGCGTCTATTTTAATCTCGTATAAAAGGAAAAGACCCATGTCTGCTCTGTAACTGTCCGGCTTTCCCGATTCCTTTAAGAAAATTTGTTCGGCCTCATCGAACTTCCCGGAATTAATCTCCGAGTAGGCTTCTTGAATTTTATCCTGCGAAAAAATTTTGCCGGAAGTTAATAATAAGAATATTATTATATAGCATACTTTGCCTAAGATTGTAAGTTTCATATGAAAATCTTTTGGTAATGAATTAATAGATATTTAATACGTCTCTGAATTTACCCTGTTACGGTGGCTCCCCATAAAAAGGGCTTATATTTTGCTTCTAAAATAAATTGAAATTAATTAAATGTAAAATAGAATTTTGTGAAAAGTTTTCGGCCAAAAGCCGGAAAATAGTCGGAATAGAGCCGATACATATACCATATTGCATTCCCGGTTAAAAGTACCCTTCAATCTTAATGTTTTCTTTAACCTTCCGTGATATTTCCGTGATTATTGAAAGTTATTTTTCGGCCGAAAGAAAAATAAATCCAGAATTGACAAATACGTTACGGAGAAAAAAATGAAAATATTAATAATATGCGCAATGCTGACATTTGCGTTTTCAGCCTGTTCAAAACCGGATGTGCACGATAAAAAGAATGATTCCGATGATTCCGGCAATTCGGTTTCGGCTGTCTTTGCCGGAGGATGCTACTGGTGTATGGATGCATCGTTCGAGAAACTCTCCGGCTTAAAGGATGTTATTTCCGGCTATGCTGAGGGTATAACAAAGGATGCAAAGCCTACCGGTAAAGTTGAAGCCGTAAAAGTAATCTATGATCCTAGAATTACAAGTTATCAGGAACTGGTCGACTATTACTGGAAGCAGTTTGATCCCACGGATACCGGCGGTTCTTTTTACGACAGGGGACCACAGTATAAATCCTATATCTTTTATTTAAATAACAATGCACAGAAGGTTTTCGCTGAAAAATCCGAGAAAGATCTGAAGGATTAAAATATTTTTAACAAACCCATAGTAACCGGTATCGTAAAGTTTACGAATTTTATGCCGGTGGAGGAATCGGAGCAGCATTTTTATAAGAAGAATCCGGAAAGATACTACTCTTACCGCAAAGCCTCCGGCAGGGACGATTATATAAAAAGCATATGGGGAAACATCAGAACCGCAGAGTATAAAAAGCCGTCTGATAAAGTTCTAAAATCCGAATTAACTACTCTTCAATTTAATGTTACGCAAAAAGGCGGAACCGAACTGCCGTTTACAAACAAGTATGTAAATAATCACCGCGAAGGAATTTATGTCGATATCGTTTCCGGCGAGCCGCTGTTCAGTTCTACCGACAAATTTAATTCCGGTACCGGATGGCCGAGTTTTACCAAACCCATTGATGCATATTTTATTAAAAAGAAAACTGATACATCAGACGGTATGCTGAGAACGGAAATAAGCGGAAGAGATTCCGGCTCGCATCTGGGACATGTATTCGATGACGGTCCGGAACCGACGCATCTCCGATACTGCATTGATTCAGCCGCTTTAAGATTTATTCCTAAAGACAGCCTAGCCGCTGAAGGCTACGGTGAATATTCATATTTATTTAAATAATACATATAAAAAAATCAAAGGAACAAAAAATGAAAACTAATTTTATTTCGGCAGTGATCATGTTCGTAGTATTAATTACGACAGCAGGATATTCTCAGTCAATGGATAGTATGAATCACATGAAAAAAACTGATTCAACAAAAACGATGCACCAGGCTAAAATGAAGAAAGGGGATACCATGGTGAAAAAACACAGCATGGAGAAAAAAGAAATGATGAGTAATAAAAAAATGAATGAATCCGGCAAAATGATAAAAAGCAATTCCATGATGAAAGAAGAAAAAAGTAAAACGAAATCCGGCAGTAGAATGAAAATGAAGAAAAGCAAAAAGATGATGAAATCGGATAAGATGGAAAAAATGAAAATGAAAGACACCACTAAAATGAAGTAATTGTTAGGAGTGTAAAAAATCTTGTGTGAATGATTAATATTAGAACTGAAGGCTATGCGAACTGAGGCGTAGCCGAACGTAGCTTAGTTTAATGAACAATTTTACTGATAGAGGTTGAAAATATTTATAATTTCATTTTTTGTCCTTTTCTCAAGCTCAAAAGGATCGAGTGAATTAAAGACTTTAGTAAGTCCAAGAATGTAATAGACTTTCAATTTTTCAAACCGGTTGGAAGCCTGCCTGCTTGATAAATGGAAATTAGATCGACCGACTGAGAACAAAGGCACAGAATAATCTCTTCAAGCTGAAATCGCAAAACAGGCTTCTTAAGAATTATTTCATCAGGATCATCTTCCTGGATAGAACTTGATTGTCGAATTCTACGCTGTAGAAATATACGCCGCTTGACAAGTTAGAGGCATCAAAATTAATATTATACGTTTGAGCTGCCTTATAACCGTTTAATAAAATAGCAACTTCCTGACCAAGCGTGTTATAGACTTTAACTAAAACATTCCCGGCCCTAGGAATTGTAAAGGTTATAACTGTGGCTGGGTTAAATGGGTTCGGATAATTTTGCTGCAATTGAAATTTCTGAGGAAGATTCTTTGCAGTTTCAAGAGCAAGACACCCATGTAACATACATGAAATACTAACATACTCAGCAATTGCCTGAGCTTTCCAAGATGCGTATTCTGTTGGGAACCAGTTTAAATCTCCGATAGGAAAACCGCCGAGACCTGCAGTCCTCAAATCAGGATCTGTATAAGAAAGATCGATAGGTATGGGCCAATCAGCAAAAATGAAATGTGTAGCTTCTTCATTACCAGGTTGACGCCAGGAAGGCATTGGAGTTTCATAACCGGTGTCAACCGCCGCTATTGCATAGGATTTTACTACTGCAAGCTGAGTTGTAAATAAATCCTTGGTATCCGTAAAATGAGGTAATTTATTTTCGATCCATCGCCAGCTTGTCAGAAAAGGATAATTCACCTTGTCGCCAAACATAGTTGTACTTCTCGAATTCATGATTATCATCTGGGACTTCCAATTGGTATTACGGTCTACCTGATTAGCATTCAATGTTGAAACGATATCTGAAAGAGACGAATCCCAAAATGCTAAGTTATTGCCCGCATAAAAACTTTTGCCGTTTGCTGCGAAAGTGGAATCATTACGTACATTAATAAGTCCCATCGGCAGACCGCCCGGATCAACTTCGCCTGAATCAACAGAATAAAGGACAGAACTATAGGCTTGTAACTGGCAATTTACAAAGATATTATTCGTGACGCTCATATTGGTCTGATCGCCGTTATTCATAAAAACATAACCTGCGCAATTAATAAAGTTATTGTGATTGAAAATAACTCGATCAATATTATATCCGTTCCTGAATCGATACAAAGAACCCTGAGTATTCACGTGTGTGCAGTTTTCAACAAGAAGAGTGTCCTGGTGTTTGGCGTCTATACGATTGAAGTCGGCAACGCCGCCATTCCGGCGGCAGGCATTACCTGTTAAATTTACAAAGTAATCGTTTGTAAAAAATATTCTTGAGTCGGCAGGCGGGCCTCCAACCCAGATCCACCAGGTATGCTCCAAAATGCAGTTATCTACCTGAAGTCTACATCCGGGGCCGGTAAAATTAAAATATGCCCATCCTCCGAAGTTACCTGCAGCATTACCAAGTTCAAGATCTACGTTTTTTATTAGCAGATCCTTTGCAACGTTAATACCTCCGCCGGTGAAAACTTCTGCTCTAAAATCACCGCAAATAATCGGCGGTGCACTACCTTTGTTTATTTTCAAAGAAGTTTGTGTAGGCCCCATAATAATGGTTCTATATCTTGCGGAAGTTACAGGATTATTTGAGATCGAATAAATTCCGCCGTTTTTCAGCATATACACACGGGTTGCGGGAGCCATAGAATCAGATTGCATAAGAAGATAAAGAGTATTCGGCTCACCGAAGGTAGCATCATCTTTTACAACCAGAGTATCGCCGCTTTGGCTCGCAACATATTGCATGTGGCCTTGCTGAGCAAACGCCGACGTTAAAAAAAGAAAAACCATGGTGAAAAGTAATTTTGCACTTTTCATTTAGACCCCCTCAAATTAGTCATTGCCGCATTTTATTGATTACTTCCCATAATTTGCGATACTGTCAATCATCCGAATTACTAATACCTTTGTCTGTTAGGGAAGGAAGTACCCGGAGCCGTCCGAACAACTTTTTCCCTACAGGAGCCGGAGCAAAATTTTTTCAGTTCTCTTCATTCTCAAATTTGAACTGAGTTTTAGTAGAATTGGTTAGCGAAGAGAATTTTGAATAAGAGTTCGAACAGAACAGCGCATTAAAGCAATCGACAAAAAAAGCCGTTGAAGAGTGTTAGGTTTTGTTGGGGTCGCTTTGTTGGAAAGAAGAAGGTTGAGTAAATGATTAATATCTTTTCTTTGAACGCTAATTTTATTAAGTGAAAGATATTTCATTTCTAATCCCCAATGTTAAAGCCGAAAGAAAATTAGCAAAAAAGACCGATTGATTCAACATTTTTTCATAATCATTTTTACGACGTATATATTTTACCTGGTTTCTTATTGTGCCGGCTTATATCAGAATCAAACATTTTACTTTTTTGTTCCGGTGTATTCTCTTTTTTTAATTCCCGCCGGATATTGTCCCAATTATTTTTTAACCGGGCAATCTTTAATCCGTCTTAAAAATCCATATCTTCAGTAATAATTTCTCTTCTTCTTTGACAGCATGATCAAGTGGAAATAGAAAGTCATTAACATTAACTTGTTGAAATGCCGGCGTAAATACCCAATACATTTATTTACTCTTCCGATATTAACTTTTTACTTCTCCGGTGAATTGCATTTCCGGCCCTGCTGTGATAAATTTGAGTAATATTTTTAAAAACTAGAGGGTACAAAATACCCCGGAAAAATGATAAAGGAAGGTTTTTATGTCCAACGCATATTTCAAAGTTCCGTACCCGGTTAACGAGCCGGTATTATCATACGCTCCCGGCAGTCCGGAAAAAGAATCATTAAAGAAAAAATTAAAAGAGCTTCAATCTAAAGAAATTGAAATCCCTTTGATCATCGGCGGAAAAGAAATTAAAACCGGTAAAACAGTAGAAATAAGGACTCCTCACGATCATTCAAAGAAATTAGGTGTATATCATAAAGCGGGCGCTAAAGAAGTTGAGATGGCAATAAAAGCAGCTCTGGAAGCAAGAAAAACCTGGGCTGAAATGCCGTGGGAGCACAGAGCTTCGATCTTCTTAAAAGCCGCCGATCTTCTGGCCGGTTCATGGCGTTCTACTTTAAATGCCTCTACGATGCTGGGGCAATCGAAAACCGCATACCAGGCGGAAATAGACGCAGCCTGCGAGCTAATCGATTTCTGGCGTTTCAATGTTTATTATATGACTCAGCTTATGTCCGAACAACCGTATTCACCTAGGGGAATGTGGAACCGCGAAGAATACCGTCCCCTGGAAGGATTTGTATTTGCGGTTACTCCTTTTAATTTTACTTCGATAGCGGGCAATCTTCCCACTGCGCCTGTTATAGTTGGAAACGTTTCTTTATGGAAACCCGCCTCAAGCGCTGTATATTCCGCATATCATCTTATGAAATTATGGGAAGAAGCAGGAGTACCGGCGGGAGTAATTAATTTTATTCCGGGATCGGGAGCCCAGGTAGGTGATCCTGTTCTTGCCAGCGCTGATCTAGCGGGCATTCACTTTACAGGCTCTACGGAAGTTTTCCAGAATATGTGGAAAACAGTAGGCGATAATATTAAACATGCAAAGTACTATCCGCGCATTGTCGGTGAAACCGGAGGAAAAGATTTTATATTCGCTCATGAATCTGCTGATGTGGATGCGCTGGTAGTGGCGGCAATTAGAGGTGCATTCGAATATCAGGGACAAAAATGTTCCGCAGCATCGCGTATGTATGTGCCTGATACTATCTGGAAAGAATTCAAATCAAAATATACCGCCGAAGTAAATAAAATTAAACTCGGCGATCCGGAAGATTTTACGAATTTTATGGCCGCAGTTATAGATAAAGCCGCATTCACAAGCATTAAATCATATATCGATTATGCAAAGGAATCTAAAGATGCCGAAATAATTACGGGCGGTAAATGCGACGATACAAAGGGTTATTTTATAGAACCGACAACTATAGTTACAACAGATCCAAATTTCAAATCGATGCAGGAAGAAATATTCGGTCCTGTTTTTACTATACATGTTTACAAAGCAGATAAATTTGACGAGGCCATCGAGTTGTGCGATGCAACTTCGCCTTACGCTTTAACAGGCGCCATTTGGGCTCAGGACAGATATGCACTCGTGAAAATGTCGGACGGATTAAAAAATGCCGCGGGTAATTTTTATATTAACGACAAACCCACCGCCGCCGTAGTGGGTCAGCAGCCGTTCGGAGGGGGAAGAGCTTCGGGTACCAATGATAAAGCCGGCAGCGCAATGAATGTTCTAAGATGGATGACCGCTCGCGCCATCAAAGAAACATTTGAACCGCCGAAAGACTGGCGCTATCCGTTTATGAAAGAATCTTAAGATTAAATAATATTTAAACCCGGTTTCAGATTTGAACCGGGTTTTTAGTTTTATAGCAATAACACACAGATGACACTGACCTGCCTACCGGACAGACAGGTTGAACAGATCTCCGCGGATAAAAATTTTAATAAAAAAATTCTCTAACCCTGTGAATTTACATCAAAGTAGAAATCCCAAACAATAAATTAAAATGTTCGGATCAGCGAGGATCAGCCGCATCCGCGTGATCAGCGTGCCATTAAATTCATAATCGGTACTCTACCATAACTTCTATTTCTATTTATATTGTTTTCAAATCTTTTTTATTATATTTAGACCAACATCAAAAAAAATGCTTTCAATGAAACTTCATTTACGGCCGTATCCTAAGATTATCTTATTACTTATGTTAGCGTTTTACACGCATTGCTTTGCCCAAACCGATACTACAAAATCGCCGGCGCATTTATATCCCGTTGTGCTTTCATCCGATACTCTTTTCTACTTAGGCACAAATATAGGTCCGTTTACTCCCCAACAGAGAGCGCGGGAAATTGATATTAAACTGAATAAAATTCTTGACGGAAATGAGGCTCCTGATTCGATTGAAGTAAAAAATTTATCGGGACTATCAAACATAATTCTCGGCAGCGAAATTATTATGTCGGTTACTGATCAGGACGCGGCGCTGATGGCTAAAGGCAGGTCGGTATTAGCTGATGAATATGCCGGGATTATTAAATCAACTCTTAAAAAGAACATCGAAATTTACAGCTCAAAGAATTTAATATTCTCCGCGATCAAAGTTGTTGTTGCCCTGCTGGCACTAATCTTTTTGTTGTGGGGAATGAGGAAAATAATTCCAAAGGGATACGATAAACTTGAGAAATGGGAAGGCTCCGTTTTAAGACCAATAAAATTCAGGTCTGAAGAGATTGTAGGCGCAGGCGGAATAGCAGCGTTTTTTATAGTGCTGTTAAAATTAATCCGGCTTGCAATCACTCTTGCAATATTATATTTCTTTGTCGTTTATACCTTTTCACTTTTCCCGTGGACTAAAAATCTGAATATCAGACCGATATTCGGCGGTATACTTCTGGCCGTTATGGTAACGGCAGCCGCATTTGCTTTATTCACTGCTATCGGCTCATTCTTAAGCACGATTGACCGTAAGGCTACGGAATGGCGGGGCACCCTGATAAAATCGGTAAAAGTTAAAAATCTGGAACTCCTTTCCGATGTCAGAATTCTTGAAGCAATTAAATTCGGAATTAAAATATTCAGATTTATTGCGGTTATTATCCTGGCTTATTTTTATTTTACGCTCTTGTTCAGCCTATTCAGTTTCTCGAGAACATGGGCTTCCACCTTATTCGGTTATATAATTCATCCTCTGGGCAAGGTAATACTCTCTTTTATAAATTTCCTTCCGAACCTTTTTACGATTCTTGTCATAATTTTTGTTACCCGTTATGTGATAAAATTCTTTAGATTTATTTTCATCGAGATTGAGCGCAGCACCGTTACCTTTGTTAAATTCCCCGCGGAATGGGCTATTCCTACATTTAAGATCATACGGTTCCTTATAATTGTATTCGCTGCAATTGTGATTTTTCCGTATCTGCCCGGCTCAAATTCGCCTATCTTCAGGGGAATATCCATATTTCTCGGAATTCTTTTTTCGTTCGGATCGTCTTCGGCTGTAGCAAATATGGTGGGGGGGCTTGTGCTGACGTATATGCGTCCGTTCAGAATAGGAGACAGGGTAAAAATTACCGACACAATGGGAGATGTAATAGAAAGAACTCTTCTTGTTACAAGAATCAGAACCATAAAAAATGTGGATATCACTATTCCTAATTCTATGGTGCTGGGCAGTCATATAATTAATTACAGCTCTTCGGCGAAAAATAAAGGACTGATACTTCATACTAAAATTACAATAGGTTACGATGCTCCCTGGAGAAAAATCCACGAGCTGCTGAAATCGGCAGCGCAGGCTACTGAAAACATTTTAAAAGAACCGGAACCGTTTATTCTTCAAACAGCATTATCGGATTTTTATGTGCATTACGAACTGAATGTATACACCGATAACCCCAATATAATGTCAAAAATCTATTCGGATCTGCACAAAAATATTCAGGATAAATTTAATGAAGCTGGAATTGAAATTATGTCGCCCCATTATTCCGGAGTAAGGGACGGGAATAAGAAGCAGATACCGGATGATTACCTTCCGAAAAATTATGAGAAACCGGCGTTTAAGATTTCACCTTTCGGCGGCCTCTTCAACAAACCTGATGACAAGAAACAGTAAAATTTAATATTATTGAAAATCTTTTTTTCACCGGAGCAGTTATGTCCTTTCTAAGGAAATTTATATTCTTTATTTCGGCATTCGCATGTCTGCAGAGCATTAATTATGCGCAGGAAAAATCTCTTTCCGGCCAATTAAAAGAAGCACTTCAAAAAAAATATGCTAGCCTGAGCATTCTTGTCAGAAACATTGCCGATTTTCAACCCGAAAGATCGATGCCGGGAAATAACGGATTTTACATAGAGAATTTCAGAATTAAGCTTTCCGGTGAACTTGACGATAATTTCGGCTATTCTCTGGAAACAAAGATGGTAAATTCGCCGGCGATTCTGGATGCAAAATTGTACTATAAATTTTCGCCGGGATTCAGACTTGACTTCGGATTATTTAAACTGCCTTTCAGCGGCGAATATCTTGTAAGCGAAGGTGATATTGATTTTGTTTACCGTTCGCAGATGGTAAATGCGCTTAATATCGGAAAGCAGGTAGGCATTATGATCTCCGGAGAAACCGGCAACAAACTGCTTACATATTCAGCCGGCATGTTCAACGGCAACACCGGCGCCAGCGGCAATGATAACGACAAATTCCTTTATGTAGGCCGTATTGTGTTGGAGCCGCCGGGAACCTCATCAAAAGAAAACGTATTGCAGATCGGTCTAAATGCGGCTCAAAGTATAGACAAATCTGTTAAAATTATGGGACGGTATTTTGAAGGCAACCGGTTGTTGCTGGGTGGCGATATAAATTTAGCTGCGGATAATTTCCGCTTTTATTCCGAAACGTTGTGGGGAAGACTGAAAAGTATTACCGGAATTACAACAAATCCGTTCGGCTATCAGATAACTGCGGGATATGCCTTTTCAAAGTCTTCGCAGTTATTCGCCAGATGGGACAGTTTCAAGGAAGATACGGGCTATCCGTTTAATAATCTGGCTGCAGTCGGCATAGATATTATCCCGGCCGAATTTTTTAAGTTTCAGTTGAATTATGTTATTCCGGCTAACGACGGCAAGTTTAAGCATCATCAATTGCTGATTAATTCGCAACTATCGTTCTAAAGAATTTTAGAGTATAAATCAAATATTACAAAAATTTTTAATATCTTTACCGGACAGTTTTCAATCTATATTTGAATCAGGGAAGCCTTATGTTTCAGAAATTACTGCCCAAAGAGGAAAAATACTTCGACGATTTTAAAGAAATGATCTCGCACATTCAAGAAATGGCCGAGTATACGCACAAGCTTTTCTCTATGCAGGATTTAGATAAAGATCTTTTACTTAAGATTAAACCTCTCGAAAAGCGGTGCGACGAAGTGTCTTCAAAAATAGTTAAAAGACTTAATAAAACTTTCATAACCCCGTTCGACAGGGAGGATATATTTACTCTTATTAAGAAACTCGATGATATCAGCGACATGCTTCTCGCCGCATCGAGAAGGGTGGATACTTTTAACGTTTCGAAAAAAATCAAGTATACGGATTCTCTTTCTTCCATAGTTCATCAGCAGATCAAGGAACTCGGCAAAGCCATAAATGACCTTAAGACCAAGCATATCAACGAATGCAAAGCCGTGAAAGACCTTGAAGGCGAAGCCGACAAAGTCTACCAGCAGGCGATGAAAGAGTTGTTTGAAGAGGAAAAAGATGCCATTAACCTTATTAAGAAAAAAGAAATCCTTGGCTTGCTCGAAGGCGCATCAGATAAATGCCAGTCGGCGGCAAACGTAGTACTTTCCATATTTATTAAAAACAATTAAACTATCATGCATTTTGCCGTTGTTATTATTGCTCTTGCACTCATATTCGATTTTTATAACGGAATGAACGACGCAGCAAATTCTATTGCTACAATCGTTTCAACAAGGGTACTTACTCCGATGCAGGCCGTTGTTTGGGCCGCCGCTTTTAATTTTTTGGCAGCTTTTATTTTCGGAGTCAGCGTTGCAACCACCATCGGAAAAGGTATAGTCGATGTTTCAATTGTAAATAATATAGTCATCTTTTCCGGACTGATAGGTGCAATAATTCTCTCGGCCTCGTGTACGCATTTCGGATTGCCGATCAGCGTATCGCATGCAATAATAGGAGGCTACGGCGGTGCAGGTATTGCAAAGGCGGGATTTCATGCACTTGTACTTTCCGGTTTTAGCAAAGTAATAATATTTATTTTTCTAGCTCCTATTTTAGGATTCATTATTTCGCTATTTTTTTCAATCGGCACAATGTGGCTGGTTAGAAACCGTTCTCCGAGGGGAGTTGATAAATATTTCAGAAAACTGCAGCTTGTCTCCTCTGCGCTTTTCAGCTTAAGCCACGGCTCAAACGACGCGCAAAAAACTATCGGTATTATTGCCATTGTCCTTTTTACCAACGGTATGCTGGGCAATTCATTTTATGTTCCGTTCTGGGTAATCATTTTAAGTTATACGGTCATAGCTTTGGGAACAATGATAGGAGGATGGAAGGTTATAAAAACCCTGGGAATGCGCGTAACAAAACTTACTCCTTTCGGCGGATTCAGCGCAGAAACATCTGCGGGTATTACGATAATTTTTGCAAGCCTGCTGGGAATTCCCGTAAGCACCACACACACGATTACCGGAGCGATAATAGGAGTCGGTTCGATGAAAAGTTTTTCTGCGGTAAGATGGGGCGTGGCAAGGAACATATTATGGGCATGGGTGCTTACCATTCCTCTTTCAGCTATATTTTCAATGCTTACTTATTATTTGATAGTGGACCTTCTTAAGGTAATTTAATTCATGTTTATACGTGACGGAAGCTACCGGTTTTCTTCATTCTATTGTTATTGTAGTTAAAAATTTGTACTTCTTCTTGAAGATATTTCATTTAATTTAGTTGCGATAAAATAATTGATCAAAAAGGGTGATTTGAATGACCGAGACAAAGTATTTTACCCCAAACGAAGCAAAGTTAACATTGCCGTTGGTTAAAAAGATCGTAAAGGATATACTCGATACCACAAAGGAAATTCGCCTGCTGGTTGAAGATCTTGACGGTCAGATTGAAAACAACAATCAGATCCAAAAGATGATTTCCGAAATAAACGGGTTTATGAACGAACTTGAAGAAGTCGGCTGTTTTTATAAAGATTGGAATTTCACTGCCGGATTGGTAGACTTTCCTGCTTTTATAGGAGGAGAAGAGGTATTTTTATGCTGGCGCAGCGATGAAGAGGATATCAGGTATTATCACTCCGTAAGCGAAGGTTATGCCGGGAGAAAACTCATTCCGCAGGATTATCTCAACAATTAAAACTCAATTATTCTCCTACCGAAAAACCCGCTGAAGAAACCGCCGTATTATTCGATAATACATCCTTTATCCTGAAGATAAGTTTATAATTTCCTTTTTTGTAGGTTGAATCAAGATCGAACTGAATTTCTATGGGAATTTCCGAAAGCTTTTCCTTCTGAGATTTGTCCATTACTTTGCTTATAATTGACTTAACCGTATTGCCGTTGGGAGTAACAAGATCAATATCATATCCGAGCGTGGCCGAGTACATGCCGTTCTTTTCCTCCTGTGCGAAACCTTTTACTCTTGTGGTTGCGTCTACTTCCGAACTGTCACCCATCTGATAAGCAAATGCTTCGGAACTGAAAGCTTGCAATTTGGACGGTTCTTTTTTTGAACACGCGGAAAACAATAGTGCCGCCAGAAACAAAAATACAGCAGCCCGTATCATATTTACCTCGCCGTAAATGGTTTGAAAAAGATAATGCGCCCGTGTATCGCCGCGGGCGCTTTATAAAATATCAGCCGTTCTTTGATTGGAATTCTTTCATAAACTTTACAAGATCTTCAACTCCCTTTTTAGGAAAAGCATTGTAAATAGAAGCTCTCAAACCACCTACGGAACGGTGACCTTTTACTCCGCTGAATCCGGCCGCGGTTGCTTCTTCGATTAATTTCTTTTCAAGTTCTTCGCTGGAAAGTCTGAAAGTGACGTTCATTAAAGAGCGGCTTTCCGGCAAAGCATGTCCTTTATAGAAACCGCCGCTTTTATCTATACACGTATAAAGCAAATCTGCTTTTTCTTTGTTCAATTTATACATTGCATCGAGTCCGCCGTTTTTTATGAGCCATTTGGCTACCAGTCCGATGATATAAATTCCGAATGTCGACGGGGTATTATATAATGATCCGTTATCGGAATGAGTTTTATAGTTCAGCATCGTATGCAGTGAGTCGGAGCTTCTCGCAAGAAGATCTTTTCGGATGATAACGGTTACTACGCCCGAAGGACCCATGTTTTTCTGGGCTCCGGCATATATTAAACCGTACTTTGTCACGTCTATTTTTTTATGAAGCATGTCGGAAGAAGCATCGCATATCAGCGGTACATTGCCGGTTTCCGGTTCTTTATGCCATTGAGTTCCGAATATGGTATTATTAGACGTGAAATGAACATAAGAAGCTTCCGGATCAAGTTTCAGTTCCTCCTGTTTCGGTATCCTGTTAAAAGTATCGCTTTCAGTAGTGGCCGCTACATTTACAGTACCCGCTCGCTTTGCTTCTTTCATTGCCTTTTTAGACCAGCTTCCGGTAATTATATAATCCGCCTTGTTTTTAGGGGGCATCAAATTCAAAGGAACCATCGAAAACTGAAGGCTGGCGCCTCCCTGTAAAAATAAAATGTCGTAGTCGTCGTTTATATCAAGCAATGAACGGAGATCGGCTTTAGCTTCGGCAATTATTTTATCAAAAGTTTTGGAGCGATGGCTTATCTCAAGTATCGACATTCCCACACCGGGAAGTGTAAACAAATTTTCCTGCGCCTCTTTTAGCACATCTTCCGGAAGTATTGCAGGTCCCGCACTAAAATTATATACTCTTTTCTCCATAACTACCTTTCCTTCTTAATATATATTTGATGATACATATGCTGTATTTATTATACATTATTTCTTCGAACAATATTATTTAACATTAACCGGTAAATATAGGAATTACTCCGCAGATCTATTCGGATATTCCTCACTTACAACTATTTTATATCTATTCAGGCGGCATTTAAATCAGATGAACAAGTAAACCGTCTCTTAACTTAGGCTCGAACCAGGTAGATTTTGGCGGCATTATTTCACCGGCATCGGATATGTTCATCAGATCGTCAACGGAAACCGGATACAACGAAAAAGCAACCGCTGCATCACCGGAATCTACAAGTTTTTCCAGCTCTTTTGTTCCTCTTATTCCTCCCACAAAATCAATTCGCTTATTTGTGCGGGGGTCGTCAATGCCCAGTACGGGATTTAAAAGAAAATCCTGGAGAATACTTACGTCAAGGGTATCGGCAACAGACTTAGACAGACTGCTGCTTGCTGCTATTGAATCCCGGCATGAAAGACTATACCATTTTCCGTCAGTATACATGCAAAAAGTTTTTCTTTCAACGGGTTCTTTTATAACGGTTTCTTCTACATAAAATTTATCGCTTATCTCGTTTAAAAAATCTTCCTTTGTCAGGTTGTAGAAATCCTGTACTACGCGATTATAAGGCAATATTTTCAGCTGATCCGCCGGGAAAAGCACTGCAATAAAATAATTATATTCTTCATCACCCTTATGAGAAGGGTTTGCCGCCCGCTTAACTTCGCGTGCTCTTCCGGCACTCGCAGCGCGGTGATGTCCGTCTGCAATATACAGATGTTCTACTTTCGCAATCTCTCCGGTAATCGTCGCGTTAAGTTTCTCAGGTAATATCCATACTGTATGCTTAATTCCGTCCTGAGATGCAAAATCATATAAAGGTTCAGCCGATCTCATTGTCTCGTTTACAGCATCATTAATTTTTTTTACGCCTTTATAAGTTAAGAAAACCGGACCTGTCTGTGCGCCTGTGGTAACAATATGATTTGTTCTGTCATCCTCTTTAACTCTTCTGGTTTTTTCGTGTTTCATTATTACATTGTTATCGTAATCGTCAACCGAAAAGGTAGCCGCAATTCCGACCTGCGACCTGCCGTTCATCTCAAGTCTGTAAAGATAAAAGGACGGTTTTTCCTCCATAATTAAAGGAGCAGCTTTTTTTATATCGTCTAAGTTCTTCTTTGCTTTTTGATATACTTCCGGAGAGTACGGATCAACGGAATCCGCAAGGTCAATTTCTGCCCGGGTAATTCTTAAAAAACTAAGCGGATTGTCTTCCGCCAGCTCTTTTGCTTCTTCCCGGTTTACTACATCATAAGGAACACTTGCTACGAGGCGGGCATTCTCTTTAGATGGACGTAATGCTCTGAAAGGTCTGATTACCGCCATAATTAAAAACTCCTATAAATTTTAATGCTTTAAAATCCGCAAAATTCAGACAATAATCCATTGATAAAAAAGTATTTGCCCAAAAAGTTATATGCATAACTGTCATTTTACATAATAATGCGTTGAATTAAATCTTTATTATCTGAAAGCGAATATGGCTTAGTAAGTATATTGGAGATTTTACCCATCAATTGGATTATTTTGAACTCCTACGGAGTTCCGATATTTTGTAGTTATTTATAAAGACATTTAATTCGTGGCGGAGTTAGTTAATAAATAATGTTACATTACTACTGAGGAGTTTAAAACGCCTGTCTTTCAAGCTTGTTGTAGAACTACATTGTTGTCAGTCCCAGAAAAACGGGAATCTCTGCCGGCTGGTAAGTTTGAAGATTATCATTCCATACGTGAAGAAGATGATTCGTGGATGAACTGCATTTCCAATTTATTGATTTGTATTAATTATGGGCACTTCTAAAAACTTCAATATTCTCTGCGAACATTGCGTATTCTTTGCGTTGAATTTTTATAAAAAATAGTTTTTAGAAGTGCCCTTATAATATTACAAAATACTCTTCGGTTTATATAGCTTAATTGCACGGTGATTTACGGATCTCCGCGTAAATTTTTAATTTTCCGTTTATGAAAAACGGAGAGGCAGTGAATAAGATTGATCTTGTAAAAGCGACTCGAAAAATAATTTTGTTTTTCCGGAGAATTAAAATATTATACAAAGTATATCGATGATAATATTGACAAGAAAAAATTATTGATATCATATTACTTTTTCTTATCTTTAGTTCCTTTTAAAAAAATAGGGGGTTATATGCTATTGAATAAAGCAGCCCAAGTATATGTATTAATTATTTCAGTAGTGTTTTTATTCCAGGCTTGCGCTTCGGTACCGGTTAATCTTGGTATTGCTAAGGAAGAGATTATTAAATATCATGAATCCGGCAAGTACGATAAAGATGTCATGGAAGCAGTCGACAAAGCAATAGATGAATTTAAAAATATTAAACCCTCCGGTAAAGATATAGTTGTTTTTGATATAGATGAGACGACTCTTTCAAATTACGATTACAGCAAAGAATTTGATTTCGGATATGTTGCCTATCTTTGGAACAAATGGATCGATTCGGCGAGCGCGCCCGCTATTCCCGAAGTGAAAAAACTGTACGATAATCTAGCTGCCCGCGGTTTCGGAATTGTTTTTATCACCGGACGGAAAGACTTTCAATACAAACCCACATATAAAAATTTAATCAATGCCGGATATACAAAATTCGATACGCTGATTGTGCGTACGCCTTCATATTATAAAACCACGGCGGAAGAATATAAATCAGCCAAGCGGACAGAGCTTGTAAACAAAGGCTACAAAATAGTAGGCGATGTCGGAGATCAATACAGCGATCTCGACGGGCCTTATCACGGAATACAGGTAAAGATCCCCAATTACCAGTATATAATTAAATAGAAGCACTTTCCTTTCACACAAACACTTTGATAAAGGAAGTGGTAATCATATATATTGGAAGTGGGCTAATTTGCTCTTTTGTCATTTGGAGCGGAGTTGAACTATGACATTTCTCGATGTACCCTCGACCCCGCCTGCCGGCAGGCAAGTCCGCTCGGGATGACAACAAATATTTTAGTAAGATATAAACAAATTAGCCAGCTACCTACATATTACCTCTTCTCACATCACTTAATTTTTATTTATATTTGTGCTTTATATTTCATATAACCTGAGAAAACGATGTCAGAGAAAAAATTATCGGAAATTCCCAAAGCATATAATCCTTTAGTTGTAGAGGACAAATGGTACAAATACTGGCTGGATAACAAAGTATTTCATTCCGAAGTCGAAGAAAATAAAACGCCGTATACAGTTGTAATTCCGCCGCCGAACGTTACCGGCATTTTAACTATGGGCCATATTCTTAATAACACAATTCAGGATATCTTTATTCGTACCAAAAGAATGCAGGGGTATAACGCTTGCTGGGTTCCCGGAACCGATCATGCATCTATTGCGACCGAAACAAAGGTGACGAATTTTTTAAAAGAAAAAGGCGTTGAGAAATATAAAATCGGCAGGGAAGAGTTCTTAAAACATTGCTGGGAGTGGACGAATAAATACGGCGGGATTATTATTCAGCAATTGAAAAAGCTGGGAGTAAGCTGCGACTGGGACCGCGAACGGTTTACAATGGACGACGACTACTATAAAAAAGTAATCGAGACTTTTGTTAAACTTTATAACGAAGATAAGATCTATCGCGGCTACAGGATGGTGAATTGGTGCCCCGCTTCCAAATCGGCAATATCCGACGAAGAGGTAATTTACAAAACCGTTAACGGGAAATTATGGTTCCTGAAGTACCCGGTTATAGGCACTGATAAATTTGTTGTAGTCGCCACTACAAGACCTGAAACCATGCTGGGAGATACCGGCGTTGCAGTAAATCCGGACGACGAAAGGTATAAAGATCTTATCGGTAAAAAAATCCTCCTGCCGATTACTCAAAGAGAGATTCCGATATTTGCGGACGAATATGTCGATAAGGAATTCGGTACCGGCGCCGTTAAGGTTACTCCGGCTCACGACATAAATGATTATGAAATGGGAAAACGGCATAATCTCGAAGTTATAAATATCTTTAATGATGACGCTTCCACAAATCATAACGTTCCCGAAGAGTTCAAGGGACTTGATAGATATGAGGCAAGAGAAAAAGTGGTTGAAAGATTTAAAGAACTCGAGCTGCTGGAAAAAATTGAAGAGTACCAGAATAACGTCGGCTACTCCGAACGCGGAGGCGTGCCCATAGAACCGTATCTTTCGGAACAATGGTTCATGAAGATGGAAGAACTTGCCGAACCGGCGCTCAATGTTGTTAAGGAAGGGAAAATAAAATTTTATCCGGATCACTGGATTAAAACTTACGAACACTGGATGGGAGGAATTAAAGACTGGTGTATTTCAAGGCAGCTGTGGTGGGGACACAGAATACCGGTTTGGTATTGCATAGGCGACGACCAATGTAATATTGAATGTAAGAATCCCATTGTATCGGTTGATCCTCCTGAAAAATGTCCGCACTGCGGATCAACTAATCTGGAACAGGACGAAGACGTTCTCGATACCTGGTCATCAAGCTGGCTGTGGGCTTACGATGTTTTTAGAACAGAAGAAGAACAGAAATATTATTATCCGACAGATACGCTTGTTACCGCTCCGGATATTATTTTCTTCTGGGTAGCAAGAATGATTATGGCGGGACTGCATTTTAAAAATGACATTCCGTTTAAGCATGTTTATTTTACCAGCATTATCCGCGATCTTCAGGGCAGAAAGATGAGCAAGTCGCTCGGCAACTCTCCCGATCCACTCGATGTTATTAAGGAATACGGCGCCGATGCATTGCGCTTTACCGTTATTTATCTTGCTCCGCTCGGGCAGGATGTACTTTTCAGTTCCGAAAAGTGCGAGCTCGGCAGGAACTTCGCCAATAAGATCTGGAATGCGGGCAGGTTCCTTCTTATGAATCTGGAAAACCTCCAAGCCGAAGGAATAAAGCTTGAAAATGAAATGATTCATAAACACAAAGACTTTGCCGATGAATGGATCGCGTCAAGACTTAACCGAACACTGGTTGAGCTGACTAACGCGATGGATAAATTCGAAATAAATAATGCGTCGAAGATTATTTATTCCTTAATTTGGAACGACTTCTGCGACTGGTACATTGAGCTTGCCAAGAACAGACTTTATTCCGATAATGAAGAAGTTAAATCCGCCGTGCTGGCAAGGTCTCTCGGAATATTTGAAAATCTTCTGAAAATTGTTCATCCGTTCATGCCTTTTATCAGCGAAGAATTATGGCAGCTCATAGGTAATCGCAAAGACGGCGAGAGTATTTCGATTTCGGAATATCCGAAACCTGATCAGTCTCTGATAAACAAAGAAGCTGAAACGGAAATGGAATTTGTTCAGGAAATTATTACCGCTATAAGAAATATTCGCGGCGAAATGAACATATCGCCTTCGAAGTTTATCAATGCATTTATAAAATCATCACAAGTAAAAGATCATCAGATAGAATACATAAAAAAACTTGCAAAGGTGGAAGAAATAACAATTGATCGAAACCTTGAAAAGCCTAAAGCAAGCACTTCTGCGGTTTTAAAGAACTGCGAAATATTTGTTCCGTTAAAAGGCCTGATCGATCTCGATGTGGAAAGAGCAAGACTGGAAAAAGAAATTACCAGGCTGGAAGGTTCTCTTGCGGGAATCGGCAAAAAATTATCAAACGAAAAATTCGTAAACAATGCGGCTCCGGAAGTAGTTGAACGCGAAAGAACAAAGCAAAGAGACTGGAACAGCAGCCTGGAAAAATTAAAAGAGATTTTAAATAATCTTAATTAAAAACACCTTATATTAATTACAGATAAATTAAATGAGGGAAAAATGTATTATAAAATAGATGACTTTATCAGCGACTGGAAAAACGAAACCGCTGCTACTCTTAAGATTTTCGATAATCTTAATGACGAATCATTAAACATTAAATTTAACGAAAATGTTAGAACATTGGGACGACTTGCGTGGCATATTACCGGAGCCATACCCGAAATGATGAACAGAACGGGTTTGAATGTTTCGGGACCGGATCAAAATGCCGATATACCTACTGCTGCATCCATAATTTCTGAAGAATATAAAAAATCTTCCGAAAGTCTTGCCGAAGCTGTTGCAAAACATTGGAATGATGAAAATCTCGCGGATAAAGTAAACATGTACGGCGAACAGTGGGAAAAAGGAACGGTACTTTCAATTCTAATAGTACATCAGATTCATCACCGCGCGCAAATGACGGTATTGATGCGCTTTGCGGGATTAACAGTCCCGGGTATATACGGGCCTGCCCGAGAAGAATGGGCGCAGATGGATATGACCCCGGAGGAATAAATCTAAGAATTATATTGTCATTATTGCATTTTCGATATTCTAGTTTGAAGTTACATTGATTCATTATCCATATACTAGTATAGTTTATTTCATCACATTAAGTGCGGATATTTATTATCAATATAATGTCGATACATATTATAGTAATAAATAAATTTTCCAATGGCGCTAAGATTAATTGAAATGGTTATTGCTCCGCTGTTCGGCCCTAATATGGCATTATCCCGTGGTGCTTCTTTGGGCGAATCATTCATCCTCTGCATACGGTGTTTTATTACTTTCCTTCTTACTTCATATTAAAATACTGAACACTAAAAAGATTATTGTTATCGAGCCATACCTTCCCTAATTCATATTCTCCGGCAATCAGTTTTTTAAATCCTTCGAGAGTATACTTGTATGAATATTCGGTTACTATATGTTCGCCGGCGCGAAACCTGACCTGGGCGCCGTCAATTTTTACCCGCTGATCTTCCAGACTTATCAGATGCATTTCTATTCGGCCTTCTTTACCGTTATAAAACGCTTTATGCCGGAATTTTTTAAGATTGAAATTTGCGCCTGCTTCTTTATTAAGTCTGTCCAGAATATTTAAATTAAATTCGGCAGTAATTCCCGAATTATCGTTGTAAGCATTTTCGATTATATCATTATCCTTTTGTAAATCGACGCCTATAAGCAGCCCGCCTTTTCCGCTTAACATTGCTGCTAATCTGCTTAAAAATAACCTGGCCTGAACGGGAGTAAAATTTCCCACTGTCGAACCGGGGAAATAAAATACCGTTTTCTTATAGTTTTCTGTTTTTACCGGAAGTGTAAATTCTTTTGTATAATCAACCGCAAGAGGATAAATATCATGATAAGGATATTTATCCTTCAGATTATTGGATACCTCAAAAAGATATTCCGATGAAATATCAACGGGTATATAGCCTTTCAGATTTTGCAGATTGTCCAGAAGCAATCGTGTTTTTACGCTGCTGCCGCTGCCCAGTTCTATCAATAAAATATCTTCTCCTAGTTCGGCAGCGATATCATTAATATTGTCCTCCATAATTCCGATTTCCGTTCGCGTTGGATAATATTCATCAAGCAGACAAATCTCATCAAAAAGCGCGGAACCTTTTTCATCATAAAATAATTTGCAGGGAAGTTCTTTTTGCTCTTTTGATAATCCATCCAATGCTTCGGAAACAATTTCTTCTTTCGCAAATTCGGCTATTTTTAATTCCATATAAATTCCTTTTAAAATTATTCAATGTCCTTCGCAAGTCTTATTCCCATAAACTGCCATCTTGCCGAAGGCGGGAAAAAATTTCTGTAAGTTTTTCTTATGTGAGATTCCGATGTAGCGCATGAGCCGCCGCGTAAGACCATTTGTCCCGACATAAATTTCCCGTTGTATTCTCCTAAAGCTCCCGGAAGCGGTTTATATCCGGGATAAGGCAGGTACGAACTGCCGGTCCATTCCCAAACATCGCCGTACATCTGATGAATCTTGCCGTCTCCTGCTTCGTCATTTAAAACAACAGGGTGAAAATTTCCTTGCTCAACAAAATTCCCATTTGGACGGATATCTCCAGCAGCTATCTCCCACTCGGTTTCTGTGGGCAGCCTTGCGCCTGACCAACGGGCAAACGCATCGGCCTCAAAATGACTAACATGGCAGACAGGTTCGTTAAGATCAACCTTTTGAAACCCGTTTAGTTTATAATTGAACCACTCTCCGTCTATCTTTGTCCAATACATCGGCGCTTCCCATTTTTCTCTATCTACTGCGGCCCAGCCGTCTGACAGCCAGAGTTCGGGAGTGAGGTAACCTTTATCGTTTATGAAATCTAAATATTCCCAGTTGGTAATTAATCTCGAACCCATAAGATAATTGTCCGTATACTCCCTGTGAGCAGGTGTTTCGTTATCGTAGGCAAACCGGTTTCCGTTATGTCCGATATTATATAAACCGCCGTCAATGCCGATCCACTCCATCTTGGGGATTGATTCGGTGCTTTGAATCTCTTTGCTAATCAGTACCGGATATAATGGATTGATCGAAAAAACATTCTTAATATCGGTTACCAGTAATTCCTGATGCTGCTGTTCATGATGAATTCCTATTTCAATTATACCGCTGAATTTAGAATACAACTCAGGACCGCATCCTGATATAAATTCCGAAATTCTTTTATCTATATAATCTCTGAATTCAAATACTTCCTTTACGGTAGGGCGTGAAAGCAGACCGCGGCGAGATCTTGTAAATCTTTCTCCCATCTGCACGTAATATGAATTAAACAGGTATTTATAGACCGGGTTAAAAAACTTATATCCGGTATCAGCACGAGCCAATACAAAGGCTTCAAAAAACCAGCTGGTATGCGCCAGATGCCATTTGGTAGGACTTACGTCCGGCATAGCCTGAACCACATAATCTTCGGTTTCAAGATTTTTACAAAGTGAGTTTGTAAACTTTCTTACAGTTTGAAATCTTTCAAGTAGAAAATTTTTATCGTCAATTTCGTTTTGAGCTACAGATTCCGTTTGTGTATTCATGATACACCTCGGTTTAAATTAGTTTAAATTATATTAATGATTCTCCGCGCAGTTAAGATTAGAAATTATTTTCACTATTGCAATCAAATAAGTATAGCATTTAATAAGAGTCACATATTTTCGTGAATTCTGATTATGAAATAAAAGGTAAAGCGTTTAATTTTAATTGCTTGAAATTATTCATTCCGTAAATTGTTTTTGAAATGTGAGTTATATTAAAACTTCATTAAGAAATGATACGCATATTCGCAGCGGCCGGAGGGATGATAAAATAATAAAAACACGAATATCAATTAAAGGAATTATCATGCGACGATTATTATTTTTATTATCTGTATTCTTGATAATAACTGCTTCAGCATTTGCACAATCACCTCAGGGAAAGAAAATAGGATTCGGTATTATGCTTGGCGATCCGTCGGGTTTAACTGCCAAGTTCTGGACGCAACCCGAAAACGCCTGGGTTGTCGACCTCGGGACTTCTTATTTCGGCAGCCCGAGGATTGATGTGGATTATTTATGGCATTTTAATGCATTTAATTCGAGGTTAGTTACGCTTTACGCCGGACCGGGCGCCGCGCTGGGTTTCGGTAAAGGACACGGTTTCTGGTATCAAAATTCACAAGGATTTTATGTGCATGAAAACGGTACCGGATTCGGTATAAGAGGCTTGTTCGGTGTTAATTTTGAACCGCAGCGATCGCCCCTTGAGATTTACTTCGAGGTAGGAATGCTTGTCGGTATTACCCCCTCTTTCGGTTCAGCCGTGGATGCCGCATTCGGTTTACGATTTTATCCTTAAATTTTAAAAATCACGATTTAATATTTAATAACCATTTGATGTGATACATGTTTAAAATTCATTAAATTTTTTTGACAAGTTGAATGTAAAATGTTATAATTCCGTACTGCGAAAAGGGAATCAACTTGAATAAAAAAATGAAAGGAATAAAATATGCCAGTTAGAAAAGCTTCAGCCGAATGGCGCGGTGATTTGAAAAGCGGCAGCGGTAATATAACAACTGAATCCGGAGTTTTAAATAACGTAGTTTATAATTTTGTATCCCGATTTGAACAGGGAAATGAAACAAATCCGGAAGAATTGATAGGCGCCGCGCATGCAGCATGTTTCTCTATGGCTCTTGCCAACGGACTATCGGGCGCAGGGTTTAAAGTCAATTCGGTTAAAACCGAAGATAAGGTTCATATCGTAAAGCTAGACAGCGGTTTCACTATTACAAAAATCGAAATAGATACGGTTGCCGATGTTGACGGAATTGATGAAGCTACTTTTCATAAACATGCCGAAGATTCGAAAAAAGGATGTCCTGTTTCAAAAGCTTTGACAGGGACGGAAATAATTCTGACTGCAAAATTGAAGTAGAATACGGGTTAAATTAAAGTCGTACCCGCTTAGGTACGGCTTTAGTATTTGTAGAGCCTTATATTATCGTATTCTTCATGTTTATTAATATAATCTTCCACATATGAACAGGAAGGTATAACGCTGTAAAAATTCTGCTTAGCGTATTTTAAAGCTTCTTCCACAATTTTTCCGGCAATGCCCCGACCTCTTAATTCGTTAGGGACGTATGTTTTTATCATGTTTATCGTATGAGTATTTATTACTATATACTGCAGATACGCCTCTTTTCCGTCGATAACGTCATAAAATTTTTGATTCTTTGTATCGTGCTTAACTTCAATTTCCATTTTATCTCCCATTCTCCTTTTAACATTTAAGAGATAATAAATTCTATTCAACGGAAAAATATTAAAAATATATTCTTTAAACCAATCAATAATTATTGCTGTGTTTAAGAGCGCTAAATTATTTTTTTGAAAAATGTTAATGTTTGTGTTAATTACTTTTTATATTTTGATATTAAAATCCAGAACAATTAAAATTCTTCTAAAAATCAAAGAGTATTTTAATGAAAAAATTCGATACCGAGGTGCGGTTAAGCCGGGAAATGAGCCTGATGGATGCTACTCTTATCGGAGTGGGCGCTATGATAGGCGCCGGCATCTTTGTTCTTATTGGTATTGCGGCAGGGGTGGCGGGCCCGGCAATTATCGTAACTTTTGTATTGAACGGAATAGTCGCGCTCCTAACCGCCATGTCTTATGCGGAATTGGGATCTTGTTATCACGATGCCGGCGGAGGTTATCTGTGGGTGAAAGAAGGACTTCCTAAATGGAACGGATTTATATCCGGCTGGATGGGATGGTTTGCACATGCAGTTGCCTGCAGCTTGTATGCACTGGGTTTCGGCGCATATTTCGAATTAGTGTTCAAAGAATTTGCAATTAACGTTCCTCAATGGGGTTTTATTTCGCCGCAAAAACTTTTAGCGGCAGTTGCAGCGATTGTTTTCGGATATGTAAATTTTAGAGGTGCATCCGAAGCCGGTAAAATTGGTAATCTTGTAACAATTACTAAAATAGTTATACTCGCTATTTTTATCGGATTCGGCATAGAGCTGATGCTGAGAAAACCCGACATCCTTTCTACGTTCAATCCGTTTATGCCCAACGGCTGGGGCGGGGTTTTTAAAGCAATGGGACTTACTTTTATCGCATTCCAGGGTTTTGAGGTAATAGCTCAAAGCTCCGAAGAAATAAAGAACCCTAAAAAAAACATTCCCAAAGCCGTTTTCCTTTCACTGGCTATTGTTATACCAATTTATCTTCTTGTCGCTGTTACCGCTATAGGTTCGGTACACCCTGGCAACATGACGCCCTGGGCCTACCTTGCAGAGAAAAAAGAAATTGCACTTGTGGATGTTGCAAGAAACTTTTTTAATGGCGGCGGAATAATGCTTTTATTCGGAGGATTGATTTCGACTATGTCCGCTTTAAATGCCACAATATTTTCTTCTTCCAGAGTGGCTTTTGCTATGGGGCGGGATAGGAATTTTCCTACATTCTTCAGTAAAGTACATAAGAAAAATTTTACTCCGCATTGGGGAATATTAATCTCACTTTTCCTTATCGTCCTAATGGCAATATCTCTGCCTATCGAGGATGTGGCAAGTGCTGCCGATATAATGTTCCTGCTGCTGTTTCTTCAGGTTAATTTAGCAATGATCAAACTAAGGAAGAAAAGACCCGACCTGGACCGCGGATTTTTCGTCCCTCTGTATCCGTACCTTTCTATAGTCGGTATTGCCATGCTTCTGTTCATAGCTATTTACATGTTTAACTACAGCTTAATTGCGTGGATAGTTACTATTATTTGGATTGCGCTAGGCTTACTAGTATTTAAATTTTATGCCTCGGGCCGTGAAGTTGAATATATAAGGAAGGTAAACGCGCTTGAAAGAATAGAGAGGAAAGAATATACCATTCTGGTTTGTTTGTCGAATGAAAAAACAATGCCTGGCATGGTTTCAATTGCAATTGCAATTGCAAAAAAGAATAGCGGCAGGATACTTCTTCTCAACGTTGTTGAAGTGGAAGAAGGAAAAAAACTCATGGCGGGGATGGATGCAACGGAGCTTGTAAAACCCATACTAGATAAGGCCGAATCAATTGTAAATGCCGCAGGTTTGCCGGTCAGAACTCTGGTTAAAGTTTCTCACCGTGTATCGCAGGGAATCATTGATACTGCAATAGAAGAAGGATGTAATTTTATTGTTTCGGGAAGACAAAAACAACCAACGTTTTTCGACAGGATGTTCTCGTCGCTGATTGATACTGTAATACAAAAAGCACCTACGGAAGTTGCGGTACTGCACGGCGATTTTATTCCGGAAAATGTGAGGAACATACTCATCCCGTACAGCCCGGATGCTCATACAATGCTTGCAACCGAAATAGCTCCTTACCTTTCTGAGTTATTCCATGCAAAGCTTCATATTGCTATAGTACTTGATCCGGCTCTTCCTAAAAGCGAGCGCGAGGAAAAAATAAACAAGGTGAAACAATCTATGCAAGAATTTTCTCTTGAGGCAAACATAGAACCCGTATACGATACTGATATACTCCGCGGACTTTTAAGAAGATCAAAGCATGCGGATTTAATGTTAATGGGCGGAAGAACGGGCGACTTCCTGGAATTACTTTTGGCAAAATCTCTTGCTCAGGAAATTACCGAGCAGGTCAAATGTCCGGTTATCTGGGCTAAAGAATACGAGGAAAGACCGTCTTTCTGGTTGTCTTTATTAAAACCGTATAAATTGGAAGGAGCGAAAAATGGATAGTAGTTTCAGTCAGGTTTTTTCCGATTTGGGTAAAAACATTATAGGTTATTTGCCTAATTTATTTGGGGGACTGGCTCTTGTTGCAATCGGCTGGCTGCTTGGCTGGATAGTGAAAAGATTTATAATTCAAATTGCGGTGCTGTTAAGACTGGAAAGATTTTTAGTCAGTTTCAAATGGGGAAAAGACTTTGCGAAAGCCGATATAAGATACAGCTTCTATAATTATATCGGAAATATTGCTTTTTTTATAATCTTCATCATCTTTTTCAACGATGCTTTAAATACATGGAAATTGTCCATATTTTCGGCAGTCCTGGAAAGGATAATTTTTTATGTACCGAAAATACTGGTCTCGCTGCTTATTTTTACCCTAGGCTGGTTTATTTCCGGATGGTCGTCCAGAGCCGTACAGAGATCTTTAATAAAAGAAAAAGTGCCGCGGGCTGTTTTGATAACCGGCTTTGTAAAATCCGTTATGCTGGTTTTCTTTTCTGCTATGGCCATGGTTGAACTGGATATCGCACGCGAAATAGTGGTTATTGGTTTTGCCACCATTTTTATTTCTCTCGGAGCTTTGACGGTTGTTCTGGCTGCTGTTGGAGGTAAAGATTTTATAAAGAAGCTGCAGGATGCTCTGGGTGACGAATAACGATCATTCGAATTTTTAAAGGACAATTATTTAATACCGGAGATACCAGTCACAGTGACTTTTATAAATAATGTTTAACCTTACTCTCGTTCCATTTAATATACTAAAGGGAATTAACTTTCTATTTGCAATTATTCCTTATGTAAGACTTCTTCCGGTTTGCTGTTTACGGCTATGCCGTAATTAAAAGTAAATTAAACTAATTTTATAAAATTTCGACAATAATTATGCAATACCGTTTCCTCGCATAAAATTAAAAACAGGATAATTCTATGCCTAAAATTTCTGCGTTTAATGCTTCCGTTTTTTTATCTTTTTTTGTTCTCCTTTTTACGGTAGGTTGTTCTTCATCAAAAAATAATATGAGCGAAAAAACAGTTACCGGACAAATACAAATGGTTAATAACGAACCCTTTGCAGAATTAGCCTTAAGAAACGAAGACGGACTGTTCATACTTGATTGTACAGGTAAAGCTAAAGAAACAATTTATAATAACCAGGGCAGAACCGCTAAAATTTACTTCAGCAGCATATCTACAAATAACATGAAACAAAAGGTACTTAAAGTAGAAAAAGTTGAATTAATACCTGCCGGGTCCCGATAAAATCTATTTTTAAGAGTTTAAAAAATTAAACGAGGTCACTCATGCGCAATTATTTTACACTTTTGTTTATTGTATTATTTGCATCGATGGGTTTTTCCCAGGCGGTTATTAAAAAAGCGACGGAGGAAAAACAATTACCTAAAAGCTATCCGGTGCCTGCCGGAGAATTTGAAAGACAGCAGGATTTGAAAGTTGCGCAGTTCCTCAAAGACAACCCGGATTATTTTCAAAAAAAAGCTTTGCAAAAAATAACGGCTTGGAGCTTTACAGTCGGTGATCAGAAAACATGGACTTCATGGGATCTGACTACTACTCCGGAAAAAACTTATCTGGTACCGTCCACATGCCAAGCCGTAGGAACTAACTGCTATGTTTTTGTCGCTAATGATGTATGGGGAAAAACAGTAAACGCGGCCGCGGTTGATTCGGTTGTTAACTATTGGGACAATAAAACTCCTAATGATCCAAATAAAGGAATTTTCCAGACGGATGTCGACACATTCGGCAGCCCTCCGAATGTTGACGGTGATCCGAAAATAATTATCTTAATTCAGGATATCAGGGACGGTTATGATTCCACAATAGGCGGCGGCTATGTAGCAGGATTTTTTAACTCTTCCAACGAAGTCGGTACAAACAATGCCGAGATGTATTATATGGATGCTTATCCGACAGATCTTACAACCGAGTCCGGTTTAAATACCGCATTAAGCACAGCAGCGCACGAATTTCAGCATATGATAAACTGGAATTATCATAAGAGCACGGCGGAAGTAACATTTGTTAACGAAGGTTTGTCAATGGTAGCCGAAATAGTATGCGGGTTCGGGGCATCGATGCAGAATTTATACGCCAATGAGCCTAATCATTATTTCCTCGACTGGAGAAGAAACGACAATACCGCCGTATTAAACGACTATGCAAGGGCCCAGAGATATTTCTTATATCTTAAGGAGCAGTACGGAACCGGTATATTAAAACAGATTGTACTTGATTTTACGAACTACCAGTTAGTGGGCGAGCCGGGACTTGATAAAATATTCTCTCAATCACATTCTACAACTTTTAACGATGTTTTTGTTAATTGGGAAATTGCAAACGAACTTAACGACAGAAGCGTCGACACCGCATACGGATACCAATTACATGGACTGCCAAGCTCGGTTTCAACAACATACGGAAATCCGAATATAAGTTCATCCGTAAGTGTCGTAAGACAGGCTGCTTCTTATATTTCTTTTAACAACGGAAGTAACTTGAGTATAAATTTTTCGGGAAGCGGCGGTAATACAATTATAAAAGCACTTGAAATAGGCAATAATGTTCCTAACCGTGTTCAGGATGTTACTCTCGGAACTACTTTTTCCGAGCCTGCTTTCGGAACTACTTACAAGGCTATCCATTTTGCAATTATAAATACAGACCAGTCCAATACTTCCAACGTAAATTTTACTTCAACAGGCGTTTTATCTAATACGGTTACGGAGCTTAAGTGGGACAGTACCGAACCGACCGGTTTTCTGGATCTTCCGGCGGGCGATACCGTATGCGTTGTGTTTAACGGTGTTAACGGAGGCGTTCTTGATTCGGTTAGAGTAGGTTTGAGACAGGCCGGTTCAATTCAAGGGGGCGTCTTTTTATATAATAATAATTTCAGCGTAACGCCGCTGGGCCGGAAGCTGGCAGGTCCCTTTGCAGCTTCAATTTCTACAAAGCCGCCTGTCCCGTATCCCGTACCGTGGCCTAATTGGGTGAAGATAGATTTGACATCAACAAACATTTATACAAATCAGCCTTTTGCGGTGGCATTTGTAATTCCCACTAAGAATAATCCTGAAGTTATGCTTACAGAAAAGGCGGGCACTGATTTTGCCTACAGCTTTACATATGAAACTCAGCCCTCAAAAGGAAGTCCAAGGTGGTTGTACTATACTTCCGATAATAATACTACCTACCAGTATTTAATTCGCGCTTACGTCGGCTATACAGTATCAGGAGTAAAACATGAAGTAGTATTAACACCGAAGTACTTCTCGCTTTCTCAGAATTATCCGAATCCGTTTAACCCTTCCACTAAGATCGATTTTACGCTGCCGGCCTCCGGCAAGGTGAGAATCTCTGTCTATAATCAGCTGGGACAGCAGGTGGCAACTTTGGCGGACGGCGAATATAGCGCCGGTGCGCATGAAATCAATTTCGACGGCGTTAATCTGGCAAGCGGAGTTTATTATTACCGGATTGTTGCCGGATCGTTTGTACAGACGAAGAAAATGATCCTTTTAAAGTAATGGATTGGAGAAAAACTTTTTAACCGCAAAGGGCGCGAAGAACGCAAAGTAATTTAAACCATGGCACTCTTTGCGGTTATAATTTTTTTTAAGACTTCAAATATATCCGCTAATTTTACATTCATGAATAACCAATTACTTTTTAACCGCCAAGAACGCAAAGAAGACTGATTCAAAGAATTATAAATAAAAATAAACCTTGGCGCCTTTAGCGGTTAAAAAGAAACCGCCGAGTACGCGAAGGAACGTAAAGTCAATTATCAACTTAATTAGATAACTTTGATTATATTTGCCGTTAAATTTTTAACTAATGTTTACATTATATGAAAACAAAACTTGAAATTGCAAAAAACTGGCTGCCGCGCTATACAGGCACTTCGCTGAATGAATTCGGCGATTATATGCTTCTGACAAACTTTCATAATTACGTTACCAAGTTTGCAGAAATGTTTAACTGCGATATAAAAGGTATCGGTAAGCCGATGCAGACAGCAACCAACGCCGACGGCCTATCAATCATCAATTTCGGGATAGGCTCTGCAAATGCCGCTACTATAATGGATCTTTTAGTGGCAAGAAAACCTAAAGGCGTTCTGTTTCTAGGCAAATGCGGGGGCCTGAAGAAAAGCACCGAGATAGGTAATTTCATTCTTCCTATTGCGGCTATTAGAGGCGAGGGGACCAGCGATGATTACGCGCCGAAGGAAGTACCGGCTATGCCGTCATTTAAATTGCATAAATTTATATCCGATAAAATCGTACAGCATAAAGTCGAATACCGTACAGGGGTTATTTATACTACAAACCGGCGCGTCTGGGAGTGGGACGATAAGTTTAAGAAATACCTGAAACAGCTTTATACCATTGGAATTGATATGGAAACCGCTACGTTGTTTATTGTGGGCCTTGTTAATGAAATCCCGCGCGGCGCTCTGCTTCTTGTTTCTGATCTTCCGATGGTGCCTGAAGGAATAAAGACCGCCGAAATGGATAAAAAGGTAAACGATAAATTTTTGGACCTTCATCTTCAGATAGGCATAGAAGCAATGACCGAGATAGACGACAAAGGCGAGGCAATTAAACATTTTAAATATTAATCCGGTTCCGATGCACCGTATTACGCAATTCCCCGTTTAAAACTCAGTGAGACTCTGTGATTCCTCAGTGCTACTTCTTCTTACAAATAGAGACAGACCAATCAAGAATTTCAGATGCCGGTCTATTTGGGAAGGAAGGTCACAGAGTTCCGCAGAGTACTCACTGAGTTTCACAGAGAAAAATTAAGTGAAACTCAGTAACGCTTCTTCCCAATGATTATATTTGCGGAAATTTTCATGATATATAATTTTTATGAAGCATTCCGTATTTTTTATTATTCAATTTTAACTTTAAACGATATTTGAAAAGTCAAAGATTTATTATGCCGATAATCAGCACGAAAGATCTTACTAAAACCTACAACCGTCTGGATGCAGTGGATAAACTTAACCTCAATATTGAGGAGGGGGAGCTCTTCGGACTGCTGGGCCCGAACGGCGCCGGCAAGACAACCACGTTGATGATGCTTACAACAATTTTAAAACCTACCGGCGGTACGGCAGAAGTTAACGGGTTCGATATTGTCAAACAGCCTTCGCAGGTCAGAAAATCAATAGGTATCGTATTTCAGGATCCGAGTTCCGACGATATGCTGACGGGTTATGAAAACTTGAAACTTCACGGTATGCTTTACGGAATGCCGGTCAGCCTTAGGGAAGAAAGGATTAAGGAAGTTCTTCAGCTGGTTGAGCTGGACGACAGAAAAAACGACATGGTTAAAAAATATTCCGGCGGTATGCGGAGAAGACTTGAAATAGCGCGCGGTTTAATGCATCATCCCAAAGTATTGTTCCTTGATGAACCTACACTGGGCCTGGACCCGCAATCGAGGGAGAATATCTGGAACTACATCGAGGACCTTTCCCGAAAGGAAAAATTAACATTAATAATTACCACTCATTATATGGAAGAAGTTGACAGATTATGCAACCGCATTGCAATTATAGACAGAGGCAAAATTGTTGCGCTTGACTCGCCTTCGAATTTAAAAAAAGTAATCGGAGGCGACGTAGTATTATTGAAAACAGGAAATCCTGATGTCAGCCTATTAAATAAATTTGATTTTGTTAATAAAATAGAGACTAAAGACGGTTATATTATTCTTACCGTTACAAACGCAAGCGGACATCTTCCTGCGATATTACAGACCGTTAAAAATGTGGATTCTGTCGAGATACATTCTCCGACATTAAATGATGTATTCCTTCATTTTACAGGACGGGAAATCAGAGAAGCCGCACCGGAAGGCGGCTGGGGACAAAGGGCAATGAATTACAGGACAAACAAATGAACGAGTTAAACGGAATATTAGCTATATGGTACAGGGAATTTAAGGTTTTCCAGAGGGAAAAATCGAGAGTAGTTGCTTCTATTGTTAACCCGATATTGTGGCTTTTAATTTTCGGGGGAGGACTGGGCGCAACTGTTTCAATTGCCGGCATAAATTATCAAACTTTTATTTTTCCCGGCGTACTTGTTCAGGCAGTCCTTTTCTCATCGGTGTTCTTCGGTGTTTATATTGTCTGGGACAGAAAAATTGATTTCCTAAAAGAAGTACTTGTCGCTCCGATGTCAAGGACTTCAATATTTATAGGAAAAATAATAGGAGGCGCTACCGATTCGGTCATTCAGTCGCTGATTTTATTATTGCTGGGAATTCTGCTGGCAGATCTCGGTATAATTCCCGGACTTCACATAACCGCTTATTCGTTTTTAATGTCTCTGCTTATATTATTTATTACTACCACATCTATGGTAAGCATAGGTTTGATCATCGGATCGAGAATGGAAAGTCCAGAAGGCTTTCAACTGATTACCAGCTTTTTATTGTTCCCCATATTCTTCCTTTCGGGCTCTTTATTTCCTATAAACAAGCTGCCTTCATGGCTGGCTCCGTTTACTTTTATTGATCCGTTAACTTATTCGGTGGATGCGCTGAGAAATGTTATACTCGGAGCTTCTCAATTTAGTCTGTTGTTCGATCTGTTTATAATTTCAATTTTTACGGTACTTGTTATAGTTATCGGTACTTTCGCATTTGAAAAGATGAAACTTTGAGTTCTCAAATCCAAGAGTCGGTATGCGGAAAAATATGGCAACGACAAATACAGAGAAGGCACGAATAGCCAAAGGGACTGGAAATAAAAATAAATTAGCGGGGATATTTATTTTTAAAATCCGTTATATAAATTTATAGCTGAATCCGGAACGGTTATTTCTCGAGTGCTTTAAGCTTATCCAGGCGTCTTTTATATTTGCCTTCATTAATGAATTCGGCTTTTAGGAATGCGCCCACAAGTTCCTTAGCCGTCTCGGTTCCGATAATTCTTGCACCGAGACAAAGCACATTCATATCGTCGTGTTCAACTCCCTGATGAGCTGAATAAGTATCGTGGCAAACGCTTGCTCTTATTCCTTTTATTTTATTTGCGGTAACGCAGGCTCCTACACCGCTTCCGCAAATTACCACTCCGCGGTCCGCCTGTCCGCTTGATACGGCGACGGCAAGTTTTTGCGCAAAATCGGTATAATCGTCCTCGGCTTCGTAGAGGGCATTACCCAGGTCAATAACATCATAACCTTCTTTAATCAGGATGTTTGCTAGTAATTTTTTAAGCTCAAAACCTCCGTGGTCGGCAGCGACGGCAATTTTCAATTTTTCATCCTTTCAAAAAATAAAATTTAAGGCTGCGTTAATTTAATAATTTTAAGGATAACTTTTTATATGCATTTTATGAAGATGAGGCAAATCTCAATTTTAGAATTTATTTGATTATTTAATGATTATAATTTAGTTTGCCGTTAAAAGGAGAAATGAATGAGTCTGCTGGAATTATTATTTCTTTTAGTTATAGCCGGAATTTGCGGATCGATAGCGCAGTCAATAGCCGGCTTTTCAAGGGGAGGATGTCTGGTTTCGATAATTACCGGTTTCATCGGGGCACTAATAGGTACATGGCTGGCACGTAAATTTAATCTGCCCGATTTTTTTGTGGTCAATATCGGCGGAAAAAATTTCCCGGTGATCTGGTCGATTATCGGCGCCGTTCTTTTTGCCGCGGTTCTGAATCTTCTTTCCTCCGGAAAAAAATAAACGGGGAAAGATTTTGTGTTAGCTTCATAAAAACAGGCGGATCTTCATGAAAAAAATTATTTTTAACTTAATTAAATCGGAATTATATGGGGACGCATTATAAAGGAAACGTTACCGAAGTTAACGCCTTAAATACTTTTATAAAACTTAACAGAGCTGCCGAATCGGTCAATAGCAGACTGAAAAACATGCTGTTAAAAGAAGGTCTAACAGAGGGGCAATTCGGAATACTGGAAGCTTTATATCATCTCGGTCCTCTGTGCCAGAAGGATCTGGCAAAAAAGCTCTTGAAAAGCGGTGGAAATATTACAATGGTAATAGACAATTTGGAAAAACAAGGTTTTGTCATCAGGAAAAGAGGAGAAAAAGACAGAAGGTTTTTTACCGTTCATTTAACATTGGAAGGCAGAAATCTGATCGAAAATATTTTTCCGAAGCAGCTTAAAGCAATTACAGACGAGATGAATGTTCTTACGGACGATGAGCAATTTGAATTCCAGAAAATGTGTAAAAAAATAGGACTTCAAAAATAAAATCCGGTTTTCATATAATTATCCGGACAACCGGTCTTTAACCAATTTCAGCACATAAGGAAGTATTTCCCCGGCCTTCCCTAGTAATGATTCATCGGTCATTGTAGATATTTCGGTCTGCTCCAGATTAACTTCTACAATATATGCGCCGCTCTGCTTTGCCGTATAAATTAATGACGCAGCCGGATAAACTACGGCGGAGGTACCGACAACAAAAAATATGTCGCAGCTCTTTGCGGCTTTTTCAGCCGCTGTAAATTGATCCTGGGGAAGAAATTCCCCGAACCAGACAATATCCGGTCTTATAAGTCCGCCGCATTTGCATCTCGGCACATTATCAATGAATTGAAGTTCGCCGTTGTAAAAAGTCCGGCACTTTATACAATAATTGCGTTCGATATTTCCGTGAAGTTCATATACAGTTTCGGAGCCTGCCCGTCTGTGAAGATTGTCGATATTCTGTGTAACAACAACAACGTCATTTAAATAGTTCTGCATATCGGCAATAGCTAAATGAGCGGAATTAGGACGCGATTCGTAAACTATTTTTTTTCGGTGGTTGTACCATTCCCACACCATTTGCGGATTTTTTAGAAATGCATCGAAGTTAGCCAGCTCTTCCGGTTTAAGTTTATTCCATATACCGTCTTTTCCCCTGAAAACCGGTATCCCGCTTTCGGCGGAAATACCGGCACCTGTAAAAAAAACAATTCTTCCTGCCGAAATTAAACGCTCTTTTGTTTCAGAAGAGATTTTCAAATTAACAACCGTCTTATAACTATTTCAGATCAAATATATCATTCGTTTTTAATTTCTTCAAGCAGCTCTTTCGCCTCTTTCAGCTGGGCATCGTCATTAAGATCTCTTTTGGGACTATTAACAGCTTTGTTAAACATATCTCTGGCTTTCTGATACTCATCTTTTCTTATGTATGCTTTTCCCATGTCGACGTAAAACATGCGGAAATTCGGATACAATTTAATTGCAATATCATACTCCGAAATTGCCTTATCAAGATCCGCCCATCCCAGTCCCAGTACTGCTCTTGCCGGAGCCCATTTTTCGCTTACTTTTGCATTCGTTCTTGCAAGTACATAGTGCGCTAATGCCTGTGTATAATTTCCGCCGTTTGCCAGACCGATTGCTTTTTCGCAGTCTTCTTTTACCGCATTAACTACGGAAGCAACGGAGAACACGCCTTTATAAAGCGCAATTTTACCGTTTGCTATTGCTCTTCTTATGTAAGTTACCGATTTGTCGGGTGCCAGTTTAACGGCTTTATCAGCATATTCGTACGCCTTTTGATACATATTCATCTGAAGATCCTTTTGTTCATCCGTCTTCTCGGGCATTCTTTCGGCCGCGTAAACATAAGCCCTGCTTAACCTCCAGTATACTTCCCAGTTCTTCGGGAACAAACTGTCTGCTTTTTCATATGTTTTCATTGCATCGCTGTTATTGAAGGAAGAATCCAGATCGTTATCTCCCTGCTTGAGCAATTCATCGAGTGACTGTGCGGATACGACCGACGATATAAAGATAATAAACAGCAATAGTACCGGATTTAGAAACAGTCTTTTATGCTTCATAATAAAATTCCTTAATTAATCGAAGAGGGAATTATTTATTTTGTCCTGAAATTCGGAAGTAAGTCCGTGATTAAATAAATCGGTTGAGGCAAGCGAGATGTATTTGGTCCATTTACTATCTCCCCCGTTGCCCGAAGTAATGGCATTCTTGTATGCATTTACCTTTGCGCTGAGTTCATCGGCCTGGTACAAAGTAATTGCTTCCAGGGTTTTGGGAATTACAGGCGAGGCATATTCCAATTTTCCCTGATGACTCAGTATCAAATGGATCAGACAGTCGCGCAGAAGCTGCGGAAACCCGTCTATCTTTTTAGCTTCTTCATTAACGATCATTGCCGATATTACAATATGGCCGAGCAGTTTTCCTCTGTCGGTATAATCAAATGAAGTTTCAAAACTAAGTTCCTGTGTTTTCCCGAAGTCATGCAGCATGGCGCCGCATATTAAAAGGTCCCTGTTTATCTCCGGATGAATATCGCACATCAGATCGCAAATTTTAATTATCTCAAGCGTGTGTTCCAGTAAGCCGTGAATGTACGAATGATGCCATGATTTTCCGGCGGGAGCGGTGGAGAATTTTTGAAAATTTTCCTCATTGAATATGCGGCTCATAATAGTTTTTAAATAAAAATCCGAAATCTTTTCCTGCCTGTCGAAGAATTCCTTCTTCATAACATTAAAATCGCGCGAAGATTCCGGAAGAAAATCGGTAGCTGAAATATCTTCGGAAGGTTTAAGTTTTCTTATTGTGTTCACTTTTATCTGCGGAGTACCCTGATATTCATCCATGGTACCGGAGACTTTTACAACATCGCCGGCAGCCGCTTTTGCGGCGAATTCCTCAAAGTTTTCCCATAAATTTGCGTTTAATGTAAGAGATTTGTCGCCCAGTTCAAGCAGTAGATATGGTTTGTTAGATTTTGTCTGGCGAATTTCACTTTTTCTTACAAGGAGAAAATGATTAATGTTTTCTCCCTTTGAGATTTTATTTAGTTCTTTCTGGGACAGCATTAATTTTAATTCCGGAGTTATAATTAAAAAATTATTTCTGAACTACTTCAAACAAACTGTCTTTAGGAAGATGCGCAATTACTGAGCGATTTAAAAGATCGATGGAAACCGCAATTGATTTTCCGTTATCTGTTTCGCTTACCACTCCTATTACATCCGTAAAAGGTCCGTCCTTTATCAATACCTTTGCGCCTACGGGCAGGCCTTCTTTTATTGTAAGGTCGGCTTTGGAATCAAGCATTTTTTTCAGATTATCTATTTGCCACTCTGGAATTTTTGCCGGTCTGCCCTGATCAAAAATGCATTTTACAACAGCCTGCCGTTCAAGAGAAATTATTCTTTCTCTTTCGTTGGCATAAATGAAAATATAACCTCTTATCAAAGGCTCCGTAATTTTCTTTTTTCTGTCGCTCCATTGTCTTATTCTTGTTACCGTCGGCAGATAATAAAGTACATCCACTTCCTCTATCTGTTCAGCAGCTTTAAATTCGCTTCTCGGTTTTGTATAGAGAGCGAACCAGGCTTTTTCCTGCGTTATAGAATCGTTTATTTTATTAATTGACAAAATGATTTACCGTGAGTTTAATTAGTAAAATTAAATAATGTTATTTAAAAATAACGTTTCTGCCTATAGAATAATAAGTAAAACCGATTTCACTCATTTTTTCGGTATCATAAACGTTGCGTCCGTCAAAAATTACCGGTTCTTTCATTAACAATTTTACCTTTTCAAAATCAGGTTTTCTGAATTCGTTCCACTCGGTAACTATTATCAATGCATCCGCGTTTTCAGCGGCATTGTAAGAGTTTTCGGCATACGTAATTTTATCGCCGATAATTGTTTTTGTAATTTCCTTTGCTTCGGGGTCAAACCCACTTACCGTAGCGCCGTTCCCAATAAGCTGGTCGATAAGCGATAAAGAAGGCGCTTCGCGCATATCGTCGGTATTCGGCTTAAAAGCAAGTCCCCACAATCCGAAATGCTTGCCTTTGATATTACCGTTGTAATGCTTAAGTATTTTTTTAAAGAACAGTTTAATTTGATTTTTGTTAACGGCAACTACGGATTTTAAGATCTGAAAATCGTATTCATTTTCTTCCGCCGTATTAACCAGCGCAATTACATCTTTAGGGAAACATGAACCTCCGTATCCTACGCCGGGGAATAAAAATCGTTTGCCTATTCTTGAATCGGAACCAATGCCGATTCTCACTTTGTCTACGTCCGCGCCGGTGAGTTCGCATAAATTTGCAATCTCATTCATGAAAGATATTTTTGTGGCCAGGAATGAGTTCGCCGCGTATTTCGTCATTTCGGCCGAGCGTTCGTCCATAAAGTATACCGGATTACCGGATCTTACGAATGGTTCATATAATTCGCTCATAATTTTTTTTGTCTTTTCGTCGCGTGTTCCGATAACCACTCTTTCAGGTTTCAGAAAATCGTCAACTGCCATTCCTTCCCTGAGGAATTCCGGATTGGAAGCAACGTCAAACTTAAAATCTGCTGTATGTTTACGGATAGCACTCCTTACTTTATCGCTGGTGCCAACAGGAACAGTGCTTTTGTCTACGATTACTTTAAAACCCAGACTAGGCTCGGCTTTAAATAAAACTCCGAGCTGATCCGCAACGCTTAGAACGTATTTTAGGTCGGCGCTTCCGTCACCGTTTTGCGGAGTAGGGAGGCACAGAAACAATATGCTCGATTTTCTTACTGCTTCATTTAAATCGTCGGTAAAAACAAGTCTTCCTACTTTTATATTTCTTTCAAATAAAACGTCCAAACCCGGTTCGAAAATAGGGACCTGTCCGTTTCTCATCTTTTCAACTTTGGCTTTGTCGATATCCACGCATATAACATTATTTCCGGTTTCGGCAAAACACGTACCGGTAACAAGTCCGACATACCCTGTTCCAATAACTGCTATATTCAATGTAACCTCCGATAATTTTAAACTAAAATATAACTATTGAAAGGTAAATTCGGAAGGGATATAACCGAAAGAAATTTTTTTTATTAATCGATTTTAAAGATAAAAATTAGTCATTCATTTTAACCGGGTTTATAAACTGCGTGCTTGAATTATCGAATATCGTGGTTCAGTAATCTAAAATCATCTGCAGTTTTTCCACAAGCATGTCCTCGTCAACAGGTTTTTGCAGCACCATGTCTATGCCGAGCTTTTTATAATCTTTCATAAAATTCTCGGTCAGTTCTGTAACGGTTGCGATAATCGGAATTTTATAGCTTTTATCTTCTTTCCTAATAAATTCCACTAATTGCAGTCCGTTCATCAGAGGCATATCGTAATCGGTTACAACGAGAGAAGGCATCTGGTCCGAAATTTTTATTAGAGCTTCGTATCCGTTTTTCACCCCGATCATTCTGAAATTTGAAAACTCCGATTTAAGCAGAGATTCGTACCTGCTTAAAATCTTATTATCGTTTTCCACGAATAGTATGGTATTATGCGAATACGGAACCGTAAAATGAAATTCGCTGCCTTTACCGTATTCCGAATAAAACCATATTTCACCGCTGTGTTTTTCTATTATTTCCTTAACAAGCGGCAGCCCCATGCCGGTGCCTTTTTCTCCCTTTGTACCTTCAAGGGAGAACATATTTTCTATCTTAAATAGTTTTGACCTATTTTCTTCCGGTATTCCGGTTCCTTCATCTTTAACGACGAATTCTACCATTTCATCGTTAAAATAATCGGCGGATATCTCAATCGATCTACCCTCATCCGAAAACTTAATGGCATTACTTAAAAGATTGGTTACCACCTGCGTGATTAATCTTTCGTCTGCCTGTATAAAAAGATTATTCTTTAAATTTACGTTGATCTCGATATTTTTCCTTATTGCATTTCCCGTAAGCGACGAAACACAATTAAACACCATAGTCTGGGCATTAAGTCTTTGCGGCTCGATTTTAATTCGCCCGGTCTGCAGTCTTGTCCAATCCAGCAGATAATTTATCAAATGAAGTTGATGCTGGGATGAATCATTTATATAATGCAGATATTCGAGTCTTTCATTCGGTGAAAGATCGGGCTCGTTAATTAATATTTCCGAAAATCCCAATATGCTTGTAAAGGGAGCTCTTAAATCGTGCGAAAGCATGGAAATAAACCGGTCTTTCGATGAATTTAATATCTGAAGGTCCTCGGTTTTTTTTAACAGTTCGGCTTCTTCTTCTTTAAAGCGCGACACCTCCGTTACAATACCGTAATATTCTGTTACCTTACCGCCTTCGTTTCTTTTAACGTTTATTGCTTCTTCAATCCAGACTATTTTATTTTCTTTACTTACGATTCTGTAAGTTAAAGTAGTGCTCTGCCGGGAAGCATCTTCCGAAAATTCGGTGAACGATTTTTTAACCTTATGAATATCCTCTTCAAAAATAATTGTATTCACTTTTTCCGGAAACATATGAAGTTCGCCGGGAGAGTAACCGGTTATATTTTCTGCGTTTCCGGAAATAAAAACAGATTCATGATTTTCGGTTTTTATTAAAGACCAGAAAAACACTCCGGCATTTTCTCCGAAAAAATCTTTAAGAGTTTCGGTTGCCGAATGAATACTTTTCAAGGGATCGTTATCAGAAATAAAATTACTTTCCATAGCGTAAGACTTTATTAAATATAGTAATGGAAAATGAAAAAGAATTAGAGCGGAGGCAATGATTTTTAGCCAGACTTAATTTCCGTTCGGTTCAAATATATGAAATTCGATTTTATCAAAAAATATTTAATTTAAATATTAAAATTGAACTTTTTTCCATTAAAATTGTTATATATTAAAAATAGAGTAAATTAAACAATTATGCATCTAAAATATTTGTGCTTTCTTTTGGTTCTGCCTTTTATCTTGGCTTTTGCCAATAATGACCCCGGCAAGGGCAAAATAGCCGGAAAAGTTATTGACGCGGTGACACAAGAACCGGTTATTGGGGCAAATATAATAATTTTGGGAAAAACCTCAGGTGCCGCTGCGGATATTAACGGTGAATTCACGATTAATAATCTGGAGGAAGGAAGCTATCAGTTGTCGGTTTCCGCAGTGGGATACACTACGGTAACAAAAACCGATGTAATAGTAACTTTATCAAAAACAACACAAATTGAATTTCAACTTAGGGAAGCCGTAATTGAGATAGGTACGGTTACGGTTACAAACAACTATTTTTCGAAGTCCCCTACGGAAGTAAACAGTATAAGTAGTTTTAGCTATGAAGAAATTAGAAGAGCGCCCGGAGGTTTTGAAGATGTTGTACGTGCATTGTCGGTTTTGCCGGGAGTAGCACAGGCCGATGCGGGAAGGAACGATCTCATCGTAAGAGGCGGTGCGCCTTCAGAAAATCTTTATATTATTGACGGCATTGAAATTCCGAACATAAATCATTTCGGAAACCAGGGAGCAACCGGAGGACCGCTTAGTTATATTAATCTTGATTTTGTGAAACAAACATCCTTTTCGACCGGAGGGTTTTCACCCATGTTCGGCGATAAAATTTCATCCGTCCTTGATATTGATCTTCGTAACGGAAGAAAGGACAGGATTGGGGGAAAAGTAACTGTTTCGGCTTCCCAATTCGGATTAAATGCTGAAGGACCCGCGGGCGATAATCTTAATTTCATATTTTCTGCTAGAAGAAGCTATCTCGATTTTATATTTAAAGCTGCGGGTTTCGGTTTTGTACCAGAATATTATGATGTACTTTCGAAGAATAATTATAAAATAAACGGAAAGAACTCCGTCTCGTTTCTTTTTATAGGGGCTTTCGACAGGGTTAAATATTTTAACAATACTCCCGATCAGAGATATGATAACTCACGTATTTTAGGAAGCAATCAAAATCAATATGCCGCCGGGATTACCTACACGGGATTGTTTGCAAACGGTTTTGCAAAAATTATTCTCAGCCGTAATTACACCGGGTACGAGACTTCTCAAAAAGATTCTCTGCTTCGACCGTTATTCTCTAACAGTTCGCTGGAAGCTGAAAACGGATTAAAAGCGGATGTCATCATGAAAATTTTTCACGATTCGGAATTAAACTTCGGCGCCGAAATAAAACAGGTGAAATTTAAGGCGGATATTTTTAATCCCGGATTTCAAACTACTTTCGGAGAAAGTTTGCCGGGTTTGAACTTAAATACGGGTAATTATAATACCAAATCTTCATTCTACGTGAACTTTAATAAATCGCTTAACGAGAAAATAAATGCGAATGCCGGCTTTCGCTTTGATTATTTCGATGCAATAAAAAATAAGATATACCTCAGTCCGAGGTTTTCGGTTTCCTATAATCTAAATCCCGTAACGGATGTAAATTTCAGCACCGGAATCTACCGCCAATCGCCTTCCAGCATATGGCTTGCTTACGGCGGCAACAGCACGAGGCTGAGTGCTATTAAAGCATTTCAATTTATACTAGGACTGGAACGCCGTGTTAGTGAAGACATGCAGATGAAAATTGAGACGTTCGTAAAACTTTACGATGATTATCCGGGAAGCCTTACAAGGCCGTATCTGGTGATGTCTAATACCGGAGCCGGTTTTTCCGGATCTTCCGATAATTTCGCCTCTTTCGGCCTGGAGCCTCTGGCTAGTGTAGGGAAAGGAACTGCAAGAGGAGCGGAGTTCTCTTTCAGAAAAAAATTATCAGGTATTCCTGCATACGGCCTGGCAAGCGTAACTTATTCGAAAGCCGATTTTAAAGCTGCCGACGGCATAACAAGACCGGGCTCTTACGACCAGCGCTGGATAATAAATGTCAGCGGCGGATATAAGTTCGCTTATGGATGGGAAGCAAGCATGAAATTCAGGTATTCGTCCGGAAACCACTATACGCCGTTTAATAACGACGGCTCACAAAATGTATCCGAGTATAATTTATATAATTTACCTCCAAACCACAGTCTCGACATCAGAGTAGATAAAAGGTGGAGCTTTGAAACCTGGACTTTAATAACATATATCGATATTCAGAATATCTATAATAGAAAGAATCCTACTTATATTAGATGGGATTCGCGCAGCATGTCGCCGGTATATAATTCCTCTATCGGGGTACTGCCTTCAATCGGTATAAGTGCTGAGATATGATCAGATTGTTTCCAGACTTTCCGAAGTTATGTTATCTATATCACTAATAATTATCGTCCGGGGAAAAACTCGAAACTGAAAAAGTGCGCGTACATCCAACCTCCTCAAAAACCAGAAATATTATAAAGTAAGAGGGCAAAATGCTTATAAAACAGATTCGTTCCGCTGACGGAACAGGTACATTATCTTATCTAGTTGCGGATCTCGATAATAAAGTTGCAGCGGTAATAGATCCGAACATTGAAGATATAAAAGAAATTGTATATTCGGCCGGAGAGCTGGAATTAAATATCACTCACATAATTGATACCCATACTCATGCCGATCATATCAGTGGTGCGGATGAAATAAAGAAATTTTTCAGCGCCGAAACTTATATGCATGAGAATACAAAAAATAAAATGAAGGTGCTGGAGAATGCCGCAAAGTTCGGAATAGAAGATATTTTAAAAGCAAATGCAAAGATTAAAATTGATCATTATTTAAATGACGGGGATATATTAAATGTAGGATCGCTGAAGTTAAAAGTTTTATTTACACCCGGACATACGGATAATCATATAGCCGTACTGGCCGATAAGGCTTTATTCACAGGCGATCTGCTTTTAATCGGACAGGCCGGCAGAAGCGATTTGCCAGGCGGAAACAGCGGTGAACAATATGACAGCCTATTTAATAAAATTCTGAAATTACAGGAAGATGTAAAAATTTATCCCGGACATGATTATGAAGACAACGAATATTCCTTACTGAAAGAGGAAATTCAGAACAACCCGTTCCTTCAGTCAAGAAGTAAAGAAGAGTATATCGAATTTGTAAAGGATTTCTTTCCGCCGTTTGCCGAGGCTACCGGTTCGGGTGAAAAGATGACCCTTCAATGCGGTACTAAAAGAGTAGTGCAAACGGAAGGCGAGTTCTCGTCCATAACTTCCCGCGAGCTGTTTGAAATGCTGAAAAAAAACAATGAATTATTCCTGCTTGACGTGAGAGAACCGTTTGAGTTAATGATGAACGGAGCTGTAAGCGGTGTTAAAAATATTCCGATCGGTGAACTTCAGTCGAAATTAAACCTGCTTCCGCCGGATAAATCGAAACCAATCGTGTGTATATGCGCAAGCGGCAACAGGTCGTATGAGGCTTCTCATTTTCTTACCAGAAAAGGATTCAATAAAGTATATAACCTTGAGGGCGGAACTTTCGGATGGATTATGTCCGGTTATGAAGTAACAACATAACGAGATAAAAACTGTAATAGGATCGAGCACTAAGTAGAGGCTGTCTTATAAGTCGGTATCATGTCATGCTGAGCTAAGTCGAAGCATGAATTTCCGTTCAATACACGGTTTGACCCTGCCGGGCAGGCTGGTCCGCTCACCGTGATATGCGATGCACTTTTGAGACAGCCTATTTTATTTTTTGTCTTTTAATTTTTAAGTCCGGCTGCTGTGCCGGGAAAAGGGGTTAGGAAAATCAGACAACGAAAACTTTGGCAATGTCGATCATGAGCGAAGGCTGATTTATAAGAGCTGTGGTAAACAGTTTGCCGAGAGTCCTTTTTTCATAAGGAACTTTGTTAAACGAATGCGCTATTTTATTAAACTTTTCATCGCTGAAATTATAAATACCGTTTTTTATTTTTTCAAAAGTCTCATGTCTTTTACCAAGTCTGTCGTTCCATGCCTTATCATAGTTTAAAATATAATCGGGCTTATTCATTTTAACAGCTACGCCGGCAATGCGCCCTGCTATACTTCCGCCGATCATACCGCTTGCAATACCGCCGCCGCTTAATGGATTTACCTGTCTTGCTGCGTCGCCGGCAATCAGAATACCGGGTGCGGAAATTTTCTCAAGCGTAATTGTACTGGGTACGCCCCCTGCTATGGATGTTAAAATTGGTGCGTCCGGATAATGTTCGTCCATAAAATAGTTAAGAAAGGAAAGTGCCGAACGTTTTTTTCCTATCATGCCGCCTACGCCGAGACCGATATTGGCTGTTCCGTTGCCTTTCGGAAAAACCCAGAAATAACCGCCCGGGGCTACATTCTCACCGAAGTAAAAATATAAAGTATCAGACTCAGCGGTTATATTTGCGGCTGTTATCTGCGCGCAGCATTCCATATCTTTAAAATGGATGTGAGTTTTCAATCCGGCCCATCTTCCCACACGCGATTCAACACCGTCGGCTGCAATAACGACTTTAGCCTTTAATTCTTTTTGTTCGCCGCGGTACTCATACTTTACGCCGGTTACTTTTCCGTCTTCGGTCAGAAGTCCGTTTACATATGCCCTGGTTATTATTTCGGCGCCAGCTTTCGCGGCAGTCTTTGCCAGTTCATAGTCGAATATCCTACGCTCCAGCACGTAACCGGCATCGTTGAATTCTATTATTACCTCTGTTCCGTCGGGCGAGTTTAGCGAAAATTTTTCAATGTGGGAAGTAATCCATTTTTCGTCGGAAGGTATGAATTCTTCCACGCCGGCTTTGCTTATCGCCTCTCCGCATCTTACCGGATAGCCAACATCGCGGTCTTTTTCCATCATCAAAACGGAAACACCCTGTTCGGCCGCGAACCGTGCGGCCATAGAGCCTGCGGGACCGGCGCCAACTACTATTATATCATATTCGTTTTTCAAGAATAAATTAAAAATTGAAAATTAAAAAAATTAGTGTGAACACTTTTTACAATCCCGAAATTTATCTTTTGGATTTATGAAAAATGAGCAAACCGGTTTTTGACTAAGCGGGAACTCCCGATCTGTTAAATTTTATTACTTCTATGGGACAGCTCCAGACGCATTTGGCGCAATTTGTACATATCGGATCTATAATATTTATTTCAGCCTCTTTCAATTCTATAGCGTCTTCCGGGCATATTCCAACGCAGCAGCCGCAAAAATCGCATTTATCCGGGAGAATCTCTATCATCAAAATCCCGTTTTTAGCCTGTCTCAATGTTCTTTCCATTCAGAATCCATAATAAAATTAACCGGGTTCAAAGATAAAAAATGAAAGCTTCAATAAAAAGCGGTGTAAATCAAATAATTCCGGCGGGAGAAGGGAGATTACTCGAATATAAGCTCTATTCCGGTTACTGTAACCTTGTGATCGATTTCCAGCGGGATAACATTATTTTTAACGATAAATGTCTCGTTACCGGGACTCATGATCAATTTATAATTATTTATTTTTTCTTCATTCCTTGAGAATAAGAATAAACGCGAAGAGTCCTCGTAATTGATAAGCCTTATAAGATAAATATTGCTTTCGTCAATAAAAGTAGACTTTGAAACCGCATGTTTTTCGGTAGAATCCGCAGGGGGGGCATCATCGTGTTTTACTTCTTTTATCGGGTTCAAAATAATATTTTCAATTGGATTATAGCATTTTATTCGGTTTTTAATTTTTTCTTTTATAAAAACCGGCAAATTCTCGCTTAAGCCTTCTTTTATATTTTTAAATAAAGTAAGGTTAAAAATGTAGCGGCTTTCTTCCAGGAAAAGCAATTTCTTCGAATCAATCTCCCTTCTGAAGAAGACGAAATTAAACAAATCCTGTTCTTTTAAAATTATATTTTCCCTCATACCTTTTTTCTATGTTGGAATCAATAATATGCTTTCCGGAAATATGTACGTTAATTTATTTCGGAAATCATTTATCTATATAATAGTGTAAAATATAAGATTCTCGGAAAAATATTTTTAATTTTTTATTTTTTGAGCTATGGTCAGTTTCATAACCTTAAGCAGATATTCCAGGATGTGATGATACCGGGAGTCATACTCGGGCTTTTTCAGATCTTTCATATAAACATTCAAATATTTATATAAACCGGGGCTAAGTCCACCGTTTCCCAAATCCTGAGCAATAAGAGTTAAAGTATTAAGGAAGGCCTTTTTTTCGATATTTGTAAGTTTTCCCTTTTGGTAATACGTCGATTCCAGTTTTTCCGACGCTCTTTCCAATCCCAACTTCACTATTTCCAATGATTCGTATTTTGTGTGAAATTGAGTTGCCTGATTTTTAGAAGCTAAATCATTTATGTAGAAACTTTTTAACTTTATAATCAGGGCATTTAAAGGTATAGCCGGATAATAATCGGTTTCCTTTTTTAAATAGGCGAAAATATTTTTAAGTGCGTTTTTGTCCTTTTGAAAAATATAAAACGGAAGAAGCGCGAATTCGTCGAAAGATATTAATTTCTCCCTAATATCGAAACTGCCGGTTTCGGCCATATAAACAGAGCCTAAATAACTTATCTTAAAATATCCGTTCTTTCTTGCATAATAATTTATAGAGTCCAATATCTTTGAAAACACGGGGTCGGAATTCTTAAGCATATGCGATATATGCTGGCTTACTCTATTAGCGATAACTTTGTTCATGAAGAACAGTGCATCGGCTTCTGATGAAATCGGCGGTTCCCAGCGTAGGTATGATTCGATTAATTTCATCAGAGTATTCTGTGAATCGGTTTCAAATAAAGGCGAAATTGCTTCGATAGCTATATCTTCGGCTTCAATTTCTTCGGTAAGTATAAGTTTTCTTATTTTTCTAATTTCATGATTTACATAGCAAGTGGCTATTTTTACCGAATTTTCAACGATAAAGTTAATATCCCTCTGCTGAAATCTTTTTGCCGATATTTTGTTCAATAAAACTAAATATGAGGTCATTCTATAGATAAAACTAAATTTATATTAAATTTCTTTGAAACGTATGATAAGGACTTATTGTTTTAATACATCCCCTGTAAAAGAAACTCCACCTTTTTATACATTGTAATTGGGATCGGTTAAATATAGAGATTTTGAAAAAGATGCGAATCAGTAATAATACCTAATTTTAAATGGGAATAGTTCCTATTTTAACATGGGAAGAATTCCCAGAAGACATGTTTGGGGGACAAAACGCAGGGCGTCTTTTTAATGAAAAAAATCCTTGTTTTAAAAGTTGTAAAAATCTAGAGGAGATAAAATTCAGTTATACCAGTTCCTGCGAGATGATAAACTTTTCCTTTTCAAGATCTCTGTTCTTTTTCATCAATTGTATCTTCTCGTCTTCACCGGCGGCACTTTCGATAAGTTTTGTATTTTGGGATATCACAAAATCAATTTGCTCGACTTTAAATTTTTTAACAGTATCCTTTGCAATTCTTAATAGGATCTGGTCTTCCGGACTGCCCGGATAAATCTCTTCCCATTTTTTTCCTATGGAATATTTTTCTACCGTAATTTCGTGTACGTAAGACTGCAGATCGGTGTCGGCAACTTTATCTATGAGCGAGCCTACAATTAATTCCCTGCCGTCGTGGAAAGCTTCATATATCAGATCGTATAATTTCTGATGCGCCTCAATGGTAAATTCTTCTGCCTGAATATGATTAATAATCAATTCGACAACTTCCCGGTTACTCTCAAAAAGCAGTCGTATAATTTCTTTTTCGAGGTTATAAACGGCGGCAGATGAAGTTCTGGTTTCCGTTTCCTGTAAGGTGTTCTGCTGTTTTGCAATTTCCCTGTCGCGTGTTCTTTCCTCGCCGGTTATTTGCTTTCCTGAGGCCGCTATCGCCTTATCAAGCTCGCTTTCCAGGAGTTTCTCTCTCAGATTAAATTTTTGCGCTATGGTTCTGATAAGAAAGGTGCGCTTCAGTTCATCGTTAATTAAAGCAACCGGTTTAACAAGATCCCTGACGGCTTCGGCAGTTTTAGACGGATCGTTGAACATTCCCTGTCTGCGATAAAATTCTGTTTGGTATTCGAGAAAGTTCTGGGCCTGTTTTATAAATTCTTCGAAGCTCTCCCGTCCGAAATTATTCACATAAGAGTCAGGGTCTTCGCCTTCAGGCAAAGAAGCAATCTTAATTTCCATGTCCCTTTTAAGTAAAAGTTCAATACTTCTCATAGAAGCTTTTATTCCGGCCGTATCGGCGTCGAAGAGCAGTACGACGTTTTTAGTGTATCTTGATATTAATTGAACCTGTTCTTCGGTTAACGCTGTGCCAGAAACAGCAACTACGTTTTTTATTCCGCTCTGGAACAGCGAAATTAAATCCATATATCCTTCGACAAGTATTGCCTTGTCCAGCTTTCGAATCTCATCTTTTGCAAGCGAAAGTCCGTAAAGTATTCGTCCTTTAACATATACCGGAGATTCCGGCGAGTTTAAGTATTTTGCGGCGTTTTCTTTCTTCTCGATAATTCTGCCGGCAAAGGCTACAACTCTTCCGTTCGGCGAAAAGATAGGGAAGATAATTCTTCCGGAAAATTTATCGTATAAGCGGTTGTCTTTATTTTGTCCGATAAGGCCCAGCATTAAAGCCTTCTCGAAATCTATCTTCTTTTCCTCTAAAAATGCGATAAAGTTTTCCCAGCCGGGCAGGGCATATCCAAGTCCGAATGCCCTAATTGTCTGCGGCTTTATGTTTCTTTTCTGGAAATATTGTCTTGCCGTTTCACCTTCGGCGTGATGAAGCAGGTTATTAGAAAAATAACGTGCGGCTTCAGTATTAATATCGTAGAGGATTTCCTGTTCGGTTTGCCTTTCCGGAGATTCCGATTCTTCTGTTTCAATAGGGATACCTAACCGCTGCGCCGTTTCCTGAACTGCTTCTACGAATGATATTTTTTCATATTCCATGATAAACTTAAAAACATTTCCCCCCGCATGGCATCCGAAACAATGAAATATCTGTTTCTCTTCACTTACGGTGAACGAAGGCGTTTTTTCGTTGTGGAAGGGACATAGTCCGATGTAATTTTTTCCCCGTCTTCTTAATTGTATATGCTCCATAATAACATCTACGATGTTTACGGCGCTTCGTATCTCTTCGATTTTATTTTCCGATATTCGCATTGTCAGATTCTATTTAATAGAATAAAATTAGATTATTGAACGATCATAATTTAATAAAAATAGTTGATAAGATTTTTTTAGATGAAATGTTTCTTTATGCAATTGCACGCGGATGACGCAGATTCAACAGATTTTCACTGCCGGAAAGAATTAAACAATTTCATTTCAAAACGAATCCGCCTAAATCAGCAGAATCTGCGTTATATTTGTTCTGTTTAAAATACATGGACTTTATTTTCTTAAATTTGATTCGTACTTTAACGCAGTTCAAAACTGTTTTCCCGCCGTCCGGTAGAAAATGAAGGTCGGATGGCGATTACAATAATTAACTTGAAATTTATGTCTGATACAATTTACAAAATAAAAAAATACTGCAACAGCCTGACCGTTTATTCCCGGTATAAAACCCGCGAAGTAAAAGTCGGTGATATTCCTTGCGGCGGCGATAACCCCGTCAGGATACAGTCAATGACTACCACCGATTCAATGGATACAAAAGCTACGGTTGAACAGACAATCAGAATGGTTGATTCGGGGTGCGATTATGTAAGGATTACGGCACCGAGCAAGCTTGAAGCTCAAAATCTTCAGGAAATAAAAAACGAATTAAAGAAAAGAGGCTATACTGTTCCGCTTATCGCCGACATCCATTTTACTCCGAACGCCGCGGAAATTGCTGCCAGAATTGTTGAAAAAGTAAGGGTGAACCCGGGCAATTATGCCGACAGGAAAAAGTTTCAGACAATAGAATATACGGATTCGGATTACGAAGCTGAACTGGAAAGAATAAGAGAAAAGTTTATCCCTCTCGTGAAAATATGTAAAGAATACGGCACCGCAATGCGGATCGGGACGAACCACGGATCACTCTCCGATAGAATTATGAGTCGATACGGTGATACTCCCCTCGGCATGGTTGAATCTGCACTTGAGTTTGTTAGAATCTGCGAAGATCTGAATTATAAAAGTATTATACTTTCAATGAAAGCAAGCAATCCGCAAATTATGATTCAGGCATACAGAGTGCTGATTCAGAAGATGGAAGAGGAAAACATGAATTATCCTCTGCATCTCGGCGTTACGGAAGCGGGCGGAGGCGAAGATGGCAGAATTAAATCTGCATTAGGGATCGGAACTCTGCTAGAAGACGGCATAGGCGATACCGTGAGGGTTTCACTTACCGAGGATCCTGAATTCGAGGCTCCGGTTGCCATTCAGCTTGTAAACAGGTATGAGGACCGCGCTTCTCATTCATTTATACCTCCGGTTGAAGAAATACCGTATGATCCCGTAACCTATAAAAGAAGAGAGACAATCGAAGTTTCCAACATAGGTGGAAGTAATGTACCGAGAGTTATAGCAGATTTCGGGAACCGGAAAATCGAGGATGCAAAGTCACTTGCGAGTATCGGCTATTTTTATGATGCGGTTTCCGATAAATGGAATATGAACGACAGCGCGCCCGATTTTATTTATGCCGGAAACAGCGTACTCCCGTTCGATATCCCCAGCGGACTAAAAGTGATTTATAACTATGATACTTGGCTTTCTGCAGGTAAAAACGACAGTTCTGCTCCTCTATTAAACGCTGCGGACTATACCTCAGGAACTTTTGAAACAAATGGTTTAAGGTTTGTTTCTTTCGATATCGGTAATCTGAATGAAAAAGTTTATTCAAAAATTTCTTCTGATAAAAATGCCGTACTCGTTCTTGAAACCTCAAACCTGCACGGAATGCCTGAACAAAGACGTGTTTTTATGGATTTAATATTGAAGGGCATTAACAATCCCGTAATAATTAAAAGAAATTATGATAATACCGACCTTGATTTGGTTCGCTTATATGCTTCTACCGATATAGGCGCTTTGTTAATTGACGGCCTCGGAGACGGAGTGTGGATTGACGCCGGCAGAGGCAAAGATGTAAATGCACAAAATTCCGGAAACTTACATGTAAGAAATATATTAAAAGAAAAAGAACCGGTAGAAAAAGTAATTAACAGGATTTTGTTCGGCATATTGCAGGCTGCCAGAACCAGGATTTCAAAAACAGAGTATATTGCTTGTCCGTCCTGCGGAAGAACATTATTCGATTTACAGGAAACAACCGATATGATAAGAAAAAGGACCGAGCATCTGAAAGGCGTAAAAATAGCGGTAATGGGCTGTATAGTGAACGGCCCCGGCGAAATGGCCGATGCTGATTACGGTTATGTAGGTTCCGGGGTGGGGAAAATTACGCTGTACCGGGGAAAAGATATTGTAAAAAGGAATATACCTTCTGCCGGAGCCGTCGACACTCTGATTGAGCTTATTAAAGAAGACGATAATTGGCGGGAGCCGAATTAAGCTTTTGTGATCCCGGTATCTTAAATCACAAAAAGTTGAATTTTTTTTTTATAATATTTGGCTGAGTTGTTGGAAATTATTAACCGATAACTTATATTTGATAACTTAATTATGGTTAAAGAAATTAAAAAGTTTATATTGATAAAGTTCTCTTATTCGGTTGCCGCTGGGCAGCCAAAGTAAACAAAAATTAGAAAGATGCACTTCGAACTCCGAAGTGCATTTTTTTTTGATATGACGTGTAAGGAAATAATAAAACATATTGAAGAATGGGCGCCTAAAGAAATAGCCTGGCAAAAGGACAACGTAGGATTACAGGTAGGTGCCGTAAACAGGGAAGCGGCAAACGTTTTACTTTGCCTTGAGGTTACGGATAAAGTAATTGATGATGCAATAAAGAAGGACTGTAAGTTTATATTTTCACATCATCCGCTTCTGTTCCAGCCTCTAAAAAAAATTGATCTTCTCAATGATAAAAACTCCCTGCTTGTAGAAAAACTTATAAAAAACGATATAACCCTTTATTCCGCCCACACTAACCTGGATTTTACAAAAGACGGAGTAAGCTTTGAACTTGCCAAAACTTTGAAATTGAACAATATTTCTTTTTTGGTTAATTCAAAATCAGACCGTTTTAAACTATCCGTTTTTGTTCCGGAAAATGCCGTGGATATGGTAGCGGATGCAATTTTTGAATCCGGCGGAGGAATAATAGGCGAATATTCGGAATGCAGTTTCAGAACAGCCGGCAAAGGAACATTTAAAGGTTCGGAAAAATCTAATCCGGCTATCGGCCGGCAGGGTAGAAGGGAAACCGTAGAAGAGAGCAGACTTGAGGTAGTTGTAGATTCGTGGAAATTAAATCAGGTGGTTTCTGCAATGATCAAGGCCCATCCTTATGAAGAAGTAGCATACGATATCTACCGGCTTGAAAACCGGAATGCAGGATACGGTGCGGGCGCAGTCGGCGAACTGCCGGACGCTATGTCATCCGAGGAGTTTTTGAAATATGTATCTATGCATCTGAAGATTAATAATTTCAGATACGTTAAAGGACGAAATGCTTCCGTAAGGAAGATAGCATTATGCGGCGGCTCCGGTTCCGAACTTATCGGCGATGCGATCGGCTCGGGTGCGGATGCCTTTATTACCGCGGACATAAAATATCATGCGTTTCACGACGCGGCGGAAAAAATTCTCTTAATAGATGCCGGTCATTACGAAACGGAAATATTCTCATTAAACGAAGTGCAGCGGAGACTTAATGTCTTCGTCAAAAATAATAAAAGCGAAACGAAAATTTTTAAATACGATGGGTCTACTAATCCCATAATTTTTTATAACAATTAAGGAGCAAATAAAAATTGTTTGACAGGTTAAAAATATTATATGAACTGCAAAACTTGGATGATCAGTTGGATGAATTGGAAGAGCTTCGCGGAGATCTGCCTAATGCAGTAAAAGCATTGGATGACAGAATTGCCGGATATAAAAATGAAATTTCGGCTAAGGAAAAAGAAAAAAAAGATTCTCTGGAAAAACGCAAAGAAAACGAAGAAGCCATCGAAGTTATGAAAGAGAATCAGAAAAAATTCAAAGCGCAGTTATACCAGGTTAGAAATAACAAAGAGTATGATGCGCTTACAAAAGAAATAGATCATACCGAAGAGCAGATTTCCAAACTTGAAGCCGAAAACGACGCGCTGGCGGATCTAAGCAAAAAACTTTCTGACGAAATTGAAGAGATCTTGCCCAGGCTCGATGAAAGCAAAGAAGAACTGAAGGTCAAAGAAGCCGATCTAAAGGATATTATTAAGGTTAATGAAAAAGAAGAGGCTAAATTTAGAACCAAAAGAAAAGAGATTGAGGCTTTAACCAAAAAAGCCGATTATTCTTCTTACATGAGAATACGCAAAGCGAAAAAAGGCAAAGCAGTTGCTACTATCAGACGTTCTGCATGTTCCGGCTGCCATAATATAGTTCCTTCTCAGAGACAACTGGAAATCAGAAGAAACAATAAGCTTTTTTATTGCGAATATTGCGGACGTATTCTAGTATCTACTGAAGTTGCCGAAACAGTAGGTGCGTAATTTAGATTGCTTTTAATATCAATCGGACTCTAACCGCCGAAACCTATTTCGGTACTTGTACCGGCTTGTTGAAAGTCGGTACGAGTAAGGATAGGTAATAATATTTTTCTTGCCCGGCAAACCTTAATTTTCACTCCCTTTTACAATAATTATACCATGCCTAATATTTTCTGCTGTTTTACGAAAAGTAATTTATTATATTTGGATCATTAAAATAATTCTTTCATTAATTAATAATTCATTTTAAAGTTTAAAATTATTGGCTCCGGTTGTGAGTATTTAGTAAGTACAATATTATATAAAAACAAAAGAAAGATTCAGATCCGGCAATCGCTTCCTGTCTTTAGACGGGGGGAGGAAAGTCCGAACTTCTTAGAACGGGGTGCCGGGTAACGCCCGGGGTTTCGTATGGTCTGTTAAAAACAGGCCTGAAGGAATACGGAAAGTGCCGCAGAAAAAATACCGTCCCGGTTTTTCCGGGATAAGGGTGAAAAGGCAGGGTAAGAGCCTACCGCGGTAATGGTAACATTACCGGTCCCGATTGGGATTCCGGTTTTTCTTTCGCAAGAAGAATTTCCCGGAACATGGTAAACCCCACCTGAAGCAAGGTCAAATAAGGAAATCTTCCCGGTGCAAACCGGGGCTTAGTTGTTCGCTTCGGCTTCTGCCTTTACGGCAGATCGGATTTCCGGGTAGACTGCTAGAATCCGGAAGTAATTCCGGATCCAGACAAATGATTGCCGTCCCGCTTTGCGGGATTACAAAATTCGGCTTATGGATCTGAATCGTTCTTATGTTTTTCAACCGGGTCATCGGAAATTTTTATGTTAAAAAAAAGATGGAATATAAAAGAAGTAGAAGATGACTACGCAGTAAAATCTTTGGCTGACCTTTTAAATATTTCCGAAATACTTGCAAGATTGCTGGTATTAAGAAAGATATCGAATTTTAATCAGGCCAAATCATTTTTCAGACCCTCCCTCGATTCTCTTAACGATCCGTTCTTAATGGACGGAATGGAAACCGCTACTTACAGGGTTATTCAGGCGCTGACTGAAAATCAGCTTATCTGCGTTTACGGCGACTATGATGTTGACGGTACTTGTTCAACTGCTCTGCTGTATATGTTTTTAAAAGAGCTTGGTGCCAACGTAGAATTTTATATCCCCCAAAGGCTAACCGAAGGCTACGGCTTATCGAAATTAGGAATCGATACAATTAAAAGCAAAGGAACTGCTTTGCTTATTTCCGTAGACTGCGGTATTACGGCGGTTGAAGAAACGGGCTATGCTAATCAATTGGGAATGGACGTAATTATCTGCGATCATCATCAGCCTAAAGAAGAACTGCCGCCCGCTCTGGCGGTTCTCGATCCGTTAAAACCCAACTGCCAGTATCCTTTTAAATATCTTTCCGGCGCCGGCGTTGCATTTAAACTTGCTCAGGGGGTATCGGAAAGAATAGGCAAAAGAGAACTGCCGCTAAAGTATCTGGATCTGGTTGCGTTAGCGGGCGCCGCGGATATTGTTCCTCTTGTTGATGAAAACAGAATTCTGGTTAGAGAAGGTCTCGATAGAATTAATACCGGACCTCGCCCTGGAATTGCGGCTATCATCGATTCCAGCAATATTATCCCCGGTAATCTGACATCAGGTCAGGTGGTTTTCACTATTGCTCCGAGAATAAATGCCGTTGGAAGACTGGGAGATGCGCAAAGAGCGGTGGAACTGCTTATCACCGAAGATAAGAACGAAGCTCTTAAACTTGCCGAAGTACTTGAAAGTGAAAACCACGAAAGAAGAAAAATAGACGAGAATACATACGAAGGTGCGCTTGAAATTATTCAAAACTCGCTTGACCTTACCGAGGAAGTTGCAATTATACTTCATCAGGAAAAATGGCATCCGGGTGTTATCGGCATCGTGGCTTCGAGATTAGTAGAGAGATATTACCGTCCCACTATAATGCTTACCACAGTAGACGGTGTTGCAAAAGGCTCTGCGAGAAGTATTTCTAATTTTAATATTTACGAAGCGTTAAGGAAATGCGAAGATCTGCTTATTCATTTCGGGGGGCATCAGGCTGCTGCCGGATTAGCCGTTGAGTTGGAAAAGATAGATGAGTTCAGGGCAAAGTTCAATCAGGTGGTAAAAGAATCAATGTCGGAAGATGATCTGCTTCCCGAAATACATATTGATTCTAAAATAAAATTTTCCGAAATAACGCCGAAGTTTTTAAGAATCATCGATCAGTTCTCGCCGTTTGGACCCGGAAATATGCGGCCGGTTTTTTTATCGGAAGACATTGAAGTTGTTAATTATCCCAGGATAGTCGGGAATAATCATCTGCTCTTCAATGTAAAACAGGATAGTTCGGATAGGGTGTTCGATTGTATCGGTTTCAATATGGGCGATTACCTTGATCTTATAAAAAGAAGAAGTTTAATCAATATAGTATATACAATAGAAAAAAGTACCAGGGACGGCAGAACCTTCCCTCAGTTCAAAATAAAAGATATTAAATCAAGTGATAAGTGAAAATAATTAGGAGTAAGTAAATGTCAGGTCATTCAAAATGGGCAACCACAAAAAGGAAAAAGGCTGCAATCGACTCAAAAAGGGGTAAGATATTTACCAAGCTTATTAAGGAAATAACCATAGCGGCGAGGGAAGGCGGCGGCGATCCCGTAGGCAACCCGCGTTTAAGGCTTGCCGTCGATAACGCTAAAGCAGCTAATATGCCGCAGGATAATATTGAGAGAGCAATAAAAAAAGCTACCGGGGAACTTGAAGGAACTACTTATGTTGAGTTGACTTACGAAGGTTACGGCCCGGCAGGCGTCGCGGTAATTGTGGAAGTTGCTACAGACAACAAGAACAGGACTGTTGCGGAAGTTAGACATTTATTTTCGCGCAGCGGCGGAAGTATGGGCGAAAACGGATCTGTTGCCTGGATGTTCGATAAAAAGGGGGTTATAACGCTTCCTAAACAAGATAAGTCGGAAGATGAAATTATGGAAATTATCCTCGAAGCAGGCGCTGAAGATCTGCAGACCGAAGAGGATATCTACGTTATTCAGGCTGCTCTAGAGGCTTTTGAACCTGTCAGGAAAGCACTGCTTGAAAAAAATCTTACTATAGAAAATGCATCGCTTCAATGGATAGCTAAGAATTCAATTGGAGTTGCAGGAGAAGAAGCAGAAAAAGTAATTAAACTCCTCGAATCGCTTGAGGATTCCGACGACGTTCAGAACGTTTATTCCAATGCGGATATAGACGATTCGTCTTTAAATTAAAACTCACGGGGCACGGATTATTAATCTGTGCTCCGAAATAATTATAAAATGATAATTTTAGGTATAGATCCCGGTACAAATTATACCGGTTACGGTATAATAAATCAAAACAGAAATACCTTTACGCGTGTCGTAAACGGTCTGATCAAGTTACCTGCTGCTAAAGAAATTCCCCTTCGCCTCGAGATAATTTACGATGAACTGGATAAAATCATTAAACTTTATAAACCGGATGAGTTCGCAATAGAAACCGCCTTCTTCGGAAAAAACGTTCAATCCGCAATGAAAATAGGATATGCGCGCGGAGTATCCATTCTGGCCGGAGTACATAACAAACTTCCGATCAGTGAGTATTCGCCTAGAGAAATAAAAAAATCTGTCGTCGGCACCGGAGCCGCATCAAAAGAGCAGATAAGTTATATGATTAAAACTATACTGGATTTAAAAGATGAAAAGATGAGATTTGACGAAAGCGACGCGCTGGCAGTTGCACTCTGCCACTCTTTCAGAATGAGAATGCCGATGAAAAAAAGCACCGACTGGAAATCGTTCATCGAGGCATTCCCGGACAGAGTAATAAATTCCTAATAATACCGGGGTTTTCTATGATCGGATATTTAAACGGAAAAATTATTTCCGCAAAACCAACCAAACTGCTGCTTGATGTAAACGGTGTGGGCTACATTGTAAATATTTCAATCAATACCTTCGAGCGAATTACAGATAAAGAATTTGTTTCGCTGTTTATTTATACTAGCGTAAAAGAAGACTCAATATCATTATACGGTTTTTTTGCGGAGACCGAAAAAGAAATGTTCGAATTGCTTATTGGTGTCAACGGCGTCGGTCCAAAGCTGGCTTTGAATATATTATCGGGCATTCAGGTAGACGAACTGAAAAGCGCCATACAGTCAGGTAATTCGTCGCGCATAATTGCAATACCCGGCATCGGAAGGAAGACCGCCGACAGGCTGGTACTTGAACTGAGAACTAAAGTGGATCATATAACCGGGGAAGGCGGAGACGATATTCCCTTCAATATAAAGAATGAAGCTGTCGCAGCACTTACAACTTTGGGATATAATCAGAAAATCGGTGAAAAAATTGTAAGGGATATATTGGGTGAAAGTCCTGATCTCCCGCTGGAAGAAGTAATTAAAAAATCTCTAAACAAATTAAACATGTAGCACAGATTATTAATCTGTGCTACAGTAAAAATAATTACGGATTCAGAGTAGTTGTACTGTTGAACAGATCCTTTTCCGATTTTATCTTTTCTTCATTTCCGTAAACACAGAAAGTTTTCTCAGCAAGAACATCGGCTACAAATTTATTCATTCCGCGGATATCCTCGGCTGTGGTTGCAAGAACTTCATCACGGACCTTCTGCATATCCTGCTTCGTCATTTTTTCAAAGTAATAAACAACCGCATAGTCGCCTTTGGATGATGGGGTATGCGGCCTGTCAAGCTGCGCGACTGTGCCGATAATATACCTGGTCATTGCATTGTCATCCGCATCGAATTTTTTAAGATAATCAACCGTATTGGAGTAATTTGTCAATGTTTCTTTCAAATGCGGATCGCGGTAAGAAGCGAAATATGCATGTCCGGAAGGCGAGAAAGAAGCCCAGCTTCCGTACGCGCCGCCCATAACCCTTACCTGGTTCTGCAGCCAGTCTCTCGAAAGGATTTGACTCAGCACAAGCATTTTACCGCTCCAGTCGTAACCAAGTTTTTTGTAATTGTAACCTTCAATTACATACTGAACTTTTGACGCGGTTAAAAAGCCCTCGTTCTTTTTCTGTAGATCGAAATTCCACTTTTGTTCCGGTGCATCTTTAACCGCTAGTTTGCCGGTTAAATTTTCGAAATTATTTAAATAAGCGGGCATATCATCTTCCGCGCAGGTAACGGCGCCGATGCAGTTTCCTTTATTGAATAGAATCTCAGCGGTTTTTTCAAGATTGCCGATTATGTTATCAGCCTGCTTATCGTAGTTTTTCGATAACCCCGATATAAACCGGTAATAAGAAATTCCCCCGGTAATTTCATTGAATAAACCCCGTCCGCTGATATAAGATAAAAGTCTTTTCTCCGCGTAGCCGTAACCGTTCTGATTGACATTGGCCTCAAGTCGAGATTGATGTCTCTGCAGAATATCTTTCAGTCTGTCCTTATCCGCGTACTTTGTCTTATTAATAATTTCTTCCATCAGATCGAACATTACGTTTACCTTACCGCTCATCGCTTTGGAAGAAACAATAAACTTCGGTATTAAAACTGATTCATCTTTATACTGAGAATAGCTGCTTAAAGAAGTATTGAATCCTCCCGTGTGTATATTCAACTGCTTTTCGAGATCGCCGTACGAGTACTTATCCGTATTCATACTTCCGAGTACTTCGGAAAGAAGAGCGGCGTAAGGGAGCAGACTGTCGGGCAGAACCTTCATATCAAAATACATCTTCGCGTAAACTACTTCGTTTGTAAATTCGTTGTGCGCAAGAACCTGAATGCCGTCAACATTTTTTTCATTGAGCGAATACCACTCGGTTTCAGGATTAATATCATTACGGCTAAGCAGCGGTATTGTTGCAAGCGCTTCGGGCGAATCTTCCTGTTTCTGGTATTCTTTTAAATCACCGGTGTTTTTTACAAGTCTTTCAACCTCATCCGGTGAAAGAGATGCTTTGTAAGAAGACAATTCTTTATCCGTCTTCTCGTTTATTTCTTTTTCCAGTCCGGGTTTAGGCTCAAGCGTAATTAGAAGACTATGAGGATTATTTACAAAATCTTTTAATATTACTTTTTCAAGATAACCGTTTTTAATTCCCGATTTTAATTCCGCGAGAGGTTTTTCGTATTCGAGACTTAAGAAAGGATCATTCGCAAAGAACCATCCCGTAATCGCTTTAAAATTATACGACAGTCCTTTTTGAGCGTCGTTTCCCTCACGCAGTCCGAATTCCATTCTGTTCAGTGTGCCTTCAACCGCCAGAGTATCGAGCCCTTCTTCCGCGGCTTTTTTCAGCGTACTAAATACAATCTCTTTGAATTTGTCCTTATCGCCCGGATTCGCGTTCTGTACGGTAATATCGAAAACATTCTGTTCGATATCGTCGACCGATGCGCTTACTTCTTTACCTATGCCTGCTTTCTGAAGAGCAAGCCGAAGCGGCGCAGATTCCTGATTTACGAGAACATCCGATAAAATATTCAATGCCATCACCTGAGCGCGGTCGGTATTTAAACCTGCAACGAAGCTGATGTTAAGGTATGTCTGATTATTTGTATCGCTGCCTTCGGTAACGGAATAATGACTGTTAATCTCTTTCATCTTCTTAAAAGGTTTTTGAAGTGGTATATCTGAGTTAACGTCAATTTTATTGTAATGGGTTAAATAAGCGGTATCTATAAATTCAAGTTCCTTATTTAAATCGGCGTTGCCGTAAAGGAATATGTAGCTGTTGGATGGATGATAGAATCGTTTATAAAATTGGACGAACTTCTGATAAGTCAGCTTTGGGATTGCCGAAGGATATCCGCCGGATGAGAAACCGTAACCGTTTTCAGGGAAAAGGTTTTTATATTCCAGGTAGCTCAATTCCCTTGTCGCGCTTGAATATGCGCCCTTCATTTCGTTGTAAACTACTCCGTTATAGGTAACCGGACCGGAAGTACTGTCCTCTTCAAAATGCCAGCCTTCCTGCTCGAATATTCTTTTATCCTGAACAACGAGAGGATTGAAAACAGCGTCGAGATAAACATGCATTAAGTTAAAGTAATCTTTATCGTTCATGCTTGCTATGGGATAAATAGTAATGTCGCTGCCGGTCATGGCGTTTAAGAATGTATTAAGGGAGCCTTTTGCAAGAACATCAAAAGGACTTTTAACCGGAAAATTTTTAGATCCGTTCAGCACCGAGTGTTCAAGAATATGAGGCGTGCCGCCGTCGGATTGAGGAACGGTTTTAAATGCGATACTGAACGTTTTGTTGGGGTCATCGGATACAATTTTAAAAGACGCGCGCCGCTTTTTATATGCTCGAAATAGTAACATTCGGAGTTTACTTCTTTAACGAATTCTTTTTTTAACAATTTGAATCCGTGATAGACCTTTCCTTCCGTATATTGCGCTGAAGTTTCATTATAGCCCATAATTAAAAAAGCTCCGATTATTAAGAGAAATATATTTTTAAAATACATATGTTTTTGCTCCCTTTTAATTTGACAAGTATGTGTATTTTCTTAAATCAACTGAATATGTATTAGGTAAACAGGATATGAAAACAGAAAATTCCCTGATTCGAAGAGCAATATAAAGTTAAATTGTTATAAGCGGCAACTTTAAAATGATGAACCGCTATTAAATATTTGAAGACAATAATTTAAAATATCCCATCAATTGCCCCGGCATTAATGCCGGGGCAATTGATGATTATGGATTAAATTGATATTTATATTTGTATGAAAGAATTGATCCTAAAATTGTCCAGAGTATAGATTGATGAGAAACCGACACTTAAAAAATAAAAGAATATTGAAAGCCTAGCTTAACCAAACCATTATTAACCTTGTTATATGTTTGTGCCGGAGAATAACTGTTATCTCTGTCGAACCCAAAAACTTTTTTATCCGGTAAATAAAACATCATGTCAATGTTAAAATTATCAGAAGTTTTGTATCCCAGACCGATGCCGTACAAAATAAAATTTCCGCCGCTTCCGCCGCCGTTATGTGAATTGGGTGTATCATAGAAGAAATCCGCACCGGCTGTGCCGTATATTCTGTCAAATAAATCACCCTGGAAAAATATTCCTTCGTCAAGTCCCGAGAAATCCTCGTAAACAAACAGCAGTCCAAACCTAATATCGATCTTATAATGGTCAAGAAACTCCACCCCGGCGCATAAATGCAGGTTTATCGGCAGAAAAAGCTGAAGGGTATTTTCAGTGCGGTTTACTGAGAAATTATGTTCATTTACAAACATTAATACTAATTCGTCGCGTAATCCTATCTCGAAGTTTACATTTCCGGTTTTATTTAGGGAAGGACTGATATCATTTTTATTCTGCGAAATACTGTTGATGCTATCCTTCTTCAAAGAAATATCAGATATATTTAAAATTTTAACCCCGTTCTGAGTATTAACTTGTGCATAAACGGGTAAACTCATTATAATAAATAGAATGTGAGCCATCAATAACGCATTATATTATTGATCCTCTTTTCAAGATTATGGATTAAAATAATATGTATATGTGTAACCTATAATTGATCCTAAAATTGCCCCGATTATAGGCCCGGCAATTATAAGCTCATTAAAAATTTTATTGGCTTTGGGATCTTCTCTGCTGTCTCCGCCTGTTGCAAACAAGCCGAACCCGAAACCGGCGACTGCCCCGGTCGGCAGGCCTATTACAGCGCCCAGCAGTCTGTTTTTATAACTTACCGTTTTGACACTATTCAATAATATATTTTTCGCAGGCAAATTTTTGTCGGAATCATTGATTACAAGTTTATCATTTATTATCACGGCGCCATATCCGGTTGAAAATGAGCTATCGTTTAGTAAGGTGATTTCTAAATCTTTATCCTTTGCGAACTTATTAAAATCATCATAGAATTTTTCCTTTGAAGAAAAGTCTTTTACCGTATAGATGGATGAACAGCCAACTAGAAAAAAAGGGACTGCAAAAATAATTAAATAAATATATTTCATTTTTAAACTCTGTTTATTAAAGAATTAATATCCTACATATCCCTCTTGTCCGTCGTAGTGCATTCTATATATGGACCATTCGCCGCCTTGGCCCCAAACACAATTCGGTCCTGAACATTGGTAAGTAACTATTACATGTTTCCTATATCTGTAAAGCCAATGAGTTTCCCAAGCTTTTTCACAAAAATTTTCTAAAGTTGATTCCGTTACATTATTATCACCCGCATATATCCAAATTGGATTCATTGCGCCCCGCTGGCATGACTTATTATTCCGCTTATACCGTATGTTAAAGCAGAGGATATGTATTGCTTATCGGATGTGCATGTATAAAGAAGACAGCGGCCCGGGGAAGGTGCGGTAAACCCAAATAAAAAATCGTCCGATTTTTTCTGAATAATTGAATTGTCGTCTAATACAATTACATTATGGTATTCTGTATGTTTATCGAAATCATCATAACTTGTAAATTCCGGTGAGATTAAAGCGTCCTGTTATAATATCCCTAAAATTAAAGCGGACATAAAAGAGCAAGTTGAAATAAGCAGCGTCTTGACTGGCTTCATAATTACCCCCATAACATGTGAGTCTAAATTATGTAAATAGGGGAGAAATAGCAATCAATATGAACTTTGCGTCCTCGCGTCTCCGCAGTAAAAAATAAAACCGCAGAGACGCAATGGGAATTTTAATTAAAGCTCTTTTTCAAATTGCTCTTCGCTTACATTGGAAATAACAGTATTGCGTTCCGTTATACCTGTAATTTTATTCGGGAGATTAGGCACCGTTGTTTCCGATAATACGAATTCATCCATTATAACCTTCTCTACCCAAAAGGTATTCATGTTTATAAAAAGATTTCCTTTATAATGCGAGGAACCGACTGTTGTTATTTCCATATTCGGCATGGGTTTCATTTTCATCTTAAAAGAACTCTCACCAGAGTCAAACGTTACTATTGCGCATGCGGCATCGTTCATAATTCCGAGTCCGGTGAATGTAAGCGTAACTTCTCCGTTTCTGAAATACGAGCCTTTCTCAACGTTGCTGCCTAGATCAACCGGCGGTTCTGAATTGGCGGAGGCGTGAATAATTTTTTGATTAAGATGATGCAGGTCCTGAATTCCGTTTCCTCCTTCAACTTTTTGAGCGAAGACATTGCAGAACGCGTGGAAATCGATGAAAGAATTGTACAGCCAGTATGAAATTTCGGGGGGAATCGGTTTTCCCCGGCTGTCGGAAAGATCATCGAATTTACTGTGGTCAATTCCGAAAACCTGTCCCTTTTCATCAAATCCCGCAGGCGTATTGCCGAAGATATATGACCAATTTTCAAGTGCCGGAACAGTTGCCCGGGATGAATCTTTGTACATAATCGAAAATTCGGAGCAGGTGTATCTGTAAACATTTTTCCCATTATCTGCATCCGGTGCACATTTCAAATATAATTTCAGATATGTTTTCCCCGCATGACTTCCGTCGGGGTTATAGCTTAAAAGTGTTGTTTCAAGAATAAAAAATTGAGGCGTTTTTATCCTTTCTCCTGCTAAATTATATTCTTTAATCAATTCGGATTTAATTTGAGCATTGTTTGAAGCTATAAAAGCTGCGGAAAAAAAGAGAATAAAAATGCCGGCAACTAATTTTTTCGTTTCCATTTTAATGCCCCTTTATAAATTGATATTATTTATTTGGTCCGCTTACCAAGCTCTTCTACCATATTCAAATAATCTTTAAATGCATTCAATCCCGTTTCGGAAATTCTGCATGTTGTAAGCGGTTTTTTACCTGCAAATTGTTTTTTAATTATTACGTATCCGGAAGACTCAAGTTTGCTTAAATGCACGCTCAAATTTCCTTTTGTCGTATTCACTTCTTTCATAAGTGCCGTGAAATCTATTTCATCAACCGTAGCCAGTGCGGCTAATATTGAAAGCCTAATCCGGGAATGAACAACTTCATTTATTTTTGTATGATCAAACTGTCCGCTCATTGTACATTCTTTTCCACTTTTTGTAAATGACTAATCCGGGAACAATTTCCAGAACAAAGATTAACGCCGCGAATATAAGCGAGAGCTGATACTCTTTACCTATATATTTCCACAAACTGGCCAGTACGGCACCTGCCCACCATACGAAGGCAGAGGCTTTCATAAACATAAGTTCATTTATTACCCCCGTTAGAAAATAACCGACGCCCAAAACAGAGCTTACCATTATAAAAAAAGAAGGTGCGTTTATATTGCCGGTAATCAGGTAAAGCACCGATATTACGAATATCGGAATGCCGCATGCGATCCACGTGGCGGCAAAAATTTTCGAAGCAAAAGTTTTCTTGGTGTGTTTTTTATGAAGTTTATTCTGAACACCCAGATTAAATACGATCAGAATAATCATGAGCGTAAGCCAAATATATGACTGCGTATTTTTTAATCCGTTTGATTCCATAATAAAAGAAATGATTACGCCGGTAAAAATATATACGCCTATGCTGATGTATGTAATTCCGTTATCGACCAATGTTCGCCTGTTATTATCAATCATATTTCTGATGTAAGAGATATCATCCTTAAATTGATTTTGTCCCATTTTTGCTCCTTCTTTGCTTTCTTGGTTTAAAATATAAACCAGTTTGTTTCAATTGTCAATAATTTTTATGCCTAATTGTTATTTATAGATATTTCTAGTAGCTAAATTATAAATTGTATCATTTGGGCGTGAACTAAATATATTATGAAAAAGGTTTTATTTAAGTGCAATCATTAAAACTCATTCCTCATAATTGGGGCTGTCTCAAAAGTACTTCGAATGTCACGGTGAGCAGACCAGCCTGCCGGACAGGCCGGGTCGAACCGTGTATTCATCGCAAATTCATGCTTCGACTTCGCTCAGCATGATATAATCCCGGCTTATGAGAAGCCTCATAGGGGGTTGAGCTTTTAGCGTGTATAAAATTGAATTTGAGTTATATCGGTTACTTATTTGTTTAATCTGATTTATTTTGAAGTTGCAATTAAACATTGACCGATAATTCTGTTGTTTATGCTTTTCCGCATTTTTATTATCTTTAAGGCCTTAATTAAAACTATGTAGGTTACGATGACATCACTAGAAATCAGACAGCAGTTCCTCGACTTTTTCAAAAGCAAAGATCACAGAATTGTAAGCAGCGCTCCGGTGGTTCCGTTCGACGACCCGACCCTGCTATTTACAAATGCCGGCATGAATCAATTCAAAGATGTTTTTCTCGGCTCCGGCAGCAGGGAATACAAACGGGCGACGGATACGCAGAAATGCATTCGCGTCAGCGGAAAACATAACGATCTTGAAGAAGTGGGGCACGATACTTATCATCATACTTTTTTTGAAATGCTCGGCAACTGGTCGTTCGGCGACTATTACAAATCCGAAGCAATCGAATGGGCCTGGGAACTGCTTACGGAAGTCTGGAAATTACCGAAAGAACGTCTTTGGGCAACCGTCTATAGAACCGATGATGAAGCATTTGAATTGTGGAAATCTAAAACGGATATAAAACCCGGTCACATTTTGAAGTTTGATGAAAAGGATAACTTCTGGGAAATGGGTGAAACAGGTCCATGCGGACCCTGTTCCGAAATTCATATAAATCTTTCCGATGATTTTGATAATCCCAAATATGTCAACGCGGGCGTCCCGGAATGTATTGAGATTTGGAACTTGGTTTTCATTCAATACAATAGAGATGAAAAGGGTGATCTGCACGATCTTCCGCATAAGCATGTTGATACCGGGATGGGCTTCGAGCGTGTCTGCGCCGTGCTTCAGAAAAAAGGCTCTAATTATGATACCGATGTCTTTATGCCTTTAATTAATGCGGTTGCCAAGCTTTCCGGAATACCTTACGAAAAAGAAGAAAACAAAATAGCAATGCGTGTAATCTCCGACCATATCCGAACGCTTACATTTGCAATTGCCGACGGTGCGGTTCCCGGTAACGACGGAAGAGGATATGTGCTGAGAAGAATTTTACGAAGAGCCGCACGATATGGCCGTAAACTTAATTTCACAAAGCCGTTCCTTTTTGAACTTGTTAAAGTCCTTGTAAATACGATGGGCAAGGTATTCCCCGAAATTATAGAAAAACAAGAGTATGTCGAAAAGGTTATTAAAGCCGAAGAAGAAAGTTTTAATGCAACACTTGACAGAGGTATTTCGTTATTTGAAGACTTGATAAAAGGATTGAGTGCAGACGGCGCAAAAGTAATCCCGGGCGAAGATCTGTTCATGCTTTACGATACTTTCGGGTTCCCGGCTGATCTTACGAATGTTATGGCACTGGAAAACGGATTTACGATTGATGAAGAAGGATTTAACGAACTTATGCAGGCCCAGAAGCAAAGAGCACGCGAGGCATCAAAAGAAAAATTCGCTTCCGTAAATATTTCTACGAATGATTTAAATTCTTTTGAAAGTTTGAATATTGAAAAGGTAGAGTTTACCGGATATGATGAATTAAAATCCGATGCGAAAATTGTCGGACGTAAAAAAGAAGACGGTACCGATCTGATTATTCTTGATAGAACTCCTTTCTATGTGGAAGCCGGAGGCCAGATAGACGATCTCGGGAAAATAATTGTAGGAGAGACTTCACTGGATGTTGTCGATGTAACAAAAATAGATAATAAAACTATTCATGTTGTCGACAATCAGAACGATTCTCAACTGATTCCGGGAACAAACGTCATTGCTCAAGTCGACGAACAAAGACGCTGGGATATAATGCGGAACCACTCGGCAACTCATTTCCTTGATGCCGCGCTGAGAAAGATTTTGGGTACTCATGTTCATCAAGCCGGTTCTTATGTAGGACCGGATAGACTACGTTTCGACTTCACGCATTTCGCGAAAGTAAGCGACAATGAGTTAAACGATATCGAAGTATTAATCAATGAAGAACTGAGAAAAAATATTCCGGTTCAGCATCACCGCAACGTGCCTTTCGATAAAGCAAAGAAAATGGGTGCGCTTATGTTCTTCGGAGATAAGTACGGCGACTTTGTTAACGTTGTGCAGTTCGGCGATTTCAGTATGGAATTCTGCGGCGGTACACATATTAAGAACTCATCGCAGATCGGTCTTTTCAAAATATTAAGCGAAGCTTCCATTGCAAGCGGTGTAAGAAGAATTGAAGCGGTAACCGGGTTCGGTGTAGAAAAGTACATTTCCTCGCAAGCAGATAAGCTGAAAGAATCCGATGAAAAAATTGCTTCGCTAATCGAAGAAAAGAAAAAGCTTGAAAAAGAAATAAGCGAATTAAGACTGCACGAAAAACTCGGTCAGCTCGACTCTGTAATTTCCAATAATGCTGATATCGACGGTATTAAAATATATAAAGCTAAGGTTAATACCGATAATATGGATGAGCTTAAATCCTTTGGGGATGAATTAAGGAATAAGATGAAATCCGGAATCGGCGTAATGATATCGGAACTGGACGGCAAGGTGGGAATTGTTTGTGTGGTATCTGATGATTTGATAAAAGAGAAAAAACTAAGCGCCGGTAAAATTGTTGGTGATCTGGCAAAACTTGTTGGCGGAGGCGGAGGGGGACGTCCGCATCTTGCAACCGCAGGGGGTAAAGACATTGACAAAATTGTCTTTACTTTGGAGAATGTAGAAAGTACTGTTAAAAAATATTTATACATAACTAAGTGAATTCTTAGTGTTCTAAGTGCCTAAGTGGTGAAAGGGGAAAACGATGGTACTTACACAAAAATATGTTAACATTATATCCTACAATATAGTAGCATGTGCAATTGAGGTGCATAAACAGCTGGGCCCCGGTCTGTTCGAATCGGTTTACGAAACTTGCTTGATTGAGGAATTGATTAACGCAGGGTTGGAAGTAGAAAGGCAGGTGAATGTCCCGATCACATACAAAGAAAAGAAACTCGGTTGTCATCTTACACTCGATCTTTTAGTTAATAACCTGGTGGTAGTGGAACTGAAGGCTGTGGAGGTCATGATACCTATTTTCAAAGCACAACTTCTTTCTTATCTTAAACTGACAAATAAACCTAAAGGATTGTTAATAAATTTTAATTGCGGGAAAATTAGGGAAGATCTGGTACCTTTAGTTACTCATGTTTTTTCTGATTTATCTAAGGAGTGAACGCATTTTACCACTTAGGCACTAAGGGCACAAAGGAACACTAAGATAATGAGTAAAACTAAAATAAAATATATTTGTTCTAACTGCGGGTATGAGTCTTTAAGATGGCTGGGTAAATGCCCGGAGTGCGAAAGCTGGAACAGCTTTACCGAAGAGATAATCGAGACTTCAAAAAGACAAACAACTCAATATAAGGGTAAAAACCAGGCTCTTAAAATATCCGAAATAACCGCATACGAAGAAGATAGAATTAAAACCGGTATTGGCGAGTTCGACCGCGTACTCGGAGGAGGTTTAATGCCCGGTTCGGTTATTCTTTTAGGCGGCGACCCGGGAATCGGAAAATCTACATTGGCCATGCAAAGCGCGGCAAATTTAAAACATAGAGTTCTTTATGTTACCGGCGAAGAATCCTCTAAACAAATTAAACTAAGAGCAAGCAGATTAAAAATAAAATCGGATGACTTTTATATACTGGCGGAAACCGACCTATCACCCATCATTGCAGCAATGAACGAATTGCAGCCATCATTAGTCATTATAGATTCCATTCAGACAATGTACCGAAGCGAACTTGATAACGCGCCCGGAACAATAACTCAGATAAGAGAATGCACCGCCTTATTAATGGAAGAAGCAAAAAAGAGGCACTTCAGCATTATAATCATCGGACATGTAACAAAAGACGGCACAATTGCCGGTCCGAAATTATTGGAACATATAGTTGACACCGTAATTCAGTTTGAGGGCGAGAATAACCATTCATTCAGGATACTGAGGGCACAGAAGAACCGGTTCGGCAGCACCAATGAGATCGGAGTATTCGAAATGCACGAATCGGGATTAACCGAGGTTAAAAATCCCAGCGAGCTTTTTTTAAGCGAGAGAGACAAAGAAACATCGGGATCGGTAGTAACCTCAAGTATCGAAGGTACGCGTCCTATTCTTCTTGAAGTACAGGCTCTTGTAACTCCATCTAATTACGGTAATCCGCAAAGAGTTACCACGGGATTTGATCAAAGGCGGCTTTCAATTCTTCTTGCGGTCTTGGAAAAAAGAGCCGGTTATCGCTTATCCGCCAACAATGTCTTTTTAAATATGGCAGGCGGAGTAAAGATATTAGAACCTGCAATTGACCTTGCCGTTTGCTGCAGTATTGCTTCCAGTCTGCTTAACCAAGTTGCAGACAATAGCACTGTTGTGGTTGGTGAAGTCGGTTTGGGCGGAGAAATAAGGAGCATTGGGCATATTGAGAAGAGGATTCAAGAAGCGGAAAAGCTTGGATTTAAAAGGATTATTGTTCCCCGTAATAACAAAAGGGGAATAAATAAGGGAGAAAAAATAGAAATAATTCCCGTTGATAATCTTACCGAAGCAATAAAATTTGTCATCAAATAGGATTTAGGCAAGTAACAAAAAGCCTAATTTTACTGCTCAAAAGACTAAAGAATAACCATTTTACGCTTGAAATAGGCGAAAATCAAAGAAAAAAAAGCCATTTTAAAGAAAAATATTTTGTTTTAAAAATTAATAATATTATTTTGTGTGGCGGCGTAAGTAGCCGCAGTGTATTATTAATTATTTTTTGAGGTAAGTTAGTGAGTACTAAACTTTTTGTGGGATCTCTCCCATGGGCAGTAAACGATGAGACTTTAAAATCAGCTTTTGAAGCTCACGGCACTGTCATATCTGCAAAAGTGATTACCGATCGTCAGACCGGTAGAAGTAGAGGATTTGGATTCGTTGAAATGGAAAACGAATCTGAGGCAAGTAATGCAATACAGGCTCTTAATGGCGCGGAATTTAAAGGCCGTAACATTATCGTTAGCGAAGCAAAACCGAAAAATTAAAAAATATTTGGTAAACTTGCGTGTCCTTTGGCGCTCTTTTGGGGCGCCTTTATTTTTTTAAAATATATCAAATTTACTCAAGCTGACCGCCTAAACATTTGGTTTGAAAAACCGTTGAAACTGCCTAACGGTAGGTAGAACGGTTACAAAAAACTTTTTCTCTTTCCATTAACCAGCAACTTAAGTTGCAGGATAATGATAAAAATATAGATATTTCTAACTGTTTAAATGATTTATTAAAACAAACGGTTAACTTGAGTAATTTCAGAACATGAAACCGGATAAGAAAAAAAAATTAACGACAATTTTGAAGATAATTGTAATAATTGCTATTACCGTCTCATTTATCTGGCAAATAAGCAAAGGCATTTGCCCGGTTCCCTAATCTTTCTTTATTGTGAATTTAGATTACTTACTCTTCCTGCCTAAAAAATTTTATATTTCTTAATTAAATAATATTTTGTGAAAATTCTCCAATCGGGAATTATTAAGCGGCAATGGAAAAAACTGAAACAAATAAAATTCATATTATCTCTATAAAAATAATATCGATAATTTGTTTAGCTTTATTCCTAGCCGTAGCAGCCGCAGTTCATTTCAATATTACTATCGGTATTGACAAAGATTTGCTATTGGCGCTCCGGACAAAAAACAACTTATCCGTTCCTTTATTCAGTTCATGGCTGCTTCCTTTTATGCGTTTTGTTACTATTTTGGGGAACACTGAATCGGTAATGGTCTTTACTACCTTATTACTGGTCTATTCGATAATGAAGAAAAAATTTAAATTTGCCTGGATAATTCTGCTGGCAGTAATAGGCGCAAGCCTTTTGGATTTTTTGCTTAAATGGGGTTTTGACAGGAACAGACCGGAAGTTGTTCCGCATCTGGTTCAAGCATATTTTTATAGCTTTCCGAGTGGTCATGCTTTTATTTCCGCAATATTGTATCCCCTACTGGCAGTGTTCCTAATTAAAATTACCGGCAATTTAAAGGCAAAACGAATTATTATTTCGGTCACGGTGCTGATAGTAATATTGATAGGATTCAGCCGTGTTTATCTGGGTGTTCATTATCCCTCCGATGTAATTGCCGGCTGGCTGATCGGTTTTGCATGGGCCTCTTTCTGCTGGATTTTGACTGAAAAAATTACTAAGTATTCTTTACAAAAAGGATATTAAATGTCGGAAGAAAAGAAAAAGTTTTTATTCAGCATCACCGTTCCATTAGCCTTTATTCTTCTACTTTGGATGATACAGGTTATACAATTTGTGCTGAATATTAATCTGGATAAGTTCGGTTTGTTGCCGCGTCATCTTACGGGATTAATAGGAATAATTACAGCTCCGCTTCTTCATGCCGGTTTTGCTCATTTATTTTCAAACACTCTTCCGCTGCTGTTCCTGGGAACCGGAATATTATATTTTTATCCTGATTCGTCTTTTAAGGTGTTTTTAATGGTATATCTTGTTCCTGGGATTTTTGTCTGGCTTGTTGCTAGAACCGCATATCATATAGGCGCAAGCGGAATGGTTTACGGACTTGTAACATTTCTATTTTTCAGCGGCATTATCCGGAGAGATACGCGTTCAATTGCACTCGCATTAATAGTAACCTTTTTATATGGAAGTATTGTGTGGGGAATCCTTCCTCTTGATAACGGGGTTTCATGGGAATATCATCTTTTCGGATCACTAACAGGCATATACTGCGCTTTTTCCTATCGAGGAGCAGATCCTTATAAAAAATACGATTGGGAAGATGAGTCGGAAGAGGACTGGCCCGATAAATTGGAAATATCCCACCATAAAGGGTATCCTTACGATGATAATTAAAATCAGCAATGTTCATTTTATATTTCAGTTTTTTAAATAAACTTATAAAACTGAGGAAAGCTGTTTTATACGATGTAAATGTCCTGGCATAGTTTAATTTTTCAAACCATATTGACTTTTACTCTTACTAAAGTTAGTTTATACCGGGTTTCGAATTATAGGAGATGTTCATTCATCAAAATCCAAATACCTTTCCTGATTTTCCTTTCTCTCAAAGATATATACTCAATACTTTTTTTCTGCACTAAACTTTTTTTAAAATTTTAGTTTTTTGAAAGTTCTTCTTATCGTCATAAATCAAATCGGATTTTCTATAGAAATTACTAAAAAATATTTTCGAGATAACAGTTAAAAAATCACCGCAGTTAGTAAAAAACAGTTTCATTCCGGACAATATGTATAGGTAAATCTTTATTGATTACTCTGCTCTGTTTATTGCCAAATATTGAAATTTACAAAACTTAAAAACAGAGTGCTCTTTTTTCACATTGGCGGAATAGAAAACCGGGCAGAATAACATCGATACAAATCATGCAAATGAAATCTATCGGTGAGTTGTTTATAATGTAAATCAAATTCAACCGACTAGAATAATTAAAATGGATCATTATCAAACATTAAAGGAGACTTTATTTATGGCAAGGAGAAAAATCGATAAAAAAAGAATACTTAATTGTATTCCTTCCAGGAATGTCGAAAAAGACTGGGCATTCGATAATGCGGTAAATGCAGATATCCTAACCACACCGAAACAGGTGCCGACGTCAAAAGATCTGCGAGCAACGTGGTGGAAGATAAATGATCAGGGAGATACCGGTTCGTGTGTAGGATGGGCTTCCGCTGATTCGGTCCTTCGATGGCATTTTGTTAAGACAAACGAGTTGGCAAAAAACAAACTGCTTTCGGTCAGATTTATATGGATGTCCGCAAAAGAAACGGATGAGTTTACTTCACAGCCAACCACATTTATTGAATCCGATGGAACTAGTCTGAAGGCCGCGCTTGACATTGCCCGGAAATTCGGAATGGTCGGAGATTCGGTTTTACCTTTTAAAAAGTACCAGCTATATAAGGGTGAAGCGAATACTTTTTATGCAATAGCTTCAAGACTGAAAATAGCAAGTTATTTTAATCTTGGTACAAATCCGGCAAAATGGAAATCTTGGCTCGCAAACCAAGGGCCGATATTAACACGTCTGGGCGTTGATGAAACCTGGGACAATGCTACTAATACAAAAGGAAATCTAGATGTTTATAAACCAAATACTGTTAGAGGCGGGCACGCCGTCGCATTTGTGGGCTATACAAAAGATAGATTTATAATCCGGAACAGCTGGGGAACCGGCTGGGGAGACAAGGGATTTGCTTATGCATCGATTCCTTACGCTCAGGAAGCATTTACAGAAGCATACGGTGTTACCTTATAAATGATTTCTAATTTGGTTGTCGGAATAACTTTAGTATAAAAATAAAAGTAGGATACATTTTGAATTAGTTCAGATTTAAAATTCGAAAGGTGATATTCATTTTTAGCGGACACTTGATAAATTATTTATAAATCTGAATTTCATTTTAAATTTCGGGGTGTATAAGCTTAAAGAAATTTTAAGCCCGTTATTATTGTGTGCCGATCGCTAAATACTCGAAGAATTTTAAACTATGGTATAATTTTTATACGAATAATGTTTATATTTTATATATTAAATTAAGTTTATTGCAGTTTGAGCTCGTGTAAATATTTTGGAATACAACAAATAGCTATCATGTATTTGACAAGGTTAAGTTAATTTCGTATCCGACGATCTTCATTATTAAATTGTTACGAAAGCTTTAATTTTATGCGATTTTGTTGTTTTTGAGAGAAAAAAGAGTAAATTATACTCTCAAATATCAAGAAAAGATTTTGATATAAGCTAACTGAGGAAAACTTGTCGGACAAATACTCAAAATTTAAAAAGCCGGTAAACTATCAAGAGGAGAAGTATTTCCTAAAGTGAAACAATCCGAAACTAAACAATCTAGTGAAAAGTATTTTCATAATTTTTTAGCGGATCTGGAAAAATATTCCGAGATCCTTCCCGAAATATACATAAAGACGGATAAATCAGGACATTTTATATTTATTAAATACTTCGATTTTTCTAAGGGAGACTTTAGTACACTAGAAAATCCGACTCTGAATATAAATGAACTATTGCCTAAAGAAAAATTTGATTATATTTTCAATTCTTTATCAGACAGAAAAAAAACAAACACACCAATTATTCAAAACGTTCATTTTTTATTAAACAATAACGAAAAAATTTTTGAGTCCCGGTTTTCATTGACTGTGGAAAATTTGTTTTTAATCGTACTTAAAGATATCACTGAAAAGAAAAAAATAGAAGAACACATCCTAAAACTAAGCCAGGCTTTAGATTCAACTGGGGATATTATCCTGATTACGGATAAAGACGGGATTATTACACACGTTAATCCGGCATTTGAAGAACTTTACGGTTATAAAGAGATTGAGGTGATCGGGAAAGCTACCCCCCGGATACTAAAAAGTAATCTCATGACAACAGACCAGTATAAGAGATTTTGGAGCACTTTGATTACTAAAAAGAGCATAAAAACAGAGATAATTAACAAAACTAAGGACGGAAGTGAAGTTTATATAGAGGGAACTGCGGATCCGATTTTGAACGAAAACGGCAAGGTAATAGGTTTTCTTGAGATTCAAAGGGATATAACACAAAGGAAAATTTCGGAAAATATTCTTAAACAGTCCGAGTTAAGATTCCGTTCAATTTGGGAAAAATCTTTTGACGGAATGAGACTGACCGATAAGGAAGGCAAAACGGTGTCGGTTAATAAAGCCTTCTGTAGACTTGTGGAAATGAAAGAAGAAGATCTGCTGGACAAACCTTTCAACATTATTTATAAACAGACAGAGCTTGAATACATAGAAAATATAGATGAATATAAAGTACTTTTTAAAGAGAAAAAATTTGTTAATTTCCGCTGGAGCAATTTTGTCCTGCACAACGGAAAATCAGTATTCTTCAACGTTAGTTTTTCATTTATCGATTCAGGAAATGAATCGTTGGTATTATCAATTTTCAGGGATGTAACCAAATACAAAAAATCGGAAGAGGAGCTGCGAAACGCTGAAAGACTGGCTTCAATAGGGACTATGGCGGCATATTTATCGCACGAGATTAAGAACCCGCTTGCCACGATAAAAAACTACGTCGAAATACTTTTTGAAAACGAAAATATGACGGAAGATATCAAAAATCCGCTTATAGTAATTCATGATACGGTTAAGAATTTGAACAGACTTTTAACTGACGTGCTGCAGTATGCCAGAAGCGAAGAATTTATCGAAGTTGAAATTGAAGTAAAAGTAATCGTAGATAAAACGATCCAGATGCTGAAAAAACGATTGGTAGAGAAAAACATATTGGTTACAAATAAATTAAATGATATTGTTATTCTCGGTGATTATATGTCCCTTACTTCGGTATTTACAAATTTAATCGAAAATTCAATTGAAGCTGTATCTGAAAAGGGAGAGATAATTATTTCAGGAAAGGATAACGGGAATTACAGCTCGGTATTTATAGAAGATAACGGTTGCGGAGTGGAGCCGGATAAAAAAATATTTGATCCCTTTATAACCACAAAATCACCTGGAACCGGATTGGGATTAGCAATTGTAGACAAAATTATGAAATACCATAATGGGTCAATTGAATTATTATCCTCCGAACCTGGAAAGACTATTTTTGAAATGAAATTTTATAAAAAAGGTGCAAATGGACAAGATACTGATAATTGACGATGATAAAGCATTTGCTCAGACCTTAAAAATTTTTCTTTCTGATACGTTTTCACATATTGAGATGGTATCAAATGGTGAGGACGGGATTGAATACGTAAAAAAAGCGAGTCCCGACGTTGTGATTACTGATTTAAAAATGCCCAGCATGGACGGATTGGAAGTATTGAGACATATTAAATCCATCGACGGTAACATTGCCGTTATAATAATTACGGCTTTTGACGAAACCGATTCTATTATTAAAGCAATGCAGTTGGGCGCCTATGATTTTATTGAGAAATCTTATGACTTAAAAAGAATAAAACTTATTGTTAAAAAGACTCTTGAGAATAAGAAGAAGAATGATCAGATGATTATTCCGCTTCCCGAAGAGAATGAGAAATTCTCAATGAAGAATTATATGATCGGCGGGGTTACAGATCAGACAAAAGAAATCTTCAAGAAGATAGGTAAGGTTTCCGGAACAAGGGTAAATGTACTTATCCAGGGAGAAAGCGGTACAGGAAAAGAATTAATTACACGTATGATTCATTACAGCGGAATAACTAAAAACGAACCTTTTATTGCAGTTAATTGTTCTGCACTTCCTGAATCCTTGCTTGAAAGCGAGCTTTTCGGACACGTACAAGGTGCATTCACAGGCGCAACAAAAAATAAAAAAGGAAAATTTGAATTAGCCGGAAAGGGTACGATCTTTCTGGACGAAATATCCGAATTCTCCCCTAAACTACAAGTTAAGATGTTAAGAGTTATACAGGAAAAAGAATATGAAAGAGTAGGCGGGGAAGAAACTATCCCTATGGAGGCCAGAATTGTGGCTGCAACCAACAAGAATCTTTTAAACCTTGTGCAGAAAGGTGAGTTCAGAGAGGATCTTTTTTACCGTCTCAATATTTTTACAATTGACGTACCCCCCTTGAGGGAAAGAAAAGAAGAAATTCCCAAGCTTATAGTCTTTTTATTACGAAAAATAAATATGGAAGTGCATAAAAGAGTCAATACAATTCCTTTTGAAGTAATGGAAATGTTAAAAAACCATGAATGGCTGGGGAATGTAAGGGAACTGGAAAATACACTAATGAATGCGGTTTTATTAGCAAAGGACAACGTTTTATCGAAGGATTATTTTAATTTCATAGTCCATAAAAATATTCCGGCTGAACCTCAAAAATTAACATCTTTAAAGGAATGGAGAAAAAACATATTCAATATGTACTGGAACAAGCAAAATGGAATAAAACTAAAGCAAGTCAGATTCTCGGAATAACAAAAGCAACTCTTTATAAAAAAATGGCTCTGTACGATATAGTCGAGCCAAATTCATAAATTTACCCCTATTTTCTTTTTCACAAAAAACTCATTTCCCGTCATATTTATAGAAAATGGTTCAATTATTTTAAAGTACAGTATAATAATTATACTCTATTTTTATCCTACTATTGTATTTTAGCCTGTTTGGTAACAATTCATATTGGCCTGTTATTTGCGATATATCTTGTCCAAGGAGAAAAAAAGGATGAATGAAAAAATATCGCCGTTAGAAAAATATAAAGGTTTGTTAACGTTCACTATCGCCGGATTAAACTTTTGTGCCGATATGGCAGATATTGTTGAAATAATTAATCCTTTGGAATTAAATCAAGACGAAAATATTATGTCTAAGGAACCACATGTTAATTTGGGCATTTTAAAAATTGATTTAATTGATCTTTACAAAATCTTTGGACTCGATCAAAAATTAAGGTCGGAAGACGAGAGAATCATTGTAATGGAAATTAACAATAAATTCTACGGCTTTTTGGTAGACAAAGTTTATAATATTTATAACCTTGATAAAGATTTAAAAAACGAGTTTGAATTTACGGCATGCGAGCGCATTATTCACTTAACCGGAATACTTAAATATAAAAATGAGAATTTATTTCTTTTAAATTCATTCGGAATGATTGCCGAATTATTAAAATAAAAATCCGGTTTTTGGGATGTTTTAGCTAGGTGAATAAAATTTATTGTTCTGGAATTCCAAACTAGGAGCTCAGGATAATAAAAGTTTAGATGAGGTATCATAATAAAGTTTATCTATTGCTCGTATACTTTCAATTAAAATATAAGATACCTCGGAACTAACATCCCAATTAATTAAATCTAAAATTTTTTGAAAAAGTGAGCTGTGTGACTCACGAGGCGAAGCTCTGTTCTAAATTAAGATTTTTCATTTTATAAAGTAAAGAAAAAGTCATTTTTAGACTTTTTAATTAAAATATACATCATAACTAAAGATATTTAAAGGTAAAGTATATGCAAATTCCATTTTTAGATTTGAAAGTCCAATACAAATCGATTAAAACTGAAATTGACTCGGCTATTCAGAACATTCTTGATAATACTGCTTTTGTACTTGGGAAAGCTGTATCCGATTTTGAAACCGAATTTGCAAAGGCTCATAATGTAGAAAGCTGTGTTGCTTTAAATTCGGGTACTGCCGGTAATCATATTGCTACATGGGCTTTGGGTATAGGACCCGGAGATGAGGTTATTATTCCTGCAAATACATTTATCGCAACAGCATGGGGCGCTACTTTATGCGGTGCAAAACCTGTTTTTGTGGACTGTGAACCTGAAAGTTATAACATCGACCCTTCGAAGATAGAGGCGGCCATTACTCCGAAAACTAAAGCAATTGTAGCTGTTCACTTATACGGACAGCCCGCGGATATGGATCCGCTAAAAGAAATTTCATTGAGCCATAATTTAAACTCATTGAAGATGCGGCTCAGTCTCATATTGCAGAGTACAAAGGAAAAAGAATCGGCGGATTCGGAGAGGCTGCTTCGTTCAGTTTTTATCCGGGAAAGAATCTCGGAGCGTACGGTGAAGGCGGTGCATTTGTTACTAATAACTCCGAGCTGGCTAAGAAAGCAAAAATGCTGCGGGATCACGGCGCTGTACAGAAATACCAGCATGAAATATTCGGGCATAACTATAGAATGGAAGGTCTTCAAGGTGCCGTGCTCGGTGTTAAATTAAAGTATTTAGATAGCTGGACAGAAGGAAGAAGAAAAGTAGCTTCCAAATATAAAGAACTCCTTTCTGATGTTGAGCAGGTTAAACTGCCTGTCGAGATGCCTTATGCCAAACATGTTTACCATCTTTTTGTTATACAGGTGCAGGGAAATAATAGAGAAAAAAACAGTACTGTCAGAGATAAACTAGCAGAATATTTAAAAGAAAAGGGAATCGCAACAGGATTGCATTATCCTATTCCGCTCCATTTGCAGGATTGTTTCAAACATCTTGAATACAAGAAAGGGGATTTTACTAATACGGAAATATTAGCCGAATCTGGATTGTCCCTTCCTATGTTTCCCGAATTAAATAACGAACAAATTGAATATATATGCGCTAATATAAGATCCTTTTTTCAACATAATTAAAAATATTTTATAAAAGCTTTTCGTTTATATAAGTCTTTAAAAACATGAAAACATATAACAATTTACAAGCATTTAATATCGACAGGGAATTCGAAAAATCTATAGATACAGTTATTAAAATGTATAACAACGGAGAAATATTTATACATCCTACCGATACTGTGTACAGTATCGGAGGGAATCCCTTAAATATAGATTCATTTTCGAGACTGAGAAAATTTTCGAATAATAATATTTTTCATGAATCCACTTTACTTATAAACAGTCTGTCCGATTTAATCTTCTATATAGATATTATTTCGGAAAGACATTTCGATTTCCTAATGTCAATTTGGCCGAATCCTGTTAGAGTTATATTCAAATTAAATTCAAAATTTCAGGAATACTTCGGTTCCGAAACGGCAATTTTCCAAATACCCAACAACCGCTTTTGTTTAAGATTATTGACGGAAATTAGAAATCCATTGCTTAGTATCGGTTTCAGCGATACCAAGTATGTCAGCAATAAAAGTCATGAAGTATTAACCGAAGAATATGCCGATTTGGTTGATGCAATATTTTATACCAATTCTGAATCCTTTAATAGCGATACTTCTTTGGTGGATCTTACTTCAAAAGAACCCGTAATACTTAAGGAAAGTAAGATAAAAGTTCAAAAGTACATCGATAAATATCATTTAATGTCCTAAGAAGACAAGAAAAATGAACCAGGAATGTATCGATTACAATATAAATTATTAAAAAAGATACCGGTTATAAAATGAAGATACCAAAATATAAATACCTGTTTGTAATATCGGATATATTGATTCTTTCGTTCGTATTAATATTTACCGGATCTACAATCCGTTTGCTTACAAATATTAATGTTGATACAATTCAAACAGTTATATCTCCGGTAATATTAAGTTTAAGTTTTTTTACCGTTGTATTATTGATTTTCAGTCTCAACAATATGTATAAGATATCCGTTGTTCTGGTTAGATCCGCACATTTAACTGCAATTCTAAGATCACTCTTTTTTATAATATTAGTAGCGGTTCCCGCTACATTATTTTTAATAATCAATTTAAATCACGCTATTGCTGCAATTGTAAGTTTCATGATATCTTACATATTCTGGACATATTTGCTGAGAATTGAACTTTTAAGAGGCATTTATGTCTTTTTGAAAAACAAGGGGCTTCGACGAAAAGTACTTATTGTAGGTGACGGTAAACCGGGCAGGATGCTGGCTGCAAAATTGGCTTTTGAGAACCCGGTGGGAATTATCATAGTCGGGTTTATTGACGAGACCAAAGAAATCGGTGAAGAAATCATAAACGGTAAAAAAGTTCTGGGAAAATATAAAGACATAAATACTGTAATAAAGCAAAATCAGATAGACGAAATATTGATTGTGGACGAAACCAGGGACTATGAGCAATTGCTGGAACTGGTAGATTATTGCAGGGAAACTAAAATCCATGTTAAAATTACATCCGAATTATTTAAGATCATTCCTCAAAAATTGTATACCGAAAAATATGAAAATCTTCCAGTAATAGATATTTCATCTTCCTACAATAACTATTGGATATCGGGCAAGATTAAAAGAACATTCGATATTCTGGTTGCTTCTGCTTTATTTATGATTTTATCTCCCGCGTTTTTTGTGATAGCCTTTTTAGTCAAAATTTCTTCGGAAGGGCCTGTATTCTTTTCGCAAATAAGGGTAGGTAAGGGAGGAAGGCCATTTAAATTTTATAAATTCAGAACCATGATTGTAATTAAGGAAGAGGACGCTGAAAGAAAAGAGAAAATGCTAGAATTTATGAAGGAAAACAATTCCTCGAAAAGTGAAACAAAAGTAAAATCCGATTGGAGAATTACTAAAATCGGACGGCTTTTGAGAAAAACATCACTCGATGAATTACCTCAATTATTTAACGTAATTAAGGGTGATATGAGTTTAGTAGGACCGAGGCCGTGTTTACTTTATGAATATGAGAACTACGATAACTGGCAAAAAAGGAGAGTCAACGTAATACCGGGTTGTACCGGGGTTTGGCAGGTAATCGGCAGAAGTTCTGTCTCGTTTAAGGATTCGATAGTACTGGATCTTTACTATATAAATAACATGTCGCCTTGGATGGATTTACAATTAATGTTAAAGACGATACCTGTTATAATATTCGGTAGGGGCGGGGGCTAATTATGAAAAAAAGAATTAATGTACAATATATATGGAGGCCACAATGAAAATAGGTGTAATCGGTTTAGGGTATTGGGGACCCAATTTAGTGCGGAATTTTCTGGCTCAGAAGGAAGTTGAACAAGTTATAGCCTGCGACCTGAAGGATGAACGAATTGCAATGCTGAAAGCAAAATTTCCGGCTGTTGCCTTCACTAAGGATTATAAAAGATTGTTCGAATCGGACGTTGACGCCGTAGCTATTGCTACTCCGGTTAATACGCATTTCAAATTTGCTAAAGAAGCACTGCTGGCTGGGAAACATATCTGGGTAGAAAAACCCTTTACCAGTTCCACAGTTCAGGGCGAAGAATTAATAAAAATTGCTAATTCTAAAAACCTGAAAATATTTGTCGATCATACTTTCCTATATACCGGTGCCGTAAGGAAAATCAAAGATATCATAGACAGGGGTGAATTGGGAGATATTATTTACTTTGATTCCGTAAGAATCAACCTGGGATTATTTCAGCACGATATAAATGTAATTTGGGATCTTGCCCCGCATGATCTTTCAATTATGAAATATGTATTGGGCAATAAAGAACCTTTAGGTGTAACCGCCTGCGGAGTTTCAAGCTATTACGATCTTGAAAACCTTGCGCAGTTATCTATTCATTTTAAGGATAATTCATGTTTTGCCCATTTTCATGTGAACTGGACTTCTCCGGTTAAAATTCGACGGATTATCATTGCCGGTAAAAAGAAAATGCTTGTGTTTGATGATCTGGAAAATTCCGAGAAAATTAAAATTTATGACTGCGGTGTAGATGTTTCTACTCCCGAAAGTATTCATAATACATTGGTTCAATATAGAACGGGTGATATGTATTCTCCCAAAATTGAGCAGACCGAAGCGCTAAGTGCCGCCGCAAAAGAATTTTTGGATTCGATAAAGCAGGACAGAAATCCGCTTACAGACGGTGAAAACGGACTAGAAGTAGTACGGATACTGGAAGCTTCGGAGAAATCTTTAAAGAATATGGCAAGACTGGTTTATTTAAATGAATTCGATATTGACTCGCTAAAAACGAAAGAAGAAGTCCAAGAGTACGTTTAATCTAAGTTAACAACGGTTTCTAATTAGTATTGGTTAGTCGAAATAATTTAATTGAGGAAAAAATAATGGATTTCCAAGTTCTCAAGGATGTAAAAATGGGTAAGGACGTAAAGATTTTCAATTTTGTCAATCTTTACGGCTGCACCCTGGGGGATAATACTAAAGTGGGGGCTTTCGTAGAAATACAAAAGAATGCGGTGATTGGTAAAAACTGTAAAATATCTTCGCACACTTTTATTTGCGAAGGTGTGCATATAGAGGATAATGTTTTTGTCGGTCACAATGTTACTTTTATAAACGATAAGTATCCGCGTTCAACTTCTGAAAACGGTGAGTTGCAGACTGAAGCCGATTGGAAAGTGATAGAAACTTATGTAAAAAAGGGAGCTTCGATCGGGTCTTCTTCCACTGTTTTATGCGGAGTTACAATAGGAGAAAATGCAATTATTGGTGCAGGCGCTGTCGTAACCAAAGATGTTCCAGCAAATGCCGTTGTTGCAGGAGTACCTGCTAAGGTAATAAGACAGAATTCGTTGGTATAATTTCAATTATAGATTTAACTTAATAAAGTTCATTATATAATTTTGTTGATAAATAATCTCTCCTTTTAGAGGAAATAATGAAAAAATCGTTTCTTATAATTATTGTTTTATCTTTAGTATTTTGTCGCTATACAAAGGCACAAACCCTTAACCCGGGGGATGGTATAAGAATTATTTTTTATAACATTTCGGATACAATTTCCGGCGACTATTATATTCAAGAAAATGGTTATATAAGTCTTCCTTATCTGGGACAGATTAAGGCTGCAGGTGTAAATGTTGACAGTTTGAAAACAGAGATTTTTTCAAAGTACAGCAAATTATATAAAAACCCGGAATTAACGGTTTTACCGATAATACGGGTGAATATTTTCGGTGAGGTCAAAAATCCCGGATTTTATTATGTAACAGGAATCGACAAAATTTCAGATCTGTTGGCTAAAGCTGGGGGCACAACACAAGATGCCGATTTAGGGGATATTAGGATAACAAGAGATAATCAAGTGATTAAAATTGACGGTGAGAAAGCAATTGAAAAAGGTAGCAAACTGAATGATATAGGCTTGCAATCTGGAGACCAGATTTATGTTACAAAAAGATGGTTTACCACCCCTACATCAACAATTATCATTACGTCTGTTGGTATTATCGCCAGTTTGATTATTACTTTATTATATAGAGGGATATTGTAGAAAGGAAACTATGCAATACGATCAGTTAAAAGAGATGGTGAACGCCCAATCAAATAACAGCCGGATGAGTTACGATGGGTTATTCCGCGCAATTCTGAAGCGAAAAGTATTTATAATAACAACATTGCTGTTGATACTGGGTATTGGATATATATACTTAAAAACGGCAACACCGGTATATGAGTCGGATGTATTACTTAAAAAAGAAGAGACTAATGAGAATGCGAATAGATTCGATTCGTATAATCAATTAGTATCCTTACAATCTCAGGATGACATAAACACTGTAATGGCATTAATAAATACAAACAGTGTTTTAAAAAAGGTTAGCAGCGAACTAGCTCTCAATTTATATATAGATAAGATAGTAAACCCGGACGGTAGTACAGAAGGGATAAATAGAAATCTGCCGGCTTATAATCTTCTGTTGAAAAGCCAGAAGAACAAAGAAATGCCGGAAATATTGAGCTTTAATGCTGATTCACTTAGAATGCCTGAGAGCATGATGTTGAGCTATGACCAGTCGGGTCGCTATATTTTATATAATACGGATAACGGGATAAATACTCCCGTGGGGTCATTTCCCTCTGGCAACCCGGTAGAAATAAGCACCGCAGGATTTAATTTGGTGCTGTATTGGCCCAATATACAAAAGGGTTCTCAGTTATTATTTACAGTTTTTGATAATATAAGCAGTGCTATGAGATTGTCAAAAGTAATAGGAGTAACTCAGCTGGATGCGACAAGTTTAATTAATATTTCTGTAAAGGATACATATCCTTCAATAGCTCAGCGAATAGCCGGCGAGTTAGTTAAAAAATTTATGGAAACACGCACAGAGCAGCAGAGACAAAGCATTCAGAATTCCTATAGCTCAATAGATTCACAATTGACGGAGACATCTCGAAAACTGAAAGAAGCTGAGAATGAGTTAAGCGCTTATCAGTCACAGACGGGATTAACGAATCTGGATAAGAACTCATCTAACCTGATAGATTTTTTAAGCAACTTAGAAGCAGAAAAGGTTAATAATGATTTAATGCTGAGCCAGTACCGTGAAAAAGAGAAGCAAATGGCAGATATCTACGGACAGCAAGGTTATTTTGATCAATCTTATTTGTTCCTTCAGACGAGTGATCAAGGAGGAGGCGATTCCTTCTGTTCATTGCTCAAGCAGCTTTCGGATTTGGAGATAAAGCGAATAGAGCTCCTGCAAAAGGAGACACCTTCACACCCAGACGTAGTCAGCATTGACAACCAGATAACGCAGATAAAGAAGCAGATGAGCAGCTATAATCAGAATACCTTAACCGCATTTAGAATAATAATAAGTTCACTTGAAGAGAAGGATAAAAATCTTAAAAAATTAATTGGCCAGTACCAATCTAAAGTTGAAGGCTTTCCGGGCAAAGAGACAAAACTTGCGGGATTAATGCGAGATAAAGATGTTTACGAAAAGGTATTTAATTCTCTTCTGGATAAGCGCGAAGAACTTAGGGTAAAAGAACTGGCGCAGTTTCAAGATATTGCCGTAGTAGATCCGGCCACATTGCCCCAATTTCCGGTATCGCCGAATAGACTTATTGTCGGTGTTCTGTGCATGATGATCTGGGGAGGACTGGTTTTGGGTTATGTATTTATAGGCATATACAGCGACAGGAAACTGTTATCGATTGATGAAATTGAGGATAGCTTGAAGCTGCCTTTGTTGTCTATAATACCTAAATTTCCGAAGAAACTGCAGAAACAACTTGAAGGCGCCAAAGGAATTGAAGAACGGTTTGCGGTACTTTCGAAGGATAATATAGGCGTAACTGAATCATATAAAGTTCTTCAAACTAGGCTGACGCTCAGACCTTTGGCGAAAAACAAAATTATAATGTTTACCAGCAGCGAAGAGAATAGCGGTAAAACAACAATCATAGCAAATCTGGCCTTATCGCTGATAGAGTCCGGTAAGAAAGTGTTAATGATAGACGCTGATTTGAAGCGCTGCACACTGTCGGATACATTTGATATATCGCGCCATCTGCCGGGACTGAGTTCATTTCTGAATAAAGAGATACAAAGCCCTCCTATAATAAACTTGTCTAACGTATTCGGCATGTCTGCTAAGGAGAAACTGCTGAACATACTTCCGGCCGGTGACGTAAGCGAGAATTCGAGTGATTTGTTTCAGTCGGCTGAATTTCTGGGACTTATCAACGCGCTTAGGACAAGTTCGTATGATTATATTTTGATAGATACGCCTCCTGTAACCAGGGTGATTGATTCACTTATACTGGGGAGGATAATTAACAATGTGGTAATGATAGTGCGGGATTTTCATTCTTATAAAGACAGCGTCGAATGGGGAATAAAGGAATTATCAAGTGAAAAAATCAATATTGTTGGTGTAGTCGTTAATGCGTGCGAGATAAAGAAGTCTAGCTTTAAATATAAATACGGTTACGGTTACGGTTATAAATATGCATATGAATCCAGTGTCTCTATTAAAAAAGATAAAAAAGATATCCAGCATCTCTCAGCCAACTAGATAAGATTAAGTCATTCCTTTATATAGAATTTAACATGAGTCATTTCGTTAAAATCATAAAAAACTATCCTGATGGTTCAAATGAGTTAAGTAATCTTTGGGGGAGGTTAAAAATCAGTTCCCAAAATTTTCAGTATTTGTTTATAATTATATTTGTCGGGTTGATTATTAATATCGCAATGACTGCTTCATTACCAGTCCGGCTTGATGAACCGTATACAATGATGACGACTGCCCACGGACCTGTATATGCAGTTGAAAAGTCGTTAAATTTTGAAGAGCAGCCCCCATTATATTTCTTTTTCGTAAGCCTTTGGAGAAATATTGATCACTCGCTTACTTGGACAAGATTGTTTTCTGTGGCCTTTTATCCTTTAATTGTTTTACTGTCGTTTTTTTTGGCAAAAGAATATATCCCCGGAACCAATCCGCATCTATTCAGTGCCATTGTAGCTTTTAACCCTTTTATATTAACACTTACAAGTTATGCCAGAGGATATTCTTTAGTATTATTTTTATCAGAGCTTTTATTTGTTTTATATTATAAAGCTTATCTCTCCGGTGATTTTAAGAAAAAATACAGGATCTGCTTTTTCATTACTGCAATTATAAGTCTTTATACTCAGTATTATTTTGGCTTTGTGTTATTAGCCGCCGGACTATCTTTGTTTTTATTAAGAGGCAAAAATGCTTTCCGATTTTATGTCATTGATATGATTTTACCTGTATTAAGTTTATTTGCGCTGCTACCTATTCTACCTTCACAAGTAAACAATGTGTACGACCCTTCTAATAAATTTACCACTGTTTTTGGGTATTTGCATTTTATATACAGGACATTGGAAATTTACATTATGCCTTTAAATCAACTGAGAGTGAGTTTTATTGTTAGATCATTATTTGGCGGCATAATATTAATAACATTTGCATATTCCGTTTATAAAATTATAAAAACCAAAGCAGCTCCGAATAAAAATTCTCTGGCGATAGTCCTGGTACTAATTTTTAGTTTCATATTTTTCTTCTCTATTCTATATATTTTCGGCAGCATTTATATTATGCCAAAACACACTGCCGTAGTTATTATTCCTATGTTACTAATACTTTATGTATTTATAAATTTATTGAATGAAAAAAAAACAAGACTGGTATGGTATATTATTATTTTTGTTGTTTTCTCCGGCAGTATAATCAAAAACTATGCTGCTTTTAAAGAAGAGCCGACCACATTGATTGAAGCAGCGGCGTACGTAAAGATGAATGAAGCGAAAGGCGAAACAATTTTTCTATATAATTATTTGCTGCAAAAATTCTGGCCCTATTATTACGACGGTTCAAATACTGTAATCGGTTTGCCGGAATCAATAGATACTGCAAATATTTATAATGTTTCAAATTGGGCCTACCATAATACTGAAGATATAAAAAATAATTGGAAACAGTATAAAGATCTAAAAACTTTCTGGTTAATTACCAATAAAAGTGATGAAAATCCGGGAGTAGGGGTAAACTTTAATTATCAACTCTTAGATGATTACGTTGAAAATAATTTTATAATAATAAGTAGAAAAAATTTCGGACGGTTTGAGATAACAAAGTTATCCCTAACAGGAAATCAAACTCTTACTTCATCATATAATAATCGACGATATCAGTAAAATTTAATTCCCATTAATAAAATAATAATTGATACTTATTATGTGCGGTATTGTAGGCTTAATAAATAAAAACAATTCGAATATTTCCTATAACGTCCTTTCCGGTATGGCTTCGGTATTACAGCACCGCGGGCCGGATGATGAAGGACATTTTATTGATGGAAACATAGGATTGTACCATAAACGACTTTCTATTATTGATTTATCCTCCGGCCATCAGCCTATGATCAGCGGGGAAAATATTATAGTTTTTAACGGCGAGATTTATAATTATATTGAATTAAAAGACGATTTGAAGAAAAAAGGGCACAATTTCAAAACTGCTTCTGATACCGAAGTAATATTAAAAATGTATGAGGAGTACGGACTGGATTTTGTCAAACAGCTGAACGGTATGTTTGCATTTCTGATCTACGATAAAAGAGAAAACAGAATAATCGCTGCCAGAGACCATTTCGGCATAAAACCGCTCTATTATTATTACGATTCGGAAAGATGGATATTTGCCTCCGAGATTAAAGCAATATTGCAGCATCCTGCGGTTGTTGCAGAAGCAAATCACGCACATCTGCAAGAATATCTTACTTTTCAATTTCTTTTAGATGACTCCACGCTTTTCAATAAAATCTACAAAATGATACCCGGCTGTTTTATGGTTATTAATTTGAATACAATGGATTATAAAACAGTCAAATACTGGGATCCGAATTTCAATATAGATAATCACCATACGGAAGAATATTTTGTTCACGAATTAAGAAGACTTCTTGAAAATGCAGTAAAACTGCAATTAAGAAGCGATGTGCCTTTGGGGACTTATCTGAGCGGAGGAACCGATTCAAGTATAGTTACTATGCTGGCATCGCAGAATATGAGTTCACAGCTTAAAACATTTACCGGCGCGTTTAATGAAGGCCCGGAATTCAACGAAACGGAATATTCAAATGAAATAGCTTCGATAAGCGGGGCGGAACCTTTCATTACCTATCCTTCGGCCGAAGAATTTACAGATAAACTTCCCGAATTAATTTATTATCTGGATGAACCCGTAGCCGGACCGGGATTATTTCCTCAGTTTATGGTTTCCAAACTGGCTGCCGGGAATGTAAAAGTTGTTTTAGGCGGGCAGGGCGGCGATGAAATATACGGCGGATATGCTCGTTATTTAATTGCATACATGGAACAAGCTTTGAAAGGGGCTATTTATGAATCGAACGAAGAAGGCGAGCATATAGTCTCTTTAACTTCTATATTACCGAATTTACCATATATAAAACAATATGTTCCAATGCTAAAGGATTTCTGGAAAAAAGAAACGTTTGAACCGATGGATAAAAGATATTTCCGTTTAATAGACCGCAACGGCGGTGCGTTTTCTTATTACTCGGACGAATTCAGCCGAAATTATAATAAAGAATTTATATTCGGCAGGTTTCAAAAGTTATTTAACCATCCCAATACATTGTCGTATTATAACAAGATGACTCATTTCGATATGTTTGCCAGTCTGCCCGCTCTTCTTCAAGTTGAAGACAGGATGAGCATGTCAGTCTCGGTTGAATCACGCGTACCTATGCTTGATTACAGATTAGTTCAGCTGATAGCTTCGATGCCGCCTGCGATGAAGTTCAAAGGCGCAGAGATGAAATATATCCTTAAAAGAGCGGTGCGCGATCTTGTGCCTTCAAAAATACTGGATAGGAAAGACAAAATGGGATTTCCTGTTCCGCTGCATATCTGGGCTAAAGGTAAGGCTAAAAATTTTATTAAAGATATATTGTTGACCAAAGCCTCACGCAACCGCGGTATATTCGATATATCAAAAGTAGAAAAATTAATTGAGTCGGAGAGACCTTTCGGAAGACAATTGTGGGGAATGCTTTGTCTCGAACTATGGTTTCAACAATTTATAGATAATGATATTAAAATATTAAAAGAGGATGAACATGAGTTACTCACAATACGAAAGTGAATTGAAAAACTGGCAAGTTGAAAAAATAGGAGTAATAGGACCCGGAATTGTAGGCATGCCGATGGCCGCAATGCTGGCATATTCGAAAATTAAAATAGGTCAGGACAAGCCCGCCCGTGTTGTGGTAGTGCAAAGAAATTCGCAAACATCTGGATGGAAAGTAAAATCAATTAATGAAGGGAAGTCGGTAATCGGAGGTATTGAACCTGAACTGGATACACTGGTGAAAACTGCGGTTGAAGAAGGTCTGTTATCGGCAAGTGAAAATTATGATGTCCTTTCGGATGCCGATGTTATTCTGGTATGTGTTCAGACCGATAAAAAAGGTTTAGAACCTGATTATGAACCTTTATTCGAAGCTCTTAATAAAACCGCTGAAGCTTTGAAGAATAAAAAGAAAGAAAAAAGACCATTAATAATAATTGAATCGACCTTGGGTCCCTCCTCTATGGAAAGTATTATTAAGAAATTATTCGCAGAGTACGGTTTGTTGGAAGGAAAAGATATTTTCCTCGGAAACAGTCCAAATAGGGTAATGCCCGGCAGGTTGGTCGAGCGTATAAAAAACTCGGATAAACTAGCTGCCGGTTTAAATCCTTTAACTCCCGTGATGATTGCAAAAATATATTCAAACATAGTAACAATAGGAAATTTATTCAAAACAAACAGTCTCACCGCCGAAGTCGTAAAAACTTTTGAAAATGCGTACAGAGATGTACGAATAGCATACTCGGCAGAAATTGCCAAATATTGTGATAATCACGATATAAATTTTTATAAGGTCCGCGATAAAGTAAATAAGATGTTGAATCAAGAAGATGAAGCATCGGAAAAGCCAAATGCAGTGCCTACGGGCGGATTGTTGATTCCGATGATTGGCGTCGGCGGGCATTGTCTTCCAAAAGACGGAATTTTATTATGGTGGAGAAAAATTGAAAGCGGTGCCGACACCGAAAAAAGCTTAATTATAAATTCACGGAAAATAAATAATGATTCACCTGTCGATTCTATAAAACTGGCCGAATCGAAATTCGGGGATATTTCCGGCAGCCGTGTAGCTTTGCTTGGTGCAGCATACAGATTTAATTCTGAGGACACTAGAAATTCACCATCGCTGGTTCTGGCAGAAAAATTATTGGCAAAAAATTGCAAGTTAGTATTGCATGATCCTTTTGTAAGATATGAAGATAAAAATTTAGGTAAATTCGGTCTTAAGCAGTTTTTTACTCATAGTCTTGAAGTTGCGGTTGAGGATGCTGATTATATCTTCTTATGCACGGCACATGATCTTTATTCGGAAGAAAAAGAATCCATCCTGCGGATGTCGAAAAAATTAAAAGGTGTCTTTGACGGATGCAATATTTATAGTCATGAAGATTTTACAAATTCGGGTATTGTTTATACCGGGATAGGAAGAGGAACTAAGGAGCCGGGAGAAAAATTTACTAATTATGTCTTTAACGGCTTCAGAGTGCTTGAAAAAGGTATTGCAAATGAATTACTCGACATAACGGAATTTCTTAATAACGAGTATGCTTCCGATGAATTTAATAAAATCGATTTTAAGGAAGTTCAGAAACTTGCAGGAAGCTGTACAACCGGATGCAATATTGTTGATCCGGATATTGAATGTATTATACCGTCTTCAGAGGAGAACGTTTCGCAACTAGTCAAGTTTGCGCTTGATTCGGAAGAGTTCGTTAAAAAAGTAATATGATTATTCATATTTCCATAATAAATCTTAATTGAAAAAAGGAAGATTGATATTATGAGTTCATGGGGTATTGTAGGCGGCGGAGTTTTGGGTATGACATTAGCGCACCGTTTGGCTCATGAAGGTCATACTGTTACCATATTCGAAGCGAGTTCTTCTCCGGGAGGATTATTAAGAACTTGTAATCTCGGTGAGGTAGAGTGGGATTGTTTTTACCATGTTATTTTAAAATCCGATCTAAATCTACGTTCTTTATTAAAAGAACTGGAACTGGAGGATGAAATCAATTGGGTAGAAACAAAAACAGGTTTTTACTCTGAAGGTAAACTTTACTCGATGTCGAATTTATTTGAATATCTAAAGTTTCCGCCTCTCAACCTCTTTGATAAGTTCAGATTGGGCTTGACCATTTTATATGCTTCCAGAGAAAAAAATTGGCGAAAGCTGGAAGAGATATCTGTTGAAAAATGGTTAACCAAATTATCCGGGCGAAATACATACAATAAAATATGGGCTCCGCTGCTTAGAGCCAAATTAGGTTCGAATTATAAGAATGCGTCCGCAGCTTTTATATGGGCAACAATTCAGCGAATGTATGCTGCCCGTAAATCGGGAATTAAAAAAGAAATGTTCGGATATATAAACGGGGGATATAAAAGAATCATAAAAAAATTTGTTGAAAAACTTTGCGAAGAAAAGGTTACCTTTAAAACTAAATACGCTGCAAAAAAAATATTAAGAAACCTTAACGGCGGCATAACAATAGAATTTTTCAACGGACAAAAAGAAAATTTCGACGAGGTAATAACTACCATACCTTCGGCATATATTCCGCAAATTTGCGAAGATATTTCTGAAGATGAAAAAACGAAGCACAAGAATATTAAGTACCTGGGTGTTATTTGCGCATCGCTTTTATTAAAAAAGTCACTTGCAGATTTTTACATAACTAATATAACGGATGACGGACTGCCGTTTACGGGTGTAATTGAAATGTCGGCCCTGGTAGATAAAGCACAGTTAGGTGAAAATGCTCTTGTTTATTTACCCAAATATCTGGAGTCGAGCGACGATGATTTTACACTTACCGACGATGAAATTAAACAGAGATTTTTCGGAGCATTGTTAAAGATGTATCCTGAATTAAACGAAGATGATTTGCTGGCAATTAATATCGCAAGAGCAAAATATGTATTCGCACTGCCCACGTTGAAGTATTCAACAAATTTGCCTCCGTTATCATCATCTGTCCATGGCTTGCATATTGTTAATACAACTCACATAGTAAACGGTACTTTGAATGTAAATGAAACAATCGGTCTTGCCGATGATGCATTGAAAAATATTTTATCATTGCATTCTGATGATGTACAAATAAAAGAAGTATCAGAGAACTTCAAAGCTTAATAAATTATTATTTCGCAGAAATTGAAAAATATTAAAGATGAACTCACTTTCCAACATTACGGGATATTTCGATAAGCACAAAGTAACCTCCTCGATTAATAAGCAGGTGTTTCTGTTCCTGATATCGGGAGGAATTTGTTTCATCGTAGATATGACGATACTCGTGTTTCTTGTTGAAATAATTAAAATGAATGTTATAATTGCAAATTGTATCTCCGTAATATTTGCAATAATTGTTGCATACATGTTAAACGTAAAATTCATTTTTCAGAACGGAAAATTCGGCGCTACCAAGGAGTTCTCGCTTTTCTTTGTCTTTTCGGGATTCAGTTTCTTGCTGGATGTTTTATTCCTTTTTGTGCTTGTTGAATATGTAATGATGTGGTATGTTCTGGCTAAGATAATTGTAACGCTTTTTGTGGCGCTGTTTAATTTCAGTACGCGTAAATGGTTTATCTTTGCCAATTGACTTCAGTTTTATAGTTTTTCTAAAATAAAACACGAATTCAAATAAACGGCTAAATGATTAATACTAAAATCGAATTAAAATTATTACCCTTAGATGCATTGCGAAAAACCGGAGATGTAGATCATGCGGACTGGAATTACAAATTCCTTTTAGGGTATATTCAGCGTCAACGGTTTGAATTAATTTTAAAACTGATCAATAATTACAAATATGAGAATTTACTTGAGGTTGGATACGGAAGCGGAATTTTTCTTCCTCAGCTTTCTGAACACGCCGAAAAAATTTACGGGATCGATATTCACTTAAATAATAAAATTGTAGAAGAAACACTTTTAAATTACGGTACAAAAGCTGAATTATATTCGGGAAGCGTTGAGCAGATACCGTTTGAAGATAATTTCTTTGATGCACTTATATCCGTAAGTGCATTGGAATTTGTGAACGACCTTGATGCTGCTTGCATTGAAATACGGCGTATTTTGAAAAGTGACGGCAATCTGTTCATGGTAACTCCGGGGCACTCAAAATTACTTGATTTCGGTTTAAAAATACTAACCGGAGAAAGCGCCGCAAAAGATTACGGAAATAAGAGGGAGAGAACCATTCCGGTTTTAACCAGATATTTTAATGTTAAAGAGAAATTGTTTTTCCCCGGATTGAATCTGGGGATTCGGTTATATACCGCATTGCAACTTTCACCGAAGAAATAAATTTTATATGAATAATCAATCAAATAAAAATCTATCATGCAGCATCTCGCTTGACCTGGATAATCAATGGTCATATATGAAAATTCACGGCGACGATGAATGGAAGAACTATCCATCTTATTTAAATAAGTTCGTTCCGTATGCAATTGAAATCTTAAAAGAACTTGATTTGAAGATTACTTTCTTTGTAGTTGGTAAAGATGCGGATATAAAAGAAAATTACGATGCATTAGGGCAAATTTCCGGAAACAATCACGAAATCGGCAACCATTCATTTAATCATGAATCTTGGCTTCATTTATATTCTAAAAGTCAGATCCGGTCGGAAGTTTTACGTGCCGAAGAAGCAATTATAAATGCTACCGGTCAAAAACCGGCCGGTTTCAGAGGACCGGGATTTAGCTGGAGTTTTAATTTATTGGAAACATTATCGGAATCAGGTTATTTATTCGATGCTTCTACATTGCCGACATATATCGGGCCGCTTGCCAGAATGTATTATTTTAAAAAGTCGAATCTCTCTAAAGAAGAAAAAAAAGACCGGAATGAATTATTCGGAAAATTTAAAGACGGTTTTAGACCGTTGAAACCTTATTATTGGGAATTAAACGAAAACAGACGTCTGCTTGAAATTCCGGTTAGTACAATGCCTTTATTTAAGGTACCCTTTCATTTAAGTTATTTAATTTATCTAGATAATATCTCCCCGGTTATAATGAAAGCTTATCTTAGGACCGCTATTAATCTATGCAAATTAACAGGAACGGAACCGAGTTTTTTGTTACATCCCTTGGATTTAATAGGTGGAGACCAGATAAAGGAACTTGCGTTCTTTCCCGGAATGAATGTCAGCAGTAAAGATAAAACCAGGTTGTTTATAGAAATTATAAAAGAGCTTAAAGAAAATTTTAACCTTGTAAATATGGGTACGTTTGCACGGAGTTTTTCAAATAAGCAAAATGTAAAACTAAAAACTCTTCGGCTTACAGAAGCCCAATAAAAATATTAAACAAATTATTTTTGTAAAGAAAACTTTAAATGGAAAAGCTAATGGAGCCTAAGCATTTGTATACCGAAAATGCTGATAAAAAGGGTAATCTTAGAAAAGTATCTGTTTCCTTGGTAATTCCCGCCCATAATGAAGAAGCAATTCTTGAGAATAATTTATCAATTATATGTGAATATATGGAATCAATCGAGGATGAATATGATTGGGAAATAATTCTTGTAAACGACGGCAGCAAAGATAAGACTGCTGAATTAGCAGACAAATTTGCCTCCGCAAAAAGTAATGTCCGCGTCTATCATCACAAAAATAATCAGTTCTTGGGGGGGGCTTTAAGAACCGGCTTCAAACATTGTAAAGGGGATTATATCATTACAATGGATCTGGATTTGAGCTATTCTCCGGATCATATAGAAAAACTTTTAAGTTCGATTATAGATTCCGGTGCGCAGGTGGTTGTAGCCTCGCCTTATATGAAAGGCGGGAAGGTATCAAATGTACCTTTTCTTAGAAAGCTAATGAGCCGGGCCGTAAATTACTTTTTGTCGCTAATTGCCAGGGAAAATATTCATACATTTACCGGAATGGTGAGGGCTTATGAAAGGAAGTTTATTAAGCATCTAAATCTTAAAGCTAGAGATTTCGAGATAAATCCTGAAATTATATATAAATCACTGCTGCTTAGGGCCAGAATAGTAGAAATACCTGCTCACCTGGATTGGGGTTTACAAAACAAAGCAGGCGAAAGCCGGGTTTCAAATATGCGGATGCTTCGCGGTATTATCTCCGGTTTTATGTCAGGTTTTATATTTCGTCCTTATTTCTTTTTTATTTTGACAGGAGTAATTCTCCTTTTTCTTTCTTTGTATGTTATTGCATGGATTTTTGTTAATACATTTACAGTATATGCTACTCTGCCGGAAATGGGGGGATTATTCGATACTAGATTTTCAGAAGCCGTTTCAATCGTATTCAGACAAAGACCATATTCGTTTATCGTGGGAGGTATTTCATTAATAGTTTCTCTTCAGTTTCTCAGTATCGGTTTCCTTTCGCTGCAGAGTAAAAGATATTTTGAAGAATTATTCCACATAAATACAAACATATTAAGACAAGTTCAGGACTCTAAGGAGGAAGAGAATTATTCTGCGCAACATACATTTTTTTCGTAATTGAATTTTTAATCTTAAGTTGATTTATTTTAACTGTTATTTAATTAGTTATTTACAATATGCATTACGATCAATTAAAAGAATTAGTAAACTCCCAGACAAAAAGCCACGGTATGAGCTATGAAGAAGTATTGCGGGCGATTCTTAAGCGTAAGATATTTTTGATAACATCGCTGATAATAATCTTAGGTATGGGATATATATATTTAAAAACGGCAAAGCCTACTTATGAGTCCGATGTATTATTGAAAAAAGAAGAGGTAAACGAGTACACATCCAGAAACGATCCATATAATCAGTTGATGTCTTTACAGTCGCAGGATGACATTAACACGGTTATGGCATTAATCAGTACAAATAGCGTTCTAAGCCGTGTTTCTAAGGCATTAGATTTAAACTTAACGTTAGACAAGTTGATCCGTCCAGACGGCAGTGTTACCGAAATAGGCAGAGCATTACCATCCTACAATCTGCTTTTAAAGGGAGAAAAGCTCAAGAGTCTGCCGGAGATACTGAGTTTCAGTGCCGACTCACAAAAAGTACCGGAGAGCATGATGATCACTTATGATCAATCGGGTCGTTATATATTGTATAATACTGATAACGGATTAACCACACCGGTAGGCTCCTTTCCGTTCAGCAATCCGCTGGAGATCAGCACTACTGGAATAAAAATGGCGATCTACTGGCCGAAGATCGAAAAAGGGACGTCGTTATGTTTCAATATATATGATAATACAAGTTCTGCGACTATCTTATCGAAGTCGATCGGAGTCAGCCAGGTAGAAGGAACAAACTTAATAAGTATATCGGTTAAGAACCGCTATCCGGAGGTAGCTGAGCAGATAGGCGAAACACTTGTCAAAAAGTTCATGGAAACGCGTACTGAGCAGCAGCGTAAAAGCATACAGAATTCGTACGCCTCGATAGATTCGCAATTAACTGAAACCTCTAGAAAGCTGAAAGAAGCGGAGAACCAGTTAAGTGCATACCGGTCTTCGACCGGATTGACAAATCTTGATAAGAACTCCTCGAACATGATAGACTTCTTGAGCAAACTTGAGGCGGAGAAGGTGAGCAACGATCTTCTTCTGAGCCAGTATAGGGAAAAAGAACAACAGATGTCCAATGTATACGCAAAACAAGGATATTTTGATCAGTCGTATTTGTCTCCTAACAACTCTGATCAGGGAGGCGGCAATTCTTTCGGCTCCCTACTGAACCAGTTATCAAACTTGGAGATAAAGCGCATAGAGCTGCTTCAGAAGGAAACACCATCGCATCCGGATGTTGTAAGTATAGACAACCAAATTGCACAAATCAAAAAACAAATGAGTGGTTATAACCAGAACACCCTTACGGCTTACCATATAATCATAAATTCATTGAAAGAGAAACAAAGAAATCTAACCAAACTGATTGGCGAATATCAGTCTAGAATGCAGGGACTTCCTGGAAAAGAGACAAAACTGGCTGGACTTATACGCGACAAAGATGTTTACGAGAAGGTATTTAACACTTTATTGGATAAGCGTGAAGAGTTAAGGGTAAAGGAGCTGGCTCAGTTTCAAGATATTGTTGTTGTAGATCCTGCGACATTCCCGATTTACCCGGTTTCTCCGAACAGAGTTTTAACAGGTATTCTTTGTATACTTCTTTGGGGGGGCCTGGCCCTGGGTTATGTATTTATAGGCATTTATAGAGACAAAAGGCTATTGTCGATAGATGAGATTGAGGAGAGTTTGAAATTACCTTTGCTGTCTATCATTCCGAAGTTTCCGAAGAAGCTTCAGAAACGGTTGGAAAGCGCTAAAGGTATAGAGGACCGTTTCGCTGTGTTGTCGAAAGATAATATGGGGGTGACCGAATCATATAAGGTACTTCAGACCAGACTAACATTAAGGCCGTCGAATAAGAATAAGATAATAATGTTCACTAGCAGTGAAGAGAACAGCGGGAAAACGACTATCATAGCTAACCTAGCACTGTCACTTATAGAGTCGGGAAAGAAAGTCTTAATGATAGATGCCGATTTGAAACGCTGTACACTTTCAGATACCTTCGATATATCTCGGCACCTTCCGGGTTTAAGCTCGTTCCTTAGTAAAGAGATTCAAAGTCCGCCGATAATAAATTTATCGAACGTATTCGGTGTAACATCAAAAGAAAAACTGCTGAATATTCTCCCTGCAGGAGATGTTAGCGAGAACTCCAGTGATTTGTTCCAGTCACCTGAATTTCTTGGCTTGATCAATGCTTTGAGGTCGAGCTCATATGATTATATTTTGATAGATACTCCGCCGGTAACGCGAGTAATAGACTCCTTGATATTGGGGAGGATAATAAATAACGTAGTTATGATAGTAAGAGATTATCATTCATATAAGGACAGTGTGGAATGGGGAATTAAAGAACTTTCGAGTGAAAAAATAAACATAGTGGGGGTAGTAGTAAATGCCTGCGAGATTCAGAAAACGGGATTTAAGTATAAGTACGGATATGGTTACGGATATAAATATGCCTACGGGTCCGCCGTATCTGGCAAAAAAAATAAAAAAGATACAAAACAGATTGCCTCTTAACCAGAACAACTTATCCGGTTATTAATTATAATCTAAAAACTTATTTCTCCAAATATCTATCGATAGGGTTTTATATAATTAATTCATATCCTCATTAAAATGCACAATATAAAAAATTTAATTCAGAACATAGGGTGGCTATTCATTGGTACTGTATTATCGAATATTATTTCTATATTCGTAACAATATTTCTAATAAGGAAATTGCCCGTAGCTGATTTCGGTATTTATAGTTTATTTCTTGGAAGTTTAACAATCTTTCAAATATTTTCCATCAATGGGGTAATCGTTGCAGTTAGAAGATACATACCTGAACTAATTCAAAAAAAATATTTCAATTATGCAAAAAAATTAATTAGGACTCTCTACTTTTACGCATATTCATTTGCAATAGTTATTATAATTATTGTCTTTATTTTCAAGCATGAGGTCGGAGTTGTATTACAAATAAGTAGCTTTGATATATATTATTCTATATTTATCATCAACATACTGCTTTTTCTGCAATCGGTTTTCAACAACACAATATTAACTACCTTATATGAACAAAAATTCTTATCGGTATTCAGTCTGTTGTCCATAATTGTAAGAGGAGTTTTATACGCCATTTTTCTTCACGCAATTACGATTGAGTTAATATTTATCATTGAGGCAATAAGTGTCGGTATAAATGCAATTTCTGGAGATATTTATTCGTTTATAAAAATAAAGAATCTGGGAAAAGGTGAAAACGCAGTAATGACCGATGAAGAAAAACAAGCAAACAAGAAAAGAATTAAAAAATATATTGCGTTATCCACTTTTAATGAAATGGGGGAAAGTGCCTTCAGTCAGATTTCGGATTATTATTTTATTTCAGCCTTCTTGGGACCTGCTGCTATAGGATTATATGCGTTCCCATATAAAATGCTTTCTGCAATTCTAGCATGGATTCCGTTTGTACAAATCAATCAAATATTAAAGCCGTATTTTATAAAGCAATACTATGATTCTGGCGAAAATGTTAAATATCTGAATCTGGTGTACAATATATTGACAAAAATTTTCTTCCTTTTCCTCGGATTTATTTTTATAAATGTAATAGCATATCAAAATTTGATCAATGTTTATGTATTCAATTCGAAATATTTAGGCACACAAATATTATTAATAATAGTGATCCCGTTCTTTTTGGTAAGAGCTTTTGTTTTTCCAAACTCATTTATTCTTGAAATTAGCGAGAAGATACAATATAATTTATATGCTAAGATATTTGCTTTGTTAAACGTGGTTGCTGTCTTTTCGGTACTTCAATTTACCGATTGGGGAATTTTAGGTGTGGGAGCCGCAACTGCTTTCTTTGCCGTGGTTAAGACTTTTTATATCTATTATTTTGTTAAGAAGAAAACCTCGGTATCGTTAAGTGTTTCGGGGTTTTAAAATCAATAATTCTCTTGTTGTGCGTAGGTGTTGTCTCAATATATTCAAGTTCTGTTTCGTCTCTTCTATTAAAAATATTTTTGCCATTAACTTTGAGTTCAATATCAATTTTACTTTTTACAAGGTTGTTTAATCCGTTCAATCTTAAGAGAAAGAACAATTAAAAAAGTTGTTTAGATTTATTCCGGTGAAGATTGATTTCATGAGGAGATTGTTGGCCTTCAAGGTATAAAATAAAGAGACGGGCTTAGGTTATCTGTAAAGATTATTTATCATGTTAAATTCTTATAAAAATATTCTAAAGTATTTCCTTTATTTTTATATTGCGTCAGATATATTATCCGGGCCTTATAAGGTACCTGCATCTACCGGAAATACCCACATTGATGTTTGAAATACTTTCCTGTCCTTTTATTTATCGCCTATTTACTGGTTACTTCCGCTCGGGTAAATCGAGAAAATCGTACAAATTTTTTAATACTTATATCTATTTTTTCTTCGGGCTTATAACATTGGTGGGAGTCAGCTCGGTACTTAATCAAGATAGCTGGTTTTTAGTTATAAAATCCATGTTGTCTTATTATTTCCCGTTTATAATTGTGTTTATACTTGTAGCTGATGCCGAATTCTCTGAAAAAGAGCAGATGAATCTGCTTAAATTTCTGTTCGTTTTAATAGTTTTGCAAATCCCGTTTACGGTATTTCAATATATACATTTTCACTATCCTACCGCTGATAGTAATAACGGTACCATTTCATCCGAACTATACGGCGGGACAGGCATTCTTGCAGTATTAGAAGCTTTTATGATGTCGTTTGCGGTTGCGCAATTTTTATTTAAGGGATTCAGACTAAACTATTTTTTGTTGGCTGTTTTTACTTTTATTCCGCCTGTTGTAGGCGGTGCCAGATTTGGATTTATAGCAATACCTTTTTCAATTTTCATGACGATATTATCATTCTCTTTCTTATACAGAAAAGTTCCGTTGAAGAAATATATTAATATGATTGCGGTTTTTATTGTATTTGGTGCAGTATTCCTCTTTATTGTAGTGGCGATAATTCCGCAGACAAAATACGCTAGTTTTTAAATCTGGATATTTTAACTAATAAAAAAGAAGCCGAACAGTATGATAACAGTGCCGGAAAATTCAGCCGGTTTGATGCGTACGGAACTTTATTGAATAATTATTTTACAAACGGTGTCGATTATACCGTCGGACTGGGTCCTAGTTCTATTACTCAATCACAAAGTGCTGATTCAAAAGCCGGACTTTCTTTTATCGTCGGTCTGCCGGATACTGTTATGATTATGGCTAGTTTGGGTGTGTTGGGACTATTCTTGTTCTTGTTAGTATTCTTTATGCCGGCTATTTTTATCAAAAAATACATTAATTATGAAGGCAATATATTTTTCCAAATATTGGCATGCTCTATAATTCCTATAAGTGCGGTATCTTTTATTGCGATGTTTTATTGTCCCACATGGAACAGTCAGATAGGTTTATTTTATTGGATATTACTCGGAATACTGGCGTCGCGTTATAAAGTTTATTATGAAGTTAAAGAGACAGTAAGTTTAGTACTTAAGGGAAACTATCTAAATTATACACAATCGCAAAATTAAATTCACTTAACCTACTTTTTCGGCTTGTTATTTCTTTATTAAAAATTTTTAGATCCGGTATACTGCTGATGTAAGCAGTTATTTTTATGACAAATGAGGATATAATGGATGACGCTAATTTCATTGTTCGGAACAATTGTCCTGCATGTGCATCTTCAAAGTTAAGATTACTTTATGAAAATAAATTTGAGGAATATCCTATAAAAGAATATTTGGAATCATTTTATTCTTCACGGGGAGGTGTTGAATTCGAATATTTGAAAGACGGGACATACCGACTTATGGAATGCGAAAATTGTAATTTGATTTTCCAAAGTGAAATTCTAAATGATTCCAATATGAAAAGGCTATATGAGAATTGGATAAATCCGGACAGGGTATTTAAAACTGCTAAAAATATCCATGACCTTAGATACTATGCATACAATGCGCAGGAAATTATGCAAATAATCGATTATCTGCAAAAGAGACCCTCCGAATTAGACTTTTTTGATTTTGGTATGGGCTGGGGAAATTGGGCGCTCATGGCTAAAGCTTTCGGGTGCAATTCATACGGTACCGATTTATCGGAGGAACGTATAAAACATGCCGAATCATCTGGATTAAAGGTTATTTCCTGGGAGGAAATACCTGATTATAAATTTGATCTAATAAATTCCGAACAAGTTTTTGAACATATACCTCAGCCGTTAGAAACATTAAAACATTTAAAAAGGCTTTGAAAGAAAAACGGGCTTTTAAAATTATGTGTTCCTAACGCATATGATATTAAACGTCGGTTAAGGTTAATGGATTGGAATTCTCCGAAAGGATCAAAAAATTCATTAAACCCTGTTGCACCGTTGGAACATATTAACTGTTTTAGAAAATCTTCTTTAATTAAAATGGCAGAAGAAGCGGGAATGGTAGAAGTAAAAGTTCTTCAAAAGCAGAAAAGCCAGATATACCATCAATTGGAGAGGAGGAAGAACATTAGTCAAAAATATTATGTTACCGGTCTTGTATAAAATTGAGCCTGAAAGAAATTATATTTTTTTAAAAAGGTATCAAACAATAAACATAATCTTTATATGTCCTTTTTTAGCACAATATTAAATTATATATAAATATTATCAGAGATAAAACAACATCGTAAAATAGTTCATCATATTAAACAGAGGTAATTTTGAAAGTTCTATATGTTAGAAATGATGATATTGATAAATCTCATTATACTACAAGTCAGATTGAAACAATTAAAGCTTTGAGAGAAAAAAACGTAGATGCGCGATTAATGATTAAAGGTAGAAAAAAATCAAAAATACCTTATATTAATAGTTATAAGAAATTTTTTGAAAAAAAATAGATATTACAGATTTATTTTATTAGTTTTTTTGCCTTTTTATGTAATTAAAAACAGAATAGAATATACAGTTATCGATATAGATACGGTAATTTCTGCATTTATTTTAGGTCTTGTTGAAAAAGATTTTTTGGTATGTCAGACTCATTCTTGATGTTAGAACAGTTCCTGTCGAATATAAAAAAATATCATTCATGCTGAAAATTATCATATAAATTTGCTCCGATTTTTTGTGACGGAGCGATATTTATTACCAAAGCAACTAAAGAAGTCTGTGAAAATGAATACGGACTTATTTTTAAAAAACCGAAATAATTACTTCTGCAGCAAATGAAAGGGCTTTAAAAAGAATGTTGAAATAAAATTAGAAAAGGATCTTGTAGATAAATTGAGATAATCATTTTGTGATGCTGTATCACGGAACTATTAGTCCAAATAGGGGAATACAAGAAATTTTGGAGGCGATAAACAACCTTAAGGATAAGATCCCTAATATTTTATTCTTGTCTATTAGCGATAACAACCAATTTCTGAAAGACTATTGCAAAGAAAATAAACTTGATATTGATGAATACATAATGTATCTGGGCACTCAGCAGAATTCGTTAATGCCGCAATTTATAAAATTAGCTGATATAGGAATCATCCCTTATATAAGAATAAAATGGTGGGAAGTATCATCTCCCCTTAAATTAATGGAATATACTTCAATGGAGAAGCCAATTGTCTTAAGCAATATAAAAGCACATACTGATGTATTACCTGAAGACTCGGATTTTGTGGTATATTTTAATCCGGATAACAAAAACGAATTGTCAGATAAAATTTTATTTGCATATAATAATCTGAACGAACTTAAAAAGAATTCATGGAAAGGACGCCAGATTATACTTGACAACTATACATGGGAAAAATTAGCGGATAAATTAACCAGATATTTTCAAAATTTCAGAAAAGATTCGCTTCGATCTGTTGAGTACTTAATCAAAAGTTAAGTGCGGAAAATCAGTTTTCGGTATTTTGAAGATTTTTTTCATGCTGGAAAATACCGGATAATTTTAATTGGCATTTATTAGTTAATCCTTTCTAAGACCGCAAGTTTAATAATACATATTTATTCTCAAAATGAATAATAATTAAGTAAATGAAATTTTACTTCAATTAATGGCAATAGTTAAATGAAAATAATTATTTTTACATACCTATATCCCAATTCAAGAAATAACACTTTAGGTATTTTTAACTTATCAAGAGCAAAAGCTTTATCGGCAATGGGACATGAAGTTTGTGTGGTAGCCCCTATCTCTCTTAATCCTTACATGAAATATTTATGGCCTAAACCGCAATTGTTAAAGCAGGCGAAAGTTCTCAAAGAACAGTGGGGAATTCCATTTGAAGAAAACCTGGAAGGAATTCAGACATATCATCCCAAATGGATTAAACCGCCGAACAAAATACTATTTAAATATTTAGCCGATTTTATGCACCTATTTATGGGGAAAAAAATTAATCTGATTGTTATGCGGTTCAAACCCGATTTAATAGTAGGTACATGGTTAAATCCTTTTGCTGTATATTCCAAATATATTAAAAAAAAGTTTAACGTAACTTATTTTGCATTAGCAGAAGGGAGCGATATTTATACACACCCCTTTAATTTCGGAAGTTTGAATTATATTACGAAAATCATCAATAAATATTGTGATTGTACTATTGCGGTAGCAAAAAGTATGGAAAAACATATGCTGGAAAATACCAATCTTAAAAATGTTCACGCTATTATAAACGGATATGACAGTAATAGATTTTATAAAAATAAGTCCGCCGAGAAAAAATCCGAACCCAAATTAAAAATAATAAACGTTGCAAATTTCTATCATAAAAAGGGACAGGATATTTTAATTAAAGCAATAAAATTATTAAAATTCCCTGTCGAACTTACTTTTATAGGCAGCGGTCCTTTTATGGATGAGTGTAAAGAACTTGTCGATAAGAACAATATGAATAATTTAGTTACTTTTGCCGGAAAAATTCAACACTCGGAGATATTAGCATATCTTCAAAATTCCGATTTATTCTGCTTCCCGAGCAGAGTAGAGGGATTACCGGCAGCTCCTCTTGAAGCTATGGCGTGCGGTTTACCAGTTGTGGGCAGCAACATTAGAGGTAACAATGAGATTATTATTGACGGTTTTAACGGTTTTCTGTGCAAACCAGACTCTCCGGACGATCTTGCTGAAAAAATTACCTTGGCTTTCAATTCCAGGTGGAATTATGATGAAATTTCAGAGTGGGTAAAGGATAATTTTAGCTGGAATTCTTGGGCTAAAAAGTTAGTAGAAAAATATACAAGTATTAAAACAAAAAAAGAAAAATTATTACAAACTGTAAATCAAATTGTATAAAAGATGGAAAAAAAGTTAGTAATAATCACTCCCGCAAAGAATGAAGAAATACATATTCACCATACCATTAATTCAGTTCTTAGACAATTACATAAACCGGTAAAATGGCTTATAATTGATGATGGTTCTACAGATAATACTGTCGAAATCGTTAATAATTATATTAAAGATTTTAGTTGGATAAAATTAATCAAAAAAAACACAAGGGGAAAAAGAGCCCCCGGAGCTAATGTAATAAATGCTTTTAATTACGGTTTATCAAATTTAACCGGCGATTGGGATTTCATTGTGAAATTGGATGCCGATCTTGAATTTGAAGATAATTATTTTGAAAAATTGTTATCCGAATTTGAAAAAGACAGCAGATTAGGCATCGCCGGCGGATATATCGTAAACTTGGTAGACGGTAAAAAACAAAAAATTGATAATACTCCCGAATATCATGTCCGAGGCGCTACTAAAGTATATCGTAAAGAATGTTTTAATGATATTGGCGGTTTGATGCCTAAAATGGGCTGGGACGGAATTGACGAAATAAAAGCTATGATGTTCGGGTGGAAAACAAAAAGTTTTAAAGAACTGTTAGTATTGCATCACCGTCCTACCGGGAAAGAAACCGGAATGTTAAGATATGCTTGGCGTTGGGGTAAATCTAATTATTATATGGGATATAATCCTCTGTTTTTAATGCTGAGCTGCATAAAAAGATTCACAAGAAAGCCTTATGTATTATTCGGTTTAACAATTTATTTGGGCTTTATTTACTCATATATTACCAGAAAAGAACAAATTAGTGATAGAAATTTTATAAAATTTATAAGAAAATTTCAAAGCGATAGAATAAAAGGCTTAAAACTTGTATAAAAAATATGGCAATTATTTTAAGAATTGATGTAGACAGCCCATACGGAAAAAAAAGGATTCTGCATCATATATTCAGTCGCTTAACTTCCGATTTAAATTTAGCTCCTATTATTAAATTACCGTATCTCAAAGATTTAAATTATTTTATCAGTTATTTAAATAAAAAAGCACATAAGGGATATTTCTTTTTTAGAAAATGTACGCTTCCAAATACTGAAGTTTTAGAAAATCTTAAAAAAGGCGGGCATAGAATCGGACTTCATCTCGAAAACTCGCGTTCAATTGAAACATTCAATGCAGAATTAAAATTAATTAAAGAAAAATTAAATTCTAAGATTGAGGTATTTACTAAGCACGGTTCCGGAAAACATAAATACGGGCTGCATCATTATGCTCCTTACGAACCCGAAAAGTACCTGATGTGGGGAACGGAATTGGGGATGAAATTATTTTTAGGTAATTTGGAAGATCCATCAATACCAAATTACCGCACACATGATGGTTTATTATATTTTCCTGCTGCCTTTTGGCTGGAGCATTATTGGCGAAACACTTCAGTATTTGATATAAATTGGCTGATAAAAGAGTCAAAAGAAAAAGATATCGTGTTGTTATTGCATGCGGAAAATGTAGTTCACAATACTTTGTTTTTTGACGAACTTGAGTTGATACTCCAAAACACAGAAACAAAAATACTCTAATTCGAAATTTTATGAATAAAAATATCTTAATGATTGCTTATACCTATTATCCTTCGGATTCAAGAGTTAAGCATGAAGCGGAAGCTCTGGTAGAAGACGGGTTTGAAGTTGACTTTATTTGTTTAAAAGATAATATCAGCAAAAATGAAATTCTGCGAGGTGTAAACTTAATAAGAGTAAACCAGAGTAAAAGCAGAAGCAATAACAAATTATTTTATATACTTTCATATTTCGAATTCTTTATAAGAGCGTTTTTTGTTACCTCTAAATACTATTTGAGAAAAAAATATCGGGTAGTTCATATTAATAACCTACCCGATTTTTTAGTATTCGCAGCATTAGTACCGAAAATCTTTGGAGCTAAAATTATTTTGGACATACACGATCCGCTGCCGGAAACTTTTCTCACTAAATTTAAAGAAGGGCACGGTAATCTGGGATATAATGTATTAGTCTGGATTGAAAAAATTAGTACTTGGTTTGCTGATTTAGTTCTCACCGTTTCCGATCCGATAAAATTCGATATACTCGTAAAACACGGCATCAAACAGGAAAAGATTTATGTAATTTGTAATTTTGCGGACCAAAATCTTTTTCATTTCAATAAAAATTATAAAATTGGAAAAAAAATCAAACTGATTTTTCATGGAACCATTGCAGAAAGATTCGGTATTGAAAATGTACTTTATGCTTTGGCAAAAATTGAAAATAATGAATTGTTCGAGTTTAAGATAATCGGAACCGGGGATTATTCGGATAAAATAAAAAGTATAATTGAAGAATTAAATCTGAATGAAATCGTTAAGTTTGATAATAATAGATATCATGTAAATGAGTTGCCCGGATTATTAAAGGAATTTCATTTAGGTGTAATTTCATACAATCTGAGTAATGCCACCAATTATATGCTGCCGGTAAAACTCTTGGAGTATTTTTCTATGGGTATACCGGTGATAGCGCCGAATACCAAGGTTATTTCGCATTATTTCCCAAATAATTTAATCCTATTTTATGAACCTTCGCAGCCGGAATGCATCAAGGATATTTTGGAAAATATTATGCAAAACCATGACGTTCTTTACCAAATAAGAAACAACGAATATTTAAATAGAACTAAATATTCATGGGACGGGGAAAAAATTAAATACAAAAATATTATTAATTCATTAATGGACGAATTCAATGGAAGACAAAATTAAATTTGCAATTATAGGATGCGGTCATATCGGAAAAAGACATGCTGAACATATTAATCGACTTGGAACCCTAATAGCCGTATGTGACATAAAAGAGGAAAGAGCAAAACAACAGGCCGAATTATACGGTTGTAAGCATTACAATAATATAGAATCGCTACTTTCTGAATCAGAAAACATAGATGTCATCTCCGTATGTACGCCGAACGGACTGCATGCCGAGCATACAATAAAAGCTTTGCAACACGGAAAACATGTACTTTGCGAAAAACCTATGGCAATAAAAGTAACAGATTGCGAAGCCATGATTAAAGCTTCTAAAGATGCAAATAAAATGCTGTTTATTGTTAAGCAGAATAGATTTAATCCGCCTGTTGCCGCATTGAAAAAAATAATTGAAGAGGATAGACTCGGAAAAATTATGAACGTACAGTTGAATTGTTTTTGGAACAGAACCGATGCTTATTATCTTGATTCGGACTGGAAAGGTAAAAAATCAATGGACGGAGGCGTTTTGTTCACTCAGTTCAGTCATTTTATTGATCTTTTATATTGGCTGGTGGGCGATATATCAAAGGTATCTGCTATTGCCAAGAATTATATTCATCACAAAACCGTTGAATTTGAAGATTCCGGAGTAGTCATTTTAGAATTTAAAAACGGTTCAATCGGTACAATAAATTTCACCGTAAACAGTTTTAAAAAGAATATGGAAGGATCCATAACTATTTTCGGTGAAAAGGGAACTGTAAAGGTAGGCGGACAATATTTAAATGTACTGGAGTATCAGAGTATAGATAATTATACTATTGCCGATATCCCGGAATCCCGACCTGCAAATGAATACGGGTTTTATCAAGGCTCAATGTCTAATCATGACAAAATATATGAAAATATAATTCATGTTTTAAAAAATAACGGTAAAATAGCTACAACCGGAGAAGACGGTTTAAAAACTGTAGAAATAATCGAAAAAATTTATTCTTCTTTATCAGAAAACTAATGAAATCAAAAGAAATAAAAATTGCCTTAATTGCAACAAGCGGCGGACATTTTGAGCAGCTAAGCAATTTAGCAGGCTTATATAATAACTATCCTCATTTCTGGATTACAAATAAAAACCATCAAACCGTTTCCGAGTTAAATGGGGAGAAGGTATATTTTATAAAAATGGGGCATTTTAAAAAACCATGGACATATATTTCTCATCTGCCCTTTTTTTGGACTATTTTTAGCAAAGAGAAGCCGACTCATATTTTATCGACCGGTTCGGGAAGAACCGCATTTATTGCTTTTTTTGCGTCAAAATTATATAAAATTAAATTTATTTATATTGAATCTTTTTCAAGAGTCAATTGCTTTTCAAAGTTCGGTGATTTCCTTATTAAATTCGGTGAAAAAATATATACACAATGGGAAACAAATACCAGCAATAAAGCCGAATATATAGGGCCCGTTTTTGAATTCCGTGAACAAGATAAGGAATTACATAGTGAATCTGACTATGTTTTTGTGACATTGGGAACCAGAAGTGAACAGTTTACCCGACTTATAGATTCGGTAGAGCAATTAAAACGAAACGGAACAATTAACAACAACGTAAAAGTACAAGCCGGTTTTACAAATTATAAATCCGATTTGTTAGAAGTGTTCGATTTCTGCTCCCAGACTGAAATAGATAAATTAATAGGTAATTCTGAATTTATAATTACACAGGAAAGTGCAGGTATAGTTACAAAATGTTTAAAAATGAAAAAGAAATTTTTAGTAATGCCGAGAGATTACGCTTATGGAGAATTGCCGTCAAAAAGTGATATGAAAGAAGATCTGCAATACAGGCTTGAAGAATTAGCATATACCAAAGTTGTTAAAAATACAACCGAAATGGAATCTGCAATTAAAAATTTAGATAAAATTAAAGTCGGATATAATTTTGATAATTCCTTAGCAACACAAAAATTAAAAAATTTATTGGAGAATACTTAATGAATATTCCGTTTGTGGATTTAAAAATTCAATATCAACATTTAAAGACTGAAATTGACTCCGCCATTTTCAATGTAATCGAAAATACTGCCTTTATAAAAGGGCCCAATGTAAAAGAATTTGAGAATTTGTTTGCTGAAAAAAACAAAGTTAAAAATTGTATTGGTGTTGCTAACGGAACCGATGCAATTTACATTGTCTTAAAGTCGCTTGGAATAGGAATTGGTGACGAAGTTATTACCACAGCCAGCAGCTGGATATCTACTTCGGAGACTATTTCATTGACCGGTGCTCGACCTGTTTTTGTAGATATCGATAAAGATTTTTTTACTATTGACCCTGAGAAGATAGAAGAAAAGATTACAAAAAACACAAAAGCTATTATTCCGGTTCATCTTTACGGTCAGCCTGCTAAAATGGATGCAATAAAAGAAATATGCGACAAATATCAGCTTTACCTTATTGAAGATTGCGCACAAGCCCATTTTGCAGAATATAAAAATCAATTGGTTGGTTCATTCGGGAATGCCGCAACTTTTAGTTTTTATCCAGGAAAAAACCTCGGGGCATACGGAGATGCCGGTGCAATTATAACTAACGATGATGAACTGGCAAGAAAAATGCGGATGTTTGCAAATCACGGTGCATTAAAAAAACATTTCCATGATATAGAAGGTATTAATAGTCGTTTGGATGGAATACAGGCTGCCGTTCTAAATGTGAAACTCAAATATATTGATGAATGGAATAATGCAAGGTATGAAAATGCTTTATTATATAATAAATATCTTGAGCCCATCAGCTATATAAAAGTTCCTCAAATAATTCCCGAAGGAAAGCATATTTTTCATGTTTATGTGATTAGGGTTCAGGAAAGAGAGAAACTTATTAAGTTTTTAAATGAAAAAGGAATTGAAACAGCCATACACTACCCCGCCATTTTGCCGATGTTGAATGCTTATAAGTACTTATCGCACAAACCGGAAGATTTTCCTGTTGCATATCTTTATCAATCACAGATTTTATCCTTACCTATGTTTCCGGAACTGGAAGAGAGCCAAATTAAGTATGTTGCAGAACAAATAGGCAGTTTTTATAAAATTTTATAATGACTATAATTAAGATTACAGGTTTGCGGAGAAATCCAGGCAGAATTTAGTGATAGATGCAGTGAAGTACATCTTGTCCTTTGAAATAAATTAGTTTTTTGAATAAAGTAAAATAATATATATAATTTTCGATTAATGAAGTATTCTATCTAATAATAGCAGAATATAATACTAAAGCTAGTATTTTACAGGGAATAATATTTAATAAATAAAATCATAGCGTGGACTATATGGATTCTGAAAAAATATTAAAGGAGTTTTTAAAAGAAAATTTCTTGTTCGGTAATGGAGATAATCTCAATAACGAGGTAGATCTTTTCGAAAAGGGTATAATTGATTCGACAGGCATTATCGAACTAGTAAGTTTTATTGAGGAAACATTTACAATTTCCATAGATGATGATGAACTTATAGTGGAAAATTTTTCTACTATAAATAATATTAAGACCTTCCTTCAAAAAAAAAGATCACTTAAAGCAGGATAATTGAATTATAAAAATACATTTTTACTATTTTGAAATAATTAACTTAATTTGTATATAATATCCAACGACGATCGGTCACGATTTTTGATGTTATGGGGGTAATTTATCAGTAATACAAGTGCGTATTACTAAATATAATTTATTGTACAAAGTAGTTATGATGAGGGGGTTTAGATGAGGATTCTATCATTTCGAAATTCGTTATTTTATTTATCTAAAAATCTTAGTCACAGTTCACATACCCAAAAAAGTTCCAAAAAAATTATAACTCCTGACAGCCATATGCCTTCCCTTTATAAAAGAAAAAATAATAAGATGCTTAATATTTCATACTATTATGTAAAGCCTTTTATTCTAAGAAAAATGCAGATTTTCTTAAGAAGAAATTTAGCAAAAAGAAAAAAACGAGAAGTTGAGAATATCTGGCCCATTTATCGGGGAAGTGAAAAATTGCCTCCAAATTGGCCCGGCTGGCCTATTAAAAAGAAATTCGCTCTGATACTTACACATGATATAGAACGTCAGAAAGGATATGATAAAGTCTTAAAATTAATGGAACTCGAAAAGAATTTGGGCTTTGTCTCTGCATTCTTTTTTGTGCCGGAGCGCGACTATAAGGTTCAAAAAGAAATTTTATCTAAATTAAAAACAAACGGGTTTGAATATGGAGTGCACGGTTTAAAGCACGACGGAAAATTATTCAAAAACAAAAGAATTTTTGAGCAAAGAAGCGTGAAAATTAATAACTACCTAAAAGAATGGGGTTGTTCGGGATTTCGTGCGCCAGCAATGCATCACAACCTTAATTGGATTAATGCTCTTAATATAAAGTATGACTTATCAACGTTTGATACAGATCCATTTGAACCGCAGCCCGACGGTGTTAATACAATATATCCCTTTTGGTCCGGGGGCAATAATTGTTCAGAAGGATATGTTGAGATGCCTTATACTTTACCTCAAGATCATACTCTTTTTATAATCTTGCAGGAGAAAAATAATCAGATATGGAAAAATAAACTTGATTGGATTGCGGAAAACGGAGGAATGGCTTTACTTGATGTGCATCCTGATTATATCAATTTCAATAATAAATATTCCGGGGAAGAATATCCGATAGAACTATATGAACAGTTTTTACTATATATTAAGAATAAATATGAGAACGAATATTGGAATGTTTTACCGGAAACATTAGCTCAATTTTATTTAGATAATATCTGTAAAAATTTAAAATAATCTTGCTCGGCGCCGTAATTGAAACACTTAAGAATTAGATAAAATATGATAAAAAAAATGGTTAATATTTTTTTGCAATCGGTCGCCTTTGTTATCCCTTTAGGTAGCTCTGTCAGACCTTTTTTACAGAGATTAAGGGGAGTGAAAATCGGACATAATGTATGGATAAGCAAATTTGTTTATCTGGATGAGAACCATCCGGACTGCATATCTATAGGGGATAATACTACCATAGGTTTACGGACCACTATAATAGCTCATTTTTATTTCGGTCCCTACCAAAAAAAAAATCCGCATAAAGTCATTATCGGTAAAAATGTTTATGTCGGGCCTCATTGTTTGATTTTGCCGGATGTAACCATAGGAAATAATTGTGTTATACAGGGAGGTACAACGGTTTCTAGAAACGTCCCTGATAATACATTGCTGGGAAATCCGGTACCAATTCCTCTGGCAAGAATTACAGTTCCGTTAACTTCAGAAAATTCATATAGCGATTTTATATTAGGGCTTAGACCTACAAGAGAAAAAAACGGAAATTAAGTTTTTATTCTATGAAACTTGAAATGACAATTTTAGATGAATTGCATCAGTTTATATACCAGAATTTTTTGTTATATAAAAACATAGAATATAATTCGTCAACAGACTTAATCGAAACCGGGATTATTACTGATAACGAGTTCCTTGAATTAATTTCCTTTCTGGAAGAAAGATTTAATATTTATTTCAGTGACGACGAATTGGTGATTGGATATTTTAATACTATTGAAAGAATAACCCAAATCGTAAATCAAAAAATATCTGGGGATCGTTTTTAATGTGCGGAATTATCGGAATATGTAATATCGAGACTCCGCAGTCTATTCAGATGGAATCATTAGCCGGAATGGTATCTGCATTAAGTCATAGAGGTCCCGACGAATCAGGTGTCTACATCGATGACATGATTGGTCTTGGACAAGCCAGGCTGAGTATTATTGACTTAAAAAGCGGATCTCAGCCAATATCTAACGAGGATTCTACACTATGGATTATCTTTAACGGTGAAATTTTTAATTATCCCGAGTTGAGAGAAGAATTAATTAGTAAAGGACATAAGTTTAGTACTTCTACCGACACAGAGGTAATTCTTCATTTATACGAAGAGAAAGGCTCCGGTTGCCTGAATGAATTAAACGGACAATTTGCTTTTGCAATATGGGACTCTAAAAAAAAAGAACTGTTTCTTGCCAGAGACAGGTATGGGATACTTCCGTTATATTTTACACTCATTGGAGACCAGCTAATATTTGCTTCAGAAATAAAAGCAATTTTTAATGCAGATAATATCGAGCGGGAATTTGATTTTAATTCATTAGATCAGATATTTACATTCTGGACACCATTACCGGGAAGAACCGCATTTAAAATATTTAATGAACTACCTCCCGGATGTTATTTAAAAATAATCAACAATAAAATAGTAATTAAAAAATACTGGGATTTTAAACCTTCTTCTGACGAGCAACTTACTACCCAATCACTTGATGAGATCTCCGATTCACTGAGAGAACTGGTGTTAGATTCAGTCAGAATCAGATTGAGAGCCGACGTGCAGGTCGGTTGCTATTTAAGCGGCGGTTTGGATTCTTCAGGTATCACCGCGCTAATAAAAAAACATTTTAATAATGATTTAAGAACTTTCGGCATAAGGTTCGAAGAAAATGCTTTTGATGAAGGCAGCTTCCAATCAGAAGTAGTTAATCATTTGAATACAGAGCATACCGAAATTACTGCTTTAAATGACGAAATAGGGAAATACTTTGATTCAGTTTTATATTATACGGAGCAACCGGTGCTTCGCGTATCGCCGGTACCGCTATTTTTTCTTTCCGAATCCGTAAATAAAAATAATTATAAGGTCGTATTGACCGGCGAAGGAGCGGACGAGGTATTCGGCGGATATGATTTATTTAAAAGAAACTAAAATACGAAAATTTTGGTCAGCCAATCCGGCCTCTCAGATTCGACCTGAGCTGCTGGATAGGTTATACCCATATATTTTCAAAGATAAAAGATTAAAAAAGACTTTACGGGCTTTTTTTAAGAACGGTATTGATAATCCCGATAATGTGTTCTTTTCCCATATGATTCGTTGGACAAATACTAGCAAGATAAAAAATTTTTTTTCCGAAGATGTAAAAAATGAGCTGAGAGAATATAATAGTATTGAAGAATTAACGAAGTTCCTGCCTGCAGGTTTTGAAAAATGGGATTATTTGTCTAAAGCACAATATCTGGAAGTAATCACTTTCATGAGCGGATATTTGCTTTCTTCGCAAGGTGACAGAGTTGCAATGGCTCATTCCGTTGAATTGCGCCCTCCCTACTTAGATCACAGGTTAACCGATTTTATGGCCGGTGTTCCTTCCCATCTTAAGCTTTACGGTTTAAATGAGAAACTGCTTTTAAAAAAAGTTTATAAAAACCTCTTACCTGAGATCATAATAAAACGGAATAAACATCCGTATCGGGCTCCCATTAAACAAAGTCTTTTAGGTAATAATCGTTTTTTAATTGAAAAATATTGTGCGCCGGAGGCTTTGAAAAAGGCAAATATTTTTGATCCGGCAGTTACGCGGAGACTTTTTGATAAGGCCGTTAAAAATGAATCTTTAAGCGAGTTTGATAGTATGGCTGTTGCCGGAATTATTTCAACTCAGGTATTGTATAATAAATTTATTAAAGACTTCTCAAAGAATATATCCGATAAACTTATTTTCAATAAGGTTATAGATAATAGAAAAATTTTTGCAATTAATTAAACACCGGTTAAATAATGAAATTTTTATATAATTCAATTGATATTGATCCCAAACTTGAAACAGAAAAAATCGAATCTTTTATTAAAGACACTATTCAAAAGTCATTAAAAAAAAGAGGAGCTGTTATCGGATTAAGTGGGGGCATAGATTCGTCCGTAGTAACTGCATTATGTGTGGAAGCTCTGGGACGCGAGAGAGTAATTGCGGTCTTAATGCCTGAAAAAGACTCAAGCCCCGACAGCAAAGAACTCGCCTTAAAAATAATAAACAAATACGGGATTAAATATTATATTGAAGATATGACTGATGCGGTTCAAGGTTTAGGTTGTTATACAAAAAGGGATGAAGCCGTTAAAAGCATATTTCCCGAATACGGTCAGGGATATAAAATGAAGATTTTCCTTCCCAAAGAGAACGAAAACAATAAAAAATTGAACATTTTTCATATCTCAATAACGGCACCAAACGGAAAAGTAGAAACCGCAAGACTTCCGTTGAAGGAATATTTACAAATTACTGCAGCTTCGAATTTTAAACAGAGAAGCAGAATGAGTATGCTATATTATTATGCGGAATCCAACAATTATGCGGTAGTTGGAACTGCTAACAAAGACGAACACGGGCAGGGTTTTTTCGTCAAATTCGGCGATGGCGGAGTTGATTTGAAGCCTATCATTCATTTGTTCAAAACCCAAGTATACCAGCTTGCAGACTACCTGGATATTCCGGATGAAATTAAAGAAAGAATTCCTACTTCGGATACATATAGTGAGGATCAGACTCAGGAAGAATTCTTTTTCAAAGCACCATTTAAAATTCTGGATAGAATATGGCTAGGCTGGGAAAATAATTTCCCTTCAGTAGAAATTGCCGAAATATTAAAATTGGATGTAAATTACGTTAATAATGTTATCGCGGATATCGAAGGAAAAATCAGAACCACCGAATACTTAAGAAAAGAACCGCTTAATCTAATTTAGAAATATTATTAAAACATTCACGAAGTAAAAATAAAAATATAATTTTATGTTGAGCACACACCTGAAAAAAATTTCGCAACCGGTAATTTATCCTAAGTTATTAAATGATTTCTTAACCATTTCTGCAAATAAATATCCCGGAAAAACCGCTCTGATCTGTAATGAAACTGCAATGACATTTTCAGAATTGGAATCTGCATCCAACCGGTTTGCCAATCTGCTGCGGAGCGAGAACATCAACCGGGGAGACAGGGTCATAATCCTGCTCGATAATTCAATCGAAGTAATAGTCTCGTTGTTCGGAATCTTAAAAAACGATTCGGTATTTGTTATTTTGAGCAGTTCTACCAAATCGAGAAATTTAAGTTATATTATCGAAAATTCAGGAGCTTCTCTTTTAATAACGGATTTTAATAGAAAACAAATTGCACATGAAGCCATGCTGGATTCAAAGTCAGAATGCAGATTATTATGGGTCGGGGAAAAGGGCAAGAATGAGAACATCGAAAACAATAGTGATTTATATTGGGAAGATATCTCAGATTATAGTGACGAAATTACATTTCGAAGTGAGAACATAGATATTGATTTGGCCGCTTTGATATATACATCCGGTACTACAGGTAGAAGCAAGGGAATTATGTGTTCGCATAAGAGTATTATATCTGCTGCCCGCAGTATTATTCAATATATTGAAAATAAACCCGAAGATATAATACTTTCCGTGCTGCCGTTGTCATTTGATTACGGATTATACCAAGTGCTAATGAGTATTATCTTCGGAGGTACGGTAATCATTGAAAACGGATTTTTATTTATAAATAAAGTTCTGCAAGTTATTGGAAAATACCGGGTGACCGGATTCCCTATTGTTCCTACAATCTTGACTATGATTTTAAATCTGAAGAATCTTTCAAAGTATGATTTCTCATCTTTAAGATACATGACAAACACCGGTGCGGCACTTCCCGTCGAACACATAAAAAGAATGAGGGCGCAATTTAATCATGTAAGATTTTATTCAATGTACGGATTATCGGAATGTAAGAGGGTATCTTATTTACCCCCTGATGAACTGGATAAAAAACCCGGTTCGGTTGGAAAAGCAATTCCGAATTGTGAAGTTTTTGTGGTAGATGAAGAAAATAGGAAAGTAAAACCGGGGAAAATCGGAGAATTAGTGGTAAGGGGATCCAACTTGATGTCCGGCTATTGGAACGATCCCGAGTTAACGAATAAAAAATTTGTAAATTTAAATAACGGTCTGGAGAGATGGCTGTTTACCGGCGATTATTTCAAACAGGATGAGGAAGGCTATTTATACTTTATCGGACGAAAAGACGAAATGATTAAATGCAAAGGCGAAAGGGTCAGTCCGAAAGAAATAGAAGAAACTATTTGTGAACTGAGTTCGGTAGCAGAGGCTGCCGTAATTGGTATTGACGATATTGTTTTGGGGCAGGCAATAAAGGCTTTCGTTGTGCCAATAAACGGATTAAAAATTTCACCCAGCGAGATATCAAAGCATTGTTCTGCATTATTGGAAGACTTTAAGATACCTAAATATATTATAATTGTTGACAATTTACCCAGAAACTCCAACGGCAAAATTGATAAGAAGTCACTTTTATTACAGAGTGAAAAGGACAGTTAAATGAATTGGGACTTAAGAAAATTAAAGCTGATGCGCCGAAAAATATATGGGCTGAGGGAATTTATTCCGTGGATGAAGGAACGTCACCGTCTTGAGTTAATGGTCGGTCCTCTTGGTTATTGGGATCGGCTTCAGGAATATCAATTGAATTTATTAAAATCCAACGGTTTGCTGCCGAACCATAAACTTCTGGACATTGGATGCGGTCCGTTGCAAGGCGGTATTGCATTTATAAAATATCTGGAAAGTAATAACTATTACGGTATTGATATTAAAAAAGAAGTAATTGAAATTGATAAAAAACTAACAGTAAAAAACAAAATAGCGGCTAAAAAACCGTTTTTGGCATATTCGGAAACATTCGGTCTCAACGAAATTAAAGATATTAAGTTCGATTTTATGTGGGCTTCACAGATTTTATATTATTTCGATGAACATAAAATCAACGCCTTGATGGAAATGATTTCGTTGAGACTAAAAGATAACGGTAAGTTTTTAGGTGACATTATCGGACCTAAGCATTATGAGTTCAGGTTAAAGGAACACAATTGGATATTGCACACGGTTGAGACTTTTAAACAACCAATGTCAAAAATTTAATTTGAAAATAAAAAAGGTCAATGAAATTAAATATTTTGGATATCCGACAAAATTAGCTTTGCATTCAAATGTATTGGTAGAAATTACTAAATGATATTGTAATTTGATATCAAATCATAAATATATATATAATATATTTTTTGCATGTAATTTTATTATAAAAATTAAAATGCAATTTAACAGTTTGAAAAAGGAGTAAAATATGCCCGGATTTTTGGGATATATTAGCCGTAAGCAGACTAACTATTCAATGAATTCTCAAGATGGACTAATTAATGATGAACTTAGATATAATAACTTGTATTTACATCGTCATACAGCAAACAAATTTTAAATGATAAAGTATTAGGAGAAAACAATCAATGCATTTTCCTTTTAGAAGGTGTTATTACTAATTTATCAAATTATCAGAAAAGATATAAATCCAAAGATTTAGTCTACATTTTGCAAAACTTATATACGGAATATGGAGAAACATTTTTCAAGAGGTTTAGGGGTAATTTCTCGGGAATAATTTTTGATAAAATAAAAAATTCACTATTGTTGTTTACAGATCATATTGGAATTAAGCAAATATTTTATTTCAAGAATGATGAGTATTTCATATTTTCATCTAAAATAATTGATATATTGAACTTTTGTAAAGATAAAAATATTGCTTTTAAATTGAATAAAGATGCTGCTTATTTAATGCTCACTAACTCATATTACTTTGAAGAGCTCACACTTATTCAACAAATAAAAAAGATACCTGCCGGAACTTATATAACTTATACTAATGATGAAATAAAACCTGTGCAATATTTTAGATTAAGAATTGATCAAAAAGATAATGAAAATGAAGATACTATAATTGAAAGATTAGATGAATTATTTAAGAATGCATTAAATAATAGTTTAGAAAAAAACAGAGAATATGGGTATAGAATTTGGCAAGTTTAAGTGGTGGTCTAGATTCTAGAATGACTACATGGGTATTGAATGAAATTAAAAAAGAAGATGAAGAAATAATAAATTATACATATTCTCAATCTAATTATTTAGATGAAATTATTGCTAAAAACATTGCTAATAAATTAGGTCATACATTTATTTATAAGTCATTAGACAATGGTCTTTCTATGACTAAATTAGATGAAGCTACAATAATATCTGAAGGAATGGTATCCTACCCTGCCTTTTAGGGCAATTAGTCGGCTTAACCGAATTAATGAATTTTGATAAAATTGGTATAGTACATACCGGTATGTTGGGAGATGCAATTCTGGGGGGGCGATATTTGAGCAATTCTCTTAATCATGAAGTAAATCTTTTTGCTAAAGCGACGTCTATAAAATTCAAGGATAAGATTAAGAGTGCAAAACTGAAATATTATGATGAAAATCAGGAATTGTTAAACTTGTATTCAAGAGGTTTTTCTGGAATGAATCTGGTCACTCCATGATATTTCAAAATTTTATAGTCAATTTCACCATTTTGTGATTATAGATTTTCTGGAATATTGTTTAAGACTCAATTGATTATTTATAATCATGTATCGTTAAAAAATATATGGATTCTTATTCAATGATTCAATATACTTGGTAACTGATGGACAGCTTAAAAGCGATTGCAAAATTTGTATGAAAATGGTAATACAATGGAGAAAACTTTAGTTTTATCATTATTAGCAGCCATAAAATTATTTAGTAATTATAATTTTATTTTAACGTCTAATATAGATCAATTTTTCAAGTAAGTATTAATAAAAATGATACAATTTATCATATCGATACATTGCCTTTGATTTCTTAAACCATACAATTTTGCAATAGTGTTATAATTGAAATTTAATTATAGAGTAATGAGTTAATTTTTAATTAATATCCAATAATGGAATAATTCTTGAATTATAGTTTATATATAAAACTAGTAAGGGAAAAATCATGAAAAATTTGCTATTGTTTTTAATAGTTTCTATTATTTATTTCAGAAACTTATAGTCAAACGACTTATTTTGTGAACAATAATTTAGGTAGCGATAAGATTGGGCAAGGGTTAGGAAGTGGCAGCGCGGCCTGGAAAACGATTGGATATGCCATAAATAACGTAGCAAATCCAACCTCTGATACCATTATTATTCATATTGCTGCTGGGGTTTACAATTTGTCTAATAATCAAATAAGCATTCAAAGATATTTTACTAAACTTAGTTTGCTTGGAGACAGTACAAGTAATACAATAGTTGAATCTGAATCCGATACTTCTTTATCAAATTCAAGGGTAATAAGGGTATATCGCTCTAATAATGTAACCTTTAAGTATCTAACTATTCAAAATGGACGAAGTGCAACAAGTGGCGGCGGGATTTATATTGATAGTGCCGCAACGGTGAACATAGATCATTGCAATATAATTGGTAATATTGGCAGTTCAACCGGTTTGGGGGGCGGTATTGGGAATTATTGGGGAAATTTATTGATAATCAACTCAACCATAAGTAATAATACAGGACAAAGTTATTGCTATGGCGGAGGAATTGGCATACAAAACGGAAATACTAGTATTATAAATTCAACTATTTCTAATAATATTTCAAGCTCAGGCGGCGGAATAGCAGTTATTGCATTTAAGGGAAATACTGTTTTTAATATGAACAACTCTACAGTTTCAGGAAATATTGCAACTTTTGGCATAGGGGGTATTAGATTTGACAAATATCCTGTAGATTCAACCTTAGCAGATTCATTTTATGTTTCTGCACATATAAATAGTTGTACAATATTTAACAACTTATGTACGGGACCTAATGGTGTCGGTGGCATTGGGGTATGGCATAGTGAAGCAGGTGATTCTTTATATATAAAAAATTCTATAGTATCCGGAAATATAGCAACAGTTGATTCTGAACATTCTGATTTATCCGGGAAAACAATTTCAGAAGATTATAATCTCATACAAAATACTTATCTGGCTTTCATAACCGGCAATGTAATTCATAATATTTATGGGATATCTGCCGATTGCAAACCTCTTGCGTATAATAATTCATTAAACGGTACAATGACTTGTGCAATTTCTTCAAACAGCCCGGCGCGTGATGTAATTCCGGTCAGTTCTCCTAATGGTTCTCCGCAATATGATCAGCGAGGTGCTCCCAGAAAAGGAAATTATGATATTGGAGCATATGAATACTGGAATGATTCAAGTACTTTTCCGATAACAGCAAATTTAAATCAACAGCCCGTAAATCCTGCATCATTTACTTTATTTCAAAATTATCCCAATCCGTTTAATCCCACTACTCAAATAACATTTAATATTGCCGAATCAGGATATGTAAAATTATCCGTATATAATGTAATCGGACAGTTAATCACGGAATTGGTTCGCGGTTATGAGAGCGCCGGGATTCATAGAGTAACATTTAATGCGGCCGGATTACCCAGCGGTATATATTTATATAGACTTCAGCAGAATGCATCCGTAATGATTAAAAAGATGATTCTTCTAAAATAGTACCTAATGTTTTTGGGGAAGTTAATACTCAAAAATTTTTTAGCTGAAAATAAAAAGACCTTTATAGCAATAGCTATAAAGGTCTTTTTTTGTTTTTAAATGATCCAATTACGGTACTTGAGATAAATTTCCGTTACTTGTCCTCCAGCATGAATTCAAATCAGTACTGTTTGCTCCGCCGCTCAAATCATAATCCCCCTGTAAATAGCCGATTATTCCATTTTCTAAACGCCAGACATTATTTCTGTCTGTGCTGCTGACCCCGCCGTTTGCGTCACCGTCGCCGCCATACATTCCGTAGAATCCATTTCCGAGAGAAGCCTGAGCATTTAATCCATATGCTTGCGACTCTGATGTTGAAAAATCATAAAGATTAGTCGAATCAGATAAAAGCACCGAGCGAGAGCTCATTATTGCCAGGTGATTTCTATGTCTTATAACTATGTAATAATTGTCCGACGGTATAAAATCAAATTTTACGGGTGACGTGCCGTCGAGGTCGACAATAGTTCCATCTGTTCGAAGTAAAGCAGCTCGCTTTGCTACCGTAGAAACACTGTCAGTCGTAGATCGCAACTCTATTAATATCCAATCAACTGTATTCGGAGAAAATGAAGAAACTGATTCTGTACCATTATACTTCCATGGAGATGAATTATATGGCTGTACTTTAGGTATTAAATTTTGAACTGAAAGAGTATTTGTCATTGTTCCGTTTTTGTAAGGACCTTCAAGAAGGACTTTAACATTAACTTCAAGATATGAATGCTGTAAAGCCCCGATGTCAGGTTTATAAACTGGTACCTTATTGCCTTTATAATCAGTTTTGATCCTAACATTAATCCCGGAGTTTATAGCAGGTGAACCTTTTTTAATAGTATAGTCTCCTGCTTTTAAATCGTTAAATAATGGATCTCCCCATTTACAATTTTCTTCGTAGCCAGATGCCAGCCATTTTGTAAAATTACTATATACTAAGCCTTGAATAGTCCAACGATCTGGAGTTGAACCGACCGTATAATATAGATTATTACTTATAAATAAGTTAGGACCACCGCCAGCTTGTTGTTGAATGAACATATGGCCGGAGTAATAAGTATTACTATAAAATATATTGTTCTTAATTGTTATACTGTCAATTTCGGGAAAGCCATACAATAAAATACCTTGACTTGCTGAATCTGGAGTTAAAAATATATCATTATTATATATTTGAGCATTATGTACTAAATAAGGTAAATAACCTACATCTTTTGTGAAAGTGATTCCACTCGAAAATCTACGAGTATTTATAATAATATTATTATAAATTTTAACATTATCTCCACTCTCCAGGAATATTCCATCAAGATTCCCATTAAAATAATTATTTCTTATGGTTATATTTGTGCATGAAGATTGGATACCACCAACCATATCAACGTCATTCTTAATACCACTTCCATCCCAACAGTCTAAAAACTGGCAATGTTCAATCAAAACCGTATCACCAGAAAAATACAAACCATGTGCTCCTACATGATATTCTGGTCCTCCATTACGAAAGATACAATCTTTAATTATGATATTATGTGCACCAGTGCCAACAAATAATAATTCCCGCCCACTTTTTCCTAGTCCATCGAAAATACAATTATCGAATGTTAAGTAACTACAAGTATTTGCACTAAATGGATCTAAAGCTCTAATACCATCTATAAATTCAATATTTTTAAAAGTTAAATTATCTACATTGCTTATATTTGCTACCTTAATTGTATCGCCGCCATCTATAATGGGCATATTTCCACTTCCATAATCTGTAAATGTTACACCTTTGAATCTTGATTGCGAGGAAAAGGTTAAGGTATAGCCACCAAATATATCACCTCTCTTAAAGGCTATAATATCCCCGCTATGGAAGCTTGAATTGTTTATTTTATTAATTGTTTTCCAAGCCTGAATAGGAGATAGACCGCTGTTGTTGTCGTTTCCGTTTGTTGCATCAACATAATAATTTGTCGCCCACCCTGTTGCACACATAAACATAAAAACTATTAAAACATATTTTAAGTTTTTCGTATTCATCATTTTTTGTATCCCATAATATGAACAGTCTAAAGTATCTTTAATTTAATCCTTGCTTTATTATTGTTAAACATGGTTTAATATAAAGCAATATTTATTTTTTCTCCATCCAATAATTTATTACTTCAATAATATCATCTTCTTAACCTGCGTAAAATTATCGCAAGATATTCTGTACAAATACATTCCGCTTGCCAAACTTTCTGCGTTAAAATAAATCGAATATTCTCCGGCAGGTTTCTGCTCATTTACCAGGGTTGCTATCTGCTGACCGGCGATATTGTAAACCGTAATGTTCACTTTCGACTCACTGGGGTACCGAGTATTTAATTGTAGTAGAAGGGTTAAAAGGATTAGGATAATTCTGTGACAAGGTAAATGTTTTGGGAGTCAAATCGACTTCTACCTCTTTTGAATATACAAAAGTTCCCTGAGTGTCAATCTGTTTTAACCTGTAAACTGCACTCGTTGATAACGGGCTTTCATCGGTAAAACAATAGTTCTGAACCGTACAACTCTGCCCCTTACCGGCAATAAAACCTACCTTCTCCCAATTTGAATTATTCCCGCTTTTAGCTCTTTCCACATCAAATCCGTAATTATTTAATTCAGTGACTGTCTGCCAAATCAATTTAACTTTATTATTATTATCGGTAGAAGCTTCAAAAGTTGTTAGCTCAACAGGCAAAGGCGAGGTATTTTCATTAGCCCATGTCCCAATAGTCCAAACGGTTGAATTATCGGCATCGTAAATTGCCCAATTATTATCCGTCGTTGCCCAGGTTAAATTTGCCGAGCCGTTATGGTTTAACACTTTAAAAGTTATTTGTACTACATCAGTCCATTCCGGACTTTGATCTACAACAGTTCCCTGATTGGCTGCCAGTGACTCAATATTTACCCAAATCTGATTTGACAACGGTCTTGTAATCCTGGAATTATAATTACTTCCGTTAAAGTTTATAAAAGAGTAATCGGTATTGTTAACCGGTGAAGCCGGAAAAGAAAGCGCGGTACTGTCAAAATTAAAAATTATAGTTGAGCAGCCTAGCGTGTCGGTACCTGTATTTGTACTTATTTGAAACTTTACGGTATATTGAGATAAATCGTGACTTACTATTACGAATCTTCCGTTTACAGTCGTCCTTGCGAATATAGCTGAAGACAAAATAAATAGCAGTGCAATAAAAACAACAAAGGACTTTTTCATGGTTTTTCCGAGTATTCATTCTTTCTGTCTGTATTCCAGATGTTTTTGTCTTTTTATAAATTGGTTGTAATTCAAAGACTCCGTACATCGGGTTCTTATTTTCGAAATGAAAACTATCGGAAAAAAGAGAGATGATAAATCGGGGAAAACCTGATAGTACCCTGGAAAACCCTGGTTCACCCCGGATTTTTACTTATGACTAGGTTAAACGAGTGATATTATTATGAGGAAGCTATTTTATCTGTTGAAGTTGGTCTATAAGGTTACTTTTATTTGTAGCAGAAAAGCCATAGCCACAAAGACTCAAAGGATTAATTTTTCTTTGAGTCTTTGTGCCTAAATTTCTTTACACTTTGTTTTGTAAAATTTAAAACTCAGTTACTTTATTGTTTTCTAGTTTGTACCGTTTCTTTGATTTATCACAAAATGCAACGCCGCTATCATCAAAGTGAAGTCTTTTTCCGGCTTCGCTTACCCAGCCTATAATTTTACCCGGTACACCAACAACTAATGCAAAATCCGGTATATCCTTTGTTACAACGGATCCCGCACCCACGATTGCACTTTTCCCTATTGTATTTCCGCAAACAATAGTGCAGTTAGCGCCTAAAGACGCACCTTCTTTAACTAAAGTTTTTAGATAATACTCGCTACCCACCTGGGGATATTTACACCTTGGGTCCAGTATATTTGTAAAAACCATGGAAGGGCCGCAAAAAACATAGTCTTCTAAAGTAACCCCTTCATAAATCGAAACATTGTTCTGAATCTTACAGTAATTTCCTAAAGTTACATTGCTGCCTATATTTACATTTTGGCCCAGCACGCAGTATTTACCTATGCTAGCGCCTTTTTGAACATGACTGAAATGCCAAATTTTTGTACCTTCGCCGATTTCGCTCGGCTCATCTAGATACACGGTTTCATGCTTGAAGAAATTCATTTTATACCTTTTTGCTTAATATCTCTTGTACCTTGGGATGGAGGTATTCTCCGTTTTGGTCTATTTTAGTATTCCTGATATCATAAACTAATTTGATCGACTGCCGGGCATCGTCTATAGTGAAACCGTTGCCCTTTAATGTTTCTTCGTATACCTTTGTATGTAAGTCGGTAAATCCTTCGCTGAATTGTATTTCTTCTCCGTTCACCGTAATGGATCTAAAAGTAGGTTTGCCGACTTTCTGTACTTCTGCCGGCAGATCTTCCTTTTGGCTTGATAGGAACCAGCTTACTACGGCATTTTCTAATTCCAGCATGCCTCCGGCGCGTCTGCTGTCCGATAAATGAACAATGTTTTTCTGTACTCCGCCGAACAGCCAGATTAGTAAATCGAAAAAGTGAATTCCAATATTAGTTACTATTCCTCCGGACTTTTCCTCGATGCCTTTCCATGAGAAATCATACCACAATCCGCGTGAAGTTATATAAGTGAGATTGATTTCGTACTTTTTACCTGAATTTTCACTAAGGATTTTTTCTCTCAGAGCAATTAAAGAGGGATGCACCCTTAACTGGAGGATCGTATAAATTTTTTGGTTATATTCATTAGCCAGTTCTTGTAATTGATCCAAATTCCAGGGATTTAGAACCAGCGGTTTCTCACAAATTGCATCCGCACCGATCCGCAGCGCCAGTCTAATATGAGCGTCGTGCAGGAAATTCGGCGAACAAATTGTTATATAATTGACCTGATCGCTTTTGGATTTTCTTCGCAGCATTTCTAGATGTCTGTCAAACCTCTCGAATTCAATAAAAAAACTTGTGTTTGGAAAATACTGGTCCAAAATACCGACGGAATCATGCGGATCAACCGCAGCAACCAGATTGTTACCGGTTTCTTTGATGGCTTTTAAATGTCTCGGAGCAACATAGCCTGCTACTCCAGTTATTGCAAAATTTTTCACGTAATTATTTAACGCTTTATTATTAATTGGTTAATATAAATTTATTATTTCCCGCTTTTAAGATCGCTTAGGATCACTTTTGCCCGATAATATAAATAAAATTACTGCAAATAACTATACTCGAAAAACAAGTTTTATCGCTTTATTTTATTGTGCAGTAATAAAATTCACAAAATTCTGTCTGGTCCTCCCATCTTTTTTTAATAGAAATTGCGCACTTTCCGAGTATGAATTACTCGATTACGGGTTAAAATAATTGCGTCTTGATTTAATCTGTTTCTTATTATTTTAATTATCTTTTTTCGGTGAAAATTTTTGTATAAAGCAAACAAAAATTTCGTATATTTTATTCGAAATGACTTCATATTGCATGGGAAATTGATATAAATATTTTCATATTTTCCGTCACTTATATCCTTATATTCAGCTTAAATAATGTGAAAACAAGAGTATTTGTATGAAAAACGAAAACAATTCTTCATTAATGAATAGCACTGAAGAAAATCCGGAATACATGGAAAAATATTTTTCCTTCAATAAGATCGGGATGTTTGTCGTCGATTTACCGGAAGGAAAAATTATCGATTGTAACAAAACAATTTTAAAATTGCTGAATTATAAAAAAATCGAAATTATCGGAAAAAAAATTGATAAATATATAAAATTCAAAGGAATTTTCGATAATAAATTAGAATGGAAAAGTATTTCTGCCGGAGAGGCTGAATTGGCGGCGGCAGAGAATAGAACTCTCAAGCGTAATTTGCAGATAATCAAGTTGAACGATAAAACCGGTGCGCAGAAGAATTTACTAATTATCTTGAAAGAATCTACGAACAAAGAAACTTTGAAAGAAGATAAGCCGTCATACAATCACGAATTGGAAATTCTTCGCGAGAGGGAATTAAAATACCGGACCTTGATTGAACAATCATTTGACGGAATTGCATTAATAAATCATGAGGGAAATATAATAATATGGAATTCAAGGTTACTTGATATGCTGGGCTATAGCCGGGAAGATATACTTCATACAAATTTAAAAGAAACCTTTTCGGGAGAGGTGAAGGAATTAACCGAACGGCAGAATGCCTCACACGGCAGCAGCAGAACACTTAGTTTCGAATCTCGAATTATCAGGAAAAACGGTAGCCATTTTCCGGCAGAAATAAATATCCGGCTTTTGGAAAATGATATGATCATGCTTGCGGTCCGTGATATTACCGAGAAAAAAGCTGCTGAAGAGATGAGGGAAAAATTATTCAATAAATTGATCGAAGCTCAAAACGTTATGAAAACGTTGTCAAGGAAACTGATTCAGGTCCAGGAAATGGAACGCAGAAATATAGCCCGTGAATTACATGATGAAATAGGACAGACCCTTACCGCAATCAAAATAGATATTATGAATGCGATGAAGAATATATCTGCGGACGGACAGAGTCAATTGAAAGATACAATTCAGCTTGTGGAAGGAACTTTAAATAACGTAAGAGAATTATCGCTTCAGCTACGCCCGTCTATTCTTGATGATCTGGGATTGATCCCCGCCGTAAGATGGTATATAGATCGTCAGGTTCAAAGAACAGGCATAAATGCAAAGGTGATAACCAAACAACCCGAAATTAAATTATCGGCAGAATTTCAAATAGCTTCTTACCGGATTATACAGGAAGCCGTAAATAATATTATGAAGCATTCGCAGGCTAAAAATATGGCCATAGAAATTGATGCGCGGGAAAACGAACTGCATGTGACCATTACTGACGACGGGAAAGGATATGACGTTATTGCTGCCAGGAAGAATGCCGCAGGCGGAGTGAGTGTGGGTGTGCTTGGAATGCAGGAACGCGCGGAACTCGTTGGAGGATGGATGGACATTTATTCTAAGCCGGGCAAAGGAACTACTATCCATGCGATTTTCCCTTACAGGCAGAATATATAGGAGTTTGTCCCTAAATAATGAAATTAATTTTAATTAACAGTTTAAGTCGAAAGATAATTGGTTTTTCACCGAGTTTTTACAATAAAATAAAAGCTTTAGAAATTTAAATGTATTTTGATTTAATACTGAACGAAAGTAAAAATGAAACCTACAAAAGTATTAATTGCCGATGATCATACTCTGATAAGAGCAGGTATTCGCCAATTGCTTCAGAATATAAGCGGAATTGAAGTCGTTGCGGAAGCCTCGAACGGCAGGGAAGCACTGCAACTAATTCAGGAAAATTCACCTGATGTAGTATTGCTGGATATAGCAATGAGCGAACTAAACGGTTTAGAAGTAACCGAAAGAGTAAGTAAAGATTTTCCGACTGCTTTTATAATTATTTTGTCGATGTATGCAAACGAAGAATATGTTTTGCAGGCATTAAAGGCAGGTGCGTCGGGATATTTACTAAAGGATTCGGCGCCTAATGAACTTGAAATAGCGATAAATGCGGTTATTCGAGGAGAAACATATCTAAGTCCCTCCATTTCTAAGACCTTAATAAATGATTATTTAAGAAGGATCAATGAGGTATCTTCCGAAGAAAAAGGACAGGAAAATGTTTTTGCGAAGTTAACATCGAGACAAAGAGAGATACTTCAGTTAATTGCCGAAGGAAATTCTACAAAGGAAATTGCCTCGAAATTAAATGTAAGTGTAAAAACAGTAGAAACTCACAGGATGAAAATAATGGAACGGCTGGAAATTCATGATGTTCCCGGTTTGGTAAGATATGCAATTCGAGCAGGTATCATCTCTCCGCAATAAATAACCGCAAACTAGTACATTTATTCCGAATAATAAGGGTTTTCCTGATTGTTCAAGGCCATTCTTAATTTTAGATTTACACAAACAAAAAATTACTCTTCCCGGGTTGATTATTTGCTATTAAAAATAAGAGGATAATTTGAAAGCTTTGAAAATTCTTTTGGTCGATGATAACAATAATTTTAGGAATTCTGCTTTGCGGTTCATTAATTCAAATTTAAGATTTGAAATCCTAATGTGGGCTTCATCCGGAGAAGAAGCTATTAATAAAATTGATTCCAATAATGTGGATCTAGTTATCATGGACATAGCAATGGAAGGCATCAACGGTTTGGAAGCCGCTAAAAAAATCAGAGAAGTGAATAAAACCGTAAAAATAATCTTGTTGACAATAGCAGATAATTATGAATATAAAAATCAGGCAAAAATTGCCGGAGCCGATGATTTCATTTCAAAGTTTGAATTTACCGATCTGCTGATTCCGACAGTAAATAAAATCTTCGAGGGAAGATTAAATTAAAAGTAATTTAAGTCGAAACATAATGAATCCAGCGGATTCAAATGATCTTAAAATTAGGGCACATCTTCCGATACTTAATAATTCAATCGGTTAAAAATAAATTATTATATCAGCGGCATTCTTTTTACGCGGTTATATGATATGAAAATCGGTTGAATTGTAATATTACCGGGTCATATTATCACTTCCTTTCGAATAATATAACGCATATTTCATTATTATCTAAATTCATTTATATTATTACACTTTAATCATTTAATGTCTTCTCATATCACGGAAATATTAAAATAAAAACAGGGGAGCCCGGAGAATTCCATAGAGTCTATTAAACTACAGGCTTGGCCATTTCTGTATTTAAAGTATCATGTTAATGAAAACACTTATTTATTTAAGCATAAATGAAATTTATTCTTTACATTTTGGACAGAAACAGTTTTTAAATTTTTTATCATCTTACCGAATTAAAAGCTGATGAAAAGAGAATATGATGCAAGAAAATTCTTTTAAACGAGGAAGTTTTATAGAAGTTATAAATTAGAAAGATTGACTGCGATTATTTGATACAAAAAATTTCCGGGAGGAAAAATGGAAAAAATCCTGGTAATAGAAGACAACGGCGATGTAAGGCGGAACATAGTTGATTTGTTGGAATTGGCAGGCTATATTATTACCGAAGCCTCCGACGGGGTGGAAGCGCTGAAGATCGTTAAAGATTTCAAGCCAGATTTGGTTATTTCAGATATTATGATGCCCAGAATGGACGGTTACACCCTGCTAAGGGAATTTCAAAACAATTCAACCACCTCACTAATTCCGTTTATTTTTCTGTCTGCAAAAACGGAAACTCAAGATATAAGAAAAGGTATGAGTTGGGGAGCAGATGATTATATAACAAAACCATATAAAGCGAATGATCTTCTACAGGCGGTTAAGACAAGGCTGGTAAAAAAGAAGAAAGTTGATCATGTATTGGACGAAACCGCAATGAACATTTCGAAATTTGTTCCTCACGAACTGAGGACGCCTCTCGTTTCAATTTTAGGCTTTACCGATATTTTAATGGATGATTTTGATTCTCTCGGCAGGAACGAAATTCTGGAAATATTGGAACAGATCAAAAAGTCCGGCCGAAGACTGCATCAAACAATAGAAAAATTTTTAATCTTTACTGAAATTGAATTGCTTCAGAAAGATGAAAATGAATTATTATTCTTTACAAATTCGAAAACTTCTAAACCTTCAGACTTAATTGAAACCATAGCTTCGGAGAAATCTCAGTTAATAGGAAGGCTCCACGATGTTAAAATTAATGCGAAGGATGCCGAAATTAAAATTGCGGAAATTCATTTAAAAGTAATTATAGAAGAATTATTGGAGAACGCACTAAAATTTTCTCCGGCGGGTTCGATAATAAACATAGAAACTTTTATTGAAGATAATTTTTACAAAATTATAATTACTGATAAAGGAATAGGTATGAGCGAAGAACAGATTTTACGCATATCTCCTTTTATCCAGTTTAAGAGAGACTTATTCGACAGGAAAGGTAACGGATTAGGTTTGGTGATTATAAAAAAATTAACTTCAATATATAAAGGCAACCTTTCCATTAAAAGTAAAATAAACGATTATACCTCCGTGGAAGTTGATTTACCTTTATTGTAAAATTATTCGTAAATCAGACATCTAAATTGCGGGGCTGCTCACAAACCTCTATTTTTATTTTGTTTATCCGGCTAAAAATAGTTGGTTTTCTGAAAAAATTTGGAAGAGCAGCCCCTAATTCGTTTAAACATTTCCGGTATAAGCTCACATCGGTTTCTCTCGTTTATATCATCATAAACCTGTATCGTAAAGAATTTATTACAAAGCACTTCCGAATAGGTATTAATTTTATTATTCTATTTATCTAATTTTTTGTAATACTTAATTCAGTTCGAAAAGTTATTTAATCTAAATTTTAATATTTTTTTCGCAGGTATTATGTTGTCATCAATTTTACCAAACAACCTGAATCCGCTGCTGTCCGCTTTCAAAACACCATATGAAGTGCCGCCTTTTGAGCAGATAAAAGAAATTCATTATTTACCGGCATTCAAAGAGGCAATAAAACTTCATGAGGATGAAATAAATGAAATAGTAAATAATCCCGAAGAACCTGACTTTGACAATACCGTTGAGGCACTTGACCGAAGCGGGGAATTGCTTGAAAGAACAGACCGTGTCCTTAATAATATGCTCAACACAAGTACCACTGATGCGCTCCAGAATTTAGCCCTGGAATTATCGCCTGTCTTGTCTAAGCATGAAGATGATATAATGATGAATGAAAAGTTATTCGAAAGAATAAAAAAAATATATCATCAGAGAGATCATTTGTCTTTGACATTTGAACAGAAAACTCTTATCGAAAAATATTATCAGGATTTTACTTTCGGCGGCGCTAATCTGGATAAAAGCAAAAAAGAACAGCTGCGCAGCATTAATAAGAAGTTATCTGTGTTATCATTGAGATTTGCAGATAATGTATTGAAAGAAGATAATAACTTCATACTGATTATTGAAAACGAAAATGATCTCGAAGGATTGCCGGGCGGTGTTGTTAAAAGCGCCGCAGAAACTGCTTCTAATAGGGCAATGAATGGCAAATGGGTTTTTACTCTTCATAAGCCGAGTATAATGCCTTTCCTGCAATATTCGCAAAATAGAGAATTAAGAAAAAAAATGTATTTCCAATACATTAATCGCGGCAATAATAATAATGAATTCGACAACAAGAAAATTATTGCAGAAATTATTTCACTGAGAATTAAAAAGGCCGAATTGCTGGGTTATAATACTTATGCTGACTTTGTGCTTGAAAGAAATATGGCAAAGGCCCCGGGCATTGTATATAAATTGCTGGATCAGTTATGGAAGCCGTCGTTGTTAAGTGCGGAAAGAGAGTCGGCGGAACTGCAGCAAATGATTGATAAGGAAGGCGGCGGATTTAAGCTGGAACCATGGGACTGGCGGTATTATGCCGAAAGACTCAGAAAAGAAAAATATGATTTAAATGATGAAATTCTCAGACCTTATTTTATGCTGGATAATGCAAGACAGGGCGCGTTTATTACCGCTAATAAACTTTACGGTCTTAGCTTCGTGAAGATGGAAGATGTTCCGGTTTATTCTGATGAGGTTGATGTATTTGAAGTAAAGGATAAAAGCGGTAATCATATCGGTATTTTGTATATGGATTATTTCGCCAGATCCAATAAAAGAGGCGGAGCCTGGATGGATGAATTCATTGTACAGTCCAAATACAACGGCAGAAAAATAACTCCCGTAGTGATTAATGTTTTTAATTTCTCTAAACCGGTCGGAGATCAGCCTTCGCTGCTTACTTTTGATGAAGTTACAACGTTATTTCATGAATTCGGACATGCTCTGCACGGATTGCTTTCCGACTGTACATATAAACGTATTTCCGGCACTTCGGTATCCCGCGACTTTGTAGAGTTCCCATCGCAAATAATGGAGAATTGGGCGTCCGAACCGGAAGTGCTTAAATTATATGCCAGACACTATAAAACAAACGAGATCATACCGAATAACCTAATCGAAAAAATTAGAAGTTCTGCATTGTTTAACCAGGGCTTTGCAACAACGGAATATCTTGCCGCTGCTATTCTTGATATGGACTGGCATACGGAGACAAATACATTTAATCTTGAAGTTGAAAAATTCGAAGAACGGTCGCTTCAAAAAATGGGATTAATTTCAGAAATTGATACCAGGTACAGGAGTACTTACTTCAGCCACATTTTTGATAACGACTATTCAGCCTGCTACTACAGCTATATTTGGGCACAAGTTTTAGTCGAAGATGCCTTTGAAACTTTCAAAGAAAAAGGAATATTTAACCCGGATACGGCATCGTCGTTTAGGGAAAATATCTTGTCTAAAGGTGCTTCCGAAGAATCCGTGATTTTGTATAAAAGGTTCAAAGGTGACGATCCAAATATTTATCCTCTGCTAAAGAGAAAAGGCTTTGTACGATAATTTTAAGATACTTGATTGCCAGAATCATTTGCTTTGAATTATTATGTACATCGTTAATTAATCCTTGGAATAGGATTAGGTTTAATTCTCAATTAATTCTTCTGCGGAATAACGGAATCTTTTTTAATCCATGTTCATCATACGTAATAAAATAGGGAGCAATTATGTTTATCGATGAAAAATTAAAAAGCGATTTGCTGAGATATTTTGCTGCATTAACAAAAAAAGTTAAACTTGTTCTTATTACACAGGATTTTGAGTGTCAGTACTGTCGGGAAACAAGGGAACTGTTAACCGAGCTTTCGGCGGTATCCGGGAAGGTGGAACTTGAAATCTTCAGTTTTGACCGGGACAAAGAGGCCGTTTCGAAATACTCTGCGGATAAAATTCCGGCAACAATAATACTGGATGAAAACGGAACGGATTTCGGAATTAAGTATTACGGTATTCCCAGCGGTTATGAATTCTCTTCTTTGCTCGAGGATATAATTATGGTAGGTAGCGGACAAACTCAATTGCCGGATAATGTGGTAGAGAAAATAAAAGCCATAGATCATTCAATCCACCTCCAGGTATTCGTAACTCCGACATGTCCGTACTGCCCGCGTGCGGTTTTGGCCGCTCACAAATTTGCATTTCTCAATCAGAATATAAAAGCAGACATGGTTGAAGCTACCGAGTTTCCGCATCTGTCCAACAAGTACAATGTTAAAGGCGTACCGCGAACGGTAATAAACGAGGATGATTTTATTGAAGGTGCGGCTCCGGAAGAAATGCTTCTTGATAAAATAAACAAAGTGATGGCTTGAAAATCAAAATATTATTTTATCCAAAATATAAAAAGCAAAAATATGGAAAATACTCTTCCTGTTAACAAAGATATTTATATTGAAGACTTGATTGAGCTGTACCCTGAAGCGGTTACTTATTTGATGAAGCAAGGAATACGCTGCCTTGTTTGCGGAGAGCCTATATGGGGTACACTTGAATCTGCGGCCAAAGAAAAGGGTTTTAACGATTCCGAGATTGGCGTGTTTGTGAGCGAATTAAATATACTGGCACAAAAATAAAATTTAACTGCATCGGGCTATCCTAAGAATCCCATCATGTGTTCCGGTTCATTCATTCCTAATCTACACTTCAATGTTTGTGTCATTAATCAAGGTGAACTTTCATTCACCTTGAGAAATAATTTATAAGATACTAAATTTTACGGGAAATAATTCTACTAATTAAAAATAAAATTTAATAGGGAGTGCTTAATATAAATTTCTACGGTGATTTATAATTACTCATCTTTAATATTTTCATTACAAAGGAAAGAACATGAAAGTTAACCGTAGAGAATTTTTCGGCAGAACTTTAAAAGGGGCTGCTTTAATTGCTATCCCGGGTATATTAAGTTCCGTATTGGAAAGTTGTACAAAAAATGTAAACCCGGTAAACCCGGCCAATGTCTCTAATCTGCAAACAATACAGTCATCATCCCAAAATAATATTATTAAAATTAATGTTGATTCTTCTTCTCCACTGGCCAATACAGGTTCCGCGGTATTGCTGCAGTTCCAAAACGGAGTTTTACTTGTAGATCATCCTTCAGGAAATAACTTCAATGCTCTTTCATCAATTTGCACACATCAGGGATGTACCATAACCGAGTATGATCCCACCAGCCAAAATTTTGTTTGCCCGTGTCACGGATCGGTCTTTAATGCTTCCGGTCAGGTTGTTAACGGACCTGCAGGATCACCTCTGCCAAGCTATCAATCTCAATATGCAAACGGTGTTTTAACTATAAAGGTATGATTCATTTTTGCATTAATCATTTTGTTGTAAGAATTGAAACATGGCTCACTTATATAAATGTTTAGTAATATTAACTTAGAGGGCGGTCGGTATAGTAATTAGAGCATAATCACGGGAAAATAAATGAGCGAATTGTTTAGTCCATTAAAAATCAGAGATATAAATTTTAAGAACAGAATTTTTGTTTCGCCTATGTGTCAATATTCGAGTAACGAAGGTTTACCAGGCGATTGGCATTTGGTGCATCTCGGGAGCAGGGCGATTGGCGGCGCGGCGCTTGTAATGACCGAAGCTACCGCGGTTTCGCCTGAAGGCAGAATTTCGGCTGCTGATGCGGGAATTTGGAACAAAGAGCAGACCGAAGCATATATGAGAATCACCGAATTCATAAAAAGTAACGGAGCCGTACCCGGCATTCAAATTGCGCACGCCGGGAGAAAGGCTTCCACCCAAATTCCATGGCTCGGCAGCGGTTCCATCAAAGAAAAAAATAAATCGTGGCAAACTATAGCTCCGAGCAATATACCTTTTGACAATAGTTATCCGCTTCCGAAAGAAATGGACTCTGATGATCTGAGTAAAGTAAAATTGCAATTTAAGGAGGCGGTTAATAGGGCATTGGAAGCCGGTTTTGAAATAATTGAGATCCACATGGCTCATGGATATCTGCTGCACGAATTTTTATCTCCTCTTTCAAATAAAAGAAACGATGAGTACGGCGGGAGCCTTGAAAACAGAATGCGATTCCCCTGCGAAGTTACGGAAATCATTAGAAGTGTAGTTCCGGAAAGATTACCTCTGTTTGTAAGGATCTCCGCTACTGATTGGGCTGAAGGCGGATGGGATTTAAAGCAATCAATAGTGCTGGCGGGCAAACTTAAAACGCAAGGGGTTGATCTTATCGACTGCTCAAGCGGCGGACTTGTACCAAACGTTAAAATTCCTGTAAAACCGAACTATCAAATACCTTTCGCGGAAGCTATTAGAAATAAAACCGGAATTCTTACAGGAGGTATCGGATTAATAACAAAGCCGGAACAAGCCGAGGAAATTTTACTAGAAGGTAAAGCCGATGTAATTTCGCTTGCCAGGGAATTTCTCAGAGATCCGTACTGGCCTCTTCATGCTGCGGAAGTGCTGCATGCTGATATCAAATGGCCCGAGCAGTATTTACGAGCCAAGCCGCATGATTAGCGTTATTGATAAAAAAATTGTGAAAGGAGCTATGCGATGAATAAAATAAAAACCGGAATTATTACGTTAAATATTAGCGACGGTACCAGTATGAATGCTTTTACTGCTTCACCCGAGGGAAATACCGAATGTCCGGGAATTTTGGTGTTTCAGGAAGCCTTCGGTGTTAACGGATACATACGCGACATAGTAAAAAGATTTGCCGATATCGGCTTTATGGCAATTGCGCCGGAACTTTTTCACAGAACCGAACCGGGGTTTGAAGGCAGCTATACCGATTTTGAAGGTACAAGAAAAAATATTAAGGCCTTATCTGATGACGGACTTGTGAACGATATTACTGCCGCATACGATTGGATGAAAAATAATAAAAGATTGAAAAAACAGGAAATTGCATCTATAGGATTTTGCCTGGGAGGGAGAGTTTCTTTTCTGGCAAATTTATCTGTCCAACTTAAAGCGGCGATATCATTTTACGGAAGTAATATGCCTTCGTATTTAAATAAAGTCGACAATATCAGCTCACCTCAATTATTCTTTTGGGGCGGACTTGATAAACACATCGGTGAGGATCAGATCTCGGCGGTTACAGGAGCATTAAAAGAAAAAGATAAAAAATATGTCAACGTAATATTTTCTAATGCCGATCACGGTTTCTTCTGCGATGCCAGAGGAAGTTATAATCCTGAAGCCTCAAAAAATGCCTGGGCGCTTGTTCTATCATTTCTTGAAACTTACCTGGACTGGAAGCACTAGTAAATTCCTAGCAGCGGGCTAATTTGCTTATATGTTATAGTGAGCGGACTTGCCTGCCGGCAAGCAAGTCTGCTCGGTATGACGATAATTATTTTTAAGAAAGATTCAAGCAAATTAGCCCACTACCAAATTCGTTACTTCGGCCGGAAATTATTTTACACAATTGTGTAGCGGACGGATATGAGTTATATCAAACCGATTTCGTCTTTATGATTTTATCGGAGATATTTTGTACTTTCTTTATACTTCACAATAAGGTTCTATATCTAAAAAGGAGAAATTAAATGGATAAAAGAGAATTAGGCCGCAGCGGCTTAAAGGTATCTGAAATCGGTTTGGGATGTATGGGCATGTCGGAGTTTTACAGCAACAGAGACGATAAGGAATCAGTTGCAACGATACATAGAGCAATAGAACTCGGAATAAATTTTCTGGATACCGCTGATATGTACGGTGTAGGTAAAAATGAAGTGCTGGTCGGAAAAGCGATAGAAGGCAAAAGAGACAAACTGATTATCGCTACGAAATTCGGTAACGTTCGCGGAGAGGACGGCAGTTTTTTAGGCGTGAGCGGTAATCCGGAATATGTTAAAAAATGTTGCGAAGACAGTCTGAGAAGGTTAAAGATTGAGGCGATTGATCTTTATTATCAGCATAGGGTTGATCCAAATACTCCTATTGAAGATACCATCGGCGCAATGTCCGATCTTATAAAAGAAGGGAAGGTAAGATATCTGGGAATGTCAGAGGCAGCCCCGGAAACATTAAAGAAGGCGGCTGCGGTTCACCCGATAGCTGCTCTGCAGACCGAGTATTCGTTATGGACACGCGATCCGGAAGAAAGAATATTGTCAACCTGCCGCGAATTGGGAATAGGATTTGTCCCGTATTCGCCGTTGGGCAGAGGATTTCTTACAAGCCGTTTCAGAAAACCTGAAGATATTCCGGTTGATGATTACCGTCATAATCACCCGAGATTTAAAGACGAGAATTTTTATCAGAATCTTGCGATCACCGAAAAGATTGAAAAAATTGCAAAAGATAAAAATTGTACGCCTGCCCAGCTCGCCATTGCCTGGCTGCTTGCTCAAGGAAAAGATATTGTGCCGATCCCGGGTACAAAGAAAATTAAGTACCTTGAAGAAAACTCCGGAGCAGTAAATGTTAACTTAAACGGCGAGGATTTAAAGCGTATAAATGATGCTGCCCCGAGAGGAATTACAAAAGGCACCCGCTATCCCGAAGCTTCAATGAAAACAGTTAACAGATGATAAATTTTATTAATTCCTAGGTACAATTTTCTATGAAAGATATGCAGTTTGTTGTTACATTCAAAGTTAATGAAGAACAAAAAGAAAGTATAAGTAATCTTCTTGGCGATAATGGCAGGGTTACTTTTCTTAAGAGTATCCCTGAAGAACACAGGAGCTCCGTGCTCGCATCTGCCGATATTTTAATTGCATGGAATCCCGTTAGAGAATTGAAAAATGTCGATAGGAAATTTCTGCGTGGTGTAAAATTTGTCCAGCTTTTATCCGCAGGATACGATCATATAGACGTAAAACAATTTCCGCCGGAATGTATAATAGCCAGCAACAGCGGCGCGTATTCACAGCCGATGGCAGAACATATAGTCGCTATGATTCTGGCGCTTTATAAGAACCTGCTGATTAAAAATCAAAGAATGGCTTCGGGTGAATTTGACCAATTATCGGAAAACAGATCTTTAAATAATTCAATCTGCGGCATCATCGGTTACGGAGGAATCGGAAAAGCAACAGCCGAGTTACTGAAACCGTTCGGCGTAAAAATTTACGCATTGAATACATCAGGAAAAACAGGTGAAGAAGTAGACTTTATCGGCACTTTGAATGATCTTGATTTTTTATTGAGCAAATCTGACATAATTGTTCTGACAATCCCGCTAAATGATAAAACAAAAGGACTGATAGGTAAAAGAGAACTGGAATTAATGAAACCGGATGGTACGATTATAAATGTTGCGAGAGGATCTATATTAAAAGAAGGAGATTTATATAACCACCTAAAAAAACATACTAAATTTCTTGCCGGCATTGATGCCTGGTGGAGAGAACCTTTTTCAGGCGGAGGTTTTAAACTTGAGTTTCCTTTCTTTGAACTTCCCAACGTTTTGGGCTCGCCTCATAATTCTGCCGTTGTACCGGGTGCATTATTAGCAGGCGCTGAACGCGCGATTAGAAATGCCCTTAACTTTGTTAATAATGAAATGGTCGGCGGGATTATTAACAAAATTTGAAAATTGAAATTATTATTTTTTAGTTATGTCTTAGATTAATAATAAAAATAAATTATATATGTTCTAAAAGAATTTTAAACTTCAATTCATACTTAAAAGGAAAAAAGAAGGAATAATATTATGGAATTTACACACTTGGGAAGAACGGGATTGAACGTAAGCCGGATTTGTTTGGGGACTATGAATTTCGGGCCGTATACATCTGATGAAGACAGTTACAAAATAATGGACAGAGCTCTTGAACTCGGAATAAATTTTTTTGATTCTGCTAATGTTTATGGCTCGGAAAAAGCACCCGGGTATACGGAAGGCTTAATCGGTAAGTGGCTGAAAGAGGGCTCGGGCAAAAGGGATATGATTGTACTGGCTACAAAAGTATACGGTAAAATGGGGGAAGGAGTAAATGATTCCAAACTATCCGCATATCATATTAAAAAGGCGTGCGAAGACAGCTTGAAAAGACTGCAGACCGACCACATAGATCTTTATCAAATGCATCATGTTGATAGAAATACTCCCTGGGAAGAAATTTGGCAGGCAATGGAGCAGTTGGTAAGAGAAGGAAAAGTGCTTTACTTGGGAAGCAGCAATTTTGCGGCTTGGAATATTGTGGAGGCTAATTATAAAGCACGCGAAAGGAATCTTCTTGGACTGGTTTCGGAACAGAGCATTTACAGTCTACGCAACAGGCATATTGAATTGGAAGTTGTACCGGCGTGCAAAGCAATGGGAGTCGGTTTAATACCATGGAGCCCCATGGGCGGAGGAATCTTGTGCGGCGTGCTTGGAAAGCCTAAGGAAGGCACGCGCAGAAATAGGGAGCCGCTTCAGAAATCGATAAATAAATTAAGACCGCAGATAGAAGCTTACGAAAAGCTCTGCAAAGAAATTAATATGCGGCCTGCTGATGTAGCGCTGGCTTGGGTACTTTCAAATCCGGTGGTAACCGCTCCGATTGCCGGACCGAGAACAATTAAACAGCTTGAAGAAAATGTCGCGGTACTTGAAACAAAGCTGACCGATGATGTATTGAAAAAACTGGATGAGATATGGCCCGGCCCCGGAAACCAGGCACCCGAAGCATATGCATGGTGATCTGTAAATAAAACATTCTAACACTGAGTCTCACTGAGAAAACACGAAGTTTCACTGAGAATGGAAATTGGTTTTTTATTTTCTTCATGTTCCTCCGTTAAAAAAACTATCACGGAGATCCGGAGAGAATACACGGAGATCCACGGAGATAAGGAATTCTCATTTATTTCCTCTGTGTTCCTCCGTGACTCCTCCGTTTGCCTCCGTGAAAAAAATCTTACGCGGAGATCCGCAGATAGTACGCGGAGATCCTCGGAAAATATTAAAAACTGGTTCGTACTTTTTCCTTCTGGACTTTTTCACTCCGATATAATATTATGTATCAAGAAAAATCATTATATACCGTTATATTAGGTTTATGATCAATCAGAAAAGTACCGGTAATTATAAATATTACGTCCGAACTGCCGTTATAACTATCTGGATAATATTACTAACCGGTTTTACCGCAGAGGAGCAGAACCATGTAACTCCTTTAAAATTAAAGCTGATTTGTTCGACTATTCCAAACCTGAAACATTAGGCTTACAATTTGCACCCGGAGCAGAAACTTATACGATATTTCGCCCCGAAGAAAAAACAGATCATTACGGTAACGGCGTTGTTCTTATGCCTTTCAAAGGATTTCTTTATGCGCAATGGCAGAGTTCCGCAAAAGATGAAGATGCTCCCGATACATGGGTGGCATACAGCAGAAGCTCCGACGGAATACACTGGTTAAAGCCTGTGAAACTATCTCCCAAATTTAATAAAGGTATTTGCACCGGCGGCGGCTGGTGGGTTTACGGCGATACGATTGTTGCGTATCTAAATTTATGGCCTTCACGTCAGGATGTTCCCAAAGGTGGATATACCGAATATAGGATTAGCACTGACGGAATAAATTGGTCAAATCCAGAACATGTACTTGATAATAACGGAAAACCGGTTAACGGTATAATTGAACAGGATCCTCATGCTTTGCCCGGCGGCAGGATTATAGATGCTTTTCATATGCAGCCCGGTCTAAAAGTATCGCCATTTTATACGGATGATCCGTTCGGGATATCCGGCTGGACTAAAGGTTATATGAAGAATTTGCCATTCAATGGATCGGTCAGTAGGGAATTAGAACCAAGCTGGTTTTACAGATCCGACGGAGCTGTTGTGATGATTTTCCGGGATCAGGCAGGTTCTTTCAAAAAATTAGCTTCGGTAAGTACAGATAGAGGAGTAAATTGGTCATCTCCTGTCGTAACGGATATGCCGGATTCCCGTGCTAAACAATGCGCCGGCAATCTGCCTGATGGAACAGCATACCAGGTAAATAATCCCTCCGGGAATAAAAGCCGGATACCCCTTGTTATAATTCTTAGTAAAGACGGAAAGTTTTTTAACAAAGCATATTTATTGAGAAGCGGGGGAGACGATTTGCAGCCTCTTCGCTTTGAAGGAAAATATAAAAGACCCGGATACAGCTATCCCAAAAGTATGATATGGAAAAATTATTTGTATGTTTCTTATTCAACCAATAAAGAAGATGTTCAATTGACCAGGGTGCCTCTGAAAAACCTTATTCAGCAAAAATGAATTAAGAATTATTGGAGAGAGGTTTTAGACCGGAAATTTTAAATAACCGGTTATGAGAGTTTGGTATTTAAATATAACCCGGCTAATTTTTTACGCTGTTCTTATAAAATTAATTTCAATTGAAATATTAAGAGTAATAAAATGGATTTATACGGACAAAAGGATAAAAGCATTTTACAAAAAACCGTCTTGATAATACTTGAAGTATTAGTACTGGCATTTAGCTACTGGATATTATTCGAAGGCGGTTTTGGACGAATATTTTCAGGTGCCGCGGGCGTAAGGGGAAATGAAACCAGGCATGTTATCATATTTCTTTTCAACTGCATTGTCTTTTTAAGAATATTAATAACGGTCTTTTATTTTATGAAAAGGAGAATGCCGTGGGACGAAGCTTTCAGTATTCCTTTCGCCTTTGCGGTTTATTATATCGGTTATGCAATACTGGGCTATGATTCAAAACAACAAATTGATTTATTGGACACTGTCGGAATTGTTCTTTTCATATCGGGCTCATTAATAAACACTTTGTCAGAGTTTCTGAGAGATAGCTGGAAGAAACTGCCTTCAAGCAAAGGACGGCTGTATACAAAGGGACTATTTAAATACTCAATGCACGTAAATTATTTCGGAGACCTGCTTTGGGTTGCCGGTTATGCGTTTGTAACACATAAGTGGATTTCAGCTCTGATACCTGCACTAATATTTTGCTTTTTTGCGTTCTACAATATCCCCAAACTTGACGCGTATCTCGCGGCAAAATATAAAGATGAATTTGAGGCATACAGGTTAAGAACAAAACGTTTTATTCCTTTTATATATTGAAAGACGAAGTAATTCATACATGAAAAAAATAATCAGAAATATTTTAATAAAATACGGCGGGTTTAGATGAAAATAAAAGCAATAATTTTCGGTGCTACGGGAATGGTGGGCGAGGGAGTACTTCACCAATCATTAAATAATCCGGATGTTGAATCGGTGCTGGTAATCGGACGAAAGCCCTGCAATGTAAAACACAATAAGCTGCAAGAAATAATACATAACGATTTTTTCGATTACTCGGTCGTTGAAGAAAAGTTAAAAGGATATAATGCATGTTTCTTCTGCCTCGGAGTTTCTTCGGTGGGTAAGAAAGAAAAAGAATATGCACATATTACGTATGACTTAACCATGACGGCCGCTGCTGCATTGTCAAAGGTTAATCCGGATATGACATTTTGTTATGTCTCCGGACAAGGAACGGACAGTTCCGAAAAAGGAAAGCTCATGTGGGCAAGAGTTAAGGGTAAGACCGAAAATGATTTGAAGAATTATTCTTTTAAAGCGGTGTATTTATTCAGACCGGGATTTATAAAACCCATTAAAGGTCTGAAGAACGCGTATTTCCTTGCCGGCGCTTTAGGCTTTTTCTATCCGTTGTTCAGAATATTTTTACCGAAGTATGTATGTACACTGAAAGACTTAGGCAATGCAATGGTTAAAGCCGCATCCACAGGTTTTTCTAAAAGTATTTTAGAAAATTCCGATATAACGGAATTCGGAAAAGAAAATTAAATTGATTAGAACATCTGATAAATTTTTCTGAAATAGTTCTGAGATGTAACCGGAGCGAAGATTATTAATATCAGCGTAATCTTTTATTTTATTTTTTTTAAGATTTCTATACCCTCGCGGCTGTACCTTCTAAGAATGTATTCTTTTATATCTTGAAGCGGAAATAAAGTTTTATCGAAGAAATAGTCGAAACTTACACCGTCAAGTAAACCGCCGAAAAATTTTACTTCCATGTGAGGATTTTGGAAACCCAGATCTCTGAATATTTCTTCCATAATGAGCAAATATTTTTGATTAAACTCCGATGCCAGCTTCTTTCCTTCTTCCAAAATGCCAGGCTGAAATATAAACGATGCATAAAGCTTCCATCGTTCTTCGTTCTCTTCTAAATAAGCGAAAGTAAATTCGATAATCATTTTGAGTTTTTCAAAAGGATCATCTACTTTATTCATTACATCGACTAATTTATCGCCTTCCATGAACAACCGGTTGAAAATTGCTTCGATTATTTTTTGCTTACCGTCAAAATAATTATACGCAAGTCCTTTTGATATCTTCGCAGCTTTAGCAATATCGTTTATTGATGTCCCGTGAAATCCCTTTTCGGCAAACAGCTTGAGGGAGGCGTTTAAAATATTCTCCTTGGTTTTTTTCCTTATTTCTTCAAACTGTTCTTTAGTACGCGGCACTTTTATTAAATTCCGGATAGTTTATTGGTTAAATGTTCAGTCAAAAAATATCTGTAAAATTTTACTAAATCAAGCACATTATTGTGATTTGTTTCCATGGGTAATAAAAAAACTATGTATGTAGTTGACATATTCTGATAATGTTTTTAAGTTTTGACTGAACGTTTAGTCAATTATAAAACAGCGGACATTGAAATCATGAAAAAATATTTTGCGATCATCTTGTTGTTCTTTTTCGTATCAGCCCGAATTTATTCTCAAACTGCAGAAGAAATTATTAATAATGCGGAAGAGGATATAAAAGGTAAATCCTCGCATGCCGTTATTGAAATGACAATAACTACTCCTGATTATACACGTACTCTTAAAATGGAAAGTTGGTGGGTGGGCAATGAAAAAGCACTTATAGTCACAAAAGCTCCGGCGAAAGAAGCGGGAAACAAAACTTTAAAAATCGGTAACGAAATGTGGACCTATCTTCGCAACACAGAAACAACAATTAAAATTCCTCCCTCAATGATGCTTCAATCATGGAACGGATCCGATTTTACAAACGACGATCTGGTGAGAGAATCGAATCTTGTAAAAGATTATGACTCTAAAATAATCGGAAGCGAGAAAATTGCCGGCGAAGATTGCTGGAAGATCGAGCTTGATCCGAAACCGGATGCTCCTGTTGTATGGGGCAAAATTTATTACTGGATAAGAAAAGCAGATTATTTGCCGGCTCTGCAGCAGTACTTTGATGAAAAGGGTAATATGGTCAGGTATTTAAAATATACCGATGTGAAAAACTTTCACGGAAAAAAACTCCCGTCGGAATGGACTATGTACAACATCGCAAAGAAGGGACATTCCACAGAGATTAAAATGGATGATATTTATTTTAATATAAACATCCCGGATAGAATTTTTTCGTATCAGGAACTCGAGCGAGGAAATTAAGGAATGCATGTCTGCATTGTTGCATGAAAAATGAAATTATAATTGATAATTTTTTAATTGATATCTTTGGAAAAAATCAGTTAACATAGATAATGATTACAAAATATTGGATAATAGATAATGTAACATGCATTTGCCAAGAAAATAATAATATTAATTATCTTAAAAATAAAAAAAGACAAGCTTATGCTGCTGTTAAAATTAGCCTGGCGGAATATTTGGAGAAATAAAAGAAGGTCTCTGCTTACCCTTGCTGCGGTTGTTTTTGCAACCATGATGGCAATCGCAATGAGAGGCATTCAATTAGGAACATATGCATTGAATATACGTACTGTTGTTGAATTGTTTTCAGGTTATCTTCAAGTGCAGGAAAAAGGATATCAGAATAACCCTACTTTAAATGCCAGTTTTATACTCACTCAAAATATTAAAAATTCGTTATCTACTACCGGAGGTGTTTTAAATTATGCACCCCGCGTTTATGCAGACGGTTTGGTTAGTTTTAAAGATAATTCACGCGGTGTGGCTATTTTCGGAATTGAGCCCGGTAAAGAAAAGGATGTTACTACTTTTATTAAAAATATTGATGAAGGTAAATTTTTTACCTCCGATTCATCTAACCAGGTGGTTGTAGGCGAACAATTACTTAAAAACCTTGACGCAAAAATTGGAGACGAAATAGTTTTACTTGCGCAGGGTTATGACGGTACACTCGGGAACCAGAAATACAAAATTGTGGGCACGGTTAAATTAGGAGTGCAGGAATTAGAATCGGCAATTATTTTGATGGGACTGAAGTCGGCCCAATCTCTGCTGGCAATGGGGAACAGGATTAATGTAATAGCAATTAAAGCAGATAATCTGAAAAACTTAAAAAATATTCAGACGGATCTAACAAATAAAATTTCCGATCCTGATATTCGTGTTCTAATGTGGGATCAGGTAAATCCTGAATTGAAACAGGCAATTCAATTGGATAATGTAAGCGGGATATTCTTTTTAGGTATTCTAATTGTAATTGTTGCGTTTGGAATATTAAATACGGTTCTAATGTCGGTAACAGAGCGGTATAGAGAGTTTGGCGTTGTGCTGGCAATTGGAATGCCGCAGAGAAAACTTTCTTCACTGGTGTACATAGAAACTATTTTCATTACGCTTTTAGGGCTGATTACGGGAAATGCTATCGGGTACATAGTAAACTATTATTTAATCGTCCACCCAATTGTATTCGGAGGAGAGATAAAGAAGTTATATGAAATTTACCATTTCCTGCCTCAGTTAAAGTCGACTCTGGACCCGTATATATTTATAAACGTATCTTTATCGATTCTGGCAATATCAATTGTTTCATGTTTTTATCCGGCTTATAGAGTCTATAAACTGGAACCAATGAAAGGTATTAGGCATACTTGACGGAATTAAAAAGGTAATAACGTAAATGGCAAAATGTCATATTAGAATTTACAGAACTGCTTTGATAAACTAAAATTATTTCTTACAGGTAAATTGTATCTGTAAAATACAGCAAGGTTTTAGGTCATTAAAATTTTTAAGGGCAATTTCATGTTGTTTAAATTAGCATGGCGGAATATTTGGAGAAATAAAAGACGTTCTTTTATTGTGCTTATCTCTGTTATAGTAGGCATGGTTGCAATAGTTATAACCGACGGTTTGTCCAACGGTATGATGAGACAAATGCTTTTTAACCAAATAAGCCTGAACATATCCCATATTCAAATTCATAAAAAGGGTTTCAATAATAACAAGATTATAAAAAACTATATCCCTGATTATAAAAAAGTTGAATTCGTTCTAAAAAAAGATCCTTCAATCGAAGCATTCAGCAAGAGAGTTTTTGCTTCGGGTATTCTGAGCAGTGCAAATAACTCTACAGGTGTCCTGATATACGGAATAGTTCCTTCCGAAGAAGCAAAAGTCTCTGTTATAAAAAGCTCGGTGATCGAAGGGAAGTATCTGGGCACCGGCAAAAGAGAAATCCTTATTGGTAAAAAACTTGCCGAAAAACTGGGAGTGGGAATAGGCGATAAAGTTGTTGCAATGGCTAATACTTTAAGCGGTGATATAGGATCCGACGTATTCAGAATAACCGGAATATTTCAAACTTCAAGTTCCGAATATGATAAAATGGCAATATATGTACCTGCACAGACCGAGCAGGAGATGCTGGGTCTCGGAGATAAATACCATGAGTTTGCAGTCATTACAAAAAACTACAACAAAGTATCTCAGATTAAAAAAGATCTCGAATCAAAACTGAATAGCAATTATGAAATTTTGACGTACCGCGATTTACTTCCGATGCTGATATATCAGATGGATCTTTATAAAGAATCTATGATGATACTTAATATAATTATCGGTCTTGCATTAATATTCGGGATTATAAATACCATGCTGATGTCGGTATTCGAAAGGATAAGAGAATTCGGCGTTTTGATGGCAATCGGTATGAAAATTAATAAGCTTTATCTAATGATAGTTTTTGAGGCCTTTATAATTGGCGTGCTGGGAACATTGTTAGGACTGATATTAGGATTAATTATGGAAATACCGCTCTCTCATTCAGGAATTAATCTCAGCATGTTTTCGGTCGGTTTGGAATCTTTTGGAGTAGGTGCAATAATCTACCCGGTACTATCTATCGGTAATATTATAAACGCAGTTATCTTTATGCCGTTTGTAGCAGTTCTGGGTGCTCTTTATCCTGCATATAAAGCCATAAAACTCGAACCAATATATGCGATAAATTATGTTTAAAGATAGAATGAATGCATGGCTGCGTGATTGAAATAAATGAATATCAAAATTATTATTATAGACGGCAAAAAGTTTTATGAACAATACAAATTATATTTCTTGCATACTGGATCCGGTATCTGATTTTATTTAACTAATCCGGATTAAATTCAATAAAAAAAAATTCATAAAAGGAACTATACGAAAATGGAAATCATAAAAGCCGAAAAATTGGATAAGGTTTATCAAGATAACGGTGTTCCTGTACATGCTTTGAGAGGCGTCGACCTAAGCATATCTAAAGGCGAATATGTGGTTATAGCCGGGCCGTCCGGTTCAGGTAAAACAACCCTCTTGAATATGCTGGGCGCGCTCGATAAACCGACCGGAGGGAAAATCTATTTTGAAGGCGAGGATATTACTGTAAAAAATAAAAACGTTCTCTCTCAAATGAGGCTTCATAAACTAGGTTTCATCTTTCAAGCATATAATCTGATCCCTGTTCTTTCTGCTATCGAGAATATCGAGTTCAGTATGATGCTCCTGGGAATACCGGATAAAGAAAGAGAAGATAAAGCCCTTTCGCTAATGGATGAACTGGGTATTAAAGAACTGGCAAAAAAGCGTCCGAATGAAATGAGCGGAGGACAGCAGCAGAGAGTTGCGGTCGCTCGTGCAATTGTAAACAATCCTTCTCTGGTACTGGCCGACGAGCCCACAGCAAACCTGGATTCTGTAACTGCCGGACATCTTCTGGATTTAATGGAAAAGATGAATGCGGAAAAAAATATTACTTTTATCTTTTCATCTCACGATAAACAGGTAATCGATAGAGCTAAAAGACTTATCATTCTTAAAGACGGAATGGTACAGAAGTAAAGCGGAAAGATCGCTTTTTCTATATAAATTAACATTCAAAAGGGGAGGTTGTTTATGAAAACATTCGAAGATCTTGAAGTATGGAAATTATCGAAAGTAATAGCCGTAAAAGTTTATTCGATCAAAAATGTTAAATATCAAAAGGATTTTGGATTTAAAGATCAAATGCAGTGAGCGGCTATTTCAGTTATGAATAACATTGCCGAAGGTTTTGAGAGAGGAAGTAAAAAAGATTTTGTAAGATTTCTTTATTATTCCAAAGGTTCTATTGGTGAATTAAGAAGGTTATTAAGAATAGGATATGAATTGGAATATTTCGAAAAAAATGAATATGATACATTTGTAAATGAAGAGATTAAACTTTCTAAACATTTATCGGAGAAAAAATAAAACTCAATTCAAAATAACATTATACAAAGCGATCCTAATAATAAAAACGAAAAAATCTTAAAACCTTGAGCGAAGCTATCCTTCATCTTTAAGCGAAGCGATCTTTAAACATCCGATTATGAAAAAAATTAAACTACTTATAATCTTCATCTTTGTCGCATCCCTGGAATTACATGCCCAGCTAGATTACTCTTTCTCCGGGTATGTTGTGGACTTCCCGGTTTTTTCTATTATGAATAAAGAATTATCCAATCTGTTCGGGATTGACCGGAACCAGTTTCTAAATCTTACAAGATTAAGGTTAAGACCTGAGGTCTATCTTTGGAACGGGGCCAGATTTAATGCAGAATATGAAGCCGATGTATTATATTCCAAACAAAATGAATTTTCTTTTCTAAATCCTGTCAGCACGAACCGGCAAATATTAAATCTTAACTGGACCATTACTGATAAAAATAATATCAAGGTATCTCATTATATCGACCGGCTTTATTTACGACAGGGCTTCAGCAACGGAAATATTATAATCGGAAGGCAGAGAATTGCCTGGGGGGTCGGAAGGGTTTGGAGCCCTATCGATTTATTTAATCCGATAAACCCTGCTAATTACAGTAAAATTGAAAAGGACGGCGCGGACGCGGTTTCATTTACTTACAGTTTCGGCAGCTTCACCGATGTAAACCTGGTGTACAATCCGCAGGATAAATTTCAAAACAGCAATGCTGGATTCAGATTCCGTACTAATTTTGACGAATACGATCTCGCATTTGTAGGTGGTCATTTTGACAATCGCTTTGTTCTGGGAGGCGACTTTGCAGGTAATTTCTTTGATGCCGGCATTCGCGGAGAAGGCATAATATCTATGGATAAATATGACTTAAGTAATAATTTTGTGCGGTTTATTTTCGGTATGGATAATCAGTTCACTTCAAAATTATATGCCATGTTCGAATACCAATACAACGGAGAAGGTGCGCCGAATAAGAACTCATACGATTTACTGGCTTTACTGGACGGGAAAGTAATTAATCTAAGCCGCAATTACCTTTTCTTAAGCGCCTCATACCAGATAACTCCATTATTTACGGCAACGGCAGCAGAGAATATGAATCTAAATGACGGCAGCGGATTTGCTAACCTTTCGGGTGCATATTCATTATCCGATAATTCTACGATGACACTCGGTGCCTTAATATCTTATGGAAGTAATTTCAGTGAATATTGGTATTATCCGTCCTCCTTTTATATCCAGGGACAAGTATTCTTTTAAATGGCTGATCAGATTATTACAAAGCATGTCTGCATGGAGGAATGGGATTTAGTTTCATCAAATCTTATATGGTTTGAACAAATCTAACTTTAGTAATAAATTTATCGTCATGTTAAAAATTAAACCGAAATGGCCTTCTGATTTTTCGAAAAAAGCTGCAGCTTCACTCCTTTTTTTACTACTATTACGCCGGTTAGAATTACTGCGGCTCCAAGAAATATTTGAAAATTCAGTTTCTCGTCTAACACAAACCAGCCGAGAAAAAGCGCTATAATAGGATTTATATAAGCATATGTAGATGCAAACGATAAAGGCAGGTGCGTAATCATATAAATATAAGAGCTGTAGCCGATAATAGATGCAATAGCAAAAAGATAAATAAATGCGATAAGGCTGTTGGTATCGAAAGAAAACCTGGACAGTTCTCCGAGGCTGATTCCGGTAGCTGTTTGTATAACTCCTCCGACGAACATTTGCACGGCGGCACCCATTAAAGGATTAACGTCCAGTTTTTTGTATTTGGAATATACCGAACCGAGAGACCAGAATATTACAAGCACCAATATGCTTAATATTCCCGATAAATAATTACTGTTCACCAGAAGTTTAATATCATGGCTAAATATAATAGCTACACCCGCTAGCCCCAGAACCAGTCCGGATGCAACTACATAATTTAACTTTGGTCCTGACGGCATAAACATTTCCATACCTACCATCCAGAACGGAACTGTTGTAACCAACAGCGAGGATACCCCGCTCGGGATCCACTGTTCGGCAAAATTCAGAAAGCCGTTGCCTATTCCTAAAAGGCAAATTCCGATAACTGATAGGTGAAACAATTCTTTTTTGCCGGGAAATTTAGCTCCTCTGATTTTAAAAAATATTAAAAACGAAGTCCCGGACAGCAGCCACCTTAATCCTCCGAATAAAAACGGGGGAACATGAGAAACACCTACCTTTATTGCCATGTAGGTTGTTCCCCATAAAATACATACACATACGTAGGCTAAATAAGCTTTGAAGTTTGGTTGTTTGGTCAAGAGATTAATATTTTATTTTACTCAAGTTAAACGTCTGTTTTCATAAATCATTAAAACAGCTTATGTAACTGTTCTACCTACAGGTAGGCAGGTTCAAGGGTTTTTCACACCAAAATAATTAGACGGTCAACTTGAGTTATTTTAAGTGTAACAAAAAATTACGAAACCAAAGATAACAATAATTATGAGAAAGGAAGCTAAATGATTACACTTTTATTCCGGCATATTTATAATCGTTCATGATTATTATTTCAATCCGAGCTTTTTTCCTGCGTATAGTAACCGAATAGATTCGGTTACCCTTTTTATTCTGGTTTCGGTCAGCTTAGCCGAAGCAATCCAAGTTATATATTGTTTTTGATAGCTGCGTGATAAATTTTCAAAGTTAGTTTTTGCTTTTCTATTTTTGTTCAATGCAGAGCTAAATTCAGCCGGAATCGAAAAATTATTTCCAGGACAATCGTTTAAATACCACCGTCCGTTTTCTTTAGCATATTTTATTTTAGACAGACCGGCTCCGGTCATCTTTTTAGACTTTATCAACCTTTCAGCCCTGTGCTTGTTCAATTCCGACCATTTACTTCCGTTCTTTCTGGGAGTAAATTTTCTTACATATTTTTCATCGTCGATATTTTTTATTATACTGTCGATCCATCCGAAACATAAAGCTTCGTTAATAGCATCTTCATAATTCATAGAAAGATGTTCCGATTGTTTTTTATAAAATTCCAGCCAGACTGTTATTTCCTTTGAATGATTTTGCCTTAACCAATTTCTCCAGTCCGCCGGTTTATCAAAATATAATTGAAGTGAAGTCATTAGTATTATTCCTCGTATATACAATCTGAAAAATATTCCAAATATGATGAATATCAACGAAAAACAAAAAAAATGAGAATGTTAATAGGCAAAAGTATTTTAAAGAGCTAAATTTATGAAAATGCTATGCGAAAGGAATTTAATTTTGGATAAAAGAATTTTCAAATATTCTGTTTTATTTTTTAGTGTCGTATTATTTTGCGGAATTTCTTTGGCGCGGAAAAAGAACGGATCAATAATAAATAACGGTCCTAGTATAAACGGTACATACGGAGACGGAATTCACGATGACACAAAAGCTATTCAAGCTGCTCTCGATAGTGTTTCTGCGGCAGGCGGGGGAGTTATACTTTTTGCCGACGGAAAATATCTGACCGGCCCGCTTGTTATTGAAGGAGGTGATACCCTGGATGTCGACTCTTCCGGTGCTATAATAGGCACAACGGATATGGCATCTTATTACAAGCCGGAGGCCGATACAACAAAGCCGCCCAGTTCCTTGCAACCGCTTCTGACGGCAAACCATGTGAATAACATTGCTATAATCGGTAAAGGTTATATTGACGGACAGGGTCAGGAGTGGTGGACGGCTTATAAGAACGGCACAATCTCGGTTAGGCCTAGAATGTTTCAGCCGAACTATTGCAATAATGTTCTTCTCAAAAATATAACTCTGAAAAATTCACCCCAATTTAATTTTATTCCAGAGTGGTGCAATAATGTTACTTGCGACAGCGTAACGATTCTGGCTCCTTCCTCTTCTCCGAATACCGACGGTATAGACCCGGCAACATGCCATAATGTTCATATTACAAACTGCTATATCGATAACGGTGATGATGATATAGCAGTTAAGTCGGGCAAAACAGATCCGAATGACCGGAATGCCGCCTGCACTAGAATATATATTTCGCACTGTACTTTTATTCACGGACACGGAGTTTCAATCGGCAGTGAAACGGGCGGAGGAGTTGACAGTATGTATGTTGACAGTTGTACATTCAACGGAACTACAAACGGGCTTAGAGTAAAATCTTACCGCGGCAACGGAGGTGATGTAAGAGACCTGCACTATAGTAATATTACAATGATGGGTGTAAAATACCCGATTTATTTTTCCGAATATTATCCGAATATACCGGCCCAATCTGATCCGGCACAGGCTGTTACTGCATTAACGCCTCACTTCCACGACATAACCGTTACAAATCTCAAGGCAACAAATTCAACTTATGCCGGAGTGGTAGTGGGATTACCCGAAATGCAGATGACAAATATTAAGTTTGATAATGTCTCGATCGCTGCAAATACCGGACTGGAACTTAGAAATGCAGTATTGGATACTGCCGGAACAACTATAATCGTAAAATCAGGTCTTCCGATTATTTATGAAGTTGCAGGTGCAATAACCGAAGTAATGAACTACAAGTATGGTGTACCTAACGGATATTCGTTATATCAGAATTACCCGAACCCGTTTAATCCTAGTACTACAATAAAATATTCTATTCCAAAGTCGGGTTTGGTTACAATAAAAGTATTTGATATGCTAGGAAGAGAAGTTGCGACGCTGGTAAATGCAAATGAAAGCGCAGGTTACCATTCGGTTGTATTCAACGCACTACAAAATTCAAATCGCCTTAAGTTAACCAGCGGAATTTATTTTTACAGAATTTACGCTGGTAATTTTACCGCAACCAAAAAAATAATTCTGATGAAGTAGTACTGAACTACATATTAATATGCGTAATATTAATTGAGATTTACTGGGTTCATTGCTATCTTTACATGATAAATATTACGAACTAAGCAAATAAATTAAAAAAATTGAATCAGGAGATAAGAAATGACTACTATAGTTGATGTACTCGGAAGAGAGATTTTAGACTCCAGAGGTAATCCTACTCTTGAAGTAGAGGTCTTGCTCGAAAGCGGTGTAATAGGAAGAGCGGCAGTGCCAAGCGGTGCGTCTACAGGCGAAAATGAAGCAGTTGAATTAAGAGACGGCGACAAAACCAGATATAACGGCAAAGGTGTTTTAAAAGCAGTAGAAAATATTAACGATAAAATAGCAGATGAGATAATCGATTTCGATGCTGCCGATCAGGTTGCGATTGATCAATTCCTAATCGGTTTAGACGGTACACCTAATAAAGGCAACTTAGGCGCAAATGCTATTTTAGGTGTTTCTCTGGCATGCGCAAAAGCAGCTGCGGCAACTTTCGAATTGCCTCTTTATCGTTATATCGGCGGGACAAATGCAAGAACGCTGCCTGTTCCGATGATGAACATTTTAAACGGCGGAAAACATGCCGATAATAACGTTGATTTTCAAGAATTCATGATAATGCCGGCAGGTGCGCCGAATTTTGCCGAAGCGTTGAGAATGGGAGCCGAAACGTTTCATGCTTTGAAGTCTGTACTTAGCAAAAAAGGATATAATACTGCTGTTGGTGATGAAGGAGGTTTTGCTCCTAATTTGAAATCCAATGAAGAAGCCGTCGAGTTAATTCTTGAAGCAATAGAAAAAGCAGGTTACAAAGCCGGTAACGATATTTTTATTGCTCTGGACCCGGCTTCAAGCGAGATGTGGGACAACGATAAAAAATCATATTATTTTTTCAAATCGAGTAAATCATACTTGTCTTCAGAAAAAATGGCAGATTACTGGGTTAACTGGGTTAACAAATATCCAATTATTTCACTGGAAGACGGTATGTCCGAATTTGATTGGGACGGATGGAAGCTGTTAACAGATAAAATAGGTAATAAAATTCAGCTTGTAGGCGATGATCTTTTTGTAACAAATACCGAATTCTTATCTAAAGGGATTGACCTCGGCGTTGCCAATTCTATCCTTATTAAAGGTAAACCAAATCGGAACATTAACCGAGACCCTCGATGCAATCGAGATGGCGAAGAAAGCCGGTTATACTAATGTAATCAGTCACCGCTCCGGCGAAACCGAAGATACTACTATTGCTGATATTGCAGTTGCAACTAATGCCGGACAAATTAAAACCGGATCGTTAAGCAGAACAGACAGAATCGCAAAATACAACCAGCTTTTAAGAATTGAGGAAGAACTGGATACAGCCGCGCTCTTCCTGGGTTTGGATGCTATAAACTACAGCTCATAAAAACATTCATTTGTTATAACTCCCCGGGGCTTTCTGATCCCGGGGAGTTTTTTTAACCCTCCAATAATAGAATTTATCATGCAAATATTTTTTACCACATTCAGACATGATTGTAGCAAGGCATAAGCCTTCCAAAGAAAATAGACTTTACAACTGTAATAACTTTCATATAAATATACAATTCGATGTTTAACTCCTCATCTACTCTGTTTACCTCTATGAAAAATAATCTTACACAGAGATACGCGGAGGTAGAAAAATGATCTCATTAAATTCCTCCCTGCAACCCCATGACTCCTCTAAGTACCTCCCATAGGCGTCAACCTAATTTTGGGAAATAATCTTTTAAACAATTATAAATAAAAGAGTTGAACTCCTACGGAGTTCGATTATTTGCGGGAAGGGTATTGCTAAAAACATTTAACTCCTACCGGAGTTAAATCATTTCAAGTTGATCATAAATCGCCTAGGGATTTTAAGTTTGTAGAAGATTTAATCCCAAATAAAAAAAGAACACCGTAGGTGTTCAACGTGTTTATTAACCGTAAATTCCGGAAGTATTTCAAAAATTAAGTTGATGTCTATGTATGTACCTCCATGAAAAATAATCTTAAACAGAGACCAACGGAGAATACGCAGAGTTCCGCCGAGTAGAAAATAAGTTTTGTATTTTCTCCGCGGTCCACCGTGATTTATCGGTTCACATCCGTGAAAATAATTAACACGTAGATCCATACAATTATTTTAGATAAAGTTTTCTCTTTGAGACTAACCGAGTACTCCGTGAAACTCCTGGATTCCCAAGCTCTGAAAAAAATATTATAATATTAACAGGATAATAATTAATTTTATTTTTCATTTTATTTCTCTTCAACTGTTATAAAGAATTATATATGGGTTTTATAGGTGAGATTTTTGCCGTGATAACTTCTGCATGCTGGTCGGTTTCATCGTTTGCATTTAATGCTGCTGTTGATAGAGTTGATTCTGTGCAGATAAATACCGACAGAATGATATTCGCAGCGATCATGTTATTTGTGACTATTTCCGTTATGGGAATCGGCTACAATGTAAGTTTGTCGCAGGTATTTTTCCTTTTTATCAGCGGAGCGGTCGGGCTGGTCTTCGGAGATACTTTTCTATTCTGGGCATATAAGCATATTGGAGCAAGGATAAGCATGCTGTTGATGGCATTGGCTCCGGTTATCAGCGCAATTCTTGCATATTTCTTCTTAGATGAAGTTTTGACGGCTTGGGGTATTATAGGCATGGCTATTACACTTGCAGGCGTTGGACTAGTCGTTTTCGAAAGACAGGAAATCCCGACGTCTAAATATAAAATAAGTAAGGCGGGAATTTTTTACGGCCTGATGGGAGCGTTAGGTCAGGCTGTAGGCTTAATACTTGCAAAGTTTGCATTCAATGAGGGAAGTATTAACGGATTTCTGGCAACTTTTATAAGATTATTATCGGCAATTATTATTCTTTTACCCCTCGCTTTAATGGCAAAAAAATACAAGAATCCGGTAAAAATATTTTCGAAGGATTTAAAAGCTTTTGCTGCCACAATGATAGGAACTACATTAGGCCCTTACCTCGGTATTACATTCAGCCTTCTGGCAATTGCAAATGCAAAAGTAGGTATTGCTTCTACATTAATGTCCCTGATGCCGATAATGATGCTTCCTATTTCCAAATATGTTTTTAAAGAAAACATTAATTGGCGCGCAATAAGCGGAGCGTTGCTGGCTGTTGTCGGCGTTGCGATTTTGTTTTTAAGATAATGAGTTCTTACACACATGTCTGTTTGTACAAAAAGATGTAATTTATTCCGTTAACCGGTATGATAACTTGTACCTCTTCAGCGACCTGAATTATAGGCATGATAAAAACACCTCCTATTTTATCCCCCGGGTTATACTTTGTTGTCCTTAATATTTCATTTTCCCAATAAGTTTTCTCGTTATTAAGCGATGACAATGAGTTGTTGTAATTTATTTCCTGATCCTCTACATTCCGGGCAAAATATTCTCTGTTTTCCTGTTCGAGGTGTCTCTCTTCTAATGTTTTTTTCTTACCGATAGTTGCGATCGATGTTGCAAAATCCAAAAATGCGACGAATGTATTTAGTCCGTCGCTTGCCCTTTTATTTGACACAGTTTGATTTATTTCTTTATCAATTTTGTTCAAATGCTGTTCGGGATCAACGACATAATACCGGTTGTAATATTGTTTATTTTTATCATGAACCGGTTGCGAGTAAATTTCATTCGGATTAAAAATGAATGCAGTATCGGATAAATTTTTGATGGATAAATAAAATTCATAATAATCATGAGTTTGCCTTTTGAATTGCAGCAGTACTTCGACATTCCGGTCGACCTTTTTTGTTGTCTCAATGCCCATGTAAATATCATTTCCCTGTTCAATTGTGTGAAGTCTGTAAACATGTATCGCCGCGCAACCCTGCAAAAGCAGGAAAGAGAAAACCGATAATATTAAATATTTGTACATTTTAATCTCCGTAATTTTAATAAGATCAGTCAATAGATATGCCATAAAAAAAATTGGATTTAAACGTCGGATTACATGACTAAAATAATTACAGTGCGGATTTGTGGGCAGACTGATTAGATTAAAGAACAGACCGTATTAATCGATATTCTAAGCATCAATATTGCCATAAAAAAATATAAGTTTTACTTTAATATATTTTTGTAGATATTAAAAGTTTTATCATCGAAACAAGCAAATATGATCATTTCAGTTTTATTTCCGGCTAAAAATTTTTTTGTTTCCGATATGGCTATTCCGGCCGCTCTTTCGGAAGGGAAACCGTATATCCCGGTGCTTATTGCCGGGAATGCAACTGATTTTAATTTGTTTTCAATAATCAGCCGGAAAGAATTGCGGTAACAATAAGCCAGAAGATCGTCTTCACTGTTATTTCCGCCGCGCCAGACCGGACCGACAGTATGAATTACGTACTTAGCCGGCAGATTAAATCCGGGCGTGATTTTCGCTTCGCCGGTTGGGCAGCCGTTTAATGTTCTGCAGTATTCAAGAAGTTCCGGCCCGGCTGCCCGGTGAATAGCCCCGTCAACACCGCCTCCGCCGAGTAAAGATGAGTTCGCTGCATTAACAACGGCATCTACTTTTAATTTAGTTATATCGCCTTTGTATATATCAATCAATTCAAAGATATTATTTAGCATAGGATCAATCCTAAATATTTATAGAATTTATTCAAAGATCGGCAAATAGTAAATAAAAAAAGCCATCGCAATGGACGGCTTTTCTAATGATAATTATTAAATGTTATTTCTTAAAAAACTCTGTACACATTTTCTCCCAGTCGGTGCCGCTTAAATTTTCAAATTCGCCGATATGCAATAGTTCTTCATTCTTATCGCCTGTGTCTTTTCTCAGCTGCATAAAACGATCGAGTTCATTCTGGTAGAATGTCACTGCAATTTTTCCGATATTCAAATTCTTCAATTCCTCGTCAATATTATCGGTATCAACAATACATAACCAGTTTATATCATAGGGATTTAGATCCAATGCTTCCAGGTTATTGTTTAGAACTGTGTTTATTCTAGTGATCTTTCCGCTGACCGGCGCATTAAAAGTTACAGATTTCTGACCCTGTTTAATCGTAAACAAAGGCTGCCCTGCCTTAATGTTCATCCCGAGATTCGGCAGTTCGAGAGAATCTATTTTGCCGATCAGTTTCTTTGCAAAATCATCAATACCAATCTTAGCGGATCCTTCTTGATCCAGCCCTACCCAACAATGTCCGGCAGATATAAATACGCCACCGGGGATAGCAAATTCATAAGATGTAAAATGTTTTGAATCCGGCAAATGCGTAATATGAACCTGAGGCTTTAGTTGTTTCTGAATTCTGTCCTGCCTTTTAAGCAATATTTTTTTAACAAACTCTAGTATCTCATCTTCGGTAAAAGGTTTTTGAACATAATCCATTGCTCCGAATTTCATACATTCAACAGCCGTCTCAACGGTTGCATAACCGGTAATGATTACAACATCAATGTCCGGCCTTAAATGTTTTACAGATTTTGTAACTTCAACACCGTCCATCTCGGGCATTTTTAAGTCGGTAAAAACAAAATCGTAATGGTGCGACTGAATTAAGCCCATAGCCTCTTTTCCGTTTTCGACCGTATCAACACAGTAACCGTCAAGTACAAGTATTTTTCTAAAACTGTCAAGTATTACTCCTTCATCATCGACACATAGTATTCTGGCTTTCGGATCTTCAACTTCAACACGCTTCAATGATTTTGCTTCACGTGTAAAATCAAGATTTAAGCTAACATTTAATGCTGCTTCCCTGTCTTTTCTTAGTTTTTGTTCACGGATTCTCTTTCCGAAATATCTTATAGAAATATCCGCAATTATAAATAAAATTACTGCTAATATTAATAGTGGCATAATGTTTCTCCTTCAGTATAAATATAATACAGCATAGGCTGTTTCTGTTTCCCTTTTATAAACGATCCGAACTACACGGTATTAATTGTTTTAACTCATACTCGATGTCGCTTGGAATAACCCTGTAAAGCCATCCTTCAAAGTAAGGATCTTTTTCTATGATACTAATATCGTTAAATACTTTTTCATTTCTTTCAATAATTCTGCCGCTGACGGGTGATAATAAAGAATGAATTATTTCTCTTTTTGATTTTATCTGCGCACATGCATTTCCCTGTATCACTTCTTCGTCCGTTTTCTGTAATTCGATTTCGTCGAGGGCAGCTATGGTTCTTAAAAACAAATCCGTTACTCCTATTAAAACCGAACCCGACTGATCCTGATATGCCCAGCTCGAATATCCGAGTCTAGAATACTTAGCCGGGCAAGGCACATAAACTATAGAAGAATCATCGGATTGTATTCCGGTTGAATTAATCCTTTTTTGAATATCGGCATATCTAAGACCGCGTATTATAGAACTCAAAAGTTCATCCGAAGTAAAAGGCTTCGGAATAAAATCTATAGCTCCGTTATACAACGACTGCACTGCATTTTCGACAGTGGAAAATCCAGTTGTCATTATAAGCGGCGAGCCGATATTTCGTTTAATTACTTCATCAAGTAATTGAAAGCCGTCTATTTCCGGCATCATAATATCGCAGAGAATCAACCTGTATTTATCGGAATCCAGTTTTTTTAATCCTTCGGTAGCATCGCAGGCCGAATCGACCTTATATCCTTCGGCCGTACAGATTTTATTTACTGCGTCGGCTATTACCTTCTCGTCGTCGATGACTAATATATCGTATTGTTTGCTCATATTGTATTATGTTTACTTCAGCGGTAAATGTATTGTAAATGTAGTACCGTTATTAAGCCTGCTTTCAACGCTTATTGTACCGTTATGATTATCAATTATACCCCAAATTACCGCAAGCCCCAGGCCTGTGCCTTTTTGTCCTTTAGTAGTGTAAAACGGTTCGAATATTTTTGATATATCTTCCTTAGAAATTCCGCAGCCGTTATCGGAAATTTTTATTTCCACATAATCTTTTAAACCGCCTATGTCAACGGCATCCCATTTTTGCCAATCACATTTTTTATTTATGCAGCCTTCAAAGAAACCCTGCGAAGGAACTTCAAACGTGTACACCGCCGACCCGCATTTAGGACATTTTTTATCATGCTCCAGTAATGAAATATTGCATTGCGGGCAGCTTACCTGAATATCTTTATTTGTTTCACCGTTTATTCCGAAAATATGGTGGCCTTTACCGTATACCGGATCAAGGTTTACAATACCTTCTTCAGCCGCGGTTTTTATCCTTATTTTTATCGAAGGCATGCCGTCGATTTTTATTTCGTTATCCATCAGATCATGACGTTTTGGGCATAAGGCCTTTTTAATGTGTGTAATTCCGTAAGGAGAAAGACGCATCTGTGCGGTAGATATAGTTATCCGCCCGTCTTTACCTATAGCATCAGAAGCATTAACCATCAGATTTATAAATACCTGCTGCATTTGATTAGCGTCTACAACCAATTTAGGCATATCTCTGCTTAATTGTTTCTCAAGTTTTACATGATTAAGTGCGAGCTGGTTTTCTATCACGGTAACGGCATGCTCAATAATCTGGTTGATATCGGCTTCGTTTTTCTTCGGTACCGATTGACGTGCAAAATCGAGTAAGCTCTTTACAATTTCACGACTTCTTTTTGTTTCGCGTACTATTACTTTTAAATCTTCTTGAAGTTCGGGATTATTCTGTGTTCTCTTAAGAAGAAAACTGCTGTAAGTAAGCACTCCCGTCAGCGGGTTGTTAATTTCATGAGCTACGCCGGCTGCAAGTCTTCCCAGCGAAGCCATTTTATCCGATTGAAATAGCTGCATTCTGGCTTCGGATAATTTCTGCGTCATATTATTGAAAGATCTTGCCAGCATACCGAGTTCATCGTCGCGCCTGTCTTTAATGGTGTAATTCAAATTCCCTGTACCTACCTGATTAGTTGCATTTAACAGTTCTTTAACAGGCTTATCAACCCATTTCTTAACAAAAAATCCGATTATAAAACTTAGAGCCAAAACTGCCGATATTGCAAATACAAAAATTTCCATTTCACTTTTCCGAATTTGTTTATCAACTTCGTCAAGAGATATGGTTATGTCAAGAACACCTAAAACCGATTGCTGAATCGAATGCGCATGACATTCGGCCGACCAGCATGAACGTTCGTTATAAATGGGACTAATTATTCCCATGACCCTGGATGAATCATGATTAGATTTGAAAAACCTTGTTCGATCCTTAATGGGAAGCCTTTGGAGAGGTTCATTTGCGGCATGGCATGCATAACAGCTTTCGGCTTTTTTATCCACCATTTTGCCTATGTCTGCGGGATGCGAAGAATATATAATTTCACCGACTTTGTTTAATATGCGGACGTCTCTTATTCCCGGTTGTTCGCCAATTGTATTTATAATCCGGTGAATTCTTTCTCTTTGATTTAATAACATATCATAGCGGGTACTATGTTTAATAGTTTCGCTTAACTGATTTGCGCTTCTTTCCACTTCAGCAATAAGACTATTGCTGTGCGACCGGATGTTGAAATAAGAGAAAATACCGATTGTAACAAGCGCCGTTATTCCTACTGCTAATATTAATTTAAAACCTATTTTCTTGAACATTATCTGTTTATTCCAAAAGCATATCCAACGTTGCTTTTTATTAATACATATTATAACTAAATAATAAATTAATTGCCTTTGTTTTTATCTTCAGCCGGCAATTATTTTTGCGATAATTTAATCATTGTTCCTGGTTTGTCTTTGGGGAAACTCTTATCATCGTGACAATTTGTGCATACCGGTTTTTCAAATGATTTCTCCTGATGGCAATCGGTACAATCCAGTCCCGAATGATTTTCATTCAATTTTAAGCCGGTCACCTTGTGATCAAACTTGCCTTGTACAAAATCTTTATGGCAATTGCTGCAGTTATTATTCAGTTTTACAAAATGTTTTGTATTACCGTGGCATTTTTCGCACGATAATTTTTCATGGAATCTATTTAAAGCCCATCCGGCTGACGCAAAATGATTAAACGGCTGTGCTTCTTTATCCTTATGGCAGAGATTACAATTGTCGTCCTGATGACAGGTAAAACACGGTTGATGATGTTCGGCTTTTGATTTTTGAATTTTAATCGGCGTACCGCCGGACATTCTCTGAACCAATGTTGTTTTATCTTTATCATGACATTTTGTACAGTTGTCCTGTTTATGACAGTCAACGCATTTTGCGCCGAATGAATTTACATGTTCGTTATGAAAGAAAGTAACAATTTTGCCTTTTGAGTAATTAGTTTCGTACACAAGCTTAGTCGGTTCCTCAAGTTTAGGATGGGTTTTCCCGGTTATATCTTTAACCTTGCTGGATACCAAATCCGCAGCTGTGGTGTTTTTAAGTGCATGGCATGAAGTACAATTGTCTGAATGACTCCATTCGCGATGACACGAAATACACTGGCGGTGATACGCAGCTTCCAAATCAGGCTTGCTGATATCCTCTCTCTTCCTTGATGTCGCGTGGCAATTTATACAAGGCTGAATCGGGCCGATTGTATTGTAATGATGGCATGTATTGCATCCGCCTGACATCTCGGCCATTTCCGAATGAATCCTGTGTGAGAAAACTACCGGCGCGTATTGGTCTGACAGATCTTTTAATATCTCAACTTCCGGACCCTGTTCTGGAGTCTGATTAACTGTAATCATATCCGCCCTAGGGCAAGGATTTAAGCAAGGATCCTTCTTTGTAGGAACATCGCACGAATGGCATGTCTTGCACGTAACATTAGTTAAAGAAGGATGAGTCTTACTTATTTTATTTTGCCCGAATGAGCTTGAAGCAAATATAGCTAATAGTACGATGATTAATTTTTTCATCTCTGGCCTCCCCTTATCGAGAACTTTGTTTTGGGCGTGTATGATTTATCGGGCTGACTTATAACAGGGAAGTTCATTACCACGAATCTGTATATCAGGACGAGAATAGAAATAAAACCCACCGTTACAGAAATCTCGCCTATTGACGGAAAATACGAACCGTATGAATAAGGCGGTCTGTATGCAACTATAAAACTATTTATGCGGTTCAGAAATACTCCGAAAACAACTAGTGACGATGCGATAAACAATAATAAAGGAGAGTTAAGTACGGTCTTAGATAAAAACATTCTGAGCGGCACTATTATTCCGAAAAGTACTTCGATTACAAACATTACGCTATAGACATTGAATTCGGTCAGGTAAACAAAACTACCTCTTATTACCATATCGCCTATTTTAAATGCCAGATAAATGCCGAGGATCGGTGCAGTTATTCTGCCCAGGTCCGAAAGTATTTTCATTTCCGGTTTCAATCCGAACGAACGACTCGCTATAAGAGATTCAAATATTACCATCGGGAAGCCGACCGAAATTGCCGAAAGCAGAAAAAGTAATGGCAGAACAGGCGTTTGCCACAACGGGTGCATCTTCGGTCCGGCGATTATCATTAGTGTTCCTAAAGATGATTGATGAAGAGTTGAAAGTACTACACCCAATATTATAAAGATGAACATAACCTTTGATAATGTTCTGTCCATTATTCTTAGAAATTTGTCGAGAGGATGATTTAGGAATGAGAAAATTCCTTTCAAATTTACCCTGCCGATAAATCTTTCGGCAACAATAGGAAGAAACTCGATGTATAGAACGGTTAAATACATCATTACGCAAATACCCACTTCGAACAATGCGGAATTACCGTTCCAGAAAATAAGGGGGTGCCACATATAATACCATCTACCTACATCCACCGAAACCCCTACTGCTACAAAAGTATAGCCCAGCATAGCTGTTAATAACGCCGGTCGAACGATATCGTGGTAATGCTCTTTGTGCATTACATGTCCTAGTGCAGCGGTGGTAAATCCGCCTGCAGCTAAAGCAACTCCGGCCGCCACGTCTATGCCTATCCAGATGCCCCAAGGGTATTGATTATTCAGATGAGTAACCGCGCCTATGCCCCAAATAAATCTGATTGCTAAAAATGCTAATCCGTTCAACGCTAAGAGCAATATTAAAATTACTCCCGGTGTAAAAAATTTTTTTTGGACCGGAGCAGATTTTGTTAAATGTTCCATAATAAAATTCCTATTCAGATTTTTCTTTGTTTTTAGTAATCCACATTATTCCTCCCAGCAGAGCATACAGCGAAGCAGGCGGAACGAAGTATGCAAATATTCCGTGCTGTATCGACTCAGATGTTCCGGGCATCGGTTTATCACCGGGCTTAGGAAATTGTAATTTTGAAAAATCCTGATTTGCAAGATACATCCACGATGTACCGCCTGCCTCATATTCACCGTAAATGTGGTTAACATATCTGTCCGGATCGCGCTTAATTCTTTCCCTGGCTATCTTTATCAAATCATTCCTCGAACCGTATGTAAGGGCTTCGACCGGACAAATGTTCACGCAAGCGGGCAGTTTTCCTTCTTTGGTTCTTTCAAAGCAGAAATCACATTTCATTATTTTGGGATTTATTGCTTTGTCGTATTCAAACGACGGAACCTGGAAAGGACAGGCGACCATACAATATCGGCATCCGATACATTTGTCGGTGTCCCATATTACCGAACCGTTTTCCTGTTTAGACATTGCACCCACTATACACGCTGATACACAGGCAGGGTGATCGCAATGCATGCATTGTACCTTCACATCAGTGGGTATTGAAGCATTTTTCGGATTCGGGTATTCGTTGACTACGGTTAAGGCTTTGGTTGTAGGTCTTCTCATTTCCTTAAAAACCGATCTGTCTTCATATTTTTCTTTTGATTCTGTCGGAAGCTCATGGGCTGTTTTGCATGCCCATTCACAATTTCTGCATCCTATGCAAACAGTTGTATCTACAAGAACACCCATTCTATCTTCGGATAGAACATTTTTCGGGGAGGCTTTTGCCGATTTTGAATTTAATCCTACTGCTCCCGCTGTTAGAAGAGATACTGACTTAAAAAAGTCTCTACGATTTTGTTTTGCCATGATTGTTCCCCAAGCTTTCGCTATTTGAAGTCATATTTGGGAATATAAGATATATTCCCTATCGTGTTGACAATACAAAACTATGCCAAGTATTTCAAGTATCATTTATTATAGTGGATGATTAGAAATTTTGTCGGGCTCAATATTTTTCATATTTAATTATTCGTTTACAAAAAATTTCATTTCTCAGAATTGGAAAACCTTCGAAAATAATTTTGCTGTTAGTGAGAAATGATTGACATTTTATGATGGGTTTTTATACACAAGACTTTTAATTGATTTGTAGCCAATAACTATTAAGTGATTCGAAAATATACCAATTACGAACAATTGCTTTGATATAATGATTGTCAAAAAGCATGTATGACACTATAAATTATCTTAAAACAAAAGTATTAAATTCCGTTTAAGGAAGATTAGAAAAATGAAACTCGATTTTAATTTGTTAACGAATAAATATGCACATTTAAATTTATTGGTATTCGACAAATTAAATTCTTACCAATATGATATAGTGTAAAATTAATCGACATGAATTAGCAAATTAAGTTAAAAACTTAAGCGAATTTCTTTTAGATATAATTGAATAATGCCGGATAAGAGAAAAAATTAATTGAATAAAAAAATGTCAATTAATAAAACTTCTCAAATTTGCTCATTTAGACAACTTCATTTCATGAAAATCTTTTTTATTACTTTGGCTCGTAGTTTGCACATCGTTTTGTAAGCGATTAAATATAATAGGGGTCAAATTCATGAAACAATTCATCGGTTCTTGTGAATTCAATTCCCCCTCCGGTACATTATTTTCAACAGGGCACACATGGCTACGGAAAAATGAATACGGCCTAATAAAGATAGGAATAGATGAGGTGACTATTAATCTGCTGGAGGAGATTTCCATAAGCAACTTTGCAAAAGTCGGAACATTTCTGTCTAAGGATGATTTTCTGTTTGAAATTAAATCGGGGTACAAAAAGATACCCGTCTTTTCTCCGATAACCGGAATCCTGGAATTTATCAATCCTTTTATAATAGATAAATACATTACGGATCCATATTTAAAAGACTGGATAGTTTTAATTCGTGCTCATAATTATTTGGAAGGTCGAAAAGGGCTAATGCAACGAGAAGAATATAGAAAACTAATTTTGTACGAAGAGGAAAAATTCGGAATCGATTTTGAGTTCGAATACCTTTATAAAAGTTCAAAGCCTTTTTTTTATGAGATGAAATAAAAATTCCAGTTGTCTTCATACTTTAATAAAATAGATATTTATGATGATGGTAGGAAAGCAATACAGCGAAAAAATGTTTACGGATCTGAATTGTATTTGGATGATTTCAAATTTGATTGGCGTTAAACTTTGCGACAAACGGTTTGAGTGCGATAGTTGTCCTCTGGATATCATAATGCGGAATCTGACGGATTCGGATTCTAAAAAAATTACAAACAAATTAGAATTGTGTGATACCGCTTTTTTAGACAGAATAATTGACGGTATCTCCGCTGCAGATTATCAATCCAATATAATTTATTTGGCCAACAGCTGGATCTTAAAACATTTATATGCCAATATATATTACTTGGGTATAAATCCTATTGTCACGCCTCTGCTGGATGATCTAACCGGCATTAAAGAATATATGAAAAGGGTTTATTTTATTAAAGGTCAGAAACTTCTCGTTATGGAAGGCGCCTGGGGCAAAATATCGCTGGCGGTACCTATGAACTTTCTGCTGCTCGATAAGTTAAACTGGACGCCTGAAGAAATAAATGCAAATAAATGGATTGCTTTGATAGTAGTAAATCAAAATGAGATACAAGATGCTGCAATATCCGCAGATCAATGGAAAAATGATAAAGCAAAACTAACCGGACTATTCAGGGAATATAAAGAATCGTGTTTACTAATAAGTTCTTATAACGGCGATAAGGGTAAAAAATTAAACAAATTTTACCAGTTAATAGGCAGCAGCGAATACATAAAATTGTTAAACGATATTTTTAATGACTAAATCGGCAATTCGTTGTTGAATTTGAGTTATTTCTGATTTTATTTAAAATTAAAATTCTCTTTAACGGTACGGCAATCCGATACTTAGAACCGGGGATAGGGGTAAGATGAAAATTAAAATTCAAAACAAGCTTAGTGTCAAGCTGATTGTATCAATTTCATTGATACTTATTGTTATACTGGCTTTGCATACCTATATATCCGTATCGGGTCTTACAAGATATCTTACCAACTCCAGTTTTCAAAACGCTTATAACCTGAGCGATGTAATAAAAAAATCTATTCGTTATAGTATGCTTTTGGACAGAAGAGGAGACGTACACCAAATTATTAAAACAATCGGGACCGAAAAAGGAGTAAAAGGAATAAGGATCTACAACAAACTAGGAGTCATAATTTTTTCAACCGATTCGACGGAAATAAACAAACAAGTGGATTTAAATTCTGAAGCATGTATTGTTTGTCACCAGCAGTCAATTCCGCTTAAAAGTTTAACGAACCTGAATAAGATGAGAATTTACAAAGATCAGGAAAACACAAAAGTACTGGGCGTTATAAAACCGATATATAACGAGAAAGACTGTTATACCGCGGAATGTCATGCACATAGCCCCAAGGTGGAAATGCTGGGAGTACTTGATGTTATGATTTCTTTGCAGGGGCTTGATGAAATCATATCGGCAAATACTAAAGCAACCATTACAAATTCAATTCTTATTACATTAGTTATTGCATTCTTTTGCGGATTATTTATAACAGTTCTTGTCAACAAACCGATAAGAAAACTGTTAAAAGGTATTGACGAGCTGGGTAAGGGAAATCTTAGTTATAAAATCCCGATTAAATCGAAAGGAGAGCTCGGTGTTGTTGCAACAAGGTTTAACGAAATGTCCGGCAAACTTGAAGCGGCATACAAAGAAATTGAAGACTGGTCGGAGAACTTAAACAGGAAAGTTCAGCAGAAATCGGAAGAGTTGAAAAAGATATACGAACAGGTAATTCAAATTGAAAAGCTGGCATCCCTCGGAAAATTATCCGCAACGGTTGCGCATGAATTAAACAATCCGCTTGAAGGAATATTAACATACAGTAAGTTGATAAATAAGAAATTGAAAGAAAATCAGAAAGACGGGGAATACAATAAACTGATCGAATACCTTGAATTAATTTCGGAAGAGTCGTCAAGGTGCGGAAAAATAGTAAAGGATTTATTATTGTTCTCGCATAAAGGGGATAACGAATATCAGCAGTGGAATATAATTTCGGTAATAGACAAATGCGTAAAACTGATTAATCACCATCTGGAAATTCACCACATAACTCTTACCAGGGAATATGAATCGGATGATGTAATTGCATTTATAAATCCCCAGAAAATTCAGCAGGCCTTGATGTCGATGTTAATTAATCTATAGAAGCAATGCCCAATGGCGGAAACATATATATAAAAGTAAATAAAGAGTACGAGAATTTAATAATTAGAATTTCCGACGAAGGGGGAGGTATCGCTGAGAAAGACCTTCCGCATATTTTTGAACCATTCTATTCCACCAAAGAAGCTTCAAAAGGTACCGGGCTCGGACTCTCTATTGTTTACGGCATAATAAGTCATCATGACGGGTTCGTCGAAGTTGAAAATACTTCTACTGGCGGAACGACTTTTAAAATAACGTTACCCTTAAAAGATAAAATAGCTTGAGTATACCATGAGTAAAAAAGAAAAAATATTAATTGCCGACGATGAAAAAATCGTTCGAGAATCATTATTCCACTGGTTTGAAGAAGAAGGCTACTCTGTTGAGATAGCAGAAGACGGTAATTCCGCGTTGAAGTTGTATATGAACGACAAATTTGATCTTGCCTTGATCGACCTGAAGATGCCGGGCATGGGCGGTCTGGAAGTTCTGAAAAAAATTAAGGAGCTGGATAATGATGCCCTGGTAATTATGATAACCGCGTTTGCTTCCGTTCCAACGGCTATCGCTGCGTTAAAAGAGGGAGCTTACGATTATGTAACAAAGCCGGTAGACCCTGATGAACTTTCACATCTTATTAAGAAAGCCTTGGAGCAAAAAGCGCTTCAGCTTGAAAACAGAATGTTAAAAGAAAATATAGAGGAGATTTTTAAACCTTCAAATATCATCGGCGAAACCCAGGCCATGAAAAAGATATATGAATTAATCGGGAATATTTCTGCAAATGATGCGCCGGTTATTATACAAGGTGAAAGCGGAACGGGTAAAGAATTAGTAGCAAAAGCAATTCATAATATTAGTAAAAGAAGATATTTCCCGTTTATATCAATTAAATGCGGAGCTCTTACTGAAATTATGCTTGAAACGGAATTATTCGGCGTCGAGCCTAATGCTGTATCAGGGTCGGAAATTAGGCGAAAAGGCAAACTGGAGTTAGCAGACGGGGAGCTCTTTATCTCGATGAAGTCGGAACAATATCACCAAAGATTCAAGTTGAACTTCTGAATGTAATCGAGATGAAACAGTTCACCAGGGTGGGAGGTCAGGAATTCGTGAAAAGCGATTTCCGGCTGATGGTTGCAAACAAAGATTCGATTGAGGATCTGGTTAAGCATGGTAAATTTAGAGAAGACCTGTTCTATAAGCTTAATATCTACAGTATTGATATTCCTCCGCTTCGCGAGAGAAAGGATGATATATGGCTGCTTGCAGATTATTTTGTAAAGAAATTTTCAACTATCATTAATAAGCCAATAAAATCAATTTCAAAAGAAGCCGCCAGTTTCTTGAATGAGTACGACTGGCCGGGCAATGTTAGGGAACTTGAAAATGCGGTTGAACGTGCTGTTGTTATCGGAAAAGAGGAGGAGATTTCGGTTAATGATCTGCCTTTTCACTTAGCTTCTAAAGCATCGATAGAAGCTGACGACGGCAACAAAAGCCTTTCTTCTATTGAAAGAAAATATATATTAAAAGTGTTAAACGACAACAACTGGAATATTTCCAGAAGCGCTCAAGTACTAGAGATCGACAGAGTAACGCTTTACAATAAAATCAATAAATATAAATTAAGGAACGGCATTAATTAGAAGAGTATAGCAAATATAATTGAGACTGTACAAAAGGGTATGTTTAAAATATTATCTGCGGTAATCATTTAAATCATTTTATCAGCATGCCCTTTCCATTAGATACAATACAGATTGGACAGTCTCGTTATAATTTAAAAAGCTAAATCAGAGACCGAACTCTTCTTTAACCTCTTTAAACATCCTTACAGCAAAATCCAGATCTTCTTTCGAATGAGCAGCGGAAATTTGAACTCTTATTCTTGCTGTATCTTTCGGTACCACCGGGTAAAAGAATCCTATAGCATAAACGCCTTTCTCAAGCAACCGGGCAGCCATTTTTTGCGATAGCGCTGCATCCCCTACCATTATAGGCACAATAGGATGATGACCTTTTTTAATATTTAAACCGGCTTTTGAGATTTCATCCCTGAAGTATTTTGTGTTATTTTCAAGTTTATCGCGCAATTGGGTTGACGATTCCAGAAGATCTAAAACTTTTAACGAAGCAGAAACAATACTGGGTGCAACGGTATTCGAAAATAAATACGGTCTGGATCTCTGTCTAAGCAAGTCGATTATTTCTTTTCTTCCGCTTGTATAACCTCCGCTTGCACCGCCCAATGCTTTGCCGAGTGTTCCGGTTATTATGTCTACCTTTCCCATAACATTGTTATATTCATGAGTTCCCCGGCCGCGCTTACCCATAAAGCCAACTGCATGTGAGTCATCTACCATTACCATCGCGTTGTATTTATCGGCTAGATCGCAGATCTCGTTAAGTTTAGCAATAAATCCGTCCATTGAAAATACGCCGTCGGTTGCAATAAGGCGTAAACGTGCGGACTGAGTTTCTTTCAGCCGGTCTTCCAAATCATTCATATTGCTGTTTTTATAGCGGTATCTCTGTGCTTTACAAAGCCTTATTCCGTCAATGATGCTTGCGTGGTTAAGTTCGTCGCTAATTATAGCATCTTCTTCGCCGAGAATCGTCTCGAACAATCCTCCGTTGGCATCAAAACACGAAGTATATAGTATGGTATCGTCGGTTCCCAGAAAGCTGGAAATCTTAGTTTCCAGTTCTTTATGTATTTCCTGGGTTCCGCATATAAACCTAACTGACGATAAGCCGTATCCCCATTTATCGAAGCTTGCTTTTGCCGCTTCGATAATTTCAGGATGATTGGCTAAACCAAGATAATTATTAGCGCACATATTTAATACACTTTGCCCCCCGGTAACTTCGATGCGCGCGCTCTGCGGACTGGTTATAATTCGTTCTTTTTTATATAATCCGTCGGCTTCTATCTGCTTCAACTGCTGATTATAGAATTTTTTTGTCGTAGTGTTCATGATGAATTCCTTTATCTTTTGGATAAAATATTCTTTTTGTTTGTTTTATTATTATGGTCTTAAATTTTGTCCATGCCATATAATTTTATAATAAATTGATTGAATTTATGCAGCCGGTTAATCAAGCCAATCCAATATTATTTTGCCGCTGTTTCCCGTTTTCATTAATTCGAAACCTTCTTTGTAATTTTCAAAATTGAATTTGTGAGTTATTACCGGCGAAATATCCAAGCCTGTCTGTAGCATTACCGTCATTTTATACCAAGTCTCAAACATTTCCCTGCCGTATATGCCTTTCAATGTCAGGCCGTTGAATATTACTTCTTCCCAGTTAACGGCGGCGCTAGATGGAAGTATTCCGAGCAAAGCAATTTTGCCCCCGTGGCACATAAGGGAGATCATACTTTTTAAAGCATCGGCATTACCGGACATTTCCAGACCCACATCAAAACCCTCGGTCATACCCAGTTCATTTATAACATCTGATAATTTTTCTTTACTAATGTCTACCGCACGAGTAACTCCAATTTTTTTTGCTAACTCCAATCTGTAAGGATTCATATCGGATATTACAACATACCTTGCACCGGCATGTTTAACTATTGCTGCCGCCATAATACCGATAGGACCTGCGCCGGTTATCAGTACATCTTCGCCGAGGACATCAAATGAAAGAGCAGTATGAGTGGCATTACCGAACGGATCAAAAATTGAAAAAATATCCTGAGGTATGGAAGGATCGCAATGCCAGACATTAGATACCGGGATGCTGAGGTATTCGGCAAAACAACCTGGTCTGTTTACTCCGACACCTTTTGTATTTGGACAAAGATGACGTCTGCCCGCCCTGCAATTTCTGCAGCGACCGCAGACGATATGTCCCTCGCCGCTGACCAGTTCGCCTATTCTTACATCGTGTACATTGCTGCCAATTGCCTCTACGGTGCCTACATATTCATGACCAACAACCATAGGAACCGGAATTGTTTTTTTTGCCCAATCGTCCCAATTATAAATGTGGATATCAGTTCCGCAAATCGATGTTTTATGAATTTTAATCAAAACATCGTTTAAACCAATTTCCGGTACAGGAACTTCTTCCAGCCATAAACCGGGTTCGGCATATTTTTTTACCAGTGCTTTCATTTTAGCCATAGATTTACAATCCTTTTGAGAAATGATTTATTTTCATTGTATATCAATAATATTTATAAAGTAAAAACTTTACGATATTAAAATTAGATATTAGAATTACAAACAACAACTTTTAAGGACTGAATATCCGGTGAAGTGAACTGGAGCAGAGGTTTGGAAATGAATGTAGAATAGCCTTCCTTATACAAAGGTTAAAAACGAAATGATATAAAATCTACTTTTATATTATCGAATAAAGCGCAAATTCGGAATTCGGATGACCGGACGATTCTTTATGTTTTTTAATTTTATCGTTAAACCATTCAACTTCAATTTCATTTTCAATTGCAGTAGCTTTTAGCCAATCAATTTCTTTTTCGGAAATCATTTCATCGGCAAATGCAAGCTTAAGTCCGTCCGAAACAAATGATTCAGCTACTTTTCTGCAAGAAAATTTAATGGGGTTTTCAATGATGTATTTATTTCCTAAAAGATCCCGAAGCGTATCTTCATAAAAGTCGGTTGCAAAACCGAGTTTTAAGGCGATATTTCTTATTATTTTCTTTTCTGGTTCCGTTAATTGATTGTCTTTTTTTGCTACAATTAATAAACCTTTTAAGTAATTGCTCTTATCTATTAAAGTTAATTCCATTACTACTCCCGTGTAATTCGGTGTGAAAAAGTACGAATAATTTCGACTTATAAAAATTCAAATTTAAATCTTACTTGTTAAATTATTATCGATTATTATCTTAAAATCTTTATAGGTGCTTAATTATTATACAGTTACAGCTGATTCCAAAGCATAATAAATTATGTCAAAAAAAATCTTTTTATAATTATTTCAATATGAATATGATGAAAATCGAGTGCAAAATACAGCTTTTACATTAAGCAATTATAAACAAATTATTAATTGTTTTAGATATTGGTAGTGTAATATAAAAAATAATTGAAGACTTAAAATATTAAGCTTTTAAAATGAGCATAACTGTAAGTAAAGGCTAAATCTCTGCTGCCTGTTGGGAACCTGAACCTAAAAAATATTATTGACATGAAAGAATTATGCATAATCAAATTGCGAAGTAAATATAAAATCCGGAAATAATTGCGGGAAAGATTCTATTACGGCTTCGCCGATTGTTTTGGCCGCTTTCTCATATGAAAGCAAACCGGTATTTACAATTAGATGATACGAACTCAATTCATTCACATCTTTATTAAAGTACTTCTTTATATAATTCTTTCTAGCAGCATCTTCTTTTACTATGTATTCCGCAGCTTCTTTCCGGGATAAATCGCAGATTTCCTCTATATGTTTAATCCTGTTCTCTACCGGAGCAATTAATCTTACATGGAATGTGTTTTTTAAATGTCTTGCAATAATATTTCCGCCTCTACCGACGATTATTACGTTTCCAATCTGCGCAAGCTGTAATATTGTGTTTGCAGTCTTATTCAATAAGATCCATGAAGAAGGATGAAGGCCGAGTAATTCGTTTACAGTTGATTTTATCTCCGAAAGTTTGTCCTCTACAAAATAGCGACTGAGTTTCTCAGGAAGATGATGATCTTCGATTACTTTTTCTATCAGGTTTTTATCGAAGACAGTCCAGGGGTGATAGCATTCTGCGTTGAAAGGTTTGAAATATTTTATCAGCTCCTCACTGACTTTGTCGGCACCTGCACCTGTTTCTCTTGATATTGTTATGCATGGCCCCCTTTTTATTTCTTTGGGATTATTCTCCGACTCCCTGCAACGCGATTCTATATAAAGACGTGCTTTTTCGAAAGTTCCTTTTACCATCATTTTACACCTCCATCAGTTAACAAATAGTTAATTAACTGTATAGGAGAATCGATTCAATATAAGGAATTACTACATCATATGAAACGCAAATTATTATTTGGGGGTTTAAAGAGAATATCTTTAACTGTAAAGCTGCGTTTAAACGCAATTTTAATTTGAATTACAATAAATAGGAAATATTAAAAAAATTCCGGCTAATCTTTAAACCGACATTTATCCTATATTATTAAAAAATCCCGGCATTTTTTTAATTTAATGAACTGCCTATTATTTGAGCAGCTTCGTTTTCGTTTATCAAATTAGTATTTAATACCATATGGTACTGCAGAGGATCGCTAATGTCTTTGTGGAAGTATGTCATAACGTAATTCTTCCTATCAATGTCTTCCTTTTTTATAAATTCAATTGCTTCTTTTTTATTTAATCCGTACAAGTCCTGAATATGGTTCACCCTCTCATCTAAAGATGCAACAAGTCTGACGTGAAAACAATTTTTTAGTTTTGAAGTTATAAAATTAGCGCCTCGGTCAAGTAAAATTACATTGCCTATTTGTGCCAGCTGCAGAATTGTTTCCGTGGTTTTATGAACTAAGCTCCATATCCCGGGCTTTCCGCCTAATATTTCATTCATTATTGATTTTATTGCCGAGTATTTTTCTTCCGCCATAAGATTGCTTAAATGCATCGGCAGATGATGGTCCTGTAATACTTTCTCGATCAAATTTTTATCGAATACTGCCCACTCAATTTCATTCGAAGTATACAGCTTGAGGAATTCAATTAATGAGTTGCTTACTTTGTCTGCCCCTGCACCGGTCTCCCGAGATATTGTTATACACGGTCCCGTAATAATTCCTTTAGTTGTAATCTTATCGGAAGTAATTTTTGAGTGTGTCTCAATATACTTTTTTGCTTTCTCGGTAGCAGCAGTCGTCAGCATTTATTTAATCCTTTCTATTAGAAAACTTAAATTATTTTGGATTGGCAATATTTCATCAGTAATAATTAAATAAATTTTTAATTATACATGTTGAGTTAGAGCAAAATTTTAATAATAAATTTATTTATTCTGTTAATCATGCAAAAAAATGAATATTTTCTTGAGTATAATTCATGATATGAAGCTGTGGTAAGTGTATCTTTTTATTTAACTCTGCTGCAGCGAGTGATATTTTTCATTATCCAAAGTGGTAATTTAGCTCTTCATTAGCTAAATTGACATAAATTTTAATAAAATATATGAAATTTATTTCTGTTTTATAAAACTGAAATTAATCGGAGTAAAAAATGGAATACAGGGTTGAAACGGATAGTATGGGATCAATTAAGGTTCCAAACGATAAATATTACGGCGCTCAGACAGCCAGATCTTTAATGAATTTTAAGATCGGCGGAGAGAGATTTCCCCGCGAATTAATTAGAGCATTGGGAGTATTGAAAAAAGCCGCTGCTATAACTAATAAAGAATTGAAGCTCCTTCCGGAAGAGAAAGCAGAACTCATTGTTAAAGCTGCCGACGAAGTTATTGACGGAAAACTGGACGATCATTTCCCGCTGGTAGTATGGCAGACAGGTTCGGGAACACAGACAAATATGAACGCAAATGAAGTTATTTCAAATAGAGCTATTGAATTAGCCGGAGGCCAGCTCGGCAGCAAAAAACCGGTGCATCCTAATGATGATGTGAATAAAGCGCAATCCTCAAACGACACTTTCCCGACAGCAATGCACATTGCCGCTGTCGAAGAGATCCACAGACGTTTAATACCGATGATGACAAAGTTAAGAGACGCGCTAAAGGAAAAATCGGAAGAATTTAAGGATATTATTAAAATAGGCCGCACACACCTTATGGATGCCACACCTCTTACTCTCGGACAGGAATTTTCCGGCTATGTTCAGCAGTTAACTAACGGCCTTGAAAGAGTCGACGGCTGTTTAACTAGGTTATACGAGCTGGCTTTAGGAGGTACAGCCGTGGGAACCGGATTAAACACTCATCCTGAGTTTGCAGTAAAGGCTGCCGCAAAAATTGCCGAATTAACCGGAAAGCCATTTCGTTCGGCAAGAAATAAATTTGAATCTTTAGCGGCTCATGATGCATTGGTAGAAGCTAGCGGAGTTTTAAAAACCGTTGCTGCCTCTCTTATGAAAATAGCCAACGATATCAGGTGGCTTGGATCAGGTCCGAGATGCGGTATAGGAGAAATTATGCTTCCGGAAAACGAACCCGGGAGCTCAATAATGCCCGGCAAAGTGAACCCGACACAATCCGAAGCTATGACGATGGTTTGCACACAGGTTTTCGGTAACGACTCCACGGTTACGTTTGCCGGCGCAAGCGGTAATTTTGAATTAAATGTATTTAAGCCGGTAATTATATTTAATGTATTACAGTCCATCCGGCTTATTTCCGATGCCTGCGAAAGTTTCACAGATAATTGCGTAGTAGGAATACAGGCTAACCAGGAAAATATTAAAAAGCATCTTCAGGATTCTTTGATGCTGGTTACAGCTTTAAATCCGCATATTGGATACGACAATGCCGCTAAAGTTGCAAAGAAGGCACACAAAGAAAATACTACTTTAAAACAAGCGGCTGTAGAATTAGGGTTACTTACCGAAGAAAAGTTTGATGAGGTTGTCCGCCCGGAAAAAATGATCGGCCCGAAAGCATAAATTGTTTTAACCACAGCACAGGTTTATAACCTGTGCTGTATTATATTAATACTCGAAAGTTATTATCCGGTAGGGCGCAAAGCCAGCCGGACCCTCTTTCGCGTCAGATTTAAACCTTGTAAAAATCCAATTAAAATCAGATAGATTTTTATTTTCAATGAGCCAGGCTGAATGCCGGTAAACTATAATTAAAAACTATGAATGAAGTTATATTAAATATATATCTTATAATAAATAACGGTTACGTGGTTGAATTCCGGGCTGTTGCATATGAAATGGAAGGCGGGGACGACAATAAGATAAGCTTTTTAAAAAGTAAAGCTGTTAATGATTTCAATAATGCCTATAGATTCGATGCTCCTTCGAATTCAAAAGGGAATTTTATGAAATATGTTAAGTTTTCGAAACTTGAAAAAAGAGGAAGACAATTCGAGTTATTCGAAGAAATTTTCTCGCACTTCAATGTTCCCCAAAATCCGCTCATTTGCGTAACTCCTGTCGTCGACGGAAAAATATTGTCAAATTGATATAAGGATTAAATCTTCATGTTAATAAATTTTGTTTTTAATTAGGAGTTGCTTTGAAGAAATATATTATAATTTTCCTGTCTCTTCTCTTGACCGGCATATCCCATGCGGACTATAAATTTGCCGGAGATATAGTTTCCTATAAAAAATCCGGTAATGAAATTGAACTCAAACTCACGAATGCTCACTTCAACATTTATGTTATTGACAGTAATATCCTGCGTTTCAGATATACTGACAAACTATCCTTTTCAGAAGCTCCGTCATACGCAGTTGTTTATAATAAAATAATTCCTGTTTCTTATACCTTCGGCGATAAGGGAAAATTTTATCTTCTTTCAACAAGTGAACTGAATATAGAAATATTTAAATCACCCTGCAGGTTAAGTATATATGATAAAAATATGAATTTAATTAATGAAGATAGCAGGAGTTTCGGTGTAAGCTTCGACGGTAATGAAGTAAGATGTTTTAAGAAATTATTTAATGACGAAAATTTTTACGGGCTAGGTGAGAAAACAGGGCCGCTCAATAAAAGAGGAAACCAGTACACAATGTGGAACACAGACCATTTCGCATATAACGGCAAATCGGATCCTTTGTATGAATCCATTCCGTTCTTTATCGGGATAAGGGAAAAGAAAGCTTACGGAATCTTCTTTGATAATACTTTCAAATCATATTTCAATATGGGAGCGAGTAACAATAGATTTTACTGGTTCGGAGCGGAAGGCGGCGAGATGAATTATTATTTTATATACGGACCGGAAATAAAAAAAATAATTACTTCGTATACAATGCTGACCGGACGCATGGAAATTCCCCCGATGTGGGCTCTCGGATATCAGCAGAGCAAATGGAGTTATTATCCGGAATTTAAGGTAAGGGATATAGCAAAAAACTTCAGAGAGAAAAAAATTCCGTGCGATGTCATTTATCTTGATATAAATTATATGAATGGATACCGTGTGTTTACATGGGATTCTGCTGGATTCCCCGATCCTGCCCGAATGCTCTCCGATCTGAAAAAAGAAGGATTTAAAATTATACCTATAATTGATCCAGGAGTGAAAGTCGATTCTAATTATTTTGCAGCCGAAGAAGGCCTGAAGAATAATCTGTTTGCTAAATATCCGGACGGTACAGTTTACACGGGAGAAGTCTGGCCCTCCTGGGCATATTTTCCCGATTTTACCATGAAGAAAACACGCGACTGGTGGGGAGAAAAGCTGAATTCGTTTTTAAAACAGGAGTAGAAGGTTTTTGGAACGACATGAATGAGCCGGCAGTATGGGGAAATGCTTTTCCTGATATTGTTCAATTCAGCGATAATGGTTTTAAAGCAGATCATAAGAAAATACACAATGTTTATGCGCTTGAAGAAGCAAAAGCAACATTCGATGCTTATCATAAATTTTCTCCCGGCAGAAGACATTTTACGCTGACAAGAGCCGGCTACGCAGGAATTCAGAGATATTCTGCCGTATGGACGGGCGATAACAACGCAAACGAAGAAGGTTTGAACCTGGCCTGTACTATGTCGCTTGGAATGGGATTAAGCGGAGTACCGTTCATCGGTTCGGATGTCGGCGGATTTGCCGGAGTCGGCTCTCCTTCATTATACACGAGATGGATGGAACTCGGTTCGTTCACTCCTTTTTTCCGGGCCCATTCTATGATAAATCAAATGGATAAAGAGCCGTGGGCATTCGGACAACAGGTGGAAGGATGGGTAAAGAAAATCATCTCTTTCAGATATAAAATGTTGCCGTATATTTATAATGAATTTCATAATGCGGCGGCAACCGGTCTGCCGGTAATGCGCCCGATGTTTCTTGATTTTCAAAATGACGAGAATTGTTATTCGGCCAAAGCTCAATATCAGTATATGTTCGGCGAGAACCTGCTGGTTGCTCCTGTTTTAAGTGAGACAAGCGAGTTTAAAGAATTATATCTTCCCGAAGGCAAATGGTACCAATGGAATACGGGAAAAATATTTGAAAGGAAATGAATGGACGATAGTTAGTGCTCCTGTAAATGAGATCCCTCTTTTTATTAAAGCAGGAGGATTCATTCCTACGCGCGGAGTGGAGCAGTACGTCGGAGAAAAAAATGATTCGCTTCTATCCATATTTTTATTTCCGGAAGGAAAATCTTCATATAAATTTTATGAAGACGACGGAGAGACTTTTAATTACAAAAAAGGCGAGTACTCCGAAACTAATTTTACCTCTGACTTAACGAATAACACCGGAGAAATAACTGCCGATAAAATTCATTTCGGCTACAAGAACGGGTACCGCGTTTTTCTTTTAAAGTGTTAAATGTTCCCTCTTTAACTGCAGTAACTTATAACTCAAAAGATTTAACAGATTATTCTACTGAATCCGATCTGAATAAAAATACTGAAGGGTATTACCTTAATAAAGATAAAAATCTTCTGCTTATTAAAATTAACAGTAACGACAACATCAAAATTACTTACCGGGAGTGATAAAATAGTTAAAATCAATGATGATTTTTAGTTTAGAGTCAATTAATTTTGCCCTAAAGCGGTAAAGTAAATTATCGATAATAAAAATAAATGCGGATGATAAAATATTCTTAATAATTAATAGTATCTGCCCATAATTTAATCTTAGGAGCGATTTTGTTTATAAGCGACAAATCCGGGAGCGAAAGAAAAACAAAAATGGGGGGAAAGATAATTCATGACAGGCTTGACCTTTATTTTTCTGAAAAGAAACTGGGATCTTTTGTTGAAAACGGAAATACCGTTTTCAGATTATTTGCACCCGGTGCGAAAAGCGTCAACTTGATTACCTTTGCAAAACCTGAAGATGATCCCGGAATTGAATTTAAAATGGAACGCGACAGGGACGGTATTTGGGAATATACGGTTGCCGGCGAACAATACGGACTCTTTTACGGATATAAGATAGATAACCCGAAAAGCCAGTATGCTAAAGATATTATTTGTCTGGATCCTTATGCTAAAGCAGTGGCATCGTTCAATTCGTATCTAACTCCCAGGCGGGCGATTGTTGTAAAAGAAGATAACTACGACTGGGAAGGCGACGAGTGGATACAGAGAGATTGGCGCGACTTGATAATTTATGAAATGCATATAAAAGATATGACAGCTGATCCATCATCCGGCTGCGAAAATCCCGGGACTTATGAAGGATTGATTGAGAAAAATAAAACCGGCGGCATTGACTATATCAAAAAACTGGGAGTGAACGCGGTTGAAATAATGCCCAGCCAGGAATTTGCTCATATTGAAATACCGTACAAGAACCCTTTAAACGGCAGATATAACGAATGGAATCCCTACGAGAGAAATTACTGGGGATATATGACAGCCGCATTTTTCGCACCCGACGAATACTATAGTTACTCCGGTGATTATAAATGGAACGAATGGACCGGGACCGATGCAAAACAAATTGAAGACTTTAAAGATATGGTCAAAGCTTTCCATAAAGAAAATATGGCCGTTATTATGGATGTAGTGTTCAATCATCTTTCCGAATATGAACTGGGAAATCTGAAAGAAATTGACAAGGAATATTATTTCAGGCTGGACGGAAAAGGTAATTATCAAAGCGTAAGCGGCTGCGGAAACGATTTAAAAACTGAAAGGCCGATGGTAAGAAGATTAATCGTCGACAGCATTATTTACTGGATGAAAGAATTTCACGTGGACGGTTTCAGGTTCGATCTCGGAAATTTAATAGACTGGGAAACCGTAGAAGAAATTACAAGAGAAGCAAAAAAAATAAATCCGGATGTCGTTCTGGTCTGCGAACCATGGGGAGGCGGTTATGATCCTGCGGGCTTTTCCGTAAGAGGCTGGGGAAGCTGGAACGATCAGATAAGAAACTGTATTAAAGGTGAAAATCCATATCATGGACTCGGATGGATTTTCGGACATTGGTACGGAAATAATAATCAGGAGAGAATAAAAAATTATGTTAACGGAACCGTTGAAGTAGATTCACTCGGAATTTTTCAAAGGAAAGAGCACTCCGTTAATTATCTTTCTTCGCATGACGGTTATACACTTGGGGACTTTATCCGGATTGCAACTGACCGGACAGATTCGAGTGCAGTAATTAAGGACGCCGATGAATTTGTAAAACTTACTCCGCATCAGTTAAAGCTTAATAAACTTGCCGCGCTTTTTTTACTGACCTCACAGGGAATTATAATGATTCAGGAAGGCGACGAGTTTGCCAGAACCAAGATAATTCCCGATGATCCTAATATTCCCGATGAGAATAAAGGCAAGATAGATCATAATAGTTACAATAAGGATAATTCGACTAATTATATTAATTATAGGCATGCCGGAATAAATGCCGAGCTTATCGATTATTATAAAGGACTAATAAATCTTAGAAATACATACTCGTCTTTCAGAAAAGCAAGAATTGAAGAAATTATTTTTTTTGAAAACAGTAAAAACCCGTTTGCGGCAGGATATAAAATTTCACATCGTGAACAAAGATTTATTGTCTTATTTAATGCCGATCCCTATCAGACAGAAAATTTTAATCTGGCGGAAGGTAAATGGGAAATTTTGGCGGATAAAGATAAAGCCGGAATACAGCCGTTAGGTATAGTTTCAGGAAATACTGAAATTCCTCCCTCGACCGGAATGGTATTAAAAGAAAAATAAGCGGTTTGAATGGCTGTTAAAATTTATTATCTGGAAATATCCTGTATTGTAAATCCCAAAGTTATTAATAGATTAGTAGAAAAAGATATTTATCAAATATAAAATCTGCGGTAATCGCCGGAGCGGTTTCCTCTGCGTGTATGTTTAACTACGAATTAGAATTAAATAATCCTTTTTTGCAGTAAAAAATTATGATAAAAATTTAGACTTATTTAGTGCCGTCTTCCGACATATCGTTCATCTGCATCATCATTTCCTTCATGGAGCGCGTTGTAAAGCCCTGAGATTTACCAGGCGGGATAAATCTTTCTGCCCTTGGTTTTTCATTTGAAATTTTTTTGATTTCCTGTACGTCAATATGCGAGCCGTTCATATCCCTGCTGAAAGTTTTTACTTCTATCGGAATTTTTCCGGGAAGCAGATCCCACTCATCCTTTTCCTGGTCGTTATCCGAAGGAAATAATGCTTTCATATTCTTTGTGATACTTTCAAAGTGAGCCGACAATCCTTTATTGTCATCGGTTGCCCATATCATCATAATATTATCGCCCTGTTCAACCAGATACTGTTTACATTCAAACCCGTTTTTATTTATCTCTCTGCCGGTAAATCTAGCAGCAGTATCCGACTGCGAAATTGTATCTGCTTCATTCTTTTCCGTTTCTTTATCCGCTTCAGGGGAAAGATTCTTTTTAGAATTTTTTCCCGAAGTTGCGGCATTTTTTTGTATTTCTTCCATATCTTTTGTGGAAATTTCCATTACAGTTTTTCTCGGCCAGGATACAAGGTAAAACATACCCCTGTTTGCATTTGTTATGGTTGATGTTTTATCGCCGTTAGAAGAAATATTATCCGCCGCAAAATTATCGCCGTCAAGGTAAATTGTTGATTTGGTTATTTTGTAACTGCCTGTTTCCCTCTCATTGTCCGGACTAAATTTATTATCCGGCTGATTGAGAAAATATCTTGCTTCCTCGGTTTGATTGGCAAATCTTTTATCCGCAGGCATCATCTGCGGGGTTATGTAGATACTGTATTCAAACTGTTCAATGATATATTGCGCCTCGGCCTTATCCGAAAACAATACAACGTATAATAATAATAAAATAAAAGAAAGAGTTTTGAGTACTTTCATTTTACTCTCCGAAATTTGATTAGACGGATTATTCAATCCTTGTTAGTTATTCCGTTAAACTTTTTCAACTAAAGTTATAGGGCTTTTAAATTCAATAATTTTTATATCGGAATGGTGGTTGCATTAAACCAATAATAGTATATGCCAAATTGTTGTTGCTATTATAAAAACTATAACTTTTTGAGATTTCAATCGGCACGGAAATATCTCACCTTCAAAATAAAGATTTCTCCTGGATTTTTAAATACAAGAATAATTAACCCCGGAGACTGCCTGTCTTACGAAAGGCGCTTTGATAAATAAAATTTTCGCTCCGGCGCGAGGGAATATCCGCCTGTTACACAGGGCTTAAGAAACCTAAATCTCAATATAAAATTAAATTTTTCTCCCGGGCGGCTATAATTGCTAAAATGTCGTTTATGGAAAAATCTATTATTCGGAGAATTGACTTTTAGTAAAGAAAAACTTACAATATTTGCAAAATATATTTTATAAGGGGTCATTATAAAATATTGTACTATATTTATTCCATCCGAGATATTCATCCTCTTAAAAACTATTTAATTACTCTAACAAATTAAATTGTTGTTTGCTTCTATGTCCCAAAAATAGAGCAGGAATTTCATGACCGGGGAGATGGCAGGGCACTACAAGACACTCAATAAGCTCGGCTGCGGCGGAAGGGGCAAGGTATATAAAGCCGGAGATACAATATTAAGAAGAACCGCAGCATTGAAGTTTCTCACGCAGGCTATCTCATACTATAAATCAGTCAGAAAAAAAATTACGCATGAAGCTCAGACAGGCTCAATGCTTGACTATCATAATATTTGCGCTATATATGAAACCGGTCCAATCGGCGGAGCATTAAATATAATACTTCAAATATGCGAAGATCCGGACGAGGCTTTAAGAACGATATTATGAACATGGATGCAAAACCTGCAAACATTTTCATTAACTATGACGGATTGATCAAATTATTGAATATCGGTCTTGCCAATGCAAGGGTTCAAAAACAGCTGCAGGTACTATAAAGTAGATGCCGCCTGAACAGGCAAAGGGAGGCATTGTTGATCTTAGAACAGATATTTGGTCACCAAGAATAGCAATTTATGAAATGCTGATATCATGATTATAATCAGAGTTTTGATAATCCAAATTATAGGATGCCTGTTCAATTTCAGCGACGATATCTGTTGGAATAGGAATGGAGATAAATATTATATAATAACTTAGGAAAACATGACCGATTAATTTTATAAATATTTAATCTTAAGGTGTACAATGACCGGCAAAACAATATCGCATTACAAAATTCTCGAGAAACTCGGCGAAGGAGGAATGGGTGTTGTTTACAAAGCTGAAGACCTAAATCTGAAACGTACCGTTGCGCTTAAATTCTTACCCTCTTCCTTCTCCGCAGATAAAGAGGCAAAAAACAGATTCATTCACGAAGCTCAATCGGCTTCGGCGCTGGATCACTCCAATATCTGCAATATTCATGAAATCTGTGAAACAGAAGACGGGCAATTATTTATAGCTATGGCATACTATGAAGGTGAGACATTAAAAGATAAAATTGAAAGAGGAGTTGCCGGCTCCGAAGAAAACGTGAGAATTATCAAACAGATTGCTGAAGGATTGAACAAAGCACACGGTAAAGGAATAATACACAGAGATATTAAACCTGCAAATATTTTCATAACTAATGAGGGAGTTGTTAAGATACTGGATTTCGGATTGGCTAAATCATCCGGGAGAACTCAATTGACGCAACTGGGAGCAACCGTAGGAACGTGTAATTACATGTCGCCGGAGCAGGCAATAGGAGAGAATGTCGATCAAAGGACAGACATTTGGGCGCTGGGGATAGTTATGTTTGAGATGCTGGCAGGTAAATTACCCTTTAGTGCGGATTATGATCAAGCTGTTATATATTCGATCATTAATGAAGAACCGCATTGGGATATTTTTAAAGAAACCGATTGTCCTGAATATTTAGTTGACATAATAGCAAAATGTCTTAATAAAGACAGATCTCTACGGTATCAATCCGTTTCTGAGATTCTGGAAGAATTAAATTCGGGTAAGAATCGTTCGAAGAAAAAAAATGTTGTTTTCAAATTAAAACCTGCCGGTCGAAAATTAAATAAAAGGAAACTGATTAGTTCAATTGCCGGAGTTGTTGCCGTTATAATTTTAATTGTATTCTTTTTCTATCCCGGAAAAGAACTGTTTTTCCCGCCTCCGTCGCCGAATCAGATTTCTGCCGAAAAGCACCTTGTTATTATTCCATTCAGTAATATAGGCGGCAATCAGAAAAGCAAAGCATTCTGCATAGGACTTACGGAAACTCTTACAAGCGAGCTGACGCAGCTTCAGCAATTTCATAAATCGCTCTGGGTGATGCCCGTAAGTGAAGTATTGAAAAACAATATTAAAAGTCCGGGAGATGCAAATAAATTATACGGAGTAAATATTGCTGTAACCGGCAGCCTGCAGCAGATAAATAATAAATTCCGCTTAACTTTAAATTTAATTGATGCAATTAATTTACGTCAGCTTAGTTCTTCGGTTATAGACGTTGAAGAAAAAGATCTGATTGATCTTAATAATAAAGCCGTTATTTCGCTGTTGGAAATGCTTAACCTTCAATCGAGCCGTAAATCAATGGAAATGCTGGATGCCGGGAATACCGAAATTCCCGAAGCGTACGAGTATTATATCCAGGGCCGCGGATACATTCAGAATAAAGAAAATATTGATGATATAGAAACGGCCATTAATATATTTTCTCTCTCAATAAAAAAAGACTCTCTCTATGCAAATGCGCATGCGGGCCTAGCTCAGGCATATTGGCTCAAATATAAACTTGTTAAAAAAAATGAACTGGCGAAGCAGGCACTGAAAGAAGCCGAATATGCATTTAAGCTTAATAATAAACTAGCTTTTGTAAATATAGTTCTGGGCTACATTCACAGCGGGACAGGTAAATACAGCGATGCAGTTGAAGATTTTAGCCGGTCATTAAAAATTGATCCTTTTAATTTTGAAGCATACCGCGGCTTAGCCATTGCCTTTGATGCTGACGGACTAAAGGAGGATGCCGAAAGGATCTATAAAAAGGAAATCAGTATCCAGCCGGATAATTGGATCGCCTATAATGATTTAGGTGTATTTTATTACAATAATTCCAGATACGACGAAGCAATCGAACAATTTCGAAAAGTAGTTACTCTGAATCCTAAATTCTATTTGGGGTTTAGTAATCTCGGAGGTTCATATTATATGAAAAATATGCTTAAAGAGGCTACTGATATGTTTGAGAAAGCTTTTCAGATTAATCGATCCTACACCGTAGCGTCAAATCTCGGCACCTTGTATTACGTTCAGGGTAAATTTAAAAAGGCGGTAGAAAGCTACAAAAATGCACTTCAAATTAACGATCGTGATCACGTGGTATGGGGCAATTTAGCATCCGCATATGGTCAAGCCGGAGACAGTATTAAATCTGATGAAGCATATAGGAAGGCAATAAAAATGGGAGAGCAAGCGAAAAAGATAAATCCGAATGACGCCGAATTATACATTGATTTAACCGGCTATTATTCCTCAATTCATGATAAGAAAAACGCACTTATTAACTTAAGCAGGGCATTAAAAATATCGCCGACGAACGGGTATATTATGTTTCATGCAGGATCTGCATATTGGTCGTTAGGTGAAAATAAGAAAGCGATAGATTGGTTGATTAAAGCCATAGAAAGCGGATATTCGAGGTCGGAAATCGAAAGTCAGCCCGGTATGAAAGATCTGCTAATGACGGATCCGCGTTACATGGAAATTTTATCAAGGGATAGTAATCAAGTAGCAAAGCAGTAAGGAAATTTTAAACTATGCTTGTATTTGTCAATGCATTATGCCGTTGAAAATTCATGAGGGCCTGTGAAATTTACCTTTGCCGAAATTTTCTGCGACAGGTTAATTTAGATGATTTTGCAAATTAACCGGATTTCCCATTTTGCGAATGAGAATTCTAACATAAGAGAAGAAAACAGGGGTAAGGGCATTTATATATCACTATCCTAATTAAATAATGCTTGTTTTTGATCAAAATTTAACTGTGATTTTTGGAACGCTTTTTGTTTTTCAGCAAAAAATTTAAACTATTATGCGCGAAGAAAAAGATAAAATAGGCAGAATCAATTTACCCGATGAGGCAGTTTACGGTATTTATACCCTAAGAGCGCTCGATAATTTCCCGATAACAGGTGAACGGATTAATTTATATTTGATAAGGGCGTATTTATCAGTTAAAAAAGCTGCAGCATTTGCAAATCATAAAACCGGAAGGCTGGCTGCGGATAACTACGAAGGAATTAACCGGGCTCTGGATTTACTTTTGGACGAAACCGAAAAGGCAATCGGCAAGGAATCATTCACTATATTCGATAAGATTATCGTAGACCCTTACCACGGAGGCGCGGGCGCCCCTCTGAATATGAATATCAGCGAAGTAATTGCGAATATTGCTTTGCATATCTTAGGCAGAAAACCAGGCGAGTATGGTATCATCCATCCGGTGAACCATGTTAATATGTCCCAGACTATAAATGACACATATCTAACTTCTTTTAGAATTGCCTCATTGTCTTTAATAAAAGAATTTAAAGAAGCGCTTCGGATCCTTCAAAAATCGCTGCTGGAAAAAGCAGAACAATTCGGCAGCATAGTTAAGCTGGGAAGAACACAAATGCAGGATGCCGCCGCAATTACACTGGGACGTGAGTTCGGGGCATATGCTAAGTCAATAGAAAGAACAATCCCTCATCTGCAAAGCGCGGAAGCCGATTTAACAATTAGTAATATCTGCGGCAACTCTGCCGGAGAGGATAAAGAGTATATAAATTCAGTGAACAATGAAATTAAAAACTTAACCGGTTTTGCTTTTACCGAAGCTGAAGATAATACTGACGCTACTCAAAACCTGGATGTGTTCGTTTCGGTTCACGGGGTAATAAAAACCGGCGCATGTACGATAATAAAAATATGCAACGACTTAATGCTGCTTTCAAGCGGTCCTAACGGGGGTTTGGGTGAGATAATACTACCGGTTGTTCAGTCGGAAACCGGGGAGGGACTTATTCCCGGGAAGATAAACCCGGTGATTTTGGAAAATGCAATTCAAGTTGCCGAGATGGTAAAAGGACACGATTTAATAATTTCAAATCTCGTTTCTTCCGGCAGTCTTGAGTCAAATGCATATCAATCGATGATTGCTCATTTGTTCCTTAAGTCGATAGAAATGATGAGAGATTCCGTTATTAATCTTTCTGTAAAATGCATTCAGGGTCTGGAAGCCGACGAAGAACGGTGCAGGCAGAATCTTATTGGTTCCCCTGCCGTTGCCGATTCTCTTGTTAATATTTTCGGCTATGAAAGGATCGCAAAAATAATAAATGAATCGGAGGAGAAAGGAATTTCATTTATCGAGCTTCTTAAGCAGAAAAAAATCCTTTCCGAAAAAGAGTTAATAGGTTTAATATCAAGGGAGATGGGGATTAAAAGTGAAAAGCGTTAATAAACCGGAAAGGAAACGGATTGTTTTTATCGGCAAAAGCGGGGTTGGTAAATCATCGCTCATTAATGCTTTTTCAGGAGAAGAATTATGCGCTGTTAACGGCAATCCGGACGAATCTTCCTTAAGTCTAAAAAAATCAATCGAGTTTTATACATCGGGTCCCTTATTTTTAATCGATACGCCCGGCATAGCTGAAGCGGCGGAATCTGGACCGATAACAATTACTAAAACAATTAAATCGATAACTAACGCGGATTTTGCGGTGGTTGTAATCGACGCGAGAGACAGGCTGCAGCCTCAGGAGCTTGAGCTTTTCAGGCAGCTTCAGAAAATTTCCCTACCGTTTGTCATCGCATTAAATAAAATTGAGTTCGGTGTAAATCCGCTGTTGCTTTCCGAAATAAAATGGCTACACGCAATACATTTTGAGGTATCGTGCGCAGAGAAAGTGGGAATAGACAACCTCAAACGCAAATTACTGCGCATGCTTCCGGAAGATATTACGCCTCCGATCATTAGTGATTTAGTAAGTCAGGGCGATGTGATTGTTCTCGTTGCTCCTTCGGATTTAGGTACTTCCAAAAGCAGAACAATAATTCCGCAGATTCAGACAATTAAAGAAGCGTTGAATGAGGATACCATTGTTATCGTATCAAACGATAAGCAAATCAGATCGGTTCTATATGCTCTTAAGAATCCACCGGATTTAGTGGTTGCCGAAAACAATGTAATTATGCGTATCGCAATCGATATGCCGGAATCGGTAAAGCTTACAACATATTCAATGTTAATGGCAAGATATAAAGGCGATCTTCCGAAATTTCTGAAGGGTCTGAAAACCATCGATTCACTGCAGGACGGCGACAAAGTACTGATTACGGAAATCTGTCATAATCATCTTAATCGCGGTGATAACGGAAGCAGAATTACACTGCCTAATTGGCTGAAACATCATACAAAAAAAGACATCCAAATAAAGATTCATAAAGGCTGCGATTTTCCCGAAGAGATTTCCGACTATAAGCTTATTATACATTGCGAAGGCTGCATGCTTTCGCGAAGAGCAATGCAGGCAAGAATTAAACAAACCACGGTCTTGGATATTCCAATGACAAGTTTCGGTGTTTTAAATTCGTTTATTCACGGTGCAATTCCCCGCGCGCTGGAACCATTCGGAGAAGCGGTAAATTAAAAATTGTCCAACGAATAGGACGAACTTCGAATTTTAATTTTGATATTTTTTTGTTAGTATAATCTCATCTTTCCGTCATCATAAATTTAAAAATATTTTAAAGTAAATTCCCTGCGGTCATATTGCTTAAAACTACTTATCCGGATTTTATAACATGAATAATGATATTTCTAAAGGAGTATTTTTTTTCTGCTTTGATATAACAATATAATTGTCCGCGAACAGGCATTTCGAGTAATAGAAAAGTAAAATTGATATTGTTTAACCTTGCTTCATGAAAATTAGGCTAAGCTAATTTACTCTTAAACAGCAGTATTCGAACTTTTTAGCTCATTCAATAAGTGTGTTATTATTCAACACCAATTGCCACATCTGAGATAATATAAATCCTATATGATATTACATTTCTTAAATTTGAGGAATGGTTAACAATTGCAAAGTCTTAGTATTCCTCAATCAAGTATCTTTATTGAAAACTGCTTTTTCCAATAGTAGGAAAAAACATGATTACCTTAGCTAATCCACAAAAATTGTCAACTAAAAAAGTGAATTAGCTCAATTATTTGTGGCATTCAATATGAAAGTGATACGGTGAACAATTTGAGGAAACAATGCATTCGCATATTTTTAAAAACTACGAATCAAACGATAAAAGCTGTTTAATTCCTTTACTACAGGATGTTCAAAGTATTTACGGCTATCTGCCGGAGTCAGCTTTGCAGGAGGTCGCCGATTATGTCGGATTACCTTTAAGTCGTGTTTACGGTGTTGCTACATTTTATAATCAATTTAGACTTACGCCTCTCGGTGAAAATATAATTAAAGTCTGCAGGGGTACAGCCTGTCATGTTAAGAGTTCAGCAAATATTCTTTTTGCAATAGAGACCGCATTAAATATTAAAGCCGGCGAAACAACCCGCGATAAAAAATTTACGATTGAAGTTGTAAATTGTATCGGTGCTTGCAGTATTGCCCCGGTGATTACGGTTAACGAAGATTATTACGGGAGAATAACCACAAGAGATATTCCCAATATAATTAGAAAATATGTTAAAGCTTCCAAGCATGCTTCAAAGCAGGAAGAACACGGCATGAATCCGGAGGTGAGTTTAGCATGAATAATTTTATGGAAAAATGCTGTTCCGAATGCTGGCATAGTCCGGAGAAACCGTGCGATCTTTTTGTAAGGTGCTGTACGGAAGGACCGCTGTGTCATCACGATGAAAACTGCGTTGATAAAATTAATCAGTTTAACAAACAGCTTAAATACGAATCGCACGAAGTCCCGATAATATTTATCGGAATGGGAACGTGCGGACTGGCAGCCGGCGCTCAAAAAGTTGAAGAAGAGATAAAAGCCGAGTTAAAGAAGTTAAATATAATAGCGCATATCGAGACTACCGGGTGTATAGGCTTCTGCGCTAAAGAAGTAATCGTGGATATAAAACTTCCGGGTGAGGACAGAATCGCATATTGTGAGATTACTCCTAAAATAGTTCCCAAGCTTATCCAGAAAACAATCGTTGAAAAAGGAATATTCAAAGAAAAACTTCTCGGCACTCATGGTACTCCTACCGAGGATGTGCCCGCTATTAACGACGATCCGTTTTTTAGGCATCAGCTAAAGATAGTGCTTGAGCATTGCGGTATTATTAATCCCGCATCAATAGATACATATATTGCTTACAACGGATTTAAAGCACTCGATAAAGTATTGAGACTAATGAAACCGGAAGAGGTAATAAAAGAAGTTTTAAGCAGCGGCTTAAGGGGCAGGGGCGGCGCAGGATTCCCGACCGCAAAAAAATGGGAACTTGCTTCTAAAAATACGGGCGACCAGAAATATCTTATTTGTAATGCCGACGAGGGAGATCCCGGCGCATTTATGGATCGTTCTGTGCTTGAAAGTGATCCATTTAAAGTCGTCGAGGGAATGCTTATCGCGGCATATTCTTTCGGCGCAACCGAAGGATATATATACTGCCGCGCGGAATATCCGCTTGCAATTGCAAGACTGGAAAATACAATCACTCAGTGCAAGCAGTACGGACTTCTCGGCAAAAATATTCTTAACAGCGGATTTAATTTTAATATAAAAATCAAAAAGGGAGCCGGCGCGTTTGTCTGCGGCGAGGAAACCGCATTGATCGCATCGATCGAAGGAAAGCGCGGGATGCCGAGACCGAGGCCCCCGTATCCGGCAGTTTCAGGTCTTTGGGGAAAGCCTACAGTTATTAACAATGTTGAGACACTTGCAAATGTTTCGTCGGTAATTCTAAGAGGCGCCGAAAACTTCTCGTCGATAGGTACCGCAACAAGTAAGGGCACAAAGGTATTCGCATTAAGCGGTAACATTAAAAATACAGGTTTGGTCGAAGTTCCTATGGGTATTAAACTGGAAGATGTTGTTTTCGATATCGGCGGTGGAATTCCCGACAACAAGCAGTTCAAGGCTTTGCAGATAGGCGGACCTTCGGGCGGATGTTTGCCGGATAGCGTAATGTCGACCGAAGTTGATTATGAATCGTTGAAGAAAGTAGGGGCAATGATGGGCTCCGGCGGGTTTGTTGTAATGGACGAGGATACGTGTATGGTAGATGTAGCAAAGTATTTTCTAACATTCATACAGAACGAATCTTGCGGTAAATGTGTACCGTGCCGTGAAGGAACCAAGAGAATGCTTGAGATTATCGAACGGATTCCGATAAGTTATAAAAATACGAAGAACAAAAACGATCAGCTGCAGCGCTTTAAAGGCGTAATCCATCTTCAGAGACTTGCCGATGTAATCCGCGATACTTCTCTGTGCGGTCTCGGGCAGTCTGCCCCTAATCCGGTTTTATCCGGACTGAGATATTTCAGGGAAGAATACGAAGAGCATCTTTACGAAAGAAAATGTTCGTCGGGAGTTTGCAAAGAGTTATTGACATACACCATTGACAACAGTATATGCACCGGCTGCGGAGTATGCATTAAGAAATGTTCCGCCGATGCGATTGTCGGTGAAAAATCCCAGGCACATTATATAGTAGAAGACAAGTGCATTAAGTGCGGCATGTGTTTGGAAGCCTGCCGGTTTAATGCGATTGTTGTGAATTAAAGAGAAAGGTTTTCCGGAGAAAAAAATGACTCAACTTACGATAAATAATATAAAGGTAAATGCAGAAGACGGGATGACGATTCTTGATGCCGCAAAATCGGTAGGAATAAATATCCCCACTTTATGCCATTTAAAAGATTTAACCCCTACGGGTTCATGCAGAATGTGTGTTGTTGAAGTGGAAGGACAAAGAGGATTAATACCTTCATGCGCGTTTCCGGTATACGAAGGAATGATTGTAGATACAAATTCGCCCAGGGTAAGAAGAGCTCGAAAAACAATTGTAGAACTGCTTATTGAAAATCATCCTCAGGATTGTCTTGTATGCGTCCGAAATAAGAACTGCGAGCTTCAGGATTTGTCTGAAAAATACAGTGTAAGAGAGCACCGTTATGTAGGTGAAGCCAAATGTCATGCGATAGATGTATCAAGCCCTTCGATGGAACGCGACCCTGCAAAATGTATACTTTGCGGACGGTGTGTAAGAGTCTGTCACGAAGTCCAGAAGATCGGCGCTATAGATTTTACAAAGCGCGGGTTTACAACCAACGTTACGACTCCTTATAATAAAGGACTTAATATAAGCGACTGTATACTTTGCGGACAGTGCATACTCGTTTGTCCTACTGCCGCATTAAGAGAGAAAAGCTCGCTTAAGGAAGTTACAAACGCATTGAACGATAAAACAAAATTCACGGTAGTTCAGGTTGCTCCTGCCGTAAGAGCAACATTGGGAGAAGAATTCAATATGCCCGTCGGTTCCGATGTAACCGGGCAGATGGTTGCAGCATTGCGAAGGCTCGGTTTTAAAAAAGTATTCGATACAAACTTCGCTGCGGATTTAACAATAATGGAAGAAGCTACGGAACTTATAAACAGGATTCAGGAGAATAAACCTCTTCCAATGTTTACAAGCTGCTGCCCTGGCTGGATAAAGTATGTAGAGCAGAACCGCCCTCAAGTGCTTGATCATGTGTCGAGCTGCAAATCGCCGCATGAGATGGAGGGGGCGGTAATTAAGACCTATTACGCAAAAAAAATGGGACTGGATCCGAAAGATATATTCGTTGTTTCCATAATGCCCTGTACTGTTAAAAAATACGAATCGAACAGGGGAGAATTACATGAAGATAACCAGCCGGATGTTGATGCGGTATTAACTACGCGCGAGCTGGTAAGATTTTTCAAAATGGCCGGCATTGAGTTTAATGATCTGCCAGAAGATCAGTTTGATAATCCGCTTGGCGAATCTACCGGCGCCGCGGCTATATTCGGAGCAAGCGGCGGAGTAATGGAAGCTGCTTTAAGAACTGCCTACTTCAAGCTTTCGGGCAAGGAACTCGATGAAATGGATTTCGATTCTATTAGAGGGCTGGAAGGAATAAAAGAGACCTCGGTAAAAGTAAACGGAATCGAATTGAATATGGCCGTTGTTAACGGAATAGGCAACGTAAAGAAGATTTTAGACGACGTAGAAAACGGAACTTCGAAATATCATTTTATCGAAGTAATGGCATGTCCGGGAGGCTGCATTAACGGCGGCGGACAACCGATTCATCATAAGCCCGAAAAAATCCAGAAAAGAATGAAAGCCATTTATCAGATAGACAGCAAAATGAAAATTAGAAGATCGCACGAGAACGAATCGGTGAAAACACTTTACAAAGAATTTTTCATCGAACCTAATTCGCATAAAGCTCATGATATTTTACATACTGAATATTTTGATAAGAGCAGATTTGTTAAATAATTATATCGGTATAAGCAAAATTGTTAATCTGTAAGTTGATATGAATAAAGAAATCGTAAGTACAATACCTGACAGATGCAGAAGATGCTATTCGTGCATAAGAGAATGTCCGGCAACTGCCATAAAAGTTATTAATGGTCAGGCTACCGTACTATACGACAGATGTATTGCCTGCGGGCATTGCGTAAAAGTATGTTCGCAGAATGCAAAGCAGATTCAGAGCGATCTTAACTATGTTGTTGATGAAATATTAACCTTTGATAACAGCATCGCCATAGTGGCACCCTCGTTCGCCGCTTCTTTCCCGGATGATTACTGCAAGGTACCTGCTGCATTGAGAAAGCTCGGTTTTAAACAGGTTGTGGAAACCGCATTCGGCGCAGATCTTATTAGCGACTATTATTTGAAGGAATTTGAATCGGATGATGATAAAACCGTAATAAGCAGCGCATGCCCGGCGGTTGTTAATTATATAGAAAAATACCGTCCGGAACTTGTACCGAATATTGCGAAAGTAGTCTCTCCCATGATAGCCATAGGCAAATATCTAAGGGCGAACTCGGCCGAAGAAATTAAAATCGTTTTTATAGGACCCTGCATCGCAAAGAAGCAGGAGTTTACCTGTGAGGAAGTTGCCGGCGTGATTGATGCAGTGCTGACGTTCGGCGAGGTGAAAAAACTGCTAAAAGAAAACAGCATTAATTTTGAATCACTGGAGAACGAAGACTTTGATCCGCCGCATGCATATATGGGCAAGGCGTATCCTTTAGCCGGCGGGTTAATTAAAACCGCCGACATACCCGGTGATATTCTTGAAAAAGAAATAATTGTGGTTGAAGGAAAACAAAAAGTAATCGAAATAATAGAAGGGATTGCAAATAAAAGCATTAACGCAAAATTCGTTGATGTCCTTTTCTGCGAAGGCTGCATCAGCGGTCCCGCAATAGACTCCGATTTAAATTACTATTCAAGGCGCGAGAAAGTGATCGACTATATTGATAAGAAGATTCACTCTACGGATAAACAAATCTGGAAAAGCAATATTTACAACAGCAGGAACCTCGATTTTTCAAGAACGTTCACATCCAATAACCAGAGACGGCCGTATCCGAGCGAGGAAAAAATAAAAGAGATCCTCGCAAAAACTAATAAGTTTTCCACTCAGGACGAATTGAACTGCGGAGCCTGCGGTTATAAATCATGCCGCGAATATGCAGTGGCAATAGCGAAAGGGCTGGCGGAAAGCGAAATGTGTCTGCCTAATTTGATCGATCAGCTGAACAAAGCCTATAATGATCTGAGCGATGCGCAGGAGCAATTAAGAACTGCCGAAAAGCTGGCTTCTATCGGACAATTGGCGGCGGGCGTTGCTCATGAGATAAATAATCCTTTGGGCACAATAATGATGTATGCATCACTGCTTAAAAAAACAGTTGAGAAAAAAATTGATGAGCAGCAGCCCAAGGAGGATATAGAATTAATTATAGAAGAAGCAAACCGCTGTAAAAATATTGTGGCTAATCTTCTGAACTTTGCGCGCGAAGGAAAACTGAACATTTCAAGAATTAATATCACCGAATTAATAACCGGAATAATTAAAATCGTCAAAATTAATCCGCTGTACAGAGATACCGACATACGTTCGGAAAACCTTACAGATGATACTACGATAGATGCTGACGAAGACCAATTGAAACAGGTTTTCCTTAACCTTATAAACAACGCTTTCGAAGCTGTAGAAGAATCGGAGAAGAAAATGATAACAATAAGATTTTTGAGCGAAGAAGGTTTTATTGTTATTGAGATAAGCGATTCGGGCTGCGGTATTGCGCGGGAGAATTACGGAAAGGTTTTTACGCCCTTCTTTACGACAAAAAAAATAGGCAAGGGTACCGGACTTGGACTGGCGATAAGCTACGGCATAGTAAAAATGCACCAGGGTTTTATTTCATTTCAAAGTGAACCGGGGAAAGGCACTACGTTTACGGTTAAACTTCCCCAAACAAGTACATTAAAGAAAATTATTATGAATTAAGGAGCTGGATTATAATGCAATCCGATGCAAAGAAAAAAATATTATTGGTAGACGATGATATCGACCTTTTGGAACAGAACAGAATACTTATGGAATCAAAAGGGTACAATGTTGTTACGGCGGAAAATTCAAATGATGCCTGGGAATTATTCAAGTCGGAAAAACCGGATGCTGCGGTTTTAGACTTAATTATGGAGGAACACGATTCCGGTTTTATCTTAAGTTATAAAATTAAAAAGGATGAACACGGCAAAAATATTCCTGTGTTTGTTCTTACTTCTGCAACATATATAACCGGGTTTAAATTCGGCGCTTCAACCAAAGAAGAAAAAGAATGGCTAAAGTGCGACGAAATTTTAAATAAACCGGTAGTGATAGAAGAACTTGTGCAGAAACTGGAATCTTATTTCACGGTTGAAAAACATTAGTAAACTGCCGGTAAATTTTAGGCTTTTACTAAAAAGATTTTCCGAGGCGGTCATTCTCTCTCCACTGTACCCGGAAAATCGAAGATTATCGGATAGAAAAAAAGTTTGGTAGTGTCCTATTAAAATCGTTGAAAAGTTATTACCGATGTCGCGGGTAAGTCTGTCCCTCGACTCCGCTCGGGATGACAAGCAAGAAAAGGTTGCAGTTTATAGTGAGTGAAAGCGTGACGACATCTTCGATCAGGCTGAGCGTAGTCGAAGCATGGTTTCTGGATCTAAATTTTGACACTGCTGAAATTGTAATAAAAATAATAGCTGAAAAATTTAACGACTAGGCTATGGAAGAAAATCATATTCCGAAAATATTAATAGTGGACGACGAAAAAGGACTTCGCCTGGGCACAAAGCGTCTGCTTGAAAGCGAAGGTTATCTCGTCGAAACCGCCGGAAACGGGCTTGAGGGAATCAGACTCGGCACCGGTTCGGAGTATGATATTGCTATAATTGATCTGAAAATGCCCGACGTAGACGGCATAAAAGTGATGGATGAAATTCTTAAAGTACATCCGAATACAGTGTGTCTTATTGCAACAGGCTACGCGAGCTATGAAACCGCGATAGAGTCAACCAAGAAAGGCGCATTCAGCTATATTCCGAAACCTTTCTCATCCGAAGAGCTTCTTAAAAAACTTAACGAAGGTATTTACAGGCGCCGGCTCTTACTCGAAAAAGATAACTGGAAGAAGGAGAGAGAAGAACGGCTACTGGAAATTGCGTTTGAAAAAACCAGGCTTAATACCATTATTAACTGTATTACGGAAGGCATACTTGTCGTAAATAAAAACGGCGAAGCAGTCCTTTTTAATCCTGCCGCTTTAAAATATCTCGGACTCGAAAGCATTACCATTGAAGAACATATAATAGGAAAGCTTCATCCGAAGATTGCCGAGCTGATTAACAAATTTTTGTTTGCTTATAATTTCGAACACAAGTCTTATTCCGCGCAGATTGAAATCAATCCCGATAAGCAGTTGTTTATCGAAGTCACCACCTCTCCTGTGCCCGGGCCCGACGATAAACTTGCCGGCATTGTAGTCGTGTTAAAAGATATAACCGAGCTGAAACAAATCGAACTGCTTAAGTCACAGTTTGTGTCGATGGTTTCGCACGAGCTGAAAGCGCCTCTGGCAGCGGTTTCGGGATTTCTTCAGCTTTTTAATGAAAGCAACATCATCCTGACAGACGCGCAGAAAAATGAATATATAAACCGTTCAAAAATCAGAATCGACGGCTTGCTGAAAATGATTAACGACCTGCTTGATATTTCAAGGATGGAGACAAATACAATTAACCGCGAGATTGTGAAAATTAATTTGGACGAAATCATTAAAGCCCAGCTCGAACTTTTCCAGCTGCAGATTAAAAACAGCGAACTTAAAGTAAATCTGATGGAGGAAAAAAATCTTCCTTACATTCTGGCGGACAAGGACGATATTGCGAGGCTCTTTACCAATATAATCGGCAATGCCATAAAATACAATAAGCGCGGCGGTGATCTGATCATAGAGATTAACTCATCGGAGCGCTATCTGACTGCTGCCGTTAAAGACACCGGAATAGGCATGAAGCCCGAAGAAAAATCAAAGCTGTTTCAGGAGTTTTTCAGAGCAAAGAATGAATATACAAAGAATATAAGCGGTACGGGGCTCGGGCTTTCGATAGTAAAAAGAATTGTCGATTCGTATGCGGGAAAGATTGAAGTCGAAACCGAATACGGTAAAGGGACTAGTTTTAAAATTTATTTTCCCGTAATACAAAGCAATAATTATAAATGAAGAATTTTTAAGAACAGTATCTTAAAATAAAAACAACAAATAATATAGAGGAACAAAATGGCTAAAATAGCAATTATCGATGATGATCCCGATATTCTTGACGCCAGCAGTATAGTTCTTACATCAAAAGGTTATGAAGTTATAACCGCCTCAAATCCGGATGACGGGTATAAAATTGTAAAAGAGAATATGCCTGATCTGATAATACTTGATGTAATGATGAATGAACCGGATGACGGATTCTTTCTCGCTCAAAGATTCAAAAAGGAAAAATTCAACATTCCCGTTCTAATGTATACCTCTGTTTCTAAAACAATAGGTATGGATTTCGGAATAAATGAAATGGTTCCGGTTGATGATTTTGTTGAAAAACCCATTTCGCCCGATGAATTAATAAATAAAGTTGAAAAACTATTGCACGTTAAGGAGGGGAAGTAATATGCTTGTATTGGAAAAGAACGCTCTTTCCGAAGAGATAGAACAGCTTGTTGAACAATACGGTGATGACCGTCCCGCTCTTATTCAAATTCTTCAGGCAATTCAAAGGAAACACAAACACATTTCCGACTTTGCCCAGCAGGAAGTTGCCAGACTTCTCAACATCCACCCCGTTGAGGTTTACAGCGTAATAACTTTTTATTCGTTTTTATGCTCCGAACAGAAAGGCAGGAACATAGTGCGTTTGTGCCGTACCATATCATGTGATATGGCGGGAAAGGACGCGGTGGAAGCGGCCGTAAAAAGGGAGTTGGGTATTTCGTTCGGTGAAACAACTAAGGATAAAAGAATTACCCTTGAATATACTAACTGCCTCGGCATGTGCGATCAGGGGCCGGCTATGCTGGTCAATGAAAGAGTATATACTCATCTCGATCCCGAAAAAGCAGTAAATATTTTGAACGAAATCAAATAGGAAATTAAAATGGAAATAGCAACCGATAAAAATAAAAAGAGAACCGGCCCCGTTATATTTTCGGAATACGAAAGGGGAGAAGGTATAAGAAAAGCACTTGAAACGGGAAGGGAAAATATTCTCTTCGAATTAAAAGGCTCCGGACTGAAAGGCAGAGGCGGCGCAGGCTTCCCTACTGCCACCAAATGGATGCTGTCCGCGGCCGCAATGGACGAAAAGAAATTCGTTGTGTGCAATGCCGACGAAGGCGAACCCGGAACATTTAAAGACAGGGTGCTTTTGACGGAATTCCCGGAACTGGTTTTCGACGGAATGGTGATTGCCGGATATACAATAGGCGCCAAAACAGGTATTGTATATCTCAGAGGAGAATATGAGTATATGCTCGAAGCTCTGGAAGAATACCTGTCGAAAATGAGAGACGAGAATTTGCTGGGCAGTAATATCCTGGGCAAGGAAGATTTCGATTTTGATATAAGTATTAGACTCGGCTCCGGTGCTTATGTATGCGGCGAAGAAACTGCTCTTATTGAATCGCTCGAGGGAAACAGGGGAGAGCCGAGAAACCGCCCGCCGTATCCCGTTAATACGGGTTATCTTGGGTACCCGACAATTGTAAACAACGTGGAGACTCTTGCATCGGTTCCTCACATAGTAACCAAGGGCGGTGACTGGTTTAAAAAATTCGGTACTAATAAATCAACCGGTTCAAAATTGTTTTCGGTTTCGGGCGACTGCGAAAAGCCGGGAGTATATGAACTGCCGTGGGGTACAACAATAGCGGATATGCTGCAACTGGTCGGTGCTAAAAATACGAAAGCGGTTCAGGTCGGCGGTGCTTCGGGCAATTGCATTCCGAAATCGCAGTTCGGCAGGTCTTTCGCTTATGAAGATGCGGCAACCGGAGGTTCTGTTATGATATTTAACGAAAGCCGTGATATGCTTAAAGTGCTTAAGAATTTTATGGAATTCTTTATCGATGAATCTTGCGGGCAATGTACGCCATGCAGGATAGGAAACACCAAACTGATGGAAGGCATAGAAAAAATTGAGAAAGACGAATACACATTTGCACACATAAATAATCTGAAAGAGCTCGGAAGAACAATGCAGGTCGCTTCCAAATGCGGACTGGGCCAGTCAAGTCCTAATTCATTTATTTCGATATTGGAAAATTTTAAAGACGAAATTTTCCGTTCAAACGGTAAAGGGAGGAACAATGGTAAAGCGTGAAAATCTAAGAACACCTGTAAGTCAGCAGCCTCATATTGTTGATAAACCTCTGGATACAACTGCCATAGGCGGAACGGTCAGCGTTGAGATCAACGAGAAGAAAGTTACTGTTCCGCTTGGTACAACGATTCTGGAAGCATGCCAGCAGAATCAGATACATATACCTACGCTTTGCCATCATCCGGATCTATGCATTGCCGGCGTCTGCCGTATTTGTGTGGTGGATGTGGAAGGGATGAGAACTCTACAAACAGCTTGTTCGTTTCCGATCACTTCGCCGATAAAGATCAGGACATCAACTGCGATGGTAAGAAAAGCAAGAAGACACATCATCGATCTTCTTTTAAGCGAGCATTACGGCGAATGCTATTCATGCTTCAGGAACGGGAACTGCGAACTGCAGAACCTGGCAAAGGAATACGGCGTTGACAGTTATACCTTCGGGCATGTTGAAGCTCCGCGTTACGAAGTAGATAAATCTTCCGCAGCTGTTATAAGGGATATGAGCAAGTGCGTACTGTGCAAACGCTGTGTAAGAACCTGCATCGATCTTCAGGAAGTGGGGGTTCTGGAAGCGATAAACCGCGGACACGAAACTCACATAGGTACATTCCTTGATAAGCCGCTTGCCGATGTCATCTGTATAAATTGCGGTCAATGCATCAACCGCTGCCCCACAGGTGCGCTGCGTGCAAACGATCCTTCCGACGAAATATGGGCCGCAATAGACGATCCAAAGAAACACGTTGTTATACAAACAGCCCCGTCGCCTCGCGCTGCAATCGGCGAAGAATTCGGAGTTGAACCCGGGCATTCGTTCACCGGCGAATTAAATACCTCTTTGAAGAGAATCGGATTTGATAAAGTATTCGATACAAACTTCACCGCAGATTTAACTATAATGGAAGAAGGTACCGAACTTCTGAACAGACTGAAAAAAGCCATAGTAGATAAAGACGAATCGGTTAAACTTCCCCAATTCACTTCATGCTCCCCGGGCTGGGTCAAGTTCATCGAGCATTTTTATCCGGAATATCTGGACTATCTGTCAACAGCTAAATCGCCGCAGCAGATGTTCGGCGCGATTACAAAGACATTTTACGCAAAGGAAGCCGGTATCGATCCTGCGGACATAGTAACTGTAGCTTTGATGCCGTGTGCCGCTAAAAAATTCGAATGCAACAGGCCGGAAATGGACGACTCGGGTTTTAAGGATGTTGATTTCGGTTTGACTACCCGTGAAATGGCAAAAATGATTAAGGAGGCCGGAATTCATCTGCCCGAGATGCCTAAATCAAATTTCGACGATCCTTTCGGTGAAGCGTCGGGCGCAGGATTAATTTTCGGAGCAACGGGCGGTGTTATGGAAGCCGCGCTCAGGACAGTTTACGAACTTGTAACCGGAAGGGTAGTTCCGTTTAAGAATCTTGTTATAGAACCTTGCCGCGGTTTTGAAGGCATTAAACAGGCATCGGTAAAATTGGAAAATTGTGTGGAAGATTATAAATTCCTTGAAGGCGTTGATGTTAAGTTCTTGGTTGCCCACGGAACCGCGAACGCTAAAAAGGTAATGGAGATGCTGAAGAAAGGTGAACTGGAAGGATATCATTTCGTTGAGATAATGGCCTGCCCGGGCGGCTGTTTGGGCGGCGGCGGTCAGCCGATACCGACTAACGCGGATATTAGGAAGAAACGTGCGGAAGCCATATATGCCGAAGAAGAGTCCTTGCCGATAAGAAAATCGCATGAGAATCCGCATGTTAATTATATTTATCAAAAATTCCTTACGGACGGACCATGCAGCAAACTTTCGCATAAACTGCTGCACACGCACTATACAAAACGAGGAAAATTTATTTCCTAGTTAAATGTTCTTTGTGTATTTTTATTCTTGGCGTAGCACAGATTGCTAATCTGTGCTACGTATTTGCGGGGAGGATTTTTAATGATACCGTTAATTCCGTACTGGGCAGATAAATACGTCGATTACTGGGAAACCATCAGGAAACGTAACTTGTGGCTGATTGAACTGCGCTACGGTGCAGTCTTTGTCCTGTTCGGATTTCTAATTTCTTCGGAATTGGTATTGGGCCTTTCTTTTTCCAGGACACAGAATAGCATATTATTCATTATTAATGCCGTTATACTTCTTTATAATTTTTTCCTCCATTGGGTAAGGCGTTATTTGAAATGCGTGCCCGGAAAATTCAACCCGCTTCATTTTTCGCTTGTTCAGATGCTGCTCGATCTTACCGCTTTAAGTTTAATTGTTTATTATACCGGAAGCATCGAAACACCTTTGTTCATGCTGTTTGTTTTTCACATGATCATAGGAAGTTTAATACTGCCGGGACAGATTATGTATGCGATAGCAGCAGGGATAATATGCCTCTTCAACTTTATAATCTTCGGCGAATATCTAGGTTTCATAACTCATCATACCGTTAGAGGATTGCTGGAAGTTCCGTTGTTTACGAATTTGAAATTTATAATAGCTTACGATGTAGTTTTTTCGTTCGTAATGGTTGTGAGCGTTTTTCTTACCAATAGGATTGCAAACCAGCTCTATCGTATCGAGCAGCAGCTTGTCGAATCATTCGATAAACTTAAAAAGGCGGAAACCGAGAAGCAGAAGCATATCATTGCCATCGTGCACGAGATAAAATCGCCTTTGGCGGTTGTACATTCATATCTCGATATAATATTGGATAAATTTTTAGGTCCGGTAAACCAGGCAATCGAAGAACGACTGATGCGAGCGCGAACCAGCTCCAGCGAAGCAATTACAATGATAAACGATGTACTGAAAATATCCAAGCTGCGCCTTCTTGATGAAATTGCGAGCGAGGAAATAGAAGTGTGCAAACTTCTTTCCGAAATAATCGGGAAGCTTTCAATTGAACTTAAAGAAAAGGAAATATCGTTCCGTTTTAAAGACTGCCGGAAATCCAAAAAATTTATCAAAGGAGATAGATTACTGCTGGAAATAGCTTTCTCCAACCTCATAGGAAATTCGATAAAGTATGTGGGAAAAAAAGGCAGGGTGGAGGTATCGATTAAAGAAAACAAATCAAGGATAATGATTGAATTTGCGGACAACGGTATCGGTATTCCGTCTAAGGACTTGGGTAAGATCTTTAACGATTTTTACCGCGCATCGAATATCAAGCAGAAAGCATACGAAGGGTCGGGACTGGGATTATCCATAGTGAAACAAATTACCGAACGGCACGGCGGAAGCGTTACAGTTAAAAGTCCCTCGGAACTTGGCGATGAAACCAAACCCGGAGCGGCTTTTCTGATAGAGCTACCGGCGGCGGAAAAATAAAACTATTTATCTCCCATCAGTCCTTTTTTCAAGGCCTTCTCAACCGCCTGCTTGAAGCTGGATAAGTTGACGGGTTTTTGAAAAACAAATTCCACCCCGAGTTCCTGGTATTCTTCGATTGCATTGCGGTCAATATCGCTGCTTAAAATAATAACCGGCGGCTTGCCGCTCATTTCTGTTTTTTTCAGTTCAAGTATTAATTCATAACCGTTCTTTCTCGGCATAATATGATCGGTTATTAAAAGTGCAGGAGGAGACTGAATTATTTTTTCGATTGCTTCCTGTCCGTCCGATGCAATTTCGATATTGTAATCGGGAGTAATATCTTTTAAAATCTTAGAATATAAAAGCCTGTCGGTTCTACTGTCGTCTACCAGTAATATATTCGGCGACCCAATAGGGAGGGTAAACTTAAATTCCGATCCGCGGCCCCAGATGCTTTCAACCCATACCTGTCCGCCGTGTTTTTCTATAATCTCATTCACGAGAGACAGACCAAGCCCCGTTCCTTTTTCACCCTCCGTTCCTTCGGATGTAAATTTAGTATCCACTCTGAACAGCTTGTTAATGTTATCCGTTTTAATACCTATGCCGCTGTCCCGTACAGAAAATTCCATAAATCTGATTTTTGGGGAAGGAGTTGCCGAAATTCGGATTGAGCCGTTTTTAGGGGTAAACTTAATCGCGTTAGAAATCAGGTTATTGAAGACCTGAAGGATCAAATCTTTGTCGGCGTAAATATAAACATCGTCTTTTACGTTTGAAGATATTTCAACATTTTTCTGGTAAGCAGCGCCGGATAATGCGTTAAGTGAATTTTCGATAATTTTAAATGCTTCAATTCTTACCGGCTCGAATTTTATTCTTCCCGTCTGCAGTCTCGTCCAATCCAGCAGAGAATTTACAAGCGAAAGCATCGACTTGGATGATTCCTGAATGTACTCAATATATTGCTTCCGTTCAGATTCCTTAAGTTCTTTGTCGCTCAATAGTAAATCGGTAAATCCCATTATAGAACTGAACGGCGTGCGCAGATCGTGAGAGATAATTGATATAAACCTGTCTTTTGTTTCGTTCAGTTTTATAAGGTTATCGGTAGAAGCATTTAAATCTTTCTCGGCTTTTTTCCTTAAAGAGATATCACTTACCAGTCCGTAAATTTTAATAATTCTGCCTTCGCTGTTTCTAACCAGATTTACTTTTGTTCTTGTCCAAACTACGTTGCCGTGCTTGTTAATTATTCTGAACTCGAATTCACCCGAAAGCTGAATCCGGCTCTTAAGAATAGCATTTAATTTTTTCTTAAGGCCTGAAAAGTCATCCGGATAAATAATCTTAAATATAAGTTTAGCATCGCCGAGTAAATCCGTCTGTGAATAACCGGTAATTTTTTCAACGGAGGAAGTATAAAAGACAGGCTTCAGCGCGGTACCGGTACTTTCAAACGTAAATAAGAAATCGTCAATGTTATCGGTAATATTTCTGTACTTCTCTTCTGAATCCCGTATTGCCTGCTGCGCTCTTTTTCTTTCCGTAATATCTGCGGTTACCATTACGATATATTTTTTGCCCTCAATTTGAAATGAAGAAAAAGAGGTCTCGGCATAAAAATTTATTCCGTCTTTTCTTTTTCCCAGAAATTCAAATCTGCCCGGTATATCTTTTTTATGAGAAAGAAGATCGAAATAACCGAGCAGTCTGTCTATATCTTCGTGATGCACTAGATCGCCGATATCTTTACCTAACAATTCGTTCTCGCCGGCATATCCGAAAATGCGAGGGAAGATTTTATTCGTCATAATAAATTTGCCCTCGCATTCAACGGCAACGCCGTCCTGAAAAGCATCAAACATCGACTGGAAAATTTTCAAATCGCGAATTGTCTGTTTTTTCTCGGTTATATCGGTGAACATTCCGTTAAAATAACCGAGTTTGTTTTTTACATAAACAGGGGAGAAGACGGCTTTTACAACTATCTCGTCTTTATTTTTAGCGACTAAGGCGAGCGGTATTTCGCTGGTACCTATCTTATCGAATTTGTTTATCCTGAAATCATTCTGCTTTAGGAATTCAGGGGACAAAAAATCGTAGAACCTTTTGTTTATAATTTCTTCTTCGGAATATTTCAGTGCTTTTACTAATGCGGGATTAGCGTAAGTTATAAATCCTTCAACGTCTATATTGCAGATTAGCTCGGATGTCTTACTGACTATGTCCTTAAATTTTTCTTCGGATGCCCTGAGCTGCTGTTCTTTCAATGCGCGCTCGGTTATATTGGTGCATAATACTATAATTGTGTCGGTATCTTTTCCGCCGAAGGTAAACTTTGCGTCAATAATTTCTTTCTGACCGTTTTTCTTATAAACCGTAAGTGTAATTTTCCACGAGTTCGATCTGATTAACTCATCTTTTATTACGCCGAAATATTCTTTATCGAAAACATCCAGTGCCTTGCCGAAGAATTTTCCGTATACTTCGCTTCTGGAATATCCGAAAAGATGTTCGGCGGTTTTATTCCAGAAATAAATCATGCCTTCCGGATCAACGGCGAACACGGCATCGGTAACGGCTTCAGTTATAATTTGATATTGATTGAGCTCTTTAATTTTTGCTTCCAGCAGTCTCTTCTCTTTTACGATTTCACTGATTTCGGTGAAGAATATAAAAACAAACTGTATTTCGGAACGCCAGTTGGCAAATGGTTCAATTCTGCATTCAAAAATATAATCTTCGTTGCGTATCTTAAATTCTAAAATTGTCTTTACGGTTTTTTTATCTGAGGATGCTTCGGAGATTAACTTTAAAATTTCGTTTTTACTTATTTCCGGGAGAAGTTTGTCGAGCGTTGTTTCGCTGAGACTAAAGGAATTTATACCCATCGTTTCCAGCAGTTTTCCGAAGGAGTATTTTATTATACCCGTGGTATCCGTGACTAACAACAGATCGTTCACATTGTTAAGTATATTTTCTATCTGCTCGTTCCGCAGGGATTTTTCATTAAGGAAAGAAGAGGCGATACGCAGATCTTCCAAAATAAGTATCCCGCCCTGAAAGCCTTTTTCGTCAGTGTTTGGTATAGCTTTTATCACAACCGCCAGTAGTCCGCCCTCGGCAGTTTTTAAAGTTTTTATCACTTTCTCAAACGGAATTCCGTCTTTTAAATTAAGCAGGTCGCTTTTAATGTCAATGCCCGGGAAAATATTTTCTTCGAGTATATTCTGACCTTCCGGATTTTTTGATTTAAATTGATACAAATCGGCATATTCCGAAAAAGCATCATTTACAAAATCGATTCTCCATGCGGAAGAAAAAGTAATTATTCCGACCGGTGCTTTTGCTAACAGCGATGGAACGTATCTGCTGCTGTTAGTCAAATAGAAATTTTCCTGCGCTTTATCCATTTTTCTCAAAAATTATATTTATTCATTAACTTACTGCAATTATGATGCTAAAATATTAATAACCGTGAGTAAAAAATAAATAAACGGCTGTTTCTTAATAAGAACAAGTAATTCGTTCGTATAAATGCAAATAACTAAAGCATTTATAAAATCGGATTGACTCCCGGAAAATCCGAAGCCGAGAGTTACGGAAAGAAGATAATGTGAAAGTTAGTATAAATCGGCAAATCGTGAATGTATCATATTGGAATCTTGTCCGAATTATTTAAATCCGGTGATAATTTAAATAAGTCGAAATATCAAAATCTACATATTTTAAATTCCGCGCTAAAACAAAAATGCTCTATCTTTTTTATAAAAAAATAGAGCATTCGATTTAGATTTTCCGGTAAGTTTATGATTTCCGGATTTAATTTAAAATAATAATTTTTGCTCAAAATTATGCATAATATTCTGCATTTGTTCCGTCTTGGACACAATAACTTGAATCAGAACCGCAACAAATTATCAAATTTGTTTAATTCTTTGCACCAAAGAATCTACTTCTCCTGCTAATTCTGCCGGAAGCCTGGAGCCGAATAATTTATAGTATTTCCTTATTTCTTCCGATTCTTTAAGCCATTCGTCTTTTCTGATTTCAAAAAGCCTAGAAATCTGTTCCGGTTCAATGTCGAGTCCGTTCGTATCCAGTACGCCGTCTTTCGGAACAAAACCAATCGGAGTTTTTTTACCGGAATTTTTGTCGTCGATACGTTCGAATATCCATTTTATAACACGGATATTTTCACCGTATCCCGGCCACATGAATTTTCCGTTTTCATCTTTTCTGAACCAGTTAACAAAGAACACCTTCGGCAGCTTACTTTGGTCTGCGTTTTTCCCGATATTCAGCCAGTGACCGAAATAATCTCCCATATTATACCCGCAGAAGGGAAGCATAGCAAACGGATCGTGTCTCAGAGTTCCGATGTCTCCGGCAGCCGCCGCAGTTTTTTCTGAAGATACAATTGAACCAAGGAAAGTACCGTGCTGCCAGTTAAAGGCTTCGTAAACGAGAGGCACTACATTTTCTCTTCTTCCGCCGAATAAAATAGCAGAGATAGGTACTCCTTTGGGATCTTCCCACGCCGGGTCAATTACAGGACATTGAGATGCCGGGGCAGTAAATCTCGCATTAGGATGAGCCGCATTACCGGCGCTTTCCGGCGTCCATTCATTTCCGTGCCAGTCAAGTAATTTTTCAGGTTTTCGGTCGGTTAAACCTTCCCACCAAACATCAAGATCTGGAGTTAAAGCTACGTTAGTAAAAATGGAATTTTTATCCATAGAAAGAATAGCGTTTGGATTAGTATCCATCGACGTACCGGGTGCCACGCCGAAGAAACCTGCTTCCGGGTTTATTGCATACAGCCTTCCGTCTTCACCGAATTTCATCCATGCAATATCGTCGCCGATAGTTTCTACTTTCCATCCCGGCAAAGTCGGAGTAAGCATGGCGAGGTTTGTTTTACCGCATGCGCTCGGGAAAGCGGCCGCGATGTACTTCTTTTCGCCTTCGGGTGAGGTAACTCCTACTATAAGCATATGCTCGGCAAGCCATCCCTGTTCACGGGCCATTGAAGAAGCAATTCTAAGTGCAAAACATTTTTTCCCTAAAAGTGCGTTCCCGCCGTATCCGCTTCCGAATGACCAGATAGCTTTTTCTTCGGGGAAATGGACAATATATTTATCCGGGTTATTCGGCCACGGTACATCTTTTTGACCATCTGCAAGCGGAGCGCCGACGGAATGGAGACATTTTACAAAATTTCCGTTACCCAGGACATCCAATACTTTTTTCCCCATACGAGTCATAATTTTCATATTACAGACAACATAAGGAGAATCAGTCAGTTCCACCCCGATGTGAGAAATAGGGGATCCCAGCGGTCCCATGCTGTAAGGAATAACAAACATAGTTCTTCCTTTCATACATCCGCCGAACTTATTTTCCAAAGAAGATTTCATTTCAACAGGATCTACCCAGTTATTTGTAGGGCCCGCATCTTCCTTATTTTTGGAGCAAATAAATGTTCTGTCTTCAACCCTGGCAACGTCTGACGGATCGGAAATGCAATAAAAGCTGTTTGATCTTTTTTTCTCGTTTAATTTTATGAAAGTTCCCTTTTTAACTAGTTGATCTGCCAGCGTCTGGTATTCTTCGTCGGAACCGTCGCACCAGTAAACCGAATCCGGTTTGCACATGTCAGCCATTTGATTAACCCAGTTGATCAACTCTTTATTGTTCGTCATACTCACCCTTTCCAGATTTAAATAAAATGTACCTTAGGAGCTTTTTTACAGCTCAATCATAAGACTCGAACCTTTGTGATATTCTATAGGTTTGGCCTACTCAGGTATAATGTCCGCTATTATTTCAGCGAAGCAGTTACAAAAATAAAAAAAATAATTTAATCACGGGCATACTGAGCTTAATTTTGTGATAAATGAGTCATAAAAAAATTTATGGCAGAAAAATTTTCAGGTAACCTGAATCTTTGGTCATTTTTTACGAGGAAATATTGCCATATTAAAAATTTTATCGGATTAGTGAAATTATTTTTATTAAATTTATCATTAAAATAACGAAAAAAATTCTTTGCTTACTTCATTACTACAAATAATCGGCAGAAAAGTATTAAACTTTCTACAGGAAATCGGACAGATAGGTACTCTTCTCTGGGAAATAATTAAAAGTTTCCGCACAATTCCCAAAAGTAAAAGAATAATTCTTTTTCAGATGGAGCATATCGGCGTGAATTCTCTGCCCCTGGTAATGATAATAGCTGTTTTTACCGGTGCGGTTGCGGCATGGCAGGCGGCTTACCAGCTTAAAGGAATTGCGCCTCTTTCATTTCTCGGCGGTTCTACAAGCCGGGCAATAGTGACCGAACTGGGGCCTGTTTTAACGGGAATTGTTATTGCGGGACGTGTAGGTGCGTCTATTGCGGCCGAGTTGGGTACCATGAAAGTAACCGAGCAGATTGATGCACTGGAAACAATGGCAATAAGTCCCATAAGATATCTGGCAATGCCCAGGTTTTTGGCTTCGGTGCTAATGCTGCCGCTTTTAGTTGTTTTCGCCGATGCGATTGCGGTTTTCGGGGCGTATATAGTTTCAAATTATTTTCTGGGCGTTTCTTTTGCGGTGTTCTTCGAATCGGTAAAAAGATTCTTTGTGGTACCGGATCTAATTGCCGGGCTGGTAAAGACTGTTTTTTTCGGTGCAGTAACTGCTCTTTTGGGGTGTCATATAGGTTTTAAAACCGAAGGCGGTGCCGAAGGCGTCGGGTTGGCTACTATCAGATCGTTCGTGCTTTCGGCCGCTATGATATTAATACTCGATTATCTGCTGTGGATGCTTATTTTTTGATGTTGTTTTTCCGAAAGGCAGAATCAATTATTTAATGTGAACTGATAATATTAATTGATTATCAAAAAATAAAATATTAATTTTTACAAAATTAGATTCATTAAGTTGTACCCCCTTTATGGATCTTTCCCATGCCCGGTAGCCCTCCACCGGGCTTTTTATTTTAATTTATCATTAATTTTTTGTAAATATGTATTAAAGTTAAATTCAAATAAGATTTAGATTGGGTGCGTTATGGAAAAAATCAAGTATGATTTAACGGAAAGAAAAAATAGGGTTCAAATTCCGGAAAAATTAGGGTTCGGAAAAGTATTTACAGACCATGTTTTTGAGATGGATTACAGCAAGGATAAAGGATGGCATAACCCTGTAATTAGACCGTTAAGCAATTTATCGCTACACCCCGGCACAACATTTCTGCATTATGCTCAGGGAATTTTTGAAGGGTTAAAAGCCTTTAAAACGGAATCAGGGCAGGCAGTTATCTTCAGGCCGGAGAAACATATAAAAAGATTGAATAATTCTGCAAGACGCGTCTGTATACCCGAAGTTGACGAGGAATTTTTATTAAATGCAATTTCCGAGCTGGTTGCCGTGGAAAACGATTGGATTCCGGCAAAAAGCGGAGAAGCTCTATATATTCGTCCGTTTGTCTTCGGTACAGATCCTTATCTCGGAGTTAAACCTTCGGCTACGTATAAATTAATCATTATGCTTTCGCCCGTCGGTGCATACTATCCCGAGGGTTTCAAACCCGTTAAGATACTTGCGCAGGACGATTATGTAAGAGCAGTCAGAAAAGGCTTGGGTGATTGTAAAACACCTGCAAATTATGCTGCAAGTTTACTTGCCGCAGAGGAAGCGCAGAAACAGGGTTATACCCAGGTTCTATGGCTAGACGGCGTTGAACAAAAGTATATCGAAGAAGTCGGAACGATGAATATTTTCATTAATTTTAAGAATGAAGTGGCAACACCCAAATTGACCGGAAGTATACTGCCGGGTGTAACCAGGGATTCAGTAATACAAATTCTTAAAGATTGGGGTATGAATATAACCGAAAGACTTATCAGCATTGATGAAGTAGTCTCCGAATATAAAAAAGGGAACGTTATAGGAGTATTCGGTACCGGTACGGCGGCTATTATTTCCTCCGTCGGATGGTTGACATATAAAGATTTCCAGATGGAATTCAACAACGGGCAGCCGGGAGAACTGGATGTTAAACTGTTCGACGAATTAACGTCGATTCACTACGGCAGAAAAGAAGATAAACATAACTGGCTTACTCACGTTCAGAAAAAAGAGATCGAAGCCTAGTGTAAAATCTTGGCTGTTGTCTGAATATAAGAGGCTGTCTCAAAAATAATTTATCGCGAAAAATAGCAAGTAAATAACACTGATGCTGCCGGCCCCGAATAAGGACAAATTTTCGCAGATTAGATATAATAAATAATTTTTGAGACAGCCTCATTACTATTTATCCATCCAGGTTTTAAAAGCTGATGATCTTTCGACGCTTACCAGAGCTTCTACATCTTTCGGTTCGGGAGGATTTAATTCTATTTTAATTCTCGATCGCGAATACGGTATCATGTTTTTAATTGCGCCGAATCTTATTATCATCTTACGATTGATCCTGAAAAATTCCTCAGGATTAAGAACTTCCTGTAGTTTATCAAGCGTGTAGTCGACAGGATAAATATTATTCTTATATGTAGAAAGGAAAACATTCTTCTCCAGCGCAAAGAAATACGCGATCTCTCCGGTTTCAACTTTCTTAATTTTTTGTCCGTACTGCACGAGAAATCTTTTCTTGTAAACAATTTCTCTTGTCTGAATGCTTTTTATTATCTCGCCGAAATCGGTCAGGTAAGAGTATTTTATATTTTTGTATTTATTCAGGCTATTCTTCAAATCATCTTTTTTCACCGGCTTCAGAAGATAATCGATACTGTTCAGTTTGAATGCTTTTATTGCATAATGGTCGTAAGCGGTAGTAAAAATAACCGGTGTGTCTATATCTGTTTTATCAAATATGGAAAAACTTAATCCGTCCTCCAACTGTATATCAAGAAAAATCAAATCGGGCTTGTTATGTTTGAACCAAGCAACCGATTGCTCTACCGAAGGAATCTTTGCAGCGATTTCAACGGAAGGATCAATCTCGTTAATCAATACTTCAAGCCTTTCGGCGGCAAGTTTCTCGTCCTCAATAATTATTACTTTCATTAGCAACCCCTGAATTAATTAATTTTGCTTGCGGTTATTCTTCATATGCGATAAACGGAATCTTCGCTACATATTCTTTTTCGTTTACCGAAAAACACGGCACGCCGGTTCCGAGCAGTTCGTATCTCTTTTTCAGGTTATTCAAGCCGATTCCTTTTGAGTCGTATTGCCTTATTTTAGGCTGAAGGTTATTAACAACAAACAGGAACTCGCCTTCATTGAATATTTTAATGCTCAGCGGATTTTCGGCAGATGCTTTATTATGCTTGAATGCATTCTCGAGCAATGTCTGCACCGAAAGCGGCGGAAGTAATTTATCAAGTTTTGAAGCATCAACTTTTATTTCGGTAATAACTGCATTGTCGAACCTTATTTTTTGAAGATATAAATACGATTTAGCGAATTCAAGTTCTTCCCTTAATTCAACTACTCGTCTTTCTATTACATCGAGAGTATATCTGTAAACCGAAGAAAATTCATCCACAAAATTTTGAGCTTTGTCCGCATCTTTTTTTATCAACGACGAAAGAACGTTCATGCTGTTAAACATAAAATGCGGATTGAGCTGATTCTTCAGGGTTTCAAATCTTATCAGCGTATTTTCTTTTTCCAGCTTTTCCGCTTTAATTAATGAATCCTGTCCGCGCTTGAACCACAGCACAGCTTCAACAGCAAGAATTAAGATGATATTTATAACGGATGTTATAAGAGAATTGTTAATTACATTTTTTATTAGTCCCTCCGGGTACGGCATAAGAATGTGGGCGGTTACGGTAATCAGAGAACCCACAAATATTCCCGAAACCGTCGAAAGTAAGATCTCTGCAGGTATTCTGGGAATGAGTCTGCCGTGGAGAGGTAAAATTTTATCAAGGTAATTGATAAAAACAATGTCGATATAGACAAGCAGTAGTCCGAAAACCGACGAGAAGGTTGTTCCGACAAATAATCTTACTATTAAATTTACAGCGTTGTCTATATGAATAAAGCCGCTGAAATGATTGTAAGTTATTATAACGGTTTGTATAAAAAAAGCAAAAATTATTACGGCAAAAATTATTTTTTTATTTAGTTTCATTTTCATGTCTCTAAATTCGTTAAAATGCAATAAAGATGCCTCAAAAAAATTTTAGGGAGGCCGATCAAATTTTTTAATCCGATCAGTTTCGGGTTTTTTTATAATATTTCCTGAAGCAGTGAGACTGTCGCCAATGTAAGCTTAGCGCCTTAGAGACTTCGCAATTAATAATGGTATTTTCGTTAAAGCAAGATTCTCTTTTACCACTTTGACACGAAGGAACACTAAAAATATTTTTGGAGTACAGCCTCATTTTTTTCATTCACTGATCATTTCTTTGCGTCTTTAAATTTATGATCGTTTAGAATATTCCCCATTTTAGAGTTAAGCCGCCGGAGAATTTTCTAAGCATGTTTTCCGTGGCGCCGGCAATTCTTAAAGGGGAAGTGTTTCTGTAGCTGCCGGTTAAACCTATCCACCAGTTCCCGGTAACCCTGTGCTGGATCTCTAATGAAGGTTCGAATATATAAAACGTTGTCTTATCAATGATTTCCTCGGACCATACTTTTTCCTTTTGATAGTCCTTATCGTACTGATAATATGCTTCTCCCTGGCCCGTAGCAATTGAAAAAGATATTTTCAGGTTATCGTTGAGCGTAAAAAGTTTTTCCGCATACAATGCACCGTAAGAAACATAAAGATGATAGGTCCCGTCGTTAACCAGCATGGATAATCTTTTATCGTAATATAATCCCGATCCCATTAAGCCTACTGCCCAACCACCGTTAAAAACAACGGCTCCTTTTATATCCATAAATCCGGCAGGTTCGGAGCCCATAACGGTTGAATATCTGCCGCCTACCTCGAGGTAAGCGCCGAGATGAGTTTGTCCTATTGTTAAAAGATAATTCTTTTCGGTTTGCGCAAAGACTGTTGATGTTATTATTAATGCTATAAATAATATTGTAGTTTTCACTTTTTTCCTCCTTTTAATTTTGTCACGTATTATGTCTTGTCTACGGTTCAAACTTAAGGACGCAATTAAGGCTATAAAAATATATGGCGACGAATGTGCATAAACGAATGACGAACCGGTATAAGAAGGGATTGAAACACGTATATTTTGATGGAATATCACATGAGGTGAAAAAATTCGCCGGACGGCAGCAGAAAAAATTTAAAAATGAATATGAGGAAGGTTAATAAAGAAAGCATAGAAAACTATATTAACGAAGAAATTTTCCGAAATGTTTAGTCTATATATTCTTTGTCCTTCCAATACCACCAGTTTAACTTCTTTTTTTCGTGGCGGTTTTCCGAGGCAAAATATACCGCGCAGCGGAATGTATACAGAACGCACTTATCCTGTTTAACTCCGCTCAAAGTGTTGAGCTTTTCATAAAGGAGTTGGGGACTTTTATCTTTAAGATCATCTATTTCCTTGATACCGATATCCCGGAGATCCTGAGAAATTGATTTCCCGACACCGGGTATTGTCCGGAGTTTCTTTAAAGCGACTTGTTTATCCATTTTAATATTTCTTTTTGCAGTTGAATTCTTCAATTGAAGTTATACGGCAATTAATTTTATAGAATTTAATAATAATTATCTATAGATTAGGCGAAAGAAAGGGGAATTTCTTTCCTTTTATTATAAAAATATCATCATTAAATAATTACACCGAAATGTTTTAGAATCTTAAGCTCCTCATTTTAACGTACCCTTTAGTTTTTAACTGATGATAATAAGCCCGAGTATAAAATTTTTCTGAACGGAGTTTATTCGTATGAAAACAGTATATATCGTTTTACTTTCGTTTCTTGTTCTCACCGGCTGCAAGAAAGACGGGCCGGTCGAAGTTCCGGCACCGCCTAAAGGTAATATCAATACTGCCGTAGATACCTTATACGTCGGCGGCAGCTTTATAATGGCCGGCAATACGGCGGTTAATAATATTGCAAAGTGGGACGGAAAGAACTGGTATCCGCTTGGATCGGGCGTAATCGGAAAAGATGTTGATGTTGAGTGTATGACATTCTACGCAGGGGAATTGTACGTCGGAGGATTTATAGATTATGCCGGGGGAAGACCGGCAAGCAATATTGCCAGGTGGGACGGCAAACAGTGGTACTCGGTCGGTACCGGAATAGACGGCAGGGTTACCAGCTTAATCGTATTTAACAATGAGCTTTATGCCGGCGGCTGGTTTAATAATGCGGGCGGAAAGCCTGCGGCAAATATTGCAAAATGGAACGGTATATCATGGTCACAAGTCGGACAGGGTATGAGTGATGAAGTATATACTTTAGCAGAATTTAAAGGTGCTCTGTACGCCGGTGGCTGGTTCCTTTCACCCGGTTCCAAAGTAGCTAAATGGGATGGTGTTAAATGGGATACTGTTGTCTCAAATATTGGTCCCGTACATCCAGACGGCTCTGGTTATGTATTGAATTTGACAGTCGTAAATGATGATCTATATGCAATGGGCAATTTTTTAATGTGTAACGGCTTTCAAGCAAATAATATTGCCAAATGGGACGGCAATAGTTGGTCCAACCTTGATAATGGAATAAATGAGAATTTTGTTGATTGCGGAGCGTCCTTTAATGATGAATTAAATGTAGGAGGCGGATTTAGTCTTGCGGGTTCCGTAAGCGTACAAAATTATGCGGTATGGAACGGAACAAACTGGAACCCGGGAAATCTCTCAATCAGCGGGGCTCCTTATGTTTTATATCCGTACAATAACAAACTTTATGTGGGCGGAGAATTCAGCACAGTAAACGGAGTTCAAGTTAAAGGCATATTTGAATGGGACGGAAAAAATATTCAGACCCTGGATAATGGGGTAAAAGGCTATGCTAAAGCTTTGGTAATACACTGACGATTTTGAAAAAGCAAAAGAACAGCTCATAAATTCAGAGAATCATGATGTATTGGATAAATACGATATCTCTTGACCACGTAATGCTGGGGGTGAACGGCGGATTTACTCAAGCCGGGCACGGAAAAGCAGGTATGATAAAAAATCTTTCTGAGGGCGATTATATTATTTTTTATTCTCCTCGCACCAGCCTTAATAAGGGTGAACCGCTTCAGGAATTTACGGCTGCCGGGAAAATAACGGACACCGAACCTTTTCAGGCAATAATGAGCGCATCTTTTTATCCCTGGCGGCGGAGGGTAACTTTCCTTCCATGCAGACCAGTATCTATCCGCCCTTTGATCGACCGGCTTGAGTTTATTAAAGACAAACAGAAATGGGGATATCCGTTCCGCCGAGGTTTGTTCCAAATAAATCGAAAAGATTTTGAACTTATTACAAATGCTATGGAAATAAAATTTCCTTTGTAAGGAGAAAAACCCGAAATGCAAAATTGGGAAACAGTCTAATATAATCCGCATTTCAATATATTTATTATCGGATTAAATAATTATATAAAAGGGAAAGTAATGAATACTGAAACGTCAAATATAAATTTGGTTAAACGGTTGTATTCTTTTTTTGCAAACCGTGAAATAAATTCCATTCTTGAGTTGCTAAGTACGGAAGTTGAATGGGGCGAACCGGAAAATCCTTATAACCCTGCCGGAGGTAGGCGCTACGGACACAAAGGATTCCTCGAATGGGTGAATATCGGCAGAGAAGCCGAAGATATTTTAGAATTGAAACCGGAAAAAATGCTTGCCGACATCGATACTGTTGCCGTGATCGGTAATATGAAATGCCTGGCTAAACCGACCGGAAAAATTTACGAATCGGATTTTGTTCATGTTATTAAAATTAAAAACGGAAGGATAGAAAAGTTTCAGGAGTTCTTCGATACTTATGCGGCGGGCGAAGCATTCAGACCGTGAATTGTAATTGTTCGGATAACTTATCCCGGCAACTGAAGAAATTTTATAATTCACTAAAATTGATCATAACAATTTGGGGGTATTAAATGAAGAATTTTGCAAAAATAAGGATGCTATTACTTCCATTATTATTTTTTAATACAACTATATTATTCGCCCGGCCGTTTCAAAAAAGTATTTTAGTAGATATTCCCGGCAGCAATTACGACTTCGATTTATTCGAAGCTCAAACATATCCAGGATATGAAGCATATATTACATGGATAAACCTGAATGATTCCGTTTATACCGTATATCTAAAAAAGATTTCTCCGATATTAGGTGATGATATAATTATTGCTTCCCATAGCCTTATTAAATTCAATCCTAAAGTAGCTTCTAATAGTTATTCGTATGGAATAAAAATAGTGTGGCAGAATTATTCCAACGGAAATTACAGCATAAAAAGCCGCAACTACTTAAATGATACATTAAGTAATATGATAGTAATTAAAGATTCACTAACCGCCGATCCGCAGGTTTCTTTAAGCGCATCGCTTTAATTATGAATTCAGAACGGTAAATTATTGATGAAAGAATTTTATAATAATTTCAGTAATCCGGTAGTGGTTGACAGTCTGAATTGTGCATCTCCGGATATTGCGAAAAAAGATAACAGTTCTTATACCTATTTCCTTTATCTAAAAAAAGATACGGCCGGCAGTAAGATTATTTTAGCAGATTACAATAAAGATTTCCGGCCTGTAATTAATTATGATACCGTCGCCGAAGGGAATGTAACTAATCCGAATTTAGGATTAATGGGTGAAATATCATACGAAACGCATATAAGTCAAATTTCAAGAATAAAATATACTGTTTCCGGTACCGCTAATTTTAAGACAACCGAAAACGAAAATTGTAATTTTAAAAATCCGTTTGTTTATACATATCCGATCGCAACAGGTTCAAATAATAACAAAACATCTTTCTTTGTTGCGTTTGATTCGGATTTTTTGGCAGGCAATAACGAAATATTCATTCAGACGTTTTATTCTTATACTAACGACACTCTTATTAATATTTCCGGGATGGAAGGAAATGATTCAAATCCAAAAGTCGTTTATACAATGAACAACGATACCGTCTATGTTGCAATTGTATGGCTGCACCGTACAAATAATAAATCGGAAATATCGATTGCTAAAGAAATATTTAATCCTATTATAGGTTCGGTTTCTAATAAGACCGCGGGATTTAAATCATTCGAATTGATGCAGAACTTTCCGAATCCGTTTAACCCGAGTACCGCAATAAATTATTATGTCCCGAAATACAGTGATGTCTCGATAAAAGTTTTCGATGTTTTGGGAAAAGAAGTAAAAACTCTGGTTAACGAAGTAAAAATGCCGGGAAGTTATAAGGTGAATTTTAATGCCGTAAATCTTTCCGGCGGCGTGTATTTTTATTGTATGCGGGTCGGCGATTTTGTACAAACCCGGAAAATGATTTTACTTAAATGACAATCGCATGAAATTGGCAGAAGGCTTAAAAGAATATTCCGAAATTATTTCCCGGCACCGGTTAAATTTTAAATGTAAATACAATTCCGGCTCCGACGAGATTATTCTGTTTATTCACGGTCTGGCATGTTCGTCCGATTCATTCCGTCATGTTTTTGATTTTGATTATTTCCCGAATAAATCTCTTCTTCTTATTGATCTTTTAGGATTCGGCAGGTCATCAAAACCTGAAACTTTTTCTTATAAAATGGAAGATCAGGCTGCTTTTATAGAAAAACTATTTTCGCTGCTGCCTTTTAGTAAAATACATATTGCTGCACACAGTATGGGAGGTGCCGTAGCTCTGCTTTTTTCACCCGATTTTTTTTCACGGGTTCTGTCATTCGCTAATATTGAAGGTAATCTTGTCAGTGACGATTGCGGTGCATTAAGCCGGGGCATAACAGACATTTCTTTCGAAGAATACGATAATGATTTATTTGAAAAACAGCTTCATGAGTATAAAGGCCATAGCCAGCTGCACTTTGCTGAAACAAATTCGATAGCAGTATATAAAAGCGCGGAATCGCTGGTAAAATGGTCCGACAGCGGCGAGCTGCTTGAAAGATTCAGGAATCTCGTATGCAGAAAAGGCTACCTTTACGGCGAAGTAAATAATGATATGGATGTAATTCATAAACTGGATTTTGCCCGGAAGTATATGATCTCTCATAGCGGACACGGGATGACTACGGAAAATCCTGCAGAATTTTTTGCAAAACTGGCTGATTTTATCGGATGATAATTTATCTGCTCTTTTATATAAACAATCGTTTAATCATATTTATATATGAATAAAATAATTGTTTCTATTATTGAATCTCTCAAACAATGCAGAATTTTTATTATAAGTATTTTTATTGCTTACTGCTTTTCATGTTCAATTGGGATTATAATGGTGCAGTCCGGTAATGGATTTGCTCTTTCGCAAAGAGATAAAATAATTAAAATGTTAATACGGGAAGATAAAGCGGCGATTAATTATAGGGCCGGCAACAATTTGAAAGCTGCTCTATATGATTTTACGGAAAATCTGTTTATCAGTGCAATACCCCAGACATTTTTAGGACTGAGTATAATATTTCCTTATGCTACGGTATCGTATCAAGGATGGGTCTCCGGAATTGTTTCGGTAGATAATTATCATCACAGCCGTTTGACCAAAATAAAACCGGCATTATATTATTTTATAGTTTTATTTCTTCAATTTATACCTTTTTCTTTAACCATCGGTGCAGGAATAAAATCAGGTATTGAAATCTATAAACAAAATATGCCGGTCGGGTGGAGGTTTTGGGAATTCAGGATCACTAGAGAAAATCTGACGGATATCGGTAATATGTTTATAATCAGTATCCCTTTATTTCTTATGGCCTCTTTATTTGAATTTTTATCGTCATGGAATATATAATCATTCTTAATCAAATTATTGAAGTGAAGTTTAATGAAAGAAATAAATTATTTCAGCGGAGAAAAATATTCCGGCCTGGATTTTTCAAAGGAAGGTTTTAATGCCGCAGAATTCGAAAAATGCGTCTTTAATAAATGTCAGTTCACCGGCGTTGATTTATCCTTCTGCTCATTTGTCGATTGCGAATTTGCCGGATGCGATTTAAGCAACGCAAAAATAAACGGAACAGTATTCCGGGACGCGAAATTCCTGAACTGCAAATTACTCGGGTTGCAATTCGATAAATGCAGCAAGCTTTTGTTGTCTATAGAGTTTGAATCGTCGCAGTTGAATATGTCGTCGTTCTATAATTTGAAAATTCAAAAAACAAATTTTACGGCATGTGAATTAAAGGAAGTTTATTTTGCGAACGCCGATTTAACAAACTCCGTTTTCGATAACTGCGATTTAAGCAAAGCAGTGTTTGATAATACTAATCTGACAAAGTGCGATTTCAGTTCCGCTTATAATTATTCGATAGACCCTGACAAAAATAAAATTACAAAAGCGAAATTTTCCGTACACGGGATCAGCGGTTTGCTTGATAAGTACAACATCATTATTAAGTAATAAAAATTGTAACATCATTGCAGCAGTAAATGATTGAGACGAAGCGTTCCGAAGAATATATTTAGGAGGTAAATGAAAGCCAGAGAAAGCGGCATGCCCGAAGAAAAAATATGGGAAAATTTTTTTGATGCTGATAAAATACTTGAAGAACTGGAAGTGGTCAAAGATATTGAAAACCTGGTCGATCTCGGCTTCGGCTACGGTACTTTCACAATTCCTGCATGCAGAAAAATAAAAGGAATCGTGCATGCTTACGATATCGAAGAATTTGCGGTTAAGGGACTCGAAAACAAGCTGAAATTATTCCGCATTGAAAATGTCTTTATTTACAATAAAGATTTTATTTCGGAAGGAACCGGCTTAAAAGATGAGGAGGCGGATTTTGTATTACTTTTTAATATTCTTCACGCGGAAGAATCGGCAGGCGTATTGAGCGAAGTTCATAGAATTTTAAAGAAAAACGGAAAAGCCGGTATCATTCATTGGAGATACGATCCAAGCACCCCAAGAGGACCGAGCATGACGATAAGACCCGAACCGGAAACGTTACGAAGCATGTTAATAAATGCCGGATTTAATATTTTAAAATACAATATTAATTTGCCTCCTTATCACTATGGCATACTGGCTCAGAAATAGTCATAATTATTTAAAGGCACTTCTAAAAACTATTTTTTATAAAAATTCAACGCAAAGAATACGCAATGTTCGCAGAGAATATTGAAGTTTTTAGAAGTGCCCTTAAGTCAAATGCCGGTATATCTTCTTAACTCTTTCCGGAATTAAAAATTAATTTTTGTTATGATTTACCTGTAATTATCTTTTATAATTATACCTTTGAATTGAAAAGATAAAAACAATTCTTAATTTTGTGCGGAGAGTACTTAATTATTTAGAATTTGGGAAATACTTTAAATGAAATCGGTCTTTTTATTTCCGTTCAGGTTTATTTACAAAATGTATCTACTTTTATGTTTTGTCATACTATTAATCTTATTATTTCCCTTTTTTCGTTTCTTCCTTTCCAAACAGGAGCGGTTCTCTACGGCTTTTAAATTTATGAGATTCTACGGCAGGCTGTTTTTGTTTTGCGGGGGAATTTTCTTGAAAGTTGACGGAAAGGAAAATATTATTACGGACAGGTCTTTTTTAATCTGTTCCAACCACAGCTCATTTTTGGATATCCCATGCTTATATTCAATGTTCGATCATTACTTTGTTTTTACCGGTAAAAAGGAAGTAGAAAAATGGCCTCTGTTCCATATTTTTTACACGTCCGGAATGAATATATTAGTCGACAGGCATAACAAACTTGGACTTATCAAAGCATTCAAACGAATGATGGAAGTGGTAGATAAAGGACATCCCCTGGTCATTCTTCCGGAAGGCACAATTTCCAAGGTCGCTCCTGCTCTAACTGAATTTAAACCAGGATCGGTTACATTAGCGATCAGCAAGCAGATCCCCATTTTACCCATAACATTTACAACTAACTGGAAAAGGCTGCAGCGTAAAGGATTGTTCAGCGGAAAGGCAAGCCCCGGAATATCGGAAGTTGTAATTCATCCGTTAATTCAAACAATAGGACTAAATAAGAGTGATGCGGAAGTATTGCAGTTAAAACTTCGCGGTATTATCAATTCACCATTGCACGAAAGATACGGTGTTTAGGAATTATTTTATTTAAAGTGCTCAACGCTGCAGATTAATTCTAAATCATGACAGCGTCACCATTTTTAAGTCAGCGGCGTTGCTGTTCAACCATCCAATAACAGTAATTAAAATTGATTTTAAAGAAATTTGCCTATATATTAAATCCGGAACATAGTTCGTTTGACCTTGCAAACATTTTAATAACTATGTAGGGAGAGGGGGCCGCTAATGAAATTTAACCTTTCCTTTGTTTCTTTAATCTTCGTTTGTATACTCGGCTGCAGTGACGACAAACCTACCGGACCGGCCGAAGAGAACACCAATGTGCAATCAACCAGCATTACAATAGGAAGCGAAGGCGGAAATTTAACCGCCGATGATTTTACTCTTACAATACCTCCGGGCGCTTTTACTTCCGGTTCTATGATCCGGTTATCCCGTGTTTCGGAAAATCCTTTTGAAGGAAATTCCAATTCCGCAAATTTTAAATTAGAAGGAATACCGTTCGATTTTTCCTCGCCGCTGGAAATAAAAATAAAATACAAGGATGCAATAACCGGAAGCCCGCTGGTAGCCGTAGGCGAAAATGTTTTTGCCAGAAGTTCCAACCAGTTCCGCACAGCATATAGGTTCATTACCGCTGTCGATTCGGGTAATTTTCTTATATGTAAAATAATGCCCTCTGAAACCGGAAACGGAAATACTTCAAAAAGGCTTTCTGCTTCGACTGAGAACCTGACTGTCTTTCTGAATGCTGTTACGGGCTACAATACGTTCCTCAGCGGAAACAATCATTTTACCATCGCACATCCTTATCTTCAAGCAACACAGGCGGTAGAAGGGCTTGCCGATGATCTTGAAGATGCGTACGAAAAGTTTAAGGCGATCGGGTTCAGTTACAATAAAAGGACAGTTTGGCCGATGGAAATTGTTATAAACAAGATGGACGATACCAAATTCGGGGAAGCTGTATTTAAAAGATACGGATATAATTCGGCATGGATTGAATTCAACACATTAAAAATTAACGACCCTGTAAATATCAGAATATCCGCCGGCCACGAATTTTTCCATGCTGTGCAGAATCTATATTATCCGCCGTATACATTTGCGGTATCATCGGGAAAATATACCTGGCTTGACGAAGCGTTTTCTGTTTGGTCGGAAGAGATGTTTGCAAACCGGGAAAATTATTTCTCGGCTGTCCGAAGTGGCAACGAATGGTCGCCGTACCTGGGGCTTCAGAATAATTCGCTTGAATCTGATGATGTTGCCAGAGCACACGGGTACGGTGTTTCCTCTTTGATAAAATACCTATACGAGAGACATACCGGAAATTTTGCGGTTGAAACATACGCTAAAGTAGCACAGGATCAGGCGCCTGTTGATGCGATAATTAATACCGTCGGTGCACCGGTAAACTGGTGGTCCGATTTTATAAATGAATATACTTTGGGCAACATATATAATGATATAAGACCGATCGAGATTTCCGCCAGTTTCAGTCTGGCTAAATTCGAAATTAAATCCGCGGCCGATACGCTGAAGAAGTTTGCTTCCGGCTTCCCCGATTTATCAGCAAAGGCTTACGTCGTTAATCTCAAATACCCCGAATTATCCGGCAATTCAAAGTTAGTTGTAAGCTGCAGCGGCGGCTTGAGCGAATTAATAGTTTACAAATATAATTCTACCCGGATCGAAAAGATAAGCGGTCCGGTGAGTAAGGCTGAAATTCCCGGCATAAAAACTATTCAAGACGAAAAATACAATCTTATTATTATGACTACGAATGCCCGTGCAATAAGTCCTTATACGGGAAAATCAACAATCGAAACAGAAATTAAAGTTGTTCAGCCCCCCTCCGATCCCGTAGCGCCGTATAAAAATTGTTATCTGTTTGTAAAATGGCACGGCGAGTATTCAAATATATCAGGAAGTTCTATTGAGGCGGATGTAAGCAGAACTTATGAAGTAGAAGGAACCTGGAAAGGAAATATATTTTCGGGAAAGGTTAAAGAGGATAGATTTATCGATTCGGTTTACGCGGTACTGGACAGGGAGTTTATGACAATAAACGAATTCAAAGCGTATTTTTATACCGATTACGATAATTCGAAAGTAAATGTTTCCGGAAGCGAAATGCAGCTTCGGTTTGAGAACGGTAGATATATTTCTACTTCGGAGGGCAGCAATGTATGCGGACATTTAAATGATATAGAAGATAAAGGCGGCGGTGACGATCCTTATATTCTGTCAACTTTTTCATGCAACGAAAACAGCAGAATTGAAATGAGATTTTCAAAACCATAGTCTAAAAAAGGCTTAGAATATAAAAAGAAGTATTGACCATTTCTCTGTCGAATTGATCGGAATAATATCCGAATATTTGGCCGAAATTAATTAAGGAAACGTTTTTCAAAAATTTACGCGATAATAATTAAAACATCACGTTCAAAATTAAATTAGAATTTTTTAAATAATATTTATAGATTTTTACCCTATGAAAGGGGACTTCTTTCCTTTTTACGAATCGTTAGTATTAATTAAAAAATACATGAATTAAAATCGGGATTAATTTTATCTCTATTATTTGAAACATATAATATATTAAAGTAGTTCAAAAGCGAAATGCATTAAACACTTAATATAACCGCAATTAAAAAAGGGGCCGGTTTATGAAATACTATTTATCTCTGCTGATCTTCTTTATATTTATCAATTTTACATTTGCTCAGGATTCTACACAAACAACAAAACATGAATTAAAGCACGGCATAGAATTTCAAATAGGAACTTTGTTGAACCTTACAAATTTTAACAGTTATACTTTTTCTTACAGGTATCTTTTCAATAAAAAATCAGGAGTAAGAATAGGATTATTAACAAGCGTAAACCAAACGGATTATGATATAACACAACGGCTTGACAGTCTTACGATAACTCCGCCGGATTATTCTCAGAATTATAATTATAAAATCTCCTTTCAGTATCTTCAAAGTATATTGGACTTTAAAAGCTTTTCTCTTATATGCGGCGGGGGGCCATTTATTTCATATTCTAAATCAGAATATCATTCGTAAGATCTTTATACTTCTTACATCGGTAAATACATAAGCAAAACAAAATCATCCGGGTTCGGAATAGATTTGATTTTAGGTGTAGAGTATAAACTTGCGGAAAATGTTATTTTATCCGGTGACTACGGTTTAACAATATTAAAAGAGAACTCCGATATTGAAACAAGTTACAACTATATTTATCCCGACCCTGGCCAGAATAGAATATCGAGCGAAAGCGGAAAAAGGCACACATTCTCAGCAAGCGGTATGGGAGTGCATTTGGGATTATCTATATTCTTTTGATAAACTAGAAATTGTATATCGTCCTAAAAAAGAAAGGCGGCTGAAAATTGCCGACTTTCTTTTTTTTACATCTCATATGAACCTTCCTCATGTGATCAAAGCACACGCCTAACATTTCATAAAAAATATTTCTTGACAAGTGAACACCTGTTCACTATATTCGTAGTAAACAAATGAGCACTAGTATGAAAAAGCAAATGACCGACAGACAGGAAGAGATATTAAACTTTATCCGCCAGTTTCTTGAAGAAAGCGGATATCCGCCTACTTTAAGAGAAATAGGAAAGAAATTCGGTATATCTTCAACGTTCGGAGTTAAGAGGCATCTGGATGCATTGCAGAAAAAAGGATATCTAAATATAGAAAGCAACGCAAGCAGAGGTATCTCTTTTATGAAAGATGATCCTGCTGATGTTACGGAAAGCAATATACTCGAAGGTCCGTCGGGATTCGGAAGAGTTCCTATAATCGGTCGTGTTGCCGCCGGCAGCCCGATTCTGGCTGTGGAAAATATTGAAGGCAGTATTGTAATAGATACTTCCTTTCTAAAAAGATCGGAAGAATGCTTTGCTCTCCGGGTAAAAGGAGACAGTATGATAGAAGCCGGTATATTCGAAGGAGACCTGGTAATAGTTCATCCTCAAAAGGAAGCCGGAAGCGGCGAAATTGTTGTAGCGCTTCTTGACGATGAAGCCACCGTTAAGAGACTGGAAATTAAAGGCAGTGCGTTAAGGTTAATCCCTGAAAATAATAAATATCAGCCGATTGAAGTTACGGGCAATAAGGAATTTTCTCTTGTCGGTAAGGTAGTCGGCGTTGTAAGATGGTTAAATTAAAAATATCGGAGCATTTATGAAATCGGAAATATTTTCTTCGGCTATAAGCAACCGTAATAAGATCAGATTCCTTTACGGAATGAGCGAAATACAGTTAGATCCTTACTATATCTCAATCGAAAGGAACGGAAGGAAAGTTATATACGGTAGAATGTTCAACTCGAGCGAAATAAAAAAATTCGAATATAATAAGATCGCAAACATAAAAATTTTAAATAACATAAAATTCTCACCGATTATTCCGATAATATCTAAAGCGGTGTAATGAAACGGAGGATAAAATGCTGGATCTAATGAAAAGAAAAACAATTGACTTATTAATAGAACAGTTCTGGAAACAAGGGTATATGACGGTCAGCAGACGTTTCGGTACTTATCTGCCTGAACCTTCAAAAGTCGGTGATTTTGTTGTGGATATAATTGCCAAACAAAAGAAGAACTATGCTATTGGTATTACAATAACCGGTGATGACTTCAAAGAGCCGGGATTAACCGAAAAGATTATTTATCTGGCTACCCGGCAGACTAAGTTTACTGGCAAATCCGTGCTGCTTTACATAGGTGTCCATTCAAGATATTATAAAAATGCCAAAGTACTGCTGGAAAGAATAGATCCTCAAATTCAGAAGAATATCAGGTTAATACAGATTACCGAGAGAGCTTCGTATTCACGCGTTAGACCCAGAGACAGAAAAGATGTGCTTTTTTCTTAATCCGGCAGGATGCTCCTCAAAAAACCGGAAAACTGCCGGATAAATCTTTCAATAATAACCGAATGCGAATATTACGTTGATTCATAAAGTCAATAAACTTCAAATACACTTTGAAAAATCTCCGCATTAATATATATGCACCTTCCTAATATTTTAAAAAGTTTCCTGTTTTTTACCTTTTATTCTAAGTTCATAATACTTACTTTTTTTCACTGAATCGGAAATATTTATCCGGAATAAACTAAAAGCATTCCCGAACTATTATCGATTCTGCTTGTAATGATAAATGCACAGTATGACCTGGAATAATTAAATTTAAAAGTTTCGCGTTTTACTGTGAGAAATACTTAAATTAGGAACGGGGTTTTTAGTAATTACTTCCGTTAACCGGGTAGAATAGCTATTTACCGATTACCTTGACATTAAACAGTGTTAGGATTAATTTTACACGCTTTATCATTTTTGAGGACGAATTTTGGGTAAGTCTCGATCCGAATCCGATGCAAAGCTGCAGGAAGAATTGAAATCATCCGGCCAGATACCGGCTCATATTGCAATAATTATGGATGGGAACGGCAGATGGGCGAGAAAAAGGGGACTACCCCGGGTTGCCGGTCATAAGCGTGGTGTTGATACGGTAAAGGAAATTGTTGAAGCCTGTGCCCAGGTCGGGGTTCAGTTTCTAACTTTATATACATTTTCCACAGAAAACTGGTTAAGACCGCGCGATGAAGTCTCTACTCTTATGCGCTTACTGGTAAATAGCCTGAAAAATAAGTGTAAAGAACTTATGGACAATGATATCCGTCTAAACGCTATCGGCGATGTTAGTATTATGCCGAAAGAAGTACAAAAAGAATTGAACGAAGCATTTGAAAAGACCAAAAACAATAAACGCATGGTATTGAATTTGGCGCTGAGCTACAGCGGCAGATGGGAATTAATTGAAGCTGTAAAAGATATAACAAAATTGGCTGCCGAGGGTAAAATTACCATAGAAGAAATTAATGAAAAACTGATTTCTGATCATTTAACAACTAAAAATATTCCGGATCCCGATCTCCTGATAAGAACCAGCGGTGAATTTAGAGTAAGTAATTTTCTCTTATGGCAAATAGCCTATACCGAATTTTATATATCAGATGTTTATTGGCCTGATTTTAATAGAAAACATTTATATGAGGCAATTAAAAGTTTTCAAAAAAGAGAGAGGCGATTCGGCAAAGTTAGCGAACAACTAATAAAGAATGACAAAGGCTTAAAGAATGTCCCCAACCTTCCTAAAGAAACTGTTTAATTACATAATAACCTTTTTAATATTATCTACTTCTATCTCTTTAGCTCAGACATCCGTGAAGAGTTATAAGATATTAGGCATCTCGGTAGAGGGAAATAAAACTGCCGATCCTTCTACTATAATTGCTTATAGCGGTTTGAAGGTTGGCGACGAGATCCAATTACCGGGCGATCAGACAATGAACGCCATAAAGCAGCTCTGGACCCTCGGACTGTTTTCCAATGTCGAAATTCTGATTGATAAACAGATTGACGACGGAGTGTTCCTGCTTATTAAAGTTAGCGAGTTCCCGAGGTTCGAAAGGCTTGTTATTGAGGGGAATGATGAGTTAAGCACGAGCGATATTAAAGAAAAGATAGATCTGCAAAGAGGACAGATTCTTAAACCTTCCGAAGAGTCTTCCATTAAATCCGATATAATGAAGCAGTACGATAAAGACGGTTATCTTAATGCCCAGGTTAATATGGAGCATTTCATTTATTATACCGCAGATACTACCGCCGACGGCGAAATAAACGTGACCTGGCGGAACGATAAAAATTTGGCCGACGAATATAAGGTTACTTACGACAAGGATGAGAGTTCTCTGAACCTTATACCGAAAATTAAGTCGCGCGTTCTTCTGATGATCAAAATAAAAGAAAATCAAAAAGTAAAAGTCAGAAAAATAGAATTTTCCGGCAATAAAGCTTTTACCGGCAGCGATCTAAGAGGGCAGATGGATAATATCGAAGAGGCGAAATGGTGGAAGTTCTGGAGCAGCGCCGAATTCAATCCGAAAAAATTCGAGGAAGATAAAAAATCCATTGTCAATTTTTACAGGAAAAACGGATACCGTGATGCACAGATATTATCAGATTCGCTGATTTACTCGAACGATAAAAAAGATCTTACCATCTTAATGAATGTTTATGAAGGTCCGCAATACCATATCAGAAACATTACATGGGAAGGAAACACTGTTTTTCCTGACAAAGTGCTCGATGAAAGACTTGACTTTAAGAAAGGCGATATTTACGATTACGAAAAATTCCATCAGAACCTTAGAGGCAACAAAGCGCAGAACGATGTATCCGCATTGTACCTAGATAACGGGTATTTGACTTTTAATCTTCAGACAACCGAAACTAAAGTCGACGATGATTCGATGGACGTCAATATAAAACTTTCGGAGAATAATCAGTACCGTATCGGACGTGTGAACATTGCCGGCAACGACAAAACTAAAGACAAAGTTATACGCCGCGAACTATTTACAATACCGGGAGATTATTTTAATAGAGGACTCCTCTTAAGAAGCGTTCAACAGCTTGCAAACCTGAAATATTTTAATGTGGAGAAATTATACGGAGCTGACGGAATAGGTACCAACCTTGCAAACGATAGTACCGTTAACGTAACGTTTAATGTCGAAGAAAAATCGAGCGATTACTTGAACGCATCGGTCGGATACAGCGGCAGTTTCGGGTTCAGCGGCGCTATTGGTATAACACTATCCAACTTTGCATTGGATCATCCTTTTACTCTGGGAGGCGGACAGGTTCTCAGTTTTAACTGGCAGTTCGGCGTGAGCAACATATACAGAACCTTCACACTCGGATTTACCGAGCCATGGCTGTTCGATACACCTACGCTTGTCGGTTTTGAAGTGTTCGATACCCGTCAGCAGTATTATTATGACATGAGTCAATCCGGCGGTGATGTAAGAGTAGGAAGAAAATTGAAATGGCCGGATGATTATTTCTACGTGCAGGGCATGCTGAGATTCCAGTATAACGATGTACTGAACGGCGGGGGTTTTTATCCCATAGGAACTACAAGACAGTTTACTCTCGGCACAACGATAAGCAGAAAAGATATTGATAACCCGATCTTCCCGTCTACAGGTTCAAACATACAGTTTGATGCCCAGTTATCGGGCGGACCGTTCCTGCCGGGAGATCTTGATTATTATAAACTTAACTTCCAGACGGAATGGTACAACAGATTGTTCAATTCGAGCAGAGTAGCATTTTATACAGATTTTGAAATGGGATATATCCACGAATTAAATGCCTTTACCAAATTGAATATCAATCCGTTTGAAAGGTATTTTATGGGCGGCAACGGGCTGGTAATATCTACGGTATCTTTAAGAGGTTATGACGACAGATCTATCGGACCGACGATAGGCGGCGACGTTTACCTTAAATATACCACAGAATTCAGGGTTGCCGTAACCATGGAACCTATGCCGCTGTATTTACTGGCATTTGCGGAAGCCGGCAATGTGTTCCTGGATATTCAGCATACCGATCCGTTTGATCTCAAACGTTCGGTGGGCGTGGGTGCAAGAATAATGATAAATCCAATTGGCTTAATAGGTTTTGATGTGGGATACGGCTTTGATAGAAAATCCGTGAACGGACAAAGTCCGGCGTGGCTGTTTCATTTTCAGTTCGGTAAAGGTTTTTAAATAATTTTTAATAATAATCTGAGGAAAAAAAGGTGAAGAAATACTTATTATTATTTGTCATTTTAATCAGCAGCACAGTTTTAGTATCTGCTCAAACTCAAAAAATAGGATTTGTAAATTCTCAAGTTATACTTGCCCAGCTGCCGGCTGCTGTAAAAGCACAGGGAGATCTTGATGCTTTGACAAATAAATGGTCCGCTCATTTAGATACTATTACTGCAGAATATCAGAGTGCTCTTGCCAACTACCAGAAACAGGCTAATACAATGAGCGACCAGGCGAAACTAACAGTTCAGCAGAAACTTGTAAACCAGGAACAGGAAATTGTAAATTACAGAAAAGAAAAATTTGCCCAGGGCACCGGTGAAATTTATAAGAAACAGGATGAAATATTCGGACCGGTAAAAACAAAAATTTATGCCGCCATAAAGCAAATTGCCAAACAGGAAAATATGAAATTCGTTTTCGATAAAGCGGGAGACGTTGTTCTGTTATATGCGGATCCGGAATACGATCTTACATATAAAGTACTTGACCGCTTAAAAACCGCAAATTAATTTGAAAAATTCTGTCTTACACATGTCGGACAGAATTTTTATTTTTAAACTATTATTAATCTAAAATTGAAGAGAGGGATATATTAATATTTCTACTTTTTTAATAAGTTATTATTAAATTCATACCGGAGTAGTTATGAAAAAAATACTTTTATCCCTCATGGTTTCTTTTTTTCTCTTCTCGGGTCTTGCATACAGCCAGCTTAAAATTGGTTATGTCGATTCAAAAACAATTATGAGTAAACTGCCCGACGCAATTGACGCAAACAGAAAACTGGATGCACTTATAAAGGACTGGCAGACGGAACTTAATAAAATGAAGCTTGAAAAGCAGACCAAGGAAGCGGACTTCGAGAAGCGCAAATTAATTATGACCGAACAAACAAGAAAAGATCTTGAAGAAGAAATTAAAAAACTCGATAAGGACATAGATGACTTCAGGGCCAGTAAATTCGGCGCCAACGGGGAATTATTTCAGAAGCAGGAGAATTTAATGAAGCCAGTTCAGAATAAGATATTTACCGCCATTCAGGATGTTGCAAAAGAACAGGATCTCGATTTTGTCTTTGACCGGGGCGCCGATGTCTTATTGCTATATGCAAAAGAAAAATACGATATTACTCCGGATGTAATGGATAAACTACAACTTCAATAAGAATAAATAAAATGAAAATTAAGTTAGAAGAAATTGCCGGATTTATAGAAGGGGTAATTTTCGGACGGGCGGACCTTGAAATTGAAAGCATGGCAAAAATTCAGGAAGCTCAACCTGGAGATTTAACATTCCTTTATATGCCTTCATACGAAAAATATTTTCCCGACACTAAAGCTTCTGCCATACTCGTAAAACCTGGCTTCGATAAAACAAGGAAAGACATAACCTACATTGAAGTGAAAGACCCGAACAAAGCATTCTCTAAGATTCTGGTAAAATATTTTACACCGGAATTCGTGTTAAACGGAATCGACCAAACCGCGTTTGTTCATCCGGAAGCAGTGATAGGAACTGGAACCGCACTAGGCCGGAACGTTGTGATTTCTGCGGGCTGTAAAATAGGAAACGGCGTTAAGATTTTTCATAATACCGTGCTGCTGGAGAATGCCGAGGTCGGCGATAATTCGGTTCTGTTTCAGAATGTAAGCATCAGGGAAAATTGTAAAATCGGGAAAAGAGTTATTATTCATCCCGGCACAGTGATCGGCTCGGACGGATTCGGATTTTTCACCGACGATAAAGGAGTGTATCATAAGATACCTCAAATAGGAAATGTAATAATTGAAGATGATGTTGAGTTGGGTTCCAACGTTTCTATCGACAGAGCCGCGCTGGGTTCTACCGTAATTAAACGCGGAGTTAAAATAGATAACCTTGTCCAAATTGCGCATAATGTTGTAATAGGCGAGGACACGGTCATCTCGGCACAAACCGGAATCTCAGGAAGTACGCAGATCGGTAATCATTGTATACTTGCCGGCCAGGTGGGCATTGTCGGGCATATTGAATTAACCGACAATGTAATTGTATATGCGCAATCCGGGATTTCGAAAAATGTTACAAAACCTGGGTCGTATTTCGGATCCCCGGCTAAAGAGGCAAAAACCGCCATTAAGCTTGAAGCTCATCTGAGAAATTTTCCCTCATACGTTGAGAAGATAAATAGCCTTGAAAAAAAAATTAAAATATTACAGGATGAAATTAAATCCGCGAAGAAGTAACAATCCGATTTTAACGAATATTTGATCCTTTTATCCGGTGCGATCTGCCTTCCCTGCTCGGGCTGACCGTAAAAAGATTTTTAAAATCCGGCTGCCGGAGACAGCTCACTTTAAAAATGATTTTATTGTATTTCAGAACACTGCTTGCTATTTTAATAAGCTAATTCTTTATAATTAAGTTAAGTAAGTAAATAAAAACGGACTATATAAATGTTAGAGCTACAAAGGACTATTGAAAAACCGGTATCGATTTCGGGTATTGGCTTACACACGGGTACATCATGCAATATGACTTTCAAACCTGCACCGGAAAATTACGGAATACGATTCGTACGTATAGACCTTGGCGGGAATCCTGAAATACATGCAAATGCGGATAATGTAATAGATGTTTCGAGGGGTACAACTTTAGGAATAGGCGAAGCCAAAGTTCACACCGTTGAACATGTTCTTGCCGCGGTGGTTGGACTTCAGATTGACAATATTATTATTGAGCTTGACGGCATAGAGCCGCCGGTAGGCGACGGAAGCTCTACTCCTTATGTCGAACAATTACTGAAAGCCGGCTTCGTCCAGCAGGATGCTCCTAAAGATTACCTGATAATAGACGAAACGGTAATGTATCATAATGAAGAAAACCAGATTGATATTGTTGCTTTGCCCTTGGACGGATATAGAGCTACGGTAATGGTAGATTATCAGAACCCTGCTCTCGGCAGCCAGCACACCGGTCTATTCGACCTTGAAAAGGAATTTGTAACCGAATTCGCCCCTGCCCGCACGTTCTGCTTTTTAAGCGAAGTGGAACACCTTGCAAATATCGGGTTGATCAAAGGAGGAGATATCGATAATGCCGTTGTTATCGTGGATAGAGACTCCAATGAAGAAGAGCTCGAGCAGTTAAGAAAAAAAATCGGCATCAAAGAAAAAGTTGTTATCGGTAAAAACGGCATGCTCAACAATAAAGAACTGAGGTTCAGAAACGAACCTGTCAGGCATAAGCTGCTGGACTTGCTAGGCGACCTGGCTTTGATTGGAGCTCCGATTAAGGCGCAGATATTGGCTGCACGCCCCGGTCATAGAGCCAATGTGGAATTTGCCAAACAAGTTAGAAAATTATATCAGCAGAAAAAACTTGTTAAAAAATACCAGTTCGTTAAAAAAGAAGGAATTGTCTTCGATATAAATGCAATTCAGAGAATCCTTCCGCATAGATATCCTTTTTTACTTGTAGATAAAATTATACACCTAGAGCTTGATAAAAAAGTAATCGGCGTTAAATCGGTATCTGTAAACGAACCTTATTTCCAGGGTCATTTTCCGGGGCAGCCTATTATGCCTGGCGTACTTATAATTGAAGCTATGGCGCAGACCGGCGGAATTCTGCTGCTGAACGCATTTCCTAATCCGGAAGAAAAACTTGTTCTCTTTATGCAGATAAACAACGCAAAATTCAGAAAGCCTGTTGTTCCCGGCGACCAGATGTATATGGAAATAGAAATGACCAACAAGAAAAGTAAAGTAGTTTTAATGAGCGGTAAAACATACGTTAACGATGTACTTGTTGCCGAAGCAGAATTTATGGCTGCAATAGCCGACCGCGAAGGGGATTTAAAGAAAGAAAAAAAATAATCATGACAAACATTCACTCAACAGCTATAGTAAGCGGCAAAGCCCAAATAGGCAATAACGTAACAATTCTTCCTTATGCTATTGTGGAAGATAATGTTGTTATCGGCGACGACTGCATTATCGGTCCGCATGCAGTAATATATAACGGCGCCAGAATAGGCAACCGGGTTAAAATTCATCAGGCGGCATCGGTTGCACATATTCCTCAGGATCTGAAATTCTCTGACGAAGAAACTCTTTTTATCATAGACGACGATACAACCATTCACGAATTTGTTACGCTTCACCGCGGTACGAAAGAAACCGGTTTTTCTAAGATCGGTAAAAACTGTCTTTTTATGGCTTACTCACATGTAGCGCACGATACTGTAGTAGGAGACAATTGTATAATTGCAAACGCTGTGCAGCTTGCTGGACACGTGGTGCTGGAAGACAACGTAAGCATAGGCGGAATGACACCGGTGCATCAGTTCTGCATTGTCGGGCGGCATTCATATACAGGAGGCCATTTCAGAATAACGCAGGACGTTCCTCCTTTTATCCTGGCAGCCAGCGAGCCGCTTAAATTTGCCGGCTTAAACGTTATAGGCCTTAGACGTAAAGGTTTTTCAAATGACGATATTTTTATTTTGAAAAAAGCATACAATTATATTTATGATAAATCACTTAATGTAAGCCAGGCAAAAAAAATTATTGAAGAAGAATTGGGGGATAATAAATATGTCAGGGAAGTACTGGATTTCCTCGGCAGAAGTAAAAGAGGGTTAATAGGGAAATGAAATGGCGCTTTTTAAATACCGGTGCTAATACCGGTAAGTTTAATATGGCGTTCGATCTTTTACTTACCAAAATTAATCGGCCGGGCGAGGCTTACTTCAGGCTGTATTCATGGACACCTTACTGTATATCACTCGGAGCCAACCAGAATATTAATTCGGTTAATCTGAAAAAAGCAAACTACGACAATATCGATGTAGTTACAAGGCCTACAGGCGGGAGGGCAATACTGCATTCCGAAGAAATTACTTATTCCGTGGTTTTACCAATTGATGATAGTACATCGGCAAGAAGAATTTATAACGAAATAAACCTTGCCTTAAAGAAAGGCCTGGAAATATTTAATCCCTTACTTGCCGGAATTGAGCTCGAAGGGCAGCAGCCGAATTTTCAGTCGTTTTATAAAGAAGAAAAGAGTGCGGTATGTTTTGCTGTTCCCGCAAAAAGCGAATTGAAATACGACAATAAAAAACTTGCCGGCAGCGCGCAAAGAAAACTCGGCAATGCAATTCTTCAGCACGGCTCAATATTAACGGGCGGCTATCATAAAAGAATTCTCAATTACCTTAATTTATCCGATTCGGGCTATTCGGAATTAAAGAGCGAAATTGAAAATACTACAATTGAACTAAATTCAATCCTTGATAATGATGTAAATTATGATATTCTTGCAGATAGTCTGCTGCGCGGTTTTGAAGAACATTTCGGTTCGGACTTTGAAAATGCAGATTCCGGCAGCATATTGAATTTGGCCGGTGAAAACGCCGATTTTTCGTAAACAATACCGGGAAAATAAAATATAATGAGTACTGAAAAAGAAATAAAAAGGGTCACTACCAAAACTCTTTCCCTTTAAAAAAGAAGGGAATTAAAATTTCGGCCTTGACAGCTTATGATTTCATCACGGCAAAACTGCTGGATGAAGCGGGAATCGATATAATACTTGTGGGCGACTCATTAGGAAATGTTTTCCAGGGCAATGATACCACTTTGCCGGTTACAATGGATGAGATGATTTATCATACCAAAGCCGTTGCTAAAGGCGTAGATAGAGCAATGATTGTTACTGATATGCCTTTTATGTCCTATCAGTTAAGCACCGACGAAGGATTCCGCAATGCCGGCAGGATAATGAAGGAAACATCCGCAGGCGCCGTAAAGCTCGAAGGAGGAATACGAGTTGCGGAAACCATTAGAAAAATAACCGATGCCGGTATACCGGTAATGGGGCATATAGGACTGACGCCTCAGAGCATTCATAAATTCGGAAGCTACAGGGAACGCGGCAGGGATGAAGAAGAAGCAAACGAAATACTCAGCGATGCCAAAGCCGTTGAAGAAGCCGGAGCCTTTGCAATCGTAATAGAAAAAATTCCCGCTAATCTGGCGCAGATGGTTACCAGTCAGTTGAATATTCCTACTATAGGTATAGGAGCCGGCCCGGATTGCGACGGTCAAATTTTGGTTACGCCGGATATGCTCGGATTGAATAAAGATTTTCACCCCCGCTTTGTCCGTAATTATGCAAACATGGCCGATGAGATTACCGGTGCTGTTAAAAACTATATTGAAGATGTAAAGCAATTAAAATTTCCGTCCGACGATGAAAGTTATTAATGATTTTTCAAACCGGCGGTTAATTCGGATTATATGAAGAAAATAATACTCCTGACCCTTTTTGTAATTTCTATTTTTTTTGTACCTACCTATTCTCAAGTGTCATCTCAAAAATTCCTTGATGGTGCAAATGTTACCGGGATAACAGGTAGGGGCAATTATATTTGGGTTTCTACATACGGACAGGGAATATACAGATACTCCGTTGATTCCGGCGAATGGGAAAACTATTCCGTACAGACTTCAAAGACATTGGAAAATAATTTTTTTTACTGCATTGCCGCCGGTAAAAACTATGTGTGGGCAGGCGGCGCGGACGGCCTCTATATTCTCGATATAAGAAGGAACCTATGGCGCAGAAGAAAGTTTGCTTTAGGGGGGCAGATGGGAAACTGGATCAGATCGCTGGCTTATGACTCAACCCGGAATATTCTTTGGATCGGAAGGTTTGAAAACCTTACGCGGCTTGACGTCAGAACTCAAAGGTACACCGACCATTCGCTTACTCAGAACAGGGATCAGAAAACCAATAACTTTAAATGCATTAGATTCGACGGCGACAGCCTGGTATGGTTCGGTACGGAATCGGGAGTATTTAAATATAATGAAAAATTGAACGTCGACAACCCGAAAGCCTGGCTTTACATAAATAATAAAAACAGCGGATTTAAAGACGAAGGAGATGCTGTTTCGATATCGGATATGGTTTTCGATAAAAATGAGGTCTGGTTCGGAACAGATGAATTTATAAGTGTTGAACATCCAAATTTTAATATAGGCGGTATTTACGTTTACGACAGGGACAGAAACTGGATAAGAATTTCGATGTCCGACGGACTGCCCGCAAACGGAATTTACTGCATGGAACGGACAGGCAACAGCATTTGGGCCGGTATATATGCCTTCGATAAAGTACAGAAAAAAGATTACGGAAAGGGTCTGGTGATTATCAACCGTTTCAGCACCAGCATAACAAAAGTCGACCTGAACGAACTGAACATTCAATCTGCCAAAGTTAACACAATGTTTTTTGACGGCACGAATATGTGGTTGGGTACCGATGACGGATTGTGCAAAGTAGTGATAGAAAATCCGTTTGCGGTATGGCCGGAAAAGAAAATCCGGGAACAACCGAAGAATACCAAAAGAAGACGCAGGTAATTAAAATTTCAGACGTGCTAAAATTAAATGCTTTTGTTAATTTTACGATATTATAGTTCGACTCCGCTCTCTATTACAGTTTAAAGTGGCGGAATATTGCGGCATTCTTAAGTAGATATTTTACAATAAATAATTTTTAAGAGATATGAGTACAATAGATAAAAAGAAATTGCTTCCGTTAAAGAAAAAATTCATAAACAAAAAAATTGCCGTAATCGGCGATATGATGCTCGACGGTTATTTCTGGGGTGACGTCAAACGTATTTCTCCCGAAGCACCTGTTCCGGTTGTTGAAGTTGAGAACGAATTCTTCAGGTTCGGCGGAGCGGCAAATGTTGCATTGAATATTTTAAAGCTCGGCGGCATTCCGGTCCCGGTAGGCATAATAGGTTACGATAATTACGGATCGATTTTTTCTTCTTTATTAAACGAAAGCGGGATAAGCGATGAAGGCATTATAGTTGACGAAAGCCGTCCCACCACAACTAAGACCCGGGTTATTGCAAACAATCAGCATGTGGTAAGGATAGATAAAGAAAGCAAGCAGTATATCAACAAGGAAATCCACAATAAACTTATGAAATTCCTCGAGAAAAATATCGGCGAACTTGACGGTATTATTCTGCAGGATTATAACAAAGGCGTACTGTCCCCTTCATTAATCGAAAAGACTATCAACCTGGCTAATAAGCATAATGTTTTAATTACGGTCGATCCTAAATTCAATAATTTTTTTTCGTATAAGAATGTAACGGTCTTTAAACCCAACCGGAAAGAAGCCGAAGATGTAATGGGAGCAAAAATTAAAACCGACGGAGATATCACGGCTGCCGGTGTTAAGCTGCTTGACAAACTGAATTCAAAATATGTTTTACTTACTCTTGGAGAAGGCGGCATAGCGGTATTTGAGAAAGGCAGAAAGGAAGAAAGAATGCCAACAAAAGCAAGGAAAGTTGCCGATGTATCTGGCGCGGGAGATACGGTGATTTCAACACTTACCATGGCGCTGGCTTCCGGAGCAAATATTATGCAGGCCTCGTACCTGGCAAATTATGCCGGCGGCTTAGTCTGCGAAGAAGTCGGAATTATACCGATTGAATCCGGTAAATTATTTGACACAGTAATGAAAGAAAACCAATGAGTATTATAAAAAATTGGCAGGAACTTGTCGAACTAAGAAAGAAATTTAAAGAAGAGAATAAAAAAGTAGTTTTTACTAACGGATGTTTCGATTTAATTCATGCCGGGCACGTCGACTATCTTCTGAAAACCAAAGCGATGGGGGATGTGCTTATAGTCGGAATAAACAGCGATCTGTCTGACCGCAGTATCAAAGGTGAAAAAAGACCTATACTCGGGGAAGCAGAGAGAGCTTTCATTATATCAAATCTGAAACCTGTTGACTATGTGACTTTATTCGATGAAGATACTCCTTTGAAACTAATTGAAACCTTAATACCCGATATTCTTGTCAAAGGAGCCGATTGGAATATAGACAAGATTGCGGGAAAAGATATCGTTGTATCAAACGGCGGAGAAGTTAAGACGATTGAATTTGTGAACGATCAATCAACTTCAAAAATAATTGCGGCTATCTTAAAGAAATACAACAGCTAAGTCAAATTACCTAACTTGTTTTTTTACATAATTTGGTTTAAATATAAGTTTGTTATCCTGATAAAAGCGGTATTTTAATTAAGGTTTTCGATAAATATTAAATATCCGGTGTAATCTGACTTGGCAGAAAAAGAAAAAATAAAGAAAAAAAGAACACCTTTTCAGAGAATAGTTAATGTGTTTTTATATACCGGGATTGGTATAATGGTTTTGATTTTTCTGCTTTTGGGTTTCAGTCAGACATCCACATTCAGAGAATACCTAAGAAAGACGGTGATAGAAAAAGCCGACCAGGCTTTAAACGGAAAAATAAATATTGAAAAAATCGACGGTACTATTTTTACCTCGCTGGTTCTGAGAAATACCTCATTAAGTATGGGCAAAGATACTTTATTAAAAGCAGGCATAATCGAAGTTAAAACCAGTCCGCTGCTGATATTCCGCAAAACAATATATATCCGCAAATTTTTACTTAAAGACGCTTCAATAGCTTTGAAGAAGGACAGAAAAGGCAATCTCAATATCTCCGGGCTTTTTCCGCCTTCAAAGCCGGATACCAGTCATTCTACATTTCCTTTTAAGATCGAAGCTGCGGATTTTCAATTATCCAATGTAGATTTTTCGATGCAGGATTACGATAAAACTAACAGCAGGGAGAGCTATGACAGCCTGAACATGAACGATTTCAGGTTAAACGACATCAATCTGTCCTTAAGTGCTGCTGCGGATCTGCAGAACCATAATATTGAATTGAAAATAAATAACCTTGCGTTAAAACCTAATCTGAATTTTTTTAACCTGAAAAATCTTTCCGGAGAATTCGCACTGAACAGCGAGGGCATACGGGTGAGCAGTCTTAATATAAAAACGGATAATTCGAATATGGATCTCAGTGCCGAAGCAAAAGGGCTTAATATATTCGACAGTACTTTTTCTACTTCTTTAAGCAAGGCTGATTTAAATGTTTCACTGAATGCTGATCAATTAAGCTTTAATGATTTATCTTCTTTTGTTTCTTCAACCGGTACATTAAAGGGAACGGTTGCTGCTAAATTAAAAGCCGAAGGAAGCTTCGGCGATTTACGTATAAACGTACTTAAAATTGACTACGAAGACACTCATCTGCAGATGGCCGGAAATATACGCAATCTTATAAATCCGAAGACTTTGGATATAAATGTTAATTTTGTCAATTCTCAGATAAATGAGCCGGATATTAACGATCTGCTTCCCGGGTTGAACATTCCGGTTTTTACTTCAGTGGGACAAATGAAAATAGATACGTTAAAATTCAACGGCAATCCGCTGAACTTTAAAACTTCACTTGCATTAAATACATCCAAAGGTGCCGTTTCACTGAGCGGTAAAATAGATTTGACCAAAGATCTTGTAACTTACGATATAAAGCTTTCAACAAGAAATCTGAATCTTTCGCCTTTCATAGGATACGGGACTTCGTTAAACAGCTCCGGGAAAATAAAAGGATCGGGTACATCAACCGACCGGTTGAATGCATCTGTAAAATTTCTTGTAAGTAATTCTAAATTCAACAATAATCCGGTTGATACGCTAAGGTTTGTTGCGGATGCAAAAAACAAGCAGATGAATTTTTCCATGATCTTAAAATCTGAAATTGCCAACACAGATCTGAAAGGGAAATTCGATTTTACCGATAATATTAAACCCACTTACGATCTGAACGGTATAGTGAATAATCTGAATCTTGCCGATCTGTCAAACGATCCCACTATGAAAAGTAATCTGAATTTTAATTTGGATGCAAGCGGCGATCATTTCAATCTGGATAAACTTAATTTATTTCTTAATCTTCACCTGAATAAATCTGAAATAAACGGGATAAATATAGATAGTGCCAGAACAATTGTAGATATTAGAAGCAACGATAACGGGGAAAGGATCATTAACCTTATTTCGGACTTGGCGGATATTACCCTGGAAGGTAATTTTTCATTAAATCAAACAATAGGTTTTTTTATCCGTGAGTCAAATCTTGTTTCTTCGGCGTTCAAGACAAAAATAAACCAGATACTGAATTCGGATACGACATTGTACAAAACAGTAAATGTTAAGTTTGCAAAAACTGGTTCTCTTAGAAAAAATGCAGCGCACTTCATACCGCAGAAAATTAAGTACCTGGTGGAATTTAAAAATTTTGATTTACTTACTTTACTACTGAAAAACAGTCACATACAGCTTGACGGAAATATAAGCGGTGAAATTAATAATACTTCAGACAGCGCAAGCGTTTCGCTAAATATTAAATTCGACTATATAAAATACTGGAGCGATAAGGATGTATTCTTTTTGTCTAGTCTCGATCTGAAACTTAATCTTAAAAATAATTTGGAAGATTCCACCTTCTCGAATATAAATTCCACACTGCACATAACTACCGACAGACTCTTTATTGGGAACGAATTCCGGAAACTTTTTCTGGATTTTAATCTGAATAATGATATTGCCGTGATAAATATGTCGGCTCAAGTTGAAGATTATCTGAAAACAAAACTTGCGGGGAATATCGACCTTTCTTCCGGAAAAATTAAAACAAATTTTAAAGAGTTTAACGTAGTTTTTAATAATTACGAATTGAAAAACAGCGGAAATATAGTTGTAGATTATTCTCCGAAAAATATCCGCGTGGATAATTTAAAATTAGTACACGACGGAGGATTTATAAGCGTAAACGGAAACCTCTCGCAGAATAATCCGCAGGATATGAAAATTCAGATTAAAGGAATACAGGGAAAAGATCTATCTTCAAATATTTTAGAGACTACGGCAGACAACAGTCTGGGAGCCCTTATAAACCTAGACGGAGAGATAAAAGGAAACTTGCTGAAACCTATAATAAATCTGACATTTGATGCAGACAGCATATCATTCAGAAACACCAATTTCGGATATCTAAAGAGCAGTTTCAATTATAAAGATCAGAATTTAAAAATTGATTTAAAATTCCTCGATACTACGCTGTACAAAAACGAACCGCCTCTGTTATTATACGGAACTGTTCCGATAAATTTGTCTTTTATGTCAAACCAGCCGAGATTTCCGAAATCAAAACAGGTTAATATGACTTTAACTGCTAAGAATTTTAATCTGGGAGCACTAGGCAATTTGGTGCCGATGCTTGACCGGCTTAAAGGTGATTTAAATACCGACTTAAAGATAGGGGGCACTCTTGAGAACATAAATCCGGTAGGGAAATTAGCTATTACTGACACTTATTTTTTCGCATCAGTAAATAATATTGAATATAAAGCCGGTTTGATTGTGGATATCAAAAACCAGAGAATAAAAATAGACAGTCTTTTAATCTCCAATGTAAAAGGTGTGAAGGGAGGCGGAAGTATCTCCGGCGGCGGCTATACCGATTTGAAGAATTTCGAATTCTCGTCTGCACATCTTGAATTAGAAGGAAGATTAAAAGTTTTAAGTGAGGCCTCTAAAGCCGTGAGTCCCGCTGTATACGGCGATTTAATAATTTCAACGGACAAATATATTGTATTTAATTCGGACGGAACCGGATCAAGTTTGAATGCACCTATAATTATACAGGAAGCAAAACTTACTTTTCCCCCTGCACAATCGGGGTATCAGAATTCGGCGGAGAATTTTATCTACAGATTTGTTACTGACTCAACACGGAGAGACAGCATCAATATGGACTTCGCCAGCCTTGTTAGATTATCCAAGGCCAAGAAGATGCTGGACTCGGAAGATGTAAATGAAAAACCGCTGGCATTGGATTATAACGTAAGCATTAAAGTTCAAAATGAAGCGGTACTTAAATTTATTCTTTCAAAGGAGTTGAATCAGAGTTTAACAGCTATTATAAACGGCGGTTTCCAATATGAAAGCATCTCTGGTAAATCAAACGCACAGGGCGAATTTACTCTGCTTGAAGGTTCGACCCTGGAATTTTTAAAAACATTTGAAGCAACCGGAACAATCAGATTCGAAAGCGAATTGAGCAATCCGTATCTGAATATAGTTGCGACATATAAGAATTATTATACTCCTCCCGACGCCGAAGGAAAAGAAGAACAGGTGGCGGTTGAAATTAAGTTAAACGGTCCTCTGAAAGATTTATCCAAAAATTTTGTGCAGAATCAGGATAATATCCAGGTATACGTCGGCGCTGATAATATTACGAACAATAAACCGGATGTTACTAAAAACGTATCGGATGCGGTAATGTTTATTCTTACCGGAAAGTTCCCGAGCGATTTAACCCCGCAGCAGCAGTCGCAGGCAGTTTCGCAGTCGGGCGCATTAAGTACTTACAGTGCAGTCACAAGTACCGCAACGTCACTTGCCGGATCCATTCTCGGCGGATTTCTAAATCATTACCTGGGCGATTATGTGAGAGGCGTTGAGTTAAGAAACGTTGGGTCGACAACCAAATTTAATCTGGTGGGTAAGGTAAGAGATTTTAGGTACACAATCGGAGGCTCCACCGACGTATTCCAAGACCTCAGTCAAGCTAACGTAAAAATTGAATATCCGATATTTAAAAGTTTTTACTGCGTGTTGAAAGAAAAGAAGCAATCACGCAAACAACAACAGCCAATGATATGATTAATGAATTGGGCTTAAAATACAGGTTTGAATTTTAATGAAGAAAAAAGTTATAGCGTTTTTTAAAAAAAATACCGGAAGGCAGTTCAAAAGTAAGGACATTGCCAAACAACTGAGTATCGATACGGAATACGAATACAGTTCTTTAAAATCCGTACTGCACAAACTTACCGAAGAAGGTTTCCTGGCTAAAACAGGAAAAAGATATAAACTGACCCAGGTATTGAAATCCAACGTTGTTAAAGGTGTACTGCAGATGGTTAACGGAAGCTATGGCTTTGTTATACCGGACAGCAGCAGGATGAACGACGTATTTATTGCATCGAGAAATTTGGGAATTGCATTTAACGGCGATACCGTAGAGGTGGTTTTATTTGCTAATCAAAAAGGCAAGAACATCGAAGGGCAGATAATTAATGTGCTCAAAAGGAAACGAACCGAATACGTAGGTAATCTGAAAAAATCGAAATCGTTTTTTTATATTGCGCCGGATGATTCCAGCATACACAGGGATATTTATATAGATCAGGAAGATATAAAAAATGCCAAAGTTGGCGATAAGGTTATTGTAGGCCAGCTTTTCTGGGAAAACTCAAAACGGAACCCGGAGGGTAAAATTATAGAAGTTATAGGAAAAGCCGGTTCGCTTGATGCAGAAGTTATTTCGATTGCTAGAGAATTTAATCTTAATTATAAATTTCCTCCAAAAGTGCTTGAGGAAGCCGAAAATATTAACCTCGGGGCAACACCTTCGGAATTAAAGAAACGAAGAGATTACAGGGAGAAGGTGGTTTTTACTATCGACCCGGAAGATGCAAAAGATTTCGACGATGCACTGTCCGTTGAAGAACTTGAGAACGGTAATTTCTCAGTCGGCGTTCATATTGCGGACGTAAGTTATTATGCAAAGCCCGGTATGCAGATTGATAAACAAGCAAACAGAAGAGGCAACAGTGTTTATCTGGTAGGCAGAGTAATTCCCATGCTTCCCGAAAAATTATCGAATAATATTTGCTCGCTTGTTCCCGGAGAGGACCGTTTAACATATTCGGTAATAATCGAGATTACGCGCAGGGGCAAGTTAGTCGGGTATGAAATAACAAAGACTGTAATAAACAGTAAAAGAAGATTTACTTACGAGGAAGTTCAGGAAATAATAGATAAAGGCAATGGTGAGTTTTTGAAGGAGATTTCTATTCTGAATAATTTAGCTGTTACTATTAGAAAAAAAGAATCCGGGAGGGTAGTATCGAATTCTCTACACCGGAAGTAAAATTTGAGCTTGATGAAAGCGGCAACCCGGTTAGAGTGTTTAAGAAGGAAATTAAGCCGAGCAATATGCTGGTTGAAGAATTTATGCTGCTCGCAAACAGAATAACAGCCAAGCATATCGGTGCACCTTCAGGAGGAGCGGTAAAACCGTTTATGTACAGAGTGCATGACCTCCCCGATAATGAAAAAATAAACGAATTTGCAAAATTCATAAAATCGCTGGGTTATTCTTTTGATCCTAATGCGGGTTCTAAAGCCAATCAATTCCAGACGTTGATGGAAAGCGTGAAGGGAAAAGAAGAAGAAGCTTTAATCAACGAACTGGCAATACGCTCTATGGCAAAGGCTGTTTATTCCGTAAATAATATCGGTCATTATGGACTGGGCTTTAAATACTACACTCATTTCACATCTCCCATCAGAAGATATTCGGATCTGATTGTACACAGGCTGCTTTCAAAGTATATCGACGGAGCCGGGGGAATAAATTATACATTTGAAGAACTAGACGAAATAAGCGATCATATTTCCGATTGCGAGCGCAACGCAGTTGATGCCGAACGACTTTCGGTTAAAATCAAACAGATTGAATTTATGCACCAGCACGTAGGTGAAGAATTTCAAGCAATAATATCGGGACTAACGCATTTCGGGATTTTTGTTAAAGTTCTCGATAATTTAGCCGAAGGTTTGATTAGATTGAGAGATTTGGAGGGAGATTTTTACGTTTACGATGAAAAAAAATATGCTTTAATTGGTAAAACTACGAAGAAGCAATTTCGATTGGGCGACCACGTAGGCGTCAAATTGATTCGAGCTGATCTTGAAAAATCAGAACTTGACTTTCTTATAGTAGAATAAATCAGGGTCTATTATGAAAAAGATTTTACTAAGCTTATTGCTGTTTACTCTTTCCCAGGTATGTCTTTATGCGCAATTCGGACAGAACAAAGTGCAGTATAAGGACTTTACATGGTACTATATTCAAACCGATCATTTTGATATATATTTCTCTTCCAAAGGCACAAGACTTGCCGAATTTACTGCTAAAGAAGCCGAGAATGCTTTAAAATCAATTGAAAACAGTTTTAATTATAAAATCAACAACCGTATTACCATAATCATTTATAATTCCACTAACGATTTTCAGGAAACAAACGTAACCGACCAGTACTTAAGCGAAGGCATTGAAGGTTTTACCGAGATGTTCAAGAACCGCGTTGTAGTGCAGTTTATGGGTTCGTATCCGGAATTCAGACACCTGATACATCACGAATTAACACATGCTGTTATGAACGATTATTTCTACGGAGGCTCTCTTCAGAACATAATTACAAACAATATTTCTTTGAGTCTGCCGCAATGGTTCAACGAAGGTATGGCGGAATATCAGTCGCTTGGCTGGGACATCAACACCGATATGTTCATTAGAGATGCCATTATTAATGAATATTTACCTGATATCAATCAGCTTAGAGGTTATCTTGCATACCGGGGCGGGGAGTCCGTTTTTCACTATATAGATGAAAAGTACGGTAAAGAGAAAATCGGCGAGTTGATGCACAAAATAAAAAGCACCGGCAGCCTGGAAGCCGGACTGAAATCATCAATCGGTATTTCGCTAAAGGAATTAAATGAACGATGGAAGAAACATCTTAAACAGGTTTACTGGCCGGATATCTCATTAAGAAAAGATCCCGATGAATTCGCAAAAAAGTTAACCGATCCGGAGGAAGGTGGGGGCTTTTATAATACAAGTCCGGCTATCTCGCCGCAGGGAGATAAAATAGCTTTTATATCGAACAGGAATTATTATTTCGACGTCTTTATAATGAGTGCGATAGACGGCAAAATTATTAAGCGCTTGGTTAAAGGAAACAGGTCGCCCGACTTTGAACAGCTGAATGTTGTTACTCCGGGATTAAGCTGGTCGCCCGACGGAACTAAAATTGCGCTGGTTGCTAAAAGCGACGGCGATGATATAATTTATATTATCGACGTCAACTCTGAAGACAAAGAAACTCTTACTATGCACCTGGAAGGCGTTAAAAGTGTTGCCTGGTCGCCGGACGGGAAATACCTCGCATTCATCGGGCATACCGCCACTCAGTCAGATCTATATCTTTATAATTTCGATTCAAGACAAACCATCAATCTGACAAACGATATTTTTACGGATAATGATCCCAGCTGGTCAATGGACAGTAAAGAAATTTATTTTTCTTCGGACCGAAAAAATTATCTTGCGAACCCGGCAGTTGCGGATACATTTAATATTTACAAATTCGATAACAATCACAGCGATATTTATTCGATAAGTATTGCCTCAAAGAAGATAACAAGAATAACAAATTTACCCGGCAGCAACCAGATCTCGCCGGTAGTCGGACCGGACGATAAATCTATTTTATTTATTTCCGATATGAACGGTATAAATAATATATACAAAAAAGAAATTGTACCGGCAAAAAACGACTCGTTAAAAAGTATAGTCGACCTTCCTTTTAAGCCCATAACAAATTCACTAAACGGGCTGTACCAATTATCTTCATCGAAGGACGGTAAAAAGCTTGTCTTTTCCACACTGTATAAGGGATCGTATAATTTATATCTGATGAGCAATCCGTTTGAGATAAAGCTGGATACAAATAAATTAATACCCACCGTGTTCATATCCAGTCTCCACAGAAAAGAAACTATGCTTAATGAAGTCTCCTCCAATATTATAAGTCCGGTTGACTCGGTTCAGGTAGTTATTCAAGATACAACCGGAAACTTAAACGAGAAATCGGCAAGCGTATACGGAGATTCGATACAGATTGATTTTAACAATTATGTCTTCGGCAGCACCGATAAATTAAAATCAACTAGCCCCGATACTTCGAACAGTTATAAATTTAAACTTGCCGACAACCTGGATAAAAACGGTGATTATAAAGTAAACCGTTACAAGATAACCTTCACACCGGATATAGTTTATGCTAATGCAGGCTACAGTACTTTGTACGGATTACTCGGAACGACGGTTCTTTCGTTCAGTGATATTTTGGGAAACTACAGGTTAATCGGGCAAACCAGCCTACAGATTGATCTGAAGAACAGCGATTACGGGCTCGCATTTTATTACCTTAAGCAGAGATTAAATTACGGTATTGAAGGCTTTCATACCGCAAGGTTTGTTTATTTAAACAGATCTTTCGGAACCGACTTGTACAGGTTCAGAAATTTCGGTGCGGTAATTTCGGCCAGTTACCCTCTCAACATGTTTTACCGGTTAGAGACCGGATTAAGCTGGCTGAACGTAACTATGGAAAATCTGGACTTCCCGGCCGAGTCGGCGCAAACCGCAAGCTATGTTGTGCCGACAATAAGCTTTATCCATGATAATACCTTATGGGGTTTTACGGCCCCGATCGACGGCACGAGATACAGGTTCGATCTTATGGCAAACCCGGGAATAGTAGATAAAAATTTAAGCTTTTATTCTTTCCTCGGTGACTACCGCACTTACTTTAGGTTTTGGGATTACTACGCTTTTGCCGTCAGATTTTCTTACGGCTATTCGTGGGGTACCAATCCGCAAAGGTTTTTCCTGGGCGGCATGGATAACTGGATAAACAGATCGTTTGCCACTACGAGTATTCCTTTAAATTCTCCGACCGACTTTGCGTTCCTTACCGCTGCTTTGCCGCTCAGAGGGTACGATTATGCTGCCGAGATAGGCTCAAAATACGGACTGTTAAATATGGAGTTGAGGTTTCCGCTAATAAGATATCTTGTAACCGGTCCTCTGCCCCTTTTATTCAGCAATATAATGGGATCGGCGTTTGTAGATGCGGGATCGGCCTGGAACAGCAATAAAGATCTAAGACTTTTCGGAAAAGATGCGCAAAATCATTTTATAACAAACGATTTGCTAGTAGGAACGGGCTTCGGCGCAAGAACTTACTTCCTTTATTTCATACTAAGATTTGATGTTGGCTGGGCTTATAATTTTCAGAATTTTACGAAACCTAAGTTTTATATATCACTCGGTACAGATTTCTAAAGAAGATAATTTCTCTTTGCGGGGAGAACCAGCATTGTTTCTGTTTACTGAAACAATGTCGGTTCCTTTAAATGATTTCTATTTTGATGAAGACGGCGGGGACTTCTTTTCAGACTTAGATTCGTTTTTTTTTACCGACGGTTTGCTGCCGGTATTCTTATAATCAGTCTGATAAAATCCGCTGCCTTTAAAATATGGACCTGCTCCCGGACCGATCAATCTCTTTACTTTTCCTCCGCAATTCGGGCATACATCGATAGGTTCGGAACTCATCGACTGAAATAACTCGAAAGTATGTCCGCAATCCAAACATTTATAATCGTACGTCGGCATAATTATAACCTTAAAAATTTAGATTAGAAACTTAATGAAAAATTACAAAAATTTCTATAAATTAGGTCTTCTTGTTAACTATAATACATAAGTATTACGAAATACAGTAATTAATCATCTGTCGTAAATAAACTCTGAAAATATTCGTGAAAAAAATAATTATCCCATTACTTCTGCTTTTAATCCTTCCAGGATGCCTAAATTATATTCAAGATATAAATCTCTATTCCGACGGTTCCGGAAAAATGAGAATAACGTTTTGGACTAAGATGCCCGATAATCTAAGTACGACTATTTTAGATAAGATCGGAATTTTTAACCCGGATTCGATAAGAAACGAATTCTCTTCAAAATTTACACACATTAATAAAATAAGTGTTTACACGGACAGCACAGATTCCACAACACATGCCGTTGTTGAACTGTCTTTTGTCCATATAGATTCTTTAAATAAAATGCGGGCTTTCAACGCTTCCAACTTTTCTCTTAAAGACGGTGCGGAAGGTCAGAAGATCTTTTCGCAGTTTATTCCTCCGCTTGCAACAGGTTTCGGAATTAACAGCGGCGCATTTCATGTAACTTATAAATATACATTCGGCGGGGATATTATTTCCGATAATTCTACGGGCCACGACGGCAGGGTGCTGATCTGGGAATATTCTCTGGCCGATATCGGAGGCGGGAAAACAATTTCCGTTACTTTCAGGCCGTTTAAATTAAAAGAAACTCCTCCCTGGATTTATGCTCTTTCGGGGCTGGTTTTGCTTATTGTTATTATCTTTTTGTTCAAAAAGAAAAAAGATTGATTAAAATCAAGCAATAACTAAAACCCGGACGGGAAATAAAAATTTAGGTTTATTGACATCAGAAATGTATTTAGTTATATTTTGTATCTGTTTTTTAAAATATTTTGGTATAATAAAGAATTATGGCGTCAAGCGATTATAAAATTTTTTCGGGGAGTTCTAATATAGAGTTAGCCGAAAAAATTGCCCAAAAGCTTGAAGCTCCATTAGGCAGCATAGAGTTAAAAAGATTCAGCGACGGCGAAATTTGGGTGAAATTCGGCGAAAATATTCGCGGCTCCGACGTATTTATTGTTCAGTCTACCAATCCTCCGGCAGAAAACCTGCTGGAACTTTTGATTATGGTAGACGCTGCTAAAAGAGCTTCAGCCAAAAGAATTACTGCCGTTGTGCCGTATTTCGGATATTCTCGTCAGGACAGAAAAGATCAGCCGAGGGTTTCAATAACTGCAAAACTTGTGGCAAATCTTATTACTGTTGCAGGAGCAGACAGAGTAATGACGATGGATCTTCATGCCGCTCAGATTCAGGGCTTTTTTGACATCCCGTTCGACCACCTTTACGGATCGTCCATTTTCAGCGGGTTGTTTGATAAAGTAAGTGAAAATTTAGTGGTTGTTTCTCCCGATGTAGGGGGAATCAAAATAGCCAGATCTTATGCAAAGAGACTTCATGCCGATCTTGTAGTAATCGATAAAAGAAGGCCGAAACAAAATCTAGCGGAAGTTGTGCATATAATCGGCGAAGTAAAAGATAAGGATGTTCTTCTGGTCGATGATTTGATAGATACTGCGGGAACTTTTGTCGGTGCAATAGATGCTCTTAAAGTAAAGGGAGCAAGGAATATATACGGAGCAGTTACTCATCCGATTTTTTCGGGGGAAGCGATTGAAAGACTGCATAATTCCCAGCTCGAAAAGCTTTATGTTTCCGATACAATACCGCTAAAAACAAATGTTGATCCGGAGAAGATTTCGGTAATATCTGCAGCAGGAATTTTTGCCGAAGCAATTCGCAGAACATATAACAACGAATCAATTAGTTCGCTATTTGATATAGATAAAGGATAATATTAGTCTTTGGAGATACAATGGAGAAAGTAGTCCTAAAAGCAAATGTAAGAACAAAAACATCAAAAAATTCTATTAATAGGCTTCGCAGGGAAGGCAGAGTTCCCGGTGTGTTTTATTCAAAACACTCCCAGCCGGTATCGATAGACGTTTTTGAGAATTTGATCAAGCCGTTTGTTTATACATCGGAAACACACTTGATTTCATTACAGATAAACGAAAATGAAGAGCATGATTGTGTAATTAAAGATGTTCAGTTTGATCCTGTAACGGATAAAATAATTCATTTTGACTTGCTTGGGTTAACGGTAGGCGAGAAATTCCAGCTGGAAGTACCTATTCAGTACCACGGCAGCCCCGTAGGTGTTAAAGAAGGCGGCGTACTACAGACTTCTTTACATAAACTGGAGATAGAATGCTTACCGATAGATATTCCTCAGCACATAGATTTGAATATTCAGGAACTGAAACTCGGCGATGCAATACATGTATCGGATTTAAATATTGAAGGTATCACTTTCCTAAACCCGGAAGATACTTTAATAGTTGCGATTGTTCATCCGAAAGCAGAAAAAGAACCTACTGCCGAAGGTGCCGAAGAAGCGCAGACAGAACCGGAAGTTGTCGGTAAAGTTAAAGAAGAAGAGTAATATATATAGATTGTGCGCGTAATTTTTGGCATAGGAAACCCCGGCAATCGTTATTTATATAACAGACATAACGTTGGTTTCATATTGTTGGATCAATTAGCAAGCAAATACTCGCTTTCATTTACTCCTTCTAAAGGGGATTATTATTTTTGTGAAGGGAAAATAGGGTCCGAAAAATTTTCTCTGATCAAACCTACCACCTATGTGAATAACAGCGGCATCGCCGCCTCTCAAGCAATTAATTTTTATGAGATAGACATCTCCGATTTTCTCGTTGTCTATGATGATCTGAACCTGGACTTTGCAAAGGTAAAATTAAAAGTAAAAGGAGGGGACGGCGGGCATAACGGCCTCAGTTCTATTATTTATCATCTTAATAACGACAGTTTTGCCAGGCTACGGCTGGGAATCGGCAGTGATTTTGAAAAAGGATTTATGGCTGATTATGTATTGACCGATTTTACTAAAGATGAATTGAAAGAACTCAAAAATACATTTAATATAGGAATAAAATTATCCGAAGAATTCATTCAGGGCGGCGCTAAGCAGCTGCTTGACGCCAATAGCAGATTCAGCCGATAGTTCCAATTTATATAGATTTTATGCGGATTTTAAATAAGTTAAAATTGATTTAGTAGACTATCAGCTTTCTTCATCATTTATTTTAGAAAAGGGAATTAAAAAAGGCCGCTCTTCTATTTGGGGAACGGCCTTTGAACTATAGATTACTTTTCAGTGGGTATTCTCATTCCATAGAATGAACGCCATACAAAGAAAAATGCAATCAACAGGAAGATTACGCCGACGAACGGTGCAACATGCCTGAATGATGGAGTGATAGCAATTTCCATCGCTAACAAACCGAACAAGGTTGTAAACTTGATAATCGGATTCAGAGAAACCGAAGATGTGTCCTTGTAAGGATCACCAACGGTGTCCCCAACTACTGTAGCATCATGCAATGGAGTGCCTTTTTCTTTCAGATCAACCTCGACCAACTTTTTAGCATTATCCCAGGCGCCGCCGGCGTTAGCCATAAAGACAGCCTGAAACAGACCGAATGCGGCAATTGCAATCAGGTACGAAACAAACAGACTTACCGGCGCGTTGCTACTGGCAGGTGCTGAGAGGCAGGCAAAAGCCAGAGCGAAAGAAAAGATTGCGAAAAAGATGTTCCACATACCCTTCTGGGCATACTGGGTGCAGATCTTAACTACTTCTTTGGAACTTTCAACTGCTGCCGTTTGACTGGCATTGTCGTCGAGATGGATATGTTGTTTTATGTAATCCACTGCCTTATATGCACCCGTTGTTACAGCCTGGATGGAAGCTCCGGTGAACCAGAAGATTACCGCGCCGCCTGCCATAAATCCAATAATGGTGTATGGGTTAAGCAAGTTGAGTATAGTTTCAGGTTCAACACCCAATGCTTGTTTAATTAGCAAGATCAAACTGAAAATTAAAGTGGTAGCGCCAACCACTGCCGTGGCGATCAGCACCGGTTTGGCGGTGGCTTTAAAAGTATTGCCGGCTCCGTCGTTGGCTTCAAGGTAGTGCTTTGCCTTTTCGAAGTCAGGGTCGAAACCGAAGTCATCATGAATCTCTTTTTGAATACCAGGGATAGTTTCAATCAGCGATAATTCATATATGGACTGGGCATTATCTGTTACCGGGCCGTAGCTGTCGACAGCAATAGTTACCGGACCCATACTTAGGAAACCGAAGGCAACAAGACCGAATGCGAATACTGCAGGATAGAGCATGGTTCCTGCAGGGAAGAAGGTGCTTGCCAAATAGCCTATGAACATAAGCAGCATAATTACCATGCCGATCCAGAAGGCGCTGAAATTACCTGCAACCAGACCGGAAAGGATGTTCAGCGAAGCGCCGCCCTCTCTCGAAGCCTTGACAACTTCTGCTACATGAGCTGATTTTGTACTGGTAAATATCTTAACGAATTCAGGAATCAAAGCAGCACCAAGGGTTCCGGAACTCATAATGATAGACATCAGAATCCAGAGATTTGGAATTTGGGCTCCAACATCGGAAGCCGGACCTATCTCGAAGTAGCTAACTATAAAAACGGCTATGATAGATATAATTGAAGCAAACCAAACCAGGCTTGAAAGCGGTTCTTCAAAATTAAAATCCTCCTTGCCGGAAAACCTGGCTCGGCTGAAGGCTTTGTTGATGTAGAAAGCTCCTATGGAAGTAATGATCAGCACGATGCGAATTATAAATATCCATACCAGAAGGTGGGTTTGAAGTGCCGGCTGCACTGCCAGGACTATAAACGTAATCAGCGCAACCTGTGTAACACCGAATGTCTCAAAACCATCTGCTGTTGGTCCAACGCTATCGCCAGCGTTATCTCCTGTACAGTCAGCAATTACACCCGGGTTACGTGGATCATCCTCTTTAATTTTGAAAACAATCTTCATAAGGTCTGAACCGATATCGGCAATCTTGGTAAAGATACCGCCGGCAATACGCAATGCACTGGCACCGAGTGATTCTCCGATGGCAAAGCCAATAAAACTAGCGCCTGCCAAATCCCGGGGAACAAACAGCAAGATGATCAACATCATGATCAGTTCTATACAAACAAGAAATACCCCGACGCTCATACCGGCGTCGAGGGCTACATTCACAGTCTTTAACGGTTTGCCTTCGAGCCCGGTGAAAGCAGTACGGGCATTGGCAAGGGTATTCATACGTATACCGTAGAATGCTACACTGAATGAGCCGAGAATTCCTAGCACAGTCCAGAGAAGTATAAGCAGCACGCCGCCGATGGCAATATGCGATAGCACACCGAAATAGAAAGCGCTGACAACGCCAATAATAATAAATAATGCAAACAAGAACTTGGCTTGTTGTCGAAGGTAGGTCTTACAAGTCTCGTAGATTGTGCCTGCAACTTCAAGCATAGATTTATGAGCAGGCATTTTCTTGACTCTCATAAACTGGTACAGGCCAAATAATATTCCAATGATACAAACAACCAAGCCTAAGTACAACAAGTTGTTTTGATCTTGGGTAAGGGATGGAACAGCCAGATTAGATTCGTCTGCGAAAATTAATACCGGCGAAATCAATGCAACTAACATGCCTAGTAATCCAACAGATATCAATTTCTTCATGAAAAAACCGCCTTTCCTTTTAAGATGATAAAATGATATATATATTTAATTCCCTTCTGAAAACCTATATTTTTGATTTATATAATTCTTGTCTAAGAGCGTAAAATAACTTTGAAGATTGCTTCAAAAATAATTGTAAGTTAGATTTTATAGAAAATATCTTGTTAAAAAAGTGAAAGCGCTAAAATTTCCCTTTTGAACAGGTTGGATGACGACCAGAGCGGTCTTGAGGGCTTTATTCCTTAATTCTTTAGTCAATCTGTGTTCTAAAATTTTTTTTGAAAACCCTTTTAAGTGGCGACCAGACGTCGCATGAAATTGTTAGCAGACACATGTTACACTTATTCCTTTTATTAAATACCCGCAGATTAACGTTGGGAGGCGGGATATTTAGCATGGATGTATAGGCAACAAATATTCGGAGATAAACTTAACAAATTGCGCTAGTAGTGTCAACTAAATTCAAACCTAATTACCCAAGAGAAAATAACCGTAGTTATATTTGTAATTCCAATTTTAATTAAATAAATTTATAGTTACTAATAAATAACATATGTTAAATCCCTGCTCCCCCCGTTTTCAGGGAGGGGCCGCAAAGTCCGAAGGGAGGTGAAAGAATGAAGACTAATGTCTATGAGAGTGCTGCAATTATAAATGCTGCGCTTGATGATGAGCAAATTGAATCAATTATTTCCCGTATCAAGGATACGGTAGTCAATAACGGCGGTGAAATAAGAGAAGTAGAGAATTGGGGGAGAAAACGATTGGCCTACATGGTTAAGAAAAGCAAGATTGGTTATTATGCAATCTTCAGATTTAGTGCTCCTTCTACGATTGTTTCTAAATTGGAAAGGTTCTATCAGCTGGAAGAACAAATCCTTAGATATCTTACCATTACTTTAGACAACGATGCTCTCGAACATCTCGAAAAAAATAAATTAAATTCGACAATAACAGATACTGATAAATCTGCTAAAACCGCAGAACCTGTTGCAACTGTTCAAGAGAAAGAAGAAAAGTCAGAAGAACATGATAAATAATTAACAAATTAAGACTAAGTATGGAGGAAAAACCATGGCCGATTTGAAAATGCCGGAAATTAACTACGTTATAGTTGCCGGAAATTTAACAAAAGATCCTGTTTTCAGGCAGACAACGAACAACACTCCTGTCGTTAATTTTTCCATAGCATCAAACAGGAAATATAAAGACAGTTCCAACCAATGGCAGGAGGACGTATGTTATGTGGGCATTGTAGCATGGAATAAATTGGCAGAGAGCTGTCGCGACCGATTAAAAAAAGGTTCCGCCGTTCTTGTAGATGGCGAGTTGCAAAGCAGAAGTTGGAAATCGGAAGACGGTCATAACCGCAGCATTGTTGAAATAAAAGCCAGAAGGATTCAGTTCCTCAATAAAAGAGGAAAGCTTAACGGCAATGATGAAGTGTTTGAAACTCCGAATGAGGACGTGGAAGTCTACTCCGACGAAAGTGTAGATTACACCGAAGATTCGTTCGATAAATTTTTATCAAGCGAAGAATCGGATTTAATTAAGTAATTTGGTGAAGAAATGAGAAAAGAAGTTAAAGCAAAAAAAATATGTAAGTTTACCGAGAATAAGGTGAAGTACATAGATTATAAAGACGTTAAACTGTTACAGCGGTATGTAACGGAGCAGGGAAAGATAATTCCTAAGAGAATTACAGGTACTAGCTCCAAATATCAGAGACAATTAGCTATTGCCATTAAACGTGCCAGGCATATGGCTCTGTTACCTTATGTATCAGACACTGTTAAATAGCATATTTGAGGAGTTATAATGAAAGTAATACTTAGACAAAACTATGAGACTCTCGGACAAATAGGCGATATCGTCGACGTGAAAAACGGTTACGCCCGAAGCTTTTTAATTCCCCGTAAAATTGCTTATGCAGCGTTAAAAGGCAATATTCAAGCTCTTGAAGAAGAAAAGAAGAATCTTGCTAAACGCAGAAAACAGGAAGTTGAAGCAGCCGAAAAATTAGCAGCAGAACTTGAAAAAGTTTCGGTTACTATACCTGTGCAGGTAGGCGAGGAAGACAAAATATTCGGATCCGTCACTAATCAGATGATTGGCGATGCTCTTAAGGAAAAAGGTTATGATATCGACAGAAGAAAAATCGAGATAGAAGAACCGATTAAATCCCTTGGCATTTACGGCATCAGCATAAAACTGCATGCAAGCGTAACGGCAAATATTAAAGTCTGGGTAGTCAGAGAATAGTCTTTGTTGGATGAAACTAAAAAAGGAAAGCTGAATGCTTTCCTTTTTTTTTGCTTTAAAAATTTTAAGACACCTTATCTTACTTTTATCTTTTTATCCCGTACGAGTTTTGCTACATTTCCGGTGCCGTTCTTTGCAATTCCTTTAATGGCTTTAGCCGACAGTTTTAAGGTAACAAATCTGTTTAATTCCTGTACCCAGATTCTCTTTTTCTGGAGATTGGGCAAAAATCTCCTTTTGCTTCTGTTGTGAGCATGCGAGACGTTATTTCCTGTTATCGGACCGATTCCAGTCACTTGACATCTTCTGGCCATTTAAATCTCCTTAAAAACTTCCCTATAGTTAAAATTTGAATCACTAATATAATAAAAAATCCAGGAAAAAATAGCCTATTTAAAAATATTTTTTTATAATTTGAATTTCGTATGTGAGAATTAATATAACTTAATATTTGTTATTGACAATGATTATTTCATTCTTATCTTACAAGCAAAGCTTCAACCTATTCTTTAAAAAGGAGTGCGCCGCAAAAATCTGCAGATCATACCTTCATCTCGATAATAGAATTTAATGACCTAATGAAAGGAGTCTTTATGGAGTATTATGAACTTCATCCTGAAAATCCGCAATTGCGTTATATTAATAAGGCAGTTGAAATCCTTAGAAACGGGGGAGTTATTATTTATCCTACCGATACGGTTTATGGAATAGGATGCGATATATTTAATAAAGAAGCTCTGGAACGAATTTTCTCTATCAAGAACGACAATAATGCAAAGTTGTTAAGCTTTGTATGCTCCGATTTAAAAGACATTTCCAACTATGCTAAAGTTTCCGATTATGCTTACAGAACCATGAAACATCTGCTGCCAGGTCCGTATACATTTATTTTGCCGGCCGCAAAGCTGGTACCAAAAAAATTGTGGAGTAAAAGAAAAACAGTAGGCATAAGAATGCCTAATCATGCGGTTACTTTACGTCTGGTAAAAGAATTAGGTCACCCCATTATTAGTACCAGCACCACAAACAGAAAAGGTGAAATTATAGTTGACCCGTTCGATATAAAAAATATTTTTAATTCTCAGGTAGATCTAATGCTCGCATCCGGCAGCATTTCTGGGGATCCTTCAAGTGTTATTGATTTAAGCTTGGATGAACCGGAAGTTATCCGTGAAGGTGCCGGTGATATAAGCATGTTTGTTTAATAGAATAATTTAAATGCCGGAGGCTGACTTAAAAGTAATTTACAGTTAAAAATCGCACGCAAATAACGCTTATGTTATTTTTCTCCGCGGATTTTATAAATTGCTTTTAAGCAGCCCCATATTTTAATTTTTACGGAGAATAACGGTTGAAGATGCCTGAGCCTGTGTAGTAAGTATAATCTCGTTAATGTTTACATGTTCGGGCCTTGTTGCGCAATACAGAACTGCACCTGCAACATCCTCGGGGGACAGCGGTTTTACTCCTTCGTATACTTTTTCCGCCCTTTCTTTATCTCCGGAAAACCTGACTTCGCTGAATTCGGTTAATACCATTCCGGGATCTACGGTGCTTACTCTGATGTTTTTATCCACAACATCCAGTCTTATCGACTGCGAAAGTGCGTTGACCGCAAATTTAGTAGCACAATATACATTCCCGTTCGTGTAGACCTGATGTCCCGCCGTTGATCCGATATTTATTATATGACCGCTTTTCCTCTTTACCATTCCCGGTAGTACATTCCTGGTTATATATAACAAACCTTTCAAATTGGTATCAATCATTTCATTCCAGTGGTCTATACTGCCTTCGTACAATTTATCGTATCCTCTTGCAAGACCGGCATTATTTACCAGGATATCAATGTCTTTCCATTCGGCGGGAAGTCCGTCGATTGCTTTTGTTACTTCGGAATAATCTCGGACATCCAGTTTAAGAGTTTTAATTTGTATTGAATACTTCTTTTTAAGTTCCTCCGCCAGCACTTCTAACTTTTCCGAACGCCTGGCAGCGAGAATAAGATCGGCTTTTTCGCGGGCGAATTCTTCCGCACAGGCTTTGCCTATCCCGGAAGATGCACCGGTAATAAAAACGATCTTTCCTGATAAATTATCCATAATTTTTTCCTTTTAATTTATGTCTTGTCTGATTAAGGGTATTAATCGTTTTATTCTTTTTGTTATAATATTTATATATCCGAGCAAAAGAATTATGAACATAAACAGATATAATAATTTTCTGTCGTAATTCAACTCTCCGTTTAGAAAAAATATATTCCAGTCTCCGGACAAAGGCGTCTTAAACAACAATGAAAAAACGCCGAGTAAAACCGACAGAATTAAATATCCGGCGTTCATCAGCAGATATATAATAAAAATGCTTTTAAGATTATAGCTCCCGGTTTTTGAGGACAGCAGAAAAGCAAGTTCAATAAAAGTTATGCTGGCAATTAAGGGCGACAATGCAATAAGTAATTCTTTAACCTCACCGATTCGTGCAGCTGCCGGTATCTTCACGTTAAGCTTAATGCCAGATAACTCTAAAGTACCGCCTATATTCATTGCGGAAACCATAGCAAACTTCAGCAGCTCATTTAAAAATAATATAGAAACAAGGCTGATAAGAAGTGCCGAAATTACAATAACCGGTTTATTCATATAAGACTATTTATTCTTTTTAATTTTAAAATTAAATATAAAAAAGTCGAAGTCCTCAAAAAACTGTAATCATAATTTTTTAATTTTATTTGTCCGTTTGTAAAGTTAATAATAAAAACCGCCGGCATAATTATAAAACCCGTGAAGATTTTTAATATTAAATATTGCGGTATAATAAAATGAGTAACTGCATTAATATCTAAAATTAAGAGGAAGGAGAAAGATTAAAAAACACCTGCTATTGCTGTTCCGCAGCCGGAACATTTTCCGCCGGATATTTTATTTGTAAAAACTGAGTGCCAGTCCCTTTTTATCAAGGGAATTCCGCAGCCGGGACAATAAGTTGTCTGTCCTTCGGGATTATGAACATTTCCGGTATATGAATATTTAATACCGGAGGATATAGCGATATCTCTTGCCCTTATTACAGTTTCAACAGGCGTCCTTTCCTTGTCGGTCATCTTAAAGTCGGGATGAAACGCCGTGAAATGCACCGGTACGGAATCGCCGAGATTATTTAATATCCATTCGCATTCCTTTTGAATTTCTTCCGGCGAGTCATTTTCACCGGGAATTAGAAGAGTCGTAATTTCAAACCAGACTTCGGTTTCTTTATGCAACCAAATCAAAGTATCCAGTATATCATTCAGGTGGGAGAAAGTAAGTTTAAAATAAAATCTTTCGGTAAATCCTTTTAAGTCTACATTTGCAGCATCAATATATTTGTAAATATCTTTTCTTGCTTCTTTATCGATATACCCGGCTGTAACCATTACAGTCTTAATACCTTCTTCCCTGGCGAGTTTGGAAATATCGATAACATATTCACCGAAAATTGTCGGGTCGTTATATGTAAAAGCAATTGAAGGAACTTTATTGTTCTTAGCCAGTCTTATTACGTCCTCAGGTGAAGCACCTACCGAGTTCAAATCATCCAGTTTGGCTTTGCTAATAGACCAGTTCTGGCAAAACCTGCATCCTAGGTTGCAGCCTGCTGTGCCGAAACTTAATATCTCGGTGCCAGGTAAAAAATGGTTCAGAGGTTTTTTTTCAACAGGATCAATGGCAAAACCGGTAGGTTTACCGTATCCTATTGAATATAATTTCCCGTTATGATTTTGCCTGATATAGCAAAATCCCGGCTGTCCTTCTCCAATTTTACAGTAACGGGGACAAAGCGTACAGAGGATTCTATTGTTTTCAATCGGTTTCCACCATTTTGCAAGTTTCATTTTTCCGCTATTCACATTCATCGTTTACTAACTTTTATAAACAACAACTAATTTCGTAAATAAATATAATGCGATTAAAAATATAATACGATGTTCGAATATGAAAGACATAATTACGGTATTTTTATTATTTGCCGGAGCATTTTATCAAATAACTGAAAAAACAGGCCGCTAATTTCGGAATCCTTTTGTTTCAAAAAATTCATAAAATCAGCGGCGGAATTGTTACGGTGTCTTATAAAGAAATCAGCTTAATAATATAAATTATATTACTTCGAACCTTAACCAGTTAGCTCTGCTTTTTTCGGAATAAGGTGCTCCGGCAGTAAATACCACTATATCGCCTTCTTTAATAAGATCGTTCTCGATGATTAACTTTTTTGCTTTGTCTATTGCAATATGTTCCTTATCTATATCTTCCATATAAACCGATGTAACTCCCCAGCGAAGACATAGATTATTCATTGTATCGAAACTGTTTGACATGGCAATAATTTTTGACTTAGGGCGGTACTTTGACAGGTTCATGGCAGTTCTTCCTTTGATAAGTAAATACAACTATCGCGGCGGCATTAATCTGTCTGCTTATCGTTGCGATTGCCCTGCCAACGGAATCAAAAAGATTTTCCTCCATATTTGTCGGGATCTCAAGATTCGTCTCATGAATGGGCGGAAGATGCTGTTCTGCGTTTTTTACTATTTTCGTTCATTATCTGAACCATCTGTACAGGATATTTTCCTACCGATGTTTCACCGCTAAGCATAACAACATCTGTGCCGTCAAGAACTGCGTTTGCAACGTCAGATGCCTCGGCCCGGGTCGGGATCGGATTGTGTATCATCGATTCAAGCATCTGAGTAGCAGTTATAACAAGCTTCCCTACCGCATTACATTTCTTTATAATTTCTTCTGAATTATCGGTACTTCCTGCGGAGGAAGTTCCACTCCCAAGATCTCCCCTGGCAACCATTATACCGTCGGCAGCTTCCAATATTTCGTCAAAATTATCCATCGCTTCTTTTTTTTCAATTTTTGCAATAATCGGGTCGTAACATCCTCTTTGCTTCAGCCATTCTCTCAAATTTGAAATATCATCTGCGCTTCTTACAAATGAAAGCGCGATGTAATCAACCCTGTATCAAGTGCAAATTCAAGATCCTCAATAATCTTTTTCAGTAACAGAAGGAGTTGATAAGCTTCATTCCGGGGAGATTCATTCCTTTTTTGGGTTTTAAAGTTCCGCCGTTTTCGATTATACATTCTACTGATTTTTCTTTTTTTCAATTATTCTTAATCGTCAATAAACCCGTCATCTATTAATATCCTGTTCACCGATTTGGGCATCACTCGGCAAGGGTTTATAGGAAGTAGATATTAAATCTTTCGTGCCGATCACTATCTTCGGTGGTTATTTCAATTTTTTCTCCGTGAAATAATTTCTATTTCCGGTTCCGCAAGTTCGCCTATCCTTATCTTAGGGCCCTGCAAATCCATTAAAATTGAAAGTGGAGTCTTTCTTCGGCACATGCTTTTCTATTTCTTCGAAAATTTTGCAAATGCATTCTAATCGCCGTGAGAAAAATTTAATCTAACACCATCCATTCCTGCAAGAATCAAATTTAATCATTTTTGCAGATATTTGTTGCGGGCCCGAGCGTACACAAGTATTTTTGTTTTAGCGAATGTTTCTGTCAAGTCTTTTGTTCATTTTCTCTTTTTCTTTTTTGTTGGTGTCTTGTTATTGTTAATTTCTACTTGGCTTTTGATTTAGCATAAAGATCTTTAATCTTTTTCTCTACCAGATCGAATACGCTGTTGGTTTCATAATCTCCTTTGCCGTTAGCGCGTTTGCCGGCTTTTACTCCGGTAAATATTTCTATTCCTTCTTCGACACGGTTGAATGGGATATATGTGAAATTCTTTCTTTGATACAGCTTCAATAATATCTTCTCTAAGCATTAGCTCTTTAACATTCTGAATCGGAATTATTACTCCTTGTTTTCCTGTAAGGCCTCTGTATCTGCAGACATCAAAGAAACCTTCTATCTTTTCATTTACTCCACCTATAGGCTGCACATCGCCTTTTTGATTCAATGAACCTGTAACCGCTATGGACTGTTTTATAGGAAGACCCGACAGTGTAGAAAGCAAGCGCAAAGATTTCGGCGCATGACGCACTGTCGCCGTCAACCGTTCCGTACGATTGTTCGAATACCAGATTTGCGTTAAAAGACAAAGGAAGATTCTGGCCGAATGTTTCCCTGAAATAACCGGAAATTATTAACACTCCTTTATTATAATGCCTGCCGCTCATCCCGGCTTCACGTTCAACATTGATTATGCTTCCGCTGCCAAGCGAAACTGTCGCGGTAATTCGTGTCGGCCTTCCGAAAGAATAAAAATCCGCGTCGTAAACGGCAAGGCCGTTAATTTGGCCTATCCTTTGTCCGTCGGTATCAATAAGCACCATCCCTTCCTCTATCATATCATTTACTTTTGACTCCAGGAGACCGTGTCTTTCTCTGGCAAATCGATAGGCTTTTTTCACATGTGCGCGCTTAAACTATATTAAAACCGTCATCCAATGCCCAGAAGCTAGCTTCCCTGGCAAGATCGGCAATTTGAGAAAACCTGGTAGTGAGTTTGATATTTATTCCGGCGAATTTTGCGCCGAGTTCGATAAGCGCGGCTATTGCTGTTTTATCAAATTCACACAGAGTCTCTTCCTTTATTAATTTTTTTATTACCCTTGCATACCCAATTAAAACTTCGTCGGTACGTTTTATTTCATAATCGAAATCCGCTTTAATTTTGAATATTTTTTTAAAATCATCTTCGTAAGTTGCGAGCATTGAATAAATGTAATGGTTCCCGATAAGAATTATTTTAGTATCTATTTCAATCGGCTCAGGTTTTAAGATTGATGGAGCTAGCTGGAAGATGTTATGCGAATCCTGTATTTCGAGTTTTCTGTAAGTAAGAACTCTTTTTAAAGTTCTGCCATACGCTCTGTTCCTCGAACAAATGCTTTACGTTCAGAACAAGATAGCCGCCGTTGGCTCGTAGCAAAGAACCGGCTTTTATTTTTGTGAAATCGCTGTACCATCCTCCTTGGCCGTCGTAAATCTTTTCTATGGTACCGAAAAGATTTACGTAATTAGGCGAGGTCTCGATTATCACCGGACATTTTTTTGTATCGCTGTTATCGAGGATTATATTTACTTCGTATTCTTTAAAATAATCAATCTGAAATCCTTCGGGAGAAACTTCACCTTCTGGTTTTACTCCCTTAAAAACCTGGATACTATCAAGTATATTGTTTTCAACTTCGGATAAGTATTCAAGAGTTTTTTCTTGGTTGTATTTTTCCCGCAAATTTTCCATTACGCCTTTTACAACTATCTCGGCGGTTTCCCTTTCAAGTTTAACAAATTTTTCCTGGAACTCCTGGCTAAGCTTTAAGCCTTTTCTGAAAAGGTTATGCAGTTCCTGCTGATACGAGTTATATTTCTTAACTGTATCTTTTGCTTTTTCCTCCGTAATCTTTCCCTGTTTAACCATTTCTTCAAGCTGGTAAATGGGTACGGGTTTCTGTTCAATAACAGGAAAAATTTCCGGTCTTGCTACTTCACCTACCTTTACCTGTCCCAATGAAAAATTTTCAGTTTTCAGTTTTTCATCGAATGCACCCATCAGGTCCTGTTCTTTTTCGTTATAGTGAGATACTATTTTTTTCTTTCGATTTATAAAAGTATCGCTGTCTAATGTCTGCGGTATTTTTATCCTAAGTATATCAATAGTCGAGGTCATCTCCTGTCTGAATATCTTTGCCTTGCCAACCGGGAATTTAAGCAGAACCGGTCTGTCGGTATCTTTAAAATTATTTACATAAACATAATCATAAAGCGGGGGACATTTGCCGCTTATGGTCTCCAGCATTTTTTTTACCGTTGTTGCCTTGCCTGTACCGGATAATCCTGCAATGAAAATATTATATCCGGGGCTTCTGATATCTACCCCTAATCTAATAGCTTTTAATGCACGTTCCTGACCGAGTATTCCTTCAATCGGTTCAAGATCATCCGTTGAATCAAATGCAAAATCTTCCGGATTGCATTGCCACCTTAAATCTTCTGCTTTAAGTTCTTTTGCTTTTTGAGCTTTGGAATATGCCATGTTTTATCCGTTAATTAGTGTTTGATTTGTAAAGTTACCTAATTGAATTTGCGCAGGCTTTAATTTTATTTATCCCGTTTTAGTATACGCACTTTAGAAAAACAGATTTTTTCCTAATTTCAAATACTTTATAGATTTATTGTTTAAATTTTCACAGATTAAAATCTAATTATTAAAACTAAAATTACAAAATAGATGAGATGTTTCACACATTTTTTTAATAAATTCCTATTTGTTTAAATAAACATATAAAATTAAGCGGTATTAAGATGAATGATATTTCAACTGCAAGATCGAATTTCCCGTATTTAAAGAACGGAAAGATTTATTTCAATCACGCATCAACCGGTCCAATCTCCAAAACAGTTAGAGAGAAATTAAGTGAAATTTTAATAGAGAAAAGCGAAACCGATATAGACGAATTTCAGAAATACCTTTATGCATCATCGGAAACAAAAAATATGCTTGCGGAAATGATTAATGGTGCGGCCGACAGAATAGCATTTGTAGATAATACTTCTAACGGTATCAATATTCTGGCGCAGGGAATAAAATGGAAACGCGGCGACCGGATTATTTTGAACGACCTTGAATTTCCTGCAAACGTTTATCCTTTTCTCAATCTTCGCAAGGAAGGCGTTGAAATAGATATAGTGAAATCTCACGACGGAATAGTCACTTCGGAAGATATTATTGCTTCTATAAAATCAGACACCCGGCTTATCTCAATTAGCCAGGTGCAGTTTTTAACCGGCTACCGGGCGGATCTTGATAAAATAGGTAAAATCTGCAAGGAGAAAAATATTATCTTTTCAGTCGATGCAATACAGGGACTTGGAGCTGTAAAACTGGATGTTATTAAACAGAATATAGATTTTATTTCATCCGGATCACAGAAATGGCTGCTTGGTCTGCAGGGATTGGGCTTTATATACATTTCTGAAGAATTGCAGGGAAAAATTGAACCTAAATACGTCGGCTGGCTTTCCGTAGAAAACGCATGGAACTTACTGGATTATAACCTGAAACTGAAATCTACGGCGGAATGCTTTCAATGCGGAACATTAAATACGTTGGGGGTTTATGCGCTGAACGCTTCTCTGAAATTTTTTAAAGAATTCGATTCTTCATTAATCGAAAAATGTGTACTCGATAACTCGGCTTATCTTATTAATAAACTTGAGTCGATAGGAATTGAACCGGTTCTCCGGAAAGTACCGGAGCAAAATATTGCCGGTATCATAAGTTTTAAGCATCCAGATTCCATGAAGATTTTCGATACTCTCCAAAATAATGATATAATATGCGCGGTAAGGGAGGGTATGGTTAGATTCTCGCCCCATTTTTATAATATAAAGGAAGAATCGGACAGGGTAATAAAAGTGCTTTCGAATATGATGAAATAAAATTTAATGTGATATTTAAATAATAATTTATAAATTAATTATGTACAATAAAAAATTAGGTATTATAATTTAACAAAAACGGATTGATCCGGCGAAAAACAATTGGAGATTTATTATGGGTAAATTCAAATATTATTTAGTACTTGGCGTAACCGCATTTTTTTTAGTCGGGAGTGTTAAAATATTTGCTCAGCAGACAAAAAAAATGAATAATAAAGATGCAAAACAGGAGAACACAATACCCGACTGGAATAAAAAGGTAAGGGTTAGTCCGAAAGCCGAAGTAATGCAGACGATCGGTTTAACCGACGTTACCATTTCCTACAGCAGACCCGGCGTTAAGGGAAGGAAGATCTGGGGCGGATTGGTACCTTACGATAAGGTATGGCGGGCCGGAGCTAACGAGGCGACGAAAATTACCTTCAGTACCGACGTAATAATTAACGGGAAAAAGCTGCCTGCCGGTTCGTACGGTTTTTTTGTGATACCTACTCAGAAAGAATGGACAATTATATTTAATAAAATAGCCGATCAATGGGGTGCATTTCAATACAACGAAGCTGAAGATGCATATCGCTTTAAAGTTACGCCTCAAACGGCAAATAATCACGAATGGCTTGAGTATACTTTTTCGGACATGAAAGTTGATACAAAAGGCAATAACAGCGCGGTTATTAATTTAATTTGGGGAAAAATAAAAGTACCGTTTACAATTGAAACAGCTTTAAAATAATTTCATTTATAGATTGATTCTGCCGTACAGATGCATCGCGATGCGTCTGTACGGCAGATATATATTTAACCTTTTATTGCTTTTAACAATTCCTCGGTTTTTTCCTCCATCAATTTTATGTCGTTTCTGCTTTCAACGTTCAACCTTAATATCGGTTCCGTATTCGACATCCTTAAATTGAATCTCCAATTATCGAATTCAACGCTTAATCCATCGAGATGATCGGCTTTGCCGTCGGCATATTTTTTCTCTATTCCTTTTATCTTTTCAGCCGGATCGGCAATTTTTGTATTTATCTCGCCAGAGCACGGATAAGTTTCGATCATTTCTTCAACCAGTTTGGATAAAGGCTTGTTTTCTTCTGAGACTAGTTGCATTATAAGAAGGAAGGGAATCATACCGCTGTCTGAATAAGAGTTCTCTCTGAAGTAATGATGGGCTGACATCTCACCTCCGTAAACGGCATTTACTTCTCTCATCTTTTCCTTTATAAAAGCATGACCGCTTTTTGAAACAACAGCTTTACCGCCGCTTTGATTTACAATTTCGACGGTGTTCCAGATTAGCCTCGGATCGTGAACAATGTTTTCGCCGGGATTCTTTTTTAAAATTGATTTGGCAAGTAGTCCGACAATGTAATAACCCTCTATAAAATTACCTTTTTCATCGAAGAAAAAGCAGCGGTCGTAATCTCCGTCCCACGCAACACCCAGATCTGCTTTATTTGAATGAATAGCATCAATTGTAGATTGTCTGTTTTCGGTCAATAACGGATTAGGTACGCCGTTAGGGAAATCCGAATTTGGTTCGAAGAAAATTTTTATCATTTTTATCGGCAGAGATGGTTCTATTTTTCCCAAAGCAGGACCGACGCAACCGTTTCCGGCATTAACCACTACCTTTAACGGTTTAATTTTATCTTTGTCGTAAAACCTTTTAAGGTTGATAATAAAATTATCCATTACATCCTTTTGTGTGACGGTACCGGTTTTTTCAACGTTTTTTTCAATACTGCCATACAGAATCATTTTTTCAATATCGCTTAACCCTGAATCGTAACCTACGGGAACGGAATTTTTCTTTACGAACTTCATCCCGTTGTATTCTTTGGGGTTATGACTTGCGGTAATCATTATTCCTCCGTCTGCTTCCAGAGCGGGGGTGGAATAATATATCATTTCGGTACCGCATAAGCCGATATCTACAACATCCGCACCGTTTTCATTCAGTCCTTTGGCTAATGCTGCCGATAATTCGACCGAGGATTTTCTAATATCGTGACCGATAACAATCTTTTTGGCATTCAGATATTTTGCATATGCTTTGCCTATTTTGTAAGCCAGGTCCGTATTTAGCTCGTCTGGAACTTTACCTCTGATATCGTATGCCTTAAAACAATTTATTTTGTCCATCCTGCTTTTCTCCGTTTTAATAAGTGAAAAGAAAAATCCGTCGTAGATTAATTTATGAGTTTTTTTATTTGAGTGCCGGACTTAATTTTATCTCCTAAAATATATAAAAATTTTCAACCGATTCAATTATTGCCGGAAACTTAAAAGAGAATTATTTTTCAATAGACTTTTTATTCAGAAGATATTATGTTAACTAATCAAAAATTGTGGGAGAGAGTTATCGCGACTAAAAATACTGTACAATGGCACTTCGCAAAATGCAATAATTCAAAGTGTAACGCCATTTTCCTGGTGAATCCTGATGAAGCACCTGGGGATTTGGGGTTTATATGTCCGGAATGCAGTGCAAAAACCACCACTTCGCATATTGTTCAATGCTCGAGTTGCAAAACAATTTTAAATTTTGTCCGGGCAACTCCGAGTGAAGAAAAAGTGGTGTTTAGTGTTCCTAAATGTTCGCATTGCGTAGGTACGATTGAAGATGAATGGGAGATTGAACCTTTATATCAGCCCGATTCATACATTTAATTTTACCTTTAGTATTAGAGAACTATAAACCTTTATTATTGTCACGGGACTTAACGGTAAAATGCACTTATTTTTTTATTTCCGTTTTTAGGAATAATTAAATAAGTGCAGGCGAAGAAGTATAGCTGTACCTATTAATTTGGCCGGCCTTTATATCCATCCGAAAGAAATTATTAATCCTGATAAGCGGTATCATTTTATGATGAAACACTTGTCACATTATTTTTCTCAAGTTAATTTTAGCAACTTTTTAAATTTTTTTATTAAATAGCTTTGTATAAAGTTTTCTGATAAACAAGTTGTCTTTTTAATGGATATTCTCTTAGACATAGTAAAATTTATTTATTATTAACAGCTGTTGTATTATTTGCAATGGCTTTTTTTGTTTAATTAAAGTTAAAGGGTTAGTATGCGAAAAGTACAAACAAAATCCGGTTTCATTATTGCCGTATTGTTTTCGCTGGTATTTATTGCCGGATGTTCCTCAACTAGTCAAATGAATAAATCAGTTAAGGAAAATAATAGTAAATATAGCTGGCTAAATTTGGATACGGTTAAAGCAGGTAAGTTCGATACCGGCAAAATGTGGACATTCGATTATCCGCCCGTAAAGTATTTCGAAAAGGAATATAATTTCAAACCGACCGAGGAGTGGCTGAATAATGTCCGCATGTCCGCTTTAAGGTTTGCGAATTATTGCTCCGCTTCCTTCGTATCTGCTGACGGACTGGTTATGACCAATCACCATTGCGGAAGAGAAAGCGTTGCCGAAGTTACAAAACCCGGCGAGGATTTGTTCGATAACGGATTTTATGCGCCTACACTTGCAGATGAAAGGCCTGTTCCCGGACTGTATGTTGACCAGCTTGTTTTAATTAAAGATGTTACGACAGAGATACAGTCAGCTATTGATAAAGGTGTAACACCCGAGGAAAAACTGATAAATAAACAGAAAGCTGTTGACGATATTGAAAAAAGCGAAGGCGAAAAAACCGGATTGAGAATTCAGATCGTTACTTTATATAACGGAGGAAAATATTCCGAATACGGATATAAAAGATATAATGATGTAAGGCTCGTGTTTTCGCCGGAAGCTTCTTTAGGCTACTTCGGCGGCGACTACGATAATTTTACATATCCAAGATACGATTTGGACTGTAATTTCTTCAGAGTTTATGAAAACGGTAAGCCTTTAAAAACGGACCATTATTTTAAATGGAGCCCGGACGGCGCCGAACCAGGTGAGCCCGTATTCGTTGTCGGTAACCCTGGTCATACAGACAGACTGAAGACAATATCCCAGCTTGAATATATGAGAGATGTTCAGTTCCCCAGAACCCTTAACGTGGTAAATGAATTAGTTAACATATATAGCAAATCCATCGAAGAACATCCCGATAGAAAATCGGAATTGCAGAATCGATTGTTTATGTTCTCCAATTCGCTGAAAGCATATACCGGTATGCTTAAAGGATTACGGGACCCTGTTTTAATGCAAAAGAAAGTAGACTTCGAAAATAAGTTCAAGAAAGCCGTTGACTCAAATAGTAAATTAAAAGCAGAGTACGGAGACTTGTGGAGTAAAATTGCGGACTCTCAAAATCAGCTAAGTCAAATTTCCAATCAAGCCTATGCACTTAATTTCAATCCGTACACAAGCTCGGAATATTTTATTATTGCGCAGGACGTTCTCGATCTTGCCGATCAGTTAAAAGTGCCGGCCGATGAACGTGCCGACGCTTATAAAGGCGCCGGGCTGGATTCAACAATAAACGATTTGATACCTTCCAAGATGGATCCGGAAATCAGCAGGGAATTGTTAAAAGGACAGATCGACAGACTTTATATGTATCTCGGAGCCGATAACCAGGTTCTGCAGAAAGTAACGGGCGGTAAAACAGGTTACGCCGCTGCCGATTACATGATAAACAATTCTTCCTTAACCTCAATTAATAAGTTAAAACCGCTTATCGAAAAAGGAGCCGATGCAATATTAAATTCGAATGATCCTTTCATATACTTTATTCTGCATACCAATTCTTTAAAAGAACAGCTTCAGACAAAAATAAAGAATATCTCTTCGCAGGAAGATAATTATTCGCAGGAACTCGGAAGAGCATTATTCGATGTATACGGTACTTCAATTCCTCCCGATGCAACATTTACATTGCGTATTTCAGACGGCGTGGTTAAAGGATTTCCTTATAACGGAACTATAGCTCCGCCGTTTACGACTTTTTACGGTCTTTATAACAGATATTATTCTTTTGGTAAAAAATATCCATGGGACTTGCCTAAAAGATGGGTAAATCCGCCGGCAGATTTCAAACTGGAAACCCCGATGGATTTCGTATCAACGAATGATATAATCGGAGGAAATTCCGGAAGTCCCGTAATAAATGAAAAAGCTCAAATCGTCGGACTTGCTTTCGACGGAAATATCCAGAGCCTGCCGGGTAATTTCATTTTTACTACTGACGAAAATCGCACGGTTGCGGTGCATTCCGCCGGAATGCTTGAGGCAATTAAAGATATGTATAAAGCCAAACGTTTAAGTGATGAACTGCAGAACGGTAAAATAATGCCCGAAGATACAACATCGGTAAAATAAAATATTGACGGGAGTTTATTCGCTTTAAACTCCGGCAGTATTTCCGAATATTTTAATTCTAAAAGCCCGGTTCGTTATTTCAATGAGCCAGGCTTTTAATATTTTCCGGAGTATTTGTTATTCGAACTGATTTGCACCAATACAGGCATGGCCAAGAAGGGATTCTAATAATAATTGTTTTGATATGCCGCAGCAAATCTTTATGATTTAAATTTATAGATTTGGATTTGATTGATAATATAATATTCACTGTTGTTCTTAAAATTGATATTTAAACTGAAGATAAACTGATAAGTATTGAACATTTGTATTGGTAAATGTTAAACCGTATTCCCCTCCAACGCCGGCAAGTAGCCCGTTTTTATTATCGCCAGTAAAATCCAATCCGCCTAATATTGAGAAGGCAACACCGGTATCCCATTTGTTTAGGTTATCGAATGTACGGTCGTTAAGCATCAAAGCGCCTATACCGCCTTCGAAAAATACATTGCCTCTCCAGTAGCTTGAGTATATTTCCTTCAGCGAAAATCCTTTCAGATAAGGATTGTATCTGCCCGGATTCTGCGGAAGCAGGATGTTAATATCCGTAACATAAATAAAACTTACTCTGGAAGATAATCCCCTGATAAACGGAACCCTGAAATCAACAAATATCGTACTGCTGAAACTTCCCTGACTGGGAAGGTTACCTTGTATGGTACCGCCGCCTAGGTGCCCACCAATTCCGAATGACTGCTGAGAAAATAAATTTTGCGGACTAATTAGGATAATTGCAAAAAATAAAATTAATAAGCATCTTTTTTTAGATTTATTCATCTCATTGTCTTAAAAGTAAGTATAAAAATAATATTGTAATTGAAAATAGTAAAAAGAAAGTTATAATATTTAAAAACATTTTCTTGTATAAGTATTTTAAACGGATTATTTATAAGACAAATCTAAATTAAATCATTATTTGGATTTTGAAATAAGACTTATACATTATTTAATAATTTTATTATTTAAAAATTAATTTCATTATTTTTACACCTCACATTTAACTTTAACAGGAAAGTATTAAATGGCTAGAACATCCGATATAAAATTTACAATTGAATTAGACGAGAAAAAAATACCCAAGAAAATAGAGTGGGAAGCCACGGATGCGGGATTCGAGGGAAAGAAACCATGTACATCGATTATGGTTTCGTTGTGGGATAAAGAAGAAAAATCTACACTCGGAATTGATCTGTGGACAAAGGAAATGATGGTGGAAGATATGAACGTGCATTTTTATCAGACACTGCAAAAAATGGCAGATACTTATTTAAAGGCGACAAATAATAATGAAATTGCTCAAATGCTTGCGGATTTCAGTTCCGAATTTGCAAACAGTTTGGGGATATTAAAAAAAGTAAAATAGTTTTTTAATATTTCCCCGCCTTTTTATTCAACCATATTTTTTTCTGCTTTAAATACTTTCAGCAATATGAAAAGCGAAGGGAAGATAATTAGAGAACCGATTATAAGAGCTAAAGCCAGATATTTTAAAGTTACCTCAGGAGCGGCGGAATTATAAAATGTTAAACTTTTTCCGTCTTTCAGTCTGATAAGAGTAGGGAAGTACACTGCGTAAAAGGCGGCTAAAATAAAAAACAACTGCGCGCCTGCCAATATTCTCGACGGCCACTTTGATCCTTTACCTACCGCTCTCCAGACTAACGGCAATGTAGCCGTCGCTACCACGATAGCAGCTAAACTTAAATTATTATCTATAAAACTTTCATAGAAATTAACCTTCTCAATTAAAGAGGCCGCAAATACAAGTCCTCCGCTTAGCACCGTAGCAACTATCGCTCTTTTCGATTTACCTATAAAGACTTTTATAATTTCACCATCCTTGGATTCGCTTATTAAGAAAACAGCGGCGATATAGGAAAATATGGAAACAACGAATATTCCCGTTGCGAACGAAAACAAATTAAACCACGGCTCAATATATCCTTCGTAAAACGACGACGGAGTAATTGTGATCTTTCCCGAAATAATTGCCCCTACAACAAGGCCGAAAAAGAAAGGCACAACAAGACTGGAGTACTGGAAGACTTTTGAATAAACTTTCTGAGAAGCATCTTTAACGGCATCGTAATGCCTGAAAGTAAATGCTGTGCCGCGCAGTATAATACCAACTAGCATGAGGATTAACGGTATTGAGAGATAGATTAATAAATTGCTGTATACCGACGGGAAACCGTTGAATAAAATTACCACCGCAATGATGAGCCAAACATGGTTAGCTTCCCAAATGGGTGCCATTGCTTCAGATACAAGGTTCTTCGTTAATTCTTTGGTCTTTCTTCCGGATGTCAGCTCTATTACTCCTGCTCCGAAGTCAGCTCCTCCGAGAAGACAATAAACAAAAATGGAAACCAGGAAAAAGAAAATTACTATTGATAACATATCTCCACCTTAAATGACAGCCAGTTTGTTTTTAGCCGGCTTTGAAATGATATTCTCTTTACATTATAAATTAGTTATGCGGTTTTATCTAGCGCGTTAATTTGTCTGCGCATTAACCACACCGCTGTTATCGACAGCATCAAATACACAACAGTGAAAAGGATAAAATGATAAATCTGAAAAGGAGCCGGCGTTACTGCATCGGCGGTTTTCATAATTCCGAATATAATCCATGGTTGTCTTCCGACTTCTGTAACAATCCAGCCTGCTTCAACGGCTATAAATCCGAGCGGGGTACATACGGCAATCAGTTTAAGGAAATTTATATTCGTTAATAAATTTTTCCATTTGAACCTAATCACCCAGAAAATTATTCCGACCGTTGCAAGAAGAAAGCCTATGCCTACCATAATTTGAAAACTTAAATGAACGGGAAGAACCGGCGGCCATATCGATCTGTCGTAGTCGTTTAATCCTTTTACTTCCGCATGAAAATTTCCGTAAGCCAGGAAACTAAGCAGATAGGGTATTTTAATTCCGTACTCGGTTTGTCGTGTTTGTTCATTAGGAATTCCGCCAATTGTAAGCGGTGCGTTCTTTTCTGTTTTGAAATGACCTTCCATGGCGGCAAGTTTTATTTCCTGGCGTTTTGCAACGTCCTTGGCGCTGAAATCTCCGCTAATAGGCTGAAGAACCGCAAATATGCTCCCGAATGCCAAAGCTATGATTAGAGCTTTTTTATGAAGTTCAACATTCTTTCCGCGCAGAATGAGAATAGCGTGAAGACCTGCAACCGCAAAAGAGGTAGCCACGAATGCGGCAATTGTCATATGCAGAGTTTCGCTGACCCAGGCGGGATTAAACATTGCAGCCACTGGATTAATATTAACCGCTTTCCCGTTTACCCAGTCGAACCCCGTAGGAGCGTTCATCCATGCATTTGCAGTTACAACAAATATTCCGGAGATAACTCCGGAAAGACCGACTATTAGTCCGGAGATCCAGTGAACGTACGGACTAAGTCTTTTCCATCCGTAAAGAAACAATCCGATAAAAATAGCTTCTACGAAAAATGCGGTACCTTCAAGACTAAAAGGCATGCCGATAATTGCTCCGGCATGCTTCATAAATTCGGGCCATAACAATCCGAGTTCGAAAGAAAGCACGGTGCCGGAAACAGCTCCGATAGCAAAAAATATTGCAACTCCCTTCGACCAAGTCTGGGTTAATTTTAAATAAACATCATCTTTCTTTTTTATCCAAAGCCAGTTCGAGATAATCATCAAAAAAGGCATAGTCATCCCAATGCATGCAAAAATAATATGGAATGCGAGGGAGAGTGCCATTGTAGACCTAGCCGCTAACAAATTATCCAATTTATACCCCGTGTTATTTCATTTGATAGACACAACAAATTTACAAAAGGAAAAGTTCAATTACATAGAGTTGAAAAACGATGTAACTCATCTCATAATTTTTTTCCAGAATTATTTCTTTTAGAAACTTTTGGGTATGAGATGTATCTTATTGAATCATTTTTGAAGCTTTTTAGTATCACCGGTTTGGTCTAATTGAAGATATGATTAATTAATGCGGTTGATTATTTTGTCTTTCTTAAAAATGCTGATAAGTAAGTGTCTAGCAAAATCATGATTACCATTAGACAGGCTCGCCGTTGCTCTTGTTTCATGTGCGCTGTTCAAAATGAATAACATTATCCTTATTATTTATGCTGAATAGAAGTTCTTCGCTGTTGTCAATTTTAGTAATTGCCGGATAGGCTGCCTGTCCTTTTCCTTGACATTTACCTGCGATAAAAATCAAATCTTTAAAAGATAAAGGCATATTTGATTAGAGTAATTTTGGTAGTGTTTAATTTACTTGTTTGTCATAGAGAGCGGGCATGCCTACCGGACAGGCAGGGTGGAACTGTGCTATTTTCGATGTGCCCTCGACTCCGCTCGGGATGACGACAAATATTTTAAAAAGATATAAGAAAATTAGCCCACTACTGTAATTTTAATTTTTTGAATTTTAATGATTAAAATATTATTTGTTATAACTGATTCGGTAAATCATTCCGGCATAATCATCCGATACCAGCAGTGATCCGTCCGGCATTACTATCACGTCAACCGGTCGTCCAGAAACTTTATCGCCGTTAAGCCAGCCGTAAGCAAACGGTGTATAACTGACAGGCTGCCTGTTTTGATTAAGCTTAACAAGAGTAATCCTGTATCCTATTTTTTTACTTCTGTTCCATGAACCGTGCTCTGCAATAAAGATCTGGTTTTTGTATTCATCCGGAAACATATTACCTGTATAAAAGCTCATACCTAGCGAGGCTACATGCGGACCGAGATCCTGCGCAGGCTGTGTGAATTTGCTTAAGTCCAGACTTTTATCCTGATCGGCGAACTCCGGGTTAGGTATATTATTGCCGTAAACATAAGGGAATCCGAAATTCATTCCCGGATGAGGAGCATGGTTTAATTCGTCGGGAGGTAAATTATCACCGAGCATATCCCTGCCGTTATCGGTAAACCATAATTCTTTAGTAATAGGATCCCAATCGAAGCCAACCGTATTTCTGATCCCTTTTGCATAGACTTCGTAACCGGTGCCGTCCGGGTTTAGAGTTGTTAAAATGCCGTGTCTTTCATCGGGCATACAAATATTGCATGGAGCGCCTACCGGAACATATAATTTACCGTCGGGGCCGAACCTGATAAATCTGGGGCCGTGATGTCTGTCGCCGGGATAGTTATCATTTAAAACAACAGGTTTAGGCGGATGATGAAGATCCGATTCAATATGGGGAAATTTTATGATGCGGTTAATTTCCGCAACGTATAAATCGCCGTTTCTAAATGCTACTCCGTTCGGCGTATTCAAATCCTGTGCAATTGTAATCACTTCATCGGCTTTATTGTCCTTATTGGTATCGAGAATTGCATAAACCTTATCTTCTCTGGTACCAACGTATAAGACACCGCTGGGGCTCATTGCCATTTCTCTTGCATCCTCGACATCGGAGGCATAAACCGCAATTTTAAAATGAGGCGGAAGTGTGATTCCCAGGCCGTTGGCTGTTTCACCGTTGTTTACATCGCAGCTGACAGTTGAAAAAAAAAGTAAAAATGTGAATCCGAATAAGAGAGCTAATTTGATAATTTTTTTCATATACTCCTCCGCGGGAGATTAATTGAAATTTAGGATTGTCTGAATAATCTGCGTATAAAATATATAACGAATTAACAAAGTGAAAGAATAAATGTTTCCGGTGTGAAGTGAAGCAAGAAAGTAAGTGAGGAAAAAAATTTCCGTTAATAATTGCCCTTGTCGAATTCCTTATTATCGGGAGGAGGCATTATTATCCATAAAATAATATATACCAGGATTCCGGGAAAAGCTGCGCTGAAAATCGATATCAATACATAAGCAATCCTTACAATTGTAGGATCCCATCCCAGCCATTCCGCAATACCTGCGCATACGCCGGCAATCATAGAGTTATGTGATCTTTTAAGAGGCATATTCTTAATTAAATAATTTCGCTTTCAATTTAATTATTATAAAAAATATTTCAAAGAAAGCTTTCTAAATGAAAAATATTGCACGGACAACTAAGTTTAAATTTATTTCCAAATTAAAGCCGCGTAATATTCTTTTAAGTCAAGTCTTATCCCATTAATCGAACAAAATCTAAGGTAAAAACGGAGAGTAATTCAAAGTCAAAGCAAACTTTGCAGAAGCAAATGGGATGAATCATACACATATTTTATCGAATGGCAGTCTGGTTAAAAGCGGCAGTTTATTTAATCGTAAACATATTTAATTTTGTAGTGTAGCAAATTGCCTGTACTATTTAAATCTTTCTTTCAGCTTTACTGCATATCTTCTGCTCATCTGCAATGGTTCGTTTATTCCCTGCAGATAAACCCTGAATGAGGAGTTGAACCATTTTTCAACTTTTTCCACGTATTCAAGATTTATTATTGTCGAACGGTGTATTCTTGAAAAGTATTTCGGTGTAAGACGTTCTTCCCATTCAGACATAGTTTTTAGGACAAGCAATTTTTTCCCGTTTACCAGGTTAATATACGAATAGTCTTTTTCCGCAGTAATGAAAAGAATACAATTTATTTTTATGAACTTTGAAGTCCCGTCGGAAGTAATAAATAGCCTGTCGTCGTATCCCAGAATATTTTGTGCTTTCACTTTCGAATCAGCATTTACTTCTGTTTCCTCAAGACCGGATTTAATTTGCCGGTCCTTTATATCTGCTTCTTTAATGATAATATCATTTGAGGGAAAATTATTTTGTGCCAGCAGTCTGTCAATTGTCAGAGCAAGCCTGTCAAATATAATCGGTTTTTGTATATAGTCGAGAGCATCAACTTCAAAGGCTTTTAATGCATAATCATCATAGGCGCTTATAAAAACAATATTAGGATTTCCGGAAATGTTTTCGGCAATTTTAAAACCGCTGTCGGAACCCAGGCATACATCGAGGAAGATGCTGTCCGGTTTTTTCTCTTGAATAATTTTAATTGCACTTGAGATATCGGAAGCTTCTCCGACAAGATTAATCTCGGGAAATTTTTTCAGGAGAATGCTTAATAATTTCCTTGACTGCCGGTCGTCGTCGATTATTACGGTATTTAATTTCTTTTTGTCGGGAGTATCGGTCATTTCCATTTTTTCCAATAAGTCTTTTATTTACATCATATCCCAATTACCGTACCACCGGAGTTATTTTTTCCGGGCAGCGAATGATTTGAATATCGGTAGAATTCAGCTTTAATCTTTCCCGAAAAACTCGAAATAAAACTTATCTAGATATTATACACTCAATTTGAGATAATAAAGGAGTGATTGTTCTGGTTTGAAACAATTTATCACGTTTGGGGCGCTAAACTTATGCAAATCCTTTAAGTTTCCGAGGCGGTTTTTTTGCCGAATTCGGGATTAATTTTGATATATTTGGTAATTATAAAAGCCGGGATCGTCGATATACAAACCCAGATGAAAAAATGCTGATAACCTAATATTGATTGAAGCCATCCGCTTAAAGCCCCGGGCAGCGTCATTCCGAGAGCCATAAATCCTGTTGCCAGAGCATAGTGCGATGTTTTATGATTGCCTTCTGAGATATAAATCAGGATGAGCATAAAAGAGGTAAATCCGAATCCGTATCCGAACTGTTCGAGAGCAACTGCGATATTGATAAGGATGATATTTGTCGTTTGAGTATATGCTAGGTAAACATAAACAACATCCGGTACATTAATGGCGATGAGCATCCACCACAGCCAGTATTTTGCGCCTTTGCTTGCAGCCGCTATTCCGCCGATAATGCCTCCGGCGGTAAGAGCAATAACTCCTATTGTGCCGTAGACAATTCCAATCTGACCGGTAGTCAGTGCAAGTCCGCCTACTTCCTGTGCGTCAAGCAGAAATGCAGGTGCAATCTTGGCTAATTGTGCTTCGCCGAAACGGTAGAATAAAATATATGCAAGTATAATTCCGATATTCTCTTTATTGAAGAAGAGTGCGAATGTTTTCACAAACTCAATTATAATATCTTCGGCGGAAGTTTTTACGGTTACCGGTGCATCGGATGCCGGACGGGGCAGAATGAATTTATGATAAACAAAAAGAAGAAGGAATATTCCAGCCAGGACAAAAAAAGTTGCTATCCATGAAAGCTTCACATTTCCTGATCTAGCGTCTAAAGAGGTAAACGCATCGGTTTTTAATTTCGGATCAAGCTGAACAACTGCCGCCGCAGGTTTGTCCCAATTTGAAGAATTAAAAACAAATCTTTTGCCTTCGATTAAGGAAATATTTTTGTCCCCGTTTTCTCTTCCGAAATTTACTACAATGTTTTTGCCGCCGGTCGGTTTTTTCGACAGGTGAAACAAGATAACTCCCGTATTACCTGATACATGCGATCTGTTGCCTTGCTTGGCAGGGCCGAAATATTTTTTTAATACATATTCAATTTGCGATGATATATTTTTTTCGAACCACGAAGGTTTTTCATCGGTATCTTTTTCCTTTACTGCCGCATACTTTTCATCCTTATAAAATGAGTGCATGGTATTCCATTCCAGTACCGACTTAATCAGCGAGTCGGCTTCTGTCTTGCTTATAGGAGACGCATTTAATTTCAGAGTATCCGGATAAGCGATAATTCTCATTGGTCCCGGACTGGGGATAAATTCGAACTTTTCCGGTACAATGGTTTTGTTAACCGTAATTGCGGGTCCAGCGGAAACAAAAACTTCCTTGACCGGCAAACCGCTGTGACTTTCGATGTATCCGGCCAGTATGATTAATACTCCTTGTCCGAAAATCATCGCGATGCGATAAAAAGTATTCCTGATGCCAACAAAATAAGCCTGGTCGTGTTCCGAAAGGCCCAGCATATAAAATCCGTCAATCGAAATATCATGTGTTGCCGAGCTGAAAGCTAGCAGCCAGAAAAAAGCGAGAGTTAATTGTAAGTAATTAGCAATCGGAATTGTAAGCGCTATCCCGGCAAACCCGGCTCCCAATACAAGCTCCATTGTTACTACCCAGTACCGCTTTGTCTTTAGTATATCGATAAAAGGGCTCCATAAGGGTTTGATAACCCAGGGTAGATAGAGCCAGCTTGTATAAAGTGTTATTTCGGTATTAGAGAGCCCGAGCTTTTTGTACATAATAACCGAAACGGTCATAACTATAACATACGGCAGACCCTCGGCAAAATAAATTGAAGGAACCCATTTCCAAGGATTTTTTGAAGTCTGACCGGCTGAGGGCATTTATGATACTCCGGGAATAATTCAGTCTGGTTTAAAATTAAGGAATACTACGAGATTTTTGTGCAAGTAATACTGCACCGATTTCCGGCTCGTGATCGGGAGTTTGAAGTTCAATTGAATCGAACCTTTCGGCTATCTTTTTCTTAAGTATCCGGGAATATAAATTATCGTTATCAATAAGACCGCCTAAAAGGCATAGCCTTGTTTTTTTTACGTTCATCTTTTTAAGCATAGAAGATATTAAAAGGATTAATTCTTCTGATTCTTCCTCAATAATTTTAAGTGAAATTTCATCGCCTTCTACCGCTGCCTGAATAACCGTAGGTGCTGTCTCTGCAATATTAAAATTATTTCCATAAACCGATTTAATTAATTCCTGCGGCGAGCTAATATTATGATTAGTCTTAATTAGTTTTGTCAGCAGTGAAATATTACCCCTTCCGTCGTAATATTTTGACAATGACTGTAAAGCTTTTCTGCCTATCGAATATCCTCCGCCTTCGTCTCCCAAAATTCTTCCGAAACCCCCGGAGCGGAAGATTTTTCCGTCGTCATCTTTGCCGTAAATAATTGATCCGGTACCTGCAATCAATATGCATCCAGGTTTACCCGAAAATGCTCCTTCGAGAGCAATTTCCGCATCGCTTTCCACTCTGAAAGAGTTTAATTCAATTTGTTTCTTTTTGCAATAATCTTTAAAAGCCGTTTCTAATTTTTCAGCATCCTCTTTTCGTCCCGCACCTGCGGTGCCGATTAAAATTTTGTCGATATCCGAGTAGGAAATACCAAGCTTACCGCAGCATTCGTCAATTATATCTAAAATATTCTTACAAGCTGCTTCTATTCCCAGGACTAAAAAATTACTGCTTCCGCCGGTTGTTTTAAAGATAAGTGAATCATTTTCCGAAGCTACGGCACACCGTGTATTAGTGCCGCCGCCGTCAATTCCGAATATAAATTGCATCGGGTGCCGAAATTTTGTTATAAAGTGATATTAAAATAGAAAAAAAAGGGGCAATTTAAAATTAAACGGCTCTTTAATCCGGACTATTCAGAATTTAAAAGACGATATTGAAATGTAACTACTAAAAAGGTTCATATTGGTTACATTACAATTTTATTTCTCATTATGTCAATAGGCCCGAATTTTCTAATTTGAATATCCCAAAGAAGATAATTAAGCTACATTGGAAATTATTTAACTTTGAAGTTAAATATGTCTTTTTTATCGCCGGAATATCAGATTAAATTGTATTTGAAAACTCAATTTTGAATATATTAAATCATTTAATAAAATTTCATAAATTTGAAAATAAATTATTTTATCTTAATAGTTGATAAATTTATGTTTATTATAACGATAGATAAACGGAAATAACAGGTAATGGAAAATCTAGAAGAATATTTCGAAAGTTTCAGAAAAAACATAGTCGGAATTGACAGTACTTTTGAAACACCGTACGGTAATAAAAAAATTGTATACGCCGATTGGATTGCCAGCGGCAGGCTGTATAATACAATTGAAGAAAAACTATGGAAGTCTTTCGGCCCGCTTGTAGGGAACACGCATTCCGAAGCTACCGAAACAGGTATGGCAATGACGCTCTCTTATCACTACGCTCACAGTTATATAAAGAAACATGTTAATGCTTCCGGCGACGATGTTATAATAACAGCCGGTTCCGGGATGACTGCAGTTATAAACAAGTTCCAGAGAATACTCGGCCTAAAACTTCCCGAACAGCTTCGGGATTATTTACGGCTGCCTAAAGAACTCACGCCTGTTGTATTTGTTACGCACATGGAGCATCATTCAAATCATACATCATGGCTTGAGACAATTGCGGATGTTGTGGTTCTTGATCCGGATGAGCATGGACTTGTAAAACCGGAGAATCTTGTTCTGCAGTTAGAAAAACATAAAAATAGAAAATTGAAAATAGGCGCGTTTACTGCTTGTTCAAACGTTACAGGCATTAAGACGCCTTACCATCTGCTTGCTAAAATTATGCATGAACACGGAGGCTACTGTATCATAGACTTTGCCTGTTCGGCACCGTACGTAAATATTAATATGCATCCGGAAGATTCTACGGAAAAACTAGATGCGGTATTATTTTCACCTCACAAATTTTTAGGAGGACCCGGAACCCCCGGCGTTCTTATTTTCGATTCTAAACTATATAAGAACCGTATACCCGATAACCCCGGGGGAGGGACCGTCGATTGGACAAATCCGTGGGGGCAGCATCAATTTATATCAAACATAGAACTTAGGGAAGACGGCGGTACTCCGGCATTTCTGCAGACGATAAAAACCGCATTATGCATTCAGCTCAAAGAGCAAATGGGCGTAGATAAGATCGAAAAAAGAGAAGCTGACCTTGTAAAACTTACTTTTAAGGAATTGAGAAAAATTCCCGGCCTTCACATACTCGGAGATAATATTGAAAACCGGCTTGGAGCAATATCTTTTTATTTTGATAACATTCACTATAACCTCGTAGTAAAGTTATTAAACGACAGATTCGGTATTCAGATGCGGGGCGGATGTTCTTGTGCCGGTACGTACGGCCACTATCTGTTGCATGTAACTCCGCGTCAATCACAGCACATCACAAATAAAATAAACCATGGCGACTATTCGGAAAAACCAGGATGGGTGAGGATGTCACTTCATCCTACAATGACCGAAGAAGAATTATATCTTATTTTTAATGCCCTTAAAGAAATTCGGGGTAATGCTGACGAGTGGCAGAAAGATTATAAATATTATCCCGAAAAGAATGAATACGTTAATTTAAAAGGCGGACTGAATAACGGGGATATAATAAAAATGTTTGAATTAGAATAATATTCAGTGCAAATCTTCAGAATATTCCGGTTTAAGTTTGTGCTTCTTATAGATTTATCTTATTTCAAAACATGGCTTACATTTCGAATTTGTAAAGTAACAAAAGTTGGGTCTGTTGCTTAATTTCGCACTATCTGAATTTCGCTCTCAATTGTGAGAATATAATTTTTAGCTTATTCTCAATACTGAGGCTTAATTTTCTTAATTATTACTCATTTGTCAATTTTTGTTAAAACATTTCCGGCATATTCTTTGATTTTATAAGACGGATTTTATAATTAATACTGTTAAGCGGACGTTATTTAGTGAATAAGATACAAAAAATATTGGTACCTACGGATTTAAGCGCCAGCTCGATTGCCGGTTTGGAATACGGCGTAACGCTGGCAAAACTATACGCATCAAAACTATATATACTGCATGTAATGGATAACAGTCCTTACGATGTCTTATCAAGAACTTGTTCCGTAATGGATGAATTATATAATTCAATAGAAAAAAACGTAAAATCGGAATTAAATCAATTTGTTGTTGATGCGGAAAATCAGGATATAGACGAAGTACTAAGTTTGGTCAGGTGCGGAGTTCCGGAAAAAGAAATTTTGAAATTTGCCGAAAACGAAAAGATAAATCTTATAATAATGACTGAGAAAAGTATAATATACGGCACCGACAAAGAGACTATTACAAAGAAGATCATGCATATGACGAATATCCCGGTTATAACAATCAGATCGGGTATTTACGGAGAAAAAACAAATTTGAATTTGCTGAATAAAGAATACAGAAAGAAGGGTCTTAACGGTACCATTCCTGCTTAATGCGACAAAGGTATACGTTAAGTGAAATAAGTTGAAACAAGCAATAATTTATTTAGGGTATTAATATGAAAAATATAATTTTTTATTTGTTATTTGTGTTCGCCATAGTAGCGTTATACGGATTTGCGTTTACCATTGGCTGATGGTCATTTGACGGTAATTAAAATCTGACAAATATTAGGAAATTACCGCATTCATATCGAATGCTGTTCTGCTCCGGGTATTCGGGTTTTTATAAGCACGATTCAGGCACTCAAAAATGGTGTCCGTTAGGGGAATTGAGCAGGTAAAAAATATATTAACAAAGGAATAAACAATAATCGGATATTATTACAATTACGGTATTAAAATTGAAAAACAACATTAAAGATTCATTTAAATTGACAGCTTCGATATTTAAAAGATTACACAGGCAGACAGTCATGTTAGTCAACAATAGATCAAGACAAATGGTAAGCAAAAAAAAGAATCCTCTACATTCACATCCTAGATATAATAGTGCTTTAATAGTATTATTACTCCCCTTACTTGTATTAGTGACTGCAAATAAACTTAGTGCTCAGACTAACGATGACTGTCTTACCTGTCATAGCGACAATACGCTGACGACGGAAAAAAATAAAAAAACAATTTCTTTGTTTGTCGACGGTAAAGTTTTAGCTAATTCTGCGCACGGAAAATTGCAATGCATTTCCTGCCACGTGGGTTTTGATCCCGATAATATTCCGCATAAAGAAAATATTAAACCAATAGACTGCCGTTCTTGCCATAAAGACGCGGCTGTAAAGCATCCTTTTCATCCTCAAATGATGAAGGCAAATACCGTCGACGGGGGAAAAGACGTTAATTGCGTTGGCTGTCACGGAACTCACGATATTATTTCTCCTAAAGTACCCGGTTCGAAATTTAATATGAGCAATATTGTTGAGGCATGCGGCAGCTGCCATAAGGAGCAGAAGGCAGAATATTTAACTTCCGCTCACGGCAACGGAATGCGGGAGGGAGTTAAAGGCGCTCCTAACTGTTTTACCTGTCATAGAAATTCAATTACAGCCGTAACCGTAAAACGAGATACTACGCAAATTAAGATTACACAAGAAAAACTGTGTTTATCGTGTCATATGGATAATCCGGAAATAAGAGCAAGAACTTCTCCCTCAGCGGGGTTTATTGCTTCATATGAAAAGAGTGTTCACGGTAAAGCATTATTAAGCGGAAACGGAAAAGCTGCAAATTGCGTTAATTGTCATACTGCTCATTCGGCCAAAGGTCCGAGTGATCCTACTTCGACGGTAAACAGATTTAACATACCGAATACATGTTCTCAATGCCATGCAAAAATCGCTAATGAGTACAAGCAGAGCATACACGGCGTTGCAGTTCTTAAAGACGGAAATCCGGATGCTCCGGTTTGTACAACCTGTCACGGCGAACATAACATCATGAACCATAATAACCCTAATTCGCCGACTGCATATGCAAACGTTGCGACACAGGTTTGCGCACCATGTCATAGTTCAATTAAGCTAAATCAAAAATACGGATTAAATCCGAACAGGGTAAGTACATTCAAAGATAGTTACCACGGATTAGCATTGCAGGGCGGTGCTACAACGGTTGCAAACTGCGCAAGCTGCCATACTGCGCACAGCATTTTACCACCGTCAGATCCGAGATCCAGTGTATATAAAGGTAATCTCTCTAAGACATGCGGCAAGTGTCATCCCGGTGCAAACGAAAAATTTGCAGAGGGTAATATTCATGCATCGCCTACCAATAAGAAAGAGGAACCGATTCTTTATTGGATTACTTTGATGTATATAATAATGATAGTCTCGGTTATCGGGGCAATGCTGCTTCATAATATTCTGGACTTCGTTAAAAAAGCGAAGATCAAAAAGCTCAGGCAAATGGGAATGTTGCCGGAAGCAAGGCATTCTCACTCTCTTTATTTAAGGATGGATGTTAACGAGAGAGTCCAGCATATTCTGCTCGCCGTAAGTTTTATACTGCTGGTAATTACGGGCTTTATGCTGCAATTCCCTGACAGCTGGTGGGTATCGCATATCAGAGACTTAAGTGAAAATGGATTTGAATACAGAGGAATTCTGCACAGAATTGCTGCTGTAGTCCTGGTATTTACAAGTTTGTATCATATATATTATATCTCCTTCACTACAAGAGGAAGACAACTGATAAAAGACTTGTTCCCAGTAAGAAAAGATTTTACAGATGCTATCGGAGTTGCTAAATTTAATTTGGGTATTTCCAAGATAAAACCCAAACTTGACCGTTTTAGTTACGTTGAGAAAGCCGAATATTGGGCGCTTATATGGGGCACCATAATAATGACCATTACAGGGATAATAATGTGGTTTAATAATACCTTTATTGATATCTTCACATTATTAGGCTGGCAGATCGCAAGAACAATTCATTATTACGAAGCATGGCTTGCAACTTTAGCAATTTTAGTATGGCATTTTTACTTTGTAATTTTTAATCCTGAAATCTATCCTATGAATATGTCATGGATTACCGGAAAAATTACGGAAGAAGAAATGTATGAAGAGCATCCTCTTGAGCTCGAAAAATTAAAAGAAAAAGAGTTTGAAAGCGAGAAAGACGAGAACAAGATAAACAAAACGAGAAAAGTAAATAATCAGAATAGTAATTGAATAAATTATAATTAGGGCTCTGTTATGATGAGAAAAAGATTGCCTCCATCGTTTTATAATCCGGTTACTCTTATAGGAACCGCAATTGCAGTGATGAGTTTCTCGATTATTTTGCTGTTAATGATTTATGAGGCATTCAGCTCGAATCCGTCGCCTTATATAGGAATAATCACTTTCATTGTATTACCTGCGGTTCTAATCATGGGGCTATTGGTAATTGCTTTCGGTATTTTAAGGGAGCACTACAGAGATAGGCACGGCAAGCACAGGGATGAAAGACTTCCCAAAATCGATTTTAACGATCCCCGGCAAAGAAGAGCAGTAACAATTTTTACCGTTGGTACAATTTTACTATTAATCTTCACTGCATTCGGAAGTTTTAAGGCATACGATTATACCGAGTCAGTAGAATTTTGCGGAACAGTTTGCCATAAGGTAATGAATCCCGAATACGTTTCGCATGCTAACTCTCCTCATGCCCGCGTACCTTGCGTTGCATGCCATATAGGACCCGGCACTACTTGGTATGTTAAATCTAAATTAAGCGGTGCCTACCAGGTTTATTCATATATATTTAATAAATATTCAAAACCAATTCCAACCCCGGTTGCAAATTTAAGACCGGCAACGGGAACATGCGAACAATGCCATTGGCCAAATGCATTTTACAATAAGATGGAAAAGAAAAAAGTTTATTTTTTATCGGATGAAAAAAACTCCAGGTTGACACTATCACTTTTAATAAATATCGGCGGCGGAAATGAAGAATCCGGAGTAACTTCGGGAATACACTGGCATATGAATATCGCTAACAAAATTACCTATCTTGCGGCAGATTCATCACGCCAGATTATTCCATGGGTCAAGATCAAATCAAAAGATGGAAAAGAGACGATTTATAGAAGCACCAATTTTCCGATTTCAAAAGAAGAATTAAAAAATGGGAATTACAGAACAATGGATTGCATTGACTGTCATAACCGGCCTACCCACGTTTACAGCCCTCCGGCAATCTCTGTAAATGAGATGATGGCTGACGGCTTCATAGATACAACGCTTCCCTATATAAAAAGTGTTTCCGTACAAGCTCTGAACACAAGCTATACTACTAAACCAATCGCACTTGATAGTATTAAAACATATATTGAAGAATTTTATCAGGTGAATTACCCATCCGAATATGCTGAAAAGAAAGCTAGTATAGAAAGCTCAATTAAAGGAGTGCAAAAAATATATTCGCTGAATGATTTTCCTGAAATGAATGTTTCATGGAAAAAATATCCCAATAATATCGGACACATGTACTCTTCAGGATGCTTCCGGTGTCACGATGGAAAACATGTAAGCTCCGATGGTAAAGTAATTTCAAAAGATTGCACTGCTTGTCATACGATTTTATCCGAGCAAGTGGGTGATCAAAAATCTGAATTTGCCCTTAACGGCGTACCTTACATTCACCCGGTGAATATCGGCGATTCTTGGAAGTCAACGCTCTGCAGCGATTGCCATGCTAAACATTAATATAGGATAATGGCAAAATCGGTAATAATAATTCAGCTATCTATGTAGTACTCGTTTCTCCGGTTACTTAAATACGGTTATAAAGTTTACTTTTTATAAAGGGTAAATTGTCATGAATGTAAATCAAGACAAACCGGTTAGTGACAGTAGACGGAATTTTTTGAAGTACTTGCTGGGTGCCGGTATTATAGGTTTTCTGGCTTCAATATTCTATCCTCTGGTTGCATATCTAAAACCCCCTAAACAAACCGAAGTGGAAGTTTCCAGCGTCAGCGCCGGAAAAGTAAACAGTTTCGAAAAAGACAGCGGAAAAATTATTCGCTTCGGCAGTAAACCTGTTATTTTAATAAGAACAGCCGACGGAAAATTTCGTGCATTGTCAGCGGTTTGCACACATCTCGAATGTACGGTTCAATACCGTAAAGATATGGGACTGATCTGGTGTGCATGTCACAACGGCAAATACGATTTAAACGGAAGAAACATTTCAGGTCCCCCTCCCCGTCCATTGGAACCATACAGGGTTATAATAAAAGGCGACGAAATATTTATCTCAAAAACGACGTGAGAAAATCATGATAACTTTTTGGAGAAAGCTTTACGATTGGGTTGATGAAAGAGTAAAACTTGAAGACCTGGTAAAGTTTCTTGGAAAGAAGTATGTGCCTGTTCACCGGTATTCTATCTGGTATTATTTCGGCGGAGTTTCATTATTCTTTTTTATAATTCAGGTGGTAACGGGAATACTGCTTCTGTTCTATTACAAAGGAAGCGCTGATCTTGCCTTTGAAAGCGTGCAGTTTATTATGGCAAAAGTCCAGTTCGGCTGGCTAATCAGGTCGCTTCATGTGTGGTCGGCAAATCTTTTTATTTTATCCGCATTCATTCACATGTTCAGTGTTTATTTTGAAAAGGCCTACCGTAAGCCCAGAGAAATGACTTGGATTACGGGTATGCTTATGTTTTTTTTAGCACTAGGATTCGGATTCAGCGGATACCTTTTACCCTGGAATGAACTTTCTCTTTTTGCCACAAAGGTCGGAACAGATATAGCCGGGGCAGTTCCTGTAATCGGAGAACCGTTAAAAGAATTTTTACGCGGCGGTCCCGATGTTTCCGGTGCGACGCTTTCCAGACTATTCGGTTTTCATGTCGCACTTTTGCCCGGAATTTTTACGATACTGCTTGCCGTACACCTTATTTTAATTCAGCGTCAGGGAATAAGTGAACCGATGCACCTGGAAGATAAAAAACCTTCCGAAAAAAAAACTATGCCTTTTTTTCCGAATTTTCTTTTACGCGACTTACTGCTTTGGCTCATCGTTTTAAACATTCTGGCAATTCTGGCCGTGTTTTTTCCCGCTGAACTCGGCCATAAAGCCGATCCTTTCGCATCCGCTCCGGCAGGCATAAAACCGGAGTGGTACTTCCTTTTCATGTTTCAAAGTTTAAAATATTTTCCGTCTCATCTCATGTTCATGGAAGGTGAAGTGCTCGGAATTATGCTGTTCGGGTCTGCCGGCTTGCTGTGGCTTTTGGTGCCTTTCTGGGATACTAAAAGTTCGCGCGGTGAAAGAAACAGGTTAATAAACTATCTGGGCTTGTTTGCGGTTATGTTTATTATAGTCTTAACCATATTGGGGTGGATGTCATGAAAAAATTAATTTTGCCGTTGATATTTTTTATAGCCGCATCAGCCTTTGCAAAGCAGGTAAAGACCGAACAATCAAAAGATCAGTGCTTTGTTTGTCATATTGATCTGGGCGGAACGCCTGCGACTCTTTTTAAACAGGACATTCATTATAAAAAAGGTATTTCATGCTCCGCATGTCACGGCGGCGATAATAAAACCGACGATATGGATAAAGCTATGAGTAAGTCCGCCGGTTTCAAAGGTGTGCCGAAAGGTAATGACATTACCCAAGCGTGTATAGCATGCCATGCCGATGCTCAAAAAATGCAAATGTACGGTGCTAAGATTCCGACGAATCAATTTGAGTTGCTTAAAGCAAGCGTACACGGTAAACTGGCACTGAACGGCAGCGAAAGAATTGTACAATGCATTACATGTCATAATGCTCACGGAATAGTTGAAGTAACCGATCCGGCGTCTCCGGTTTACCCGACAAACATTCCCGCTACTTGCGGCAAATGTCATAATAACCCGGTTTATATGCGGGCATATAATCCTTCTCTGCCGGTTGACCAACTGGAAAAATATAGAACAAGTGTTCATGGAATGAAAAATGCCAAAGGAGACCCAAAGCCGGCACAATGCGCGAGCTGCCATGGAAGCCATGGAATTCTTTCTGTTAAAGACACGCGTTCTACGGTATATCCTACCAATATTCCGGCTACCTGTTCTAAGTGTCATAGCGATGCCGAATATATGAAACAATATAAAATTCCGACCGATCAGTATGAAAAATATGCAAAGAGTGTTCACGGTATAGCATTGCTTCAGAAACATGACCTTGGCGCACCGGCTTGCAACAGCTGTCACGGTAACCATGCCGCAACACCTCCGGGAATAGAATCAATTTCTATGGTCTGCGGATCATGCCATGCGTTAAATGCGGAACTGTTCTCTTCCAGTCCGCATAAAAAAGCATTCGATAAAGAGAATCTACCGGAATGCGAAACCTGCCACAGTAATCATGAAATTATTACTGCGACAAATAAACTTCTGGGTATATCGAAGGACGCGGTTTGTTCAAAGTGCCACAGCGATGAAAAATTAACAAAAGGTTATGCGGTTGCAAAAGATATGCGCCTGATGATAGACAGTCTTGAATCGTCTGAAAACAATGCATTGAAACTTGTACACGAAGCCGAACAAAAAGGCATGGAGATAAGTGAAGCCAAATTCAAACTTCGGGATGCACATCAGGCAAGACTTGAAGCGAGAACAATGGTTCACTCATTTAACGAAGCAAGATTTAACGAAGTAATAGACAAAGGGTTAAAAGTAACCGCCGGTGTCAAATCGGAAGCTGCGGCTGAAATTCATGAATTTTATTTCCGAAGATACGGGCTCGGTGTTTCGGTACTTATCATTAGTTTCTTGGCTCTTATTTTATATTTATATATAAAGCGAATAGAAAAGGAAAAAAAATAAAAATTTAATAGACTGCTAAATATCCACTTCATACGGGAATTTTTCCGATAGGTAATTTAAAAATCCGGAAAAATATAGTTCATGAGGCCTGTTAAATTAAGTTGGTTATAAATCAGCGAGGCATGATATGAATACTATTTCTGAAAACCCCGGGGACAATGAGATAATATCTCTGATAAAGGATCTCGATGAACGGATAAAAAAAATTGAAAGGATTCTCAGCATTCGAACTGCGGCCCGGCCGGAAAAAATTGTTGAAGCCGAAACCTCTAAACTAGAATATGCCGATAAAGAAGACCAACTGGAATATCAGATCGGGCAATTCTGGTTTGCGAAGGCAGGCATAGTTATTTTAATGACCGGTATAGTCTTCTTTCTTACATTTCCGTATAAGAATTTACCTCCTGTTATACCCGCTATCATAGGATCGGCTTTGACGTTCATTGCTTTCGTATCTGCTCATTACTGCAGGAAGATCTTTAATTATATCTCGGGAGTCCTTTACGGCGGCGGTTTGGTTTTGCTATATTTTACTATTATGAGAATGCACTATTTCGGGACCGAATCTTTAATTGCCAATGTTCCGTTGGAAATTTCATTTTTGATTATAACTGTTGCCGTTGAAATGTATTTGTCAGTCCGGAAAAATTCATTTTACCTATTCGCATTAAGCTTAACCTTAGGCTATGTTACAGCTGTTCTCAGCAATCAGTCTTATTTTATTTTTATTTCAGTATTCTTACTATCTTCATTATCCGTTTATATCAAATTAAAATACGGCTGGAATAAAATAATTTATTATTCAATAATACTTGCTTATGCAGTTCATTTAATTTGGTTTATTAATAATCCGTTTGTAACAGGACAAATTCAAACATTAACATCGCCGGAGTTTAATCTTGTTTTCCTTTTAATGTATTGTTTTGTGTTTGCGCTCGGTAATATTTTAAGAAAAAACGAATTTCCCGAAAACATAACGGTGATCGGTGCGACTATATTGAATGCCGTATTCTGCTACGGATTGTTATCTTTAATTACGATTTCAATGGTCCCGGGTTCTATATATTCTTATCATCTGGCGGCTTCAATATTATTTTTATCCCTTTCAATAATATTCTGGGTCCGTGAGAAAAGTAAATACTCTACTTTTATCTTTGCCATACTGGGGTATCTGGCTTTGAGTGTTGCGATCGTTGTTGAATCTAAAACACCCGGTTCGTTTTTATGGCTTTGCTGGCAGAGTCTGCTTGTTGTTTCCACTGCTATTTGGTTCAGGTCGAAATATATCATCCTGGCAAACTTCATTATTTATTTGGTTATCTTTTTTGCTTATTTGGCATTAGAGGGGAAAATTCATATTGTGAGTTTAAGCTTTGGCATAGTTGCTTTGCTAAGTGCTCGAATATTAAACTGGAAAAAAGACAGGCTTGAATTAAAAACAGAACAAATGAGAAATGCCTACCTGCTTTCGGCGTTGTTTATAATTCCGTATGCTTTATACTATGCGATGCCGGACGGCCTAATCAGCGTTTCATGGATTGCTGTAGCAATAATTTATTATTCATTAAGTTTGATATTAAAAAACAAAAAATACAGATGGATGGCCCTGCTTACTTTATTATTAACTATAGCTTATGTCTTCATTATCGGGTTTACCGGATCGGATCCGACTTACAAAATTGTCTCATTCTTATTACTCGGCGCCGTTTTAATTTCAGTCTCACTGATTTATACGAAATATAAAAAATCAATAAAGAATATTATGAAATCCTAAAACCGGCTATGCCTGAACTTCAATTTAAAAGGACATTCAAAAAATATGGAGTCCTTTTTTTATTTTCTCCCTTTGCAATAAACTTATTTATTCAATTCAAAAGCCGGCTGCCCGGTTTTTGTTATGACCTGCCGGATGGATACAACTGCGCAACCAGCGCCTTCATTCAATAACATTATTTTAAATATTCTTAAATCCTGAAAGTAACAAAGTGTCTTAAAGCCAGTTTGTTGTCATTTAATAAAGCATCAATTAATTACACTTAGCCAGGATCATAATTCTTTACTAATGTATCATGTATATCTTATGATATTGCATTGTTGAATAAGAATAATTGCTAAAAGTGTAGCGATATTATTCCCCAGACTATTAATGTCGTAAACTATTTGTACGATAATATGCTAATGCTAAATACAGGTTGATTCTATGGATAAATAAAAAATATAATTCATCATTAATTGGGGACTATTTATATGGCAGATTGTATATGTTTACCGAAATGTTTGTTCTTCAACGATAAAATGGAGAATATGCCTTCAATGGCTCAAATGTACAAAGCCAAATACTGCATCGGGGATAAATCCAAATGTGCAAGATACATGGTTTTCGAAAAAAAGGAAAAGACAACGTGCCTAGAGATCTTTTCCCGAATCAAATCGAACGAGCCAAAGAATTACTGTCATAAAAATTTAAGTGTTATAATTATTCGGCAGTCCGGCACTTTTCAGAAGGTGAATGTTAAATTAATCCCTAAAGGATTAAATGCCGGGGAAATTACTGTATTCCCAGCAGTTGTACCGGGAGACGACGAAGTTGAATATACATTTCTATAGTATCTGCCGACGGTAGAACCGACAGCGTATGACATTAGAGCTCCGGCAATCGCATCAGAAAACCAATGCATTCCTCCTCTGTTAAAAGATGAAACACCGAAAATGGTATACGCAACAAGGCTGTACCCGGCTATTTTAAGCCAGGTACTGTGCGGATAATAATTTGTTAATGCCGAAACAACCGCCATCGTTGCGGCAGTATGCCCGGAAGGCCAGCCCCAAAAAATCCCTCCTCTTAAAAAACCGAAGCGGAACGTCTTGCTCAGGCTCTTCATATCGGTATTGTGTCTCCAATCCGGATGTGCTCTACCGGTTATTGCCTTCAAAGTTGAGTTGTATAAAAATTCTATTAAACTCGCCTGTAGAACCGCGAAGGAAGCGCCCAGCACTTCGTTGTTATTTTTTAATTTCGCATAAGAGAAAAGCGAGCCGCCTACTATAAAAGGTAGTAATTCTCCCGAGATTACTACCGGCCTTGCCCATCTTCCGAACTCTTCGTGTTGATTAAAAAAATTTTCAACATGATAATCGACGTTTTGGCTGACTAGTAGATATGAGGAAGCAACTGCAGCAAGATGAAGGTATAAATTGTCTCCTTTAAAACTGTCTAAAATATTGTTTCCGAAGTTCCCGAACAGATTAAACGATGGTTTGGGGGCGGCTGAGCTTGAAGATACTAAGAGTCTGTTGTCTTCCGACGGCAGAGCATATCGGTTTATCTCTAAAGGAATACCTGCGCTATTATTTTGCTTAAATCTTTGAGTAAAACTTAAAAATTTTGATTGCGATTTTGCTGCAGGTGTAATAAAAAGAAGAAAAAGTAAAATTAAAAATCTTCCTTTTTTTGTTAAAGAGCAGAAGTTAACCGAAGGCAAGGTTTTCATGATATTCTTTATTCTGTTAAAAACAAATTTATTCCAATAAAACTAATGGAAATAATATGTTAGGACAAGTCATTTTATGCTTCGTTTGATCCAGGTTAAATCTGAAGCAGACATGGCCTTAATTTTTATTTTAAACTATTGGATGAATATAAATGTCAAATACCCGAAGCAAATATAATATTAGCTTAAAAGTTTTAACGTAACTAAAAATTTTGGAATTACTCCAAATCAAGGGCAGTCGATGAAAAAAATTATTTTTATAATTGCGGGACTAGTTATAGTGACCCTTTCTGTTTATTTCATTTTTTATAAAGGAACAGATAAGAGTTATAATTTTAGGTTTGAAAAAGCGGACAAAGGCAACATTTCGGTTTATGTTACTGCAACAGGTACTGTAAATCCGGTTACTTCGATAGATGTAGGAACTCAGGTTTCCGGAATTATATCAAAATTATACGCTGATTTTAATTCAATTGTAAAAGCCGGACAAGTTATTGCTCAGATCGATCCGACATTCTTAAATCAGGCCATAAAAGATGCCGAAGCGAACCTCGAACACAGTCAGTCGCAGAATGATGAAAATCAACGAATTTTTCAGCGAACAAAAGCATTGTTCGATAAAAACCTTGATTCGCAGGCAGACTACGATGCCGCATTATCAACCTATGAAGGCAGCAAAGCTCTATTAAAGCAAGCACAAGTGCAGCTAGATAAGGCAAAGCTTAATCTTCAATATGCAACTATTTATGCACCTATAGACGGAGTGGTTATTAATCGTGCAGTTTCAATCGGACAGACAGTTGCAGCCAGTTTTTCTTCGCCGACTTTATTTACCATTGCGAATGATTTAAAGAAAATGCAGGTTGAAGCAATAATAGATGAATCGGACATAGGAAGGATCAGCATAGGGCAGCCTGTTACTTTTACAGTTGATGCTTATCCGGATGATGAATTTAAAGGAAGGGTCTCTCAAATTAGACTGTCACCTCAAATTGTACAGAATGTAGTAAATTACAGTGTTATTATAGACGTACCTAACGATAAGCTGAAATTAATGCCCGGGATGACCGCTAATGTTAAGGTGCTGATTGCAGAAAAAGACAGCGTTCTTAAAGTGCCTAACCTAGCATTGAGGTTTCAACCCCCTGCAGAACTGATTGATTCTGCTAAAATAAAAGAGATTAGAGCAATGATGGGAGATAAATTTAAAAACGGCAGAAGAGGGAGAATCGGGCATGAAACTAATTCACAAAACACAGATGCCGTTTCAAATTCTCAGCAGGTTGCAGATAATAAAACCGGTATGAGGGATGAATTCCGGAAATTTGGATTTGACAGAACAAAAATAAAAAGCATACGCGATTCTATTATTGCAAAACACGGCGGACATATGAGCAGCGAAGAAGTACGGAGCGAATTAAGAAAAGTTTTTGAAAAAACAATGTCGGCACAAAAAGGGAATCCTAAAAACATTTCTCCTAGTTATAGCTCCGACCTGAGTGCCGGAAAATATGCTATTGTTTCACTGTATCCTCAATATGAAAAGAGCAGCTATCAGCCGTACAGCCAGGTGGGCGTAGGAAGAATTTGGGTGCTGAATTCAAAAGGAAAGCTTGATCCTATATTTGTCAGAACAGGATTAAACGACGGCAGGATGACTGAAATAATCGGCGGAAAAATAAAAGACGGTGAAAGTATTGTTATAGGTGCAATTTCGAACAGCGATGATGCGGTACAGGGAAACAATCCGTTTATGGACAGTAATAATCGTTCGAGAGGATTTCGAGGCAGATAAAAATGGATGATCACTTTGAAAAGAATTTAAAAAACGGAAATCACTTAATCAACATCGAACATCTGGTAAGGACTTACATGCTCGGCGAAGTTGAGGTGCATGCTTTAAGAGGTGTTTCTTTAAATGTAGACGAAGATGAATTTGTCGCAATAATGGGAGCATCGGGTTCGGGGAAATCCACTTTTATGAATATTCTGGGGTGTCTCGACAAACCCACAAAAGGAAAATATACGCTTGACGGGATAGACGTAAGTCTGCTTTCAAGAGATGAGCTGGCGAAAATAAGAAATAAAAAAATCGGATTTGTATTTCAGGGTTTTAATTTATTGTCGAGAACTACGGCTATTGAAAATGTAGAACTTCCTCTTTTCTATGATTCGGTTTCAGCTAAAGAACGAAAAGAAAAATCCATTGAAGCGTTGAAAATTGTCGGTCTTGAGGATCGAATGTATCATTATCCGAATCAATTGTCGGGCGGCCAGCAGCAGCGTGTGGCCATAGCAAGAGCTTTGGTCAATAATCCGTCAATTGTTCTGGCAGACGAGCCTACGGGAAACCTGGACAGCAGAACAAGCGTTGAAGTAATGGAAATATTCCAGGAGCTGAATGAAAAAGGGATCACAATAATTCTAGTTACGCATGAACCTGATATTGCCGGATTTGCGAAAAGGCATATTCTGTTTAGGGACGGAAAAGTGAAATCGGATAAATTTAATACAAACCGCCGTAATGCATCGGAAGTAATCAAGACAATGCCTTTAATAGACGAGGAAGTCGAATGAAAGTATTTAATATTGTAATTGCCGCTTTCAGAGCTTTGCAGAGAAATAAAATGAGATCCTTTCTGACAATGCTCGGAATTATAATAGGCGTAGCGGCGGTTATTGCAATGCTGGCAATAGGGCAGGGAGCCGAATATTCCGTAAAGTCGAGAATAGCCTCGCTGGGTACGAATATACTTATTATTTTCCCCGGCTCGCAGCAACAGGGCGGTTTAAGAATGGGCGCAGGAACAACAGTTACACTAACCGAAGATGACGCAAACGCGATTCTTACGGAATGTCCCAGTGTAGCATTTATTTCGCCCGAAACACGAGCCGGAGGGCAGGTTATTGCCGGAAACATGAATTGGGCAACAGGTATTGAAGGAGTCGGAGTAAATTATCTGGATATCCGCGAGTGGCAGCTGCAATATGGTAATTTCTTTTCGGACCAGGATATCAAAGGGGCGGCAAAAGTATGCGTACTGGGTAAAACGGTTGCCGATAATCTTTTCCCGGGGGACGACCCCATAAATAAAAGCCTAAGAATAAGAAACGTTCCATTTAAAGTGATCGGTGTACTTTTTCCTAAAGGTCAAAATGCTTCCGGTAACGACCAGGACGATATTATTCTCGCGCCTTACACCACCGTACTGAAAAGACTTTCACATTACCCATATCTCAGGCAGATCCTTGTTTCGGCGGTAAGCCAGAAAGCCATTCCCGAAGCTCAAAAAGAAATAGAAGAATTACTGAGAATGAGACATAAAATTGCTCCATACGATCAGGATGATTTTACTATCAGAAATCAGGCAGACCTTGCCGAAACGGCGTCCGAAACTTCTAAAATATTAACAATACTGCTGGCAAGTATTGCATCCGTATCTCTTGTTGTCGGCGGGATCGGAATTATGAATATTATGCTGGTCTCGGTAACAGAAAGAACAAGGGAAATCGGTATTCGTATGTCCGTCGGTGCCAGGGGTAAAGATATATTAACGCAATTTTTAATTGAAGCGCTAGTACTCAGCTTAATCGGCGGGATAATAGGAATAATTCTGGGAGTGGCGAGTTCTAAAATAATTTCCAATTTTGCCCAGTGGCCTACTTTTATTACTCCGTTCTCGATAATATTGTCCTTCGGATTTTCAATTGTTATCGGATTGTTTTTCGGATTTTACCCTGCACGTAAAGCCGCCTTATTAAATCCGATAGATGCTTTGAGATTTGAATAATTTTTGGAAAATTTTGAAAAAAAGAAAAAGTATTTTATAATTGAAAGTATCTCAAAGCGGATTAATACTTTTTATTGACAATTATTATCAAAAAATGAAAAAGGAGTAGAAATGCCCGTACAAAGCGAAATGTTTGTAGTAGACGCTAGTATAGACTGGGAAAAAGCAGATGAAGGGGTAAAGAGAAAAATATTAGGCTATGACAAGAATATAATGATGGTAAAAGTTGGCTTTCAAAAAGGTGCAGTCGGATACGTTCACAAGCATCCCCACGTTCAGGTAAGTTATATAGCAAGCGGTAAATTTGAGATACAAATTGCAGGTGAAAAAAAAGTCTTAAGCGAAGGAGATTGCTATTTTATTCCTTCGAATGTTGAGCACGGTGCCGTTAATATTGAGCCGGGTGTTTTAGTGGACGTCTTTACACCAATGAGGGAAGATTTCCTAAAATAGAGGTAATATTGAAATTAATTAGTCTAATTTACGCACGTTAAAATTATTATAGAATATTATTCCGTATATCAGGTTACCCGGCTGTTTGGAAATCGAATAATATGTTTTCTTTCTGCGGAAGGCTTGAAAATTTAAGTTCAATGCAATGTGATAAAATCATTCGAAGAAAATTCACCATTTATTTGTATGAATCCTTACAGTGTTGTATCTGTCTTCCGTGTTATTTACTTCAGCGGGAAAACCAGCCGCGATAGCTGAAATCGGAACTATATTTTCAGGTAATGAAAAATGACGTCTTAAATTATCAATGATATCCTTGTCCGGATAAATTCCTATCCAGACTGCACCTAATCCAACTGCATGAGCTGCCAGCAACGAATTTTCAATTGCAGCCGAACAATCTTGAACAATATAATCGATATTTTTTTCAATGCCGGTATCGCCGCAAAAAATAATTGATAGAGGCGCTTGTTTAAACATATCTGCGTGGGGGATTACTTTTATCAATCCTTCAATTAATTCCTTACGGTCAATAACAATAAAATGCCACGGCTGCAGATTCATTGCCGAAGGTGCATACATTGCCGCTTGCAGGATTCGTTTAACTTTATCTTCTGACACCCTTTGAGCGGTATACTGACGTATACTTCTTCTGGTAAGTATTGATTCTATAGTATCCATATTTTCCCCGAATTATGCTTAAATAACAAAACAAAATTAAAAAATAATTAATGAATACCCAATAATTTTTTTTAATAATTAAAGGATATTCGCAATTAATCTTAATAATTAATGAATATAAAATAATTTACTTTCTTAATTAAGGCATTCTTAAAAAATAATATTCTAAACTTCGGAGACGATATTCACCAATTCTCCGATACCTTTAATCCAAGATCTAATTATATCGCCTTCTCTAAGATATACCGGAGGATTCCTTTTGAAGCCGACTCCGCTCGGCGTACCGGTAGCAATAATATCGCCCGGTTCGAATTTAAATGAACGGGATAATTTTGCTATAAGGTCGGCAACTCCCACAACCATATTTTTCGTATTATCCTGCTGCATAGCCACGCCGTTTAACTCGCATCCGATTTCCAAATTCTGCGGATCAGTTATTTCATCTCTGGTTACTATTACCGGGCCCAGCGGACAAAAAGTATCTAAAGATTTTGAACGCACCCACTGGCTTTCGGAAAACTGAACATCTCTTGCGGAAATATCATTTAAAATAGTATAACCGAAAACATAATTAAGTGCATCTGACGCATTTACATTTTTTGCTTCACGGCCTATTATTACCCCCAGTTCAACTTCATAGTCCCCCTGCTGAGTTATTTTTACTGGTATTTCTACTTTATCCGCCGGTCCTGTTATTGAACTGGGAAATTTTGCAAATGCCAACGGATGTTCGGGTATTTTCATTTCAGATTCACTTGCATGTTCTGCATAATTAAGTCCTATAGCTACAATTTTATTCGGATTATTTAGAGGAGCGCTAAAAGATTCCGGTGTAAATTTGAAGCCTTCTTTAATTCCGGATATTTTAATTTTTATTTCATTTAATAATTCAGGTCTCCTACTTACGTCGATTATAAAACTTTTCATATCTCCGGTATAACCGGCTTTACTCAGCGGGACGGCCGATTCTGATTTCAGTGCCACAAGAGTCTGATCACGAAGTGTTGCAAATTTCATATTTTTCCTTTGAATTTTTTATTAGGTATAACAAGTCTTAAAGATATTAAATGAATATTAATTGTCAATTTATATTATTCGTATGCAGGGTTTTGTCATAAAGATAAATTTCAATTTCGAAAATATTATGATTTTCTCTTTAAACTAATATGTCCTAAATTTTGTAATTTCTTTCTCAGTTAAATATTCATATGTAGATCTATTACAGAGGAGAAACTTATGACCTATAATACCCTGCCTCGGTTATTCGAAGAAAGTACGAACAAATATCCGGATAATATTTTACTCTGGGAAAAGCAAAACGGTAATTATGAAGGCACTACTTACCGTTCGGCTAAAGAGATAGTCTACAAATTTGCAGCCGGTTTAATTCATCTTGGACTGGAGCCAGGCGACAGAGCAGCTCTTATTTCGGAAGGGAGAAATTACTGGATTTTCAGCGAACTCGGTATTTTATTTTCCGGTGCAGTAAACGTCCCCATCTCCGTTAAAATAGATGAACTTGCAGATTTAAAATTCCGCCTGGCTCATGCCGAATGCAGGTTTGTTGTTGTATCGGAATCACAACTGTTAAAAATCAGAAAAATAAAAAATGATCTGCCCGATCTGGAGAAAACAATTGTACTGGACACAATAGCTGATTTGGACGAAGACGAAATATTATTCGAAAATGTTTTAATTATGGGTGCTGAATATTTACAGAAAGATAAAAATACTTTTGAAGCAAGGTGGCGGAATATTAAAGGCAACGATTATGCAAATATTTGTTATACGTCCGGAACTACCGCCGATCCAAAAGGAATAATATTAACACATAGGAACTATACCGCCAATGTTGAGCAGTCGTCGTCCCTCTTAACAATCCCTGAATCTTATGTGTCTCTATTAATACTGCCTTGGGATCATGCCTTTGCACATACTGCAGGTATTTATACTTTAATGAAAAACGGCGCTAGCATGGCTTCTGTCAGTTCGGGCAAATCAGCCATCGAAACACTGAAGAACATTCCATTAAATATTAAAGAAGTAAAGCCTACGTTTTTACTCAGTGTACCGGCGCTCGCTAAAAATTTCAGAAAGAATATTGAAAAAGGTATACGCGACAAAGGTTCAAAAGTTGAAAAACTTTTTAATAATGCCCTGCAAATTGCCTATAAATATAATGGCGAAGGCTGGAATAGAGGGAAAGGTTCAAGGAAATTAATAAAGCCTCTTCTTATGCTTTATGATAAAATTATTTTCAGTAAAATCCGCGAGAATTTCGGGGGAAGGCTGGAGTTTTTCATAGGCGGCGGTGCTCTGCTTGATATCGAGCTTCAAAGGTTTTTTTATGCAATCGGAATACCGATGCTTCAAGGATATGGTTTAACGGAAGCTGCACCGGTTATTTCTGCAAATGTTCACGAGAAACATAAACTCGGTTCAAGCGGAAAAGTTGTTCCGAATTTACAGCTAAAAATCTGCGATGAAAACGGTAACGAAGTATCGCCGGGAATGAAAGGCGAGATCGTTGTTAAGGGAGAAAATGTAATGGCCGGTTATTGGAAAAATGAAAAGGCCACGAATGAGACTATTAAAAACGGCTGGCTCTTTACCGGCGATATAGGCTATGCAGACGAAGACGGCTATCTTTTTGTTCTGGGCCGGGATAAAAGTCTTCTTATAAGCGGCGACGGCGAGAAATACAGTCCGGAAGGAATTGAAGAAACAATTACGGAACGTTCGGAATTTATTGACCAAATAATGCTTTATAATAACCAGTCTCCTTATACCGTTGCACTCTTGGTGCCCAACAAAGAAGCGGTAAAAAGATGGTTAGCAAAAAATAATATTTCGGCTGAATCAAAAGATGGACAAGAGGTAATTTTAAAATTATTGCATGATGAAATTAATTATTATACAGGGAAAGGCAAATATAATGGATTATTTCCGCCCAGATGGATACCTAGTGCAGTCGCCATATTGGGTGAGGGCTTTACCGAACAGAACAAGTTTCTTAACAGCACTTTAAAAATGGTACGAAGCAGGATCACTGAGTTTTATAAAAACCGGATAGATTTTATGTTTACGCCTGAAGGTAAAAATATAATTAATCACCAAAACATGACTATTGCAGGCAGGCTTTTACGCGGCGACCAGCATGAATAATTATAAAAATTTACAGGTAAATTAAATTAGATGAACAGTGATATTTCTTAAATTCTTATTGAATTGTCTTTAATTATTTTCTATACGACAGAAACAAAAGAATGTCCGGCGCAGGAAACAATATTCCAATTAAACTTATAACAATAAATAAAACGCAAATACTATTTCATGTAAAATCCTTCGGATAAATAACCTACCCAGTGTTTTAAGGAAAACGGCGCGGTCAAACCTAGTTTAGTATGCTTAATATGAATTACTCCTTCGGTCCATGAATCGGAATATTTGAAAATTTCTCCCGATAAATTTTTAGCGGTCGTTGCTTCAATTACTTTTTTTATAGTAAGCAGCCCAAACGGAATTGAATACTTGCCGCACCACAAGGGCGCATAGTTTTTTGTGTTGCCCCATAGTTCACCGGTGAAATCTTTTATATTATCGTTTGTCATGATGCCGGATAAATATTTCCGTGCAACGCGCACATCGTTTCCGGTAGCTTTAAGGTGTGCATTTTCATCAAGTCCGTAATGCATATTGTCGAAATCAATTCCATAATGATTTGCATCCGAAGAAATTAAAAAGAAAATATCTTTGCCCGGTTTAAGATTATTCCCTTCAATATAATCCGAAATTATAGCGGCAAGTCTGCCGCTTATGTCTTCCATTTTTTCAAAAGGCATCGCGGTTACCATAATCGGAGTGATCTTAATATTCCTGTTATAATATTGAAGAAAAGGAATTAGTGCTTCGATTGAATGTTCAATTGTCTGGGCAGAGTCGTTGACCATAAAATCTTTCTTATTTAGTTTTGATTTTATCATCTCTCTTAACGGTGAGATTTCAACGTTTGAATATGGTCCGCGCCATTGTTTAAAGTCGTCCAATATCAAAATATCCTTTGGGTCATTTAATGCTTTTCTTACCGTACCGTGAGTTACTCCGAATATTACAACTTCTTTTGTCTTAATTAATCTATATAACGGATAATATATCTTTCCGGCATACAAATAATCATCGTGAGGTGAAATTGCCGCTACCAAATTCTCGGAGTTTAATATCTTTATATTTTCGTTATGCTTCTTTAAAAAATTCATCAGGATATTCATTTCGGCAGGCCACCAGCTAAAGCCGACACTATCTCTAATTGGTCTGATATCCTGTCCAGCCGTTTTAAAAGTTAAAGTAAAAACCAATACAACCGAAAGAATTGCAATCGCAGTTTTTAAATTCATTTTATTTCACCCCGATTTTTAATTATGATAATTTACAAAAAAAAAATTTTTGTTTATCATTTTCCGGCAAGTGATGAACCTATAAAAAATTTAGGCGTTGAAATGTCTATTCTACGCTAAGGAGTGCAAAATTAAATTGAAAGATGCTACTGATCTTCATGTCGGAATAATTCTAAAACAGAGCCGAATTGTACAGTTCTGTTTGTTTGCAAACTATGTTATTGTTTTTAGGCAACTTCAGATTCTTGTATATTCAGATATTGTTTATAAAAAAATTCGCACTTGCATTGAACTGAAAAGCACGAACTGAGTTCCGCTTCTCTTTTTACACGGTAAAGGCCCCACGGGTCGCCTATCTTAATCAAATACCACGCTGCAATTACACGAGCTCCTTCAGGTTCTTCGGTGGTCATCATTTTCATCCAAGAAATTAGCACTTGCCGGGATTTTAGTTCGCCCGGATAATACGCACAGCTTATACTTAAACCTTGCTTATCGGTGTTCAGCCCTTTTAAATAATTATCTTCAATAAGTCGGTAATTCTCCGAATGTTCCGATTTCAGGCTGCTCTGGGGAAAAGAAACTGTTGACAGTACAAATGCAAAAACAACAGTTAGCAATATTAAATCTTGTCTTTTCATATTTGTATCTTTAAAAAGTTTTCAAGCCCGGCTGATAATTTAACTATATTTCACAGCTTGATTACATTTTTATTATAAAAGACGGATAAGTAGGATAAAACATATTTTATTATAAAAGGTAGGCAATTAAAAAATTATAGATTTAAAAAGAATACGGAAATTTTTTAATTCATTAATATTATTAAGTGAAATCACAGGGACAACTATGGATGTCCCTGTGATTTTTTATCTCTTATCTTTCCCAGTAGACCCTGATGCTTTTATCGCCGTCTGCATATTGGAAATTAAAATCTCCCTGATAAGAACGGAAAAGTGCTTCGCCTATTCTTCTAGCAATGTGAATGCCTGTCGTAGTAAGAATGGCCTTATCACGATTAATATCAGAAGACATAATTCTTTCCAGGGGTCTTTCGGTTTTTTCCAAAATTTCGGTATTTCGTATAAGATTTGAAATTTCATTTGAGTGCATTCTGAAAAAGCTGCCTTTTATCTCTATATAACCGGCAGGATATTTTTCTGCGGTCCGTCTGCACGCGGGGCAGAGCGTTTCGTGTTTTTTGCTCTCGATATTCTTCCATGTCCACCTGCCGTTTATATAAGTAGCGCCGCACTCTATACAAGTAGCAGGTTCATGCTGGGAATTTATTGCCCGGTATGTATCTTTTCGTCTTTCCTTGATAAGTCTGTCCAATCTTTTTTGCGAACTTTTTCTTCTCATAGTTGCTCCTATCAATTAGTTAATTTAATTATTCCTGGCATATGGGATAATTTTGTTTTTACGATTAACATCATTTTCAGAGATGCTAAAATTAATTTTAAGTATTTTTGATTTGGTGCGGACGGAGTGCATGATAAAAATTTTTGCTTTATCATTCTTTTGGAAAAGTCTTGAATTAAAAATTTTCAAGCTTAATAGTAAACTGCTTGATGATAATTCTTTGAAAGAATGTAATTCTATTTTTTAGTATAGTCAATTATTTTATTCGGACCAATCGGAATTGTGATTATATTCATAACTGCTTCGGTGCCGATGTTGAGACAATTAAATTAACCATAAATCTAACTCTTTAAAAATCATATCTTTATATTACTTAGGCACTTGAATTTTGTGAAAAAAATAATTACTTATTACATTAAAATTAACTTTGAGGGGGATATGTCTATTAAAAAGAAATATCAAGCAGATCGCCATGCTTGCAAGGTAACTTTCTCCGTTCCTGCTGAAACAGCCGACAAGTTCGGTAAGGCATACCTGGTAGGAGATTTTAATAATTGGGATGCTAATGCAACCCAGATGAAAAAAATAAAGAAAGACGGATCTTTCGCAGTTACAATCGAATTGGAAACAGGTAAAGAATACGAATTCAGGTATTTGCTGGATAATAATTTTTGGATTAATGATCCGGAAGCCGATAAATTAGTTCCTACATATTTTCAGGACGCGGAAAATTCAGTATTAATAATTTAGAAAATCTCTATTTTAATACTGCAAATTGATAATCAATTGAATTTTTAATTCACCCGAATTCCTTTCAATAATATAAATTGAGTTTTTAATTTAATGATATGACATCAGTAAAAGGTGTTATTAAAAAATATCTGTTTTATGAAGACAATTCCGGTTTCGGAATTATATTTCTTGAGAACAGGGAAACGGTTACCGGTATTATACCCAAATTTCAACCGGGACAATCAGTTGAATTTTTCGGGGAGTGGATAGAACATCCGAAATACGGCAGGCAATTTAGATTTGAAAATTTTCAAGTGGACTATCCTACGTCATCAAAGGAAATTGTGAATTTTTTAAGTTCGGGAATCGTAAAAGGATTGGGAGAAAAGTTAGCAGCTGAAATTGTTAATGAATTTGGCGAAGATACAATAAATATTTTGGAGCACAATCCACGGCAATTAATGAAAATTAAAGGTTTGGGCAGTAAGAAAATTCAAGCCTTAAAAAAATCATGGGATGAAAAAAAGAATTTAATCGATTTGAGCTTGTATTTAAATAAGCACGGTATCCCTTACCGCTATGCGGTTAAAATAGAACGAATTTTCGGTAATGAATCATTAAACGTTATAAAAAATAATCCTTACAAATTGGTAAATGAAATCTGGGGAATCGGTTTCAAAGAAGCCGACGGGATTGCATTTAAAACCGGCTTCGGAGAAAATAACCCGCTTCGCATTAGAGCCGGAATCCGTTTTATTATGGAAGAAGCTGCACGGAAAGGACATGTTTTTTTAATGTTTCAAGATCTAATCGGCGAAGCAATGTCTCTCTTGAAATACGAGTTGGCTGTGCAAGACGAAATTATAGTCGAAATGGAAAGAGAAGCGGAGGTAGTGATAACCGGTTATAAAATTTATCTGTACGAACTTTACTATTATGAGAGAGGCATAGAAAGTAATTTAAAGAGGATAAATTCCATCGCTCCCGAAACTCACATGCTATCCAAATCGGAAATTCAAAAATTGCACGGCATATATAGCAACGAGCAGATCGAAGCTATCTTGAAATCATTAGAAAATAAAATTTTAATCCTAACCGGCGGTCCCGGCACGGGTAAAACCGAAACTTTAAGGGGAATTATTGAAGTATACGGTAGAAAATCCTGCAAAATATTGCTTGCCGCACCAACCGGTAGAGCAGCTAAAAGAATGACGGAAATTATCGGCAGAGATGCAAAGACAATACACAGGCTGCTGGAATATAATCCGGTTTATGGAGTGTTTAATGTTAACGGCGACAATAAAATTGAAGCTGATTTATTAATAATTGACGAAGTGTCGATGATTGATACCGTTTTGATGTACCGGTTGCTGGAAGCAGTAGGGGACAATACAAATATTATTTTTGTCGGCGATGTCCATCAGCTACCATCCATTGGTCCGGGAAATATCTTAAAAGATTTGATCGAATCGGAAATTCTGCCGGTAGTAACCTTAAATAAAATCTTTCGTCAGGCTGAACAAAGTGAGATTATAAAAGTTGCACATGAAATACTTGACGGAAATATTTCCTTTGCATCTATGGAAATGGAAAAAGATTTTCTCTTTATCGAAGAAAACGATGAATCAAAAATACCGGGTATAATTCTCCGGTATTGTACGGAGCGATTGCCTCAGGAATTCGGTTTTGATTCGGAAAACGACATTCAAATCTTATGTCCGATGCATAGGGGAGTAAACGGTACGATAAATTTAAATAAACTGCTGCAGAACGGATTGAATAGTGGGCCGGTTATTTTCAAGTCGGGCCACTTTGAATACAGAACCGGTGATAAGGTAATGCAGTTGGTAAATGATTATGAAAAAGATATATACAACGGCGACTGGGGATTTATAAATTCGGTATTAAAAGACAAATCCGTTTTCATAAAATTCAATGACAGGACAGTGGTTTTTAAAGAGGAAGATTTTAAGCAACTTACGTTGGCTTATAGCATTACAGTTCACAAGAGTCAGGGCAGCGAATACCCGTGCGTAATAATGCCTGTAGTAAATTCACATTTCGCTATGCTGCAGAGGAATTTATTATATACTGCGGTAACCAGAGCTAAAAAGCTTATGATAATTATCGGAAGTAAAAATGCTCTCAGAACAGCTGTTAATAACAATAGAATAATACAAAGATATACTTCGCTATTCAAAGAATCGCCCGACTTGAGGAAATATATACCCTTCGAAAATTAAATTTTTAATTACTCCCCTGGTTTGCTTTAGACGATATGAACCTTTTACGGTTCTATTTTGTTACCAATAAGTATACGAATACATTTGAACAAATAAGGATATTATCAGAGTTATGCTGCACACTTTAAAAAGGTAATAAAACTACCGGTTAGTATCGAAACCGGATGGAATTTTTTTTCTTCTCCGTTTAACCTTGAGGCAATAACTCCGGAAGAAATGTCATTTAAAATTATTTCCGACTTAAATGACGATAAAAAAATGTATCCCGGAATGCTGATTGAATATATTGTAAGACCGGTATTGAAAATACCGTTACACTGGGTTACTGAAATAACTCATGTTAACGAGCCATTCTATTTTGTTGACGAACAACGCTTCGGTCCGTATGCATTTTGGCATCATAAACACTTTATTAAGGAAATACCTGGCGGAATTGAAGTCACTGATAAGGTAGATTATAAATTACCACTTGGCATTATGGGTAAGGCGCTAAATAATTTATTGATAATTAAAAAGTTAGAAAATATTTTCTCCTATAGAGAAAGAAAACTGGAAGATATTTTCGGAAATTATACCTATACCGGCGATGCAGAACCGGAACCTCATGAGTTAATATTATGAAGGAAATGTCATTTTTGTTTTCAAGGTCTGCTTAAAAGTGTAGATTATATTTTTGAAGAGAAAAGTAGTTAAATCCAGTTGTGGATATCCGTCCGGCTTTTCAACGAAAAATAAAACCCGGTTATTGTGATATCATTCAATAAATCAGCTTTATCTCTCATGTCCGGCGAGTACAATATAATTGGATTATTAAAATATCAGTTTACATTTTATATTTATTTTCTCAGGAAGTTCTCGACTTTTAAATAAAAAAAATATATTTTACCTTAATCGATTACTTTATCGAGAACTAATAGACGATGAGTTTCAGTAAAAATAAATGATAGGTTTATTCTTGATAAATTTAGTCACTTTTGCAATAAAATTCATCTAGATTGTTAACTTTCATCGGTAATTATACAAATTTTCTATATTGTTAGATATTAAATTTACCGGAGGCATGTTGAGTAAACTTAGTTGGGGTTTAATCGGCTGTGGAGATATAGCGAGAAAAAGAATTGTTCCGGCCCTAAAAGATCTGCAAAATTGTGAGTTGACTGCTGTAACTAGGTCAAATTCCGGTTTAGCCGAATCTTTTGCCAAAGAATTTAATATTCCCAATTGGTTCGACTCATGGCAAAACCTCTTATCCGATCCGGATATTAATGCTGTTTACATTGCGACACCTGTTTATTTACATTCGCAAATAACTGTTGCCGCCGCTCAGGCAGGCAAACATGTCTTGTGTGAAAAGCCAATGGCATTGAACGACAAGGAATGCGGAAAAATGATAGAAGTCTGCAGTAACTATAAAGTGAAACTGGGCATCGCATATTACAGACACTTTTATCCTGTCATAGCAAGTATCAAAAATATTATAAACAGCGGGGAAATTGGGGAGATCATAACCGCACAGATAAACGCATTTGAATTTTTTAATCCGGATCCCGGCGATCCTCGTTATTGGCTGCTTGAAAAAGACAAGTCGGGCGGAGGTCCGATGTTTGATTTCGGCTGTCACAGAATTGAAGTATTGATGAATCTTTTCGGTAAAATAAAAAGCACCGACGGATTTATTCGCAATATTCTTTTTAAACGTAAAGTTGAAGACTATGCTTCGGCAGTTTTTACATTTGAATCCGGAGTAACTTCAGTTTTAAATGTCACTCACGCAGTTAAAGAACCACAGGACACATTAGATATATTCGGAAGTAAAGGTTCTATACACGTGCCGGTACTTAATAAAGGTAGTGTAATTGTAAAATCAAATTCCGGTGATAGAAAGTTGGAATGTCCTCCCGATAAAAATTTTCATTTGCCATTAATTAAAGATTTTACTGAGGCAGTTTTATCTGACAGTACTCCGGTTGTAGGCGGAGAGATAGGTATGGAAGTCAATCATATACTTTCGGAAATATACGGTCAAAAATAATTTATTGCGTCTAAGCGGATTGCCTTGATGTTATTTTTCAATAAAAGCTATTATGTTCAAAAAAAAATCAGATTTATTACAATAAATTAACCATTATGTCGGAAATTGAATTTAGGTCTGATTTCTAATTTTTAGTTACCAGTAATTTATATTTAAATTATAATAGATATTAGGAATTAAAATCCATCTTTTTGATCCGGTTTAATTCGGATTTTACAAATTAATTTAATATCTGGAAGGGAGCGAATATAAGAATGGCAAAAAATGTATTGGTTGCGCAATCTGGAGGCCCTTCTCCCGTAATTAACAATTCGTTGAGAGGCATTATAGATACATGTAAAATGTTTCCGGAAGTTTTTGGTAAAATATACGGAGGATGGCACGGTATTGAAGGAGTTCTAAAGGAGGAATTAATTGATCTATCGGCTCAGGATGAAGATGAAATTGCACTTTTAAGAATCACGCCTGCCGCAGGGAGCATTGGAACCTGCCGGTATAAATTAAAGGATAAGCAGCAAAAGGATTTTGAAAGAGTAATTGAAATATTCAAAGCTCATAATATCGGTTACTTCTTTTATATCGGAGGCAACGACTCGCAGCATACAGCATACAAAGTGAGCGAGCTGGCAAAAGAAAAAGGAATGGATCTTGTTGCTACCGGTGTGCCGAAGACAATCGATAACGATGTCGGCGATAGTGAATTTAAATTAATCGACCATACACCCGGTTACGGAAGCGTTGCAAGATATTGGTCGCATATTATACAGAATGCAAATGAAGAAAATATGGGCTCTTCTCCGGCAGATCCTGTCCTGGTTATTCAGGCTATGGGAAGGAAGATCGGGTACATACCTGCCGCTTCCAGACTTGCGGATCCGAAGCGCGAAATTCCGCTTCAGATTTATTTAACCGAATCAAAAGTAACCATGGAAGAACTGGCAGACAACGTAAATGACCAGTTAAATAAAGACGGACGTTGCATAGTGGTAATATCCGAAGGATTTGACGTAGGAGGTGTCGGTGAAGTAAAGGATGCATTCGGCCATACATCATTCGGTTCCAGTAAGGTTTCAGTTTATCAAGCCGTGGTTAATTTTCTTAATTCTAAAGGACTGAAAGCCAAGGGTGCCGCCAGAGGCCAGGTAATGGGAACCGATCAGCGCGATACCATGATTTATGCTTCCACGGTTGATCTGGATGAGGCATATAAAGTAGGACAAAAAGCCGTAGATGTAGCAATGAACGACGGGAACGGATGGATGGCTACGATCTTAAGAAATCCGGGAATTATATATAATGTTTCTTACGATAAAGTTCCGCTTGAAAAGGTTGCTTTATCCGAAAGATTCTTCCCGGAAAAATGGATTATGAAGAACAGGGTAGATGTTACAGATGAATTCTTAAGCTATGTTAAACCATTAATCGGCGAGGATTGGATTTCGGTTCCGATGGTTAACGGGAGACAGAGATTTTCGAGGCTGAGACCTGTTTTTGCCGAAAAGAAATTACCTAATTATGTTCCCGAAGCATATTAAATCATCAATAAAAAGAGAGATAAAAAATGATTAACGATCCACATAAAATTTTAACAGAATTAAAACCAGAGAAAGAATTTTTTATCGGTATCGATTCCGACGGTTGTGCGTTCGACACGATGGAAATAAAACACAAAGAATGTTTTTGTCCGAATACAATAAAGCATTGGAACCTGCAGAAGGTTTCCAAATATTCACGGGAAGCTTGGGAGTTCGTAAATCTTTATTCAAAGTCAAGAGGATGCAACAGATTCCATGCTTTGATTCAGGTTCTTGATCTGCTGCGGGAAAGAAAAGAAGTAATTGCGCGAGGTGCTTTAATTGCAGAAATAAATGAAGTAAGAGAATGGGTTAAAAAGGAATCCAAGCTCGGAAATCCGGCACTTGAGAAATATGCCGCCGAAGTAAATAATCCGGTTATAGACAATGCTCTTAGATGGTCTAAAGCCGTAAACGCAGCTATAGAGGACATGGTATACGATATCCCTCCTTTTCCGTTTATGCGTGAATCATTGGAAAAACTTATCGGGCAAGCTGATGCTATGGTAATATCCCAAACTCCTGGCGAGGCTCTTGAACGCGAATGGAAGGAACATGATATTGACAAGCACGTCAGAATCATATGCGGTCAGGAATTCGGTACAAAAACCGAACACATTAAATACGGCGCCAAAGGAAAGTATGCTGATGACAAGATTCTGATGATAGGCGATGCACCCGGTGATATGAAAGCTGCCAAGTCCAACGGCGTTTTATTTTATCCTGTAAATCCCGGACATGAAGAAGCTTCCTGGGAAAAATTTTATAAAGAAGCTCTGGATAAATTCTTCAAAGGAGAGTACGCCGGAGATTATGAAACTTCTTTGATACAGGAATTCAACACGTATTTACCTGATACGCCTCACTGGAAAAAATAAGTAAACTGATTTATTCCGGAAAAATATTTATATAAGGTAAAAAATAAAATTTGTAAAGGAGGATGCAGTGAATAAAGGAAATATTGGTTTAATCGGAATCGGAGTAATGGGTGAAAATTTGTCGCTCAATATGGAGAGTAAAGGTTTTACTGTTGCTGTTTTCGATATTGACAGCGAAAAAGTTAATAAATTTGTAAACGGCAGGGCAAAAGGAAAAAAGATTATCGGTGCGCATTCTGTAAATGAATTAATCGATTCGCTTGAAAAACCCAGGAAAGTAATGATGATGGTACAGGCTGGGAAAACGGTTGATACGGTAATTGACGAATTGGTACCTTTAATGGAAAAAGGAGATATAATAATCGACGGCGGAAATTCACACTTTCCCGATACGACCAGAAGAACAAAATATTTGGAAAGCAAAGGATTGTTATATATCGGTACCGGAGTTTCCGGAGGTGAAGAAGGAGCATTGCACGGACCATCAATTATGCCCGGCGGATCGCCGGACGCTTGGCCTTCGGTAAAACCGATATTTCAGGGCATCGCCGCAAAAGTAGAAGACGGCACACCATGCTGCGACTGGATCGGTGAAGACGGGGCGGGGCACTTCGTTAAAATGGTGCACAACGGCATCGAATACGGCGATATGCAGCTTATAACAGAAGCTTACCAGATAATGAAAGTGCTTCTTAACATGCACGATGATGAGATGCATGAAGTGTTTAAGAAATGGAACGAAGGTGAACTAAACAGTTATCTTATTGAAATTACTTCCGATATCTTAGCTTTTAAGGACGAAGACGGTCAGCCGCTGGTTGAAAAAATACTTGATACTGCGGGACAAAAAGGCACCGGAAAATGGACGGCAAGTACGGCATTGGATCTTGGAATTCCGCTTACAATGATCGGCGAAGCGGTCTTTGCCAGATGTCTTTCCGCTATAAAAGATGAGAGAGTGAATGCCTCAAAAATATTATCCGGTCCTGCACCTAAATTTGAAGGCGATAAAAAATCATTTATCGATGATATAGGCAAAGCACTGTATGCTTCGAAGATGGTATCGTATGCTCAGGGGTACGAACTTATGAGAGCTGCTGCTTCGGAATATAATTGGAACTTAAATTACGGAGGCGTTGCATTAATGTGGCGCGGCGGATGTATAATCCGTTCGATTTTTCTCGGAAAAATTAAAGAAGCTTTCGATAGAAATCCTAAACTAAACAATCTCCTCCTCGACCCGTTCTTTAAGGAAAAAATTACTTCATCTCAGGAAGCATGGAGAAGAGTAGTAGCCGCATCGTTTATGAACGGAATACCTGCTCCTGCACTTTCATCGGCTTTATCATATTTTGACGGATACAGAACCGAAAGACTGCCGGCAAATCTTTTACAGGCTCAAAGAGATTATTTCGGTGCGCACAGATATGAAAGATTAGATAAACCCAGAGGCGAGTACTTCCACACAAACTGGACAGGCAAGGGCGGTACGACAGCTTCTTCCGTTTATAATGTCTAATTTTTTCTTTGAATGTTATGAATATAAGAGGCTGTCTCATAAGTCGGGATCATGTCATGCTGAGCGAAGTCGAAGCATGAATTTGCGCTGAATACACGGTTCGACTCAGTTCGCCGTAATATTCGAGGTACTTTTGAGACAGCCTCTTTTTTGTAATTTAAAACCGTTCTGAAATTTATTTTAATGCAGAATACTTCTATATGCTGAGAGGAATATTATAAAGATTCTCCGGATTGTACCGTTCGGAATTACCGGACAATATTTCTTCTGCTAAATGAAGATAAGATTGTGAACCTTTTGATTTTAAATTGAATAATATTGCAGGTCTTTTATAGAATTCGGATTCGGTGAGTGTGATATTTTTAGGAATTACTGTTTTAAAAAGATAGCTCATATAATTGTCGTATAATTCATTATTAGTCAACGACCATGCTATTGTATCGGGTTCGTACATTGTTCTTAAAATACCTTCTATGCGAAGATTCGGATTATTTCTTTTTTTGATCCAGTTGTAATAATCAAACATTTTTCTCAGAGCCAATATTGAGTACTGGCCTGCTTTTACCGGGATCAATACGGAAGTAGAGGCATTTAGCGCTATTGTAGTAAGTCCCTTAAGCGAAGGCGGGCAGTCAATTATAATGTATTCATAATCCGCCGACTCGAACGAACTTAAAATATTATTAAACAAATAGCTGTAATTCGTCAGTTTTAACATTCTGTCTTCAATTTCAGGAGAAGTAATATCGGAAGGAATAAAATCAAGATATTCAATGTCGGTCTTTTGAACTACCTGGGCAATTGTTCTGGTAAAACTTAAAACTTTAAAAATTCCGCTGACAGGTCTCTCGTATGAAAAACCGAAGCAGTCGGAACAAGAACCTGCAGGATCAAAATCGATCAACAGAGTCTTTTTTTCCGCAATCGCAAAACATGCGGCCAAATTTGCTGCGGTTGTTGTTTTACCTACTCCGCCTTTACCAATGGCAACTGAAATTATCTTTTTCATAATTCGGGAACAAACTCGGTGTTAAATTCATGATCAAATTTAAGTTCACATTCAAGCGTGAGATGAAAACTAACTTAAATATTTCTTAATTTTTCCGGTAGTTTTTCAAATTCTATTATAATTAACTGAAAGAACGAATTTTATTCTAAAAATTTTATGTATTGCTACTTTTAATAACAATCCATTTAATTTTCACATAGACTTCCAGTAAACTAATAATTGATTTCCGTAAAATCAATAAAAACAATAAAATAATAGCAGATAAATATAACAGATCAATATTTCACGGCTTAAATGCCGAAAATATCGGTGTGAAAGTATTTCAGAACAATAATTAGTATTTTACGATTCTGTTAAGGTAAAGTTTAATTGCTCAATGCTAATACAGGATCCAAAAACAAAACCGATTTATATTCAAAATGTCGATTAGAGAAATAGCCAAAAGAGCCAAAGTATCAATTGGTACTGTTGACAGAGTCATAAATAACAGGGGAAGGGTAGCTCTCGATACTAAAGAAAAAATCTTAAAAATTATAAAGGAAATAGATTACCGGCCGAATATATATGCCAGAAATTTGTCCCTGTCTAAAGAATACCGTTTTTCAATACTTATACCTAAATTATCGCAAGACTGCAATTATTGGAAACTGCATAAAAAAGGTATGGATAAAGCCTTAAAAGAATTAATCCCCAATAAAATTAAAGGGAAGATCTATCATTTCAGCAGATATTCAGAAAATTCACTTCAGACTTCTTACCGCAGGATGCTTAAAGAAAAGCCCGATGGAATTATCATCGCACCGGTATTAGAATCTAAGACAAAAGAGCTTTTAACTAATATCAACAAAAATGTACCCTACATATTTATCGATTCGGATATTCCCGGACAAGGAAATTGTGCTTCTGTAATTCAGGATTCTTTCGAGAGCGGAGTACTAGCGGCAAAGCTCATGAATATGATTATAAACAGCAACGGTGAAGTTGCAATAGTAAAAGTTATGCCGGACGATTTTCACATCATAGAAAGAATCCGCGGTTTCAAATCTTATATGAAAGACAAGAAAATAAGAATAACCTCTTATGAAGTTAATAGTAATAATTCCGGTGAATTTGAGATAATTGCCGAAAAAATTCTAAGCGATATAAAGAATTTAAGCGGTGTATTTGTTTCAAATGTTTGGGTTCATGCAATGGCAAAGAACATTAAGAAATTAGGCTCTTCTAAAAAGATCTTTGTTATCGGTTATGATTTAGTACAGGAAAATATAAACCAAATTTCCAGCGGTTCGATTGATTTCATAATAAGTCAAAGACCTGAGATGCAGGGGTACGACGCGGTTTATGCACTTTACAAAAAAATAGTGTTGAGAGAACGGATTAAAAATAAGATAAAAACTCCCATCGATATTATTACAAAAGAAAATCTCGGCTATTACAGTGAAAAAGTTTAATAATTATTTAATTAAATAGTGAACATACCATGTTACCGGTTTGTCTGAATATTATAAAAATCCGGTTGTAAATTATCTGGAAAATTTATAAAAATAAAAACTTTTACCGGCAAAAATTTCATGCGTTTAGCTTGAGCAAAAATTAAAATAGCTAAGGAGAAAAATGAGTATTCATTTTGTCAAAAAAAAAATTACCGCAGCATTTATATTGTTTTTGATTTTTTCTCTTAATGGGCTGAAAGCACAAACTATACCGCCGCAATCTGAATATAATATTGATAGTATGAAAAAGAACGGCACCGTATGGATTCCTGATGAAGGAAACGGTAATTATAAAAATCCGATGATATTTGCGGATTATTCGGATCCGGATGTTATCAGAGTCGGAGATGACTATTACCTTACTTCTTCGAGTTTTTCAAATTTCCCAGGCCTGCCGATTCTTCATTCAAGAGATTTGGTTAATTGGAAAATTATCGGACATGCCGTTCCTAAGTATCCTTTAAAAGAATTTAATCAGCCTCAGCACGGCAACGGAATATGGGCACCAAGCATAAGATACCATAACGGTGAGTATTATATTTATTACGGCGACCCGGACAACGGAATATTTATGACAAAGACAAAGAATCCGGCTGGCCGGTGGTCTCAGTTAATTTTGGTAAAGAAAGCTAAAGGATGGATTGATCCGTGTCCGCTTTGGGATGATGACGGAAATGTATACATGATTCATGCATGGGCGCACAGCAGATCCGGGATAAAAAGTATTTTGACCGTGAATAAATTGAGTAAGGACGGAACAACCATTTTAGATGAAGGTAAAATGGTTTTCGACGGAAGAGAAACTGAACCAACAATTGAAGGTCCGAAATTTTATAAACAAAACGGTTATTACTATATATTTGCTCCCGCTGGTGGAGTTAAACCTGGCTGGCAGGTTGTTCTGAGATCCAAGAATATATACGGTCCATATGAAATAAAAAAAGTACTTGAACAGGGGAGTACAAATATTAATGGCCCTCATCAGGGCGCCTGGGTTGAAACTCAGAACGGTCAATCATGGTTCATTCACTTTCAGGACAGATATGCCTACGGAAGGGTTGTGCTCCTCGAGCCGATGAAATGGATTAATAACTGGCCTGAGATGGGATCGGATTATGATGAGAACGGTATCGGAGAGCCGGTTTCAGAATACAAAAAACCGGATGTCGGTAAAATTTATTCTATTCAGGTACCCCAAACAAATGATGAATTTGATTCTTCTGCACTAGGTTTGCAGTGGCAGTGGGAAGCAAATCCCGATGCTAAATATTATTCTTTAACTGCACATAAAGGCTGGTTGAGATTATATTCCCGGAGGCCGGTCTCAGGATATAAAAACCTTTGGGATCTCGCCGGCCTATTAGGCCAGAAAATACCAGCCGAAAAATTCAAAGTAACCGTAAAATTAAAATTTTATCCCGAACAAAATAATGAAAGCAACGGTCTGGTAATTTACGGAGAAGATTATGCATATATAGGAATTCAAAAAACTTATGGAGGTTTGAAAGTTATTCAGAATATCTGCACCAAATCTTCAAAAGGAAATAGTGAAAAAGAAATCGCCTCACAAAATATTAAAGAGGGAATTATTTATTTGAGAGTTGCGGTAGATACAGGAGCGGTTTGCCGTTTCAGTTACAGTACCGACGGAACAAAATATATTAATTTGGGAAATAAATTTACCGCAGTAGCCGGTAGATGGGTCGGCGCTAGAATAGATGTTTTTTCTTTTGCTCCGGATCCGAACAAGAACACCGGCTATACCGATTTTGATTGGATTAAGTTTGAACAATAAAAACTTAATTAAGATTAAATGAAAAATGATCATTTAAAAATTTTGCTTTTTTTTAATATCGTGATTTTTATTACTTCTTTGCGAATACCGGCACAAAGTAATAATATCTTCAAGAGCTGTAAATTGGAAGTCTCTGAAAACGGCCATTTCTTGCAATTTGGAAACGGTAAGCCTTTTTTCTGGCTCGGGGATACAGGCTGGCTGTTATTTTCAAAATTAAATCGCGAAGAAGCCGAAAAGTTCATAGAAGACAGAAGTAAAAAGGGATTTAATGTAATTCAAGCAGTGTTAATTCACAGGTTTCCCGAAGTAAACATTTACGGCGATTCTGCGTTTATCAACGATGATCCTAGCCGTCCCAAAGTTACAGAGGGAAATGATACAGCCAATTCTTTGCAGTACGATTACTGGGATCATGTTGACTACATTGTCAATCTTGCCGCCAAGAAGAGAATATTTATTGCGATGGTTCCGGTTTGGGGATCTAATGTCCGGGATCATAAGGTAAATATGAAAAATGCTGTAATTTATGCGGCCTGGTTAGCAGAAAGATTTAAGGACAAACCAAATATAATCTGGATCAACGGCGGTGACACGCGAGGCAGTCAGCATATGGATGTATGGAATGAAATAGGCAATACTATTCACAGAATAGATCCGAATCATTTAATAACATTTCATCCTTTCGGCAGAACACAGTCATCAACATGGTTTAACAGTAAATCTTGGTTGAGTTTCAATATGTTTCAATCAGGACATAAAGATTACAATCAGGACAGTTCCGGTTACGGAGAAGATAACTGGAAATATGTACAAAATGATTATAATAAAAAGCCTGTGAAACCGACATTGGACGGCGAACCTTCATATGAGAACATCCCTCACGGGCTGCACAATCCGTCTATGCCGTATTGGAATGACAACGATGTAAGAAGATATGCCTACTGGTCGGTTTTTGCCGGTGCATGCGGATTTACTTACGGCGACAATGCAGTAATGCAGATGCATAAAACCGGCAACGGTGCATACGGAGTGAAAGAATTCTGGTATCAAGCATTAAATGATCCAGGGGCGTCGGAAATGATTTATTTAAAAAAACTTGTACTGTCGGAGCCTTATTTCGAAAGAGTTCCCGATGAGACAATTATAGCCGGCAGCGACGGTAAACGATATGATCATCTTGCAGCTGCACGAGGTAAAACATATTTATTCGTTTACACCTATAACGGGAGAAGATTCAAAATTAATTTAGGAAAAATATCCGGCATGTATATAAATTCTTATTGGTATAATCCCAGAAACGGTTCTTCAACTTTCATTAAAAAATTAAAAAATAAAGGAATAAAAGAATTCGACCCTCCCGGAAAGAAGAAAAACGGAAACGATTGGGTTCTGGTATTAAAAAGCGTACAGTAATAATGCAGTAATAAAAAGTATTAAACGGCCAATATCTGAACTGTTTTTAATTGCAGTTATCATGATTATTTTTTATCCTTTTAATGAAATCTCTGGATCAGGCGGACTAAATGAAAAAGTTATTTCTATTTATTTTAATTTTTTCCCAAATAATTTTATCGCAGCAAAACCAAAAAGAGCCGATGATTCCGCGCGATACATCGTATACGCTATACAGTGCGGCAATCAAGATGCACAAAAAATTTCCTAATGCCGTACTTGCATCTTCGATATTACCAAAGGGTATAATCGAAAAGGAAAATATTGTATATGTTAAATACGGCAGCCGTTCGCTGCACATTGATCTGTTTATGCCGGCTGGTAAAAAAGCGGAACGGTTTCCTGCAGTGCTAATGGTTCACGGAGGCGGATGGGCTTCCGGTGACAGAAGCATGACTTATCCTATGGCGGTAAAGCTTGCAGTCAACGGATACATAGCCGCATCGGTTGAATACAGATTATCACCGGAAGCAAAATATCCTGCTTCGATTTATGATTTAAGAGCGGCGGTAAGATGGCTGCGGGCAAACTCGAAGAGATACGGAATAGACTCGAATAAAATTGCTGTATACGGATGCTCAAGCGGCGGACATCTTGCCGCATTTATGGGAACAACTAACGGGATTAAAAAATTTGAAGGTTCAACCGGTAACCTTAATCATTCTAGTAATGTTCAGGCAGCAATTGATGTGGACGGCATATTGGATTTTACAACTCCGGCGGAAAGCGGCCATGACACTAATCCGGAAAAACCGTCGCCCGGCAGAAAGTGGCTGGGTGCAACAATTAATGATAATCTCAGAATATGGCGGGAAGCATCACCGATAAATTATATAAGTCCCGAAACCGTACCGATGTTATTTGTAAACAGTTCTGTACCGAGATTTCATGCCGGAAGAGATTCGGTAATACATATGATGACATCATACCATATTTATTCCGAAAAGCACATGCTTCCCGGTACAATACATACATTTTGGCTGTTTCACCCGTGGTTTGATAAAACACTAACTTATATACTTAATTTTCTAAATAGGGTTTTTAAATCGAAATAGGAAATAAAGTAAATTATTTTTTATAATTTGCAGTCATGTATAATTACATTATTTATTTGAATGATACTTTTTCTGCACATTCCAGGTTACTTAGAACTAATATCCGTCAAAGGCTTGTATACAAAAATAAAATTAGTCGTCCTTCCGAAAGCAGGATGTAATTCTCCGAATATATCTATTTAAAGTTCTTCCGCTTTCGCACATATGACTGAGGATTATAAGAATTTGCGGATCTTAAATTAAGATTTTTCAATTGTCCGAATTAACATATTCTATTTAATAAGAGGTTGATATGAAAAATGAAAATTTCAATAAAGCAGCTTTAATGGGAACAATATTCCTTATATTTGTATCCATATTTTTAACTGGCTGTTCGAATCCTTCCCAAAATAAAGGAGAAAAAATGAGCAAGGAAGAAATGAAAAAAGAATTATGGGGTAAGGTGGACAATAAAGATGTTTACCTTTACACACTCGAAAATAAAAATGGCATGAAAGCAACTATTACAAATTACGGAGGTATATTAACTTCATTATACGCTCCTGATACCAACGGAAATTTTGATGATGTGGTTTTGGGATTTGACAGCCTGGGAGGTTATACTTCAGAATATTATTTAACTCATTGCCCTTATTTTGGCGCCTTGATCGGCCGTTACGGAAACCGTATTGCAAAAGGCGAATTTAAATTAGACGGAAAGACTTATCATATTCCGACAAATGACGGGCCTAATACTTTACACGGCGGAACAAAAGGTTTTGACAAAGTTGTATGGGATGCCGATACAATGATGACAGACGAAGGACCCGCAGTGAAATTAACTTATCTTAGCAAAGATGGTGAAATGGGATATCCCGGCGACTTGACAGTTACAGTTGTTTATACATTAACCAACAATAATGAGCTTAAACTTCATTATACAGCTACTACTGATAAACCTACAGTTCTTAATCTTACTCACCACAGCTATTTTAATTTATCCGGACAGGGTAACGGAACAATCTTAAACGAAGAATTAATGTTGAATGCCGATAAATACACACCGGTTAATGCTACATTAATTCCAACCGGCGAAATTAAAGATGTTAAAGGAACACCGTTTGATTTTACAAAACCGACGGCTATCGGTTCAAGAATCAATGAATTACCCGGCGGATATGATCATAACTTTGTATTAAATGATCAGAACACAGGCATTAGATTAGCCGCAAAAGTTTATGATCCGGCAAGCAAACGTGAGATGGATGTTTATACAGATCAGCCCGGAATTCAATTTTATACCGGAAATTTTCTTGATGGTACCTTAACAGGCAATGGCGGAAAAAAATACGAAAAACATTATGCTTTCTGTCTTGAAACCCAGCATTACCCGGATTCACCTAATGAACCGAAATGGCCTTCAACTGTTTTGAATCCAGGTTCCACTTATTCAACAACTACTATTTATAAATTCTCGGTTAAATAAAATCATTTCAAATAGTATATGACTAATACAGATCTTGCTGATCTGTGTTAGTCATATATTTCGGTAAAGTTATCAAAATACGCATGTGGATTTTTTTACCTTTTAAAAATTGTTATCAAAAGATAACTTATATACTGTTTTGATGAATTCTAGTAGCTATATCAAACCTAAAAGAGACTCAGGGTAGAGTTTTTACATTTAATCAAAAACATAGGGGCCATTCAATGATAAATAAAATTGTAAAAATTTCAGCATTTAAATTAATGCTGTCGGTAATTTTTAGCGTCGTAATTACAATAATTTTATCTTCATGCAAACAAGCAACCGAACCGTTAAACAAGCCAACAAATCCGCTTGAAACAAAATATCTTAATTACGATAATTGGTATGATACCAGTATACCTGCACAAATAAAAGATGTTAGCACTCTTTCTTCCGAAGAGTTAATGAATTATAAAGCTAAAATGTACTGGTACAACATTTCTCCACCCGACGTATCGTTAAAGGATATCTTAAGCAATTCAAATGAAAATATACAAATTCCTGTACTTAACCTGGTTTACAATTCTGCTGAAAGAGGATGTTATAATACAGACACTCTTTTTAGCACAAGTGATTCAAATTGGGGCGGTACGATATTGGTGATAGACAAGGATGATAGAACTTTTATAAATGATAATTTTGATATCGGCTATCTCTCATTATGGCTGAACTTTGAGGATAAACTTCCCGGAGGATATTTAACGATTGATTTGGGAAGAATAAGCGAAGATGTTATACCGAATCATATACTGGATACCGAAGATAAAAATTCTAACGGCTTACTGGATGCCGGAGAAGACAAAGGACTTGACGGATTAACAGATAGGCAAGAACCGGGTTACAGCGCAAGCAATCAGGATCCGGAAAACGATGATTATTCTTATATAGCCGGAATTGACTTTGAAAAAATTAATAATCCGGAAGGTAACCAAAAACTGAACATGGAAGATATTAATTATAACGGTAATTTGGATCTGGTAAACAGTTATTATTCATATAAAATTCCAATAAACTATGATAATAATCCCTATATTGACAGCGCTGTAACTACTGCCGGGTGGGCGCACATGAAAATAAAACTAACAGGATTTGCTTCTACTACAGGTGTTCCATCTAAAACAAATATAGAAACTCTTAGAATATGGATTTCAGGAATAAATAAAATGGTTAGAATTAAATTTGCCGAAATAAAATTCGATAAGTAATATTAAAATCTTAAGGTGAATATCGTTTCTTTATCAGGAACAGACGTAACCGAAATTCCGCCTTTATGCGCACGCATTATTTGCTTTGAAAGACTAAGCCCGATACCTGAGCCTTCCTGCCGGGTTGTAAAAAACGGGATGAATATTTTGTCGTGCAGTTCTTCCGGTATACCGTTACCGTTATCGATTACCTGGATTACGGTGTAACCTTTATTATCCAGCTTCCCCAATAATTTAATTAACGGTTCCGCGTTATTATATTTTGTGTTCATCGAGTTTAAAATAAGGTTAATTAAAACCTGCTCAATTAAATCGGGGTCGGCGGTTATCTCAAGGTTAAATGGATCAACATTATGCACGAACGAAATTTTTTTTGAGGCAATCTGCTCGTGCATTAAGCTGTTTATTCTTTCAAAAAGATTAGAAATTTTGAATATTTGAAAATTAGGAGCCGGTACCCGGTTTAAATTTCTGTAATCGTCCACAAAGTGAATTAATCCTTTGCTTCGTTTTTCGATTGTATTAAGGGCATTTTTAATGTCGTCCACACTATCTTCAGATAAGGCTTCGCCGGTATCTTCGAGCATATTATTCACCGTAGCCGAGAGGGAAACAATGGGAGTAATAGAGTTCATTATTTCGTGGGTAAGAACACGGATTAAGTTCTGCCAGGCTTCCATTTCTTTTTCTTCCAGTTCGCTTTGAATATTATTCAACGAGACCAGGATAATATGCTTATCTCTCATCTTGAATTCTGCGCCGTAAATGGCAATCTGTAAAAGTTCATGATTATCCTCTACTTTAATTAGGACTTTTTCCCCGGCTCTTACCTTTTTAAGTGCATCCACTAATTTTTTACTTTTTGTTTCAAGTTCCGATATATTTCTGAGAGCCTGGATGCGAAGCAGTTTTTTTGTAGCATTGTTAATTAGTTCAATATTGCCGTCGAGAGTGTATGCCAGAATACCTACATTGATGTGCTGAATTATTGTCTGCAGATATCTGAAGTTTTCTTCTTTTTCTTTTCTTGTACTTTTAAAATCATTTATTACCTCCGTAAAAGAATTGCTTAATTCTTCAAACCCCGTTCCGGTTAGATTTGTTTTGAAACTCTGCGTAAAATCCGAATACTTAATTGAGCTGAAGAAACGCGCAAGTTCTCTGTTTGTAATCTTTACGTATGAGATTAACGAATAAATCTGGTACAAAATCAATATGAATACTATTACGACCGTAACGTCAAATGATATTTTCCTTACAAGAGCAAAAAATAAAAATATGGTAATTGCCAGTACAACAATTCTACCAGCCACAATGATGCTGAATCTTTTATAAACCATATTTTTCCAGTCTTCTATAAAGGGAAGCTCTAGTTAGTCCGAGTTCTTTGGCTGCCTTGGTAAGGTTGCCGTTGTATTTGTCAATAGATTTTATGATAAGCATTTTTTCAACTTCTTCGATATCGTAGTTATTCAGCGTAAGATTGTCCGCTTTTATATCCTGCGCCGAGAAATAAAAATCGTCCGGCTGAAGAACCTGTTCTTCGTTCATTATAATTACTCTTTCAACCATATGCTGAAGTTCGCGTATATTACCCGGCCAGTGGTATCTCTCAAGTCTGGTTAAAGCCGCCGGACTTATTTCCTTTAACGGCTTATTGTATTTTTTACAATAAATACTTACGAAATGTTTTGTAAGAAGAGGGATATCTTCCAGCCTTTTTCTAAGAGGCGGAATTTTTATTTCGACAGTATTTATTCTGTATAATAAATCCTGCCTAAAATGTTTTTCTGATTGCAATTCGTCAATCGGTTTATTGGTTGCGCAAATTAGACGTATATCAACCGGCCTTGGTTTGTTTGATCCCAGTCTTGTTACCTGCCGGTTTTGAAGCGCGGTTAAAAGTTTCATCTGCAAGTTAGGAGAAAGATTACCTATTTCATCCAAGAATAATGTGCCTCCGGATGCTATTTCAAAACGTCCCGCTTTATCTTCTTTCGCATCGGTAAAAGCACCTTTCACATAACCGAAAAGTTCGCTCTCAAACAACGACTCGCTGATTGCTCCCATATCTACATTAAGAAATATTTCGTTTGTTCTATTCGATTGCCTGTGAATTGCCCGGGCGACTAATTCCTTGCCCGTACCGTTTTCGCCGAGTATAAGGATGTTGGCATCGGTTTTTGCAACCTTCTGAATTGTGGTAAACACGCTCTGCATCTCATCCGAAATACCAATAATATCATGGAAATGCTGATCAATGTCTTCAATTAATTGTTTTTGTCGTGAAATAAGGTTATCAATTTTTTGTTTTGACTGGCTAAGTTTCATTGCCGAAGATACGGTTGCCAGCAGTTTTTCGTTCTGCCACGGTTTTAATACGAAATCCGTTGCACCGTCTTTAATAGCTTTTACCGCCATCTCAATTGTTCCGAAAGCTGTAATAAGTATAACTACTGCCGAAGGGTCTATCTCTAATATTTTTTTGAGCCAGTTAAAACCTTCGCTGCCGCTTGTGGCGTTTCCGGAAAAATTCATATCAAGCAGAATTATATCGTACTGCTCATCTTTTAATATAGTGGGAATTTGTTCGGGATTTTTTTCTATTCTTACAATAGGATAATATTGTTTTAAAAGTAATCTTGCTGAAAATAATACATCCTCATCATCATCTATAATAAGAACTTTTCCGGATTTTAAATTCATGGTATAACCAAGAGGGTTGTTAGTAATGATTTATTGTAATTATACTCCATTTTTTATGGAGTCAATTTTCATTCCCCTTTTATTAACTGAAAATTAAAGTTGATAGTTAACGATCGAAACTACCAACTGTCCGCTAGCGTACAATATCGTCCGCTAGCGAACAATGCTAACTTTGTTTTTTATTCGATCAAAATCAATAATTATTTTCCGGTAAACCGTTTATCATATTTACGGAAATTTAATTTTCGTTTTTTTGTCCGTTTTCATACAGACTAAGATATTCGTCACGTAAATTCCAAGAGCGGTATTTAATTGGTATTTTGAGGCACACTAATTGTTAAAACTCCAGAAAGTAAAATACTTACAGTAATTATTCAAATATCTATCTTAAACCTTGGTGCAGAAGTGGACAGAAAAATAGAAAAAAAACCTGTTTATAAAAAACCTAAATTCTGGTTATATTCTATCGGTTTGGTATTCTTTTTATTTTTAATCGCAATGATTCTTACCGATACCGGATCAAAACTTAACGTTGAGTCTGATAAAATAACCGTCTCAACAGTTTATGAGGGGGACTTTCAGGAATTCATACCAGTTAGCGGAACGGTTCTACCTCGTACAACATTTTATCTTGATGCAATACTAGGCGGCGCGGTAGAAAAAATATTTCTGGAGGAAGGGGCAATGGTTCACAAGGGTGATAAGATCCTGAAACTTTCCAATACAAATGTGCAGCTTAACGCGCTTCAGCAGGAGACGTTTACCTATCAGCAGATAAATGAAGCAAGAAATACAAGACTTCAAATCGAACAGAACAGCATAAGTCTTCAGACTCAACTTGTCGACGCCAACTACAGTCTAATAAATTCAAAACAAATATACGACCGGGAAGAAAGGATGTGGGAAAAGAAACTTATTTCCCAGCAGGAATTTGAGCAGGCCAGAGATAAATATTTTCATGATGAAGAGCAATCTAAATTAGCGCGGCAAAATTTTAAACAAGATTCAATCTCCAAAAAAATCCAACTCGGACAAATAGAGGAATCAATAAAAAGGCTTCAGACAAACCTTGAATTGATAAGAGAAAATATAGACAATCTTACTGTTAAAGCCCCAATTGACGGACAGTTAACTTCATTAAATGCCGAAACCGGGCAATCCAAATCGCCGGGGGACCAGATCGGCCAGATTGATGCGCTGGACGGTTACAAAGTGAGAGCCGAAATTGACGAATTTTATATTGCCAGGGTAAGTAGGGATCTCCATGCAACTACGGATATAGACGGTAAAGAATATAAACTGATCATTAGAAAAGTATATCCAGAAGTAAAGAGCGGAAAGTTTGAAGTGGATATGGATTTTGACGGCAAAACGCCTGACGGAATAAGAAGAGGTCAAACTTTGCAGATTAGACTGCAGTTAAGCGACCGCACAAAAGCTTTGCTGCTTGCCCGCGGCGGATTTTATCAGAAAACAGGCGGACAATGGGTATTTGTTCTTAACAAGTCCGGAAGTGAAGCGGTCAAGAGAAATATTAGCCTCGGAAGACAAAATCCTGATTACTTTGAAGTACTAACCGGACTTAAACCAGGCGATAAAGTCGTGACTTCTTCATACGACAACTTTGGCGATGTAGATAAATTAATTATAAAATAAATATTTTCTAAGCATCATAGCGACTTAGCGGTGAAATAAACCGCGAAGAAGCTGAGACGCAAAGAACTAACTTATATCAACGGAGAAAACAATGATCAGAACAAACAACCTTCAAAAGCTTTACACAACCGAAGAGGTTGAAACGATCGCCCTGGATAACGTTAATATCGAAATTAACGAGAAAGAATTTGTCGCGATTATGGGACCTTCAGGGTGCGGTAAATCCACGCTTCTTAATATTTTCGGTTTGCTTGACAACCCAAGCGGCGGCGAATATTTTTTCCTCAATCAGGAAGTTTCTAAATATTCCGAGCGACAAAGAGCTTCCATGAGAAAGGCCAATATCGGTTTCGTGTTCCAGAGTTTTAATTTGATAGACGAACTGACTGTTTATGAAAATGTAGAGCTTCCTCTCCTTTACCTGGGAACATCAGCTAACGATCGTAAGAAAATGGTAGACGAAGTTCTGGAAAGAATGCAAATAATGCACCGTAAAGATCATTTCCCGCAGCAGTTATCGGGCGGTCAGCAGCAGCGTGTTGCGGTATCAAGAGCGGTTGTGGCTAAGCCGAAATTAATACTTGCCGATGAGCCGACCGGTAATCTCGATTCGGCAAACGGTGAAGAGGTAATGAATATACTTACGCAGTTAAATGAAGAGGGAACTACAATCTTGATGGTAACGCACTCGCCTCACGATTCCGAGTTTGCGCACAGAATCATTCATTTGTTCGACGGGCATGTGGTAACTGAAAATTATAAAGAAAAATTTCACGTATAATATCATTGCGCCTTTGCGGTAAATTTTTTCACCGCTGAGACACAGACACTAAGAAAGAGATAAAATGATAAAGCTAAACAACATAGAAAAATTCTACAGCAACAAAATCATTAAAACATATGTTTTAAGAAACATCAACCTGGAAATTAATGAAGGCGAGTTTGTTTCAATAATGGGCCCGTCAGGAGCAGGTAAATCGACATTATTGAATATAATCGGAATGCTTGATACACCGTCGGAAGGCGAGTACTACTTTTACAACGAACCTGTTCATGAAATGAAAGAGAAAAAACTTTCGGAACTTCATAAAACATATATAGGTTTTGTATTCCAGCAGTATCATTTAATTGATGAACTTACTGTCCTGGAAAATTTGGAAACGCCTCTGCTGTACCAGAAAATAAAATCATCTGAACGTAAAGGTATGGTAGCGGATATGCTTGATCGTTTTAACATGGTTGCCAAGAAGGATTTATTCCCAAACCAGCTTTCGGGCGGCCAGCAGCAGCTAGCAGCAATCGCGCGCGCGGTAATTGCAAAACCCAAACTATTATTAGCAGATGAACCGACCGGCAACCTGCATTCCGACCAGGGAAAAGAAATTATGGATCTGCTGAAAAAACTAAACGAAGAAGGTACAACAATAATTCAAGTTACACACTCCGAAACAAACGCGGCATACGGGAACAGAATAATAAAATTGAAAGACGGCTGGGTAGAGAGATAAATAAAGCTGCCGATATTAAATAAGCTTAGAAGTCTGCGGTTATTAAAAGGGAAATTCAATGTTAAAAAATTATATACTGATCGCACTAAGAAATATGAAAAGAGATAAAATCTTTTCATCAATTAATATCGCCGGGCTGGCTGTGGGAATTACCTGCTTTATTCTTCTCGCTTTATTTGCTTATAACGAACTGGGTTTTGACGGATTTAATGAAAAGGCAGACAGAATTTACCGTGTTTATATTAGTTCCGATATAAACGGAAACGCATCCAACACTTCCAAAACAGCCTGCCCGATGGGAGAAACTCTTAAAAAAGAATTTCCCGAAGTAGAGAATTACGCGAGGCTCGGATATTTCGGCCAGCATGCGCTTAGGTATAATGATAAAATCTTTTGGGAAAGTGATATTTATACCGCGGATTCAACATACTTCAGGATATTTACTCTCCCGTTTATTTCCGGTGATCCGAAAACCGCTTTAGTACAGCCGAATTCGGTTGTGATAACCCGGAGTACAGCTATGAAATATTTCGGGAATGAAAATGCTTTAGGTAAGCAATTCATAGTCGATGATACTACTACATACAATATTACGGGGGTGATGGAGGATTTTCCAAAAAAATCTCACTTCTCATGCGGGTTCTTGCTTTCGATGTCGACTTATCCGCAAACTCAAAGCCGGAATTGGCTTAATTCCAATTACACAACATATATTCTTTTCAAACATAAAATTTATCCGGCTGAGTTTGAGAAAAAAATGCAACGGCTTGTGAATGAAAAAGTGGGGCCGCAGGCTCAGGCAATAATGGGAATAAACCTGAAAGAGTTTTTATCAAAAGGAAATCGTTACGGATTTTATTTGCAGCCGCTAACATCAATTTATTTATATTCTCAATCAAAATACGGCATAGAATTGAACACCGAATGGGGAAACGTAAGACACAGCAGCATCTATTACGTTTATATCTTTCTTGCAATTGGTACGTTTATTTTACTCATCGCGGTTTTCAATTTTATGAATCTTACAACAGCAAAATCAGAGGGACGCGCAAAAGAAGTCGGGATTAGAAAAACTTTAGGCTCCGAAAGATCAAAGCTTATCTGGCAGTTCATTACCGAGTCAACAGTTACATGTTTGTTTGCCGTAATAATAGCCTGTGTATTAGTTAATATGATTCTTCCTTTGTTTAATAATTTTACAGGAAGATTATTATCATTAGATATTTTCACTAACGCTTACATAATACCGCTTTTAATTTTATTCACAATAGTTGTAGGCATAATTTCCGGAAGCTACCCTGCATTTTATCTTTCAGGCTTCCAGCCCTCGCATATTTTAAAACCGGTTTCAGGAAAAAAGAAAAGCGGCTTCAGGAATTTTCTTGTAATAATTCAGTTTGCTATATCTATAACTTTAATAATAAGTACCCTGGTAATCCGGGATCAGATTCAGTTCATTCTTAATAAGGACCTCGGATTCAATAAAGAACAACTCATCGTTATAAACAATGCAATATCTCTTAGCCCGCGCATTGATCTATTCAAACAGCAAATTGAAAAAAATCCTAATGTATTATCTTCAACAAACTCATCTTTGATGTTCCAAACCGGTATACCGGGATCGAGCTTCCAGATTGAAAATTCACCGGCGGAAGAATTTAAATCATGCCAGTTTTTGGATGTTGATTATGACTTTGCAAAAACTTACCAGGTAAAAATTTTAAAAGGAAGATATTTTTCAAAAGATTATTCGACGGATTCTTCGGCGGTAGTTATGAATGAAACCGCTGTAAAAGTATTTAATATAGAAAATCCTTTAGGTGAAATTCTTTATCAGGTACAAACAGGATCAAAAGGGAAGGTGCCGTATAGAATTGTCGGGGTAGTAAAAGATTTTAATTATGAATCGCTTCATCAAAGTATTAGACCTTTAGTATTGCATATTAGTCCGGTAAGACAGGCTGCTAGTATTTTAACCGCACGTATACGAACGAGTGATTATGCGGCGACAATAAATTCTATTAAAAAAACCTGGAGCAGTTTTACCGGCGGCAGGAATTTCTATTGCACGGTTTTGAATGATAACCTTGTGAAGATGTACAGTATCGAAGAAAAAGTCGGAACAATAACATCCGTATTTTCATTCCTTGCTATTTTCATTGCCTGTTTAGGTTTATTTGGGCTGGCGGCGTTTGTTACCGAAAGGAAAATAAAAGAGATAGGAATAAGAAAAGTTCTCGGCGCTTCTGTAATCGAAATCGTTTTTATGCTGTCCAAAGAATTTACATGGTGGGTTGTTATCGCGAACATAATTGCCTGGCCGGCGGCATATTTTATAATGAACAACTGGCTTAAAAATTTTGCGTACCGCGTCAATCTGAATTTCGGCGCGTTTATTTATGCGGGCGTTATAGCTTTAATTATAGCGCTGGCCACTGTTAGTTATCAGGCTATTAAAGCCGCGACATCAAATCCGGTAGAATCATTAAAGTATGAATAAACTGAGTGCAAGATGATAAAAAATTATTTAAAAATAGCATTTAGAAATCTTATAAAACATAAAGCCTATTCATTTATTAATATTTTCGGTTTGGCTATCGGTATAGCGAGCTGCTTGTTGATAATTTTATATGTTCAGAATGAATTAAGTTATGATAGATTTAATAAAAATGCCGACCGGATTTTCCGGATCAACACTGATTTAAAATTCGGAGCTGCTGAACTGCATATACCCGTATGCCCGGATATGATGGGGTCCGATCTTAAACAAGATTATCCTCAAGTTGAAGAATATACGCGCATTTATAATTGGGGAGGTAAAAAACTTGTTAAAAAAGGCCATGAATTCAATACCGAACAAAAAACAGCTTACGTTGATTCCACATTCTTCAAAGTATTTACTTTCCCGGTTGTTTCCGGAAATACTGATAATGCCTTAAATGAACCTAACACTGTTATAATCACAGAATCGATAGCTCAAAAATATTTCGGTACTGATAAAGCCGTCGGAAAATTTATTGAAACAGATGATAACGGCGGAACCCTGTATAAGGTTACAGCGGTTATTCGCGACATGCCCGGGAACTCTCATTTTAGATTTGATTTCCTTTTCCCGATGAAAAATCTGCATTATGATTGGGGAAATTATGTCGCGTCGAATTTTCATACTTACTTGTTGTTAAAAGCCGGAACCGATTATAAAAAATTTGAAAATAATTTTAAATCTTTTACCGAAAAGTATGTGTTCCCTTATGCTAAAAAACATCTGCAGATAAACAGCAAAGAAGAATTTGAAAAAGCCGGGAACAAAATTCAATACACGCTAACTCCTTTAACCGATATTCATCTTTACTCAAATCGTATTCAGGAGTTGAGTCCTTCCGGTACCATTGAATATGTGTACATATTTTCTGCTATTGCTTTATTCATTCTGCTTATTGCTTGTATAAATTTCTTAAATCTTACAACTGCGCGTTCGGCAAACAGGGCAAGGGAAGTCGGAATAAGAAAAGTACTTGGCACGCAGCGTAAAAATCTTGTTTTCCAGTTTCTTACCGAATCGGTATTAACAGTGCTGGTAGCTGTTGTTTTAGCCGTAATTATTGCTGTAAATGTTTTGCATTATTTTAACAGTATATCCGGAAAAGATTTAAGTATAAGTGATTTTTATTCCTTCTCATTCCTTTTATTTATACTTCTTCTTCCTTTTGTAGTTGGCATTGCGGCCGGAAGCTACCCGGCATTCTTCCTTTCACACTTTAGTCCGGCGACTGTAATAAAAGGTAAATTATCAACGGGCAGTAAAAGCGGCGGCTTACGAAGCCTACTTGTTGTATTTCAATTTGCCATATCCATTGTGCTGATTACCGGAACGTTTATAATATACAAGCAGCTTAATTATATACAAAATGAAAATCTTGGTTATCAGAAAGATCATGTGCTAATTATAAATGATTCCAATGCGCTGGCCAACAATATCGATGCATTTAAAAATGAAATGCTCAATGTTCCAGGAGTAATTTCAGGAACAAAATCCGCTTATCTTCCAATACCTTCTTCCAGAAATTTCAGCGCGTTTTATAAAGAAGCGGCAATGGTTTCTGAAAGCGGTATTACTATGCAGAGATGGGATGTTGACTATGATTATATAAAAACACTCGGGATTAAATTACTGGATGGAAGAAACTTCTCCCGAGAATTTGTTTCGGATTCCACAGCAATTATTCTTAATGAAGCGGCTGTAAATCAATTGGGCTATAACAATCCGGTTAATAAAGCAATTTATACTTGGGTAGGCGGCGGAAGAGTAGTTAAATACAATATAATCGGTATAGTAAAGAATTTTCATTTCGAATCTTTTCATCAGGAAATCGGTCCGCTTTGTTTTGTACTCAGAAAAAGTACCGGACTCATTTCTTTTAAAATCAATTCGGCTAAGATTCTTTTAGTAATAAATGAAGCTGAAAATTTGTGGAAGAAAATGGCGCCGGGAATGCCTTTCAGCTACAAGTTTTTAGATGACTCCTTTAATGAAGTTTACAAAGCCGATCAGAGAGTTGGAATTATTGCCTTAATATTTGCATCTCTCGCCATTATAGTAGCCTGCCTTGGTTTATTCGGATTAGCTACATTTCTTACCGAGCAGCGCACAAAAGAAATAGGCGTAAGAAAAGTTTTGGGAGCATCGGTGCCGTCAATATTTTTAATGCTTTCAAAAGAGTTTATTAAATGGATTGTAATCGCAAATATCATCGCCTGGCCGTTCGCCTTTTATTTCATGAATAAATGGCTTCAGGATTTTGCGTACAGAATAAATATTAGCTGGTGGTACTTCGTTATTGCAGGCGGCATTGCTCTTTTAACTGCGCTGCTTACCGTAAGCTTCAAAGGAATAAAAGCCGCGACAGCTAACCCGGTTGAGTCGCTGCATTATGAGTAATAAGAACGTTGATTAAAAAATATTTAATGGTTCCGAATAATAACAGATTACAATAAGGAACTGAAAGATGCTAAGAAATTTTTTCAAAATAATATTGAGAGATCTTATTAAAGATAAAACTTATACTTTAATAAGCATATTTGGATTATCCGCAGGCATTGCAGTATCAATTTTAATTATAGCAATTTGTTTTTCATATACTTCGATCGATAAATTTCACAAAAACGGCAACCGCATTTATCAGGCATATTTTAAAAACGATTTTCTTAAAGCCGGCACCGAATACGGAAGTACAACTCCCTGGAAACTGGGAGAAGTATTAATAAAGGATTACCCGGAAGTTGAAAATGCTTCAACCGTTATAAACGATCATCAATCGGTATTAATAAATGGAAATGTGAAATCTGAAGAAACGGGATGCTATTCGGATAATAACTTTTTCCAAATATTTTCATTCCCGGTTATTGCTGGAGCCCGAACAAATATATTCCATGATATTAATTCCATTGCAATTTCAAAATCTCTGGCCGAAAAATATTTCGGAAATGTTTTTGATGCCGTAGGCAAAAGAATAATTTTAAGAAATACCGGCGAACGAAAAGAAGTTTATGTCTCAAGCGTATTTGCGGATATGCCGGAAAATTCTTCCATGAAATACGATTATATCCTGCCGCTTAAATCCGTTGTTGACGCAAAAAAGTGGCTTCAGACATGGCCATGGGGAAATTATATCGCTTCAACTTATGTTGAGTTAAAATCGAATGTTGATGTTGCGGTGTTAAATTCAAAAATTAAAAATGTTGTTTCCGATAGAAATCCGGCTACAAAAGCGCAGTTGTTTTTATATAAGTTCGAAGACATCGCTCTTAAAGCACCGGGCGGGCACGATAAATCAAATTATATTTTTTTATTACTTGCAGTAGCGCTGGTAATTATAATAATTGCATCAATTAATTTTATAAATCTTGCCACATCAAGGGCTTCAAAAAAATCAAAAGAAATTGGGCTTCGCAAAGTTATCGGCGCGGATAGAAAATCATTAATAATCAGGTTCCTGGCCGAAACTTTCCTGTTTTCATTTATTTCGGTTGTTATCGGCATGGGAATGGCCGAACTGCTCTTACCTTACTTAAATGAAACCCTGGACGGGATTCTTCTTTTTACAATTCCATACGGTAATACTTATTTTATATTATCGCTCGTTCTTTTATGGCTTGTTGTTGCATTGTTTTCCGGATTATACCCTGCGGTTTACCTGTCGGCATTTTCTCCGGCAGGCATTATTAAAAACACTGCCGGTACTCACAATAAAATGTTTGTCAGGAAAAGCTTGATCACTGCCCAGTTTATATTTTCTACCGTTTTCATTTTTATTACGGCGGTTATATATAAACAAATGAGTTACATAACCGGGAAAGATTTAGGCCTGGACATAAATCAGGTAATTGAATTTAGAATAACTTCGGGAATTGAAAATCATTTAAATGCTTTTACACAAAATCTTAAACTTAATCATCAAATAAAAAATGTTACTTACGCTAATTTTGAGCCGACTGGCATTTATGCCTCAACTTCAGATCCTAAATGGGAAGGCAAACCTGCCGGGTTAAATGATATGTTCCCGGTTGTTGGCGTTGGAGATAATTTTATAAAAACTTTTGATATTCAACTCACAAAGGGAAGAGATTTTATTAAAGGCGATTCCGCTGACAAAAATAATTATTTGATAAACCAGAAGATGGCAGACATTATCGGAAAAGATAATCCGGTTGGTTTAGGAATGTCAATGTGGGGAACAAGCGGACAGATAGTGGGTGTTGTTAAAAATTTTCATATAAACGCTCTTACTGAAGAGATTAAACCTTTAATAATACGAAAAGCCGGTTCGGGCGATTCATATGCTTTCGTAAAATTCCATCCCAAACATTTTAGAGAAGTATTGCCACTTGTTGAAAGAACTTTTTACAATTATGAAAAAGAATATCCTTTCAACTATACTTTTTTGGATGAGCAGTTTTTAAAGAATCATTCTGAAGCCAAAGTTTTCGGAAGCATGTTCAACTTCTTTTCTATCATTGCAATAATTATTTCATGCATGGGTTTATTCGGATTAACCGCTTTTAGCATTCAGCAGAAGACCAAAGAAATCGGAGTTAGAAAGGTGCTCGGCGCTTCTATTCATTCAATCACTTTTATGCTTACCGGGTCAATAATAAAAATGGTTCTGATCTCATCATTAATAGCCTTGCCGGTGGGCTATTATTTAGCATGCATCTTTTTAAAAACGTTTGTTTATAAAACGGAAATTGGCGCTGATATTTATTTAATATCAGTAGCAATTGTATTATTCCTTGCTTCGGCTACTGTAGTCTTTCAGGCGATTAAAGCGGCTGCGGCAAATCCGATTAAATCTTTAAGATATGAATAAGCACGATATTTTAATGTTTGATAGGAAATTAAATTGATTTAAACATTATAATATTTTTAATGTTAAAGATTATCCGAGTAAATCGTAATAGTAAAAAATAAAGCGGGAAAGTTATGATAAAAAATTATTTAAAAATAGCATTTAGAAATCTTTTAAAATATAGGGCCTATTCGCTTATAAATATATTCGGATTGGCAATTGGAATTGCAGCATGTATACTGATCTTACTTTATGTGAACGATGAGTTAAGCTACGATAAATATAATAAGAAGGCTGACCAAATATACAGAGTCACCGGTCACGCAGTTATTCAAGGGAGTGAAATAAAAATGGCCATAACTCCGGCCCCGCTCGGAGCAACCTTTGTAAGTGATTTTCCTGAAGTTGTTCAATATACAAGATTGTTCCCTGCCCCAAATATGTTGATTAGATATAAAAATAAAGTATTTAATGAGACACAATTTTTCTGGGCCGACTCCACAGTATTTGACGTTTTTACTATGCCTTTTATAGAAGGCGATCCGAAAACTGCGCTTACACAGCCGCATTCTGTTGTGCTTACGAAGAGTCTGGCAAATAAATATTTCGGAAATGAAAACCCTCTTAATAAAATTATGAAATTTGAAGACGGTACGCCATATACGGTCACTGGAGTTATTAAAGACTGTCCTTCCAACTCGCATTTCCATTATGAAATGTTCGCGTCGATGGCAAGCATTGAAGCCGGAAAAAGCAACTTCTGGATTAACAATAATTTTTATACCTACATTGTGCTTAAAAAAAGCGCATTGGTTTCCGCTTTGAAAGCAAAAATTCCTGCTCTGGTTAGAAAATATGCCGGCCCCCAGATTTACCAGGGACTAGGCATTTCGTTTGATGAATGGCTTAAAAGAGGAAATGCTTACGGGTTCTCTTTACAGCCTTTAACTTCTATTCATCTTCATTCAAATTTAGACAATGAAATTGAGCCCAACAGCAATATAAAATACGTTTACATATTTTCAATTATAGCCGTCTTTATTTTGTTGATTGCATGTACGAATTTTATGAATCTCGCTACAGCAAGATCTTCTACGCGCCTTAAGGAAATAGGCGTAAGAAAAGTTCTTGGATCAACAAGGCCACAGCTTGTAAAACAGTTTTTAACCGAATCAATTTTACTAACAGTTATGGCAATATTTATTTCGATAATTCTTGTAGAAATATTCCTGCCTTCTTTCGGTAATCTAGCCGGAAAAGTTCTGCACACAGATTATTTTAAAAATTTACTTGCAATACCTGCATTGTTAGTAACCATATTAATTGTCGGTTTAGTTTCGGGCAGCTATCCGGCATTTTTTCTTTCTTCTTTACAACCAACCAAAGTGCTCAAAGAAAAGTCAAACGGTAATAAAGGTAATTGGCTTAGGAGCGGTTTGGTGGTTTTTCAGTTCTCAATATCAATCATTCTTTTTATCGGTACCTTTATAATATATAGCCAGATAAAATATATTCAGGAAACTAATTTGGGATTTAATAAAGAAAATGTACTTATCGTAAATCGCGCATGGGCTTTGGAAAATCATGCGCAAGCATTCAAAGATGATTTGCTGAAAAATTCTAATGTAATAAGTGCATCTAACTCTAATGATCTTCCCGGGAAACGATTTTCAAAAAGCGTATTTAAACTTGAAAACGCACCTGCTTCTCAACAGTACCTTATGGCAACAATTACTACGGATGCAGACTTTGCCAAAACAATGGGTATCAAAGTAATAAAAGGTAGATATTTTTCGAGGAATAATCCTTCCGACACTACTGCGGTTATCCTAAATGAAAGCGCTGTAAAAGTTTTTAATCTAAAAAATCCTATAGGCCAAAGAATTATGTTTGTCGGACCTAGAATTAAAGGAACAATAATCGGAGTTGTTAAAGATTTTAATTTCACATCACTGCATCAGAAAATTGAGCCTATAGTTATTTATTATACCCGAGGTCAAACAGCTTATCTTCCGATAAGAATTACTGCAGCAGGTATTACGGGAACTATTTCTTTAATAGAAAAAGAATGGAAAAATTTTGTACCGGATAAACCGTTTGAATTTTTCTTCTTGGATGAAGATTTAAACCGGCTATACAAATCCGAAATGAAAACCGGCGAGATAATTACTTCGTTTTCAATTCTTGCAATTTTTATTGCATGCTTGGGACTTTTCGGATTGGCCGCGTTTACCGCTGAAAGAAGAACAAAAGAAATAGGAATAAGAAAAGCGTTGGGTGCTTCAGTTCCGGGAGTTATTTTCCTTCTCTCCAAAGAATTCACCAAATGGGTGCTGATTGCGAATATTATTGCTTGGCCGGTTGCATATTATTTTATGAATGACTGGCTGAAAGATTTTGCATATAAAATAAGTTTAACTCCGTGGGTATTTGTATTGTCCGGTATTTTGGCTCTGATAATCGCTTTGTTAACAGTAAGCATTCATGCGATAAGAGCGGCAACCGCAAATCCGGTAAAATCGTTGAGGTATGAGTAAAAAGCAGTCTGCTCAGTCGTTATTCTTAAAACTGGCTGCTATTTGTTAAATAAAGGAAGAATTATGTTAAAGAATTATTTTAAAATCGCATTTAGAAATATTCTGAAAAACAAAGTTTATTCATTTATAAATATTGCAGGGCTGGCAATAGGTTTGGCCGGCTTTATTCTTATTACTGTTCTTATAAAAAATGAACTCGGATATGAAAACTTCAATAAAAAAGCTGACAGGATATATAGAATCGTTGAGATCCAAAACCAAAAAGGAATTGGAAAATTAAATGTAGCCGTTACTATGGGACCGCTTTCCCGTGCATTAAAAGATTATTACCCTGAAATAGAAAGTTCTGCCAGGATGATGCCAATACCTTCGGTTTTCTGCAAAATCGGATCGGAAGGTTTTTATGAAGACGGAATGTCGTTCGGCGATTCTTCAGTATTTAATATATTTACAATACCTTTCATTGAAGGAAATCCCAAAACCGCTCTTAGTACGCCTTCTTCGATTGTAATTTCTCAATCCATCGCGAAAAAATATTTTCACGGTCAGGATCCTATCGGTAAGACAATAAATGTGCAAAGTATATTGGGCGGTGCCGATTTTACCGTTACCGGAGTAATTAAAAACTATCCTGAAAATTCGCACATATTTTTCAGTATGATGGGCTCACTGCAGTATTTGGAAAACTCATTTAGCTGGTTTAAAAACTGGGGGACAAATTCATTGGGAACTTATATTCTATTGAGAAAAGGAACTACCCCTGGAGAAGTTGAGAAAAAATTCCCCGCATTTCTAAAGGCTAATCTTCCAAATGCCGAAGATTCGGATTTACAAATGTATCTTCAGTCCCTGAAGGATATCCATCTTTATTCGGATAATATTACATATCAGACATACAGAAAAAACGAGAGCAGTATAAGCACAGTATATATATTTTCAATTATCGCGCTTTTTATTCTTCTTATTGCATGCATTAACTTTATGAATCTGGCCACTGCTCGTTCCGCCAAAAGAATAAAAGAGATCGGCATGAGAAAAGTTCTGGGATCTTCGCGGAAAAAGCTTGTATATCAATTCCTTGGAGAAGCTGTATTTATTTCATTTATCGCTTTTCTATTAGCACTTCTGCTAGTAGAAATATCGCTGCCGCTATTTAAGGATATATTTGAGGGAAGAATACTGTTTACTTATACTGGCAATTTTGGTTTTCTAATGCAGCTCGCAGGATTAACTTTTTTTGTAGGTCTGCTATCGGGAAGCTACCCGGCAATATTCCTTTCAAAGTTTCAGCCGGCTGATTCTTTGAAAGGCGCATTACCCGCAAAAATAAAAGGCGCATTATTAAGGAAGATTCTGGTTGTATTGCAGTTTTCAATCGCAATTACCCTTATGATCTGCACTGGAATAGTATCAAATCAGATGAATTATATAAAAAACAAAAATCTCGGTTTTAATAAAGAGCATGTACTTTATCTTCCGATAAGAAGTAAAGAGACACAGGGGAAAATAAATCTGCTTAAAGACGAACTGATGAAAGATTCAAGGATTGTAAGCGTAGCGGCAGGGGCGGGACTTTCGGGCGCCAGCGGTTCCGAAGGAGAAGAAACAGTTGCCGGAACAAACGGTCAGAAAAAACTTATGATGCGCTTCAGTTATGTAGATCCCGACTACATAAATACAATGCAGATGAAAATCGTGAAAGGCCGGAATTTTTCGAAGCTGCATAGTTCGGATACTACCGCTGCCGTAATTATTAATGAAGCCGCGGTTAAAAAATTCGGATGGAAAAATCCGATCGGAAAACAGTTCGAAGGTACTCCCGTTAAAACCGTTATAGGGGTAGTTAAGAATTTTAATTTTTTCAGTTTGCACACCGAAATCGGACCCTTGATCATGTCGGTACGGCCCGACATATATAATTATCTATTTGTAAGAATAAAACCAGGCGATATACCGGCTACGGTAGATTTTGTAGAGCGTACCTGGAAAAACATTGTTCCGGGGAGACCCTTCGATTATTCTTTTTTAGATAAATACTTTGATGATATTTATAAAGCAGATAACCAGACCGGTCGTATGTTCGGTTTCTTTTCTTCGCTTGCTATTTTTATTGCCTGTCTGGGATTGTTCGGACTTGCGTCATATACTGTTGAGCAAAGGACCAAGGAAATAGGGGTTAGAAAAGTTCTGGGAGCGTCGGTTGGCGGCGTGGTTCTGCTATTATCCAAAGATTTTCTAAAGCTGGTATTTGCAGCAGCTATAGTTGCAACTCCGGTGTCTTATTTAGTTATGTCTAACTGGTTAAGAGAATTTGCATACAGAATAAACATAGGTCCGTTTATTTTTATCCTTGTAGGTTTGACCGCTTTCGGTATAGCCTTCATTACAATAAGCTTTCAGGCGATCAAAGCAGCAACTTCGAATCCCGTTAAATCGCTGAGATACGAGTAAGCAAAGAACAGGGCGCAAAGTGAAATGGAGTGAATGGGTGCTTGAAACTTGTTACTTGATAAGCGAAGGTTCATATCAATTGTTTTTTTTTGATATCGGGGAGTGATCGATCTTCGTATAACTTTTGCGTAAGATAGTTTGTCAATTGAACTATGATTTAGAATAGACAATCTTCAATCGACAATCGTATATCGTCATTCCCGGCGCCGTTATTAAAAGGGAGATGAAAATGTTAAAAAATTATCTCAAAGTTACATTAAGAAATATCCGCTCAAACAAAGCTTATTCTATCATTAACATTGCCGGTCTCGCCGTTGGTATCGCCGTATGCATGCTGATTACTCTTTATGTTCATAACGATTTAAGTTTCGATAAGTTCAATAAAAATTACGACCGCATTTACAGAATTAATCAAGAATTTAAAAAGGAGACGGAAATGTGAACTGGGCTCTAACTCCGTCGGGATTTCATAATGCTTTTATTAATGAATTCCCTGAAGTTTTATCCGTACGAATAACTCCTTCCGGTTTTTATGAGCCTGTTGTGAGGTCTAAAGATAGAATCTTCACTTCAAAGAATTTTATATTCAGTGATCCTGAGATATTTAAAATATTCAGCATGCATTTAATAAAGGGAAATCCTGAAACAGCATTAAGTCAGCCAAATTCATTGGTGCTTTCACAAACCGAAGCGCTGAAGATTTTCGGCAACATTAACCCGTTAGGTAAAACAATCCGTATCAACAATATATCTGATTACAGGGTCACCGGTGTGGTCGAGGATATGCCGGCAAATTCAACAATTCAATTTAACTACCTGGCTCCGTTTAATAATATTAAAGATGTTTTTCGTCAAGAGTTTCACTGGAAGGCTTCGGATAGTGACGTTTTCAATAATTATCATGCTTCTAATTTTTACACATTTGTTCTACTTCCGAATACAAAGGATAATAAAAAAATAACAAAACAGCTCCCGGCTTTACTGGATAAATATTGTGGTGCGGAAACCAGCAAATACAACAAGCTTCATTTACAGCAATTGGGATACATGCATTTTGCTACGGGCCTGCAGTTTGATTTTCCGAATAAAGGAAATCTTTCTACCGATTATATCCTTTCCGCAATTGCGATTTTTATTTTATTTATCGGCTGTATTAATTTTATTAATATTTCAACCGCATACACTGCAAAGCGTGCTAAAGAAATCGGTTTGAGAAAAGTTCTCGGGGCTTATAGAATAAGAATAATATGGCAGTTTTTTATTGAACATATTTTACTAACGTTCATTTCTATTGCCTTAGCCGTTATTTTATTTTCTTTGGCTCTACCCTATTTTAATGAATTAACGGGTAAACAACTCTATGCTGTAGAACTACTTAATCCCGGAATGATTCTCGTATTTTTTGCGGCATGGCTTTTCATAATTTTTGCCGTATGCGCTTACCCGGCGATTTATTTATCTTCATTCCGGCCGGCAGCTATTTTCAAAGGAGTTATTAAAACGGGAAGGGGAGGCGGGCTTATTAAAAAGGGATTGATCATATTTCAATTTGTAATTTCTATCGCACTGATTGTAGTAACGACAGCCGTAATAAAACAATATGATTTTATGAAATCGTTTAATCCCGGATTTAATAAAGAACAGGTTATTTATCTTTCCTTAAATTCAGAGATAACAAAAAATTACGAATCATTTAGAACAAAATTGCTGCAGCGTCCGGATATATCATTCATATCAAGAACTAACTGGATTCCCGGCGATGCACACAATATTGAACATTATTCATGGGCAGGTAAAAACGGAGTACTGCATGAAAGCTTTTATTCTTTAATTGTGGATTATGATTATGCGCAGGCACTCGGATTAGATTTTATTGCCGGAAAAAGATTTTCAAAAGAAAGAGCGGCGGAAAGCAACGACAGTTATATTATAAATGAAACCGCTGCAAAAAGAATGGGATGGCAGCCTGAAACCGCTGCCGGAAAAATATTACAATCCGGATTTCACGGAAATAAACGTATTGCCGGAATCGTGAAGGATTTTAATTTTGAGTCGCTTCGCCGGAATGTTGAACCGGTTATCCTGATGATGGGAAAACCGGGGCAATTCTTCAAGGTTGTTATAAAAATAAAATCAAATAATATTGCACAAACACTTGGCACAATAGGTAAGAGTTGGAAAAATGCTGCTCCAGATTTCCCGTTCGATTATCATTTCATCGATAAGGATTTTGAAAACCTTTATATATCCGAAGCAAGGTTAAGCGAGATAATTTCAATATTCTCGGGCTTATCGGTTATAATTGCCTGCATGGGATTATTTGGACTTGTTTCTCACTCTGCGCGTCAACGTACTAAGGAAATAGGAATAAGAAAAGTACTCGGCGCTTCGGCCAACAGCGTGGTTTATCTTTTAATAAAGGAATATACCGCATTAATCTTGACTGCAAATTTAATAGCTTTTCCGTTAGCCTATTATTTTATTCAAAACTGGCTGAAAGAGTTTGCTTATAAAACAAATATAAATATCTGGATATTTATTTTATCGGGATTCATTACTTTGTTAGTTGCACTTGCAACCGTTAGCTTCCAGGCAATAAAAGCCGCAACATCAAACCCGGTAAAAGCGCTGAGATACGAATAATTATCAATGTACAATTATCTTGCGGCCAGGCTCGGCACCGGGAATATCCGGGAAGAATAAAATTATATTCATAATGCCTGGAAAGAAACTGTAAGACATTCAGAAATCAACACGAAATATCCGACGATCAGATTCAAATGATAGATTGTTCGCATGCGAACAGTATTGTCCGCTTCCGAACAATTATTCTTTTACGGAATTTTATGCTGCAGATTTCGGTTTAACAATATTTAAAATTATTCGTTTTTTAAGATTTATCTAGGGTTTTATTCCCTCATTTCTTGAAAAATACCTGTCTTAGACTTTATTGCATGTGGTATGTATCTTGTTGTTTCAATCAAGGAATAATAAGTTTTTGGCCTTTCATTTTACAACCTGAGCGGAGAATATGTTTAAGAATTACTTAAAAGTCGCGCTTCGAAATATTAGGAAGAATAAGGGATATTCAATAATAAATATTCTGGGGCTGGCAGTTGGAATTGCCTGCTGCATTGCTATTCTGCTGTTTGTTCAGAATGAATTAAGTTTCGATAAATTTAACAAGCACGCTGACCAAATATACAGAGTGTGCATTTCGGGACGAATCGGGAATACGGAATTTCACAGCCCGCATACTCCCCCGTTGATGGGTCCGGTTCTGCTTCACGATATGCCTGAAGTTGTTTCCTATACAAGGGCAAGGAATTTCGGGTTCCCGGTATTAAGGTATAAAGATAAGGCGTTCAGTGAAGAAAGATTTTTTGAAGCCGACTCAACTTTCTTCGATGTTTTTACCGTGAAATTTTTAGAAGGCAATCCCAAAACAGCGCTCGCTAAACCTGACCAGGTTGTTATTACCGAATCGATGGCGAAAAAATATTTCGGCAACGAAGATCCGATGGGCAAAATATTAAATGCCGACCAAAGGAAAGACTGGATTGTCACCGGTGTAATAAAAGATGTGCCGGCAAATTCACACTTTCATTACGATTTTCTCGGATCGCTTACTACCAGCGCCGACAGCAGAAATCCTTTCTGGCTTAACAATAACTACCTTACTTATTTTATCCTCAAAAAAGGCATTGATCCTGTCGCATTTCAAGCGAAACTCAACCAGGAAGTATTAAAATATATCGGACCGCAAATAGCGACAATTACCGGGGTTTCACTCGAGCAGCTGAAAAAAAAAGGCGACAGCTACGGTTTTTTTATTCAGCCGCTTCTTTCAATCCATCTTAATTCTCATCTGGATTATGAAATTGAGCCTAACAGCGATATAAGTTATATATACATTTTTTCTGTTATTGCCGCAGCCATACTATTAATCGCATGTATAAATTTTGTAAATCTTTCCACCGCGAGATCAGAAAAAAGAGCAAAGGAAGTGGGGATAAGAAAAACACTGGGTTCGCATAAGCCGCAGATTATCAGCCAATTTTTAGCAGAAGCTGTTTTTACAAGCATGCTGGCTGTGGTTCTGGCAATAATCCTGGTGGAAATGTTTCTTCCGTTGTTTAATGATATTTCCGACAAGCAAATGACGCTCGGACTATTTGAGAATATCTATACGATACCCGTTTTACTGGGTTTTGCCGTTCTCGTCGGGATATTAGCCGGCAGTTATCCGGCCTTTTATCTTTCCTCATTCCGTCCCGTACAGGTTTTGAAAAGTAAATTTAGAAGAGGGAAGAGCAAATCTGCACTGAGGAGCGGTTTAGTAATATTTCAGTTTGCGGTTTCGATTGCCTTGTTTATAGGCACATTTATAATAAATAACCAGCTTAAATATATTCAGACAAAAAATCTCGGATTTAACAAGGAACAAGTTATCATAATTAATAAAACCGACGATATCGGTTCTCAGATAAATTCGTTTAAGAAAGCTTTGATGAGTAATCCGAATGTCCTGGAAGTAAGTAATTCTTCGGCCATTCCGGGTAATCAGAAGGGCGATTCAGGCTGCAGACTTAAAGATTCGCCCAGCGGTCAACTGCAGGATATAAGATTTATGGCCTGCGATGCGGGTTTTGCCAACACATACAAATTCGATCTCAGGCATGGAAGATTTTTTTCAAGTGCGCATCCTTCCGATACAACCGCAGTTGTTGTGAACGAAGCTTTCGAAAGAACTTTCGGAGTAAAAAATGTTGTAGGAAGGTCTGTCATTTTCCCCGGAGATGTTCACACTTATACATATAAAATAATAGGAGTACTAAAAGATTTTAATTATGAATCGTTGCATAAGGAAATTCTTCCGCTCGCAATGCGTCTTTATACGGATCAAAATTTCGGAAGATTTGTTTCGGTCAGAATTTCTCCTAAAAATTATGAAAGTACGATTTCGTTTCTCGGGAATACCTGGAAAAAATATGCGGGCAACGAAGCATTCGACTATAATTTTTTAGATAGAGATTTACAACACATGTATGTTAACGAACAGCGTACCGGTAAAATCACCACAATCTTTTCAGTGATTGCAATATTTATCGCATGCCTCGGATTGCTTGGGCTTGCAGCGTTTATATCCGAGCAAAGGACGAAAGAAATCGGGATAAGAAAGACGCTGGGGGCAACCGTTCCGGAGATAATTCTTCTGCTTTCAAAGGAATTTACAAAATGGGTATTAATAGCAAATATAATAGCCTGGCCGGTGGCATATTTAATTATGCATAACTGGCTGGAAAATTTTGCGTACCGGACAACCATAAGCTGGGGAATATTCATCTTGTCGGGAATTATAGCATTGATAATAGCACTTGCAACCATAAGTACTCATGCAATAAGAGCGGCAACCGCAAACCCGGTGAAATCTTTGAGGTACGAATGACCGGCACCTCATATTGGTTGATTTACAAGTATTAAATTAAAAAATTCTGATAAAGAGGAGAAACATGTTTAAACATAGTATGTTAATTATAATCAGAAATTTCAAAAAACATAAAAGCACTTTCTTAATTAATCTAATTGGCCTATCTACCGGCATTGCCTGCGTGTTGCTTATATATCTATGGGTAAACGATGAGCTTCACGTCGACAAATTTAACAAAAACGATAAAAACTTATATCAGGTGATGGAAAATGTTAAACAGAGCAGCGGAATAATTACGCAGGAATCTACTCAGGATCTGCTTGCAAAAACATTAAAAGAGGAAGTGCCGGAAGTTAAATTAGCGGCTTCTGTAACACCTGCTGTTTTGTTTGGCAATTTTACTTTTTCATATCAAGGACAAAACGCAAAAGCTATAGGTGAGTTCGCGGGCGAGGATTTCTTTAGTATATTTTCTTATCATCTACTTCGCGGAAGCCCGAAGGAAGTGCTTTCAAGAGATAACTCGGTTGTAATTTCGAAAGCTTTAGCTCAAAAAATGTTCGGCTCTGTTAACAACGCAATTGGCAAATCTTTAAAATGGCAGATACTCGGCATAAGTATGGAAGCCGCAGTATCCGGGGTATTTAAAGGCGTCCCGGAAAATTCAACCGAGCAATTCGATTTTATTTTATCATACGATCAATGGATGAAACTTTCAAAAATTGTCGGGCGCACTATAAACTGGGGCAACAGCGCAGTAAGCACATACATTGTTTTAAATAACGGTACCGACGTAAACAGCTTTAATAAAAAAATTGCCTCATTTATTAAAGAGAGATATAAATATTCAAATGATGAATTATTTGTCCGGCCATATTCCGACCGGTATTTATATAATAAATATGAAAACGGCGTCCAAGCCGGCGGAAGAATAGAATATGTAAGACTGTTTTCACTTATAGCTGTTTTTATTCTTTTAATTGCCTGCATTAATTTCATGAATCTTTCTACAGCCAAAGCGTCTACAAGAATGAAAGAAGTAGGAATTAAAAAGACTATAGGAGCAACCCGCAAGAATCTCGCGTTTCAATATCTCGGCGAATCGGTGCTGATGGCGTTTCTCTCACTTGCAATTGCACTCATCATCGTGGAGATTGTGCTACCTGAGTTTAATAACATAACCGGGAAACAACTATCATTAAATATTAGCGGAAACGCTTTACTTTCATTTTTAGGAATAACTTTGTTAACCGGTATTATTGCCGGCAGCTATCCCGCATTATATCTTTCAGGGTTCAATCCGATATCCATATTAAAAGGAAAATTCGGCAGCAATTCTACCGGCGAATTATGGCTCCGCAAAGGGTTGGTGATATTTCAATTTACATTGTCTGCAATTCTTATTGCCGCGGTTCTGGTAGTATATAAGCAAATGGAATTTATACAGGGTAAAAATCTCGGGTACAATAAGGACAACTTAATTTATTTTAATGCGGAAGGCGACGTGCCTGCTCATCTGGAAACATTTCTTTCCGAAATTAAAAATATTCCCGGCGTGGTTAACGCTTCAAGTACAAGTGAAAATATTACATCAATTATTAGCGCAACTTTCGATGTTAGATGGCCTGGGAAAAAGCCGGGAACATCTGCAATCTTTTTTATTGTAACCGCTAATTATAATTTGATTGAAACACTTGGAATGAAGATGGAAGAAGGAAGGGCTTTCTCACAGCAATTTCCTTCGGATACTCTTGCAGTAATATTCAATCAAGCGGCGATTAACTTAATGGGCCTAAAAGATCCGATCGGAAAAATTGTGCACATCTGGGGAAAAGACCGGCATATAATCGGCGTTGTTGATGACTTTAATTTTGAATCCCTGCATGAAAAAGTGAAACCGTTGTTTTTCCTTTTTAATCCTGCAAGAACTATGATTGTTACTGCCAGAATAAAAGCCGGCTCTGAAAAAGGAACAATAGAACGGTTAAAGAGTTTTTATAAATCGTTTAATCCGGGTTTTACTTTTGATTATAAATTTACGGATAAAGATTATCAGGAATTATATTCTTCCGAAGAAAGAGTTTCTGTTTTATCTCGCTACTTTGCCGTTATGGCAATTATAATATCGTGCCTCGGTTTATTCGGCCTGTCTGCCTTTACAGCCGAAAAGAGAAGGAAGGAAATTGGAATAAGAAAAGTTCTCGGTGCCAGCGAAATGGGTATAATGTATCTCTTATCCAGTGACTTTTCTAAGCTTGTGTTAGTTTCAAACTTAATCGCCTTGCCCGCCGCGTATTATTTTATGAGTTTATGGCTTCAAAGCTTTGCTTATAAGATTAATCTGAACTGGTGGATGTTTATAATCTCAGGCGGTATCGTACTCGTAATCGCATTAATTACGGTTGGGATGCAGGCAATTAAAGCGGCAACGACCGACCTGTGGAAACATTGCATTATGAGTAGATTGAAATTTAGAATTTGTTATTTGAATTATTAGGAAGATCGTACGTATACGAACAGTAGTGTCCGTTTGCGTACATTCATTTTATAGAATTAATTTACCGTACATATCTGTTCTTTTATATTATCAAAATTTATTGTTTTAAGCCCTTCTTTTGGGGCTTTTTAATAGCTGTTTATCTGCCTTATACGTATTAACAGTTGGTATATATATTGTAAAATCATATTAAGAATAATTTTATAACTTACCTTCAACTAGAGAAATGATATGTTAAAAAGCTATTTTAAAATTGCGATTCGAAATATAAGGAAGTACAAGACTTTCTCATTTATTAATATAATCGGCCTTGCAACAGGTATTGCATGTTTTATTGCAATAATGATGTATGTCCAGAATGAATTAAGCTATGATACATTTAATATACATGCCGACCGGATTTACCGTGTTGTTATTTCAGGAAGAATAGGCAATACAGAATTTAAATCGCCTCACGGGCCCGCGCCCATGGGTCCTTTTTTACTGAATGATTTCCCTGAAGTTTTGTCATACACCCGCATCAGAAATTTTGGATTCCCTGTTTTGCGTTATGGTAATAAAGCTTTTAGCGAAGAAAGATTTTTTGAAGTTGATTCGTCATTCTTCAAAGTATTTACAGTTAAGTTTTTAAAAGGTAATCCAAACACCGCTTTGTCTCAGCCCAACCAGGTTGTTATTACCAGTTCGATGGCAAAAAAATATTTTGGAGATGATAATCCGATTGGAAAAATATTAAATGCCGATAACCGGGCAAACTGGGTTGTAACAGGTGTAATTGCAGATGTCCCGGCAAACTCACAATTTCATTACGATTTTTTAGGCTCGCTTACCACCAGCGAAGACAGCAGGAGCAATTACTGGCTTAGCAATAATTATTTTATCTATTTCCTTCTTCGCAAAGGAACCGACCCTAATGTATTTCAAAATAAATTGAATAAAGAAGTTCTAAAATATATCGGGCCGCAAATTGTGCAGGTTACCGGAACATCGCTTGAGCAATTAAGAAAGAAAGGAGACAGCTACGGTTTCTTAATTCAGCCGATGCTTTCCGTTCATCTTCATTCGCATCTTGATTCTGAGCTTGAGCCTAACAGCGATATAAGTTACATATACATCTTTTCAATAATAGCCGCCGCTATTTTATTGATGGCTTGTATTAATTTTGTAAACCTTTCAACTGCCAGATCGGAAAAAAGAGCGAAGGAAGTAGGAATCAGAAAAACCTTAGGTTCGCATAAACCACAGCTCATCGGACAGTTTATTGCCGAAGCGGTTTTAACAAGTTTAATTTCCGTTGTTCTCGCTATTATACTGCTTGAAATATTGCTTCCTCTATTTAACGATATTTCGGGTAAGCAAATAAATCTCGGCATCTTTGAAAATATATATGTGATCCCTTTGCTTTTGGGCTTTGCGATATTGATAGGATTTTTAGCCGGAAGTTACCCTGCATTTTACTTATCGTCATTTAGTCCGGTTCAAGTTTTAAAAAGAGAATTAAGAAGTGGAAACAGAAAATCGGCGCTGAGAAGCGGACTGGTTATTTTCCAGTTTGCCGTTTCTATCGCTTTATTTATCGGTACTTTTATTATAAGTGAGCAACTAGAATACATTCAAACAAAAAATCTCGGCTTTAATAAGGAACAGGTGGTCATTATTAATAAGACCGATGATATCGGAAGCCAGATTCATTCATTCAAGCAGGAATTACTGAGTAACCAAAATGTACTTGAAGTCAGTAATTCTTCGGCAATTCCCGGTGACCAGGTTGGCGATTCCGGGTGCAGGCTTAACGATACGCCGAATAGCCAGCTGCAGGACGTTCGCTTTATGTGGTGCGATAAAGACTTTGCTGATGCTTATAAATTTAATATTGATGATGGTAGATTCTTTTCTAAGGAACACCCATCGGATACAATGGCTGTGGTTGTTAATGAAGCTTTCGTAAAAACATTCGGAGTTAAAAATATTGTAGGCAGATATCTTATCCTGCCGGACAGGACGCCCGAGAATTCCTTATCTATGAAAATTATAGGTGTACTTAAGAACTTCAATTATGAATCTCTGCGTCAGGAAATTCGTCCGCTCGCAATGCGGCTTTATACTCAAAATAATTTCGGAAAATTTGTTTCTGTTAGAATATCCCCTAAAGATTACCCCGCTACAATAGCATTTCTCGAAAATACATGGAAAAAATATGCCGGTAACGAAGCTTTCGATTATAACTTCCTGGACAAGGATTTACAGCGCCTTTACGTTGATGAACAGCAGACGAGTAAAATTGCCAGTACGTTTTCCGTTCTTGCAATATTTATCGCGTGTCTGGGTCTGCTTGGATTAGCCGCGTTTGTTACAGAACAAAGGACAAAAGAAATCGGAATACGAAAAGTTCTCGGCGCAACCATTCCCGAAATAATAATTCTTCTTTCAAAAGAATTTACCAAATGGGTTTTGATAGCAAACATAATTGCCTGGCCGGTAGCTTATTTCGTAATGAATAACTGGCTGAAAGATTTTGCATACAGAACCAGTATCACACCCTGGGTCTTTCTCTATTCAGGCATTGCCGCCCTGATAATAGCTCTATTTACTGTAAGCGTTCATGCCATAAAGGCGGCTACCGCAAATCCGGTGAAAGCATTGCGGAATGAATAAACTTTTTGCGTTGAACGTACGGCCAATTAGGAGAAAATTATGTTCAAAAATTATTTGAAAATAACATTCAGAAATATGAGGAGAGGGAAAGTTTATACTTTCATTAACTTGGCTGGACTTGCTGTCGGTATGACCTGTGTGATTTTAATTTCGTTGTGGGTTAAAAACGAGCTGAGTTACGAAAATTCTCAGAAGAACCTAAAAAATTTATATGCAGTATCTATGAGGGATGCAAAGGATAAAGATACGAGAGAAAATACTTCATTTACCGTTCCGTACGCTCTTGCTCCTATTATGAAACAAGACTTCCCGGAAATAATCGATTTTACCAGAGTACAAAAGCGCAGTAGTTACGAAAGTTGTATGCTTAGTTACGGAAACAAATCTTTCTACGAGGACGGTCTGTTGCTTGTCGATCCTTCATTCTTTCATATGTTTACGTATCAATTCTTAGACGGCAATCCTCAAACTTCTTTGAAAGATAAGAATTCAATTGTAATTACAAAAAAGACTGCTGAAAAATATTTCGGTAATGAAAATCCACTCGGGAAAATACTCAGATTCAATAACCGTATGGACCTTATTGTTTCCGCAGTTGTTGAAGACCCGCCTCATAATTCCGAAATACAATTTGATGCCGCAGCTCCGATTCAAATTCTCGGTGATAAAATTCTCTCCGGCTGGTCCTGGGAAAGTTCAACATATATTCAAGTTCGGAATAATGCCGATACCCGGAAACTCAAAAAGAAAATTGCGGATATATTCCAGGAGTATCATCCGATCCCTGGAACAAAAGCAATCTGCAGTATTCAGCCTTTATCTAAAATGCATCTTTACTACGGAAACGGCGATATTAAACTTTTGTATATTTTTATATCAATTGCCGTTTTTATTTTACTGATTGCATGTATTAATTACATGAACCTTTCCACAGCCCGTTTTAATAAACGTACAAAAGAGGTGGGATTAAGGAAAGTTTTGGGCGCGCAGAGGGGATCGCTGGTAAAACAATTTTTAGGGGAATCCGTATCTATGTCGATACTTGCTTTGCTTATTGCAGTCTCGATGGTCGAAATATTGCTTCCGCTTTTTAATTCTATAACCGACAAGAACTTATCACTTATTTCATCCGGTAATCTTCCGATAATATGCGGTCTTTTAGGATTAGCGGTTGTGGTCGGAATTATAGCAGGCAGTTATCCCGCAATTTTTCTCTCGTCTTTTCAACCTGCAACAGTAATTAAAGGAGCGGCAACAACAAATTCAAAAAGCTCTCTGCTTAGAACCGTACTTGTCGTTACTCAGTTCAGCATAGCGATTATTCTGATTACTTCAACCATTGTTATTTATAAGCAATACAACTACATGATTCATAAAGACCTGGGCTTTAACAAAGATCAGATCGTTTACATCCCGGTAAACAAAGAGCTTGAGCGGAAATACGAATCCATGAAGAATTTCCTTACTCAAAATTCCAATATAAAATATGTTACTGCTGCTTCGTGCCTGCCTAACCAGGTCGGGAATGTAAATCCGATAGATTGGGAAGGAAAGCAGGATAATAAGATGGTGTTTATTCACTTTATTGTTGCGGACAGAGATTACTTGAACACCTTCCAGATGAAATTATCTGCCGGGCGGAATTTCTCAAAAGATTTTCCGGACGACGCTTCAAATTTCATCATTAATCAAAGAACCGCACAATTAACTGCATTTAAAGAATCCGTTGAATAAGAGAGTTACTTACATGGGCATTAACGGCAAGATAATAGGTGTAGTAGATAATTTTATTAACCAACCTCTTGATGAAGAATCAAATCCGCTTATACTAACAATCAACCCGAAATTTTATGATTACTTTTTACAGTATGTCATAATAAAGGTAAACTCAAATGATGTTAAGGGAACGCTGGCTTATATTGAAAAAATATCTAAGGAATTTGCTCCTGATTATCCGGTAAATTTTAAATTTTTAGACAAGACCGTTGATAACCTTTATCAATCAATAAAACATACCTGGTATTTGTTTGAGGCTTTTGCTTTTCTTGCAATACTCATTTCCTGTTTGGGACTTTTCGGACTTGCTTCATACATGATTGAGATAAGGACAAAAGAAATCGGAATAAGAAAAACACTAGGCGCTTCGGTGCGCGGAGTTGTGTTACTTCTCTCAAAAGAATTTGTAAAGTGGGTGATCCTTGCAAGTTTCATAGCTTTACCGGTTGCGTATTATTTTATGAGTAAATGGCTTCAGAGCTTTGCATATAAAATTGAATTAACCTGGTGGATGTTTGCTCTTGCCGGCGGTATCGCGTTGGTAATAGCGTTAGCCACAATTGGTTTTCAGACGGTTAAAGCTGCAACCGCAAACCCTGTTAAATCTTTAAGGTATGAATGATGAAATCCCGGCGTTTTCTACCGGATTGAGAGTTTGCAATTTGAATCAACATATAATGGGGAAAAACATACTATAAAGGAATATGATCATTTAAAAGAGGGGAAAATAAATTTGTCATATGGTTCATTTTAGATGGAGTAATAGGGTTTACGGTATAAGGTAGGAAATTTCCGTCGTCGAAAATATGTTTGTATTCTGGTGGATTAAAACTAAGCCTGCTGCCGAAGTTAATTGTTGAACCAAGCGTTGAATTCTACCGCCTTGTAACAAAAAAAAAAGGTTTTTAGTCAAAAGCATTGATTGTTTTCTAATAGGGACGCACAATAATAAAAGGAGATGTGTTATGAGCAAGTATTTTCTTACAAAAATTTTCTTTCTCATCGTTTTCTTAATTACATGTAATTGTATTACCGCGCAGACTTCTTTAAAAGATGAAACTCGTTTCCCGGTTGGAACAGCAACCGGGGGATATATTCAGGACTGGCTTGTTACAGGCAGTTTTCCAAATCAAGATGATAAGGGATACGATACCGACTTTCTTCAAGATCAAGGCGGTGAAACGGGTATTAAACCGGAACCCGGGATGATCGACAAACTTCCAAACGGCGAAACGCGTGAATGGAAAAACTATCACTCACCGTACAATTACATCAATTTTTTTAATGTGCTTCAAGAGGGTGAATTTAATAGCAGGGTTATTTATGCATTTACTAAAGTGAAAAGAGTGAAAGATGGAAAAGTAATTTTATCATTTGCTCAAAACAACAGCAACAAGCTTTGGGTTAACGGAAAACTTGTTTATCAAAGCAGAAAGGATTATCAAGCCGCGCTGGATGACAATCAAATTGAAATTAACTTGGTTAAAGGTGAAAATTCAATCCTTATTAAATCCGTTCACGACGGATGGACCTGGGGATTTAGATTCCGGGTTATCGAACCGGATAAGTTTTCACTTATCGATGATTTTAAATTGTCGCCAAGCATTGTAATATCCGGTGATAAAGATGAACTGGTTATCAAGACCGATAGAACGCTCAACCCGGAAATTCAAAAATTTGATGTAAATGTTAAAGTTAGAGCTGCTGGGGGAAAAGTAATAGCCGAAAAAGATGCTAAACGCGCAGAGCAAATTTCTTTCGATGCAAAAAAATGGAAAGACGGCGTTTATGATATTTGTTTTAAAACCCGCGATACGCACAACGAAGTTATGACTGCTTACCAGTATTGGTATAAAGGAGACGCAGTTAAAGAAGCAAAGGAACTTTTATCGAGCATTCCGAAAAATCCCAAAACACCGGAAGAATATCATCACAGGATGCTTGGCGAATTGCTTACTCTAAGGTTGAAATTCAATCCGGACAAAATAGATTCATCTATTGTTGAGAAGCTATATTCACCGTTAATGGAATATGAAGAATTATTGCTTGATGAAGCCGGTAAAAACGGAAGCGTCCATGCGAGCGGATTTGTACGGTTGACTTACGTCGACCCCGTTGATAACACACCTCAATTTTGCCGGTCTTATATTCCGTATAACTATGATCCGAATAAGAAGTGGGCTCTTGTAGTAATGATTCACGGGTACAACGGCGATAACCCTGTTTATGTTAATTGGTGGTCAATCGATCAAAGACATAACAGCATTGTGGATAAGTATCCCATTATTTATATAGAACCTCACGGAAGAGGCAATACAAGTTATTTGGGAATCGGAGACAATGATATTCTAAAATGCATAGAACTTGCTAAACAGAAATTTAATATAGATGAAGACATGGTTTACCTAAAAGGAGAATCCATGGGCGGATACGGAACATGGAACGTCGGCACAAGACATCCCGGATTGTTTGCAGCAATAGCTCCAGTTTACGGAGGTTCCGATTATCATGCCGAAATGAGTGAAAACGATATTGCAAAACTTACCGGGCGCTTGCTCTTTGATCGGGAAGCCGCCAGTTCGCTTGCTCATGCAGACGCACTTTTAACGACACCCGTTTTTGTTACACACGGGGATATTGATCATGCGGTCAATGTTAATAATTCAAGATATTTGGTAAAAGCACTTCAAAGGTGGGGATATGATATTCGTTATCATGAATATCCCGGGTTCGGTCATGAAGGAATTGAATATTACGATCAATTAATTCCATGGTTCCTGGAACACAAAAGAAATACAAATCCCGCAACGGTGAGAGTAAGATCTGCAGATTTGAAATATGCTTCGGCACACTGGGTTAGGGTTACCCAGTTGGATAATCCGAATGCATTTGTTACAGCCGAAGCAGAGGTGCTTGTTGATAATACAATTAGTTTAACTACCGAAAATGATTTGGAAATTGAACTCACCCCTTCGGCTAAATTGATTGATCCTAAAAAACCGGTAAAGGTAATTTGGAATGTAAATGATATTCGCGATGTTAAAGTTGTGGATGGGAAAATAACATTGCGCGACAAAAGCTATAAACCGGCGACTTTGCATAAAACTCCCCAAATAGCCGGAATGATTTCCGATATTACTACTACTCCTTTTGCCGTTGTAATCGGAACAATCTCAAAAGATTCGCTGATGACAAAAATGATTAATGCAAAAGCACAGCAATTTACTGCCTATTGGAAAAATTGGCAGAAGTATGAACCGCGCATTTTTAAAGATACCGAAGTGACCAAAGAAGACTTGAAGAACTATTCATTAATTCTTTACGGCGGAGCTAATGATAATTTGGTTGCTAAAACACTCGGCGATAAAATCCCGTTAAAAATTTCCTCCGACGAAATAGAAATCGGCGGAAGAAAATTCCAGGCACAAGATGCATTCATTCAAATGATTTATCCTAACCCGTATAATCCCGAAAGATATATTTCAGTAATCGGGGCGACATCAAGTTCGGGAATGTATTTCTATAATAATAATAGCCCGAATTATGATTTCATTATTCAAGACGGATGCATCCCGAATAACCGGCTTGGACGGTCTGCTGAAAAACTTTATATAGCTTCCGGTTCGTTTGATTACAATTGGCAGATTAATGATAAGATGCTGCAAGTTGGCGATAAAGAATTAAGAAAAACGAGCCCAATACGTAAAGTAATATTGCCCGGGTTTACAACAACAGTAGAAAATATTCCGGCGATAGATCCGCTCGTTTGCAAAACATTTGTGGGTGAATATGAAATGACGGGCACTAAAGTAAGTGTATTGTTTGAAAACGGAAAACTATACGTTAGAACTCCCGAAGGGGCAAAACTTCAAATGTACCCGTCCTCTGAAACCGAATATTTCCTTGATGTTGCGGATGTGCAATTAACGTTTGACAAAGATGTTAACGGAGTCGTTGATAAAATGATAGTTCACCAGGGCGGGCAAAATATGGAATTTAAAAAGTTGTAATAATGATAACATGAAAGAGAGACCGCAGATATGAGATACAAGAGTTAACAATTAATAACTCTTAGATCTGCCGCGTTATATCTTGCGGTTTTACAAATTTCCGTTAGCCATGAGCGCCGGCTTGGCTGGTTCGCCGGCCGGCGTTCAAATATTTGGGAGATAAAATTGTGTTAAAGAATTATTTGAAAATTGCGATCAGAAATATTATTAAGAATAAAGTTTATTCATTAATAAACATAATCGGATTGGCCATAGGAATTGGTTGTTCAACGGTAATTTTGATTTATGTATTGAATGAATTGGATATTGATCAATATCATAAAAATATTAATAATATTTACCAGGTGAATTTGAAATGGGCGCAGAATGGCAAGATAGGTTACCAGACAAATGTAGCTCCGTCAATTTCCGGCATTTTGCAAAATGGATATCCGGATGTTACCAATGCTGTTAGGACCGGAGACCTTGGCGAAGTTGTAGTTAAAGCAAATGATAAAATGATTATTGAACCAAATGGAATTGCGGCCGACCCTTCAATTTTTCAGATTTTTACTTATCCTCTTTTAGAAGGAAATGTATCTAATGTACTCAAAGAACCTCATTCAATAGTACTTACAAAATCTACGGCAAAAAAATATTTTGGTGAAGAAAACCCTGTGGGCAAGGTTGTACAGATTAATAATAAATATGAAATGCTGGTAACCGGGGTGATGAAGGATTTGCCTCGTAATTCTTTCCCTAAATTTGATTTCGTTGTACCGTTTTATTTCTTGAAAGACCTGGGATATGAAATCAAAGGCAGTCCGTTCTTCCCTTGTAGTTATTCAACTTTTGTAATGCTTAAAAAGAATGTTTCTTACAAATATTTGAACAGCAAAATCGAAAAAAACATTTTTTTTAACGGCAATAATATATCATTCTCTATCTGTTTGCTGTCGTTTAAAAATGCTTACTTGCGCACTACGGATGGCATTACAAAAATTACTATCCTTGCACTTATAGCATTCTTCATATTGATTCTTGCCTGCATCAATTTCATTAATCTGGCAACTGCGCAGTCCGGTATGCGGAGAAAAGAGATTAGTATTTGTAAAGTCATAGGAGCAGGAAAATTTCAACTTTCAAAACAGTTCTTAATTGAAACTAACTTGCTTGTAATTATTTCTGCTATGATATCATTATTGTTTAATCAACAATTCCTATCTTTATTAAATAATCTTACTGGCAAATCGTTATCAATTCCATATAAGAATCCTGCTTTTATATTTGGTTTTATAGGGCTAATCATAATTACAGGAATCATTGCCGGAATTTATCCCTCAATTTATTTACCAATGTTAAAACCTGTTGAAATATTCAGGAAAAAATCTTCCGGAATAAGTAAATCAATGATGCGCAAAGCATTAATTGTATTACAATTTTCACTTTCTATTGCTTTTTTTGTCTGTGCTTTTGTAATGAGCAGGCAGATCGATTTTGTAAATAATTTTAATCTGGGATTTAATCAACACAATATAGTTTATGTAGATCTGAAAGGAAATATTCGCGAAAAGTACGATCTTGTTAAGGCCAAGCTTTTAAACAATCCGAATATTATAAATGTAACGTCTGCTTCCGATTTACCTGGTGCAATCGTCACGGATTCTTATACAAATTGGGGAAAAAACGATAACATCTCCCGTAAAATTTTTATAACAGATGTTGGTTATGATTATCTTAAAACCTTTGGACTCAAGATATCGGGCGGACGATTTTATTCGAAAGATTATCCGGGAGACGAAAAGGGTTCTATTATTGTAAATGAAGCTGCAATCAAAACATTAGGTGCAAAAGCACCGATCGGTAAACCATTTTATTTCCAGGGAGCAAACCTTAATTTGATAGGCACTATCAAAGATTTTCATTATAATAAATTATTAAATACTGTACCTGAACCACTCGTGATAAGACTAAATCCCAATGGTAATAAATATCTTTTTGCTAAGATTTAATCCAAACATAAAGAACCTGTCTGTAATAGCAGAAACAAAACAATATATTCAAAACATATGTAATAGATTTAGCCCCGATTATCCTCTGCAAAGTAAATTTCTAAGCGATTATTCATTTGAAGAAGAAAAATCCACGGAAGCTATAAAAGAAATTGTATTTTATTCAACAATACTCATTCTCCTGATTTCGAGTCTTGGTTTATTTGGATTATCAATGCTTATAAGTCAACAACGTACAAAAGAAATCGGTATACGAAAAACTTTGGGCGCTTCGGTTTCCGGTATCGCTGTTATGCTATCAAAAGAATTTTTGCAATGGGTTCTTATCGCGAATATTATTGCCTTCCCGGCAGCTTATTTTGTAATGAGCAAATGGCTGCAGAACTTTGCATATAGAATAGAAATTGGCTGGTGGATTTTTGCTTTAGCCGGCGGAATAGCTTTCCTGATTGCCTTGGCTACAGTTAGCTTCCAGGCAATAAAAGCGGCAACTGCTAATCCTGTGGAATCTTTGAGGTATGAATAGGGAAATATTATGTTAAAAAATTATTTGAAGATCACATTTAGAAATTTAGCGCGGTATCGCACATTTTCACTGATAAACATTATTGGTCTAGCCGTGGGAATGGCTTGCACTATTCTAATTTTACTGTGGGTGAATGATGAACTTAGCTATGACATGTTCAACAAAAACGCTAATCAAATTTATAGAGTTGTTCAGTATGACAATAACGGCAAGAATTCACGCTCTCCAGCTCAACTTGCTCCTGCTTTAGCCGCTGGAGTTCCTGAAATTGATTCCTATGCCCGTATTGTAAAGCTTCCAAGAGTCATTTTCAAAAAAGGGACAAAAATTTTTTTTGAAGATAACGGAATTGTAGTCGATCCCCGGTTTTTTACAATGTTTAATTTCCCTCTTTTAAAAGGTGATCCTAAAACTTTTCTTGCGGAACCGGGAGATATTGTTATTACGGAATCATTAGCTAAAAAATACTTTGGCAATGAAGATCCGATAAACAAAACAATTCAAATAGATGGACAGAATGAAGTAAAAGTAACCGGTGTTTTAAAAGATATACCGCGTCAATCACACATTAAATTTGATTTTGTAATGCCCTTTAGTCTTTGGGAAATTCTAAGTCCTTCCGACGTTAAAAATTGGGGCGCGTTTAATTACACAACTTATTTGCTGCTCAAAAAGAACGCTGATGTGGCAGCTGCCGCGATTAAAATAAATAAAATAGCAGGGACAAAAATACCTCGGCAGCTGCTTTCAGATTGGAAAAAATTCGAGCTGCAACCTTTGGCTCAATGCCATCTAAGCGCAGATATAGAGAATGCTCAGTTCCTTGGTAATTTTACAGTCGTTGAAGACGGCAATACAGTTTATATGTTCTCTATGATTGCTTTTTTTATTCTTCTTCTTGCTTGCATTAATTTTATGAATCTTTCAACTGCAAGATCCAGTACACGCACACGAGAAATCGGGTTGAAAAAAGTTATTGGTTCGTCAAGGCTACAGCTCATTCTTCAATTCTTCGGAGAGTTCTTCATCTTGAGCATCATTGCTTTTGTATTCGCGATTATCTTTGTTCAGCTGTTATTACCATATTTTAATCAAATCAGCGGTAAAGAACTTGTTATTAATCATTCAAAAAACATTGTTCCATATATTCTGATAATACTTTTTACAACTCTGTTAAGCGGCTTTTACCCGGCATTTTATCTTTCATCATTTAATCCAATCAAAATTTTTAAAGGACAAGTTCACGGATCATCAAAAGCAAAAAAAATAAGATCTGTGCTGGTAGTTTTTCAGTTTGCGATATCCATAATACTCGTTACAGGAACAATAGTTGTATTCCAGCAATTACATTATATCCAAAACAAAAAGCTCGGTTTTCAAAAAGAAAATATTATCTATACTCCCATATCCGGGAATATCGGGAACAAATACAATGCTTTCAAAAATGAACTGTTGAAAAACCCGGACGTTTCCGTTGTAACAGCGAAGGATTGTCTGCCGACAACCTTGCGTAGAAACTTAGTCGACTTCTATTGGGATGGAAAAGTCCCGGGACAAAATGTTCTCATGGAATTGACGGGTGTTGATTATAAATATTTTGAAGCGCTTAATATAAAATTTATTGAAGGCAGAAGTTTTTCGGAAGATTTTCCTTCCGATGCAGATGCGTTTATTCTAAATGAAAAGGCGGTTAAACAAATCGGACTAAAATCGCCAATCGGGAAAAAATTTGCGACCTATAACAAATCGGGCATTATTATAGGCGTTATAAAAAACACAAATTTCAAATCTTTACACAATACTGTTAATCCGCAAGTTTATCATCTAATGAATAATGTCGGGGCAGAAGCTGCCTATACAGGGGTGATACTTATTAAACTGAATGGTATGAAGCAGACTGAATCACTTTCATCTATAGAAAACACATGGAAAAAAATTAATCCGGATGTTCCTTTTGAATTCCACTTCCTCGATCAAACATATGAAAAGATATATTCCGCAGATCAAAGGACGCGAACTATATTTAATTATTTCAGTTTCCTGGCAATCTTGATTGCATGCCTCGGGCTTTACGGTCTTGCCGAATTTACTGCGGAGAAAAGAAGTAAAGAAATCGGGATAAGAAAAACCCTGGGGGCTGATGTTAAGACTATTCTTGCAATGTTAACGAATGATTTTACTAGATTGGTTTTAATTGCGAATGTAATAGCCTGGCCGATAGCTTATTATATTATAAATAAATGGCTGCAGAGCTTTGCCTACAAAATAAATTTAAACTGGTGGATGTTTATACTAGCCGGCGGAATTGCTTTAGTGATTGCATTAGCTACAGTAAGTTTTCAAGCTATTAAAGCAGCAACTGCAAATCCTGTTAACTCGTTAAGAAACGAATAAATTGCTGCCGAATATTTCTGTAAGAATGTTTTTAATCCGGGTTTTGTATTATTCTCGACTCTGCTTATAAAATTTGATATATTTTTATATCGAAAACAAAATTAATAATCGTATGAATAGAAATATACTTTTCTTATTATCAATTGTATTTGTTTTATATAGTTCGTTAATTAAGCCTCAGAGGATTCCAATGAATAAAAACAGCATAAAGATTATCACTTTAGACCCCGGGCATTTTCATGCCGCACTTCTGCAAAAATCAATGTACGCTCAAATCGACCCTTCGGTTTATGTATACGCTCCTGCCGGCGACGATGTGCAGAATCATCTTAAACTGGTAAACAGTTATAATACACGGATAGATAATCCAACGAATTGGAAAGAAATTGTATATACCGGAGGGGATTATTTTGAAAAGATGTTGAAAGACAAAACCGGAAATGTTGTTGTAATTGCAGGTAACAACGAAAAGAAAACGGAATATATTAAAGCTTCGATTGATGCCGGACTCAATGTTTTAGCCGATAAACCTATGGTAATCAATACATCTGATTTTGAGCTGCTAAAACAGAGTTTTAATTCGGCAAGGGTGAAAGGAGTTCTTCTTTACGACATTATGACCGAGCGCTCGGAAATTACGAATATTCTGCAGAAAGAATTTTCACTTTTACCCAGAGTGTTCGGAACACTTGAAAAAGGAACCGCGGAACATCCGGCTATTGTAAACGAAGGTGTGCATAATTTTTATAAGTATGTTTCCGGTTCGGTCTTGAAAAGACCGGCCTGGTTTTTTGACGTTACCCAGCAGGGCGAAGGACTTGTCGATATAACAACTCACATTGTAGATCTTGTTCAATGGGAATGTTTCCCCGGGCAAATCCTGGATTACTCAAAGGACATTCAGGTTTTATCCGCAAGAAGATGGCCGACCGAATTTACACCGGAACAGTTCAACTCGGTGACCGGGTTAAAAGACTATCCGGATTTTCTTAAAAAATATCTGCGGGATTCGATACTCTGCGATTATTGCAACGGTGAAATTAATTATAGGATAAAAGGCGTTTATACAAAAATTATTTCGATTTGGAATTACAAAGCTCCAGAGGGTGCCGGCGATTCTTATAATTCGGTTATACGCGGAACAAAATCGAACCTTGTTATTCGTCAAGGCGCGGAACAAAATTATAAGCCGACGCTATATATCGAACCAGTTGCAGGCACTGATTTAATATCTTTTGAAAAAGCCCTGGAAGAAAGTGTAAAAATAATAAGCGACAAATATGAAGGGGTACAGATCAGAAAATTGTCTTCAAAATGGGAGGTTGTAGTTCCGGAAAAATATAAAGTCGGACACGAAAAACATTTTGCTCAAGTAATGGACAGATTCCTAAAATATTTAGCAGACGGGAAACTGCCTGATTGGGAAGTACCTGCTATGCTCGCAAAATATTATACAACTACGAAGGCGCTCGAACTTGCTCTGAAGAATTAATAATTCGTTTGATAGAAAATAGGACATTTATAAGAAGGGGTAAATTATGTCCGTAATTAATTCGAGCAGATTTATTTCGTTCGCAATTTTATCTGCGATTAGTTTATAGCTACTTGTTGTATTAATAACTAAAACCTCTAAGGATAAAATATTAAGTAATGGGTTCAATTGTAGACCCGGTTAAAAGCTTAAGTTGTGTGAGAGAAACATAATTAAATTGATATAGGTGAATGATAGGTAATCGGTACTTAAGCAGTCAAATTGTCCGCTGGCGTTCACTTTTGTTCATATCCGAACACTTATTAACTTAAAAGTTAATTCCAAAGCTCTATTTAATAGTATTATTTAGGCATATTCTTTGCTTTCTGATATTTAATCTTTTCTATTTTAACAAAGGAATTAATAGGAGGATTGAATGAATAATAAAATATTCGCTTTCTTTTTCCTTTCATTATTCGTTTCAGCTGGTACACTTTTTTCTCAAACATCTTCCTAAAAGAACATCTATATGGATATAGCTTACGGTTAAAAATTCCGGAATGATCCTGCTTACATGAAAGGACAAAATACATGACAAGCTGGAAATGGAGAAAAGATTTGCAGTGCGCGGAATTTATGTACGATGCTTTTTTATGGCTTTTGCAATAAGTGATTATTTTTAATTAATGGTGCAAGCTTTGCATTAGTAACGAATATGGGGAATTATAATGGTAATGAATTATTTCAAAATAGCATTAAGAAATATTTATAACAATAAAGTATATTCATCCATTAATATTATCGGACTCGCCATAGCACTAGCGGCTTGTATCCTTATTTCTCTTTGGGTAAATGACGAACTCAGTTTTGACAGCTTTAATAAAGACGCCGGCTCAATTTACAGAGTCGTTATGGAAACTAAATCAATTAATGCTCCCGCCAGTCCTGCTCCCCTTGGTCCCAAATTAAAAGAAGTGCTGCCTGAGGTTTTGAGCTTCACCAGAATAGCCGATGCACCTCACTTTGTTTTCCAATATAAACAAAAATCATTTCCGGAAGATGCGGGCATAATTGCAGATTCATCCGTATTCAGCATGTTCACGTTTTCATTTATTGCAGGTAATCCAAGGTCCGCTTTAATTGAGCCTGCAAGTATTGTGATTACGGAATCAATGGCTCATAAATATTTCGGCGATGAAAACCCTGTTAACAAATCCATTATTTTAAAGGGGAAAGCCTCTAAGGGTAACCGGCTTAATAGCAAATGTTCCTCACAATTCAACACTGCAATTTGATTACATACTTCCGATAACCATATTAAAATTTATCGGATATAATATGGATCGGTGGGGCGATTTCGGATTTGTTACATATTTAAAACTTGTCCCCAATATAAATTCAACGGAAATCGCCAAAAGAATAAGTACTGTGTTTAATACAAACACACCGCAACCCGGAAACATCGGCTTTTCATTACAGCGATTAAAAGATATCCATTTCTCATCGGGACTTCAATATGACACCGCCGTTTTAGGCGACATAAAAAACGTATATATATTTTCTTTGGCGGCGTTCTTTATATTGTTTATAGCCAGTATGAATTTTATAAATCTTTCAACGGCAAGATCTGCAATTAGGTTTAAAGAAATAGGTGTAAGGAAATCGATCGGGGCAAAAAGAAGTCAGCTAATTATTCAATTTTTTACCGAATCTATAGCCGTGATTGTAATCTCCGTTATGATTTCAATTGTTTTCGTTGAAGCCGCTCTTCCGGCTTTCAATCAATTATCGGGTAAATATTTAACTTTTAACATATTCGATTTAAGAATAATTTTTGGTATTGCCGTAATCGTCGTATTAACTGCTTTAATGGCGGAAACTTACCCGGCTCTTTATCTTTCCCGGTTGAACCCGGTAAATGGAATTAAAGCAAATCCCTCTTCCGGGAATAAAGGACAAATATTAAGAACGATACTGATTGTTACACAGTTCTCGATGTCAATCGGATTGATCATAGCAACAATAATAATATATGAGCAGATAGCCTTTATGAAGGAAGCAACGCCGGGTTTTAATGATGAAGGGGTAATATATATTCCGGCGCGAGAAAATATGGTTAAGAACAATATTCCTTTTAAGCATGCCTTGATTCAATACCCGGAAATTATTTCGGCTGCATATAAAGATTATTTACCCACAAATGACGGGCCGGCAATCATCTCTACAAGACAAAAAGAATCGTCGGGATTGGATTGGGAAGGCAGAGATAAAACAGAAATAAAACTGGAATTTAATTCAGTAGACATTGATTATTTTAAAACGATCGGAATGAAAATAGTAAAGGGCAGAAATTTTTCAAGGGATATTAAAAGCGACGAAAATGAAGGGTACATATTAAACGAAGAAGCCGTGAAGCAAATGCAGTTGAGAAATCCCATTGGGAAATGGGTTAAAATGAATAGTCTAAAGGGGAAGATTATCGGCATAGTGGGAAATGCTCACTTTAAATCACTACGTTATAAAATGCAGCCTCAGATCTTTATGCTGTTAAACGATAAGGAATATTCCGATAAGAATAATACCGGTGTAATACTTATCAAGATAAAAGGAAGAAACATAAATAAGGCTTTGGCGGATATTAAAACACAATGGGTGAAAATAAATACAGGAACCCCGTTTGAGTTTCATTTTCTGAACGAAGCAAAAGACAATTTATACAGAGCTGAGTTGAAGATAAAAACTATCTTTAATTACTTTACCTTATTTGCAATATTTATTTCATGCCTGGGGTTATTCGGTTTGTCTTCGTTTATAATAGAACAAAAAAGAAAGGAAATCGGGATACGGAAAGTGCTCGGCGCTTCGATCTTCGGTATTGTAACTATGCTGACAAAAAATTATACGAAATGGATTATTGCCGCCAACATAATTGCATGGCCTCTTTCATATTATGCAATGTATAAATGGTTGCAGAATTATGCGTATCACATAAATATTAATTTGTGGATCTTTGCAGCGGCAGGCGCTATAGCGGTTTTGGTTTCTTTATTATCGGTTAGTTTCCAGGCAATTAAAGCCGCAGCTGCAAACCCGGTTAAATCTTTAAAGTACGAATAAAAATTACCTTAGATAATTGAAAGGAAAATATTATGAAAGAGATAAGCATACCGCTGCCGGATTTTGTGGATAAACAAATTGCCGAAATAGAAGTCAAAATAAACGGAAAGAAAAGGCAGTTTAATTACAGGATAATAATCTTTCCGGTGGGAGCCGGAAGATGAAGTGTGGACGGTTGAAATGAAGATTAAAAAACTTCAGGCAGGACTCGAAAGCTATTCGGATACTTGGGAACTGATTCAGATTTTCAAACCAAAAGAAGGTTCAAAATTTGTCCAAGCTTTGTTCAGGCAGAAAAGTCAGGCTATTTAACTTTATATTTTCTTCTGTAAAAAGGACGGTAATGTTTCAAAATTATTTTAAAATCGCAATTAGAAATATTTTTAAAAATAAATTGTACTCTGCAATAAATATTTCCGGATTAACATTAGGCGTCGCCAGTCAGATAAGTTATGGATCTTTCCAAGTAAACCGGAAGAATATTTACAGGGTCTCCGTAATGTTCGGAAACGGCAGGTCTTCGATTAAAATGGCCGGCGCGTTTGAGGCGTTGGTCCCTGCCGCTGCGGCTGAAATCCATGAAGTTAAATCTGCGGTTAGGTTCAGAGTTGACCGGGATGCGGTGATCGAAGCGGGAAATAAAAAATTTAAGGAAAGTAATTCCTTTTTTGCCGATTCAAATGTTTTTAATGTCTTTACTTTTCCATTAATCGCTGGCAACAAAAATACGGTCTTGAACAATCTTTCGTCGATCGTTATTTTCAGACAAATAGCCCGGAAATATTTCGGCGATTCCGATCCGCTGGGAAAAAGAATTACTTACAAAGATACATACGAGTTTGCTGTTGCCGGGGTTATGAAGGACGTTCCTGTTAATACCATGCTGCGCTGCGAATTGATAGCACCTTTTTCAAAGGCAATACAGATCAATAAGCCAGAAAGTTCCTGGAAGGAATGGAGAAAGGATTATACCTGCCTTTATCTTCGGGATAATGCCTCTATTAAAAAACTTAATAGAGATCTTATGGACTCTTGTCGCAAACATATTTGCCTGGCCTCTTGCTTATATTGCCGTTTCAAAATGGCTGGATAATTTCGCCTATAAAACCAATATAGAGGTCACTGTATTTATATTATCGGGAACCGCCGCATCTTTGATCGCATTAATTACGGTAGATATCCAGGCAATGAAAGCCGCAGCGGCAAAACCGTTAAGCTCTCTGAAATATGAGTAAAAGTGACTCACGTTGTCAATAGGTGCTGATTTTAAATTTTTGTAGTCAGTTTAATATAAAATCAGTAAGTTAGAAGAAAAAAATCCGTAATTAAAATGAAAAAATTATTATTTATTTTCGTATTGCTCCTGAGTGTAGGGTGTTCTTATAATTATTCATTTGCAGACGACGGATACAGGCTGTGGCTTAAATATGATCTAATTTCAAATCCGCAAAAACTTGACGAATACAAGGAGCTCATTAAAGCAAAAATGTTCGAAGGATCATCACCGACAATTGAAGCCGCTAAACATGAATTTAAAATAGGACTGAACGGACTGCTCGGAGAGAATATACCTGAAGTCCGCAATCTTAAAGATAACGGAACATTAATAATCGGGACAGTTAAAAACAATCCGCTGTTTAAAAACATGGAGTTAGGCAGCAAACTCAAACAAATAGGCAGCGAAGGTTATTTAATTTTTAACAAAGAAATAAACGGGAAAAAAGTAATAATTATTACGGCGAATAATGATGTCGGTGTTTTATACGGGGTATTTCATTTTTTAAGATTGCTTCAAACAAATCGGGAAATTACCGGCCTTGATATTGTTTCCTTTCCGAAAATTGAATACAGAATACTTGATCACTGGGATAATCTTAGCGGAACAATAGAAAGAGGTTATGCGGGTTTTTCTATCTGGAACTGGCACACCCTTCCGATATATATTAAACCTCGTTATATAGATTATGCCAGAGCAGAAGCATCGATAGGGATTAATGGTGCGGTTATGAATAATGTAAATGCCGATCCTTTGATACTTACTCACCGCTATCTTGTTAAAGCAGCCGCCCTGGCAGACGTATTTCGTCCATACGGAATAAGGCTGTATTTATGCGCTAACTTCGATGCCCCCATAACGATCGGGAAATTAAAATCGGCCGATCCTTACGATCCGAATGTAATTCAATGGTGGAAGGATAAGGTCAAAGAAGTATATGAACTGATTCCCGATTTCGGAGGTTTTCTTGTAAAAGCAAATTCAGAAGGAGAACCCGGGCCGAGAGATTACGGCAGAACTCAGGCCGACGGCGCAAATCTTCTCGCCAATGCTTTGAAACCGTATAACGGTATAGTAATGTGGCGCGCTTTCGTTTATTCGTACGACGCAAAAGACCGTGCGAAACAGGCTTATGAGGAATTCACGCCGCTTGACGGGAAGTTTGCCGATAATGTGCTGCTTCAGATAAAAAACGGTCCGCTCGATTTTCAGCCCCGTGAACCTTTCAGTCCTTTATTTGGCGCAATGCCCAAAACACCACTGATGGTGGAATTCCAGATTACGATGGAATATCTGGGACAAGGTACCAGCACGGTTTTCCTTGCTCCGCTTTTCAAAGAATGCCTTGACTCCGATACATATGCCAAAGGCAAAGGTTCCACCGTCGGAAAGGTTATCGACGGTTCACTTTATCACCACAAAATTTCCGGGATTGCCGGTGTATCCAATGTAGGAGCCAACCGTGACTGGACCGGTAATGAGTTCGGTCAGTCAAGCTGGTATGCATTCGGCCGGCTTGCCTGGAATCATGATCTAACTTCTAAACAAATTGCGAACGAATGGATAAGAATGACCTTTTCAAACGATACAACGGTAATCAAACCTATTGAAGATATGTTGCTGGCTTCAAGGGAAAATGTAGTTAATTATATGGATCCTCTCGGACTGAATATGATCTTCGGTTATGATAATCACTACGGACCGGGACCTTGGATTGATTATTCACCGCACCCTGACTGGAATTCGACTTATTATCACCGGGCCGATAGTATCGGTGTAGGATTCGATCGTACTAAAACAGGAAGCGAAGCGGTAAGTCAATATAATCCTCCTCTCTCAACGGAATTCGGTTCACTGGAAAAATGTCCCAGAAAATTTTTACTCTGGTTCCATCATGTGAGATGGGATTACAAAATGAAGTCGGGCAATACGCTTTGGGACGAGATTTGTTATCATTATTATAAAGGAGTGGACGGGGTAAGGGAAATGCAGAAAACCTGGAATTCTTTAAAAGGTAAGATCGACGAAACTGAATTTCACAGTGAGCAAATGTATCTTGAAATTCAGGAAAAAGAAGCGGTCTGGTGGAGAAACGCTTGTATATTATACTTCCAGACATTTTCGAAAATGCCGATTCCGAAGGATTTAGAGAAGCCGGACAAAACTTTAAAATATTACGAGAGTCTTTCATTCCCTTATGCGCCGGGAACGCCTGGTAAAGGATAAATATATGAACCGGTTCAGAGTTACCGTAATATTAAAACTTATTTTAATTACCGCGTTTATTGCTGCCGGTATATTTGTCATCTCCAAATACAATTCCTTCAGCATAGCCCTGCCGCTGTTTCTAACAGCTGTTTATCTGGTGTATTCATTATTTAAATTTATCGATAAGATTAACCGTGACTTAAAACGATTTTTAACTTCTATTAAATATTCAGATTTTACTCAAACCTATCTGCAGAAGAACTTCGGCAATGCCTATAAAGATCTGTATAACTCTATTGTTGTCACCTACGGAAATTTATCATCTGACAGATTGAGAGCCGAAGAGAACCTTCAGTATTTGAAAACACTAATCGAACAGGTGCCGTCTGGGATAATCTCTTATAAAGAAAACGGGGAGATCGAGCTGATTAATAAATCGGCAAAGCAGTTGTTGAATATCGGAGATATTCGAAATATCAACTCGATAAAGAAAGAAAAAAATTATCTGAAATACCTTCTTGACAATATCGAGGTTGGACGAGAAAAAACCACAAAATTTTACGTCGGCACCAAAGAGAGAAATATTTCTGTATTCGCGTCCAAGTTCAAATTGAGAAATCAATTATACACTCTCGTTACGTTTAAAGACCTTGAAGACGAACTTGAAAAGAAGCGTCTTGAGAACGAATTGGATATAGCGCAGGATATTCAATCTAGTCTTCTTCCCAAAAAACTGCCCGAGCTTAAGGATTATGAAATCTCGGTATTGTTTAAACCGGCAAAACGTGTGGGAGGAGATTTTTATGATTTCTTCGAGCTGGATAAAAATAAAACCGGAATAATTATCGGCGATGTTTCCGGCAAAGGACTCGGAGCGGCGATTTATACTACACTGATAAAGGGAATATTCCAGACGCTGGCATATGAAAGCTCTTCTACAGTGGAACTGTTTTCGAAAGCGAATTTACTAATTTATAACATGCTCGATAAGAAGTCGTTTATTACCGCAATATACGCGGTGCTGGATACTTCGAATAATACTCTGACTTATTCCAGGGCAGGCCACGAACCGGTTCTGTTATATGAGTTCGGTAAGTCGAAATTCAAATATTTTAAGAATAAAGGGCTCGGACTCGGACTTGATAACGGTAATAAGTTAAATAATAATCTTGAAGAACTGGTGGTAAATATAAAAGTAAAAGATACGTTATTGTTATATACGGACGGATTGGTCGATATGAATAATTCATCCGATCAGGACGATGCGATGAATAATTTTAAATCCATTGTCGAAACTAATTATGAAAAAAGTACATCACTTATACTTAAAGAGTTTGAGAAACATATAAATCAATATACCGAGATGTATGAGCAGTTTGACGACATTACGGTCATAGCCGTAAGAAGAAATTTATAATCGTAAACCGATATATTATGTGGTAAGAATAAACCGCTAAGTACGCTAAGAAACGCAAAGGGAAAGGTGAAGAATCTAAGATATTATTAAAAAAAACATTGGCGCATCTTAGCGCTCTTTGCGGTGAAAAATAAACCGCTAAGAACGTGAAGGAATTCAAAGGAAGAGGGGGAAATGAAAGAGAATCAAATTGGGGAGATATTGGTTGATTGTGCTTTGAAAGTACATCGAGCACTTGGACCTGGTTTATTGGAATCTACATATGAGCAATGTTTAAATTATGAGTTATTTTGTGCCGGTTTGAAAGTTGAACGGCAGAAAGCATTACCGGTCATTTATGAAAAGGTAAAATTAGAATGCGGATATCGAATTGATTTGCTTATTGATGATAAAGTAATTGTTGAAATAAAATCAGTAGAGGCTCTTAATGATATACACTTTGCGCAGATCTTAACATATCTTAAGTTATCTGATGTAAAGCTGGGTTTTCTCATAAATTTTAACGTAAGATATATTAAGAACGGAATTAAAAGGGTAGTAAATAATCTTGTCGAATTTTAGCATTCTTTGCGGTGAAAAATAAACCGCTAAGAACGTGAAGAAACGCAAAGGGAAAAGAGAAGAATCTAAAATATTATTAAAAAAATCCTTGGCGCATCTTGGCGCTCTTTACGGTGAAAAATAAACCGCCAAGTACGCGAAGAAACGCAAAGGGAAAAGAGAAGAATCTAAAATATTATTAAAAAAATCCTTGGCGCATCTTGGCGCTCTTTGCGGTGAAAAATAAACCACCAAGTACGCGAAGTAACGCAAAGAGAAAAGTGAAAGATCTAAAATATTATTTTAAAAAAACCTTGGCACATCTTAGCGCTCTTTACGGTGAAAAATAAACCGCCAAGTACGCGAAGAAACGCAAAGGGAAAGCTGAAGAATTTAAGATATTATTAAAAAAAATCCTTGGCGTATCTTGGCGCTCTTTGCGGTGAAAAATAAACCGCTAGGTACGCGAAGAAACGCAAAGGGAAAGCTGAAGAATTTAAGATATTATTAAAAAAAATCCTTGGCGCATCTTGGCGCTCTTTGCGGTGAAAAATAAACCGCCAAGTACGCGAAGTAACGCAAAGAGAAAAGCTGAAAGATCTAAAATATTATTTTAAAAAAACCTTGGCGCATCTTGGCGCTCTTTGCGGTGGAAAATAAACCGCTAAGAACGTGAAGAAACGCTTATTAATTCTGAACCGTAGGTACGAAATCATTCGGGTTGTAGCCCTGCTTTTTTAGAATTCCGAAAATTGTATCCATGTCTTCGGAAGATAGTTTAGGGGTACGACTTAAAATCCATCCGTATTTTCTTGAAGGCGTTCCTACTATTGCATATCTATAATCCTTATCCAGACCTATTATCCAATAATCTCCCCAGAATAACTGTATTCCAAGAATTCTAACAAAGCTGACTTCCAGTTTCGAATTTGATTTTGCGTCCGTCACCTTTGCAATACCTTTTGACTCGCTTATATTTCCGTCTTTTTCTATGCATCGATTTACGACGTCAACATTACCGTCGCCTCTCAATAAATAAGTCGCGGTAGTATTTCGGGCGCATTTTTTCTGGAAACTGTTAGGGATTCTGGCAATTTCATACCACATGCCCGCGTATTTTTGCAAATCTACCGAATCTACGGTAACCGGCGGCTTTTCATCCTGTGCTCTTAGCAGAGAAAAATTAAAAAAAGATACCATAATTAATATGGCGGAAATAATTAAAATGATTTTGATTTTCATAAAATGTCATTTGTTATGAATTATTGTTTATGTATACAATGTAATTTCCGCCTAAAAAGTTCCATTAAAAGGTAAATAATTTAATGGCAAATGTAAAAACATGAGTCACTGTGTTGAAAATCAGAACTGCGTGCCTAAATTAACTTATAAGCGAAAGATATTTGATTATATTCGGTTCCGAAAGCGGAAAAAATCACTTTGTTAAATAAAACTTGAGAGTTTCGTAAATAAATTGTGATAATTTTGTTACAAAATAAAACTATGTTACCCAGGTAATAAAAGATTAAATATGAAAAAAGTATTAATAATTGAAGATGACAGGGAAATTTCCAACTTGCTCAACATCCACTTAAAAGATCAGGGATGTGAAGTTGAAAGTTGTTTTGACGGCAGAAGCGGACTCAATTCCGCTCAATCAGATTTATATGATCTGATTATACTGGATATTATGCTTCCGGAACTTGACGGATTTGAAGTGTGCAAAGAATTAAGAAAAGCTGAAAACATCACTCCGATTATTATGCTGACATCCAAATCGGATGAGACTGATAAAGTGCTTGGTTTGGAATTCGGTGCCGACGATTATTTAACCAAGCCGTTCAGTATAAGGGAACTCTTAGCAAGAGTCAAAGCGATCTTCCGGCGTATAGAAAATATAAAAAAAGAAAGAGAAGGAAACGGTGAGCTGAAATTCGGCGAACTGAGGATAGATTCTACGAAAAGGATTGTACTTCTGAATCAGAACCGGATTGAATTAACGCCGAAAGAGTTCGATCTTTTATATTTACTTGCATCGCACCCGGGCAGAACATATACGAGGGAAAATCTTTTAAATTTAATCTGGGGAACTCAGTACTCGGGATACGAACATACTGTTAACTCGCATATTAACAGACTTAGAAGCAAGATAGAAAAGGATGTTTCACAACCGGAATATATTTTAACCAGTTGGGGAGTGGGCTACAGGTTTAACGATCAGATCGAATAATAAAAACAAGCTAAATAAAATGAAAAATTTCTTCAGTTCGCTCTTCTGGAAAATTTCCGCGGTATTTTTATTTATACTTTTGTTGATCTCGATAGCCTATATGCTGATATCCATAAATACGGCTGAATTATATTTCCAGGAAACACGGCAGAAACTCGATATCAATATCGCTTCGCATATCGCCGATTATAATAATTTTTTCTCGGGCGATTCCATCAACCAGGCAGTACTGAAGGATGTTTTTCATAATGTGATGGTTATAAATCCGAGTATTGAAGTTTATCTTCTGGATACCGCCGGAACTATACTTTCTTATTATGCTCCGAATCAATCCGTAATCCTGAAAAGAGTGCCGCTCAATGCCATCATGGAATTTATTTCATCAAAAGAAGAAAATTTCCTGCTGGGAGTGGACCCCAAAAATCCGAAGACAAAAAAAGCTTTTTCTGCCGCAAGGGTTCTGGAGAAAGGAAACTTTAAAGGATACATATATGTAATACTCGGCGGTCAGGAATATGAAAATGCGTCGCAGTTATTTTACGGCAGTTATATACTTAGATTGGGTATCCGCTCGATGATTATTGCGATGATCGCCGCTACGTTGATCGGATTTTTAGCAATAGGATTTATAATAAGAAATATAAGAAAGATTGTCGCGGTAATAAGAGAGTTCCAGGAAGGTAATTTGCAGGCTAGAGTAAAGTTTCAAAGCAAAGGCGAGTTGCAGGAGTTTGCCGATTCGTTCAATAGCATGGCTGATACCATTGTAGGCAATATGAAAAAAATACAGACCATGGACAACCAGAGAAGGGAACTGGTTGCAAATGTCTCACATGATCTTAGGACACCGCTGGCAATAATACGCGGATATATCGAAACAGTATTAATTAAAGAAGACAACCTTTCCGCAGCGGAACGGAAACAATATCTTGAGACGATTTTAAAAAGCACGGACAGACTGCTGAATCTGGTAGAGGAATTGTTCGAGCTGTCAAAGCTCGAAGCCAAGGAAAAAATTCCGGAGGAAGAGGAATTTTCTCTTGCCGAATTATTGCAGGATATTCATCAGAAAAACTTAATAACTGCGCATGCCAAAAATATAACTCTTAATCTGAATCTGAAAGGTTCATACCCTTTGGTAAAAGCCGATATAGGTATGATTGAGAAAGTATTTCAAAACCTTCTGGATAACGCCTTAAAGTTTACTCCTGATTCGGGCAAGATTAATTTATCCCTGGGATTTAAAAGCAAAGATAAATTAATCGCCACGGTAGCGGATACTGGTCCGGGCCTTCAGGAAGAAGAAATAAAACAATTATTCGATCGCTTCTACCAGGTAAAAAGAGTAACTTCGGAAAAATCGAACGGTATAGGGCTGGGCCTGGCGATTGTCAAAAAGATAATGGATCTTCACGGGTTTGAAATAAAGGTAGAAAGTAAATTATCTGAAGGGACTTCCTTTATTTTAATTTTCCCGATCAGTGTTTTAAAAACTGTCCGGACTGATTAATCATCTTCTCAATATTCAAAATTATTTCTATTCAAAAAAGCTTCGTGTCTTTGTGCCCTAAAGACAATTTGGTTCTGCATTATTTCAACATTCAAATATTCCGGCTCAAAGACTAAAAGTTTATAAGTATATAAATACTAAGCGTCTAATAATTTCACGCATCCTGTTTCTTTTAAATAAAAAGTATTTAGAAATATGGATAATCCTGTTACAATTATTCCGGCAGTAAGAAATAACTGATTTCCGGTTAGATAAACCGTAACCTCGGTACCGAGCATTAAGAAGAACATAAGCATACTTAATAATATCGTTTTATTTTGCAGTACCGATACAATCACTCCTGCGCTTTTGTCAGTTCTAATTATTAAGGTCACCATAGAAATCAACCAGACGACTGTCGCAACGCTGCCCATACCAAAAAGCACTCCTCTTGCAAATTCATATAATGAAAAATCGGAGACCGAAACGTTTGGAAACACGCCGAGGAAAATCAATATTAAGCTAAACGAAGCTAATAGAAGTACAATGCGTTTTATTTTTCTAACATTCATTTTATATTCTTTCACGAATTGATAGTTTCTGATAAATCTTGTTTGATTTTAGTTAATTCTTTTACAATCGGTTCATATTCTCTCTTAAATCTGAACATCCTGAATTTTATACCGCCCCAAATAGTAGCCGCAAGTATAACGGTTACCGCCGCATGTAATCCTATCCTTGGCCATATTTGTAGGTCCTTCAATAAATCGATATCTAACAAGTTGATGCCGATGATCAGTGCGAGTCCGAACAGCCAGAATCTCTCCCTGAATAATTTTTTCTGCTCTGAAAAATTGTCAAGTACGTCGTCTATAAAATTCAGACTGCTGGAGCGGACATTAAGTTTGTTTACCCTTAACTGGGTTTTCCAGTAGATTCTTAAAAATACCGCGGCGGAGATTACAAGCCAGGCAACAGCCGCAAGCTTTACCGGCGAAAATGCGGTTGCAAACAGCATTGCCCAGATCAGGTAAATAAAGATCAGTACTATGCCGGTTGTTTTGAACATGTTTATTCTGAATTGCTTTTTTTCAAACTTTTTCAGTTTAGATAAGGATTGGTCGGTAATTTTTTTCAAATCGACTTCTTTTCTTGCTGCGGGTTTTTGGTTCTGCCAATTCTTCTTCAATTCATCAAATTCAATCATTTTATCTCCTCCATGGTTTTGGCTAAAACCGATTTTATTCTGCTAATTTTAACCCCGACGTAGTTAACGCTGATTCCTACAATTTCCGATATCTCTTCATAGCTCATATCTTCAAGGAACAGACCAATAATAATTCGATCCTGTTTTTTCAGCTTTGAAATTGCTGTGTTCAGGTGTTTCAGTTCTTCATCCTGACTGTTTTGAAAATCATTCTCGTAAGAATGCCGCTCATCCATTTCTCCCGGCTCAAAATTCATAAACCTTGCGGATTTTACTTTAAATCTCTTGTTATACAGAAGGGCCGTATTTACGGTAATTCTGTAAATCCATGTACTGATTTTTGCATCGTTCCTGAAGTTTTCAAGATTACGCCAAACATTCATCATTACTTCCTGGAAGAGATCGTCTACATCATCTTTGTTGTTAAGCGATGTATAACATAGTCTGAAAATTATATCTTTATTGCCGTTGAAGACTTCGGTAAATAAATTTTCTTTTTCTGATTTAGTCATTCCGTAATAAACCCAATTATTTGTTTATTTAACCATTCTGGGGTATCTAACATAACAAAATGTTTAGAATTGTTAGAAATAATAATGCTTTTATCTTTTAAATTTTTGTACTGCTCATGAAACATTTTTTCTACAGATTCCTTGTTTAATCCAATTTGTTCCTTGCCTTTCCAAGTGCCTATTATAAGTACTTTACACATAATGTTTTTCAATTCGTCCCTTAGATTGGTCGAAATCATTTGGCTTGTGGCTTCGGCTATCGAATTTCTGTCGGAGGCAGTCATCCATTTCAGCACTGTATCAATATTAGTTTCGCTGCTTATTAAGTTGCCCAGAGCGGTACGCTCGGTTTTTTTATATTCATCAACGGTTTGTTTCAATATCATATTCTTTAGTACTAATCCCTGCTGGGCTGCCTGTTCCTCGGTAATTGATGGAATGAAATAAGAAAGAGCAAACGGGAATGAATCTATTATAATTAGTTTTGAGAATATCCCCGGGTTTTCTGAGGCCGTTTTAAGTGCTATAAAACCGCCTAGGCTGTGCCCGATGAGAATCGGGTTATCCAGTTTTTCCTTCTTTATAAGCATTATTATGTCTTTTGAAATTTTAGCAATACTGAAATCACCTTGCGAGGGAATTCCTGCAAAACCGGCTATGTTTATTTCATAGCAGCAATGGTTACGGGAAAGTACATTAACAGTGCCTTTCCAGACGCTGCTTTTACAGCCCAATCCGGGTAAAAGGATAACGGGTTTGCCGCTGCCTTTTTTTATAGATGTAATTGAATTCTGTGCAAAAGAAATATTCATACATAATGAAAGAAACAGTGCAATTATCGCCAAATATTTTTTCATATTTTATACTTTTATTATAAGTTTTTATCATTTACGATACTTTAGAGTAGTTTAAATTACTTTTCTTACACTTTACGTAAAATTATTTTTTATTTTTTTGAAATTGTAGAAGCAGGTGATCGAATTTAATATTTTAAGATATTTCCGTGATTAGTTCGTGAAGATAGTAGGCTATATTGGGCAGGAAAAGAAATTATTTTTATAAGCGAATGTCAGGTGAAATTAATATTAGAAAAATACCGGCTGTAATGATTTATTCGGTGTACTAAAAATCACGGTCCAAACAAATTAGTATTGTAACTTGTATATCAAAAGTATTTGTTAGCTAATTCGGTTAGGGTAAAAAAATGAAAATTAATATTTTAATTTTATTATTAAGTGCTTTGCTTTTTTCCAATTGTGCCGGAAGCAACTCAAAGGTTGATCAGGAAAATAATTCGGAGGTTGAAGATGGAATGGAAACAGCAACTTTTGCAGGCGGGTGTTTCTGGTGCATGGACGCGCCTTTTGAAGAGCTTCAGGGAGTGGTTAAAGTTATTTCAGGATATGCCGGCGGACATGAACGGAACCCATCGTATCAGGAAGTGGAAACCGGAACTACCGGTGCCGTTGAAGCAGTGCAGGTAGTTTTTAATCCTATTGTAATTAGTTATTCGGAAATACTTGATGTATACTGGAAGCAATTTGATCCCACCGATCCGGGGGGATCATTTTATGACAGAGGCTCCCAATACGAATCGGCAATATTTTATAAAGACGAAACACAGAAAGAAGTGGCGGAGAAATCTAAAGAACTGCTGAATAAATCAGGAATATTCGACAAACCTATAGTAACCAAGATAGAAAAGTTCACTTCTTTTTATCCGGCAGAATCTTATCATCAGCATTTTTTCAGAAAGAATCCTGAACATTATTACAGCTATAGAAAAGCGTCCGGAAGAGATTCGTTTATAATGGGAGTCTGGGGCGATATGGAAATCGACAAATATAAAAAGCCGCCGGACAGCGTGCTTCAGAAAAAATTAACGCCGCTTCAATATGACGTAACCCAAAACGGCGCCACCGAAGAATCGTTTAACAACAAGTATTGGGAAAATCATCAAGCCGGAATCTATGTGGACATTGTTTCCGGCGAGCCGCTTTTCTGTTCAACGGATAAATTTAATTCGGGTACCGGATGGCCCAGTTTTACTCAGCCTATTGATCCACGGTACTTAATAAAAGATATTGACAAGTCTGACGGTATGGTAAGAATTGAGGTCAGAAGTAAATTTGGTAACTCTCATCTGGGTCATGTTTTTAACGACGGTCCGGCACCAACGCATTTGAGGTACTGTATAAATTCAGCTGCCCTGAGGTTTATCCCGAAAGATGATATGAAGAAAGAAGGTTACGGACAGTTCCTTTGGCTGTTTAATTGAGCACAAAAGCAGGCAGAGAACACGAATTAACAGATCCGCCCATGAATCAATTAAATTTTTTTATCCGTTTCAAACCGCAGACTACAACCAACAAACCACAACCTATTTCATTTGAAGCTCTATGATATTTCCTTCCGGATCAGTCACATAGCACCATGTAATTTTCATTCCGTTGGGTAAAGAAACCGTGACGACGTCGCCGATAGCCGTTCCTCCGGCGGATAATATCTCTTCCCGGGCCTGTCGAATATTTTCTACTTGAAACGCAATATGTCCGTATCCGGGTCTGTTTACTTTTTTAGCATGAGTTGATTCCTGGGGTGAGTAAGTAAAAAGTTCCAAAGTCGGGCCCTCTTGCTCCCATCCGGGCAATCTTAAGTGAATTCCTTTTAAGACTGCATCCTTAATTCCGGTACCGTTTTCAATTTCTTTACCTTTTAAATCTCTTTCGGGAGGAACTTTTTTACAGCCGAGTATATCTATATAAAATCCTGCAAGCTTCCGCCAATCTTCGGCGATTAAATTTGTGTGAATATATTTAGCGTTTTTTATCATTAAGTTTACTTCTAATTTTTTTTATAGGAATATTTAAACAGTCTGATTTTTAATTATTGAATATTCTCTGATGCTTGAACAAGTCTTAATCTCTTGCCCATTATCTTTCCGTGTACGGTGAACAAAGGCCCGAGAAGACAATAAATTAATCCGGAGTATAAAGAAAAAGCCGGTCCGCCCACCAGCGCAATTATTATTGAAAGCAGAGAAATTATTATGTGTATAAGATAATATTGAATTCTTATTCTTGTTATCATTATTTCGACTTTATTTAATTCCAATTCTTCCCTTTTTCTATAAGCATGCAAGTGCATTAAAATAAGAGTAGAAAAAACCGCTAGATAACCTAAAGAATAAATGATCATCAGCATGGGCGTCTGATCCGGCTGAATCGAAATTCTGAAAGTATTCGCGCTAGTGCCTATAAACTGACTTACGAGAAGATTAAATAAAAATTTCAGGGGATAAATATAGAATAGAATAACAAAAAGGAGGATAGAATTCAGCACGATAACTCTTGAATCATTTAATCCGTAACGCCTGAAATATAAATAATGCGAGTGCCAGATGATCATAAGCAGAACAACACAAACGGCAAACGCAATAAATCCCTGCATTGTTCTAAGCAGTTCGTTAAAATTGTTAGGCACTTCAAGCGATACAACGAGAAGAGTAATGGCGAACGCAAACACCGCGTCGCTGAATCCTTCAAGTCGTGATACTTCTCCGCCGCGCCAGCGGAATCCCTGCTTATCTTCTTTTCCCGCGAAAATTTTTCCTCTTATCATAAAACACTCTCATTAAAATTTGAATATGAATTTATTACTTATAACAATACATGCAATAATTATTTTTCGATAAGCAATGTTTTAGAATTAACATAAACTCCATTTGTAACTTTACACAACATAATTATTTTCGCACACCCCTGAAAAAACAAAAAGAATTATTTATCTTTAACAGGATGAAATAATAAATCCTTCAATTTATTTTAAAGGGAATTCAGATGAAAAGATCATTTCATTTTATAATAATTTTAACTATGATGTTTACTGTTTCATTCTCTACGGGAACAAATGCACAGTTAGCTGCTAAAAAAATTATTACACTGGAATTCGCGAAAAAGATAGCCGCAGCAGCCGAGACTGAAGCTGTTAAAAATAATTGGACGGTAGTAATTTCCATATTGGATGACGGAGGGAATTTGATTTATCTGGAGAAAATGGATAATACTCAAATAGGAAGCATTGATGTTTCTTTGAAAAAAGCCGAGACTGCAGTAAAATTCAAGAGACCCAGCAAGGCTTTTGAAGATATGGTTAACGGCGGTAAGTACAATTTGATAAATTTAACGGGTGCATTACCGGTTGAAGGCGGACTTCCGCTGATGATTGACGGACAGCCAGCCGGCGCGATAGGAGTTAGCGGCGCTAAGTCAAATCAAGACGGTATTGTGGCAAAAGCAGGCGAAGATTTTTTTAATTCGCATCTGAAATAAATATAAAACCGTTTGGATTCGGAACAATTCATTAAAAAAAATTAAAGGATTTAATATGAATATGAGATTATCCAAAAAGAAACATCCGGGAATCATTTATCCGGTCTTAATTTCCTTATTAATATTAACCGGATCTTCCTTTGCAATAACACCGGTATACGCAGCTAATAATCGGGATCAAAAAGAAAACTTCAGACCTGAGCATATTATGTTTAATGTGCCAGATCCGCTGGCTATGATCAAATGGTATTGTGATAATTTAGGAATGGTTGTTATCAGAAAGGGAACGGCTCCGACATATTCATCGTTTATAGCTGATTCCGGAAAACACATGATGCTTGAACTCGGAAATTTTGCTGATTATCCTAAGATGGACTTTGCTAAAATAGATCTGAACTCTATGCACCTGGCCTTTGTAGTAAACAATATCAAACAAATAAAAGAAAAATTAGTTGCAGCAGGCGCCACAGTAGCTCAAGATCTTTTTAAGACTCCCGGAGGCGACCAGGTTATGGTACTGCGCGATCCTTGGGGCTTAGCGATACAATTTGTAGAAAGAGTCGATCCTATGTTCAAATATACCGGATTAAGAATGGAACATCTCGAATTCAATGTACCGGATACCCATAAAAAAGCTAAATGGTTTGAGGAAAACCTGGGTATGAAGATAATGCGAGAGGGCGGAGCTCCGACATTCAATATGTTCATTTCGGACCCCGAACATAATATGATGATGGAACTCAATCAGAATAAGGATTTCCCGATGCTCGACTTCTGGAAGGTCAGTCATATGGCTACTCACTTTGCTTTCACGGTAAAAGATATTCAAGCCGCAAAAAAGAAATTGATTGCCGGCGGTGCTCAATTAGTTGAAGATATCACTAAAACTCCGGGCGGCGATTATGTCATGATGATGAGAGATCCGTGGGGCGAACCTATACAAATTGTTCATCGCGCCGAACCGATGCTTAAATAATAAGAGAGGATATTTTATTTTACTTATTATTGACTGTTGAGCTAAATTGATAATTTGATTGATTGAATATGGTTGACCGGATTATCTGCTCTTTTATCAGTTTTGATTTTTATGCGTTTTTTTAGAGCTTTTCTTCACAAGCCTCTTCCATAATTATTTAGAAGAGGCTGCTTAATTCTACTTTCAAGCCGGTAAGTTATTACACCAATAAGGGAAGTCGGTTGGGAAATCAATTTTCACAGATATTTCTGTGAAAAAGGGAAATGGCCCGAAAAAAGTAAATGCAAAGGAAAATTTAGTTCGTTAACTTTTTCCCTTTTATTGTAATTAGTGCAATTAGCAGCCGCTTTTTTAGTTAGGAGTTAGGTGAAAAGATTTCAGATAACGATTTTTCAACGGATTTTTGAGTAATTCCAAAAGACTGCAACTTATCGGTATTTAATGATACATCGGCAACCTGCGGGTAATCCGGCAGGTCATCCATTGAAACACTGCGCAGAAGATTTTTATCAAAACCGGCGGCTTCACAAAGTTTGCATCCCAGTTCAAACCTGGATAATCGTTCATGTCCCCCGAGATTCATTATTTCGCTCTTGATATCCTTTTCGCAAAGTATACCGATAATTCGAGCCGCATCGATCAATGAGATAGGAGTTCTGAATTGGTCGCTAAATAATTTTACGGGCTCCCCGTTATTTAATTTATTATACATCCGGTGAAAATGATTTTCTTTCCCGTTCAATCCCAGGCCGTATAATAAGGCCGTCCTTAAAATTATAAAATTATCGAAGGTCTCCCGTATTTTTACTTCACCCATTAATTTGGTCTCGGCGTATATTGAAATAGGAATAATCTTCGCTTCTTCTTTCAGCATGGAACCTCTGTAGCCGGCATATACCAGGTCGGTGGAAGTGTAAATTAATTTTGCTTTATACTTATTGCAAAGAGCGGCCAGATTCTGCGTAGCGTTGACGTTTGTCATATAAATTTCTTTTGCAGTTAAATTCTCTTCCGCTGAATTAGTTAATACAGCTGCGGTATGTATTACAATATCAGGTGAGAAAGAAACAAAAATATCTTCAACGTCTTTATAATCATTTATGTTGAGCTTTACCGATTTATAATTGATGCAATTTCGCGGCTGTGTTTTATACGTTGTAAGGATTTCGTTATTATTTAACAATACTTTATTTAAATATTGCCCAAGTAAACCGCTTCCGCCGGTTATTAGTATTTTCATAGTCAATTCTCATTTTAATTAGTTATATGAAAGTATCTTAAATATAATAAACGTCAATATATTAATCTTAAAATTGAATATTCGGTTCTATCCTAATATAAAAGCTGATATTATTTAACAATGTTATTACGCAACGAAATGTCCGAATACAATAATATTCGCAGCATTTCTCCTCACGGGAGAAGTAAAAGTAGAATTAAACCAATATGCATATTACTAAAAATTCGAAGCGCTCAAATCAGTAGCTTTTAAAATCGAATAATATCATAATCCTTACTCAAATTATGACTTCTATTATCAAACCTTTTTGTTTATTTTTGCTAATCATTTTTATTGTAGCTGTTTATCCGGTTTCTTTGCTTTTTCTTTTGTCCTTCGTAAATTTATTTAACAATCACAGAAAATTATGAGAAATCTAATATTTGCTGTTTCACTGATAATTATAACTGCATTTTCGGCCTATCCGCAGGAATCTTCCTTTTACGATGCACCGTTCGGAGGCGGAGGAGGATATACTCCTTTCTGGTTCGTACCGGATATGAATACAGTTAATGCACAAGTAAAGGCATTCGGAGTGCCAGCATTTTCTAAAAGCGGATTGTTTGTCTCCGGCGGCGGGGGATTTATTTATCTGGGTGTGGTAAAAAACCTTAGAATCGGGGGGATGGGATTCGGAGGCTCTACTTCAAATTCCGCCGATATTTCAGGCGTGAACAAAGAAATTGATTATTCCTTAAGCGGGGGCGGGCTAACCGTTGAATACACAATCCCTTACATTAGCTTTGCCGCAGTTTCGGTCGGTGCCATTCTGGGCCGTGGTAGTCTTGAAATTTCGGCTTTTAGCAACAACGGAAGTAAGAGCTGGGATAATTTGTGGACGGAAAATTCACCCAAATTTAATTCTGTTATTACCAACAAATACTGGATTGTCAATCCAACGGTGAATGTTGAAATTCCGGCTTACCGAATGCTGGCTTTTCGTATCGGTGTCGGCTATCAGTTTACTCTCGGAAGTAAATGGACATACGATAACGGCCGGGCCCTGACCGGTGCGCCTTCTGGAATTAACGGTAATTCCTTTTTTATTCAAACCGGAGTTTTTGTAGGTTTGTTTTCTTTTTAAGTAAGGAGTCAAATGAAAAATATATTGGTAACCGGCGGAGCCGGGTTTATCGGAAGTAATTTTATTAACCATATTCTGCAGGAGCGCGACGACTATTTTATTGTAAATTTAGATAAATTAACCTATGCCGGAAATCTTGAAAACCTGAAACAATCCGAGAAAAAAGCGAATTATAAATTTGTAAAAGGTGATATCTGCAACGCAGAACTCGTCAATTATGTATTTGAAAGTTATAAGATTAAACATGTAATAAATTTTGCTGCCGAATCACACGTTGACAGAAGCATATTGGGCTCGGAAATATTCTACCGGACAAATGTGATTGGTACTAATGTATTGCTGGAAGCCTCAAAAAGATTTCAAGTTAAAAAGTTTCTTCAGGTATCAACCGATGAGGTTTACGGCAGTTTGGGCAAGGAGGGTTTATTTACCGAAAACACTCCGTTATCGCCCAATAGCCCTTATTCTTCAAGCAAGGCAGGCGCAGATATGGCGGCTTTAGCGTTTTATCATACTTACGGACTTCCGGTAACTGTTACCAGATGTTCGAATAATTACGGACCATACCAGTTCCCGGAAAAATTGATTCCTTTGATGATAATTAATTCTTTGCATAATAAGGAACTTCCTGTTTACGGTGACGGAATGAACGTACGCGACTGGATTTATGTAATTGACCATAATATTGCAATTAATTTAGTCTTCGAAAAAGGAAAATCCGGCGAGGTATATAATATCGGCGCTAGCAATGAAATGCCCAACATCCAAATAATTAAATTAATACTACAGCATTTGGATAAAGGTGAAGATTTGATCCGGTATGTTACGGACAGGCCCGGGCACGACAGGCGTTACGCCATTGATTCGTCAAAAATAAAAAACGAATTGGGTTGGGAGCCGAAGTTTACTTTTGAACAAGCCATTGCACACACAATTGACTGGTATGTAAAAAATAAAGAATGGTGGGAGAAAATAATTTCCGGTGAATATGTGAATTACTATTCAAAACAATATAAAATGTAAATAAATTAAACAAACTCTTAAAGGTTGATGCTGATGAAAAAAGGATTGATTTCTATTTTACTTTTAATAATGATGCACACTGCTTATTCACAAACTGATTCAAAAACGAATAGTCAATCTCTTCTTTTAATGTCCGGAATATCCGTGACAATCGGCGGAGATTTTCTGATAACCGGTTCTTTTCCTGCGCTGCCTACGGAAAGAGTCGACCAATTTGTTACAAGAATCTATAACGAAGCAAAAGAAAAAGCATTGCGTACTATTACGGATCCGCAGCTGCTTGAAAAAATAAATAAAAAACTCGATGAATATTCTCTTAGAGATATAACTTTGAAAAGATCCGACGGAGGAGTACAGCATATTGATTTACTTAAATTCAGGGTTACCGGTGACTTTAAATACGATCCGTATCTTAAAAATGACGATGTCCTAATTTTTGCACCGGCAGATTGGGAAAGAGGCTTCTTTACGATAGACGGTGCGGTAAATAAGCCCGGAAAATTTTTGTATGTAGACGGAGATAAGCTTTCCGACGCCATTTTGTTGGCTCAGGGCATTAACCAGGCTTATGAGAACGTGACTAAAGCCGAAATCGATCGCCTTAGCTACGACGGGAATACAATGAATGTTGATACAGTAGATATAAACAGTGATTATTCGTTAAAGCGCGGAGACAGAATTATTGTTTTAGCCAAAGAAAACCAAAGAAAAGAATATTCGGTTTTAGTATTGGGAGAAGTTAATAAGCCTGGAAGTTACCCGATAACAAGAGACAGCACAACTTTAACCGAAGTAATTAACAAGGCGGGCGGAATTAAGTCTACGGCATCACTTGCAAAAGCTAGAGTTTTTTCCGGAAATACAATCCCCTTACTTCTGGAAGAAGAATACGGAATAAGTATAAAAGACAAGCCTGAAATTATTAATATGCAGATGACAAGTTTTATAGTAAATCAAGAACAAATGATGATGGCGAGGTTGTCTAATTTAACCGAAGAAGACACTAATTATTTTTTCCTCGAAAATCAGTTAAGGGTGCTTCAAAACGGAAGCGGTATAGACTTTACAAAGCTTGATGATAAAAATTCTGAAGCTTCGAAATATATCGTAAAGAACGGCGATTTAATTTTATTGCCCAGAAAACAGTTTGCGGTTTATGTCTTCGGGCAGGTAGTGCATCCGGGTTTAGTGCCTTACACTGAAGGTAAGGATTATAAGTATTATATAAATAAAGCCGGCGGCATGAGTCCTTACGCAAACGATGATGTAATGTTAATCAAAGCTGGTTCGAAGGAATGGATTTCGGTGGACAAAAATCCCCCAATTCACGATGGAGATTATATATTTGTCCCAAAAGAGCCGCAGAGGTCGTTTAATTATTACATAGGCAGGGTTGGGCAGTATTTGGGTATTGTAAGCGGTGTAGCTACCGTCATATTGCTGCTTATATCTCTAAGAAAGTTATAATTAAATAAAATATAAATTAGCTTTTAATAATTAAAATCATTACAAATAAGCCGAATGCTGTTTATCAACATTCGGCTTATTT
>CAWJLA010000008.1:0-25000 GCA_963843605.1 uncultured Bacteroidota bacterium | reverse complement strand
AGGTCATCCGCAAGAGAAGCTTTGAATCGAAGCCCCAGTAAACGGCGGCCGTAACTATAACGGTCCTAAGGTAGCGAAATTCCTTGTCGGGTAAGTTCCGACCTGCACGAATGGTGTAACGATTTGGGCACTGTCTCAACCACGGGCTCGGTGAAATTGTGGTACCGGTGAAGACGCCGGTTACCCGCATATGGACGGAAAGACCCCGTGCACCTTTACTGCACCCTAACATTGGGTTCGGGTAAAGCATGTGTAGCATAGGTGGGAGGCTTTGAAGCCGGGGCGCTAGCTTCGGTGGAGCCAACGGTGAAATACCACCCTTGTTTTATTTGGATTCTAACCTCGGTCCTTGAATCAGGATCAGGAACAGTGTTAGGCGGGTAGTTTGACTGGGGCGGTCGCCTCCTAAAATGTAACGGAGGCTCTCAAAGGTTCCCTCAGCATGGTTGGTAATCATGCGGCGAGTGTAAACGCAAAAGGGAGCTTGACTGCGAGACTTACAAGTCGAGCAGGTGCGAAAGCAGGAGTTAGTGATCCGACGGCTGCGAGTGGAAGTGCCGTCGCTCAAAGGATAAAAGGTACGCCGGGGATAACAGGCTGATCTTACCCAAGAGTTCATATCGACGGTAAGGTTTGGCACCTCGATGTCGGCTCATCGCATCCTGGGGCTGAAGAAGGTCCCAAGGGTTTGGCTGTTCGCCAATTAAAGCGGTACGTGAGCTGGGTTCAGAACGTCGTGAGACAGTTCGGTCCCTATCCTATGCGGGCGCAGGATACTTGAGAAGGGTCGCTTCTAGTACGAGAGGACCGAAGTGAACGTACCTCTAGTGCACCAATTGTCACGCCAGTGGCATCGTTGGGTAGCTATGTACGGTTGTGATAAGCGCTGAAAGCATCTAAGCGCGAAGCACGCTTCAAGATTAGGTATCCCTTACGTAAGTAACTAAAGACTCCTCGGAGATGACGAGGTTGATAGGCTATAGGTGTAAGTGCAGTAATGCATTCAGCCGAGTAGTACTAATAAGTCGTGAGACTTAACCATTAAATTTTTATTCACAGAGTTATTGACTCGAACGGTAGGCTCAGCTCTTTCTTTCTTTCATTAATTTTGATAATTCAAACAGATTGCTCGTTTCAATCTGATTACTAAAAGTTTAAATTTTGGTGGTTATAGCCCGGGTGTTACACCTCTTCCCATTCCGAACAGAGTAGTTAAGCCCCGGCACGCCGATGGTACTGCATGCGCAGGTGTGTGGGAGAGTAGGTCGCTGCCAAATTTAAATTATAACCCTGGTCTTTCATCAGGGTTTTTTTATTTTAAATGATTACTACTTTAATCTGCATTTCTTTTATACTGTTTCCTTCTTACTACTTTACTTCAATATGATAGTTTAGCCCGTCAATGAACATATTTTCAGTCGCTACTAAAAAAGTTATTCCTTCTCGCTAAATTAAAGTCGAAAAGTCTTGTGACATCAATTTCAATATCGACAGATTTTACTTGTACGATAAAAAATAAAAGGATAAATTAAAACATCTCTCATGATCAGCATAATTATTCTCCCCTTTAAAGATTTACATAACCGGATGGATGATGCCAATATTTTCGTCTTCCCTACTTGCCCTGAGAATACCGATAATAAAATTTTATAAAACGGTTTTATTGTTTCTTCTATTTTTATATCTGCCAACTGCCGCGGGACAAATCGATAAATCCGGATTGAAAGACTATGGCGAACCGTTTATAAAATACTATAGTCCGAAAGAGTACAATTCCGTGTATCAAAACTGGTGCGTAGTTCAGGATAGCAGGGGCATAATGTATTTCGGTAATGACAGGGGCATTCTTGAATATGACGGCAGCACCTGGCGGTTAATAAAAACACCGAACAATTCCATAGTAAGAAAATTAAGTATGGATGAGTCGGGAATAATATATGCCGCTGCTTCTTCTGATTTCGGTTACTTAGCTTCCGATTCTGTCGGTTATATGCATTTTGTTTCGCTATTAAAATTTCTTGAAAACCGTTATCATGGGTTCGGTGACGTTTGGGACGTTGTTGCGGTTAAGAATACAGTGTATTTCAAAACTCAAAATAAAATATTTCGATGGAAGGAAAATAAAATAAAAGTTTTCGAATCCGTAAAATCTTATAGATTGTATAAAATCAACGATGATGTATACGTAAGAAATAACGGCATTGGGTTGATGAAAATTTCCGGAGACTCGTTAAAACTTGTTCCCGACGGAGAGAAGTTTGCTTCAACCGGAATATATAATATGCTAATGTTCAACACTAAAATTTTGATAACAACCAATCGGGAAGGTTTGTTCTTATATGACGGTGAAAAATTCTCGGCATTTAAAACCGAAGCGGACGTGTTTCTTAAAAACAATCATATTTACAATGCATGTACGTTGTACAACAATAAGTACGCGTTTGCTACACAGCGGGGAGGCATTGCCGTCATAGATAGCGCAGGCCGCTTAATCCAGATAATTAATACACAAAAAGGTCTTCATACGAATATTGTTTTTGATGTATGCCAAGATAAACAAGGAGGCTTATGGGCGGCTATGGGAGACGGAATATCGCGAATAGAGATTCTGTCTCCTTTTACGATTATTCCGGAAAACAAAACGGCGAATGATTTTATTCAGTCATTTTTAAGGTTTAAAAATAATCTGTATGCTGCTAATTCTTTCGGTCTGCTGTGCTTGGATAGAGCAGCGTCTGAATTTAAGCCGATGCCTGACGTTAACTCAAATGGAAATAATTTTGTTTCAATTGGGAATACTTTGTATGCCACGACAAATAATGAAATAGTTAAAATAAATAACGGTAAAGTCTCAAATAAAATATTCGATTACCCCTCTCCCTATATTTTTAAGTCTGCTATAGATACAAATATAATTTATCTAATTTCCAGAATAGGTCTGGCGATCCTGCGAGATAACCGGGGACAATTGAAGCTAATCAAAAATATAGCCGGGCTTAACAGTGAATTAATTAATCTTGTTGAAGATAAAGACGGCAGTTTGTGGATTGTAACTTATTATGAGGGTATAGTTCACGTTTGGAGCAAATCCGGGAATTTGTTTTCTGCACCCGATTCGGTTAAAATTAACATAGATCAATATAAAAGAAATACAGGCGTCCAGGGTACACGATTCAATATTTTCACATTCAACGGTAATACTTTTTTTGCAACGAATAAAGGACTTTTCACTTTCAACAAAGAATCTAAGAAATTTATACCGGACTCAACTTTTGGAAATTCATTTGCATGCTCAAAAAATACAATTCTCTTTTCCAGTCGGGACGTACACGGCAATCTTTGGATTCTTGCAAATACAAAAGACGGAAATGAAATCGGCAAGGCGATTACACAGACTAACGGAGAAATACTTTGGGAAACCTCACCGGCATTTAGAAGATTGAACTTGAATAATGTTTTTGCAATCTATGCCGATTATGATCCGGCCGCGAAAAAAGATTTACTATGGATCAGCACGGATGAAGGATTCGTACGCTATAATCCGGAAATAATAAATGATTACACCGGAGAATTTCCAACCTTGATCCGAAGAGTAATGGCTGGTCAGGATTCCTTAATATTCGGAGGAAATGTATATGACTCTTTAAAGAAACAGAATATTTTATCGCACGGTGATAATAATATAATTATACACTACGCAGCTTTAAGTTATGATAACCCCGCAGCAAATCTTTATCAGTATTATCTTGAAGGAAACGAAAAAAACTGGTCCGAATGGTCTTCGGAACCATCAAAAGAATATACTAATCTTTTAACCGGAGATTACAAATTTCATGTCCGGTCAAAAAATATTTACGGTAAAATAGGCAAAGAAGATTCTTTTACCTTTAATGTCCTTTCGCCCTGGTATAGTTCATGGTGGGTGTATTCCTTTTACGGTATAATATTTTTGGGGTTTTTGTATTTAATAAGATATTTTGAACTTCAAAGATTAAGTAAAAAACATGCACTTGAACTCAACCTTTTAGCGTTTGAAAAACTAAAAGAGCTCGACAGGTTAAAATCAGAATTTTTTGCAAATATTTCACATGAGTTTCGCACCCCCCTTACTTTAATTTTGGGCCAAATAGAAAGCGTACTTTCATCATCCGTCGAGACAAAGGAAAAGGGTAAACTGATTGTTGCCGACCGTAATGCAAAGAGACTGCTCATTTTAATTAATCAGTTGTTAGACCTTTCCAAACTTGAAGCCGGAAGCATGGAACTTATAGCAGACCGGCATAATATAGTTTCGTTTGTAAAAAGTCTTTTTTATTCTTTCGAGTCGCTTGCCGAATCAAAAAAAATTACATTAAAATTTGATTCGGAAATTGAAAATATTCCGGTTGTATTTGATCCCGATAAAATGGAAAAAGTTCTTTGTAATCTAATTTCAAATGCTTTTAAGTTTACACCGGCGGGCGGAGAAATATTAATCGTTATAAATGTTATAAATAACTCATCGGTTGAAGTATGTGTGAAAAATACCGGAAGAGGCATAAGTAAAGATCAGATAGGCCACGTATTCGATCGTTTTTATCAAGTGGACGGTTCAAGCACCCGTGAGTTTGAAGGGACAGGGATAGGTCTGGCACTTGCAAAAGAATTAATTGCTCTGCATAAAGGAAGTCTGACTGCAAGCAGTGAAGAAGATGAGGGTACAGAGTTTATGATTCATCTTCCTCTCGAAAATATGAGTTATAAAAAAGAAAATTTTGTCGAAATATCTGCCGATAAATTTTCTTTTACTGAAATTGACGACGATCATTCAGCAATTGAAACATATAAATTACCGGGTAAGCAGGATCCGGATTCAGGCAATTTAGAAATAATTTTAATTGTAGAAGATAATTCGGATGTAAGATCCTATATTCGGGAACAGACTTTAAAACGATTACCGGGTTATAGAAGCGTGCGACGGGGAAGATGGAATTATAAAAGCGCGGGAGATTATGCCCGATCTTATAATAACGGATGTTATGATGCCAAAGATGGACGGCTACATGTTCAGTAAAGAAATCAGAAAAGATGAAATGACGAGCCATATCCCGATAATTATGCTTACCGCCAAAGCCGGTCTTGACGACCGGATAGAAGGATTGGAAACCGGTGTTGATGCTTATCTTACCAAGCCGTTCAGCGCTAAAGAATTAAGGGCTTGTATAAAGAACCTTATTAATCAGCGGAAAGAACTTCGAAAAAGGTTTAGCGTTGCAACAATAATCAAACCTTCCGAAGTTTCGGTAAAATCTGTCGACCGGTTATTTTTAGAGAAAGTAATTGAAATAATCGAATCGAAATTTGAAGATGAACAATTTAATGTAGAAAAACTTGCTTGTGAAGTTGCTATGAGTGTTTCGCAGATAAGCAGAAAACTTAAAGCACTCATAGACCAGCCTGCCGGTCAGTTAATCCGTTCTCTCCGTCTTCAAAGAGCTGCCGACCTTCTGAATCAAAATGCGGGGAATATAGCTGAGATTTGTTATATGGTCGGTTTCAATGATCAAGCCTATTTTTCCAGGGCATTTAAAAAGCAATTTGGAACCAGTCCATCAGAATATAAAAAGAAATTGTAAAAAATTATTAAGTCTTAAAAACCAAAACTATTAAGATGCCTTAATCTTCGTAACATGAATTGTTAATACACAAAATCAATTCCCCCTCTTCTTTGTATGATATGTCCTAACCAATGCGGTAAAAGCACAAGATTACCGCAGAATACTCTCTTATTTTTATTCTAACAAATTTCACAATTCAAATATTATACACTAGGGAGTACTTATTATGAAAAAGCATTTCTCATTTTTAATCTTTTCAATGCTATTACTTTTTTTCGTTTCCGGCGGATTCTCTTTTGCTCAAAATAGACCGACTCGTTTTGCCGGACAGCATGATTCCGAACGGGTAAAAAAACATTTGGAAACTACCGAAAAAATGTTGCTGCAACATTTGAAAGATAATAATACAAGCTCAGAATTATCGGCAGTACAGACTATTAGGGAACTTGAGCAGATTTTTCCGACTAACTCGTTTAGTTCTTTTATAGTTCCTCTGAGCGATATTGTCAAAAATGAAGATTTAGATACTCAATTACGGATACTTTCTGCAATTGCCCTGGATGAACTGCATTCTGATAAGGGTGATGTTGTTATCTATGAAGCTGCCAAGAATTCAACTAATGAATCCGTTAGGAATCTTTGCCGGGCAATATCTTTTGAAATTTCCAAGACCGCCGAAAAGGGCGTAGTAAAAAGCGAATAATTATTATAAGTGATAGACTTGAATTTTATAATAATTTTTTTGAGAAATTCCCCGCCGCACTCGGCGGGGTTAGTAATGTACAATACTAAATAAAACAACCTAATTCGCGAAAAGTACCTGCAATTGATCGATAACTACAATACTTCCGAGATCAACTAATTTGCTTTTAGGCATGAAATTTAAACTTTCCAAAACAGTAATCTGGAAAAGTTATGAAACTTATAAAAATTAAAGGAAGCTACAGAGACATCGGAAAAATTAAGCTTGAATCTGCGAGAACAATCGAATGGAACCAATTAACTGATAAAACAATACCTAAAATACCGATTGGAAGTAACCTTGAGCTTTCTATTTCTATAGATGAAAATGATTTTCTTTCCGGCAAAGGCGGAATCGTCTGGGCGACTTTTGATTTGAGACAAGCTGAAATAATTCAAAGTTCTTTACTGGCTCAAGATATAAACTCCGAAATAATTGAGATTGGCCTAGTTCAAAATGAAATTTATTTAATGGACATAACTAATTATCCGGACATTAAGGATGCAATTGAGTTTATCTGGAAAGGTGAAAGCGGCTTGTGTCTTAAACCGGACTGGAATTATAAAAACGGTGAGTCCAACAAAAGTTTTGAACTTTGGTTAAGCGGGCATTAAATAATTATCTGAAACTTTTCAAATAAATTATAAAACAAAATAAAAGGAACTGAAATGAAAAATATTAACAAAAGCGGATTTTTATTAACTCTGATATTGATAGCTTTTTTTACAAACGTGTATGCCCAGCAATGGTCGAGCGAGCAAAAGGACGTTTGGGCCGGGGTAGAAAAATATTGGGCGATAGCTGCTTCCGGGAACGCACAAGGATTCATGTCCTATTTTGATGAAAGCTATATGGGATGGTCTTACCAGGTAAAAGCACCCATGAACAAAATAAATACAAGTAAATGGATTGAAAACGATTTTAAAAATAGTCAAACTGTTGTATATACTCTTACGCCTTTAACTATTTGGGTTAATGGTGATTTTGCTTATGTCCATTATTACTACAACGAACTTGATAAAAATAATGTAACGGGTAAGAATGAATCAAATTCAGGAAATTGGACTGATATTTTGATGAAAAAAGATGGAAAATGGATTTTGGTTGGCGACCATGGCGGAAGAACATCAAAACCAAAAAACGAGTAATAATTGCATAACGGAGATAATGAGCATTATCTCCGTTTTTGTCTCTGTGCGAAAAAATATAAGCAGTAAATGCTGAAAATTTAGTTTTAATTAGAAGCTTTTTTGATTAATCTTTAAACCAAAGAATATTTGCAGCTAATAAGTTTAATCCCTCTCCGGTAGTTAAGACAATTTTTATATTATTATTTCCTTTACTATTTTGCGCCGTGGATAATACGGAGCTAAGAATGGAATTGTTATTACGTGATGCTGCGGAACGTGCAATTGCTTACCGCAAAAATATACAAGACAGAAGCGTTGCACCGTCGGAAGATGCAATTAAGAATCTTGCGGATTTTGATACCCCCTTACCCGATAATCCGGTTGATGAAAAAGATGTTATAGAATTTCTCGATAGGATCGGGTCACCTGCAACAATAGGCATATCCGGGCCTAGGTTTTTCGGCTTTGTAATCGGCGGCTCTTTACCTGCTTCTCTTGCCGCAAGCTGGCTTTCATCTGCATGGGATCAGAATGCGGGATTGTTTGCCGGCTCTCCTGTAGGTGCATTTCTTGAATCAGTTTCTTTAAAATGGATTTTGAAACTTTTATCTCTTCCTCCTGCATGCGGCGGCGCATTCGTTACAGGTGCGTCTATGGCTAATTTTACTTCGCTTGCCGCAGCGAGACATTCTGTTTTAAGTAAAGCCGGCTGGGATGTTGAGGCAGACGGATTATTCGGTGCGCCGGAAATAAATGTGATAGTTAGCGAGGAAACACATGTAACAATTTTCAAAGCTCTCGGCCTTTTAGGAATGGGAAGGAAGAGAGTAATTAAAGTTCCGGTTGATAACCAGGGGAGAATGATCGCGTCAAAAATACCTAAGGTAAATGGCCCGGTTATAATTTGCGCGCAGGCCGGGAATGTAAACACAGGATCATTTGATCCGATAGATGAAATAGCCGGAATTGCGAATGAGATGAATGCCTGGCTCCACATTGACGGAGCATTCGGATTATGGGCAGCAGCTTCGCCGCATAGGTCCTATTTGATAAAGGGGATTGAAAAAGCCGACTCATGGGCAACCGACGCACATAAATGGCTAAACGTTCCTTACGACTGCGGCATTGCGCTGGTAAGAGATGAAGAAACGTTAAGATCGACAATGACACTAACGGCATCCTATCTTCCGCAGAGATACCGGCGGGAGCCGTCGCAATTTACGCCTGAGCTTTCAAGAAAATCGCGCGGCATCGAAGTATGGGCAGCATTATATTCTCTCGGGAAAAAAGGTTTGATAGATTTAATAGAGAGAAATTGCTATTATGCAAACATGTTTGAAGCCGGTTTAAAAGAAGCAGGGTTTGAAATAATTAATGATGTCGTTTTAAATCAGGTACTGGTTTCATTCGGTAATGCCGAAACAACTAAAAAGGTAATTGAAGAAATTCAAAACGACGGAACATGCTGGTGCGGCGGAACCGTCTGGCAGGGCAAAACAATAATGCGTATCAGTATTTGTTCTTGGGCTACAACCGAAGAAGACGTCCGGAAAAGTATTAATTCAATGATTAGGGCCGCAGGTAAAGTAAGAGGAATATAAATATGAGTTTAAAGCATTAGATTATTCATTTTACCCGGTTCGCGCTTTCCTAATCACAATCATTATAATCAGTTTTGAATTTTTATATGAAGCCCCTTAAATTTAAATGCTTAAAAAATCATCCTTTATTAATTCGGGAATCAAATGATTTATAATATATGGAAACTCTTACATGTACTTTCCGTAATAATATTTCTGGGAAATATTACTTTCGGGATTTACTGGAAGTCTCAGGCCGATAAATCAAAAGACAGACTTAAAATAGCCGATGCATTTAAAAATATTATTAAGGCCGACAGAATTTTTACAATGCCGTCGGTTACCGCACTTTTTATTTTCGGGGTAGGCACGGCAATGCAGGGTAATTTAAGTTTGATAGAAACATCATGGATTTTCTGGTCGATAATACTTCTAATAATTTCAACGTATGCATTTATGGCCAAAGTAGTTCCCATACAAAAGCAAATACTCGCCCTTGCAGCCAGCGAAGAAAAATTCGGTTGGGATAAATACAATAAATTATCTAAAATGTGGAATATATGGGGACTGATTGCAACAGCTACTCCTTATCTTGCCGTAGTATTTATGGTTATGAAATTTTGAAATATTATAATTGAATATAATTAATATTCTTATACTTGAAGTCTTACCCAGCCTTGCCCACTGACGCTGTACAATAATAACACAAAAACGTTAATTGTGTCTTACTGAAATGATGTCGCCGTCATTAACAATATACTCTTTTCCCTCAAGCCGCCATGCACCGTTTTCTTTTGCGTTGGAAAAAGATCCGAATGTAATAAAATCTTCGTAATGAACAACTTCGGCGCGTATAAATTTGTTAAAGAAATCGGTATGAATTACGCCGGCGGCTTCCTGAGCGGTCATACCCTTGTGAATAGTCCACGCTCTGCATTCGTCTTCACCGACGGTAAAAAATGATTGCAGACCGATCAGATCGTATGATTCCCTTATAATACTGGTCAATGCAGACTCCTTTATACCATATTCTTTCATAAATACAAGGGCATCGCTGCTATTCAGTTCCGACATTTCGAGTTCGAGCTGACCGAAAAATGTTACGGCTTTTGTATTTCTTCCGATCTTTGTTTTCACAAGCTTATCAAGATATTTCTCCGAATCGTTTACTTGTGATTCGTCGCAGTTAGCGGCAATAAGCATTGGCTTGGCTGTTAAAAGCTGATAAGGTTTTAATACTTCAAGTTCATCTTTTTGCAAATCCGTTTCCCTCAAAGGCTTTTCGTTTTGAAGTAAATCATAACATTTTTCGAGAACCATTAATTCTTTTCTCAAATGATCTTCATGAATCTTCAAAATTTGTTTTTTAAGATTGTCAATTCTTTTCTCAATAATAGCAAGATCTGACAAAATAAACTCGGTTTCAAAGGTTCCAATATCCCGCAGTATATTCACAGATCCGTCGGGATGGGGAACGAGTTCGTTTTTAAAAAGACGGACAACATTAATCAATGCATCGTTTGTCTTTACGTTTGCCAGGAAATTGCCTGTAAATTGGGAAGAACCCAAATCTCCTTTTTGTAAACCGATGACATCGACAAACTCGATTGCCGCGTGAGTATTTTTCTGAGGCTTAAATATCTCGGCAAGTTTATCAAGTCGGTTGTCCGGAACTTTAATTACCGCATGATGCGATTCCGATTTCATAAGCTGTGATTGGTCGAGATGCGTTTTGGTTATTGTCTGAAATAAAGTCGATTTTCCGGAGAACGGTAAACCTACTATGCCAATCTGCATAATTCCTCCCCGTATATTGATATATTATGTTAAAAATCCGGCGCAGGCAGAACTAAGTATCACTTATGATTTTCAATATCGGTAAATAATTGATAAAATGCTCATAAAATTATAAAGTATTATTGACTTTAAATCCCCTGCAAAATTTATTATTTTTCACTTACCGATTGCTTCACCCATTTAATTCCACTAAGAAAGTAAGTAAATGAAAAGAAATTTTCCTTTTTATCTCATCATATTTATTTCAGCCCTGCTATTATATTCTTGCAGCACTGTGCCCATAACCGGAAGAAAACAGCTTGATCTTATACCTAACAGCGAAATGCTTTCAATGAGTTTCCAGCAGTACGATAAATTTCTGCAGGACAATAAGGAAAGTACCAACGGTCAAGAAATTGAGCTCGTTAAAAAAGTCGGCGGAAGAATTGCCGGTGCTGTTGAAAAATACTTTAAAGAAAAAAATATGTCGGAACAGCTTCAGGGATATAAATGGGAGTTTCATTTAATTGATAGCAAAGAAGCCAATGCATGGTGTATGCCGGGAGGTAAAGTTGTTGTTTATACGGGGATTTTGCCGATAACTAAAACAGAAGCGGGACTGGCGGTTGTGCTGGGGCATGAAATAGCTCATGCAGTCGCAAAACACGGCAGTGAAAGAATGAGCCAGGGACTTTTGACCCAATTGGGCGGTGTTGCTTTATCCCAGGCATTAAAGGATAAGCCGGCTCTTACTCAGAACATTTTTTTAGCGGCATTCGGGGTCGGGACGCAGGTTGGTATCCTGTTGCCTTACAGCCGAATACAGGAAAGCGAAGCTGATCATCTCGGTTTGATTTTTATGGCAATGGCCGGATACGACCCTCATGAATCTTTGGATTTCTGGCAAAGAATGGCGGTTGCTATGAAGGGTAAAGCACCGCCTGAAATTCTCAGCGACCATCCTTCCGATCAAACAAGAATTGAGGATATTAAAAAAGAAATACCCGAAGCGATGAAATATTATAACAAATAAATTTTTGATCTTGAACTTGAACTAGCTGAGAGGTTCGTGTTCAAGATCTAGTAGTTTAAGTTAAATTCATTTGTTCATTCCGGCCAATTTTACTTCCACCCAGTATTCAAGCGGGTCCGAATTTAAGCTGTTATTTCCGCCGCCGCCTCTCATTCCGTATCCTTCACGACGGCCTCTCATTCCGCCCTCACCCTGATCTTCACCCCCGTTGGGATAATCTCCTTCACTGCCGTACTCTCCCTCGCCGCCGTTTTCTCTGGGCTTCCTGTTTGCAAATTTGGATCTGTCTATTGTTCCGGTTGTAAAACCTACGCTTACAATATTGCCTGTATCCGAATTAATTGTATACGGAGCATCACTCGAGGGATGGAGGGGAATTTTCATTTCATATACCATCCGGTAATTTTTTATATTCATTTTTAATTTTAAACCTTTAAGTGCGGTTACCGGTATTCTTGAAATATCATCTTTATTCTTTCCCACAACCTCAACTTCTGTCTGCCTTTCCAAAAATCTTTCTTCCATCTGTTCCTGATTGATATCCCGGTGTTCGATGCCGCCCTCAGGTCTTTGAAAAGAAGATCTGTCCATGTCCTGGAAATTTAAGGGATATTTTATTCCGAATACTTCTCTGTCGCTCCCTTCTCTATCAAACCAAACGGTTAAACCTAAGTGCAGTATTTTCTTTTCAAGATCTGGGTCGTTCGTAACAATGCATAAATACAGGTCATTGTTATCGTTTTGAACGCCGAAAAGTAACTTAGCATCTTTATTATATGTCAAAGTATTTCCCCAATCTGAGTCGTTACCGTCTATTTGGATGTCCTGTGTTTTCCATTTACTGTTTACGACGTCACCTTTACATCCGCTTAGAATAAATAATACAAATACCGAAAAAATTAAGATAAGGTTTTTCATTTTATCACTCTTCAATTTAGATTAAAACTTTTACGAGTTTTAGACAAACAATTTATCATTTAGGTTTGAAATTTAAAAAATAATTGTTGTAAGATATGTCGTAACTTAAGTGAAATTATGTATTAATAATATTATAATTGTTATAACCCTGGAAATTATTTAATTATTTTCAATTTTTTTATAATAATTTCATATTTGATATAATACCGTTATCAAAGGTATTTTTAGAAAAAATGAAGGCAATTTAAATGCCCCGATGGCTTAAAATTACTATTAGTATCGCCGTATCTTTTATCGTTGTTCTATTAGTCGGCGGATTCATTTTTTATAAGATGCTCACTGCTACCTTACCGGAGTACAGCGGCGAACTGAAGTATTCCGGAATTTCGCAGCAGATAAAAATATTCAGGGACAGCACGGCGGTTCCTTATATTGTTGCCGGCGACGACAAAGACGCGGCATTTGCAATGGGGTTCGTCCACGCGCAGGAAAGAATATTTTCCATGGATATTATCCGTAGGGCGGGGGAAGGAAAGTTAAGCGAAATTCTGGGCCCGAAAGCTCTTCCGTTCGATGAAATGTTCAGAACCGTCGGTATTAAAAGAATTGCCCAAAATATTTATAAAGAACTCAGCCCTGAATCAAAATTACTTCTAAAAGCTTATTCCGACGGTGTAAATTTCTATTTAAATAAAAATAAAAACAGCCTGCCTGTTGAATTCGATATCTTGGGCTATACTCCTCAAAGGTGGACACCTATCAGTAGCCTGGTTATAATTAGGATGATGGGCTGGGAGTTGAATATAGGGTGGTGGTCAGACGTAGCATTATCTGACCTTATGGCTACTTTGGGGTATGAGAAGGTCAAGGAAATAATGCCCGAATATCCGGAGAACGCCCCTTATATTATTCCGCCCGAAATTAAAAACCATAATAGACTAGCCGGCGATTTTTTTAGAACCGATCGTGAATTTATGAAATTTATCGGATGGACAGGATCTCATAAAGGCTCCAACAATTGGATTGTAAACGGAAAATTATCCGAAAGCGGAAGCCCTGTTATCGCAAACGATACCCATCTTGCACTCAGCGCACCTTGTAAATGGTTCGCTGCGGTTATAAAAAGTAAGGGATGGGACGCAGCCGGAGTTACTTTACCGGGTGCACCTGTCATTGTCATCGGCAAAAATGAAAATATTTCATGGGCCGTTACCAACATAATGGAAGACGATGCCGATTTTTATTCCGAAAAACTTGATTCAACCGGTAAGAATTATTTGTACAACGGGCAATGGCATCCTCTCAACATTATAAAAGATACTATTAAAGTGAAAGACTCTGCGGACGTAATTTTAAATATAAAATCTACTATCCATGGACCGATAATATCGGATGTCCATCCATACGGCGTGCTGCTTAAGGATAAAACAGTACTAAATAGCAGCATTAGCATGCATTGGCTCGGCAGTTACCCCAGCGATGAACTGCTTACCTTTTATAAGATAAATAAAGCAGCTAATTGGAACGAATTCAAAGCAGCTTTTGCTACTTACAGCCTCCCCGGACAAAATTTTATTTACGGCGACAGACAAGGCAATATCGGCTATTTATTCGGGGCGAAATTACCTATCCGGGCTTCTAACAGTCCTTCTTTAATTTATGACGGAACAAACGGCGAAAATAATTGGAAAGGGTTCGTCCCGGAAAACGAATTACCTTCAATATATAATCCTCCTGAAGATTTCATCGCGTCTGCAAATAATAAAACCGAAAAAAACTTTAAATATTACATTACAAATCTTTGGGAACCGCCGTCCCGGATCGAAAGAATTACGCAATTATTATCTTCTAAGAAAAAATATTCTGCTGATGATTTTAAAAAATTTCAAAATGATTTTATTTCTCCATATGTCGATTCGATTTCAATGTATATTTTGAATGCGTTTAAAAATGTTAATATTACCGATAAGAATTTAAAATAACGATTAATCTGTTTGAAAACTGGGATTATAATCTGGGCGCGAACGAACAAATTGCGGCTATCTATGAAGTGTTTTTTAAACACCTTCTTCGTAATATTTATTTAAATAAAATGAGTAATAAACTTTTTAACGAATTTGTTTTCATCCAGAACATACCGTTTCGCAGCCTGATGCAATTGATGCATAATCCATACAGCGACTGGTTCGACGATCCCTCTACTCCGCGAATCGAAGACAGGGATGAAGTAATAAGAAAAAGCATGGCTGAAGCCTTAACCGAACTTGAAAATAAATACGGAAAGGATTTAACCAACTGGCAGTGGGGCGGGATGCATTATGTATTATTCAAACATTTTTTCAGCGGATTCTCTTCCATCGTAGATAAACTGGTAGATATCGGTCCTTACCCGATCGGAGGAGACGGGACAACAATTTTTAATACCGAATATCCCTTTACTACGGGACTTAATAATATACCCGGTTTTAAACACGGTGAATTTGAAAATAATCTCGGTCCGGTAGTCAGATATATTTATGACTTTTCCAGGCCGGATCAATTTTATCTCATTCTAACTACGGGTGAATCGGGCAATGTTATCAGCAAGCACTATAAAGATATGACTCAAATGTGGCTTAGCGGAAAATATCTAAAGATAAGAACCGATATGCGGTCGATTGAAAATCCCGAGAACAAAATTCTTATTATAAATAGGTAACGTAACCGGCTTGTATATCCGTAACTAGTGTCCTAATTTGTATACTTGATTTTAAATCCAAACCATTACGTAATATTAGTGTAGTTTTGTTTTTAATGTATTAAATTTGACGATTAAAAAATATTGAAGTAATAATGAAAGTTATAGAACATTTAACAAACTCCGATCAGCCTTTAATTAGTTTTGAACTTATACCTCCTAAAAGAGGCGGCGATATTACAAGTTTGCTTGCGGTAATAGAAGAGATAATTAAATATAAGCCGCCCTTCGTGGATATTACGAGCCACTCAGCCGAAATATTTTATGAAGAAACCTCAAAAGGAATTCAGAAAAAAATTAAAAGGAAAAGGCCGGGCACCCTCGGCATATGTGCATTAATACAGCATAAATATAATATAGATGCCGTTCCTCATATTTTAACTAACGGTTTTACACGCGAAGAAACCGAAGATTTTTTAATTGAGTTGAATTATCTCGGTATAGAAAACGTACTTGCAATTAGAGGCGACGATAGCGGCTATAAGAAACCTATTCCGGAGGGAAAAAGCATTAATTCTCATGCTGTGGATCTTGTAAAACAAATAGCTGCCATGAACAGCGGGAAATATCTGGAGGAAAGTCTACTTGATCCGAAACCTACTGATTTTTGCGTAGGTGTAAGCGGTTATCCGGAAAAGCATTTTGAAGCTCCTAACTTAAAAACCGATATAAAATATGTTAAAGATAAAATTGATGGCGGTGCAGACTATGTGGTAACCCAGATGTTTTTTAATAATTCTGTGTATCTTAACTTTGTCGATTTATGCCGGGAAGAGGGAATTAGCGTACCTATTATTCCCGGATTGAAAATTTTAACAAATAAATCACATCTGGTTAATATTCCCAAAAACTTTTATATAAACCTTCCGGATGAATTTGTAGATGAAGTATATGCTGCAAAACCGGAGCATATAATGGACGTAGGCGTTGAATGGGCGGCAAAGCAGGTAGAGGAACTTTTCAAGCATAATGTACCCAGCGTCCATTTTTATATTATGCAGAATGCTACGCCTGTCGTTAAATTAATGGATTTGCTAAAAAAGAAAAAGGTTATAGAATAGGTTCATCGTACGAATTAATTTCTAATAAAAAATAATGAAACAAACCAAAAGAGCATCTCATCATAAATTAAAATGGGGAGTGGCGGGCTGCGGACGTTTTTCCGAATTCTCATTTATCCCTACTCTCCACTTGCTTAGAAAAAGTGTATTACTCTCTCTGTTTAGTCATAACTCTGCCAGAGTAAAATCAATAGGCGAAAAATTCGGCATTCCGAACAGGTATACGGATTACGATGAATTTCTGAAATCGGATATTGAGGCTGTCTACATCGGAAGTGCAAACTCAGATCATTATGAACAGGTTATTAAGGCCGCCGAGGCAGGTAAACACGTTCTCTGCGAAAAACCGCTCTCAATAAATACCGCTCAGGCAGTGGAGATGGTTAAAGCATGCGAGCAGAATAATGTAAGATTTGCCGTAAATTATCCTTTGCGTTTTCACCCGCTTATCTCAAAAGCAAAAGAGCTGATAGAAAGCCAGATGATAGGTAAATTGGTTTCCATCAATCTGAATTACAATATAGATATGCCTCCGGGAGATAATTTCAGATTTCAAAAGAAATTAAGCGGCGGTGGTGCCTTCAGAGATCTGGGAACTCATATGCTGGATTTGTTAAGATATTTCGGCGGCGAAATAAAGGACATAGACGGCGTAGTTGACGACATCATTTATAAAAGCGAAGTCGAAGATTTCGCAGCCGGTATCGTTAAATTTGAAAAAAGCGGATACGGTTATTTTAATGTCTCGTATAATAATAAAAAATCTTTTAACCGCATTGAAATTCTCGGACACAAAGGCGCTATGTCAATCGAAAAACTGATCGGGACAAAATTTATTCCTTCAAAATTAACTATTCTGTTGGATGGTGAAGCGAAAAAAGCCTTTAGGAAAAGAGGTAACAGACTGCTGAGCCTTTTAAAATCCGTACAGACTTCCTTTCATCAAAACGAACCTCCGCCTGTTAGCGGGTATGACGGTTATGTTAATATGAAACTGATGGAGCAGCTGGAAGAAAAATACCGTTCAAAAAATATTTTGTAGAAAATTATATCACGGATAAAATATCAAATAGATTTCTAATTCTTTTTAATGCGAGTAAATTCTTTTTAAAATTTTGTTATTATTGATTTAAATTAAAGACAACTGGATAACATATGCCGAATAATAAAAATATTAGAGTGGCTTTATTACTGGGCGGTACTTCCCCCGAAAGGGAAGTTTCAAAATCATCCGCTTCTTCCATATATAAAGCTTTATTAAAATTAAATTATGATGTTGTACTTGTAGATCCGGCTTACGGAAATAATCAACCCGAAGATCCTGATGATTTTTTTAATAAAAAGGATTTTACCGGAATATCCAATAGAAACTATGTCGAAGCGGTTAATTCAAAACTCTTTGCTGATATAGACATTTCTTTTCTTGCTCTGCACGGTAAATGGGGAGAAGACGGTACAATACAATCGCTCCTCGAATTGAGCGGTATTAAATATACCGGTTCCAATATAATTTCCAGTGCTATCGCAATGGATAAACATATGTCAAAAGTGTTATTTAAACATTACGGTGTGGAAACACCGCGCTGGATTATGGCGGACTCGGGAAACGATATACAAAAATTAGCAGATGAAATAAAAAATACGCTGGGATTTCCGTGCGTAATAAAGCCTAATGATCAGGGATCTACAGTCGGTCTTACAATCTGTAATAATATTTCCGAAATTAATGAAGCCGTAAAACTTGCTCTTCAATTTTCTGATAAAGCTATTATCGAAGAATTTATTGACGGACACGAATTAACCGTCGGGATTATAGATAAAACTGCGCTTCCGGTACTTGAGATAAAACCGAAACACGGAATATACGATTACGAATGCAAATACACTTCCGGGATGAGCGAATACGAGGTACCCGCAAATTTTCCGGATGAAGTGAAAAGAGAACTTCAGAATCAAGCAGTGAAAGCTTTTAATTCGTTGGGCTGTTCTGTTTACGGCAGAGTCGATTTCAGAATGGACGACGGGATGAAACCATCTTGCCTGGAGGTAAATACGCTGCCCGGTATGACTTCAACCAGCCTGGTTCCTAAGATGGCAAAGTCAGCCGGAATGTCGTTCGAAGAATTAATCGATAAAATAATAAAATTAAGTTTATAAATGGCCTTAAATAAGAAGAAAAAATTTTTATTCTTTACATTTATATTCTTCTTCATATTAGGATTAATTTATCTTTTTCTTTAATGAAAACGGCATACTCAAATATATTAAATTAAAGCACCAGTTGAATTCTCTGAAAGAAGAGGTAAGTAAAGTCGAAAACAGTAATAAAAAACTCCAGAGTTCTATCGACTCACTTCGCTCAAAAGTGCCGGCAAAAATTGAAAAAGTTGCTCGCGAAAAATATAATATGATCAGAAAAGGTGAAAAGACAATAAAGATTATTGAGAAATAAAAGATCTAAAATTTTCGTATTAAATTGAAAATAACTATTAATGATATCTTATTATTGTCATCACGGACGAAGATTCGGGAGAAGCTATGACGAAGTTGTACACTGAGCTTACTGAAGGAGATAGGCAAATTACAATATAAATGTTTTTTCAAATAATTTCATGATTTGATCATGCCTAACGGCATGGCCGGTCCGCTCACCATAACAGACACATTTAAACATTAGGATGATTTTAGATTAAAGGCGGAAGAAGTTGAGCAAAGTAAATATTCCCCAAATACCGTTAGCCGAAAGAGTTCGTCCGAAGAACATAGACGAATTTATGGGACAGCAGGCCTTGTTGGGGAAGGGCAAGCCTATCCGTCTGATGATTGAGAACGACACTCTTAGTTCGTTTATTCTTTGGGGCCCCCCCGGTACGGGAAAAACTACAATTGCTAAGATTATTGCGGAGTATACCAATTCCGAATTTCATCAATTAAATGCGGTATCGTCCGGAGTTAAAGATATCCGTGCAATAATTGATTTGGCCGCATATAATAAAACTGTGAACAAACGGACAATTTTATTCATTGACGAAATTCATCGGTTTAATAAAGCACAGCAGGACGCGCTGCTGAGTTCGGTGGAATCAGGATTGATTACATTAATCGGTGCAACCACAGAAAACCCGTCGTTTGAAGTTATTCCGGCATTAAGGTCAAGAGCAAGAATATATATACTTGAAGAACTTTCTCATAAAGACCTGATGAACATTTTAAATTCCGCGATAGCAAAGGATGAATTTTTATCCGGTTTAAATATCGGCGAAATAGATATTGATTTTTTAATCTACCTTTCAGGTGGCGATGCAAGATCATTGCTGAATATATTTGAAGCCGCAATAATTCAGGAGATCAACTCGGAGCCTGTCGGCATTACCAAAGAAGTGCTGGAAAATATTGTTCAGAAGAAAAATATTGTTTACGATAAAGGAGGAGAAGAGCACTACAACGTTATCTCCGCTTTTATAAAAAGTGTTAGAGGCAGCGACCCTGACGGAGCATTATACTGGCTTGCCAGAATGCTTGAAGGAGGAGAAGATCCTTTATTCATAGCGAGACGGTTAATAATACTGTCTTCCGAGGATATCGGGAACGCTTCTCCCAACGGACTGGTTTTGGCTGAGGCCGCGTTTTCAGCCATTGATAAAATCGGCATGCCGGAAGCAAGAATTATTCTGGCGCAATGCACCGCATATCTTGCGGCATCTCCGAAAAGCAACGCAGCTTATATGGGAATTGAAAAGGCGTTTGCTGACGTTAAAAACAATCCGCTTTATGCCGTTCCACTGCATTTGAGGAATGCGCCTACTAATCTGATGAAGAATATCGGGTACGGCAAAGATTATAAATATCCGCATGATTTCGATAAGCATTTTATCGAAGAAAATTATCTTCCCGAAGAATTAAAAAACCGGCAATATTATTTCCCCACTGAAAACGGGCAGGAGAAAAATCTTAAAGACCGATTAAAGGCTCTCTGGAAAAACAGGAAAAAATATTAGTCAAATTACGGCAAAGATCTTCCCGGGAAGCTGCTTTACAAGTCCTTTAAATTCAAGAGTGAGCAGGTGAACAAGACAGTCGGAAGTATTAAGGTTTGTTAACGAAGCTATTTTATCGATGTGCAATGCTTCGGTTTCCAGTGTTGATAAGATTTTCTCTTCGAATAAATTTAAATCATTGTATTTTTTCTCCCGTTCGTTTCTTTCAACGGGTTTAAATTTCAAATTAAGCTCGATCAGAACATCTTCAGAAGATGTAATTAGTTTTGCCTCTCCCCTCTGTATAAGCAGGTTAGTACCTTCTGATTGTTTCACGCCGAGATTGCCGGGAACCGCAAAAACCTCCCTGTTTTGTTCGAGTGCAAAAGCGGCCGTCTGCATTGCGCCGCCGGTTATCCCCGTTTCAATAACAATACATCCGAAGCTTAAACCTGATATTATCCTGTTTCTGCGCGGAAAATTTTGTGCATCCGGTTTTGTACCCAGATGATACTCGCTTATCACCAGACCGTTTTCGGTTATTTGTTCAAATAGTTTTTTGTTTTCGGGAGGATATACAATATCAAGCCCGGATCCTATTACTGCTATTGTTCTTGATCCGTACCTTAAGGCCGCGGCGTGCGCGATAGAATCTATTCCTCTTGCCAATCCGCTTACCAAAGTTATTTTTTGTGCAGCCAGGCTGGAGGTAAGTTTTTCCGTTTGTATTTTACCATAACCTGTAGGTTTCCTAGTGCCGACGATAGCAAGAGAATAATCCTCGCTTTTATTCAGATTTCCCTTATAATATAAAATTAATGGAGGATCGTAAATTTTCTTTAATAAGGCGGGATATTCCTCGTCCCAGATAGTCATAACAGAGGCATGCATCATGTCTAATTTATTCAGTTCGGCTAATGTTTTATCCCTTATATGTGAACTTAAACTGCGAGATTTAAGAATTCTTTCCGCGAGATTTTTATTTATGCCGGGAGTCTTTAGTAATTCCGGGTAGCCGGAAGAGAGTATATTGCCGATAGTTTTAAATTTTACTAAAAGACTGCGGATTTTTCCCGGTCCAATACCTTCGACAGACAACAATAGATTCAGGTCTATTATTCTTTCTACGTTTAAACTTGTCAAGGTTTATAAAAAAATAAAAATGAATTGATATAAACAGATCAGGAAAAGAAAACTGTCAGTTAAGTTTTGTTAGCCCCTTTTAAGCTGGAAGCTTTTAAAGAATTATTTTTTTTCAGCAGCCGGTTCTTTAATCTCGGCTGTACTATTTCCGTTGCGCTTTTTATAAAGAATAGCAAGCGGTAGTATAATCAGGTAACCGATTACCAAAAGGATAGGAGATATGTCCAAAGAAGTAAAGCTATTCCAGGGTCCCATCGACATAAAAATGTACCCCAGTATTAAAACCGCAATTCCTGCGAAAAGAATATAATAATTGGTCTTTTCCCAGTAAGCATTGAACGGGGAAACTTTTGATACTTTACTCTTTTTTAAATTCCTTTTAGCCGCTGCTTTAGCCATATAAATCTCCGAAAATTAAAATGAAGCCCGGTGATGGGGGTACCACCGGGCTAGACTCATTTAACATCAAAGGGCAGGGGAGAACCCTCTGAAAGAGTCAACAGAAATATAAAACCTAAACCGATATTTGTCAAGAAATAAAAAACTACTTGCTTATTTGATAAACAATCTTCCTGATCGTATCAAACTGTAAATAGGGATATTCTTCTCTTATCGAATCGATTGCATCCCCTGCGCTTACTTTGCTGGCTCTTAGCTGTTTGAATTTTTTTCTAATTTGATAGTCTCTTACGGATTTCTCATCGATTAAGCCCTGAGAGCTGAGCAGCTCATAAATATCATCGCTAATTAGGTCAGATAAGGGGTTATCGATTTTAGCTTTTATGGTTTTCATCGCTGCCGTCCTTTCTTAATTAGTGTGTTCCGGTGTCTAATAAATCGGTATCGTTTTGTTGCTATAAACAATCTCCTATATTAAAAGTTCCAGTTAAAAACAAAAAAACCGACCAGAGAAAGATCCTTCCGAAGGATTGAATTCCCAAAATCGGTATATCTTTGCTACTCCGGAGATAAAATTTAATTAAAAATTGACCTTTGTAGCAAACCGTCTATAATAAAGTTCCTGTTTTTGTGCTTAAAGATACATTAAAAAATTAAAAAGTCAAATAATCCGGAAGCTATTTTGTGTTTTTATTTTAGCGGTTATTTTTTAACTAAATTATATCGATTGAAAAAAGAATAACCAATTTGGATTCAAAATTTTCAAAAAAGTAATATTATCTTTTTTAGATTGTTTTTTTCCTCAATTAAAAATATTTTTACATCAAATAAGAATAATTCTGTTAAAATAATTTAACTGTTGCATTAATACTTCGAAATTTCTTACCGATATTGCCTTTTAATAAGCAGGGTAGTATAGCTTATCAAAATTATGGGGGACATACGAAGATTTTTTACCTTTTACTTTTAATTATATTTGCGTCGCAAATTAACGCAATTTCGCAGGAATATTGGCGGCAGACAAACGGACCTATTTCCGGAACTACAAAAATTAATTGTTTTGCCTTTTCGGATTCAAATATTTTTATAGGATATAACGGAGGAATATTTCGTTCGACGAATAACGGCATAAGCTGGTCGTCCAGCAACAACGGATTTTCGGATCCCGGCAATCCTTTTAATGAAATCGTAAATATTAAAACTTTGATAATAAAAGGGACGTATATATTTGCTGCTTCGGATTATTGTCTTTACAGGTCTTTAAACAACGGCGAAAATTGGGTTGCAGATACCTCCGGTATTATACATAACAGCGCTTCGTCTTCTCTTGCAGTTGTAGGTGAAAATATATTTTACGGGACATCAAATGCTGGTGTTTATCTTTCCACTAACAACGGTTCAAACTGGCACGCAATTAATTCGGGTTTGACTAATAATAATATTACCGGACTTGCAGCAGAAAGTAATAATATAATAGCAGGAACTTACGGAGGAGGCGTTTTCCTTTCTAAAAACAACGGGGCAAGTTGGAGCTCGATTACTTCGAACTTGCCGAATAATTATATTTTCTCTCTTGCCGTTAAAGACAGTAATATATTTGTATCTAACGCAATAGGCGCTTATTTATCCACCGACAACGGATCGAGCTGGACTGAATTCGGCAGAGGATTGCCTATCCATTTTTTTGCGTTTGACAACGCCGACATCTATGCAGGAGGAGGAGACAGTGTTTATCGATCTACCGATAATGGAGCCAACTGGATATCGGCGGGATTGGGAAATATGGGTATTATTGCTCTCGCTGCAAACGGAACCGGACTTTTTGCCGGTGATCAGTTCGGCGGAATTTATTTCTCGACAAATAAAGGGGCAAGCTGGACGGGAATTAATAGAAGCTTACCATATATTCCTGGTGTTTATTCACTCGCTGTAAAAGGGAATAATCTATATGCAGGTAATTTTTTCGGAGTTTATTTTTCTTCGGATGACGGCGCTAGCTGGTCCGCCGATACTGCGGGTATGCCGACAGGATCAAGACATATTCCGGCACTAATGTTAAAAGGAGATAATCTTTTTGCCGGGATTGCCTTTAACGGCATTTATAAATCAACCGACTCCGGGAAGAGCTGGTCGATAGTAAATAAGGAAGTAAAGGATTGGAATATCGCACTTGCTGTTAAAGATTCAATATTATATGCGGGAAGCTCGGAAGGAGTTTATTTCTCATTGGACGACGGTTTAAACTGGGCCGCAGACACGAACGGATTGAAGGGCAGTTATGTTACATCGCTTGCGGTTAACGAAACAGATTTATTTGCCGGAACATACGGAAACGGCATTTTCGTTTCAAGAAACAACGGCGAAAGCTGGACTAAAAAAAATACCGGATTAACGGATTATAAGATACTTTCTATGGCCGTTGAAGGAACCAACATTTTTGCAGGGGCGACGGGAGGCGTGTATCTTTCAACAGATAACGGTGCCAGCTGGTCAGCTACAAGTCATGGGCCTATTGAAGTAACTTCTTTTGCATTTGACGGAAACAAAGTTTTTGCAGGCAGCGATATTTACGGCGTCTATCTGACGGAAGATAACGGTAAAAGCTGGACCAGATTTGTTGAAGGATTAACGGATTACAATATATCTTCATTAGTAATTAAGAACAGTTATCTTTTTGCGGGTACCGACGACGGTGTCTTCCGCCGTCCGCTTAAAGATATGATAGCCGGTATTAAAGATAAAAAAAATAATTTACCGGCAGACTTTTCTTTACAACAAAACTATCCAAACCCATTCAACCCAAATACAACAATAGAATATACACTTCCTAGGTCATCACACGTGACACTAAAAGTTTATGATATACTTGGAAGAGAAGTAGCAACTTTGGTAAACGAAGAAAAACCT
>CAWJLA010000007.1:0-115126 GCA_963843605.1 uncultured Bacteroidota bacterium | reverse complement strand
ATAGTTACAAAAGTACATGGAGGTGAAATGAAAGTGGAAACGAAAGAGGGAGAGGGAACAGCATTTATAATAAGACTAACAGTTTAGCTGATGAAAAATGTATTAAAAATATTATTGCTTGTACTGTTACCCATTGTTGCGTACAGCCAGAAGACTTCCATAGACAGTCTTCGTAATGCTTTGCATTATGCAAAAGATGATTCTGTAAAATGGAATTTGTGTGGGCAAATTTCGTGGTATTTCTACGAATCAAACCGGGACTCATCTCTTAAATATATCAATAAGGGATTGCTTATAGCAGAGAAAAATAATAAGGCAATTAATGTGGCCTCTAACTTTACTGATAAAGGGTATCAACTAACACATCTGGGCCGTTTCGCAGAAGCATTTGAATGCTTCCAAAAGGCATTTACTATTGTAGAGGATTCAACAAACGAGACGAAAAGGTGGGAAATATATTGCAAATCACCAAAGAAAGACCGGTTGAAAGTTCTCTCCACAACGGATCATATGTATGCCATATTAATGGGTACAACCGGAAATATTGAGTCGGAAATTTCTTATTTCAATCAGGCTAAAGCCGTAGCGGCTCAAATTGATGACACTTCCAGAATTATGCTCGCAAATATGGATTTGGGGTATATTTATTTAAACATAAATGAACCGGATTCAGCTTTGTGGTATGAAAGCCGGGCGGAAAGCAGCGCTTTACAAATTAACGAAAAAGATTATTTGTGTTTTATCTATGATGTTTTAGGTAAAATTTCCGCAACAAAAGCTGATACTACGGCTGCAATAAAATATTTTTACAAGAGCAAACAATCAGGAATAGAGCATAAAAATTATACCTCTTTGTTTCGCGTGTATAATGACCTTACAAAACTTTACCTGGCACAAAAAAATAAAGATTCGAGCCTTTATTACGCATTAAAAGGTTTAGAAACTTATAAAACCGTATACAACAATGCCGATGGTGATAACTATTATCTATTATCTGAAAGTTATGGGCTAAACAACTTGATTGACAGTTCATATAAATACCGGGGACTGGCAATTATTGCAAAAGACAGTGCTAATAGCAAAACAATTAGAAATCTCGAAGCCTTTCAGACCGCAAGCTTAAATGAGAATATTCGACTGGAGCAATTGGAAAAAGACCGCGTAGCCCGGGAAAACAGAATAAGAATGATCATTCTTCTAACAGGTATCGCTGTATTTGTATTTATTGCCCTGCTGCTTTACAGAAATAACCGTAACAGAAAGAAAGCAAATGAAATTCTGCGAAAACAAAAAGAAGAAATTGAAGTTCAAAAGAAAAATGCAGAACGAACACTTGGTGAACTTAAATCTACCCAGGCTCAATTAATTCATTCAGAAAAAATGGCTTCGCTTGGTGAGCTCACTGCCGGCATTGCACACGAGATTAAAAATCCGTTGAACTTCATAAATAACTTCAGCGAAGTAAGCAGCGAATTAATTGATGAAATGAAAGAAGAATTACTTAACGGAAACAAGGAAGAGGTCATTGCAATTTCAGATGATCTGAAACAAAATCTCGATAAAATAAATCATCACGGTAAACGAGCAGACTCTATTGTTAAAGGAATGCTCCTTCATTCCAGAGGAACGACAGGTGAAAAGATTTTAACAGAAATAAATGAACTTCTTGAACAGGATGTTAATCTTGCCTACCATGGAATGCGGGCGCAGGATAAGGATTTCAATATAACAATAGAAAAAGATTACGATGAAACATTAGAAAAAATAAATGTAGTTCCGCAGGATATAAGTAGAGTATTCCTGAATATAATTAATAATGCCTGCTACGCTGCGAATGAAAAAAAGAAGAAGAAGAACGGAGGTGATTTTGAGCCCAAGCTCAAAGTATCCACAAAGAATTTAAATGGAAAAGTTGAGATAAGAATCGGTGATAACGGAAACGGAATTCCAAAAGATATAGTAGATAAAATCTTCCAGCCGTTTTTTACAACAAAACCTACGGGTCAGGGAACCGGACTAGGATTGAGTTTGAGCTACGATATTGTGAAGGCTCATGGAGGAAAGCTAACTTTGGAAAGTAAAGAAGGAAAAGAAACGGAGTTTATTATTCAAATACCTGTTGTTTGAATCTCGGATCAATGGGATTAAAAGATTACTCGGATTAATATGAGAGAATTAATATATAAATACGTAACAGAAAAATCGGTGAAATCCCTAAATCCGTGTCAATCCCTGATTCAGATAACTTCCGATATCGTCAACGTACACTATGGAGAATGAAATGCAGAATCAGCAAAACACTCCGGTAATGTATTTTTTACTTATTTACGGACTGATCGAATCAAAAAGAACTATGATAAAAAAATACCTACAGAGTTACAGCGTCAAATTGCCTGGAGTCATGGCCGGACTCATGCTCCTTTTTGCCCCGTTACAGGGCCGGGGCCGGCAGGTCTCGATAAAACCGGTACCGTTACCCGGCATCAATCTCAATATTGGTGCTAGCATTACAAGCATGTGCCAGGATAAGAACGGATTTATTTGGTTAGCAACAAACGGAAACGGAATATATAAATATGACGGGAGAAGTTTGATCAGGTTTACGGCTGAAGGAAATAACCCGAATTCACTTGTTTCAAACTATATTGAATGCGTATATGCCGGCATGAATGGGTATATCTGGATTGGCAGCTATGGCAACGAACTCGAACGTCTTGATCCGGAAACGGGAACCTTCACCCGTTTTCAACATCAAAATAATAACTCTTCAACTGTACGGAGCAATTCAATCCGAACAATCATTGAAAGCCATGACGGTATCTTGTGGATCGGCACTGCCAGTGGTCTCGACAAATATAACCCTACTACCGGGAAATTTACCCATGTCAGCAACCGGTCGCAGGCAGGGGCAGATTTAAACCGGAGCCAGGTCCGGGTGCTATACGAAGATAAAAACGGGGTGATCTGGATCGGTTGCGGAAGCCCTTTCCCGTCAGATTATGCTAACCCGGAAACGAAACCTGGAGGCTTATACAAACTCGACAGGAATACCGGGAAGATTACGCAGTACCTCCATAAAAAAGGCGATAAAACAAGCCTTATTGACAACCGGGTAACGGCCCTCTTTGAAGACAGCCGCGGGACATTCTGGGTTGGCACTGCAGGTGATGGCCTTCATATTATGGACCGGGAAAAAGGGACATTCCAACGCCTTAGATACGACCCTGAAAATCCGCAAAAACTCAGCCGTCCTCCACTTAATAAAAATGCTATCAATGCCGTTGACCATATCAGATTTATAACTGAAGATTCCGGAGGTTATATCTGGATAGGAACCTTTGCAGGAGGCATAAACCGGTATAACCCTATAAGCAAAAAAGTAGAATTTTTCGGGACATCCGCGACAGGATCACATAAACTTGAAATGAACGATTTCTGGGCTTGCATGAAAACCAAAGATAATTTGTTGTGGTTTTCGCCATGGATTCCAGGCAAAATGGATACGAAATTATATAAAGTCTCTACCATTTCCGGCAGACTTAATTTTTCGCGGGTAGGAACAAACGTTAATGATTTTGCCGAGAATGCAAACGGAAATATGTGGTTTGCAACCGACCAGGGTTTACTGTTAAGGAAAAATAATAATAGGTATGAAAGCTTTCTTATTAATAAAAATAAAAACGGGCGAAATAACATTATTCTTGGACTGGAATCCGATCCTAACAATAACTTATGGGTATCAACCGAAGATGGGCTTTACTATTTTAATACAAACTCCCATGTTTTTACACGCTACAGGCACAGCCCAGAAAACAGTAACAGCATTTCGTCCGATACGGTCTTTTCTACACAACTCAATGGTAACGGCTCTCTTTGGGTTGCCACCTATTATGGATTGAATCTGTTGGATATAAAAACAGGCCGTTTTATACATTTTCTGATCCCGAATCCTTCCAACCAGAGAGATAATATTATTGAATCTGTAAAAATTGATTCATCCGGAAATATATGGGTGGGTTCTGTAGATGGATTGTACCGGATGGAGAGGAATGACGGGAAGTTTATAGTGATGAAGCAGAGGATTTATTTGGATGTAGGTAGTATTTACGAAGACAGCAGACACAGGATATGGGCCGCAACAAGCGATGGATTATTGGTTAAGTATCCGGGAACGAATGAGTTCACTCAATTTCGGGACTCCACAAGTTTAATGGATAACTCCCTGGGCGTATACGGAATTGCAGAAGACAAGAGGCATTCATTGTGGATAACATCAACTCAGGGCTTATTCCGGCTTAACCCGGATACAAAAAATGCGGTACTCTTTGACAAAAGCTGGGATATTAATCTGAATGCTGGCGGCATCAACCGCGAAAAAGTATTTACTTCGTCCCGGGGGGAGATTTTTTTGGCCGATACGGCAGGTTATTATCATTTTTTCCCAAAGGATTTTGAACAACCTGCAGGAAACCTGACCCATGTGTACCTGGGTAAATTTTACCTCGATAATAGTGAGGTCATTCCAGGTTCAGGCCATATCCTCAAAAAGCCACTTTCCCAAACACAGAAGATCACCCTGAATTACCACCAAAATAATTTTGCCGTAGGGTTTAACGACATCGACTACCTGACTGCCCCGTCTGAACAGAATGTTTTATACAAACTGGAAAATTTTGACAACGTGTGGCGGAAAAACAGGGATGACAACCAGGCCATATATTACAATATCCCGCCGGGAGAATATGTCTTCCGGATAAAGAGTTCCAATCTATACGGCAACTGGCAGGAAAAGTCGCTAGCCATAGTGATTACCCCGCCCTGGTGGAAAACCTGGTGGGCATATGGCTTTTACGGATTACTTTTTATTGCCGGTATATTTAGTGTAGACCGCATCCAGCGAAAGAGGTTACTCGAAAAAGAACACCGGCTTGCCAGGGAGAAAGAATTAGTGCAGGCCAGGGAAATTGAAAAGGCTTATACTGTACTGAAAGCTACCCAGGCCCAACTCATCCAGGCCGAGAAAATGGCATCGCTGGGTGAACTCACCGCCGGCATTGCCCACGAAATTAAGAATCCGTTAAACTTTGTTAATAACTTTTCCGAGATAAGCGTCGAATTATTGGATGAAATAAAAGAAGAATTAGAGAAGAACGATAAAGAAGAAGTCCTGACTATTCTTGATGATCTGAAACAGAATCTTGCAAAGATAAATCATCACGGTAAGCGCGCAGATTCAATTGTTAAAGGCATGCTTCTTCACTCAAGAGGAACATCCGGTGAAAAAACATTAACTGATGTAAATGATCTTTTAGATCAATATGTTAATCTTGCTTACCATGGTATGAAAGCGCATGATAAAGATTTCGATATTACAATTGAAAAAGATTACGATAAATCAATAAGAAAGATAAATGTAGTTCCGCAGGATATAAGCAGAGTATTCTTAAATATAATTAATAATGCCTGCTACGCTGCTTATGATAGGAAAAAGAAAAATAAGAACAATTACTCCCCTGCTTTAATGGTTTCAACAAAAAATCTAAACGGAAATGTTGAAATAAGAATCGGTGATAACGGAAACGGAATTCCAAAAGATATAGTAGATAAAATCTTCCAGCCGTTTTTTACAACAAAACCTACGGGAGAAGGGACCGGATTGGGATTATCTCTTAGTTACGATATAGTTACAAAAGTACATGGAGGTGAACTGAAAGTGGAAACAAAAGAAGGCAACGGAACAACATTTATCATTCAAATACCGGGATAAACATCTTATGAAACGTGCATTTTTATTTCTTATACTTTTTCTTTCTATGCTTGGTTTTTGCCAGGCACAGTCAGGGCTTTTTTCCATTTTATCTGACACTACTTTGTCAGGTGCAAAAAAATTAGACCGCCTGCAACTGGCGTTAAGAAATGCAGCCAATGACACTGTTCGTATGGATGCGTATTATAACCTGGCACTTTATTATTTGGAAATTAATCGTGACAGTGCCGTTTATTACGATGATAAGAGTATTGCACTGGCTCAGCAGTTAGGACTGAAATTGGATGAAGCAGCCTCTTTAAGCGATAGGGGCTATATGCTCATAGCATTGGGTAACTACCCGTCAGCACTTGAATCATTGTCGGAAGCGATGAAAATTGCTGAGAACCCGGCAAGTGAAAAATCAGCCTTGCCCTTTCTAAGAGGACAAACCCCGCATGATAGTAGGCTTTATAATTTGGGTCTTATTGAGTTGCATTTGGGTCAATTGTACGGTGCTACCGGTAATGGGGATATGGAAAAACGAAGGTATTTTAAGGTATTGAACTATGCTGAATCTATTCCGGATACTTTTTTGCTTTCGCTGGCATATTTGAATTTAGGATATTCTTATATTTACATTAACCAATTGGATTCGGCACTTTATTTTGATCAACAAGCATTAGCGTTGCAGCCGCATTTAGGATTTTTCTTCAGAACCTGGGAAGGCAGCATTCTTTATAGTCTGGGAAACATTTACCTTAATAAAGGGAATTTAACACTTGCCCGGGATGCCTACCTGGAATCGGTAGAATCCTATAAAGCGCATCATAATCTTTCCTATCTTTCGAATACCTACAATGCATTAAGTAAATTATACCAAAGATTAAACAAACCTGACTCCAGCCTGTTTTATGCCACGAAATTATTGGAAACTGCCCGGGTTTTGAGACAGCCGCAGCCGCTGGCTATTTCTTACCGGGCGCTTTCAGATGTGTATAGCTATCTAAATAACCGCGACAGTACCCTAAAATACCTGCAACTATACACCGTATTAAACGACAGCCTGAATAATGCGGAAAAGAAAAGCCTGCTTTCCTATCAGAATATCGGATTTGAACAACAACTGCGGCTCAAAAGTTTACATGATGAAAAAATTCAGACACAAGCCAGAACAAGGACTTATGCCATGCTTGCAGGTTTGGGCGTACTTCTTTTTATTGGCCTGATACTGTATCGTAATAACCGGCAAAAACAAAAGACGAACAGAGTATTGGCAACAACACTTTCAAATCTTAAATCTACCCAATCTCAGCTCATCCATTCCGAGAAAATGGCATCACTGGGTGAACTCACCGCGGGCATTGCTCACGAGATTAAAAATCCGCTGAACTTTGTGAATAACTTCTCAGAAGTGAGTAATGAACTGATTGCCGAAATGCTCGAAGAAGCTGACAAAGGAAATACAGAAGAAGTGAAAGAAATAGCAAAAGACCTAAAACAAAATCTTGTAAAAATAAATCATCACGGTAAGCGCGCAGATTCAATCGTTAAAAGTATGCTCCTTCACTCAAGAGGAACATCCGGTGAAAAAACATTAACTGATATAAATGATCTTCTCGATCAGTATGTCAGTCTTGCCTACCACGGTACGAGAGCACGGAATAAAGACTTCGACATTACAATTGAAAAAGATTACGATAAATCAATAAGAAAGATAAATGTAGTTCCGCAGGATATAAGCAGAGTATTTCTTAATATTATTAATAACGCCTGCTACGCTGCTTATGATAAAAAAAAGAAAAATAAAAACAATTACTCCCCTGCTTTAACGGTTTCTACAAAAAATCTGAACGGAAATATTGAAATAAGAATCCGTGATAACGGCAGCGGAATTCCCAAAGATATTGTAGATAAAATCTTTCAGCCGTTCTTTACAACAAAACCGACAGGAGAAGGAACCGGATTGGGACTATCTCTGAGTTACGATATAGTTACAAAGGTTCACGGCGGTGAATTAGAAGTGAATACGAAAGAAGGAAAAGGTGCGGAGTTTGTAATTACGTTACCGGATTCATGAAATATTAACATGAATAAAATTAATGACGCAAGACATTAAATTTTATTAAACATAAATCTCATTTTTGAGGGAGATATGAAAACTACTCGTAAATTTTTTATCAGTCTTTTCCTATTTATTGTACTGGCAAACGTTAATTCTGTATTTCCGCAGCAGCGGCATAAGACGGAGGCAAATGCCGATTTGATCGAATATACTAACAAGGAAGGACTTCCGTCCGATAATTACTCCAACATTGTGCAAACTAAAAACGGCTACATTTGGATTTCCGGGGTGGAAGGAACATACCGGTTTAACGGAGATGAGTTTGAGGAAGTCGGAGAAAAATACGGAGTACCGGAAATGCAGAATATGTATTATGATTCCACAAACAACATCCTCTACTTCGCGTCCCCACAAAAATTTATTTCATTCGACGGGAAAAAATTCAAAACATATTCAGCCAAAGAAGGATATAAAATTCACGGTTTATCCGGGCAGGTGATTCAATTAATAAAGGCCGACAGCAAAGGAAGAATATGGATCGGTTCATATACACCGTTCGTAGATAAAAAATTTAACGGCGGTCTTACCGAATTTGATCACGGAAAATTCACGGTTTATGATTCAACAAATTTTCCGCTGGATAATGCTACAGGTTTTGTTGAAACACCATATGGGGACATTATTTTTGAATCTTCCGGGCATAATACCCAAACGAAAGAAGGCGCATATTTTGCGTTATATAAGAACGGAAAATTTAAAAGAATCGACGAATCTATGGGAATAAATTTGCAAGGCACGGTAAACCTTCCGGGCAGCCTTGTAAATTCCGTTGACAAGGACGGCAATACCTGGATAGCATGCACGGGAAATTTTGTATCAAATGGCAATAAATATCATTCAGGCGTTTTAATGTATGACGGCACCGGTTTCCATCAGTATAATGCATTTGTGAAAACACTCGACAAAAATCAAATCCCGGTACAAGCATATTACAGCAATAAACTTAACAAAGTATTTGTAACCACATATTATACTAACGGGCAAAATTTTTCCGCAAATAATAAATCCATTTATGTGTTTGATAACGGAAGATTTAAACCTTCCGGCATTTCGGCAAATATTAAAAATATTACGGCACTAAACACCGGAAGAATTATTAAAGATTTCCGGTATACGGCATGTATACTAACTAAAAGTAATAGAACATTCCCTGAGTTATTAAACTTTTTTACGGTTAATTTAACCCAAAGTTCAAAATATCCGAACCAGTCATTTTTTTATTCAAACGGAAAGTGGGAAAAATACGATGCGTTTTCAGCGATATTAAACAAACAGTTGAAGAACGGATTTTTAATGAAAACTTCGAACGGATTTGGAATTTATTATCCCAATCATTCGAGGATGTTAACCAAGAAAGACGGTCTGCTTCAACTTCAAGGCGGAATATCCATTTTATTTACCGACAAAAACGGCAATGTCTGGATATCATTTTCATACAGCGATATATCTTCATACGCTCAATTTAATAATACCGGCATAAATTTTTGGGACGGCAATAAGTTAAGAGCTTTTACGGAAAAAGACGGTCTCTCAAGTAATATTACTTTTAACACTTTTCAAGACAGTCACGGAAGGATCTGGATACCTACATCCAAGGGAATAACGCTTGCCAGGGAAATTATAAACAGCGACGGTAAAACTTTATTGAAATTTAAAAAAATTAAGTCCGGCGGAAGCAATACACCATACAACGCTACCAATTTATTGGAAACAAAAAACGGGAGCATTTATGCATGGCAGAATTATGTGAGGCCGGCTTCCGAAAATACTCCTAAAGCAGGTTTTTATTTGGCTAAATTTAACGGTAATGAATTCGTAAGAATAAATTCACCTTTCAGTAAAGAAGATAATAAAAAGCCATATCAGCACATTGAGATGCACGAAGACCTAAACGGAAGATTATGGCTGTTGGGTATTTTCTCGAATAACCAAAAAGATATTACATCCGCAAGTTCAAAAATTAGAATTTTTAACGGCAAGGCCTGGATGAAACCTCCCGCAAGCTGGCAAGTTCCGGATGATCAGCTTCACTACGTCGGTGATTTAAAAAACGGAATGTATTTCCTTACTGTCGGCGAGTTCTATAATTTTAACGGTAGTAAATTTGTACGACTTACCGATAGTGTAAATGATGATGCCGATTTTAGAATATTAAAGGGAGCAAGTGTTGCCGGTACGGCAACCAATATTCAAGCCGATAACAGACTTTATATCAGACTTCGTAACCGCGGGCTGGTAATATTCGACGGGAAATATTTACAATTTTATACAAAAAAAGACGGCCTCCCTTCAACAAATTTATCTAATCCGTTAGTCGATGCTAAAGGAAGAGTTTTCTTTTCCAGTCCGGTGGGTATGCTGCAGGTAACCGGCGATCAATTTCAAACTTATTATGATGATGAAAATGTTACCAGCGGCGGGCCTTCTTTAGGTATTAAAGACGGCAAAGGAAATTTGTTGGAATTGTATAACGGAGTCGGACTCTATGTGAGAAAAATTGAAAATAAAAGTTTCCCTTTGAAGATATCTTCTGTTCGTATTAACGATAAACCTTATTTTTATTCTTTTCCTCAAAAGTTGTCATACTCTCAGAATTCATTTGTCTTCAATTATTCTGCTCTAAATTTTAAAGATCCCGGGCAAACTACCTATGAACACATATTGCAGGGATACGATAAAAACTGGTCAAGGGCAACTAATCTTGCATTTGCCGAATACCAGAACCTTCCTTCCGGCAAATATACATTTAAGGTAAAGGCTGTTACCTCTAACGGGCTTAAGACAAATGCTGCGTCATACTCGTTTATAGTTTATCCGCCTTTCTGGAAAACCTGGTGGGCTTATACCATTTATGTGTTGTTCATCGGATTAGGACTTGTAGGTTTCAGAAAATATGAAAAAGGTAAAATAATAAAGCAAGAAGCTGAAAAATTAAAAGACGAAAGAGCCGCCGCCGCATTAAAAGAGGCTAAACTTCGTGCGCAGATTGCCGAAGCCGAGAGTGCAAGGAAAAGCAAGGAATTGGAAGAAGCGCGCAAACTCCAGCTTTCGATGCTGCCTAAAGAAATACCCTCGCTCCCCCATCTGGATATTGCCGTTTACATGAAAACAGCCACGGAAGTTGGCGGAGATTATTATGATTTTCATCTTCACACGGATGGGACATTAACGGTAATTCTTGGTGATGCAACAGGGCACGGAATGCAGTCGGGAATGATGGTTTCAATTATGAAATCTCTCTTCATGTCCGACAGAACAAACAAAGAATTAAAACCTTTTTTCGAAAAAGCGAGCGCTGCAATTAAAGACATGCGGCTAGGCAGACTTATGATGGCTTTAAATTGTGTACAAATTAACGGGAGCAATAAGGTTGTAACCGTTAACGCAGGAATGCCGCCGCTTATGATATATAGGAACAACAGGCAAATAGTTGAAGAAGTTTCATTAAATAACATGCCTCTAGGCGCAATGAACGGCCTCAGCTACGAAACCGCGGAATTAAAGATAGATAAGGGCGATACAATATTAATGATGAGCGACGGCTTCGCGGAATTAAAGAACAAAGATGAAGAATTGTACGGATACAGACGAGCGAGGAATTGTTTTGAAGAATCAGCAAGAAAAGAGCCTGAAGAAATAATTTTGCATTTAAAAGAAGCGGGAGTGAATTGGACTAACAACAGTGATCCGGAAGACGATGTAACATTTGTAGTAATTAAAATGAAATAAGCAGAACTGTCATTCTGAGCCAAACTTGGCGGAACAAATAATCTTCAATATTGTTCTTTACTCGAGTTTAACTAAACTTATCAAGTAATAAGGTTAAATTATGATATTCACAAATAAACTCACTTATGTAATATTTTTAATAACCGGCCTAATCTTGTTAACTGCCGGTACTCTAAAAGCACAGGAAAAATATTTTTTCGAAAAGTTATCGGTGTCCGATGGATTATCCAATTCAGTTGTACTTTGTACGTACCAGGATCATCTGGGATACCTCTGGATCGGTACCATAGACGGATTGGATAGGTATGACGGTTATAATATTAAAGTTTATAAAAATATTCCCGGTGATTCCACCAGTCTGCATTATAATTATGTTTCTGCAATAAACGAAGATAACCAAGGTAATTTATTTGTCGGTAATTTCGACTATGTGAGTATATACAACAGGGCTGAGGATAATTTTACCAACATTTCAATTGATAATGGATCGCAGTTAAACCAGTCTCAAGTATTATCCTTTCTGAATGATTCAAATAACAGGCTGTGGATAACTACAAGTTATACCGGCGTTCAATTATATGACAAAAAAATAAAAAAGTTTCAGGGGATAAACTTCCGGGATTATTCGGGAAAAATTATTCATTTCGATCAAATAAATAATGCTTACGGATTAACCGAATTGAAAAACGGCAACATTTTAGTCTCCTATCCGCAAAAGGGAGTATTCATATATAATCCGTCAACTAATGAATTCCAGCCATACTTTCCTAATCCTAAATTAAACACAAAAGATATATCCGATATCTTTGAAGATAGTTCCGGGAAATTATGGCTCGGGGGTAAAGACAAAATAATAATCTATAATCCGAACACGTATGAGATGAGGACTATTGATATGTATTCCGTGTTTCCGCGGGAAGGGCATAACAATTATTACGGATTATTCTATCAATATAGCAACAATCATATTTTTATGCTTTGCAGTTACGGAATTCTCGAGACAGATCCTAAAGCAAGCAATTTTTCTCTGCTGACAAAAAATTTACCTAATATTAACCCTAGTTATTTCTACAGAGATAATTTCGGGATATACTGGATCTCAACTAATGGAAACGGATTGTACCGGTTTGACCCTGCTAAAAAACCGTTTCAATATTTCCCGGTTAACCGTAAAAGTAATTCTGCTGCAAGCGCTTCTCAAATAATTAGTGCTGTTCAAAATCCATCAAAGAAAAATGAACTTCTTGTATCTCAGGAAAGTCACGGTATATTTAAATTCGACAGGAACACAAACAAATTCACAAAAATTCAAAACCAGGCCGGCAGCAATTTATTAGTAGATGGGAATGAATATTTATGGTATTCAGCGGACAGCGCTTTATATAAGCTTAATTTAAAAACGGGGAAAAAAGAAGAATTCCCCTTTAAGAATACTTCCTATACAAGGCCTCCGTTTACAATTAACCGAATTAAAATCGGACCTGACGGGAATATCTGGATTGCGTACCGGCAGGGCATTCTGATATTTAACCCGGAAACAAGAACCTTTCACAGAATTCCGACAGTAACCAATAAAAAAGCCAGCCCGGGCTTGATGTCGAAGCTTAGAAGTACGGTACAAAATAATCAGCCGGTTGCCGCTATACTAAAGGTGGGAGAAAGCGCGAATCTTTCAAAAGATTTTAGTCTTGATAAAACAACTAAGGTATTAATTATAAGTCTCGGTGAAGGAAGATTAACCAGCCTGGATGAAAATATGTTCGACTTCGGCTGGATTGAGGATTCAAAAGGTAAAAAAGTATGGTCAGCCGGTTCCGAACAAAAATCATTTAACGACGGGGGCGGGTATAAAAACAGGATTACACCTGCGTGCATCGAGCTGCCTGCGGGTAAATACTCTCTTCATTACATCACTGATATCGGGCATAATTACGGAGCTTTTAATGTTGCTGCTCCCCCTGATTCGGAATGGTACGGAATACAGGTTATACCAATCAGCGATGAACTATATTCAGATCTTGACAAACAAATTAAAAAAGAATCGGATAATAAATATTTTCCTACGTTAGAAAGAGCAAGCGATATTGAATTCAGCAGAAAGTATATAAATACTGCATGGATCGGAACCTACGGGGCAGGTTTAATTAAGTTAAATTTATCTGACAACACTTATAAAGATTATCGTTTCGATAATGGTAAAGTGAGATTCCCGCTTACAAATTATCTGAGCGGTTTGCTTGAAGACAAAGACGATATAGTTTGGGCATCTACACTGGCGGGTTTAATACGTTTTAATCCCGAAACGGAAAAATTTAAGTTAATAAATCAAAAAGACGGTCTCGCAAGCAACATTGTTTATTTTATTACACAAGATTTGAACGGTAATTTATGGTTCGGCACTCCGGGCGGACTTTCAATGCTGGATAAAAAAAACAACGGAAGATTAAGTTTTATAAACTACGATAATAAAGACGGAATAAATGATCTTCCTGTAAACAATTCGCTTGCAGTGACCGCGGACGGAGAAATATTTTACGGCGGATACAACGGGCTTAATGCTTTCTACCCGGGAAGTTCAAATAAATCATTACCGGATCCGGTAATTACAGGTTTAACTATTTCCGGAACACCGGTTGAAAAACTTGCCGATGAACTGCATCTTAAAACAGATATAAGCGAAGCCAAAAAGATTGAATTACCTTATTCCGATAACAATCTTTCATTTGAGTTTGCATCAATTCACTTTTCTCGTCCGGCAAAAAACAAAATTGCTTATATGCTGCAGGGATTGGATAAGAACTGGAACTACACCAAGAGGAGATTTGCTTCTTACTTAAATCTTTCTCCCGGTAAATATGTTTTTAAAGTAAAAGGCTCCAACGGCGACGGTATCTGGAATCCGGAAATTGCTTCATTAAAAATAATTATTACTCCGCCATGGTACCGTACAACAATTGCTTACATATTTTACGGTATTTTGTTTGCCGGGTTAATTTTCGGCTTCGATAGATTTCAACGCAGAAGATTGTTAAGTAAAGAAAGAAACGCTGCTGCAATAAAGGAAGCGGAACTGCGCGCTAAAATTGCCGAGACTGAAAATGAACGCAAAACAAAAGAACTTGAAGAAGCAAGACAGCTTCAGCTTTCGCTGCTTCCTAAAAACTTACCCGAACTTCCTCATCTGGATATTGCCGTTTATATGAAAACCGCTACAGAGGTCGGCGGAGACTATTATGATTTTCACGTAGCAATGGACGGAACTTTAACTGTTGTACTCGGAGATGCAACCGGGCACGGAATGAAAGCCGGAACAATGGTTACCGCGGCGAAATCATTGTTCAACAGTTACGCCTCTAATCCCGATATACTTTTTACTTTTCATGAAATGTCGCGCTGCATAAAGCAAATGCATTTTCATATGCTTTCAATGTGCCTTGCAATGCTTAAAATCAGCGGCGATAAATATAACAATGTCTTCCGCCGGGATGCCGCCGATTTTTATTTACAGAAAATATGACAGAACAATTGAAGAGCATGTAATAAAAGGAATGCCGCTCGGTGCAATTGACAAATTTCCTTACGATTTAAGAGAAACAAAATTAAAAACCGGCGATACTTTATTATTGTTCAGCGACGGACTGCCGGAACTTCATAATTCCAATGAAGAAATGTTCGGATATAAAAGAGTAAGAAATGTTTTTGAAGACGTTGCAGAAAAAAGTCCCGAAGAAATTATTGAACATTTAAAGAGCCAGGGCTCAAAATGGGTAAATGACAAAGATCCGGATGATGACGTTACGTTTGTAGTTATAAAAGTAAAATAAAATTGTTTGGAAACAGGTAACTACTTTTGAAAAATTTACTGTTTCTACTCTCCCAAAATAAATTGCGGACAAATATGAAAAAACTACTCCTTCTCTCTATTGTACTTTTTACTTCAATATGTTTTGCACAGCAAAAGAATATTTACTTCACGCAAACTGATATTGCTGAGGGCCTTCCCGGCAATCACCCTTATAGTATTATTGAAGACCGGTTCGGTTATCTCTGGATAACTTCTGAAACCGGGCTCTTCAGGTATAACGGGTATGAATATCAAAACTTTCTGCCCGATCCTAAAAATCCTTATGCATTCAAAGGTGAAGTTGCGGAAGACGTTTGTGAAGATGCCCGCGGAAGAATCTGGGTCATAAGCAATAAATCTTTAGAATATTATAATTATAACATCGGGGGTTTTGTCCAATTTTAAAAGTCTTCGGTGATTCGGCTAAAGATTTTAAGAACTGGGGAGAATTTGCTGCAAGCCGCGACAGTTCTGTTTATATAAGTTTTAACCATTGGGGATTATACAAAATCGATAAAGATAATAAATTCGCCAAGTTTTTATCTGATCCGGAAAAAGGCCCCGTGCTTAAATATCGCTCCGGTGCTATAGCAATCGATAAATTCAACAGGTTGTGGATAATGCAGCCCCATTCAATCGCGGTCTATAACAGTAAAGAAAACAGTCTTTCATATATCCCGATATTTGATGCCGATTCAAAGAAGCCTTTACAGGATTTGACTAAAAATTATTATGATTTCGGATTCTACAACTACCGTGATAAGGAAATGTGGTTCGCCTCTCCGGATAATAGAATATTCACCGCAAAAATAGATACTAACATAACCGTCACCGAATTTAAATTGAAAAAAAACCTACACGATATTCTAAAAGGAATTGAAATTTCGAGCCACTATATAGACGGAAATAAACGTCTATGGATTTCTACGGATGGCCTCTCTAAGGGACTATTTGTCGTTAATTTGAAAGACGGTTCATTTGAACAATATGAGGGCGAGTACGGCGTTGAAGGAAAAATAAGCAGCAACGGTATAGGCAATATTTTTCAAGACCGCAGCGGAACCGTATGGCTGACCACCGGAAGAAGAGGAATGACAAGGTGGGATCCCTACGCAGATAAGTTCACAAATATATTTGACGGCTCACAAAATAATATAAATGGGAAATTATATTATTTCTTTCCGCTAAGCGACGGAAACATTTTAGTGACCGACTATTACGGAAATATATTTAAAGTTAATCCGCATAACGGTTCCATTTTGAACAAAGTTACAATCAGGAGCGGAAATCCGGAAAACAATAGAGTAGATTTTGCAAAAGAATGGAAGGGCAAGGACGCATTAATCCATTCAAGAAACGGAGATTTTTACAGTTATTCTCTGAGTAATAAAACGATCAAAAAATTATTTAATCCATTTCACGATAAAACCGATGTAAGAATTAACAAAGTGATTTTAGGTAAAAATAATATAGTCTGGTTTGCCGGTACATACAAAGGCAGAACGGCAATTTTAAGCTATAACTTGATATCCGGAAAATCGAACGTCTATTACCCCGTTCCCCCTGCAGATGAAGCAACCAATCCAAGATTTGATTACACTTACAGTGTAACCCAGGACAGGTTCGGCAGAATATGGGCCGGCACAAACGGCAATGGTTTCTACCGTTTTGACCCGGAGACAAAACAATTTATGAAGATAAAGAATCCAATGACAAATACCGTACTGGTATCCGTAGAGGGCAGCGACGGAAATATCTGGGCCGGTTCCGATAAAGGACTTTTTATCATCACAACCGACGGAAAAGTAATTAAACATTTTACATCTAAAGACGGGCTTCTGCACGAATTGATAATCGGCCTTATCGAAGACAATAATAAAAATATGTGGGTGCAAACGGAAAGAGGATTATCCTGCATAAATATGAACGATTACAGTATAAGGAACTTCGGAGAAAAAGACGGCTACCCGATTAAAGGTCTTAATTGGAGCTTAAAAAAACTTAATGACGGGAACATAGCTTTTATATCCGATGATAAAATCCTGGAAATTTCTCCCGGCCATATCCTTGATAATAAAATCCCTCCGGTCATCTCTATTAATAAACTGGAAATATCCGGCAAAGAAATTACACCGCGCAACTCGGATATTCTTAAACGTTATATCGGTTCAACAAAAAAAATAGAATTGGCTTATGATCAGAACGATATCGATTTGAGCTATATCGGTATTCATTACTCAAGGTCTCAAAGGATTAACTATTCTTATTATCTCAAGGGTTACGATCACGGCTGGAGAAATGTCGGCAAAATAAGATCCGCAAGGTATACAAATCTATCACCCGGGAAATATATTTTTATGGTAAAGGCCCAAAACGCCGACGGCATTTGGAATAAAACACCGGCGGAACTTGAAATAACTATTGATCCCCCGCTCTGGAAAACCTGGTGGGCTTATTTATTTTACATCTTTGCCTTTGTTGGAATCATTGGAGGCGCGAGAAAATTTGAAATCGACAGAAGAAAAGAAAAAGAAAATAAAAGAATACTCCAGTTGGAAAATAAAAGGAAGACAGAAGAGCTGGAAGAAGCACGCAAATTTCAGTTATCTATGCTTCCCCGGGACGTTCCGAAATTACCGAATTTAGATATCGCGGTTTACATGCAGACGGCTACCGAAGTCGGCGGTGATTATTATGATTTTGCAGTCGGATTATGACGGAACATTAAACATCGCGCTCGGCGATGCAACCGGACATGGAATGCAGGCAGGAACACTCGTTACTATTATGAAAGGAATCTTTACCTTAGAAGCCGGACAAAGTGAAGTAATTCCATTCTTTAAAAAATCCGTTGAAGCAATAAAAGAAATTAAGCTGGGCAGGCTGATGATGGCATTCGTGTTTCTGAAAATAAAAGATTCATGGCTTTCACTTGCAAACGCAGGAGTACCGCCGGTTTATATATATAGAAAAGACAAAAATGAAGTCGAGGAAATTGATAATAAAGGAATGCCTCTCGGCGCAATGAATAACTACCCGTACAAAGAGACAAAAACAGATTTGAAAAGCGGTGATGTGATTTATCTTTTAAGTGACGGTTTCCCGGAATTATCTAATAATAAAAAAGAAGTGTACGGTTATGAAAGAGTAAAAAATATATTTAAGGATGTTTCGGGCAATTCTGCGGAAGAAATTATTGAAAAATTAAAGAATGCTGTAGACGATTGGTCCGGCGGCAAAGAGCCGGAAGATGATGTTACATTCGTTGTTATAAAGATAAAATGATGCTTGTCCGGCGTAGTCCCGTTTAAGGGACGAAGACGGAATGTAACGTTTGTTGTTATAAAAATTAAATAAGATCATCAATTGCATAATTGCTCTGTGTTTTCTCGGCTTTCTCTGCGGTTTAAAATCCTTTTTACCACAGAGTTAACAGAGAATTTATAAATGAAATATTTAAAGGTATGGTTTCTTTTTGCTTTCAAGCTTTAACATAGAAAGAACAATGAAAAATTTATTTACCAAAAACGGTTTATGTCTTTTACTTATGGTTGTAGCATGCCTTTCAGTTAACGTTTTTTGCCAAACGAAAGACACGGCCAAAACCAAAGAAAGCCTTTTGGTTATTACACAAACAAGACTTGATTCTGCAAAAGCAAATATCTCGCTTAACGGGGAGTGGAAATTCCATCCGGGCGACGACACTGCCTGGGCCGGGAAAAATTATAACGATACAAACTGGTCCACTTTAAAAAACAATTTTTATATAGACAGCATAAAAACCGGCACCTGGACAGGAATCGGCTGGTTCAGGAAAAAATTCAAAATTGATTCAACTATGTTTAACAAGCCTGCCGCGTTTATAGTAACTCAAAGAGGTGCGTCGGAATTTTATTTAAATGGAAAGCTGGTTAAAAAATTTGGGACTATAAGTAAAGATATCAATAAAGAAAAAGCATACAACCCTCAAGATATTCCGTTTATAGTAGTCTTTGATACATCCCAAACGCAAGAATTAGCAGTAAGATATGCAAACCACAAAGCACAGGAATATTACGAACGTTATAAATTAGAAGCTGGTTTTGAGGGGTTTAGATTAACAATTAATAAAGCTGATCGTGCAATTTCATCAGAAACCAGCGGATATATTACTTGGACAATTATTTATACTTTTATCGGAGCAATTGCTTTTGCTTTTGCATTGCTTCATTTATTAATATTTTTCTTTTATTCGCGGGAAAGGGAAAATTTATTCTACGGAATATTTGCCGGTTCAATGACTTTGTTATATGGGGATAGTGCTTTTAATCTATATTATTATGCACTCGGTCTCTGACATATTGTATATTTTTAGTATATCAAGGATGATATGGGTCTCGCTTATGTTTGCAACATACGACTTTTTCCTTTATGCAATTTTCTATAAAAAAATGCCTAAGCAGTTCTGGATAATTCTAATTTTAGGAGCTGTGCTCAGTTTTTTGCAATCGTTCGTATACACACATCAATGGTTTTTCAGTTATGTATTCGGTCCATTTATTCTGCTGCTTACGGCGGAAGGTTTTCGAGTAATAATTCTTGCAGTCAAAAGGAAAAAAAGAAATGCGTTAATTATCGGTGCGGGCGTACTGATATTTTTCATTTATGTAATGTTTCTTCCAATCGCCACTTTCTTTTCAATTAATCCGCCGAAATGGCTTAGTTTGTTATTCTTTATGAGTGGATTTTTAAGCCTGCCTATCTCTATGTCCATATATCTTGCCCGCGAAAGTGCTAAGACAAAGATCGATCTTGAAAATAGAATAGTTGAAGTTCAGGATCTTTCGGACAAAGCAATTGAACAGGAAAAAAGAGAAGCGGATTTAAGAGTTAAAAATGCCAGGCAAACCCGACGAACTGGAAGAAGCGCGTAAGCTTCAGCTCTCTATGCTTCCCAATGAAATTCCAAACCATCCTAATTTAGAAATTGCCGTTTCGATGGAAACGGCAACTGAAGTCGGCGGTGATTATTATGATTTTGCAGTCGGATCAGACGGAACATTAAACATCGCGCTCGGCGATGCAACCGGACATGGAATGCAGGCCGGAACTCTCGTTACTATTATGAAAGGAATCTTTACCTGGAAGCCGGACAAAGTGAAGTAATTCCATTCTTTAAAAAATCCGTTGAAGCAATAAAAGAAATTAAGCTCGGCAGGCTGATGATGGCATTCGTGTTTCTGAAAATAAAAAATTCGTGGCTTTCACTTGCAAACGCAGGAGTACCGCCGGTTTATATTTATAGAAAAGACAAAAATGAAGTCGAGGAAATTGATAATAAAGGAATGCCTCTCGGCGCAATGAATAACTACCCGTACAAAGAGACAAAAACAGAATTGAAAAGCGGTGATGTGATTTATCTTTTAAGTGACGGATTTCCCGGAGTTATCAAACAATGAAATGGAAATTTACGGCTACGAAAGAGTTAGAAAAATATTTAAAAGAAGTTGCGGAATATTCATCTGAAGAAATTATTGAGAAATTAAAAAACGAAGTAAACAAATGGGCCGGCGGCAAAGTACCGGAAGATGACGTTACGTTTGTCGTTATAAAAGTTAAATAAATAGCCACGGCCCTGCCTTTGCAGGCAGGGTCGAAACTATGTTTAACGAAAATATTAAAATTGTTCTCCTCAACAAAACTGTATGGTGATATGAAAAAAACATTTCTGCTTGCATTGTTGTTAACCTCTGTGGTTTTTTGCCAGACAACAGATACAACGCATATTTACGGCGATAGTTTAAATAGCCACAGGCATTCAAATTTATCAAAACTGGGATTATCACCCCGGTGACGACAGCGCCTGGGCACTTACTAAATTTTCATCTGCCGGCTGGAAAACCGTCAATTGTATAATGTACTTAGATTCTATTAAAAGTTATAACTGGAACGGGATCGGGTGGTTCAGGAAAACAATAGTTATTGATTCATCTTTATTGAATAAAACTATTGCGCTGACGCTGAACCACATAGGTGCATCGGAACTTTATATAAACGGGAAACTAATCAACAAGTTCGGTACTGTCTCCCAAAACAGCAAAGATGAAAAAGGTTATGAATCGCACAGTGAACCGATAATTATTAATTTCGATTCGGGATTAACATATTTGTTTGCAGTCAGATACTCAAACCACCTTCCAATAAATAGCCCGTATTTTTACCAAAGAATCACTCGTGGTGCGGGATTTAGTCCAACGTTTAAGAATTTGAATGAAGCAAATAAATACTACGGGGTGACTCGTGTAAATACAGTCGGTATATACGCAATTCTTTGCGGAATATTTATATCCATATTTGTAATCTATGTAATGTTGTTTCTTTTTTACTCCAGCAAAAGAGAATATCTGTACTATGCTCTTTTCACAGTCTCTTTGTCATATTTTTTTTCATGGTTTGTACTCTTCAACATCCTGAATTCCGGTATAATTTATTTTTATGCGGATTCAATAATCGACCGGCTTTTTCAATCTATAATATTTATAAGCGTCATTGCATTCCTGTATCAGATCTTCTATGGAAGATTGCTTAAAATCTTCCTTTACATACTTTTAACATGGGCTATCGCCTATACACTCCAGTTCTTTCAAGAACTGCTGATAGCATCAGGATATTTATTTATAGCGGTAGTTTGTTTTACGTCCATTGAAATCCTTAGGGTTACTTTTTTAGCCATAAAACATAAAAAAAGAAATGCCTGGGTAATCGGGGCAGGCTTGTGCGGTTTTGCCGGCCTGATGATATTAATAATTATATTCCGTATGATTTACGGAAGATTCGATTTAGCATCCACATACGGGATTGCTCTTTTATTAAGTATTCCATTATCCATGTCAATTTATCTTGCTAGAACTTCATCACAAACAAATGAGAACCTGGAAATTCAGCTAGCCAATGTTAAAAAACTTTCCGAGGAAGCAATTGAGCAGGAGAAAATATCCGCAAAGATAACTGCTGAGAATGAGAGAAAGACAAGAGAACTGGAAGAAGCACGAAGACTTCAACTCTCTATGCTTCCGGAATCAGTCCCACAGTTACCAAATTTAGATATTGCTGTTTACATGCAAACTGCAACTGAAGTCGGCGGGGACTATTATGATTTTGCAGTCGGACAAGATGGAACATTAAATATTGCTTTAGGCGACGCAACCGGACACGGAATGCAGGCCGGCACACTCGTTACAATTATGAAAGGTATCTTTACACTTGAAGCAGGCAAAAGTGATGTCATTCCATTCTTTAATAAATCAGTTGAGGCGATAAAAGAAATTAAGCTCGGCAGACTGATGATGGCTTTCGCGTTTTTAAAGATCAAAGACAACCGGCTTTCTCTTTCAAACGCAGGAGTGCCGCCGGTTTATATTTACAGAAAAGATAAAAATGAAGTTGAGGAAATTGATAATAAAGGAATGCCTCTCGGCGCGATGAAGCAATTATCCCGTACAAAGAGACAAAAACAGAATTGAAAAGCGGTGATGTGATTTTTCTTTTAAGTGACGGTTTCCCGGAATTATCTAACAATGAAAAAGAAATTTACGGTTATGAAAGAGTAAAAAATATATTTAAAGATGTTTCGGAATATTCTGCGGAAGAAATAATTGAGAAATTAAAAAACGAAGTAGACAAATGGGCCGGCGGTAAAGTACCGGAAGATGACGTTACGTTTGTGGTAGCAAAAGTTAAGTAGTAGTTAATCGCGGAGTAGTCCCTTTTAAGGGACGAAGACGTTTGTTGTAATTAAAATGAAATAATTCCCGAATGAACATTCAATAATTTTAAGGAGTACATTTTGAAAAGTATAAATTACTTTTATGTATTGTGTTTGGTATTTTTATACATTTTGATTTCAGGCGGCAGATTACACGCACAAGACCGCCAGTCGAAAAGCCTGACAATAAATACCAAGCGCATTTCCATATCCCAGGGATTATCCGACAGCCGCATAACTTCCATTATGCAAGACTCATACGGGTTTTTGTGGATTGGTACATCTAACGGACTTGACAGATACGACGGATATGAATTTAAAGTCTATAAACATGAAACCGGCGATAATAATTCAATCGGCGATAACAGAGTTTTGAAAATTACGGAAGATAAGGATCATAATCTTTGGATTGCCCAATGGAATGGTGTATCCCGCTTTAACAGGTATACCGGAACTTTTAAAAATTATAATTTAAATAAGTTTGCGCGCGATTTTACTACTAACCTACCAAAAGTGATTGATATATATTGCGATTCCAAAAACAATATATGGACCGGGAATGTAAGCAATCAAGTAACAACCGGTGAAATTCTAAGATATAACAGAAAAACCGACCAATTTATTGCTATCGACTTTGATTCTACAAACCCGGGAAGCAATAATAACTACGGGTCTAATGTTATGGATGGAATATGTGAATATAAGGGAAAAATATGGGCATTAAGCTGGATACACGGGTTATGCTATTACGACTCAAAGAAAAATTTAATGGAAGCACAGAATTTCGTTTCAGATGATAATTCCGTTAAATACACAAATTTAAAAGTACCAGGATATTATTTATACCCGGATAAAAACGGCTATCTATGGATTTTAACCGGCGGAGGAATATTCAAATATAATTATACAGGATAATAGTTTATTCGGTGATTAGTAAATTTAAGTACAATTTATAGTGGAAGCGGTTCTTTCGCGGCAACAGAGGATAATGAGGGAAATCTCTGGACCGCCTGCGGACCCGAAGGTTTATTTAAGTTTAAGGGACTCTCTGATAATTTTGAAACCATAAATTACGGGGAAAATATAATGAAGAACGGACAAAACGGGATTCAAGCATTAGCGGTAGATAAGTCCGGAGTAATGTGGATTGGGACTTGGGGGCAGGGAATTTTTAAGTATGACCCAACCGGTGAACCTTTTGTAAGCTATAAATACAATTCACAAAATCAAAATAGTTTGAGCGGGAATCAAATTTCTGCTTTATATCAGTCAAAGGTTAACAGCAATTTAATTTATGTAGGAACGCAAGGCTCGGGATTTGACAAGTTTTACCCTTCGCAGAATAAATTTGAAAGAATAAATTTTAAACTAAAAAAAGATTATTACGGAGGTTCGGTAAATACGTTTCTGGAAAATGAAGACGGTTCATTATATCTCGGAACTACCGGCGCAGGCTTATATAAATACAATTCAAACGGAAGCATAGAATTAATTGCGCAACATGATTCGGCTTCCTCACAAAGTTTGTTTAGTAATTATATAAATGTTCTTGCAAGGGATGCTAATGGTCAAATCTGGATAGGAGATAACGGACTTAATATTTACAATCCGATAACAAAAAAGATGACTAGAATACAAAATCATCTTGAAAGGCAATACCCGAACGAGTTAATGAACCTAATCCGTTCAAAAGAAAATAGTCCCGCAGTTGTTCAATCAATTTTAAAGGTAGGCAACAGTCAGAATCTCACTAAAGATTTTTCAATAAAAGAGCCCGGAAAATATTTATGTGTATCGGTCGGGTGAAGGGATTTACTTTTCGGCAGTCAAAATAATGCTGATTACGGCTGGCTTGAAAATCAAAAAGGCGATACTATCTGGACTGCTCAAAGTGCTTTTAAAACTTATTATCTGGGAGGCACAATAAAGAATGTAATTTCTGCCGACATAGTTAATCTTGTTCCGGGCAGCTATAAGTTAAGATACTTTTCGGACGACAGCCACTCATACGGGCATTGGAATGCTGCTCCGCCTCCGGACTCTGCCCTGTGGGGAATCCAGGTTATAAAATTAAATGATAAAGAGATTCAAACAGCGGAAAGCGCATTTAGAAAAGTAAACAACCAGCCGTTAACAAGCGGCTGGAATATTACCGATATTCATATTAGTCCCAACGGCCTTGCATGGATTGGTACTGCAAGAAACGGCTTAACAAGATATAATCCGGTAACACAGGAAACTAAATATTACAAATCCGATCCCAAGAACCCTAACTCATTAAGCAGCAACTCAATATCTAATATTTATGAAGACAAAAACGGAATATTTTGGTTAGCAACACAGGAAGGGCTGGACAGGTTTGATCCTGTAAAAGAAAAATTTACCGTTTATACGGAAAATGACGGCCTGCCTACTAACAATTTAACTTCCGTGCTCGAGGATAATTCGGGCAATCTCTGGATATCTTCTGAAAACGGAATTTCCAGAATGATAATATCTAAATCTTCCGGCAAGGTTTCATTCGTTAATTACAATACCCGGGACGGTTTAAGCAGTACATCGTTTAGCAATCCGCAAGCTGCGATAAAGGCAAGCAGCGGAAAGCTGTATTTCGGCAGTAACCAGGGTTTGAATGAATTCTCACCGGCAAAATTCAATAACATTCCGCCTATCGTGCAGATAACAGATATAAAGCTGTCGAATAAATCTGTTGCAAAAATGGGGGAAAATGATCCGCTTAAAGTTCCGGTAATGAACGCTAAGAAAATAACACTAAGCAGCTCGCAGAATAATATTTCATTCGAATTTTCCGCGCTCCATTTTTCGCAGCCTGAGAAGAACGAATATTCCCATATTCTTAAAGGATATGATAAAGAATGGAATCACGATGACAGGCGTTTTGCTTCTTATACGAATCTGGATCCCGGGAAATATGTTTTTAAAGTTAGGGCTTCAAATAACGACGGCGTTTGGAACGAGAAAGGCGCATCAATAGAAGTTATTATTCTTCCGCCCTGGTGGAAAACAATTTGGGCTTACGCAGGATACGTTTTGCTTTTTGCAGGCTTGGTTTTTTCGGTTGACCGCTTCCAGAGAAAACGATTGCTTACCAAAGAAAGGGAAAGACAAAGAGTTAACGAAATAGAATTACGGGCTAAAGCCGCAGAAGCCGAAAGCCGTGCACTGGAAATTGAAAACCAAAGGAAAACAAAAGAGCTTGAGGAAGCAAGACAGCTTCAATTATCATTGCTGCCGAAACAGCTTCCGAGTCTTCCCCATCTGGATATTGCGGTGTATATGAAAACAGCTACAGAGGTCGGCGGAGACTATTATGATTTTCACGTAGCAATGGACGGAACTTTAACTGTTGTACTCGGAGATGCAACCGGGCACGGAATGAAAGCCGGAACAATGGTAACAGCGGCGAAATCTTTATTTAACAGTTACGCCTCTAATCCCGATATACTTTTTACTTTTCATGAAATGTCACGCTGCATAAAGCAAATGCATTTTCATATGCTTTCAATGTGCCTTGCAATGCTTAAAATCAGCGGCGATAATATAACAATGTCTTCCGCCGGGATGCCGCCGATTTTTATTTACAGAAAATATGACAGAACAATTGAAGAGCATGTAATAAAAGGTATGCCGCTCGGTGCAATTGACCAATTTCCTTACGACTTAAAAGAAACGAAATTAAAAGCCGGCGATACATTGTTATTGTTCAGCGACGGACTGCCGGAACTTCATAATTCCAATGAAGAAATGTTCGGGTATAAAAGAGTAAGAAATGTTTTTGAAGACGTTGCAGAAAAAAGTCCCGAAGAAATTATTGAACATTTAAAGAGCCAGGGCTCAAAATGGGTAGATGACAAAGATCCGGATGATGACGTTACATTTGTGGTTATTAAGGTGAAATAAACGATTGCGGATCAGAAGATTATTAAAATCAGGCTATTTAAAATGAAATATTTTTCCTTCATTATAGTTTTATTTTTAAGCAGCATATACTGTTACGCTCAATCCGGTCTGCCGGCGGAGCTGCATTTTAACCGTTTAACCGTTCGGAACGGCCTGCCGGAAGGAACTGTTCTTTCGATAATACAAGGCAAGGAAGGATACATCTGGATGAGTACGCAGCAGGGTTTAGTGCGGTATGACGGTTATAATGCCAGGGTCTATACTATGGGTATTAAAGATCCTCACAAAATGAGTACATGGAATGTATTCAAGGACCGGGAAGGAAGGCTTTGGGTGGGATTTTCAAATACGATATACCTTTACAATCGTACCCGAGATTGTTTTACCCGGTACCGGATCACTTCGTCGATTCCAGATTCAGTTAATTCGATTATATTTAGTATCCATGATGACAACCGGGGCCGTCTTTGGATTCTATCATATAATATTAGTAATGCTACTACTTCATTTTGTTTGTTCTATCCGCAAACCGGGAAATATGAGTGGTACGGGAAACAGGAAAGCGGGAAAAACTTCATCAATGCTTCCCTTTATGATATGCTTCAAGATACTTCCGGGCATATCTGGCTAAGCACCAGCAACGGGTTATATGAGTTCAACGAAAACAATCATTCCTTTACCGGTTATCGGACAACTCCTGATTCGGCGAAGCAAAAAGGATTTGTCAGTATCACGGGAGACTCCACTCGCCCGGAATATCTTTGGCTGACCAATACTCATTACCGTTCATTTGACGGATCAATCGATTTTTACACTCAGAAAGGACTTTGGCGGTTTAATACAAAGACCGATTCTGCTGTTGCTTTTTACCATGATCCTGATAATCCTAACAGTATTGCCAGCGATACGGTCTTCACGGTATTCAATGACCGCAGCCACCGGTTATGGATCGGCACAGAAAGAGGATTGTCCTTATATAATCCCGCTAAAAATAATTTCATCAACTATTATCCGAAAGAAAAACCATTCGGAAATAATGATGCCGTTATTGACATCCTCGAAGATAAAGCGGGAAATTTCTGGTGCCAGACCGGATTCGGCCTGCTATATTTTAATACCCGCACCCGCACATTTACCCGCATTACCGCTAATCCAAAGCAGTCCGATGGATTGATCTCAAATTCTCGGAATCACACCTTAATGCTGGATAAAAACAGTACATTATGGTTCGGTGTCGCCCAGGTTGGAGTTCAGTGGATTAATCGCCGGCGTTCCGGTTTTGTTCAGTACAGCAATAATCCCGGAGCTTTACATTATTTTCCCGGAGGTACGGTATCGGAAATTGGATTACATGGATTCGCCAAAGCCCCCGACGGCACAGTTTGGATAGGAGCTGAACACGGGTTATATCACTGGCGTCCCGGAACAGATTACTTCACGGCAATCAAATTCTGGAGGGGCAAAGCGGTACAACCATCAGTAGGACCAGTAATGGTAGATAAAACCGGAAAAGTTTGGTTTGGTGTCGGTAATAACGGAGAACATGGCCTGGATTGCTATGATCCCCACACCGGGAAGACTACCTATTACCGGTATAATAAAGAAGATTCCACCTCCCTGAGTAACAACAATGTCTCTAGTATATACCAGGATCATTTGGGAGATATATGGGTAGCAACATACGGAGGCGGTATATGTAAACTTGCTCCTGAAACGGGGAAATTTACCCGCTATCCTTACATCCGAAACAATTTTTTTAATCGCAATAATCATGGTGCGCTGGATGATAACCAGGTGCTTAGCATTTTTGAAGACAAGTCCGGTACACTCTGGGTAGGCACTAACAAAGGAAGCCTTAACCGTTTCAACCGGAATACAGGTACCTTTACTTCCTATCTAGGAATAGCTCCAGGTTTCAACACCATACTAAGCATTAAAGAAGGCCCCAAAAACGATCTATGGATTGCCACTTATTATGGTGGGGTCTTCCGGTTTAATCCCAGGACAACCCGGGTGGAAAGATATACGGAAAACAACGGCTTGCTGTATAACGGCGCTTTTGCAATTCTAAGAGACAGCCGCAACAATTTATGGTTATCCTCATTTAGAGGCATTTCCATTTTCAACCCGAAAACCGGTAAGGTAAGAAACCTCACCAGTGCCGACGGACTTCCGGGAAGAAATATTACATTCGGCCTTAAAGTGAGCAGCAGCCAATTTCTTTTCAGCTGCGATAATGGATTTATTTCGGTCAATCCGGAGGACCTCATCCCCGATAACCATGCACCCGTTGTTCATATTCAATCGGCAGCATTTACGATCCCCGCCAGCCGGCCCATGCGCGATTCCACCATCGTAGCCTTTGGTAAAAAAAATATCAAAATCACTTATAATGAAAACAGGCTTACATTCAGGTATGTAGGATTGGATTACCAAAATGCGGACCTGGTTCACTATGCCTACAAGCTGGATGGATATGATGAAAACTGGATCAGTGCCGGAACACAGCGAACGGCCGTGTATACCAATCTCTCACCCGGCACCTATACCTTTCATGTAAAAGCAGCTAACCCTGATGGAGTATGGAGTACAGTGAATCCATCCATACTCATTACTATAGACCCTCCCTGGTGGAAAACTGGTTGGGCCTATTCATTTTATGGACTGTGCATCATTATTGGAATTATTATCGGAGACCGGATACAAAGACATCGGGTTGTGAAAAGAGAACAGGAACGAGCAGAAAAAGAAAGAAGAGCAAAGGAACTCGAACATGCCAAGGAAATTGAAAAAGCGTATACAGAACTTGAAATTACTCACAAAACCTGAAAGCGACTCAAACTCAACTTATACACTCCGAAAAAATGGCATCGCTTGGAGAACTAACTGCTGGTATTGCGCATGAGATTAAAAACCCGTTAAACTTTGTTAATAACTTTTCCGAGGTAAGCGCAGAATTAATTGATGAAATGTTAGAAGAATTAGAAAAAGGCAATAATGCAGATGTGCTGGACATTGTAAAAGATTTAAAACAAAACCTTGAGAAAATAAACAATCACGGAAAGCGTGCCGATTCGATTGTAAAAGGAATGCTTCTTCATTCAAGAGGAACTTCAGGAGAAAAAACTTTAACCGATATTAATAATCTTTTAGATGAATATGTTAATCTTGCATATCACGGAATGAGAGCACAGAATAAAGAATTCAACATAACAATAGAAAAAGATTACGATGAAACTTTGGAAAAGATAAATGTAGTCCCTCAGGATATAAGCAGAGTTTTTCTTAATGTAATAAATAACGCTTGCTATGCGGCTTACGATAGAAAAAAGAAAGGCAGTAATAATAAATACTCCCCTACTTTAAAAGTTTCGACAAAAAATCTGAATGGAAATGTTGAAATAAGAATCGGTGATAACGGCAACGGAATTCCCGCAGATATTTTAGATAAAATATTTCAGCCCTTCTTCACAACGAAACCGACAGGCGAAGGAACCGGTTTAGGTTTATCGTTGAGTTATGATATTGTTACAAAAGTACATGGAGGTGAACTGAAAGTGGAAACGAAAGAAGGCGAAGAAACAACATTTATCATTCAAATACCAGGATAAACATCTTATGAAACGTGCATTTTTATTGCTCATTATTTTTTCCTCTGCGCTTGGTTTTTGCCGGGCACAGAACACTACGGTCACGCTGGATACATCAATGTTATCACCTGCTTATTTTCAGAGTATAAATTTGTCGGGTTTTAGCGGATGGGTTTATAAAAAGGGAAACGATCCTACTTGGTCAAAACCAGATGTAGATACCAGGAATTGGAAAAAATTCAATTTTTCCGAACTAAGTGGTAAAGATGCAGACAATGACGGCAGGTTTGAAGCATGGCTGAGATTCAGGTTCCGTCTCGACAGCAGCTTTAAAAATGTCCCGGTCGGAATTTACACCCGAACATATGCGGCAACAGACATTTTCATTGACGGAAAATACATTACCTCATTCGGTAATACAGGTCTTAACGGTAAGCCTTTTAAAGAACATATATTTAAAATTCATGACTTTTTAGATTTAAAACTTGGCAGGAACGTTGACCATATTCTTGCAGTGCACATCGTAGACTATCGTTCGCCTTTTAATACGTCATATTTGAAAACCGAGATCACATCCGGCTATGCTTCATTTGTACGATTAACAAGTATGGGTAGGAACAACGTAATTATTCATCAGGAAGTGGAATTCAAGAGCTATTTTACCCTTTGGTCAACGGCCTGTGCTGTTTTGGGTGTTTTGTTCTGGTTCCTTTACCTTCAGAACAGGAGGGAAAAAAACCTGGCCTTTATCGCCATGGCGGTAACATCATGGGCTGCTGCCTTTTCTATATTCGGAATAGTCTCGTGGAACACTGATATATCTTTCTTTACTTACAGATTGTGTTATTTAATAGCGTATTTCCTGACAGGTACGTCGATTGGTCTAATGATAATCATCCTTTCGAGGATCTTTAAAAGGAGGGTTAGCATTCCGCTTATTGGTTATAGTATTTTCTATGCCGTAGCTACTTTGGGTGATTATTATTTATTTCAAGGCGCATATGAATCGCTTCTGGATGTCTCAGCTATATGTATTTCCCTGTACCTGATTATTAGTTCGTGGCGCAGGCTAAAAGGTGCGCAATGGTCTGTTGTTTGGGGAACATTGTTGATGTTTGGAGCATTGTTAATTTATGCATATAATTTATTTGCTGTATTTCAACGATGGCCTTTCCCGCATTGCTATCTCTATCTCACAGTAGCCTGTCTATCCTTTCCGTTATCGCTGATGGTTTATGTTGCATGGCGTTTTAAAGAGATAATTGATGAAGTACACAGCAATGCCGGTGAAGTAGTACGAATAAGTGAAGAAAAGAAAGAAATACTTGCCAACCAAAATACATTGCTTGAAAAGCAGGTCAGTGAAAGAACAAAAGAATTGCATCAATCATTGCAGGAACTCAAATCCACCCAGGCCCAACTCATCCAGGCCGAGAAAATGGCCAGTCTCGGTGAACTCACCGCCGGCATAGCACACGAAATAAAAAACCCGTTAAACTTTGTTAATAACTTTTCCGAGGTAAGCGCAGAATTAATTGATGAAATGTTAGAAGAATTAGAAAAAGGCAATAATGCAGATGTGCTAGACATTGTAAAAGATTTAAAACAAAACCTTGAAAAAATAAACCAACATGGCAAACGTGCAGATTCAATCGTAAAGGGAATGCTTCTTCATTCGAGAGGAACATCCGGTGAGAAGACGCCGACTGATATAAATGACCTTTTGGAACAATATGTTAATCTTGCTTACCACGGAATGAGAGCAACAAACAAAGAATTCAATATTACAATTGAAAAAGATTACGATGAATCGCTTGAGAAGATAAACGTAATCCCACAGGATATCAGCAGAGTGTTCTTAAATATAATTAATAATGCCTGCTATGCAGCGTATGACAGAAAGAAAAAAAGCAGTGATAATAATTTTTCTCCGACTTTAAGAGTTTCAACAAAAAAGTTAAAAGATAAAGTTGAAGTAAGAATTGGAGATAACGGAAATGGAATACCTGATAAAATTAAGGACAAACTCTTCCAGCCGTTCTTCACTACAAAACCGACAGGTGAAGGAACCGGTTTGGGTTTATCGTTGAGTTATGATATTGTTACTAAAGTACACGGCGGGGAAATCAAATTTGAAAGCGAAGAAGGAAAGTACACAGAATTTATAATTACAATACCGAAATCAATATGAGGTTAAAATGAAACTTTTAGTTGTTGACGATGAAGTAGACGTACAGTTTTTGTTTCAACAGAAATTCCGCAAGGAAATTAAATCCGGTAAATTACATATCATGTATGCAGGTAACGGTAAATCTGCACTGGAGATAATAGAATCCATAGAGAACCGGACCGAATATTTGATATTAACAGATATAAACATGCCGGGAATGACGGGAATTGAATTGCTGCGGGAAATAAAAGCGCGCTATCCCGAATTAAAGGTCTTTATGATCACTGCTTATGGCGACGAGCAGAACTTTAACACTGCCAAAAATCTCGGAGCTGACGATTACTTTGTTAAGCCGCTTCAATTTGAGGTGTTAAAAGAAAAACTAAGTTGACAAAATGTAAACTAAGGAAATAATAAAATGCATTACTCAAAAATATTAGTTGTTGATGATGAGCCTGATCTTCAGATTCTTATCCGGCAAAAATTCCGCGGTAAGATAAAAACAAATGAATATGAATTTCATTTTGCGGAGAACGGAGCCGAAGCGCTGGAAAAAATTAAAAATGACGGAACTATTGATCTGATTTTAACCGACATAAATATGCCCGTTATGGACGGGCTTACACTGCTCTCTAAAATTAAAGAGCTTAATAATAAATTATTGAGGTCCGTTATAGTTTCTGCATACGGCGATATGGAAAATATAAGAACCGCAATGAATAGAGGTGCTTATGATTTTATAACCAAGCCGATTGATTTAAGAGATCTAGAAATTACCATCGAAAAATCATTAAAAGAAATTGAACTGTACAAAGACGCATTGTCATCACACGATAAATTAGTAGCATTGCAGCAGGAACTTGAAATTGCCACAGTAATCCAGACCTCAATTCTGCCTAAAACCTTTCCGCCTTTTCCTGAAAGAAAAGAATTTGAGATTTATGCTAAAATGATAACCGCAAAAGAAGTAGGCGGGGATCTTTTTGACTTCTTTCTTATTGATAAATACAGGCTCGGAGTTATAATAGGCGATGTAACCGGCAAGGGAATTGCAGCTGCTCTGTTAATGGCAGTCTGTAAATCCTTGTTAAAAGCAACGGCACAAAAAGGAATACCGACGGATGTAGTGTTGTCGGAAGTTAATAATATTTTAGTTGATCAAAGCCCTTCCAATATGTTTGTAACGGTTTTTTACGGAATACTCGATACAAGAAACGGTTCATTCGAATATGCAAACGGCGGACATAATCCGCCTTACTTAATTTCTTCAGACGGAAATATTAAACAGTTAGAAAATATCGGCGGGCTGATGCTTGGAGCAATGAATGATTCACCATACGAATCCAATATTATAATGCTTAAACCAAATGAGAGTATTTTTTTCTATACCGATGGAGTAACTGAAGCATTTAACAAAGATGGCGAAGAATTTCAAGAAACGCGTCTCGTAAAATCTCTTTCAAATTTTAAGGATGATAATCCGGATAGAATTGTAAAGAATATAATTTTTGATGTGCATGATTTTATTGCCGGTACGGAGCAATCGGACGATATAACATGCATGATGTTAAAATATTTGAAGCATTAAAATGAATTATACCTAGGATTGAAAACTTATTGTTGCGGATATTATTTCTATTTTTTTTAGATAATTCTAATAAAAAAGATTAACCTAATTTGAAGAGAACATGATCGGCAAGATAATTCTTCACTAAAAGATATTAGAAAATTAAGCGAACCTGCCTGCCGTCAGGCAGTGGCGGAATGGGTTTACTCTTTATTAAGAGGTAAATTATGATCGGCGAAACAATCCTTCATTACAAAATTTTAGAAAAAATCGGCGAAGGCGGAATGGGCGAAGTTTATAAAGCTCAAGATACAAAGCTTGACCGTTTTGTTGCCTTAAAATTTCTCCCTTCCCAGCTTGATCGCCACCGAGGAAGAAAAATCTAGGTTCATTCAGGAAGCAAAAGCAGCTTCAGCAATGAATCATCCTAATGTCTGCACCATTTATTCTATTGAAGAATTTAACAAGCAGCTATTCATTTAATGGAATTTGTTGAAGGAAAAACATTAAAGGATTGTAGAGGCGCATCGCGATGTGCCTCTACGAGAAAAACAAATTCTCGAGATAGGAATTCAGGTATCGGAAGGACTGGCGGCGGCGCACGAGAAAGGGATTGTACACCGCGATATAAAGCCTGAAAATATTATGGTTCGAAAAGACGGAATTATACAAATAATGGATTTCGGTTTGGCAAAGCTGAGGGAGACTTCAAGAGTTTCCAGATTAACAAAAGCCGGCACGACAATGGGAACGATGGGCTATATGTCGCCGGAACAGGTGCAGGGGTTTGATGTGGATTACAGGACCGATATATTTTCGCTTGGAGTTGTTTTGTATGAACTTCTTGCCGGGAAAGTCCCTTTTAAAGGAGTTTATGAAACAGCGATAATGTATGAAATCGTAAATGTCGATCCCCCGCCTTTGTCAGCTCTGAAACAGAATATAAATCCCGTACTTGATAAGATTATCATGGAATGTCTCGAAAAAGACAAGGACGAAAGACGTCAATCTGCAAAGGAACTGGCTAAAGATCTGAGAAATGTGAAAAAGCTTAAGTTGAGCAGACAAGACAGCACCGCTGCGGCAAATTCGGATAAAACGGAAGATAAAAATTCCGGGAAGGCTTCTATATTCTATATAGCCATACTTAACCACAACTTTGATTTAACAAAATTATTCAAGGTTAAATATATTCAATGGGTATTTTCATTTCTCCTATTGCTTATCATTGTCTTATTACTAACCGGAAAAAATAATTCACGAACGGATAACTTTTTAAAATTCTTAACGACTTACGGAGCAGTCCGGTCAAGAATTATTTCCCGATATTTCACCTGACGCTAATTATATTATTTACACAAAATCGGTCGGCGGACATAACCATATTTTGCTGCAAAGAATTGGCGGCGGAAATGCTATAGATTTAACAAAAGATTCAGGGTTTAATAACTATCAAGCTACTTATTCACCAAACGGCGAACTAATTGCATTCCGTTCCGACCGCGACGGCGGAGGAATATTTTTAATGGGATCTACCGGAGAATCAGTAAGAAGGCTTACAAATTTCGGTTACAACCCGGTTTGGTCTCACGGAGGTGATAAAATTCTTTTTGCAACGGAATCTGTTGAACTTCCTTACTCAAGAGCAACCAGTCAGCTTTGGACAGCAGATTTAAAGAACGGCGCAACCAGAAAATTTATGACGGAGATGCGGTACAACCGGCCTGGTCGCCTAACGGAAAATGGATTGCTTTCTGGGGCCTGCCGGAAGGAACAGGCCAAAGATCAATTTGGATTATGCAGGCAGACGGTAAAAATCCGAGGATGATAACGGATGACGATTATATTAATTGGAGCCCAACATGGTCGGCAGACGGCAATTATCTCTATTTCTCCAGCAACCGGGGCGGAAGCATGAATTTATGGAAGGTGAAAGTAGACAAAACGACTGGAAAAATATCTTTCCTCCGAAGAACCTGTTATAACACCTTCGCTCTTTTGTGAAATGGCTCGATTTTCCGGCGACGGGAAAAAGCTCGTTTATGTATCCGCGGAATATCGTGATAATATTTATAAAATCAGTTTTGATCCGAATAGTGAAAAAATTACGGGGCTTCCTATACCTGTAACACAAGGATCAAAGCAATACGTCTATATGGATATTTCTCCGGATAATAAATCAATAGCTGTTTCAAGCAGCGGTCAGCAGGAGGATATTTATATTTTGCGCACTGACGGCTCATGGACCTTAAAATTAACGAATGATGTATTTAAAGACAGGAGCCCGCAATGGAGTCCCGACGGGAAAAGTCTGATTTTTTATTCAGACAGAACCGGGAAATACGAGGCGTGGAAGATAGATGCAGACGGCAGCAATCTTAAACAGCTTACAAGCACAGAGAGGACAATTACGGTACCAAGATGGTTTCCGAACGGCAGTTTAATTACGTGTGCCTATGACAACCAAGATAATATATTGTTCAATCTCGATTCAGGTATGGTAAAAAAAACCGAATATCTGCCGGTATTCAACGAGAAAGGTATTAGATTCGAAGTACACTCGGTTTCACCCGACGGTAAATTTATTGCGGGAAACAGAATGAATAAGAATAGCGGAACTCATCTCGGGATTATCGTCTATTCAATGTCCGGGCATATATATACAACTTATTCGACTTCGGGACAGGGGCCAATGTGGTTCGGTGACAGCAGAAGAATTCTATATGAGGATAACAATAAATTTTATGTTATTAACACCAAAACTAAAACCCGTCACCCGGTAATCAACTCCCCGCATATATTATCTTTCTGGGGAAATTATGCTTTCTCCGGAGATAATAAATCCATCTATTATATAAAAGAAGAAAAAGAATCGGATTTATGGATGGGCTATTTGAAATAAGATTCACTTCTGAAATATTACTCAACCGGTAGTAAACTTCCCCTTTTTCAAAGACAGCATTTTATATAACCTTTCGAATATCAGACATACTGCAGTAAATATACCAAGTGGCCTTGGTCATCTCAATTAACATTGTTATGCTAATTGTTGAATGAATGAAATCAGGTCGATATATTTAAGCGCCTGAAAAACCCGCTGCGGTAATTATGGATATTCCGATCAGTAAAAAAAATCTCCAAAACGGTATTTCGGTATTTGAGGTTTAATATAGAACTTCTTTAAAATATTATTCATACAATATAATTTTATATGAGGAATGAAATGCGCAAAACGCTTCCTATATATGAGTTAAAAAACGGGATCAAAAATATGTTCACTTTATTTAACCGCATTGTAATCTTTCCGGCTTTACTTATTTTTTCCATTTCAATTATTAGCACTGAGTTATCTTTCGGCCAAACAGCAGATTCCGTAAATCAGCCCGTCATATCTTCGAGTACGGTAGTGCAGCAATCCGGCAGTTTGAAATATCCGGCAGCAATGCACGAAGACACTGTTGATACTTATTTCGGAACAAAAGTACCTGTTCCCTACCAATGGATGGAAAAATTAAATAGCCCTGATGTAAAAACCTGGGTGGAGGAGGAAAATAAACTTACATCTTCTTACCTCGATAAGATACCGGTCCGCAATTGGATACGAAAACGTCTTACATCATTATGGAATTATAAAAAAACCGAAACCCCCGAGCAGATCGACGGCGGCGCGATATTCTTCAGCAAAAACTCGGGGCTGCAGAATCAATCAGAAGTATATATGCTCTCCCCCAATCAAGCTAAGCCGCAGGTACTTTTGGATCCGAATAAACTTTCGGCCGACGGCTCTATTGCTCTTGCCGGTTATCAGCCTTCGCCCGACGGAAAATATTTGGCTTACGAATTATCCAAGGCGGCTCCGACTGGGAGACTATTCGTATCCTAGATATAAATTCAGGAAAGAGTTTAGCTGACTCGGTTCGATGGGTTAAGTTTTCAAATATTGTCTGGACAAAGGACAACAAAGGTTTTTTCTATTCAAGATATCCGGAACCTCCTAAAAACAAAGCAATCAGCACTAAGGTGATAAATCAGAAATTATATTATCATACTCTCGGCTCGGACCAATCGATGGACATACTTATTTATGAACGCCGGATCTGCCGGGCTGGATTGTTGAGGGCGATGTAAGCGAAAACGGGCGGTATCTTTATGTTTATCTCTTTAACGGCACCGCTCCTCAAAACATGCTTTACGTTGCAGATCCCGGAAATCCTATGAATCCAAATGTAAAATCAGATCTAAAACCTTTGTTACTGAAGAGCGACGTGCAATATTCTGTTATCGGTGTTGAGAAGGGTAATATTTTTATTCAAACTACGCTGGATGCTCCAAGGGGACGAATTGTTTCGGCTGAGATAAAAGATATTGCGCCGTCAAACTGGAAGGTTATTGTACCGGAAACCGACGGAGTTATACAAGGAGCTTCATTTGCCGACGGAAGTTTACTCGTAAATTATCTAACCGTCGCCAAAAGTAAACTGGAATTATTCTCTTTGGACGGAAAATCTTTGGGTACGCTTGACTTCAACCTTTGGATCATATCGTCTGTTTCTGCAAGAGAAAATTCTAATGAGGTTTATTATTCATTTACTTCTTTTCTTTACCCGACTACAATTTTTAAGTATAATGTCGAAAGCGGGAAAACCAGTGTATTCTTTAAGCCTAAGGTTTATTTTAATCCGGCGGAATATCAAACACGGCAGATATTCTATCCTTCAAAGGACGGAACAAAAATTCCCCTTTTCATTGTTGCTAAAAAAGATTTGAAGCTTGACGGTAATAACCCGACTATTCTTTACGGCTACGGCGGATTCAACATAACAATAACACCGCACTTTAATCCGATGCTGATCACCTGGCTGGAGCTGGGTGGAGTTTATGCTGTGGCCAATTTGCGGGGCGGCGGCACCTACGGAGAAAAATGGCATGAAGCGGGAATGCTAGGCAATAAACAAAATGTTTTTGATGATTTTGCATGGGCGGCCAAATATCTTATCAATCAAAAATATACCCGACCGAAGCGACTCGGTATTCAAGGCTACTCCAACGGCGGACTTCTTATCGGCGCCAGCATAACTCAGCACCCTGAATTGTTCGGCGCCGCTTACGCCGGAGCAGGTGTTATAGATATGCTTAGATATCAGAAATTCTCGGGCGGTGGTCTTTGGTCTTCTGAATATGGCACTTCCGCAGATAAGAAGGCATTTAAATGGCTTTACGCTTACTCACCGCTGGCGAATATTAAAAAAGGAGTATGCTATCCACCGACTATAATTACCACCGCGACCATGACGACCGTGTTGTTCCGAGTCATTCTTATAAGTTTGCGGCTAAACTTCAATATAGTCAGGGGTGCGAAAATCCGATTTTATCAGAGTTGAAACCCAGACAAGTCACGGTTACATGCCAACCGATAAACTCATCGCTCAGATATCGGATGTATGGGCTTTTGAAGCTTATAATCTCGGGATAAAGAATCCTCCCGATAAAACATCTTACGATATTCCATCCGGCGAACCTTTTGAAATTAAAGTTGATTCGGAGGTAATTCAAATATTGCGGGATAGCGGAACGCCCAGCGCGTCTGTTGCTGTAGTAAAAAACGGGAAGATAAAATATATTCATGCTTACGGCAATGCTAAATTAGATACTCCCGTTGCTGCCAAACCGGGCATGCGTTACGCAATCGGATCAATAAGCAAACAATTCACAGCTGCCGCAATCCTTCTGCTTGAACAGAAGGGAAAGCTTTCACTTGACGATCACATTTCCAAATGGCTTCCGGGACTTACAGAAGCAAACAAGGTAACAATCAGAGAAATATTATCACATACTTCAGGATACCGGGATTTCTGGCCTCAGGATTATGTTCCGCCTATGATGCTTAAACCGATGCCGCCAAAGGAAATACTAGACCGCTGGGCAAAGAAGCCCCTTGATTTCAAGCCCGGCACCAAATGGCAGTACAGCAATACTAATTTTGTAATCGCAGCTCAAATTGTGGAAAAGATAACTCATGAATCTTTCTTTAAATTTATCCATGACAATATTCTTAAGCCGCTTCATTTGAATAGCGCAGTAGATTTCGACAAAGGTAATATGACGGATAAGGATGCATCAGGTTATTTGCGCTACGGATTGGGTCCGCTAAGACCTGCTCCCCAAGAAGGCGAAGGATGGATGGCCGGAGCAGGCGAACTTGCAATGACTGCCGAAGATCTTGCGAAGTGGGATTTGTCTCTTATAGATGAGAGCCTTTTAAGTCCTAAGTCCTATAAACAACTGGAGACTGAGGTATTGCTGAAGAACGGAGTTGGTACCGGGTACGGACTTGGTGTTGAAGTCGGCATGATGAATAATCATCGAATGATTTCTCACAGCGGCGAGGTATCCGGGTTTACGGCCTTTAACGCTGTATTTCCGGACGACAGCGCGGCTGTGGTAGTTCTTACAAATCAGGATGCATCACCGGCTGCCGGCGCCATAGGGAAAGAAGTATCAAAACTTTTATTTCAAACACAGGATGACGAAACAGCAATGAGAACTAATCAGGCGCAAGAAATTTTTTCAAATCTGCAGAAAGGCTCCATTGACAGTTCTTTATTCACCCCGGATGCTATATCTTATTTCAGCGAGCAGGCTTTGAAAGATTTTCAATCTACTCTTTCTCCGCTGGGTGAACCTGAAGACTTTGTTCAGGTCGCCGAACATGAACGCGGCGGAATGCTTGAAAGGGTTTTTAAAGTTGATTTCATTAATCAAACATTGAGAGTATGGACATATCAAATGCCGGACGGGAAATTGGAACAATATCAGATTGCGCCGATAAATTAATAATTGAGGTTTGACGAATTTATTTTTATAAACGTTTATTTTAATATTTTTCAAATTGTAATTTTAGAGACGCACCTTTCTGCCGGTAGGCAAGATTGCGATGCGTCTCTACAATGGAAACGTTTTATTAATTTATTTTTTATTGGAATTTTTATTTCATCAATATCATTTTTTTAACCGAATAATAATTACCCGCTTTCAAGCCGTAGAAATAAATTCCGGAACTTAACCGGCTACCGTCGAAATTGACTATATAATTTCCCGGATGAACCTCCTCATTCATTAAGGTTTTTACTTCCTGGCCGAGTACGTTAAATATTTTAAGAGTTACGAAGCTTTCCTTCGGAATCGAAAAAGTAATTGCTGTAGACGGATTAAACGGATTCGGATAATTCTGTTTTAAATCAAAATCAGACGGTATACCTGATTTAGTATCTTTTTCTACCCCGGCTATTATGTCCTTACCGCCCGCTCCAATATACCTGGCTTTGAATTCCTGGAAATACAGATTGGCAATTCTTTTACTATGAATTATCAGTGTATTTTCATTGTTCGAGTTCTCTGCCGAACTTGACCAGTTATGCGATCCGGTTATTACAACCTGATCCGCTGTGCTTCTATCAGCATCTATTACTGCATATTTATGATGCAGATATCCGGTAACATCGCTTCCTTTAAAAGAATGTCTACTCCGTTATTTTGCAGAAAGCTGAATTGGTTTCCGGTATCCGTTTTATTGTCCAGTATTACATGAACTTTTTCGCCGGCTTCTTTTTTATTAACAAGTATCTGTGAAAGATCGCTTCTGGTAAAAGTAAGCATGGCAATATTAATTGATGAAACAGAAGCGTTTAAAGCTTCCGCTATATGAGTGGTAGTATTATCGCTGGGATCAAAATACAACTGGATCGGAGTACTGTTTACGATAAAACGATGCGGGGTATTATCCGTTTTTCTTATTCCGAATCTTGAATTTGCTTTATTTGGAGTATCGGTATTGCTTCCCCACATTTCGTTGAATTCGATAGTATATGCATTCGCCAGAGCCTTATCCTGAATTTCAACGATATTCTGTGCATCGTTATTATTTCCCGGATCGGTCGCATTCCAAGAACCGCTCCAGATCCAATCATCCGTAAAGGAACTGGTATCGCGGTAATCGAATACTCCGAATTTATTATGCATTAATCCCGCACCTGCGTTTGCTGCATCGTAATTGTCAAAAATAACCGGAATACCTGCGTTGATTAATGTTGACCACGGTGCTGTACCGTGATTATCATATTCTCCTATTACACGCACTTTTACACCGCGATTATTTGCCGCTATGAGTGCATTTGCAATGCTGGTGCCGACACTGCCGCTTAAACTATATAATGCAACATCAATTGAATATTGGGAAGAACTAATTCTTCTGAGGAATTCCTGAGAAATATCACCCACCTGAGCATCTTCACCGGTTGATACAGAATTGTCTACCGAGTGATTGAAAAGTACATTTATGGTTCCTGTAGAACCATCCGGAGAAGCGGTTGAAAATATTTCATCGCCTGTATAATTAGTGCCTTCGGCATCTTTTGCACCTACCTGATAATGGTAAACTGTTGCAGGCCAAAGTCCAGATATTACAACCTCATGAAGTGTGTCCCCGGATGTAACCACAACCGAATCCGTATATGAACTTGTTTTTCCGAATTTGACAACTGCCTGGGAAGCCTGTGCGGTTTTAAAAAGTATTGTTACAGATTTCGGAAGAATATTTTCTTCAACGGGTTTTGTTTTATATGAAGGACCGGCACTTACGATTATATCGTCTTGCGAGCGCGGATTAACTTCATAATCGCCGGTATACGGAGCAGATGCAGGTGATCCCGGTTTATACTGCTTAAGTATTCCGATTAGATCGAAAGTGCCGCTGGGAGCCGGAATACTGCCTATATACGCTGTTGTAGTACCGGTTGCGTCAGTAACCGTACCATCAGCACTATAAGTAACTCCGTTTAACCTAACCAGTCTGCCTTCATTCGGCTCTGTATTATCGTCTGAATGAAAAGTTTGATTAATCTCGTCCGCAGTCAAGACCATCGGTTCAGGTACTTTGTTGCCGTGTGAATGAATGATAAATAATGACGGGTCCGGCGATATTTCGGTCAAGCCGCGGAACTGTGTAATTTTGCCGGTAACCGTAACACTGTCGCCTATTTTGTAATCGAAATATCTCGATGAGCTGTAAATATCTATCCCCGCCGTCTGGTCTTGAACATAAACATCGGTTGATAAGGAATTATAATCTGCGGTTATAATTCCAGATATTGTAACGCTTGTTCCGATAGCATAAGGCGAAGCCGGTACGCCGTCGGAATCGTTGATATGCAGCTGTACGATGGGAACAGCTTTTATAACCTGAATGTCCGGTAAAGTAGTTAAATCAAACGGTGCAATTCCGGGCACTCCGGTTTTTACGATAAAAACCGAATTAACCGATGCATCCGGCGCCGTTAAATTAGAGATTTTAATTTTCAAACTATCCGTAGATGTTATAGCTACGGAACCGATGTAAACCGTATCAGCTTTTACGGATATAGAAGGAGAAGATGCCGCATTACCGGAAAGCGCAATGTCGGAAACATTTTTGCCCCAGATCCAGCCTAATGATGAAGGAACAACCACTATTACACTATCCAGTGTATGTGTACCGTCTCCTGCAAGGGCAATAATTATGGAAGTAGTTTCAGAAGCATTAACAAATAACGGTGAAATAATTGCCGCACCCGTACCGCTTCCGCCGTTGTTAATTGCCGGTTCCGCAGGACTCGAGGAATTTTGAGGCTGAGGATCGGATCTTACTATGAAATCATTAGCATTGTCGTTTGAATCATAGCCGTTGCCTTCTAATTCATCCGCGCCGCCGGTGCCCATTGAAGAAATACTCGAACTGCTGTTTGCTTTTCTTTCAACCGACGTTGAATTACTCGGAGCCGGAGTAGGGCCGCTGCCTTCATAACCGTTAGCCGCACCAAACCCTACCAGATCAATTATAGTAGAACCAGTCGGACTGGTGCCGCTCAAAGCAGTAGTTGAATTAACTAATGCCACCTTTCCTTTCGTAGAACTCATTGCAAGCGAGCCGTCTGCGTCAGGCGTTGGTAAATCTACGCTTCCGCCGCTGCCGGCCGCTTCCTGTACCAGGAAAAACCTATGCGGCGCTATTGTTCCGTTTATATTTGAAACCTGCCACGTTGACCCTGTTGATGAAGTGTATTGTACCGACCAACCGTCCAAACTCACTGATGCCGAGGTAGGATTATATAATTCTATAAAATCATTTTTATAAGTAGAGCCTGAATTACCTCCGCCGCCGTATATTTCGCTTATTACAACGTGATCCGCCTGCCCGAAAGCCGAACCGGTTAAAATAATTACGGATATTAAAATAATTATACTTAAAGCTTTGAATCCGGTAGAGGTGTATGTAAATCTAAAATTCATAATATTCCTTTCCATTCTGGGGATCGAAAACCATTTTTAGGATCAATTTAAACTTTGTAAACACATTTATTCTTTTAATGTTTACAAACATAAAAAGAGCAAGTAAAAATCCGTTGGGAATTTACCTGCTCTCTAATGATTTTTACAAAGTCATTAATAACTATCTACTTAAGCAGCACGAGCTTTTTCGACATTACGCTGTTTGCTGTTTTTAACGAATAAATGTAAACGCCGCTTGCCAGATTTACAGCCTTGAAATTAACGTTTGTTATTCCGGCAGGAGCAATTCTGTTGTAAAGAGTTTGTACTTTTCTTCCCATTAAATCATAAACGCTTAATTCAACCTGCTGCGACTTCGGTAACTCGAAGCTGATAACCGTTGACGGGTTGAAGGGATTAGGATAATTCTGAAGAAGTTTAAATGAATTTACCGTGTTTGCTCCCGATTCAACCGCTGTTACTGCCTTAATACTGGAAGCACCTAAAGGAAATATTTCATAACCTGTATTGTAAGGCTGAGAAGAACAATATTGAGATACGATGCCCGTTATGTCTACCGCACCGGTTGGTATTGGTTGATCGATAATATCGGGTGTATTTTTTACTATTCTGAATTGAACGGTATCTATTCCGTCGGTTACATGATAGCTATACCCGGTTTTTGCGTTTAAACTGAAAGTTTTAGCGGTATCTGTGAAGGTAACGTTTTTAATGGTAACAAGCATGCTTTCGTATTTTTCAAAACCGTTCCATCCCTGACTGAAGTCACCGGGTGTTATTACAAGCGGTGTAACAACATGATCGCTGGAAATAACCTGAACCGTGCTGGTTGAATTATAGCCAAGTTCGGTAAGACCGTTATACGGGGAAACTTTAACATCCAAAACTATAACCGAATCACCTATTTTTAAACCGCCGTCGGTTGCAAAGAAACTTCCGTATATAGCAACGCCGGTCTGCGAATCCTGAATAGTTCCCGGTCCGGCTGTTCCGGTACCTAACTCAATAGTAGAAGTTACTATGCCGGTAACATTTATAGAAGGAGCCTGCGCATCCTGCGATATCCCGTCGATATCGTTTGTTTTAATTTCAGTTAACGTAGTAATATCCTGAGAGTAAATATTTGTCATAGATACTAACAGCAGAACTGTTAATAAGAATAATGCTTTTTTAAGCATACTACCGATAATAGTAGATTCGGGCATATCTGCCTCCTTATTTATGAAAAAAAAATTATTAAAAACAAATTCATGCCTTGCTATAATGCCCGGCATAAACTTTTAACCAAGGGATTAAATTCCGCAGCTTTATTTCATTATTACAACATCATCCCTATTCATTCAAAATTCCTCCGTCATTCATTGTAAACTGCCGGAAGAGCTATTTTAGTTGGTTGTAAATTCAGGTTTTATATCAATATATATTAACCTTGATCAACTAAATTCTTAATAAAGGCAGGTAATCCGATTCCGGATTACCTGCAAGAAATTTTATATCAATACTATTATGCCTTTTACTTCAAAAGCATTAGTTTTTTCGTAATTACGGAATTAGCCGTTCTGATAGTATAAATGTAAACGCCGCTTGCCAAATTTGAGGCATTAAAGTTTACGGATGTAACACCCTGCTGAGCCACACCGCTGAACAGCGTTGCTACTTTTCTTCCCAGAATGTCGTAAACAGAAAGTTCTACTTTCTGAGACATCGGCAATTCAAATCTTATCATAGTTGAAGGGTTGAACGGGTTCGGATAATTCTGATAAAGATTGAATGTATATACTTTATTCGGTTCGCTATTTACGGCATTTACTATTTCAATACTGGAAGAATCAAGCGGGAATATTTCATAACCGGAATTGTACGGCGCTGAAGAACTGTATTGCTGAATAATTCCTGCGATATTAACCGTACCGCCCGGAATAGTTTTGCCGATTAATGAAGAATCATTTCTTACTAATCTAAAATCAAGCGTATCGGTGCCGTTAACTATCTGGTAATTGTAGCCGCTTGATCCGTTTAAGCTGAATTCACCGGTCTGTACAAAGTGAACGCCATTAATCTGTACAAGCTTGGATTCATATTCTTCCAATCCATCCCATGCTTGATTCTTAATGTCGGGTATTGTTACAACTTTGGGCGTTACTTTATGTCCGCTTGAGAGAATTGTAACAGTGCTTGTACTTGTATACGAAAGTTCGGTTAAACCGTTATAATTTGTAACCTTAAAGTTGGTAATTAAAACCGAATCTCCCATCTGGATACCTGGAGCTTTTGCAAAAGTGCTTCCGTAAACGGCTACACCTGTTTTTTCATTTTGAATAGTTCCCGGACCGGAAGCACCTGTGCCGAGCTGAAGTATTGAAGTTACTATTCCGGTAGTACCTACGGTATCATTAACCATTACTGATACGCCGTTTTTATCGTTTGTTTTTATAGAATCAATTGCAACAATATTATTAAGCTCTATGCCTGTTGAATCCAGGGGAACTATCTCATAACCTGAATCGAACGGGGAAGCTGATTTATATTGCTGAATTATACCGGTTACGTTTACTATACCGGTCGGTATATCTTTTCCCATTAATGAAGAGTCATTTTTAACTATACGGAAATCAAGTGAATCCTTTCCGTCGTAAATTTTAAAATTGACACCGGTCGAATTCCCTATATCAAAGGTACCTGTCTGACCGAAATGCACATTATTAATTTTTACGTACATGCCTTCGTATTTTTCAAAGCCGTTCCAGGCTTCGCCGTTTATCTGAGACATAGTTACTACAGCAGGTTTTAAATTATGACCGCTTGAAACAATTTTTACACTGCTTGTGTTAGTATAGGATAATTCGGTCAGGCCTTTATAGCTGGTAACTTTCCAATTGGATATTATAACAGAGTCTCCTATCTGGATACCCGGAGTCTGGGTAAAAGTGCTGCCGTATACCGTTATTGCGGTATTTTCATTTTGTATAGTTCCGGGACCTGATGTTCCGGTACCGATTTGAGCTATAGAGGTAACGATTCCTGCAGTATTTACAGTATCATTAAGCCTAACCGGATTACCGTCCGCGTCATTCATTTTCAGCGAATCAAGTAAAGTGATATTGTTGGTATCAACAGGAGGTGTATACTCGGACATAGCTACAGTCCAATCTGAAAATGAAGTAACTCCCGATGCCGTAATCTGATGTGTTGCACTTACGTCAGTTCCGTTAGCATCGGTTACCGTTGTCCAGTTAGCTCCTGAATCAGTTGATTTATATACTATGGCTTTTGTTAAGTCGACATTATTATCGTCGCCTGCGGGCCAGTTAAATGTAAGATCCCTTCCGGCTGCCGGAGCAAATTCGGATGTTATATTCCAGTTTCTTTTAATCGGTGTAAATTTCCCGGCCGGCGCTTTACCTGAAGTTCTTACAACCGTAACATTTCCGAGGCTATCAGATCCTGCGGCTAAATCTACTCCTAAACCAGCTAAACTGGAAGTGGTTTTGCCGACAGTCTGCGTTGTTTTCATGACACCTTTTACATAATTAGTACCGGTTTCAACCAAAGAAGCACCGCTGGCTATTGAACCTGTATCCGATACCATAACCGGAGCACTTAAAGTAACACCGGCAGTATTGTTTATTGATAGCTGATAGACAGTGGAAGGTAAATCTGCACCTGTTTCCTGTGCGGCAGTACCCAGATAATCATATTTACAATCTTTATCAAATTTTCTTGTAGTTGTACGGACAGGACCTGCAACAGGATCTAAACCTGCAGGGGCGCCGATTTTCAAGGTTGCACCCGCATCAACATTGGTTGTACCGGTACCGCCGACATAGATATTAGGATCGGAAAAATCAACTATGCCATTTCCGCCTGTGCCTAATTCCAGTTTACCGTCGTTTGTTATCGTTGTTGTACCTGCACCGCCGGAAGCATTAAAGTTTTTAGAAACACTCAATAAACCGTTTGCGCCGATATTCAATGCGCAAGTTTTACCGGCTGCTACGCGAAGAGTAGTGCTAGCGCTTACTCCTTCTTGTATTACGGATCCGTTAAAATTGAATACCGTATTTGCACTTCCGTCTGATGTTGTGCTTGAAGAAGTTCCGAGATAAGCATAATCGGCAAATGTTATAGTTCTGCCTTCGTTTACCGTTATTGTTATATTATCGTTTGACGAATTACTTGTATATATTGCTGCTCCGCCTGATCCGGATGAACCGTTATACATCATCTTTACATTACAATCGAATGTAAGCGTAGCATCGGTTATGCTGGATCCCGGTCTGAAGCGTGCCGGGTTAATACTTCCCGAACCTTTAACAGTTACATTGCCGAAAAATTCGAAAGCAACATTATTACCCGGATCGGGTGCGCCTATAGTGCCGTTTAACAGCGCTAATGGACCGTAAATTCTTACATAGCGAATGCTGCTTGTAGGCAGCGGCAGATCTCCGACAAGGGTAGCTCCGCTTTCCACAACCAGATTATTGCATTTCTTTCCGCTCGCATCAACAGTAACCGTATGACCGCTGCGAATCCAAACGTTAGTGGTAGCTGAAGTTGTTGATGTAGCGGCCGTTGCACCGTCCCATGTACCTGCTGTAACGCATACTACCCAGTTCGATCCGTCCGATCCCCAGTTACCTGTTCCTGCCGAACCGTAATCACCAACTTCGGGGCCGGGAACTACGACCGTTGCTACTGTTCCGGAAACGATAAAATTATCAACTCTATTCGATCCTCCGGTGCCTACTGTTGCACCGCCGTAAGATACTGTTGAAGTATCTACCAACCTGATATATACAGCAGCTTGATTATCGAGACCCGAAATACCGCTTAAATCAAAGCTGAATGTAGAGGTATCGTTATTAATAGAAGAGCTCCATGATATCGGTTTGCTTAAATAAGTATATTTAAGAGAATATGCTCCGCCCGGGAGGTCCGTAAAGTTTGTCCCGTCAGTACTGTACTGTACTTTGAAATAGGCCGGACCTGTGCTGCTTGCGGTTTGATCCCATTGAATTTTCAGATCGGAATAACCGGTTGTGGCAAAAGTAAACTGATAATAATCATCTACTGCCCAGTTATTTGAAGATAAACTATTAGCAGACCCGTTACCTGAAGGAGTACTCCAAACAGTCGCAGCCGAAGCATGCAGCGCTGTTACTGAAGAACCCGCCGTCATATCTCCGGAATCGGCAACTGCGCTGCCGGTAGTAAACGTAGGTTCCGTTGCCGCGGTACCCGATACGTCTGCTACCTCAAAGTTCCAGCGGGCCAGAACGGTTTGAGCATTCATGGTATGCTGAAAGAACATTAAGAAAAATGAAGCCAAGAAAAGTGTAAATAACTTTTTCATAGAACCCTCACCCATTTTATTAAAGAATTTTATTTTATTGCACCCTGTTTTGTAACGTTGCGGCAAAACAAATTTTTAATATGCTTAAGCCTCGCATTTAAAACAAAAATTTAATGAATGTTTTCTCCCTTTCAACCTGATTTAATTTATGAAATAATTATCTTTTAAATATCCGGTAGTTCTGCGTTAAACAACCGGTAAATAACTTTACCGGTTCCCGCAATTAAAATTTAAAATAGACAGAATACTCTCTCCTATATAAAAGATACTTCTTCTTTTAAATTATTGAATACGAATTTACAAGGATTCGTAAAACCTCTTTTTTGTCTTTTAGATGCAGATGCTGATTAATTAAAATAAAGCTCTTGCATGCTTGTCGGCATGATATGAACTTCTAACCAACGGGGAAGATTCCACTATTTTGAACCCCATTTTTATCCCCTCATCCCTGTACATTTTAAATTCTTCCGGGGTGACAAACCTGTCAACCGGAAGATGCATTTTAGTGGGCTGTAAATATTGACCGATCGTTAATATATCGCAGCCGTGATCAACCAAATCTTTCATTAAAACCAGAACTTCTTCCGGCTTTTCTCCTATACCTACCATTATCCCGCTTTTTGTACGCAGGTATCTGTCTTTAAACCATCTAATAAGATCCAGACTTCTTTCGTACTTAGCCTGAGGTCTTACAACGTGATAAAGCCTGGGCACTGTTTCCAGATTATGATTTAATATATCCGGAGGATAATTCATTATTGTCTTAAAAGCTTCTTCGGCTCCCCTGAAATCCGGTATTAAAATCTCAATAGTCGTATCCGGCATTTCGGCATTAATAAGTCTTATAGTCTCGCTGAATATTGAAGCACCTCCGTCATTAAGCTCGTCCCTGTTCACAGAGGTAATAACAACATGTCTTAAGTTTAATTCTTTTACCGAATCCGCAACTCTCCCGGGCTCATTCAAATCCAATTCATTCGGGATACCGACCTTGACGTTGCAGAAGCCGCAGCTTCTTGTACATGTATCTCCTAAAATCATGAATGTCGCGGTGCGGTTGTTCCAGCATTCGGCAATATTCGGACATTTGGCTTCTTCGCAAACGGTATGCAAAGCCTGTCTGCGCATTAAATTTTTCACATCCGAGTAATTTTCTCCGGTGGGCAATTTTACTTTTAGCCACTCTGGACGTTTGCCTAACGGTACTTTTGTCTTCTCTAACTGTTCCTTATATTCTCTCTGGTGCTGATTTATATACATTTTCTATCTTTTTATAAAAGTAACGGTATAAAAATAAAAATTCTTTTTAGAAAATCATATTAAAATTTTGTTAAATATTGCTTTTATTAAAATTTTCTAAATTGTCTTTAATTGCCTTCAGAAACTTCCCGCCGATCATTCCGTCAATAAGTCTGTGATCATGAGATAAAGTAAGCACGCCTATAGGTTTAACGGCAATTGTATCTGTACCGTCCACTTCTATCACTACCGGTTTTTTGGCAACAGTACCTACTCCTAATATTGCAACTTCGGGCTGATTAATAATCGGAGTTCCGAAAATAGTGCCGAATACGCCGTAATTAGTAATTGTAAACGTCCCGTTTGTAATATCATCCGGCGTAAGTTTTTTATTCCTGGCTCTTCCTGCAACATCGTTTATAGATTTTGCCAGTCCTATAATATTTTTATCATCCGCATGTTTAATGTTCGGAACTATTAAGCCTGCCGGTTCAATGGCAACGGCTATTCCTAAGTTAATGAATTTTTTCCTAATAATGGTAGTGCCTTCAATCGAAGAGTTAACCAGCGGAAATTCTTTTAATGCTTTTACAGTAGCATACGCAATAAAAGGTAAATAAGTTAATTTTACATTGTCCGATTTTAGGTACTGTTCTTTATTAGATTGAATGAAATTGTGAATCTTTGTCATATCCACTTCCAGCATTGCCGTTACGTGTACGGAAGTATCGCGGCTGTTTATCATATGCTGCATTATTTTTTGCCTGATATTATCCATAGGCATTTTTTCCACATCATCATCGGAATACGAAGGTTCATAATGCACCGGTGTTTCCTGTTTAGGACTCACGGAAGTTTGCTCCATTGCTTTTTTAGCTTCCGGTTTGGGCATTGAAGATCTTTCTTCGATATAAGCAAGTATGTCTTTTTTAGTAATTCTTCCGTCCGTCCCCGTGCCGACTATCTTTTCCAGTTCAGAATAGCTTACGTTTTCTTTTTTAGCAATATTCATCACCAGAGGCGACAGAAATTTTGAAGCGCCGGGTTCACTCACATTTCCCTTACCGTTTGAAGGAACGACTGCTGATTCATTTCCGTTTTTTATTTCTTTTTCCGGTGCGGTTTCAATTTTTTGTTCTTCGCCGGGAGCAGCTTCTTTTTCTTTCAAAATATCATTTGATGAACCGGATCCCTTCAGTTCATTGACAGCGAGCTTTGCGACCACCGTTCCCACTTCAACTGTTTCCTGTTCGGCTACAAGAATTTCGGCAACGGTACCGTTCGAGGGAGAAGGTACTTCCGTATCAACTTTATCGGTGCTAATCTCAAACATTACTTCGTCTTTTTTTACTTTCTCACCCACTTTTTTATGCCATTTTATAATCGTGCCTTCCATAACCGATTCACCCATCTTCGGCATCTTAATATCGATCAAACCTCCCGAAAAATCTTTCGTTTCTTTTTCTCCGGCTCCGGCCGGCTCCGGTTTGATTTCGGATTTTGTTTCCGGAGTTTTTTCTTTTTCACCTTCGCGCTCGTTTACCGCAGCAACATGAGCTTGTTTCGCTTCATATTTTACTTCGGATGATGCATCATTGCCTGAACCCGTATTTGTATTTTCTCCGTCACCTGAATCTACTACCGCAACAACGGTACCTACTTCAACAGTATCTCCTTCATTGTATCTAATTTCGGAAAGAACGCCTTCAGCAGGGGAAGGAATTTCGGTATCGACTTTATCAGTGCTTATTTCAAAAATGATCTCATCCCTTTTAACGCGGTCGCCTTTATTCTTATGCCACTTTAAAATAGTTCCTTCACTTACGCTTTCCCCCATTTTAGGCATTACAATATCCATTATTCGAGCTCCTAAATTCTTTATGAATTAATATTTTAAAAGTTCTTTAATCCCTTTGTAAATAAGTTCCCTGTTCGGAAGTATAGTATTCTCCAAAATTGGAGAATACGGTATATGTGAATCTTTCGCCGCAATTCTTTTAACCGGTCCGTCAAGGTGCTCAAAACACGTATCGGCAATGCGCGAAGCAATTTCGCCCCCGAATCCCGCTGTAAGTGTATCCTCATGGATAACAATTGCCTTACCTGTTTTCTTTACGGAATTAAAAATTGTTTCTTCGTCCAGAGGAATAATTGTTCTTATATCAATTACCTCAACCGAATATCCTTCTTCTTCCAGTTTTTTTGCTGCCAATACAGAATCCCACATCGAAACGCCGTAAGATATTACGGTTAGGTCCTCCCCTTCTCTAACAATTTTTGCTTTTCCGAAAGGCACGAGATAATTTTCATCTGGAGAAGGAGACATGGCAAAGCTTTGCCTGTACAGACCTTTATGTTCGCAGAACAGCACGGGGTCGTTTAATCTGATAGCTGTCTTCAGCAGTCCCTTTGCATCTGCAGCGTTGGAAGGATACGCGATATAAATTCCGGGTATATGCGCAAAAATGGATTCTATGTTCTGACTATGATATAATCCGCCGTGAATATAACCGCCAACCGCAACCCTTGCTACGAACGGCGAAGCCCAAGTGTTGTTTGAACGATACCGGATTGTTGCAACCTCCGACTTAAATTGCATGAATGCGGGCCAGATATAATCGCCGAACTGAATCTCGACTACGGGCTTTAGCCCTGCCATCGCCATCCCCGTGGCAACTCCAATTATGCTCGCCTCGGCTAAAGGTGAATTGAACACTCTTTTATTTCCGAATTTGGTTGAAAGTCCTTTTGAAGCAGTAAAGACTCCTCCCTTCTTATCGGCAATATCTTCACCGAAAACGTATATTTTTTCGTTTCTCTGCATTTCTTCGTGAAGCGCATGATTAATGGCATCTACCATTACAATCGATTTCCCGCCGGGCACGGTCTTTTCATATTCCAAACTTTCCTTAAGACCGCTCTCATCAAAAATGTATCTTGTGGCTTCCTGCGGTTTGGGATCCGTTCCCTTAGCGGCTTCATCCGCGGCAACATCTATCGCTTCTTCAATCTCTTTTTTAAATTTATCATAGTCTTCTTTTGCAAGACTTCCGTCTTCAATTAATTTTTTAGAAAGTTTTTCAATCGGACATCGTTTTAAATCTTCTTCCAGTTCTTTAGAATCCCTGTATTTTTTTTGATCATCTGAAGAAGAATGGGAAAGCAGTCTCACTACTTCGGCTTCGATTAATGCAGGACCTTTGCCGCTGTTAATATAGCTTAATGCTTCCTGAACGGCATTGTACGATTCCATATAATCGGTACCGTCTATTCTTGCTCTGTGTAAATTTGCATAACCCGACATCATTTCAGCGATAGAATTTTCTTTTCCGCCCGTTTGCTCGCCTACATGAACTGATATGGCGTATTTGTTATTCTCGATTACGAAAAGGACAGGCAGTTTCTCCCGGCTGGCCCAATTAACCGCTTCGTGAAATTCACCCTGACTGGTTGTGCCTTCACCGCTGCTTACATACGAAACGCTTTGCTTGCCTTCGCGCACCGAAGCAAGTGCCGTACCTACCGCCTGTAAAAACTGTGTACCGGTCGGACTGGATTGAGTAGGCATATTAATATTCGGCAAGCCCCAATGACAAGGCAGTTGTTTACCGCCGGTGGAAGGATCTTCTATTTTTGCAAAACTTTGATAAAAGAAATCTTTGGCAGTAATACCGGCGCATAACGCAACCGAAAGGTCCCGGTAATAAGGGAAAAGCCAGTCTCTAGCCGGATCCAGCGACAAACCCACCGCTACCTGAATTGCTTCATGTCCGGCACCGGCTATATGAAAAAAGGTTTTACCCTGTCTCAGCAGACGCAGAGCCTTGTTATCGATGCTTCTGGCAGTATACATTATTTTAAGAGCTTTTATTAACTCTTCTGCCGGTAAGATTTTAGCACCTTCCTTTTTATTTAAATCCTTGCCGTTAGTACCTTCATGTCCGGATGCTTTATTGTTTGTCCTGTGTTTTTCCCTGTTTAACGTTCCGTTTTTTGATGAATTCCTTTTGGCCATCATTTACCTTTCGATTGTACTGTTGGAAAAATTTAAATGAAGCAGTTCTTCTTTTGAAAGAATGGCTACCGAGTCGTAACCGAAAACCTCTTTAAAATTTTTTACTAAAAGAGTCTTGACTTCACTTATATCTATTTCTTTCCCCAATTCTCTTTTTAATGATGTAACATCCTTGTCTGAAATACCGCACGGAATAATACCCGAGAATAAAGATAAATCCGTATTAACGTTAAAAGCGAAACCGTGCATGGTGATCCATCTGCTTACTTTTATACCTATAGCTGCGATCTTTCTGTCTTCTATCCAAACACCCGTATATTTCGGTTCTCTTCCGCATTTCAATCCGTAATAAGAACAAGTCATAATAATAACTTCTTCCAGTGCCCTTAAATATTTATGCGTATCTTGTTTCCACTCGGTTAAATCGATTATAGGGTATCCCACAATCTGCCCCGGTCCGTGGTAAGTAATATCGCCGCCTCTGTCTATATCATAAACCGAGATATGATTTTCTTTTAAATACTCTTCGTTTCCGACGAGGTTTTTTTTATCCGCCACCTTGCCCAGAGTATATGTATGCGGGTGTTCAAGCAAATAAAAGAAATCGGTAATTTCCTTCTTATACCTTTTTGCGGAAGTATTTTTCTGAAGCTGCCAGGCTTCATTATAATCTATTAAATTAAGGTCGCAATAACTTAAAGATCTCATTGTTTTTTTCATAGTTAAAATTTTGAATCAGAAATAACATTGTTGCATGTATAAATAAAAAGCATGGTTGTATGTTTGAATTAAAGGCTTTCGTACTTTTCTACCATTACTTTTAATTTATAATAATTATTACAGTTGTTGTCTCTTTTGAGTTTTTCAATCATCGATTTATTAAAATTGACCAATTTGTTCTCTAAAGAGTAATGCAGTTTATCAAACTCTATTAAGGATTCCTCGGATATTTTTTGAGCGTTGGATATTGTAAATATCTGCGGATAATTCTCACCCAGCGAATCAAAAGCTATATTTACCAAATTTATATTCTCTTTTAGTGATCTCCTACAATATCCTTAAGCAATGTTTTTTGAAGAAACAGAAAAAATCAAAATTTCGATTTGGGCTCTTAATTTAAAAGAGATATTATTGATTTTTTCTAGATTTATATCGCACAAAAAAGTGTATAAATATAAATCTTCATTCCATACTTCGAGTTTTGTAAATCCACGTTGAATATTTTTATTCTTAATTAATAGCACTTCTAAAAACTTCAATATTCTCTCCGAACATTGCGTATTCTTTGCGTTGAATTTTTATAAAAAATAATTTTTAGAACTGCCGTTAAATAATTATTTAAAAGAACAACATATATTCAATCTTAGCATAAATAGAGTTTAGAATTCAAATCATACATGCATGCATCCTAAATATGTATAGCCTCACCGTAAGCCTGGGCTGCAGCTTCCATAATCGATTCGGACAATGTCGGATGAGCATGAACCGTCTTAATAATTGACTCGCCGGTCGCTTCCAATGTTTTTGCTATGCCCGCTTCGGCTATCATTTCCGTAGCTTCGGAGCCGATAATGTGAACGCCCAATATCTCGCCGTATTTTGCATCGAAGATAAATTTTACAAATCCTTCCCTTTCGCCTATTGCGAAAGCTTTTCCGCTTGCCATAAACGGGAATTTACCTATTTTCAGGTCATACCCGGCTTCTTTAGCTTTTGCTTCCGTCAGGCCTATACTTGCAACCTGCGGCTGACAGTAAGTACAGCCCGGAATATTATTGTAATCGATGTCGGTGATTTCCAATCCCTTTATTTTCTCAACACAATGAATACCTTCGTGCGAAGCCACATGAGCAAGCCAGGGCGGCCCTATTACGTCACCGATCGCAAATATATTTTTTACATTTGTTTCATATGTTGATTTATCGACCTTAATATGATTCTTAAATAATTCCACACCCAGTTCTTCCAAACCGAAGCCTTCCACATTCCCGGTAACTCCGATAGCGCTTAATACTTTATCCGCGCTCAATTCTTTTTTCTCTCCGTTGACGGTAATGGTAACAAGTACTTTTTTCCCTTTGACTTCCGTTTTTTCAACTGCGGTTTTTGTATAAATTTCTATTCCTCTTTTTTTGAAACTTTTAGCAAGTGCATCAGATACTTCGCGGTCTTCAATCGGCAGTATTGAGTCCAGCATTTCAATAATGGTCACTTTTGTGCCTAATACTGAATAGAAATACGCAAATTCGACGCCGATAGCCCCTGCTCCGATTATAATCAATTCTTTTGGCTGTTCAGGTAATATCATGGCTTCGGTACTGGTTATTACCATCTTTTTATCGATCTGTATCGAAGGAACGGAACGCGGCCTTGCGCCGGTCGCTATAATAATTTTCTCCGCCGTAAGTGAGTCGATCTTTTTCCCTTCGTTGTCAAAAATATCAATCGAATTCTTAGATGTTAATTTACCGAAACCTTTTATTCTGTCGATCTTGTTCTTTTTGATTAACAGCTCGACATTTTTAGTAATTCTATCCGATATATCGCGGCTGCGCTTGATAATTTTACTAAAGTCGAACTCCAGTCCGCTCACTTTTATTCCGAAATCCGAGGAACGGTTTTTCATAGTATCAAATATTTCAGCGTTTTTCAGCAGTGATTTCGTAGGTATACATCCCCAGTTTAAACAAATGCCGCCTAGTTTGTCTTTATCTATAACTACTGTTTTAAAACCAAGTTGCGCGGCTCTTATAGCGGCAACATATCCCCCGGGGCCTCCGCCAAGCACAGCTATATCATAATTGTTTGACATGAAAAACAATTCCTGTTTTTAATTATTGGATTGTTAAATATAAGTATCGATATAGTAAAATAAAAATAACCACCGGAAGGATTTGCTTTAAAAGACACAAAGAATGACCTATTGGTCACTTCTTCTCCATGTATGTTTTCCTGATATTTAAAGAGCATTCAAAATTATTGCCGAAGGTTTTTACAAAATTATATCCCGTCGGTTTGATTTTCAGTAATTGTCTCTATTATTTTTCGCAAAAAAAATAATCAATTCATAATACTTTTTCCCTAATTAAATGTTTTGGATTAATAAATCGGTCATAGCGCACTTGACTAATTCTAATTTATAATTTATAGTACAATAGATAAAATTTTGAAACTACTTGAATTTTCCGCAAAACGGAAAAACGGAGGGTACAAAGTATGAACGATAACAACTGCAAGAAGATTATGGAATCATTTCTGCTGGGAGGCATTCTCGGGAGCGCAATTACCTTTTTATATACTCCTTACAACGGTGAAGAACTAAGAGATAATATACGAATTGAATTCGACAAGTTTATTAAAAGAGCTCAGAAAAAAGAGGAAGATCTTGTTAATAAGGCAAAAATAACCGCCGACGATTTAGTACTCAAAGCGGAGCGAATATTCGCTCTTTCACAAAAATATGCCGGAGGAGTATTCGACGGTAATCTGGAAAAGTTTGAAAAGGAAATTAAAAGTCTCAGAGCCGCTTTCGACGCTGCATTTCATGAGTACAAAAAGACAATGAAAGATGCGGCACCGACAGAAGCGATAGTCGCGGATATTTTTTCGGACTATGAAGATGAAATACTGCCGAAACGCGAGGGCATGAAAAGAAGATCTTAACCGGGGTTGTCGGCGGTTGGAAGTCGGCTGTAGTTTTTATTAGGATATTCTTTACTCTCACACCTAATTCTAATTTTTCGGCAATCGACAACCTTCTACTTCCTGCCACCGACTAACCCTTACGGCATTTGTATTCTAACCGGGTTATCGGCAACTGAAATTGTTTTAATTACAAGGTTCTTTTTTATGTTAATTACCGATATTGAACTTTCACCCTGATTTGATACATAAGCGCAATTCTTACTGCCGTCCATACAAATCGATGTCGGCATTCTTCCTACTTCGACGGTTTTAATTTCAGCACCTTTCTTCAAATCTATTACGTATACCTTACCTGCTGCTACGTTAGTTATATATGCATAATTTCCTTCCTTTGTAACAGCAATGCCTCTCGCGCTGTCTATGTTAGGAATTCTTTTTTCAATTGAATCAGTTTGTGTACTAATCTTTTCAACTTCATTAAGTCCGAAGTTTGCGACATACAGGAATTGACCGTTAGGAGTTATCGCGATATCCAGCGGACGGCCGCCGACAGTAATTTTTTTTACGACATTTTGATTGCCCTGATCAATTACGTATATATACGGCTGAAATATTGAAGAGACATAAATTTTATTATTTACCATGTTCCTTACCATACTTCCGTGAATCCCCGGAATTTTATTTATAACCTTATTATCATCTGTTTTCATCACCCACAATCCGTCATTAGATTCATGAGTTATTAAGATGAACTTTCCGTTATCGGTTATTAATAATTTGGAAGGATGAACACCGGCAGGAACTGTAGCAATTGGGGTGTTTGTTTTCTTATCGAACACTGTAATATTATCGGAATTAAAGTTTGCTATATAACCTCTCTCTTTTGAAAATGCTATACAGCATGTGCCGTAATCAGCAGGAATTATTCCTATTAAAGAATCGGTTTTTGAATTAATGACCGACACAAAGTTTTTTGTAATATGACTTACATATAACAGTCCGGGCTTACCCATATCAGGATAGTTTTTATTTAATTTTCTGTATACAGCCGGCAGCATTTGATTCTGCAGGCTTAATATTTTCCATTTACCTCCTTCTTTAGTAAATGTCAAAAACCTGTGAACACCATCTACGTTTTTTTCCCGATCGTTCCAGTCTGTATATGTAAAGCTGACTTCCTCATCAACAACATAATTGTCTCCTGTTTTTTCAATCGACTTTTTTTCCGAGGTTAAGGTTATCACCTTCCATTTGGAAAAATAATTATTTTCAAGGATCTCTTTCACTCTCTTCATTCCGCCCATCTTTTTAATAAAATGATCGGAGAGATAACTGCAGTATCCGTCTGCATCCTTCGATTCGTACGCCTTATTCCATCCCTCGATTGAAGTTTTTATTTCCCGGATATCAGTTTCATCAGTGCTCATCGATTCAAGCTTTTCCTTTTCAATTCGCACCTCGTCTTTGTGGGAAAATTGAACTCCTTTTTGATGAAGATCTTCCGGGTTTTGTGCAGATAGTTTGAATCCTGAGATTAAAACGATAAACAGCAGATAAAGAGAAGTAGTTTTGAAGTTATACATTTTGCCCTCCTAATTACTTAAGGGTACTTCTAAAAACTTCAATATTCTCTGCGAACATTGCGTATTCTTTGCGTTCTTTGCGTTGAATTTTTATATAAAATAGTTTTTAGAAATGCCCTTAAGTATATCAATCAGTTTAATTCCAAAAATTAATTTTGCTCAAGTTGACCGCCTTAATGTTTTTGGTTTGAAAAACCGTTGAACCTGCCTACAAGTAGGTAGAACGGTTACAAAAAGCAGTCTTCCTTTCCATTAACCGTGTAACATACCGATTATATCTGTTTTATCCTGACGGCAACTTCATTATTCCCGCTTGAAGGTAAAATCAAATTAAAAATGTGCGTATTCTGATTGTATTTAATTTCGCCTTTATCGCAGCTAACATTTTTCTCCGAATAGCCCTCCAGAGTTACCGAAGTCTCTCCTTCAGAAAATAAGACTTTGACGGTCAGCGTTCCCTTTGCGCTGGTGATATCCGCAATTCTTTTTTTGCCCGTTGCCGCTATTTTATCTTTATCCCCTAAAAAAGCTATCCCCGAATTCGTTAAAGGCGCTAATATATAATAGGTATATAAATCATTACTAAGGCTGCCGCTGAATTCCGCACCCGCGTCAATTAATTTTAATTCTTTTGTAAGCGGATTATATACAACAGTTTTTTCATTTATTCCGAGTTCCGAAGGAACGAACTTAATGCTTTTGCTTCCGGAAGAATCCGTAGAAAATGCAAAAACATATCCCGTCGTAATTATGCCTTGCCTGGTAAAAGTGTACGCTAGCGTAGGTAATTTGCTTCCATCCGAATCATTTACATAATCTTCATCTACAGGCAGAATAGGAACATCCGGTTTCACAAGCACACCGTCATTCCGGCAGGTAGTCATAATAATTGATTTGTCTTCTTTTCCGATAGCATCACCGGTTCCGACAGGTCCCGCCGACAGCACAGCAAGAATCATATTTCCGTCTTCACTGCTTTTAAACACATCGCACCATGGATAAATTCCGCATTCATAACCGAGCTGCGCTGTATAAAGAAAATGCTTCCACTTTTTAGCTTCGAACCTGTCCCCGCTTGTACGGATTGTAGTAAGGTTGTTGTATCTTAATCCCTGCATGAAATATCTCGGCATTGCCATGCAATACTGTATTGTCATTCCCGCTTTTCTGCAAGCGTTGGCCATACCGTCAGTGAATTCATTTCCGATATTTATGTCGACTGCCATTTCCGGACTTTTATTATAAATATAATTCAGCCAATCCTGTTCGTAGCAAACAACCCCCGCGTCCTTTATGTAGTTTATTATATGGTCCCAATATTTTGGATCAACTGCGGCGAACCCTGATATTTTATATTTTTCATGATAAGGACTTTTGGGATCAATCCACCGGCTGTGAGTTACCAGCGGGAGTTTTAGCTCTTTTCGGAAAGAAGATAATCCATTTTTGAAAAGAAATTTATCGGCGGTATAACTCATTAGTCCGCCGTATCGGTTCCATTTACCGGAAGGAAGTTTCGGGTTTTTATGATCGGCATCCGGCTTGCCGTTCGGATCATAAATGGATTTTTCATACCACCAGCTGTCGAGCTGCACATAACCGAGCGGAATACCTTCTTTGGAATATTTCTGCCTTAATGCCAATAAAGTATTCGCGTACCCGAGAGTAGTATCATAATTATAGTAGTAATCCGCACCGTTATCCGTCCAGTAGCCGTAATATTTTAGAACAGGATCAGCATCATTAGCAGGTAGTTTACGCTTATAAATTGCACGCAGAGCCTTCCCCCAAACGTCCCATGAATTTTTAATACCTTTTGACATCACCATAATTGTCGCATGGGTAAATTTATCCGGATATTTTTCTATACCTTCGTTTAAACCGCTGCTTATTAATTTATAACCGTCACCTTTCATCTTAGCTACCATAAAATCGGACGCAGGCGAGATAATGAATGAGTTCATATTTTCATCAAAAAACAACCACGGTGTGGAAGTTTGATTTAACTTAAACTGAGGAGGAGCAAAATCATTATTGTCGTAACTGAATTTATGCATGCCTGCAGGAAATTTCGTGAATGAAGGAAAAGACTCAAGAGTTTTCCCCGAACCTTTAAGCAAGGTAAGATAGAAAACCACAACAGGTTTCTGATCATACCATTTTATTGTGCCCATATAGTCGTTGTCGGCATTCCAATTGAATTTAGTTTCTTTAAACTTTCCGATTGAATCTCTTCCGTTTACTGTTTGTAAATTAGTAAGCAAATGACCGGTGCTGCCGGTAAAAATCCAGTTCATACGTCCGGAGGTAACGGTATACTCACCTGTATTTTTATTAACATTAACTGAGATGCCGGAATTAGATTGCGCAAATGCCGAAGCGTTTATTAATAAAAAAAAGACAATAATGTTTTTGTAAAATATGTTTTTCATGAATGTTTCCCTCGGCAGGTAAAAATATTTATTCATTTGTACCAATGTAATAAATATTTTTTTAAATGATAATGATCTAGAACTAATTTAAGCTTCGGAGTAACGAATATAATAATTAAATAATAAAGGCACTTCTAAAAACTATTTCTTATAAAAATCAACGCAAAGAATACGCAATGTTCGCAGGAAATATTGAAGTTTTTAGAAGTGCCCGAAAGATATTATTTATTGCCGGAGTTAAAGCTTAATTATCAGCGGGTTGAACGCCTTCGAAACAATCATTACTTTGTCGCCGGTATTAAGTTCTTTAGTTTCATCATCGGTAGCGATAACTTTTATTATATTATTACCTATTAATACGCTTACTATGAAAACAACATCGTTCTTTTCAATACCGAGTACTTCACCGGTAAATCTGAATTTACCCGAGATATAACTGTTTTGAAAGACGTCATGCGCAAATCCTTCACTCACGATCCGGCCTTTATTCAGTCTGATTACTCTATCAGACATTTTGAATATTTCGGATATATCGTGGCTTACAAGAATAGTTGTCAGCCCTAAAAGCTTGTGCGCTTTTAATATATAATCCTGAAGCTTCAGACGCATTTCCCGGTCTAGTGCCGATAACGGTTCGTCAAGCAGAAGTATTTTGGGTTTCCTTGCCATTGCTCTTGCCAGAGCAGCACGCTGCTTCTGCCCTCCTGATAATGATTGCGGAAAGCGGTCTTTAAGATTTTCGATCTCCATTATGTTTATTATCTCATCCACGTGTTTGCTGTCCTGCTTTTTATCCAGAGCAAATTTAATATTTTCATAAACCGTCATATTCGGGAACAGCGAATAATCCTGGAAAACAAAACCGGCATTCCTTTTCTGCGGCGGAATGAAGATCTTCTTACTTGTATCCAGCCATTCTATATTATTTACGGATATTTTGCCTTTATCCGGCTCAAGCAGTCCTGCAATCAATTTTAATATTGTGGTCTTCCCTGCTCCGGAATGTCCTTCCACCGTTATAAATTCACCTTCTTTAATTCGCAGATTTATATCGAGCGGAAGATCTCCGTCGGATGTTTTTAATATTTTATATAGCTGAAGTTCAATCACAGCCGCCCCGATTTTAAATACTTTCTGTTAAAAATATATACCGAAAGCAGAATTATGAATGTTATGACAAATAAAGTAAGAGCATATACATTGGCATTGTGATAATTCATTGATTCCACTTCATCATAAATCGCAAGCGAGGCTACTCTTGTTTTTCCCGGTATGTTTCCGCCTATCATCAGCACTATTCCGAATTCGCCTATTGTATGCGCAAAACTTAAAACCGCTCCCGTCATCAGCGACGGTTTAATATTAGGCATCAGCACTTTTATTAACGTCTGATATTTTGATTTACCTAAAGTATAAGAAGCTTCTTTAAGTGAGGGTGAAAGATTTTCGAATCCGGCTTGAATCGGATTGAGCATGAATGGCAGACTGTATATCATCGAAGCAAAGATAAGACCCTCGAAAGAAAATACTAATCGTACATTGAAAATATTTGCGATTATCCCTCCGAAGAAATTTGCCGGCGAGAAAGCAAGAAGCAGATAAAATCCGAGCACCGTCGGCGGCAATACCAGCGGCATACTAATCAATGCGGAAACAACGGGTTTTAATTTAAAATCACTGCCGGAAAGCCAATATGCAAGCGGAACTGCAATAAGAAACAATAACACCGTTGTAATTGCCGCTAGCTCCAGGCTCAATATGATGGGCTGTATATCAGTCATAGGGGCGCAATAATAATTTCATTTGTCTTAACCAATGCAAGGACACTATCGCCTTTTCTTAATTCCATTTGTCCGGCCGCCGCAGCTGTTATTACTGAAATGATTTGATCTCCCTTACAATCGAGGGTTATTTTGCTTAAAAGTTTTCCGGTTTCTATTTCTTTTATGTTACCGTTTAATTTGTTCTGCAGGCTGATGAGGCCGGAAAAGTTTTTTGCAATGCTTACCTCGGTTTCTTTAAACATTATTTTCACAGGGGATCCTTCGTACAAAAAACCGGCTGTCCCGGGTGTTTCAATGATAATTGTTTTAAAATGGTTTCCCGAGACGTCCATTTCTACGATCGACATATGATCGTCGCTTTTAATACTTGTAATTTTTCCGTCCAGTTTATTCATTGTTCAGCTTACAATGTATCCGTATTTTGATAATATATTTTTTGCTTTACCGGAAAATAAGAATTTAAAAAGCTTAAGCGATTCGATCCTGTGATTTTCATAACCGTATTTTAAAATTACACATCCCTGATTGATGGACTTATAAGCGGTCTGCGGAATTTCCATCCATTTGCCTTTATTCTTCATTTGAGGCGACATTACAACAGACTTAGCAGTAAAGCCTGCATCCGCTGCTTTTGAATAAATGAATTGATTTGTCGGAGCAATACTTTCGCCGTATACAAGTTTGTCTTTTACCTTATCGTAAATACCGTAATATTTCAAAGTTTGTACGGAAGCAGCGCCGTAAGGTGCGGTAACCGGGTTAGCAAGCGCAATTTTTAAGATTTTCTTCGTTAAAAGAATTTGCAGTTTATTATCAAAGCTGGTCCCATTTTTCATCGACCAAATAACCAATGATCCGGAAGCATAAATTTTGGGAGTGTCGATCGCAATTTTTGATTTATACAGGGATAACGGATATTTCATATCGGCAGAAATAAATATATCGTACGGTGCTCCTGCTTTTATCTGCGCGGTCAATTGTCCGGAGGATCCAATAATTACCGAGATATTTATCCCGGTTTCTTTTGCAAATTCAGACTTAAGTTCATTCATAGCGTATTGTACATTTGCCGCCGCCGCAATTATTAGTTGAGGCTTTGCCGTTATTGCCGGCTCAAATAATAGAGACAGAGCTAAAGTAAAAATCAGCACAAAATATTTCATACTAAACGCCGGTAAATTAGTGATATCGTAAATACTTTATTTCCCGCTTAATAGAATATCTTTTTAATAAATTCTTGTCTTTGGAAAATAAACTATAATTAAACAAATTATAAATTATATTTTTAATATTTTGCTTGTGGCAGAATAATTGATATTTATAAATATCAATTATTGGACCGTAAAAAGGTTTTTCAATTAACGATTGACTATTTTTAATTGCCTATAGCTGACAAAAGGTTATCGCTTGAATATTAAGGCACTTCTAAAAACTTCAATATTCTCTGCGAACATTGAGTATTCTTTGCGTTGAATTTTTTTAAAAATAGTTTTTAGAAGTACCCTTAACATATAAAGTTTTTAATTGGACAATATTTTCCGTTATAACATAATTAATTGTGGTCTTTAAATCGAAAATCGTCAATCGACAATAATAAATCATATATAATCATGACTGATAAAAATAAAGAACCTGTTTCAAGAAAAAAGTTTTTCAAAAGAATTGGACTTGCCTCTTTAATCCCGCTGGCGGGCATTTGGTATTCTACATCAAAACGTACACAGTTGCGAGAAGATCAGATTAAAAAGGTAACAATACCTGCCAATATTCCGGACGGCATTTCTTTCTTCGATTCCGTTATTCTTTCAAAAGAAAAAGGACAGATTAAAATATTTTCGGCAAAATGCACCCACCTTGGATGCACCATAAATAAAACAGAAAACGACTTGTTAATTTGTCCATGCCACGGCTCCCAATTTGCATACGACGGAAAACCCGTTAAAGGACCGGCCGACAAGGCGTTAAAAAAATTACCATTTAAAATAAATACTCAAACCGGGGAAATATCGGTTGATGTTCAGGCATAAAAAAATAAACGAAGAATACTCACCTGTAAGCTACGCAAAGATTTATAATTTTACGTTCGGACAAATTTCATCTGCCGCTTTTATTATTGCAGCAGTATCCGGTGTCTTCCTTGCCGTTCCTTTCGATGTAAAAAATCCGTTCGATTCTTTAAGCTTTATGCTTCTTACAAATCCCGGCGGAGTATTTTTTAGAAATATTCACTATTGGAGCGCCCAGCTATTCTTAATCTTTTCCGTACTTCATATTTATGATCATTTAAGAAAGTCAACTGAACGGGAAGTAAAAAACGGCGTCTGGCTCAGACTCACCTTTTCTTTGGCGGTTATATTTCTTGTAATGATTTCCGGATTTATAATAAAAGGCGATGCCGACAGTGCGCAGGCCAAACAAATTATAACATCGCTTGTCGATTTTATTCCTTTCATAGGCAGAGAGATTTCAACTTCATTATTCGGCGGAGTAAAAGATTACCAGGTGCTCTATGTTCACCATATTGCAACAGCTACTATCATTCTTCTTATAATTATAATTGAGCACTCAAAAACTATCTGGCCGAAATTAAAATTAATATTATATCTTATGCCGGTGCTTATTTTAATAGGTTATTTCTTCCCTCCCCGGCTGCACGACGGATTTAGTCAGGTTATAAAAGGTCCGTGGTATTTTCTCGGGCTTCAGGAAATTCTTCATTGGCTTTCCGTTCCATCAATCATTCTGATAATAATATTAATATACCTTATCGCTTTTGCTCTTATGCCTAAATTACCGAAACGTATTTCTTCATTTATAAAAAAAATAACTCTTGCTTCCGTTCTTGCCTATTTAGTATTAATAATTATCGGATTTTTTTTCAGAGGCGAAGATTGGAAATTCGCAATGCCCTGGAACAATCCGGCAGTTACCGAGTTTCGTTTTGATCCATTTGATAATATATCAAGTGTTTCATCCGCTGAACTCGAAAAGACAAAAATACCCGTTGTGCTCGGGCGGCGTGAAGGTTGCTTATACTGCCATCAGAATATGAAAGGCTTTTCACCTGCCCATAACCCGAACGCCATCGGATGCGTTTCCTGTCATTCCGGTAACCCGTTTACAATAAATAAAACTTATGCTCATGCCGGTATGTTCTTAATACCCGGTAATTTAGATGAAGCAAAAAGAAGCTGCGGTACCGCAGAATGTCACGGCGATATCACCGGCAGGGTAAACAAAACGATTATGACTACTTTATCCGGAATGATAAGCGTCGATCGTTATGCATTCGGGGAAACGCATAATCTGAACAACTTGCATTTTATAGATAATATCGATCACTCACCTTCGGATAATCATCTTAGAGATCTCTGCGCATCCTGCCATCTCGGAGGTAAAAAAACAGATCTTGGACCTGTTACTCAACTTTCCCGGGGCGGCGGCTGTAATGCGTGCCATCTTAATTATAGTAAAAAAGCATTGGACGCTCTTTCAAATTTCAAAAATAATTATTCCTTTATAAATGATACTTCTTTTACTCACCCATCATTGTCGGTTAATATAACCGGCAGTCATTGCTTCGGCTGCCACAGCCGTTCAGGAAGGATTTCTACTAATTACGAAGGCTGGCATGATACACTCCTAAAACCAGGCGGCATAAAGGATACAACAAATTTCAGATTGCTTGAAGACGGCCGGGTATTTGTTAAGGCGCAGCAGGATGTTCATCATGAAAAAGGCATGGACTGCATCGACTGCCATACTTCTCATGAGGTTATGGGCGACGGTAAATATTATGCACACGAAGAAGATCAAACCAAGGTGACCTGTACTGACTGCCATTTTACAGGCAAGGCAGCAACAAAAAGTATAGATCAATTGGATCAGGAATCCCAACGGATAATTTATTTGAGAAAGTTTGACCAAAAAGACAGGAAGTTTCTGGTTGTAGATAAATCCGGATATCCATTGACAAATACATACATCAATAAACAGAATGCCCCTGAACTTATTACGAAACTAACCGGTAAGACTTTGCCGATGAAACCGCCGTTGGCTGTTTGTACCTTCGGAAAAGGTCACGATAATTTATCATGCGGAAGCTGCCATACTTCATGGGCACCGCAGTGCATCGGATGCCATACCCAATATAATCCCGAAGAAAAAGGTAGTGATCTACTTAAAGGAAAAGATGTTACCGGAAGATGGGATGAAACTCCTTCCGGATATTTAGCAGCGCCGCCTACCCTTGGAATCCGAATTACAAAAGGTAAAAACGGAATGTCCATTGAAACAGTAGATACATTTGTTCCCGGAATGATCATGACTTTACAGAAAGATAAGATTTATCCCGGCACGGATTCGATTAAGAACGTTATTTTTAGAAGACTATTTGCACCGGCTTTTGCGCATACTATTACTAAGGAAAGCCGCTCATGCGAATCATGTCATAATAATCCGTTAGCACTCGGCTACGGCAGAGGTGAACTTCAGTTTGTTATTCAGGGCAAAACTGGCAAATGGGTATTTACTCCGGAGTATCCACCCAGTAAATATGACGGTCTGCCCCTTGACGCTTGGATACCTTTCCTCGGAACAAGGAAAGATTATTTTGCAACCAGAACAAACGTAAGACCTTTTTCCGTTAAAGAGCAAAAAAATATATTAACGGTGGGTGCTTGTCTTACCTGCCATAAACCCGCGTCCGGACCAATGAAGGAATACCTGGAAAAAGGACAAATGCCCGAAGTTAGCGACAAATGCGTGGTGCCGGAGTGGAATAGATGATGATCTTTTATGTAATGGCCCGCGGACAACACGCCTGCCGGCAGGCGTATAATCCGTGTGCCGTTTCATAAATAATAAAAAACCGTTCTTACTGTTGAGAAAACAAAAAGTCAAAAACATCGAATTAAGCCCGAAATCAAATCATTCCGGTATGGCAAAATACTTGATATTTATAAATGTTAAGTTTGAAAGTATTTTTTTCCTTTAATTAATATCTCATAAATACCACATCACAAGTAATAATTTTGGAAGGCAAAGAAATGGCAATCCCCAAAAGATACAAGAAATTCAAAGAAGATTTTCCCGGTGTAGCATCGGCGTACGAATCGTTAGGTAATGCGGTTCACGGAGCAGGACCTTTAGACAATAAGACAAGAGCTTTGATTAAACTTGGTATTTCCGCAGGCGCACGACTTGAAGGCGGATTTCATTCTCATGTAAGAAAAGCTGTTGATGCCGGGGTAACAAAAGAAGAAATGGTGCATGCCGTTCTTCTGGCTATGCCTACAATAGGTCTGCCGTCTACTATGGCTGCGCTAAGCTGGATAGATGATGTAGTGGAAAAGAATTAGTAACGGCAGTGATTTGATATAGTAGCAAAAAGTACAAAAAGGATTGAATTCCATCGCTTCTGACAACTAACTATTGGCTACTATTTTCCAAATTCACTGCATTGATTAAAAATTTAAATAAAAACAACATACTTCAAGTAATGCAAGAACTGATCGACGGATTTAACAGAATACACGATTACCTCAGAATATCTCTTACGGATAAGTGTAACCTAAATTGCATTTACTGTAATCCTTCTCTTTACAGCACAAAAAAACTAACTAAAAAAGAAATACTCTCTTTCGATGAATTATTAAGACTGATTGATTTGTTTACCGGCAGACTGGGTATAAAAAAAATCCGCTTCACCGGCGGCGAGCCGCTTGTACGCAACAATGTATTGGAGTTCTTCGGTTCGGTTTACGAATTAAAGCGCAAATACGGTTTCGAAATTGGATTAACTACCAACGGCACGCTGCTGGAAGACAAACTCTTTGAATTAAAACGGTTCGGAATAGATAAATTAAATATCAGCATGGACTCTCTAAAACCCGGACGGTTTCAATATATAACAGGGAAAAACAACCTGGATACGGTTAAAAATTCTATAAATAAAGCTGCAGAAATCGGTTTTGATCCGTTAAAGATAAATGTTGTTGTAATGAGAAACGTTAACGATGATGAGGTTCTGGACTTTATCGATTTCGTTAAAGATACGAAACTGAATGTAAGGTTTATCGAATTTATGCCGTTCGGAAATAATATGTGGAACAGCGAAGGATTTATAAGTTACGGCGAAATAAAAAAAAGAATCGAAAAAAAATATGCTCTCAGCGAAATTACCGGAATTAAAAACCTCGTTGCAAAAGATTTTAGAATTGAGGGACATACAGGGAAAGTCAGTTTTATAAGTTCTATTTCAAATCATTTCTGTGAATCATGCAACAGACTTAGAATCGATGCACAAGGTAAAATGAAATTATGTTTATTCTCAAACGGGGTAAATGAATTGAATTTTAAAGAGCTTTTAAACGATAAATCATATTCGGATGAGGATATTTGCGGCTTTATATCTGAATCGTTATTGTCAAAAGAAAAGCTTCATCCTGATGTAGATGAACTGTTGAAGCTTGAAGAAAATAACATGTTAAGCATAGGCGGATAAATGAAGGATCTTTCTCATATTAACAGTGAAGGCAAAGCAGAGATGGTCGACGTATCATCGAAGGCGGATACGGTTAGGACCGCGGCTGCGGGCGGTGAAGTTTATGTTTCACCCGAAGTATTCTACAAAATAAAGAAAAACGAAATTGAAAAAGGCGATGTCCTTTCGGTTGCCAAGTTTGCCGGAATTCAAGCCGCAAAAAAAACGTCTGAGCTTATCCCCCTTTGTCATAATATTCCCATAACAAAAATCCAGGTTGATTTGAAACTTAATGAAGACAGAAAATCAATCGAGATTACTTCTTTCGCAAAAACCGTTGCCAAAACAGGGATCGAGATGGAAGCCTTAACCGCGGTATCAATTGCCGCACTTACAGTATACGATATGTGCAAGGCAATAGACAAATCAATACGTATATCCGAGATAAGACTTCTTTCAAAAACAGGCGGTAAAAGCGGAGAGTACATTGCGGGATAGCATATAGACGATGCATACTTCATGATTTTTCAGCACATATTTTATTTAACGACGGACTTTTAGGGCATAAAATACACCATAAAAATTATTAAAGTCCTTTTATATTCTTTTATAGTCAATTTTTTTCAACTATCTATTTCGAGCTCAGTAATGGATTCAAAACACTTAAATGACAATAATTCCCTCCTTCCCGCGCATGGGCGAATTGCTGCAATTTCCGTTAGCAAAAAGAAAGGAATTCCAAAGACAAATGTGCCGTTTGCTAACTTAATTGAAAACCACGGAATCGAAGGAGACATTCACGCTGGAAATTGGCACAGACAAGTAAGTTTCCTGGCAATGGAAAGCATAGATAAAATGAGAAGAGCAGGACTGCCGAAACTAAGACCCGGCGCGTTCGCAGAAAATATTACCACCGAATTCATCGATATTCCGAACATTCAAATTGGCTCTGTCATTAAGATCGGAACAGATGCAGAACTTGAAATAACACAAATTGGAAAAGAATGTCATACTAAATGTGCTATATTTGTAAAAGTCGGCGACTGCGTTATGCCCAAAGAAGGCATCTTCGCAAAGGTTGTTAAGCCCGGTAAAATATATGAAGGTGATGAGGTAGTTGTTGTATAGGGAATATGGTATATGAAATATCGCAAATAAATATATGCTCCTATTTTCCTATATCTTATATCCGTATTACTTATATTAATAGATAAAAACGGAATGGGAAAAAATGATTTTCTATAACGACGCGCAAAAAATAATTCAAACGGAATTCGCGAAATTAAAATTACTAACCGAACAGATTGACCTTGTGGGTTCGGTTAACAGGGTTCTGGCCGAAGACGTGTATTCCGATATCAACCTGCCGCCTTTCGATAATTCGGCAATGGACGGGTTTGCAATTAAATTTAACGGCAGCGTAAAGAAATGGAAAATTATCGGAGAAATTCCTGCCGGCAATTATGACTCGTTTAATATCGATTTTGAATCTGCCGTAAGCATAATGACGGGTAGCAAACTTCCCGACGACTGCGATACCGTTATTCCTATTGAAAATGTAGAAGTAAAAGACAACATTGTGTTCTTGAAAGAAGGCGTACGTTTTGCAAAAGGTATTAATACAAGGAAACAGGGCGAGGATCTTCTTAAAGATAATATAGCGCTTCAAAAATATACGTTATTAAAACCCCATCATATAGCAGTTGCAGCTTCGTGCGGACGTTCTACTTTAAAAATATTTAAGCGTTTAAGAATAGGCGTTCTTGCCACCGGCGATGAATTGGTCGATATCCATGAAACCCCCGTCGATGATAAAATCCGCTGTTCGAATTTATATTCTATGATTTCGGCAATACGGAATATAAATATGCATTCGGTGAATTTCGGTATAGCAAAAGATAACAGACAACTTATTTACGATAGGCTGAAATGGGCGCTCGACAGCGAGCTGGAAATAATAATAACAACAGGCGGCGTATCTTTCGGAAAATTTGATTACGTAAGATCGGTGTTTGAAGATCTCGGCGTCGAATCTAAATTCTGGCGAGTAAATATAAAGCCGGGTAAACCGGTGTTCTTCGGAACTTTTAGGAAAAATGATGCGATTACATTGGTATTCGGGTTGCCCGGCAATCCGGTTTCAAGTCTGGTTAATTTTTTGCTGTTCGTTCAGCAGAATATTCTGGAAGTTTTCAAAATTCCCTCCAGCCAGAATTTTATTGCAATACTTGAAGATGATTTAAAGAAGGAAGACGACAAGAGGCATTTTATGAGAGGAATTTACAGATACGGCAGTGACGGTAAATTTTATGTAGGAAAGATGGGCTCACAATCGTCCGGCAACCTTGCAGAAATGGGAAAATCTAATTGCCTGATAATTGTTGAGGAAGACAGAACAAATCCGCATAAGGGAGATGTTGTCGAATGTATGATAATATAACCGGATTTATTTTGTCGGGCGGCAGAAGCTCCAGAATGGGTGAAAATAAATCATTGATGAAAATCGGAAATAAAAGCGTTATAGAAGGCGTCGCCGATTTAATGTTGAGTTTGTTTTCAAAAGTTGAATTGATAACTAACGATCCAGGAGAATATGCGTTTTTAAATTTGGATATGCATGAGGATATTTTCCCCGGGATGGGGCCCCTGGCCGGAATTCATTCCGGATTATCGAACTCAAATACCGAACAAAATTTTTTCATTTCATGCGATATTCCATTAATGGTTCCTGAAATGATTAAGTATCTTGTAGAATATAAAACTGAAAAACCGGTTACAATTGCTAAAGCCGACGGATTCGTGCAGCAGCTTTGCGGCAGATATAATGAATCATGCCTTCCTTTCGCCGGAAATATTTTATCTTCCAATCCGAATACGGAAGGCAGGGAGTCCGAACAAAAAAAACGGGGATGCAGAGTACTTGACTTAATCGATATAGTCGGTGCGGAAATAATTAATGCCGAATCACTTCCCTTTTATAAGAAGGATATATATTTCAATATGAATAAACGATCCGATTTTGAGATTGTTTTGAAAAAGAAATTTGAATCCTCTTAATTCAATATTATCTATAATTATCACGATACCGGGAAATAGTAATCAAACATAAGGGCACTTCTAAAAACTTCAATATTCTCTGCGAACATTGCGTATTCTTTGCGTTGAGTTTTTATAAAAAATAGTTTTTAGAAGTGCCCATAATTCACATCGGTGCAACCTGCCGATTATAAATTGTCTTTACTATAATTCGCAGCTCGATTAAAAACCTGGAGAATTTTATCGTATTGAATCCAATCTCCCAATTTTAATTACCATTCTGATTGATAAATCATTTCTATTCAATGTTCCGATCTTGAATGAATTCCCGGAAATTACCGGCAATAATTTTATACTAAAAATGCGAATAACTTGACTCGTTCATACGGAATTATTACTCGCTTATTGTGTATTTGTATCGTTTATTGCTTTGATTAGAAATTAAACTTTACGTTATCGATAATAACAGCGGATAAAAATATTATCAGACTCGACAATAATTAAAAGGTGATGCCGTGAAGTACTTAAATATTAAGGATTGGTCTTTAAAGGGCAAAATATTAGGTCTACTTGCACTGTCACTAATTCCGATGATAATGATGATATTGTTTTATTTATTGCCGGTATATGAGGGCCGTCTATATGCAGAAAAGGAAAAAGCCACCAAAAATGCAGTTGAAATTGCCGCATCAGTACTCTCCGAATTCGGTTCAAAAGAAAATGAAGGTATTTTAACCCAATCCGAAGCTCAAAAACAAGCTCTTGCCGTAATTAAAGATATGAGATATGACGGGAATGAATATTTTTGGATAAACGACATGTCGCCGAAAATGATAATGCATCCTTATAAGCCCGAACTTGACGGAAAAGATCTATCTCAGAACCAGGATCCTAACGGCAAACACCTTTTTGTTGAAATGGTTAATGTTTGCAAAAAAAACGGAAGCGGTAGTGTCGAATACATGTGGCCTAAAGCCGGTTCGGATGTTCCCCAGCCGAAAATTTCATACGTAAAGCTGTATAAAAATTGGGGGTGGATTATCGGAAGCGGTATATACGTTGATGACGTTGAAAAAGAAATTTCCGCTCTTAAAATTAAAATGATTATTGCTCCGACTTTAATTGCATTCTTCATTTTAATTTTAGGATTTATTCTGTCAAAGAAACTGGCAAAACCTATTATTAGCCTGAGAGATGCGGCGGATAAAGTTACCTCAGGCGATTACAACGTTATAGTTGATATCGAAACTAATGACGAGATTGGAAGACTCGGACAGTCATTTAATAAAATGACGGGAAAGCTTGTTCAGCAGTATTCGGATATTCACGGGATACCGGCCGTTGTTATGAGTATAGACAAAGACTTTAATATTAATTATGTAAATAAAATGGCCGGCGATTTTCTTGGTAAGGACCCGCAATCTCTGATCGGATTGAAGTGCTACGATCAATTTAAGACCGATCAATGCAAAACAGAAAACTGCACATGTTTCAAAGCAATGAAAAACAATAACTTTTATACTGCCGAAACTTTTGCTGCGCCCGGCGGACAAAAAATACCTATTCAATATACCGGTAGACCTACTTACGACAGGCAAGGCAATATCAACGGAGCGATTGAATTAGTTATTGATATTACAAATATAAAAGAACAAGAAAAGTATCTTAACGAAAATGCAAAGGTACTTCTTGCTGAAATGGACAAATTTGCCGAAGGCGATTTGACGGCAGCACTTGAAGCAAAATCTTCAAATGACGTAACCGGCAGGCTGTTCAACGGTTTTAACAAAGTAGTAAATAACATAAGAGAAATAATTCAAAGTGTTGCCGAAGCGGTGCAGGCAACCGCAAACGCTTCAAATCAAATTTCTTCAAGCACCGAAGAAATGGCCTCCGGTGTGCAGGAGCAGAGCCAGCAGACTACCGAAGTTGCAGGCGCCGTTGAGGAAATGACTAAAACAATTCTTGAAACATCCAGAAATTCTTCTGCTGCTTCGGATGCGGCTAAAAATGCGGGAAATATTGCAAAAGAAGGCGGCCGGGTTGTCAGCAAGACTATAGACGGTATGATACGTATCGCAGAGGTTGTAAAAAAATCGGCAGATACCGTTCAGGCACTCGGCAGCAGCAGCGATCAGATCGGAGAAATTATCCAGGTTATAGACGACATAGCCGATCAGACTAACCTGCTTGCCCTTAATGCTGCAATTGAAGCAGCCAGAGCCGGCGAACAAGGAAGAGGATTTGCCGTGGTTGCAGATGAGGTAAGGAAACTTGCCGAAAGAACAACAAAGGCTACGAAAGAAATAGCGACAATGATTAAACAAATTCAAAAAGATACAAACGACGCCGTAGTCTCTATGAAAGAAGGAACTTCTGAAGTAGAGAAGGGAAAAGAATTAGCCGATAAGGCCGGAAATTCATTAAGTCAGATTATAAACGGTGCTGAGAATGTTGTCGATATTTCTATCCAGGTTGCCGCCGCAAGCGAGGAACAAAGCAGTACGGCCGAACAGATCAGTAAAAGTATCCTTGCTATCAACAATGTTACAAATCAAAGTTCTACCGGAATTCAGCAAATTGCAAAAGCCGCAGAAGATTTAAACAGATTAACGACTAATCTTGAAATGTTAATTAGCAAATTCAATATCGGAAAGAATAACATTAAATCTCATATGGGTGTTGAACAAAACGGTAAGCTCATTGAATATTAAAATTCTTTTAGAAGTATTCTTAAGAGCAAAATATTAATTCGGTTAAATCCCGAACATAAGGCATTAATTTACGATTATACAAATTGTTCTAAAATAAAAATAATTTATTAATTTAATTTTCTATAATAATCTTCCAAATTATTTTATATAAATAACGGTTAAATACAAAAATAAATTTGGAACTGATTAGGGGAAACGGCATGAAATTTTACAGTAATTTTAAAGTCAGGACCAAGTATTTCTTGCCTGTTTCCGTAATTGCAGTCGGACTTTTATTGGTAATATTATACGGGACAAATTCACTTTATTCAAGTTCCGCAAATTTCGTCAATTTTATAAATACAGACGAAACATACATGTTATCTTTAAGTAATATGTATGCACAGGGGCTTCAATCGGAACAGGCAACAAGAAACGTTTTGCTGAATCCTGGTGATCAAAAAGCTAAAAACAATTATTTACAAGCCGATAAAGATTTCCTCTCTCAGCTCGAAAAAGCAAAAACAGCATCGGCGGGAAATTCTGCAGTTATCTCGAATCTTAATTTAATTGAAAAAATGTGGAATGAGTCGGATCTGATAAAAAAGGAAATTCAAAATGAGGCTGTTGCAGGTAAAACATCGGAAGCCATATCATTGTTAAATAAAAGTGAAACCGTGAAATGGAGAAAGCTAAAGCAAATACTACTGGGTTTAATTGCGGAAAAAAATGATAATATTTCGGCGAAGAAAATTGAGGTTCAATATTTAGCTGATTCTTCTTTTATCAAAATGATTTCGTTTACAGTATTAGTTGTAATCTTAAGCTTTATCCTCCTGATTTTTTCAGCCAATAGTTTTGTAAAACCTATTTTAACTTTGGAAGAAAATGCAAAAAAGGTAGCATCCGGTGACACCGATGTAAAAGTAAAGATAAAGTTTAATGATGAGATGGGAAGTTTAAATAAATCATTTAACTATATGGTTGAAAATATACGTAATTCGTTAGCAGAAACTAAAAATAAAGGCGCAATTGCGGAAGCAGCCGCAAAGGATGCCGAGGAAGCAAAATATGTAACTATTATGCAGAAAGAATATCTGGATAAAAGTATGAGATCAATTTTAACTGAGATGGATAAATTTGCAGGCGGTGATCTCAATGTATTTCTAAAAGTAGAGAAGAATGATGAAATAGGCAGATTATTTTCCGGGTTCAACAAGGCAGTAAATAATATTAGAGAAATGATTATTAATATTACTCAAGCGGTTACTGCAACAGCCAGTGCGGCAAATGAGATTTCTTCTTCAACAGAGGAAATGGCTTCGGGAATAGATGAACAAAGTCAGCAAACTACTGAAGTTGCCAGATCTGTTGAAGAAATGACAAAAACCATCATGGAAACATCCCGTAACTCTTCGGCCGCTTCGGATGCCGCAAAAAATGCAGGCAGCATTGCGAAAGAAGGCGGTCAAGTAGTCAATGAAACAATCACCGGTATGATAAGCATCTCAGATGTAGTTAAGAAATCGGCGGAAACCATTCAGGCATTGGGAAAAAGTAGCGAACAAATAGGCGAGATTATTCAAGTTATTAATGATATCGCAGATCAGACAAATTTGCTTGCTTTTAATGCCGCCATTGAAGCTGCAAGAGCCGGTGAACAAGGAAGAGGCTTTGCTGTTGTTGCAGATGAAGTTCGTAAACTTGCCGAAAGTACAACAAAAGCCACAAAAGAAATTGCCAACATGATAAAACAAATACAGAAAGAAACAGGCGGTGCGGTTCAAGCAATGAATGAAGGTACTAAAGAAGTTGAAAAAGGTAAAACTATTGCCAATAAAGCAGGTGAATCTCATTAAACAAAATTATAAACGGAGCTGAAAATGTTGTGGATATGTCAATACAGGTAGCCGCGGCAAGTGAACAGCAAAGCGCAACGGCCGAACAAATTAGTAAAAATATTGAAACCATAAGTAATGTTACAGCGCAAAGTTCCGGAGGAATACAGCAAATAGCGCGGGCTTCGGAAGATCTTAACAGATTGACAACTAATCTTGAAACCCTGATAAGTAAATTCAATATAGATTCTAAAATAAATAAATCGTTTGCATCAGCTATCCCAAATAAAAAATTATTAGAATATTAGCTCCTTTTTTCTGATTTAAAAATTTAATTTAGAAAAAACGGATTCAAATAAACAATTTAAAATATTAAAATGATCGGCTATAATTAAATGATAACCGATTATTTAACTAAGAATATAGTTCCATCATAAAAAAAAACGGTAAGTTATGTCATTAAAAAAACTATTCGTCCTGTTAGCTATTTTGCAGAGTGTTATGTTCGCTCAAAGCAAAAACGATACTTCTCCAAATTTATTCGGATATATCAAAGGCTGGTACCAGTCGGATATTGCTAATAACCAGGGAAGTTTCTTAATTAAAGAAGCCAGGTTAGGTGCAAAAGGAAAAGTTAATCAATATGCAGGTTATAAGTTGTTTGTCGATTTTACAAGGCTTGGCAATCTTCAAACCGGGACAACTACTATTAACGGCGTACAAGTAGTTACCTCCGAAAATGCTACATTTTCAAATTTCCTTTTGGATGCCGATGTTTATCTTAAACCTTTCGAGAATTTTACATTTGATCTCGGACAATTTAAAATCCCTTTCGGCACCGATAACTTAAGGTCTGGAGCTGAAATAGATTTCGTAAACAGACCTTTACTAACTCAAGTTACCCCCGGGTTAAGAGATATTGGTGCGATGGGTACATATTCGAACTCATCTTTGCTGCCACTGGAAATAAAAGCAGGTTTATTCAACGGATCGGGACAAAATAAAACAGAAAATGATAAAACAACTAATTATGCTTTACGGACAGTTGTCTCCCCTATTTCCGACTTTGAAATTTCGGGCAACTATTACGGCGGTAAATTATCCGGCGTTGATGTTTCTATTTTTGATTTCGGATTTTCTTACCGGTTAAATAAAATTTTTATAGACGGAGAATACGGTCAGAGAAATTCGGAACTTAAAAACATATCCACTACTTCGAATTCATACTTTATTTACTCATATTATGATTTCGATTTTGGAAAGTCGGAAATATCTCACATAATTCCAGCAGTAAGATATGAATCGTTTGATCCGTCGACAAATTTGTCCGGCAATGAGATAAACAGAACAACTTTCGGGCTGGCATTGGAATTTGCAAAAATAACATATGCTCAGCTTAGATTTAATTACGAACTGTTTGATTATAAAAACGGTCAAACTGATCCGAATAAGTTTATTATTGAAATCATAACGAGATTTTAATTTTTGAATTCATGTTAAGTGCTATATAAAATAGCAATTTAAATCTCAATTAATTAAAATTTATTTCGATTATCATTATAGAAGAAATGCAGTTTAACCTTTTTGAAATAGTATGCGGATGTATAGATTTTATAAATGGTCTGTTCATTGTCGATTTATAGCCGACCTATTACTTGCCGCAGTTTCTTTAATTTTCTTGAAACGGTTTATATTTCTCTAATTAAAATCTCTTCAAATTTTAAATTCATAATACTGTACTGGATATAATTATATCATAAGTGTTTGCGAACGGTACGTTTATTCTGCAAATATAATTTATTAAAATTAAAATACTTTAGGTAAAATAAATGAAAAACTTATTCTTAAATCTTTCGGTCAAGAAAAAGCTTGCATACACATTTGCTCTGCTGGGCACTCTTTTTCTGATTGTAGGCGGAATCGGTTTGTATAACATGTCGTCATTAAATTCTCATTTAATTAAGTTTTCCGAGTCCAGATTGCCGAGTGTGGATCTATTACTGCAATCAGATCGCGATATGCAGCAGGCTCTGGTTGCTCAAAGATCCATGATGTTTGCTGAAGTCGGTTCCGAAAGGTTTAATCAACTTATAAAAGACTACGACGAAAATATTCAACAGGCGCGCGACAGATGGAATAAATTCAGATCATATAATAAAACCGGTCTTGATGATAACCTACTTTCTACTTTCGAAACAAATTACAATAAATGGGTACAGCATTCAAAATCAATTATTGATTTAAGAAAACAAAACACTCCGGAATCCACAAAGAAGGCGATTGATATTTCACTAAATGAAGGTAACAAGGACTTTGAGAACGCTAGAGAAATAATCAATAAACTGACCGAGGTAATAGAAACCATATGTGCTCAGGATACAGATTCGAGTAATTCACTTTATAGAGCGTCATTGATAAATTTTTCCATCGGATTAATTATAATTCTTCTTGTTTCAATCTTCAGTTCTCTAAAAATATCCGATTTTATTGCGAAACCCATAAGTAAAGCCGCTTTTATGATGACAGAGTTAGGAAAAGGTCATTTAAATTCAAGGGTTGATATTATATCTAATGACGAAACCGGTAAGTTAATCCAGGTACAGAATAAATTTGCCGATACTCTCCAGGAATTTGTAAAAATAATGTATGAGGTCTCAGAAGGAAACCTTAATGTTTCCGCTCCTCTCCTGGACGATAAAGACGAAATATCTCCGGCACTGAACAAAATTGTAAGCACATTAAACAATTTAAAAACCGAAACCGATCTTATGACTCAGGCTTCAATAGATGGAAGAACCGACCACAGAGGCAATGCGGATAAATTCAAGAACGGATACAGAACGATTTTAGAAGGCGTTAATACCAGCATAAATGAAATTGTAGATGTGGTAAGAAAAGGTTATGTGATTATGGGAAAACTTGCTAACGGCGATTTAACCGTTAGGATGGAAGGCGAATACAAAGGAAACTATAAGACCTATCAGGGATATATAAATAACCTGGCTGAATCTCTTGAAAGTTTGGTTATCCAAGTAACCGAATCGGTTTCTGCAACGGCGAGCGCTGCAAGTCAGATTTCATCTTCAACCGAAGAAATGGCAGCAGGCATTCAGGAACAAAGTCAGCAGACAACGGAAGTAGCCGGTGCCGTCGAAGAAATGACAAAAACAATACTTGAAACTTCTCAGAACTCATCGGCAGCATCGGATGCCGCTAAAAATGCCGGCGATATAGCAAGAGAAGGCGGTAAAGTTGTAAGCGAAACAATTGAAGGCATGATTCGTATTGCCGAGGTTGTACAAAATACTGCTATAACGGTTCAGGAACTGGGAAACAGCAGCGATCAGATCGGCGAAATTATTCAGGTAATCGACGACATCGCCGATCAGACCAATCTGCTTGCATTAAATGCGGCTATTGAAGCGGCAAGAGCCGGTGAACAGGGACGAGGTTTCGCGGTTGTCGCGGATGAGGTCAGAAAGCTGGCCGAGAGAACTACAAAAGCCACCAAAGAAATAGCATCGATGATTAAACAAATTCAAAAGACTACGTCCGGAGCCGTTACCTCAATGGCAGAAGGAACGAAGGTTGTGGAGAACGGAAAAGTTCTTGCCGATAAAGCCGGACAATCATTGACTCAGATCATAAAGGGAGCCGAAAATGTTGTTGACATATCAGTGCAGGTTGCCGCAGCCAGTGAAGAGCAAAGCAGCACTTCCGAGCAAATAAGCAAGAGCATCGAAGCTATCAATAACGTAACCAATCAAAGTTCATCCGGCATACAGCAAATTGCACAGGCTGCCGAAGATCTTAATAAGTTGACAAATAACTTGGAGTTGTTAATAAAGAAATTTAACGTCAGCAATAATAATTTACAGCAAGGTTATGAAATGGCAAAAAACAAAAAACTTATAAACGTTTATGATGAAGTGTAAAGAATACACTTCACATCCGTTTAGTTTTTGAAGTGATCTTTACATTGCTATGAATCTCATTGCATTTAGGTAATTTTAAAAGCCATCATCTCCTTCTAAACCTAAGTAACTATGATAATCCAATTAGGAAAACCTAATTACTTTATTTGCCGAAGACGGTTCTAAGCTTTCATAAATCCCGGAAGATGTTTCGGTTCAGGCACTTCAAAAAATCCGAATCTCGTTACGTGTTTCAAGAACAAATCAGCGATTATTATAATTTTTCATTTTACCAAATTCCAGTAATAAGGTAATAATGTCGGAGTTGGTTTGGCAGTTCATGTTGTTACTAAGGTTAAGAAAAACGGGGTGACTTAACAGAAAATATTTTCCTTTTCCCTTTTGTCCTGACCTTAGTAAAAAACAGCATACAGATAATCTTTAGACTTACACAATTAAAAGATTATCGGTGAAAAAGTCCTGCCCTAACTTCAGTAACGAATCAGACAAATAATCTTTAATCATACATCATAAAAAGATTATCGGAAAAACAGCCATACCCGAATCTCAGTATCGAAAAGATTAGTAATAATACATCATCTCTGTCCGAACCTCAGTAACAAGTGATAAAGCCTAAAAGAAAAACCTTATTACCTTATTCGCCGAAGACGGTTGTAAGCTTTCATAAATCCCGGAAGATGTTTCGGTCCAGGCACCCCAAGGATTCAGAATTCCAAAATGAGTTTCAAGAACAAATCAGCGGTTATTATAATTATTTCATTTTACCATATTTCAGTAATAAGGTAATAATGTCGGAGTTGATTTGGCAGTTCATGTTGTTACTAAGGTTAAGAAAAACGGGGTGACTTAACAGAAAATATTTTCCTTTTCCCTTTTGTCCTAACCTTAGTAAAAAACAGCATACAGATAATCTTTAGACTTACACAATTAAAAGATTATCAGTGAAAAAGTCCTGCCCTAACTTCAGTAACGAATCAGACAAATAATCTTTAATCATACATCATAAAAAGATTATCGAAAAACAGCCCTACCCGAATCTCAGTATCGAAAAGATTAGTAATAATACATCATCTCTGTCCGAACCTCAGTAACAAGTGATAAAGCCTAAAAGAAAAACCTTATTACCTTATTTGCCGAAGACGGTTTTAAGCTTTGATAAATCCAAGAAGATGTTTCGGTTCAGACACTTCAAAAAATCCGAATCTCGTTACGTGTTTCAAGAACAAATCAGCGGTTATTATAATTATTCCATTTTACCAAATTCCAGTAATAAGGTAATAATGTCGGAGTCGGTTTGGCAGTTCATGTTGTTACTAAGGTTAAGAAAAACGGGGTGACTTAACAGAAAATATTTTCCTTTTCCCTTTTGTCCTAACCTTAGTAAAAAACAGCATACAGATAATCTTTAGACTTACACAATTAAAAGATTATCAGTGAAAAAGTCCTGCCCTAACTTCAGTAACGAATCAGACAAATAATCTTTAATCATACATCATAAAAAGATTATCGAAAAACAGCCTATCAGAATCTCAGTATCGAAAAGATTAGTAATAATACATCATCTCTGTCCGAACCTCAGTAACAAGTGATAAAGCCTAATAGAAAAACCTTATTACCTTATTTGCCGAAGACGGTTTTAAGCTTTGATAAATCCAAGAAGATGTTTCGGTTCAGACACTTCAAACAATCCGAATCTCGTTACGTGTTTCAAGAACAAATCAGCGGTTATTACCAGATTCAAGGAATAAGGTAATAAGGTCGGAGTCGGTTTGGTTTTTCATGTTGTTACTAAGGTTAAGAAAAACGGGGTGACTTAACAGAAAATATTTTCCTTTTCCCTTTTGTCCTAACCTTAGTAAAAAACAGCATACAGATAATCTTTAGACTTACACAATTAAAAGATTATCAGTGAAAAAGTCCTGCCCTAACTTCAGTAACGAATCAGACAAATAATCTTTAATCATACATCATAAAAAGATTATCGGAAAAACAGCCCTACCCGAATCTCAGTATCAAAAAGATTAGTAATAATACATCCTCTCTGTCCGAACCTCAGTAACGAGTGATAAAGCCTAAAAGAAAAACCTTATTACCTTATTTGCCGAAGACGGTTGTAAGCTTTGATAAATCCCGGAAGATGTTTCGGTTCAGGCACCCCAAGGATTCAGAATTCCAAAATGAGTTTCAAGAACAAATCAGCGGTTATTACCAGATTCAAGGAATAAGGTAATAAGGTCGGAGTCGGTTTGGTTTTTCATGTTGTTACTAAGGTTAAGAAAAACGGGGTGACCTAACAGAAAATATTTCCCTTTTGTCCTAACCTTAGTAAAAAACAGCACGCAGATAATCTTTAGACTTACACAATTAAAAGATTATCGGAAAAACAGCTCTGTCAGAATCTCAGTAACAAAGTTGGAGTTGATTTGGTTGTCTATGCTGTTACTAAGTTAAAAAAAGGGTGAATTAATTTCAAGATTGTAACTATAATAGATCATGTTTTGCTATATGACCGCATTATCAGGGATGTAAAATTTCCTACTAATTAAGTAGTCTTCTTATAAGTATTTTTTTCAAGAAACATTTCATCCTTTAATTCTTTTTATTATTATTGTCCAAATACATTTTTTAGGGGAGAAAAATGGAAATAAAGTATAATAACTTATATACTCATTTTGTAATTGTCACAAAAAATAGACTACCGCTAATTGCACAACAAAACCGGCAGAGGATAGAAAAATACATAACTGGAATTGTAAACAATAACGATTCTAAATTATATTCTATTTATGCAAACCCAGAGCATGTTCACTGTATTGTTTCTCGTTCGCCAAAAATATCTGAGGAAAAATTAGTTACAATAATTGCAGATAGCTCGGAAAAATTTATAAACGAAAATAAATTCTCCGATTTGCGATTCGAATGGCAAAATTCATGTGCTGCTTTTTCAGTTTCAAAATCTGATGTCGGGAAAGTCTGCAAATACATTCTAAATCAACCGATACATCATAAAAAAGTAAGTTTCGTAGAGGAATATGAGACTTTTATTAAATACTATCAGAAAACTTTAAGTTATAAAATATGAGAATCGGTTATTACCTATAACTAAATAATATTACAAACTTTTTCTGATAATTTTTAATTAGAAATAATCAAGGAAATAACCGTGGGTTAATAATCTTTATCCTAACCTACAAAAGTATCGGTAAGGGAAATTCTATGCCTAGCTTCTGGAAATATTAATGGAAAGCCATCATCTCCTTCTAAACCTAAGTAACTATGATAATCCAATTAGGAAAACCTAATTACCTTATTTGCCGAAGACGGTTGTAAGCTTTCATAAATCCCGGAAGATGTTTCGGTTCAGGCACCCCAAGGATTCAGAATTCCAAAATGAGTTTCAAGAACAAATCAGCGGTTATTATAATTATTTCATTTTACCAGATTCAAGGAATAAGGTAATAATGTCGGAGTTGATTTGGCAGTTCATGTTGTTACTAAGGTTAAGAAAAACGGGGTGACTTAACAGAAAATATTTTCCTTTTCCCTTTTGTCCTGACCTTAGTAAAAAACAGCATACAGATAATCTTTAGACTTACACAATTAAAAGATTATCAGTGAAAAAGTCCTGCCCTAACTTCAGTAACGAATCAGACAAATAATCTTTAATCATACATCATAAAAAGATTATCGAAAAACAGCCCTACCCGAATCTCAGTATCGAAAAGATTAGTAATAATACATCATCTCTCTCCGAACCTCAGTAACAAGTGATAAAGCCTAAAAGAAAAACCTTATTACCTTATTCGCCGAAGACGGTTGTAAGCTTTGATAAATCCCGGAAGATGTTTCGGTTCAGACACCTCAAACAATCCGAATCTCGTTACGTGTTTCAAGAACAAATCAGCGGTTATTATAATTATTCCATTTTACCATATTTCAGTAATAAGGTAATAATGTCGGAGTTGATTTGGCAGTTCATGTTGTTACTAAGGTTAAGAAAAACGGGGTGACTTAACAGAAAATATTTTCCTTTTCCCTTTTGTCCTAACCTTAGTAAAAAACAGCATACAGATAATCTTTAGACTTACACAATTAAAAGATTATCAGTGAAAAAGTCCTGCCCTAACTTCAGTAACGAATCAGACAAATAATCTTTAATCATACATCATAAAAAGATTATCGAAAAACAGCCCTGTCCGAATCTCAGTATCGAAAAGATTAGTAATAATACATCATCTCTGTCCGAACCTCAGTAACAAGTGATAAAGCCTAAAAGAAAAACCTTATTACCTTATTTGCCGAAGACGGTTCTAAGCTTTGATAAATCCCGGAAGATGTTTCGGTTCAGGCACCCCAAGGATTCAGAATTCCAAAATGAGTTTCAAGAACAAATCAGCGGTTATTACCAGATTCAAGGAATAAGGTAATAAGGTCGGAGTCGGTTTGGTTGTTCATGTTGTTACTAAGGTTAAGAAAAACGGGGTGACTTAACAGAAAATATTTTCCTTTTCCCTTTTGTCCTGACCTTAGTAAAAAACAGCATACAGATAATCTTTAGACTTACACAATTAAAAGATTATCAGTGAAAAAGTCCTGCCCTAACTTCAGTAACGAATCAGACAAATAATCTTTAATCATACATCATAAAAAGATTATCGGAAAAACAGCCCTACCCGAATCTCAGTATCGAAAAGATTAGTAATAATACATCATCTCTGTCCGAACCTCAGTAACAAGTGATAAAGCCTAAAAGAAAAACCTTATTACCTTATTTGCCGAAGACGGTTGTAAGCTTTGATAAATCCCGGAAGATGTTTCGGTCCAGACACTTCAAAAAATCCGAATCTCGTTACGTGTTTCAAGAACAAATCAGCGGTTATTATAATTATTTCATTTTACCATATTTCAGTAATAAGGTAATAATGTCGGAGTTGATTTGGCAGTTCATGTTGTTACTAAGGTTAAGAAAAACGGGGTGACCTAACAGAAAATATTTTCCTTTTCCCTTTTGTCCTAACCTTAGTAAAAAACAGCATACAGATAATCTTTAGACTTACACAATTAAAAGATTATCAGTGAAAAAGTCCTGCCCTAACTTCAGTAACGAATCAGACAAATAATCATCATACATCATTAAAAGATTATCGAAAAACAGCCTATTCCGAATCTCAGTATCGAAAAGATTAGTAATAATACATCATCTCTCTCCGAACCTCAGTAACAAGTGATAAAGCCTAAAAGAAAAACCTTATTACCTTATTCGCCGAAGACGGTTGTAAGCTTTCATAAATCCCGGAAGATGTTTCGGTTCAGGCACCCCAAGGATTCAGAATTCCAAAATGAGTTTCAAGAACAAATCAGCGGTTATTACCAGACTCCATGAATAAAGTAATTAGGTCGGGGGCTGAAAGGAATCCCCCACATTCTTACTTAAGTTAGAAGCAATAATTATTATTCAGAAAGTAATAAAAGATACATAACCTATAATATTTTCCTTACTGTTTTGTCGCTTCTTCGGTTAATTCTTGTTTAGATAAATTTTACTTTGCTGTTCACATTTATCCTCAGTCAAAACTTTTTATGCAATATAATTGTCATCAGTTTTAATCTTTTCTAAACCAATTTCTCTTGATTTTGCTTGCTTGTACAAACTTTTGTTCGCAAATAAATATTGCCATCATTTTCCCGGCCAAAAGAATCCGCTAAATATTTTTTCTTTTTTATGAAAAAAATCCCAAAAAATAATGCGACTAAATGAAAATTTCTAACATTCAAAAGTGGCAAAGAAATTGTTATTTATAAATACTAAATATTAAAGATGAAGTGAATAGATTTACGATATGGAAATTTTAGATGATCTGGATGTGCCGTTATTCCCGATAAGTGTTGCTGCTAGACTACTTAACATTTCGGTCCATACGTTGAGAATGTACGAAAGAGAAGGTCTGATAGTGCCTTTCAAAAAAGAATCTAACCACAGGCTTTATTCTAAATCCGATATAGAAAGACTCACCTGCATAAGGAAAACGATTAACGAAAAGAAAATTAGCATCAACGGAATAAAGACTATTTATTCGCTTATCCCCTGCTGGGAAATTATCAGCTGTTCGCAAAATGAACGAGAAAATTGCGAATCTTATAAATCCCATTCAAATCCATGCTGGACATTCAAACATAAAAATAATGCATGCGCAAGCCTGGAATGCAGGGAATGTAATGTATATAAAAATTATGCGGAATGCGGTTCACTGAAAGAAAAAATCAAAACAAAAATTCAATAAGAGAAGATATTCTTAGTTTTAATCCAATCAGAATGCAAAATTGGAGGTAATGCTTGGCTAGTAAAATATCGAGGAGATCGTTTTTAAAATTCGGCGGTACTATCGGTGCCGGAGCAGCTGTAGGTTTATCAACTTCTACTTCCAAAACCAAAGCGGCAGATAGAGAAAAACCCAGGAAGATTGAAAGAATCCCAAGTGTTTGCGAACAATGTTTTTGGAGATGCGGTATTATTGCTAATGTTGTTGACGGTAAATTAACAAACATTGAAGGCAATCCCCTTCATCCTAACAACAGAGGTAAAATATGTGCCAGAGGTAATGCGGGCGTGGCTCTGCTGTATGAAACAGACCGACTGAAAGGTCCGATGATCCGCTCAGGCCAAAGAGGAAGCGGTAAATGGAAAGAGGTAAGCTGGAACGAAGCTCTGGATTATACTGCCGATAAACTTCTTGCAGTCACTAAAAAATACGGTGTGGAGGCAAACGGATTATTTTCGCACGGTGCATCGGCAGGCTTTATAAACGACATGTACAAATATTGGGGCTCTCCGAATAACGCTGCCCCCTCCTTCGCGCAATGCCGCGGATCAAGAGATGTTGGATACGAACTTACATACGGCGAAGCTCTGGGTTCTCCCGAAAGAATAGATCTTGAAAACGCAAAAGTAATAACGCTAATAGGAAGTGCCCTCGGCGAAAATATACATACCGGACAAATAATAGATTTTACAAACGGAATTGCAAAAGGCGCAAAAGTAATTGCCGTCGATCCGCGGTTTTCCACGGCCGCAAGCAAAGCTAAATGGTGGCTCCCTATAAAACCAGGCACCGATACGGCACTTGTACTTGCATGGATAAACGTTATTATAAAAGCCGGCGGCTACGATAAAGAATTCATTCGCAATTCCGCTACAGGCTTTAATGAACTGGCCGACCACGTAAAAACTTTTACTCCCGAATGGGCGGAAAAGATTACTGAGATACCGGCGTCCGTTATAATTGAAACCGCTCAAGCTATGATGGATGCAAAACCTGCGGTTCTGATTCATCCCGGACGGCATGTTGCATGGTACGGAAACGACGTACAACGAGCCAGATCAATGGCGATACTTTCCGCAATTTTAGGGACCTGGGGACAGCCCGGCGGCTATTTTCTTAAATCGGCTTTCCCTACAAGTTATAACGCTCTAAACATTCCCGATCCGCCTAAACCCAAAAGACAAAGAGTCGACGGCGCCGGCTACAGGTTTCCCTTCGCCAGCACCGACGAAGGTTTAACCCAGGAGCTGGTTAAAGCTACTTTGAGTCAGCAGCCGTATCCTATCAAATCATGGATGGTATTCGGACAGAATATATTCAATAGTATACCCGATAAAAGAGCAACTAGAAAAGCCATCGACAAACTGGATTTTTACGCTGTAGTTGATGTAAGACCCACGGAACCGACCTGGTATGCCGATGTTGTAATGCCGGAAGATATTTACCTCGAACGCTACGATGCATTAATGACAGTAACCGGATGGAAAGAACAGTATGTCTCTTTAAGACAGCCCGTGGTAAAGAAACAGCTTAATACTCGGCCCGGGTGGTGGATTGCAAAAGAACTCGGCAAGCGCCTCGGACTGTCTGCATATTATCCGTACGACGAGTATGAAGACGTAATAAAATACCAATTGAAAAATTCCGGGATTTCCTTCAACAAGCTGAAGAAGGACGGCGTAATTACCTTCCCCGCTAAACCGTATCTGGATAAAGGCGAATCTTATTCATTTAAAACGTCGGATAAGAAAGTACATCTTTATTCAAAAGAATTGAAAGAGCTGGGATTCGATCCGATGCCGGTTTATCAACCGGTTAATGATCCTTCGGAAGGATACTTCAGACTTGTTTACGGAATGATGCCGGTACACTCTCACGGCAAAACCGAAAGTAATCCGTGGCTGAATACCATAATTTCAGAACCCCATCTATGGATAAACGAAACTATTGCAAGAAGTATGGGATTAAAGAACGAGGATGAAGTAATTGTAGAAAACCAGGACGGAATAAAATCGGATAAGATAAAAATAATGACAACTCCCGGCATGCGCCCGGATGCGGTTTTTCTACCGCACGGATTCGGCGGAAACGATAGAGGTCTTTTGAATTATACAAAACGTAATGTTTCGGATAATAATCTTATTTCAAAATACACGGTCGACCCTATAAGCGGCGGCACCGGACTTCGGGTGAACTTTGTTAGAATTATTTCTAACGGAACACCTTTATCTCCTTCCGTTGAAGTAAGTATGACCGGTGTTAATGCTAAAAAAATATCGGGTGTCAAACAGAAAGAAGAACAAAGAACATTTAATATTCAGCCAAAGAAAAAAGAATCGGCAATAAGAGAAGGATGCTAGGAGGAAAATAATGAGCAAATTTGCAATGGTAATTGATATGGACCGATGCGTCGCTTGTCATGCTTGCGAAGTAGCCTGTCGCTCGCATTACGATGTGCCGGTTCCCTATTACCGGAACTGGGTACATGATTTACGCCCGGAAGGTGTTTATCCTGAAATTAAAAAAGTAAGCTATGTAGGCTTATGCAATCATTGCGACGACGCTCCGTGCGTTCAAGCCTGTCCTACCGGAGCAACATACAAACGCAAAGACGGAGTTGTAGTGGTGGATAAAGATCTTTGCATCGGATGCGGGCTCTGCATCGACGCATGTCCCTACGGCGCAAGATACATTAATCCCAATTACGAAAAAGTAGACAAGTGCGATTTCTGCATCGACCGGGTTACCGCTGGTCAGGAACCGGCATGCGTTGCAACCTGCATTGCAAGCGCCAGAATATTCGGCGATCTCGACGATCCCGATTCAAAGGTATCGCAGTTCGTTGCCAACGGCGCTCAGCCTAATGTTTCTGATAAAGTGAATGTAGGTCCGAATATATATTATCTCGACAGTCATAATAACTTCCCGGTAGTAAAGGCGGCATTCCCTCCCAAAGTACCGAAAATGCCTACGCCTCAGAAATTATGGTCCAATGTTTTGAAACCGTTATTCTATCTGGCAATAGGAGGTTCATTCCTCGGACAGCTGGGAGCATTTGCTACTCAACTTTTTAAAGGCGAAAGCGACGTGAAGGAGTAAAGATGGGCCAAAGAATAAGTAAACTTAACGAAGATATCAGATTGGACCACGATCTTTTGCATGGTCCGAGACATTTAACCTTTGAAGAAAAGAGAATTCTCGCAAACCGGGTTATGAAAAAACACGGAGTTGCGGGCGTAACATTGCACTGGGTAAACGCAATATCATGGTTCTTATTAATTTTTACCGGTGTTGCTTTATTATCTGCAGATTATCTGCGTTTCGCACCGGAATGGTATCTCGATATGATGAACGGAATATTCGGCACTAAGCATGCGATGCTGCATTTTCATATAGCCGTCGGCGTTTTCTGGGTTACAACTCTGGTGCTGTACGGAATTTTCGGATACAAAAACTATTTGCTGGATTTTGTTAAACATGATTTAACGATAGATAAAGACGATATAAAATGGTTTCCGGCTAAAGCTAAAAACCTCGCCGGCAAACTGAGTCATTATGAAATGCCGAAGCAGGGCACTTATAATGCCGGTCAAAAGGCTTATGCTGTTGTTGTTGCCTTCAGTACGGTAACATTGATTATAACAGGTCCCATAATGGCCTTTCACTTAGGCTCTACTACTGTAATACAATGGTCGATGATGCTGCACTTCGTTGCAACTATGTCTGTGTTTGCAGGTGTTTTTATTCATGTATACATGGCTGCACTTTTCCCGGAAGAACGCCCCGCGTTCTTTTCAATGATCACCGGCAAAGTGAACGAACTGTATGCTTATCTTCATCATTACAAATGGTGGAGCGAAGTAAAGACGGAAGAACATCAGTTCTTTGCCGAAGAAATGGAAAAGGACGGTATACATTTACCCGAGCTTGACGAATGTAAAAATATCCCGGATCATCAGGTGAAAGGTTCGGTATATAATTTAAAGGGAGAAGAATTATGAAGAAAAAATTGTGGGATCCCGTCTTCGGGGGAATAATGATTGGCATTGCCATCATACTTACTTTTTATATATCCGGCAGGGGTCTCGGAGCTTCCGGTGCAATGACGGCCGCAGCGGCCTGGATTCAGAATCTTGTAGCTCCGTCTTTAACGCAATCCGGCGCATATTTCTCAAAATATTTTGCCGGCGGCGCAAATCCGTTAAACGATTACCTGGTTTTTATGGCAATAGGTATTATGATAGGCAGCTTTTTTGCCGGTAGGGTATCCAAAGATCTTAAGTTTGAAGTTTTGAAAGGCCCGAACATTTCCAATAAAGGCAGGCTCTGGTATGCCCTTATCGGCGGCGTGCTGGTTGGCTACGCGGCCAGGCTTGCAAGAGGATGTACAAGCGGACAAGCATTAGTGGGAGGTGCGGAGCTGTCCATAGGATCGTGGGCTTTTATGTTTTCAATTTTTGCCGGCGGCTTTGCCGTTGCATATTTTGTAAGGAGACAATGGATATGATTGGACCATTAGTAAAAAACGGTATAATATCAGGGGGAGTTAATATACTCTTCTCGGTTCTGATCGGAATTTTATTCGGGTATGCTCTGCAGCGTTCCGGATTTACTAATTCCAGGAAAATATCAGCCGCGTTTTATATGAAAGATGTTGACGTTCCGGTTGTTATGTTCACTGCAATTATAACCGCTTCTATCGGGCTTTGGGGAATGTCGCTTTTGGGATTAATAGACCTGGGCAAAATGTATTTTCTACCCTCTTATCTTCTGCCTATGGTCGTCGGCGGGTTCATTTTCGGAATCGGTATGGCCGTAGGGGGATTTTGCCCGGGCACTTCTCTGGCTGCCATGGTTACGGGAAAGATAGATGCGATGGTCTTTGTCGGCGGCTTCCTCCTGGGAAGTCTGCTGTTCGGCGACCTGTACCCTCTCTGGGATAAATTCTATAATTCGGATGCCAACGGCGTATGGCGCATCGACCAGTTGTTTAATATAAATGTCGGACTTGCAGTACTCATTGTTGCTCTGCTCGGAGTTTTCGGCAGTCTCGGAATGAGGAAATTGCAATTTAAATTCTGGGGTAAAAATGATTAAGATAACTAAAAAACACGGAGTTGTAGGATTCGCCTTATTTGCGGCTTTGATATTAGCTCTCTTCCCGACTTCAGATTTTATTAGTAAACCTTTTGTTGTCGAAGGACATTTTAATCAGCAGCATTATAACGAAGCAGGGATATATACTGTTTCTGCATTTGAAGCCGCGAAGTATTTCACTAATGATCAGTCGAAATGTTATTGGATCGATATTAGAAGCGCGGAAGAATTTGCCAAGTCTCATTTGAAGGCAGCTTTGAACCAATCGTTTAAACAGTTGCAGAACTCGTCATGGAATCCTAATGATCTTGTAATTATATGCGGAGATAATACCCGTGATGCACAGGAAGCCGTTGCAATGCTGCGTCAGGTTAAAAATGCCAGGGCGTTTGCCGTAAAAGGCGGTTTCACCGCACTGAAAAAATATTTGATAGATCCTATTGGGATATCGATTACCAACCAGTTCTCGGATAAAGATCTGACATCTCTGATCGAAATCAGAAATAAATTATCGGGTGAAAAAGTTTCTCCCGGTCAGCTGCTTGATAAATTAAAAAGCAGTAAATCAAAAGCCATCAGAGAAGGCTGTTAAAAAAAACGGATACGGCATTCAGGATACCTGATTAAGAAGCGAAGGGGTTGTCTCAAAAGTACTTCGAATGTAACGGTTAGAAGAGACTGTGTATTCATTAAAAATGCTTGGACTTCGCTCAGCATGACATGATCCCGGCTTATGAGACAGCTTCTATATGTGAAAACCTGACCGCCGTCGGACAAGTTCCGCGTCATCAGTATCGGCTGAATACAACATGACGAATGCCGGGGACCCCATATATGAACTTTAATTTACGGGGTGCTTTCAAATTTACTTTTCTAATAACTACACCGGGTAGGGGCAGAAGCCGGTCGATCAGAAAATATTTTGGTGAAACTTTAACGGGATTTATTTATGCTCTACCGGAAAATTCTTAAACAGTTTCTCCTTTACTTTCAATGCTTTATTACTCTCAAAATACTAAATCGTAATTTTATAAAGGAATAGTCATGAAAATTATATCACGTATCATATTTTTTATCACGGTAATTTTAACTATACCGGCCGTTGCTCAAACCGGAACAAGAATGGTTGGATTCGATGCCAGAACTATAGGACGGGGCGGAGTAAGCATAGGCTATTTTGACAGCCCCGAGCTGCTTATGACAAATCCGGCCGGAATATCTTTTTTAAACGGTTCCATGCTCGACGCTAGTTTTTCTTTAATGGTGCCGTCGCTGCACTTTACTAATACTTTAAATAATAAGGACGGTAAAACAAATTATTTCCCTCTGCCCGATGTTTCTTATGTAAATAATCCCGGTGATAAATTAACCTGGGGCGTCGGATTCTTTACTCAGGGCGGTATGGGAGCCGACTTCACATTGAATAATCCGCTGTTCGTTGATCAAAGCGGAAATTTTATTCCGCAGGATTATCATTCCAAACTTGCGGTAATGCAAGGAGGCCCTTCTGTAGCATACAAATTTACACCTTCATTTTCAGTCGGCATATCTGCCCAGTTGGTTTACAGTATGCTCGAATTTAAAATGCCTTACAGTCTTTCACCTTCAATAATGAACGGCATAGTCAATCCTTTAACCGGTATGACGTTCGGACAAATGTTTTCGGCTTCCCCGCTTCAGGGCGGATTCGGATACCAGGAGGTAACTGCCGCCACCGATATGAACAACCTTACCGCAATTAGCTTTACCGGTAAGATAGGTTTTGCATATAAAGTTGATGATCAAATTTCTCTCGGTTTAACTTATTCCCTGCCCACTTCACTTACATATAAAAACGGCAAAGCTACTATGGATATGACAGCTCAACTAAATGACGCATTCGGGAAAGCAGTTCAGGGATATATGATGCAGAACCCGGGAACAACTCAGGAACAGGCTCAGGGCGCGGTAATGCAGCAGTTCAGCCAGATGGGAATCGATCTATCAAAAGGCGCTAAGGACAGTTTTGACCTGGAAAATAAACTCACAATGCCTCAATCGTTAGGCTTCGGTATCGAATATAAACCTTCGTCGGTTTTTAACCTTGGTTTGGATCTTGAGTGGATTAACTGGAAGAGCGCTTTCGATAAAATGTCTTTAAGCCTTTCCAACGGAACAAATCCTAATATTCAAAAAATGATGGGCAACAGCGGAAGTTTCAATATAGATTTTCCTATGGATTGGAAAGATGCCGTATTAATTAAAGTAGGCGGCGAGTATAACGTTAATAACGATCTTACCGTCCGTGCAGGATTCGCATACAGCAATAACCCTGTTCCCGCTTCAACCGTATTCCCGGTATTCCCGGCAATCGTTGAAAGTCATGTTATGCTTGGAGCCGGTTATAAAATAAATGAATACTTTATGATTAATGCTGCTTATGAATTAGGATTAAGCAACAAACAGACAGCTTCTAATCCCAGTATAATTGCAAATGAATTCAACGGAAGTACAAGTGAATTGGGAACAAACATCTTCAATTTGTCAGTATCCTGGAATTTGTAAAAGAAATGAACCTTTAAGAACGACGCGGATTTGAGTAATTGAATCCGCGTTTTTTATTTCTTTTATAATAGTAATTTCCGCTTAAACCGGACTGCCGTTAGGCTGCATCCCTGTCGTTCGTGGTCCGATTAATAAAATTTAGACGGCTAAATCATCTCACCGCAAAATAAAAAAGCGGAAACAGGCTTCATCCCGCCTGCTTCCGCAAATATATCAAATCATCTTATCAAGTCTACTTACTAATAACATCTAGCTACTAAGTTCTAGCTACCAACTACTCCTCTCAGTAACTCTCCTTATGCAGAACTACCTTCCCTTTGAAGATCCTGTAGATGAATATAGTATACCCGATAACTATCGGCATTCCGATTAATGCAATGATGAGCATTGTCATTAAAGTTCTCTGGGAAGAAGATGAATTATAAATTGTTAGACTGTTTACAAGATCAATGCTCGAAGGAACAAGCCTGGGGAACAGACTAACGGCAACAAGTCCTACCATAGATGCGATCATAACCGATGAGGAAAGGAACGCATGGAAGTATTTTTCTCCTTTTACCGCTACCGGAATAAACAAAATTGATGCAAGCAGAAGAAGGAATAATATCCAGAACAACGGATTCTTTAGGATTGCAGCGAATAAAAAAGGAGCTTCGAACAAAGTTAAGAATGTTGCTACAATGTAAAGAAGAATAAAAGTGATCCACAATTTATTCGATAATCCTTTCATCCTTTTCCTTAATTCTCCGTCGGATTTAACCGTCATATAAAGCGAACCGTGAAGAGTAAACAAAACAAGACTAACCAAGCCGACGAGAACCGCGTAAGGATTCAGCAGTCCGATAAATGTCCCTGTATAATTCCCGCTTTGATCGATCGGTATCCCTCTTAATATGTTCCCGATTGCAACTCCGTATAAAAGCGCCGGCAATAAACTTCCGATACCGAAAGCATAATCCCAGGACTTCCGCCATGCAGGCGAATCAACTTTTCCTCTGAACTCAAACGATACCGCTCTGAAGATAAGCGCAAATAAAAGCAGCATAAATGCTATATAAAAACCGCTGAACACGGTTGCGTAAACAACCGGGAAAGCCGCAAACAATGCACCGCCGCCGGTTAAAAGCCATACTTCGTTTCCGTCCCATACCGGGCCGATTGCATTCATTTCTATCCTTTTCTCGTTTTCGTCTCTTGTGAAAAGATGCAATATTCCCACACCCAGATCAAAGCCGTCCAGTATGGCATAACCTATAATCAAAACACCGACGAGTAAGAACCAAATTATATTCAGTGCCATTATGCTGTCACCTCCTTCATTTCTTCCCCGCTATCCGGCGAATCAACCGATTCAGGGCCGTGTTTTATTTCTTTGACTAATAAATATATATATGTTGACCCTAATAAAAGATAAATCAAACCGAAAAGTATAAGCGAAAAGATTACTTCGTTAGCGTCAACTGCGGTGGATACCGCATCCTGCACCCGCATTACATTATAAATTATCCAAGGCTGACGCCCGACTTCGGCTGATATCCAGCCCAGTTCACATGCTATTACCGGCAAAGGCATTGCCCAGATAAATAATCTCATCAGTTTTTTACTTTCCCATAACCGTTTTCTGTATAATTGAAATGCTCCGAGACCGGTCAGAAGAATAAAAAGCATACCAAGTGCAACCATATTATGATAAGCCACAAAGGTTATAAACAGAGGCGGCAGATCGGCTTTCGGGAATTCGTTTATACCGAGTATCCTCGCGTGAATATCTCCGAATGCCAGCCAGCTTAATAAACCCGGAATCTCAATTTTAGCTTTAAGCTGAGGCGGCGGCATCGTCGGGAATGCAAACACAGCCATCGGTGCTCCTGTTTCTGTAGTGTACAAGCCCTGAATTGCCGCGAACTTAGCAGGCTGCTCCTTAGCTACTTCCCTTCCGCTTTCATGCCCGAACGGAAAAACTTCTAATAAAGAAACAACCAGACCGAAAATTACCGCAATTCTCATTGCGCGCTTTGCCATTTCCGACTGCTTATTTTTCAGGATAAGATATGCGGAAATTCCTGCTACTATAAATGCTCCGGTAATGAGTGCGGCGTCTATAACATGGAAAAATCTAATCACCGTTGAAGGATTAAATACCGCAGCCCAGAAATCCGTTAATTCCGCTCGGCCGTCTTTTATAATGTATCCGGCAGGCGTCTGCATCCATGATCCGGCAACGATTATCCAGAAAGCAGAGAGTGTGCTCCCTAATGCTACCATTAAAATAGAGAACCAGTGAACTCCTTTTGAAACTCTCTTCCGCCCGAATAAATAAAGTCCTAAAAAGCCCGATTCCAGGAAGAAAGCAAAAATTCCTTCGGCAGCAAGCGGTGCTCCGAAAATATCACCGACAAATTTGGAATATTCCGCCCAGTTGGTACCGAACTGAAATTCCATAACTATACCTGTCGCAACTCCCACCGCAAAAGTTAAAGCTAAAATTTTACCGAAAAACTTCCCCAGTTTTACATAAAACTCATCTTTCCTTTTCCAGCCCAATGTTTCAAAAATTAAAATAAGCCAGGCCAAACCTATAGAAATCGGCGGAAAAAGGAAGTGAAATCCTACGGTCATCGCAAATTGTATTCTCGATAAAAGAACTACATCCATTATGTATTCTCCTTCGTGTTATTTGGGTAAGTGATCCATTTTGATTGAAATATCGGCCATATTTATCAATAAGCATTCCAGGATTGCCGGTATGAATTTTTCAACATATAAATAACTTTTAATATTAATTTGCTTCTCGATGGTAAAAATCAAAGTAAGCGTGATCTCATTATTGAGAATTACGAGGTTTCCTTAGACGAGGATTTATGATAGCATCACTGAATGAGGGCATGAAAACCGGTTAGAAAATATTTTCTAAAACTACTAACTACCAGCTGCCAGCTTCCAACACTAACTTCTGAAAATGCTGCGGGGGATTAATAATCAACAATAATCAATCGTCAATTCCCTTTCACCAGAAACTGGCCACAGCTTCATCTTTCGTCGGGAACGATTGAAATATCCGGGATGTTCCGGTAAGTTCCAGTATGGCCTGCGAGTCTCCTTTTGCTCCGGAAATTCTTAAATCTCCCCCCACTTTAGTTATCGCTTTTTGGGCAATTACCAGCGATCCGAGAAATGTCGAATCCATAAAAACGCATTTAGATAAATCTACCACTAACTTTTTCCAGCCGTTCTTTATATCTGAAAGGAGCACTTCCCTGAATTCATCGCATTCCATGGCGGTTGCGCGTTTCAAATCTACAATCTCTACGAGCACTTCCCCTCTGATATCTTTTATATATGTCATATCGCCGGCTTCCACAATAGAAATTCTTTCTTTGACAAAGATATTACGTAGATAAGTTATTTCCAAAATTCAGAAACTGGTCCAGCGATTCCGGATTTGCCAGTGCGTCTCTGTTTTTTACCGGCTCTCCTTTTATTATGTCGGCTACTGCAATCTCAACTTTCTTCCCGCTTAAAGTTCTTGGAATATCTTTTACTTCCAATATAAGCGCGGGAACATGTCTTGAAGTTGCCGAACTTTTAATTCTTGATTTAATTTTTTCCGATAATTCGCTTGTTAATTCATATCCGGTTTTCAATACAATAAATAAAATAATCCTTACATCGTTTTTCCACTCCTGGCCGATCACAATACTATCGGTTATCTCATCCATAGATTCGACTATCCTGTAGATCTCCGCTGTACCTATCCTTATACCGCCCGGATTAAGTGTGGCATCGGATCTTCCGTATATTACAATTCCGCCTTGACCGGTAATTTTAATAAAATCACCGTGCCGCCAAATCCCGGGAAAATGTTCAAAGTACGCCGACTTATATTTTGCGTTTTCCGGATCGTTCCAGAAAAATACCGGCATTGACGGAAATGCCGCAGTACATACCAGTTCTCCCTTTTCTTCAATAACAGAATGTCCTTCATCGTTATAAGCTTCTACTTTCATTCCCAGACCTCTGCATTGAAGTTCTCCCTCGTAAACCGGAAGATTCGGATTTCCCAGCGCGAAACAAGATATTATATCCGTCCCGCCTGATATTGACGATAATTGAATATCGTTTTTTATCTTCGAGTAAACGTATCTGAAATTTTCCGCCGATAAAGGTGAGCCGGTAGATAAAATAGTCTTTAAATTTTTTAAATCAAATGATAAATTCGGTTCCAATCCCGATTTTTCACACATTGATAAAAACTTCGGACTGGTACCGAAAATAGTAATTCCGTACTTTTCAACCTTCCGCCACATTGAATTGAAATCAGGGTAAACCGGACTGCCGTCATACAAAAATATGGTTGCTCCCGTTTGAAGTGAACTAACCATCCAGTTCCACATCATCCACCCGCAAGTGGTATAATATGTTATAATATCGTGTCTTTTTAAATTTGTATGAAGTGAAAGCTCTTTGAAATGCTGCAGCAGCGTGCCGCCTGCTCCGTGTACTATGCATTTGGGTTTTCCTGTAGTGCCGGATGAATACATGATAAAAACGGGATAATTGAACGGAAGCTGTTCATAAGATACATCGGTTGAGCTGTTATCTATTAACTTATTAAATACAATATACTTAGAGCTTTTACCGTATTTTATTTCCAGACTATTATCTGCGCCGATAAAATTATTATCTCCCGGAATAATTATAACCTTTTCTATTTCCGGAATTTTCCCGGTAATTTGTTCAATCTTTTCACTGCAGTCAATTATTTTTCCGTTATATTGATAACTGTCCACAGCAAACAAAACCTTAGGCTGAATTTGTCCGAACCTGTCAAGTATTCCCTGCAGACCGAAATCAGGCGAACTTGACGACCATAATGCTCCCATACTTGAAGCGGCCAGCATCCCTATAATTGCTTCGGGAATATTCGAAATATAAGCTGCTACCCTGTCGCCTTTTTTTACTCCTATTCGTTTTAAACCCTCAGCACATTTTGCAACCAGCTCGTAAAGTTCATTATAAGTAATCTTCAGATCTTTTACGTTTTCCCGGGTACTGATGATTGCAATCCGGTTATTTCTGTATTTTAAAAGGTTCTCCGCAAAATTCAGATTAACGCCTTCAAACCATTTGGTATCCATCATAGTTGTTCCGGAGCGGACAGATTTATATTCCGAAGATCTGATAATTCCAGCTAAAATCCATATTGATTTCCAGAATTCATCCGTATTGGAAATAGACCAGTTATAAAGTTCTTCATAGTTATAGATTTTCTTCCCGGTCAGATTTTCAGCATAACGCATGAATGCCGTCATGTTTGAAGAAGCAATTCGATCTTCGGAAGGTGCCCAGATTGGTTTTTTCAAAGCAAAGCCTTTTACCTGTTACTTTTGTTTTACAAGATAATAGATTTTTTTAAAAATGCCAGATTTAGAATTTTCGATTGACGAATGACTATTTGGGATTGTCGATTTTAATTCCCACAAACGACAAACCACACACAACTGACAATGAATATTGACGATTTGGGATTGGATCTTTTACAAAAGGAGTGAAGCTCTCTCATAAGTCGGGATCATGTCATTCTGAGCGGCGTCGAAGCATGAATTTCCATTGAATACACTGCTCGACAATGCTTACCATGACATTCGAAGCAGTTTTGAAACAGCCTTAATATAACATAATGAAGTGAATTAACTCCGTTAGAAGTTAAATATTTGTAACTTAAAACCTAATTATATTCCCTCCTATTTCCCTCTCCTTCAGAAGGAGAGGGATTAAGGGTGAGGTCACTTCTTAAATCTGGCCTGGAAGAACCTGAGATACTTCGGCTCATAGATCATCTTAAGTCCTTTAACAGACTTCCTGTTCTCAAAGACAGATACAATCGATTCATAAGTAACGTCGATATGAGCTTGAGTATAGACTCTTCTCGGCAGAGTAAGTCTAACCAGTTCGAGTTTGGGGAAATTATGATCGCCGGTCTTTTTATTTCTTCCGGCTGATACAATTCCTCTTTCCATAGCGCGGACGCCTGAATCGATATAAATTTCATTTGCCAGAGTCTGTGCCGGAAACGATGTTTGTTTTAAATGAGGGAGAAATCTTTTAGCGTCGAGAAATATAGCATGTCCGCCGATAGGCAGTACAATAGGTATCTTATACTCGATCAGTTTATTTCCGAAATATTCCACCTGCCCTATCCTTGATCTGATATAGTCAAAGTTGATCATTTCTTCTATGCCGCGGGCCATGGCTTCCATATCGCGTCCTGCAAGTCCGCCGTAAGTATGCAGCCCTTCGTACACGACAACAAGGTTTCTGGCTTCTTCATACACTCTTTTATTTTTAGTAGCTAAAAATCCGCCGATGTTAACCAGCAAGTCTTTCTTTGCGCTAACCCAGATACCTTCGAAATGAGAACATACCTCCTTCAATATCTGAGCTATTGTCTTGTTCTCGTAGCCTTTTTCACGCATTTTAATAAAATATGCGTTCTCAACCAGACGCGTAGCATCCAGCCACATTTTTATACCGTGTTTTTTTGTATAATCTTTAAGCTCAAGAATATTTGCCATTGATATCGGCTGCCCGCCTGCCATATTTACAGGTCCAGCAATGCTTAGATAAGGAATTTTTTTTGCGCCCACTTCTTGAACCAGTTTGTCAAGTTTTTTCAGATCAACATTTCCTTTGAAGGGATGTGTACTTTGCGGATTATGCGCTTCATCTATAATTACATCCACAAACGTGGCGCCGGCAAGTTCCTGGTGAAGTCTTGTGGTAGTGAAATACATATTACCCGGCACGAAGTCGCCCGGTTTGATTAATATTTTAGATATCAGGTGTTCTGCCGCGCGTCCCTGGTGAGTAGGAACGAAATAAGGATAGCCGTAATATTTTTTAATATTATCCCAAAGGTGGTAAAAATTCTTGCTGCCGGCATATGCTTCGTCGCCCATCATCATTCCGGCCCACTGCGAGTCGCTCATTGCGTTGGTCCCGCTGTCGGTAAGCAGATCGATATAAACGTCGTCCGATTTTAAAAGGAAAGTATTATAGCCGGCTTCCTTTGCTGCTTTTTTGCGGTAATCCAGCGTGGTCATTTTTATCGGTTCTACAACCTTTATCTTAAAAGGCTCTGCCCACGATCTATTAACTAGTTTCTTTGCCATATATTCTCCGGTTTATTTTCATCTACGCCTTTGTGTCTTGGCCGGTAGTTTTTAGTTATTTTTTACCGCTAAGACAGTAAGGCCACTAAGTTTTACTAAGAAATATTTAAAAAACATTCTCGCCTAAAACACCAGTTCGTTTGTTTCTTTCACTGTTTCCAGAACTATTGTCGTATTTGTAGTTCTTACAGATTTAATCGACGCAAATTTTGTTCTCAGCAGATGCGTTAAAGCATCCGGATCTGCTACCCGTACTTTTACCAGATAGCTGTCCTCGCCTGCCACTATATGCACTTCCTGCACTTCCGGAATTTTAGAAATTTCTTTTGCAACTTTAAGATCAACTACGGGTCCGTTTGCTTTTACCTGTATGTACGCAAGCAGCGCGCGTCCTACTTCAACAGGGTTGATCTGCACAGTATATTTTTTTATAATATTTTTATTCTCAAGCCGGCGAATTCTTTCAAGAACAGCCGAAGGCGCCATGTTAACCTGACGCGCGATATCCGCATTAGTCGTTCTGGAGTTTCCCTGAAGGATATTCAGTATTTTGATGTCTATTTCGTCGTTCATTCTTATTTATATAATTTATTACGTTTATCGTTCGTTAATTTAACAATATTAAGAATGTTTAGCAAGTGAGTGGGAATTAGAAGTTAGGAGAGGTAGAACAACTCCTTGAAAAATAAATTGTATCTAATATAAATCTAATCCTCATATTGACTTGTACTTTTTAGTGAGGCAACTGGTTGAGCTGTTCCATTAATTTTGATACGTACACCAATAAAGGAGCTTGCTTAACAACAAACCCTATTTATTCTTTTCTTAATCGGAATATTCTTCAAGAATAAGCAAATTGTTGAGTTATCTTAGTTCAATAAGGTAATAAGGTTATTATTTGGAGCTTAGGTTTGTGTTACTAAGGTCAGAAAAACTTATTACTTTTAAGAAAGTATATTTTTTCAATATCAATACAAAATAATCAAGAACCTAAAGAAACATTATAAAATTGATCAACCTTAGTAACAGACCAAGACTAAAGAAACAAGAACCTTATTACCTTATTCCAAATCATGTAGTTAAAGATGTTCCTGACAGCATTTTACTGAATTTAACTATAGGGATTGTTTTGAGATTCAAATTAGATTGTGCACAGAACATTTAATTTATAAGACTACCGGTTGTTTATAAATGTTTAACTCCTAACATAGTTTTTAATAAATAAATATTGCCGGGTATGTATTCCGGTATCCGGAGTCCAAAACCCAACAAACTTCAACGGCTTAAAATAAATAAAGATGCTGCAGAATCAATAGGTCTCCTAGAAAGAATATTTGTAAATATTCAATTTAACAGTTCATGCAAACATGCCTTCATTGACTTCTACTGACTCCTACTCAATACTATCCAGAAGCATAAAGCTCATTTCTTTACGCTCCCTGACAGGATTATGATTCTTATCATCGTACGAACAAATTTTTAATAAAGGACAGATTGAGCATAAGGGTTTTGCCGGTTTGCAGATTTCCCTTCCCAGTCTGATTAGATTTGTATGGAACGAATGCGCGGTTTCGGCGGGCATATCGGAATTTAACAGCATGAATGTTTTATCGGGCGCTGATGTTTTAACAATTCCGATTCTGTTTGTGGTGCGGTGTACGTGGGTGTCAACGGGACAAACATTCCTGCGCATCGCGAAAAGCAGAACGCAGCTTGCGGTTTTAACTCCGATCCCGTTATAAGAAGTTAACTCCGATAAAACGGAATTGTTATCGAAGTCTCTTAAATGTTTTAATGATATACTCCCCTTTTCTTTGAGTATCCCGTTTAAAAATGATTTTATTGCGTTTGATTTTTGTTTTCCCAATCCGGCGGGTTTAATTAATTTTTCTATTGCGGATGTTTTAAGATTTGCAACATCTGCCCAGTCCGGATATTTTTCTTTAAGGTTATTAAATGCCCGGTAGGAATTTTTATCGTTAGTATTTTGAGAAAGGATTGTAGCAATTAGCAGATCAACCGGATCAGGTGGAACGGCGGGACGCGGAGGTACGCCGTATATTTTAAGCAGCAGTTTATTTACTCCGCTTATCTTTTTCTTTATTTCAGTCATTCACTAAAATAAAGAATTAACATGTATTATGAAAATTTACAATATATCAGTAGCATGAATGTATGGGTGCATGCATGCATGCTTTAAATTTTCCGTGAAAATCCGTGTTGTCCATGCATGTCGTGAATGTTGCTCTACTAGAATTAAAGAGCTCTTGTTAATTTTTCTATGAACGTAATAAGGGGAATTGATTGTTATATTTCCAAAATAATCGCATCCTTGACGGGATTTAGAACACTATAAATAATGCTGAATTATAAGTACTGAGTCCCGGAGGGACGAAAATATTTATAGAATAGAATCTTCTCAATATCACAAAGTTCCGTAGGCACTAAATTATAACTTCAGAAAAAAACTTTGGGTTGCGGAACACTCTCTGCAGTAGACGCATTGGCGTCAACCCGATTTTGGGAAATAATTCTTTAAACTATTACAAATAAAAGAGTTGAACTCCTACGGAGTTCGGTTATTCGTGGGACATGTTTTGCTAAAAACAATTAACTCCTAACGGAGTTAATTCATTTCAAGATGATCTTAAATCCCATGGGGATTTTATGTTTGCAGAAGATTTAATCCCAAATAAAAAAAGAACACCGTAGGTGTTCAACGTATTTATTAACAGTAAATTCCGAAAATTTTTCCAAAATTAAGTGACGCCTAAGTGCAGTAGAAGGAAACGAATCATAACAGCGATAAATTAAGGCCGGCAATTCCTTCCACCCGACCTTCAAAAACTTTTCCATGAATCATGAGAACAAATAACTTCTAATAGAATTACGTTTAAAAATGATTTTATTGCGTTTGATTTTTGTTCCCCCAGTCCGGCGGGTTTAATTAATTTTTCTATCGCATAAGTCTTAAGATTTGCAACATCTGCCCGGTCCGGATATTTTTCTTTAAGGTTATTAAATGCCCGGTAGGAATTTTTATCGTTGGTATTTTGAGAAAGGATTGTTGCAGTAAGCAGATCAACTGGTTCCGGAAGTACGGCGGACGCGATACTCCGTACATTTTAAGCAGCAATTTATTTACTTCGCTTATCTTTTTCTTTCTATCAGTCTTCTGCGAAGATAAATATTTATTAGCTTTAATTAAAACACCTATATATAGATATGAAATATAAAAATATTGAGCAGCTTAGTGATTTGATTCGGATTTCAGCATGCATGATACCGGGCACCTCCGCTAACTACCAGCTACTAAATTCTACCAATCATCGTTCACCACTAAGTATATTATCAGTATGACAATTTTGCACACTCAGCATTCTCTCAATTCTCAATCGCCAATCAAAAATCCGCCCCCTTTCTCTTGTGTCAACATTTTATACATTACAAATTTATTAAACCTTATTTTAAAATATGACTGAATAATTACCCCCAATTTAGAAATTCCGGCGATACTATTTTACATTCCGGCATTTTATAATGGTTTTTCTTATAATTTAATTTAAATATTGTGATAAATGTTGACCATATTTTTCATGATTGTAGTTTTAAAACACTATTCGTGATTTAATAGCTGATCCTGACCGCATGTTTGGTCCGTAATAATGAGATAAATGTTTATAACATTAAATAAAATTAACCCAATGTTCTTAAAAACTTGCTATCCGGCATATATTTTCTGCAGTCCTGCAGCGAAATTATATGAAACTAAAGCCTGAAAATTGTTTCAATTAATACAATCTTTCATCGGTAACCGGAATCATGTAACTCTTATTTTTCCCCTTAAACTTGAATTATCCTCATTTCTTGATAAAACTGTTACTCCATAAAAATGAAATAATTACCTGTGACTACAATACCACTACAGGTAAATATTACCTTAAATTAAGTGTATAAATATTCAACAGCTTATAAATTTTTTATAACTATTTGTCGATCAATTACTTACCTTATTTACCACCGGAAAGCTCTAATCTAATCTTTTGGCTTGAATATTGGCCATACCCTCCCGAAAACTGAATATATAAGAAACTATAAACAAATTTTTGGAATAAATATTTATTCTGTCAAGAGACGAAAAATGAAAAAAGCTGCATTTGTTATTACACTATTCTTAATAATTTTTGACACTGCCATTTTGTCCGCACAGACAGTCACAACATTCGACAGCCAGGGCTGGACAAACAATCAGACTTTAGCTCCAAGCTTTTCTATAGGTAATTATACATACTCTAGTAACGAGAATTTCTACACTAATTACGGATATAATTTCGATGTAAATTCCAACAGTCTATATTATGTTTTCCAGGATGCCGCCGCTGATCAGATAACTGTTACAACTGCAAATAACGCATCATTTGATTTCAACAGCGTAGATGCTTACCAGGTAAGTGAAACAAGTACTGATACATTGATAATTGAAGGCTGGAAAAATTCTAATAAGCTGTATTCAAAATCATTTTCGGATGTTTATAATTGGACCGTATTAAATTTAAATTATACTGACGTTAATAAAATTGTAATTAAAATATCCCCCGCCTCCAGCACACAGTTAACCGATTATAATTTCGACAATTTCTCGTATAGTGAAACTGCTTTACCCGTTGAATTAACAACATTTAAAGCGTTAACAACTGATAATTCAATAACACTTCAATGGCAGACGGCTACAGAAATAAATAACTACGGCTTCGACATCGAACGCACTATCATCCCGAGCGGAGTCAAGGAAGGAACATCAAGCACAACCAACGGAGTCGAAGCACCCGTGCTGAGCCCTGTCGAAGCATGGACTAAAGTAGGATTTGTAAGCGGCTCCGGCAACAGCAACAGCCCCAAAAGCTACAGCTTTACCGACAAAAACATAGCTGACGGAGACAAATACCAGTACAGACTGAAACAGATTGATTATTCCGGAAAATTTATATATAGTAACACCATAGAAATTTCAGCAAAATCATTACCTATGAATTATAACCTTAGTCAAAACTATCCTAATCCTTTTAATCCCAGCACGAAGATTGATTACCGTATTCCCAAAGACGGACTTGTAGTGTTAAAAGTTTATGATATACTCGGTAATGAAGTCTCTACTTTAGTAGATGGTTTTAAATCCGCGGGTAATTACTTCGGTTAATTTCAATGCATCAAATTTAGCAAGCGGAATTTACATTTACCAACTGCAGTCGAATAATTTTACCGCAAGGGATAAAATGGTTCTGATGAAATAATCACTATAAATTATTATAAAATAAATTTAATTTTAAAGAAGAATTGTATTAAATATAGAAATGAATATAGATATGAGTGAAATATATAGCAGAGTTGAAATAAAAAGAATTGATAAAAAAAAGTTTGCTTACTTAAACGAACCAGGCAAATATACCAAATTTTTCTTTTCGATTATTTTATTATTAATAGTCCTACTTTCTAATTCTGATGTAAAAGCGCAGACACAAACTTGGTATATTCAAAATGCTAACGACTGGCAGAACCTTCAAAGTTATCTGCCCAAAGCTAAGATTACCGGAACAAATATAAATATTGCACTGTTACCTCCCAGTCAATGCCCGCCTATAAATCCAAGCGGGAATTACTCTGAGCCTTATAAGCTTGATTTTGTTACCTGGGCAAGTGAAATAGCAAAATTATCTCTTAGATACTCAAATATAAAAGGATATTTTATTCAGGACGTTAATGAAAATATTTCATCTTGGATATCTTACTCAATCTTATGTAAATAGTATAGGAATTTATAGTGAAAATCTATAAATCCAAAATTACAATTTATAGCTAATTATCCAAATAGATTCTATGTCGATCCAAACGCTAAAGGGAATGGTAATGGTTCAAGTTGGACAAACGCTGCAATTGCCATTTCTAAATTGAACTGGACTAATATAAAAGGTGGAGATACTATATACGTTTCTGGTGGAAAAGATTCAACAGTTTATCCGAGAGATAAAATACAAAATAAAATTATTACAAACGGATATGTAACAATAACAAAGGGTAAAGATGTTGGGCATAACGGGAAAGTAATATTTGGTGAAATTGCGTCCGCAAGCGATCATACCTTTGGTATTTATAGTTCACAAGGAATTAAATTGAATCACCTGTATTTATATACACAAGACACTAATTCATATGCTGCTACTGTTTTAGAATTAGCCGGTGGCAGTAATAATGTAATAGACCATTGTACAATAATTTCTAATGGTAATGGCAATTGCGTTTATATACATCAAAATGAAAATCGGGATATATTCACTTGACGATACGATGATAGTCCAAAATACTGGTACGTTATGGAGTAAGTACGAAGAAAATTGCATCTGGGTTGGAGATTGTGAAGGTGGCTTTACAATAATGAATAACGTTATGATTCATCATGGCGGAAGTGATGTAGACCATAACCATCCAGATATAATACAAATGTATAACATAGGTTCAACTAATGATTTGACAATGACGTTTGCGAATAATTTGTTAATCATGGACAATGATATAAATAATAGAGATGGGCAAGGAATTTATGCGTCAAATGTAGGTATTAGTAAATTCTTAATTTATAATAATATAATCGTTATGAAGGCTGTGAATAACATACCGATCCGGTTGGATGGTGTTGATGTCTCGCATGAATTTAGCGTTGAAATTCTAAATAATACTATTTACCAAGTTTCACACCCCTCTGTTTCTAAAGGTACTGCAATAAGGATAACTCTTGCTGATTCCGTTACGGCTAAAAATAATATTATTGCAATGGATAGTACGACAAATGTATTTTATGCATTTGGTCTTACTTCGATAAATGAAATAAAATATAAGGATATAGATTATAATATTTATAGTGATATAAATGGATCACCAATTAGTTTTTGTAGCCCCTTAAACGGTGCAAGGACTTATTGGTCAGACTGGCAAGCATTAGGTTATGACAATCATAGTAATACAGATAAAATTCAGTTTAGTAATAATGGGGGAAATAAAATAGAGAATTACAGACCAATAATTGGTTCAAGAAGTATCGATTCTGGATTCCCAATTCGATTATTTAATATTGATATTATAGGAGCAACAAGACCGCAGGGTAAAGGATGGGATATGGGGGCATTTGAACAATAAAGAAACGTAAATAATCTCGTGTAAATGAATAACTTGAGAATAAGCGAATAAAGGCGTAGCCAAATTTATGTAATTCTTGATATGAGTTTAAGTAAATTAACTATAAAGTTGAGGCATTAAACATATGGAACAGATTAATAAAGCAAGCCAGGAATTAAAATGTACTTACACAATAACAAGGGGTAAGTCAAAAACAAGCGAATTATCTTGAGCCAAACTTAAAACGGGCTAATGGTTACTAGCAGTTATATTGTATATTAACTTAATTGATTTTGCAGGAGTTTCCTGCTACTATAGAATCGGGTGGAATATTTTTTTTAGAAACAACAGAACCAGCGCTAATTATTGTCCTAGCACCTATCCTAACACCCTTAAGAATAATTGAACCCGTACCAATGAAAACGTCATCTTCGATTACCACTGGTTCTGCTTCAATATCATTATTGATGTTTTTTCTTCTTTGTAAATGATCATGGTGATGAAAGTCATGGTCAAATATTCTACAATTCGCTCCGATCATTACATTATTGCCTATGGTAATAGCCACTCTTGAAGATAAAATTGTAGAAGTAAGTCCTGTATAATTTCCAATTACTATTTTCCCACCATTTAAACTTTGAAAGATGGTATTATTTGTGGCAAGATTAGAACTAATTCTAGAATTTATTTTAACATTTTCACCAAAGGACAAAATATTTTTATTTTTGAACTAATTAAAACCCTCCCATTAACCAGCATATTTTGACCATAAGGGCAACCGTATATTTTCAATTTAAATTGGAAAATTAACGTAGAATAAACTTCATCGAACTTCTTAAAAATCAATTTCATATAATGTATTATTTTTATCATATTTATTTTATATATAACATTTATTGATATTCTAGATTTTCATAAGATTTTGCATCTTTTAGAACAATTTGAGAAGGAGATCTTAGTTTTTTTCCAATTCCTTAATAAGTATTTAATTTTAAATCTTTAAGTATAGCCAATCATTCATAATGCATTACTTTTATTATATTATTATATCGGAAGGCTGAATTTATGGGCACACTTGCATTTTAATTTTTATTTATCATTTTGATAATTTTTCATTCTAATTTAGCTAAGATTAACAACATTAAATATTTAATTATGTGTTGGTATAATATCCATAGATACTAAATTCGTAGGATATTCATTTTTAACTTTTAATTTTTTAAGATCCATTAAATATATTTTAGAATTGTCTATGTTATTTTTACTTTTCCATTATTTTTATAACCACTACGACAATAAAATGTTATATGTCTTTCTATCGAATTTGGATAATGGTATTTATGCGAGAATTTTAATAGAATAGTATTTTTACTTTGTATTAAATTAATCTCAATACTAACTTTAAACCAGTTTGAAAAAATATAATTATTGGGAATAATTAAACCTAAGCCATAAAGATTAACTTTTAAATGAACAATATTTCGTTTTCATAAAATATTTTAATAATCCTTTCCATTGGAAGCATGAGAAGGTATAGTATTTGATTTACTAGAAATAAAATATGAAATATTAAATTAGCTGGAAAAATTATCCGCAATTAAATCCTCATCTTTTACTATGATATTTAAGGTATTTTCTATAAAACTTATCAATTCAATAACGCCGGTTGAATCTATTATCCCTTCTTCAAAAAGATTAGTATTATTTTCCAATTTCTTTCCATCACCAAACAGAAAATCATTAATTATAAAATCTCTTATTTTTTTAATTGGTTCCATATTTCTTTCCTTAAAGGAATTAAAGGTTTTGTTGTTTGATTATCTACACTTATTTGTCACTTTATTTCACCGCCTTGATCAACCTAAGAACTCCTAGCACCCCTAAATAGGATATTGTTTAGACATTTGAAAAAATAATTAAAATCTGTTTTAATTGGATTTTTTTCATAAGCTGAAAGGTATTTTTCTTCAGATATCATTATTTCTTCTAGTGTCTTGGGCTTATCTACATAAAGGCGGTATTAGTCCAGGTTTATATTTTATTCTCTTTTGCCTCAACTTTTCGTTATATAAATCAAAATAATGATGACTTAAAGGTCTTCGACCTACTAGTTTAAGATCGCCTTTTATCCAATTATATATCATCGGCAATTCGTCCAGCCATAATTTCCTTAAAATTTTCCCCAATATGTTATCCTAAAATCATTTTTAAATTTGCCACCCTCCTTGTAAGTTAAATTATTCATATATAAATTTTTGAAGATATTGTGCATACGGATGCATAGTCCGTAATTTATAAACGCAAATGGGTTTGCCGGCTTTTCCTATTCTTATCATGCTAAAGATCATTCCCAAAGCAGGGGTTTTTTCTTTCAGTGGTTCTTTAATTTTTTTAGATATAAAGTACATTTTATTATCAATAATTTTTAAGAAGAAGGACTTCAAATCCGCTAGAAATATAATCTTCCTAAAGCTTCCGCCAAAGAAAGCGACCTATTATTTCCACCCTTTAATGCAGAATACAAAGTATTTAATATCATAATTTTAGAAATTACCCTATTCCATAAAAAATCAAGGAAATAAAACAATTGAGCAAAATAATAAGGATATCTTTTTAAGTAGCTTTGATGGCGCAGATAAATAGTTTCAAAATTCCCCAAATATACCGGCATTCCATTAATTTTTTATTTGCTACCTCAAAATAACCATTAATATCTGAATTTGATTTATTCTTTGGAGATTTAATAATAATTGTAAACTGGTATCAGGTAGGAAATCAATACTTTCATCTTATCGGATTTTATAATTAACCGAATAGAGTTATCGAAAGAATTTAAATCGATATTTTTATCAAGGAATTCAAAAACATCAGGGTATCTTTTCAACGATAAATTCCTAAGTTTTTGATTGAGTAAATCTGAATCGTGATTATTAAAGGATGATCTGTAGAAATTTAGGAGCCGGTATTTTCTCATTTAACATATTTCCCCGAACTCTCCTTTTACCGGAAAACCGGCAATTTTTAACGCTAAATATTCTGTACTTTTTTATATAATAAAACAACGAAATACCCATAAATGAAAATATCGAGTAAATAATAATTCCGTAAATTATTGTTACTATTTCATATTTATCCAAGCGGTTAATAAATCCCGAAAAAGCCGCAAGAGCTAAAATTATAATATAGGATTTTATATATTGCCATATAAAAGTCCAATAGTCTTTACTTCAATATGTCTGGGATGAAATTGATACCCTAGAAAAGAATCCTGCAAACCAGCTTAGATATAAGGTTGATAAATAACATTAAGTTATGACTAAATTAAAAGTAACATTTCCTTCAGATTATGTATAATAATAGATTAATAATACCAAATAACAATACCTCATAAGTAAATGCTTTTATACTATATATTAAATTTATATTCTTTATTTTTATCTTTTCTTTATTATGATAAGTATGTAATTTATTTCTAAAGATATTAAGAGAGCAGTACAAAATATAGAATACAAAGCGAGATACCTGCTATAAATTAAATTTATATATAATCAGAGCTAATATCCCGAACATTAAGAAAAACGACAAAGTATATGTATATAATTTGTGTAATAATTATATTCCTTTTGGCTTTTAAATTTCCTTGATATCAAGCTTGCTATGCCCCATGAAAACATAAATGCTGAAAAATAAATTCCATAATCCCCGCTTAGTAAAAGATTTTTTCTATGCAGGTAAAGGGATATAAAGAAAGCAACTAAATAAAGTATAAAGTTATCTATAATTTTCCTTACCATAACTTCTTATCCTCGAAACCAAAGAATCTATTTCTTTAATTATTCTTTAGATATCTTTTTAATAGTTGTATGTCTTTTTAAACTTCAAGCTTGCCTATTGCAAATTAAATCACTGCGCTGAGCCTGTTGCAAAATGCCACCTAGGAGGAAAGTCTCTTCCTAATTTTCAAGATTGTAATTTCATAATCACGATAGTCGTTTTTAATTCAAGACCTTCAAAGATGTAATTCCATTAT
>CAWJLA010000006.1:0-5396 GCA_963843605.1 uncultured Bacteroidota bacterium | reverse complement strand
CTTGTTCTTAAAATTCTGACCGCCGCAGAATCAACTTTTACATTTAAAGAATCGTTTTCAGGATACGAAAGTTCATAACTGAAGATCGGCTGACAATAAAATAATAATACAGAGAAGATTAAGATAAAAGTGCTCAATGTGAAATGTTTTCTTTTGAATATTTCATTAAAATAAATGTTAGTAATCATTTTATAAACAATTGATGATTTTTTAATAATCATATATATACTCCAATACCGGAAATAGTGGGGAAATTGAAAGAAGAAACTCTATGAAAAATACAATTCTTTCCAGAAAAGTATTTTTTTAGAAAGAAATTCTCTTCAAAGTCTTATAAAATTTAGATTAATTTAGCAATTTAAATGTGCTCTTAATCTTAATTATCATTTTAATCATGTTCTTTATCTAACTCTTACTCTTAATCTGCTTAATAAGCGCGTGAGATTAAGAGAAAGAGTAAGATTTAAATGATATTTCGAATTGAGAATTCACAATAAAAGAATTCTTAAATCCGAAGAAAAAAAGTCTAATTCAAATTCATCCATAAAAATGAAAACGTCAAGGCGCTTTCAAAAGCAACTTCTTTATTAGTAACGCCTGCCGAATGCCCGCCTTCTGTATATTCGTAGAAATAAACTTTATCTCCGTATGATTCCATTTTTGCCGCCATTTTCCTGGCATGTCCTGGATGTACCCTGTCATCCCTGGTTGAAGTGGTAAACAGTACCGGAGGATATTTTTTATTTCTAAAAACATTCTGATACGGAGAATATTTCTTAATGTATGCCCAATCTTTCGGATTATCGGGATTTCCGTATTCTCCCATCCAGCTTGCGCCGGCCAACAATTTGTTAAAACGTTTCATATCGAGTAAAGGCGATTGGCAAACAACGGCATTATAAAGATCGGGTCTTTCAGTTAGCATTACACCTACCAGCAGTCCGCCGTTGCTGCCTCCCATTACTCCGAGGTGCTTCGGCGATGTAACTTTTCTTTTAATCAAGTCTTCCGATACGGCAATCATATCATCATAAGCTTTCTGACGATTTTGTTTTATAGCTGCTAAATGCCATTTAGGTCCGAATTCGCCGCCGCCCCGGATATTGGCAAGTACATAAACTCCTCCACGGCTCAGCCATTCTGTTCCTATTGTTGCCGAATAATAAGGCCTCATTGATACTTCAAATCCTCCGTAGCCGTATTGAAGAGTAGGATTTTCCCCGTTGTATTTTATATTTTTATTATAGACTATGAAGTACGGTATTTTCGTCCCGTCTTTTGATACTGCTTCATGCTGAGTTACATCATATTTGCCGGCATCGAAAAATTGAGGCAGGCTCTTAACTTTTTTAATTGTTCCGTCTTCTTCATATAAATAAAGTGTTGATGGATTCAGAAAGTTAGTGTGGGTGAAGAAGAATCTGTCTGAAAAGTCGCTTGTTGAGATTATTTCTATGGAGCCGTAATCAGGCGCTTTTATTTTATCGCCGGACCATTCATTGCCGGCTAATTTATATTTATATAATTCGCTTTTAACATTGTTCAGTCTATTTATAAGCAGGAAGTCCTTGGTCTCTTCAACCGAAGCAATGCTTTCGCGGGGCCCTGGTTTATAAATTAAAGAAAATTCTTTTTCGCCCTTTAGGAACTTATCATAATCGGTGCATATGAGGGAGCCCTGTTTAAAAACCTTTCCGCCGACTTTCCAATCGGATTTAAGTTCAAATAGCATTTGGTTCTTAAATATTCCGTCAAACTGTATATCTTCGGGCAGATCAAGTTTTATTAATGAATCATTAACAATGGTAAAGATATCGGATGTATAAAAAGTAATTCCTCTAAGAACAAATTTGTAGGATCTATCAGGCGTGTTGATTTCATAACCACCGACACTAACATCACTGTTTTGCCCTGAATAAATTGTTTTAGCATCGCTGAGTGGTGTACCGCGAGTCCATTCTTTAACAATCCTAGGGTAGCCTGATGTTGTCATTGAACCTTTTCCAAAATCAGTCCCGACGAAAAGATGATCTTTATCAATCCAGCCTACTGATTGTTTTGCTTCCGGTAATGCAAATCCGTTATCAACGAATTTCTTTGTAATGAGATTAAATTCTTTTACCACTGTAGCATCGGAGCCGCCCCGGGACAAATTTAAAAGGCATAAATTATAATCCGGGTAAAGGTAATCGGCTCCTTTAAATACCCATTTTGTTTTATCGGCTTTGGAAAGTGAATCAATATCAAGAACCGTCTCCCATTTCGGTGAGGAGCTTAAATAACTTTTCAGACTAGTTCTTCTCCACAATCCGCGTTCATTCACACTGTCCTGCCAAAAATTATAAATATACTTGCCCCTGATTGACGGGTAAGCTATCCTTTCCTTAGAATTTAGTATCTTAAAATTGTTATCGTATAATTTTTGAAAATCCGGAAATTTCTCCAGTGCTTTTACGGTAATAGTATCCTGCGTTTTCACCCATTCCATTGATTTCGGGCCGTCGATATTTTCAAGCCATAAAAACGGATCACCTTTACCTTGTGAAAAAACGAAAGAAGGTAAAAGGATTATACTGAACAAATAATAGTAAAATAATTTCATACAAAATTCCTTTATAATAATATCTAAATTTATGAAACCATTTTTATAATATAAACTTTAGTCGCGGGCTAAATTGTTATTTCTCATTTTCAACCTCCTTTGGCCAATTCGCCACCAGAGTTATTGAAGGAGGAGAACTCCGCTTGCTGGGTATGGTTGCAGTTATCTCCGTTCCCGATTGGTTTATGTCGAATATCTTAATAATGCTGGCATTCCCCGGATTAAAAACAACATACGGCTTGCCCGGTGAAAGCGAGGAGCCTTTTTCATTGATATCAACCCCCATGATTTTATTGTTCGGAGCAATAAAATAAATGCTTTTTCCGCCGTTCATCCATTTCGACCAATTTCCTCCGTTAACCGATATTTGCCACTTACCGCTTGTCCCTGTCGGATTTTCCGGATTAAACGGAATGACATAAACTTGAGATTTGCCGGACTCGTCAGATTGATAAGTTATCCATTTCATATTCGGAGAAAAAGATGCAAAACTTTCATTGAAATTAGTTGCGACCAATGGAATCGGTTTTTGTTCTCCCTTAGAGTTCATCAGTAATATATCGAAGCCGCTTGATTTTCCTTTATAATTAATTGCAGAAAATAAGTAGAAATTTCCGTCACTTGAGATGCTGGTTACTGCTTTTGTAAAGTTCGACTTATATAATAGTTTTGCATCTCCCGAACCGTCGGCATTTTTAATATATGCGTCGTATACATTGCTGTTAATGTTGGAAATAAAGGTTATATGTTTTCCGTCCGGAGTCCAGCTGGGAACAATATCGGCTTTCCCGAACGTCAATCTCGTCGAAACATTCCTATTGATGTTATAAACCCATATATCATATTTCTTTTCATTTGAATCATAGAGATCGGAGACTATCTCATTCCCGTCAGGCGAAAACTGAGCTCTTACATACGGCACCATATCGGATATTTTTTTTATCTCATTGCCTTTTTTGTCCAGGAGCGCCAGGCATTCATTGTTTTGATTACCTTCAATATATACTAATTTACCGTTTTGGGATACTGAAAAGCTTCCTGAAATCCGGGTATCCCAGTACTGGATATTACCGGCAACCGGCATGGCTTCTCCTTCAATCTTTAGTTTATCCGGATCAAACTTTTGTGCAAGTAGAGTCGATTGACGAACAAATAGAAGATATCCGTCTGCATACTGGCAGTTTGATGAAGCGCTTATAAGTTTGACCGGTTTGGGGTCGTTTAAAGAAGAAATATAAATTCCGTCGGAAGCGGTCGATCCGGTTGCGCTGTTTTCGGTTGAGTATAAAAAATGTTTCCCGTCAGGCAGGAAAAAGGGCCATCTTAAACTTTGTACGGCAATAGAAGTATCCGCATGAATTATTTCTTTGGGTTTGCCTCCCGAAGAAGGAACTTCGAACAGTCCGCCCTGGGCGGCCGGAGTTAATACAATCGTTCCGTCTTTACCCCAAGTTCCGCCTCTTCCGGAAGTAATATCGCAGATCGGAAGGGGAGTGCCGGCGTCAAGCGATATTTTCATTAATTTTCCCCTATCGAAATAGGCGATAGATTTGCTGTCAGACGACCAGAACGGATAAGCCTGAGCAGAAGCCTGGGTTAAAGGTCTGGCAGTCATCGAATTTATCGGCCTTATCCATAATTTATTAGTTCCGGATGAATCAGTTCCTATAAAAGATATATATTCGCCGTTCGGTGAAATAGTTAAATTACTACCGATACTATTATCATAATTTATTCCGCGGGGAGACAATATTGTTGCTTTAATTTCTTGATCAGCTGTGGTTCGGCTGCCTGAGAAAAAAAGGATGAGCAGCAATATAACAGCGGTGAAGAGAATTACCGACGCCGTCCAAAATAGTTTCGGATTGTAAAAAACGCTTTTGAAAAGGTTTTTTACCGGAATGTCACCGATAGACGTTTTTATGGGCGTAACGGCTGACACGGTTTGACTGTTTCCTGATGAATTAAATGCCTTTGTATTCACGCTGTATATTCTGCTGACTCTGCCGGAAGTTAAAGCACGCTGAATCTTTCTTAAATTTTTTGCCAGTTCTTTAGCGGATTGAAATCTCTCATCTCTATCTTTTTCAAGGCATTCAAGCACAATACCGTCGAGTTGGGGATCAAGGCCTTCTTTAACTGTTGAGACCGGCGGGGGATCGACATTTACGATTTCATACATTATCGCTGTTTCATGAACTCCCTTAAAAGGACTTTCACCGGCAAGAAGTTCATACAAAACAACTCCAAGCGAAAATATATCGGTCCGGTAATCCACATCAAGCCCCTGCACCTGTTCGGGCGACATATAGCCCATCGTTCCCATTGTCGTGCCGGCTTTTGTTAATCTGGAAACTCCTGAAGTCTCCCTCAGCTTTGCCAAACCGAAATCCATTATCTGAATAATTCCGTCTTTTCGAATCATAATATTTTCAGGCTTTATATCGCGGTGTACAATCCCTTTCTCGTGCGCCGCCGCCAGTCCTTCCGATACCTGAATTCCTATATCGAGAATTTGTTTTTCTCGTAGAGGCACATCGCGATGCGCCTCTACGAGGTCCTTTAATGTTTTTCCTTCAACAAATTCCATTGAAATGAATAACTGCTTGTTAAATTCTTCTATGGAATAAATGGTGCAGACATTGGGATGATTCATTGCTGAAGCTGCTTTTGCTTCCTGAATGAACCTAGCTTTTTCTTCCTCGGTGGCGATCATCTGGGAAGGGAGAAATTTTAAGGCAACGAAACGGTCGAGCTTTGTATCTTGAGCTTTATAAACTTCGCCCATTCCGCC
>CAWJLA010000005.1:0-484093 GCA_963843605.1 uncultured Bacteroidota bacterium | reverse complement strand
TTCTGAATTATTCATAAAGTCGGATACTCTATTCAGTGCCATTTGTTCGGCAGCTAATAAGTTTTACGGGAATGAAATTGTTGAAGCCTTTCTTCAACCGCAAGCTGTAGTTATTTCATCGGCATTTCCCTTTTTTAAATGATGAATTGTTTTTCCCAAAACCACTTAATTATTATCCCAAAATTGATAATTATGAAATGATTAAAGAGTTTAAGAAAATAAATTTCATTTCCAAAGATTATTTGGATAGGATTATTCAAGGAAATGAAATTAACAATTCGCTCATTCACAAAGATTTTATCCTAAATGGATGTTGGAATAATAGAAAAGTTGAAGAAGGCGCCTTGCTGTTTAAAACAAACGAAAACCCTCATATTATTCTTGACAGAATTTCAAACTCAACACAAATATTTTATAAGACTGAAGTTTACTTCTCTAAGGTACCTCAAACCGGGTTATTCTTTATTGTTGATGTGAGGGATGAATTGCTACCTAAGTTTGAAACGATTCTTAGGTTCCTTGGTGATGAAGGTATTGGTGCTGATAGAACAATTGGAAAAGGATTATTTGAAGTGGAAGAAATTAAAAATTTTTCTTTGCCTGCATATTATGGGACTAATTTTTACTATTTACTTTCCATGTATTCACCCAATGAATCCGAATTTGATTCTATCCTTCCCAAAGAATCATTTTATGATTTCGAAATAAGAAAAGGCTGGATATCTAATAATACACTTCGAAGAAAATCATTAAGGATGTTCACGGAAGGTTCTGTAATTAAAATGAAGGATAATATAGTGCCTAAAGGTATGATTCAAAAGGTTCTTAATAAAAATGATTATCCTGAAAATCTTAAGACAGATATTTTTAGAAGTGGACAAGTGATTGCTGTTCCAATAGTTGGAGGATTAAATGGAGACAATTGATGAAAGAATTAAAAAAGTATATAGAAACAATTGGGGTAAAAATACCATGCTCTATTGAAATACTTACTCCGGTTCACATCGGTAGTGGTGTTAAATTAGCAAGTGGTATCGATTTCCTTAGCACACATAGCTCTGTTACCATTGTAACTCAAGCAGAGCTTATGGAACATTTAGAAAATGATCTTGAAGAAAGGGATTTATTTGTTAATGGTGGTTATAAAGAATAGACGCACTAAAGAAAATGCCGAGTGGTGAAAAATATTATATTTAATAAAGTAAAAAGTATTTAATACACATTTAAAAGAAATGGTTTTTAGGTAACACAATACAGCTAATCACTGAAAAAGTCATGTCGAACAATAATTGTAAAACAATTATTTGATGCCTTATCATTTGATAAAAAACAAAAATTATTGATTGATGTCCAAAATTCTAAGAGTAAAAAAGAATGGGCGGGTGATTCATTATTAAAAGAATTATTAGGAAATGATTCTAATTATAACTTAATGCGTACTCTTAAAATATTTGATGCTCAGTTTTCTAAGGTGAGTTTAGAAAAAGTTTTGATTTTAAGTCTGGCAAACCAAAATGCAACTTCTTATGCCTGGAAGAAAATGGGTAGAGATACTCAAAATCAGGTTGATCCTTCAAATGCTACAACAATATTTTTAGAAGGACTTCCTTCTGGCGAGAAGGGATATTTCTCAATGTCTTTAAGCAATTTTTTGTTTAATAATGAAGAAGCTAAAAGAAAATTAAATTTTTCAAAACTTCGGCTTTTGAAAATATTTAATGCATTAAAAAAGACAATAAACAATTATTCTTTGGAAAAGCTTAAAAAGGAAAAAGACTTTTTCGTCAAGTTAACTACTCCGAAAAAATTAAATAATATTATTGAAAACATAGATTCTCTTATGGATGATGTTAATAAATTGCAGAAGGATGAATTTATAATTAGACTATCTTGGGGAAGCGGTTGGGAAGGTATGACTGGGGTAGTTGTCTGTCAAAAGAATGGCTGGATAAATTTAGATCTAAATTTGGCAGTGGAATGGGTAAACCGGGTTTTGCAATTTTTCCTAAAACGCGCAGGTTAGTTTTTCATGGAAACGACCCCAAATATTTAACAGGATGGGTAAAAATAAAATTAAATGACAGTGATTCTAATTCTGAACGTCATAAAAAACAAAAAGAAAATGAAGCTTCAATTGACGCCTCCGATTGGACTGCTAAATTAAGCGCTAAATATAAAGTTACTCGCAATAAGAAGAATTAGTATGTTTTCTTTTATTCAGTTAAGCACATTGTTTATTTTAGATAAATCATTAGAAAAATATTCTTTTAATCTGTATCGCATGTAAATCATTCGGAGTAATAAGTATGAGGATTTTAATCAACCTTATTGGCGGTCAAACCGTTCCCTAACATTATAGCACAAAAATATATCAAACCTCAAAAAGTTATTTTACTTTATTCTGAGGCTTCTGCTAAGCAAAAAGAAAATTATAAGTCTGTATTTCCCAATATGAATTTTGAAGATCAAAAAATAGATGCTTTTAATTTTAATGATATATCAACTTCCATAAAAAATATAATAGCCGATAATAATGATGCAAAATTATTTTTTAATATAACCGGTGGAACCAAGATAATGTCTATTGCCGCTTTCGATATTGCTAAAACTATGAAGCTTTCATCACTTTATATTGATTCTGAAAACAATAAAATTTACGTGTTTGGTAATGGTTCTGAAACCGAGGAAGATTTAAATATAAAAATAACTTCAGAGGAATATTTAAAAAGCAACGGACACGTTTACAAAATAATTGAACCTCGTTTGCCAGAAGATTCAAGGATTCAGTATTACGAATATCTTGAGAATAATTATTCACTTGATATTAGCAGATTCTTGACCAAAATAAATGAAAAGTTTAATGTACTTAAAAATAAATTCTATAAAGACAGCAGCCCATTAATGGAAAATAATTTTAAGTATATATGGGATGAAAGTAAACGAACAAGTATAATAAACTTATATGGAAATCAATTTTTTATAAATGGTCGCGACTCAATAAAATATATATGCGGTTTGTGGTTTGAAGACCTTGTTTATTATAAGAAATTTTATGGAAATAACAATTATGATGAAATAATTAGAAATATTCATATACAAGATAAAGGCGGCAAACAAGATATGATTGAACTTGATATCATAGGGTTGAGAAAGAACAATCTTTACCTTTTGAACTTAAAAGTGGTAAACCAATAAGGGAGGCGCTTAATAATTTAAGAACAATTAAGGAACAATTAGGTACATATACTAAACTTTCATTAATTAGCTATTTTGATTTAGAAGATAATGATCCTCTAAAAGAAAGAATGAAAGATTTAAGAATAAAACATTACAAATATTCTGAATTTGAACCAAAATCAATAGAACAACCAAATATTAACTTATAATTATAATTTCTCCAATGCTTATCAACCTCTCAAATCACCTATTGCCAATTGGACTGAAAACCAGGTCTCATTGGGTAAATCATTGTACAAAAATATTATTGATTTACCGTTCCCAAATATTAAACCGGAAGCTGATGAAAGTGTAGTAATAAATTAGCTGATGAATATTGCGGCAAGTGCGTAGAACTGCTATCGGAGTATCCGGATGAAAACAACGCCGTTCATATTATGGGTGAACTTTCTTTTACTTATGCTTTGGTGAGTGAATTAAAGAAACTTAATATTAAATGTATTGCGTCCACTACCGAAAGAAATACAATTACTCTCCCTGATTCAAAAGTATCCGTCTTTAATTTTGTGCGTTTCAGGGATTACTAAATGAGAAAAACAAATAAAAATATACTCGTTTGTGTCTCCGGCTTAACTCCTCAAATTGTTACCGAAACATTGTTCTGCCTGGCGGTAAAAGAGAAAATTATTATTGATGAAATCTATGTGCTTACTACTCAACGCGGACGTAACGTTATTTACGGTCTAGACAAACACCCGTCAACACCGAAGACAGCGCTTAAAACTGAAATTAAAAATTTGTGTGCCAAGTATAAAATAAAAGTGCCGCTTTTTAATAATAATGATTCTCACGTTTTAGTCGCTCGCGAAGATTGGTTGAATTATCTGATATTCGCTCTGATAAGGATAATATTTTGTTTCCAAATAAAGTATCATCTTTTTTAAAGATAAAACCGGTGATTCAAAAATAAAAATTTATTGCTCTATAACAGGCGGACGCAAGTCTATGAGTGTGCACATCGCAAATGCATTGTCTCTTTTTGCGCGTGAAGGGCAGGCTTCTGCATGTTCTTACAAGCGAAGAGAACGAATTCAAGGGATTTTACCCGCTCAACAAAAGAAAAGCAGCGGCTCTTCAACTGGCCGATATCCCTTTCGTTAGACTTCGCTCCCTTCTTTCTTACGAAATAAAAGGTCAGAATTTAATGGATTTAAATTTTAACGAAATAGGTAGGCTTTACTCAAAAACGATTGAAGGTTTTAAGCAATCAGAATAAACTGATTTGCGATATAGAAAAAAACTTATCTATTGTTATAATTCTATAACACTGGAACCTACTGAATTCCTTTTTTATTATTTTTTTATCGATCAGAAAACAAAACATAAAAATAAAATCTCCATTTACGATATTACCTGGCCTGATACTTCCAGTCAATTTACCGGCTATTTGGAAGCCTACTACCCTTATTATTATTTACGTGAAAACCAAAAAAAATCATGGCAAAAGGGGTTTGACGCGAAAGATTTCCGCTCAAAAAGAACAAAGATTAACATAAAAATCTTGCAGCTTATAACCGACCGGGATATAGCGGCGCAGTTTATTATTGAAGCGGAAAAAATTTTACGCCGACTCAAAATACTTTATCCCTGCACCTATTGAACGAATTAAAATAATATTCCCCGGACGATAATTCTTAGAAACATTTCCGAAACGTTTCTTTCCTATATAATTCTGGTACCCCGTCTTATATTTGAGATACAAAATACAGCGGAGGTTAAACATGAATTTTAAACTTATAGGCGCTCAAATAGGAAAGGCTATTGATCGTGAAAAAGGCGCGGAAATCGGCAAGGCTATCGGGCTGGTTTTTGAAAAAACAATTCCTCTAATAATACAGAACGCCGTTGAGGAGGCCTTCCTTAAAAAGGATGAAATAGATAATAGTCGTTCAATTGAAGCAGCTGACGCCGTATCCAAAAATAAAATTGGTTTTACCATTAATGATGAAAGGGAGTAATCAATGTTTTTAGTAATTGGCACATTACTGTTATCGGCGGGCATTGTACTGGTTTTTAACCAAGTCATCTTCAAAAGAATACCAAAAGTTATTAGTTATATCGTTTTGATAATTGCCTTCAGGGTTTTTAATACTTACGGCTACTGTGCACGGAATATGGCTTGGACTAACAACTATAGTTATCGGATTTATCTGGCTGAAATTCTTTGTTAAAAAAGCAATAAAACAGCAAAGGAGTTAACCTATGAAACAAAATATTTACATTTTTTCAGATACGGTGTTAAGGCGAAAAGAAAACACTGTCTGGCTTGAAAAGATTATTCAAGAATCGGAAGATGAAGAACTGTTCGGAAGAAGTTAGTATTAAAACAAGAATATCTATTGGGAGAAGATATTCTTATGCCCGCCGGTGATACGAAGAAGTGCATACCGGTTGAAAGTATCGATTCCATTATTGCCTTCGGAACTTTGAAATTCAACTCCCGCTTATGCATTTCTTATCCCAAAATCAAATTCCTATGCATTTATTCAGCTTTAGTGGGAATTATGGGGGCACATTTATGCCGGCAGAGCGTAACAATTCCGGAAGTCTTTTAATAAAACAGGTTTCCTTTCATAAAAACGAATTAAAAAGACTGGAAATAGCTAAACAAATTACAACGGCTGCTATAGATAACAGTATAGCAAACCTTAAATATCACCTAGCTAGAGGAGCGGAAGTAAAAGAGCAAACTGAAGAAATGGATGAAATTAAAAGCTATGCAGGTAAAGCCACGGATACTGAAGAATTAATGGGATATGAAGGTGCCGCTAAAAAAATTTATTCTCCGCCTGGCGGTATATATTTAAACAGCCTGTCGATTTTAACTCAAGGGTTAAAAACCCGCCCAATAATATTATCAATGCTCTCATTTCTTATGGAAATATGGTAGTGTATTCGGTTTGCCTAAACGAAATTTATCATACAAGGCTTTATCCTGAAATCGGTTTTATACATCAGCCCGGAGAGAATAAAATGAGCATCTCCTACGATATCGCAGACTTCAAACCTCTTATAGCAGACAGGGTGATATTTAAAGTAATAAACAAAAACATAATCTCAGAAAAACAATGCAGTGTAAAAAACAACCGGTGCTATATTGAGAAAAAAGCCAGGCAGAAATTTGTGCAGGAAATTGATGAAAAGCTTATGACAAAAATACAACTGCCGGATAAGTCCGTAAAATACAGCTACAGAAGGATAATGAGGGAGGAATATTATAAACTTATCAAACATTTTAACGGCGAAGAAAATTACAAAGCTTATATAACAAAGTGGTAAAAATGAGCAGAAAAATGTATTAATACTTACTTATGATATGCTCCCGTAAAACATTTTCCAAACTTTGAAACTTTGCAGAAGATATCTTAACCATGTACAAAACTCGGTATTCGAAGGCGAGCTGACAACATCGCAAATGGACCGGCTTGAAAAAGAAATAAAAAATTTGATTGATAAAAAAGAAGATTCGGTAATTATTTACGGCGCACGAGTGCCTGAAGTTGTCGATCGATTAGTTTTAGGTAAAGAAAAAAACGAAATCGGCAATTTTTTTTAACAACACAAAAAATATACTTCAATAATACCGGAAATCGAAATATTTTAGTATTGTCCGATCTCCCGGCTTATATAATAATAAGGAGATCGACAGATTGTTTCAAAACATACAATTTTGTAACTTATTGCTGAGTTTACTTCGGAATTTGACAGTTTTAATCGAACTATAATAGAATTGAAATCCATTTTATCTACTTTTAGTTGAAATTGAAATGAAGTTTTAATCGAACTATATTAGAATTGAAACTTCCCTATTGTTTTTAAAAGATTCAAAATTTAAATTGTTTTAATCGAACTATATTAGAATTGAACATTTGAACGCCCGCCGATTTCTTTATTCCAAACAATGTTTGTTTTAATCGAACTATATTAGAATTGAAACGCACAGACCGAAGCCAAAGAGGAGACAACCTATGAAGGTTTTAATCGAACTATATTAGAATTGAGATCGACTGCTACCGAACTGGTATTGACTATATTATACATTGGAGATTGTTTTAATCGAACTATATTAGAATTGAGACTATAAATGATAAGTTATTTATCATTTCATTTTTTAAAGTTTTAATCGAACTATATTAGAATTGAACATTAAGTAGATTTCTTCGTATATTGCTTCATAGCGTTTTAATCGAACTATATTAGAATTGAAACTATTCAGCAGGTAATTTAATTCCTTCGATTCCAGAAAGTTTTAATCGAACTATATTAGAATTGAAATGATTTAGCAGATCATACTGTCCTCTGAGTTACTTTCGTTTGTTTTAATCGAACTATATTAGAATTGAAATAAACTTTGCTCATACACGCATTTGATAATTGCTTGGTTTTAATCGAACTATATTAGAATTGAATTTATGATTTTATCTTAACTGGTTTCGTCAATTGCGGGTTTTAATCGAACTATATTAGAATTGAAATTCTTCGTAATCATAGGTATCTATGCTTAGTTTTCGAGGCGTTTTAATCGAACTATATTAAATTGAGATATGCGAGATAACTAATTACTTTACATGAATTATGATATCCGGTTTTAATCGAACTATATTAGAATTGAAATTTATTAAAGTCTGAAGTATCTTACAACGGTAAGGTTGTTTTAATCGAACTATATTAGAATTGAAATCTATTAAATAACTTTCATCCTGTTCAATGGCGGTCAGTTTTAATCGAACTATATTAGAATTGAAATTGTTCCTGTGTATCACTTGATCACTCAAGCTATCGTTTTAATCGAACTATATTAGAATTGAAATTTAGCATAATTAGTGTTCACTATGATGCAACGCATTTGTTTTAATCGAACTATATTAGAATTGAAATGGATCAAACAGCCATGAGTGACTCGTTTTATGAATATTTTAATCGAACTATATTAGAATTGAAATTGATTTGGATTTATGTCGAGGTACATATCGAGAAGAACGTTTTAATCGAACTATATTAGAATTGAAATGTATAGCAGTTGCTAATCCTCAATTCTGTAAAATTAGTTTTAATCGAACTATATTAGAATTGAAACTAATTGATACCGTATGCCGTAATTATGCGCTTCAAACGTTTTAATCGAACTATATTAGAATTGAAATATGTTAAGAACGATAATTAAGTTGAACATTGCTATGAGTTTTAATCGAACTATATTAGAATTGAAATCCAGCTAAATCAGATTCGAATAGTCAATTTTAATTCTGATGTTTTAATCGAACTATATTAGAATTGAAATCTTCCTTGACCTTCGTTTCGATCAATAAGCCGAAAGGTGTTTTAATCGAACTATATTAGAATTGAAATATGATTGACAGTTTCAGTTCATCCTGATTTAATGAAGTTTTAATCGAACTATATTAGAATTGAAATTGTATTAGCAGCAAAGAGAAATTTCAAGCCGTCTTCGAGGTTTTAATCGAACTATATTAGAATTGAAATCATGAATTAACATAGTTCTTTATTCGTGAAATTTTGGTTTTTAATCGAACTATAATAGAATTGAAATATACTATTCAATGCTATCAGATATTATTTCCACTTTGTTTTAATCGAACTATATTAGAATTGAAATAGTTCTCAAATCATTTGGCTCTATGCAAATAATTCTGCTAGTTCCAATCGAACTATAATAGAATTGAAACGGATATGGCAAAAAGAATTATTTTAGGTACATAGTTTTAAAAGTTTTAATCGAACTATATTAGAATTGAAATCTAATTTTGCAAAATTTCGCAAATTACGATATTTCATAGAAGGTTTTAATCGAACTATATTAGAATTGAAATTGATCATTAAACTCCGATCAAAAAACCAAAGAGTATTTAGTTTTAATAAAACTATATTAAATTGAAATTTATCTAATTATTCTTGACTATGTAACCAAGAGCGTAATGAGGTTTTAATCGAACTATAATAGAATTGAAATTGTATTGGATATTGATAATACTTTCTGATTCTTTAATGTTTTAATCGAACTATATTAGAATTGAAATCATAAAAATTATGTCCTACTCTATGCTCTTTGCCTTTTTTGATAATAAAAAAAGAAACCTATACATAAGTTGTTCTGCTCTTCAAATAATAATACTGCCGCTCATCATAATGTAACTGCGGATTAAAATATTTTTATGCTTTTAGGTGTAATTTTCTAAATGGTTTTTCATTATCTTGCGGATAAAATATCAGCCCGGTAAGATTATCCAAAAGTTTTTATAAAATATTTACTTCCGTTAACAAAGGCGAGGTTTGTTATGAGAAAATTTTCCTGCTTAATATTATTTTCAATATTTTTATTATTCCAACTTAATCTTAAAGCCCAGGTAGACGCTAGGATAATGCAGTACCCGGATGTTTCTGCAACTCAAATTGTATTTGCTTATGCCGGCGATCTATGGGTTGTTTCAAAAGACGGAGGAGTCGCAAACAGGCTTAACTACGCCTCAAGGACCGGAATTATTTCCCAAGTTTTCACCCGACGGTTCGCATATTGCTTTCAGCGGAAATTATGAAGGCAATATCGATGTTTATGTTATACCGTCGAAAGGCGGTCTCCCGGTTAGAGTCACTCACCAGGGTATGCCCGACCGGATACTTGACTGGTATCCGGACGGTAAAAACCTGCTGTACGCCTCGTCGATGGAAAGCGGCAAGCAAAGATTTGATCAATTTTATAAAGTTTCGCCGTAGGCGGGATGCCGGAAAAATTGATTATTCCTTACGGTGAATTTGCCTCGTTATCACCCGACGGAAAATCGATTGCATACACACCTAAATGAGCGCATTCCGCACATGGAAAAGATACCGCGGCGGATGGGCTGCAGATATCTGGGTCTTTAATCTTGAAACCGGAACAGCGCAGAACATTACCGACAATCCTGCAAATGATGAATTCCCTATGTGGCATGGGAGAATAATTTATTTTCTGTCCGACAGAGGAAAAGATGAGAGAGCAAATATATGGTCGTATAATTTGGATACAAAGCAGACAAAACAAATAACCGATTTTACCGATTTTGATATTCATTTCCCTTCGTTGGGACCCGATGATATCGTGTTTGAAGCCGGCGGAAAACTCTATCTTCTTGATCTGACTACCGAAAAATATCACGAAGTTAAAGTTGAAGTGGTTACCGATGAAATTACATTAATGCCGAAGACAGAGAATGTCGAAAAGAAAATACAAAGTTTCAATCTTTCTCCCGACGGCAAGCGCGGCAATATTTGAAGCAAGAGGCGATATCTTTTCCGTTCCCGCTGAAAAAGGAAATATAGTTGATTTGACAAATACATCCGGGTATGCCGAAAGATATCCGTCATGGTCGCCGGACGGCAAATATATTTCTTATTGGAGTGACAGATCCGGTGAATATGAATTGACATTAAGAGATATGGAAAATCCGCTAAGCAAAGAAAAGAAATTAACATCATACGGCCCGGGATTCAGGTACCAAATATACTGGTCGCCGGACAGCAAAAAGATGGCATTTATAGACAAAGCCATGAACATTTATATTTATAATATGGAAGATGACAAAACGACAAAAGTAGATAAAGAAAAATATTATTATGAAGGAAATCTTGAAAACTTTATGCCTTCCTGGTCGTCCGACAGCAGGTATCTTGCTTATCCAAAAGATATGGATAATTTGCACAGCGCAATTTATATATATGATACAAAGGAAGAGAAAGCGCATGCGGTTACTCAAGGATTTTATAATGATTACGAGCCGTATTTCGACCCGGACGGTAAATATTTATACTACTTAACAGATCAAACTATGAAACCTCTTTACAGCGGTCTGCAGGGACGTTTATTTATGCAAATCCTACACGCATAACCGCTGTCACTTTGACTGCTGCCGAAGCTTTCCCCGACGGCGCCGCAAAATGATACCGTTGCCGTTGCGAAGGATACAAGCAAGGGAAAAGCAAAAGCCGAAGTGAAAAAGGATAAAGAAAAGAAGGAAGAAAAAGTAAAAGAAGTAAAGATAGATTTCGACGGAATAGAAAACAGATCGGTACTGCTTCCGCCGGAAGCCGGAAACTACGGAAATCTTGAAGCCGTTTCCGGGAAAGTAATTTATGTGCAAAATCCGAATACCGGATCGGCGGATAAAACGAAAAAGATCAAATATTATGATCTTACAAAGAGAGAAGAAAAAACAATAGCCGACGGAGTTGACAATTATACTTTGTCTGCAGACGGAAAGAAAATTTTAATTGTTAAAGAAGGAGGATACTACGTAACAGAAATCGCACCTGATCAAAAGCTAGAAAAGAAGATGCCTGTCGATCAAATGGAAATGACTATAAATCCAAGGCAGGAGTGGCATCAAATATTTAATGATGTATGGAGATTTGAGCGGGACTTTTTCTATGATCCGAATATGCACGGAGTCAACTGGAACGAAATGCGGGAGCGTTACGGCAAATTAATAGATAACTGCAGTAACAAGATGGGATGTCAATTATATAATAGGAGAATTAATCGGAGAGATCAGTTCATCCCATACTTATGTCGGCGGCGGCGATGTTCAGGAATCTGAAAAGAGAGCAGTCGGTTATCTCGGAGTTGATTGGGAAATTTCCAACGGCGCATATAGAATTAAGAAAATAATTAAAGGTGCGGCATGGGATGTTGATAACAGATCGCCGTTAGACCAGCCGGGAATAAATGTAAAAGAAGGTGACTATATACTTGCGGTTAACGGTGTTCCTATGGATGTAACAAAAGATCCCTGGGCAGCTTTTCAGGGTTTGGCAGGAAAGACTGTTGAACTTACGGTTAACAGCAAGCCGACTCTTGAAGGAGCCAGGGAAGTTTTTGTCGAAACAATGAAAGACGAAACAAGACTAAGAAACCTCGCCTGGATTGAAGCCAACCGTAAATTAGTTGAAAAACAAACGGACGGCAAAATAGGTTACCTTTATATTCCGGATACGGGGATTGAAGGACAGAACGATCTAGTAAAACAATTCCTTGCCCAGATTGATAAACAGGGTTTGATTGTAGATGAAAGATTTAACAACGGAGGTCAGATACCGGATAGATTTATCGAGCTTTTAAACCGGAAACCTTTAGCATTTTTTGCGGTTCGGGATGGAGTAGATTGGAAATGGCCGCAATATGCGGTATTCGGTCCAAAGGTAATGCTGATAAACGGATGGAGCGGCTCGGGCGGTGACGCGTTTCCTGATTTCTTCAGGAAAGCTGGATTAGGAAAACTTATCGGCGAGAGAACATGGGGCGGATTGATAGGTATTTCGGGGGCTCCTTCATTAGTTGACGGAGGAATGATAACTGTTCCCACATTCAGGCAGTTTAATCCCGACGGAACCTGGTTTGCCGAGGGACATGGAGTTGATCCAGATATAAAGGTTGTTGATGATCCTGCCCAACTTGCCAAAGGAATTGATCCTCAATTGGAAAAAGCAATAGAAGTTGTAATGCAGGAATTGAAAACTAATCCACCGGTAAATCCCAAACAGCCGCCGTATCAGAAAAGATAAAATTCAAAAGTATTTTTTCGGGATTATTTTTTAGTTCTCCGGGGGTAATTAAAGGCCGTCTCAAATGAAATTCTTGAGACGGCTTTTTTTATTCTAATTACCGATTAGAGCAGTATTCAGCAGCCTTAAGTTTTTTTGACGCTGTAATCATATAGCTGTTCATTCATTTTCGATTTTTTGCTTCACCTTATTTTAAGTAAAAAGAATTTACTTTTTAGAACGATCAACGATAAAGAAGTTTTAGCCACGGACAATATGTATAAGACTAAACTATAATTTTAATTGATGCGATAATATTTATAAGATAAACCGGGGATTAAAAGAATAAATATTGAGGACACATATTTTAATGCCCGGTGGCAATATAACCTTACTAACATAAATTTGGGCTAAGCAATTAAAAAACAAATCAAAAGTGGAGTATAAATCAGCCCAAGAGCTTTTGTAAAGCTAATAAATCTTTTCTGATCTTTTTGTTTCAAAAATATTAAAAGTGCAAAGTGAATATCTCAATTCCGGATTGTTATTCGGAATGCTGCTGGTTATTGTTTGTCGTCTTTTTAATAGGGATTAATTGAAATAATAAAAAAGAGAATTATTTTATGAAAACATTTTATTTACCCTCTACCTTATTTATCGTTCTGATATTTGGATTATTCGGAACTGAAGCCGGCGCACAGTGGGTCAGATTGAGCGGACCTTACGGATGGGAATTTAATAATTTTGCCGCAGGTAATTCAACGGTTTTAGCCGGCAGTATCTCACAAGGTGTTTATCGCTCAACGGATAACGGCATGCATTGGACTGAAGCAAATAACGGATTATGGTGCCCTGATATTACGGCTCTTGGGGTTTATAAGCAAAATTTCCTTGCAGGCGCCTATGACGGAAAAAACAATTTACTGTTCTTATCTTCGGATAATGCAAATACTTGGGCTCAAGTAAATACTATCAGCCCGATAGAGCAAATTACATGTTTTGCAATAAAAGATACCGTCATTTTTGCCGGTACTTACGGAGACGGAGTCTACCGTTCGACAGACGGCGGGTATCACTGGGTTAAGCCCAATAACGGGGGATTACTTCATCAAGTAGTATCTCTTGCTGTAATTGATTCAAATATTTATGCGGGCACATGGGGAGGTGCAGTATATAAATCTAAAACCCAGGGCGACACATGGTATCAATTAAGCATTCCTAATTACAATGCTTATGTTTCTTCTCTCTTTATACTTAATAATAAATTATTTATGGCATCCGGGAGCAACCTTTTTAGTACTATAGATGATGGTCTAAATTGGAATTTCATTAGCGGCAGTCTGCCGACTTCATCATATTGGAACACTGTTACCGTAGTCGGATCCAAATTGTATTATGGTACAAATCAGGGCTTATACCTTTCAACCGATGACGGAAGTAATTGGAGCAATATTGGTTTAACAAATGCCATGATTGAGGCGGTAACTGTTTATGGCGGGAATTTAATTACAGGGACGCGGAACGTCGGTATTTTTACCTCTCAAGATAACGGCATGAACTGGCTTCAAACCGGTGCGCTTAATAACATGATGGTTCAAGCCCTTGCGTCTATCGATTCAAATCTTTTTGTCGGCGACAACGGCCAGGAGGGTGTATTCATTTCAAGAGACAATGGAAACAGCTATAAAGAATATAACAACCTTAACCATAGTTATGTTTATTGTATGAAGACCAAAGGAACCGATATATACGCCGGTACCGGGATGGCTGGTGACGGCGGAGGCGGAATTTTTAAATCTACTGATTTAGGGAAGAACTGGAACCGCATCGGACTTCAAGGTTATTATGTTTCTTCAATTAATTATAATCAGTCATATTTATTTGTTAGCTCCGAAAAAGGGATTATGCGTTCTTCAAATGAAGGTGCAACTTGGAACCAGGTAATTAATGGTTTGCCTTCATCAGGCGCTAGTATTCTAACAGTTATGGATACTATACTTTTTGCCAGTCCCGGCACCGGAATCTTTAAATCTACTAACAATGGAACGGATTGGATATCATATGGATTAAAAGATACTGTGATTACTTCATTACTGACGGTAGGTGATAGTTTGTTCGCGGGAACACCTTACGGTATTTTTAGAAATATTTCTCAGGATACAAATTGGGTAAGGGTAGGTTTTGCGGATAAATCAATCGCTTTTCTTGAGTTAAAAAATAGAATGATCTTTACTGAAACTATTGATGGATTATACTTCTCTAATAATAACGGAATAAGCTGGTTGCCAATTAGTACCGGATTTGATAACATTTCAATAACATCTTTTACCGGTAACGATAAATATTTATTTGCGGGGTCCTGGGGAGAAGGTGTCTGGAAACGTCCGTTATCCGAAATAATTACCGGCATAACAGTCAATAAAAATTTACTGCCTTCTAATTTTAGTCTTCAGCAAAACTATCCAAACCCTTTTAATCCAAGCACGACTATTGAATATTCTCTGACAAGCCAGAGTAATATTAAATTAATTCTTTATAATATGCTCGGTCAGGTAATACAAGTATTAAAAACTGCTACTGAATCTGCCGGTTATCATAAAGTGAGTTTCACTGCTAATAATTTAGCATCGGGAATTTATTTTTATAAAATAATTGCAAAATCAACCGACGGTAAAAATGAATTTAGTTCGGTCAAGAAACTTATGCTGCTTAAATAGTTTAAGATGATAATCTAATAAGAAGCTGTTTCAAAAGCGCTTCGAATGTCATCGTGAGCGGACCTGCCTGCCGGACAGGCAGGGCGAACCGAGTATACATCCCAAATTCATGCTTCGATTTCGCCCAGCATGATGTGGTTCCGACTTATGAGACAGCCTCTTTTAGTTTTAATCTATACTTAGAAGATCTAAAATTAATTTCAACATTATGCTTTTTCAATTTTCACCGAAGTCATTGTAAGAGATCCGCCGACGGCTTTATCATTAAACAAACTTACTTTTTCATCTTTTTCCTGCAATGCCAAAGCATAAAGTAAAGGCAGGTAATGCTCCGGCGTCGGTATGGCTAGATTATAAGCGCTGCCTTGCGATTTAAAATTAATCAGTTGCCGGTGGTCTCCGCTCAAAATATATCCCTTCATTTTTTCGCTTGCTTCTATTGCCCAGTCATAACCGTATCCGTTCCCATCAAGTTTATCCCAGGCCACCATTCTGAGGTTATGCACCATGTTTCCGCTGCCTATAATCAATACTCCATTTGTTCGCAGAGAAGCAAGTTCTTTCGCTAACTCATAATGAAATTGCGGAGACCGGTAGTAATCCAGGCTCATTTCAATAACCGGCACGTCAGCATTCGGATAAAGGTGCTTTATTACGCTCCATGCGCCGTGATCAAGTCCCCACTTTTCATCCAAAACCACTTTCGTTTTTGTGATTATATTTTTTGTTTCTTCCGCCAATTCCGGGCTTCCGGGCGCGGGATATTGTACTTCAAATAACGGCTGCGGGAATCCTCCGAAATCATGAATGGTTATCGGCTTTTCCATCGCGGTTACAAAAGTTCCATTTGTTACCCAATGAGCAGATACGCATAAAACCGCATTCGGCTTCGGGAAGGTTTTCCCGATTTCTCTCCACCCGTTTACAAACTCATTTTCTTCGACGGCATTCATCGGGCTGCCGTGACCAAGAAACAGAACAGGCAATTTCTCTGTTTTGTTAAATGGTCCTGTTATTTCATTAAGTTTATTTAATTTCATCGATGCTCCGGTTCTGTTGAGATCAAATATAAAATATTACTTCAAAACTTAATATGACTAAATTTGCTTTTACGGCAATGATACGATAGGTATCTGAAAAAAGAATTTTATTGACATTTACAAAAAAGATCGGCAGTTTCCAACTACTTAAAGGATTCTTTGCTTTAGGGAAATACCTATTGAACAAAAGAGGGAAATCAAGTTCATCATTCTATTTCTAATTCTATTTTTATTTCTCAAAAATCTGCAGCCCTAAAGTCTGGCTCTTCAATAAATAATTTATTATTAACAAATAGTTTGGGAGTAACTATGAGAAAGTTGTATTTCCTTTCCGTTTTACTTGTAAGTGCGTTTATATTTTTTAGCTGTCAAGACGCGCCGCCCGTAAGCTCGCAGGTTAATGATAATAACTCGCCGTCTTCGCTCAGCAAAGTAAATTTCCCGTTGGCCGACTTTTTCCTTGTAGAATATAACACTAATGAAAATGATTTCAGCAATATTGTTAAGAACGCCGGCGGAACGGTAGAAGCACTTCATCCCGAAATCAAAGTAGCAAAAGTCAGCGGATTAACGGATAAAAACGCCGCATTGCTCGAAAAGAAAGCCGGAATAAAGTCTGTCAGCCGTGATTATCTTGTTCAATGGGTTGCACCGGATGCAAAGGTAATTCAGCAATCGATAGGAAGCGACGAATCATTCTGGGCATATCAATGGGCGCCGCAAGCAATTCACGCTCCGGAAGCATGGGATGCAGGATTTACAGGCCAGGGTGTTAGAGTAGCGGTAATAGATGGTGGTATTGCCAGCAATCATGTCGATTTAAAAGACAATATTGATGCAACCGCCTCCAAATCTTTTGTGCCCGGATTTAATTTTAACGAAGATACCGGCACCTTCTGGCACGCAACGCACGTTGCCGGCATTATAGCAGCGGAAGATAACGGTATCGGAACAATAGGAATTGCGCCGCACGCTACTATTATTGCATTAAAAGCTTTACATGACGGATCGGGAACCTTTGATGCTGTTATTTCCGCAATTCTTTATGCGGCAAATGAAGCTAATGCGGATATAATAAATATGAGCCTCGGCGCGGTATTCCCGAGAAATTCAAAAGATGCGGCAAAACTAATTGTTGATCTTGGAGCGGCGATCAATTATGCGCATCAGAAAGGTGTAACTGTTATTGTTGCCGCGGGTAATGAAGCTATAGACTTTGATCATGCCGCAATGTATGTCTCGATACCTGCGGAAATTCAGCACGTAATTTGTGTATCGGCAACCGGCCCGACAGGCTTCGCCTACGGCGGAACTAATTTTGACGACCCGGCTGAGTACACAAATTACGGACAATCTTTAGTTAGTTTTGCCGCGCCAGGCGGAAATGATTTGTTGTATCCCAACGGTCTCTGGTACTTTGACATGATTTTAAGCCCGAGTTACGGAACCGGCAATTACACATGGGCCGACGGAACAAGCATGGCCGCTCCACAAGTTGCGGGCGTTGCGGCATTAATTATGCAATCGCACGGCGGGAAATTAAGTCCTGCAAAGGTTGCCGCAATATTAAGAGGTTCTTCAGATGATCTCGGCAAGCCCGGCAATGACGATTATTACGGGCAGGGTAGGGTTAATGCATATAAGGCTGTAATGTACTGATAAAGTTTCCTCTGCTTTTTTTAATCCCGGAATTTAATTCCGGGATTTTTTTTATTGCAGTTACCGTTCATCATCATTTTATTGTTAGTAAAGTGGCAAATATTTAAGTTCTCACGCATGCGGAGAGATTAAGCTTAACTTGACTACTTGCGGAATCTGAAAAGGTAAATTCTCTTAAATATATTATTATATTTACAAATGATTTTTGATCCAATTTTATAAGTAAATAAATGAACGGAACAAATACTAAGTCCGAGCAAAAATTCACGCGGGTCTTGCGCGATGATTTGAGAAACATTAGTTTCCGCAGGGATATAAAACGCGAATTCGGTGAACTAAAGAATTTCTACTTAACTGAAGAACAGCATAAACGCCTTGACGGAATGAGGCCTCTGCGCAGGGGTTTCCATATAGTTTCCTGGATGATAAAAAGTCTGTTCATGCATCTTACCCCCGTTAGAAGAATAATAACCACTATCGGTTTGATCATAATCCTTTTCGGCAGCAGCATAGTAATAAACGAACAAAATGTTCAGGCGAACAATACGGGACTGTTAGGAGGCGCGCTGATATTTCTGGTTCTAATGCTTGAATTGAAAGATAAGCTTTTGGCAAAGGATGAACTGGAAGCGGGCAGGAAAGTTCAGCGGGCTTTAATGCCCGAGCAAAGCCCGGTTGTTGAAGGATGGTCAATATGGCTCTATACCAGACCGGCGAATGAAGTAGGCGGAGATCTTGTTGACTACTTGAAAATAAACGAAGACAGGGTGGGAATAGTTATTGCCGATGTTGCCGGCAAAGGCCTGCATGCCGCTCTTCTTATGGCGAAACTGCAAGCAACCATCAGAGCGCTTGCCGCAGATTATCCTTCGATTTCGGAACTCTGCTCAAAAATAAATTCCATTTTCTCGCGGGACAGTATAGCCAGTATTTTTGCTTCAATGTTTTATATGGAAATTAAACCGGGAGATACGCAGCTTCGCTTTGTGAATGCCGGTCATCTGCCGCCGCTGCTGTTATTCAACAATGAAATCAAAGAAATGTCAAACCGCGGTCCGGCAATCGGATTAACGAACAGCTATTCATATAACGAAGACATGATAAATATGAAACCCGGAGAGATGCTGATAGCTTATTCCGACGGAATTACCGAGGCCAGAAATGAGTTCGGGCAATTCCTTGAAAAAGATAGACTCCTTAAAATACTTTCCTATGTCAAAAATTATAAATTCGAAAGACTCGGCGAAGCAATTGTGGATGCCGTAGATGAGTTTGTAGGCGAATCGCCGGTATTCGATGATTTATCTCTGATAATAATCAAAAAGGACTAAACTTCTACCTTAATAATTCTCATTACTAATCCTTATAAGTAAAGCGGTATTAATTATATTTGTGATAATTCTAATCAGCGGCAATAACCCGTTAACCTTGAACGCATCATTTCATAACTAGGGAACAGGGAAGATAATGGAAAACATTTCTGCAAAAAAAACGGCATTATTGATAATCTTTATTTCCTTAATTACAAACGGTGTTTTTTTATATCCTCAGACTTCAAAAACATATTACGCTAAAGATGCGGTGCTGTCATCCGGAAGCGTGCTTGAGACAAAGAATGCCGGTTTTACGGATCCTTCAGGTTATATAAATTTTGCGAATGAAACCGGAAGCTATGCCGAATGGAAAGTTGTAATGGCGGGAACCGACTTTCAAACGGTTTACATACGTTTTGCAAACGGCACCGTACTTGACAAGTCGATAAAAATTTTGATAAATAATACGGTAGTTGTAGATACGTTCAATTTTGCCGGAACGGGATCCTACACTTCTTGGCAGACGGATTCAGTAAAACTTTATCTGGTTCAGGGACTTAACAGATTGAGATTTATCAGCAACACTGTAAACGGAGCCCCCAATATAGATAAAATAGAAGTGACCGGCGCTCCCGGAATTCCGCAGTATGATCTGTCACTTAGTCATGCCGGAGGCAAGGTTATAGCGGATCCTGCCGACAGTGTATACAATGAAAATACTGAGGTTAAATTAACCGCTGTTCCCGACAAGGGATATAAATTTATTAACTGGTCCGGCGACCTTTCGGGAACACAAAATCCTGATACTATTATTATGAATTCGGATAGACATATCACTGCCGTTTTCTACCTTGATTTCGATACAACAATCAGCCGTTTTGAAGATTCACCAATAGGATTTGCTTCAGTTGATGATTACGGCCAGAACGGAACTACCGGCGGGGCCGGCGGGGATACTGTTTTAATAAGTGATCTGGCAAAGCTTACAACTGATCTGGCAACGAGAGTGAAGACAAATAAAAAATCAGTTGTCTATATTATACAGGATACCTTGGTCGGTACCGGACAGTTGAGCTGCAAAGGGGTCTCTAATATTACATTTATAGGAGCCGGTAACGGTGCAAAGTTCGACGGCGTAGGCATTGCAATAACAAACGCGGTGAATATAATTGTAAGAAATATTGAATTCGGTAATTGCAAACCTGACTGTATTACAATTAACACCACCAGTTCAAACTCTACCCATCATATCTGGATCGATCATTGTACATTTTCCGATTCGCCTGAAATTGATACCGGAGGCACAGACCACGGCGGAACGCACGACGGTCTTCTGGATATAACCCACCGTACTAATTATGTTACTGTTTCATGGTGTCATTTTTATAATCATAATAAAACAGCTCTGCTTGGATATTCGGATAAATCTACAGATGAGCAGGGTCTGTTGAAAACCACATATCATCATAACTGGTGGGATAATACTACGCAACGTCATCCTCGGGTAAGATGGGCTGAATGCCATGTCTTTAATAATTTTTACGACGGTACAAAAGGCGGAACAGGTATGGGTGCTACGGGCTACGGTATTGCCTCTACAGATACCGCCAGGGTGCTGGTTGAATCCAATTATTTCAGAGATGTTAAGGCTCCCACTCATATTGGGGAGGGAAGTTCGCCGGCCGGATATCTCGAAGCAAAAAATAATATTACTGAGAACAGCGGTCCTATTTTAGTCAACGGCAACGCCTTCGATCCGGCAGATTATTATAACTATAGCGCCGACGATGCGGCTAAGATTCCGATAATGGTTACGAAATATGCCGGAAGCGGAAAATTTAATTTTATGGTAACGGGTGTTAGATCGAGCAGCCGGATACCGGAAAATTTTGTACTTTATCAAAATTACCCGAATCCTTTTAATCCGAGCACAAAAATAAAATTTGTAATACCTTACAACACCGATGTTAACATCTCCGTATTTAATATACAAGGCAGGGAAGTGAGAAATTTATTAAATAAAAATTTGAATCAGGGTTCTTATTTTGTCGATTGGAACGGCAAGGATAAAAGCAACATAAACGTTGCCAGCGGAATTTATTTTATAATGCTTAAAACAAATAATTTCAAAAAAACAATTAAAGCGGTTTTAATAAAATAAATTCAAAAGTTATTCATTGAAAAATAAGTAAGAGCTCTTATATCATTAATTCTCCGTTACTGAGAAAAACTAAACTTTCAAATCAGCTGTTGTAAGAAAACCCGGCTGTTTACGGACCTTTGATACTTGTTCAAAACCGTAAGCTATTTTAAGAAGAACCGGTTCGCTCCACACTCTGCCGAAAAATGAAATGCCAATGGGCAGGCCGAAAACAAAACCGGCCGGAACAGTAATACTGGGATAACCTGCAACCGCGGCAAGCTGTGAGCTGCCGCCGAGAAAATGATCGCCGTCTACGAGATCGGTCATCCAAGCCGGACTGTCCGTAGGAGCTATGAGAGCTTCAAGATTGTGTTTTGTCATTACGGCATCAATACCTTCTTTGCGCGTTAAGCGATGATTTTTTGCCAGCGCGTCGACGTATTCTTTATCGGATAAAGGACCTTTTTTTTCTGCTTCTAAAAATAGTTCCTGTTTAAAATAAGGCATTTCTTCAGAAGCATGCTTCTTATTGAATTCAATTAGATCTTCAAGTGAACGAGCCGGAGAGCCGGGGCCGCGGTGTTCAAAATACTTTTTCATGTCGGCTTTAAGTTCATACAGCAATACTGTCATCTCCGAGCCGTCAACCTTTCCGATAGCATCTACATCTGCCGGGTCGATAATTACCGCGCCGTTATTTTTTAGTATATCCAGAGCTTTCTCCATTATCTCGTCTACTGCGGGATGGAAACCGAAGTATTTTCGAACAACGCCTATTCTTGCACCTTTTAATCCGTTCGGGTCAAGAAACTGAGTATAGTCTTTAAAAGATTTTCTCATACTGTTTTCGGTCGCTTCATCTTCTGGATCAGCGCCCGTCATCGCGCCGAGTAAAACAGCCGCATCGTGCACTGTTCTTGCCATCGGCCCGGCAGTATCCTGTGAATGCGAAATAGGAATAATACCTGCACGGCTTACCAGACCAACCGTCGGTTTTATCCCCACAACTCCGTTAATTGAGGATGGACTTACTACGGAGCCGTCTGTTTCTGTACCGATTGCAACCGTGCAAAGATTAGCGGAAACAGCCGCGCCCGAACCTGAACTGGAACCTGATGTATTCCTGTCCAGTGCATACGGGTTTTTAGTAAGCCCGCCGCGTCCGCTCCAGCCGCTGGTAGAATGAGTAGATCGCATATTCGCCCATTCGCTTAAATTAGTTTTTCCGAGAATTAAAGCGCCTGCATCACGAAGCTGCTTCACAAGAAAAGCGTCCTTCGCCGGTTTTGATCCGAGAAGCGCCAGTGAGCCTGCGGTTGTCTGCATACTGTCTGAAGTGTCGATGTTGTCCTTAATCAGAACTGGTATCCCGTGCATCGGGCTGCGGGGTCCCTTTTCTTTTAATTCCTTATCAAGAGCATCCGCAATTGACAACGCGTCGGGATTTAATTCTATTACACTATTTATTGCAGGTCCCTTTTTATCGATTGCATTTATCCTGGCAATGTAATGTTCGGTAATTGAACGCACGGTGTACTTTCCGGATTTTAATCCTTCATTTAATTCTGCTATAGTAATTTCATCAAATTCCGTAGGTTTTATATTAACCTGCTTTAAGGTAGATGCGGCGGTTTTTTCCATAAATGTAAAAGAGGGCAGAGATACCGCAGCCATTCCTCCGAGCACGCTTGTCTTTAAAAAATTTCTGCGGCTCTTACCGTTTGCGGATTTTTTATTACTTGACATTTTTAATCTCCGTGTTTTATAAGAAAAAATTTTCAGCCTTTATCCGGAATAAATATCGGTAAAAAAAATAATATATTTTTAGAACAAAGTATACATTATCCGGGTTGAAACATCTGCCAAAACATACAATTATTTATTGTCTGCAGAAGATAGGAATTCTGAATATACAACGATTTGTACCATGTAACTTTACGGAATATTGACTCTGCTTCAATCTTCCGGCTATAACTCTCTTCAGCTATTTAGATCCCCGTGTAAATTAATTGTCTAAAATGAATAAAAACATGTTCTCAATTGTCTTGTGAGATTTATACAGGATATTTATTATTGACTTTGATTAAATCCGGAATAATAATTAATTTTAACCGTGAAAATTTAAGATCAAGAGAAACTTATCACGGAGACCTCGCAAATCAGGGGCAAGGTTATACATGAAATTATTTCTACGGTTTTTAAATTCCGTTGATATCTAAAAAGATTCTAAATCGTTTAAGCATTTGGAATTGAACATAATTCAATTGTTTGTCAGAACGGCGCGGTAATTTCGCTATATGTTAATGGTATAAACTGCCTGTTAAATGACAGCTTTTATTGAATAGTTAAATATTGTACAGAAATAAAATTGACAAAATTCAAAACTAAAACTACCGACGGAGATATCGCTGCCGTTATAATTCGGCATAATTACGGTTGTGATATCCAAAAATTTTTTAACGTTAATGACTTTATTGATATCCCGGCAAATAATATAACCGCGGTTTATCTCCCCATAATTAATACAACAATAATACTCAGTAAAATTGGGACAAAATTCTAAATCCGGAGAGACTAAAATGAAACATCTGGCAATTATGATTTCGGCAGTTCTCATCTTTTCATTTCAAAATTCCTATGCTAAGTCAAACGAATTATTGAAAGTAAATTATATTAACGGAAAGATTCTTCTAATCAACGGTAACCTATTTGAATTATCAGACGGTTCGATCTGGTCGACTCCGAAAATCGGACCCGTAAGGTCAAACTCAAAAATAATTATTATAGTTGACGATCAGCTTAAAAACGGTATTGCTTTTGTAAGGGGCGAAAAAATTTCCGTCAAGCATATTTCCGGCAACCTTGCCTTGTATTCCGGATTTTATACAAAAGTGATAAGCGAGATGAACAAGGGCGCGGTTTTGTTCACTGAAGACGGCAGTGATTGGAGCGTTCCGGATTACGAAAGGGCGAACAGCGTTCAATGGAAGCCGCCGTATAATGTGATTATCACTTCCGATAAATTATTCATGCTGAACCTTGATGTATTTAAAAGAATTATAATATCTAAGAGAAATTATTAGAAGAAAAAGGAAATTAATTTCTTATCCGTAATATTAGATTGTTACTTTATAAATACTATTTATAATGGTCTTTGATGCACCGGCTTCATATATCGGATGCATAATTTTTTTAAGGAAGTTCCTTATTTCTAATTATATTTGACCGGATTGGCATTATTAATATTATTTATCTGATATCTTTCAGTACTGTGGATCTAATGTCTCTTGAGCCGAAGGCTTTTGGGAATATTTTAGGCATATAACCGGTAATGTCATATCTTTACCGAGATGCTTGCAATTATTTTATCACATTACAAATTACTCAGACTCCTGCAGAAAAAAAATCCGTACGGGTTTTTAGTATCATAATCACTAAATAAATAATTCTAAACTTTCACAAAATAAATTTAACCGAAGAAAATTTTGAAGAGACAAAACGGTCGCGGCATACTGAAACTTATTTACAAATTAACCTTTGCCTCGGCGGTATTTGCCTTTATGCTTTTGCTTTCACATCATCATCATATTATTAATTACCGTTCGTTTTTAAAGGGAACATTGGGTCTTACCGGCAAATGGTCGCGTACTTACGGTCCTGAATTATTCGTCAATATCAACAGAGATATTTCTGCAATAGGCGGCCCGACCGAAATGATCATCATTACTTGTTTTGTTGCGGTTTATCTTTTTTTTATAAGGGAAAAGAAAATATTAGTCAAGTTTTTGATTGCCGTTTTTGTTACCGCAGTGCTATTATTTACTCTAAAATATTTATTTAATCACAGCAGGCCGGATTCATTCCTGGACTTTATATTTGCCGATAATTTAGCCTTCCCCAGCGGCCATGCTATGGCTTCATTTGTGGTATTTTCTATACTAGCCGATTATTTAAATAGAAAAATTTCCGATAATATGGCACGGTTTGTCGTTAATGCTTTCGCAGCAATTTTAATAATAATGATAGGCGTGAGCAGGGTAATAACAGGTGCTCACGATCCCTGGGAAGTAATAGCGGGATGGTGCGCCGGATTCTTTCTGCTTTCGATAATAAACTATTTCGGCGGTATACATTCCGGGAAAAAAATTAAATCTTCCGGAATTTAGAGATCCGGGCAAATAAATGACAACTACGGAATTATTGCTGCCGTTTTATAGCAAGGGAATAATAAGTAAATGACTTGATAAAAGTGATAATATTTCTTTATTTTTCGACCCTGTAAAATAATATCCCCGGTATTTTTATTCTCAAAATCTGATTTTATGAATTCTAAAGCGAAAGAATATATTTCAAAACTTCAACTTATCCGTCATCCCGAAGGCGGTTATTTTAACGAAATATATAGAAGCGGTGAATATTATGAAGCCGGTTGCCTGCCGGAGAGGTACGATAAAAACCGTGCCTTCTCCACTTCAATTTATTTTTTACTTGAGGGAAATCAAGTATCAAATATGCATAGACTTAAATCAGATGAGATATGGCATTTTTATGACGGGTCAACTATTCTGATATATATTTTTGATGAATCCGGTAAATTAAAATTGAATCATTTAGGCAGTGAAATAAAGGATGGAGATTCTTTTCAGATTATTGTTCCCAAAGGCTGCTGGTTCGGTGCTGAGCTTAAGGATAAATCATCTTTCGGACTAATAGGCTGTACTGTAGCTCCGGGATTTGAATTTGACGATTTTGAGATAGGGAACCGGAATTTTTTATTAAATCTTTTCCCGGAATATTCAGAAATAATTAAAAAGTTGACTAAATTTAAGCCCTAAATAATTTTTATCCTTCTCCCTTGAATAAGTTTTAGGGTTTATTTAAAAGTAAAGAAAAAATAAGTGAATTAAATTTTACCTTATTAAATTGGAAAATATATTCTAAGTTTAGTCCAAAATTAAACATTTTACTTTTTATTTCATTGATAATGAGTCCTTTATTTAATAATTTTTTGCACGCAAAATTAAAACGGGAGGAAGATTATAGAGAGTTTCTACATTAGGTTTAGTTTTTAACATTTCCATTAAGGGATTCTTATTAAACAGAGAATCAGAAAATTGTCTTCGGAAGTTGTCCGCACATCGGTATTCGGGTTAATTGTATTCTATGCGGCAATAAATATGGGTTTTCTCGATCCATACATTTCTCAATTAAACGATAACTTTTGGGTGGACGTTCTATATAAATATTATTCCGCCCAAAACAACTCTATCGATAATAATAAACTTCAGCCGGAAAATAACCAAAACACCTTTGCTTCGAAACAAGACAGCCTGCATTCACTTAATATTCCTTTAAATATTCCTGCGGATTCCTCAAAAATAAGAACGCACGCCGATTCATTAAAAATTGATTCTACGGGCCGTCTGTCCGATAGCACTGCCTTTAAAAGGGATTCCATTACAGTGGAACAGGATACAGCTGTTCTGAACGCAATGTCAAGAGATTCCACAGCACGCCTAAAATATTTTCATTATCAAAGAAGCGACGAGCCGTATGTTAGTCTTACTCAGCAGCCCGGCTCCGAATTCTTTGCCCAGCCGTCTTCGGCAATGGCTTCTAGAAGCATAAAAATAGATTCTACCGGTAAGTTTGTGGAGATAATTGATCAGGTTGCCGGGCAGCAGCCGAAGATATTACTGCGCCTTCCCATTGATGAATATATTAAACTAAAGCTGGCTTTGAATCAACAGAGATTATGGGAAGGTCTTGCCAATGCATATGTACTTAAAGGTTCAAAAAACGAACTAGGGGAGTTAATTAAGAGCTTTACAAATTTTGAAATACCACTGCCCAGTGTGGGCGTATTAAGCATTTTCGGCAAGCCGAAGATCAGTCTTAGAATCGGCGGCGCCGTAGATATTCACGGTGCCTGGAGAAGTCAGACTACGGAAGGTGTTACAGCGTCAAGGCTCGGTAATACCACCAACGAACCGGATTTTCAACAGCAGGTTCAGATTAATGTAAACGGTACTATCGGGGACAAATTAAACATTAGCGCCGACTGGAATACGGAGCGCACATTCGAATATGAGAATCAGCTGAAAATAAAATATACAGGCTACGATGATGAGATTGTACAGAGCGTTGAGGCCGGAAACGTTTCTCTTCAAACTTCTCCGCTTGTAGGAGGCGGCGAGGCATTATTCGGTGTTAAAGCAAAATTTCAGCTTGGTCCGCTGACCTTAACAACCTTAGCCAGCCAGAAAAAAGGGCAGACTAAAGAAGTAAACGTTTCCAACGGCGCAACTTCACAGACTTTCCAGATAAGGCCGTATGATTACTCAACAAATAATTATTTTATTGATACGGTTTACGCCAGCACAAAACCGGAATATAATCTTTTCTATAAATACTACGGTAATGCTACCCCGGTGGTAGATAACACCTATCATATAGTTAAAATAGAAGTTTGGAAATCAGTTACCGGATTGACTTATGATAAATCAAAAGAAAGACAGGTAAATGCTTATTTAAATCTCGATGGTTTATCAAAAGGCGGGTCTTACCCTAAATATTATGCAGATGATACAACCAGTTCAAATAAAGGACTTGTAGAAACAGGAAGGTTCGTCAAACTTCAGGAAGGTGTTGATTATACCGTACATGAGTACACCGGGTTTATAACATTTAACACGCAAATACAGGACCAGGATGCAATAGCTGTAGCGTATGAAATTGAAAATTTACAACCCGGAGATGCGGATGATATATTTTACGGTGATTTTTTAAATACTGCAACTGCAGATACTTCAAGAAAATTAATATTAAAATTAATAAAACCTTCTTATTTAAAACCTCAATTTACTCAAGCCTGGAAATTACTATTAAAAAATATTTACCCGGTTGGCGGTAGAAATATTAAACAAGACGGTTTTACTTTTCAGATAAAATATGAAATTCCCGGTCAGGATCCGGTAACCGATTTACCTACAAGCAAGGGAGTCGTAAAACTCTTAAATGCTTTCGGCCTTGACCAGTACGATGCAAGCGGAAACCTAGCGCCCGACGATCAATTCGACTGGCGCCCGTCACTTACCGTGTTGCCTGCAACCGGTGAAATAATTTTCCCTTATCTCGAACCGTTCGGAAAAAATATTTCCGCCGAAGGGATACCCGACTCCCTTGCATATCAGAGTGTTTACGATACGACTTCATATTATGCCCAGCAGGACAAAATTCACGATAGATGGGAACTGACCGGCAAATACTCCGGAACCGCTACTTCTGTTTACCAGCTTGGGTTTAATATTGTGGAGAACTCCGTGCGGATTACTCTGAACGGCCGGCAGCTGACAGCAGGAGTTGATTACTCGGTTGACTATAACATAGGGCAGCTGACAATTTTAAATCAGGACGCCCTTGTGCCCGGAGCCGATCTGAAAATTACATACGAACAGAACGATCTATTTCAATTGGCATCAAAAACACTACTCGGCGCCAGAGGCGAAATTAATTTTTCGCCGGATACGAAGCTCGGTTTTTCGATATTAAATTTGAATCAGCAGTCGCTTAATGATAAGGTTAGAATAGGGGAAGAACCGTTAAGCAATACCATAATGGGAGTCGACTTTTCTACGAGGCAGGATTTGCCGTTTTTAACATCTGCCCTGGACAATATTATTTCAACAAAAAGCATGTCCTCATTGTCTTTATCAGGCGAAGCCGCTTATATCAAGCCCGATCCCAATACGAAGAAAAGTACGATTCCCGACGATAACGGTCAGAGCATCGCGTATATCGACGACTTTGAAGGTGCAAAAAAGCTGATACCCGTGGGTGTATCTTATACTTCATGGAAAGATCTTAGTGCGCCCGACAGAATAAATGATGCTTTAAAAAATATGACATATAAAGAAGATATGTTTTATAAAGGCAAAGCAATGTGGTATTCCATTACGCCTCCAGACGTAAATGTTAAAGACATCTGGGGCTCAAGAAAACAGGTAGCCACACAGGATCAGCAGGTTCAGACGCTTGATTATATTTTTCTTCCCGATACGTCCGGTACTTATAATTATTCTCCCAAACTTCAGAACCCAAGCAATTCGTGGGGGGGAATGATGAAAATATTATCTTCGACGGCGAATGACCTGCAGGCTCAGAATATTCAATATATAGAATTCTGGCTGCATATTTCACAAGCGCCCCCGAATTCGAAACTATATATCGATCTCGGCAGAATTAGTGAAGATGTAATACCAAACGGATCGCTTAATACCGAAGACCTTAACGGCAACGGCGTAATAGATCTTAAGGAAGACGTAGGTATTGATACAATGAACGATGCTCAGGAAAAAGCATATTGTTTAAGGAATGGTTTTTCTGCGGCCAGCAAAGGTGATCCGAGCGGTGACGATTTTGCTTTTAATCCGTCTGATCCTGAGGCTAACGAACAGGAGAGGATAGCCAAATATTTCCATATCAACGGAACGGAAGGCAATGCGGTATTGACGGATATCGGAAGGATCCCAGACACTGAAGATTTAAATTATAACGGGAACCTGGATAACGTTAACAGTTATTTCAGATACGAAGTACCCCTTGATACGCTTACATCAAAAAACAAATACATAGCCGGAGGCGGCGATAACGCAGGGTGGTATCTTATACGCGTGCCGTTAAAAGATACGATGTTGACCGTAAATCAGCCGACTTTATCCGATGTCGAATATATAAGAATCTTTTCAACAAATGAAACCAGCGAAGTTCATCTCCGCTTTGCGGAATTTAACCTTGTCGGCAACCAATGGCAGGCTGCGTTACCGAAAGATACTTTAATGTCCGTATCCGTCATTAACTATGAAGACAATATCAACTATACAAGTCCTCCCGGAGTACAAAGGGCAAGAGATCACAGCCAGCCTGATCAGCAGGTTTACGGAAACGAACAATCGCTGGATTTGATCTTGAACGGTTTGGATCCTGATTCTACAAGAGAAGCCGTAAAATATTTATCGGCACCGCTGGATTTATTTAATTATCATGAGATGAAATTCTTCGTACACGGCGATCAAACTCTTGGATCAAATATTTCGGATTCAAGCAGCGGAGGATACCCGGCTCAGGTATATATCCGGTTCGGTACCGATACAAGCAATTTCTATGAATATCTTCAGCCGGTAACACCCGGCTGGAATGATGTGGGTGTAGAGTTCAGCAAACTTACCGCTATTAAAACCGGACTGGATTCTGCGCAGCAGAGGAAAATATATACTATACCCGTTGTGGGTCTGCCGGGTCATTATTACGGCGTAAAAGGAAACCCTTCACTTACCTCAATTAAATATATTACAATCGGTATACATAACAACAGCAGCAATACAAAGAGGAAAAGAACACTCGTCGGTGATGTCTGGATAAACGAGCTTAGGGTAATCGGTGCAGATAATCATCCCGGATTCGCTTATACTTTTGCAACTTCGCTGAACATCGCTGACTTAATGTCGGTTAATTTTAACATGAGCAGGACAGATCCGTACTTCCATAGACTTTCGGACCAATTCGGCTCCAGAGTCGATTCAAGGAATTGGAGTATGTCAGCGAACCTGAATGTACTCAAGCTTATACCTCTTAATCTTGCCGGAAGCAATTTTAAACTAAATTATTCTCACACAGAATCTGTGGGTAAACCTCTATATTTGCCCGGGACCGATGTGCGGGTAGAGGAAGCAGCAACACTTGCCAATAAATCAAAAACAGACAGTACGGGAAGAACATCATCATCGCAAAAATCCGCCAGCCAGATTATAACCGATTCACAGACATTAAACGTTTCCGACAGCTGGTCGGCATCCGGGATTAATTTCAAGATTCCCTCAACTAACTGGCTTGTTCAAAGTACAATAAATGCGTTGACTCTGGGCTTTAACTACAATAAAACCTTCAGCAGAAATCCGACCATCTTATCGAATAAGACGTGGGTATGGAATGCGTCCGCCAGTTACGGAATAAATTTCAGTCCGGAAGATTATATTGAGCCGGCCAAAATACCTATAATAGGATCTATTTTCTATTTACTTTCGGACTATAGGAATTTAAAAATCTATTATGCTCCTCAAAATTTATCCGCCAATATTTCGGCAAGGAGAAATCGAAATACAAGTGTTAACAGGCAGCAAGGAAACACTCCCTCAAAATCGATATTTTCTCACGATTTCGGTACGTCAAGAAGTCTTAATTTTACATGGAAATTTACCGACGGCGGATTTTTAAATTTAACTTCAAATTATAATCTTTCCGTAAATGCTTCACTTGCATATCTTGAAGTGGACAATGACAATAATTTCAGGCCTGAAAATTTGATATGGCGGAATATTCTTGGTGGTGCAATGTTCGGAAAGGATTATCAATTACAACAGTCGATTAATTTCCAGACAAACCCTGTTTTACCGTCATTATGGAAATTAAATCAATATTTCCAGTTGAGTGCAAGTTATTCAACCAATTATCAATGGAACAATAACTTTAGTCAGAAAGAAGCCGGAAGAAGTGCAGGCTTTTCAAACCATGCCAGTGCCGGGTTACGGCTTTCGCTTAAGTCATTGATGGACCCGTTATTCGAGGATAAGTCGGAAGAAAATAACCGGAATCTTAATTCACCTAACGGTTTTCAAAGAAACATGGACAAGCGGTTTACTAATGAAAGAAATCCAGGCGGTGAAAGAAACCAGGAAGGCGAGAGAAAACCGGGTGAAGAAAGAAATAATAATTTAGGCAGGGGACCTGAAAAAAATCTTACCGCAAAAGATTCACTGGCTTTGAAAGATACGGCAACGGTAAGTACAAAGAAAAAATCGGTCTCAATTATGCGTGCCGTTTATTTGTTAAGAAGTTTGGCAAAAATCATTTTATTTGATTACGATGCGATAAACATTAACCTGTCCTCCGACAACAGCCTCGGCAGAGGAAGTCTGATGGCAAGCGGTACGGGAATATCTAATTTTTGGGGATTGACATACCATGAAAATGACGGACCTTCAAGATTATTTATGCTCGGCCTGAATTCCACGGTGGGCAGGCGTACTCCGAATCAGAACATAACGGATTCGTATAATCAAAGGAACAATCTGGATTTCAGTACTTCAAAACCACTTTGGGAAGGTGCTAAAATAAATTTGAACTGGAAAGTAGGGTGGTCGCTTACGAAAAGTATAAACTATAAGTCGGATGATTTCGGTTTTATTACTCCGCAGTTTACCAGTACAACCGGTTCAATACAAAGATCTTTTTTAACGGTTCCGCCGGTTTTCTTTTTGAGTTTCTTAAAGAGCGGTATAGACCGTGTGCATGAACTTTACAACCCGAATGACCCGAACTCAACGCAGAATTTATCCGACGCATTCGTCCAGGGATTTGAAACTCTGCCCTGGCTTTCAAAACTCGGCTTTTTTAAAGATCTCGTAAATTATATACCGAGGCCGAACTGGACAATTACATGGGACGGTTTACAAAAATATTCCATGTTCAGCTCGTTTGCACAAAATATATCGCTTCAAAATGCTTATACTTCAACATATACCGAAGGCTGGCTGATTGATCCGAGCGGTACGCGCGTGGTTCAGTCCCAAAGAATAGAATACGGATTTTCTCCGCTGGTAGGAATAAACATTACATTTAACAGGCTTTGGAACGGGAACATTTCAGGCAATATTAAGTATTCGACGAGATCTAGTTTCGACCTCGGTACTTCAACACAGACTATTGCAGAATCTTTCTCAAAGGATATCGGTATTACTGCTTCATACGCAAAATCGGGTTTTGAATTCCCGTTCTTCGGTGTTTCGCTGAAGAATGATATTGAATTCAGTTTCTCTTATACCAATAGCCAGAGCAATACCATAAACTATGATATGCAGAAGTTCGTTGAAGGCGGTGTGCCTCAGGACGGTGTGAACAGGGTTTCATTAGAACCGCGTGTTAAATACACCGTAAGTTCCAAAGTTACTCTTTCAATTTTTTATCAGCGGTCTACAACTCAGCCGGTGGGCGCTTCCAGAATTCCGCCGACAACCACAAACGAAGCCGGGCTTGACGTACATATTTCGATACAATAATAAAATTTTATATTTTTAACAATGTTATTTATGCCGTTTAGAATATAAATCCGGTTTAATTCCTCCGTTTTAAACGGATGTTCTAAAAAAGAAAGAATTTAATATGAAACTTTACAAAATATTATGGGTAGACGACGAAATAGAACTGCTGCGCTCGCATATAATCTTCCTCTCGGAAAAAGGTTACGAAGTAGACTCTGTTACCAACGGCGAAGATGCAATTTCTGCAGTGAAAGAAAAAGAATATGATTTAATTTTTCTGGATGAAATGATGGCCGGTATGGGAGGACTGGAAACACTTGCGAAGATAAAAGAATTCAATCCCAATATCCCGGTAGTAATGGTAACAAAAAGCGAAGAAGAAACATTGATGGATGAAGCTATCGGCGGTAAAATAACCGATTACCTGACAAAGCCCGTAAACCCGAGTCAGGTTCTCCTGGTTTGCAAGAAAATTTTTGAAGGAAGAAAGTTATCCAACCAGCATACGGCTAAAGACTATCTGCAGGATTTTAACGAAATATCGAGAGCTTTCCTGAACAACATGGACTTTGAAGAGTGGAGAGATATCTACATCAAACTCGCCAACTGGGATGTAGAACTTGACGCACACCCTGATATAAATTTAAGGCAAACCTTAAATGATCAGAAGAAAGAAGGGAATAAGGAGTTTTCAAAGTATATCGAGAAAAATTACAAAAACTGGGTAAATAACCTGGGTGATGTTGATACGCCTACTCTTTCTCCGGAAATAGTTCCGGAGTTCGTGATACCGCATCTTGATAAACCCGGCACGGCGGTTTTTTTCTTTGTAATTGACTGCTTACGGTTTGATCAATGGCTGGTTATGGAAAAGCATCTTAACGATCTCTTCAAAATTGATAAAGATTTTTATTATGCTATTCTTCCTACCGCTACGCCCTATGCCAGAAATTCCCTGTTCAGCGGTCTTTTCCCTTCTGAAATTGAAAAGTATTATCCTCAATTCTGGAGCAATTCGGATGATGACGAGAAAAGCATGAATAAATATGAGAAGGAGCTTCTTCAGCTTTTACTGGATAGGAAAAGAATAAAATTGCGGAATGATCTGAAATATATAAAGATAATTGACCCGGAAGTAGGACGGAATTTCGAGCAAAATATACTTTCTTATCAGAATACCCATCTTACTGCAGTTGTTGTAAATTTTCTGGATATGATCGCTCACGGAAGATCCGATTCCGACCTGCTGAAAGAGATTGCACCGGATGAACCGGCTTACCGTTCACTGACGAATACATGGTTTACTCACTCATCTTTATTCGCAACTTTTAAAGCTCTTGCCGGAATGAAAAATGTTAAAGTAGTTATAACTACCGATCACGGAAGCATAAGAACGTTAAGAGGAGCGAAGGTATTGGGCGACAGAGAAGCTTCTACAAATTTAAGATTTAAATTCGGACGTAATTTAAAAGTTGATGATAAACATGCTATTTACATAAAACATGCTGATGAGTATAAGCTGCCTAAGCGCGGGGTTACCATAAATTATATAATATCCAAGGAAGATTATTATTTTGTATACCCTACGGATTATCATAAATTCTTAACGTATTACAAAGACACATTTCAGCACGGCGGAATATCGATGGAAGAAATGATTCTGCCTGTTATTACAATGGAGCCTAAATAAATTTGGAATATCCTTTTAAAGTTAAAGTAAATACAGAAGACGATACATCGGATTTGGCGCATAGCTTTATTAAAACGGTAGTTCCGGGAGATGTTATTATTTTAAACGGCAATCTCGGAGCCGGAAAAACATTTTTTGTTAAAAAAGCTTTAAAGGCGACGGGCATCGAGAATGTTAACAGTCCTACATTTGCCATCGTCAACGAATACTCGGGCGAATTTAAATTTTATCATTTTGATTTTTACCGTATAAATGAAATAGGCGAATTATATGATATAGGTTTTAACGACTATCTTAATGACCCGGACGCCGCGGTTTTTATAGAATGGGGCAGTCTTATGCCGGAGATTTTGCCGCATAAGAGAACCGAAATAAATATTGTAATTAATGAAGATTTTTCAAGGGAATTTGAATTTATAAAATATGAGTGAAGAAAGACCGATATTATCTATAGAGACTACGGAAACATTATGCGGGGCCTGCATTTATTTTTCCGAAAAAAAATATTTTGAATCTAATGTTAAACTGAAAAATTCGCATGCCGAAAAACTTTTTGAAGCGATTGATAACGTTATTAAAGCTTCGGGGATTGCAATATGTGATTTAAACGCGGTGGCGGTATCATCAGGTCCCGGATCTTTTACGGGTTTAAGGATCGGCATGTCCGCGGCAAAAGGAATAGCTTTCGGAGCATCGCTCCCTATTGTTAGGGTTCCTACCTTTGAAGCTGCGGCGCTCCAGGTGATAAAATATTTACCTGAAGGAACTATATTCTCAATTGCCAGCAGGGTAAACTCCGATGAAATATATTATGCGAAGTTTAAAGTTGTCTTTAATAATTATATATTTGTGGAAAAATTAACTATAATAAATCACGATGAGTTCCGGAAATCAGCCGGAGGTATTCCGGTTTTCGGAAATGCTTCAGGGATACTGGAAACATCCGTAAACGCCGGAGGCGGAATAATTGCTCCCTCACCGGTGTATGTTGCCGAGTGGGCTGTACGATTCGGTGAGAATTTTAGAACTGTCGATTTTGATTACTTGGAACCTAACTATCTCAAAAATTTTATTATCAAGGGAAAGAAAAATGTTTAAGAAGATAATAACAGTACTTTTCTTCTTGAGCTCGGTTGTTTTTTCACAGGCAATCGGCCCCAAAGTTACAATACCCCAAATAGATTACGATTACACCCAAGTTCCTCAAGGAGAAAAATTAATTCATACTTATATGATATATAACGGCGGCGGCGGCACTTTATTTCTGTCGAATGTAAGAACTTCGTGCAAATGTATTACGGCTTCGCTTGATAAAACTCAATTGGCACCTGCGGATTCCGCCAGACTAGCGGTCGAATACACCAATATAGGCAATGCAAATAAACTTGATAACTATGTTGCTATAAGGACCAACGATCCTGTGAATCCGGATGTAAGAATTTATGTTACCAGAGTTAATCCGAGTTCGGCCCCTACTTTGGCTCATATGCCGAGCGATTCTGTAAGCGGTGCATTCAGCGGACCGTCGATATATTTTCCGGAATCAACTCACGATTTCGGAGTTATGAAACAGGGTGCAATCTCAGATTATGTTTTTAAATTTGTTAACCGCGGTAATGCCCTTTTAAAAATAAAAGACATAAGAACATCGTGCGGCTGCACTGCGGCCCTTGTTAAAAATAAAGAAATAGGTCCGGGCAGCGAAGGAGAATTAAGAGTTCAATTTGATTCTGCCGGGAAAATAGGAAAACTGAGCCGCAGAATTATGGTTTATTCGAATGATCCGCAGCAGATAGAAAAACTATTAATTATCTATGCTGACGTAGAGAAAGAGGCAAACTAATGGCTTGGTTTATAAGATCGAAAGAAAATATTTCACCCGATTCTCAAAAGAAAGATCTTCCGGACGGCTTATGGGAAAAGTGTCCCAGCTGCAGCGAGATTATTCATAAAAAACAGCTCGAAGCCAATTTGTGGACTTGCTTAAAATGCGGCTATCATTTCAGAATCGGCAGTGAAGAATATATTCAGATACTGCTTGACAAAGGTAGTTTCAGGGAAATGGATAAAAAAATGAGGTCCGCCGATCCGCTTGAATTTGAGGATACAAAAAAATATAGCGATAGAATTAATGATACTATTAAGAAAATAGGTTTGAACGATGCTATTAAAACCGGTACCGGAAAAATGAACGGTACGGACGTAGCATTCGGCTGCATGGATTTTAAGTTCATCGGCGGCAGTATGGGATCAGTTGTAGGGGAAAAAATAGCCAGACTTATAGACAGAGCATATAAAAATAAAATACCTCTTATTATAGTATCAGCCAGCGGAGGAGCCAGAATGATGGAAGGCGCTTTTTCTCTGATGCAGATGGCTAAAACCAGTTCCAGACTTGCCAGACTGGCGGAAGCTAAAGTTCCATATATTTCAATCCTTACCGATCCTACTACTGGCGGTACAACCGCCAGTTATGCAATGCTCGGAGATATTCATATTGCCGAACCGCAGGCCCTGATCGGATTTGCCGGACCGAGGGTAATTAAGCAGACCATCGGAAAGGATCTTCCCAAAGGATTCCAGCGTTCGGAATTTCTGCTCGAAAAAGGATTTGTTGATGTTGTTACTCCTAGAAAGGATTTAAAAAATACTGTTACCGGCCTGTTGAATCTAATTAGCTGAGGTAAGTATTAAGTCTATTCTTTCGGTAAAAAAAATGCAAAGTATTTCCCGTACTGCCAAACGCGAAGGGAAAACAATAGGATTTGTTCCCACAATGGGATATTTACATGACGGCCATTTATCGCTTGTAAAAAAGTCAAAAAAAACTGCCGACATTACTGTCGTATCCGTTTTCGTTAATCCAACTCAATTTTCTCCCGATGAAGATCTGAAAAAATATCCCCGCAGCTTGTCAAGAGATAGGAAACTTCTTAAGAAACAAGGCGTTGATTATTTATTCTTTCCGGACGTGAATGAAATTTATCCTGAAAATTATCAGACATATGTTGAAGTAAATCAAATTACAAAAAGCCTGGAGGGTGAATCCAGACCTTCACACTTCAAAGGCGTGACTACTATTGTTTCTATATTATTTAACACCGTAAACCCGGACCACGTGTTTTTCGGACAAAAAGATGCCCAGCAGGCTGCTGTAGTAATACAAATGGTGAAAGATTTAAAATTTGATGTTAAAGTTCACGTTTGCCCTATTATCCGTGAGCCGGACGGTTTGGCGCTGAGTTCGAGGAATGTTTATTTGTCGCCGCAGGAAAGGAAAGAAGCTCTTGTTTTAAGCACTTCATTGAAGCTTGCTTCGTCGCTTATTAAAAAAGGTGAATCGAATACGGCTCGAATAATTAAAGAAATGAGTAAGATAGTCAACTCGGTTAAAAGCTCTCGGCTCGATTATATTAAAATAACGGAGGCGGGTACTTTTAATGAAGTGTCTAAATTAACAAAGGGAGAAGATTATTACATACTGATTGCCTGTAAAATAGGCATGACAAGGCTTATTGATAATATAAAAATGAAGTTTTAGTCATTTATTAAGATCGCAAACCGATCTAATTCCTTTCAATACAAGTCCTCTTTCATACACGTACTTAAAATTAAGATGCGGAAGAATTCCGGGCGCATTTCCTCCGGTAATGTAAGTATTAATGTTCGTAGCATTTAATTCGGTCTTCAGATACAAAAAAGTTTTTTCTATCAGCCCCGCGGCAGAATTAATTATGCCGCTGGCGATGGATGACTTAGTGTCTTTCCCGATAACGCCTTTGTAATTTTCAAAATCAATTTCCGGCAGTTGTGCCGTATTCAATTTCAGCGATGAAATCATTGTTTTAATTCCCGGGGTTATAATTCCACCCATAAAGGTTCCGGGATAGCCCACAATATTTATTGTTGTTGCGGTACCGAAATCTATACTGACAAGGAATGTTTTTGAATCGAACCGATCATATTCTTTCGACTTTTTAAATACGCAAAATGCGCCTTCTGCCGAACATATTCTGTCAATTCCCAGAGTTTCCGGAGTGTCATAATTTATTTTTATATCGAACCGGCTGCTTCTTGAGATTATTAAAGGTGAGACATTCAGATTTTTTTTTACCATATCCGCTATCTTTGAAGTTAAAGCGGGTACCACAGAAGAAACGGCAGCCCGGTTTACTCCGGAAAAACTTAATTCGGTAATTAAGTTTTCGGGAGACGAAAAAATTTTCATATCTATTAAATTCATCTCCGTCGAAGATGCCGGCTTTTATATTTGTATTACCGATATCAAAAGCTAAAAGCATTATTGCAGACTCACATCGCCATAATAAATTTTTTCAATTTTTCCCTTTGTTTTCAACAACAAAAATCCTTCGTCGTCAAGATCGTCAAAAATTCCGTATCTGACATTTTCACCTTCTACAACAGCAATCTTTTCTCCTATTAACCTGCACTTGGCTTTCCAGTCTTTTAGGATTTCTGTAGGTTCTGTTTTGATGCGGTTAAGTATTTCTTCAAAATTATTGAGAAGTTCGGCTAACAGACGTTCCCTGTCAACCGGTACTTGAAGCTCGTTTTTTAGTGAGGTAGGGGGAATATTGTAACTGCCCTGAAATTGGCCCTGGTTTACATTTACGCCGATACCTATTACTAGTCTTTCTATCTTGTTTCCCTGAGAGGTAGACTCGAGCAGAATTCCTGCTATTTTTTTACCGTTTATTAAGACATCATTCGGCCATTTCAATTCGGTTCTTAATTGATACTGGTTCTCGATCGAAAGTGCAACAGCCAGGGATGTGCCGAAGTTAATCAGATTGAAGTTTTTCGAAAAATGTTTTTTATCCGTTAATAAAATTGAAAAAGTTAAATTTTGTGCTTTTGCACTATACCATATCCTGTCTTTTCTGCCTTTCCCTTTTGCTTGTTTTTCCGCGAGCAATACAGTGCCGTCTGCACTATATTTATTTGTTTTGTCCAATAAAAACGAATTTGTGGAATCAATTTCCTCTGAATAAATAAAATTTCTTCCTATAAAATCCGTATTCAGCTTTATATCGAAGTTCTCTAAGTTAAACAATGTAGCCTCAAAATATTGAATTACAAAAATATACAAATTCCGAAATAGTGTCAGATTAATTGTCATATTTCTTGATGCTCTGTCAATTAGTCGCATGGTCTGTCATTATTAGTAATGTTGATGTTTGCATACCTTCCCCAATAACTTATTATATTATAATAAGTTATAGCTCCAAACCAGTTGTGGCATAATGGTTGCTCATTATATAGCAAAAAAAAGAAGTATATGAAAATATGGAAGCGAATTATTTTACAAACTGTAAAATTGAAATTGAATAAAATAAAATGAGTAAAAATAATAATTACAAGCGGTAGTTTTCCGCTTATTTTTAATTAAAGGAGTGATTGATAATGGGAAAAATAATAGGAATTGATTTAGGCACTACAAACTCTTGCGTTGCTGTTATGGAAGGTAACGATCCGGTTGTAATTCCTAATTCAGAAGGCGGCAGAACTACACCATCAGTAGTTGCTTTTACAAAAAACGGAGAAAGACTTGTTGGTCAGCCGGCCAAAAGACAGGCAATAACAAATCCGAAAAACACAATATTCTCTATTAAAAGATTTATGGGAAGAATGTTAAATGAAGTGCAGGATGAGAAAACTAAGGTCCCGTATGAAGTAGTTGCAGGAGATAGTAATTCAGCGCGTGTTAATATTAGCGACAGAGTTTATTCACCGCCCGAAATTAGTGCTATGATACTGCAGAAAATGAAAAAGACTGCGGAAGAATATCTCGGTCAAGAAGTTTCGGAAGCGGTTATTACTGTTCCTGCCTATTTCAACGATTCGCAGAGACAGGCTACTAAAGACGCAGGCGAGATTGCCGGTTTGAAAGTAAGAAGAATTATTAATGAGCCTACTGCAGCGGCACTTGCTTACGGCTTGGATAAAAAAGGTAAAGATCATATAGTAGCCGTATACGATCTCGGCGGCGGTACATTTGATGTATCTATTCTGCAGCTGGGCGACGGTGTTTTCGAAGTAAAATCGACAAACGGCGATACTCATCTCGGCGGCGACGATTTCGATCAGAGAATTATAGATTTTCTCGCCGACGAATTTAAAAAACAGGAAAGTATCGATTTAAGAAAAGATCCGATGGCTTTACAGAGATTAAAAGAAGCATCCGAAAAAGCTAAGATTGAATTATCCTCATCTTCTACTACGGATGTCAATTTACCGTTTATTACTGCTACTCAGGACGGTCCAAAACATCTTAATATTAATTTAAGCAGATCCAAACTCGAGCAGTTGATAGACGACCTTGTTCAGAGAACGAAAATTCCCTGCGAGCAGGCTTTAAAAGACGGTGGAGTAACAGCGTCACAGATCGACGAAGTAATTTTGGTAGGCGGATCAACAAGAATACCAATGGTACAGGAACTTGTTAAGAAGGTATTCAACAGAGAGCCGCATAAAGGAGTTAACCCGGATGAAGTAGTTGCAATAGGTGCTGCTATACAAGGCGGTGTATTAACCGGCGATGTAAAAGACGTATTACTGCTAGACGTAACGCCGTTGTCGCTCGGTATTGAAACCTTAGGCGGTGTAATGACAAAATTAATCGATGCTAATACGACGATACCTACAAGAAAGAGTGAAATTTTCTCTACCGCATCCGATAGCCAGCCTTCGGTAGAAATAAATATACTGCAGGGCGAAAGACCGATGGCTGCCGATAACAGAACTCTCGGTAGATTTCATCTCGACGGCATTCCGCCTGCACCTAGAGGAGTTCCGCAGGTCGAAGTTACATTTGATATCGATGCTAACGGTATTTTGCACGTATCCGCAAAAGATAAAGCGACCAATAAAGAACAGAGCATCAGAATTACTTCTTCAAGCGGTCTGTCGAACGAAGAAATAGAAAATATGAAAAAATCTGCGAAAGAACATGCAGCTGAAGATAAGAAAAAGAAAGAATCGGTTGAGGTAAGAAACCAGGCAGACAGTTTAGTATTCCAGACCAAAAAACAGATGGAAGAACTAAAGGATAAAATTTCTGCCGACAATAAGACAAAGCTTGAGGCCGAAATTAAGAAAGTAGAAGATGCACTTGCTACTAATAATTCGGATCAAATTAAAGCTGCTACCGACTCTCTGAATAAAGTATGGAGCGAACTGGCTTCTCAGCTATATTCGCAGGCAGGTCCTCAAGCCGGAGCTCAGCCCGGTGCAGATCAGCAGCAAGCCGGCGGTCAGCAGTCAGGCGGCGCATCCGGCGAGAAAAAGGATGAGAAAGACGTTCAGGACGCTTCTTATGAAGTAGTTGACGACGAAAATAAAGATAAAAAAGAATAATTAATTTCCCATTATTCCTCAGGCTCCTTTTTACCATTTAGGAGCCTGAGAGTTCACTGATTGTATGGGAGTAACTTGAGCACTAATTTATTTGCATTAATAAGGAGAATAAAAATGACAGAAGATAACTTAATCCAAAGCGTGGATGAAGAGGTTAAAGAAACCTGGGAAACAACACTTGAGAAGGAAATAAGCGTTGTACCTTATGTAGACATTTACGAAAATGAAAACGAATTTATATTAACCGCTAATTTGCCCGGAGTTGAAAAAGACGACGTGCATATAAAACTTGAAGAAGGCAGTTTATATCTTTTCGGAAAGAATAATTATAAATCGGATCTTGAAAGAAAGTATATTCTGAAAGAAACTAATTCCGGAAACTTTTACAGAAAATTTAATCTCTCGGATAATATAGACAATTCAAAGATCAACGCGACATATGAGAACGGCCGATTAACGGTGATTTTACCTAAGCACGACAGAGTAAAACCGAGAACAATAAACGTAAAATAAATTTCGTCTAGTATTTTTGTTAAATTCGGCCCGTTGAAAAACGGGCCTTTTTATTTTAAATCGGGTTATTCGTTAGATCCTAAGATTCCCATTTAAAAATACGATATACTCCTAGTTAATTAAAAACTGGTTCGGAAATAAAAGGGGAATTGCCGGGGCTTTTTTATTCAATTCTTTTTATTATTTTTGTCACCCTTGAAGAATTCTTGTATTTTCAATCTAAATATATTTAGATCATATTTAATAATTATTTATGTTTTGTTATCTTAAAAAATGCTAATTAATATTTATATAATTTTGTCCCCGGTTAAATGACTCAAAGTTCTAAAAAAAACAGAATAATATTTATCGATCTCATGCGAGCGTTTGCGGTTCTGCAGATGGTACAAGGACATACCACCGACGTACTTTTAGCCAATAGTTTCAGAAATATGGATAACCCTGTTTTTGCCTTTTGGCTGTTTATGCGCGGGATGACTGCCCCTATTTTTATGTTCACCGCCGGCACAGTTTTTATCTATTTGTTCCGGCTGGTTAACGAACCGTTAAAAAAAAATCCCCGTGCTTTTAAAGGTTTAAAAAGGTTTCTTCTTTTAATTTTCCTGGGATATTTGCTCAGATATCCTACTCCCACACTGGTCGTCTTTAAGAATATTACGCCTGAACAATGGAAAATATTTTTTGCGGTTGATGTATTGCAGCTAATAGGTTTCGGTATACTCTTTCTTTTAATACTCGCATATATTGCCGAAAAAACAAATCTAAAAGATTATATTGTATTTTCCGCGGGGGCTCTGCTGTTCATTGTTTCGTATCTGCCTTTCAGTCATATTAACTGGCTTGAATTTCTGCCCGCTCCTTTGGCCGGTTATATGTATCAGGGAACAGGTTCAAATTTTCCGCTTTTTCCCTGGGTAGCTTACGTTATAGCAGGCGGTATTTTAGGCAGCTATCTGGCAAAAAATCCTAATGTATTTAAATCGGCAAAATTCAGTCTTAATCTTGCCCTATTCGGAATTGGATTTGTTTTACTTGCGGTATTAGGAAACGAAACCGAGGTATTTTTTACCGGGACGAGCAGTTTCTGGACTACAAGCCCGAATCTGATATTCTTTAGAATAGGCATAGTCTTAATCCTAAATTCCATTGTTTCGTTTATCTCTTTAAAAATTGATACGATACCAAAAATTTTGATACTGATTGGAAGAAATACTTTATTAATATATATTGTACATCTTTGTATACTTTACGGAAGCGCATGGAATCCGGGTTTGATCCTTTTATTCGACAGAAGTTTTACAGGGTGGGAAACTTTACTATCGGCTTTAACAATGATAAGCCTTATGACATACATGGTTGTACTGATAAACAAATATAAGATAAGGAATAAGCAACTTGTCACTTAAAGTAACCCGCGAATTTAAAAATAAATGTGAATATTAAATGCGAAAATCATCTTCAACAAATCCGGATATTTCCGAAGAAGAAAAAAATTACGAACAATCTTTACGTCCGGTTAAGCTTTCTGAATTTGTAGGGCAGACTAAATTAACCGAAAACCTGAATGTATTCGTCTCTGCCGCAACTAAAAGAGGGGAAGCCCTGGACCATGTGCTTTTAACCGGACCTCCCGGACTCGGTAAAACTACATTGGCTCATATTATAGCCCATGAAATGGGGGTTAAATTAAAAATAACTTCCGGACCCGTTTTGGAAAAACCCGGCGACCTGGCGGGGCTACTGACTAATCTTGAGGAAAAATCAGTTCTGTTCATTGACGAAATACACAGACTTAGTCCGGTAGTTGAAGAATATTTGTATTCCGCAATGGAAGATTATAAACTGGACATAATGATAGATTCCGGACCGAATGCCAGAACAGTTCAGATAAAACTTCCTCAATATACTCTGATAGGCGCAACAACAAGGGCCGGAATGCTTACTTCGCCGCTTAGGGACAGATTCGGGATAAAGTTCAGACTGGATTACTACGACGCTGCAACTCTTAATAAAATAGTCTTGAGATCGGCGCATATTCTAGACCTAAAGATAGACGAAGACGCCGCTTATGAGATTGCTAAAAGGTCAAGGGGAACACCCAGAATAGCAAACCGCCTTCTCAGAAGAACTAGGGATTTTGCCGATTACGACAACAAGAAAGTCATAGACCTCGGAGTTGCCAAAAAAGCACTAACCGCGCTTGAGGTAGATGAATTCGGACTTGATGAGATGGATAAAGATATAATTTTAGCGATTATCGAAAAATATAAGGGAGGTCCCGTCGGTTTGGGTACACTGGCGGTGGCGGTAAATGAAGATCCCGGTACTCTCGAGGAAGTATACGAGCCTTTCCTGATTCAGCAGGGGTTCATCCAAAGAACTCCGCGCGGACGCGAAGCTACGGAACTGGCGTACAAAAGATTCGGTAAATCGAAATTCACCGACGGTGCAAGTTCATTATTCGATTAAAAATTATGCTATTACATAGGCAGATTGTTTTTTAACCGGATCGATGAAATTTATCATCTGATCATGCAGATTTATTGAATCAAAATATTGTTTGGCTACCAATGGAATTACTTCCCAAAGTATATCTTCCTTGATTGCTTTGGAATATCTTTGAATGATAAAAGTATCGGTATTTATACATTGCAAAAGCAATTCAGCCTGGGAATAATCTATTCCGTTAAATGACATGAACGAAATTTTATCTTTTGTTCTTTCCGGTATATCCGGATTTTCTCCTAAACGTCGAATTTCGTTTTTAAGCTTTACGGCGTAGGTTTCTTTCTTTTTAGCATACTGAATTAGAACGGATTTTAATTTCAGATCCGAAGATCTTTCCGCTGCGGCCTGAAACAGTGAGTTTTCGCTATTGCATATCCGAAGCAGGTCATTCAACACGTTAATCGTGTTCATCTTTGTTTGGTCCATATTAGCTACCTCCTGGTCATAATATTCATTTATCCTTGGAAATCTGTTTTCCGTATAAAGAAGGTAAATACCAACTTGAACGGAAAATTCTCTCATTGTAATTTAAAAGACCGGTTTTCCCGACTAAAATAAAGCTTCAATTATAAAAAAGAACTAAATAGTTTTTAATTTCAATAATTTGTATTGTTGACAAAATAGCTTTTTAAGGTGTTTTAAGAAATGATAATTAACACAAAGTAAGCGGAACTTTTGAGGGCGATTATTTTTTACACTTAATTTTTACGGCTTCCGTCCACCGCCGGATTCAGTTGGAAATATTTTTGGGGAAATAAAAAAAGTTTAATGATTATTTAACATAAATGCCGTGCTCAAAATTTGAATGATAATATACTTATTAGCATATTTACAAAATTGAATTTTTGGAATTATGAGATATCTGAAATATTTTCTTTATTTATCCCCGATCATAATTTTTATGGTTGCCATTTCCGTCAGGCAGCTTAATGAGGGAGCGCTCGGTACTTACTCTAACCCGGTTAAAATTTATTTTACTCCATCGGTAGATGCAAAAAGAATTTCTTTTAATGCTACGGCCTTAACGAATTATCTGCATAAAGAGACCGGATATTATTTTACTACTGCTGTACCGGCCAGCTATATTGCTGTTGTTGAAGCATTTGGGACCGACAAAGCCGATATTGCCGCTATAAATACCTTTTCTTATTTAATGGCAAATGCAAAATACGGTGCCGAAGCCAAACTGAGAGTTGTGCGGGAAGGAAACCAGACAAGTTATAAAGGGCAGTTTATTACTCGATTCGATTCCGGTATAGATTCCATTCAAGATATAAACGGAAGATCGATGGCTTACGTTGATCCTTCGTCCACTTCGGGGTATATCTTGCCGAAAGCAATGCTGGAAAGTAAGGGGATAAGGCCGAGCGAAACCGTTTTCGCCATGAGGCATGATAACGTTGTTACAATGGTATATCAAGGGCAGGTAGCAGCCGGTGCTACTTATTATGCGCCTCCAGACCCGGAAACAGGCGAGATTATGGACGCCAGAATGCGGGTATTAAAACAATTTCCGGATGTCGCCCGGAAAATTAAAATTATCGGCTTTACTCAAGATATTCCGAACGATCCGTGGGTCTTCAGGAAAAATATGAGCGAGACGATGAAAAATAAAATAATCGACGCACTGCTTAAGTTTGTTAAAACTGACTACGGCAGAAAAGCTTTATTCGACATATACGATATAACAGGATTGGTTAGGACGAAGGATAGTGATTACGACGGCCTTAGAAAACTTCTGGAAGCTCAACACATCTCTTTTGAAAAATTGGTTAAAAAATGATTTTAGAAATAAATAATCTTCACAAAATTTATAAAAACGGCACTCATGCCTTAAAAGGTGTGAGCTTTACGGTTGAAGAAGGGGAATTTCTTGTTGTGATCGGATTAAGCGGTTCGGGTAAATCTACTCTTTTGCGCTGTATAAACAGGCTGATTGAACCAACTTCAGGAAGCGTTAAATTTCTGGGAAAAGATATTACCCACATTAAAGGCGAAGCGCTGAGGAAAGTAAAAACGCATATCGGCATGGTATTCCAGCAATTTAATTTAATTAAAAGACGTTCGGTATTGTCAAATGTGTTAAATGGACGACTTGGTTCGATGGGTACGATCGATTCAATTATTGAAAGATATTCCGACGATATAATAAAAGAAGCTTACAAAAGTCTCGAGACTGTCGGCATAGTCGAGAAAGCAAAAATCAGAGCCGACTCTCTGAGCGGAGGGCAGCAGCAGAGAGTTGCAATTGCAAGAAGTCTTATGCAGAATCCAAAATTACTGCTGGCAGACGAACCGGTAGCCTCTCTGGATCCCGCAACGTCAAACTCAATTATGCAGTATTTTGAAAAAATTAATAAAGAAATGGGTACGACGGTTATTTGCAACCTGCATTTTCTCAGTCTTGTTAGAAGATATGCTACACGGGTAATTGCATTAAAAGCCGGCGAAATAGTTTATCAGGGCAATCCATCGGATATTGACGAAGCATGGTTTAAAACAATATACGGAGAAGAAGCAATTGAGGTCGAAATCAGATGATAACTAATCCGGAATTGGAATTGCACCCGCAGCAGATAATAGCGAATAATCAAAAAAGAGAAGCAAAATTTAATTTCGTCAAGGCTGTTTTCCTCGATATATTTTTTGTTTTTTACAGTATTCTGGTTTTGCAGAGGGCGATCTATTACAAATTTATAATGGATCTTAGAGACCTGCCTTTTTCCTGGTATCAGATTGGGTTCATCTTTATTTTAAGCGTGCTTATAGGAATTACCTGGGCATCGACAAAAACATCTTTATCTTGCAAATTATTCGGCATCGCAAAGGATAATAATACAACCAAATGGACCGTAGAAATTTTCGGCTGGTTCCTTTTTAATATTACTTTTATTGCAGGCTGGATTGTTACTAAAATTTCTTTAGTCGGTCTATTCAGTTCGGAAGGACTTGAAGGAGCGCAAAGAATATTCGGTGCGTTATTCCAGCCGAATTTCGGCATATTCGACGATGCGCTGTTTGCGATGATCGAAACGATTTACATTGCGCTGGTTGCAACTTTAATTTCGATCCCGGTTACATTACTCCTTAGTTTCTTTACCGCCAGAAATTTGATGAAGGAAAATAAAATTACGTTTGCAATTTATTATGTGCTAAGGATAGGTCTAAATTTTGTCAGATCTATTGAGCCATTAATCTGGGCAATAATTTTTTCGGTATGGGTCGGTATAGGTCCGTTTGCAGGTATGGTTGCATTGCTTGTTCACACCATCGCGTCGAACGCTAAATTATATTCCGAAGCGATAGAAGGGATAGAGCAGGGGCCCGTTGAGGCTATTGCGGCTACGGGCGCAAATAAAATTCAGGTTGTTTGGCATGCCGTTGTACCGCAGATCGTGCTTCCTTTTCTGTCATTTACAATTTACCGATGGGATATTAACGTGCGTATGGCTACGATTATCGGTCTTGTAGGCGGCGGCGGTATCGGTACAATGCTGATGCAGTACCAAGGCCTGGCTAGATGGCACGAGGTAGGACTTATAGTAATTATGATAGCTCTGGTTGTTTGGGTAATGGATTTTATAAGTGCAAAAATAAGGGAAGCAATATATTAATTTTATTTGTAATAACCCTTATTTAGAATTTAATCTTAAACCTACCGGTAGGCAGGCTTGAATATGAACTTAATCTAATACCGTCTTATAATCTCACTCTTAAACATTAAAGCTTTTCAAGATTCGGTTTCAAGAATTCAGAGCTGACAATTATATTAAAAATAAGTTATAAGTTTCAGAAGAAAATCGATCTAAGTATGAATGAACCTAAAATAATTACAAAAGACTTGAATCTGTTTTACAGCGAAAAGCAGGCTTTAAAAGATATTACTATGGGAATTCAGCCTAATAAAGTAACGGCGCTGATTGGGCCTTCCGGCTGCGGTAAATCTACTTATTTGAGAACTCTCAACCGGATGAATGATCTAATATACGGAGTTAAAATAAACGGCGATGTTTTAATCGACGGATCGGATATTTACAGCAGGGGAATAGATGTAGTTAGTTTGCGCAGAAGAGTTGGAATGGTTTTTCAAAAAGCGAATCTTTTCCCGAAAAGTATTTACGATAATCTGACCTACGGTCCTAAGTTAAACGGCGTCAGAAGAAGGAAATCGCTTGACGAGATAGTAGAGAAAACCCTTCGGCAGGCCGCATTGTGGGATGAAGTGAAAGACAGGCTGAACGCTTCGGCTTTGAGATTATCCGGCGGCCAGCAGCAAAGACTTTGTATTGCCAGATCTCTCGCTGTTGATCCGGATATTCTGCTGATGGATGAACCCGCCAGCGCACTTGATCCTATTGCTACAGCAAAAATTGAAGAGCTTATCCATGTACTGAAAGCAAACTATACGATTGTAATTGTAACTCATAATATGCAGCAGGCCGCCAGAGTCAGCGACATGACAGCATTTTTTTATATCGGCGAATTAATTGAATACGATAAGACAACAAGAATTTTCACAAGCCCGGCGAAAAAACAAACCGAAGATTATATATCAGGCAGATTCGGGTAAGATTTAAAGGAGATAAATAAAAATGGAAAGACAATTTGAATTCCAGATCGAAAAGCTTAAAAAGAAAATCCTAAAGATGTGCAGTCTCGTCGATGAACAGGTGGAGTACGCAATCCGGGCAGTGGAATCAAACGACTTAGAATTAGGCAATCTGGTCATCGAACGGGATAATAAAGTAGATAAATATGATCTGAAAATTGATAAGATATGTCAGAAGATTATTGCGCTTAACCAGCCGGTTGCAATGGATTTAAGATTAATTATGTCGGCGCTCACGATAAATAACAATCTGGAAAGAGTGGGGGATATTGCTGTAAATATTGTCGAGAATTATAAATTTATAAAAGACAAAAGGGATTTAATAAAGCAGACCAAATTTCCTGAAATGTCAAAGCTTACCAGGGAAATGCTAAGGAATTCCATAGACTCATTTATACAGAACGATCCGAAACTGGCGCAGAAAGTAATACAGACCGATTCTATTATCGATAATTACAACATTGAGAATCATAATATTTTAATCGAAATAATGAAAGAAGATCCCAGTACAATAGAAGCAGCAGTTGCTTTAATTGTAATATCGCGGCAGCTGGAAAGACTCGGAGACCATGCAACTAATATCGCCGAAGATGTTTTCTTTATAGTGGAAGCTCAAATGATAAAACATAAATATGAAAAATATATTTTCAGCGACGATGACGATGAAGATGACGATGAAGATGGTACGGAAAATAATTAATCGGGAATATCTTTAAGAAATTCTCTGTTAAAAAAATTGATAAGCAGATTTAAAGTGCCGGCCGGTTTTTCTATATTGACGAAAATGTTAAGTCGTTTCATAAACATAAAATTCCAGCTTTGGTAAAGTAAAACTTTTATAAGATCTTTAAAACCTTCCGCTTTGATTTTTCCCGGCGCGGAGAGATAATCGGAAAGATATTTTTCTTCTTCCGCATTAAGCTTTGAAAAGAAAGCGTTTTCTCTCTCAAAGCTTTTATCGTTTAAGATACTTATCACAACATCGAATACCAATTTATATTTGGCCTGAAGATTTTCTTTGGATAGTAAATAAAGGTCTAATTTTTCTTCTAATGTAATTTCCTGGTTAGCCAGAATTATTCTGATTTCTTCCAGCAATAAGCTGCCCTCCCATTCGAGAACTTGAAAATATAATTCGTCCTTTGACTTGAAGTAATGATAGATTGTTGCTTTCCCTATTCTTAAATCGCGTGCAATTTCATCTAAGGTGGTTTTGTTCATCCCGTGGCGGTCGAATCTTTTTGCTGCAGCTCTGATTATATGAGTTTTTTTTTCTTTTTCCATTATAATTCTGCCGGTTAATATGAATAGAATTTAACAACTTTTAAAATTAATATTTCCAGCCTCAATAAAAAACTATTAGTATTTATTTTGAGAATTTCCGGATATTCACATTAAGTATTATTTCCGGACGAATATATTTGAATCCAACAATGGGACAGCTATTCTAGAACTTGTACCTGAAATTGAATGTAAAATCTTTGAATAAACCTGGTTTTAGGAAATTATTATTAGTTCATAGAAATGAAAGTTAACGGTGTAAATACTTGAGAGAACGGTTAAAAGTTGTTACTGAATAATATGGTGCTTGCAAATTGTTTACCTGCGAAATAAAAAAGGGATGAAAAATTGCCGCATCCGAAAGTATCTTAAAATTTTGCCGGAACAAGCATATTCATTCAGTCATAAAAGATGCGGCAATTGAATGGATTTAATTGCGGTTCGATTTTATAAAAGTATTGACCGACTAACGCAAAAAGATATTTAGAAATATTAACATTAATTATTTATTATTTTTTTGGCTTCTTGAATTAGTGAATCGGCTTTTTTTCTGCTTTCCTTTATTACATTTTCAGCCATACTTTTACTGGAGTCGATATATTCATTCACTTCTTCCACAATGTCATCTGCAGTTCTGGATATTTTTTTCCGCATTCGTTTGCCTGAAACCGGCGCAAACAACAAAGTTACGGCACTTCCTATTACTCCGCCTATAATTACACCGGTTAATAAACCGTTTAATTTATCTTCCTTACTCATATTATTGTCTCCAGCATTGTTTTTGTTTCGCGTTCTGTTTTAAAGATAAAAAATACATGTTTAGTTTCAGTAATATATATCACAATAACAATACCTTAAAAAGCCGCTATAATATTTTGGACAAAACTATTTACAAGATAAAATAATTAAGACTAAATCATTTATCGCGGTGCTTTGCCTGCGGAAATTAAATTTACAAATATTCTGTATGCACCCGGAACACCATCCGGTAATTCCCTGAACCAATCATATCCTGTATAAATAAAAGCGCCTTTACCGTATTCGGCAAATAACAACCCGCCCTTTAGGGGATCTTCACCCGGGTCATGACAGGCAATAACGGTTTTGTAATGCGGATCCCAATCATCGGCGAAGTATACACCCCGCTCCTGCACCCATCCGTCAAAATCTTTTTCGGTTATTTTGTTCGGGAAATTCAATAATGGACTGTCAGGCTCTAAGAAAGAAATTTTTGCATTTTCATCTGTTACCCTTTTTGCGGAAATATGAAACGGGTACGGACCGATATCGTTTGTTACCAATCCGAAATTTTTATTGTATTGAACCACTAGAGTTCCGCCCTGATTAACATAATCAAGTAATTTTTTTTGCTCAAACGTTAGTTCCCCGTCGGTATTATACAATCTAATTCCGGTTATAATCGCATCGTATTTCGAAAGACTGCCGTTCTCTATATCCTTATTTGCCAGCATAGTTACGTTATAGCCCAGCTCTTTCAAGTAGACCGGTACTTTATCTCCGGGTCCCATGATATATCCGATATTGTTAATAACTTTTTTAATATTGAGCCGGATCAATTTTGTCCGGGAAAGAGGGAAGACCGTCTGAACATTGATATGTGGGTAGTTTATGGTTACCATTCCCACATTTATTTTTTTATTATTTATAAATGCATCCGCTTCGAGTGTGCCGACCGAACTGTTCGCGGGAGGAATTACAATAAAAGGTACGTTTATTATGTCGCCTTTTTTTGACATTGAAAAGGATTTCTCTACCGGGGAAACTTTCCAGTCCGAGGGTAAAATTAATTTTAATTTTCCGGATAATGAATCTCTATTGGCTGTGAGATTTATATCTATTTGCCGTGAATTGTCGTTAGGGAATACATAATTTTTATTGGGAATATTTACGGCAACCGGAGGAACGATTATTAATGTCCTGGATTCTTCTCCTTTTACAGGATCTGTCCATCTGTATTTAACCGGTATACTTATATTTAATTCTTGACCTCCGGTTTCAAGAGAAAATTCGGCGCTGACTGCAGGTTTATTTTCGGGCTGACCGATTAAAAGTTGTGAACTAACTTTATAATCACCTTCGCTTTGTTTTTCTTTAAGCCAATAAGGCTGAGAATACGGCATGTCCGAAGGTATCTCTATCTCCGAGGATGAGGAAAATAATTTATTGTCTTCAAGTTTATAGTTTAACTCATTATTATCCGGACAATAATCAATTTTTATCCTTTTTAGAGTAAATGGATATCCGGTACGGTCAATAATTGAAGAATTTATTTTAATGCTTTGTCCCGGTACAGCCGAATAGTCGGGAGCCTCGGCTTCCAAGGAAATTCCTGCGCAGTCTTTGATCAAATCGGCTAATTCCTTTTTCTTAACGGGCACCCAGTAGTTATTTTTCAGCAGGTTCAATTCGGAATATGCTTTTAATAAAACCGGTACTATTTTTTCCGGATGTTCGGGATCAAATTCTTTTTCAGCCCGCTGTACTGTTTCTCCTACTTTTATGCCTCCCGGAATTCTGTTCCATGTAAGATCTATGCCGTCAAAAAGTGAATGTTCTGCTGGAGTTCCGTCAATAGGAAGAAAGTACTCAAAATTTTGTCCGGGTCTGCTGCTCGAACCGAATCCCTGACTTTTATGCATGCTTCTGGCATGAGCTGCTATTTCGGTATAAGATTCGCCGAGCAGGGGGTCATAAGCGCCGTCGTCAATTTTTATCAGCTTTGAAATATTCGTACCTCTTTTTTTCAGTATGGGAAGCCAGGCATTCCAAAGAATTCTCTTTGCCTTCCACGGCTTTACGTATTTTAACTGTTCGGGAAATTTAGTAGAATCGCCTGAAATCTTAAACGCTTCGGCCGCAAGTATTTCGGAAGCAGTATGATGGCCGTGCACACCCTCGCCTGTGCCGGGAAATCTGGTGATTATAACATCCGGCCTGAATTTCCTGATAATCCATACAACGTCTGATAATATATTATCCCTCCCCCAGATATTCAAAGTTTCTTTTGCCGATTTTGAATATCCGAAGTCAATAGCTCTCGAAAAGAACTGCTGCGCGCCGTCAATTCTTCTAGCCGATAATAATTCCTGCGTTCTAAGCACACCTAAAAGATCTCCCTGCTCGGTTCCGATCAGGTTCTGCCCTCCGTCTCCGCGTGTTAATGCCAGATAACCTGTTCTTAAATGTTCACCTTTTGCAAAATAGGCCAGCAGTGCATTATTCTCGTCATCCGGATGTGCGGCCACGTATAAGACTGTTCCGAGAACATTGAGTTTATCCAGGTCCGAATTCAGCCGCGAAGAATTTAATGATTGATCGTTTTGAGGGAAAGCATTGGTAATACCGAGAAGCGGTATAAGAAGAATCAGTTTCAATATTTTATTCATTTCGTTATAACCCGGGATTTAAGTTTTAAATGAAGTCTTATTACTTGAAACGAAGAAAAGAAAATATTGTAAGCAACAAGAACAAATTAGTCTTTTAATAGTGTATTTAACTACGATCTAATTTTAACGATTTAATTTAAATCAGAATTTTTTAATATTCTAAGCGACTTTCATCGTGGCAGACTGAATGTGATTCAAATTATACCTCATGAAATCCTTAAGAGTCTTCTTAAATTTAATGATTAAAGCTAATTTCCCTTTGAGGACTTAATGAAGCATTTTACCGATTTTACCTTTATAAAATAAGATGTCAATTCAGCTGCACGGAAGTACCGCTTAATAGGACAGTCTTTCAGCTTAATTGATTAAATTAGAGAGATAAATTCCTTATATTTATCTTGTTAAAAATAAAACGTGGATGAGCCATGATAGAAATCGGGAAAATTAAAATAGGCGATGTAAATCCGTTTGTGCTGATCGCAGGTCCTTGTGTGGTAGAGAATAAAGAAATGATTTTTGAAACCGCAGAGAGAATAAAAAAGATTTGCGATGAGCTCGCCATCGATTACATCTTTAAAGCCAGTTATAAGAAAGCCAACCGGACCAGTCTTGATTCATTCAGCGGTATAGGCGATGAAAAAGCTCTTGAAATACTCGCAGAAGTAAAAAAGGAATTCAATCTTCCTGTGCTGACGGATATTCATACAAGCAGGGAAATTGGAAAAGCATCAGAAGTTGCCGATATTCTTCAAATACCTGCCTTCCTTTCACGGCAAACCGAACTTCTTATTGAAGCCGGAAAATCCGGGAGGGTGATAAATATAAAGAAAGGCCAGTTCCTGGCGCCGGATGATATGAAATTCGCCGCGGATAAAGTAGCATCTACGGGCAATAAAAATATTATGCTTACCGAGCGCGGTACAACTTTCGGATATCATAATCTTGTGGTTGATATGCGCTCGCTTATTATCATGAAAGAATTCGGCTACCCGGTTGTTATGGATGCGACTCATTCTGTTCAACTGCCGAGCAAAGGAACTACCAGCGGCGGCGAGCCCAGGTTTATCAAGCCTCTTGCAAGAGCTGCTGCTGCCGTCGGAATAGACGTCCTCTTTCTCGAGGTTCATCCGAACCCGAAAGAAGCTCTGAGCGATGCGGCAAGCCAGCTTCCGATTGAGGAGTTGAAAGAACTTCTCGTGGATATTAAATCAATAGACATGGTGGTTAAGCATTACTGATAACAAAGTTTTATTGAAACGGCAAAGATCAGGTTCTAATTTTGAACGCACAACTAAATAATAATAACGGACGGTTAAACAATACCTTTCCTAGGGCTCTTACTGAACTGGAACGGGAATGTTTGTTTTCCGTATTGCCCGAAAATAAAACGGGCTATAAAATCTACCGTGAAAAAATAAGTAAACTAAAGGTAAACGGAGCAGGACGATTCGGCGGCGGCAACTTAGTGCTGGGAATGGAAGGCTCTATACCGGATAATTCATTTTCTTCCGCACCCGTTTTTGCTTCCGGAACGATTGAGTTCGATGAATGCAATGCGGAAATAAATATTCACGAAGAATTAGACAACGAAATTGAATTCGATATAGTCTTTTCGTCTGAAGAAATTCCGGTTCTGCTGCATGAAAAAAAAGATGGAGTTATTCCGGATGGGTTCCCGGACAAAAAGCACCCAATGATAATTCGGAAGTCAGGGAAATAAAATTCGGAGTTGAAAGGTACCTGCTGGTAATTGCTCCTGCTCATAAAAGGATCTGGCTTTATGACGGTTTAACAGGTGTAAACCATTTAATTCCGGTGAGCAATCTCTACAATTATATTATGCTGATGAAAAATATCCGCAACTCGGATATTGTTTCAAAACCGGGAATATTTTTCAGAGATCATCAAAATTATAATGACTCCGAAATATCCTCCGCATTTTTAGTTTATAATAAGTATTTTAAAAAATTCGAAATCGATTACTCCGGTTTCGAACATGTTTCGGCTCAACCGAAAAAGAAATCCGTATTTAAAATCTTTAAAAGAGGTTGAAAATTGACTGTCAATGAAATAATAGAAAAGGGGAAGGAAGTAATAAGGATAGAGTCGGAGGCAGTAGCCAATTTATCGGAAAGTATAAACGATGATTTTGTAAAAACAATTGATACTATATATGAGAGCAAAGGCAGGGTAGTTCTTTCGGGAATGGGGAAATCCGGTTTGATAGCCAGAAAAATAGTGGCCACTTTAAATTCCACCGGCACGCCGGCCATTTATCTTCATCCGACCGATGCATTGCACGGTGATCTCGGGATGGTAAGAAAAGAGGATGTAGTAATACTAATATCGAACAGCGGAAATACTGAAGAAGTTACCAATCTTTTACCTATGCTGAAGAGGCTTAACGTTACGATGATTGCAATGTGCGGTGCGAAGAATTCCGTGCTCGGAAGAGAATGCGATATTTTTCTGAACATTCACGTAAAAGAAGAAGCATGTCCGCATGATTTGGCTCCGACAGCTTCTACTACCGCAACACTTGCAATGGGCGACGCGCTTGCTGTAGCACTTTTGGAAAAAAGAGGGTTTACCGCCGAGGATTTTGCTTTTCTGCATCCGGGCGGCAGTCTCGGTAAAAGGCTTTCATTAAAAATCAGAGAGATAATGATTAAAGGAGACAACGTTCCTGTCATAGAAGAAAGCGCTTCGATAAAGGACGTAATACTTGAAATAACAAGTAAAAGATTGGGCACTACCTGTGTTGTTAACGGAAACGGTTTTTTAACGGGTGTAATCACCGACGGGGATTTACGTCGCCTGCTGGAACGTACAATGGAAATAAAAGATTTAACGGCGAGAGACATAATGAGCAGGAATCCCAAAGTAACGAGTGATGATTACCTGGCTTCATTCGCACTTCAGCAGATGGAAAACTTCAAGATTACAGCAATGATTATAATCGACGACGGAAACAAACCGATCGGAATTGTACATCTTCACGATTTAATTAACCTCGGATTGCGTCAAAGATGAAGTATCTTTTTTTTGTATTCACCGTAATAATAATTTTCGGATGCGGTGAAAAAAAAGTTAAGCCATCCGTAAATCAAACACTCCAGACCGGCAAGCTCCCTGTGCAGGAAAGCTGGGACGATACGGTGGTTTTCAGCGATTCGGGAAATACAAAAGCAATTTTGTATGCCGGTAATATAAAAATGTACGATAATCCTCCGGAAACACTGCTGGACAGTTCGATTAAAATAGATTTTTTTAATTTAAAGGGAGAAAAAACATCGGTACTTACTGCGTTGCGGGGCAAAGTAGACGACGCTACTAAAAATCTCTTTGCAATTGATAGTGTTGTAGCCGTAAGCGACAGCGGTGTCACGCTTAAAACACAGGAACTAATGTGGCGGAATAAAGATCAGAAAATTGTTTCCGATAAATTCGTAACCATTATCTCGCCTAAAGAAAAAATCCAGGGTTACGGCTTTGAATCTGATCAGAGTTTAAGAAACTACACTATTTATAATATTACTTACATTACAAGAACGGATACCTCGGTAGAAAATAAACAGATGAAAAAGTAAAACTAAAGTCAAATGCGGAAATATATATTTTTCATAATATTGTTCGGCTTAATGTTTCCCAGGCTTGTTTATTCGCAGGCAAATCAGGATTATATTACCGTTATAGGCGACAGCCTGATAGGGAAGGTATTAGACGGCGAAATGGTGCGCAAGGTATTCGGGCACGTATTATTGACTCAGGGAAATGTCAAAATCACCTGCAATCAGGCCATACAGTATTTATCGAAGAACGATGCCGAACTTATCGGCAACGTTATCGCAACGCAGGATACTCTTACTATCACGACGGATCACGGATATTATTACGGAAACGAAAAAAAGGCAGAATCCGTTTCGGGGGTTACGCTTAACGATAAAAAAGTTGTATTAACGGCGGATACCGGCACCTATTTTTTCAACGAGGCAAAAGCTGTTTTCAGAAGCAACGTGGTATTGAAAGACACTTCTTCTACCGTAACTTCCGACCGGCTTGTTTATTTTAAAAATGAAGGAAAAGCGATTGCTGTCGGTAAGGTAAAAATACTGGAAGGCAAGAATATAATTCAAGCAGATAGCCTTATTCACTTCAGGGATTCACGCATTTCTATTGCAAATTACAATGTAAAAATAAGCAGCACTGAAAATAATGCGACTATATACAGCCAACACCTTGAGGATTATCCTGAGAAGCATTATACTTTTATAGATATGAATCCTCTTCTCATACAGATCGACACTACGCATATCGAAGGAAAAAAGAACGATACCTTGCAAACCTTAAATGATTCGTCGTCTTTTCAGATTGACACGCTGATAATCAGGTCAAAGAAAATGGAAGCTTTCAGAGATACGATAAATTTATTTAAAGCTACCGATTCCGTCAGAATTCTGAGAGGTCGGTTTGCATCTGTAAATGATTTCACGGAATATTTCAGGCAGGAAGGCAAAATAATAACAGAAAAAATATCTCCGGAGGCTCCTCAGCCGGTTCTGTGGTACGATAACTCGCAGCTTACCGGCGACTCAACCGTGGTTTTCATACAAAACAATAATATCAGAAAGCTGGATGTAGAACGCAATGCTTTTATCCTGTCGCAGAATAAAATATTTAGGAACAGGTTCGATCAAATTTCCGGCAGTAAAATTATAATCGGTTTTGAGAACGGAAATATTAGTCAGACTGACGTATACGGCGGTGTGCACAGCATTTATTACTTGTACGACGGTGATACGCCGAACGGTTTGACAAAATCATCTTCTGAATCGGCGAAAGTATATTTTGTGGATAATAAAGTTGCTACTGTAAAGATGTACGGAACGCCCAACAGTGAATATTATCCTGAGAAGCAGGTAAAAGGAAACGAGCCTGCTTTTACTCTGCCGGGTTATATAATGCATAATAACCGTCCGGAAAAACAAGAACTACTTCCGGTTCCGCGCGGTAACGGTTTACGATAGAACAATATATTTATTATATTCGAAAAGCATGTTTATTTTTAAAAATGAAGTGGAGTAATGGCAGGAAATACTCTTAGAAGCGAAAACCTGGTAAAGATTTATAAAAAAAGAACGGTTGTAAATAAAGCCTCCGTTCAAGTCTCGAAGGGTGAGATAGTGGGTTTGTTAGGACCGAACGGAGCTGGAAAAACTACCACGTTCTATATGATCGTTGGTATGGTGAAACCCGACGGGGGACATGTGTATTTGGATACCAGCGACATAACAAAAGTTCCGATGTATAAAAGGGCTAGAATGGGTATAGGTTACCTTCCCCAGGAAGCATCTGTTTTCAGAAGATTGTCGGTGGAAGATAATTTGACGGCCGTGCTTGAAATGACTGATCTCGATCAAAAATCAAGAAAAGAAAAGTGCGAAACACTTCTGGAAGATTTGAGCATAACAAATATAAGAAAAAGTATGGGCTACCAGCTAAGCGGCGGTGAGAGAAGAAGAACCGAAATTGCAAGAGCGCTGGCTACGGATCCCAGTTTTATCTTACTTGACGAACCTTTTGCCGGTGTTGATCCGATCGCGGTTGAAGATATCATGAACATTGTTGCCAATCTGAAGAACCGGGGCATAGGAGTGTTGATTACCGATCATAATGTGCATGAAACGCTTAGTATAGTTGATAAGGCTTATATATTAATTAACGGACTAATATTCAAACAAGGCGGGGCAGAGGAACTTGCAAACGACGAAGAAGTCCGGAAATTATATCTCGGTGAGAAATTTAAACTTGACAGATATACCTGAGAACAAATCCCGTATTAATTTTGAAAATTAAATTAATTGTCTTCTGAAGCCCCAAAATGAGCACCTTAAAAAACGAATCAAGGAAACTTTTATTTACAATTAAAAATCTCGATAGGAAAACTATCGGTATATTCCTTGCGGTTCCTTTTATACTTACTGTTTCCTGGTACTATACTTCCAGACTATTTTTTCAGCAGAACCTTGCCGCGTATTTTGCAAGTGACGGGAATGCCGATTTTTACGAATTTGCATTCTGGTTTGCCGGGGATATCTTTACTTTATTCGTTATCCCTTGGCTAATAATCAGATTAGCATTTAAAAGAAAATATGAGGGATTACGGTATTAATTTAGGAGACATAAAAACCGGTTTAAAGCTTTCCGCTCTTTTTATAGTCATAATGATTCCCGCCGTTTGGGCTGCTACGTCAACCGAAGGTTTTATTCTTACATATCCGATGCTGGCAGAAGCACGGGATTCCTGGAAGATTTTTTTTATTTTCGAATCCGGTTTATTGTTATATATTTTTGCGTGGGAGTTTTTTTTTCGAGGATTTATGCTGTTCGGGTTAAAGGATAAATTCGGCTATTATGCGGTTTTCATTCAGATGATACCGTTTGTTATATTGCATGACGGCAAGCCTTCGGCTGAAACTTTCGGCGCTGTTCTAGGCGGCCTAGCGCTGGGTATCCTGGCCTACAGAACTAAATCGATTTATTATTGTATTATTACTCATGCCGGAGTTATGTTAAGCATAGATGCCGTTTCTGTATTGAGATACAGGGCAGATGATTTCGGACTGGGATTAAGCTCGTTATTTCATATTGTAAAACAAATAATTTGAAGGAATAAAAAATGAGATTTTCGTTGAATATAGATCATATTGCTACGTTAAGAAACGCGAGGGGAGAGAATGATCCGGATCCTGTTGCCGTTGCTCTGATTGCCGAACAAGCCGGCGTAGACGGCATTGTTGTGCATCTGAGGGAAGACAGGCGGCACATAAATGAGCGTGACGTCAGGCTGCTTAGAGAACTGATCACCACAAAGCTTGATCTTGAAATGGCGGCGACAGATGAAATAATAAAAATTGCCTGCGATGTCGGTCCCGAACTTGCAACTATAGTGCCCGAAAAGAGACAGGAATTAACCACCGAAGGCGGAATTAATGTAATTGATAATATCAGCAGATTGAAATCGGCAATTGCGGATCTGCATAATTCCGATATCTCGGTTTCACTATTTATTGAGCCTAATCTTGAGCAGATAAACGCAGCTGCCGAGATCGAATCGGATTTCATTGAAATCCACACCGGGGTTTATGCCAATGCTGTAAACGAAGAAGAACAATTCGACGAGCTTGAGAAAATCAGGACTGCGGTAAAGCACGCTAAAAAACTTGGCCTGGGCGTTAATGCGGGTCACGGCCTGAATTATCAGAATATAAAAGTGTTCAGAGAGGTCCCGGACATCGATGAAGTAAGTATAGGTCATGCTGTAATTGCCAGAGCCGTGTTTGTAGGCGTGAAGGAAGCAGTTCAGGAAATGATACGCCTGATAGGATGATCCGGCCCTTCAATGGAATATTGAACCCGGCATGTTCTGAAATTATAATTTTAAGCATTCAACCAAATAGGTTGAAAAAGGCATTTTCAACCATATAGGTTGAATTAGGTATTTTCAACCAAATAGGTTGAATATTGTACGGCCGCTTATTATTTTGCCGTGAACAAATAATACGGTTTGAAATGAAAAAAATTGTTTTGATAGGCGATATCATCGCTTCAAAAAGAATTAATAACCGCGCCGCAGTTCAAAGGAAATTAAACCGTCTGTTCGACGGTTTAAATGCGGACAACCGGTCATTGGAGTCGCCTTTTACTATAACCCTAGGCGATGAATTTCAGTCGCTTTATAAGAACGCGGATAATGTCCTCGGAGATATATGGAAAATCCTGTTCACCCTATATCCCGAAAAAGCAAGATTCTCTATTGGGGTAGGGAATATCAGCACAAAAATAAACAGGCAGCAGGCAATAGGAATGGACGGACCGGCATTTTATAATGCAAGGCAGGGACTGGAAGAATTAAAAAACAATTTGTATTTATTCAACGTAACCGGCGACGGAATAAATAACAGTGATTTAATCAGACAAACTCTTTTTTTTGTGTCTCACGCGTTCGAGAAATGGAAACTGACCAGAATGAAGATTTTCGATTTTTTAATGGACGGCCGTACAATTAAAGAAATTTCAAAAAAAATAAGAATTACAGACAAAGCTGTTTATAAAAACATAGACACCGGCGGAATGTATATTATTATGGAGATATTTAATGAAATTTCCGCATCGCTGAATTCGGCAATAAAAGGGACATAATTTGCAGTTTTATTTCCTTTTCAATATAGTAATCTTTTCCAGATTGTTTTACGGCTTTAAAAGCGAGGCTGTAAGCATAAAAAGGTTGTGCTGTATAGTCTTGTTTCAGATAATATTTCTGGCGCTTTTCAAAATATCCCCTCAGCTGATTGTTCTGTTAAGCGTGATTATTCTTATAAACATTTCCGATTATTTCCTTGAGAGGAAAATAAGAAACTTAAATGTATCAAGGCTTTTAACCTTTCTAATTTATTTTATACTCATTGCCGTTGTTACTTCGAATGAATGCGGACTCACGTTTAATGAAGATGTATTAACTTTCATTGCCGGCTTAAATGATTACATTTATTTCTTAAACAAATTTAATAATGTAAATTGGTTTGCTGTTAACGTGATGCTTGCCGCCGTTCTATACCTTCTCAATGAATCAAATTATTTAATCCGTTATTTCTTTGAACTGTTTGCTTTGACGCCGCTGCGGAATTCTGCGGATGAATCTGTCGAAATTGATACACGCGAATATAATGCCGGAAGAATAATCGGTATGCTCGAAAGGATTTTAATATTTCTGTTCTTAATTGAAAATCAATATGCCGCAATAGGTTTTATTCTTGCTGCAAAAGGGTTCACCAGATTCAAAGAATTGGAAGACAGACGCTTTGCCGAATATGTTTTGATCGGAACATTTCTTTCAGCTCTTTCGGCTATAATAGTGACGCTTTTAATAAAAAGCGTTTTACTCTCTCAATAAAATTTTAAATTTTACCGTATAATATCATCTTCATGAACCTTAAACAAAAACTTGATTATCATTACAAAGCCTTCGACAAATCGCAAATCTCACCCGATCCTCTGCAGTTCCTTCATCATTATCAAGACGAGCAGGATATTGAAACTGCGGGGTTTATTTCGTCGGTTTTTGCTTACGGAAATGTTAAGCAGATAATAAATACATTGGATAAAATATTTATTGCGTCGGGGAAAAGTCCTTATAACTTTGTATTGAATTTCGACGAAAATAAAGGAGGAAAGAAACTGACGGGCATAAAGCACAGATTTTACACTGAAAAAGATATCATGAATTATTTTATTGCTTTCAGAAATACTCTGATTCAGTATAAATCTTTGAAGAACGTATTTATAAAATACTATTCAGAATACGATATAAATATTAAGAATGCATTATCCGGATTCTCCTCGCATTTTATCGATGCCGTAAAGAACGCAACCGGTTTAAAATACAATAGTCAGGGTGTGAAGTTTATGTTCCCTTTGCCTGAGATGGGTAGCGCGTGTAAAAGAATGAACTTATTTCTGAGATGGATGATCAGGAAGGACGAGCTTGATTTCGGCTTATGGAATGAAATTCCGACAAATAAGCTAGTCATACCGGTAGATACTCATGTAGCCAGAATATGTAAATTATTGAATCTTACCGGCAGAAAAAACGTTAGCTGGCAGATGGCAGAAGAAATAACCGCTAATTTAATGAAGTACGACCCGGCCGACCCGGTAAAATACGATTTCGCAATTTGTCATCTCGGAATGCGTAAAATGGTTTTTTAATGACAAATAACTACGGACAGATTTGTATTTATATCAATTTATTTAAATATTTATGTTCAATTTTTCTCTATTTTTTTAAGGAGTAATCCCACATGGCTGAGAACAAATCTCCAACTTCGGAATTCAAGCCTTATATATCCGCAAAAGACTTTATCCCTGAATTTACTTTAAAAGCAGTAATACTGGGAGCTATTTTCGGAATTATTTTCGGTGCGTCTTCCGTGTACCTGGGTTTAAAAGTAGGTATGACGGTTAGTGCTTCTATACCGATAGCAGTTCTTGCAATCTCGGTATTTAAGAAATTCGGCAACGCCACTATACTTGAAAACAATATTGTGCAGACAATAGGCTCCGCCGGTGAGTCCGTTGCTGCGGGTGTAGTTTTTACAATACCCGCTCTTTTATTTCTGCCGGGGGGCATGGCATATTTTAAATACTTCCAGATTTTTGTACTCGCTTTAGCGGGAGGTATTCTCGGTATACTTTTTATGATTCCTCTTAGAAGAGCTTTAATTGTAAAAGAACACGGTGTTCTGCCTTATCCGGAAGGCACCGCATGCGCCGATGTTCTTATCGCGGGTGAAAAGGGCGGTAATCTTGCTAAGAAAGTTTATTACGGATTAGGCATAGCCTTCTTGTATAAATTATTTATGTCGATTTTCGGATTATGGAAAGATGTTCCCACATTCGTGTTCGGAAGAAAATCCGCATTGCCGAACGGAACCATTAACGGTGAGATAACACCCGAATTGCTCGGCGTCGGCTATATTATCGGGCCTAAAATAGCCGGTATTATGGTTGCGGGCGGTGTTTTGTCTTGGATAGTTCTAATCCCGTTGATTACATTACTCGGTGATAAATTATCTACTGTCTTCCCTCCCGGTACGATGTTAATAAGTAATATGAGCCCCGATGAAATTTGGAACAATTATATCAGATATATCGGTGCCGGTGCGGTAACATTCGGAGGATTGGTTACTTTGATAAAATCGATACCCACTATTGTCAGCGCATTTACGGATTCTTTTAAGGATATCAAATCAAACAGAGCAAATAAACAAAACAAAGTTGTCCAAGAGATAGAACGTACGTCAAGAGATCTGCCGCTTTCCGTTGTTTTGGGAGGCAGCCTTCTTCTGGTTGTTTTTATGGCTCTAATTCCGTCAATTCCTACAAATTTTTTGTCTTCTATTATGGTCGTAATTTTCGGATTCTTTTTTGTTACGGTTTCTTCCAGAATAGTAGGACTCATCGGTTCTTCATCCAATCCCGTATCCGGAATGACGATCGCTACATTGATGGCTACCTCGCTGATCTTTGTTGGAATCGGCTGGACGGGTGATTTTTACGAGCCGCTTGCCTTAGTAGTCGGTTCTATAGTCTGTATTGCCGTTGCGAATGCGGGATCAACTTCTCAGGATTTAAAGACCGGTTTTCTTGTAGGAGCAACTCCGGTTAAGCAGCAGATAGGATTAATAATCGGCGTCCTGGTATCGGTTGTCGCGGTCGGTTTTACACTTCTTTTACTGGAACGAACAGTAGGCGTAGGTACCATGACTGCGCAGCACCCGGATCCTTTACCGGCTCCGCAGGCAATATTGATGGCAACAGTTATCAAAGGTTTATTGAGTCAAAATTTACCCTGGGCCTTGGTGATTATAGGAATGGGATTGTCTTTGGTTATGGAACTTTCGGGTGTTTCATCCTTAGCATTTGCAGTCGGTGCATATCTTCCTCTTTCTACTACAACCCCGATTTTTGTAGGCGGAATAATAAAGTGGGTTGTAGATAAAAGAAAGAAATCCGAAGAATCTGAAACCGGTCCCGGTGCATTATTCAGTTCGGGTTTAATTGCAGGCGGTGCTATTACGGGTATTTTAGTGGCCGTTCTAATAGGATGGACTGTCGGGCATGATGCATCAGGTAATCCTATCTCATTTATTTCAAAAGTTCATCATACTGTATTAGGATTCTTCTCAAGCAGTACTGCGGCTACATTCGCTGATTCTCTCGGCGGATGGGGAGATGTTCTCGGACTCATATGTTTCGGATTGCTTTCGTTTATGCTGTATAAAATAGCTTTGAGTAAAGAAGATTCGATAAGTAAATAATTTATTTTGATATATTGTTTCCCTAGAATAATAGTGGCTGTCTCATAAGTAGGGATAATGTCATGCTGAGCGAAGTCGAAGCATGAATTTGCGATGAATACACGGTTCGACTCTGCATGTACGTCATGCAGGTCCGCTCACCGTGAAATTCGAAGCACTTTTGAGACATCCTCTTTTTTTGTAAGCGCTGCGGTAACAGTTTAAACCGGAACCTAATTAATGATGGTGGCCGGCAGGCTTATTTTCGGGCAGGGCGCAGAATCATTAATTCTTGCTGCTACTTCTGAAATAGGCGGATGGTTTAGGGGTAAGGAGCTTTCAATTGCATCCGGATTGAATCTGTTACATGCCCCCTCGGCTACTTTGCAGCATTAAAGTCTTCGAGCGGAGGGTATATAACCGAAAGCGGATTTTCTCTATTTCCGGTTTCATTTGATTTATCTTTTCATTTTTATTGAGTAGATCGGAACTCGGACACAGAGGGCACTGTCTTGAGTGCGGAATTGCAAATAAAAATACTTAATTGCCGGCACTTATAATAAATAGAAGATTATAAAATATTAAATTAGTAAAAATCATTTAAGGGCACTTCTAAAAACTATTTTTTATAAAAATTTAACGCAAAGAACGCAAAAGATAAGCAACGTTCGCAGAGAATATTGCAGTTTTAAGAAGTGCCTTTAATGTATATTTTATAAATTGAAGGGAAGCGGATAAACCTTTAACAACCCGCCTCCCGCAATCTACACACATCAAACAGTCTGCAAAGCTATTTCATCATTACCATTTTTTTTGTCAAAGTTGAATTATCAGCCGTTAACCTGTAAAAATAAATCCCGCTCGACATCCTTTGACCGTTGGTACTTCTTCCGTTCCAGGTAACCTGATGCAATCCGGCAGTTTCTTCATTATTATTTATTAATACCGCAATCTGCTGACCAAGCGAATCAAAAATAGTAAGTATAACTTTCGATGACTTCGGTAACTCGTAAGAAATAACAGTTGACGGATTAAACGGATTCGGGTAATTCTGGTCAATTCTTATATTATCCGGAATGCTGCCGGTTTCTTTTTTTACCGCATCAACAATTTTCACCCCGCTGAAATATCCGGCAACAAAAACCAGGGGTGCATTCCAGTTAATTGCTATTTCGTTTGAAGCATAACTTCCCTGATCATCAGCATAGCATTGTGCCGGCGGAGTGGAAGAAGTAAACATTGCCTGCAGAACAGCATCGTTAGTAATATTCTTATTAGGTCCGCCTGCCAGTAAACCGGGATCCGGAGCAGCAATTCCGTCTGATGCCGAAGGACGGTGATGTATATGTAGCGGTGATTTTGTCCCTACACCGGTAACATAACTAATATCGTTTATGTTTGTTCCGAGTATGTAATTAAATTGTTCTAGAGCAGTGTTATAATAATTCATTTCGCCGGTTAAATAATATCCGGCAATTAAAATAACCGCATTATTTAAAACTACCGAGTTGCTGCCCCAATAATAATCGGATTGATTTAAGGTAACGTTGAATCCGTCATTCTTTGCGGTATTATAAAGCTGATTGCAATAATTAACAAGTGAAGTTTTAATTGATGACTTAGCTGCACTGTTTGCGTCTGTTTGTTTGGAAAACAAATATTCCATTTGGGCTAATGTTGCAACGTTTCCCCAGCCCATTGAATAATATATTAAACCGACGCTTTGATAATGCGCCAGATAATACGACTGGTAGTCACTTTTTCCTGTAGTGTTAAAAAGTTCCACTGAAGCCCATAGTCTTTCATCCGAATCATTGCCGTCTCCGTATTCGCCGGTATTTGTACCGGAAGGATTATGAAATCCTCCGGACGGAACAATAGAAGGATTTGCTGAAAGATATTGCCAGGCATTTTCCGCCGCAGTTAAACATTTTGCAGCGAAGGTTGAATCGAAAGGCACATATATTCTTGCAGCCATTGCCATAACCGCGGCAAAATCGCCGGTTGCAGTTGAAGATTTTTGAAAAATATATCTCGTTGAATTGTCATTATTTGCCGCAATAAATCCTGAAAAATTATGCGGGGTTACTTTAAAGTAAACACCTCCGTCGGTATCCTGCATTTTAAATAACCAATCGAGTTCGTACTTAACTTCATCCAGTAAATCCGGAATTGAGTTTCCGCTCTCGGGAATATTTAAATCATCGCTTTTAAAATTGTCGGGAAACAACTCGTAACCCATCAGCATAGTGCCGATTGTTACACCGGCATTAACAACATATTTCCCGTAGTCGCCTGCGTCATGCCATCCGCCGGTTTCATCATAGGTACCGCTTTTTCCCGCAGTAACGTCGAAGGTTGCGTCATTTCAAATGGCAAGCTGCTCTTGCATAGACTCCGGCATTGGCCGTAAGAAGTGCTGTTCCGCATCTTTGAAAATAAAAACCTTTTAGTGATTTATTATAAACTTCGGTAAACGGATCCGAGGATATGACAAAAGGATATGATGAATTCCCGGTGTTAGTTTTTACAATATAGTCTCCCGGCGTGCTCAAGGATGTAAAATTTCCGAAATACACATTTGCGCCGCTGGCAGGATCGTTAAGTTTTGATACTTCGATCTTTCCTTTAAATAAAATTGCCTGGTTTGAATTATCTTCAATATAAAAACTATCGGCGGCTTGCGTAAAGTAAGCAATTTTTTCTTTGCCGGCTAAATAGCCAACCTGGTTCACCATTATATCTTGGGCAAAAGTTGAGGTTAATGCAACAACTAAAAATATTATCAAAGATCGGTATTTCATTTTTACTCCCTCTAAAATAATAACAGTTAGAACTAAATATACCCGTAAAACACTTTTCATGCCATACCTAATCAGCGGCCGGCAAAATCCTTTTTTATTATTTTAATAAACAGATCTTTTTAAAAATCCCCGATAAGTCTTCAAAATAAGTTATTAATAATCCGGCTTAGCTCCTTAGTTTATTCTAATCCGGCCGAATTATTTATAAACTAAGAATTTTCAGTGACTCAAGTTATCATAATGACAATTTATTATTAAAGTAATAAAACCGGTTGGATCTTTTTAATAAAAATATGATAAATTTGTTTTTAGAAATTCCATTTTAAGCGCTAAATAAAAGAATTTTAGTTCCTTGTAAGGCATAATATTTGCTTAAGAACTAAAATCAAAGATGATTTGGGATGAATAAGTTTTATTATTGAAATACTAAGTGTAATTTTTTTTGCAATTACTTATAGCCATACTAAAGATATAAGATATTTCCTGTTTCATCTTTAGATCTTTATAGATATGCCTGATCTGTATAACCTTCCGGGTCGTTTTTATATTGCTTACCGGAAATTTTGGTGTTACAAACGGTGCTCGGTATCGGGCTTTTCTATAAGCTTTTATTCAAGCCTTAATGTTTGTATTTATACATTAAAATTTTTTAAAGGATTATTTATGGTAAAAAAAGAAGTAGCCCTCGGTATCGATATCGGGGGAACGAATACTGTCCTCGGTTTTGTAGACATTGACGGTAATTGTTATTTCAAATCTTCCATCCCCACGCTTAACAGAGAACCGGCTGAAAATTTTTTTGAAAGACTAAACAAAAAAATAGATTCAATCATTGGAGATAATTCGGAAGAATTTATAATCAAAGGGATAGGATTAGGCGCACCAAACGCAAATTATTACCGCGGTACGGTTGAGTATCCACCCAATTTAAATTGGGGATTTGTCAACGTTATCGATATCATCAAAAAAAATTATGATGTTCCTGCTGCAATAACAAATGACGCAAATGCTGCTGCAATTGGGGAGATGAAATTCGGTGCGGCCAAAGACATGAAAGACTTCATAATTATTACTTTGGGTACTGGAGTTGGAAGCGGTATAGTCTGTAACGGTCAGCTGGTTTACGGTTCCGACGGATTTGCGGGAGAAATCGGTCATACCATTTACGATCCGAACGGAAGAGACTGCGGCTGCGGCAGAAAGGGATGTCTGGAGACTTATGCATCCGCCGGCGGTATCAAAAGAACCGTGCTGGATATGCTGGACAAATCAGGAGAAGCAAGCGTTTTACGCAATGTAAAAATAGAAGAATTAACTTCGAAAATAATATACGATGCCGCAGTAACAGGAGACAAAATTGCCTTGGATGCTTTTGAATTTACCGGAAAAGTTCTGGGTACAAAGCTTGCCGACTCGGTTGCACATACCAGTCCCGAAGCTATAATTTTATTCGGAGGCCTTTCCGCCGCCGGAGATTTAATATTCGAACCGACAAAAAGGCATTTGGAAGAAAACCTTCTTAATATCTTTAAGAACAAAGTAAAAATAATTCCTTCTTCATTACACGAAGGTGATGCTGCCGTTCTAGGAGCAGCCGCATTAATTTGGAATGAACTCGATAAATAAAATAGATTGACTGCTGTACTTGTTAGTATCTACTTTGGGATTCTTGTATTCCGACTGCATCTTTTGCGATTAATTTTATTGCCGGTCGATAGAAATTTCTGATGTTTGCCGGTAAAATTTTTATTCATTTACATTAAAACTCAAATAAGAAAGAAATAAAAATGAAAATTTTTCGATCCGTCTTGATTGTTTTAACACTGTTCTTTGTCGGCTTTATGCAACCAGACTCCGGTAATTTAAATATACAGAATAAAAAATCGTCTATTTCTGAAAAGGTCGATTCCCTGCTCGCAAAAATGACATTGAAAGAAAAAATCGGTCAAATGACACAGGCGGATATATATGCCGTTAAAAATAATCCCGATGCTATATCGGAATATTCTTTGGGATCAATTCTCTGCGGAGGCAGTTCGGAAATCAAAGACATAACAGCTTCGGGTTGGGCAGACTATTATGATATGCTCCAATCTTATGCGTTAAAATCTAGATTGAAAATTCCCATAATTTACGGAGTAGATGCGGTTCACGGTCATAATAATGTAGACGGTGCGGTTATCTTTCCTCATAATATAGGAATGGGATGCACCCGAAATCCTAAACTTGCCGAGGAAGAAGGCCGGATTACTGCTGAGGAAATTGCCGGTACCGGTATGGACTGGGGTTTTGCGCCGTGCATAGCGGTTGCCAGAAATATAAGGTGGGGCAGAACGTATGAGAGTTACGGTGAAACTCCTGAACTTGCCGAAGAAATGGGATCTGCTTTTATTACCGGGATGCAGGGATTTGATGATGCAGACGGCAATACGATACTGGCATGTGCAAAACATTTTTTGGGTGACGGCGGAACTCAAAACGGAATCGATCAGGGCAATACTGTTTGCAGCGAAGATTCTTTAAGGAAAATTCATTTAGCCGGATATATTTCCGCGGTGAAAGCAGGCGTGAAAACGATAATGGTTTCTTACAGCAGCTGGAACGGAATCAAGATGCACGAAAATAAGTACTTGATTACTGATGTACTGAAAGGGGAATTGGGATTTAAAGGTTTTTGTGTTTCCGATTGGGCGGCGATAGATCAGCTAGGCAGCAACTACAAGGAAGACATAGAAAAATCGATAAATGCAGGCCTTGATATGATCATGATTCCTAACGGTCCGGGAATGAAAAATAATTTCGTTGAGTTTATAAATGATTTATCGGATCTTGTTGAAAACGGTAAAGTTTCGCTAACCAGAATAAATGATGCCGTCAGAAGGATCTTAACCGTAAAATTCGAGATGAATATAATTGAACATCCGTACACCGACAGAAAATTTACTAAGACGGTAGGATCAAAAGAGCATAGGGAAGTTGCCAGAGAATGCGTAAGACAATCACTTGTATTGCTGAAAAACCAAAATAAATTATTACCGCTATCAAAAAAAATTAAGCACCTTGTAGTTGCAGGAAAGAGTGCCGATAATCTGGGTTATCAATGCGGAGGCTGGACTATCAGCTGGCAGGGCAGCGGCGGAGATATTATAAAGGGCGGAACTACTATTTTGCAGGCAATTAAAAACACGGTTTCACCGGATACAAAAATTACTTTTTCCGAAGACGGTTCGGATATACAAAATGCCGATGCTGCGGTTGTCGTTGTCGGAGAAAAACCGTATGCGGAAGGCCGGGGAGATAGAAACGATCTTGACTTATCCGAACGTGATATGTCCGTTATCCAAAAAATTAAAGATAAAGGTATTCCGGTTGTTGTTATTCTGATTTCAGGCAGACCGATGATAATTAATACTGCATTGAAACAGTCGGATGCGTTTATTGCCGCATGGCTTCCCGGAACCGAAGGCGAAGGGGTAACTGATGTTTTATTCGGGGATTATAAGCCTACCGGCAAGTTGTCTCATTCGTGGCCTAAAAGTATGAAGCAGATACCGATTAATGTCGGCGATAAAAATTATGATCCATTATTTTCTTACGGCTACGGACTGACGTACTGATAAAAGTAAAAAAATTAAATAAACTTAGAGGGGCAGTTACATGAAAAATTCGGCAATTTCGGTTTCGTTAATTATTGTTCTTTCTCTCGTTTTTATTTTTTCTTTTACCGGCTTCAAAAAAGAAAATAAAAGCGTGAAGCCGTCATATATGAATACCTCGCTTCAGGTTAAAGACCGGGTTGATGATCTGGTAAAAAGAATGACTTTAAAAGAAAAAATAGAAATGCTCGGCGGAACCGGTTTCGCAACCAAAGTGATTAAAAGATTAGGAATTCCTGAGCTGAGGATGACCGACGGGCCTCTCGGTGTAAGATGGAATAAATCTACGGCATTTCCTGCCGGAATAGCTATGGCTTCCACTTGGGATACTTCATTAATTAATAAATTAGGAAGCGCGATCGGCCGCGAAGTAAAATCCAAAGGAAGAGATGTAATACTTGGGCCCTGCGTTAATATTGCAAGAATTCCTATGGGAGGGAGAAACTTCGAAAGTTTCGGCGAAGACCCGTATCTGGCATCAAGAATGGCTGTCAGTTATATTGACGGAGTACAAATGGAAAACGTGGCTGCTACCGTTAAACATTTTGCCGCGAATAACCAGGAGTACCAAAGGATGTTCGTCGATGTAAAGGTAGGAGAACGTGCATTGAACGAAATTTACCTTCCGGCTTTTAAAGCCGCCGTTACCGAAGCTCATGTCTTAGCAATTATGGCAGCTTATAACAAAGTTAACGGCACGTACTGCAGCGAAAATGATTATCTTCTGAAAACTAAATTAAGAAACGACTGGAAGTTCGAAGGGATTGCAATGTCGGATTGGGGAGCGGTGCACAGTTCAATACCTACAGGTAAAAGTGCTTTGGATCTTGAAATGCCGACGGGAAAATATCTGAATGATTCTACGCTTTATAATGCGGTGCAGCAGGGAACTATAAATGAAGCAACAATAGACAAAAAAGTTAAAGATATATTAACTGTAATTTTTAAGTTAGGATTAATTGATCATCCGCGTACGGATAATTCCAAATTACTCAGTACTAAAGAGAACCGCGAGATTGCATATAAAACCGCAGTTGAAGGTATTGTTCTTTTAAAGAACAGTAATGAAGCGCTTCCGATTAATGCCCATAAAATTAAATCAATTGCCGTCATCGGACCCAATGCGGCGGTTGCGGTAACCGGCGGCGGCGGAAGCTCGCATGTAGAACCTATTTATTCAATCGATCCTTTGAGCGCGTTAAAGAAAAAATTAGGCTCGAAAATAAAAATTAATTATGCTCAGGGCGATGCCTTTGATACTGATGCAATTTCCGTTCAGAGTAAGTATTTGTTTTTACCCGACGGAAAAGATCACGGATTAAAAGGGGAATACTTTGACAACGCGGATCTTAAAGGAAAACCCGCATTCGTAAGGAACGATAAAAATATTGATTTTGACTGGGGACAAGGTTCTCCCCAAAAAGGATTTCCGGAAGATCACTTTTCCGTCAGGTGGACGGGTTTTCTTCAAGTACCTGAAAACGGCACCTATGTTTTGAACATGATCAGTGATGACGGAGTTAGACTTTATCTTAATAATCAACTAGTCATTGAAAACTGGTCCGATCATGCGCCTGAATCAAAAACTTATACGACATCGTTAAATGCAGGCAAAAAATATGAAATTAAAATAGAATACTATGAAAATACTGGCGGAGCTATGATAAAATTCGGCTGGAAAAATCCGGATGAAAGTCTATTGAAAAAAGCCGTTGATGCAGCTTCTAAATCTGACATAGCAATTATTTTTGCAGGTACTAACGATCAGATTGAAAGTGAAGGACACGACAGAAATAATATTGATCTGCCGGGCAAACAGGATGAACTTATCAATGCAGTGGCCAAAGTAAATAAGCACGTCATTGTAGTAATTACTTCAGGTTCTCCTGTTCTGATGAATAACTGGATTGATAACGTGGAAGGTATTATCGAAACGTGGTTTGCCGGCGACGAGATCGGAAACGCCGTTGCAGACGTACTGCTCGGCAATTATAATCCTTCGGGTAAATTGCCCGTAACATTTCCGAAAAGATGGGAAGACTGTTCCGCATTTAAAACATATAAATCTCAAGACAGCGTATCTGATTATTCCGACGGCATATTTGTGGGCTATAGACATTTTGATGAAGATAATATTGAACCGCTGTTCCCGTTCGGGTACGGGCTTTCCTATACTTCATTTGAATATTCAAATTTAACCGTAAGTAAGAACAATAACGGCAGTATGCCCGGATACAAAATAACTCTCAACATAAAAAATACCGGCAAAACAAAGGGCGCGGAAATTGCGCAGTTATATGTCGGTGCTGTTAATTCTAAAATTAGTCAAGCTCCCAAGCAGTTAAAAGCGTTTACCAGAGTAATGCTTAATCCCGGCGAACAAAAAACGGTGGAATTAAAGTTGGATAAAAATGCATTTCAATATTACAATGCAGATAAACATGAATGGACAACCGAGCCGGGAGAGTACAATATTTTGGTGGGCGGTTCATCCCGTGATATAAAACTAAAGAGCGAAATAAAAGTTGAATAATGAATATCCTTTTTAATCCGACACCTGAACATCATCTCTATTCCTCATAAAATTTTCGCCGTCAGCCTCCCAAATGCTGACGGCGGAATAACTGACCTAAAGAATAATAATGTATTAAGGGCTTAAAAGTTGAAGTGCTCAATAATTTATACTGAGATCCTAATTTCTTTTTACTAATATTATTGTTAAGTTAAAACACGAATCAACCAGAAATTGGATGCTTTTGTCTAAATCAATATTGTTTTTGCTGTTATTGATATTTTTTATTTCGATGCCCGCTTTTAAAAGCTCAATCTTTCGGGTTCGGGTGCCTAGGTTTTGTTGGGGGCTATGTCGGATACAGTTATCAAAAATACGATCCCAAAGGTTTAAATTATTATGTGGATGCATTTAATGCTGCAAACAGGGATTCTCTGTCTTCACCGATGTCTAAGTTTGGTGAGGCACAAGGATACAGGATAGGACTGAATTTTTTTCGTGCTAATATAAAAGGTTTTATACTGACCACTAAGGGATTTTATCAATATTTATCCGAGAAAAATACTGCCGGTATTGAAGCCGCAAACGGAAGTGCCAACGCGGTATATCAAGTTGAGATGAGAAACTGGGGAATAGGTTTGGATCTGGGTACCGCATTAACGGATATTTTAAGCTGGAAAGTTGTCGATGCTGCTGTTCTTTATAATTCGGCTTCGTTTACGAATACAAGAAATTCACCCGGCCCGATTACTAAACTGATGAAATACAGCAGTGAAAAATATACCCTGGGTTATACCGTCGGCACGGGATTTATTTTACAACTAATAGACCGCTATATTAGCCTTGAAGGCGTTGCAGGTTATGCTGCTTTTAAGATAGACAGGATGAGATCGGGAGACGGAACGCAGCTTACGGTTTCGGAATCGTCTAATGAAGTAATGAGCGGTTTCATTTCTTCCGGAGGATTTAATGCTGTGGTTCAGTTGAATGTCGGATTTCCGCTTTAGAATAACAATATCCTTTGTGACAAAAACTATACACATCTTTATTCTTCATTTGCTTTTGATTATCTTTGCCTCATAGTATACTGCTGAAATATCCCATTAAACTGTATAAAAAATTAATGAAATAGGAGTCATTATGGCGCTATTACCTATAACGTTAATAGGCGACAAAATATTAAGGAAAAAAGCCGCTAAAGTTAAGGAAGTAGATTTTAAAACAATCGAACTGATAAAGAATATGCTCGACACTATGCGCAATGCAAACGGAATAGGTCTGGCGGCTAATCAAGTCGGTGCGGATAAATCGATATTTGTTGTCGATCTTTCATGTTTGGAAGAACATAAAGATTCGAAGCCGTTTGTTTTTATCAATCCCACGATAACTAACCGCTCCGAGGAAACTGTCTTTGTAGAAGAAGGATGCCTAAGTATACCGGATATTAGGGGCGAAGTCGAAAGACCGAAATCAGTTACAATTAATTATCAGGATACGGATCTGGTGGAACGCAGCCTCGATGCCGATGAATTTCTGGCCCGGGTGATACAGCACGAATATGATCATTTACAAGGAGTCTTATTTACCGATTTGATAAGCGACGACCTGAAGAAGAAGGTTAAAAAAGATATAATTAGAATAAAGAAACGAAAATGGGAATTTCAGTATCCCGTTACCGAAGACATAGATTATCAAATGCAGCTGGAAGATTAATGAAAATTGTTTTCATGGGAACTCCGGATTTTGCCATACCTTCTTTAAGAAAATTGTTTGAAAGTAATTATGAATTGACTGCTGTTGTAACTGCTCCCGATAAAGAGAGGGGAAGAGGTCAAAAAGTTTCTTTTACATCGGTGAAGCAATTTGCCGTTGATAACAACATCAGATTATTTCAGCCGGAAAAACTAAAAGATGAGAGTTTTATATCCGGGTTAAAAAGTTTAAATGCAGATCTTTTTGTAGTGGTTGCCTTCAGGATTCTTCCTAAAGAAGTATTTATGATCCCGTCTGAAGGATCATTCAATCTGCACGCCTCGCTGCTCCCGAAATACAGAGGTGCTGCTCCGATTCAATGGGCTTTGATCAAAGGCGAGATGGAAACAGGAGTAACAACTTTTAAACTGGAAGAAAAAGTAGATACCGGAAATATATATATTCAAAGAAAAATACCAGTTGATCTCACGGATAATTTTGGAACTCTGCACGACAAGTTAAGTTATCTCGGAGCAAGCGTCGTTTCGGATACGGTTGACATGATCCGGGCAGGAGAATACAGATTGTTAGAGCAAAATAATAATCTAGCTACTCCTGCTCCAAAGATAACAAAACAGATTGCCGAAATAGGATGGAGCAAGTCTGCCGAAGAAATACATAATTTAATTAGAGGGTTGGCTCCATACCCTGGAGCATATTTTACGTTCAAGAATAAAATAATAAAAGTTTACGATTCAAAAGTAATTGACAATCCGGATATAAAACCCGGAGAATTTCAGCAGACAAAAATAAAATTAGTTGCCGGATGCGGGAGCAAGGCATTGGAAATTATTGAACTCCAGCAGGAAGGTAAAAAGCGTCTGAAAATAGAAGAGTTCTTAAGAGGATTTAGTTTTCAATAAAATTTCACTTCGGTGTTAGCGGATAAATGAATCAAATTAAATCTTTGATTCATATAACACAAATAAATAATTATATAATACTTGGTGCAGTATTATAAAATATCAAGAAAGGTACTAAGCATATGCTTTATAAGCATAATATTCTTGAAGCGATTGGTAATACTCCTTTAATTAAACTGAATAAGTTAAACAGGGGACTAAAACCTGCAATCTTTGCAAAATTAGAATCTGCAAATCCCGGCGGCAGTGTGAAGGACCGGATCGGATTGGCAATGCTGGAAGAAGCGGAGAAGAGCGGGGATATAAAACCGGGCGGTACTATTATAGAAGCAACCAGCGGTAATACTGGGATAGGTCTAGCTTTAGCTTGTGCAGTTAAAGGTTATAAATCCATCTTTGTAGTAACGGATAAGGTAAGTACCGAAAAGATCAATTATCTTAAGGCGTTAGGCGGTGATGTTATAGTTGTTTCTAATGCCGTCAACCACGATCATCCGGATTATTATATCACGGTAGCAAAGAAGATTAACAAGGAAACTCCCAACTCAGTGTTCATGTATCAATATTCAAATCCTGCTAATCCGGAAATTCATTATAAAACAACCGGTCCGGAAATTTGGGAGCAGACGGAAGGAAAAATTACTCATTTTATTGCCGGCATAGGAACAGGCGGAACAATAAGCGGAGTGGGCAGATATTTAAAAGAACAAAATAAGAATGTACAGATAATTGGTGCGGATCCAAACGGTTCGATATTTAAAGAGTATAAAGAGCGAGGAAATTTAATTGAAGGTGCTCCTTATTTAGTCGAAGGAATTGGACAGGATTGTTTGCCGAAGAACGTGCACTTTCAGTATATTGATAAAATTCTGAATATTTCGGATAAGAACTCTTTTAATTTTGCCCGTATGCTTTCCAGGGAAGAAGGAATATTTTGTGGCGGGAGCACCGGCACAATACTCGGGATCACTCTGGATATTGCAAAAGATCTTGACGAAAATGCAGTTATTGTGTTCGTTGTTTGCGATACCGGCGAAAGGTATTTGACAAAATTTCACAGCGACGAATGGCTGAAGGAAAAGAGATTATTGCCTAGCGAGATTAAGACTTTGCATGACATCTCTAAAAGTAAAAGGAACGGAAACACGGCAGAAATCATTTCGCTAAAAGCGCAGGACAAAATTAAGTATGCGGTTGAGCTTTTAAATATAAAAGGATATTCGCAGCTGCCGGTCATCGACGGCGGTCACTCTGTTGGCAGTATTCGAGAAGCAAAATTAATGTCCTCTCTGCTGGGCAAACCTGCTCTTCTTGAAAAATATGTTGAGGATATTATGGAGCCGAGTTTCCCGACTCTTGACGAAAGGACGGAATTAAATATCGTAAAAAAATATTTAAGCGATTCACCGGCGGTGCTGGTAACAGAATACGGCAGAATAATAGATATTATAACCAGATATGATATTCTGGAACATGCAAATTTTGCATAACTTCTATGGATTTATAATCCGCTTTTGAGGAATGAAATACCTAACATAATTGATTCGATGAAATTCGGATTCCTGCTGCGTTGAATTTTATCTATCTAATTTTAAGAGGAAATAAATGGGCTTTTCAACAGATGCTATACATGCCGGCCAGAAGCCGGATCCGGTTACCGGGGCGGTTATAACGCCGATATATCAAACATCAACCTATGCGCAGGAAGAACTGGGCAAACACAAGGGTTATGAATACGGACGTACACAAAATCTTACAAGAGAATGCCTGGAAGCGAATATAGCAGCATTAGAAAAAGGGAAATACGGAATCGCATTTTCATCGGGGCTGGCGGCAACGCATGCATTAATGAGTCTGGTAAAGGCCGGCGACCATATTATTGTTTCAAACAACGTGTACGGCGGAACTTACCGTTTGTTTGAACTTGTAATGAAAGATTACGGACTCGAATTCTCCTGGGTTGATACTAGTGATTTAACCAATATCGAAAATGCAATTCGCAGAAATACAAAAATGGTTTATTTGGAATCCCCTACAAACCCGATGCTTTATCTAACAGACCTAAAAGAAGCGGCAAACATTTGCCGCAAAAATAATCTTATAAGCGTAGTTGATAATACCTTTATGAGTCCGTATTTTCAAAATCCTCTGTCTATGAGCTGCGATATAGTAATTCACAGTTCTACAAAATACATCAACGGGCACAGTGATGTTATCGGAGGAATAATAGTAACAAGCGGCGATAAGATCCACGAAAGATTGCGTTATATTCAGAACGCTGCGGGAGCCGTTCCGTCGCCTTTCGATTGCTGGCTGGTTCTGCGCTCCACAAAAACACTAGCTGTTCGCATGGAACGGCATAATTCCAATGCCGTCCGTCTTGCTCAATTTTTTTCCGAATCCGGCATAGCTGAAAAAATATATTACCCCGGATTGCCGCAGCACCCGCATCATGAGCTTGCAAGAAAACAAATGCGCGGATTCGGCGGAATGATCTCGGCCGATTTCGGTAACCGGGAGACTGCAAGAAAATTGTTAAATAATTTAAAGATCTTTACACTCGGTGAAAGCCTGGGCGGAGTAGAAAGTCTGGTTAGTCACCCGGCCAGCATGACGCATGCATCCGTACCGAAGGAAGAAAGATACAAACTCGGTATAACCGACAGTCTTGTTCGTTTTTCGGTCGGCATAGAAGACATTGAAGATTTGATTTCGGATATAAAGAATGCGATTAAATAAATTAAAGATGAAAATGAAAAACAAATCAAACACTTTTATACCTGCTTTAGTTCTTGTATTATTATTATCAAAATCAATATTTGCGGGACCGCCCTTTGATACGGATGATCCGCAGCCTGTGGATTTTATGCACTGGGAATTTTATGTCTCTTCCGTAATGGAATTTTCACACTCGGATGAAAATTTTACGTTACCGCATTTCGAAATTAATTACGGAGCCGTACAGAATATGCAGATTCATATTCTTGCGCCGCTGGGTTACGTAAAATCGGGATCGCGGGTAGATTACGGTTATATGGATACAGAGATGGGAATAAAGTACAGATTCTTAAACACCGGCAGCGGCTTTATGGCCGGAGTCTTTCCATTAATTGAAATACCTACCGGTAACAGCAGCAAACAGCTCGGTAACGGAAAAGCTCAGGTTTATCTTCCGTTATGGCTGCAGCAAAGCTGGGGTAAATTTACTACTTACGGCGGCGCAGGGTATTGGTTTAATCCGGGTACCGGTAATAAAAATTGGACTTTCTTAGGATGGGAAGGCCAGTATGATTTTTCTTCTGTTCTGACTCTAGGCGGGGAAGTATTTTACCACACTGCCGATACGCAGGACGGCTTGTCCGTCAGCGGATTTCATCTTGGCGGTATTATTAAATATTAATGAACATAATCATATACTTTTTTCATTCGGGCACAGTTTTAACTCCGCCGATATTTCTTCCGGTTATTTAGGATACCAGGTAACAATCTAAGAATCTTAATTCTGTTACTACCCGCATTTTGAATATCCTATCTATTAAACAAAAATCTGTTTAAATTTGACCATTAATTATTTAAATCATTGGGGATCACAATGGATAATGAGATTAAAAACACCCCGAGTGTTGATACTGTAGATGAGTCAAAATATTCGATGGAAACTCATCTCATTTACGGTAAAAATGTTACTAAAAAATGGGATTATTCGCATCACGTAATCCAGCCCATTACTGCTTCGGTTATTTATCGGCTGGATTCGGTTGAGAGAGGCGCCGAAGGTTTTATAGAATTTGCAAATTCACCGGTTACGGGTGAAGATACAATGCCGATATATATATATGATCGTTTGGGAGAACCCAACAAAGATATATTGGAAGAAAATCTTGCTTATGTCGAAAAAGGAGAAACCGCAGTCACGTTCGCAACCGGGATGGGCGCAATTTCCGGCATTCTCGGCATACTTACCAAAACCGGCGACGAAATTGTAGCGCATCATACGCTTTACGGCTGCACATATTCGCTTATAAACTCCTGGTATCCGAGATATAATATAAAAGCTAATCTTATTGATTTGACAAATCTCGAAAACCTAATAGAGTCGATTACAGATAAAACAAGAGTTGTGTTTTTTGAAACTCCTTCCAATCCTAACTTGGATATCATTGACATTCCTGCGGTCAGAAAAATAGTGGACGAGGTTAATTCGCAGAGGGGAGAACAGGAAAAGATTAAAATTGTTGTCGATAATACATTTGCAACTCCTTTCTGCCAGAGGCCAATAGAATTAGGCTCTCATTTTTCTGTAAATTCTCTGACTAAAGGGTTGGGAGGTTTCGGAACCGATATGGGCGGTGTAGTTGTGGGCGAAAAAAAATACAGGGATATGTTGCTGCTTTACCGAAAAGACTTCGGCGCCGTACTTAATAATAGGAGCGCCTGGACGGTGACAACTTACGGCTTACCGACATTGAATCTAAGGATTAAACAACAGATAAGATCCGCGCAGAAAGTAGCCGAATATCTGGAAAGTCACCCGAAAATTAAATTTGTAAATTATCCCGGTCTGAAGAATTACAAATATTACGAGCTTGCTAAAAAACAAATGATTGATTTCAACGGAAATTTTGCACCGGGTAGCTTGATTTATTTTGTACTTAACGGAGAAAGCCCCGCCGAAAGCAAAGACAACGGGATAAAATTCATGAACTACGCAGCTAAAAATGCTTATACCATGACGCTTGCGGTAAGCCTCGGGCATACGCGTACTCTTATCGAACATCCTGCCTCTATGACTCATTCGATGGTTCCCGTAGAAAAGCTGCTGGATTCAGGTATTGATCCCGGAGGTGTCAGAATTGCATGCGGCCTGGAAAACATAGATGATATATTAAAGGATTTGGATCAATGTTTAAAGATTGTTTAAATTATCTTTAAATTTTCGAAATGTTGCAAATTCTTTTCATGGTCACTCAAAATTAGTTTAAATTTGGGTGACCATTTTTATAAATCAATTTTTCTTCGTTTAACATCCCGAAGGATTTTATGCAAAAGATTATTTTTTTATTGAGTATAGTTTTGGTCTTTTCCGTAATTGCCTTTCCGCAGGACGACGGACAAAACCAGGATTCCGTCGAAGTGACGGTTATCGATTCGTATATCTCGCCAGAATTACCGCATTCATTCTTACTGACGTTTTTTACAAGCGCTCCGGCAAAATCGAAATTGATACTCGATAATAAATATAATTATGTGGTTTCCGATTCCCTTCAGGAAAATCACAGCATCAAAATTGATTTAACCAAACTATCATTCGAAAAGAAAACAATACCGTTTGTAATTGAAGTCCAGGATTCAACCGGAAAAACATATAAAAGCGAAGACTACGATGTGGACTGGCCGGGTCAGATAAAAATGCAGAGCGAATCCAACTTCCTGCTTCTCTGTCTTTTCGGCGGAACGGTGTTTCTAATTCCGTCTCCTACTTTTGTAACCGATCCTGACGGTAGTTATTTCAGTTTAACTAAAGAAATACCCATTATATCTTTCAGATCCAGTAATTATTCATACCCGGTCGGGTATTTTTCAGCCGAATACTCGCATGTATTTAAAGCTCATAGAAAAAATTTTTTCAGACTAGGATATAAACAAGTTATGGAAATTCCTTTTGTGGAATATTTATCTCCTGGCGTCGATTGGTTTACCGATTTCAAGGGTTTTAACGGCATTAGTGCCGAAGCTTCCATCGGCTGGATAAAGATATTGAATACTTTCACGGTTTACACAAGATACCGGTATAATTTTAAACCCGGCAATTCCAAAAACGGATTCAGCGAGATATCTTTAGGTTTATACTCAAGTTTTTTCTCAATTTATTTTTAATCTGATTTATGGCAAAAAAAAATGCTAATCAACCCGGAGAATCGATAATCGACCTGGGAGAACGCGGCAAATACAATCCCAAAAACAAAATAAATAATCTTACCGGCAAAGAATGGATTAAATTTTCCAAGTCATGGTTTATTCACAGACCGCCCCGCAGAAAGAATGATGAACTGCTTCATCCCGCAAAGTTTCCCGAAACTCTGGTGGAAGAATTCATTTCTTTTTTCACAAAGGAAGGCGAATGGGTCCTGGACCCTTTTATGGGAACGGGCAGTGCCATGATAGCCGCAGGTAATCTCAAACGCAATGCCGTAGGGATTGAGCTATCGCCTAAATTTTTTAAGGTTGCAAAAAACAGAATAGATAAAAAAGAATTTCAGGATGAGATACTAGCGTTAAAAGGCTCGTCTGATAACTTAATCGAATTAATTGGCGGTACTTATCTGAGAGATTTAAAATTCGACTTTACCATTACCTCTCCGCCTTATTGGAACCAGCTTGAAAGAAATTCATTAAGACAAAAGATCAGAACCGAGAAAGGGCTGTCGACAAAATATTCTGAAAATAAAAGCGATCTCGGAAACGTTACCGACTACGATGAATTTATCGAAAAACAGGCCAGGATTTTCGATAATGTTTTTGATCTTACAAAGCCTAACGGGTATCTTACCGTTATAACAAATAATGTGTATAATAAAGGCAGACTCTTTCCGCTGGCCTATGATACTGCGATATCCCTGACTAAAAGAAATAATAAAAGCTGGATTTTGAAAGACGAAAGAATCTGGCTGCAGGATGATAAGCCTCTTGTTGCATTGGGAGTTAATAATGCGTGGGTGGCAAACAGGCATCACCAGTATTGTTTGATTTTCAGAAAGGAAGAAAATAAGATTTGAAGAATCGTCTTAATCTTTTTTCTCTTAAAACGGGTTGAATTATATGATTGAAGATTCCGGCGTCTTAAGTGTATCCGAGCTAACGCTTCAGATAAAAAAAGTAATGGAAGACAGCTTTCCGTACGTTTCCGTTCAGGGAGAGTTGTCAAATTTCAAGCGCCATGTATCCGGGCATTGGTATTTTAATTTAAAGGATTCTGATGCGGTAATATCCTGTACGATGTGGAAAGGAATTAACAATAATGTGTTCTTTTCACCTCAGGACGGTATGAAAATAACTGTCACCGGGAGAATTACTGTTTATCCTCCGCGCGGAAATTATCAGCTTGATGTACGTTCGATGAGACCTGCCGGAATCGGTGAACTTCAGGCAGCTTTTGAACGGCTAAAAAATAAATTAGCCGCGGAGGGTTTATTCGATGATAAATATAAAAAGACTATACCGGTTTTTCCTATTAAAATAGGAATAGTTACTGCGATAGACGGTGCGGCATTCAGGGATATGATTAGCGTAGCCAAAAGGAGATACCCGATCGCAGAATTAGTAATTGCTCCGTCAAAGGTTCAGGGCAGCGGTGCGGCGAAAACTATTGTTCAAAGTTTGAAATTGTTGAACAAAAGAGACGATATCGATGTTATTCTTTTGGGACGGGGCGGCGGCTCGATTGAAGATTTATGGGCTTTTAACGAAGAGATAGTTGCAAGGCAAATATTTAATTCGGATATTCCGGTAATTACTGGAATCGGTCATGAAATAGATTTTACAATATCCGATTTTACGGCAGATCTCAGGGCGGCAACTCCTACAGCCGCAATGGAACTGGCAACACCGGACATGAATGATATTTTTGCCTTTATAGATGAATTTTTATATAATTCAACACAAAACATTGATGCTTTAATATCTGCAAAGACGGAAAAAATAAAACGTTCGCTGAATTCATACGGATTTAGAATTCCTCTTGACCTGGTGAGAAGAAAATCGCAGCAGGCGGATAATTTGCTTTACAGAGTACAGCAAAATATTAATAATAAGCTGTTGATAAATAAAAACCGTGCTGTCATTTTAGCAAATAAAATTGAATCGCACAACGTGAAAAAAACGCTGAAGAAAGGCTTTGCGCTTATAAGGCAGAATGCCAAGTACATAACGCGTGTCAAAAATATAGATCCCGGTAAAGATGTAATTATTGAATTTTATGACGGTACTTCAACCGTAAAAAATGTTTAAACTTCTAAATACTCGGTATTTACATTGACATTTCGATAATAAATAACAAAACTTTTAACCTTAGATATAATATAATAATGGCAAAAAAAACAGCTAAATCTACTTTTGAAAAAAAACTTAATAGGCTAGAAGAAATTTCAGTTCTGCTTGAAAGCGAAGATATCGGTCTGGAAGAAGCAATTACTTTATACGAAGAGGGCATCGGGCTCTCCAAAGAGTGCATGGCGGCGCTTAAGCATGCTGAAATTAAAATAACGGAACTTAAAGAAAATTTGGGTGATGAAACATCCGAAGAAGACATAAAAGAAGAATAAATAATGGGGTACTTTTGTAATGAACGAAGAAGGAAAATATAATATCCTTTCAACAATTAATTCTCCGGAAGATATTAGGAACCTGGATCACACTCAACTAAAAGTCTTATGTTCCGATATCAGAGAATATTTAATCGATACTATTTCAGAAATAGGAGGCCATTTCGGGGGAGGTCTAGGGGCCGTTGAACTTACCGTGGCAATTCATAAAGTTTTTAACACTCCGTATGATTTGGTTGTATGGGATACCGGGCATCAGGCTTATCCGCATAAAATACTAACCGGAAGAATGGACGCTCTTAAAAAAATACGAAAGATAAACGGAATAAGCGGGTTTTTAAGGAGAGCCGAGAGCGAATTCGATACCTTCGGCGCTGGGCATGCATCTACTTCTATCTCAGCTGCGCTGGGTATGGCTGCAGCCAGAGATATTAAAGACGAAACCCGGAAAGTAGTTGCGGTTATCGGCGACGGCGCTATGACGGGCGGTATGGCTTACGAAGCAATGAATAACTCGGGTATTCTTAAGTCGAATCTTATTGTGGTTTTGAACGACAACAATATGTCTATTGCTCCGAATGTCTGGCAGATTTCGAATTATTTTACCGAGATGATAGCGCATCCCGATTATAATAAATTCAAAGGTCAGATTTGGGAACTTACAGGTAAACTGGATCTGTTCGGAGACAGGCTCAGAAAAATTGCGGTAAGGCTGGAAAACGGTATTAAAGCAATTGTCACTCCCGGAATGCTGTTTGAAGCTTTGGGCTTTAGATATTTCGGCCCTGTAAACGGTCATAATGTTCATCAGCTTGTTAAATTGTTCGAACAAGTAAAAGATATGAAGGGACCTATTTTAGTACATGCAATTACCAAAAAAGGCAAAGGGTATCTGCCGGCAGAAAAAGATAAGCAAAAACTTCATGCCTCTACGCCTTTCGATAAACTGACTGGAAAAGCAATTAAAAAAGCCGGCGGCAATCCTTCTTATACTTCGGTATTCGGGAGTGCCCTGGTAGAAATTGTAAAGGATAATCGGAACGTTGTAGGAATTACCGCCGCAATGCCGGACGGAACGGGATTGGATAAACTGCAGCAGGCTTACCCCAGAAATTATTTTGATGTAGGAATTGCCGAAGAGCACGGGGTAACTTTTGCGGCGGGTCTTGCTACGCAAGGAATTGTGCCGGTAGTGGCGATATATTCTTCATTCCTTCAGAGGGGATTTGATCAAATAATACACGACGTAGCTATACAGAAACTGCATGTAGTCTTTTCATTGGACAGAGCCGGATTGGTAGGAGCAGACGGACCTACGCATCACGGAGCATTTGACTTAAGTTATTTGAGGCTTATTCCCGGAATGATAATTATGGCCCCTAAAGATGAATCGGAACTGAGAGACATGCTTTTCACTTCGGTAAAATATCAGGGAGGACCGGTTGCGCTGAGGTATCCGAGAGGTGCCGGGCTTGGAGTTGAGATTAAAGATCATTTCGATTTAATTGAAATTGGGAAAAGCGAAATATTGCGCGAAGGCAAAGATGTAGTTCTTCTGGCTGTAGGTACAATGGTAGACTATTCGATGAAAGCCGCGGAGCTTTTAGAAAACGACGGAATAAATTGCGAAGTGATAAACATGCGCTTTATAAAACCTTTTGATAGAGAAATGCTCGACAATATCGCAACAAAATTTTCAAAGATTGTTACCCTTGAGGAAAATGCGCTTCAGGGAGGTTTCGGCAGCGGAATTTCGGAATATTTCATCGACAAGAACTATAAAAGCGACATACTCAGAATTGGACTGCCCGATGACTTCATCGAGCACGGTACACAGGCGGAACTGTACCGTTTGTTGAGCCTAGATTCGCAGGGAATATCCGAAAGAATAAAAATATTCATTGAGAACAGAAAACTTAATCACGAGGTCGCAGTTTAATGGAAAAATTAAAAGTGGGAATAATCGGTCTCGGCGGAATAGCTCAATTAGTTCATTTACCTAATCTTGCCAAACTCGAAAATGTAACGGTTACTGCGGTAGCCGATATAAACAAGAGCCGTTTAAATACTATTGCGGATAAATTTAATATTAAAGAGCGTTATAAAGATCATAATGAACTATTAAGTAAAAGCAACACCGAAAGCGTAATTATAGCTACCCCGACCAGTTCTCATAAAGAAGTGGCAATAGCAGCTCTTAAGGCCGGCAAAAATGTTTTGGTTGAAAAACCGCTTGCCCGTACTTACAGTGAGGCAAAGCAGATTGTAGATGCTGCTAAAAAATATAACAGGAAAATTATGGTAGGTATGAACCTGAGATACAGACCGGATGCCATGATTTTAAAAAGTCTGGTAAACTCAGGCGAAATAGGAGAGCCTTTCTATATAAAATGCGGATGGCTCAGAAAACAAAGCAGCAGCGAAAAATGGTTTACAAAAAAAGTGGAATCAGGCGGGGGAGTAATTATAGATTTAAGTATATTGTTGTTGGATCTTTCTTTATGGCTGCTGGACTTTCCAGCGGTGGAAAGCGTCTCGACAAAAAGTTTTCATCATAACACTAAAACCGTCGAAGATACTTCAATAAGTATGCTGCGGTGCAAGGATTCTTCCGTTATCAGTATGGAATCGAGCTGGTCACTTCTTCTGGAAAAAGATTATTTTTATTTTAATATATATTGTACCCGGGGTTCGGCATCTTTAAATCCTTTTCAAGTTTATAAAAAAATGAACGAGCAGATTATCGATTTGACACCATCCCGTTCGGAAAGCGCATTAAGCTTATTTAAGAAATCTTATTTCAATGAACTTAAAAGTTTTATCGGAGCGATGAACGGACTCAACCCGGTTTTTTCATCCGCCGAGGACTCTCTTTCAAGAATGAAGGTAATAGAAACTATGTACAAATCGGCAGAACAAAACAAGGAAATAAAATTATAAAATATATGAAAACAAAAATTTTGCTTGTAGACGACGAACCCGATATAGTTGAATTTCTGCAGTACAATCTGCTGCATGAGGGGTTTGAGGTGATTTCGGCTTACGACGGTATTAAAGCATTGGAAAAAATGTCCGAAAAACCCGACTTGGTTATTCTGGATATTATGATGCCTAAACTGGACGGATATGAAGTTTGTAAAAGAATTAGAACCAATCCCGATTATAAAAACATTCCGGTAATATTTTTAACGGCAAAATCGGGCGAGGTTAACGAAATTCTCGGACTTGAATTAGGCGCAAGCGATTATATCCAAAAACCAATCTCTCCTAAAAAATTGATTGCCAGGGTTAGATCCAATCTCAGAAAAGGCGATTCTTCGGAAGTTAAAAAAGAGCCCGTCAAAATTGAAATCGGGCCGCTTAAGATAGACCGGGAGCAGTACATAGTTTATTTGGACGGCGAAGAAAAAGTATTTCCGAGAAAAGAATTTGAGGTGCTCTATTATTTAGCTAATAATCCGGGCAGAGTGTTCAGCCGCGATACTCTGTTGAAGGACGTATGGGGAGCGGATGTGTACGTTGTGGACAGAACCGTTGACGTTCATATCCGTAAAATCAGGGAAAAACTTGGCACTTTTTCGGATTTGATCGAAACAGTAAAAGGTGTAGGATATAGATTTAAAAGTGTTGAATGATTTAAAATTAAATCTCTCGTCTGTTCGTGTTTATCTGCCGGAATTTCTTGCGGTAAATCTCGTCTTTTTCCTCTCCGTATTTTTTTTGATTCCAGATGTTAAGCCGACTGTTCATTTGGTAATACTTGTTGTTATCATTGACTTATTCCTTCTTAACTTCATCGGCAAAAAGAGACGCAAGGAACTGGCAGGTATCAAATCAATAATAAATAACATCAGAAAAAATGTATATCTATCATCGGATGAAATTGTTCTCGGTAATAATCTTACCCAAATTCAGGAAGAAATAAAGTTAATGTTCGAGAAGACAAAGAACGATATCGAATATTTAAAAAGGCTGGAGAGAATCAGAACCGAATTCCTTGCTAATGTTTCGCATGAATTAAGAACCCCCATATTTGCGATACAGGGTTATATTGAAACTCTCCAGAGCGGAGCTATAAATGATGCAAACGTTAATACATATTTTCTGGAAAAGGCCAGTCACCATACAAACAACCTTAATAACCTGCTTAATGATTTGATAGATATTTCAATGATAGAATCGGGCGAAATGAGAATGAGTTTCCGGTATTTTAATATAAATGAATACCTGAAAAATATTTTTACGGAATTTAAACCGCTGGTTGAAGAAAAAGGTTTGGAATTAATTTACGGCCCTGTAAACGAAAAACTGCAGTTGTTGGGCGATAAGGCCAAGTTGAGGCAGGTAATGACAAATCTTATCCAAAATGCAATAAAATACACAGAAAAAGGGAAAGTTGAAATTCAGGTTGAAGAGGAACAGAAATTCGGAAAAATAATTATAAAAGATACGGGCATCGGAATTCCTGCCGAAGACCTGGATAGGATTTTCGAGCGTTTTTACAGAGTTGATAAAGCCAGGTCCAGAGCGGTAGGAGGTACAGGTCTTGGCTTGGCAATAGTAAAGCATATAGTGGAAGCGCATGGTTCAAAGATTGAAGTTAAAAGCCGTGTGGAAGAAGGAACTGAGTTCTCGTTCAGCCTTAAAAAGTAAAACCCGAATTAATTTAATTCCGAATTTAGAATAATGGCCCTGCGGATAAGTCCGGCAGTAGAATTAACATGTAATTTTTGGATTAAGGCACCCCTGAAATAATCGATAGTCCTTTTGCTAAGCATAAGCTTTTCCGAGATCTCCTTTGTAGTTAAGCCTTCGCCAATTAAATGAAGAACTTCTTTTTCCCTGGGAGTAAGTTTTAAGGTTTGTCTGCTGCTGCGCATGAAAATCGAGTTTATTTTCTCTTCCAGATTTAAAAGTTCGATTTTATTGTCGTAAATTTTAACAAAAATATTTTCCCGGTATATCATGTTAATTGCTTCGATTAAAAGCATATGTGAAGAATTTGAGTATACAATGCCGTTTATACCCGTACCGTAAAATTTCAAATAAAGCTTTTCGTCTTCGATTTCCGTAATAGCCAGGATTTTAATGTTTTTGCTCAATGTCTTAATTTCGGATAATATCGGTATTATTTTATCTGCATTATGAGGGATATATGAAATCAAAATATCCGGTTTTGCTGTTCTGCACAGATGAATTAATTCGACATTACAAGAAGATTCACCGATTATTTCGATATTACTGCTTTCCGAAAGCAACGAGGCAATAGCGTCACGTAACAATAATAAATCATGTGCAACAACTACTTTTAATTTCATTTTATCGTCCGAAGAATATTCAATATCAATTATAGTGCCAACATAATGCGTATTATCATGAGTCGAGCATTATTTAATTATGAGCAAAATATAAAGTATAAATATGCCTGAGAAAATAATAAAAGCGGAGGTGTAAAAAATATTTACAAAGACAAGTGCTATTTTACCTAATTGGTGAAGAATAAAATGAAATATTTACTTTTTGAATTCGAGTCAATGTTTTTAATATTCTTTTTACATCGGAGTGCCGGTAACGAAAGAGAAAAAATAGTCTGTGAATACATTAAAATAATTGATCATAATTAAATATTTAAAAATTTAAAATTGACTTGTATTGGGCAATTTTTTAACTTTGTTGTCTAAATTTAAGAATAGAGGTAAAAATGTTTGCGGTTGTTGATATATTAGGGCAACAATTCAAGGTAACTGAAAATACAAAATACTACGTTCCGAGATTAACGGATGAACCGAATAAAACAATTACATTGAAAAATGTATTGTTGTTATCGGATGAATCGGGTACGAAAGTAGGGAAACCCTATGTTGACGGGGTAAAAGTTAAAGCCAAAGTTTTAGCGCATGTAAAGGACGACAGAGTTCTGGTGTTTAAGAAAAAGAGAAGAACGGGCTACGATAAAAAGAACGGGCACAGACAGGCTTTAACAAGAATAGAAATAACCAAGATCGGATAAAAATAGGAGTAATTTAAAATGGCTCACAAGAAAGGACAAGGCTCATCCCGAAACGGAAGAGACAGTAATGCGCAGCGATTGGGTGTTAAAAAATTCGGCGGTGAAAAAGTAATTGCGGGTAATATTTTAGTCAGACAAAGAGGAACTAAATTTCACCCGGGGTTGAATGTGAAAAAAGGCAGCGATGATACTCTCTTTGCTGTTTCTGACGGTTTTGTAAAATTTGAGACAAAAAAAGACGATAGAAAATATATCAACGTAATTCCGGCTTAATTTTGATTAAAAAAAACCCTCCTGTTGAAGGAGGGTTTTTTAGATTTAAACCGTCTTCAATTAAAATCCTAATCTTCCCATATCTTCAATAAGTTTTTTAACTGAATCCAGAGATTTATTAAAAGCAGCCTGCTCTTCACCATCCAGAGAAAGTTCGACCACCCTTTCAACACCGTTGGAACCGAGTACTGCCGGAACCCCGACATAATAACCGTTAACTCCGAATTCGCCGTTCAGAAAAGCGCAGGTCGGTAGAAGTCTTTTCTCATCAAGCAATATAGACTGTGCCATAGCAACCGCACTCGAAGCAGGAGAATAAAACGCGGAACCTGTCTTTAAAAGTTTTACTACTTCGCCGCCTGCCATTTTAGTTCTTTCTACCATTGCTTTCATTATTTCACCGGCTTTGGCTTTGTCGTTGTATTTTCTTTCAAGCATTTCCATTGCAGGTATGCCGTTTACGTTTGCATATCGCGTTAACGGAACCATAGTATCTCCGTGTCCGCCAAGCACCATAGCATTTACGTCTTTTACGGAGACATCAAGTTCCCATGCAATGAATGTGGCAAAACGCGAAGAATCCAAGACACCGGCCTGTCCCAAAACTTTATTTGACGGAAATCCGCTCACTTTTTGAAATAATGTGACCATTGCATCGAGAGGATTGGAGATAATAATTACAATTGCATTGGGAGCATTTTCTTTTACTCCTTCTGCAACACTTTTCATGATTTTGGCATTTGTTGTTAATAGGTCATCACGACTCATACCGGGCTTTCGGGGCAGTCCTGCTGTAATGATCACCAAATCAGCACCATTTATATCCTTATATGTATTTGTTCCTCTTAGAGAAACATCAAAACCGTCAACTCTGGCAGCTTCCGCAATATCCAGCGTTTTGCCCTGAGGCATATCTTCTACGATATCGAAGAGAACAACATCGCCTAATTGTCTCAAAGCGATCAACTGTGCCAAAACGCCGCCGATTTGGCCTCCGCCTATCAGCGCAATTTTTTTCTTTCCCATTTTTAACTCCTAAAATTTATTTATTCATTATTGAAAAATATTTTAATTTATCAATGAGTTAGGTCTATAAAGCTGTATCAGTTTTAGTACTATATGTTTTTATAGACGGTAAAGATTTCCGGCTATAATATTACCGATAAAACTTTTTAGATCCTCCACATTCATAATGCTTTACATAAAAATAAGAACCTAATTTCGTATTTGCAAAAAAACAGCAGCCGTAATGTTAATAATCATCAAAAGAATTAAAAAAATTAAGAAGAATAAGGGAAAGTTATTGTTATATCATAAGAGAAGAAAGGTTCCGGAGAATTATTATTCTATCTCCGGAGGATGAAGAATAAAATTAATAATTTAATTTTAAAGTTCTCTCGGTACCGGTCGGAGTTATATTATAATTAACATCGTCCATATAATATTTCATCAGATATAGGCCCCTCCCTGAGTCTTTCATCAGGTTTTCGGGTGCCGTGGGATCGGGAATAGCCGTAGGATCAAAACCGTTTCCTTCGTCTTTAACAGTTACAATTAATTGATCGTTTGTTTTTACTGCGGTTATTACTACCTTTTTATTTTTATCGTTTTTATTTGCGTGTTTTATTGCATTGGTGGTAGCTTCAGTGACCGATAATAACAATCCGGCCATTTTATCTTCTTTAACTTTTAATTCAATTGCAAAATAATTTACAAATTCTTCAACAGTAATCAGATTATTTGGATCACTATCGATTTCCAGGTAGTAATTTTGTTCAGTCAAAATAATTCCAAATTTTATTCGGCAAAATACTAAAAATTATAATTTATTCAACCTAGCTTAAATTCTTTTTTATTCCAAATTTGATTAATAGTTTCCGTTAAAAATATTATTCTAAAAATTCCATGAAACCTGCATAGAAATGTTTGCTTGTTGCCGGTATAAATTATTATCTGTCTTAATAAATTCGTACCATCCGGTTAAATTAAAATTCAAGGATTTATCCATTGTAATTGTAATACCGGTCAGCGGACCGATACTCCGGTATTTTGTATCCGGTACCATTTTATCTAAATCATACTTGAACGTTATCAGTGAATAATATCTTATTCCCAGCGTAAACAAAATCTTTTTATAGATAGTAATTAATTTTGGCTCGGTAAATAATTCTTCAAGATACCTGGTCGGTTGGGTAGAAAATGAAGCCCATTTTAAGTCACCTTGTTCCGAAAGTTTTAAATAACCGTAATGAACGAAAAGTAAATTTTTTGTAAATATTACTTTGGATGAATCGGTTGCAATAAATTGCCTGAAAGAATAACTGCGGTAGTTCGGAAGCAAATCCTCGAAATCGTAAACAGTGTAATTAGCAGATACTTCGAATCCGTTGAAGGAATAAAAATTCTTTCCGTTATAATTTCCACCCGCATCCAATTTTATTATTCTGTTTACATTATTATTAGAGCTTTTTTCAGAGAATATATACACAATGTGATTATATGTTCCTTCCATATTAATAAAGCCGCTGAAGAACGGCGAAAATGTTTTTGTATACTGGATTCTGGCTATTGAAAGCAGTTCGTCCCTGTCGTCAAAGTTTAATGGACTCGGTGTATCATATCTCAATTTATTTTGATATATACTGAATGAAAGCATGTCTGAACCTGATAATTTCAATTTCCCGAGTATAGAAGCCGTTATTCTTTGCGAAGTATTATTTTTTTGACTTTCGGTTTGAGACCTCTCTTCGTAGAAGATCCTGTTTGAACCCGGATAATCCTTTGCATTATGTTTCTCGTCTCTTTCCGAATAATTAAGATGAACAGAGCCGTCAAACAAATCCGATTTGTATCCTGTAACGGTTTCGAATTCTATTCTCATTTCATCTATTCTTGTATCGAATAATGAAGTGGAGGATATGCTGAGTGGGCGGTACCTTGTGTTTCTGTCTATACTTCTCCACATAACTCTTCCGGTCAAATCCAGAGAAAAAATATCCAGGAATTTTGAATATGACAGCCTGTCTTGAAGTATATTGTTAGTTTCAATTCTGCTCTGAATATTATTTGCAATTCCGAATTGACGGGAGGTTATGGAATCTGCCGCGAAATAAAAATCTTTCCTGTTAAGAAAATATTGGAAATTAATTAGGTTGGAAAAATCCTCCCGGTTTTTATTTATAACCGAAAGATTTATATATCTGAGAGAATTCTTTCTCGGAGATATATCCTCATTTTTGAATTTAATTTGTGAGTCGAATAGAAAATTTGAAATATCAAGGTTATTGGCGTCTCCCTCTCCGCCGTATAGTAATCCGTTATCGATCTGACCAATTTGTCTGTTGTTCTCATAACCCGCGAACGGTACGATTACCACGGATTCAATAGGGTAAAACCGGGTGAATAATGTTGCGTCGGATATCGAGGCCTGATTAATTTCGATTTTCCTGCTGTCGGATAAAATATTATTATTTACCGCGGCTCCTACATCAACAAACGGAAAAAGATTATAACTTCCCGTAAACGAAAAAAAATGCTCGTCTCTGCTGCTTTTATCCGATGATTTTATGTATGTAGAATTATATTGTTCGGAAAGTAGGTAATTTAAATTTGGTCCTTTGTGACTGTAAAGGATATTTGAAATTAAGTTATAAGTGTTTAACTGCTTATTAAAACCTGTAGTGAAATTGTTTGTCTGCTGAGGGATTCCTATATAATCCAGACTGTCAAGTTGCTGTTGGCAAAATACTTTTTGAGAGACTAATAATAAAAACACTATGAACAAATGTTTCCGTATCAAAAAGAATCTTTCTTTAATCTTCAGTAAACGATTTTATAAGAGAACATAAAGAAATTTTTTTGTGTACAAATTAAAGGACATTTTTCTGCAAAGCTACTGCTTTATAATAAATTTATAAAGCTCGGATATGCTGTTCGGTTCGGAGCCTCCGTTGGAATAAGTTGCGATCCGCCAATAATAATACGTATTAGGATAAATATAATTAGCATTAAAAGGTATATATAGCGTATCGTTTATTATGCTGCTGCTGAAATCCGTGCTCCATACTTCGCCGAAGTACTGATTATCCTGAACTATAACTTTATATTCTGCTGGTCTGCCGATTGATTTAATTATAAACTGCCCGAAATAAGGGGTGGCAACACCGTTTTGAGGGAATATTATTTTGGGGCTTTCGTAGATCTCATCGCTTACTTCATTACTTTGTTTACTTAGTAATCCTCCCATATCGACGGCTTTAATTGAATAATAATACGAAGTATAAAACTGCAGGTTCAGAGTATCGGAAAAGTTCAAACCGGCGGCAAATCCTATATAAGTATTTGTGTCGGCATTAAAACCTGGTTTATCGGATCTGTAAATCTTAAAACCGGATATATCGCTTTCCGGATTAGCCTTCCACCAAAGATAGACAGATTTTCGGCCTTCCCAGTTTCTGGCATTGATAGATAAACCTGCAGGAGTATAAGGAGCATATTTATTCAACGGTTCGGCCGAAATTATTTTTGAAGGCCTGCTTTCCTGGTTCCAGATGTCTATTGCCGTAATTCTGTAGAAATATTTTGTATTATAATTTAACGAATCATCCTTAAAAGAATTATCAGTAGTAAAGTCGATAAGCTTAAAATATGTGCTGTCTTCACTGCGGTATATATTGTATCCTTTTAGATCCGGTTCCGTATTATTTTGCCAGTAGATAAGAATAATGCCGTCATAAGCGGCATAAACGACCGGATTGGAAGGGACAGCGGGGGGTATGCCGCTGTCCGTTTGATTATAACCTGTAGGTCTTTCGCAGCCGACCAGAAATAATAATAAAAATAATATGAAGTATTTAAACTTCAAAAACATCTCCTCTTTCGGGAATTGTAATTTTACTAAAGCCGGACTGCTTAAGCCTATCCGCAAATTTCTGCTGCTGATCGAAATCGCCGTGAACAAGAAATATATTTTTCATCTTATCTCTATCGAAGTGCGAGCAGTAATCTGTCAGTTCATTTGAATCGGCGTGCGCACTTAGGGAGTTCATTACTACAACTTCGGCTTTCAGCTTGTATTCCTCGCCGAAGATTTTTACCTCGGGCTGTTTTTCTATTATTTTTTTACCTAAAGTGTGTTCGGCGCAGTACCCGACCATCATTATTATATTATTTTCGTTTTCGATATTGTTGGCAAGATGATGAAGGATTCTTCCGGTTTCAGCCATACCGCTGGCGGATATAATCATCAACGGTCCGGCTTTATCGTTCAGTCTTTTTGAATCTTCAACATTGTTTGTATAAGTTAGTTTGTTGAAGCCGAAAGGATCATCGTACTTATTCATGAATTCAATGGTTTCCTTATCGAAGCACTCCGGATGTCTTCTAAATATTTCTGTAGCATTTGTTGAAAGAGGACTGTCGACATAAATAGGGATTCTAGGCGTCAGCCCTTTTTCAAAAATTTTATGAATTGCATACACCAATTCCTGTGTCCTTTCCAAGCTGAAAGCAGGAACTATTATTTTCCCGTTCCTGGCGTAGGCACGTCTAATAACATCAGCCAGTTTGGCTTCGGTGCCTTCTATTTTATCATGAAATCTTCCGCCGTAAGTGCTCTCGCAAATCAGATAATCGGGCGAAGGTAATATTTCCGGGTCTTTAAGTATTGGCAGATTTACTCTTCCCAGATCTCCGGTAAAAACTAAATCCGTGACAGTTCCGTTTTCTGAAATTTTATAATGCGTGAGTGCGGAACCTAAAATATGTCCGGCATCGTAAAATTTTATTTTGACTCCGGGAATTATATCCTTTTCTTCATGATATTTTAATTCCTCAATCAAGCCAATGGCTTTTTCGGCATCTTCAAGATTATATAATGGTTCGAATAAGTTTTTTCCTTGCTTTTTTCTGCGTTTATTTACGAATTCAACATCTTTTTCCTGAATATGGGCACTGTCTCTTAGCATAACATGAAGCAGATCCGCAGTAGCCGGAGTGCAATAAATTTTTCCGTTGAAACCATTTTTTACAAGAGAGGGGATATTGCCGCTATGATCTATGTGAGCATGAGACAGGATAAGGCATTCAATTTCCTTCGGTTCAAAAAATTCAAAATTCCTGTTTAATTCAAAGGCTTCTTTACGTTTGCCCTGATAAAGACCGCAGTCAAGCAAAACTTTTTTGCCGCCGACGGTTAAACAATGCATTGATCCGGTTACTGTTCTGGCGGCGCCGATAAATTGAAGTTGCATAATGTATTCCGAAATTAGTTGATGAAAAATCAATCAAAAAGATACATAAAATTTTCAAATGTATTTTTTAAAATGCCAGCCGGGCCCGATAATTTACCCGATGTTTAAAATGTGCCCAAGCGATTGCCGGCAGCTGTTTTAACCGGAAAAAATAATAATTTAAAATATACCGAAAGGGTTTGTTTTAATTTGTTTAAATTGCTTGTTTATAATATTACTGTTCAATTGGTATTAATACTATTAAAATCATCGTAAAATATCGGTAAATAATGCGTTTTTTCTTACTGTGACATGTGTTGAAACTTTTTTCACCAATATGTTGAGATGTTTCTCTAAATTGACAATAAAGCGATTTTTGGATAAGTTTGACAGATTAAAAAATAAAATAAATCCCTATGATTGAACAATATATCCCCGTTTTTTTAGTAATCGGGTTTGCCGTTGTTTTCGCCGTCGGCACCGTTTTCGCTTCCGAAATATTCGGACCCAAAAGACCCAGCAAATCAAAACAGTCAACTTACGAAAGCGGTATGAAGCCGGTCGGCTCCACGCATGAACGGATCTCGGTAAAATATTACCTGGTTGCTATGTTTTTCATAATATTCGATCTTGAGGTAATATTTGTATATCCCTGGGCGGTAGAGTTTAAAAAAATGTTTAGCGAAACGGGAATATCTGTTTTTATTTCTATGTTGATATTTTTGGTTGTTTTAGAATTAGGTTACCTATATGCATATAAGAAAGGCGGTTTCAAATGGGATTAGAGGCGAAACTTACACAAGACGGTTTTTTTACTACAAAAATAGATGCGATAATCGAATGGGCAAGAAAATATTCTGTTTGGCCTATGCCTATGGGAATTTCATGCTGCGCAATTGAAATGATGGCGGTAGGCGACCCTAAATATGATATAGCACGTTTCGGCTCCGAGGTAATGAGATTTACTCCAAGACAATGCGATTTGATGATTGTCGCGGGGACGGTTACTTATAAAATGTCGCACGTTGTAAGAAAAATATACGACCAGATGCCTGACCCTAAATGGGTTATTGCAATGGGAGCATGCACTTCTTCAGGCGGAATGTACAGATCGTACCCTGTTGTACAGGGTATCGACCAGTTCCTGCCGGTCGATGTTTATCTTGCCGGCTGTCCTCCGCGTCCGGATAATCTGCTTAATGCATTAATTCAGATTCAGGATAAAATCGGTAAAACCAGAGCAAGAGACTTTCAGGATATTAAACTTCCGGAATTAAACGTAATACAGAATAATTAGACTATGGACTTAACACCAATTATTAAACAAAAATTGCAGGATAAATTCTCCGGAGTTAGTATTGAATATACGGAGTACAGGGGAGAGTTGACTCTGCAATTCGACAAACAGTATATCGTTGATATCTGCAGGTTCTTAAAAGAAGATCCCGATCTTCAATACAGGTTTTGCGACGATATAACCGCAGTAGACTGGGCAAAACGGAAAAACAGATTTACAGTTGTATATCATATATTTTCCCTGAAATCCAATCACAGGCTGGCGCTGAAAGCTGATGTTGACGAATCCGATTGCTCAATTGAGTCGGTAACTTCCGTTTGGAGCACCGCCAACTGGCACGAAAGAGAAACCTATGACATGTACGGAATAATATTTAAGAATCATCCCGATCTAAGAAGGATGTATATGCCCGAAGAATTTGAATATCATCCGCTCCGAAAAGATTTTCCGTTAATGGGCATTCCCGGATCACTATCACTCCCTAAGAAATAAGAGAAAATATGGACAAGCTAAACAAAGACGAAGTTAATCCTAAAATTCTTGAAGCGCTGTTTAATGCCGATTCCGATATTACTATAGAAGATGCGCTTGAAAATGAAATGATTCTGAATATGGGTCCGCAGCATCCTGCTACACACGGCGTATTAAGACTGCTTCTCAGGCTTGACGGCGAGTCCGTAATGGCATGCGTTCCCGAGCTCGGATATCTGCATAGGGGATACGAAAAGCTTGCGGAAAATATGTCGTACTATGAGTTTATTCCTCATACCGACAGACTTGATTATCTTTCTCCGATGGCAAATAACGTAGCCTGGGCACTGGCAGTGGAAAAGCTTGCAGGCATAGAAGCTCCTCCGCGGGCTCAATATATACGCATGATGGTTTCGGAACTTGCGCGTATTGCTTCTCATCTGGTTGCTATAGGAGCTCTTGCAATGGATATCGGAGCGCTGACCGTCTTTCTCTGGACTTTGAGAGAAAGAGAAAAAATACTGGATATATGGGATATACTTTGCGGGGCGCGTTTTACAAACAGTTATTCCAGAATAGGCGGAGTTGCAAACGACATACAGCCCGAAGCTCTGGCTAAAGTAAAATGGTTTATAGACCAGTATCTGGAAAACCTTGACGAATGCGAAAGACTTCTTAATACGAACAGAATTTTTATCGAAAGACTTGAAGGAGTAGGAGTTATTTCCGGCGATGATGCCATTGACATGGGCTTAACCGGTCCAAGCTTAAGAGGCAGCGGCGTTGCGTTGGATTTAAGAAGAGCCACTCCTTATTTATTTTACAACGATATCGATTTTAATGTAGTTACTTATCCCGAAGGCGATTCCCTTGCAAGATATTTTGTAAGAGCAGATGAAACCAGGGAAAGCATAAAAATTATTAAACAGGTGCTCGACAAAATGCCTCAAGGAGATATCCTGCTGAATCAGCCGAAGAAAGTCCTTCCTAAAAAAGCAGAAATTTACTCGAAGATGGAAGAACTTATTCATGATTTTATGATAGTAAATTTCGGAATAAATCCTCCTGCCGGAGAAGTGTATTCCGCCGTTGAAAATCCGAAAGGAGAACTTGGATTTTACCTCGTAAGCCAGGGTGAAGGCCGCCCGTGGAAGTGTAAAATCCGTTCCCCCTCGTTCGTTAATCTGCAGTCCATTCCTAAAATGGTTAAGGGACATATGATTTCGGATGTGGTTGCCATTATCGGCAGTATCGACCCGGTAATGGGCGAAGCTGATAAGTAAGGAAGTTCAAGTTTAGTTTTAAGTGTAAAGTTTAAGTTTTGAGAGTTTTAGTCTGAGTTTGGGTTTAAGTTAAATTTTGGCCCTTGAAAATTTGTGGTTGCGTTATAAGTTGAAAGAAGCTTTTATTCAATCACTTGAACTTACAAATGAGGTTTTCGATTCGAATAATATAAAAATAAGAGCAGTTAATAACTTGACGGAGCTTCGACCTCGATTTTATTGAACATTGCGGAAGGCACAGGTAAATATACCGGAAAAGATAAATGCAGATTTTATGACATAGCAAGAGCCTCGGCGATTGAATGCGCCGCATGTTTGGATATTTTATCGATAAGAAAAAAAATAACAAAAGAATTGACTGATAAGGGCAAAAATTTGCTTCAGGAAATTGTCTCAATGCTTATAGGCTTAATAAAAAGTAGTTCAGACAGTATTTTCGAAGAATATAAACCTTATAATTCTTAAACTTGAACTTAAACTTGATTTTATATTTAAGAAACAAAATAAAACATGGAATTTAAATTCACCGAAGAAAATCTTAATAAGATTAAGGATATATTAAAGAAGTATCCTGTAAAAAAGCCTGCGGTCATGCCGGTTTTATATTTAGCACAGGAACAAATCGGGTATATAACTCAGGAAGTCATGAACGAGATCGCGTCTTTACTTGAAATGACGCCGGAAGAAGTACTGGGTGTAGTAACCTTCTATACCATGTTCCACCAGAAACCGGTAGGGAAGTATCATCTCCAGGTGTGCACTAACGTATCGTGCATGTTAAGAGGCGGATATAAACTTTATGATCATGTAAAAGAAAAATTAAATATCGATAACGGCGGGTTAACCGAAGATAAATTATTTTCATTGGAAGAAGTGGAATGTATGGGATCGTGCGGTACTGCGCCGATGATAGCCGTTAACGAGGACTTTTACGAGAATTTAAGTGTAGAACAGGTAGATCAAATTTTAGAATCTTTAAAACAAAAAAACTAAATGGAAAAGATTGTATTACCGGATATAAAAGATTTTCATCTAATTAATGTTTACGTTGAAAACGGCGGATATACCGCAGCAAAAAAAGCTTTTAGCCAAACTCCCGACGATATTATCGATCAGGTAAAGAAATCTGGATTGCGCGGAAGAGGCGGCGCGGCTTTCTCCGCGGGACTGAAATGGAGCTTCATGCCGAAGTCGACAAATAAACCGAAATATCTCTGCATTAACGGCGATGAAAGCGAACCCGGATCATTTAAAGACCGTCAGATCTTTGAATTCAATCCGCATCAATTAATCGAAGGAATATTGATTGCTGCTTATGCTATTCAATCTCCTACGGCATACATTTATATCAGAGGCGAATACCATAAATGGATAAAACTGCTTCAGAAGGCGCTTGATGATGCTTATGCGGCCGGATACGTCGGTGAAAAGATGAAAAAAACTTTCGGTACTGATTTCTTCGTAAACGTTTATATTCATAAAGGTGCAGGTGCTTATATATGCGGCGAGGAATCTTCTTTAATGAATTCCCTGGAAGGCAAAAGAGGATATCCGCGTGTTAAACCTCCGTTCCCGGCACAGAACGGTTTATGGGGCTGTCCTACCACCATAAATAATGTTGAAACAATTACAAACGTTCCTGCAATAATTAATAAGGGCTGGGAATGGTTTTCTAAAATAGGCGAACCAAAGCATCCCGGAACCATATTGTACGGAGTTAGCGGTCATGTTAATAAACCCGGAATATATGAATTGCCTTCGGGAATTTTACTGACCGATCTTATTTATAATATTGCAGGAGGTGTTCCGGGCAATAAAAAAATATTATGCGTTATTCCCGGCGGATCTTCCATGCCGCCGCTCAGGGGCGACCAGCTTGAAGGCGTAAAGATGGATGCCGAATCTTTAAAAGCCGCCGGCTCTTCAATTGGTACTGCCGGTGTTATTGTAATGGATGAAGATACAGATCTGGTAAAAGTACTTGCAAGAATAGCAAAGTTTTATCATCATGAAAGCTGCGGGCAATGCACCCCCTGCCGCGAAGGAACAGGCTGGCTGGAGAAAACTTTGAACAGAATAGCCAGAGGTGAAGGCTCAACCCACGATTTGGATATGCTTATAAGCGTTGCTTCAAATATTGAAGGAAATACTATCTGTGCGCTGGGAGAAGCAGCTGCCTGGCCGGTAAGATACATGGTTACCAGATTCAGAGATTATTTTGAACAGAGGGTAAAAAAATCCGTCGAACTGCCTGTTGCTAATAAGGTGCATTCTATGAGGCACACTGCATTACCTCTTGCCGAAGTGAAAAATTAAATTTCGATGGTAATATTTAGTTTATAATTTTGTTCTATTGTTATGGTGAGCGGAGTTGAACCATGACATTTTTTTTGTCATTTATTCAACTCCGCTTAGACATTTACTTCCGAAAAGTTCTGCATTATAGAACTAATTTATGCTTGCCTTGCTCTCATACCCATTTCGCGGTCAAGAAGGAATAACCCGCTTTTAGCATCGCCGACAAGTTTAATCTTTTCTAAAATCTTGCCTGCGGTTGATTCCTCTTCTACTTGTTCATTCACAAACCACTGAAGAAATATACTTGTCGCGTGGTCTTTCTCTGAGATTGTAAGATCCATAATATCATAAATTGATTTAGTAACTTCCTGCTCATGCTTTAAAGTTTCTTCAAAAATATCTTTAACCGATTTCCAGCCGTCCTTAGACGGTTCGATCTTTTGCAATTTAACTTTAGCGCCGACCTCAAGTATATAACCGTAAAACTTCATTGCGTGACCGTACTCTTCCTGCGACTGTAATTTCATCCAATGAGAAAATCCGCTTAGGTTTTCATTCTCAAAATATGCAGCCATTGCTAAATATTTGTAAGACGAAAATAGTTCAGAGTTCAGCTGGTTGTTTAATGCGTCGATAATTTTATCTTTTATCATATGGCCCTCTTTTTAATTTGGTAGGATATTATCTTGAACCCAAAGTATAAAACTCATTTATGATCTGCAACCGGCATTAAAATAATTTTAAGGCGAAGTGTTGTTCTTCACTTTATTTTATGTTATTTACAGTAATTGTTTAAGCTATGCGGCATCTAAACACTTAACGCAATACCCGAGATACATTTGTTAAAATTTTAGAATTTGCATAATGTAGATTGAAAAAAGAACTTCATTCAATTGGGGAAGTATGTTTCGGGAGGAAATTAATTTTACTAGTCAGAGCTTTTCGCTTCAATTACCCGGGGCGGACTTTTCGGTGCATGACTTGAATTTAACTTGACCGTCCGGCGGATCGGGCAGAACAAGTCTTCCTTTTACTTTTATTGATGAACCTTTGCAGTAATTAATTACGGTTCCCGGTTTTACAGTTAACGTTACTCCCTCATCTATAATTAAATTTCCAGCGATCATAACATTTCCGCTCATTACCGAATTTTTTGAAATTTCTCCTGTCCAGTAATTATAAAATACCTTCACCGTCATATATCCTTTACGCCTTGTAATATTAGTTATGGCAATATGAGTTTTAACCGGATCATTGAATTGTTCCGGGCCGTAATAGCCGCCCCAGTCCATTGTTGATGGTCTGGTAGCATCGGTCATTTTTTCGGTTAAATGGCCTTTGACTGTCGTATTTCCGAAAAAATCTGAGCTCATACTTTGGAGTCTCATAAACTTTCTTGTACCGGTCGGATCCCAGCCGAAGGTATTGCCTGAATCATATTTAACTGTTTTTTCCCAGATATGCTCTCCGCCTTCGGGTAAATAATAATACCTGCCATTAGAATCTCTCCGGTCATCATCCAGATAATTATTATCGCCGTTATAAATTCCGTTCCAGCCTTTAGGGCGCTTATAGTTTCTCGGGTAGCTATCGTTCGGTACAGCGCTGCCGTACCATCCGTTATAAGGAACGGCAGCTTCCAATTCGATCATATCGTCTCTTCTTATATCGATAAGATTTGTCTTCTCCTTTATATGCCAGATCAGTACGCCGGTATTATAGCCGGATACCGGAAACTCGGCATAGTTTTCGAATGCTTTATCGAATTCGGATGCAGCATGATATTCTATTAAGAAGTATTCGCTCAAACCGTCAGAATAATTTTTATGTATCATTACCTTTGCAATTCTGCAGTACCCGTCATTTATTTGCAGCGGCGTCAGCGGATAATTAACGTCCGCCAGTTTTATATCCGAAAAATCCAGGTAATTATTTTCATCAATTACTTTTATTTCGTCGGGCTTAATCCAGCCGAGGAAAATTAAATCGTGAGATAAAATGGGCGGCAAACCGTAAAGTGAATGCAGCGGAAGAAGAGAAGCGTTGTGATACATCATGTCGTACGTCCACAGCATATTGTTATGTCCGTCGATAGTTAATTGTTTTTCTATGCCTCTGTCCGGAAATCCGCTGAAACCTGTACCAGGATTTCCGGTGGGCGGGTAGCCGGCCAGAGCGCCTATTAAATGCATGTATTCATGCGGTATTGCCGAAGTTTTAATTTGAATTGAGACCGGCTTGTCTTTATAAATTATTTTCCCGTCCGGAGAGGTTAAATTAACGTTAAACATAACCGTTCCGCCGTTTATGCCGTTCCAGAATTCACGCTTTGTCAGTCCCTCAAAAGTAAAATGAAGTAAGTCGATGTTGTCGAAAACGTGATGGTTTTCCGCATACATATTGTCCGCAACTTCAGAAACTATTTTTCGCCACTGACCGATAACAACGTTGAAATCGTGTTTATTGAGTTTTTCGAAATAACCGAAGTCGTGTTTGGTTAAATACCGGGTGCCGTCGGCTTTTTTTATGAAATGAAAATTTACTTTGTATAATCCCCCTGATTCGGTGGTAAAATAATGATTAAATGCAGGTTCAAACCACAAATTTTCCGCAATTCTGCCGCCGTGTGTTTTTATAAAATCCGAAAGTAAAGTACCGCCAGGAAATTGTCCGACAACCGGATACAGCGGATTATTACTTAAATAAGGATACTGTATTGTATTCGGCTTGTCCGGAAAGCCGACAGGTATTACAAGTTCATTTAAATTGCCGTAAATATTAACGGCATTAATCCGGATTGAAGTTGATTTTGTTTTATGATTTCCCGTATAACTTTTACCGGTAAGTTGTGAAGCGGTTGAGGCAGATTCCTGTGCATAAATGGTTAGATTAATTAGTAGAAAAAATATAAATATACTTTTCATAATTTTGATTAATGTTTATCCGGTAAATAATCGGCACAGGTAAGTCTTTAATATTTTCAATAATGATCGGTATTGTAATTAGTATTAAATCAAATATAATTAAAAGTTATTATATTATTGTAAAGATGTTTGAGAAGGTAATATGGCGTGTATAATTGATGAATACAAACGTAACATTTAAATAAATATTTAAAAAATTAATTTTTAGAAATAATGAAACAATCAGGCTTATTTAAAGAAACCGAGAAATTTATATATTCTCTGCAGAATGAAATATGTGGCAAGCTGGAGGCTCTGGATAATAACGTATTTATAGAAGACAAATGGAAACATAGCGAAGACGGCGGAGGAATTACAAGAGTAATCTCAAACGGAGAAATATTTGAAAAAGGGGGAGTTAATACTTCTTCTGTCGGCGGGGAATTACCGGAGAATTTTTCAAAGCAATTGAAAGTAAAGAGAGGTGCTTTTTCAGCATGCGGAATTTCAATAGTGATTCATCCGTACTCGCCTAAGATACCTACAATTCATATGAACGTTCGTTATTTTGAAACCGAAAACAGCGGCAGCTGGTTCGGCGGAGGAATTGATCTGACACCTTATTATCCGCAAACTGACGATTTCAAATTTTTTCATAATACTCTTAAGTCCGCATGCAACTCGGTAATACCCGGCTCCTATGCGGAATATAAGAAGGAGTGCGACGAATATTTTACCGTAAAGCACAGGAATGAAATGAGGGGAATCGGAGGGATTTTCTTCGACTATCTTGACGGCAGGGATCGGAAAAACTTTGATCTTATAAAATCGATAGGAAATTCCTTTATGGAAATATACCTGCCAATCATCGAAAAAAGAAAAAACGAACCATTTAACAGTGACGATAAAAAATTCCAGCTGATCCGAAGGGGTAGATATGTAGAATTTAATTTAATATACGACCGCGGAACATTATTCGGTTTACAAACCGGAGGCCGGATCGAATCAATATTGATGTCAATGCCGCCCGAAGTTATTTTTCCTTACAACTGGCAGCCGGAACAAGGAACACCGCAATATGAAATGATGAAATATTACCAGCCCACGGATTGGGGTATCTGAGGTGGTGGTAGGTTGTCTATGTTTTGTAGTGACCTTCTAAAAGGACGTTGAGATTGTTGAAAAGGGATGTAGGAGGTTGGTGGTAGGTCGTTGAGCTTGTTGAAAAGAGTCTGTCAAAACATATTTTTATCTTAAAAATATCAGTTTAGGTCAGTTCTTTTACGGATAAAAGTAAAAAATCTCGTTTAACTTCATATTTATGAATTCTTTAAAAAATCGTCAATATTCAATCAGCAATAGTCAATCTACAACAGGCTATCCATTAAATATTATTCCTAAAATAGACTTTTTTCTTTCCTTTTAATTCGCCGGGCAATTCATTATATTTGCACCTTAAATTACCACCAATTTCAACAATAAAATAAGCTTATGATAAATTTAAAATCATTAAATAGCGAACAGAAAAAAGCTGTTGAATTCATTACCGGACCGTCAATGATAGTTGCCGGCGCCGGATCCGGAAAAACTCGGGTTCTGACTTATAAGGTTGCTTATTTAATTGATCAGGGTTATGAACCGGAAAGTATTTTGGCTCTTACTTTTACTAATAAAGCTGCCAATGAAATGAAGGAACGAATTAAGGAATTGGTAGGACAAAAAGCAGAAAATATCTGGATGGGTACATTCCATTCTATTTTTGCCCGTATTTTAAGAATTGAAGCAAAAAGCCTGAATTACAGAAGCAATTTTTCGATTTATGATTCAGAAGATTCAACTTCACTCGTTTCTAATATTATTTCAAATTTTGACATAAATATTGAAGGTATTACTTCTAACTCGGTTAAGCACAAAATAAGTTTTCTCAAGAATCATATGATAATGCCGCCTGAGTTCAAGAAAAACCATATTATGGCTCCGAATGATGAAAAGATTGCAGAGATATACGAAGAATATCAAAAGAGGCTGTTTGAAAACAATGCTATGGATTTCGATGACCTTCTGCTGAAGCCAATCGATTTATTTAACAGCAATCCGAAAATTCATCAGAAGTATAAAAAGAGGTTTGAATTTTTACTTGTAGATGAGTTTCAGGATACAAATAAAGCGCAATACGAGCTGCTTAAATTACTTGTTACAAAGGACGGGAAAATATGCGTTGTGGGAGATGATGCTCAAAGCATTTACAGCTGGCGAGGCGCAAACATTGCAAATATGCTCGACTTCGAAAAAGATTTTCCGAAACACAAAATATTTAAACTGGAGCAAAATTACCGTTCGACAAAAACAATTCTGGCCGCGGCCGATTCGGTAATAAAAAATAATAAAGAACAGATAATTAAAACTCTATGGACTGAGAACAACGACGGCGAGCTTCTCACACTTATTAAATGCGCCGATGAAAAGGATGAGGCTTTCCAGATTGCAAAACACATAAAACAGGAAATCTCCAAGAAGAAACTTTCGCTAAAAGATTTTTCAATCCTATACAGAACGAATGCACAGTCGAGAGCTTTGGAAGATATTTTCAGAAAAGAAAAGATCCCTTATAGAATTATCGGCGGCATCGAATTTTATAAACGCAAGGAAGTAAAAGATATAATTGCTTACCTGCGCGTCATCTCAAATCATAATGATGAAGAAAGCCTTCTCCGGATAATGAATTTTCCGCAGAGAGGAATTGGAAGCACGACTATTAAAAGAATGATAGCCTTTGCCAGAAAACATAATATAACAATGTTTGAAACTATGATGCGTGTTTTCGAGGTTATCGATATAAAAGAAAGAATTCAAAAAAACGTTAAAGCTTTCAAAATACTTTTAGACAAGTATATCGATTTGAAAGACAAACTTTCCGTGGGTGAATTGTCCAGGGCACTTGTAGACGAGCTGGGAATTCTTAGAATATTCAAGGAGGAAAATACTCCCGAATCGATGGGCCGCTGGGAGAATATAAATGAATTGTTATCCGCATTAAGCGATTTTTCCAATTCTAGTAAGGATGCAAAACTTGAGCAGTATCTCGAAGATGTTTCACTTGTTTCCGGCATCGACAATTACGAAGAGAGCCAGAATGTGGTTACCTTCATGACTATTCACAGTGCAAAAGGTTTGGAATTTCCTACGATTTTTATCTCCGGATGCGAAGAAGATATCTTCCCGCTGTCAAACAGATTCAGTTCCGATGCTTCAATCGAAGAGGAGAGGCGTTTGTTTTATGTAGCGGTAACCAGAGCACAGCAGAAAGTATTTCTTTCGCACGCAAGGTCCAGATACCGTTTCGGTGAAGTTGCCTACCAAAGCAGATCGAGGTTTATCGATGAGCTCGATCCTAATGTTTATTCCGAGGTAAACGGAGGTATCGGAAGGAAATCATCAAACCGCAAATCGAAAAAGGAAATGTACTACGAATATTTCGAAAAGGTAGATTACGAAGATTTTGATCAGGACAACAAAGCTTTACGTGCCGGCAGCCGGGTGATGCATGAAAAATTCGGACTCGGGAAAGTAACCCAGGTAACAGGCGCCGGTGAAATGCAGAAGGCAACTGTGGTTTTCGAAGGCAATAACATAAAACAATTGATGCTGAAATTTGCGAAACTCAAAGTTTTATAGATTTAGCGGTACCATTTTTTTTGAAATCCATTGTGAAAACAATGGATTTCTTGTTTTAAAGCAGTTAGATTAATTGTTAAATTTAGGAAACATTTTTATATTATTGAAAGCTTCTGCTTTTGAAAATTATGTTAAGAGGGGATAAAGGGGAAATATAAATTCAGGGTTCTTCGAAATATTTGTTGTAATATTCCGGTCATCAAAAATAACTTAGAAAAAAAAGAATATAAAAGTTATATTAGTTAGCAACTTCTCAACATCAATAAAGGAGTAAGCGATGTCCATAGCACCTAAAAAATTGGCAATTTTAGTAGGAGGCGGTCCGGCACCTGGAATCAACAGCGTAATCGGCGCGGCAACAATAAGAGCAGTACTTGAAGGTGTGGACGTAATAGGGATAAGGGACGGATTTAAATGGATTATGGAGGGGGATATTTCTCACGTAAAAGAACTTACAATTGAGAATGTCAGCCGGATCCATTTCCGCGGAGGTTCATATATAGGAATTGCAAGAAATAATCCTACCAAAGACAAAAAGCACCTCGAGAACACTGTTACATCCTTATTAAGACTAAATGTAGACAAACTGATATCGATCGGCGGCGATGATACAGCATTCAGCGCAATGAAGGTAAATGAAATGGCCGACGGCAGAATAAAAGTAGTTCACGTTCCCAAAACAATTGATAATGATCTTGACCTTCCTCATGGTATTCCGACGTTCGGATTTCAGACAGCAAGACACATCGGAGTTGAAGTTGTTAAGAATTTGATGGTAGATGCTCAGACTACCTCGCGATGGTACTTTGTAGTCTCAATGGGCCGTAAAGCCGGTCATCTTGCATTGGGAATCGGCAAAGCAACCGGAGCAACATTAACTTTGATACCGGAGGAATTTACCGGCAAGGAAATAAAGTTAGCTCATATTGTGGATATATTGGTCGGTGCAATTATTAAAAGATTGAGCTACGGCAGAAAAGACGGTGTAGCGATAATTGCAGAAGGTCTTGTTGAGCATTTGAATGCGAAAGACCTTGACCCTCTGGTAAATGTTGAACGCGATGCACACGATAACATCCGGCTTGCAGAGGTTAACTTCGGTGAAATTTTGAAATACAGAGTTCAGGAAAGATTAAAAGAATTCGGAATCAAATCTACTATTGTCGCAAAAAATATAGGCTATGAGCTTAGATGCGCCGATCCTATTCCTTTTGACATGGAATATACGAGAGATCTCGGTTATGCTGCGGCGCAGTTTATTCTATCCGGCGGTACAGGTGCGATGGTTTCTATTCAGAATGGTCATTTTGTCCCGATGTTTTTTGAGGATATACTCGATCCGGAAACTAATAGAACAAGAGTCAGGCTTGTCGATCCGACATCGGAAACCTTCTACATCGCTCGAAGATACATGTTAAGATTAAATCAAGCCGACTTTGAAGATCCGCATGAACTTGCTAAGTATGCGGCTACCTGCGGTATTTCTCTTAACGAATTCAAGCAGCAGTTCTTCTATTTGATTGAAAATGATCTGCTTTATCAGCATCTGAAAGAAGGGAAAATTCAGCTAACATCAACTGAAAATAACGACGCGCGTAAACCGATTGATAAAATTGAAGTGAAAGAAATAAGCGGTGAAAACGCCAGCATGATGCCGTAATCGTAAGTTGTTTGTTGGTAGCAGGCGGTTGGTTGTAGGACTTAATAATAAATTTTAAAGATAACTGTAATACTTTGAATTAAGTCCGCTGATTAAAATGATTTATAAAAAATTAAGGCATGTAATCCCTCTTCGGTTGCATGCCTTTGTTTTTTTGTATAAATCTTCTGCAACAATCTACTACCGACTTGCCAACGTCTAATTTCCCGGTTATTTTTTTTCTGATTTAAATACTTTGAAGAAGCAGAATGTGGTCAATGTAATTATAACACCCCAGGCCAGTACCAGAAATACTATCCCGCTAGTATGAAGTCCCATATTTTATCCTATATTAATTTTGAATCTCGTTATTTTCCGAATGTCCCATCCATGCTTTCTTTACTAAGAACAAAATACCTATAAATAATAAAACCATTAATGCTCTGGATGCCCAAATAAAAGGAACATCCGCTTCCGCCGCATTTTTCAGCATTAAAATAGGAATTGCGTCATTAATAAACCACCAAAGCATTATGATGAACAGCACTGCCGGAGTAACAAATTTCATTATGTAATAGAAAATACGCGGTATCTTGAAGTCGCCCCCTTCGTTCATTTCTTTCCATGCTTTGTCGGCGCCGAATACCCACATGAATAGTACGGTCTCAATCAGAGCGAATACAACAAGTCCGAATGTACCTGCCCAGTAGTCCATCTCGTTGAGAAAACCGTGTTTTAAAAATATTATAACAAACTGAACAGAGATTAAAACAACAGCGGCAAGAATACCGACAGCTTTTTTTCTGCTCATTCCGAATTCATCTTCGAGAAAGGCAATTACAGGCTGTCCCATAGCAACGGAAGATGTTATTCCCGCAAAGAATAATAGGAGAAACCACAAAAAACCGAACACGGCGCCGAGAGGAATCTTCTCGAAAATCAGAGGCATTGAAACAAAGCCCAAGTCGAATGCACCGCCTTTGGCAAATTCCTGAGTTGCCTGCAATCCGAAAAAAGCAACTGCTACCGGGATGGCGATAGATCCGCCGAGTACCACTTCGGCAAATTCGTTGGTTGCCGCTGTAGTCAAACCGGATAGCGCAATATCATCTTTCGGTTTTAAATAACTTGCGTATGCATGTATTGTACCCATACCTACGGACAGCGTGAAAAATATTTGTCCCGCCGCAGCCAGCCATATCTTGGGGTCGCCCAATTTTGCAAGATCGGGATTCCATATAAATCCGAATCCGTTCGCTATAGAGTTTTCGGGCATGGCCGGATTAGGAGTGCCGAGAGTAATTACCCTAATTGCAAGTATTGCCGCAAAAAATAATAATAGGGGCATTGCAATCTTAGCAAGCCTTTCGATACCCTTTGATATACCTTTATATAAGATCCAGAAATTCAATATGAATGTTACTATCATAAATCCGTAAGCCGGGAGAATGGAAGGAAAGTGGGCGCTTGCAACTCTTCCCTGATAGCTGTAGAGAAAATTTTTCATAGCCTGGAAACTTGATTCGTCGAAGTAAAGTTTGCTCATCGAAAAAAAACTGAAGCCGAGCGTCCATGATTCTATATAGGTATAATAAATTAGAATTGTAAGTGAAATGAATAATCCCAAAGCGCCGAAATATTTTGCAAGTTTATTTTTCCAGATGACATCAAACATTCCGGGTGCGCTGCCGTGTTTATAACGCCCGCCGTTTCTGCCGATTCCCCATTCGATCCACATTAAAGGAATACCGAGAATTAAAAAGAATATAAAATACGGAATCATAAACGCGCCGCCGCCGTTTTGTGCCGCCTGTACCGGAAACCTTAAAAAATTTCCCAGTCCTACTGCATTACCCGCTACTGCGAGTATCAGACCTATTTTGCTTCCCCATTGTTCTCTCTCTCCGTTTTGCGGCATTACACCTCCGTTTTAATTTGAAGATAAACAGCTTTTTTGCTGATTCCATTTTCTGTTTCGAATATTATAACTTTAGTCTATAATATCAACAAAAAATCCTATAAAATTATAATTTTTCATATGATACGGTTTTTTCCCGTGAACTTTTACAATTTTAGCAAAACTATAGAGTAAATTATTCTATTACATTCACTATATAATATTGGTATTTACAGCAAAGACGCTGAGACGCAAAGGTAAGTAATGGTGTCTAAAAATGATTCTTGTATGATGTTTATTTCTTAAAATGATATTTATTATCGGGAAAAGCTCTTTTTTTGATTAAAAAATTTTAATTTTAAAATCGTTATTTTGGTATAATAATTGCAAATTCTTGGATGTCAAATTGAACAAGAATTTTGCAAAACATGAGCGCCCACTGCGCCTCTTTATTACAGCTAATTATTCCTGAAATTTAAGAAAATAGGATATGCCTTCATGAATTCCGACAATCAAAAGAACACACCTGTATTTTTAATAGCGTTTACAATATTATTTGTTATTATGCTTTCCCATTTTCTGGGCGGTATTACGGTATTCGGGTACACAATAAAACCCATCGATCTTTTCATGGACGTAAAGCCCGATTCTCTTATAAGTTCAAATTATTTTATACCGGGTAGATTATCGGACGAGAGTCCGGTAGCTAAAGAATCACCTGAACTGAGCAGACAAATAAAAGTCGGTCCGTTAAAGTTTAATCCGGTTTATGTTAAATCGGAAATGTCCCCGGATTTACTTGCTCATATTTTCGGTAAAACTTCGAATTATAAAGAGAGCGACAATTCTTATTATGGCGGACAGCCGGAAGTAAAAGAAGTGCCGTTGTCGGGCAATATAGATCAGATGAAATATTTTTTCGATGCCTTAAAAAAATCCGGGTCGGAAAAAATACGTATAGCTCATTACGGCGATTCGGGTGTGGAGGGCGATAATATTACTTCCAGCATAAGAAATGAATTTCAAAATGAATTCGGGGGAAACGGTGTAGGATTTCTTTCGATAACATCACAGGACATTTCTTTCAGACTGACTACCAAACAGACATTCTCAGACAACTGGAAAACGATTTCGGTTCTAACCGGAAATCCGGATAACATACCGCTCGGAATAAACGGATTTGTTGCTATCCCTCAGGGAGTCAGCTGGGTTAAATATCAAACTACAAACTGGCTGCCGTATTTAAAAAGTTTCTATACTGTAAGACTGTTTTACGGCAGCGCTAAAAACTCGAATATTAAATATAAGTTTGACAACGGTACTGAGAAGACCGCAGCATTAAAAACCGGGAACGAAGTAAAAGAACTTGATCTTAAAGTTCCGGCAGGCAGCGCGCAATCAGTTCAAATAACCACGACAATGCCGGATCAGGCCTATTTTTACGGCACAAGTCTTGAAAACGGAAACGGAGTTTATGTAGATAACTTTCCGTGGAGGGGAAATACGGGCTTAGGTTTTAATAATATAGCAGAATCTCAATTTACCCAGTTTGGTAAAATGCTGAATTATAAATTAATTATTCTTGCATTCGGTGCAAACGAAACCAGTTTCGGTTCGGGCGATAATACTTGGTACGAAAACCAAATGGTAAAAGTAATTAATAATTTGAAAAAAGCATTTCCGCAGACGAGCATTTTGCTGCTCGGTGTAGGAGATAGAGCAGTGAAAAGGGGAACCCGATTTGTAACCGATCCGAATATTCCGCTGCTGTTAAAAACGCAGGAAAAAATAGCCTCCAGAACAGGTGTGGCATTCTGGAATTTGTTTGAAGCAATGGGAGGTTATAATTCCATGGAAGAATGGGTAAAGGCAAACCCGCCGCTTGCCCTAATGGATTATACTCATCCGTCTTGGCAGGGCGCGGCTAAAATAGGACAAATGATTGCAAATGCAATTATAAGCGCTTACAAACAAGCCAAATGAGAATTAAGGTCTAGATATACAGAAAAAATAAATTAATTATTAAGCAATCAAATTACTCAGGTAAGAAAATGATTTCCGACAAACTCAAACAAATAATTTTAAATGAACTTAATTTAAAAGAGTTCGATATAAAAGACGAAACAACGGCCAACCAGGTGCCCGGTTGGGATTCTTTTAATCATATTAATGTTATCCTTGCCGTGGAAAAAGAATATAATGTTAAGTTTAAGGGGCTTGAAATATTAAGGGTTAAGAATATAGGGGAATTGCAGAAACTTGTAGATTCAAAACTTCAGAATTAATTTTAATAAAATATAGTCGAAATTTTTTTTAACACCGGCAGGAACGGATGCTATCCAGTATTGACTTTAATAAACTATTAGATCTTTTCAAATACAATCCGCAGGATCCCTTGTACTTCAGTACAAGCTTTTTTCTGTTTTTCTTTTTTACTTTAGTTCTGTTCTACCGTTTTGCCTCAAAGAGCAAAAATATTAAGATTTACACTATTATCTTTTTCTCGATGTTTTTTTATTACAGGAATTCCGGCTTCTTTTTCCTTCTGCTTTTCTTCTCGACGTTTATAAATTTTTATCTCGGTAACTGGCTTTATAAAACAGAGGCTCCTGGATTCAAACGCGCGCTTTTCTTCTTTGCAATAGTAATAGATTTGGGACTGCTAGTTTATTTTAAATATACCAATTTCTTAATCAGTATTATTAACGATATACATTCGGGTCACCTTAATCCACTAGATATAATGCTGCCGGTCGGCATCTCTTTTTACACATTTAAAGCGATGAGCTATGTTATCGAGCTTTATATAGGCACAATGGAGCCGACTAATAGCCTGAGGGACTTTTCCCTGTATATGTTTTTCTTCCCGAATATACTTGCGGGCCCTATTGACAGGGCGGCGGCATTCCTGCCCCAGATCGAGCACGACTTTAAAATTTCCAAAGCGGATGTAGGACGCGCAGTTTTCCTGATACTCTGCGGACTTTTCAAGAAAAATGTCATTGCGGATTATATCGGACTTAACTTTGTCGACAGGGTTTTTGAAGTTCCCCTTAGGTTTACCGGTGTAGAAAACCTGCTGGCCACCTATGCATATGCGCTTCAAATTTACTGCGACTTTTCCGGATATACCGACATGGCCATGGGCATTGCACTTTTACTTGGTTTCAAATTAATGGATAACTTCAATGTTCCGTTCATAGCTTCAAGCGTTGCGGATTACTGGCGGAGATGGCATATATCGCTCTCTACTTGGCTTCTCGATTATTTATTCAAGCCTTTGCAGATGAAGTTCAGGAACCTGCGGATTTACGGAAGTGCGCTTGCAATATTTATTACATTTATTGTCGTAGGACTTTGGCACGGTGCTAACTGGACGTTCGTTTTTTTCGGTTTAATGCACAGTACTTATTTATCCTTTTCGCTTTTAACCCAAAAATACCGCAATGCATTTTACGATAAACTAGGTATTCGCAATACAAAGGGGCTCAGGTTTTTCCAGATACTTTTTACTTTTCACCTTTTAATGTTTACCGCAATATTATTCAGGGCTTCTTCCATGCAGGTTGCAATGGACATATTTCATCAGATATTTACGTTCTTTCACGGTATGGTATTTTTCCAGTTCATAGTAGGTTATTGGAAGGTATTCGCGCTTATTTTAATAGGCTATACTATGCACTTTATACCCAGGAAAGTCGATTATAAAATTCAGGATATGATTACGAAAATGCCGGTTATTGCTCAGGCCCTGCTGCTGGCTATAATGATTTTAATAATATATCAGGCGGAAGCAGCTCAGCTTCAGCCGTTTATATACTTTAACTTCTAAAATTTTCAGAGAATATTCACACGTTTTGTAAGTTCGTTAATGAGTGAATAACCGTCCCAGGCGGGAGAAAAATCCAAAGCCTTTCCGATTGGCACAATCCGGTCGATTCCTTTTCCGTTTACTTTTTCCGCAAAGGATTTTAATTCCTCTTTTGAGAATCCGAAGTAGGAAAGAGTCTGATCTTTTACGCTTATCAGCGGTATTAACTCATCAAGGTTATTAAAAAAACATTCAAAGAAAAAACCGCCGCCGCACGATTCTCTTGATCTTTTTATTTCTTCTTTTGTAACTCGCAATACCGCAGGCTTTCCGCCGTTAAGAGGTTCAGGTTTCGAGGGTAAATCCGCGGTCGAAATCGTTTCAAACATATAAACGAGTTTTTCCATTGCAATATCAGCACTGTCATGCCTGTCCTTTCTTTTCAATTCCTCTCCGAGAAATTCCCAAAAACTTTTTCCGGCATGTTCGCAATCGTTCGTGTTACCCGTAAATAAAACAAACCTTGGAGATGAGCATGCCATTTGATCGAACCAGTAGGCATCGTTGTAAAAATATCTAGCTATTGATTCTTTCTGCTGTTTTGTCTGCGAATTATACTGCTCTGATTTAATAACAGCGTAGGAAAATTTATCGACAAATAGAATATCCTTGGCAGCCGGCTTTGTGGGGATAACTTTAAACTTGTTAATAGTTTGATCCCCGCCCCACAGAACCCGTATATCGGCCCGGGCAGATAAATATAAATTTACATCCTCTTCTCTCGGATAAGAAATAACTATATTCCGGTCTTTTATTGCTGCCCATTCCTTACGGCAAATGAATCCCCGTATAATATTTAAGAGTATTTCCAGCTGAGGGTTACTGTTTTGAGATATTCTTACTATGTTTTTATTGCCGGTAAGAAGAGAAAGAGCCCACGAATATAAAAATATACTATCGACGTTTGAAGGCGCGATATGAAACGCCAGTCCGCGAGGAACTATTACCTGAGAATCTTCGATTGATTTTTTGAACTCTTTAATAATTAAAGCCACGTTTGCCTGCCTTAGCCAAAATGCAAGAGATACAAGTTCAGGAAAGGATTTTATCCCGGGATAATTAAGAATTTCTTTCGACAGTCCGGTTAAAAAATTAATACTTAATTCGTCAAAAGAGGGAAGAGGTTTATTATTTATGAACGACTCATTAACTAATTCATGCAGATCTGCGTCCGGGTTTTGAAACGGGATAAATTGATCGACTTTCATACAGTTTTATCCTTCCCCGGATTCATGACCGATTCGGCATGAGTGTCGCTGCATCCTCGCAATTCGGCTTTCGGTATTCTGCCTTCTATTTTGAAATACGTACCTTTCCGTCCGCAACGGCAGTCATCTATACCGATAACGGTTCCCAGATCTTCCGTCAATAACGAATGGCCGGGATAGCTTCTGGGAAGAACGCTTAATGTTTGAATTATTCCGCTTGTACCCGGCGCAGCGGCCGACCAGTCGTTAAAATCTCTTATAATTATTTCAGCAAAATTAGGAGTATGGAGAAAACCGTGTTCGCATTCCATAAATATACTGCCGACCTGTTCCACCATTCCGTAGAAATTAAATATTTTTTCAAGTCCGAAAGTTATGTTTAACTCCGACTTAAAAACTTCGTTTGAAACCGATTGTTCGATAAGTTTTTTCCATCCGCCGCTGTGAATAAGAGTTCCCCGGCTAAGATCAATTTTTTTACCCGAATTTTTAACTGCCCCCAAAAAATATTCCCATATCATATATGTAAAACCGAATATTAAGATATTCTCATCTTTATATTTTTCAACGTATTCCAGAAGTTCGCCGGTTTTTAATTTCATATTTTCATCAAGTGCAAAGAAATGGCTGCGTCCGAAATTAGATAATCCTACCAGGCCGGCACCTCTTGCGCTGAGAGAGGATTTATTTTTAATTGTCTTTTCCGTATCTATAATTATCATCGGAAGTCTTCGGTTACCCAGATAAGAAGTAATTATGGCAGCCAGGGCTTTTACCTGAAGCAATGATGTTTCCTTGTTCAGCGCTATTCTCGAGACCTGCTGACCGGTTGTTCCGCTCGAAGTTAAAATTTTTAAGACTTCATCGTCATCTATACTTTTCAAATCGCGGGTTTTAAAAATTCTTACGGGCAGATAAGGCAGACTGTTGATATTATCTGTTTTAATGGCTGTCGAATAACCCAGATTATCCAGAATTCTTTTATAATTCGGACTCTTTTGATAATGAAATCGCGTAAGCGAATTTAATTCGGCAAGAAGCAGCGAGACTTTTTTTTCGTACCCGATGGAATACTGCGGCAAAGAGAAAAGTTCGTCAAGCGGGGTCATCATATTTCCATTTTTTGAATAGCTTTATAATCGCGTTTCCCGGAATTGTTGACAGGCAGAGATTTAATATTCTTTATAAAGACTACAGAATGATGAAGGTTGTAAATTTCAAGAACTTGCTGTTTAACTTTTTGCGGCAATTCTTCGTCGTCCGACTGAGTTAAAATCTTCATTTTGTCATCAGTCCCGCAGCATGCGGCTGCAACAGTAAAATGGTTCTCTATCATTCTTTCGACTTCATCAAGATTAATTCTTAATCCGAATAATTTTATGAATCTCTTCATTCTTCCAGTTATATAAGCAAAGCCGTCTTCGTCTTTATAACCCAGATCCCCGGTATGAAGCCTGCCGCCGTATTCATCATCTTTTGATAAATCTGTTCCCGATTCTGCATAGCCCATCATTACATTTGGTCCGTAATAGATTAATTCGCCGGTAACTCCCGGCGATTGAACTTCCGTATTTTCGGAGTAAATTTTAATATCTCCGCCCGGAATCGGTATGCCTATTGAACCTATTTTCTCTCCGAGTTTATCAAACGGAACATAAGAAATACGCGCAGTTGCTTCTGTTTGTCCGTACATTACAAAAAAACGCAAGTTTTTATCTTTTGCAAGATCGTAAAAATATTTTATAAAATCTTCGCTCAAACTTCCGCCTGCCTGAGTCATGGTTCGCAGGCTGGGTAATTTCATCCGATCGAATTTTAATCTGCGCAGCATTTGAAAATTAAAAGGTACTCCCGAAAAGGATGTGCAGTTGTTATTCGAAAAAGAGTCCCAGAAAATTCTCATTACCATCGACTTATCCGTGCAGAAAATCGAAGCGCCTTTCAGAAGGTGACTGTTTATAACGGATAATCCGAAAGAATAGCTAACCGGCAGGCTGGTTGCCGGTCTTTCGTTTTCGTCAATTGATAAATATTCCGCAATGGATTCAGCGTTGGACTGAATATTATTGTAGGTTAATTTTACAAGTTTAGGGCTGCCGGTAGTTCCTGAAGTTGAAAGTAGAACAGCAAGTTCTTTATGCACAACATAATTAGCCTCACGTCCCGAATAAATGAATAAACCGTTTATATTCTGCAAACAGGTATATCCTGCTGCAATACCGGCTATAACTTTCACGGAGATGATTATTTCAGGTTGATATAAATTCAGTAATTTCTGTTTTAATTCCGTATCCATTTTTACATTTGCAAGATAAACCGCATGGCCGTTCCGAAGCGCGGCCAGATAGCCGATTATACATGAGGCGGAATTATCGCAGAATAGAAAAATAAGTTTTTTTTTCTCTGACTTAAGGACACCGGTCAGTTTTTCCGATTCGGTAAGAAGTCTTTCGTACGTGAAAATATTTCCCGAATTATCATCGATAAGAGCAATACGGTCACCCGGTATATTTTCTATATTCCAGAACATTACATTATCATGCCCCCGTCTACTCCCAATATTTGTCCGGTAATATATGAAGATAAGTCCGATGCTAAAAACAGAACCGCGTTGGCCACATCTTCCGGTTCCCCTATTCTGCCCATTTTAACGGATTCTAATCTTTGTCGGTATATAGCAGTCGGAAGAGGCTTAATAAGATCGGTGTTGATAAATCCGGGTGCAATTGCATTTACTCTGATGTTTTTGGGAGCAAGTTCGCGCGCTGCGGATAACGTAATGCCTATTACAGCTGCCTTGCTGCCGCCGTATACAACCTGACCTTCGTTCCCGACGCGGCCTACAAGCGATGAAATATTTATAATCGAACCCGCTTTTTTCCGGGTCATAAGCCTTGCGGCGAATTGGAGATTATATATTATACCGTTAACATTTGTACTGAACGTATTGCTTATATCTTCTTGCCTTATCATACCCACAAGATTATCGTGCAAAGTACCCGCATTATTAACAAGAATATCGAGCTTCTTATATTTTTTAAAAATTTCGCTGTAGCACTTTTCGGCCGCATTCATATCTCCGGTATCGAAAAGAAAACCGCCGGCATTGGCGTTGAACTCTTTTTTGAGTTCTTCTTTACGCTGTTCTAAGATTTCCAGACTTTGTATTCCGTTGAGAATAACGGTTGCGCCGAATTTGGTGAGTGTCTTTGCGGTTGCCCATCCAATACCTCTTGTCGAACCCGTTACAAAAGCTACTTTTCCTTCAAGGTTAAAATTTGATGTCATACTTATTTAAGATTTCCCTCGCTATTTTGAAACTGCTCATGTCAATTACATCTTCCGATGTTAGCATAATATCGAATTCCGTTTCTATTGAAGCTACAAGCGCAAGGTGTGCTATGGAATCCCAGCTTTTGGAGCCGTAGCTTAATTCATCGTTTACTAGTTCGACAGGTAATTCCAAAGATTCCGAAAATGTCTTTTTCAGCTTTTCAATATTTCCCATTTATTCTCCGATTGACAATATATCTTATAATTTTACTGACGCAATTTATAAATTTTTTCTTTATTAAATTCCATTAATACTTTTGCATTGTAAGGAAAGAACTTCAGAATTTCGGGATCATCGACCTGTTTTTCTTCGGCTACTTCATATCCGAATTTCAAATGAGCATTATAGGATTTATAATTGGCCTTAAATAATATGCCCTGAACTTTTTCAATTACGCCGTATTTATCATAATTTCTTAAAATACTTTGTTTTAATAGACTCGTAAATACACCCTGTCTCCTATATTGTTCCCTCACATAGCCGTGTTCGAGCTGAAGCGTATTTTTTTCCCTGTTTAATCCCAGGCCCTTTACTATTCTGGTATTGGTGCTGAATGATTTCAACTTTGATTTATCCAGATACTGAAACAACACGGAAGCTTTTATCATTCCGCTGGCAGTATCATCAGGCGCTTCCAGCCAGGATCCCAGAGCTCCTATAAATTCGCCGTCGAATTCGGCTATAAGAAATCCGGAAAGGTAATAATCATAGTTTTCAATATCCTGTTTTAGTACTTCGGTAAGTATTGACCGGAAACTGTCCTGTGTAAGTTCAAAAATATTACATGAACTAATCGTATCCGAACCGCTTTTTTCGGATTCAAAAATAGCTTCTATTACGAAAGGTATGTCATTTATTTCTGCAGTCCTGAATTTTATTCCTTCAATCATAATTTGGCCGCCTGCTTTACCAGGATCTCTTTCAGCTCATTTCGGTCGGTTTTCCCGTTTACATTAAGCGGAAAATTCTGCAAAACGGTAATCCCGGAAGGAAGCATATATTCGGGTAATTTATTTTTTAATTTGTCAATTATAAAATCGGAATTTCCTTTAAAACCTTCTATGAACAAATGTATGCGCGTTATTCCGTTATTATTCTTATAGGCTGCTGCAATCGCATTCAGACTACCGGTTATTTCCCGGGCGTAATGTTCAATTTCGCCGAGTTCTATTCTGTAGCCGTGGATTTTTATCTGGTAATCCTTTCTTCCGCAGAACATGTAATCGCCTTCATCATCTGTAAAAGCGATGTCGCCTGTTTTGTAAAATCTTTTTTCAATTCCGTTTTCAGTAACCGTAAAAAACACTTCGCTGTTCTTCGAATGATTTTTTAAATAACCTGAAGTAAGCTGTGGACCCGAAAGGCAAAGTTCGCCCTTTTCGCCCGAAGGCACCGGTTTGTTCTTTTCATCTACAATCAGCAGCTCCGTATTATTCATCGGTCTGCCGATGGAAACAGCGCCGTTGAAAACTTTATTTTTAGAATGATCTTTATTCCAATTATATATCATGCAGAAGTTGGTAGCCTCTGTCGGTCCGTACACATTTTGAATTACTGCATTCGGGACGCATTTTTCCCATTCGCTTATGATTCCCGAATATAATGTTTCGCCGCAGAACATTGAATAGCGCATTTTTTTGAGCTTTATATCTTCAAAAAAAGGTTTTAAATAAGTTAAAACAGAAGGCACCATAAGCGCAACGGTTATTTCATGTTCCTCCAGAATACGGTATATGTTAGCATATTTAATTCCTTCGGAAGGAACAGTATATACACATGCACCTTTTGACAGAGGCACCATATAAGACATGGTGGAAAGGTCGAATGTTAAATCGGATGACTGCAGGCATCTGTCGTTTTCGTTTATGTCGAAACCTGTTTGTACATAAGCTTCGATAAAAGATTTGATATTCTTTACTGTCAAAGGAACACCCTTAGGAATTCCGGTGCTTCCTGAAGTAAAAAGTATATAAGCAATATCATGGTCGTTTAATTCGGGAAGCGTCAAATTCATTTTAGCTTCCTGTATTTCCGTGACCGATTTTATCTTTAGAACCGGCAGCCTTTCTTTTATCAGACCCACGCAGTCTTCGATACGGGAGGTTAAAATAACATTTACGTCCGCAATGCTTACCATGTTTTTAATTCGTTCAACCGGGTGTGAAACATCGATGGGTACGAACGTAAGCCCTGAAAACATGACGGCATATATTGCGGCGTATGTTTCGAAATCATCAAAGGTTGTAATGCCTATTGAGGTTTCTTTGCCTTTCAGATTATCCTCGATATACTTTCTGATATTAGAAACGGTTTGTGCAAAATCAGCATAGGAATAAAATTTATTATCTATACAAAAAGCATTATTATCGGGATATTTGTTTACGATTTCTACCAATTGTTCTAACATCTTAACATTACCTTAATTTAATATGAAACTTGTCTATTTAATACCTCTAATGAATAAGAAGAATTTTTAATCAGTCGATTTCTTTAAAATGTTTAATAATTCCTTCCTGTCGGTCTTGCCGTTCACATTTAAAGGGAAATACGGCAGTATCGATATACCTGAGGGAACCATATATCCGGGAACTTTAGATTTTAAATATTCGGTTATTTCTTTTTCGCTGCCGTTATAATTTTCTACAAACAGATGAATGTTCATGATGCCGGATTTATTTTTAAAAGTTACCGCTGCTACATTATTAAGAGCAATTTCTCTGGCAAAATGTTCAATTTCGCCCAGCTCAATTCTGAAACCCTGAATTTTAATCTGACTGTCAAGCCTTCCGCAGAACATAAAATCGCCGTCTTCGTCAATCAGTGCAAGATCGCCGGTGCGATAAAAATTCAATTCTTTCCCGTCTATCGGTGTGTTAAAAAATGCTCCTGAGGATTTACCGTCATCTTCCCAATATCCGGGTGTGAGTTGTGCACCGCTCAGGCAAAGCTCGCCTTTACTGCCCGGTTCCAGCTTGCGTAAATTTTCGTCAACAACTATGGCTTTCATATTTTTCATTTCCCGGCCGATGCAGACACCGCCGTTAAATGACTTTTTTCCGGAACCGGATTTACTCCAGTCGAATGTATGGCAAAAAACCGTAGCCTCCGTAGGACCGTATGCATTAATTATTTTTCCGTTAGGTATGCATGCCGACCAAGCGGCAGCAATATCCTGATAAAGTGTTTCACCGCAGAAGAGACTGTATTTCATTTTCGGCAGATTAATTTCTTCGAAGTAAGGTTTGAGGTATGATATTACCGAAGGAACTAGGCATGAAAACGTAATTTCGTTTTCTTCCATAGTGGTATAAACATTTGCGAATTTTATGCCCTCTGAGGGTACAGTATAAAAACATGCACCGATGCAGACGGGAATTATATAGCATATAACGGAAAAATCAAAAGTAAGCTCGAACATTTGAAGAAATCTGTCGTTCTCGTCTATTTCAAACCCCAAATCAAGGAAGGCATCTACAAAGGAACTTAGATTGCCTATGGTTATCGGTACTCCCTTAGGTCTACCGGTGCTTCCCGAAGTAAAAAGGATGTAGGCAATATCATCGTCCCTGGCTTCTGGAAGAGTTAAATTAACTTCTGTTTTAGGGAGACCGGATACTGCTACAATTTTAATATTATTTTCGCCCGCAAATTTTTCTATTGCTTTATCCGGACGGCTGCACAAAATAGTTTTTATTCCGGCCTGGGATATAACCGATTTATTTCGTTCAAACGGATTAGCCGGATTAATAGGAACATAGCCCTTTCCTCCGAAAAGTGTTCCGAAAATTGCACCGTAAGTCTCAAAGTCGGTAGATTCACTTGTTAAAATTCCAACTAATTTTTCATTGATGCATTCTTTGTCTATAAAAGTTCTAATATTTGAGATGATTCGCGCAAGCTCGGAATATTTAAAATATTTTTCACCCGCTTTAACTGCATATCGGTCATGAAATTTTTCCAGCGAGTTTTTAATTCTTTTAAGCACTTGTCAAATCTTTCCTATAATAGGTAAAAAGAATTTTCCGGATGGGGAGTAAAATAAAATGAAAAAAAGGTAGAATAAGAAAATCATTTTTTTATTATTCAGTCAGAATTAATTCCCCTGAAAATTTAATCTTAATCCGGAATTAAAAACCAAAACAAATTTGATTAAATAATTTTATGAATGGTATATCTAAAAATATACCATTTACTTTACCGCCTAATTATTTGTCTATAGATATTTTTTGCTATAACTTAAATGTCTCAATAGAAGTCATAAACCTGATTATACCTCAAATTGAGAATAAAAAAGTGATATCAAGCGCTTACAAATTAAAAAGAATAATTTAATATTGAACTTATTTTAATAAATATTATTATTAACAGCGGCTGTTATCCCGGTTTTATCAGTTAACCTAAAAAATTTGTTATTACAAAAAAAATGTTAAATTTACATTCAAATTTGATAATAGGGAGGACGGGTAAGTAAATGGCAAAGAATTTCGTTTCTAACAAAGATGAAACAGTAAGGATGTTCGAGAGTGATTTTATGGAAGCCTTCTCAAAAGTCCATCCTTCGGTGCCGGTTATTATTTATTTACCGGTTATAATATATTTTTTATATCAGGGGATTGAAACATATAAAATTGCCGGCCTTAATATTGTTTATTTAGTTGTTTTAGGCATCGCAATTTGGACTCTAACCGAATACTTACTGCACCGTTTTATCTTCCATTACAAGCCTAATTCAAGGCTCGGGGAGAGAATTCATTTTATCTTTCACGGTGTTCATCACGATTATCCTAACGATTCAAAAAGACTGGTAATGCCGCCATCTGTAAGTGTGCCTCTTGCCGTTTTGTTTTATTTGTTATTTACGGCTATTTTGGGTACCCAGAAGGTTGCTCCTTTTTTTGTTGGTTTTCTTACCGGATATCTGTTCTATGATCTGACCCATTATGCAGTGCATCATTTCAGAATACATAACCGGTTTTGGCTGGCTCTTAAAAAACATCACATGAAACACCATTTTCAGGACGCCACTAAAGGGTTCGGAGTCAGTTCGCCTGTGTGGGATAAAATTGTTGGTACGAATTTCAACGATTCTAATGATTAGGCTTGATATTTGCTTAGTTATTTGTGCAGTTTTGGATTAAAATACTATTTATTAAAATACAATAACAAGTTTGATGACGACAATTACACAATCTGAAAAGAAAAAAATTCTTGTAATAGAGGATAATATTGAATCACAATTAATTTACAAAGTTTATTTAAGAACAAATTATTCAGTAGAATTTGCCGAAACAGGTGAGGCAGGGCTGGATTTAATTAAAAACAACTACTATGATTTATTACTCCTTGACATAAATCTTCCCGGGAAATTAAACGGGGAGGATGTATTAAACTATGTTAGAAAAGAATTGAAGAATTCGGAGTTTCCCATAATAGTGATTACTGCATATGCTTTGAAAGGAGATAAGGAAAAATTTATTCAGCTCGGCGCCAATAATTATCTTGCCAAACCGATAGATAAGCAAGTTCTCCTTAACGAAGTTGCAAAACTAATTTAAAATCTATCCCGGAATTATGTGTTTAAATAAGGGGACTTTTTCATCTCCTCGCAACTATAAGTTTCTACTAAATAAAAATTTCCCGAATTAGATACGGAAGATCATATAAATCTTTATGCGATCGTTTTTAATTGTACTGATTATTTCTTTTATCCTTTTTTTAACAATTGACTGTGCTGCGGTAACTAACGGCAAACCTATATACATACGTACTAATCAGGTCGGGTTCTTATTAAATGATCTGAAAACCGCAATTGTATTTTCGGAATACCCGGTTTTAAATAAGAAATTCACAATTGTCCGGCATGATAAAAAAATAGTTTTTTCCGGGAAACTCCCTGATACTAGCGCTTTCTTACGGCAAGTTCAGATATTGTTATAGAATAGATTTTTCCGGATTAAAGGCGCCGGGCGTATATGAAATTAATATAGACGGTGTCCTTTCATATCCATTCCGTGTCGGGCGCTATATTTATAACGGGGTAGTTGATTCACTAATGCTGTTTTTTAAAGAGCAGAGATGCGGTCCTACCAATCCCATTCTTCACGGTCCGTGTCATCTTTCGGATGTTGCCAGATTGAGTGGGGATAAGGAGCACCCTGGGGGAACCGACTTAACCGGCGGTTGGCATGATGCGGGTGATTATATAAAGTTTTTATCTACTTCGGCCTATACTACTTATATGCTGATCTTTTCTTACGAGTTCGATAAAACGAAGTTCGGATTTGATAACGATAAGAACGGTGTTCCTGATGTTCTTGATGAAGCAAAGATTGGGCTTGACTGGCTGCTTAGGTGCAATTACTCCAAATATAAACTCGTCACCCAGGTTCAGGATCTTAGAGATCATTCGGTCGGCTGGAGATTGCCCGACAAGGATAGTCTGCAGTACGACAGAGTCGGAATTGTGGGCATCGGTAAAAATCAGATCGGACTTTATGCGGCGGTTATGGCACTTGGATATAAAGTGTGGTCCGAAAAATTTTCCGAAAAAGATTTTGCGGATAAATGCCTAAAGGCTGCTGAAAATCTTTATTCTATACGAAATCAGGTTCCCGATATTGATACAAGTACGTCGGGTTATTACCAGGATAATCAATACTGGGGAAAGCTGGCCTTAGGCGCAGTGGAACTTTACAATGCTACTAAGAAATTCGAATACTTTAACGATGCTGTTACCTACGGCGATAGTGCGGGTTCCGATTACTGGTGGAGCTACGGCAATATCAATGCTCTCGCGGATTACCGGATCGCTCAGCTGGTGCCGAGATTTTCAAAATATATATTGAATAATCTTATTAGTTTTAATTCCCGTATGGATACCTCATTATTCGGTGAAGCTTTGCCTTATTCCTGGGGATCAACAAACGCATTTCTCGGCGCCGCACTTCAGGCTATCCTTTATAAGAAACTTACAAACAGCTCCGCGTTTGATTCACTGGCAGTATTGCAAAGAGACTATGTACTCGGAAGAAATCCGTGGGGCATTAGTTTTATTTATAATATCGGATCCAGGTTTCCGGAACACCTTCATTCTCAAGTAGCATATTTTAATAACGGCTACTTACCCGGGGCAATGTCTGCCGGACCTGCGCCCGAGGCCATATTAAAAAATTATAAGATTGAGGATAACAGGCATACTTACGATAATTTTAATACTCCGACTGTAAAATATTTCGACGACAACCGTAATTATATTACAAACGAGCCTACAATTACAGGCAATGCAACCGCCGTTTTTGTTTACGGTTTCTACTCCGGCAGATAGTTATTCAACTTATAACCTACAATAAAGCACAAACTTCCGGGGGAAATGCCGTGTCGCATAATAAAACACGATGTCTTTGTTGTCTCTATTTAAATCAATAAAATTTTCAGATATTCGGAAAATGAAAATTTTACAAGTTATTTCAAACGGCATAATATTTGGAAAATTCCAGAAAAAAATCAGATAAGGTTATGAAAAAGAAAATACAATTAATTAAATCAGGCATCTCCTTGGTTGACAACTCGTGGGGCGGATTTTACAGAGGAGGTACTTATTTATTGGTGGGGCCTAGAAAATCCGGCAGAACACTCCTCGGACTGCAGTATGCAATGGAATGCGCTGCGCAGAAAGAAGTCTGTTTGTACTTCACAAGCATGCGGCCGAAAGATTTAATGATTCAAGCGGCTTCCATCGACTTCGATCTTCAGCATTACATGAATCAGAACCTTATCATTGTTGTAAGAGTAGCGCCTCCTTCCGAATTATATGAAGTAGGTAACCCGGACGAATTTTTAGTTGAATACCTCAACGATATTGTAACAGTAGTCGAACAATATCAACCGAATAAGATAGTTTTTGACGAGCTGACTCCTTTTATAGGGTTCAATAATATTAATCTGCTGCGCAGCGTATTCGGTCGTACCGTTGAATCGATTGAAGAAAACGGAATAACAAGTTTATTTATCTTAGGCGATCCGGCAACGCAGGCGGCTAATTCGGTAGTTGATGCTCTCACTTCATATACAACAGGTATGATTTATTTACAAAAAACGGAAAGTGAAATTAACAGGGCACAGGGCGGTATTATAACCGTTACACCGAACATCGGGCATAATGAGGGGCAATTCAAAGCTAATTATACAATCGAACCATACAAAGGTGTTACCGTGGATTTACAACCGAAACAGTCTACAGCATCATTTTACGGAAAGAATATTTCCAAACCGGAAGATAAATATAAGCCGCTAGCTGATTTTGATGTTCCTCCGGATAATTTCTCATTTACGAATTTTTATTCCGTTAACGATTTTTATCTCATCTTAAATAATCAGATTGCATTATTTAAAAGCACAGGACAGATATTTACGATAGTATCATTCAGGCTTGACAGAACGGCTGAGAAACTTGGGGTTCTTACACTTAACCAGTTACAGAATGCATTAAGGCTTTCAACCGATAAAAAAGATAAGATCTGCATTCTCAGCAATAAAGTAGTTGTTCTTGTAACAAAAGAAGATCAAAGGGGAGTAAACGGCCTGATATCAAAAATTAAAGGCAATCTTCCCAGTAATGAGCCCGGTGAAGTTCAAAACATCCTTCAATATATTTCGGTGTTTGCCGTTAAAGTAGACGATTCAATCAGGAATGCAGACGATATTTTCCGACAGCTAATGCAAGATGAACCTAAGGAAACAAATAAACTGGGCTTTTATTAATCGGAAAGTATAAATGAAAAAGCTACTGCTGCCTATTATTTTGTTTTTACTTTTTGCAGGCCCCGGCAATTACGCTGCTGAAAAAACTACCGTTGACGAAATGAAAACGGAAGCGTTGAGGGAAATGCTGGGAGGAAGATACGGCGAGGCTATAGACTTGTTAAATAAATATATTGCCGCCAGACCGCAGCAATCCGACGGATATAATTTAAGAGGATTATGCTACGAAAAAAGACAGCAGTTTGAACTTTCCGTTTATGACTTCAGATCAGCACGAAAATTAGAACCCAACGACAAAGAAATAAACACCAACCTCAGCAGAGCTACAAATTCCTGGTATACTTTACTCTATAACGACATTGAAGGATATAAAAGAGAGATTGCCATTGATCCTAAAAAAGCAGACAATTATCTCGCAGTAGGTAAAGACTACAAGAATCTCGGCGAGTGGGCGGTTGCCGAACAGTGGTACGATAAGTATTTAACAATGGCGCACGGTTCTCCGGATGAAATAATCAGATATTCAGAAATTTTGTCTAAAACCAATCACATTGCCAAAGGCTGGCCAGTTTTGAAAAAATACACTGAAGAATATCCGAGCGATCAAAGGCTTTGGTCGCGTTTCGGATATTTTTCAATGTGGCTGGGGAAATACGGAACGGCAGTAAAAGCATTTGAAAATTCTTTGGCTATCAAGCCGTTCTTTAAAGAAGCGATGGACGGACTTGACCTTGCAAAAGGTAAAGGATATATCTATACAATTAACGATACTTCATCAAGGCATTTTAATTACGGGATTCGACGTTCGGTTCCGCGGTTTGTTTATCCGGTAGATAGATACTACCGTCTGGTAAAGAAAAATCCAGATAATTATAATTACAGACTGAAATTAATTAATGCTTTGGTCAACGCAAAGAGATTCGAAGAAGCAGGTCAGCAGCTTCAGTTGCTGCGGAATACCGGTTACGATTCTCTAAAATCCGTGCAGCTAACTGCCAGGGTCGATTCCATTGGTCAAATATATTACCGCGGAAAGATAGATGAAGACAAAATAAAACTGGCTTCGGATTCTTTGAACAAAGATCTGGTTCTGGAATTAGGCAACAGCTATTCCAAACTTCAGGACTATGATTCGGCTATGGCAGTTTATTCGGCTTATTTAAAAAACTGTCCCGGAGAAAAAGATGTCATTTATCAATTCGCCGAGGTTGAGGCGAAGAACAGGGATTTTTTCAAAGCCCGAGATAAAATGCAGACGTTGCTGAATAAAGAACCGGAAAATCTTAAATACCAGTTATTTGCGGCGCAGCTTGATACCTGGATCGGACAGAATCCCGACGAAGCCAGAAAGTATTTTAATAATGTTCTTGCAAAGGAGCCCGATAATTTATCCGCGCTTATCGGATTGAGTTCATTAAATATGCAGCAGAATAATTTTGCGGCAGCCGAGTCCGAAATGGCGGCGATAAAAAAAATCGATCCATATTCGCCCGGACTAAAATCGCTTCAGAATGCACTTGTACTTAATAAATTTAGATATAAACAGGAACAAAACTATGAGGTTCTGCGTGAAGCCGAAGCTTTATACGGAAAACAAAAATGCGAAGAAGCGCTTCCCCTTTACGAAAAGTTTTTAAAAAATTCCGAAAACAATACTTTAATCGAAAAAGAATACGCCGATGTTAATGCGTGTGCAGGTCATTATCAAAAAGCAATCGATATCTATACAAATCTTCTTAATAACGGATATGACTTTAATGTCGATTATGCGCGGGCAACCGCATATCTGGCTATGGGAGATTCCGTCGCCGCTCTTGAATCATTTCAGAGATTGGCAAAAAATAATCCAGATGATTTTAACGTCAATTTATATCTGGGCGATTCTTATTTCAGAATGCACGAGTACGGCAAAGCGAAGACTGTTTACGACAGTATGAAAACAAGGATTAAACTTGATTCTTCGCAGACTGCAATGGTTAATCAAAGATATAACTGGCTGCCCGTAAGTTATACTTCGTCGTTCCCCACTTATGCAATGGTTACACCGTACGGTTCATATTATTCTGATAATCTCGGCATAAAAAATAATATTGAAGGTTTGAGACTCGATCTTGGCCTTACGGATTTTTTAACTCTCGGCGTGGAAGGATTCAGATCAAATCTTTCAGTTGATACTGCGAGGCTGAATTCAAAATCTTTCAGACTGGAACTTTTATTCAGACTTGCAAACAATATGTCTCTCGGCATGAATTACGGAAGGACATATTACGGCGACAGTGTTTCAAGGCCAATAGCCGGAGCTTTTTTAAGATATGAACTCGCAAACAGATATTCTTTGTACGGATCTTATACAAGATCGGATGTATCTCAGATTTTATATTCTCCCTATTTGATCGGTTTAAGAATTAATTCCGATATGTACAGATTCGGCGGATACTATCAGACAAAATCCGGCATCAAATTTTCAACCGATGCGGGTTATTACAGGTTTTCCGACAGCAACAGCGGCTACAACGTAGGTATTAGACTCGGATACTATATTGTACCCGAATTTATTCTGGGTTATGAATTTTATAATTCCGGCTGGAAAAAAATATCTCCTCTATACTATTCTCCCGCAGATTTTACTTCGCATAATATTTTTGCCGATTGGTATATTGTCAGAGAACCGAATTTTGATTTTACAGTCGGAGGTTTAATAGGAATTATTGAAAACAGCAGTTCCGTTCTGCGTCAGGCATATGCGGCGGCTACCTGGAGGATTGTAAGCAGGCTGGCAATTCAGGGAAGAATAAGCGGCGGCGGAAGTTTTCAAAACGTAATAGGTTATAGCTCTTTCGGAGTTAGTCTCGCCGCTTATTGGACTTTGTGATAGCTCTTTCTTCTAATATTTCTCCGGATCCTAATACTACTCATGCTTCTAATTTTAGTCTTTTATCCGATTTCTTCATAAAATAAAATATCAGATGAAGTAAGATTAAGATTAGGAGTATGAGAAGGATCAAATTGCAATAATAAAATTCGGCGGATTGAAAATAAGATTTTTGCTGATGCGCGATGAACTAATATGATACAAGCAAAATTAAATATCTTAATCTGTTACAGCTTAGAAGCATGTTAATTGTATTTATAACAAACAATTAACATTAAATAATGGCACCATAATTGATCATTCCGTCAATAAATAAACTTTACTGTATACTATGAAACTCAATCAGGAAATAAACAGAGAAACAATTTTACTGGAAAGTCAACAGGAGCAGAGGGAACAGGAAGTTAAAGGCAGAAAATATTTAAGAAGGATATTCGTCAGCGGTATCATTTCTTTGATTTTAATTTTGTTAATTATTTATACTCTTCCTTTAACAGTATTGACCGTAAAATCTCTTTTAGAATATGCCACTATTGTTGCTTTGGTTATATTTCTTTTCATCTTACTGTTTAGGTATTTCTCTATTCTTGTAATGGCATATCTTTATATAAACCAATATACATATGCCGCACCCAAAAACGGATATTCTCCCTTTGTCTCAATTCTGGTTCCTGTATATAACGAAGAAAAAGTTGTTACCGAATCGGTAATATCGCTTCTGCAATTAGATTATTCCAATTACGAAATTATAATAATAAACGACGGTTCTACGGATAAAACAAAAGAAGTGGCTGAAAATCTTGTCGGATATCAGAAAGGCAAATATTCCGAAATAAAAATTTCACTGATAAATAAACCCAACGAAGGCAAAGCCAAGGCGTTAAATGCAGGAATCGGACTTTCCAATGCCGAAATAATTTTATGCATGGACGGCGATTCGCAGTTATCTCCCGATTCGGTTAAATTAGCAGTAAGGCATTTTACAAATCCGGAAATCGGCGCGGTTGCCGGTAATGTAAAAGTTCTTAACAGAGGCAAATTATTTACCGATCTTCAGGCTCTGGAATATATCGAGGGATTAAACATGGCGCGCAGTGCGCAGAGTTTTGTAAGGCTTGTCAATATTATACCCGGTCCGATCGGATTCTTCAGGAAAAAAGCAATTCAGAATGCGGGATTTTATTCAAGCGATACCTTTGCGGAAGATGCAGACCTGACATTAAAAATTCTGGCTAACGGCTGGAAAATTTATTATGAACCGAACTCCGTATCTTATACGGAAGCTCCTGCCAAACTTCAGCAATTGCTCAAACAGCGCTACAGATGGACTCGCGGAATTATTCAATCCATCCGTAAACATAAAAAACTTATGGTCAATCCCAGTATTAATTTCGGCGATACTTTTGTACTTTGGACAATGTTTTACGAAGCGCTTATTTGGCCTGCTATGAATATAGCCGCAAATCTTTTCTTCATAATTGCGGCATTGGCATTCGGTTTCTCGTCTTTAATCTTTTTCTGGTGGGCGGGATTAGCAATATTAGATTTAGTGACTGCATTATACTGTGTTGCAGCCGAAAAAGAAGAATTCAGGTTAGTCGGTTATTCAATTATTTACAGAATGTTTTTTATACTAATTATCGATATATGCAAGGCCATGTCAACCATCGAAGAATTTCTAGGTATAAAAATGACCTGGGGAAAATTAGAGCGGGAAGGCACGGCAAAGGTATAAATTAAAATTTAATAATCTAAGAGGTCTTATATGGAATTAATTCCTATTTTATCAACGATTATATTAGTCGCAACTATCAGCACTTTTCTGCTGGCCATAGGCGCTTACATCTTGTACAAAATAAGAGAAAGCAAAGGACAGACGGCCGTCGGTCCTCAGCCTCGGGAAGTGCAAGCCGAATTAGTAACGCCGGCCGAGGCTCCGTCACAGCAGCGTACGCCTAAACCGGGAAGAGTTATTCCGCAGCGAGAGTACGAAGAACCGCGTCCTGCCACTGCCGTTTCAAAACAGACGGTTATATTGAAGCAGGCCGCAGCAGCACCGTCACAGCCCGGATTTACACCGCAGCCCAGACCGTACCAGGCTTATACAAGGCAGACGGTATCATCAGCCGGTCAGCATGAAGCTAAAGTTCCGGTCGGTAAAAATGAAGAGAAAGAAAAAAAGCAGGCAGATTCCAGGTTTTTGAAATATACAGCCGAAGGCTATATACCGGCTAAAGAAGATAAAGAAGCAGGAGCACTAAAGTGGCGGTAACATCTCAAAAAGATGGCAATATAAACCAGGGCTTAATTATACTCAGCGGAATAGCCTTACTCGCCGGCTCAATACTTATTTATCTTTTTATTTTAAGAGGCGTCTTCGGGAATTTTAAGGCAGCTGATTTAATACCCAACGGTCAGACAATTAAAAATATTGTATACGGCCCTCCGACTCAGGTGGCAATTTTATATTCAAAATATACCGAGAATATGCTGCCTGACAGCAGTACCTGGGTAAGCGATAATATTAATACATGGGAAAAATTTTTATCCAACGCCAAGTACAAGTTTGATATAATTGCAGATTCGACTATTGAACTCGGCCTTCAGTATCAGTACAAGGTTATCATCCTTCCCGGCTCAAAATCATTAAGCGACAGGGAAATAATTCAGCTTAAAAAATATATTAAACAGGGTGGAAGCGTTTTTGCTACTAGCGGAACCGCCACATTTTCCAACGACGGAAAATGGCGGGGATGGGATTTCTTCTCCGAGGTTTTCGGACTGAAATTCACTAATGAAATTTCCGATGAACAGCATACAAAAATTCATACCCTTCGCGGGGGCCTGCCGGTTACCGCAAATATTCCGGCCGGGTATCCTTTAAAAGTAGCAACCTGGGATAAACCGATTGAAACCGAAGTTCTTGATCCAAGGACGGTTCAGGCAAGTTTCTGGTATAACTATAGAATACAGAACGGATTATCGAGAGAACAAATTAAAAAGAGTGCGGGCATTGCATACGGTTCTTACGGCAGCGGCAGATTTGTGTGGATGGGATTTGATATAAATTCCGTTATAGGCATGCAGGAAGATTATATTTATTTCGACAGACTCTTTAACAATTGCATGAATTGGCTAAATTATAAGCCGGTGGCTTTTGTAAAAGACTGGCCTTCAAACTACAGCGCTGCGGCCGTGCTGGCGCCAACGGTTTCAAGGGATGTAACAAATTTATATAACCTGCTTCCGGTTCTTGGTTCTGAAAATGTTCGGGCATCATTCTTTATTAGTCCCGAAACCGCTAAAGCCCATCAAAGTTTTGTTAAATCACTCGACTCTTACGGTGACGTATCTCCTCTGGTAGATATCGGTTATTTGACTTCGGTCGATGATACATTAAATAAATTAAACGATTATACCACACAATTAATAAAACTCCGGAACGCTAAAGAAGAACTTGAATCTATTACCGATACGCCGGTAAACGGCTTTATGCCGTACTTCGGTCTGTATGACCAGAATACCGTTAAAGCTTTGATAAATACCGGGTACAATTATGTATTTACCGATTCCCTAACCGACAGATCCGTTCCTAAAACAATTATAAGAGGCGACAGCCTTATTGTCGGGTTTACTAAAACCGCAAGGGACGATTACGAAGTAATAAGAGATTTTAATCTGACAAACCAGAATTTTCAGTTTTATACTTATCAGGAAGATATCGACAGGATCCTTTTCGAAGGCGGATTGTATCTTTTTAAAATACACCCCGGCTACCAATGTCAAAAGGATAATGTTGAGGTAGTTAAAAAAATTATCGACGATCTGAAGAAAAAAAATTATTGGATTACTACTGCTTCGGAAATTAAAAACTGGTGGGCGAGAAGAAACTACGTTGAGGTAAGGGTGTCTCAAAGAGGGGAAACAAGAATTGCTTTAATAGTATCGAATCCGGGCAAGCATCCGGTTAACGGACTGGTTATTCAGGTGGATATGAGTAAACCTGTGGACAATATTAAAATTAGTTCCGAAATAATAGGGACAAAGCTTGCCAAGTTCGACTACAACGGACAGAAAAAAGCAATTTTCGTATATATAAACAACCTCGAGCCAGATGAATCGAGAACCTATTACCTGGACTATAATTTACCCAATACATAAACGAAAAGCGCTGTAAGATGCCGTGAGTACCGCACTGTAAGCGGTGAACAGGCTGATTGCGCATATTTTATTTTACTTGTAGTATATTTATTCTTTTTTTAAAAATTTCTAAGTTAATCAACGTTGCGTTATTTTTTATAAAACCCATTAATGTTAAATAATGAATCGTAAAATAAATAATTCAGTCTTCCCGGCATTAAATGAAATTATACATTTGCCTTTTTTAATTCTGGATCACGAAGGCAATATCATCTCCTGCAACAAAGAAGCAAGAAGTCTTTTCTTAATTGAAGGCGAAAATTCAAATATATTTTCCGCCTTTTCGGCTGAAACAAATTCCGCATTGAATAAATTAATCGAACATTCTTACGAGAATAAGATTCCCCAAACCGAGGTGATGAATTTAATTCATAAGGACGGGGCAGTATTCAACGCTAGAATAACTTTGAATACTTATAAGGAAGACAGCGAGGTTTATATATTTTTAATGATCCATCCGCATGAAAACCGGATCGAAATTACCGGATTTACTAAACTTGACGTAAAATCTTCCGATATTAAAACTGTAATAAGAAATGAAGAAATACTTAATACAATAGAGGATATCAGATCGTTATATCCGTTTACGTTTATAGGAAAGGAAAAAATACTAAAAACAATTAACCGTTTTGATGAACTTTTCTGGATAAAGGACGTAAAAGGAAATTTTGTATTAGTAAATAATAAGATGGCCGGTTCATTAGGGCTAAAATATTCACAAATCGAAGGAAAGCACACTACATCGTTCATCCAGCCGTTTTTAGCGGAGTTTACAGGCTCAATCGATAAATATATCCGCGATTCGGTAAATTGTCTTGTGATCGAAGGTATTCCCGTTTCGGGTATAATTACTGATGATTATCAGACGGTATTGATTCCATTAATAGATTCCGATGAAAATGTTATTGCGATTATCGGCATTGGTCAAAAAACTACCGGAACCGGCAGTGAAATTGAAAATAATTCGGCAAATAAACCCGCAAGGAATTTGATTTCCGAATTTCCCCGCGCGGCTGCAATTGTAGATAAAAACGGAATTTTCGAGCATAATAGTCAGGAATTTTGTAAATTATTTGCCGTTGATACGAAAGATTTACGAGGAGAATTTTATAATAAGGCCCTTCCGCCGGTGATATCGGGAAAAATCGGACAGTTTGTTATTTCGGAATTGAATTCAGAAAAGTTTGAATCCGATATTCCAAGCAAGGCAAATAAAAATAATGTTTCGAAATGTGCAGTTTTTTTGGATAAGATTATTGATAACAAAAACGATTACAGCGGTTTTTCAATATTAATTGAAGAACTCAATGTTGATCAAAATTTTGAAAATTTAATAAAACAAAGAGGAAGAATGTTTGAAATTCTAATCCAAAACAATCCTGAACCTATGTTCATCTACGATGCGGAGAACCTGAGGTTCATCGAAGTGAATGACTCCGCACTAACTCTTTACGGTTACCGGAAAGACGAATTCCTGCAAATGGATCTTACGGATTTGTATACGCCTGAAGACATTCAAACATTATTGGATTCTTCCAGTATTAACGCCAAAGAAGGAAAATTTACCGGACCTTTCAAACATAAAAAGAAGGACGGTTCGTTTATTTTTGTGGAAATAAGTAAAATCAGTTTTACTTATAACGATAAGAATGCGCATTTTAATGTTATAAAAGACGTAACGGAAAAACTGGACCTCGAAAAAAAGAATCAGTTATTCAGAACTGCATTTGAAAATACCGGGGACTTGCTTTTTATTACCGATAATGTGGGCATCATAAGTTTTGTAAATGCTCCGGTCAAGAATATTCTCGGGTATTCAAAAGATGAAGTGGGATCTACATCTTTTTCTGCTTTGGTCAGAGACGAGGAAAGGGGTACTCTTAATTCTTCCATATTCCAAAGTCACATAAAAGAAACGACTACCCTGATGCTGGAATTAAAAAAAGCGGACGGAACTTATGTAGAGACAGAATTAACGGCTGTGCCGGTTTTGGATTATAAAAATGAAGTGGAATCTTTCAGCATTATTGCAAAAATTCAAAATGCGCCTGCCGAAGAGCATGAAGAAAAAGTAAAAGAAGTAATTAGAGAAGTAGTAAAAGAAGTTGAAGTTATTGTAGAAAAACCGGTCCAGGCCGAGGCTAATTTCCCCTCAGATTCCAATGCCGGTTTCCTATCGAGCCTTTTTCATGAAATATTAACTCCCATAAATGTTATTCTTGGTTTTGTTCAGGAATTTACGGACAATATGGAGAATTTAACTCCTGAACAAAAAGAAGCATCCGAAATTATCAACCAGAACCGCGACAGGCTGCTGAATACCATGAACTCGGTGATAGAATTTTCTAATATAGAAAAAGGAAACGCCGATTTAGTTCAGGAGGAAATAGCAATTACCGAAGTTATCGATACCGTGTTCAACGAGTATAAAGAAATTGTCGGTTCGCGCGAAGTTGAGTTTGCATACGGTAAAATATCTTCCTCATTAAAATTTGTTACGGATAAGCAGAAATTCCAGACTTTAATCGGTCTGCTTGTTAAGATATCCGCTTATATAAATAAGGAGAAAAAAATATACTTCTCGGCATATCCGTATGAACAAAAATATTTTGTAATCTCGATAAAGGATAATTATTCTTTTGTTTCCAAATATTTTCTCGATAACCTGACGGGTATCTTTAATCGTGCGGATGATTCGCAGATTAAAGATTTCGGTATCTCTAAATTAACCATCCGTTTAACGCAGTCTTTACTGGAATTATTGAACGGGCGTTTGGAAATTCTTGAACAGAGTAGTGATAAAATTGATTATGCGTTTGTCTTCCCGATTGATTTATCCTCGGCTCAGCTAAGCAAAGAAGAAACAGCCCGGCCGGAGATTTTAGAAGAGCAGCCGCTGCCGGCGGAAGAATCTATTCCGGCTGAAACAGAAATACCGGACAGCGAACCTCTTGCAGCAGAGCAAGAAGAGCCTTTAAATATCGAAGAACCCTTAAACATAGACGAACCGGAAAGTATTTCCTCAATCGAAGAGGAAATTGAAACGGCCGATACTGAAGTTACAGAGCCGGATGTTGATATACAGATGCCCGAAGAGTCTGTACAGGAAGAAAGTATTCCGGAAGAAGTACAAAACACTGAACTAGCGGAAGAGCCTAAAGAAAAGGAGATTGTTCCGGATAAAATAACGGAACAGGTTAAGCCGTTAAGTAAAATGATGAACAGTCTGAATATGAACACACTTTCGTGTCTTTATATTGAGGATCAGGTGGATTCCCAGATCTTATTTAAAGTTCAGATGAAGGAACTTCATGATATAAAATTTGCGGTTAGTTTTGAGGAAGCCCTTCCGTTACTGGACAGTAATCATTTTGATTTTATAGTTATGGATATAAATCTGCAGGGCGAATATAACGGTTTGGATGCCCTTAGAATTATCCATAAAATGCCGGGTTATGAAGCTATACCGATTATTGCGGTTACGGCATATGTTCTGCCTGGCGACAAAGAAAAATTTATTGCCACCGGTTTTAACGACTTTATCTCAAAACCGATTTTCCGTGAGAAAATGATCGAATCGCTTGAGAGAATTTTCATGATGCAGATCTAATTTAATTGTCTTTAATATTATTACCTGCCTTTTTCAGAGTATCCTATCAGATACCTTGACAAATTACCGTATACTTTTTATTTTACCATACATCCGTATGGTAAAATAAGTTGGCGTACAACTTCAAAGTTAGAATTACCTATACGCCTGATAAGTCACAATTTTAGCTTAAAATTAGGACGGGCAAAATGTCAAGAGAAATAACCGAAATACAAAAAAGAATATTGAATTATTTAATCGAGCAGAAGTCGGGCAAGGGCATTCCTCCCACACTTGCCGAAATAGCGAAGAATTTCGGGTACAGGAACCGGGCTACCGTTCAGCAGCACCTTGCCGCTCTAGAAAGGAAGGGTTTTATAAAAAGAAACCCGCGGCTTTCGAGAAGCATTGAACTTACGCTTGAAGAAAAATTTTTTATTCCGCGTCCGGTCCTGGGCGAAGTGGCTGCAGGTAATCCGCTCACGATTTACCCTGATGCCATTGATACCATAGAACTCCCTACTATTGCCCGAATGCCGAAAGATTCTTTCCTGCTGCGCGTAAAAGGCGACAGTCTGAAGGATGCATATATTTTCAGCGGCGATATTGTGATCGTAAACCCAAATCTGGAAGCAAAGAACGGGCAGATCGTAGTTGCGGTGCTTGATGATGCGGCAGTGGTTAAAAGATTTTATAAGAAAAAAAATGAAGTGGAATTAACTTCTGAAAACCCGGAATATAAGACCATCACCATAGAAAAAAACTATCCGAGGTTCAAACTTATAGGAGTGGTTGTAGGTATGTACAGAAGTATGAATAAAAGAGCGGTATAATTTCAATTATTTTAACCATTAAAAAGGAGACAAGTAATTTTGGCGAATGCAGATTTCAACATTAACGATACGGGGATTTTCAATTTAAGAAAATATGTTTCTTATATTATTGTTGCAGCTTTTATTACCGGCTTTATCTTCGCATCGGATTTATCTGCGCAGGAGATTCCACGGTATAACCTGGATGAGGTTGTTGTTACCGCGAGCAGAACGCCGCTTACATTTGCCGACCTTACAAGGAGCGTAATTGTAATTGGGCCGGAGGAAATAAAAAATGCGCCGGTAAACAGTGTAGTGGGACTGCTTAAATATGCACTCGGGGTCGGGCTCGAAGAGAGAGGCGTTGACGGCGTTCAGAGCGATGTAACAATAAGAGGCGGAAGTTTTGAGGAAACGCTGATAATGATAGACGGAGTTAGTATAAACGATCCTCAAACGGGACATCATAACTTAAACCTTCCGGTGCCGCTTGAAGACGTACAAAGAATTGAAATTCTGAAAGGCCCCGGCTCAAGCATTTACGGCGCGGATGCATTCAGCGGAGTAATAAACATTATAACTAAAAAGGGAAATGATAAATCGCTGTCTCTCCAAACAGGAGGCGGACAAAACGGTTATTACAACGGTTCCGTATACGGCGCGTATTCTTTCGACAACTGGAGTAACCATATTGCGCTTTCAAAGAAAAAATCAGACGGCTATATTCACAATACCGATTTCGATATCGTTAATTTTTCTTACGGCACATCGTTTAAAACAAATCCGGGGTCACTTAATTTATATTTCGGTTACAACGATAAGAATTACGGGGCGAACAGTTTTTACTCAACGGCTTTTCCCGATCAAAGGGAACATACCACAACTAAGCTTCTTAGTTTAAGCGGCGACTTCGGAAATTCAAATGTTTTAATAACTCCAAAAGTCTACTGGCGCAGGAACGACGATAATTATCTTCTGGATTATATAAATCCGTCGTTTTATCATAACATTCATCAGACAAATATTTACGGCGCGCAGCTGCAGGCTTCGGTTATTTCAGGTATAGGTACCACCTCTTTCGGGGGTGAGTATACGGCCGATAAAATAAAAAGCAACAATCTAGGAGATCATTCACGGACAAGGAAAGGTATTTTCGCCGAACAGAAATTTTCTCCGGCTGAAGATCTTACCGTAATTGCAAATGCTTATGCATACGATTATTCGGCAATCGGCTGGAAGTTCTGGCCCGGTCTGGATATGGCTTATAATATTACGAAAAATCTGCGCGTATTCGGATCGATAGGAAAAGCATTCCGCATTCCTACATATACGGAACTTTATTATTCTTCTCCTGCCAGCCAGGGTAATCCGGATTTAAAATATGAGGAAACTCTTAATTACGAAGCAGGTATTAATTTAGATCAATCCGCGTATAGTTTAAAAGCCAGCCTGTTCAGGAAGGAAGGGAAAAACCTGATTGACTGGGTGCGACTTAATGACTCGTCGCCGTGGACCGCGAGAAACATAGCAGTACTTAATACAAACGGAGTTGAGATTAATCTTACGTTGCTGCCGGACAGATTACTTAATGATTTCCCGGTAAATAATATAAGCATAGGATATACATATTTAAGTTCCGATAAAAATACGGAACAATTCGAATCGCAGTACCTGCTTGATTATATGAGACATCAGCTTCTTTTGGAAGCGGATAATTCATGGTGGCTCGGCATCAAACAAACCTGGGAAATGCGTTACGAAAACCGCGTAAATTTTGAGGACCATTTTATAGTGGATACTCAATTATACAGACGGTTTGAAAATTTTGAAATTTTTGTGAAAGCAACAAATCTTTTTAATAAATCGTTTTCCGAAATAAGCGGTGTTCCTTTGCCGGGCAGATGGATCACCACCGGAATAAAATTTAATGTCGGGGGATAATATTCAAGATGGCTAAATTTTTTATCGGTACTGCCGGCTGGTCCTATAAAGACTGGGTGCCGTCATTTTATCCGAAATCTCAAACGGGAAACTTTGACTGGCTGAGTTTTTATGCACATTATTTTAACTGCGTCGAGGTTAATGCGACGTATTATGCTTATTTAAGTCCGAAGATAGTGCAGGGCTGGATTAATAAAGTATCCGATTCCGAAGATTTCATTTTTACGGTAAAGCTTCACCAGGATTTTACGCATAAAAAATTTTTCGACAGGCAGAAGATCAACGCGGTATGTTATAATCTCGATCTGCTTGCTAAATCCGAAAAGCTCGGCGGCCTGCTTCTGCAGTTTCCTTATTCGTTTTCGTTTAATAATGTAACCGCAGATTATGTGCGTAAATTAAGCGAGTTGTTTCAAAGTTACAGCCTGTTTGCCGAAGTCCGGCATGCATCATGGAACAACAAGAATGCAATGGAATTATTTTCGGAATTGGACATGACTTTCTGTACAATCGATCAGCCGCAGGTAGGCAAGGCAATACAGTTCGATCCTATCATTACAAACGGTAAAGCATATCTTCGTTTTCACGGCAGAAACGCCGAAGCGTGGATGAAATCGGTTAATAATTTCGGAAAAAAGCAGTCGTACGACGAGCAGAATGAACGTTACAAGTATCTTTACTCGCCGGGCGAGCTTGTAGAGATTGAGCAGAAAATAAAATCCGTTCGGGAAAAAGTAAAAGAAATTTACGTTATCATGAATAATCATCCTCAGGGTGATGCGGTTGCGAATGCGTTTGAGTTAATTCATCTGCTCGAGGAGAAAGCTAAGGTTGATATGCCGGGAACTATACTAAAAGCTTACCCGAGGCTGGGAAAGAACGGCGCGGAGATGACGCATATTAAATAGATAATCGCGAGATTAAGAGGGGGAGCGGATGTGAGAATTTATACAAGTCATGGTTCAACTCTGCCCACCATGACAAAAGGATTGGTGAAATTAAAAGTAATACGCCCCCTCGTCATCCCGAGCGGAGTCGAGGGACGAGCGAACCTGCCTGTCAACAATCAGGAAGTTCCGCTCACCATGACAAAAGAGTATTATAAATAAAATTAAAAGTAAAACATCACATGAGAACAATATTTCATCTTGACCTTGACGCTTTCTTTGTCTCCGTGGAACGTATCTTCGATCCTTCCCTGGAAGGCAAGCCGGTTATAGTCGGCGGCGATCCCCACGGCAGAGGCGTTGTTGCCGCCTGTTCTTACGAGGCAAGGAAATACGGACTTCATTCCGCTATGCCGATAAGAACCGCATTTAAACTTTGCCCGCAGGGTATCTATTTGTCGGGGCATTTTAAAGAATATACGCTTTATTCAAAAGCCGTTAAGAATATTCTTTCCGCTTACGCCCCTGTCATAGAGCAGGCATCGGTGGATGAATTTTATATGGACTTTACGGGGTGCGGAAAACTTTACGGTTCTATGTTTGCCTTCGCAACCCGGCTCCAGAAGGAAATATGGGAGAAGTTATCGCTGCCGTGTTCGATCGGGATCGGAAGCAATAAAACGATAGCTAAAATAGGTTCCGACTGTATGAAGCCTAAAGGAATTACATATATACTTCCCGAGCTGGAAAAAGAATTTCTCTCGCCCATGCCGGTTGAAACAATTCCGGGGGTAGGGAAGATCACCCAGCGCAACTTAAACAGTAAGGGTATTTATACTATCGGGGATATTGCAAAACTTCCCTCCGATTATTTCTCCGCAGCATTCGGAAAATACGGCGTAGATCTGTGGCGTAAAGCTAACGGAGAAGGACGTGAATATCTTACTATCGAATACGGGCAGAAAAGTATTTCCAAAGAAACTACGTTCGACCGAGACGTAATAAGCAACGGTATAATTGAAAACACGCTTTTTAATTTGACGGGAAAAGTATGTCAGACATTAAGAGATAACAACTGGCAGACCTCTACTGTCGCGCTTAAATTCAGGTATTCCGATTTTCAAACGATTACTCGTTCAAAGACTATTAAACATCCTACGGACGACGACAAAATTGTTTACGATATTATTATCGGGCTGCTGAGGAAAGCCTATACAAGACGTGTGGCTGTAAGGCTTGTCGGCGTGGGTCTTACCAAATTCAGTGAATTCTGCGAACAGGAAATATTATTTGAAGATATAGAAGTTAAAAGGAAAAAACTGCTCCGGGCCGTAGATTCGATCAGGAGAAAATATAATTTTAAAGTTGTTACCGTCGGAGTGCAAGGAAGTTAAATACAATCTAAACTATGTTAACGGAAGTTCCCGGCAAAACAAATTCCGCTTTTTATCTTTTAACCGGAAAGCAGCCGGCATGCTGCTTTCCGGTAGTTAATAAAATTATTTTTTAGTAACTTATTCTCCAATCATTTGTTACCGGCATAAAATAGACTTTTATCGCGGTTCTCTAAAATCATTTAATGATCGAAACTTCAATTCTAATGCCTATAGGATAAAATGGAACTTCATTTCATTGATGTGACCATTATAATTATTTATCTCATTGCAATGATTATTGCCGGATCTTATATGTCCGGCAAAGCATCCGTCGATCTGGATGCATATTTCCTCGGCGGAAAAAAGATTCCCTGGTACTACTTAAGCGTTTCAAACGCAGGCGGTATGTTCGATATTTCCGGTACAATGTGGCTCGTATATATCACTTTCGTATACGGGATGAAAAGTGTTTTTATTCCGTGGATATGGCCTCTCTTCAATCAGATCTTTTTGATGGTGTATCTGGCTGCCTGGCTCAGGCGTTCTAATGTATTAACCGGGGCAGAGTGGATTACAACACGGTTTGCTCAGGACACAACCGGCGGCAAACTGGCACATCTGGTAACGGTTATTTTCTCAATTGTATCTATCATAGGTTTTTTAAGCTACGGCTTTGTAGGTATAGGAAAATTTGCTAAAATATTTCTTCCGTGGGATTTGTCGCCGCATGTATACGGAATAATAATAACGGTTGCTACCGGTATTTATGTTGTTAAGGGCGGCATGTTCGGAGTAATTTTAACTGATGTACTACAGTATATTTTAATGACCGTTTCCGCTGTTATTATTGCCGTTATAGCAATGTCAAAAGTTTCTCCGGATATGCTGGCCGCAGTTACTCCTTCAGGATGGAATAATATTTTATTCGGATGGCATTTGAACCTTGATTGGAACGGGATTATGAACTCGGTTACGGCAAAGATTGCTGCAGACGGATATTCGCTGTTTACTATATTTATTATGATGGCATTATTTAAGGGACTGTTTGTAAGCCTTGCCGGACCGGTTGCAACACAAAGCCTGCAGCGCATCCTGGCTGCAAAAAATCCTAAAGAAGCCGCAATGATAAACGGCCTAAGCGTTATCGTAGTTTCTATACCTCGGTATCTGATGATCGGGGGCCTTACGGCATTAGCCCTCGCGTTTTTCAGTCCGCAGCTGAATGCAATGGGCGGCAAGATAGACTTTGAACTGATACTTCCTTTTGCCATCAAGAATTTTATTCCGGCCGGATTAATGGGGCTTCTGCTTGCAGGCATGCTTTCGGCCTACATGTCGACTACTTCTTCTTTTCTGAATCTCGGACCTGCTTATATTGTAAATGATTTATATAAAAAATATTTCAAACCTAACGAATCCAACAAGACTTATATTAAAGTCAGTTATATCGTTTCTATAATTGTTACTATTTTAAGCATTGCTTTCGGATTATACATAGGTTCTGTGAATGCCGCTACTCAATGGATTGTATCTGCTTTATGGGGCGGATCTGCGGCTGCAAATATTTTGAAATGGTATTGGTGGCGCTTTAACAGTTATGGTTATTTTTGGGGCATGCTTGCCGGATTGCTCATTGCACTTATTATGCCGCTGATCTTTCCAGAAACAAACGCACTTTTTGCTTATCCGTATATTTTAGCAATTTCGACGGTCGGAAGCATAGCCGGTACGTTAATGACTAAGCCTGAGAATGAAGATCTGTTAATTAAATTTTATACCTCCGTCAGGCCGTGGGGAGTTTGGAAGCCAATACAGGAAAAAGCAAAACTATTAAATCCGGAATTCAGGGAAAATAAAAATTTTAAAAAAGATGTGGCAAATATTGTAACCGGCATAATATGGCAGATAAGTCTAATGGCTGCGCCTCTGGCGTTTGTATTCAAATACTGGCATCTTCTGGTTATACTTGTAATATTGAGTATTATAACTACATTTATGTTAAAGAAGAACTGGTACGAAAAACTTGAGAAAGATTAATTAATTCCTAGGTATTGTAAATGTAAAAACAGAACCGTTTCCTAATTTGCTTTTAGCATATATGGCTCCGCCTTGCTTTTCAACCATTTCTTTGCATAGCAGCAGTCCCAAGCCGGTTCCGCTTTCACCGTTAGTGCCTTGTGTAGAGTATCCGGTGTCGATCTTAAATAACTTATCCAAAATTTCAGGTGCTATGCCGGAGCCTGTATCCGACACGGATATTACTGCAAATTTATTATCAATCTTCGCACTAATATCAATTTTACCGTTTTGAGGAGTGTACTTAATTGCGTTTGAAACTAAATTTCTGACAATTGTAGTCAGCATATTTACGTCGGCTATAATATTTATGTTAAAGTTTACGGCAAAATTAATATCGATATTTTTATTTTTTGCTATAGTCCTTTGAAGGTTTATCGTGGGCAGCAGCGAATAAGCAAGATCTAGTTTTTCCGGGTTATACCGTATAAGATTTGTCTGAAGTCTTGACCACTGCAGCAAATTCTCAAGCAGCATGAATGTATTTTTAATTGTTGCTTTAATGTTTTGAATTGCTCCCTGCCTTTCATCTTCTGAGAGGGAGTTGTATTCGGCTGACAGGTAATCCGAAGAACCCAACAAAGTTTGAAAGGGGCTTTTCAAATCGTGAGCAATAATAGAAAAGAATTTATCCTTTGTTTTATTCGCCTCTTCAAGTTCCTGCGTTCTTTGTTTTACTTTATTTTCGAGCAGAGAATTAGATCTTCTTATTGCTCGCGTCCTTAAAAAGAAGCCGGCGCTGAATAATGAAAAAATCGCGGCAAAGCTTAATAGTTTAAACCACCATGTATAATAAAACGGAGGATCAATAATTATTGTCAGAAGTCGGACATCATTCTTATCGTTGCAGCCGTCGCAAATTGGTTTTACTTTAAATACATATTTTCCGCCGGGCAAATTATTATAAGATGCCGTTCTGAATTTTGCATCGGTATAATTCCATTGTTTATCCAGCCCTTCGAGCATATAAGCATATTTCTCCTTTTCCGGCGCAGCAAAATTTGTAGAAGAAAAACTTATTGAAAACAAATAATTTTTATACGATAAACGAATTTCTTTTGTCTCATTAATCGATTCCGTCAGAAGTGATTTTTCGCCTATTTCTATCTTCTTGTTGAATACTTTAAAATTTGTAAGAAGGATTTTTGTATCGACATTTGCCCGGTTTATAGACTCCGGTACAAACGAATTAAAGCCGTTTATACCACCGAAGTACATTATATCGTGTACTTTATCGAAATATGCGCCCGGTTTAAATTCATTGCTTTGTAAGCCGTCGGAAAAATCAAATCCCCTCATTTTTTTATTTCCCGGCAGAAAATTTATTAGTCCGTTATTAGTCCCGAACCAAAGATTACCGTTGTTATCGGCAAGAATACTGTATATAAAATTATTAGGAAGGTTGTCTCTGCTTAAATAATATTTAAATTTTAATTTCCCGGAAGTCCGAATAATTTCGTTTATTCCGCCGCCGTAAGTTCCGATCAATATACGGTTATCATTGGTCTGCTGAATGCAGCTCACCCAATTGTTGCTTATTGATGTCGGATCGTTCTGAATATTTTTATATACCTGAAATGACCTTTCCCCTTTATAAAGAATGTTTAAGCCGTCGGATGTGCCGACCCAAAAATTTCCGAGTTTATCTTCAAATAATGAATTAATGCGGTTATCGCTTATTGAAACTAAGTTTGCGTCGTTATGATTTATGTTTTTTATATCTCCAGATTTCAAGTCCATAACCGACAGTCCCTTATCCAAAGATCCTATCCATAATTTGTGGCTTTTATCGATGAATAACGAATTTATTCTGTTACTGCATATTGTTCCCGGATTATTTTTACTATAACGGTAGTGCGAAAAATTTGTCCTGGTTATATCCAGTTTATTCAGCCCGCCGTCAATCGTTCCGATCCAAAGATTTCCGGCGCTGTCTTCAACTATAGAAGAAATTCTGTCATCGCTAATAGAATTTGAACTTCTGTTGTTATGTTTATAATGTATAAATGTATTTGAGGCCGGATTATAACAATCCAAACCGCCGCCCCATGTTCCAATCCATAGCAGACCTTGCCGGTCCTTATAGATTGCATACACCTGGTTGTTGGCAAGACTGTTATTATCGGTTAAATTATGTTTAAAATGCTTGAATAAATTACTGAGCCTAGTCATTTTGCTTAACCCGCTGCCGTAAGTGCCCACCCACAGAACACCTGAGCGATCGAGGCACATAACGTCGACATCGTTCGAACTGATTGTTTGATCATCCGACGGATTGTTTATTATATTTTACGAAGTGTCCGTTTTCAGGATCTAACCTGCAAAATACCCCCGCCCCAAACTCCGATCCAGAGATTCCCGATTTCGTCTTCTACAATCGAATTGATACTGTTGCCGCTGATGCTGTATTTATTCTTCGGATCGTAAACATATCTGAAAAATTTTCCGGTTGCAGGGTCGTACCTATTGAGGCCGCCTCTATCGGTTCCGATCCATAATAAACCTTGCTCATCCTTATAAATGCACCTTATATAATTATTGCTAAGTGAATTTAATGTTCCGGGTACATTTTTTAATGTTTTCCAAGAATTATTCGCCGGGTCGAATTTATTTAAGCCCTTGGTAGTTCCTGCCCAAATTATACCGTTGTCGTCACATTTAAGCGCAGTTATCGTGTCGCTGCAAATTGAGTTTGCGGAAGAAATGTTCTTCCGGTAATTAGTTAATTTGCCTGTTGCCGGATTTAATTCGTTTAAGCCGGTATTAAAACCTCCGAACCAGACGTTTCCGTTCATATCCACAGCAACGGATTGTAAATACATCACGGAATCGGCTGAAGCGTTTCTGTTGGTTTGTAAATATCTGTAGAATTTATCTTTAAATCGGTCGTATTTATTTAAACCGCCCCCTCTGGTTGTTATCCATATATTGCCGCTTTTATCTTCGGCCAGAGCCGTAATATAATTGTTAGATATTGAATTAGAATCGGAAGGGTCATAAAAATATTTTACGAATTCATACCCGTCGTATCTATTCAAACCGTCCTGAGTACCAACCCATACGAATCCCCTTGAGTCTTGATATAAAGCAGTAACAATGCTTTGGGAAAGTCCCTGCTCAATTGAGATTCTTGAAAATTGCCCCACTTCGGCTTGTGCGACCTTTGTAAAATTAAAAGCAAGGATGAAAAACAAGAAATAAGCGAATGTTTTCAAATTACCCAAATTTATTTAAGAAGATAAAGCAGATTAATATCAGATTATTATCGAAAGGATGGCGGTAAATTTAAGCCCATTGATACGGGAAAATTGATTCTTATAACTTAATATTTACAGTATAAGCACAATAACCGGATCATCCGGGAGGCCATTTCATCTGTCTGCCGCCCAATAAGTGCAAATGCAGATGATAAACTTCCTGTCCGCCGTTTGGGCCGCAGTTAAATACAAGTCTGTAGCCGTCTTCCGAAATATTCATGTCCTTTGCCAGCTTATTTGCCGTATCAATCATTTCTGCAAGAAGCTGTGCGTGTTCGTCTGCTTTGAAGTCGGATATTTTCGGAATTTCTATTTTGGGGATGATTAAAATATGAACAGGCGCCTGCGGATTAATGTCTTTGAAAGCCAGGATATTGTCCGATTCAAAAACAATATCGGCGGGGATTTCTCTTTTTATAATCTTGGAAAATATTGTTTCTCCCATAATTATTCTTCCTTTTCAATTCCGTATTTTTTCATTTTATTATACAAATGACTTCTTTGAATTTCAAGAGCCTCTGCCGTTTTACTGATATTCCAGTCGTTTAAATTCAGTTGTTTTATAATAAATGCCTTTTCCGCTTTTTCTTTGAATTCCTGGAATGAATTGCTCGTGTCGATGATATTATCAATCTGGCTTTTATTGGATGTAAAAAGTAATTCGATGTCATTCTTTGAGATCTCTCTTTTATCAATTAGAATGATAATTCTTTCTACTGCATTTCTGAGCTCTCTTACATTTCCGCTCCAGGGGTTACTTTTGAGATATTTAAAAGCATCTTCGTTAAATTTAACAGACGGTTTTTTGTGCTTCTGACAAATATCTTCGGCAAAGCTGTCGACCAGAATGGGAATATCTTCAGATCTTTCCCTTAATGCCGGTATTTTAATAGGAATTACGTTCAGCCTGTGAAATAAATCTTCCCTGAAATTTCCTTTTTCTATTTCTTCGCTCAAATTTTTATTAGTTGCGGAAACTATTCTTACGTCTACTTCTATTTTTTTAGTTCCGCCAACGCGTTCAATTTTGCCGTCTTCTATTGCTCGCAGTACTTTTGCCTGAGCCTGAAGACTCATATCCCCGATTTCGTCGAGAAAAAGAGTGCCTTTATTAGCTGATTCGAATTTCCCTATCCGCTGCTGAAATGCTCCGGTAAACGAGCCTTTTTCATGCCCAAACAATTCCGATTCGATCAGTTCGTTCGGAATTGCAGCGCAGTTCACTTCAATAAACGATTTGTCTCTTCTTTCGCTCTGCCTGTGAATTGCCCTGGCAACCAGTTCCTTGCCTGTTCCGTTTTCGCCGGTAATTAATACTCTTGCGTCAGTCGGGGCAACTCTTTGAATTAATTCCATTATGTTGTTTATCGATTTGCTTTTACCCAGAATTTCACCCGAATCGAAGGATGTTTTTTTATACTCTTTGTTTTCAATAAGTAATTTTGCCTGCTCTACTCCGTTCCTTATGCTGATTAAAAGTTTATCGCGATCTATCGGTTTTTCGATAAAATCGAACGCTCCAAGTTTAGTGGCTTTAATTGCATTCTCTACGCTGCCGTGTGCGGATATAATGATGACCGAGATTTCCTGATAAATATCTTTAACCTTGTTCAGCACCTCGAAGCCGTTCATTTCCGGCATCTGAATATCAAGAAGAAGGCATAAGTACTGCTTGCCGGAGAGTTTAGATAAACCTTCGATGGCGCTGGTTGTATAATCTACGCTGTAGCCCTCGTAGTCGAGAATTAATTTTATACTTTCGCAAATCTCTTTTTCGTCGTCTATAATTAATATTGAATTCATAAATGGTATCTTATATAAAATAATGATCTGATAAGCATTACCCTTGACGGAAGAACATTTTTATTTTTCTTGAGAAGCAGTCCAAATATATTTCCCAGTGCATTTGTTTGCAAATCCCTAACGTCAATTGAGGATTGAACTTTAAAATCCTGCTCAAAAACTTCCACAAAATAACCAAATAGATCGCCTAAATCAAAGAGATTGGAAGAGTAGGAGAGGAAAGCACTTCCGAAAAAATGCGCGACTTTATCTTTGTCTCCGTAATTATTTAAGGGTGAATCAAAAAAAAGATATTTCGGCAGGTGGTCGTCCTTTAAATTAAAGATAGAATCCTCAGCGGAAACAAGCGGATAGTTAATTATAATTTTGAGCAGCGGAATTTGTATCGGAATAAATTTGTACGGGACAGCGGCAAATGTTAGCGCAAATAAAGCTTCGGAATAATTACCGTCGGTAACTTTCAACGCTTTTGTAAAAAGTGAATCTACTTGCGACAAATCGTCAATTTTTTCTTTTAGTTTTGCGAAACCATCGGAAGCCATATAATCGGATAATGCAATCACTTCCTTGCCGAGTTTTGTCGTTTGAGGTTCAATTTTTACTCCCGGGTACAAAATACCGAAGGCAACCAAATATAAAATGACTTTATTCAAAGATATCCATTATTTATAAAGTGGATTAAAATAATAACTGGAACAGCTCAAAACAATGCAGATGAATAAAAGAATGAAGTATAATGTCTAAATCTGTGTTTTGAGTTGATTTTAAAGCATAGTATTTACATTTTAATACTTAAATTATTTTTATTGTTTAATATTGTTATTTCTTAAATATATTAGTTAGGCGAAAATAATCATTCGACAAAATTTAATTAAAAAAGGATAGGGGCAATAATGGAATCAGGAACTTCTTTTTCGGTTAAAGCGGGTTTATTATCCGGATTGCAAATAAAAGAAACGGCAGTAATATTAACGCTATCCGTGTTAACTCCGTTTTTAATTCACTTTTTACCCGATTTTAACGGGATTGTTGTAGGAGCAATATTTCTGCCGATGTTTTGGGCGCCGTATTTAGGTGTTAAATTGTTTAAATTTCACGTCGGTTTAATTGCCGGCCTGGCAGCTCCGCTTGTTAATTATCTTATAACAGGTAATCCTCATAGCGGAATAATACCCCTAATCACTCTTCAGCTTGCCCTTTTTGTGGTAATTGCGGGATTGCTGAAAAGCATATCCTTTCTAAAATATTTTAATGCGTTAGTCGCATACACGGCCGCAATTCTGCTGACTTCTTTGGTACTAATGGCTTTTCCGGTTTTAATGCCCAACTTGATCCTTGGAAATTATTTCGCCGCTGCTTTTATTTCCGGCATTCCGGGAATTATTCTGCTCGTAATAATCAACTATATTTCTGTGAAATATAATAAGGAGTAATTCGTCCGGATTCGGATTAAAATATGCAGGATCTTTCATTTGGAGATATAAAACAAAGAGTTGCTGACCTAACTCTTCCTTCTTTCGATTTGATTATAGGAATAGCAAACGGCGGGGTAGTGCCGGCCTGCCTGATTGCTTATAAAACAGGTATTGATCTGCGTATTGTTAGAATTAATTTCCGCGACGATAATAATGATCCCAGATATGATGAACCCGTTCTGCTTGAAGGATTAAAAAATTTAGACGAAAATCTTAATTTATTAATTGTAGACGATGTTTCCGTTAGCGGTAAAACTCTCGATCTGGCAAAATCAATTTTTAAAGGAAATAAAATTAACACACTTGTATTTAAAGGTAAGGCCGACTATGTATTGTTCCCCGAGATTAAAACATGCGTTAATTGGCCGTGGAAAATGAAGCATAATGATTAAACCTTCCGTCAATACATTTCACATAACTAGCCTGTTTTTATTTAGCGTAATAAGTTTTTGTATTTCGATGATGCTTGTAAATACGGCATTATCTCAGCAGCTTAAAAAAGACTCAGTCAAGACTTATAAGTTAAACGAGGTTGTAGTAACAGGTACCAGATACAAAACAGGATTAAATAAAATACCGGCGAGTATTACGATAATAAACAGCAAAGAGATAGCTCAAGCCCATGAGATAAATATTCTGCCTGTGTTGGGAAACAGCGTTCCCGGGCTTTTTCTTGACTCAAAAAATGTTGCCGGTTTCGGAGTCGGTCCTAGCGCCGGCGGTATTTTGACCATCCGGGGGATAGGAGGAAACCCGAATTCCAACGTACTGATATTGATCGACGGTCAGCCGCAGTTTATGGGGATATTCGGCCACCCGATAGTGGATGCATTAAACTCATCGGATATACAAAGAGTAGAAATTATACGAGGTGCAAGTTCGGTACTTTACGGCACCAATGCGCTGGGAGGCGCTATAAATATTATTACCAAACAGCCGGCATTGAATAAAGTGGGAATCAATGCTTCGCTGAATTACGGCTCATTTAAAACTTTCGGTGCACAGGCTTCAGCCGGGTACCGGAATAATCTTTTCGGAATATTTTCTTCGGTAAATAATTTAAGTACCGACGGCAGCAGAACAGATGCACAAGACAGCTTCAGAACTACAGCCGGGTATTTAAAATTGTCTTTAACACCGGAAGGAGCTTTCAGGTATACCGCCGACGGAGATATAAGCAGTTCCAAGTATTATGATCCTGGAACAATCTTTAGTCCGACCATCAATAATTATTATAAGTACCTTCGAACCAGAGGATCCGTATCGGCATTAAATAAATTCACCGATGTAGAAGGAGCATTAAGATTTTTTTACAGCTACGGTGATCACAATTTTTTTAACGGCTGGCATTCGTACGATGAAATGAAGGGAATTACTTTTTACCAGAATATAAAATATTCCGGAGATAATATTTTTACGCTGGGTGCGGATTATAAAAATTACGGCGGTAAGGGAACGCAGGCGGGCCTTCCGTCTTTCGTAGCCAAAGGTTTGGGCGTTTATCATTCTGCTGATGAAACGGCAGTATATGGATTAATTAATTATTCTATTGTAAAACCGCTTAATGTTGAAGCCGGTCTTCGATATACAAATAATTCTTTATCCGGCAGCGATCTAACTCCCGATTTCGGTTTCTCCTATTTGCTCGATAAAACAACTACGATTAAGGCTTCGGCGAGCAAAGCATTCCGGAGCCCTTCAATCAACGAGCTTTATTTATTCCCGGTTGCAAATCCGGACTTAAAACCGGAACACGTTTGGAATTATGAAGTAAGTATTAATAAATACATGCTGAACGATTTACTTGATTTTACTATTACTGCTTTCTATGACAAAGGCGATAATTTTATTATTGTAACGCCGCCTTTTAATACCAATACAAATTCGGGAAGATTTATACATAAAGGTATTGAAATTTCAGGAAGGTATTTTGTAAACAATAATTTCAATCTCTCGGCAAATTATTCTTTCTTAAAATGCGATTCACCTACTTTATATGCACCGGAGCATAAATTAAATATTCATTTAAATTATATATTTAATCCGTTTACGGTTTCTGCGGATCTGCAGCAAGTATCTAGTTTATATACCAGCACTCAGGATTTTAATACCGAAAGCTATTTCCTAATGAATGCGGATATAAATTATGAGGTAAATGATTTTTTGCAGGTATACTTAAAAGGCGGAAATATCCTGAACAAGAATTACCAGATTGATTTCGGATATCCCCTTCCCGGTAGAAATATAATGGTCGGAATTAGTTTTGAGCAATAGGCAGTTTTAATTGTCGGCTATTTTCGTTATCGGGATGATGTATACTAGTTTCACAAATTAATACTAATATGAAATATAATTATCCTTAATATCTCTACAAATTAATCCCAATAATAATTCCTAACCTCGGTAACTAAAGTCTAATTATAAAAACATTAACCTTTTTACCTTATTCAAGTCTGAATTGCACAACCTTGTGGCGGTATAACATATCAATGTTTTAAAAATATGTTAAGCTTTGTCCTTTCCGGGAGATAAGCTAATAAGTTTAATATAAGAGGCATTAGCTAGTTACTGAGGTTAACGAAGAAGTTAATAAAAATTAACACCCGGATTGCTTACCAAAAATTAAGTAGGTTGAAATTTTATCCATGAGCTTTATTGTTTTATTCATCCGGCCGGACTTACGTTTGTATAACTCCCACATTGAATTTGGGAATTTCCGGATTATTATTAGCCGCATCCAATGACATTGAAACATAGTTGCGGGTTAATGCGGGGTCTATTATTTCATCAACCCAAAGTCTGGCGGCTGCATAAAGGGGAATACTTGTCTCGTCATAAGACTCGGTAATTTCTTTCAGAAATTTTTTCTTCTCGCTTTCGTCGAATTTTTTGCCGCTCTTTTTAACTTGCTTTAATTTTATGTCAAGTAAAACGCTGCTGGCCTGACTTCCTCCCATTACGGCGATCTTTGCATTTGGATAAGCATAAATAAAACGGGGATCGTAAGCCTTTCCGCACATTGCATAATTTCCCGCGCCGAAACTGTTCCCCACAATAACTGTTATTTTTGGTACAACCGAATTTGCAACGGCATTGACCATTTTAGCGCCGTCTTTTATTATTCCTCCGTGTTCGGCTCTGCTTCCCACCATAAAACCGGTAACATCCTGTAAGAACAATAACGGTATTTTTCTTTGATTGCAGTTCATTATAAAACGCGCGGCTTTATCTGCACTATCAGAGTATATTACGCCGCCCACCTGCATCTCGCCGCTTTCATTCTTCATCACTGTCCTTTGGTTAGCAACTATGCCTACGGCCCAGCCGTCTATCCTCGCGTAACCAGTTATAATAGTTTTTCCGTAGCCTGCTTTATATTCGTCTATTTCGGAGTTGTCCGTTATTCTGGCGATTATCTCGTACATATCGTAAGGCTTAAGCGGATCTTCGGGCAGAAGTCCGTAAATCTCTTTGGGAGAATAAAGCGGCGGTTTGCTTTCTATCCTATCGAAACCGGCCTTTCCATTATTTCCGAATTTACCGGTAAGGCTTTTAATTTGGTCTAAACACTCGGTATCGTTTTTCATAATATAATCGGTGACGCCCGAAATGTTGGATTGCACTTTTGCGCCTCCCAGACTCTCGTTATCTATTACTTCTCCTATCGCAGCTTTTACCAGGTGCGCGCCTGCTAGAAAAACATAACCTTCGCCTTCAACTATTAATGCTTCATCGCTCATTATGGGAAGGTATGCGCCTCCCGCAACACAAGGGCCCATTATAGCCGAAATTTGCGGAATGCCCATCGACGACATTACCGCATTGTTTCTGAATATTCTGCCGAAATGTTCTTTATCCGGGAAAATTTCATCCTGCAAAGGAAGAAACACGCCGGCACTGTCTACAAGATATATTATAGGCAAACGGTTTTCTATAGCTATCTCCTGTGCTCGAAGATTTTTTTTTGCGGTAATCGGAAACCATGCTCCTGCTTTTACGGTTGCATCATTAGCTACGATTACAAGATTCTTATTGTTGACCCTGCCTATGCCGAAAACCGTTCCCGACGAAGGTGCACCGCCGTATTCTTCGTACATACCGTAAGCAGCAAAAGTACCCAGTTCGAAAAATTCTTTCGGGTTATCTACCAGAAGATCAATTCTTTCCCTGGCTGTCAGCTTTCCCTTCGCTTTGTGTTTTTCAATGGCCTCTTTACCGCCTCCGAGCATGACCTTTTGTTTTTCGGCGTTCAATCTTCTTAAAATATTTTTATAAAAATCTTCTCTTTTAAGAAAAGATTCATTCTCAATTCGCTCGGAGCCGATTTTTGTCATAATTATTTTAATAATTTTAAGTTGCAGTTGTTCAACTCAGAAGAGAGTTGAGTTTTATACTTTGATCTAATTTAAAAGGCGCATAAAGAATAAGGCATTAAAAAGCATGAGACTGCATATTCGTTACAACCCTTTTACAATCAACAATCATTATTTTGTAGTCATCAATCTTAAATCGACAATCCTTAATCCTTCAAAAGATCCCTTGCAATAACTATTCTCTGTATTTCCGAAGTGCCTTCGCCGATTGTGCAAAGTTTAACATCGCGGTAAAATTTTTCAACCGGATAGTCTTTAATAAAACCGTAACCGCCGAAAATCTGAACAGCTTCGCTGGCGGCTTTTTCCGCAATCTCGCTCGCAAATAATTTCGCCATTGCGGCTTCTTTTGTGTTGGGCAATCCGTTATCTTTCATTCTTGCAGCCCGGTGCGTGAGCATTCTTGCGGCTTCTATGTTGGTGTACATATCGGCCAGCTTAAATAAAATAGCCTGAAATTCATTCAGCGGCTTACCGAATTGTTTTCTTGTATTGCCGTAATCAACCGCGGAATTAAGAGCTCCCTGCGCAAGACCTACACTTAAGGCCGCAATAGATATTCTGCCGCCTTCAAGAATTTTCATCGCTTGAATAAATCCTTCACCCTCTGCTCCCAGCAGATTCTCTTCGGGCACTTTGCAATTATCGAAAGCAAGCTGGGTTGTATCGCTGGCTCTCATACCGAGTTTATTTTCTTTTTTACCGGTGATAAATCCCTCCGTACCTTTTTCAATTATGAAAGCCGAAATTCCTTTTTTGCCTTTCGACTTATTGGTAATAGCCATTATTACCGCTATATCACCGACGGTACCGTGCGTCGTAAATGTTTTGCTGCCGTTGAGTAAGTAAAAACCTTCCCTCTTTTCCGCGGTAGTTTTTAAGCCTGCAGCATCGCTGCCTGAGGATGGTTCCGTTAAACCCCATGCGCCGATTTTTTCTCCTCTGGTCAGGAACGGCAAATATTTTTTCCTTTGAGTTTCATTTCCGAAAGTATAAAGATGATTTGTGCATAAGCCGTTATGAGCGGCAACGGAAAGGGCAATGGACGGGTCTACTTTGGCCAGTTCCTCGATTACGATTGCAAAGTCCCGATACCCTAGACCGGCGCCGCCGTATTCTTCGGGGATAAGAATTCCTAAGAACCCGAGCTCGCCGAGCTGTTTAAAAATATCTGCGGGAAACTTTTGCGACTCGTCGAATTCCATAATAACCGGACGAATCTTTTCTTCGGCAAACTGCCTTATTGTATCACGAATAATTATTTGATTTTCGCTGAGGTCGGCCAGAAAAGGAGAATCAGATTTTTCCATTGGACTTCCTTTCATTTGAAGTTAATAGCTCAACATTATTTTTCAGTTGAGTAAATACTAAATATAAAAACCGGTCTTTTGGACGTATTTTATATCTTGTTTTGTTTCCCCCGGGAAGTTATAACTGATTTTTGAAATTCTCTATGATTTCATCCGCAATGTGATATGGAGACAAATTTCCAAGAATAACTTTTTCGAGAGTTGAGTTAAGCGAATTGCTTCCCGCATCTTTCCATAATCTGTTTTTTATTTTTTGTTCCACTATTTCCTTAATTCTTTTTTTAGTGCGGTGTTCACGCTTTGCAAGGAGTTTATTGTTATCCAACAAAAAACTGCGATGTCTTTGAATTTCATCCGCAATTTCTTTAATGCCCTTATTTTCGGATGCAGTTGCGTTTATAATATTGGGCATCCACGACGAAAAATCGTGTGTTCTCATCATAAGGATTGTCTTAAGCGCCGAAACAGCCTGCTGAGCCCCCGGTCTGTCGCTTTTATTTACTACAAAAAAATCGGCAATCTCCATCAATCCCGCCTTCATTGCCTGTACTGCATCCCCCGATTCCGGTACAAGAACCACAACGGTTGTATCTGCGGCTTCGGCAATATCCAATTCAGATTGACCTACACCGACTGTTTCCATTAAAATTATATCGTAGCCTGCCGCATCGAGTATATCGGCGGCATCGTTTGCTTTTTTGCTCAATCCTCCCAAACTTCCGCGGGTAGCCATGCTTCTTATAAAAACAAAAGGATCCTGCCCTATATCGCTCATCCTTACCCTATCGCCCAGCAGAGCACCGCCTGTGAACGGACTTGTCGGATCCACTGCTATTATACCGATACTTTTATCGAAACTTCGGTAATATTTGGTCAACTGATTGGTTATCGTACTTTTTCCTGCGCCCGGAGGTCCCGTAATACCGATACGGTAAGCGTTTCCGATTTTATGGTAAACTTTCTTCAACAATTCTTCGGAGCTTTCATTATCCGATTCTACTATTGAGATAGACCGGGCCACCGACCTTCTATCGTTATTCATGATTTTTTCAATAAATGTATCTTCAAGCATCAGCCGATTCCGTTTGCGCAAATAATGATCATTATTTATGCTTTGAATGATTTAAAAAATTCTACCGTTTTTTCCAATCCGGTGTTTATATCAGTTGACGGTCTCCATCCGAATTTCTTAAATAATTTTTCGGAAGAAATTACACTTCTCAACTGCTCGCCGGCGGCGGCGGGTCCGTGCCGTTCCTCCATATTCTTGCCGATAATTTTATTTAAGGATTTAAATAGCTCGTTTACGTCTGTTTCTTTTCCTGTGCCTATGTTGTAAAAATCGACAGCTTCATCTTTTAAACCGAAAAGATTTGCTTTTACCACATCTCCTACAAATACGTAATCTCTTGTCTGTTTTCCGGTACCGTTAATAACGGGCTGTTCTCCTTTAAGCATCTTGCTGGTAAAAATTGCTACAACGCCGGCCTCGCCGAAAGGATTCTGCCGCGGTCCGTAGATATTGGCGTAGCGAAGGACAGTATAATTCAATTTGTATTGAGCGTGATAAAAAAATAAATATTTTTCAACTGCCAGTTTCGATATTCCGTAAGGAGAAAGCGGGGAAGTGGGATGGCTTTCATCGGCAGGGAAATAACTCTGTTCGCCGTACACGGCTCCTCCGGTGGATGCGAACATAAATTTCTTTACACCGTGTTTAACGCAGTTCTGAAGCAGATTGATCGTTCCAAGTATATTGGTTGTGGCGTCGAATTCGGGGTCTGCCACGGATCTTCTGACATCCATTTGAGCTGCATGATGGTTAACAACGTCGAATTTTTCTTTCTCAAAAAGCTCCGCAAGGCTTTTATCACCGATATCCTTCTTTACGAATTTCGCTTTCGGATTAATGTTCCTTTCAAATCCGGTTGCAAGATTATCTAAAATAAAAACATCGTGCCCTTCGTTAATAAATGCATCCGAAACGTGCGAAGCAATAAAACCGGCGCCTCCCGTTACAAGAATTTTCATGTATCTTTCTCCGTATAAAGGTTATTTTCAGTTATATATTTTCTTACTTTGTCTGTGACTAAGTACTTTATCGGTAATCCTTTGGATACTCTTCTTCTGATTTCGCTTGAACTTATCTCGATCGTAGGCGTTTCAACAAAGACGGCCGACTGATAATATTTGTCTTTATAATCCGGCTCGATAGATGTTCTTCTTTTTAATACAACCAGTTTGACAAACTTTATTATTTCGTCGGGTTCTTTCCATGTTCTAAAATCGAAAATGTTGTCGTAGCCGATTATGAGTTCAAGTTTTCTGTATTTAGCTTTTAATTCCCTTATTGTTTCGATTGAATAGGATATCTTTTCTTTTTTTATCTCGATATCTGAATATTCAAAACTGTCTGTTCCGGTTAAGGAAAGCTTCAGCATATTTAATCTGTGAGCAGCCTCCAGAACATGAACTTCGGTTTTATGGGGTGAAATAAATGCCGGGATAAAAATTATTTTCTCAAGTTTTCTTATCTCGCGCACCGCCTGAGCGGTAACAAGATGCCCCAAATGCACAGGGTCAAAGGTTCCCCCGAATATTCCTACCGCACTCATTTAAGCAGTTCCTTGTATTCGATAAAAAGATGGGTGAATTGTTCGTGCATTTCCTGATTACAGTACGCCCAGCTCTCTTTTTTTGATAATTCGATATATAATTTTTTAAAATCATCGATGTTTTTAATGCACTGGTAATTCCCCATGACATGAATAAAATTATCAAATTTATTAACGTTAGCAAGCATCTGATCAAAACTGTTGTCCGCACACTTTACGGAATCGAAAATGCCCTGGTTGTAAGAATTAAAACCTAGAAAAGCTACGGCATCGTTTAAACTTTTACCTATTACCACGGCCTCATCGTTAATTGATAAAAGGTCAAAGGCTCTGTCAATTTCACCGGAAGTAAAACCGATGGAATTACCGAATACTACCAGGTTATTTAAATAATTATTGAAATATTTTTCCGCCAGTTGTTTTATCGAAGAACCGTCATCGCCGCAGTCGTAATATTGTAAAATCGACTGTCCGTTAAATATTTCCGGAATATTTTCTTTGTCTCTTTCATCGAAACAATAAATTATTTGTTTGCTCTTATGGGAAGATATAAAATTTCCTCTGTGGTTGTTAATTAATGCTGAATAAAGCGCAGAAGAATCTTTTTTATTAAAGACGTCAAATGCCGGTACTTCGTTTAAATTAAATACCGGATAAGGCGAAATCATATAAATGCAAGAGCTAGATTTCATATATTAATTGCTATGGGACTGTAAAAGTAAGTTATGTATAAAGTTTCTGTAATATTCAATGTCCTTCTCATAAAAATTTCTGCTTGAGCCGGAAGAATTTCTAAGCTCAAGCTTTCTAAACGCCAACGTAGTGGCTGCCCTAATATATAATTTCCTGATGCTTTCATCAACCCAGCCGTGCTGGTTTCTTTTTGACGAGTTTAATACTTCCAAATGATCTATGGGAATTACTCCGTTAATTGCTTCTTCTGAAAGTTCTTTATAGATAATTCTTTTTTCGCTCCATACCGAAACCGCAAAAGTGGTTATAAAAATAATTACGGTAAAAAACATAAACACAAAACCGAGTAACGCAGTTGATTGAAAACTTACGCTGAAGTTCCATGCAAAATGGATAAACATTGCTACGGCCAGTCCTATTACCGGGAAAGTTATTTTATAAATCTTGCCTTTGAACTTTGCATATCCCAGAAACGCTCCGAAAGTTGCCGTCGCGACACAGTGCATAACTGCGGAAAACAAAGTTCTGATCAGAACAATTGTGACCCATTCCTGCAGATTCTGTCCGAACGCAATAAAGTAAAGAAAATTTTCCGTCATTCCGAATCCTAGGCCTATAGCTCCGCCGTAAACAATACCGTCCGTCATATTATCGAATCTTTTATTTGAAAAGGTTATAAGCAGGAAAATACCTTTCGTAATTTCCTCCACAAACGGCGCCACAAAAATAGTCTGCGCATTATTCAGATCGGCTTTGTTTGTTATTAAAGATGCAAGTCCCGCTGATAGAATTGTACTTCCGATAACGGCAAAAAATATGGCTCCCAATGCTCCCCATAAATAATTTTTTAGAACAAGACCGAACGGTTCTCTGTCGTATCTGTCGAATTTCCAGATTACTACAAGATAAATCAGCATAGGTAATATTGCGGCTGCAGCCGAAGCAAAATAAAGCATGAAAAAAATATAAGTTAAAGATTTAATTTGTATTATTTGCCGTCAGGATTTTAACCAGTCGAATAATTCTTTTAACGACGGTTTCTTCCCGTAAGATAATATTCCGACCTTAAATATTTTTGAGGAAACCCATACTACCAGGTATATCGATATTATCATTATAAAAGCGGATGTAATTATTTCCCATGGAGGAATCGGACCGACGTTGAACCTAACAATCATTATAGAGGGAATAGTAAAAGGTATAAATGAAAGTAGATGCACCCAGAAAGAGTTGGGGTTTTCAATTGCCGGTACCGTCATAACAATTGGAAGCACCAGAATAAAACTTAAATAGCTGGTTATTTGCTGCGCTTCCTGCTCAGAGGTTACAATTGAACCGATTCCAACGAAGATTGCAGAATAAAAGACAAATCCCAGTAAGAAATAAACAAAGATCGGTATAAGATTGCTGAAAACCTGCATCGGTATTATACCGGCCCCTGCAAGTATAATACCCAAAGACGACCAAATTATTACCTGGGTCAAACCGAGAGAACTTAGACCCAGTACCTTTCCGGTTAAGAGGTCGTCCGGTCTGCAGCTGGAAATTAATATTTCTATAAGGCGGCTGGATTTTTCCTCCATAAGACTTCTGATGAGCATTCCTCCTGAAGAAAGTATCATCATCATTAAAAGAATTATAAAAATGTATGAAGTAAAGAAATAAAATAAAAAGTCGGAATGGTCCTCGGTGTTTTCTTCTTTTACTTTTAAATGTTCTACATTAATTCTTTTATCGACGGAATTTATAATGTATGGATCTACTTTATCACCGGTAAGTATTAAATGGTTCCTGGCGTCGTTAAAAGCAGCTGCAATATCATCCTTAGCCCTATAATCACCGGTATTTTTATCAAAATATTCGGCTTTTATTGAATCGGTGCCCGCATTTAGAATAATTAAATAGCCTTCCAGCTTTCCTGTTAAGATATCATGATCGGCATCTTTTTGTATTTGGGAAATAGTCTTAAAACTTTCCAATAAATTAATCAGTATATAGCCCGGCTGTCCGTCCTTCAACCTGAATTCGGAAATCTGTTCTTTAAGGCTTTGAAAATAAGTTCTTGATGAATCTATAACGCCCAGAACTTTAGTTGAAGTAGGAGGTTCATGCGACAGCCAGGTAGGGGCAATTGCAAAGACGATTATTATAACCGGAGTTATAAACAAAGAAATCAGAAAAGTTTTTGTCTTAACTTTTTCAAGATATTCCCATTTGCCGATGATAAGGGATTTCTTCATTTTTCGCGCCGGCTTTGTTTAATTACGTCAATGAAGATTTTATTCAAAGTAGGTTCAAATGTATTAAAGTTCTTTACTTTTACTTTATCAACTACCGATTTAAGGAATTCGTAGGGCTGAGTGTTTGCATCCAGTTCGATTTCAGCATAATTGCTGTAACTGTCAATATGCACAACCGAAGGATGAAGATTAAGGAAATGGCCGCCTTCTTCAAAGTCAATTCTTACATGATTTTTGCCGAATTTTTTCTTCAGTTCCGAAAGTTTTCCGCTGCATACTTCAATCCCGTTGTTAATTAAGAGAATATCGCTGCATAATTTTTCGGCGGTATCCATCTGGTGAGTACAAAGCATAATAATTTTTCCTGAATCTACGAACGAAAGAAGTATATCTTTTATTATCTGCTGGTTTATGGGGTCGAAACCGCTGAATGGTTCGTCAAATATTATCAATTTAGGATCATGAATAACAGCGATTATAAATTGTATTTTCTGCTGGTTGCCTTTTGAAAGTTCTTCGATTCTTTTATCGCGTAGATTTATTATATCAAGGCTTTTCAGCCATTTTTCCGCCTCTATAATTGAATTTCTGTAGGTAAGATTCTTTAACTTTGCAAAATAAACAATAACGTCTATCACTTTACTTTTTTGATATAAGCCTCTGTCCTCGGGCAGATAGCCGATTATATTGAAAAATTCGTCCGAAATTTGCTTATTTTCGAAAGTAATGTTCCCTGAGGTAGGTTTGATAATATTTAATACGGTTCTGATGGTAGTTGTCTTTCCGGCTCCGTTTGGTCCCAGTAAGCCGAATATTTTCCCTTTTTCGATTTTAAAGGATATATTGTCAACCGCCGTGATATCTTTGAATTTTTTTGTTAAGTTTTCTACAAGAAGCATATTAAATTTTTTTTGAAAAAATTACGGTCTAATATAAATAATTCCGGTACATATTTCAGAATTGATAATTAAATATGTAATTAGTTTTTTTACTTAATTGCATTAACAATTAGTATTACCAAATATAAAACAAATAAAAAGTAAAAATACCCGAAATATTTGATTATCTTACTAAGTATATCTATATTTTAGGTTGTTTTTGCTCCTTACTGGGAAGATTACCATGATTATTAAGATTTCTAATCTAAGCGAAGGCATTCATAATTTTGATTTCAATGAAGACGCTAAAGAAATAAAGTTGGAAGAGCCTTTCTTTGGGCAGACAGAAGTAAAAGTAGAACTTAATAAAATACATAATCAGATTATTCTTCAAGCCGATATAAAAGCTAATGTAAGATTTATCTGTGACAGATGTACAAAGGAATTTGAACAGGTACTTTTAAGTAATTATAAAATGGTATATTTGTTCAATTCGGAGTATAAAGAGAGCGAAGATATTAATGTTGCTTTTTTAAAGCCTGATGCCGATAAGATTATATTAGACGACGATGTAAGAGACTATGCTTTGTTATCGATACCTATGAAAAGATTATGTAAAGAAGACTGTAAGGGATTATGCCCGGGCTGCGGAAAAGATTTAAACGAAGAAGAATGCGGTTGCCGTAAAGAAGTTATTGACGAACGATGGCTGCCGTTAATGGAATTAAAAAATAAATTAAACATCAATTAAAAAAACGGAAATATAATGCCAAATCCTAAACGTAAATGGTCAAAAAGCAGAAGAGACAAACGAAGGACACATTATAAAGCTACAGTTCCGGCTCTGGGCACCTGTTCAAATTGCGGTGAGATGAAATTAGCCCATCGTGCCTGCCCTTCTTGTGGCTACTATAATGAAAGATCAATGTTTTTACCTAAAAGCTAATACATAAATATCCTTCTAATGTACAATTCTGATTCAAACAAAAAAAAATGCAGAATAGTTGTTGATGCAATGGGGGGCGATTTCGCCCCTCAGAATGCTGTTATAGGCGCGGTACAGGCTTATAATGAGAGCGGTGAGTTCGAACTGTATCTTGTCGGGAAGGAAGACGAAATTAAAAAAGCACTGGCCGAAAATAATTTAAATTTCGATTCGAATAAAATTATAAATGCCAGCCAGGTCATCGAAATGAAGGATGCTCCGACAAATCTTTTAAAAACTAAGCCCGATTCTTCCATAGTCGTAGGCGCTAAACTGGTAAAAGAAAATAAAGCGGATGCATTTGTAAGCGCGGGAAATACCGGCGCAGTGATGGCTGCTTCAACTCTAATAATAGGACGTATTCCCGGTGTCGGCCGACCTACTATAGGAGCAATGATGCCAAACCAAAAAGGCGTTTCGATGCTGTTCGATGTAGGTGCAAGTGTCGATTCAAAGCCGAGGCATTTACTCGAGTATGCCGTAATGGGTACGATTTTTACCCGTGAAATTTACGGTGTATCAAATCCGTCCGTCGGAATGCTGAGCGTAGGCGAAGAAGAAAGCAAAGGAAGCGATCTGTCGCTTGCCGCTTCGGAATTAATAAGAAAAACCAATTTGAATTTTATAGGCAATGTAGAGGGAAGAGATATTCTTGCCGGTACTGCTAACGTAATTGTGTGCGACGGTTTTGTGGGCAATATTATTTTAAAATTCGGAGAGGGCGTTTTAAGCTTATTGAAGTATAAGTTTAAAGAATTTGCTTCCAAAGGTCTAATCAATAAAATCAAAATGCTTCTCGTCAGAAATTCCATGAGAGAAATTTTAAAAGATTTCGACTACCAGGAACACGGCGGTGTTCCGCTGCTGGGAGTTAACGGAATAAGTATTATAGGGCACGGATCGAGTACACCGAAAGCCATTAAAAATATGGTGCTTCGTGCCAACGAGATGTACGAAAAAGATTTGATATCGAAGATTGAATCGTCAATAAAACAATATTCTAATTTAAATTAAGTGGTTATATAAATGAGAAATAATAAAGTTTTAAATGCAGTTGTTACAGGGGTTGGAATGTACGTGCCGGATACGGTGTACGATAATAAATATTTTGAAAAAATAGTAGATACATCCGATGAATGGATCAGAACCAGAACAGGTATAAACGAAAGAAGAATTTTGAAAGAAGGAGCGACCAGTCCTCTTGCAACTAAAGCAGCCGAGGAGATTTTTAAAAGCAGCAATACTAAGGCCGAAGAAATTGATGCAATCATTGTTGCCACGGTTACTCCGGATATGTTTTTTCCCGCGACCGCTTGCCTTGTGCAGGATAATATCGGAGCAAAAAACGCGTGGGGATTCGACCTTTTGGCGGCATGTTCCGGATTTTTGTTTGCGTTCCAAACCGGCGCATCGCTGATAGAGAGCGGAAGATACAAAAAGGTGCTTGTTATAGGCGCCGATAAAATGAGTTCGATTGTAGATTATAAAGACAGAAACAACTGCATTCTGTTCGGTGATGCCGCGGCCGGCGTTTTACTGGAGCCTTCCGAAAATACCGAATACGGACTTATAGATTCAATATTAAGAGTTGACGGCTCCGGCAGGGAAGTGTTAAATATGAAAGGCGGCGGCAGCCTTAATCCGCCGACGCACGAAACCGTAGAGCAAAATATGCACGTTCTGTTTCAAGACGGCAAGGCTGTTTACAAAGTTGCGGTTAAAGGCATGGCCGATGTATCTTACGAAATTATGCAGAAGAATAATCTTACTTCCGATGACGTTGCTTATCTCGTCCCTCATCAGGCCAATTTAAGAATTATAGATGCTACGGCCGAAAGAATGGGAATAGACAGAAACAAAGTTATGATAAACATAGATAAATACGGCAACACTACCGCAGCAACCATCCCGCTGTGTCTTACCGAATATTACAGAAACGGAAAAATAAAAAAAGACAGTAAACTTATTCTGGCCGCATTCGGTGCCGGGTTTACTTGGGGTGCCTCCTATCTTGTGTGGAATATGGATTAATATTTATTCAATTTATAAAAATTTAATATGGCAAAGAAAGCATTTTTATTCCCGGGACAGGGATCGCAATATGTAGGAATGACGAAAGACTTGTACGATAATTCCGCCGAAGCAAAAGAAATGGTTAAAACTGCGGATGATGCTCTCGGGATAAATCTTTCGTATATTATGTTTAACGGTCCCGAGGATCAGCTGAAGCAGACGGAATTCACTCAGCCTGCTATTTTTCTTCACAGCGTAATACTTGCCAGTTTGATCAGAACTTTAGACGCGGATGCAGCAGCCGGACATTCGCTGGGAGAGTACTCAGCCTTGGTTTCCGCTCGGGCAATTCAATTTTACGATGCGGTAAAACTTGTACGGGCCAGAGGAAAGGCGATGCAGAAAGCAGGCATTGAAAATCCCGGTACAATGGCAGCGGTTATAGGTTTGGCGCCGGAAAAAGTTGACGAATGCTGCAGTCTTGCTTCACAGGAAGGAATTGTTCAAAGCGCTAATTTTAATTCTCCCGGTCAAATCGTAATTTCAGGTTCGGTGGAAGGCGTTCACAAAGCAATGGAGCTGTGCAAGGCCGCCGGAGCAAAATTAGTGAAAGAACTGGTTGTAAGCGGAGCCTTCCATTCGCCGCTGATGCTTCAGGCAAAGGATGAACTTAATAAGGAGTTAAACAATACAAATATTTATGATGCTAAATTTCCCGTATACGCTAATGTAACCGCCAAACCGGTGGTCTCGAAAGCAGAAATCAAACAGCTATTGCTTGATCAGGTAACCTCTCCGGTTAGATGGGAAGAAACGATCGTAAATATGATTAACGACGGCGTAGAAGAATTTTATGAAATAGGACCGGGTAAAGTTCTGCAGGGTCTGGTAAAAAGAATTAATCAGGACGTTAAATTTTTCGGTATCGATAAATATTCAGATGTGGAGAAATACTTATAATGGAAAAAAAGTTTACTAAAGAAATCAACGGCGTTAAAATAGATCCTCTTATTTTCACTTTCAGCTTTAATTGCAGGTGCAACGGGGAATGCTGCTATTACGGTGTTTATACCGACTTGAAAGAACACGACTATATACTGAGCATAAAAGAAAAAATACTTCCATTAATGGACGATAGCCAGACGAAAGATATCTCCAAATGGTTCGAACCCCAGGAAGAGGACGAAGACTTTGAATCCGGTGTTGCAGTAGGAACCGAACTGCACAATAATAAATGTGTTTTCCTGGATCAAAAAGGGTTGTGCACACTTCAGAAGCTTGCCAATCAGGAAGGGGAGCACAAATGGAAATATAAACCGTTATATTGTATATTGTTTCCACTTACAATCTACGAAGGAGCTCTTACAATAGACGACGACCATATCAACAGGCTGAAAACCTGCAATAGAGCTCCTGCTGAAAATACTTCAATCTTCGAAGCTTGCAGAGAAGAACTAATTCACTTTTTCGGAGAAAAAGGATTTGCAGAATTGGATGAATACAGAAAAGAATATTTAAGCTCCGAAAATTCAAAAGGAGTAGCATGAAATTAAAGGATAAAAAAGCTGTGGTAACCGGCGGTACAAGAGGAATTGGCCGGGGGATTGTACTTGAACTTGCTGCACAGGGGTGCAGTGTTGTCTTTACTTACAACAGTTCCGCCGAAGCGGCTAAAGAAGTAGAAGCGGAAGCAGGTAAGCTCGGAGTTAAAGTTTTAAGTCTGCAGGCGGATGCGTCTAAATATGACGAAGCGGAAAAAACGATTAAATTTGCTTTGGAAAATTTAGGCGGTTTAGATATTTTAGTGAACAATGCAGGAATAACTAAGGATAATCTGCTGCTGAGAATGAGCGAGGATGATTTTGACAGAGTTATTAACGCTAATTTAAAAAGTGTTTATAATTATACTAAAGCTGCCATAAAACCGATGATGGGACAGCGAAGCGGTAAGATAATAAACATATCTTCGGTTGTAGCTATTATCGGTAATCCCGGTCAGGCAAATTATGTAGCTTCGAAAGCCGGAGTTATAGGATTTACAAAATCCGCCGCAAAAGAAATGGCTTCTAGGAATATTACAGTTAATGCGGTGGCGCCGGGATATGTATCAACCGATATGACGGAAAAATTAAATGACAAACAGCGTGAAGCTATATTAGCAATGATTCCATTAAAAAGGATCGGTTTACCGGAAGACATTGCTAAAGTAGTTTCATTTCTAGCCTCTTCCGAAGCTGACTATATTACGGGTCAGGTAATTTCGGTAGACGGCGGTATGGCTATGTAATAGGTAAGTATAATCTATTAATTCATATAAACAAACTAACAGGAGACACAAATGGACGTTGAGGCAAAAGTAAAAGAAATCATTATCGATAAACTAGGTGTAGAAGAATCACAAATCACACCGGAAGCCTCTTTTACAAATGATTTGGGCGCTGATTCATTAGATATAGTCGAATTAGTTATGGGATTCGAAAGCGCTTTCCAAGTATCGATACCTGATGAAGATGCTGAAAAGATCGGTACGGTAGGTGATGCAGTAAAATATTTGAAAGAAAAATTAGGTTAATTAAAAACGGGTCGAGAAAATTATTTCTCGACTTTACCTATCTCTTTATTGCTTCAAAATAGTTTGATAGCTATTCTTTAATCAGGAGAAATATATGAAAAAAAGGCGGGTAGTTGTCACCGGGCTCGGGGCAATTACTCCGATAGGTATCGGAATCGGCGATTACTGGAATGCGCTGATTAGCGGCGTTAACGGTGTTGCCCCTATTACTAAATTCGATGCCTCAAATTTTGAAACTCAGTTTGCCGCGGAAGTGAAAAACTTTAATGCCGAGAATTTTTTTGATAAAAAAACGGCTAAAAGATTAGATCCGTTCTCGCAGTTTGCGCTTGCAACATCCGAAATGGCCGTTTCCGATTCCGAAGTAAATCTTGATAAAGTAAACAAAGATCGGTTCGGCGTTATTTTCGGCAGCGGTATCGGCGGTATGGTAACTAATCAGCAGCAGCACTGGAATTATTTCGAATCGAAAAATCCCCGTCTTATCAGTCCTTTCTTCGTTACCATGATGATCTCGGATATTGCGGCAGGACAAATATCAATAAAATACGGATTAAAAGGCCCTAACTATGCAACAACTTCGGCATGTGCCACATCTTCACATGCAATTGCCGATGCCTTTATGCTTATTCAAAGAGGCAGCGCCGATATGATGCTCTGCGGCGGTTCGGAAGCCGCCATAACTGAAATGTCTATCGGAGGGTTTAACGCAATGAAAGCTTTATCCCGCTGGAATGACAGATACAAAGAAGCTTCCAGACCGTTTGATAAAGACAGGAACGGCTTTGTAATGGGAGAAGGTGCGGGAACGATAGTACTCGAAGAATACGGACATGCCGTTTCGCGCGGTGCGAAAATCTATTGTGAAATTTGCGGTGTGGGTTTAACCGGCGATGCATATCATATTACGGCGCCGGCACCCGGCGGAGAAGGTGCGGTACGATCAATGCGGGAAGCAATTGCAGACGCAGAAGTTTCACCCGAAGACGTGGACTATATAAATGCCCATGGTACTTCTACTCCGTATAACGATCTTAACGAAACTATTGCCATTAAAACGGTTTTCGGCGATCATGCATATAAACTTGTGGTAAGCTCCACTAAATCTATGACCGGACATCTGCTGGGGGCAGCCGGAGGAATAGAGGCGGTTGCTACCGTACTGGCAATTAAAAACAGTCTTATACCGCCGACAATTAATTTAACAAATCCTGATCCTGAGTGCGATCTTAATTATAGCCCTCTGAAGGCTACTACTAAAGAAGTGAATTGCGCAATAAGCAATACATTCGGTTTCGGCGGGCACAACGCTTCGTTGCTGTTTAAAAAGTTAGAGGAATGATCTTGAGTAAAATGTTATCGTGGCTTTTTGAAAAATTAAAACAGCGGGAAGAGAGAAATAAATCTAAATATGTTACCCGCTTACTGACTCCTCAAAAATTTGCGAGACTCCAAAATCTTGTCGGCTTTAATATTAAAAACAGAGATTATTTTATTCAAGCACTCATGCACAGATCGTTCCTTGAACAAAACAGCGATTATGACGTTTCTAACGAGAGGCTCGAATTCCTGGGTGACTCAATACTGAATCTGGTGGTTGCCGAGTATCTGTTTGAAGAATTTCCCGACAAAGACGAAGGCTTTTTGACTAAAATAAGGGCTAAATTAGTTAACCGTATTGCCCTAGCCGATGCAGCCGAATCGATACATTTGGTCGATTTTATTCTTGTTAGTAAAAACCTGTCCAATACTTTTAAAAACGGTTCTAGGACGGTTTTAGCAGATGCAACCGAAGCGCTTATAGGTGCAATATACCTGGACAGCGGTTTGGAAGGCGCTAAGGCTTTTATTCATAAAGTACTGATTGAGCCGAATTCAAAGGATGATTTCTACCTGATAGATGAAAACTTTAAAAGCCAGCTTCTCGAATACGCTCAGGCTAATAAACTTGACAACCCGGTTTATTCGGTAATCAAGGAAGAAGGTCCTCAGCACAACAGAATATTCACTATAAAAGTTGAAATTGGTAATGTTGAATACGGAAAAGGAAGGGGCAAGAATAAAAAAACCGCCGAACAAAATGCCGCGCACGTTGCTCTGCAAAAAATTCTTGATGATCAATCAAACTCAGCTTAAAACCATCAATTTACTTAAAAATCATTGTTAAAGTTATTGTCTTTAAATACCCTGTAATTTGCCTCTAATTATTTTTTTTAGATCATAAACTTTGATTATTTTTCAATATTAAAAATAAAACAATTAATTAAACTAAAGTTTGGATATAATAAATCTTATGAAATACTTCAATCATTCGGATCAGTTTGAGGCCAGACATATCGGGCCTTCCGGTACGGAAATAAATGAAATGCTTAAGGTAATCGGTGTAAGTTCGTTGGATAATTTAATTGACGAAACTGTTCCTTCTCAAATAAAACTCAGTAAAAAATTAAAATTGAACGAACCTTTATCCGAGTACGACTTTATTGAGCATTTGAAAAAAATTGCTTCGAAAAATAAAGTCTTTAAATCATATATAGGTATGGGATATAATCCTACAATAACTCCGCCGGTAATTCAGAGAAATATTCTCGAGAACCCGGGATGGTACACGCAGTATACTCCTTACCAGGCGGAAATTTCGCAGGGCAGACTCGAAGCTTTGCTGAACTTTCAGACAATGATAATTGATTTAACGGGAATGAAAATAGCTAATGCCTCGCTGCTCGACGAAGGAACTTCCGCCGCAGAAGCTATGTCAATGTTTTATTCGATGAGAAAAAACAGCCAGGCCAATGAGTTTTTTGTTTCCGAAGAATGTTTCCCCCAGACAATCGATGTTTTGAAAACCAGATCGGTTCCGCTTGGTATAAAATTAAATATCGGTGATCACCGTACTGTGGAATTAAGCGATAATGTTTTCGGAATTCTGGTGCAGTACCCTGCCGAACAGGGCGCGGTTAACGATTACAGGGAATTATTTGAAGCAGCTGCCGGCAAAAATATTTATAAAGTAGTCGCAGCTGATCTGTTAAGTCTTGCCGTTCTTAAATCGCCCGGAGAATTCGGTGCGGATGCCGTAGTAGGAAGCAGTCAGCGGTTCGGAGTACCTATGGGATTCGGAGGTCCGCATGCGGCATATTTTGCGACAAAAGAAGAATATAAAAGACAAATTCCCGGAAGGATAATCGGAGTATCAAAAGATACTCACGGCGATCTGGCATTCAGGATGGCCCTGCAGACGAGAGAGCAGCACATAAGGCGGGAAAAAGCTACAAGCAATATTTGTACGTCGCAAGTACTGCTTGCCGTAATTGCCGGAATGTATGCCGTTTATCATGGTCCGGAGGGAATCAAAAGAATTGCGGAAAGAATTCATGAACTGTCTTCTTTCCTTGACAATGCATTAAATTATTTAGGATTTAATCAAACAAACGCTGTTTATTTCGATACATTGAAGATTGAGTTTGACGATGAAAATATACAGCTTGTAAATAAAATCAGACAGATTTCTATAAAAACCGGAATCAATTTCAGATATGTAAAACATAATATCATCGGCATTACGATAAACGAAAAAACCGGGTTCAGCGATATAGCGGAAATAATAAAAATATTTTCCAAAGCATCGGGAAAAAATATTTCGAAGAAAGAGATCACCTCTATAACCGGAAATAATACCGGTGTTATTCCGGATCAATTTTTAAGGAAATCTCATTATTTAAAACATCCTGTATTCAATTCTTATCATTCCGAAACCGAAATGCTGAGGTACATGAAAAGACTGGAAAATAAAGATCTATCCCTCGCGCATTCGATGATACCTCTGGGATCGTGCACCATGAAACTGAATGCAACTACCGAAATGCTGCCGATTACCTGGCCGGAATTTGCCGAACTCCATCCGTTTATTCCGCTTGAACAGGCGAAAGGATACATGGAAATGTTCAAGGAACTGGAAAAGGATCTTGCCGAAATTACCGGTTTCTCAGCGGTTTCCTTCCAGCCGAATTCGGGCGCACAGGGGGAATATACAGGGCTTATGGTTATTCGCCAGTTCCATATTAGCAACGGCAACAGTCATCGCAATGTAGTATTAATTCCGTCTTCAGCACACGGTACAAATCCGGCTAGTGCGGTGATGGCGGGAATGAAAGTAGTGGTTGTAAACTGCGATGAGAAGGGTAATGTCGATTTATCCGATTTGGAAAATAAAGCGGTTCTTCAAAAAGAAAACCTTGCCGGTTTGATGATAACATATCCGTCAACTCACGGTGTTTTTGAAGAAGATATAAAGACTATTTGCTCAATCATTCATCAAAACGGCGGGCAGGTATATATGGACGGTGCAAATCTGAACGCGCAGGTTGGTTTAACAAGTCCGGGTTTTATCGGCGCGGATGTATGTCACCTTAATCTTCATAAAACTTTCTGTATACCTCACGGCGGCGGCGGCCCGGGAATGGGACCGATCGGGGTTGCAAAGCATTTGATTCCGTTTCTGCCCGGTCATCCGGTGGTCGATTTAAAAAGGGAAAAGGGAATTCATGCGGTTGCATCGGCTCCGTGGGGAAGTGCAGATATTTTGGTTATTTCATTTGCATATATCAGAATGATGGGTGAGAAAGGTCTAACGCATGCATCAAAGACCGCTATACTTAACGCTAATTATATTAAAAGCAAACTCGAAGCATCATTTAAGATTTTATATACCGGAAAGTTTAAAAGAGTCGGACATGAATTAATTTTCGACATGCGTAATTTTAAAACTTCCGCGCACATTGAAGTAGAAGATATAGCCAAACGATTAATGGATTACGGATATCATGCTCCGACGGTATCTTTCCCGGTGGCCGGTACTTTAATGGTTGAACCTACCGAGAGTGAATCTAAAGCTGAACTGGATCGTTTTTGTGAAGCAATGCTGTGCATCCGTGAGGAGATCAGAGAAATAGAACAGGGTATGGCGGACGTTAATGATAATGTTTTGAAAAATTCACCCCATACTGCTATCAGCGTAATTCAGAATGACTGGCATCATTCCTACTCAAGGGAAAAAGCTGCATATCCTGCGGCTTGGACTAAATTCAGTAAATTCTGGCCCAGCGTAGGAAGAATAGATAATGCATACGGCGATAGAAATCTAATATGCAGTTGTAATCCCATTTCCGATTATATCGAAGAATCGGTAGCATAAAATTAATGCGGCGCTTATCTCAGGAGCGCCGCTTTTTTAAATTCTAAAGGAGTTAAATAATTTATCAACCAATTCGTTAAATACGGGCTTGTCTTTTTTTTCCTTCTATTTCTACCGGGTTTCATAATTGCTCAAACTGCTGATACACTTGTTTATAAGGGCAGCTATTCTATTAAGGTCGATTCCATTATTATCCGGGGCAACAGAGCTACCGAATCAAAGGTGATAAAAAGAGAACTTACTTTCGGTATTGATGATACCGTGAATTCCGGTTTATTGAATTACAATAAAGAACGGGTTTACAGTCTCGGAATTTTCACAAGTGTTGTTTTCTCAGCCGAAAGAATTAATAACAAAAACTTTATTATTATACGCGTTGAAGAAAGCTGGTACTTCTACCCGATACCGTTTGTAGAATTGCGCGACCAGGACTGGGGAAAAGTATCATACGGTATGGATCTCGGGATACGAAATTTAGGCGGCAAGAATGAAACCATGCAGGCAAGGTTAGGACTGGGGTACAATCCGATTATACTACTTTATTACAACTATCCGTACCTTTTTGAAAAAGAAAAAATCGACCTTAGCTTTGAAATTTCTTATCAGAGATTGAAAAATAAAAGCACCCTTGCCCAATATCTTCACGGCGCGGAATTCAATCAAAAATATTACACGGCTTCAGTAGATTTCGGAAAGAGATTCGGCTTATTTAACAGAGCCGATTTTATGTTCGGTTATGATTATGTAGAAACTCCTTTCTATCGTAAAGGAATATCGGCATCGGACGGAAGGATTGACAGGACTTTGTCTTTGGGAATATCGTATACACACGATACCAGAGATCTGGCACAATTCCCCAGTAAAGGCTTGTACACAATGGCGGATATAATATTTAAGGGATTCGGAATAAACGGAATAAATTATAAGATTGCCGACATTGACTTCAGAGAATACCGGCTATTGTTTTCGGAATTAAGAGCAAAATGGCGTTTTGCCGGCAGATTTACTTTCGGGGGCAATATACCTTTTTATAATTATTCCTTTTTAGGTTATAACGAAAGAATAAGAGGATATTTTAGTACAGAAATGGAAGGGAATGATTCGTACCTGGGGTCATTGGAGTTTAATTATCCTTTAATGAAAGACATGAATTTAAATCTTGATTTCATTCCCATCGTACCTAAGTCATTGCTTTCTTACCGGATGGCTCTTTATTTGGAATTATTCTGCGATACCGGAACTACTTTATTCAGAGGACAGAACTTTAGCACAAAAAATCTTCAGACCGGCTACGGCACCGGATTAATTTTTTTAATTTTGCCTTACAACATTTTAAGAATCGAGTATGCGTTAAACGATTACGGAAATTCAGAATGGATTTTAGCACTTGGAATATCTTTCTAACATAGAATTGTATTATACTCCCCCTGAAAATTTTGCTGAAGATAAAATTATTCTTGAAGGCGAAGATTTTCATCATGCTTCAAAAGTTATGCGGCATAAACAGGGAGAGAAAATTTTTGTAACCGACGGTAGAGGAAATATAAACTGCTGCGAAATAAGCATAATAAATAAAGATCATTTACTGCTTATCGCCGAAGAAAAATTTACATATACCGACAAATTTAAGAAAATATTTTTTTGCATACCGAGACTTAAAAGCGCCGACCGTTTTGAATTTGCAATGGAAAAATCGGTTGAGCTCGGGGTTACTCACTTTATTATTTACGATGCTGAAAGAGCAGTGGCAAAGGGCAGTAAGACGGACAGATGGAATAAGATAGTGCTTGCGGCGATGAAGCAATCGTTAAGAAGCTTTCTGCCGGCTATTGAAATTTCCGGAGGACCCGATGAAATTGCTGACAGATATGGGGCAAAATTCGTATTCGAACAAAACAGTTCAAACGGTTTTTATCCCGATAAAATAGATGATTCGGAAGATTCATATTTCATATTCGGTCCGGAAGGCGGATTAAGCGAAAAGGAGCTGAATTTATTTAAAGGTGACGATATATATAAATTATCGGATACTAGATTAAGAAGCGAAACAGCTGTAATAGTATGCGCTTCGTATCTATGTAAATAAAAATTATTTTAACTGATGTTTGTTACGTCTTCGCGGTTTTTAGGAGGTTTATTACCAGCAGAATTACGGCTACAATTAATACAATATGCAAAATTCCGCCGGCCGAAATCTTAAAGATTACTCCGAACAGCCAAAACAAAAACATTAATAATATTACGGTCCAAAGCATATTGACTATCGATTCTTGCAAAAAAAATTTACACTAAAATAACATTTTAATAATAGCTTTCAGTGAATCCTATCACAATAAAAAACTTCTATTGCACGAGCTTAAAACATTTTAAAATAAAAAAGCCTTTAGAAATAATCTAAAGGCTTTTTGTCTTTTTAAGTTAAGTACTAGAACGTATATCTGAGACCTAACTGCATCTGCCAGCGTGAAGCCGGGTCGCTTGCATATTCCGGATTATTATTTGTAGGAGGATAATAGCTGTATACTTCTCTGCCTTGGTTCGGGCCGCTCTTTACCAGCCCTTTCGGTGTTAAAGGCTGAAGCGTGTTGTAGCCTACCGTTTCCACCCAGCCCCATTTGCTGTTAAGTAAGTTCATTAAATTAAGAATATTAAAATTAACTGTGACTTTTTGTCCGTCAACAATCGGTATATCCTGTGAAACTTGAAGATCAACATAAGAATTCCAGGGATCTGTTGCCGCATTTCTTTGCGAGATCTGACCTCTGTGAGTTCTTAAATAATCGTTATTATTAATGTATTGGTTAAACTGATCGTATGTACTTGCCGATGCAGGAACATATGCTCCGTTTTTATCAATGCTTCCTAAAAGAATATCGCTGTTGTCTTTCGGTATATACATAAGATCGTTTCTGTCGAATCCGTCGCCGTTTATATCTCCGTAATAAGTAAAGGAATAAGGCTGACCTGTTTGTCCGTTATAGAATAATGAAATTGAGGTCAAAGCGTTTTTCCAAAATTCATGAGAGTAAGCCAGCGATACAAAAAATCTGTTTTTGATTTGATAATCGGATGTTGCTAACGGCGGATTATTCGGATTACCCGAAATAGGGCTGTATCTCATTTGGGACTGAGCTTGAGAAGAGGCAACACTGTTTACATCTTTAGCTGTTCCGTTGGTATATCCTATACTGGTTGAAATACCTTCGGCAACGTTCCTTTGAAGCTGAATAGTGAAATTATAAGAGTAACCTTTGCTCGTATTTTTCAAATACATTATATCGTTAAAATTACCGTTCTTATGATCTGTTCCGCCGTATAACGGTCTGTTGTCGTTAGGGCCGTTGCCGGTGAATACTCCCGGATTGTTTATGTTAATTATATTGAGTTTGCTATAGGTCATTTCGTTTATGTTTTTCGAATACAAAAATTCCGCGGTTCCGATAAAACCGAAGGGTAATTGATGATCGACGCCTAAGTCATATCTCAATAACTGCGGGAATTTTAGGTTAGGATCCGAGAGATCAACTTCGGATTGATAGCTTCCGGTACCGGGTCTCGGCTGATTAGCCGGATCGGCGACAAAAGGCTGATTAATATTTTTTGTATAAATTTCTGCAATCGAAGTACCGGTATTGCCGTATTGATTGGATATCCATACATACGGAGGACGTCCGGTGAAAATACCGATACCGCCTCTTACCTGGGTTGTTCTGTCTCCCTTTACATCCCAGTTAAATCCGAATCTCGGTGACCAGAGTATGTTACCGCTCGGTACTTTAGTGGTGCTGTATCCTGGGTAATAATAACTAAGCGAATCATTATTATTAGGCTGGTCGGGAAGTATAGGATCATCCATTCTTAATCCGAATGTTAATCTTACATTAGGAGTAACATTCCACTCGTCCTGCGCATACAATCCGTATTGTCTTACGTTGAAACTGGCGGCCGGTTCAGGATTTCCCGTTCTTGAATAATCAACCGAATAAGTTCCTACGTTATTATCAATTAAATCCTGCAAACTGTTATATGACCAGTAGCCTGCATACGATCTAATAAACAAATTATAAAAAGAGAAGAATTCGTTATGGGTTCCGACAGTAATTGTGTGATTACCAGTGTAATAAGTAAAATTATCCGTCAACTCGAAAATATCCTGATTAAGTTTGTTTGCAGATGAATACTGGTCTGTACCCATATAATAATGACTTACATCATTCACAACAACCTGAGGTGTTAATGCACCGTCCGGGCCTCTATCATCGCGGATGGTTGTATAGCCGAGAGTAAATTCGTTCGACATTGTATTTCCGAAAGTACTATTCAACTGCGCAACGAGATTATTTGTTACATCTTTCATTACATACAAATAAGAATCAAAGCTGAAATTTGATGTTGAATTACGATATCCCAATACATCTTTTTTCGCATTAACATAATTATCGTGGATGCTTAGTTTCTGATTTTCGGAAAGGTTAAAATCTAATCTTGCAAAAAATTTACCGCTCGGCTGTTTGGAAGTAAACGGCGTATAATTTCCTACTTTCATTCCGCGGCTTGCCATAATAGTTTCAATCCGCTGTGCAACCGAGTCTGTTGTACTTGTAAGCGATAGATTAGAGAGCGGCTGATTATATCCGGTAAGTTCACCGTTGACAAAGAAAAATATTTTGTCTTTCATTATCGGGCCGCCGAATCTTATACCGTACTGTTCGTCTTTAAAATCGTTAACCGGCTGATCGACTCCGCCTAGTTTGTTTCCGACCAACGACTGGTTTCTGCCGTAAGCGTAGATCGATCCGTGGTATTCGTTCGTTCCGCTTCTTGTAATTGCATTTATACCGCCGCCTGTAAATCCTCCCAGTCTAACGTCGAACGGAGCAATAACAACCTGGAATTCCTGAATAGCATCCAGGGAAATCGGGTTTGTTCCTGTCTGCCCGCCGGGTGTGCCCGTACCGGCAAGTCCGAATAAATCGTTATACTGAGTACCGTCAATCTGTATGTTATTATATCTATTATTTTGGCCGGCTGCTGAATATCCGGTACCTGAAAATAAGGGTGACATTTTAGCAAAGTTAGAAAAACTACGCGATATAGTAGGAATTTCCTCAATTTGTTTGGCTGTTACATTTTGAACCGAACCTGTGCGGTTTTCGTTTATAACTGCGGATCGTTTGGCTGATACGGTTACATTAGAAAGCTCAATAGCGGTTTCGGATAATTTTATATTAAGAGAGTATGTTTCGCCGAGCTGAAGTCTCTGTATAGTATGTTTTTGAGTTTTGTATCCAACGAAAGAAATAGTTAATTCATAAGGTCCTCCGACTCTTAAGCCGGGCAAATTATATTTTCCGTTCTCTCTGGTTGTTGTTCCGTATTGTGTTCCTGACGGTTCGTGCACTGCTATAATTGATGCTGCAGGCAGAGGTTCACCGTTTTGATCTGTGACAGTTCCGTTAATAGACGCAGTAGTTGCACCCTGAGAATAAATTCTCGGTGCTGCTATCAGAACTACCACAGCCATTAAAAGGAAAAAAAATCGAGTAAAATATAACTTCATGAATTCTCCTTTGAAGATAATTGGTTAGTTTTAAATTTATTATTAGTTAAAGATTTAGACATGGTTTAAAACAGAATTTTTAGAGTTCAAATATCGATGCTACCGAAATGATTTACAATAGGCAGAGTATTGTTAACATTTTTTTAATAACATGTTATTATTTAAATCAAATCGATGTAAAGTAATTTTCTTAAGTCCCTTTAAGCCTCATAAACGCTATAAAATACATAATATGCAGAAATTATAAAAAAATGTCGGTGTTAATCTTTTATTAAATCAGACATTTTTCTTGCCTGGCATAGTCCTATTTTGTATTTTAGAACACAATTTTTAGCACATTGTAGTTAAAGTTTTTTATATTTAGTGTGATTTATTGCAAACTAAAATCATCTACGCACGAATAAAGGGGAAGGGTAGTTGTCAACATATCCTTCGCTTCTTTTTAGGGATTGAAAATTCAAGAACCTACAGAAAAAATTTAATCAAATGCTCAAACAACAAAAACGGAGTACATGAATTATGAGGAAAGGTTACATCTTTTTCATCCTCTTTTGTTTATTAGTTTCTTCAAATAATTTTGCTCAGCGCTATAACCTATCGGGTACGGTTACAAGCACTACTTCCGGCGAAAAATTAATTGGGGCTAATATTTACTTACAGGGAACAAACATCGGGGCTGCAACCGATGCCGACGGTAATTATAAGATTCTTCTGCCAAAAGGTCATTATACCGTAATCTGCAGCTATATCGGATTTGAAACGAAGAAAGAGGAAATTGATCTGAAAAATAATACCGAATTAAATTTCGAACTAAAAGATCATCAATTTACTCTTTCGGTAACGGTTATTGCCGACAGAGCTAAGGAGAGGGAAACTCCAGTTGCATTCAGTGATGTTGATAAAGCAGATATGGAAACAAAACTTGGCTCCAGAGATATACCGATGATTCTTAATACCACGCCGAGCGTTTATGCCACACAGCAGGGCGGCGGTGCTGGCGATTCAAGAATCGATATAAGGGGGTATAAACAAAATAATGTCGGCGTTATGCTTAACGGCGTACCGATTAACGATATGAACAACGGCTGGGTTTACTGGTCAAATTGGGACGGCATCGGCGACGCAACTTCATCAGTTCAGGTTCAGCGCGGTTTAAGCGCAGTTAACCTGGCTGTTCCGTCAATCGGCGGTACGATGAATATAATAACCGATCCGACACAGTTAAATCTGGGTGCAAAGTTTAAACAGGAGTTCGGCGCCGGTGAATTCTGGAAATCTACATTATCTTTTAATTCCGGCTTGATCGGCGAAAAGTTTGCCTTCAGCGGTTCGGTAGTTCGCAAAACCGGTGTAGGAGTTATTGAAAAAACATGGACCGATGCCTGGGCATATTATTTCGGCGCCAGCTATAATATTAATTCTAATAACCGTCTGGAGGTATACGCTATAGGCGCACCGCAACGTCACGGTCAGAATTCATACAAACAGAATATTGCAGCCTACGACAGTAACTATGCTAAAAGTATTTCCGGCTTTGATCCGAGAGCAATTCAAAAATTTCCGCAATCACCATACGGCAGAGAATATAATGAGAACTGGAACTATGTATCCTCTTCTTACACCGGCCAGCAGTATTGGGGCGGTTCGTTGCACAACAGATATGATCCAAATTATTTAAACGAAAAAGAAAATTATTATAATAAACCGCTCATTAATATGAACTGGTATACGCAGCTGTCTAAGAAACTGAGTCTGTATTCTACTGCCTATTATTCAGGCGGCAACGGCGGGGGTAGTGCTACTTACGGTACGGTAAGATGGTTAAATCCTCCAGGCGCGGATTCAGTTCAGATGGTACCTTCAAGAGTGGTCGACTGGAACGGTACGATTGCAAAAAACCAAGCTTCTAGATTCGGTTCGCTCGGAATTCTTGTTAACTCAGTAAATAACCAATGGACGGTCGGAGCTCTTTCAAAGGGCTATTATAAATTTTCCGACGAATTCAAGACATCATTCGGTATTGATTGGAGATTAGCTGAAATCGATCACTTCCAGGAAGTAAGAGATTTATTGGGAGGCGCTTATTATAATTACAGCGGAAACGCATTCGACACTACTCTGGCTATGAGACAGAAAAAGCTCGGCGATAAAGTCGGCTATTCCGAGACTAACAACATAAACTGGTTCGGCGCATATGTACAGGGTGAATACAGTAAAGATTTGTTAACCGCATATGGAATGTACGGCTGGACATTAGTTAATTATAAGTATACAAATAATTTCTTAAAACAGCCTACAGGCTCTAATGATCCGCTTACTGTTTCTGCAAATAACATTACCGGGTTCCAGTTAAAAGGCGGTGCAAGCTACCGTATGAGCATTGATTACGATGTATTTGCTAATGCCGGGTATGTTTCCAAAGTTCCTATTTATGACAACGTGATCGATTATAATTCGAATAGCATTGCTAAAAATCTTAAAAATGAACAATTCATTTCGTTTGAAACCGGTTTAAATACCCGCTTCTTTGAAAGAGATCTTACTTTAAAAGTCGACTATTATTATACAACTTGGAAAAATCAGGCGAAAACAATTGCAGTACGAAACCAGGACGGTTCGGCAGGTGTTGTATTTCTTTCCGGAATGAACTCGCTGCATACCGGTCTTGAGTTTGAAGCTGCTTATCAGTCTTCCCGTTTGTATAGATTCGACGGTGCATTATCAATCGGTTACTGGAAATATACCAGTGATCCAAGCGGACTGTATCAGGATTATGCTAACGGATCGGATGCCGTTCTATATAACTTCTACGTGAACGGATTAATGGTGGGAGATGCTCCTCAAACTCAATTAGCTCTGCAGGGTTCTGTGTATCCTTTGAAAGGAATGCAGTTCAGATTGGTATTCAGATATAATGCTAACTACTATGCCGATTGGGATCCGTTCACAAGAACCGATCCTAATGACAGAGGCCAAGTATGGAAAACACCTGCTTATACAATATATGATCTTCACTTTAGTTATAAACTTCCCGTTGATTTATACGGGGTGAATCTAGATCTGTTTGCGCATGTATTTAACTTATTCAATACTATCTATATTCAGGATGCCACCGACGACAGTCAGTACAATGCTTACAATGCTGTCGGCAGCCAGACACATTCTGCATCCGATGCTGAAGTTTATTTAGGCATGCCCCGGACATTTAATTTAGGTATTTCATTATCATATTAATCTTTAGATTTATCTAAGTATTAAAGCCCTTCAATCGAAGGGCTTTTTTGTGGTTTTTTATGCGCCTGAAAATGCAAGGTTTTAAGTCACAAGTTAGATCTGACAACTTATTTATTGGTTTATTTTATTAAATTTAAATTCAATTTTTAAAATAATTCAGTTGAATATGAAATTATTTAGCGAGATCAAATCCGTTAAAGCCGGACTAATTTTCATCCTTATATTGATTATCGGCATTGGATTTGCATCTTATCGTAATATCAACGAGGTCTTTGAAACTGCCGAATGGAGAGCCAACTCTTACAATATCTTAAATACGCTTGAAGATGTTATGGCTCAGATAGCCGGGGCTGAAGAGGGAGAGAGAAGTTACATAATTACCGGTGAAGATTTTTATCTCGCGCCTTACAATAAAGCAACCGAATATATAAGTCAGGATTTAAGGAATCTGCAAATATTCCTTAAGGACAATTCAGTACAGACAGAAAGACTTGATACACTGAAATTGCTGATTAATCTTCGACTGAAGAATCTGCAGACAACCATAGCCATACGTGCGAAAGGTGATTTCAAGGGAGCTGCCGCAAATCTGAAAAAAAGAATTAATATGCAGCTTACTGATAACGTTAGTGTAATGGTCAGTAAAATGGAGTCAGAAGAATACAGCCTGCTTCAAAAAAGGGATCAGCTCTTAATTACCAATGTTAAAAATACGTTTATAACAATAGTAGTAGGTACGCTTGTTAGCTGTATAATTTTCCTTACGGTATTTTATATACTGGATAAAGAAATAGGCGAGAGGAAAAAAGTTGAAGCCGCAATTCGCAGGGAAATGGAATTTTCAGACCGTCTGCTGAACAGCAGCATAGACGGTATCGTTGCCTTCGACAGCGAATGCCGGTATACACTCTGGAATCCTGGTATGGAAACTATGATGGGAATTAAAAAAGAAAATACAATCGGAAGAAATGCTTTTGAAGTTCTATCCTTTCTTAAGGAAATCGGTGAGGATAAATATTATAACGAGACTTTAAAAGGTAATTACGTAATTGCCAAGGATAGATGGTTTTATATTCCCGAAACAGGCAAAGAAGGATATTTTGAAGCTTACTATTCGCCTATTTTCGACACTAAAAAAAGTGTCGTAGGCGGAATTGCAATTATAAGAGACAGCACCCAGCGCAAATACGGTCTGGAAGCGCTGGAGCGAACCAAGGAGGAACTGGAACGCAGGGTAATTGAAAGAACCGCAGCACTGTCAAAGGTAAACGAAGATCTAAGGAAAGAAATTACCGAGAGAAAAAAAGCGGAAGAGCAGATCAATGCATCACTTCAGGAGAAATTGGTGTTGCTAAGAGAAATCCACCACAGAGTAAAAAATAATCTGCAGGTAATTTCAAGTCTTTTAAATCTTCAATCGGGGTATATAGAAGATAAGAAGTCTTTGGAAATTTTTCGTGAGAGCCAAACTCGTGTGCGTTCCATGGCTTTAATTCACGAAAAATTATATCAATCAAAAGACCTTAATAAAATAGAATTCTCTGAGTACGTAAAATCTTTAACTCGAGATTTGTTTACTTCTTACAGTATCGATCTGGAGAGAGTGAAGTTAATTTACGACATTGACGGCATTTATTTCGAGATTGATACTGCTATATTATGCGGACTTATTATAAACGAACTGGTCTCAAATTCGCTTAAACACGCATTCCCGGGCGGGAAAAGCGGGCATATTTATATTTATTTGAAAGAGAAAGTTAAAAATAACTATGAACTAATACTTAAAGACGACGGGATCGGTTTTCCCGAAGATATAGATTTCAGGAATACCGATTCTCTGGGTCTTCAACTGGTTACCACTTTAACCGATCAGCTAGGCGGAAAAATCGAACTTAACACGAACGGATTTACAGAATTTATGATTGCTTTTTCTATTTAACCACTAAAATGAATTAAAAATTATTTGTTTAATTCCTTTACCATATTAGTCCACCAATCATTCCTAATGATTTCAAATTTTATTTTTTGCCTGGAATCAAGTATAGGAACGATTTTCGCAAAAAGTTTGGATGAATCTTCTAAATTTGATTTTTCCCCTATATATTTTGCAACTTCTGCTTTTATTTCACCGGTTTGTTTATCCGATAAAAGAATTTTCTGCTGTAACCTTGCTACCGCAGAGGCAGCTACAGTTTCGTTTTTATTAACGGCTGAAGATTTAGTCTCCTGCGCCGGTACGGCTATGCAAAAAGAAAATATTAAAAATAAACTAAGGAATATAGATGAATAATTTTTCATGTCTGTGACCTTTTTTATTTAGTTTATTTATTATAATCGAAACTAAACTTATAAAGTTTTAATGTCAATAGAATTTAACGTAAAGCGAATGAAAATTGTTCCATGCTACATAATTATGCACAAAAAATGTTAAACTTTTTTGTAAAGTTATTTCATAATTTCTACATATTTAATTATTTTTAATGCTTGAATATTGTGAAAAATTTGAATTCTGAAATCATTAAGGCTGAAGAATTAATCTCTTCTTTCGATAATATGCTGAGAGAAAGAGGTTATAGAGTCTCCGGCTCAATCAAGAAACAGTATAATTTTGAAATTTTAGTTACGGACGGAAAAGATAAACTTAAGGTACTGGTTTATTTCGGTAAAAAAGGAATCAGTACAGTTCTTCAGGGTAACAAAGAATTAAAGTTATACGGTGAGATTTTCGGTTTAGTCTTCGGCGAAGATCTATATCAGATCAGTTCTTATGAAATTGATGAGCCGCAGAGATATATCGGAACCGATGAGTCCGGTAAAGGCGATTATTTCGGTCCGCTGGTTGTTTCTGGAGTTTATGTTGAATCTGAATCATTAAAAAAGTTTAAAATTCTGGGAATAAAGGACAGCAAAGAATTATCTGATAATACTATAAGCAGGTTAGCTGAAGAAATTAGAAATACAGAAGGCGTGCAGTACGAAATTATTAATCTCACACCTCCCAGTTATAATAAATTGTATAAAAAGATCGGAAACGTAAACAAGATACTCGGCTGGGCGCATGCAAACGTATTGGAAAATCTTTTAGAAAGGTGTTCCGCAGTTGAGGCGATAAGCGATAAATTCGGAGATGAAAGCCTTATTAGAGATGAACTTCAATCCAGAGGCAAAAAGATTCTTCTTCATCAATTTACAAAAGCAGAACGTTTTACCGCTGTTGCAGCCGCATCCATACTTGCCAGAGATAAATTCAACAGCTGGTTCGAAGAGAAAAAGATTGATATGAATATTAACTTATTAAAAGGCGCTTCTTCCGAAGTAGAAAAATTAGCCGCAGGGTTAATAACAGAAAAAGGTGAAGATTACCTTTCAGAATTAGTGAAATTGCACTTTAAAACAACTAAGAAAATAATTAGATATAATTATTGAGATTTAATCAGAAGGGATGAAAATGGTAATTAGTTCAAAAGTAAAAAGAATAGGAATATTAACCGGAGGCGGTGACTGTCCTGGACTTAATGCGGTAATCAGGGGTGTAACAAAGCCTGCACAAGATAACGGAATGTCCGTTTTAGGAATCATTGACGGATTCGAAGGTTTAGTTGAAGGCAGGGCGAGGGAATTGAAAGACGATGACGTATCCGGAATACTTGCAAGAGGCGGAACCATTCTCGGTTCTTCGAATAAAGGCGATCCGTATCAATATCCGATACTTAAAGACGGTAAAATTCAAATTGTAGACAGATCTCAGGCCGCGATAAAAAATTACAATGCATGGAATCTTGATGCTTTAATTGCAATAGGCGGCGACGGTACGATGCATATTTGTAAGAAACTCGGGGCAATGGGTATGAATATGATAGGCGTTCCGAAAACAATTGATAATGATCTTGAAGCCACTGATCTTACATTCGGTCACGATTCTGCTGTATATGTGGTTGCCGAGGCGCTCGACAGGCTGCATACTACTGCTTCTTCTCACCACCGTGTAATTGTAGTTGAAGTAATGGGCAGATATGCCGGGTGGATAGCATTAAACGGCGGATTAGCCGGCGGTGCCGATATTATACTTATACCGGAGATTCCTTTCTCATGGGAAAAAGTTTACGATAAAATTTTAAAACGCGAGCTGCGGGGTAAAAAATTCAGTTTGGTATGCGTAGCAGAAGGAGCCAAACCTGCAGACGGTGAAATGGTTGTAAAAGGACAGGATATTAAGAGACACGATCCCGTTCAGCTCGGGGGCATCGGAGAACTTGTTGCCAAGAAGATCGAAGAAAATACACAGAGAGAAACAAGAGTAACGGTTTTGGGGCATCTCCAAAGAGGCGGAAGTCCGACGCCATTCGACAGAATTCTTTCAACAAAGTTCGGATACTTCGCAATTGATCTGGCTTCAAGAAGAAAATTCGGCAGAATGGTAGCTTTAAAAGGCGATGAAATTAAGAATGTAAAAATAGAAGATGCCATCTCGCATCAGAAACTTGTTAAGCCGGACAACCAAGCGGTAAGAACAGCAAAAGCAGTAGGTATTTCGTTCGGCGGGTAAAAAATAATTTCAAAATGCTTCTCTAAATATTGATTTTGGATTATTGAAAATATATATTTCGTATCTATTTTTTAGAGAATATGCGTTAAAATTTCGTATAAGCAGTATATTCGGTAAGTGCGAATTATTTGGGGTCGTAGTTCAGCCGCATAGCGGTGACAAGGTCATTGGTTAGAACATCCTGACCTATAAGTCGGGAAGTTTGTATGTTCTTAAAAAAAATACTGGGGTCGTAGTTCAGTTGGTTAGAACGCCTGCCTGTCACGCAGGAGGTCGCGAGTTCGAGTCTCGTCGGCCCCGCAAGAATAAAGCCTTATAACTCAATAGGTTATAAGGCTTAACTATTTTAAAGAAAATTTTCATGTAACGGATTATGATGCAAGTTTAAATGTTACTTAATATTATTGCTTCGAAAGCATTATACTTACGAAGCAAATGTTTATTCTAGTTTAATTATTTCATTTTTAAGATATTTGGCTGATAATTTGATATAGTAAGCCATAGTTGTTTTAATATTCGAATGTCCAGCAATCATTGATGTTGCACTTATTGAAATTCCGGCTTCTTGACTTCTGGAGATGAAATATTTTCGAAAGGTACGTAGTTTATAACCTTTTCCATCCAAGTTAATTATTGATAAGTATCTTTGAATGGCTCTGCCCATGTTTTTTATATGTGAGTACTGAAGAAGGCGACCGGATTTAACTTCGGATATTCTTTTACTTAATACTTCTTTAAACTTCGGATGAATCGGTCATACAAACCATTGATCTACTTTTAATGAATAGAACTTCAACTCCATTTTTGTAAGATAAATTTGATTTGTTGTTATATTAATTATATTGTTCAGCCTTAGCTCACTATAAATTAATAAATGAATCATGGTTTGGAAATTACAATTTTCTCTTTTTCAGTGAAAATTAGCTGTCTTTTTACTTTTGGTCTTTTTATTACTGAGCATTGGTACTCCTGAAGTATTGTTATACGGTAGTTAATTCTTCATAAGTATCTTTCCAAATTAAGTATTATAGGAAAATATTTATATGCTCTTATTAAATTGGGCATTTCATTTTATCATGGGAAAAAAACTCTTCCCTTTTGCTAATTATTTCTCAATAATTTATTTAGATAAATCGTAAACTTCGTTCAGGGAATTTGTAATCCAGTATTTACAAAGAAATATTCTTATTAAGCTGTGAAGATAATTCTTTTTTCTTTACTATTTGTTGAATTATTATTATAATACTTGCGTGTGTAAATCAATATTCTATTAAATCGGGGAGGAAACTTACAGATGAAAATAGAATATGGTAAATTAGAAAAGAATCGAATATTCGAAAAATCAAGACCTATTCCATTAAATACTAACCATAGTTTATCTTTCTCAACCTGGGAAAAAAATATACTTATATTCCTCTCTTCATTCATTTTTCTGTAATTGAATTTACACGTTTCGGAGATAATACCTATATATCAAATTAATCATAAACTAGTGATCACTAATTTATGATTAATAAGGATAGGTAATTTTTCAATCACAAAATGGTACCTACGTACCGGAGGAGTATATATTTCAAATTTAATATAGATCTGAATTTCCTAAAACATAAGCTTAAATTAATTTTTATAGCATACGATATATTTCCTTTAATCTTTACTATTCTCCAGCCAATAATACAAAAAGTTAAATATGAGGTGTAATCATATTGCCCATAAGACCGTTTAAATTGATAAATAAAACAGGTTAGCAAATGTTTAAACATGAACCCAACCAGCCTTATTACGAAATCCATTTATCCGATATGAACGATAAAAAAATGGACGTATTGTCATTTGAAGGAAAAGAAAAAATTTCCGGCTTATATGAATACAAGGTGAAAATTATCACTAAAGAATTAAGCCTTGATTCGTCGAAAATATTAAATAGGCCTGCCACATTTACTTTCATGCGAGGTGATGAGACGCCGGAAAAAGTACACGGAATTATTTCTAAATTCGAACATCTTGGTAGAGATCACGATTTCGTTTATTATGAACTTACACTCGTACCAAAGCTGTGGCGATTAAATTTGATATATCAGAACGTCGTCTATCTGAAAATGAATATCAATAAACTTATTTCCGAAGTGCTCTCCGGTGCGGGGATGAGAGGAAGTCACCTTAAAATAAGATTAAAAAACAGCTACCCCGAACACGAGTATATTGTTCAGTACAGGGAAACGAGTTTTAATTTCCTCAACAGAAAGCTGGAGCATCTGGGTATCTTTTACTACTTCGAACATAGCAGCGGTTCAGATGTAGTCGTGTTTACCGATTCCAATGAATATCTGCCTGCCATACACTATTCTGATAATGTTGAATTTAACGAAAATAAAGCTCACTTCGGCGATACGGAGACTATCATTGATTTTAATTGCAGCGAAAAAGTTGTAACCGGAGAAGTAAAACTTAAAGATTACAATTATATGTTCCCCGAAAAACAATTAACGGCGCAGAGTAATATTGACGGACAGATGCCTGGAGTGTATTATGATTTCGGTGACAATTTTGAAAACGACAAAGAGGCGGAATTCTTAGCTAAGATTAGAAACCAGGAATTTATCTGTCAAAGTAGAATATTCTCCGGTATAAGCGACAGCAGGTTATTGCGCTCCGGTTTCAAATTTAAACTTAAGGATTATTTCCGGGAAGCCTGGAATACAGAATATATAATCATAAATTCATCTTTAAAAGGTTCGCAACCGGGGCTATTGAATTATCGATCAAATGAAGATGAAACAACTCGGCATTTTGAATGTCTCTTTACCGCAATTCCTTTCGATGTCAATTATCGTCCCGCACGTGTAACGCCCGTACCGAAGATAAGCGGTATTATGAGCGCCAAAATAGAATCCGGTTCCGGCGACGAATACGCCTTCATCGATGACAGCGGCAGATATAAAGCTAAAATGCTATTTGATCTTAGTGACAAATCAAATGGCGAAGCTACATTGCCAATAAGGCTAAGCCAAGGTTATTCAGGGCCGGGTTATGGAATACATTTCCCAAATCATGCAGAAACCGAATTACTATGGTCCTGCATTGATGGAAATCCTGATCGTCCCATTGGTTTGGGAACAGTTCCTAATCCTTCAACAGCTACTCCTGTAACATCACAGAACAAAATGCAGAATGTTATAAGAACGGCCGCAGGCAATGAACTTATTATGGATGACAAAACGAAAGAGTCACAAATAATAGTTAATACAACTGACGCTAACAATATGATTTTTGATGATAAAGATGATAAAATTCAGATATCTACTACACAAAAACATCAAGTTACGATGGATGATAAAAATCAGAATGTAACGGTACAGACTAAAGATGGACATCTTTTAATATTAGACGATAAGAACGCTAAGATTACTGTGCAGAGTAAAAACGGACATATGATATGTATTGAAGATATAAGTGGCAGCGAAAATATTACTCTTGTTGACAGCAGTGGTGAAAACACTTTTGTAATAGATATTACAAACAGTAAACTTGTTATTAAAACTGAAAACGGTAACATAGATTTGCACGCACCAAATGGAACTATTGATGTTAAAGCAACGGAATTTAATTTAGAGACAACAGGTGACACATCATTAAAAGCCGCAAATATAAATTCGGAAGCGCAAACTGATTACAAAGTAAAAGGAAGCAATATAACAGAAGAAGCGACAATGGACTTTAAGCAGAAAGGAATGAATATAAAATCAGAAGCCTCTATGGAATATAAAATAAAGGGATTAAATGTTACTTCAGAAGCAGGCGTTAATCAGCAGGTAAAAGGGACAATGATTACAGTGCAATCTACCGGTCCTAATACCATTAAAGGTATGCCGGTGATGATAAATTAATATCTTATGGTTTGGTGGAGATTAGAAATTTATTCATTTGTCAATTGCGGTTATTCATAATCATTGGGTGTTAGATTGCCGGATTGTTTAATTGTTCTAAAGCATTTATTAAATACAGAATAAAAATGCATTATATAAATCAAGTATCAAGTAACAAGAAATCAGAAACTAACCATGGGTAAACCAGCCGCTCGTTTAGGAGATATGACAATACACGGCGGAAGCATAGTGCTTGGCTTCCCGATGGTTTTAATTGGCGGAATGCCTGCAGCGCGTATTGGTGACATGCACGTATGTCCGATGTTAACACCGGGTGTGCCGCCAATTCCTCACGTTGGGGGACCGATTCTTCTTGGTAGTCCGATGGTCCTTATCGGCGGAATGCCTGCTGCCAGGATGGGTGATATGCTTGTGTGTGTTGGACCTCCGGATACAATTGCATTAGGCTGCCCAACCGTTTTAATCGGTGAAGGAGGAAGTGGAGCTGCAAGCGGCGGTAGTGCCGGTGCTCCGGCTGTGGCAGCAGCAAAAGCAAGTGCAATAATAGCCACCTCCGGCAATAAAGAATCCACTATGAAAGAGGGACATTGGATCGAATTTGAATTTGTGGACAAAGCAGGCAATCCTGTTAGCGGCGTTAACTATAAACTTAATGATACTGAGAATAAAGAATCAGCATCCGTTTTAAGGCCGGATGGCAGAATAAGAAGGGATAGTATTAAGCAAGGACAGGCTAAAGTGCAGCTCTTTAATGTTAGCAACGCAAAATGGTCCAAGGATAAAGCCGAGGTTGGAGAGAAAGTAAAACTAACTGCAGATGTTGAAGGATTTGAGGATGGAACAGTAGCTACAATTGAAATTTATAAACGCGATATTAAAGGTGATGATGCAGTTATTGAAACAATTGAAACTAAAGTAAAAAGTAAAAAAGTTGAAGTTGAGTGGGAATATAAAGTAATCGAAGACGATGATAGTGATTCCAATGGAGAACAGGAAAAAGGAATATATTCTAATCCGGAATTTTACTTCGAAACAATTATTGGAGGAATTAAAACGAGATCGAGTATGCTGGCTTACAAAGATTGGATAGAAATTGAACTCAAAAATATTGATGATAAACCTATATCTAAAGCTGAATACATAGTTTATCTCGAAACTGGTGAGATTAGAAAAGGAAAATTGGACTCAAATGGGTGTAAGAAAATTGAAAAACTTCCTCCTGTTAGTTGGAAAGTAGAATTTCCAAATCATCCATTATCATTTTATGACCCTAAAGAGTAAAAAAAATGGGAACTCCCAAAAATAAAAAAAAGAAGAAGGTATCTACTGTCCCTATCTACAATGCTATATGTTATGTTTGCAACCCTAATCCTGTCCCGCCTCGGTGTCAAGAAAAACGTTTACATCTTTATTCCGAAGCTTGGTTAGGCTATAATGATTATGCTGAATATTATTATAAATATATTTATAATAAATCAAATAAAAAGGTCACATCACTCGGAAGTTTTCAAAGTTTTGAGGGTCTACTCCGAGGTATCTATACAGAACTATTTAAAGATGAAAATAAAAATAGGTTGATAGGTGATCTAATTATATTAACGCACGGTATAGAACACTTTGATCAAGCTACTGGGAAAACCGAAACAGTTAAAATTAAATTCCCACTTTTAAGCATGGAAGATTCTTTAGGGAAGAGTAGATCCATTCCTTTTTGGTGGAAGGAAGTACTAGATCAATTTGATGCCGAAGAAATTAATAAATTATTGAATCCCAAGTCTGATTATTATAAATATGTTGATGGAACAGACAGGAAGGATGGACTTATATCTATAATTGCAAAGGGCATTTCCGATCATATGGATGGTGAAACTCATATCTGGTTTGCTGGTTGTAATATCGGTAAAAATCGGACTTTAATGAAAGCAATGAGAAAACTTTTTAAAGATAAACCGGTTATTTATGCTTTTAATAAAAGACATTTCATTAAATATTATTATAGTGGTTCGGAGGAAAATTGTACTAGCAGCGGTGAAACAATGGTAGATAAAGGGAAAAAAAAGGGAATTTCATTGTGGTCTAAAGCAGGTTTGAAGACCATTGAGCATGAACCATAGGGACTAAAATGCATCAAGCTCCCACAGATCAAATAAAAAAAGTAGAACTTCCTTCTTCTATCCAGCAAGTATTATGGACAAGGACAAATGCTGCCGTTGGTGCTAAGGTTGGGTTGGAAATGTTTACTCAATTTGTAGGCAACAACTCAGAAATAAAAATTGAAATTTCTGATAAGTCTGGTAAAGTATTTGAAACAATAAAAGCGAAAATATCCGGCAACAAATACTGGAAGCAGATAACCGTACCCGAAAAAGCAAAAGATGAGTTGTATGCAGAAGTTAAATTGACCAAGCATGGACTAAGCAAAAAATCGAATTGTTTGTATGTCTATCCTCCGGTACAAATTAAGAATCTTAAGTGGGATAAAAAAGAAGCACGCCGCGGCGATATATTAAAACTTACCGCAGATGTATTAAATGTATATGAAGGTACAGAAGCCGAAATACAAATCTGGGAACACGATGCTGATGAAGCGCACGATTTAATAACCAAGTTTACAACAATCGTTAAAAACAAAAAGATAGAAGCTGAGTGGGAGTATGAATACTACGAAGACACAGATGATATACCCACAGAAGAAGAAACGGAAAAAGGATACAATCCACCGGAATATTTTTTCCGTGTAATAGTAGCCGGTGTTTCTGCGGATTCTGGATTGCTGGAGTTTAAGGATTGGATTGAGATTGAGCTGAATGATATTTATGGAAAAGAAATACCGGATTTAGATTATTTAATCAAGCTACCTGACGGTAGTGAAAAAAAGGGTAAGTTAAACTCGAAAGGTTCAACTAAAATAGAAGACGTTCCTCCCGGCGGTTATCAGTTAACATTTCCCAAATTAAAATATATTATTTTATCCGAACGGGATTAAAATGTCTAGAAGTTTTTATCAGCAGGTAACAAATGGATAGTACAGCTCAGGGTAAAAGTGGTACAACAAGAAAAATTTCAGGCCTCCTAATACCAGAGATGTACAGTTGTCTTATAATCGAGGATATTACCTTTTCTTTTGACAGAAGTTTTTTCAGACCTGAAAGAGCAGTCATTATTGAGGATGATATTTTGCAGATGCGGTCTGCAAATCCCTCCAGTGCCAAATTGTATATTTATGGACATACAGATAATGTAGGTTCTGATACGTATAATAAAGATCTAAGCGATCGTCGGTCAAGATCTATATCATCGTTTCTATCACATAATTATAAGGATTGGCTAAGTCTTCATCATCATGAAGCATGGGGCAGAATAGAGATTCAACAGGTTGTGCTAGCACTTAACGGTAACGGAGCGGGAGGCAGTCAACCAAAACCAACCCTTCCTATTGAAGCATATATTGGAACCTCTGGATCAAAATATAACAATAAAAATTTGCTGCAGTTATATAAAGATTATATGGAACATCTGATTTCTAAACCCTTAAACCTCAAAACGGATTTTTGTACTCCAAAGGCGTTTAGCGGTTGTAGTGAATTTAATCCTGTTATTCCTGCTTCGACCTCAAAAGATAAGACAACGAGAGATTTGGAAAACGAACCCAACCGCAGAGTCGTGATATTTGTTCTTGAACCGAATGCAGTTATACCATGTGAAATTGGATCTCTGAAGTCATGTTATAAATACCGTTATAAACCTCCGACAAAAGGTTCAAACCTGTTTACATGTGAATTTTATGACCAGGTAATCATTAACGGAAAATGTCCTCAGGAGTTAAAACCAAAACAGCCTCGCCCCGTACCTCCTGAGACAAAGCCTGATCTTGAAGAAATAGAAGTTTCATTAGGTTTTCCCGCAAGCGATGTCGAGGAATGGATATTAAAAAAACATAAAACTGATCCGGTACTATTTACGAAAATTCTGGAGCCACTTGAGTTTAATAATGACGGCTCCGTAATATGTGTTTTGCCTGAGGAGATAGCCGATAACAAAGAAGAGGAATGGGATAAAGCAAATACAAATTATATACCTGAAAAACCGTTCTCTTTGGTAAAAACAAAAGGTACACTTTAAAAAAAATAAATTCCACTTTAAAAGCAGAAGTAGTTATAAGAGAAACAGGAGAGAAACTTTTTGAGGAGGAAGTAAATGCACCACGTTTGATCGGGATTGAGGGATATTGGGAACGAACAGGTAAGAAGGTATGGCGTCATGTACGCGATGGTAAAGCCCCACGTCCCGGTTATGAGACAAAATATATGGAAGGACTGGGTATAGATAATTTCAAAAATGATCTTTATCTGATGCTTTGTACAGAACGAAAGGGTAGGTGGAAAGAATTTAAAAATATTACAGATAAAGTTAAGGAAATAATGCGCAGGAGAGGTTACAAGGTCAAATAATATACCTTCAATTAAATAAAGACTTTAAATGGATATCCCAGAATACTATCGCCAATTTCAAACACCAAAGTCCAAAAAGTCTGAAGAAGAGAAGAGGACTGAGAAGACACCTCAGGAACAAGTAACGCAAAAGACTCAGCCAAAAGAAGAAACTCTAAAAACTTCTCGAACTCCTCAGGCAAAAGATAAAACTATACATTTCCAGGGAAATGGTTTTACTTTAAATCAATTGGATGACTGGGAAGATAAAACCCTTTACACGCTTTTAGGTCCTGTTTCGGATGGCATACAGCATAATGTAATAATAGATGTGGAAAGAGATGCACCTTTTGACACATTAGAAGAATATGCAGACTGGCATATAAAAACCCTTGAGAGTGAACTCAAGTCCTGTATGCTGTTAAAGCGGGGAGGGACAAAATTAACTAACGGAACTGATGCTTACGAGGCAATATTCTCCTGGTATCCCTCAAATGAAATAAGAATTTACCAGCAGCAGATATTTGTGCTTGTAGAAAAAACTGCTTATAAAATGACAGCATCATACACAAAAAAAACTCGCAAAACACTTGGTCTAGCCATTGAGCGAATGATGCTGAGTTTGAACTTTTCAAATAAATAATATTTATGGATTATTTAATCGGTAAAACAATAGATAATTACCGCATACTTGAAGTTGCCGGGCGCGGTGGTATGGGCGTGGTATTAAAAGCACTTGATACCAGTCTTGAGAAGATTGTTGCATTGAAAATGATTGATCCGTTTCTTGCAAAGGATGAAAATTTTGTTAGACGATTTAAAACAGAAGCGAAAGCATTAGCCAAATTAGAAAATCCAAATATTGTTATTGTACATGCACTTCGAGATACTGAAGCTGGTTTTTTTATGGTTATGGAGTATGTGGATTCAAAAACCTTCACAACACCTTTCTGAAATAGGGCCTTTACAATAACAGAAACCATTGCAAGAACTAAACAAGTATTAAATGCAATTGGGCATGCGCATAAAGTTGGAGTAATGCATCGAGACATTAAACCGAGTAATATTCTTTTATGCTACGATGGCAAAATAAAAGTAATGGATTTTGGATTAGCAAAGGTTACTCAAGATAAAGGACCAGCCAGTACCGTTACTCAAGCAAGAGCCGGAACATTATACTACATGCCACCTGAACAGGTAAAGGGCTTTGTATAAGGAAGCCCGTAAATCTTAAATCCCGCTTACATCCTTAGTCAGAATATACATCCCGTCTTAAATATAATTGCGCATATTGCGGCCGCCGGTTGTCCATCCATGTTTAGAATTCAAAATATAAAAAGCCGGATAATAAATTTAGTACGGATCGGATTTTCAGCGCCGTAGATATTTTTTATCTGCTTGCTCTCAGCTTGGTTTTTATACGGCAAATCGGATTGCGAAAATTATAATAAAACAAAAAATATTATCGGTTTATTTTACTCACCTGTATATACCCGAAATCGCTTGCCGGTAAGGAAAAGGCGAAATGAAAATAATTAAATTTACCTTCGTTTCTTTTATAATAATTCTTTTATCGTTTTATTCCTGCAGCACAATAGAACTGCAGCGGAGAGAAATAACGCAGGACGAAATACTCCGGCTTGAGAATACCGTAAAAGATGATTCTCTAAACCTGGATGCCTTAAAGCAGCTTGCAATTTCACTTGTAAGAACGCATCAAAACGATAAAGCAAAAAATTATTTATCCGCTGCGCTCAGAAAAATGCCAAACGACGAGGCGTTGCTATTTCATCAGGGACTTAATTATGAATATTTGAACGACACATTATCCGCTGTCAATTATTATTCAAAATATAAAGACCTGTCGGTATTTTCGGGATACCGCAAATTAATGGAGGGAAGGTACATCTATTTGCATAGAAGTCTTGTTTATAAAGACATAAAAAATATGATCGCAAAAGAAAATACACTCAAAATCCCGAATACTAATATAAACACATTAGCAGTTTTCCCTTTGGTCTATTACGGAACCGATATAAAGTATAAACCTCTAAGCCGCGGATTAAGCGAAATGATAAGTATGGATCTGGGGAAAGTGAAGAAGCTAACCGTTTTGGAGAGGGTCAGATTAAAAGCAATAATGGATGAATTGAAATTCGGCAGTTCGGAGGCAGTGGATAAATCTACCGCCCCGAGGATGGGAAAATTATTGCGCGCGGATTTATTATACAGCGGTTCATTCAGTATTACAGACGACAAGAATTTAAAAATGGATATTAATTCCTGGGATATCATTAAAAAAAATTCGGGGGACTGGCTGAATCGAAGTGGAAAAATAGAAGATATATTTTTAATGGAAAAGGAATTAATATTTGCTATTATAAATCAGCTCGGTATTGAATTGACTAACGAAGAGAGGGAAAAAATTCAACGCATTCCCACTCAGAACATAAATGCCTTTTTAGAATATTCCAAAGGATTACTGATGCAGGATAACGGACAGTATAAAGAAGCATCTCAATTTTTTTCGATGGCATCGGAAATCGATCCGGGATTTATTGAAGCAAGTTTAAATAGCGATGTCTCCTCCTCCGCCGGCAGCAGCACCGGCAGCAGCGATGCAATGCTTGATCAAACATTTGGACTTACGGAAAATACCGGAATTCCGGAAATAATAAAGGAGGATATAATTCAAGACCGGTTGGAGATGATGGGTACTGAAATCCGGTCTAATTTTGAGCAAGGACCTGAAAAACGCGAAGCACCTCAGGAGGCCGCGACGGCAAATGAATTACCCATGCCTCCTGCCAGGCCCGAAAGGAAATAATTCTGTTAGTGATTTGAAGATTTTAATAACTAGAGTTTAATATGAAAAAATTATTTAATATAGGACTAATGCTGCTAATCCTGTCCGGCTCAATTATTCCTCAAGAAATTAATGGGCAAAATAATAGTGCCGTTTTAAGCATTTTGCCTAATTACCAAACATGGAACGGGATTAGTAATTCGGTTATAAGGCAGTATAGCAACAGAGTTTTCCTGAATTATTTTGTTAATAGAGACATTAGGCTTTCATTACAAAGCGGTTATGCTTCATCAGAGGCTATGCAAAATAAGATTAGCGGATTATCGGATGCGCAAGTATCCATAAATTACAAATTGAGAAAGTTAAATACGGCCCTTGATTTCGGTATTAATTTGCCTACCGGGCAGGAAAAAGTAAATTTATTCAATTTTCAAAGCTCGATCCTTTTATGCTCGGAAATATTCAATATGAAAATGCCGCTACTCAGACAAGGAACAAATATTTTTGCCGGTGTTACATGGGCTAAGGATATAAGTGATGCAATAATAGTAGGATTAGGAGTGTCCTATCAATTTAAGGGAAAATACAGTCCGGTATCCGATAATAGTCTCTCTTATAAACCCTCAAACGAATTATTAATTTCCGGAGGCCTTGATTTCAGATTAAACGAATCTGCAACCGTTTCCGGGGACGCAATAGCAATTATATACGGAAACGATAAAATTAATGGAATAAATTCCTTTTCCGCAGGCACAAAAACCATATACAGCTTGATGTTCAGACAATATTACGGATATAATAATCTATTGGTATTCCTCAGATACAGAAACTGTGCGATCGATAAATTAAACGGAATTTCGGAATTTATTTATTCGGAAAAAATCAGTCCTAATAATTTAATGGCATTAGTAAATTTTAAACATCAAATCTCCGGTTATCTATCGTTAAATTATTTAGCCGAGGGCAGATTCTACCAAAAGACCGTCGCACCGTTCTCCGGTTATAATATATTCGGTGCCGGGATTACGTTTAATATAAAGATTTTATCCAATCTCTTTTTGCCTTTTACTGCTAAGTATTTTAGAGGCAATTCGGACGGGTCTGTTTCAATTAACGGAATGGAATTAGGCACCGGAATCATTCTTACATTATAAATGCCTATATCCCCAAGATATTAATTAAATCTGTCGACAAAAATTACTTATCTCAAAAAATTATTTTCTCAGCATTTTCAAAGCAATAAATTCATTCTCTTAATAAGAGTAATATTTATTAACCGGACTAACAAAAGATTTGAATCACAGTTTGGTACAAATGAAAAGACTTGGACATATTATTTATATGAGGTTGTAAAAAAATGATAAGATTTATACAAAATAATAATGTGTTAAATAGTAATCTTAAAGTTATTTATATTTTATTTCTTTCATTTATACTATACACCCATCAATTGTACGGTCAAACGACCGATTTTAACTTCAATAAAGGAAGTACTCAGAATTGGACTCTCTACGGGCCGCAGAATTCACAAGGAACCATCCTTACGTCAAACTTTTCTTCAATAACATGGTCAAACTCGACTAACTATCCAAACGCCATAGGTGCAGATCCGATTTCAGATTCAAGCGGATCGGTATCGTTTTCCTGCTATAGCGGTACCGGAATTGTCGACTCTGATACATGGTGGATAATGCAATTTGTATCTCCGGATCTTTCTTCAAATACTGATTGGCAAAAAGCAAAAGGTTATTCGGTGCAACTTGCCGAAAATATGAGTTATGCGAGTCAAACATCTTTATATGCAAATCTGTATGTCAAGGTGCACGATAATGATCTTAATTCGGATAGATATTATTATAATAGTGCTGCGCAGCTTCTGACCAGAAATCAATGGAATTCTTTGTCCTTTGATTGGTCCGGGATTTCAAATTTCCCAACCAACTATACCATAGTGAACATTTTTATAGATATATGGGGAACGATAATCGGTCATTATTCCGGAAGCGTTTATCTCGATGAGGTTAAGCTGGTTTCCGGAGTACCGGGCAAGCCCGTTCTTTTAAGCCCAAATAATTATTCAATCGATAATCCCGTTAATCCAACTCTTCAGTGGCAGGCCGTACCAGGTGCAACTTATTACGATCTACGAGTTTTTACCGAGGGCGGAAATCTAATTTTACATGATCCGACCGTTACCTCTACTTCGAGGCAAATAAGTTCATTAGACTATTCCTCTACTTATATCTGGCTTGTAGCCGCGGGAAATAAATACGGATTGGGAGTAACATCTAATCCTTTTAGGTTTACGACGATTTCTGCTCCCGTGTTATTAGTCAGTCCTCCAAATCAAGATGTGCCGTATAATTCCGGCAGTACCACCTTTACCGTTACCTCAAACGTCAGCTGGAATGTAAACGATGATGCATCATGGTTGACGATAAGTCCGCCAAACGGTACGGGTAACGGAACTATAACTGCGTCTTTTCCGGAAAATAATACCGGTCAGAGAACCGGAACGATAACTGTAAAAGGCGGCGGCATAACTAGAACGGTTACTGTTACACAAGCAGTATTATGGGTAGGGCCAACGGTTTCGACTTCCTCAATTTCAGATATCACCGCAAATTCTGCTACGGGGGGCGGGAATGTCACCTCTCAGGGCAGCACTCCGGTTACGTCACGAGGGATATGCTGGAGCATTTCACAGAATCCGACCATATCCAATAGTAAAACCATAGAAGGTTCAGGTACGGGCAGTTTTACAAGTTTAATGACGGGATTATCGCCGTCAACGAAGTATTACGTAAAAGCTTATGCAATAAACAGCATAGGTGCAGGTTACGGGCAGCAAGTTGAATTTACAACACAGCAGGAATATATACTAACAATAAATCCGGCTAACCAAAATGTAAACTATACTTCAGGCAGTACTACTTTTACAGTAACATCTAATGTGAGCTGGAGTGTTAGTGATAATGCGTCCTGGCTTAGTGTTAGTCCGGTCAGCGGAAGCGGCAATAGTACCTTAACTGCGACTTATACTGAAAATACAACAACCGTTTCAAGAGTCGGGACAATAACAATAAAAGACAGCGGAATAACTAGAACAGTAACAGTTACCCAGGCGGCAGGACCGGTAAGACTTACGGTCACACCGTCGGACCGGCCGGTACCATATACATCAGGCAGTACAACATTTACTGTAACATCAAATGTGAATTGGAGTTCAAGCGATGATGTTTCCTGGTTAACCTTAAACTTAAGCGGGGGTACCGGCAATGCTACGTTAATTGCATCGTATACCGAGAATACGGCTGCAAGTCAGCGGACAGCAACCATAACTGTTACGGGAGGTATACCTGGGTACACTCAACTAACCAGGACGGTTACAGTTACGCAAGCAGGCAAACCTACACTGACAGTAACTCCGTCTGACCGGCAAGTTTCAAATAACTCGGGAAGTGTGCCGTTTTATGTAACATCGAACGTAAGCTGGAATGTCACCGATCACTCATCTTGGTTAACCGTCAGTCCGATAAGCGGCAGCGGCAACGGAACACTGACGGCGACCTATTCTGCAAATTCCTCCGGGGATCCTAGAGTCGGAACTATAACAGTGACGGACGGCGAAATAGTAAATACTGTATCCGTTACCCAAAGCGGTACAGAATTATATGTAAGTCCGGCAAATCGTTCGGTTTCTAATACTTCCGGTAAAACCTCATTTACGGTTACATCAAATGCAAGCTGGAGTGTAAGTGATAATGTCTCTTGGCTCACTGTAAGTCCGACTAAAGGAAGCGGCAACGGGACACTTGACGCGGCTTTTACCGAGAATATATCCGCAAACGAAAGAACCGGAACAATTACGGTAACATCAGGCGGCATTATCGCAAAAGCAACGGTAACGCAAGCCCCTGCGCCGTTGTTGATAACCAGTCCTTTCGAATTGCATGTCTCATATTTATCGGGCAGTACAACATTTACAATCATTTCAAACGTAAGCTGGAATATTACCGATAATGCGTCTTGGTTAACTATTAATCCGATAAGCGGCAGCAAAGACGGATCATTCACAGCTACATATACAATGAATACAAATACTAGTCAAAGGATAGGTACAATAGTAGTGACAGGAGGCGGATTAATGGATACGGTGATATTAATCCAGGATCCTGCGCCGATCCTGAAAATTACTCCATCGGAACGGCTGGTCTCAAATCCTGCGGGCAGCACTATTTTTACTATAACATCAAATGTAAGCTGGAGTGTTACTGACGATGCCTCATGGTTAACATTAAGTCCGTCAGGTGACAGCGGTAACGGAACTCTTACTGCCTTCTATACGGAAAACACAACAAAAATCCAACGCAAAGGAACAATAACAATTAGGGGCGGAGGATTGGATAATTCAGTAACTGTAGTCCAGGATCCTAAATCAGAATTAGCAGTCAGTCCGAAAGATCAGCAGGTATCTTATAAATCAGGCAGCACTACTTTTACAATAACAACAAACCTGGACTGGCAGGTAAGCGACGATGCAGCTTGGCTGACGGCAAGTCCTTCCAGCGGCAGCGGCAACGGAACACTAACAGCAATCTATACGGAGAATACCACTACAAGTCAAAGGGTAGGAACAATAATAGTCTCGGGTAACGGCAAAACTGATACTGTAACCGTAACACAATCTGAGTCAAGTCTGCTTACAGTTATTCCATCAAATCGAAATGTCTCATATGTAGCAGATAAGATAACATTTGCGGTAACATCGAATGTAAACTGGAGCGTGAGCGACGATGCAGCTTGGCTGACGGTAAGTCCTTCCAGCGGCAGCGGCAACGGGACACTAACAGCAGTCTATACGGAGAATACGACTGCAAGTCAAAGGGTAGGAACAATAATAGTCTCGGGTAACGGCAAAACTGATACTGTAACCGTAACACAATCTGAGTCAAGTCTGCTTACGGTTATTCCATCAAATCGAAATGTCTCATATGTAGCAGGTAAGATAACATTTGCGGTAACATCGAATGTAAACTGGAGCGTGAGCGAGGATGCAGCTTGGCTGACGGTAAGTCCTTCCAGCGGCAGCGGCAACGGGACACTAACGGCAGTCTATACGGAGAATACCACTGCAAGTCAAAGGGTAGGAACAATAATAGTCTCGGGTAACGGCAAAACTGATACTGTAACCGTAACACAATCTGAGTCAAGTCTGCTTACGGTTATTCCATCAAATCGAAATGTCTCATATGTAGCAGGTAAGATAACATTTGCGGTAACATCGAATGTAAACTGGAGCGTGAGCGAGGATGCAGCTTGGCTGACGGTAAGTCCTTCCAGCGGCAGCGGCAACGGAACACTAACGGCAGTCTATACGGAGAATACCACTGCAAGTCAAAGGGTAGGAACAATAATAGTCTCGGGTAACGGCAAAACTGATACTGTAACCGTAACACAATCTGAGTCAAGTCTGCTTACAGTTATTCCATCAAATCGAAATGTCTCATACGAATCAGGCCAAACAACATTTGCGGTAACATCGAATGTAAACTGGAGCGTGAGCGAGGATGCAGCTTGGCTGACGGTAAGTCCTTCCAGCGGCAGCGGCAACGGGACACTAACGGCAGTCTATACGGAGAATACCACTGCAAGTCAAAGGGTAGGAACAATAATAGTCTCGGGTAACGGCAAAGCTGATACTGTAACCGTAACACAATCTGAGTCAAGTCTGCTTACAGTTATTCCATCAAATCGAAATGTCTCATACGAATCAGGCCAAACAACATTTGCGGTAACATCGAATGTAAACTGGAGCGTGAGCGAGGATGCAGCTTGGCTGACGGTAAGTCCTTCCAGCGGCAGCGGCAACGGGACACTAACGGCAGTCTATACGGAGAATACCACTGCAAGTCAAAGGGTAGGTACAATAACAGTAACCGGGGGCCTAAAGAGTACTGTAACGATAATTCAGGCACTTAAACGTGTTGCAAACATTATAACATCCGTAAGTTCACTAACTGATTTTGGGAGTGTAGAATTAGGTAAAAATTCTGCACCTCAAAATTATACCGTATCGGGAAGTAATTTAACGGGGGATATTGAAATAACTTCACCGGCGGGTTTCTATATATCATTGAACAGTAGCAGTAATTACACAAATAAAATAATCCTTCCGCAAAGCGACGGATCGGTTCCTAACACAACTATCCTTGCAAGGTTAAGTCCTTCGGAATTAAATGCATATTCCGGAAGCATAATCCACACAAGTATAGGTGCGGTTCAGATAAATGTAGAAGTTAAGGGCAACGGAAAGATTAATTATCCATTGCAAATTCCCATAAATGTAAGCTATGTTTTCCCGGATCCCGCACAAGTTAGTAATTACAAAATTATCGGATTACCCGGATCAAATAATATCGCGATCATTAATATTTTAAAAAGTGCAAATATCGGCAGCGGAGATTGGCGTGCATTCTGGGATCCGGGCTACGGGGATTATATTGAATATGACGGAAGTAATTTATTCAACTTTGCTCCAGGACGAGCATTCTGGATCATCAGTAAAAATACGATTAATATAAATACAAATGCGGAATCGGTGAATCTATCCGATAAGCATTCTTATCCGATCCGGGTTCATAATGAATGGAATCTAATTTCTAATCCATTTGACAAAACCATATCCTGGGATGAAATAAGAGACTTTAATCCGGGTATAAATGAGCCGATTTATTATTTCGATTCCGGCAATTATAAAATATCGGATTCTTTGGAACAGTATAAAGGTTATTATTTTTACAATAACCCGATGCTATCCATAACGAGTATAAATATCCCTTATATAAATGTTTATAACACTATACCTAAGAAGAAAATTACTCAAGACGGAGGCCTGGAAATTCTGCTTTCCCAAAAAGGAGAAAGAATAAGTGAAATACACATAGGATTTTCGGATAGCGCAAAGGTGGGATTGGATTACTTAGACAGATTTTCGCCGCCGCCAAATTTTTGCGAGGTAAGTATGGCTTTATTGAATACCAGTCTAAGTACACATTATAAATATCTAAGTTCGGAATTTCGACCGGTAATAGGGAAGGGGCAGCAGTATAATATTATAGTAAAGAATACAACCAATGAATACCTGGAGTTTAACGTCAATGGTTCGGATAATTTCATCGGCTATGAATTATACATATGGGATGAAGAGTCAATGAAGCTATATGATCTAAGAAAAACAACCGGAATTAAAGTTGCAAAGAATACAGTTAACAAGGAATACAGATTATTCATAGGGACGGAAGAATATATGGTCCAAATAAAAAAAGTACTGATTCCCAAGGAATTTAAGTTATTTCAGAATTTCCCGAATCCCTTTAATCCTTCTACCAAAATTATGTTTTCGTTGCCGCAGCAGAACAAAGTATCGTTGGAAATATTTAACGTGCTTGGAGAATCAATAATAAATTTAATAAATGATAAGATATATGAAGAAGGTTATCATACAGTTGTATTTGACGGATCTAAATTATCTTCCGGAATATATTTTTACAAAATTCTGGTAGGTAATCTAATTGTTGTAAAAAAAATGGTTTTAATGAAATAAACTTTTCAATTTCTTTTTCATTAGAGAACTGTTGTTCAGAAAGTTTTTTATTCTGGTAATAGAGCGGCATTAGACTTTATTGTCGCGGGTCAAAAGTATTCCCCGGTCTGGGTAAAAAGTGTTCCCGACCCATAGTTTTAATAAAATATGTACTATTGTTCCTCTTGATTCATCTATTATTCAGAGGAACAAATGGGATATATCAGAAATAATTCTGTAACGAATCTTTAGCAAAACTTAACACCAAATAGCCCGATTCGGAACGAACACCCTCAAAAAAACTGGGAAAAATCTACGTTTTTTAGCTTAATTCTAACCCTAGAATACCTGTAACGCTGGAGGTCGCGAGTTCGAGCCTCGCCTGTCCCGGCGATCGAAGTGAGTCGGGATCGGCCCCGCAAAATAAAAAACTCTCCCATAGTGGAGGATTTTTTATTTTGTAGCAGATTGTGGGACTAAATCTCGTTTGTCCTGCGAAACAAAGTAAATTTTTATCAGTTCAGGCTGCGTTCCTTATAAAATATTAAACAAAATTAAAGAAATATTTATTTTATTTCCTCGTATTTCCATATCTGGCCGATACCGTTAATGTTTATTGAATAAATAAATCCGGCAGGGTTTGAATTCGTAACTGCTATTCCGGCGCTCCACGATGTAGGGGGAGAGGGAAATATTCCGTTTATTTGATTCCAGTTTTGCCCGTTATTTGTTGACACATAAACCGTGTTCGGTGAGGCACAGCAGATAGTATTGCTGCTTATAAGGTCAGAACCGTAAACATAGGTGTTGTTGGCGTATTCATTCAACACAGAAAAGGTAGAGCCGTAGTCTCTTGAACGGACTAGTCTTAATTTTAAAGAACCATCCCAATTATAGTCCTGGAAATAAATATTTCCGCGTAAATCAATGTTGGATAAAAAGAATTCTGTGCCGTGGGATGGCCAATTAATCATTTTCCATGTAGCGCCTGCATCGCTGGAGCTGTAAGAACCGTGTCCGCCGATATACATCCTTTGAGTATTTATAGGATCAATGTAGAGCTTAGGGGCTTCTCCTGAGGGATCGGGAGCCGTGGAAATTTTATTCCAGCTGCTGCCTTTGTCTGTTGATTTATAAATCTGGAATTCAATGTATCTGCCGATTGCATAAATAACATTATCATCATCCGGTTTTATTGCAACATCCTGTATTTCCGGACCTGGGGATTGTGCCGACTGCCAAGTAGCTCCGCCGTCCTGTGATACTGCGATATCACTATAATTCAATACTGCTATAATTTCTTCAGGATTAGATGGGCTTACTGTTATTGAAGTAACAGCTGTGCTTGAATTAAGTGAAAGTCCGGAATTACTTTGACTCCAAGTCGTGCTGCCGTCCCGGGAAATATATATACCGTTTCCCGAACCGGTTCCTATTAAAATTAAATTTTGAGAATAGTTATACGCCATGGAAGTTATTTTGCATTGTAAAGAATACTGTTTCCACCACTCCACAGAAACTTTAATTGAATCGCGGGCCAGAATAATATTTGAACTATCTGTTACAGTTGCGGAAATATAAGAAAAACCCAAACCTTTAATTCCCAAATTACCGATTGAATCGACTGTAACAACGGTATTATTGCTAGAAGCCAAGATTACTTTAAACGGCACATAATTATATGCTACTTTATAATTATCTATTGAAGCTAAGTGCAGATCTCTCTTATAAAATTTTAAATATAAAGAATCACTAGTAACATAGGCTGTATCTATTGCCAATGTTGCTCCTTTCGCTGAGATTACTTTTGCATATATATTAATGTTGCCCTGTTTCTTAAACAAGCAGGTACCTGTTGAATCGATAGAGACAATAGATGAATCACCGGAAGACCAGGAAACTTTTACCTGTTTTGATGAATCCGTATGAGTAACATAGGAGCTAAATTTAAATTGCTGATGTATATAACCTCTAAAATATTTTGGAGTAATTCTTAAAGTCGCATTATCCGGAGTAGAGACTGCAGCCACTACAGGATTTTCTTTACAAGAATTAAGAGCTAAAATACTTATGAAGATTATTATTAAATTCAACCACATATAAGAAAGGTTTTCTCCTCTGAAGAAACGGTGAATTATTTTCATGATTTACTTACATACAATTAGAATTGAAGTTATTTTATTTCGTAAAAATAAAATTAATAAATAAAGAGGAATATTGTAAACATTTATAATTTTAAGTGAAAAATTACCCGCTGAATTTTGCCAATTGTATACTGCGTTTTCATTTTGCGCTTTAAAGGTCGTCATAATCCGTTGTCACCCCGAGCGGAGTCGGGGAGTGAAGTTACCTGAAGTATAAAAACTAATTAATTATGTAAAGTAAAACTCATTTTCGTTTAATTTATAATAAAAAACCGCTATAAGAAGGGACAACGCTTACCTTATAATTTGGAATTTTTTTTAATTTAGCTATTTAAATATATCAGTGACATTTGCTTTTATACTTCTCTCCTAATTAGATAATGTTACTTTTGCTAATGTGTAAGCTATTAAATCGATAAAGTAAGCAAAATAATTTCATCAGTAAACTAAAGGTGAGTAAAATTGAATATAAAATTGCCTGCTTTATTTATAGTTTTAATATTCATTATAGAATACCGTTTTATATATCTCCAAGACAAAATAGTTGAAAGTGACTCAGATGTTCTTTTTGAACGCACTAACAATAACTTCATATATATTGTTGAACAATAAATTAGAGATAAAATATATTCAAGTTATATCTGCCCAATACTTAAGAATATCGATTAGTCCATTTATTAACACCGAGAATTTATTTGACCTTTGGAATAAATGATATGCCTTTGTCTATTTCTGCCGGTTATTGCAGAGGGAAAGTTAAAGGATAAATTCCGCTAATGTTAATTATTCCTCTCGGGGATTATTACTTGAAATGCGGTTAATGTTATTAAAATATTATTTCTTGTTTGTTTTTTATACATACTTTACATTAATTATTGTAAGCTTTCAATGGTATTTTATAAGATATTTAACTAACGATCACCAGGGGATGGTACTATGAAAATTATCATAACCGTATTTTGTTTAATTCCCGCTATAATATTTTCACAAATAAAGACATGGCAGCCAAGCACCGTTTCCGAATTCTCATCCGGCACGCTTAATAATGTAATGGTTACCAACAACAATGGCGGTGAAATACAGCTTATCCGGCCCTTAGTAAGGCAGACAAAGGACACGCTGGACAGTACAATACCCCAGTATGCCGCATTCGACGATGAAGGGAATTATGTTGCCGGTTGGGTTAACAACAGCAGAGTATACGTCCAAAAATTTAATGCAGCTAACAAGCCTTTGACTTCACCTGTTATTGTCGATGACAGCGGCAATGTGTTCATAAGGGCAATTGTGAATTTAGCTCTATTAGATGATGGCAATTTTGTTGTATCTTGGAGAGCAACGTCATCTGCGCTGAGATATGAAGTTCGCTACATACAGTTTTTTAATGCAGCGGGAAATAAGATCGGAGATAATCAGCGTGTGTTTGCAGTAATCAACGGAACCGGGAGTACCCCGTTTCCAATTGCAGACCAGACAATTAACAGATACCTTATACTCTCTCCGGAGCTAGTGGATAAAAGTAATACTTATCATATAATCGGAATGTTGTATTCTTCAGACGGAATTTTACTGCGTGACTCAATTAACATGATTCCGACCGGAGGTACCAAATATGAATTGAATCCGGGCGGTAGTTTTTATCGCGGAAAACTTGCACTTACCTGGGAAGGGCAAAATACTGGCTACGGTCCGGGTGATATATATGCGGCACTTTATGATTCCAATTGTGTTCCTCTCACATCTCCGGTACTTGTTGCTGCGCAAAGGACTTTAAGTTCGGCGGCGTTTGACAGCAGCGGGGGCTTTTGCGTTACGTTTGTTAAAAATTCTTATACAGCTCCGGGCCCCCCCGGACAGATATACGCGCAGCTATTTGACGAAACAGGAAAGAAGTTTGGAAATATAACTCAATTAACTAACCTTGCCGACGGAAGTATTGACAATCAAAAGATGATTTTTACTAACGGTTTACTCAGATTGGGATGGACACTAGGATTTTCCGACGGAAGGGCCTCCCAGCTGTGGGACTCATACTGGAAGATTGAAAAAATAACAGACGGAACCTTTGTGTCGAATGTTTTTGATGCGGGGAATTCGCAGACTAATTTTAAGACACTATCCTGGAATGCGACTTTGCCGGCTGGCACTCAAATAAAATTCCAACTGCGCACAGCTTCAACACTACAAGGAATAAACTCTGCTTTGTGGATGGGGCCTAAGTCCGATAGCAATTATTACATTAATGCAGGCGGTGAAATATTAAATCCGGAAAACAATACTAACAGGTTCCTGCAGACTAAAATATCATTCTATTCACCCACCTCAGGCATAACTCCCGTGTTGGATGATTTCAGTGTTTCATATAAGTCGAGCGATACAATAGCGCCTGCACCGCCTTCAAATGTCGAGGCAGTAAGCGGACATCACTTTATATTGGTCCGATGGAATAAGAGCCTTTCCCCTGACGTTAAGACATACCGGATTTTTAAGTCAACCGGAAATAACAGTTTTGATAGATCTTCTTATGTTGAACTGGATGCCGATGCCGATTCGTTTACCGATACTTCGGTAGTTTTCTCAGTTAAGTACAAATATGAGATTATTGCATTAGACAGCTCGTTTAACGAAAGCGGTACGGTTTCAACTAATTCGGTCTCACCGAATACAATGACTATTTTTGTCGCGGAATCCGGTTCTCCCCAGGGAGTCGGTACTGCGGCAAAACCTTTCTCTACGATAAGCGGTGCCTCAGCATATGCGTATCGGGGGGACACGATATTCGTTTTCCCCGGTGAATATAACGAGACTATTAAATTAATTGACGGTATTTCTCTAATAGGAAGTAATGCTTCTTCAACAAAAATTTTTTCACCTAATACACAAGCAGTTATAACTGCCGGCGCTAATGATATTATTAAAGGATTTACATTTAATTGTTACCAGGGGATTATCTGTAAAGGGGACAGCTCAACAATTACAGAAAATATTTTCCTTCACAAGGGAAGCGGATTTGATGTTGCGCTTAATACCAATAGGTCTCAGGGCATAATAATAAGTAAGAATATCATAATGAATTTCTCTCTAGGTATTCAGACCGTAGCAAATTTAGAAACTACCGACACTTATACGTTAATTAAGAATAATATCATTAATTGTCAGGGCGGAATACAGAATGTCGGAAGTAATATTGATATAATAAATAATACAATTATACTGCAGGGTAGTTCCGGAGTCGGAGTCTCCATTGCTCTCGGGAGTTCGGTAATTTTGAATAACTGCTTTGCCGGTTATCCGGCACAGGGCGGGTATATCAGCTCCATCGGTAACAGCATGGACACTGCAAATTCCGTTGAGTACAATAATATCTGGGGTTTTAACGGCGACCGGAACGTTGCTCTTTCTTCTACAAATATTTCAGTTAATCCTCAGTTTAAAAACTTAGCAAAAAATAATTTTCATCTTAGTGCTGGTTCGGGGTGCATTGACAAGGGAAATCCTTTAAATCAATACAATGATGTTGATGGTTCCAGAAATGATATGGGCGCGTACGGCGGTCCGGACCCGCTGCCGGATTATTTAACTTTTGCAGTTATGACCGATATATCACTTAACAATGTTTCCGGATTTCCGGGTGATACCGTATCAGTTAATATCGGATTATCAAATGCGGCCGGGCTGAAAAATGCGGACTTTAATATTAAGTTTGATGGTTCTATTATGACTTTTATTCAAGCGGTTCCTTCGGAATTATTAAACGGCTTTTTAGCAGAAGCGAAGGTGAATTCCGGGAACTCACTTTCTTTAAATCTAAGACGGACAAAACGAGATTACTGCCGGCGGCGGGAATATTGTTGCGCTAAAGTTCATCCTTAATACTTCATCGCAGTCGGAAATACAAAGCCCAACTGAGTTCGGCGCAGTGAATCTTACCGACGGAGACGGAAATAAAATATTTATCTCCTCCGTTTCAAACGGGTCCTGCATTGTACGTGAAAATACGGTTTACGAACACAGGATATTTGTAGACGGAAATTATAGCGGAATAAGCGACGGTACAATCCGGCATCCCTATTCAACCATCCAGAAAGGAATAGATAATTCGAAACCGGGGGACACTGTTTCCGTAGGGGCCGGCGTTTATATCGGACCGGTTGTAATGCGCAGCAATGTTTTCGTAATGGGATTGGGAGCAAATACCACGACTATTAAGAATCGGGACAGTATTGTGTACGCTTCGTCTGAGGCGGTAATTTTTGATAACGTAGACAACTCCGGCATATCGGGATTTGCTATTGTAAGTAATACTTCTTCCGGATCGATTATAAAGATTACCTCTTCGAATGCTTTGGTTACTATGAACAAAATTGATCAGGAAGGACCCGGATTATATACAATTATTACGGATTCCGCTTCGCATGTGGTTATAAGCGATAATTTTTTTACCGCGCCTCAGAACGGCGGTATCGGTACATTGTTTATAACTGCCGACAGTGCTGTGATTTCCAGAAACGTATTCACCGCAGCTGTAGGAATCGAAGTGCTTCATGTACAATCCAATAGAGGTACGCTTATAATAAACAACCGGTTTTACTTGACGAGCGGAGGCATGGGATTCGGCGGATATAAAACTAATAATATGATTGTCGCTAACAATCTTTTTTTCGGTGCGTCCGAATTCGGCACAGCAATGAATCTTATTAATTCAAACGGTACTATTATAGCCAACAATGTGTTTGATATTAAAAACTCCGGGATTACTGAAAACAGCGGAACACAGACCATATACAATAATATTTTTACCGGCAATGATGTTGCGTTAAATATTGAAGCATCTACTTTGCACAAGTACAATCTTTTCTGGAACAACAATCTTGATTTCGGTAAAGGCATAAAAGACGCCACCGAATTTACAGCGGATCCTTTATTTGTCAACCGGCAGGAAGGAAATTATAAACTGCAGTCTTCCTCTCCCGGAATAAATACCGGGAACCCGTCTGCTCAATGGAACGATAAAGACGGCACAAGAAATAATATAGGATTGTACGGAGGTCCTTACGCAGACAGTTCAATGTTTGCGGCTCTCAATTCAAGAATGCGGATCGGTTTAGTTTCCGGCAGACCCGGCGATACGGTAATCGTTCCGATTTATGCTGTCGGTATTGCCGGCATATCCGGTATAGACGTATTATTGTCGTTTAATGCGGAGAGGATCACGCTTAATGAGGTTCATACTACAGGAAACACAAGCGGCTTTGTACTGCAGCAGAAGAATATGGGCAGCGGAACAGTCGAGTTAACGCTTGAAGGACTGCATTCTATAGTCCTTGACAGCGGCGCGGTGATGGAAATGAAATTTATCATTAATAAAAATGCAGCCGGGACTATTCCGTTAAATTTCCAGAATGTGAAATTTGTGGCTGCGAGTTCTCAGGTAATTCAAGGTGTTGCTTTCAACGACGGGGGAATAATTCTTTCGCCGGATGCGGTAGATTCCGGGGATAATGTGCTTCCTAAAAAATTTGTGTTGTATCAAAATTATCCGAATCCATTTAACCCGACAACTACATTCAGCTTTGATGTCCCTGTTACCGGCCTCGTATCATTACGAATATATGATATCCTTGGACGAGAAGTTAAATCGCTGATAAATGAAGTTAAATCTCCCGGAAAATATAGAATCGCCTGGGATGCTTCAAGATTTGCCAGCGGTGTATACTTATACAGGTTTAGGGCAGGCAGTTTTACGGAAACCAAAAAACTTATTCTGCTTAAATGATAATAATGACGAGCGGACTTAATTATAGCCCGGCATTAAGTTGAATCAAGATATTTGATTAAAGTTATTGTCACTTTTCAAATATTGGAACGATTGTAATATGCAAAATAGGAAGGTGTGTGTTCTCAAAAAGTCATCTTATCAGTGAAGAAATTTATTTCTCCTTGATTTTATATAGTTTTGAATTTAGATGAATTAACTTTATATATTTGCATTGGTACTTTCCGATGTTTTTATTACGGTAATGGGTAAAGGAAATTCACCGGCTGACAATAAGCCTAACGGTTATAAATTTTAGAGCGATATGCCGATATTTATAATATTTTTAAGTAAACAAAAAATGAAATAGTAATGTCTGTGGTTGCAGTTATTTGAGCGTTAAAAACAAAATAAATTGACATTACTAAAGGAAGATCAGCATTTTTGTTTAGTGATTGCCAAAGTTCAATTTTCATCTTAAAAAGATACGGTTCAATTGAAATTTAAATCGATATAAAAAATAGTTCACAGGATGTTCTGCATCATAAATTTTGTGCCGCACTATTCAATTGAGTATCAGGCTTTTAGATTCTTTCGGATACATTCCAACCTCTTTTTTGAAAAGCCGTGAAAAATACGGGGAGTTATCAAATCCGAGTATTTATGCAATTTCAGAAATACTTTTCCCGCCCTCAACCAGCATATTTTTTGCTTCGGAAACCACATATAAATGAATTGTCTTTTGTAAAATCGCTGTGCATACTTTAAAAGAGAATCCAAATGTGAAAGCATAATAGATTTGCTGAATTCGTGTGGATTGTTCTTATACTCAGTCTCCATCTTATGGTAAAGCGACCACATGATTTCTTTTTCTCTCGGTAAAAGATGAAGCGCTTCGTGATTTTTATAATCGAAAAAATAGTATTTTTTAATTTCCGTAAACAAAGGATGTCCCGTTAAAAAGTATTCATGAAGATGGATATTTTGAGAAATTCGGACAAACAGATAGCCAACGTGTGTTACCGGATTGTTCCGCTGGTTCTTTAAGGAGATAAAATTCGACAACTGCACATTGTCGTTTTAATATTGGAATGACCCACCAACATAGATGCTGCACTTATGGAGACACCCGCTTCTTGACTACGCGAAATAAAAATTATTCTAACGTACGTAATTAATAAATCTTAATATTCAGTTTCCTATCGCTAAGATATCTTTGATTTGTTTCTATAATTTAATTTACCGGGATTCCTTTTGCTTCAATTTCAAGATCGTTAGTAACTGCAAGATGAACACTGCTCCAAAATTCGGTATAGACATTGCACGGTGCCGTATTCTCCCCCAATAAAGCTGAAATAAACGCGTAACCGTTTTGGTACCACAGCTTGCCGTATTTTATTTTATAATTTATACGACTTCGAAACAAATTAGTCCAATCGGTATTCTCAGATCTAAAATAAATACATGCCGAGCTTATTTCTTCTTTTTCCATGGTCTGAAATTGATCGAATATATAAGCCCCAGTATAATTAAAAGCAGTCCCCACCAAATACCGAAATGCAGATTTTTAAGTACTACGTTTTTGCCGAATGAATTATAAAAGGCTTCGAAAATATTAGCGATCGTAATGATAATTCCGTATATGAAGAGAAGTAGTCCTATAAAAAACCAGATCGCTATACCTTTATTATCTATCATCTTTGCCTCCTACCAGAAAATAATATTGAGTGCTAAAAAAACCGCAAATATTAATGAAGCCCAAAAGACGGGCTTCTTTAACAATGGTACATTTCCTTCGGACGGAATTTCCGTACAGCCTCTTACCAAACCCACTAATTCGGACTCCGGTTTGGGTTTTGTCATTAAGCTTACTACAATAGTAACGGTAACGCAAATAAGCCACGACCATAATGCGCGGTACATATCTACAGCCATAGTTTTTGCATAATCAGAAAGGGCAATATATTTTAATGCAGCGGGATTAATTTCAACCCAAAGCCACATACCCACCGATGAAACAATACCTGCAAGCAATCCCCAGAAACCACCGGCAGCAGTTGTTCTTTTCCACAGCATTCCGAAGATAACCGTACCAAACAACGGAGCAATAAAGAAACTGAACAAAGCCTGCACATAATCCATTATACTTGCAAACTCCTGAACCAAGTACGCTGTTCCGATGCTGATGATAACTCCGATTATCGTGCACCATCTTCCCATCTTTACATAATACTCATCGGATTTTTCCTTTTTAGTTAGATAAAAGTGAGCCGGTCTGAAAATATCGTAAGTCCAGACTGTTGCAAAGGCGCTTACGTTTCCAGCCATTCCGGACATGAAGCCTGCAATCAGTGCAGTAACGCCCAATCCTAGTAAACCCGGACCGGCATACCTCGCAAGCATCAACGGCAGAACTTCATTATAACTATGGGCCCCGGTGGCAATGGCCTGCTGCTGTCCAACCAAATTAGGTAAAACTGCTAAACCGAGTAACCCGGGAAGAATAACAATTAATGGTACAAACATTTTAAAACCGGCGCCGATAATTGGTGCCATTTTGGCAGAGCGTAAATCTTTTGCGGAAAGAACTCTCTGAACAACAAGGAAATCCGTTGTCCAATAACCGAATGATATAATTAATCCAAGTCCGAAAACGATTCCCGTCCAGTGGATGCCCATAGGGTTATCTTTGAACGAACCGAGTGTACTCCAAAGGTGTATGTAATTTCCGTGTGGGAAATTGTGTTGAATTTTTGCAACCATCCCCGTCCATCCGCCGGCTTCAACCATACCAACAATAGGAATAACCAGCGCGCCTAACCAGATAAGCATAAATTGCAAAACTTCGTTAAATATCGCAGATAATAAGCCGCCTAAAGTTACATAAACCATAACGGTAATGGATGAGACCCAGATGCTGAAATTAAGATCCCAGCCTAAAACAACCTTCATTACAAGCGCCATTGCAAACATATTTATACCGCTCATAAAGATTGTCATAAACGCAAATGAAACTGCCGAAAGCATACTTGCGCTTTCGCCGAATCTTAATTTCAAATAGCCGGGAACCGAATGAGTTTTACTGATATAATAAAACGGCATCATAATAAGGCCGAGAAAAAGCATGGCCGGGATAGCTCCGATCCAGTACCAATGTGTAGCAAGTATTCCGTATTGATAGGCCGATGCTGCCCATCCCATTAATTCCAAAGAACCGAGATTTGCGGCTACAAATGATAACCCGGCAATCCACGAGGTCATTTTCCTTCCCGCTAAGAAAAAATCGTCACCTGTTTTGGTATACTTCAACAAGTAGAAACCTATTCCAAGAACAAAAACAAAATAGATTGCGATGATAAGAGAGTCAACCCAATCCAGGGAAACAATGGTTTTTGTTTCAAATAGAAGCAATGAAAGCTGCATGCCGATATTGTATATCATAATTCTCACTTTCCTTATTAACTTTATGATGAGCGATTAGAGAACGATGAAAAATCGGAGATTAAATTAAGAAGATTCTTGTTATAAATCTAAAATTTTTAAAAAGATAAAATTATTTGTATGTTCTGTCACTATATTATTGTTCACTGCGAGGCTTCTTCATTGAATTTAATGTTCATAATTAATTTATAATTCTTCCTTGATTCAAATAGGACCGGATTCCAATCACTATCGAATAATTATTACTTCTGACTTTTTCTCGTTTACTAAGCGGAGTTTCTTATTTATTACAAACACGATTTGAATAAATATCTTAAGAAAAAATAAACCGGGTATAAATTATTTAAATGATTTTGATACTAATATTTTACTTGTAAAATGAGTCGGTGTTAATTATTTTCCTACTGCACAACCCGTTATGAAATCATCATTAAAATATTTGAGGAAAAAATATGATTAAAGCTTATTCATATTTCATTCTATTCATTTTGATAATGCTGTTCTCTTCCGCGTTCAGTAAAGCACAAAATAATATCAATGAAAGTCTAAGTTATGATTCTACTCTTGCAAAAAAACTTGGCGCTGATGAATATGGTATGAAAGAATATGTAATGGCATTTCTAATGAAAGGACCGAATAGATCGCGGGATTCAACGCAAAGAGCAGAAATACAAACAGCGCACTTAAATAATATTATGCGTCTTTCCAATGAGGGAAAACTGGTAATGGCAGGGCCCTTTCTGGACAATAAGGAAGTTCGCGGTATATTCATCTTTAACGTAAAGAATCTGGAAGAAGCTAAAGCTCTTACCGAATCCGATCCGGCAGTTAAAGCCGGAATATTAAAGATGGAACTACATCCCTGGTATGGTCCGGCCATATTGCCGGAAGTGATCAAATTGAACAAAAAGCTTGAGAAGAAAAATATAACAGATTAGAGATGCTTATATACACTTAGACATTACAATATTTCACGTCCAATCTTGAGGGCATTTCTAAAAACTTCAATATTCTCTGCGTACATTGCGTATTCTTTGCGTTGAATTTTTATAAAAAATAGTTTTTAGAAGTGCCCTTAAGATAAATTTCAAAAAAATATCTTTAGCGACACATCTTGGTGTAACCAAGTGTGTGAGGCTGAATTAAATTTAGATAATTAGTCTTTTCCAATTTATTACTGTTATTTTTTTAGTTCCGAAATCGAGTATATATTGATCTCCGTCTAAATTCTAATCCTTTACACTTTTAACTTCCTGCGGGAATTCGTCTCTTATTACCTCTGCCTCTTAAAATTTCATAATTTCCATTTTAAGTTTGCGTTCTTAATTTATTTCTAAAAAAAATTACTCTCTCAAGTATTTGATAAAAAACTAATCCCTTTTTCATCCCTTTGGATGATAGAATAGTATATCAAATCTTTATATTATTATAAAAAATTATTATAGACTTGTTAAATATTTAATCTTAAATTGATAATACTTTTTTTGATTTGCTAAAAATAAATAATGAGTCAGAGAGGTCTAAAATGGAATATTTAATTAATCATGATGAGGATAAAAACATTATCAGCATCAAAGTAAAAGGGAAGATTAAACTTTAAACAGTCAGAGAAGTATTCTATTGAAGCAATTAAATTAGCGCACCAATTTCAATGTCATAAATATTTAATCAATCACCTTGAAACTAAGCTTGAGGATGCAGGGCTTTATAAACTGCATACCGACGGAGCGGCATTGGAAAAGTTCGGTTTTAAGGACACCGATAAAATTGCAATTATCATTTCGCGCATAAAAGATGACCGGCTATTTTTTGAAAAAATTGAACATAATGCCAAATGGAGCAATTTTAAGTATTTCGGTACTGCCGAAGAAGCATTAGTTTGGCTTGATACTGAGACTAAGGATTTATAAAACTCAGAATGTTCGATATTAAAAATTTACTGCCGGTCTTTATCATCTGTTAGGAAATGAATTAGCGATAGCAATTCTCAATCACTCCCAAAGAGATCAGTTTAACCTATATAGCAATATTCTAATTAAGCTAAATTTAAAATTAAGATCTTAAAAGCCTTGAGCGCAATATTATTCTTCGAGAAGGCTATGATTCTTTTTTTCGTTTTTTTTCTCTCTTTTAGCTGCTTTTTTTTCTTTCATTGTTTTTGCCGGTTCTTTCTTTGAACCTTTTTTTGTGTCTTGACCTTTGCTCATTTTATTTTCCTCTATAATTAATTATCAATTGACCGTTGAAATATCTTTTATAATGTTTTTTCTGTCTCCTGCCGAATATGAATAATTTGCTACTTCCAGTCTGGTATGCAATACAAGCTTTTCCATAATATTATGAACATGGCTTTTTACGGTAAATGTCGAAACACGCAGATTTTGTCCGATCTCTTTATTACTTAAACCTTCTCCGATTAAAGTAATAATTTCCCGTTCCCGTTTTGTCATGCGAACTGCTTCTTTTAATTTAATTTTGCCGCCCTTAAGTGCATGCTCTACAATTTGGGAAAAAAGAGAATCAGACAAATTAGACGGTATTACATTTTTGCCTTCGGATACCGCACGGATAGTTACAATAAAATCATTTAAGGTCGCAATCTTTTAAAATAAAGCCGGATGCACCGGCCTTCACAAATAAATTTATATCGCCCTGCACCGGAGCAAGATCCATTACAATTACTTTTGCGTCCGGGAAGTCTCTTTTTACAACTTCTATCAAAGTTAAGCTATTCTGGTTTCGCAAGCCCAAATCCAGAAGTACCATGTTCGGATCTAACTGCTGCATTTTTTTTACCGTGTCGGTATTTTTCCCGGATGCCGAAATTATCTTGATATCCTTTTGTTTTTTAAGCATTGCAATTATACCGTCGCGGAGCAGCCGGTTATCTTCGATTAATAACAATCTAATTTTTTTCATGCACGAATTTAGAGAGTGAAAGAGGTGAATTCAATCGAGCAAAAGGATGAAAAAAGTACTAATTCTTTTGATTGAGTAAATTTCCATAGCCACGCTCGTTTTACCGGGAACTTCTTTATGTCAACAATGATAAATTAAAACGCTCTTCTTCCACTGATTACTCTGACTAAGATCATTATAATTGCAATTACTATAAGAATGTGAATGTAACCGCCCATAGTATAAGCAGTAAACATTCCTAAAAGCCATAAAACTATTAGAATAACCGCTATTGAAAATAACATATCAGCTATCCTTTCTTTATTTTAATTAACATTTAATAAAATTGACGGAAGCGGCTTTTAATATTCCGCTTCCATCGTATTATTTATAACCTAATAATGGTTACTTGTTATCCGTTGAGAGTAATTTTATTTCAACTCTTCTGTTCATAGATCTTCCTTCAACGGTTTTATTTGTGGCAATCGGATTTTCCTCACCGTATCCTACTATTTTTAAACTGCTTCTTTCAACACCTTTGTTTACAAGGTAGTCTACAACCGATTGTGCTCTTTTTTCCGAGAGTTTTTTATTATACCTAGCGGAACCGACCCCATCGGTATATCCGTCGATTTCCCATTTGTATTCCGGATGTTCCTTCATGGTAATTGCAAGGCTATCAAGTACACCATACGCTCTGGATAGCAATTCCGACTTATTAAATTCAAAATTGGCGTCACCGCTGAGGACTAAAGATTTTATTTCAACAGGCTTTGTAATAACTACGGTATCTTTCTTTATAGGGCAACCTGAGGAATCTACCTGTATGCCCTTTGGTGTATTCGGGCATTTATCAAGATAATCCGGAACACCGTCGCCATCCGAATCGAGCGGACAGCCGTTTGCGTTAACCGCAACCCCGGAAGGAGTGTTCGGACATTTATCAAGATAATCCGGAACACCGTCCCCATCTGCATCGAGCGGGCATCCGCTTGCGTCAACTTTAACTCCTGCAGGGGTGTTCGGACATTTATCGAGATAATCCGCCACGCCGTCGCCGTCTGAATCAAGCGGGCATCCGTCTGCATCAACCTTAACTCCGGCGGGAGTGTTCGGACACATATCTCTGGAATCGGGAATGCCGTCGCCGTCTGAATCTTTATCTCTGCCGAAGTAGTAAGACACGCCGACTGTAGCGGTAAAAAACATATCGCTATTGGAACCCGTTTTTATATCATCCAGATAATCTTTTTTTCCGAATACCGTTCCGGCCGATACATCAAGACTTATGTTTTTCGATGCCATAATTTTTACTCCTGCATCGCCGTTAAGAGCTAACATAAAAGTAGAATATCCTCCTGCTGAATAATTCGGAAGTTTATTTCCGTTGCCGTTTTGAGGATAAAACCATATGTTGGAGGCACCTGCAGAAATCCATGGATATATAATATCATCAAAAGAGAGTATATACATTAACGCGCCGCCGATCATATCAAATCTTGTTTTAAATTCATCCGTCGGATTGTTTGCAACTGCCGGAGCGCGCCGTCCGGAGATATATCCTGTTTGTCCGAAAATTCTTGCTCCGAGATTCCCTATACCCGAAGAAGGAAGAAAGTATTCCAAGCTGCCTTTAACTGTGTAATCTGCCCTGGAAATTCTATAATCGGTAAGTCCAAATGTTACTCCGCCTTCTGCTGTAATGCCGAATACATTTGACATACTGTTTTGCCTCGGAGCCTGTACTGAATCTTGCGCTAAACCCAAATGCGCAAAGCTCAAAAGCATAATTGATACTAAAGTAAATATCTTCATTATTATTTCCTTTTAATAATTAAACTAATCACTGTTATTTTTACTTAATTAAAGAAAAATCTTATTCCCAGGCCGGCGTCAATTCCCAATCCGGTAGATTGGGTAAGTTGCAGCACCGGAACCAGTTCTACGAATACATCAATCGGAGTCGAATGTGGAAACCAGGCGATACCGAATACGCCTCTTATGCCGAATGAACCGTCATATCCTCCGCCGCTGTTGAACCGGGCTCCGATTCCGTAATAGAGCGGAAATCTCTCGGTTGACTTTATTGCATTAAAAGAGTGCCAGAGATAATCCATGTGAAAATGGACCCGGTTGCCATTGTCGTGGTAGTATTTATGTGATATACGGTCGCCCCCAACGGACACGCCAAGACCAAAATCAAAAGCATTTTCTTTTGATGTCCAGAGTTTTGCGCTCAATCCGGTTGGTTCTCCTACAATTATTCCTATTCCGAATCCGTGGTCCTGCGCGGCTATAGGTTTTGCCAGGAGCATCATAATGCCCAATAGCATACAAGAAAAAAGATTATTTTTCATAACTTTAATTGCTTTCATTATTTTGTATTATTTCAATGCCGGTCTCTATTTCTTTGATTACCGTGTCCTTCTTTCTTATCATTTCCTTTATTCTTCTTGGCGTTATTCTGTCTTTTTTCTTGGTCGTTATTGTTTTTTTGCCGTTCAACCCAATTCTTATGTTCAGGGTGATTTTTGTTCGCAAAATATTTTGAATCCCGGCTGTCGCGTATTGCATGCTGATCGTGGCGATTTTTATAAGAACCGTATTTTTCTTTGTATTCATTATCATGCAGATACGGGTTAATTTCATTAAGTACTACTTTGTGACCGCTGTATAAGTCATAATTACTGTAAAGGGGAGGCAAGCGTGATGATTTTATCCAACGGCCTCTCTCCTGGTAGATAAATTGATGACGGGGAACGTAATAATAGGTATCAATATCAGGTATGTAATAGTACTGAACTACATCATAACCTACGGGGCCCCAGACAGGCTGACTGCTTATGTTAATGTTAACATCTATATGGGCCTGGGCTTTAATAGGCGCTGCAAAAGCAATACAAAGTCCGATAATCAAAAGGTCTAAATATATTTTTCTCATTATAGATTATCCTTAGTGGTAATGTTTATATGACATAAGTTAGGAGAAGGCTCAGGGCAAATCAATCAAGCGAAGGGACGAAAAAGGAACTACATCCTTATGATTAGTTATCTTATCATATGAATGGATTTGAAAAAAGAATTGCGTTAGGTCGGCATACATTTAAAGTCTATTAAGGGTTCTTCTAAAAACTATTTCTTATAAAAATTCAACGCAAAGAATACGCAATGTTCGCAGAGAATATTGAAGTTTTTAGAAGTGCCCTTAATGTATTATTCCGGATTTTTTATAAAAGTATCCGCTTTTCTGCTCGCTGCCATTTTTTTCTGAGTTTGAGCAAACCTTTCGTTTTTTGTTTTTTCCTGCTCGATAGCCTTAAGAGTTTCCGACTCTTCTTCTTTAAATTCAGATTGAAGGACGACCATATGAGCTTCATTCGCCGCGCGTTTAAGTTTCAAGCCAAATTTTTTACGTTCAATTTCTTGTTGACGCGTTAATTGTTCTTCATTATTCGTCGCTTCCTGCGATAACCGGGCAGAGCCGGTTAATACGCCTTCCGGTCCCACATAAACATCGAGCAGTTCAATACCCTGGTCGGTAAGTATAAATTCCCGGATCTGGTTGGAATGAGCCATACCGCGCGATTTAAGAATATATAATCCCCTGTTACGCTCACCGCCGATTTCAATATCGCGCAAAAGCAGCCATGTATCTATCAAAGATGATATTGACGTATCAGTAACTTCCCGGTTTTCGCCTGCGCTTGTAAGGCTTGTGAAGAACGCGGTAATGTTTCTCATTTTCAAAAAATCTACTAATCGAAGCAGCATTATTTTAACTTCAGTATGATTACCTCCCATCACGAATGCGTCAATGGGATCCAAGACAACTATCCTGGGTTCAAATTTATTAATTAACTTTATTGTAGTAGTTAGATGATGCTCCAATCCGTGCAGGGTAGGGCGGGTTGCGTGAAAGTGGAGCAATTTTTTTTTCACCCACTGATCTAACTTAATTCCGATTGAAGACATGTTACGCATAAACTGACTTGGAGATTCTTCAAATGCAAAATAAAGTACCCGCTCGCCGCGCTTGCATGCCGCCTCGACAAATTTAGCTGCAATGCTTGTCTTACCGGTGCCGGCTGTTCCCGAAACAAGCACAGTGCTGCCGCGATAATAACCTTTACCCGACAGCATCGTATCAAGTCGCGGAATACCGGTGGAAATTCTTTTGTCCGATGAAATATGATTCAATCCCAGCGAAGTTACAGGCAGAACAGAAAAACCGTCTTCGTCAATTAAGAAGGGATATTCGTTTGTACCGTGCATAGAACCGCGGTATTTTACTATACGCAGTCGACGTACGGATGATTGATCGCTAACGCGATGATCCAGCAGAATGACGCAATCAGACACGTACTCTTCCAAACCCTGTCTTGTTAAGGTGCCGTTGCCCCTTTCACCGGTGATTATAACCGTAACCCGTTTCTTTTTTAACCAGCCGAATAATCGCCGAAGTTCAGTTCGAACAATAGTGGGATTGGGAAGCGCTGTAAACAGTGATTCGATTGTATCCAGTACAACACGTTTAGCCCCGATGCTTTCAATTGCGTGATGGATGCGGAGGAACAAACCTTTTAAATCATATTCGCCGGTTGGTTCAATTTCACCCCGTTCAACTTGAATGTGTTCCAACCAGATTTTTTTATTTGCGGAAAGGCCGGCCAGATCGAACCCCAGCGAAGCTACATTTGCGGTGAGTTCATTCTCGGTTTCCTCGAAGGAAATGAATACGCCGGGTTCATTGTATACAGTTGCGCCGCGGACAATAAATTCCATCGCAAATAATGTCTTTCCGCATCCCGCCCCTCCGCATACAAGTGTCGGTCTGCCTTTAGGTAATCCTCCGCCGGTAATTTCGTCGAATCCCTGAATATTGGTGGGGGATTTTGGAAGAGGCTTCTTTTGAAATTTTAAAATATTTCTTTTCATTTGATCTTCTCCGATAATAGCATATCTAATTATTATTTTATTTTTCTTCATTCCAGCATTCCCATCCGGAATGCTGCTGTATATTCATTGTTCTTCCAAAGCGGGCGGGGCGATAAAATACTTCTACCCCTGAGCTCATTCCCGGCCGTATGTATGCAGGAAGATCGGCGCAATCGCAATGTTCAATATTTATCGATGAGTTCTCTATTTGTCCTTTCACTAAGTTCAACGAATGCTCATAAACTCCATGAATAGAATGTAAGTATTTCTGTACGCTGTCTACATTGTATACTGCAACGCTAACTTCGGTTTGAACATTCCTTCTCAGCCGGTTAAAAGCTTGCTTAGCAAATCTCTTTGCGAAGGATGACACATCTCCATCCCTCAATCCGATGTCTAATCTTTCCAGCGGGCGCAGACCGAAGTATAACAAATGAAGATTACCGGGAGAAGCAATAATAGTCCGCGAAATCGATCCGAGTTGGCCGATAGTGTAGGGTGTGCCTCCAAAGCAAGTAGAGAGAATCAAGAGATCGAATTTTTCGGAATCCGGTATAAAGCCTTTTAACCCGTTGACAAATTTATTTATATTGAAAGTACGATCCGGATATGATTCATCGTAGCCGGCGCCGCCGAATTCGGGAATTTCGTGGCCGAAGTATAAAAATATTCTAATCTTCTTGCGCTGATTGTCCACACTGAATTTCCGATACAATGCAGTTTCGGGTTCTAAGTTTGATTTTTCTTGATCCCGCCGGTACGATTCTTTTTCAATAAGCTGCCCGTTCCGGTAATAATAAAAATCGCCGTCAGGAAGAGGAAAGAAGAACAGGAAGTGTTGCCTGGGTCTTTGGTGAAAGATGAACATATCGGCATGCAGATTTTGTTGCGCGACGCTTATTGCTCCGGCAAGTGCTTCCTGATCTGCGTTGTGTTCGTTACCGCTGGTATCATGGTAAAGATATTCGCCGTCACCATGGATAACACACACAATTGAATAATTTGTCGAGAGTGCATTCTCGGCTGTCTGCCGGGTTTCATGCTGAACGGGGAGGTTTGCACTGCACGAGGACAGAAACAAAACGGCCATTGCAAAAACAATGCTCAATATGAAAAACGAATATCTGACCGGCCGGCCATTTGAAATTAGCATTTAAATATTCTTTCGTTATAAGTAAATTAAAATATAAGCACAGCCAGTATAACGATTAGCAGCAGAGCGACAAGACTTATTGTTACGGTTCCGGAGGCCTGTTCCATATTCTGAACTACATAATTGGAGAAGGAATTTAGCTGTGCATCGGAAACGCGCTGGTAGCCGTTGTTTCCTGAAAGCTCATCCTGTTTATCTTGCAGAACTGCTTTGAATTGATCAATACCCGATTGATCGTCTTTCGAAACCAACCCTGAGTTCCGAACCTTATCCATGGCTTCGGACATGCTCTGAAATGATTCGTTGAGGATTTCACGTTTTTCAGATGGGTTGTCGGTTGCCTGAACTCTTTTTGCCGCATCACTGAAGTATTTTTGAAGTTCACCTTTTCCGCCGGCAATTACCGGGAGGGTTAGAACGAACATCATGATAATAGTTCCGATAGTTAATCGTGTTTTCATTATTGTCCCTTTTATAAAGTTGGATCAGAACTGATTGAATATACAATAACCAAGATGCTTTTTGTAACCTACATTTTTTGAACATAGATTCTAATATTCAACTAGTGAGTTAATTAACCGATTAGAAGCTATTCAATACATTACCTTAAATAAATCGCCCAAAGGAATGAAAAGAGGACTACATCTTTTGGCTTAATACGGGTAATGTAATTTACTCGCCTTTTAATTCGGAAGTATCTTTGTCTGTTTTGTGTGATTCGGAGAGATGAGCATATTTTGCGATCTGAACGCGCGTATTTAGAGTTAATTTTTCAAGGATGTTGTGGACGTGGCTCTTTACGGTGTAGGTTGAGAGATGAAGTACTTGGGCAATTTCTTTATTAGTCGAACCGTCCGCGATTAATTCAATTACCTGCTTTTCGCGTTTTGTCATACGAACGGATTCAAAGACTAACGAAGGTTTCGATCCGTTAACTGCATATTCAACGATCTGGGAAAAAAGTGATCCCGTTAGATGCGACGGTAAAACTTGAGTGCCTTCATAAACTGTCCTGATCGTTTTTAAAAATTCGTTAACGCTTATATCTTTTAGCATGAATCCCGAAACTCCGGCTTGTACAAATTCAAAAACATCGGCCTGAAGCGGTATAAGATCCATCACTATTATTCTGGTTTCTTTAAAATGCTGCTTAACTTGTTTTACAATCTGCAGACTATTTTGACTTCGTAAACCGAGGTCAAGAAGGATAATATCCGGTTTATGTTTCTCACTTAACGTAAGGATGTTCTCACCGTTTCCGGCAGAAGCAACAACATTCATATCCTGCTGCTTCTTCAGCATCGATTCAATGCCGTCTCGAAGCAGTCTGTTATCTTCTATAAGGAGTATCCGAATTCTCTTCATTGTACTTTAGATATATTGGAAAAAATAAAATTTGGGCCAGATCCTAATTACCATTAGATCATTTTTCCCCCGTAATCAATGCATGAATTAAATTAAACAAATTCTTTATGAAATCAGAGATCAATATATTTAATAATTTGTTTTATGTAAAGTGAAAGTAAACTTAGATCCTTTCCCTAATTCACTTTCTACCCAAATTTTACCGTCATTTCTTTCAATAAATTCCTTGCAGAGAGGTAATCCAAGTCCGGTTCCTTTCTCACCGGCAGTTCCGGTTGTTGTATAAAGCGTGTTAAAGTTGAACAGTTGAGGAATTTTTTCGCCTTTGATCCCTATCCCTGTATCCCGGACGGATACTTCGACGAAACTTTCATTATTCGCGGACGAAACAATTATTTTCCCTCCTTGATTAGTGAATTTAATTGCATTTACTATAAGATTCTGAATAACCGAGTAAAGCATATCGGCATCAGCAAAAACACTAGTTTGAGGAGCGATATTGCTGGATATCGAAATATTTTTCTTCCTGGCATTCTGCTCTGATATATCGATTATTTTGTCTGTTAAATCGCAGAGATCTAAATTGACCGGATTAAACACAATTAAGTCTCTTTGCATCATCGCCCAACTAAGTAAATTTTCCAGAAGACTGTGGATATCTTTTAAATTCTTGTTTAACCCGCTGCTGAATGATCTTATTTCATCCTGTGAGAGACTTTCAATTTCCGTAGCGAGTAATTCCGAATAACTCAGCAAAGACTGGAAAGGACTTTTTAAATCGTGCGCAATAATCGAAAAGAATTTATCTTTGGTAGAATTGATTAATTTTAATTCTTCGGCTGTTTTCTGTAAAGAATCTTCTATCTTCTTATATTCCGTCAAATCGATCAACGCTACCTGGCATTTCTTATCCTTTTCCAGAGAATCTTCCAGCTCCAATCCTTCCAGAAGTACGTGGAATACACGCTTATCTTTGCTTATAAAATTTAATTCGCAAGACTGTTTTATGTGAGAGCTAAAAACTGTTTGAAAAAACGAATTAAAATCGTTCCTTTCATCCGGCTGGATAAAATTAACAAACATCCTGCCGGTAAATTTGCTGCGCTCAATTGCAAACATTTTACCGGCGCTTAAATTTACTTCCTTAATTACGCCGTTGAGGTCCAGAGTGAAATACGGAATGGGAGAAAAATCAAAAAGATTTACATATTTATTTCTGGATACTTCCAGCTCTTCCTGTGTAATTCTAAGCTCTTCGTTTTGATGTTCCAGTTCGATCTGATGAACCTGGAGCAAATGTACAAGCTTTTTGAAATCCTCAACATTTTCAACAACGGATTTTTTAGATTTAATGTCGGACTTTCTCGTTGCTGTTATTTTTGAGATCTTCTCCGGTGCTTTTTTTATACGCCCCATATTATTTTATCCTTTTATTTTATTTCTTGATACTGGATGGCAAGAAGAATGAGTTTGGTTTTCTTCTTCCCTTGAAACATTTGACGCGCATTTAACAATAATTTTTTTTTGCCTACCTTTGAAAAATTATATGCTATTTCATAATTCTCGAAAAAATTACGTTTGGGAATAATCTGCTCAAGAAGCTCCCGCAATTCAGGTATATCCCAATTTTTATTTTCAAGTTCATATATAAACATGCCTACGGTATTTTCGCTGACGGTATTAAACATTTTATAAAAAGAGCGGTTAGCCGAAAGAACCTTCAGATCTTCATCCAGAATAATGAGTGACTCTCTTACTGTATCAATAATATTATTGGCATACTCACGCGCATGCTGAACATCCTTGTTCAACTTATTGATCTCCTCGAAAGCTGTTTTTATATTGTTAATTTCCGAAAACGTAATTACAACTCCGTCGATAAGATTGTTTTTTGTCCGGTAAGGTAATATCCGCATTTGATACCAGATACCATCGTTGGTTTGTAATTCAATTTCTTTACGAATAAGAGTTCCTAAAACTTCCTTGGCATCTTCAATAAATCTTTCATATTTAAGATTTGTAACAATATGATTTATCGGTCTGCCGATATCGGAGGAGATCAGGTTAATAACTTTTGATGCGTGCTGTGTAAATCTTTTAATAACTAAACTATTATCAAGAAAGATGGTAGGTATTTCAATGCTGTCCAGCAGATTTTTCATATCATCATTAATAATCGATAATTCATCATTCTTATTTTGAAGCTCGGTATTTACAGTAATTAATTCTTCGTTTAGCGATTGCAGTTCTTCTTTGGAAGTTTCAAGTTCTTCATTAGAACTCTGCATCTCTTCGTTGGTCGACTGCATTTCTTCGTTGGTCGATTTAAGCTCCTCGTTGGAAGTTTCCAATTCTTCAATAGTTGAGCGTAAATTTTCTTTAACAGATTTTAATTCGTGCTCAAGTCCTTTTATAATTTTTTCGGATTTCTTATCATGATGGTTTATTTTAGAAACCGGTACACTTTTCCCCGTTTTTACATCGTCAAAAATAATCAACATAGAACCCTGCAGTTCAGCCGGTTCATTGATAGGTTTAACCGTAATATTTATTAACTGGACTCTGCCGTTGGATTTTACTTTTATACCTTCTACAACTGATCCTTTCTTTCGCGATAAAACCTTTCTGATTAGTGCTGGGAGTTCTTGCTGCAATCCTTCGCGAGCCATTTCAAAAATGCTCATCTTCGCTTCACCGTTCCTAAGCTCAAGATATTTGCCGGTTCTCCCATGGATATAAAGTATATTTCCGTTCCCGGTTATTATAACACAATTTGAAGAATAGTTTTGCAGGATAACCTTTTCCGCCAACCGGGAAATATCTTTTACTTCGTCCTTGTTTACAACCGCATCATAGGTTTTTCCGCTTGACCGCGATGCCGGGAACTCTATAAAAGGCTGTGCCGAGAACATTGAATCTTTTCTTTTGTAAATTTTCCATTTTTTATCAAGCATTGAAAACAAATCCACAAATCCGCCGATAGTTTCAGACGAGCCTAGAAAAAGTGTTCCGTTGGGTAAAAGACTATAATGGAACAGCGGGATTATTTTTTTCTGCAATTCGGTATTAAAATAAATTAAAAGATTGCGGCATGAGATTAGATCTAGTTTGGTAAACGGAGGATCTTTGATAACACTTTGCGGTGCAAAGACCAGCATTTCTCTGATTTCTTTACGAACATGAAAAAGATTTCCCTCTGAAGTAAAGAAAAGATTCAAACGTTCTTTATCCACGTCGGATTCAATTCCCGAAAACAAACCAACGCGTGCCTTTTCAATGGATTCATTATCAATATCAGTTGCAAATATCTGCACGTTGAGATGTTTTTTCGCTTCATTCATGCATTCTTTTAATAGAATTGCAATGGAATATGCTTCTTCTCCGGTAGAGCATCCGGGCACCCAAATTCTTACCTGACCGTTATCCGGTTTACTTCTTATTAGTTCTAATAATAGTTTTTTCAATTTCTCGAAAGATTCGGGGTCTCTGAAAAAATTTGTAACTCCAATTAAAAGCTCTTTAAACAAGTTCTCAATTTCTGCGGGATTTTCCTGCAGCAGCCGGATATAATTCGGCAGAGTATCCAGTTGAGAAACATTCATTCTTCTTTCTACACGCCGGTAAATAGTATTTTGCTTGTAAAGCGAAAAATCGTGACCTGTACGGGTTCTGAGGAGTATGAAAATTTTTTGAAACGAATCCGGGATTTTTCCTTCGGTAATTTCTTTGTTAAATAAAATACCTTTAACTTTTGAAGTTGAATATTTGATTAGTTGAACCGGCATTTCTTCGGGTGGAAGAATATAATCGGCTAGGCCTGTTCTGATGGCGCTGGTCGGCATACCGTCGAATTTTGCGGACTTGGGATCCTGAACCATTACCATTCCTAATTCACTTTTAACAGCTTTCAACCCCGAAGTTCCGTCGGAGGCCATACCGGATAGTATTATGCAAATAGCTTTTTCGCCTAAATCAGCCGAAAGTGATTTTAAGAAAAAATCAATCGGAAGCCGGAATCCGTGAGCCTCAGGGGGTTCTATCAGCTGTATGATTCCGTGAAGTATAGCTAGATCGCGGTTAGGCGGTACAACATAAACATGATTAGGCTCAATTACCATTCCGTCTTCTGCCTGGAATAATTTCATATTAGTTGATTTCTGGATTAGTTCAGGCATAATACTAATGTGATCGGGATCTAAGTGTGTTACAACAATAAAAGCCATGCCGGAATTTTCCGGCATATTGCTGAAAAATCTTTCTAGGGCATCTAAGCCGCCTGCAGACGCACCAATGCCAACTACATAAAATGAGTCACTTAAGCGCGACTTATCAATGGTATCTTTCTTCTTTTTTACGAGTGATAGTTTAGGAATTGTTTTTTTCTTCATAACTACTTCACGCATAGATTAAAGTAATTCAAATGCTCTTCATTAATACTTATCTCATCTTTCAAATGATCTAAAATTCCCGGGTAAAGTAAGAATCATTAAATAGGAAAATCCATAATCATTTTTTCCGGGTATCTTTTTTAGGCTCCTGTCTTTTTTCACTCTGTTGTTTACGATATTTATCAGGGGGTACAAGTACTTCGTTTCTTACCCTAGGCGCGTTTTGTTCTACTCTTTTCTTCTCCTTAGGCGGCAATTCCATTCTTTGAATTTGTCTTTCAGGTAATTTCACGGTTTCGCGTTGAATTCTAACTTCAGGTACCGGTCTGCCGGAAGTTCTTTCAATTACATTTCTACCGGGCGGTTTATTATTAACATCGTTTCTGCCGTTTTCGTTTCTATCCGGATTCATGACTCTGTATTTGTTAATATTATCTTCCGTAAAATCTTTCTGTCTTACAACATGCCAATACCGGCTCCCGTTATTTTCCCACGGATTCGCGTAAACGATACCTGCAGGAGGTTGAGGAGCCCATCCGACATAGTTACCATAATCAACCCATACTACACGTGCCGGCGACCAAACGTTGTTTGAGGGAATCCAGACCCATCCGTAATAAGGATCGTCGTACCAGTTTCCGTAATGATAAACAATCCAGCCGAAAGGCTCATAGGAAATCCATGTCCAATTACCGTCGGCATAATCCCAGTGCCCGTTATTATATGGCTCCCAGTTATTAACAACATAGGGGCGCCAGACATTTCCGTAATTATTTATTTGCACCCATTCACCGTAACTGTTTAAATCTTCAAGATTATAACCGTTTCGATCGCTTTGAATCGTATTACTTCGGGCTGTTTGATTCATATTGCTTTGACTGCTTGTAGTATAACATCCGGGTGCTGCTAAAAGCAATAAAACCGGGAGTAAAAAAACAGCAGCTTTTATTAAAACGTTCCTCTTTTCCATTTTCGGTTCTTTCATTTACAAGAATACTGAAATATTATAACGACGCGAAAATAAATTTTATCTTATTCTTTTCTACGATAAGATACTTAATCAGGATTATTTCTACTCATAGTCGAATCGGACATCATTTGGTATTTCATTGTTCTGCTTCCCTTCATCATATCTTTTTTATTCGTCATTCCGGTTCCTTTCATCATATCATTTTTGTTCATCATAGTCTGCATCATATTTTTCATTTTGCTATTAGCTCTCATATAATTCTGCATTTCTTTATAAACCGAACTATCATTGTATGCCTTTGAAAACATGTTATCAATGATAGCCGAGCGGGAATGTTCGTCATCCATCATTTTGCCTATCATCTGCATTCTCATTGTGCTGTCGGCAGCAATTTTATTCATTATATTCTGCATATCTTCGTGCTGCACCATCATCTTATTTCCTTTAACTTTGACAGGCTTTTCCTGTGCATTTATCAATTGAACAGAAACTATGAAGATAATTGACATTGATATAATTATGAGATATTTATTTAACATTTTATCACCTTTTCTTTTAATTAAAGTATAAGAATACATGAGTTTATAAAACTCACTAATCCGGGCTTGCGAAAATATTTAATCACCCTCCGATACGAATTGTCTCGAGCCCGCTAAGTATTCCGAAAGCATTTAATAACCATAGAACTACTACAATAATTACTACCGCGTTTAAGATTTTCTTGATTGTAGCCTGCATGGGGATGTAGCTGTTTATAAGCCAAAGAAAAACCCCGACAACAGCCAATACGAGTATTAATCCAATTAATGACATAGTCTTTCACCTTTAATAATTTATGTTTTGCCGGTCTGAGTTTCGATTTATTTATCGCCTATTCTATATTGTACTTATTAACTCATCCGGCATTAAGAATCTTGTTACATAATTTCAATTATTTACGGCGGAAACCGGTTGATTATCATTTTGAATTAATTTCCCGGTACATCGGCCTGATTAGCTAAATAGTTTTCAATTCCCATTTGTTCAATCTGTTCACGCTGCATTTCGGCCCAGTCTACATGACCTTCTTCCATTTTGAGTATCTTTGTCAGCAAATCGGCAGTGCCCTGATCATTAACTTCACGGGCTAATTTAATTGCCTCATTATAAGCGAGAACAGCGTCATTTTCATCTTTATTGTCGTTGTTTATCATTTCCAAAACAGTCTTACCGATCTTTATATTGTTAAGTTTAGATACGGTGGGTGAACCGTCTAAAAAAATAATTCTCTCAATAAGCCATTCTGCGTGGTGCATTTCATCCATTGCCTGTTTTCTTATGGCGTTGTGAAGTTTACCGAAGCCCCAGTTTTCGCACATTTCGGAATGTACCATATACTGGTTTATGGCAGTGAGTTCTTCTGCTAAGCGCTGGTTAAGGTTTGTGAGTAATTTTTCATTGCCTTTCATATTTGTTCTCCGTTAAAATTGTTTTCATAAAAATTGACCATTAAAATTTTTGTTCTAAAGTACAGTATGTTGAGTTTTACACCAGGAACGAAAGTGACAATAGTCGGAACGTGCATCCGGTTATTGTCGCCGTGCCAATTGTTTAGATTTATTTCCCATTTTATTTTGAATCTGCCGGCTTGCGGCCAGCGAATTATAAAAAACACAACCAGTGCCGGGAAATTCATGGGGGGAAAAACGTCGTTTATTTTATTCATATTTTCAACCTTTTTATGATTGCGCCACATGATTTGCATTTTTATAATTATGCGTTATTAAGCTATGGAGAGCGCTGTCTTAATTCAATCGGGCAAAAGGATGAAAAAGGAACTACATCTATTGGGGGGACTAGTAATTTTATTCGTTTATCTACGACAAGATAAAATCCGAATTAAGTGAATTGTTTGTTTTTGCATGTTAGATAAAAATTGAAGATGCAATGAGTGAAGTATTTTATGCTTACTCCAATAACTGCGTTTGACTTTTCCCAACTTTACATCATCTCATCAACCGACTTACCTTGTATTGACAACTTAAATGATGGAAATAAAATCCGCCCAAAGATTATCATCGTTCGTCAATTGATTTGCATTCTTGTCAATTAGATTTTTATACCAATCTTTGGGCGGCATAGCCGAAATATTCAAAAGTCTTAACGGCAGCAGGTTTGTTTACTCCGAAAAAATAAGTGTATGCTGAAAGCCCCGGAATCTTTCATAATACAATCGAAGTATCCATTAGTTGCTCCTTAAACATTATAAATATATATCATAGAATTCTGATCTAAGGTATATTATCAACTATTATTAGTTAAAGATCAATTGTCCTTTGGGATGGAAAAGGGACTACATCTTTTGGACGACGCGGTTGTTTATGGTTTGTTGTATATTCTCATATTATAGATAGATACATTCAACGGTAGTTAAATGAACGAGATTTTTAAGTACATACAAAAGTATTTTAATTATGTAAAAGATTTCCTGAGCATTCATCTTATTGATATCGGGAATACTTCAATAACACTCTGGACCCTGCTTTACTTTATTTTCCTTGCGTGGCTTCTTTTCTTTATTACAGCAAGGCTCAGAAAATGGATAATATATAAGGTCCTTTCCAAAAGCAAAGTAGAACTTGGAGTACGGCTCGCCGTCGGTACGATTATTCGTTACGGTGTACTTATACTGGGACTTATAATTGTAGTACAGACCGTCGGAATTAACCTAAGTACAATTACTATTCTTGCGGGCGCTCTTGGTATTGGTATAGGTTTCGGTTTACAAAATGTTACAAACAATTTAGTAAGCGGAATAATTATTCTTTTTGAAAGGCCGATAAAAGTAGGGGATAGGATCCAGGTCGGAGAAGTCTTTGGTGACGTTATGAATATCTCTATGAGATCTACAATGATTTTAACAAATGATAATATTTCGGTGATAGTTCCTAATTCTGAATTTATTTCAACAACAGTTATTAACTGGAGCCACAACGATAGGAATGTGAGATTCAGTATTCCGGTGGGGGTTGCATATAAAGAAGATCCTGAAAATATAAAGAAAGTTTTACTGGAAGTTGCGGATAAAGAAGACGGAGTTTTAAAAAATCCGGAACCTTTTGTACTTTTTAAAGAATTCGGCGACAGTTCACTTAATTTTGATTTGATGATCTGGACAAGCAGTTACATAACCATACCCGGAATTCTTAAAAGCAAACTTTATTTTGAGATATTCAAAAAATTCAGGGAAAACAACATCGAGATACCTTTCCCGCAGAGAGATTTGCATATAAAGAATACTGAATTCCAGGTAAGCCAGCCAGAAGCATTATAAAATAATTTATTCAGAGTTCTTTCTTTACTAATTTAAGTACCTTTATTAAATTGGTTTACGGTTATTTTATTTTGTAAAAATAATTTTGCGGGGGCTATGCTGCCAATTCCTATTTCACCTTTCAAAGCTGTTGATAAGGCTTTTTATAAGATTAAGCCTAATCGAACGGAATTCGATAATTTTAAAGCGCAATTAATTAATCTGATAGAAAGTATAAATGAAGATGAAGGGGAGGAGCATAACAAAACTAATATCAATTATTTCCTTAAAAATACTTTTTATAAAGATTATTTTGTAAATACTAAAAACAGAACCGACCTCGCAATTTATTTAGGTAAAACCGCACAAGATAAACTCGGCGTTATAATCGAAGCAAAAAGCCCGGTCAATAAACCGGATATGATTAAAAGGGATAATCTTAATGCAAAGTCTATGCAAGAGGTTATTCTTTATTACCTCCGTGAAAGAATTGAAGATAAAAACGACGAGATAAAGCATATAATAATTACCAATGCCTACGAATGGTTTATCTTTAACGCAAATGAATTTGAAAAACTTTTCTATAAGAACAATCACCTGGTTAATGATTACAATAAATGGAAAACCGATAAAAAAGTAAGCAGCTTAACCGAGCATTTCTATAATGATATTGCAAAAAAACACTTAGATGAAATAGATAAGGAAATTCACTTTAGTATATTTTGATTTAAGGGACTACATCAAAATATTAAAGAGTACAAAAATTGAAGATGAAAAAAAGCTTATTCCGTTGTTCAAGCTCTTTTCGGTCACGCATCTTTTAAAGGAATCTTTTCTAAACGACAGCAATCAGCTTAATAAACAATTCTACCTGGAACTTTTACATATTATCGGTCTTGAAGAAAAGAAAGATAAAAATAAAAAGGTTATTGATAGAAAACAGCCGGACAATAGGGACAGCGGCGCGCTTATTGAAAATACAATAAGAATACTTGAAAACGACGATTCTTTAAGCTCGGTTGAAAGCCCTGATAAGTACGGCAGTGATAAAGAAGAGCGTATTTATAATATAGCGCTTGAACTTAATTTAACCTGGATAAACCGGGTACTCTTCTTAAAGCTTCTGGAAGCGCAGCTTGTTAATTACCACAAAGGCGATAATAAATTTAAGTTCCTGGATGCAAAAACTATTGCCGAGTACGACGACTTATACGAACTATTCCATGAAGTACTTGCAAAAAAGATTGAAGACAGAAGCGCGGATATTGTGGACAAGTTCAAAAATATTCCTTACCTGAATAGTTCTTTATTTGAGCAGAGCGATCTTGAAAAGAAAACAATCAGGATAAGTAATTTAAGGGATAGGTCGCTTATACCTGTTTATAAGCAATCGGTCTTAAAAAACAGCGCAAAAAAGCCGCCTGAAAAGCTGCATACGCTTGAATACCTTTTAATGTTTCTTGATGCTTATGACTTTGTCTCGGATTCTGCCGGTGACATTCAAGACGGGAATAAAAATTTAATTAATGCTTCGGTGCTCGGCAGAATATTTGAAAAAATTAACGGTTATAAAGAAGGCTCTTTCTTTACTCCCGGATTTATTACAATGTACATGGCAAAGGAAACACTAAGACGCGCTGTTCTGCAAAAGTTTAATGATGTCAATGGCTGGAAGTATAATAGCTTTGATGAATTAAAAGATAAAATTACGGATAGGAAAGAAGCCAATGATATTATCAATTCATTAAAGATATGCGATCCGGCTGTAGGATCGGGACATTTTCTGGTATCGGCGCTCAACGAGCTGCTTTCTATAAAATCAGAGCTTGATATATTATGCTATCGTGACGGGACAAGAGTAAAGTATTATAAAGTTGAAGTGGCAAACGATGAGCTAAGCATATATGATGAAGATGCGGGAGAGTTTTTTGAGTACACCGTAAATGAAAAAGGAATACCGCCGGAAGAAAAACAGAAGCTGCAGGAGGCGCTTTTCCACGAGAAGGAAACTATAATAGAGAACTGCCTTTTCGGTGTGGATATAAATCAAAACTCCGTTAATATTTGCAGTCTAAGGCTTTGGATTGAACTTCTTAAAAACGCCTATTATACAAGAGACAGTAAATATAAAAATCTTGAGACATTGCCGAATATTGATATAAATATTAAGCAAGGTAATTCCTTAATAAGCCGATTCGATATTACGGACAATTTCGCCAAGCTGCCGATGACTGTTATGAACAGCATGAAGTATGCGGCGCAAAAATATAAAGACCAGGTTTTTATTTATAAAAATGCTTCCGATAAAGTAACAAGAAATAAGGCCGCGGAGGAAATTAAAAAACTTAAGAAAACTTTTTCTGAATTCGCTAATCCTGCGGACAAAGATTATATACTTCTTAAGAAGAAAGAAAATGAACTGGGAGAAATTCCTTTATTATTTGACGCAAAGGAAAAAGAAGAGCATAATAAAAAAGTTGCAAAGCTTGCGGAAGAAGTAACTACGCTTAGAGCGAAATATGAAGAAAAGCAAAAAACGATATACGGCAGCGCCTTTGAGTGGCGTTTTGAATTTCCAGAAGTGCTGGATGAAGATGGAAAGTTTACCGGGTTTGATGTGGTGATCGGGAATCCGCCGTATGGCAGGTATTTATCAATTAGTGAAGATGTAAAGGAAATTTTAAGAAAAGATGATACTATACGGTAATACGGGCGATATTGCCGAATTTTTTATTAAGAGGATGATAAAGTATATCGTAAGAGAAAAGTACACAATTCTCATTTCATTATACCTAAAGGGTTAAGCTATGTAAGTTCTTGGGACAAAATTAAGGAATTTATTTCTCGACAAATTTAATATTTACAGTCTAGTAGATACGAGTAAAGCTTTTGATGAGGCACTGTATGAAATGTTAATTTTCCATGTAGAACTTGCAAATAAAAAATTGCCGCTTGTTAAATGTGGATATTTAAATAAGGAGATAGAAGAGATATTTCAATTTAAAAGAAATTATTTTAATAGTAGAATATTCTATCTAGGTTTCCCTCAAAGCTATTTAACTATTTTGGAAAGAGTTTCTGATAATTGTGAACCAGTAAAAAATTATATGAGCTATCTGGTATGGCAAAGGAGGATTGACACCGAATGTTAGCAAGGTAAATAAAGGGATTCAATTAATTACTGGGAAAGAAATATTACAATATGGATTTAAAGAAAATATCTGAAAAATGGTTTATTGATAAGAAATATTTAAAATATTGAAGATGTTGAAAGAAAAGATGTAGAAAAAATAGTTGTACAAGATATAGTTGCACATATTATGAATCCCACTCCTCATATTAAAATTACGGCAGCATTGGATACTGAAAAAAGGTTTTGTTTAAATACTGTAATGTGTTTTGCAGAGAACAATTCTGGTTTGAAAAATAAAACTCTTTTGGCTTTACTGAATTCAAAGTTCATATCGTTTTATTATTATTATTTTATATTCAATCAGGCAATCAGAACAATGCATTTTATGCCCGGTTATGCTGACGAGTTACCTATCTCTAAAAGTATAATGAAACAACAAAAACCGCTAATTGAGTTAGTTGACAAAATACTTGTAAAGAAAAAATCAACTCCTCATGCAGATACAACCACCTTAGAAAAACAAATAGACCAGATGGTTTATAAGCTTTACGGATTGACTGAAGAAGAGATAAAGATAGTTGAGGGAAAGTAAGATTATATTTTCATTATCAGTTAATATCTGTTGATATAAAAATGCAGTGTTGATTAATCTGCCATTTAATAATTCCGTTAATTATATTTGTTCTATTAAACCAAAGGAGAAATGAAAACAGCAAGCTACATATTAAAAATTAACGGACTCCAGGCCCCTAAGGGAGCTATTTCTATCCTTGCCTTAAAAGAATTAATTGATAATCTCATTGATAGTTCCGAAAAAGCATTAAGACTGTCTGTGGAAGGAACAAGTTCTAAAAAAGGACAGTTGCCTGCGTGGTTAAAAAACTCGGTTAATTATGCAATTACAAGTTTGAGAAAAGGCTCTACCAAAATTTTAATTACCGCACCGGAATAAATTGAAACCGCTTCCGAACAATTAAGACAGCCCGATTTATGGAATATATTACCAATGCAGGACGATACGGCGCTTTCTATACTAATCAGAGCTGCCAATGATGCCGTAAATAAAAAAAATGACAGCAGTTATTTAGACAACGGGCTTTTAGCATCACTTTTGTCTTTTGATAATTTTATCGGCAGTTATGCAAAATCATTCGAATTGTTTTCGGAAAACGGCAGAGACGAAAAAATTAAAATTGACGGTAAACAAATTGAACTTATAAAAGAGTTTAAAAAGAAAATTCCCGAACAGCTGAAAGTAATTATTAGCGGACATTTTAACGAAATAGAACATTCAGAGGGCAAGTTTAGATTAAAGCTTAATAACGGCATCACAATTACCGGCGAAATAGATAAAGAATTTATTGATAAAGAGCTTATGCGTTCACTTTGGGGCAAAAGAGCTACTGTCCGCGGGATAGCTGAATTCAAACCGAACAAAGAGATAAGATATATTAAAGCCGATTTAATAAAGCAGTATGAAGAAAACGAAAGTATTTTATTAAACAATTCGTCTCACGAAGAGCCCTTGTTATTATTTGAAAAGTCGCAACCTTTCAAACAGCAAACAAATCCTTTGAAAAAACTTTGGGGGGCATTGCCAGGTGATGAATCTATTGAGGAATTGCTCAAGGAATTAGAATAGTGAATTATTATATTCTTGATACCGGGATATTGCTTGGATATATGCGCTCTGCTCCTTATGCTAAAGCTTCACTATTAAAAGCCACTTTAATAACAACCGATAAAGATTTTTTACCACTTGATAATGTATTTCTGAATGTAGAGTACATTTCGCCTAAATAGATGATAAAAAGATTAAATGGAGCGGTAAAAAGATAGAAGTACCTGGTCAGAAAGAAGAAAATTTGTACTAAAAAATATTTATACAAACCTTAACCGGCTAATAGCAGAGGCAAAAAACAAATATCGAAAAAAAACTGCGGTTAAATCTTTTTGACAATACGGACGAAGAAGATATATCCGAATTTGAGATTGTTAATAAACTCCCTCATAAATTTTCTTTAAATATTTCATTTCAATTTATAAACTCTATTGATACCATTTAAAGCCGCAACGCGGTATGCTTCCGCCATTGTAGGATAATTAAAAGTAGTGTTGATAAAAAACATCAAAGAATTTCCGTCACCTTTCTGCGACATTATAGCCTGACCGATATGAATAATTTCTGCCGCGCCGTGACCGAAGCAATGAACTCCAAGAATTTTAAGCGTTTCTCTATGAAAAAGAATCTTCAACATTCCGGTTGTTCTGCCGGTTATTTGTGCACGGGCCAAATGTTTGAAGAAAGAATGACCGACTTCATAGGGGATTTTTTCTTTAGTTAACTGTTCTTCAGTATAACCAACAGAGCTTATCTCAGGAATAGTATAAATTCCTGTCGGGATAAATTCAACAAGCCGGTGGTCGCACTTACCGAACGCAATATGAGTAGCGGCAAATCGCCCTTGGTCGTATGACGCGCTTGCAAGATTAGGGAAACCGATTATATCGCCTGCGGCATAGATGTGGGAAAGCTGTGTCTGGTTATTTTCATTAACTACAATAGCTCCCTGAGCATTTGATTTTATTCCGATATTTTCCAATCCCATTTCATCCGAATTACCCGTTCTGCCTTGAGCCCATAAAAGGTATTCAGAACGGATTTCCTTATTTGATTTTAAATAAACTGTTACGCCGTTTTCGTCTGCTACAACTTTTTCATATTCTTCACCGTTTCTTAGAATTACTCCGTTTTCACGCAAATGATAAGCAACAGCATCGATAATTTCGTCATCAAGGAACGCGAGCAATTTATCGCGGGTATTTATTAAATTTACTTTTACCCGTAATCCTCTAAAAATTGAAGCGTATTCGCATCCGATAACACCTGCGCCGTATATTGTTATCGAACGCGGGCTTTCTTTTAAATTTAGAATTGAATCACTGTCTAATATTCTCGGGTGATTAAAATTTACATCTTCGGGATGATACGGACGTGAGCCTGTTGCAATAACAAAATAATCCGCCGAATAAGTTTCTTCCGCTCCGGTGGACAACTTAACAGAAACCGTATGAGCGTCTAGAAATTTTGCTCTTCCGTCAATTATATCTACCTGGTTCCGCTCATAAAAACTTTTTCTAAGATTGAACTGCTCTTGAATTACTACCTCAGCCTTTTGCAGTAAAGTTTGGAAATTAGCGTCATCCAGTCTATTGCTTTCATATAAAATTTGACTGGCATGCCTTAAAGCTTTGCTCGGGATAGTACTTGTATGCGTGCAGCTTCCGCCAACCTTCGAAAAGTAATCGCACATAGCAACGTGCAATCCTTCTTTAGTGCATTTCATAGCAGCGCCTTCGCCGCCCGGCCCGCTGCCGATTACAATAACATCATAATGATTTTTCATTTGTTCCGTTTTTCTTTTAACTCTAATTTAGAAAAATCCTGGATAACTTAAATAAGGATAGATCACTTTAAAATAAGGCGATTTTCGTTTTTTAACGTAAAACTATTTTTGCTTAATTCATCTTTTTGAAAAATCAATCGCGGCTATTAAATTAATGCCCCGGTTTTTGCAGTTCAAATATAAATTGAGTAATACTATTATGATTCAATATTCCAATGCAATTGCCGTTTTCGATGACGGGTACCACGCTTATATCGTTTTCGTTTATAGACTTTAATGCCTCTAACAATGGTTCGGTGGAATTTATTTTATTAATGTCTTGTAACGGGATCATTACATCTTTTACTGTTTTATTTTGCCTATCCTTCATTGAAATGGAATTTATTAGTCCTGGCGTAAGAAATCCAACCATTATATTATTATCCTTAACAAGTAAGTTTCTTCGATTGGCGCCGATGAAATGATTATCTATAATTTCCTGAACAGTAGAATCAGGATATACTATACCGTAATCATTCGACAAAGCTTCATGCACCTGGTGACCGAATAATAAACCGTTAAGCGCCTGTCTTTGAATTTGAGACATTGCGGTAATTTCCAGGAACCAACCGATAAATATTATCCATAAACCGTTATAAACATTATTTTGAAATATCTGGAAAACACCAAGCATAATAAATAAGAGTCCGAAAATTCTTCCGGCGTTAGCTGCAATTGTAGTTGCTTTTTTATAATTTTTAGTAACAGCCCACACTATAGCTCTCAAAATTCTTCCCCCATCCAGCGGAAATCCGGGAATTAAATTAAATATTGCCAGGATAAAATTTATTAAAGCAAGGTATTGAAATGAAGCGGCAATATATTGATTATGCAGAAATGCTTTTGCTAATAAATAAAAGACTCCGGATAATATGAAACTGGTGATAGGACCGGCGGCGGCAATCCAAAAATCAGCCGATGATTTCGACGGTTCTTTTGATATTTCGGCAATTCCGCCGAATAAAAATAGCGTTATCCTTTTTACTTTAATTTTATATTTTAGTGCAATTATAGAATGACCGAATTCATGCAGCAAAATACTAATGAAGAACAAAATCGAAGTTATAAAACCGACCGTCCAATAAGAGTATATCGTCCAATTTTTAAATTCAAGCGGGAAATAACTTTCCGCCAGCATCCAGGTTAGCAGTGCCAATATCAGGAACCATGAATAATCTAAATAAATCGGAATTCCGAGAAATTTACCAATAGGGATATGTTTATGTTTCATAAAGCTTCTTTTTTTCATTATTTTCTTTGTCGTACTTTAACATAATCGTCTCAGTATCCAACTTGTAAAAGTTTTTGAACTGCTCATATAATTCCGGATGCCGCTTTTTGAGTTGGATCGGCTTTTCGAAAAAATATTCTGTAACTACGGCAAAAAATTCAGCAGGGTTTGTAGCTCCGTAAAAATCTATGTCTGATTTATGGTTGTGCTTGAGATTGTCAAGTAATTCCTGATATTCCTCGCCCAACACCCTTGCCCATGCTATGTAAGTAGAGCGGTTTGGCAGTACAGGTACGCCATCGTTTGCACCTGACTCATCGTCGAGCTGGTGCGCAAATTCATGAAAAACCACGTTGTGTCCGTCATTATGATCATGTGCGGATTTGTTAACATCGTCCCAGGAAAGAATGACAGGTCCGCGGTACCAGGATTCTCCTAATCGTCCTTGTTCGCCTTCTGCTACTATTCCGCCGGGTAAGTATTGTTTGATATTTGAAAAGAAAGGATGAGGATAAACCAAAATTGTATGCAATGCCGGGTAATAATCGGTATCGCGATGCAGCAGCAAAATACAAGCTTGTGCGGCGATAGTTACTTTTATCTCATCGGTTATTTCAAATCCATTAAGTCCCTCAAATTTTTTCTCGTGTAAAAATATTTGAATATGACCGCGTAACTCGGCTTGATCTTCCGGATTCAAATGATGATAATAAGCAATATTCTTTTCTATAATATCCAGCCGTTTTTCAGGAAATGGTAAGCTGCGAATAAGCTCTCGTTTTCTATGTTTTAATCCGAACATTTTTGTCTCTAAATATTGTGGTATAGAACAATTATATTAGGCACGTATTTTTGAATTAATTTCCCATTTCACAAAAATTATTATTGTTATTTGTTTTGTCTAGTCGGGATGATGAAAAGCGGTATAGAAGTTTTACGTAAAACTTTTTCCGCAACACTACCCATTACTATATTTTCCAGCCATCTCCTGCTGTGAGAACCCATAACTATAAAATCTATATGCAGGTCATCTGCGGTCTTTATTATGGTCTCAGCACAATCACCTTCGCTTACCAGTGTTTCAATTGTTTTATCACCAAGGTGATGTCTAACTTTATCTAAATAAAGTTGAGATGTTTTTTTCAATCCCTCAACGGTTTCTAATTGTAATAGATCCATATTCGTGTAACCGGTAAAACTCATTCCCATTATAGGAGAATATTCTACAGAGGAGTAGTAGACCGGATCTAATATTACATGAAGCAATATAACTTCAGCTTTCATGGCTTTAGCCGTTGAAAAACCTATCTCTGCCACTTTTTGTGACGTTGGATTATAATCCAGCGCGATCAGAATTTTTTTCATCTTCGTTCCAGTTTAAAATTGCTATGATATATCCTTGCTTGCTTTATTTCTCTTTTTAAACAGCAGCCAGCCAAATGCAGCACTTAAAACAAGAGTAATTGTAGCCGGATACATTCTCCAGCTCATATGTCCTGCCCAACCGTTTTCATGTATTCTTCCATATATTCCGTTTTCTACCATGGTTCCTGCGCCGAAGTAAAAAAAGAGCACAACCGCGGTTACAAACGCGATCATTAAAAATCTGCTTTTAATCTTTTGCATTGGTTTTACCTATCTTATCAATTGTAAGTGAAGTTCATTTTTATTTATCAAAAATTTATTTGAATTTTATTTCCGGATTTAATTTATGAGCCTAAGCCTTGATATTTTTATACAAATAAATAATGACCTTAGGATTTATAGAAAAACAATCCTATACATAATAATACTACGCATTAGGCAGTCTTATTCCAATCGAGCAAAAGGATGAAAAAGGCACTAGGTTTATTAAAGTAAGCTGGTAGGTTCATCAATCAAAGGAATTCGTAAAATCACTATCTGTCTAAAAGTAATTTATGTCTGCACTTTCTCGATTATGTTTGGAGGTGAATCATTTCGAACTGAGTCGAACCTAAGCCGGACTTAAATCGTCCGGCTTAAGTTGTGAGCTAGTTATAGTTTTTCCTAAAATGTAGTCTGCAAAAATCTTCTGAATTGTTTTCCATCTTCATTCTTTCCGTGATCCCGCTTCATCATTCGAGTTTGTTTATTTAGGGAGTTCATTTTTATTAATATTCTTTTCCGCTTTTAACCAGTCCTCATCTGCGTGACCATCTCGACGACCTTCCTGCTCATATAGTTCATACGCTTGCTTAGCAATTTGAGGTGTCAAATCGGATGGTATCTTTGCTTTGGCCGGATCAAAAATCCGGTACGCAAGCAGTTTCACGCGGTCACTAACTAAGAACCATATTAGTGCGTAGCCCCATACTAAAAGGGCCCAACTCCAGCCCAAGGGCGGCATCAGGAATCCGTACACAGCGATCAGCGTTGCTACGAGCTGCGTACCGAGCACAGCAATCCATAAAATCTTCGCGGGACGGATAGACCAGAACGGGCCGCGCGTACGAGTCAGAAAAATCGTTAAATGTCCGGCAACGGAAAGCATTAGGTACATCATCGGCTGGAGACGCGCATGATCGAGGTGGAAAACACGGTCGCCAAGGAAGAAAAGACCGAACGCTGCAATGGGTCCGACGATGCCCAAGACAGTTGCGATGCCCAGCACCTCATGCATATTCCATGACTCGGGTTTATTTTTATAATGTACGTTATCATATGCAATTGACAGTATGGCGCCGTCATTGAGCAACGCAAGCATCACGATCATCACTGCCGTCAACGGATAAAAGTTGAAGATCAGGATCGCCAGGGTCATGAATAATAAAACACGCAGCGTCTCGGCGATACGGTAGATAGCGTAGCTGTTCATCCTCTGGAAAATTTTCCTGCTCTCCTTGATTGCGTCAATGATTACCGAGAGACCGGGCGTCGTCAGCACAATAGATGCCGCCGCGCGCGCTGCGTCCGTCGCATCTGAAACAGCAATGCCGCAGTCTGCTTTTTTAAGTGCGGGAGCGTCATTCACTCCGTCACCTGTCATGCCGACCATGTGACCGCGTTTCTGCAGAACATCCACAATGTGGTATTTGTGCTCCGGGAAAACCTGTGCGAAACCGTCGGCATTCTCGATGGACTCCGAAACCTCTACGGTCTCTTTCTTTTTAGAATCACCAAGGCCGGAGGCATCAAGAATATTTGCACCCATTTCCAGCTTTTGGGCGGTCTCTTTAGCGATGGCTAACGCATCGCCGGTAACCATCTTGATCTTAACTCCCATCTCTCCTGCGGTCTTAATTGTTGCTTTTGCATCTTCACGCGGCGGGTCGAACAGGGGCAGTACGCCGATAAACTGCCATTGCCCGTCACTCTCAGCTCTTGCTACGCCTAACGAACGAAAGCCGCGCACCGCAAATTCGTTTACTGCTTTATCTACAGTGGACTTTATCTGTCCTACATTCGAAGACAATTCCAAAATCACCTGAGGCGCTCCCTTTGTCACCTTGAAAGTTTTTCCGTCTTTGGTTTTTACGGTGGCTTCGGTGCGTTTATGCACCGGATCGAATGGCTGGAAATGAAGCACCTCATAAGCCTTTAACAAATCCTTTTCTTTCAGTCCGCCCAGTACAGCCAGATCAATAGTGTCGTTGTTTTCCGTACGTGATGCCAGAGCGCCGTTAAGAATGACTTGGTCAGCGGGGATATTGTTCACGCTGAAAGGATCGCCCAGCGTCAGTTTATTCTGGGTCAGGGTACCGGTCTTATCAGCACACAGTACATCCACACCCGCTAATTCTTCGATGGCAACCAACTTGCTGACAATTGCCTTTTTCCTGGCAAGCAGGCGTGCGCCGACCGCCATTGTCACCGACAACACCGTCGGCATTGCAACAGGAATCGCGGCTACAGTAAGCACCAGGGCGAACTGCAGCGTGGTTAGTATCGGATCACCGCGGTAGACTGCTACGGCAATAATAACCGCCACCAGACCCACCGCAAGAATGATGAGATAATTTCCTATCTTCAAAACAGCCTTTTGAAAATGACTGACGGTATTTGCCTCCTGTACTAATTGTGCTGTCTTGCCGAAGTAAGTTTTTGTACCTGTAGCATAGACCAGAGCGCCGATTTCACCCCGGCGAATTATCGAACCTGAAAACACAGCCTCTCCGGGTTTTCGGGTAGCAGGCAAAGATTCACCCGTCAATGCGGATTGATCAACTTCAACCGGGTCGCCATCCAGCAAGCGTGCATCCGCAGGGACAATGTCGCCCAGGCGTAAACGGATTACATCGCCAGGCACCAGTTCGCGCGCTGCCGGGGTGATCCATTTCCCGTCACGTTTCACCCGTGCCTTGACTGCCAGCTTGGCCTTTAAAGCTTCGATGGCGTTGCCGGCCTGGCGTTCTTCCCAGAATCCGACCACTGCGTTGGCGCCAAGTAAAAGGAGGATGATAAAAAAATCAGGCCAGTGCCGAACCACACCCGAAAGAATTACAGCTACTTCAATCATCCACGGGATGGGACCCCAAAAATAGGAGAGGAATTTAAGCAGCGGATTGGTTTTCTTTTCTTCAATCTCATTTGGTCCGTACTGCGTCAGCCGTTTCTGTGCCTCGGCTTGAGTGAGGCCCTCCGGAGATGACTCTAATTTTTTCTCCACCTCCGCCAGCGGCAAGGTTTTTAAGTCGTCCTTTGCTTTAGGTTTTGCATCGTCATTCGCTTGAGGCTTAGGTTCGTCCTTTGCGTCAGGATTCGGTTCGGAAGACTTGGACTGATCAGTTTTGGTTTTCATATCTGGTATTCTCCTTTCAATTTTCCTTGATCCATTTTTTTGCTACATCCAGATCAGAATTTTTAAATATGCGAACTTCACAGGAAAGCATATAACCAAAGAATTTTGTAAAAGTATTTATCAGTTCATGATCAGATACAAATGCAATTTTTTCCCATGAAGATAAATGTTCCATCCCCAACTTTGCATCATCCATCATAGCATTTAGATCAAATCCGGTGAAGCTGCTTCCAAGATTGTACAGCATCCGGATTTTTTTGTTTGCTTTCAATTTTTCCTCTACTGCAGGAATTAAAACATTTTCATAATCTGTTCCGGTTATTTTTCCTTCTGCGGAAATGCCCAGAACATTGTCCGGTAAATCATTCATTATTTTTAACATATTTTTTACTTGTATTGTTATTTATTTAATCTGTTAATCCAGATTGTTTTTACTATCTTGTCATCATTTTATTTTCAGTAGCCGGGCGTTGACGGCTACAATCACCGTACTTATCGACATCAACACCGCACCAAGCGCAGGACTTAAAACAATTCCTGCCGAAAACAAAACTCCTGCAGCAAGAGGAATTGCTATTACATTATATCCGGTAGCCCAGATTAGATTCTGAACCATTTTGCTATAAGTTGCTTTTGAAAATATTATTAATGTCACAACATCTTTCGGATTACTTCTTACAAGAATTATATCGGCAGTTTCAACCGCTACATCCGTTCCTGTACCTATAGCGATCCCGATATCAGCCTGTGCCAGTGCAGGGGCATCGTTCACACCGTCGCCGGTCATCGCCACAATCATTCCGCGGCTCTGCACTTCTTTTACTTTCTCAGCTTTTTTACCGGGCAGCACTTCGGCAAAATAATCATCAAGTCCCAGCTCATCGGCAACCCATTTTGCAACTTGTTTGTTATCACCGGTAAGCATCATCGTTTTTATCCCTAACTCTTTAAGCTGTTTTATTGCGTCTTTGGATTCATCGCGGATAATATCACCTAATGCTATAGCGCCGGTTAGTTTATTATCAACAAGAACAAAAACAACAGTTTTACCCTGTGCGGATAATTTTTCAATCTTATCTTTTCCTTGTAATTCAATTTTATTTTCTTCGAGATAACCCGGGCTGACAACTTTAACATCTTTATTGTTTGCTTTCCCTTCAGCGCCTTTGCCGGGAATTGACTTGAAATCTTTCAACTGATATTTATCATCGCTTGTCGCTTTAGGAAGAGAATTTACTATTCCTTTTGCAATCGGATGTTCTGATTCGGATTCAACAGCCGCTGCGTATTTTAATATTTCCTTTTCATCGTAGTTATCATCAAAAGAAATCGTTTCCGTCACTCCGAATTCACCTTTTGTTAATGTCCCGGTTTTATCAAAAATAATTGCCTGAATTTTTCTTGCCTCTTCAAATGCATTTCTATTTCTAATTAGTAAACCGCTCTTTGCAGAAAGTGCAGTTGAAACCGCGACAACAAGAGGAATTGCCAGACCGAGAGCGTGCGGACATGTAATTACCATTACAGTTACGGTTCTGGATAATGCAAAGTTGAAACTTTGTCCGGTAAACACAAGCCATACAAACATTGTTAATGCGCCGGAAGTAATCGCAACAATAGTTAACCAGAATGCGGCTTTGTCGGCAAAGTTTTGAGTTTTGGATTTACTTTCCTGTGCTTCTTTAACCATCTTCACAACCTGTGAAAGAAAAGTTTCATCACCTATTTTCTCAACTTCAATTTTTATTGAGCCCTCGCCGTTTATTGATCCGCCGACTACATTATCACCTTCGCCTTTTGAAACAGGTTTCGATTCGCCGGTAATCATTGCTTCATTGACCGAACTTTTACCTTCAAAGATTTTTCCGTCGGCAGGAATTTTTTCTCCCGGTTTTATTAATAATTTAGCTTCGTGCTTAAGCTCGGAAACGGGAACTTCAGTAACATTCCCGTCGTCATCAATTTTATGAGCTTCATCCGGCATAAGTTTGGCAAGTTCTTCAAGAGCTTTTGAAGCGCCCATTACTGATTTCATTTCTATCCAATGACCGAGAAGCATAATATCAATCAAAGTTGCAAGTTCCCAGAAAAAGACTTCTCCTTTAACTCCGAACACAACGGCGCCGCTATAGATATATGCAATCGATATTGCAAGAGCAATTAACGTCATCATTCCGGGCTGCTTTTTTTTCAATTCATCAATTAGTCCTTTTAAAAAAGGCCAGCCGCCGTAGAAAAATGTGAAAGTTGAAAGCGCAAACAAAACATAGATATCGCCATTGAAGCGCAAAGTTTCTTTAAGTCCGAGAAATTGCTGGACCAGGGGAGAGAGAAGAAGGATTGGAATTGTTATCACGAGTGAAATCCAGAACCTCTTCCTAAAATCTTCAATCATATGACCATGATGTTCAGAATGGTTATGCCCGCTATGCTCATCTTTTTTATGATTCATCTTTTCATCTGAACTTTTCCCATTATGTTTTGAATGATCATGCGCCGAATGTTTATCATGATCCATATTGTGTGAACTTTGAATATGATCTTGATGTTCGTTTTCCATAAGGGATTCCTATTTAATTTTTTTAATAATATGCAATCATTCCACTAAAATGCTCAGTGGAATCCAATGCAAGTAAAAAACGGCTGCATAGTGTATATTCATACTCCTTCAATATTTGCTAAGACATTCCATGTTTCCATTTAATGGAAACTAACCACCAATTCATCGGATATGTAAATATTGTTCCAATGATTAATCCCAATGAACCGAAGCCCCAAAATGAAGCTTCATAGGGGAGGGGGATATGACCAACGACATTCGGAGTAACAAATTTCATCACCAGTCCCATACCAATCATAACCGTCATCATTGAAAAAAATTCCGCCCTTCCTCCTTTCCATAAAGACAGTAAAGGCGAATTGCCCATATCTCTCATAGCAATATTTTGGAAGATAAACCACCCAAAGGCAAAACCTACAGCATATTCAAAACAGAATTCTTTCCAGAACTCAAGACCGATAATCCTTGATATTACCATCGCGGTCATTATTCCAAGACCATCGCCACCGACACAATGCATAACAGAGCCAAAAACTTTTTTCCATTTTTTATTAACATAATTATGATGAACCTTTTTTTTCTCATCATTTTTGTAATTCCCAATATTTGGAGGACGACACGTTACTTTATACAGAAGCAGTCCCAAAATGGAAAAAAAGATAACAATAATTATCCAGCCGGCTTTAAATGCTTTATTAACTTCAGTATTTATTTTGAGCACATCATAAGCCACCACCAATGCCCCGCAAATTCCAATAAAATACCAAGTAATAACAAAAGAAGTGGATGTTAAAAACTCTAAAAATGAAAAATCCATTATACTCTCTTCTTAATTTTTTGGACCGGCTGTATAAACCTAGGTCAACTATAGTTCCGGTAATAAAGTCGTTCCCATCCAATTCCTTGATATACTTTTTACGGCACTATTCATACTGAATACTATACTCGATCTTTAACTGCAGTGATTTTTGTTTTTCAATTTTTAATTACAATTGCTACACTATGAAAGTCCTTTTTTCATCCGTTCAAATTCTTCTGTATTTATTTCACCTTTTGCATAACGCTTCTTTAATATTTCCATTGCGTCTTCATCGTGTGTTTGTCTGTCATTTCCGTTATTGCTAAATCGATTATTAATTCCGCCTTTACTGCTGTATCGGAAAAACAGCCAAATAACAATTGCGATTAATATGATTCCTATTATTCCTCCGCCCATCATAATTTTTACCTCCTTGTCTATTACCGTTTAGAACTCAATCCCATATTGTAAAACATAAAGAATATCATATTCTCTTTCTGTTGTAATTGTTCCTTTAAATCCTAATCCGATTGTTTGGTTTTCTTGTATCCTAAACTTTATTCCCGGCCGTAAATAAAAAGAAGTGTCGTTCGAAGTAATTTCGCCGCCTCCTTCAATTATAGGATAAAAAAGTTTTGATGCACGGAATACAAATGAAGCCTCATATTCAGCCATCTTATCTTTTGGGTTGTAATGTATATCTCCATAGAATACAACAACAGGCGGTAAAGCTTGTTTAACACCAAATCCGATTTATAATTTTTTTACTTTATGAACTTTTTAGCACAACAGCTAAATTGTCATTTATAGACTATCAATAACTCGATGCAGCTTTTTGCGTATTTCACCGGCGATATCGTTCAGATGCGGATTAGCAATAGCCTGCATTGACACAACAGGATCTATCGCAGCGATTTCAACACCATTTTCTTTTTCCTGGACGATAATATTGCACGGCAGCATAATACCGACATTATCTTCTGCTTGAAGCGCTTTATAAGCAAAGGACGGATTGCAGGCACCAAGAATTTTGTAAGGGCGAAAATCTATATCCAATTTCTTTTTTAATGTCTCCTTTACATCAATTTCAGTTAGGATACCGAATCCCTCATTCTTTAAAGCTTCGGTTACTTTTTCAATTGCTTCTGCAAATCCCAAAGCTGTTTTTTTTGAAAAATAGTAAGACATGATTATCCTCCAATCAAATTAATTGAACTAAATAATTATGATAAATTTTTTTTCTTTTCATTATATTCTTCTTTGTTTATTTCTCCTTTAGCATACTTATTCTTTAGAATATCGAGCGGACTTTCTTTCGAAGAGCCGGAACCGGATATTTTTTGAGAGCGATTGACTTTACTCAAGACAAGCCAGGCAATTAATGCAATGATAATTATCCAGAATAACCAGTTGAACCACATTCCCCCCCAAAACATATTGTGATACATAATTTCCTCCTTATAATAAATTTCCAATTAAATATAATCATGGCGCGGCAAAGCGGAATAATAAGTTCAAGTTTAAGATCAAGTTTAGATCGAGGTGAAAAACTTAAACGGCAATATTATAATGTGCAAACTGCAGACTGAGTTTGTATGCTGCATTTTGCAATTCAAATAAAAATCACTTGCCCTTATCTTTATTTTGAATTTGATTCATCATGTCTTTATAATTATTCATCACTGAATTCATATTTTTCATCATCGAATTAAAATGTTCGTGAATTTTTTTATCTTGCATCATTGATTTATTATCTGTCATTTTGTCCATTTGTTCCAGCATAGAATTCATATACTTGCCCATATCAGTCATATTATTCATATAAGACCTCATTTCCTTTGAATGCTGCATTTGTCCTTTTTCCTGGTTCATTTGCTGCATCATTGAATTCATTTGGGCATTCATTTGGTTCATGTTGGTCCTCATTTGCTGCATATTCATCATATGCCCGCCCTTCATTGCCTGCATATTCATCATATCCCCCTGGCCGCTCTGGGCGTATAATGAGAATGTTATTGCAAAGAAAAATAGGACAGTGATAATTGTTTTATTTTTAAATTGAATTAACATGGTTTAAACTCCTTATATTTTTGTGAAAGTATAAAGAGTACGGCCTTAATTCAATCGAGCAAAGGAATGAAAAAGAGACTACATAATTTGGATGTGATGGTGCCTTTATAAATGAAAGGATTCGGGGATAATGGTGTTATCGGGGAAAACACACCCTGTAAGAAAGTAGCTGGAACAATGCTCTCAGGCTTTCATACTTGCGCTTTTCGCGTTCCAAGTTATATGTCAAATACATGATATTTATTTAATAACGATATACTGCTGCAAGACCGGTTTTAGCAGACATCATTTCTGCAGGAATCATCATAACCTGTCCACCCATTCTGGTTACTAGTTCACCTATATCGTCAAGTAGGTCGTCTAATATTGGTTGTGTTGAATCTGCTTGTTTGAAAGTACCTGTACTTTTATTTCTGAGTCTCTTTGCAATTATCCGGTCTGCCTCTATAAGAAGTGTCTCTACTCTTCCGGCTTCGGCTGCTTCGACCACTTCTTCAATATTGTCACTACCTAAAGCATTTGCCTTTGCTTGCTCAAATTTATCAGTCATACTTTTAAGATTTAGTAAATAGTACGGTTCCATAACTTCCCATGCCATTTTTGTAAGTTTATCTAGTGAAATTGATTCAGGATTAACTGAAATGTCATTGGGCAACAAAAACGGATTTTTGCTGACTTTATGAAATAGATTATGGTGTTCCGGCAGAGCAGACAGTATAAGAGGAAAACCGGTAGGTTTTGAATAGTTTTCGTAAATTGCGCTTGCAATGAGGCGAAAGAATTTCTCGGCATCTTTGCCTACTTCATCTTTTTTGCCGCCGTGACCATGATGCATTTCTGAACTTTCTCCGCCTACACCGCCGTAAGATGCAACGGTCGAATGCTTTTCGGTTAATTCAACTCCAAGCGCTTCGGTTATGGTTTTGGGAATTTCAGGAAGTAGTTTTACTTCAGCAAGTGAACGGCGGTTGCCTTCAAATAGCCGGATATCACGAAGACTTAAATTCAAAACGTGGTAGCGGTCTCCAGATTGCATATATTGTCGAAGAGGTTTTGTATGAAAACTATCGGCTACGACTACCAATTCATCAACAGATACTGGTAAACTGATAACTTTGAAAAGTTCAATCGTACTTAGAACAACAAGTCCATCTAATGTATGATTCCATAATTCGCTGTTTTTGCTAAGAGTTATGTAAGGTTCAATAAATTTCTTCACTTCGATAGCTGAATATTGTTCTAATAACGTTTTCTCCATTTGTTTAACGAGGTTTTGAAACCTGGTAGGATCCTGAAGATTTTCAGGATGACTTCTATGAGTAGGCATGTAAAGCGAAAGACAGGGGGCGCGGCTTACAGATAGGAGTTCTTTAAGCAATTCTCTAGTAAGTATTTCCATCATATTTTCCTTTTTTAGGTACGAGCCGATTAACGGTTAATCTTTTTTCTCGAATAAACCTTTGATCGCATTTCCAACGCTATCAATATCATTATTAAACTTTTGTTTGAACTGTTCCCAATTATCTTTTCCTTCATACTTATAATCATTTAATTTTTTCTTTAGTTCGATATTTTTCTGTTCTAACGTCAGTACTTGATTTTCATATTTAGCTCTGAATTTTTTATTCGTTTTTTTCATAGCTGTTTTGAAATCATCAATGTTTTTTTGGTTGGCATTAATTTTTAATTCAGTATCACTTTTGAATTGCTGCCATTCCTTCTCATATTGAGCCTGCGCATCTGCCATATCTTGATTTGCTTGGCTGACTTTTTCTTTTGCATTTTCGCTGGTTTTTTCACAACCGGTTAATAGTGCTCCTGCAATAAGCAAGAGAACTGCAAATAGGAAATATTTGTTTTTCATAACTCTCCTTGTAAGATGTTTAGAAATATTTACACGACCGTATTAAATTTTACGGTTAACTAACCATCACAATTTTGAAATTATTTTGCGTACTTCTTCCTTGGTTTTTCCAAGTTTATTCTGCAATCTTCCCAATAATTCTTCTTCCTTACCTTTTTTGTAAAGCAAATCATCATCAGTCAGGTTTGCAAATTGTTTCTTGAGTTTACCCGCGGCTTCATTCCAGTTTCCTTTGATTAACAGTGTATTCATTTGATTGCTCCTTTAAAATTAAAATTGACATATTATGTAAAAGCTCCTTGATTACGATAATATGATATAAAGTATTTTAGTATTGTTTAATCGTACAAAGGGATGAAAAAGGGATTACATCTTTTGGAGAAGAGCTGTTTTTTATAAAACGATGATGCTGTCAAATTAGGATTCAGGTTTCACAAATAGATATCTAAATCAAAGTACTAAAAAATTACCTTTGCTTATATCTGCGCCAAAAAGCAGACATGCCTTTGCCGATAGCTCTAAAATATTTATTAAGTTCCAGTATCTGCGTTTGCGCGTCGCGGAATTTTTCCAATGATTCGGAATTTGATATCTTCGCGCGCAAAGTTTGGATAGAATGGTCGATTTCATCCCAGTATTTTTCAACTCCTGTTACTATTATGTTCACGCGTTGAGTAATCTCTTCCAGATTACTCAACATTGGGATAGTATTTTCTACAAGCCGGTGAATATCTTTGCTAACTGCCTCAACCTGCCCGGAAATTTTTTTCAAGTATACGATTAAGGAAATGCAAAGAGAGGAAGCTGATAAGATTAATACTATAAGTAAAACGTCAATTAAAGTCATACTCTATCAAGTTTCCTATTCGTTTTTATAATCCTCAACACCTGCCTTTAAGGCGGATTTCAAATGACCACTTTCTTTTTCAAGCTTAACTTTGCTCTTTTGTATGTAATCTCCCACTTTGCTTTTTGCTTCACTCAGGATCTTCTCTGATTCGTCAAAAAGCGCATCTACCTTTTCCTCGGCGTCATCAACTAATAATTTGGATTTTTTTTTAACATCCTTGATTAATTGTGAAGCGTCCTTTTGGGCATTGGAAATATATTTGTCGGCATCTTCTATAAAATCCTGGGATTTGGTCTTTAAATACTTGCGAAACTTTTTCCCTGATTTCGGAGCGTATAGAAGCGTAATGATTGATCCGATAGTAGCACCGGCAAAAATTCCAAATATTAAACCTTTTCCCATTCCTTTTTTTCCATTTGTCATCTGAATCCTCCATTGGTTATGTCTTATATCTATCTTATAATATTTATTTAATAAATCACTCTTTTAATTTATTCTCATTACATTACCCCCGGTTATAAGGAATTATTCAATCGAGCGAAGGTATGAAAAAGGGGCTGCCTCGTTTGGATAAGTATACTTCCATCAAAAACCAACAACATTGCCTATTCCGTTTCTAAGAGCAAACCTAGTGTAAGATTCAAAATAGTTTCCGGTTTAGTTGAGGTTTATTAGTGATTCTAAAACCCTTATTAGAGTATTAATAATCTTATCCATAATCTTGCCCGCAATTATAGACTATACTGCACGCCTTCCTCTAAAGAAGTTAACTAAGATCAAAATAATTGCGATTACAAGCAGAACGTAAATTACTCCGCCCATTGTGTAAGAAGTGAACATTCCAAGCAACCACAAAACTATGAAAACAAGTGCGATTGTGTATAACATTGTAAGCCTCTTTTAGTTTAATTTTCAATGTTTAAATCTATATCAAGCTATGAAGAGAAATACAGGAATACAATCGTGCAAAAGGATGAAAAATGGTCTACATTTTCCGGGTGAGCGGTAACCTTTCTCAGTGATAGGATTGTTTAAAGTCACTTTAATGTCGTTTCCATCTCCTCATTGTATTCGCCGCGGCGTGCGGCGCGGTTACAGATGGCTCGATGATGCAGAGCTTGCTGTGCCCGAGCCACGTTCGTTTCTTCGCCATGCCAAATTTCCAAGGCAGGCTGCTGGATAGCGCGTGCAAACGAAAACGCCAATGCCCACGGCAGTCGTAACTTAAATCTAACATTCATAGCATTTAAGCGGGCCGATGCAATTTCAGGCTGTTGACCGCCCGATAAGAATGCAATTCCCGGAACGGCAGCGGGGACAGCTCGCAAGAGACACTTCACGGTTGCGTCGGCCGCTTTATCCACTTCAGTCACATCTTCCAGTTGGCGGTCAATCAATCTCACTTGATACTGTCGTTCGCCAACAGATACCTCGGACACCTTTTCTTGTGGTGGGCAGGTTAATCCCGGAAGCACCATATTGGGCTTCAGAATCATTCCTTCCAGTATCACACGTTGTGTGTAAAGGTGGTTGAAAACAGTTCGTAAGACTTTCTCGGTCACCTCGCCGCATCTTTCTAAAGAATGATCACCGTTCATTAGCACTTCCGGCTCGATGATAGGAACCAGTCCGGCTTCCTGACACAATGCCGCATAGCGAGCCAATGCATGTGCGTTCGCCTCAATGCAGGCTAAGCTGGGAATGTCATTGCCGACGGCAATCACCGCGCGCCACTTGGCAAAACGTGCGCCCATTTGAAAATATTCTTTGAGGCGGTCACGCAAACCGTCAAGACCTTCGGTTATTTTCTCACCCGGATGACCAGCCATGGCTTTAGCGCCTACGTCCACTTTGATGCCGGGAATAATTCCCGCGTCGGTGATTACTTTAAGAAGGGGAGTACCGTCTTTTTTATTCTGGCGGATTGTTTCATCATAGAGGATAGCGCCGCTAATACAATCACCGAGACCGGGTGTGGAAACGATCAATTCACGATAGGCGCGACGGGTTTCTTCTGTTTGTGGAATTCCCAATTTGGCAAATCGTTTGTTGCATGTCGGATTACTCTCATCCATTGCAAGCAGGCCTTTGTCGTTTGCAACTAACGTCTTTGCAGTATCAATAATATCTTTTAACTTCATCTATTATACCTCTGTAATTTTATCAATTACAAATAAATCATGCTGTTTCAATTTGAAAAAATCTACCATAATCCTTAGCTATGCTAATGCATATCATTCCTCATCCGGAAATTTCAATTCAGGTTCGGATTGTTCAGTTTGGCTGATCCTTTGATTGCGTTGACGTCCGTGGATGCTTTCAATCATACTTAGTAATTTATCTAAAGCGCCGTCGAGGGCCTGGTTCAATGTGTCGGCATGGTCTGTAACAACGATGGGTTGAAGCCCTTCTAAATGCGCTTCGATCATACAGCGCTTGTCGTTCTTTCCTTTTTTATCGCCGTCTTCATCTTTCAGATGGACTTCTACTTTAGTAATGTTATCGCTCATTCTAATTAATGCGCTTTTAATTGTGCTGCTGAACTTAGCAATTAGCGCTTTATTTCCCTGGATATTATGGCCTGTATTTATTTGAATATTCATAGTGTTCTCCGGTTGTTATTATGTAATTTCATTAGCTGTGTTTATTTGTGCGTTCTCATTCATTTGGGATTACTCCATTTCCAGTCGCGAATTTCGGGCATGTCCTGTCCGTATTTGTCAATATATTTTTTATGATCCAGCAGCTTATCGCGAAGGAACTGTTTTACGTAAGCCGCCCGCGAACCTAAGCCCGGCACGCGGTCAATTACATCGCCGACAAGATGGAAACGATCCAGCTCATTCAACACCACCATGTCGAACGGGGTAGTTGTCGTTCCTTCTTCCTTATATCCGCGCACATGAAACCGTTCCTGGTTAGACCGGCGGTAAGTGAGACGGTGGATCAGCAGCGGATAACCATGGAAGGCGAAGATAACATGCTTGTCTTTTGTAAAGAGAGTATCAAAATCCTTATCGCTGAGTCCGTGAGGATGTTCGCTTTTCGGTTGGAGAGTCATAAGATCAACTACATTAATTACTCTTACTTTAAGTTCGGGGAAGTACTGACGCAGTAGTTCAACTGCCGCCAATGTTTCCAGAGTAGGAACATCACCGCAGCAAGCCATAACCACATCAGGTTCTTCGCCTTTGTCGTTGCTTGCCCATTCCCATATTCCTAACCCGGCTGTGCAGTGCTTAACGGCGGAATCAATATCCATCCATTGCAGCGCAGGCTGTTTTCCTGCAACAATAACGTTAACATAATCGCGGCTGCGTAAGCAATGGTCTGTTACCGAAAGCAATGTATTGGCATCCGGCGGCAGATATACGCGGATAATATCGGCCTTCTTATTAACCACGTGGTCGATGAAACCTGGATCTTGATGGCTAAAGCCGTTATGATCCTGCCGCCATACGTGAGACGAAAGCAGAATGTTTAATGAAGCAACGGGACTTCGCCACGGTATTTGGTGAGCCACTTTAATCCACTTGGCGTGCTGGTTAAACATTGAATCAATGATATGGATGAACGCTTCGTAACAAGAAAAAAAGCCGTGCCTGCCTGTAAGTAAGTAACCTTCAAGCCAGCCTTCGCACTGGTGCTCGCTCAACATTTCCATCACGCGGCCGTCAGGTGCAACATGGTCGTCAATCGGAATGATCTCCGCTGTAGAGCAGCGGTCTGTTGCCTCGAATACATTTCCCCACCGGTTTGATGCAGTTTCGTCCGGACTGAAAACGCGGAAGTTTGTCTGGTTAAGTTTCACTATATCGCGGATGAATTTACCTTGAACTCGCGTTGCTTCTCCTTCAACAGTGCCCGGGTTAGTAACCTTCAATGCGTAATCACGGAAATCCGGAATTTTTAATCCTTTAAGTAGAAGTCCTCCGTTAGCATGCGGGTTCGTTCCCATTCGCCTTTCACCGTTTGGGGCTAACTCGGCAAGCTCGGGAATAAGTTTGCCGTTTTTATCAAATAACTCTTTAGCATTATAACTCTTCATCCACTGTTCAAGAATTTTCAAATGCTCGGGTTTATTTACAAAATCTGTGATCGGTACCTGATGCGCGCGGAATGTACCCTCGATAGGCAGACCGTCCACAACCTCCGGGCAAGTCCATCCTTTTAAAGTACGGAATACTATCATGGGCCACATCGGCCTTGTTTTGAAGCCCTTTATTCGTGCTTTAGTTTGAATTTCCTTAATCTCGGCAATTACAGTATCAAGAGTAGCTGCCAAGGTTTGGTGAAGTTTTTCGGGGTCGTCCCCCTCAACAAAATACGGATTGTACCCGTAACCGCGGAAGAGCTGATCTAATTCTTCGTGGCTGATGCGTCCCAGCACGGTGGGACCGGCTATCTTGTAACCGTTCAAATGCAGGATAGGCAGTACAGCTCCGTCGTAAACCGGATTGAGGAATTTATTGGAGTGCCAACTTGTAGCAAGCGGACCGGTTTCAGACTCGCCGTCGCCTACGACGCATGTAACTATAAGATCGGGGTTGTCGAACGCTGCGCCGTATGCGTGCGACAGTGAGTAGCCGAGCTCTCCGCCTTCATGAATTGAGCCCGGCGTTTCCGGCGCAACATGGCTGGGAATACCGCCCGGAAAGGAAAATTGTGTGAACAGTTTTTTCATCCCTTCTTCGTCCTGAGTAATATTCGGATAAATCTCGCTGTATGTCCCTTCCAGATAAGTGTTGGCTACTATTCCCGGAGCGCCGTGACCGGGGCCGATAACATATATCATATTCAAGTCGTACTTCTTAATGATACGATTGAGGTGAACATATATAAAATTAAGACCGGGAGTAGTTCCGAAATGCCCTAACAAACGCGGCTTTACATGCTTCAATTTTAACGGTTTTTTTAACAGCGGATTGTCAAACAGATAAATCTGTCCGACCGAAAGGTAGTTGGCGGCGCGCCAATAGGCGTTCATCTTTCGCAGAAGTTCCGGCGTTAAAGGTTTGTCCTTTTCATTGTCTTTTTTGGTTTTGGCTTCAATGTTTTCTTCAAACCCTTCTTTCACTTCCCTCACTAATTTTTTCCCGGACATTTTTTTTGTTTTCATGATTATTAATTCTTTCAATATTTAATTTTAAATTTGATCAACACTTCAACGGCTCTTCACCCGTAATTGATTTACTTCCGCTTGAGCGGTGCATAAGCAGGCTCCGAAGATGAAAATGCACCCGCAAAGATAAATCCATAGCAACAATGCCATGATTCCGCCAAACGTCCCGTAGACAGCGTTCAACGTGGCGAAGTTTCTCAGATATATCTCAAACAGAATTTCGCTTACCTGCAAAAGAATTGTAGAGAACAGAGCGGCGCCCCAGACTTCAGCAAACCGAATAGGCCGGAGCGGTGCGAGCATGTAAAAAACACTCAGACTAAAAAAAGCTAGAAGTAACGGGATAAAAAAGCTTCCAATATCATACAGCCAGGAACTGAACTCGTTTGCTGCAAAGAACCAATTCTTAGCTATTCTCAGCATTACCGGAAGTACCATACCCAGCAGAACCATGCTTGCCGTGGTGCCGGACAGCATCAAGCTTCTGAGCGGTAGACGCCACCAATTTTTTTCTAACGTAGTCCCCCAGGCGCGGTTAGTAGCAACGATAAGGGTAATGAAACATTGAAGGGCGGCCCAGATCAGGATTACAAACGCAACAACACCAGCTTGATCACGCTCATTGACAACACCGGCGATGGTATTAAAAATATAGTGATGCATTTCCCCGCTAATCGGGACATAGTTTTCTACGTAAGTAATTATTACTGTTCCTGCCCGGTCTCTGTCAATAAAAGTAGAGGCAATAGTAACAAAGAGGACGATTATAGGAAACAGAGAGAAGAACATGTTGAAGGAAAAGGCTCCTGCCCACTGTACTCCGTCAATACGAAGAAACTTTTTGAATGCAAGAAAAAGAATCTTCAAAACTCGTCTGATCCCATGATCATACTTACTTTTATTCCGTGAGGGCACCATGTTATCCAAGTGTAGTATTCTCAATGATCTTTTTTGTTTATGTTTCAACTTGAATGTTCTTTATCAACCGGTTCATCAACCCAGTATCCGTTGCGATTATAATGTTTATGCAGCGCCGATTCATAATCCCTGGTTAGCAGAGACACCTCCGTGAATTCGGGAGATTGCTTAATCGCATCGCGGGAAAGATTGATGAAGGCTTTCCTCTCGCTCCAACTAATGCGGTCAATCCATTTCGGCGAGACCAGTACTTTTTTCCCGGTCCACCAGTCTTTTGTATCGATGATTAAACAACGAATCGCCCATGTCTTGTCATCAATGATAAAATCCTCGACATGACCAATTTCGCCGTCTGTTGCTTGGATGTTTTTCCCACTCGCATCATGTATGCTGCGCAAATGGGAGTCCCAGGTTTTCTTACTTTGAACGGACTCTCTCTGTTTATTGAGATCAAATACAATATAGGGATAAGGTCCCCACATTTCTGGGCCGCTCCAATATATCGGCCATCCGTAATACTTGTAGTAGTCCTCCTCAAACTGTTGCGAGACTGGTTTGTCATTATTTAAAGACGGACTTTTCTCAATCTGTTTTTTTGTCAAATTGACGGCGATTGATTGTTCTTCCTTATTCACGTTAGCCAGCGCATAAGGAGAAATCAACACTTGCCTACTTGTAAGCCAATTTCCGGTATCGGCGACCAGATACCGGATGGCCCAGTGTTTGTCATCGAAAAAAAATTCTTTAACCTTTCCTATTTCTCCATCGAGGCTATGCAATTTATAACCGTTTAGAGCTTTGACATTATTTAACATAATAGCAGGTCTTCCTTTTTTTGTCTTTATTTTCAATTATTCCACGGCAGAGAGCGGGAAATATCAGTCGACGAAATCAGATTAAGATGTTTGATGAGCCGCTGTTTTTCGTCAAAACAATTTTGTTTGATAACTTGATCTTTGATTTCTTCTTTATTCGACAGTCTAAACATCGCCGCTTTTGTCAATTATAATTTCTTCGGCTCCGTAATGTTTGAAGAGTTCAAGTTCATAATTCTTGTCTACCGGTTTAGAAGAGTCAAACACTGGACTGTCCTTTATGGATTCCTTAGATAGATTCACATAGACTTTTGATTCATCAAAATCTATACGATTTATCCAACGCGGCATTATCAGAACTTTTCTACCGGGCAGCCAGTTGTGCGTATCCGCTATTAGGAAACAAATGTTCCATTTTTCATCATCAACTATAAAATCTTCCAAATGTCCTATTTCACCGTCGTCAGCATGAATACGGTAGCCATTAACTTTTTTAGAGCTGCGCAAATGTGTATCGCCTTGGGTTTGTTGAGCCGAATCATTGTCTTTCTTTACCGGTTTCCTGTCGTAATAGGGATAAAACGGAATCATTCCGATCGGTCCGGCATAAAATCCATTTCCCCAATAAACCGGCAGTGCATAATGGTTAAACAATTCTATCTCGTGCCGGCGGGATACGGTTTTTTCAGTATCAATATCGGGGCTTTTGCGAACCTGTTCCATAGTGAGGTTTACTTGAAATGTTTCCTTCTTCCAATCAGTCTTGCCAAGTGCAGCATGCGGAATTAGTATTTTCCGTTTAGACAACCAACTGCCTGTTTCCACAACTAAATAACGGATTGACCAGGTGAGATCATCGAAATAGAACTCACTCACTTTTCCCAACTCGCCATCATTTGCACTAATGGTGTAGCCTATCAAATTATTTATACTACGCTGCATAATTACTCCTTATATAATTAAATGTCTTTACTTTTCCGGGGTGCCTATTCGGTAACCATTTCCATGCTTTCATAATGTCCGTGCAGGTTTTCCCGCCCGCCAGTGTGCTTCAATTTGTTCGAGGCTTTTGCCCTTGGTTTCCGGCACCAGGAAAAATGAAAAAATCCATGTCCCGATACAGATAACTCCGTATAACCAAAATGTTTTCCGTTCGACTTAGTATTATTTTTCACAAATTCTACTCCATTTCGGAATCAAGATTTAAAATCCGGCTTACTGTTTTCGCTATCATCCATTCCTCGTCGGTGTGAATGACGCGGACAGAGACCCGGCCGGTATCTGTTGAGATAACCGGAGCGTTAGCCGTGTTTTGTTTTTCTTCAAGCTTGATTCCAAGAAAATCCAATCCTTTACAAATGCGGGAGCGAATGACCGGGCTTTTTTCACCGATACCGCCGGCGAAAACCAGCGTGTCTATTCCGCCGAGTACAGCGGCAAAACTTCCAATCCACTTCTTTGCCTGGTAACAAAATAACTCCACTGCTTCCGCTGCACGAACATCACCGGTTTCCTTCGCGATCAAATCCCGCATGTCGGAACCGGATTCGGAAATACCGAGTAGGCCGGAATCATGGTTGATTATTTTATTGAATTGTTTGGGCGTGAGATTCTCCGACTTCATCATGTACCACGCAACGCCCGGATCTAAATCACCGGGCCGGGTGCCCATGGCAAGTCCTCCGGCAGGTGTAAAGCCCATGCTTGTATCAATGCTCTTTCCGCCGCTAACTGCAGCCAGACTCGCACCGCTGCCGAGATGAGCCAGAATCACGCGGCCTTGCGCTGCTTCTGTACCGGCAATGCGAGCTAGTTCCTCGATGAGATAAGAATATGACAAACCGTGAAATCCGTACCGCCGGATTCCCAATGCTTCGAAGCGGCGGGGGATAGGTAAGATTTTGGCAACACGCGGCATAGTATGATGAAATGCCGTATCGTAGCAGGCGACTTGCGGTATTTTAGGATAACGCTGCTGCATTGCCTCTATCAATTCAATCTCGGCAGGCAAATGATCCATATCGTACGGACTGATGCGATGAAGTTCATCCACTAATTCCTGTGTGAGTGGTTCGGGTTCCGAATGATCCAAACCGAAAACAACCCGATGTCCGATTCCTTTGATTGAAGAAAAATCAATTTTTTCCGCCAGCCAATCAATAAGAAAATTTGCTGCCGATCCGGAATCTGAGGATTCAAGAATGATACTGTCTTTCTGTTTCCCGTCTGATTCGCTGAAAGTTAAATTTGTACCCGGCAAACCGACACGGTCAACGCTTCCGTTAAAACTTTTTTTCAGTAATTTGCCCGTCCGGTACATCGCGAACTTGATGCTCGACGAGCCGCCGTTAATAGTCAAAATGCTTGTGGCAGTTTTATTCATGGTTGATCCGTAGTTTATTTGTTTTTCTTATAATTGATAAAACTATTGGACTTCCATTTGATAAATTGATCTCTCTGTTCTGTCTGTATAAATATTCTTTATTTGATCATGAAGATTTTTGGATCTGAAGTATTGATTTGCAATAAGAGGAACTACTTCCCACATAATATTTTTTCTCATCGCATTAAAATATTCCAATATCATCAAGTCATCTTTCCTTAAGCATTCTTCTATCAGTAGATCTTGATTTTCCCCAAGTACGGATGATTCGAAATATTCAATCGGATTTTCAGAATCATCTTTAAACATCTCAAAACTTTCTCCTAACTTTCCAAGTTCTTTTTCCAGTTTTATAATATGCTCTTGCTTTTCTACTGCGAATGCAGTAAACAAAGACATCAATTCAATGTCTTCTAATTTGCCGGAAGTTATTTTAAGCAATAAATATTCATCTTTTGATTTTTTAATTAATTCATGCAAAACCGCTATTGTATAATCCTTTACATTTTCCATGTTGTTACCTATTCTATATTTTATCGATGATTTATTTGTTATATATCTATTCAACTGTGCGATCATTTTGAATTTCATTCATTGGTAATTTTTAACTCGAATCCGGATAGTCTTGCACAAGTGGATTCGTAATCAGTGTGAAGAATGCTTCTATTCCCAAAACCTTCCGCAATCCGGACGAACATTACACTATTTTTTCCCATCTGATTCAATGCGAGTTTGACGATCGACGAGATGCCGTTGATCGTTAGTATAAGCGGTGCGTCCTGGTGGCGTAGGATCGATATTTTATTCATGCAGATGTATCTCCCGTTTTGTTAGTCGGTATATGCCCTCAATGGTCACTGCCAATAATATCATTGAAGCCAGCACCCACAACTTCGTAGGCCCGGTCTGCGCTGTTTGCCAAACCAATGCTCCCAAAGCTATCAGACAAGCGACGGCACCGGCTGCCGAAATCCAGCCGCGGCTTTTCGTATGAGACGCCTTCCGAGCGTTAGCGGTGTTCACGGCGGCGAATATCAATAGAAAACCTGCGCTTCCCAGTGTAGATATGCTGGTCAGATCAAATGCGTTGGCGACGAACAGAGTTAGACCGGCGGTGATTAACACTCCTTCCACAGGCTCACCCCAGACTTTCCGTTCAAGGATTGCCGGCAACTCTCCGTCTTGCGCGATACAATAACTTAACCGCGCAGAGCCGTACAGCGTTGCATTGATCGCCGAAGCTGTTGATAGCATTGCTGCGATCGCGATTAGTGTAAAACCGGCCTGTCCGAGAAAAGGACGCGCCGCTTCCGCCAAGGCATAATCTTTGGCCGCTACGATCTTGTCCACAGGGAGATTGCCAACGGTGACCAGAGATACCAGCACATACAAAACTAATACGAACCCGACTGCCGTATAATATGCGCGAGGCAGAGTTCGAGCTACATCCCGCACATCATGTGCGGTATTGGCGATTAACTCAAAACCCTCGTATGCAAGAAAGATAATCATTCCACCTGCGGCCAATTGCAGAGTAGGGGACCACGAGCCGGTCGCGACGCGGGAGACATGAATACCTGCAAACCCGACGCCGACAAAAAATAGCAGAATAGCTATTTTCAATCCCACTATCCAATTTTCCGCTTTGCCGATTACTTCGGCGCTGAGCAGGTTCAGTCCGGCAATTAAAATCACGCTGAGACTGATCAGCACATGTTTGCCGGTTGCCTGCCAGGCAGCGGGTAAAAATGTAGATCCGTAACTGCCGAAGGCAAAGGCGTACAAAGACAGCATTACCACGTAACTTAACCACAACAGCACGTTAAGGCTGCCGGTTAACATACCCGCACCGAATGCACGGTCCAGAAACGTAACCGTCCCGCCGCGGCTGGGATAAGCAACTGAGAGTTTTGCGTAGGAATAGGTTGTAAGCAACGCAACAATACCCGCCAGTGCAAAGGCCTCCGGCGTGCCTCCATGCGCAAGTTGAACGGCCAATCCAAGAACGGCAAAAATTCCGCCCCCAACCATTCCGCCGACTCCGATGGCCACTACTGCCCAAAACCCAAGCTTGCCTTTGCTATCTTTGCTCATTTATTTTGTCTCCTATCTTACGGATAACCGGTTAGTCATTCCGCAGCTTCCAATCCAAACGAAGCCAGTTTCGCGCTCGTGGATTTATAATCCGTATGGAGAATGCTTCGAATCCCCAATCCTTCCGCTATCTTCACGAACATCGGAGTGTTTTCGATATAGATTACCTCCCGGGTAGGTGCCTGGGCGGCGTCTAGTGCAAGCCGAAAGATGTCTGTATCGGGCTTTCTTAAGTGGACATAGCAAGACGATACGAAAAAATCTACGAACTCATTAAGTTTAAATTTTCGAATGCGATAAGCATTAAGCTCACGAGCTTCGTTGCTTAAAACGATAATCTTCAATCCGTACTGTGCCTTAATCCGGCGGATCAACTCGATCATTTCAGGATATGGCTTCGACTGTTCGAACATGAATTTCTTAAACTGCGCCGCAGTAAAAGACCGTTTCTCGTAAAACACAACCCGTTTCAGGTATTCCGTAATTGTTAGCTTGCCCTCTTCGTAAGTGTCGAAGGCCTGGTTATGCCTTTTTTCCATATCTTCGGCATTAAGGTTAAACTTCTTAGCTGCCAGTTTGCGAAACTGGTGAATCCATCCGTCGGAGAGTAACACACCGCCGATATCAACGAATAAAAATTTAATTTTATTTTTTCCTTTCATCTTATCTCCATATTCAAAATATTCTTTAATTATATTGCGCTATACGACACTCTTATTTTTCAACCTTTTCTTTTTCTTTATTTGCTTTATCCTGTCCGATTCCCATGGTCAACGCTGTTAACCCGGCCGTGCCGCCGAGCTGCATTGTATCCAAGGCTGAGCTGGGTACAATTACGATCGTCGAATTTTGTTTCAAACCTTCATAAAGCATATTCATCGCCCTTAAATGCAAAGCCACAGGATTGTTTGTGTAGGTCCTTGCCGCTTCTTCAAATTTTTCGGCAACCTGTCTTTCCGAATCTCCCAGAATTACTCTGGCCTGACGTTCTCTTTCTGCCTGGGCCTGCATAGACATCGCATTTTCCAAAGCCGGAGGAATCAATACATCCTTAACTTCCACCGAAATGACATTAATACCCCATGGCTCGGTGCGCACATCAATTATCTTCTGGAGCTCGTCGCTAATTTTGTCTCTGCCTTCCAGCATATCCGAAAGCATTGTCTTACCGATGATATCGCGCAGGGCAGTTTGGGATGCCCAGCTAATAGCGCTTTGATAGTCGGCTACATCCAAGGCAGCCTTCTTGGGATCCAGAACTTTCCAGAACAACACCGCTTCCACATCTACCGGCACCGTATCTTTGGTTAGTGTTTTCTCTGCTTTGAAAGAAGCCGTTATTACGCGGGTATCAATCCAGTAGGGTATAGCGTCTATAATGGGGATAATGAAAAACAGTCCCGGTCCTTTAAGAGCACGGAACTTGCCTAAGCGCAATATCACTACCCGTTCCCACTGATCTGCAACCTTAATTGCCAGAGAAACAAAGAGAGCGACAATAAAAGCAATGGTACCGATCAAGATGCTTTCTGTGTTAGCCGCGGTTGTATACATTGCATATGCTATGCCTACGCCGATGCCTAAAATTATAATGAAAATTAAAGCTGCAAACGAACTGCTTTTTCTCATTTTGATTACCTCTATGGTTTCCTAAAATGAATTTGATAACCGGTATTCTTTTTTCATGAACTTACTCTTGAACTTGAACTCATTATTACTACAAATTTCATTACCTCTGCCATAAGATTTGCGACGCTTCAAGCGGAATAGAAATTCCGTCATAGTGCGGTATAACTCTAGCCGTATAGTCTGCTGCAGAACGGTTTGCCGGCACTTGTGCACTATATAGGCAGCTGCTTGCAATGTCTGCCGCTTTGCTTATTAGTTTCATTTCCTGCTTTACCGGGAGGCCGCCGTTTATTCCATCCGCATAAATCTCTACCCGAACCGCATCCGGGTCGATTTCGTTTAGATATACCTTAACTTCAAATACATACTCATGTCCTTTAGTTTCAAACTTCATTTCGCCGAAGCGTATTGCCGCCCAATCTTGTTCGAGACTATGCTGCCATTCAATATACTTTTTGACTTCTGCATCTTTACCTGAAGCGCGCTCAAGATAGGATGCGGCAGCCGGAAGATAATACTGTGCGGTGTATTCCCGGACGGTTCGATTGGCTGAGTAGCGGGGCGTTAAAATCGCCATGCTTTCGCGAATACGCGCTACCCATGCTGTAGGAATACCGTTTTCATCGCGATTATAAAATTCTGGAACAAGCTCTTGCTCGAGAAGATTGTAAAGCGCATTTGCTTCGGCAGCATCCCAGGCCGGATCATCGCCGTGTTCCATGCCGTCTCCCAATGCCCATCCTACTTCGGGAGCATATGCTTCCGCCCACCAGCCGTCCAGCTCCGACAGATTGATTCCGCCGTTGACTAGCACCTTCATTCCGCTGGTTCCGCTTGCCTCCCAAGGCCGCCGCGGTGTATTTATCCAGACATCCACGCCCTGTACAAGATGCCCGGTTAAATGCATATCATAGTCGCTAAGGAATACCGCATGCCGTCGCACTTCGGGCTGACGTATAAAATGCACCCATTCCTGAATCAGTTTTTGCCCGGCGAGATCTTCCGGATGGGCTTTGCCTGCTATAATGATCTGTACCGGACGCTGCGTGTCTGTCAAAAGGCGAAGCAGCCGCTGCGGATCATGAAGCAGCAGATTTGGTCTTTTGTACGTAGCGAAGCGGCGTGCAAACCCGAGAGTTAATGCGTTTGGGTCAAATAAATATTTTGTGTCTTTAACTATTTCGGTAGAAGCGCCCGATTCAGCAAGCTGCCTTGACAGCCGTTTACGGGCATATTCGACTAAAGACTTAATTGCAACGGTACGAAATTTCCAGAGCTTTTTATCCGAGATACGGCGAATGTTTTCGTACAATGTTTCCGTTGTTCCCAGCCAGCGGTCTTTTCCGCAAGCCTCGGTCCAGAGTTCGTCGGCTGCCGCCGAATCCCAGGTAGGCACATGTACTCCGTTTGTAACGAAACCGATAGGCACTTCATCTGCAGGCCAGCGCGGAAAGATAGGTTCAAAAAGGTGCCGGCTGACCTGACCATGCAAGCGGCTTACACCGTTCACGGCCCCGCTGCCGCGAACCGCCAGATAGGCCATGTTGAAACTTTCAGACAAGTCGTTAGGATTCCTGCGGCCCAGAGCCAGTAAATCATTTAGCTTTTTACCTAGTTTCTGTTCTGCGTAACCGCCTAAATATTGCTCGATAAGAGCCGGAGTGAAACGGTCGAAGCCGGCAGCTACAGCCGTATGGGTTGTGAAAAGATTTCCGGCCCTGGTGACGTGCAATGCGGTTTCAAAAGATTGGCCTGTTTTTTCCATAAAACTTCTTGCGCGTTCCAGAACTGCGAATGCCGCATGCCCTTCATTCAAGTGGCAAACTTCCGGATGGATATCAAGAGCCGCGAGCAGACGCCATCCTCCGATCCCGAGTATGATCTCTTGTTTAAGCCGCAGCTCCGGCCCGCCTCCGTAAAGCTCGCTAGTAATGCCTCTGTGAGCAGGAAAGTTCGCGGTGTCATTTGTGTCAAGTAAGTAAAGTTTAATTCTGCCGACCTGAACCTGCCAGGCGCGCAGCCACACCGAATAACCCGGGAGTGCAATTTCCAGACGAAGCCAATCACCGTTCGGTTTTAAAAGAGGTGTTATCGGCAACTGTCCCGGGTCGTTATACGGGAACAGAGCCTGCTGAGCTCCATCCTTGTCAATCACCTGTCGAAAATAGCCCTGCTGGTACAGCAGTCCAATGCCGACTACCGGTAAACCCAAATCGCTGGCGGCTTTAAGCTGGTCGCCTGCAACATTGCCCAGACCGCCTGAATATATGGGAAGCGCCTCGCTCAACATAAATTCCATGCTGAAATAAGCGATGCAGGTTAAAGGAGTTTTTTGATGATTTTTTTGAAACCACGCCTGTAGTTCCGTGGCCTGGTTCTTTATCTTAATTAGGTTATTTACTTCCTTAAGAAATAGGGGATCGGCTAACTTGCGCTCAAGCTTGTCCCGCGAAACAGTCTGAAGTACTACCCACGGATTTTGAGTAAAGTCCCACAACTCGGGATCCAGCTTTCTCCATACTTCGTCGGCATAATGACTCCAGGACCATCTCATATCCAGTGCAAGTTCAGCCAGAGAATCGAATCCGTCGATTTCAGTCGGCAAAAAAGAGTACAGCATTTTCATATTCGTTTTATCGTTCATTATTTCTCCCAATATTTTTCTTTAACTACATTCCCAGTATCTTGAAGTAAAAATGAATTTTTAGGATTTTCCTTTCATCTGCATGAGAATATTATAAGCGGCTATGGCTGTTGATTCCGGAGCAGTGCCGAGTTCTAAAGAGTTTATTAATGTTGAAAGTAATTCGTTGAATCCGTTCTCTTTCTGATCCCTTAAAATATGGAGCACTCCCTGGCGTAATAAAATAGAATCCGGCTTACTTTTAACCAGCATATCTAACAATTGCGGCCAGGCGGCCTTTTTGAATTTTTTCAAGGCCACGGCAGCCAGCCACGCAACATCATGGTCCTTGTCTTCCAATGCTTTCACCAGAGATGGTATTGCTCTGGTATCGTCTATAGAACCGAGTGTTTTAGCTGCTTCCCAGCGAAGTTGATCTAATTTAGAATTCCCCAAGATGAAGATTAGAGAAGGGATGGCAGGTTTACCAAGAGTCACTAAAGATTTTCTTGCTTTTTGACGAATCATACCGTCTTTGCTTGCCAGCATATCGATCAAGGATTCTAGATTTGTACCGGTTCGATTTTTTTTGCTTATACTAATTGTTTTGCTCATGATTTTTCCTTAATGTTTTGTCTTTTATGTCATTTCATGTTTCTGTCCAACTGCCATGGCATCGTTAACAATTACCTGCGCTTCATCGATAATGCTATTTAAATGATCCGCACCGCGAAAACTTTCCGCATAAATTTTGTAAATATTTTCGGTACCCGACGGACGGGCTGCGAACCATCCGCTTTTTGCTATTACTTTCAATCCGCCGATAGGTGCGGAGTTGCCAGGCGCATTAGTTTGGACAGTCTGAATATTTTCGCCGGCCAGTTCGGTGAGCCTAACCTGTTGGGGAGAGAGTTTTTCCAACAGTTCCTTTTGAACCGGTGTGGCCGGTGCATCAATGCGATTATAAAAAGGCTCACCGAACTCACGTGTAAGTTCATTATATATTTCACCGGGATCGCGGCCCATTTTTGCCGTTATCTCTGCGGCAAGCAAAGACGGAATTATTCCGTCTTTGTCAGTCGTCCAAACGCTGCCGTCAAAACGGACGAAAGACGCGCCCGCGCTCTCTTCGCCGCCGAAGCCGAGCGAACCGTCGAGCAATCCGTCAACGAACCACTTAAAACCAACCGGTACTTCGTAAAGCTTGCGGTTGATTTTCGCTGTAACTCGATCTATCATTGAACTGCTCACCACTGTTTTCCCTACAGCCGCTTGCTTAGGCCACTTCGGTCTGTGTTGGAAAAGGTAGAATATGGCGACTGATAGGTAATGATTGGGTGGAAGAAGTCCCGTACTCCTTGTGACAATTCCGTGCCTGTCATGGTCGGTGTCGCATGCAAATGAAATATCGAAGTTATCTTTTATGTCAATTAATCTTTGCATTACATAAGGCGATGATGGATCCATGCGTATCTGACCGTCCCAATCAACCGTCATGAAACTGAATGTAGGATCGACTGCCTTGTTGACAACCGTAAGATTTAGTCCGTATCGCTCGGCAATCGGTTCCCAGTAGTGCACGCCTGCACCGCCGAGCGGGTCCGCCCCAATACTAATCTTAGAATCACGAATTATGTTCATGTCTATTACATTGCCTAGATCTTTCACATAAGCATCGCGGTAATTATACCGGTGCGTTGTGCCCGCAGTAAGAGCTTTCTCATAAGGTATTCTTTTTACATTTTTAATATCATTCTCAAGAAACTCGTTAGCTTTATCCTCTATCCAACCGGTTATGTTTTTATCAGCCGGTCCGCCGTTAGGAGGATTGTACTTGAAACCTCCGTCATGTGGGGGATTATGCGAAGGCGTGATTACAATGCCGTCGGCAAGTCCGGTTTTGCGTCCGCGGTTGTATGTTATAATAGCATGGGAAATAACCGGGGTAGGCGTGTAATCATCTTCTTCCGAAATCATAACTTCTACACCGTTTGCCGCCAGCACTTCCAAAGCGGTGGCCAAAGCCGGCACGGAAAGCGCATGCGTATCCATGCCGAGAAACAAAGGCCCGTCAATATTTTGCCGGATGCGGTAGAGGCAAATGGCTTGAGTGATAGCGAGAATATGCCGTTCGTTGAATGCTACGTCGAAGGCAGATCCGCGATGTCCTGAAGTTCCGAACATAACCCGCTGGGCCGGTACCGAAGGGTCAGGAACCTCAGCAAAATAAGCTGTGATAAGTTTTGGTATATTAACCATCATGTCTGGTTCAGCCGGTTTCCCTGCGAAAGGACTTACTATCATAGTAATTTCTCCTAAAATTATGTAGCGACATTATATATGGCGTTAGCGTTAATATCTTTTTCTATAAAATAGCCAACCGAAAGATGCACCCCAAATGAGTATAACTGCAGTGGAGAACCACCACCAGCTATTGCTTCCCAGCCAGGTGTTTTGATTCATCTTTCCGTTCATACCGACGTTCATTATATCGCCGCTGCCGAAGAATAAAAAAAGCATTACTATAATTAGGAACGAAACGACTAAGTATCTTTTTTCCATTTTATTCATGATTTTTACCCGCTTAAATTTTTTGCGTGTATCTTTAATTTGAGTTAAATATTTTATACGTATTTAATTTATTCTCTTACACCAGAAGCTATAACTCAAATTATTGAGCTTGCGCGCCGTGACTTACATATTTAGAAGAACAATCTTATGCTTTATTAAGTTATAAATAGAGCTTTCTTGATTCAATCGTACAAAAGGATGAAAAAGGGACTACGTCTTTTGGGTAGCAAATAGATGTAACTTTTATTGTATCTGGCGGACTAATAATCTGCAATACTTTCAATAGCGGAATATCATGAATGTAAATAATCTTGTATAAGTGATTAATGTAGAACATGAGGCTAAGCGGAGTGAGGAGTAGCCGAACGCAGCTAAGACTCTGCAAAATTTCTTGATATTTTATCGGTTAATTTTATTATTTTTTATTAACCATTAAAGAAAGAAGTTACAATTATAGAGCTTGTCTACTGCTAGCCAGGCTAACCGATAAAACTATCGAGCAGCTTAAAGCCGATCTATCCAAAGCAAAGAACTACGAAGACCTAATGGGGTAAGGATTGAACTATTAAAAAACTTATAGCTCAATTCTTAGAGCAAAGGCTTGAAAGCGAACTTAACGAAGAACTAGGCTAGGAGAAACATTCACCAGCAGGCAATAACAGCTGAAATAGTTTAGAATATAACAGACCAAATAGCCGACATCGACAAGGAGAGTCAAAACCGACCGCTTGAAAGTATCTACCTCGTTATATTATTTGAAGTAATTCATTTTAGTTAAGATGATAAGATTATTGAATTAAATTAAATTATTTCGATAATTATAATGTCGAATTAAGTTATTTCTAAGAGTTTAAATTGGAATTAAATAGGTCGTTCATGAAAAATGTAAAATTCGACAGAAAAATAAGCTTTAGCTTAATTGTTCTGTTTTTGTTATCTGCTATTATCATTTTTATACTCAGTCTTGTTTATTTTAATTACGAGCTAATAGAAACAACTAACGAAGCCTATGCTAGATTAAAAACCATTGCAGACCAAAAAATATATCGGATAGAAGATTGGCGAAAAGAAAGGCTTGCAGATTCTAAAATGCTTGCAGAAAGTCCTTTCTTAATACAAAACGAAAACTCTCTCCTTAATAACCGTAACAATTTAAAACTGAAAAATGAAATTCTTAAGCGATTCGAATTAGTAATAAAGAATGGAACTGATTATGTAAATATTATGATAGCATCATTAAATGGAAACGTCGTATTAGCTTACGATTCCAGTTTATGTAATGTCGATTCGTCTACAAAAGATTTGATAAATATGGCTGTTAGTAAAAGAAGAACTATTTTTGGAAACTTATATAAATACAAAAATAAACGGAATGTACTTGTGGATATAGCAGCGCCGATAGTTAATGATAGAAAAAAAATTGAGTCGGTTATTATTTATCGGCTGACAGTTGAGAAATCTTTACATCCTATTGTAGAAACTTGGCCAGGAATAAGTAAGAGTGCTGAGTCAATTCTTCTGATGAAAGAAGGAAATAATCTCGTTTATTTAAGCAATCTAAAAGATCATCCTAAATCCGCATTTAATATCAAAATTCCTTTAAGCAGAACATCAGATCCGTTTGTTCAAGCAGTATCGGGGAAAACAGGGGTAATTGAAGGCACAGATTTCAGCGGTGATAAAGTTATTGCGTACGCAAAGCCAATAAAAAATTCACCTTGGTTTCTCCTTAGTAAGGTTGAACGGGAAGAATTTCTTTCCGTCGTTACGTACAAGGCACATGTTATATTCCTGGTTACTTTTCTTCTCTTCCTGGTTGTTGCTGCTTTTGCGCTGTATATCTTCTATTACCGCAGGAAGCAATTTTATAAAGAATTATATAAAGAAGAGATTGAACTAAAAGCCTTAAAAGCTCACTTTGAATATGTAGTAAAATATGCAAACGATATTATCTTATTGGAAGATGAAAATCTTAATATTGTTGAGGCAAATGAAAAAGCAGTTGAAGTATATCAATACAGTATTGATGAGTTTCATAAATTAAAGCTTGCCGATTTAACAATGCCGGAAAGAAAAAGAATTTGTTGAAGCAAAATTACTTGAAGCTGAAGAAAAAAGTGGAGTTATTTCGGAAGGTTTACATAAACGAAAAGACGGCACTACATTTTATGCAGAAGGAAGCGCAAGAATAATTGAAATAGAAGGGAAGAAATTTTATCATCAAATTATTCGCGATGTAACTGATAGAAAAAAAACAGAAGAAGCTTTGCGAGAAAGCAAGGAACGTTTCAGAACCACACTTTACAGCACAGGCGATGCTATTATTACAACTGATGTAAACGCCAATGTAACTTACCTCAATAGAAGCGCCGAATCTCTTACCGGCTGGAGAGAAGCTGAAGCTATTGGCAAGTCAGTGAAAGAAGTATTCGTTATTTTTGATGGAGATACCCGGCAGGAAGTTGAAAGCCCGGTTGAAAAAGTCCTTTCGAATGAAATGGCGGTAATGTTATCCAACCATACAATATTAAAATCCAAAGACGGCAAAGAGATTCCCATAGGTGACAGCGGCGCACCTATTCGTAATATAGAAGGTAAAATTACGGGTGTGGTTCTTTTATTTAGAGATCAAACTAATGAACGGGCTGCTAAAAAAGTTTTACAAGAAAGTGAAGCCCGGTTAAAACGAGCAGAACTTACATCTAAATCCGGCAACTGGGAATTGCATCTTGATTCCAATATTATATATGCTTCCGAAGGCGCCGAAAAAATTATAGGTGTTTATGGTAAACAATTCCATTATTCTGCAATCAAGAAATTTACGTTACCGGAATATCGCCCTTTACTAGATAACGCATTAAACGATTTAATTAATAATAATATTCCATATGACGTAGAATATAAAATTAAAATTGCCGATACAGATGAGATCGTAGATATTCATTCAATAGCCGAATATGATAAAGAAAATAAAATTCTATTCGGCGTTATTCAAGACATTACCGAACGTAAAAGAAACGAAGAAGAAATTAAGACAATGCTTCGTACCGCGATAGATGGTTTTTATCTTGTTGATACAAACGGGAAAATTTTGGAAACAAATGATTCTTATTGCTCGATGATAGGATATAGCCGAGAAGAATTGATGAATATGGGCATTAAAGATGTCGAGGTATTGGATTCAGAGGAAATAATTAAAGAACGGCTTCAGACAATTATTAAAATAGGTTCAGCCCATTTTGAAACTAAACATAAGCGCAAAGACGGCCGGTTATTAACATTGAAGCAAGAGTAAATTATTTAAAGGATTCGCAGATAAAATTTTTTGTTTTTTTACGTGATATTACAGAACGCAAGCTTGCCGAAGTAGCCTTAAGAAAATCTCAAGCTCTATATCGTAATCTTGTGGAAACTGCTCAAGATCTAATCTGGCAATGTGATGCTGAAGGAAGATACGTTTATCTAAACCATGCATGGGAGATCTGTTCGGTTACATGATCGAAGAAATGTTAGGTAAAAAGTTTTCAGATTTTCAGACTAAAGAATGGGCAATGAGAGATCTGATGAATTCACCAGATTTTCTAAGGGAAACGCAATTTCTGGTTTAGAGACCGTTCATCTTGCAAAAGATGGGCGGGAAATTAATTTGATTATCAACTCAAAATATGTTCACGATGAGAATGGTAATATTTTAGGGACGCGTGGAACAGCTTTTAACATTACTGAACGTAAGCGGGCAGATCAAGCACTGCGTGAAAGCGAAGAGCGTTTTAGAAAAGTGTATCATGCTTCACCTGATGGTATTTCAATTTCAGAAATTGATACCGGATTATTAGTTGAAGTCAATGATGCTTATGAAAAAGTATACGGCTTCAACAAAGCAGAAGTAATTGGCAAAACCTCCATAGAAATAGGAATTTGGACAAATAAAGAAGATCGTAAAGTACTAATAGATGATATTATAAAGTCCGGCGCATATAATAATAAGGAAATTAAATTTAAGAAAAAGGATGGAAAAATAATTCACACAATAGTTTCGGGAAGAACAATTACTATCAATGACAAAAAATATATGCTAACAGTTATAAATGATATTACTGAATTGCATAATATTGGACAGGCTCTTATAGAAAGTGAAGAAAGAAACCGTATAACTTTATACAGCATCGGAGATGGAGTTATTGCAACTGATAAGCTTGGGAATATTAAACAGATGAATACAATTGCTGAAAACTTAACCGGCTGGAAAGAAATAGATGCCGTAGATAAACCAATCTCGAAGAGATTTTGAAAATTATTAATGAGGAAACTCGATCTACCGTTGAAAATCCTGTTAAAAAAGTATTGAAAGAAGGAAAAATAATTGGGCTTGCAAATCATACATTGCTGATTTCAAAAAACGGTAATGAAATTCCAATAGCAGATAGCGGCGCACCTATTAAAAACGAAAAAGGCGATATAGAGGGAGTTGTATTAGTTTTTAGAGATCAAAGTAAAGAAAGAGCAGCGCAAAAAGCCATTGCAGAAAGTGAAGCGCAATTAAAACAATCTCAAAGCGTTGCACGAATCGGTTATTACATATTTGATATTCATGCCGACGTTTGGACAAATTCTGAGATGCTCGATGATTTGTTCGGCATTGATAAAAATTATAACCATGATATTGAAGGCTGGCTTAATCTAATTCCAATTGAACACCGTGAAGAAATGTCTTTATATTTAACAAATCATATTCTAAAAGAAAAGAAGGAATTTAATAAAGAGTATAAAGTTTTAAGAAAGAATGATAACACGGTTATTTGGGTTCACGGTCTCGGTAATCTTGAAATGGATAAGAACGGCAACCCGGTTAAAATGTACGGAACCATCCAAGATATTACTGACCGTAAAACGACTCAAAATATAATTGAGTATTCACTTAAAGAAAAAGAAACAATGCTAAAAGAAATTCACCACCGGGTTAAAAATAATTTCCAGAGCATTATAGGTTTAATAACATTGCAGAGAGAACATATCCAAGACGAAATAGTTCTTAATTTATTTAGCGATCTTCAAAATCGATTACGCACAATGTCTTTGATCCATGAACTAATGTATGGCTCCGGCGATTTTGCAGGCGTTGATGTTAAAGACTATATCGAAAAACTTACCGGATTTTTAGTCGAAACATATTCTTTCTCGAAAAGAATAAAATTAAATTTAGATTTGGAGGCACACAGTCTTGATCTTGATTCGATAATACCATGCGGATTAATAATTAACGAGGCTATAACAAATTCTCTTAAATATGCTTTCCCGAATAATGTTAATGGAAATATTTATATTTCATTTAAGAAAATAAATAATGAATATTGTCTTAAACTTTCCGATGACGGAGTTGGTTTAAAAAACGATATTGATTTTGATAATATCAATTCACTTGGTTTACGTCTTATTAATCTTTTTACCAGACGATTAATGGGGTCCTTGGAAGTAGTTCAACCAGAAAAAGGGCTTCAATTTATACTAAAATTCAAATTTGAAGGCTGATATGGAAAAGATACTGCCAACTAAAGCTAATATCCTAATTGCAGATGATGATGTCCTAATTGCCGAAAGCACAAAAATTATTTTAAGAAAAGCTAATTATAATACGGTTGGAACAGCCATTAATGCAACTGAAGCAATTCAAATTGCCAAGGAAAAACATCCCGATTTAATATTAATGGATATCAATCTTGACAATTCCAAAGATGGAATTTCTGCCGCAGAAGAAATACAAAAGTTTGCGGACATTCCGTTTGTTTTTGTGACTGCATATTCGGACAATGATACAATTGAACGCGCAAAAAAGATTGGTCCATTCGGTTATTTTATTAAGCCGTATGATAACCGTGAACTGCTGGTAACTATTGAAACTTCATTATACAGACATTCCTTCGATAAAAAAATTAAAGAACAGGAACTTTTATTTAGAACTGTTTCTAATTATGCTTATGAATGGGAATATTGGCAACTGCCAGATTTACAGTTTAAGTATTGTTCTCCTTCCAGCATACGAACTACCGGTTATAAACGTGAAGAATTCATTGAAAATCCAAAACTTCTTATTGAAATTGTTCATCCGGAGGATAAAGATTCTTTTGAAAAACACTTCAATGAATCAAATTTTGGAAATAGAGATAAAGTTGTAAATGCTTTGGATTTTAGAATTATTGATAAACAAGGCAGCATAAAATTTATTCGCCATTCATGCAGCCCGATATACGACGAACAAAATAATTACCTGGGCAGAAGAGTGACAAATGTTGACATTACCGAACGCAAAATTGCGGAAAGTGCTTTAGAAGATAGTGAAAAGCGATTTCGTTTATTATTCGAAAATGCGCCGCTTAGCTATCAGTCGCTTGATATTAAAGGTAATCTGATTGATGTTAATCCCACATGGCTTAAAACAATGGGATATGATAGCGAAGAAGTAATCGGACGTCACTTTACGGAATTCATGACTCCGGATTCTGCCAGCCTTGTGAAACAACGATTTAAACATTTTCTAGAAGCCGGTGAAATTCACGATTACGAATTTGAAATGATTAGGAAAGATGGGTCTCATATTTTTGTAAACTACAACGGCAATATAGGATATGATGAACTAGGAAATTTCAAGCAAACACACTGCATCTTTACTGACATAACCGAACGTAAACAAGCGGTAGAAGCATTGAAAGAAAGCGAAGAGAAATATCGAAAACTTGTTGATGATTCTCCCGATGCAATAGCAATTTATATTGACGGTAAAATTGTTTATGTAAATAATACAAGCGTTTCTCTTATGAAGGCTTCAAGCGCGGTCGAATTGATCGGAATGCCTATAATTCAATTTGTGCACCCGGATTACCGCGGGTTAGTAACTAAAAGAATTATGGATGCAATGAAATCAAAGAAAGCATTACCGCTAGCTGATGAAAAGTTTATACGGCTTGATGGTTCCGAAGTTGATGTTGAAGTAAAAGCTATACCAATTATTTATGAGAAAAAACCAGCAATCCAAATCATTGTTCGCGATATAACCGTAAGGAAGCAAACAGAAGAAGCTCTTTATAAGAGCGAACAAAAGTTCCGAAGTATATTTGAAAACCATTCTGCAGTTAAATTATTAATTGAGCCGGATACCGGGAAAATTGTGGATGCCAATAAAGCTGCGGCTAATTATTATGGCTGGTCAATTGAAGAACTGAAACAAATGAAAATCCAGCAGATAAATACTTTACCTCTTGAACAAGTCTTGGAAATAATGCAACGGACAAAGAATCAACAACAAGGGCATTATGAATTCCAACACAGACTTAAAAATGGCACAATTAGAGATGTTGATGTATTTAGCAGTAAAATTGAAATTAGCGGAAAAACATTTCTTCATTTAATTAACCATGATATTACCGAACGTAAAAAAGCCGAAGAAGCGCTTCGTGTAAGTAATTTACGTTATGAAAAATTGTTCACAAAAGCCGAGGATGGAATTCTTATTTTGTCGGAAAAAGGCAAAATTATTTCAGTTAATGAGTCATTTGCCAAAATGCACGGTTATACCATAGATGAGATGTTAGAGATGGACATACGTGATTTGGATATACCTGAAACTGCTAAACTATTAAATGAAAGGTTAGCTCATATTCTATCTGGGGGAGCCATGAAATTTGAATCAGGGCATTATCACAAGGATGGTCACATTATTCTCTTAGAAGTTACAACAAGCCGCATTACACTAGGCAATGAAATTTTAATTCAAGCTTTTCACCGCGATATTACTGCCAGAATCGCCAAAGACGAAGAACTCCGTAAGCTAAATGAAGCTATTATTCAAAGCCCGGTTTCAATTGTTATTACAAACCTGGACTCTAAAATTGAATACGTTAATCCAAAGTATACTAAAGTTACCGGTTATACTTTTGAAGAAGCTTATGGCCAAAACCCGAGAGTATTAAAATCCGGTGAAACGCCTGCTGAAGAATATAGCAAAATGTGGGCAAAACTTGCTTCCGGGGTTATGTGGACAGGAGTTTTTCATAATAAAAAGAAAAACGGAAAATTGTTTTGGGAATCTGCAAACATCTCACCTATTAAAAATAACAGAAACGAAATTACACACTATGTTGCCGTTAAAGAAGATATAACCGATAAAGTTGAAAAGGAAAATGAATTAAGAAAATACCGTGAGCATCTTGAAGAACTTGTAAAGGAAAAAACTTTCGAAGTAACAAAGCAAAATATATTCTTCAGAACACTTATCGATACAATACCAAATCCTATTTTTGTTGAGGATACTAATTTGCGATTTACAGAAGTAAACAAAGCGTTTGAAGAATTTTTCAATATCTCACGTAATGAAGTATTGGGCAAAAGGATTCAAGATTATGCTCCGAAAGCATCGACTCTGGCAAAAAAATATGATAAACAGTTATTGATTAAACATGATACGGCTGTTTATGAGTCTATTGTTCCAAATAAGGAGAATGGAATTACTCCGGTATTAATTTATAAATCCTCATTCGGTTTGCCCGGCAAAAATCCTGAAGGCATAACGGCATTGATTATTGATATTTCAAAACAAAAGGAAATGGAAGAAACTACTTTAGAAGCGCTGCAAAAAGAAAAAGAGCTTAATGAAATGAAAACCAGTTTTATTTCGATGGCTTCGCATGAATTTAGAACACCTCTTACAACCATTTTATCATCTGCTGATTTACTGAAAAAGTACTATAAGAAATGGGAAGAGAAAAAAAATATTGCGCACTTCCAAAAGATCCAAGATTCAGTTCAATATATTACCTCTATGCTAGATGAGGTTTTAACAATCAGCAGAAGTGACAAGGGTAAAATTGATTTCAATCCATCGGTAGTAGATCTAAATGATTTTGGGATAAAAATTATTGAACAGATTAAATCGCAGGCAACACCGCATCATAATTTAATTTATAATTACAATTTCCCATATCAAAATGTTATTGTTGACTCCAAACTGTTGGACCATATTCTAAACAATTTATTAACCAACGCAATTAAATATTCACCGGAAGGCGGGGACGTGATTCTTACTGTTGATGATGATAATGAATTTATAAAATTTACAATTAAAGATAATGGAATAGGTATACCTGAAGAAGATAAAAATAAATTATTTGAACCATTCTTTAGAGGTGAAAACAGCGGCGATATTAAAGGTACCGGCTTAGGACTAAACATTGTAAAGAGATATGTCGATATTCATCACGGAGAACTTTCCCTTGAAAGCAAATTAGGCGAGGGGTCAAAGTTTTTTGTAAAAATAAAAAAAGTATATTAATCTATTAATAAATAATTTGCATTAATGAATACGCTAATTATTTTAGAATAAATATAGAACCGTATGAAATATAAATGACGGAAAAATCGAATTCTATTGTAATTCCTCAGCTCTCGGAAAATGCCTTTGTGTATTCGGTAAAAGGGACAAAGATTGAAGTGAATAGGAAAGTGGTTATTGAAAATATTATTTATTGCTAAAAGATAACGGGTCGGAATTACAAATAAACAAGTTGCAAACCTTTAAACATTTTAACAGTCCAATAGAGGCTCGTTTAGTCAGAGCGGAAATGGAATGGAAATTGTTATAGCCCAAAAAATATTATCCTTTTTTAATTCAGAGATTTATATATTTAGTGAGCTGGATAAAGAAACTGCCGTCCGTTTTCAACTATAATTAAAAACATGTAATTTATTGCAGCCGTAATAACATAAAAAGTTTTAGGCCGCCAATTACAAAAGAAATCTCGTCATCGAGGATGGTTTATCTCTAAGGAAAGTGATAACTGAAATATTCAACTCTGCAGGATATGAGTTCCTAACAGCCTAAGTAGAAAGAAAAAGGATCGAACTAGCAAAGTCATTTTAGCCGGATTTAATCATTTGCGATTTAGGTACGCCTGTAGTAGGAGGTTTTGAAGTAAAAAGAGTATTAAATGAAGATGAAAATGCTTTTTAGATTCATTTTATTTGTTTGATTGGATATGTTTACATAAAGACCTTCCGGAGTGCTGTGCATCTCGTTGTTCATGCTTACATCACTAAACCAATCAGTCCAAAGAAGCTGCTAGAATTAGTAACTAACCGCCAGAAAAGAATTGATAAATTAAAACAAAGTTAAGATGAAGAGTTAGAAAAAAGAAAAACTGTATCAGTGTATGAAATATACTTCTTAAATCGAAGGTCGTGTATATTCTTACCCCATCGAATGATATTATTATAATAAAAGCTTTAGATGATAACACCGAAGTATTTTTAAAAAGTAGCAATAAAGCCATTGTAAATAAATCGATAGAAGCTGGGAAAAATGCTGCCCGATAAAAGTTCTCTTAGAGTTCACCGCAGCATTATAATGAATACGAAATTTTTGAAAAGATTGAACTAATGTTTAACGGTTCTTATGTTGCAATAATTATGAGTAATGATGAACCTATTTATTTTACAGTCTCCCAAGTTACTCGCAAAAAGTTTGAATATTGTCTTTCCGTACTTATAATTTCTATTAATCTTTAAATTGCCTTTAAAGCGATGCCGTTATCTTCGACTATCAAAATTGTTTAATTTTCTTTACTTTTCATAATTGTAGACCCGTTAGGCCGGCTTCTATTTTCGACTTCAAAATATTTTATCGAAATCTATTTCAGATTATCAAATATTAAAAACCCCACAGCAGCCAGCTGCTTTTTGCCTTCTTCATAAGTATATTTAAATTATTGGTACTTTCTTTCATATTTTCAAAAGTAGAATCAAATTTTAGCCCCCATGATTTGTCCATAAGCAGTCTTCCTATTAGCCCGTCACCTGAATGTATGCTGCTGGTAATTTTAGATAAATCGTTTGTGATATCGGATGTATTATCAATAGTTGATTTTAGTGATCTCAGCATATTACCTATTTCACCAGATTTATCCATAAGTGTTTTAAACCCTTCCGACCCGTCTTTCAAATTAGTAAAAGTAGAATCGAAATTATGACTCCACGATTGATCCATTATCAGCCTTCCTATAGTTCCTTTCCCCGATTCTATATTACCGGTAATTTTAGATAAATCATCTGTTATTTTGGATGTATTGCCGATAGTTGTGTTTAATGATTTCATTATATCATCCATACTAATCGGCTGGATTGTTTCGATAACGTCGTCGTTTTCTATTTCTCTTTTCCCGCCAGTTCCGGGATTTATAATTAAAATTTTATTTCCCATAAGTCCGTCTGAGCCGATAATTGCAACTGCATCTTTCTTTATAAACTCCCGGGTGCTTTCATCGATTATTATATCTACTCTAACGGAAGTATCACTAACTATACTTACGTTTTTTACGGTTCCCACATTTACGCCGGATAACCGTACATTATTTCCTGCCTGAAGTCCTGCAACATCCTTAAATACTCCGCTTATGTGAAATGTATTTCTGAATAGCTGCTGCCCCTCGCCGATAAAATATATTGCTACAATAAACACAAAAATTCCAAGGGAAATAAATATACCAAGCTTTATTTTATTCGATATATTATTTTTCATTTATTCTTCTCTTATAGTTTGTCTGATTCGTTACTCGAAAAATGATCTTATCCATGTATCCGGCGATTGCAGAAGATCTGTATAGGTTCCTTCTGCGGCGCATACTCCGTCTTTTATCACTATTATCCGGTTTGCTGTCAACCTTGCGCATTCAATATCGTGTGTGATAATGATGGATGAAGTATTATATTTTTTTTGAACTTCCAGAATAAGCTTACTTATTTCTTTTGATGTTATGGGATCCAGACCGGTAGTAGGTTCGTCATAAAGCATTATTTCTGGTTTTAAAATCAACGTTCGGGCTAAGCCTAACCTCTTACGCATACCGCCGGAAAGTTCAGATGGCATTTCATTAATCGTTTCAGAAAGTCCCACATTTTCCAACGCTTCTTTTATAAGCAAGTTCATTTTTTCTTTTTGCATCGAACGCATTTGTCTTCTAAGGGGGAATTCAAGGTTTTCTCTTACCGTCATGGAATCATACAATGCGCCGCTTTGAAAAAGGAAACCTATCTTCTCTTGTACTTCAATCAGTTCCTCACTATTTAGGTCGGAAATATTATGCCCGAGTATTACAAGCTTTCCCTCATCAATATCAATCAATCCCACAATGCATTTAATGAGAACCGATTTACCTGTACCTGATTTCCCGAGTATTACGAGATTTTCTCCTTTATGAATCGCCAAATTAATATCCCGGAGAACATGGTTATTCCCAAAAGATTTCTTAAGATGTTCCATCTCAACAACAAAACTGTTTTGTTTTTTATCGTTTCCTATTAAAGCAGCGTTCTCTGTCATTCTTCTGATTACCTATTTTAATGTTGAAGCAAACTTGTGATTTGCACTGCTATCATATCTATAATAAAAACCATTAAGGATGCGAATACAACGGCTGAGTTTGCGGCTTTCCCAACACCTTCTGTTCCCTTGTTTGAATAATATCCCATATAACTTCCGACAAGCCCGATAGCAAACCCGAAGAAAAAGGTTTTGATAAAAGCAGGTAACAAATCTTGAAATTCCAGGCTTTGAAAAATCTGCGAAAAAAAGAAGTAAAGACTTACATCTCCTTTTATATTAACGCCGACAAATGACCCTAACAAACCAATACCATCCGCAAAAATTACCAATAACGGAAGCATCAATGTGGCGGAGAGTACTCTCGTAATAACAAGATATTTAAATGGATTGGTATGCGATACCTGCATTGCATCAATTTGCTCTGTTGTATTCATCGATGCCAGTTCCGCACCTATTCCCGATCCTACTTTCCCGGCAAAGATTAACGCAATTATAACCGGTCCAATTTCCCGTATAATTGAAACTGCAACCATCGCAGGCAGCCAAGATTCCGCTCCGAATTTTGCTAATGTCGGTCTAGACTGAATAGTAAGGACAAGCCCTATTATAAATCCTGTAACGGCTATTAAAGGAAGGGATTTGTAACCGATCATGTAACATTGTTTAAGTAGTTCATTAAACTCATACGGCGGTTTAAATACTTCTTTAAAAAAGTGCCACATAAATATTGCAATCGAAGCAATTTCCAAAAAGAATTTTTTAAATACCGAATCATCAATTATTTCGGAAATACTTTCATGAGTGATCTCCGCAACCGGGTTTTTATTCCGGGACAACGGTAAAATTTTATTTTTCATTTTATTAGAGTTATTAAATATCTAATTTTATACAGTTCGAAATATTTATGCTTTTATCATTAACCCGCAACTAAAGTCGGGTGTTAATGGAATGAGAAACAGTTTATTGCAAAAGTATCAACGGTTTTTCACACCGAAATTATTTAGACGGTTAACTTGAGTAATATTATAAAAAGAAGTTCGGAATTGTTCAATCGAGCGAAGGAATGAAAAAGGAACTACATCTTTAGTATGGTGAATAGGCCTCTAATCGGGCATGACCTATTCTTTTATTAAAATTTTGTGTCGAAGTAGTTTCAAATTTTGTCCTTAACTTGAGTTCCTGGGAAAAACTTTCAAGGAAAATAAAGCAGACAAAATAGTAAAAAAATCAGCGCAGTTTCCGGTTCTACATTTTCCAAGACCCTGTATTTAATACCAGATCCTTCACGCCATTAATAGCAAATTGAATACCCATACAGACGAGAATAAAACCAATTAAACTTTCCCGTATAAAAATCATAGCAAGCTAACCATAACTATAACACCGGAGATGATTATTAAGATTCCTGCAATTCTGTTTACCCATTTCAGTCCGGTCAAATCTAATTTTTTTCTAAAAAGCATAACACCGGAACTAAGGGACAAAAACCATAAACATGAACCGATAAAAACGCCTGCAACAAGAACCGATGCCGTAAAATTACCAAGATCGTTTCCAAAACCGAGTGCCGCGAATACAGCTATAAAAGCAAAGATGGTCAATGGATTAGTAAGTGTTAATATAAATGCCGTGAGATATGATCGCAAAATTCCGTTACTGTTAATAGGGATAACAGTATTAGTAGGAAGTTTGAGAAAAGTTCTTATACCCAGGTAAAGAAGAAGCACTCCTCCAACTAACCGTATCCATATTCGTTGGCTGACAAGCGTATTTGATATAAACGTAATTCCAAATGCCGCAACACAGCCGTAGAGTAAATCTGCAGTTGCAGCACCGAGACCAACAATTAATCCGCGTAATCGTCCTTCGTTCAGTGTCTTACGGATACACATTATTCCGATAGGCCCAATCGGCACCGCCAGCGCAAAACCTATAAAGATTCCTTTTAGAAAAATAATAAGTTCCATCTTACAATCTTTTAACCAGAATACTTATGTAAAAAGTCATTTCTTCAAATACATTTTTACATATTATTACCGGAGCTATGCTATTAAAAATCTACTGTCAGTAACCAGAGTGTTCATCATTCTTTTGTCTTTTTTAAAATTGGCGCAGAAATCTCATCCGACTTTTCCGATCCCAGCAGCACAGCAATCCATTGTGTGCTTTCATTGCTTTCAAATGCATACTTCAAGGCCATCGTAAGCGGTATACAAAGAATGGCACCGATCAATCCGAGCAGGCTTCCCCACAAAATAAGTGAGAGAAAAACAACCAAAGTGGAAAGTCCGAGTCTTCTTCCCATGAGCCGCGGTTCAATTACATTACCTATTAGGAATCCAATTAGAATATTACCTGAGACTACAAGAAGTGAGCTGCCGATTCCAATTTGAACTAGTGCCAGAAGGGCCGGGGGAATAGCGGCAATTATAGCACCGATATTAGGTATATAATGAAGAAGAAAGGCAAGAAAACCCCATAAAACAGGAAACTGCACTCCGAGTATTTCCATCCAAACTGCGATTAAAATTCCCGCGGCAAGGTTAATCATTGTTTTAATGACCATATAGCGTTTCATATCAACGATGAATTTTGTAAACCGGGGAAAGACCTGTTCAGGGTCACCAAGAATAGCACGGAGTTTTTGGGGAAAGCTGGAAATTTCAAGCAAAGTAAAAGTTACGGTGAGAAGAACTAAAATAACATCGGAAAGAACTGAACTCAATCCGGTTAATAGGCCTGCAGTAAATTTCATTACTGCTTCCGGATTTATATAATCCAGCAAAATTTTTTGTGTCCCTGAAAAACCCTTGCTTCTCAAAAATACACTCAGTTCTATTACCTGTTCTCGGATACTGGACTGCAGCAGGGGTAGTTCATTAGAAAAGTTGCTGATGGATGTGCCGATTTGTGCGCTAATAAGGGCTAAAATGATTATCATAGCGGCCATAACTATAAAAACCGCTAATATGGATGGTACATGTTTCTTCTTTAACCAGAGTACCGCCGGGGCTCCGAGAATTGCAAGAAAAATAGAGATCAGGATTAGTACAATAACCGATTGGGCAAGGTTAATCCCGGCAATGATTATTACAAATGCTGCTGCGCCGATAAGTATACGTAATCCGCCGGGAAAATTATTTTGTTCGGTCATGTTTTTATTAGACTTATAATTATGAGAGCTGCTTATTAAAAAGATTTTGGTATTTTACAGATTCCAAAACGCGCGCCGTCCGCTTATGAATCTTATTATGACTAATATAATTCCAATTGGAAGTAAAGCATCCATAATGCCGCCCATGGCGAAGGAGGTAAGAAGTCCTAACAGCCATAGAAGAATTAGAATAACCCCAATTGTATATAACATTGTAATTATCCTTTATTTTAAATTTCGATGATTAAATTCTAGACGAAGCTATAAAGAGAAATAAAGTAATTCAATCGTTCAAAAGGATGAAAAAGGGACTAAGTCTTTTGGATGTGAAATATATATAACTTCTATTGTGTTCAACAAGCGGTTAAAGCGCCATAGAGCTAATATTAATCCACAGTAACAGATATAAAAATTCTGCCTTGAATTAGGGCTTAATAATAGCGTGCCGTGCTAATTCTGCTATTACAAGTTCTGCAATATCGCTTTGAACAGATTCCACAGTATTCAGATCCGGAGAATTACTCGTAGCTCCCCAAATTATCCGGTCTTCTTTCTTAAGTGCCCAGACATCTATCGAACTGCGCTTGACCTTCAGGGAATCCACATATCCAGGATGGAGAACATCATTATAATAAATATCATATCTATTTCGAAAGTTATTAAATCGGGTTGTCTTTTCTGTTGTAACATAACCCTGAACATAATTAGTTTGAGTCTCGGGATGAAGAAGGAGGATCACTATAATTCCGTCAAAACTGTTTTCTTGAATGGCTTCAAAAACTTGATTTGTATCCGGCAATGCATTCGGGAATAAACGGTAAGATGAAGTAGCTTCTATACGATGCTTTAAAAGATCACCGACAAAAGCATCCTCCCAAATACGTCGCTGTATTGGATTTCTTCTTATAGCAATGACTAATATCTTCTTCAACGGTGATTCATGATATGAAGGATCATTCCAAACATTAACAAGCGTGGATGACGAACAGCTTTCTATCAGAAACATTAAGAAGCATAATACTGAAACTATAATAAATTTCTTATAAGGAGCCATAGCTTATCTCAATTATAATATGGGGTTCATATAATTATTATCTCCCTTACGGGTTTGTAAGAATAACCTTTAGCGCTTTTTCTTTTGCCGCATTTCCGAATGTAGCGTAAGCTTTCATAATATCATTCAACGCAAACCGATGAGTTATCAACTTTTCCGGCTGCAGTTTTCCGGATGAAACCGTCTTCAGCAGCATCGGTGTGGTTACCGTATCCACAAGACGGGTTGTAATAGTAATATTTTTTGACCACAACTTTTCAAGATGCAGTTCTACACTTTTACCGTGAACACCAATGTTTGCTATATGCCCGCCTTCTGCAATAATTGATTGGCAGATATCAAACGTAGCCGGAATGCCTACAGCTTCGATTGCTACATCAACACCTTTTCCGTTTGTCAGTTTCATTGTTTCCTCAACGGCATTTTTAGAAACAAGCCTGGTTGCCCCGCAGGCTCTCGCAATGTTTAGCCGGTTTTCATCCAAATCAATCATAATAATTTCGGCAGGCGAGTAGAATTGCGCTGTCAGTAGGGTTGCAATTCCTATAGGTCCCGCACCGATAATTGCAACGGTATCTCCCGGATTGATTTTGCCGTTAAGAACACCGCATTCAAATCCTGTCGGCAAAATATCACTAAGCATTACAATCGCTTCTTCATCCGCAGCATCCGGAATATGATAAAGACTGTTATCGGCGTGAGGGATTCTTACATATTCCGCTTGCGTACCGTCAATCAAGTGGCCGAGAATCCAGCCGCCGGTTTCGCAATGCGAGTACATCCCCTTCTTACACGCGCTGCAAATTCCGCATGATGTTATACACGAGATCAAAACTTTGTCGCCGGCTTTAAAATTAAAAACACCCGGACCGGTCTCTTCAATTATTCCAATTCCTTCATGCCCGAGTATAATGCCTTCAATAACGTCCGGAACATCTCCCTTCATGATGTGAAGATCGGTGCCGCAAATAGTGGTTTTTTTTATCCTGATTATTGCATCCGAAGAATTCTTGATTGCCGGTTTCTGTTTTTCTTCCCATCGGAGTATGTTCGGTCCGTGATAAACTAAAGCTTTCATAATATATTTCTCCCTTTTGATGAAAATGAATTCTGGTTACTTAATCAGTTTTTTCTGATCAATAATTTTTATACATTCAAGAATGTAAGCAGTAAAGCATGCACGTCATTTAAAAGTGTATTAACATCGTCATCTCACTTCGAATCCAGAATAATAGGCAGCCCGTCTTTTCCGCTTCCGATAATAATAACCTTTGTATTGTTTGACTCCGCAATTTTCAATGTTGCTTCAATCCCTTTCCAGCGAAGCAGCTGTTCACTGATGCCTGCCGCTACAATTGTCTGAAAATCGGCTATACCCTTTGCTTCAATGCGTTTCCTGTCGGCTTCTTGTTTTTCTTTAGTAAGTATGAACTCCATCCTTTGGCTCTCCTGATCTGCCCGCTGTTTTTGTTCAATTGCTTCGGTAAGCTGTACAGGCAGGGCAACGTTACGTATTGGTGTGTTTTCAATAGTAACTCCCCGGGGAGCAACGGTTTTGGCAAGTTCTTCCTGAATAGAGGTTCCGAGTCTTTCCCTTTCGGTTGAATAAAGTGCACTTGCCTGGAAACTTGCCGTTACGGCGCGGCTGATGGAACGAAACTGGGGAATAAGAATAATTGTTTCATAATCACCGCCGGCAACTGTTTTATATACCCTGGCGGCAGAGTCGGGATTAAGCCTGTATAGCGCGCTTACTTCCAGCCCGATGGTAAGTCCCTCGCGGGAGAGTACCTGCATTGTTTCTTTATGTTCTTTAGTCTGGATGGAAAATACAATTACGCTGGCAAGCGGGTTTACAATGTTAATTCCGGCGGGAAGTGGTTTATCGGATACAATTCCGAAAAAATCTACAACGCCGACATGCCCCGCCGGAATTTGCGTGAAGCACTGAAGCAGTGAGAGAATTCCAAAAATAATTGCGACTAAAATGCTGACGGTGCCGGCTGAACGATACACAATATTGTTCACATCCTTTGTTTTTTTTGAAGCAGTCCAAACAAATATTGCAATCGCCGTGATTAATAAAAATAAAATAAACAGCATTATAAACCCCGTATTTAATGAATATACATGAAAACTTACATAATAAAGATGCAACCAATCGGAATTAATTATCAATCGGGCAAAGGGATGAAAAGGGGATTACATCTTCTGAACGAGCATGTCTGTTGATTTTTGCAGATTCCGGGAATGATATCGATTTATAACGGATAAACGATGTATGTTAGCTTTTTGCTATAACCGGTTAAGATCGGAAATTAAATAACCGAAAAGCAGTTTGTTATAAAACCTAAAAGGAAATTTCAACGGACAAAATGGGAAAAAGACCCGGATGGTTACCGGGTCTCTTTGACAGAACTATTCGTTAACAATCGTTTCTAATTTGCCATATGATCGATGACGATCTCTACTCTACGATTGTTAGCACGGCCTTCGGCAGTGGAATTGTCTGCAATCGGTCTGCTTTCGCCGATGCCTAGTGCTTGTATCAGGTTGCCCGGATAACCGCGTGAAATAAGGAACTCACGTACCACGTTCGCACGCTGCTGCGATAAATTTTGGTTGTATGCGGAAGAGCCCTGCGAGTCCGTATGCCCCTCAATTATAAGATGCCGTTCTTTTGCCTCTAAGAGAGCATCTGCAACCTTGTTTAGACTATTCTGCGCCGAGGGTAAAAGTGTCGATTTGTTTGAAGCGAATACGACACTGCCTGAAAGCGTAATAACCAGTCCGCGAGCTTCCTCTTTGACAGCCGCGAGTTTTGCAAGATCAGCTTGTACCTTAGCCGTCTTATTCTCTGCATCAAGCTGTGCTTTTTGCGCTACGGCAAGCTTTTCGGTTTTGTTCTTCATAATATCTGACTGGATTGTCTGGTAATCTTTGTCTGACTTTGCTACAGTCTCATTTGCAGCAGCTGAGGCAGCCAGTGCTTCGGCTATCTTGGCTTTGCGATCCGCGACATAAGCGAGATCCTTTGTACGGAATGATTCAGGGTCGTTCAAAAAAGATTGCTCGGCAGTGTCAAGCGCCATCTTTGCTTTGTGCAATTCCGCAGGTACTAACTGAGCCGCCTGTCCCGTGCTAGCCTGCTCGTAAGCCTGACGTGCGCTGATGAGTTCGTTCGGGGGAACGCTTGCAGCGCAGCCTACGAGTAGTCCGGCAAATACAAGGCCTATAATGTATGTAATAGGTTTCATTGGTCACTTCCTTTCATTTGATATTGGGTTCTCTTGCTGGAGCGTTTTTACTCGTTCTAAGGCCTTTGTGGCTTTCATTTTGTCGGTGTAACCGTGAGATAGTGCCACAGCCAGTTCAGCATCGGCCTGGGATCTCGACAGCATTGACTCAGATTGTTCCTTTTCGCCATTTTCCGCAAGCGTCTTGCCGTTTTCCAGTCCTTCTTTTGCGAGCTGTAAATAGAGAGATGCGCTGGGAATCTCCGACGCACCCACTGCCTCTGCAGCATGAATTGCGGACATTGACGGCTCTTTATTCACCGTTACAGCACTGCTACCGCAGCCCGCAACTACTGCAGCGAACAGAACACATCCCGCTAACATCGCCGTGTTCATATACTTCATTTTATCCTCCTTTAAGTTGTTACGTAACGTTATTTCCAATTCTAGTCATTTAAGAACGGAAAATCCCTATTTAAATATGAGTTAATGTACCCATGATAAACTCTTAATCAAATCGAGCAAAGGGATGAAAAGGGAACTAAGTCTTACGCTTTAGTATTTTAAAAATTTATTCATGATGTGAAAAATCAAGCGGAAAAAGTATTGTTAATCTTTTTTTGTGAAAATACCGTTAAGCGCATTTCCGACACTATCCATATTGCTGCTAAACTCCAGTTTGAATTTATCCCAATTGTCTTTTCCTTCATACTTATAGTTGTTAATCATTTTTTTCAGCTCGATATTCTTTTGTTCTAACGTTAGTACTTTATTTGCATATTTAGCTTTGAATTTTGCGCTGGTCTTTTTCATTTCCGATTTGAAATCATTAATCCTTTTTTCATTATTGTCGATTTTTGATTCAGCATCATTCTTGAATTGCTGCCAATCATTATCGAATTGAGCCTGAGAATCTTTCAACGCCTGATCTGCTTTTTGAACTTCTTCTTTTGCGTTTTCTTTGCTTTCTCGATTGCTGTCGCAACCGGTTAATATTGATCCTGCAATCATCAAGATAATCGTTAAGATGAAATATTTATATTTCATAACTCTCCTTATAAAAGTTGCTTTATTATACTGATATAATATTAAGTAAATCGGAATGGTTCAATCGTGCAAAGGGATGAAAAAAGGACTACATCTATTGGGTGAAGCGGTACCTGCATTTGTTTATCAACTATGGACGACCTTGGAGAATTAGGATGCGTATAAATTGATTATCCCGGACGGACTATTCTTACTTCTGCCGAATGTTCCCGGCGATCATTAACAAGAGAGATAAAGTTTTTACTATTAACTCCATCGACGGTTACATTTAAATCTACATTACCGCTATGTACCTGAAGAACTGTGATGTTGTAAATAGTGTCCCGGAACCTGTATAATACTTTATAACTCTCCCAATCAGCGGGCAAGCACGGCTCAATATACAGTTTGTCAACTTCAAGTCTAAGCCCAAGGAGTGATTCCGTGACAAGCCGGTACATCCAGCCGGCGGAACCGGTATACCATGTCCATCCGCCGCGGCCGGTGTGGGGCGTGAGTGCATAAACGTCCGCTGCAACTACATAAGGCTCCGCTTTATATTTTGCAATTTCTTCTCCGGATTTTGCATGGTTCACAGGATTGATTATTGACAGCAGTTCCCATGCAAGTTTACTGTCGCCTAAAGCGGCAAAGGCCATAGCCGCCCAGATAGCGGCATGCGTATATTGTCCGCCGTTCTCTCTTACTCCGGGAACGTAGCCTTTTATATAACCGGGATTCAGATCCGATTTATCGAAAGGCGGATCCAAAAGCTGGATCAATGCATGATTTCGGCGGACAAGGTGTTTGTTTAAAGCACTCATAGCCGAATGCGAATGAATTTTATCCCCTGCGCCGGAAAGTACGGACCAGCTTTGTACAATAGAATCAATCTTGCATTCCGGATTACTCGCCGACCCGAGCGGCGAGCCGTCGTCAAAGTAAGCACGGCGGTACCACTTTCCGTCCCATCCGTTCTGTTCTATATTTCCGCGCAGTGCTGATGCTTCAAATTTACAGCGCTCGGCAAACGTAAAGTCGCCCTGCAAACCGGCAACCTTTGTGAACTGCATTAATACTTCATAAAGAAAGAATCCCAGCCAGACACTTTCGCCTTTTCCTTGATTGCCGACCATGTTCATACCGTCGTTCCAGTCACCTGTGCCCATTAACGGCAAACCGTGAACGCCAAACTTAAGACCTTTTAATATGGCACGCACACAGTGCTGGTATAAACTGCCGGTTTCTTCGGACCTGTTCGGAAGATCGTAATACGAGTCGTCCTCCGCATTTACCTCACGGCCTTCCAGAAAATTTATTTTTTCATTAAGTATCCCGGTATCGCCGGTGCTTATTACATAACGGCACGTTGCTAAAGGCAGCCACAGGTAATCATCCGAACAATGAGTTCGCACACCGCGTCCGGACGGCGGGTGCCACCAATGCTGTACATCGCCTTCTTTAAATTGACGGCTTGATGAGAGGAGTAGATGTTTTCGCATGATGCCCGGTTCGGTATGAATCAGCGCCATTACATCCTGCAATTGATCACGGAAACCAAAAGCTCCGCCGGATTGATAGTAGCCGCTCCGAGCCCAAATACGGCAAGCTAATGTTTGATATAAGAGCCATCCGTTTGTAAGTACATTTAAAGAAGAATCAGGAGTATCAATCTGTACCGCACCAAGTGTGCGATTCCAATACTGCCATACTAATTCTAATGCGGTTCTCGAGGCAGTTGATCCGCGAAAGCGCTGCACCAATTTTACTGCATCATCATAATTCTGACCGCTTCCGAGTTTGAAGATTATCTCGCGCTCTTGTCCGTCATCCAATTCGAAAGGAATCTGGATGGCAGCGCAGGAATCCATTGCGGCTCCCGTTCTACCGGAAAGATGTGAACGATTCATTGCTGCCGGATGTTGAAGTGTGCCGTTGCGCCCGATGAATTCAGTGCGGTCGCAGCTTAATGTATAAGCCGCATCGTCTGTTTGAAAAAAGACAATCCGGTCGGAGAACTCCGAATTATATGAATTTCTCGCATAGATCCGCCGCTGCTTTTATCAATTTCGGAAATCACATGCATGACAGATTTTGGGCGAAGATCGCCCAACACCAGTTCCACATAACCTGTGGCAGAGAGCCGCCGAGGCTTGCCTGACTGATTCTTTATTTTTAATACCGAAAACTTTACCGATGCATCGGTTGCCACATAAATCCACAATTCCGAACGGATGCCGTCCTCTGTATGTTCAAAAACGCTGTAGCCGAAACCATGGCGGCTGATATAAGATCCGGCTCCGCGACTCGGCAATGGTGTAGGCGACCAGAAATGCCCTGTTTCTTCATCACGAATATAAAAAGCTTCTCCGCTCGAATCGGTCACCGGATCATCATTCCAAGGTGTAAGACGAAACTCGTGGGCGTTCTCACTCCATGTATAAGTCGGTCCGCTCTCCGAGACTACAGTTCCGAAGTCAGGGTTTGCCATTACATTTATCCACGGCGCCGGTGTTACTTGATTGTCGGAGGTGGTGATTATATATTCACGCCCGTCAGGAGTGAACCCGCCATATCCGTTGAAGAAGATCAAATCATTGCGAGACAACTCTGATTGATTCCGGTGTTCGGGATGATATGTTTGAATGCGCTTAAGACGCTGAACCGGTACTTGTACTATACCGTCGATGATTGATTTGTGCCTCAAGAGTTCCGTGTTTATCGGAAATAATAACGCGGGCAACTGTTTGGATAAGAATTCGGTCCTCATTCGATATCTGATCTGCCTGCCGCACGAATATCCCGCCGGGCCGATCAATTATATTTGCTTCGACACCTGCGGCAATCAGTCCCATTATTTGTTCCTGAAGCTGCTGCCGGTAACCGGCGTGATCTTCGTTCCAGATTACAAGGTCGACCGCCAGACCCTTTAAGTGCCAATATGCATGAGCCTGCACTATCTGTTTTACCAGATTGATATTAGCCGGATCTTCAATTTGCAGAAGTACGATAGGTAAATCGCCGGAAATGGAATAGCCCCACAGACCTGATTGTCCTCTACGATTTTTGATAATTATACCCGGGTCTGCCCGCAGGAATGAATTAGCGTAGATGATTGAATTTGCGAGGCGTCAGTAAAGCTGCGCATCCGCCTCTGAAGCATTGATCTGACGCAGCACAACCTGATTGTGTGTATATGCAAGTTCGAATACACGATTAGCTAGCCGTCGATCCTGGTATTTATCAATAAGGCTTAAGGCTTGGTCGCGTGTTTCACCGATTCCGAAAATCATATCTATCGTTGCCGTTTCCTCAGGTTCGAGTATTATATGATACCGGATTGAAACAATGGGATCGAGAACCGAACCCTGACTGTTAGAGAGTGCAGTGAAATCTTTCATTGCTTGAGGATCTGTATTTGTATTGCCGCGGCCGATGAATTTCATCCGGTCGGTCTCGAAGGATACTTCTTCTATTTTCGCGCCGCGTACCGTCATCATATGAAACATCCACAAAGTTTGATCTTCGGGAGAGCGCGGTCTGCGGGTGCAGAGAATTGCCTGCTGCTCGCGAATAATCTCAGTCTGGACAAAGAGATTACTGAACGCCGGATGCAGCGCGTCGGAGGCAGATGAGGCAATTACAACTTCCGCATAGCTTGTAACATCTATTATCTTGCTTGACCGGGAGTGGTTGGTTAGATGAGTACGGCGTAATTCGATGTCATCTTCCGGTGAAACAACAATCTCGGTATGTACATCAAAATTCTGATCACGGCGGCGAAAATCGGCATGCCCTTCCGAGAAAGTAGCTTCGTAATTCTTTGTGCGTTTGAGTGTTGGTTGATAGGCGGTTGACCAAAACTCTCCGCTGGCTGAATCGCGGATATAGCAAAAAGTACCCCAGTTGTCGCAGGTACTGTCTTCATGCCAGCGGGTAACGGCAATATCTTTCCATCTGCTGTAGCCGCCGCCTGCGTTTGTAATCATTACTTTGTATCTACCGTTCGACAATAATTGCACCTCCGGAACCGCTGTATCGGGGTTGCTGAATATTCGCGTCGGCAGTTCAGGAATAATAGAACTGGTATGAGTATCCGAGAGCCCGGAAGTATGCAAATAGAACAATGTGGTTCTTGGAATCCTTTCCTGAAGCAGCAGCATGGTTGCTTCGAAAAGCGGATCCGATTCAAAGCGCTTTTGCATCGGACGATCCAGAATCAGATAAGCTAGTGAAAGGAGGCTCATGCCCTGGTGGTGCGCCATGAAAGATTTAACCACAACATTCGATTTCTCCCGAGGAAGGCGTGAAGCAGTATAGTCAACCGCTTCATAGAAACCATATTTTCCTATTAATCCTTTAGAGGCGAGCTGCTGAAGGTTAATGCATGCCTCTTCGGGTTCTACCATCAGCGCGAGTGCCGATGCGTACGGCGCAATAACCAGGTCTTCCGCCAGACCGCGTTTGAGTCCCAATCCCGGTACACCAAATGCCCGGTATTGATAATTGAGATTGACATCAACCATGTTATAGCAAGATTCGGAAATTCCCCACGGAACTCCGCACTGTTTTCCGTATTCAATTTGTCTTTTTACAACTACTTTATAAGTCTGGTCAAGCAGAGTGTTTTCGTAAGTCGGCATCACAAGCAGAGGCATCAGGTACTCGAACATTGAACCGCTCCAAGAAAGAAGAATCGGTTCACCGGCTGCTGTAGTGAGCAATCGGCCTAAAGCAAACCAGCTTTCCTGTGATAATTGCCCCTGTGCAATAGCCACGAAACTGCCTAACCTGGCTTCCGAAGCCAGCAGATCATAATAACTTGAGTCCTTTCGTTTTTCGTCAATATTGTATCCGACAGACAATAGGTGTCGCGTCTTGTCAAATAGAAAATCATACTCCATATCCGAAAATTCGATTGATTGTTTTGCAAGATGATTTATCTTCGCAATCCTTTCATTGGCACGTTTTCCTGCTTCTATAATGAGCTGTCGAATCTCATCAAACGGTTCTTTTTTCTTTTTAATCATGTCTGTTGAAAGTAGTTGTCCAATGACAGGCAGTAATTCTGTATTCATTTTTGCCAGATCACGAAGTGTTGGTATCTCATCGGTAATGTGAAAGTAATTTTCAATTTCCGGAGATTTAGGTAAAATAATCCAGGGGACGAGAAACGTTAACTCATCGAGGGCGCTCCGGCATTGTTTAGCAAGCGAATTCGCCCACCATGCACCTTGATTTTCATCGCTTGTTATAAAATTATCTTCTACTTTAACGGATGATTTTGCTAACCGGTCAAGGATCTGCCAAACTGCCGAAAGGGCAGTAGGCGGGGAATTGACTGTAAGCTCCAATTCTTTTTGGATTTGAACGAGTTGAGCATGATCAATACTTCCAGAGACATCCATTAGAATTCTTAAAGTATCGCTTATCCCTTCGAAAAGTTGTGATCCCACTATTTTATGATCTGGAAGAGTGAGAATACCCTGGCGCAGAGTGAGCAGGTGAGCCGCAAGGTTCCCGCTGTCTACCGATGAAATATAAAGTGGCCGCAGCGGCGTTAAAGTTTTTGTGTCATACCAGTTTAAGAAATGTCCCTTGTACCGTTCCAAGGTTTCCATGGTTTGGAACGTTTTGAACGTACGATCGATAAGCTGTCCGGAAGAAATATATCCAAAATCATAAGCGGACAAATTTGCGAGCAGTGACAGCCCCATATTAGTCGGCGAAGTGCGATGCGCGATTATGTCAACAGGATTTTCCTGATAGTTATCAGGAGGCAGCCACTTATCTTCCGCACCGACAAAGGTTTCAAAGAAAGACCATGTTTTCCGGGCAAGATCTCGCAAAAATAATTTCTGAGTAATGGTTAATCTTGCTTTGCGTCGTTCAAGCGGCAAACTTATCCACCAGGCAATAGCCGGGGAAGTAATCCAAAGAAATAATATTGGAAAAACAATACCAGGTATTGCCTGTTTTGTAATCTCGAAATAGACGATAGTAAAAATAGTAATCACAGGAGATATCCACATTGACCTATAAGATCCTAAAAGTCCGCTGCGGTTGCTGCGATTTTTAACATTGGACGGATTCCATTCGAGAAGTTTTTTATGAGAAATCAGCATTCGCCAGATAGTACGAATAATAGCATCCTGACTGAAAAACGCCTCAAATGGTAAAGTTAATAGTGTAAAAGCCGCCTGAGTGAAATTCATACCGGCGTTACGTGCTGCCGCAGCCAGGTGCTGATGCATAAGCATATCTGCCGGTTTCTTTAGCAGATCAAGTGTAGAGATGAATATAGAGGGAATTAGAATTATTCCGATTGCCGATAAAGTCCAGAACCAGACTTGTGACAAGACCGTCCAACCGAACAGAAACATAAGCATTAGCGCCAACGGGATGACACTGCGCCGGAGGTTATCTAAGATTTTCCATCGAGATAGGCTCGATAGAGGATTCTTTTGCAAAATACCGTTGCGCCCGGGAACTACCGGCAGCAGCCACCGCACCAATTGCCAATCCCCTCGAATCCAACGGTGCCGGCGATTTACGTCGGAAATATAACTGGGCGGATATTCCTCATACAACTGTACATCGCTTAACAGCCCTGACCTTATGTGACAACCTTCGATAAGATCGTGACTGAGAATTTGGTTCTCCGGAAAGCGCCCGGTAAGAGCATGCTCGAATACATCGACATCGTAGATACCTTTGCCAATGAATGATCCCTCGCCGAACACGTCCTGGTAAACATCAGAGACGGTACGGGTGTACGGATCGATTCCGGGCTGACTTCCGTACAGACGCGCATATCGTGAACGGTTTGTTCCCGGAAGGCTCACTGCAACGCGCGGCTGCAAAATGGCGTACCCATCAATTACACGTTGTTTGCCTTCTGCAAAATGTGCGCGATTCAGCGGGTGAGCCATGGCACCAACTAAGTGATATGCCGCTTCGAGAGGTAATTGTGTATCTGTATCAAGAGTAATTATATATTTCACATATGGTAAAACCTCGGTCTTGCCGATAACTAGTGAGAAACGATTTTCCGATCCTCCGCGCAGCAATGAATTTAATTCTTCAAGCTTACCCCTCTTTCGTTCGTAACCCATCCACATCCGCTCCCCGGGATTCCATTGCCTCGGACGATGGAAAAGGAAGAAAGTATCACTATGCAAACCCTTGTATTTATCGTTAAGCTCTTCGATTTTCTTACGCGCCAGCAGCAGAAGCGGTTCATCTTCAGGCAGGGTTTCTTTATCTGAATCTTGAAAATCAGTCACAAGGCTAAAGTGCAGATTTTGGTCTCTGTTTGCGAGATACCGTACTTCAAGAGCCTCGATCAATTCTTTTATGTTTTGAGTATTCATTAACATTGCCGGGATTGCCACAAGAGTACGTGATTCCGGCGGTATCCCTCTTGAGAAATCCATTTTCGGTAAAGGCTGGGGCGTTGCCAGTAATGTTGAAATCCAGTTTACCAGAGCAACCGCCAGCTGACTTGCGCATAAAATAAAGAGTATTCCTATAAGTCCGAGCGGCCAGCCATGTAATCCACCGGTATAAGCTTTGTCCAGTAACCCGGCAGTAAAGATAACCGTCATCAGAATAATCGAGCCGATGTAAATCAATAAAGGAACTTTTACGCTCAATTTTCTGAGAGCCGCGAAAGCAGAAAAGTGTACCTTGGCTTGAGCTTCGAGTTGTTTCAAACCATTATCGATTAGGTAAAAGCCGACATGTAGAGTTCTATCCCCGCTGCCGTTTACTACTACGCTTTCTTGAGCAAGACGGATTGCTCTTTGTGCAACTTCTTCTTCCGATAGGTCACTTTTCTTCGCGATATTCTCTATTACATGACGATATCGGTCACGTGTTGTAAAATCCATTTTACAATAGACTCCGCCCGGATCTTTACTTAATATCTGTTCGACTGAACTCATAGTCTCTACAAACTTGCGCCAATCCATCGATTCCAAGAATCGAAGACTGCCGATACTGTTGCTGATAGAAACCTGATCGGCGGCCTGCTGCTGGTTGCCGGATTGTACTAATTTTTCAATGGTCAGTCCGGATTCGGAAAGCCGCTGTTCAATCCATGTTAAAGGTAATACAAGAGTATGACTTAAACCCTGCAGTCTGCGTGCAAATTCCGAAACGAACGGCGTGGTCATTGGCGGGTTTGCGCGAGCCATATCCGCAATTACCAGAATTAGGCTCTTCGGATCCTTCTCGGCTACTTCGATCATCTTATCCGCCCAGGAAACAGCCAAATCTCTGTCAATCCTTCCGGCAGCCACGCTTACGGCAACGCGGCGGAGGTTCTCAATTAACGCCAGCCGCAGCATTGTAGGTATTGCCCACAACTCTCCTAATTTTAAGGCTGTGATAGTCTGATAGGCAGCTACGAAACGACTAAGATTTTCAGGATCAACACGCCCGTCTCCATGTGAAATAACTTCCTGTGCTATGTCATAAACACGAGGAAGGCCTTTAGATGTTCCGTTCAGCAGGCGGGGCAGTTCCCGGCTATAGCCTTTTGGTAAATGCCTCTTACCGGTACGAATCTGTTCTTCGATCAGATAAAAATTATCAAGCAGCCATTCACCGGCAGGCGTAATCTGATGCTTTGCCTTAACTGTTTCAGTCAGCAACCTATGGACTTCAAACAAAAAGACTTCATTATCGGCCAACCGCGCCAGCAGGTGCTGATCGGGAGTACGATGCGTGCCTAACGTATGCGAGCTTGCCAGATCCTTGCCGTGCTGCTCCATCTGGTCGGAGCTGTATAATTCCGAGCGCAGGGGAGGGGGCACGTTATCTAATTTTTTAGTAAGAAAATTATCACTAAGCTGAATCTTTAAACGGGATAAAGATTCATTTATTTTCGGGTTGATTACTTTCATAGTTTTACCATAAAGAGGAATAGGAAATCGCATGTGCTACGTTTTTAATTGATTATGCATGGTTTTATATAGCTCGGCACATAAGACTTCCGTTAAATCTCAAAAATAAGCTACAAAAGTTATTAGGTAATTAAATCGTACAAAGGGATGAAAAAGGAACTACATCTTCGGCGTAAAAAAAAACATTCATTTACTTGCTTTCTATGGAGTTAAATCCAAAATAATTGAAAATAAATTCGAACTAGAGAGCATTAAATTCAATAGGATATCCGGATCTCAGAAGACAGTTATTTTGGTTAAATATACTTCTGAATTTCAAATGAACCGTTGTAGTTATAATTATTCTTTTTAAGAAAGAACTTAATCTCTGAAAGAAACTATTGCCCTGATAATTTATTTTTAGATACAATGGTAAAGAGCCACTGCACCTTATACAAATGAAAAGCGTGATCGGAAAAGGCAATCCTTATTGCATCTTTAATATAAACTTCGGCAATTTCATGGTGTGAAAATTCCGGCGGCTCCTGCTCCTCGGCGGATTGTTTTTTCATCAGAGTTTCCAATAACTCTGTCTTTACCGACCAAAACCAATATTCCCATTAAATAATTATTTTTATCCGATAGGTTCAAAGTCATGCCATACCCACTATAAATTGTTAATTAAATAAGATCATTTAGAATTTATATATAGTAGAAAAGTTACACGCTTTGATTTCCGTTAGAATAATTTTAACAATTTAATTTATCTGTTATTCATATCTAAGAGCGTCGATAGGATTTAGATTTGCCGCTTTTCGCGCCGGGTAAAATCCGAAAAAGACTCCTATTATACCGGCAAAGCTGAACGCGAGTAAAACTATTGCAGGTTTTATATATGCAGCCTGGCTTGTATAAGTGTTAAGAATGTAAGTAATGCCGAAAGATAGAAGTATGCCTATCAAACCGCCCGCTAAACTTAAAACCAATGCCTCTATTAAAAATTGTACAAGTATATCCGAAGTTCTTGCGCCTATAGATAAACGAATTCCGATCTCTCTTGTCCTTTCCGTAACGGATACGAGCATAATATTCATAATACCGATGCCGCCGACAATTAAAGAAACACCTGCTACCGAACCTAATAGAATTGTAAGCACGGCGGATGTTGCTGTAGCAGCCGCGGTAATATCGGCTTGATTTCTAACTGTGAAGTCGTTGTCATCTCCGGCTTTTATATGGTGAGCTTGGCGCATAATGGTAGTTAATTGTGCTTGAGCTTGATTTATTTGATCAACTGAAACGGCGCTTGCCTGAATGTAATTAATGTACCTGCCGCCAACCAGCCTGTCGAGAACAGTTGTGGAAGGTGACAAAATAACATCATCGTTATCACTTCCCATTGCGCTTTGACCTTTGGGGTTCAATACGCCGATAACTCTAAACGGCACATTTCGAATTCTTATCTGCTGCCCGACTGGATCCTGATTTGGAAATAAATTGTTTACTATAGTTTGTCCGAGGACAGCAACTTTAGCTCTTGAAAGAATATCTCTATCGGTAAAAAATGAGCCGGATGATAAAGGCCAGTCACGGATATTTAAATAGTTCGTTGCGACTCCGAGCACTTGAGTGCTCCAGTTGCCGGCACCACCTATTATTTGCGCGCTTGATCTGATAACGGGAGAAACGTATTTAATAAGAGAAGCGCCATCTTTTATTTTTTCAACGTCATCCATCGTAAACCTGTTTATACTTCCTGCGCCTCTATTTATTCCTCCGGAGCTGCTTGAGCCCGGAAAAATAATTATCATATTGGTACCCAGAGCGGCAATTTGCTGTTCAACTTGCTGCTGTGCGCCGTCTCCTATTGCCACCATTACAACTACCGCAGCAACGCCTATAATAATACCGAGTGCAGTTAGAAGACTTCTCATGCGGGATTTTAAGATACTCTTAATTGCCGCCTTCAAAATTTTTTTAATTTTCATTATCTGTTCCTTCTAAATTCCTATACTTTGCTTAGCTCGGCTTTTTTTAATTTCCCAAGTTCTTCTTTTGCATTTAGCCTTTCCTCAATTTGGTAGTCGCGGACAATTGCTCCGTCTTTCAGTTCAATGATTCGTTGAGCAAAATTTGCAAAGTCTCTTTCATGTGTTACCAAAACAACCGTAATTCCTTCATCATTTAATTCCTGGAATAACTCAAACACTTCGACGGACGTTTTGCTGTCAAGATTTCCTGTCGGTTCATCTGCCAAAATTAATGCCGGTTCGTTTACAAGAGCTCTCGCTATTGCAACTCTTTGCTGCTGACCGCCCGACATCTGGTTAGGCTCATGGTGCATTCTATCTCCTAAACCCACACGTTCAAGAGATTCGATTGATTTCCGGGTTGGATCTTTTATTCTGTTGCTTCTGTCATACATTAAAGGAAGCTCTACGTTTTCTAATGCAGTAGTCCGGTGCAGCAGATTAAATCCCTGGAAGACAAACCCGATCTTTTGATTTCGAATTGCCGAGTATTCGTTTTTTGAAAGCTTGCTTGTGTTAACACCATCAAGATAATACACCCCGGAAGTGGGGCTGTCAAGGCATCCGAGGATGTTCATTAAAGTTGATTTGCCCGAACCGGAAGCCCCCATAATTACAACGAATTCACCTTCCTCAATGGAAATATTAACGGCATTTAACGCATGTACTTCCACATCACCTAATTTGTATGTTTTTGTCAGGTCAACGGTTTTTATTATTGTCTTAACCATTATTATAAGCCTCTTCCAATCCCTCTTGGCATACCTCTGGCGGCCGCGTTCGAATTAGTTTTGTTTCCATTTGCATCGGAAGCTGTACCTATAATAACATTCATTCCTTCTTTTATATTCTTGCTTTTAACTATTTCAGTATTCTTTCCGTCGGTTATACCAAGTACTAAAAAATTTTGTTTAAGATTTCCTTTTTCATCAAGCGACCAAACTTTCCCTATATTCAGAATTTTAGCTTGCCGTTTTGTTGAATCATTCCGGAAAGAGCTTCCGTCCTGATTTTTTGGATTAAGGTCGGCAGCACCCGGAAAGATTCCGTTATTTTTTTGCAAGGTCACATTATATTTTACAAGCGTTTGTTGATCAGGTAGAAAACCGAGCGCTTCGTTCGGAATTATAAGGACATTATTTTTTTGAGCAATATAAAAATCTACGGTAGCAGTCATACCGGGTAAAAGCAGGTTGTTTCTGTTGTCGGCATTAATCACTACAGTATATTCAACTACATTTGAAATAACCTGGGAGTTCAATCTTATTTGTACAACCTTACCCATAAATTTTTTGTCGGGATAGGCTTGAACATTAAAATCGGTAGTTTGCCCCACTTTTATTTGTCCGATATCACTCTCATCAACAGAAGCTAAGATCTCCATCTTGGAAAGATCTTCGGCAATCGAGAACAGCACAGGCGCCTGCAAACTGGCGGCTACGGTATTTCCTTCCAACACGTTTTTGTTAATTATAATTCCTTTTATCGGAGAATAGATATATGCATAACCAAGGTTTGTCTTAGCTTGCAATAAGTTGCCTTTAGATGATTCTACATCTGCGGAATCGGAAACCAATGTTGATTTTGAGGTAATAAGATCCAAATCTGATAAAAATCTTTTTTGATTTAATGTCACATTCTGCGCATATTGAGCTTTGGCCAGTATAAATTGAGCTTCGGCTTTTAGAAGAGATGCTCTGGCATTGTGAACTTGCTGGGATAAAGCGGTTGTATCAATAATGGCTAATAGCTGCCACTTTCTAACGTGGGAATTATAATCTACAAATATCTTTGCAATCTTACCTGATACTTGTGTACCGATATCAACGGTGGAAACGGCTTCCATAGTCCCGGTGCTTGAAATCATATTAATAACATTCCCTCTTTTTATTTGAGTGAATGTAAACTTAACTGTGGGGTTATTACTCCTAATAAATAAGAAATAAATAATAATAAATGAAGCTACGGCGATTAAACTGTAAATGGTTATTTTCTTTTTCATTTTGCTCAACTACAAAAAATTTTACTGTATAATTAGTACTTTGTTTAAGTTATTTTTATGGATACAAAAGCTCGTTTTATATAAAAAAAATCAGACTCTCAATGCCGGAAAGAATTCGCTTATAACCTAATTTGATTATTTTTAACTAGATGAAAACAAATCGAAATATTTTACTTCTCACGAGTAACTTAAACGATTTATTTCAATGAATCGTTTTATTTTTAGCAACTGCTCTAAAGTACTCTAATAATTCTCTTGCCTGTTCTTTTGTAAGATGTTGATTCGGCATTATAACACCGTTATTCGCCTTTATTTGGGCCATAATATCAGCATCTTTCTTCTGCATTTCAGTTGTATTAAGTAAATAATTCATTATAAAAAGAGGTGAGCTGTCCCTTGCTATATTTCTTAAAGGAGGGCCGATTAATTTTTTATCAAGGTTATGACAAGCTATACATTTACTATCAAAATAATCCTGACCTTTATCAGCTAACTTTTTATCAATTGGACCTAATTTCATTCCTTTTATAGGGCCAATGCCGTTATCAACTTTTTTTGTAGAATCATTGGAAACAGCAATATCTTTTGCATGTGTTTTTGAAATAAAAGTATTATTTGTGTTTAAAAGATTCACTAATAGTAATGGAATAATTATTGCCGCTAAATAACTAAACACTGTTTTCATTTTAATTTCCTAATCCTTTTTTGTTCAAAAGTGTAAAAACTTTTATTATGAACTATTTGCTATTTTCCTGAAATGAAACCCGTAAATGGTAAAAAGTATCGCCAGGGAAAAAAGCTGCGGCTTGCGGAACAGCGACCAGAGAAATAATTTCCAATAGTAAACCCTTTCCTCGCCGATTATACCTAACTTGATTATAGATTTAAACAATGCCAGCACGTAATTAGGATTAAGATGAAAAACTTTTTTCTTCTTCGGTTCAAAATCTTTCATGAAACGCATCACACGTTCGTAATAATACTTTGGTGAATAGATAGTATCTAAAATTTTCTTATAGCCGTTAAGAAGTTCTTGGGAATCCATGTGAGGAATAAAATTGATGGAAAAATCTGTGTTATTTCCGGTAAAATCGTTTAATAACCTTCCTTCATTAAGCAGTCTCTTTTGTAGTTTAGTTCCCCTGGGAGCGTTTAACAGTCCGACCATGGCTGTAACTATTCCGCTTTCCTGGATGAAATTTGTTAACTTATCGAATATTGCCGGGGGATCGTTGTCAAACCCGACAATAAAACCTCCCTGGACCTCCATGCCCGACTCCTGAATTTTTTTTATGCTGGAAATAAGATCACGGTTTCTGTTCTGGATTTTATTACATTCAATCAGGCTCTTTTCGTTCGGAGATTCGATACCGATGAATACTGCTTCAAATCCCGCTTTAGCCATAAGCTGCATCAATTTGTCATCATCGGCTAGATTGATCGATACTTCCGTGTTAAAATAAAAAGGGTTTTTCCTTTTTTCATTCCAATCGGCGATTGCAGGAAGAATATCTTTTTTTAATTTCGCTTTATTGCCGATAAAATTATCGTCTACAAAAAAAACGGGACCTTTCCAGCCCGCAAAATATAATGCGTCCAATTCGGAAATAACCTGTTCTTTAGTTTTTGTGCGGGGTCTTCTTCCGTAAAGAACCGTTATATCGCAAAAGTCGCAGTCAAAAGGACAGCCGCGCGAATATTGGACATTCATCGAAGTATAATTTTTCATAGATAAAAGATCCCAAAGGGGCAGGGGAGTATTTGTAATTTCAGCCCAATCTTCCGACGTGTATTTTGGTTTCGGATCCCCTTCTTTTAAATCATTTAGAAATTGCGGAAGAGTAATTTCGGCTTCATTAAGAATCAAATGATCGATGCTCCGGTAATATTCGGGACTGCTGGTAAACAAAGGACCGCCGGCCACAATTTTTGTATTTAGTTTTTTGCATCTTTCGATTACTAAATTAGCCGATTCGCTTTGTATTGACATCGCGCTAATAAAAACAAAATCTGCCCATAGAATATCATCGTCTGTCAGTTCATTCACATTCATATCAATTAATCTTTTATACCAATCCTTGGGCAGCATTGAAGCAACGGTTAATAAACCCAGCGGAGGAAAACTTGCTTTTTTCGATACGAACTTCAAAGCATGTTTAAAACTCCAGAAAGTGTCCGGATACATCGGATAAACTAAAAGAATTTTCATTTTTTTCTCAATTAGTTTTTATTATTATTCTTAATAGGCAATTTGTTCCGCTTTTGTTACATTCAGTTCTACGTCTAACAAGGTATAGAAAATAATTCCGACTGTAAATGGTTCTAACGGATAGAAAAGGGATTAATACTTAAGAATGATAATAACCGGCAGAGGCAATCGTATGCAATAAATTAAGTAGTTCTTTTTATTACCACAACAGTCGCATCATCTTCCCATTTGCTCATATTCCCGAATTCATCTGCAGTTTGAAATATTACATTCAATATTCCCTCAGCATCTTTATCTTTATTTTTGGCAATAACATTTTTCAAACCTTCCAACTCAAAAAAATCGCCGTTATTGTTTTGTCTTTCCACTATTCCGTCACTGAATAATACTAGTATACTGTCCGGATTCATTTTGATATAAGACCGCCGCAGTTCAATTTCGGGGAGCGCTCCGAATACCAGTCCCGTAGATTCAAGTTCTGTTATCTCATCGTCATTATACAAGGATAGGGGAAGGATGACCCGCGTTTACATAAAACAAATTACCGTTTAATTCCATTTCGGCATAAAACAGGGAAATAAACCTGGTTGAATAGACACTTTGAAATATAATTTTATTTAATTTTTTTAAAGTGTGCACCATCTTCATATTATTTTCCAAACCCGATCCGAAGACCTATTATTGCATCGCGCGCTAATAGTGCGGCAGGTAACCCGTGTCCGCTCGCATCCCCGATGCAGAACCCGAATTCTTCCTCGTTGAATTTATAATAATCGAAAATATCCCCGCCAACAAGCTCCGCCTGTCTGGAATTCCCGGCAATTTGATATCCGGGAAATACCGGCGAAGATGTCGGTAGCAAACTTTTCTGGATCAAGTAGGCCTGCTCATATTCGTTTTTTATCGACTCAGAAAGCAGTCTGTAATTTAATACCGCTCTAACCGCATTAAGACAGAATTCAATTTCTTCTCGAATCCATCCGTTCATTAATTCAAAAATAATTATCCATTCGTGTTCCTGATTGTTTACGGTAATAGCAACGGGAATTGTATATTCTTTGCCTTGGCTGTTTTTTAATCCCGCGCCGGACTCGGCCTGATCGAATATATAAGTTTTATAATTCAATACAGCCTGTACATCTTTTGAATTTATAAAAAGATTTGTTTTAAAATCTGAATTCTCATGATTTGAAAGCGGAGAAATTAAAATATACGAAGTGCTATCCTTCTCATATATACGTCCGCTTCCGATATGAAGATCTATACCGAAAGTTTTTAAGAGTTCATTTACGATTGTAAAAAGAAAGTCCGCGCCGGATTTTGCCGAAGTTATTTTACTGAGCAAAGAATCCAGCTTCCTATAAAAAATTTTCGGTTCAATCATAATGCATGTTTAAAAGATTATTCTAAATATAGATTTCTTATTACAACTTATCAATCATTCTTATGATTTCGTCTTTAGTCTTTGAGAATTTTTTTTGCAATCTGATTAAAAGATTGTACTCGTTGCCGTTATCTAATTTTAAATCTTCTTCGGTTATTGCCGGATAAGCCAGTTTAATCTTTTTTTTAAGAGCAACCCAATTGCCTTTATTATTTATCTGGTACATATAAAACCTCTTTCCTGGTTATTACTCACAAGCCATATTATGAAGAAAAAGTTGGTTAGTAAATCGAGCGAAGGGATGAAAAAGGGACTAATTCTTTAGTCGTTTATCAAAGAAATACTGAACTTATAAATATTTAGTAGATTAAATAAATAGTATCAAATGATACTATTTAAGTAAAATCATCTTTTTAATATCTGTATAATTCCCCGATGTAAACTGATAAAAATATATTCCGCTGCTCAGATTGCCGGAATTGAATTGCACGGTGTGGTTTCCCGCATGTTTAATTTCGTTTACAAGCTGCCTTACTTTTTGCCCGAGTATATTGAACACTGTGATATTTACCAGTCCGCTTACAGGTATTTGATATCGAATGGTAGTTGTCGGATTGAACGGATTGGGATAATTCTGCGACAGTCTAAAAGACAAAGGGGATACGTTTTTAATATCTTTCACAGAAGTAATTATTTGAGACAACGGCCTTTGCCAAACACCGTCATCGGGATATCCCAGAAATAAATTTGAATTGGAAACTGTCATTGTATTGATATAGACATTTGGCAGATTAGTGCCGTCAACGGCAGTCCAATTCTTTCCGTTATCTTCAGTAAAAAAGACGCCGTTGTTTGTTGCTTCAAAAATATAATTGCCGGAAGCGGCAATAGAAAAGATGTTATCGTTCACTTGTAAAATATTATTTAAAGTATCCCAGTTTGTACCGTTGTCTGTAGATAGGAAAATACTATTACCGTCTGTGGCGTAAAAATTTGTACCGGAATTTACAAATTCATTCATGGAAGCATTAGAAAGCAGACCGCTGTTAACACTCATCCAGTTCTTTCCGTTATCGTTTGAAACATAACTGCCGAAATCGGTTGACGCGAAAACATTATTCCCTGCGGTTCCGAATGTTTTTATGCCGCTGTTGAATAAACCGCTGTCAACGTGTGTCCAGTTTTTACCTTCGTCTCCCGATATGAAAATACCGTTATAATTTGTACCGGCTATAATATTTGTATCGGAAGCCGCGAGAGCATTTATGCGGAGATAAGGTAAACTGTTATCCGATTGTTTCCATGATTCACCGTTAATTTTTGATGAAAAGATTCCGTCATAAAATGCACCGGCAAAAATATTACTTCCGGAAAAGGCCATAGTATTTACAGTAACGTCAGGGGTTAATCCGCTGTCTAATTGATCCCAGTTTGCTCCGTCATCGGTAGATCTGAAAATACTGTAGCCGGCTCCGGTATAGATGACATTGCCTGAAACTGCAAAATCACCTACATAAAGATTTGTAAAGCCGTTATTAACGGCAGTCCAATTTTTACCTTTATCGGATGTAAAAAACAAACCGAACTCGCTTCCGGCAAATAAATTATTACCTGAAACTGCAAATGCATTTATATGTAAGTCCTTTAAATTATTATTAATCACCGTCCATTTTTCGGCATTATCGGTAGACAGCAAAACACCGCCGTCGGAAGTGCCCGCAAAAATGCTGGTGCCCGAAATAGCAAACGCATAAACATTTACATTCGGAGGCAAGCCGTTATCTGCATATGTCCAGTTTTTACCGCCGTCGGTGGATCTGAAAACATTTCCGCTGTAATCGGAAGCATAAAGGTTAGAGTCAGATGCAGCAAAAGCGCCTACCTGACCGTATGAAGGTAAACTGCTGTCCACAATGGCCCAGTTTGTACCAAAATTTGTCGAAATATAAAAGCCTGCACTGGTTGCCGCAAAGATATTTGTCCCGGAGACAGCGAAAGCGGTAACATTATTTCCTAAGGAAGGAAGACCGTTGGATGCATCATTCCAATTGCCGCCGTTATTGTCCGTTATATAAACAGAATTATTAATTGAAGCCAGAACGTTTGAACCGGAAACGGCAAAAGCGGCAACATAAGAAGTATCGGGAAGGCCATTATTTACGGCCGCCCAGCTTGAGCCGTTGTCGGTAGAAATATAAATCCCTTTACCGTTAGTGCCGGCATAAATATTTGTGCCTGAAACCCCCAAGGCAGTTACGTTTTTATTTATAGGTAAACCGTCATTTGCTTTAATCCAATTGGTACCGTCGTTAGTTGATTTATAAACCCCGTTACCGGTTTCGGCAATAATGGTATTATTTACTACTGCAAGACAACTGATAGATGCATCAAAAGGTCCCGTATTAATCCATTGAGCTATTATTTTGTTATTTGAAAATAAATTTAATGAGAGAAAAAGAACTACAAGAAGAATTTTTTCAAGCTTCATATTCGCGATCTCTTCAATAATTATGTGAGGGCTGTTTATTATCCTGTTTTTCAAAAAGTAAATAAAAATAAAATGGTATTATTTGAGCAGGGTCATTTTTTTTGTCAGTATAATTTGATAGGGTAAGCCTGTAAAAAAATTCAGGTATTCAAGTAGTTCGGATAGATTTTCGCCTAACGGCGAATTTAAATTCAGAGCATTTCTAAAAACTAACAATTATAATTAATTTATCTTTTAAAACCTACTTTTCAATTACGAATATCCGTATTTAGATGTTTTCCGAAATTAACTGTAAATGTAGTTCCTTTTCCTTTTTCGCTTTTTAGCGAGATGTTTGCTTTGTTCAAACTCAAATATTCCTTTACCAGCGTTAATCCCAACCCAACACCTTCATAAGCCCTTCCGTAACCCATATCTTCCTGTACATACGGTCTGAATATGAAATCTAAATTTTCCCGGTTAATTCCGATTCCGCTATCAATGAAGTCAAGTATGATTTCGTTATTGCTGTTTTTATAAAGATCGATTATTACATGACCTTTATTTGTGAATTTAATTGCATTATCAATAAGATTTGAAATAGCCTGCGATATTGAAAAATCATCTCCGAAGATAATAACCGGATTTTCGTATCTATTAAAAAAAGAAATATCTATCGATTTTTTTCTGGCGGCAGGACCAAGCTCTCCGATCAGGTTCATACAAATGTTCGATAGTTCAACTTCACACGGATGGAAAGGGAAACTACCCACCTGCAAACTTGAGTAATTTAATATCATATCAACGGTCCTGATAATTCGCTGGCTGGATCTCTCTATGCTCGTAAAATATTCTTCTTCATCTTCTTTTAAATAATTTGAAACGGAGTCTTTTATTAAACTGGTCATTCCTAAAATACCGTTTAAAGGCGTTCTTATTTCGTGTGAAATATTTGCCATAAAAGTATCTTTTAATTTATTGGATTGCTCTGCTAATTCTTTTGCATTCAGCAGATCTTCAATCATTTTTTTCTTTTCGGTAATATCTTCTTTAACAGCAATAAAATGAGTGATTTTTCCTTCTTTATTTAATTATAGAAGAAATAATTTCACTTTCCCAATAAAGCTCGCCCGACTTTTTTTTGTTTAATATTTCATCTTTCCAATCTTTGCCTGCTAAAATTGTGTCCCAAAGATTTTTATAATATGATTCACTATAAGCTCCCGACTTCAAAATACGCGGGTTATTTCCGATTGCTTCTTCCTTGCTGAATCCTGTTATTGCGCAGAATTTCTCGTTGACAAATTCTATTACTCCCTGGGTATTAGTTATCACAACAGATGCAGGACTTTGTTCTACAGCTCTGGAAAGTTTTCGATTTTTTTCTTCTGCAAGCTTGTGTTCAGTTATGTCGAATGCCGTACCGATTAATGCCGATATACCTTTCCATTCAATAGAACCGGTTGTAAAGTCAACCCAGATTCCGCTTCCGTTTTTATTTAATATTTTAAATTCGTACCTATTTGAGACTTGCTCTTCGTTTTGACGTTTAACTTCCTGTAGTGCAAAATAATCTCTGAATTCCGGATGAATAATTTCGAAGAAATTTAACTTTAACAATTCTTCCGACGAAAATCCGGTTAATCTTTCAGCGGTTTTATTAGTGTAAAAAATGCGTTCTCCCTGATAAATAATAAGCCCAGATGAATTAATATCGGCTAAATTAATAAAACGCCTTTCAGACTCTGCTAAATTTTTTGTCCTCTTGTTTACTTCAAATTTGAAGTAAACCGCAATAAGAGAGATAATTAAAACCAGTCCGATAAAGATTAGTATTATTTTAAAATAATATGAAGAATTATGACGTATAATTGTAATATCTTCCGGAAAACGCGGGATTATTTGGTAAAAAGAATTTGGTCTTGTATCGTAATCATATTGTCCGACATTGCCTTTAAGATTTATAGTTTCACCTATTTGAAAATCATCGAAAAGTTTTCTATCTGTCTGATAGTTTGATATGAATACCATCAAAGTAATGTCGCCGCCAAGACTTGGTACAACGATGTAATATTTTCCCCCTCTGTTTTTCCCTTTATCAACTATCCTTGCGTTAATATTAACATACATTCCTTCATAGGCTTCTAAATTATGATAATCAATTATTTTAATAGGCTGTGGCACATAGGTATTTGTGTTTTCGATAATTGTTATTTTCGGATTATCGATTTCAGTTAAACCTGCATATTGATTCACCTTGCCCGTAACAATAATACTATCACCCAGATTGATAGGTCTTCCGTTATATTTAGGAGAAAATATTGTAATACCCGCGGTAGAGTCCTGAATAAAAATTTGAAGCTTTGTACTATCTAATATTCCTGAAGGTAATGTAACGCGGCCGGCGACAGTTACATATTCTCCAAGTCTATCGGGTACAAAATTGGAATCACGGTCAATTTTAGCCTTTATTATGCTGATCCGGGTTTTCGCAATTAAAACTTCGGCCTTAATATTTATCGACAATACTGCTATCAGGATAAAGACAAAACAAATTTTATTATACATATTCTTTTTTATGCGAAGTTTCGATTTACTTTTTTAATAATTGGGAATAAATTAATAATTCATACCGGTTTATTTTTTTTTCGAAGCCGTGCGTTATTATAAAATTTTATCAAAAAAAACAATTAGAAATAGTTATCGTAACAAATAAGATTATTATTTAAATTTTTATGCAAATGATCCGGTAATAATAAATTCTCGGTTGTTTTTTCAGTTCAGTAAAGGTTTGCGTAATGTAAAAATGACCGAAGTCCCTTGTCCGGTTTTACTCTCTATACGGATGTTTCCTCCGTGCTTATTAATTAATTCTTTGCATAGATTTAGTCCCAGCCCGGTACCGGATTCATTATTTGTACCTTTGGATGTTACTTGTGAATTCAAATTAAATAGTCTGTTCCGCTTTTCTTCGTTCATGCCTATTCCGGAATCACTGACTTTTATTTCCACAAATTCATCTTTATCCCGAGAAGTGATTTCAACAGTTCCGTTTCTTTCGGTAAATTTTATAGCATTTGAAATTAAGTTTCGAAAGACAATATCAACCATATCCTTATCTGCCCAGACCAAAATGTCTTCTTTAATATCGTTTTTAAGTCTTATGGATTTCTGTTCTGCATTTATATAAAATAAATGCATCATAGCTTCAGCGCTTTCAAATAAATTTTCAATAGACGGAGTGTATTTTATCATTCCCGACTGAACCAACGACCATTCGAGTAGATTATTTAAAAGTTTTAGAAGTTGGCCGGCCGAGTTGTGGATGTTGAATGCCGCATCTTTTATTTCTTCGCTGCGCAATTGTTCTATATCGTTTGCCAGAATTTCCGTAAAGCCCAATAAACCGTTAAACGGACTTCTTAGATCATGTGCAAGCACCGACATTATTTTATCTTTGTTCCAATTTAATTCTTTTAATTCCTTCTCGGAATTAGTCAGTAATTCTACCAATTCAGCTTGTTTCTTATTTACGCTTTCAAGTTTTTCTTTTTGGGCAATTATTTGTTTTGTCCTATCGTTTACTAATGATTCCAATTTCTTATTCTGTTTTTTTACAGCCTTTATCCTGAACTTAAAAATAAAAAATATTGAAGCCGCGATACATAAAATTATAAGACTCCGGAACCACCATGTCTGCCAGTAAGGAGATTCAATTAAAATATTAATCGAAGCATTTTTGTTACTCCAAATTCCGTCGTTATTTGTTCCCTTTACATATAAAATATACTTTCCCGGCGACAGATTGGAGAAGGTAACCATGTTGCTGGTACCGTTATCAATCCAGTTTTCATTAATTCCGGACAGCATATATGCAAATTGATTTTTAGTAGGATCGATATAGCTCAGAGAGGCAAACTTGAATGAGACTATATTATCTTTATATGAAAGGTTTATGCCATTTGTTGTCCATATTGATTTTATAGTGTTGGCGGGGTTATTCAAATCTTTAAAAGATGTAAATACAATTCGCGGGGTAAATCGGTTGTTTTTTATTGATTCCGGAAAAAAAGTATTCAATCCGTCAATACCGCCGAAATACATTTTGCCGTTACTATCTTCGAAAAATACACCCTGATTAAACTCATTGCTTTGCAGGTTGTCGTTAATGTCGTAATTGCGGAATATTTTATTGTGTATTTCATATTCAGAAATCCCATGATTTGTGCTCATCCAGAGATTTCGTTTCTTGTCTCCCAAGATTCCATAAATATCATTATTTGCTAATCCGTTCAATTCCGTATAGAACTTAATTTTGCCGGTTTCTTTATTTAACAAGTCAAGTCCGCCGCCGCCTGTTCCTATCCATATATTACCGCACGTATCGTCTGGAAATTGATAAACCGCAAAAACTACATTGTGGCTCAAACTATTTTTATCGGACGGATTATGCACATAGTGAATGAATTTTCCGGTTTTCGGATCTAATCTATCAAGACCGTTTCCGTCTGTTCCGATCCATAATATGCCTTTATTATCAAAGAATAAATATAATATGTCGTTGCTGCATACACTGTTTGGGTTTGCAGGGTCATGTCTGTAATGCGTAAACTTATTATGAACGGGATCGAATTTGTCGATTCCTCCTCCCGATAAGCCTAACCAGAGATTATTTAAATTATCCTCTTTTATTGAAATTACATTTTTATTTCCAAGGCTGTTGATGTTTTTCGCATTATGCTTAAAATGGAAAAAAGTATTTGAAGAAGGCAAATATTTATCCAGCCCGGAAATAGTCCCGATCCAAATATTTCCGAGCCTATCCTTAAATAATGTATTAACCGAATTATTTGAAAGACTTAAACTGGATGATGAATGCACATAATGTATAAACTTTTTGCTTTTTTTATCGAACTTATTTAATCCAGAATTATTGGTACCGAACCATAAATTTTGCTGTCTGTCGGTGCATATCGAACTGATATCATTTTCTGCAAGTTTATTTGCGCCTTTATACGTTGCTTTTATTATATCAAACAAACCCTGCCGGTAATCGCATGTATAAACGCCGGAGCTGAAAGTTCCGATCCAGATTAGACCTTCTTTATCCTTAAGAACGGAAACAATTTGTTTGTCTATAGCATCTTCAGCATCCGTCATTTTGTTATTAAACCTGGTGAACAATCCGGCTTGCGGATTATAAAAATTAAGTCCTCCCGTATCGGTTCCTATCCATATTATACCTTTATTATCCACATATAAAGTATTAATAAAATTTGAGTTAATGCTGTTCGAGTCGCCGGATAAATATTTATAGTGGACTAGTTTGCCTGAGGAAATATTTAATTTATCCAGACCTTTAGGGGTTCCAATCCAAATATTTCCCGATTTATCACCAGCAAGACTAAATATTCTATTCGAGACAAGTGAGCCTTTATCAAGGCTGTGATAAAAGTGCGAAAACAATTTTGTCTTAGTATTATAAAGATCGAGCCCGCTTTGCGTACCGACCCACAAATTCCCTTTTGAATCAATGTATGTCGAATAAATAGTATCCGATGATATGCTTTGTGAATTATTTTGATGATGAAATTGTATGAATTTTGATTTGCTTTTTTCAAAAAAATTTAGGCCTTTGTATGTTCCAATCCAGAGATTACCGGTAGCGTTTTCGCTTATCGACATTATACAATTTGAAGAAATACTGCCTGCTTTGTTAGGATTATATTCGAATGATTTAAAAGTACATGTCGAGTCGTTAAATCGATTTAATCCTCCGTTTTCAGTTCCTACCCAAATTACACCGGATTTATCTACATGCATGCAAAAAATGCTGTTATCTGAAATTGAGCCGGTATCGCCGGGAACCGGTCTAAAAATAGAAAAATTATATCCGTCAAATCGATCTAAACCGTCTTGTGTCCCCAGCCAAATAAATCCGAGACTGTCCTGGGTCATGCAGATAACCGAGCTTTGCGAAAGTCCTTGATTGATTGAATAATGAGTTAACCTAATCTTACTGTCTTGGGAATATGCAGAATTTAAAATTAATAGCGACAGCAGCAATATATTAAATACAACTATATTTAGACCGATACCTCCTTTGGAAAAATTATTTGTTATGGTATTCATTAAACTGCTTTCTCTAAACCGAAAAACTACTTTAATCAATCGCTAGAATACTGGTTATTATCGAAAGAAAAGTGTAATTATTTACTCAATTCTGCATTTATTTATATTGTTTGGCCGTTTATTTATTTATCAAAATCCGTTGAATTTTTATTTACGAAGGGTCTGGCACAAAATATTTTAGAAAGATATAAGCAAATTAGCCCACTACTAGAACCCGTAAATAAGGGGATTAGCACTTCGCGGGGCAATCTTAATAAAGAAACAGGTATGGAAATGGAAGTAAGTAAAGTAAATAAAAAATTCGATTTATTATTATCCACAATTTACGCACACGCTTACCCATATCAACAATTAAGTATTTAAACCATAAATTAAAAACTTAATTCTTCAAAATTCAGTTCTCAGCCTGGTTTTTTTCATAAATATGTTGTATTGAATAAGTAATTACTATGCCGAGATAAGTTCCGGCAATTACATCGCTTAAGAAATGATAATCGGTCCCGATTAATGCTATTCCCAGCAAAATTAGAAAAATTATAACTAAACGGCTGTATTGCGGGTAATAAAAAATAATTGCCGCTCCGAATGCAGCGAAAACGGTCATATGCCCCGAAGGGAAGCTCCCGCTCCACATTTGGTTGAACCAATGGAATTCGAGAGGTTCCTTTTTAAGCAGCCAGGAGCGCGGGTTGGTGCGGCCGAACATATATTTAAAAAATGATTTTAACAGATAAGCAAAAGGTAAAGCTGTTGCGGCAAGGCGAAGAAATTGAGTCTCTATATCGTTCTTTTTCTTATATGATCTGTAGAAATAAAGTATCCACATCAATAGAGTGCCCAGGGCGACTAAATGCGGTAAAAAGTCGGGTACATTTCTTGTAACTTTATGAAGGGCACGGAAAGACAGCAGGAAATGCATTACTTTTTGCGCAATCCCTGCGTCAAGATAACGGATACTGACGATGGTAATTATTAGAGTTATTATAGAAAGAACGGTTTTCGTATAAAATGAATTATGCTTTTTTATCATTAAGTATTTTTCTTATTTGATCAATTCCGGATTATATATGCAAAATTAACAAAATCCTGGATTATTTATTTACATATATCAGTTAAGATTCATTTAAATTATAAGATTAAATCGCGGTGACCGATATATTTTTACAAAACGGGAAAAACAAACTGTAATTTATAAACACTTCGGCGAAGTTTGAAGAATGAAGATAAATTAGATCTCGCACTTATGAAAAAATTATTGCCGGAAGTTTTAGCTCACAATCAATAGTAATGAGCTATAAAATTTTTGATTCTGATGCTGTCTCAGACATTGGTGATTTGTGCACCGGTTTTACAAAAAAGTCCGCTTAAGCATATTGCAGCAGGATGTTTTATTTATGAAAATACAAATTTAAATTGCTATTTTATAATCTTTTTCCTTAAAAAAATAATTAACTGCTATACAATGATTTTAAGCTGAATAAACTACTTTGTATCAGAGCATTAATTAAAAAGCTATCATTTCATAAGAATTAATTTCTTCGTTGCAATAAAACTGCCTGCCTGCAATCTATAAAAATATACACCGCTGGCAAGTTGATTTCCTGATGTTGAAAATTCAATAGTGTATGATCCGGTCTGTTCTTCTTTATCTAAAAGAGTTGCCACTTCTTTACCAAGTATATTATAAACTTTTAATACCACCCTGGCAGTTTGCGGGATTTCAAATTTTATTGTTGTTGCCGGATTAAAAGGATTCGGGTAATTTTGATATAAAGTATATTGAGACGGAACAACTTTAACATTGATGATCTCGGAATATTTATAACTGCCGTCGTTATCAATTTGTTTTAATCTGTACTGAAAATAACTTCCCCCGGTCGGATTCAAATCTGTAAATAAATATTCTTTAGACGAATTGCTGTTCCCTGATCCTTTTACAAAACCGACTTTTATCCATTTCTTATTGTCAGGTATTTTGTTCACTGCAACTTGCTGACTGTTGACAGATGAACGCTCAACATCAAATCCGTAATTATTTACTTCGGTAGCCGTTTCCCACTTTAAATAAACTTTGTTTGAACCCGGGTCAGCTGTAAATGTGGTAAGTTCCACCGGTAGAAGAGATGTTACGTTTACCGCATTGGAATTTCCGCTTGTTCCCGTTGAATTATAAGCCCGCACCCTATAATAATAATCTGTATTCGCTGAAATATTTGAGCTAACAGAATATGTACTAACATTGCCGACATCAAGGTTGTTATATCCGGTTAATATATTTGTAAATAAATTATCGGTTGCGACATCAAGATAATAGCCCCCAGCACTTGAAACCTGGGTCCAGTTTGCCGAGAAACTGGATTGTGCTATGTTCGAAGCGGAGTTTGCAGTCGGAGCGTTCAAGGTTGCTGTAAAATTTTGGCCCGACTGATCGGAAGTTATATTCGTATAAGAATAATTTACTGGAGAAAAAGTATAATCGGTTTTTGAAGGAGTTACCGTACCGCTCCAGTTCGACGGTATAGTCAAACTATAGCTGCCGTCAGTGCCTGAAGTAACGGACTTTGCAGTTCCGTCTGTATAGTTAAGTGTTACTCCGGAAAGGACTGCGTTTCCGGCAATTGAATATGTTATGCTTGTGGCCGGGTATATTGTAACATTTACATTGTTTAAAGCGGAAGTATACGGACCGCTAGCATCAGTAAAGGAATCTTTAAATGAGATAGTAAGATTTTGTCCGCCCGTATAGGAATTTTTAGTAAGCATACCGACCCATGAGAGCGATGTACTGCCTGCTGCAGGCAGCACGCCTATAGTCGCGGTAGAAGAATCCCAATAAGTTGTAGACGATCCGTCAGTGAGCATCATTTTCATGGTACTGGAATAACCGTCATGCGGCGAAGTTCCGGGCGCATAATCGGCCGTAACTCTAACGAAAAGATATTCGGATGAGGGCAGGGAGGAGACATCAAGAGCTTTTGAAAACGCCGCACCTCCGCCGGTAATTGTTCCTGTGCTAAATGAAGAGAAGGTGTGGCTCGGTGTGGGAGCCGGATAAATAGTAATTGTCACATTATTTAAGGCGGAAGTATACGGACCGCTAGCATCAGTAAAGGAATCTTTAAATGAGATAGTAAGATTTTGTCCGCCCGTATAGGAATTTTTAGTAAGCATACCGACCCATGAGAGCGATGTACTGCCTGCCGCAGGCAGCACGCCTATAGTCGCGGTAGAAGAATCCCAATAAGTTGTAGACGATCCGTCGGTGAGCATCATTTTCATGGTACTGGAATAACCGTCATGCGGCGAAGTTCCGGGCGCATAATCGGCCGTAACCCTAACGAAAAGATATTCGGATGAGGGCAGGGAGGAGACATCAAGAGCTTTTGAAAACGCCGCACCTCCGCCGGTAATTGTTCCTGTGCTAAATGAAGAGAAGGTGTGGCTCGGTGTGGGAGCCGGATAAATAGTAATTGTCACATTATTTAAGGCGGAAGTATACGGACCGCTAGCATCAGTAAAGGAATCTTTAAATGAGATAGTAAGATTTTGTCCGCCCGTATAGGAATTTTTAGTAAGCATACCGACCCATGAAAGCGATGTACTGCCTGCCGCAGGCAGCACGCCTATAGTCGCGGTAGAAGAATCCCAATAAGTTGTAGACGATCCGTCGGTGAGCATCATTTTCATGGTACTGGAATAACCGTCATGCGGCGAAGTTCCGGGCGCATAATCGGCCGTAACTCTAACGAAAAGATATTCGGATGAGGGCAGGGAGGAGACATCAAGAGCTTTTGAAAATGCCGCACCTCCGCCGGTAATTATTCCCGTATTAAATGACGCAAACGTATAACTGCCGCTTGTTGAGGCCGTAATCTTATTGATCTGCCCTGAGGATGATATTTTGAACGTTGAAGATAAAGTAGTTAACCGGGATTTACTTAAATAAGATCTTATTCTTTCGGCTCGTGAGTTCGGCTGAATAATCCGGGTTTGTCTTCTTGAATCGGTATTATTAACATTACTTTTCTGTATTCTAACATTCTGAGGAAAAGAATAAGTAATCAGGATAGTGCTAAATATAAACGACAATAAAATATTCTTAAATAAATAACCGGTACAGAAAGAATGCATATATTCCTCCGGGGTAATTACCGTGATTAAATAAAGGCAATTAATTTGTTTATAAAATATTTAGTGACTTTAATTCTAAGAATGGGGGCTGCTAACGAAATAACAGATTGTTATTGCTAACTTAAAAGGAAAAATTTATAAATTAAAAGTAAGTAAAAAAAACTTAAGTTTTCTGTTATTTAGATCATAACATAAATCCGTTAAATTAATGTATGAATTACAGTTTGGGCTAGCTATTATAGATATAATTTTCTAATCGATTTACTCTGTCATTATATTTTATTTAATCATAAATATCGTCAATTAAAATAATATCGGAAGCCGAATTAAATCTCGAATTTTAAAAATTAAATATATCCTTAATTTTATTACTTACTCTTCCCCTTAAATACTTTTCCGATAAATACTGATTGTTTTAACTTAATTCTTAATTAAAAAAAGATAAACACTAATTATTTGTTCGTCTTTTTAAGAATGTTTTTATCAATATATTTTTTTACGGTATTATAGATCTCATATTCATTTTTATATTTAGAACTCTCCCTGGGGTACATCATATATGACAAAGCCGGTCCTGAAATCCCTATATATTGCGCTTCAATTATTAAACTGTCTTTAATTGTTATATAAACGTTTAATTTGTATTCTTCATACGCATTAGGATTTTCTGTCCTTATGATATTTATGCCTTGCTCTTCGAAAATTTTCATTATTTTTGATTTGATTTCGTTTTTAAAAGTACTATCTCTGAACATATTTGGGCTTTCGAACGTAAAGAAAATGTAAGCTCTCAAGCCTTCTTTAGTTGAACTTTTGGGGTATGATGTTACGCTTAGAAAGGCAAGGCAAACCGCTAATGTAAGAAAATAAAATTTAAGTCTCATAATAAACTCCCGTTTTATTACAATTCTAAATATACACGAATAATTTGTTTATAATCTTATAAACCGTACTAAAACAAGTTTACTAATAGCCGTGCAATAAATACAGCGATAGTACTTTAGAATATCACCTCAAGTTTGTCTTGGATTTCTTTCTTATGTTTCAAGAATTTATTCAAATTAATTTTTACCGCGTAATTTAATGTGTTCTTATTTTGCCGCACGGCGTTTGCCGCATAAATAGAATACGGAAGAACGGCCGCAATTCCATTTTTTAATAATTAATCTTTGGAACCGCGCTTCTCTTATAGTTTTTCGTTTACATTTGCTTAACTGTTTGAAGCTAACCATGAATTATTATATCGCCGTAAATATAGATCTACCAACTTATTTATATATTACCCGGTGCACAAAAAATGCAAATGTGCTTCTTGCGGTTAGTGTTTTTCATTGTATCTACTACTTTGTTAATCAAGCTATATAAAACGAAAACTTATATCAAGGAAAAATTTACAATATCATATTTCCCGAAATTATAAAACACAATTGATTGCCAGGTCTGTTTGTTATTAGAAAACTTTACTCAGGGCTGGATGTTAAATGTAAAATAAAAAGGCGGCAAATGCCGCCAGGTTAGGAGTATCAATGAAAAGAAATAGCAAGAACTAATACCGTCCGAAGTAAAAAATCAGAAACTTACTTCAATTATTTTAAAAGCATCATCTTTTTGGTGATAATAAAATTTCCCGATTTTAATTGGTAAAAATAAACTCCGCTTGCAAGACTGCCTGCGTTAAAACTTATATCGTAACTTCCTTTGCTTTGATATTGATTAACAAGCGTTTTAACTTCTTTTCCCAGATCGTCGTAGACTTTTATGCTGACCAAACTGTATGCCGGGATTTCGTAGTGTATTGTTGTTGTCGGGTTAAACGGATTCGGGTAATTGTTGCTTAATAAAAATTCATCCGGTATTTTGTTCTGTACTTTTTGGGTTGAAGATGTATTTTCGTTGTTAAAAATTTGGATCTCGTACAGCGAATAGCCGTACTGAGTAGCTCTCTGCATACAGTATAATCGGACATATCTTGCTGTAGCATCTGCCGAAATGCCTTCGGTGCCTCCGCTTCCGTTTGTCACGTGTTTTAAAGTTGTCCAGTTACTGTTGTCGTTTGAAATTTGCACTTCATATTCTTTGGCATAAGCAGCTTCCCAGATTAAATGTATCTCGTTAAAAGTCTGCTCCGACTGCAGATCAATGGTAAGGTATTGAGGATCGCTGAACTGGGAAGACCATCTTGTATTTAAATTTCCGTCGACGGCATTCTGTCCTTCCAAGCCTGTTGTTTCAATCGAAGATGCGGTCACCGGTTTGTTAAGCGCAATATTCACCGGAGGATTACCGTACACCTTCAACAAGGCGGTAGCAGTATTATTCGTATCAATAGTCTCTCCGATTGTTTTTCCGCTGTTAACAATCGCTTCAATCTCATATGAAGCAGGTTTGCCTGCAACCCATGTATTAGATCCGGATACTCCCAAATTTCCGCAGACGAGCGCCATGCCGCCGGCAGGAATAGAATTCTTAAAATTCAGTTGCTTTGCTTATCTGCTGCCCGTTAATGCTGAAAGTAACATTGTGAACTGTTCCCGCAGGACTCGGTCCCGTTCCTCTGTTAAGTACAGTTGCTAAAAATATAACCGAATCTCCCTGCAGCGGATACCGCGGCACCGTCATAATATTAGCAATTTTCAAATCGGGCATCAATTGAGACGACGTTATCCGGAATGAGCCCGACAACGGAAGATCATCCGAAGACCCTCCGACTTTTACGGTATAAGTACCCGGTTCTACAGCATAAGAATCAGATGTTTCGTTGAAGTAATACAATTCGTCGGGTGACAATTGAAAGGTAACTGTTTTTGTCTGTCCCGGTTCGAGTGAAATTCTCTTAAATCCCTTTAGTTGTTTAACAGGCATATCAACGCCGGATACGCTAAAACTTAAATACAGCTGCGCAACTTCATCTCCCTGTCTTGATCCTGTATTAGTAACATCCGCGCTTACCGTAATTATTTGTCCCGCAGGTGCCGAAGCCGGCATTATCTGTAAATTACCGAAGGAAAATGTAGTATAGCTTAGCCCGTATCCGAATGCAAATTCCGGCTTATAGTTTAATTTATCGAACCACCTGTATCCGCAGCCGTAATCGTTTGTGAAATCGTCATCCCTCGCCGGAAGCTGCAAGGTTAACTGCGGCATTGTTACCGGTAATTTTCCTCCCGGATTATATTGTCCGAATAAAATTTGGGCAATAGCATTTCCGCCTTCCTGTCCGGGATAAAATGCATAAATCAGTCCCTCTATCTGATCAATAAAACTATGAACACCGCAAATACCGCCGCTGTAAAGTACGACTATTATGTTCTTATTTACCGAAGCCAATTCTTGTATCAACATCTGCTGCCTGCCGGGAAGATCAATAGAATTTCCCACCCTGTCAATACCTTCGCCTTCCTGGGATTGATCAAGCCCGCCCATAAAAATAACAAGATCCGAATTTTCTGCAATATTACGCGCTGCCTGAAATCCCGAAGTATCTGTGCTGTTTATGTCGCACCCTTTGGCATATGCAACTTTATCCGCTCCGATCAGGTTTTCGATTCCTTGTTTGGGACTAACGGAATAGAATGGAGTTACGTAGCTGCTGCCGGTGCCGTCTATCTGCGCCGCGTTTGCGCTTGGTCCGATCAATCCTATTGTAGTAACTGCGTTTTTATTTAAAGGCAGTATGTTATTTTGGTTCTTTAATAGTACAGCGCACTCTTTACCGGCCTGAAGACAAATATTTTGATGATCCGCGTTGTTAACAAGCGAGGGATCGCCCTGCGGGAAGTTATCCAGCATTCCTGCCAAAATTTTTGTCCGCAGTACTTTTCTAACAGCGTCATCAATGGTTGCCTCCGAGACCGTACCGCTTACTACCATATTAAATAAATTATTCTGGTAAAGGTCTGAACCCATTTCAACATTGCAGCCCGCATTTATTGCTCTGCCTGCATCCCAGATCGATCCCCAATCTGAAACGACGTAATACGGAAATCCCCAATGGTTTCTCAATGTTTTAGTTAGAAGGTTGTAGTTCTCTGCGCTCTTTTCTCCGTTAATTAAATTATACGAATTCATTACACTGAAGGCACCGCCGACCTGCACCGCATTTCTGAAGTTAAGCCCGTACTCATCCATTAATAAATGCTCTGTAATAATATCATTATTGCCTGTCCTATTCGTCTGCCTGTTTACTCCGTTGAAGTGTTTTATTGTTGCAATTACGGGAGACATCTGAATGCCCTCCGCAACCGAAGTAGTTATTTGAGCATCCAGATAAGGATCCTCACCGCCGCTTTCGGCGCTTCTTCCGTTACGTGGATCTCGATGTAATATCCATGCAAGGACCCAAAGCCTGGTTTTTTCCTTTAGCCCAAAATTCTTCTCCCATTGCTTTGCCGACTAATTTAATCAATGCCGGATCCCAGGTTGCCGCCATTGCCATACCTACAGGAAATGCAGTAGCCATTCCGTCTCTTACACCGTGAGGACCGTCGGCCATAATAAATCCCGGTATATTCAGCCTGGTATTATCTGCAGTGTTAAAACCGCCTTCTTTATGAAGCTGATCAATTTTATCCTGCAGTGTCATCTGCGATAATATCTTTGTAATTCTATCCTCTATTGTTTGTGCGGAGACTGTCCATGAGCTGAGGAACGATAGTAAAACGACAAAAAATAAATAGCCGAAAGATTTTTGAGCAGTATTAAAATTCTTCATGAAAAGTCTCCCCGCAGAAAGCTTTAAGTTTAATTATTAAATAGTGGAATTATCTCAGTAAAACCATTTTTTTTACTTGAACCGATTTCCCTTCGGTAAGAGAATAGAAATAAATTCCGCTCGGCACATCCTCACCTTTAAAATTTTTGCCGTTCCAGACTGCGGTGTAATCCCCGCCGTACTTTTCCTGATTTACTAAAGTATTAATTTCCATACCCAGCATGTTGTAAATTTTTAACATTACACGGGTCCTGTCCGTAACACGGTAATTAATAGTGGTTGTCGGGTTAAAGGGATTCGGATAATTCTGGCTAAGTAAAAAATTGTCGGGAGTTTTTAGTCCTGCTTTAACGGAATTTATTATTCCGATTGAAAAAGCAGTAGCGGAAGTATCCAATACGGTAATATTATTCTGGTTCATAATAATTAGTTTGCAATTTGCTGAATTAACATTCGGAACCTTCCATCTGTATACGTCGAATCTTGCGTCGACGCCGTTTTGCACCAGCGACCAAAATTTCCCTCCGTTAGTCGAGTAGCCTATATTGACTGTGTTTATTTTTTGACTGAACCATTTTATCTCAATTATGCTGTCCGGGGTGAATATTTCGCCTCCTTGAGGATAAACAAAATTAATAGAAGATTTAGCATCAGGAGGATATACATAAATTTTATTTATATTAAATCCTGCGGAGTTAATAAAGAATTTCAGATTATGAATTCCGGGAGAAAGTGAAAAATCTTTTGACTGTACGGTTTTCCAGTTCTGCCATCCTCCTGTATTCGGAGCATCTATCTTGCCGGTTACGTCATTATTATCTATTTCAAAATGAAAGGAACCGCCTGTCGAACTGGAAGCTATTCTTGCACCTATCTGATATGTTCCGCTGTCCTTTACTGAGATAGTATAAACCATCCACTCGTTATTCTGAATCCATCCCACATCAAAACCTCCTCCGGTATCCGAACATGCTTCAATATCCACACCTTCTGCCGGACGGTATAGACCGCCGGAATTCTGAACATCGGAATCGTAATAAGCATGTACGAAGTCGCTTAGATCAAAATTCTCAGCCTCAATTACCCCGGGTACCCGGGCAGGAGTTCCGCCGTATGGAGAGGTCGTCGCATTGCTTCCCACCTTTATATTTAGCGTATCTGATGTTGAACTCAGACCCGTGTTTGTATATGCGATGCAATGAATTTTATAATTCCCGGCAGAAACATTATTCCAGGTCATGCTGTAAGGGCTTACATTTGTTTCACCGATCATCATTGCGCCCTGGTAGAATTCTACATTTGAAATTGTACCGTTCTGCATGGACGCGTTTGCGGTCAAAGTAATATTTGAATTGGGAGTAAACTCCGAATTATTCTGCGGAGTAACTAAAGAAACGCTTGGGAATGCGGTAGTGTCCTGATATACCCTAACGTAGTCGACCTGCAGTGCCTGAGGAAATGTAGTGGAATTATCCGGATTGCCCGGCCAGCTCCCGCCGACTGCAAGGTTAAGAATTATAAAAGAACTTTTCTGAAAAGCACTTAATGCGGAGGGGGTTATATCCAGAGTGACATATGTTATGCCGTCTACCTGCCATATCATTTGCTTAGGAGTCCAGATCAAATCGAAGGTATGATACGAATCAGCAAATGTTCCGGTGCTCAATGTATACGATTTTGTATAATCGCCTCCCCAATGAGCCGAGCCGTGCACAGTGTTCTCCCTTCCTTTTCCTCCGATCATTTCCATTATATCCGTCTCGCCGCAGGAAGGCCAGCCTACTTTATTTATATTATCTCCCAGCATCCAGAAAGCAGGCCACATTCCCTGGCCGAAAGGCATTTTTATTTTCGCTTCGATCTTTCCGTACTTGAAAGAAAACCTTCCCTGCGTTTTTATTCGTGCGGAAGTATAATTGTACCCGCTGTAACTTTCTTTTGCCGCGACGATGTTTAATATACCATTTTGAACATTGCAATTTTGAGTCATGTTGGTGTAATATTCCAGCTCATTATTGCCCCAGCCGTTGGTACCGTTGCCTATTTCATAACTCCATTTTGTTAGGTCTAAAGATGTGCCGTTAAATTCATCTGACCAGACAAGTTTATATCCCTGGGGAAACAACTGAGCGGTGAGAAAAAAAGAAATTAATAAAAATTGTAACAATATTTTCATTCCGTATCCTAACGATATTTATAAGAAAAATTTTGTTTTAAGGTATAACCTTTGACCCTTTTTTTAAGTATTTTGTCCAGCCGTACCAGCCATCCAAAAAAGGCATTGCGGCAATTCTTCCGCCGAACCCGATATATTTATACGTAAACATCGGGATGTCGTTCACTTTTACATTTTTCAGATTTTTTTCGTTGATAGAATATTTGTATTTCTCCGCAAGCCCGGCTATATATTTAAAAAACTTTTGATTGAATTCTTTAGAAAGCAGTTCGTCTTTTATTTCATTTTTATCGGCTTTAAAATCATTTTCGGTTTTTGCGGAATCTATTTTTCTGCCGATCAGCTTAATTACCGAGTAGCCGCTGTCCGTTTTTATCGGGCCGTAGATTTCATTTAATTTTAATTTTGATGCGGCTTTTCCTATTTCTCCGAACTTTGACACCGGAAAATATCCGAATTCGCCGCCGTTTTTTTTCGTCCATGATCTTTGAGTATATTCTTCCGCAAGTTTGCCGAAATTTTTTCCTGCTTTTAATTCTTTAAATACGGTTTCAATTACTTCAAGATTGTTGTTCAAAATCTCAAGTATGTCTACCTTTTCCAATCCCTTTTTTCCTTTATAATAATCTTTTAACTCCTCGTCCGTTACATTTACAGAATCGCGAAAAGTATTTTTAAGCATTTTAGCGAGGAAATCATCTTTCCAGATTTCCGTTTCTTCTTTTACTTCGGGGATATTTTGAAGGCCCTCTTTGAAACTTTCGTCTGCTAAGAATTTATATTGAATGTATTTATTTAAGTTTCCCATCAGATAATATGCGACCGATCCGAAAGAAGGATCCTTTATTAACAAAGGATAGATTATTAAGCTGTACAAATATTCTTTTAATTTAACCGGACTTTTTACGATATGCACTAAATCTTCGTCCCCAGTACTGTTCCCGAAGTAATGTAGAATTTCCAGTATATCTCCTTCGCTAAGGAAAAGCATATTATCGCGGCCGAATTTATGCTCGCTTTCTTTTTCAGTTAGTGTTGAAGAAATTTTTCCGGCAAGTTTAAGAAATAATGTACTGTCTACCGTTGCATTTTTGTCTTTATAAAATTGGTTAAGATATTTTATACCGATGATTCTGGACTTCTTCATTCTGATTACATTAGTTATAGTCCTGTTATAGTCGGGATCATTTGCATTCGGAGGCACCTCCGTATTCACACCCACAAGCTTGAATATGAACCAGACCGGTCCGCTTTTTACGGGAGGGGAAAAGAGCCCTTTCTTTAAGCCGTACAGCACGTCCTCAACATGGTCGTCCTGCATTTGGCCGTATGTAATTTTTAACGGAGCTTTATTCGAATCGTATTCCATCGGGTCGGATATATTCCCGATCGAATCGAACGGTGCGCCTTTCAGCAATTGAGCATAATAATTAAAGGCTGCCGAAGAATCGTTGGCAGATATAATTCTTACAAAGAGAGATTTTGAACGCCGGTCAAGCGCCTTTTGAATATCGCTCTGTGTTATTATTACTTTCCTATCAATTTCTTTTTTATAAAGTGCGTCCCTTGCATATAGATCTTTTATCTGTTCAATAGAGTATCTGTAGTAATCGGTGGTATCGAATCCCAGCAAATTTGCTTCCTGCGCCAAAAGTTTTTCGGCGATTAAGGAATTCAGTAAATCTATTTTTGAAGAATCTTCATTAAATTGATCTCTTGAATAATGCGGAACGAGTTCATAACGAAGCTTAAATTCTCTTTCGCTTATTGTCTGATTTCCCGCCTTTGCAATAATTTTATCGTTACCTTGGGAAAAAGCATTGATATTTAATATTAGAAAAACGGCAATTATAAATTTTAGATTTTTTTTCATCCCGATTATCCTGGACAGTTTACTATACCATGATTTTAAAGGTTTAAATAAACGACCGGTAAAATAAGATATTTTTATGATCACTTAAGATTGAGAGCCTCAATATATTTTTTATTTACTGCACAGTTTTTAATCATAATATTTTTTAAATATTCCGCAGCCGCGATATTTACCGTGTCCCTGTCCGGTAAGGCTTTTCTTATATTTTCGAAAGTCTGCCTGTCTGTATCGGCATAATTAATTATAGAACTGTAACCTTCCGGCAGTTTGATGGAAACAATACTGCGGTCGGTATCCAATCTTTTAAAAGTCCAGAAGCACCATCCGATATCGTTCTTTTCAAGCAGTCTCCTGAAGGACTCAATCCACTGCATTTTATTTTCACCGGATTCACCCAGCCAGACGGGCACATTGTATTTATCTCTGAAATCGAGGTACTCTTGAATAACTAATTGAGTTGTATCGCTCCAATACTTGTGAAAAGTGTAAACAAGTTTTGAATCGAAAGGTTTTCCGAAAATTTTGAAATTTGAATCCCATTGCGCTCCGCCGAGAATAATAATATGGTTAGTATCGACTGTCCGGATAGCCTTTGTAATTTCAATATATAGAGGTTCAAGCATTTTGTTTAGTCTTGCGGTATCGAAGTAGGGGGCTATCGGTTCATTTAAAAGATCATAGCCTAAAACATATTTTTCATTTTTATATCGTTCGGCAATTTCTTTCCACAGTTTAATTGTCTGTTTATGATATTCCGCATTTTCATAAAGGTAAGGATATCCCCAGCTGTCGTCTATATTGGCGCCGGTTTGTCCTCCCGGAGCGCAATGCATATCGAGGACGGCATAAATTTTATATTTGCTGCACCAGTTGATTACGCTGTCGAGCAGCTTGAATCCAGGCCGGTCGCATGTATTTGAAAAATCCTCTCCGGTTAGAAGTTTATAATCGAATGGAACTCTGATTGAATTAAATCCCCTGTCTTTGATAAATTTTATATCATTTGCGGTTATATAATTTTTCCTGAATTCATTCCAAAAGTCGATTGAAGCATCAGGGCCGAGCAATTCGTTAAATACTTCGTAGATTTTTCTAGACGATTCCGCTCCTTTGAATTTAAACATGTAACCTTCCGGTTCCAGCCAGTTGCCTATATTAATTCCTTTAAGAAGTAATTCGGTGCCGTCCGGGGCGATTATTTCTGCACCTTTGGTGGAAACAAAGCCGTTTGTCTGAGAACCGGCATAAGAAGTAAGACTCAAGAAAAAGAAAATGGATGTTGCAAAAGAGCGTTTAAAAATAAACATAAAATTTTCTCATGATGAATTAAAAATAATTCAAAGTCAATTAGAAGATTTTTGAAAAACCCTGACATAATCAATCACCATTTGCTGCGGAAAACTGGTTGTGTAATCGGGATTACCTGGCCAATTTCCGCCGACGGCAACATTTAAAACCCAGTGAAATCTTTGATCAAAAGGAGCCTTTATGTGCGCGGTGTAGTATTTTATGCTGTCTACATAGAAGCTGATTGTAGTTGAATCCCACTCGCATGCAAAAACATGGAAGTCATTCAAAAAATAACCGCCTGGAAGCGTATAGCTGCCGCCCTGCTGCTGATGCGGTGTACCGTAATGAATCGTGCCGTAGACTTTATTAGCCTGCTGACCGAGTTCTTCCATTATATCAATTTCACCGCTTGCAGGCCATCCGCCGTAAACCCAATCCGTAGGAAGCATCCATATTGCCGGCCAAAGTCCCTGCCCGTAAGGAAGTTTTGCGCGGACCTCGAATCTGCCGTACTTCCAGTCCCCCTTTCCGCTGGAATTAAGCCGGGCGGAAGTGTAATCTTTTCCCAAATATTTCTGGTTTAATGCTTGAATAACCAGACAGCTGTCTTTTATAAAACAATTATCGGCAGAATCGGTATAGTACTGTAGTTCGTTATTTCCGCCGCCGTCGCCGTTCACTTCATAATTCCATTTCGACTTATCCAGAGCAGGTGAGTTAAACTCATCGTGCCAGACCAATGTGTATCCCGCAGGGGGTACGATCTGATCGCCTGATTTTGCAGTATCTGTGCCTGTTATGTTATCATTCTTTTTACAACCGATAATTGAAGCACTGAAAATTAAAAACAGTACTGCTATTAGAAGTTTTTTTTTCATGACAGCCCTTTTTCGATTTGTTTCATTTAATGGTTTAGGGATTTGCCGGTATAAATAATAAAGTTGTCAATTTGATTTTAAACACTTTTTTCGCATATCTCAAATTTATTTTTCAAATTACTTTTTGTTGAAACCGCTTAATTATTTAAGAAAGTTGGAGCATTTTTTGTAGAAGACAAATTTTATGCCCTTTCTTAATATATTCCTATTGATGCGGAGACGCAGTGGTTTATTTCGAATAGTGTTATTGAATTGGTTTTTAATTCACGGGTGAAGGTTTTTGCAGAATAAATTTATCGATTCTTTATTATTTTAATAAACGGAAATTATTAAAATGATAAATTTTTGTGCGTTTGCGTTAAATAGATTTTTAAAATAAAAAATAAATATAATAAATATTTTATATGAAATTCACAGGGTTAAGTTTTATTTTTTACCTATTTTAACCGCCTGAAAGAGAGGCTTGCTTGTTAATTCGCATAAATACAAAAACAAGTAAATATAAAGTTTTCTGCTTTTTTACATAAAATATTAAGTCTTAAAAACAGGTTATTTATGCAATTTTCTAAAATATTCTATGTTGTTGTCAGTACATTTCTAGTAACTGCTTTCATGCTCATAATTTACATTTTCCCTTCATACAATACCGGCGATAGAACCAGCGGAAAAGCGGTTAAGATTTATTTTGCGGATAATATTTCATCGGCGCATAAAAAGGTAATTGATCTTTTTAACAAGAAATACAAAGGACAAATTGAAGTAGTACCGATAGATCTTCCTTTTGATAAATTTACTACAAACGACAGAAAAGAGATCCTTGCACGTTACTTCAGAAGCAAGAGCGACAGAATAGACGTTTTTTCGGTAGATCAGATCTGGGTGCCGCGGTTTACAAGATGGGCAGTTCCTCTGGACGAATATTTTCCGGATGCAGAAAAAAAACAAATTCTGAATTATGCACTCCATTCCTGTTATTTCAAGGATTCTTTGTACGCCATTCCTTTATATCTAGACATAGCTTTAATGTATTACAGGAAAGATCTTATAGATAAACTTCCAAATTCTAAAGAAATCGTGAAGAAGCTTAGCAAGTCAATTACCTGGAAGGAGATGATTGCCCTAAGTAAAGATTTTAAGAATAATCCTTATTTCATCTTTCAGGCAGACGATTACGAAGGTCTGATGTGCATTTATACGGAAATTCTTTCTACAATGAACGGTAAACTGATGGAGGGAGACTCCCTTCTGCTGAATACGCCAAAAGCCGAAAAGGCACTCGAGTTCCTGTGCAATTTGGTAAATAAGTACAAAGTATCGCCTCGTGATGTACTCAGATTTAAAGAGGACGATTCGTACAGATACTACCTAAAAAATAACGGCGTTTTTCTGCGGGGGTGGACAGGCTTATTTAAAAACAATATTGTCGGGAATAAATATTTAGGATTAAAAAATAAAATTCTCGAAGTCCCGACACCGCATTTGGAGGGCTCGAAACCAGTGTCTGTTTTCGGAGGCTGGAATTTAATGATATCGAAATTTTCATCGAAGGTACCTGAATCGGTCAGGTTTATTAAGTTCTTAATGAGTCAGGAAGCGCAAAAAGTTCTATTTGACGAAGGCGGCTATATACCGATAAACAACGGCATCTATCAAGATACTTTGTTTGTCGATAGGAATCCCGACCTGGCTTTTGATCTTACCTTAATTAAACACGGAATATACAGGCCGTTTTCCATTCACTATACAGATGTTTCCGATATCGTGTCCTATTATTTGAATCTTGCCATCAGCGGAAAATTAACTCCTCATGATGCACTTGTTAAAGCCGAAAACGAACTTAAATCAAATAGTATTTTACTTAAATAAAAGTACTAACTATGAGCAAAAAAAAAATATTCGAAAAAATTAGAGAATATCACTTTCAATTCAAACATTTGACGGTAATATTCATTGTACTTTTTGCATTTCAGGTTATAGTTTCAATAATAAATAAGTCTTCCATAGGCAGTTTTTTCGACAGCACTCAAAGCTGGTATCAGAAGGATTCCGCGGAGAGGCTGGCTAATTTAACTACGACCGCTTTTGAACTGCTGCTTGAAACAATAAATAAAAAGGAAGATATAAAGGCGGGGGAAGAGAACAGAATAATTAAGGCTTTTGATATTATTTTTAACCAGGAAATATTGCAGCACAACATAGAAGAGATGTGCATTATAATTAAGAAGAATAATAATATTTATGCTATTGACGAAGGCAAGACGCTGTTCCATATTTTTTATCTGGATTCAACTGCCGTCGTAAATGAAAACCAGAGTCATCTGCAGGCAATATCTCTCTATAATAATATTCAGAACTTTTTAATAGATAAAGAACAAATAAAGAGCATTCTTACAGATAACCGTACTTTTAATACATTCGTACCCCTTATTCTAAGGGGAGAATACATCGGCGCTGTGTATATGAAAAACACGCCAGATTTATCGTTTATCTCCGGCCAGATTATATCCAACTATAACGAAACATCGTTATTATACCTGTCTTTAATCTCATTGGGTTTGTTATCTATGTATTTTGTTTCGTCTTATACCGTAAAAGAAAGAGATGAAGCGCAAAAACTTTTAATGCTCGAGCATGAGGATAATATTAAAAAGCAGGTCAACTACCAAAAGGAAATGATATTTACAAAACGAATTTATCATACATATCATAAAGCAGAAAAAATAATGGGCTTTATCAAAGGCGATCTTTCAAGTTTATCGCCCTCAAATATCGATGTTATAAAATACCGCGTGACAAAATACGCTAACTTTATTTCAAGAATTATTTATGATATGAAGTGGTACGAACCGCCGGTACAGACAATACGTAACGCTATTTTCAGAACCGATATAAACGAGGTTATACGTTTTATAGTTAATCATATATTTTTAAGAAGTTCGAAAAAAAGCGGCACTTTCTCAATAGATTTCGAAGAAGGCAGCCATATACCCATTTTAAGCGTAAACGAGTTTGTTATCTGGGAAATTATAGAACCTCTTGTACAGAACAGCATCGATCATGCCGGTGTAAACAATTTATTAATAAAAATCAGGTCGCAATTCTCGGAGCATGAAAGATTAATTAAAATCCTTATCACCGATAACGGCAAAGGTATTGAATCAGATTTACTTACATCCGACGAACACGGCAATAAAAAAATATTCAGGGAGAATGTCTCAACTAAGGATTCCGCAATCCAGAATGTTGGGTACGGCTGTTATATTGCATATGAAATGTCGAAGAAATGCGGCTGGGATTTAGACGTTTATAATTTGGAAAAAGGCGGCTGTGAGTTTGCAATCTTAATTAAAGTCTGATTACTTTTAACTAACCTTAAAAAGCGGGAGATTCGTCTTGTTAAGTTTCTTTCATAACGGCGGAATAATACAATGGTTATTATTACTGGTTGCTGTTTTTATAATAGTCCAGGTTGTCTCCATTCTTATTTTAATCAGGAAAAAAGATTTTGACAAGATTCAAAAGAGGTCGAATTCTATACTTTCTTGGAGTGTCTTTTCTCTATTAATAAGTTTTGCGTATTTGTTCCTGAGTTTTTACAGGTCAGGCACGGAGCTAAATAATGCGCCAATATTTCCGCCAAAATAAAGATTATGGGCATCGTTAACGGTTTCGCGCCGACAATAAGCAGCATATTTATGCTCTTATTTTTATTATCATTCAGGTACTTAATCTTAAAAGTTTATAGGAAGTTATTTTTTATTTGGAAATAATATTTTTAGTTTTGGCTTCCGAAAATTAATTTTTGCTTTTTGTCGGGGACCGAAAAGTGTAATAACACCGTGCATAAGAAAATTATCTAAACTATAACCGGAGATGTTTTGAACAGCAGCGCAATAAATATTTTACTTGTGGAAGACGAAGAGTTTGATGTTAACAGAGTAAAGAAAACAATAGAGCCTTTTGCCGAAAGGATCGTAATTGCCGATGTCGTTTCAGACGGAAACGACGCCATCAATTTTTTAATGGCAAAAAAATCTTTCTATGATGTTGTCATAATGGACTTCAATCTTTCGGGCGGAATGATGGGGGAAAAATTAATTCAAAGACTGAAGGAAATTGAACCTTCGGTTCAGATAATTGTTATAACAAAAATGACGATTAATATAACGGATTATAACTTTGCGCAGCGTTTAATGAAAGCAGGAGCTTTTTGGTACTGCACAAAATATCCGGGAGATATCGAGGAGCATATTTACCAGCCGACAGATTTTATACTGAGTATTCTCAACGCGTATGAAAAATCGAAAATCGAAAAAGCGTGGGGAAAATCAAATCAGAAATTAATTAAGAACGTCGAAGATATATTGTTTCAGAAAAGAATTATCGGCGAATCGACCGTAGTGCAGAATTTAAAGCAGGAAATTCTAAAGTATGCTCAAAGCGAAGTGAACATACTTATCAGCGGCCCTTCCGGCACCGGAAAAGAACTTGTTGCTTACAATATTCACTATAACAGCAATAGAAAATTTGAAAACTTTGTTACGATCAACTGCGGCAGCTTACCGCAGGACTTAATAGAAAGCGAATTGTTCGGATATGAAAAAGGTTCTTTCACAGGCGCAGATAAGCGCAAACCGGGTTTATTTGAAATTGCCCACAACGGTACGGTATTCCTGGATGAAATAACCGAACTGCCGCTATCGGCGCAGGTAAAGCTTCTTCGTGTAATACAGGACGGCGAACTCGAAAAAATAGGGCGTACAAACAGAGTAAAGGTAAATATCCGCATAATTGCAGCCACCAACCGTAATATAGAAGAAGAAGTGAAAGCAAAAAGATTCAGGGAAGATCTGTATTACAGGCTTAATGTAATCTTTATTCAAGTGCCGGATTTGAAAGAAAGGAAATCGGATATCCCGATTTTAATTGAACACTTTTTAACATTTTACAGCCAGAATATGGGCAAGGAAAAGCCTACGATTAATGACCAGGCATTGGAATTTTTAATTAATTACGAATGGCCGGGAAATGTAAGAGAACTAAAAAATGTTGTTCAAAGAATGCTGTTTGTAGATACCCCGGTAATCGACGAACAAAGCACAAAGCGCGCTCTCGGAACTTTTAATATCGAAAAAGAGAATAACAACGACGATGAGATAGAAAAAGTCTTTAAAAGTATGCAGCTTCCCTTGTCTCAGCTGGAAAAGACAGTAAGGGAAAAATATTTTATTTATATCCGCAAAAATTCTTCATCCGATTCCGAGGCAGCAAAAAAACTCGGGCTCGCACCTTCGAATTATTATAGGATGGCCAAAGAACTGGGGTTAAAGTAGCCGAATTATTTAAAGAGCCAGGTCGGATATTTTCAGAAAATTCCAATCCGGGATTCTTATTCTCATTGCTATCCTGCATGATTTTAACTCTTTGGCATTATTGTTGTTTGAATTCGGTATTGTCAAATTAATAAGGTTAGTCATGAAGAATAAATTTACTATTCTTTTCTTAATTCTGATTGTAAGATGTTCGGTAGCGCCGGCGCAAGATTTTTATCAGGGTTTCCTTTCAATAAGCGGGACAAAGTTTGTTAATCAAAGCGGTCAGGAAGTTTATTTCAAAGGAATGGGCCTTGGCGGATGGCTGGAGCCCGAAGGATACATGTTCGGGATGTCCGGCTTTGCCAATTCGCCTTCGCAAATCAGGCAAAAAATTCTGAATCTGATCGGCGAAGAAAATACGAATGTTTTTTACAGTGCGTTTAGGAAAAATTTTGTGACGGAGGCGGACATCAAAGCGCTTGCTTCATGGGGATTTAATCTTGTCAGACTGCCTTTTCATTATAATATTTTAACTCCGGCCGATTCTCCGGGTGTTTATTCCGAGAGCGGATTTGCAATATTAGACAGTTTAATTCACTGGTGTTCGAAATATAATATTTATGTTATACTGGATCTTCACTGTGCACCCGGGGGCGAAAGCGACCAGACAATTTCGGATTACGATCCATCCGTTCCTTCGCTATGGCAGGATACGGCTAAACAGACCAGAACCGTAGACCTCTGGAAAACAATTGCCGCGCGGTATAAAAGCGAACCCGCTGTTGCAGGCTACGATCTTCTTAACGAACCACGATGGAATTTCACTAACGGAAATAAACCTCTTTACGATCTTTACGTAAGGATAACAAACGCGATTAGAACAGTGGATACAACGCACATTCTTTTTATCGAAGGCAATCAGTATGCGACCGATTTCAGCGGACTAACCCCGCCCTGGGATAAAAAAATGTCATATAGTTTTCATAAATACTGGAACTCAAATAATTCGTCTTCAATTCAGGGATATTTAAATCTCAGAAGTACTTACGGTGTTCCTTTATGGCTGGGAGAAACCGGAGAGAATTCCAATACTTGGTATACCGAATGTGTTACTTTGATGAAACAGTATGATATCGGATGGGCGTGGTGGACTTTGAAAAAATTCAACACCATAAACGGACCTTTGAATGTGCCCTACACTCCGGATTATCAGCTGCTGTTAAATTACTGGAACGGAAGCGGCACAAAGCCGACGGTATCCTATGCTACAAATACTCTGCTAAGAATGGCCGAAAATCTTAAGTTTGCAAATTGTCTTTTTCAAAAAGACGTTATAGATGCTATGATGCGCCAGCCTTACGATAATTCCACTTTGCCGTATACAGATAATATAATACCGGGAATAGTTTATGCATCAGATTACGACATGGGAAAATTAAATTATGCTTATAACGATGTTGATTATGAAAATAACGGCAGCAGCACGCAGTCTTCCGGCAATTCGGGAGGAAGCGACCGTAACGACGGTGTGGACATCGAAACCTGCTATGATCTGCCCACAAACGGCTTCGATGTCGGCTGGATAAATCTAGGCGAGTGGATGAACTATACGGTAAAAATTGAACAGCAGGGTTCATATGATGTTGATGTAAGATATGCATCTGATCAGGCAGGTGGGAAGTTTATTATGAAACTTGACGGAAATATTGTTTCGCCGGTTGTAAGTCTTCCGGTTACTGGAGGCTGGCAAAACTGGCAGACATTGACGCTTAATAATATTCAATTATCGGCCGGAACCCATACAATGCAGCTTCAGTTTCTTGCATCCGGCTTTAACTTGAATTATTTAATGTTTACTCACGTTACAAGTACCGCGTCTGACAAAAGGAAGGAATTGACTTTTACTTTAAATCAGAATTATCCCAATCCTTTTAATCCTGCAACCGAAATAAAATATTCTATTCCTTCAAACAGTTTTGTTACATTAAAAGTGTTTAATATACTGGGCAAAGAGATTACAACGCTTGTTAACGGAAATAAAAATGCGGGTGCTTATACTGTAAATTTTGAGGCTAATAATTTACCCTCGGGAATTTATTTTTACAGAATAACCGCGGGTAATTATTCCGCAATTAAAAAAATGATACTTCTGAAATGATTTAATAAACACAAGACTCGCATTCGGCCGCTACGTTCTTAAACTATTTGGTGCTGAATGCGGGTTTCATTTCTATAAAATTAATTCTCAAACATTTAACTGATTTTTATTAAAAAGATAATTCCATTTTATTAGCTTAATAAAAACCCATCGTGCTCGAGCCTTATTAAAGCTATAAAAATTAATGGCCGTTGAAACACTCAACTTATATTCAACATGCGATTTTTAAATGCAACCGGATTTCGTTCCCGAGCATGATCGGTTGAATTCCGCATTAATATTTTTTATCCATCCTAAATCATTACTTACTGGATTCTCATTTAAACTTCTGCACAAAATTTTTGTTTTTATTAGAATAATAATTCACTTTTTATCAATTTAATAAGATACACAGCCGCTTGAATTTCCTATTTCCATTTTTCACTTAATATGAACTCGCCTTTGTAAAAAAACACTTGGCATTATTTGTGACACTACAAGAGAAAAAAACGGAAAATATTTGCAAGTTGTTTTTACTTTTTTGGACAGCCTTATTCTTCTTGTTTACTTGATTATAGTCTTGAGCCTGGGACTTTATTACTCGAGTAAAAAGGACCAAAGTTATGAAGACTATTTTCTTGCAGGGCGAAAAATGGGGTGGATGACAATAGGGCTTTCCATATTTGCAGCTAACATTTCCAGCGAACATTTTATCGGGTTGGCCGGCGCCGGTGCGGCAAGAGGTTTGGCGGTAGGGCAATTCGAATTAATGGCTATCTTTATTTTAATTCTTCTAGGATGGATTATAGCTCCCATTTATATTAAAGCAGGTGTGGTTACAACGCCCGAATTTCTTGAAAAGCGTTTCGACCCCTCGCTTAGAAAACCTTTCGCAATAATTTCAATTGTAATATATATCTTCACAAAAATTTCTGTAACACTTTTTGCAGGCGGTATTTTATTCTATAAAATGTTCGGTTTGAATATTTACACTTCCGCCATCATGATAATACTTTTTACCGGATTATATTCGGTGCTGGGCGGAGCTACCGCTGTAATGAAAACGCATGTATTTCAGGCAGTTGTACTTATTATCGGTGCTCTTCTTCTTACCATTTTCGGCCTTAAAGCGGTAGGCGGATTTTCAGGATTAGAGGCTAAATTGCCTCCCGATTTCTTTAATATGTTTAAGTCAATTAAAGATCCGGATTATCCGTGGACCGGTGTCATTTTCGGAGCGCCCATTTTAGCCTTCTGGTATTGGGTGACGGATCAGTATATCGTTCAGAAAATTTTATCCGCAAAATCGATAAATGATGCTCAGCGGGGATCTTTATTTGCGGCGCTTTTAAAAGTACTGCCCATATTTATTTTGGTTTTGCCGGGTTTAATCGCTGCCGCGTTGTTTCAGGGAATTAAAGGGGATGAAGCTTACCCGATGCTCATAGCAAGCAATATACTTCCGATAGGAATTAAAGGTATAGTTTTATCCGGACTTTTGGCTGCGATTATGTCTTCGCTCTCAAGTGTATTTAATACCGTATCTACGCTTTTCACAAATGATTTTTACAAAGTTAATAATCCTAATGCTTCCGAGAGAGAACTGGTTCTTGTAGGAAGACTGTCTACAACAGTTATAGTAATACTAGCAATTATTTGTGTCCCTCTGGTTAAACTGATCAGTTCCCAGGTTTATCTCTATCTTCAAAGCCTGCAGGGATATTTCAGTCCACCCATCACAGCGGTTTTTTTATGGGGATTTTTGTTAAAGAAAGTGAATGCAAAGGCTGCAATTACAACATTTAATTTCGGCGAAGGAATAGGATTTTTACGGCTCATTCTGGAATTAATTTACGGAACCAACCTGGCCGGTGCAGGAGTATTCTCTCCGATAGTTAGCATTAATTTTTTACACTTTTCAATTTTCCTTTTTTTGTTCTGTACTGTGGTAATACTTGCTTTAAGTTATTTGCCGGAAGAAAAGAAAAATTACGGTATTTCTTCCGTACAATATTTGGCCCCGAACAGCTTTTCGGAACTTGTTGTAAATCTATCAAGCAGCCGTTCAAAAGGTTCTTTAAGAGTGAACTTTATGATGTCTGCTTTTATAGTCTTATTAATTATCGGGCTGTGGAGTTTGTGGTTCTAGTAGTTTTCTTAAATAGTGTTCAAATAATTAACTAATATCTATTAACCAAAAAGGAAGATAACCCATGAAAAAAGTTATTTTACCTGCTCTGTTGGCTCTATTTGCGTGGTCCTTTAGCGCTTATGCTCAAACTTCGCAGATTCAGAGTTTTGACAATATTGCCGCTGATACAAATTTTGTATGGACGTCAAATGTAGAAGCCGGCAATAGCTATTTGCACTGGAAACAGGATTCTACCGATAAAGTGGAAGGCGCTGCTTCTATAGACGTAAAAACTGCGATAGATTCTCTGCATGCCTGGGGCAGTTATTCTCAAATAATATATAGACTCCCTGCCGGGCAGGTGATGGATTGGAGTTCGAGCGATACTCTAAGACTTCACTTAAAAATAGTTAAAGCTCCGACATATCCCGCAGTATATGTCGTTCAGAATTCAGCTTATCGACCAGGGAACTAACAGGTACGGATCAGACTGAAACTTATATCTACCAGAATGATGTTGTACTTGATGCGACAACCGATTGGATGGAGTTAAAAATTCCGCTGCATGAAATAAATTCCCAAGGCAGAACTATAACGCCTGGCGATTCCGGGTTTGTTGTAGCACCGGGTAACTGGGGCGGTTTTACTTATAACGACGATAAACTTAACATTGATAAATTAGTCGGGTGGAATATCGTTTTCGTCACAACTACTACATCTGCCGCTCCTAATCCGCCAGCAGGATGGACAAATGTACCAGCAGATTCTCTTGAAATCAAAATTGATAATTTCGAAAGAAGCGGTAACAAACCAGTGCCTTTCGTAATCTTTAACGGAATTGCGGTACCTTCGGATCAGACTAGTTTAACTGCATTTACTTGGGGACAAGCTTCGATGCAGGTTGAAACTAACAAAGGTCCTGTTCCTAATTCAAATGCTCTGCATTGGGTAATGGGCGACGAATGGGGAAGCGGCTGGAACGGTGTAGGATTTAATGTTGCGCCGGCTTTTAACTTATCCGGCGGATGGTCGGTTGACAGTCTTCACTTTACAATGAAAGCCGATACCGGCGTAGATTCAATGAGAGTTCAGTTTGAAGACGGAACGGCTCAGGTTGGTTATGTTTTTAATGTTGTACAGGATACATTATGGCATAATTACACGGTAGCCTTACGCGATATAAATGCAAGACAGGATCAAAATTTATCAACACCTTTTAATCCTGGAAACATTACAGTTTGGCAAATAATGTCTCAAGCCGACGGTAAGGTAGGTAAGAACGTGTATCTTACAAATATTTGGACAGGTAATCCTAAAATTGATGTTGTTCCGCCGGCAGCTCCTACCGGAGTTTCAGTTATTGCAAACGGCGACAATTCGAATACAATTATATGGACTGATGTTCCCGGTCAGAAAAACGAATCATATAGCGTTTATTATTCTTTAAATCAAATTACGGATATTACTGCTAAGGGCGTTGAAGTTGCGGCTACCGGAATCGGACACGGAACAAATTTAGCAATTCACAAATTAATTGCTCCGGCGACCGATCAGAATGTATCTTATTATTATGCAGTTGTATGCCGTAATGCTGCCGGCATTTTAGGTTCCCCGGGTTCTACGGGCGGAGCAACTACAAACATGGCAACTGGAGTTGCAATTATAAGCCCGGAACCTCCTGCTAACTTCCAGGCTGACGGCGATATCAGCGAGTGGGAAGCAGCCGGTATAAAACCTTTCCGTTTGTATTCCAGCGACAACAGCGGTACAATAGTGCCCGGCAGTAAAATTGCAAATGATACCATTAGTTCCGGTGATGTTTATGTAGCAGTGGATAAAGATTATTTATATGTAGCCGGACATATTAACACTAACAACGTTTATTTTGACGCAGCTAATTCTTCATGGTTAAATACCGCAACCGATTTATTCCTCGGACTATATAACTGGCACGGTGCATCGCACACTTCATTAGTAGGAGGTGCTAGTCCTGATTATCATTTTAGGTTTGCAAAGGATAGAGTAATCGTTGATAATTTTGGAATTGATTCATTAGCGGTTCCCGGTCCGAATTACTTCTGGGATCAGAGATTCCCCGATCCTATGGCCGGCTATAACTTTGAAGCAAAAATTTCATGGGATGATATTGCACATAAAGCAAACGGCGGCAATACAAGAACCGATAACGTTTTTGTTCCGCAAATCGGTATGAGAATTCCTTTTGACATCGAATTAGGAACCGTCACAACCGGTGCAACTCAAAGAGACGGTCAACTTGATTATTCCTCGATTGCAAACGGCAATTCCTATGCTAACGTAGCTGTTTGGACCAATACATGGATCGGCGATCAATGGAACGTTACCGGTGTTAAAGACAAATCAGCAGGAACGGTTAACGGTTATAACTTGTCTCAAAATTATCCAAATCCGTTTAACCCTTCAACCAGCATAAGATACAATCTTATGAAACCCGGTATGGTTACTTTAACTGTTTATGATATACTCGGCCGGAGGGTTTCTACACTTGTTAATAACTACCAGACTGCCGGCGCACATACCGTTAGCTTTGATGCTTCAAAACTTGCCAGCGGTGTCTATATCTATCGTATAAATGCCGGTAATTTCCAGAGTGTCAAGAAGATGATGCTTCTTAAGTAGTAATGTTCTTTTAGTGCAGACCCGGTTTAACCGGGTTTGCGCTAATAAATATCGAGCAAGCTCGATTAATTATTTATTTTACTAATCGGGAAAGAGACCATGCGTAAGTACAACAATCCGAATGAATTTTATTTTAAATATCCTTTCGAGAAAACGCGAAGACTATTTTTAATATTGCTTATGGTTGCTTCCATGCCGTTTGCAATTTTTGCCGGTACCACCGGAAAAATATCCGGCAAAGTAACGGATGCTCAATCCGGTGAACCCATTGTAGGCGCAAATGTCATTGTCCAGGGAACTTATCTGGGCGCGGCAACGGATGTGGACGGTTACTATTATATAAACAACGTCCCGCCGGGTGAATATACCGTAGTTGTAAGTTCGATAGGATTCCAAAAAGTTATAATCAACAAAGTGCCTGTTAAAATAGATTTAACTTTTAAACTCGATGTAAAAATGAATGTAACTGCTATCAGCACAAAAGAGGTTGTAATTACCGCTAAAAGGCCGTTAGTCCAGAAAGATTTAACTTCTTCATCGGTAACGGTATCTGCAAACGATATTAAAATGATGCCGGTTGAAAGCGTAGGCCAAATAATAAATCTTCAAGCCGGTGTAGTAGGCGGGCATTTCAGAGGAGGCCGTTCGGATGAAGTTTCTTATTTAATCGACGGTATCCCGGTAACAGATGCTTTCAACGGTTCTCTTCCCATTCAAATTGAAAATTCTTCCATAAGAGAAATGGAAGTAATCAGCGGTACATTTAACGCAGAATACGGGCAGGCAATGTCCGGTATAGTAAACATCGTTACTCAGGACGGATCAAGAGATTTTCACGGAACGCTTTCTATTTATACCGGCGATTATTTATCTTCTCATACCGGCCTATTTCCGAATCTGGGCAAGGTCTCAAATTTAAGAACCAGAGATTATGAGTTCAGCTTAAGCGGTCCGACTTTAATTTCCTCTCACTTAACTTTTTTTACAACTGGCCGTTATTATAATAACCCCGGATACCTTTACGGGAAAAAAATATTTAATGTTTCGGATAATCCGCTTAACGGTCCGAAGGATATAAGCGGTAATCCTATAATCTTTCATTCCGGTGACAGTACTTATGTTCCGATGAACCCGACGGAAAGATATACTTTTAACGGTAAGCTGACGTATTCCGTCCCGAACTTTAAGATTTCATACAGTCTCTTCTGGAATAAGGACTGGAATAAATACTTCAGTCAGCAATGGTCATGGAATCCCGACGGAATTATGAATCATTATTCTACCGACTGGATTCACAGCTTCCAGATTGCAAATTTTGTCTCGCAAAGTGTTTTTCAATCGTTGAAATTCTCGGTTAACCGTTACGATTATCAAGGCTATTGTATGCCGACCCGTATGATCCGCGCTATCTTGATCCTTCTCAAGGTGTTCCTACTTCCGGCTATACATTTCAGTACGGTGGTCAGCAATCGAGCCGCTACGAAAGAGAGACCATAGAAAGTATTCTTCAATGGCAGTTAAATGCTCAGCTCTCCAGAGAACATAAACTGGGAATCGGCATTGATGCAAACTGGTACAAACTTTATAATCATGATAACGGATTGATAAGTCCCAACACCGGTTCAATAAGCGATTCTATTTATTCACCGCTTTATCCGCAGCTCGGCTCTCCGGGTAATCAGGCATATACAAGATATCCGACAACTTTTTCAGCATATATTCAGGATAAGGCCGAATACGATATTATGATTATTAATATCGGTCTGCGTTTCGATTACTTCAAATCCAATTCCCAGTACCTGTACGATCTGAACAATCCGGAAAGAGATATGAACTTTCCAAATGCAGGCCGAATGGTTGAAGCTTCGGCTAAAACGCAGTTAAGTCCCCGCCTGGGTATTTCATTTCCTATAACAGACAGGGGAATAATCCACTTTTCTTACGGCCATTTTTTTCAGATCCCCAGTTTTTCAAACTTATATGTTAACTCCGATGAGATTATAATGCCTAACGGTTCACTATCAACTATTATGGGCAATCCGGATATGGAACCTGAAAGAACCGTTAAATATGAACTCGGTCTGCAGCAGGCTCTTGCTTCCGACCTTTCTCTTGATTTTACGGTTTACTACCAGGATATAAGAAACTTGCTCGGAATGGAAATTATAAATACTTATCACGGAAATAAATATGCACGTTATATAAACAGAGACTATGCAAACGTTAAGGGATTTATCGTTACACTGGATAAAAGATTCTCCGATTATTTCAGCGTTAAAATGGACTATACATACCAAATAGCCGAAGGCGATGCATCAGATCCGATGTCGGTTTATTATAACAATCAGTCAGATCCTCCGGTAGAGACGAACAAAACATTTGTTCCTCTGAATTGGGATCAAAGATCAACTTTAAATATCTCGGCAAATTTAGGTGAGCCAAATAATTGGAATGTCGGACTAATTTTTAATTACGGTTCCGGTTTCCCGTATACGGAAGATATCAGAATATCCCAGGGTTTGCGGTTTGAAAATAACGGGATGAAACCTTCAACATACAATGTCGATTTAAGAGCTCAAAAAACCTTTAAAGTAGGAGGAATCGATTTGAACTTGTTTGCTCTGGTTTACAACCTTCTTGATATAAAGAACGAACAAAATGTTAATGCGGCTACGGGAAGAGCCAACGATCTCTTGACTCAGGACATAAATACCGCCGGTACAATTATCGGTTTGAATACTCTTCAGCAATATATAAACGACCCATCAAGTTATTCATCGCCAAGGCAGGTTCGCATTGGTTTAAGTGTAGGGTTTTAATAAAAAATCGATTTGGAGCATATAATGAAAGGCAAGTTTTTTTCTATTCTATTATTCTTAAGTCTTCTTTCCAATCTGGCTCTGGCTCAAGTAAATATTGGCAATGAAGATCCTAGAATCGATCTATACCGGCAGGAACCTTACGGAAATTCGCAGTACGAAAGAGAAGGCGTAATGGTCGGTAACAGGATTAACACTCTTTTTTATAATTACGGAGAAGTCGGTTACTGGCAGTTTGCGCCTTCGGTAGAATGGCCTGCCGGCACGGGGCATAATAATCTGGACGGAACCGCCGTACTTATTGCGGCAAGAGTTACAACTCCTACCGGCTACAGAATTAATCCTTTAATAACCCGATACAGGGAATACGACAGCCAGGATCCGATTACCGGAGTTCATTGGGGCCTCGAACCCGTCCCGGGATATTTAAATCCTCAAAGTAAAAGTCCTGCGGTTAATATCGATACCACTACATTGCCTCCTGAATGGCCCTCGGCTCTTCAACTGGATCCTACCTGGAACGGCAAATGGTACGGGTATTTCGGTAAGGGCGTGTCGAATGCGGATTTTGAAACTTATTTTGTACTGGACGATTCAAAAGTAAAAAAATATACGCGCGCACCCTATAATTATTACCCAATCGCAAGCGACTCAGACAGAGGCGGGCTAGGTTTAAGAGTTGAAGTCAGAGGTTTTCAATGGTCGCACGTGTTGGCCGAAGACTGTATTTTCTGGCATTACGATATCGTGAATATATCCGACCATACTTATGACAGCACCGCTTTCGGTTTTTATGCAGATCCCGGTAGTCGGCGGTGCAAACTCTACTGAGCCCGCAAACAGTGCTTATTATAATACTCCATTGGATATAGCTTATTGCTGGGCACCCGGCGGAATCGGAAATCCCGGTAACTGGAAAACAGGCTATTTCGGATTTGCCTATCTCGAAAGTCCCGGTAATGCATTCGACGGAATTGATAATGATGAAGACGGTATGATAGATGAAAGAAGAGACGATAATATAGATAACAACCATAACTGGATTTCCTTTACCGATATAAACGGAAACGGTAAATGGGACCCGGGCGAACCTTTGAATGACGACGTCGGTAAAGACGGTATCGGACCGACCGATCCCGGATATACGGGGCCCGATGTAGGCGAAGGCGACGGAATGCCTACGCACGGCGAACCTCATTTCGACGAAACAGATAAAGATGAATCCGATCAGATCGGTTTAACATCGATGACTGTTAAAGTTCTCGACAACGCTCACGGTCCGACTGGGCTTGTGGGGAAAAAATGACGACATTATGTGGAATGCAATGAACAACGCATTCAGGGATACTCTTGTTCAGAACGCTAATATTTCTCTTGTGTTTGCCTCAGGTCCGTTTATTCTCGGTAAAAGTCTCACGCGAAAGATTTTCGATGGCATTGTTAATGGGAAATGATCTGAATCAGCTTCTGTTCCATAAAGAAACGGTTCAGCAGATTTATAACGCCAATTATAATTTTTCCAAACCGCCTTATAAACCTACAGTTCATGCGGTAGCCGGAAATCATAAAGTGTTTTATTTACTGGGATAATATAGCCGAATTTTCAAGGGATTCATTCCTCGGCTTTGAGCATAACGATCCCGCGCAGGGTTACAAAAAATCGTTTGAAGGTTATACAATTATACAGAAGCGAAGAACCGCAGTTCGAAGACGATAAAACTAATTACCGATTCGCAGGGAGAACCGACATACTGGAAACCGATAGCTCAATTCGATTTAGATGATACTATTGCCGGGCCCGATCCGGTTGGTATTAACGGCGCCAGGTTTTGGAGAGGCAGCAATACCGGTCTTCAGCATTCATTTGTAGATACTACAGTACAAAACGGCGTTACATATTATTATGCTGTTTGTTCTTATACTATGGGAGATACCGCATTCGGGACATCCGGTTTGCAGCCGACGGAATGTTCAAAAATTATCAGGCAGGATTTAGCCGGGCAACATAACGTTTGTTGATCAAAACTGCGCTGTTGTAACACCTAATGCTCCTGTAGCAGGTTATGTACCGCCGGAAATTGTCGGTAATCTGAACAGAATAGCCGGCGGTCTGGGAACCGGAACGATGAGCGCCCAGGTGCTTAATCCTAGTACAATAATGAACGGCGCTCAATATAAAATTCTATTTAATTCGAACGGTGTCGTTCCAAATTACAGGACTGCTTCATACGATGTAGTGCGAAATTTCAGCGGGAAGTCAGATACCGTTCAAAGCAGCGTTGATGCAACAATATTCGGGAACAGAGTATTCAGCCTGCCGTTTGACGGAATAGTATTTTCATTTAACAACGATACTACGGTTGCAATTAACGATACTTTAACCGGGTGGTATGTAGGCAAAAGTAATCTGAATCTTTTTGTAATTCCGGATAACACTTCACCCAGTCTCGATGTAAGATGGCCGACCGATTATCAAATGGAGTTCTTCGATAATACGGTTGCAACTACGCCTTATAACAAAATTCCGGTCAATTATATAGTAACGGATTTAAATACCGGCGACACCGTAAAAACCGAAATTATAGATAACGACAAATCGAAATCGTTAACTCTCGGAGACGATATCGTATTAATTCAGCCAGTTAATAAACAAGTTAAATATTCCTGGAGGATACATTATCAGCCTCCGTTTAATCCCTCTATTTCACCTATAATGCCTCAGGCTGGTGATATATTCAGATTCTATACTAAAAAGCCGTTCTATAACGGAGATTATTTCAGCTTCACTACGAAATCATCTTCAGTGGATAATACTTTGGCAAATAAAAGTTTATCCAATATTTCGGTTGTACCTAATCCGTATATAGCTACAGCTTCGTGGGAACCAAGATCGTTGTATCCCACCGGCCGCGGCGACAGGAAGATTGATTTCATAAATCTTCCCGCAAAATGTACAATAAAAATATATACAATTGCCGGCGCGCTTGTAAAAACGCTTTATAAGGATAATTCGAATTTGAATAATGGCGGTTCTATTTCATGGGATCTCATCTCAGATGACGGAATGGATATGGCATACGGAATTTACATATATCATGTAGATGCGCCCGGTATAGGTGAACACATTGGCAAATTTGCCGTAATTAAATAGCGGAGACAAAAGATGAAAATCAGAATTATTCTTTTTACAACGATATTATTCCTGAGCACATCGATTACATTTTGCCAAAGCAATTTTGTTGCGGATGTGTCTAAAAGGGGAACTACTGCCGGGTCATTCCTGTCAATTAGCGAAGGCGCCAAAGCAACTGCAATGGGAAGTGCATTCGTTGCAATAGCCGATGATCAATCCGCTTTCTTTTGGAACCCTGCGGGTTTAGCCAAAATAGACGGCGTCGGAGTGTTGTTCGACCATACCAACTGGCTGGCGGGAGTATCTTATAATTATGTTGCAGCTACTTATAATCTCGGCGGTATGGGAACCGTCGGATTCAGTTTTTTGTCTTCCGATTACGGCGATATGAAAGTGACTACCGTTGATGCACCTGAAGGAACCGGGCAAATTTTTTCGGCCTCGGATGTAGCCTTCAGTCTGGGCTATGCAATAAATTTGACGGATAATTTTGCCATCGGCTTTAATCCCAAAATAATTTATCAGTCTATTTGGGAGGCAAATGCCATCGGATTTGCCATGGACCTCGGAGTTCAATACCGGACCCCGTTCGACGGAATTATGCTGGGAATGTCGATTTCAAACTTCGGAACAAAAATGCAGATGCAGGGAAATTCAACTCTCGTAATCTACGATCCGGCAACTTCAACATCGGCAAATAACGGAAAAATACCTGCAAACCTGAGTACCGATTATTGGTCGCTGCCTCTTAATTTCAGAGTCGGCCTTGCTTACAGTCCCATAGCAACGGAGAACAATAAATTTACGGTTGCGGTAGACGCTTTGCATCCCAGCGATAATTACGAAAGCGTTAATGTCGGCGGTGAGTATGTCTTCCACGATGTTCTGTCGATAAGAGGAGGATATAAATCATTATTCTTACAAGATTCTGAAGAATCATTCGCGCTCGGTTTCGGAGTAAAGCAGATATTACTGGGAAATATAGCAATAAGATTAGATTATGCTTATCAAAATTTCGGAAGACTAAATAACATTCAAAAATTCACTTTAGGAATAAATTTCTAGAGGGAAATAAAATATTTAAAAAGAAACCAGAGTTATTACAATGAAAAGAAATTTTATACTATTAATTTTAATCGGCATTGTTGCTATATCATCGAATATTGTGTTTGCCCAGTGGACAATGACAACTTTGCCAAACCCGCCCGGCGGGCACGGCGCTTTGCCGGGCCGGGTTACTGCGATGGAAGCAGGCGGGTCCAATGTATGGGCCGGAACCCTGGGCGGCAATATCTATTTGTCTCAGGATAACGGCGGTTCATGGACTCATATTGATTCCGGGTTAACAACATCCGATATAAACATTATAAAGTTTAATAACAATACTCTTTATGTCGGTACATACGGCAGCGGAATTTTTATGACTACAGATAACGGGCAGTCGTGGAAAAGCGCGGGTGCATCTTTAACGAATCCCTATATTTATTCTCTTGCTTTTGTTGATTCAACAATTTTAGCGGCATCATGGGGCGGAGGAGTTTTTGCTTCGAACGATAACGGGGCTACCTGGAATCATGAAAATAACGGCTTAACCAATTTGTTCGTTCGTACTCTTGCGGTAAAAGATAAAAGAATATATGCAGGTACATGGGGCGACGGGATTTTCCTTTCGGATGATGACGGCGCCAGCTGGACTAAAAGCAATAACGGCATCAACAAATTATTTATTTATACCATCGAGCCCGACGGCCCCAACGTTTATTTCGGAAATGACGAAGGAGTGTATTTCTCGAATAATAACGGCTTCTATTGGAACTTAATTAATTCTGGCTTAACCAATACTTATATTCGCGCTATTGTAGTAATCGATCCTAATCTGCTTGTCGGAACTTCCGGCCAGGGAGTATTCGTATCTACAAATATGGGCAATTTATGGGCTTCAGCCGATACGGGTTTATCAGACGGTTTTATTTACTGCCTTGCTACAAACGCTTCGAAGATATTTGCCGGCTCATTAAACGGCGAAATTTGGAGCAGATCAATTTCGGAAGTTATAACCGCGGTTAACAAGTACACCAGCAGTTCCCGTGTTGAAGAATTTATGCTGTATCAGAATTACCCTAATCCGTTTAATCCCAGCACAAAAATAAATTACCGGTTGGCGAAGAACGAATTTGTAACTTTGAAAATTTATGACGCTCTCGGAAGGGAGGTCGAAACTCTTGTTAACGGCAATCAGAATGCCGGTAATTATTCCGTTGAATTTAACGGAAGTAATCTGTCTTCCGGAAGGGCCGGTCTTACAAGCGGAATTTATTTCTATCGCCTGAAAGCCGGCAGTTATACTTCCGTAAAGAAAATGATCCTCATGAAATAATATTGTAAAAGATAATTTCACTTAAATTCAGTTTTCTAATTTTGATAGGGAAGAAGAGAATGAAAAAAACGCTTTATCTTTTTGTAATTATAACTTTATGCTGTTCTTTAATGACTCCGGCAAAAGGGAAGTCGGCAAAGAAAGAAGCGGAAATTAATAAAATGGTAAGCGAGCTTCTTTCAAAGATGACACTCGAAGAAAAAGTAGGTCAGATGACCCAGGTAACCATACAGGCTGTCTCAAAACAGCAGGGTACGGTTAACCAAATGTTCGAGATTGATCCGGTTAAATTAAAAGAAGCTATTGTCCGCTATCATGTGGGTTCAATCATTAATGTATACGACGTAGCTCTTGACCTGGATTACTGGCATAAATTAATTACCGATATACAGGACATCTCAACAAAAGATACTCGTTTAAAAATTCCGGTAATTTACGGCATTGACGGCATTCACGGTGCAACTTATACAAAAGGCTCTACTTTGTTTCCGCAGGCAATTAACATGGCAGCAACTTTCAATTCCGATTTAGTGAAAAAAGAAGGTGAGATTACGGCACTCGAAGTCAGAGCTTCGGGAATACCCTGGAATTTTTATCCTGTACTGGATCTCGGAAGACAGCAATTGTGGCCGAGACTTTGGGAAACATACGGTGAAGATGTGTATGTAGATGAAAAGATGGGCGAAAGTTATCTGCAGGGCGCACAGGGCGATGACATGGGAGGTAAAGATAAAGTGGCTGTCTGCCTTAAGCACTATGTCGGTTACAGTTTTCCTATCGACGGAAAAGACAGAACACCGGCGTGGATAAGCGAAAGAATGATGCGCGAATATTTCCTTCCGCCTTTTCAGAAAGCTGTTGAAAGCGGTGCGCAGACGGTAATGGTGAATTCGTCGGAGGTTGACGGAATTCCCGGACACTCAAATTATCATTTGCTTACCGAAGTACTCCGCGGCGAAATGAATTTTAAAGGCATCGTTGTATCGGACTGGCAGGATATCGAAAGACTCTACACCAGAGATAAAGTTGCAGATTCTCCGGAAGATGCCGTGCGCATGGCTGTTATGGCGGGTGTTGATATGAGCATGGTTCCTCTTGATTACAGCTTTTATAATTATCTTATTAAACTGGTTAATGAAGGCAAGGTACCCGTTAAGCGAATCGACGAAGCGGTTGCAAGAATACTGCGAGTAAAGTATATGCTGGGATTATTTAATGATCCATATCCTGACAACTCGCTTAAATCCCGTTTCGCAACAAAAGAATCGGATTTGGTTAATCTTCAGGCATCGGAGGAATCTATCGTACTCGCTAAGAATGACGGCAATATTTTACCTCTATCAAAATCGGCAAAGGTGCTGGTAACAGGTCCTACAGCAGATATGATGTCTGTACTTAACGGCGGTTGGACAATAACCTGGCAGGGCAATGAGGAAGCGCTTTACCCTAAAGATAAGCCGACCGTTTTAAAGGCAATAGAAGATAAACTTGGCGCAGAAAATGTCAAATATATTCCGGGCACCGGTTTTGATAGTGCTATAAATATAGATGAAACCGTAAAGGCCGCGCAAAATGTGGATTACATAATTCTTTGCCTCGGAGAGCATCCGTATTGCGAAACTATGGGTAATATAAATAATCTCACTCTCGACACGGCTCAATTAAAGCTTGCGGAAGCACTGCAGCAAACAGGTAAACCCGTAATCCTTGTAATGATTGAAGGCAGACCCCGTATAATTGAAAGTATTGAAGGAAAATCAAAGGGAATTCTGCTTGCGTTTTTACCGGGTATGAACGGCGGTGAAGCAATTTCCAATATCTTATTCGGCGATGCAAATCCCAGTGCACGACTTTCCGTTACATATCCGAAGTATCCGGATAATTTAACTCATTATGATTACAAACCTCTCGAGAATGCCGAAGGAAATACTTTTAATCCCCAGTGGCCGTTCGGTTTCGGACTCAGTTATACCGCTTTTTCTTATTCAAATTTGAAGATTGATAAAAACAGCATAAAAAACGGCGATCAAATTAAAGTTTCGGTAGACGTTAAAAATACGGGAAGGCTGAAAGGAAAAGAATCTGTTTTACTTTACCTTAACGACGAATACGGTTCGGTTTCTAGACCGGTAAGACAATTGAAAAGATTTAAAAAAATCGAATTGAATCCGGGAGAAACCCAAACCGTTGAATTTACTCTAAACGATTATGATTTATCTTTTATCGGGCGGCAGAACAAAAGAATTATAGAACCGGGTAAATTTAAAATATTTGTGTCTGATTTAAGCTCCGAATTTACCTTGCTTAAATAATTTGCCGCTAAATACCGAATAAAAAATAATAGTTTAATTTCAGAAACCCGGTTTATCAAAGCCGGGTTTATTTGTTTGTTTCAGTACTAATTACTTTTTTTTACGCCGTAGTTTAATTTTTATAAAAAAATATTTATTCATTACACGTAAAATGCAGAAGAAAATTTTAATCTCGCTGATTCTTCTTTTTACAAATTTAAATTTTGCTCAGGCAAACCTTATTCCGTTTAGAAAAGACGGTAAATGGGGTTATTGTAATTTGAAAAAAGAAATAATTATTCCCGTAAATTTTCAGAAGGCTGATAGATTCTTTAACGGTTTTGCCAGGGTAGAGATAAATAATAAGTATGGTTTAATTAATACCCGCGGTAAATTTGTAATAAAACCTGATTATCAGAATGTTTACGATGCAATAGGCGGATTCGCCGGGATTGAAAAAAACAATCTGTGGGGATTCATGACAGTATCCGGCAGACAGATTATCAAACCGCGGTATGATGAGGTATATTCTTTCAGCGAAGGACTGGCCGCAGTGAGAAAAGACAATAAATGGGGATTTGTTGATACGGCCGGTATGGAAATAATTCCATTAATCTTTTCAAAAGTATTCAGATTTAAAAACGGACTTGCCGGAGTATTTATGGGTAACAAGGCAGGTTTCATTAATAAAACAGGCGAAGAAAAAATAAAAATAATTTACGATCAAATTCCTTTTCGTTATGCGGATATATTTTCCGAAAGTCTTTCACCCGTTCGTTTGAACAAGCATTGGGGATATATTAATAACAAAGGGCAGTGGGTAATACCGAATATATTCGACTTCGCCTATTCTTTTAAAGAAGGTCTGGCAGCTGTTGAATCCGGCAAACTGTACGGCTTCATCGATAAAAACGGAAATGTAGTTATAAACCCTCAGTTTGATAATGTCTATTTTTTCAGCGAGAACCGCTGTTGTGTCTGGATAAATAAAAAGGCGGGATATATAAATCGTTCCGGGAAATTTATTACACATGTCCGTTATACAGAAGCAAATCCGTTTAACGATTCAAGGGCACGGGTGGGATATGCAGGCAAATTCGGTTTCATAGACACTACAGGTAAACTTGCTGTTCCCTTAATTTATGACGGCGAGGATAATTTTCACGAAGGATTGGCTGCAGTTTTGAAAAACGGCAAATGGGGTTATATCAACATTTACGGTAAGACTGTTATTCCTTTTAAATATGAAGCCGCAACTATGTTTGTCAACGGTATTGCTTTAGTGGAATACGGAGGACAATTCGGGTACATCGGAAAAGGCGGTGAGGAATACTGGGATGATAAGTGACGTGAATTTTATTTTGTGCCGGTCCGGGAAATATTCTTATCAATTTAATAATTAAAATTAATAAAATAATAAAACGGTATTTCCGTTGCTTAGAACGAGGCCGTTTCTAATGTTAAATATACCTCTTACTATAAATTAACTTGTCAATGATACCTTTTTTAAGGGCATAAAATTTGTCTGTAAAAATCAGTCCGGTTTAGGGAGACAGACCGGTATATCAATATTATGTATCCGCATTACTTTTTTCATCATTATTAAAGAAGTAAGGAAAGTACGATATAACGGTTTTTATTTTAATATATAAAATTGACAGATTTAAATTTCCGGAAGGATAAATAAATTTAGGAGCTACCGAATATGAATGTATCAACTACTACTCTTAATCAAAGTAATAACATAAAAGTTGAAGAAAAAAATTATAATACCGCGTTAACGGTTTTAACCTCGCTTTTTTTTATGTGGGGCTTTTTAACTGCGTTAAATGATATTCTGATTCCTCATCTTAAAGCGGTCTTCAGTCTGAATTATGCTCAAGCAATGCTTGTACAATTTGTATTTTTTGCTGCTTATTTTATTACATCGCTTCCTTCGGGATATATAGTCGAAAAAATCGGATATAAAAAAGGCATTGTGATCGGTTTGATTGCTGCCGGCATAGGGTGTTTACTATTTTACCCTGCGGCTGCCGTTCGATATTATCCGCTGTTTTTATTTGCTTTCTTCATTTTGGCTACCGGTATTACATTGCTGCAGGTTGCCGCCAACCCGTATGTATCCATTCTGGGAAAACCTGAAATGGCATCAAGCAGATTAAACCTTACGCAGGCTTTCAACTCGCTCGGAACCACAATTGCCCCTTTTTTCGGATCAATATTAATTCTTTCGGTTGCCGTAAAAAGCACCGATGAAATTGCTAAACTTAGTGCGTCCCAGCTTTCCGCATATAAGTTGGCAGAATCTTCAGCAGTGCAGGTGCCTTACCTTGGACTGGCTGCGGCGCTCTTCATTTTAGCTGCTGCAATTGCTTTTATAAAACTGCCGGAAATTAAGGCTGAATCGAACGAAGACGGAAACACCAACGGTACATATGATCATTTACATGCAAGCGCATGGAAATATAAACATGTACTTTTGGGAGCAGTAGGTATTTTTGTTTATGTGGGAGCCGAAGTTGCAATAGGAAGTTTTCTGGTTAATTATTTGGGTGAAAAAAATATTGGCGGATTAACGGAAGCTCAGGCCGGAAAGTACGTGTCGCTGTATTGGGGCGGCGCAATGGTCGGGCGTTTTATTGGTTCGGCAGTGCTGCGTAAATTGAAGCCGGGAATTGTTCTCGGGTTTAATTCAATTGTAGCAGGCGGATTGGTAATTATAACCATGATCTTTTCAGGGCAGGTTGCAATGTGGTCAGTTCTTCTGGTCGGATTATTTAATTCTATAATGTTCCCGACAATTTTTACGCTCGGCATTGCAGGCTTAGGCAAGCATACCGGACAGGCTTCCGGAATATTGATTATGGCTATTGTGGGCGGAGCTTTAATCCCGGTTTTGCAGGGCTTCCTGGCGGATAATATCGGAATTCATCACGCATTTATTCTTCCGGTGCTGTGCTATCTTTATATAGCTTATTACGGATATAAAGGACATATTCCGGCACATTTAAAATTTGCAAAAAGCTGAATTTCCAGATTTAATTGAACACCGGGAATTTGATCTTATAACCTTTTTAAATGTCGCAAAGATTTAGTTCCCGGATACTTAAAACGATCTTAAGAAACAATAATAAATAACCGCCTTTTACCGTTATGTCCTTTTCTTTTACATGAATTTTAAAAATTTGCTACGACAAATTACGGGAGAAATATATGAGTCGATTAAGTTCAACTTATTTGTTCTTCCCGATTTTACTTCTTATTGCGGTCTTTGCCGGATCCGCTATAAATTGTCAGACAACCGAAATAAGGGAAGCTCATATTTATATAACAGCTCAGAGTACCTCCGATAAGCTGAAAGATATGGACTTGCGTGCACTGGAGGAGTTGGAACAGCCGGATAAAAATTATCCTCCTATTATTATTGACGCTAACAAAACATTTCAGACTTTCGTCGGTTTTGGCGGAGCGTTTACCGATGCTTCGGCGATAAATTTTGCAAAACTTTCGCCTAGAAATCAGGAGGAGTTTTTAAAAGCAAGCTTCGATCCTAAAGAGGGTAACGGATATACATTATGCCGCACTACAATCCACAACTGCGATTATTCCGACGAAATGTATACTTACGATGATATAACCGGCGATAAAAGTCTTGATCATTTTTCGAATGATCACGATAAAAAATACCGGCTTCCTTTTATGGTTAGAGCCTTAAAAGAAGCTGACGGGAATATAAAAAATTTCGCTTCGCCGTGGAGTCCCCCGGCATGGATGAAAACAAACAATGATATGCTTTACGGCGGAAAACTGAAAAAAGAATTTCAGCAGACATGGGTTGATTATTTTGCAAAATATGTAAAAGCTCATGAAAAAGAGGGCATTTCTATTGGGGGACTAACAGTTCAAAATGAACCTATAGCGGTTCAGGTGTGGGAATCTTGTATTTTTACCGCGGAAGAGGAAAAAGATTCTGTTCGCGATTATCTCGGACCTGATTAAAGGAAAAACGGACTGGCAGACCTTAAACTAATGATCTAGGATCATAATCGCGGAATTATGTACCAGCGTGCTCAAATAGCTTATGATGATCCTGAGGCCTCTCAGTATATATGGGGAATAGGTTATCATTGGTATGCAGGCGATCATTATACAAATGTCCGTATGGTTCACGACGCATTCCCTGATAAACATTTAATTTTTACGGAAGGCAGCGGCGGAGGCGGTTGGGAAGACGCATTTAGTTTAACAAAAAATATGATCATGGATTTGAATAACTGGGCTGAAGGATGGGTTTTCTGGAATATGCCGCTTGACGAAAACGGCGGCCCGCGACATGCCGGGGGTGAGCACGGTTCAAATATCGCAACAGTTGATACTAAAACCGGTGAACTGCATCTCAATCCTCCTTATTACTCTTTCGGTCAGTTCTCCAGATTTATTAAACCGGGAGCAAAAAAGAATTGCTTGCACTTCAAACAGCGATTATTTTATTGCTACGGCTTTTGTCAATCCTGATGGAAAAATTGCAGTTGTTGTATTAAACCTCAGCGATGCAGACCTGAACTTTCAGGTTTGGCTTTACGGTCATGCGGTAAAATATCAAAGTCCGGCTCATGCGGTAAAATATCAAAGTCCGGCTCATGCGGTAATAACTATGGTATTTTAATAGCTTTACTTTATAAATTAAAATAATTAAAGTGATGGAAAGTATTTTGAGGACATGATGATTTGAACTTGATGAATAATAACTAAGAATAGCCGCGAATTTCAATTATTATAAAGATAATTTATGAGGAATTGTGATCGTAGCTCGAGTCTAAAGTTTTTTGAGGAATGATACGCTTAATTTTATTGAGCCTCCAATGTTAATTTGTTTTTAATTGTTCTTTTATGAAATCGCAAATATCATCTATTGCAGCAGCAACTTCTTTGAACATAGGCGGCAATAGGGGATAACAATGCACCATCCCTTCGCCGGCTCTGAACTTTATATCAACACATGCTTCTTTAGTTTTTAGTAAAATTTTTCACAATCCTCAAAAAGCTCATCAAATGTATCTGAATTAATAAAGATTGGCGGCAGATCGTTAAGGTTGTCAAATAAAGGGGAAATAAGAGGGTTCGTCGTTTTGTTTTCTCCGGCATAATAATAACTGAATGCAGTTCATGAAATTTTCGGAACAACAGACTGCTTATTTTTTGTTTTGTATGAATTACTAGAGCAAGTTAAATCAGTCCAGGGTGAAATAGCAACAGCGGCTGCAGGCATTGATATATTGAGATCCTTTAACGCAAGAAGAAGTGTCAGAGTTAATCCGTAGCCTGCCGATTCTCCCGCAATTGAAATATTTTCCGGTTGAATTCCTGTTTGCAGTAATCACCTATGTGCTTTTACGGAATCATCCAGTTATAACCCCTTTTAAATTCAATATGTTAATTTCAGTAATCTTTAATTAAAGTAAAGTATTATTATTTACTCAAGTTGACCGATCAAATGATTTTTGTGAGAAAAACTGCTTCTTTTATCCTTTACCCGCGACTTAAGTCGCGGGTAAAGAATAAATAAATAACTATTTTATAAGTTTATAAAAGGAGCGGTCAACTTGAGTTATTTAATTAAAAATGTGTATAGACTTTCTTCAATAAAAAAGAATATAATGACATTTCTATAAAGATTTTCGAATTCTAATCCCTCAGCGATGGTAGATTTCTAATTTATTTCTCTAGCAGTCTGATATAATCAACAAGCTCCCATCTTTCTTTTTTAGAAAGCCCGTTCTTAAATGAAGGCATAGGTGAATTGCCGTTAGTAATTTTCCAGAATATGGCCCCGTCACTCTCTTTCTGCACTCGTGAGGAAATTAAATTTGCAGGTTTGGGATTTAAAGATACTGCTGCAGGTCCGTCGCCTTTTCCGTCGGTACCGTGACATGTAAAGCATTGAGAGTTGAAAATTGCTTTGCCTTTTCTGCTTGCTTCAGCAATTTTCTTGAGCGGATTCGAAAGTTCATTAGCTTTTTTAGGGGCAATCCAGTTTCCGTTTTTATCTGTTTTATTTGATTTATTGACCCGGAATTGTTCATCATTCCCCTGCCCATCATATTTCCGTTCATCATTCCTCTGCCCATCATACTGTTTCCCATCATACGGCGGCCATTATTATTCTGAAGTGAATCCGGCAGCGTGTTAAAAATTTCCGGACGTAAATTCGAGTTATTAAAAGTAAAACCCAAAAAGAATATTACTACCTATTAAAGCCAATAAAATCGAATTGCTAAAATTTAAACGTTTCATTTTTTTCTCCTTATCATCTAATTCTAAATATCGATCTCTTATATTCTATAAAAGAAAAAAAACTATCATATACTGCATCCGGTATCTTGCATTCCGCTTCTTTTATAAATCTATACTTTGCTTCCGAACTCAATCTTATTAACTTTATTTCTTCTTAATATAGCCAGGAAAAATCCGATAGACATTATTACTACTCCAAGCCAGACAAAACTCATAAACGGCTTTGTACTAACTTCTACGGTTAATATTTCCGAAGGTATATTTGAGGCCCTTTGTATGGATGCCGGTGAAGCTGTTGCGGAATTATTTGCGTTATCTACATATGATATAGGGGAGAAATAAAGATCTTTGGAAAGTCCTTCTAATATATAAGGCTCTCTCATAAGGCTGTTGTTGTAATCCGACATAAACATTACGGGTGAAACCGTATATGTTTTATTAGCTTCGTTTACGTTTATATCAAAAGCGTATTTACTGCCGTTATCGATCGGCTTTGCACCTGTAAAAGTTAGATCCACATTTAAAACATGAGTTTTAATATTAAGAGGGAGTTCCGTCTGCTGCGACATGGTTAAAGTAGAAGATATCAAAACTCCGAATAAGAAAACGGCGAAACCTATGTGCGCGAAATGTCCGCCCCAAAAATAAAATCCGTTTTTAAAGACCCTGATCAGGATTTGAATATTTACGGTAACGGTAAATACCGTGGAAAAAAGGAAAACATCATATTCCAAATCTTTAATACCCAATAGCAATACTGCCGCAACAGAGACTACCAGCGAAATTATAAAAGCCGGTAATGTACTTTTAATGAATTCACCACCGTCGGTTTCTCTCCATTTTAAGAAAAGACTAATCCCGATTAAAAGACACATTATCAGAGCAAGGGGCATATTCATCTTATTATAGAAACTAATATCAACCGATTGACCTAATATCGGGGCCGAGGTGCCTACAAAAACTACAAGCGCCGAGGCGGCAAGAAAAAGAGCACCGTAGAACAATCCGGTTTCTCTCGATAAAAATTTCTCGCTTACAGTATCCTTACTTGAAAGGTGTTTTATCCTGAAAAGTATTCCTCCCAGTCCGATGATTACAAACGTGAGTATAAAAATTATCAGAAATATATAGACCGTCGAACCGGGGTCTTCAAATGAATGCACTGATGCTTTTGAAAGAATGCCGCTTCTCGTTAAAAAAGTACTGTATAAAACCGTGATAAATGTAAATGCGCCAAGTACAAGATTTGTCTTTGCAAACCGTCCGAAATTATCAGAACCTTGAGTCTGCCTTTGAATAAGCAGCGTATGTATTAATGCAACGGCTATTATCCAGGGAATGAGACTAGCATTTTCCACCGGATCCCATCCCCAAAATCCGCCCCATCCCAGAACGCCGTATGCCCAGTATCCGCCGATCATCAAACCTAAACCCAAAACCAAGGCTGTAGCAATTGCCCATGGTAACGCAAATTTGATCCAATCTCTATATTTGTTTGTAACTAAAGCCCAGGCCGCAAAAGTAAAAGGTACTGCCGAAAGTGCGTAGCCCAGAAATAATATAGGCGGGTGAACTTCCATCCAGAAATTTTGCAGCAGGGGATTAAGACCTTTACCTTCAACTAAGAAATTGCTTATATGAATGCTGTTTGATTTTAAAATGTTCATTAGATCAGGACCGAATTTTATATAAGTCTGACCGGAACCGGGGTCGCTGAATATAAAACTCTGAAATAACGGCATTCTTATCAAAGACTGATTTAAATATTTAATATTAACAAAATTAGGATCCGACCATATCATGGCGAAGGGGCTTTTAAACAGCGGTGTAACCATTACAATTAAGAATACAACTATTAGAGTGTAAATCATCATGAAACCCGGTTCAAGACCTTTCGTTTTGGAAGTATAATTTTGCAGAACTGCGCCGATGATCACGGCCATCAAAAGCCATAACAAGAAACTGCCTTCCTGTCCGGCATAAAAAGTAGAAGCTAAAAGTCCCGTGGACAGTTGGGCGCTACTATATTCGAAGACATATTTATACTGATATTGATGGGTTACAATTATATACAGCAAAAAGAGACTTGCACTTATAATAAATACCGCCATAATATGATACGAATATCTTGCATGATTAAGAGCCTTTTCATTTCCGGCAAACGCACGGTAATAATTGTAGACGCTGTAAAGCGCGGCTATAAAGGCTAATAGTACAACTACATCTCCAAACATATTTTTACTCCGTTAGATCCTTTTAAATTTATAATATTTACCATTAATTTATTTTATTCCGTTTTGCCTGGTGAATGTGAAAAAGGCAAAAGGTATAAAGTGTAAAGAATTTATCCAGCATGCCGGTTCCGACCGGCAGTTAAAACACATACCGCAATCAACCACCTACAACCAACACTCCAAATTTAGTTTTTAACTTTAAATCCGTGTTCAATTAAGTTCTTCTTTGCCTGACTAAGCGTGACCTTCTCCAGTTTCATCCCGCATTCGGGATCTTTGCCCGGTTTATCCGATAAAACATCGTAATCCATAATACATTCATACAGGAATCCATCTTTGTTTTTATCGATGGATTTTAGATCAATCGCCGTATTTTTTGTCTTAACAGATGTTTTTTCTTTTATCTCCATTTTAGTTCCCATTTCTTTCATATTCATAACGGCGCTTTCATTCGATACACTTTTCATTTCGGTATTTTGTTTAGAGGCGGCGGAATTTTTTTTCGCGGATTCCTGAGCCATGCAGAATACTGAGGAACTAAATAAAATAATCGAAAATATAACAAATGTTTTGCTAATGTTAATCTTCATAATGACTTTTCTCCTTAATTAATTTTGATAATCTTTATTTAAATCTATTTTTTTATGCAAATTCTAGCCGTTTTTATCAGTTTTAATTATTACATCATTTCCTATTTATTTTCATTTTGAAGCAGTTTATTTACTTCGCGTTTTTTAATTACAAAGAAAATAGCCGGATATAAAGTCAGCTCCATAATTAAGCTTGTAATAATTCCTCCAACCATTGGCGCTGCAATTCTTTTCATAACATCGCTTCCGATTCCAATGCCGATTAATATCGGAAGTAGACCGAAAAGCATGGTAAGCACAGTCATAACTTTAGGGCGGACTCTTTTAACTGCGCCTTCAAAAATCGCGCTTCTTAAATCTCCAAGACTTTTTAACAGTCCTTCGGTTTTGAATCTTTCATAAGCGATATCGAGATAAAGCAGCATTACTACGCCGGTCTCAGCGCTTACGCCAAGCAGTGCGATAACTCCAACCCAGACAGCAACGCTTAAATGGAACCCCGCGAAATACAAAAACCAGATTGCGCCTACCATTGAGAACGGTAGTGCCAGCAATACTATACTTGTTTTTATCAGAGATTTTGTATTGATGTACAGAAGCAGTATTACGATAAGAATTGTTATAGGAATAACAATTGCAAGATGTTTGTTTGCCCGTTCCATGTATTCATACTGCCCGCTCCATGTTAGTGAATAACCGGACGGAAGCGTTATTTTAGAATCAATAATCTTTTTGGCGTTCGCCACGTAAGTGCCTACATCCATATTATTATCCAGATCAATATAGATCCAGGCATTCGGCCTCGCACCTTCGGTTTTAATAACCGGCGGTCCTTTTACAACTTCGACTGTACCGAGTTCTGCCAGGGGTACGTTTCCGCCGGCAGGTGTGGAAACAAGAACACGTTTCAACGCTTCAAGGTTTTCCCTGTAGTCGCGCTGATATCTTAAGTTAATCGGATATCTTTCCAATCCTTCAACCGCAGTGGAAATATCCATTCCGCCTACGGCCGACATGAAGACATCCTGTACGTCGCCAACGGTTAATCCGTATCTGGCTATCGCGTCCCGGTCTACATTGAAGTCTACAAAGTTTCCTCCGACTGCTCTTTCTGCATATGCAGAGCGGGTACCCGGAATATTCTTTGCAACTTTTTCGATTTGCTCGCCGATGTTTTGCAGGATATTTAAATCAGGTCCGGCTACTTTAATACCGACAGGCGTTTTTATTCCGGTTGAAAGCATATCGATTCTTGTTTTAATAGGCATTGTCCATGCGTTAGTTACACCGGGAATTTTAATTGCCGCATCCATCTTATCAACAAGTTTTTCGGGAGTCATGCCTTCCGGCCATTCATCTCTGGGTTTAAGCTGAATTGTAGTCTCAATCATTGAGAGCGGCGCCGGATCGGTCGGTGTATTCGCTCTGCCGACTTTTCCGAAAACACTTTTAACTTCCGGGAACTGTTTTGATTATCTTATCGGTCTGCTGGAGAATTTCTTTCGCCTTTGTTATTGAAATACCGGGAAGGGTAGTAGGCATATAAAGCAAATCTCCCTCGTATAACGGCGGCATGAATTCGGAGCCTAATTTCTGATACGGAAAAAATGTTAATAGTATAGTAAGTGCGGATATTCCGATGACCCACCATCTTTTATTCATTACAAAATCGACGATGGGATGATACATCTTTGCGAGGTATTTTGTAATCGGATTGTCTTCCTCAGGTCTCATCTTACCTCTTACAAAATATCCGAGAAGTATCGGAACAATTGTTACGGTTAAGAATGCCGCGGCTGCCATTGAATAGGTTTTTGTAAATGCCAGCGGCTTGAACATTCTTCCTTCCTGCTGCTCAAGGGTGAAAACCGGAAGGAACGAAACTGTTATTACAATAAGCGAATAAAAAATTGAAGGACCGACTTCCTTAGCCGATTCAAGTATAACCCGCCAATGGTCCTTCTGTTTTTCTTTAGGCAGTTCCTGATTATGAACCATATGAGTTTGCGCGTTCTCAACTATGATTATGGCCGCGTCCACCATTGCCCCGATGGCGATTGCTATGCCTCCCATCGACATTATATTCGCGCTTATACCCTGCACCTTCATAATTAAGAAAGCCACAAGTACGGCCGTAGGAAGAGTAAAGATCGCAACAAGCGAGCTACGAAAATGAAGCAGGAAGATAATAATAATCAATGCGACAACAATCGTTTCCTCAAGCAGTTTATCTTTTAGGTTGGATATTGCCTTATCAATTAATGTCGATCTGTCGTATGCGGTTTTTATCTGAACATCCGGCGGTAAGGATTTTTTTAATTCCTTCAATTTTTCTTTAACTCGGTTTATAACAGCAAGAGCATTTTCACCGTATCTCATAATAATAATGCCGCCCACGGTTTCACCTTTACCGTTCCAATCGGCTAAACCTCTGCGAAGCTCCGGGCCGATGGTTACATCTGCAACATCACTTAGATAGATCGGCGAGCCGCTCTTAGGTGAAACACCGATTGCAATTTTCTTTAAGTCATCAACACTTTTTATGTAGCCAAGACCTCTTACCATATATTCCGTTTCTCCCATTTCTAGAAGTCTTCCGCCAACATCATTGTTGCTTCTCTTAATTGCCATCTTCACCTTTTCAAGCGGAATGTTGTAATATGCCAGCTTGGTAGGATCTACGTTAACCTGATATTGCTTTTCATAACCTCCGATGCTGGCAACTTCGGATACACCGGGTATAGCTGCAAGCTCGTATTTAAGAAAGTAATCCTGTATTGTTCTAAGCTGCTGGAGGTTGTGACTTTTTGAAGTTAAAGCGTATTCGTAAACCCAGCCTAAGCCTGTTGCATCAGGACCTAAGCGCGGACTAACACCTGCCGGCATCTGATTTTGTAATCCGCTCAAATATTCGAGAACCCGGCTTCGAGCCCAATAAATATCCGTACCGTCGTCAAAGATTACATAAACCATAGAGAAGCCGAAAAATGAATAACCTCTTACTACTTTGGCGTGAGGCACTGAAAGCATCTTTGTCGTAATGGGGTAAGTTACCTGGTCTTCGACTATCTTGGGGCCCTGACCTTGATAATCGGTATATATGATTACCTGTACGTCGCTTAGGTCCGGGATTGCGTCAACATTTGTATTATATACAGCCCAGATGCCTCCGAGTATCAAAGCAATCGTAAACAGGATTACTAAAAATTTATTATTGATGGACCATTCGATTAATCTTGAAATCAGTCCTTCTTTCGTATTTGCTGCTGGTGACATTAAAAACTCCTGACTGATTTATTTAATTTTTCCCGTAGGGAGGAATTTTCCAAAACCGTGATCGATTAAATTTTTCTTAGCTTGTGATATCGTGAATTCTCTAAGGGTCATTCCGCACAAAGGACATACTCCCGGTGTATCTGATATGACATTCCAATCCATAATATCCTCATAGACTTTACCGTCTTTGTTTTTATCGATTGCGTTTAAATCAATTACTCCTTTACGAATCCAGTCAGCATGCACTTTTACCGCCGGTTTGTTCTCTTCCGTATTTACTTTCTTTGCGGATGACATATTCATTTCTTTTGCGGGTTCACTTTTCGATGTTTTGTTTTTTACGGTATCCGCGGAAGTCTCCATTTGGTTCAGCGCAGCTTTCAGATTGCTTTCGGAATCAATAAGGAACTGTGCGGATGTTACTACATTTGTACCGGCAGTTAGACCTTTAAGTACCTGGTAATAACCGTTTGAGTATCCGCCGAGCTCAACCTTCTGAGGTTTAAACTTGCCGTCGCCCAAAGAAATTATAACTATATCTTTCATTCCGCTGCGGATAACCGCGTTTTCCGGAATAACAGGATGACTGCCTAATTTCCTTCCGCTTATTTCAACATTCGCAAACATCTCGGGCATCAATTCTCCTTTAGGATTATTTACATCGATTCTTATGCTTGCTGTTCTTGACTTCGGATCGATCGTCGGATAGATAAAGGATATTTTCCCGTTATAAATTTTCCCGGGAAAATAATTGAATCTTATTTTTGCGGTTGAGCCCAATTGAATCTTGGAAAGTTCGTATTCGTAAATGTCCGCGGTAAGCCATAGTGTGGAAAGATTTGATATCTGCATCAGCGGTTGGCCAGCGGTTATTTTTTGCCCTTCAAGTATGTTCTTTGTTATAACGGTACCGGAATACTGCGCATGCAGGGTAACGTAAGTTTTCACTTCCTTTGTCTTTTCAATTCTGTCGATTTCGGATTCCGGAATTTCCATAAGGCGGAGTTTTCTTTCCGCATTTTTCACAAGCTCGCTTCCGCTGCTCTGGATATCGCTGTTGCCGGAATTGTTTACTGAATTCTGATAAGAAAGAGCGGACAATAATTCCTGCTCTGCTGCCACAAGTTCGGGAGAATAAATATCCATAAGATTTTCGCCTTTAAATACTTTTTCTCCCGTGAAATTAACATACAGCTTCTGAATCCATCCGTTAACTCTTGTGGTTACTATATAATTTTCAGTTTCATTTGTTTTTAATACGCCGTTGGTGATAACCTGAGAAGACAGAACAGAGTCGACTACTTTATAAGTCTGAACGTTCATGTTCTGCACAACTGCCGGATCTATCTTTACAAATCCCGCAGAACCTGCTTCATCCTCGTATACCGGGACAAGATCCATTCCCATCTGCGATTTGCCGGGATGATCGTAAACTTCTGTAGGGTTCATAGGCGCCCTCCAGTAGAGAACTTTTCTGCCGGATTTGGAAACAGCTTCCGTTCCCGAGGCGTGTTTTGAACTGCCTGAATTGGTAATAAAATAAACTGCGGCTGCAACTATTATAGTACCGGCAATTACGAATACGATTATTTTACTTTTCACTTTTAATACTCCAAAATTCTGTTATCATTAAAATCTATTTTAATTTAAAATTTTGTACCGGCTAAAAATTCAAGCGACGCTTTTTCTTTCATGTAGTCGGTTTTTAATCTGTACAGATTTGTCTCAATCGTAAATAAATTATTTTCGGCGTCTATTACATTTATAAAATCTATTTGTCCCACCTGATAACCGGATAGAGCCGCTTTCAAATTTTGATCGGCCTGGGGGAGAAGACCTTGTTCAATAAGTTTTATGCGTTTTTGTAACGTGTTTAACCTTGAAACCGCGCTTCCGAAATTTGCGTTAAGAATCTGCATCGAAGAATTATACTGTTGACGGTAAACATCCTGCATAGCTTCGGTTTCTTCTACTTTTGCGGTTACTTTCCCGCCGTAATTAAGCGGAAGAGTAATACCGACTACGAGTGAAACAAGATCATGAAGATTTGTATTTGACTGCGCGATTCTATCTCTTTGAGTATATTGAACTCCTACGCTGAAGTTCGGATAGTAATCGTAACCGGCCAGAGATTTCTGAAGTCCCGCTTTTTCTTCGGCTATGTCTATACCTTTTAAGAACGGTCTGTTCATTTTTGCAAGTGAATCAAGTTCCGTTTGGGTTACGGAGATATAATTAATATTAAAACTATCGGGAATTGATATCTCTGATTCCGCAGGCTTAAGAAGGTAAGAATTCAAGATCGAAAGCTGGTTTGATTCTTTATTTGAGAGCTCGTCGAGTTTATCATCGATGTTCGTTATTTGTAATTCCACTTTCATGAGGTTCTGCTGACTTGCGGTGCCGACCGAGTATTTAGTCTTTACAACCTCTTCGATACTTTTTAAAAGCTTTTTGCTATTTAGTTCTATTAATATTGCTTTTCTAATGAAACCTAATTCGTAATATGCGCTGCTTACATCTTTTATTATTTCGTTTTTCGAGTCGTCTATTTCTTGTTTTATTATTCCGGCGTCTTTCTCCGAAACTTTTCCCATCGCACTTAGTTTTCCGGGGAAGGGAATTTGCTGAGAAAGTCCGACAGCCTTGCCTGTCATTGCTTCCTGAGAGAAGGAAAATGAATTCGTCGGAAGATTCATTAAACCCAGGGTAAGAGTAGGGTCTGGCAGATTTGATACCTGCGGAACACGATCCTCTGCGGCATCAAGTTTTGCCTGAAGCATTTTTAACTTCGGACTTACTTTTATTGCCGCGGAAACCAGCGAATCAAGATTTGTCTGCGCAGGTAAGGATGTACTTAAAATTCCGAAAATTATTAAAACAATAAGACCTGATAACCTTTTCATCTATTTATCCTTGATTAAAGATTTATTTGGTTAAATAAATAGTTTGAGATTAGCCGCGGATGAAAAATGAATGCGCAAGCGCGTAATTATCCGTCAGCTTAAAAAAGGTTAAGGTTCTAAATAAGAAGGATCGAATTTGTTATATAAAGAGGGCTTTCCGAATAAATAGGGGGAGAGGAATTATAGTAAATTTGAATAGAATTGTTTGATACTGAATTATAAATATTGCTTAAAACCGGAACAGCAAAAACTGCTATAACATGCAGATTGCTGTAAGTATCCGGATTCGAAATTATATAATTATCTTTTATGGAAGAATCAATTGTTTTTACCGTGCAGCAGTCATTATTAAAACTTGAGTTTGAGCCGTCGTTAATTCTGACTTGGGTGCAGGTGCCTGCATCCGGGTTTTCGGAAGGCATTTCCATTGCACATTTACCGAACGTGTAAATATGAGTCATATTGCAATAGTAAACGGCAATCGGCAGACTCGTCGAAGAAACAACAAAAATAAAGATAAGTGATAATATGGATATTTTTTTCTTCAAAGTTTTCCGAATTAATTGATATTGCTTTTCGACCCAAAAATAATGCCATACAGCAATTATGATGCAAATTTGATGAAATTAACTTTCAATGTCAATTGCATATTTTATAAGTCTCAGTTTTGGGATTCCGCCAGTACTGATATTCTTAATTTTCAAAATTAAATTAAGGCTTATGTCCATGCTAAAACGGTAATATAATCTTTTCCGAGGATGGCTCAATAGAACTGTTCGTCAATTGTTTTTGTAATACCGGATTTAACGTTTCCCGTATGTTCGGTGGATTTGTTCTCAATCAGCATTATCCTGCATTCCTCATCCGACTGAATTCTGTGCTCGATTCCTTTTTTCACAACGTACAGCTCGCCTTCGGTTAATTGAATATCTTCGTCTCCCGCAATTCTTAGAGTAAGCTTTCCGGTTAAAACATAGAATAACTCGTCTTCATTTAAGTGAATATGCCAGGGAATATCGTTCCCTTTTACTTTTGCAATTTTGATGAAAACGTCGTTTACTTCTTCAATTATTTTCGGCGAAAAATAATCTTTAACTGTTTTGAATAACTCGTCTATATTTCTTTTTGTCTTTTTCATCTTTTCCTTTATTACTGTATTTTAATAAAAATTTTTTGTCCGGATATTTTCTGATCCGCCGATTGATAGAATTAAGCACTGCTTGAGTGCCTGTTGCCGTTAAAGCGAACTTTATGCGCCCCGGGTGTTGCGTATTAGTTTACAACGGTTGAAGTTTCGTTTTCTCGGATATCGTAAACTTTTAGCTTCATTTACAATGCTTTGGAATTATTGAAAGTTATAGTTGTGCAAGGATTAAAAGGGTTCCGATAATTTGCAAACAACTCAAATGATTTGTCCGGTATATAACCTTGGCCTTTTATCTCAGAAGATTGCGCGAGGCGAATTCTGTATAAACCAGTGCCTGCGGTTATATATAAAGTTTTACCGTCACTACCGCCCCAATTGCAGTTTGTTGTTTGTTCCGGAATACGTATAGTATCCAGGACGGTGCCTAAAGGAGAAAAGACCCAAATACCGAGAGGACCCGCTGAGAAAAGGTTACCCTCATGGTCCGTTTTCATCCCGTCGGCATATCCGGCATGATTCATCCTGGCAAAAACTCTTTTGTTAGAAATTGCCGAATCATTAATAACATCCCAGACATAAATTATTCTTACCTGAGAATCATTAACATATAATTTTTTTTCATCGGGTGAGAAACAAATTCCGTTAGGATATTTAAGTGTGCTGTCCATTAGCTGCAACTCGCCGTTTGACGGGGCTATCCTGTAAATACCTGAGAAGGATAATTCCTGGTGCTGTCCGTTCGGAATATTAAACGGGGGATCGGTAAAAAATATGGAGCCGCCGGATCTTACTACAATATCATTCGGACTGTTCAGCTTTTTACCTTTGTATGAAGAAGCAAGAACCGTCATCGAACCGTCGGGTTCCATTCTTACTACTCTTCTTAATCCGGTTTGAGTTATTAGCAGCCTGCCTTGTTTATCGTAAGTTAAACCGTTTGAAACATTGGAGGGATTTAAGAAAATATTTATCTTACCGTCGGGTGCGCAGTCATTTATTACGTTGTTTTTCATATCGGAGAAAAGTAAACCGAGACTGTCGTTCCAAACCGGCCCCTCGACAAAACCGAATCCGCCCGCAACTTTCTCGGCAACTGCACCATTCGGCACCGGTGATTGACCGTATAATGCAAACGTCATCAATAGTAACGACGTACAAATTAAATCTTAACATTTTTAAATTCCGGTATTATTAATCTAAAATTACTGCAGTTGCAATTAAATCAGTCCTTCATATTTGTCCGGTTTTCATTAAACCTAATCGAATTTAACGGATCTTCGGACGATTGTTCTTCCATTTTTTTATGGGCCTTTTGCTCTACCATCATTTCTATTGCTTTTTTTTTATCTTTATTGTAAAACTCGTAAGTGGCCGCGAACATTGTTGTCGCAATACTTCCGCCTTTTTTTCTGATTCTTAATGCAAGTCTTATAAAAATAATTACTAGAAATATTATTAATGACAGAACCAACAATAATTGAATAGATTCAGAGTTATACATAATTAATTTTGTCAGATTAATTCTTTACAAATTAGTTGCAATTACGGACTGATTATATTTCTCACAAAAAAATATTCCGGGGCAATACAGACTATTTGGTTGAATTTATAGTCGACATTTTAGTTATAAAGCCTGCAATATCCTCCTTAAATTTAGGCAAGGAATCTTTATGTATGTACATCATATGTCCGGCTTTAAAATACTTCATATGAACTCTGTTTTTAAGATTAGGAATATTATTTCCGAGATGGTCCGCCGTATATTCGGTCGCGAAAAAAGGTGTGGCCAGATCGTAATATCCGTTAAGAAAAAGGATATTTAAATAAGGATCTTTTGCCATTATATCCGCGAGGTCCTTTGCAACGTTTACTTTATAAAAAGCCGAAGTTCTGCCTTTGCCCAGCCTGCTCCAATTCCATTTAAAATCTTTATCTTTGTATGCATTTACATGGTACGTTTCGCCGTTTGGAAATTTTAAATCGTTATGAAGATAATTCAGGAAAACAGTAGTGAATGCAGGACTAATTGCAGAGCTTTGCGGATCGAAGTCTGCATACTCGCTGAGAAGATCCCCGGTAGGTCCGGTATATCTTGAATCGAGTCGGCCCACGGTTTCCCCGCGTTCCCTGAGAAGTTCATCGGTAAACTGAGGTTCGCTTACCCGGAGGTTTGCGTTTTTCAAGTACGTTTTTGATAAACCGGTGTATTCATGAAGTTTATTTATAACGTTATTTAATTCTGTACTGTCTAATGATGCTCCTTTGAATAATGCGCCGGCATATTCATTTTCTGCGAAATTTCTTACTTCGGCTAAAAAGGCTTCCAGGTTCGCAGGCTTTACCGGCAGTGCGTTGTGGTAGTATGCAACCGCAGCATAAGTGGGAAGATATAAAATATACGGAAGATTATCTCCGCGGCTGAATGAAAGAGTCTGAAAATCAAATACGGTGGAGACAAAAATAATTCCGTTTACCGTTAGGCCCATATTCTCAAAAAGATAATCGGATACACCGGCGGAACGCGTTGTTCCGTAGCTTTCGCCGAGAAGGAATTTAGGTGAATTCCATCTGTTGATCGAGCGGATATATTGAAAAATAAACTCGCTGACGGATTTAATATCTTCGTTCACGCCCCAGAATTCATCGCCCTTAGCTTTGCCGGCCGGTTTGCTCAGCCCGGTACCTACAGGATCAATCATTACCAGATCGGTTACATCTATTAACGAATAATTGTTATCTTCCGATTTATAAGGCGGCGGGGGCATCGAATTCGGATCATCCAATACTACGCGTTTAGGCCCGAGCGCTCCCATATGAAGCCATATTGACGACGAACCCGGTCCGCCGTTGTACGCGAAAGTAATCGGCCTAGAGTCGTAATCCTTTACGCCGTCTTTGAAATAAGCAGTAAATCCGAACAATGCAATAACGGAATCTTTTTCATTTTTTAAAAGGAATGTCCCTGTTGTGGCTGTGTAGTTTATGATTTTACCGTCTATTGTTATGCTGTGATGTGTTGTAACCTGAACTGGTTTTTTTATTATTGCCTCTACAGTATCTTTTTTTGTATTTATTTGACCGGCATTTATGGATGGTATTGCCGTGCATACAAATATCAACAGAAAAATGTAGTGCTTTTTCAATTTAAAACCTCTTGAATTAAGTGAATTTAAAATTATTCTCAAAACTAATATTGCCGTAAATTTTAAAACAAGTTTGGCCGAATGATTCGGAAAATGAATGACATTACTTATTGAGGCACTATTCTAATTTTGCTACGGCCAGCATTTCAAAATCTTCGGTTGTTAGCTTTCTATCTTTATTCCAGTTGCCTAATTCTACCCCGAAAATTTCAGGATTCATAAAACCTAATGATCTCAGTTGCCAGGTAATTTCAGAAGGTACATAATAGCGTTCGCTGCATTTTAATAACTTTTTATTTCCGTCATCGTCGGTAAATTGGAATTCGGAATTGTCCCTGAATGTCATTAGGTCAAAAGTATTGGACAGGCTTTGCTCTTCTCCGGCATTACTGTTTATGAAATCTTTAACCGAATGAAACAACGGATACAACCCATTTAAAGTTGTAAAAATAAATGTCCCGTTTTTCTTAAGTGCGCTTGAGGCATTTTTAAGAATAGCGAAATTCATATCATCGTTTTCCATAAGGGGGAAAGCGCCTTCGCAAATCATAATCACCAGATCAAATTTATTTTTAAACGATAAATACCTCGCATCCGCTCTGATAAAATCGACCGATACGTTTGCTTCCGCGGAATTTTTTGCGGCTCTTCTTAATTGAGCTTCGGAAAGATCAACTCCCGTAACCCGGTATCCGCGTTTTGCCAATTCTATAGAATGACGTCCGGTTCCGCATCCGATATCAAATATTGCCGCATTTTTATTGAAATTGATTTCTTTTTCAATAAAATCAACCTCGCCTGTTGTTCCTTTTACAAAAGGTTCGTTCTCATAACCATCAGCGTTATTTTCAAACAGTTCTTCATACCATTGTTTCAATTTTCAGCCCCTTTACTTTTATGTTATACAAGAAGTTTATTAAGTGCATTTCTAAAAACTTCAATATTCTCTGCGAACATTGCGTATTCTTTGCGTTGAATTTTTATAAAAAATAGTATTTAAAAGTGCCCTTAATAATTATTGTAAAAGCTAAATACTTCATTTCAATTAATAGTTCAGATAAGTTTTTAAGCATATATATTTATCCGATAAAAAGTGAATTTAATTTAACTATAAAATTCTAAAATATCCTTAAAAATAGTTCTCGCAGAAATTTTCCGAAATAATTTGATTGGGCTAAATTGATTGGTGAAAAAAACTATGATCGTCTAAATAAACATGAAAATAATTTCCAATAAATTAAAGCTCGAGCTAAATAAAGGTAAACAGAATTTTATTAAATCATGAACCAACATTTTACTTCGTTCTCGAATATCGATTTGTAAAATGGGGTGTTCGGAAGTAAATATATGTGATAAATATTGCATGATAATTTTTTTTATTGACAATTATTATTATTCTTGATAGATAGCGCTGCGGATTCAATTTCCTTTATTTCCTTCAATCGTTATTATTATATAAGTCGGGATTGTATGTTTAAAATTTTCACAAACCTATACAGCCTTGTTTACGGTATACAAAATCGGTAACGATAAAAATTTTATCTATAGGTTTCTTATTACACTACCTTTTACTCTGATCTATTTTATTTTTCGAAAAACTATTTAATAGGACTGATATGCACGGATAATTACCGTGTTTATTATTTACTTAATTCAAATTAATACAAACATTCTGAATGTAAGGAGATAAGAAAAATACAATAAAGGAGAGATGATATGGCAAGATCAAAAAAAACAAGTTCGAATATCCCGGCAAATTATGCCAGGATTGAAGGTAGTGAGCGGAAACCTTCGAAAAGTGCGCGTTTAATAGGACCCGCGGATCCGGGCGATACTGTTAAGGTTACAATTGTTTTGAGGCGCAGACCCGACGGCCCTCCTTTGCCTGATCACGATTTTTTTGTGAAGACTCCTCCGAACCAGCGAACCAGGCTGCCGCAAAATGAGTTCGCCGATAAATACGGAGCACTGCCTGAGGATATTGTTAAAGTTTCGGCATTTGCAACCGGTCACGGCCTGAATGTTTTGCAGACTCATCAAGCTAGAAGGACTGTGGTGGTTTCCGGTACTGTAACTCAAATCAATAAAGCATTTGGCGTTAGTTTAGGACATTACCAGCACGATGTTGTTCATCGCCGCGGCATGAAAGAGCAAACAGAGCACTATCGCGGCAGAGAAGGTTTTATTCATATTCCAAAGGATCTTCTAGATATTATTGTCGGTGTTTTCGGCCTTGACAACCGCCGCATTACTAAACATAACGGAAATGATCCTCCGAATACAACAACTTTAAGTACGCAGACAATCGCTCAATTGTACAATTTCCCGACAAACTCGGCCTCTGGACAGACAATTGCTATTTTTTCGGAAGACGGATTCAAGACATCCGATATTAACAGCACATTCGGCGGATCTCCGCCCAGCGTAACACAAATTACGGTAGACGCAAGCAACAGCGGTTTTGCTGACGCTGAAACAACACAGGATATTTGTATTGCCGCACTTGCGGCGCCGGGAGCTGCGATTGCGGTTTATTTTACAACTTATGATCAAGCAGGATGGGTGGATCTTGTCAACCGTGTTATTCATCCTGATCCCGGAGATCCTGTATGTTCGGTATTATCGTCAAGTTTTTATGTTGCAAACGGTGATGATACGGGTACTCTATCCGATGAAGGTGTAAGTGTTTCATGGCTTAATGCGGTTACTGCCGCTTTTCAGGATGCAGCTATTCAGGGGGTAACCGTATGCATCGCATCAGGCGATACGGGAACTAACTCCAAAGTGGGTGACGGTAAAGCTCACGTGCAATATCCTGCAAGTGATCCGTGGGTTTTATCAATAGGCGGAACTACAATCGGGAATGTGATGGGGTCATCGTTCGACGAATATGTTTGGAATGACCCGGATCCATCCGATTCTACGCACTGGGGAACAACAGGCGGCGGTATAAGTGATTTTTTTGCGCTGCCTTCATATCAGAACGGCGCCGGAGTTCCGGCCTCGTTAAATGATAATCATGTTGGGCGCGGCATACCTGATGTTGCGGGCAACGCCAGTTTAAATGCCGGGTATTCAGGTATTACGGTAAACGGAAGTTCATTCACCGGTAACGGTACGAGCGCTTCTGCGCCGCTGTGGGCCGGATTAATCGCAATAATAAACGCGGCAATCGGGAGCAACGTTGGTTTCGTTAATCCAGCATTATATGAACTCGGATCATCATATTTCAGGGACATAAATCCTACCGCAGGGCCTACGGACAATAGTAACGGCGGCGTTTCCGGTTATCCGGCAGGCGCGGGATGGGATGCCTGCACCGGATGGGGAAGCCCAAACGGTGTTTCTTTGTTAAACGGATTGAGAGCTATTTATAACAGGAACTTTTATTTCATAGTCGATAAAAGTACATTCGGTGTAGATGAAGTTTCCGATGTTATAAATACGGCCGGAGGTCTGTATACAAATGCTTTTTGGATTGAACTTGAAGGCTTTTCAATAAATCAAATTGGCAGTGTAACTCCTGCTCTTTCAGGAACTTTCGATAGCATTACGGGCATATCCGTTTTTATGGACAGTTCGGGACCGGAATTTGAAATGCCGGGCGACTTGTACACTCCTCAGCGAATTAGATTTCCATATAATATTATTTTTACAACTGCTGCTTTAAGTTCTTTCCCGGGTTCAAACACGGCGCCGCAAACGAAAATATTATCGGCAAATATAAATATTAACGGAAGCGTTTTAGCCGCGGAAGCTTTGTTCGAATTGACTTCCGGGGCGGATCCCGTATCTATCAACATCGATCCTTCACACAATAATGCTTTTTATCTTAGCCAGGATTTACGTGTATTTTCGGCGGCGGCGGGCGAAACGCCGTTGCCGGGAGGTCCTGCATTTAACAGTGATCCGTATGCGTCAATTCAAAATCTGTTGGGGTTTCTGAATTCAAACGCAGCATTTACAAATCCCGGTCCGGATCCTTTAAATGCCCTTCCAGGACAAACCGGTTATGAGACTGGAGATTCTTCGGTAACTCCTTTGAATATTTCCGGAAATAAAAATTATAATTTTGCTTTGGCCAGAGTCAGACTGCAAGATTCCCCGCTTGCAACCGCAAATAGCGTGAGAGTATTTTTCCGTCTCTTTGTCGCGCAATCTTGCGATACCGATTTCCAGCCCTTAACAACCTACAAAAGCACTCTCGGCACTTCAGGTGATGATAACGGAAAACCTGTATTTCCTCAGCCGTCAGGAACCGGACTGACCGATCCCTCCGGACAAAGTATTCAGACCATACCATTTTTTGCTACTGACGCAAGCGGAGCTCACGATTATGATTCAAGTGTTTCAAATGCGAATATAAGGAATATTCAAATTCCCTCGAACAAGGATAAGGTTTGGGCTTATTACGGTTGTTACCTTGACGTTTATAATTCCAGCAATCAATCTAAATTTCCCGGGACCCACCATTGTATTGTCGCCGAAATTGCATACGACTTTGCTCAAATCATTAATGCAAACGGGATTACATTAAGTCCTGAAAATTCCGACAAACTTGCGCAGAGAAATCTTCAAATCACTTCATCTGGAAATCCGGGATATCCCGACACCCACAGAATTCCGCAAGCATTCGATATACGGCCGAGTAGCCCTGCGGGGGCCGCAAGCGGTCAACTGCTTAATTACCCGGATGAGCTGATGATCGACTGGGGGAATGTCCCGGCCGGAAGCACAGCTTCCTTATTTTGGCCGCAAATAAGCGCGCATGATTTATTAAAGCTCGCTACTGATTTGTACGGTATTCATCATCTTTCCGCTTCCGATCCGAATACAATACAATGCACCACCGTAAAAGGGGTTACTTATATTCCGATTCCTTATGCAACCGGTAAAAACTTTGCCGGGTTAATAACTGTCGATCTTCCAAATACCGTTAATGTAGGTCAGGAATTTAATATCAACGTAAGACGGATTACTTCTAGAAAGCCTTCCGGGCAGACAGTCGTAAAATTGAATAGTATGAATGAAGCTGCCGGTTACAATAAAGAGAGATTTATGAGGAACTGGAGGTACATAACCGGAACGTTCCAGGTCAAAATTCCGGTTGGTATCGAAGCAATGCTCTTACCGTCCGAGGAAAATACTCTCGCAGTTTTGAAATGGAGACTTGATAACATGCCTCATGTCAGCCGCTGGTATCCTGTTCTTCAAAGATATGTAAAATATGTATCTGGACGTGTAGACGGATTCGGAGGAGATTCTTCAGCGGTTCAGCCTTCTCTTACAGGTGTAAAGGTTCCCGTTACCGAATATTGTGAAGAAAAATATCAATACACAGGAACGGTTTGCCAGGTTATGTATGATTGCTTCGGTAATTTTGAAGGCTTTGTTGTTAGAAGTTGTTCCGGAGAACGGCTTTTTAAAAGCAGGGAAAGAGGAATTTCCGAAATCGTACTGCGTGCTTGTAAAGAAAGAATGATGATATCAATAGGAACCGAGAAAGGGAACACGGATAAAATTATTAAGATTATTCTGCGCTGTTAATATAATCTAAATTATGTACCGGCATTAATTACAATTTATTATTAAAACATTCCGGTATATGAACAAAAATAAAATAGACTCCGGCGCTTTATAATATTAAAATTTATTATTCAAGCGTCGGAGCTTTATTTCCATTTATCGCGGACATTAATATTTTTTGAACTCTATTCATTTCTATATTAATGTCTGAGTTATAAATAATATTACCGTGTCCGGGCACAATATAACTTATATCTAACTTGGAGATTCGATCCAAAGATGACAGCCAAATTATCCAATCCTCTTTATTTCCTGCTTCCAGGTTGGGTATATAACCTTGAGTAAGACAATCGCCGCAGTATAAAACTCCGTCGTCAGGCAAATAAACGGAAATGTTTGTCGGAGTATGTCCCGGAGTATGCAATATTGTTGCGTTTAATCCTTCTCCTAATTTGATTTCTTCATTGTCTTCAACAAGAATATCTGGATTTATAATTTCCGTATTCTTATAAAAAATGCTTTCTTCTCTTGCTTCTCTTCTAACTTTATTGAGAATTGATCTGTTATATTCATCAATGTCGCCTTTTAAGTCGGAAGTGTTCCTGTTTATTCCCGGGTAACCATAAATCTCGATCCCGTTATTTTTAAATAAAGAATTACCTCCGATATGATCAAGATGTTTTTCGGTGTTGATAACTTTTATTTTATTACCGGGTTTGACGTTAGTTGCATAGCCGAAGATTGTCTGAGCTGCAATAAATGTAGGTCCGGTATCAATAATTAATGTTGTGTCTTTCCCGGCGACAAAACCGGAATTAACAGTCCAGGGCGGAATAAAGCCTAAACCCAAAACAGCGTAACAATTCTCCGTTATTTTCATATTGATACCATGTTATTTACAATAAGAAGTATAATTCCGAATAGTTAAATAGATAATACTAAACAAAAATAATTATTTTTCTTGAATTTATTTTCGCAAATCCGTATATAGGCATATGTAAATATATACATATATCGATATGAAACAATTCACAGAATTCTTTAAAGCATTATCCGATCCGACCAGAAGGGATATTCTTCAGCAACTAAAAGTAGAAGCAAAAACACCGACTGAACTGCTGGAAGAAATAAAAATATCTCAGCCTACTTTATCTCATCATCTGGATATTTTAAAAGAGCAAATGTTATAAGCGGAGAACGCGAAGGTCAGTTTATTAGATATTCCCTGAATATGTCCGTATTCGATATGGCGGTAGAATATTTAATCCAAATGAAAAAAAAACGGTAGTGTTATGAAGTGGAAATTTAAGCGCGAGATATTTTCATTAATTTTAATTGCAGTCTCAATCTTTGTTTCGTTTTATTTTTATCCGGGTCTGCCTCAAACGGTTCCCACCCATTTTAACGCAGACGGGATCGCGAACGGCTATTCTTCCAAAATGACCCTAATGATAATGGGAACCGGCCTTCCGGTTGCTTTATATTTACTTCTGACCTTTGTTCCGTACATAGATCCGCTCAAGAAGAAAATAATGAATAATTATAATATCTTTCTGCTTTTTAGGGAACTAGTTTTAGTATTCACTGTGTTCATTACGGTTCTTGTCTTTGTGTCGGCCAAGAGCGGAAAACTGAATACCGGATTATTCGGAATAGGATTAGGTTTATTATTTATATTTCTCGGCAATTATTTGCCGAAACTACCGAGGAATTTTTTCTTCGGAATAAGGTCGCCATGGACTTTAGCATCCGAAACAGTCTGGTACCGGACGCATAGAATATCGGGCAGTCTTTTTGTAGCGGCCGGTTTTATTATTATTATCTTAACACTTGCAAAGATTAAACTATTAATTTCGACTTTTGTCGTTGTTCTCCCGCTGGTAATTTTTACGGCAATAATTTATCCTTATTTCCTTTTTAGAAAATTGGAAAAAGACGGGAAGAATTTTAAATCAAATTTATGAATTTGAAATGTTCTTTTAAAAAACAGGGTAACTCATTTTATCGGGGAAAATAAATATGAAAAAAATAAATCTAATTTTAGTTTTATTCCTTTTTTTTATTCAAACTGCTATACCTTCAAATAATTTAAACGGGGTGAAAAATAAGGCTGCAGGCATATGGATTGGTAAACTTAAAGTATCCGGCATAGAACTAAGGATTGTATTTAATATAATAGAAGATAAAGACGGTATTCTTACCGCTACTATGGACAGTCCTGATCAGGGCGCCAAAGACATTCCGGTCGATTCGGTTATAGTTAACGATGAAAATATTAAACTGGTCGTAAACGCAATTAATGGTTATTTTGAAGGCAGTTTCAGCCGGGATGGTTTGGCTATCTCCGGAAACTGGCATCAGTCGGGACGTATGCTGCCGCTGTTGTTAAACAAAACCGACAGGATTGAAGAGGCAAAGCGTCCTCAGGAACCGAAGCCTCCGTTCCCTTACAAATCGGAGGAAGTTTCGTTCAAAAATAAATCTGCCGGTATCACTCTTGCCGGTACTTTAACAATGCCGGAAAAGGGTGATAATTTTCCGGCCGTTCTGCTTATAACCGGTTCCGGTCCTCAAAACAGAGATGAAGAAATTTTCGGGCATAAACCGTTTCTTGTAATTGCTGACTATTTGACCCGCAACGGAATAGCTGTTCTGAGATTTGATGACAGAGGAGTGGGGAAGTCTACCGGTACATTTTCCGGAGCTACTAGTCAGGATTTCGCGTCTGACGCATCGGCGGGCTTGGAATTCCTGAAGACTGTTAAAGAAATAAATCCCAGGAAAATCGGTTTAATCGGACATAGCGAAGGCGGACTGATTGCGCCGATCGTTGCCGTAAAATCAGCTGATGCAGCATTTATAATTTTATTGGCAGGCCCCGGATTGCCGGGTGATCAAATTTTATTGAAACAGGAAGCACTAATAAGAAAACTGAGCGGTGCATCCGAAGAAACTGTTTTAAGCGATACAACTTTTAAATCGAAAATATTTGATGTTATTAAAGAAGATCTAAGTGAAGAACAAACGAAAAATAATTTAAAGAGTATAGTCGGACAGTATTATAACGGCTTGAACGGAAAAGAGAAAAGCGAGATCGGCAGCGAGGATGAATTGTTCAGTCAGATCTTAAAAGCCTATACAAATCCCTGGATGAAATATTTTATTAGTTACAACCCGGTACCGGTGTTAGAAAAAGTAAAATGTCCTGTTCTTGCTCTGAACGGTTCCAAAGATCTTCAAGTTCCGCCGAAGGAAGATTTGGAAGCAATTAAAAATGCTCTTGAAAATGGCGGCAATAAAAATATTGAAATACTTGAACTTCCGGGATTAAACCATTTATTCCAAACGGCAAAAACAGGCCTGCCTTCGGAATATTCCGCTATAGAAGAGACTTTTTCACCGGGTGCGTTAAAAATTATGAGTGATTGGATACATAAAACTCTTAAAAATAATAACGAAGATTAAACCCGTATTTGTTGTAAGAAATTGTTATAGTGAAATGATGGGTGATTTAATATTTAAGTTAAGTTTTTCCGTTCTTTATCAAGCCGGATTTTTGCTCCCGGATCACTTTCGAGCAGTTTCAGTAATTCTTTGCAAGCGTAATCTTTACAGTATGCGCAGCTCCGAAGCCCTTTACCGGATGCACAAATCCTTATTACGCAATCTTTGCATCCGAAAAATATTATTCTTGTTTCTGCCGTGCAGCCTTCGCATTCATTTATATCTTCAAAACGGTAATTTAAACCGTAATTAATTCTGCATATACTTATAATTTTTTTAATTATCTTTTCTTTTTGTTCGTTATCTGTCTCTTTTGAAGCTAAATAAATAAGACAGCTCCGGCAGTTCATGCCGCAATATGAAATTATCTCTTCCGTTAGATTCCCTCTGTTATTTTAAAATGACCATTTTCTTTATACCGTTAAAAGTACCGGTTCTCAACCTGTAAATATAGACGCCGCTTGCAAGATTCGCAGCGTCGAATTTGAATGTATATTTGCCCGCACTCAATTCTTTATTTACAAGAGTTTTAACCAGCTGACCGAGTATATTATAAATGCTCAGTTCAACTCCGGATCTTTTATTTAAGGTGAACGAAATATTGGTAGTCGGATTAAAAGGATCAGGATAGTTATCAAATAGCCGAATCGATCCGGGTAACGTGCTATTGTCTCCGGCAAAAATGCCGGTTAATTTGTCGCCCAGTTCATTTGCCGGAGCACTGCCTTTATCGTAATAATACCATTCGGAGCCGAAATCAAAATACGTAATTCCGAATCCGTCAAATAATTTTACATCCATTACTACTGTCGGATTTGATGTAATTCCGGAATGAATTTCCAGCCCGATTACGTTTTCACCTTCTCTCAGATTATTCAATCCGGATTAAGTGGGAAGAGGATGGTCTTATTAATCTGTCAGAGTATCCAGAGCAGTCATACCGTAAGTAACATCGGAAACCGGTATCATATTATACCGTATAACTTCGTTGCCGTTTAAATAGATCACCGCACCGTCATGTCCTTTTAAACTTATACGAAGATCTCTGAAATTCTTAACATCATGCAGTGCAACGGATTTTCTTAAATAGAAAGTTTTAACAGGCGAGCTCCAATTAAATATTTCTTTAGTTGTGTCGGCGTTGATATTAATAACCGCTGAAGAGTCGGAAATATTGCCGTTCGTATCTTTTGCCTTTAAATAAAAAGTATATTGATGGTTTTGCTGAAGGTCAAGTGAAACAGAATGCTTCATCATTCAGGTAGTGGTAAACGTGTTTTCCATTTGGTCGTAGGCAATATTCTGTGTGCTGTATTTAACCGTAGCATAGGAATCTGTTCCGACTGTTAAAACAAAAGGCGATGTTGTTGCGGTTAAGGATGAGTCCGTCAGATCTGTAAATAAAGGAGGTATTGTATCCGCATAAGGTAGCCAGGCATTGATTGTATCTATTACCGATATTAATTGATCGGCAATTTCCTTGTGGGCCTTAAGATCCGGATGTCCGTTATTAACATAATCGCCGTTGTAAAACGAAAAAAAGTATAGAAAACATTTTTATTTCCCATCGCATTTTCTTCCTGAACGACCTGCGAAATTTGAGTCTTCAGCCAATCCAAACCGTTAGGAGCAACCGCCAGAATTTTTACGCCGGGATATTTTGCCATAATTGTCGCAATGAATTCATGGTACCTTTGTTTATATAATTGAGCTATATAATCGGGAAGCGGACCGGAGTAGCCGCCCCAATCGCTGTAATCATTCAGTCCGAGACATATAACTGCAAGGTTCGGGATCCATTGTGAAAAATCCCATTTCGGTAATGCGGTATAAACCAGAGTTCTGTCGAACATGTTAGGCAGGTTATTATCGTAGTATCCGAGATAATCCGCAACCAATCCGAATCCTCCTCGAGCGGTTATATTATACTGTGCGTCAAAATGCCTTGCTATAATAGATCCGAAACCCGAATAATTATTTGTCAGCGAATCGCTCGGAGCTGCATCGGTTTGAGTCCATTCGTTCCCTGAGGAAACCGTGTAGGAATCACCTATAAATTCAATTCTCCTTGAGGGTTTTATAGGCAGAGGTAAAAGATTTTTCCCGTCCTCCAGAACAAAACCGTAGAAAGCAAATTTTGTCCAGTTGGTTTCGTTCCTTAACGTAAACAGTATTGTATGTATTCCGCCGGTTAGTCCGGAAGCAATAGTATAAGAGTTCTATCCCGATTTATTGCCGTGAAATTTTATAAACAACGTATCATCAATAAATACGTTGTAGTAATTAAAATTATCGTCAAGTACCACACCTATGCTGGTTCCGTCGAATACGGCATAAACATAAACTCCTGGCCATGAATGAGTAGGGGCTTTGGGATCGGAGAAATCCCATCTGCCGAAGTATTGAATATTCGGATCATCGGCCGGAACCGTTACCGAAGGCAAAATTGTTGAACTGCAGGTAATTAACGTTAAGAATATGATAAATATGAAATTGTAAATGGTTTTCATAATCTTCGCCCCCGTTATATGAAATAAAGTGATGGAATATTCAAAACATCTTGATATCACTCAATTAATAAATCGGAATGTTTTTTAAATTATTAAAAAATAGTTTACTGCTCAATATGTTTTTAAATCTTGCCCCGGTAAAATTGTAATAATATATATTCTATTCACTTGTATTTCAGTAATTACGGTACTGTTGTTTACAATTATGAATTTTTAGTTTATTTTGATTCCATACTTACCATTTCTATCCTATTGCCGAACGGCGAGTATTTAAGAGATTTACTTTTTATGAACTAAACTCCGCCGGAATATGTAATAATAATAAAGCGGGAGAAGCATTATAACAAATCAATTGTCTGTTGAACCTTTAGTTTCATAGAATCGACTTAACATCTGCAAGCCTTTCATAGGCATTATTCCGGATCTTAATTTATTGACCGAAATAGAAACATAAAATACCCGACAAAAATTTATGAAAACATAATTTATTGATTGAATATTTTAAATTAGTCGTTTCATCCACTAATTACAGCAGGGGATAATCATTTTAAATTATTAAGAGTATTCAAACAGGAGAAAAAATTATGAAAAGATTGTATTTACTGTTAGTCTATTCATATTTGTTTACTTTTCTTCTATATGCACAGCCGTTCGAGAAAATGAATAACAATAAATTAGACGGTCAGCTTCGTCTGATGCTTCAGACGCAGATCGGTAAGACAATTATATCTCCGGCGCCTAAAATTTCTGTTTTATCCGCCGATCCGGATAAAATCGGTGTAATCATTTCAACGAACAATCCGCAGGATTTAATTAACAACGGCATAGAATTCAATTCCAGATACAAAGGATTTGTAACTGCCCGTTTGACAACTGCCGATCTGCAGAAAGCAGTTAATGTCGGAAGTGTTCGTTATATACATGCCGCGGCAGACTACCATACCGTAAATGATATAACAGGGGCCGTAATTGGTTCCAAACTGCTTAACGAGGGTTACGTCAATTCAACTAATTATACCGGAGAAGGAATAATTCTCTGTATTATCGATACAGGCATCGACTATAAACATTTAGACTTCCGGGATCCTGCCGATACTACAAAAAGCAGGATACTTTATATCTGGGATCAGACTTTAACAAAAACCGGTTCTGAAAAAACTCCGGAGGACAGGGATGCCGCTAACTTTACAGGCTTTAATTACGGCGTTGAATACTCACAGTCGGATATAGATGATGAACTTGACGGAACTCCGGCTGACTTTGTAAGGGAAGAAGACACTAACGGACACGGTTCGCATGTATGCGGCACGGCTGCCGGAAACGGTGCCACGTTGCCTTCAAAAAAATACGCCGGTATTGCACCAGGAACTGATTTATTAATTATTAAAGCCGGAAACGGTTCCTTTCCCAGTGTCAATGTGATTGATGCTTTAAGCTATGCCGGTTTGGTTGCGAGCCAGCTCGGCAAACCTATAGTTGTAAACTTAAGTCTGGGCGGACAGGAAAATGCACATGACGGTACTGCAGCAATGGATCAGGCCGTTGATCAATTTTGTTCCGGCGGAAACGGAAGAGTAGTAGTCATATCGGCAGGAAACGACGGTTCAAGTTATATGCATGTGACAGGTTCAATTGCGGCAGGGGCAAATGCTGATATTAATTTTACGGTTCCCGTTTATACTCCAAATACAGGTGACCGGAACGATTATTTTGATTTTGACTGCTGGTTTAATTCTGATGCAGATGTTTCGGCGACTATTACTTCACCGGACGGTTACACCGCTACTCAGACTGCCGGAACCGGACAGAGAACCGAAACTGATGACGGAGCAATCTATCTGACTAATTATATTCTTCCTGAAAATTTGAAAAGAGAGGTGTACGCATATATATACGACAGAGTTTCAACTTCGCCGCCGAAATCCGGTTCGTGGAACTTAGCTGTTACAAATAATGCCGACAGTACTATTATTTATCACGGTTGGCTGGCTGTGAAAACAATGAATGTATCTTTATCCGGCGGAGATAATAATTATGTGGTGGCATCACCTGGCACTTCTACCGATGCTATTACCGTTGCTTCCTGCGTTTCCAGGTGGACTTGGTATTCTGCGGACGGTACTTCCTTTAATTCAGGCAGCCCGAACCGCACCGATAATATTTCTTCGTTCAGCAGCGTCGGGCCGCGAACGGACGGTTTACTGAAACCGGATATTGCTGCGCCCGGACAGGAAATAATTTCGGTACGCTCATCCGCAGCTTCACCTTCCGCAAGCTCATTGGTTCCGGGAGAGAAATATCTGGTAATGCAGGGAACAAGCATGTCTTCGCCTGCCGTTGCAGGCGCTGCGGCATTGTTATTACAGGAAAATCATAATTTAAATTTCAGCCAGGTAAAAAATTATATAACTGGAAATGCCGAAAGCGACGGTTATACAGGTGCCGTTCCGAATTATACATGGGGCGCAGGTAAAATAAATGTTTTTAAGTCGATGATTAGTTTAATCAACTCATCATGGCCTAAAGAATTTTCATTGCTTTTATACGATCAATGGAATTCGGGTTCATATATCAATATAGGACCTAACGTAAAATTCGCTGTGAGATTTTCTCCGGATTTTTCGGGTAAGGTATCCGGTGCGCTTATCCACACTTATTTAAAGTCCAACATAACGGGCCCGCTTTATTGCGAAATATGGTCGGATAATGCCGGACTTCCCGGTTCAAAATTAGGTACAACTGTCGCTTTAGATACAAGTTTAATTTCCAGCAATAGCTGGAATTATATTGATATGCAAAGTGCCGGCGCGGACGTTTTAAGCGGCAGCGATTATCATTTGGTTGCATATTTTACTTCCGGAACCAATACGGACTTCTCGCTGGACAACGGCAACATCGATAACAGAACATCGCTGAATAGCGGTTCGTCATGGTATTCATACACCGGTGATCTTAGAATGAGAACTATTGTCACTCCCGATGAATCTGTTCTCCCGGTTGAATTTACGTCTTTGAAAATAAATACCGATGGCGGAAAGGTGATCTTAAATTGGAGTACTTCAACTGAAGTGCAGAATTTCGGATTCGAAATCGAAAGACAAAAACTTAATGTGAATTCTTCAACCGGTTTCGATAAAAATTTGCTGACCCCGGAAAAATGGCAGAAGATCGGATTTGTTAACGGAAGCGGCAACAGCAATTCGCCTAAAGAGTATTCGTATATAGACGAGCCTTCTTCAGGCTGCGGAATTTATTGTTACAGGATAAAACAAATCGATGATAACGGGCTTTTCAAATATTCCGGTATTATTGACGCCGAATTAATTAAACCTGAAATATTTACTCTTGAACAAAACTATCCGAATCCTTTTAATCCGACTTCAATAATAAGATTCTCTATCCCCGAGGACGGTAATGTCGTTTTAAATTATATGATCTTCTGGGACGGGAGGTGAGAACTATTGTTAATGATAACAGAAAGGCAGGAGAATATAATATCCGGATTGAAGCCGGTAATTTGGGAACAGGAGTTTATTTTTACAAATTAACTGCGGGTAAATATTCCCAAGTAAAAAAGATGATGGTGATTAAATAAATTGCAAACTGAACCGTTTGTGGTCTGTTGTCTTTGGTTTGTGGTTTGCTTGTCTTTCAGGCAGTTGCTCCAGTTGAAATGCTAGTTTGTTGTATCCTAGTCGTTGAGTCAATTGAAACGATAAAAATTGAATCCGATTAATAAGCAATTTTATTTATACTTGGTCAGGATTGTAAGACTAATTGGTTTATAAGATCAGCCTTTAAATATTTTACCGGTTTAGAATCCGGATTCTTAATTGCCCGCTTGTAACAACTCTATTTTATTTAGTGCAACACTAATTTCATTGCTGTTAAAATCTGCATTTTTGAAAACGGATTTCATTCTAAAATAAGCTAAAGCCAGCCAGAAAGCGGATACTATACTTAAATGAATTATAAAAGGAAATATGTCGGTCATCCCGGCTCCCATTTGCGTTATTCGGGTGAATGCAGTGCAGTACGGTGTAGCCGGAAGCAAAGCAGACAAAGCTTTAAAAGTTTCCGGCATTGAGTTCATCGGCCAAACATATCCCGACAAAAAGAATAACGGATAAGTTGTAAATGCCATGACCTGAAGTACAATTATTTTTCGTTTAAAGAAAGATGAAACGAAAATTGTAAAGCCTATAATTGAAGAGATAAAAATAACTGTAACAAGAATCATCAAAATAAAATTTCCCGCAAAATTTATTTTGAACATTGAAAATATAACGGTGAAATAAAAAATTGAATAGGAAAGGTAAAATAAAAGATAAAATGAACCCTTGCCGAGAAGCGCCGCCGATGTACTTTTATTTGCTTCATAATACAGTTGACCCAGAGTATTTTTCTCACGCTCCCTTGCAATGCTTTCAGATAATCCTATGAGAAGGGTTTGTTGAAGTATAATAATCAGAATTCCAGGAATTAAAAAGTCGCCGTAAGTTTCTGAAGGATTAAAAAGATTTCTCAGATCGGTGATAACCGGTTCCGACATTCCTTCAGCCTGCTTTCTGCTAAAGCCCTTTAATTCGAATACTTTCATTCTAAGATTTTTGTAATAATCGAATACTACTTCGTTCATTGCTTTATTAAGGTCGTTGGAAACAAGAAATCTTACGGTATTTAGATATACTTTTACGGTAGTTGATCTGCCAGACTTTAAAGAAACTTCAAAATTTTCCGGTATTATTATTACTGCCTGATCGTGATCTTTATAAATCCTGTCTCTTATTGAATTCATATCGGTAAGGACCTCATCCACTTTGATTAATTGATGTGCATCTATCTTACGTATTAAGTCCCTTGAGTAGTTTGAACGGTCAAGATCCATTACGGCTACCGGTGTATCCGTTTCTCCCTTGTTAATATATGTCGAGGTATAAAAAGTAGCATAGAACAGCGGTGCAAGCAGGATAATTGCAATTATATTAATATCTTTCGTTATTATACGGGCTTCTCTTCTCATGATCGAAAACAAACCGGTAATTCTTGTTCTCATTTATTTATCTCCCCGGATAACCCGTATTTTGTGAAATTATGTTTAAGTGCTATTGCGGTTACAACAACTGATATCGCAATAAATATTGACAGTCTGAGTATTTGAGGAATTAAATATTGAACCGGCGCACCCATCTGATATATCTTTACGAATCCCTCGATGAAGTGTGTATAAGGCATCATTTGCGCATATGAGGAATGTATTCCCGGCATACTCCGGAGCGGGAAGGATAATCCGCTGAAAATGAAAGCCGGTGTGGTCAAAAAAAGTGCTACCTCGGTTGAAAGCATTTGGTCGTGAATTATAGAGGATATCATAAGCCCGAATAAAAATACCGTGATCAGGAAAAATACGGTGAAAACTATTGCGCATATACTTGATCCGGCGATGTAAACGTTGAAAAGCGGAAAGAAAACTCCCAGGAGTATAATAACGTTAAGTGCCTGAATCAAAATGTGCGGTATAGCTTTGCCTAAAATTATTGCTGAAATTTTTTGATCAGATGTAATCATTAATTCTCCGAACGTATTATCCGAAAATTCAGAGCTTATTAATAATACTGCAATCAAAAGAGTAACCATATGAAGGGCAAAGCTTGCCAAAGCCGGCACCAGATATACTTCGTAATTATAGCCCGGGTTAAAAAGTACTTTTGTGTCGAGCTTTATCGGAACAGCAATATCCATCGCCTGCTGCTGCATAATTCCTGCTGAACTTAGTTCTTTTAATAGAATCCCGCTAGAAACTGTCTTTACGATTTTAGTCCCGTCGCTCATTACACTGTTGCTAATTAAGAGGTTCATTGAATTCATGTAAACTTCAACGTTTGTCTGCTTTCCGTCTTTAAGGGTAGCTTCCATGTCCTTTGGGAAATGAAAAGCAGCCTGAACTTTTGCCGATTTGAAATCATACTTTAATTCTTCAAGCGAGTTTGCATAAGTAATTATATTCATCGAAGCTGAGGATTGAATAAACCTGGTTATCATTGTAGACAACTCGCTATGATCTTCATCAAAAACAGCCACCGGAATATTGTGAACCGTGCCGTTCTTGAAAACTAAGAACAAAACCAGGGAAACTGCAAAAGGCAGAATTACCGCAAGCAGATAAATAGTCTTTTTTTCTGTGATCCGTTTGAACTCTCTGCCGGCTACTTTCCAAGTCGAATTTATTAAATTTTTATTTCTCATCTGCAGCTCTGAAATTTCAGTTTTGTTTTTCCTCGGATAATTATAGTTCCGCTGTCGGTGCATTTAATTATCTTTTAATTGTTATAAATATTATTAGTTTTCTTTTTTATAGTTTGATGTTAACCGTCATTCCCGGTCTCAGTCCGGCAATATCTGCTTTGCTTCTTAGTCTTATCTCAAAGGTTTTAATGTCAAAGTCTCCTTTTTGATTTGTAGGTTTCCAAGTCGAAAATTCTCCCATAGGGGAGATATACGTTATAACGAACTCAGCTTTTTTATTTCCCAGTGCGGGAATAAGGCCTTCGTATGTATTTCCTTTTCTTATACATGCCATTTGAGTTTCCTTCAGCTGAAGTGTAACCCAAATGTCTTTCATGTCGAGTACCGTAAAAACCGGATATCCGCTGCTTATAATTTCACCTGCATCAACGATTTTTTTCTGAAGTTCTCCGTTGATCGGACTTTTAAGGCATAACTCAGATTGATAAGCCTCGGCTTCTTTGTAGCCGCTTGCTGCCTGCATATAAAGTGCTTTCGCTGCTTCCTTTTCTTCGTAGCGAGCTCCTTTCATAACCATTTCGTATTTTGCTTTTGCTGCATCCATTTGTTCCTCCGCAGCATTATATTGAAATTCAACCTGGTCTTTTTCCTGAGCGGAGATTAAGCTTTCATTATATAAAGCATACATTCTTTTCCAAGTTTTATCCGCCAGTTCGAATTGATGTTTTGCCTGAAGATATAAATTTTTTACCGCTTCTTTTTCTTCCGGTCTGGCTCCGTTATCCGCCATTTCCATTTTATAACGGGCTGCTTCCATCAAGGCTTTAGCCTGTCCGACTTTTGCATCTATTTCTTTGCTTTCCAGCTTTGCAATTATTTCACCTTTGCGAACCAAATCTCCTTCGTATACAAAAATAGAATCCAATCTTCCGGGTATTTTAGATGCAATATCAACGTCGCTTACTTCAACTATTCCTCCTATTATTACCGGCTCTTTTGTCCAAGAATTTAAAAGCAGTATTATGATTCCTGCCGATGCCAGAATTACCGGTATCGACAATATTAAATATGATTTTTTTAACTTCATTTTAATTTACCTTCTACATTATTCCAGATATTAATTATTTCGGCCGAGTTACCCGCATTTATATTTAATGCGGCCAGGCTTTTGTAATAGTTGTATAACGATAACCTGCTTGCAATTTCGTTTTGTTCCAGGGTAAGTTCCGCATCTATTACCTCAAGTGAAGTACCCAGGCCGGTTTCAAATCTTTTTTCGTTAAGTCTTACGTTTTCTTCCGCCAGTGCGATACTCGTTTTTGTTTTTAAATATCGTTCTCTTGAATTTTCCGCATCCTTAAAATTTTTATTTATTAATAGCCGGATATTTCTTTCGGCTTCCGCTTTAAGGTATCCTACTTCGTCTTCAAGATGACTCGCCGATTGAAGGCTAGCATAATCCCGGAAACCATTAAATATGTTAAAGCTTATCTGCAGACCTACTGCCCATCTCGGTTCAAGCGCCGATAGATATTGAGGATACATTTCATATTTACCGAAGAGACCGGCTTGCGGAAGGAAATTTGCCCTTTCAGAATTTAATTTTTGATGAGCTGCATCTTTCTTAAGAGCAATAATTTTCAATACCGGCTGTGATTCCATCGCCCGGTCGAGATAACTATTGAAGCCTGATAAGGCGTCTGAGTAAACCAAGCTGTCGGTAATTTGAATCGGTGCGTCGTCCGGGATGCCTAATGAAATTCTCAGAGCAGATTTGGCAAGATCAAGTTTATTCTTGTCGTCGAACAAATTTCTTTCCGCATCGGCTACCGCGACTTTCGCCCTCATTGCGTTAAAGTTTGCTATAATACCCTCCTGCAGAAGTCTCTCCGCTCTTGCTTCATGTTTATTCATTCCGTTAAGTATGTTTATTCTGGTTTTTACTATATCGGTCAGGAGCACTACCGTCAGAAAGTTGGTGACCGTTTCCTTTATTACTTCGTCTTTGGTTTTATCAAGCTCGATTTGTGAAGCTTCTAGTTCATCGCTTGCATATTTTTTTGCAGCCAGGATTTTCCCGCCCGTGAATATCGGCTGGACAGCAGTTATTGTAGCGGTCTTAAAATCCTGCTTCTTCAGTTCATCCGTGAATGAAGGAATCGCAGATTCGAGCTGGGAGTAAGCCTGCTGAAACACCATGCCTTTTTGTTGTGCTGAAAGGGGAGTGCCGCTTTGAAGTATGGAATAAAAATTAGTTAATTCAGCTTGATCCTGCGCCTGAAGATTTACAATAACATCTTTTACCTGGTTAAGATTTATTTGGAGGGGATCGTTCATATGAGTGTACGAAGCGGTTAGGTTTATTTTAGGGAGAAAGTTTCCCCATGCTTCGAGATCTGCATATTTCTTCTGTTTATACTTTTCCTCATACTGTTTTATCTTCGGATTGTTTTTCAACGCCGTATTTACTGCGTCGTTTAATGAAATGCTCTGGGCATTCAAAAAATCGAATGACGCAGCAAATAAAATAATTATAGATGCTCCTGTTAATAGTGTTATTGTTTTTTTCATTCTGCCGCCTATAAATAATGAATCATTATTCATTATAAGAGTAAATTTTTTTGAATTATTTATGAATTAAGTATACCTTTTTTAATTATAAGCTTTGTATTCTGACGCAAGATGCCTATCGATATAGCTTTGGTCTCCTTTGCCCAGTTATCAAGCAGGGAACGGATTCCACCCAGCAGAAAAAATCTGAATATTTTTATATTAATATTCGGATTGATTATACCTTCGGTTACTCCTTCTTCCAGAATTTCTTCGCCGGCATCAAGAAAATTGTCGTGGAATTTTATCCATTGTTCGTTGGCTTGGTGGGGGACATTGGTCTGCTCGTTTACGAAAACTATTGCAAGACTAGGGTTTGTAGAGAATGAGTCAAAAAAAATATCAATTAAATAATCTATCTTATCTATAGTTCCCAAATCTTTTCTACTATTCAAGCCCGATATCTCTTTATAAAGCTGTTCCCAAAGCTGCAGAAAAATCTTATCGAGTATTGCCTCCTTGTTTTCAAAATAAAGATATATGCTTCCGGTGGCAATACCGGCCGTCTCGGCAATCTTATACATCTTTGATTTATGAAAACCGAATTCTGCAAATACTTTTACAGCAGCCTTTAATATGTCTTCTTCTTTATTTCCTTCTTTTATTCTCATCTTAAGCCCCATTATAAATGAATCTAGATTCAAAATTAGAACATATTATTCCATTTGTCAAGATAAATTTTAAATCTTCTAAAAGGAATCTCAAGTGGAGAATTAAATCAATCTTCAATTATCTTATATAAGGCAGATCAATTAGATATTAGGAAGTAACGCGGAACTGCGCCGCAAAGGGTTAAATTAAAGGAGATCCTCTCCCATTGAAGAATCTCCCGTTTTGCAACGTGTGCTTCTCTCTCCAGATTTACCCCTCAAGGTTATATTCCCCGCTGATACTTATTCTAACTAAGTAACTCAAGTTGGCCGCCTGTTTTTATAAATCATTAAAACAATTCGAAATATTTATATTTTTATCATTAACCCGCGATTTAAGTCGCGGGTTAATGGAAAGAAAAATAGTTTTTTGTAACCGTTCTACCTATCGGTAGGCAGGTTCAACGGTTTATCACACCAAAAAAATCTAGTCGGTCAACTTGAGCTAAGTAATAAAAAATCAAACATTATAAGTAGAACGTTCCCGCAGTCTTTTTACCATAGTCCATCCGTATCCCAGCACTAAGCCGGCAGAGACCAGCCATTGAATATTGCCCTGAAAAAACATCGGTAATCCGGCTTGAACAACCGCAAGAATTATCAACAGAATTGCTATTCTGCTAAAAGAGCCCGGCATAACGAACCAGCCCGATTTTAATTTTCCGCTTTCCTTTAATTTTTTATTCCGGAGCAGAGCGGCATTCTGAATTGCGCCGAAGAAAAACCCTATTACTCCGCCGATTACCACTGCAGCAATTGGTATTAAACCTTCAAATGGACTATTCATATCATCATTCCTTTCTTAAACTAAAATTTTTATACCGTATGAAGTTTTTCCTTCATACGGCATTAAATAAAATTTCGTACTTATCTCGGGTGTGAAGTTTCTGCCAGCTTATCCATTTCAAAGCCGTTATATCCAAGTATACCCATTTCCGGAATATCAAGTCCGCCGATTTCTGTTTCAAGCGGCGTCCGGTTGCCTACAAGCTTCTCAGCAATTTGATAAACAATGTAAGCAAGAATTCCTACTACTACAAAACAAGTAATTACTCCGATAAGTTCAGCCCAAAACTGACTTAACCCACCTCCATAGAATAATCCTTTTACCGTTCCGGCAACTCCGTTCCAACCGTCGCCGTATGTACCGTCGGCAAACAAACCTATCGATAGACAGCCCCAGGCACCGTTAACACCGTGAACCGATATGGCACCGACCGGATCGTCGATCTTAAGTTTATCGAAAAAGAAAACCGATTCGACTACAAGTATGCCTGATATTAATCCAATAATAGAAGCTCCTCCGGCACTAACAAATGCGGAGGGTGCCGTTATTGCAACCAACCCGGCAAGCATACCGTTTGCCATCATTGACGGATCCGGTTTTTTTGTTCTGAACCACCACATCCATAAAGTAGCAGCCATGGCACCGGTAGCACTTGCAAGCATGGTATTAACCGCAACAACACTTATGCGCAAATCCGTTCCTGCTAATGTTGATCCGGGATTAAATCCGAACCATCCGAACGCAAGAATAAATGTTCCGATAATTGCCATCGGGATACTGTGTGGCTGTACAGGGTTCACGCTTCCGTCCTTATTATATTTCCCGTAGCGGGGTCCGATTAACCATGCATATACCAGGCCGATAACTCCACCCTGCATATGCACTACGGACGAACCGGCAAAATCGACATGTCCGTGTCCGAGTCCGAAGTTTGTACCTAATTGTGCAAGCCATCCTCCGCCCCAAACCCAGTTGCCGAAGATAGGATAAATAAGTGTTCCTATAAAAATGCCGTAAATCATAAAGGCAGAATATTTCCATCGCTCCGCGGCTGCACCTGTAGGTATTGTGGCCGTCGTATCCATAAAAACCATCTGGAATAAAAACAGGGCAAACACTGCCGAATCATACCCGGCCCCCTGCAGCAGGAACCCGCTCCAGCCTAAAAGTCCAAACGGCTTGCCGAATAAATTTATGGTTATTTCATGGCTCAAGCCGGCATACCCTCCCAGGGTGCCTAATGCACCGAAACCTCCGAACATGAAGGCGAAACCGCATACATAAAATCCGAGCATGCCCAGCGGATAAACCATGAAGTTCATTGCCATAGTATGAGCAACGTTTTTTGCCCGGGTTAATCCTGCTTCAACCATTGCAAAACCGGCCTGCATAAACATTACAAGGAAGCCGGTTAAAAGTGTCCACATAAAATTTATTGCCACACGGTTATGTCCTGCGGCATCGCCAATTTCAGTTAGGGTAGGCGATCCGGCTTTTACCGCCGGTACATCGACAATTGTCCCCGTTTTATCTCCGGTTGGGTCCGGTTTATCTCCTGCATAAGCTCGCATCGGTACTAAAACGGATAGTAACACGGCGAAAATAGCAGCAAGAAGAAGCGAATGGATAAGTTTGCTTTTAATCATTTTTTCTCCTGTTTTTTTTATTATTCGTTTAAAATGAAACAATTACATTTATTAAATTTTTATAATGAATACGAAAACGAATAGTCTCTTTTCTATTTTAATTTTCGTAAATAACTTTTAACGACCGGTCGATTTTTAATATAGTTTTCCGAAGTATAATTTTTACCTGGTTAACTCTTTTTAATTTAGTTACCGGTTTGATTTAAAAGGAATTATTACTGTCTCTGAAAACGGCAGACACCTTTATCTTGACCGATGCTGGATTTTACTTTTTTTTTGAGATAAAAATTCCGGATGGAAAAAAGATCTATGCCGGTTATCAGGTTATATCTTATCATAAAGCGCTTTCCCCGGTTTCCTCTGTTCGTACCCTGATAACTTCGTCCATTGTAGAAATAAATAATTTACCGTCGCCTACCTGCCCTGTTTTAGCTGCGGCAACGATTAATGAAATTGCTTTTTCAAGCAGATTATCCGGCAGAATTATATCGAGTTTTATTTTAGGAACAAAGTCAATATGGTATTCTGCGCCCCTGTACATTTCGGTTTGTCCTTTTTGACGACCTATGCCTCTTACCTCTGAAATAGTCATCCCCTTGATGCCGGCTTCTACTAAGGCATCTTTTACTTCATCGAGTTTGTGAGGTCTAATGATTGCTTCTATTCTCTTCATTTTTGATCCACTTTTAGTTATTGATGAATTATTAGTTTGAAGTAAAGCCTAAACCAAAATTTGAATATTATACTGTGCTATTGGCAAAATTCCTTAATAAGTAATTATTTAATTTTTGCTTACCTTAATTTATAAGGAAAAATTAAATAAACACATTAATAATTAAGAAATTTATGATAAATTGTCAAGAAGACGTAAGGATATTTTTTTTATTTTTTTCAAAATCAAGGTAGACTTAAGGGAGGTTGCCGGATTAATTTGAGATTTAAGGCCGTATCGCGGAGTTTTAAGTATTATGACATATATCACGCTGCTATAGTGGTGAAGATTGTTCACACTTAAAGATTTTATTCTTAAGAAGCGAAGTCTGAAAATCGGCGGCCCCATTTTATTAGTATTCGAGCCGCCGGTTTCAGTTAAGGTAAAACAAATTAGAATGTTAGAAATTTTTCATTCGGATTTTATGCTACTCTTTCGAATTCAGGGTAAGCTTCTAATCCGTGTTCGCCTATATCCAGACCATCGAGTTCTTCTGCTTCGGAAACTCTAAGTCCGATAGTTTTCTGGATTATCTTAAAAAGAATAAATCCCAGTCCGAATGACCATGCAAAAGCGGTGGCAACACCCAGAACCTGTACGCCGACCACCGACCATGAAAATCCGTTAATGCTGAAAACACCGGCTGAAATTGTACCGAAAGCTCCGCAGACGCCGTGGACGGAAATAGCTCCGACAGGGTCGTCGACCTTTGCGAACCGTTCGAAAAAAAGTACACTGAGAACAACCAAAACTCCGGCACCCAGGCCGATAATAACAGAAGCTACCACAGAGACGTTCGCGCAGCCGGCAGTTATTGCAACTAAACCTGCCAGTGCGCCGTTGAATGTCATGGTTGCTTCAGGTTTCTTAAAAATTATCCATGCTGTAAACATTGCGGCCATTGCCCCGGCTGCTGCAGCGAGATTTGTATTTACTGCTATTAATGCGGTATCGGCATTTGCGGCAGTGGTACTTCCCGGATTAAATCCGAACCAGCCGAACCATAAGATGAATGTACCTAATGCGGCCAGTGTCAAATTGTGTCCGGGTATTGCTTTCGGTTTTCCGTCGGAGGTATATTTTCCAATTCTGGGTCCGAGCACCATAGCTCCGGCTAAAGCTACCCATCCGCCTATAGAATGTACTACAGTTGACCCTGCAAAATCGATAAATCCCAGATGCTCAAGCCAGCCGCCCCCGTGAAACAAGCTGCCCCAGGCCCATGAACCGAATATCGGATAAATAAGTGTGGAAACAACAGCCGAATATATCAGATATGCAACAAATTTTGTTCTCTCGGCCATTGCACCGGAAACAATTGTTGCGGCTGTAGCCGCAAACACTACCTGGAACATCCAAAAAGCAAAAACCCATTTATCTCCGCTCTTTGCAAAATCCGACAAGAAAAATCCGTCGGTCCCGAATAAACCGTTCGTTGTGCCGAACATAAGTCCAAAGCCGACTGCCCAGTAAACCAATGAGCCTACGGAAAAATCCATTAAATTTTTCATCAATATATTTACGGTATTTTTGCATCTGGTAAGTCCTGCCTCAACCATGGCAAAACCGGCCTGCATAAAGAATACAAGGAACGCCGCAACCAATGTCCAGACGTAATTAGCATTTGATTGAACTGCGGAGATTTTATCGAGTATGTCTTGAGAGGAATCCTGTGCCAGCAAAACACCAGGCAATAAAAGGACAATTAGAAAAGATAATTTGTTAAGTCGTTTCATGCATTTTCTCCCTTTTAATATTAAATGTTAAATAATTTAATTCTCGCAGCACTGCAACCTTTAATGTTGAGATTGAAAAAGGGTATGGACATTTTAACAAATGTCGTTAGTGACTTAGGAGAATAAGATCGTTTCTGCTATATTAAATAAAGAGTGAAAACAATTATTATAAACGTTCAGTTCGATTATTTTAACTTCAAATGTGCAGAAATTAAAAACGAGATATTCAGCCGGTCAAAAGACAAATTTTAAAATTATATTAACCCTTAGATTAATAAGATATTAAAGCCGAAACTTTAAAATGATGAGTTCAAAGCGCACTTTCCCCGGTTTCCTCTGTTCTTACCCTGATAACCTCATCTACCGTAGAGATAAATAATTTGCCGTCGCCTACCTGTCCGGTTTTTGCAGCAGCAAGAATTATTGCAACAGCTTTTTCAAGAAGATTATCTGGAATTACAATTTCAATACTTAATTTGGGAATGAATTCAATCTGGTATTCAGCGCCGCGGTACATTTCGGTTTGTCCCTTCTGCCGGCCTATGCCTCTTACCTCGGATATTGTCATACCCTTTATACCGGCTTCTATAAGTGCTTCTTTAACTTCATTGAGCTTGTGAGGTCTGATTACCGCATCTATTTTTTTCATATTCCGTCCTTTTTATTTGTTTTTATATTCTTGTCCGATGAATCTTTATTGGTTAAATTCTTGTTAAATCCTAAATTTAAATGCCGTCCGAGCCATACTGCCTTAATAAATGAGGTATTATTGTGAAAACACATTAATAAATAAACAAAAATTATTAAATTGTCAAGAAAAAATTAAGTTGATTGGCTTATTGAGTAAATTTTTTTAGGCAGCGGACAATTTTTTGAATAATATTTAAGGATTTATTGTGTCGGACAGCGAATTTGATAATTATGACACTCCTCACTTTGCTTTTATACGGCATGCTATTTATATTTGAAACTTAAATTTCTAATACTTGAAATCTAAAGAGCGGATTAAGTTGATAAAAGATTTAAGTCAATTCGTCGGTCAGGAGGTTACCCTTAAAGGGTGGCTGTATAACAAAAGATCCAGCGGGAAAATCAAATTTTTAATACTTCGAGACGGTACTGGTTTACTTCAGTGCGTTTATTTCAAGGGTAATGTACCTGATGAAATATTTGAAGCTGCGGATAAAGTTGCTCAGGAATCGTCTATAGAAGTTACGGGTAAGGTTAAATCAGAACCCAGATCGCGCCGGCGGTTATCGAATTGGAAGCCTCCGGATTGAAAATCATTTCTGAGTCTCATGACTATCCTATAACGTCCTAAAGAACACGGAATTGAATTTTTAATGGATAACCGACATCTTTGGCTGAGTTCCAGCAGGCAGGTTGCTATTATGAAAATACGCCACCGCATGGTAAAAGCAATCCGCGATTTTTTTGACGGCAGAGGATTTACTCTTATGGATCCGCCGATATTAACTCCCGACTGCCTGCGAAGGAACTTCCACTTTGTTTGAAATGCCTTATTTCGATCTCGGGAATGCTTATTTAACTCAGTCAGGACAATTATATGCAGAAGCAGGTGCAATGGCTTTTGGAAAAGTTTATACTTTTGGCCCTATTTTCAGAGCCGAAAAATCTAAAACACAGAAGACACCTAACAGAATTCTGGATGGTTGAACCTGAAGTTGCTTTTGCCGGTTTGGAAGACGATATGGATCTGGCAGAAGAATTTTTAGAATATATTGTTCAGACTATTCTTAATGAAAAAGAGGAAGAATTAAAAGTACTTGAAAGAGATACTTCTTTCTTGAAAAATGTAAAAAGACCTTTTCCAAGAATAAGGTACGATGAGGCGGTAGAGATTTTAAAAAGAACGGTAGTGATTTTACTGGGGAAACGATCTTGGGGGAACCGACGAAACCGTGATCTGTGATCAATTTGACCGTCCGGTTATGGTGCATCGTTATCCGGCAGAAGTAAAAGCCTTTTACATGAAACGGGATCCGGAAAACGATAAACTGGCTTTGGCAGTTGACGTTCTTGCTCCTGAAGGTTACGGAGAAATCATCGGCGGAAGCCAGAGAGAAGATAATTTGATTCACTTTCAAACAGAATAAACGAACATAATTTGCCGCAGCGAGGCTTTTGAATGGTATCTGGATTTGAGAAGTTATGGTTCCGTACCTCATTCGGGTTTCGGACTCGGACTCGAAAGAACGATCTCATGGATTTGCGGATTGGAACATGTTAGGGAAACAATTCCTTTCCCGAGGTTGATTTATAGAAATACACCTTAATGTGCGAACATTAATTAACTTTTTAAGTAAATCTGAACGAAAAAATTAATGTCTTTACAATTAATCTTATTTATTATTTTCGGCGGAATATCCGCTGTATCTTCAGTTATGATGATAACCAGGGCAAATCCCGTTATCAGTGCATTATTTTTGGTACTTAATTTTTCCGGATTAGCCGGCTTATATCTATTACTGAATGCTCAATTTATTGCGGTTGTTCAGGTTATTGTGTATGCCGGCGCTATAATGGTGCTCTTCCTTTTTGTTATAATGCTTCTGAAACCGAGAAAGAAAAATTTTTCAGTTCTCATCCGCAGCTTAAAATTTTTGCCCTTATATTGCCGTTCTGGTTTTTATACAAATTGCATATGTGATTTTCCTTTCGCCATCCTGATGCCTCAATAACATGCTAACGTGGCTGCCAGCGTTAAAGCAGGTACTATTAGAACAGATCGGACGGGAGTTATATACTAATTACATTCTGCCGTTTGAAGCCGCAGGATTTTTATTACTTGCAGCTACAATCGGCGCGCTTGTTTTAGCAAAAAAGAAACTTGAATAAACCGTTATGAATATTCCAATTGAATACTATCTTATCTTAGCGCTTTTATGTTCTATTGTAGGAGTAGCAGGAGTTTTAACCAGACAGAAATGCAATCGTTGTTTTTATGTGGATTGAATTGATGCTTAATTCGGCTAACCTTACGCTTGTAACTTTTTCTTCGTATCTCGGGAATTCGATCGGACAAATGTTTGTTTTTTTTGTTATGACAGTTGCCGCTGCAGAAGCCGCAGTTGGTCTTAGCAATAATCATTGCAGTGTTCAGAAATAAACTTTCATTCAATATTGACGAGATCAATATTTTCAAATGGTAATCGTTAATTAGTTTAGCAATTTAATTTTAAATTCTTTTTATGACTCATTTAATATATCTGACTGTTCTTTTGCCATTTACCGGTTTTCTTATAAACGGATTATTCGGCAGTAAAATAAAAAACGAAAAAGTGATCGGCATAATTGGCAGCGGACTATCGGTTTGTCATTTCTTATAGTTTTAACCGCTTTTTTTCGAAACTCTTGGCCTTCCGGTTGACCAGAGACAAACTATAGTTGATCTGTTTTCATGGATACATGCGGGCGGATTGAATATTCATTTGCTTATCAAGTTGATCAGCTTTCACTGGTAATGGGACTTATAGTAACCGGCGTCGGATTTGTCATTCATGTTTATTCTATCGGGTATATGCACGGCGATAAAGGATTTCTGGAGATTCTTTTGCTTATCTGAATCTTTTCATTTTTGCTATGATGAATTTCATTCTGGGCGATAATTTTGTTCTGCTTTTTCTCGGATGGGAAGGCGTAGGACTTTGCTCTTATTTATTGATCGGATTCTGGTACGACAGGAAGTTTGAAAAAGGCACAACATCAGCGATGCTGCAAAAAAAGCATTTATCGTTAATAGAATTGGCGACTTCGGATTTTTACTGGGAATGTTTTTAATTTACTATACTTTCGGACACTCTAAACTTTAATGAAGTTTTTTCCCAGCGCGGCTTCGATTGAACATACCCGAATCAGGTACTTTCGATTTTATAGCTTTGTTTCTGTTCATCGGAGCAACCGGTAAATCGGCACAGATACCTTTATATATTTGGCTGCCTGATGCTATGGCAGGTCCGACACCTGTATCTGCATTTATACATGCCGCAACGATGGTTACGGCGGGTGTTTATATGGTTGCAAGAAGCTCGATTATTTTTGCATCTGCACCGGCTGTTATGACGGTTGTTGCAGTAATCGGAGTTTTAACTGCATTTTTTGCAGCCACAATCGGACTTGTTCAAAATGATATTAAAAAAGTTTTGGCTTATTCAACGGTCAGTCAGCTCGGCTATATGTTTCTTGCTGTGGGGGTCGGTGCTTTTTCAGCCGGAATCTTTCATGTTATGACACATGCTTTTTTCAAAGCTCTTTTATTCCTCGGTGCCGGTTCAGTTATTCACGGGATGCACGACGAACAGAATATTCAGAATTACGGCGGACTGAAAAAATACATGCCGATAACCTTCTGACATTTTTGGTAGCTTCTCTTGCCATTTCCGGTATCCCGGGTTTCTCGGGTTTCTTCAGTAAGGATGAAATTTTATGGAATCTCTTATGCGAAAGGCGATTTCTCTTATTGGTTTATTGGCGCTTTCACGGCTATTTCACCGCATTTTATATGTTCAGGTTGGTGTATTCTAACTTTTTAAGGAAGGAAAGGTTCGGACATGATAAACATCCGCATGAATCCCCGAAGGTGATGACGGTACCACTTATTATATTGGCTGTCTTATCCGTAATTGGCGGATTTATTGGAATTCCTGCATTATTTGCGGGCGAAGACGGAAATTTATTTGAGAATTGGCTTGAGCCGATATTTTCAACATGCGCATCAAAACTGGACATTGTTCGGAGTTGCACATCTCACTTCGGAAGAAATTATTATTAATGGTGGTAACGGTCATTGGCGCTTTCGGCGCAATTCTATCTAGCAAGAAACATGTATCTACAGTAAACGGAGATGCTGCAAGTATACAGCAAGAAATTTAAAGGATTGTACAATCTACTTCTTAATAAATATTTTGTCGATGAAGCATACGAAGCAGCAATTATAACACCGATAGTTAAAGGTTCCGAAAATATTCTTTGGAAAATTACCGACAGTAAATTAATCGACGGAGCAGTAAACGGTACTGCAACGTTAATCGGATACATCTCGAAAGGAATTAGAAAAATCCAAACCGGCGTTGCTCAGTTCTATGCTTTAATGATGATGCCGGGAATTGTAATTGCATTATTCTGGATAATTCTAAGTTTATAATTTATGGAAAACACAATATTATATCTTACCTGTTATTAACTCCGCTGATCGGCGGAAGTATTAATCCTTTATTCTTTAAAAAAGGGAAGGATAATTTTATACGTTATTTCGGATTAGCGGTTTCAGTCTTCGCATTTATATTGGCGCTATATCTTTATATCAATTTCGACCCGAGTAATGGCCATTCCAGTTTACTCAAAAATTTTCCTGGATACAAAATCTTCATATAAGCTATCATGTCGGAGTCGACGGAATATCTCTTCTGCTGGTTTTACTTACGACATTTTTTACACCACTGACACTTCTTATCAAGCTGGAAGGCAATAAATAAAAAAGTAAAGAAATTCACTTTCTTCATGCTTATGCTTGAAGTCGGTATGCTGGGAGTTTTTGTTTCGCTCGATCTCTTTCTTTTTTATGTCTTCTGGGAAGCAATGCTCATTCCTATGTACTTTATTATCGGAATTTGGGGAGGCGACCGGAGAGTTTATGCTTCCGTAAAATTTTTCCTCTACACGATGTTCGGCAGTTTGCTGATGTTGGTTGCCATTGTTTGGCTTGCTGTTTATGCCTCTTCTTACCTCGGGCATTTTTCAACTGATCTTATTGAACTCTACTCAATAGGCCCTACAATTCAAAGTAATATTCAAAACTGGATGTTTCTTGCATTTGCACTTAGTTTTGCTATCAAGGTTCCTCTGTTCCCGCTGCATACCTGGCTGCCGGATGCACACGTTCAGGCTCCTACTGCAGGCAGCGTTATTCTTGCAGGCGTGCTTTTAAAAATGGGAACATACGGGCTGCTTCGGTTTTGTTTGCCTTTATTCCCGCAGGCTTCAGTACATTTCGCTCCTTACATTGCGGTACTGGCGGTAATAGGCATCATATACGGTGCTCTTGTTGCAATGGTTCAGAAGGATATGAAAAAACTGGTGGCTTATTCTTCGGTAGCGCATCTGGGATTTGTAGTTCTCGGAATTTTTGCCCTTACGCAGGAAGCTGTGCAAGGTGCTGTTATTCAGATGGTAAATCACGGCTTATCTACCGGCGCACTCTTTCTTCTGGTTGGTGTTTTATATGAAAGAACGCATACAAGAGAAATTGCAAAATACGGAGGTATTGCTAAAATAGTACCTGTATATTCGGTTTTTCTGCTTATAGCGTCGCTCTCTTCTATCGGGTTGCCGGGGTTAAACGGTTTCGTGGGTGAATTTTTAATTTTACTCGGATCTTTCAAATCTCCGGTACTTAACAGCTGGTGGTTCACGGTATTTGCGGCAAGCGGAGTAATATTTGCCGCGGTTTATTTGTTGTGGATGTATCAAAGAGTTGTTTTCGGCGAAGTTAAGAATCCTAAAATGAACGAGCTTAAAGATATGAATAAAAGAGAAATTCTTGTTCTGGTTCCGATTTTTATTTTTATAGTGTGGATTGGAGTTTACCCGAATACCTTTTTGAAGTTATCCGCAAATTCCACGCACAAAATAATAGAACACGTATTGCCATCACAAACTCAAGGATTGAAGTAAGGAAAAAGATGTTCAGCAGAATCAAAAATACCATACCGTTTTTAACAGTCCTCGGTGTGTTCTGCCTGAATAGTGTCATATTCGCAGGGGAAGCGACAGCTCATTCTGTGGATTCACTAGGAGCGGCGGTTGCATCTACAGGAACAATGGAGCATGTTTTACCATCTCCGTTTATGATTATCCCTTTTCTTTTATTGCTTCTAATGATAGCTACGGGACCTTTGTTTTACAAACATTTTTGGGAAAATCATTATCCGAAAGTTTCAATTTTACTCGGGCTTATCGTTGTTGCTTATTATATATTTTATTTGCAGAATTATCATAGCTTGATGCATACGCTGTCTGAGTATATTTCATTTATAGCGCTGCTAAGTTCATTGTTTGTGGCTTCCGGCGGTATATTAATTAAAGTAGACAAAAAATCCACGCCTCTGGCAAACTTGATTTTCCTTGCCTTCGGTGCGGTTATAGCCAATATTATCGGTACTACCGGTGCTTCGATGCTTTTAATCCGTCCCTTCATAAGGATGAATAAAGAAAGGATTGAACCTTACCATATAATATTTTTCATCTTTATTGTAAGTAATGTCGGCGGTGCTTTAACTCCTATCGGTGATCCGCCTTTATTCCTGGGATTTTTAAGCGGAGTTCCGTTCTTCTGGGTAATTGATAATGTCTGGTTTATATGGATACCTGCAATATTATTAATCCTTCTCGCTTTTTACCTGTTCGATATAAGGAATAAGAAAGAATCTAAAGCGCATGTTAATTATTCCGGTAAAATTCAGGTAAAAGGGCTGAAGAATTTAATTTACCTAGTAATTATTATTGTCGCGGTATTTATCGATCCGCAAGTTATTCCTTGGGTTCCTAAACTAGGAAATCTGCCTTTCGGTCTGAGAGAAATAATCATGTTTGCAGTAGTATATTTCTCATATAAAACCGCAGACAGTCAGATACTTAAGGATAATGAGTTTGATTTTGAGCCGATTAAAGAAGTCGCTTATCTGTTCGTCGGCATTTTTGCAACAATGGTCCCGGCACTGGAAATTATTGCACATGAAGCCAATGCTTTGGGAGATAAATTAAACGCGGGTGTCTTTTACTGGGCAACCGGTGCATTATCATCGGTTCTTGACAATACGCCTACATACATGAACTTTTTAAGTGCTGCAATGGGTAAGTATTCGCTTTTGGTTACCGATAAAGCACAGGTTCTGCATTTTGTCTCCGTAGATATTATATATCTGAGAGCTATTTCAGTAGCTGCAGTATTCTTCGGGGCAATGACATATATTGGCAACGGACCTAATTTTATGGTTAAATCGATAAGCGAAAGGGCGGGTATAACAATGCCGAGTTTCTTTGCTTATGTCATTAAATATTCCGTGATAATTCTACTTCCTATATTTACAATTATTTGGTTAATCTTTTTTTATGGAAAGGGTTAATATATGAAAACGATTGAAAATGCACTCGAAAATAATGTCAACGGACTTTATTACGGAAACAGAGCAATTTTGCCTTTCGGATGCAATTTATTAAAGATAATAATCGATGACGAAATCATTATGGATTTCTCTGTGGCTTCTAAAGCGATTTGTTTAAATTCGAATTCGGATTTTACTGAAATATATTTCAAGCAATTGAAAAATCTTAAAGATGTCGTCTCCAAATATGAATCTATAAAATTGATAGCAGTCGATTTTGATAAAGATCTGTTTAATTTTGACAATCATATAAAACTTGCACTCATAATTGAAGACGAACATAAATTAAAAATAGAAAAAACTGACGAAGACATTTTATTTATAGAGTAATTATGCTTAAAAACATTCAAGAATTCTACAATATATTGCCGCTTGTAATCATCGGAGCCGGAATACTAATCTCTCTTTGTATTGAGATGTTTTCCGAAAACAGTAAGAAAATATTACCGTGGTTTTCGATAATACTGTTTTTGGTAACGGCTTTTTATGCATTGCTGAACGTCGAGAATATTTCCGTCGTATTTCAGAATATGTATATGACCGGTGGAAATGTGAATGTTTTTATCTTCATTTTTAATTTCGGTGCGGCTATAGTCTCTCTTCTGGCAATAGATTATATGGAGAAATACGGCACTAATCTGGGCGAATTTTATATACTGGTGCAAAGCTCGGTTCTGGGAATGATGTTTATGGCAGGTGCAAAAGATCTGTTCATGATATTCCTCGGGCTTGAAGTAATGTCTGTAAGTTTTTATGCGCTGGCAGGATTGAACCGCAAAAGAGCCGGTGCAAACGAAGCCGCGTTGAAGTATTTTTTACTAGGTGCTTTTGCTACAGGTTTTATAGTATACGGTATTGCGCTGATCTACGGCGCAGCTCATACAACTTCACTTGACTTAATAGCATCAAGTTTTCCGGAACTAAAAACGAACATGCTTTTTATTACCGGAATATTGTTGTTCCTAGTAGGTTTTTCCTTTAAGATTGCTGCCTTTCCGTTTCATATGTGGGTGCCGGATGTTTACCAGGGCACATCTACAACCGTGGCCGGATTGTTTTCAACCGGCGGCAAAGCTGCTGCTTTCAGTGCTATCATAATTACACTGGGATTTTTATTCAGCGGTGCGGTTCAAAATACCTTCGAACCTTATCTGGCTGTAATTGCTGTACTCTCGATGCTTTTCGGAAGTATTGTTGCAATCGCTCAGGATAATATCAAAAGAATGCTGGCATATTCTTCTATAGCGCATGCCGGTTATATGATTATCGGGTTAGCTGCCGGAAACCATGACGGTATAGCCGGGATAATTTTTTATTTGGTTGCTTATACTTTCATGAACCTTGGGGCATTCGGTATAATTGCTCTAATCGAAGGTAGGGATGAAGCAAATCTCGATATCAAATCATATTCAGGCCTCGCATCAAGAAATCCGCTACTTGCGGCTCTGCTTGCCATTTTCATGTTTTCGCTGGCAGGCATTCCTCCGTTTGCGGGATTTTTCGGAAAATATTATATTTTTATTGCCGCGGTTAAAGCGCATATTACTTGGCTGGCAATAGTAGGTGTTATGTCAAGCGTGATCAGCGTTTATTTCTATCTGAGAATTGTTGTGCTGATGTATTTCAAAGAAGCCGAAACAGCTATTGTGCTTGAAAAAAGTAATACCGGTCTACTGGCGGTAGTAATTTCGGCTTTGCTGGTAATCGTAGTCGGAATCGCGCCCGGTTCAATAATCGGACTAATATCTTCTTTCTTATAATAAATTTCCACTGCTGTATCATTTTATTCTGATTTAACGGGTATTAATTTTAAACAACGATATTACTAATTATGATACCCTTATTTTCTACAAATCAAATTCGTTCTATAGACGGCGTTGCTATAAATGAACACGGTATTCCGGGTTTGATTCTAATGGAGAACGCCGCACTTCAAATATTAAGTATTACTCTAGAAAAAACCGGCCATTTACCTGTCAGAAACAAAATTGGTTTTGTTTGCGGAAAAGGCAATAACGGCGGCGACGGTTTTGCTGTTGCTAGGCATTTTGCCAACTACGGCTATTCCGTAAGTGTTATATATATCGGTAACGAAGATGAACTGACTCCCGATTGTAAGACGAATTTTAATATTCTTAAGAACATAGCTAAATACAATAACAATATTCTTCTGAAGAAGTATTCTTCAATAAAAGATTTGAGATTTTTATCCGACTGCAATATTATTTTTGATGCTCTTCTGGGAAGCGGCGCAAAAGGTGAATTAAAAGAGCCTTTCCTTACCATTGTAAAGAATATAAATAAAATAAATGCCTTCAAAGTTGCCGTAGATATTTCAACAGGTCTGGATGCGGATTTGGGATTTGCTGAAACTGCTTTTAATGCAGATCTTACAATTACACTCGGAGAATTAAAGAGTGGACTTTTCTTCGGTGAAGGTTATAAATGTGCAGGACAAGTTGTGAAGGGAAATATCGGGATCAGCAATTCTTTATTCGATAAATATGAAACTGCCGAATATCTGGTTGAACCCGAAGACGTGCTTAATGCTTTACCGGTAAAAGCTAGGAATATAAATAAGTACTCGGCGGGAAAAGTATTGATAATTGCCGGCTCTGCCGGAATGCCCGGCGCTGCTGTGCTTACGGCAAACTCTACCTTGAAAATAGGAGCGGGAGCTTCTATACTTTGTTACCCGGCTTCGTCAAAAAACTTGCTTGAAAATAAATTTTCCGAGGTGATAGTAAATGCTTACGAAGATAATGCAAAAGGCTTTTTATCGGAAAGTAATTTAGACGAACTTAAGGAAAGAATTGAATGGGCTGATGTTCTGGCATTGGGTCCCGGCCTGGGGAGGAATCCAGGTACTCAAAATGCAGTTAGGTTGCTTCTTAAGAATTTTAAAAATAAAAAATTTGTTGTGGATGCAGATGCTCTTTTTGCGCTGGGAGATGGTCAATATTCGGGCATCGATCTTTCCGGAAAAATATTAACCCCGCACCACGGTGAATTTGCTAACCTCATCGGAATTACTGTAGATGACTTAAAGAAAGATATACTATCCTACGGCAAAGAATTTGCAAAAAATACGGGAGCGTTTCTCGTTTTAAAAGGAGCGCCTACAATTATATTTACACCCGGCGGCGAATCCTTAATTAATTCGGCTGGGAATTCTGGTATGGCTAAATTCGGCACCGGCGATGTGCTTACCGGTGTAATTGCAGGAATTCTTGCCCAGCAGGATAATATTGAAGATGCAGCTGTTGCGGGTGTATATTTACACAGCCTTTCGGCCGATTTACTTTTAAAAGATCATACCGAATACGGTTATACTGCGACCGATATAATCAATAACCTTTCTTCCGCAATTAAATTTGTTAGAGGATCAGTTGTTTGAATATCTTGAAAAACATTGGAAAAAGGCAATTTATATTACATTCTCGATTTATTGGGCGCTTTTATTAACTGCAACATCTTTGCCGGGTAGTGATGTTCCTGACCTGGGCGTAAGTGATAAAATAGAACATTTTACAGCCTATTTTATATTTTCGTTTATGCTTTGTGTTGTTTTGATGTTTCAGAATAGATTTCAAATACTCAAACAAAAAGCTTTTGTTTCAACTTTAATTCTTGTAGGTTTATATGCGGCGCTGGATGAGTTACACCAGTTATTTATTCCTGGAAGAGCATGTGATATTTTGGATTGGTCTACTGATATTGCAGCTGCACTTATTGCAGTGTCAATGATTTATTTTCTTTCTAAGTTAAATCCGCTGAAACGGGAAAATTAATTTTAAAAGAATATTTAAAAACATTTCCCATTTATTGCAGAAAAACCTAAATTGCACCTGTTTTTTATAAAACATCCCGCATTTTAGGGAACATAAATGACAGATAATAGTAAAAGTAGGTGAATTTTGAATTGACTGCTTAAAATTCATTTATTAACTTACTAAAAATTCTATAGCTGATAGGAGAATTTACTCAATGGCAAGTTTAAAGAACCCTAAAGCCGATCTCAGAGCTAAGTATAAAAGGATGTATGAGATCAGCTTGATAGTTTCATTAACTATTTTAATAGTAGCTTTTAAATTCTTCCCGCATATAAAGCCTGTTCAGGAAGTCGCTCAGTCTACACAGGATTTATTTAAAGTGGAAGACGTGCAACAGACCACGCAGGAAAACAGACCTCCTCCTCCTCCAAAACCTGCTATTCCTATTGCCGCACCTTCTTCGGACGTTTTGCAGGACGTAAATATTGCTTCTACAGAACTGGATGTAAATGCCAATGTAACAGCTCCTCCTCCTCCTCCTCCGAAAGAGGAAAAAACGGAAGAACCGACATATTTTGTCGCGGTTGAGGAAATGCCTGAACCTATCGGTGGGATCGCTGCAATTCAAAGCAAGATTGTGTATCCCGAGATTGCAAAGAGAGCCGGTGTTGAAGGTAAAGTTTATGTTTTGGCTTTCGTTGATGTAAAAGGCAACGTTACCAAAGCCAGAATATTAAAAGGTATCGGTGCTGGCTGCGACGAAGCTGCGTTAAAAGCAGTTGAAGCAACACAGTTCAAACCCGGTAAACAAAGAGGCAAACCGGTAAACGTTCAGGTTTCTATACCTGTAGTTTTCAAACTTCAATAAGTTTTTATAAGCGCCTCTCGAGGCGCTTTTTTTTCCTATAAAAAGATATCATCCCTTTTGCATTTCCTTGAGAACTTAATTCCTTTTAACTATTTTTTCTGTTGATTGTTATTTTACGGTGTAAAAATAGACCGGGTTTGCCTAAATAAATTAATTTGCCGACCATTCACCGGGGAATAACTATCCGATATATCCACTAACATTTTATGAATTAAAATTGGCAAATCAGAAAAGAATCATCAAGAATAATATTTTATTTACCGGAATAATAATTGTTATTTCCGCTCTCGATCTGCTGCTTCTGTATTATTTTAAATACAGAAGCCAGGGGGTGCCGTTTTCCGAATTTAATCTATCCTATATCGGAAATATTTTGAATCTTATATTTACGTTGTTTATAATTGCCGGTCTGCTGCTGTATACATTTTTAACAAAACACGGCTTTAGAAAGGGTTTTCTAATATCGTTTACCGTAGTCTTGAATTTGGTCTTATTGTTCGCGGTAATGAGTACCAAAATCAACCTTCCTTTACCGCATGAATACGTATTCGATCATCCGATTGGTAAAGTATTCACAGGAGCTTTATTTGCCGCTTACCAGTTTGTCCAATTTATTTTTTTGTCGATCTTATGGTACAGCGTAATAGGAAAAGAACTGGTGATTTTGAGAGCTGTGGTGAATTCGGTAGTGTTAGTCGTGCTTATGCTTATCTTGACTTTCATTTATATAAATGTTAAAAAAATCGGTAAACCATTAAAAGTAAAACCTTCAAATAAGTATTCGGTTGCGGTTGTACTAGGTGCTGCGGTATGGTCGCATAATTCACCGAGTCCGAGCCTTGCGGCTAGAGTGGATAAGGCTTTGGAACTGTATAAACAGAAAAAAGTCGACAAGATTCAATTAACCGGCAGTAATGCACCGGGGGAGATGAGCGAAGCGGAAGTGGCTTACAATTATATTAAAACCGAGAACATTCAAAACTCAGATGTATGGCTTGAAAATAAAACCGTCTCAACTTCGGAACAGATTAGATTTATCCGCGATAATCTTTTAACCAAAAAAAATATAGGCAGGATTATTATTGTTTCGGATGCCTATCATTTAACGAGAGTAGGAGAGATGTGCAAGTTTTACGGGATCAAGGCTAGTTTGGCCCCTTCTAATTTAAGATTTAGTTTTGAACATAATTTATATTATAAAACCAAAGAAGGCATTGCTCTTTTGATCTTTTGGCTGTTCGGATTATAAGTGTATTGTTTTATTTCATTACGAAATACCTTAGATTACGGTTTCAAAAATAAAGAATAGATGATTCTTTTTGAATATCGAAAATATTTAGTAACGTTAAAAATATTTAATCTAGAATAAAATGGCACAAAGATTTAAAAGAAGAACTGTAAGGGAAAAGACCCTGCAGATATTGTATGCATATGCTATGAATAAAGAGTCCTTAAGCGCGTTGATCAGCGACATGCTGTCTGATGTTCCGGATAAAGGAGACCGTGATTATGCAAACGATCTTATCAACAAAGTAATTATTCACAAAGAAGAACTTGATGGAATGATTAAACGGCGGGTTAATAACTGGGAAATGAGCCGTATTGCTTTGATAGATAAATTACTGCTTAGGATGGGGATCTGCGAATTACTTTATTTCCCGGATATTCCTCCTAAAGTTTCAATAAATGAAGTTATAGAAATTGCAAAAATATACAGCACAGCTGGCAGCGGAAAATTCTTAAACGGCATACTGGACGCTATCTTGTCCGAAATAAAAGAAAGCGGCAAATTAAATAAGGCGGGAAGGGGATTACTGGAAGAAAGCATAACGAAACAATCTGCCAAGAAATGATTCTATGAAATCAAAGAGTAAAATTTTTTTCTGGACGCTTTTTGATTTTGCCAATACTGCATTCTCGGTTATTGTGGTTACGGTAATATATTCCAAGTACTTTTCTAATTATGTTGCCGGGGGGAAAAAATGGTTATGGGGTCTTTCGGTTAGCATATCCATGGTCATTGCAGCTATCCTCAGTCCACCTTTAGGAGCTGTGGCGGACGTGTCGAGAAATAGGAAAAGATTTCTTTTGATATTCACACTTGTTTCGGTTGTCTGCACGGCTTTAATGTTTTATATACATAAAGGTGATGTTTTTTACGGTGCTCTGCTTTTTATTCTGGCAAATATAGGTTTTGAAGCAGGTCTGGTTTTTTACGATGCATTTCTTCCGAACCTTACCGAAAAGAAAAATTTCGGAAGGGTATCGGGATACGGCTTTGCAATGGGTTATATCGGTGCTCTTGCAGTTTTACTTATAGTAATGGTTTTATTGCCTGCCCAGAGTTCGCCCGATTATTATTTTTATATTAGACTTTCCTTTGTAGTTGCGGCAGTATTCTTTTTATTTTTTTCGATACCTCTTTTCCTGTTTGTCAGTGAACCGAAAATCAGAACCTCGGTTAAAGGGAGTGCATTCAGAACTGGCATGAAAAAAAGTTCAGAAACTTTAAAAGCACTGTTTGTACATAGAACATATCCTTCGATCAGCAGATTTCTTCTTGCTTTTTTTCTGTATAACGATGCTATAATTACTATCATTGCTTTCGCTTCTATATTTGCTTCCAACATACTTAAAATGAATGACGATCAGGTAATTTATTTCTTTGTCATAGTCCAAAGCACCGCGGTTTTAGGTTCATTTATTTTCGGAATTGTTTCGGATCATATCGGTCCTAAAAAAACTATAACCATTACACTGTTTATCTGGCTCGGGGTAATTCTCGGCGCTTTTTTTGTACAGACAGTTGTTCAGTTTTATCTGGTGGGACTTTCTGCCGGCGCGGCTATAGGATCCTCACAGTCGTGCAGCAGAAGTCTGATGGCATTGCTCACTCCAAAGGAAAGAGAAGGGGAATTTTTCGGATTCTACGACGGGTTGTTCGGTAAATCGTCTGCTGTCATCGGTCCGCTGTTTTACGGTATAATATCCGATATTTCCAACGAAAGAATTGCTGCTTTGGCCATAGGCTTATTTTTCCTTGCGGGATTAATTCTGCTTCAGAAAGTTGAAGTGCCCGACATAAAAAACAAAGAGACAATTTCTCCAGCAGGTACAAATACTATTCTTACTTAAACGGCTTTCATAACAATCAGTGTAAGATCATCGTGAACGGGAGAATTTTCCGTGAAGTAGGAAATATTATCCAGTATTGCCTCCTGTATATCTCTTACCGGTTTGTTGTAATTTTTAGTGATTATATCCATAAATCTCTTTTCACCGTATTCCTGTAAATAGATATTCATTGCCTCCACTACACCGTCTGTATAAAATACAAGTATATCTCCTTTAGAGGGTGTGATATTGATTTCTTCAAGGGATTTATCAAATATAGAATCGTGGTTTAAACCTATTCCCATACCTTTCGGAACAATGTTTTTACATTCGCCGCTGCATGAATTATAATGGATTAAAGGCATATGACCCGCTCTCGATAATATAATGGAGCCGTTGGATTCAATTGATGCTAAGCTTACAGTAAAAAAGGAACCGCGTTTAAGTACTTTTTGAAGATTCTTATTCAGCATTGAAAGAATTATTTTCGGTGAATAGTTATGTGCTATTATAAAATGAAGGATGGCCTGAACTTTGACCATATGCAGTGCGGCAGCCATTCCTTTACCGGAGATATCCCCGATAACCACAAAAGTTTTTTCCGGTGATTTTTCACTAATGATAAAATCATAATAATCGCCGCCTACTTCAAGTGCAGCCTGATAAAAACAGCTTATATCGTAACAACTGTTTGCCGGAGGAGTTTTGGCATTAAATTATTCTGAATATCTCGCGCTACCGCAAGTTCATCCTTTGCTATAAGTTTATCGGCAAGTTCAAATGCAAGCAGAATATTTAAAATGACAAAAGCAAGAATCGACCAATGATAGTTTACATCCACAAAACCGTAAATAAACAGAAAAACAGCAATTGTATATATTAGTCGTCTTACAGGACTAAGCTGAAGAAGGAATTCGGTAAAAAGATTTTTTACAAATATTAAAAGCTCTTTAAGAGATTTTTTCGGCCTTTCAGGCTGTTTCATTTTGTTTGCGTAAAAGCTGTATAATTCGGGACATCTCGTTTTATAAGCTTTTCCATCTCTTTATAGCTTAAATCGCTTGTATAAAAGTCATAAAGTTTTCTGAATTGATCTAGTATCGCCAAAATTATTCCTTATGAACTTAATATAAAAGAATGAAATTATATTAGTTATATTTTACATAATTTCGAAGCTGCTTCTTCAAGGACGGAATTATTTTTTGCAAAACAGATTCTTATAAGTTTCCTGTTGTTTTTGCCCGAATAAAAAGGAGATAACGGTATTACGGCCACCCCGATTTCCTTTGTTAGATACTCCGAAAAAATAATATCGTCTGTCTCGGAAATCTCTGAATAATCAAGGATCTGAAAATAAGTACCCCGGGCGGGGTTGATTTTAAATTTAGATTTTGAGATCTGAGTTAGCATGAAATTTCTTTTATTTTCATAAAACTTATTGAGCGATAGATAGTACTCGGCTTGTTTTAGAAATTCAGAGAAAGCATATTGTACCGGAGTATTAACGGCAAAAACAACAAACTGATGAATCTTTCTGAATTCAGCCGTCATGATTTTCGGAGCAGCACAATATCCTAATTTCCAACCGGTGACATGATATGTTTTCCCGAATGAGGAAATTACAAAAGACCTCTCAGCCAATGCTGCTGATTTTGAGATACTTTCATGTTTTAAATTGTCGAAAACAATATGTTCATACACCTCATCGCCGACAACAAAAATATTCCTATTCATTATTATTTCTTCCAAATTTTTGATATCCGCGCTATTCAATACACTGCCGGTCGGATTATGTGGTGAATTGATAATGATTAACTTTGTTTTATCAGAAACAGCATCTCTCACCCTATCCCAATTTATATTAAACTCCGGTTCAAGCAGTGGAATAAAAACCGGAATACCTCCGTTAGCCAAAACAACCGGAGTGTACAGGTCGTAGGCTGGCTCAAAAATAATAACTTCGTCTCCATGTGATACCAATGTTGTAATGGCAGTGTATAAAGCCTGTGTAGCACCCGAAGTAATTGTAATCTCATTGTCCGGATTATAAAATTTACCGTAGAGATTGTTAATTTTATTTGATATCTCTTCTCTTAAAGCCAATACTCCCTGCATCGGAGCATATTGGTTATACCCTTTTTTAATAAATCGGTAAACAAGTTCTTTCAATTCTTCCGGAGGGTCAAAATCGGGAAAGCCTTGGGAAAGATTTATTGCTGAATAGTCGTTTGCCATTTTTGACATAACGGTGAAAATACTCGTGCCGATATTCGGCAATTTTGACTTCAAATATGTGTCGGGTTTATTCATATTAAAAAATAAATAAGGAGAGGGTCGTCAAAAAAAATTACAGGTTATAATTATTTAGTTTAATTAATTGCAATAAAAAACGTAAACCTTGGTTCTTATAGCTGTAAAATAAACAAATTGAAATATAAAAATCACTTCGGGAAAAATATCCCGCAATTATTATTAATTTAACCTGAATTCTTTTTTCTCGGGGCGGAGACTGTCGTATAATTGTTTTAATCTATTATATGCAAATTGACTGCCGCGCTGCGCCGCAAAGCGGTAATATTCAACGGCATTGGGTAAGTTTTTGTCAACTCCGATACCGTTTTGAAAACAGTATGCTAACGTTGCCTGAGCCAGAACAGACCCCGCCTTTACTGCATTCTTAATTGAATCTACCGCGGTAATATATTCAGCGGTGTCATCGGCTCCGTAGATTTTTGAAATGGACAAACGGAGTTCTGCTTCCTTGCTTCCGGAATTTGATGCGATTTTCCAAATGGAAAGAGCTTTGGACATATCTCTTTTTATATATTTCCCGGTATAATAATCCAAACCCAATTCATTCATTGCGGGAAGATAATGCAACTCGGCGGCTTTTTCCAGCAACTTAATTGCATCCTGCTCAACTATCTGATTATCCATTCCTGTACTGAATAATCCGTACCAAATAAACATTGCTCTCGGATCGTTTTGATCCGTCAGAGGTTTTAATTTATCGTAGAAATTATTTTCCTTTAAAGTATGCCACAATAATAAAGGTGCGCGGGGGGAATCCAATTTCATCGCCCTTATATAATAAACCGCAGCCTCGACGAGATCTTTCTTAAAAAACTGTCCCGTCTGGTACAGCCTGCCTAAAAGCGTTAATGCTTCCGGGCTCCCGGCATCGGCGAATTTTTTTAATATATTAATACTGGCAGTGTCAATGGTGATTAAAGAATCATTTTTTATATTAATTTTAATTTTTTTTACCAAGGAGTCGTTGCCTTGATGAAATAAATCTTCAACCAATAGTCTGTCGGGTATTCTTGAGGTGGTATCTCTAACCAAATTAAAATCGATGAAAACAAATCCGAGATTCGGGGCTATGCCGGCTGAAGAAATATTTTTATTTGAGTTTCCTGAAGAGGATTTCTGCGAATTATCACTTTGATCGGGCGTAGAGTTACCTGCGGAGTTATTATTTACCTGTGAATCTATAATCGCTTCCGAAGTATCAATTTTTGTGAAATCGATCCGGCTTTTCAGATCTGTGAGCACTTCTTTTGCCGGCGAAAAACCATCGTCCGATGCTTTTTTTATCCATAGATAAGCCTTGCCCCAATTTCGTTTAACAATCAGATTATCTGTATACATCATCCCGATAAAATACTCCGCCTGCGGCATGCTATTTTGAGCGGCTTTCATGAAATAATCGTATGCGGTAAACGGATTCCATTTTATTCCCCATCCGTTATTAAGCAGAATTGCAAAATTATAACATGCACCGGTTAACCCTCTTTCTGCGGCTTTGCCTATCCAATATGCGGCTTTTTCGGTATCGGCGGGAACACCGTCTCCTAAAATATATCTTATTCCCAGTTCATGCATGGCTAAAGCATTTCCGGAATTTGCTTCTTTCACAAGATTAAGCTTCTGCCACATTTGATAAGCAATATCCGGATGATAGAACAAAGTCTGGCTCCTTACGGGGCGGTTTTTCTTAAAGGCGAGACTCTTAGTAGTATCCTGCGCAGATAATTTAAATACCGGCATAATTACCAGTATAAGCAACGGAATAATCTTATAAAATGATTTTGGAAGCGTCACTTAGTATACTTTCTTGGTTATTTATTACTGGGATTGTTAGGAGAATTAATAAAACATAAAATTATTGATAATTAGACAATCGAAAGTTCATTTAGTTTCTGAAAATCCTATAAATAAAAATTATTATTTCAAATTTACAAAATCTCCACCGAAATACATTCCCGTGGAGGATTTTCATCCTTAATCTTAATGAATTTTTCCTCAGTTTGACAATATTTTCTTTTAATTCGTTTAAGAGCTTTTCCATGATCAGTTCAATTTAAACCGGTTGAACTTATAATTATTCATTGCGCCGGATTAAAAAGAAATTGCGTATAAATGTATTTGGATATTAATTTTACCACCTAAACCCTAAAATACCAAACTGCATCCATCTCAACTAACCGCTCATCCTAAAACGTTTACTGAACATTGTATTGATTATCATATTTTGCTTAACTTGAAAATATAAAATCTCAAGTTTTCTAACTCCGGAATATTTTTTATGAATAAAATTAAAATTGTCATTCCGTTATTAATTGTTCTTGTGATTTCAGCAATCATATTTTATACGTTTTACCGCGATACTCATATTTTAGGCGGATTATACATAAAATACGATAAGGAGCAAATTAGAGAAAAAGCTCAACAACTTGCCGAAAATTTGAATGCTCCCGTAAAAAAACTGAAAATAAATGCTTCGCTCAAATCCAATAATCCGCTGCTTAGACAGGTTCAGCAGGAATACGGATTTAAAAAGGCAAATGAATTATTAAGGACATATCTGCCCGGCTATTACTGGGAAGTTAACTGGAGCTCCACTGAACGTTCTTCGTTTACTTTCAGCAACGGACGGGATGAGAAAGTAGAAAACAGCTCAAAAAAAGTTTTAATGGATTTTGATAATTCCGGGAACATTCTCCGTTATGAAACCGAAATAAATGATTCAACCAAACTACCTTCGTTAACAGCCGCACAGGCCAGAGAAAAAGTGGAATATTTTATTTCAAAATTCGGAAAACTCAATAATATAAATCCTAAAGAAAATTCCGAAGATACATCCGGTACAAGCGGGAGATCTTTTTTATCTAATTCAAACGAGTTGTTTAATCTAAAAATACAAAGAATGATAGATCTCCCACATCGTGTGGATTATAATTTTATATGGACTGGAAAATCTTCCTATATTAATGATGAAATTAAAATGGAGGCTACCGTCTCCGGAAATATTATATCTGATTTTAAGGTTACCTATGAGGTCCCGGATAAATATTCTGCAGACAATTCCAGTATTTATCAATCTTCAATAGATATATTATTCTATTTTGTAATCGTTGTCCTAATAGCGCTGCTTGCCTACAGAAAAATAAGGGCTTACGAAATTGGTTTCCGAACTGCTTTTATATTTACTGTTCTAGTGATGATTAGCTCCGGGCTTTATATTTACACTGATGTTAAGAACGAAGCAGGATGGGGACTTCTTCTTCCATTAATTTTTGGGCCTTTGTTTAACGGTGGGGCAATGTTCATTACGTGGGCGGTAAGTGAGACCGTATCCCGGGAAATTTGGAAAGAAAAAATAATATCGATAGATCTGTTGACAAAAGGGTATTTAACGCACTCGCGTGTGGGAAAATCATTAATTAACGGTATTACATTCGGGTTGGGATTATCTGCTGTTTGGATTATTTTGCTTTTTATAGTCCAGAGTTTTACCGGGATATGGAGCGTTTCATATGATACGCTGTTATTGTCTCATTTAAATTCTTCAAGTCCTGCCCTTAATATCCTAGACAAATATGTTTATACAAGTCTCTTTATATTCGCCGTATTTTTTAATCTTATTCTCTCCGGATTAAAAAGCAGATTTAAATCAGTTCCCTTGCTGCTATTGGTATCGGGTATTATTTGGGGACTTTCAAATTCTAACGATATTCATCCGATATATATAGGTTTTGTGCTAGAAATAATATTAGGAATTCTATTCATGTGGTCGTATGTAAAATACGACGGTTTGACCACACTGATGGCTTTGATATCCTATTTTACAATCAGCAAAGGCATGTCGCTGTTTACTCTTGGTCATCCCGTATACATGCAGGCCGGTTATTTCCTATTTGTTGTTCTCATAATAGTAATTATTTACGCATTATATTCGGTTTTCTCAAAAGATAAGCCGGTTGATCTCAATGCCATTACTCCGGCGTTCGCACTTAATATTACCGAAAGGCAGCATCTTCAAAGGGAACTTGAAATTGCGCGAGACGTTCAGATGAGTTTTTTACCGGCGAAGAATCCCGAGGTTGAAGGATTGGACATAGCTTCCAGATGTATTCCTGCGTTTGAAGTAGGCGGAGATTATTATGATTTTATTAATTATGAGAAAAATAAATTCGGAATAATTATCGGCGACGTATCGGGTAAAGGAACTCAAGCCGCTTTTTATATGACTCTTACAAAAGGATTTCTGAAAGGGCTCTCAAAATCATTTACATCGCCAGTAAATTTCCTTAAAGAAATGAACGTTTTGTTTTATGAGAATGTTGATAGAGGCACATTTATGAGCATGGTATCGGGAATATTCGATCTGGTAAATAGAAAATTTGTTCTGGCCAGAGCAGGGCATAATCCGGTGATAGTAAGAAATTCCCAGACTACATCTGTAGAAACATTGAATCCGCGCGGACTAGCTTTAGGTCTCGAAAAAGGAGATGTCTTTAATAATGCTATTGAAGAAATGGAAATAAGCATTTCGACAGGCGACGTCCTTATCTTTTACACCGACGGTTTTACAGAAGCAATGAATAAATCCAGCGAGGAATTCGGAGAGGAGAGACTGATCAATATTGTTAATGAAAAATCAGATCTTTCTTCCGAAGAGTTATTGGATTATATAATTAAAGAAGTAAAAATATTCATGGCTAAAGCTCCGCAGCACGATGATATGACAATGGTTATTGTAAAAATAAAGGCTTAATTTTTTGTCGGCGCGGTTTCCTTTTAATCCTCCGCAAAAAATTATATAATAAATTTTTGAAGACATCATTTCCAATTTTAATCATATTAATCTTCATGAGTTCGAGTTTCTGATTACACTGATTCTTTGAATATCAAGGGCCTTAAATTGTCCTTTATTGTTTTGAATATTATTTTTGTGGCTAAACAATATTTCTCCGCGATATTGCCGGAAAATCGGAATATAATCCTTGCAATAAACTGCAACTTATAGAAGGGGATATAAAAATTTGATTTTTTTAGAATCCGATTATTATGTATTATTTCATGTTTAAAATTTATCTATTGTTAATATTGCGGCATTTATGGAAATTCGGGGCTCCGGAATTGAAAGTGTATAAGAAATTATCTTTGGGGGAATAAAATGGACTGGCTTGTAAGCACACCTATAGCTCACCGCGGATTGCACAACCTGAGCGAATCAATTCCTGAAAATTCTTTATTGGCTTTTGAAAGAGCCATGGCAAAAAATCTGCCCATTGAGCTGGACGTACGAATCCTGAACGATAACACTGTTGTTGTATTTCACGATTACACGTTGAACCGTCTTGCAGGCGTAAAGAAATTAGTCCGTAATGTTTCTTATTCCGATTTACAATATTTAAACTTATACAATACAGATCAGAAAATACCTACATTGCAAGAAGCTCTTTATTTCATTGACGGTGCCGTACCCGTGCTTATCGAGATTAAGAACGAAGGTAAAATAAAGCGGCTTGAACCCGAGTTATTAAAAATATTGAAAAACTATAAAGGCAAGTTCGCTGTTCAATCATTTAATCCTTTCAGCCTGATTTGGTTTAAAGTAAATGCACCCGGAATTTTGCGCGGACAGCTATCGTCTAACTTCAAATCCCTTAATGCGGAATATTATAAAAAAACTATGCTGCGTTATATGTTCTTTAATTGGAAATCCAAGCCTGATTTTATCTCTTATGATTTGTCAGCTCTTCCCAATTGGAGAGTTAAAACTCTGAGAAATAAAGGAGTTCCCATATTAAGCTGGACTGTTAAAAACAATAGTGATTTGGAAAAAGCCAAAAATTACAGCGATAACTATATCTTCGAAAATATTTATTACGAAAACTTTGTAGGTGTGTAAAAATTGTGATCTGGTGTATAACACTTCATGATAAGTAATCGGATTTTGGACTTGATCTTGTATTACAAGGCGTTTAATATCCGCCGGTTATTGAATCCGAAATAAAAAACAAGTAATTTTGACAAAATAATTTTTAGTTTAACCTTATCCCTCAAAACAAAAAGGATTATAATGAGTAAAATTTTTGATAAACTCTCGAATAAAATCCAAGACTGGAGAATTGAAGCCAAAAGTCTTCTGGAAAAAGGAAGCGATAAGGTATTATCACAAGTTACTGTTGGCCAAGCGTACGGAGGTATGCGTGGTGTAATATCACTTGTATGCGATACATCGCGGGTACCTCAGGAGCAAGGATTAATAATCAGGGGAACACATTTAAAAGACCTGGTAGATAAAACACCGGAAGAAATTTATTATTTGCTTCTTACAGGTGAACTGCCTAATAAAGCTGAATTAGATGACTTCAGTGGGGATATCAAAAAGCGTAAACATGTTCCCGATTATATCTGGGATGTTTTAAAGGCCATGCCCAAAGACTCACATCCGATGACTATGCTGGATACAGCAATTCTAGTGCTTCAAAAAGATTCAGTCTTCGCGCAGGAATATGAAAAAGGCATCAGGAAAGAAGATTACTGGAAACCTACTCTTGAAGATGCATTAAATCTTGTAGCTAAAATTCCTGCTATCGCTGCCGGCATTTACAGACTTCGTTTCAATAAAGGCGAGATTATTGCACCGGATCCGGATATGGATTGGACAGGAGATTATGTGCATATGCTGGGTATCGCTCCTAATAGTCAAGATTTTAAAGATCTGATGAGGCTTTACCTTGTTGCGCATTGTGATCATGAAGGCGGCAATGTTAGTGCACTTACAACTCAAACCATCAACTCGGCGCTTTCTGATATTTATTATTCTCTTGCAGGCGGATTCAACGGTCTTGCCGGTCCGCTGCACGGATTGGCAAATCAGGAAAGCCTGAAGTGGATATTGGAGACGATGGAAAAATTCGGCGGTACGCCTTCCAAAGAAGCATTGGTTGATGTAGTATGGGATACTCTGAACTCGGGCAAGGTAATTCCCGGATACGGACATGCCGTATTAAGAGTAACCGACCCGCGCTTTGAAGCTTTCCTTAATTTCGGGAAAAAACATTTCCCCGAGGATCCTGTTTTCAAAACTGTATCCAATTTATTTGAGGTTGTTCCCGAAGAATTAAAGAAGGTCCCGAAAATCAAAAATCCGTGGCCTAATGTTGACGCGGCCTCGGGGGCAATGCTTTATTATTACGGTTTAAGAGAATTCTCATATTATACGGTTGTGTTTGCGGTTTCAAGAAGTTTGGGGCTAACTGCACAGGCTATAGTGAACAGAGCAATACTTAATCCTATAATCAGACCGAAATCGGTGACTACTCAGTATATCAGGGACCTTGTTTCTAAGTAATTCATTCCTCGGATTTTAATCCCGGGTGTTTTTCCTCAAAGCAGCCTGGGATTTTTTATAAAAAATAAAAAATCTTTCTTTTTTTATAAAATTAAAATTGAAATTCGTGACTAATAATTCTATATTTGGAAAACAAAAACGGTTAAAATGGCCTCCAAAAATAAAGTCAAATTTATCTTCGTTACCGGCGGTGTGGTTTCCTCTTTAGGAAAAGGAATTACTGCCTCATCTCTTGGACTCTTGTTAAAACAACGCGGTTTTAAAGTAACCATCCAAAAGTTTGATCCATATATTAATGTTGATCCCGGAACAATGAATCCTTTTCAGCACGGCGAGGTTTTTGTAACCGATGACGGCGCTGAAACCGATCTGGATCTGGGGCATTATGAGAGATTCCTGGATGTTAATATGTCCAAGGCAAATAATACCACAACCGGCCAGATTTATCATGAAGTAATTACAAAAGAACGCAGAGGTGATTTCCTAGGAGCAACTGTGCAGGTAATTCCTCATATTACCGATGAAATAAAGCAGCGCATGATAAAGCTTGCCGAACTCGGAGAATATGATATCATAATTACCGAAATCGGCGGCACCGTAGGCGATATTGAGAGTCTTCCGTTCCTGGAAGCAATGCGGCAATTAATGCTTCAGTTCGGCAGAAAAAATACAATGAGCATACACGTCACTCTTGTTCCTTATATTGCTTCGGCAGGAGAAGTGAAAACCAAGCCTACCCAACACAGTGTGAAAAATCTTCTGGAACTGGGTATTCAACCTGAAGTACTTATCTGCAGATCGGAAAAAAAATTATCCAAGGATCTTCGCGATAAAATCGCATTGTTCTGCAATGTTGATTCCAAATCTGTTATTTCAGCTTACGACTGCTCGACGATCTATGAAGTACCGTTGGTGCTGTTTAAAGAAAAATTTGATCAGATCGTGATGAAAAGACTTCATCTCCCTGATAGAAAAATCAAGCTTGAGGGATGGGATAATTTCGTTAGTAAGGTTAAAAATCCGTCGCGGAATATTCAAATTGCACTATGCGGAAAATATGTCGAACACATGGATGCTTACAAGAGCATAATGGAATCCTTTGTTCATGCAGGTGCAGAGAACGATGTAAAGGTTATAGTGAAGAATATAAGTGCGGAAAAATTCGAGGAAGAAGATCCTGCAAAATTACTTGAAGGAGTTAGCGGATTGCTGGTGGCTCCCGGTTTCGGTGAAAGAGGAATCGAAGGTAAAATAAAAGCTATTCAATACGTCAGGGAAAACAATATTCCTTTTTTCGGAATCTGTTTGGGTATGCAATGTGCAATAATCGAATTTGCCAGAAACGTATGCGGAATTTCCAAAGCGCACAGCAGTGAATTTAAAAAGAATAAATTCAGCGTCATCGATTTAATGCCGGATCAGAAAAATATAAAAAACATGGGAGCTACCATGAGATTGGGAGCTTACCCGTGCACATTAGAAGAAAATTCCAAAGCACGCGATGCATATAAAACTAATTATATTTCGGAAAGACACAGACATAGGTATGAAGTCAACAATAAATTCAGAAGTGTTTTACAGGAGCACGGACTTCTGCTGAGCGGGCTGTCGCCGGATAGGGAATTAGTTGAAATTGCGGAGCTTCCTTCTCACCGTTGGTTCCTTGGTTGCCAGTTTCACCCAGAATTAAAATCCAGAGCAACTAAAGCACATCCCCTATTCAGAGAATTTGTGAAAGCTTCTTTAAAATATGCAGAAGAGAAAACTACTGTTTCATCAAATGATTAATCCGGAATCGAATTTCTTACGAAAGTTTAGCGAAAGGGGATTGGACATCTTGAATATAACCGGAAAACGGGATTCCCGTAATTCATTTTTATTAATTCTATTCTTTATTCTTATTGCCGGTTTAACGGGTCAGACTTATGCTCAATCTGCACTGGTAAAGCCGATAAAAAAAGGGCTGGAATTTGAATATAATTTCAAATGGAAACAGGCTGAAGCAGTTTTTCTTAATATGATTGATACTTATCCAGAAGACCCGCGAGGGTACCATTACCAGTCCGGTCTGTTTTTATGGCGCTATCTGAGTAACCTTGATAAAAAGGATTATGATAATTTTATATCTTATTCAGACACCGCAATCGCAAAAGGCGAACTAATGATGGAAACAGAGCATAATAATGCCGACGTTTTATACATTATGGGAGCCGACTACAGCTACAGAGCCCTGGCCTTTACGAAAGCAGAAAAATTTTTAGATGCGGTATGGGCAAGTAAAAAATCGGAATCCTACCTGAGAAAAACTCTTGACGTCGACTCAACTTATTATGATGCATATCTGGGATTAGGCTTATACAATTTCGCTGTTGGGCAAATACCTGCTGCATTCAGGTGGGCTCTAAATCTTGCCGGAATAAAAGGTGATGTTGACCTTGGCATGAGCTATATCAAAATAGCTGCCGACAAAGGAAACCTTTCCCGTGTTGAAGCCAAATATTATATGTCTCAGATCTTATCGGATTTCTTATTTGAGTATGATAAAGCCGCTGTTTATTTAAATTCACTCGTGGAAAAGTATCCGAATAACCTGCTTTTCAACTATTCCAATGCCGTATTGAATATAAAAAGACAAATGCTGAAACAGGCGGGAAGTACCCTGTCAAAAATCATTCTCGCGCACGATACCACATTTAAGCAGATTACTGCTTTTTCAAATTTTTTAATGGGCGACGTTCTTTTTAAGCAAAATAATTTCGAAGATGCGATCGATTATTACCGTGATTTTATTGACACTTCTCCGGATAATGATTATTTAGGAATTGCATATTATAGGATGGGATTATGTTACGAGATAAGCGGCGACAGAGATAGCGCTGTTAAAGCGTTCAAGGATACAAACAAAGGAAACAGCGATATCGAAGACGATTTGTATGCCGAGAAAATGGGATCAATTTACGCCAAAAAATCCCTGACAGATATGGAAATGAATTTAATAAAATATTCTAATTTGATTGATAACGGTAAATACCGTGCGGCATACGACTCTCTATCGGGTTTGCTGGAAAGTTCTAACGCAGATAATCTGAAATCTGAAATATATATTAATTTAAGCAAGGCGGCATTTTATCTCGGTCACTTTAAGGAATCCAGTAATTTTGCGATGATGGCTAAACTGCTTGACGATTTCGGAAAAAAATGGATTAAGCCATATGCATGTTATTATGCCGCCAGGGCAGATAAAAAGCTGGGCAATATTGATGCTTTTAACAAGCAATTGGATGAAGCCGAGAATTATGCTGACTATGATTATCAAAAAAGACTTCATTATATGTTATATGCTCTGAAGTATAATTAATTGTCCGGTATGATTATTATTCTAATGAAATAAACTTGCATTGACAATTTTTTACTATTTGACTAATTTGAATCACTTTTTAAGTTAGAATTATTTTGAGAATAGCCGTATTTGTATCGGGTAGAGGATCAAATCTTCAAGCAATATTAGATTCCCAAACTGAATATAAAAATGTAGAAGTTAATGCGGTATTCAGCGATAAGGTAAGTTGTAAAGCTTTTCAAATAGCTGAAAAATTTTCCATACCAACCTTCAGCATTGGCAATAAAGACGGTTGTGTTAGTTATCCGGAACTTCCCAAAATATTATCAAAGCTGGAAATAGAATTTATTGTGCTTGCAGGTTTTCTAAAGCTTATTCCGAACGATTTAATCAGAGAATTTAAAAATAGAATTATAAATATTCATCCGGCCCTGCTGCCTTCTTTCGGGGGCAAAGGAATGTACGGGAAAAATATTCATACTGCCGTATTTGATTCTTCGGCTAAAGTCTCAGGAGTAACAATTCACTTTGTTGATGAAACTTACGATACCGGTAAAATAATCGCTCAAAGGTGTGTCGATATTAAAGATGTTAAGTCTCCCGATGAGATCGCAGAACGAGTGCTGAGGGCTGAGCATGAACTTCTTCCGTTTATTATAAATAAATTTGCGGAAGGAAAAGTAAATATTATAGAGAACCGCATTTCGGTTCTTTAATTATTCTGAAAATTTAGGAACTGAATTTGAAAAAGATTGCATTAATTAGTGTATCAGATAAAACAGGGGTAGTTGAATTCGCAAAGGCATTGAGTGAGAGAGATTATAAAATTATTGCTACTGGCAATACTGCCAGGATTATTTCGGAATCGGGAGTTGAAGTCTCCGAGATAAGTTCATTAACAGACTTTCCGGAAGTATTCGACGGCAGGGTTAAAACTCTTCATCCGAAAGTTTTCGGAGGAATTTTGTTCAGGCGTGATTTGGAATCGGATATAAAAGAAGCCGAAAAGAATGGAATACAGCCGATAGATATTATTTGTGTAAATCTTTATCCTTTCGTGAAAACCGCGCAGAATCCGAATTCAACTCTCGATACAATAATTGAAAATATTGATATCGGCGGTCCCAGTTTAATAAGAGCGGCTGCTAAGAATTACAAATTCGTTTCAGTTCTTACAAACCCTGCACAGTACCATGAATTTTTATCGGAATTAAACAGCGGCGGAATAAAAGAAGAGACAAGAAAAAATCTTGCGGTAGCGGCATTTTCACATACTGCTAATTACGATACTTACATTGCGAATTTCCTGGAGAAGAAATTCAATTTGTCCCCTTCGCATATCCGGGTAAATTATCCTGTAGAGCAAAGTCTGAGATACGGAGAAAATCCGCATCAGAAAGCCTCGATTTACGGAAGTTTTCACGAATACTTTGAGGTATTTCACGGGAAAGAAATTTCATATAATAATATTCTGGATTTGGTTGCTGCCGTGGAACTGGCGGAAGATCTAGGTGAGAAAACATGCACTATCATCAAACATCAGAATCCTGCCGGTGCGGCTAAAGGCAATGATGCTCTCGATGCTTATTTAAAGGCGTTAAAATGCGATCCGGTTTCTTCGTTCGGCGGAATAGTAGCATTTACTACATTAGTTGACGAACCGGTTGCCGAAAAATTAAACGAAATTTTCCTTGAGATAGTATGTGCGCCTGATTATACAGAAGGAGCGGTGAAAATACTGTCGAAAAAGAGGGATAGGAGACTGCTCAAACAACTTAAATCGGTAAGGGAAGATTCGATAATATATCGTAACATACCCGGCGGCGTAATATGCCAAGATGCGGATCGCGAGCTGCTGGACGAATCGAAAATTAAAGTTGTTACCGATAAAAAGCCGACCGGTGCAGAATTGGACGATTTATATTTTGCATGGACCGTAGCGAAACACACAAAGTCCAACGCAATTGTTTTTGTTAAAGATAAAGCAACACTGGGAGTAGGGGCCGGACAAATGTCAAGGCTTGATTCGGCTAAAATTGCTTTCATGAAAGCACAGGAGCACGGACTCGATCTTAAAGATTCGGTTGCTGCATCGGATGCTTTTTTCCCGTTCGCCGACGGGTTGATGGAAATTGTTAAATGCGGTGCAACATCGGTAATACAACCGGGCGGATCCGTTAGGGATAACGAAGTTATCGAAGCTGCAAATAAAAATAATATTTCAATGGTTTTTACAAGTGTAAGACACTTTAAACATTAAGAGGGTTTATGGGAATTTTTGACTTTTTCTCGGCGGATATTGCCATTGATTTAGGCACCGCGAATACTCTTATTTATGTTAAGGGTAAAGGCATCGTTCTTAACGAGCCTTCAATTGTTGCTTTCGATAGGAATACAAAAAAAATTATCGCCCTCGGCAACAAAGCTAAAGAAATGCAGGGCCGCGAGCATAAGGAAATCAGAGTAACCAGACCAATGAGAGACGGAGTTATAGCAGATTTTGAGATAGCCGAAGGTATGATAAGAGCTTTTATAAAGCAGGTTAGGGCGGGAGCATTGTCAAGCAGAAGAGTTGTAGTCGCGGTTCCCAGCGGCGTTACGGAAGTTGAAAAAAGAGCCGTAAGGGACAGCGCAGAACATGCCGGCGCGAAAGAGGTGCATCTGATTGCGGAGCCGATGGCTGCCGCTATAGGAATCGGTATCGATGTTGAAGCTCCTGTTGGTAATATGATAATCGATATCGGCGGCGGTACTACTGAAATTGCTGTAATAGCATTGTCGGGTATCGTGAATGAAGAGTCAATTAGAATTGCCGGCGATGAAATGAATTATGCAATTATGCAGTTCTTCAAAAAAAATCACAATATACTCATTGGCGAAAGAACAGCCGAAGCTATTAAATGCGAAGTAGGTTCTGCCGTACCTTTGAAAGAAGAAATTACCATTCAGGTAAAAGGCCGCGATCTTGTTGGCGGAATTCCCAAAACTACGGAAGTCAGTTCTGTGGAAATTAGAGAAGCGCTGAATGAGGCTGTAGTCCAGATCGTTGATGCAGTAAGGCAGTCTCTGGAGAGAACGCCTCCCGAATTATCCGCCGATATACTCGATAGAGGCGTAATGATAACCGGCGGCGGAGCATTGTTAAAAGGGCTCGACGAAAGGATCAGAATGGAAACCAACCTTCCGGTACATGTTGGCGAAGATCCCTTAACTGCTGTGGTGAGGGGTGCGGGCAAAGTAATTGAAAATTTAAATCATTTTTCAAAAGTTTTAATTCGCAACAGAAGATATTAATGTTTAGATTTTTTAGCAGTTTTTGGATTAACTTTAAGGAATATATAGTTCTTGTACTGCTGCTTATAATTAGTTTAGTCACTATTTCATTAAATCAGAATCCCGCCGTAAGAAAAGCCAGATCCTTTGCGTTCGGAAGTTTTGCCGCTTTTACCTCGGTAGTATCTGATGTTATAAACTTTACCGGTACAAAAAGCGAAAACTCCAGACTGCGCAGATTGAATGCCGAGCTTATGCTGCAGGTAAGCAAATTACGACGTGACGGTATAGAGAATACCGAATTAAAAGGACTGCTTGCACTTAAAGATACCACAAAATTCCCGCTGATCGCCGCAACTGTATTGTCAAAAACCTTGGGCACACTAACACTTAATTCGGGTAAAAGCGAAGGAGTTAAACCCGGCATGCCTGTCATAAATGACCAGGGAATGGTCGGTATCGTCTATTCTACCTCGGATAATTTTTCAATTGTCAGAACATTAACAAACCTCGATCTGAAATTAACTGTAAAAGACGAGAGAAGCCGAATAGACGGAATTATGAAATGGAACGGCACAAATCTAGTCATTATAAACGTTCCTAAAACATACGACGTTGAGCCGGGAGATAGAATTATTACATCGGAAATAAGTTCCGTAGTTCCTGTTCCGCTTCCGATCGGTATAGTACTCGGATTAAGTAAGGTGGAAACCGGTATTTTTAACGAAGTGAAGGTACAACCGTTTGTTAATTTCATAAGAACAGAGCATGTATTTGTGTTAGGCCTCGTAGAAAAAAGAGAAAAAGACGGATTTGAATTAAACTTTTTTAATCGGAAATAAATGCGCTCAGATTACATTCTTTCATTTATCATATTTTTCCCCCTCCTAGTAATACAAACCACCATAATTCCGCTGGTTTCTATAAACGGGATAGTGCCCGATCTTATTATAATTCTTCTCGTATTTTATTCAATGAGGAACGGGCAGCTTTACGGGACGATTTTGGGATTCATTTTTGGTTTTCTTTTTGACATAATAACCGGTAGCTTACTAGGCAGTACAATGCTGTCTTATACTTTAGCAGGATTTATCGCCGGTTATTTTTCAAATGAAAACAAACGAGAAATTTATTTCAAATCCTATTCGTTTGCATTAATAATATTTTTATGCACCGTTATTGAGTCCGTCGTTAAATCGTTTTTTACAACCATAGATCTTAACGTCAGTCTGGTAAACATGTTTTTCCTTCAAGGCATGCTGCCGGGCATTTATACGGCTGTGCTCAGTGTATTTGTAATAATGTTCTACCCTAAAAGGAGTTTGAGTTGAGGTCCGAGAGTTTTGCGTCGGTACAGAGAAAAACGATTATCTTTATAATTTTAGTCGGCACCATTTCATTGTTGAGTTTTAGATTATTCCAGATGCAAATAATAGAGAACGTCAAATACAGCGAAAAGGCCGCGAACAACAGTATCAAAGCGATAGAAGAAATTCCGCTAAGAGGTATATTCTACGACAGAAATATGAACGTTGTTGTTAATAACGTTCCGGCATATACCCTTCGAATAACTCCTGCCGATTATGATAAGAAACTTACTCCTCTTCTTGAGACCGTACTTGGTGTAGAGCCCGGATATATAAACAAAATTCTAAGCACGCACCGCATATATTCCAAATTCATTCCCGTAAGAATTAAACGCGGGATCGATTTTAAAGTAGTATCCTGGCTTGAAGAAAATTCGGAACATCTGCCGGGTGTGGATTACATAGTTGAAATGCAGAGCGGATATCCTGCCGGAATAAGAGGTTCTCACATGTTCGGTTATACAAAGGAAATTACGCCTAAACTTTTAGAAAAACACAAAGAATATTATCAACCGGGCGATTACATCGGATACAGCGGAATAGAAAAAGCCTACGAAAAGTTTTTGCGCGGTAAAAAAGGTTATACCTATATGATGGTAAATTCCAAGCGCAAAGAAATAGGCCGCTTTAAAAACGGTGCCGAAGATATACCGTCGATAAAAGGCAATGATCTCGAATTGAGTATAGATGAAGATGTGCAAAGAGTAGCCGAAGAACAATTGAAGGGGAGAAGAGGCGCCGCAATTGCAATCGAACCGAAAACCGGTGAGATTTTGGCATTAGCCAGCGCTCCTGATTTCGATCTCAATGAATTTTCTTATGTTACTTCGAAAGAATATCTTCAGAAATTGTACAGCGATCCGGATAAACCTTTCTTCGACAGGGCAACAATGTCGGCCAAACCTCCGGGATCAACTTTCAAAATAGTTGAAGCAATAGCGGCTCTCGATATGGGAGTAATAAATACTTCTTTTACCGTTACATGCCGCGGCGGGCAGACATTTTACGGCAGATATTTCAAATGCGACGCTGTTCACGGAACTCTTAATGTAGTTCATGCAATTGAGCATTCCTGCAATGTCTTTTTCTATAATCTAATTTATAAGATCGGAATGGACAAATGGGATGATTATGTAAGGCGTTTCGGTTTCGGACAGATTACGCATATAGATATCGGCGATGAAGCGACCGGCTTTATTCCGACTCCGAATTATTATATTAAAAGATACGGACCGGATTGGCCGAAAAGCATAATGGCCAGTCTCGGTATCGGACAGGGTGAAGTGAACGTTACGCCGATTCAGCTCGCTCAGTATGTTGCCTTGATTGCAAACGACGGCGTTACATATACTCCTCATCTCGTAAAAGGATATTTCGAAAATAAAACACGAAAATTTATTCCGTTTTCGTATAAAAAAATAGACGTCGGAATAAATAAAAAAGTGTTCGATATAGTTAAAGAAGGAATGTTCCTTGTCGTAAACGGTTCCGGTACCGCAGTGGGTATCAAATCCAAGGAAATTCAAATTGCAGGCAAGACGGGAACGGCTCAAAATCCCCACGGAAAAGATCATGCATTATTTATCGGGTTTGCCCCGTTCGACAATCCGAAGATAGCAGTGGCCGTCGTTATCGAAAACGTGGGATTCGGAGCAACATACGCCGCGCCTGTAGCAAAGAAGATGATAGAAGCGTATCTGCTTAAGAATACACTAAAAAAAGAAGTACCACAGGAAAATCAGGAATTAAAAAATAATTTGATCGGAGCAGCTTTTGCGCATTGATTACAAGTTAAACGATAAATTCGATATGGGATTATTCGTTCCGATGATATTATTATTTTGTATCGGTCTGGCTGCAATATACAGTTCCACGCTAAATAACCCTCACGCCTCAGGCAACTTCGAAAAGCAACTTATATTCGGGATCGGCGGCATAATTATATTTTTTATTACTTATTCGCTTCCAACAAGGACATTTAAAACACTGGCAATACCTACATATTTATTTTCACTTTTGCTGCTGATTGTAGTATTGGTAATCGGCAAAAGAATTTCGGGAGCCAAAAGCTGGCTCGGATTGGAAGGCATGGGATTTCAGCCTTCAGAGCTCGCTAAAATAGGTACTATACTGGCACTTTCAGCTTTTCTCAGCAGAAAAAATACCGATATAGAATCATTCAAAGATATTCTGTTTGCATTAGGCATAGGATTCATCCCGATTGCACTTATTATGCTTGAGCCCGATCTGGGAACATCGTTCGTATTTATCGGACTAATTCTGGCCTTAATTTTCTGGAAGGGGATCAGCCTGTTCGGTCTGTTCGTCGTATTGTCTCCTGCCTTAGTTGCAATAGCATCACTGTTCGGTCTGACATATTTCGTCATTACACTGGCGGTGGTACTGATTTTTTTATTCTTATTCAAGAAGGATATTTTCTTCAGCGCATCGATATTCACTATCAATCTCGCTGCAGGCTTTTTTACAGGCTATGTTTTTAAGGCTTTGAGCCAGCATCAGCAGACGAGGATTAGGTCTTTTATAAATCCTTCTGCCGATCCTCTGGGGGCGGGTTATAATGCCATTCAAGCCAAGGTTGCCATCGGCTCGGGAGGAATTTTGGGAAAAGGCTTTCTGGCGGGTAGCCAGACACAGCTTCAGTTTATTCCCGAGCAATGGACTGATTTTATCTATTGTGTAATTGGTGAAGAATTCGGCTTTATCGGTACTATGATCGTTCTGGGTATTTTTTTGTTTTTATTCTTAAGAATTTTAAAACTTGCTCATTCGGCAAAAGATGAGTTCTTAAGTCTTACTTTAGTAGGTATTCTAACAGTGTATTTTGTGCACTTTCTGGTGAACGTGGGAATGGTGGTCGGAATAATGCCTGTAATCGGTATCCCGCTTCCGTTTGTAAGTTATGGTGGCAGCTCGCTTTTATCCAATATGCTTATGTTGGGTATTGCAGCCAATATTTACAGGACGAGAAAAAACTATACTTGATTACCATGATCTGAACCATGCTTTACTTGCTGTTACCGCTGCAAATTATTATTTGAGATAATTCTTATTTCGAAAATTTTCATTACGCTTGCAAAGATCAGTTTTCAAAAACAATGAAAAATATAACTCTGCTAAAATAGATAAAAAATTAAGACGGAGGAAATTTGATACTTTCGGATAAAATGATATTAGAGGAGATATCAAGAGGCAACATTGTTATTGAACCGTTCAGGAGAGAGAATCTGGGTACAAACAGCTATGATGTTCACCTTGGAAAATGGCTGGCGGTATATAAAAGCGATATTCTCGATGCGAAGCGGCACAATGAAACCGAGATATTTGAAATACCGGAAGACGGTTTTATTCTTCTACCGTCCAAACTGTACCTCGGAGTTACTGAAGAATATACGGAAACCAGAAATTATGTTCCGTTCCTTGAAGGTAAATCCAGTATAGGGCGACTAGGTATTGACATTCATTCTACCGCGGGCAAAGGAGACGCCGGGTTTTGCAATACATGGACGCTGGAAATATCAGTTAAACAGCCGGTTAGAATTTATAAATATATGCCGATCGGGCAGATAATTTATTTTCACATAAGCGGCGATGTTGAAATACCTTATAATCTTAAAAAATCTGCGAAATACATCGAACGCACGGAATTTCCAGTGGAATCAATGATGTTTAAAAATTTTAAATAATATGAAATCAATAGAAAAATTACATAGTAAAAATAAACTCGGGAAAGTAATTTGCGTCGGTCTTGATACCGATATTAATAAAATCCCGGTGCATCTGAAAACTAGCGAAAACCCAGTCTTAGAATTTAACAGGGCCATCATAGAAAGTACTTCAAAGTATGCGGCGGCATTTAAAATTAATTTCGCATTTTACGAAAGCGAAGGTATAAAAGGCATAAGGAATCTGGAAAAAACACTTTCGCTTTTACCGGGCGATACTCTTGTAATTGCCGACGCTAAAAGAGGGGATATCGGAAATACTTCCAGCATGTACGCAAAATCTGTTTTTGATGTATTCAATTTCGATGCCGTTACCATTCATCCTTACATGGGTAAAGACTCGGTTGCTCCTTTTCTTGAATACGAAGACAAATTGAATTTTATTTTGGCTTTAACATCCAATAGAGGCGCGGATGATTTTGAAAAATTAAAACTGGAAGACGGAAGTTTCTTATTTCAGAACGTAATTCGAAAGGTTAACTCGTGGAACGAAAAAGGGAACTGCGGTATAGTATTCGGCGCTACAAAAACAGAAGAATTAAAAGATAATATTAATTCGTTCGGCAACCTGGCTGTACTGCTTCCTGGTGTCGGTGCACAGGGAGGAAGTCTTGAGGATACTATGAAAATTTTTAAAGAAAAAGGAAGAACCGATGTATTAATTAACGTGAGCAGAGGTATTTTATATAAATCCAAAGGCGAAGATTTTGCTGAAGCTGCCCGGAATGAGATTATTGCATTGAATAAAGTTGTAGACGGTATTTTAGAATAATATTCGACACTTTAATTTTAGGTTTTATTTCATTAGTTTTGAATTACGATTTTGAATTTTTCAAGTAATTGCTTGGAAAGGGGAATATTAGGGTGACTCAATACCAAATACAAGAACCTCCGGAGAAAAATCTTAAGAAAAAAAAGATCATTTTACCGATCGAATTTCTTATCTTATGTTTTTCCTATCAACTTCAGTACCTGAAAAATTACACCTCATTAATAAGTTCTATAAAGTCAATTATTGTTAAATTAAAATTATTAAATAGATTTAGTTATTATAAAACTGTGCGGAGTGAAGAACATAAAAAACAAATTCAAATGTGTTTATAAATATCACGGATAATAATTTATCCTCTAATATAATATTAGAGAGAGTAAAGGCAGGGAGAAAATGCAAAATAATATAAAAGTACCGGAAAAATTTTTATACGAAATTTGGAAAGAACAAAATTTTGCTAAAGAATTAACCACAAGGGACGGACAAATAATACATATTGTTGATGCTGGTACTGAAAATAAAGAAACCGGCGGACCGGATTTTAAAAGCGCCCGTATAAAAATCGGTAATATAACTTATATGGGAGATGTAGAAATCGATAGCTTTTATTCGGATTGGAAGAACCACGGGCACAGCATAAATAAAAAATACAACAAAGTTATTCTTCATGCTTATTTCAACAGCGACGGTAACAAATCGTTTGTCTATACTGCTGAGGGACGAAAAGTGCAGTCCATCTCGTTAAGCGATTTTATTAAAACAGATATTACAACAATAATTCAAAAAGCATTATTATCCGAAAAAAGAAGTAAAATAAACAAAATGCCGTGCATGGAAGTTAACAGAGAAGTAAGCGAAAACGAAAAGCTGGATTTTGTTTTTAACCTTGGCGTAAAGAGATTCAAAAGCAAGAGAGAGAAAATGCTGGAACGCCTGAAGGAATTATCGTATTTAAAGGATATGAATTTAAAAGAGCCAGTAATAAAATATGAGCTTGATGAAAATTTCTATAACAGGTCTTTCACTAAAAAAGATTTCAGCCATCCGAGCATCTGGCAGCAATTAATATATGAATCGGTTTTCGAAGCGCTGGGCTATTCTAAGAATAAAGAAATTATGAAAAACCTGGCCAAGTCTGTTCTAATTGATTTTTTCGGAGGTATAAATAAAAAGGAAGATTTTGTCACATATGCCGAGGCGGTGCTATTTCATGTAGCAGGGCTGGTTCCGGATCCGGTAACCGTTAAAGACAGTCAATCAATTGAGTATGTCAGGAATATAGTGGAAAAGTGGAATGAGATAAAAGACGGCTACGACATGAATATGTACAACGCCGCTCAGTGGCATTTTTCTAAACTGCGTCCGCAGAATTTTCCTACGATTAGACTGGCCGGCGGCGCAAGGCTTTTAGACAGGCTGCTGCACGGTAATCTTATAGAAGAATCTTTAGACCGGACCGATAAAATCGATAACATATTAAAATTAACCAATGCATTAAGATCGTTATTTATAGTAAAAGCGGAAGGCTACTGGAAATATCATTACGTGTTTGATCAGAAAGCGAAAGAGCCGATAAAATATTTTTTAGGCGCTTCAAGGGCAGATGAAATTCTTGTTAATATTATTCTTCCTATAATTTCGATATACTTTGAAATATTCGATAAAAAAGAACAAAGTCAGAGGGCAATAAAAGTATATCTCAATTTTTATCAAAAGAGCGAGAATAATCTTGTAAATGAAATTTCTTCCACGCTGCAATTACATGATGCATGGAAAAGAAGTGTATTGTATCAGGGAATGATCGAACTTTTTCGCAACTATTGTTCAAGAGAAAAATGTCTCGAGTGTGAAATAGGAAAAAAAGTTTTTAGTTAATCTGATTTCTAAGGAACGAGAAAAATTATTAAGAGTTATATTCACATATAGACGGTGTATTCAAACGTTAGAATAAATAAGCCGTAAATTTCAACAATTGAAACTAAGAATCTTAAATTTACATTGAAGATGATTATTGAAATCCGCGGCTTTAATTAAGGTAAAATCAAACTAACGCAAACAACATTATTTGAGTGATACCTATGCGAATGCTTCTAATTATTGCTTGTTAATTTTTGAATATCGTCCCTTATTTTTGCTGCTCTTTCATATTCTTCCGCTTCAATAGCCTCCTTTAATTTATTCTGCAGCGATTCAATTTGTGCTTCCTTTGTTTTTGGCGTCTCAACCTCGCCGGACCCTTGGATATTGTGCTCCGAATGTTTACTTGTTTCGTCGGTAGGTACAAAGGCCGCAGCCTGCATAACGGTTTCTGCTACATAAATGGGGGCTTGAGCCCTGACCGCTAAGGCTATTGCATCGCTCGGTCTGCTGTCGATCTCGCTATTTATCGATGAGACATCAAGGATTATTTTTGCGTAAAAAGTATTTTCGCGTAGTTCATCCACAATTACTTCAATAACAATTGCACCGAGATTATCTACAATGTTTTTCAACAGGTCATGTGTTAAAGGCCTGGGCGGTTTTATACTTTCAATTTCCAGGGCAATTGCCTGAGCTTCGAAAGCCCCGATAATTATAGGTAAGCGCCTGTTGCCCCCGACTTCTTTTAATAGAATAGCGTAAGCTCCGCCTGTTGACGGGCTCGATGACAAACCTAATATTTCACATTGAACTTTTTCCAAAAACTCTCCTGACTATTATGATTTTATTTTTTTGATCTCTTCAGTTAATGCCGGCAATATTTCAAACAAGTCGCCCGCTATTCCGAAATCTGCAATACCGAAAATAGGTGCATCTTTGTCTTTATTTATAGCTACAATATATTTGGAAGATGACATTCCCGCAAGGTGCTGAATTGCACCTGAAATACCGCATGCAACATATAAAGAAGGCGATACTGTTTTACCTGTTTGTCCAACTTGTTCTCTGTGCGGTCTCCAGCCTGCGTCCACGGCAGCTCTGGAAGAACCGACTGCTGCGCCCAGTGCATCGGCTAATTCTTCTACAAGATGGAAATTTTCCGGAGCTTTCAATCCTCTTCCGCCGGAAACAATTATATCAGCTTCGGCAACGTCAAGTTTTCCTTCTGATTTTATAAACTCGACAACTTTTGTTTTTAGATCAGGTGAATCAACCACTTTAACGGTTATTTCTGCCTCGCTCTCACCTTCGGAAGGAACTGCTTTAAAAACATTCGGCCTAATGGAAATTACTTTTATTTGACTATTTATTTTTACGTCAATTAAAGCTTTTCCAGCATAAACCGGTCTTGTTGCAATTAACTCACCGGAAGAAGTATCTATTTCAACACAATCGCCAGCAATGCCCGCGTCAAGTCTTGAAGCCGCATGAGGAGCAAGATCCTTTCCTAAGGCAGTTGCCCCGAAAACAAGTATTTCAGCCGCAACTTCTTTTGCGTAACCGGTAATAATGTCGGTATATGCGGAGGTTGAGTAATTCCCTAACTGTGAATTTTTAAAATGCACAATTTTCTTAATACCGTATTTGCCTGCCTCGTCTATATTTTCAATCTCATCACCTATTACAATTGCTACAGGATCAAGATTTAATTCGGATGCAAGATCGGAAACAACCTGTAATACTTCAAAGGAAGCTTTTTTCAGTCTACCTTCTCTTTGTTCCAGAATACCCAATATTTTATTTGACATAACGGAAAATCCCTTTTTAAATTACTTTAGCTTCTTCTTTAAGCAGTCTGACTAATTCCGGAACAGCGGAACTATCCGTTCCGATAATTCTACCCGGCTGTTTTGGCTGCGGTTTTCTCATTTTCAGAACTTCTGATAATGCTTCTGATGCGGCGGCAGGCTTTTCTTCAATAACCTTTTTCTTAGCTGCCATTATACCTTTTAATGAAGCATATCTCGGTTCGTTAAGGCCTTTTTGAGTTGTTATAATTGCCGGCAATTCCGACTCCACAACTTCTTTTCCGCCTTCGATTTCTCTTTCTGCTTTTATTTTATTTCCGTCTAATTTAAGATCTACGACAACCGTTATGCAGGAATACCCTAGCATTTCAGCAGTAATTTGCCCCACAGCAGCATTATCATAATCTACAGACTGCTTGCCCATTAGTACTAATTCACATTCCTGATTTTTTATTTCGTCGGCAAGGGCTTTGGAAACTCCGAAAGAATCTTTTATTCCTTCTACCTTAAGCAGTATCCCTCTGTCGGCTCCCATTGCAAGGGCTTTTCTGATAGTCTCCTTATTATTTTCTCCGCCAACGCTGATTACTACTACTTCAGCACCGAGTTTCTCCTTTAACTTCAGAGCTTCTTCGACGGCAAATTCATCATAAGGGTTAAATACGTAAGTTACTCCCTCTTGAGCTATTGATTTTTCATCGGGGGAAACTTTTACTTTTGTAGCAGTGTCCGGTACGTGATTAACACATACTGCTATTTTCATTAGGCCTCCGTTTATACAATAATTTTAATAAAAATATAACCAACCCACCGTATAAAATCAAACTACTTTTAATACATGGGACACATAACTTTATTCCTTTTCATAAGATGCGGAAGAAATAAAAAAATAACTACACTTACTTCAGAAATTTTCCAATCTATTTAGATAATAAAACTCATTCCGGTACAGCCGTAACAGTATAATAACGGCGGCAAGATCTGATCGCGAACCGAATAGAGAGTAAATACAGAAAATCCTCTTCTCTGATTCTGTTATTAAAAGAGGTTTAATGCAACTGAATAGAAAAATTAAAAAATTGAAAATTATTGTTAGTAATTTAATAAATAAAAACGGTACCGGATAAAAATATTGAAAAAAAGTATTAAATATTAAAATTTGCGAAAAAAGACTTAATTAAGTAAATTTTTGTCATGGAAAAAGAATTGGAACAGAAGCCGGTAATAGAACCGCAGGAAACAGATAAAACTGACGTGAATTTGGAGAGTAGAGTACTGTTGTTTAACGATGATTGGCATACCTTCGACGAGGTAATTTATCAAATTATTAAAGCCACACAGTGCAGTTTTGAACAGGCCAGGGGATATGCTTTTGAAACTCACGTAAACGGCAAATCAATAGTTTTTAACGGACCAATGCCGCGCTGCCTGAAAGTTTCCTCTATTTTGGAAGAAATTGCATTAATTACCCAGATTATTACTTAAGACCTCATTTCCAGCCTCAAGCTGCATACGTAATAAATCACTCTCCTGTACAAAAGGACCTTAATTTCATTGTTTATACCTATGCTTCTGTTTATATTTGTGTTCTGTAAAATAAAATAAGGGATGTTGTGGAAAACACGAGAAAAGATATAAGAAACATAGCTATAATTGCACACGTTGATCACGGTAAAACTACTTTAGTTGATCATATGTTAAGGCAAACCGGAGCATGGAGAGAAAACCAGCATGTAGAGAAAAGAATAATGGACTCAAATGCTCTGGAAAAAGAAAGAGGAATAACAATTCTAGCAAAGAATTTAAGTGTTCATTATAAAGAATTTAAGATAAATATAATCGATACGCCCGGACATGCCGACTTCGGCGGAGAAGTAGAACGTACGTTGAAAATGGTTGACGGTGTTCTTTTGCTTGTAGATGCAGCTGAGGGACCTTTGCCCCAGACTAAGTTTGTATTAAAAAAGTCGCTTGACCTGGGACTTAAGCCGGTAGTAGTTATAAATAAAATCGACAGAAAAGATGCCCGTCCTAACGATGTTCTGAATGAAGTGTTTGACTTGTTTGTATCGCTCGGCGCTTCGGAAGATCAGCTCGACTTTCCTTATGTATATGCGGTTGCCAAACAGGGTATTGCCAAAATAAATCTTGAAGATGAAAATAGCGACTTAATTCCTCTCTTCGATATCATAGTTGAAAAAGTCCCTGGACCCGTATGTTCACTTGAAGAGCCATTGCAGATGCTGATTTCGGCAATTGATTATAACGACTATCTCGGAAGAATAGGAATCGGGAGAATTACTAACGGTAAAGTAAGAGTCGGAGATAATATTGTACATATCAATAAGGAAGGCTCAAAATCGAATGCCAAAATCTCCAAACTGTATTCTTTCGAAAATATAAAGAGAGTTGAAACGGAAGAAATCGAAGCAGGCGATATTGGAGCTATTGCGGGACTTGAGGATGTGGACATAGGCGACACCATCGCCAGTCCAAAAAAGCCTGAATCTCTCCCATTTGTGGCGATTGACGAACCGACGATTACAATGAATTTTATGGTGAACAATTCACCTTTTGCGGGGCTGGAAGGTAAGTATGTAACCACCAGAAATATCAGTGAGCGTTTATCCAGAGAATTAAAATCTAACGTAAGCTTAAGGGTTGAGATGACCGATTCGCCGGATTCATTTAAAGTTAGCGGAAGAGGCGAACTGCATCTAGCTATATTAATAGAGAATATGAGACGTGAGGGTTATGAGCTACAGCTTAGCAAGCCTCAGGTAATTATGAAGAAAATTGACGATGTATTATGTGAGCCGATGGAACATGTTATTATCGATGTCCCTGAAGAATTTGTCGGAACCGTAATAGAAAAACTCGGTAAACGTAAAGCGGAAATGAAAAACATGATTACGTTTAACGAAAATACGAGACTTGAATTCTTAATTCCGTCGAGAGGTTTAATAGGTTATCGTGCAGAATTTATGACTGATACAAAAGGTACCGGGATCCTTCATCATAATTTTCAGGGCTACGAACCTTTTAAAGGCGAAATAGTTCACAGACAAAGAGGTGCAATGGTTTCGATGGAAGGCGGCATTTCCTCGTCTTATGCGATGTTTAAACTTCAGGAAAGATCGGTTTTCTTTATACATCCCAGTACTAAAGTTTACGAGGGCATGGTAGTCGGCGAAAATTCCAGAAATAACGATATGCACGTGAATGTTACCAAAACCAAACAGCTTACAAACATGAGGGCCTCTGGCGCGGATGAGGCAATCCGGCTTGAGCCGCCTACTATTTTAACACTGGAACAAGCTATCGAATGGATTACCGACGATGAATATGTGGAGGTTACTCCCGAGAATATAAGACTTCGGAAGAGATATCTTACCGATATGGACAGAAAGAACGCTAGGTTAGCCGCTAAGCAAAAAGAAGCGGAAGAAGTACAATGACCAAAAGTTGTTGAAGTTAATTTAATGTCTCTAAAATTTTATCAAGGAGGAAAATATGCCTGATAATCCAACAGAAGGACTGAAACCGGAAATACTCTGGCAGCGCTTTTATGAAATTTCAAGAGTCCCGAGACCTTCCAAAAAAGAAGGGAAGATACTCGAATACATTCGTAATCTCTTAAATGAATTAAAAATTTCTTTTAAAGAAGATAAAGTAGGAAATATAATTGCCTCTGTACCTGCTACCAAGGGATTGGAAAATGCTCCGGTAGTTATTTTGCAGGGACACGTTGATATGGTATGTGAAAAAAATAAAGATAAAAAGCACGATTTCGACACCGATCCTATTTTACTTAAAAAAGAAGGCGATTGGATTACTGCCGACGGAACTACCCTCGGCAGCGATAACGGTATAGGAGTAGCTGCTGCGCTGGCCGTTATTACAGATAAAGATGTAGTTCACGGTCCGCTTGAGATTTTATTGACTATTGATGAAGAAACGGGACTTACGGGAGCAACCAACCTCGAGAATAATTCTTTAAAAGGAAATATTCTGTTAAACATGGACTCCGAAGAGGAAGGAACTTTTTATGTCGGGTGTTCCGGCGGCCTTGATACCATGGCTTCTTATAAAATAGAAAACGAAGCCGTTCCCGGCGGATTATCATCTTATGATGTGCAGGTAACCGGATTAAAAGGCGGTCACTCCGGTCTGGATATTAATACAAATCGGGGTAATGCAATAAAACTTCTTGCTAGAATCTTGAAAACTTTGGATAAATTTAATTATTTAATAGCCCGGATAGAAGGCGGAAGTAAAAGGAACGCAATACCCAGAGAAGCCGAAGCTCAAATCTTAATTCAAACCAAAGATGAAAAAGACATTAAAAGTATTATAAATAATTTTCAAGTTCAGCTTCAGAATGAATTTAAAACTTCAGACGGCGGTTTGAAATTAATTTTCGAGAAAAGTGACCGTGAAGCAGAACGCGTATATACTAAAACTTTTTCAGAGAAAATAATAAACACTTTATTAGCACTGCCGCACGGTGTGATAACTATGAGTCAGGATATTCCGGATCTGGTGGAGACTTCCACAAATCTGGCGACAATTTTTGTTGAAGATAGTGTATTAACGATAGGTACAAGTCAAAGAAGTTCCGTAGAAAGTGCTAAACAATATATAGGTAAAAGCGTACAAGCTTTATTTGAATTATCCGGAGCACAAATAAATACCGGAGACGGTTATCCCGGTTGGAAACCAAATCTCGATTCCGGGATTTTGAAGATGTCCAAAGCAGTTTATAAAGAAATCTTTTCAAAAGAACCCGAGATAAAAGCTATTCATGCAGGTCTGGAATGCGGAATATTGGGGGATAAAAAACCAGGGCTGGATATGGTTTCATTCGGTCCGACTATTGAAGGAGCTCACTCACCCGATGAAAGAGTAAATATTAAAACGGTTGAGAAATTCTATATGCTTTTAAAGGGAATTCTAAAAAAGGTAACTGAATTAAATTAATGGACATTTAGATTGATGTACGCTTGAACTTGAACTTGAACTTCATAAACGGTTCATGTTTAAGTTCAAGTTGGATATTAGAATTTTTAGAGATCGAGAATAAGTATAAGGTGTTTAATTTTTTTAAAGAATTGTCCTTTTACTTACTTAAGTTCTAGAATTTAAGCGCACAAAGCACATTTACAGTATTCGTAAATCTCATCGTAGCCATAGTCTATTGTAAGTTCTTCTCCCGCTTTTATATCTCGGTAGGCAATTAACCAAAGGCTTCTCTCGTCTCTGTCCAATACATCGCAGTTGCAGTCGCAAAGATGGTTGATATATTTTATCTTTTCAGTTTTTGCCGTGTCTATATAATTATCTCCGTTCCAGAATATATAAACGTTATTTTCTTCATCTTCCCGTCTTTCGCATTCATTACCGGAGATTACCTCACCAGCGATTACCATTATACGGCTGCTTTCCGGGATATCAACCTTAGTAAAAATACCCTTCCCATGAATAATGGATTCTTTAACCACAATATCTTTTTCAAAGTCGTTTAACATCATTTTTCTTCGGTTCCCTTACTTTCAATTTTTTGCGTCAGCAAATTTATAAAAAAATTATCTTTTACGGGATAGGTGTATTTTAAACTGTCCGGATAATTTTCAAGATGATAATCAAAGTTATAAAGAAGATTATTCTTGGCTCCGTAATATACGGCTTTTTTTATACCATATTTGCCGTATTTAAAATTAATGCAATATTCTGTCTTAGTTCTGTACACTTTATGATTGATCTCTTTAAACTCCAAAGGAGGGCGGTGTGTTTGTAATATCCAGACATTTAAAACTTCACCTTTGTTAGTATCTACGGATATTACATTGTACCAGACCCTGAGTGTACTATTTATAACCAGAGGTTCCCATTTAATATTTTCCGACTGGGTGTAAACCGTATTTATACAAGCTATAAAAAAAAATATTATTAAAATTTTGATCTTCATTCCGGCAAGTTTAAAAATTAACCTACAAAGTTAATGAAATTATGGATTATTTAAAATATTTTAATACCCAACAATAAATTCGGCTTTATTACTTTCTTAAACCGAAGCGGACTATTATATTTTAAAGCAGTGCACATATTTTATCCAAGACTAATCCGCAGCCTTATCTGCCGGCAGATATGTTCCGGAAAATTTTATCAGACTTTTATTTTCATTAAAATCAGGTTGCTATTTTTTACCATAATGGATTAGAATTAAAAATCTGGCTGCACGTATAATTTAAGATATATTTAACTTATAAAGAATGATCATATATTAAAGAGTTCGGAAATGTATGTAAAAAATAATCTTGAATTATTCGTGAATTGACCATTTGAATTTTCTGATCCGGAAAATAAAATTTAGTATCCATGTGATTCAACCCACGAATAAGGCGCGTATTTAATCACTAAAATTTACATTAAACGCCATTAATACTAAGTTAAATTTTAGTTTATTAAGGGGCTGAAATTATATACTTTTCTTATTTTTATCCGTATTAATTATATTAGTCCCCAGCTTGAATTATTTAGGTCCGTCTCAGTTAATATGGGAAATATTTTAAAATTTATAAAATTATTTAACGGAAAATTTTACGATGCCCGGTACAAAATTAAATGATATTAATGATTTAATAATTGAACATTGCCCGCAGGGAATACTGCTTGCTGATGCAGAAACCGGCAAAATCGTAAAATGCAATCAAACCGCTGTCGAGCTGCTAAAGGCTAACAGCAATGACCTAATCAAACGTAGCCTTTCTAAGGTAATTTTTTATAAAAACGGTGATGCATTAGAAAAGCTGCAAGCCCCGGAAAAATTAAACGGAAATTCGATTTACCAAATTTTGACTGAAGAGAATAAATATCTGCCGGTTAGAATTCAAGTTGAAAAAGTAATTTATAATAAGAAAGAATCATATCTGATTTTTATAGAGAATATCTACTCAGGAGTGACAAATACAAATATCGTTCAACAGCTTGCTTCGATTGTCGAATCTTCAGATGATGCAATAATAAGTAAGGACCTGAATGGGGTAGTAATTAGCTGGAATAAAACAGCTGAAAAAGTTTATGGATATTCTGCTCCGGAGATGATAGGGAATTCTATTTTAAAAGTATATCCCGGCAATAAGGAAGATGAACTAAAGGAAATTCTGAAAAGAATAAGCGACGGTGAGCGTATTGAAAATTTTGAAACCGAAAGAATCAGAAAAAACGGCAAGCTCATTGATATTTCCGTTACTATGTCGCCGGTTAAAGACTTTACCGGAAAAATAACGGGAGCTTCCTCTATCGAAAGGGACATTACTAACCGGAAATTACTTGATGATGAAAGACTAAATAGGGAAAAACAGCTTCTGGAAGCACAGCAAATTGCCCACCTTGGCTATTGGGAATTAGATATTAAAAGTGGAAATATTCATTGGTCGGACGAACTTTATAAAATATACGGATTGGATAAAAATGATTTCCATCCGACGGAAGTGAACTTTATTTCGAAGATTCATCCTGACGATAAGCAAAATATAAAAGACATTTTAGACAAAGCGATCCTCGACCGGAGATCTTTCGAATTGAACCATCGTATAATTCTTCCCAGCGGTGAAACAAGAATTATATACGGAAGAGGTGAAGTATTAATAGACGACGAATATATTCCGGTAACTATAAGAGGAATAGAACAGGATATAACCGAACAGAAAAGAGCTGAACGAAGACTAGCTGCGCAGTTTCAGGTAACTAAAATTCTAGCCGAGTCGGAAAGGCTAATTGATACAACTCCGAAAATACTTGAAGCTATTTGCAAGGGAATGGATTGGCAAATAGGAGAATTGTGGCTGGTCGACATTGAATCAGATCTTCTGGAACTTGAAGGTTCCTGGTCAGCATCTTCGCTTAAAGCAGATGAATTTATCGAAGTCAGCAAGAAATGCAAATTCGGTAAAGGCGTGAGCCTGCAGGGCAGAACGTGGGAGAAATGCGAGGCGATCTGGAGCAATCATATGATTGAAGATCAATTTTTCCCCAGAGCCGGTTTAGCTACAAAACTGAATCTTAATACCGCCTTAGCTTTCCCGGTATTTGAAAAAGATAAAGTCTCGGGTGTTCTTGCGCTTTATAAAGTAGATATCTCGGAACCAGATACTGAATTATTGAAAATGCTTGAATCACTGGGGAGGCAGATAGGCGACTATATAGAAAAGAAAAAATCCGAGCCGGCGCTTAAGGAAAGTGAAGGCCTTTACCAGACTCTTGTAGAAACCTCGCCCGATGCAATAACCTATACCGATCTCAGCGGTAAAATATTATTCTGCAACCAGCAGGCTGCGGCACTGTTCGGTTACAGGCTTGTAGAAGATATTATCGGTCAAAATGTCTATGCATTTATTGCCCCGGAAGACCAGCACCATGCCGTAGAGAATGAACATAATACAATTGTTAACGGCAGAACTAAAAATATAGAGTACCGACTTATAAAAAAAGACGGTACAAGATTCTCTGCGGAAATAAATACTTCTATCGTCTTTGACGCGGAAAATTCTCCAAAAGCTTTTATCGGTGTAATGAGAGATATTACAGAAAGGAAACAAGCAGATAACGAAATAAAGTCGAGGGCGCAGCAGCAGGCTGTTATTGCGGAGATCGGCCAGTTTGCTCTTGAGGGTAGGGAAATACGTGATCTGATGAAAAAATCGGCGGAATTGATTGTCAAGACTCTTGAAGTTGAATTCTGCGGAATATGGGAACTTCAGGAAAAGAATGAAAATTTGTATTTATTGTCGGGTATCGGTTGGAACCCCGGAATTGTGGGTAAAATATTTATAGAATTAGGAGTGATTACTTATGCCGGATTTACCCTTCAGACTAATCAGCCGGTAATTGTTAATAATTTTAAAACCGAAAAGAGATTCAAACAGTCAAAAATTTTATTGGAACATAAAATCAGTTCCGGCGCTACTGTAATTATTCAAGGCCGCAGTAAGCCTTACGGTGTTCTGGGAGCATATTCAAAAAAATTAAGAAGCTTTTCACAGAATGATGTCCATTTTCTTCAAGCAATTTCGAACATAATAGGAACTGCAATTGAGAGAAAATTTGTTGAGTCGGAACTGGAGAGATCTTTGGAAGGAGTAAAAGTAGCTAAGAATGAACTTGAGTACAGTAAAAAACGTTTGGAATATTTAGCCGAAGCCAGCGCAATTTTGAATTCGTCCCTTGATTATAATGAAACAATTAAGACAGTGGCGGAATTAATTATTCGTGAAATTGCCGACTGGTGTATTATCGATATTCTTGGGGAAGACGGCACGCTGAAAAGAGTTGTTATTGCATACGCCGACCCTAATATAACTGAAACAGTAAATCAATTTGAGAATAAATATGCCCCGAATCCCGAATCGGATGCAGGGATATATAACGCAATAAGAACCGGTGAATCGCAGTTAATCCATTCTATTGACGACAGTTTTATCAGGAAAATATCCAGAGATGAAATGCATTATAAAATACTGTCCAGCATTGGTTTTAAATCAGCTATTATTCTTCCGTTAAAAGTCAGAGAAAAGGTAATTGGTGCCATCAGCCTAGTTTCTTCAGATAAGAAGCATTTATATGACGGGAGTGATTTAATATTCGGGCAGGACCTAGCATACCGCATATCGGGAGCTATAGATAATTCCAGGTTATTCAAAGAATCTATAATGTTGAATGAAAAGCTGGAACATAAAGTAAAGACTCGTACTTCTGAGCTGGAAATTTCCAATATTGAGCTAGAGGTGGAAATAAAAATGCGTCAAAAAATAGGTGATGAATTAAAGGAGCGAATGCAGCAGCAATCCGCCGTTACAGAATTGGGACAAATGGCGCTTCGTAATTCATCTTTTCCTAATTTGATCAATGCATCTGTGGAGCTGATATCTAAAACCCTGAATGTTGAATTCTGCGGAGTATTTGAATTAGTCGAAGATAATAAAAAGTTTTTCATGGTAGCGGGGAAAGGATGGAAGCATATTAAGACAGGCGAATCGGTAACCGAAACGGATGAAAATTCGCTTTTTAATTATATTTTGTCAGCGGAAGAAGCTGTCTTAAGCGAAGAAATATTGAAACAAAATAAATTTGAGGTCCCTGCTTTCATAAAGGAACACAAAATCGAAAGCGGGCTGGGCTTGGTAATTAAAGAGAAGAAATTACCCTTCGGTGTGGTGATTGCTTGTTCATCGGAAAAAAGAAATTTTACTAAGCATGACAGTTATTTTTTAAGAGCAATTGTAAATGTATTAACAGCTTCCCTAGAACGTAAAAATGCGGAGGAAATGACAAGCGGCTTGTTAGAGGCTGTTCCCGATGCAGTAATATTACTTAATAGAGAAGGCAAAATTATTCTAGCGAATACTCAAACAGAAGTGATGTTTGGGTATAAAAAAGATGAAATGCTGAATAAAGAAATAGAAATACTTGTTCCGGCCAGATTCAGAAACCGGCATCTTGCGGACAGAAATAAATATATGGAGAAACCCTGGTATCGGCCCATGAGTTCCGGTCTGGATTTCTATGGAAGGAAGAGCGACGGAACGGAGTTTCCTGCCGAGATTAGTTTGAGTCCGTTTAATACGCGTAACGGAAATCTAATTACGGTTTCAATCAGGGATATAACGGAAAGGAAAAAAAACGAAATCACTATAAGGGAGCAGGCGCAATTAATTAATCAGATTCAGGGCGCAGTAGTCTCAACCGATTTGAAAGGAAACGTACAAAGCTGGAATAACGGAGCAGAAAAATTATACGGGTATACTGCCGAAGAAATGGCGGGTAAAAATATTTCGTTACTTTACGGAGAAGAAAATAAGGAATATGTTCAGAATAATATTATAGTTCCGTTAACGAAGAACGGATTTCAAGAAGTTGCCATAGTTCTAATTAAAAAATCAGGGGAAAATTTTTATGCGCATCTTTCTTTATCACTTTTAAAAAATAAATTCGGAAGGATAACCGGAATGATCGGCTATTCCATGGATATAACGGGTTTAAAAAAAGCTGAAAAGAAATTTGAAAATTTTATTGAATCGTACCCGGAAGCCATGATTATTTCGGACTATAAGGGGAAAATATTAAATATTAATCCCGCTGCGGAAAAACTTTTTGGATATGAAAAGAACGAGCTTGCAGGCAGAAAAACCAATGCCATATTTTCTCCTAGGATAATTGATAAAATATCGCAGTTCATAGCCGGAACAATGAAAAACTTCGACACATTCATTATAAGTAATAATAAAGATTACTTTGGAATTGACAGAACCGACAACCGGTTTTTAATTCAAATCTTTTAAATTCGATAGAGGCTGAAAACGGGAACATTATTGTTTTGACAATAAAAAAGAAACCGGAATAATTTAAACAACCTTAATCCTCTCCTTCGAAAAATTTACCCAGCATTTCCTTAATAATTAAACTTTGTTAACAATAATGCTTAAATATTTTTAAAAATCTAAAGTCTATAGTGATACTAAACAACACATTTGTAAAGCTATTTTAGTTATTTTCTCGTAAAGTTATCGAAATTTAAGTTTTACCGTTATTGAAATTTCTTGTCAGACGTTATAATCTGCGGATCAGATTACCTAAAACTACCGCTTGCAACAAATGCAACTCTGAAATTCTAATGGTCCGGATTTTTTTTATTACCCTGAATTAATCCTTTATTTTAATAATGAAAACTTTACAAACAAAAAATAATAAAAATATAGAAAATGAGTTAAGTATAGACATCTTTAATCAGATGTCGCTGCCGGTTATAATTTGTCAATTGCCGGATTACAGGATTTTACATGTAAATAATGCCGCAGTATCTCTATACGGCTTTTCAAGAGATGAGTTTTATGATCTATTTTTTACGGGCCTTCAGGAATCCGCGTTTGAATTTAATGATCCATTAGGGTATGAATCAGGGCATGATTCCGGTGATTATAAAATTTATCAGATACATGAAACAAAAAGACATGAATTACTAAAAGTTGAATTGATTTCGAAAAAAATAATATTTAAAGACCTAGATGCGCTGCTGGTTATTGTAAATGAGGTCACCAGCAAAAATAGTGCACATGAAAAAATTAAAGAATATGCAGCTATTTTAGAATCTACCGATGATGCGATCATTGGTAAAACTTTTGACGGCACAATTACCAGCTGGAATAAAGGTGCCGAACAAATGTACGGCTACGCTGCAGAAGAAGTAATCGGCCGTTCCGTTGACATTATTATTCCGCCTGAAAAAATAAATGAATTCCGCGAATTAATGTTAAAACTTCAAAGAGGAGAAAAAATTGAGCACCTCCGCACTAAAAGAATTAAAAAGGACGGTACTGAAATAATAATATCCGTTACAATTTCGCCTATCGTTAATAGTGCAGGAAGGCTAACCGGCGCTTCTGCGATTGCCAGGGATATTACACAAAAAACTTTGCTGGAAGATATGATATATGAAAACAGCGAAAAAATGAAACTGGCTTTGACAGCAGGCAGAATGGGCACATGGGATTGGAAGTTTCCCAACAATACTATTGAATGGGATGATTATACATATAAAATTTTCGGTATAGGAGAGGGAAAATTTTCCGGAAAATTCGATGACTTTCTTCAGCTTGTTCATCCTGAAGACAGGGAAAAAGTGCATAATGATATTGAATTAACTGTTGAGAATAACGTACCGTTTGAATCCGAATTCAAAATCATCAGTCATGATAATAATATCCGTTATTTATTATTCAGAGGCAAGCTGTTAAAAGACATTACCGGCCAGGCGTTCAGGCTGATAGGAATATGCCTGGATATCACCGAAAAGAAAAAAGCTGAATTAGAAAAAGATAAACTTCTTGTAATAGAAAAGAAATTAAGAAAAAGAGCCGATCATCTAAAAAGAAGACTTTCTTTTTTAGCTGAAACAAGCCGGATTTTATCTTCTTCTTTGGAATATGAAACAACGATTAAAACAGTAGTGAAAACTGTAGTTCCGATTCTGGCGGATATTTGTGTTATTGATTTAATCGATGATTCAGGCAATATAAAAACGGTGGAGGTTGTACATTCGGATCCGGAGAAAGTGAAACTTTTAGATGAGATATCCGCCAAATACGAAACTTCATTCGACTTAATTAAAAAAGTAGTGAAATCGCGAAATTCAATTGCTATTAAGAAGGTTGATGAAAAATATCTAAAACATATTGCAAAGGATAACGAACACCTTTCGGCTCTCTTAAGACTGGATATAAATTCAGCATTAATAATACCTCTGAAAACAAAAGAAAAAATTTACGGAGCCATAACTCTGGTTATGTCAGAGTCGGGCAGGTATTATAATAAAGAAGACCTGATACTAGCCGAAGAACTGGCAGGCAGGACAGCAACAGCTATTGAAAATGTAAAACTTTACATATCATCCAAGTTAACCAATATAGAGCTTGAAAAAAGAGTAAAGAAAAGAACGGAAGAATTAGAATTGCTCAATAAAGAATTGGAGACTTTCAGCTACTCCGTTTCTCACGATCTTAGAACCCCATTAAGAGCCATACAGGGATTTTCAAATATTTTAGTGGATGAATTCTCCGGTTCACTTAACGAAGAAGGCAGACGGCTTTTCAAAATAATTATATCCAATGCCGCACGCATGGGTAATTTAATCGACGATCTTTTGTCTTTTTCCAGAATGACCAAAACAAAAATCTCCAATTCTGAAATCGATTTTAATTTAATGATTACCGAAATTTTTAACGAAATTAAACTCAGTAACGAAGGGCAAATTATTGAGTTAAAATTGGACAACCTTCCGCCCGCATTCGGAGATTCGTCTATGCTCAGGCAGGTCTGGGTTAATCTCATAACAAATGCCGTTAAGTTTTCTTCCAAAAAGAATAAATCAGTTATTGATATTGGAAGCTATAAAGAAAAAAATGAAACGGTTTATTTTATTAAGGATAACGGCGTCGGTTTTGATATGCAGTATGCCGATAAACTTTTCGGAGTGTTTCAAAGACTTCATAAAACTACCGAATTTGAAGGAACCGGTGTAGGTCTGGCATTAATTAAAAAAATTATTACTCGTCACGGCGGTTTAATTTGGACCGATGCAAAATTAAACGAAGGCGCTGCATTTTATTTCTCTCTAGGAAATCAAAATGAACAATCCAAATAATACGGTTGATATATTTATTATTGAAGATAATGAAAACGATCTTGAATTAACATTAAGGGCACTTTATAAGCATAACCTGGCGAACATGATAAAAACAGCTGAAGACGGGGCGGAAGCTCTCGATCTTTTATTCTCCCGGGGGGACTATGAAAATGAAATAAATCTTAGTCCTAAAGTAATTCTGCTGGATTTGAAATTACCCAAAGTGTCCGGACTGGAAGTTCTTAAAGAATTAAAAAACAATGAAAAAACCGCCAAGATTCCCGTTGTAGTGCTTACATCTTCAAAAGAAGAATCCGACCTGGTAGAAAGCTACAAATTAGGAGCAAACAGCTACATTGTTAAGCCAGTAGATTTTAATAAATTCATAGACAGCATTAAGGACATCGGATATTACTGGTTGTTATTAAATCAAACGCCCGAAAGATAGCTGTTAAATCGGAGATACTTATGGTAAAAAAGCTACACATACTTATGCTTGAAGATAATCCCGATGATGCCGAATTAGTAAAATATGAACTAAACAAAATAGATATGAAATTTGAATATACCGTTGTAGACAGTCATGATAGTTTTCTGGATGCTATTACACACAATCCGCCGGATCTTATTCTTTCCGATTACAGTCTGCCGGGTTTCAACGGATTAAAGGCATTGAGCCTGGCTGCGGAGAAATGCCCTCAGATTCCTTACATATTTGTTTCCGGACATATCGGGGAAGACCGGGCAATAAATGCATTAAAGATGGGCGCTACGGATTATGTTCTTAAAGACCGTATCACAAAATTAGTACCTACGGTAGAAAGAGCAATTAAAGCTTCCGAAGAAAGGAAAAAAAGAAAAATGGCTGAAGAAGCTTTGATAGCTTCTGAAGCAAGGTACCGTACGATTTATGAAACCTCAATATTGGGAATAATAACAGCTGACTCAGAAGGAAATATTCTGAAGTTGAATAAGGCAATGGAAAGTATCCTCGGATATACTGAAGAAGAGATAGCTGGGAAGAGCATACTTGAAATTACTTATCCCGAAGACAGGGAGATTTCCGGTAATTTTCTTGATAACCTTATGAAGGGGAAAATAAATAATTTCAAGTCTTCAAAAAGATATATAACAAAAAACAAAAACCTGGTTTGGGTTAATATTTATGCCTCGTCTGTAAAAGACGAAAATGGTGATTTTTTATATTCGGTAGGTATCGTTGAAAATATAACGGCAAAAAAAATTGCGGAGGATAAGCTAAAAGAATCAGAAGAAAAGCTTCATACAATAATTGATAACCTTAACATTGTATTTTATACCACTAACTTAAACGGTATTTTTAATTTTTCGCGGGGAAAAGGTCTGGAAAGCGTCGGGTTAAAATCAGGAGAGGTAGTAGGGAAATCTATTTTTGAAGTTTTTAGTACTACTAAATTGTACGACACTAAAAACAGAATTACAACCGTATACGAAGTCTTTAATAATGTTATAAACGGAAAAGCGGAATCGGTTGTAACACAGGTGGGAGAGATATATTATGATAATAAACTCTTCCCGTGCTATAATAACCGTAACGAAATAATAGGTGTTGTCGGCCTGGCTATAGATATCACTAGGGAAAAAACAAATGAAATCGAAAGAATTCAACTGGCAAGGTTTCCCAACGATAATCCGAACCCGGTATTTAAAATTCTTGGGAACGGTCAAATATTATTTGCTAACAAAGCCAGTACTCAACTTCTTCAAATATGGGATGTAGAAATCGGCGGATATCTTAAGGGCAATTGGCTTAATACCATAATCGAAATATTGCTTGAAGGAAAAGTTAAAAGTTTTGAATCAAAAGAAAACGGACACCATTACTTATTTACCATTACTCCGATAACAGAATATAATTACGTTAATGTTTACGGATTTGAAATTACCGGAAGGAAAAATGCCGAGGAAGCTTTAAGATTATCAGAAAGGAAGTATAAAGATATTTTTGAATTAGCTTTGCACGGAATTTTCCAAACCGATAGTGACGGTAAATTTTTAACCGTTAATCCCGCCTTTGTTAATATGTTAAATTATCCGTCAGAGACCGAGTTATTGGAAAAAAAAGGGAAGGACTTATATTGGGACAAAAACATTGCCGATGAAGTTCAGGAAATAATGACAAGCGAAGGGCAGCTTCGCGATTACGAGATCCGTTTAAAAAAATGGGATAATAACCCTGTCTGGGTCCAAATTAATTCGCACGAAGTTAAAGATAATGCCGGGAATGTTCTTTATTACGAAGGATTCGTTGTGGATATAAACGAACGAAAAAAAGCAGAACAAGCATTAAAAGAAAGCGAAAAAAGATTCAAAGAATTAGCGGAATTGCTTCCTCAGACAATATTTGAAATAAACAAAGAATACCGGATTACGTATTTAAATAAAAGCGGATTGGAGACTCTTGCCTTTAGTGAAGCAGAACTGCCTGAAGGTTTAAGCATCAAAGATTTTGCCGGGGATGATCAGCTAGAGAAGCTTCTGAAAGCTTTTCATCTTACAATTTCGGGCATCAAATTGGGAGGATTTGAATTTCTCGCCAAAAAAAATAACGGTAAAACTTTCCCGTGTACTGTTTATGCAAATCCTGTGATAGAAAACGGAGAAAGTACCGGAATAAGGGGCATACTTATAGACGATACAGAGAGGAAGAAGATAATTGAGGAAATAATAGAAGCTAAGGAAAAAGCCGAGGAATCGGATAAATTAAAATCGGAATTCCTTGCGCAAATGTCGCACGAAATAAGGACTCCGTTGAATGTTATTTTAAGTTATAATTCTTTTATTCAAGACGAATTGATTGAAACGCTTCCGAAAGAATGGAGTCAGATTTTTAATTCCATAGATTCCGCAAGTAAAAGACTTATGCGTACTATAGATTTGATCCTAAATATGTCCATGATCCAGACAGGCCATATAGAGGTACAAAAAGAGCAAACCGATCTGGTATATATACTGAAAAATACGGTTTATTCTTTTAGGAGCATAGCCGAAAATAAAAATATAGTTTTAACATTAGACTCGGAATATGATTCTTTAATTTTTATATCCGACGAATATATCCTTGGCAAAATATTTGAAAACCTAGTCGATAATGCGATTAAATTTTCATTTGAAGGAACTGTAAAAATAAAAATATATATTAATCCCGATAAAAAAATGTGTGTGGATATTGCCGATACGGGAGTAGGCATGACGGAAGAATATTTGAAAAAAGTTTTCACGCCGTTTTTACAGGAGGAAAGAGGTTATTCAAGAAGATTTGAAGGGAACGGTTTGGGGCTTGCATTGGTGAGAAAATATATCGAATTATTTAAAGCCGAAATAAATATAGACAGTAAAAAGAATAAGGGCAGTGTTATTAAAATAATATTTAACGACGATTTTATAATACCGGAAGTGCCGGAACAATAATTTTGTCCCGGCACGTTGTAATAATTATTTCGACTTTACCGGATATGCAGGCCGCTGAGGAAAAATATATGGATTTTCTTTTATCTGCTTCAATGCGGTCTGGATTGCGGTTTCCAATTGGGGATCTTTTCCTGCCATAACCGATGCCGGGTCGTTGTCTATATAGATATCCGGATCTGCCCCGTGATTTTCAATCCACCATTTATCTCCTTTGCCATAAAATCCGTTATTTGATTGTTCGACATGCCCGTTATCGATAGTAGTCTGACCGTTTATTATTCCGGTCAGCCCTCCCCATGAACGTACACCGACTACTGTGCCCATCTGTCTTGCCTTAAAATCTTTAATGAAAGCTTCGCCGTCGGATCCGTTGTATTCATTTGAAATAACCACGTATTTACCAGTTGAAGTGCTACCCGGATATCTGAAAGGAACCATATTAGCCAAAACATTATGCGCTACCATTTCACGCTCGAGTTTATCTATTAAAAAGTATTCGGTCCAGCCGCCCGAGTTGCGCCTCATATCTATGATTATACCCTTCTTGTACCGGAATGCTCTCCAGAATTTATCAAATTCTCCGATACCGGGAGCATCCATAGCATTGATATGCATGTAACCGAGCTCTCCGTTACTTTCTTTTAATACTTTTTGAATATTATTTGTCAGCCAGCTATAATAACGCAGCTGAGGATTATTTTTAACCGGCTCAATATCATATGTCTTAGCGTCTTTTTCCGTCGGTTTATCGTTTATCGTTACCGAAACTTTCTGACCTTTAACAACTTGAAGATATTTGAAATAGTCATCGGGGACTTTTATTTGACGACCGTTTATGGCAATAAGATAATCGCCTTGTTTTAAATTAATATCGGGTCTAGCCAACGGAGATTTTAAGTTTAAATTATATTCGGTCGGGCCGTAAATCTTTTCAAATTTATAGAAGCCGGAAGATTTGTCGGGAGCCAGATCAACTCCGAGCCAGCCTGTATAAATTTTAGATTCAGGTGCCTTATTTATGCTGTTATCACCCCCGAAAATATATGTATGAGAGACGCTCAATTCACCTACCATCTGTTGTAAAACCCAGTTGAGCTGTTCTCTTGAAGTTATATATGGAATATAATTACGATATCTTTCACCTATTGCTTTCCAGTTAAGTCCGAACATATTCGGATCGAAGAAAAAATCTCTGTACCAGCGCCAGGCATCGTTAAAAATCTGAAGCCATTCTTTTTGCGGATCGACGGTATATGTCATTTCATCAAGATTTAAAACTTTACCAAGCGATTTAGTCTTATAAGCATCCGAAAAAGATGAGGTATATATCTCTTTGTCTTTTTCTAAAAGCAAATATTCTCCGTTAATCGACGTATAGTAATTTTTAATTTTGTCGTTCAGTACCGTTTCTTTCTTTTCTTTCATATCGAAGATATGAAGAGTCCATTTGGTTTTTCCTTTCGGTTTAAAAATCTCTTCGTACTCGTCCTCGGTAAACTTAGGTACCGAGCACCATGCTACCATACCTTTTCCCCCTTTCAAATAAAAATAATTGCCGGCAGGAACGGGAAGGGGGGAGGTACGGCTTTCGATACCGTCCAAGTCAATTTTAAAATTATCGGATGATTCCGGTTCATTCTTCGCGACAGCATCTTCAAACGGGGGTTTTAATCCCGACTGAAGCTGGACAACCATTATCTGCTGGGGATTCGATTCAATGTGGTTATCTTCGTAAAAATCCATTTGAAGATCGAAGTTTCTGCTTGAAAGATAATATAGATACTTTCCGTTTGCATCAAAAGTTGGATTTATATTATCGAAGAAATCATCGGTGATCGGGAAGCTTTTATCTTTATCAAGGCTGTATAAGTAGATTACGCTGTTCTTATTATAATTAACAAAACTGTAGGCAATCCATTTACTGTCGGGTGACCATGTATAATCACTTATTTCCCAATAGAACTCATCGTTTTTAAGCTGATTTGATTCTGCGAATTTGTGAATAGATTTTGAATTAACATCAATATAAAAAAGCGCAAACTCCTTATTACCGAATAATATTTTTTCCCCGTCGGGCGACCATAATAGATGATATACCGTGCGGTCAAGTGATTTTGTAAGTTGTATCCAATCACCGCCGGATACTTTTTGAATATATAATTCGTATTCTCCCGATTTATCGGAGAAAAAAGCCACCCATTTTCCGTCGGGGGAAATTTGCGGATACATTTCCCTTGTGCCAGGTGAGTTCGAAAGATTTATAGTGCTGCCGTTTTTGCTTTCGGAAGGCACGATAAAAACATCGCCTCTTGCTTCAACCGCAGCATCTTTTCCGTCATTTGAAATACCTGCATAATGGATATAATCTTTCGGGTTAATAATTCTGTCTTTTAATTCCCATCTATCCGAGGGAATATTAACAACGAGTTGTTTAATGCTTCCGGTTGCAGTATTCATAATATTTAAATAGCCGTCGTGCATAAATACAATGTTTGTTTTGTCTGTTGAAGGAGTTAATACATCCACATCATCATAATGTGTAAGTTCAGTTATCTGCATAGAATTTAAATCTTCTTTGTAGATGTTAGAGATTCCGTTTGTTCTGTCTGAGACAAAATACATATCGTTTCCGATCCACATAGGATAGGCATTTTTCCCGATATATTTGGTTACCGCACTAAATTTATTTTCTTTGAAATCATACATCCAAATGTCAGGATACAATCCGCCTTTATAACGTTTCCAGTAATAATCTTCCGATCCTTTTCTGACGTAAAGCATCCTGCTTCCGTCGGAAGAAAAACTGCAGTCAACACCTCTGTCAATCGGAAATCGTTCGGGTGCCGAACCGTCTTTATCAACGAAATACAAATTAGGGTCCCTCATGATAAAATTTTCCCAGAAGGATTTAAAGACGACTCTTTTACTGTCGGAAGTCCAGGTAACTGTTTGATCACCGCCTGGATTATATGTAATTCTCTTAGGTATTCCTCCTTCGGAAGGAATTATATATATGCAGGCCGGACCGTCATAATGTCCGGTGAAAGCAATCCATTTACCATCGGGTGAGAACTTAGCCGCATATTCATCGCCCGGAGCAGTTGTTATTCTGGTTGCTTCACCCCCGCTGCTGTTAACCAGCCATAAATCACCTTCATACGTAAATACAATTTTATTATTGTGAATATCGGGATATGTCATAAATCTGCCTGGCTGTCCGGCGAAAACTGAGCCGGCAAAAATTAAAATGTACGCTAATAAGTACCGAAAATATTTTCTCATTTCTGCTCCCAATTTTGATTTCGAAAAAATACGGAGATAAAAAGCAATAAATAATTTTAATTCATTAAATAAAATAAAAACGGAAAGAATTTAAATAATTTAAAGTATAATTAAGTAATTAATAAAAAGACTTTGCAATCCGGTTATAATATTTCCGATAAATTGGAAAATTCAAATTCTGCCTTCTCATTATTGCGAAATAGCAACATTTAAAAACGCTAAAAAATAAGTAATTCAATTAGATAGAAAGAGTGGTATATAAATTGTGCATTTGAAATAAATAATTTTTTGCATGTTCACTCAATTTAAGGGATTGAAGATGACAGTCTGGATGAAACTTAAGGAATTTGTCGTTACATACGATATGGTATTGTTTTTTGTATTGATTACTTTCGGCTGGGTTATACTGTACACGTTTTTTATTCTTTTATCTATGCTTTTCTTTTCACTGTAATTCTTTTTGAAGAATCAGGCGAATTGCCGAATTTTCAGATTCGCAAATCTGCATATTTAAACGGAATTTAACTTTCGGGATTTTTTCACGTCTAGATTATCCTCAGGTTTTTTATAATTATTTTTTAAGAAAAAAAGCTCAAATATCAATAAAAAAGCCCATTGATCGGGCGACCATGGGCTTTAACTCTTTTGCTCAAAAGGCAGGGGAGAACCTTTTGAAGAGTTGCTCTAAACTTATTGTTATTTGTAAAAAATTGCAAATTAAAAATCGTTTATCCGGGAAAAATGTGACCAATTCAACACCATCGAAATTATTTATACAGTTATTGTAGTACCTGCCAAAGTTTTAAGCGTGTCGTAGTATAAATCAGCCTTTGTAATTATAACTTTTTTACCGCCGCCATCAAGAAAATTTATTGCTGCTTTTATTTTAGGTCCCATACTGCCTGCCGGAAAATTACCTTCATCATAAAGTCTCTTTATTTCGTTTAAAGTCAGGCAGCGTAAATCTTTTTGATCGGGCTTTTGATAATTGAGTTTTGCTCCGTCAACATCGGTAAAAATTATTAATTCAGCTTCCATTTCTATATTATTTGCTTTAGCCCTTTTTATTAATAAAGTGCCTAATAATCCTGATGCCAGATCTTTATCTATTACTGCTTCAACTCCGGAGTAGAGTTCAACGGGAGCATTATTTTCCGAGTATTTTCTTTTATGGACAATCCCGAAATTACTTTCATAAATTTCAAATCCGTCCTTGAATTTCGGAATTATCTTTACGACCGGTATTCCGCCGCCGCCCACGGCTATGGGAATAATGCCGGCTTCCATATTGTTTTCAATTAAATCTATCTCAACGATATCAAGCGGATCAGGGGATGGAACAACCCATCGCCATAATTCTTCACTGTTGCCGTTTATTTTATAGAATTTTACTTTATGACCGTTTTGAATTTTTTTGTCGAGCGCATCTTCCTTCGTATAAGATGGTCCGATAAATTTCGAAGGGCTGGCAAAAGCCGGGTCATCGGGATTGACCACTACTCGGCTGATTGTTTCTGCCGCAATCCGGTTTATTCCCTCGATTCTTAACGAATTGGTCAACTGAGAAAGCATATATCCCATTGATCCTTGTGTATCGGCGTCGCAGATATCAAGCGGCCGTATATTATTTCCGTGTCCGGCATGTTCAACCATTAAGAGCAAATTTCCTACCTGAGGGCCGTTCCCGTGAGTCAAAATATAGTAATCTTCGGGCTTTTCTTTTATAATTCCGGCAAGCATCGAACAGGTTTGCGCACTTCGTCTCCACTGTTCCGATATATCGGGCATTAATAATTTTCCGGTTGCGTGGTCGATACGGCCGGTTGGGGAGACTTCATTTCCGCCGAGAGCAAATATTTTTAATCTTTTCTTCATAAATTATTGATTTTTAGATATGAATAGCCGGAGGCAGTCAATTAAATGAGAGATGGGAGTTTACGAAAAAAAATTCGCGATGTTTTATGAAATTATGAGCAATCATTTCCAAGTAACTAAAATTTGTAACTATAATATGAATAAAATCTAATATAATTGCAATAATTATTCAATAATGCTTGCCTATTGTTAAGTAATTATCTAAATATTTATTTGAATAAATATTATATTCATTGCAACATTTCATTTGAATTTTACGGACAAGTGATAATTGTCCGAAGAAGAATTTTTGGGAAAAAACTTGGTAAAAAAAAATATTGAATTCGAAGGAATTGTTCTAGCTGCAGGATTTTCGTCACGAATGAAAGATTGGAAGCCTGAAATTAAAATCGGGGATACTCCTATAATTATCAATACCCTAAAACCGATGCTTGATCACTGTAAAAGAGTTATAATAGTGGGTGGTTTTAATTTTGATCGATTGAAGAAAATAATTCTGGAAGACGATTATTTATCAAAACTTCAACTGCAAAAAATCGATCTTATCGAAAATGACAATTTTCCTGCCGGGATGTTTTCTTCGGTAAAGAGGGGCTTAAGGGCTGTATCCGGCGGCGACGGAGTTTTTATTACACCGGGTGATATCCCATTAGTTAAATCTTCCACGTATTCCCAATTGGCGGGATTCTTTAAAGCGGATAACGTAAATCAAGTTTTTATTCCCGTCTCTTATGTAGAAAATAATTCTGAAGCCGAAACGGATATGATAAGAAAAGGCCATCCTATTTTAATCAGGCATGAAATAATTTTATGGATAACTTCAAAGCAGGATAATATGAATCTCCGGGATGTTCTGGACGAATATCCGGCAAGGATATGTGCGGTTAATGATTCCGGCATTTTTCTTGATATTGACGATAAGAAAGACCTAGAAAGAGTTAAACAATTTAAAATCCAAAAATAAATACCGGAAACGAGAAAAAGTTTTCATTATAAAGAACCGGGAATAATTTTAATTCGTTGTACGAACTTATTTAAATTTTATAACAAGGTTATTCTATGCTGGATGTTATTCGTGGACTTGAAAAATATTTAAGCGAAAATATTGATTGTGCCGTCGTAACGGTAATTGATACTAAGGGGAGTACGCCTGCTAGAATCGGTTTTAAAATGCTTGCCGATTCCAAAGGTCTGGTAACCGGCACTGTAGGCGGAGGAAGTCTTGAACATTTCGCTCTGAGTAAATGCAGGGAATTGATAAATTCGAAAGAAAAATATTTTACAGGAGTGTTCAGCCTAAACGATAATCTAAATAAAAACCCTAAAAATAAATCTGCAGTTAATAATAAAAATATTAAGATAAATACCTTGTGCGGCGGAGAAGCCACGTTATTTTTCGAGGTGTATCAAAGAAGCAAAACTATGCATATATTCGGGGCGGGCCATGTTTCCGGTTATTTGATTAAGTACGCGACTGAGCTTAAATATTTTGTAAATGTTTACGATAACAGGGAAGAACTCCTGAATGAAATTCCTCCGTCCGTACTAATCAAAAAGCACAAAACAGATCTTTCCAAACTGGACGAAAGTATTTTTAAGATAAATGACGACGATTTTATTGTAGTCGTTACACATAATCATATTAACGATCTGAATGTACTTGAATTTCTTTATAAGAACTTTGACAACCTAAAATATATCGGCATGATAGGTTCGATTAAAAAAGTTACTGAAGGTATTGAGTTTTTAAAGCACAAAATCAAAAGCAAAATTAACTTAAAAAATTTATATGCACCTATAGGTATTGATATCGGCGGCGAATCCCCGGCCGAAATTGCTTTAAGTATTATGGCGGAGATTCAGGCGGTAAATTCAGGCAAGAAAGTCAGCCATTTAAGAATTAAAAATTTGTAAAACGGCAAGAATATTAATTCTTTCTTAAATTTTGCTTAATTACTTGAATTAAAACTTGGTGCTGTATACCTTTCCTTTGTTAATTTTATATTCGGACTTGAATACCAATATATTGATGAATGAGATTGCTGAATGATGTTGTAATTCATCATTCATGTTTCCTTTTTAGTATTAGATAACGATAATAAATATTCCACATTTTAGGGGATATATATATGAGTGATAAACCAAAATCCAAAATTTTTTCCCGCCGTAATTTTATAAAAGGAGTCGGCTCCGGAGTTGTCGGCAGCTATATGGTTGTACCCGGACTTTCACAAATCTCACAAAAAATTATTAAAGAAACCGAAAATGAGAATAAAGAAAAAGAACGGATAATATTAAAAGTTAACGGCAGGAAAGTAAGTGTTATGGTTGAATCCCGGACGACTCTAGCTGAATTGCTCAGAGACCGCTTAAAATTGACCGGGACAAAAATTGTATGTAACCAGGGTGAGTGCGGCGGATGCACTGTAATAATGGACGGGAAAGCCGTTTATTCGTGTCACTTGCTGGCTATGGATGCTGCGGGGAAAGAAATTAACACTATTGAAAGTTTAATGTCAGGTGAAAAACTGCATCCGATTCAGGAAGCATTTATCGAACATGACGGCTTGCAATGCGGTTTCTGTACACCCGGACAAATAATGGCGGCAGAAGCAATACTTTTAAAAAATCCGAAACCTTCAAAAGAAGAAATTCTAGATGGAATGTCGGGCAATCTTTGCCGGTGCGCAGCTTATCCGAATATTCTTAAATCGGTAATTGCAGTTGCAGAGCAAAACGCATAATAATATTTATAGCCGGAATGTTAGCTAAACGATTTTGAAAATAATTTAAATGATGGGGAGGATATAATGCCTCGCAAAATAGTAAAATCAAAGTTCTTTTTCGAAGAAGATTACATTGAAACCGTCGGTGAAGTTTCTACCGAGAAGGTAAAGGACTGGGGAAATAACGATGAATTAAAAGTTGTCGGAAAACCCGTCTCAAGGATAGACGGATACGACAAGGTAAGCGGCGAAGCGGTTTATACTTTTGATGTAAATCTTCCGGGTATGACGCACGCAAAAATATTGGGCTCGCCTTTTCCGAATGCAAAAATAAAAAGTATAAAGACGAAAAAAGCGGAAATGCTTCCCGGAGTTTTTGCGGTTATAACATCCGAAAATTGCGACCATATACCGTGGTTTAATAATACTACTTCCTTATTCGATAAACATGTCAGGTGCGTAGGGGATGAAGTTGCAGCCGTTTCAGCTGAATCGGAGCAGATTGCTGATGAAGCATTAGGTCTTATTGAAGTTGAATATGAAGAACTGCAGTTTGTTTCAACAGTTGACGAGGCATTAAAAGACGGTGCTGTAAAGATACATGACTTCGGAAATATAGTAAGAGGGAAACCCTCCGAATATGTCCGTGGAAGTATTGAAGACGGTTTCAAAGAAGCGGATATTGTTTTAGAAGACAACTTTGATACTCAGGTTGTTATCCAAAATCCTACCGAAGTGCATTGCAGCGTAGCCAACTGGCATGGAAATAAATTAAATATTTGGGATTCTACCCAGGGGGTATTTGAAATACGCAACAGTATTGCCGGAGTATTAAATTTGCCTGAAAGCGAAGTGAACGTAATTACCAAGTATATGGGCGGGGGATTCGGTGGAAAACTTGAACTCGGGAAATATTCTGTAATTGCCGCTTTACTTGCAAAAAAAACAGGACGGCCTGTTAAAATTACCGTGGACCGTAAGCAAATGAATTTAATTACAGGCAACAGACCAGACTCTAAGCAGGCATTAAAAGCCGGAATAAAAAAAGACGGAACATTGACTGCAATGACTCTTCTGTCGAAAGCAGCGGTAGGTGCTTACCCGGCCGGCGGAGGATGCGCCGGTCCGTTTATTCAAATTTATAAATGCCCTAACATTAAAGCTACCGAGTACAGTGTGTTGATCAATGCAGGAAGAGCCAGACCTTTCAGGGCGCCTGGGCATGTACAAGGTACATTTGCGCTTGAGTCATTTATGGACGAGCTTGCCGAAAAGGCCGGTATTGACCCTATTGAATTCAGACTGAAAAATTATTCCGAAAACGATCCTGCTTCGGGTAAACCTTATACCTCAAAATTATTGAGGGAAGCATATAAAAAAGGAGCTGAAGCCATTGGCTGGTATTCGAAAAGAAAGTCTCCCGGCTCAGATAGCGGACATATAAAACGCGGCATCGGCCTTGCCACTCAAATTTGGGGCGGCTCGGGCGGACCGCCGGCAAACGTAGTTTTAAAATTAAACAGGGACGCTAGTATTAATATTCTCGGCGGTTCACAGGATATAGGCACCGGCACTTATACTTTTATTGCTCAGATAGCATCCGAAGTTTTGGAAATACCATTGGATAAAATTCAAGTAACTTTAGGTGAAACTTCTGTTGTACCGTTCGGTCCTTCAAGCGGAGGAAGTACAACAGCACCTTCAATATCGCCTGCGGTCAGAGATGCCGCCGAACAGATGAAACAAAAACTTCTTGCCGGTGCTGCTGCAATATTGGATTTACCGGAAGATAAACTTGTTTATGCAAAAGGAGTAATTACCGGGTCGGAAGATAAGATTAAATCAATTACAATCAGCGAGATATATGAAGCATTTGCGTGAGCAAGTTCTTATAACAAACGGAGCCAGAAATGCAAATCCTGCAAACTATGCCATCAATTCTTTCGGAGCACAATTTGCCGAAGTTGAGGTAGATACCGAAACAGGCAAAATTAAGGTCATCAAGGTAGTGGCTGCTCATGACATCGGCAGGGTGCTGAATAAGAAAACATTGGAAAATCAGTTTCACGGCGGAATCATTCAGGGCCTGGGATATGCACTTATGGAAGAGAGAATTATAGACGACAACACCGGTATTGTTCTAAGTACTAATCTTCATACGTACAAAATTCCGACAATAAAGGACATCCCGGATATCGAAGTTATCATAGTAAGCGAAGGAGATAACCTAATAAGTAATACGGGCGTCAAAGGAATTGGAGAACCTGCAATAATCCCTACTGCGGGAGCCATTGCCAATGCTGTATATAATGCTATAGGTGTAAGGATTAAAAGTCTCCCTATAACTCCGGATAAAGTGCTTAATGCATTGTACAGCTAAATAATTTAAATTGAGATTTTAAGGGTGAAAATATGAATAGTTTTAAATATATGCAGCCTAAAAAAATAAAGGATGCCGAAAACTTTTTAATGCAGCATGCAGATTCATCATTACTATTTGCCGGCGGTACCGATGTACTCGGATTGATTAAGAATAATATAGTTAAACCTGAAAATCTTGTTAATCTAAAATTGATCGGCGACCTCGGTAAAATTACTTACCATGCAGGCAAAGAGATCCGCATCGGAGCTACGGTAAAACTTTTTGAAATTGCGGACCACCCGGTCATCAATAAAAAATTTACGGTACTTGCACAGGCAGTTAAAGAAATTGCATCTCCCCAGTTTAGGAATATTGCAACAATCGGCGGCAATTTATGTCAGAGACCGAGATGTTTTTATTTCAGGGGGGATTTTCACTGTTTGCGAAAAGGCGGCGATATATGTTATGCTGTAGACGGACAGAATAAATACCACTGTATAGTCGGAGGAGGCCCTTGCTATATTATTCATCCTTCGGATTCGGCTGTTGCTTTGCTAGCTTTAAACGCGAAGGTTTCAATTTATTCAAACGGTAAATCCAGAATAATACCGCTGAGTGAATTTTTCATTTTACCAGAAAAGAATCATACAAAAGAAAATATTTTGAAGCACGGAGAAATAATTGAAGAAATAATAATTCCTGAACCGGCTGGAGGGAGTAAAAGCGAATATATTAAAATCAAAGAAAGGGAGACTTGGGATTTTGCCGTGGTAAGCATTGCAGCGGTCATTAAAAAATCCGGAAATCAAATAGGATCCGGCAGAGTAGCATTCGGCGGTGTCGCACCGGTTCCCTGGATGATAGAAGAGTTGAATAAAAAATTAAACGGTCTGGGCATTGACGAAGACAAGCTAGATAATTTTTCCAAGCAATTTTTTAAAGATGCGGTAGCACTTGAAAAGAACGGTTACAAAATTCCGCTTGCAAGAAACCTATTGAAGAGGATATTAATTAATCTTACGGCATAATTAATCTAAAAAATTGTTTAGATCCGGCTGTATTTCGGCCGGATTTTTTTGTTTAAATAATAATCAAAGTTTTGAATATTTTGAACAATTTTCAAAGTTATAAAAAATTAGAATGCTCTTCATAATACTTGTGAAAGCTGGTATCCAATAAGTAAAATCGGCAAAATAACGGTTGCTCCCTTTAGCGGGTAAGATAATTAATGCTTTTCATTTAGAATTATTTAAAAATTATATCAGTATAAAAAAAAAGCCCAATGATCGGGCGACCATCGGGGCTTAGTTCTTTTTATTTCAAAAGGCAGGGGAGAACCTTTTGAAAGAACCGATACTAAACTAACCTTTGCATTAAAAATTAGCAATAGAAGAATGCAACACTTTTAGGGCCCTGTGATATAAACAACAATAAAAAAGATAATTTATTTTCCAGTGTATTACGTCGGCGCTGCTTTTTTTGAACTATGGCTTCATATTATTATCTTATTTCGAAAGAGAAATTATAAAATGAGGATTATAAATGCTTTTGGACGAAAATAGTCCCCGGCCTGAGATAAGTTATCCGTGCGAATGGGCTTATAAAATCATCGGAACGGATGTAAACTTAATATTGTCAGCTATAGAAGAAGCTGCTCCCGGAATGGAATACGACGTTACTCCTTCGAATATAAGTAAAAAGGGAAAATATTTTAGTTTAAACCTAAAACTTGAAGTTCCGAATGAAGTTATCCGCAACCTTATATACGAGAAACTGGAAAAACAACCCGGCATTAAAATGGTGTTGTAAGCTATTTTAAATAAAGAATTTATGTTGTGCTTCAATTAATTTGAAAATGAGTTATGCACAGCGATATAAATTTAAATATTTATGATGCAGCAATAATCGGCGGAGGCCCCGCCGGTGCATCCGCCGCATATTATTTATCCAAAGCGGGAAAAAGAATTGTACTTTTTGAAAAACAATCCCTGCCGAGATATAAAACATGCGGAGGAGGAATAATACATAACGTGAATTTCATATTACCATTCGGTTTTAAAGAGGTAATAGAAAATTATTGCTACCGGGCAGAGCTATACGACCACTTGGCCAAATTAAATTTCTCGACGCAGCGCAATAAACCGATAATTATGATGGTGATGAGAGAAGAGTTCGATAATTATCTTCTAACTAAAGCCAAAGAACTCGGTGCTGAAGTTTTTGATGAAACAGCGGTTATGGATATCGAAAATTTTTCCGATTATATCCTGGTTTCAACCCGGGGAATGAATATAAAAGCTGAATTTGTTCTGGCTGCAGACGGTGCTGCTGGCATTGTATCAAGAAAAATGGGAACTAAGAAATACATAACAAAGCTGCCTGCTCTAGAGGGCGAAATATTTGTAAACGATACTGATTATGAAAAATTCAGCTCTTCTGCGAGGTTCGATTTTGATATAATCCCTTATGGATACGGCTGGGTCTTCCCTAAAAATCATCATCTTTCCGCAGGGGTTGTAAGAATGAAAAAGGGAGATGAAAATCTGAACCTGATGCTGGATAGATATTTGGAATTTTTGAATTTAAAGATGTTTTCAAGATAGAAAAGCACGGTTTTTATATCCCGATAGGCAACGGATTGAAAAACTTTGCCGAAGAAAGAATTCTTTTAACAGGCGATGCCGCTGCTTTAGCTGACCCATTGACAGCCGAAGGAATAAGCAGTGCCGTATTAAGCGGCCGTTGTGCCGCAGAATCAATTATTAATTCTGGCTTTGATGAAAAGAAAGCTTCTTACTTGTACAATAGAGCAATCTCCGGATGATTCTTAAAGAGCACCGTTATGCAAAGTTGGTTTCTACTTTAGTCTATACTTATCCAAGATTCCGTACATTTTTATTTAAGCATTACGGCCAAAAATTGAGCGATAAAATCACCGATATTTTTTCCGGAGAAAAAATATAGTGCTTTTTTACAAGCCCCGGTTTTTATCTTAAACTAATTAAATATTTCTTAATCAAGAAAAAATAATTAATTCTGAAAATAATATTTAGCCCATCTATCCGGGTAATTAATATTCCTCAGTTTTTAAGCTAAATATTCTAATTCATTTTCAGGAAAACTAATTTGATACTTGATAATTAATTCAACACATTATATGGGATTGGAACGGGACTCTTTTTAATGACGTTGAACTTAGTATAGATATTATAAATAATATACTCATCAAGATGAAATCAACCCCTTTGTCTTATACTGTCTACAGGAATATATTCACCTTCCCTATCAAGGATTACTACTCAAAAGCAGGCGTGGATTTCAGTAAATATTCATTTGAAGAAGTAGGCAGGCAATGGATAAATGAATATGAGAGACGCAGGCTTGAAGGAAGCCTTTATGCAGGTGCCGAAGAGATAATTCGATTTATAACTGATAATGGACAGGAACAGTCTATACTTTCAAGCTTATTCTCATTGTACCCTGGTTGAGATAGTCGGCCATTTTAATTTGGGTAATTTCTTTTCCATATTGTACGGTTGGATAATATTTATGCTAAAAGCAAAATTGAACTTGGCAAAGACTTTATGAAAAAGATCGGGATTGGGAAAGATGAATATTACTTATAGGTGATACTGTTCATGATTATGAAGTTGCCACCGAAATAGGGGCTAAATGTTTGTTAATTGCAGACGGCCACCAAAGTAAAGAAAGACTTATTGAATGCAGTGTTCCTGTTATTGATGATATAAGGGAACTACTTGATTATTGAAACTAGCTGTGGATATTAATCTTTTTCACTTTTCCGCTTTTTTTATGAAACCGAATTTTTTTATGTGCTGATAAGCCATTATACCTACGGCAGTCATTTGGGCTGCCCCAGGATTTCCCTGAATATCGAGAATTTTTGTGAATCGATAAATTGAAGTCGCAGTGGTGCGAGCATATTTGGCGAAACTGAGGGCGAAGTAAAATTGTTATTGTTAACGTTGTTCAGAGAACCGAGAGTTTTTGTCCAAATTCTCCGGTCAAATGAATTATTATTCGAATTGTAAAAATTACCGTAAATTCCTCACCATTAGAAAAAACTGGTGTTTTGTCTGATGAAACAGAATCTGATGCCGGTTCCACAGATTTACTTTTCGAGCTCTTGCGCAAAAGTTCCGGTGATGAAAAAAATATAATGCAGGCAAATGAGTATAATATAAATTTCATAGCCGGCCCGTTTTCTAGGTGATAATGCTTAACGTGGATTAAATAATATATTTTTGGTAAATACTTTACAGATAATTTAAGACGGTCATTTTGAAACTTATATCCAATATCCAGAAATAATTACAAAATAAAAAGTCTCTTTTCTAAAATCTAACTAAGTGAATAAGTATTTGTCTTTTCTGAACTTTTTTGTAGTGTTTTAATTTGAATATTAAATTTTGATTCATATTGTAATCCATGGAGTAATTACCTACCAGCAGGCAGGTGCGCTCAAAGTGAAAAAAAACAAGTTAGGACATTATTGAATAATTTTAAGAGCAAATAAAAAATAAGTTTGTTATGGAATAATATATTAAATTATGACTGAGGATTTATCGCAACTAAAATTTTCCTTAAAATCTAAGTAAAATTTTTCG
>CAWJLA010000004.1:0-456509 GCA_963843605.1 uncultured Bacteroidota bacterium | reverse complement strand
TATAAAAAAATAAAATTTGTTGAAGATTGGGATTTGTGGCTTAGATTGGGCCGGTTAGGGAAATTATATAATTTTAAAGAATATTTTTCTTTATATATGAACGCCGGGCAGAACCGTTCCACTGAAAACCAGAATCTTACTGCCAAAATTATACTTCAATATATTAAATCATACAGAAATGAATATCCAAATTACAAAAAAGCATACATGGTAAATTTTATGCAATATTTATTTTCTTTTTTACCATTCTTTATTAAAAAAAGAGTGCAGAATTTTTTATTTTTTATTAAAAGAAATTATTTATAAATACTGCTAATATTAATTTGAACAAAAAGCTGGAAAAAATATTAATTATAGTTATTGACTTTTTAACTATTAACTTTGCTTGGATAATTTATTACCAGCTCAGAGTTCAAACCGGCTGGTTCAGACTTCTATTGCGGCCGGAACTGGTTATTCCCATGCTGGTAATTTATTTTTATTGGCTGATAATATTTACTTTTGTGGGTATGTACCGCACCTGGTTCGCATCTTCCAGATTTGATGAAATATCAACTCTCTTTAAAGCTCTTTTGTGGGAATTTTTATTCTATTCTTTCTAGTTTTTATTGATGATTATCTTCATAGTGTTCCGTCTAATTCCAGAATTCTCATTTTTATTTACTGGGGATTATTTTTACTTCTTGTCGGAGCCGGTCGACTATTTATCCGCGGTCTGCAAAGAAGACTTCTGATAAAAGGCTACGGCAGGAAAAATGCAATTATAATAGGTTTTAATCCAAAAGCGAACGATGTTCAGCAGCAGGTTAAAAAACATCCTGCTCTGGGACTCGATGTTGTCGGTTATATACCTCTGAGAAATCCTGAACTTATAAGGGAATTTGACGGAATAAAAACCATCGGTTCTCTTGAAAAAGTCAGGGAAAAAATAAATGAATTAAATATAAAAGAAGTTATTATCGCACTCGAAAAAGAAGACCGGGATTATCTGGTGGATATTATTGCTAAATGCGAAGCTCAAAATGTCGGACTTAAAATTGTACCCGATCTTTACGAGATATTAAGCGGACAGGCAAGAACTTCTCAGATTTACGGAATCCCTCTTATCGATATTATGCCCCAGCTTATGCCCGAATGGGAAAAGAAACTTAAGAGGATCTTCGATATTATTATTTCATTTATTATTCTCATCATAACATCACCGGTTTTAATATTTACCGCTATCGCAATTAAAATTGAAACAGAAGGAGAAGTGTTTTTCAGACAGGACAGATGCGGCATTAACGGATCAATTTTTCAAATATATAAATTCCGTTCCATGAGAAAAGATGCCGAGAAACATACCGGTCCGGTATGGTCGCAAAAGGATGATCCGAGGATTACAAAAGTCGGTAAATTTATAAGACGAGTAAGAATTGATGAAATACCTCAGATGATAAATGTTCTTAAAGGTGAAATGAGCCTCGTCGGGCCGCGACCGGAGAGACCTTTCTTTGTTGAAAAGCTTTCGGATGAAATTCCTTATTATAAAAGAAGATTAAAAGTGCGGCCCGGTATAACCGGTTGGGCTCAGGTAAAACATAAGTACGACGAAACTATTGAAGACGTAAAAGTAAAACTGAGATATGATCTTTTTTATATAGAAAACATGTCGCTGAGAATGGATTTTAAGATCTTGCTCAGAACTGTTTTTGTGGTTCTGCTGGGAAAAGGACATTATGATTGAGGGAGGCAAAGGGCTAAGAGCAGAGAGATTAAGGGCAGAGTGCCTAGGGTTTAGAGATAAGAGCAAAGGACTGAGAATGAGGAGCAGAGAACGATTGAGAATCTGAAATTAGAAACATTATTTACTAGTTTTCGGTTTGAGCTTTAATTGAATTGCAAATAATAACATTGAAATTAGGGGATTCAATATGAAATTTAGATTTCAAGATTTGCAAATCTGGCAATTTGCTATTTAACTTTCTGACGATCTATTGGATATAGCTGATTTCCTGGAAGTAAAAAGATTGTACCGGTTTGCCGAGCAATTAAGAGCTGCAACCATGAGCATGAGTAACAATATTGCAGAAGGTTCCGGTTCTACTTCCAACAAGGATTTTAATAATTTTTTAAATTATGCCCGGAGATCAACCTTTGAAAATGCTAACATTATAATCATCCTAAACAGGAGAAAATTAATTACCGAAGAAAAATTAAATAATCTTCTTGAAAAACTTGATGTTGAATGCAGAATGATCACAAATTTTAAAAAGACTTTATGAAGTCATTCTGTCTAATTTCTATGCTCTATGCTTTTAGTTCTATGCTTTTAGCTCTATGTTTTTAGTTCTATGCTTTTAGCTCTATGTTTTTAGTTCTATGCTTTTAGTTCTATGCTTTTAGTTCTATGTTTTTAGTTTTATGCTTTTAGTTCTATGTTTTTAGTTCTATGCTCTTTGCTCTTAGCCCTGTGCTTTTTAAATAATTTAACACCAACAAACAATTACATGAAATAAATGTCTGAAAAATCTTTAGTAATTATCCCCACATATGATGAGTTGGAAAACATAAAAAAAATGATTCCGGAAATATTGGGCCGCTATAAAAATGACCTGGATATCTTAATTGTTGATGATAATTCACCGGACGGAACCGCTGCCTTCGTAGAAGAATTTTCTGAAAATTCCGAGCGGGTGCATCTTCTTAAAAGAGAAAAAAAATCAGGCTTGGGAACCGCATATATCGCAGGCTTTAAATATGCTCTCAAAAATAATTATGATTATATTTTTGAAATGGATGCCGACTTTTCTCACGATCCAAAAGAGCTGAAGAATTTTTTAAAAGCAATAAAGAACTACGATCTTGTATTAGGAAGCAGATACATTAAGGGCGTAAATGTTGTCAATTGGCCGATGAGAAGACTAATCCTAAGTTATTTTGCCAATTTCTATACACAAATTATAACAGGCCTGCGTATTAAAGATGCTACCGGCGGGTTTAAGTGTTTCAAACGTAAGGTGCTCGAAAGTATTAACCTGGATAATATTAGGTCTAATGGCTATGCCTTTCAAATTGAAATGACTTACAAAGCATTTAAAAAGGTTTTAAAATCGGCGAAATTCCAATCATATTTATAGACCGGACAACCGGAACGTCCAAAATGTCCAAAAAAATTGTTCGCGAGGCTATCTTTATGGTCTGGAAATTACGACTGAGAAGTATATTCGGACGATTATAATAGGAAGCTATTTTGGATTTATCTATTATCATAGTTAATTATAACGTTAAAGAGTTTTTGCAGAACTTAATTCACTCGATTGAAAAGGCTTCGAAGAATATCGAATACGAGATTATAGTTACTGATAATGCTTCTAATGACGGAAGCGTTGATTTTTTAAGAGAAAAATTTCCTCAAATAAAACTCATCGCCAACCAAAAAAATCTAGGTTTCAGCAAAGCCAATAATCAGGGACTTTCAATAGCAAAAGGGAAATATCTGCTTTTATTAAATCCCGATACTCTCATACGCGAAGATACTTTTGAAAAGATGATTGAGTTCTTTGACACTACGCCGCAGGCTGGAATGGCCGGATGTAAAATCCTTAATCCCGACGGAAGCCTCCAACTCGCATGTAGGCGCAGTTTTCCCGGCCCCTGGACATCTTTCTGCAAAGTGAGCGGATTAAGTTCGTTGTTTCCCGGCAGCAGAATTTTTGCTCGGTATAACCTTACTTACCTCGACGAAAATAAAACCTACGAAGTTGATGCAATTTCCGGATCTTTTATGATGCTGAGAAAGGAAACCTATGATAAGGTAGGAGGCTTGGACGAGGAATTTTTTATGTACGGCGAAGATCTTGATTTCTGTTACCGGGTCCAGAAAAGCGGATATAAAGTATTTTACGTTCATAACACCCAAATCATCCACTATAAAGGTGAGAGTACTAAAAGAAGCAGTATCGACGAAACAAAAGTATTCTACGATGCCATGCACTTATTCGTTAAGAAGCATCTTTCCAGTTCGTTTATTGTTGAGGTAATACTTCGCTCTGCAATTGTTTTCAGAAAATTCTTCGATTTTTTATGGCGCAGAAGACTGGTATTCATTTCCCTTCTTTTTGATTTTGTAATTTTTAATTTTTCCTTATTGGCTGCCGATAACTTCTATACAATATTCGGACACTGGAAGAGATTTCCCTTGTCAATCTACCCTACGCTATTTACAATACCTGCACTAATACATATTACAGTTGCGGGCTTTTTCGGAGTTTACAGAAAAGATTCCTTGTCGGTTCTTAAAAACCTTGCCGCTATTATTGTCAGCTTTTTCATTCTATCTTCTCTTACATTTTTCTTTAAGCAATATGCTTACAGCCGGGCAGCTGTACTGATTACATATTTCATACTATTTTTCAGTCTTTCCTTATGGCGTATTTTTATAAAACTGTTATTTAAAATAGGTATGAAGGGTGAAGACTTTCCCCACAAAAGATCTGCTATTGTCGGAACAAACGTGAACGCAGTTAAAATTGCGGAAAAACTAAAAACTAAAAGTACCGAATTTCATCTTATATCGGGTTTGATTGCATTATCTAATAATGAAATAGGACGCCGGCTGGAAGGTTTTGAAGTAATCGGAAGCATTGAAAACATTAAGAAAGTAATTAAAGAAAACAAAATTGACGAAATTATTTTTTCAACGGATGAATTATCTTATAATCATATGATGTCCATAGTTTCCGCCTGTCAATCGGAAAATGTTGATTTCAAAGTTATCGGGAATAATCTTGACTTTCTTGTCGGTAAAACTTCTGTCTCAATGCTTGATGATTATCCCTTAATTGAAATAAAATATAATATTTCCAATCCATTTATGAGGATGCTGAAATCAATATTTGATCATTGCCTTGCAGCAATTGTTTTGTTTTTTTTATATCCTTTCATATATTTGGTTAATAAACTGAGCGGAAAACAAACAGAGTTCAGAAAATTCATACTAAAGACACCTCTGATAATAACAGGGAAGGCTAGTTTTGTCGGCCCTCAAAAAATAAATAACGGAAACCATTTGTTTCTGGGCAAAGAAGGTTTAACAGGTTTTTGGTATATTGAGAACACCGAACTTATGAATAAAGAGAAGTTAGATTTATATTACGCGAAGAATCAAAATATTTGGCTGGATCTTGAAATTCTGGGAAAAACATTAATTAAAATGTGGGGAAATCGGTCGTAGTTATGGCTAAAACAGTTTTGGATTTTGAAAAACCGATAGTTGAGCTTGAAGCTAAACTAAAGGAGATGAGAAGACTTTCGGATAAGATGGATATTGAAAACGAAATTATTAAGATTGAAGAAAAGGTCAAGCAATTGAAAGAGGGAATATATAAGGACCTTACCCGCTGGCAAAGAGTACAACTAGCCCGTCATCCCGACAGACCTTATACTCTCGATTATATCTATTTAATGACTGAAAATTTTATTGAACTTCACGGCGACAGGCATTACGGCGACGATAAAGCCATTGTCGGCGGATTTGCCTCTATCGACGACCAGAAAGTTATGATTATCGGTCATCAAAAAGGAAGAGATACAAAAACAAATGTGTATCGCAATTTCGGAATGCCTAATCCGGAAGGATACAGAAAAGCCCTTCGACTGATGAAATTAGCAGAAAAATTCAATAAACCGATTATTACTATGATAGATACTCCGGGAGCCTATCCGGGTTTAGAAGCCGAAGAACGTGGACAGGCTGAAGCTATTGCAAGGAATTTATTCGAGATGAGTAAGCTGAAGGTACCCGTGCTTGTTATTATAATCGGCGAAGGAGCAAGCGGAGGAGCATTGGGAATTGCAGTGGGCGACAGAATTCTAATGCTGGAAAACTGCTGGTATTCTGTTATCAGTCCCGAATCCTGTTCAAGTATACTTTGGCGTAGCTGGGATTATAAAGAACAAGCAGCCGAAGCCTTAAAATTAACTGCACCGGATTTACTGGAACAAAAAATTGTAGACCGGATTATTCCCGAGCCTTTGGGAGGTGCGCACACAGATCATATTGAAACCGCTAAAATTTTAAAAGCCGCCATTAAAGAAGAACTGGAACAACTCCTTAAAATAAAACCTGAAAAACTCGTTGACCTGAGACGTGAGAAATTCGGGAAAATGGGCTCATTTACCGAATAATTTTTTAAGCTAACATTTCAGAAATATAATATATACTTCCCACCTTGAATTACCGAAATAATATCCCTTATTAAGAATCTGGATCTAAAATGTAATAAACACTTTGATACGCATCGAAGTACGGTATCAAAAATAATAATTTATTTCGATATTATATTTGTAAAAAATTCTGTTAAAACATTGCACATAAGAAATACAGTGATTAAATTATAGTCAGATAAAGCTCATACATTAGGGGTAAAAAAATAGGGCTTTGGATTTATTACTGGAATTTTCAAATAAATCAAATATTTTTTCTCTTCTTCTGTAAAATAATCAGTTATTCAGTTTAGATTATTAATTATAGTATGTTTTTTTTTACATTATCGATTCACTGACAACTAAATTTTATTGTTTCTAAAAATTTTTGACTTAAATAATTTAATAATATGTCATTTAATTCATTAGAATTTGCGATTTTTTTACCCATTGTTTTTCTTTTGTATTGGTTTGTTGCTAAGAACAAACTAAAATTGCAAAACTTTCTTATACTGGTTGCCAGCTATGTATTTTACGGTTGGTGGGATTACAGGTTTTTATCTTTGATAATCGTAAGTTCCGTTGTCGATTATTTGGTCAGTAAAGGACTTGCAACACAGAAAATTCAGCGAAAAAGACTCTTACTATTGCTTATCAGCATATGTACAAATCTCATACTTTTAGGCTTTTTTAAATATTATAATTTCTTTGTAAGTAATTTTGTCGGTGCTTTTTCGTCTATTGGAATAAGTTTAAACATTCATACTTTAAAAATTATTTTGCCGGTAGGCATTAGTTTTTATACTTTCCAGACTTTGAGTTATACAATTGATGTATATAGGAAAAAACTTGAGCCAACCAAAGATATAATTGCTTTTTTTGCTTTTGTAAGTTTTTTCCCTCAACTGGTTGCGGGTCCTATTGAACGCGCTACAAACCTTTTACCGCAATTTTTTAAAAACAGGAATTTTGATTACGATAATGCAGCCGACGGAATGCGCCAAATTCTATGGGGATTATTTAAGAAAATAGTGATTGCAGATAATTGCGCAATTTATGCAAATAAAATATTCGCGGATTACCATCTATATTCCGGAAGCACCTTATTACTTGGCGTGATTTTTTTCGCTTTTCAAATTTATGCCGATTTTTCCGGATATACAGATATTGCTATTGGAACAGCGAGATTATTCGGTTTTAGTTTAATGAGAAATTTTGCATACCCTTATTTTTCTAGAGACATTGCAGAGTTTTGGAGAAGATGGCATATTTCGCTTTCTACATGGTTCAGGGATTATGTTTATATACCACTAGGAGGTAATAAAGGAAATAATTGGAAAAAAATTAGAAACATTTTTGTCGTATTTGTAGTTAGCGGTTTTTGGCACGGTGCTAACTGGACATTCATTGCATGGGGCTTTCTTAACGCTTGTTACTTCCTACCTCTTATGCTGCTTAAAAAAAACAGAACACATCTTGACCTACCGGCGGAAAACAGGTTGTTCCCGGGTTTCAAAGAAGCTATGCAGATATCGATCACTTTTTTATTAACATTATTGGCATGGGTATTTTTCAGAGCAGAGAGCATACAAAAAGCATTCTCTTATATCGGCGGAATTTTTTCCTCTTCATTCTTTTCCAAGCCGGAAATATTTCCCAAAAAACTTATCTTCGTAGTATTTCTCTTCATTACTTTTGAATGGTTTCAAAGAGACAAAGAGCATGCCCTGCAGTTTCGTAATATTAAAATTCCTCAATATTTAAAGTGGTCCTTTTATTATGCAGTAATACTCTTCATTTATTTCTTCGGTAACTTTACATCTCATTACGAATTTATATATTTCCAATTTTAGAGGAATGACTTGGATGAAGAAGTTTTTGTCTAAATTTTCACTATTCTTTGGAATCACTATAATTTTGAATATTGCAATTTATATCAGCGTTACGTCTCCTTTACTTTTTAAAAACTATTATAATTTAAAACACGAAAAAATTTTCACAAAGGTTTTATTTGCCGATTCTCACGGTGCGTATATTAAAGACAAATATTTGAATAATATCGGGATAACCAACGCTTCTTTCGAGAGTGACAGCTATTCCGATATGTATTTTAAATTTTGTTATATATTGAGACATGCGCATATTGACACGGTTTTTTTAACCGTCGATGACCATACTTTGTCGATATATAGGGAGAAATTGAATAACATAGAACGTTCGGTTTATTACGGTCAATTATCCGATTTGAACGACTCATTATCTATTTCGCCATTAAATTTTATATATTCGCGGTCAATCAGAAAATATCTCCCTTTATTTGACGTTAATAAATCTTCACTCATATATTATTACCTAAGATCAAAATTAATGCCCAATCATAAAGATCATCAAAAAAATGAATGGGCTTCTTTAAGTAATGGACAAAAATATATTTTTTGCGAAAATAGATTCCATACTCAATTCCCTTCTCAGGAAAAATCAACCGTACTAAAGAGCACTTTGTCTGAGATAATCTATTTATGTAAATCTAAGGGTATTACCTTGATAGGAATAAGGTTCCCAATCTCAAAAAATTATATTCCTTTTTTATCCGGTATAAATAACGATGCTGATCTAATTTTTAAAAATAAAGGAATTCCGGTTATTGACTTCAAGTATTTATTCGTTAACCACGATGAGTTCTTCTTCAATCCCGACCATTTAAATGACGAGGGTGCTATTGAATTCTGTAAAATATTAAAAAAAGAAATTGATAGACCGGGCCAAATAACTGTTGCATCGGGCAAAGGGAGTCTCCCTTTAATTATTCGAACGGCAAAATCAAAATAATATCCTCTTATTATTTTTTGACAAATCGGTTTTAACTTGGTGTTTTAACCTTTCTTTTTTATAAATTTGTTTTTAAAAATCTTGCAAAAAATCCGAAATGATTTCTAATAAAACAGAGATCCGTGTACGGTATGCCGACACCGATCAAATGCAGTTTGTATATAACGGGAAATATCTCGAGTATTTCGAAGTCGGACGTACCGAAATGATGCGTGCTTACGGTTTGCCCTATTTTAAGGTTGAAGAAGAAGGTTTCCAATTGCCTCTGCTTGAAGCACATATTAAGTATCTGTCTTACGCAGTTTATGACGATATACTTGAAATAGAAGCTTATGTTAAATCATATCCTGAATTTCGTATTCACATAGATTATAAAGTTGTTAGAAAGACCACACAGGAACTAGTAGCCGAGGGATATACTGTTCACGTCTTTATAAAAAAAGATTCTAAAAAGCCGGTCAGGCCCCCGGAGTTTTTTTCCGATATCCTGAAGCCGTTTTTTACTGAAGGTAAATTATGAATAATGAGTTCGATGAATTAATTAATAGAGCATTAAGCGAGGATATTCAAAGCGGCGATGTTACTACTTCTGCAACGGTAACCGGCGTTGTTACCGGCAAAGGAGAGTTTTTAATTAAACACGACGGAATTATTGCCGGACTTGATATAGTTGAAAGACTTTTCTGCATCGTAGACCCGAAGCTTAAATTTAGTCGGTTTACAACCGATGGGCAGCAAGTAAAAGCCGGAACGATCATTGCTGAAGTTGAAGGTAGTGCTGCCTCTATTTTAACCGGGGAAAGAACGGCGTTAAATTTTCTTCAAAGGATGAGCGGTATTGCTACAATGTGCGGAGACTTTTCAAAGATTATCGCTCACACAAAAGCGCAGATACTCGATACAAGGAAAACCGTACCCGGTCTGCGAAAGATAGATAAGCTCGCAGTTAAAATAGGCGGGTGCCGGAATCATAGAATCGGGCTATTCGATATGTTTCTGATTAAAGATAACCATATTGCCGTTGCCGGATCCGTTACTAAAGCGATTAATGCATGTAAAAATTATCGTTCTAAAAATAATTTAAATATTAAAATTGAAGTCGAGACCGCAAATCTGGCCGAGGTAAAACAAGCCCTTGAATGCGAAGCGGATATAATAATGCTTGATAATTTCAGTTTGAATGAAATGAAAAAAGCCGTTGAAATGATAGGTGACAAATGTAAAACCGAAGCTTCCGGCGGAATTGATATTGGCACAATTAGATCAATTGCGGAAACCGGTGTAGATTATATATCCATAGGCGCTTTAACGCATAGCGTAAAAGCACTCGATATTTCTCTGAATATTACTACAAGTTCTAAAAGTTGAAGAAATTCTTTATTGATCGTATTCGTTCATTGCGGTACATTCTAAATTAATTAAGGTAGTAATCATACAACAAACAAATAAATGTTCGATAAGCTAAAACAACTTTCAAAAGACACTGCGGTTTACGGAATAAGTACTATAGTAGGAAGGTTTCTTACATTTCTTCTTGTTCCTTTTTATACCAATGTATTTTTGCCGTCTGATTACGGGGTTGTTTCTAATCTTTACATATTTATTGCGATTTTTAACGTAGTTCTGATTTACGGAATGGATGCCGCATTTTTAAAATTCGGATCTGATATTATAATCGGCGACGAAAAAGATAATTTTTCAACGCCGTATTTGTCGGTATTCGGAGTTGCGGCGGTTTTAGGTTTGGTTATTCTTGCTTTAAAAGTACCAATATATTCTCTACTGGATATACCATCTAAATTTTATTCTCTGATTTTTTATGTTGCACCTATTTTATTTATCGATTCGATATGCGTTCTTCCGTTCATCAAATTACGACTTGAAAGAAAAGCTAAAAAGTTTGCTCTCTTTAAAACTATAAATATTATAGTAAATGTTTGCCTTAATTTATATCTAATACTTGATCTGAAATGGGGAATCGAAGCGGTTTTTTTCAGCAACTTAATTGCATCCGCGGTATCATTTGTGTTGGTATTTCCGTCGGTTCTTAAATATTTGAAATTAAGCATTAATAAAGTATTATTAAGAAGATTGCTCAAATTCGGACTGCCATACCTGCCGGCCGGTCTAGCCGCGATGCTTATTCAGGGTATCGACAGGCCTATATTAACGCATCTTACGGACTTAAGCACGACGGGATTATACAGCGCAAATTATAAATTAGGCATATTTATGCTTTTGTTCGTAAATATGTTTCAATACGCATGGCAGCCTTTCTTTCTTCAAACCGCAAAAGAAAAGGAAGCAAAAAATATTTTTTCAAAAGTTCTTACGTATTTTACGCTTGCCGCCTCGTTCATTCTTGTTTTGGTTACTTTGTTTATTAACGACTTCGCAAGAATAAGCATACACGGGCATACAATTATCGGCAGCGAATATCTGAGCGGACTAATAATTGTACCGGTAATTTTACTGGCTTATGTGTTTAACGGAATTTACGGGATTTTTACCGCGGGAATTTATATCGAAGAGAAAAGTATTTATGTCCCGATTATGACAGCCATCGGTGCCGCAGTAAACGTCGGTTTCAACTATTGGCTCATTCCATTATGGGGAATAATGGGCGCAGCATTTGCTACGCTCGCTAGTTATTTTATAGTGGCCGTCGGATATTTTATCATAACGCAGAAGATTTACAGGATTAATTACGAGTATTCTAAAATAGCAAAAATATTCGTCTCCGTTTTTATAGTCGGAGTTATGTATTATATACAGCTGTTAGGCAGTCATATTAATTTGTTGAACGAATTTTTAATGCTTTTGTTTTTCGTAATACTGCTGGGCATTTTTAATATAGGCAAAGAAGAAATATTATTTTTAAAAAGACATTATTTTCAAAAAAGTTAATTGCTTATTATAAGGATGGAAATGAAGGAAAAGATATCTGTTAGATTCAGAAGATTGGATAAAAAATTTTATGACATTCCGCTTCCGTCGTATTCTACTTCGGGGGCTTCGGGAATGGATATAAGAGCAGCCGTTGAAGAAGATTTACTTATAAAACACGGCGAAGTTGTTTTGGTACCGACGAACCTTTCGGTAGAAATACCCGAAGGATTTGAGATACAGGTAAGGCCGAGAAGCGGTTTGGCGGTAAAATACGGGATCGGTATACTTAATTCGCCCGGCACCGTAGATGCCGATTACCGTGGTGAGGTGAAAATTATAATGATAAATTTCGGTAAAGAAGAATTTAGGGTTACAAAAGGAGACCGCATTGCACAGCTGGTGGTGTCCAAAGTTTATCATGCTGATTTAATCGAAGCCGGGGAACTTGCACAGAGCGAAAGAGGCGAAGGCGGTTTCGGCCATACCGGGCATAAATAGATCATGATTAATTTATAAATGAAGTTAAATTTTATATGCAACTATTAAATTAATCTCTTGCTTTTTCTGTATCAATTTATGAAACTGTATTCAAACAAAAATACTTTTAGTAACATTCGGATTTGTTATCCATTTTTTATAATTAATGTCATGGTTAGGTTCAGCTTATCATGACAATCAAAATATTTAGAGTAACGCGATATTTTTCTGCGATTTTTTTAACCGGGAATTTTATTCATGTCGGATTTTGTCCATCTTCATAATCATACTCATTACAGCTTACAAGACGGGGCCTGCACCGTTGATAGTCTGATAAAAGCAGCTAAAAAACATAACATGCACTCGGTTGCTCTTACGGATCACGGCGTAATGTACGGCATTGCCGAGTTCTATAAAAAAGCCAAGAAAGAAGGCATTAAACCGATAGTTGGAATGGAAGCCTACATCGTAACGGAAGGCAGCAGGTTTGATAAAGGAAAAAGCGATGACAATTCGGAAAGAGCCGGAACAAGCAGCAGAAAAAGGTCCAAACATTATCATCATCTGATTCTTCTCGCGAAAAACAAGGAAGGCTATAAGAACCTTTCGAAACTTTCAACTCTGGGGCATACCGAAGGATTTTACTATAAACCGAGAATAGATCTGGAATTGTTAAAACAGTACCGTGACGGATTGATATGTACTTCGGCCTGCGCCGGCGGTGTTGTGGCCGCGCATCTTGTTAATAACGATTATGCCAAAGCAAAAGAAATCGCTAAAATTTATAAAGACATTTTTGAAGAAGATTTTTACCTGGAAATTCAGGATCATAACATGGAAGTTGAGCAGCCAGTACTTGCCGGGATGCCCAAACTTGCAAAAGAACTCGGCATTAAATTGGTCGCAACCAACGATTGTCACTACATCGAACAGGAACATGCAATTGCGCATAACATCCTTCTTTTATTATCCGATAAAAACGGAACGGATTACAGGCAGCTACGTTACGGTACCGACCAGGTCTATTTCAAGTCTACCGACGAAATGAAAAATCTCTTTAAAAATTATCCCGAAGCTATTGAAAATACCCTGGAAATTGAAGAGAAGACAGATATTAATCTTGATTTTGAAGGACATTATTATCCGGTGTTTCCCATACCGGACAATTCGCCTGCCAAAACCCTCGATGATTATTTCGAATTGCTTGCCCGTGAAGGACTGCATGAAAAAATAAAAGATATTACGCCGGAGTATGAAGACCGGTTTAACTTCGAAATTAATACTATCAAGACTATGGGCTTTTCAGGTTACTTTCTGATAGTTCAGGATTTTATCAATTCTTCCAAAAGGATGAATATATCCGTTGGTCCCGGAAGAGGGAGCGCAGCCGGAAGCCTGGTTGCATATGCATTGGGAATTACAAATATAAACCCGATGATGTATAATCTGCTGTTCGAGCGTTTTCTTAATCCCGCCAGAAAGTCGATGCCCGATATCGATGTTGATTTTGCCGACGATAAACGCGGTGATGCCATTGATTACGTCCGTCAGAAGTACGGTGCAAACTGCGTAAGCCAGATTATTACTTTTAACAGACTTTCTTCCAAAGCAGTTATCAGAGACGTCGCAAGGGTATTGAAGATCCCAATTGCTACCGTAAACAAAATAACAAAGTTTATACCTTCAAAGTTCGGTAAAGTGTTCAGTATAGAGCAGGCGCTAAATGAAGTTCCTGAACTGAAATGGGTAAAGGATTCGAAAGACCCGGAGATAACAAATCTCATCAAGTATGCAAAAGTTCTGGAAGGAATGAACCGCAACTCATCCAAGCATGCGGCCGGAGTAGTAATTACCCCGAGCGACGTAAGTAATTATGTTCCTCTTGCCACCGCAGTTTCCCAGAATGAAGTTGTTACTCAATACAACATGAAGGAAATCGAAGGACAGGGCCTGCTGAAAATGGACTTCCTGGGTTTAAGAACTCTGACGATTATCCAGAATGCACTCGAGCTTATTAAGAAAAACCACAATATTGACATCGATATAGATAATGTTCCCCTGGACGATGAAAAAACTTACCAGCTTTTTTCACGCGGTCAAACAACCGGAGTGTTCCAGTTTGAATCTGCCCCGATGCGGGAGTACCTGAAAAAACTGCGTCCGAACAGTCTGAGCGATTTATCCGCTATGAATGCTCTTTACAGACCCGGACCAATGGAATTTATCGATGATTTTATCGATAGAAAATTCGGTGTTAAAGAAGTTGAATATCTTCACCCGGTACTTGAATCTATTTTGAAGGAAACTTACGGTGTTATAGTTTACCAGGAACAGGTAATTCAAATTGCCAATAAAGCAGGCGGGATGAGCCTTGCCGAAGCCGATATTCTCAGAAGGGCTATGGGTAAAAAAGACCTTGCCGCAATGGCCGAACAAAAAGTTAAGTTTGTAGACGGAGCCGTAGCCCAGGGAATACCCAAAAAAGCCGCGACCGAAATATTCGACGCGATTGATAAATTTGCTAATTACGGATTTAACAAAAGTCATGCGGTTGCATACAGTTTTGTTGCATATCAGACCGCATATCTTAAAGCTCATTATGCTCCGGAATTTTTAGCAGCCAACCTTACAAATGAATTCGGCAATACTGCGAAGGTTACAACTTTTCTGGAAGACTGCCGTAAATTAAAAATCGAAGTAATGCCCCCGGACGTTAACAGTCCTTCGGTGTATTTTGATGTTGAAGACGGCAGAATAAGATTCGGCATGTCGGCCATTAAAAACGTCGGCATTCCGGCCGTTGAAGAAATTAAAAGAGCGAGAAACGAATTAGGCAGGAATTTTACAAGTATTTTTGATTTCTCGACAAATGTAGATACACGCATCGTCAGCAAAAGAGCTTTGGAAGGATTAGTCGTAGCCGGGGCTTTCGATTCAATTGATAATAACAGGGCAAAGCTTTTTGAAGGGATTGAAACCGTGATCGAATTCGGTCATAAAATAAAGCATTCCGAACTGGTTGCTGAAAACAGTCTGTTCGGTGAGATTGAAGAGGAAGTAAAAATCTCGGAACCGGTTTTAAATGAAGTGACTCCCTGGAACGATGATGAAAGGCTGGCAAGAGAAAGACAGGTAATCGGATTTTACGTAACCGGGCATCCGCTCAGAAAGTACGAAGTGGATTATAAATCTTTTGCCACTATTCATATGGGCGAAACCGACCAGCTTGAAGAAACGGAAATAGTCAAAGCCTGCGGTGTTATAACGGCATTGAAAACCAAAATCGATAAATCCGGAAAAACAATGGCTTTCTTTACACTTGACGATTTTTCAGGTTCGTGCGAAAGTCTGATGTTTTCGAAAATTTACGAAAAATGCGGGCAATACCTTCAGGAAGAAAGATGCGTATTTATTCTGGGCAGACCTGAAAGCAGCGGCGATGCGGTAAAACTTCATATTGATGAGGTTATTCCTCTTGAAGACGCGAGAGAAAGATTTACTCAAAGCGTGAAAATAAATTTCGATACCGAAAAAAACACTACTGAAAAAATACGCCGGATAAAATCGGTAATGGACAAACACAAGGGTAATTTCCCTGTTTATATTCATTTACTGAATAATTCACAGAGACCTAGATTGTTTTTTCTGAGAGACTGCAGAGTGGATATATCAGATACCTTCCTGAATGAATTAAATGATTTGCTCGGCGAGGATTCCGTATCCCTTTCAAAGAAATAGATGATAGTTTAATAATTGATCTGCAAAAATGAATAATAATCCATTAACTTATAAATATCTAAAATTGCGTATTGATATCTTTCACATCAGGGAATATTGCGCATAAAAGGCATTTAATATTAATACGTTTGAGTTGTTTCACTTTCCTCATTTTAGTAATTTTATTTTCTTAATTATTAGATAAAACAATAAAGGACTTTGACCAAATGAAAAGGGAAGAGAACCAAAAATATTGGGCGTTGGTGCTCGGAGCATCATCGGGATTTGGTGCAGCTTCTGCAATTAAACTTGCTGAGGATGGTTATAACGTTTTCGGTATACATTTGGATCGTCAGGCTACAATGCCGAATGTTGAGAAAATTATAGAGAAAATAAAATCTTACGGTTCTAAGGCGATGTTTTATAACGTTAATGCGGCAGATGCGGTTAAAAGAGATGAAATTATAAAAGACATTAAAGAGTTTTCAAAAGGCGAGGCCATCGTAAAAATTCTAATACATTCGCTTGCATTCGGATCTTTAAAACAATTTATAGCAAAAGATGATGAACAAGCCATAACTAAGGCTCAAATGGAAATGACACTGGATGTAATGGCTCACTCTTTAGTGTATTGGGCTCAGGGTCTTGTAGTAAGCGGCTTGTTTGCACGTAAAGGCAGAATATTCGCAATGACCAGCTCGGGCGGGCATGCTACTATTCCTTTCTACGGCGCAGTTTCAGCGGCAAAGGCCGCTTTAGAATCTCATATCCGCCAGCTTTCTATGGAATTAGGGCATTTGGAGATTGCCGCAAACGCTATTATGGCAGGTGTAACCGATACGCCGGCTCTAAGAAAAATTCCCGGAAACATTCCTATGATTGAAGTCGCAAGGAGAAAAAATCCTAGAAATCGTTTAACTACTCCAGAAGATGTCGCAAAAGTGATTTCTTTGTTATGTAAGGACGGCGGTGAATGGATTTCCGGCGGACTGATTCACGCGGACGGCGGTGAAGATACCATAAGTTTTGTCGGTCAAGGCGAACAAGAAAAAAATTCAAATATTAAAATTTAAAAAGGGTAAAAGATGAAACCAGTTACTATAACCGATAACAATTTTAACGACGAAGTAGTAAAATCAAACGTTCCCGTAATTATAGATTTTTGGGCTGCTTGGTGCGGACCTTGCAGAATGATTGCTCCTATTGTTGAAGAATTGGCAAACGAATACGAAGGCAAATTAAAAGTAGGCAAATTGGACGTTGACGAAAACCAGGAAACTTCAATAAAATTCGGAGTAAGAAGCATTCCGACATTGCTTATTTTCAAAGACGGACTACTGAAAGATACGATTATAGGTGCAGTGCCAAAAAATCAGATAGTGCAGAGATTAAGTGCGGTTATGTAGATTCCGCCCTGTTCTCACAGTTAAATAATTTTTCCAATCAGATTAGGAGAAAAATGAAAAGGATTATAATAACAGACGCTGTCGATAAAAAGTGTGCTAAAATTTTAGAAGATGCCGGATTTGAAGTTACTTATAAACCCGGAATGCCAAAAGAAGAAATTAAAAAAATCATAAAAGATTACAACGGTTTAATTGTAAGAAGCGATACCCAGGTAACTCCGGACATTATTGAATTGATGGACAATATGGAAGTAATAGGAAGAGCAGGCGCCGGTGTTGATAATATAAATTTGGAAGCTGCCACTAGAAAAGGCATTATTGTAATGAATACGCCCGGAGGAAATACTGTTTCCACCGCAGAACATACAATGGCTTTAATGCTTTCCATGTGCCGAAATGTTGCGCAGGCAAACCAATCTCTGCGTAACGGCAAATGGGATAGGAAAAAATACAAAGGAACAGAATTACAAGGTAAAACTCTGGGAATAATCGGTTTAGGTAAAATAGGACGGGAAGTCGGTATAAGATCGAAAGCATTCGGAATGCACGTAATAGGATATGATCCCGTGTTATCTGAAGAAGTAGCAACAAAATTAGGTGTGAACCTTGTAAATCTGAATGAAATATTTGAGCAATCTGATATAATTACCGTACATGTACCGTTGAATGAAGAAACTAAAGGATTGATATCCGATGACACGCTTAGCAAGTGTAAAGACGGTGTGAAAATTATTAATTGCGCAAGAGGCGGAATAGTTAACGAAGAGGCTCTCATTAAAGGATTGGATTCGGGAAAAGTATCGGGCGCAGCATTCGATGTTTACGTAAGCGAACCGCCGGATTTCAACGGTCCGTTTATTCAGCATCCGAAAGTAGTTACAACTCCGCATCTCGGTGCATCCACTGAAGAAGCTCAGGAAAAAGTGGCAATTCAAATTGCAGAACAGATAGTTGATATGTTCAATCAGAAAGGCATTAAAGGTGCTGTTAACGCGGCTGCAATTGCCGGCGGCGGAAGTCTTGAACTGGCTCCTTATGTTAAATTGGGCGAAAACCTCGGCTCCCTGCATTCACAGCTGATTAAAGGTCAATTGAAAAAAATCAATATAAATTACAGCGGCGAATTGTTGCACAATTATACTACGCTTCTGTCCACTGCAGTTTTGATGGGATTTTTATCCAAGAGAATGGGTGAGGTAAATCTGATAAATGCACCGTTCCTGGCTAAAGAGATGGGTGTAATTGTTAATGAAACAAAAACCGGCGCTAACCTTGATTATACAAATTTAATGACGGTAGAGTTTGTTACCGATTCCGAACATAGGTCTCTTGCCGGCACTGTCTTCGGTAACAATGAACTCAGGGTGGTTGACGTTGATAAGTTTCACCTCGAATTAAAACCCGAAGGCAACATGCTGTTTTACTCAAATATAGATAGACCCGGAATGCTTGCTCATGTTGGAAAAATACTTGCGGATGCCAAAATAAATATTGCGGGTCTTTCGCTCGGAAGAACCGAAATGGGAAAAGAAGCTCTTACCGTAATTAATGTGGACAGTGAAATTCATAAAGATGTTGTAAAAACAATTTCCGAAATAAGCGGCATTACAAAAGTTTATGCCGTAAAAATCTAATTTATTAAACGGGGGTTTCTGCCCCCGTTTAATACCTTTCCAATTCATTCCTTTTTTATTTACTTGACAAAGATTTTCTCTTATACTATTTTGAACGGGTTTAAATATTCACGAAATATTATTACCCTTTATCCATAAACAATAAGTAATACTAACAGATGAAATATAAATTACTGATTTTTTCCTTGCCGTTGTTTTTTGTTTCCGCAATTTGGGGACAATCTACCAAAAATTTGTTTGATTTCGACTATGCCCAGTTTGCATACGATTCATCCGCCAATTATATAGAGTTTTACTACTCTTTAAATGAAGGGGCGTTGACAGTTCATAATATCAATGACACAAACTTTGTTGAGGGAGTTCTGAAAATAGATATTACCGACACAACATCCCGGAAACCTGCAATAAATAAAGAATGGTCCTTGAAGCAGCCGCTGGATGAATCGGATTCGACAGGCGGAAAAAGCCTGATCGGACTTCTCGGATTTGTTGTTCCGAAGGGTAATTATAAATGTTCGGTTCAGTTAAAAGACAAGTTTGACGAATCGAACCAAAAGACGGTTTTAGATGATATTAACGTCAAGCCCTTGTTCGAAGACTCTCTTGCGGTCAGCGACATTCAATTAGCTTCCAGAATTATTCAGAACAGCGAAAATAAAAGTTCGATTTTTTATAAGAATACATTTGAGATAACGCCGTTTCCCACAGCAGTATACAGCACCCAGCTTCCTGCGGTATTCTATTACTTCGAAGTTTATGATCATGAAAAAACAAAATCGGATAAACCGTATCAGTTAAATACTGTGGTTACAAACAGCAGGGGGCAGATTGTTTATGACAAAATACAGTCTATCAGTCGCCATATAGCTTCAAGGGCTGAGGTCGGTGTACTACCGATAATTAAATACCCTACAGATATATATAGTCTGCGCGTTGCAATTCTGGACAGTTTGAATAACTACGGTATGGGCTCGACAAAAAAATTCTATGTCTATAATCCTTCGATTAAAAACGCAGATTCATCAAATACTTTGGGATCAAAATTAGTTACAAGTGCTTTCGGAATTCTCAGTAACGAAGAGTGCGACGACCTTTTTGCTAAATGCAAATATATTGCAACTAATCCTGAAAAACAGCAATATAATAAATTGACCACTTTAAACGGTAAAAGACAATTTCTATTCGATTTTTGGAAAAAAAGAGATTCCGATCCTAATTCTGATATGAATATGACTTATCAGGAATTTTTAAACAGAGTAGCCGAAAGCAATCGCAAATACGGCAGCTCCATGCGGGTAGGCTGGAAAACCGACAGAGGAAGAGTACTGATAATGTACGGCGAACCAAGCGAAGTTGACAGGTATCCCAATCAGGATAACACAAAACCCTACGAGATTTGGAGATATAACGATATTGAAGGAGGAGTTGAATTTATATTTGCCGATTTGACCGGCTTTAACGACTATGAACTGATTTCATCCACCAAACGCGGTGAAATTCAGGATTCAAACTGGCAAAGCAGAATTTCGGCAAATCAGTAGATAACGAGCTTTATATACTGTGTAAAATATTATCGATATCCGGTTAAATGAGTTAATAATTTCCATTATTAAACTCAAATATTTAACTTTACGGGCGTAATAAATTTTTTTTGCAGTATATAAGGCTTTTTATTTTTAATGAAAGATAGATTCGAATATATATTATTTATCGGCTTTAGCTATCTATTCAGATTTTTAGGACTCCGGATATCAAGAAAATTTTCTACGATTCTTGCTCTTATCTTTTTTTATATAATACCTATTCGAAAAAATACAACAATAGATAATCTTACTAAAGCTTTTCCGGAATATTCTCACAAACGTATCAGAAACATTGCTTTCAACAGCTATAAAAGCTTTGGTATGGCGTTAATAGAGATTCTTTATCTACCGGGTATGAATGAAAAAAGAATTAAAAAGGAAGTAAGATTCGAGGGCGTGGACAGGGTAATGCAAAAATATGAAGACAGAAAAGGACTCATTTTATTAGCGGCTCATTTCGGAAATTGGGAATATTCGGGCATTGCAGGAGGCCTGGATTTAGGACGCCCGTTTTCCATAATTGTAAAACCTCAAAGAAATGTTTTGGTAAGCGAATGGCTGAACAAAATGAGAACCAAATGGGGCAACGAAGTGATACCGCTGGGAATTTCAATAAGACAGGTTTATAAAGCCCTAAAGGACGGTAAAATTGTTGCAATGGCTGCCGATCAAAGAGGTTCTGCCGACGGCATACGAGTAGATTTTTTCGGAAGAAAAGCAGCGGTATATCCCGGACCGGCAATTCTTTCTTTAAAAACCGGAGCGCCTATTTTTTGCGGTATTTCCGTCAGACAGCCGAATAATTCGTATGTTACAAGATTTGATGAGATTGATCTCAAAAATCTACCCGAGTCGGAAGAAGAAAAGGTTATTGAATTGTCACAAAGACTGACCGATTATTTGGAAAATATTATTCGCGAACATCCTGAACAATGGCTGTGGATGCATAAACGGTGGAAATATTAGTTAATAATGAAAAAGATATTAATAATTCAAACAGCATTTATCGGCGACGCAATTTTAACGCTTCCAATGATACAGAAGCTGAAAGAATTATATACGGAAAGCGAAATTGACGTGCTGGCTATTCCGGCTACTGCGGAAATATTTTCGGCATCGGAGTATGTAAGCAGTGTTTTAATAATTGATAAAAAAGGTAAAGACAAATCACCTCTTGCGTTATTAAAATTTACAAAAAATATAAAAGCAAAAAAATACGATGTTATTTACTCTCCTCACAGATCTTTGAGAACATCTTTAATCGTGTTCGGCGCCGGAGTAAAAGACACCTACGGATTTTCCAACAGCAGTCTCAGACATGTATATAGAAATTTAATTAAATATGAGCCCGGCCATCATGAAGTCAGAAGAAACCTGGAATTAATAGGTTATTCAAAAAACGAAAATGATTGGAAAATATTCCCCAGAATTAAAGCTAGTACCGAGGCTGCAGTAGTAATAGATCAGTTCTTGTCACCAAGTATTCCGTTGTCGAGAATTGCGGCCGTGGCTCCGGGCAGTGTTTGGAATACAAAAATATATCCGGAAGAATATTATAACGAAATAATTAATTACCTTAATAAAAAGGGATTTTTTACGATAATAATCGGTGGCGGAAAAGATCAGGATCTTTGCAACAGTATATTTGAAAAAAACAGAGAATATTCCGCATCGGCTGCAGGTTTATTTTCCCTAATCGAGACTATTGAACTGTTGAAGAGAGCAAAAATATTAATCTCCAACGACAGCGCTCCGACACATATGGGTATATGCGCTGGCATCCCCGTTTTAACTTTATATTGCTCCACTGTTCCGGATTTCGGATTTTTTCCATACAACGATAAAAGCAGTTATTTAAGTTTTGATAACCTGGAGTGCAAACCATGCGGAATTCACGGTTATCAACAATGTCCGATAAAAACATTCGCCTGCGGGCTTAATCTTAAACCGCAGCTGGTTAAGAATAAATTAGAGGAAATGCTGAATGATAAAAATTAAGAGTGCAGAGATTATTGATATCGATGAAAATTTTGATGCTGCTGTTCAGAAAGCCAAAAAACTATATCTGGAAGGTTCCGTTTTTATTTATCCTACCGATACCATATACGGTTTCGGTGCAAATCCGTTTAACGAAGATGCGGTTAAATCAATTACCGAGATTAAACAAAGAGACGAAGGGAAAAAATATATTCTTTTGATCGACAGCATAGAGAACCTTCTTAAATATGTCGAAATTCAATCCGAAAAACATCTGGACTTTCTTTTAGCAATATGGCCGAATCCCGTTTCGGTAGTATTGAGGTTAAATTCAAAAACAAGTGCTATATTTGGAATGGAAACTGCGGCTTTTAGAATTCCGAATCATAGATTCTGTCAGAAACTTGCCGGCGAATTGAAAATGCCGATTATATCTACCAGTGTAAACAGAAGCAGTTATCCGCCGATTACCGAACCGAGCCTGATTGAAGATGAATTTTCTTCAGAAGTTGGTGCGATTTTCTTCACTCAAAAGAAAGCATTTATACAAGCTTCTACCTTGATCGATCTGAGCAATTGCGAGCCTAAACTGCTTAGAGAAGGAAAATTGAAGTATCAAGATCTTATTCAGAAATTCAAATAAGTATTGGTTTATTATTAAAATGAAATTAAAGAGCTTAAAAAAAATTAAGGGACTTTCAATTGTAATAATTCCTTCCGGAGCCGGAATTGAAACAAGATCAAGACATTTTAGTGCGGGTAAAATTTATACGTTTTTTATCGTTTACAGTGTTCTTATGCTGATAGTCGGTTTTCTTTTATTTAATGCAACACCTCTTAAAAGAATAATTTTCCCTCATGACTCCGGTTTATCACAGTCGGATAAAGTGATAATCGATGAACTGAATAAAAGGCTCGTTTTCTTAACAAAGGAGTTGGAAAATCTTAAAACTACTAACCAGCAGTTGAAAGATGCCATCTTGCTCGGCGATTCGACGATTTTCGATTCGGTGTCAGGGAAATCTCTAAATAGTACTCCGGTAAAAACCAAACCGTTCGGTGGCAATATACTTGCAGTAGTGCGTTATTTAATGGAAGGGCCTGCGTCCGTAGGCAAAGTAAAAAAAGAGCCGGTATATTTCAGTATGCCCTTAACCGGTTTCATCAGCAGAGGATTTAATCCAGATAACGGGCATATGGGAGTAGACATTGTAGCCAAAGTAGGATCTCCGGTTTATGCAGCCGCAAGCGGGTACGTTGTATTTGCGGATTTTACGACCAGAGACGGTTATATGATAATAATTGCCCATTCTGACGGGTACATTACGGTTTATAAGCATTGTTCATCTCTACTCAAAAAGGCTAGAGATTCTGTAGTAGAAGGTGAGGTTATTGCATTAAGCGGTAACAGCGGGGAAATAACAACCGGTCCCCATCTGCATTTCGAAGTATGGAAAGACGGAAAACCAATTGATCCTAAAACAGTTCTGATAAATTATTAAAGGAGCAAGAAGTTGAAACAAAAAAACACAAACATCGGAGAAGATGCCGTTACAATTATCAGCACAGGCGTTTTGCTTGAAGGTAAAATTTCAAGTAACGGTAATGTTCGTATAGACGGACAGGTAAACGGAAACATAAATGCCAAGGGAAATGTAACTGTAGGCGCGCAGGGAGAAATCGACGGGGAAATTAATGCTCAAATTATTATGTTAGGCGGAAGAGTTTCCGGTTCGGTAATTGCCGGCGAAAAAGTTATTCTTGAATCCACATCTTCTCTTAAAGGCGACATAATTACTAAAATCTTAGTTATTGAAGAAGGTGCCGTTTTCGAAGGTACAAGTAATATGAATAATAGAGAGCAGGCCGAAAAAGGATCATTCTCGTCAGAAAATACGAATGAAGAAAATACTTAATTCATTCAACTCTGGAGACGACGATCCCGAAAATAACTGGGTGGGATATGTTAGTCTCGGAAGTCAGCTTGCAATTACAGTTACCGCTATGGTATTGCTCGGAGTCTGGCTCGACGGTAAATTCGATACGGAACCTATTCTCACCTTAGTATTTTCATTTATAGGCGTTGCCGGCGGCATGTATAATTTTATTAAAACCGTGATAAAATCTGACGACAAATGAAGAGCGAAAAAAAATTATTCACTGGCGCGATTTCTTTTTTTCTGTTCTCAATATTAGTACTTGCATACTTATATTTTCAAGATTTTTTAACCTATAAAACATTTTACGCTTTTCTGACGGCTGCCTCGCTCACCGGGTTAAACTTTGCCGGTGCAATTTATTCTATAAAAATAAGTTTAAAAAGAGACTCAAAATCTGCTTTAAATACCTACCTAATCGGTATGGGAATAAGGATTCCAATATTTTTAACAGTGTTAATAATTTCTATGTTGTTTTTGGATATAAGTCATAATAGTCTTATATTTTCAGTTCTAATTTTTTATATATATTTCCTTATAATGGAAATAATATTTCTAAACATTACGAAAAAATAAAAATTTTCTATGTTTTTTAGTAAAACCGGCGGAATTACAGCTGCGGCAGACACGTTAAAAAAAGCAGCGGAGAATAGCAATACTGACCCGAGTTGGATAATTCATCATGTACTTGATGCAAATTATATCGATTTTGGTCCGGTTGGTAAATTATATTTACCTCATCTCCAGCTTTTCGGTCTGGATATCTCAATAACCAGAGATGTTTTTATGATGTGGGTAGCAGCCGCCGTGCTGGTCATCACCGGAATATTAGCAGCCAGAAATTATAAAAATTCCCTTATTCCAAAAGGAATTGTAAATGTCTTTGAGATTATTATTGAATTTGTAAGAGATGAGATTGTAAAACCCGCCATCGGAAAAGGTTATGAATCCTTCATGCCTTACATGCTGACTTTATTCTTTTTTGTACTATTTTGCAATTTATTCGGATTAATACCTACTCCGAACCTGGTTGTAGCCACCGGAAATGTTGCGGTTACTGCTGCTCTGGCAATAATATCTTTTATTGTAATTCAATACAGCGGAATTAAAAGTCATGGTTTTATTAAGTATTTTAAAAGTCTGGTTCCGGGAGGTATGCCGGCGCCGATATTAATTATAATTGTTCCGCTTGAAATCTTGGGATTGTTTACAAAACCTTTTGCATTGTGCATTCGTCTTTTTGCAAATATGGTAGCCGGACACATTGTAATTTTTTCTCTGCTCGGATTGATTTTTATAATGCACACAATTTATGTAGCCCCGGTTTCGGTAGGCTTTACTTTATTTATCGAACTGCTTGAATTACTGGTAGCATTAAATTCAGGCGTACATTTTTACTATGTTGACCGCTTTATTCATAGGAATGGCAAAACACAGCGATCATTAATTATATTTATTATTCATATAACTCAAAAATATTAAGGAGAAGAATATGGATCTAGGTTGGTTAAGCGCCGGATTAGGTGCCGGTTTAGTTGTAATAGGAGCAGGTTTAGGAATTGGAAAACTTGCCGGTCAAGCCATGGAAGCTATGGGAAGACAGCCGGAAGCAATTGCACCGATAAGAACAGCAATGATTATTGCCGCAGCTCTTATTGAAGGTATTGCATTTTTCGGATTAGTTATCTGTATTCTGTTGGCCTTTAAGACCGTTTAGTTTATAAAATATAATTTTTGCTGGTATACGGACCCGTAATTAAAAATTACAATAGGAAATTAAGTTATGCTAACCGGTTTTAGTTTATCTTTAATTAATTTGATAGCCGAAGGAAGCATTATTGATGTTTCTCCGGGAGTCTTATTTTGGACTATTGTCACTTTTGTAATTCTCCTTTTGGTATTAAAGAAATTTACGTGGAAGCCGATTTTGATGGCGCTGGACCAAAGGGAAGCTGCAATAAGAGAATCTCTGGAGAAAGCTGAAAAAGCTAAGGAAGATGCTCAGAAAGTTCTGGATGCAAACCAGGCAAACCTTGCGAAAGCCGAAGAAGAGTCGAAGCAGATCATAAATCAAAGCAGAGCATACGCTGAAAAGCTTAAGGAACAGATTTTACAGGAAAGCAAGGAACAGGCTAAGAAATTACTTGAAGATGCAACTTCGGAAATTGAACGACAGAAAGACGCAGCATTTGACGAACTGAAAAGTCAGATTGCGGAAATAGCGGTTCAAGCGGCGGAAAAGATTTTAAGAGAGAGCCTTGATAAAGAAGCTCAGAAAAAACTAGTCGATAAATATATCGGCGAGATCGGTAAAAATTAAGTTATGAGTGATATAAATATAGCGCGTAGATATGCAACTTCACTGCTGGAATCGGCGGTTGAAAAGAATATACTTGATTCGGTATCGAAGGATGTTGAATTAATTGCTTCAGCGCTTAAAGCTAATCCCCAGCTGGGGCGTGTACTTTCCAGCCCGGTTATAAAACCGCAGGTGAAGCTGTCAATTATGGACGAAATATTTAAATCGAAAGTCTCTCGGGAAACAATACAGTTCGTTCATTTTCTGGTTGAAAAAAGCCGGGAGAACTTGATGCCGGTAATAACAAATTTATTTTTGGATCTGAGGGACGAAAAACTCGGTATTGTGAATGCTGACGTGAAATCGCCTATGCCGTTGTCTAAAGATCAAATTGAAGAATTAAAAAATAAACTCGAAAATTATTTAAATAAAAAAGTCAGATGCAGTTTCCAAATAGATGAGAAGATGCTTGGCGGATTTTTGGTAAAAGTAGGCGACACCGTTTTTGATGCATCAATGACACATCAATTGGAATTATTAAAGAAGCAGTTCCTTCAAGGTAGTGCTTCTCTTAATTAATTTGAGATTTTAAAAGGATTATAATAATGGCTGAAGTAAAACCGGATGAAATTTCTGCGATTTTAAGAAGACAGCTTTCTGGTTTCGAAAGCGAAGCCGATATCTATGATGTAGGTACCGTTCTTCAGGTAGGCGACGGTATTGCCAGAGTGTACGGCTTGTTGAAAGTAATGGCAGGAGAACTGGTTGAGTTCCCGAACGATGTTTTCGGAATGGTTCTTAACCTGGAAGAAGACAGTGTGGGCTGCGTTCTTTTCGGCGAATCGTCTCTTGTTAAAGAAGGCGATGTAGTTAAGAGAACAAAAAGAGTTGCCTCAATGCCTGTCGGCAATGAAATGCTGGGGCGCGTAATAAACCCGCTCGGTATTCCGCTCGACGGAAAGGGAGCGATCAACACAAAAGAATTTTCACCAATTGAAAGAAAAGCACTCGGTGTTATCCAGAGACAGCCGGTTAAAGAACCGCTGCAGTCAGGCATTACTGCTATTGATGCAATGATACCTATCGGACGCGGACAAAGAGAATTGATAATAGGCGATAGACAGACCGGTAAAACAGCCGTTGCCGTCGATACTATTATAAACCAAAAATTTACTCATACAGAAGATGCGAAAAAATACGGTGTGAATCCGGTTTACTGTATTTATGTTGCGATCGGACAGAAAAGCTCTACCGTGGCTCAGGTAGTGGCGAAACTTCAGGAACACGGTGCGATGGATTATACTACGGTTGTTACCGCTTCGGCTTCCGAGCCAGCACCTCTTCAGTTCATAGCGCCGTATTCGGGAGCCACATTGGGAGAATTTTTCAGAGATAACGGAAGGCATGCTCTGGTTGTTTACGATGATTTATCAAAACAAGCAGCCGCTTACCGCGAGTTGTCATTGCTTCTTAGAAGACCTCCGGGACGCGAAGCTTACCCCGGCGACGTATTCTATCTGCATTCACGTCTTCTTGAAAGAGCCTCGAAACTGAGCGACAAGCTCGGCGGCGGCAGTTTGACAGCTCTTCCGATAATTGAAACACAGCAAGGCGATGTTTCTGCGTATATTCCTACAAACGTAATTTCTATTACCGACGGCCAGATTTATCTTGAGTCGAACTTATTCAATGCCGGCGTAAGACCTGCTATTAACGTAGGTATTTCTGTTTCGCGCGTGGGCGGTAATGCTCAGATAAAAGCAATGAAAAAGGTTGCCGGAAGTTTGAAGCTTGATCTTGCCCAGTATCGTGAACTCGAAGCTTTCGCTAAATTCGGTTCCGATCTCGATAAATCTACTCAAAGAACTTTGTCTAGAGGATCAAGACTGGTTGAACTGTTAAAACAGGGGCAGTATGCTCCGCTTCAGGTTGAAAAACAAGTTGTCAGCATTTTCATGGGAACAACCGGATTACTCGATGAGGTACCGGTTCATGAGATAAAAAGATTTGAAAAAGAAATGCTGGAATATATCGACGTAAATTATCCTGGTATACTTGAAGCAATCAAAAAAGAAAAAGTATTAAGCGACGACACCGTTACTAAACTAAAAAAAGCGGCCCAGGATATGCTTGCGGTCTTTAAATCAAAAGAGTGAACATAAACAACACCTAATGGCAACTTTAAGAGACATAAAAAGAAGAATAAAAAGCGTTCAAAGTACGCAGCAAATTACCAAAGCCATGAAAATGGTGGCTGCAGCTAAATTGAGACGCGCTCAGGAAAGCGTTATTAATGCCCGTCCTTATGCTCATGAAATATTCAATATGTTCTCCCATCTTGTAACGGAAAACGATTTAAATACAAACATTTTTCTTAAACCCAGAGAGATTAAAAATGTTGCGGTTGTAATCGTAACCGCCGACAGAGGCTTATGCGGGGCATTCAATTCAAATATTATTAAAGAAGCCGGTCGTTATATAGCGGAAGATTTACATGCTAAAAATCTGAATTCGCACCTGGTTTGCATCGGAAATAAAGGATATGAATTTTTCCGTAAAAGAGATTTTAACGTTGTATATAATAAAACCGGGTTTTTCTCAAATTTAAAATATCAAGCGGCTTTAGAGGTTTCCAATCACGTTATATCAGGTTATACCGAAGGTATTTACGATAAAGTTGTAATCATTTACAACGAATTTAAATCTATTATTCAGCAGAAAATAGTACTGGAACAGTTTTTACCGATTCCGGTAAATCTGCAAGAACAAAAAGAAAAACATATTCTTACAAATTACATATTTGAACCGGATCAAAATTCCATTTTCGAATATTTATTACCCAAACATTTAAAAGCGCAGTTCTGGCGCATATTGCTTGAATCCAATGCCGCTGAATTAGGTGCTAAGATGACGGCTATGGATAACGCTACCACAAATGCCAAAGAAATGATAAGAACTTTGCAGCTTAAGTATAATAAAGAACGTCAGGCTGCAATAACCAAAGAAATTCTCGAGATAGTATCCGGGGCAAATGCCCTTAAAGCCGGATAAAGTGAATAATATACGGAGAAACGATAAGCAGGGCCGATGTTAGAAGAATTATCACAAAAATTTGAAACTACATTAAAAAAGGTAAGAGGTCAGGGCAAACTTACCGAGAAGAATATTTCCGATACGTTGAGAGAAATGCGTCGTGTTCTTCTAGATGCAGACGTAAATTATAAAGTAGCAAAAGAATTCGTCGAAGAAGTTTCAAAAAAAGCGCTCGGACAGGAAGTAATTAATTCAATTACTCCGGGGCAGTTGATAACCAAAATTATTTTTGATGAATTGACCGTACTTCTGGGCAGTAATTCCTCCGAGATAAAAATAAATGCTTCCGGAATTACAACCATACTTATTATCGGGCTTCAAGGATCCGGAAAAACCACTTTCAGCGCGAAATTAGCGAGAAAGCTTAAAGAGGGCAACAGGCGGGTACTTCTGGCTGCTGCCGATGTTTACCGGCCTGCCGCCATAGAACAGCTTAAACTGCTGGGAAGCCAGATCGATGTTGAAGTATTTTCGCTTGAAGAAAAGAATGCTCGCAAAGTTGCTCAGGATTCGTTAAATTATGCCAAGGAAAAGGGGTTCAATACATTAATTGTAGATACGGCCGGACGTCTTCATGTGGATGAAGAAATGATGACCGAAGTTGCCGACATTAAAGAAATTATAAAACCCAACGAATCATTATTCGTAGTTGACTCAATGACCGGCCAGGATGCCGTAAATTCGGCGAAAGCATTCAATGAAAAAGTAAATTACGACGGTATTGTTCTTACTAAACTTGACGGAGATTCAAGGGGCGGAGCTGCTCTTTCAATACGTGCTGTTGTCGGAAAACCGATTAAATTCATCAGCAACGGTGAGAAGCTTAATGCACTTGAGGTATTTTATCCTGACAGACTAGCGTCGCGTATTTTGGGTAAAGGTGATATAGTTTCTCTGGTGGAAAAAGCTCAGGAAACATTCAAGGATCTTGAAGCTGAAAAACTCGAGGAAAAATTCCGTAAAAATAAATTTGATTTTGATGATTTTCTTAAGCAAATTAAGGCAATCAAGAAAATGGGCTCTTTATCGTCGCTGCTTTCGATGATTCCCGGAGTTGGTTCTCAGATGAAAAATGCGAAAATAGACGATAATGCACTAGTTAAGGTCGAAGCAATAATTAATTCGATGACCTTGCAGGAACGCACGTCCCCTAAGATCCTGAACGGAAGCAGAAGGAAAAGGATTGCAAAGGGAAGCGGGACATCGATTCAGGATGTAAATCGGCTGATAAAGCAGTTCGGAGAAATGCAGAAAATGATGAGTCAATTTTCTAAAAGGGGTTTCAATAGTTCTGTGATGAATAATTTAAAATTTAATTGAAAATAGTGAATAATATCTGGAGGTTCAAAAAACTTGGCAGTTAAGTTAAGACTAAGAAGAATGGGTAAGAAGAAACAACCTATATACAAGGTTGTTGCTGCTGATTCTCGGGCTCCAAGAGACGGAAAATTTCTTGAAGCGATCGGATTATACAATCCGTTGACAAATCCTCATACTATCGACATAAAAGAAGATAGAGCATTGTATTGGCTCAATGTAGGCGCTCAGCCTACCGATACGGTTAAAAGCCTATTAAGTCAATCGGGGATAATATTAAAAAAGGAATTAGCCAGCAAAGGTCTGCCCGAAGAAAAAATTCAGGAAGAAATTGAAAAATGGCAGAAACTACGTGAAGTAAAGGTTAAGAGCGGATCGAAGAAGAAAACAAAGGATGAAGTCGTTTCTCAAGAAAAGGCCAGCGAAAAGGAAGTTGAAAATATTGAAGAAAGTACAGCAGAAGTAAAGGGCGCTGCTTCTGATACGAATGAAACTCAATAAGAGTTCTCGCTCTTAGGAGAGTAGTTCTACTGTGCATTATTTCTAAAAGCTCCCGTGCTGCAAAATAGGAGGCTTCTTTCTATGAAAGAATTCATTGAATTCATCGCAAAACACTTGGTGGATAATCCGGATAGTGTTGTTATCGAAGAAAAAAATCCTGAGGAAAACAAAGTTGTTCTTTCTCTCAAGGTACAGGCCGATGATGTCGGTAAAGTGATCGGCAAACAGGGCAAAACTGCACAGGCAATGCGTACTCTTTTAACGGCAATAGCCGCTAAAGAAGGGAAGAGAGCTATTTTAGAAATATTGGATTAAGGGTTTATACCCTCATCATTAAGTGAACGATTATTTTCTAATTGCTAAAATTGTTTCCTTATCCGGAAATGACGGTTATGTTAGAATAGCGTCTTTTTCGGATTTCCCGGAAAGGTTTTTTGAGCTTTCGAAAGTATATATCGATTTCTTTGACGAAAAAAAAGAATTTTTCGTAGAAAATGTAAAAAAGAAAAAGAATACATTTTTAATTAAGTTCAAAAATTTTAATTCCGGCGAAGAATCGGAAATATTGTTGGGTAAAGAAATTTTCGTGGATAGTGAAAATGTCGTTACGCTGCCTGAAGATCATTATTTCATACATGATCTTTTAGGCAGCAGAGTTCTGAGAAATGGTAAAGAATTCGGGATTATCAAAGATGTTCTCGTTTCTCCGGCGAATGATGTCTATGTTATTGACAGCTTCGGAAAAGAAATTTTAATTCCCGCAGTTAAAGAATTCATTGAAAATTTTAATGCGGAGAAGAAAATTTTGATTTTAAAGCCGGGAGAAAGTTTTTACGAAGATGATGAGGATTGATATAATTTCCGCTGTTCCGGACCTTTTAGAGAGTCCTCTTAACACCAGTATAATTAAGAGAGCACAGAATAAGGGAAAAGTTGAAATTATAATTCACAACCTGCGCGATTATGCCTTCAACAAGCATAAACAAATTGACGATAAACCTTTCGGCGGGGGCGCAGGCATGGTTTTAAAGCCCGAACCGTTCTTTGAGTGTATTGAAAAGCTTCAGGGTGAAAGAAATTACGACCACGTAATTTTTACTACTCCGAAGGGAAAAATCTTTAATCAGAAAATTGCGAATAAGCTTTCGCTTGCGGAAAATATCCTTTTTGTTACCGGACATTATAAGGAAATAGACGACCGTGTTAGGGAAAAATTTGCGACAGATGAACTGTCTATCGGAAATTTTGTCTTAACCGGAGGTGAGCTTCCTGCTCTTGTCTTTGTAGATGCTGTTATAAGACTTATACCTGGAGTTTTAAATGACAGCGAATCTGCCCTGGATGATTCCTTTCAGGACGGAGAAAGAATCGAGGCCCCGTTTTATACACGGCCGGCCGAATATAAAGGAATGAAGGTGCCGGATATCTTATTATCGGGCAACGAAAAGGAAATTAAAAAATGGAAAAAAGAGCAGTCGGATATATTGACTGCCAAATGGAGAAATTATAATAATCTAGCGGAGTAAACAATGATTAACTTAAATAACATATTACCGGATCAGGTGAAAACCGATATCCAGAGCTTTAATCCCGGTGACCACATTAGAGTGCATGTAAGAGTTATCGAGGGAGATAAAGAGAGAATACAGCCCTTTGAAGGCGATGTAATTAACATTAGAGGCAACGGTTTGACCAAAACATTTACCGTAAGAAAAGTTTCAAGCGGCGTAGGTGTGGAAAGAATATTTCCGTTTTATTCTCCCAAAATTGCTAAAATCGAACTGCTGAAAGAGGGTAATGTTAGAAGAGCCAAGCTCTACTATCTGCGCAATCTTTCGGGTAAAGCAGCCAGGATTAAAACTAAAAATTAATTATCCGGTAAATATACCTTTTATATCTGCAGGGCATAAATTTATTTGTGCCCTTCTTTTTTACTTTTTTGCATATGAATCTTTTTTTCCCAAATAATATTTTCGGCAGACTGATTGCCAGTAATCTTCCGGACGCGCTTAAATCTTCTGCCGTATATCAGCCTTCTTCGCTGCTTACAAAGAATTTGCTAAGTACGGCGGATTCCGCAGCACTTATTCCTACAATCGATCTGATAAAAAACAAAGATCTTTACGTCTCCAAATCATTCGGCATTTCTTTCGAAGGCGCTTTATGCAATTCATATCTTTATTTCGCTTCCGAGCAAAAAGACATAACAAGAATTGACCTTACAGGCGACGTATCGGCGGTTGAGGCAATACTGTGTAAAATCTTATTTAAAGAAATGTATAATACGGAAATTGAAATAGGTGTTCTTCAGAATATCGCAGGTATGCAGACAAATAATATCCTGATGGTTGGCGATAAAAATTTCCACGATGATGCATATTCCACAGGAATAAGCTTTGCCGAAGAAATGGTTGAGGCATTAAATCTTCCTTATGTAAATTACCTACTTGCTTCAACTGATAAATCATTATTGGAAAGAGTTAATTCGGAACTGGCCGGTGTCGGAAGTAAAGTTTACGATAATTTAGAGGCAAATTTAAAAAACGAAAAATTATCGGAAAGCGGCAGTATATATCTGACCGACAATATTTCTTCTTTCATTATTGATTTTGACGAACAGGATGTGGAAGCTATAGAGCAGATAACAAGACTGCCATACTATCACGGTATAATTAACGATATTGTGGAAGTGAAATTTGTATAGGCGGGTGCGGGAAATTTTCCCGCACCTCTCAACTTTAAATTGCTACGTGAGAAACACTCATAATATTAGGATTTTCCTGCATTAATTTAATCATCTCCGTAGAAACAGGACGTTTTAATTTCATCGTACAGCAAGCAACAACTCCGCCGTCGAATATAATATTTTCAATCTCTTCAATATTAATATCGTTTTCTCTTATAACATTCATAATGGAAGCAAGTACACCCGGTTTGTCGTAGTGTTTAATTACAAGCTGATATCTGGAATCAGATATTTTTGCTCTGTTTACCCAATGCGCAATAACACCGCTGTCTATAAAATCCTTAATTATTCTTACGGTTTCTTCTGCCACCGCGCTCTGAGCCTGCTCCGTGGATGCTCCTATATGATGCGTAACGTAAACATTATTTAGCGACTGCAGCGGATTCTTAACTTCTCCTGTTTTCTGTTCAGGTTCATTTTTAATTACGTCGAGAGCGACTCTTATATTTTTCGTCTGTACGGCTTCAACCATGGCATCCTGATCAATTATGTCTGCCCTGGCAGTATTGATAAGCAGAGTATTGGGTTTCATGTAACTGAACATCTCTTTATTGAATAAACCCTTCGTCTGCGGAGTGGAAGGAAGATGAATAGTAACAACATCGCAAAGAGGTAAAAGCTGGTTCATTTCGGAAAAATCTTTTATGGATACACCTTCTATTCTGGAAATATCTTTTCCGTAAACATTCATTCCGAAAGCAAGGGCTCTTTTGGCAACTTCTTTACCTATATTGCCCACACCTATAATTCCGAGAGTTTTGCCCAACAATCCCTCGGCTTTGGAATATTCACCTTTATTCCATTTACCGTTTCTGAAATCAATTACGTTGTCCGGGATACGGCGGTCTAAAGAAAGCATTAATCCCATAGCTAGTTCCGCTACGGCAATTGCATTCATACCAGGACAGTTGGCTACATATATACCTTTACGATTTGCCGCCGATATATCAATATTATTTACACCCGAGCCAGCTCTTATAATCAGATTTAAATTTTTACTTGAATTAATAGTCTCGGCATTTACTATAGTTGAGCGTACTACAAGTATATCGGTTGTGCTTGCAGCTTCGGGGAGATCATTCTCTCCCAGTTTCGGGGAGTAAATAACCTCCAGATCCATTTCCTTTAGTTGATTTATATACTTTTCAGGAAACTTATCGGCTATTAATACTTTTACTTTCATATCATCACCCTTCTATTGTTTTAACATAGGGATTTTTATTCCCCAATTATTTGCATTTAATACCGCGCGATCGTAGCCGGCATCTGCATGCCTGGCAATTCCTATTCCCGGGTCATAAGTTAATACTCTTTCCAATCGCATTTCGGCTTCCTTTGTTCCGTCGGCAACTATAACCATCCCAGCGTGAATTGAATTACCAATACCGACTCCGCCGCCGTGATGTACCGATACCCAGCTTGCCCCGCCGATTGAATTCAGAAGCGCATTCAGTATCGGCCAGTCTGCAATAGCATCGCTGCCGTCTTTCATTCCTTCAGTTTCCCGGTAAGGCGACGCTACCGATCCGCAATCCAGATGATCGCGTCCGATTACAATAGGAGCACTTACTTTTCCCGAAGCGACCAAATCGTTGAATATCTTTCCCATTTTTGCTCGTTCTCCGTAGCCAAGCCAGCAAATCCTGGAAGGCAGTCCCTGAAAATGCACTTTTTGTTTTGCAATATCAATCCAGTTATGCAGTGATTTATTTTCCGGGAAAGCTTTTTTAACCGCCTCGTCGGTAACGTAGATATCTTCCGGATTTCCCGAAAGGGCAATCCACCTGAACGGTCCTTTTCCGTCGCAAAATAAAGGACGTATAAATTCTGGAACGAAACCGGGAATATCAAAAGCATTATCAACGCCGTTTGCCTTTGCTTCGCCTCTGATATTATTGCCGTAATCAAAAGTTACTGCGCCCCGTTTTTGAAATTCAAGCATCGCTTCAACGTGTTTTACTATGGTTGATTTAGCGAGTTTAATATATTCGCCGGGGTTATCCCGCCGTAATTTGAATGCATCCTCAAGTGTCATCCCCATCGGAACGTAGCCATTTAATGCATCGTGTGCCGAAGTCTGATCTGTAAGAATATCAGGGTTAATACCCATCTGCAATATCTTCGGCAAAACTTCGCCGGCATTGCCAACAAGTCCTACGGAAAGCGCTTTTCTTCCTTTTTTTGCATCCAGAACAAGCTTTAAAGCATCATCAAGATTTTCCGATAAAACATCGATATATCCTGTATCAAGACGTTTCTGTATTCTGTTTTTATCGACATCTATACCCAGGAATGCAGCGCCGTTCATTGTTGCAGCCAGCGGCTGGGCCCCGCCCATTCCTCCCAATCCGGCAGTTAATAGGAATTTACCGGATAAATTTCCGTCTTCGGATGAAAAATATTTTCGTCCGCATTCGGCAAAGGTTTCATATGTTCCCTGTAAAATACCTTGTGTTCCGATATAAACCCAGCTGCCTGCGGTCATCTGACCGTACATTGTTAAACCCAGTTGCTCCAGTCTTCTGAATTCATCCCAGTTTGCCCAATTCGGTACAAGCATGGCATTTGAAATAATTACGCGGGGTGCATCTTTGTGGGTTTTGAAAACTGCAACCGGTTTGCCAGACTGCACAAGAAGCGTCTCATCATCTTGAAGTTGTTTTAAAGAAGAAATTATAGCCTCGTAGCTTTCCCAGTTGCGGGCCGCCTTTCCGCTTCCGCCGTAGACTATCAAATCGGCAGGTCTTTCGGCAACTTCCGGATCAAGATTATTCATCAGCATTCTCATCGCGGCTTCCTGAATCCATCCTTTACATGAAAGTTTATTGCCGTGCGGAGCTTTAATTGTGCTTTTTTCTTTTTCTGATATCATTTTTAATCCCATTATTATATTGTTCAACTGTTAAGCTGTCCAATCGCTTTTGACAATTGAACAGATAAGCAATAAATCAATTATTGTAAAATGGTTCCGGCAAAATATTTTAATTAATCTTCAAAATGAGTCATAATTATTTTATCATACTGGTTATGCATCGATTTGTACAGCCATTTTTTCAGGAACCAGCTTTTCTCCATTTCCTTCTTAAGATATTTAACGTTTTCGGTTAACTGATGTTTTAACTTTATTCTTTCATCTTTGGTTAGTTTAATAACCTCTGCGTCGCTGTTTAATTTATCCAGAATTGAATTAAAGGCTTTTATTTCCGAGAAGTACTTATTGTCTCCCTGTATTTGTTTTAAGGTTTGATTACAAAAAGTTTTTAATATTTTTTTTTCGTTTTTATCAAATTCAAAATTATAATTTGTGAATAACTTTTTCATTTTTCCCTGTATAAGTTTTAAGTGATAATAACTGATCTTTCATAGACTGAAAGCCCGGTTTAATTACTTCATATATATAATGGAGTCTTTCTTTATAAGAGATAAACGCAGACTTCATAGAGTTAATTGTAATTTTCTCAATATCTTCCAGAGTCAGATTAAAATATTCTATTGCGGTCAGAAATTCTTTTGTCAGGGTAGTATTGCTCATGAGCCTGTCGTCCGTGTTAAGGCAAACCCTGAATTTTTCTTTAAACAGAATTCCGAAAGGATGTTTGTCTATACTTTCAACGGCGCCCGTGTGAACATTACTAAGAAGACAGATTTCCAGCGGAATTCTTTTATCGAGAATATACTGGCCGAGATCGCCGAAACCTACAACATTGCCTTCTCTGTCCAATATAAAATCTTCAACGAGATGAGTTGCATGTCCAATTCTGTGAGCGCCGCACCATTGAATTGCCTGCCAGATTGATTCTTTTCCGAATGCCTCGCCGGCATGAATTGTAATATTAAAATTGGCTCTTTGAATAAACTGAAATGCCTCGATATGTTTTTTGGGAGGATAACCACCTTCTTCGCCGGCAAGATCAAAACCGACAACCCCCATATTCCTGAAATTTACGGCAAGTTCCGCAATTTCCAGCGTATTTTTCATATTTCTCATGCCGCAAAGTATCAGTCCGAAACCGACGCCGAAATCTTTTTGCCCTTTCTCCAGTCCGTTCAGAACCGCAGCTACAACATCTTCTTGATAAAGACCTTTCGAAGTATGAAATACGGGTGCGAACCTGGTTTCAACGTAAGCAACGCCGTCGTTTTTCATATCTTCCATCATTTCATAAGCCGTTCTTTCAAGGGCTTCCTTTGTCTGCATTACTGCGCAGGTATGTTCAAAGCCCTGAAGATATTCAACCAGATTGCCCTTATTTGCCCCTCGGTGGAACCACTTTGCAAGCTCATCTGGGTCTTTGGTAGGCAGCTTATTATACCGGATGTCTTTTGCCAGTTCTATAATTGTCTGAGGGCGTAATCCACCGTCGAGATGATCATGAAGTAGAACTTTGGGAACCGCTCTGATGATTTGCTCTGTGGTCACAATTACCTCTCTTTTAAGCCGAAAAATATTCTTTTAAAACAGTAAAATCAATTTGACTTCCCGATAAAAATGATTAAACGGAACCTTAATAATGCGGGTTTGCCGAAACCTTTTTCGGTTTGCCGACATACTGCGATCTTCATCGAAAATCCTAAGTTTTAGTTACCGGTTAATATTAACTTAATCTTGACTATGGAATCATATTATACTAATTTTAAAATCTCAAAAAAGTTTATAAATGGAGATGTAATGTATCGAACAAAATTACTTATTGTCGCATTATTCCTTGTCGGTATGACTATTACCGGATTCGAATGTGCTTCGACAGAATTAACGAGTGCCAAGCTATATATACAACAAAAAAATTATCCTAAGGCTGTGGAAGCATTGAATGAGGAAGTTCAAAAAAATCCTAAAAGCTATGAAGGTTATTATTTACTTGGCTATGTAAAGGGAGAACTTGGAAACTATGAAGAAATGATGACTGATTTTGACAAGTCGCTGGCAATTAATAATGAATACGAAAAAAGTATCACTGATTCGAAAAGATATTATTGGGCTCAGGCCTTTAATCGCGGTGTCGATTATTTCCAAAAAGCAACAAAAGCTGCAAACGAAGACAGCGCGAAGATAAATTATGGTAAATCGGCTAATGATTTCGAAATGGCCGTTCAGTTGGAACCGGATTCAATTTCAACTTATCAGAATTTAGCTTTTGTTTATATAAATCAAAAAGATTACGATAAGGCTATGGTTCCGCTGAAAAAAATTATAGATAAGATACACGGCCTTGACGGTTATAGATATCTCGGCGAAATTTTATACGATAAGGCAACTGTCTCCGAGACAAAATATAAAAGTTCTAAAGACGCGGCGGACAGTGTAGAGGCACAGAAGTATTTTAATCAGGCAATCAATACACTTGAAGAAGGAAGAAAATACTATCCTCACAATTCCGAACTACTTCTTCTGCTTTCAAATTCTTATATCGGTGCAAACAAAATCGATGTAGCGCTTAATGCATTTAAAACAGGTGTTGAAGAAGAACCCAACAATAAATTCTACCGTTATAACTACGGTGTAGTACTTCTAGGGAATGATAATTATCAGGATGCCGCTACTCAATTTGAAAAAGCAATTGAAATAGATTCTACTTACGAGAGCGCACTATACAACCTGGCCGTTACATATGTTAAGTGGGGGACCCATATTAATAAAGTAGCTCAGGAAAAGGATGAAAAAGCTCCGATTGATAAATCAAAATATGAAAGTGCTCTGCCTTATCTGGAGAGACTTGTTGTTATGAAAGATAACGATGCTTCATTGTGGGAAATATTAGGCAAAGTGTATACTGTTCTGGGATATGAACAAAAAGCTCAAAATGCTTTTAACAAAGCCGATGCTTTGAGAAAGTAAAAACAGATAAATAAAAATTTTTTAAGTGCCGAAACTATTTTGCTTGCCCAAAGCAATTTATTTTCGGCATTTATTAATAATGGACTTCATTTTAACAAAGGCTAATATCATGGCAAAGGACGATAATTTTTCAAATCAAAATAATCCCCAGCAGGGTCAGCAGATAAATATTGAATTGGGTGAAAAAGAAGCCGAGGGAATTTATTCTAATCTGGCAATAATTACGCATTCACCTGCGGAATTCATAATTGATTTTACCAGAATAGTACCCGGCGTACCCAAAGCAAAAGTGCATGCAAGAATTATTACAACTCCGCAGCATGCAAAAATGCTGATGAAGGCATTGAAAGACAACATAGAAAAATATGAGTCGAGGTTCGGCGAAATTGCTTTAGACGTTCCGCAGAATCAGCATTTCGGATTTGTAGCACCCAGTAAAGACGAAAAAGTAAATTGAAAAATTAACCGGTAAACACCGTGAACAACAGATTGAAAAATGATGATTAAAAATAACGTATATATTGAAACTTACGGATGTCAGATGAATTTGGCTGATACCGAGTTGGTGATGGGGATTTTAAAAAAATCCGGCTATAATATCACTAAAGAACTTGACGATGCCGATGTTGTCTTAATGAATACATGCAGTATAAGGGAAAATGCCGAACAAAGGATTTACGGCCGGCTCGGTAATTTTAAGAATCTTAAAACGGAAAAACCGGGACTGGTTGTCGGCATTCTGGGATGTATGGCCGAGCGGTTAAGAAAAGATTTGATTGAAGAAAAGAAAATTGTGGATATTGTAGTGGGGCCTGACGAATACCGCAAACTTCCCCAGTTTATAAATGTAGCCTTCAACGGTGAAAAGGGTATTGGAGTGCAGCTATCTAGAACCGAAACTTACGACGATATTATACCTTACCGGGAAGACGGTCTGCAAGCCTGGATATCTGTTATGAGAGGCTGCGATAAGTTCTGCACATTTTGTGTAGTTCCGTTCACACGAGGCCGTGAAAGAAGCCGTTCTCTTGATTCGATTATTCAGGAAATAAAACAACTTTCCGAAAGAGGTTTCAGAGAAGTTACACTTTTAGGACAGAATGTAAACTCGTACAGAGACTCGGATTCTGATTTTGCGGATCTGCTGGCCGCCGCAGCCGCAGTCGACAAGAAGATCCGAATCAGATTTACAACCTCACATCCTCAGGATCTTTCGGATAAGCTTTTATACGTTATTGCCGGTCATTCCAATATCTGCAGTTATATTCATCTTCCCGTTCAATCCGGTTCTGACAAAATTCTAAAGATGATGAACAGAACTTATACCGTTGATCACTATCTAAGGCTGATAGAAAAGGCCAGAACAATAATTCCGGGAGTAAGCTTTTCTACAGATATAATTGCCGGTTTTCCGGGTGAAACTGATGAAGATCATAGAATGACACTGGAACTGATGAAATCGGTGGTCTATGACGGTGCATATATGTTCAAATACTCGCCGCGCGAAGGGACAAAATCTTTTAAAATGCATGATGACGTATCCGAAGAACTGAAAACAAAAAGGCTTCAGGCAATAATTGAACTTCAGCAGCAAATTTCTGCGAAAAAAAATCAGCAGCTTGTTAACAAGTGCGAGATTATACTTATTGAGGGAGCCAGCAGAAAATCGGATCAATTCCTTGCCGGGCGAACAGACACGAATAAAGTTGTAATTATTCCGGTTCAGGAAGGAATCAAAGAAGGCGATTATGTGAAAGTAAAGATTAATAAGGCTACATCCGCAACTTTGTTCGGCGAATTCACGGAGTACATCAACCCGGAAACAGACAGCCTGGCTTTAACCGCATAAACGTTTTTTATTTAATGTATTTATTCTTACTTTATCGTTAAGATAATTCAAACATTCTATTGTTTTTCCGGACTGCATCGTGAAAATATTATTTTCCATATTATTTTTTCTTTCCTTTGTGTCTGCATTTTCGATTAATGTTTTTGCTCAAGACGTGAATATTGTTCAGTATCTGAAACAAATTGAGAAAGGCGAGAAGAACAAGGTAGAAGAAATTCTTCCCAAACTTAAAAAAGAATACCCCGGCAATCCTTCGGTAATGTTTCTAGAAGGCATATTAACGGAGAATGGCCAGCAGGCAGTTGCCATCTATAACCAAATTATTCAGAAATATCCGCGCAGCCGTTATGCAGACGCGGCTTTATACAGGGTTTACTCGTATTATTATGCAATAGGCATGTACGGCACAGCCAAAGAAAAACTTGAACAGCTCCAAAAAGATTACCCTCAATCGCCGTATATTGAAATAGCGAAGAAGAATATTCCGGAGAAGGATAATGAAATTTCTTCTTCCTCAGAAGAAAAAGATTCCGTGCAGGTACAAGTAGAACCTGATACTGCCTCCGTTACGGAAAATGGTTACAGTTATACTATTCAGGCCGGAGCCTTCGGAGTGCTGTCTAACGCGGAATCGTTAAGCAAATCTTTTAAAAACTACGGGTATTTTACAAAAATTGAAGACAAAGCCGTGGGAGGTACTACATTGCATATCGTATATGTAGGCCGATTTACCAACGAAGACGATGCAAATAAGATGCTTCAATTGATCAACTCGAAATTCAACTTAAACGGCAGAGTTATAAAAACTAACTGACGGCATTAAATTGAATATTAAATTCATAGGAACCGGCTCTGGGTTGGCTTCCTTAAAAAGAAACCATTCCTCTTTCATAATTGATTCGGATAATTATGTCCTTTTGATGGACGCGGGCGACGGAATTTCTAAAGCTCTGATTTCCCAGGGTGCCGGATTCAACAAAATAAACGGAATCATTATATCTCATCTTCACCCCGATCATTTTTCCGGCCTGCCGGCACTGCTGGTTCAGATGAAACTGTCAAACCGGAAAAATGAGCTGGATATTTTTATAAACCAGGCGGTTATTGAATTCGTTAAAAAATTTCTGATGCAGTCATATATCTTCATAGATAAAATGGGATTCGATATAAATTTTAAAGTATACGTAGATGAAGATAAATCTGATGTCTCGGGCAGTTTATCTTTTTATTCGCGGCAGAATTCTCATCTGGAAAAATATAAATTATACGACACCGAAAATATCGTAAAATTTGCCTGCAGCAGTTTTCTCTTTGAAGAAAAAAAACTGTCGGTTTTTTATACCGGAGATATCGGCAGCAAAGAGGATTTATATTTATTTGGAGAAAACGACATTTCAATAATGATATCGGAAGTTTCTCACGTGCCGTATGAAGAAATATTAGCGGCTTCCGTAAAACTAAAAGCGCAGAAATTAATATTAACTCACATTGACGACGACAGCGAGGAGAAAATCAGATCATTCTTTACCCGAAGCGAAGTGGGGCTGGGAAAAGATGTAACCGTTGCATACGACGGTTTAACGGTGAAAACCTAGAGGTCAGGTAGAATTATACGACTTTTATAACATATATAAATATAATATATTTACGAGCTGTATAAAAAGGATTTCCGTTCGGAAAAAGTTCAAGAGGCATGAAAAAAATAAATGACGGTTGAAGAAGTAAAAAGAACTTTCGGAATAATCGGAAAGAGCAAAGAAATAAAAGACCTGATTGATATTATAATTCAGGTCGCCACATCCGACATTTCCGTTTTGATATACGGTGAAAGCGGCGCAGGCAAGGAAGTCTTTGCCAGGGCTATTCACGGTTTAAGCAACCGAGGCGACAAACAACTGGTTAGCTTAAATTGCGGAGCCATACCTGAGGGAATTCTTGAAAGCGAACTTTTCGGTCATAAGAAAGGTTCTTTTACGGGAGCGGTAGAAGGCAGAAAGGGCTATTTTGAAATAGCCGACGGAGGAACTTTATTTCTGGATGAAATTGCCGAAATGCCACTTACAACACAGGTCAAATTACTTAGAGCTATCGAAACAAAAGAATTTATGAGAATAGGTGCGGAAACGGTGACCAGAGTTGACCTGAGGATTATTGCAGCGACAAACAAAGACCTTCAATTAGAAGTACAGGCTAAAAGATTCAGAGACGACCTTTATTTCAGACTTAAAGCTGTTACCTTAAGTATACCTCCTTTAAGAAAACGAAAAATGGATATTGAAGAACTGGCACAGTATTTTTTAAAAAGTTATTGTTCTGATAATAATATGGTTGTTCCCCGAATTATGGAAGATGCCGTTGAAGTTCTTGTAAATTACAACTGGCCGGGAAATGTAAGGGAATTGAAAAATACCGTAGAAACGGCCGCTGCACTAAACCGCAACGGTAATTTAAATGCTAACTCGTTTATTCCTCTGCTTAAATCCAGGGAGGAGGAGCCTTCTATCCGTAATCTTCCCGTATATATGAAAAAATCACCTGAAGAAGTCGACCGTGAACTTCTTTACAGAGCCCTTTTTGAGATAAAAAAAGATATAATGGAATTGAAAGACCTGATATACAGGGAGAAGATAGATGTTGAGTCCAATAACGGAGATTCACAAAACAATGAAGTTGTCCCGCTGGATCAGTTGGAAAAAGAGGCTATAAAAAATGCGCTGGATATCACCAGAGGTAATAAAAGGAATGCAGCCAGAATGCTGAACATAAGCGAACGGACGCTTTACCGTAAAATCAAAGAATATGACATTCAATAATTCTTGTGCTCTGAAAAATGACGATGGAAAACACTAGATTTACTTGTTTTATGAAAAAGTGTCCTATCCTACGGATTACGGAATATGTATTTATTTACTTGTTTATAATCACAGCCGTAATTAATTTTACGGGGTGTTGTGTATATTCTTTTACGGGTGCATCGGTTCCTAAACATATTAAGACTATTGCCATTCCTGCATCGCAGGATAGAAGCGGATCCGGTGAACCGGGTCTAAGTGAAATGCTGACGAACCAGCTGACTCAGAAGTTTATTGATGATAATACGCTGCAGGTTACATCCAAGGCGAATGCGAATTCTATAATTGAATGTACAATTACATCTATGAGTGATGCTCCGGCTGTTGTAACTGCCGGTGAAAAAGTATCCCAAAGAAGAATAACAATAACTGTACAGGCCGTTTATAGGGATCTTGTACAGCATAAGACAATTTTTGATAAGAGTTTTTCAAATTATGGTGATTACTCCGCAGATGGGGGTATAAGTGCTAGAAGAGAAGCTATCGGAACAGCTGTTGACAGGATTACAGAAGACATTCTTCTCGATACGGTTTCCGGTTGGTAAATAACTAAATTAATGAAAGTAAAAAACTAAAATGGACAATATAGTTCTAATTGCTTATTTTTTTTCGCTGACGATTCTGTTTGTATTCGGATTGCATGGGTTTATAATGATCTTTTATTATAATAAATATAGAGACGTACAGAATATTCCGAAAAATAATGTGGTGCCGGATAATATAGTTACAATTCAATTACCGCTGTACAACGAGCTCTACGTTGTTGAGCGAATTATAAATAGTGTTTGTGAAATCGATTACCCAAAAGATAAACTTGAGATCCAGGTACTCGACGATTCTACCGACGAGACCACTGCCATTGTTGCTAATCTGGTAAAACAAAAAGTGCTCGAAGGATTTGATATTAAACATATCCGCCGAGGAACCAGGGAAGGCTATAAAGCCGGTGCGCTAAAGGAAGGAATGAAGATTGCAAAAGGCGATTTTATTGCAATATTTGATGCCGACTTTATTCCTAAGAAGGAATTTTTGAATAAAACTCTCCCGTTCTTTTCCGATGACAAGATCGGAATGGTTCAAACAAGGTGGGAGCATTTAAACGGTGATTATTCAATGCTGACCAGAGCGCAGGCCCTCGCACTTGACGGACATTTCGTCATTGAACAAACCGTAAGAAACAAAGCGGGCTTTTTTATCAACTTTAACGGCACCGGCGGAGTATGGCGAAGAAGCTGTATAGTTGATGCTGGAAACTGGGAAGCTGATACTCTTACTGAAGACCTCGACCTTAGCTACCGTGCCCAGTTAAACGGCTGGAAGTTTATTTTCCTTAAAGAATTTACTTCGCCGGCGGAGCTGCCTTCGGAAATAAATGCTCTGAAAAACCAGCAGTTCAGGTGGACAAAAGGCGCCATCGAAACTGCAAAGAAGATTCTGCCGCTAGTTTGGAAATCGAAAGTACCGCTCAGAATTAAACTCCAGGCAACTTTCCATTTAACAAATAACCTGGTATTTCCTTTTATTCTTCTAGCAGCAATACTGAACGTGCCGCTTATCTTTATTAAAAACAGCGGTCCGCACGAGCTTTATTTTGCCGTGATGTCTATTTTCGTACTGGCTTTTGTAGGGTCATTCCTTTTTTATCTTTATTCGCAGAAAGATATACGCACAGACTGGAGAAAGAAAATAGTTTTATTCCCGCTGTTTATGGCAGGAAGTATGGGCTTTGCCGTAAATAATTCACGCGCCGTATTCGAAGGTTTACTAAACAGAAAAAGTGAATTTGTCCGCACGCCTAAATTCAAGGTTGAAAACGAAAAAGATTCGTGGGTAGGTAAAAAATACACCCAACGTAAAATCGGCTTATCCGTTATAGTGGAATTAATTATGGCGGTTTATTGTTTGATCGGTGTAGCTTCTTCAATATATTTTCTTGAAATCGCTGCGCTGCCTTTTCAAATATTGTTCTTCCTTGGTTTTTCATTTGTGTCTTTAACTTCAATCAAGCATGCATATTCAAAAGCTTAGAAAGTAGATATTGACTAAATCAACAAAAGAAATATTTAACGATAAAGTCAGTCTTATTTATGAGTATAATAAAAGATCTCCGTTATTTGTAAGAGCAGCAAATACGGAGATCGAAAATAACAACATCGAAAAAGCCATAAATATTCTGCAGAACGGCCTGAAACTCTTTCCGAATTATCCTGCTGCCTACATCCTACTGGGAAAAGCATTTACTTTGCTCGGGCAATACGGTTCCGCATTGAAAAATTTTAAAATCGGCAGCGAGCATTTAAACTCAAAGAAGACTTTCGATTTTTATATAAAAGAACTGGAAAATATTAAGAGACAGCGCTCGCTTTTCGACAACAATACCAAAAATGCTTTTTTATTTGAAGAGGATGAAGAGCTTCAAGAAGAAATTCCCGTTGCTAATGAATATAAAACTTTACCGAAAACACCCGGGGGATTAGAAACCATTGAGCAAAGACTGGGAGAGATTGCGAAAAAGATTGCCGAAGCTAAAATTCCGGATGTAATAGAAAATACGGATGTACAGGAACAGAGACCGGCTAAATTTGCGGAAAGTAATTTAATAGTGTCCGAAACATTGGCAAAAATTTACGTGAACCAGGGCGAATATTTTGAGGCTATGGAGGTCTATAAAAAATTAATCAAGAAAAACCCCCAGAAGTCTGATTATTATTCTCAAAAAATAAACGAGATTAAATCCGAATTTGAATTTTAGCTCCCGATTTTTTCCTTCAACTAACAAATCTAAAAATGAACTCTGATTTTTTGAAAAGAAAATTAACCAGATATTTTTATACCCGGGATGTAATTACCGTGGCTAAAAGCCTTCTCGGGAAAATCCTGGTTAAGATTGACGGAGATTTTATTTATACCGGAAAAATTGTGGAAGTTGAAGCTTATGACGGCGCAATTGATCAGGCAGCCCACACTTTCCGGGGAAAAACTAAAAGAAACGAAATAATGTTCGGCACAGGAGGTTTTTTTTATGTTTATTTTACTTACGGCAACCACTATTGTTGTAATGTAGTTACAGGAAAGAAAGGACACGGAACCGCAGTCCTAATACGTGCGGTTGAACCTCTTCTCGGAACGGAAAGAATGCTTTTTAACAGGTTCGGTAATAATGTAACCGGCAATAAAGAAAAAATTAATGTAACAAACGGTCCCGGAAAAGTATGCAAAGCTTTTGCTATAGACAAGACTCACTACGGTATTGACCTAACCGGAGATAAGATCTTTATACTTAAGCAGCCGAAAATTGCCGTTGATAAAATAGTCGTAACAAAAAGAATCGGAATTAAAAAATCAGTAGATTTACCGTGGAGATTTTATATTAAAGACAATCTTTATGTTTCCAGAAAATGAATAAACCGAAAAATCTTTTAATAATAAGAACCGACAGAATAGGTGATGTAATCCTTTCATTGCCGATGGCAAAAATTATTAAAAGAAATTATCCCGGTATCAGAGTTTCGTTTTTTGTCAGAAATTATACTAAGAGCCTTGTAGAAAATCATCCCGCTGTTGATAATATACTGGTTCTCGATGAAAAAAACGGCAAACCTTCTTTTTCATCTAATATTAAAAAATTAAAACACCAAAATTTTGATGCGGTAATTTTAGTATATCCTACTTTTATGCTTTCTCTCATTGTTTTTTTCTCGGGAATAAAGAAGAGAATAGGCACAGGTTACAGGTGGTATTCGTTCTTATTTACCGACAGGGTTTATTCGCACAGAAAATACGCCGAAAAACATGAGCTTGAATTCAATATAGAACTGCTGAAGCAGATTGAAATAGAAGAACATATAAGCACCGGATCAATCGAATTCGACTTGCAGATAGATAAAAAAAGTCTGGAAAAGGTCGAGGAGATACTTGTTAAAAATAAAATCGGCGGCAGCAAACCGGTAATCATAATTCATCCGGGCAGCGGAGGCAGCGCCATTGATCTACCTAAGGAAAAATTCAGAGAACTGGTGCAAAGAATTGACGGCTCCGGAAAATACCAGGTTATTATTACAGGCAGTAAAAGTGAAAAAGAAATTTGCGATTATATAACTGTATCGGAAAATGTAAAAAACTTTTCCGGGCTCTTCAATCTTAAGGAACTGGTGGCATTAATAAGCATGTCCGATATTTTCGCGGCAAATTCGACCGGTCCGCTTCATATTGCCGCAGCTTTGGGTAAATTTGTAATTGGATTTTATCCGAAAATTACCGCATGTTCTGCTGAAAGATGGGGACCTTATTCCGACAGAAGTTATGTTTTTAAACCGGATATTAAATGTTCGAATTGTACCAGGGAACAGTGCGAGAGGCTCAATTGTATGAGTAGTATTAATACTGAAGAAGTATTCGGCAAAATTGAGCAAATACATAAAATTATTTCACATGACGGAGAAATTCATGTTTAGAAAAAATTTGAATTTGATTGTTCTCATTTTTTTCTCTGCTCTGTTTTTTTTCGGGTTCGGCCCGGGCGACAATAAAAACGAATTTAGGAAAATTGACAATCACGCGTTTACGGTTGGCGAGAAATTAACATTCGACGTTAAGTACGGTTTTGTTACTGCGGGTGTTGCAACAATGGCAATTCCGAGGATTAAAAGAATTTCGGGAAGAGAAGTATATAACATTACGTTCGACGTAAATTCGGTGCCGAGCTTTGATTGGATTTATAAAGTAAGAGATCACTATGAAACTTATCTTGATGTAGAAGGAATTTTCCCATGGAGATTTGAGCAGCATATACGCGAGGGCGGGTATTCGAGGGACTTTTCGGCATTTTTCGATCAGAGAAACGGGCGGGCAAAGACCAGCGAAGGCGTATATAAAATACCGAAATACTCCAACGACATTGTCTCCGCTCTATATTATGCCCGCACGCTGGATTTTTCCAACATGAAAATAGGCGATTTGATTCATCTTCAAAATTTTTACAAAGATACAGTTTATAATCTCGACGTTAAATATATCGGAAAAGATAAGGTTACGGTATCCGCCGGCACCTTTAACTGCTTCGTTGTCGAACCGATTATAATTAAAGGCGGATTGTTTAAAAGCGAAGGCAGTATCTTTGTCTGGCTGAGCGACGACGAACTTAAAATTCCGATAAAAGTAAAAACTAAAGTTGTTATCGGCGCCATAGATGCGGATCTGACAAGTTACCAGGGTCTCGCAGGCAAACTCACTTCAAAAGTAAACTGAATAACGCAAATGATCTTGTTCACAATAAAATCTAATTTTAAAATGTTATGATCATAATTAAAGCATTTATATAATTAACCGCTTATTATAAACTTAAAATCTTATTGCGAGTTCAATAGGAAATCTTTTCACAATTTTTTATTTTCGGAAATATATGAATGACTCCAATAGTAATATTCCCGGTGAAGATCCGGATAATGATGAAAATAACTCTCCTAACGGGAACAAATATTTGCCGTTAAATAACATTTACCCGAGAATTTCGCCGGTTGCCGCCGGTTTTATCGGTCTGTTCGGAGGATTTTTTCTATATCAAGTTGTCGGCGGAACTTTAACACTTGCGGTATTCGGATTTAACTACCAAAGTGCACCCGTAAACAGCCTTCGTTTAATGACAATGGCAAGTCAGGTTCTGTTCATACTGCTTCCGGCATTGATATTATCAAAATTGGTTTATGAAGATGTAACTACGATAATCAGAGCGCATATTCCCAGGATCGAAGAAATATTGTTATTCTCCGTAGGTATTTTTATCCTTTCACCGATTATGGAATATTATCTTTCCATTCAGGATTACTTAATAAAATTATTAGCATCCCACTCGGTACTCTTCAATTCTTTAAAAATATCGATAGATAAATTAAACGACATGGTAGATAAAACTTACGGCAATCTGTTAAGCGGAAAAACCATACTTGACGGCTTGATAATTATTATCGTTGTTTCGGTAGTGCCTGCAGTCTGCGAAGAAACTATGTTCCGGGGTTTTATCCAAAAGAGTTTTGAATTTAAATTCAAACCCATCTGGGCAGCCGTAATTACGGCCTTATTCTTTGCTTTGTATCATTTTAACCCTTACGGTTTAATTCCGTTATTCATGCTGGGGCTTTATTTCGGTTTTGCTGCTTACACAACGGATTCGATTATAGTTCCGATGGTACTGCACTTCATTAATAATTTTGCAGCCGTTATATTATTTTTTATTTACGGGGACGATGATATAATAAATAAAACAGTAAATAAAGATTTTAATCTAATGAGTTCGCTCTCTATATTTTTTATTTTAGCTATTGTTTTTGCCGCTTTAATTTATTTGATTAAAAGGTACTATTCAAAACGTAAAATTTCTTAGGAGGATATATGCCGGTATGCCCGAATTGTAATTACGAGTATGTAAAGGGGATTACGATATGCCCCGACTGCGGTACTCCTCTGGTAGATGAAAAATATTTCATCAAACCCGAGGATTGGACCGAGGAGAACTGGGAAGTAGTTTACACCTCTAACATGGAATATGAAATTGAAATGTTGAGAGACAACCTGGAAGGTGCCGGAGTGCACGCGGCAATATTATCCCAGAAAGACAGAAATTTTCCGGCCCCCGGCGATTTTTCGGTCATAAAATTGCTGGTTCATAAAGATGATGTTAAAGCCGCGCTTAATTTCATACAGCAGGTAGCCAATCAGGGACAAGATGAGGAAGAAGAAGATTAATGACGATGGGGAATACTGCTAAGCGGGTATGGGTATCGGTTTTTTCGATACCGCTTATATTGGCGGCAATTTATTTCGGGAATTTTTTCTTTTTCCTGTTTGTCCAGATCATTGCACTGGTTTCGTTTTACGAATACAGTGTCCTTGTAAAAAATAAAGGTTCAAACGTAAATACGCTTGTGGGCTACCTTGCGCTGATATTTCTGATTACCGATCAGTTTGTTCCTTTTTTTGATTTATACTCGTTTCTTCTTGTTCTTGTACTTCTTATTACCGGGATTGAATTATTCAGAAATAAAGACTCGGCAATTTATAATTCCGGTTCTACGTTATTAGGAGTTTTTTATATAGGATTATTTGCCGGTTCTTTGATCGGCATAAGGGAATTTTATCCCAGAATTGATGACCTTTACAATCAAGGCGGCTTTGTAATAATAGCAATGTTTATAACGATATGGATTTGCGATTCCGCCGCATTTTTCGGCGGCACTGCTCTAGGAAAGCATAAACTTTTTCCCAGAGTTAGTCCTAATAAAAGCTGGGAAGGAGCAATTTTTGGCTTTATATTTGCGGTTTTAGCAATGATATTGTTGAAAATTATATTCTTAAATTTTTTAAATTGGATAACGGTGCTCAGCTTCGGATTTATTATCGGTATTGTCGGGCAGATAGGAGATCTGGTAGAATCCTTAATAAAAAGAGATGCAGGTGTTAAAGATTCATCGAACCTGATTCCGGGACACGGCGGAATTTTCGACAGATTTGATTCCATTCTGTATACTGCGCCGGTTATCCTATTGTATTTGAAATATTTCGGCAGATAAACGATAAAAATTATGCGGAAGTTAATTGAATGAAAAGCAGAGAAAAAGTAAATGTGATAACACTGGGATGTTCTAAGAATACGGTCGATTCGGAAAGACTTATGAAGCAGCTTAAGGTTAATAATTTCAAACTTACGGATGACCCTAATGATGCGGAAACGGTGATAATAAATACCTGCGGATTTATAGAAGCGGCAAAAGAAGAATCGATAAACACTATACTGGAAGCAGTTGCACTGAAACAGTCGGGACGTATTAAAAAAGTAATTGTTGCCGGCTGCCTTTCGGAAAGGTATCAAGATGATCTTCAAAAGGAAATTCCGGAGGTTGACGCATTTTTCGGAACCGAAAAGTACGAAGGTATCCTGAAGCAGCTCGGAGGCAAATTAAAATATGATCTGCTGGGAGAAAGAATAATAACAACACCCTCCAGCATCGCTTTTTTGAAAATTTCCGAAGGATGCGATCATCCGTGTTCATTTTGCGCTATCCCTTTGATGAGGGGTAAACATGTATCCAAGCCTACGGAAGATTTGATTAAAGAAGCTGAGTTCCTGGCAAGAAACAATACTAAGGAATTAATCATAATTGCCCAGGACACTACGGATTACGGAAAAGATTTGTACGGCAAATTAGTACTGGGAGATTTGCTGAATAAACTCAGCGAAATCGAGGGCATTGAATGGATAAGACTAATGTATGCTTATCCTTCAAAATTTCCTGATGAATTAATCGATGTAATGGAGTCAAACCCGAAAATACTTAATTATGTAGATATTCCCCTGCAGCATATTTCAGATAAGGTACTGAAATCGATGAGAAGAGGTATTACCGGTGACAGGACTAAAAAATTAATAGATAAATTAAAAACAAGGATTCCCGATATTACGCTTCGGACTACTTTTATCGTCGGCTACCCCGGCGAGAGCGAAGAAGACTTTAATGAACTTTGTGAATTTGTTAAGGAAGCCGAGTTCGACAGGATCGGAGCCTTTACATTCTCGGTTGAAGAAAATACATCAAGTTTCATTTTAGGCGATCCGGTGTCTGAAGAAATAAAGAATCGGCGTAAAGACATATTAATGGAAATTCAGAAAGATATATCTTTAAAAAAGAATAAAAATTTTGTCGGTAAGGAATTAAGAGTACTGATTGAAAGAACCGAAGGTGATTTTTATATTGCCCGGTCTTACAGAGATGCTCCCGAAGTAGACGGTGAAGTATTAATTCCTCTTGAAGGCAAAGTTATCAAAACGGGGAATTTTTATGCGGCAAAAGTTTATGATTATGATGAGTACGATCTGTTCGCTCATTTATTATAAAGCCGGAGTTTAAATGAGAACAGTATTAGCAATAATATTTTTCGTATGTGTATTTATACTGCCAGCGAATTCTCAAACCGAACTGGCTACCGGGGAAAACGCCTATGAAAACTCTCCCAGATATTTCGAAGAATTACTGGATTTTTCCTCGGGTAACAACGGCACTACCAGGGTGGATGTTTTTATTCAGCTTCCCTATTCCAGCGTTCAGTTTGTTACGGACAATAACAAATTCTTGTCCATTTATACTATTTCACTTTCCGTGTTTGACGAAGACAAAGAAAAACTGATTGCCGAAAAAACATGGAGTTCCAGAATTGAAGTGAAAAATTTTAACGAGACGGTTTCAACAAAAAATTTTACGCTTAATTTAAAATCGTTCGATTTAAAACCGGGTAAATATGTCCTTAGGAGTTCGGTTTATGATAAAGAATCCAGCCGGGAAATGCCGCTAGAAAAGAAATTCACCGTAAGAGATTTGTCCGGCGATTTTGCATTAAGCGACATAATGCTTTTAAATAAACTGCAGGAAAAAGGCGGCAAAAATAAAATATCGCCCAATGTTTCGCACAACGTTGCATATATTGAGAAAGGCTTACCGATTTTTTACGAGATATATTCAGCCAAACCGAGAAATGTATCCCTTGTTTATGAAATACTGAATAAAAAGAAAGAGACGGTTTTTTCGGATACTTCGAAAAAGAGTCTGGACACGGGGAAGACCCAGATATTTTATACCCTTAGGGACAGCAGTTTCAGCCTGGGCTATTATAATCTTCAGATACATGCTTTTGACACCGACGAAAAAGAACTGGCTTCAGTCGATAAATCTTTTTTTTCAAGATGGATCGGTATGCCGGTTTCAATAAACGATTTGGACAAAGCTATCGATGAAATGGTTTACATAGCATCTTCGTCGGATATCAGTAAAATGAAGAATGCCAAAACTTCAAAGGAAAGAACTGACCTCTTTAAAGCCTTCTGGAAAAAAATAGACCCTACTCCTGCTACACAGGAAAACGAAGTGTTCGATGAATATTACAGAAGAGTAGCATATGCCAATGCGCATTTCTCCCAGTATTTTCCCGGCTGGCGAACTGATATGGGGATGGTTTTCATATTGCTGGGTCCGCCGGACAGTATAGACAGGCACCCGTTCGAATTAGATTCCAAACCCTATGAAGTGTGGTCATATTACGAATTGAACCGGAGTTTTATCTTTATTGATGATACCGGGTTCGGTGATTTCAGATTAGTAACTCCGCTAACCGGAGACCTTTATAAATTTAGAAGATGAAATATCAATTATGATTTTGACAATAACTATTAATCCTCTCCTGGAAAGAAGAATTGCATACAATAAACTGGATCTTAATATCAACAACAGAAGCGGCGACCTTGAAATAAAAGTCGGAGGTAAGGGAATAAATGTAAGCCGGCAGTTGAATTACCTTCATATGGACAATTTTGCTTTTACGTTTCAGGGCGGAAATAACGGTAAACTTCTGAGAGAAAGTCTTTCAAAAGAAAAAATTAATTTTTCCACTATACACACAAAAAACGAAACCAGAGAGTGCTCAGTAATTATAGATAAATCGGCTAAAAGAGTTTTTACTTTTTTTGCATCCGATACTGCCGTGAATGCGTCAGAGGTTGACGAGTTTAAATTGAAATTGGAAAAGATGATTGAAAATTGCGAGATAGTAGTCTTTTCGGGCAGCTCCCCTTGTGAAGAGGCCGATGATATTTTTCCGTTCGGAATTGAACTTGCTAATAAATACGATAAAATATCCATTTGCGATACTTACGGAAGGCATCTTCAAAACTGTATTAATAAATCACCTACTATTGTTCATAATAACAAAGAGGAAGTTGAAAAATCGTTAGGTATTTCTTTACAAAACGAGGAGCAAAAAAACTCCTACCTTAACGGGTTGTATGTTAAGGGCATTAAACAAGCTTACCTTACCGACGGAGCCGGAGCGATTTATGCTTCCAATTTCGATTTTCATTTCAAAGCGGAAAACCCGAAAATTATTCATGTTGACTCAACAGGAAGCGGCGACTGTTTTGTAGCAGGCATCGCTTACGGTTGGCACAATAATTTTACTTTTGAAGAAACCTTAACCAGCGCAGTGTGTCTAGGTGCGGTCAATGCCTCGCGTTACGATGTTTGCAGCGTTGCCGAAAATGAATGGAAGCCTTTTATGGATAAAGTACCAATTACTCCGCTGGGGAAAAAAATGAAAACGCTAGATGTTACGCCAAGGTAAATATCTGTTTGTTTTATTTTTATTCTTTTCCCTTAAAGCGTCCTGTCAGGTTATAAATTCCATAACGGTTCAGGGAAATCACGATGCCGGCAACAACGATATAGTTTCATGGAGCGGTACGCAGGAAGACACAAAGATTTATAAAGGGATAATCGACAGTGTTAAATACAGGCTTGCCTCACACCTTGCCGATATAGGTTATTTGCATTCCTCTTTCGCCGGAACCAAGTTAATTCCGGTCGATTCAAATTCGGTAAGCCTTGTTATAAATGTGGACCAAGGTACTCCCACCTACGTAAGAAAATTGAGTATAAGCGGACTCGATTCCGTCCAGCATGCTGAGATATACCCTTTTTTCGAATTCTTAATCAGCCGTATTTTTAATAAAAGCGCCCTTGAAAACGACATTGCTCAATCGCTTACATATTTTGAAGACAACGGATATCCTTTCGCGAAGATTAAAATTAATTCAATATATTTTTACGGCGATTCGCTTTCGGGAAATTATAATGCGGATATATACCTGAATTGCAATCCCGGGATTCTAAGCAGGATAGATCATTTTGAAATTACCGGGAATTCCAAAACCAAAGATGATGTCATCCTTCGTGAACTGAGAATTACAAAAGGAGAAAAATATTCCCAGAAAACCATCGACGAAATTCCAAAGAGACTAAATCGTCTGGCTTTCTTTGATCCGGTTCAGGCTCCGGATTTTTTTCTTAATTCAAAAAATGAAGGCATTCTCCGGATTAAGGTTAAAGAAAAACAAACGAATAACTTTGACGGTATAATCGGATACATTCCGTCTGCGGGACAAAACCAGCCCGGCTACCTGACGGGTCTGGTTAATATCAGTTTAAGAAATTTATTCGGCACAGGCAGGGCCGCGGCTATTAACTGGCAGCAATATGACCGGTATTCTCAGAACCTTGAGCTGAAATATCTGGAGCCGTGGATCTTCGGATACCCTTTCAATCTACAGGGCAGTTTGTTCCAGCGGAAACAAGATACTTCATACGTACAAAGAGCACTTCAAGGTTCGGTAGAATACCTGGCGACTGAAACAATTTCTGCTTCGCTCAGTTTATCCGCCGAATCGGTTATACCTACCGAGAGCAGTACAAGTGTTTTTACAGTGTTCCATTCTAATTCGGTTACTACCGGTTTGAATTTAAAAATTGATACAAGGGATGATCCATATGCTCCGACCGAAGGGATTTTATTTTTGAACTCATATTCCTACAGCAGGAAGATAATTACCGGTCCGCAGAAATTTTTAACTGCCGGTATTCAGACAAATATTTCGCTGCAGCGGATACTTCTTGATATCAGCGCGTTTTATCAGGTGTTCAGCAGACAAATAGTTGCCCTGGCACTTCACGGACGGGAATTAAGGGGTTCTTCATTTTTCGAAGTAAGCGACCTGTTTCGTCTGGGCGGCGCAAATTCTCTGAGAGGCTACAGAGAAGACCAATTCCTGGGAAACAGGATCTTCTGGACAAACTTCGAGTACCGTTTATTACTGACGAGAAGAACCTTCGGATTTTTATTTCTCGATACTGGCTACTTTTTGAGAAATGCCGAGCCGGAACTTAATGTTGAAAAAAGCGAAGGTTTTAAAATAGGTTACGGTATTGGATTAAACCTTGAAACCGGACTCGGTGTTTTAAGAGTAAGCTTTGCGCTTGCAAAAGGGGATACCTTCTCCGACGCTAAGATTCACTTCGGCATAGTAAATGAATTTTAACCGCGTTTTTTTTAACTTCATAATTGCAATTATATCTTTGTGTTAATTTTAATTATCTATAGGCAATAATTATAAATATATGGTCAAAAAGATTATAGCGGTTATTAAGATTATCCGTCCGGTAAACATTCTTATCGTGCTGCTTTCTGTTATTATTTCATCGGTTATTTGTGCTTCAACCGGTTACTCGATAAGGATAATTATATTCGCATCTTTATCTGCAGGATTTGCTGCCGCTGCGGGTAATACTATAAACGATATTTTTGATATTGAGATTGATAAACTGAACCGCCCTGACCGCCCGCTGCCTTCGAATGTTATTTCAAGGAAGCAGGCTTTAATTATGTATTTCTTGTTTATAATTATCTCTCTTTTTTTAGGTTACCTTATAAATGACGCGGCTTTCATAGTGGCCTGTTCCGCAAATATGATCCTGTTTTTATATTCGTATAAGTTTAAATCAATACCCCTTTTCGGCAACAGTATTGTCGCATCATTAACCGGACTTGCATTTTTATACGGCGGTATTGCAGTTAATAATGTAAGATTTGCTGTTATTCCCGCGGTATTTGCTTTTTTAATTAATGCAATAAGAGAAATTGTAAAAGACATGGAAGACGTAAAAGGAGACAGCGCAAATAATATTAAAACTTTTCCGATATTAAAAGGATATAAATCCGCAAATAATTTAATTCTTATTTTAGGTATTATTTTAATAGCGGCAACGTTTTTTCCTTTTATAACCAGGTTATATAAAATTGAGTACTTTATCATTATTATGTTATCGGTAAATCCGTTAATCGTTTATTCAATTAAAAAACTTTTTGACGATCATTCTCCGGAAAGCCTTAACACCGTCAGTCGCTTGTTAAAATTAAATATGATATTAGGATTAACAGCAATTTATCTGGGAAAATGAAACATTTCGATAATTCTTTTTTAAAAGAGGGCATAAGATATATTGCCGGTGTAGACGAAGCAGGTCGCGGACCTCTGGCCGGACCGGTTGTGAGCGCATCCGTTATATTTGACAAAAATACGGTTATTAGCGGAGTTAACGATTCCAAGAAACTTTCCGAAAAAGAAAGAGAATTCCTATTCCCGGAAATTATTTCCAAATCTTTGTCTTATTCGGTTGCATTGGTATCTCACGGTAAAATTGATTCAATAAATATTCTGCAGGCATCTCTGCTGTCGATGAAAATCGCTGTCGGACGGCTCGGAATAAAACCGGATCTGATTTTAATTGACGGTAATAAAATTTTTACTTCGGAAATACCCGCTCTTCCGATTATTAAGGGCGACTCAAAATCATTTTCAATTGCTGCGGCTTCCATTTTAGCCAAAGTTACTCGTGACCGTATTATGAAAAGGATGGATAAATATTACCCGCAGTATTTATGGTCCAAAAATAAAGGGTACGGTACTAAGGACCACATTAATGCTATTAAACTTTACGGAGCATCTCCCTTTCACAGAAAAACTTTCTTATTGAAAATATTGTCAGAACCGGCGATTGAAAAAAAACTCCATGGTATTAAATAATCTGTCGGAGAGCTTCTATAAAATTTGAATTTGTCAATTTTAAAAAATAGGGGAGAAATGATTCAAGAAGGAAAAGAATTAGGCAAACTGGGGGAAGAACTTGCTGAAAAGTTTTTACTGGATAAAGGTTTCGAAATTATAGCAAAAAATTATCGTTTCGGAAAAGGCGAGATTGATATTATTGCAAGAGATCCGGAAGATAATTATTTAACCTTTCTGGAAGTAAAAACAAGATATTCCCTCAAGTACGGGGCGCCCGAGTATTCAATTACCGCGGCAAAACAAAAACAGATAAAAAAAATTGCGGAAATGTATTTGATAGAGAATAAAATTCACGGAGAGGACTGTCGTTTTGACGTAATTACAATAATCCTTAGTAAGAAACCGGAAATAACACACTATAAAAATGCGTTTTTTTAATATATTAAACACAATTCCTGAAAGCGGTTATGTACGGTTTTCTTTTTTTAAGATGGTTTTTTTATTATTTTGGTTTTTGAATATAGGCATATGTTTTTTATTCCATTTCATTATTTTTATAAAACAAAAAATTGAACGGTTAGGTATTTCTTGGATTCCAATACCAAAACAAATAACGCAGTTTCCATAACCGAAAAAAGATTTGGTGAGTTTTTCGAAACAATTACCGGTCTGACCTTATTTTCTATTAACTTCTTTAAGAATGTATTCTTACCGCCGTACGAGTTTGCGGAAGTTAAAAATCATATGGATGAGCTCGGTGTAAAAACTCTGCCTATTGTCAGCGTTACCGGATTTATAATCGGACTTGTACTTGCAATGCAGAGCCAGCCTGTAATGGCAAGGTTCGGCGCAGAATCATTTTTGCCGGGTATGGTTGCATTATCCGTAGTAAGAGAATTAGGACCGGTTATAACCGCATTAATATTTGCCGGGAGAGTCAGCTCGGGAATAGGCGCCGAACTGGGCTCAATGCGTGTTACCGAGCAGATTGATGCAATGGAAGTTTCGGCAATAAATCCTTTTAAATTTTTAGTTGTTAGCAGGGTTGTGGCATGCACAATAATTCTGCCAATGCTCACCGTGTATGTAATTTTTCTGGCAATTATCGGCGGGTACCTGGCAATATATCTCTCGCAAGGAATAAATTTTCAGCTTTATACAAATGCGGTAATTAACTCGCTGGGGTTTACTGATGTAATTCCGGGAATTGCGAAGACATTTGTCTTCGGATTTATTGTGGGAATTGTCGGGGCTTATAAGGGATATAATGCCGAGAACGGTACTGTCGGTGTGGGAAATGCGTCCACCAGCTCGGTGGTCATTTCATCTCTCATAATTCTTTTAGTGGACATGGTTCTAGTTAAGATTACTGTTTTGCTGTGGAGCCATTGAAATGTCATTCATAGAAATTAAAAACTTGAGTAAATCGTTCGGTGATCTAAAGGTATTGGATGATATTTCGCTCAACATAAAAGAAAATGAAAATATGGTTGTTTTCGGACGCAGCGGTACCGGTAAGAGTGTTTTATTAAAATGTATTGTCAGATTAATGGAACCCGATGCGGGAGAAATTTTCCTTGAGGGTGAAGACTTACTTAAATTACCTTTAAAAAAATTGAATGTGATCAGAAAACAAATAGGTTTTTTATTCCAAAGTGCGGCACTGTACGATTCTATGACCGTAAGGCAAAACCTTGAATTTCCGTTAGTACGTAATTTTGATTTTACCGAACCGGAAAGAACTAAAAAAGTTAAAGATGTACTGGAGAAAGTTTCTTTGCAGGATTCTATCGATAAAATGCCTGCCGAACTGTCGGGAGGAATGAAAAAAAGAATCGGGCTCGCAAGAACTATTATTACCGAACCGAAATTAATATTATATGACGAGCCGACAACGGGTCTTGATCCTATTACTTCAAAGGAAATAAGTCAGTTAATCGTTGAATTGCAGAAAGATCTGCATACAACGTCTGTAATCGTAACACACGATTTAACATGCGCAAAAATTATTGCATCCAGAGCCGTCGTTCTTAAAGACGGAAAACTCAGATATGAAGGGAATATCGATGATCTTACTTCTACAAAAGATCCTTTTCTTGTGGATTTCTTCAGTTCGGAAGTTATTGATTCTAATAACAGGAGAAATTAATGTTTAAAAATATGTCTTCGATCCGGCTGGGAGTTTTTATTTTTCTGGGAACTATTCTGCTTGTACTAGCTGTTTTTTTAATCGGACAGAAAAATGCGCTGTTCAGTTCTACGTTCAACGTAAAGGCTTATTTCAAAGATGTCCAGGGATTGAGAACCGGTGCAACCGTAAGATTAAGCGGTATAGATGTGGGTTCGGTAAGCAATATTAATATAGTTAACGATACGAGCGGCAGGGTAGATGTTTCGATGGAACTTCAAACGGACATTAGACGATTTGTAAAGACAGATACCAAAGCAACCATAGAAACGGAAGGCCTTGTGGGAAGTAAAGTTGTTGTACTGAAAATAGGCAGCAGCAGTGCAGAACCGGTTAAAGACGGAGGCTATATCCAATCGGAGGAACCGGTGGGCTTTTCCGCCCTTATTGCCCAGACCGAAGGAATAATGCAGTACACAAAAAATATGACTAAAGATCTTTCCGAAATTGTAGGTAAAGTAAATAAAGGCGAAGGCAGCATAGGAAAATTAATCAATAACGATGATCTCTATAATAACGCATCCAATTTAACCAAACAAGCGGATTCAAGTTTAAAAAATATTACAGATGAATTATCCAAAATAACAGGACTTTTTGATACGCTCGGTACCGGGGTTCAAGATGTTGTAAGTAATGTAGATAAGGCAGTTATAGATGTTAAAGATATGATTAAAAATGTTAAAGAAGGTCAGGGCGTTTTAGGAGCATTATTAGCCAAAGGGAAATATGATACTACTATAGCATCAACGCTTGAAAATATTCATCAGACAAGTATAGAAGCTAAAATTAGCGCGGCACGTTTGGCCGAAAATATGGAGGCTTTAAAACACAACTGGCTGTTTAAAGGCTATTTCGAAAACAGAGGCTATTGGGATCAGACAACTTACGAAGATAAAGTAGATGAGAAGGTGAAAGAGTTAAATGAAAAGATTAAGGAATTGAATGATAAAATTGAAGAGATGAGAAAATTAGAGAATAGTAAGTAATACAAGTCACATGGCTTATATTTTTTCGAACCAGCGGGTAAATTCTTCTTATAATTATGAAAGAGAGTGATTTACTACCTTTTTTTTAACTCTTTCACAATCATTTCTTTTGTATATTACCGGATTCGATTTAGTGTTTTATGATTTCCCGACGTGTTATGTTTGTGAAAAATGCGGGGGAAATAGTTTTATAAATTTTAAATCATTTGTATTAAATATAAATATGGCTGATTCAATAAATAAAAATAAACGGATAATAATTAAGGGTGCAAGAGAGCATAACCTGAAAAACCTGAGTTTCGAAATTCCGAGAAATAAACTTGTGGTTTTTACCGGGGTGAGCGGGAGCGGAAAATCATCGCTGGTTTTTGATACTATTTACGCCGAGGGGCAAAGAAGGTATGTAGAAAGTCTCTCGGCTTACGCAAGACAATTTCTTGAAAGAATCAACAAACCGGATGTGGACTATATTCAGGGTATCAGTCCGGCCGTTGCAATCGAACAGAGAACCGGATCTAAAAACACACGCTCAACTGTCGGTACTACAACAGAAGTATATGATTATCTAAGATTGATTTTTGCCAGAATAGGTAAAACGATTTGTTTTGAATGCGGTAAAGAAGTTAAGAAAGCTACAACCGGTACGGTATCCGATTGGCTTGAAGAGCAGCCTGACGATTCCAAATGGTATCTGGGATTCCCTCTTCACAGCCATGAGGGGCACAATATTAAAGAAGAACTTGATCTGCTAAAAAAGAGAGGTTTTTTCAGAATCTACTTTAATAATACCTTTGTCGACTTGAACGAAGAAGAAGCAAATCCCAGAAAAAAAGATAAAATAAATGTAATTATAGAACGGTTTAAAGTTCAGAAAAATAAAGTCAGGGAAAAATTATCCGATGCTATCGAAGTTACGTTTAAGGAAGGCGAGAACAGATTAGTTTTAATTAATGCAGAGACGGGTGAGCAAGCACGAATTCAATAAATTCTACGAATGCTGCGGAATAAGGTATGAAGAACCTGAACCGAGATTTTTCTCTTTCAATAATCCATTCGGCGCATGCCCGGTATGTCAGGGATTCAGCAAAGTTATCGGCATAGATATGAATCTTGTTATACCGAATCCATCTTTGAATTTAAGCGAGGGAGCGATTGCGCCGTTCAGGTCGGCCAAATACGGCATCCATTTAAGGGATCTTGTCAGGAACTCGAAACAATACGGCATACCGCTGAATGTTCCGTTTAAGGATCTTACGCTGCAGCAGGTATTCGTTAATAAGAAAAGGCTTTGCCGATTATATCGGTATTGATAGATTTTTTGAAAGCCTTGAAAGCAAAACTTACAAGATGCATGTCAGAGTACTTTTAAGCCGGTACCGCGGATATACAACCTGTCATGCATGTAAAGGATCAAGATTAAGACGCGAAGCGCTGCAGGTAAAAATAGGGAATAAATCGATATACGATGTAGTAAAAATACCGATTGAACAATCGCTTCAGTTTTTTAATAGCCTGAAGCTTTCAGAATACGATCTGATGGTAGGAGAGCGGGTAATTAAAGAAATTATCAAAAGGCTTACTTTTTTAAATGATGTCGGTATAGGTTATTTAACTCTCGAAAGATTAAGCAGCTCTCTTTCCGGGGGTGAAACACAAAGAATAAATCTGGCTACTTCGCTGGGCTCATCGCTTGTGGGTACATTATATGTCCTGGATGAGCCGAGTATCGGTCTGCATCCGAGAGACAATGCAAAACTTATCAGGATACTGAAAAATTTAAGGGATATCGGCAACACTGTTCTTGTTGTTGAACATGATCCCGATATGATAAATGAAGCCGACATTGTTGTTGATATGGGGCCGAAAGCCGGCGTGAACGGCGGTGAGATTATGGCGATGGGAACACGGGATGAGATCTTGAAAAATAAAAATTCGCTTACAGGAAAATACTTATCCGGTAAGCTGTCTATCCCGGTACCTTCGAAAAGAAATACTAAGAAAGGTAAATCCATTCAGATAAAGGGGGCGAAAGAACATAATCTGAAAAATATCGATATGGAAATACCATTAAATAAATTTGTAGTGATCACCGGAGTAAGCGGTTCCGGCAAAAGTACGCTGGTGCACGATATCTTATACGGCGGACTGGCAAAGCAGCTTGGGAAGGTGCCGCCTAAGATAGGTGAATACGACGAAATTAAAGGAGTCGAATATATCGATGATATTGAAATTGTTGATCAATCTCCGATCGGAAAAACACCGCGCTCCAATCCCATAAGTTATATAAAAGCATACGAGCATATTCGCGAACTGTTTGCTTCCACCCATCAGGCCAGAGCACGCGGTTATAAACCGGGTTATTTTTCATTCAATGTACCCGGCGGCAGATGCGAAACTTGTCAGGGCGACGGCTTTATAAAAGTAGAAATGCAGTTTCTGGCCGACCTTTACCTGGAATGCGATGATTGTAACGGAACAAGGTTTAAAAAAGAAATCAGAGAAATTACTTACAGGGGCAAGAATCTTGTAGATGTTCTGGAAATGACAGTAGACGAAGCCGTTGAGTTCTTTAAGGGTAACGATAAAATTGTGAAATACATTCAGGTTCTTTCAGATGTCGGACTGGGATATTTAAAGCTCGGACAGCCTTCAAATACATTATCGGGCGGCGAGGCTCAAAGAATAAAACTTGCGGCTCATCTTTCAACTCAAAGAGAACGCAAACATACATTGTTTATTTTCGACGAGCCGACAACCGGACTGCACTTCGACGATATATCCAAACTTCTTAATTGTTTCAAACTACTTCTTGAAGGCAACAATTCTGTCGTAATTATTGAGCACAACCTTGAAATAATTAAATGCGCCGATTATGTTATAGATCTGGGACCGGAGGCAGGTGAATTGGGAGGCGAGATTGTATGCGCCGGAACTCCCGAGACAATTGCCGAAAATCCAAAATCATGGACGGGCAAATACCTCAAAGAATTTCTGGACTAAAAAATACATGATTGCATGGAAGCATGATTTCATGTTTCTTCCATGCATCCATGCTCTTCATACATTCATGCTTCTTTCCATGCATCCATGCTTCTTCCCATACATTCATGCTTCTTTCCATGCATTCATACTTCTTTCCATGCATTCTTGCTATTTTAATACCTTCATCAAACCAAAGACTGATTTTATTTCTTATATTCCTTTCCAACACAAAGGCTGTTTGCGGACATGAAAAAAATTTATTTAATTATTCTAATTTTAATTGCCGGGTCAGGACTTTATTTTATTATTAATTCTTACTCGGGTAAATCTTTTCAATCCGGTAAGAAGGAAAGTTTAATCGGAAGAAGGCAGTTGCTTCATGAATTATATTTAAACGGCGGCATAATTATTTATCCTTCTTCAAATGCGGCCTATTCAAAGATTTATGCCGGGTCTATTGAGAATATAGTAAACGGCTTCAGGCGGATCATGATTAAACCGATAGCGGATACTTCGGTTACAATTAATGATCTTGGAAACAATTCAATATTCGTTGTCGGGACGTATGAATCAAATACCGTATTAAGAAAATTATCCGGTCAACTTCCTGTTAAATTCTCAAAAAGCGGATTTTCATTCAATAAAAAAACTTATAACGATTCAACATCGCTGGTTACATTGCTTTATCCCAATCCGTGGAATAAAAACAAAGCGATGTATTTAATTTCGGGGAACAGCGATAGATATATATCCAATAATATTTCCGTTAGACTTACAGGCGATATAAATATTTTTGAGAACGGAATGTGCGAGGTTATGGATACATTTAAAATGAATGACTCGCATCAGTGGACACCCGATTTAAACAATTACCGTGATTTCGGCAGTATGAAAAAAACATATTCCGATTTCGCTTATTATAAATATATCGTTTATTCTAAAAGTACGGGCGCAGAACAAATAAGAAAAACAGAACACATCTTTTCCGGAATGCTGGGAAAGATGAAAGACTTTTTTAGTAACAAGATATCCGTGCATAAAACAACGTGTTATATATTCGACAGCTTTGAAAATAAAGGGCTGATAACACGGAATACAAGTCTTGAAAACACTGACTTCAATGACAGCACAATCAGGCTGGTCTTAAACGATTGGATTAAAGGGGATGATTATTTTTCTAATGCTCAATTAATATTAAGACAAAACCTTGGTAAACCTGAGACCGATTTCCTTGAGACCGGACTTGCCATGCATTTCACAAGCAACTGGAGAAGAAAAGGATTCAAGTTCTGGGCGGCACTGATCGCCGAATCCGGAAATATCCCGGAGCTGGGGGAATTACTGGATAATAATAAACTACAATTCATTTCTCCTCTTATCGCCGGTCCGCTTGCCGGAATGTTCGTCGATTTCTTAATAGATAAATACGGTAAGACCGGGTTTCTTAATGTTTATAAAAATTTTTCTGAACAGAATATTGATCTTAACCGGTTTCAAAACGGATGGGAATTATTCCTGGAAAAATTAACCGGTGAATACAAAAATGAAATAAACAACTATAAAAAGGATTTTAATAAAAAAATTAACGCATTCCAAAAAGGATTCTGTTTTGCTCATGTGGGATACGATATTTATAACGGCTATCTCTCGGAGGATGCAAAAAAATCTATTGAAAAAATAAAAAGTATCGGCGCTAATTCGTTTTCAATTACGCCGTTTACATCCGTACGCGATGCTTCGGTCCCCGAGCCGTTAAGATTCTGGGAATTTGCAGGCGCGGAAAACGACGAATCTATGATTTTTCTTTCACACGTTGCTTTTAAAAAGAATATGACCTTAATGATGAAGCCTCAAATTTATCTGGGAAGAAACTTATGGCCTGGCGATATTAAAATGAAAAGCAAAAAAGACTGGGAATTATTTTTCCATTATTATTATAATTGGATAGTTCACTACGCAATGATTTCTGAAATGTATAATATTCCTGTGTTATGTATAGGAAATGAACTAGGCGGTGCGACTGTCGGTCATGAAAAAGATTGGATAAAGTTAACGGCAAAAATACGTCGGCTATACAACGGAAAAATTACGTACGGAGCAAATTGGAGCAACGAATTTGAAAACCTTACTTTCTGGAAAGCTTTCAATTATATTGGTCTCAGCGAATATTACCCGATCAGTAATAAAGATAATCCTACGGATAAAGAACTGTTCAAGGGAGCAGAATCGGTAATGAACAATGTAGAGAATATTTGCAAAAAATACGACAGACAAGCTATATTTACGGAAGTAGGTTTCAGAAGCACCGGGAGGCCGTGGAAGACGGCTATGGAATCGGCCGGGAGAGACAGTATAAATCTTATAAGTCAGGCCAGATGTTACAATGCTTTATTAAAGGCTTCTTACGGAAGAAAATGGCTTGCAGGAATGTACTGGTGGAAATGGCCCAGTTATTTAACATACGGCGGCGTAAGGAATAATAATTATATTCCAAATAACAAACCGGCACAGTCGGTTATTGAAAAATGGTATACCAAAAAGTGGAATTGAAAAAATAAATATTTTAATACCAAACGGGGGAGGTTATGGGAAACAAAAATTCAGCCTGGTTAAATATCTATTCAATTCTGATAATCTCCGGTTTGCTTTTTACTATCCTCTCCGGTTTTTCATCCGCACAAAAAATACTTTCCATTGAATTCCGGGAGAGAAGAAATAATTTAATAAAACTTTTAGACGACAGTTCCGCCGTTATACTTAAAGCGGCAGATACAAAAAAACGCAACGGGGATGTTGAATACCTTTTCAGACAGGAGAGTAACTTCCTTTACCTTTCGGGAGTTGATGAACCAAATTGTTATTTAATAATATTGCCGGAAGGTATAAAAATTAGAAATTCTAAAGTTCATTATATTTTTTTTGATCCGGATGATAACGGAGATACCGTCATAAATGATCATGAAGCAGTATTGAATAGCCTCGAGTTTAATAAAATATTTAACTCAATTCTTAAAAATTTAAATAAGATATATACCTCTTCTTCGGATAATCCGTTTTATTTTGATTGGCTGAATAACAAAATGATTTTCGCTGAAAAAGGAAATAAGGACAAATTTGAATTGAAGCATCCCGGAATTAAAATTAAGAACCTGGATTTAATAATATCAAAATTACGGGAGATAAAATCCGAAACCGAAGTATCTCTCATTAAGAAAGCCATCAAAATTACGGGAGACGGATTTAAAGAAGCCGTCAAGCTCTGCAGGCCCGGAGCATGGGAGTATCAATTACGCGGGGCTATTGAAGGAGAAATGTTAAAACAAGGCTGCGATTATACTTCATTTCCTTCAATTATAGGAAGCGGAAAGAATTCTTTAGTTCTTCATTATAATAAAGACAATATGCAAATGAAGGATGGAGAAATAGTTGTTATGGATATCGGGGGAGAATATAAAGGTTATGCCGCGGATATTACAAGAACGCTACCGGTGTCGGGTAAATTCAACGATGCACAAAAAGAAATTTATAATATGGTACTCGAAGCTCAAAAACAGGTTATTGATATAATAAAACCAGGCGTGACGTTTTACGATTTAAATAAAAAAACACTCGAAATATTTGCACAAAAAGGTATGGAGAATTATATGCCACACGGAGTATCTCATTCCGTCGGACTGGATGTACATGATTTAACTTCAAGCGATACGTTAAGAGCCGGCATGATAATTACAGTTGAACCGGGCCTATATTTTCCGGAGGAAGATACAACTATTGCGGAAAAGTATAGAGGGTTCGGTATAAGAATAGAAGACGATGTTCTTGTAACTACAGGCGGTTCAAAGGTGCTTTCCGTTAGCATACCGAAAGAGATTCCAGAAATTGAAACATTATTTTCTGAAATTAAAAAACGATAAAATGAAAATGCCGGTATAAATTCTAATGCGGATTGTTTGATGAATTTGATTTTTATCCCCAAAAATTTCATTCAAGATATAACAAAAGGCAGATTATCTTCTCACAGTGAGCGGAATTAAACGGTGAACTATATCTAATCAGAATTTGACTCACCTGATAAACTTTCTATCCGAACTTCTAATATGGATCCCTCGTTCATAAAAATTATAGACTGTGTTAAGTATTTATACGGGTAATCGTTATTGTGACTCAATGCCCACCTCATAATTACAAATATTCTTAAAATCATATTCAAATCTTAGACTATTTATCCTGTCTAAAGAGTTTTACTCATGATATCAGTTAAGTTTAAACCGGGAGAGTGTAATGTTGTACAAGCAAAATTTAAATTATTTTATCAACAATAAAATCGATTCTAAAAAATTAATTCGATTGTCGACGGCAGTTTTACTGCTTATTGTATTTTTATTCCCTTACATGTCTGCAAAGGACAACAGCAGCGGTAATGTTGTGCGGGCGACGTTGAAAAACGGGTTGAAGGTAGTGATTGTCAAAAATTCTCTGGCACCTGTTGTTACCACAGAAATTAACTACATGGTCGGCTCCAATGAAGCGCCTGAAGGATTTCCCGGAACGGCGCACGCAACCGAGCATATGATGTTCAGGGGAAGCAAAGGACTTTCGGTAGATCAACTGGCTGACATAAGCGCAGCAATGGGAGGTAACTTCAATGCAGATACCAGACAGACGGTAACTCAGTACTTCTTTACCGTTCCGGCGGAAGATATTGATGTCGCCCTTCATATCCAATCCATCAGGATGAAAAACATCTTATGCACCGATTCGTTGTGGAAAAATGAACGAGGCGCAATTGAACAGGAAGTTGCCGCTGATCTTTCGAACCCTCAATATGTTTTTTATACCAAACTGCTTAAAGCATTGTTTAAAGGAACACCTTATTCTCATGATGCGCTGGGAACAAGACCTTCTTTCAATAAAACATCCGGTGCTATGTTAAAGAAATTTCACGACACCTGGTACGCTCCCAACAATGCGATACTTGTAGTAGTCGGCAAACTTGATCCGGAAAAAACATTAGCCGAGGTAAAAAAACTCTTCAGCGATATTCCGCGGAAAGAACTTCCTAAAAAACCGGAAATAAATCTTACTCCGGTTATTCCCGATACTTTAAATCTGCAGACAGATCTTCCATACGGATTTGCGGTTATATCCTACCGCATGCCGGGATCCAGCAGTCCCGATTATGCCGCTTCACAGATCTTATCGGATGTATTAAGCAACCAGAGAGGAAGTCTTTATTCTTCGCTTGTACCGACGGGCAAAGCACTGTATGCCGGATTCCAGTACAGCAACCTGCCCGAGACCGGATTGGGATTTGCACTTGCTGTATTTCCCAAAGGAGCAGATTCAAAGATGCTTCTCAAAGAAGTGCAGGATCTTATCAAAAAGGATTTGAAGAAAGGTTTCTCCAAAGAATTGATTGAAGCAGAAAAACGACAGGAATTATCTTCGGCGGAATTTCAAAAGAATTCAATATCAGGATTAGCTTCATCGTGGTCCGAAGCTGTAGCCGTAGACGGAAAAGATTCTCCTGAAGAAGAATTAAAAGCTCTTGAAAATGTAACGGTAGAAGACGTTAACAGAGTGGCAAAAAAATATTTGGATGACTCGCATGCAATATTTGCGATTCTAACTCCGCAGTCGTCCGGCAAACCTATTACAAAAAACTCTTTCGGCGGTCAGGAATCATTTGCGCCTAAAAACCCCAAGCAAGTTGCCTTACCCGAATGGGCATCGAAAGCTCTGGGACGATTAACGGTTCCGGCATCCATAGTTAATCCGGTTGTTAGCACGCTGCCTAACGGAATAAAATTAATCATCCAGCCAGAAACGATAAGCAATACAATAAGCATATACGGAAGAATAAAAAATAATCCCGATCTTCAAACGCCGAAAAATAAAGACGGCGAAAGCGGGGTGCTCTCACAGTTATTCGATTACGGATCTAAAACTTTAAACAGAGTGGAATTTCAAAAAGCACTCGATGACATCGGCGCAAGCGAAGACGCGGGAACCGGTTTTTCGCTTGAAGTTCTTTCGAACCACTTTGACCGTGGAGCGGAATTATTGGCCGATAATTTACTCAACCCGGGTTTGCCAGAACAGGCATTTAATGTAATAAGAATGCAGACTTCACAAACAGTAGCCGGAGAATTAAAAAGCCCTGACTACCTGACCGGAAGAGCGGTAAGAACAGCACTTCTGCCTGAAGGCGATCCGTCGCTTCGGCAAACTACGCCGGAAACAGTAAAGTCGGTAAGCCTGGATGACGTTAAAGATTATTATCAGAAAGTTTACCGCCCCGATATGACAACAATTGTAGTTATAGGAAATGTTAATCCGGACTCTGCAAAATATGTAATCGAAAAATATTTCGGCAATTGGAAAGCAAGCGGTCCTAAACCAAATACGGAATTTTCTCCTGTACCGCCAAACAAACCTTCTGTAGCTGCCGTACCCGATAAAAGCAGAGTTCAGGACAAGGTAACGCTTGCAGAGACATTGAGTCTTGACCGTTCTAACCCCGACTATTATGCATTGGAACTTGGTAATCATGTGCTCGGCGGTTCATTCTATGCTACCAGGCTTTATAAAGATCTTCGCGAAAATTCCGGACTTGTATATTATGTATCTTCATCCTTCGGTATCGGGAAAACAAGATCCACATACAGTGTAAATTACGGATGCGACCCTCCTAATGTATCAAAAGCACGCACTATAATTGTCAGAGATTTAAAACAAATGCAGAACTCTGCGGTAACTACGCATGAACTTGAACAGGCTAAAGCAATGATGTTAAGGGAAATCCCGTTATCCGAGTCGAGTATAAGCAGTATTGCCGGCGGACTGCTTTCAAGATCACTAAATGATCTGCCGCTTGACGAGCCGACTTTAGCCGCAAAGAAGTATTTGGCATTAACTTCCGGTGAGATTCAAGCAGCTTATAAAAAATGGTTAAGGCCTGATGATATGATTCAGGTTACCGAGGGACCGAGTCCGAAATAAAAATGATTAAATAAATGGCGATAATGGGGTCCGCGACAACAACATTATCGCCAAAATATTTTATGTAATTAGAAAATTGTATAAAATATTTTTATTTGCTATTCCCACCATATTTATAAGAATCAACATTTGTTAAATATTTATTAAATAACGATTAAATGAATACAAGCTTGTTAATATGCAGAATTAAAAATTTTTATTCATATTTTGTTAAAATAAATCATAAAAAACTTGATTCTAAAATCACCTGCCAATAATTTGCATATTGTAATATTATCACATATCAAACGCTACAATATAACGGGGTAGAACATGAGTCTTAGTCAAATTGCAAGGTCTATTAGTGCTTCCCCAACTCTTAAACTTAACGAAAAAGCAGCATTATTAAGGGAAAAGGGTGAGCCGGTTATTCATTTAGGCGGCGGAGAACCGAAAAGTATGGTTCCAATGGATGCTATTTTAGCAACAGCAGCGCATCTTAACTCTGGAGAAGTGAGATACGCACCTGTTGACGGTATTCCGGCATTAAAGAAAGCTATAATTCGGTACACAGAAGAATTTTACGATCGAAAAGTAGCTCCCGAAAACGTTATTGCCTCCGGAGGCGCAAAACAAGCTATTATGGTTGCACTTCAGGCAATTCTTAATCCGCAGGAAGAAGTAGTTTATCCGGCACCTTTCTGGGTCAGCTATCCGGAAATGGCAAAACTTTGCGGTGCAATCGGTGTAGGCGCCCCTGCCGAAGACGGCAGCTTTTATCCGAGGATTCAGGATATCGAACAAAAAGTCGGATCAAATACAAAAGCAGTAATTATAAACAGTCCTAATAATCCTTCCGGTGCAATGTATTCCGAAGAGTTTATTTCCGATATCGTTCAGTTCTGTGAAAAGAAAGATTTGTATTTAATAATGGACGATATTTATCACAGGTTGATATTCGACGGAAAGAAGCCTATAAATTGTTTTGAATATGCGAAAGACAAATCGGAAAGTTCTAAAATCATTTTGATTAATGGTGTTTCCAAACAGTATGCAATGACCGGCTTCAGAATAGGCTGGGCTGTGGGCAATAAAAAAGTAATCGAAGCAATGTCCAATATACAGGGACATCAGACATCCGGCCCTTCGATACTTCTGCAGAAAGCCGCTGTCGGCGCTTTGAACGGAATTCAATCTGGCGTGGAAAACCTTCGACTAACTCTTGAGAATAACAGAAATATAATGATGGATCAGCTCAACGCATTCGAAGGCGTTAAAGTTACCAAACCTGACGGAACGTTCTATTGCTTTGCGGATTTCAGCGCGTACGAAAAAAATTCAAATAAACTTTCCGAATTCTTAATCGATAAGGTTATGGTGCTTACAGTTCCCGGTGCCGAATTCGGTATGGAAGGTTATCTGCGTTTAAGTTATTGCGGAAGCATTAAAGATATAACCGAAGGCGTCGAAAGAATCAAATGGGCGTTAGATCCTAATTCTCCCAATGAATTATTTATCGGCGACCGTAAATTAGTGAGGGATTGGTCATGAGTAAATTTTTAGAATTCTCGACCCCCGCAAGTAAAGAAGCAAAAGAACTTGCTTCCGATTACGGCCTTGTTAACCACGGCCTGAAATATCTGGATAAGATATACTGGAACCTTCCCGATTCAGCTCTTTATGAAGAAAGCATCTTCAGAAATGAAGCGCATCTTGCTGCCGAAGGTCCGCTGATCGCAAAGACGGGGAAACACACTGCCCGTTCGGCCGCGGATAAGTTCATCGTTAAAGAAGAGTCAACCGAAAGCAATATATGGTGGGGAGTAAATAATCGTCCGCTAAGTCTTGAAAAATTTAATGTGATGATGTCCAGGGTTGAATCTTATCTTCAAGGTGAAGAAGTTTTTGTTCAGGATTGTTATGTGGGAGCAGATCCTGATTACCGGATGCCTATAAGAATAATAACCGAAAAAGCCTGGCACAGTCTTTTTGCAAGAAATATGTTTCTTACCACTTCCAATAAAGAAGAGCTTAAAAAATTCATACCTGAATTTACGGTAATTACCGTACCCGGTTTTAAAGTTGACCCTAAAATAGAAGGTACCAGAACGGAGACAGGAATCATTTTAAATTTTGCTTCGCGTACCGCAGTAATTGCAAATTCTTTATACGCGGGTGAAATTAAAAAATCAGTATTCACCGTGCTGAACTTTCTGTTGACTTTCCGGGATGTACTTCCGATGCATTGTTCGGCAAATGTAGGGAAAGACGGCGACGTTGCGATCTTCTTCGGATTAAGCGGCACCGGCAAAACAACGCTTTCGGCAGATCCTAATCGCAATCTGATCGGCGATGACGAACACGGCTGGAGCTCTCAGGGAGTATTCAATTTCGAAGGCGGATGCTATGCAAAAGTTATTCGTCTCTCCGCTGAAAGTGAACCTGAGATTTTTGCGACTACGAAGAGATACGGAACTATTCTCGAAAACGTTGTGTACGATCCCATAACGCGTAAGATTGATCTTAACGACGATTCGATAACAGAAAATACGAGAGCTTCATATCCGCTTAGTTTTATTCCCAATGTTGTTCCCGGCGGTTATGTTAAGAAACATCCGAAGAATATTATATTTCTTACATGCGACGCTTCAGGCGTTCTGCCTCCCATCTCAAAATTAAACCCGGATCAGGCACAGTATCACTTTATAAGCGGATATACTTCAAAGATTGCCGGTACTGAAGTAGGCTTAGGCACGGAGCCGCAGATAACTTTCAGCGCATGCTTCGGCGCGCCGTTTATGGTTAGACATCCTTTCGAATATGCGAAGATGCTGAAAGAAAGAATGATTAAACACAACGTGCAGTGCTGGCTTGTAAATACAGGCTGGGTCGGCGGAAGATTCGGCGTGGGCAAAAGAATCAGCATTAAACATACCCGTAACTTACTTAATGCCGTTCTAGACGGTAAACTGGTTAAGGTGAATTTCCGAAAAGATAAACTTTTCGGATTTGAAGTGCCGACTAGTTGTCCCGATGTACCGGAAGATGTATTGGATCCAGCTAGTTCCTGGGGCAGCAGAGACGAGTACTGGAAGAAGTATGATGCTCTTGCGGCCAGATTTATTGAGAACTTTAAATTGTTTCGGAAAGAAGCTCCGCAGGAAGTTCTAAATGCGGGACCGAAGCGTCTGACTCAAATAAAATAAGTCTTATAAATTTATTTTTCGCCGGGGAGCTGCTTTGAAGGCAATAAATATATTTCTCCTTTTAATAACACAGGAGTAAATGCACTTTGCTTTTTAATAAGTTCCCCGCATTTTATTTTTAAAGCGACCAAAATAAAGGGGATAACATGAAAAAAATAATTGTTGTTTTATTTTTTATACTTGCTTCCTTTTTAACATTCGGTCAGGAAGAAACATTAATAAGCGGGAAAGTTCAAAGCGGCGGATTCGGTGCCCCCGTAGTAAAATTTTCTACGGTAAAAAATAATTTTGCCATCTTTGTCGGCGGATACGGCGGTTGGCTTATAAATCATACTTTATTAATTGGCGCCGGCGGATACGGACTTGTAAATAAGATTAAAGGTCCGCAGTCCGCATTATATTTTTATAATTACGTCAGTGACGTAAGAATAGAATTCGGCTACGGGGGTTTGATATTGGAATATATCGGTTTGCCGAATAATCTTATTCACTATTCGGTTTCTGTTCTCGTAGGAGGCGGTGAGGTTTCATATGCACCTATCAATTGGGATATTTTTTACGACGACAATTATGATAGCAAGGAAAATTCCACCGTATTTGTCTTTGAACCCGGAGTGAATGCCGAGTTGAATATAACTTCTTTCTTCAGAATTAATGCCGGTGTATCATATAGACTGGTATCGGGTGCCGATCTGGTAGGATTAAAGAATAATGATCTGAGCGGTCCGGCGGCCAATCTTGTTTTTAAATTCGGGTCTTTCTAAAAAAGTTTAAGTTCAAGTTCAGGGCTGAAGTGAACTCCGGTTTATAAATAATGTCTATTCATCTCTGGTTGATCTAATTTCTTTATTTTATATTAATCAAGACTGAAACGAATATTTAATGTCCAAGTTGACTTACCTCAAACCTATTCCTAAATAATTAAACTTTAATCAAGGTAATTTTGTCAAAACTCCGTTTTATAACATTGGTTTAAGATAATTTAAAACGGAGAAAAAATGAGAAATTATTTAATCGCGGCTATTCTACTCATAAGCACCTTTGCCGCAGCTCAGTCTAATTACAGACGGAAAACGAATGAACAAACAATAGTGGCACCGGTTGTTAAAGGTAAGATAATCGATTCTTCGACCGGCAAGCCGGTTGAGTTTGCAAATGTCTCCTTGTATATGTCAAAGGATTCTTCTATTGTAAACGGTGCCGTTACAAATGCAGCCGGATATTTCGAAATTAATAATATCAAACCGGGAAATTATTACGTTAAGGCTACTTTTATCGGTTATAAAACCAACACTATAAATAAAGTTAATATACGTTCGGCGAATTCTATACTTGATCTTGGTATGGTGAAAATTGAACCGTCATCCATTAAGATGGGCGCGGTTGTGGTAAAAGCAGAAAAGGACATGATTGTAACAAACCTTGATAAAGAAGTAATTAACGTAGAAAAAGATTTATCAAGCGCAGGCGGATCGGCTCTTGAAGTTATGCAGAATATTCCTTCGGTTACCGTAGATATCGACGGAAATATAAGTCTGCGAGGCAACAGCAATGTAACAATATTAATAGACGGAAAACCTTCCGGTTTAGCCGGTTTGAACAGCTCAGACGTATTAACAAGCATCCCCGCCAGCTCTATAAAATCCATTGAACTGGTTACCAATCCTTCAGCAAAATATGATCCCGACGGAACCGCCGGAATTATAAATATTGTTTTAAAAGAAAAGATCGGATCTTGGGTTTAACGGGATATTTAATATTAATGCCGGCACCGGAGATAAATATACCGGCGGCGGAAATTTTAATTACCGCACAGGCGATTTAAATTTTTTCGGAGACGTATCGGGAAGATTTTATAACTTCAACAGGAGCGATTTATCAAACCGTACAAATTTTCTGAGTTCGGGCACAACTTATTTAAATCAAAATGCTTCTTCCGGGTACGATTTTAATATGGCTAATGTAAATCTGGGTTCCGAGTATTTGTTCAACGATAATAATACGATCTCCTTTTCAGTTCAATACAGGCGCTTTCATATGAAAAATTCCGGCGTTATAGATAATTCGACTTTGAATGATCAGTCAAGCCTGCAGGATTATTTTATAAACAACAACAACGGGAACAGAGACGTGAACTTTATGCACTATTCTCTGGATTACAAAAAAGACTATTCCGAAAAAGGCAAGGAACTTACCGCAAGCGCTATGTTTAATAATATCGGAATGACGAGCTCAACTGGAACCGACTATAATTATTTAACTATCGGTGGTAGTCCTTCGTCCCTTCCCTTAACTTTAACAAACAACACATATAATAATTCGCACCGGATGTTTATCGGACAGGTGGATTTCGTACAGCCTGTAGGTGATAACGGAAGGTTTTCTGCCGGCGCCAAAACTTCACTAAGCAGTCTCGGTATGGATTATAATTTTTATAATTGGAATCCGTCTGCTAACTTTTGGATAAATAACGATTTGAGGAGCAATAATTTTAATTATAAAGAACAAGTCCATGCATTATACGGTATTTATACGGGCGGGTTGGGCAATATTAAATATCAGGCGGGACTGCGCGGCGAATATGCGAATACAAATTCGCAGCTAATTACCGATAACGTCTCTTTCAAATCGCATTATTTTACCTTGTATCCCTCTGTTTATCTGGCATATGACTTTTCACCTTTGCAGGAATTTAAAGTAAGTTACAGCAAAAGAGTCGATAGGCCGAGGCCATGGGCGCTAAATCCTTTTATCAATTATTCTGATTCGTTAAATCTTTCCCGCGGTAATCCGAATCTTCAACCTCAATATACCGACTCATATGAAATGGGATACAGTACGATATTATTCGACTTTAACATTTATTCATCGCTGTTCTTCAAACAAACAAACGGAATGATTACGAGGATCAGCAATCTGGTTGACAACGGGGTGACAGAATCCACTTTCGAAAATATAGCAAGTCAGAAAAATTACGGAACCGAAATTGTAGCTAACGGCAAGTTATTTAAATGGTGGAGCTTGAATGCAAACGCATCATATTTCAGATCGGACATAAACGATCCTTTACTTGTTACGAATCCTAAAAACTACAGCTACAGTTATACCGGCAGAATCAATTCTACCTGGATGTTCAGCAAAAGTCTTTCATTGCAAATATCTTCTACTTATAATTCGCCTATTGTTAGTGCCCAGGGTAAAACAGATGCAATTTATTTCACCGATGTCGCCATAAAGAAGGATTTTATGGAAGGCAATCTATCACTGTCGTTAAGATTGAGCGATATTTTCAATACAAGAAAATACAGTTCCGAAACATACGGGACTGATTTCACTTCATTCAATCAAGGTCAAAGAGATTCGAGAATATTGTTCTTCGGAATCTCCTATAATTTTAACAACTTCAAACAAAAAAGAAATAATGTAAAAGATCTTAATGTGGACGATGAAATGAATACAGATTAAAATTCGGGACTGTGCTTTTCTCTGAGATAAGACAGATTCAACTGATTTCCGCGGATTATATATTTGAATAACAAGTCATCAATGGCGGGCAGGTAGAGTTATTGTTTAAAGTTTCATTTTACAATCTTATTCGCCCTCCGTCGAATAAAATTAAATAAACATTGTTTATTAATGCCGGTAAATTTAATCACGGTTATGTGCATGGATTTATTTAAATTTGAGTTATTAATTTATAATCAGCGGAAATTAAATGAACTGGTTTATATTATTTATTGCCGGACTGTTTGAGACTGCATGGGCTATCGGCATGAAATATTCCGACGGATTTACAAAACTTTATCCCAGCATTTTTACTTTAATAACAATGTCTTTAAGCGTTTACCTTTTGTCGGTTTCGTTAAAAACATTGCCTGTAGGTACGGCCTACGCGGTATGGACAGGAATAGGTGCCGTAGGTACGGCAATATTAGGCATTTTTCTATTCGGTGAATCAAAGGAATTAATCAGGATTTTTTTTATATTCCTGATTATTGCCGGGATTATCGGCCTCAGGGTTTTTTCCGGTAAATGATTTTACAAAGCCAAATATTTTAAAATATAAAAGTACGATTATTTATATGAGCGAAAGAAAAAGCGCTGGACTTTTAATGTACAGCATTAAAACCGGCGAAATAAAATTTTTCCTTGTTCATCCGGGCGGCCCTTTCTTCGCAAATAAAGACGAAGGATACTGGGGTATTCCGAAAGGTTTGCCCGAAGACAACGAAGAATTGCTGGATACAGCTAAACGGGAATTTAAAGAAGAGACCGGACTGAATTTCGACGGTAATTTACTACATCTCGGAACGGTAAAACAAAAAAATAATAAAACTGTGTATGCCTGGGCGTTTAAATCTGAGATGGAAAACCCGGTGGAAATTTCAAGTAATACTTGTCAGGTTGAATGGCCGCCCAAATCCGGACGCATATTAACTATTCCCGAAGTGGACAGAGGAATGTTTTTCGACGAGCAGGAAGCCAGATTAAAAATTAATAATGCCCAGGTTGAATTCATAAACAGGCTGCTGGATGCACTGGAGAAGAAAAAATAATTAGGGGGTTTTATGGGAAGAATAATCTCTGTATCGGCATTAGTCATTATCCTGACTGTTCAATTTATGGTACCGGCTCAATCTGAAAATACTAAAACGGGAAAAGCCAAATATACTATTGTCATTCACGGCGGAGCAGGCACTATTAGTAAAGATATGCCGCGGGCAGTTAAGTATGAATATATTAAGTCGCTTTCCGAAGCATTAAAGACCGGACAAGATATCCTGACAAATGGCGGCACCGCAATGGACGCGGTTGAGAAAGTATTAAACTTTTTTGAAATCGATCCCAAATTTAATGCGGGTATCGGAGCCGTCTATACTTCCGAAGGAACTCATGAACTGGATGCATCTATAATGGACGGGAGAGATCTTTCGTGCGGTGCGGTTGCAGGCGTTAAGCATATTGCTCATCCAATTTCACTTGCCCGGCTGGTGATGGAAAAAACACCGCATGTACTTCTGGCGTACGAAGGTGCGGAAGAGTTTGCTAAAACAATGGGAATTAAATTAGTAAAGGATAGTTATTTTGATACGCCGCAGAGATATAAACAATGGCAGGACTACTTAATTAAATTGAAAAGAGAAAAGCACGGCACCGTAGGATGCGTTGCTCTCGATGAATACGGCAACCTGGCTGCGGGTACTTCTACGGGCGGCATGACAAATAAAATGCCGGGAAGAATCGGGGATTCGCCTTTAATAGGGGACGGAACGTATGCGGACAATAACACCTGCGCAGTTTCATGCACAGGGTGGGGAGAAAAATTTATTAAACATGCGGTTGCATTTAATGTTTCGGCGCTTATGATATATAAAGGCATGACTTTAAATAAAGCTGCGGACGAAGTAATCTTTAAGGTACTTCAAAAAGACGACGGCGGGTTAATTGCTGTGGATAAGAAAGGCAATTACGCCATGCCGTTCAATACCGAAGGAATGTTCAGAGGGGTCGCCACGTCCGGAGGTGTTTTTGAAGTGAAAATCTGGAAATAAAAATTTCATTGAAATTAAAAGGAGATGATATGCAAAGACCGAAACAAGGTGATTATGCCGAATATTATGAAAAATATATTTCGGAAATAAAAGGCAGCGACATTCATAAAATTTTAGAATCTCAGCTTTCCGAAGCTATCGTTTTATTTAAATCGATTCCCTGAAGAAAAAGGATCGTATAAGTATGCCGCGGATAAATGGTCGATTAAAGAAGTTATAGGCCATATAACCGATACGGAAAGAGTATTTGCATACAGGGGTTTATGTTTTGCAAGAGGAGAAAAGCAGGCATTACCCGGTTTTGAACAGGATGATTACGTAAGAGAAGGTGATTTCAACGGGAGAGCAATAAGCGATATAATAAATGAATTCCGTCTTTTGAGAGAATCCAATTTGGTCTTATTTAAATCATTCGATGAGGAGTTATTGTCGCACGAAGGAATCGCAGCCCATAACAGAATAACAGTTCTGGCAATATTGTATATAATTGCTGGACATACGCACCATCACCTGAAAATACTAAAGGAAAAATATCTAAAATAATATTTGTTTTTTCTCTTACTCTTGCCCGGTTTCAGCCTAAATTAAATGCTAACGTGTTAATAGTAGGAATAAGAATAAGATTATGAAAATGGTTTCATAAATAAATTTACGGAGTTAGAGTACTAATATTTTCACGGAGGTATTAATTTATTTCTCTTTATCTTTTTCCGCCGCCTGATAATTTATACCTTGGGTTTTCGGCAGCCCGAAATCTTCGGGATGTAAATATTTTCCTCTATCTTCAGGCGGTTTCATTACCTCAACCGGAATTCGGTTTTTTTCGGCGTATGCATCATGACGGATACCGGTAACCATCCATGAAACTTTCATGCCGGGTTTGCCGCCCGCAATTTTGAACTGGTTATTTGCTACTTCTTGTGCAATATATACCGGAGCAAAACCTCCGATGCACGTTAATTGATATCTAAAATCCTGATTTAGCGCTTCAAAATAATCTGGTAATTTAACAACAGCTTCACCGTTATTGTCCAATACGGCAATGCCGTCATAAATATTTTTCATATCCGGACTTTCAACAAACGAGTGATATAAGTATTTATTTGCCGGATCAAGCGGATCGTCTATCTTAAATGAACCGGCGCTTTTACTTAAAGTACCGTTCACAAATACATTTCCTGAAAAATAACCTGCCCATTTGGCTCCGTTTGCATCAGAATATATTAGATAATCGACCCCGGGAGAGCCTCTGGTATACATTCCGCTCCTGCCGGTACCGTTGGCCAGTACCTGAAGTGCATCGCCGTCAGTGCCGTCGTTTATACAGACTAATGCTGCACCCAGGCCGCTGCCGTTCCAGTGTGCTCTCATTCCGTAACCTGAACCGCCGGAAGCATTTAATGCGTAAAAAGTAGTATTATTTCCGTCAATACTTACTTTAGAATCAAGTGCAATATCGGTTCCGATCCCCACGCTACCTTCGACGCTTAATCCGGTAGTGCCGTTTCCTGCATTCGAGATCTGCAGCGCATTTACATTGGCGGAATTGGTATAAAGTCTCATATTATTTGCGTAAGTATCTAGCGTCCAACTGTCATGGGAACCGCCTCCGTTAAATAATACTTGTCCGCCTTTATTATTATTGTCTAATGATGCCAGCGTCAGATTGCCTCCCGAACCGTTAATTCCGGTTGTAATATTTCCGCGCACATCAAGCTTTGAAAGAGGATTTGAAGTCCCGATACCAACATTACCGCTTTTATCAACATACACACCTTCATTTCCGCCGTCGCCCGAAAGCCAGTGATTATTAAGTTCTATGTTTTTTGTTGCTATATGATTGCCTAGATTATCTCCGATTGTTCCTGCAGAGGATGATATTGTTAATGTTTTAGCGGAATTATTCGGAGTGATTGTAACATTATTTCCTGCCACCAGATCAATGTTACCTCCGTCGTTAGAAATTCCGTTCAGACTGCTCAAGATATTCGGTGTAATCATGTTAGCTGTAATACTGTTTGCCTGACCCTCGTTAACATACCTGCCGTCGGTATAGGTAGTATTTAAAGAAACCATATCCGAAGAAACAGAAATACCGCTGCCCGCTCCTACATTCAGAGTTACATCACTCGAATCTCCGCCCCCCGTTAAACCGTTACCTGCAATAACCTTAGTTATATCACCGCCGCCGACTCCAGAATCTGTGGCATCCGTAGATGGTTTCCATTGATTACCGTCCCATTTCAAAACCTGGTTTACAGCAGGAGTAATTGCCGAAACCGATTTACCCTGAATATTTTGAACAGTCGGATTGGGATAACTGCCTTTTAGATCTCCGCCGGCAGCGCCGCTAGGAGGAAAATTTACATCAGAACCTAATTTTGCTTTTGTAACGGCACCGTCTTGTATTTTTTTTGTCGAAATCGAATTATCGATTATATTCAACGTCATAAAAGAATAAGGCGACGGGGTTAAGATAGTCCTAGGCGTAAGTTCGCTTGCAGTACCTACGGTGATCCCGAGATAAAGTAAACTGTCGAACATTATGGTTGTCATAGGAGTAACGCTTCCGAGTCTTACGCTGAATAATCCGTTCGATACAGGAACATCTTGGGCTTCAGACCAAAGTGCGGTTCCGCCCGTAGGCTGGCTGTATATTTTAAATGTCATTGAATAATTACCGTCCTGAACATTATTGCCCGCCGCATTCTTCAGCACTCCCTGATAATTTATTTCTTTTGGTATTGGCTGACTAAAAATGTTGCAAGAGAAAAATGCTATCATTGCCGAAAGAAATATAATGCGTTTCATTTTTTCACCTTAGTTTAACTGTTAATTTTATTTTTGCCGTTGCATGATAAATTAGACTTGTCATTTTAGAATTAACATTTTCTTTGTGCTTGTAAAATTACCAGCTATCAGCCTGCAGAAATACACGCCAGAAGCCAGTAAACTGCCGTTAAAAGTAATTTCGTGATAACCTTCATCGTACGGCCGGCTGTTTATTAAAACCGAAATTAGTTCTCCGAGAGCATTGTATACCTTTAACGACACTATACTCTTCTTAGGCAGCGCAAACTTGATTCTGGTTGTGGGATTAAACGGGTTAGGGTAATTCTGATATAAAGAATATTCGGCCGGTAAAATATTTTTTTTCTGTTTTAAAATATATTCTTCCGTTCCGATAAACAGGCTGAATACTTTACTGTTCTGAGAATTATTTATTTCGATATTATCAGTGTTTTTTAGGTTATATAACTTCATTGAATTATTATCCAATAGATATACCTCGTAGTTACTAAAGTTTTCCAGTCCTTTATAATTTAAATTAAGAATATCGCCGGAAGAATTTTTTATAATTATATTATATTCCTGTCCCTCGCCGATTTCTGACCTGTATTCCTCGCTGAGATATTTATAATTTGATCGGAGTTTGTTGTTATACAATGAGATATTTATGTCGCAGAATTGCGAGGGGGGAGAAAATATATCCATATTATCCAAATTTAAATTGGCCTTTGCGGAAAATCCTACTTTAACATATGCCTTATTTACTTGCCCGGATGCCAGGAATAACTCAAGTTCATTAACATGTAGTGTATTTGTTTTAGGCAATGAACCGGCGGTTCCTGAAATATAAGGTATCTTAAGCCCGGTTAATCCGGTAGTGTTATAAAAATAATACCCCTTATAAGGTTCGAAATTATTTGAACTTGAGTTAAAACTGCCGGCTTCATAATAATTTATCGGTTGTGTAACGCTATTAATATTTTTTACATCGTTCCAGTTAACTGTCTTTTCAAACGGATTTGAGATCAAATTCCAGCCGTCATGCAAAACTACTTCGTAAGTATTATCCGAGGCTAACGGAACCGAGTATACGGTTCGATTTATAACGACGGGATTTTTACTTATTACCCAGAATGCATTACCGGATGTAAAATTAAAATCTGATGTACCGTCATATTCTTTGTAATCTCCGCTCCCCGGATCCATGAATGCACGCCAATCACCGGCTTTACCTTCGGATCCGGACATAAAATTAGCAATTGAGACATTATTAGCTCCCGGTATGCCGATAATTCTATAGCTACTTGTTTGGGTTACATTGTTAAAAGTATAAGTTGCATTTAATTGTACAGTGCTTGGGTAATTATTTTTTGTTAATAGATTCCAAAAACCTGTTTGAGTTTGATATATGGAATTAGAAGATTTATCTACGCTTATTTCACCAACTGTTCCGATGATAGTGAAATCGGAATTTGATTGTTTTCCGCTCCCGCTGTTTATAACCCCGGATGGTATTTGATTCTGGGAAAAAACGTTCATATTTAAGAAAAAGAGCAGGAAGAATAAGTACAAGAGAAATTTCTTTTTGTCAATCATAATGACTCCAATTTAAAATTTCTTCAATTATCCGGAATTTGAAAAAAAATATTTATGACGTGTTAAGGTCTGCCCGGTGGATCGGCTAGAGTTGTAACGGTTCCGCCGTTAGTATTGCTTTTTCCGCCTAGCGTAAGTATTGCAACAACTGCTACTGCAACTGCTCCGCCTCCGATCGCAATCCATGACCAAGGAAATCCGGAAGAAGTTCCGAGTACTTTTAACTTTGCCGTATTCGAAAGACTGCCTCCCATAATCGGACTGAAAACAGTAATATCATAATCACCTTCCTTAAGCATATCGCTTGCAGGTATCTCCGCTTTCAATTCTTTGTTACTTATAAATGTGGTGGGCTTTGCCTTGCCGTTGAATCTAATCTCGGAACCGTAAACCAGATTTGAGCCGCTAACAAATAATATAAAACCGCCTTTTTCTTTATCTACAGAATCAGGTGTAATGCCGCTGATTTGGGGCACTAAAGTAGGTGCCGTTTCCTCGATTATTTTTTTTAATTCCGGCGAATCTTTTGACGGATTTATTTTATAGTTGGGAGCTATTAAGAGCAATTTTTTTAATGCTTCGCTTGCTTCTTTTTTTAATTGCTGCCCTATATAAACCAGCCCCAGAAGCTTGTAACCTCTTTCAATTACGGCTTTCGAAACACCGGGTTTCTTTAAACACGGTTCTATTAGATCGATAGCGTTTTGAAAATTACCCAGATTATATTCGTGCTGGGCTTTATCCAGCTGTTCGGTGCATTGATCCTTAGTCTGGGAAAAAACCGTTGAGCTCTTTTCTATAAACGAAAAGCGAAGTAAAACAGGAAAAATGAACACAAATATTGAAGTAAGCTTAAGATAAATAATTAAATATTTCATCGCTTTCTCCTGTTAAAATGTTGTATCGCTTTTGCAGTTGCCGGACTAAATTATTTTTCTTTTTTAAAAGCAGAACTTAACTTAAATGAGATGAATTCGACCGAGGTTTTAGATCCTGAAAAGAGCCCAATTTTACCTTTTATAAAATCTTCGCCGTACCATGAGCCCAGCAATTTATCGTCGAGATACAAAATTATCCATGGTCCCAAGCTCGTTAATTTTATTCTTAATTCTTTGTTGTCGTTATAAAGTCCAAACTGGCTGTTAAAAGTTTTTAAAATTTCCTGCCCGCTGTCCTTTATACTTAATAAAGTAAAATTGCCGTTGTTCTCTACCTTAAATAAAAAATAAGACTCGTTATTAGTTTTGCCGGACGCATTATACCCTACAATAATACCGGCATCGGTGTTTGCCGAGACATTATTGAATTTTAAATCTACTTCAATATTAATATCCGTCATAGATCTTTGGGAAATCAATTTCTTTATTTCATTGCTGCTGAAAAAAGTAATTCCCTTATCATTCACTTTGAAGTCCTTTTTCTGCAATCCGTTAAATATCCAGTCCGAAGAATTCAGCCATATTGCGGGCATTTCGTTATTTGATTCTTTATTATTTATTTTAGGTGAAGTCGGTTTTGTCTCACTTATCTTGATCTTTCGTTTGTCGCCTGTATCATTGTTAATAAGTGCAGCTTTATTCTGTAATTCTCTTTCTATATAACCGATTCGGGCTGAAAGAATAGTGTTATCGGGATCCTGTTGCAATGCTTTATTAAAAAATGCAAGAGCATTATTATTATCACCAATTGCCAAGAGTTTGTTTCCTTTTTCTAATATTTTTTCCCGGATTAATCTTTTTCCCCGCAGCTGCTTTTGTGTTAGCGGGATTTTTTTGCAGAACCAGATTATATAAAGCTAGTGAGCTGTCGAGATTTCCGGATTGCAGATAGGCATTTGCTTTTTGAAGCATACTTGAAGTCAAATCAGGTTTTGCATTAATTATTGTTTTAACCGGACTATCATTTACGGAAACAGCAGTGGCGGAAAAAACCTTAAATATTTCATCTTTGAAAATGAAACCCGCAGTCAGAAAAAACGCCGCCAGCAAAAACAAGAGAAGTAATTTAGGATTCTTTATTTGGATATGTCTTTTAAATACATTTTTTCCGAATATGTTTTCATCATTTGCGGCCGATACTTTTATTATCTGAATTGTCATATTTTCAGTAGCACCTGTCTCATTAGCAAGAGTAATTAAACTTTTACAGGCATCCTCGGGCGATCTGCTTAAAACTATTTTTTTTATATCATCTTTATTTAACCTGGATAAACCGTTTGTACATAAAACAAAATTATCTCCGAAGTTAAGCGGAATATCCTTTAGGATATCGACTTCTACATCTGCATCAATGCCCAGGGCTCTGACGGAAATATATTTCAGCCTGAGAATTTTTCACTTCATTTTGTATAAGAGCGCTTTTCTGAAACAACTCTTCTGTTTCGGTATATTCATTCGTAAGAAGCTCGATGTTTTTATCGGTAATTCTATATATTCTGGTATCGCCTACGTGTCCTATATATGCGAGATTATTTTCTAATATGAGAGCGCTGCATTTTATTCCTTTTCTTTGAAATTGCGGAATATTTTGACATGACTGATAAATTTTTAGGTTGGCTGTTTTAAATGCCGAGAATAGTGTACTTACTATAATGTTAGATCCGGAAGAAAAATATTCCCGGCTAATTATGTCAATTGCTGAACGACTGGCTTCCATCCCGCCTGGATCACCCTCCATACCGTCGGCAACGATAAACAATAAACCCTTCGGCTGGTATAGATCCGTACTGTCCGTAGGGAACTTGCCGAAGCTCACCTGTTTTTCGGTGTAAACTAGGCCGGTATTTGAAATACCGGAAAATGAAATACTAAAATCCTTTTTAATCTTCAAGGGAATTATACTCTTTAAAAATTTTAGTTGTTAATATTATTATCGGCTGATGTTTGCTCTGCAGCACTAGGTTGTTGATCCGGACTAAATGCTGTAATGGCGGGTTCTCCTGGATTAATATTTAAAATTAATACGACCAAAAAAATGCACCTCCGGTTCATTAGTCCCACTTTGTCTTTGGAATAACGAACTCCCTGTCTGAATTTAACCCGGATATGAAACGTATTAATTAAATGAATTATAATCAGATAATTGAAATCGGTTCTGCAACACAGGCAGTAGATTATTCATAAAGAAATGTTTTATTGTTGATCCTAATTACAGAGGAGTTGATAATATTAATTTCACGTTCCGCAAATTATTTTGTTCGCATCATAATATTAACGTAATTACAATTATGATTTTTTAGTAACCCTATCAGCATTCTCCATAATTGCAAAAAATTATATTAATATACTTGAATATATGATACTAAAAAATTAAAATATTGTAAATAGAGGTTAAGTTCACAGCTGAATTATTTTACAGCACAAATCAGCATGTTGGATGAGGCGTAGGTGATTTTTATTTTATTTAACTTTGAGTGTTTTGATTTTGCTAAACCGAGGCTTCACGAATTATATTACCCGGTAAATCTCTTTAATTATTTTTTCCGTGGCGCCGAGATTTTCCTGAACATAATCGTATGATATTTTCCCCTTTGTTTTTCTGGTTTCGTCGTCAGTAAAAAGAGTTCGCATACAGCGGTAAGCTTCTTGTTTGGTTTTTATCATTATGCCTCCTCCTCTTTTCATCAGACGCTGTGTTTCCTGGGAGTTTTCTATTTTAGGGCCGAACATAACCGGTATACCGTAGACAGCGGCTTCAAGTACGTTATGAATACCCTGTTTAAAACTGCCTCCAACGTATGCTGCGGAAGCATACATATAAAGTGTAAGCAGAATTCCTATTGAATCTATGATAATTACGCGTTCGTTATTATAGTTATTTAGGAAAGAAAAACGGATTGTCTCAAGTTTACCTGCGAAATCATTTTCGAGTTTTTCTAAATGGAAAACGGTCGGTTCGTGAGGAGCAATTATTAAAACGGCATCTTTATCGAATTTTGACATTTTCAGAAAAGCCGGCAGAAGAATATCTTCATCCGCTTCCCAGGTACTGCCGGCAACCAGCACTTTTTTATTTTTTAAAATTTCAGGTTTTATCAAATTTCTTTCGGCCGCCGTCTTGCTGCGCTGGAAAACGCGATCGAACCTGGTATCGCCGACAGCCGTTACCTGTTTATCCGAGCACCCGAATGATTTGAATCCTTTTACGTCTTCATCGGATACGGTTAAAATTTTTGTAATATCAGTATACAATCTTTTATGAAAGCTCTTTATAAAAGGCCATTTACGCGAAGAGTTCTTTTTCATTGTTGCGTCTACGATAAAGCAGGGTATATTGAATTTTCTCATCGCCCATATATGATTCGGCCAGATATCGTAGCGCATCATTACCGCCAGGTCCGGGTGTGCGATCTGAATAAATCTTACCGCATTGGAATATGTATCGAAAGGAATATATGATATCAAATCGGCGTAGGGATATTTTTTCGAATTTTCGTAACCGGAAGGGGAAAAGAAAGTAACAAGCACATTAATATTTTTATCTTCTTTGAGGTTTTTTATAATAGGTTTTGCTTGCTCAAATTCTCCGAGCGAAGAAGAATGGAACCAGACCAGTTTTTTTGATTTATCTGTACCCGCCGCATTTAGAATTAATTCTTCAAATAATCTTTTCCTGCCTTTTAAACCGGAAACAACTTTTCTGTTGAACAAACCTGCCAGTCGTAAAAAAGCATATAAGAAAGGAACAACCGTAATATTGTAAAAGAAGAACCAAAATTTTTTCATCTATATTCCAGCAGTAGTTTTAATTTATTGAAAGCAACAAGCGGAGTAACCTCCATCATGCATTTAAAATGTTTCTTCGGACATGAGTCTCTTCCTATATGCGTACAGGGCCTGCATGACAAACCGTCGTTTCCGAGTACGATGCTTCTGTTTTTGTAAGGCACAAAGCCGAATTCCTCAACTGTGGATCCGAAAATAGCAAGAACCGGTATTTTGAGAGCACAGCCAACATGCATCATCCCCGAATCGTTGCAGATCATCGCCCTGCATAATGCCATGTTAACGGCAGTCGACATAATATCGTCATCGTTGCTTAGATTTACAGAACCGGGTATGCCTCCCGAAATTCTCGCGCAAGTATCTTTATCATCCTTGCCTCCGAATAATACTATACTGTATCCGCTTTTTAACAGGTAATTGCCCAAATCAATAAAATATTTTTCGGGCCACATTTTAGTAAAATGCCTTGAACCGGGAGCAAAACCTATATATTTGTTATCTTTTTTTAATTCCGGTAATAGGATTTCCGGCTTAAACAAATCCAGCCCTTCATCGTCCAGATCAAAATTCTTCAAAGACTCCGCATATCTTTCGGGAATGGGAGGAGAATTTCTTAGTTTATTTATTTTAAATTTTACCAGAAGAAATTTAAGAAACGTTTTCTTGTGAAATCTCAATACCCGCGAATTCAATTTAAATGTTACGGCCCGCGATCTCAAATTATTCTGCAGATCAATAATTAGGTCGAATTTAACTGAATTAAGGTTGTTGATCTCTATATTCTTATTGGCGCCTGCGTCCTTATTATACAAATATATTTTCGATATATAAGGATTATTACTGAGAATAGCTTTGTACTGTTCTTTCAGCAGAAAGCTGATTTTTATATCCGGGTATTTCTTCTTTATTGAACGGATAAGCGGAGTAGTTAAAAGAATATCGCCCATAGAACTCAGTCTGATAATTAAAATTTCATGTATTCCGTTGAAATTCAATTCCTTGGCACCAAATATTTAAAAAATTAGAGTTAATTTACTTAAATTGTATTTTTACTTCCACTGTATTATTGAAGTTTTATACAAACTCGTTTATCTTTGTAAATAAATTTTAGGTAAAAAGATGACGACATTAAATCCTCCTTCAACACAGAAATTTCCGGAAAATTCACTTGAAAGGAAAGTATATCAAATTGTTGAAGGTTTGAGCAAGTATCTGCCGGTGGCAAACGACCGCAATAGACTGGGCTTCGCTTTGTATAAATACATGATAGGAGAGGGAGATCACCCGCGTGATTTGGTTTCTACCACAAAAGTATTGATCGAGGGGATTTCGTCGGAAGAATTAGCAAAAAAAATTACTTCCGAAATCGAGAAAATAAAGAAGTAAATTAATTTATTTACAGATCGCAAGAATACATTTTAGCAGAAAACCGGTTTGCGGCGATAAGATCGAACATTCAAATCTCGTCAATTACTTTACGGAATTCTATTAGAAAAAGACTATTTGATCTCGAAAACGGGTTATCTGCAGATCTTTTGATAATCTGCGGGTAAATAATTTTTAGTAACTTAAATTCGTATCATGGTTTATTCCCGATATAAATTTCATTACTTATTTCTTCCTTTTTCATAAATTCTTCCATTTTTTTTACATCTTCTTCGCATCCGATGAAAACGGGTGTATGCTCATGCAGAGACCGCGGTTGTATATCCAGTATTCTTTTCTTTCCGTTACTTGCTCTGCCGCCTGCGGCTTCTACAATAAATGCCATTGGATTACATTCATACATTAAGCGCAGTTTACCTTCGGTGTGCCTGGAATCGGCCGGATACATGAATATTCCTCCATAAAGTAAATTTCTGTGAATGTCTGCCACCATTGAGCCGATATAACGAGATGAATAAGGGCGATCCGTTTCCTTATCTTCTTCCTGCAGATACTTAATATATTTTTTTAGGCCCGGATGCCAGTAAAGATAATTGCCTTCATTTATGCTGTAGATTTTTCCTTTTTTAGGTATTTTAATATTTTCATGAGAAAGTATAAACTCGCCGAATGACGGATCAAGCGTAAAACCGTGCACACCGTCTCCCACGGTATAAACGAGCATTGTGCTGGAGCCGTACAAAATATAACCGGCTGCAATCTGTTTCGAACCCTGCTGAAGACAGTCGGCGACAGTACCCGGTTTGCCGTCGGAACTGATACGTTTATAAATCGAGAAAATAGTACCTATGCTTACATTAGCATCAATATTGGAGGAACCGTCAAGGGGATCAAAAAGGAGAACATACTTGCCCACTTCAAACAGCGGAGGGATATGCATTATATCCTCTTCCTCTTCGGAAGCCATAACACAGAAATGACCGCTGTGGTCCATAGCTTTAAAAAGCATGTCATGCGCAAAAATGTCCAGCTTTTTTACTTTTTCACCATGAACATTACTATGACCGGTAAATCCCAAGATATCGACAAGTCCGGCTTTGTTTACTTCAAGTGATATAACTTTTGCCGCTAACGAAAGATTTTGAAGTATATGCGAGAGCTCTCCGGTCGCTTCCGGGTGACGCCTTTCGCCTTCAATTATATGTCTGGCTAATGTCATAAATCGTACGGCTGGCATATCGTTCTCCTTTTTTCTGAGAAGATAAGTTAAAACGTATAAAACATCAAGGTTGTGGAATACATATACCAAATAAGTCTGGTAAGGTGGTAATAGCATAATAAAAATAATAATAAAATGAGCAGGAAAGGTTGAACACCTAAGGATTTCATTTTTCATTTTTTACTGGTTTATTGCAAAAATTAAAACCCTCCGGGGTTTAGGACATTGTTAATTTAACTAACTTTAATTGGAGTTAAATGTTTGCAGTAATCCCAAATGCAAATTTTACAGACGAAAAAAATAGAAGACAGTACATTAAGAAATAAACATAAATTTTATTAAATTTGACCGGCAATAAAGTTAATTAGGCTATTTACTTAAAGTTGTTAAATTTTTCTCTATGATATTTCCGATAATTGCATACGGTCACCCGAAATTAAGACATAAGTGCGAGACTATTGCTGCTAATAATGTCCGGTTGCAGAATTTGATTGCAAGCATGTGGGAGACGATGTATGCCTCCGTCGGATCCGGTCTCGCAGCACCGCAGATAGGGAAGTCGCTCCGGCTTTTTACCGTCGATACCGAACAGGTGTATGACAACAGCAGCCATAAAGAACGCAAGTTATTTCTGGGCGATAAGGGAATAAAACAAGTTTTTATAAATCCGGTAATTTTAGAAACTGCCGGCGAGAGCTGGGTGCAAACTGAAGGCTGTCTTAGCATTCCGAGGATTCAACTGGATATTGAGCGAAAAATGTCGGTAGTAATTAGATATTTAAATGAAGACTTTGTTGAGAAAGAAAGTTTATTTATCGGTCAGACTGCAAGAACGGTTTTACATGAATACGATCATATTGAAGGAATTCTTTTTACAGATTATGTCGATAAAAAAGATATTCAGGACGGCCTGGACAGAATTATCGGCGGCGGGGTAAAAACAGATTACAAAATGAAATTCAATAAAATAACTGCAAGCCGATAAATTAATTTTCGTGCGCCGTTAGTAATTTATTTCCATCACCGAAATTCTTAATCTTAATAATGCTCTTGATCTTATTCGGTTATTAAATGAGTAAGATGAAGATTAATTGTAAGAGCCGTCGGGTTCAACCGGCTTTTGTAATCTCCTGGTCTTTATACTGTAATTGGTATAATCTGTAATAAATTCCTCTTTTTGCCAGCAATTCCTGGTGATTTCCCATTTCCCTTATTTCGCCTTTATGCATTACGATAATCTTATCCGCGCTTTGTATGGTCGAAAGTCTGTGCGCGATTACTATTGCGGTTCTTCCCACAAGAAGTTTCTCAATTGCTTTCTGGATCAGCAATTCCGTTTCGGTATCAACGCTTGAAGTCGCTTCGTCAAGTACCAGAATTTGAGGATCGTAAACAAGAGCCCTGGCAAATGAGATTAACTGCTTTTGTCCGACGCTTAGAGTAGCGCCGCGTTCTTTAACCTCTTCGTCATATTTATTCGGAAGGATCTCAATGAATTTATCTGCGCCGACAATCTTCGATGCTTCTTTAATCTTTTCGATCGATATTTCGTTGTTATCCATGCTGATGTTGGATCGGATAGTGCCAGAAAAAAGAAAAACGTCCTGCAGAACAATGGAAATAAATTTCCGCAGATCGCTCTTTGCCATCTTTCTGATGTCTATTTTATCTACCGATATAATGCCTTTATTAATATCGTAAAACCTTGATAATATATTTATCAGACTGGTTTTGCCGGCACCGGTATGTCCGACAATCGCAACCGTCTCCCCGGGATTTATTTTAAAGGAAATATCCTTCAGTACATACTCGTTTTCGTTATATGCAAACCAGACGTTTTCAAATTCTATTTCACCTTTAATCTTTTCAACTTTAACGGGGTTTTCTGGGTCTTTAACGAATGTTTTATTGTCGAGCAGTTTGAAGATTCTTTCGGAAGAAGCCATTGCAGTCTGCATAATATTATATTTTTCGGAAAGGTCCCTGATAGGTCTGAAGAATTGTTCGGTGAATTGAATAAAAGCGAACAGCACGCCTATAGTAAGTGAGCTTCTTATAATCTCTCCGCCGCCGTACCATATAATTAATCCGAATGCTACGGAGCTTATTAATTCCACACTGGGATAAAAGATAGCGTAATAGAAGACCGATTTTATATTTGCCTGCTTGTAGTCGTTGTTTATAGAGGCAAACCTGTTAAGTTCGGATTTTTCTTTGCGAAAAATCTGTACAATATTCATTCCTGTTACGTGTTCCTGCATATAAGAATTCAGTCTTGCAAGATGAAGCCTGACGTCCCGGTAGCTTTCCCTTACTTTTTTTCTGAAGAGAAAAGTGCCGTAAATAAGCACGGGCAAAACCGAGAGAGTAACCAGGAAAGTTTAACATCCATAATGAACATAAACACGATGATCCAGAAGATGATAAAAACATCGCTGAAGACCATTACAATACCCGATGAAAAAAGGTCGTTAAGCGCCTGGATATCGTTTGTAACTCTGGTTACAATTCTGCCGATCGGGGTTTTATCGAAGTATTTAAGCGCGAGATTCTGGGTATGTTTAAATAACTGAATCCGCAGATCGTAAATTGTTTTTTGTCCGAGAAATTGTGTGTAGTAAGTAAGCAGATATTGAATTACGGCCTGCAGCACCAGCGAACCTAAAAGAAGCATACTGATAAAAAAAAGTCCATGGTAGTCGGAATGCGCAATATACTTATCTATCGCAATTTTAGTAAGAACCGGTCGCAGGGGTCCGAGCGATGCAACAATAATATTCAGTATGATTGCGGAGATAACATATTTCTTATAAGGTTTAATATAACCCAGCAGACGTTTCATCAGCTTTGAATCGTACGCTTTTCCTAAAACTTCGTCTTCGCTTTTATAATCGTTAGCCATTCGTTACCCGACTGATTTTAAATTACTTTATGATAATTTCTACCCTCAAAAAAACTCTTTATGTTCTCAACCGTAGTGTCCATAATTCTTTCAACCGCTTCAACCGAGTCGAAAGCCATATGCGGTGTCATTATTACGTTTTCGTTCCTGAGAAGTATATTCCTTTTCAGCAATGCCTCCAAATGCTCCACCGCAACGTTTTTTGTAAGCATCTGGTTTTCTTCCTTAAGCAGTTCCTCGCCCTCAAAAACATCAAGTCCCGCACCGCCGAATATTCTGTTTTCGATTGCATAGTACAAAGCTTTCGGTTCAATGATGCCGTTTCTTGCGGTATTAATGAACAGAGTGCCTTTCTTTACTTTATCGATATTGCTCATGTTAATTAAATGGTGGGTATGCGCGTTGTAGGGGCAATGGAGCGAAATTATATCGGAGTTGCTTAACAGTTCTTCGAGACCGACATATTTAAAATCGAGGAGTTCGGTTAAAATATGATTGGCGCGCGCATCGCTTGCGATAACTTTCATACCGAAGCCTTTCGCGATTTTAATAACGTGCATCCCTATGCTGCCCGCGCCGATAACACCGAGAGTTTTCCCTTTAAGGTCAAAGCCCTGAAGTCCGCCCAGCGCAAAGTCGTTGCGTATAGTTCTAACATAAGCTTTATGCAGATTACGTGATAATGCCAGTATAAGTGCGAATGTATGTTCGGCAACCGTGTTTTCACCGTAGTATGGAACGTTTGCTACGGATATCTTTTTCGCTTTCGCCGTTTGTATATCGATATGATTGAATCCCGTGCTTCTTGTCGCAATCAATTTAAGTTTCTTGGCCTGCTTAATAACTTTCCCGGTAATATATGAATAAATAAATGGAGATATTACATCCGCATCCTTAACCAGGTCTGCGTTTTTATCGTCTAGCTCTTCATCATAAAATCGGACCTCAAAGGTTTTATCGAATAGTTTTTTAAGATATTTTTTCTCTTTTACATTTGTTTCAAAAAAAGCCGCAATCTTTTTCTGCATAACACCTCTTTTAATTTAATTCCTCAAGCTCTTTTTCAAGAAGCTGTTTGTAATGAAGATCCGCATAAATACCCTTGTTATTTATTAATTCTTCATGAGTTCCCTGTTCGGCTATCTTACCGCCGGATAAAATTATTATTTTATCGGAGTCCTTTACGGTAGATATCCTGTGACTGATAATTATACTTGTTCGGTTCTTCATAAATTGTTTGAGATCTTTTAAAATTATTTCTTCGGTGTTGGTATCCACCGCCGAAAAAGAATCATCCAGAATTAATATCTTCGGATCTATTGCAAGCGCCCTTGCCAGACTGGCGCGCTGTTTTTGTCCGCCCGACATTGTAATTCCTCTTTCGCCGATTGCCGTATCGTACCCTTTGGGGAATTCCAAAATATCTTTATCGAAGCCCGCTGTTTTAGATACTTCGATAACTCTTTCCTTGCTTATTTCCCTTAAGCCGTATGAAATATTGTTTGTAATCGAATCAGAGAACAGAAAAGATTCCTGCTGTACGATGCCGATGTTTGTACGCAGCACATTAAGAGGAATTGACTTTACGTTTTTGCCGTCAATCAAAACTTCGCCTTCGGTACAGTCGTATAACCTGGAAATCAAATTTATAAGAGACGTTTTGCCCTGACCGGTATAAGCCATTACCGCTATCGTAGACCCTTCCTCAATAGTAAGATTTATGTCCTTAAGTACATAAGGAAGATTTTCCGAATACCTGAACGATGCGTTCCTGAATTCTATTCTGCCTTTAATATCTTTGATTGAGTAGTCTGTTTGATCCGTATCGTCGATCTCATACTGTTCCGCGAAAATCTTATTTAATCTTTTCATACTGGCTTCGGCTTGTTCTACCATATTTATCACCCACCCAAACGCAATCACCGGCCAAGTAAGAATTCCGAGATAGGAAATAAAAGCTACAACCTCACCGAGATTCATGCTATGCTCAATTATTTTGATACCGCCGATCCAGATCACAACGATAACAGAAATACCCGTAACCAGAAAAAGAAGCGGCTGGAAAAGCGCCTGTATCTTTACCATATCCATATTCTTTTCAAGAAAATCGTTGCTAAGTTTTTCAAACTCTTTTATTTCGTTCAACTCACGGACGTAAGATTTAATTACCCTTATCCCCGAATAATTTTCCTGCGCTCTGGTTGTAAGTTCCGAAAATTTTGCCTGTATCAAAGAAAATTTTTCGTGTATCAGTTTTCCTACTTTGTATACCAGTATGGATAAAAACGGCAAGGGGAGAAGCGAATAAATTGTGAGACTGACATTTAAAGAAAACATTATCGCTATTACGATAACAAGCCTTACCGAAGTATCAATAGAGTACATTACCGAAGGTCCAAGGAAAGAACGGACGGCATTGATATCGTTTGTTGCGTGGGCCATAATATTTCCGGTGGAATTGTTCTGGAAATACCTTAAGGGCAGTTTCTGGATATGATTCCAGAAATCAAATCTTAAATCGTACTCAATTTCACGGGACACTACAATAATTGTCTCGCGAATTAAAAAACGGAATAATCCCGCAAATAACGATGCTGCTATTATTAATCCGGCATATATTAAAAGCTGCTGAATAGTAGTACCGGTTTCAATTGCATTTATAGAATCTTTTAACAGCAGTGGGACATAAACCGTACCCGCATTCGACAGAATTATAAATAATATACCTAAGGTTATTTTTTTCTTATACCTGGCAAAATATTTCTTCAGCGTGAATAAATTTTTCATCGAAGTTTAACTTTTATTAATGCTTGTCTGAGGTTAATTTAAGAAATTTCCGCGAATTTGTATGTGCAATCGTTAAAACATAAAACGTTGAATATGTATCTAGAAAATAAAGATTATATAAATAAAAATAATTAAGCGGCTTAAATTCTTTTACCAGTACGGAATTTAGGGATAATTAATAGTCTAATGATGATAAAACGTCAGCCATGCTTCTACTCCGCTCAGCATGACATCAAATATGCCTACAATGGAAATTAGGGCTTATCCTTTGTTATTGTCTGAATATAAAATTACATCGAATCCGGAGACAATAACGTTGTTTCAGCTGTTGCGTCTAGACCTCATCAAAATATTTCCGGATAATTCGTGGATAAGTCCGCCTGACTAATTTAGTCAATTATTTCAAATCCTGTATACTTCCTGAGCACTTCCGGTACTTTTATTTTTCCTTCACCGGTCTGATAATTTTCAAGTATAGATACCATCAGTCTGCTTGTTGCAAGTCCGGATCCGTTTAAGGTATGAAGGAATTCTGGTTTTTTTGTCTCTTCGTTTCTGTAACGGATATTTGCTCTTCTGGCCTGAAAATTTTCGAAGTTGCTGCAGGAGGAAGCTTCCAGCCATCGGTTTTCGGCAGGCGACCAGGTTTCGATATCGTAACATTTAGCAGCGGAAAAACTAAGGTCACCGGTGCATAATAATAAAACCCTGTACGGTATCTTAAGTGCCTTGAGTATATCCTCGGCGTCATTGACCAGCATTTCAAGTTCGTCGTAGGAAGTTTCCGGCTTTACGAACTTTACCATTTCAACTTTATTAAACTGATGTACGCGTAAAAATCCTTTTGATTCTTTTCCGTAAGATCCTGCTTCTCTTCTAAAGCAAGCCGAATAACCCACGTATTTTATGGGCAGATCCTTTTCGTTCAATATTTCATTTCTGTAAATATTGGTAAGAGGCACTTCTGCTGTCGGGATAGGGAACAGGTCGTCCTTTTCTATAAAATACATATCCTCTTCCATCTTCGGAATCTGGCCTGTGCCTTTCATAGAATCCCTGTTAACCAGGAACGGAGGAAATACCTCCTGGTAGCCGTGATTAGCGAGATGATAATCGAGCATAAAATTAATTAAAGCTCTTTCAAGAGTTGCACCTTTTCCGGTGTATAGCGGAAAACCGGATCCGGATATTTTTGCGCCTCTTTCAAAGTCAAGTATTTTTAATTGCTTGCCGAGCTCTATATGATCGAGTACTTGTCCAGATCGTTCAAAAGCGAAACCTTCAGGCAGCCATTGGCGTGCTTCAACGTTGTCTTCCGCGCTTTTACCTACCGGTACGGATGAATGAGGCAGATTCGGGATGTACATAAGAATATTGTTCACTTTTTCCTGCGTCGCGGCAAGCTGTTCATCGTAACTCTTTATCTGTTCGGAAACGTTCTTCATCTCCTCAATAATTGCGGATGCATCTTGCCCTGCCTTTTTTAATTTTGCTACTTCCTGTGAAACCTGGTTCTTTTTTGCTTTCAATTCTTCCGTCTTTGTAATAAGGTCTCTTCTCAGTTTGTCCAGATCAAGAAGCTCATCAATTCTGCTTTTTTCGTTTTTATTTTCAATTCCCTGTCTTACTGCTTCGGGATTTTCGCGGATAAATTTTATATCTAACATTTATGCCTCTAGGAATGTAAAGCTCCTATCGGAGCCCTTCTTTAATTTATAATTTTTTATTAATTAGTTCTTAAATTGTAATCCCATTTATTTTCACGTCTAATTTCCGGATCTTAAATACAAAGATCAAAGCGGAAACGATTAATTATCTTACTACGATGTTATAAATCTTGTTTTTTACAAAGATTTCTTTTATTACCGATTTACCTTCGATATGTTTTATTATTTTTTCGTCGGAAAATATCTTTTCTTTTACGGCGGATTGTTCGGAGTCTACGGGAAATTCCATGGTAGTTCTTAATTTGCCGTTAACCTGAACCGCAATATTTATATTCTCTTCAATAAGCGCGTCGGGATCAGCCGGGTACCATACCGGGTCAATAAATACCGATTCTTTGCCGCCTATGATAGCCATGCATTCCTCTCCGAAATGCGGGGCAACCGGCGCAAGCAGTGTTGCAAATCTTAAAAGAGTATAAGCCTGAATATTCTTGGAACAGCTTTCCAGGTTCTTGGTTAATTCATTCAGTAATTCCATTAATGCGGCAATGGTAGTATTAAACCTGAAGTTATTTATTTCTTCATCGTATTTATTAATAGTCTGGTTTACTTTTCTGTAAACTGCCTTTTCGGATTCGCTCATCGATTCCAGATTATATTTTCCTTTTATCTCAGCAGAATTAATGATTCCGGGAAATTTACCGAAAAGTTCATAGGTACGCTGTACGAATCTTTCCGTTCCGGAAATACCTTTATCGCTCCAATCGCCGCCGAGTTCATATGGTCCCATGAACATAAGATACAATCTGAAAACATCGGCACCGTATTTTGAAGTGAATTCATCCGGGTTAACTACGTTGCCTTTCGACTTTGACATTTTTGCACCCTGATTCGTAATGGTGCCCTGATGTATTAAATTCGAAAAAGGTTCGTTCTCTTTTGTATAACCCAGATCCCTTAAAAACTTGTGTATAAACCGTGCGTAAAGAAGATGCATCGTTGCATGTTCGGCTCCGCCGACGTACATATCCACCGGCATCCATTTATCGGATAACGATGTATCGAATATCTTATCCGTAATTTTAGGATTAAGATATCTGAAATAATACCATGACGAATCAACAAACGTATCCATAGTATCCGGATCTCTCTTCGCACCGGCTCCGCATTTCGGGCATTTTACATTTATAAAACTTTCGTTAGCTGCAAGCGGGGATTCTCCCGAAGGATTAAATTCAACATCATAAGGAAGTTCAACCGGAAGGTCTTTTTCTTCGACCGGTACTTCACCGCATTCCGGGCAATGAATAATAGGTATAGGTGTGCCCCAGTAGCGCTGCCTTGATATAAGCCAGTCGCGAAGACGGTAGTTTATTTTTCTTTTCCCGAGATTATTTTTCTCCAGGTAGTCGCTTATTTTATCGATTCCTTCATCTGATTTTAATCCGTTAAATTCGCCCGAATTAACCATTGCGCCTACGGCCGTATAAGCTTTTGTCAATTCATCTTCCGGTTTGGCACCCGGTTTAAGTATAACCTTTCTGATCTTCAGACCGAACTTTTCCGCGAATTCGAAATCTCTTTCATCATGCGCGGGCACGGCCATAACGCAGCCTGTACCGTATGTAAGAAGGGCGTAATCGGCAATCCAGATCGGAACTTTCTCGCCGTTTATCGGATTGATTGCATAAGCTCCGGTGGGAACACCTGTTTTTTCCTTTGTGGTTGAAGTTCTTTCGATTTCAGTTAAAGATTTTATGGAATCGATATAATTAGCAACACCTTCTTTAAAATCCGGCTTTGTCAATTTTGCAACAAGCGGATGTTCCGGGGCAATAACAACATACGTAACACCGAATAGAGTATCGGGGCGGGTAGTAAAAACGGTTATCTGTTGATCGCTGTTTTCGACTTTAAAGTTGACTTCGGTACCGGTACTTTTTCCTATCCAGTTCCGCTGCATTAATTTAGTCTTATCCGGCCAATTTATATCGCCGAGGCCGTTAAGCAGTTCTTCGGCATAATCAGTTATTTTAAAAAACCATTGCGTCAGATTTTTTTGAACCACAAGAGTTCCGCAGCGCTCACATGTGCCGTCAGATTGAACTTGTTCGTTTGCAAGTACAGTTTGATCTTTAGGGCACCAGTTAACCGGTGCATTTTTTCTGTATGCAAGACCTTTTTTATAAAGCTCAAGAAAAAGCCATTGATTCCATTTGTAATATTCAGGAACGCAGGTCATTAACTCGGAATTCCAATCGTACATACAGCCCATATTCTTAAGCTGTTTACGAATATCATCTATATTGGTCATCGTGCTGTCGTAAGGGTGAATACCCGTTTTAATAGCATAGTTCTCGGCAGGAAGTCCGAAAGCGTCGTATCCCATAGGTTCAAAAACGTTAAAGCCTTTTAATTTTTTATACCTGGCCCAGGAGTCGGTAGGGCCGTAATTATACCAATGTCCTATATGCAGTTTTGCGCCCGACGGATAAATAAACATAACCAGGCAGTAAAGCTTGCTGTCGTTTGCGGAAAAATCGGTCTTATAAATTTTTTTTTCTTCCCAATATTTCAGCCATTTTTTTTCTATTTCGGCGAATGGATATCTCATAATTCTTCAGGATGTTATTTAAAAATTAGTTACAAATTTATCGAAAAAGCAGGGTAATTCAAATTGAATAAGTTATCCACTTGCGTAAAACGGCTTTAATAATGCCATGTTTACCGCGAAAAAAGCACTTCGGAAGATAAAGCAAAAAAAAATGAGAAAACATTAAACTGAAAGGGGTTAACAATCGATAATATAATGGTTGTTATGCTATAGCTATGTAAAGATTCTTTTTAATCGGAGAAGTATATGTATAAGAAGATACAATTAGCTTTAGCTGCTGTTTTGTTTACAACAATGTTTTTTTATTTCGGCTGCGTTGATTTGCCGAGCAAACTCATTGCTCCTAATTGGGACGTGAATTTAAATGTTCCCATTACCAGCAAAGCCTACACATTAGACGATATAATTAAAGAACAGAAATATATTTCGGTTGTTCCTACTTCTACAAATAAGAGTATATATCTTATTCATTCCGATACCTACACGCAAGCAATTAATATGGCGGATTATATTAAGGTTACAAGCCCAACATCGCTTACTAACCAGACAATCCCCGTTTTAGGCAACAATTTTGACAGTACCTTTGTGCTGTATCTTCCCATCCCCGAGGGTGCGGAGCTGGACAGCGCTAAATTTACAAACGGTTCTTTTTCATTTCATTTTGATAATCCGGCGTCTTTTCCGGTAAATTTATCTATTTCGATACCTGCAATCAGAAAACCTGACGGTTCAAGATTTACCGACAATGTTCAGATTGCTCCCAATTCAAATAATACACAATCTTACAGTTTTGCAAACGACAGTTATAAAATTACTTCCTCGCAAATTAAAGCCGGCAAAAAAGACTGTGTTCAATTACTTGTAAGTGCAAACTCCGCTTCTCTGGTTAATTCTTATTTATCTATGGATTTTTACAGTTCAGACTTTCTATTCAGTTACGTGTCCGGATATTTACCTACCAAATCGCTCGGCAGTCAATCCGATAATTTCGATCTTAACCTTGGTAAAGTTCAGGATTATAGAAACAAAGTTACATTAAGAGATGCGAACCTTAATTTATTTGCTCAATATATCTCATCGGTTAATGATCCTTTTGAAATTGAAATCAACAATCTAAATATTACCGGCGTAAGAAACGACGGCACTACAATAAGTCTGACAGATAAATCCGGAAATAAAAATTTTAGTTTTACTCTTGTAAACGGTACGCTTAATACAACCTTCGACGAGTCGAACAGCAATATAACGGAATTCATGTCATTCCTTCCCGACAAAATTTCAATTTCTTCGGACTATGTAATGAATCCGGACAATATAAAAACAACAGGTACTGCAACAAGTTTGGATTCGGTAAAATTTGAAACATCATTTACAACACAAAGCTTCCTTGCTATAAACAATGCAGCGATAACGGATACTCTTGATGTCAATATCAATCAGAGTGACAGAGACAAAATTAAGGACGGTAATGATTTCAAATTAGCCTTGGATATTCAAAACGGCATTCCGCTCTCCGGAAATGTTCAGGTTGTTTTTGCCGACTCGCTATGCAGACCATTATTTACATTGAACGATTCTAACGGCAGCAGCAGTTTTTCAATTGATGCGGCTTCCGTCGATCAAAACGGCGTAATGAAAGCTTCCGCCGTAAGCAATAAGGCGGTAACGCTCAGCACTTCCCAGATTTCTATGCTTGCGAAAGCTTATTATGCAATCTACACTGTTACGGTCGCGACACCTAACGCAGGAACAGCATCACCGCCAATTGTCGCTGTCCGTCCGGAGAATCAGATTAGCGTTAAAGCAAGCGGCAGCATTAACTATACAGTTAAACCGAATGATTTATAAGAAGGATGATATGATGAAAAAAATTTACATGACTTTAGTTTTTGCGGCGTTCACTGTATTCTCAGTATATGCCCAGTACGGATCAGAAGGAAGCACTGACGCAAGAAGCATAGGTATGGGAAATACCCATAATGCAACGGCCGGAGGTATTTATGCTATCGGAATAAATCCGGCAAATCTTCTTAACGATAATAGTTTTATCAGCTTTTCCACCGTATTGCCGCTGCCTTCGATCTCGGTTAAAAGCGGAACGAATTTTATTTCAATAAATGATCTTAATTATTTTTTTGGCGGAGTTAACGGAGAGGCAAGGCTTCTTAGCGAACAGGATAAGCAAAGATTGAATTCCCTGTTTGAAAACGGCGGATTGATTTTAGGAAACGCTTCACTGGATATTTTCTCCTTTGAATTGAACTTCGGAGAAACACCCGGAGCAATCGGCATTTCGGTAAAAGATGTTATTGACGGTAATATTACTATTCCTCACGCACTAACAGAATTTGCTTTAAGCGGTAACCCGCTCGGAAGCAATTACAACTTCGACGATACAAGGGCAAGTTCATGGTGGCTGAGAGATTATTCGATCAGTTACGCCGGCGAAATTCCGGGCTTCTTAAATAACACGTTCGACAAATTTTTTGTTGGCGTTACGATTAAGTATGTTCAGGGCTTCGCATTTATTCAGAGTAATCAGGCAACAAATAATTACGTTCAGACTAATAATAACGGCGATATCACATTAAGTACGAATTACAGCATACAGTCTTCCTTCTCCGATAACTTCGGTGTGAAATATTCTTTCGATTCCACTAGCAACAAGCAGTCAAACTTCAGTCCGTTTCCGTCTCCTGCAGGCAGCGGATTGGGATTTGACCTAGGCTTCAGTGCGGCAATAGGGGAGATGTGGAACTTTTCTTTTGCAATAACCGACATCGGTTCTATTAACTGGAATGCAAATACCGCGCAAACTTATTCGACGGGTCAGTATACAATTACCGATTTCACCGATAAAACCGTCCAAGACTCTCTTAAGGATAATTTTAAAGGCGAAAGCAAAAGCATTACGGGTTTTACAACCGATCTTCCTACGGCTTTAAGATTGGGCGCATCTTATAAATTTAATTTTCACAACACCAGTTTCCCCGGTACGCTTTTAATAGCTATGGATATAAACAAAGGTTTTAACGATCTTCCCGGGAATTCCCAGAAGATGAGAGTATCGTTCGGTTCCGAATGGAAGCCGATGAACTGGCTGCCGTATATAAGAAGCGGTGTATCGTTCGGGGGACTGTTCGGATTTCACTGGGCTGTCGGTTTAGGTGTTGACGCAGGTCTGGTAGATTTTAATCTTAGTACTCAGGATTTTCAGTCAGTTACCTCACCGAACAACGCAAAATATCTGTCGGTTGCTTTTAACTCAAGGTGGAAATTATAATTAAACTGTTGGTGGCCGGAAACCTAGTATGGAATTGGGTAATAAGGTCATGATCTAAGTTCGTTAAAAGTTACTTATGTTAGGAAATGAAAGAAGTCGAATCATTATATGTCTTAACCTTAGTAACAAAGATCAGCAAAATCGATACTAACCTTATTACTTATCATAAACTTTTAGCCAATGCTAAAAAATTAGGTAATAAGGTTACCTTATTTGTTATTCTTAGGGCTACTGAGGTTCGGAAATAAGATAAGTCGAAACATTTTATGTCTTAACCTTAGTAACAAAGATCAGCAATATCGATACTAACCTTATTACTTATCATAAACTTTTAGCCAATGCTAAAAAATTAGGTAATAAGGTCATGAACTAAGTTCGTTAAAAGTTACTGAGGTTCGGAAATGAAAGAGATCGCAATAATATATGTTCTAACCTTAGTAACAAAGATCAGCAAAATCGATACTAACCTTATTACTTACCATAAACTTTTTACCAAGACTAAGAAATTAGGTAATAAGGTTACCTTATTTGTTATTCTTAGGGCTACTGAGGTTCGGAAATAAGATAAGTCGAAACATTTTATGTCTTAACCTTAGTAACAAAGATCAGCAAAATCGATACAAACATTATTACCTTATTCGTTAATTCTGCTGAAAATTTTAAAGCCGGAGCACCAAGAATTGTTTACTGATCTTAATGCCGGCACCAATTGATATTACCTATCAACCTCGTAACAATTCCCTGATTGAAGAAGTTGTTATTGCTGCATCCTGGGTATGGTAATTAAAGCCGCGATGAGGAAAATCAAATCCGCCATCCATGCGGTAAGCAGCGGACTGAGCGCGCCGTTTTTGCCGAAGGCCAGGCTTATCTGCATGAATGCAAGGTAAATAAAAGTAACAAGTATATTTATCCCGACTTGAATTGCGAGACCGCCCCGCCGCTTATTGGCGGATAACGGCAAGCCGAAAAGAACCACAATCAAGCTTGCGAGCGGAAAAGAGAACCGCGAGTAATATTCTATTAATGTGGCGGTAGGGTCGTTGCCTGCTTTTATCTGATTATTTATCAACTCTCTTAAATTTCCAAGATTCATTTCTTCCGGCCGCTGCTGCTTTGTAAGCAGTTCTTTCGGGGTGAAATTCAGTTTGCTGATTTTAAGCGAACTGAAGTAATTGGCTTTTTGGCTGTCGCCCGAAAAAAAACGCTGCACGCCGTTATGAGCGGTCCATACATGGCCTACGGTATCATAAACAAGATTAGCCGCGTCAATTCTGGATATCATCTTTGTAAGATTATACTTATTAAAATTTTCGATACTTATGCGTAAAGCGGTATTTCGCGATTTATCGAAAAAAGAAATGTTGACGATTCTGGTGTTCGAATCCTGGAAAAAAATATTGGTGCCGGAAAAGTTATAACCTGAATTTAAATATTTCCTTTCCAGATTTATCTTTGTCTGATTTGCTTCCGGTACGACGTAACCCGCAAAATAAATTGAGAAAAGACTTATAAATATTGTGGCAATAAAAAAGGGAGTCATAAACCTGTACATGCTCACGCCGCTGGCCTTAATAGCGGTAAGCTCGCTGAGGTTTGATGCTTTCCCCGCCGTAAATAATGCTCCGAACAAAACCGCGACGGGCGTCATAAGCTTGATTATGTCGGGACTGAAAACAACATAGTAATAAATGATAATATACGCGGGAACGTTCTGATCGAGGAAGCTGCCCACATTTTCAACCATATTTATTACTACAAAAATCAGCGTAAACGATATTATTCCGAATAACACCGTTTGAATAAATTGTTTAACCAGATATTTATCGAGAATTTTCATCTATTGTTCTGCGGATTCGGCTTCAAAATTTCGCCATTGCTTCGGGATTATTTTTTTGAAGAAAGAAAGATCCAGTCTGACGGATTCCTGTACTGTCTTTGTGGTTAATAAAATACCTACCATGAATAATAAAATATTTGCCGACCACATTCCCCAGAACGGAGTAATTATATTTCTGTCCGCCAGTTTTTCCCCTGCAATTAAAAACGCCCAGTATATGACAAAAAAGAAAAGACTGATGCTGGCTGCTATGCCGAAACCGCCTTTTCTTACCATTACTCCGAGCGGCGCCCCGATTAAAATAAATATTATGCACGCCACCGGCAGGGCGTATTTTTTGTGAATTTCCACCATGTACGAATTCTGCTGATCCTGCAGAGTTTCTATGACGCTTAGGTTAGAAAATATAATGCTCTGAGCAGTCTTTATCTGATCCTTTACATAATCCATCAGCGCCTTTTTATTTTTTGCTTCAATATTACTTTCACGAGACGGGTGTTTCGGAACCTGAGCGTACAAATATCTTTTTGAATCCGTCGTTAAAACTTTGAATGCATTTGTTTTCAGGCCGGTCAGACTGTCGACTACAGCCTGCATTGAATGCGTATCCATTTCTCTGTCGCCGCGCGGCCCGCCGGGAGCCGACTGCTGAAGGGTAAACTGGTCTGCATCCATCAGAATTCTGTGCTTCTTAAAAATTATTTTTCTGTATGCGCCTTTATCATTGTTTCCCGATTCATGAATTTCACCGTCCCATAAATCCATAACAAGTTTTGATTGGTCTTTTGAGAAATATATCTTTCCTTTTTTTGCCGTTACCACATCCGTAGTTGCCGGGTTTGAGTAATCGTAAATTACTACATTATCCAGAGTATTTGTTTTTTGATTTATTCCCCTGACAAGAATTGCATAGTTTGTTACTTCCTGAGAAAAAACACCCGGCTCAAGCGACAGCGTAGGCTTTTGCCTAGAAATATCCTGCATCAATAATTTTGCATGATGATTTGCATCCGGAAGAACATCGTCGTTGAATAAAAAAAGCAAATAAGCTACCGCAATGCTTGCGATCAACGGGCCTAGCATCATCCTGAATAAACTTGTCCCGGATGATTTCATGATTGTTATTTCGTTATTCTGCGACATATTTCCAAATGCCATAAGAGTGGCTACCAGCGTTGCCATAGGAACGACAAGTACAACCATCCATGCAAGATTGAAGGCAATCAGTTTGAAAATTACCCATGTATCCAAACCCTTACCGACGAGTCTATCCGCAAACTTCATCAAGAATTGAAGTAAAAATATTCCCATCAGTGTAATTATTGAGAAAACAAACGGGATAAAGTGATTTTTTAGTATGTATCTTTCTAAAATCATGGCGTCAATATATGAAAGCCGTAAAAGTTTAACAAGTTTATCATACCTCAAATATTTATTATGTATATAAAAATCAGCGCTAATGAATTAAGACGGTACTTCAATTAATTGTACACCTATTTAGTTTTCTCTGCGCAACTCTGTGCTACTTTTTTTGCTTTTGGGATCACTGAGTCACACGGAGGAATCACTGAGTTTCACAGAGAAGAAGAATTAAATAATGATAAGTTCTGTTTTATTATACCACAAATATTTATTATGTATATATAAATCAGCGCTAATGAATTAGGACGGTACTTCAATTAATTGTGCACCTATTTAGTTTTCTCTGTGCAACTCTGTGCGTACTCAGTGAAACTCAGTGCTACTTTTTTTGCTTTTGGGATCACTGAGTCACACGGAGGAATCACTGAGTTTCACAGAGAAGAAGAATTAAATAATGATAAGTTCTGTTTTATTATACCACAAATATTTATTATGTATATATAAATCAGCGCTAATGAATTAAGACGGTTCTTCAATTAATTGTACACCTATTTAGTTTTCTCTGTGCAACTCTGTGCGTACTCAGTGAAACTCAGTGCTACTTTTTTTGCTTTTGGGATCACTGAGTCACACGGAGAAAGAAGAATTAAATAATGATAAGTTCTGTTTTATTATACCACAAATATTTATTATGTCTATATAAATCAGCGCTAATGAATTAGGACGGTACTTCAATTAATTGTACACCTATTTAGTTTTCTCTGTGCAACTCTGTGCGTACTCAGTGAAACTCAGTGCTACTTTTTTTGCTTTTGGGATCACTGAGTCACACGGAGAAGAAGAATTAAATAATGATAAGTTCTACGGGACTATTCTAAAAAATTTATTATATTTATTTCCCGCTTAATTATTACTGCGGGAGTGGAATTAGGAAGTTCAAGACCGTCTACCGGAAGGTAGGTTCAAGTACATGGAAGGTGTTGTATTCAGGGACCGGAAATTACAGTATCATAGTCTAATAAAATAAAGGAGTTCTAAAGTGCATGACGTAATAAAATTCATCCAGGGAAACCAGGAAAATTATATTGAAGAATTAAAAGACTTATTAAGAATTCCGAGTATCAGTACTCAGCCCGAAAATAAAGAAGATATAAACCGCTGCGCAAGTTTTGTAGCAGACAAGCTAGGTAAAGCAGGCATGAGCAGGGTGGAAATAATTCAAACGGAAGGACACCCCTTGGTTTATGCCGAATGGCTCGGCGCACCCGGAAAACCTACCGTGTTGATATACGGTCATTACGATGTTCAGCCTGTCGATCCAATAGAACTCTGGGACAATCAGCCTTTTGATCCGGTAGTTAAAGACGGCAAGATATTTGCCCGTGGTGCAACCGACGATAAAGGCCAGATGTATATGCATATTAAAAGCGTGGAAGCTTTCTTTAAAACGGAGGGCAGTCTGCCTCTTAATATCAAATTTATTATCGAAGGCGAAGAGGAGATAGGCAGCGAAAGCCTTGAATTATTCATTAACAACAACACCGATCTTTTAAAATGCGACGCCGTTCTGGTTTCAGATACCGCACTATACGAAGAAGGCATTCCTACTCTTACATACGGACTTCGCGGATTATCATATCTTGAAGTGGAAGTCACCGGTCCGAACAGGGATCTTCACTCAGGTACATTCGGCGGCGGCGTAGGAAATCCTATCAATATACTTGCCGAAATGATTTCCAAACTGCACGATAAAAACGGAAAAATTGCTATACCTAAGTTTTACGACGATGTACTAAAGCTTACAAAAAAAGAAAAAGAAAATTTCAAAGCTTTAAAATTTTCGGATAAAAAATTCTCAAAGGAACTCGGCGTGTCGGCGCTTGAAGGCGAAAAGAATTTCTCAACGCTCGAAAGGCTTTGGGCAAGGCCTACACTTGACTGCAACGGCATTATAGGCGGTTTTACGGGTAAAGGCGCAAAAACAGTAATACCTTCCAAAGCATCGGCAAAAATAAGTATGCGGCTTGTGCCGAACCAGGACCCGAAGAAAATTTCCAAATTGTTTACAAAATATATAAAGAGCATTGCGCCGAAATCGGTTAAATTGCAGATTGCCGATCTGCACGGAGCACTTCCCGCCCTTACACCGCTTGAAGATCCCGCCACTATAGCCGCATCCAAAGCGATGGAAAAAGCATTCGGGAAAAAAATTGTGTATATGAGAGAAGGCGGGTCGGTTCCGATTGTTACGGTGTTCTCAAAAAAATTAAAAGCTCCCGTAGTTCTGATGGGACTAGGATTAAATTCGGAGAATCTTCATTCGCCGAACGAACATTTTAACCTTAATCATTTCAAACTGGGTATAATGAGCTCTGCATATTTTATCAAAGGATACTCGGAAAAATAGTGTTTTATTCTGAGATTGATAAATTATTAAGCTCTGCAGATAAAATATAGTAGCTGCGAAATTTGGCTTTTTCAGCCAGAAATAAAGATTCCTGCCATATATGCCGCCGTGGATCCGGCGGCATAATTCTTGTAAAAACATCCCGGGTGTATTTTTTATATCAATCAATTTAAATTTTTATTCTTCGCGGAATATTCAATATGAAAAAGCCGGTTACGATATTTATCTTCATTTTAATCTCAGTTTTATTCTTTTCATGCGGAAAGAAGAAAAGCGAATCAGTGCAGAAGGCTTCGAAGTATGATGAAACGGCTTATTCTCCCAATAAAGATGCTGAAATTCAGCGGTATAATTTAAGAGTAAAAGAACAGCAGGCCGGGCAGCGGACCCCTTACGATACACTTTCGCTTATTTCATACGTTCTCAACAATTATTCCCAGGGCACCTATATTGTAAATTTCGATAAAACCCTTACCTTCAACGTTCCGAAACCGGCTGTAATATATTTGAATAAAAAAGACGGCATGTATGTCCTTGCTGTTATTGCAAGGTCGAAACCTGGAGAGAGACTGATAGAGCCGAAAAATATTATAGGCTACGATCAGAGTTTTATAGATCTTGACAGCACAAAGTTAGGCACCGCATTTTTTTATTTAAGTCTTTTAAATGCGCTGACGGAACTTTCAATCTCATTTGGGAGACGCCGATACCTTCGCACGGCGGGTTCAACAATATTCTGATGCGGAACTGGATTTACAACGGCACGCCGTTCGTTAAAATAGATTTCTACTATGCCAGGGGCAGCGGCCATATCGATTACAATTATTTCCTTATAAAAGGACTTACAAACTATCCCCACTTATTAACGACATACAAAGGCATCAACTTCGAAAGAACGCTGGCTAATGTTAACAACGACGAATACCCGGATTACTACGAACACATTTTTTACGATCTCGGGAACCGTGTTTATTCCAGAGACTCCGTTGCGTTCGTATGGGATAAAAAAGACAGCGTGTATGTTAATTCCAGGAACAGAAGGCAGACTCGACCTTATTAAAAATTTTATTATCTTTGTCCCGTCACATTTTACAAATTCCTAAAATAATATTTAATACCCGGCGGCCCGGTCGTTTTCGGAATTACCGGAATGTCAATGTAAATTATTACTGCATTGTTTGGAGCCTGATAGTTTATTAATTTTCAGGTTGAGGAAATGAATTTTATTTCCGGAGTTTCAATTAAAGAATAGGAGAAAAGATGCTTGGGATTGAGTTAAAACCAACCCCTGTCGCGGATTATTTTGAATCCGAGGGTTATAAACCCGAAGTAATGAACGGGAAAAAATATTTTAAACATTTTGATTCGGTAGAGAATGAAACCAATTCTTTGTTAACCGGTGTGGGACTTAAAGAGATTTCCGATTCGGCAATAATCGAGTTAAAAGGAAAAGACGTGCTGGATCTGCTGCACAGAATTTCCACTAATTCACTTAAAGATTTGTTAAAAGAAAATTTCAAACGCACTATTTTTACAAACGAAAAAGGAAAAATTATAGACCTTGCTACTATAGTTAATTTCGGCGATCATCAACTGCTCATAAGCAGCGATTATCATAAAGAAAAAGTTATTAAATGGGTTGAGAAGTACGTTATTATGGATGATGTTCAAGTAACCGACAGCAACGGAAAATATGTACTTCTCGGACTTCTGGGGCCGCAGGCTGATTCGTTCATGACTCTTATTTGCGGAAACAGTGTAAATGAGATTAAACCCGGCACCTTCAAAGCCGTACGCTCAGAGGGAATAATTTTTTTCCTGGCTAAACACGTCGACAGAAAAGGCTACTTTAAATATTATATACTTGCCGATCCGGTCAATGCGATCGATCTGATAAAATACATGAGAGAAAACAAAGGGCCTTACGATTTTAATCTTATCGGCGACGATGCTTATTCTACTTACCGGATAATGTACGGAATACCTTCCGCACCCAATGAACTAAACGACGTATATAATCCTCACGAAACCAAGCTGCTGGACTATGTAAGTTTTACGAAAGGGTGTTATATCGGACAGGAAGTTATAGCAAGGCTGGACACATACAGCAAGGTTCAGAAATTTCTCTGCGGCGTAACATTCAACGAACCGGTTGATGCCGATAAGCCGTTTTCTTTGTTTAACGGAACCGATACCGAAGCGGGCCTGGTGACCTCTTCGATATATTCGGTTAGATGCAACAGGCACATCGGACTTGCATATATTCGTAAAGAGTATACGGAAGAAGGAACTGAACTTACCGCAAGGAGCAACGGCAAAGAAGTGCACATAAAAGTTGAAAATTTTCCGATCAGAAAAAGATGAAGATCTACACAAAAACCGGCGATAAAGGAGAGACAGGACTTTTCGGCGGTGAAAGAGTAGCTAAAGACTCTCAAAGAATAGAAGCTTACGGGACGGTTGACGAATTAAATTCTTTTATCGGGCTTGCGGTAACGGAAATAAAAGACGATAAAATAAAAGATCTTCTTTTAAAAATCCAAAATATGCTTTTCACGGTCGGTTCCGATCTGGCAACGCCCGAATTAGGCGAAGGTAAAAAACTTCAGATAGTAAGAACGCCGGAAAGTTATATATCCGAAGCCGAGAAAGCGATAGATGATTTCAACGGAAAGCTTGAGGAGTTAAAGAATTTCATTCTGCCCGGCGGTTCAAAAGGAGCCGCACATTTGCATGTATGCAGAACAATATGCAGGCGTGCCGAGCGCAGTGCAGTGAGACTGAATAATACGGTGCAAATAGGTAAAAATATCGTTATCTTCCTGAACCGTTTATCGGATTTATTCTTTGTTTTAGCGCGCTATGAAAATTCGGTCTGCGACATTCCCGACGTAAAATGGGAAAGCAGATAGAATTTAAAATTGTATATGAAAATTTATTACAATACAATTTTTTAATTTTTCCTTTGTACTTTTTAATTGTTTGATTTCTAGCTCTTCCCATCCACATTTACCCTGGGGGTGAATTTTGGTTTCGACGGGGTTGAAGGAGCATCAGACTGCATACCGTGTTCCCCGAGTACACGTAAAAGAATTGGGAACAAAACAATAACTGGCGAATCTAATTACGCCTTAGCTGCCTAATTAAAGGGTAGCCGTTCACCGTATGTATGCATTCCGGCATACGGATGAGCGTCGTTTAGGAATGCTTGCCGAGCTTATCGCCCTTATAAGCAAGGTGAAACTTTAATGGGCAGGCTTAAAGCGATCCTTGTCTGTTTGGTAACTTTAAGTTAAAAACAAAAACCGACTATGTATGTAGACGTCTTTTGGGTCTTAATTCCGGACGCGGGTTCGACTCCCGCCACCTCCACAAATATATAGGGGATATAAAATTATGAATAGTACAATCTAGTTATTTAATTAGTTGAATGTCTGATAAATCTGTCACAATTATTTGCTAAATATGTGACAAAACGTGGCTATTAGTTGCCCTGCTTATTAAAATTAAATTAGCCGGTAATATTTCATTTCTTCGCTTTTATCCTTCTCTTAAACTACATACATTTTAACTATCACTCAATATCTGTTACTAAACCTTTTTTTATAAAGTCAGCTTTTTAATATTCCCGCTGTTTACAAAATATTTTAAGATGTTTCTCATTCTGTACTTTTACACGTCCATCATCAACAATATATGTTTTTCGTAAAATATTACAAATTCTAAACGTTACTCACGTACTATAAATGTTTTTCGCGAAGGAGAATCTAAAGCAAATGGAAATTTAGCTGGATGGTTGCCCTAATCTATGTCTTAGGTTTAAATGTATCGATACCGAACCGCCTTTCATCGATAAGCGAAAAACATAAAAATATTCGGTTGATGGATGGAATGTTTATACCGTAAAGTATCAGACGTAGCAAACGCTTTATAATCATAAGGTTTTTGCACTGTGATTAATGCAAATGCAATTATCGATTATTTTAAATAAACCCTAAATTTTTTAAATAATTTTCCGAAATTAATATAAATGAGGCTATATATTAGTAAATAGATTTTCAGCCTATTTTCAATAGTTTAATATTATAGGTTGTTATAAATGACTCTTTTTTCCTGCTTATTGTTCAAATTTGAAGCTATAGATATTACTTTCCGCAAAAAGACTTACGACTGTCAGCGTACACAAGAGACGTTAATTCTTAGTCCTAAATTAGTCCATACCATTAAAAATTAAAGGAGAACAAATGGGGACAAAATTTCAAAATTCGTGGGAAATGATAAAAGCCAGCGCTAAGGTTCTTAATTCGGATAAAAGACTATTGGTTTTCCCGGTTATATCTTCAATTGCGGTTATATTAATAACTATTTCATTTGCCGTGCCTTTGATTCAATCCGGCAGCATCCATAGATACGGTACTCTTTTTAGTTCAGAGAGTCTTCCCATTGTGTTTATCTATTATTTACTGACTTATACCGTTATAATATATTTTAATTCGGCGCTGGTAGGTTCAGCTATGATCAGCTTAAACGGCGGGCACCCTTCGGTATCGGACGGACTAAAGCTGGCTTCATCCCATTTTAGGCAGATCCTCGGGTATGCATTTATTGCGGCAACTATCGGACTGCTTCTCAGGTGGATCCAGGAGAAACTGGGATTGTTCGGCAAGATATTTTCATTCATTGCAAATATAACCTGGACCCTGGCCACCTTCCTGGTAGTTCCGGTATTAATCAACGAAAATATCGGGCCGGTCGAAGCAATTAAAAGAAGCGGCAGCCTGTTAAAGAAAACCTGGGGCGAACAAATAATTGCGAATATCAGCGTCGGTGTTGTATTCGGACTGATCCTAATCGGGTTAACCGTAATTTTCCTGCCTTTAATAATACTTACCGCATCGGACGAATTAGGCATTTTAAGTATCGTACTGATCGGAATCTTTGTACTGAATATAATTTTAATATCGGTAGTCAGCTCAACATTAAACACAATATATACGGCGGCATTATACCGCTACGCAGCGGAAGGGATAACCGGGGAAATATATAATGAGAGTTTATTAATGGATTCATTTAAGCAGAAATAAATGATTGTTCTTTTAATTAAAACAGACTCATCTATTTTACTATCTGTTACATTGAGTTTAAGCATAAAATTAAATCTATAATAATTATTGGAAAGAATATAATTTATCCAAGGGTTAAAATGTTTAAATATAAATTCACTTTGCCGGCGTTATTAATTTTTGCTTTAGGTATTTATCAATATAATTTGAAAGCTCAATGGATTCACTCAAGTTTACCGTTCCCGGGTGGAGGGTATATAACTTCAATTACAACCGGAGAAAAATTTATTGCTGCCGGTACAAATGAACACGGCGTTTATATTTCATACGATAAGGGTAATAATTGGAAGTATATCGGTTTGAAGAATGACATTCTAACAGTCAGCAGTTTGGCTATTGATGATACAATTATTTATGCAGCCAGCAGCTTTGGCTTATATCGAACAACAAATATGGGTAAGACTTGGATAAGATCAGACTCGGTGTTATCCGATTGGTATGTTAATCCAATAGCAGTCTGCGGAAAATATGTTCTTGCATTAGGCCAAAATAACGGTGTGTATCGTTCGTCGGATAATGGGGAAAGCTGGGCAGTAGCCGACTCCGAATTCATCGGAATAAACGGAAGAGGATTAGCCGTGGATGACTCAATCGTATTTGTCAATACAAAAAGCGGTATGTTCAGATCCACGGACTACGGAATGACCTGGGCAAAAAATGATACCGGATTATCGGTAGGTATAAATACAATGGTTATTAAGGATTCAATAATTTATGCCGGCTCATCGGGTACCGGCGTATTTCTTTCAACGAATAACGGGAATTCCTGGACGGAAATTGACTCGGGGTTGTCAAATAAAAACGTAAATCAGATTGTTATTGCAGATTCCGAAGTTTTTTTAGGCACCGGCGGCGGCGGAATATTTTCATCAAAATTCGGAAGCGCACATTGGGATAATTTGTTGACGAACATTCCTTATAATTATATTTATTCAATGGCAAAAGACAGCAGCGGTATTTACGCCGGTACAAGCGGCGGCGGAATTTATAAATCAACCGATAACGGTTTATCGTGGAACAGCATCAATAAAGGTTTAACCGCAATTGAAATCAATGCTTTTACAGTTCAAGGAAATACCATTTTTGGCGGGGCTTATGAAGGTTTGTTCGTATCGTCTGATAACGGTATAAATTGGTTTAAAACTACCTCCGGCTTGGTGAATTCGAATATAAATGCATTACATACAGCCGGCACAAATATCATCGCCGGTACTTTTTCAGGAATTTTCACTTCAACAGACGGCGGAAATAGCTGGGACAGTGTTGCTTCACCGTATACAAATTATTACGTATATACATTTTCAAATGACGGATCAAAAATATATGCCGGTACTACCAAAGGACTTCTCCAATCTACAGATAACGGAATAACCTGGCAAGAGAGATTTCCGTTAGAAAATTGCGGAGCATTAACTGTTAAAAATGGAATATTGTATGCGGGCAGCATGATTGGAGGAGGTGTTTTTGCTTTCAGCGGTCAAGCTTGGAGCTTAAAAAATAACGGTCTTACGAATAAATTTGTTGAATCTCTTGAAACAGTCGGCGATAAGTTAATTGTAAATACACAAGGTGGAGAATTTTATTCTTCAGATAACGGAAATACCTGGCTTCCTGTTGATACGGCCAATTCTATAGGCATCATTAATTCAGTTTCTAATGCGGGAAGTAATATAATATGCGGTACAAATAAGGGTCTGTTCCGATCTACCGATAACGGAGATTCTTGGTTATCTATAGACTCCGGTTTAACGGATAAAGATATAAGCTCAATAGCAGTTAATAACAGAAGCATATTTATCGGAACAAAAGAAGGGGGAGTATGGCGAAATTCTTTAAACGAAATTATCACTGATGTTAAACAAGAAAATAAAATCCAGCCGTTGGATTATTCGCTCATGCAAAACTACCCCAATCCGTTTAATCCTACAACAAACATTACATTTTCTATTCCGGCAAAGGCTCATGTAATAATAGAACTATTCAACATATTGGGTGAAAAAGTTTCAACTATTCTTTCAAAAGAGATGGAGACCGGTAGTTATAAAATTCAATGGCAAGGAAGTAATTTCCCAAGCGGGATTTATTTTTACCGGATGAAAGCAAACGATTTTATTCAAACTAAAAAGCTTGTTCTAATTAAATAAGGAAAATCTACCGGCTAATTCTTTTTATCGCCGGCTACTTCTTGTTGCTCTCAAATAAAAAGCAACCGGCTTTTCTCTAACTAACCGGAGGATTTTCCTTATTTTAATAATAAAAATTTCTTTGTTGAAATATATTGTCCGGCTTCCAGGCGGTATATGTAAATTCCGCTTGACAACCGGTTACTGCTTTTAATTTGCTGCGTATTAAATACAACGCTGTAATACCCGGCTTCCTGCACTTTATTAACAAGAGTCGCGACTTCATTTCCTAATATATCATATACTTTTAATATAACTTCACATTGACTTGGCAATTCGTAGCTTATTGTTGTCGAAGGATTAAACGGATTCGGATAATTTTGAAAAAGATAAAAAGTAATCGGGGTATTCTCTCTGCCGTCCGCCGTAAGTATCTGATCTCCGGTGGTGAATTCGGCGGTAGCGGAGTACCTGCCTATCTCGCTTATGTTTGACGCACGCACATGCCAGTAATAGACTGTATTTGCATCCAAAGCCGGCAATTTTAAAACAGTATCGATTACCGTCGTGTCGGTCATAATTGAATTAAACCCGGTATCGTATGCAACCTGAACATCATATAGTTCGGCGCCGGTAGAAGTGTGCCAAACCAAAACAGGATTTCGCGGCGTACCTGCCGAATCCGCCGGTGAAATTAAAGATACTTTCAGATAGCTGTCCAGGTAATTACTGATCCAGGCCATGGCGGGCTGTTCCTCTAATAGGAATGTAAGCAGATAAGCGTACTTACTCCACATCTGGTATTCAATATATCCCCAGAAAGTTATTCCTTTTATATCTGGATAAGTCCAGAACAACGGGAATTGTTTCTTATAAATTTCTAGCTGAGCCGCTGCGTCCGAAGCAATCACTTCGTATTCTGAAATATAAATCGGCAATCCTGTGGAGGCAAGGCTATTGAGATTGGTTCTTATAATACTTGTATCTACATTTTCAAGAGAATGCCCCTGGCAGCCGATACCGTCAATTAATCCTCTTGATTTTAGGGTATCTATAATTGCAATATAATTTTGTGTGATCTTACTGTCGGATAGAATGCTGTTTTCATTAATAAGAAGCTTGGAATGGGGAAAATAAATACGGGCTTTTTTAAACGCCCAGATTACCCAGTCCCAACCTGTTTTCCCGCTGCCTCCCATCGCATTAAATATAAGGCGGCAGTGAATGAAGCGGTTCGTTTACTACATCCACCAGTGCTGTTTTGGGATATCTTTTGCCTGCAAGTCTTATCCATGCCTCTACATATGCGGCCTGCTGCGCCTCGTCCAGGCCGGTAATCCATGCAGGCTGCGTTTGTCCCCACACAAGGTTATGGAACTTGAAAGGATAATTGTGAGAAACCGCGTAGTTATAAATAAAATCCAGCGTAGACCAATTCCATGAATTAGTATCCTGGCTATTTGCTACATTGCCCCATTTACCGGCATTTTCAGGGGTGATCTGATTCCAGTATTTTTCGAAATTACCGGGTACGGTATTACCGCTGAAAATATTGCCTAAAAATTTTGATGTGTCTGTAGTAAGCTGCGCATTTATATTTGCTGTAAACAAAAGACAAAACACAGATAAAAATAAAAGCCAATATTTAATCTTTTCTGTTTTAATGTGTCGTCCAATCGGTCCAAACATTTTATTGCCCATAATTACAATGCTTTTGCATGACTTTCACGGTCGTCCTTTTGAAAAAATTATTAAAAGTAATTTTTTAAAATGCTACTTCAGCAGTATAAGTTTTTTTGTCGAGCTGAATGTTCCGGCCTCGAGCCGGTATAAATAAATACCGCTGGCAAGATTTGAACCGTCAAACGAAACGGTGTAACGGCCCGGGGGCTGATTTTCATTTACCAAAGTTTTGACTTTTCTGCCCAGAATATCGTATACGCTTAAAGTAACTCTGGAAGACTTAAAAATACTGTAGCGGATATTTGTAGCCGGATTAAACGGGTTCGGGAAATTCTGATCCAGCGAATATTCAAAAGGAATGTTCTCATCGTATTTATTTACTGCTGTTGTATGCAGCCATTCTGCTTTTTTATCCGGGAACCAATTCAGATCACCGGCGGGGAATACGTCCGTACCCCCGGTAAAAGCGGGAGAGCCGGTAGGATATGCACAATTCATTGTATCTCTATGATAAATGCCGGTCCTCTTATCAAAGGGTTCATAGTTATTACCGCTATTATATTCGCCGGCACCCTCCGGCCGCGGCGTAAAGTACCAAGTAGCGTAACCTGCCATTGGTTTGGGTACGTTTGCGAATGAAATAGTATCTAATTTTATAAACGCGGAGGATGAATCGGATAATTGACTGGCTATGAAATCAGTCAAGTGCGGAGCTGGCCTTAAAAGCGGATAATATAGCGACTTCATTTGTCGCCAAACTTCTCGAATTTGTGGGGTTTCATACCAGTAATTATTTTTTATGTCAAAAATAGTTGTATAAGGAGTATTTTCTTTTTGACTATATATCCATGGCTGTTTTACTTTATCCCGGATAGTCGGGCTAAATGTTTCGCCGTCCTCTATAAAATCAAAATGACGCTGATATACTGTGTCAGAAGCAGCAACCATCGGATCTACAAAGAGATTGTTCTTTATCTCAACTTTGTTTCCTACTAATCCCAATGCCAGAACACCGTATGTGCCGCCGTTATTAATAATTGTATTATGATCAAAAACGAAATTCTGAATTCTGCCTATACTTGCGACATGCCGGAATATTCTATCTTGACCATTTACAAATGAATTATTGACCATGTACAAAGTATCAATAGAAACATTCCTGGCATCAACAGCTCTTCCGTCACCTACACCCTGCCATGGCGCGCACCCGCTGTTCGCAAAGATTGTATTTGTCACTCTTATCGATCTTATTGCGGCAAATGTACGGAGATCTGCCTGGTATGCACTTAGGAGTATGCAGCTATCTACAGCCATGCTGTAATTACCTGCAGCAGTGCAAACAACCAATTCTTTTGGGGCTCCGTATGTAAAAGCCGCATAATTAGGATCTAAATCATAAATACCGTTGACCACAATATTTTTTAAATATACATTTCCGCGTGAAATAATAAAATCGGCCGGTACCTTATAATCCCCCGCTGCAACCGAACTGTAGATAACAGGTTTGGGACCCGGACCATCTTCAGCTTTAATTCTAATATCCCAGCCTGTATTAGTAATTACTCCGTTAAAAAACCACACGCCTCCTCGCTGCAAAACATATACTCTTTCATTATCAACTCTATTTCCGTTTTTGAGAGTATCTCCCATTATGATTTGGTTTATGTAAGTCGCCTGAGCCGGGGCGGGAAGGTACATCTTATGCGATTGCGGATAAACATTCGAACCTATCAATAAAATGAACATCGAAGTTGAGAGAAAAAGAAAAGATTTTTTCATTTGAACCGCTAAATTTACCAAGGTTCTCAAGATTTTTATTATCTCCAAGGTTTAGTATTTATATCACGAAGGCTCTAAATAGCACTGAGACACTAGAACGATTTATTTTAATATTATAATTATCTAACATGCTGTTATAAAAACAATTAAGGGAATTCAACAAACATTTTAACTAAACCGCTCCATCTAATTACGGCTATTTTCTTAAAAAATCAAGTAGCTCTTTAATGAATTGGACTTTTTATAAACTAATTTTAGAAGCAGAAAAATGTTTTGTAGAAAATCAGCTGTTGCTTGGGCTTTGAGTTTCCCCCCGAAAGCATAGCTATTAATTTCGGCAAGGTGGTAAATGAAATGTATATTTAAATAATTAATTAGACTGATGAACGGATGTTATAAAGTTTAAATTAATATAAAAGGATACGCTATTTAGTAGATACCGGCTAAAATTAATGGAGGACAAATGGGGCAAAAATTTAATATCCCGTGGGAAATAATTAAAGCCGGCGCTAAAGTTCTAAATTCAGATAAAGGGTTATTGCTTTTCCCGATTCTTCTTACGGTTTGATGAAAGGCACAATTGAAATATTTACAAGATATCTTGCATAAGAATTGGGAGCTTGAGGTATCGCTGCTAAAATAGTTGCTCCCGTAGCTATCGAAACCGATTTCGGCGGCGCTGTCGCTTTTCTTTGCACTGAAGAAGTCCGATGGATAAACGGGCAGCGTATTGAAGTTTCTGGCTGAATGAACTTATAGTCCTTAAATAAATATTTTTATTTTACCCGCTAAGTTTTGTGAATTTTAGATGAAGAAGATCGATATCAAATGCTCAGGGTGGAAATTACTTATCCATCCGGATTATTTATGTAATTACCTTGACTAAAACCGTTAGATATTAGGAAAATTTTAAATGCCCGGTAAATGAAGCATCGTTTTTTTCCGGGAAGGAAGAATAACAAACTATAAAGTTCTTGATCATTCGAAAGAAATTCTAACGTAGTATTTCAACTTCGGATTTATGAATAAGTGAAATTACCTATGCTTTGGGATTTGAACGTTCGGAGTCTTTTAGCAAATTATTAAAAAATAAAACCAATCTTTCGCCTTTATAGTTCCGGAGGCCTTTTAATTGACCCATACTGTTTTTCAACACGGGATGCAGCTCCTCTTTTATTCAGCAATATTAATCATCACTTTTAAATGTTTTTTAATAATTTTTACTATATTTTCTTCGAGACAATTTTACATAAAATCACTTAAATGCTTAATTAAAGCCAGCAGATTGGGTCCCCGGTCATATAAATAAAGCAAATGGAACTCAAATAGTATAATTGTTGAAAATGACTGAAGGAAAAATGTTTTTGCTGTCCGGTTTCTGAAATCTCATTTGTTATATTGTTGGAATTCAAATAGTCGGTAACAAATAAATAAGGAATTTGGCTATGACTAAAAGAAACCCGCCTTACGGTCTGCCGGCAGGCAAGACCGGACGGACAGGTAAAATCATCTATTGGATTGCTACCCTATGGCTTGCGTTAGGAATGATATCAACCGGAGCAGGTCAGTTATTGAAAGCGAAAGAGGGGCAGGGCGGTGTTGATATGATTAATCATTTGGGCTACCCTGTTTATTTGCTGACATTGCTGGGTGTCTGGAAAATTTTAGGAATTATAGCGGTGCTAATTCCTAAATATCCATTATTTAAAGAATGGGCTTATGCAGGCTTTTTCTTTGTTATGTCGGGAGCGATATTCTCACATCTCGCATCAGGTGATTCAGCAACTAAAATATTTCCCGCGCTGCTATTGTTGATCCTGAGCGCAGTATCCTGGTATTTAAGGCCTGCGGACAGAAAAATCATTTCGCTTAATAAATAAAAAGTGTCCGTCCCAAAGAAAAAGGTGAAACCGAAATATGAAAAACCAAATGAATCCTAAGGTTGATTTCTTTTTTAATAAAGCTCAAAAGTGGCATGAAGAGTATGAGAAACTGAGAACGATTATTCTTAACTGCGGGCTGAATGAAGAATTGAAATGGGGTTGTCCTTGTTACACATTCCAGGGGAAAAACATAGTTTTAATACATGGATTTAAAAGAATACTGTGCGATTCTGTTTATGAAAGGAGCCTTGTTAAATGATGCCGAAAGTATTCTAATCCAGCAAACGGAGAATGTGCAGGCTGCGCGCCAGATCCGGTTCACCGACGTTAAGGAAATAATAAAGATGAAATCCGTGTTGAAAGCCTATATTTATGAAGCCGTTGAAGTTGAGAAAGCCGGGTTGAAAGTTAAGTTGAAAAAGACTACGGACTTCAAAGTTCCCGAAGAATTTCAAAGTAAATTAGATGTAAATCCTGTCTTGAAAACCGCTTTTGAAGCGTTGACGCCGGGAAGGCAAAGAGCATACATTTTTTATTTTTCTCAGCCGAAGCAATCCAAAACCCGTGAGTTAAGGGTCGAAAAATATTTGCGGCAGATTCTCGACGGAAAGGGATTAGATGATTAACAATATGGGGCAAAACAAAAAAACAGCGGAGCCGGATAATACGGCAGTGAGAACTGCTTTATGGAGAGCATTGCACGTGCAAATAGACGCAAAGCCTCATATAATTGAGGATGAAATTGGTTTGAAATTGATAGCTCCGCCAAACGGATGGCAGGAACGCCCCGATATTAAATATACAAAACGTCTTCGGGCTTCTATTATAGCCCGCGCGCGTTTTATTGAAGATTTAATTATTGAACAAAGTAAAAAAGGAATTAGTCAGTATGTAATTCTAGGTGCAGGACTAGACACATTTGCTCAGCGCAGACCGGATATTGCTTCTAAACTTCAGATATATGAAATTGACCGGTCCGATACTTTTACATGGAAACAGCAACGATTAATAGAAATTGGTATTGGTGTCCCGGAATATTTGCATTTTGTTCATGTTAATTTTGAAACTTCTTCAAGGTGGGAACAGTTATTAAAATCGGGATTTGATTCCCGCAAACCTGCTTTTGTTGCCTGCACAGGAGTGAGTTTGTACCTAACAAAAGAAGCAATTGCTTCTACGCTAAATCAAATCGCTGCATTTATGCCAGGTTCAAAATTAGCCATGACATTTTACTTACCGAAGGAACTACTTGATGAAGAAGATAGACCTATGCAGGAGATAGCAGAGAAAGGCGCCCGTGAATCGGGAACGCCAATGTTAAGTTTTTTCTCACCTGAAGAAATATTGACTTTAGCTAAAAAAGCAGGTTTTAAAAGAAGCTAAAACAATATCAACAAGAGACATGGAACAATATTATTTTAAGAACAGATCCGACGACCTTTTACCTGCAAGCGGAGAAATATTTCTGCTGGCAACTACATAAATGGAATAAAGCACAAGCAAAGCCTGAAGCTTTTCCTGAAAAACTGTGGTTACTCAATGAGATGGAAAGAACCGGCGGTGAACCGGGTGTTGCCGGTTATAATAACCTGCGGGCAGAGAGTGTTGCACAACCTAAAGCCTTTTTGTTACCCCTTCCTTATTTATTTCGGAAATACTTTCCGTCATTCCAAACATCATAAATTCCGGAAGGCTGAAATAACTATAAAAATTTGCGTATATGTATTTAACATTTTTATCTGAAATTATTATTTCGTTCCTACGGAACTTTCAAAAATTGAGAAGATTCTTTTCTATAAATATTTTCGTCCCTCCGGGACTCGGTACATTTAATTCTGCATTATTTATAGTATTCTAAATCCCGTCAGGGATGGGATTATTTTAGGAATATAACAAACCAAGGAAACGAAATCCCGCTAGGGATGAAATTATTAAATAACACAAGTTAACCGCTTCAAATTAATCAGGTAGAAACTCATCAAAGAAACATATATCCAACAATTAAATTAAACATGTATATAGAGGCTTGGTAATAAATAAGAATCATAAAAAATTAATTAAATCTTAAAGCCGGAGTCTATAACTTTACCCCATAAAAATTTATATTTAGGACTAATAAATTAAAAAGGTTTCGGCAATTATAGTTTTAAATATTTAAGGGTATACAAATGAAGGAATTGCATATTGTTAATTTGAATACAAATATAAACCTGAGATTTGTTTATCTGCTTTTAACCCTTCTCGGCGTATTTTCTACTTTGTCCTATTCCGAAAAAAAAGAATCCGGTGAAAAGCAATCTGCGAAAGAAAACCTGCTTAAAGTTTCCGGGGATCATATAGTTAATCAAAAAGGAGAAACTATTGTTCTACGCGGTTTCGGATTAGGCGGTATGCTGCACATGGAAAATTTCATTGACGGGTATCCTTATAATGAAGAATCTATGAGAGAAGGTTTGCTGAAAGTACTCGGCAAAAAAAAATATGACCTCTACTTCGATAATTTTCTTAAAAGTTATTTTACGGAACCTGATGCGGAATACATTCACAGCCTTGGATTGAACCTGGTTCGTATCCCGATCAATTACCATCTTTTTGAAGATGATATGAATCCAGGTGTTATAAAGGAAGAAGCCTTTAAGTATCTTGACAAAGTGATTGAATTGTGCGCAAAGCATCAGATATATACAATCATCGATTTGCATGCTCTGCCGGGAAGCCAAAACCAGCATTGGCACAGCGACAATCCGACTCAAAAAGCATTCTTCTGGGTTTATAAAGAATTTCAGGACAGAGTGATTCACTTGTGGGAAGTTATTGCCGATCATTACAAAGACCAGTCCTGGGTTGCCGGTTATGATTTGATAAACGAGCCCGCCGATCCTACCGGCGAAAAACTGTTCCCATACTACAAGCGATTGTACGATGCTATTAAAAAAGTTGACCCGAACCATATTATGTTTCTTGAGGGTGACAATTACGCGAAAGATTTCAGCCATTTTACCGATGTCTGGGATAATGTTGTTTATACAAATCATGATTATGCTCTTCCCGGATTTACCGGTGATTATCCAGGATATGCCAACGGTAAATATTATGACAAGGATACACTTGAGAATGAGTTTTTAGAAAAATCCGAATTTATGCTCTCCCGTAAAGTTCCGATTTGGGTCGGTGAGTTCGGTCCGGTTTATACGAATGATCCGGCGAAAGACGAATCGCGCTACCGGGTGCTTAAAGATCAACTGGCATATTACAAAAAATACAAGGTTAGCTGGTGCATTTGGCTGTATAAGGATTTGGGTCTTCAGGCAATTATACACCAGAAAGAAAGCACGCCTTATATGAAGCTCATTTCTTCTTTTCTTAAAAAGAAAGAATACCTTGGAGCCGACGCCTGGGGATCGTCCGATAAAAATATAAGGCAGGTAATGGAACCGATAGAAGAACTTTTTAAAAAGAATTCCCGGATTTTAATCCCTATCCGAGCGGTCAGGTAAGACACATTGCTCTGCTGGTAAGGCACATATTAATTTCTGAAGCGCTTGTTCCGGAATATTGCAATTTGTTTAAAGGATTGACTGATGAACAATTAATCTCTCTTGCTCAATCGTTCCGATTTGATAATTATGTAAAACGTCAGAGGCTTGAAAATATTTTATCCGGACGCGAATGATTTAAACCAATTTTAGTTTAATATTTTTCACAGAAAAAAAGATTATTGTTAGTAAGAATAATCGGATCGGTATTGCGATTGTATTATAAAAAGGCGGCCTGTTTCCGGGCCGCCTTTTTTTTATTTAATGATGGAATATCTTGCCCATTAATAGAGCCGAAATCAGGCCAGATCAAAACGGTCAAGATTCATAACCTTATTCCATGCAGCCACAAAGTCCTTCACGAATTTCTCTTTTGCGTCTGAACTTCCGTACACTTCTGCCAGAGCCCTAAGTTCGGAGTTAGAACCGAAAATGAGATCTACGCGGGTGCCTGTCCATTTTACTTCGTTTGTTTTACGGTCGCGGCCTTCAAAAGTATCGCCGGATTCGGAAGTTGCGTTCCACTTAGTGCCGAGATCAAGCAGATTAACGAAGAAGTCGTTTGAAAGCGTTTCCGGCCGTTTGGTGAAGACGCCGTGTTGTGAATGATCAAAATTAGTATTAAGGACGCGCATACCGCCGATAAGAACCGTCATCTCCGGCGGGGTAAGTGTCAGCAGTTGTGCACGGTCAATCAGCATTTCCTCCGCAGACACGGCATACTTAGCCTTCAGGTAATTACGGAATCCGTCCGCGAACGGTTCGAGAACGGCAAATGATTCTACATCAGTCTGCTTCTGCAATGCATCGCCGCGTCCCGGTGTAAAAGGTACCTTCACATTAAGACCTGCATTTTTAGCTGCCTTCTCAACTCCGGCGCATCCGCCTAGGACAATAAGATCGGCGAGCGAAACCATTTTTCCTCCGGACTGGGCGCTGTTGAACTCTTTTTGGATACCTTTAAGTTTCTTCAAAACTTTCGCGAGTTGAGCCGGGTTATTAACTTCCCAATCTTTCTGAGGTGCCAGTTGAATTCGCGCACCGTTCGCGCCGCCGCGTTTATCCGAACCCCGGAAAGTTGATGCCGATGCCCAGGCTGTGGATACCAGTTGAGAAACGGACAGTCCCGATTCAAGTATCTTGCTTTTCAGTTCTGCGATATCTTTGGAGTTTATCCGTTTATATGTTGCGGCAGGTATAGGGTCCTGCCAGAGTAAGTCCTCTTTCGGGACTTCCGGACCAAGGTAACGGGCTTTAGGGCCCATATCTCTATGAGTAAGTTTAAACCATGCCCTTGCAAACGCGTCCGCGAACTCGTCTGGATGCTCATAGAAGCGTCTTGAAATTTTTTCGTAAGCAGGATCGAATCGAAGCGATAGATCAGTTGTAAGCATAGTCGGCGGATGTTTCTTTGACGGATCGTGAGCGTCCGGTATTGTATTCGGACCGTTCTTTGCAACCCATTGTTTAGCACCTGCCGGGCTCTTAGTTAATTCCCATTCAAAGCCGAATAAAATCTCAAAGAAGTTGTTGCTCCACTTTGTAGGTGATGTGGTCCAGGTAACTTCCGGGCCGCCGCCAATTGTGTCATCACCGCTTCCCGTGCCAAAACTGCTTTTCCATCCGAGGCCTTGTTCTTCAATGCCTGCACTTGCAGGTTCAGGGCCAACGTATTTATTCGGATCTGCCGCGCCGTGGGTTTTGCCGAATGTATGTCCGCCGGCGATAAGCGCTACGGTTTCTTCATCATTCATAGCCATGCGCTTAAAGGTCTCACGAATATCACGGGCAGCCGCAACCGGGTCGGGATTTCCGTTCGGACCTTCAGGGTTTACATAGATCAAACCCATCTGAACGGCGGCAAGAGGATTTTCCAGATCGCGGTCACCTGTATACCGCTTATCTGCTAGCCATTCACCTTCAGAACCCCAGTAAATGTCTTCCAGAGGTTCCCAAATATCTTTACGTCCTCCGCCGAATCCGAAAGTCTTAAAGCCCATCGACTCGAGGGCACAGTTACCCGCAAGTATTATCAGATCGCCCCATGATATTTTTCTGCCGTATTTCTGTTTAACAGGCCAAATTAACCTGCGTGCTTTATCAAGGTTCACATTGTCGGGCCAGCTGTTGAGCGGTTCAAAGCGCTGGGCGCCTGTGCCGCCGCCGCCTCGGCCGTCGGCAATGCGGTAAGTGCCTGCGCTGTGCCATGCCATACGAATGAAGAAAGGTCCGTAATGACCGAAGTCGGCCGGCCACCAGTCCTGGGATTTAGTCATCAGATCGAATAGATCTTTTTTCACCGCATTCAAGTCGAGTGTCTTGAACTCCTCAGTGTAGTTGAATTCTTCTCCCATCGGATTGGATAGGGAAGAGTGCTGACGGAGTATGTGTAAATTCAATTTATTCGGCCACCAGTCGCGGTTTGAAGTGCCGCCGCCGGCGCTATGCCCTATAACCGGGCATTTACTTTCATCATTAACATTTGACTTCGATTTATCCGGATGTGCATCTTTTTCCATTTTTTATCCCTCATTGTTAATAAATTATTTTTAAAGTAAACTTTACAATAATCTTTATTAATAAATTTTATTTATTTGTCGGTCCAATTTAATCCCCTTAGCTGCAAAGAATTTACATAATAGTTTTTAGTTAAACAATGTATAAGAGCACATTCAAATCAACAGCATATTTTCAGCGGACTAACTGTAATTTTATTAACAAAAGATAAAACGTATTTCTATAATTCCTAAAGATTTTACAATAGACAGCTTTTAACAAAAACAAGCGATCAAATAATATTGAATGTCTATATGGAAAGCATTCAACTTTGCTGCAGCAGAATGAGCAAGATCCGCCGATGCTGTTTAGACGAATAGAAGTAATGTAGTTTATTATTGCCGGAATAATAGGACTCCTTTATTGTCACCCAAAATGAGCGGATGCAATACGCGGTAAGCCAATTAAAACTGCTGAGGAAATTCTCTTTATTTTGCAAAGATAAAAAACCAGCAAAAGTTTAATGGAGCCTTTACGATTGATGTGTCATTACTGTGTTTCTTCAATTCCCAACTTCGGCGACAGGCGTCTTTTTATTAACCAATACAAATACCGAAATAAACATAATCGATCCCAGCAAAGCCATAATAACTTCCGCGGTCAACATGCCGAACGCGCCCCATTTGATATGCGCCCATTCATCAATAAAAATCATGTAGTAAATCGGGGCATTGGAAAGGGAAGCAAAGACATTGTACTTAGTTGCCGCCGCGCCTTTTCCTATGGCCTCCAGAACAAATGCGCTGAACCCTGCAAATGTAAGTCCCGTACTTACCGCATAAAGTGATGTCCAGATGATAAACATTAGCTGTGTCTTTGGACTAAAAGCCATTGACAGGGCACAGAGAGCCTGTATCATACCGAACAGTATGTACGCTTTTTTACGATCCATCAGATCGCATATCCATCCGCCTGCAAGACAGCCGATTGCCGAAAGTATTCCGCCCACCACACCGACAGTAAGCGCCACAGTATTTGCTGAAGCGCTCCAGTCTTTTGATATGGAAGACCATAAATTAGAGGCCGCACCGGAACCGATTGGAAGAAAACATAAAATGAGCGCTAAAAAACCCATTCGTGACTTTAAGAGATTCCAGATATCTTTATTCAAATTGCGAAGTGTTTTTAAATAACTTTTTTCTTTGAGAAGTGACGGCGGTTCGCTGAGCAGAAGCAAACCGAAACTGCAGAATAAACAAGCTAATGCTATTATTATTCCTCCGGCTAAAGGTGATATCTTTTCCGCCAGCCACAGACCCGCGCCTCCGCCTATTCCTAATCCGCCGAGATTACCGGCCTGCAGCCAGCCGCCTGCGCGCCCTTTCAAATTATCAGGTATATCATACGCCACCAGACTTTCAGTGGCCATTGCTATAAATGAATTTGCAAAACTGGTTAATAGAACGACTACCGTAATTATTGTCAGATACCCGTGTTTGAAAGGCAAAATACCGATTACTATAATGCCTATTGCCGTTATAACGTTGGTGATCAAATACCATTTCTTTACTGTCAGAGTTGTATCAACTAAAGGCGCCCATATGAATTTAAGAATATTGGGTATAAAAGTAATTGAAATAATGGGAGCAACTTCAACCAAAGGTATCCCGGCATTGGTTAGCATGAATCCTAATGTAACACTTACATATCCGCTCAATACGCCGAACGGTAAATATAAGAACATAAATAAACTTGGGTGAACGGGCTTTGTTTCCAGGGAGCCGGAATTAGTTAAATGATTCATGCGGCGGTTTTCAATTGAGTATAAATTAATATCTCCCTTGCCCGGGTAAATTAAAATCCGGCCGGGATCGAAGTCCAAATTATAAGAATACGCTCTTTGTAATTGTGTGGGATAAAACAAAGTATCAAACAGTTTTGCTTTATTTTTAAGATAATTATTAATTTCTGAAAATAATCATTTATAATTATAAGGTTGTGTGTATATAATAAAGCGCTTTTATTTAAAATAATTAATGAAAGGAGTGTAATATGAGTCCTTCGCCTCTCAATCCTTCGATCTCTCTTATGCTGGCGGTACCCGATACACAGGCAGCTGTAGAATGGTATAACAAGGCGCTCGGTGCGAATTTATTGTGGAGCCTTGGTTCGGTAGCGGGTTTGGAAATTGAAGGCGCGGCTTTCTTTTTGCACGAACCAGTTAAAAATACTTTTTCCGCCCCTTCAGATATAGGTACTACAACGGTGAGAGCGGAATTATTCGTTGACAATCCCGACGAAGTTATTGAACGGGCCCTCAAAACGGGCGCAGCCGTAAGTGAAGTTAAGGAATATGAGGTACCCTGGGGTGTACATCGTCAGGGAAGATTTACCGATCCTTTCGGACATGTGTGGCACGTCGGCGACAAATCACCACTTGGATATTTAAATAATATACATTAACCGATAGAGCCGAGAATTTACTAATTCCAAATTCACAATATTGATAGCGGGCTAATTTACTTAAATCTTACTGTAATATTTGTTGTCATCCCGGGCGAAGTCGAGAGCAAATCTAGAAATATCATATTTCGACTCCTCCCACTATGACAAAAAAGCAAATTAGTCCGCTACCAAAATATCAGGTTGTTAATATTAAAATAAAATTAAAGTAATTCCTCGCATCTGAAGCCTAGGCTGGTTACCTTGTTTACAACCTCCCTCCGGCTCAAATCTTTCCCGGTTATTCTCATTACTTTATCTTTATCACCAAGGTCAACCGTTAAATCATTAATCGGGTAGTAATAACGAAGATAGTTATTTACAAGTTTGGTATCTTTTTCCGATTCTATGTCTGTTTTTAAAATTAATATATCCATCTTTCTTCACCGTTATATTTTAATATTGATTTTCTTTAATTCCTTCATTAAGAAATATTTTATTCCTCGAACACAGGGAGACACTTGTATTTTAATCCGGTTGGCAAATAATATTATTTTGCTCCCCTAATCGGGAAATCATCATTTCCGTTTTGCCCGCCGGAATTAAATGTCTTAAGCAGTTTTGCCGTTAATGCTTTCATCGTGCGCCTTATGTTCTTCTTCGAATCTTTTTATCCAGTACTCCCTGGATTTGAAATTAAATGGCGAACCGCCGTGTCTGTGAAAACCGAGGAACAGAATTTTTGAAAGTAAAAGTATTCCGAATGCCTGGAAAATATTTATTTCCGGAAGTTTGAAAATAACCGGCATCAGCCAGTTCCATAGGAAGAATATTAGAACAGACAGAACAACAGCGAATGTTATCCCGAATGCTATTCCTCTGAGAATAAATTTTTTTCTATTTACATGATGCATATAATTACCCATTAAATATATTTGTTTAATTTTTTCTTTAGTTGTTTTACCGCGTAATGTTTCCTGGATAAAAGAGTATTTACGTTTATACCCGTTAGTTCCGAGATTTCGTTAAATGACAGACCGTCGATCTCTGCCATCAGAAAAACATCTCTTTGCTCCTTAGGAAGTTCTTCAAGCGCCGATTCGAATTTCTCGTTAAACTCGTCGCGCAGAAATAATTCATCAGGAGTTAAAGTGAGCGAAGGTAAAAGGTCTTCAAACGAAAAAGTTTCCTCTTCAAATAATAACTCACTAAAAAGTTCAGAAAATCTCGTGTTTTTTTTCTTTCTGCTGTTATCTATTATTTTGTTTTTTGCAGTTTTAAAAAGCCAGCTGTTAATCTTCTCAATCGCAGCGATATTTGTAAAGTTGATGAATTGGAAAAATACTTCCTGTAAAATATCCTCAGCTTCTTCTTTCGAAGAAACAAACATTCTTATATAACTTAAAAGTCCTCTTTTTTCTTTCGCAAAAACTTTTTCGGTGTTGCTTATTTGTTCTGTCATTTACCGGTTTTTCTGTTTCTTAAGTATTAAGACGAACCAGTCCCGGAATTATTTTAAATAATTTTTCCAGTATCCCTTTTGGAATTTCGTCTAATGAAAAGTAGTCTGTTTTGCCGAAAATTTCAGATCATTTGTATCGAAGTTAAGATCTCTCAGTGTCTTTCCGGTGATCTGATTTTACATTTTTAAAGATTTTTAATAATTACTGTAAATACTTAATTATTAAGGCGATCCAAATATAGTTCTCGGTAAAAAATTTTTCTAAAGTGCTTAAATTTTAAACACCTTTTACCGATAATAATAATTAGAAATTAAAAATCTTTGGATTAAATAGTGGTGATTCGTTAAAGAATCAATAAGATAGGGGCAGTACTGCATTAAAATCAAGTACACTTCCTGCACAATTTATCCCGCAAATTATCCCTAGTGTTGAAATTTCAATGGTTTTTAATGAGATAAGTAAATCATCAGATCGACTATACATATAATCAGGTAAGGTAGAATGAAACTTTCAATTTCAAGAAGAACAGGGTTAATTGTTGCCGGATCGCTGGTGATAACTCTTGCATTTATGTTAATTTTTCTTTTGAATAATGTAGAGAATAATCAGAAGTCGGAAATAAAAAAGAATGTTAACGAAACCTCGGAAGCAATTTCTCAATCTATTAAGTTTTGCATGGAACAGGGAATAAATGATGTAAGCGACTATATAAACAGATCCAAAAATATTGAAAATGTGCGCGAATTAAGAATTATACCTACGGATAAAATAACAGCGGGCAGTGAGAAACTAATGGACCAGGAGGAGAAAAATGTACTTATCTCCCGTAAATCAAAAATCACTGAAGAAGTTTATAAAAAAGAAGATATTTGCAGAATTATAAAACCGATTCTGGCCGAAAAGACATGCGTGAAATGTCATGATGCAAAAGAAAACGATCCCCTGGCAATAATAAGTCTGCGCTACTCGGTCAACGATGATTACGCAGCCATAATCAACCAAAGATTTGCGGCAATACTGATTACACTCGGCGCAATAGTTCTTTCTTTTTTTGTATTAATGATTTTTCTGAAGAAACAAGTTATCAAAGATCTGATATTGTCGGTTAATCAAATTAAAAAGCTTGCTACCGGAGATATTAGCGATATTAAGGAAATATCCAGAAACGATGAACTGGGTATTTTATCTTCTTCGATTAAAAAATTACAGACCGCCCTTAAAGGTCAAAGCCAGGTAGCAGGAGAGATAGCCAAAGGAAATCTTTCCGCCGAAGTTTCACTGCTTTCGGATAACGATACATTGGGCCGTGCTATGCTTACAATGGAAAACAGTATTTCATCCCTGATAAAAGATGTAAACAGTCTGGCCGTGGCGGCAAAAAGCGGAGATTTGTATAAGAGAGTTAATGAAGAAAATCATTCCGGCGATTTCCGAAAAATTGTTAAAGGCTTTAATGAAACCATGGATGCATTTTGCTTTCCGATAGAAGCAAACTCAAAAATCCTTTCAAAAATTTCCGAGGGCGATTTTACTGTGCGGCTTGAAGGAGAATATAACGGTGATTTTTATACTATCAAAGAAAGCACCAATAAGGTTATCGAATCAATGACAGAAGCTTTATCCCATTTTTCAAATGCCATCGAAGAAACAAGCGATTCCTCGCATCAAATTTCGAACAGCATTGAGGAAATAGCGGCAGGAGTAGAGGAACAAGCATCTCAAACTTCGGAAGTAGCCGCGGCTATCGATCAGGTAACCAAAACAATTAATGAGACTACAAAAAATGCCGGAAGAGCGGCAGAGAATGCCAAGAAGGCCGGGGAAATAGCATCGGAAGGCGGAAGGGTAGTACAAAGTACGGTAAAAGGAATGGAAAAGATTGCAGAAGTTGTAACAAAAGCAGCAGAAACCGTTAAGCAGCTCGGAAGCAACAGCAATCAGATCGGTGAAATTATTCAAGTAATTAACGACATAGCGGATCAGACAAACCTTCTGGCATTAAACGCGGCTATTGAGGCCGCCAGAGCGGGTGAAGCCGGAAGAGGATTTGCGGTGGTTGCCGATGAAGTAAGAAAGCTTGCCGAGAAAACTACAAAGGCAACAAAAGAAATTTCGCAGATGATAAAGAATATACAGAAAGACACCGTCGAAGCGGTTGTATCAATAGAACTGGGGACAGAGGAAGTGGAGAAAGGACGTGAAATGGCTAATAAAGCAGGTGAATCTCTTAAAGAAATAATAGGGGCATCCAATCATGTATTGGATGAAGTAACGATGGTAGCAAGCGCCAGCGAAGAACAATCGGCAACAGCCGAACAAATAAGTAAGAATATTGAAGGCATAAATAATATATCCAGGGAAAGCTCCGAAGGAATAAAAAAAATTGCGATGTCAACCGAAAAACTGAATGAACTGATGAATAATCTGCATGTATTAATTCACAGGTTTAAAATAATTACGGCTGAAGACAAGCGGATGCATCAAACACATAAATATAAAAATAAATTGATTGAATCATAATTCCATAGTCGAATTAAAAGAGGTTATAATACCGGGGTTCTTGAAAAACTACATAATCCGTTAGATAAAATTTCATTAAAAAATAATTTTATTTGTTTTACCTGTTTATCGAAAATCTTTTGGCGTAGGCAATCGTCGACATGAACACGCCTATTCCGTCGCCTTGAAAAATCTTTACCGGCTCATGGAAGTTTCCGTCGATTTCATGAACACCCGGAGCAGTCAGAATACAATCCTTGAAGTTAGCATTGCATGCATATGAAATCTCAGTATAAGAGCTGTAAAACCATACGTTTCTGCTGGTGATGTCGTATGAAATTAAAAATCCGAATATGAACCTATTTTAATAACTGTCCCGTAGCGGAATTTTTATCCATTTAAGCTGCCGGCTGCATCAGAAGGTTAATTATTTTTTCTCAGACTGTTGTCGTAAATAAAGTTCTGTGCCGGCAGTGGCGGGACAATTGAAAAAGCACAAAAACCGGTGCCGGAAGAGGGAATATATTTTATTAAAACGGAATAGCCAAAAATGAAGCTGCCTAAACTGTTCTTCATGACCGAGAACCCTTCATAGGGAGTTGTCTTAGTCTTGAGCAGCGGAGTTCCGTCAATTGTGGCGCAGATTTCAATTGTGTATTGCTTTCCGTAATCCGTTTTAATCGCGTTAGTATAATAAGTCTGCGTCTTTTGATCAAATGCAAGCGCGGTTCCATTAATAATTGCATTTTCGCTGTTGCCCGAAATAAATTTTCCGGTATTCTTCCGTTCCATACTTATAACTTTAAGGCACTTCTAAAAACTTCAATATTCTCTGCGAACATTGCATATTCTTTGCGTTGAATTTTTATAAAAAATAGTTTTTAGAAGTGCCCTTTAATTTGAAAGATAGATTTAATTAATCATGAATAATAATGCTTTTTTCAAATTCAGTGCGAATATTTTATCTCTGGTCCAATGCGGCATTTAAAGATTCCAAAGATTTTTATTGACTATAAATTATTTAAATAATAATTTCAAAAAGTTCTTCCGATTACCGGGCTAAGATTTTCCACTTGCTGATAAAGAAGAATTTATTCTTTCCTCGTTTTAGCGGATATTTTTTTTGCTTTTTCAACTCCGATTAGTTTTGGTCGATCTACAAGCATGCACCAATGCCGTGGAGTCGTATTTTTGATTAAAATTAAGAATTGATGAAATAGAAATGGAAGAGAAGGGCAGTTCCAAAGCGGATGGTAATTTTGTAAATACTAATTCCGCCAAATCAAAATCCAATGCGATCTCAATTCCGAGCATCGAGCTTCCCAAAGGCGGAGGTGCAGTAAAAGGAATAGACGAAAAATTCGCGGTTAATGCCGTCAACGGTACCGCCGGATTCTCAATTCCGCTTCCTTTTTCAGCAGCCAGAGGTGCCTCTCCCCAATTATCCTTATCCTATAACTCGGGTGCGGGCAACGGTATTTTCGGCCTGGGCTGGAGTGTTGATCTGGCTTCGATAAAACGCAGAACCGATAAAAAACTTCCTCTTTATTTTGATTCGGACGACTCCGACATTTACCTGTTTTCTCAGGCCGAGGACCTGGTGCCTGAATTCAAAAGAGAATACGGCGGAAGTTTTTCGCTTGATGATAACGGCGATTACGTAATAAGAGAAAATGATTCCCCTGACGGTTTATTCACGATTAGATTCTACAAACCTCGTATCGAGGGTTTGTTTGCGCGGATCGAACGCTGGACGGAAAAAACTTCGGGTATAATCAAATGGCGGATTATTACGCGAGATAATTTTACGACGCTTTTCGGATGGAGCGATAATTCGGTCATCGCGGATCCGGGCGACAATAAAAAAATCTTCGAATGGCTTCCGGAATTTTCGTTCGACGACAAGGGAAACTGCTGCAGGTATGTATATAAGAAAGATGACAAAAAAGGCCTGGATGCATCCGCTCTGCACAACCGGAACCGTATCGTAAACGGAATGATCACGTACGTAAATCTTTATCCGGAAAAAATCATGTACGGCAATAAAACTCCGTATAAAAACTTCGGAGACGTTTTTCCCGCTGAAACCGATTTTATGTTCCTAACCGTATTCGACTACGGCGAATACGATACGACTTCACCTTACTCCAAAATTAATGATTGGGTTTCTCGGCCGGACGCTTTTTCAAATTACAAGGCCGGGTTTGAAATCAGAACTACCCGCCTCTGCAAAAGAGTAATGCTGTTCCATTTCTTCGACGAATTACCCGACGGCTCGGCACTAATCGGCTCGGTTAATATGGAGTACGATACTACCTCCGTTCAGAATTTTACTTTTCTGAAATCGGTTGCCTCTTTCGGTTACATTAAAAAACCGGATGGAATTTATACGAATAAAAAACTCCCGGCAATAGAATTCGAATATCAAAAACTGGACTGGAATAAAGAAGTAAAGAGCGTATCCAGGGAAGACATTGTCGACGATCCTTCCGGCCTTGACGGCGATTATCAATTCACCGATTTGTATAACGAAGGATTATCCGGAATTCTTTCAGAGCAGGCCAACGGCTGGTATTATAAACATAGCCTGGGCGGCGGAAAATTCGAACAAGCTAAGTTGATTACACCCAAACCGTCGTTTACCGGACTCGGAAAACAAATGCATCTTGTCGACCTCGATGCGGACGGCGGCAAACAACTAGTAAGTTACGGCAACACTTACAAAGGATATTTTGAACTTGACGACGATAACGAATGGCGGACTTTCATGAGTTTCCGGGATATGCCAAACATAGACATCGGCGACGCAAACACGAGGATGCTCGATTTGAACGGCGACGGCAGGGCCGAAGTTCTGATTACCGAGGATAATGTTTTTACATGGTATGAATCCGCCGGAAGAGAAGGATTTTCGAATGTATATAAAACAGAAAAAACTTTCGACGAGGAAGCCGGTCCCGCCGTTTTGTTTGCCGATGAAAAACAAACAATCTTTCTTGCGGATATGTCAGGCGACGGGATGGCCGATATCGTACGTATCCGTAACGGCGATATATGCTACTGGCCGAATCTGGGGTACGGAAAATTCGGAGCCAAGGTTGCGATGGATAATGCGCCGCTATTTGATTGTCCGGATTTATTTAATCCCATGTTTATTCGCCTGGCGGATATAGACGGTTCGGGAACCGCCGACGTAATTTATCTGGGCAAGAATAATTTTTCCTGCTGGATGAGCCTCAACGGCAATTCATTCGGTATTTCACCTTTCCAAATAGATTCTTTCCCCGGTGTTTACGACGGAGTAAAGATAACAGTTGCAGATTTGCTGGGAAACGGCGTTCCGTGCATTGTATGGTCGAGCGGCCTGCCGAAAGATTCCTTATCGCCACTAAAGTATATCGATCTGATGAACGGTAAAAAACCTCATATTATGAAATTCTATAAAAATAATATGGGTAAAGAAGTTTATATGGAGTACACTCCTTCAACAAAATTTTATATAGAAGATAAATCGACAGGAAAGCCCTGGATCACCAAACTTCATTTCCCTGTCCATTGTATTTCCAGGACCGAAACAGTCGATAAAATTTCCGGCTGGCATTTCGTAAGTACATATAAATATCATCACGGCTATTACGATCATCCGGAGAGGGAATTCAGGGGCTTCGGTATGGTGGAACAGACTGACGCCGAAAGTTTCGAAGACTGGGTAAAGAGCGGTGCATCGAATATTACCGAAAGTGACCTGCACCAGGATCAGGTATTTTCAAAAACCTGGTTTCATACCGGCGCTTATCTGGGGCGCGAAAAAATTTTAAAGCAATTTGAGCATGAATACTGGTTTGAAGAAATGAAGAGGCAGGGATTCGCTGTTACAAATCTTGAAGCAGCTCTGCCCGACGCGCGCATAACATCCGCGCCGGGAATTCCGGCTTCGGTTATCGAACAGCTAAGCGTCGAAGAACTGAGGCAGGCCTTAAGGTCATGTAAAAGCATGTCTCTCCGCAACGAGATTTTTGCGCTCGATGCGCCCGCGGTTAATGCTACTCCGGACGAAATCAAAAAACAGCTCACTCCTTTTTCGGTCGCGGAACATAATTGCGTGATCGAACTTCTTCAGCCGAAAGGAAAAAACAAATACGCGGTCTTTACCGTCAAAGAAGGCGAAGCTGTAACTTACGGTTATGAGCGTAATACGGATGATCCGCGGATCGCCCACAATTTTAATATAAAGATGGACGAACTGGGAAACGTATTGGAAGCAGCCGCCGTAGTCTATCCCAGGTTGTCGCCGGATACGGTACTTCCGGAAGCAGCGCAAAAGGAACAGAACAAAACGGTTATTATATACGCCCAGAATCAATATACAAACGATATAACGGATGATAATGTATACCGTTTGCGTTTACTTTCCGAGACTAAAACATTCGAATTAAAAGGTGTAAAAAAGGGCGGTACTTTTTATTCGTTAAGTGATTTTGAAAATATTTTAAATACTGCAACCGAAATACCGTACAATGAAATAGATGCGGAGCCGTCTCCCGGTACTTCTCAAAAAAGATTAATTGAGCATGTCCGTACTAATTACCTGCGCAACGATCTAAGCGGACCGCTGCCGCTTAACCAACTTGAATCTCATGCGCTGCCGCATGAGAATTATCAGCTTGCTTATACTCCCGGACTCATTACCGATATATACGGGACAAAGGTGAAAGATGCCCTTATGACGGAAGGGAAGTTTACACACAGCGAAAGCGATGATAACTGGTGGATACGATCGGGAACGGTTCAGTTTATTCAGGGTGCGGAAACGTCCGTTGATGCGCAAAACAGATTTTATCTTCCCGTCTCTTATACCGATCCTTTCGGATCTAAAACAAAAGTAAAGTATTACGGAACATATAACTTTTTCATCGAAGAGACCGAAGATGTTTTGGGAAATACAACGAAGGTCGATCTTTTTAATTTCAGGACCTTATCGCCGCAGCGGATGAGGAATATAAATAACAATCTCTCGGAAGTAATTTACGACGAGATCGGACTGATAAAAGCTGCGGCTGATTTGGGAAAAGTAAACGAAGCCGATGATTTAATCGGCTTAACGGAATATACGGATCCGGCGGAATTAGAAGTAATCGATCAATTTTTCAATGTACCACTTACTTCCGAAGGTGTTACCGATTATGCAACACTCGGAGAAAAAGCGAATCTGCTGCTTCAGCATTCCACTGCGCGTTTTGTTTATGATTTTGATGCTTACAAAACAACCGGCAAACCGGCGGTAACCGCATCGATAATCCGAGAAGAGCATTTTCAAAAAAATAACAACTCGCCACTTCAATTAAGTTTTGAATATTCCGGCGGTCTTGGAAAAGTTATAATGAAAAAAGTTCAGGCCGAACCGGGTCCGGCAAAAAAAACGGTTGTAAGTTCGGGTGATACTTATACGGTAGTCGATATAAATACATCAAGCCTTAATCCTAATCAGCTCCGCTGGATAGGAACCGGGAGAACAATCCTGAACAACAAAGGCAACCCGGTAAAACAGTATGAACCTTACTTTTCCGTTAACAACCTGTTTGAAGATATTAAAGAACTAACGGAAACCGGCGTAACGCCTGTTATGTATTACGATGCGCTGGGAAGGCTGATAAAAACCGAAATGCCGGACGGCACCCTGAGCCGCACCGAGTTCGATTCATGGAAACAATCGATATTCGATCAAAACGATACGGTGTTTGAATCCGATTGGTATAACGACCGCATAAACCAATTGATCGATGCAGAACTGATTGCAGAAGGAAAAGACTCTGCAAGGGAAAAAGCCGCCGCGGAAAAAGCCGCCAAACACGCAAACACGCCTGCCGTTCTCCATTTCGATACTCTTGGAAGGCCTGTTTTATCCGTTGCACATAATAAAAACATCACGACGGATGCGGACGAATTTTATTTAACCGAAGTTTACCGGGATTCCGAGGGAGATCTGCGGAGCGTAGCAGATGCGCGCGGGAACGTTGTTATGAAGTATAAATACGACATGCTCGGTAATAAAATCTATCAAAACAGCATGGATGCGGGCCAAAGGTGGCTGCTTATAAATGCTCTGGGAAATCCGCTCCGCACCTGGGACGAAAGGAATAACGAGTTTCAATATTTTTACGACGAAGCGCACCGCCCGCTTAACAGGAAGATTGCGGGAGGCGACGGAACTGTCCCTCTGAATAATATCTTCGAAAGGATCGTTTACGGCGAAAGCCTTCTGCTGCCGGACAGGAGCAACGAAGCCGCATTGCAGGCTATAAATATTCTGGGCAAACCGGTTAAACATTTCGATACCGGCGGAGTAATACTTTCTCCCGAATTTGATTTTAAAGGTCAGCCGAAAAATGTTACACGAAAACTTTTCAAGGATTATAAATCGGTCCCCGACTGGACGGATGCAAACCTGGACAGCGATCTTGAGGCGGAGGAGTTTGTTTCATCCGTGGAAACCGATGCTCTCGGAAGAATTACCAAGCAGACTTCTCCCGGCGGGAGCGTCTCAACTCCATCCTACAACGGAACGGGACTTTTAAAAAGCGAAACCTTATCACTTATTAATCCCGCTTTGACTTCGGACTATATTGTTGATATAGATTATAATGAAAAGGGTCAGAGAAATAAAATTACATACGGCAACAACGTTACTTCGAATTTGTATTACGACAAAGAGACCTTCCGCCTCAACCGGCTCGAAACAAAACGGCAAAACAACGATCCTCTTCAGGATTTGAACTATACATACGATCCGGCAGGTAATATCGTATTCATAGAAGATAAAGACGTTTCCGCCGTATTTTTCGACAACCAGAAGGTAAGCGGACTTTCAGAATACACGTACGACGCGGTTTACCGATTGGCCGAAGCAACAGGCAGGGAAAATAACGCCGCGCTAACATTCGACAACAAAGACAACTGGAACGACGCGCCGTTTATTCATCAGGTAAATCAGGGCGATCCTATGTCGGTGCGCAACTATACGCAAAGCTATCAATACGACGGAGCCGGCAATATACTTCAGATGAAACACCAGTCATCCGGAAACAATTGGACGAGAAATTATACATACGAAACGAATAACAACAGGTTAAAGACGACGCAGGTCGGTGCCCAAACATATAATTATACTTACCACCCGCAGCACGGTTTTATGACTTCGATGCCGCATCTCCAAGAGATGGATTGGAATTTCAAGGAAGAACTTGTAAAGAGCATCAGACAGAAAGTAAATACCGGCAACGGAACGCCGGAAACCACTTACTATCAATACGACGGACTGGGACAGCGAATAAGAAAAATAACCGAGAACAGCGCGAAGCAGGGAAACGAACCGACGAAAAAAGAAGAGCGCGTTTATGTCGGCAGTTATGAAACTTACCGTACATACAATGCAAACACCATCGATTTCGAAAGGGAGTCGTTAAGTTTAATGGACGGAACACACCGTTTTGTAATGGTAGAAACGGTAAAACAAAATACGAATAATACTCCGGACCCGTCCGAAGCTATTGGTTCAAGACTTACCCGTTACCAGTTTCCTAACCACATCGGATCTGCTGTCCTTGAATTAGATGATACTGCTCGGGTAATAAGTTACGAAGAATATCATCCGTACGGAACCACGGCTTATCAGGCGAACAACGCGGCAATAAAATCCGCGGCAAAGCGATACCGGTATACGGGAATGGAACGCGATGAAGAGACGGGATTTAATTATCACACCGCAAGGTATTATCTGCCTTGGCTAGGGAGGTGGGCGAGTTGCGATCCAATGGGAAACATAGACGGGATTAATGAGTATTCATATGTTCATAATTGTCCTATTAATTTTTCAGATTCTAAAGGAACCGATACAAGGGGAATATTAGGTGGAGTAGGCACTTGTACCAAATCTGAAAATAAACTTACGCTAAACCTGAATCAACCATTAGATTATATTGGTCCTGGAACCATTGTAAATACGCCTCTTGGTCCTAGACCTCTTCCTCAAAATTATTCCGAACCTGCTAGTGAAGATCCGATTTTGCCTGGAGTGAAATATCCGACTCTTTCAGTATATCAACAATTTCAAGCAAATGTAGCTACTGCTGAGAATATTAATTTATTGAACGTAACCCAGGTACTTATACTTAATGCTGCAGGAAAGGATTGGCAAGTTTATATAGAGCAAACAGAGCCATTAACAAATTCTTTGCTTCAAATGGGAGGTGCAAAACAACAAGAAAATGCATTACCGAAATTGACGGCGCCTGATGTTTCAATTTCAACAACATTGAGTTCACTTGAAAGTACAAATACGGATGTCAATATACTTTCCGATATTAATAATACGAATGAAGGATCATGTGTCATTGTAGATAAGAAACCACCTATACTTCAATCGAGTGATAATTCTCAAGAGGATAATTCGAATATTAAACCGGATGTTTATACTCATGAGATATTCAACAAATATACTACCGGGCCTAAAATAGGGTCTCGCTCTAGGGGGTATAACAGACGTAATCCCAAATGGCAAAATTTGATTGAACAAGCTTTAAGATGGTGGGGTGGACCTGGTCAAAAGCCAAGTGCTTCACAAGTAGATCTTGGGCATCGAACGCCTCTTGTAATTCTTCGTCCAGGTGAACGGTCGGGTATGAAAGTTCAATTAAGCGGCCAAAACAAAAGTGTTGGTGCAACTGAGGAGAAATCACTTTCAGTTGAATGGCGACAAAAATCTAAGGATGCCGGATTAAATCCGCATGATCCAAGTAATCCTTGGTTTACCAGACCACCAAGAAAATAGACTAAAAAGGAGAAATAGCATGGCAAGCGCAGTACTTAATAAGATAACCGGCACTATTTACGACATAAATAATGCCCCGTTGATACGTGTAACGGTACAGGCGTACGATAAGGATTTGAGAAGCGACCAATTGCTCGGACAGGCTGTTACCGATGCAAAAGGATTTTACAGTATAAGCTATGAAAGTAAGAAATATGCAAACTCCGAATATCTGACCGCGGATGTTTTTATTCGAATATTACAAGACGGTAAAGTTTTACTGGGCGAATCGCCTGTTTACTATAACGTCCCCTCGGATTTTAAATTGGATTTTAAAATCGGCAACACTCCCATTAAACCGACGGACGAATTCGACGCACTTATTCAAAAAATAAAACCCCTTACGGATCCGCAGAAAGTCGCAATCGCCGATCTGCAGGAGAACGGTAAATTTAACGACATAACTTTTCTAGCCAACGAAACCGGCGAAGACGCCTCAAAGATCTCATTGCTGCCTATAGCTTTTACATTGTCCGGCAAAACAAGAATTCCCCCGGATATATTTTACGGTTTATTCCGTCTGCAATTCCCGACGGATCTTAATGCATTACTGCTTATTAAGAGCGAAAGTATAACCGGCGGGATAAAAACAGCCGTTGATGAAAATATTATCTCCGAAAAATGGAACGACCCGAAACAAATAAACTCTATTATTCAAATCTTTAATAAGCTTGCTGTGAATGCGGCAATTTCCGGGAAAAACGATCAAAGCGCAGCTTTCAAACAGGTAATAGGTACAGCTCTACCAGATCAGAAACTGCAGAAAACTTTCGTAAGCGTTTTTCTGAATAACGAAAATACGCCGGAAAAATTCTGGGACTCGCTTTCCAAACAGTCAGGTTTTAATGATGCAAAGGTGATAGAAGGAATACAATCTGCTTTAAAGCTGAACCTTCTTACCAATAACGTACCTTCACTCACTGCTTTATTGTACTCCGAGCAGCAGCAAAATCAAGCATTAAAGGACATCAGCGGCTTTGCATCTTTTACATACGATGATTGGCATTCCCGTATAGATAAGCTGGTTGCCTCCGGTCAGTTGAAAAATTTTCCCGGTGGCATTACCGGCAGCACACCGGAAGAGAAAGCGGTAAATTATGCGGAAGGGATGACGCAACTTGTTAAATCCATTTTTCCCGTTCAGGTATTTGCCGACCGTTTGAGCAAGGACGAAGGAAAAGCGTTTCAGGAAACAAAAAAAGATTTGCTGACTTTCTTTTCGTGCAATGCCGACTTCGATTTGAAAAGCAATAATCCGAACAAAGAATTCGATAAATCTAATTTGTCGGGCATAGCTAATAAAGATAATTTAAAAAAAGAACTAACGGTCATTAATAGGTTGTATAAAATAACCGTTGACTTCGAACGGATGAGCTCTCTCCGCCAGGACGGAATAGATTCAGCAACGGGTATCGTAAGGAAATATTCTTCCGCTCAGTTTGCGGAAAAATTTGCCGGGACGATGGACGACGCAACAGCTTCTGCAATCTATCAAAAAACCCTCCAAATAGATAAACGGGCTACGGTTCTTGCAATGAGTTTGAAGATGCGGAATGATATTCCAGTTTATGTAATTAACGGATTAACCAACGACGCTTCCCCCGATTACGAATCGTTGTTCGGCGATACCAACTGTCAGTGCGAGCATTGCCTTTCGGTTTACAGTCCGTCTGCTTACTTTGTCGATATCCTTAATATTTTAATGCAATATAATCCGGACGCTTACAATCGTCTTATAGCACGCAGGCCGGATTTAATTCAAATACTTCTTACCTGCGAGAATACAAATACGCCGCTTCCTTATATAGATCTTGTCAACGAATTATTGGAAAACTTAATTGCGCCGGTTCCTCCGGTTGTAGTAAACGGGGTGCCGACTTATCCGCAATTTCAAACCACAAATTCGGCCGACGAACTTGCCGCATACCCAGAACATGTTGACGGCGACGCTTATAGCCTGCATTTGGATTCGGCAAATTCCGCTTATAATCTTCCGTTAAACCTTCCGCTTGAAGAAACAAGGTTATACCTCGATAAGCTTTCGGTTAAGCGATATAAACTTATGGAATTATTTTACGGCAAACACACCGGCAATAAATACAACGACATTAATATTGCGGCAGAATATTTGCAGTTATCGCAGAAGGAATTGGAATTTGTTAACGGTACAATACCTATGCCGGTTACATTGGATAAAATTACGGATTTTCTTACGAACACCGGATTAACGTATATAGAAATGCTTCAATTAATGGAATGTTATTTTATCAATCCTCCGCTGTCCGAGACGGAACGAAGTATAAAGATAGTATCGGTTACTTCCGATCAAACAACCTGCAACATAAATGATATGAAATTCCAAACAGCCAATTCCCAATCTCTTAAAGTAAATCCATTCATCAGGCTCTGGAAAAAAACAGGATGGGATATTTTCGATCTCGATAAAGTCTTCACCGCACTGGGCGTTGACAATTTAGCCGGAGATGTCAACGGAAAGCTGATCATCCCTCTTTCTCATATCGCAAGATTAAAAGATCGGTATAATATAAGTGTTTCAGACGCAATTGTTTTATGGTCGAACATAGATATGAGGGTTTATGTCGATCATACTCAGGAAGAGCAGCCCGCGTTGCCCACTCAGTATGATGGTCTTTTTCAAAATAAAAAAATCACAAACCCTGTCGATCCTTCTTTCGCCCTTCCCTTAGGACTTTCCGGAAACCTCGCCGACAAACCGGACGTTATTACTTCGGCATTAAATCTTTTGCAAAGTGATTTCGATACGCTGAGTAAAGCACCGTTCACCGACGGAAAATTGAAATTGGAAAATCTGAGTATACTTTTCCGTTATAAATTACTTGCAAAAATGCTAAAGCTGTCGATAGACGATTTAATAACCGCCGTCGATTTATGTTCCGTTAATCCCTTCGGCGGTAGCGGGCATTCTGCGGATACTCTTATTTTTGCGGATAAAATTTCAATTATACGTTCTGCCGGATATACAGTATCCGGATTAAACGATGTCCTTGCACTCGATATCGCGGCAATCCCTCAGATCGATATAAACTCAACCGCAAACGTTTTAAGTTCTATTAGAGAAGGGCTTCGGAATATAGAACTGCTCCGGCCCGTAGGCAGCACTCACGCCGAGCAGGTCAAAAACAAACTGCAGAATCAAAATAAGTTTATTGCGGATACTCTCGGCACCGCTTTTAAAACGGATGCGGCTATTACTAACATATTTATCAACAACCTTGTGAAATATACGGCGGATAATACGAAGCCGGCAATTACTCCGTTCATAGACGCGGCTTTTATTTCAAGCGAAGGTGCGATTTTCTCTGTCGATAATTCCGGTAGCGTTACCTGGACTTTTCCGGATTTAGTAAACACATATGTTTTATTGAACAATACGTGGACCCGACTTTCGGGACTGATGAATAAGCTTAAAATTACCAACGACGAATTTATTTATTTTCAAAAAAACGCATCCGCATTAAATATCGGCGATATCTGGAACCTGCCTGCATCTCAATCTGGCAGCACAATGTTTCCTGGATTTGAAAATCTTTATAATATTATTGCTTTTAGGAATGCTCTGTCATCCGCTGCCGACTGGTATAAACTATTCGACTTTGCCATCTTAAATAATACTAATGCTAAAAAAGGTTTCATTGATTCATTAATTGGCATAAGCGGCTTGACCCAATCGGCGCTTGAATTACTTACCGGTTCTGAAACCGATGTAAACGATACGGGATTTCTGAAATTTAAATTCCCTTCGGATTTTCTGGAAGGTTCTGTTTTACTAGCCGTAACTAATTGTGCATATACGGCAGTCAACCTTGGAAGCATTCCGGACAATATTGCAAAATTGACAATAACTAAACCTACCAAAACAGAGGCGGACAATGCAAGGAGTGTGCTCAAATCAAAATACGATATTCAGACCTGGCTTAACGTTATAAAACCGGTCAGCAATCAGTTAAGAGTCAGGAGAAGAGATGCTTTGGTAAGCTATATATTAACTTCTCCGGATGCCGAAATGACCTCTTTCAGACAAAATAATAACATCTCGGATACGAATTCTTTGTATGCATATTTCCTGATCGATCTGGAAACGGATGCATGTATGATGACCTCCAGAATAAAGCAGGCAATTAGCAGTGTACAGTTGTATGTGGACCGCTGTCTGATGAACCTGGAAGCGGGAATTAATTTGAGCAGCGATTTTGTGTATCAATGGAATTCTTGGCGAAGCCGTTATAGAGTATGGGAAGCCAACCGGAAAATATTCTTATACCCCGAGAACTGGATTGAACCGGAACTGCGCGACGACAAATCTCCATTCTTCGAAGATTTGGAATCTAAACTGAAACAAAACGATATTACGGATGCAACCGCCACCGATGCATTATTGGATTATCTGAAGAAGTTGGATACCGTTGCCAATCTTGAAATAGTTGCTGTTTATCCCGACACTCTGACGAATATAATTCACGTTATCGGGCGAACTAAAAACTTACCTCATCAGTATTATTATACTAAACAATTCAACTCCGTATGGTCTGCATGGGAAAAAGTCCAACTGGATATTGAGGGCGATCATATATTCCCCGTAGTATGGAACAACCGGCTGATGCTGTTCTGGGGTATCTTTTCGGAAAAAGAAGAGAACAGCGGCGGTTTTAAAGTTCCCAGTTCAGGAGATATCATACCTCCGGCTCCGAAGAGCATTTTAATAAATTTAGCTTGGAGCGAATACAAGAATGGAAATTGGAGTTCGAAGAAACAGACTAAAGACGCCGTCATTTTGGACTCCTCATTGAAATTGGAAAAAAGCTATATATCGCTGAGTCCTTTTATAGACCGAGAAAAACTTTATATAAGAATATTTTTTAATTTGGGCGCTAACCCCGATTATGATTTTATATGGAACTGGGCCGATCAGACATTTGTTTTCAACAACTGTCACGACTCTCCGGTTATTTTGCCGCAAAATAATTCTGAAGAAGGTTTGGAATTAAAAATAATTGAAAGAATTCACGATACTAAACTTAACGAAATGTTCGTCGGTGAAAATATTAATAAAGATACTTTTTCGGTTCTGGATACGGGTATTTATAAATTATTTGCTGCCGGGGAAAATTACAATGAAACTACTCTGTTTCAAAATACTCCCGGAAATTTTCAAATATTGCCAGATCATTTTGAAATTGAAAAAGCAAAACCTTCCGCATTTTTCTACAGCAACGAACGCAATATTTTTTATGTGCATTCGCGGGAAGTATTCGTTAAACCTGTTTTTACCGATCCGGCCGTATTAACTCAAGGATTATTGATTAGCAGAATTTCCACGCAGCCTGTTTTACCCGAGAATTTGAACCCGGTACTTTCGACGGTAAGTAAGTTGAAAAATTCCGCAGCCATTAAACCGGCTATCGGCAACGGGCAAATTGTCGACCCCGCTTATCCCGTCTTTCCGGAATTTTTTAAAAAACATTATTACTTCCAGACTTTCTATCATCCGTACGTTTGCGAGTTAATAAAAACTCTTAACTCTTCCGGGATAGACGGCCTTTACAAAAATTTGATTCTTGATACCGACGGATTGTATAAAGACGGTATACAAAACATTGCCGGCGCCGATATATTTATTCCGAACGGAAACTACAATCCGACCACCGCCGTTTCGACTCCGTATCCGGTAGAACAGGTGGACTTTAATTACGGCAGTGTTTATTCAATTTATAATTGGGAACTGTTTTTTCACATCCCACTGCTCATTGCAACAAGACTTTCGCAGAACCAAAAATTCGAGGATGCGCGAAAATGGTTTCATTTTATTTTTGATCCGACCAGGACTTCTTCCCAATCGGATGCGGGCGCGGAAAGATTCTGGCTGACGAAACCTTTCAAGGAAGAGATTAAAAAAGGTGTTCTTTCCGTCGAGGAAATTCTTAATAATGCGGCAGGTGATCTTGATATTCAGCTTAACAACTGGGAGCGGAATCCGTTTAATCCGCATGCCGTTGCCCGTTTAAGAGTTTCCGCATATATGCGTTCTACAATTATGAATTATATAGACAACCTTATCGCGTGGGGAGATCAACTCTTTCAACAAGATACGCTTGAAACAATTAATGAAGCAACTTTGTTTTACGCTACTGCTGCAAATATGCTGGGCAAAAAACCGGAGCTAGTTCCAGCTCGTGCTGTTCCGAGTCAAAATTCGTTTTCAGACATTATGGATAAACTTGACAGCTTCGGCAACGCAAAAGTGGCAGTTCAATCATTCTTCTCAATATCCGATTCGAATTCCACCGACGGTTCAATTGATTCGGTTATGGTGCCCTTGTTCTGCTTACCGAAAAACGATATGCTCCTCGGTTACTGGGATATCGTAGCCGATCGTCTTTTTAAAATACGTCATTGTCTTAATATACAAGGTGTATTCCAGCAGCTTCCTTTGTTTGAACCTCCTATTAATCCGGCGCTTCTGGTAGCAGCCGCCGCAGCCGGACTCGATCTAAGCAACGTTATAAACGATATGAATGCGGCGCTTCCTAATTACCGCTTCCGCGTACTGCTTCAAAAAGCATACGATATCTGCAACGACGTAAAAGGGCTAGGCAGCGAATTGCTGTCGGCACTTGAGAAAAAAGACGCAGAACAGCTCGCACTCATGCGTTCCGGTCACGAACTGAGTATGCTGGATGCAGTTAGAGACATTAAAGTGGATGCCGTTAACGAAGCCAATGAAAACTTAAATTCCATGAACAAATCTAGAGATGTCGTTCGGGCAAAAAGCGACTATTACGGTAGCAGGGAATTTATAAACGCGTTCGAAGCCGTTTACTTTGCGTCCATCCCGGCAGCAATGATTTTTCAGAATATGCAGGCTGCTAGTCAGGCTCTTGGATCTGTCGGTTATTCCGCTCCGCAAGTAACTATCGGACCTTTTTCATCGGGTGCAACATACGGCGGGGATAATCTCGGACACGCCCTCACCTGCGCAGCGGCTCATTTCGGCCAGATTGCAAATATATTAAATACGAGCGGTAATTTAGCAAATATATTTGGCGGTTATCAACGCAGAATGGACGATTGGACTTTTCAGAAACAAAGCGCAGATCTGGAACTGAAACAAATAGATAAACAAATTGCAGCCGCCGAAATCCGTTTAGCTATTGCCCAAAAAGAACTGGAAAATCACGACCTTCAAAAAGAACAGTCTAAAGAAGTAGACGATTTCCTAAGAAATAAGTTTACAAACGAAGAACTATATAATTATATGTCGGAACAGATCTCATTCGTATATTTTCAAAGCTACCAGCTTGCTTATAATACTGCAAAGAAAGCACAAAAATGTTTTGAACATGAACTCGGTGCGGAAGGTGCTGCATTTATTCAATTCGGCTATTGGGACAGTCTGAAAAAAGGATTGCTTGCCGGGGAAAAACTGCAGTACGATCTAAGAAGAATGGAGAATGCGTACCTTGATCAGAATAAGCGCGAGTACGAGATAACAAAACATGTTTCAGTCGCATTGCTTGATCCGCTGGCTTTAATAAAACTGCGCTCGACTGGCAGCTGCGATTTCGAAATCCCCGAAGCACTGTACGATATGGATTACGCCGGTCATTATTTCAGACGAATTAAATCCGTAAGCATCAGCCTTCCTTGTATCGCCGGACCTTATACTCCCGTCAGCGCCGTGCTTTTGCTTGTCGGCAACAAATACAGAAAAAATACCGACGCCGATAACACGGCAGGAACCGGCTATGCCGAAGATCCGGGCAATGACGAACGATTTTTATATAACGTAGGATCAGTACAATCAATAGCGGCAAGCAGTGCACAGAACGACGGCGGAGTCTTTCAGCTGAATTTCAATGACGAACGCTTTTTACCGTTCGAGGGTGCAGGCGCTAGCAGCAGTTGGCACCTCGAATTCCCGGCGGAAATTGCTCAATTCGATTACAATAGTATTTCAGATGTCATTATTCATTTAAATTATACGGCTAGGGATGGCGGAACCGGTTTAAAAAATCTTGCTAATGCAGCTTTGAAAAACGCTTTATCACTTATTAAACAGCAGCTCGGCGAACAAGGCCTTCACATAGCACTTGATATGAAGCGGGATATGCCGAATGAGTGGCATCAGTTTAAAACAGCAGGACAAACAGAAATCGTTATAGATAAATCCAGACTTCCGTATGCGGTTCAAACCTCAGCCTCGGGAATCGATAACGTACGGTTCATAGCAAAAGTTAAGAATAATCCTTCCGGCTTTAAGATTAATATTAATAGTACAGCACTGAACTTGGCATTCATGGATGAATTGAAACTTCTTACAGGCAGCAGCTCAAGTATCGAACTCGGAACATCGTTTAAATTATCGGCGGCTTCAGCGGATTTACCAAATTTGGAAGAATTAATGCTTGTCATAAAATACAGCTTTTAATAACGATCATATACCGGGACTAAAATATTCCGGTAAATTAGTAATGAGAAAAATTTATTTACGAATAATGTCCATAATTATATATGTGCCGTCGATAATTGTTTAAACGAAAACAAAATATTAAAAGACTGGCAAAGACTGAAATATTCATTAATTTATTCCATCATCCCTTAAATTCGGCAACTTGCAAAAAAGCATAACCGGAAAAGTATTTTATACACTCGTTAAAACACCGATGTCCGGATAAACTCCGCGGCTCGAAGTAAGGAAAATTCAATTTCTTAGGCGAAAGTAACATCAGTTAATGGGAGTTTGCCTGCTTCCGGATTTTGAGTAAAATGGCATATTTTAAAAAACATTTATGTAAATCATTTTGCCGGAAGCATGCCCTCTCTGCACTTTTTATATTCTCATCTATAAAATTTAAATGATCTTTGAAGGCTGAAATCTTATTGAAAAGAGAAAATTTTTGTTAACTTTGCAGCTGTAAGTTTCTGGCGCCCATAGTTCAACTGGATAGAACGTCGGATTCCGGTTCCGAAGGCTGAGGGTTCAAGTCCTTCTGGGCGCACAAAATCTGCGCTGGGTTTTAATCCCCTGCGGCTGTTTTACAGTTTTTGCATGGAAGATTATAAAATTATTGTTAATTTTATAGCCTAAATATTTAAAATTAAATGAACGTATATACCAAGTACTACAAAAGGGTAATATAAATGCTCACAAAAAAGAAAAAACTTTCGAAGAGAGATATTAAAGAAGATACGCTGGTATCTTTTTATTATAAAGCATACAGCTATTTCGACGAAAATAAATCCAGGATTTTTACTTATGCAGGTGTTGCTGTAGTTATTGTGGCTCTCGCCGTATTTTATATCTATCATAACAAGGAACAAAATCAGGCAGCGGCCGTTCAGCTCGCAAAGGTAATGCCTCTTTATGATTCGGGAGCCTTTCTTGAGGCAATAGAAGGACAGGCGGGTACGGATATTATGGGATTAAAGAAGATCGTTGAGAATTACGGCGGAACCGAGAACGGTGAATCTGCAAAAATTTTCCTCGCAAATTCCTATAATAACCTGGGCAAATATGACGATGCCTTAAAATATTATAAAGACTACGACGGCAGTATAAAACTTTATGAAGCCTCTGCGCTTGCCGGGCAGGCTGGCATTTATGCTTATAAAAATGACTTCGCAAAAGCCGGAGATCTTTACCGAAAAGCATCCCGTGTTTCAGATTCTGATGTTCTGAATTCCGATTACCTGCTTCATGCAGGAATTAACTATCTAAGCGCAGGTAAAAACGATGAGGCTAAAGAAGTATTGGATAAGCTTAAAAAAGATTACAATACTTCCACGGCATACAGAGATGCGTTTCCTTATTTTGCTCAGATAGATTAATCAGTAAAATTTATCGCGACTTTAAAAAGTGAAGCTCTTTATAATTTATTCGAACTATTGATAGTAAAATTATTAAGAGCTTCACTTTTTTTAAAACCTAATACTTTGATGAAATGTTAAGTTTATATTCAGTGCGGAACAGTCCGGATTGAATAGTGTGCCTTGAAACACTTTCATAACTGTTGTTTTATAAGATTTTATAAATAATTTAAATTATTATTATTAAGCAATTAAAATTTATGAAATTACAAAATTGACATTTTTTAGCTGAAAACAGCGAAAAAAGACAAAAAAAATGCCGAAAATACTAAAAAATCAGTAAACTTTGAAAAATACCTTTCTTGACTTTCAACCCTTATATATCTATTTTTTTGGTCTATTTATTAACAAATAATTATTAATACTATATGGCAGATACTTCAGATTTCAGAACCGGGCTAATTATAAAATTTAAAACGATCTTTATACTATTGTGGATTTCCAGCATGTTAAGCCCGGAAAGGGAGGCGCATTCGTTAGGAGCACATTGAAAAACATGAAAACCGGTAGAGTATTGGATAATACTTTTAGAGCCGGTGAAAGCGTTGAGGTTGTTCGAGTAGAAAGAAAAAAATATCAGTATTTATACCGCGACGCCGATTTTTTAGTCTGCATGGACAACGAAACGTATGAACAAATAAATGTACCCGTTGAGCATTTCGGAAGCGGAGTTAGCTATTTAAAGGAAAGCGAAGAAGTTGAGATCCTGTTCAATGGATCGGAAATAATCAACGTAGAAATACCGATATTTGTTAATTTGAAAGTTGTTGATACCGAGCCTGGTTTTAGAGGAGATACGGCAACCGGTGCGAACAAACCCGCAAAATTGGAAACCGGTGCAACTATCAATGTACCTCTATTTATAAATGTTGACGACATGCTAAGAGTTGATACCAGAATCGGCGGCTATGTGGAAAGAGTAAAATCTTAATAAATAGGAAATTTAAATGGATTTAAATCTTATCAAAAAACTGGTTAAAATTGTAGACACCAGCGAAATAACCGATCTTGAAGTCGAAGAAAACGGCTTACGGATAAAGGTTGCGAAAAAAATAAGAGCATATAAAACTTTCGAGCAGCCGCAGGTAGTCCTGAGCCAGACTTCTCCTTCAGCAGGAACCGCTTCCGCTCAAAATATTCCCGGAGAAGAAAGTAAAGCTTCTCAGGAACAGCCGTCTGATTTACATGAGATCAAATCGCCTATTGTGGGAACATTTTACAGAGCACCAGCTCCTGATGCCGATCCGTATTCGCAGGTGGGTGATTCCGTTTCCGTCGGTTCCGTACTTTGCATTATTGAGGCAATGAAACTCATGAACGAAATTGAGTCGGACATTGACGGTAAGATTGTTAAAATCTTAGTCGATAACGGGAAACCCGTTGAATATAACCAGCCGCTTTTCTTAATTCAAAAAAGCTGACACACATCCAGAAGTTTGAGGATAATTTGTTTAACAAGATTTTGATCGCTAACCGCGGTGAAATTGCATTAAGAATTATAAGAACCTGTAAAGAACTCGGAATAAAAACAGTTGCAGTTTACTCCGAGGCAGATAAAGATTCTTTGCATGTAACTTTTGCCGACGAAGCAGTATGCATAGGGCCGGCACCGAGCAGGGATAGCTATTTAAAAATTCCCCTAATAATTTCGGCCGCTCATATTACCGGTGCCGACGCAATTCATCCCGGTTACGGCTTCCTTGCAGAGAATGCAAATTTCTCCGAGATATGTGCAGAGAGCGGAATTAAATTCATAGGTCCTTCCCCCGCAATGATCAATGCGATGGGAGATAAAGCCTATGCTAAAGAGACAATGCAGAAGAACGGTGTTCCGGTTGTTCCCGGCAGCAACGGAGTTGTAGCCGATCCCAAAACAGGAAAATCACTCGCACTGGAAACCGGTTATCCGATCATTATAAAAGCCTCGGCCGGAGGCGGCGGAAAAGGAATGCGCATTGTCTGGGAAGAAAAAGAATTCGACTCGGCTTTTCAGATGGCCCGCACCGAGGCCGAATCCGGTTTCGGAAATCCGGATGTTTATATTGAAAAATTTATCGAGAATCCCCGGCATGTTGAAATTCAGGTAATGGGTGATTCTTACGGAAACGCATATCATTACGGCGAAAGAGACTGCTCGGTTCAACGCAGACATCAGAAACTCATTGAAGAATCACCTTCGCCGGCACTGGATGCCGGCCTTAGAGAAAGAATGGGCCAGGCAGCAATTCTAGGAGCCAAGGCCGTTAATTACGAAGGCGCCGGAACAGTAGAATTTCTGCTCGACAAAAATAAGAATTTTTATTTCATGGAAATGAATACCCGAATTCAGGTTGAACATCCTGTAACCGAATATGTTTACGGAGTGGATCTTGTTCGCCAGCAGATTCTGGTAGCCGCCGGCGAGAAGGTTGAAACACTTCCGGGCACGCCGAACGGGCATAGTATTGAATTCAGAATTAATGCGGAAGATCCAGAGCATAATTTCAGGCCGTCTCCGGGTAAAATTCATTCGGTCCATTTTCCGGGCGGGTTCGGTGTAAGAGTCGATTCGCATATATATCCTTCTTATTCTATTCCCCCTAATTACGATTCGCTTATTGCAAAATTAATTGTCTGGGGCGAAAACCGTGAACATGCTTTGGAGAGAGGAAGAAGGGCTTTGGAGGAATTTGTAGTTGAGGGAATTCAAACTACGATTCCTTTCCATCTGCAGGTTTTAAAGGACAACAGGTTTCTATCGGGTAATTTCGATACCGGTTTCCTCGAACATTTTATATTTAAATAAAAATTATGTTCTTTTAATTTTATTACTTACGAATTAAACGGAGCTTATAATGCGGCTTCGTAATTTTAAAATTTTTTATTGAGGTAAAAATGAACTTCCCTGAAAATTTAAAATATACAAAAGATCATGAGTGGATCCTTGTAGAAGGAAATATCGGAACAATCGGCGTAACCGATTATGCGCAGGGCGAACTCGGCGATGTAGTTTTCGTCGATATAAATCCTGATTTAAGCGAATTATCGGCTGGTCAGACATTCGGCACTATAGAAGCAGTAAAAACGGTAAGCGATCTGTTTGCTCCCTGCGGCGGAAAAATTGTGGAAGTTAACAAGACTCTGTCGGATGCACCCGAATCCGTTAACACTGATCCGTATAATACAGGCTGGATGGTAAAAATAGAGATTAAAGATCAGAATGAGCTGAACGAATTATTGAGCGTTGAGGATTATAAAAAATTAATCGGCCAATAGTTTTTACTTATAATATCAAAGTGTGTTTAATAAAATTTAAAGACAAAATCCGGCACCCGGATTTTGTCTTTGTTTTTTTAATGTAATATGAAAAGCAGGAAATATGGATAAAAAAGAGAAAATATTAATAATAGACTTCGGATCGCAGTATACTCAGCTTATTACAAGAAGAGTAAGGGAAGAACATGTGTATTCCGAAATACATCCTCACAAAATTTCAATCGAGAAAGTAAAAGAAATAGATCCTGCCGGTATTATTTTATCTGGCGGCCCTATGAGCATTTACGATAAAAATGCTCCGGATCTGGACGAGAATATTCTTAAACTTGGAATCCCGGTGCTGGGAATCTGCTACGGTCTTCAATTCATTTCGAAAGCCTTGGGCGGTGTTGTAGAGCCCGCTAAGGACAGAGAATACGGGAAGGCTATTCTTAGGATAACCGACAGCACGGATATAATGAAAGGTGTAATTTCAAGCTCGATAGTTTGGATGAGCCACGGAGATTATTTAACGAAGGTGCCTCCGGGATTCAGCATAATAGCGGAATCCGATCATTCGCCCATAGGCGCCATTTCAAATTCCGAATCAAAAATTTTCGGTGTACAGTTCCATCCTGAAGTTGTGCATTCAGTTGAAGGGAAAAAGATTATTCACAATTTCCTTTTTGAAATATGTAAATGCACCGGAAACTGGACCCCTGTAAATTTTATAGAGGAAAACGTAAATAAAATCAGAAACCTGGTAGGAAATTCCAAAGTTATATGCGCGCTGAGCGGCGGTGTGGATTCTACGGTAGCGGCAGTTCTGGTGAAAAGGGCGATAGGCGATAATCTTGTATCAATCCATATTGACACAGGTTTAATGCGGAAAGATGAAAGCCAGAAAATCGGGAAAATGTTCGACGAGAAACTGAATCTGAACCATATTCATATCGATGCTTCCGAGAGATTTTTGAAGAAACTTCAGGGCGTTACTGACCCCGAAAAAAAGAGGAAGATCATCGGAAATACTTTCATCGAAGTTTTTGAGGAAGAAGCAAAGAAATACGGAGATGCAAAGTTTTTGGTTCAGGGAACACTTTATCCGGATGTAATAGAATCGGTTCCCGTTCTCGGCGTATCGGTAACAATTAAGTCTCATCATAACGTAGGCGGCCTTCCTGAAAAAATGAATCTCAAATTAATCGAACCATTCAGGGAATTATTTAAAGATGAAGTAAGGGATGTAGGTCGGGAATTAAATATACCCGAAGAATTTATTGAAAGACATCCGTTCCCCGGACCCGGCCTTGCGGTACGCATAATCGGTGAAGTCACTAAAGATAAACTTGACATTTTAAGAGAAGCTGACGATATTTTTATAACCGAAATTAAAAATGCTGTACTTTATAACCAGATTTGGCAGGCATTTGCCGTGCTGCTGCCTGTACAGTCGGTAGGTGTTATGGGAGACCAGCGGACATATGAAAACGTACTTGCGTTGAGAGCCGTTGATTCGGTTGACGGTATGACTGCCGACTGGCATCAATTTGATCATACTTTTTTGGCAAATCTTTCTAATAAAATTATTAATAAGGTCAGAGGTGTTAACAGAGTAGTTTACGACATAAGTTCCAAGCCTCCTTCCACAATAGAATGGGAATGATAAATTGGATAAGTACCAGCTAGATCATAAAATGAAACTCGGGAACGATTTCGAATCGCAGGGAAAGCCTCTGCATGCGGTACAGATTTATGTTTCCGTTATTGAGGAATCTCCGGATTATGTTGAAGCCTATTTCAAACTTGCTAACTTATACGATTTGGTGGGGAACATTCAGTCGGCGGTAAAATTACTTAAAGAGTACCTTGAGAAAAATCCGGAGGATAAAGACGTTAGAATTTTTCTCGGTCAGTTCCTGCTTAAAAACGACAGATGGGACGATGCGGTAGAAGTATTAAGTTTTATCCTTCCGGAAGAAGAACCCGTAGTAGCTTTCTTCATAGGGTATGCTCATTTTATGCAGAATGAGTTTGAACTGGCTAAATTAAATTTACTGAATTTCCTTTCCTTCCAGGAAAACAACGAGCTGCTTCATGAAGCTAATATTTATATGGCTAAAATTGAACTGAAACTGAAGAACTATGAAAGCGCTTTAAGTTATGCCAAACGCAGCGATTCCATTTATTCGAATTTCTGGGAACTGAATCAAATCTATGCTGAGACGTATTATAATCTTGGAATGTATGCTCACGCTGTGGCCCCAATTGAAAAGGCCATTAAACTTAATCCCGGCGAAGCTCTTCCTTACGAATGGGCAGGAAAAGTTTATCTTAAACTCGGAGAGTATCAGAAAGCCGAGAAAAACTTTTTACTATACATCGAAGCTATCGAAGATGTTTCATCAGACATTTATACAAAGCTGGCAGAAGCCTGTCTAAAAAATAAAAACCCAAAAGACGCATTAGCTTATTACGATATCGCCATTAAACTTGATCCCTCGAATGAACTGGCAAAAAAAGGCAAGAATATGGCTTCCACAATACTCAATAATAATATGGTTTCAGATGGATAAACTAAAGTTGATAATTACGGTTTTATTCTTGTCGCTTTTTACCTGCCTTCACGCACAAAGTCAAAACGATTCTACTTTAGCTAATACAGGTTTCAAACAGGCTTTAGATCTATATAATTCATCCCAATATCAACAAGCCCAGAAACTGTTCGAAAAAATTGCTTTCGAATATAAATTCAGTTCTAAAACTACTCTTGCTTATTTATTCGACGGGAAATCGCTGCTGGCTTTGAAACAGTACGGGTCCGCGGAAAAATTGTTAAACGATTTTGTCGATGAATATCCGGGAAGCGATTATGCAGATGAAGCAAGAGCAACTCTTGCAAAATCATATTACGAAGGCGGCGATAAATACTCTGCCTTCAAAGAGCTGACGCTGCTGGCGGAATTTACCCGATCGCCTATTTACAGCAGCTACGCGAAAACAACCGGTGAAAAAATAGCTTCAAAATTTCTGACGGTGCCGCAGATAACAGGTCTGCTGGATAGTACCGGAAGTTCAAAAGTAAAACCGTATTTGATGCTTTTAACGGCTAAAATGCAAATGGATAAAGCGCAGTTCAATAAAGCCGAGAATATTTTTGCGCAGCTGTTAAAACAGTTTCCGAACTCGGAGGAAAAAAGCGAAGCGGCAACTTTGTATCAGCAGATCACAAACAACAAAAGTCTTAGCCCGGCTACTCCGATTATCGGCGTAATTCTGCCATTAACAGGAGTGAGTAGCGATGCTTCTAACGCGGCATCGGAAATACTTGAAGGATTTAAATATGCTGTGGATAATTACAATAAAGAGCATGAAACCAAAACCGGTCTGTTGATCAGGGACACCGAAAGGAACAGTAAAAAAATTGCGGACATTAAAAATGAATTTGTAAATATTCCTAATTTAAGAGCAATTATAGGCCCCTTATTCAGCGATGAAGTTAAGGATGTGCTGACTGATTTCAAAGGTTCCGGAATTCCGATCATTTCGCCGACCGCTACCGAAAACGGACTTACGGATATGAACCAGGATTTTTTCCAGGCCAATCCCTCTTTTAATATAAGAGGAAAAGTAATGGCGGATTATATATATTACGTAGAGAATAAAAGAAAAATTTCTGTTCTGAATGCGGCAGAGGGTTATTCACCTTTGTTGGCAGATGCTTTTATAAAAGAATTTGAAAGTCTCGGAGGCCAGATACTCACTCAGCAGGTTTACAACAGCAACCAGACTCTTTACAATGATCAGGTTTCAAAGATAGCGGCCGACTCGCTTATTGTGGAAGGAATATATCTTCCTTTAGCCGATAAAAGAGACGTGCCTGCAATTCTTTCAAATTTTGCCCAGGTAAATCTGGACGTTGCAATTTACGGCAACCAAGACTGGTTCCTTGCAAAAGGCTACGAAACATACCCGTCGATGAGTAATAAACTTACTTTTACATCCGACTATTATATAGATTATTCGGACTCGACGCTTGATGATTTCAGCAAGAAATTTTTTGCGCTTACTAATATAGACGTAGACAGGAATGTACTGTACGGATATGATCTGGCAAATTATATTTTATCCGTTCTTCCTTATGCACCAGACCGTTCAAGCTTAAAGAACGGATTGGAAGGAGGAACAATATACAGAGGACTTCATAATAATTTTTATTTTGACCGCAGCAGGGTAAATAAATTTTTAAATATAATCAGGTATAAAGACGGTAAATTTCAGCTGGTCGATAAGTTCAAAACGGGTAATTAAATAAATATTAAAAAGGGGGAAAAATTTTAACTGTAAAAGATTTACCTCTGGACGACAGGCCTCGCGAAAAACTTGTTCTAAGGGGAGCGCAAAGTTTAACCGATGCGGAGTTACTGGCAATTCTTTTACGCACCGGTACAAAGGGAAAATCGGTAATTACACTTTCTTTCGAACTGATTAAGAGGCACGGTAATCTTGCCGGACTTGCTTCAAAATCTCTTTCCGAGATAAGAAAAAGCAGCGGGATCGGCAATGACAAAGCAGCGGCTCTTCTGGCTGCTTTTGAAATCGGCAGAAGAATTCAGTCGCAGTCAAAATGGTATTCGAATAAAAAAATTACATCTCCTAAAGATGTAGCGGATATTTTCATTCCATTGCTCCGGGATGAGCTAAAAGAGAGATTTATTATTGTTTGTTTGAATTCCGCGAATAAAATCATTAAATTTGAGACGATTTCGATTGGCAGTTTAAATTCGAGTATTGTTCATCCCAGAGAAATTTTTAAGGCCGCTATCGAGAACAGTTCTGCAAGCTTGATTTTATTGCATAATCACCCTAGCGGCAATTCGGAACCTAGCAATGAAGATATTGCTATTACAAAAAAAATAACAGATGCCGGTAAAATTCTAGATATTCCTATATTTGATCATTTAATCATAGCAGGGGAAACCTTTACAAGTTTCGTTGAAAGGAGACTTTTGTAACTTGGAACAAATAAGTTTTAAAGTTCCTATAAACGCTTGAATTTATTGGCCTAATTAGTTAAATAGACATACGGTAATAAAACAAAATTTGTTATATTGCGTCAAAACAACGGCTCTGATGAGTTTCCTAGTTAATATATCGGGATAGAGAAAAAAGAATAAACAACTTAAAAAAAAATAATTGGAGGTTCTAATATGAAAGTAGTGAAAGTTGTTAGAAACACCGCTTTAATTGCCGCATTTGCGGTAACTACTGCTTTTTTAAGCGGGTGCGGTGGAGTAAGCGATACAGAAATGGCTCAATTGAATTCTCTGAGAAGTGAAGTTAAATCCTTACAGTCTCAGGCTGACTCTCTGAAAGAAGAAAGAGCAAATTTAGAGAAAGAAATAGCCGCCAAGAACGACAAACTTGCGCAGTGCAATAAGCAAAAAGAAGAAACCAAAGCTAATTTAGATAAATTATCTCAATAAGCTTTAATAAGTAAAAATTTAAAATCGAACTTGGAGGAATTTAAACATGAAATTAAGTAAATATTTAATTGGCGTTTTTTCTCTCTTAATATTGTTCTCTGTGGTAACTTTTGCACAAGAGAAAGAGATGACAAAGGACGAATGGCAGGCTGAAGTTACACGTCTTCAGACGGAGAAAGAAAGCTTGACAAAAGAAGACAGTTCACTTAAAGCCGACATAGCTTCTCTGAAATCAAAAGAAGCTAATATGGAAACATATGATAATTGTATGAAAGAACTCTATCAGATGGTTGGCGCAACAGAAGCCGATGTAGATAATTTCAGAACCGCAGTTTCGGAACTGGACGGAAAGATCAGCAGAAAAGAAGGACCGAAGGCTGACAGACAGAAAGATCTGGATGCTTTGAAGATGAATAAGATCAGCGCCCTTCCTGAATTTTTCGATAAGGTTCACAGCCAGATGCAGGCCGCTTTGGATGCATGGGTTGAAGCTCCTAAAGAAGTTAATTATACTGTTGTAAGAGGCGACTGCTTGTGGAAGATTGCCAAGAAACCTATGTTCTACGGTAACGGTTTTGCTTGGCCGAACATTTATAAAGCTAATCGTGATAAAATTAAAAACCCGAATTTAATTTTCCCGAAACAAGAATTCAAAATTCCGAAGTTAACCGACGAAGAAAAAGCTAAATACGATAAGATTAAACAAAACTACAAACCGGCTCCTGTTAAATAATTCCGCCCGTTTGAATGTTTTGTGTTTATTCAAATGCAGCAAGCCCTTATCATTCTATGATGAGGGCTTTTTATATTTAAAGGAGAATAATGACGGCAGTTGAAAAAAAATTGACGCTGGATAATGTTGACATGCTTTCGCTGTTGGGAATGAACGATAATTATCTTAAGCTGGTAGAAGATAAATTTAATGCTGCTATAACCGTCCGGGGCGAAAATGTTGTTATAAAAGGCGTGCAGGAGGAAGTTGAACAGATTGAAAAAGTATTAAAAGAAATGGTTTTTGTTCTGAATACCAAAGGCTCCCTGCGTACGAACGACGTCGAAACTATACTTGATCTTACGGTGCAGGGGAAGGAAATTATTACAAATAACGATTACGACCTGATAGTTCTTTATACAAAAAACGATGTCATAAAAGCTAAAACACAAGGGCAGGTAAATTATCTTCAAATTGCCGCCAAGAATGATATTTGTTTTGCTATCGGTCCTGCCGGTACCGGTAAAACTTATTTGGCCGTCGCATTGGCCGTTTCCGCTTTAAAAAAGGAACAGTAAATAAAATCATTTTGGCAAGGCCTGCGGTGGAAGCCGGAGAAAGCCTTGGATTTCTGCCCGGCGATTTTCGGGAAAAAATAGATCCTTACCTGCGTCCCCTGTATGATGCGCTCGATGATATGATGCCTTCCGATAAATTAAAAAACTATATTGAGAAAAGAGCGATTGAAATAGTTCCTCTGGCTTATATGCGCGGACGTACGCTTAATAACGCCTACGTAATTCTGGATGAAGCACAGAATGCTACGGATGTACAAATGAAAATGTTTCTGACCAGACTCGGTGTTAACTCTAAAGCGATAATTACAGGCGATGTTACTCAGATCGACCTTCCGCCGAGAACAACCAGCGGACTGGTTCAGGCAAAAGATATTCTGCAAGGAATAGAAGGCGTGGGATTTGTGTATTTCGAAAAATCGGATGTGGTAAGACACAGACTGGTAAAAGATATTATAAATGCTTATGAAAGATCAGGAAATGGATCCAATAAAAATTAGACTTTAAAATTGCTCCTTCATTAATGCCGGAGCAATTTTAAAGTTTAATTTTTAATTGATTTTGCTTCTTCCCAGTATTTATCCATTTCAGCCAGATGTGATTCGCTGATTTGTCTGCCGCTTTCTTTAATTTTCTTTTCTATATACTGAAATCTTTTTTTGAATTTCCGGTTTGAACTTCTTAAAGCGTTTTCCGGGTTTATCCCGAGAAAACGTGCATAATTCGTAAGGGCAAAAAATACATCCCCTATTTCCTTTTCAAGTTCATCCTTAGTTTCATGCTTTTCGGAATGATGCATCTCCTCTATTTCCTCTATGACTTTTTTCCATACATCTTCTTTCTTATCCCAATCGAAGCCGACCTTGGACGCTTTTTCCTGAAGTCTGTATGCTTTTAGCAGAGCAGATAATTTATCAGGAACGCCGTCGAGCACTGAATCTCTTCCTTCCGTTAATTTAATTGCCTCCCAGTTTCGCTTTACATCTTCGGAGTTTTCGACTACTGTATCACCGAAAACATGCGGATGCCTTCTGATTAATTTTTCTTTTATTGAGTCCAGCACTTCCTCAAGCATAAATTTCTTTTCCTCTTCGGCAATTACGGAATGAAATACAACATGAAACAATAAATCTCCCAGCTCCATTTTCAGCTCTTCGTTATCGTTATTATCAATTGCGTCGACAACTTCGTAAGCTTCTTCGAGCGTCGCTGCCTTTATAGAATTATTAGTCTGTTCTTTGTCCCATGGACATCCGGTCCGCAGGGTTTTTACTATTTCTACTAATTCTTTAAATTTGGTGTCATACATATTAAATTGTCCTTCGGTATAAATAAATTATAAACCCGACTTCATTACCCCTTCTTTTTGAAAAGAAGGGAGAATTAAAAGGGCATGAGTTCTTTAGAGAATTTCTTAATCAAATTTATTGTTTAAATATATAAATTAATTTCTATAAAAAAGGAGAATGTATGATAGAAGACAGGATAAAAGAATTAGGATTCGAGCTGCCGGAAGCTCCTAAACCTTTGGCAGCATATATACCGGCGCTAAGGATAGATAATCTTGTCTATACGGCAGGTCAGCTTCCGCTTAAGAAAGGAGAATTAGTTGCAGCGGGTAAACTGGGAAAGGATGTTACGGAAGAAGCCGGAAGAAGCGCCGCGGAAACCAGTGCATTGAACTGTCTGAGCGTAATAAAAACCGTAATAGGGGATCTTGATAAAATAGAAAGAGTGGTAAAACTGACGGTGTTTGTAAATAGTGCGGAAGGATTCACCAATCAGCCCAAAGTAGCGAACGGTGCTTCCGAGCTTATAGGTAAAATTTTCGGAGATAACGGAAAGCACGTCAGAAGTGCTGTCGGGGTAAACGAGCTGCCGATGAATGCGCCTGTTGAAATAGAAATGATTGTTAAGCTGAGATAAAGTTGAATAGATTGAAAAGGGAAAAAATCAAAGCCGAGTCCACTCGAAAAATATTATAGCAAATTCATAAAATTCCCTCTGCCGATATCTATAGGTAACAGATCCGGCGGATATAATTGTAGGAATAACTAAATTGATCTTCGGGTTTTTCTGAGTGGACCCATCGTAATTAAAAATTGTTTTAACTCTTAATTAGATTTTACAGCTCCTGAATGATTACCAGCGTCTTCCGCCGCCGCCGCCGCTGCTGCTGCCGCCTCTTCCGCCGCCGCCGCTGTTACGACGATTGCCGCCGCCGCCGCCGCGTCTGCCGTCGTTACTACGTGGTCTGGCTTCATTAACGGTAATCTTTTTCCCTTTTACATCTTTAGTATTTAACTCATCTATTGCTTTTTGTGCTTCCGAAAGTCCGGCCATTTCTACAAAACCGAAACCTTTTGATTCCTGGCTGAACATATCTCTAATTACTTTTGCACTTTTAACCTGTCCGTAAGTAGCGAACAAGTTGTGCAAATCATCATCTGTAACATCCCTGGATAAATTACCCACGAAAATATTCATTTTATTATTCCTTATATAATTTGTTATGATATATTAAAAGAATTATCAAGCAGGTATTAAAAAGGAGAAACAATCTTGCCGAACAGAATCGAGAAGCAGAAGGGATGTTTAAAAATTTTTAATCTGGATTTTAATTCTTTTTTTGATGATCTAAATGTACGGTTTATAATACACTAATTCAATGATTAATTTTTTGTTGTAACATTGGGCAATGTGGAAGGAGGCAGACGTAATGGTATATTCTATATAGCTATATAGCATTTGCGTATTGCGGCTAGTTCAAATATAATTGTCAAAATTGCGTTCTATTTAAAAATTAATAGCGAAAAAGTTTTGGGAAAAAGCAAAATCTATAGACATGAAATATTAATTATGCATTTCTTCTCATATAGCCATATAACTTTATACCTCCAAATTACAACAGCACTGATTTTAAACTCCTGACAAGTTCCGTCGTTTTTTTGTATGGGAGAGTGTCATCGAGCAGAGATTTTATAATTGCGCTGCCTACTATAACACCGTCGCAATAAGGTGCAAATCTTTTCGCATCGTCCGGACCGGATATTCCGAAGCCGACCAGCATTTTATTCTTATTAACCGTTGAATATGCATTTTTCAGAAAAGATACTGTGCCTTCCGAGTTTTTATTTACACTGCCGGTAGTGCCGCTAACCGATACGCAATAAACAAATCCGGTACCTTTTTGATCTATTTTTTTTATTCTGTTCTCGTGTGTAGTTGGAGTAATTAATAAAATCGTATCCAGTCCTTCGAAAGAGCCGTTAAAAAAGTAATCATATTCCTCAATTGGCACATCGGGAATAATAACGCCGTTAATTCCTACTGCCTTGGCGTTATCCGCAAATTTTTGAATGCCGTAAGACAATACAGGGTTTGCATACCCCATCATTATCAGCGGCTTGTCCGTACCCTTCCTGATTTGTCCTGCATATTCGAACGCGGAATCTATATTTATACCTTTCTCAAGCGCGGCATAAGACGAGTATTGAATCGTAGGGCCGTCCGCCAGCGGATCGCTGAAAGGGAAGCCGATTTCAAGCATGTCGGCACCTGCATTTAAAATATTTAATGCCAATTCCGTAAATCTGTCCTTATCCGGATATCCTGCTGTAAGGAACACCGAAAGTATTTTTTCGTTTGATTTATTTTTTTTCTGAATGTAATCTTCTATAAAAGACATAATATTTAATATCCCAGACTGTTTTTAATTGTGATTAAGTCTTTATCTCCTCTGCCGCTAACGTTTACAATAATAATTTCGTCCTTCGATGTTTCAGGCATAAGACGCTGCAGATGCGCAATTGCATGAGCTGATTCAAGCGCGGGAATAATTCCTTCTTTCCTTGAAAGCAGTTCGGTTGCTTTAAGAGCTTCGTCATCGGTGACCGAATAATAATCGGCGATAACTTCATCTTTTAAGTAGCTGTGTTCCGGTCCGACACCAGGATAATCCAATCCGGCCGAAATAGAATGCACTTCTGATACCTGGCCTTCCCTGCTCTGCAGAAGATATGTTTTCATGCCCTGGAAAATCCCCTCTCTGCCTAACGTAAGGGTTGCACAATGCTTATCGGTATCAATTCCGTAACCGGCAGCTTCAACTCCTATTAGTTTAACGCTGCTGTTAATAAAAGGATAGAAAATTCCCATTGCATTGCTGCCGCCGCCGACACACGCAACAATGTAATCCGGATATCTTCCTTCGGCTTTAATTATCTGCTCCTTTACCTCGGTGCCTATTACCGATTGAAAGTCGCGGACCATTTGCGGGTAAGGATGGGGACCGACTACCGAACCGATTATATAATGAGTATCTTGAACGTTAGCAACCCAGTCGCGTATTGCCTCATTTGTAGCATCTTTCAAAGTTCTGCTGCCAGATGAAACCGGAATAACTTCGGCTCCGAGCAGTTTCATTCTGAAAACATTTAAACTCTGGCGTTCGATGTCCACTTCGCCCATATAAACAAAGCATTTCATACTGAATTTCGCGCAGACAGTTGCGGTTGCTACGCCGTGCTGTCCGGCTCCGGTTTCGGCTATTATTCTTGTCTTTCCGAGCTTCTTTGCAAGAAGTATCTGTCCCAGTGCGTTGTTTATTTTATGCGCGCCGGTATGACAAAGGTCCTCTCTCTTTAAATATATTTTTCCTTTACCGTAATATTTAGTCAGACTGTCGGCAAAGGTCAACGGTGTAGGCCTGCCGGTATATTCGGTATTTAAATTATTCAGCTCTTTAATAAAATCCGGATCATCTTTTAATTTTAAATAAGTATCTTCAAGTTCTTTAAGAGGAGTTATCAAAGTTTCCGGCACAAACTTCCCGCCGTATTTTCCGAATTTACCGGCGCTGTCCGGTAATTTATAACTAACCGACTTGTTCATAAGCTTTGATCTTTCTATTTACAATTGGTGCTAATTGTTCGAGTTTTTCCATCAATGATTTAAAGTTTTTTGGGGTTAAAGATTGAAATCCGTCCGACAGTGCTTTGTCAGGATGGTTATGAACTTCTATCATTAATCCGTCGGCCCCGCAGGCTATCGCGGCCATTGCCATAGGCGGCACCTTATCCGCGATGCCTATTCCGTGAGACGGATCGACGATGAGCGGTAAGTGCGAAAGTTTTTTTATAATAGGAACGGCGTTCAGATCCAGAGTATTTCTTGTCATGGTTTCAAAAGTGCGTATGCCTCTTTCGCAAAGTATAACATTAAAATTACCCTGCGATAAAATATATTCCGCACTCATAAGAAGGTCTTCAATTGTTGCCGCCAGACCGCGCTTGAGAAGTATGGGTTTTTGCAGTTGTCCTGCTTCTTCAAGAAGTGAAAAGTTCTGCATATTGCGCGCGCCGATCTGAATAATGTCGGCAGTTTCCGCCACAAGAGGAAGCGATTTAGTATCCTTGGCCTCTGTTACAATAAGCATGTTCAATTCTTTTTTTACGTCTCCCAGATACTCCAGACCTTTTTCTTTCAGTCCTTGGAAAGAATACGGACTGCTTCTCGGTTTATAGGCTCCTGCCCTTAGAAATTTTACTCCCATTTCTTTAAGCTCGCCGGCTATATCAAAGAGCTGCTGTTTGCTTTCAACCGAACACGGTCCGGCAATAACCGATAATTCCTTGCCGCCAATTACATTTTCTCCGAAGCTAATAGTAGTATCGTCCTGCTTCATCTCACGGCTTACAAGCTTGTAAGGTTTGGTTACTCTTATTACTTCCTCTACCGAATCCATTGTTAAAAATTCTTCTTCATCGAGAATACCTGTCGGACCCGTTATACCGATTCCTAATTTTGCGGAGCCGGGTATTTCATGAGGTATGCAGTTCCTCTTTGTAATTTTCCCGATCACTTTTTCGATATCGCTTCTAGGCGAATCAAGCTTCATAATGACTAACATTTTTCTTCCTTCAGCGAATTAAACTTTTTAAAAAATTCGGTTACTTTATTAATATCCTTCTTGCCCGGTTCCTTTTCGAGAGACGATGAAAGATCGATAGCGGCAGGTTGAATATTGCTGAAAATTTCATCCAGCTCATCGGTTGAAATGCCGCCAGCTAAAATAATTCTATGTTTTAAGTCCTCCGGTATTAAGTTCCAATTAAATTTTTTTCCCGTGCCGCCGTACTCTTTATCGGAATATGCGTCCAGAAGAAAATATTGCGACTGAGAATTGTGTAGCGCCATAAAGTCAAAGTCTTCTTTTATTCTGTAAGCTCTGATTACCGGGATTTTTATCTCAAGAAACGCTTGCGACTTCTTCTCGGTATGAAACTGTACAGTATTTAATCCTGCCAAAGATACGATTCTGTTTATCTCCGAAATTTCTTCGTCAACAAAAACTCCGACCTTCATAATAAACGGGGAGAGCGATTTGATAATTTCCGCAGCTTTCTCCGGTCGGATAAATCTCTTGCTGTTTTTATAAAAAATAAAACCAAGCGCATCGGCCCCGCATTGTTGACACAACAGCGCATCCTCCGGGTTAGTTATTCCGCATATCTTAACTTTCATTTACGCACCAGCTTTTTAGTTCCGCAACTTTCGATTTTATTTTTTCGGAACGCATTAAATGCTCTCCTACCAGTACAGCGTCTATACCCGAGGACTTTAAAAAATCCAGATCTTCTTTTTTACCGATGCCGCTTTCCGAAACAAGTATAACGTCATTGCCGAGCAAACCGGATAATTCCGCTGTTGTATTCAAATCGACGTTAAAAGTTTTCAGATTACGGTTATTTACGCCGATTATTTTATTTATTCCGAAATCTATTTTTCCAATCTGGTCCGATGAATGAAGCTCCAGCAGCACTTCAAGTCCGCTCTCGGCTGCGGCATGCGACAGTTCATTAATCTGCATCTTCGATAATGCTTCGCATATTAATAATATTATATCCGCTCCGTTTGCCTTTGCTTCGAATACCTGATATTCATCGATGATAAAATCTTTTCTTAAAAGGGGCACCTCTTTTATTTTTGCAATGTCTTTAAGGAAGGTTATGTTTCCGAGGAAGAATTTTTCATCGGTTAAAACAGATACTGCATCTACGCCGGCTTTAAAATAATCCCCGGCAATTTTCAAATGATTGAAATCTTCTTTTATTAAACCTTTTGACGGACTGGCCTTTTTTATTTCCGCTATGATTGAAACATTAAAATTCTTTTTTACGCCGGCTGTAAAACTAATCGGAGCCATTTCAAAATATTCGGCGTCTTTAAAAGAATTAATTGAATATTTTTTCTTCAATACGGAGACTTCTTCTTTTTTTACCGTCAGTATTTCGTCTAGAATCGTCATGTTTTAGGCATCCTGAAAAATTTAATTTGCGAATGAATTGCTGAATGTTTTTAGTTCGTTCAATTTAGCCATTGCCGCTCCGCTCAGTATGGAATCTTCCGCGGCTTTTAGGCATACGCGCAGATCATCCGAGTATCCTGCCGAATAAAGCGCCACAGCAGTGTTTGCCGTTATTGTATGGAACGCGCCGTTTTTATTATAGTTTTGAAACACATCCAGAATAATTTTAGCATTAACTTCGGGAGAATCACCTTTGATGTCCTCGTTATTTATAAGCGGATAGCCGAAACTTTCATTGGATAGAGTATAAACTTTTATTTCTTCACCGTAGTTGTATTCGTGAACTTCCGTAAGATCGCCTAAATATATTTCGTCGTATTTATCCGTTCCGCAGACGAAGCAGACCTTTTCCAGATTCAGATACTTTGCGGCCTCCGCCATTATACGTGCGGCTTTTAAATTAAATGTTCCGATAATTTGTTTCTTAACTCTTGCCGGATTTGTGAGCGGGCCCAGCATGTTAAAAACCGTTTTCATACCTAGTTCTTTCCTTACCGGAGCCGCGTATTTCATAGCCGGATGATAAAGGGGCGCGAATAAAAAAGTGATACCGATTTTGTTCAGAGCTTTTTCCGACTGTTGCCTGGTAAGATTAATATTCACTCCGAGCGCCTGCAGAACATCGGCGCTGCCGCTTTTACTCGAAATTGATCTGTTGCCGTGTTTTGCTACTTTAACACCTGCGCCTGCGGCTGTAAATGCCGTAGCTGTGGATATGTTAAAACTTCCTGAATTATCTCCTCCGGTGCCGCATACGTCGATAACGTTTTCGTCATCGCAGTTAACCGGAATACTTTTTTCCTGCATCGCTTTCGCAAAGCCAGCAACCTCGGCCGCAGTTTCACCTTTTGATTTCAGAGCAACCAGAAAGCCCGCAAGATGAGAATTATTTACCTCACCGTTCATAATTTCATCCATTGCATTATATGCATCGGTGAATGATAAATTCTCTTTATCTATAACCTGTTGTAAATATTCTTTTATCATTTCTTTAACCAATTCCTTATAATGTTAAATCCTTCTTTAGTTAAAATAGACTCAGGGTGGAACTGAATACCCTCGACATCATATTTTTTATGCCTTATTCCCATTACCAGTCCGTCTTGTGTGCGGGCCGATATTTCAAGTTCGCCGTTGACGGTGTTGCCGTCGACAATCAGCGAATGGTATCTGGTAGCATCGAATCCCTGTTCAATACCTTTATAAATGGTTTTTCCGTCGTGAAAGATGACCGAAGTTTTTCCGTGCATTAAGACAGGGGCTTTAATAACATCCGCGCCGTAAACCATTCCTATAACCTGATGGCCGAGGCAGACGCCGAGTATAGGAATTTTATCTCCGAATTTTTCAATGGCTGTTACCGACACATTCGCATCTTCCGGTCTCCCCGGTCCCGGCGAAATCAGAATCCTGTCCGGTTTCATCCCGGATATTTCCTTCTCGGAAATCTTATCGTTTCTTTTTACGATTATATTGTCTTCGTACCTGCCCAGAAGCTGAACAAGATTGTAAGTGAACGAATCGTAATTATCAATTACCAGAATTTTCATCTATAACCTCTGCATATTTTAAAGCATTTATCATGGCGGCCGATTTATTTCTTATTTCTTTGGCTTCAAGCTCCGGCCTGCTGTCTGCAACAATACCGGCACCGGCCTGCCAGAAAATGGTATTTTGCTTTGCGTACAAAGTTCTGATCGCAATGCACATATCAAGATTCCCGGAAAAGTCGAAGTATCCCACCGCACCGGCGTAAATATTTCTTTCATGTTTTTCATATTCATCAATAAGCTGAATAGCCCTTATTTTAGGCGCTCCGGAAACGGTGCCAGCGGGAAAACAAGACATAAGTGCATCGATAGAATCTTTGTCTTTAGCAACCTTTCCTTCAACTTTAGATACCATATGCATAACGTGCGAATACTTCTGTACTTTCATACTTTCCAGAACCATTACCGATCCGTACTGACAAACTCTGCCGAGATCGTTCCTTCCGAGATCGACAAGCATGGTATGCTCTGCAAGTTCCTTCGGGTCGTTTATCATATTGAGTTCCAGATCCAGGTCTTCCTTCTGCGTCTTTCCTCGTTTTCTAGTTCCGGCTATTGGCAGTACCTGCGCCTTGCCGTTTTTTACTTTTAAAAGATCCTCGGGTGACGTTCCGATTATGGTTAAGTTATCATCGAATTCCAGGTAATACATATAAGGCGATGGATTTATTATTCTCAAAGAGCGGTAAACATTAAGCGGGTCGCCGCTGTATCCGGAAGAAAACCTTTTTGACAAAACAATTTGGAAAATATCGCCCTCGGTAATATGTTTCTTACCCGCTTCAACCTGTGAATAAAATTCTTCCGGCTCAAACTCTTCTTGTACCTCTCCGGCTAATTTAAAGTCGGATGAATAATCCACCGGACTTTTCAATTCATTCTTCAGCGAGGCTAAAAGGGATTTGGCTTTGGAATATGCTTCTTCCAGATTTATTCCGGATGCGATTTTTACGTTTGTTATTAAAATTATTTGATGTTTGAAATGATCGAAGGCCATCACGGTATTATAAACTCCGAATATCGAGTCGGGGTTGAAACTTTGAGAACTGAATTTTATAACTTTCTCAATTAATCCAATATTCTCGTAGCCCAGATACCCCACAATGCCGCCGGTAAAATCGGGCAGCTGTTCTATTTTGGGTTGATTATATCTGCGGATATCTTCTCTTATGTACTCGAAAATATTTTTTTCGATTGTCTCTTTTACTCCGTTCCGGTTTACAGTTATTTTCATCCCGGTATTTGAAAATACCTCTTCGGGATCTTTACCGATAAACGAATACCTTGCCATATTGGCGGAGCCCTCAACCGATTCAAGCAGGAAACTTTGCGCGCCGTTCTTTCTTATTTTCAGGTAAGCCAGCACAGGCGTAAGAAGATCGGCCGTTATAACTTCATAAACCGGGATCAGATTGTATTTCCCGGATAACTTTTTAAATGTTTCAAAATTCATATTACCGCCTAAAAACAAAAAACCCTTCCCAGTTTGTCTGAGAAGGGTTTTTATAGTTAATAAAATAAATCTCTAGATCACTGGGACATATTATTTTTTACACTATACCACCACCACCAAGAATTTTGGTTCAAGTTGGAAGACGTGTTATAATATGTTCCGGTGTTGTTTTTCATAATTGTTGATGCAAATATACCATACTTTTTTATTTTGTCAAGTGACGAAGGAAAATAAGTTAAAAATATTATTCAACGTAGACTGAATAATGATGAACCGCAAAGAGCGCCAATAAACGCAAGTAAAAATTCCCTCAGTGAAACTCAGTGCTAATCTTTTTGCTTTAGCGGGGTTTATCCATAATTAGGAGTAATCTGCCTTACGGGGAGTCGGGATCACAGAGTTCCACGGAGTATACACTGAGTTACACAGAGAAAAAATCAATTTTCGCTCTTTGCCGTTAAGCCGGGAGACATTAATCACTACTGATTGCTGCCTTGAAAGTGTGGGCTAAATCTAAGTATATTTAATAACTAAAAAATATTGTGTTATACTGATGAATAGAGAAATGTTCAGGGCTAAAATACACCGTGCAACGGTTACAATGGCCGAGTTATATTATGAGGGAAGTATTACTATAGATAAGGATCTGCTTGATGCTGCGGATATATTGCCTCATGAAAAAGTACAGGTAGTCAACGTAAATTCGGGAAGCAGACTCGAGACCTATACTCTGGTAGGTGAAGCAGGAAGCGGGATGATCTGCCTTAACGGCCCTGCTGCGAGACTGGGAGCCGTAGGCGACGAAGTAATTATAATTGCATATTCTCAGATGAGCGAGGAAGAAGCACGCAGTCATAAACCGAAGGTTGTGCTGGTGAATAAATCTAACAAGGTCACTAAAATATTGTAATTTTCGCGACCATGGACCGTATCGGGAAATATAATTCATTGATTTTGTTGCCTGATTTTTATAATATTAAGGCAAATTATTGGATAATGTTATGAAAAAGCTGTTGATAATATTCTTTTTGGGCTTCTCGTTAACCGCATTTGCTCAGTTTAAAGATTCGGGGACTTCGAGCAGCGACATAAGAGACGGGATAATGGCAAAACCCACGGGCTCATTGTTCGGTTTTTTAAATTCCGATAATTTTATTATGAAGCAATCTTACAGCATGTCATACTCAACTTCCGGATCCCAAGGTATGGCGCTGGGTATGTACACCAACAGCATGGCATTAAAGTTATCCAACAGCTTAAATCTTCAACTGGATGCAAGCGTTGTAACTTCTCCTTACAGCACCCTGGGGAGTGATTTCCAAAAAAGCATAAACGGTTTTTATATAAACAGAGCTGCTATAAATTATCAGCCATGGAAGGACGTAACAATATCGGTTCAGTACAGTAATATGCCGTATTCGTATTATTCGCCTTACTCATATTACGGAGGATATTATAATAATTTTTACAGCGGCTTTGATGAAGTAAATCCGTTTATGGGCAAAAAATAAATTACCTGATATCAATTTTTTCTTTTGACGGATTAAAGCGAGAATAAGTGAAGGATAAATCCCAATCCAATAATCTACCGGATAATAGTCCAGCAAAAGCCTCATCGACAAATTTCGTTTTTAATATTATAATCGTACTGCTTGCGGTTATTGTGGCATATATGTCTTATTCATTATACCGGAAAATAGCGGCGCCTTCGGGCTCTCCGGATACCGCCGCAAATAAAAAAGCTCATTCTGAAATTCAGGTTGAAGTGCTAAACGGCTGCGGCATAGAAGGTATTGCCGATAAATTTACAGAGTATCTGAGATCAAATCACTTTGACGTTGTGCAGATGGGGAATTATATTTCATATGACGTTGAAAAAACAATAGTGATAGACCGAACCGGAAATTCGGCAAATGCGTATAAAGTAGCCGATGCCCTGGGAATTAACAGAAAAAATGTAATTCAGCAGATAAACGAAAATTATTTTCTGGATGTTTCTATTGTGGTCGGAAAAGATTTTTATAATTTAAAACCATATCAAAATAAATAAAGGAATACTATTGGAATCAATAGAATTGACGAACAAGATTACCGGGTTAATCTTCAATAAAAAGGGCTTCGACGTAAAAATCATGGACCTTAAAAAATTAACAACAATGTCGGATTATTTTATAATTTGTTCTGCGGATTCCGAACCTCAGGTAAAAGCCATTGCCGATGAGGTCGAAAAGAATTTAAGGGACGAAGGCATTAAGGTTTGGCATAAGGAAGGATACCGGGCTCTGCAATGGGTATTGCTAGATTATGTTGACGTGGTGGTGCATGTCTTTAAAAAAGATGCTCGAGAATTTTATAACCTGGAAAAACTATGGGGCGACGCCGATATAACAATTGCCGAAGATCCCGTTCTTTTTCCGAAAATACCGGCAAAAAGAAAACCCGGCAGACCCAAAAAAGAAAAATCTCAATAATATTTTTTACAAAAAAAATACCGGAATAAAATTGAAAGAATACCTATACTCTTTATTCAAAGTTGCTTCGGAAAAGCTGGTTTATCTTAAAGATATTAATATAAATTTTGACGTACCGAAAATTGAAACACACGGCGATCTTTCCTCTAATGCGGCAATGCTTTTAACAAAACAGCTGAAAAGAAAACCAAGGGATATAGCGGAAGAAATTATCACAAATCTGAATATGGATAATAAGATAATCGGGAAAACGGAAATTGCGGGACCGGGATTTATAAATTTCTTTTTCACCAACGATTTTATTGCCGGTATTACTTCCGAAATTCTTGATGGCGGAGAAAGATACGGTAAATCCGAAAAATATAACGGAAGGCGCGCTAACGTGGAATTTGTTTCCGCAAACCCTACCGGGCCGCTTACGGTAGGACACGGACGAAATGCAGTGTACGGCGATACAATTGCCAATTTACTCGAATGGGCCGGCTATTCCGTAGACAGAGAATATTATTTTAATAACGCCGGCAGACAGATGCGTGTTCTGGGCGATTCTGTAAGACTCAGATACCAGGAATTGCTCGGAAATAAAATAGACTTCCCTGCAGATTATTATCAGGGCGAATATATAAAAGATATTGCACAAAGCCTTCTGAATGAATTCGGAGACGGACTTACTAATGAATCAGCCGAAGGCAAATTTAAGGATAAAGCCGAAAGCGAAATATTCAAAGATATAAAATCTTCGCTCGAGAGACTCGGTATAATGCATAAAATATTTTATAATGAGAATTCGTTATACAAAGAAGGCAAGATAAATTCGGCTATAGCTGCATTCAAAGAGAAAGAACTAGCATACGAAAAAGACGGCGCACTGTGGCTTAAGCTTACGGAACTCGGTAACGATCAGGACAAGGTTATAGTTAAATCAACCGGGGAACCGACGTACAGACTGCCCGATATCGCTTATCATATTACTAAATTCGAACGCGGTTACGATCTGATGATAGACATTTTCGGATCGGATCATAATGCGACTTATCCCGATGTGCTGGCCGGACTTCGGGCGCTGGGTTACGACTCCGATAAAATAAAAGTACTTATTCATCAGTTTGTAACTATAATGGACGGCGGGGAAGTGGTTAAGATGTCAACACGCAAAGCAAATTATATTACTCTGGATCAGCTTGAAGACGAAGTAGGCAGCGATGTAGTTCGTTACTTTTTTAATATGCGAAACATTTCGACCCATATGAATTTTGATCTGTCGCTTGCTAAAAAACAGTCGGATGAAAACCCGGTATTTTATCTTCAGTATGCGCATGCTAGGATATGTTCAATACTTAAAATGATTGAGAAGGAAAGTTTAAAGGAATCTGTTGAAAATCTGGAGCTTCTCACGGCACCCGAAGAACAGCAGCTTCTGAGAAAACTCCACAGATTTCAAGACGAAGTTTTATTAAGCGCCGAGTTTTACGAACCTCACAGAATTTGTGCTTACCTCGAAGAATTAGCTGCCTCGTTTCATAAGTTCTATACTTTTTGCAGAATTTTAGGTACCGAAAAGAAATTAGCAGAAGCCAGAGTTGCGCTTGCTCTGGCAACCAAGGTAGTCATTAAGAACGGTTTAACCATTCTGGGAGTTAACGCTCCGGAAAGAATGTGAGAAATCCTTTTACTCGGCTATTGCGGTAGAAATTGCGTATATTTTTACGGCTCCGCCGTCAAGCAGCACTTTTCCGCATTCATTTGTAGTTGCACCGGTTGTAATAACATCGTCTACCAGAAGTATGTTTTTGCCTGTTATCGCTTTCCTATTTTGCAATTTAAAAGCTTCCGTAACATTTTTCTCGCGCTCGGTTAAATTCATCTTGGTCTGCGTAAGCGTATATTTTTTCCTTTTTACCGTGTGCGTATTTACCGGCACCGATATCATTCTGCCTATTCCTTTGGCAATATAAAATGATTGGTTATAGCCGCGTTCGATTTTTTTAAGGTTATGGAGCGGAACCGGTATTATAATATCAATTTGCCATGACTTAATTACTTCCGCTTTAACCGAGCCGATCAATTCACCCAGAAACTTTCCGATCAAAAAACGCTGATCATATTTTAGCTTATGAATTATGTTCTGAAGCTCTTTATCTTTTTCGAAAACATAAAGTGAAGCGAATCCTGAAATTACTCCTTTTCCTGAATACTTTTTGGCGTATTCGTAACTTACTCTTTCTTCCGATGCAAGCTTTATTTTATCCAGGCAGGTGCGGCATATAACTTTTTCATTCGAATCGAGTTTTAAATTGCATGAGGGGCAGAAACGGGGGAGAAAAAAATCAAATGTATTTGTAAGTAAATTCAATTTCATACCCCCTTTTATCTTTTCTACTCTGTGAAACTCATTGCTGCCTCTGCGTTACTCTGTGATCCTTCTTCCTGTTAAGGGTAGTCAACAAAATTTTGTTGGTGCCTTTGCGCCGGACTTATGTAGCATTGAGTTCCACAGAGTGCACACTGAGTTGCACTGAGAAAAATGATCTCGCTTCTAATTATTATTTTGTAAACGGGATTGCACATTGATTTCGATTTTCCCCTGTAATGTGCAAAATTGACTGAATGAATAATTGAAATGTGCAAAAAAAAATTGTTTAAAGCATCCCGCTTCTTTTTCTTAAAAACCATTCAAGTGCGAAAAGAAGTACGGCAAGTGAAAGCAGCCATTCATTAGACCAAAGATTTACATCACTGACTTCTATTTTTTCCTTCGAAGTTTTAATGTCTTTTTCCTTTAATATTTTAAATAGCTCGCCGTATTTTGTATTATAAAAAAATCTGCCGTTAGTCTGATGCGAAAGGAGAGTCAGATATTCGTAATTCATCCTCGGATTCATCATTTCAATATCTACTTCACCCACATTAAATCTACCGTTATCCGACCCGTATTTTGTGCCGTCCATAGAAGCTGTTCCGGTATAGGAATAATCTCCGGCTTTGTTGTTTGTAAATTTGCCCTCATACAGACCGCTGCCGAGAGAATTAAGGTTAACCGGGAAATTTTCATTTCCGAAACGGACATTTACTTTTACCTCCGCGTTTGACACCGGGTTAAATGACTGATCATAAATCTGAGCGGAAAATTCAACCGGTTCGCCGAGCGAATACGATTTTTTAGAAGTTTTTATTGTAACCTGTCTATGATCTTCTTTGGTATTAAGCCATTTTACGGAAGCTAAAATAAACCTGTTGAATAAGTCGAGATTCTGCGGAACCGTCTCCAGTTTCCAGCGCCATATATCTTTCGCAAGAACTGCTATGGATTTTTGTTTTCCAAGTATCCTCGTAAGAATCAGAGGGCGGTTCATCGGTATGTTATTAATTTTTATTCGAGATAGTACATTACTTTCCGGCTTGGGCTGCATATCAACATTCGGCTGAAAAACAGGCGGAAGGTTATTCCACGCGGTTACCGGGTTGGCAGCGTTATTCTGCAGCAGCGGATTATCCGTCTGCTCCGCCGAGACGTCCGGCTGAATTTCTATATAATCCGGATTTATATTTTTAATTGTAAAAGGCAGCTGGCTAGCAAACTGCATCAGCTTACCGAAATCGGTGCCTTCGGATAAAGAAATAAAATAAGGTTTATCTTTTTCGGACATTTCCTTCAATACCGACTGCAATAAATTCGGAGAAGTTTCCTTTGAAGGAAAGCCCATAAGAAAAATTACATTTGCGCTGTCCAGGAGTTGGCGCCTGTTGTTACTTTCAATAAATTTATCCGGGGCAGCCTGCGTTATTGAATTTACCGTCAGATTTCCGTCGGATTTCAATGTGTTTTTAACAAACGCGACATCTGATGACGGGCTGCCCGCAACAACCAGTACCTTAACCTTATTACTTAGTACGTTTATGTAAAACAATCTTCTGTTATTTGCATATGTAAACTCTCCCTTGGAATCGGCAACTGCAACCGTTAACTTTTTTTCGCCGCTTGTCTTCGGAGTATAAGTCATGTTCACGTTCTGTATGCCGTCGCTATTAAGCTCAATGCTTTTCTGATCAACTTGAATATTATTTTCATAAAGGGAGACAAGAACATTCTTTCCGGCAAAGCCCGTATTTGCTACAGCCGCTACTATGGAAGTTGGGGTTTCGGAGTAAATCAGATCGTTGTGCATTACGTTTTTAACAAGTATGTCGTTCCTTGTGGTAGTATCACCAACCCCGATTGTATAGACAGGTATATTAAGTCTTTCCGCCGTATGCAGGGGATCCGCCCCTTCGGTTATAACACCGTCGCTCACAATTACAACAGATGATATATTTGCGCTGCTTTTGTTTATGAACGAAAATATTTTCGAGAAATCCGTGCTGCCTTCCGAAAAATTTATTTTTTGAAGACTATCGAAACCGATTCCTTTTAAATTTGTTCCGAATGAATATAAGACCGAATTGTCTTTCAATCCGTTTGCATCAAGATCTTTTACGAATTGTAATTCGGTCTTTTCCCTTTCGGTGCCGTCTTTAATTTGTATTGATCTGGAATTATCAATAAATATCATATTTACCGGCTGAAGAATTTTCTTTTTTGCAAACGACAAAACAGGTTCAAAAAAAGCAAATAGGAGAAGCAGCAGTGCTATTGTTCTTAAAGCAATTAATATAATTTTTTTAAAACTGCTTATCGGAGGAATTGTGTATCTGTATATGTATAATGTATAGACTGCCAGAAGAAGAACTGCCAAAAAAAAGTAAAATGCCGGAAAGGCAAAATTCAGGCTGATTTTTTCAAAATTAAACATCAGAAGGACATTTCCCCTTTTAAAATAGTTATTGCACTGCCGGATATATAAAGCTCCCTGTCTTTTGCAAAATAACTAACGCCTATACGGCCTCTTCTGTTGATGAAATCTCCCTGCTCAAAGGTCAGATTGATATTTTTTCCTTCGTCTTTTATCATGCCCAGTTTCATTAATACCGTAAGCAGTGGCCCGTTTGCTGATCCAGTAACAGGATCTTCGTCGATGCCGTAATAAGGCGCGAAGAAGCGAATATGAGCCGAGCTGGTATTATCCACCGTTTCAAGAGAATATACAACCAGGCCGCCGAACCTATTGTTTACCGAAAGCTGAAGCAGCTTTTTATAATCGGGTTTAAGCTTGCCGATGGTATCAAGTTTTTTGATATAAACATATAAGTATCCGTGCTCAGTAAGCAAGAATGGAACATCAAGGTCGGTCTCGTCAGATGAAATACCGAGAACCCGAAATATTTCTTCCGCGCTGCCTTTATATATTTCCGATTTAAAAACGGGCATCTGCATAAAATATTTTCCGCTCCCGAACCTGCATTTAAGAAGACCGGAACGGGTATCGAATTTTATTTTGGAAGATCGGCGAAGCATATTATTCTCATTTAAAAAATGCAGTGACGCGATTGTAGCATGTCCGCAAAGGTCTACTTCCATTACCGGCGTGAACCATCTTAAATTATAATCTGCTTTTTCAGATTTTGAAAGAAACGCAGTTTCAGCTAGATTCATTTCTCTTGCGATGAGCTGCATTTCTTCTTTTGTAAGGTTGTCTCCGAAAGTTACTCCAGCGGGATTACCCTGAAAAGGTTGATCCGTAAATGCATCTATCTGGTATATCTCAAACTTTTTTGCCATTAAGTAACCCTTCTAGATTCCAAGATTTCATTTTGTTGAAAGTATCGTAATCCGTAAGATCGAAATGAATAGGAGAAACCGAAACATAATTATTTTTAACCGCTGCCTGGTCGGTTTCAATATCGTCGTCAACTTCAAGCAGATTGCCTTTGAGCCAATAATAATCTTTTCCGTAAGGATCGATCCGCTGTTCGTATATATCGTCCCACTTTGACTTGCCCTGCCGGGTAAGTACAATACCGGCAATTTCATTTTCCGGAACATCGGGAACATTAACGTTCAGAAGAGTACCGAGAGGAAGATCTTTGCCCTTGGTTTCCGATGCAAGCAGCTTTGCAATTTTAGCCGCAAATGTAAAATCGCTAACTTCATGATTGGTAACAGAAATTGCGATAGAAGGGATATCCATAATAGCGGCTTCCCTTGCCGCGGAAACCGTACCCGAGTATATTATATTTATCGCAGTATTTGATCCGTGATTTATTCCTGATACCATCAAATCGGGCGGTTCTTTCATGATATTTCTTACGCCTATTTTAACACAGTCCGCCGGCGTTCCGTTTACCGCATAGCCGAAGAATTCACCGTTTTTATATGTCTTAATAATCCGCAGAGGAATCTGCATCGTAATTGCATGTCCAACCGCGCTCTGCTCCTTTACCGGTGCTACTACGGTAACGTCAGCAATTTCTTTTAACGACTTTACAAGGGCGCATATACCCTTTGATTCGATTCCGTCGTCGTTGCTAACCAGTATTTTCAAAATCTTAATCCAGTTTTTTTATAAATAGTTCGTCAATATAACACTTAGTGTAAAGAGTCTCAATTGATAAAAAAGGTAATAAATCAAATACTTGGAGAGTTTCTAATGTCACTAAGGTTTTGATAAACTGAGGAGGCCTTACAAATTATGATCTGAATGATTCTTGGTGCCTCTAAAATTCGGAAATATTAATAGATCACTATTTTGGAAAGAAGTTTGCCGTATATTCGTTTATATATTTTCACTAAATTATAATTTGAATTTTTTAAATTTATGGCAAGAATCTATCGTGTTAATAATAAAACCCCGCATTTTTGAACAATACCCTGAAATTATTTTCGGTTTTAATACCAAGCTCGGCAACGAAAGAGAAGAACCGTTTTATTTTAATGTTTCATATTCTGTGGAAGACGAGCCGGATAAAGTGACGGAAAACAGGGACACTTACTTTAATGCTCTAAACTTGAATTCATCCGAAATTGCCTTTCAAAAACAGGTTCACGGAAATACTGTAACTTATGTAGATAAACCCGGCAACTGCGGAGAAAGCGACGGAATGATAACCGATGTTGCCGGACTTGGTTTGGCGGTAAGCACCGCCGACTGTGCTGCCGTTTTCATTTACGATACAAAAAATAAAGTAATTGCGGGTGTCCATTCCGGCTGGAGAGGCACTCAAAAGAAAATTCTGCGGAATGCTTTGGCAAAACTGACGGATGATTTTAATTCTAAACCGGAGAATATGATCGCATATATTGCGCCGTCGATTTGTCAGAATAATTATGAAGTGGGAAGTGAAGTGGCGGATTTATTTGAAGAAAAATTTATTCTACCAAAGGACGGAAAATATCTTCTTGATGTTGCCGGCGCTAATTTGGATATGCTGTTAAATTTCGGTTTACCGTCAGGAAATATTCAAAAATCATCGCTTTGTACATTTGAACTTAAATATCTTCTTCATTCCTACCGTAGGGACGGACTTCGTTCCGGCAGATCCCTGGGAACTATCGCACTAAAAAATAAGTGACCTTTTTCATATTATTTAGTCATAATTCAGATAAAAAGGTTAAATTTGCAGTTAATTTTCTATTTATTTTCGGAAAAAAAATGCAGAATATAATAAGGATAAAGAAAGCAATTTTTTATGCGTATCACGGAGTGCTTTCTGAAGAGCAGAGTGTAGGGGGAAAATTTGAAGCCGATGTAGATATTTATACAGATTTTCAAAAAGCTGCCGCAAAAGACAGTTTAAAGCAAACCGTAGATTACGATAAGGTTTATAAGTTTATGTACCAGTTTGCGCTTGAACGAAAACATTATCTAATTGAAACTTTGGCAATGGTAATTGCAGATGAATTGCTCAGAAATTTTGTTAATATTGATAAAGTTGCCGTAAGAATAAGAAAAAATAATCCGCCGCTGGGGGGAATTGTGGATTATGTGGAAGTTGAAGTAATCAAAGACAGAGACGAACTATTATCTTAGCGATAAGTAAAAATTTTCTTTTAATGAGAAAGCGTTTAAAATTAGAAGGATACGATGAATAGAAACACGGCATACGTCGGACTAGGCTCAAATAAAGGAAATAGAATCGGTTACTTGAACGATGCGGTAAAAAAGCTCCAAACTGATCAAAACTGTAGCATAATTTCCGTTTCTTCGATATACGAGACAAAACCTTACGGGTACAAGGAGCAGGATAATTTTTACAATGCCGCCATAGAATTGAAGACAAGCTATTCGTTCTCGGACTTACTTCCGGTACTTAAAAAAATTGAAACCGAAGTGGGCAGAACAAAGAACCCCAAATGGGGTCCGCGGGAAATTGATCTGGATCTGCTGTTCTATAATGATCTTGTTTACGAGGATGAAAAACTTACAGTTCCTCATAAAGAAGTACAGTACAGGGATTTTGTATTGATCCCGTTATGCGAAATAGCTCCCGATTTGTATCATCCTGCATTAAATAAAAAAATTTGTGATATTTACATCGATGAATCGGAGCAGTGTCTAATCGGTAAAATTCCGGAAAAAATATTATTAACATGGGAGAAGTAAAATTGGGTGAAAATTCTGAACTTAGATTTATCGCGATTGAAGGAGTTATTGGAGCGGGTAAAACATCTCTGGCGAAAAAAATAAAAGAAAAATTGAACGCTGATTTTGTGCTGGAACAATTTGAAACAAACCCGTTTCTGGAAAAATTTTACTCCGACAGAAAAAGATTCGCGTTTCAAACCCAGATGTTTTTCCTAATTAACCGGTACAAGCAGCAGGAAGCTTTAAACCAGGAAAACCTTTTCACCGAGTTTATAGTTAGCGATTATGTGTTTGAAAAAGACAGGATATTTGCTTACTTAAACCTGAATGGAGAAGAACTGAAACTCTACGAAAGCCTTTTTCCTCTGCTCAACAGAAATTTAAGAAAACCCGATCTGGTTGTCTACCTTCAATCAAGCATCGAAAGATTAATGTTTAACATAAAGAAAAGAAGCCGGCGTATTGAACGAAACCTGACGCGGAATTATATAGAAGAATTGAGCGATGCGTATAATCATTTCTTTTTCCGCTATAATACTACTCCTCTTCTTATTGTTAACTCGACGGAAATAGATTTTGTGAACAGCGAGGAAGATTTTGATGAATTATTTAAGCAGATATTCAGGGAAGATAGAGGCCTTATCGAATATTTTAAACCAGAATCCAGAAGGATTGAGTGATTATGTTCAGATTGATTTTACTATTTATTCTGTTTTATTTCATTTATAAAGGATTAGTGTTATTCATCCGGTATTTGACTGCAGGAGTAAAAAAAACGAATAATGTTCACGGAAATACTCCGGGTGAGTCGAAATATAAAGATGCGGAAGAAGTGGAATTCAGGGAAATTAAGACAGATTCGAAAAACAACAACGAGTGATCAGAATTTTGATGGCGCATAAAATAACTCTTGATAATGTGATTTACGGAATTGTAAGAAAATTATTTTCTGTTCAGGAAGATAAAAGCAGGGATCTTAATAATCCCGCAAAATTTTTAATCATAAGGCAGCATAACCAGCTCGGTGATTTGCTTGCCGGTGTGTCGCTTCTGCGCGCAATTAAAGAAACTTACCCCGAAAGTAATATTACACTTGTTGCCAGTCCTTTCAATTATCCAGGCGTAATAAAAAACAAATATATCGACCGGCTTTTTGTATTCGATAAAAAGAAACTGATCAACCCTGGCTACTTCAATAAGTTAATAGATTTGTTTAATGAACGCTACGATGTAGTAATAGTTCCTGTTACGGTGTCAATATCATTTACCAGCAACCTTCTGGCACGAAAAGCAAAAGCAAAAATAAGGGTAGGTCCAGAAAGCCTGAACGGCAAGATCAATAAAAGTTCTTTCCTTTTTGACAGAAGAATACCTATCGATTGGCGCAAACACCCGGATTCGAATGTTGCCGACAGAATTCTTGATATTATCCGCCCTTTTGGTGTAGATACAAATAATTACAGATCGGAAATAACATTTGACAACGCTGACCTGGAAACTGCCGGAGAATTTATTTCAGCTCTGAAAGAAAAAGAAGATAAACTGATTATAGGACTTCATGTAGGAGCAGGAAAAATTCCCAATCGCTGGTCGCTTAAAAAATATATTGAGTTGATGGAGAGACTAAATAATGAATTTCCGGTATTGTTTTACTTGACCGGAAGCAAAGCAGATAGTGAAGAGATAAATTATATACACGAAAATATTTCTTTCAGGATCGGGCTTTTTATCGAAAGAGAGGTTCCTGAAGTTGCGGCGCTCATTTCACAATCGGATCTGTTCGTCTCAAACGATACCGGAATTATGCATGTAGCCGGGGCTACAAATACGCCCCAAATTTCGATATTCGGGCCCACAAACCCGTTTAACTGGGCGCCGGTCGGACATAATAAATATTTCCTGAGAAAATCGGAATTGATAGATGATATTGTAGTGGATGATGTTTATCTTCTCTGTAAAAGCATTTTATCCGGAAAGAAGGAGGAGAATTTTGCCTAACCGTTTTCTTGCCGCCGTTGATATGGGTACAAATTCGTTTCATCTTATCATTGTAAAGATCAAGAAAGACGGATCATTTAAAATTGTAGACCGCGAGCGGGAAATAATTAGACTGGCGTCTCACAAAGGCAGAGGTTTATCGCTTATTACAAAAGAAGAAACCGAACATGCTATAAAGATATTATCCGGGTTCAAAAAATTAGCCTCTTTTTATAATGCCGAAATGAGGGCTATCGCAACAAGTGCGGTAAGAGAAGCTCATAACAAAGCGCATTTTGTTAAAGCGGTGCTGGTAGCTACCGGAATTAAGGTTGAGCCCGTCGATGGACGCGAAGAAGCTAAATTAATATTCACCGGAGCCAAAAAAGCCCTGGAACTGAACGATAAAAAAGCCTTTTGCATGGATATAGGAGGCGGAAGTACAGAGTTCGTACTCGGCAATAACGGTGAACCGGAATTTGCCGAGAGCATTAAAATCGGCGCCGTAAGATTAAGCAGAATGTTTTTTCCTGATTTTTTAATAACGGATAATGCGCTTAAAGTATGCGGCGAGTACGTGGGAGATGAAATTCATTCAAACAAAAATATTAAGTTCAACAGAAAATTTGATATTGCCGTGGGCAGTTCCGGTACGATCGAATCCGCGGCTTCGATGATATATTATCTAAGACATCAAAGACCTAAAAAGTCGCCGAACGGTTTTACTTTTACGCATGACGAACTAAAAGCGGTTACGGCGGCAGTAATGGAATGTAAAACACGTGATGAAAGACTGGCAATTAAAGGAATGGAAGCAAAACGTGCCGATATAATACCTGCCGGCCTGGTTATCCTGAATAAGGCATTCGAAATATTTAAACTGAAATCGCTTACAATTTCGGAATTTGCTCTGCGCGAAGGAATTATATTAAGGATGATTGAAGAGAATTAAAAATTTTAAGAATGTTTTTGTTCTTTCTGCATACTTTTCTTTCAGACCGCATAATTTTCAAAATATGCTTTGCTATTTGAAACATAGATTCTATCGGAAAAAATAAGTCTGCGGTCAAACATATCCGAGAATTTTGCGGCTATTCTTTTAATCAAATCTTAGGCTCTGAACTTGTAAAATGTTAAATAACCTGAACTATGAAGTATAAACCGTATTATATTAGAGTATCAATGTATTTTATTGCCTTTTAAAATTCTGTCTTCCTAGTTATATTTAGTATTCAAATAATAGAAATTTAATGAACAACATCAGAAATTTTTGCATTATTGCACATATTGATCACGGTAAATCAACAATAGCCGATTGCCTTCTGGAAAAGACGCATACTATTACCGAAAGGGAGGCTAAAGCACAGGTATTGGACGACCTTGAACTTGAAAGAGAACGGGGAATTACCATTAAATCGCATGCAATTCAAATGAAGTATAAAGCTTCGGACGGAGTTGACTATATATTGAATTTGATCGATACTCCGGGGCATGTGGATTTTTCCTACGAAGTATCCCGTTCTCTGGCTGCATGCGAAGGAGCATTGCTTGTTGTGGATGCGGCTCAGGGAGTAGAAGCCCAGACGATAAGTAATCTGTATCTGGCAATAGACGCCGGGCTTGAGATAATTCCGGTATTGAATAAAATTGATCTTCCTAGTGCTGAAGTCGAAAAAATAAAAGGACAAGTAATTGATCTTATAGGATGCGAAGAAAGCGAAATACTGCTTGCAAGCGCAAAAACTAAAATCGGCATCGACGAAATTCTTGAAACTATTGTAAAAAAAATTCCTGCTCCTAACGGAGATCCTGATTCGCCTCTTCAAGCTTTAATTTTTGATTCAATTTTCGATGCGTACCGCGGAGCAATTGCTTATATAAGAGTATTTAACGGAACCCTGAAGACTAACGATAAAATAAAATATTTCGTGACGGGTAAAGAAATTGAAGCAGAAGAAATCGGCATTCTGGGACTCCGGAAAATTAAAACCGGGGAACTTTCCGCAGGCAATGTAGGCTATTTAATCTCGGGCGTTAAAGAAGTGCACGATATTAAAGTCGGAGATACCGTTACCCATGCAAAGGGCGGAGCAGAAAAACCGCTTCCCGGTTATAAGGATGTAAAGCCTATGGTTTACAGCGGGCTTTATCCTACGGATGCAGACGAGTTCGAGGATCTTAGAGATGCTCTGGAAAAATTCCGCTTGAATGATTCCGCTTTGATTTATCAGCCTGAAACATCCGCCGCTTTGGGATTCGGTTTCAGATGCGGATTTCTTGGTCTTCTTCACATGGAAATTGTGCAGGAAAGACTACTGCGCGAATATAATCAGTCGATTATAACTACTCTGCCCAACGTTGAATATTATGTCTTTAATAAAAAAGAAGAACAAATAATTGTAGATAATCCTGCAATGATGCCTCCCGTCGGTGATATCGAACGGATAGAAGAACCTTATGTAAAGGCCCAGATTGTTTGTCCGAGCGAGTATGTGGGAAATATTATGAAACTCGGAATGGATAAACGCGGAGTTTATATTAATACTAATTACATAGATCCTACAAGAGCCGATTTGACTTTTGAATTTCCGCTGGCGGAAATAATATTCGATTTTTACGATAAATTGAAATCGACTACCCGCGGCTATGCTTCTTTTGATTATGAATATATGGGATACCGCGAATCAGAATTGGTTAAACTGGATATTTTATTGAACGGCGATCCGGTGGATGCCCTTTCTATGATAGTGCACAAAAGCAAATCTTACGACTGGGGAAGGAAAGTATGCTCCAAATTAAAAGATCTTATTCCGCGTCAAATGTTTGAAATCGATATTCAGGCGGCTATTGGAACGAAGGTAATTTCAAAGTCGGTGGTTAAGGCTTTAAGAAAGAACGTGCTTGCAAAGTGTTACGGGGGCGACATTACCAGAAAAAGAAAACTTCTTGAGAAACAAAAGGAAGGTAAAAAAAGAATGAAGCAGGTTGGCAATGTTGAAATACCGCAGGAAGCGTTTTTAGCCGTTCTCCAAATTGAAGATTAAAATGAGTTATTAAATTTGCCGGAATCTGACGATATTAATAAGATCGAAACGCCGTCTCGGCAGCAGCCGGCTTTCGAACAACAAAAGATATTCAAGATGGGGTTTATAAAGGCTATTCTGCTGGCTTTTATTATTGCAGTACTGTTTAAAACCTTTCTTATTGAAGCCGATAAAATTCCCACTACGTCAATGGAAAACACTTTGTTGGCCGGCGACGTCGTTTTAATTAATAAAGCTTCTTATTCATTGGATACTCCCGCTTACATTCCTCTTACATATATCGAAATACCCCGCTTCCGGATTTTTCAATTCGACCTGCCGCAGCATAACGATGTAATAGTATTTAAATTTCCGGGATTTAATAATCAATTGTACCCCGGTGAAGATGTTGATTATATAAAAAGGGTAATCGGTTGTCCGGGCGACACTGTAAAGATTATCGACCGTATAGTATATGTAAACGGCATTAAACAGGTTCCGCCTCATTCGGCAATAATATCCGAATCCGGAATTCGGAAAAAAGGAATAAGGGGATATAAAATATATCCTCCCGGCGAGGATTGGAATGAAGACAATTACGGGCCTTTGACCGTTCCGTATAAGGGCGAAGTAATCGGAGTGAATCCGGTTAATATTTCCAGGCTGGGAAGCATTGATCGACAGGGAATTTAATAAAAAAGCCGTCAGTGTCGAAGGATCTGTTATAACGATAAACGGAACACCGGTCAGAACCTATACCGTCAAAAAAAATTACTATTTCGTTATGGGCGATAACCGTACAAACAGCCTTGACAGCCGTTTTTGGGGTTTTGTTCCGTACGATGATATTATCGGAAAAGCGGTGCTGATTTACTGGTCGAATATTCCCGATGTTGCGGTTAAAAACATTTCCGGTTTATTCGACTCGATAAGATGGAAAAGGATATTTAAACTGATCAGGTAATTGGTCATTTCCTTTTCATTTTTTAGTTTGGAGCGTAAGTCATATATTTAACGGAAGTTAGAATTAATTAGTATTAAACTCCTTACCATATTCAAAAATTAAAATTTATGAAAAGAATTACAGTCATTCTGATCCTAACTCTTACAGCATTTTTATTCCCGCAATCAAAGTATTATATATATTTCAAAGATAAAGGAGATATGCCCGCAAAAGTTCTAAGCAAAACATCTTCGATGAAACAGGAAGCATTAAAACTTCTTTCACTCAGAAGCATCGAACGCCGGGAAAAGGTAATGGGAACCGATCATATTTTGACCTATGAAGATATGCCGCTTGATGCGTATTATGTTATGCAGCTGGAACAATCGGGAATAAAAATAGAGAATAAATTAAGATGGTTTAATGCGGTTACAGCATATTTAAGTCCCGGCCAGGTAAGTTCTCTGGCCGCATTACCTTTTGTTAAGAGCGTTAAGCCGGTTATAGTATTTAAGTTCAACAAGATTAATAGCGAACAGAAAACCGGTATGAATAAAATTTCGGCCTTTCCTGAAAAAATTGATTACGGACATTCGTATATTCAGGAAAAACTTTCGGATATACCAATTGTTCATTCCAAAGGCATAAACGGATCGGGAGTGCTGGTCGGGATTCTTGACGACGGGTTTATGTGGCGGGATCACGAATCGCTTGTATCCAGGAAAGTTGAGGCGGAATATAATTTTGTATTTCATACGGTATCTACCGCACCGCAGCCCGGTGACGCGCTTGATTCGGGTGTGCACGGCACTTATGTGTTTTCAATTATCGGCGGCTATAAGGACAGTACTATAATCGGAGTGGCTTATAATGCGACTTTTGTTCTTGCAAAGACAGAAGACGACAGAAGTGAAAAGCATATTGAAGAAGATAATTATGCGGCTGCCCTGCAATGGATGGATTCGCTTGGTGTTGATATAACTACAAGTTCTCTCGGCTATAATATTTTTGACACGGGTACAAACTACACTTATGCCGATATGAACGGAAATACCACCATCGTAACAAAAGCCGCCGAACTTGCTTATCAGCGCGGCATATTGGTTTTAAATGCTGCAGGTAACGAAGGCGATACCAAATGGAAATATGTTGATGCCCCTGCAGACGGTTTTCATGTTATTGCGGTAGGTTCGGTTGACAGCACCAACGCAGTATCGGCTTTCAGTTCAAGAGGTCCTACATACGACGGAAGAATAAAACCGGATGTTGTAGCTATGGGAGAGGCCGTTTTCGGTGCCTATGCTCCGAGCTACGACTCATATGTTTTCGAACAAGGCACTTCGGCGGCAACCCCTATTGCAGGCGGAGTAGCTGCTTTGCTTTTATCTGCTTACCCTAATCTTACAAACGCGCAGGCAAGATATATATTATTGCGTACCGCCGGAAATTATAATACTCCCAATAATGACAGAGGATACGGACTTATTTCAGCAGAAAGAGCGTTGTCGTATCCTAACTTATATTTTAACTCAGGCAGCAATATTTACACGCTGAATAAAATATTCTTTAATTCCTCCGGGATAGTGCCTTCATCTGTTAAAGTCCATTACTCATTGGACAACCAGTCTTTTTCGGAAGGTGCCATGAGCTATGACGGTAAGATAAAATATTCGTTTGATCTGCCTGCGGTTCCCGACAGCCAATTGGTTTATGCATATTTTACTTATCAGGACAGCTCCGGCGGTTCAGACCGGGAACCTTCGACACAATATTATTCATTCAAAATAGGACAATACGATATTACGGTTGTGGACACATACTTGACCGAATTATCAAAAAAGGTGCTTGAGACAAATTTTCCGAATCCTTTCAACTCTTCAACTACAATTTATTTTTATTCCGACAAGAATGTACCCGCAAAATTAATTATCATGGATGCAATCGGGCAGACCGTGAAAGTATTATTTAAAGGTATTGCAGAAGCTGGGAAGAATACATGTGTTTGGAACGGTAAAAACGACAGGGGAGTAAGTTGCGCTAGCGGCGTTTATTATTATATTCTTACCATAAACGGAAAAGATTACGGAAATAAGATGGTTTTGGTGAAATAACAGCCAATTTGCATCCGGCAAAATATAAAACCTTAGAATTTTATTGTTGATTATATCTCTCTGTTTATTTATGTTCAAAACATAATCCTTGCCTACCGGATTAATGTACTGTTCGGTTCAAACCGTTCTGTTAAAATATGCTATTCGTTATGCTGACTCCTATTTTTTTGTTTTTTTATTATTGTCTTGGACTATCCGAATCAGATTTTATATGCTGTTAATTTTCACACCGTTTGACTAAACTGCTTGCCGGATATCTTTTTTATTGTTAACATTTATATAATGAAAAATTAAACAAAATTTTATGGACGAGGACTTTTTAATAGGGACAGGAATATATGATATAACCGGACCAGCTGCCGATGCGGGAATATTAAGTACTGCTCATATAGAACAGAAAACAGACGGCATTCATTTCCGGTTATATTCCAGAGCATTTATCATAAAGGGGCAGTTATCCGGCAATATTACTACAATAGTAGTAGCCGATTTATGGTCGTGTACGCAGTCTGTTAAAACGGAAGTTGTTAAAAGATTAAACATCAGGTTCAGCGGAAATTTATTTAAAACCGAAAATATTTTAATTTCAGGTACGCATACACACAGCGGACCGGGCGGATATTCTCACTATGCGCTTTATAATTTATCCATACTGGGATTTGATAAACAAAATTTTGAAGTAATAGTAAACGGCATTGTGGAGTCAGTAAATAGAGCATATAATAATCTCTCACCCGGAAAAATTTATATCGGCAAAGGCAAAATTGAAGATTGCGGATGGAACCGTTCCCTGGAGGCGTATTTGAATAATCCTAAAGAAGAAAGAGCTAAGTACGACGGCGAGGTAGATAAAGAAATACTGGTGCTGAAATTTGAAAAAAACGACGGGAAATGTGTCGGAAGCCTTGCATGGAATGCCGTTCATCCTTCTTACACCGCAGAAGGCAATAAATTAATCAGCGGTGATAATAAAGGTTATGCAGAATATCTGTTTGAACAGCAGATGGGTTCAAACCCCTTGAATAACGATGCTTTTACCGCGGCATTTGCAAATTCAAATTGCGGCGATATTTCCGGAAATGTAAATTCCGGAATTCCGGATTCCGACAGCGATTTTACGTATATGTATCAGCTTGGCAAAAAGCAGTATCTGGCAGCAAAGGATCTTTTTAATTCGGCAGAAGAGGAATTAAGAGGCAGTATCGAAGTCCGTCATAAACATATAAATCTGTCCAATACTAAAATTGAAGGAACCTCCGAAAGAACTTTTCCCGCGGCGCTGGGTATTTCGATTTTTACGGGCCGAACGGAAAGCGGTATTCAGCCTGTAGGAATGAAAGAAAGAATTGATATAAAAAACGACGGAGATTTATCATTAGTTACACAGAGGTTTGTATCAGCGGTACTGAAGCTGTTCTCGACATTCATTAAAAATTTTTCTTATCCTGATTATCTTTCGGAAGAACTTATTAATGGACACGGAAACAAAACCATAATTATAGCGCCCGGTATCTCCGATCCATATCCGCTTGTTCCCGAAATACTGCCGGTTCAGATAATACGGATCGGAAGTCTTGCTGTTTTAAGCATACCGGGAGAAATAACAACTATGGCCGGCAGGCGTTTAAGAGAAGCTATTCTAAATTTATTAAAACCGATCGGTGTTAAATACATCGCCATTAGTGCTTATGCAAATGCCTATGCCGGATATATTACCACCAGGGAAGAATATGATAAGCAAAATTACGAAGGTGCTTCCACTCTATTTGGTCCCTATACGTTTGATGCTTACAGACAGGAGTTCGGCAAGCTTGCCATTTCAATGATTGATAATACCGAAATTGCTCCCGGTCCGATGCCTAGGGATTTATCCAACCAGCAGTTTACGATAAGAACGGGTGTTATGATGGATACCCCTCCCTGGCCGAATCATAAATTCGGAAGTTTACACACAGATGTTAACGCATTTTATAGAAACGGGGAAACAGTAAAAGTGGTATTCTGGGGCGCTCATCCTAAAAATAATTTAAGAACCCAGGACACATTTCTGACGGTTGAAAAAAAAGGGTCCGACGGCTGGCAAAGTATTTATACTGACCGGGATCCGTGTACAATATATCGTTGGGCACGTGAGTTTGCAGCAAGTTCATTGATTTCTATAACCTGGAAGATGGACGAAGACGTTGAACCGGGCGAATACCGCATATGTCATTTTGGTGATTGGAAATCTCAGTCGGGAAAGATTTCCCCGTATGATGGAATTTCCGGTACTTTCCTTGTAGGTGAAAATCTGGAACCGAATGATATTATAATTAGAAGTATGTATGATAACCAGGTCGAAATAAAATTTTTTCATCCGGGCGACAGGCTGAGGCTCATTGCATCTAAGAGTTACACGTTAACTCCTCATGAAATTTTCACCTGGACTATTCCTTCGGAGTGGAATGAAGTGCAGGTAATTTTTAATTTCATAAATCAGAGATATTTTATTACCGGCAGAAGTATTATAACTATAAAAAAGAACGGGTATATTCAAATCGAAAAGGGAGGATCCGGTACTTAATTTAGCCGGGCTAAACATCTGTAAATATTTAATACGGAGGACGGATGTACTATAAAAAATATTTTTTAGCGGTTCTCTTTCTCCTGTCTTTTATTATCATACAGAACGGCTGCGTTCGATATCCATCATACTTCGAACCCGATAGAGCATCTTTCAAAAAAGCGGCTGAACGTTCTGCTCTAGTAGATAGTCTGCAGAACGGAAAATTAACTCCCGGGATGCCGTATTATATTGTAGAAGAAATCTTTAAAAACTGGCCCGGGAATTTAAAGGAAACCAAGATTCCGGTGGCCAGTCTGGGAAGCCGGCAGAGATTAATCGAATCCGAGGGATGGGGACGCGTTTATGTCGATCCTAATATTCAAATTTTTATGGATGAATATGATACCGGGCAGGGAAAATTGTATCTCTGGTATCAGTACCCGGATTTTTACAGAACAGATATTTCCCAGGGTGATACTCTGGTGGTATTTTGCGGAGATTCTACCGAATCGTCCGTTGTTTCTTTTTTAAGAAAGTCAAATGTATTAACCGTAGCCAACAAACTTACACCGGATTCGTCTGGAAATTTTTACGGCGAAATTCATTATAATGACCATCCATGGCGCAAGGTAACTTACTGGTATTCGCTAAGACTTTTAAGTGACGGCAAAACTGTGATGATTAAAGATCTTCAGTACAATATATATCCCGTCGAGCTGCTTGAACTTAACGGGGAGAGAATTAACTCTTTCAACTGGAGGTAATTTAGAATGAAAATACAAGATGACTTTATAAAAGGGAACAGCAAAATCAAAATAATTACTAACAACGGAAATCCCAGTCCTGTTCCCGAACCATGGCGGCCAATTTTAAAGAGCTGCGACATGCTTGTAGTAATACCGGATATGCACATGTATATATATAATTCTCAGCTGGACAATTTTAAGTTCGGCGCAGGGGCTATGCTGGGATTATTGGACCACCTTGAGGTTACAAAAGAAGAAATGGCTCTTCAGCAGAAAACCCTTCGAATATATCAGATAGGAGATTTATACGAGCAGCGGTTTCCGGGCTTAAGTTCAACGGGGGCAAACGCAACCGGTATCGAGATAAGGATGTCTCATCCGGATTACGACCGGATAGTAAACTCGATGAATGGCATTAGAACTCATTTTCTTTACGGCAACCATGATTTTGAACTGCGTCATTTCCCCGGTTTTTCTTTTGCCGCTAATGAAGGTAAGGTTTACCTTGAACATGGTTTTTCTCCTGATACTTGGAAAGATTTTTCAAATCCGAATGCTCCTCTCTGGGAAGCGGGACAGATTGTTTTTAAAACGATCAGGGAAATTAATCAGTTCTTTGCAACTCTCCTCGTCAGCGTTAATATGATTCCAAAAGACGATAATTATTCATTCGGAGTAAGATCGGGGAAAGAACCGGTTTATGATTATCCGTCGGAGGACGAATACAGGACCGCATACGGACCCAGATATTTTGATTATTATTCCAAACGGCTGGGAAGTATTCCTGATATGCCGGAAGCGAAAATCAGTATAATAGGTCATACCCATCATCCATACCTTGACATAAATTTTATGGATGGGAAATATATTTATATTGACACCGGTGCCTGGACTGAAGGTCGCTCGGATTTTACGGTTGTTACCAACGAAGAATTGGCTATCTGCTGTTATCAAAGATAATTTTTAAGTTGCGGTATTAAACTGGAAATTAAGATAAATACCATTTAATAAAATCGACTTTTAGTTCCATAATTTGTTAATACCGGAATTTTAATAATTCAACCGTAGTGCAAAATTCTCGTCCCTTTAAATTGAGAACATCGTCCGGATTTCCGGAAATTATATATTATCATAAATAAAAAAGAGCATTTAATTATGAAAACCATAATATTGTCTTTTATCATTATAACTTCGGCATTTAATATTATGTCTCAGACAAAACCGGTGGAAACAGGTTTGTATTTGGTCTTGTCATCCGACACTTGTTCCGGACAGAAGGATAAAAATACAATTGTCTATTTATCAGATACTCTTTGTCTTTCAGAAAAACCCGTTATTACCGTTAAAGATATCGAATCGTGCAATACACGGAACGCAATATTAGACGGAAACGAATTATATGTTCTAAATATCGCGCTGAAAGACTCGGCAAAAGAAAAATTTAAAAAAATCACGGAACAAAATGTCGGCAAAAAAATGGCCATGATAATCGACAATGAAGTAGTGATGGCCGCTGTAATAAGAGACCCCGTAACTTCGGGGAAACTGACTGTAAGCGGTGCAAAAAAAGAAAAAATAAAAGAATTGGGAATTAAACTGCGGCAGGAAATCGGAATTAAATAAAATGTGAAGCCGAATAAATATTACTTTAAGAACTGCTTCAATTGTGTTTGTAATGAATTGTTGAGAAAGTATACGGGACATACAAAGCAAAATCATTGTTGTTAAATATTAAAACAAATTATTAGTTGTATTTTCTTTTTATTCTTATAAAAAGAATAAGTAAAGTAATGTTTGTTTATGTCTTATTGTCGTAATCAATAAGCCCTTCCCTTTGCAAGGGAAGGGCTGGCATTGCCGCTATGTAGGATGAGTTCGTTTTAAAGTTCTAATACCTATTTCAACACGATCATTTTTTTTATCGCATTGAATTTATCTTTAACCTCCAGGCGGTATATATATACTCCGCTTGCAAAATTGCCGGCATCAAATTCCGCTTTATGATAACCCGCTTCAAGCCGGCAATTTAAAAGTTCGGAGACCATTTCTCCTAAAATATTGAATACAGTTAATTTTACATTCGCGCTTTCTTTTAATCCGAATTCAATTTTAGTTATAGGATTAAAAGGATTAGGGTAATTCTGTTTTAGAAAATATGCCGCAGGTACGTTAACGGTTACGGTTAATTCCTTGCTGAATTTAAAACTTCCGTCAATATCTAACTGTTTCAATCTGTATTTAAAAGCTCCGCTTCCTCTTACACTGTTATCCGTATAAGTGTAATTTCTGGCAATGTTGCTGTTGCCGTTTCCCTTTACAAAACCGATATTTTCCCATCTGCTTGCAGCCGTATTTTGGATTTGCTCTGACTGTTCGCCGGGTAAGGCTAACCGTTCAATTTCAAACCCGTAATTGTTTATTTCCGTGGCAGTTGCCCATTTAAGAACAACAATGTTGTTATTTAAAGAATATTCGAAAGAAGACAGTTCAACCGGCAGCAGATAAGGGTCGTTGCCGAACATAACCGCAAGAGGGGAGCCGAAAAGTGGGCCGCCTTCGCCGTTGTTATGATAACTTAACCCTTCGGTGCCGTTACTGTTTTCGATACCCACGAGGGCATTACCGTCAATGGATTCCGCCACCGGGATTAAGCTTTCGGAATCATTGAATTGTATTTTTATATTTCCGTTTGAATAAAGAATAATTTGAAAAGTTATATAATCCGTATCGGAGCCCTTATCGTAAACATGCCAGTAGGTAGCAATAAATTTGGAACTTGTGCTGAAATAATAAACGTGAGAATTTGCATTACTGCAGTCCAGATCCATTGCGCATCCGGCAATAAAATTATTCGGCTGAATTGAAGAGGGTACGAATGCGTATTCCGCATTTTCCGTGTGCCCGTTGGCGAAAGACAAATAACCGTTTGAACCTATAAATACATGATTGTAATTTTGTCCGAAGAAAGGGAATGACATTCCTATATCGGCAACCTGGAAATAACCGTCATCCTCATCGCCCGATGTCCATGAAGTAATTTCGTTATGACTTCCCGCAACCGGTTCAATCCATTCATAAACCGGCTGGCTCGGCATACTGCCTGCTTCTTCGTCGGAAGTAACAAAATAATATCCTCCTGTTTCCGTACCCCCGCCGCCGTATTGATCGGTATGAACGCGGTTCGTGAGATACACGTCTCCGTAAACTATATGATACTTACCGTCATTATCTATCTTAATACGGTATTGCTCCGCATCTTCTACATCGCAATGTTCGAATGCGCCGGAAGTATTTTGAGCGTACCTGAAAATATTGCTGCCGTAAAGGGGAGAGTAAAGAATATGCGCATTACCGGAATTATCGAGATCGATGGAAGAACAACCGCTACCCCAGCCCTCGTCAACTTCAGCCAGCCACCAGCCGCCGCCGCTTTTTACTGCATACTTATTATATCCGTATTGCCCGCCGAGGTAACTTATATGAGGATTATTTAAATTATCGACCGCAATCGAAACGCCCATATCTTCCATTTGCCCGCCTACGTCATCAATCTTTTCCGGAGTACTCCAAGAGCCGGATGTACCCGTAATATAAGCCAGGCCTTGTTCGTACGTATCGTCGTTTTGAATGTCCCAACTGTAAAAGCCGAAATGAACATGGTTATTATTATCTACTGCCATTGAGGCTTGATCGTAAATATTACCGTGAATAATTTCAGCCTCCCAGTCACCGGATGCATTTGTAAAATAATACAATGAACCTTTTTGAGCGGCCTTGTTTGTTACGAACGCTATGTGAGCCTTACCGTTATTATCAATATCAATTGAAACCGGTCTGATAAAGTCGAGCTGAATAAGATTTACCGGGGATTTCCATGTGCCGGATACATTATTGGTATAGTACAATGTGCTGTGCCAATTGGTCGGATCACCGTATACACTGGTTCTGGTGTAGTATACAACATAACAGATGTGTTCATTATTTGATCCGTCAACGGCGATCAGAGATTTGCCGCCGTCCCAGAGATCATAAGGAGGATTTCCCAAATCGATATTATTGTCTGCAATACCGTCATATATCCTATGGGCTTCCCAGATACCGGTTTTATTGGTCATATAAATTATATCGGTACCGTTATTGGGATAAAACTCTCCTTGGCTCGTGCAGCTGATATGTGCGGCTCCGTGGGAATCCACACCAAGCGACAGATCGCCTATGTCTCTTGAAAAAGGTACTTCGTCCGCTGTGTATGCATTGATCCTGGTTTTGGCGGTAACGGAATTATTATGCGTAATCAAATCCGATTGATCTGCGGATACGGAAAAAGTATTATATACATTTCCGGTATCCCTCGGAATTACAATAATATTAACCGTTACACTGTTTTTAAAATCTATATTTCCCAGATTGCATGTAACCGCACCGCCGGCATAATTGCATGTCCCTTGAGTTGATGAAGCATAATAGTACTCAACTTTTGAACTTAATGTGGTGGATAAAGCTACGTTTGTTGCATTCTCAAATCCGTAATTACCTACATTTATTGTATAGGTCAAGTATCCGTCCAGTAATACCGGATCCGGATGATCTTTTTGAGTTACATAAATATCCGCGCCGGGGGGACGGACATAATCGAGATAATATATATCGTAGTTGCTGCTTGACGCATCATCCCAAACAATTCTGTTTGACCAGATGGAAGGATTTTCTTCGGTAAAAGCGCCGGTTACCAGAGGAACCAGTGCTTCGGTAGCAAATTCATAAAAATAAAGATCCTTGTTTCCGTATAAATCAACCAAAACATCCCAGACTATACCTTTATCCGAAATTCTGGGCTTTGAATGTGCCGTTATCCTATCTGTAATAAATTGTGTAAAGTGTGTCGTCAGATCTTCCATGTACAATGAATAACTGCCGTTCCGGTATTCCAGCCACACAACCGAATCGCCGTGAATATCCGGTGCATATTGATCGTAAGGATCGGAAGTGAGCTGTTCTCTGTTGCCGGAGTCGAGGTCCATAAAAAATATTGAATTTGACGATCCGCTGTACTGTGACCAGACTACCTTATGCCCGGAAATTCTGGGTCCGGCATCCTGCATGGAGCTCGTCTCCGTACTTACCCTTGCTTCCGAACCGTTATGCATATCGTACATGTAAATATCATATTCCCAAGAGTCTCCGTTCCGTCTGTCGCGCCAAACTATTACGCTGTCTGATACAGCCGGATAATCCTGGTATTCAGCATTTGTTGTAACCTGGGTTTCGAGGGTAGTATTTATATCATACATATAAATATCCCGGTTCCCGTTCCGCAGATCATCCCACACAATGATGTTCTCCCATATAAACGGATTACTTTGGTCTTTCGTATTTGTATTGATGCGTTGTTCGGGACCGGAAGGCAAAGTGTACATGTATGTATCGTAGTTGATGAAAAGACCGCTTCTGTTTCTTTCATCCTGCCACACTATCCTGTTACCTGATACCGCAGGTTTTATCTGATATTCGGAATTTGTGGTAACCCGGATAGGAACAAACTGTGCATGACTAATAAATGTTAATAAAAGAAGGAGTGTTAACATCATGCGAAAACTAGATCTAATCTTCACATTTTTCATGTTTATCTCCTGTTTTTTTGTAATATATTTTTCAAATTTTGAATCCCGCCATTAATACCGGTTTAGGGTGCCGGGGAAGTCAAAATTATTTTTTCCCTTTTATATTATTGATTGATACTATTTTATCATGATCATTTTTTTTGTCTGAACATAATTACCTGCTATCAGCCGGTAAAAATATATTCCGCTTGTAAGGTCGCTGCCGTTAAAATCTACGGTATATTCACCGGGCGATTGAGTTTTATGAACCAGTGTTTTTAATTCTCTTCCTAATGCATCGAATACTTTAAGCGTAACCGGTGTACTGTGTCTTATTGAGTATTTTATTTTAGTTGCCGGGTTAAACGGATTGGGATAATTCTGATGAAGATTATAACTGGATTCTTTTATAAAAGATTCTTTTACGCCTACCGCGTTTGTTAGTTGAAGATCATCAAGATAATATTTTGTTCCCAACTTTCCGGTGCTTGAGGTTAAATTTAAAATTGAAATTGTTATTTTAATCAGGTTTGCCGCAAGGGATTGATTACTGTAAAAAATATCGACATTAAATTCCGAAAAATTCTGACTTTCTCCCAAACTGGAAATTCCGTATCCGATGCCCGTAGTGTCGCTATCAGAAAAATGATAAATTAATATGGTTATACTTACCCTGTCGCTTGTATCTGCCGGAATAAATTTATAATAACCATTTAAATTTGTGTATCTCTCGGAAATTAAAAATCCTTTGCCGTCAGAGCCTGCCATCAGAAACCCTCCGTAATTTATCCCGAAAAAATTTATAACAGTGCTGGATAATGAATAGCTTCCGGAGTGGCTGTCGTTAGATTGGCTTACAAAGGTATAGCTTCCTGAATTGCTTGTTTTCCATCCTTCTGGCTCGGTACCGTTCCAATTCTCAAAACCGCCGTTTATTATTTGAGAAAAAGCACCGGGAAAATTTAATAATAGAATAAGAAGAGTAAAAAGTATTTTCATTTTATCTCCTTTATTAATTATAAATTAAAGCTTGACGTTCACCAATATTGATTTCGGGTGAACATATGCTAATATGAAGTAATCGGCTTAATAAATTATACGATATGTCTATCTTTACAGAAATTTCGGAAGAATAATTTGAAGCCGGGATAAAATTGGGTTTCATTTCCCCCTTTTCCTCCCTATTTATTAATTCCCTTTTTTAGAATATAATTTTTAATCTGTAGATCTATCGGATTTGGTATCTGGACAATTATCTGAGGACTGTATGCGGTGAATATTAACTTAGGTGATTTTAAGTTCTTTGTCAATAAAATTTAATTATTTCAATAATTTGCTGCGAAGAATCTTTCCATTGAAGGAAAAAATTAGAATAGGTTCTTTAATATTTTAAGGTACGGTTTTAAAATATCAAACACTGCTTGCTCAAAATATTTACCGCTTGCAACAAATATTTCCCGTTAGCTTCAAGATTATTAAATAAAACTGAATTAATTCGACTTATATAAATAGAATTATTTTAGTATACGGAACGAAACAGGTTTGTCTGTTTAATTACTGCTTACAAATACAAAATTTAAGGAAAACTCTTGCTTGCATATTCAACGTGCATAATCTGTTGTATTCCTTAATAATATGCCGGGCAAAATCGATTCATCTCGCCCGGCATTTTTTATTTCAACTCTTACTATGTCCTTAGGTTATATTTAATCATCGTAAATTACCGCACTGCTGATTTTATTATTTTTAAAAATTATATATTTAATTCTCTTTCCTTAAAAATTTTGGAGTAAGCCATATGCACTCATCTAACAAATTATCGCGGGAAATAGAATTAAGCTTAAAAACAGTAAACTGGAAAAATTATTTCAGCGGAACCGGATTTTTGAATAAATCTTTTATAATTGGATCAATGCTTTTATTCTTAAGTCTCGGCGGATTTGTAAATTTGTACGGACAAGCAGAGTGTACGGCCTGGGGCAATGTCGATGGTATCCGTGTGGACGGCGAATTAATGAAATTCGAAACCAGCATAAGAGTGATTCAGAAAAATTGGATTGACTACTCTCAAACCGCAAAAGAAAAACAGCGTCCCAGTTTTGTTCGGCGCGGTTCCAAAGCAATAATCAATACAATGCTCGACAGTTTAGAGGTAGAGGAAACCGTGCAAGATACCGGGAAAGGAAAAGCCGCAATTTTTGTAAAGATGACTGCTATTGGCGATACTGCCGTCAAAGGTGCTTATTTCACTATAGAACTGCCTAACGACGATTTTTCTGATGCTTCATTCAAATACATTGATGAGAAACCTTCCAAACCTGATACGTCATTAATAACCGGACGTCCTCCTTATTTTAGAAGATTTAATCCGGTGCCCGATACGGCTAAAGGCATAATTATTAACTCAAAGACTCGGCATATTGAACTGAGTACGAACGAATACACCGAAATTTATGTTATAAAAGGTAACTCATTTTTTGGAGACGGTAACACCGTTGTTTATTTTACGATGATATCGGGCAATGCCCTAAAAGGTATGACCGTAAATAAAGTTTTTAATCTATCCGTTTCAGGAAAAATCGACAGACAACCGGTAGAAATGGTATTGGATACACTGCACCCCGGAAGAGAGTTTGACGGAATAGGAGGCAATTTCCGTCTTCAGAACGCAGAAAGAGATCCTGAAGTTATTAATTATTGTCTTAATAATCTTGATGTAAAATGGGGCAGGGTGGAAATGCCTTGGTTTAACTGGCAGCGAGATGAAAGCATCGATCCGCTTGCTGAAGCCAGGGCCGGGCATATTGACGAACGTGTTGCTGATGCAATGGAAATGGCCCAAAGGCTTGCTAAAAAAAATATACATATTATTTTAAGCATTTGGTACCCTCCGGCCTGGGCAATAATAGGGAAACCCAATTTCGAACCTAAGAAACCCGGCGATCCCTTCGGTAACCCGCTAAATCAAATGAAAATGAGAAGCATTATAAAATCATTAGGTGCATATTTGATTTTTTTAAAAGAAAAATACGGAGTATCACCAGATCTATTCTCTTTCAACGAATCGGATCTGGGGATAAATGTGCGGCAAACCGGAGAGGAACATGCGGAATTTATTAAACAGTTCGGCGCTTTTCTTGCTTCAAAAGGATTATCTACAAAATTATTGCTCGGTGATAACTCTGACGCAAATACCTACGGATTTTTAACGCCTGCATTAAACGATCCGGCAACTTATAAATATATAGGTGCCGTATCGTTCCATTCATGGCGCGGATATAATAACTGGACGCTTTCTATTTGGTCGGATATTGCCAGGGAACTTAACATACCTCTTATAGTGGGTGAAGGCAGTACAGATGCAGGGCCTGGAGATATCCGGATATATTTTTAGAGCCGTCTTATGCATTAAATGAAATAGATATGTACGTGCGCATTTATTCAATCTGTCAGGCCAAGTCGATTTTACAATGGCAGCTTACTTCCGATTATTCCGTTTTAACAGGCGCAGGAATTTATGGCACTAAAGGTCCTCTAAAACCAACCCAGCGGTTCTGGAACTTAAAACAATTAAGCCTAACTCCGGGAGGCTCTTTCTATCTTCCTATATCCTGCAACAGACCGGAAATTAGCAGCGTTGCTTACGGTGACATTAAAGACGGAATATATACATTTCAAATTGTCAATGACGGAGCGAAAAGGGAAGTAACAATAAAAGGAATACCGTCGAATGTCAAATCTTTGAATCTTTATATGACAGATAAAACTCACTCTATGGAAAAAATTAAATCGGTTAATGTCGCAAACGGTACCGCTGAATTTTCTTTGGATGCGGCGTGTTTTGTTACATTGATAAACCGGTAGCATTATTAATTCGATATTAATTTTGTTTTCGGATCAAAAACGAGCAGGTTAAAAAATAAATTATCCGGTTTCGAAAACCATACAGTTAATTCGATTAAAAAATTATCTTCAGAATGATTGTACCGGATTAAAACGAATTGAAATTAAATATTTGTTATAAATAGATATAATTGGCATTCGTATTTATTAAAAAGTCTGCTTAAAATAATCGTTTAGTTTCTTAAAAAAAAAACGTAACTTTATTTTCGTTAAAAATAATAATTAGCCGGTTTGATTATTTTTTCCGGATTTCTTGACCTCTTGGAAATTATTAAAAATTATTTACTTGGAGGTTTGATATTATGAGAAATTTAGGTTACAAGCTCGGTGCTGTGGTTTGTTTTTGTCTGCTATTTTCGGGTGTTTTGTTTTCGCAGAAATCTTCGCTTGGACAATTTAATAATCAAAGTGATATAGGTTCTGTTAATATACCGGGTTCAGTCAAATACGACGATATCCAAAAATCATATCTTATCGCCGGCAGCGGTACAAATATGTGGTTTTCTAATGATGAGTTTCATTATTTGTGGAAAAAGGCAGAAGGCAATATTTCTTTGGCTGCCGATATAAATTGGACGGATACAACAGGTAATCCCCATAAAAAAGCATGCTTAATTATTCGTCAAAGTCTCGATTCGAATTCTGTTTATGCAGATGTTGCACTTCATTCGATCGGACTAACATCGCTGCAGTACAGAGACAGTACCGGGGGACCCACAAGAGAAATTCAATCCAATGTTAATGCGCCTACGAGAGTTCTGATTCTAAAACAGGACAATATTGTTTCTATCTTCGTTGCATCGAATGGTGAAAAACTCAGGCCGTCGGGAGGCTCGATAAATATCAAATTTAAAGAACCGTTTTATATCGGACTGGGAGTTTGTGCGCACGATAATAATGTCATCGAAAAAGCGGTCTTTTCAAATGTTGAAATAACGGAAGGAAAACAAGTTATGCCGGAGAAAAAGTTAATCGAGAGCACATTGGAAACAATTAATATAGAATCGCTTGATAGGCGGGCGGTTTATAATTCTCAATCTCATATCGAAGCTCCGAATTGGTCAAGAGACGGAAAATACTTTCTTTTTAATAGCGAAGGCAGAATTTATAAAATACCTGTTGAAGGCGGCAGACCTGGTTCGATAAACACAGGCTTCGCAAAAAATTGCAATAATGACCACGGAATTTCGCCGGACGGTTCCAAGCTTGCAATAAGCGATCAGACCGAAAACGGAAAATCAATAATTTATATTCTGCCTGTTGAAGGAGGCGACCCTCAAAAAATTACTTCAAACGCTCCTTCTTACTGGCATGGATGGTCCCCGGACGGGAAAACATTAGCCTATTGTGCGGAACGCAACGATAATTTCGATATTTATACTATTTCCGTTAACGGCGGTGCAGAGTCCAGATTGACTGATGCGGGAGGTTTGGATGACGGGCCGGATTATTCACCCGACGGAAAATATATTTACTTTAACTCTGAGCGAACCGGAACTATGCAAATTTGGCGCATGAAACCGGACGGCAGCCAACAAGAACAAGTTACAAAAGATGAATATAACAATTGGTTTGCTCATCCCTCGCCCGACGGGAAATGGATAGTTTTTCTTACTTACGAAAAAGATATAAAGGGGCATCCTGCAAACAAAAATGTAATGTTAAAACTAATGCCCGTAAATGGAGGGAAAATTACTGTTTTAGCAAAACTGTTCGGCGGGCAAGGCACTATAAATGTTCCGTCTTGGTCGCCAGATAGTAAAAACTTAGCTTTCGTAAGTTATATGCCGGTTTATCCTTAGAGAGCTTTTTATAACTAGGCGGAACAGTTTGAATATTATTAGTGTGGAGTGAAATAAATATTTTGCGGCTGACTAAAACTATCAGGTTAAATAGAAAGCACAAATATTTATTGGAATTTCGTTATAAGATAGTTTGTTATCCAAATTAATTACGGAGTGTGGAATGAGTGACCAAGTCCAAAAATTACCCTTCAAAGAAAAGTTTTTTTATGGTTTCGGTGACCTTGCTTCAGTATTATACTGGCAAACCTTTATGTTGTATCTGACATATTTTTATACCGATATATTTTTAATACCGGCTGCAGCCGCCGCAACTTTGTTTGTAGTAAGCCGGGTTTGGGACGGTATTAACGATCCGATGATGGGTATGATTGCCGACAGAACCAATACCAGATGGGGCAAGTTCAGACCATATTTATTATGGATGAGCATACCTTTTGCTATTGCTGGTGTACTAACTTTTACTGTTCCCAATTTCGGACCTGAAGGAAAACTTATTTGGGCTTACGCTACTTTTATCTTAATTATGATGCTTTATACGGCAATAAATATTCCTTATACTGCTTTGCTGGGAGTAATATCGGCCGATTCAAATGAAAGAACATCTGTTTCATCTTTTAAATTTTTATTTGCATATACTGCCGGAACTATTGTATCGGCTACTTTGCTTCCGATGACAAAATCTCTCGGCGGAGGAAACGATGCTCACGGCTGGCAGATGTCTTTTGTTATTTACGGAATTGCTGCAGTATTATTTTTCTTTATAGCTTTTAAAGGAACGCACGAGAGAATATCACCTCCGAAAAGTCAGAAGTCGTCAATGAAAAAAGATTTAAAAGAACTGCTTACAAACGGTCCATGGCTTATTCTGCTTGCAACCACGATAACATTTATATTGTTTGTTGCCGTACGAAGCAGCGTAACGGTACACTACTTTAAGTATGTGGTCGGTACTCAAAAACTTACATTACCCTTCTTGGGAACCGGTAATTACGGCTTTATAGATTTGGCATCTGCTTTTAATACCGTCGGTCAGATGTCCTCAATTTTGGGAGTGCTGATGGTAAGCTGGATTGCAAAACGTCTTGGTAAAAAGAAAGCTTTTATCATAATATTTATTATTGCTATTGTAAGTACTGCAGTATATTATTTCTTAACACCTCAGCAACTTGGACTTATTTTCTTATTTCAAATTACAGGTTCTCTATCAGGCGGACCGCTTAGTGTTCTGCTCTGGGCAATGTATGCGGACACAGCAGATTACGGAGAATGGAAAAATGGAAGAAGGGCTACGGGCCTGGTATTTTCGGCTTCGACAATGTCGCAGAAATTCGGATGGGCCATCGGTGCATATATTGCTCTGATGCTTATGTCGCAGGTCGGATTTGTACCTAATCAGGTTCAATCTCCGGAAAGTATTAAAGGCTTGGTTCTCCTTTTCAGTTTAATTCCGGCAGTTCTTGGAATTCTTGCTCTGATACTGCTTATGTTTTATCCCCTCAGCGATAAACGAGTGGAGACTATTATTGCAGAATTGGACAGCAGAAGAAAAGTAAACGGCGAAGCACCGGAGACGGCTACGGTTTAAATTGGCAGTCGAGTGTTGGTTATAGGTGGTAATCCGAACCTGACTAGGGCATGCACAATCTTGAACTTGATTTATAACATCATTTATTCGGAGGAAAATCTGATGAATAAGACTATAATAGGAAACGCATTACCGAATATTCCATGGCAGGAAAAGCCGGCAGGTTATGCCGGAGTAGTCTGGAGGTATGATAAGAATCCGGTTATCGGAAGGGAAGCTTTGAAAGATTCATTGAGAATTTTCAACAGTGCAATTGTGCCCTACAATGGTGAATTTATAGGAATATTCAGAGCAGATCATAAAAACGGGTATCCGCAGCTTCATCTGGGAAGAAGTAAAAATGCGATCGAGTGGAAAATAGAAGAAGAACATTTAGCATTTAAAAATGAAGACGGTACGCAGGCTAAGCCTATTCTATACGGGTATGATCCGAGATTGGTGAAAATCGATGATACCTATTATATAACGTGGTGTAATTATTTTAACGGACCGACGGTAGGAATTGCAAAAACCAGAGATTTCAAAGACTTTTTCCAGTTGGAAAATGCTTTTCTGCCTTTTAACCGAAACGGAGTTCTATTTCCGAGAAAAATAAACGGAAATTTCGTACTCCTTAACCGTCCCAGCGATAACGGCCATACTCCCTTCGGAGATATATATTTAAGTCAGAGCCCTGATTTAACATATTGGGGTAAACACAGACTTGTGATGAAAACAAGTCATTATTGGTGGAAAAACACAAAATTAGGCGCCGGTCCTGTTCCCATTGAAACTAAAGAAGGATGGCTGTTGATTTATCACGGAGTATGTACTACTTGCAGCGGATATATATATAGTATGGGCGCCGCGCTGCTGGATATAAATGAGCCGAATAAGATAATTGCGGATTGCGAAAATTATATTTTAACACCGGAAGCTCCCTACGAAACAACAGGTTTTGTTCCCAACGTTACTTTTCCTTGCGCGACCTTGCATGATTCCGATACAGGAAGAATAGCTATTTTTTACGGTGCGGCTGATACATATTCTGCGCTTGCTTTTGCGTACGCAGATGAAATCATCGATTATATAAAAGCACATCAGAATAAACCGATAAGTGATTAAAATTTTTTAGGGGCAAAAATTAAGTAGTTTTTTTTAATTTCTTAATTAATCAATATATTTGCCCCGTAATTTCAAAAAAAATCAGAATAAAATTGCAGAATTTAACAATTTAGTTAAAAGTGCATAACAATTTTATTTGCTTTTTTCTTGAAATCACGATATATTTGTTGCTCGTTTGTAATTCCGGGCGGACGCCGGAGTTGGAGAGCCGGGGCGGACTGTAAATCCGTTGGCTGACGCCTTTGGGGGTTCGAATCCCTCGCCGCCCACCACATAAAAATTGGAATGGTTTTGGTTTAAGGGAATAATAATAGAATAATAAAATTTTAGTTCCCTTATTTTTTTGTTTCTTCTGAAATGTTCATTAAATATTGATTATGCGGGAGTAACACAGCCTGCCTGCCGTTAGGCAAGTTGGCTAGAGTCATCCCGCCACTGCGGGATTAGTCGTGGGTTTATGGAGAATTGAAAATTTGAAAAGATCTGCTTAAAAACAGGTCTCTAAAATGCGGGAGTAACTCAGTTGGCTAGAGTCATCCCGCCACCGCGGGATTGGTCGTGGGTTTATGGAGAATTGAAAATTTGAAAAGATCTGTTTAAAAACAGGTCTCTAAAATGCGGGAGTAACTCAGTTGGCTAGAGTCACAGCCTTCCAAGCTGTTGGTCGCGGGTTCGAGTCCCGTCTCCCGCTCAAGTGAAATACTTTGTATACATATTACAGAGTAAAAAGGTTGAGAAATATTATATAGGTTCGACTGAAGATTTACAAGAGAGAGTCGAAAATCATAATGGTCCGCATGCAAGATGGACTAAAAATTATCAACCTTGGGTTCTTATATTTTTTGAAGAATACAGCACGAGAAGTGAAGTTATGAAGCGGGAAAAGTATCTTAAGTCCATGAAAAACACCAAGATATTTTTAACCAAAACTGCAAATATGAAAATTTAGTTTTTTTTTATATTGGAAGCTTCATAGCTGCTGGTTGTCCCGACTCATCGGGATCATCAGTTTATTAAAAGATGATTGTTTCGATCAAAAAAAAAGATTGAAAATGAATTACTGCTGATGTAGCTCAGTTGGTAGAGCACTTCCTTGGTAAGGAAGAGGTCACCGGTTCAATCCCGGTCATCAGCTCTAGACTGACCAGCAAAGCAGTAGAAGTCTGAAAAGATCATGCTGGCATCCCGGAGGGATAGGTTAGAGATTTTAATAATTATTGTAATCGGGAATATTTAGTAAAAAATTGAATATCAGCTTAGAAAATTAAAAAAAAATACTGCCATGAGAGATATAATAACATTAGAATGTACAGAGTGTAAAAGAAGAAATTACACTACTACAAAAAACAAGCGACTTCACCCTAACCGCGTAGAGTTTAAAAAATACTGCCGTTGGGATAAAAAGCATACGATTCATAAAGAAACTAAATAATTTGTGAATACGTCAGTGGCTCAACTTGCCTGCGGACAGATCGGTTGGCTAAAGCAGACTGGCAAAAATATATTGGAAAAGTCTAAGAAAATAAAAAATTGTTTTAAGGCTGAAATTTTATACGTCAGTAGCTCAATTGGCTAGAGCAGCGGTCTCCAAAACCGCAGGTTGGGGGTTCGAGTCCCTCCTGACGTGCTGCCTAATCAAACATTAAAGCTTAAAATATGAAACAAAAAATAATTGCTTTTTTCGATGACGTCGTCAAGGAAATGAAAAAAGTTACTTGGCCGACTACCGAAGAACTGAAAGAATCCACCACAGTTGTGATAGTGGCTTGTTTGATGATTGCTGCTTTTACGTACGTAATTGACATGATAATCACACAAATATTTAAAGGAATTTTTTAATTTAATGGCTGAATCAGAATTAAAATGGTATGTCGTAAGAACTTTTTCCGGTCACGAAAACAAAGTTAAAAATTTAATTGAAGCCGAATTAGCAGATAATGAAAGACTTCAAGCCAAAATTGAATCTGTTTTAGTGCCGACTGAGAAGGTCTTTGAAGTAAAAGACGGTAAGAAAAAGAGCAGGACTAAGAATTTTTTTCCCGGCTATATTTTAATTCAGGCCGACCTCGACAACCAGGTAAAGGACTTTATCCTGAATACTCCTTCCGTTATGGGTTTCTTAGGTACTAAAAATAATCCGAATTCACTACAGCCGGAAGAAGTTAAAAGAATTGTCGGGCGTATTACACAGGATGAATCCAGTGAGCGTATGGAGACAATATTCAGAAACGGTGATATTGTAAAAATTATTGACGGTCCTTTCAATAATTTCACCGGTACGGTTCAAGAGGTTAACGAAGAAAAAATGAAGATTAAGGTAATGGTTTCAATTTTCGGTCGGAAGACTCCTGTTGAAATCGATTTTGTGCAAGCAGAATTAGAAAAATAATTTAGGTTTATAGGTAATTCATATGGCTAAAAAGATATCTGGTTATATCAAGTTACAAATCCCTGCCGGAAAAGCTAATCCCTCTCCTCCGGTCGGACCTGCATTGGGTCAAAAGGGTGTTAATATTATGGAATTTTGTAAGCAGTTTAATGCAAGAACTGCCGATAAAGACGGTTTAATAATTCCAGTTGTTATTACTGTTTTTTCAGACAAATCCTTTATTTTTATTACAAAAACTCCTCCTGCGGCAGTTCTGTTGAAAAAAGCCGCTAAGGTAGAAAAGGGCTCGGCAGAACCGCATAGAACTAAAGTTGCTAAAGTTTCAAAAGCCCAAGTTCAGGAAATTGCACAGCTTAAAATGCCCGATTTAAATGCTTTTGATATCGACCATGCGATGAGTATGGTTGCAGGTACTGCCAGAAGCATGGGAATTACGGTAGAAGATTAAGTAGTCATGATTAACGACATAAGTTCATTCAAAGGAAAATGAGAAATGCGAAAATCTAAAAGAATCAAAGAGATTGTAAAAACCATTGATACCAAGAAAGAGTATTCTCTTGAGGAAGCAATAAATATTCTGAAAGATCAGTCTAAAGTTAAATTTGTAGAATCTTTAGATTGCGCAATCAGGCTCGGAGTTGATCCCAGACATGCCGACCAGATGGTAAGAGGCACCGTATCTCTTCCTCACGGCACCGGTAAGCAGGTTAGGGTGCTCGTTATATCCAAGAGTAAAGCCCAGGAAGCACTTAGTGCCGGAGCAGATTATGCAGGATTCGAAGAGTATCTTGATAAATTAAAAGAAGGCTGGTCCGATATAGATGTTATTATTGCTACGCCGGATTCAATGGGTGACTTAGGAAAGCTCGGTAGAGTTCTTGGTCCAAAAGGCCTTATGCCTAACCCTAAGAGCGGAACAGTTACTCAGGATGTTGCCAAGGCCGTCAGTGAAGTAAAAGCGGGTAAAATCGAATTCCGCGTTGAAAAAGCCGGAATCGTTCATACTTCGTTGGGTAAAATGAATTTTGAAGCTGAAAAGCTGGTAGATAATACCAAAGCGTTTCTCAATACTATCGTAAAACTGAAACCTACTTCGGCTAAGGGACAATATGTTAAAAGCCTTTTCTTATCCACTACTATGGGTCCCGGCTTGAAAATTTCCAAAGATGAGATAGCAGTACATTAAAAAAGTTTACGCACTCGTAAAAAAATAAAATGCTTCTAACCTACTTTCAGGTAGGTGTATTTGCTCCGGTTAATTAAGGAGCCGAAACGATTTATATAAATCTGGTATGGGAGAAAAATGAACAAGAACGAAAAAGCTGATATCGTTTCTGAAGTTAAAGAAATGATTGAACAATCATCTGCGATTTTCCTTACCGATTATACCGGGATAAATGTTGCGGATATTAGTGAAATTCGTAATCAATTCCGCAAGGAAGGCGTTAAATATAAAGTATTTAAAAATACTGATGTTTAAACGCGCGATCGATGATTCCGGTAAATTTGAAAAACTTGCAGATCATTTGGAAGGAATGACCGGCTACGCTTTTGCGGGCGAAAATCCGGTTGCTCCGGCAAAAATCATCAAAAAATATTTTGATGAAAAACAAAAATTTTCCCTTAAAGCTTGCTATATAGAAGATCAATATTACGACGGTTCGAATTTGAACGAAATTGCTTCTCTTCCGTCTAAAAATGAAATTATTGCAGCTATTATGGGAAGTCTGAACGCACCGGCTTCAGGAATTGTCGGTGTATTAAATGCCGTTATGAGAGATTTGGTTAGCGTAATAGACGAGATCTCTAAAAAAGAAGCGGCATAATATTTAGTTTTTGAAAAATTTAATTAGTAGGAGAAAATAAAATGTCAGAGAAAGTAGCAGAAATTGTTGAGAAGATAAAAGGACTATCCCTCGTAGAAGCATCCGATTTGAAGAAAGCATTGGAAGAAGAATTCGGTGTTACTGCAGCAGCTCCCGTAGTTGTTGCCGGTGCGGCCCCTGCAGCAGGTGCAGCCCCTGTTGAAGAAAAAACCGAATTTGATGTAATCCTTAAAGCAGCCGGCGAGAAAAAAATCAATGTAATTAAAGTTGTTAGAGCTCATACCGGTCTCGGATTAAAGGAAGCTAAAGATTTAGTTGACAGTGCCCCTAAAGCCGTTAAAGAAGCTATTTCTAAAGATGAAGCTGAAAAACTCAGAAAAGAGTTTGAAGAAGCCGGCGCCACTGTAGAAGTCAAATAATTAGATATTATCACAGATAAAGCGTTTTATGAGAAGTGATCCCGACGAGTCGGGATCGCTTTTTATATTTTGGTATCGTTGTGTTATGCTTCGACAGTAATAGAAAAGAAAAAAATAATTGGAGGATTAAAATTGGCTAATAATAATAGAATTACCTTTTCACGGATTACTTCTGTAATAGAGCCGCCCGATTTGCTGAATATCCAGACGGCGTCTTTTGAAGAGTTCGTACAGTTAAAAACTCCGCCGGACAAAAGGGAAGCCAAAGGTCTTCAGGCGGTATTTAATGCCAACTTTCCAATTTTTGACAACAAAGAGAATTACCGGCTTGATTTTATTGAATATTATGTTGAAAAACCGAGATTCTCTGTTCAAGAATGCCAAGAAAGAGGATTAACTTTTTCTGCTCCTTTAAAAGGAAAACTCCGTCTGTCAACTAAAGATCCGGAAACACAGGAATTCGTTAACAGTGTTGAACAAGAAGTTTATTTAGGCAACCTTCCGTATATGACCGAAAAAGGTACCTTTGTTATCAACGGTGCCGAAAGAGTCGTTGTTTCTCAGTTGCACCGTTCACCGGGCGTTGCATTTGCACAAACTGTTCACCCGAACGGTACCCCGATCTATTCAGCCAGAATTATTCCCTTGAGAGGTTCGTGGGTTGAATTTGCAACCGATATCAATTACGTAATGTATGTTTATATAGACCGGAGAAAAAAATTCCCGGCAACTACTTTACTAAGAGCCCTAGATTACGCTACAGACGAAGAGATTTTAAATCTCTTTAATTTGGTTGAAGAAATTAAAGTTAAAAAAGTAAAAATTGAAGAATATGTTGGAAGAACAATTGCCAGTGACGTATTCGATATGTCCACCGGCGAGATTTTCCTGACAAAGGATAGTGTTCTTACCGAAGAGGATATTGATAGGCTTAAGGATGCTGAAGTAGAAGCACTGAAATTGATCAGTTCAAGTACTTCACCGGATAACGATTTGATATTAAATACGCTTAGAAAAGATACCGCAAGCACAAGAGAAGAAGCTTTGTTCGCAATTTACCGCCAGCTGCGTTCCGGCGAGGCTCCCGATTTGGATACTGCGGAAGCTTTAATCGACAAGCTCTTCTTTAACGATAAGAGATATGATCTCGGCGATGTGGGCAGACACAGGATGAACGACAAATTAAAAGTTGAAATTCCTGAAAACGTTACAGTGCTGACGAAGGATGATATTCTCGCTATAATGAAATATATAATTAAACTGCGTAACGGCAATGTAAACATAGACGACATAGATCATCTGGGTAACAGAAGAATAAGAACTGTCGGCGAACAATTGGGCCAGCAGTTTAATATCGGTATGGCGCGTATGGCCAGAACAATAAAAGAAAGAATGAACATGCGCGATACCGAAAACTTTACGCCGCAGGATCTTGTTAATGCAAGAACAATAAGCAGCGTAATAAACGCATTCTTCGGTACCAACCAACTGTCCCAGTTTATGGATCAGACAAATCCTCTGGCGGAAATGACGCACAAACGCAGAATGTCTGCTTTGGGACCGGGCGGTTTAACCAGGGAAAGAGCGGGATTCGAAGTTCGTGACGTTCACTATACCCATTACGGACGTTTATGCCCGATCGAAACGCCCGAAGGTCCGAATATCGGTTTGATTTCATCTCTTACAATTTATGCGCGGGTTAACCGCTACGGCTTTCTGGAAACGCCGTACAGAAAAGTTGAAAGAGGAAAAGTAACGGAAAAAATTGATTATTTAACTGCAGAGCAGGAAGATTTATACACAATTGCCCAGGCAAATGCTCCTCTTACCGGCGATGGAAAATTTGTGAATGAAAGAGTAAAATCCAGAAATAAAGGCGAGTTCCCTATTATTACTCCGGATCATATCCAGTATATGGATGTTGCGCCGGCACAGATAGTAAGCGCCGCAGCTGCGCTTATTCCGTTCCTCGAGCACGATGATGCCAACAGAGCGTTGATGGGTTCGAATATGCAGCGCCAGGCCGTTCCTTTATTAAGGCCGGAGGCGCCTATTGTTGGTACGGGCATGGAGAAAAAAATTGCGACTGACTCCAAAGCAGTTATAGTTGCCGAGGATAACGGTTCGGTAGAATATGTAGATGCTAATAAAATTATTGTAAAGTACGACATCAATCCGAACAGCATTGAAGCGTTAACTAGTTTTAACGATGTAAGGAAAGTAGTTTATAAGCTTATTAAATTCCACGGAACAAACCAGGAAACATGTATAAACCAGATGCCCGTTGTTCATGAAGGGCAGAAACTGGTAAAAGGAGATGTTCTTGCCGACGGAAGTTCGACCGACCAGGGCGATCTTGCATTGGGACGGAATGTTCTTGTAGCGTTCATGCCGTGGAGAGGCTATAATTTCGAAGATGCTATTATTATAAGCGAAAAAGTAGTAAGTGAAGATGTTTATACTTCGATTCATATAGAAGAATTTGAACTTCAGGTTCGCGAAACTAAGCGCGGCGAAGAAGAGCTTACAAGAGAAATTCCGAATGTAAGCGAAGAGTCGGTTAAAAATCTTGACGAGAACGGTATTATCAGAGAAGGCGCAGAAGTTAAAGAAGGTGATATTCTTATCGGAAAAATTACGCCTAAAGGCGAAACCGATCCGACACCCGAGGAAAAACTTTTAAGAGCCATTTTCGGAGATAAAGCAGGCGATGTTAAAGATGCTTCTCTGAAAGCGCCTCCTGGACTAAAAGGCACCATAATTAAAACCAGACTGTTCAGCAGAAAGAGAAGAGACGTCGAATCCAAAAAAGTTGAAAAGAAACAACTCGATCAGCTTGAGAATCAGCATAGCCACGATCTGACGGAACTCTATAGTAAGCTTGTTGAAAAATTAACAAAAATAACCGAAGGAGAAACAGCATCCGGTATCCGCGATCTGGAGGGCAGTGTTGTCCTTAGAAGCGGAACTTCCATTAAAGACAGTACATTTTCGTCCATGGAAGATGTAACCAAAATGGATTATACTCTCGACTGGTTTGACTCTAAAAAAATAAATAATCTGATAAAACTTCTCTATAAAAATTATTTTGATAATTTATCCGATATAGAAGAAGAATTTAAGAGAGAGAAAATTAAAATTACCAGCGGCGACGAACTTCCTCCGGGAATAGTACAGCTTGCAAAAGTATACGTCGCTAAGAAACGTAAATTATCCGTCGGAGATAAAATGGCCGGCCGCCACGGTAACAAAGGGGTTGTTGCCAAAATAGTACCGGCCGAAGACATGCCGTTTTTACCTGACGGAACACCGGTAGATATAGTACTTAATCCGCTCGGTGTGCCTTCCCGTATGAACCTCGGACAGCTCTATGAAACTGCTTTAGGCTGGGCGGGCAAAAAATTAGGTCTTAAATTTTCGACGCCTATTTTTGACGGCGCTAAAATAGAAGACGTTGATGAATGGCTTGAGAAAGCAGGGCTTGAGAGAGGAAGCAAGACCGATCTGTACGACGGAAGATCCGGTGAGAAATTCCATCAGAAAGTAACTTGCGGATATATATACATGCTTAAATTAAGTCACTTGGTAGACGATAAGATTCACGCCAGGTCAATCGGGCCATACTCGCTGATTACTCAGCAGCCGTTGGGCGGTAAAGCGCAGTTCGGCGGGCAGAGATTCGGAGAAATGGAAGTATGGGCACTGGAAGGATACGGTGCTTCACATATACTTCAGGAAATACTAACAATAAAAAGCGACGATGTTGCCGGTAGAGCTAAAGCCTACGAAGCAATTGTGAAGGGTGAAAACTTACAGGAACCGAATATTCCTGAATCGTTCAATGTGTTGATTAAGGAACTTCAAGGATTGGGCCTTGATATAAAAATTAATTAACACAAGCAGAACACCTGTTTTAGTTAAGCAGGCGATTTTTCACTTAGAAATTAGGAGATAAAAAATGCCTTATAGAGTTCAAGAAAATGCAATGCGTGATATTAATAGTATCACTATCAGTTTAGCTAGTCCCGATGATGTTTTATCAAGATCTTATGGTGAAGTAACAAAACCGGAAACAATCAACTACAGATCCTTCCGCCCTGAAAAAGACGGTCTGTTCTGCGAAAAAATATTCGGTCCTACAAGGGATTGGGAATGTTTCTGCGGTAAATATAAAAGAATCAGGTACAAAGGTATTATATGCGACAGATGCGGCGTTGAAGTTACCCAGAAAAGCGTTAGACGCGAAAGAATGGGGCATATCGGCCTTGCAGTTCCTGTCGTTCACATCTGGTTCTTCAGAGCGCAGCCTTCAAAAATAGGTAACATAATAGGTTTGAGTCTTAAGGAACTTGAAAAAATTATTTACTACGAATCTTATGTAGTAATTAATCCGGGTCCTACTGGGTTAAGCAGATTAGACTTGATTTCGGAAGATCAGTATTTTGAAGTTCTAAATTCGCTGCCTGCCGGAAATGAAAAACTAGATGCTACCGATCCTAAAAAATTTGTTGCTAAAATAGGCGGCGATGCTGTTAGAGAAATATTAAAAAATACGGATGTAGAAAAATTATCTAAAGAACTCCGCGATCAGCTTCTTGTTGAAACTTCACAGCAGAAAAAAGCCGATGTATTGAAGAGACTTAGAGTTCTCGAGGCTTTCAAGGAAGAAGAAAACAAAGTCGCCAACAAACCGGAATGGATGGTACTCAATTATATTCCCGTTATTCCGCCGGAATTAAGACCCCTTGTTCCTCTTGAAGGCGGAAGATTTGCAACAAGCGATTTGAACGATTTATACAGACGCGTTATTATTCGTAACAACCGTCTTAAAAGATTAATGGATATTAAAGCTCCGGAAGTCATTCTTCGTAATGAAAAAAGAATGCTTCAGGAAGCGGTGGATGCCTTGTTCGATAATTCACGCCGCGGCAGTGCAGTGAGAAGCGACAACAACAGACCTTTAAAATCCTTGAGCGATATGCTTAAAGGTAAACAAGGCCGTTTCAGACAAAATCTTCTCGGTAAGAGAGTTGACTATTCCGGACGTTCGGTTATTGTTGTAGGACCGGAATTAAAGCTTCACCAGTGCGGATTACCGAAAGATATGGCGGTTGAATTATTCAAGCCTTTTATTATCAGGAAACTGATTGAAAGAGGTCACAACAAAACAGTTAAAAGCGCCAGAAAAGTTGTCGACAGAAAAGATCCTATTATATGGGATATTCTGGAAAAAATTATTGAAGGACATCCGATCTTGTTAAACAGAGCTCCTACTCTCCACAGATTGGGTATCCAGGCTTTTCAGCCGTTATTAATCGACGGCAGAGCAATTCAGCTGCATCCGATGGTTTGTACGGCTTTTAACGCTGACTTCGACGGCGACCAGATGGCGGTTCACGTACCGCTCTCATTCGAAGCCCAGCTTGAAGCTTCGCTGCTTATGCTCAGTAGTCATAATATCCTGTCTCCGCAAAACGGAAGTCCGATTGTTGTACCTACACAGGACATCGTACTAGGGTGCTATTATCTGACAAAACTAAAAGACGGAGAAAAAGGCGAGGGAATGGTTTTCGGTTCAGCCGAAGAAGTTATCATTGCATATAATTCCAAAGTAGCCGCCTTGCATGCTAAAATAAAAGTAAGGATTGACGGAAATTTTATTGAAACTACAGTGGGAAGAGTAATTTTCAACCAGATCGTTCCGAAAGAAATGGGATTCTTTAACCAGCTTCTTATTAAGAAAACATTCGGCGGTTTTATCGGCCAGATGTTTATGAAGCTTGGCAATAAAGTAACTGCCAAATTCCTTGATGATCTGAAAGATACCGGATTCCGTTATTCAACTGCCGGCGGACTTTCGGTTAGCTATGCCGATATGATCATCCCGGAAGAAAAAGTTAACCTGATTGAAAAAGCCAATAAAAAAGTTGAAGCCATATTAAGCGAACATGAGCAGGGTGTTATTACAGATGCGGAACGTTATAATAAAATTATCGACGTTTGGACGCATACTACAAACGATGTAGCCCGCGCCTTGATGGATAAAATTAAGGTTGCAAACAACGGGTTCAATTCACTTCATATGATGGTTGACTCCGGTGCTAGAGGTTCTCAGGAACAGGTTAGACAACTTGCCGGTATGCGCGGACTTATGATGAAACCTCAGAAGAGTTTATCAGGTCAGGCCGGTGAAATTATCGAAAACCCGATCGTCGCAAACTTTAAAGAAGGATTATCGGTACTTGAGTACTTCATTTCAACACACGGTGCCCGTAAGGGTCTTGCAGATACGGCTCTTAAAACAGCCGATGCCGGTTATCTTACCAGAAGGCTGGTTGACGTTTCTCAGGACGTGATAATTACCGAAGTTGACTGCGGTACTATTTTGGGTATTGAGATTACTGCATTAAAAGATGTTGAACAGGAAAGAGAACCGTTGGCCGAAAGAATTATCGGTCGCGTTGCACAGGAAGATGTTTACGATCCGCGTACGGATGATCTTATTATTGCTGCCGGCGATTTAATTACGGAAGAGATTGCCGAAAAAATTGAAGATTCTAGTATTGACTCCGTTTATATCCGAACAGTGCTTACCTGCGAATCGAAACGCGGAGTATGCGCAAAGTGTTACGGCAGAAATTTAACTAACGGAAAACTTGTAGAGATTGGCGAGGCAGTGGGTATTATTGCCGCGCAATCAATCGGTGAACCCGGTACGCAGCTTACACTTAGAACATTCCACTTAGGCGGTACATCTTCGAGAATTGCAAGCCAGTCGCAGGTTGAGACAAATATTGACGGTGTGGTAAGGTTTGAGAGAATTACTTACGTAGAGAAATCGGATTTCTTAGGACCTGTTAAAGTAGTTACCGGAAGAAGGGGTGTTATCGGAATTTACGACGATAACAACAGACAGATTAAAAAATTTGATGTTCCTTACGGTGCGGAACTGGTTGTAGGAGACGGACAAAGTGTTAGAAAACGTACTCCTCTTTATAACCATGACCCGTATAATTCCGTTATACTTACGGACATTTCCGGAATGGTCAAATTTGTCGATATGATCGATAATTCTACTTTGCAACAGGTTACCGACGAACAGACCGGACACGTGCAGAAAGTTGTTATCGAATCAAAGGATAAGACATTGACGCCTAGTATTATGATTGAAGCCGAAGACGGAACCCGGAAATCGTTCAACATTCCGACTAGAGCTTACTTATCTGTTGAAGAAGGCGAAAGTGTTCCCGCAGGTACAATCCTTGCCAAGATTTCTAAACAACAGAGCAAGAGCCGAGACATTACCGGCGGTCTTCCTAGAGTTACTGAGCTTTTCGAGGCCCGCAGTCCTCAGGAAACAGCAATTGTTTCGGAAATTGAAGGAACGGTAAAATTCGGTGCAAGAAAGAAAGGCTCGAGAGAAATTATAGTTATAGCGCCTGATAAATCCGACGAAAAGAAATACAATGTTCCGTTAGGTAAACACGTTCTTGTTCAGGAAAGCGATGAAATACCTGCCGGTGAAAAAATAACCGACGGTCCCATCAATCCTCACGATATCTTGAAAATAAAGGGTACGAGTGCTGTTCAGGAATATCTTGTTAATGAAATTCAGGATGTTTACCGCCTGCAAGGTGTTAAAATAAACGATAAACATATCGAAGTAATTGTTCGCCAAATGCTACAGAAGATAAAGATAGTTTCTCCCGGCGATACTAAGTTCCTCGAAGAAGATGCAGTTGACAGAAATGAATTTATTGAAGAAAACAATAAAATCATGGGAATGGTAAAAGTTGAAGATAAAGGTGATTCGAGATATAAGGACGGACAGCTTATTTCAAAAAGCAAATTCAGAGAAATCAATGCCGACCTAAAGAAGAAGAGCAAGAAAGCGGTTATCGCTCGTGACGCTGAACCGGCAACCTTTGAACATGTATTGCTCGGAATTACACAGGCAGCTCTTTCTACCGAAAGCTTTATTTCGGCTGCTTCATTCCAGGAAACTACAAAAGTCCTTGCCAACGCAGCTACCGAGGCAAAAGTTGACCATTTACTTGGACTAAAAGAAAATGTGGTTATGGGCCATCTTATTCCGGCTGGTTCCGGACTTAAGAAGTACGGTAATATTATTTTAGAATCGGAAGAAGTTGTACCTGAGAAGAAAGAAGAAGAACAAGTTCAAGCTTAAATTCGGTTAAATTACTTTGAATCCGGCTCAAGTGTTAATTGAGCCGGATTTTTTTGCCTAAATATTCAAAAAAAATAAAAATAATTTCAGGTTTTCTTGACAAAATTTGGCATATCGTCTATATTAGGAGTCTGAAATTTTTTGAGATTTATAAGATTAGGAGATATTTGTGCCCACGATAAATCAGTTAGTTAGAAAAGGCCGGGTTAGAATCTTAGCCAAGAAAAAGGCCCCGGCGTTGGATGCTTGTCCTCAAAAAAGAGGTGTTTGCACAAGAGTTTATACATCGACACCTAAAAAGCCGAATTCGGCATTGAGAAAAGTGGCAAGGGTAAGGCTAACGAACAGTATTGAAGTCACTGCCTATATACCCGGTGAGGGGCACAATCTACAGGAACACTCAATCGTCTTGATTAGAGGCGGAAGAGTTAAAGACCTTCCTGGTGTACGTTATCATATCATCAGAGGTACTTTAGACACCAGCGGTGTTGAAGACAGGAAAAAAGGCAGATCGAAATACGGAGCTAAAAAACCAAAGGCTAAATAAGTTTTATGAGAAAGAAAAGAGCAGAAAAAAAATATTTAAAACCGGATCCTAAATTTAATGATGTTCTGGTTTCAAAATTTATCAATTCGATTATGTACGACGGTAAAAAAGCCGTAGCACGAAAAGTTATCTACGATGCTTTTCAGATTATCGAAGACAGAACTAAAAAACCGGTTTGGAAGTTTTCAAAAAGGCATTAAACAACGTGCAGCCGGTTATTGAAGTAAGAAGCAGAAGAGTTGGCGGCGCTACCTATCAGGTTCCTACTGAAGTTAGACCTGAAAGAAGAACTGCACTTGCCATGAGCTGGATTAAAACTTACTCCAGATCTAGAGGCGATAAATCAATGCCTTTAAAATTAGCCGCAGAATTAATTGCTGCTTCCAATGACGAAGGATCGGCCGTTAAGAAAAAAGAAGATACACATAGAATGGCAGAAGCCAACAAGGCATTTGCTCACTTTAAATGGTAATTATAAATAGAATGAAAAGTTAGAAAGACTAAGATTTAGTATGGCAAATAAGTTTCCAATAGAAAACGTTCGAAACATAGGAATTATGGCGCACATTGATGCCGGTAAGACTACTACTACAGAACGAATTTTATATTATACCGGAAAACTACACAGAATAGGCGAAGTTCACGACGGTGCTGCTACGATGGATTGGATGGAACAGGAAAAAGAACGCGGAATTACAATTACCAGTGCCGCAACCACATGCTTTTGGAGCGATCATACATCAATATTATTGATACTCCCGGACACGTTGATTTTACGGTTGAAGTTGAAAGATCTTTAAGAGTTTTAGACGGAGCTGTTGCTTTATTTTGTGCCGTCGGCGGCGTGGAACCTCAGTCGGAAACAGTTTGGAGACAAGCTGATAAATATAAAGTACCGAGAATTGCATTTATCAACAAAATGGATAGAACTGGCGCAGATTTTTACAATGCGGTTCAGATGATGAAAGACAGACTCGGCGCTAATGCAATACCGATTACCCTTCCTATTGGCGAAGGCGATATGTTTGCCGGCGTTATAGACCTTCTTACTTTTAAAGCTCGCATGTATCATGAAGAAACTATGGGAGCTACTTTTGATGAGTTCGAAATCCCCGAAGATTTGGTAGAAATTGCAAAAAAATACAGAACCGAAATGCTTGAAGCAGTTTCCGATGTTGATGATACGCTGCTCGAGAAATACCTGGAAGGTAAGGAAATTACCGAAGTTGAAATTAAGAATGTCTTAAGAAAAGCGACGATTGAACTAAAAATTATCCCGGTTTTGTGCGGTTCCGCTTTCAAGAATAAAGGCGTACAAAAACTGCTGGACAGCGTTGTCGATTTCTTACCTTCCCCTATTGATTTTAAAGAGATCGAAGCCCACCATATCGGCATAAACGATATGGTGAAGAGAAAAATTGACTCGGCTGAGAAGTTTACCGCACTGGCATTTAAGATTATGAATGATCCTTTTGTAGGTAAACTGACGTTCTTCAGAGTATATACCGGAACATTAAAATCTGGTTCATATACATACAACGCAGTGAGCGGTAAGAAAGAAAGAATTAGCCGCCTTCTGCAGATGCACGCTAATCACAGAGAAGAAATTGATGAAGTAAGAGCCGGAGATATTGCCGCAGCTGTGGGTTTAAAATTCACAAAAACCGGCGATACGCTTTGCGATGAGCAGGATGCCGTAATGATGGAAAAAATTATTTTCCCGGAACCTGTTATTCAAATTGCTATTGAACCTAAGACTAAGGCCGATCAAGATAAATTATCTGATGCAATGGTTAAACTATCTGACGAAGATCCGACTTTTAAGATTAAAGTTGACGAAGAAACCGGTCAGACTTTAATTAGCGGTATGGGCGAGCTTCATTTGGAAATTCTCATCGACCGTATGAAAAGAGAATTCAAAGTTGAAGCCAACGTTGGCAAACCTCAAGTTGCATACAGAGAAAGTATTACTAAGACAGTTAACTCCGAAGGTAAATTCGTTAAACAATCGGGCGGACGCGGTAAATACGGACATGTATGGATCGAATTAAGTCCTAATGAACCCGGTAAAGGTTACGAATTTACAAACGGAATTGTAGGCGGTGTAGTACCCAAAGAATATATTCCTGCTGTTTCTGCCGGTATACAGGAAGCAATGAGAAACGGTGTTGTTGCCGGCTTCCCGGTTGTTGATGTTAAGGCTAAGATTTACGATGGTTCTTACCACGATGTTGATTCTGACGAAATCTCTTTCAAGGTTGCAGGTTCCATTGCGTTCAAGGAAGGTGCCAGAAAAGCAAAACCGGTTTTGCTCGAGCCTATCATGGACGTTGAAGTTGTTACTCCTGAAGAATATTTAGGCGATGTAATGGGTGATTTGAATTCGAGAAGAGGTAAGATCGAAGGATTCTCTGCAAGGAAAGATGCTCAGGTAATTAAGGCTACAGTTCCGCTTGCGGAAATGTTCGGATATGCTACGGTTTTAAGATCGATGACTCAGGGCCGTGCAATTTATACGATGCAGTTTGCACATTACGCTGAAGTACCGAAAAGTCTTGCTGAAGAAATAGCTGAAAAAACTTTAGGTAAAAAATCGGTAACTACTACTTAACAAGGAATATTAATAAAAGTAAAATACAAAGGAGAATTAGATGGCAAAAGAAAAATTTGATAGGAGTAAACCTCACGTTAACATAGGAACAATTGGTCACGTAGATCATGGTAAAACTACGTTAACAGCTGCCATCACAATGGCTCTCGCATTGAAGGGCTTATCACAAATTAGAACATTCGATAGTATTGATAACGCTCCCGAAGAAAGAGAAAGAGGTATTACTATTGCAACCGCTCATATTGAGTATTCGACTGCTAACAGACATTATGCACACGTAGATTGTCCCGGACACGCAGATTATGTTAAAAATATGATTACCGGAGCCGCGCAGATGGACGGAGCTATTCTTGTTGTTGCAGCTACCGACGGACCAATGCCTCAAACCAGAGAGCATATTCTTCTTGCTCGCCAGGTAGGTGTTCCTAAAATAGTAGTTTTTATGAATAAGATCGATATGGTAGATGATCCGGAATTAATCGAGTTAGTTGAAGTTGAACTTAGAGACCTTTTAAATTCATATGAATTCCCCGGTGATGAAATCCCAATTATTAAGGGATCGGCTCTGAAAGCCTTAGAAGCAGGATCGAGCAACGCTCCTACTGACGATCCAAGATTTGATTGTATCTGGGAACTTATGGATGCTGTTGACAGCTATGTTCCTATTCCGGCGAGAGATATCGATAAACCTTTTCTAATGCCTGTTGAAGACGTTTTCTCAATCACCGGCCGCGGTACAGTGGCTACCGGAAGAGTTGAAAGAGGACAAGTTAAGATTCAGGAAGAAGTTGAATTAATCGGTTTAGGCGTTCACAAGAAAACAGTTGTTACCGGTATCGAAATGTTCAGAAAAGAACTGGATTCCGCTATGGCTGGTGATAACGCCGGACTTCTCTTAAGAGGTGTTGATAAAAAAGAGATTGAGAGAGGTATGGTTTTAGCAAAAAACGGTTCGATAACACCTCACAAAAAGTTTTCAGGTTCGGTTTATGTGCTTTCGAAAGATGAAGGCGGACGTCATACTCCTTTCTTCAACGGATATAGACCTCAGTTTTATTTCAGAACAACTGACGTTACTGGAGTCGCAACTCTTCCGGCAGGAACCGAAATGGTTATGCCTGGTGATAGGGTAGATCTTTCGGTTGAACTAATTTCCGAAATTGCTATGGAAGAAGGTTTACGCTTTGCTATACGTGAGGGCGGCAGAACTGTCGGTTCTGGTGTAGTAACAAAAATTATTGAATAATAATTAGTACATTTCACCGAAAAGGGAGTGAAAACTCCCTTTTCTTGTGTAAAAATTAAAAGGAGTACTTTACGTGCCTGGTCAGAAAATAAGAATTAAATTGAAATCGTACGATCATATTTTGATTGATAAGTCTACCGAAAAAATAATAAAGACGGTACGAAGCACAGGGGCGGTAGTTTCAGGTCCGATTCCTCTTCCCACAAGAAGAACATTGTATACCGTTTTAAGGTCACCTCACGTGGATAAAAAGTCGCGTGAACAGTTTGAAACCAGAGCGCATAAACGAATTATTGATATCCATAATTCAAATAATAAAACCGTCGATTCTTTAAGCAAATTGGATATACCGGCGGGTGTTGATATTGAGATTAAGCTATAATGAATTTGGGAGTAAAGATGTCTGGCATCATCGGTAAAAAATTAGGAATGGCAAGTATTTTCGGGGCAGACGGCGAACAAATTCCCGTTACCGTAATTCAAGCCGGTCCTTGCAAAGTAGTTTCAATTCGTACAAAAGAAAAGGACGGCTACGAAGCTGTTCAGTTGGGCTTCGGCGAAAAAAAGGAAAAGAATGTTTCCAAACCGGTCCTCGGACAATTTAAGAAAAACAATCTTACTCCTGTTTCGGTTTTAATGGAATTTCAATTCCCTTCAGATGCTGAATATAAAATAGGCGATGAAATTAAAACAGATATTTTTGTCGAGGGCGATAAAATTAAGGTTAAAGGAAAAAGCAAAGGTAAAGGTTTTCAAGGTGTTATGAAACGCCACGGCTTCGGAGGTGTTGGCGGAACAACACACGGACAAAGCGATAGATTGAGAGCTCCGGGTTCCATCGGCTCAAGTTCCTATCCTTCCAGAGTATTCAAAGGTCAAAGAATGGCCGGAAGAAAAGGTTATGAAAATATTACGGTTGCTAATTTGAAAATCGTAAAGATTTTATCAGATCAGAATATTATACTCGTTAAGGGAGCTGTTCCCGGATCAATAAATTCATATGTTGAATTGATAAAGAATTAAGTTGGTATAAAAATGACTTTAGAAGTTTTAAAAATAGACGGCACTGCATCCGGAGAGAAACTAGAACTCTCAGATGATATTTTTGCAATAGAGCCGAATGATCATGCAATATATCTTTCCGTAAAGGCTTTTTTAGCAAACCAGAGACAAGGTACGCACAAAGCAAAGGAAAGAAGTGAAGTTAGAGGCGGCGGTAAAAAGCCGTGGAAACAAAAGGGCAGAGGCGGTTCAAGAGCCGGTACATCCCGTTCTCCTTTGTGGGTTGGCGGCGGAACAATCTTCGGTCCGAGACCGAGAGATTACAGACAGGATTTACCCAAGAAGGTAAATAAACTGGCCCGTAAGTCGGCACTTAGTTATAAAGTTAAAGACGAACAGGTTATTGTTGTAGAGGACTTTAACTTTGAACTGCCTAAAACAAAAGAATTTGAAAAGTTTTTGAATGCTATTAAAGCAGGCGGTAAAAAGATTCTGCTTTTAACCAAGGAAAATTCTTCAGCGATTTATAAATCGGGCAGAAATATTCCTAAGGTTAAAATACTGGAAGCCGGAAAAGCATCTACATACGATATTTTGAATAATCAAGTTCTTGTAATGCAAAAAGGCGCGGTTGAAATTATTAGCAATTCTTTTAGGAATAATGAAGAGGCGGTGAACTAAAATGCATCAAGTTTTGATAAGCCCGTTAATTACCGAAAAAATGACGAATCTTACTGCAGATTTAGGAAAATACGGATTTCTTGTTAATCCTAAGTCTAATAAAATCGAAATTGCAAAAGCAATCGAACAAAAATTTAATGTGCATGTTGTAAGCGTAAGAACTATTAACCATCCCGGTAAAATGAAAACACAGTTCAGAAAAAGCGGAAGGTTTTCAGGAAAAACTTCAAAATTCAAGAAGGCAATTGTTACTCTTAAAAAAGACGAAAAAATAGAGATTTTTGAACAAGTATAGAGCAAGTAATACCGATTAGCTCGGGATTATGAAATCGAAAATAGGACGATTAAATGGCAATTATAAAATTAAAACCGAATACACCCGGAACAAGATTCAAAACGTGTTTCTTCTTTTGAGGAAATTATCAAAAAATACTCCGGAAAAATCCTTAACCGTATCGTTAAATAAATCGGGTGGCAGGAATAATAAAGGAAGAGTTACTGCACGTCATATCGGAGGCGGCCATAAAAGAAAATACCGAATTATAGATTTTAAGAGAGATAAATCCGGTATACCGGCTAAAGTATTTTCAATTGAATACGATCCTAACCGTACCTGCAGAATTGCTTTGCTTCATTACGCAGACGGCGAAAAAAGATATATCATAGCTCCCGAAGGCTTAAAGGTAGGAGCAAAAATTCAGTCGGGCTCAGGAAGCGATATTATAGTTGGCAATGCGTTACCGCTGAAAGAAATGCCTCTCGGCAGCTTTGTTCACAACGTTGAAATTAAACCCGGTAAAGGCGGACAGCTCGGAAGAAGCGCCGGTTCTTCTCTTCAGGTTCTTGCTAAAGAAGGTGATTATGCACAGTTTAAAATGCCATCAGGTGAAGTAAGATTGATTAGACTTAATTGCATGGCTACATACGGTGTTGTAGGAAATGCAGAACAGGAAAATATAAGTTTGGGTAAAGCAGGCAGGACGAGATGGAAAGGAACAAGACCTCATGTTAGAGGAGTTGCAATGAATCCTGTCGATCATCCTATGGGCGGCGGTGAAGGCAAAACTTCCGGCGGCGGCCATCCGGTTTCGCCCTGGGGGCAAAAAGCCAAAGGTTTGAAAACCAGGAAACATAAAAAAGAATCAAATAAATTTATTATTAAAAGACGGAAATAGTAGAGAGTAATTATGCCAAGATCGGTTAAAAAAGGTCCGTTTGTTGATTATAAATTAGCTGCAAAAATTGACCAGTTAAACAGCAGCAATCAGAAAGAAAATAATTAAGACCTGGTCGAGAGCTTCTACTATTACTCCCTGACTTTGTAGGACATACTATTGCGGTTCATAACGGAAACAAGATGATTCCGGTTTATGTTACCGAAAATATGGTCGGTCATAAACTCGGAGAATTTGCTCCTACAAGAATTTTCAGAGGTCATCCCGGAACAAAAGCCGAAAAAGCCTCGAAATCAAAATAAATTCGAATTAAAGGATTTTAAGATACAATGGAAGCAAGAGCAATACACAGATATATAGGTTCATCACCGAGGAAGATGCGTTTGGTGATTGATCTTATAAGCGGTTTATCGGTTGATAAGGCAATTGAAATTTTGCACTTTTCACCGAAACATGCCTCTAAAGATGCCGAAAAAGTTTTAAGATCCGCAGTCGCAAACTTGATTAATAAAGAAGAAACGACCAGAGTTGAACCTAACGAAGTTGTTTATTAAAGAAGCTTATGTAAATCAGGGACCTACACTTAAAAGAATTTCTCCCGCTCCAATGGGACGGGCTTACAGAATTAGAAAAAGGTCGTGTCATTTAACTATTGTAGTTGCAAAAAAGGCATAAACTTTAGGAGGATATTTTTTTGGGACAGAAAACAAACCCGATCGGATTTAGAGTTGGAATTATTAGAGGATGGGACTCTAATTGGTATGAAAATAAAAGTTATGCTTCCAAATTAAAGGAAGATGATAAGCTTAGATCTTATATCAGGAACCGTTTAAAGAAGGCGGGTATTTCAAGAATTGTTATCGACAGAACATCAAAGAATATTATTTTAACTATTCATACTTCCAGGCCGGGTGTTGTTATCGGAAAAAGCGGTAAAGAAATTACGCAACTTGAACAGGAATTAAAACAAGTTACCGATAAAGAAGTTAAAGTTCAGATTTCTGAAATTAAAAGACCTGAACTCGATGCTTATCTGGTTGCCGAAAATATAGCAAATCAGCTTGCAGGAAGAGTTTCTTTCAGAAGAGCAATGAAAATGGCGATTACTGCTGCGATGAGAATGGGAGCCGAAGGTATTAGAATTATGTGCGCAGGCAGATTAGGCGGCGCGGAAATGGCTCGTACTGAACAATATAAAGAAGGCAGAATTCCTCTGCATACTATAAGAGCCGATATTGATTATGCCAACGGAAGAGCAGAAACAATTTATGGATCGATAGGAATAAAGGTTTGGATTTGCCGCGGAGAAATACTTGGGAAAAAGAGTTACTGAATAAAATTATCGGGAGTTTTTTATCATGTTAATGCCTAAAAGAGTAAAGTTTAGAAAATCACAACGCGGAAGAATGGCCGGAAAAGCCAAACGCGGCAGTGCAGTTTCTTTCGGGGATTTCGGATTGAAAGCACTGGAGCCGCATTGGATTACAAGCAGGCAGATTGAAGCTTGCCGTGTTGCTCTTTCAAGAAAAATGAAAAGAGACGGTAAAGTTTGGATTAGAATTTTCCCGGATAAACCTGTTTCTAAAAAACCTCTTGAAACAAGAATGGGTAAAGGAAAAGGAGCTCCTGAATTTTGGGTTGCGGTTGTTAAACCGGGAAGAGTTTTGTTTGAAGTTGCCGGTGTTTCAAAAGAAATTGCTCATGAAGCCTTAAAAACATGCGCCTATAAATTACCTATTAAAACTAAAGTTGTTGCAAGACCGGACTTTGAATAATTAAAAGGTTTGTGTAAGAATGAAAATTCATGAAATAAGAGAAATGAAAGACGAAGAGCTGCTAAAACAGATTGAAGAAGAAGAAAAAAATCTAATCGATTTACGTTTTACACACCAGCTTAAACAGCTTAACTAATACTGCTAAATGAAAACTGGTCAAAAAGATATTGCAAGGATGAAAACAATTCTAAAAGAGAGAGAAGCTGGCAGAAAAACAGCTCGCCGCAAAAGATAATAAAGAAGGAGTTAATGCTTAAATATGGAACAACGTGCATTAAGAAAAACCAGAATCGGTGTAGTTGTAAGCAATAAAATGGAAAAAACCATTACCGTTGCTATCGAAAGAAGAGTTCCTCATCCGATTTATAAAAAATATTTTAAGAAAACCACAAAGTTGATGGCTCACGATGAAAAAAATGAATGCAGCATTGGTGATAAAGTAAAAATTATGGAAACACGTCCTTTGAGTTCAAAAAAAAGATGGCGTTTAGTAGAAATTGTAGAAAAAGCCAAGTAGTAAAGCAAGGAGTAGTGCTAAAATGATTCAAGAAGAAACGAATTTAGTAGTCGCCGATAATTCCGGCGCAAAAAAAGTAAGATGCATCCGAGTACTTGGCGGAAGCGGCAGACAATATGCCAGTGTTGGCGATTTGATTGTTGTAGCTGTTAAATCTGCAATTCCCAACGGCACAGTTAAAAAAGGTGAAGTTTCCAGAGCGGTTATTGTTAGAACTAAAAAAGAAGTTAGAAGAAAAGACGGTTCTTATATCAGATTCGACGAAAATGCGGCTGTTCTGATAAATAATCAGAACGAACCGAAAGGAACTCGTATTTTTGGTCCGGTAGCAAGAGAATTAAGAGAAAAACAGTTTATGAAAATTGTTTCTTTAGCACCTGAAGTTTTATAAAGATTTGGGATTGAAATGAAAATCAGAAAAAATGATAATGTAATGGTTATATCCGGTAACGACAAAGGCAAAACCGGTAAAAGTATTAAAGGTTTTCCGTAAGGAATCCAGAGTTATTGTTGAAGGGATCAATCTAAGGAAAAGACATACAAAACCCAGCCAGAAGTAATCCTCAAGGCGGGATAATTGAAAAAGAATCTCCTATTCATGTTTCAAACGTAATGCTTATTGATCCAAACAACAATGAACCGGCAAGGCTCGGCTCACAGATTATTCTTGACGATAAAACCGGTAAGAAAAAGAGAGTCCGTGTCAGCAGAACAAGCGGCGAGATGATTTAACAACTAAATTTACTCAAGGTTTAATTGAATAATGGCAGAAAAGAAAACAAAAAAAGATAGTACCGAAAAGCAACCTAAGGGAGCAAAAAAAGAAGCTGCCAAGGCGGCTCCTGAAAAAGAAATAAAGATAAACAGCAGACTCGGAAATGTATATAAATCCGAGATAGTTCCTGCGCTCAGCAAAAAGTTTGGTTATAAAAGTATTATGCAGGTACCAAAGCTCGTTAAAATTGTTGTTAATATGGGTGTGGGAGCGGCTGTTTCTGATCAAAAAATTCTGGAAGAAGCCGTAAAAGATCTCGAAACAATTACAGGCCAAAAGGCGAGCATTAGAAAAGCTAAAAAGGCGATTTCTAATTTCAAATTACGAGAAGGCGTAAACATCGGCGCGATAGTTACATTGAGACGCGAAATAATGTTCGAGTTTATGGACAGACTTATAAATATTGCGCTTCCGCGTGTAAGAGATTTCAGAGGCCTTTCGGATAAATCGTTCGACGGAAGAGGGAACTACACTCTGGGTATAAAAGAGCAAATTATATTCCCGGAAATAAATGTTGATAAGATCACCAAAGTTTTCGGAATGGATATTACATTTGTAACAACAGCTGAAACAGATAACGAAGCTTATGAACTGCTTCAGTCGTTCGGCTTCCCATTTAGAAAAAAAGAAATTAAAACAAGCGTAAACAGGAGAATTAATGGCTCGTAAAAGTTTAATAGCTAGAGAAGCAAAAAGAGAGAAGCTTGTAGAAAAATATTCAAAGCTTAGAAAAGAATTGAAAGAAAAAGGCGATTATGATGCTCTTCAAAAGTTGCCTAAAAATTCTTCACCGGTAAGGTTACATAACCGGTGCATGTTTACTGGTAGGGCCAGATCTTACTACCGAAAGTTCGGTAGTTTCGCGTTTGGTATTAAGGGAAATGGCCTTGAAGGGCGAAATCCCCGGATTAAAAAAGTCAAGTTGGTAAAAGGAGAAGATATATGCCTGTTACAGATCCGATTTCAGATTTTCTAACTAGAATTAGAAATGCTTCAAAAGCTAAAAAGCCCAGAGTGGAAATACCTTCATCGAATATGAAGAAAAATTTGGCCGAGATCTTAAAGAAGCAAAAATTTATTGAGGATTTTTCTGTTATTGATGACAATAAACAAAATGTTCTTAAGATTCAACTTAAAGTATACTAACGGCACTCCTGCTATAAACGGTTTAAAAAGAATCAGTACACCGGGTCTTAGTGTTTATAAAGGCTCAGGCGAATTACCGCAGAGTATTGAACGGATTGGGAATCGCAGTTATTTCAACCTCAAAAGGTTTATTGACAGACAAAGAAGCAAGAAATGATTCCCTCGGCGGTGAAGTAGTTTGTTATATCTGGTAACATATCTTTGATCCCGCATTAAGCGGTGATTTCAAAGAGTAAAATTAAACGGAGTTTGAAAAGTGTCACGAATCGGTAAAAAACCTATTGTAATTACCTTCTGGTGTTAATGTCGCACAAAGCGGTCAAAGCATTAACGTAAAAGGACCAAAGGGTGAACTTCAGAATGAATTTCATCCGAATATAAAAATAGCCATTAAAGACAATGAAATTATAGTCACAAGGCCGGACGATTCAAAAGAAAACAAGGCTCTTCACGGTTTAACGAGAGCTCTTATACAGAATATGGTTACTGGGGTAACCGGTGCTTATCAGAAAACTCTCGATATAGTCGGCGTTGGTTACAGAGCAGAGCTAAAAGGAAAAAATCTCTTATTGAATATAGGTTATTCGCATCCGATATACTTTATGCCGCCGGACGGAATAGCACTTCAGACGCCTACTCAAACCCAGATTATAATTTCCGGAATCGATAAACAGCTTGTCGGTTTGGTTGCAGCTAAAATTCGATCAATAAGACAGCCGGAGCCATATAAAGGTAAGGGTATTAAATACTCTGACGAACAAATTTAAAGAAAAGCCGGTAAAACAGCTGGTAAATAATTTTTAGTGGAGATTAATTAAAAAATGATCAAGAAAAATTATAATTCAAGGCTTCGTTCAAAACAAAAAATCAGAAAAAAGATTTCGGGTTCTACCGAAACACCGCGCTTATCCGTTTACAGGAGCTTAAACAATATTTATGCTCAGATAATTGATGACGCAACGGGAAAAACCCTGGTGGCAGCTTCTTCAAAATCTAAGGAATTAACTGAAGATCTGAAGAACACTAAAAGTAAAGTTGCAAAAGGTAAACTTGTAGGTAATTTAGTTGCAAAGAAAGCTTTGGAGCAAAAGATTACGACAGTAGTTTTTGACAGAAACGGCTATAGATATCACGGAAGAATTCAAGCTATTGCCGAAGGTGCCCGAGAGGGAGGATTGAAATTCTGACGACAATTGAAAATTAATAGATTATTAAAACAAGTTTTAAATTTTTAATTTTCCTTTTTTAATTTTTAATTGTTCTACTCTTGCCGGGTCGTCTAATGGCAGGACTACGCCCTTTGGAGGCGTCTGTAGAGGTTCGAATCCTCTCCCGGCAGCGAAAACGTGAGCTGTCCGGTTTTTTAAATTAAAAATTGGAATAAGTAAATTAATATAAAGATAAGTTCTCGGAGATACAATTGAAAAATGTAAAGTCAAACGAAATCGGAAGGACTTAAAGAAAAAGTCGTTCACATCAACAGAGTTGCAAAAGTTGTAAAAGGCGGACGCCGTTTCAGCTTTAATGCCATTGTGGTTGTCGGCAACGGCGAAGGAGTTGTGGGAGTTGGGCTCGGAAAAGCAAATGAAGTTACCGATGCGATCTCCAAAGGAATTGACGACGCGAAAAAAAATCTTGTAAACGTGTCGATTATTAAAGGAACAATTGCCCATGACGTCATCGGAAAGTTCGGAGCCGGCAGAGTACTGTTGAAACCTGCTTCACCGGGAACCGGGTTGATAGCCGGCGGCGGCGTTCGGGCAGTTCTCGAAGCAGCCGGTGTTCAGGATATTCTTACAAAATCTTTGGGGTCTAGCAACCCGCACAACCAAGTAAAAGCAACTCTTAACGGCCTATTAAATCTGCCTGATGCGAAAAAGATGGCCAAGAAAAGAGGAATGACAGTAAGTGAATTATTCAGCGCTTAATTGAGGATTTTATGTGTAAATTAAAAGTTACACAAGTTAGAAGCATAATTGACAGACCAAAAGATCAAAAAAGGACGATTGAGGCTTTGGGTTTGGGAAGGCCTAACTGGGAGGTAGTTCATAACGATACTCCTCAGATACGCGGAATGATTAGAAAAGTTACGCATCTTGTTAAAGTAGAAGAAATTAAGAAATAATAAGGTTTATAATGGATATCTTAAGCAATTTAAAATATGCCAAAGGTTCAAAAAAAAATCCGAAAAGAATTGGCAGAGGTGAAGGTTCAGGTCACGGCGGAACGGCTACAAAAGGTATGAACGGACAATTATCACGTTCCGGTTCCAAGCATAAAAGCTGGTTCGAAGGCGGACAGATGCCATTGCAGAGGAGAATACCGAAATTCGGTTTTACCAATAAGTTCAAAGTTTATTACCAGGTAGTTAATCTGGATTCTTTACAGAAGCTTATTTCCGAAAGAAAATTAAGGAAACAACAATTAATTTGGATTTCCTTAAAAAACATGGTTTAATAAATAACGTTAAAGATCCGGTTAAGCTTTTGGGCAATGGAGAATTAAAAGCAAAATTAAATATTCAAGTAAATGCATTCAGTCAGGCAGCAAAAGAAAAAATTGAAGCTGCGGGCGGTAAAATCGAAAAGATTTAATTGGAATTAAATGTCAAAAATTACAGATACCTTCAGAAATATATTTAAGATACACGAGCTTCGTCAAAGGATAATATATACCTTGGCGTTGCTTGTTATTGTTAGAATCGGGGCACACGTTACACTGCCCGGCATAGATTCTGCTCTTCTGGCAGAAAGTACCAGAAATCAAAGCTCTGATACCTTATTCGGCTTATACGACCTCTTTGTTGGAGGAGCCTTTAAGAATGCGGCTATATTTGCTTTAGGTATCATGCCATACATCTCTGCTTCCATTATCATCCAGCTTCTGGGAGCTGTTGTTCCTTATTTCCAGAAACTTCAGCAGGAAGGCGAAGACGGAAGGAAAAAAATTACTCAGCTCACAAGATACGGAACAGTGCTAATTTCAGCTCTGCAGGCTTGGGGCGTAACAATCAGATTGATAAGTATCAATGTTCAGGGAATGCCTATTGTTCCTGCTCCTATACAAGGTTTTTCATGGACGATCTCCACGGTACTGATTCTTACCGCGGGTACTATTTTTATGATGTGGCTTGGTGAACAGATTACTGATAAAGGAATAGGAAACGGTATCTCTCTTATCATTTTTATCGGTATCATTGACAGATTTCCCTTTGCGGTACTCGATGAATTCCGGATGATCAACGAAGGAACAAGAAGTCTTGTTATTGAAATTTTAATTTTAACCTTAATGGTATTTATTATTGCCGGTGTAGTGCTGGTTACGGAAGGTACAAGAAGAATACCGGTACAATACGCAAAAAGAGTTGTGGGAAGAAAAGTATACGGCGGAGTAACACAATATATTCCGCTGAGCGTTAATACTGCCGGAGTAATGCCAATCATCTTTGCGCAGGCGATTATGTTTATTCCGAATACTGTATTATCGTTCTTCCCCAACAACGAATTTTTACAAAATTTGTCCCAGTATTTCATTTATACATCACCGGTTTATTCATTTGTTTATGCAGTAATGATCATCTTCTTCACATATTTTTATACAGCAATTGCCTTCAATCCGAAAGACGTTGCCGATAATATGAAGAAGCAGGGCGGGTTTATTCCGGGAATAAGACCGGGAAAGCAGACGTCTGAATTTATTGACAATATTTTAACTAAGATAACATTACCTGGATCGTTCTTTCTTGCAATAGTTGCAATATTGCCGGCTTTTGTTTCCGGCTGGGGTGTTTCGGGAAGATTTGCCCAATTTTTCGGAGGAACGAGTCTTTTAATTATTGTTGGTGTTGCACTGGATACACTGCAGCAAGTGGAATCGCATTTGCTGATGAGGCACTACGACGGCTTTATGAAGACCGGTAAAACTAAAGCCAGAAAATAGAAGTTAAATTGTGATTTATATAAAAACAAAAAAAGATATAGATTTTATTCGTGAGAGTTGTAAGATTGTAGCCGAAAGTCTTCAGTTGATGAAGAGAAATGTAAAACCCGGTATTACAACAAAAGAAATTGATCAGATTGCAGAAGATTATATACTAAGTAATAACGCAAAAGCCGCTTTCAAGGGATATTCCCAGGGCGGTTCATCGGTCGATTTTCCCGCTGCAATTTGTTCGTCGGTAGATGAAGAAGTGGTGCACGGTATACCCGGGCATCGTGTTCTTAAAGAAGGTGAAATTATTTCTCTCGATGTAGGCGTTCTGAAGAACGGTTACTTCGGCGATGCCGCGCTTTCGGTCGCCGTCGGAGATATTTCCGAGGAAAAGCAGAAATTAATGGATGTTACTGAAAAATCGCTTTATCTCGGTATTGAACAGGCTTTGGCAGATAACAGAGTCCACGATATTTCCGCCGCAGTTCAGGAATTATGTTGAGGCAAACGGGTTTTCGGTTGTAAGAGATTTATGCGGGCACGGAGTAGGAAAATATTTACACGAAGAACCTTCCGTACCTAATTATGGAAAAGCCGGAACCGGTGTAAAGCTTAGAAACGGAATGACAATTGCGATTGAACCGATGGTTAACTTGGGAAGATATCACGTTAAAACTAATTCTGACGGTTGGACTGTAGTTACAATGGACGGTATGCCTTCGGCGCATTTTGAGCATACTATTTTAATTACTGACAGTAAACCAGAAATATTAACGGTTTGTTAATGTCTAAACAAGGACCAATAAAAGTAGACGGAGTAGTTACAGAAACCTTGCCCAATGCACATTTCAAAGTAAAACTTGATAACGGGCACGAAATTCTGGCCCATATATCGGGCAAGATGAGAATGCATTTTATTAAAATATTAGTCGGAGATAAAGTATCAATCGAGCTATCTCCGTATGATTTAACAAAAGGCAGAATTACTTATAGATATAAATAGCGGAGCTTAAAAATGAAAGTTAGAGCATCAGTTAAGAAAATTTGCGATAATTGTAAAGTAATCAAACGTAAAGGCGTTGTAAGAGTTATTTGCAAAAACCCGAAGCATAAGCAGCGTCAAGGTTAAAATATAATTTAAGGAGAAGATAATTGGCTCGTATAGCAGGTGTTGATTTACCAAAAAACAAAAAAGTGTTATTCGGTCTTCAGTATATTTTCGGAGTCGGTCCAACAGTAGCGTCGGAGGTTCTAGTGAAATCGAAAGTAGATCCCGGATAAAAAAGTGGCCGATCTTACCGACGAAGAAGTAGCCGAAATAAGAGCTATACTTACTTCGGATTATAAAGTTGAAGGAGCGCTTCGGTCTGAAGTTCAGCAGAATATTAAACGATTGATGGACATTGGCTCTTACCGCGGCTTAAGACACAGAAAAAGTCTTCCGGCAAGAGGGCAGAGAACACGTACCAATTCCAGAACCAGTAAAGGCAAGAGAAAAACAGTTGCCGGCAAGAAGAAAGCACCGTCTAAGAAATAATATTAGATAACTTGGAGGTTTAAGATTTGGCTAAAGCTGTAAAAAAAACAAAAAAGAAAACCCATGTAGATGCCAACGGTGTTGCTCATATTAAAGCTACATTTAATAACGTTATCGTTACGATTAACGGACATTTACGGCAACACAATTTCTTGGTCTTCGGCCGGCAAGAACGGCTTTAAAGGATCCAGAAAAAATACTCCCGTTTGCTGCTCAGGTCTCTGCTGAGGCTGCGGCTAAAGAAGCATATGATCTGGGTTTAAGAAGAGTTGATGTCTTTGTTAAAGGACCTGGCTCGGGCAGAGAAGCCGCCATCAGAGCTTTAAATACCGCCGGTCTGGATGTTAGTTCGATCAAAGACGTTACACCCATTCCGCACAACGGCTGCAGGCCGCCTAAGAAAAGAAGAGTATAATTTTATTTATCGGAGAGTTATTTAAATGGCAAGATACACAGACTCAGTTTGCAAATTATGCAGAAGAGAAAAACAGAAACTGTTCTTAAAGGGACAGAAGTGCTATTCGGAAAAATGTCCAATTGAAGTAAGAAATTACCCTCCCGGACAGCACGGAAATTCCAGAAGGGCAAAGGTTTCTGAATACGGCGTTCAGTTGAGAGAAAAACAAAAGATTAAAAGAATTATACGGCCTGTTGGAAACTCAATTCAGAAATTATTTTGAAAAAGCTAATAAAGCCAAAGGTATTACCGGCGAAAACCTCGTCAGGATTCTTGGAAAGCCGACTGGATAATGTAGTTTACAGACTAGGATTTGCTTCTTCCAGAAAACAAGCCAGGCAATTAATTAAACACAGGCACATTATCGTAAACGATTCTCTCGTTGATATTCCGTCTTATATACTGGCTGCCGGTGATGTTGTTAAGATCAAAGATCACAGTAAAAAACTGGACGTGATTCACAATTCACTTAAAAAAGTTAAAGACAGTACATATTCTTGGTTATCAATTGATAAAGCTTCGTTATCCGGCACTTTCATTACAGGTTCCCGGAAAGAGCCGACGTTCCTCTAAATGCCAACGAACAATTGGTAGTTGAGCTTTATTCCAAGTAAAAATCAATTTTTTTAGACTAATTTTAGAGGATTAATACATGAGTGTTTCAAATTTAAAGATGCCTGAAGCTGTAGTTTTGGATGAGTCAAGTTACACGAATACATATGGAAGATTTATACTTCAGCCTTTGGAAAGAGGTTACGGAGTTACGCTTGGAAATTCGTTAAGAAGGGTGTTATTGTCCTCATTAACAGGCGCTGCGATAGTTTCGGTTAAATTCAGCGGGGTACTGCATGAATTTACTACTATCGAAGGAGTAGTTGAGGATGTTTCCGAAATAATCCTCAATCTAAAACAGGTGAGAATAAAATTATTAAATAAGAAGCCGAATAAAATCGATATCTCCTTTAACGGCGAAGGGGAGTGTTCGGCTGCCGATATTCAAAAAAACAGCGCCGAAGTAGAAATACTTAATCCCGAACTACACATTGCCGCTTTAAATAAAAGTGCAAAATTCGACGTTGAAATCCGCATCGGGAGAGGCAAAGGATATGTTCCTGCCTCCGAAAATATTTCACCTGACCAGACTATCGGTGTTATTCCTATCGATTCGATCTTTACACCGATTAAAAATGTTAAATACGATGTTGAGAATGTACGTATCGGTGATAAGAATGATTTCGAAAAATTAACGCTGGACGTATTTACCGACGGGTCAATGACCCCGGACGATGCTATTACACAGGCAGCAAAGGTATTAAGAGATCATATACAATTGTTCATCAACTTCGATATAGATCAGGAAGAAGAACAAGCAGTAAGTCAGAAAGACAGCGAAAAAGAAAGAATCAAAAAGATACTTCTTACAAATGTTGACGATCTTGAATTAAGTGTCAGATCTCATAATTGCTTAAAGGCCGCTAATATTAAGAATCTTGCCGAACTGGTAAGAAGAGAAGAATCCGAAATGCTTAAGTTCAGAAATTTCGGAAGAAAATCGTTAGCCGAATTAATGGAAATCGTGGAGAACCTCGGTCTGGAATTCGGTATGGATGTTGACAAATATCTAAAAGATGAAAACGAAAACAACTAATTTTTGATAAAGGTTTATTCATGAGACATCAAGTTAGAGGCAGAAAGTTAGGAAGAACTGCGAGCCATAAAAAAGCTCTAATGAAATCGTTGGCCACTTCTTTACTAAAGCATAAAAGAATAAGAACTACGGTAGCTAAAGCGAAAGAAACAAGAGGTTTTGTAGAATCGTTGATTACCAAAGCAAAGAAAAACGATCTTCATGCTCAGCGTTATGTAATCGGTTATATTAACGATAAAGAAGTTGTTAAAGAATTATTCAGCGAGATTATTCCTAAGATCGGCGACAGACAGGGCGGCTATACAAGAGTTATTAAATTAGGCAATAGAATGGGCGACGCCGCTGAAATGGCTATTCTTGAGCTTGTAGATTATAACGATGTTATAAATGCTAAAGCTGAAGAGCACAAAGAAAAGAAAGAAGCCAAAGTTAAAGCCAAAAAGGAAAAAGGAGAATCTGCCGAAGAAAATACCGAAGTTGAAGACGCCAAGGTAGTTTCGGAATCTTCAAATAAAAAATAAATTTTATTAAAGTCCTTTTATTTTTGATAAACCCCGGATTACCGGGGTTTTTTTATGAATGTACCAAAGAAAAATTTTGAATATTCTATACCGGCTTTTACATCTTAAAGAGCAAAATTACTCCCGCTTGATTTTTTTCAATCTGAATACGGAAATTCTTTTCCGGAAATATATTTAATTATAATTGAATCCGTGTGAAACCTGCTAATATTTTAATTTTGATTATATTAAAGAAATTGCTTACCATTATTGCATAAATTCGGGGAAATCATAGAATAAAATAGAATTTTACCAAAATTAAATTTGCACTCACTTTTCAGATCCCGTTTATTATTCTCTTAAAAATTTTGTTACGAAACTATTGATGATTTTATTTTCCCCGCTGTGATAAACCATATACATGAGGTAAGTAAAATGAGAATAAAAATATTTTTCATGACTGCCTTTTTGATAAATTTTACAGTGTACGGACAATTGAAAAAAATGGGACTCGGTTTCAATAAAGTAACTTCAATAACTATTGCCGATAATTCTTACTACGGAAAATTTATTGTGGCCGGCACGGAAAACAGCGGAACGTACTTTCATTCTGCCGACGATAATGATACAGCCTGGGCTAACCTTTTTTCCAAAAGTGTAAACATTTCTTCGGTATATGCGCAGGAATTAGATTCTTACAACACTAAATTATTTATGGCGCAATTACCCGATACATCAGTTTATAGTCCGTTGATTTATTCGAATGTAATGCCGGTACAGTCAGCTATTATCCGCGAAGATTCGGGGCTGGACAGAAGTAAAGTTAAAATAATCAGATCGATATCCGGATTTAATTATCTCCCCGGCGGAATTCAAATGCCGGTATTCTGCTGCACTAACGATCCGGCTGTTTATAAATATGGAAGCCGTTCATGGAGTAAGGCATGGGAAGGACCTTTCTTCGTAAATTTTAATTTCGTTTATGCAAAAGACTCCACTGTCTGGGCCGGCGGATTATATAACGGTATTATCGCTTCACCGTTATTAATTAAATCGACCGATTTCGGCAGCACCTGGGATACCTTAAATTTACCGGTCGGAGAAGTATTCTCATGTTATTCACTCCATACTTCTCCGGGAAACCCTGATCTGGTTTTTGTCGGATTAAACGAACACATTTTAAAATCAACCGACGGCGGTAAATCGTGGAAAGATTGTTTACCCGATATTTATCAAGTTATCTTTACCGGTATTGTAATAAATCCGGAGGTGCCTTCACAGATCTTTGCCGGCGGCAGAACATACGATAATACCATGATGTTATTCAAAAGCGACGATAACGGAAATAATTGGGAGCAATTGCTTACCGATTGTAATTGTATTTTCAAAGGGATAAGTACAATGGCGGGAACGGTTATAAATAATAAATTTGTATTATACCTTGGCACCTACGGCGAGGGCCTTTTTCAGTATTCGGACAATGTATCGAAAGTTGAAACAAATTATCAGGTGCCTGAAGGATTTAAATTATATCAAAATTATCCAAACCCGTTTAATCCGGGTACAAAGATAAAATATAATATCCCTAAAAATAGTAAAGTGATTATCTCAATAATTGATGTACTAGGCCGCGGAATTAAAACACTTTTAAACGAATATCAGAATGCAGGTATTCACGAAATAAATTTCGATGCTTCCGGTTTAACCAGCGGAATTTATTTTTATAAAGTGACTGCCGGAAAATATACCGCGGTAAAGAAAATGATTCTGCTTAAATGAAGAGAAGAAATCAATAGCTATTATAAGATTGTAGTAGATAGTAGTTGGTAGTGATATTTAATAACTACTATCTGCTTCCTTCTTTCCAACAAGACATTCCCCGGGTACTTTTTGTATTTAAGTGCAAACACTTTAACTTTCCGCTATAAATAAAATTAAATATTATGTTTGAAAAACAGGAATTCATCAATTCGGTATTCGATTTAAAACAATTGCCTTCAACCGGCCTTCCGGAAGTAATATTATGCGGGCGATCGAATGTGGGGAAGTCTTCCTTTATTAATACGCTGTTTAACCGGAAGAATCTGGCTAAAACAAGCTCCACTCCCGGTAAGACCAGGTCGATCAACTATTACCTTATCGATGAAAAATTTTATATTGTCGATCTTCCCGGATTCGGTTATGCAAAAATAAGTATGAAGGAAAGAGAATACTGGGCTAAGCTTATTGCCGGGTATATGAAAATGTCTCCTAATATAGCGCTTGCATTTCACCTGGTAGACAGCAGGCATAAGCCGACAGAACTTGACGTAAAACTTAATTCAATACTTAGATTCTCGGAAATACCGTATATAATCGTTCTTAGTAAGGTAGATAAATTAAAGCAGTCGGAATACGGACTAGCTCAAAAAAGGGTGAAATTATCCTTTCCAGAACTTATACCGGGGGACAATCTGATAAATTTTTCCTCCGTGAAAAAGACCGGTAGAAAAGATGTCCTTCAAAGATTATCGGTTCTGTTCGAAGCATGATTAATATTGTCGAATATTTTAGTATGTTTGCTATTATTAATTAGTAAATTTATATTAACAATTAATTTATAAACATCTCTACTAGCCCTGGCATGGATCAAAGACAAAAGAAAAGGTTACTGATATTTATTGTCATACCCTTGTTGGCCTCTTTGCTTTTCTTTACCGAAGATGTTGTTATCAGGGTGATAATTCTGGGTCTTATCATCATTTATGTAGCTTTCATAATATTTCTGCGCGATTCGATAAGATTTGAGGGACCGTATGTGTCCAAGGACGCTGAAGAAACCGAAACTACCGATGATGTATCTGCCAGAACTGCCACAGATTACGATGAATCTTTTGAAATTGTCTCCAAGAATAAAAAACTTGAAGTAATTACGGCGGATAACTACACTCCTGAATTGAGAGCTAGCAGAACCACATTAAAGCCTCCCGATCTTAAGGAGAGATTCGAAGAGATAGCCAACGAAACTCTGCCAGATGAAGTCGGGCACGACGGACAATTCTCTTTTGTGCTTGAAAAAATGCTTACGGTTATAAAAGAAGCATATGGTGCCCATACGGCAATATTTTTCTGGTATAATAAAAAGAAAGAAAAACTGACAATTGAAAAATTCGTCAGTAGTTCTCCGTCCGAAGTTGAAAAAAGAAAATTCGATATAGAGGACGATATATTAAGTAAAATAATACAAAAAGGTGAGCCGGAACTACTAAGCGATATTTCACCTGCAGCCGAAGCAGACGTTATAAGATATTACAGCACTCCGCAGACTATAAGAAGTTTTGTGGGCGTACCGTTGTTTTACAATAAATCATTAATTGCCATAATTGCTATCGACGCAAAAATGGGCGACGCCTTCGGTATTGAAACCATATACTCTCTGGGGCGCTTTGTGCGCGTTATAACGATGATCATTGCCATATTTGAAGAAAAGCACTCTGACACACTTTCCCAGCAGAGATTAAAAGGGATTCTAAATATAATCGGACCAGATACTCATTTGGAATCGGATGCGGATCTTATTGCCGCAATTCAGAACTCCGTCAGTTCACTGCTTAACTGGGATGCTTTTGCGTTTGTTTATTATCATCCGATTGATAAAAAATTCAAGACTATTAAAATCATAAACAATACTTCGCTTAAATATGTAGGAGAGAGCCTGGAAATAGAAATTACGGGTACTCTCGTAGGCAAATCTATTGTTACCGGTATGCCGGTTAAAATCGACGATACTTCCGCCGGCGATTATGTCCGCTTTGCAAAAGTTGAAAGCGTCAGCTTTGACGGCTCATTCATGGCCGTGCCTATAGTGTACGACAATCAAAATTACGGGGTGTTATGTTTTGAAAGTTTAAAGAAGAATGCTTATTCAAATGCCGATATTCAATTCTTAAAAAGCGCTTTGAATATTTTCTCCTTTATCATCTATGCGTATTCAACTCAATCCTTGCTTAAAAGCTATCTTTCAATCGACATCGAAACCAGGGCGCTTAATACCGAAGCTTTTAAAGAAAGGCTTGGCTCCGAGTTATTTAAAGCCGCGCAGCTGAAAATACCGGGGGCAATTGCTTTGGTAAGAATAGATGATTTCCTGGAACAGGAATCCTTATTCGACGGTAACCCGTTCCCAAAAGTTCTGTCCTCCGTAGCAGAGACAATAAAAAGCGAGATGTCGCCGTTTAATCTATTCGGCAGACTGGGAGACCGGATATTCGGTGTGTATTTCTTTAATGCTTCCACGAAGGACGTATTCCTTTGGGCAGAAAAATTAAGAGTAAAGATCGCTCGTAAACCCATCGCAGTAGTATCGAAACAAACCACTTACACAGTATCTATCGGCGTTGCTTCGGCAAACAGTAAAGTTGATCCGGAAGAAGTAATCTATAATGCCGATCTTGCTCTTCAAAAAGCACTCGAAAGAGGCGGTAACACGGTAAGAAACATCAATTAAAGAATAATTTATATTATATTACCTTAAAACTTGAAACTACTTGATCTTGAACTGGACGGGGTTCAAGTTCAAGAAGCATTGAAAGATTTTTCCCATTAGCAGGATAAGAGATGAACAATTTTTTCATAATAGTCTTAGACGGTGTCGGGATCGGTGAACTGCCGGATGCTGCAAATTACGGAGACCAAGGTAGCAATACACTTGTTAATATAGCTGAAAAGTTGGGCGGATTAGCACTTCCGAATATGCAGAAATTAGGTCTCGGCAATATTGAAAACATTAAGGGACTTTCACCATTGGAAAATCCGCTTGCCTCTTACGGAAAGATGAACGAGGTTTCCCCGGGCAAGGATTCTACTACAGGGCATTGGGAAATAGGAGGATTGAAGGTTACGACCGATTTTTCATATTTCCCAAACGGATTTACCGTTGATATAATTGAAAAATTTATCTCTCTTACGGGCTGCAAGGGCGTTCTGGGCAACATACCTGCTTCGGGTACGGAAATTATCAAAGAACTCGGAGACGAGCATGTTAAGACCGGTTTCCCGATAGTCTATACTTCTGCCGATTCGGTATTTCAAATAGCCGCACATGAAGACGTAATACCGCTTGAAAAACTTTATGAGATTTGCCGAATAACTAGGGAAGAAGTGCTTACGTTTCCATTAATAGTAGGAAGAGTAATTGCACGTCCGTTTGTTGGTACATCCGGTAATTACACCAGAACCACCAACAGAAAAGATTTTTCGCTGAATCCGCCGGAAGATACGATTTTAGACGTGTTATTTAAAAACGATATTCCAACCGTCGCAATCGGAAAGATTAACGACCTGTTTAATTACAAAGGCATAAAAATAAGGGAAAAGACTAAGTCAAATGCCGAAGGATGCGTCAAACTGGAAGAGTATCTTACAAGAACTAGCGGCAGCCTTGTATTTGCAAACCTTGTGGATTTTGATGTTTACTACGGACACAGAAATAATCCGGAAGGATTTGCGGTCGCTTTGAAAGAATTCGATAATTTTATCGGGGGCTTTATTGAGAAACTCGACGAAACGGATAGGCTGGTTATTACTGCCGATCATGGAAATGATCCCACAACTCCAAGCACCGACCATAGCCGGGAATACATACCGCTGTTGTATTATCAAAAGAACAAGCCCGGTAAAAACCTGGGTATTAGGGAAACATTCTCGGATATAGCGAAAACAGTCGCGGAATTTTTTAAAGTTCAAAATGAACTTAAAGGGAAGAATTTTTTAGATTCAATATAATACCCGGTCTAAAGTCTATAACCAATTGTTTTGTATACTAAATTGATTTGTGCATAACCATTTTGGAACATATTGTGCCTTCGTGGTTAATCCTTCCTTTAATATTTGGCAAAGTTTTTTACTGCTGAAATGCTGAGATACAAAGGAAACTAAAATTATTTTTATATAATTTTGTACACTCTCCCGTATTACCTTTTAAAATTACCCGCACTTTATTTTAAATACAAAATATTTTATCTTGCTCAACGGTTCTCCGGTGTTTTTTGTTTAGTAAAAATTGGGGTTTTTCGGCGAACAATAATAAACATCCTATTATACGGTAAAATCTGATAAATCATTAACTGGTAATTTTTGGGCTCGGTAAATAATTTATTCTTAAAGAATTACAAATAGCAAACGAGGTAAGCCAGTGAGAATAACGAAGCAATATACCAACCGTGAAAGCCAGTCCCTCGATAAATATTTGCAGGAAATTGGAAAAGTAGATCTTCTTACGCCCGATCAGGAAATAGAACTCGCAATCAAAATAAAAAAGGGCGATCAGATTGCACTGGAAAAACTTACTAAGGCAAATCTGAGATTTGTTGTGAGCGTTGCAAAACAATATCAGAATCAAGGCCTTTCTCTCGGCGATTTAATTAACGAAGGCAATCTTGGTTTAATAAAAGCAGCAAAGCGCTTCGACGAAACCCGCGGATTTAAATTTATCTCCTACGCCGTTTGGTGGATCAGACAATCCATTCTGCAGGCATTAGCCGAGCAGTCGCGCATAGTACGGCTGCCGCTTAACAGGGTAGGAGCTTTGAAATAAAATAGGTAAGGCCTACAGCAATCTTGAACAGGAGTTCGAAAGAGAACCCAATGCGGCTGAACTGGCTCAGGAACTTGATATGGACGTAAGCGAAGTTGCGGATACGTTAAAGATTTCCGGCCGTCACGTTTCAATGGACGCTCCCTTTTCACAGGGGGAAGAAAACAGACTACTGGATGTTATAGAGGATGATCAGCAGCCTAATCCGGATTTCGGCTTAATGACCGAATCCCTCAAATCGGAGATTGAACGTGCGTTATCTTCTCTTACCGAAAGAGAAGCAGAAGTTATTAAATTATATTTCGGTTTAAATAAAGAACATTCTCTTACCCTGGAAGAAATAGGCGAAAGATTTAATTTAACCAGGGAAAGAGTTCGGCAAATTAAGGAAAAAGCGATCCGCAGACTAAGACATGCCTCCAGAAGTAAAAATTTAAGAGCATATTTGGGTTAGCCGATGCAGAGACCAAACCGATTTATAATATTGCTAGTAATTTGCGTAGCCGGAATATTCTTTTATTCCGGTTGCTCCTCTTCTTCAAATACTATTCGATATAATACTCGCAATGAAAAACAATCCGACAATAACTCAGCAGTAAGGTTCTCATCAAAAGATAAAGAACCGGATAAAGATACTGCCGTCAACAACGATACTACAAGCTTATACTCTGATTCAGATATGAATGAATCTGACCCGGATGATATTCCTCCCGACACAAAAAAAATAAATGTATCGGAGTTACTGAGAAAATACAGCGCTACAACCGATAAAAACGTCAGCGCTGATGAAAGCGACGACCGCGAGAAGATCCTGATGGAAATTATTAAATATCTCGACACTCCGTATAAATACGGCGGCAACACAAAAAGAGGGATTGATTGTTCTGCCTTTACAAAATCGGTATATGAAAAGGCTCTCTCGGTTGAACTGGAAAGAAACGCCAGACAGCAGTATCATGAGGGTGAGGTTATTTCCGGTAGAGATGATCTTCAATTCGGCGATCTAGTCTTTTTTAATACTCGCAGAAGAGTAAGGCCCGGTCATGTGGGAATTTATATTGGCGATCACCTATTTGCCCATGCCAGTTCCAGCAACGGGGTTACAGTATCTTCGCTGGAAGATACCTACTACTCAAAACGCTATATGGGCGCCCGAAGGATTATTAACCTTGAAAACGGTAATAAATTAGTCGGTCATAATTAAAACTTCCGATATTTTCCCGTTTCATTTTAATTATGAAAGATTAAATTTAAACCTTATACCCTCCGCCTTGTACTTTCCTCTTATCTGCATTTAGTGATACCGCTCAAAAACCTTGTTATGCTAAATATGAATGAATTGTATCTTTTTACTCGAAAGCCTAACTTTACCGTACTTACGAAAATTATTAGATTAGGATTAACAATGACGAAAAGAGTGAGTTTCAATTCTTTGTCCTTTTTTCTTGTGTTTCTTTCGGGTGCATTTTGTATGAGTACCGCGTTTGCCCAGGCAAGTTCGGTAAAAAATTTAAAAAATTTAACGCAGCAGATGAATGATATAAACAAAAGCGTCCGTCCGGGCGATCCGTGGACGTTAAAAAATATTATTACTCCGGAAGAATTATTAAAACAAATAAACAGTAAAAAGAAAAACAAACCGGTTGTTCTTCAAATAGGTTTTCAATTCCTTTTTGAACAAGGTCATATTCCTGGTGCAAAGTTTGCCGGTCCGGCTTCAAGAAATGAAGGAATCAAAAAATTAAAATCGGAAGTTCAAAGCATTCCGCATGATAAGGAAATCGTAATTTATTGCGGATGTTGCGGATGGACGGAATGCCCGAATATTCATCCTGCTTTTACAGTTCTAAATAAAATGGGTTTTAAGAATATAAAACTTTTATATCTTCCTCAAAATTTTACAAAGGACTGGGTTAACAAAAAGCTTCCCGTTGTAAGATAGAAGAAACAATTAGTTTATAAATAAAAAAGCCGTTCATATGTGAACGGCTTTTTTATTAGAATTTTAACAAGTATTTAACTGCAGCCTGAAGTAGCGCCGCAAGTCATACATTTCAGGCATGTCCCGTTTCTTACCATCGTCAGGCTTTGGCATTCCGAACAAATATCGCCTGTGTAGCCTTTTTCTTTAGCTTCTTTTACTTTTATATGCATCGAGTTTTTAGGTCTTACTTCGCGTTTTGAATATTTCGCTTCGCTGGTTGATAGAGAGTAATTGTATGAATTAGCCTTCGCATTATCCAGTTCAACTAGTCTTTCGCTAACAACCTCTTCGCTTACAAATTCAGGCTCAACGAATTTTTTTACTATACCGGGAGATACTTTCGATTTAGATTCGTCCGGGTCTACATGAGCCAGGTCGTTTCTGCCGAGGTAGGTAACCGCCAGTTCTCGGAAAATATAATCGATTACAGATGTAGACATTTTTATTTTATCGTTGCCGGTGACAATTCCGCTTGGTTCAAATCTGGTAAATACGAATGCATCTACAAACTCCTCAAGCGGAACACCGTGCTGAAGACCCAGAGAAATTGATATTGCAAAACAGTTAAGTAAACTTCTGAAAGCAGCTCCTTCGCGGTGCATATCTATAAATATTTCTCCAAGCTGACCGTTATCGTATTCGCCGGTTCTAATGTAGACCGACTGCCCGTTAATTTTAGCTTTTTGAGTATATCCGGTTCTTCTGTCAGGCAATCTTCTTCTTTTCGCGATATAACGGTGAATAATTTTTTCGGCTACTTTTATAATATCGTTGTTTTCTTTTTCCTCAAGTATTGTTTCAATATCTTCTTCGGAAACCGAATTAAGAGGTTGTGATAATTTTGAACCGTCGCGGTAAAGTGCATTGGCCTTAATGCCTAATTTCCAAGATTCCATATAAGCGTCTTTTATATCTTCGACACTTGCATGATTCGGAAGATTAATGGTCTTGGAAATTGCACCGGAGATAAACGGCTGAGCGGCTGCCATCATTCTTATATGTGCCATGGATCGGATAAATCTGGTTCCTTTCTTTCCGCATTTATTGGCACAGTCAAATACCGGGTAATGTTCGTGCTTTAAGAAAGGTGCGCCTTCAACAGTCATGGTACCGCATACATAATCGTTCGCCGAGGCGATTTCCTGTTTGGAAAACCCTAATGAAGAGAGAAGATTAAAATCGTAAGAATTAATTTCGTCTTCGCTTAACCCTAGCTTGCTTAGTAAAAAATCGGCGCCGATTGTAAATTTATTAAAAGCAAATCCAAGCTCGAATACTGACGGCAGAAGGCTGTCGATCTTATTTAATATTGTATCAGTAAAACCTTTTGCTTTTAAAGATTCTCTGTTAATGTAAGGACATCCCTCAAGAGTTCCGGAGCCCTTGGCATATTTTACGATTTCGTTGATTTGATCTTTGTTATATCCCAGTCTTTCCAGAGCCGGCGGTATGGACTGATTTATTATTTTAAAGTATCCTCCGCCTGCCAGTTTTTTGAATTTGACTAACGCGAAGTCGGGTTCAACTCCGGTAGTATCGCAATCCATTACAAGTCCTATTGTGCCGGTTGGTGCGATTACCGTAACCTGAGCGTTTCTGAATCCGTATTGAGTTCCCATTTCCAAAGCCTTGTCGGCGTCTTCTCTCGCTGCCTTTAACAAATCGGAAGGGCAGTACTTCGGGTTGATTCCGACCGGGTAAATAGTCAGTCCTTCGTATTCTTCGCTGGGAACGTTATAAGCGGCTCTCCTGTGATTGCGAATTACCCTGAGCATGTTTTCTTTATTCTGCTCGTACCTGGGGAAGGAACCTTGTTCTTTTGCAATAGCTGCAGAAGTTGAATAAGAGGTCATATGCATAATAGCTGTCAAAGCACCGCATATTGCAAAAGCTTCATTACTATCATAAGGTATACCCTGCTGCATTAAAAGAGAACCTAGATTTGCATAACCCAAACCGAGGGTTCTGAAATCGTAACTTAACTGTGCAATTTCCTTGCTGGGGAACTGAGCCATTAAAACGCTTATTTCAAGCACGAGAGTCCATAATGTTGTAGCGTGCCTGTAAGCTTTAATGTTGAATTTATGGCTTTGGGTTTCATGGAATTTTACAAGATTTATTGAAGCAAGATTACATGCGGTATCATCAAGGAACATATATTCGCTGCACGGATTAGATGCTTTGATATCTCCGTCGGCAGGACATGTATGCCATTCATTTATTGTTGAATGGTACTGCACACCCGGATCGGCGCTTGACCATGCTGCGTAGGAAATTTGATCCCAAAGTTCGCGGGCTTTTAAGGTTTTGCACGGTACAGGTTCTCTGTTGGCGGCTTTTGCTTTTTTCTTTTCTACTCTCCAGTAAAGATTCCATTCGCCGTCGTCGATAACAGCTTTCATAAAATCGTTTGTTATTCTTATTGAGTTGTTCGAATTTTGTCCGGATACGGTAGCGTAAGCATCGGAATTCCAATCAACATCATAAACCGGGAATTCAATAGATTTAAAACCAAGTTTGGCAAGCTGAATTACTCTTTCGACATAATTATTCGGAATTTGAGCTTTTCTAGCCTCTATAACTGCGTGTTTTAATTTCTTGTTGAAATTCTTATTAAATCTGTCGTTCTCCGGATGTTCTTCGTAGCATGCTTTCATTATTGCATTTAAATGCACGTTGCATAATTTTGAGCCTGCAACAACTGCTGCAACTTTCTGTTCTTCTACTACTTTCCAATTTATATATTCTTCTATATCAGGGTGGTCAAGATCAAGAGTAACCATTTTGGCAGCTCTTCTGGTTGTTCCGCCCGACTTGATTGCGCCGGCGGAGCGATCGCCGATTTTTAAGAACGACATAAGACCTGAGGATTTTCCACCCCCGCTCAGAGGTTCGTTTGCTCCTCTTATTTCGGAAAAATTTGAGCCTGTACCGGATCCGTATTTAAATAGTCTGGCTTCACGGACCCACAAATCCATAATTCCGCCTTCGTTAACTAGATCGTCTTTTACGGATTGAATAAAACATGCATGAGGCTGAGGATGTGTATAAGCGTCTTCGGATGCGGTTAATTTGCCTGTTTTGTAGTCAACATAAAAATGTCCCTGTGAAGGACCGCTGATGCCGTAAGCCCAGTGTAAACCTGTATTAAACCATTGCGGGCTGTTGGGAGCTGCCATTTGATGAATCAGCATATAAACCATTTCATCGTAAAAAGCTTTTGCATTTTCTTCGTTGTTGAAGTAGCCGGCTTTCCAACCCCAGTAAGTCCAGGTTCCTGCAAGTCTGTGAAAAACCTGTCTGGCATCGGTTTCGGATGAATAGCGTTCTTTTTCAGGGAGTTGTTCCAGTCTTTCGCTGTCTGCAACTGAAGGTTGAAGCCAAACGGGTACTCCTTCTTCCTGAACTTTTCTAAGTAATTTCGGGACTCCGGCTTTTCTGAAATATTTTTGTGCGATGATATCGGTAGCTACTTGTGTCCAATCGGCAGGTATAGTAACATCTTCCATTCTGAACACAATAGAACCGTCCGGGTTTTTTATTTCCGAAACTCTTTTAACAAACTCAACAGCGAAATAAGGATCCCTATTTGCCTCAGTAAAATATCTCTTGATTTGCATGAATTATAACTCCCTTCACACGAAGTTTAAATCTTAAATTATTAATAAAGTCTTATCATAAAAATAATGAAATGCTCTTGCGGCGAAAATTTTGTCTTCATTCTTTACGAAAATTAAAAATTGATTTTGATAATGCGGTAGTTCAAAGTAATCAAAAAAAGTATTAAAATAAAACAATAAAAAATTTTTTTTTTACTTTGAACAACGTGGAAATTTTTGAACAAAATTTGGAATAAATTTTTTAAAAACCAAATTAAATCTTACATAAAAAATTATTATTTAAATTACTTGATTTTTTCGATCAATGTTTTATGTACTCATAAAAAAAACGATAAGTTCCTGATGAAGGCGTATATCCATATATTCTGCCTTTTCAGTTTGTTTTGAAGCATCTTATTAATAATTCTATGAACCGTAAATAATAATCAGTAATTTTATTATGTTAATTTTATAGGTATTTGTACGTTACGATTTTTCATTTATAATTTCTTAATAAGAATGTAAATCTGCTTATAAAAAATATTATGCCGTACTGTTAAAAATTCAACAAAATTTAACGTAATAATTTTTATTATTGACAAAATAAATAGCCGCAAGGAATGGGGGTTAATTTACCTAAAAAATAATTATATAATGTAGTTTGACGCACTGCTTTTAAAATATAAATGACCCGTCCGAATACATGGTTATGGAAAATTTAATGATTGAACAAGTATTATTAAATCAGCTTCCGGAATATATTACGTCCGGATATTTTTATGAGAATATATGCGGCAAAGGGAACTTACTTAATAATATCTGATGAATTGAAAGGTAAATTACTTGAATAACGAAAAAATTATTGAAGTGCAGAATCTTACAAAAAGATTTAAAGATCTCAAAGCCGTCGATAATCTGAACCTGAATGTTTACCGTGGTGATGTTTTCGGCTTTCTCGGGCCAAACGGTGCGGGGAAAAGCACTACAATAAGAATGCTACTTTCATTAATTTCTCCCACCGAAGGCAGCATCAGTTTATTCGGAAAATCATTAAATCATCACAGAAAAAGTATATTAAGGGAAGTCGGGGCTATCGTCGAAAAACCCGATTTTTACGGTTATTTATCCGCTTATAAGAATCTTGAAATTTTAGGCCGGATTTCGGGAACGGATGTCTCGAAAAAAAGAATAATGGAAGTGCTTGAGATGGTTGGATTGGAAAAAAGATTTAAAAGCAAAGTAAAAACATTTTCTCACGGTATGAAGCAGAGACTTGGTTTGGCTCAGGCTCTGTTGCATAACCCCGAGCTGATAATTCTTGATGAACCTACCACGGGACTTGATCCTCAGGGAATGAAAGAAATACGCGACTTGATTATTTATTTATCAAAAGAAAAAAATAAAACCATATTTTTGTCCTCTCATATTCTTTCCGAAGTTGAACTTGTTGCCAATAGAATGATTATTATCAATAAAGGCTCCGCCCAAGTGGAAGGAAAGGTGGAAGATCTTTTAAATTCGAATAAATTAAAAGTTACTTTTGAAGTTGAGAGTTGGGAAGAGGCTAAAAAATTAATCTTTGAATCGGGCTGGAAAGATAAACTTGATACCAATATAGACGGAAGGTTTATTTTTCTCCTTCAACCGGATGAAATTTCTCATCTGAATAAATTTCTAGTTGAAAAAGACATACCTGTAAAAGCTGTAATTCCTACAAGATCTTTGGAAGAATATTTCTTAAGTATAACCCAGAAGGTTTCCTAATGTTTACATTAATCAGCATTGAATTATATAAAATATTTAAGAAGTGGCGCACTTATATCGGATTTTTGGCAATAGGAGTGCTGGTTCCTGTAATCGAGTTTGCAATGATGGCTGAAGGTCAAAGGTCAATAAACTTCATGACAAGGGGACTGCAGCAGTCATTCTTAATGGTCGGTAATTTATTGAACGGGTATTTTGTATCTTACCTGATTCTTAACAGCCTTGCAATTCATATCCCCTTTCTAATAGCCCTTGTAGCCGGAGATCTTTTAGCCGGAGAAGCTACCGCAGGCACTTACAGAATGCTTATTACCCGCCCGGTTTCCAGGAGCAGTATTGTCACCGCTAAATATCTTGCCGGAATAATTTATACATTCTTATTAATTCTATTTCTTGCAACAATAAGTCTCGGCCTGGGATCTATTTTGCTGGGTACCGGTGAACTTATCGTTCTGGGGGCAGGCGGAATTACAATCTTGGCTAAAAACGACGTGCTCTGGAGATTCCTGCTTGCGTATTTATTCGCAGTTTTGAGCATGGGTGTTGTTGCCTCCATAGCATTCTTGTTTTCTGCACTGGTCGAAAATGCTATCGGACCGATAATTTCAACAATGGCAATCATTATAATATTTTTTATTATCTCGGCAATCGACGTTAATTTTTTCAGGGATTTGAAACCGTACCTTTTTACGAGCTATATGGATACTTGGAGGGCATTCTTTCAAAATCCAATGGACCTGGCGGAAATTTCAAAATCGGTATTAATTATGGGCGGACATGTAATTGCATTATTCTTCATTACTTTATTCTTTTTCGGCAAAAAAGATATTTTAACGTGATTTATTTCCATATAAATTGGTATTAGGCAGATAAAATGAAAAAATATACAGCTATCTTTTTTTTAATTTTGACCTCTTTAAATTTATGTCAAAGCAAGAACGCAAATACGATAATTAATAATGTTAAAATCGCTTTCAACACGGTTCAGGATTATGTAGTTGATGTAACAATTAAAACCGACATTGAATTCATAAAAGTACCTCCGATGAACGCAAAAATATATTATAAGCAGCCGGATAAAATTCACTTTGAATCAAAAGGTTTTGCACTGCTGCCCAGGAACGGTATGTTTACCTCGCCCATGAGTTTTTTGAATAATGATTATACGGCAATTTTTATAAAGGATGCGGATTTAGAAGGTTACAATACTTCTATAGTCAAAGTAATTCCGCTTAATGATAAGGGGGATTTAATATTGACTACTCTATGGATCGACCAGTCGCAAAACGTTATCCGGAAAGTTGAGGCAACTACGAAAACCAACGGTACATTTTCTCTGATTTTAAATTACAGCAAAGATATAAAATATCCTCTGCCTAGTTCTATGGTTTTATCGCTTAACATGCCGCATGTAGATTTCAAACGCGGATCGCACAAGGAGAGCAAAGATAATAAAGAGGACGACTCGTCAGGTACGATAAACGGGAAGATTTATATTGATTATTCGAACTATGTTGTGAATAACGGAATACCCGATAGTTTATTTCAGAACCACAATAATGATTCTGACATGAAGTAATTATTTTAATTTTGAATAGCTTATTTTATCGTGCGAAAGTCCTGAAATAAAATTGATAACTTTAGATGTATTATAATCAGCCATACCGATTTCTTTTGCAACAATTTTACCCTGCCTGGAAATTATATAAGTTGAAGGTATTGTTCCGCTGTTGTATATCGAAGGAAAATTACCTGCAGGGAAATAAACCGGAAAGGTATAACCTTCTTTTTTAATTAATTCTTTCGCTTTAAATGGATCTTCATCCAGAGATATAGCCGCAAAAACAATATTCCGGTTGTCTTTCAATTTCTCATATAGATTTTCTATTGTAGGCATTTCCGCTCTGCACGGCGGGCACCATGAAGCCCACAAGTTTATAAAAATGACTTTACCTTTGAAGCTTTCCAGCGGTACTATCTCGTTTTTTAACGAAACTAGAACCATATTGTAATCGGCATTCTGCTGTTTTTCAGCGGGGATATTTATATCCGGCTGGATTATTCCGGTTATCAAAACAATCTGCTGTATTTTTCCGATAACTTCCGTATAAAGTCCTGTAAAATAAAGAAAGCACATAACTCCCAGTATTAAAGTCCATTCAATTATATTTCTTTTAAGAGATTTTTGTTTAGCCATATTTTAAATTTTACAACAAAGAGTTTTGTTAACTTGTATTAAGGATTTCCGCATTCATATTGGAAATTTTACGACCTTACTCTGCGTATGATGAAGGAAAAATGAAAAAGATTTAAAACATTATCTTTTAGAATTAATCTACTCTCGACTTTAGATTTCTGAGCCGTATAAATTTAATCTTTTTGAAGTTTTCCCTCCATTAATACATTGTGTTCAGGGTCCAAAATTATTGTATCCGGTAGATTCGAAACTGTAATCTCAAACTTATTTTCCCTTTTATCGAGAAGTAGATCCTTTGTTATCGATTTATGGCCGTTGTCGTATATTATTTTTATATCTACCGGAAGCCTGAATACCGGATTGCCCGGTTTATTCTGAAAGAAGGTTAAGACCAATTTTCTTGAATTTTTATTAAAATGCCATGAACCGTTTACCTCTGGGAAACCGGGCTTATAAATCCACTGATCGAAGAACCATTTTAAATCCAGATGCGAATTTTTTTCCATGATCTTTTCGAAATCGGATGTAAGCACATTTTTGTAGCGGTAAGTTGTATAATAATCCCTTATTCCTTTCCAGAAATCTTTTTCGCCCAGGAGTTTTCTCAGCATTCTTAGAACCCAGGCTCCTTTTTGATAAGAATCCGGATTTAACAATAAATTTAAATCTTTGATAGTAGTATCTACTACAGCGGAACCCGGATTATATTTGCTGTAATTGAAAATTAAGTTTTTATCGGTATTTAAAACGCTGTACAAACTGTCTTTTCCGAATTGATGTTCTATAAAAATATTTTCAAAAAAAGTCGCAAATCCCTCGCTTAACCATATATGATTCCAATCAACTTCAGTTACAGCATCTCCGAACCACTGATGAGCTATTTCATGCGCAATCGTCGTTTCGTTTTTCCTTGTTCCGGTTATACTGCTTTCGGCATAAAAAATATTTCCGGCATTTTCCATTCCGCCGTATTTTGTTTTCGATTCGACATTAGCCAGTTTTTGAAAAGGGAAGGGTCCGATCAAAGATGAAAAATATTTTATGATTTCGCCGGCTACCGAAAAATCATAGAAGCCCTTTGTTCTGTCCTGCGGGTAAACCCAAGATTCAATGGGAAGACAGTTTATTTCGGGGAGGTATTGCACAGCAAATTGAGCCGCGCCAATTACCATCAGTTCGGTTGATATCGGTATAGTTTCCTTCCAGTGCGTCAGCCTTGTCCCGTTAGTCAGATCGGTTTCTTCCTGCAATAATCCGTTTGCAATCACTTGATACTTAGAAGGAGCAATTACGATAAAATCGCAGGCAGCTTTGTCGTAAGGATGATCTATAGTCGGCAGCCAGTAATGAGCTCTGTTAGGCCAGTTGTCGCCGAAGAAGGTTCTTTGCCCGAATTTATTTTTCGAAATAATCAGTCCGTCCTCAGGAATTCCCGAATAATCGATCGTAAAAATTTCTTCCGAGCCTTTTTTAGCCGGGCTTTTTAACTTTATAAGAAAATTATCCCGGCTTTGATGATATTCTAATTTCTGACCGTTCGAGGTAACGGATGTAACCGTCATACCCGTGCGGGATGATTTTGATTTTCCGACCAGGTCCAGGTTAAAATCATTAACATTATCTTTCAGAAATTTTATTCTTACGGCGGTCTCTCCGATTATCGTATTAGTCGAGTCGCTTAATCCTATCCTGAAAGTATAATGAATGATATCGATGTTATAATTTTTCGGATAATTATCGGCATATATAATTTTAAAACTTACAAATACCAGAAACAGAATTGCGAGATTTTTGCTCATGCGGTTTATACTAGGCCAAAATTTATATTTTAATGACTTAAAATAATCTTTTCAAATTTATACTGCCGAATAAAATTAATTTTAAATTGAAAACAAAGCATGCAAGAAAACTATTATCCGTGAAAACAATATTAATATTGCATTCTACCAGTTGTCCAGAAGTTTTCTCACCAATACAATTTGGCCCAGATGGTACGACTTATGATCTGCGGCCAGCAACAGTTCTCTTAAATACGAGACACCCTCTGCATGCGGTAATTCTGACAACAGATCGATTTCCGGATCCTGTGCTATTTTAAGCAGTTCATCAAGATCGGAATTAAAAAAATCAATTGCATCGTTCCAGTTTTTATCGTTTACTGCAGAGTTCTTATTTTTGGGCCAATATTCGTCGGGCCATTTGGGTGATTTCCATTTAGGATCAACCATATATTTAAGAATATCATTTTGTGAGATTCTGATGTGCTCTAATAATTCCCAAACAGAATAAGGGAAATTCTCCGGCCGCTTATTCCGGTTTCCGGGAAGTAATCCAGCCAGTGCTTTTGATATTTTTATGTGAGCGCTGCCGCCGTTTAAAAGTTCTATTACATTTTCTCTGAATAATGCGTCATTCATTTTTTATCTCTGTTTATTATTGAAAAAATCTTAACAAATTAAGATTTGAGATAAAATAAAGAATTAAAAAGAACTAAACTGTGATTCTATCACCATGACCGGGGGGGTGTGAAATAACTAAAAACTCGAGATTTAGGGATGTCTCATTTAAAAGTTTATGTGAGGTCAGCGGCGGAATTTCAATCGAATCATATTTTTTAAGTTTAAAAGATTTGCCGGAAAATTCTAAAGTTGCTTCTCCCTCCAGAATAAAAAAAAGCTGCCTGGAATTTCGATGATAATGTGCAATCTCGGATCCTCCCGGAGGTACAAGTTCTTGAATTACGCTCATTTCCTTATTCTTCAACAGATGCCAGCCGTCGCAATCCGGTCCCCACTTATAATGTTCGGCATTTCGTTTATTAATTATTTCCATATTTAAATTGACAGTAAGTTTTTAGAAAGAAGCCTGATTAATTATAATGTACGATCAATTTATTTTCGTTCGGTTACAACGGCGGTTCCGTAGCATAATACTTCGCTTACTCCCTGAAGAACGTCGGTAGTGTCATATCTCATTCCTATTACTGCATTGGCACCGAGCTGCTCGGCATGTCTCATCATCAATTCAAAAGATTCTTCCCTTGTTTTTTCACATAACTCTGTAAATAAAGTGATATTACCTCCGAAAATAGTCTGGAGCGTTCCTCCGATAGTACCTACAATTGAACGTGAACGGACGGTAATTCCTCGCACAATTCCAAGATTTTTAACGATTTTATAATTATCCAGTTCGAATGCAGTTGTAACCATTGAGCGTTCCATATTTCTCCCTTTGAATTATTAATAGACATTGTAAAAATAATAAACATCACGAACAATAAAATTCATTAAAAGCTTTGAAGTAAAAAGATTATGCTAAAATTAAAATTTAGAATTAAGATTTTCGAAATCCGGAATAATTATCTTACCGGCACCGTAATTACACGGCGCCGGTAAAAATTATATTAGATATTTTGCAGAATGCCGGGAACGGTTGTATATGGAATAAAAATTACTTCAATTAATTATTCGTATTTTTTAAATACAACAGACGTATTGTGTCCGCCGAATCCGAAAGCATTGCTCACAGCAACATTTACCGTTCGTTCCTGGGGTTTATTAAATGTATAATTCAAATCGCATTCCGGATCAGGATTTTCGAAATTAATAGTTGGAGGGACCACATTATTATTTATCGCAAGTATTGAAGCAATAGCTTCTACAGCGCCTGCAGCACCCAGCAAATGCCCGGTCATACTTTTTGTTGAAGACACATTCATTTTATATGCATGATCGCCGAAAACCTTTTTAATCGCTTTGGTTTCGGCAATATCTCCGAGCGAAGTTGAAGTGCCGTGCATGTTTATATAATCCACTTCATCTTTATTTATTCCGGCGCCGTTAAGAGCCATCTCCATTGCCAGAATAGCTCCGGTACCTTCCGGGTGCGGAGCCGTAATATGATATGCGTCTGCAGACAATCCTGCGCCTATTATTTCGGCGTATATTTTTGCTCCTCTTTTTTTTGCGGATTCCAGTTCTTCAAGGATTACCGCCCCTCCGCCTTCTCCCATTACAAAACCGTCTCGCGTAATATCAAAAGGTCTGCTTGCTGTTTCCGGTGAATCATTTTTTGTTGACAGTGCTTTGTTTGCGTTAAATCCGCCGAGGCCTATTTGGTTAATAGCAGCTTCACTTCCTCCTGAAACTATAATATCTGCCAGTCCGTTCTTAATTAGCATATACCCGTCGATCATATTGTTATTTGCGGTTGCGCATGCTGAAACAATGCAATAATTAGGTCCTCTGAATCCGTAATGTATAGAAATATATCCGCTGGCAATATCAGGAATAAGCATGGTGATAAAAAACGGAGAAATACGGTCGGGCCCTTCGGTATAATTCACTACGGACTGATTATAGAACGTTTCTATTCCTCCGATTCCGCTGCCGAATACAACACCTATTCGGCCCCTCTGTTCGTCCGTTAAGTCTTTCGTATCCAGCTTACTATCCTCAACCGCCTGCATCGAAGCCGCCATTGCATATTGTGCGTATTTATCCAATCTTCGGGCAGTTTTTCTATCGAGGAATTTTGTTACGTCAAAACCTTTGAGCTCGCATGCGAATTTCGTATCCAACTTAGAAGTATCAAAACTTGTAATTAATGCACTTCCGCTTTTTCCGTTCATCATTCCTTCAAAAAAGTCATTTACAGTTAATCCGATAGGAGTTAAAGCTCCCATACCGGTCACGACAACTCTCCTGTTACCGTTATTAGCCATTGTTATTCCTTATAAATTTAAAAAATTTAAGTTCAACGTTGTTGTTATACAAATCTTTGTAAATATACATAATAATTAGTGTCAAAGATAAAAAAAATTTGCGGAATTTCAGAGACTGGCCGGAATATTTAATATACTAAAAACTTCATTTTTGCGTAATTTTCACATTTTTAGCCCGCTAAATTTGCTATCTCTTCTTCGGTAAGCCTGAATGTAGTCCATTCGTTCATAGGAAGAGCGCCAAGGCTTTTATAGAAATTTATGGACGGTTCATTCCAATTAAGAACAACCCACTCAACTCTGCCGCAATTTCTCTGTTTTGCAAGTTTTACTACTTCCAGCAGTAGAGATTTTCCTATACCTTTTCCACGCAATTGAGGTCTTACATAAATATCTTCAAGGTAAATACCGGGTCTTCCGATAAAAGTAGAGAAGTTGTGAAAGAATAATGCCTGACCGGCAGGTTCTCCTTCATACTCTGCGATAAATACCTCTGCGTATTTATGAACGCCGAACAACTTTTCGCTTAAAATTTCTTCGGTTGCCGTTACCTGATCCGACATTTTTTCATATTCGGCCAACTCTTTTATGAAAGTTAAAATCAATGGAATATCTTCCGGTACAGCGAGTCTAACTATTAATTTGCTTAATTTTTTTTGCGGCATATTCATATTTCCCGTATTCAATTCTTAATTATTTACAGTTAATTTGTTTTTTCGTCCCAAATATGCATCAATTTTCAGAAGTAAAAAAGAGAACGCATATCCGAAAGCTGAACCGATTATTGCTCCGCCTATAATATCCGAAGGATAATGCAGGCCCATATATACTCTTGAAATGGCAATTAAGGAAGCTGTTATAAAAAGGATCCACTTTAATTTAGGGTATAATTTATAAAAGAAAGTGGCTGCCGCAAAATTATTCAAAGCGTGATTTGAGGGAAAAGAAAATGTACCGTTGCATCCCAGCGGTGTAATAATGTCGGGCAGAGCATTGCACGGCCTAATTCGTCCTACCATTTCCTTCAGCATCCTTGCGCCGAATTGATCGGTGACCAGTATCAATAATAATACACCGAGAACGGCTAATTTTCCTTTTCTTCCGCCTTTAGTAAAACTAATTCCGAGTAAAATTAAATAAGCGATATACCAATTGTTAACATTTGTTATTATTCCGAAGAATTTATTTAGAAAAGGGGCTGATAGGGTGTGATTAAAGAAATATAGTACCGAAACATCAATTGAATATAAAAAATCTACCATTTTTTCAAAAATTATAAATATTCCTGGGAAAATGCTTAATCGAATATTATCTTCACGATGATATTTTATTAAGGTTAATTAGAAGTAATCAACAAATTGAAAATAAGACCAATGCAAATATTAACAATTTATTGAAAAAATCCGATAATAAACTAATCGTTTAATCCTGTATTAAATATAGAGATCTTTCCGGTTCTTTAATTTTCCTTAAGTTGTTCTCAGATAGATATATACCAAGACGCCGGAAAAAAGAAAAACTTAATTGAGAAAATAATAATATAAAAGCATAATACATATTTGGAATCGGTTATGACTGAAGTTTTAAAGGAAGAAAGAGCTAAATTCAAAATATTATTGGCTGAAGACAACTTAATCAATCAAAAAGTTGCTTTAAGAATTCTAAAATTTGCAGGCTATAATTCCTCTCCGGTCAATAATGGTTTGGAAGCTGTGGTTGCCGTTAAGGAAAGCGATTATGATGTAATCTTAATGGATGTTCAGATGCCTGAAATGGACGGTTTTACCGCCACAAAAATGATAAGGCAGCTTGAGAATCCTAAAAATAAAATTCCTATAATAGCTATCACAGCGCATGCATTAATGGGCGACAAAGAAAAATGTATTGATGCGGGTATGGATGATTATGTTACCAAACCAATAATTTCCGAACTATTGCTGAACGTAATTGATAAATGGCTGAAGATAGAATTACCGTCTGAAGTAGAAGTAATTCAGCCGGAAAAAATTATTGAGCAGGTATTTGATTTTTTAGTGCTTGAAAAAATGAGCATGGGTGATAAAGAATTCCAAAGGGAATTATTGAAGAGTTATATAAATGATATGAACGAACGCTTTCAGAAACTTGACGGGTTCGTAAAGACAAAAAATATCGAAAAAATAATTAACGAAGCACATACTATAAAAGGCGCAAGTTATTCGGTAGGTGCTAAAAAAATAGGTGACGAGGCCTTAGGTATTGAGCTTTCCGGCAAGCAGAATGATATCGATAATATATTGGGAAGAATAGACGTATTAAATAAAGCGATAGAAGATACCAAAATGTTTTTAAATAAATTTCTTAGTTAAACCTTCAAGACAAGTTTTCAATATGCACGGTTAAATAGCCGTGCATATTGAATTACTTGGATAAATAAATTAGTTATTCTGCAATACTTCCGCTACATTTTGAACAGCCCAATCAATCTCTTCCTTCTTTATAACCAAAGGCGGGGCAAACCGGATTACATTTTCATGAGTCTCTTTGCAAAGTATTCCTTTCTTCATTAAAGCTTCGCAAAACCTGCGGGCACCGCCGGCCTCCGGCTTTAATTCAACTCCTATAAACAAACCTTTTCCCCGTATTTCCTTTACATAACCTGAATTGACGGCTCTTAGTTTATCCCTGAAATAATTTCCGAGTTCGAAAGATTTCTCAACGAGTTTTTCTTCAATGAGCACTTTTAAACTTTCACGCGCCACAGCCGCACCGAGAGGATTGCCACCGAATGTGGAACCGTGATCACCGGGGTTGAACACTCCTAGTACTTCTTTATCCGATAAAACTCCCGATACCGGATAAAATCCTCCCGACAAAGCTTTGCCTATTATTACAACATCAGGTCTGATATTTTCATATTCAAAGGCAAACAGCTTGCCGCTTCTGCCAAGTCCCGACTGAATTTCATCTGCCATAAACAATACATTATTTTTTTTGCAGATGTCGAATGCCTTTTTTAAATACCCGTCAGGCGGAACAATAACTCCGCCTTCACCTTGAATCGGCTCGACAAGCAAAGCCACAGTATTTTTTGTTACAGCTTTTGCAATTGCATCCGCATCGCCGTACGGAACAATCTTGAAGCCCGGAGTGAAAGGACCGAAGCCGTCGCGATACTGCTCTTCAGTTGAAAAACTGATTATACTGATGGTTCTTCCGGCAAAATTATTTGTGCATGTAATAATTTCGGCTTTATCTTCTTCCACGCCTTTTACTTTATATCCCCATTTCCTGGCAGCCTTTAAAGCCGTTTCAACTGCTTCGGCGCCCGAATTCATCGGCAGGAACATTTGATATCCAGTCAGTTCGCAGACTTCTTTATAAAGATGCGGAAGCTGGTCGTTTCTGAATGCCCGCGATGTAAGCGTTACTTTTTCGGCCTGAGTTTTAAGTACATTAAGAATTCTGGGATGACAATGCCCCTGATTTACTGCGGAATAAGCAGCAAGGCAATCAAGATATTTGTTTCCTTCAACATCATAAACCCATACTCCTTCGGCTTTACTTATTACCACATCCAAAGGATGATAATTATGAGCCCCGTAGTTAGATTCGAGTTCTATATAGTCCTTGGTAAGCATAAAATATTGTACCAATTTTGTGGATAAATTAAAATTTGTCTCAAATTTAATTAAATTTTATGAGATTAGGAATTGCGTATTCCGGGAATTTGCCGCCGGGCATTTTTCAAATATATATAACAAATTTATTTTATGGTTGAAGCTTAAATCTTCCGTAAAAAGTCAAAAGAAAGGAACTTGAATAATGCTTTCAATTAAAACACTTTCGTTCGAAGTAAAAACCAGAGGCAATACCGAACTCGTAGACATTACTGACAAAGTAGAAGAACAAATCAGAAAATCCAATATCAGGGAAGGTAACGCGCTTGTATTTATCGGAGGTTCTACAGCAGGTATTACCACTATAGAATATGAGCCGGGATTGATTTCGGATTATCCCCATTTTTTTGAAAAACTTGTACCATCGAACGTAAAATATAAACATGATGAAACCTGGCATGACGGCAACGGACATTCGCATATAAGGGCGGCGCTGCAAGGGGCATCTTTTACCGTACCTTTCGTAGATAAAGATATGCTTCTGGGTACGTGGCAGCAGATTATTTTAATAGAGTTTGACATTCGTCCGAGAAACAGAAAAGTGATAATTCAAATTACCGGGCAGGAAACTGAGTTAAGGAAAAATCTAGCCGTTCAATTTTATTTTCGGAATGTTTACATCATTATAAAAAATAAAAAAGACAGCAATCAAAATTTCAAATGCGGTAGTGAAGTAAAAATAAAATATACCCGATGAAAATTGCGTAAACGTTATCAGCATTTTAGTAAGTACCGAAAGCAAATATAAAACCAGAACAAAATAGAATAAATTTATTTGACCGTTGGTAAATGTATCAAGTAAAGTTTTTCTTAAAATTATAAAGAAAACAACGATTAGTTGAAGTATCAGATATAATTTTAATAAATCAAAACTAAGTGAAAAAGAAAGATAAGTATTTATTATTGTCAATACCGCTATGTAAAACCAGTTAAATTTATTATGTCTTATTTTTATTAAAGCGAACACTAAAAATATTGTACAGAGTGTATATATTCTCATCGGATCCAAAGGCAGTATAAAACGAACGACATAAACAATAGGATCTAATAAAGCCAACACAAGAAAAAAGTAAAAGTAATTTCCCTTATATTGTCGGATTGGCGGTAGTAGCCATATAAATATTGAAACATATGAAATAAATCTGGGAATAATCATAATCCGTATCCAGGTTAAAATACAAATTTAAGTTTTAAATCTTGAAAAGTATTTGATTTTAAAAAATACAAGATTCTGTCTGCTCCGTAATTTTAGAATAATTCTGGAGTATTAAAAAAACAATCAATTTTAATCGAGTCCGGGAAACCAGCCTTCCGGGAAATATGAATCGGAAAATTTTCGTCTTGCCAGGGTAAGAATTGATATGAAATCCTGTTTTAAGCTATATCTGTCGGAAATGTGAAATAAAATTAATCTTTTTACTTTTGCTTTTTCCGCCAGCATTGCGGCCTGTTCCGAAGTTAAATGGTAATTCTTTTTTGCAAGCTTAAAATCTTTCGGTGAATACTGACTCTCGCAAAAAACAGTGCTGCAATTTCTAATCAGGCTAACTGCTCTGCTGGAAGACTTCCTGTCGTAAATGAAATCGGTTAGATACGAGATACTTTCCCCCTTATTTCTGAATAAAAGCTTTTTGCGAAGTTCGCTTAAAGCGTAATTGCTATTATTCAGTGATAGTCTTGTTTTACCGTTAACAGACAAATCTTTTACTTTTTCAAGCCACGGTCCATGGGGAATATCCAGTTCTTCTAATTTTTGTTTATTAATGTTTAATGATTCTTTCTCCGTGATCCGGTATCCGGCAGACGGAATAATATGATTTAACAATGCCGCGTCTACCCTGAAATCATCGTTGTCTATTAAATTTCTTTCAAATATTTTTTCACCGGAATAATGTTTTCTGGAAAATGATTCCGATGCGTATAACGAGATAGTCTTTGAACTGTCTTCGTTTATTTCCGTAATAATCCATTTGCCAGGAACTCCGTCAACTAAGTTCCACGTATATCCTTTCAGCCTGTTATGAATGACTTTAATAGTATCTTTCGGACCGAAAACATATACCGGTTTATCCCGTCTATCGTAGTTTCTTCTAATGAAATAATCGAATCCGGCCGCATGATCTAGATGAAAATGCGAGAATAACAAGTAATCGATAGAAGTTATATCAGTATAACTCAATTCGTTGAGTATATTTTCCCCGCAGTCGAACAAAATACGGTATAACCTGGTGCCTCTGTTTATCCACACCATCAATGCATTGTCTTTTCCCGGCTTGCCCAGAAGTTTGTATTTAATACTCATTTTTCAAGTCAAATGATTTATTTTAATAATCTGAGATATTTGTAAAATTAAATAATGAAAAATTTTGGCGACTTACAAAGAAGAGATGTTAAAAGTTTTTGGTTTAATAAAAAATAAATTTTATAAAAAACATATATCGGAGTATAAATCATTTTTATTCAAGACTGTTAAAACAGAAGATTCCTCTGGCGTCTGTAGAATGAAACATTATTCGGGGAAGTGTTCTATATGATAATTTTAAGAATATTTAAACGGAACGATGGGCCGTATTTATCTTTTTTAATGTTTAGTAAAATATAAATTATTTATCCCTATTTTATTCTTATTACCAGAACAGTCATGTCGTCGCAAGGCTTGTCCTTGTTAATAAACTTTTGAACTTCATTAATTATCGACTCTTTTATTTTTGCAACAGGCAGGTTAAGGCCGTTTAACGACAATAAATGGTTTTTTAATCTTTCGACGCCGAACAGTTCGCGATTATTATTCTGTGCTTCGTCAACTCCGTCCGTAGTTAAAATGATTAAATCATTTTTCTCCAGATTGTATTCCGTCAATTTGTAATGAATGTCGTCTTTCACTCCAAGCGGTAACCTGGGGCCGTCAGGTTGAAGAATTTTTGCATTTCCCCCCGATAAAATAATAGGCCTGGAAAGCCCGGCATTAGCTATTGATAGTATCCTTCTCTCGGTATCTATCATGCAGATACATGCGGAAACAAACATCTTTTTTTCAATTTTATGTATCAAAGTTGTATTCACATTTTCTAAAATCTTGCTTATACTGTTATTTGCTCTTATTTCCGAGATTATCATACCGTAAGTCATTATTGCTGTTATTGCAGCCTTCATAGCTTTGCCCGAAACATCTCCTATTAAAACTCCGAATTTATTGGAGCCGTCATTTGATACGAAGTAATCGAAGAAGTCTCCCCCTACTTCATTTGCAGGAATACATGTTCCTGACACTTCAAGTTTTTCAATAACGGGATCTGTTTTAGGCATAATGGATAGCTGGGCATCGTGCGCTGTTCGGAGTTCTATTTTCATTCTGATTATTTTTAACCTTCTTAGATACAAGATGTAAATTACACCGATAATAAATACAGCAACGAGAATAATGAACCAGGCCCGCTGCCAGAAAGGCGGTATTATTTTTATAAATAAAACGACTCCCTTTTCATTCCAATTCCCGTCACTGTTGGAGCCTTTTACTTGAAATTTGTATGTCCCCGGAGATAGTGTGGTGTAAGCTGCAAATCTTTTGTCGGCGTTTACAAAAACCCAATTCTTATCAACTCCTTCCATCTTATACGCGTACTTATTCTTCTCCGGCGAGAAATAATCAAGTGCGGCAAACTCACACGAAAAAACATTATCGGAATAAGAAAGCTGTATTTCTTTTATTGAAGTAAGCGGGACGGGGAAATTAGCTTCCTGGTTAAATATTTTAAATGAGGTTAGAACAATAGGAGGTATAAAATTATTTTCTTTAATATTTCGAGGATAGAATGAATTGAAACCGTTAATTCCGCCGAACAACAATTCACCGCTGTTTGTGCGGTAATATGCCCCGCCGTTAAATTCATTATCCTGAAGACCGTCTTTTATATTATAGTTTTTGAATTTCTCTTCAGAAGGATTAAACTTTGATAAGCCGTTATTCGTGCTTAGCCAAAGAAATCCGTCCAAGTCTTTTACGATACTGTAAACCGAATTACTTGATAAACCTTTATCAACGGTATAAATTTTACATTCACCGGTTTCCGGATAGAATTTATTAAGTCCTCCGCCGTATGTTCCCAGCCAGAAAACTCCCGGTTTGTCTATAAGAATCGAAAAAATGTAATCGCTCGATAATGCTCTCCCATTGCCGTGTCTTGCCCTGTATCTTGTAAATTTTTCATTCTTTTTATCGAACTTATTTAAACCTCCGCCTTCGGTTCCTATCCATAAATTTCCTTTGTCGTCGTCAACAATTACCCGGACATAATTCTGACTGAGGCTGTTGGTATCGTGCAGTATGTTAATGAAGTGTTTAAAAATGCCCGTAGAAGGATCAAATCTATCCATACCTCTTCCGTAAGTGCCGATCCAAATAATTCCGTCTTTATCCTGGTAAATAGATCTTATCGCGTTATGTATTAAACTGTTCGGGTTTGCCGGATTGTGAGACCGGTTTTTAAATATATTTGTTTCGGGATCAAACTCATCAATACCGCCTCCGTTTGTTCCGAGGAGCAGCTTCCCGTTGTCGATTCTTGTTATAACGCGGACTACATTATTGCTGAGACTGTTTTTCCCGGAAATGTGGATAAAATGCTTATAAGTTAAAGTTTTTCTATCAAGTCTGTCTAAACCGTTGAGCGTACCAATCCATAATATGCTGTCTTTGCCCTGATAAAAAGACCACACTATAGGATGGTTAAGCGAATTAGGGTCATTAGTTCTGTGTCTGTAATGAAAGAACTGTCCCCCTTTTCTTGAAACTTTATTTATTCCGCCGCCGTAGCTTCCTATCCACATTATACCCGACCTGTCCAGAAACAACGATCTGAGTTCATTGGTGCTTAAAGATCCCGAAACGATCGGATCATATTGATAGGAAACAAAACGGCCGATTTTCTTTTCATATATATTTACACCGCCGCCGTTCGTACCGATCCAAATCGATCCGGCTGAATCCTGGCTTATTGCATATATTTCATTATGACTGATTGATTTTCTATTTTTATCGGAATGAAAAAACTTTTGAAAATCCGGCAAAGTTTTTTGTATTTCCGCAGCAGAGATTTTATTTAATCCGTAATCGGTTCCGATCCATAAATCTCCATCCGAATCTTCAAAGACTGCCCGTATGATATTATTGCTTATTGATTCCTTTTTATTTTGGCTGTGTTTAAAATGGAGCGTTGTTAAAATATTTCCTTCTTTGTCTCTCAAAACTTTGAATAAACCGCTATCGGTTCCTACCCAAAGTTCGCCGCTTCTGCCGGCCAGTATAGACAAGATTCTTTCGTTGGCAAGTATAATTTGATTTTTATTACCCTTAATTCCTCTCTGCACAGAAAAACCGGTATCCTGAGCAGATGCATTTATTATGCAGTTGAGTCCGTTATCGGTTCCGATCCAAATATTTCCCGGTTCATCTTCAATAATTGCATTTATATTATCGTTGCTCAGACTATTACTACTGTCACCGTTATAATTTAATCGAATAAATTTCTTTTTTGATTGAATGAAAAGATTTACTCCGGAGTTAAAGGTTCCTATCCATAACCTTCCTGAACCGTCTTCGCACATACAAGTAATATCGTTGTAGCTTAAGCTGTTCGGATTGCCGGGTGAGTTTCGTAATATTTTAAAGGAGTAGCCGTCATAAATATTTAAGCCGTCTTCGGTTCCGAAGTACATAAAACCGCTTTTATCCTGTAAAATACATTTGACTATACTTTGTGAAAGCCCATCTTCAAGAAATATATGGTCAAACGAAATATCACTAACCTGCGGATGGATTGAAATTATTAAAGTAAATATCAAAAGACATACTTTAACAAATATTTTCCCCTTTATCTTTAAAGCATTCATGATTAAATGCTCAAATATTTATTCTAAACGCAAATAATATTTACTATAAAATGTTTTTCCGCATAAAAGTCAAGGAAATTAATATGACGACAATGTGTTTCGGAAGCTCAAATTGCAAGTTTATTTTGACTGTTGATATAGTACGATCATAAGAAATTTTCTATCAAGATACTATAATCATGTTTAAATATCCGGATCTGCTTTTAGCAGTTTGTAAATACACGTTACATTATTATTTAAAAAGGAAAATCTTCTTCGTTATTAATCTTGTTTTCTATCTCTTTAACTTCCTTTTTCTTTGCTATTAAATGATTCGGATTGCCTTCTACATAGATTGCTTTGTAAGGCTTAGTGGGACAAGCATATTCGCAAGCGCCGCAGCCGATACAATAATCGTTCTGAATTTCCGGCGATTTAATATTTTCAAAAGGAACCATGTAAACTGCCTTGGTAGGGCAATGCTCGGCACAAGCACCGCAGTCGGTTTTTTCGGTATGGACTACGCAATTTTCTTTTACGAATTTAACCTTCCCGATTTGCGTAAGCTTCTTTCTTTTCTTTTCAACCGGCATAATTGCACCGGTCGGACAAACTTCGCCGCATATTGTGCATTCGAAATTGCAGAAGTTAGTTCGATAATCCATTTTCGGCTGGAGAATTCCGAGAAATCCGTATTCAAGGAAAGAAGGCTGCAATACTTTTGTTGGGCATGCGCTCACACATAAATGGCAGGCTGTGCACGAATCAGTAAAATGTTCGATGCTGACAGAACCGGGAGGAGAAACCGGGAATTTTTTAAAATCCGGAACTGTACTAAGTTTTTTAGGTATTATTTTTTCCTGCGCAAATGCCATTCCTTTTGAGCCGACCACGAATGCGATTATTCCGGTTACAAACTCTCTTTTTTTTGTGTCAATCTTCTCAGCTTTTTTCACAGCTTTACTGAATGCAGTCGAGAACTTAATTCCTTCGGTGGGGCACACCGTAAAACAGTTATAACAGCTTACGCATCTGCTGAAATCAACCTCTTTTACTTTTTTATCAATACAGCCTGATTTACAAACGCGCTCGCAAAGATTGCAGCCGATGCAATTTTTTTCGTCTATCTTAATTTTAAAAATGGAAAACCGGGAGATAAGTCCTAAAAATGTTCCTACTGGACAAACCGTATTGCAGAATAACCTGCCGTGTTTATATGAGAGCCAGAATACCAGTATTAAAAAAAAGATCGGAAACATTACTAAACCTAACTGCGGAAGCCTGTTATCTACAGGATAAACAGAATAAATTTTGAACTGTTCGAGTATTAATGCGAGTAAATTAATTCCCGCGGCCAGGACAGGCTTGAATAATTGCGTGAATATTCTTCCGAAATTACTGTACGGGTCGAGTAATGTAAACGCAAACATGCTGCTGCTGAATAAAAAAAACAGAGATGTAATCAGAAACGAATATCTCAGCCAGTTATTCGGTTGTAATAATTTGTAATGTTTTTTTTTATGAAGCTTTTTATTCACGAATGAAGCAATGTCCTGCAAAGTACCAAGGGGACAAACACTTGAGCAGTAAAACCTGCCGAATAACAAAGTGAACAGAAGTATTATTATAAAGCCCGCAGCGGCCGCACTATAGACATTAAAAAATTTTAACAATGAGGGTATAAACTGCAGGTAAGTTAAATATCCAGTATAAGCCTGAGAAACCGTTCCCGAAATATCAAGAAACATTGCTGCCAGGGCGGCAAAAAATAATACGGACACACCGATTCGGATTTTCTTCAAATGCGATAGCTTCATAATAAAAATACCGGATGAGTTTACATTTTAATTCTGTTTATTTTCAGTCTGCTCAGATCCATTGAGCCGATCTTCATCTCATCGGCATATTTGATGTAAGGGACTTCATCCGGGCTCATACCGTACAATTTTGCTGCAGCCGCGTCTGCCGCAACAATATCCGTAGATAATAAAAGCGATTTCATATTAACCAAATCGGATAAAGAACCGCCTCTCGGACCGTTTTGCAGCATTACATTATAAGCGTCGATAACTATTAAATCCGGCTTAGAGTATGTCGAAAAATCCGCAATACATTGATGCAGATTATTTCTGTGCCAGAAGCCTCTGTCCCAGACAACTCCCATTAAATTTTTCATCCCGGCCGTAATTCTTCCGCCGCCGTGATGCTTAAGTACGGGCACATTTATTAAGACATCTGCGGTTAATAGAACTTCATGAACTTTAGCATCTTTTAAAATTTTCCCGGTGTTAAAAGAAACATTCTGATAATAGCCCTCGCTAGCCCCTGAAACAATTTTACCTCCTGCCTCTTTTACGGCACTTTCTATACCGCTGTTTTTATAACTGCGGTTCCAGTTATCGCAAGTATGATCGAAGACGTAAACATCTTTAGCGCCGGCTTCAAAACAGTGTTTAATAATCTGCTTAATCAGCAGCGGGTTGGTGTCGGCTGCCAACTCAGGGGTGGAATCCCAGCCGATATTGGGCTTAACGCAAACAGTCTGACCTTTTTTCACAAAGTTTTTCATTCCGCCCATAGACTCAATGGCCTTATCAAACATGGCATCCGGATTTCCGCCTTTGACTGCTATCAGATCGAAAGGTTTTTGAAGTAAAAAATCGGAGGCGAATATCTTTGAAAAGCCGCCCGCTGAAACGGCGGCAGTGGCGGCTATAGCTGCCGCTGCACTTCTTTTTAAAAATTCTCTTCTTTCCATTTTATCCCCGACTAGTATATTTATGAAGTATTACCCTTTTATTTCCCCGACCCTTTATTTGAATATTTAAACATACAATTTTGATATTAAAGCGGCAAAATCAATCTTGTTTTTTTTCAAAATATTTTCTGCTTTAAATGCCCTTTAGGCTTCAAAATGGCATATTATATTTTTTTCAGCTTAAAACCGGTATTTTATATTGTTCATTTCCAAAACGGTTTCAATTCACCTTTCCTTTGCCGCCGAAAATAAGTTACTGAAAAAAGGAAAACCAATCATGTGATTTAAAAAAATACATTCTTTAACGAATCCTTTCCGGTAAATTATCATCAAATGCTTTAAAATTTCGGATTTGAAATAAAGGAGAGAGTATTTCATATCCGTATAAAATTAGAATTAAAGTTATAATGCGGAGATAAAATAAATGGTAGATGTTGTTTCGGAATATTGTCCACAGAACCACCCGTGCCCGGTTGTTAATGTTTGCCCCACGGGAGCTATTGCACAGGAAAATCCGTTTACGGCCCCTAAAATTGATGATGAGTTATGTACCGAATGCGGACTTTGCACAAACTACTGCCCGGCCTTCAGCCTGCATACACAAAAAACATTCTAAAAATTATTCCGGGGGAGACAACCGGCAAATAATTATTTGTATTTGATTTATTTAATCTAAATCTTTATAACTGTCAGGACGCGTTTTAAGCTACGCTGCCTGACAGCATAAATATTTTCTATTAATCGGATACGGATAGACCGGTTCTGAATTAATTTTGATGAATCTCTTTTATTATAAAGTATACAATGTAAAATATGACTTTGATATTCGAGGTAAAGGGAATTCTTCGTCAGACCGTAAAGTCTTATTAGTTTATTTTTAAGGAAATAGACTTAACCAAATGAGATTTTGGACTTAGTTTATTTTATTTTAAAGTAATGAATTTTAATAGTATAAATTTTACTTTTCAATATTTATCCAGGCAAGCCGCAATTTTCGGAAAAAATTATTGTTAAATAAGACAGCAGATAATATGTTTTTTATTTTGTTAGGCTAGTTATGAAAGGATATTGTGAACATAAAAAGAATGCCTTAATTCGGTTAATAATATTTATCTAAATAATAACATTTACCGCAGCCGGGCTTATTGTGTTCTGAGTTATCCGTTTGCTGCTACGAAAAAGAATTTCTTTTAAAATAATTCTATGAAAATAGTTTGTCTGAAATAAGGAGAATCGTCAGATGAGATATACGGTTAAAATATTCGTATTGCTTTCTGTGTTATTGTTTGCGGCGGGAGCTAAGGCTCAAACCAACACTGTCGGACTGATATCGTACGATTCGGCTAGGTCTTATTTCGGTTACACTTTGTTCTCACCAATTGCATCAACGAACACCTATCTCATAGATAACAGGGGGTATCTAATTCATTCATGGAGCAGCCATTACCGGCCGGCGCAATCGGTTATGCTTCTTCCCGACGGAACCTTGCTCCGGCCTGCTTTAGTGGATACCGCAAATCCTTTTGTTGCAGGCGGATCCGGCGGAAGGATTGAGCGATATGACTGGAACGGAAATCTCATCTGGTATTTCAATTATTATTCGGCAGATTACTGTACTCATCATGATATAGAATATCTTCCGAACGGCAACATACTGATTATTGCCTGGGAGAAAATAAGTCGTGACAAAGTGATAGCTGCCGGCAGAAATCCTGACGGCCTGGGCTCAGATATTTGGTCGGACAAAATAATCGAAGTAAAACCCACAGGAACTTCGGGAGGAACAATTGTATGGGAATGGCACGCATGGGACCATTTAATTCAGGATTTTGATTCTACAAAAGCGAACTTCGGAAACGTAGCCGCTCATCCGGAATTAATCGATGTGAACTTCGGTTCTACGGGCGAAGACTGGCTTCATGTCAATTCGGTAAGATATAATGCGGAAAGAAATGAGATACTTTTAAGCGCACATAATTTTAGCGAGATCTGGGTCATCGACCATTTTACCACCATGGAACAGGCTGCCGGGCACTCTGGCGGAAACAGGGGAAAAGGAGGCGATTTATTATACCGCTGGGGGAACCCTCAAGCTTACCGTCACGGAACAAATGCCGATAAACAACTTTTCTCTCAGCACGATGCTCGGTGGATCGATCCCGGACTACAAGGAGAAGGCGATATAATGGTATTCAACAACGATGAAGGTACACCGGGAAGCAACTTTTCTTCAGTCGATGAAATTACACCTCCGATTGATTCGAACGGGAATTATTATACGGATAAATCTGGAAAATACGGTCCCGAATTTTTATCATGGACTTTTAAGGCACAGCCACCAACATCATTTTACGCTAAGAATATTTCAGGAGCCGACAGACTTCCGAACGGTAATACCTTAATTTGTGAAGGTACTGCCGGAAAATTCTTGGAAGTGGATAACTCGTATAACATTGTTTGGGAATATGTTAATCCCGTAACGCGTAACGGAATTTTATCTCAGGGCGGCCAGCCGATATTTAATCTGGTATTTAAAATCTACCGTTATTCTTCGCAATATTCCGGTCTGGCCGGAAAGGACCTCTCGGAAAAAGGATTAATTGAAACTTATCCGACGGGCATTGAGGGAAAAAATTCAAAACCGGAAACGTTTATGCTTGAGCAAAATTATCCGAATCCATTCAATCCAGTAACAACTATTAAATATTCAATATCACCGCCAGAACCCGGTAATTTTAATAAAACTGCAGTTCGGTTAACGGTATATGATGTATTGGGGAGAGAAGTTGCAGTACTGGTAAACGAATCAAAATCTCCCGGTACTTACAATGTGCAATTTAATTCTTCAAAAATTCCAATTTCGAGCGGAATTTATTTCTATCAGCTTACTGCAGGAAAAAATTCTGCTTTTCGAAAAATGATTTTGCTTAAATAAAACCTTGCAATTGGTGCATATAATACAGTGACCTCTTTTTAACTTCATTGTCGTCGTCGAAAGTTCATAATTATCTTGATGAAAGTCACTATGATTAATCTTCAAAATGTACATAATTAGGTGATATAAATTTTTGTACGTTAAAAGTATAACAAAATCATGAAACCGCCGGCAGTAAAAAAAATTAAAAAAGAATTCTTTGAACACGGAAATGTCCGGATAGATAATTACTATTGGCTAAATCAGCGGGATAATCCTGAAGTTATTCATTACCTTGACGCCGAAAATCTGTATACCGAAAAAATTTTGGAACACACAAAAAATTTCCGTCAGAAACTCTTTGATGAGATGGTATCCAGAATTAAGCAGGAAGATGAGACTGTTCCTTATCCCGATAACGGATATTATTATTATTCAAGATTTGAATATGGAAAAGAATATCCGGTTTATTGCCGGAAAAAAATCGGCGCCGAGGACAAAGAAGAGATCTTACTAAATGTAAATGAAATGGCTGCCGGCAGCAATTTTTATCAAGTTACAGGCTTAGCCGTAAATCCAGCAAATAATATTCTGGCGTTCGGAGTGGATTCAATAGGGAGAAGGATATATGATATATATTTTAAAGACCTTAATACCGGAAAACTCTTCGCCGATAAAATCAATGAGACTACAGGCTCTGCAGTTTGGGCCGGCGACAACAGAACAATCTTTTATTCGAAGAAAGACCGGTCTTTGAGGGCTTATAAGATTTTTAAGCACACATTAAATACCGATGCCAATTACGATAAAGAGTTATTCCATGAAAAAGACAACACTTTTGCGGCGCACGTCTTTAAAACTAAATCAAAAAAATATATAATGATCGGCTCTTACAATACGGTATCGACGGAATTCAGATATTTGTCGGCGGATAATCCGGAGGGCGAGTTTGAAATTATCCAGCCGCGGGAAAAAGGTCATGAATATTATGTCGATCACGGCAACGGGAAGTTTTTTATAATAACAAATTGGAATGCAAAGAATTTCAGATTAATGAGTTTTTCCGGAAGGAATTCCAAGAAGGAAAACTGGGTAGAAGTTATTGCCCATAGAAAGGATACTTTCCTTGAGTCTATTGAAATCTTTAAAAGTTTCTTATCGTATCAGAGAGAAATGGAGGATTAAAACAATTAAAAATAATTAATACCGAGAGAGACTCAGAATATTATATTGAGTTCGGCGAGGCAACCTATAATGTCGGCATTTCAACAAACAAAGATTTCGAGTCAAGCATTTTTCGATTCTACTATAATTCAATGACAACTCCTTATTCTACTTATGAGTTGGACATGATTACCAAAGAGAGAAAATTATTAAAAAAAGAAGAGGTCCTCGGGAATTTCGACTCGAATAATTATAAATCAGAAAGAATATTTGCGACCGCACCAGACGGTGTAAAAGTTCCTATCTCTCTTGTTTATAGAAAAGATTTAAACCATGATTCTGAAAATCCTTTGTTATTATACGGGTACGGATCTTACGGTATCAGCACCGATCCTGATTTTAATTCGGTAAGGTTAAGTTTGCTTGACAGAGGATTTGTTTTTGCAATAGCGCATATCAGGGGCGGACAGGAACTCGGCAGACAGTGGTATGATGACGGAAAGCTTCTTAAAAAGAAAAACACGTTTATAGATTTTATTGCTTGCGCAGAATGTCTTATTAAAAATAAATACACAACTCCGGGCAAACTATTTGCGATGGGTGGTAGTGCCGGCGGCCTGCTTATGGGAGCAGCAGTTAATATGCGACCCGAATTATTCAAGGGAATTATTGCAGCAGTTCCTTTTGTGGATATTATAACTACCATGCTCGACGAATCGGTTCCGCTGACTACAGGAGAATACGATGAATGGGGCAATCCTAACAAAAAAGAATACTATGATTATATGCTCTCTTATTCTCCGTATGATAATGTGATATCGCAAAAGTATCCTTCTATGCTGGTCACTACCGGTCTGCATGACTCTCAGGTCCAATACTGGGAACCGGCTAAATGGGTGGCTAAGTTACGGGAAATGAAAACCGGCGATAATGTCTTACTGCTTTTTACCAATATGTCGACGGGACACGGAGGCGCCTCCGGAAGGTTTGAGAGATTTAAATTGATTGCTCTTGAATATGCGTTTATTTTGGGTCAAATTGGTATTTACGAATAATAAATGAATAAAATAATTATTTTTAATATTGAATCTCTTATTAAGTAAAGGGGGCAAAATGAACATACGGAAGTTTTACCCGATTATTTTATTAATAGCTTATTGTTTGCTGAACGCAAATACGGTATTTGCCGAGCAGCCGCATGATAGCGTTACTGCAAATGCGATATGGAATCCCAATATAGAAATTATGAAACAGATTTCAGATGATTGCGGCTCGGTCGAAATGAACTTCACAGGTAAATGCTTAATTAGTATTATGGAAAACTCGGGTGCCTCGCCGCAGGCAATCTACTTTACTCAAAAGATGGGAACCGAAGTTTATATGAACGGATTTAAGGAACTTGGTAAAATTGATGCGGCTTTTATTTATTATCCTCTCAGAGTCTCAGACAGAGAAGGGTGTTTATTGGTTAACGGCAATCCTCCCTTTATAGATTTAGGCGATTTGGGATTATTGCCTATTCAAAAAATGGAACAGAACACTGACTATATAGAACTTGAAAAAAAATATCCTCATCTATCAATATTTTCAGGCGATCTCCGAGGCACGGTATATCCTTATTTGCAAAATATGCCGCATAAAATTACGCGTATTGTTTCAAATTTCGAATTGCGAAACGGATGCAGCTCATGCCAGCTGGTAGGCTTTGCCGAATTCGGATTTGATTTTGACAGCACGGAAAATTATATGGGATCGGTATTACTGAATATTAAAATAGCCGCTAATGAAAATAAGACGGTGTTTTTTAATCAAAATCCTTCGAATTATTTCAGTAATCCCTCCAACCCAATAAATGTTACCGCCGGTGATAAGTTTACGATTTCTCTCATATCTAACCATTCGGAAGGTTATAAATGGCAGCTTGCCGACAAAATCGATACTGTATTAATTTCACTGGAAGGTAAAGATTTTACCAGACCTTATGAAACTCTGCCTAATGCGCCCGGAAAGGAATTGTGGTTTTTTGCCGCAAAGAAAAAAGGTGCCGCAAAAATTGATCTAAAATATATTCCTTCTTGGGATGACGGAACAAAATCGTACAAAACTTATTCATTTAATGTTTTTATAAATTAGAAAAATATTAATGGAAAATTTCTTCGTTTATTTAAATAGAATACGAGTCGGAATATCAAAGAGTAATGAGACTTCGGGTAAATATTATCAGTAAATTATTTACTTTTGGGTAATTTATTTTAAAGAAAAAATGCAAAAATACAAAGACTCCACATTCAATTTTTTTACCCCATTAAATCTTAATAGGTCTTCGGAAAAGCGAATTAACGATGAATGGATAAAAGAAAAACTTCATGATGAAAAGACCAGAATAATAACAGCCATAGAATTGAAGTTTATTTTTAATGATGAACCGGAGACAAAAACGGTTTTTATAAATAGTTATGATTTAAAAAATCTCCGGATCCCGTATGAGAAATTTATTTATCTCGGTGAAAATGAAGATATAAACTATTTTTGTATCGACAGCTCGGACGATCCGGAACTTAGCGGAATAATTTCAAAACGTGGCCAGCTTAAAGAGTTGAGAAACATCGCGGCGCTTATCGACCGTGAAGTAGCGGCGATTCTTGCGTACGCGAGGGCTCTGATTTACTGGCATAACAATAATAAATTCTGCGGAAAATGCGGAACTCGGCTAATCGTAAAAGATGCCGGGCATAAATTAAAATGTCCAAATCCCGAATGCGCAGCAGAACATTTTCCCAGGACTGATCCTGCAGTTATTATGCTTGTGGAAAAAGACGGTAAATGTTTGCTGGCAAGACAGGCAAAATGGCCTAAAAAAAGGTATTCAACAATCGCCGGATTTGTGGAACCGGGTGAAAGTCTGGAGCAGGCTGTTCAAAGAGAAGTATTTGAAGAAACCGGAGTATATGTCGGCGAAATAGTATATCATTCTTCGCAGCCCTGGCCGTTTCCGGCTTCCATCATGCTGGGATTCAGGGCAATTGCCGAAAGTACGGCAATTAAACTGGGAGATAATGAATTGGAAGAAGCAGGCTGGTTTTCACGTGAAGATATTATTGTCAATGTTAATAAAGGTATTCTGGATTTTCCGCCTCCGATATCCGTATCCTACAGACTGATCAAAGACTGGTTTGATGAAGGCAGTCCTGTCTCACTTGAAAAACTCATTGATCCGCAGCGGTATAAATTCACCTGAATAAGCAGATGATATATCTCACCGCGCAAAAATTATTTTTATAAACCGGAAACTAAAACTTGACAAAATAGTTTCCTTGTATTACTTTTGGAAACGATAAGTACAATAAAAGTTTCCAAGGTACTCATAATGAGTGATGAAAAAGAAAAAATAATCTCGTTTGCTTCTCAAAAGTTTCTTGCCGAAGGTTTTTTCAGAACCACTATGGATGACATTGCCTCCGAGATGCATATGAGTAAAAAAACAATTTATAAAAATTTCTCATCCAAAGAAGAGCTGGTAAAAATTGTAGCCAAAAGATTCATGAACGAAAATGTATGTACGATTGAAGAGGTGATAGGCATACAATATAACGCGGTGGAAAAGCTGGTAAGAATTTTTGAAGCAGTAGGTAAAATATTAGCAAAAGTTAATGATAATATGCTGAAGGATATTCACAGGTATTCGCCCGAACAATGGAAAGAAATCGATGAATACAGGACGAAGAAGATGACATCTTTTCTTACGGAAATTATCAGCCAGGGTCAAAAGGAGGGATTTTTCTTGAACATGAAGCCGGATATTTTAATCACGGTATTTATAGCGTCGGTAAGATCGGTTGTTACTCCGGAATTCGTTATTAACAACGGGTTCTCGATGTTAGATTCTTTAAGATGCACTATTGAAATTTTAATGAACGGTATATTAACCGACAAAGGGAAAAAAATTTTTAAGAAACTTAATTACGGAGCCAATAAATGAAAAAAATTGTCTTTTCCATGTTAGCAATAACAGCGGTCCTCATGTGGGGATGCGGCGGCGGCAATAATAAAAATACGATAGAAGCTTCCGGCGATATCGAAGCTACAAATGTTACTTTAAGCTCGAAAGTTGCCGGACAGGTACTAAAAATAAATTATAGGGAAGGTACGCTGGTCAAACAGGGAGATACGCTGCTGTCTATTGATCATGATTTACTAGCAATACAACTTCACCAGGCCTCCGCGGCAGCAGAAGCGGCCGACGCAAAGTATAAGCTTCTGGTTCAAGGCGCAAGAAGCGAGGATATAATACAGGCAGGTGATGCACTGGTTCAAGCTAAAGCAAATTATGAACTCGCCAAGTCAGACTTTGACCGTAATGAAAAACTGTTTAACTCAAATTCGATAACTCAGCAGCAATTTGATAATATTTCAGCAAAATTCGATATAGCCAAGGCGCAGTATAATTCGGCTCAGGAAAATTTGAAGAAGATGAAAAACTTTGCCCGGCCGGAAGAACTGAAACAGGCCAAAGCTAATCTTGACATGCAGATCGCTTCGGTTAATCTTATAAAGAAAAATATAAGCGATTCGTACGTTACGGCTCCTATTAGCGGCTTTATAGTTAAAAAGTTTGTTGAAGCCGGAGAAAGTGTTGTACCCATGTCATCTCTCATGATGCTGACGGATCTTAGCTATGTTGACCTGGTGATTTATGTCCCTGAAACAGAATTAGGAAAAGTACAGCTTGGACAAAATGCGGATATAACGGTTGATTCATTTAAGAGTAAAGTTTTCAAGGGTAAAGTTATTTACATCTCTCCGCAGGCCGAATTTACTCCGAAAAATATCCAGACAAAAGACGAACGCACCAAGCTTGTTTATGCGGTTAAAATTCATGTGGCTAATCCGGGTTATGATTTGAAAGACGGTATGCCTGCAGATGCGGTCGTTTACACAAAATGAATTACTAAGAATTAAAATGCCAACGGAATTGTAGAATAATATCATGCTTGCAATAAAAATAAATAATATCAAAAAAAATTACGGTAATGTGGAAGCACTTAAAGGAGTAACCCTCGATGTTAACGAAGGCGAGATGTTCGGCCTCGTGGGGCCGGACGGAGCCGGGAAAACTACTACCATAAGATTACTATGCGGACTTCTCGCACCAACAGAAGGAGACGCCGAATTATTCGGCTTAAACTTGGTTAAAGATAAAGTTAAGATTCAAAGGCAAATCGGATATCTTTCTCAAAAATTCAGTCTGTACGGCGATCTTACAGTAGACGAGAATATAGAGTTCTTTGCCGACCTGCACGGCGTTAAGAATTTTCAAGAAAGAAGAAATGAATTGCTGGAATTTACCAGGCTCACTAATTTCAGAGACAGACTTGCCGATAATCTATCCGGAGGAATGAAGCAGAAATTAGCCTTAGCGTGTACCTTAATTCATAAACCCAAAATAATTTTTCTTGATGAGCCCACTACAGGGGTAGATCCCGTATCAAGAAGGGATTTCTGGAAAATACTATCAAATCTTCTTAAAGATAAGGTTACAATATTTATGTCTACTCCTTACTTGGACGAAGCCGAGCGTTGCAACAGGGTTGCCCTGTTGAATGAAGGAAAGGTAATGAGTTTTGACACGCCGAAAAATATTAAGGAATCGCTGGATAAAAATATTATAGAAATTGTTTGTACACCGGTTATTAGAGCATATAAATACTTAAAGGAAAACAGCAGTTTCGAAGTACAAATGTTTGGCGATAGGTTGAATGTGGCTGTTGATGACTATAATAGAGATTATCTGATTGTAGAGAATTTGGTTAAAGATGCCGGTGCGCAGGTGATTGATCATAGAATAATACCGACATCTCTTGAAAATGTTTTTATTCATTTGATAAATGAAGCCCAACAAGCTCACGCACAGTTGCAGAATTAAAATCAACATTCTGTAATTCATAATTTGGGCGTATAGATTTATAGGAAGGAAAATATATGAGAAAATTATTGATGATAATTTTATTAACCTGTTCGGCGATGTTCGGACAAAATTATCAGGCCGGCGAACAAGGCCGTAAGCTGACTCTTTCCGAAAGTATTCAACTGGGATTGGAGAACAGTAAGGATTTAAAGATATCAAAAGCAAAATTAACCGGTGCCGAAGCTCAGGTTACCGCAGCCACTTCTCAGCTTCTGCCGCAGCTTAATTTCAGTGCCAGTTACATGAGGTTAAGCAATATACCTGCGTTTGCAATTTCACTTCCTCAGATTTTACCGAAACCGGTTGTGATTTCGCCTGTTATACTTGATAATTATATGATGAAGCTAACGTTACAACAGCCTTTGTTTACAGGGCTAAGACTTTTTTCTCTCAGGAGTGCCGCAAAGTCAAACTACGAAGCCTCACAGTATGATTATAACGGTAGCATGAACGAAACAGCTTTAAAAATTCAAAATTCATTCTGGAGTTTTTATAAAGCCGAATTAAACAACAGGGTTATAGGAGAAAATCTCGTACAGTTAAAACAACATCTGGAAGACACCAAAAATTTCGAAAAAAACGGAGTGGCAACTAAGAACGATCTGTTAAAACTGGAAGTACAGTATTCCAATTTGAAACTTCAAAAAATTGAAGCAGATAATAATCTGGATATCGCGCGTGCGGCTTTTAACCAGACCATAGGCCTTCCGCTTGAGGAGGAAACCGCTATAGTAGTAGATTCTTCGGAAATCGACAACGTTCAAAAATCCGATTATAATCTCGATGAGTTATTATCAGAGGCTAAATCCAAAAGAAATGAATTAAAAGCTATGGAACAAAGACTAAACGCCGGCGATAAAAATATAGCCGCGGCAAAATCAGGCTGGCTGCCTTCAATATTCCTGGTGGGAGATTATTATTACAGCAAGCCGAATTCAAGATATCTTCCCGCAGTGGACGAATTTAAAAATACATGGGATGTAGGGGTCCAGTTAAACTGGTCGTTATGGAACTGGGGCTATACATCCTCTCAGGCAACAATAGCGGAACAAAATAAGCTTCAGACTGAAACATCGCTCTCTCAATTAAAAGATGCAGTCCAGATTGAGGTTTATCAGAATTATTTAACGCTTAAACGGGCTTATGAAAGAATAAACACGGCAAAGCTCGGAGTTGAGCAGGCAGAAGAAAATTACAGAATAATTCAGGAAAAATATAATACTCAGGTTGCCTCAAGTACCGACCTTATAGATGCGGAGACTTCGCTATTACAGGCAAAGACAAGCTATAATAATGCATTGGTGGATTACGAACTTGCTAAAGTCAGACTGGATAAATCGGTAGGGAAGAAAATTTATTAAATAAAATTGTTTAAATGTTGAGTAGTTGAATTACCGTTAAAACAGTTAAACAATAAAATAATTTATCGGTTTAAAATATTATGAATTCAATCGAAGTAAATAAGTTGACAAGGAAATTCGGAAATTTTACGGCCGTTAACGGGATTTCTTTCAGTGTAAAAGAAGGCGAAATATTCGGATTTCTCGGGGCAAACGGTGCGGGCAAATCAACTGCGATAAGAATGCTATGCGGAATTCTGGAACCCACTTCAGGCGATGCTTTTGTCGGCGGCTATAGCATTATGAATGAACCAGACATGGTTAAAACGAATATCGGCTATATGTCCCAGAAGTTTTCGCTTTACAATGATTTGACCGTCGAAGAAAATATAAATTTTTTCGGCGGTGTATACGGACTATATAATTCCAAGTTAAAAGAGAGAAAAAAGTGGGTGCTTAAGGTAGCCAACCTTGAAGGGAAAGAAAAACTTTTAACCGCTTCTTTGCCCGGCGGAATAAAACAGCGCCTTGCATTGGCAATTGCTGTTATTCATGAGCCTAAAATTGTGTTCCTGGACGAACCGACCGGCGGTGTTGATCCTATTTCCAGAAGAAATTTCTGGGACCTCATTAATGAACTTTCACAAAGCGGAGTTACGGTTTTTGTTACCACTCACTATTTGGATGAAGCCGAGTTTTGTAATACCATAACTTTGATTAATGCAGGTAATATTATAGCTGCAGGCAGCTCAAAAGAATTAAAGTCGAAATATTTAACCGACACTATTTTAGAAGTCGAATGCGACAGAGTGGTGGACTCATTGGATATTCTCTCTAAAGAAAAGTGGATAAACGAAATTTCGATTTTCGGAAATTATATCCATGTTAACGTTAAGGATGAAAATGAATCCAGAAAAATGATTAAAAAAGTCCTTGCCGAAAATAATTCTATAGACATAAAGCGAATTGATAAAATAATTCCGACCCTCGAAGACGTTTTCATTTATTTGTTGGAAAAGGATATAAAGAAAAATGCTGACTAGAATAAAAGCGATTGCAATAAAAGAAGTCAGGCAGCTTAAACGTGATAAAAGAATGCTGTATGTGCTTTTTATATTCCCTGTAATTCTACTCGTCTTGTTCGGCTATGCAATAAATTTTGATGTTCACCATATAAAAATGGTTGTATATGATCAGGATAAATCTATCGACAGCCGGAACCTAATCAATACTCTGACTAGCTCTGAATATTTCGATCTTGTGGGATATATTAATAATGAAAAGAATATCAGGGATATATTGGATACCAAGAAAGCCCAATGCGTAATAGTGTTCCCGAGAGATATGTCGGAAAAACTTTATTCAAGGCAAAATGCTCCTATACAGGTTTTAATCGACGGAGTAGATGCAAATACAGCCTCACTTATAAACAGTTATATGACGCTTGCGATAGCATCGTATTCTCAAAAGATTCAAAGCAAAATATTGTCTTTGAACGGCGGTAAAACTTATATGCCAATCGATATCCATCCGTCCTTTTGGTTTAATCCGGAACTTAAGTCTTCTGTTTTTTTGGTTCCCGGTCTTATTGTAATGATATTAATAATTACCGCAGTCGTATCGATATCACTTTCCATTGTGAGAGAAAAGGAAAGAGGCACGGTTGAGCAGCTTAACGTCTCGCCGCTCAGATCGCTTGAAATGCTTATAGGTAAAACTCTTCCTTACGTGGTTATTTCCCTTATCATCGCAGCATTTATTTTGGTCGCTGGTTATATATTGTTCGGGATAACAATAAAAGGGAGCATAATACTTCTATTTTTTTCAATGCTGCTTTTTTTGTTTGCCTCGCTGAATCTCGGCATATTAGTATCGAGTATTGCGGATACTCAGCAGGTTGCGTTTCAGATTTCAACGCTGGTATCAATGCTGCCTTCCATGCTGTTATCGGGTTTTGTTTTTCCTATCGAAAGTATGCCGCCGGCAATTCAGATAATTACTAATATTACTCCGGCTAAATTCTTTATGATAATTCTTCGCGATATACTATTAAAGGGAGTCGGTATTGCTGCTTTCTGGCAGCAGTTGGTTTACCTAACGATTTTCTCGTTGATTCTGATTTTATTATCCGTAATAATTAACAGAAAATCGCAGACAGTTTAACGACGTTATAATTTAATTTATGGAATCGGTATGAAAATTATATGGAGTATAATTATAAAAGAGTTCCTTCAGTTGAAAAGGGACCCCCGTTTATTCGGAATAGTTTTTATTGCGCCGGTACTTCAGCTTGTTATACTCGGATATGCGGCAAATATGGATGTGAATACGGTTCATACTGCCGTGTTTGATCAGGATAAATCCGTTGCGAGCAGAAATTTTATTCAGAGATTCGAACATTCGGGATTTTTCAAAATAGATGATTATGTAGATAATTATAAGCAGGTTAATCAGGATATTAACGACAATAAAGTACTCTGGGCTTTGGTTATACCTAAGAATTTCGAAAAGAAAATTGAAAGAATGCAGTCCGCGCCGGTGCAGGCGGTATTCGACGGATCGGACGGAAATAAAGCTTCAATTGCATTCGGATATATACAGGGGATAGTTACAAATTATTCTAAAAATATATTGCTGAATGCGGCGGATAAATCCGGCAGAAAAATTCCTCCTGCAGGAAGTTTGGTGCCGGATGTTAGAGTTTGGTACAATCCTGAGCTTAAAACAAGAGTCTTCATGGTGCCTAGTATTACCGGGCTGATACTCGCGATTATTACTACAATACTTATGTCGATGGCAATTGTTAAAGAGCGGGAAGTGGGTACTCTTGAACAATTGATAGTCACTCCAATAAAGCCGATGCAGCTTGTAATAGGTAAAATGATTCCGTTCGTGATCTTAGGATTTTTAGATGCACTAATAGTATTGGGTGTAATGGTATTCTGGTTCGGCATAGGAATAAGGGGAAGCTTTATATTTCTTCTGGCTGCCTCATTTATTTTTGTCCTTTCCACTTTAGGTATAGGACTATTTATATCGACGGTCTCAAAGACACAGCAGCAGGCAATGATGGTTGCGCAGTTCGGTATATTAATGCCCATGCTGTACTTATCCGGTTTTGCATTTCCGATTGAAAATATGCCGATGATACTCCAATATATATCGTACCTTGTCCCGGTCAGATATTTTATTGTCATTCTCCGGGGTGTTATTCTGAAAGGTGCTTCGTTCACCGAATTGCTCCCGCAGTTTTTAATTCTGCTGCTGATAGGCGTAGTTATACTTTTAGCCAGCGCATTAAGATTCAAAAAAAGGTTAAGCTGAGTTGCCGGTGTGCTTTTTAGTCGAGAATGTTCTGTAAAATTTACCTATTATTATTCCAGAATAAAAATTGAACATATCGGAATTGGGATTATGGCATAATGTATAATGATTTTATAAAAAATAATTATTGCAGCAACCGTTTGCTCTTTTCTGTTGTATCTCTATATCCTTATCCCTTATACCTTTATCCATTACTCCGGAACATCTGAAAAACCTCTACTTGTTTCTTATCATGCGTATAATTACGTTTCACTGTCATTAATACTATTACTTTTGGGAAAGAAGGGGACCATGAAAAAGGTATTCGACCCCAAAAAAAATCTGACCGTTTTTTTATGGCTTGTCGCATTGCATTCATTTTTAGTCGGAATTGGTATAATTATTCTTCCCGAATCAATGTATAAGCTTCTCGGACTGGAAGTTTTTCCCGGAGATTTTTTCCGTTACCAGGGGGGAGTATTTCACATTGTAATGAGCATTGCTTATACCGGTGCCGTCTTTAACGCGCAAGTAAACAAGGGATTGGTAATCCTTTGCGTAATTGCAAAATTTATGGCTGTCGTCTTTTTATTCTCTTATTATTTCTTAATTGCAAATGTAGGTATAATAATTTTCTCAGGGATAGGTGATCTTTTAATGGGAATTATTGTACTGGGGCTTCTGAAAAAGTTCGAAAAATTCGATGAAATTAATTCGGCTGCCAAAGGATAAAAAATATTAATCCGAAAATATTATGCAGATAGAATTACCTATTCTTATTTTGACCGGGGCATCCGGTTTTATCGGTCGATACTTTATCGATGCCATAAAAAATAATTATAAAATTTATGCAGTGGCGAGGCGTTCGCAGAAGGAATCCGGTATTCCCGATCATCCTAATATTGTATGGATTCAGTGCGATATAGGCAATAAAAACCTTGTAAAAGAAACAACACATTATATTATAGAAAACGGCGGAGCTGATTTTGTCTTTCATATGGCTGCTTATTACGACTTTGAGAACAAGTGGCATGACGAATACCAGCATACCAATATAAACGGTACTCAAAATGTACTCGATATGGCTAGATCGCTGAATGTAAAAAGATTCGTTTTTATAAGCTCCGTAGCCGCATGTCCTTTTCCTTTGCCCGGGAATTTTGTAAATGAAAAAACCGCTCCCGACAGCGATGAGCCGTATTCGTACACAAAAAGAGTAGGCGAGCGGCTGGTAAAAGATTATTCCGTTTATTTCCCATGCATTATTCTTCGCCTTACAGCAGTCTTCAGCGACTGGTGTGAATATGCGCCGCTTTATAAATTCTTGAACACATGGCTTTCAAAAAAATGGGATTCAAGGTTTTTGGGTGGAAAAGGAAATTCGGCAGTTCCTTATATTTATATTCACGACGTGGTACGGTTATTTATAATTTTACTGAACAAGCATGACTCGCTCCCGGTTTTCGACACTTACATTGCCAGTCCGAAAGGATCCACTACTCATTGGGAACTCTTTAAAACCGCGGCAAGAGATTATTTCGGCGAAGAGACCGCGCCTTTTTTCTTACCGAAATATGTTGCGCTGTTCGGATTAATCTTCAGAACTATTTTAAGAAAATGCCGCATTGCTTATCATGATTCTTTCGAAAGACTTTGGATGCTGAGGTATCTGGATATGAAATTGGACACTGACCCTTCTTATACTTATAAGGTGTTGGGCTGGAGCCCGACTCCCAGATACAGCATTCAAAGAAGAATGTTATATATGCTGGATAAGATGAGAAGTCATCCTTTCGAATGGAGGATTAAAAATGAAGAGGTTTTTAAACGTGTTACCGCGCGTCCGGGTTATATGATATATCGGGCATTAATTGACGAAAAAGAAAAGCTGCTGGAATGGATAATTATAGAAATACGGTTTTCGGAGGGGATGCATTTTTTACATTATAAGAAAATGGACTTTACGGATTTCAAATATTATTTAAGCACCTTATATCATCTAATTCTTACGGCAGTAAGAAGCGGCGACAGGAGCCTAATTTTGAAGAATATCGACGATATTGCTCTTAGCAGATTTTCGGAAGGATTTGAACCGGCAGAAATTTGCGATGCTTTAAAAGTAATTGAAAGAGTAATTACATCGAATCTTAATTCAAGAAAAGATCTTCAAACTATCCGGAAAGAAATATATCATTATATCGGAATGACCATTCAATTGGCCGTCGATGAAATAGAAGAATTATACGAAACCTTTGATAAAAAAAGTCTGCACAACAGACTTCCCGATGCCAACATACTTGCTGAAGGCAGAGCCTTGCAAAAAATGGTGAATCAAATTGATGCCGTGAACAGAAAATTACCTTACTAAGTGATTCTCAAAAAATAACTGAATATGCTTTCCTAAAAATAATCTAAAATCTGAAAGTTATAAAAGAATTTTAATTAAAAACCTTCTATAATATCAAATTGCCAAAGCCATCCGACACCCGGTCGGTTAACAGGGCGGACATAATCAACTTCGCCTACAGCATATCCGAACAGATTAACTCTTAATGCCGCACCGTAGCTGCTAACCGGATCTCTTTTACCTCCGAACGCCCATATTTTTTGATCGTTGCTCCATGCAACTCCCGCATCATAAAAGAAAGCCATCTCAATCGGAAAGTATCCGTAAAAACCGTCGCCCAACCCAAAAATTCCTAATAACGGAAAACGTAGTTCTAAGTTACCGATGATCATTTTACTTCCGAGCAGTTCATTCCAGGTTTTGGTAGTAGCGCTCGAATCGTTCTGAAATTCGCCGGATGTAAATGACGTACTTTCATATCCTCTTACTAAACCGGGATATCCCAGGTATTGCTGCGATAACCTGTAATCGTCAGCACTTTTGCCGTACCGGCCGTAATGTAAAATCCTTGCAGCTATTGTTACCGGTCTGATCGGCATCCAGTATTCGCGGTAATCGGCTAACACATCTATCCAGCTCAAATTTCCTACATTCGGCGAAACTTCAAATCTGTATCTTGAGCCGAGAATTGGGCTGGTTGCACCGAAATAACTATTGTCATATACCAGAGCTGCGCTGAATGTTCCTAAATTTATAGAAGGTGTCGAGGATAAACTTTTGGTGAAGTTGGATAATATTGAACCGTCATTTAGTGATATTGCATGTTCGGTTAATTGAGTATAGAAGCTGATGTTTCTGTACCCGCCAGAAAATTCGACTCTAAGCGATTGATTAAACGGATATGCGAGTATGCCTCTAATTTCTCTGTCAGTTTCCCTGAAAATATATTGATCTTCAACGTAGGCAAGCTGGTTATTTATTGTTGAATATCCCACGTTATAATAACTTAATATATATGGTACTTGCTGAACCACTCCGCCCCAGTTCCATCTGTTTGCGGAGTTCATATAACCTACTAAAGCGGAAATGTTGGTCATATTATCGCCGTATTGTACCTGCAGCGCTGTAGTAAGATCGTGATTGCCGAGTATATCGCTCCAGAACAATGCAACCCCGCCTCCAAGATAAGTACCGAATTGATCAGCTCCCACACCAAGTGAAGGCTGACCGGCTCCGACTAACGATAATCCTGCACTGTAAGGTGTTGTTTTATATTTAGCCGAATCCGAAGGCAAACCAATATTAGGATTAGTGAGATTTGCGTAGAACTTATGCCCGATTCTTTTAGCCGGAGGAAGATCCGAAGGGTTACCGGTTGCAAATTCTGGCTTGGTTTTTTTTTCGTCCAGTATTTGCAAAGAATCTATCGAGAAGATATTATATTTATCGTTTTGATATACGCTGTAAACCATCCTATTTGAATTTTTAGCTACCGAAAGAGCCGGACTTAAAGAGGTAATACCGCTTACTCCGCCGAACAGGTTTGTAATCTGATTTACCTTTTGAGAATCAAGAGCCAGCTTATAAATATTGTCGATACCGTTATGATCGGAAATAAAATAAATTGATTTTCCGTCGGGCGACCATTGCGGATTAATGTTCTTTCCGTCTTTAAAATCTTTCAGTGAAGTTATAGAATCGTTTTGTGTATTATACAATGCTAATCCGTAATTACCCAAATCCAAGTTAGTTAAGTTAGTAGTAAATCTGTCGGTTACGAATGCAATTTCTTTTCCGTCTGGAGACCAGGCGGGCTGCAGTTCTGCATATGCATCATTGGTCAATTGCCTGAGACTGTCGGTTTGCAGATTATATATGAATAAATTTGAAAGTCCGTTTGCAAGAGCAGAGAATACTATATTATTTCCGTCGGGAGACCAGGAAGGATTAAATATCTCGGCAAGCTTGGGAAAACGAATTTCCCTGGTAACCTTTGTTTCGTCAACATTCAGAATAGATAAAACCGGTCTTCCTTTAGTAGTTCCTGAAAACACGAATTCTTTTCCGTTAGGATTCCAGGCGCCGGCCGAATTTATGAATTCAAGATTTTGAAGATGCGTATTAAGTTCGGTTTTGAAAACGTTTTTAATTACTTTTCCTGTTTTAGCATCGGCAAGGAAAAGATCGATCGAAAATAAATCTTTTGATGAAAAAAAGATTATGTATTTGCCGTCGGGGCTAAGAACGGGAGAAATGTTCATCTCTCCGCCGCCTTTTTTTTCTGAGATTAATTCCGGTCCGTATTTATCCGGGCGGGAAGTGATCTTGGCAAGAGAATCATATGCTTCATGCAGAGCTTTATGCCATTGCTTTGAAAGAGAGTCGGCGGAAATATGAAATACGCTGTCGATAGAGTTTTTAATACTTCCTGATTTTCCTGCAGTGCGGAGCAGTTCTCCTATTTTATCGTTTCCGTATTTGCCTCCGATGAACGCAAGCAGCGATTGTCCGTACCTGTAAGGAAAATATTTCGGATTCTCCAAATCCGAAATGTCGGGAAGTTTTTTTAAAGTGGCTTCTCTCATCCACATTGCGGTATTCGGATCTTTGGGGCCGATGGAAAAATATTCCGCCATTCCTTCAATAAACCAGAGCGGCATCTGAGCCGCAGCCGGAACTCCGTTATCCTTTTCATGCAGCCGGCTCGTTATATCGAATTGAAAGGCGTGAACCAGTTCGTGACCGATAACATGATCAGTTTCCTGCAGCGGGCCGGCAAACGGAAGTACAATTCTTCTTTTCATCGGTTCGGTGAATCCGCCAGTGCCCTGACCGATTAAACCAGACGTAACGTTTGTTTCCGAGAACTGCGGAAAACCGTCATAAAAGATTATAATTTGTTTGCCGGATAAAGTATCCTCTAGAACCTGCTGATGGCGGGCATACCATCTTTCTGCCAGTCTTGCGGCGTAATTAACTGCTCCGCTTTCTTCCGGGTAGTAATAGATTAAAAAATGCTGGGTATGAAGAATCTTAAAATTAAAATCGTCATAGTTAACTTTGTTCCTTCCAAAATACTGACCGTACCCGGTATTTATAGATATAAAAACAAGCAGCAATGTAAATAAGATAAAAGCGAATTTATGAAAGAAAAACTTATGCATCTTTTTTCCCGAAACTTGGTAAATGAACATTAAGAAAATAAAAAAGATATGAGTAAAAGACTAGAGTTAAGCCATAAGGATAAATTTAATTATCCGGTCAACTTTTATTTTTACTAAATGGATTATAAATCATCATTGCTAATATAGCGGTATAGAGCCTGAAATAATTATCCTGAAACAAAACACTCATACTCGTTTCGTTATTATTGTGTAACATCTTTTTATATTTCCTTTAACAAATTTATATTAATAAAGCTTCTTAAATCTAAATTCATTAGTGAGTAATTACCATAAGACTTGTCACACTATGATAATTGTCACCCAAAATTGCGATATAAAATAACAGCTTATTATATATATATCGTTTTGATATTAATATTGTTTTTTTGTTCCTTAATTTGGTTTTATTTATATATAACATGTGACTTAAAATACTGTTGAACACAAGTTATTAGATGAGATTGTTTTTTATTATTTTTGTATGGCAGTTTATTTATTGAGTAAAAATAAACAGTATTATTTTACTATCGAAGTAAAAGAGGTAATTATGAAAACCCTGAAGGAATCCCTGGAACAGCTCCAAAATGAGCTGAAAAATGCAAAAGAAATAGACGCCGAGTCTGTAGAAATACTGCGAAAGTTGATGAACGATATTCATGAAGTACTCAGGAAATCGCATCAGAATGAAGAAATTGCCGAGGAACACGGTAACATAATTGAGGAGCTAAAAAAATCCGCCCAGAATTTTGAGCTGTCACATCCCGAACTGGCCGGGGCGATTAGAATTGTTATTAACAGTTTCAGCAACATCGGAGCCTAAACACATTTCTTAATAAGCGGATTCAACTCATATCATAGTTAAGTCAATCGTATTATAAAAACCTCTAGTGGGAAAATTTATGAAAAAAACAACATCGGAAACCCGTAAATACCGCCTTGATATGAATAATAAAATATTGAATTCAGGATTCAGAGATTTTAATAAGTTCTTTGCTCTTGACAATAAAGCTTATATTAACGGTAAATTGCCTGCAAAGGTTAAGGAATTAATGGGGCTGGTCGCATCAATGGTGCTGAGATGCAACGATTGTATATTTTATCATATTGACAGATCGATTCAGGAAGGCGCTACCAGGGAGGAATTAATGGAATCTTTTAATATTGCATTAATTGTAGGCGGTTCTATTGTTATTCCTCATTTAAGGTATGCTTTTGAAATAATGGATGAGATTTACGGAGAGGATCAAAAATAAGTTAGAATGCAAGAATTAAAATCAAATTTTTAACCAATAATTTGTTTCAGAAAAATACGGAAGAAAAAATGGAAATAGTAGGAATGATAGGATTAGCCGCACTTGCAATGGGGTGGGTTCCCCAAACTATTCAAACGATAAGGGAAAAAGACTGCAAGGTTAATTCTAATTTTTTAATACTTAATTTTATAGGAAGTGTCTCCCTAACGATTTATGCTATTTTCTTAGGAGATGTTGTATTTTCGGTACTTAATTCAATGACGTCTGTAGGTGCAATAATAAATATTTTTTACAAGGTTAAAGCTAAATGGAAAGTTGCATGAAACAAATAATTTTTGCTTCGAGGAATAAGGGGAAAATTGTAGAAGTTGCTCATATTATGAAAGAGAATAATATTAAGGTATTGTCGCTTTTGGGAATTGAGTCAACCCCCGAAATAATCGAAAGCGGAACAACATTTGAAGAAAATGCAAAAATAAAATGTGAAACTATTTATAATGAATTCAGAGTGCCGATAATAGGCGATGATTCAGGATTATCAGTTGATCAATTAAACGGCAGACCTGGAGTTTATTCAGCCAGGTATGCGGGAGAACACGCGACGGATGCGGAAAATAATAATAAATTACTTCTTGAATTAAACGGGTTTCCCGAACCTCATAAAGCTAGATTCATTTGTTCGGCAGTTTATTATGACGGGAAGAATTGGCTTACTGCATCCGGAGATATCAAAGGACGGATTATTAAGAAACCTAAAGGCAGTAACGGTTTCGGTTACGATCCGTTTTTTTTACCTAATGGCTGTGATCTTACAACCGCCGAACTAAGCCTTGATGAGAAAAATAAAATAAGCCATAGGGCAATCGCGTTTAATCATTTAAAAAGTTTAATCATCAACCTTTGGAGTAAATATGAAAAATAAGATAGTTATTATATTTCTTATCTCAATAGCCTTTATGTTTAACGCATGCAAAAAAAATACTACCGAACCAAATACCGGTGTGGTTACGGGTAATTTTTACCCGAGCGGCGACGGTACTACCTATAAGTATAATGTACAAAAAACCGATTCTACGGGAAATAGTTATTCCGGTACGAGATCTGCCACATATAGCGGTACTACTACCTTAGGCGGAACTGTTTATCAAAATGAAATCGATACAATAAGTGTCTTGGGTTTAACTTCTTCTTCGCTAACGTTATTTAATAAATCCGACAGCGGTGTTAATATCGCGATTGATACGACCGGTCTCTCTGTATCTATACCGAGTGAATACATTGCTTATATCAGTCTTGATCCGCAAATAAAAGTTTTGGCCTTTCCTTTTAGCGACGGAGCAAACTGGAATGTTTTTAATGTTTATTTAACTCTGCAAAGTTTGAAGTTAAACGTAGTCTCGGTTACCGCAAGTTATTTAGGGATGGAGAAAGTGACCGTGCCTCTTACTTCCGGAGCGGTTACCGAAGATGCAGCCAAAGTCCAGTATCAGTTAAAAATCATTACCAATCCGCTTGCACCAACAGCGGCATCAACTTTTACCGCAGATGCCTGGCTTGTTGATAATATTGGTGTAGTTAAATGGCAGGGAAACGGAACTATACTGGATGCTTTTGCGGGAGGAGGAATAAATTTTGCGGATACAACATCAACTGTTACTCAAACTCTTATTTCTTATAAGTTAAAATAACTAATCGCTACTACTTTGTAGCTATTATTATCTGCACTATACCTAGCGTCAAACTGTGACTGTCTATTTTTTTAAAGCCCGAATTTTTCAAAAGTTCGGGCAGATTTACCTTTTCATCAAATTCCTCAACGGAACTCGGCAGATAACTGTATGCTTCTTTATCACCGGATATAATTCCCCCGATTACGGGTAATATTTTTTTAAAATAAAACTTATAAATGAATTTAAAAACCGGATTGGAAGGTAGCCTGAATTCCAGAATGGTAGCCTTACCGTCTTTTTTTAACGCTTCGTAAAAAGAATTGAATCCCTCCTGAACGTCATAAAAATTTCTGACGCCAAAGGCTACGGTTATATTTGTAAAAGATTCACTTTTAATCGGAATTTTTTCGGCAACCATCTGGAAGTTACGTCCTACGATCCAGCTGCTTTTCTGATTAAATAATTTAAGCATATTGTGGGAAAAATCTGCGCCGTATATTGTCTGAACTCCCATTTTTTTTGCTGCAATCGCAAAATCTCCGGTTCCGCAAGCTACGTCCAGAAGCACCGATTCCGGTTTTATCATTGTAAGTTTTAATGCCCTATAACGCCAATAGTGGTCAACTCCGAAGCTCAGCAAATGATTAAGAAAATCGTACTTGAAAGCTATCGACTCGAATATGCGCCTAACCTGTTTCTTTTTGTCGATCATGTTTATTCTGCAGAAAATAAAACTTTATAAATAAAATCAATATTTATGATAATCGAACTCCTCTTCGCCCTGAATTTTTCTCCACCAATTAAAGATATACTTACCCGACCAAACGGAAAACATCATGAACAAAAGCCCTGCGATCAGATCTATTACATAATGGTACCAAAGATATACAGTTGCAAATATTAATAAAGTCCCTATGGGCACAAAGAAATATCTTGAACGGCTTTTTAATCGAACCGACAAATACATTACGATTAATGTAATCATCGTATGACCGCTGGGAAAAACGTCTCGCTGAACAACTGAAGCCGGATTCGGCATGCCTTTATGTAATGATTCCCCGAAATCTATGAAATTGCGAAGATAGGGAGTAAAAAATAATCCCGGCAGCTGCTGGTTAATCAGAGAAAAATTATGAAGCGTAAATCTGGGTCCTATGCCGGGAAGGGCAAAGTAACCTAAGTAAGATAAATAAAAGCCGTATATTACCGAGAAAACCGCAAAATCAAGTGCAACATACCTTTTCTTTTTAAGAAGGAAGAGACCTAGAAAAATAGGCAGCAGATAAAAGATACTGTAAATGATCTGAAGTATTTCGGTGAGCAGCGGAAAAGATATTTTGTATAGAAATTTAGTCGGATCTGTACCGAACATCCACCTGTCTATTTCGATAAATAGCCAATCATAATCCTGGTGCCTTATGGGTTCAATTTGATAATACAGCTCTTTAAATGTTAAAAGTATAAGAGGTGCGATATACCAATAATGAATTACCCGCCAGAATTTGTTGTTGTATTTGTTCTCAAAATATGCGATTAAAAATGTCAGTCCGATTATTCCCAAATTGACAATAATCCAAATAAGATAATGTTCCACCTTATCGTGGAATATTATATTTATTACGGTAAAAAAAAGATAAAAAATAACAACGACTAAGTCGTACGGTTTTAATTTTACTAAGAAAGTTCGAATAATTTCCATTTACCGATCAGTAGAATTTTATTGAGAATTATTTACCGGCAGTCCGCTGTGTTGGTACTTACCGAGGGTAAATTTTGCAAGCTTTACAAAATCGTCAATTTCTAATTGTTCAGCCCGCAAATTTAGATCAATGTCCGAGTTCGAAAAATTTATGTCCTTAAATATACTATTACTTAGGGAATTTTTTAAAGTTTTTCTTCTGTTGCCGAAAGAAGCTTTTACGGTCTTTATAAAAAATTCTTTTTCTATTTCGCTAAGGCCGGTATCTTTAAAATTTAAATGCACTAATGCAGAATCAACTTTCGGTCGGGGGAAAAATACATTCGGAGAAATTTTAAAACATAAACTCACGTCTGTAAAAAATTGTATTAATACTGCTAATATTCCATAATCTTTAGTACTTTTTTTTGCTGTCATTCTGCGTGCAACTTCATACTGCACCATTAATACGGCGTCCGTAACAGCACGATTATTTTCGATTAATTTAAAAATAATCGGAGAAGTTAAGTTATAAGGAATGTTGCCGACTATTCTAACCTTTTGTTTGCCCTTGGGAATAAACTCCTCGAATTCCAATTCCAGAAAATCGGCATTAATAATGTTCAAAACCGGAAATTCTTTCTTTAACGGTTCGATTACCCGGTAATCTATCTCAACCGAAATAAGGTTTGTAACGAAAGTCAGCAGCTTTTTAGTCAATGCACCGCGGCCCGGGCCAATTTCAACAATATAATCTTTCTCTTGAGGTGAGATTTCTTTTACAATTTTGTTTAAGATGTTGTCATCAATAAGATAATTTTGCCCGAATCTTTTAAGCGGTTTGAAATTTTGCATGCTAATATTATCACTGAAAAAATTTGAAGCAATTTAAAACTATTTATCCTTTTTAGCTAAAATTTATAAAATAAAATTATTTTATAACGGAAAGGAAATTATTTATTCTTGATAAAATTATGTACCAGGCTTAATCGGCTTTTATTATTTTTTGCGATAAACGGAAATAATCATTCAAAATTGAATAATTATTTCGGTATTTAATAATTATTTCCGATAGACTGATTTTGAAAAGTAATATAATTATTTATAAATTCATTTCGATTAATGTGAAAATTATGATTTTTAACAAAAGGAGGCAATTCTGAAACGGCAATATATAATCAGTATAGATATGGGCGGGACAAAAATTCTTTCTTGCGTGATAAATTCGAAAGAAGGGGTGGTGGCGAGTATAAAAGAAAGTACAAAACCCGGAGAATCACAAAAATATTATGTGAATCAGTTATCGTTAATTATAAAAAAGACGATTCAGGAAGCCGGTGTTCCGGAAGATAGCATTAAAGCTGTTAGTATAGGGTTTCCGGGGGCATTGGATCCGTATGCCGGAATAGTAAACATGGCGCCTAATCTTAACATTAAAAATTTCCATATAAAAAAAATGCTTGAAGAAGTTCTTCCTTATCCTGTACTAATAGAAAATGATGTTAATTTAGGTGCCTTGGGAATAAAAAAATTCGGAGTTTCCAAAGACGGTAAAAATGTATTAACCGTATTTTTGGGCACCGGTATAGGCGGGGCTTTGACATTGGACGGTAAAATATACAGGGGTGCGAATTTTGCCGCCGGAGAAATCGGTCATATTATTATCGATCCAAAGGGGCCCAAATGTAATTGCGGAAATAAAGGATGTTTTGAAACTATTGCCAGCAGAAGTGCTATTGTTAAAAGCATAGAAACGGATATTAAAGCAAATAAAAGAACAGTATTAAAAAAAATAGTAAAACAAGGGAAGCCGATTAAAAGCAAGGCTCTTTCGATAGCTGTAAAACAAAAAGATAAATTAACGCTGAAACATATTGATAAGGCATGCATAACAATCGGATCAGTTCTTGCGAATATTAATAATTTGCTGGATCTGGATATGATAGTGCTTGGCGGCGGTTTGATGGAGGCTCTTGACTTTTATATGATTCCTAAAATAAAAGCTTCGTTTAAGAAAAATATAATGAAAGGATCAGCAAAAAAAATTAAAATTATGTCGACAAAGCTGGCCGATGATGCAGCCTTATACGGAGGACTGGCGCTTGCAGAAGAGTTTTTGAATATTAAGGTTTAATCAAATTGTTTTTCTATCTCCGAAAGTTCTTCGGAGTATTTGCTCCAATTAGATAGGCATGATTCCAGATTTTCTTTAACGTTTATAAATTCAAGATTCTTTTCTTTTGCCGCTTGCGGATTGTTATAAGTTGCAGGATCAGCCAGAATGGCTTCTAATTCTTTTTCCTTTTTTTCCAATGTCTCAATTTCATGTTCGATCTGTGAAATCTTTTTAGTTATATCTTTGGTCGCATTGAATTTTTTCTGTCGTTTCTCTGCTTCGATCCTTTTCTGATTTTTTCTGTTTACCAGATCGCCTTCTGTATTTTTAATTATTTGTGTGCCCGTATCCAGATTAGCTTCTTCTTCCCGTTTGGTCAGATAATATTCTATTCCGCCGAGGAAGACCCTAACTTCGCCTTTACGGATTTCGACAACTTTGTTTACAATTGGTGCGAGAAAATCGACATCGTGCGATACTATTATTAGAGAACCCTTAAATTCCGCAAGAGCTTTTTGTAAAACCTGTTTAGACGAAATGTCCAGATGATTTGTAGGCTCATCAAGAATAATAAAATTGGATTTTGTTAATAATATTTTTGCAAGAGCGACGCGGCTTTTTTCGCCGCCGGAAAGGACGCCCACTTTCTTAAAAACATCGTCTCCTGAAAATAAAAATGAACCGAGCAATGATCTTAATTGGCCGATATTCTGAGCTTCCGAAATATTCTCAACTGTTTCAATAATATCGAGTTCAGGATCCAGACTGTCAGCCACATCCTGTGCATAGTAAGATATAATGGTATTATACCCTATTATCCGTTCTCCTTTTTCGAAATTTATTACGCCGGCAATTATCTTTGCAAGAGTGGTTTTGCCTGCACCGTTAGGACCAACAAAAGCAATTTTCTCTCCTCTTTCCAATTGAAAATCGATACCGTTAAAGATAGTCTTGTCACCGTAGGATTTTATAAGGCTCTTCAGTTCAATATTTATTCTTCCGCTGGTAGGAGGGGAGGGGAATTTAATATCAATTTCGTCGTTAAATTCGGGCAAATCTACGAGAGTAATTTTTTCCAGCTGCTTAATACGGCTTTGAACCTGTTTTGCTTTGGTCGCTTTATACCTGAATCTCTCAATAAATTTTTCGGTTTCTTTTAATTTTTTCTGTTGTTGTATATATTGGTTATAAACTTGTGTGTCTCTTTCTTCCTTAAATTTCAAATAAGCATCGTAATCACCGTTGAACGTATTGAATTTTCCGAGATAAATTTCCAGAGTTTTATTCGTAACCGAATTGACGAATCTTTTATCGTGAGAAACTATTAACAATGCACCTCTGAAACTTTTTAAAGAACCTACCAGCCATTCCAGCGAGTCGATATCGAGGTGATTTGTCGGTTCGTCCATTAAGAGCAAATCATTCTGTGAAATAAGAATTTTTGAAAGTGCAATCCGCATTTGCCAGCCGCCGGAGAATTCATCCGTGTATCTATCAAAATCTGATTCCTCGAAGCCTAAGCCAAGCAATATTTTTTCGACTCTTGATGATGCGCTGTAGGAATCCAGCTCTTCTAATCTGTGATGAACCTCGCCTAGTTGATTAACAAGATCCAGCTTCAGATCTTCATGAAGGTTTTCGTTGCAAAGATCGTCGGTTAATTCGGATTCTTTTTTCTGCAGCAAAATAATATCTGTCAGCGCAGAACGGGCCTCGTCTGCAAGTGTTTTACCTTTATGAGTTATATTATCCTGGGGAAGGTAGCCGATGCTGATTCCTTTTTGTTTTAGCAGCTTGCCCGATTCCGGCCGGATCATTCCGTGAATAATTTTTAAGAGAGTAGATTTTCCGGTTCCGTTTGCGCCCACGAGCGATATTCTGTCGCCGGAATTGATCTTATAATTTACTTCTTTAAATAAGTATTTCCCGTTAAACTGTACCGAAATATTGGAAAGATCAATCATCGAATATCAAAATTCTATTTAATACTTTTAGTAATTCCTATTTATTATTTAATACGGCAATTTTACCCGTAAAAACATTATTACCGTCGCTGGTATATGCTACAACTAAGTATATTCCGCTGTTTACAAGGTTACCGTTTTTATCCGTGCCGTTCCAATAAGCTACCTTACCTCCCGGAGACGCAAAATCTTTAATTAATTTACCGTCAATGGAAATTATTCTGATGTTGCAGTCTCTAATTAATCCGTCGATAGTAAGCCGGTTCGTTCCGTTTGAAAGGACAAAAGGACTCGGATATAAGAATAATTTGGTAAAGCTGTCCTGAGGCTGAACGGCAGAAGTTTTAAATGATGTTAATCCTTGATTAGTGCCGACATACACGGTGCCGGAATTTTTATCAATGGCAATACTTCCTATTTCGTTGCTTAGTAACGGACTGTTTTCAGTATTGTACCAAGAAATAAGGCTTGTACCGTCGGAGTTGACAAGCATCAGCCCCTGATTTGTTCCGATCCATTTTTGATTTATCGGATCCACCGCAATACAATTTATCGATTGTTCGTGAAGTATAAAAACACTCGAAATTGAAAATTGTGGGGTGCCAGATTCTACGATACTTCCCGTATTACTGATAATATTTGCTCCGGCACTTGTACCTACCCATACGTCGCCTCTCAGATCAACTACAACGCTTGAAATTGCATTACTGTTTAAACCGTCCCCCTGGGTCAGATACCCTGATATATCGTCGTTTGTATTATTTAAAGTTCCGTTTTCATTAAAATAAAATAAACCTGATTTTGACGAATTATTGCACGCGAACCATTTTGTATCATATTGATCTACGGCCAGATATAGATTTTGATCAAGAACGCGGTCGCCCATAGCGGGTACATTAAAATGGTACCATACACTGTCGGCCGTCAGAACAGATAAGGTTTTCCGGTTAGTCGCCCAGTAATCGAGAACCCATAAATTATTTTTTGAATCATTTCCGAATCCGGAAATAACCAAAAAATCCGGATTATCTCCTCCGACCATTCCGCTGTTTTGAGCCTCAAAATGTGTAAAACTTCCGCCTTTTATTTTTAAAAAGCCGGCACCCCAGCTGCCCATATATTTTGTATTATCCGGCGAACTGTAAGAGATAAAAAATGCATTTGAAGGAACTGATTGATTATCGGATGTATTATAATTTTTCCATTCATTTCCGTCATATTCATAAAATCCAACTCCGGTACGGTCTGAACCGCTTGCACACCATAAAACACCGTTATTATCCACACTCATAGTATAAAATAAATTTGCTTCAGGGCAATTCGGATGAATAAAATTATTCGAATGAAAATCTTTTCTTAAAATAATTCCGTTGGCACCTCCGGCAATCAAACCTGTTTTATTACCGTATGCCAAGTTATTAATCGGATACTGGGAATTATATATTGAGGTAAGAGTATTATTATTATAGGCGTTTATCCGGTTTTGGGAGAGTATAAAAAGTGTGTCGCCGACTGCAAGCATATCATTTATATTACCTCCTAATTGAGGTATTATCTTTTTCCACGAAGTACCGTCAAATTCCGAAAGTCCTCTAGAAGTTGCGGCAATTAATTTCCCGTTGTAAAAAACTATTTTATTTACCGAATCGGACGGGAGGCCCTGTTGAGATGTATAAACATTCCAAGATTCCGGAGCCGATAAATTCTGAGAGCCTGCTTTTTGAATAGCGACGCCGGAAACTAAAGCAGCATAAATAATTTGCGACTTTATTGTGTTATTTACTCTTAAATTAGAAGACAGATTTCCGAACCTGAAAAATGTATCATAAAAAGTATAATTTTTAGAGTCAATCAGCGAAATGCCGAAATCAGTTGATACTATTATAGTATCTCCGGAAATATTAAGATCATTTATACCTTTTTGAATTTTATCGGAGTTGTAAATATCCAGCAATGATTTTATAGATCGGTCCTTGGGATTATAGATGTCTATCTTTCCGTCCGCGCTTCCGAACCAGACTTTACCGGTATTATCGACGGTGACTGCTGTTAATGATTCTCCTGAAAGCCCGTCGGCTTTATGCAGAGTATAAAAAGATTTATTATTAATGTTATAATTAAATCCTCCCCCTGAACTGGCAGCCCATATCCCGGATGTATCCGAAGCTATTGCTTCAACGGGTTTCATGTCCGTATAATTTTTCCATCCGGTTGCGTTTTGAGATAGGGCGGTTGATATGAAGACAAAGACAAATAAGATAAATGAAGCATATTTCATAACAAACCTTTTTGGTAGTAAATATTCTGATAGAAAATGTATAAAGTACCTTATTCTTTACCTCCTGGAAGGTTAGTTAATTGTTGTTTGTCTCTTATTTCCCAAATTATGTTTTTCAAATTTAATATTTTTTTACAAATCAAAAAGTGTAAAAATTAAATTTTCTATAAATTTGGCTTATTAATTACTATTTTAGATTTTAAGAATTATAATACCTAATATTATTTTAATTATCCCGTGAAAAAAAATAATTCATTTCATATTAATGTTAAAGGTTCGTTGAAATATGTTTTTTTAGCTGCGGTTATTTTTTTTTCATGGCTGCCGGTACTGAACATTCCTTTTATCAACGACGATTATCAGATATTGGGCTACAATTCAAGTAATTCATTCCTTTCAATTATCAAACCGTTTTGGAGCTCGGATATCTCCCAATTTTATTGGAGACCGCTCGGTAACATAATTCATCCGTTGATATTGATTATTGCCGGTTTTAATCCGTTTGCATTTAGAATTGCCAGTATTTTATTATATGCATTTTGCTGTTTGGTCATTTTATATACTTTACGTAAATTAAATCTGAAAACTGAAGTTGCGGTCTTCTTCTCGGTTTTATTTGCCTTGCTTCCTTCTCATGAATTTCAAGTTGCGTGGATTGCAGAACAAGGAGAGTCGCTGCTTGCTGCTTTGCTGGTGCTTAGTTTCATAAGTTATTATTCGGCTATTGAAAAGGACAAAATATCAGGAAAATATTTAACATTATCATTAATATTTTTTGCTGCTTCTCTTTTAGTTAAGGAATTAGCATTTGTCGGAATTTTTATACCCATCATAGCTTACATTGCAAAAAAAGGAAAAACAGAAGTCGGCCTTAAAACTATAATAAAGCATATTTGCATCGCATCAGGCATTTTGTTCTTTGTACTGCTTTACCGGCTTATAATTATAGGCGGAACTCCTTTCGGATCACCTAATTTTGCCGGAAGCGGTCCCATTATATGGGCTAAAAACTTCTTCATATATATTCCGTTGGCTTTTCTCCCGCCCGAAGTATTGGAATTTTTATTTTATAATTTAAAAAATTTGGTAATAATAATTCCGTTATGCTTAACAATTGTAATATTTATTTATTTATTTTTTCATGCTTTTACGAGGTTGGATAAAGAGAAAAAAAATCTGGTCTATGCCGGTTTTGCTTGGTATGTTGTCTTTGTATTACCTGCGCTACTTATTTTAATGCGCTGGTATGTTTTTACAGCATCAATCGGATTAATAATTTCTCTTGCATGTATATTCGAATATTATTGGCAAAAACAGAAAGGCAAAATTGCAGGCTCTGTCTTTTTATCGTTAGTTTTTGCGGTTCTGATGTTCTTTAATTTTTCAACTATGCAGAAATGGGTAGAAACCGGTAATAAATTTGAGAGTGCATTAAAAAGTATTAAGTCAATAAAAAATGAAATCAAATCCGACTCTATTATAGTATGGTGCGTACCCGATAAGTTGGATAGAATTCCGATGATGAAACTTGGAGTTGATCAATCAGTTCAGTGGGTATTAAATGATAAAGCTTTGAATGTATTCGCTCCTCTGAGAGCCGAATTAACCGGTGATACAAGCCGGATCCGCATGGATCTCAAATCGGATTCTGTTTTTATATTTCATCTCTACGGCGGAAGGTTCCTTGCATACGGCGGCAAATCAAAGTCAATTATTGAAAATGAAACAATAACATACAGCGATTCAATTGTATCGTTTCGGATAAAAACCTTTATTAAAAGCGGCGAGCCTCAGTCAATTGCGGTAGTAAAATTAGAGGACAAGAATAAAGGGCAGGGACAGCTATATTATAACGGAAGTAAATTTGTTTATTTTTAAGTTAGGTTATAATTTCTTAAACAAATCGGTCATTTCAATTGCTGTCAGGGCTGCGTCCCATCCTTTATTGCCGGCTTTTGTTCCGGCCCTTTCGATGGCTTGTTCGATTGTATCTGTAGTCAACACTCCGAACGAAACAGGAATACCGTATTTCAATGCAACTTGTGAAATACCGCTGCTGGCAGTACCTGCTACATAATCAAAATGCGGTGTAGCTCCTCTTATAACCGCTCCCAGGCAAATTATTGCATCGTACTTTTTTTGTTCAGCTATTTTAGCGGCAGCGAGAGGAATTTCGAATGCGCCGGGAACCTTCACAATATCTATATTACTGTCCATCGCACCGTGTCTTTTAAGGCATTCAAGCGCACCTTCAACCAGTTTTTGTACAATAAATTCGTTAAAACGGCTTTGTACGATTGCAAATTTTGATGTGCTGCAGTTTAAATTGCCTTCTGTTATTTTCATGATAAGCTATTCTTTACCCCTATTTAAGCTGAATTCCTTAATAAACGCTGTCTCATTGCTTCGACCACGTTACTATTTGTATAAACTTTGCCGAAGTTGCCGTCGTCATCTCTTTTTCCACCGTGAAAATCCGAACCGCCTGACTCAAGCAGAAAATATTCGTTGACGATTCCTCTGTAAAATCTGATCTGCTGCGGCGAATGCGACGGATGAATTACTTCAATTCCGTCAACGCCTGCGGTAATCAATTCTTTTAAAATTATCTCCGGCATATATCCGGGATGAGCAATAAAAGAAAGTCCCCCGGCATCACTGATAATCTTAAAAGCACTTTGCGGAGAAAGGTGGACTTTCTTTTCATAAGCAGGGCAGCCGTTCCCTATATACTTATTGAAAGCTTCATAATATGAAGATATTTGACCTCTTTCGAGCAAAGCCTGTGCAATGTGAGGTCTTCCTACAGCCGAATTCTGGGCTTTGTCCAACACATCGCTTATGCTAATGTTTAAACCCAGTGTATTTAATTTACCTACGATTCTTTCAGCTCGCTTTAATCTTTCTTCGCGAAAAAAATTAAGATACCTTTCCAGTTCCTTGTTGCCGGTTTCAATATAATAGGCGAGGATATGAATTTCCTTATCCTGCAGATCAGTGCTGATCTCAACGCCCGGTATAACCTCTATTCCTAATTGTTTTCCGACCTCGGTCGCTGTTTCTATTGCGGCAAGATTATCGTGATCTGTAATTCCGATAGTCTCAATACCGACGGTTTTTGCTTTCTGTATTAATTCTTCAGGCGAATGATACCCATCCGAATATGATGTATGAGTATGTAAATCGACTTTTCCGTTTGTATTTATATGTAATTCTTTTTGCAAAATTTAGCTAAACATTTCTTTAAATTTTTCATAATCCAAAATTTTCAACTTGGAACCGTCCAGTTCTACCATCCCTTTTTTTGCAAACGAATGCAATGTTCTGGAAATTGTCTCTCTGGATGTACCGGCCATATTTGCCAGGTCATGCTGGAAAGGTAGTTTCTCAATTTCTACGGTTCCGTGTTTTATTTTGCCAATATCATCCGCCAATTGCAGTATTACAGTTGCTACTTTTCCTTCGGCATCTTTAAGAGAAAGTGATTTTATTTTCATATCTGCGGAACGCAATCTTTGGGTTAATTCCTGCAGCAAAGCAATAGCAATCTCGGGGTGGCTCTGCAGCAGTTCCAGAAATTCACTCCTTTGTATGATAAATAATTCGGAATCTTCCATTGCCGTAACATTTGCAGATCTAGCCAAACCGTCTAAAATAGCCATTTCTCCGAAAAAGTCCGACTCACCTAATATTGTCAAAATAACTTCTTTTCCGTCATCGCTTACGCGAGATACTTTTACTTTACCGTTCACTATTACGAACAAAGCAGAACCTGTTTCATGCTCAAATAGTACCACGGAATCTTTAGTAAAATTTTTCCGAATTCCTAATTTTGAAATTTGATCGAGCGTATTTTCATCTAATTCGGAAAATATCGGTACATATTTAAGAAAATCATTGTTCTCTTGCATATTATATCCCTCAATTAAATTAGTTTATGATGAAATATATATTTGCTGTTGTACAAAGTCAACCTCGTTAGTACCAAATAAAATAAAGATTTATTGGAATTTTATGTCCCGTCACCTTATTTCCTGTACAATTTTTACTTTAGTCGGAGCTAATATTTGAATTAAAAATATAAATTTTTAGGAGAAGGCGGTGCAATAGATTATATTTATAAATTGATTTTTTATAAGTATGTGTCTATTTTTGTTTCCTTATATATTATTAACTCAAATTTTGGAGAAAAATATAATATGGCTATGATGGCCAAGATGCGTAGTTTGGCACCGGCTTTTATAATAAGCGTAGGCGTGCTATTTGTCCTTTTTATGGTTCTTTCCGATTCTAACGTTATGGAAGTATTCGGAGTTCGAACTAATGTTTTAGGATCCGTAAACGGTGTTAAAATAACGTATCAAGAGTTTATGAAAACGATGGATACCGAAAGAGAAAACCAGAAACAGCAAACCGGTAAAGATATTCCGGATGAACAATCAGATCAATTCAGGGATCAGGTTTGGGATGCGATGGTTACCAAAATATTAATTGACCAGCAAATTAAAAATTTAGGCATTAATGTTTCCGATCAGGAAATAAAAGATATAATTCTCAGCAACAATCCGCCTGATTTTTTGAGAAAAAACTTTGTTGATTCTACTGGTAAATTTAATAGGCAAATGTATTTATCGGCAATATACGATCCTCGCAATTCGCAGGCTTTGGTTCAGGCAGAAGATTTTATTAGGCAAAATCAATTGAATCAAAAACTGCAAAGTATGTTGTTAGCTTCCATCACAGTCAGCCCTGAAGAGATTAAAAGAGATTTTATTCAGCAGAATACCAAGCTTAATGCTCAATATGCTTTGATTGGTCTGAAGGATTTTCCGGCATCTACAATAAACGTAACAAACGAAGATCTTAAGAATTATTATAATCAACATCTGGACGAATATCAGGTGCTTGCTAAAAGAAAAATTGATTATGTACTCTTTCCTTTGGTTCCTTCTGCTGATGACTCTGCAAATGTTAAAAGAGATTTGGAAAGCGTATATGACCAAATCAAGAATGACACGGCTAGCTTTAAGAGTTATGTAAGTACTTATTCAAGTAAACCGTATTCAAAAGATACTTTGGCCGTTACAGGCCTTTCTCCGGATGCGATATCTATGTTAACAAATGCCAAGGTCGGTTCAGTAGTAGGCCCGGTTATTTCCAGCGAAGGCTATGTGATTTATCATTTAATCTCATTGATTCATTCGAAAGATACTTATGTACGGGCATCTCATATATTAATAAATCAATACGGAAGCGACCAGAAGAATCTGGAAGAAGCAAATAAAATCTATGAGGAACTTCAGAAAGGTGGCGATTTTGCTCAGTTTGCGGAAAAATATTCTAAAGATCCCGGCAGTGCCGTAAAGGGCGGTGATTTAGGATGGTTCGGAAAAGGGCAAATGGTTCCGGAATTTGAGAAAGCTTGTTTTTCGGGCAAAGTGGGCGTAGTTCAAAAACCTATAAAGACTAATTTCGGATACCATATTATAAAAGTAACCGGCCGTACTTCTGATAAATTTGTTGTTGAAAGAATTATTGAATCTATACAAATATCATCAACTACAAAAGATATGGAGCTCAATAAAGCTAAGGATTTTTCTTATATTGCTAACAAAGATGCTTTTAACAAAGAAGCAATGCTTATGCATTATAAGGTGATCTCTACTCCCTGATTTTTCCAAAGGCTATAATTATGTACCGACTTTGGGTGTAAATAAAAACGTAGTTGATTTTGCTTTCAATAACGATGTAAATACCATCAGCGATGCTATTAAAACTTCGAGAGGTTACATAGTTGCTAAAGTTACTGCAGCTACTCCTGAAGGGGTAGAGTCTTTCGAAAAAGAAAAAAATACTATCAAACCGAATGTGGTAAAAGAAAAGCAGTTTGAAAAAGCAGATAAACAAGCAGAACTGATTAAATCGAAAATTAACGGCGATTTATCAAAAGCTTCTTCTATCGATCCTAAAATAGTAGTGAACCAAACCGGTGAATTTACCGCAGACCAGTCTATTCCTACCGTCGGTATGGATCATAATTTTGCGGCGAAAGCTCTAAAGGCTCCCATCGGGCAGGTAACCGATCCGGTAAAAGGTCTGCAGGGATACTATCTGATTAAAGTGCTTTCCAGAACACCTTTTGATTCTTCTGCATTTGCTGTTCAGAAAAACAAATTAATGGCCAGTTTAATTTCACAGAAAAAGAATACGTTCTTTTCAGAATGGCTCGCTAAACTGAAAAAGGATGCGGATATTGTCGATCATAGAAACCAATTCTTTGCGCAATAAGTTTTAAAAATAAAAATTTTTAACCAACCCCCGATCATTAAAAAAATCGGGGGTTTGATTTTTTAAATTATATTGCCAAATTACCGGCGAAATTTTAATATCCTTTTGAAATGCACTATAAAATATTAATTATAATATTTCTGGTGAATGTAATTGCCTCGGCGCAATACAACGGGAACAGGTTTGCAGTAGGAGCCGATTTTATTTATACGACGTCTTCAAAGGTATATTTATATCCGAATTCCTCCGATTTGACCTTAAGGAATAAAGCATTTCCTATAGATGATATTATCAACCCCGGGATAAATTTCAGATTTCGGATTAACGATGATATATTTCTCGGATTGAATGTAGAATATATGACTAAAACCATATCGGCCAAAAACCTGACAGTATTTTCTGATAACAATACTTTATCAATATTTGTTGAAGACGGGTTCATTTTGGTGCCTGTTGAGCTTTCAATTTATTATGTTTTACCTTTTTCCACAGGCCAATGGAAATTTCTGATGGGAGGCGGCGGAGGCTATTATTACGGTGAACAGATAAGAAAGTTCGGTGATGAAATTGTGAATAGTTCACCCCAAAATATTGCATACGGAATTCAAGTTTCCATTAGTACAGAATTCCTGGTGACAAAAGATCTGGGATTTCATGCCGCAATGAAATTCAGAGATCCGCAATTTACAGTTACTAACGATTATACTAAAAGCAGGGTAATTTATAACGGGATGATAATAACTTTAGCGCAAAAATCTTTTGAATCGAAAATTAATGTGGACGGAGTAACATTTTTAATGGGAACTTCATTCGCTTTTTAGCCGAGGCAGCGGAATTCAAAATGTGCTTTTTAATTTAAATTTTAGCAGATGAACAAAAGAATTTTTTATTTAACCGGATTTATGGGATCGGGGAAAAGTACCATCGGCCCCATCGTTGCCAACACACTTGGATGGGAATTTTATGATCTAGACCGGGTTATCGAAACTAAAGAAGGTATGAAGGTTTCGGAGTTATTTGAAATAAAAGGTGAGGAATATTTCAGAAAACTCGAGACCCAATCTCTGCTGGAACTTTCGGAAATGGAAAAGTCAATAATTTCCTTAGGCGGCGGCACGGTTACCATTGATGAAAATATACGTATCATTAAAGATTCCGGTATTTTAATTTATCTTAAAATATCTCCCGAAACAGCTTACGAAAGACTTAAATATAAAAGAGACCGTCCGATACTTATGCGCGACGGAACGGTTAATCTCGATAAAAATGAGTTTATAAACAAGCTTTCCGATTTGATAGCGAAAAGAAAATCTTATTATGAATCTGCAGATATTGTCTATGAAACCGAAGATTCATCAATCGGATTGTCGGTAGACAAATTGGTCCGAATAATGAAAAGAGAACTTCAATCATTAAATCAATAGTCAACGGGAAATACTGTGGATAAAATAATTGTACATTTGAAAAATAATCCTTATCAGATAATAATCGGAAATTCTGCCCTGAAGCAGCTGAAGATCGAAATTGAAAAAAATAATTTTAATAAAAATATTTTGATTGTGATCGATGAAAATGTTTCGAATTATCATTTGAAAGACATTAAGCGGGTATTTAACGGGCATAAAGGGAAAATTAATTATTATCAATTAAAACCGGGCGAAGCATCAAAATCATATGTTCAGTTAAACAAAATATATTCATTCATGCTAAATCTTGGTTACGGACGAGATTCCGTTATAATAGGGATAGGAGGGGGAGTGACAGGTGATTTAGTTGGATATGCCGCTTCAACTTTTATGAGAGGCGTTCAATTAATTCATGTGCCTACTACAATATTAGCTTCCGTTGATAGTGCGGTTGGGGGGAAAACGGGTATTAATTTTGAGAAGAAAAAGAATATGATAGGTACGTTTTATCAACCGCGGATGGTATTGGTCGATACCGAATTTATTAGAACTTTGCCTCAAAAGGAATATACATCCGGAATCGGGGAAATAATTAAATACGGTTATTTAGCCGATATATCTTTTTTTGAATATTTAAATAATAACATTAACAAAATTTATAAAGATGATCGCGAGATAATAATTCAAATAATAAAAAAATGCGTGTCGATTAAGGCTTCTGTTGTTTCTCAGGATGAAAAAGAATCCGGATTAAGAAAAATATTAAATCTTGGTCATACTTTTGCTCACGGCTTTGAAACAGATTTGAATTTTAAGATCAAGCACGGCGAGGCGGTAATTGCAGGCGTAGTCTCTGCACTTTATCTGTCGGAGTATTTGGGGATTTTAAAAACTGGGAAACTTGATGAGTTTTTATCCCTGCCCTTGAAAATAAAAATGCCTAAACTGTTCCGAAACGTAAATATAAATAATATAATGGAAATTATGAGACACGATAAGAAAAATAAAAACGGTAAAATAAAATTTGTTTTACCTGTGGAAATCGGAAATATCCTTTTGGATATCGAAGCAGATACCGGAATTATTAAAAATTCACTTTTGAAAATGAAAGAAAATCTAAATTATTAAACGTTAGATTCTCATTTTATTGCAGCTTGACTGAGTAATAATATTCTTCAGCCGGTTAATATTAGCCAGAAATCTTGTTTGATCATTTCGTTTTTATTGTTTTCGAGGAGAGGGAAACTGTCGAATCTGAGGGAATAGATTCGACAGTTTTGAGTGACATTCTTTTGGAGGGATTGTTATGCTTAAAACTATTTTCTATTTTCAGATTTTATTAACCAATTGTCATACCAGCAAAAAAGTTGCAAAATAGCCCATTTTAGCACATACCTTTATTATTTAATAAAATTTTACCGGTAAAAATTACATTGCTTAGCCGTAATTTACCTTTTTATACCTAATTTAATTGGAGTTTTAAATTTTGGGGTTAGAGGGGGACTGGCAGATTTGGTCTGCCAGTCTTATAAGAAATTTTTATATGAGGGATTTTGCTTAAAACTATTTTCTATTTTCAGTAAAAACTTTTCAACTATAATGCCATTAAAAAAAGTGAAAAATATTTAAAAGTTATCACTTATTATATTTGTAATTTGTTTTATATTAAGACGCTAAAAAAAAATAGCCTATTTTGAGACAGATTTATAAAAACAACAGGAATTATTATGTTAAACGATTTATCCGGTATACAGATCAGTTATGAAGAAGAAATCTTAAAATTAAAAAAAGAGCTTGAATGCGGTTATTTTAGCACATTATTATCAGGAATCTGAGATCCAGGATATTGCAGATTTCGTCGGAGACAGCCTTGAATTAGCGCGCGTCGCAAAAAATACAAATGCCGATACAATTGTATTCGCCGGTGTTCATTTTATGGCGGAAACCGCGAAAATACTGAACCCGGATAAAACGGTCCTGCTACCCGATCTGGAAGCCGGTTGTTCTTTAGCCGACAGCTGTCCTGGCAGTTCGTTTAAGGCTTTCAGAGAAAAACATCCGGAGCATCTGGCAATAACATATATTAATTGCACAGCTGAAGTTAAAGCATTAAGCGATATTATTTGCACATCAAGTAATGCGGAAAATATTATAAATCAAATTCCAGAAAACCAACCTATACTTTTTTCTCCCGACAGAAACCTAGGAAAATATCTTGAGAAGAAAACCGGCAGAAATTTGTTATTATGGGACGGTTCATGTATTGTTCATGAAACATTCAGCGAGCGGAAGATTATTGATCTTCAGGTAAAACATCCCGGAGCAAAAATAATAGCTCATCCTGAATGTGAAGAGGTTATACTTAGACGCGCAGATTTTATAGGATCGACCAGCAAATTATTAAAATTTGTTCGGGAAGACAGCGCCGATACTTATATCGTAGTAACGGAAGTCGGGATAATTCATCAGATGGAAAAGATCGTTCCTCATAAAACTTTAATACCTGCTCCGCCGGAAAACAATTGCAGTTGTAACGAATGTCCTTATATGAGATTAAATACAATGGAAAAACTTTATAGCTGTATGAAGTACAAGACTCCTGAAATAAGCTTACCTTCAAAGATAATGGAAAATGCTTTAATACCTATAGAGAAAATGCTAGCGATGAGCTAACATTTTTTTAGTTCGATTCTGAATATTGTTCCTTCACCAAGGGTTGAAGTTCTTACATAAATTTTTCCTTTGTGATAGGTTTCTATTATTCTCTTGGATAAGCTTAAGCCCAATCCCCATCCTCTTCTTTTAGTGCTGTAGCCTGGTCTGAAAATGTCTTTTCTCCTTTTTAAATCTATTCCTTTCCCGTTGTCGCTTACTTCTATTTCAATATTATTCTTACCCGGTTTTATGGATATATTTATTTTCCCTTCCTTCTGATCAATTGCGTCGAGTGCATTTTTTACAAGATTTTCAATTACCCATTCGAATAACTCCGAGTTTAGATTTGCACATGCGAATTCGTCTCCTTCTAATGTGAGCTCGATGCTTCTTCCGGTTTGCGGAAGTCTTCGCTGAAAATATTCAACTACTTTCTTTACTTCCTCATAGACGGATTTGGCACTTATCTCAGGAGTGGCTCCAATTTTCGAAAATCTGTATGTTATCTTATTAAGTTTTTCTACATCATTCGAAATTTCCTCTGCGATATCTATAACTTTATCCTTATCATTATAACTTATTTTGAGCATTTCAAGCCAGCCCATTAGACTTGATATAGGAGTTCCGAACTGATGCGCCGTTTCTTTAGCCATTCCGACCCAAATGTTACTCTGTTCGCTTCGCTTTATATTACTGAAGCCAAAATATGCAAGTCCGATAAATAATGCTGCAATAATTATCTGCACATAAGGGTAGAATTTTAATTGTGTAATTTGCGGTGAATCGCCGTAATGAATTTTTTGTAGTACTAATGAGTCCTTATAAGTTACTGCAATTGGTTTGTGCAGTTTATCCATTTCTGTTATTTTTTCCTCAAAATAACTCTCAAGCTGTCTATTCGAAAGTGAAGTATCGTAAGATACATTTCGTACATCTTTTATATCGGATTTATCTTCAATATGGATCTTATTATCAGGTCCGCTGTTTATGAGTGGGAAATCTATGGGCTTCAATATATTTTCGAAGAGGAAGGTGATATCTACATCATTACCGGACGTATTTGCTACGTATTCAATTCCTTTGGCATACAACTGCACTATTTGTTTTTCCGTCTCCTGAAGCTTCTGAACGAGGCTTTGGGTATAGAAAAGCGTGCCTGCCGCGATTATTATCGCAATGAAAAGAAGAATTATTTTAATGTTTATAGTGGCAGGTCCCCCCGACATTTTCATTGGCTGTATTCCTTATAAAATTCTTTCACCGCATTGAAAATTGCTTCTGCAATTTTTTCACGAAAGCTATAAGTTAAAAGTAAAGCTTCTTGATCCGGAACCGTCATAAATGCAGGCTCAACAAGTATTGAAATACATTCCGGCATCCTGGTCATATAAAGATTATCCCAGAACAATCCGAAATCGTCTAATTTAAGTTTATCAATAAGTTCTTCGTGAACTAATTTTGCAAGAGGAAGAGCCTGCGGAACATAGTAGTAAACTGAGCTACCGTTATGATCAAGCGGGTTCACACCTTCCGGAACGGCATTATTATGAATACTGATGGATATTTCCGGGTTAAAGGAGTCAACTTTTTTTCTTCTTTCTTTTAGGTATAACGGATCAGTGGTATGAGTTAAATAAACTTTTGCACCCGCATCTTCCAGTAGCTCTTTTAACTGGAGACTGATTTTTAAATTTACGTCTTTTTCTTCAGTTCCGCGCGGGCCGAGAGCCCCGGTATCCGGATTATGCCCCGGATCTAAAACTATAACTCTGTTTTTTAATTGGCTAGAAATGAAAAAAATCCCGGAATTTTCCTTTGCCGGTTTTTTAATCTTTAACTTCAGTAAATTACCTATATATTCTGCGGAATAACCCCATTGCGTCTTTTCATTCAATTCAATATCAATTTTTAATACACCGTCTTTAGGCTGGTCCCATGTAACTTGCTTTATTAAATCGCAGTTATTATTGTAAATCCAATCTATATCAGAAGTAACGTTATATACTAATAATTCAATGCTCTCGGGGTCGGTATGCTGAATAATTTTATAAGGACATCGTTGGGTCAGTCCGAGATTTACGCTTACGAATTCAGTAGAATCCTCAGTCCGGATCGCATATATTGTCGCTTTAGGAATAGATGTACCGGGCAGTAAAATAAATGCTCCCGAATCGGGGACAAATACTGTTTCATCGGGTGATAACTGGCATTGGTACCACATGCCTATTTTCCCTTTTACCAGCATATTTATGCCGCCGTCGAGAAAAAGATTATATCCTCCTTCGGGTGCGTATCTGCCAACCAGTGGATTCAGGAAGTTTCTCGTTTGAATTATTTCCGGTACTGCTGTATTAAAAGCCGAGATTTTTCCGGGGGCGGTTACACTTATTGAATCATTAGAAGGATCTTTCAGATAAATTTTTATTTCTGCACTGTTCAAATTCGGAATGATAGAAAAACTACCCCAATATATTCCTTTAACGGTATCATTGTAGCGTGTAAATCCGTTTCCAAAGACAGCATTTTGCCAGTCGTAGTCATGGACTATCTGCGTTTCAACCATCGGAAAATCTTCATTGATTCCCTGAATCCGAAAATATGCTTTCATTCCCGGGGTGCCTTTAAATTCAACTTTTACTGAAGAGCCCGGAATCAGTGATTGATTTTCTGAAGGCAGAACCTGATAGGTATTATCGGTTATCATTGTGTCTGCTGGCGAAGTTTGAAGAGGTTCCGTGACGTCGAAAATTTTTGTGATTTTTTTCTTATTGTCGGAATAAGAGATATCAAAAACAAATTTGCCTTTTGTAAAACCGTCTTTTTTAAATAAATCGATTTTCGCCATGCAGATGAAAGCACCGTCGCTGCTTACCTGGGCATCGGAATCGTTTATTTTTAATTTTGCATATGCAGGTGAAACGGTCCCTATTAAGTAAAAAGGTTTTCCCGTAAGCTCAAGTCGCACTTCGGGAGTAGGGTATACCAACTTAATAGAAATATTCTCACTTTGAGCTAAAGATGTAAATTGCCAAAGTATTACTGCTGAAAATAAGAGCAGTATTCGCTTCATTATACAAAAAAAGTTTGTTGTCGTTTGGGTCCAACCGAAACTATTTCAATCTTAAATCCGGATTTGTCGGCAATAAATTTTAAGTAATCTTTTGTTTCGGAAGGAAGATCGGAATAAGAAAGACAACTTGAAATGTCTTTTTTCCACCCCGGTAATTTTTCATATACCGGTTTTACGGCGGATAAGCGTTCAACATCCGTCGGGAAAGATTTTACCGGTTTTCCGTTTAACTCGTAGCCGGTGCAGACTTTTATTTCGTCAAAATCACTTAGTACGTCCAGTTTTGTTATAGCTACGGAATCTATTCCGTTTATCATTGCCGAATAATTAACAAGGAAAGCATCGAACCATCCGCATCTTCTCGGCCTTCCCGTTGTAGCACCGTATTCAGCCCCTATTTTTCTGAGCTTTTCACCTTCTTCATCAGTTAATTCAGTCGGGAATGGTCCCAGTCCTACCCGGGTGGTATAAGCTTTCACGATACCTACAACTGAGTCAATCTTAGTTGGCGGAATACCGGTGCCCGTACAAGCTCCGCCGGATGTTGGACTGGATGAAGTAACAAAAGGATAAGTGCCGTGGTCAACGTCAAGCAAAGCTCCCTGGGCACCTTCCAGAAGAATGGATTTTCCTTCAGCAATAGAATTGTTTAGAAAAAGCGGAACGTCTTTTACGTATTTGTCGATTGCTTTGTCAAATTCTACGTATTGTTTAATAATATCTTCTACATTTAATTCCTCATGAGCATAAACTTTTGTAAGAATATTGTTCTTTTCTTTCAAATTTTCTCGTATTTTTTCTTCAAGTACTTTTCTGTTCAGCAAGTCAACAATCTTAATTCCTTTTCGGGCATATTTATCAATATAACACGGACCGATACCTCGTCCGGTAGTCCCTATCTTATTTTCACCGCTTTCGCTAATGGAATCCAATAGTTTGTGGTAGGGCATAATCAGATGAGCATTATGACTGATAAACAGTCTGCCGTCAACTTTAATATTGTTTTTTTCTAAAAGGGCAATTTCTTCTAGCAGAGCAGTAGGATCTATTACAACTCCGTTCCCGATGACGCAGATAACGCCCTCGCGTAAAATTCCAGAAGGAATAAGATGAAGTACATATTGTTTATCTCCAATAGCTACCGTATGACCGGCATTAGCGCCCCCTTGATATCTTGTTACGATATCATATTTTTCGCTTAAAAGATCGACAATTTTCCCTTTTCCTTCGTCTCCCCATTGACTTCCGACAAGTACTGTGACGCTCATTTGATTCCCTGATTAATATTAGATCGTTTAGATTTGATTAAGCAAAATAAAAACTCCGGATTCTTAAATCCGGAGTTTTAGTAAATTTTCTTAAAAACCTTACTTTAAACTGCTTAGTTGGAAAAACTCTTAATTGCCTCATCAACTGAATCGTATGATTCAAAAATAGTAATGAGCTTGGTAATTATAAGTAAACTTTGAATTTTTTCCGTGGTTCGTGCTAACTTTAGATGACCCTCGCTCTTTTTCATAGTAGTAAGTCCGCCGATCAACATTCCCAAGCCCGAGCTATTCATAAACTTTACTTCTGATAAATCCACAACCATATTTTTTTTGCCTTCATCCAGAAGTTTATGAAGAAGTTCGTTAAATTCCTTGGTATCGTCGCCACCCATAACATTTCCTCTTAATTCGATAACGACGGCATTGTAATGCTCAACAATTTTGTATTTCATGAATAACTCCTATTATTTTGAAAACAATTTAACTAGTCACGGCTATTTATGCAATAGAGCTTAAGCTATAAAATTGTTAGTTTTTAAATAGATCAACATATATTTAGACTGTATTTATTTCTTGGTCAAATCTATTTATTTTAGGGAACAAACTTAATTTTGTTAGCGTCTAAAAATATGAAATTCACAAAAAAGAAAAAAGAGTTGCAGCATCCTCAGATATTAAATTTAGATGACGATTTCTCTTTAATAAAGAGGTTTATAGAAGGTGACGAATCCACTTTTAATACTTTGGTTCAACGTCATAAGGAAAAAGTACGCAATATAATTTATATAACACTGAATAATCACGACCTGGTTGACGATATAGCACAGGAGGTATTCTTAACAGTTTATAAAAATCTTGGCAATTTCCGTTTCGAGTCTCAATTTACTACATGGTTATACAGAATTACGGTTAATAAATGCAAAGATCATTTAAGAAAAATGAAAATACGCAATATCTTTTCTCCGATAAAGGACTCCGAAGAAGAACTTGGGTATTCGACTCATCCGGAGAATATGGATGTGTCGGAAATTGTTCAAAAAGCCATTGCAAAATTACCTGAAAAACTGAGGGTTCCGCTGCTGTTAAAAGATATAGAGGGATTGAGTTATCAGGAAATTGCAGAATCGGTGCAATGTGAAATAGGTACGGTAAAGTCTCGTATTTTTAGGGCTCGGGAAGGTTTAAGAGAACTGCTAAAACCATACGAGCAGGAGTTAAGGGCATGAAAAATTTATACAAAAAATATGAAATGCTTTCGGCATATTTGGATAATGAGCTATCTGATGAAGATATAAAAAAGCTGGAAGAAGAATTAAAATTTTCCCATGAACTGCAGGAGAAGCTCGCAGAATTAAAAAAGACCAAACAACTTACTATTTCTTATTATAAATCCGTATCTGAAAATCCATACTTCGATACAAAGTTGGCCGCTACTATGCGTACGGAAAAAAAATGGTCAGTGAAAATCAGAAAATTTGCACCGGTTTTCGGTATTATAGCCGTTAGCATGTTTGTGATGGTCTTGTTAAAATATAATCCAGGCATTATTAATAATATTGTTGAACAACAAAAATCTAATATTTCTTCCTTTTATAAAGAAAATCTAAAACCTTTGCTATATACGGCTAACCTAAGCAACGATGATATTTTTAATTTTGCTTTTTATCACCAGCTACCGCTCGACAATCAGAAAAAACAAGTATTACAGCTTGGCGCGGATGACAACGGCAATCAATTTTTTGAAATTAGGCAAGCCGGTATAATACCTTCACAGAACAGTCTTGAAAAATTTGCCAAAGTTTTAAAATTAAATAACAAACAGAAAATTGAAGTCGATTCAATTCTAAAATCTTATGCCGTCGACCTCCAGAATCAGGTTTTGGTAAACAATAGTAATACGGTTGCTATTAATCCGAACTTGTGGAATTTTAATAAAGCATTGGCTGCTGATCTGATAGCTTTTGCAGCACGGATCAATAATAAACAAATCGCAAAAGCAATTCCGTCTGGATTCGAAAAATATTATAATAACGGAGGCGTTGCAAAAGCAGTTAGCCAGATTAAAACTTCGGGCAGAGAAAAATATATTTTTCTGACTCCCGATTCCATCTTCTCAGAATCATTTTATTTCGATAAAAATAAGTTCAAAGATGAAATGAAGAAATGGAGTGAAGAGTTAAGCAAAAATATGAAGGATATAGATACTCAGATGCAAAACTTAAACTTTTCAGTTTATTACGGAAAAGATTTTGCAAAACTTAAAAATGATTCTTCAAGGGATAAAAATTTTCAAGTATTCATAGACAGCAATAGCTGCAGGGTTCATCTATCAAAATTATTTATTCCCAATATTACCATTCCTAATATCGACAGTATAATTTCACATATAGATTCGGCAACCGGATTGTTCAAGTCTTTCTCCTTCAATATTCCAGAGCATAAGGGTAAAAATTTTAATTACAAGTATTTTTACAAAGATTCTACGAAAAGTTATAATTTCCATTTCAAAGCATTCGGCTTTGATTCATCTTTTTCTTCCGGTAACAGAAAATCTGATTCGGTTTTAAAATCAAAATTCAAAAATTTCACCTTCCCGATGAATCCCGATTCAATGGCTTCGATGTACAGGTTTTTTTACGGTGATTCGTCCAATCTGCATCAGCAAAAACAATTACAGCGGCAAATGCATGAATTTCAAAAAGAAATGGAGCAGTTCCGTAAAGAAATGGAACAGTGGCAAAAGCAGTTCCACAATAATGCACCTGCACAAAAGGGTAAAAGTCCAGTAGAGATATAATAAATACCCCTGCATTTTTAGCGGGGGTTATTAATTGTGTGATATTTGAACTCAAAAATTCTTTTTGTTAACAATCATCCTAATTTTTACCCGTTTATACTTCTTTTCTTTACAAAAACCAATTTTTAACTTAATTTAACCCCGTGTTGAAGTTAACTTATGCCATTTTTACATAATAATGGATTATACATAAAACCGACTAAATTGCTGGGCCGGAAAGTACAATTTATGCGACTAACTACAGAAATGTTAAAAGGGAATGTAAAAATACAAACCTTTGTGGGTTTGCTGTCGGCATTATTATTTTATAAGCTATTCTTATATTCATCGGATTCATTTTTTCTCTCCATCGTAAATGAAAGCTTAGTTATACTTACCACCGTATCGCTGATAATGGCTTTGTCTGATGTTGTTCACAACAGAAAATCGAATCCTCTTGGGTTGGTGGTGAACGTAGGCATATTAAACGCTTTTATTTTCTTCCTTATTTCTTTTTCGGGAACTATTTTGGGAGGATTCTCCGAATCAAGTTCGGCGTCATTCAGTAATCCCGGATTTATCTTCAGCTTAATTTCATTTTTCTTCTCTTTTTTAATAATCGGATCTTTGGCTTATGTCTTTCTTGTATTTAAAGAATTGTACTTCCTTAAACAGAAAAAGAATGTTAGTACATATTTTAATACTATGATTGTATTTTTTATCCTTGCAGCATTTACAAATATATTTATGAAGCTGCCGGAATACGGTTATATAAGAGACACTTTTTTTATAATTTCAATATTATTGATTGTTATTAATTCAATACGAATATCGTGGATTGCATTCATAGTTAAAAAAGAAAAAATTTCACTTTTGATTTTTTCGGTAATAATCTCCGTACTTTTCGTTTTAAATATTGTCCGCGGCTCGGAAGTAAATGCTTTTACGAACGCGATAAGCCAATTTTCATTCGGAATAAACCAATTCTTTAAATTAATGATGATATACGGCGGGGTTTATTTCAGCGTACTCTTCTTTACTACATTGTTTCACTTGCCTACTGCTGAGGCATTCGACCGAAAAGCACAGGAAATTAATTTCTTGCAGTATTTTAGTAAGCTTATTACCGAATCTTTAGATTTTAAAGAATTAGCTGAAACAGTAACCGATATAACAACCAAGGTATGCGACGCACAAGCTTCATGGATAATATGGAAAGAAGGTAACGATTTTAAATCATTTGCTAATAAAAATATCGGATATTACGACGCAAGTATAATAACAAAGTATATACTTTTGGATCTTCAGAGGAAAAGTAAAAAAGGAACCTTGGTCGGCAGTCTGAACAAATTGGAAAACGGTTCAGAACTTAGCGAGGAATTTTTTAATTTTGCCGTTGCACCTTTGAGAGCCCATGATGAAGTGAAGGGTTATCTGGTTGCAGCCAGAAAGATAAACTTAGAGTTTGACGATGAAGATATCAGTGCGATGGATACATTTTCAGATTATGCTTCTGTTGCAATCGAGAATTCAAGACTACTGGAAGAATCGATAGAGAAAGAAAGATTGGAAAAAGAACTGGATGTTGCAAGAGAAATCCAGCGAAAAATATTGCCGAGCCGTAATCCCGAATTCGACAGTCTGAGAATATCTACCGTGTTTATTCCGGCATTTGAGGTTGGCGGTGATTACTATGATTTTTTTGATATAGGCCGCGACAGGCTTGGGTTTGTTATTGCGGATGTTTCGGGAAAAGGTATTTCTGCCGCCTTTATCATGGCCGAAGTTAAGGGGATATTTGAATCACTGTCAAAAACATTTCAAAATCCTAAAGATATTCTTATTAAAGCTAATGAAATTCTGGAACGGACATTAGACAGGCGGACCTTTGTGAGCGCTGCTTACGGTGTGCTAAACTTAAAGACAAGGCATCTTAAAATAGCGCGTGCAGGGCATTGCCCGATAATTTTATTAAGAAAAAAAGGGATAGAGAATTTAAGACCCTCAGGAATAGGCCTTGGTCTTAATTTTACCGAACATTTTGCACAGACTCTTGATGAAATGGAAATTATTTTAGAGGACGAAGATACGATTGTACTTTATACGGACGGGATTACAGAAGCTAAAAACAGCGATATGGAAGATTTCGGAAGTAAATTATTTGAGGAGATTTTAATGAAAAATTACATGCAGGAAGTAGACGAAATTTCTAATAAAGTAATTCGCGAAGTTACATTATTCTCGCAAAACAATTCTCAGCATGACGACATAACTTTGGTTATTTTAAAATGGAAACAAAATTTAAATATTGACGGAGAGAAAGAATGGCAGATTTCAACACCTCAGTTAAAGAAGTAGGTGCTATCAACGTTGTTTATTTGAAAGGGTATCTGGACGCGCACACTGCACCCGTATTGGAGAATACTTTTTCTAATATAATAAACAACGATAAATACTCTATTGTGGTAAACTTTAATGACCTTGCTTATATAAGCAGCGCGGGACTCGGCGTTTTTATGGCATTTATTGAAAAGGTAAGAGAAAATAAAGGTGATATTAAATTGTGCAGTATGAGTGATAAGGTTTTCAACATTTTCGATCTTTTAGGCTTCCCTTTACTTTATGAGATTTTTAAATCAGAAGCTGAAGCAGTTACAAAATTTAATGAGAAAAAATAACTTGAAAACGGGTAAAAAAATAACACAAAAAGAATTAATTGTTGAGAGCAAGACAAATAATTTATCGCAGATAAGAGATTTCGTCTACTCCACAGCACTGGAAATAGGAATAAATACTGAAATTATTGACAATATTATCCTGGCGGTTGACGAGGCTTGTACCAATATTATGAAACATGCGTACAAGTCGGTGCAAGAGGGAGACATAATTGTTAAAATAGAATATTCAAGCAAAAAATTTACAGTAATTATTAAAGATCACGGTGCACCATTTAAACCTGAAACCATACCCGATCCCGATCTTCAGATATACTACAGACAGCACAGAGTTGGCGGATTGGGAATGTATTTGATGAAGTCCTTGATGGATGACGTTAAATATGTTTCTGTTCCGGGGAAGTATAATCAGGTACGCCTTTCAAAAAATATAAATACCGCTCATTAAAATGAATGATTCCGATAATATAAAAGTTAAAAGAAATCTTACGGCACTAATTGAATTCAGCAGAATTATTAATTCCAGCCTGGATTTAGAATTCATTCTAAATAATGTTTTGCTCACTTGTATGGGGAAATTCCTGGCTACAAAAGGAATCGTCGCATTAAGTATCGAAGGTAAAATTGTTCCGAAAGCTTCCAAAGGGCTTTCAGCCGATTTGCTCGAAATTTTCCCGGATTTAATTGCCGAGCGAAGTAAGCTGGAAAGCAGGGAATTTAATAATTATCTTGAAAAAGCTAAACTGGTTGTATATGAAAAAATAAGTTCGTCAGACGAATGCCTTGGTATCGTATGCCTTGGAGAGAAATTGAACAAATCTTCTTTTACCGAAGATGATTTGGAGTTTTTTAGAACAATCTTAAATATATCGGCTTCCGCAATACAAAACTCTATGGTTATCGACAAGCTGAAGCATGTAAACAGGATGCTCGATTCCAGAATACAAAGATTAAACTCTCTGTTTGAATTGAGCAAGGAGTTCGGGCTTTTTTCTGAGTCGGCAAGAGTAGCTAAATTATTGGTTTACTCGGTAATCGGTCAGTTCTTAGTTTCCAAATTTGCAGTAACCGTTTTCGATAACGAAAATATTAATATACTCGAATCCAAATATTCTTCAAAAGAACTTCTGTCGGCGCTAAAAGAGTATAATTATCTAGAATTTTCCGATCCGTTGACAAAAAATGATATTGCATCAAGTTTCCCTAAATTCAAAAACCTTAATATTGAATTAATTGTTCCGATGCTGCTTCAAGGGAAAACGAAAGGACTTATTATTCTTGGCAAGAGGATAAATAATCAGAACTTTACAGAGACGGATATGGAATTTATTTCTTCGGTAGGAAGTTTGGCAATAATTTCACTGGAAAATATCCATTTGTTTGAGGAAGCTCTTGCAAAACAAAAAATGGAAGAAGAATTGGAAATTGCAAGAGGAATTCAGTTAAATCTTTTTCCCAAATCGGTTCCGCAATATCAAAATTTTGATATTGCAGCTGAAAGTCTTACTTCGCAGCAGGTGGGAGGCGACTACTATGACCTTATATCATTTGACAAAAAAAGCTTTTGCGTTGCAATAGCCGATGTTTCCGGAAAAGGAGTTCCCGCTGCCTTACTAATGGCGAATCTGCAGGCCTTTTTGAAAACCACCACTAAACACGGGATGAAACTTTCTGAGGCTACTGCTTTAATAAACGATTTAATATCGGAAAATACGTCCGACGGTAAATTTATTACATTTTTCTGGGGAGTATTTGACGATGAAAATCTTACTTTAGAATATGTAAATGCCGGACATAATCCTCCGTTATTAATCAGAGACGGGGAAATTATAAAATTAACTAAGGGCGGAATAATTCTCGGTGTTATGAAAACAACGATGCCGTACGAATCTGAAATTATACAGCTTGTAAGCGGTGATGTTCTGGTTATGTTCACCGATGGAATTACTGAAGCAAAAAATATAGACGACGAAGAATATTCCGACGAAAGATTTGAAAGATTAGTACCTCAGCTGATTGCAGAAAAATCTCCCGATATATTAAAGACAATTCAAAATGTGGTAAAGACATTTGCCGACGGAACCCCGCAATCCGATGATATGACAATTGTTGTGCTGAAAGTAAAGTAACTTGAATTTTTTGTTATTTCGATTTTACGTAGTTTTGGTTTTCGGAAAAATTTATTTTTCCCGTTTTTATAATTAATCCTTCTCTATTTATTATAAATGAATAAATTCAAAGAAATATATCTTAAGAATAAACCGCGGCTGATTATTGCGGCATCGGTTGTTTTGATTCTTATTGCTTTGATTAATTTATACATTCTATTGGCTGTTAGAATTACCTCAAACGATGAGTGTCTCTGGAATGAAAAGCAAGTGTCCAAAGACAGTGTTATGATTATTTTCAGTAATGTAAAAGTGGGCGGAGTTACCTGGAATGCAGGTATCAGAGACGGGGACAAACTTTTAGCAATAAATAATACTCAAATCTCAGATCCTACAAGTGCCCAGATTATACTGAATAAATTTTCTTACGGTCAGTATGCGGACTATACAATTGAAAAACAAAATACCGGTGCGATAGTTCATACCAAAGTATTTGTCAAAAAATTAATACAAATAGGAAGTCTTGCCAATGGGATATTAGCTTTAATATGGATGATAATCGGCTTCATTGTGTTAATGTCTAAACCAAACGGAAGAGTGCAGAAACTTTTTTACTCTATAGGTGTTTGCGCTGTTCTTGCAACTCTCGGAAATTTTGTACCCAATACTATTAATCCGGAAGTAATACGTAAAGATTATATAGGGTTTCTAATAGTATTAATTGGCACATCCATTGGGAACGGTTTTATACCTTTTCTCTTCCTGAATTTTTTCTGGACATTTCCCAACCAGTACAAATTTTTGGACAAAAAACTTGTTAGACGTTTATTAATAATATTGCCTATTGCTCTCAGCATATACATCTTTATTAATACTCTTACTTCTTACAACACTTTAAAAATAGATATTACTAAAATTCTGTTCGAAAGAACGATGCTTGAGTATTTAGGAAGCGCCAGTAACTTAATTGCATTTGCATCTCTTTTCATAAGTTACAGAAGACTTAAAAATAAAGAAGAAAAAAAACCTATTATCATAATATTAGTCGCTTATCTCGTTGCTATAATTGCCGTTATTTACACTTCAAGGATAGCACCGGCAATTTCGGACACAATATTTAATTCGCCTGCTTATTACACTCCGATAATATTGATTATACTAGTGCCTATTGCATTTGCGTATTCGATCTTTAAATATCAGTTAATGGATGTCAGTGTAGTAATTAAGAATACCGTAATGTACGGAACCGCAACTGTAGGAGTTGCGGTGATATACTTCTTTACCATTTACATTTTGGGCCAAAGAATAAGCGAGGCAATAGGAACTGAATTTCAAAGTTTGATTGCCGGTGTAGTGTTCATTGCTTTTGCAATGGTTTTTCAATCAACCAAAGACAAATTCCAGGATTTCCTTACCGAAAAATTCTACCCCGAGCAGTTTGCATATCAAAAGGTGCTTATAAAATTCAGTAATGAGGTTGCTACAGTTGTAGGATTGAATAACATACTTGATGCAATGGAGAATACCTTCGTTGATTCGCTGAAAATTAACCGTCTCGGTATACTATTAAAAAATTATAAATCCGACAAATTTACGCTCGTCCGCAATCGAGGTATTTCACAGGGAAATCTAATACTTGAGAATGATAAACTGGAAGAAGAAATTGTAAAAAAAACTATGCTCACCGAACATCTGGTTATTGAGCGTAACGAATTTAAAAATGTTTTCACTAATTCGGCAAGCATACTTGAAGAGCAGCAAATTTATACTATTCTTCCCATGGTTATAAAATCAAAAGTAATCGGCCTGCTGCTTTTTGGTTTGAAACATTCGGGTGCTCAGTTTGCAGGGAAAGATCTGGAACTTTTATATGCCACTGCCAGTCAGGCGGCAATTGCGGTAGAGAATGCCAGGCTGTATCAATCGGAAGCCGAAAAATTACGACTTGAAAGAGATCTTGATCTAGCCAGAAGAATTCAGCAGGGATTGTTGCCAAAATGCATTCCAAGTATAAACGGTTTAGATATATGCGGCGAGATGATACCTGCGATGCAGGTTGGAGGTGATTATTTCGATTATATTCCTGTTTCGGATTCTCAGTTATTTATTGTTGTGGGCGATGTTTCGGGCAAAGGGCTTTCCGCTTCATTATACATGACAAAGCTTCAAACTATGGTTCAACTTGCATGTACCGGTGGCAAAACTCCGAAAGAAGTACTTATTGATATAAATAAAAGACTATACGAATCAATCGAAAAAAGCTGGTTTGTTACTATGACGCTTGCTTTGTTTGATATGGAAAAAAACACTATTACTTTTTGTCGGGCCGGACATGTTCCTTTATTAGTAGCCGAAAACGGGAGCGTAAGTTCTCACCGATCGCGCGGGCTCGGCGTCGGACTAGAAAAAGGAATAATCTTTGCCAATACTCTTGTGGAGGAAACGGTGAAACTTAAACCCGGTCAAATATTCGGATTCTTTTCCGACGGTATATCCGAAGCAATGAATGAAAATTTGGATTTTTTCGGTGAAGAAAGAATTTACGGAATTTTAAAAAATAAAACCGCAAGCAGATCAACTGCAATAATGGACGAGATATGGAACGAGATTAAAGTATTTCGGGGAAATTTTGATCAGAATGACGATATGACTGTTGTTTTGGTGAAAATCATGCAAACTCCCGCACAACTCAAAGCTTAGATTTGTATTCCTTTTAGAATATTGATAAGAAAAATGTTTGATATTATCACCGGAATTTCCGGTTAATTATTGCTTGACATAGTAGGTTAAATTATTTAATTTTCGAATGCCACTGCTGAAAAAGCGGTGGCAATTTTTTTTAAACTCTATAAACAAATTAGAGCTAATAATTATGTCTGATCAAAATTTTGTTTATTTAACTAAAGAGAGACTTGTCGAGCTTGAAAAAGAGCTCCAGGATATGAAAACAAACGGCAGGAAAGAAATTGCCTCCAAAATAGCCGAAGCGAGAGCTCATGGCGACCTTTCGGAAAATGCGGAATACGATGCCGCAAAAGAAGAACAGGGCCTATTTGAGCTCCGCATCAGTAAACTTGAAAGTGTTTTATCGCGCGCAAGGTTAATTGAACCTTCACAATTTCCGGGCGGTGAAGTTCATATCCTTTCGACGGTTCAAATTAAAAATTTGAAAAATCAAAAAATGTTCGAATATACATTAGTATCTCCGGAGGAAGCGGATTTTCAAGCCGGGAAAATTTCAATTACTTCTCCCGTCGGTCAGGGGTTAATGGGAAAAAAGGCCGGGGATAATGTAAAAGTAAAAGCTCCTGCCGGTATCTTAGAATTTGAAATCTTAACAATAAAATAAATTTTGTCTCTTTTGACTGATGAATCCTACATACAACTTGCAATAGAAATTGCGAAAAAGGGGATTGGGGAAGTAAGCCCTAATCCCCTTGTCGGTTGTATTATTGTGAATGATGATAGAATAATCGGAGCAGGTTATCATCAGAAATTCGGACATAATCACGCCGAAATTAATGCAATAAATTCCGCTAAATGTGATATCGAAGGTTCGACTTTGTATGTTAATCTGGAACCTTGCAGCCACCAAGGAAAAACACCTCCGTGTGTGGATAAAATTATAGAAAAAAAAATCAAACGTGTAGTTATCGGTACACTGGATATGAATCCTCTGGTGAGCGGCAAAGGAATTAAGAAACTGAAAAATGCCGGCATAGACGTAAAAGTAGGACTATTAGAAAAAGAGTGTATTGAATTAAATAAATTTTTTTTCAAATTTATTTCAAAAAAAACACCTTATGTTACATTAAAAGCTGCTCAAACACTGGACGGAAAAATTGCCGATTCCAATTTCGAATCCAAGTGGATAACCTCGTTAGATTCCCGCAGAAGAGTTCACTTGCTCAGGGCACAATATGATGCGGTTCTTATAGGTGCCGGTACAGTTAAAAAAGACAATCCGAGTTTAACCGTTAGACTGACCGAAGGGAGAAATCCTAAAAAAATAGTTATTGACGATAAATTAACCCTGCCGGTAGAATCAAAAATATTCACCAGCAGCGAGAAGAATCTTATTATTCTTACTTCGGAACACAGCTCCGGTAAAAGGAAAAAAATAAATAAGCTCTTTTCAAAAGGTGCGGATATTTTATTTATCAAAGAGAACGCAGACGGAAAAATAGATCTTAAACTTGCACTAAAAGAATTAGCAAAACAAAATATTGCTTCTATTCTTGTGGAAGGCGGTAGCAAAGTTTTTACTTCATTTATGAGCCAAAATTTATACGATGAGTTAGTCTTGTTCATTGCCCCGAAAATATTAGGCGAGGGATTATCGGCTATCGGGAATCTGGGAATTAAGAGCATCCGGAAAGCATTAAAACTGCAGATCCGCAACGTTGAAAAATTAGGCGACGATATATTAATAGAATTAAGTAAATAATTTGGCGTACTAACCGGCAGTTGAGTAAATTTAAAGATAATTTTTTTATTGCTTTATAAATGGTAAAAATCAACAAAATTGAGGAGTGAAAATGTTTACCGGTTTGGTGGAAGAGACTGGAAAATTACAAAACAAAACTGCAACTGGAGAAGGTTACCAATTAACCGTTACTGCAAAAAAGATTATGGATGATCTTGAAATAGGCAGCAGCGTTAGCGTTAACGGAGTATGTTTAACGGTTATAAAAAGAACCGCCGATTCTTTCTCGGTGGATGCCATAGAGGAAACTCTCAAGAAAACGAATTTGGGAAATCTAAATAATGGCGATAAAGTAAATCTTGAAAGGCCGTTAAAAGCCGAGGCCCGGCTAGGAGGACACTTTGTTTTAGGACATGTTGATATAACAGGTAAAATTAAGGACTTAAAAGAACTGACCAATAGTCATTTTGTCACGATTGAATTTCCTGTCGAGTTTAAACATTATTTGGTTTATGTGGGTTCTGTGGCAATAGACGGTGTTAGTATGACTGTTGCTCAACTTGAGGAAAACCGTTTTTCTGTGGGTGTGATACCGCATACCTGGGATGAGACAATTTTCTCTTCGAAAAAAGTAGGAGACACTGTTAACCTCGAATTTGATGTTTTGGGAAAATACGTTGAAAGAATAATGGAGGGTAAGTCAGATAATGGTTCCATAAGCGGAATCAGCTGATCCTGGACTAAAAATGAAAAAAACAGAACAAAAAGTACTTAAATTTATTGCCGAAAATGACCTTATTCAAAAAGGTGATAAAGTACTTGTTGCTCTAAGCGGCGGTCCCGATTCTGTCTTTCTTCTTCATTTGCTGGTGAAATACAGAAAAAAATTTTGTATAGGTTTAGGCGCTCTTCATGTAAATCATATGATAAGAGGCAAGGCCGCCTCCGAAGACGAAGCATTTTGCGCGAATCTTTGTTTATATTTAGGAATCGAATTAACAGTAGTGCGGAAAAGAGTTAAGCAGTTTGCCAAAAAGAATAAAATATCGGTTGAAGAAGCAGGACGAAATATCAGATACAGGGAATTTGACAAGGAATGCATAAAATCCGGCTATAATAAAATTGCTACCGCACATAACAGCAACGACAATGCGGAAACTATATTGCTGAATCTGATTAAGGGTGCAGGTTTAAAAGGATTGTCTGGTATTCCGGTTAAAAGAAGCAAGATAATAAGACCGGTTCTGAATATAAAAAAAGAAGAAATACTTTATTATCTGAAAGAAAAAAATATTCAATACCAAACGGATTTATCTAACCTCAGTGACGATTACGAAAGAAATTTCATCAGAAATAAAATTATTCCAGAAATAAAGGAAAATCTCAATCCGAATCTTGAAAATACTTTGCTTCATACTTCCGGGATTTTATCCGGTTCATCAAGGCTTATAGAGGTGTTGTTCGGTAAAATAAAGGACAATATATTTTCAATAGATAAAGACGGGGTAAAATTGGCATTAGCCGGGTTGGAGAAAACGGATAAAGCTTTAATCTCTTTTGGCTTAAAATCAGTTATCGAAAAGAAATTTGCAACTCAAATAGAGTTCAACGATATAAAAAAAATTATTTCCCTGAAGAACAAGCAGCCCGGCCGCGTTGCCGAATTGTCGAATAAACTTTCGGCGGTTAGGGAAAGAAAAGAAATTGTTTTACGCAGTAGAAATGTCAACTCTTCGGAAAAATCTATTTGGCTGAAGCCGGGAGATGAAGTTAAACTGGACGGAAAGATAATAAAAATAAATAAATTTGACGGAGGTATCCCGGCATATACTTGCTCCAGAACGCAAGAATATATTTCTGCCGACAATATTTCCGGAAAATTTTTACTTCGTAGATGGAGAAACGGCGAGAAATTTTTCCCTATCGGATTTAAAGGAACTAAAAAAATTTCCGATTTTTTAAATGAACAAAAAATTCCTTCTTCGAAGAAGAAGGAACAGCTGGTTTTAATAAATAACAATGAAGTAGTATGGGTAGTTGGATTAAGACTAGACGAAAGATTTAAAATTACCAACCAAACAAAAAAGGTTTTTGAAATATGCCTGACATAAATATCGGTACAAAAGACAGACTCGTTATAGGAACAGAAGTTTTTGTTCCCTTATTAAAAGAAAATATTATACAAAAAAGAGTAAAAGAATTAGGAGAGCAGATAAATTCCGACTATTCCGGAAAAACTCCGGTCTTTATCGGCGTATTGAACGGAGCGTTCATATTTCTTTCGGACTTAATAAAACATATTGCAGTAGACTGCGAAATTGATTTCTTTAAACTTTCCAGCTACGGTGATGAAAAAATTTCTTCCGGCAAGGTAACAATGCTTAAAGAACTTAATTGCGACATAAACGGAAGAGACATAATTATTGTAGAAGATATTGTAGATTCCGGGCTTTCCATAAAATTTATAGAGGAGCTGATTTCTCCTCAGAACCCTGCTAGCATGCGAGTTGCATCACTGTTGGTTAAACCAAATAGTCTTAGATATAATGTAAAAATTGATTATATTGGCTTCGAAATTCCCAGCAAATATGTAATAGGTTACGGATTGGATAATGCCCAGAGGTATAGGAATCTGACATCAATATATGTATTGAGCGAGTGAAAAAAAACTAATTAATAATTGAATTTAAAAACAAATAAATTAAATATGACGGATAAAAATAACAACAAACCGAACTCAAAAGGCCCGTCAGGAGGCGGATCCAATAAGCCTGATGATAATTTCGATTGGTCTAAAATAATTAGAATGGTTTTTGGGTGGGGAGCAGTTATCGTTATAGCGGTTATCATAATGCAGTTATTTAAAACTAATTCTGCTAATTATGTTGATATTCCGTATCCACAGTATGTAAATCTGCTTAACAATGATCAGATACAAAAGGCAACTATCATTAAATCTGATGTAAATGATTATTATTTTAAAGCGGAATTGAAAACTGAAGAAAATATAAAGATTAACGGAAAAAGCGTTTCCGTGAAATATGTTTCGGTATATCTGCCCGAGCCGATAATTAAAGAACAGGAAGCTGTTTGGAAGGCCAAAAATATAAATTATTCTTTCGACAAAGAATCCAACGAGTGGATGAATATAATTATCGGGTTTTTACCATGGGTAATTATACTCGGTATTTGGATTATTATCATGCGACGTATGCAGGGCGGCGGCGGCGGAACCAGAGGTATTTTTTCATTCGGTAAAAGCAAAGCAAAACTTATCACCCAATCCGGACAGAAAATTACATTCAGAGATGTTGCCGGTGCGGATGAGGCAAAACTTGAGCTGCACGAAATAATTGAATTTCTAAAAGAACCGACGAAGTTTCAAAAACTCGGCGGGAAAATACCGAGAGGAGTTCTTTTATTAGGCCCTCCCGGAACAGGTAAAACACTTCTAGCCCGAGCGGTAGCCGGTGAAGCCGGAGTACCTTTCTTCTCAATAAGCGGTGCCGATTTTGTCGAAATGTTCGTAGGAGTTGGCGCCAGCAGGGTAAGAGATCTTTTTGAACAGGGCAAGAAAAATGCACCGTGTATAATTTTTATCGATGAGATTGATGCAGTTGGAAGGCATAGAGGTGCCGGTTTAGGCGGCGGCCACGACGAGAGAGAACAGACCCTGAATCAATTACTCGTCGAAATGGACGGTTTTGAACAAAACAGCGGCGTAATTATAATTGCAGCTACCAACCGCCCTGATGTTCTGGATCCGGCTTTATTAAGACCCGGCCGGTTTGACAGGCAGGTAGTTGTCGACAGACCCGATGTAAAAGGCAGAGAAGGTATATTGAAAGTTCATACAAGAAATATACCACTGGATCAGGATGTAAATCTTGAGATTCTGGCTAAGGGTACACCCGGCCTCGCCGGAGCGGAACTTGCTAATTTGGTTAATGAAGCAGCTTTACTTGCTGCCAGGAAGAATAAGAAAAAAGTAGAAATGCTAGACTTTGAGGAAGCAAAAGATAAAGTAATGATGGGCATGGAACGGAAAAGTATGATCATATCAGAAGAGGAGAAGAAGACGACCGCTTATCATGAAATAGGTCACGTTCTGGTTGCAAGAATGATTCCAGAAGCCGATCCTGTTCATAAGGTTACTATTATTCCTCGCGGCAGGGCATTGGGAGTTACAAGTTACCTTCCGATAGATGAAAAACATACTTATTCCAAAGAATATCTTGAAGCAATTATTACTTATGCATTGGGCGGCAGAGCAGCCGAGAAAATTATTTTCAATCACTATACCACGGGAGCCGGCAATGATATAGAAAAGGCTACCAATATTGCCCGTAAAATGGTATGTGAATGGGGAATGAGCGACCAGCTGGGTCCGCTGAGCTACGGTGCAAAAGAAGAAGAAATTTTCTTGGGCAGGGAGATTCAGAGACACCGGGATTACAGCGAAAGAACCGCTATAGAAATAGACGATGAAGTCAGAAGGATCGTTAATACTGCTATGATAAGAGCCGAAAAAATATTGAACGATAATAACGATTTGCTTCATAAGTTATCTATGGAGCTTTTAGAAAGAGAGATACTAGATTCCGATGAAATCGAAAAGTTGATTAAAGGAGAGGAACTTCCACCGTTGAAAAAAGACACCGCAATAGATAACGGTAAGCCCGAAGAAGTTCCTGAACACGTAAAAAAACTAATCGAACAGAGAAAACCAAAAGAATCTACTCCTAAAGATGACGCAAATTGATAACGGCACTATTAATTACAGAGATGAATTAGTCAGAAAGCTAATTCATCTCTGTTCATTATCCATCCCAATTATTTATTATTTTATTGCCAGATCAGAAGCTATAATTATTTTAAGTATCTTTACTTTTTTTGCCGTAGTGCTCGATCTATCAAGATATTTCCATCCTTCTATCGGGAAAATTTTTTATAAGGTTTTCGGATTTCTGCTTAGAAAGCACGAGCTTGACATCAAGAAAAAAAATTTAAACGGGGCTACTTATGTTTTTATATCCGCTTTACTATGTGTAATCTTATTCCCCAAAGTATTATTTATAACAGGCTTCAGTATATTAATCGTAAGTGATTCGGTTGCTGCTTTGATTGGAAGGAAATTCGGTAAACATAAATTCCTTTCCAAAAGTTTTGAGGGAACTTTAGCTTTTTTTATAAGTGCAAGTATAGTTGTTTTTTTTACACCCAAGATTGAAGGGGTGGCGACAGAATATTTAATCGGAATTATTGCTGCACTCATAGGGGCAATTGTCGAAAATATTTCTTTCGGCTTCGCAGATGATAATTTAACTATACCGATATCGATCGGGTTTACAATGTGGGGTTTGTATTTATATATGCTGCCCAATATTCAACTAATACTGCCAAACGTACCGAGGTGATAATGCGAAAAATTTTAACCGCTTTAAGTCTGCTTGTCTTACTTTTAAATTTGAGTTCGTGTGATTTCCAAAAACCGGCATCCGGCCCCGAGGATGAAATTATCGTTGTCGCGGATTCATCCCAGTACGAAATGTTAAAACCCGCGCTTGATTCTACTTTTGAAAAAATTATTTATACACCGCAACCTGAAAGGTTGTTTACTCTGAAACGAGTTTCCGAAAGATATCTTGATCAGTATAAAGATAGAAAGAATGTCATAATTATTGCTCCATTTAATTCAAACTCAAGTACGGGGAAATTTATACAGGGTTCAGTAGACCCAAAGTTAAAATCCAAGATTTTATCCGATAGTGTTTTTGAAATTACCAAGTACAGTTTGTGGGCCAGAAATCAGCTGGTAATGCTGTTAACCGCACCAACGATGCCGAAATTGATTGATAACATATATAAATCAAGCGATAATCTTTTATATGCGTTTCAAAAAATATCCGATAAAAGACTTTATGCCAGTTTATATAATGCCAGATTTGAACAGAAAAAAATCGAGGGCGAATTCCTTAAAAAATACGGATGGGTTATTTACGTTCAGGCCGATTACCAGCTGGCTTTGAATAAGTCCAAGGACAATTTTGTCTGGCTTCGTCGCGGTGTTAATACAGATATGGAAAGGTGGATTTTTGTCCATTGGATTGATAACGCCAGTCCGAGTTATTTAAATGCAGATTCAATTAGAGCAATTAGAAACAGACTGACCGAAAAATATTTCAGAACCGACGATGACAGCAGCTTTGTTGTTATTGCAGGTGATTATTATACCACTACCGATGTGAATTTTGAAGGCAGATATGCCATGCTTACACAAGGACTCTGGGAATTAAATATTAAAGGAATGGGCGGACCGTTTATTAATTACACATTTTACGACGAAAAGACGCATAGAATCTATATGCTTGACGGTTCAGTTTATGCACCGAAATATTATAAGCGTAATCTAATTCAGCAAATGGATGTTACGCTTCAGTCTTTTATGACCGCCGGCCAACTGAATAAAGACAGAAAGGAAGATTTGCTCGATGCGGCAAAATAATTAATTTGTCCCCGTATTGCGGTACGGCCTTTATTTTCCGATGACCTCCGCAATCCCGGGCGGAAGAGCGTAATCCGGAATACTGTCTTTTATCTTTTTAATATACAATTTTGCCTTTTCAACCTTATCATATTGCATCTCATATAATGCTCTTCGCGCAAGCATTGAACCGATGAAATTCTCAATCATTCTTGTGTACTGATTTCTTTCTGCCGGAAAGCGGATCGTGAAATCTGGATCTTTAGCGGAAATATATTTTTTCCCTTTTTCAACCTTAAATAGAAATAAATCCGGAACCAGCGTATAACCTTCCGGCAGTGCAAATTCACCTCTCTGCATTTCATTCTCAAAAAGTTCCGGCGCAATATAAACATCGCGGCTATTTATATTTTTTGCCACAATATCCGTCAGTATTTTTCTATAGTACATCTCAATCTCATTGGCATCGTAATTATTTCCGCTTTCGAAAGGCGCAACTGCCTTTAAAAATCCGTCTATGTCGTTTTTCATATCTCTAAAAAGCCTTGGATGATCATTTGATAACTGTTTATAATACCACGATCTTCGAAGCAATTCTTTATCGACGACAGTAATATCCTGCCTGTAATGTTCCACATATTGAAAATAATAAGACGGAGAAATCAGGTAGTCCCACTGATAACTAAGAATTACCGAATTACCGCTGCAGTTCTTTAAAATGTTGGTAGTATAATCTTTGAATGTATAAACATCGCTTTGATTTACTTGTTTATAATTCAGAAAAGACTGCACTAAAATAAAAATTGCAACAAGCCCCACGGGTATAATATAATTAAATTTTTGTGCTTTCAGCAGAGAAAAAAGCTGAACGATTCCAAATAAACCGAAAAAGCCCAGTGATAAGTATGCCAGCAAAAAATAAGAATCTATATCCTTAATGTTATAATTGACCGAATAAAGGACCGTAAATAAAAAAGTGATTAACAGAAAAATAAATAATTTCCTTGCTCTTATAAATGCGGTAATTAATCCGACAAGACAAATAAAAAGACTGACTTTAAATTCTGACGGCAGATTTAATATAAAATAGTTCAACTGTTTTCCTGCGGCTTGAAAAGATGAAAAGAGCCATACCCTGTACTGATTTGCTTCAACATGCCGGAAAAACCTGCTAAGAGTAGTCGGATCTCCCCAATTAAGTGCGGGATTTTGAGTGGCCCTTATAGGTAGGTACAAATATATTGCCGAGATCAAAGGAATAAAAAATAATAGCATTACCCCGATTCCCGCGAAACTTTTCTTAGTAAATTTATATTTATCAAAATATAGATAAGCCAGTCCGGGTAATAAAAATAAGGTAGTCATGTGATTGGAAAATGCCAGAGCTAATCCGAAAGCAACCCATATCCATTTATTCTTTAAATTAATTTTATCCGGTGAAACTGTTCCGATAAAAGCTCTTAAACTAAAAAATATTACAAGAATAAATAAAAAAATCTGCAGTGAATATACTTCTACGGAGGTACTTTGCGTCCAATAGGTCTTGTCGAAAGCAATCAGTAATCCGGCGAGTCCGGAGGTGATGTATTTTTTAATTTCCGGAATTTTCTTATTCAAATTTTGTTTCGATTTTTCAGGTTTTGTCAAATCCTTTTTAGATTTTATTTTTTCGACTTTTGATTTTGTAATACTTTTGAAAGAATCGATGTTATCCAGGATCATTTGAGAAGTATAAGTAAATAATCCCGCACCCAGACTGCACCAAACCGAAGCAAGAATATTTAATTGATAAATTTTGGAAAAAGGAAAATTAATTAAAGAAAACAAGTATCCGAGCATTGTAAATAGTGGGTATCCGGTAGGATGAGCAATTCCCAAAGTAGCCTGAACAGTTGCAAGTTCACCTGAGTCAATTTCAACAACCGAAGGAGCTACGGTAAATAAATATACAACAAACACAAGAATGCCGATAATTACGGCAAAATATTTTTTAAAATATTTCAATATTATTTATCCCACATATTTACTGAAAGTCAAACGGTTTGTTTTTACGATTCCTATCAAAATTTTTTGAAGATTATCTCCGTTCTCAACGTCCATTCTTTGAGCCAAAGTGTTCAACTTTTTCTCATCGGCAGGCACTATCGATGATGAGCTGTTAAAAATAGTCTGGTTAATCATATCTAAATTTTTCAGGAACGTATAATTATAATTCAAAGATTTAAGTTCGGCATACTGCTCATAATTATCAACGAAAAAAGATAAAGACTTTATAATGCCTTTCCCTCTCAGCTTGGAAAAATTTCCGGTTATTAAAATTAAAAACTGCATTAAAAAGTCAATGTCGCCAATTCCGCCTCCGCTTTTTTTTATGTTGAAAAATTTCGGGAAGGAAGAGGTTGGCCCGGTAGATAATTTCATCCTCATATCAGCAATATCTTTTCGTATCTTTTCTTCAGGTTCGGTTGCTATTCTTTTATGAATTGATCTTGAAAGGCGGGTAACAATTTTTTTATCTCCGGCAATATAATCAAGCTTGCAGAATGCTTGCAACTCCCATATCCGTGCCCGTTTTTTTACATACAATTGATAGCTTTTTAAATCCCAAACCAAAATACTGCTCTTTCCTTCGGGGCGAAGGCGGCAATCAACATCAACGGGTTTTAGAAAATCTTTTATTATTAAAAAGAGCTTCTGAAAATCCGATTGTACTTCGGGATACAAATCCATATTCTCAACGATAAATACCAGGTCAATATCGGAAGAGAATGTCATCTCGCCGGCACCGAAGCTGCCCAATGCGGCTACGGCATATTTTATATCCGGATATTTTTTCCCAATAAATTCTCCTGCAAGCATTTTGATTTTTAACTTAATAAACCTACTTAAAAATGACGAAACGTCTTGAGCAGAAAGCATTTTTAAAAGAAAATTGTACGGCCAAAGTAAAAATAAATCTTTTAGTCAGGAAAGAAGGCAGAGCAATATTAGTAACTTTTTCAAAAACCTTTCTGGTCAGAAAAAATTCTTTCAGGTTATCATCTTCAGCAAATAAATCTATTGATCTTTGCGAATATTCGCATAATTGAAGAAATGAGTCAAAGAACTTCAAATCACGGAACTCCTTGTACCAGATAGAAGGAAATATAACAGGTCTTAAAAATCTAACAAAGTTCTGCAGAACAAGATCGGGATTAGACGATAGGGCGAGATATTCCTCAAGTGCAGGTTCTATAATTTCAAAATCTGCAATTGATTTTTTATCGAATTGTTTTTGTCCTAAAAGTCCTTTACCCTCTCTTAAAAACTGAAGGTCTTTCGAGGCTTTAATTTTGTTTTCGAAATTAATATAAGAAATCATATCCGTTTTACCGACCGTATCCGATTCAATTCCCATAATTGAATTAAATATAGCCTGAACTTTTCTTCTGTATTCGAGGACGTTTTTCTTAAAATCAACTGGATTGGAATAATTAAAATAAGAACATATCTTATCCAGTATTTCGCCTTCCTGCGGGATAGAATGAGTTTGAGAATCGTTCATTAGCTGAAGGTAATGCTCTATTCTTCTATAAAATCCGTATGCTTTATCAAATGTATTAGTTTCGTTTTCCGAAAGCAGTCCCGCGTTTTTCAATCTTCTAATCGTCTCCGAAGTATTAACGCATCTTAATTTTTTATTTTTTCCACCGTTAAGTAATTGAAGAGCCTGAACGGAAAATTCTATATCTCTTATTCCTCCCGGAAGAAGTTTTATATCATCCCGGTCTTTCAAATTTTTTTCAATATTGAATTTCAGCTTTTTTATCTGTTCAGTCGGCGAACTTGAAAATGACAACGGATAAATAAAGGGTTGCAAGTAATTAATGAATTTATCAAATAAAGATTTACTTCCGCTGAGGAAACTTGCTTTAATAAGCATTTGCCTTTCCCAGTCTTCGCCGCGAATTTCATAATAGTTTAAATATTCTTCAATGGATCTGCAAAGAGCGGAGTTCCTTCCGTCAGGCCTTAACCTGAAATCGACCCTGTAAATGAAGCCTTTGCTAGTAATTGAAGAAGCACTTTCAATAAATAAAAACACAGCTTCCGTTAAGATTTCATTATATTTCTTATTACGCGTTACATTAGTATTTTTATCGTAAAATATTATTAAATCGATATCCGAGCTGTAATTTAATTCGTTTCCGCCTAGTTTTCCGAGGGACACAAGACAATACTTCCTTTTCAAAACGGGCAAATCATATTTTGCCAGTACTTCGTGGTAGCATAATTTAAAAAGCTCGCCTGTTATTGTATTAGCAAGATCGGATAATTGAGAAGTGGTTTCTTCCAGCGATGAATCTCCCATAATATCTTTAGTCCCGATTCTTAATATTTCCTTCCTCTTGATAGTTCTGATCGCGTTTAGTTTAGCATGCAAAGATTTGTAAGAAGAAAAAGATTTATTCAGTTCTTCGGAGAATTTAGATTTATTAATTTGGGAAGACAGGGTACTGGGATTTATTATCCAGTAAAAAAATTCGGGATTAATTACTAAAATATCTGTCAGATAATTACTGTTAGTAGCAATTGCAATGATTATTTCCGCATAGTGAGGGTATTTCAGGCATTCGAGAAGGAAACTGACACGGTCATACATGCCGGATATTATTCTGAGTAGATTTGATTCTGAACTGAACGAAAAATGAGTTTTTTCTATTTCGTTTTCGAACAAAATTATCAATTCTTCGAACTTTTCCGGCGGTAAGTAACCAGCCGACAAATCGACTAATTTTTTAATGAACTCATTTGAAAGTTTGTAGTTGTTTTTTGATTCAATCACAGGTCAAACGGAAAATTTATTGTAATTAAACTAGTAATAAAAGTTTGTAAAAAGAACATAAGAAATCTATCTTTATAAATATATAATAAAAAATTATTCAGGTCACAAAATTATTTATATTATTAAATAATATAAACTTAAAGGGCATTAGTTCGTAAATTGCATTTCAAGGCACCTTTGGTTAATTTTGACATTCATTAATCCGATGGAGATCTATTTTAAATGAAAACTTTCCTTAAGAAAATATTCGGAGACAAACAGGCAAAAGACATTAAAATTCTTTGGCCTATAGTCGAAGAAATAAATGAAGAATATGAGAAAATAAAAGATTTTTCCGATGAACAGCTGAAGGCAAAAACTATTGAATTTAAGGAAAAAATCCAGAATCATACTGCCGAAGCAAAACAAAAAATTGAAGAAATAAAAATCAGACTTCAATCAGACGAAGAGCAGGATATTCATTCGGTATATGCGGAATTGGAAGAAGCCGAAGATGAACTGAACGATAGCTACGAGGAAATACTGGATCAAATACTCCCCGAAGCTTTTGCGGTGGTTAAAGCAACATGTAAGAATTTGGTGGGAAGAAGTTGGACTGTAGCCGGAAGCAAGGTAACATGGGATATGGTGCCTTACGATGTTCAACTTATGGGGGGAGTAGTTTTACACCAGGGCAAAATTGCAGAAATGGCAACGGGCGAAGGTAAAACGCTTGTAGCTACTTTGCCTATCTATTTAAATGCGCTTACGGGAAGAGGCGTTCACCTGGTAACCGTAAATGATTATCTGGCGCTGCGCGACAGTGAATGGATGGGTGAAATATTTAAATTTCACGGACTGAAAGTCGGCGTTATTTTAAATACAATGGATCCTGATCAGAGAAAAAAACACTACGAGTGCGATATCACTTACGGTACAAACAACGAATTCGGGTTTGATTACCTTCGGGATAATATGTCAATCGAGACGGAATTCCAAGTGCAGAGAGGGCATAACTATGCCATCGTAGATGAGGTTGACTCGGTATTAATCGACGAAGCCAGAACGCCTTTGATAATTTCCGGTCCGGTGGAAACAGACGACCAGAAATTCGATGAAATGAAACCGAGGGTAGAAAGATTGTTCAGATTGCAATCTAATTTTGTAGCAAAGATTGTTCAGGAAGCTGATGAGCTACTTCAGACCGGGAATAAAGATGATACAACTCAGGCAGGCGTTCTTATATTAAGAGGCTACCGCGGTCTTCCTAAAAATAATAGATTGGCAAAAGTCTTAAGCGAGCCGACGAATAAGAAACTGCTTCAATCTACCGAAATGGAATTCCTGCGCGAGAAAGCCAAAAATATGTTTGTAATTGACGATGAACTGTATTTTGTGATCGATGAAAAAAATAATACCGTTGATCTAACTGATAAAGGTCGCGAGGAACTGGCAAGAGGTAGCGGACTGGAGAAAGACTTTTTCATTCTTCCGGATCTCGGAACCGAAATCAGTAAACTGGAAAATGATGCCGAACTGACCGAAGAACAGAAGATTAAGAAAAAAGATCAGTTATATAACAGGTATTCGGAAAGCAGCGATAGAATACATACAATTCATCAGCTGCTAAAAGCTTATACTCTGTTCGAGAAGGACGATGAATATGTAATTACCGAAGAGGGAAAAATTGCCATCGTCGATGAATTTACCGGTCGTGTTCTGCCGGGACGAAGATATTCGGACGGATTGCATCAGGCTATCGAGGCAAAGGAGAATGTAAAGGTCGAAAAAGACACACAAACTCTTGCGACAATTACACTTCAAAATTATTTCAGGATGTACAACAAACTAGCAGGTATGACAGGTACTGCCGAAACTGAAGAATCCGAGTTTTACGAAATTTATAAATTGGAAGTTGTCGTAGTGCCGACAAATAAGCCCGTAGTCCGAGATGACATGGACGATGCTATATTCAGAACAACGCGCGAAAAATATAATGCCGTTATAGAACAGATAGAAGAATTAAGAAAAGAAGGGCGACCTGTTTTGGTTGGTACCACATCGGTTGATGTATCCGAAACGCTGAGCAGAATGCTGAAGAGAAAAGGTGTGCAGCATAATGTATTAAACGCAAAGCAGCACCAGCGTGAAGCGGAAATTGTAGCACATGCCGGTGAAATAAGCGCCATAACTATTGCTACAAATATGGCGGGACGCGGAACCGATATAAAACTGGGAGCAGGTGTAAAAGACAGAGGCGGCTTATTTATTCTGGGAACGGAGAGACACGAATCAAGGCGAATAGACCGGCAGTTACGAGGCCGTTCCGGCCGTCAAGGTGATCCCGGTACAACAAAATTCTTTTTATCGCTGGAAGATGATTTGATGCGTCTATTCGGTAGCGACAGGATTTCATCGGTAATGTCGAGGATGGGATTAAAAGAGGGCGAGGTAATTCAGCACCCGCTTATTACCAAATCCGTTGAAAGAGCTCAAAAGAAAGTTGAAGAGAACAACTTTTCGATAAGAAAGCGTCTTCTCGAGTACGATGATACAATGAATCAGCAGAGAGAAGTAATTTATACAAGAAGAAAGCGTGCTCTTCAGGGCGACAGGTTAAAGAATGAAATATTTGAGTATCTGGAGGAATATGTTGAAGACGTAATCGAACCGAACTTCGACGACATTCTTCATGAAAATATAAAAGAGCAAATACTTCATTCTCTTCTGGTGGAATTTCCGCTGCAGCCGGAAGAATTTGAGACGTTAGGAAAAGAGGGAATTAAAAATAAAATCCTTAACGCTGCCAAAGACTTTTATAAAAAGAAAGAGGATATGCTTGGTTCCGAGTTGATGGCCAGACTTGAACGGTACGCTGTTTTGAGTGTTATAGACCATAAATGGAAAGAACACCTCCGCGAAATGGATGATCTAAAGGAAGGTATCGGATTAAGAGCATACGGTCAGAAAGATCCGCTTGTAGAATATAAAGTTGAAGCATTTAAATTATTTGCCGATCTTTTAATTCAAATAAGAGATGAGGTGGTTTCGTTTGCTTTTAAATTCTTCCCGCAGGCAGCGGAAGAGGTTCAAACCAGAAGAAGGCCGGTAACCAGAATAAGGGAGATTAAGCAGAATACCGAAAACATCGGAATATCATCAGCCTCTGCTCCTTCAAACGGCGACGGCGATACTGCTGTAAAAGTACAGCCTGTTCATGTAGGTGATAAAGTGGGACGAAATGATCCTTGTCCGTGCGGCAGCGGTAAAAAATATAAACATTGTCACGGAAAATAACCGGAAAAAGCTTATGAAAAAGATAGAAGCAATTATCCGTCCTTTCAAATTAGATGAAGTAAAAGAAGCCCTGCTTGAAGAGGGCATAAGGGGACTTACCATTTCGGAAGTAAGGGGGTACGGCCGGCAGAAGGGGCACACCGAAACTTACCGCGGCAGCGAATATCAGATTGAATTTATCCCGAAAATAAAGATTGAAGTGGTGGTTGACTCTTCAAAAGCGGATGACGTGGTTGAAGCTATACTTCGAGTTGCTAAAACAGGACAGGTAGGTGACGGTAAAATATTTATCTACGATGTACAAGATGCCATAAGAATCAGAACAGAAGAATCCGGAAAGGACGCATTGTAAGATATTTTTTACCTTTTACTTTTATTTAATCTTTTATAGCTTCCGTCATAAAAAAACGAGATACTTTGAAGAAGATATTAATTATTATTATACCCGCACTATTATTTTACGGATGCGGGGTATGGACAAATTTAACAACCTATTTCAATCTATATTATAATTCTTCGGATCTTTTTGAAAAAGCCGAAAAGGATATAAAAGATGCAAATAAGGATATTTTCTCTACCGAGCCCGTACCGTTACCTAGCGGGGCAAGCGCCAATATTAATAAAGTAATTGAAAAATGTTCGCAGATACTGCAGTTCCATTCAAAAAGCAGTTACGTTGATGATGCGCTTCTGATGATAGGAAAATGCTTTTATTATCAGACATATTATCAGAAAGCATTACGAAAATTTAATGAACTGCTGGCTACCCAGCCTAATTCCGATTTAATTCTTGAAGCAAATCTATGGATCGGAATGTCGCAGATGGGAATGAGAGATTACGATAACGCTACCAACACTTTGCAGAATGTAATGGATATTGCGCAGAAAGACGGTAAGCGCAGTATTTTGGAACAAGCTTATATAGAAGAGATTAAATATAAAATTTCTCAACAGGATAATGACGGAGCTATTACCCTTTTAGAAAATTTCTTAAAAACCTCCGATAACAATGAATTTAATGCGGAAGCCGCATTTAAATTAGGTATGCTATACAAAGAAAACGGAGATAATCCGGATGCCATAAAATCATTCGACAGAGTAAATAATTATTCGCCTACTTATTTTGTACTTGTTAATTCACTAATCGAACAGGGCAAAACTTTAAGAGAGAACCAGGAATACGAAAAGTCTCTGGATCTTTTCAATTCCATGCGATCTCAGGAAAAATATTCCGATGCTTTCGATCAGATTGAAGTGCAGACCGGGATAACCTATGTCAGAATGAATAGAATTGATGATGCTCTTCAAAAATTTACACTTGTTGACACTACTTATTCTAAAACACCAAGTGCAGGGCTTGCAGAATACGAAATGGCTTCAATTTTCGAAAACTCATATCAGAACTTTGATAGTGCGGATTTTTATTATAAAAAATCATTGTCGCATTCGCTGCCGACCGAATATATAAAAGAAGTACGGGATAAAGAGGAATTGATTTCGAAATATAAAATTAATACTTCTAATCTGAATAGAATTAAAAAGGATATATTATATATTCAGCATCCCGAAGAATTCGTTAAAGATTCGTTGGCATTCGAGCAGAAAATAAGCGAACAAAAAGAAAAGCTGCTTCAGGAAGAAGAAAAAAACAAAAACAGACCGACAACAAACCGTTTTACTCAGAATTTACAAAGAAATATTCAGCCTACTATAAATCTTCAGCCCCCTAAAAGGCCCACAGCTTCTTTGGACTCGCTGACTAACGAACTTGTGAAAAATAAATTTGAATTGGGTAACATATTATTTACGGAATTCAATCTGCCTGATTCAGCAATAAAATATTATAAAGATATTATTAATAATTATCCCGAAACAGATTTAAAGGCAAAAGTCCTTTATGCAATCGGCAGTTACTATCTGGTAAAAAACGATTCAGTAAGGGCCGATAGCTTATTTAATATAATCTACAATGACTACCGGAATGAAAGTATTGTAAATGCTGCCGCAAATAAATTAAACAAGCCTTTAGTGCAATTTAATTACGACTCTGTCGAATCGCTTTATACTTTTGCCGAAAACCAGCTTGATAAGAATAAATACGATTCTTCTCTGGTAAATTTTTATAACATTTATTTAAATCACCCTAGCTCCGTTTATGCCGCTAAAGCATTATATTCTTACGGATGGATTCTTGAAAATAAATTAAACCTTACTGATTCCGCTGCGGCTATTTACGATACTTTATCGAAAAAATATCCAAATACGATTTATTACAATGCCGTAAAAAATAAACTTTCATATTATTTGTTCGCAAAGCAAAGAGCCGCAAAACTCAGAGCCGATTCATTAAACGGAAATATTGCTCAGGACACTTCGTCTGTTAAATCGCAACCGGGCAGTGTAGTTTCAAATGAACAAAAAATAAACGGAGAGAAAAAAACGGATGTGAACCAGCTGAGCGATAAACAAATAGAAGATAGGAAGAAAGAAGTAATTTCGGACAAAAATACGGTATCTAATCCAGATACTTTGATAAGAGTACTAAGAAGGTTTAACAGGAAATAACCAAAATTGATTTACTCTTATGATAAAGGAACAATTACCGGATAATGAATTAGCGTTTCTGTTTGAAAAGCTTATCCTGTATTTTAAGAAAAGAAAAGCCGCCGGTGCAATGTTATATATTCTATCGGTACTGTATCTAAGCATTCCTTCATTCCAGATCCCTCTTCTTGAGTACTGTGGTTTTCGAGTTACCTCCTTAATGGAACAACGGGCATTTCAGCACAATTTAATTTACTACCCTAAACAATCATGGACCGGAATAAATAAAGTGAATCCCGGTTTGTTAAAGGCCATTTTATCGCTCGAGGACGAAGCTTTCTTTTCTCATAAAGGCATTGACTGGCAGCAGCTTGACAAATCGTTAAGAACCAACCGGAGACGCGGAAGAATTATCCGCGGAGGAAGCACGATCACAATGCAATTAGCAAAAAATCTTTATTTAACTACAGAGAGAAGTATTTTTCGTAAAGCTAAAGAAATGCTGATAACATTCAGAATGGAAAAAGAACTAACAAAAAAAGCGATTCTGCAAAATTATATAAATGCGATTGAATGGGGCGACGGCATTTTCGGAATTAAAGAAGCTGCGGAGACGTATTTTCATAAAAATCCTAAGGATTTATCTATTAAAGAATGTGCCAGGCTGGCAGCTGTTATTCCCTCGCCTCTGAAACATTTTCCCAACTTAAATTCTAATTATGTTCTAAGAAGATCTTCAATAGCATTGGACAGAATGAACGGCATAATATTATTCCCTAAAAAATAATGATGAAGAGAAGAGAACTAAAAGAACTAATTGAAGATGGGGAAAATCTTTACTGCGAATTTAAACGTAAATTTTCCTCGCATGAAAAGATAGCTAAAGAAATGATTGCTTTTGCCAATACGAAGGGCGGATATCTGTTATTCGGTATTGACGATAATAAAGCAGTTGTAGGTGTGGAAAGTGAAAAAAGCGAATCAGAATTAATAAAAGAAACCGCAACCATGTATTGCGAACCTCCGCTTATTTTCAATATTGAATACATTGAATTAAACGGTAAAGAAATTGTAATTGCTGAAGTACCTGAATCGGATAATAAACCGCACAGACTGCAGGATTACTTAAATGAGTTTGATATAAATAAAGCGGTTGTCACGATACGTGTGAATGATAAAAGCATTCAGGCGAGCAAGGAAATGATCCGGATTTTGCGCGCGCAGGCTAACGAACTTCAGTTAAAAAACTATTCCATAGGACCACTTGAAAAAAAAGTTTTTGAGCACCTCGCAAAGAATGAAATAATTTCCGTAAAAGTACTCAGTAATCTGGCGAATGTTTCCGAAAGAAGAGCTTCACGTACGCTGGTAAAACTTGTTCGTGCAAATCTGCTTTTAATTCACACAAAAGATAACGGTGAAGAATATTTTACCGGACTCGGATAATTATCCTGTGTTTTTATTTAAGTCGTAGATCTTCCTCATTTCAAATATTGCGATGCCGTAGGCAACGGCAACATTAAGAGACTGCTTAATACCGTATTGTGGAATTTCCAGAGAATGATCGCAAAGGTCTATTAAATCCTGAGACACTCCGGTTATTTCGTTTCCGACTATTATGCAAATCGGAAAATCTTCCGTACTGACATCGTAATAATTTTTACTGCGGTCGGTTAATTCGAGCGAATATATTTTTACACCTTTGTTTTTGAGACTAAGAACGATCTCCTTCGGATCTTTTACATATTCCCAGTTTACACTTTCGGTTGATCCTAGCGCGGTTTTTAGAATTTCTTTCTTTGGCGGGTGCGGTGTATATCCGCACAAATAAAGTTTTTCAATCATGGCTCCGTCGGATGTTCTGAAAATTGAACCTACATTATAGTTACTTCTAATGTTATCAAGCAGAACATAAACCGGAAGTTTTTCTACTTTGTGAATTGAATCTAACGTACTTCTGTTTAACGAAATTTCGTCATGGGTTAATTTTTTCATCAACAAAAAGAAATTATTTATTAATACTTTATAGCCAACTGACCGCAAGCGGCGGCAATATCTTCACCCTGCGTATCTCTTATAATTACGGTTATATTTTTGTCTCTCAGGCTCTGGACAAATGTATCGATTTTTTCTTTCGGAGTAGGTTCCAGTTCTCCCGATAGTCCTTCCGGATTCATATGTTTAAGGGAATTAAAAGGTATTACATTAATTTTACAAGGCAGAGCGCTGCATAATTTACCTAAGGCAGCAACATCTTCCTCGCGATCGTTAATATCTTTAAGCATTACATATTCAAATGTAATTCTTGATTTTGTCTTTCTTGCATAATATCTGACCGCACCTATATTATCCGACAAAGAATATTTATCATTGATCGGCATAATTTTCGACCGGATATCTTCGAAACAAGAATGAAGTGATAAAGCTAATTTTACATTTAATCCGGTTTCGGCAAGTTCTTTTATTTTAGGAGCAATACCTGCCGTTGAAATGGTAATTTTCTTTAAGCTAATTCCGGTAGTAAGTTCTTCGGCAAATATTTTCAATGAATTTACCGTTTCCCTGAAATTTAATAACGGCTCACCCATACCCATATATACTATATTTGTAATTTTATCTATACCATAGTCTTTAGCCGACAAAAGGTACTGATCGAAAATTTCACCGGCAGTGAGATTCATTTTATAACCCATTAGCCCGGTTGCGCAGAATTTGCAGTCAAGTGGACAGCCAACTTGTGTCGATAAACATAGAGTAGTTCTTTTTTCATCCGGTATTATAACCGATTCTATTTTGTACCCTTCGTTTGTCTCATAAATATATTTTTTTGTACCGTTTAGAGCAGAGTACTCGGAGTCTACCGCATTTAATGTCATTATTTCGGTAGTCTCCTTCAGTTTAATTCTGAGTGTTTTGGGAATACTGGACATTTCTTCGAAGTCAGTAGCCAAATGATTGTACATCCAATTAAATAATTGTTGTCCTCTGAATTTCTGATCGCCGGTTTTTTGAAAATAATCTTTTAATTCCGTCAGTGTCAACCCCTTTAAAACCATTCTACGATTGTTTTTTTCCATTTTGCCCTTTAATTCCTCTGTCAAAAACATATCATTTAATACGGACAAATATAATTATAACTCTGTTTTCAAAAAATTACTTTTCTTCTCCTTAGGAGCTAAATCATATTTACGTCCGGATTATTGCAATCAATAGATTATTGCATTATTTTCATATGAACTGTTTTTGTTTTGGGGCAATCCTCACTGGACCAAAAGTTTATTGCAGGAAAAACCATTATTTAAGATAATTACCAAAAAGTAATCAATACAAATCGAGAGGAACCATAATGAATATCGAATTCACAGAAGACCAAATAATGATTCGCGACACTGCCAGAGAATTCGCAAATGCAGAAATAGCGCCGTCAGCGGTTGAAAGAGATATAAAAGCAGAATTCCCGAAAGAAATTGTTAAGAAACTGGGTGAACTAGGTTTTATGGGAATGATGGTTTCACCGAATTACGGAGGCGCCGGTTTAGACACGGTAAGCTATGTTCTGGCTATGATGGAAATTTCAAAAGCCGATGCCAGTGTGGGCGTTATAATGTCGGTAAATAATTCTCTAGTGTGCCACGGTTTGGAAAAATACGGATCTGATTTTATAAAAGAAAAATATTTAATACCGCTGGCCCGTGGAGAGAAACTCGGAGCATTTGCGCTTTCTGAACCTGAAGCCGGAAGCGATGCAACAAAACAAAAAACAATTGCCGAAAAAGAAGGCGATTTTTATGTCTTGAACGGAATTAAAAATTGGATCACTAACGGTATTTCATCCGATTACGCATTAGTTATGGCCTCTACCGACAAGGAAAAAGGGCATCACGGTATATCAACTTTTGTAGTTGAAAAAGAATATGAAGGTTTCGGTCACGGCAAAAAAGAAGATAAAATGGGTATTCGCAGTTCTGATACTTGTTCCTTAACTTTTGAAGGTTGCAGGGTGCCTTTCTCTAATCTTGTGTGGGAAGAGGGTAAAGGTTTTAACTTTGCCATGAATACTCTGAACGGTGGCCGCATCGGTATTGCCGCACAGGCACTTGGAATTGCCGAAGCCTCACTGGAAGCGGCACTAAAGTATTCTCGTGAAAGAAAAGCTTTCGGTCAGCATATTGCCGATTTTCAGGCTATCCAATTTAAACTTTCCGATATGGCGGTTAAACTGGAAGCTGCAAAGCTTCTTACTTTTAAGGCTGCGGCTTTAAAAGACGCCGGCAAAAAATATTATACGGAAGCTGCAATGGCAAAATTATATTCTTCGAAAATAGCGGTAGAATGCGCTCTTGATGCGATTCAGATTCACGGCGGATACGGATACGTTAGGGAATATCTGGTAGAAAGATATTTGCGCGATGCTAAGATTACGGAAATTTACGAGGGAACCTCTGAAATACAGCGTATAGTAATTTCCCGTGCATTGCTTGACGAAAAATAAAGATGAACATTTGATTATAAAATTAGAAAAGTTTTTAAGAATAATTTAATAGTGATGAACCGGAAAATAATTGCCCCGAAAATATGCCCTACCTTTTATCTCAAAAATGTTCGAAGCATTTTTTTTAGAGACGGTATTAGACCGGGCAGAAATGAAAGTTATAAGATTCAATCTTTTCTGATTTCAATATTTTTTTTTCTTATTCTTATTAATTTTACATCTTACGCTCAATCCGATTGGGCGAAATGGGGAAAGGCTGATTATTCATACGAGCTGCCTGCGAATAACGGCGAAAGAAATTATTCTTTTGATAATTCGAAGGTAGGGGATATAATGCTGAAATCTTTAGCCGATGCGTACTGGATTTTTATTTCGAATGTAGACGGCGACAATTGTTCATTTAATCCTACCTGCTCAAGTTTTCTTCTTGAGTCCGTACATCAAACAAATTTGTTTCAGGGAACAATTATGTTCTTCGACAGATTTACCAGGGATATGGATATTTATAAAAAATATGACCATTACCCGAGAGTATTGGACGGACATTTTTATGATCCGCCTTCTCTTTATACTTTGGACGAAAATAAAATTAAATATTTACCTCCCTCCGAAATCGTAAACAAATAATGACAAAAATCATTTCGATAATATTTTTGCTGCAACTCCCGTTATTTGCTCAGAACAGCGGATATAAAAATGAATTTTTGTCCCCCGAAAATGTAAAAAAGTTTGCGGATTATCTCTTCTGCCAGCACGATTATTTGCGTTCGGTAGAAGAATATAAACGTTATCTGAAAAGCATCTCAAACGATACGGTTAATTATTTAATCGGCGAGGCTTATTCAAAAATAGGAAATTATTCTGCCGCTGCGGATTACTATCAGTCTGTTTTTCATTCTGCCGGATTGGCTTCAAGTGCACAGCTCAATTATTTAAAATCCATTTTTCAAATCAATAATCCTGAGACCTACCGTAAAATTTTCAATAAGGAAAATTTAAATACGGAAAGTTCAAATTATTCTAATGCATTGGAACTTTATAATTACTCTTATTTATTCGGAAACAACGGATTGCCTGATAAGGAAGAATTTCTAAAACCTTATACAAGAGACGAAAAATTTAGTCTTGAAAAATTATATGATTTTAAAACAGATCCGCCTTATAAAAGCCCGGTAAAAGCAGCTATCCTTTCCGCGATAATTCCGGGTGCCGGTAAATTTTATACGCACGATTATGCCGACGGTATAGTAGCTATTCTGACTACCGGAGTCTTAAGCTATATAGCCTATACTGATTTTCATGCGGGACATAATTTTAGAGGGTGGCTTTTCGTATCATTGGCTTCCGGGTTTTACGCCGGCAACATATACGGTGCAGCTGCTTCGGCTCAAATTTTTAATGCTAAAATAAAATTTGATTTCACAAATGAGTTGAGGAGTTATTTAAAAAAGGTGAACTTCTTCATTCCTTCGTTTAATTTTTGCATAAAATAAATGTTAAGAATATTTTTATTTATAGTAGTCCTAGTAACGATTGCAGCCCCGGCCGTGAAGTCGCAGAATGCCTTAAGTATTCAATTTAACAGAGCAATGATTTTATTTGAGTCAGGAGAATATTTTGACGCAGTTACTGAGTTTAAAAGACTTCTCTTTTTTGATTCGGATAAAAAATACAATTTTAAGGCAAACATGCTGATAGGTGATTGCTATAAAATGGGCGCAAAATTCTCCGATGCAATATTATATTATACATATGCCGAAATTGCGGCGAATTCAAACTCTGAGGTTTATCAAGCGAGGATCAGCATAATACGTTCGAATATTTTGAGACGTACAACTGCCAGGGCATTAACACTTCTCGATATTTTAAATCATGATCCACGTTTCCGCAGCAAAACGCAAGAGATTAATTACTGGACAGGTTGGGCATATATTTTTTCCGATGATTGGAAAAAAGCGGCCGAATATTTTGCAGAAACCGATACTAGTAATACTCTTGCTGCATTATGTACTAAAGTAGATGACAATAAATATTCGGTAACGCTTGCAAATACTTTATCTCATTTTATACCGGGATCGGGCCAATTTTATACAGGACACTATTTTAGCGGTTTGCTTTCCATAGGCTGGAATGTTTTATGGGGCTACGTTTCCGTAAATGCTTTTATAGCCGGCAGAATATTCGACGGTATAATGGTAAGCAATTTACTCTGGTTCAGGTTTTACAGAGGCAACTTTGAGAATGCTGAAAAATTTGCGGAAGAAAAAAACCTAGTTATAACTAACAGAGCACTACACTATTTGCAATATAATTTTACAGGGTTAAAACCCTAGTTAAATAAGCAAAAAATTATCATTTTTATAAAGAAAAAAAAAGTATTATTTAAGAATTTGTATTATATTCTTACCAAATATTTTCTTCAACTAGAAAAATATTTGCAGGCAAATAATTAAAAGTGAATTTATCTTGTACAACAACCATTTTTTGAGGAGGTTAAATGAAGAAAGGAATGATCGTTGGTTGTTCCGTAGCCGGGGGTATTCTTTTAATTGTTGCTATAATGGTCATTTGGGGGATAAATGCGTATAATAATTTAGTTACATTGAATGAAACTGTAAATTCAAGCTGGAGCCAGGTAGAAAATCAATATCAAAGAAGAACAGATCTTATCCCAAACCTTGTTAATACGGTTAAAGGATATGCAAATTTTGAAAAAGGTGTTTTAACCGATGTTACGGAAGCTAGGGCTAGAGTAGGACAAATTACCGTAACAAAAGAAATTCTGGATGATCCGCAGGCTTTTCAAAAATTTCAAGCCATACAGGGACAGCTAAGCAGCGCGATTTCGCGTTTACTGGTGACAGTGGAAAATTATCCTGATTTAAAGGCAAACGAGAATTTCCTTCAACTTCAGGCTCAACTAGAGGGTACTGAAAACCGGATTGCAGTTGAAAGACGAAAATTTAATGAAACCGTACAAAATTATAATACTGCAATAAAAAGATTCCCGAATTCTATTTTCGCCAATCTTTTCGGATTTAAAGATAAGCAATACTTTAAAGCAACGGCCGGATCGGAGACACCTCCAAAAGTTGAGTTTTAATTAATGAAAAAGTTTTTTTTATTTCTAATTATTGTTTCGGCTGTAATTGCACAGCCGAAACTTCCGTTATTGACAAATTATTCCAACGACTTTACCAGCACGCTTTCACAGCAGGAACTAAGCGTACTTGACAACCAATTGAAAACCTTTGACGATACTACCGGTAATCAGCTGGTTGTCTTAATGATACCGACTTTAAATGATTATCCTCTTGATGAATTTGCAAACGAAACGGCAATTAAAAATAAAATAGGGACTAAAAAAAACGATAACGGTGTACTTTTACTGGTGGTAAAGAACGACAGAAAAGCAAGGATAGAAGTCGGTTACGGTCTTGAAGGAGCGCTTCCGGATGCTCTGGCCAGTTCGATAGTTAGGAATGTAATGATTCCGCATTTTAAAATGAACGATTATTTCGGAGGAATAAAAGCCGGAGTGAGTGCGGTAATTTTAGCAACAAAAGGCGAGTATAAAGCAGTCAAAAACAGAAACAACGGCGACAGAGAAAAAGGCTCCGGTATATTAACTCTTTTAATGATAATTTTCTTTATCATAACTTTTTTTATTAAAGGCGGAAGACGCGGTCTTGGAGGCATGATTTTCTGGGGTGGCCTGGGTGGAGGCGGTTTTTCAGGGAGCGGCGGATTAGGAGGCGGCGGCTTTTCCGGAGGCGGAGGCTTCTCCGGCGGGGGCGGCAGTTTCGGCGGAGGCGGTGCAAGCGGAGGCTGGTAAATATTTTTGACTGATATATATATTGATGTTTATTAAACGTTTTAGTAAAATTAGGCCGAAAATTAAAAGGGTTTTGTTTGTATCCTTTCACAAATTTTCATATGAATATGAGAAAGTAACTTTACCATATTTAATTAATTTCTTTCCCATTAAGCGGGGAATGTCTTTCATGTGTAAATAAGGAGATAATTAAATGGCAATCAAAATTACGGAAGAATGCATTAATTGCGGCGCGTGCGAACCTGAATGCCCAAATACGGCAATATATGAGGGCGGGGTTGACTGGGAATTAAGCGGTAAGAATTATGGCCCGGACGATGTTGCACCTTCCGGAGCTACCGGATTTTATTCAAATGATTTCTTTTTTATCGTTCCGGATAAATGCACCGAATGCAAAGGTTTTCATGATGAACCACAGTGTGCCGCTGTGTGCCCTGTTGATTGTTGTGTACCGGATCCTGAGCATGAAGAAGACGAAGCGACTCTTTTGGCCAGAAAAGAATATTTGGACGGAATCGGAAGATAAAATTTTACTATTCAGGGCACTTTGGTGCCCTTTTATTTTGTAAAAAGCTACTGCCTACCTTAAATTTATTTATGCCGCTGTGATTCAGACCAATTTAGAGAATTGATAAATTTCGAATTCTCAAAATTGAAAAAATTTACAACTCAAAATAGTTACCACTATTTACTAATAATACATTTTAATAACATCTTAACGATTTTTAATATTTTAACTCTGAGATGACTTTTGGCATAGATTTAGAATATAATTAGTAAACAAAATTAAGAATTATAAATCTATAAAATTTTAACAGTTATATTTTAACGAATTATAAGGAGAAAAAGACAATGGCTATCAAGATAACTGAAGAATGCATCAATTGCGGAGCTTGCGAACCGGAATGCCCGAATAATGCAATCTATGAAGGCGGAAACGACTGGGAATATGCAGGTAATTCTTATGGTGAAGGCGCTGCGGCTCCCTCAGGCGCAAACGGATTCTATTCAAGCGACTATTTTTATGTAGTACCTGATAAATGCACAGAATGCAAAGGATTTCACGATGCTCCTCAATGCCAGGAAGTTTGTCCGGTTGACTGCTGTGTTCAAGATCCTGATCACACTGAAGATGAAGCAACTCTTCTTGCTAAAAAAGAAACTTTAGACGGTTTAGGCAGATAATTGATTTTATTTGTATGAAAAGGCATCATATGATGCCTTTTTTTATTTAAGGCAACTCAGCATCCATTTAGAGTTATCTCCCTCTGATTATTATCCTTTATCCTTTATAAATTCTTCTTTAATTTGCAATTACTTTTTGAGATTTAAATTATCCCTTTTAAGAAGAGGAATTGTAATGAAAATAGGCAAATATGAGCTCCAAATTATAAATTCCGGTTACTTTGCGTTGGACGGCGGAGCTATGTTCGGAATTATTCCAAAACCTCTGTGGCAAAAAACTAATCAATCGGATGAGTCAAACAGAATTAAGTTAGCCACAAGAAACCTGCTCTTAAGATCCGGTAAAAGAAACATTTTAATAGATACAGGTATGGGAAATAAATGGGACGAAAAATCCGTAAATATTTACAATATCGATCAGAATGAATATTCTCTCCTAACCGAACTCGAAAAAAAAGGATTGGAACCTGCTGATATTACCGATGTTATTCTTACACATCTTCACTTTGATCATACCGGAGGTTCGACCGCATATGAAAACGGAAAACTAGTTCCTTTCTTCCAAAATGCAACTTATTATGTTCAGAAGAAAAATTATGATTGGGCAATTTCCCCCTCCGAAAAGGACAGGGGCAGCTATATCAAAGAAAATTTTGTCCCTTTGAAAGAAGAAGGCGTACTTAAACTGATGAATGAAAATGAACAGTTGGACGAAGAGATTCAATTCATATTAGTTAACGGTCATACATTCGGTCAGCAATTGGTTAAAATAACCGATGGAAATACTACCCTATTATTTTCATGCGATTTGTTTCCGACAACCTCTCATATTCCGCTACCGTATATAATGGGATATGATCTTCAACCTTTAATAACACTTGAGGAAAAAAAGAAAATTCTATCCGAAGCTGTAGATAAAAACTGGTTTTTATTCTTTGAACATGATCCTGAGACAGTTACAGCAACCGTTATAAAAACAGAGAAAGGGTATAAGGTTAATGACAAATTCCGATCAATTTGACGAAATAGCAGATTTATCCGGGTATGAGAAAATATGTTATAAAAACGATATTAAGGAAAAAGAAGGTCAAAGATATTTTATTAATAATGTGGAGATTGCAGTATTTAAAGTAGACGGCGAAATTTTTGTTTTGAATAATATTTGTCCTCATCAGCATAGTGCCCTTATTTACGACGGTTTTATCGAAAACGGATGCGTTGTTTGTCCGGCTCACGGCTGGATGTTTGATTTGCGGTCCGGGAAACTGCTTTCCGGAGGAAAAGGCTTGGACATTTACCCTGTTCACATAAAAGACGGAATGATCTATTCGAAAATAACGGAAAAGAAATTTAACTGGTAGCTTAAGATCTGTAGTGCATTTTGCGACAATCAAAAAAACGAAATGAAATTAACAAATGAATTGGTAACCGGTAAAGCAAAATTAATCGGATTTGATCTAATCGGATTTGCCAAAGCGGAAACACTAAAAGATGAAATAATAAAACTGAATACCTGGCTTGATAAAGGATATCAGGCCGGCATGAGTTATATGGAGCGCAATATTGAAAAGCGGGAAAACATACAAAATATTTTGAAAGATGCAAAGAGCGTAATATCGCTAGCGTTAAATTATAATACTCCGGGCAAGCACACCAATAAAAAAAACTTCGGCAAGATCTCCAGATACGCTTGGGGAACCGATTATCATCTTGTTATATGGGATATGCTTTCAGAACTTGAAGCGGAATTGAAAACAGAAGATCCGGCTTTTAATTCATTATCATATGTTGATACGGGACCTGTAATGGATAAAGTCTGGGCGGTAAAATCAGGTTTGGGCTGGATCGGAAAACATACTAATGTAATTACAAAGGAACTCGGAAGTTGGATTTTCCTTTCGACAATTATAACTAATTATGAATTTAATTATAAAGAGGAAATTCCGGATTTCTGCGGTTCGTGCACAGCATGCATTGATGCATGTCCTACCGAAGCAATTGCCGAACCTTATTTTGTGGATTCAAATAAATGTATTTCATATTTAACGATAGAGAACAAAAACGAAATTCCTGATCAATTCAAAGGTAAATTTAATAATTGGTTTTTCGGTTGCGATATATGTCAGGATGTCTGTCCATGGAACGTAAAATTTTCGCAAATTTCGGGGAACAGAGAATTTTATCCGGTTGAAAAACAAACCGAAATTGAGTTAAAAAATATTACAAATATGGATAAAAACGAATTTAAATTAAGGTTTGCCAGAAGTCCGATGAAAAGGCCCAAGTTAAAAGGCTTAAAGCGTAATGCCGCTTTTTTAACGGATCCGGATAATCCGGAATAAGATTTTTCATTATAAAATTCATTGCATGTTTAAATTCTGTGGAGAATGGTATTTGCGAACTATTATTGTCCTTAATAGTTGTGTTACTTTTATTAGTCTTAAAAATTTTTGAAACCTTATCGGAAAATCTGAATCAAATACTAATGAAAAAGAAAGATATATTCTAAGAGTGTAAAAATTATCAAGAAAAAAAAACAATTCAATTTTTATATTTGTGAGACAATAAAGGATTTATGCGGTTAACCACCGAGCTTAAAAGAAAAATGCTGTCATTATTTTTGAAAGTTGATAAGATATTAAATATTTAAGTAAAGTTTTTAAGAATATAATTTTTGTTAAAAGGAGAATCTATGTCATCTGAAAATCATCATCGTGTCGCGATTATTGGCTCCGGTCCTGCCGGTTTTACGGCTGCATTATATACTGCAAGGGCTAATCTTAATCCTGTTATGTTTGAGGGCATGCAGCCTGGCGGGCAGCTGACAATTACAACCGAGGTTGAGAATTACCCGGGGTTTGAAAACGGTATAATGGGTCCAGAGCTGATGGATGTTATGAGGAAGCAGGCACAAAGATTCGGTGCTAAATCTCTATTTAAAGAAGTTACGGAAGTGGATTTCTCGAAAAGGCCGTTTACTTTAAAAACTTACGACAGCTTACATACAGCAGATGCTATAATTGTTGCAACCGGAGCATCTGCCAGGCTGCTTGGGCTGCCGAGTGAAAATAAATTTATGGGATACGGCGTTTCCGCTTGTGCAACCTGCGACGGATTTTTCTACAAGGATTTAAAAGTACTGGTTGTCGGCGGCGGAGATACTGCTATGGAAGAAGCTAATTTCCTAACTAAATTTGCTTCCGAGGTTATTGTTGTTCACAGGAGAGGTGAATTCCGTGCTTCGAAAATTATGAGCGATAGAGCTAAGAAAAATCCCAAGATTAAATTCCTTACCAATAAGGTTGTAAAAGAGGTTCTGGGTACTCAAGAAAATAACCGCAAAACAATGACGGGTGTTTTACTTGAAGATACTAAAGACCATTCGATAACTGAAGTAAAAGCGGACGGGTTGTTTATTGCGATTGGACATAAACCTAATACCGGCATATTTAAAAATATTCTGGATATGGATGAAACCGGATACTTAAAGGTAAAAAACGGATCTACATATACAAATATTCCGGGTATCTTTGCCGCAGGAGACGTTGCGGATAAAACATACAGGCAGGCAGTTACTGCCGCAGGTTCCGGCTGTATGGCTGCAATAGACACGGAAAGATGGCTTGAGGCAAACGAATAATAAAATGAAACCGGGATGTTAAATCCCGGTTATTCTTAACTTTTTATATCCTGTTCCAGTCTTTTGGAGACCAAATTAGCAACTACAAATGCGGCACCTGTAAATACAAACAGAAACAGCGGAATCCAATAATCTTTAGAAGTTGTGTCTTCCAGATACATTCCCAATCCCAAACCTATACCGAAACCTATGCAAATAATTCCTATCTTCATCCATCTGAACCTATCCCTTTTGTTCTCAAAGAATTCCTTCATCGATTGGGCATCCAGGCCTTTTTCGATCAGCATTTGTCTTTCTCTTGATCTAAGGTAAAAGTAGGTTACCAAAATCAGACCGATTACCAAAAAAAGTATAATCGGTATAAAAACTCCAATTACTCCCGGATTCATTGTCTTCTCCTTTTATTTTTACTGTACTATTAGACCATCGGTTATTTAAACAGGTTACACTTAAGTGTTAATTCCGGACTTATTTATTTAGGTCTAACGTTTATGACTTAATCTAAAAATAAAAGGTTACAACTGTTCAAGAAAATCATTATTTTAATAACGCTTACTATCTATTGTGTTTATAATGACCGGTACATTTTCTATTCAGGCTAGTGTAACTTTTATTAATTGGGGATAGTCTTAAGAATTAAATGAAAGAACTTACTGATATAGAAATAATAGAATCAATTAAAAAAGGCAATCAATCCGACTTTGCATTTTTAATAGATAAGTATAAGAACAAGGCGTTTTCCCTTTTAGTTAGAATGCTTAAAAACGAAATGGAAGCAGAAGAAGTTCTTCAGGATTGTTTTTTAAAAGCTTTTAAGTCATTAGGCTCATTCAGATACGAAGCAAAATTCTCGACATGGTTTTATAAAATAGTATACAACACTGCTTTGACAAGATTATCGGCAAAAAAAAGAAAAACCGAAAATGATATGACATCCATAGACGACCTTAGAAATTTAAGAAGTACTTCGGATTACAGAATAACGGAAAAGGAAAACATTTCGGAATTTATACATGAAATAATCGAAAAATTACCCGCTAATTATGCTTCTGTAATTAATATGTTTTACATGGATAATATGAGCTGCGAGGAAATTTCGGAAACTATGAATGTTAGCGTTAATAATGTTAAAGTAATGCTTCACAGATCCAGAAATGTGTTGAGAGATCTGTTAATTAAAAACAGTTACGAAAAGGAATTGTTATGAAAAAGCTGAGTGACGAGTTATTAAATAAATATATAGACGGAGAGCTTGGCGGAAAATCTCTTGAAGAGGTTAAAGAAATTCTGAAGACTTCGGAAGAAGATTTGAAAAATTTTCATGAACTGCAGGCCATCGATAAAGAACTAAAAGAAATTAAAGAATACAGGGTCAGAGATAATTTTACGTCTGTTTTAATGAAAAGAATTCAGGCAACCGCAAAAGCTAAACAACAAGATAAAAAGTTTATAGCTTTTATATCTTCGATATTTTTAGCATTAAGTCTGGGAGTTATCGGTTTTGCATTTTATTTACTCCTTCCTGATCTTTCAATTTCCGGTACGGCAAATCAAAATGTAGACTGGTTTATGAATTATTTCATTAAACCTACCATGTCGGTATCCAAACTCATAAATTCGCAGGGAATCTCTATAATTGGTTCGGTTTTTTCTTTAGGATTGTTAATCACAGGATACTTTTTCTTTGAGGGTCAAAAATCGAACAAGAGAAGGATGAACAAGTTTAATTAATTATATATTTAATTCAAGTTTAACGCTAAATGTCTGAAATAATACGGTCGTAATTTTATGACCGTATTTTTTTGTTTTTTTGTGCCCTATGTTTCTGCTAAATTTATTGCAAGTGATTATATTTATTAGGCAATTTTTTATTCATATGTTATATTCGGACAGCGAGCTGATAATATGAGCAATACTAAAACTGGATACGTGGCAATACTAGGAAAACCGAATGCGGGCAAATCTACATTAATGAATGCTTTGCTGGGGCAAAAGCTTTCCATTATAACAAATAAACCGCAGACAACCCGTAAAAGGATACTCGGTATACTAACCGAAGAAAATTATCAGATAATATTTCTTGATACACCGGGTATTTTAAAGCCTGCATATTTGCTTCACGAAAAAATGATGGAACATGTCGATTCATCGATTAAAGATGCAGATATTATTATTCTGATACTTGACATTAATTCTGATCCCGACGGGATACAGACTCTGGAAGACGATTACGTATATAAATTTTTAACAAAAAGTAAGAAAACAAAAATTCTGCTTCTGAATAAAATAGATCTTACCAGCCAGGAACATGTAAAACTATTAATTCAGAAATTAGAATCCTCATCGTCATTTAAGAAAGTCATTCCCATTTCCGCAAGTCTCGGCTTTAATGTAGCATCGGTTCTTGATTCAATTTTGGAATATCTGCCGCATGGACCAAAATTTTATCCCGATGATATAGTGGCGGATGCAAACGAGCGATTCTTCGTTTCGGAAATTATCAGGGAAAAAATATTCGAATTGTTTAAAGATGAGATTCCCTACAGCTGCGAAGTTGTAATAGAGGATTTCAAAGAACGCGAAGATAAAAAATATTTTATTCATGCCGAAATAATAGCCGAAAGAGAAACTCAGAAAGCTATATTGATCGGGAAGCAGGGGGCCGCAATTAAAAAATTAGGCGAAAATTCCAGACATGAGATAGAAGAATTTCTGCAGCACGAAGTTTATCTTGAATTAAGGGTGAAGGTTAGGACTAAATGGAGATCGGATGAAAGTATGCTGAAGTCATTCGGATATTCTGCAAGCAAAGAATAGAAATATTTAATTTTTCTGTTCTCAAAGGGGAGTTTTCTTATTATATACAAATCAAAAAAATATAAGTAATGGATAAAAAATTTTCGGGCGAAGGTATTTTATTATTAAATACGGTAATCTGGGGAGCTACGTTCGTAATTATTAAAATGGCACTTCGCGACATTTCTCCGATGATGTTTGTTGCTACCCGTTTTTCGCTAGCCTCGCTTCTGCTTCTGCCGTTTATGTTTAAATCACTTAAAAATGCCGATAAGGGAACTATAATCGGCGGAGCTTTGCTGGGCTTCATGTTTTTCCTGGGATTTGCAACCCAGACAATAGGACTTAACTATACTTCCGCTACGAAATCGGGATTTATTACCGGCACATTTGTACTTTTTACGCCTTTGTTTCAATTGCTTTTCGAAAAGAAAAAACCGAGCAAAGGAAATTTACTTGGTGTTGCAATTGTTATTATGGGGCTTATCATGCTGTCAAGTAAGGGCGACTCGTTATTTGATATATTCCGGGAAATCGGTCAGGGATTTAACATCGGAGATTTTTTTACTCTCTTGTGTGCGGTATTTTTTGCAATGTACCTCGTTTATCTCGATATAACGAGCCGAAAGTATGATTACCGTCCGCTCGTTTTTATGCAGGTTTCGGTTACGGGTATATGCGGTGTTATATTTTCAATAATTCTTTCAGCAGCCGGATTGGAATCGGTCAAATTCATCCTGAATGCAAATGTTGTTTTTGCACTTCTTTACACGGCCGTACTGGCTACAATTGTAACCACTACATTGCAAACAAAATATCAAAAATTTGTTACGCCGACCAAGGCAGGCATTATACTGTCGTTCGAGCCTATATTCTCTATGATACTTGCATTTATAATGCTGAGCGAAAGGATTTCGCTCTTTGGCTTTATTGGATGTATACTTATATTTACAGGTCTGTTAGTAACCGAATTATTCGATAAATTAAAAATGAACCATGAGTAATAATTATTCAAGGGCCGAAATAATTTCAATCGGATTGGTACAGGGTGTGGGTTTCCGCTATTTTGTTCTGAGGAAGGCGCAGGCTTTGGGTTTGAAAGGATTTGTTAAAAATTTATATTCTGGTGAAGTTCAGACAGTTGTGGAAGGTGAGAAATCGATTATCGAAGATTTTTTTTTACAAATTAAAGTAGGTCCTTCTCACGCCTCTGTAAATAAATGTACAATTGAATGGCAGCAGTATAAAAATGAATTTAAAAACTTTGAGGTAAAATATTGAGCGGTAATTTTAAAACCGGGTTGGGCTTTGACGTTCATGCATTTGCCGAAAACAGGAAGCTGATTATCGGAGGCGTGGAAATTCCTTTTGAAAAAGGACTGCTTGGTCATTCGGACGCTGACGTTCTGCTTCATGCTATCTGCGACGCTTTGTTAGGAGCGCTGGCTTTAGGAGATATCGGACAGCATTTCCCGGATACCGATGAAAAATATAAAAACGCTGACAGTAAAATGCTCCTTAAAAATGTTTATCTTCTGATAAAAGAAAAAGGATTCGTATTGGGAAATTTGGATGCCGTTGTAGCGATGCAAAAACCTAAAATGGCAGCATATATTCCCGAAATGAGAAAAATAATATCAGGCCTATTGGAATCAGATATTGAGAAAGTATCCGTTAAAGCTACTACCACAGAAAAATTAGGTTTTGTCGGAAGGGAAGAGGGAGTATCCGCTTTTGCCACTGTTTTAATTCAACAAATTAACTAATATGATTGAACATACTCTTGACTTTATTTCGGCTCTTAGTCCGTTTTGGATTTATGTAGCTCTATTCTTCTTCTCTTTTATCGAAAATGTTTTTCCTCCTTCTCCCAGCGATCTGGTAGTTCTTGTCGGCGGCTCGCTAATTGCGACTCACTCGCTTCATATAATTCCGACCATAATTATTACAACAATCGGCAGCGTGTTGGGATTTATGACTTTGTTTATTATCGGATCTCAAATGGACAGAAGAATTGTCAGGGCAGGTAAAATTAAATTTATATCGGCCGGTGCGTTGGACAAAGCCGAAAAATGGTTTCTTAAATACGGATACTTTATAATACTTGTTAACAGGTTTTTGCCGGGAACAAGATCGGTCATTTCATTCTTCGGAGGTTTAAGCGAACTAGATTTTAAAAAGACCGCTTTTTTAGCTGCTATCAGCGCATTTGTATGGAATTCTATTATAATATATTTAGGATATTTTTTCGGCAGTAATATACATACGGTTGACGGTTATCTTTCAACGTACAGCAATATCGTACTGATCATTACCGCAGCAGTTATACTCCTTTTCGTAATTAAATCAATTTTTGTTAAGAAGAAAAAAAAGGGAAATTGAAATTTTTATTTACAAAATATCGCGAACCTCTGACGGACGAAGAAAAAAAACAAAGGAAAAAAGAAAGATACCTGCTGGTTTTATCCGGCATACTAATGGGGTGCGGATTTCCGCCGTTTCCTTTCCCGTTTTCTCTCTTGCTGTTTTTCGGACTTGTGCCGTACTTTTATGTTCTTGAAAGAAGGAAATCACTCGCCGAAATAAATAAAGCCACATATCTGACTTTTTTGGTTTTTAATGTCATTACCCTTTATTGGGTAGGGAGTTGGCAAAAAGCCGCCGATCCTTTTTTAATGATTGCAGGCGGAGTGCTGGTCTTTTTTAACCCTATTCTTTTTCTAATACCATCGACTCTTTATTATATATTTAAGAAAAATTTTTCATCGCGGGGGGCTTTGCTTCTTTTCCCGGTGTTCTGGATAACTTATGAATATCTTTATATGCTAACCGATCTGAGTTTTCCCTGGTTGACATTGGGGAACGGTCTGGCTGCGTTCATTCCTTTTATCCAAATTGCGGATACTATAGGTTCCGTGGGACTTTCACTTATTGTCCTATATATAAATGTATTTTTATACAGGTCTTTTGTGAATTACAAATTATCCCAAAAGGATTTTGTATATAATTTAACCGCTGCTATAATGATCTTTTTGTTTACTCTCCTTTACGGGTTTTATCGCTTAAATACATTTCAGCCGACAAATAAAACCGTAAGAGTTGGACTAATCCAACCTGATCTGGATCCGTGGGCTAAATGGGAAGGCTCAAACTTAAATCAGCTTACCGGAGAATATCTTCAACTTTCAAAAGAAGCCGCCGATAAAGGTGCTAAACTAATTGTATGGCCTGAAACTGCGCTGGGTAGTGTTTTTCTGTTGGACGGCCGTTTCACCCGGACTGTGGATGAAATACGATCATTTTTGAGGTCGGAAAATGTTTACCTTTTAACCGGTATGGCCGATCTGAATTTATATTTCAAAGGAGAAAAGATCCCTGAGGACGCTATAAAATCTCAGAACGGAAGTTATTATTATACAATGTACAACGGAATACTTTTATTTTCCCCTAATTCATGGGAAGTTCAGAGATATCACAAAATGAAGCTTGTCCCATTTGGTGAGAAGGTGCCTTTCGCCGAAGATTTCCCCTTCCTTGGTAAAATGCTGCAATGGGGTGTCGGCATTTCCGGCTGGAACATCGGAAAGGACACTGTGAATTTTAGGCTGCCGGAAAATATTGAGAATGGTTTCAAGCCTTATCAGGGAAAAAATGACTCGGTAAAGATCAATGCTTTGGTGTGCTATGAATCCGTTTTTCCGTATTTTGTAGCAGACTTCGTTCAACGCGGCGCAAAAATGATAACGATTGTAACTAACGACAGCTGGTACGGCAGATCCAGTGGTCCTTATCAGCATAAAGAAATAGCAGTGCTCCGGGCGGTTGAAAACAGAAGGTCGGTAATACGGGCCGCAAACGGTGGCATCAGCTGCATCATCGATCCTCTCGGTAGAACAAAAGTAGAGTCGAAGTTATTTACCAAAACCTTTCTGACCGGAGATGTTGAATTGGAAAACACGGAAACGTTTTTTACAAAGCATCCTTTGATAATCCCGACGGCTGCTTCGCTGATCTCATTCTGGGTATTTGCATTCTTTATATTGAAAAAATTGAAACACAGACTTAAAGTATAAAGGCTGTCGGAAAAATTATTTTTGTATCTGCCGTTGTATTTTCGACAATAAAAAAATAAATCATTTATTATTTGCAAACACATAAATCTTCAAAATAAATCGAGCTAATCATGAAAAAAATTATTGATCTCAGAAGTGATACCGTAACCAAACCTTCGGAAGAAATGAGAAAAGCAATGTATAATGCCGAAGTCGGAGATGATGTCTTTCAGGAAGACCCGACGGCAAATAAATTACAGGAATTTGCTGCCGAGCTGCTGGGTACGGAAGCAGCATTGTTTGTTTCCAGCGGAGTAATGGGCAATCAGATTTGTTTAAACGTATTAACAAGTCCCGGTGATGAAGTAATCTGTGAAAGAGATGCTCATATTTTTCAGTATGAATCGGGTTCGCCCGCTGCTTTAAGCGGAATTCAATTAATGCCGGTAGACGGCAATAAGGGTGTGATTACCCCGGAGCAGATAGAACCGTATATTCGTCCTAAGAGTGCGTATTATATGCCGAGGACAAAAGTTGTGGAAATAGAAAATACGCATAACAGGGCGGGGGGAGCCGTTCATCCGATTGAAAATATTATCAAGGTGAAAGAATTGGTAAAGAAGTATAACCTTCTGTTCCATCTTGACGGAGCAAGAATTTGGAACGCTTCCGTGGCATCCGGAATTAAGGTAAAGGATTATGTATCGCACTTCGACAGCGTATCATGCTGCTTGTCAAAAGGATTGGGTGCGCCGGTCGGATCGCTTATAGGAGGGTCTAAAGATTTTATTAAAGAAGCTTTCAGAGTGAGGAAAGCCTGGGGAGGAGGAATGAGGCAAATCGGCATTATAGCAGCTGCCGGACTTTATGCTCTTCAAAATAATATAGAACGTCTAGCGGAAGATCATAAAAAAGCGAGAATGCTTGGTGAGACAATTGCGGAAATATCTTCGCTTGAGATAGATCTCTCATCGGTGCAGACAAACATTTTAATTTTCAAACCGTTAAACCTTTCCGTGGAGGATGCAATAGAGAAATGTAAAAATGAAGGACTGTTGTTATCTGAGGGTAAAGTAGGAATGCTTCGCGCAATCACTCATCTTGATGCAAGTTTTGAGGAAATCGAAAAAGCGAAACAAATATTAAAAAAAATATTTTAATCATAACGAAGTATTACGGTGCAGATAAATGGAAATAGAGAAGTTCAAACACAAAATAAAACAGACGGTAAGGTTCGCCGATCTTGACGCAATGCAGCATGTAAACAATGCAACGTATTTATCATATCTGGAAGAAGGAAGAATAGCTTATTTCAATAATATTTTAAACCGGCCCAAAGACAATATGGATTTCGGAGCTGTCGTGGCAAGAATAGAAATAAACTACATTCAGCCGCTTATTATCGGGGACGAGATTGAAATATTAACGAGAGTTTCCAAATTAGGCAATAAGAGTTCGGATGTAGAAAATATGATTATGGTGGAAAGGAACGGAAAAATAATCGTTGCCGCCGAAGCGGTTACGAAGTTAGTATCTTATAATTTTAAAATTTTGCTTCGGTGCCGGTAAATGAAGATATAAAAAATAAAATCAGAGAATTTGAAAGAATGTGAAAAGAGAAATTTAAGCCTGCAAAATTAAATTCGTGGCTTGCGTCAAAACATATATTAGTATTCGGCAATAAATAGTGTTTTGTACGAAAGATTGATATTCACATTTATTTTCAATTGATATTAAATTACTCTTTAAGTAATTTTGTAAGGTAAAATCAAATTCATATAAAGGAGTTACAGCATGGCTATTAAAGTAGGAATAAATGGTTTCGGAAGAATAGGACGTTTGGTATTCAATGCGTTGGTCGGTAAAGGATTATTAGGAAAAGTAGTTGATGTAGTAGCGGTTGTTGATGTAAGCACGGATGCAAAATATTTTGCTTATCAATTGAAGTACGATTCCGTTCACGGGAAACTAAATGCTGAACTTAGTACCGAAAAAAGTGATCCGGGACAGGAAACTGATGATGTTTTAATCGTTAACGGCAATAAGATAAAATGCGTTCAGGCTACTAGAGAACCTTCACAGCTTCCTTGGAAAGCACTGGGTGTTGATTACGTCATTGAATCAACAGGATTGTTTACCGCATCCGAAAAAGCAAAAGGACACCTTGAAGCCGGTGCAAAAAAAGTAATTATATCAGCTCCAGGAAAAGGCGATGTAAAAACTATAGTACTCGGCGTTAACGATAATGAATATGATGCTTCCAAACACGATATTATCTCAAACGCTTCTTGCACGACCAACTGTTTGGCTCCGGTTGTTCATGTACTATTGAAAGAAGGGATCGGCATCGAGACCGGTTTAATGACAACTATTCACTCATATACTGCTACTCAAAAAACAGTAGACGGTCCTTCTAAAAAAGACTGGAGAGGCGGCAGGGCGGCTGCTATAAATATCATCCCTTCTACAACAGGCGCCGCAAAGGCCGTAGGAGAGGTTTTACCGGTTGTTAAGGGTAAATTAACGGGAATGTCATTCAGAGTACCTACGGCTGACGTATCCGTTGTCGATTTAACTTTCCGCTCAGTTAAGGATACGTCGATTGCCGAAATCGATGCCTTGATGAAGAAAGCATCTGAGACTTATCTGAAAGGTATTTTAGGATATTGCAATGAAGAAGTTGTGTCGACTGATTTTGTTCATGACGACAGATCTTCTATTTACGATTCATTGGCTACTATGCAGAACAATTTTAAAGACGAAAAGAGATTCTTCAAAATTGTTTCCTGGTATGACAACGAATGGGGTTATTCCAATAGGGTTGCCGATTTATTAGTGAAAATTGCCAAATAAATTAAGGCTTAAAAACAGAGACGAAGTATATGCTTCGTCTTTGTTTTTTATATTGCATATCCTTTATTCATAGTCGATGCTTTACGTTAAAGCACTATTCTTTTTAATAACTTATATAAACCTGCCGCAAATATTAACTTTTCAGCAATATCAGGTGCAGGATATTAATGTGTTTATTTCCGGAAAATTCCGGTGAACTAGTAGTGCATAATAATATGTTCTTACTTAGATAATAACTAATATCTATAATTTAAATTTTGTTTTTACTTGTTTTATCTTGCAAAAAGAAAGAGAAGGTGGAATTAAATGAAGAAATTATCAATCGATCAGCTTGAATTAAAAGACAAAAGGGTTTTGGTGCGTGTTGATTTCAATGTTCCTCTTGATGAAAATTTGAATATAACCGATGACAGACGTATAGAAGCATCTTTACCCACAATAAAAAAAATAATTAAAGACGGCGGTAAAGCAATTCTAATGAGCCATCTGGGACGTCCAAAAGGAAAAGTAAATCCCAAGTATAGCTTAACCCCCGCGGCAAAAAGGCTGGGTGAACTTCTGGGTAGAGTAGTTAAACTGGCTCCGGACTGCGTCGGTGATGATGTGAAGAAAATTGTAGGAGATATGAAGGACGGTGATGTAGTTCTTCTGGAGAATTTAAGATTTCACGAAGAAGAAGAAAAAAACGATCCGGAGTTCGCAAAAAAATTAGCTGAATTAGGCGATGTCTACGTAAACGATGCTTTCGGCAGCGCACACCGTGCTCATGCTTCTACCGAAGGCGTAACCAAGTTCATATCGAAGAATGCTGCCGGTTATTTAATGCAGAAAGAGCTTGATTATCTGGGCAGTGCAATATCTAATCCGGCGAGACCTTATTGTGCTATCTTGGGCGGAGCAAAAATATCAGGTAAGATCGATGTTATAATGAACCTTCTGGACAAGGTTGATACGATGATTATCGGAGGAGGAATGGCGTATACCTTTTATAAAGCTCAAGGAAAAGAAATAGGGAAATCCTTACTTGAAGAAGAAAAAATAGGATTAGCGAAAGAATTGTTGGAAAAAGTAGCGAAATCAAAGGTTAAATTTTTAATGCCCAAGGATGTTGTGGTGGCAGAAGAATTTAAAAATGATTCGCCTTCTGTGGTGGTGAGCATTGATAACATACCCGCAGACAAAATGGGATTGGATATAGGCCCTGAAACTATTAAATTATTTAACGAAGAACTTTTAAAATCCAAAACCATTATCTGGAACGGCCCGATGGGCGTGTTCGAAATGGATAATTTTGCAAAAGGTACTTTTGCAATTGCAGAAACACTGGTAGAAGCCACGAAAAACGGTGCTATTACAATTATCGGCGGAGGAGACTCTGCTGCGGCTATCAGTAAAGCAGGCCTGGACGATAAAGTTTCGCATGTTTCAACGGGCGGAGGAGCGTCCCTCGAATTCTTGGAAGGCAAAGTTCTTCCTGGAGTAGCGGCTTTATCGGAAGCTTAAAACCTTTTCAGGTTTTATACATCTTATTCTCGTAATATGGAACCGTTTTCCATGTATTTGATTTTAATAATAAACAGCAAGGTGTTTAGTGAGTGATTATTATAGACCGTCCGGATTAGGCGGATTTAGTTTGTTTCCACCGGTAATTAAGAACTTAATGATTATCAACGGTGTAGTGTTTATAATTCAAATGCTGGGGCAGCAAGTCGGCTTGGGAAACGGTTTGACATTTGCGGATATTATTACAAAATATTTTGCTTTGATTCCGTTGGGCGGATTAACTTACGGTACCGCAACCGGAATTACTCATTGGAGTTTCTATCCGTGGCAGCTGATATCATATCAGTTTATGCACGGCGGTTTTGCTCATATATTCTTCAATATGTTTGCACTTTGGATGTTCGGAATGGAAGTAGAGTATATCTGGGGCTCGAAAAAATTCTTAATTTTTTATCTGATGTGCGGTGTAGTTGCCGGAATTTTTCAATTAATTCTGCCGCCGATATTTAACGAAGCTCTGGCTCCTACAATAGGTGCTTCCGGAGCTATATTCGGAGTTCTTGTTGCCTTCGGTATGATGTTTCCGAACAGATATATTTACCTGTATTTCCTTGTTCCGGTTAAAGCTAAATACCTCATCACATTTTTTGTTTTAATTGAGATTTACTTTGTAGACAGCGGCGGCGGAAATGTTGCTCATCTTGCACATTTGGGCGGAGCACTTGCCGGTTTTATTTATATTATGATGGACCGTAAGTCAAATTTCAAACTCGGCAATATATTTAAATCCTCGTCAGGAGGCGGCGCGGGCAATGTATTTGATTCTTTTAAAAAATCTGCAAATGTCTTCGGCAAGCACCGCAACCAGGATGTTGAAGACGCAAATTATTATGAGATTAAAGACAATCAAATTCACGATAAGGAAGTAAACCAGGAAGAGATTGATGCGATACTTGATAAAATAAGCAAGTCCGGTTATCAAAATCTTACTGAAAAAGAGAAGCGAATTTTGTTTGAAGCAAGTAAAAAGATGAAATAAGGGGAATACTTGGCCTTATTTGTGCCGTAAGAATATTATTAATATCCATCAAAAAAGTTAAAAGAATTTGGGAAAGAAAATCAGCAGAAAATATCTTTATTTGATTTTAATTATCGGACTCTTTTCCGTTCTTTTTAATCTGGCCGGGTGTAATAATGATAATATTATTAGTGAAGATAAACTGGTTAAGATTTATACAGACTTGATTATTGAGCAGGATACCAGTAAATCTGCTCCGCCGGATTTAAGTAAGTTGAGGGACAAAATATTTTCACGTTACAGAGTAACTGAAAAACAATATGATGCAACAATAGATTATTATAACCGCAATCCCAAGGAGTGGCAGAAATTTTTTAAGAAAGCAATTTCATACGCGGATAAACTTAAACAGAAGAGCGATATTTAGCCAGTGCGATTCTAAGCAGCGGATAGCTTATTTCTCCGTGCGTTTTTTCTTTCAATTCCTTTAAACCTGTAATACCTCCCTTTAAAATTTCATTTATATTTTCCATCATACCTTTATTGAATAAATGTTTAATTTCTATTTCGGGAGCATATTCAAGTATCGTCTCTATCTGCATGGAAATAACCGCTTCGTTCAATTTTCTTAAAGAAGCAATATCGCTAAGAGAATATCCTAGCAGTAATAATTTATAAGTCTCTTTTATATTTTGGGGAAGATCTTTCTGCTCATTGCTTTCTTCAGCGCGCTTATCCCCGCTTTTTTCGAATTCGGATAGGACTTCGAGCAGCTCCTGCCCAATTTTATTATACATCCTCAAATTAAAACCTTTAACAGCGATAAGCTCGTTCCGGTTTTTAGGTTTTTTCGCGGCTACTTCTTTCAGCACTTCATCAGGACAAATAAGATATCCGGATTGCAGAAATCTTTTAGCGGCTCTTACTCTAACCTGATTTAACATATTAAAAATTTCAAGATCATCTTCGTAATTAAAAACATCGGCCTTTTGTTTTTGAGCAAGCCCCTTTTCTTCGAGATAGTTTAAACCTTTATTACTCAGTTGGATGAATTTATTTTTAGCGTTCGGCTTATCGATAAGATCTTCCGCAATCAGATTTGAAAGGACAAATTTAATTTCATCTTTACTGTAGTTTTTGCAGCTTAAATATGTCTCTAATCCGGAGAATTTTTCCGCATTTTTACTGCCTCTTAAAATAGAAAACAGTACTGCTTCCGATACGGGAGAAGTAAGTGAGTGAATTGTTCTTAAAATAATTTCTTTAAGATATTCGGAAATATTTTCGGGCAGCTTATCTTCGTTCAGACAATTATCGCATTTGCCGCATTGATATTCGCTGACGTTCTCTCCGAAATAGCTGAGTATAAACTTAAATCTGCAGTTATCCGAATAAACATAATTAACCATTTCCTCGATTTTTTTCTGCTGGTAGAGATAGCTTTTGTTTATTTTGTCGTAATCGAGGTCCAGTCGGCCAGAATTAATTCGGGGTGCGGAAAGCATAACATTTTGTCCGGGCAGCGGATTATTGAAAATAATAATTCCGAGATTATCCAGAATCGTTAAACTCTCCTGCACCTCAGATTCCAATAAACCCATTGCCTGTCCGATTTGAGAAAGCGAAACATAAACTTTTTGCATAAAGATTTCGCTTCCGTACTCCCTTAATAAAAGAAGAATAATTTCTTTTAAATATTCATTAGTAGTATTCTTGGCAAACTGCTGAAGCCTGCTCTTTTCCAGTATAATCTGAACGGAAGTTTTCTTATTGTATTCGGAAATTTGTTTTAGGTAGCCGCCGTTTTCCAGTATGTTTAATGCGGCAGAAAGTAAACCCCGGCTGAGTTCTTTTTTTGCATACGCGGAAATAAAGTCCTTGTTTACCGGTATTTCTTTCACTGGAATATTACCTTCCGCTACTTTTCCGTAATCGCATACCGCATCGTAGACATTCCTTATCATCTGTTTATCGGGGTGAGAATTTGAAAGCAAAAAATTTTGTATGTTGATATCCGAATCTTCATGAAGTAAAAATGCTGCCGACGGTTTTCCGTCCCTTCCGGCTCTGCCGATTTCCTGATAGTAGTTTTCTATTGTCCCCGGCATATTATAGTGGATGATCAATCTAATATCTTTTTTATCTATTCCCATTCCGAATGCATTTGTTGCCGCTATAACTGGAGTTTTATCGTTGATGAAATCTTCCTGAATTTTCTTCCTTTCCTCCGGAGCCATTCCGGCATGGTAATATGCACAGCTTATTTTGTGCAGATTTAAAAATTCCGAAACCTCCTCGGCTTTTTTCCTCGAAGACGTATAAATTATTGCAGGGGTCTTGAAGATAGAAATAAGTTCGAAACATTTTTCTTTTTTTCTGCCGCTTATCAGTACGTTTAAGGTAAGATTTTCTCTTTCGAAACCGCGTACAAATAATTCAGGGTCCTTGAAATCCAGCTGATCGATTACGTCGTGAATTACTTCGGGAGTTGCGGTTGCAGTAAATGCCGAAACGCTCTTAATATTCAGGTATTTTATGAAGTCTTTTATTTTTCTGTAACTCGGCCTGAAATTATGTCCCCACTCGCTGATGCAATGAGCTTCATCCACAAAAAGATATGTGGGATTTAGAGATTTTATCCGTTCGGCGAAAGAAACGGATTCAAGTCTTTCCGGTGCGACATACAAAAGTTTATATTTACCGTAAGCAATGTTCTGCAGCACCTGTTCCGCTTCAGAATAACTCATCGAGCTGTTTATAAACGCAGCACATTCGATATCCTTATTCAGCGCATCAACCTGATCCTTCATTAAAGCTATTAAAGGCGAGACAACTATAGAAAAGTTTTCGGATATCAAAGCCGGAAGCTGGTAGCAGAGGGATTTTCCGGCACCGGTGGGCAGAACCGCAACTACGTTATTTCCTCTGATAATTTCGGTTATTATTTCTTCCTGATTTGCTCTGAATTTATCAAATCCGAAATATTTTTTAAGTGCTTCCTTCGGGCTTTCGTTTATTTTCTTTTTGCGTCGGTCCAACGGTTACTATTCGTTAAAATTGTATGATTTTATTTTTATTATTCTTGCTTTTAAAATACAAAATTTGGACGAATAATTTTTGAGTTCCGGATATACCATTAATTAAGGCCGGCGGGTTGTTCTTTCCGATTCTAAAATCTACATTGCTTATACGGAGGTTCGCGGAGAAGCCACCGGGTTTTGCGGAATATTATTAGTAGTTATGAGCATACTCGCGAACGGAATTGAAGAACTATCACTCTCGAAATATTGCTACGAACATTATTAGGTTATAATGCCTAAATTTTTCGTTATTCGTTTTCTTTTTTTTCTTATATTTATTGTAATAATCCAATCCAAATAGGAAAAAAATGGCAGATATAAAGGTTATAGAAACAACCGGACTGACTAAGATATACCAATCTTCATTCGGTAATAAAAAAGTAAATGCGCTCAGAGAATTTAATTTAGAAGTTTACAGGGGCATGATTTTCGGTTTGCTCGGCCCGAACGGCGCCGGCAAAACTACGTTAATTAAACTGCTGCTGGGTATAACGCATCCGACTTCCGGCAGCGCAAAAATACTCGGTGAAGATATTTCAGAATATAAAATAAAAACTAAGATAGGTTATCTCCCGGAAAATCATAAATATCCGGCATATCTTAGCGGCGGGGATGTTCTGCATTTTTTCGGAAACCTCAGCGGAATGAAAGGACAGATTCTTAAGGATAGAATTGATGAATTGCTTAAAACAGTAAAGCTGGAAGAATGGAAGAAAACAAAGGTTAAAAATTATTCGAAAGGTATGATGCAGCGTCTGGGACTTGCCCAGGCAATGCTGAACGAACCTGAACTTATCTTTCTGGATGAGCCCACCGACGGTGTCGATCCGATAGGCAGAAAAGAGATAAGAGACCTGCTGATAAAATTAAAAGAACAGGGCAAAACAATATTTCTGAACAGTCACCTTTTGTCGGAAGTGGAATTAATAACCGACAGGGTCGGTATTTTAAATAAAGGAAAACTGCTTAAGGAAGGCAACGTAAAAGATTTAACGGAGAGGAAAGAAGAATATAAAATCAGATTCGAGAACAGTAACGAATTGCTCCTTTCCGAAGAACTGCTGAACAAATACAGTTTGAAAAAAATTAACGACGGATATTATACTTTAAAAATTACCAGCAACAGCGAGCTTGATAAAATTGTGGATGAACTGAGAGCAAAAGGTTTGACAATCCGGGAGTTGATTCAGCAGAAAGATACACTTGAAGATATGTTTATATCATTAATCAACCAAGCCGAAAAGGAGAATATAAATGGATAACATCCGGATAATGACGTGGTTTACTTTAAGGGAGGCACTGGCCAGAAAAGTATTCCTTTTCTTTTTGGCTGTTTCAGCATTTGCACTGATAGTAACACTGATAATCTTCGGCAGCGGAGCTACCATGGATTTTTTTGCCGGAATGAAAAACGCTAAACTTGATCTGACAATGCCGGATCTTGTGAGTCATCTTGAACTGCTCTTTATAACACCCTTAACAGGCTTATGTATTTTATTTTCGATTTTTGTTACCGCAAGCTTTGTACCGATTATGCTTGAAAAAGGAAATATCGATCTTCTGCTTTCAAAACCGGTATCAAGAGAACAACTGCTTCTGGGAAAATACTTAGGCGGTTTGCTTGTGGTTTTTCTTAATATTGCATTCCTGGTTATCGGTGTTTGGCTTATAATTTCTATAAGATTTTCTTATTGGAATTTTTCTTTTTTGTGGGCAATTGTATTAATTACTTTTTCTTTTGCAATATTATATTCGGTTATTGTATTAATCGGAGTTATTACAAAAGGCTCTGTTCTGGGAATGATGATAAGTTACTTGATCTATCTGGTGCTAAGTCCGCTTCTTGGTTTTTTCTTTCATAACGGTGATATATTTACTACCGGCGCGGTAACAAAATGGATCGTTAAGATATTGTATTACATAGTGCCGCAGACTTCGGAAGTATCCGGCTCAATAACCAATCAGATCGTAATGGGAAAAACCGTTGAAAGTTATAATCCGATCTGGGTATCGATGCTTTTTATTATTTTAACTATGGGAATTGCTATCTCAATTTTTAGAAAGAAAGATTTCTAAAAATAACGGGAATTTAAATCAGAATCTTAACTATTGGCAATAATTATTCTTGTGCATATATATTTTAAGAACACTTTAAGATGCGGGTAGAGATAGCACAAAAAGAATATTACTACCAGGAATGGAATATATTGTCATACAAACTTATAAAAGCGCAAAATACCGGTGATTTTGGTCAGGGCAATGAGTATAATAATCTATAGCTAAAATATTAAGTTTCAACTGCCCGGTATGTTGAAACGTTAGAGTTTTAATAAATACAGCCCCCGATTTGTAACTTAACGAATTAAAGTGGGCCATTTATTGGCATATTATTTGTTTTAACTCTGGTGCTAATAATTAATTAAAGACTTATATTCGCGATTAAAGGATACTGCCGCGGAGAATTTGAAGCACCGGAGTTTAACCTTTTTGTTCTATACTAGAAGTTATTGGTTTGTTTTTCGGAATTGCCGGAGTCATAAGCAGAACGGCAAACCGTGTTGAACCACGTTATTTTGAATTGATGGAAAATGAAAGATAATGATCTTTATAGGTCGGCTTTAGTATTCGGTAAATTGGATTTGAATTTGCAAAAAATATTTCCGGGGGAAAAGCCGGATTTTTATTACTGTAATTCGGCTTACGGGAAAAAACGTTTCTACGACTTCATTACCTTTTCAAACAGATTAAGTAAAGCTGCACAAATCTTCAAAGCGAAATTAAAAGCCTTCATAATTTTAATAAGGCTGCCGATAGCTATTTGAAAGTAATTGTACTTCGAAACGTTTTAGTTATTTAATGGAAATAAAGATAATGCTATGAATTATTTTTATGACCAATAAAAAACAAACGGAATAAATAATAAGACATGAAGAAAAACTCAGTTAAATATTATAGGAAACAAAATGCAGGAACAGAACTTAAGGTTAGAAGATCTTTTGAGCAAGACAAAAGTATCGGATGATGATCAAAAAAATATAACAAAGATTGCAATAATAGGTGCAGGTGTTATGGGACAAGGAATTGCTCATACGGTTGCCTCAGCCGGGTTCGAAGTGGTAATAATCGAGAAAGACGGCGATCACCTGGAAAAAGCAAAACAAAACCTGAACGAATCTATGGACAGGGAAATTAAAAGATGGGCGATGACTCAATCTGAAAAGAAATCAATTTTAAGCCGTATAGTATGGGAATTATCAATAGATAATGCTAAAGATTATGACTTAATTATTGAAGCAGTGGATGAAAATTTTGCTCTTAAGCAGAGTATTTTCGTCGAGTTGGATAAAAAAGCAAGAAAAGATATTATCTTTGTTTCTAATACATCGACTTTAAGTCTGACAAAGCTTGCCGAAACAACCACCAGGGCCGATAAAATCATAGGTATGCATTTTCTTAATCCGGTTCCGAAAATCCCCATGGTGGAACTGGTTAAATGTCTTCATACTTCCAACGAAACGGTTGAGATTATAAAAGCTTTCGCGGCCAAAATAGGTAAAACGCCTGTGGAGGTTTATGAATATCCTGGTTTCGTTACAACCAGGGCAATTGTTCCTTTGTTGAACGAAGCGATGTATATTCTTCTTGAAGGGGTAGCAACTGCGAAAGATATTGACACCGCAATGCGTTTAGGCTACAACTTCCAGTACGGCCCCCTGGAGATGGCGGATATGATGGGACTTGATGAAGTATTGGCTTGGATGGAAACTCTGTGGAAAACCCTCGGCGAACCTCGTTACAGAGCTTGCCCGATTTTGCGTAAGCTGGTACGGGAAAGGAAACTAGGAAAGAAAACCGGTGAAGGTTTTTATAAATACGATGAGAACGGTCAGATAGTGTATTAAAAAAATCAGACCGGAAGAATTAAAAAAATAAGGATTGTGATTTTCATCGTTCCTTATTTAGACGGATCTTATTAAGATTATAAAAATTATTATTTAGAGATTGGAAATAAAACTAAACAATATGTTCAGGGAAATGGAAAAATAATGAAAGTATTAGTATTAAATTGCGGAAGCTCTTCAATCAAATATCAATTTATCGATACGAACGATAAAGTTGCACTTGCCAAAGGAGTTGTTGAAAGAATAGGTATGAGCAGTGCAGTGTTATCCCATTCGCGCTACGACGGTGACGGTATTAAAATAGTCGGGGAAATTCTGGATCATTCGATAGCTATTGAATATGTTCTCGGCGTTATGATGAGTAAAAACCACGGTGTAATAGATGATAAAGAAGATATAGAAGCTGTAGGTCATCGTGTTGTGCACGGGGGTGAGACATTCAGTAAATCCATTTTAATTACGGATGAAGTTATGCAGGTACTTCAGGATAATATTGAACTTGCACCTCTTCACAATCCGCCGAACATAAAGGGTATCCAGGCGGTAAAAAGACATTTGCCCGCTGCTCCGCAGGTAGCCGTTTTCGATACTGCATTTCACACCCAAATGCCGCCGAAGGCTTTTTTATACGGTATACCTTACGAACTTTACAAGAAATACAAAATAAGGAAATATGGCTTTCACGGTACATCCCATCTTTATGTCTCGAATAAAGCCGCGGAATTGTTGGGGAAGAATATAGAAGATATTAAAATAGTAACGGCTCACCTCGGCAACGGATGCAGTATGGCTGCAGTAGACAGAGGAAAATCTGTTGACACTACAATGGGTTTTACTCCTCTCGAAGGATTAATAATGGGTACCAGGAGCGGAGATCTCGATCCGTCGCTTATACTTTATATTATGGGCAAAGAAGGTTTATCTCTTAGCGAAGCTAATACACTTCTCAATAAACACAGCGGTTTAATAGGAATCAGCGGCGAAAGCAGCGATATGAGAGAAATATTAGTCGCGGCACAGGAAGGCCACAAACGCTCCCGTTATGCGTTTGAAATTTTTGCATACAGAGTGAAAAAATATCTAGGTGCTTATGCTGCAGCGATGGGAGGTTTGGATGCTTTCGTATTTACAGGCGGCATCGGCGAGAATTCACCGGAAGTCAGAAAAGAAGTCTGCAAAGATCTGGAATTCCTTGGGATTGAATTAGATGATCAAAGGAATAATAACAAAGACGAAATTATTTCCAAAGATTCGTCCAGAGTGCCGGTATTAAGGATTCCGACCAACGAAGAACTGGTAATTGCATTGGATACAAGTAGAATAGTTGAAGAAAAAGATATTCAAAAAGTAGAACAGACGGTTAAATAATTTTATGTAAATTTTTCATTCAGCCCTTAGCCTTAAAAGGTTTAAGGGCTTTTCTTACTTACTTAAAAATTCCTTCTTAATCGATGCAGTAATGTCGCATACTTATCTTAAATTTGTATAAACAAATATTCAGGTTTTATGACAGTAGAATTATTTTTCCTTTCCTTTATCCCGCTTTTTGTTGCGATTGATATTATAGGTACTGTTCCAATATTTCTCGGATATACTCATGATATTTCCTCGTTCCAGCGGAAGAAACTTATTGCTGAAGCAATACTGGCTGCATTTGTTGTCGCAAATATCTTTTTAGTCGGCGGCAATTTAATATTGGGTTTTATGGGGATTACTATTGATGATTTCAGGATAGCAGGCGGAATTATACTGCTGATATTGTCTATTAACGACATCATCGCAACTTCCGAGAGCCGCAGAAGGCCTGCAACCGATATTGGTATTGTGCCTTTGGGTATTCCATTAATTATGGGACCCGCGGCCTTGACCACTATTCTGGTGCTTGTTCATAATTACGGTTATTTGGCTACTATACTTTCGATGGTGTTAAATTTTCTTATTGTCTGGCTGATACTGGCAAATGCAAGATGGCTTATTAAATTAATAGGAGACGGGGGTGCCAAAGCTTTTGCAAAAATCGCTTCACTTTTTCTTGCGGCTATTGCCGTTATGATGGTGCGCGTGGGAATTACTCATGTGATTACACATTTTAAATAATTGAAATTAAGAATAATTTTTATTACTGTTTATTAAATTAATTTTAAATTCAATTGTTATTATTACAATAAGAGGAAATTACATGGATCTCGGAATTAAAGGCAAGGTGGCTCTGGTAACGGCGTCAAGTAAAGGGATCGGAAGAGCTGTTGCCGAAGGTCTGGTTGCCGAAGGATGTATGGTTTCGATTTGCTCGAGAAATAAAGAAGACCTTTTGGCCACCGCAAAAGAAATCAAAAAAAAATACGGTGTGGAACCTTCATGGTGCGTATGTGACCTAAATAAGTTAAGCGATATAGAGAGCACGGTTGCGACTATAACCCGGCAATTAGGCAGCATAGATATTCTTATAAATAACTGCGGCGGTCCGGAATCAGGTCATTTTCAGGACCTAACCGATAACCACTGGCAATCTGCTTTTGAGCAGGTGCTCCTGAGTACTGTTAGACTTTGCAATTTAACCGTGCCTGATATGATTTTGAAAGAGTGGGGAAGAATTATAAATATTACATCAGTTGCGGTAAAACAGCCAATCGATAATCTCATGTTATCCAACTCCCTGAGAAACGGAGTTATCGGTTTCTCCAAATCTTTAAGCAACGAAGTTGCAAAATATAATGTAACCGTGAATAATATTGCACCCGGTTATACGTTAACCAACCGGATATACGACCTCGCTGTTCATAAAGCAAAACAAAGCCAAATGTCTCACGAAGATGTTTTAACCGAAATGGCAAATGAAATACCGATGAACAGGCTGGCCGGACCTGAAGAAATTGCATCTGCGATCGTATTTCTGGCCTCAAAACAGGCCGGTTATATTACAGGCAGCACAATTCAGGTAGACGGCGGATTAAATAAAGGTGTATATTAGTTCTTTTAACTTACGGTTTCATATTACGGATTATATTATAATCGGTTAGTATTAAAATGTAATACTTTAAATAAGATTTTTAATTAAAAATAATTTCCTCATAAGTAGAGGACAAATAAAAATGAAAACTCAGCTTGAAATAGTTCTTTCCCCGGAAAATATTAATGATAAAATTGCTTTATATAATGCGGCTGCAAACATTTTAAAAACCGACCCTGCCGAAATATACTCGGTTATTCCAAGAAGAAGATCAATTGACGCTCGCAGATACAGACCTGTCTATAAGATTTTATGCGATGTTTTTGTAAATGAAAACCCTCCCGCAGATGATTCCAAGATCAAATACGAACATATAAAAGGAGATAAAAAAGTAATTATTGTAGGCTTTGGCCCCGGGGGAATGTTTGCAGCTTTAAGATCAATTGAACTCGGAATAAAACCGGTCGTTATCGAAAGAGGCAAAGATGTACAATCCCGGCGGCGGGATTTAAAAGCAATTCAGCAGAATCACCATGTAAATGCCGAATCGAATTACTGTTTCGGTGAAGGTGGCGCCGGTACTTACAGCGACGGGAAACTTTACACAAGGGCTACCAAGCGCGGGGATGTAAGGAAAATATTAAATATACTCGTTCAACACGGAGCTAATCCGGATATTTTAATTGATACCCACCCCCATATAGGTTCAAACAAACTTCCTAAAATAATTCAAGCAATTCGGGAAACCGTAATTCAAAACGGCGGGGAAATTCATTTCGAATCAAAACTTACCGATCTAATTATAAAGGATAAAAAAGTTTTTGGAGTTGTAGTCAACGGTGATACCGAAATAACGGGAGATTCCGTAATACTTGCTACTGGTCATTCGGCCCGGGATGTTTTTGAGTTATTGAATCAAAAAAATATCAAGGTTGAACCCAAGCCGTTTGCAATGGGAGTCAGAATAGAACACCCCCAGGCCCTCATTAACGAGATACAGTATCATACAAAGATTAAACATGATAACCTTCCTGCCGCAAGCTATAACATATCGTGCGATGTTGGTGGAAGGGGAGTTTATTCGTTCTGTATGTGCCCGGGCGGAATAATTATACCTGCGGCAACTTCTCCCGGAGAGATCGTTGTCAACGGTATGTCGCTTTCCAGACGAGATTCTCCTTTTGCCAATGCCGGTTTTGTAGTAACCGTCGAAGAAAAAGATTGGATATCTTATGGAGAGAAGTACCCGTTCGGCGGACTTTTCCTTCAGAAGGAAGTGGAGCAACTGGCATTTAAACTGGCCAATAATACTCAAAGCGCACCTGCGCAAAGGGTAACAGATTTTGTACGGAATAAATTTTCTTCGAATCTGCCGGAAACTTCTTACATTCCCGGAATTACCCCGGCACCACTGCATGAAACTCTGCCCGGTTTTATTGTAAGCGGGCTTAAAGAAGCGCTTTTTAAGTTCGATAAAAAAATGAAAGGATATTATTCCGAAGAAGCCGTTATGCTAGCGGTAGAAAGCAGAACCAGTTCTCCTATTCGCATACCGAGAGATAAGGAAACTTTTATGCATGTGGAAATCGATGGACTATTCCCTTGCGGTGAAGGTGCCGGATATGCAGGAGGGATTGTATCGGCTTCTATCGATGGTGAGAATTGCGCCGATGCTGCGGCAAATTATATTCGTGTTTAATAAATAATGTGAGAGATATCAAGAATAAGAAATTATAAACTTTTATAGTATTTGTTAAATACGAAGATAATATTATTTTGAACCTGCAAAATATAGATTAAAAACAAGGATATAGATATGTCGGTTTATGAAGAAAAGAACAACCCGCCTTTATGGCTGATTATAGCAGGAATTATAATCCTATCGTTAGCTGCTATTTTTATAATGCTTGCGCCTTCAAAAAAATACACACAAAAAAATCAGTATTATTTAAAAGGTGCTCAAAGTACCCTGATAAATAATACCGGAATTACTGATCGCTTCGCATATATCTATACTGATAAAAATATGCAATGTTAGTGCATGTCTTTTATAGAATCAAGCAGCTCAAATTATTTTTTAATTTTAATTGTTTTTTTTCTTCGATGTTTTTTTCTTAACTGATGTTTGTTTCTTTTTTAGGTCATTGTTCTTATGGGGAGCAGCCGTTATTACGTTTTTGCCTGCATATAAAAGCTCTTTTAAATTTACCAGCCTATATCCCGCTTCAGCAGATTTTAATTTTAATAATTCAATCACGTCGTAATTTTCGGCGAGCTGTTTAATTAAAGCTTTTTCATACTGAGATATTGAAGTTTTCGGAACTGTCTGTGCCGCTTTTTTATTCTTAACGCTCTGACTTTTCTTGTTTTGGTCATCAAAGACTTTTGAATAAAATATACTTAAAGCCGTAAAGATCCAGTTTAAAAGATTTTCGAAATTTTCTTTATTATAGTACAGTATGCCTTCAAATTCATTTAATGAAATATACCTTGCAACTTCTTTATTGTTTATCAGCTCTGCAATAAAGGTACTTACATTGTCCGGATTTAATATTTCCGGTTCGGTAAATAAGTAAGCTTTGGAAATTAATGCCTTCACCAAATATGCTTCGTTATAAATATTTTCGACATTATGGCCCAGGTCTTTGAAAATTTCAATGAGTGCTTTATTAATTTGCAAACTGTCATATAGATCGGACCAATTTAACTTTGTATTATAAACTAAGGAGTTAAATATTCCGTATATAAAATAGAACGAAATCAGAAGTTGTTTTTCTTCCTGATTATTTTTACCGGACGTCATAATTGAATCTTCGATCAATTCCAGTTTTTTTTGTGCAGTCTTTTTTGTTTTTAAATTGTTAAAAGAATTTTGAAAAGTCCTTGTTAATTTCATTAGCTGCTTCGTAGTTGCCAAAGCATTCTCAGGATCCAAAGGTATTTTTTTTAATTCGGCTACCTGATTCATGAATCCGGTAAGCCGGTCTCTTACTAATTGAGGTAATTCAAAATCTCCGTTATCAGCACGTTCGGGTGAAATTCCCGATTCAGCAAAGGTGAGTTTTGTTATTTCGGTTAGATTATTTTTATCAAGTAAATAACTTAATGTTTCATGAATAGGCGCCAGTTTCATTTCCTTTAATTTTTCTTCAATAGACGGTACACCGGTTCCTCTGATAGTCTGATAAAGTGTTTCAAACTCTCCGGTGGTGTCGTAAATTTCTTTGAAATCAGTCAATACTTTATATTCATATCCGTTTAAAGTGAAGTACATTCCGTTATCATCGATTTCACTGCCCGAAACTAAATATTGCAGTTTGGTCTTATGTTCGCGAAACGTATAAAAATGGCCCCATTTATTATTAAGATTGAATGCCTCGGTAATTTTTCTTGATTTCTTTTCCGATGATTTTTGAACTTTAAGTACCGAAAAATTTATATGTCCTTTTGCCTGTTCATAAGAGTTATTGTAAACAATGAAAGCTTTCTCATCACCTGATTTGTTGGAATAGGCAAACACGTTTTCGTTTACATTATTATACTTATCTATAAAGTCATAGAGTTCAAATTCATCTACTTGACTGAAAAGATACCGTTTCCTTATCAGCGGGAATATTTCGTATTCATGCCGGCGGATAAGATTTTCGTCAGAGTGCTCATCATAATATGCCCGTTTGTATTCCATGCCGTATTTTTCTGACAGCCCTTCCACCTGGCCGTGTCCGAACATAGGCATACCTGGAAGAGTTACCATTAATACAGCAACGCCGAAATATTTATCGCCTTTTCCGAATTGGTTTACAGCCGTTTCCTCGTCCGGATTGCTCATAAAGTTTACGTATCTCTTTAAAATTTCGGGATTGAAATCCAGAGTATTTTTTATGAGTTCCCTGTATTTATCATTTTCTTCCTTCATCAGCATGTGCATAAAAGCGCTGTTATAAACCCGATGCATTCCAAGCGACCTGACAAAATATCCTTCCATCAGCCAGAAAGCTTCGGCGAGCAGGAGAGTCTCAGGCATTTCTGCGTTCATTCTGTCTACAACTTCGCGCCAGAATTCTTCTGACATGGCTTGGTTGAATGACTCCTTTGTCATCGCATAATCGGAACGGGAGGGAATTGCACCGCCGGTGCCGGGCTGAGGAAACCACAAACGCTGATAATGTTTTTTCGAAAGTGTCATTGCAGCATCGAATCTTATAATTGGCGTTTTTCTGGCTACGTGCATTATCATCTGAATCAATGCTTCTCTCACTTCGGGATTTAAAAGATTAAGTTGTGCCGTATCGTTCCACGGCATATGCGTGCCGTCGTTACCATGATAAATATATTTTATGCTGCCGGTAAAAGAATCCCTTCTTTGAAAAACAACCGACGCATCTTCCCTTGAGTAGTACTTATCTTCAATTCTTACTTCAACTCTGGGATCATCCGAAAGATTGGGACCGTTGAATGTATAACCCGGAAACGGGGGATAATCGGACTGAATAAAATAATCAGGTTTTTCAATGACCCATTTCGAATATATACCGGTATGGTTCGGAACCATATCGCTGGCCAGTCTGATGCCTCGCTGCCAGGCGCGGGTTTTTAAGTTTTCAAACGCCTCTTCGCCTCCCAGCTCGTATGCGATTGTGTAATCGAATAATGAATATGCCGAAGCCGCCGCCTCAGGATTTCCGGTTAATTGCTTTATTTTTCTGGAAGCACTGCTTCTTTCCCAGATTCCGATAAGCCATAATGCTGTAAAATTCCAAGACGCAAGTCTGTTTAATTCCTCATCAGGTATTTCATCCAGCCGGTTGATAGGGCGGTTATATTTTTTTGAAAGCTGATCCATCCACACATAAGCATTTTTTGCAAGCATCACCACTTTAGGCATCCACTCGATATCTTTGGTAAAGCGTTCAATCTCAGAATTATAATAGTCTTGTTCATCAGCGGTTAGTTCGTTCCCGCGCGCAAGTTTTTCCCTGATGCGTCTTAAATAGTCTTCATCATATTTATACTGCGGTACGGGAGGAGTCGGTTTAGGCCCGAATCCCTGATGTATAAATAATTTCAGGTCTTCTATTATCAAATCTCTTCCGCCCAATAATCTGTAGTTAAACTTATCATAAACATATACTCCCCAGTTCCGACGTATAAATTCAAGCTGACCTTCAAGACTGTATGGACTGCTGATAATCGGCTTTTTGAGGAATTCGATCAGGGACTGGCTTTCGGGTCCGAATGGTTTTTGCGAGGAAAAGAAATTTGTTAACCTATCGATTAATCCAGGGTATTTGGTTTTCTCCGCAATAGTTTCATCCGAGTATAATTCTTCAAGCTGAAGAGCTGCCGGATTATTATTTTCCAAATTTAACAGTATTAATTCCTCAAGAATTATTTCCCGGTTGGATTTATTATCGGAATATCCGCTTAAATAATCCAATACGGATATTTTACCTTTATAAACTTCAGACGGAGGAAATTCGGAAATATATTCGGAAAATATTCTTTCTACTGCTTCTTCTCCGAGAGAAGAAGTCATATTTTGCAGCGCATTAATAAATACTCCCGGATTTACTTTTTCTTCATAGATGCGAATTAAATAATGGAAGATTTCATGGATTAAACCCAGCGCATTTATCTGCCCCGCAGAAGTGAAATTCTGTTTTTGGCCGCTTTCCTTGCGCACGTTGTTTATTTTATTTGCAAGTATTCTCGCCTGTTTAAAATTAGCTATTATTAAATCGCCGCTGATGGAAAAAAGAGAATGTTCTATTTTATATTTGTCTCTTGCTGTTTTGGATACGTGAAATTCAAAGTTTGGCATAATTAATACTTTTTCGGATAAATAAAGTTGAAATTATTAGTTGTATTATCTTAAGATAAAATAATAATACTAAAATAAAAATTCACAAGCATATATTACTTATAAAACTAAGAAATAAAATGCTTTAAAGAAATAATAAATAATTTAATTGTTGTAAAAAAAAACAAACGGTTTACACGTTATTCAGATAATAACAAACAAGTAGAATGTCAGATTGTAATTTTATTATACAGGATCGATATGCACGAAAACTTGATTTATCTCGGGCAGGGCAGATACTGCTTTTTGGACTTCTTTGCCGATATTGTGAGATGCTTCAGTGGTTGTATTTCTGTCTACATCAATGTGAATTTCAATATGAAATTTATTTCCGACGTAATGAGACTTCAATTCGTTTATTCCTTTAACTCCGTCAACATTAATAGCTGCCTTAGCTATTTCCAGAATCAGTTTCTCGTCTGCGGCTTTACCCATTAAATAGTCGATGTTTTCTTTTGCTATCTGATAGCCGGATCTGAAAACAAACAATGCTATAAATATGCCTGCAATGCCGTCTAAATATTTGAATCCGAGCTGAATTCCCATTATTCCGATAATCGAAAGTGCGGAAGCCAGTACGTCGTTTAAGCTGTCCACAGCACCGGCTCTTAATGCCGGGCTGTTATAAGTTTTCCCTACAGATTTCTGGTACTGCATTAAAATCAGTTTTGTTATTACCGTAGTTAGAAGTATTATGTAAACCGCCGGGGTAATATGCGTTTCGCCGGGATTAATAATTCTGGCGATTGATTCTTCAATTAAATTAACCCCTACGATACCTGCAAAAAGCGCTACTAAAAATACGGCTATGGGCTGAGCTGCATGATGACCGAATTGATGATCCTCATCCGGTTTTAGAAGAGATATGCGGACACTGTACATTATAGCCGCAGATGATATTATATCTGTTAATGAATTTATGGCATCCGAAATCACTGCTATGGAATTTGACATTATACCCGCGGCCGCTTTGATTATAAACAGGAATATATTGGCTGCCATAGACAGGTTAGTGGCTCTTTTAAGCGTTTTAACCATTGCTATATTTTTCATTAATAATTTTGGATTGAAAAATAGTTATAATTTTTAATTGTTTTATCTAATATAACGTTTACGTGGGTTTAAATAACGTTTTTTCGAATTATCTTGAATAATCTTATTATATTTAAAAATAAAATTAAAATATATGTTTTAATCGGCAAAATTTATTACATTTTCCGGATTATAAAAACGATTATACCCCATTTCAAATGATTGAGCTTTTTAATAACATTTTGGAAATCATATGCCGTCTCAGTATTAGTAATGCCGGTTGTGTAATTAAGCTTAATTATGACACTCAAGAAACAATCGCATTTTTCGGCGATAAATCCGAAATAGCCAATCCTTTAAGCCGTGTTTTATTCGAAAAATATATTACGGGCGAATTGGAAAAGGACTTCTCAAATAATCCTGATTTTATTAAAAAATTAGACTGCGGGTTCCCGGTAAATTCTTTTCTTGTAAAAAAACTTTATTCTGATATGAATAAAGAATCGTTTTTTCTTATCTTATTATCAAAGGAACCGGAAAATTTTGCAAAAGGATTGGAGCCGCATATTGACCGGACGATAAATATCCTTATTGAAAAATTGAAACAAAACATTAATACCGACGAAGATCATTTAAATCCAAATAAGGAATACATTTTAAAACATTACCGAGGTTTTTTCAACCTGCTGCTCGGAGTATCCGAAGACTTTATATTTATTCTCGACCGGAACGGATGTTTTGTTACCGTAAATGATTTCGGAGCCGCATCTTTGGATTTTGGTCCCGAAGAGCTGGTTGGTAAACATTTTCTTGATTTTGTTTTGGTTAAAGATAAAACGGCTGCCGAAAAAGCATTCGGCAGAATAATAGAACAGGATAAAATAATTACTTTTGAAACAATATTTTTAAGTAAATACGGGGATGAGATTATTTTTGAAATCAGCGGAAATTCTCTTTGGGAAAACGGAAAAATTGCCGGGGTTCTCGGAGTAGGAAAAAATATAACGGAGCTAAGGGTATTTGAAGAAAAAATAAGTCAGATAAATATAAAATTGATTGAAGCAAACAGGATCATATTGATAGAAAGACAAAGATCTCAAAGGCAGAAGGCAATTTTATTCGAACTGAATAATATGAAAAGCAAATTCATTTCGAATATATCGCACGAACTCCGAACGCCGCTTGCTTCAATAATCGGTTTTTCCGAAACTATATCGTCCGATTCTGACATGCCCGTTGAAATGAAAAACGAATTTAACGAGATAATATTAAATGAAGCAAAAAGGTTAGCTAAATTAATTAGCGACGTGCTGGATGTTTCCAGAATTGAAAACGGGGAACTTGAACTGAATAAAACCGATGCAGATATAGTTAAAATTCTGAACGAGAGCGTAAATATTAACAAAACCATTATCGAAAAAAAAAATATTACATTAACCGTCGATTTCCCGAAAGAAAGTGTTAATTTAAGGGTTGATGAAGAAAGAATTTTGCAAGTATTAAACGGTCTTTTAACAAATGCCGTAAAATTTACAGGTAACGGCGGCAGAATTACTATATCGGCACATGAATTTTACAAAGAGTTTGAAATTTCGATTACAGATACGGGGATAGGGATTCCTGCGAAAGATTTACCTTATATTTTTCAGAAGTTTTATAAAGTAAATAGACCCGGAATGGAAATTCCGGGAACAGGACTAGGGTTGGTTTTTGTGAAACAAATTGTAGATTTGCACAAAGGTTTTATTACGATTTTAAGCGATATTAATAAAGGTACTACCGTTATTTTCAAATTGCCTAAGGCGTCTAAAATACTACTATAAAATTGAGGTTTAAATTTGAATAAATTAGTTTACATTGTGGATGACGAACAAGCAATTTCAAAACTCATTACATACTGGGTAAGAGATAAATGGAAATATAACACAGAAACTTTTGCGACCGGCGAAGATATTTTACGCAAAATCCACAACCGCCCGGATTTAGTGCTGCTGGATATTATGCTTCCGGGTATGGACGGAATGGAAGTTCTTAAAAGAATTAAGCAATTCGACGAAAATCTCCCCGTAATAATGCTTTCCGCGCAGGGCAGTATAGAGGTTGCCGTAGACGCCCTTAAATTCGGTGCATTCGATTATTTCCCGAAACCCATTGATATGCAAAGACTTGAGCCCGCTATAAAGAATGCTATAAAGAGTTTTGACCTTACACGAGAACTGGAAAATTTAAAGGAGAATGTAAAAAAAGAATATAGTTTCGATAATATAGTATCCGCAGACGGAAAGATGCAGGACGTTTTTAAACTGGTGTCAAAAGTCATGAATAATGATATCACTGTTTTGATATACGGCGAAAGCGGAACGGGTAAAGAACTGATTGCCAGGGCAATACATTATAACGGGAAAAGAAAGGATAAACCTTTTGTAGTTGTGAACTGCGCATCAATTCCAAGGGAGCTTTTGGAAAGCGAATTATTCGGACACGAAAAAGGTTCTTTTACCGGCGCTCATCAAAGAAAACTGGGTAAATTCGAAATTGCGAACGGCGGAACATTGTTCCTTGATGAGGTAGGAGAATTGGAAATGCTGCTGCAGGCTAAACTGCTGCGGGTAATTCAGGAAAAAGAATTTGAAAGAGTAGGCGGTACAGAACTTATTAAAACCGACGTTCGTATTCTTTCTGCTACAAACAGGGATTTAAAACAAGCAGTTGAGAAGAAAGAATTCAGGGAAGATTTATATTACAGATTAAATTCTTTTCCGATTTCAATTCCCCCTCTCAGACAAAGAAAAGGGGACATACTGGTTTTAGCCCAGCATTTTTGGGAAGTGTTCAACAAGAAATTGAATAAAAACAGCAAAGGTTTTACAAAAAAAGCTTTAAAATTAATTTATGATTATAACTGGCCGGGCAATATAAGGGAAATGGAAAATACCGTGGAAAGATGCCTGATTATATCGGAAAAAGAATTTATCGATGTGGAAGATTTGCCTGCTCAAATCAGAGCTTCGGAACCTCAGAATTCATCCGATTTTTCAGGTCCTTTTTTCAGCGACGATACTATAATACCTTTTGAGAAATTGAAGGAAGAAGCAATAAGGCGCGCTCTGAAATTAACTGAAGGGAATATTGTAGAGGCTGCAAAAAAACTGCGGCTCGGCAGGGCAACAATTTACCGCTTGATGGAAAAATACAATATTGAAAACAGGTCTTCGGATTAATATTTATAAAATAATGATGTAGGTTCAATTATGGATTTTATCAAAGAAACTCACGGCGAAATAATTATTGAAATAGTTAATTTACCAAGAGCTACCCTTAAAGAAGCCGATGAGTTCAAACAGGTACTGGCTCAGGATATTGAGCAGGGCGCGAGAAAAATTATCGTAGATCTAAGCGAATGCGAATTTATCGATTCTACTTTTCTCGGATCTCTGGTTGTGTCACTGAAAAAAATTACTACATTGAACGGTGATCTGCGTTTGGTCGGGTTCCAGCCGGCTGTTCATTCTATGTTCGAATTAACTAGGATGTACAGAGTATTCGAATCATTTAAAACCAAGGAAGATGCTATTCTGAGTTTTGACAACTGATTTACCGAGAAAATTATTTTAGTCGGTTTTCATAGATTAAAAACAAAGTAAAAGAATTGCATTAATTTACTAACAGTGAATAAAGTCCTATTTTATGTCCGGTCAAGAAAAAAAATCCGTTTTAATAATCGATGATGACATTACGATCAGGAAGCTGCTTAGTCATCATTTAAAAAATAATAATTACGAAGTTATTGAAGCCGACTGCGCAACTAAGGCATTTGAAGTATTGAAAGCCAGTAAAGTTGAGCTGGTTCTGTGCGATGTTACGATGGATGAGATGGACGGTTTTACGTTTTGCAAGAAAGTAAGGGAAAACGAAAATTACAGGGCGCTTCCTTTTATCTTTGTAACCGCAAAAAACACTATCGAAGATAAATCAAAAGCCATGGAAGCCGGCGGTGATGATATCATTACCAAACCGTTTGATGTCCAGGACCTTTTAATAAAAGTACAGGCGCTTATAAGACGTTCCGAAATTTATAAAGTTTACGGAACAAAAAAGAGTCTGGAACAATCCTTCAAAGAAAGCACCACGAAAATTCTGCTTGTGGACGACGACCAGACGTTGGCAAAACTTTTCCAGTACAATTTAATTAAAGCCGGATTTGAATGCGAAATAGCGGACGGACCTGATAACGGACTTAAATTAGCTAAGAAAAACATTCCCGATTTAATTATCTCAGATATAATGATGCCCGGCATCGACGGCTATCAGTTCAGAAAGATGCTGCTGGCCGAGAATGATTTGAAATCTATCCCCTTTGTTTTTCTTACATCCAAAGGTGAAGAAGATGATATACTGGACGGTTACAATCTGGGAATTGCCGACTATGTCTTAAAAACCGCCGGACCGCGCGTAGTGGTTGCAAAAGTTTCCGCAATTGTAAAAAGTTTGGGGAAAGAAAGACAAAAAATTGTTACCGAATTACACCAGGCAGCCGATTCGCTAAGAGTAAAAGTAGTACCCGATTCATCTCCGGTTTTCGACGGCTATGAGATCAAGCATTGGCATCAGCCGTTTCACGGCATACCCGGCGGTGACTTTATAGATTACTTTAAATTGGATGATAATAACTTGGCGGTTGTTCTCGGGGATGTAATGGGTAAAAAATGGGGGGCATGGTATTTTGCGTTTGCTTATGCCGGTTATGTAAGGAGCGCCTTGAGAGTAGTGCTTCAGACAGCGAATGAATTTTCTCCCAGCGACATTCTGCAGCAGGTTAATAATTCGGTTTACCAGGACGCAAAAGTTTCGGAAGTATTTGCAACATTGTCGGTTGTAGTATTGAACCGCGAAAATAAAACCATCAAGTATACCGGCGCGGGCGATCTGCCGATCTTATATTTTAACTCGGAAAAAGGGAAAGTTGAGAAAATAAAGTCAAAGGGACTACTGCTGGGCTTCTCGGCGCAGGGCAGTTATGAAGACATTAAGATTAACATGTCGAAGAACGACAGCATTTATTTAATTACTGACGGCATTATCGAATCAAGGGGTCCCGAGGGAGACCAGTTCGGTTCCGAAAGATTAAAAAATATAATTAAAAAAAACGGTAATTCTCCGGATTCTTTGGAAAACATTAAAAGGGAATTTTCTGAATTTACCTCTCAGAACTTTGAAGACGATATAAGTCTTATTTCAATCAGAATGATTTAGAATTCTTCGCTTGCCTGCAGTTTTTCCGTCCGGTCGGCTATTTTTAACTGCTCGATAAGTTCATAGAGATCGCCTTCCATGATATTGGAAAGATTATATAATGTTAAACCTATACGGTGGTCTGTTACTCTGTTCTGAGGAAAATTATATGTCCTTATTTTATCGCTTCTGTCACCGCTTCTTACCATAGTTTTTCTTTGCGCTGAAATTACCTCATTCTGCTCTTTCAGTTTTATATCGTACAGTCTAGCTCTCAATACCTTCATTGCTTTTTGTCTGTTCTTAAGCTGTGAGCGTTCATCCTGGCATTGAACAACCAGGCCCGAAGGGATATGAGTAATTCTGACGGCAGTTTCCACTTTATTAACGTTCTGGCCGCCTGCACCGCCGGAGCGGAATATATCTATACGCAGATCATTCGGATTAATATCGACCTGTACATCTTCTGCTTCGGGCAATACTGCTACCGATGCCGCGGAGGTATGGACCCTGCCGCTTGCTTCCGTAGCCGGAACTCTCTGAACTCTGTGTACGCCGCTTTCAAATTTTAATTCGCTGTATACGTTTTCTCCGTTAATTGAGAAAGTCGCTTCTTTAATACCGCCTAGCCCCGTATCATTAATATCTATCAGTTCGATTTTCCAGTTTTTCATCTCGGCGTAACGCGTGTACATTCTGAAAAGATCGCCGGCAAACAGCGCAGCCTCCTCGCCTCCTGTTCCGGCTCTTATTTCCATAATTATATCTTTATTATCGTTCGGATCTTTTGGTAAAAGAAGTACTTTTATTTGCTCTTCAAGCTGCTCTCTTTTTTCTTCAAGTTCTTCTAATTCCGCTTGCGCTAATTCCGAAAGATCTTTATCGCCGCCTGAATTAATTATTTCTTTGTTGCCGGCAATATTGTTGAGTATCTGCGAATATTCATCATAAGCCTGATTGATTTCAATCAGGTCGCTTCTTTCCTTGCTGAGGTTCACTAATTTTTCTCTGTCGTTTAAAAATTCCGGATCGGAAAGCTGCTGATTGATTCTGTCGAATTTTTCTTTTATTCTTTTTAATCTGTCGATTAATTCCATAATATATCTTTAATTTATAAACCATAAATATAGCAAACGCGCAGAAGAAAATCTAAGACACGGATAAAAGTAAATACTAAAATTTGACTTTAAATCGGAGCACAAATGACACAGATCGGGCAGATTTTCACCGATTGAAAATAAACTTGAATAACATGTTTGCATGCCGAATTCGCGTAAGATACCGTTTAAAATGAACTTCCCGGACGCTGGAAGATGCAGACTGTGGTAAATATTCAAGAACTTGCGCATGTGGCATCACTGGTTTTTCGAGGGAGAAAATAATTCCGGTAATATCCCGGTTCAACTTTTCCGTCGTAAAGTGATCTATATAAAGATTCTTTCATCCAAATGGAGTGTTTACTAAATTTTGAATAATATGGACCATGAAATAATTATATAATTTTAATACCTTTGTAAAATTATTTAGCGGATAAAATGAAAAAATTTGAAATACCAGATATTTATAAAAGTCACATAATATCAAAAATTAAAGAATCGCGTAAATTACAGGATCCCAAAAAAAAGGAATTCAAACCTACAATACTCGATTTCGGACCTGTTAAATTTTTAATAGCCAGGCATTTCGGTTTCTGTTACGGTGTTGAAAATGCTATTGAGATCTCCTATAAAATTATTAGAGAAAACCCTGATAAAAGGAAGTTTCTGTTAAGTGAAATGATTCATAATCCCGTTGTAAATGATGAGCTTCTTTCCCAGGGCGTTAGGTTTATCATGGATACTTCGGGAAAGCAACTTATCGATTGGAATGAACTGAGGAGCGATGATATTGTTATTATACCTGCTTTCGGTACGACGCTGGAAATAGAAAACAAACTCCGGAGTATAGGTATTGACGTGAGAAAATTTAATACAACGTGCCCGTTTGTTGAGAAGGTTTGGAACAGATCGGTTCAGCTCGGTAAGAACGATTACACTATAATTATTCACGGAAAATATTTTCACGAAGAAACCAGGGCTACTTTTTCGCACAGTATTCAAAATGCACCTTCTGTAATTGTACGTGATATTGAAGAGACAAAACTTCTGGGCAAGTTTATATCCGGCGAAATGGAGAAAGAGGAATTTTATAAAGTATTTAAAGACAAATATTCCGAAGACTTTGATGCCGGCAGGGATTTGAGAAAAATAGGCGTAGTAAATCAGACGACAATGCTGGCAAGTGAAACGCAGGAAATTTCCGAATATCTTAAAAGTGTAATGATTCAAAAACACGGAATTGAAAATTTACCTTTTCACTATGCCGATACCCGCGATACTTTATGTTATGCTACATACGATAACCAGGAAGCAACATACGGATTATTAAACGAGAAAGCCGACTTTGCGGTTGTCGTCGGAGGGTATAACAGTAGTAATACAAGCCACATAGTGGAATTGTGCGATGAAAAACTGCCTACTTATTTTATCTCCGGTCCCGATAAGATTTTATCCGGAGAGGTAATTCAACACTTTGACATTCGCTATAAAGTTGAAAAAAATACCGCAGGATATTTACCCTCGAAAAAACCGGTTGAAATTATGCTTACCAGCGGAGCTTCCTGTCCGGATGCTTTGGTGGACGGGGTGATGTTTAAATTCCTATCCTTTTTCGACGGGGTGAAAGATATCAATGAAGTTATCAGTGAATATTCCTGATAAGACAGCGCAGAGGCCGATCCTAAATTTATTTTTATAACATTGCGAATATAAACTAATATTGCGGCTGTCTAGGGTATCATCATGAACGGACATTTTTACCGCAAAGGTACAATGCACTTAAGGTCGCTCGGATACAGTACTTTTAGGATAGCATCATTTTACAAAATATTATTTTTTTACCGTGTCTAAGAAAAATTCTTTTGTTACCGGGAAAAGACAAGTCTGGTTATTGCACGGCTGATATTGAACTTCTCCTTTAATTTTTATGCTTTTCAATTTTTTCGAATTTAAAACCTTTAATATTACCTTTACCGTTGCCTGATCTTCATACAGGGCAAGATCGGCGTCCGAAAATCCAAGCTTCATTATCAAAGGAGCGGGATATTTAATTTTAATTATTTGGACGTCCTTATTCCCTTTGATAGAAACAGATGTAGGAGTTAAATAATCGTCAAGAGGTTTATTGGCGTTTATGTGCCAACTGTCTTTTATGTTTAAATTTACGTCCGCATAAATAAGTCCATTAATTTTAGAGGAATCATTTGTAATTACGGTTTCCACCGAGACAATATCTTTAGGCTGTACATTCTGGGATAAGCTTGAGCCTGCCGGGTAAAATATTAATACTAGAGCAACCAGTACAAAATCCGTTAAATAAAACGACTTGAGGAAATTTTTCATTTTATGCTTCTACCTTTTTATTTTTCAACATTCATATAATAAGCCTGCAGAATTTGTTTTGTTTCGATGTTCTGTAGCCAGACGACAACAGCAAGGTTATTACGATTAAATCTTATCAGTTCTTTCGCGCCAGCCGGTAAACCTTGAATTCGGCCGCCAAGACGGATCGTTCTGCGGATGATCTAAATACGCGGTTAGACTTCTTTCAACCTGATCAACATCGAATGTATTTTTAATTAATTGCTGTTTCTTAGACGGGTTTATCGAAAATCCGGCAGCATTATCCAACAAGGCTCTTACTACGAATATATTTTTTGTAACCCCGTTTCCTCCGGGATATTGAATAGATTTTTCGACCAGGGCAATATTCATATTTATGTCTTTACCTAATTTTTCCCTGGATTTTAAATTAACCGAAAATTTGACAACATTGTGATCCAGCTTTGCCGAACCATTTAAATTAACTATTGGTTTTTCGCTAAGGAATTTTTCTATTGCAAATTGATAAACATGAAACCTGTTTGGCATTAGGAATTTAGGACCGCCGCCGGTAATTTTTTCGGTTCCCTCTATAAAAACAGTCGGGGTGCCGAAATTTCCACCGTAATATAAATAGCGCCGAAATGTCTGAGGATTAGTCATCGGGTCCGGTCCGGGAATGTGAACATGGTATTCAAGAACGGCCAGAACATTGCGCGGATAATATTCGGATAAAGCTTCAAAAGCAAAATCGGCTCCAGCGCACGGCGGACATTCGGCGCCGGTAAATAATTCGGCGAGAACTACGTTGCCTTTGTATGATTCCGGTTTTTTATATTTTCCCGGATCGAACTTCTCAAGTCCTTCCTTTGCTTTTTCTATTTTCTGCAAAATAACCGCTTCGCTCAATCCCAGTTCTTTCAAAGATTTGACCAGTTTGGGCGCAGCATAGGCGGTCATGCCTTCCAGATAGGCATTTTCGGCTTTCTCCTTTTCACTATTCTTTTCATAAACTTTTCCGAGCGTATACCAGAAATCGGAATCCCACGGGTCTACGAGTTTACGAATTGATTCCAATTCTTTTACTGCTTCTTTATCTTTATTTTCGGCCGCAAGGACCATCGCATAATTTTTTATAAAGTCGGTTCTGTCTTCCAAAGAAGATTTATTGTTTAATGATTTGATTGCTTCTGCTGAATAAGCTCTTGCTTTTTTAAAATCGACGCCGGTATTGGCTAAGAATACCGAAGCTTTCGATTTTGCCGCGACTGAATTTTTTCCCCCGGAGCTTTTCAGGTAATCGTCCAGTAAATTGTTAACAGTTTGTTCCCTTAATTCGCCGCTATCTTTAGCATCCGGTTTAACTTCTTTAAGCCATTTGTTGAAATTAGTTACGGCGTCGTCGTAATTGCCCATTAATATTGCTTTGGCGGCAGTTTGAACAGCCTGCAATTTTTTCCCTGAACCTTCTTCAAAAATGGAAAGGTTATTTATATAATCCGGATTTGATTCGTTTCCTTCAACAACTTTTTTTTCGATGGCGAGAGCTGAATCGGGTTTACCTGTCAGGAAAAGTATTTGCGCTCTTGTATCCAAGACCTCTGCAATATTTCTGATACTCCGTTCCTCCGCTAATTTTACGGCCTTTGCCGAATATACATCGGCCGAATCAAGACCGAATTTTTTTTCGGCAAGTACTTCCGATATATCGATGTAAGGTCCCAGTCTCGATCCTTCAGGATATGAATTTATAAATCTGCTTGCAAAATAAAGTGCAGAATCAGTTTTCCCCAGATCGGCATATGCGCTGAATAAATAGTACCTGGCTCCCGCAGCATAATTGCTTTCCGGGTAGTTCTTTATAAATTCCTTAAGCGCTCCTACTCTTTGGACCGGGTCGGTAATGTTTACTGCGCTTCTGTATATTACGGTTTCCTGCGCGCGGCCGACAGAAATACACAAAAAGAATATTAAAAAAGAGCTTATTACGAATAATTTACCTGACATTACAATCTCCATATTTTATAGCTCATAAAACTAAAAAAAATATTGTTAAACCCCTACGCCATTTGATTCATTTTAAATAAAAATTGTCAATGCTGTATAAAATGTAAAACGTTTAGAATATATCCGGACAGCTTCAAATTTCGCTCATATTAAGAATTATTTTAAGTTTAGGGACTATTAAATTTGTTGTTATTCTTTTAAAGATTAGCTAAGTTTATAAATTAAATTTTTAAACAAGAGCAGTAAATGCAAGCAATTATACCTGTAGCCGGGTTCGGTAGCAGATTAAAGCCTCATACGTATTCTATTCCGAAAGTACTTCTGAATGTCGGTGGTAAACCGATACTTGCCCACATACTTGATAAATTACTGGAAGAGAATATTACCAAGGCAACTTTTGTAATCGGCCATCTAGGTGATATGATAAAAGAATATGTGGTCAAGGAATATTCAGCCATTGAATCGGAATTTATTGAGCAGGAATCGATGGAAGGTCTCGGTCACGCAATATATACTGCTATTCCTACGTTTAAGGACGATGAAATTTTTATTATATTAGGCGATACTATTTTTGATGTAAATCTTAAAGGTGTATTTAAAAATAAGAACAGTGCCTTAGGCGTAAGAGAAGTTGATGATCCGAGAAGATTCGGTGTAGCGATAGTTGAAAACGGATACATAAAGAAACTTGTTGAAAAGCCGCAGACACCGGTTTCTAATTTAGCTTTGGTCGGGTTATATTATATCTCAAATTCGGGAGCTTTGATTAAGAGCCTAAACACATTAGTCGAAAAGGATGTAAGAACAAAAGGAGAGTTGCAGCTTACGGACGCACTGCAGATGATGATTGAATCAGGCGAAAAAATTTCCACATTTCCCGTGGACGGCTGGTACGATTGCGGGAAGCCCGAAACATTACTCTCAACCAATAAATACCTTCTCGACTTAAAGAGTGTCAGCAAAAAATTTGAAAACGTAGTTATTAACAGGCCGGTATTTATTGCCGAAGATGTCGAGATATCAAATTCCGTAATAGGTCCTTACGCAACGATTGACAAGGGATGCCAGATTGATGATTGCATAATTAGAAATTCGATAATCGGGGCTAATGCCTTCGTATCAAAATCATTACTTGACAACTCTATTATAGGGAATAATTCGGTTATTAAAGGCTCGTTTAAAAGACTCAATTCGGGCGATTCGTCCGAAATAGATTTTTATTAATTATTAAAAATATATAGGATTATAACTAATGTCTTATCTCTTTACATCTGAATCGGTATCCGAAGGGCATCCGGATAAAGTATGCGATGCCATCTCAGACGGAATTCTGGATGCGATATATAAACAGGATCCCAGCGCTAGAGTAGCCTGCGAAACTTTTGTTACTACCGGACTGGTACTTGTAGGCGGCGAAGTTACAACCAATGCTTATATTGAAGTACCCGATGTTGTACGACAAATAGTGAAAAAAATAGGCTATACAAGCGCCGATTATAAATTTGATTCCGAGTCATGCTCGGTGTTAAATGCAATCCACTCTCAATCAGCCGACATCGCAATGGGCGTTGATAAGGGCGGCGCGGGCGACCAGGGTCTTATGTTCGGATATGCTTGCGATCAGACCCCGGAACTTATGCCAATGCCGATTATGTTCGCTCATAAGCTGGTGAAAAAACTTGCCGACATAAGGAAAAAGAACAACGGGCTGATGCCATATTTAAGACCGGATGCTAAATCCCAGGTTACAATTGAATATGACGACAACAATAAACCCGTTAGAGTTGACACTGTTGTAATATCGACTCAGCACGATGCCGACGCCAAGCAGAAGACAATCAAAGAAGATGTAATAGAAAATGTAATAACGAAAGTAATTCCGCAAAAATACATCGATAAAAAGACCAAGTATTTCGTTAACCCGACAGGCAGATTTGAAATCGGCGGACCGCACGGCGACAGCGGGTTAACCGGCAGAAAAATTATTGTAGATACTTACGGCGGTTGGGCTCCCCACGGCGGCGGAGCCTTTTCGGGAAAAGATCCGTCAAAGGTTGACAGAAGCGCCGCGTACGCCGCAAGACATATTGCTAAGAACGTAGTAGCGGCAAAACTGGCCAAAGAATGTCTTGTTCAGGTTGCTTACGCCATCGGCGTAGCAAAACCCGTTTCGATTTATATCGATACAAAAGGCACCGGAGTTATACCGGATAAGGAAATTTCAAAAATTATTATGAAAGAAATTGATCTGACTCCGAAAGGTATCATCGATAGACTTCAGCTCAGAAGACCGATATATCAGGGCACTGCGGCATATGGTCATTTCGGAAGAAACGAAAAAGATTTTACTTGGGAGAAACTGGATTTGGTGTCTGTATTTAAGAACCATGCGTAAAGTTTTTATTAATTAATTAAAGGACTAAAAATGGGTCAAGCAGTAGAAAAAAAAGAAACGAAAAAATTACCGTATAAAGTTAAAGATATTTCCTTAGCCGAGTGGGGAAGAAAAGAAATAAAGCTGGCAGAAGCAGAAATGCCGGGTTTAATGTCGATTCGGGATGAATACAGAGAGAAACAACCTTTGAAGGGCGCCCGCATTGTAGGCTGCCTGCATATGACTATACAGACCGCGGTTTTAATTGAAACACTCAAAGAACTCGGTGCCGAAGTTCAATGGTCGTCGTGTAATATATTTTCCACACAGGATCATGCAGCCGCAGCTATTGCCGCAGCAGGAATACCGGTTTATGCTTGGAAGGGCGAAACTCTGGAAGAATACGATTGGTGCATTGAACAGACACTTCATTTCGGTGAAGACAATAAGCCTTTAACCATGATTCTCGATGACGGCGGTGATCTTACCAATTTAGTACTCGATAAATATCCTGAATTGGTATCCGGGATCAAAGGTATATCGGAGGAAACTACTACCGGTGTTCACAGACTTTATGAGAGAATGCAAAAGGGAACTCTTCCTATTGCCGCATTTAATGTGAACGATTCGGTTACTAAATCAAAGTTTGATAATAAATACGGCTGCCGCGAATCGCTTGTGGACGGAATCAGAAGAGCAACCGATTTGATGCTGGCCGGTAAAGTCGCAGTTGTTTGCGGTTTTGGAGACGTCGGTAAAGGTTCTGCGGAATCTTTGTCGCATGCAGGTGTCCGCGTAATAGTTACCGAAATAGATCCAATTTGCGCGCTACAGGCAGCAATGAGCGGATACCAGGTTAAGAAACTTGAAAACGCAATTTCCGAAGCAGATATTGTAGTAACCGCAACCGGGAATAAAAATATCGTTTCCGAAAAACACTTCAGAAAAATGAAACACAATGCAGTCCTCTGCAACATCGGACATTTTGATAACGAAATAGATATGGCGTGGCTAAATAATAATTACGGTAAGACAAAAGATACTATCAAACCTCAGGTTGATAAATATACAATCGACGGTAAAGATATTATAGTGCTTGCGGAAGGCAGACTTGTTAATCTCGGATGCGCTACCGGTCATCCTTCGTTTGTTATGTCGAATTCTTTTTCAAATCAGACTCTAGCTCAAATTGAGTTATGGACCAACTCGGACAAGTATGAGAATAAGGTTTACGTGCTGCCTAAGCATCTCGACGAAAAAGTAGCGATGCTTCATTTAGGCAAGCTGGGATGCGAACTGGAGACATTAACACAGGAACAAGCGGAATATATCAGTGTACCGGTTAACGGACCTTTTAAACCGGATTACTACAGATACTAAAATGTTTAGCTTTTAAGAAAAGGGCTCCGGTGAGCCCTTTTTTATTTTATCAAATCTTTTAACGCCGAATTCAGTTCTTCAAATCTAAATTTAAATTGGTGCTCCGATAATTTTGCGGGAACCGCTCTAATACTTGCTAAAACAGATTCCGAGCTTTCTCCCAGTACTATCCTTAAAACCGGTGCAGGTACTTTGAAAACGGACGGACGATGTAAAGCCTGCCCCAGAGCCTTCGCAAATCCATTCATAGTAACCGGGTTCGGAGAAACGGCATTAACCGCCTCTTTAATCGAATCATTTTTAAGAGCAAACAAGTATGTATTTACAAGGTCATCAATATGAATCCAGGGAAACCACTGCTTTCCGCTTCCTATAGGTCCGCCGACAAACATTTTAAACGGGACCATCATTCGGGCGAGCGCGCCGCCGTTTTTATCAAGCACAATTCCGGTTCTTATATTTACGGTTCTGATCCCCGATGAATCGGCTTTACGAGCTTCCTTCTCCCATTCTTTGCATACATAAGCAAGAAAATCGCTGCCGCTGGAGGCACTTTCGTTCAATAATTCATTCCCTGAATCGCCGTAATATCCTACCGCAGACGATGAAATAAAGCACTCCGGCTTTTCTTTCAGACCACTCATAGTTTCAACGAGAATCTTTGTACTTATTATTCTGCTTTCAAATATTTCTTTTTTATAATCTTCGCTCCATCTTTTTCCGAATATATTTGATCCGGCAAGGTGAATTACCGCATCCATGCCTTCAAGAGAATCACTGCGCAAATTTGCCTGCCTGTAATTCCATGTTAAATATTCGGACGCGCCAGGCAAAACTTTTTCCGCATTTTCCGAATCTCTTGAAATAACCGTCAGTTCGTGCCCCTGGCCGCCAAGTTTAAAGTAAAGCTTAGTTCCGATTAAACCGGTAGCGCCGGTTAATGCAATTTTCATATTAATCCGTTAAAAATAATTCCAAGGTATTTCATAATATAAACAAAAAATTTCCGTAATAAGTTCAAAAGCTGATATAGAATTTTTTTATTTGCATTTTAAAATCCGGGATATTAAGTTGGATTACCGGTTCACATAATCGGTGGTACTAAGGGGATTAAGGGGTCCACACCCGGCGTAAGCCGAAACAAATGCAACTAAAATTTGCAACGGAAACTTATCAAGGAAAATTTCAGTTGTAATTTAATGTCATTATGGGGAGCAAAAAAAAATAAGCTCATCGGAGTCTGCTGCAACACGAGATTTTTCCTTTGCAATTATCGGAGAAGCGGAATTCATAAATCCGCGGTTATTAGTTCATCAATTATAATTTTAAAAAATTAATTGCAAGGAGGAGAAATGATTTATTTTAAAACAATTATAGTCTTTATATTTTTCGCATGCTTTGTTCATGCCCAAATGGCCGATCACCCGGTAATAGCCGAAGTTTACGGCGGGGGCGGCAACAGCGGCTCTTATTATAAATACGATTATATTATTCTATATAATCCGGTCCAGCAAAGCGTTGACGTATCAGGTTGGTCGGTTCAGTATGCTTCTGCAACCAGCGCAAGCTGGAGTGTTACAAACCTGGAAGGAATAATTCCGGGGAATGCATACTATGTGATCCAGCAAAAAGGAGGCACCAAGGGAGGCGAAGAACTGCCGATGACGCCGGATATTGTCGGCAGCACCTCCATGGCAACAACCGGCGGAAAGATCGCACTGGTAAAGCATCAGGAGGAACTAAGTGTGAACGATCCGTCAGATGATGAGAACATTGTCGACTTTGTCGGATACGGTACCGCTGATGCTTTTGAAGGTAGTGCTGCTTCACCGTCTCCCAGTAATACCGAAAGCATAAGACGACTGGATAACAGCGGGGGACAGACGATGGGGGAGAACGGGAGCGGTTATGATTCCGATGATAACTCCGCAGATTTTTTCGTAGCCGTTACAAATTCCGAAAATCCGCCTCTGCCGGTTGAACTGGTATCTTTTAATATAAATACGAACGGAAACTCAATTTTATTAAAATGGGAAACGGCAACCGAAGTTAACAACTACGGATTTGAAATAGAACGCGCTTTAACTTCGTCAGCAACAGATATTAATCATATCTCCGGCGGAAAAGAAGGTGCTGCCTCGAACATTGCCGCGGGATGGGAAAAAATAGGCTTTGTGAAGGGAAACGGAAACAGCAACAGCGCAAAAAAATATATGTTTGCCGACTTTAATATTCAGCGCGGCTTTTGGTATAAATACCGGCTTAAACAAATAGATAATGACGGAAAATATTTTTATTCGTCCGAAAAAATAATTTCATTGGGGATGCCTGATAAGTTTGAGCTTTTTCAGAACTATCCGAATCCCTTTAACCCGACTACAATAATTAGCTATGAAATTCCCAAATCTTGTTATGTTGAGATAAAAGTTTACAATATACTTGGTTGTGAAATTATTACGCTTATTAACGAAGAACAGCCGGCAGGAAAACATGCGATTAATTTTGACGGAAAATCGCTGGGAAGCGGTGTTTATTTTTACAGGCTGAGGGCAGGGGACTTTGTTTTAACTAAATCAATGTCGCTTACAAAATAAGCCGGCATGCCCCCTTTTTCTTTTAGTACATAATTAAATTTTAAGTTGCATTGCTTCTGATTTGTGCAGGATGAAGTAATTAAATCATCCTGCACAATATTATTATACCCTAACAATAAGAATAACAAATATTTTTAATTTTCGCATTTATAAATACGGCGGGAAGGAATTCATCTCTTTAAATGAAATGCCAAATGTGAATTTGCATGAATATTAAATTTTTATGCATTTGGTTCAAATTTCAACAAATTAGGATAAATATTTTGAAAAATTGTCTATAAAGCCTTGACTAATTATCTATTACTGTTTATTTTTGATCTCTATTTTAGGGGAAACAATTATAATCCGCGATAGCTCAATGGTGGAGCATTCGGCTGTTAACCGAAGGGTTGCAGGTTCGAGTCCTGCTCGCGGAGCTTCAGAGCCCTGATTGATCAGGGCTTTTCTATTTTTAAATCATTTTAGGATTGCTGTGATATATTATTTATATATCTTAAAATCAAAAATGATAGAAAAACTCTATATCGGAATTTCTCAAGACCCGCAGAAACGTTTATCATATCATAATACAATAGAAAAAGGATTTACATCCAGATACCGTCCTTGGGAAATAGTTTATTTAAAAGAGTTTTCCAATAAACAAGAAGCATTGGTCACAGAGAGAAAACTCAAGGGCTGGAAGAACAAGAGAATGATCGAAAAAGTTATAAAGGGAGAAATCGACTTATAGTATTCGGCTGTTATCCCGACCGTGTCGGGATGCAGGTTCGAGTCCTGCTCGCGGAGCTTCAGAGCCCTGATTGATCAGGGCTTTTCTATCTTTAAATCATTTTAGGATTGCTGTGATATATTATTTATATATCTTAAAATCAAAAATGATAGAAAAACTCTATATCGGAATTTCTCAAGACCCGCAGAAACGTTTATCATATCATAATACAATAGAAAAAGGATTTACATCCAGATACCGTCCTTGGGAAATAGTTTATTTAAAAGAGTTTTCCAATAAACAAGAAGCATTGGTCACAGAGAGAAAACTCAAGAGCTGGAAGAACAAGAGAATGATCGAAAAAGTTATAAAGGGAGAAATCGACTTATAGTATTCGGCTGTTATCCCGACCGTGTCGGGATGCAGGTTCGAGTCCTGCTCGCGGAGCTTCAGAGCCCTGATTGATCAGGGCTTTTCTACTTTTAAATCATTTTAGGATCGCTGTGATATATTATTTATATATCTTAAAATCAAAAATGATAGAAAAACTCTATATCGGAATTTCTCAAGACCCGCAGAAACGTTTATCATATCATAATACAATAGAAAAAGGATTTACATCCAGATACCGTCCTTGGGAAATAGTTTATTTAAAAGAGTTTTCCAATAAACAAGAAGCATTGGTCACAGAGAGAAAACTCAAGAGCTGGAAGAACAAGAGAATGATCGAATTGTAACACGGAATTTTTAGAGAGAAAGACCATTAGATGGACTTTTTTTTCGTAGCTACTAAAAAAATTATAAAACAATAATTTTAACTTTTCCACTATCCATTCGCCAGATCGTAAAAACAAGTTCGACAGATTAATTCTAATCGGCGTTTCTGTTATGGTCGGCCGCATAGCGGTAAACCGGCTTAAACACATCGCGTAATATTGCCTGAAAGTCACAAGAGAGATTTGTAGTTCTTAGCGCCGTGTAAGATTCTATGTATTAGGACTGATTTATTATCCGTTGTATAGAATATCAAATTGTTTTGGACAATGAGATAACGATAACCAAGTTTTCGTATTTCGCTTTCTCTTGGTATTCTCCCGAGTTTTGGATTTAGAGAAAGCAACTCCAGATTATTTTCAATATTGTCCGCCAATTTAACCGCAGCTTTATGATTGTCGGCTGCTATATAAGAGATAATCTCTGAGAAATCCTCTTCCGCAATACTAAGAAATCGAATTTGATATTTATCTGTTTTCATCTATAATATTCCGGATATTCAACATGATTTTTTTCAGAGAATTTCCTTTATCACCTTCGGATTTTTGTTTTTGCGCTGTAGAAAGTTTACTTAACAAATCTAATTTTAACTGTAATTTTGAATAATTAGCCATCGACATAAGTACCATGTCTCCTTCACCGTTTTTTGTTATAAAGATTGGCTCGGATGAATCGTGGACTAATTTAGAGATTTCATTAGATTTATTTCTAAGGTCAGAAATAGGTTTTATTATAGGCATAACGGCTCCTTTATTGACTATCAAAATTATGCCAATATATTGATATTGTCAATTTATAAGGAAGGCAATATAAACATGCGTTTCAACCCGCGACATCGTACTCTGCAATTTCAAATGTCTTCGGCGTCAGTGTCACGTTTCGGCAGAGTTGTTAAAGGTTATCGGACCTTACGATCACTCTTCAAATAATCGACAGATCAATTAGAATCGGCGTTCTTGTATTGGGCGGACGGGTGAAAAGCCGCTTCGTTAGGCAGTGAGAATCTTCAACATAACGGTACGTGCTTCTCTTCAGTTTAACCTTAATAAGAAAAGCGAGCTCCTATTGTTTTGGAAGACGCGTTGAATTAAATTACAAACTAAACAATGGATCTTATATTCATCGGAGAGAATAAATGTCCGGCTGGAGCACAGCAATCTGCGAAACAAACGGAATTAACATACACTACACAAGAACCGGGGGAAACAAACCGCCTTTAATTTTGCTGCATGGATTAATGACTAACGGCGCGTGCTGGACGGATCTGGCACATGCTCTGGAGAAAGAATATGACGTAATCATGCCGGACGCCAGGGGACACGGCAAGTCGAGTGTACCCGACTTTGGATACCGGTACGAAGACCATGCAAACGATGCTGCCGGTTTAATAAATGCTCTAAGACTTCCTCCTCCGATCCTGCTGGGACATTCAATGGGAGGTATGACCGCAGCCGTGGTGGCAAGTCGTAAACCAAATCTACTCCGTGGCCTGATCTTAGCCGATCCCACATTCCTGAGTCCGAAAGTTCAGCGCGAAGTTCGAGATAGTGACGTTGCCGATCAGCACCGGAGGATTCTTAAAATGTCATTTGATGAAGTAGTGGCGGAAGCGCAGACCAGACATCCCAACCGGTCATCGGAGACCGTTGAGCTATTCGCCCGGGCACGGCTTCAAACCAGCATGAGCGCATTCGATATTCTCACGCCCCCGAACCCAGATTATAAACAGTTAGTAAGTGAAATTGACGTTCCGAGCCTCCTCGTATATGGTAATAAAGGTGTGGTTTCATCAGTTGCTGCCGAAGAGCTGCAGCGCCTTAATCCCGGATTACAGGTTGAACAAATCCGGGAAGCCGGCCATGCGCTGCACTTAGATCAGCCGGAACGCTTTACGGCTGTCGTCAAATCCTTCTTACTTTCAATAACCTAATTAATTTTGTTATGAATGAACTAGAACATGCTTCTTTCTTGATGTATGTATATTGCCAAAATATTGATGCTAAAAAATAATTGAACATTGACGATTTTATAATTTCCTTGATAAATGTCCTTATTTTATATAGTTTAATATATGATTTGGTAGATTCCAGTTAACGTTAACCACTCTCTGTCACACATGTAATTTTACTTCTACGGGGAGCCAATAAAAATTACTTACTGAAAAAAACGAGACCTCTCACCTTTTGAGAGCCCATCCTATTACTCCAATAGGAAAAAATGAGAGTACTAGGCTTTATGTATTCACAATTATTATTGGAATTATAGAACAAGTTGTTTAAACGATTTTCTTTGGCGATACTAAACATAAATCGCTCATTGAATATGTTTTATTATTTAACGCAATTTAAACGCGCCGCATTAGGCGTAAACTTATATGTCTTTAACATGAGATAAATATGAAAGTATTAATTTTAGGCGCAAGCGGAGCAACGGGTAAATTGGTCGTAAAGCAGCTTGTTAAAAGGGACATTCAAGTTAGAATGGTTGTAAGAGAATCCGCTATTATTCCCGTTAATATATCAGATGATAGGAAAATTGAGATTATAAAAGGAAATATAAATGATTTCAATATTACAGAAATTATAGACCTTCTAAAAGATTGTGATTCTGTTATTAGCTGTCTCGGACATAATATAAGTTTAAAAGGTATTTACGGCCGCCCGCGTAAACTGGTTTTCAATACAGTAACGAAAATAATTGAAGCCTTACAGTCACTAAACCATAACCAAAAGTTTATCCTTATGAGTACTACCGCATATACAAATAAAAAAATAAATGAGAAAAACTCACTCGGAGAAAAGATAATATTTTCATTGTTAAAAGTCGTATTGCCTCCCCACAAAGATAATATGCTTGCTGCCGATTATCTTCTATACAATTTAGGCTCAAAAACAAAAATTGATTGGGTAGCCGTACGTCCCGATTCACTTTTCAATGAGGCAACTGAGAGTGTATATGAAATACATGATTATAAAATACGGAGTCCAATTTTCAATCCAGGCAAAACCAGCAGAATAAATGTCAGTCATTTTATGGCAGAGTTGGTAACAAATGATAAGTTATGGCAAGAATGGAAGCATAAAACGCCGGTTATCTATAACAAAGAATAAAAATCTTAAGAACGCTTAACTGGGAAATCTGCCGTAGGCCGTTTCCAATGCGGCACTTTTGCTGTACTAGGCTAAAGTGAAAAATGTAAGGTATTGTTTGGTGGTAACTACCAAACTATGTGGAGGCCAAAGGATTTTCAAATATGCTCCGGCAAGTGCGGCTAATATTTTGAAAAAAATTTGTATCATTGTGAACGAAAAATATAGACTATAGTGCTTTTGCCGTCAGCTTGGATGGATAGGAACAATAGTTTATATATAAACGCCGGAGGCAAGCATTCAGTACCGCTACCATATTAATTAAAGAAACTATAATGACAGAATTTTGGGAATCGAACTTTAGAGATAAACAGGAAATGTAGGGAATGGAACCTACAGATTTTGCAATTACAACATTAGAATTAATTAAAAAATACGGATTAAATAAAATTCTTATACCTGAATTTGGTTATGAAAGAAATGCCAAGATTTTCATTTAAATTATGAACGTTATTCAGACTGAAAAACTGACAAAAAGATTTAGCGATACAATTGCGGTAGATGATGTTTCAATCAACGTGAGAGAAGGTGAAATATATGGATTCCTCGGACTAAACGGAGCAGGGAAAACTACTACAATCAGACTTCTTCTCGGAATGATTAAACCTGATTTTGGCACAATTTCATTACTCGGACAGGATGCAAAACAAGCATCTCAAATTTGGAATGATGTAGGTTATCTGGTGGAGACACCTTACTCTTATCCGAATCTAACAGTAAAAGAAAATCTGGAAGTATTTTATCAGCTTCGCGGACTGAAAGATAAAAAACAAATTGATAAGATTATCAGTGTTCTAAAACTCGGACAGTATGAAAACAAAAAAGCTAAATATCTATCATTGGGTAATAGTCAGCGATTAGGTTTAGCAAAGGCGCTGATTCATAATCCCAAATTATTAATTCTTGACGAGCCGATAAACGGATTAGACCCTTCCGGAATTGTAGAAATCCGGGAGTTTTTAAAAGATTTAGTTAAGAATCATAACACGACTATATTCCTATCGAGTCATATCCTTTCTGAAATTTCTAAAGTTGCTACTAGAATCGGAATTGTCCATAATGGAAAATTGATCAAGGAAATCAATACAAATGAATTAGAACATCAAATAATTAAAAAACTTTGTGTTAATACCTCCGATAATCATAAAGCGCTGCAGATATTGAATGAAAGAAAGTTTAATGCATCGATTAATGGGATAGGATTAGTTGAATCATTGGAGAATACAGCTATTGAACAACCTGAAATCATTTCAACTTTATTAGTCAATTCAGGATTGCCCCCTAAGATGCTTAATGTTATTGAAGAGGATTTGGAAGCATATTTTCTTAGAATGATCGGGAAGTAAACTTATATAATTATGAAACAGCAATGGAAGGCATTTATTGCCGAAATTCTTAAAAACAGACATTCTCGAATTACCTGGGTTACTTTTATAGCCTTTTCTCTTGCGCCTTTATTCGGCGGAGTATTTATGTTTTTAATGAAAGATAACGGTTCCGAAGGTCTTTCCGGTGCTTTTAAATCAAAAGCAGTATTAATGTCGTTTGAGGCAAATTGGAATTCGTATTTGGGATTATTGTCGCAAGCGGTCGGAGTCGGCGGTGTTTTAATATTCGGTTTTGTTGCCGGCTGGTTATTCGGCAGGGAATACTCCGACGGTACAGTAAAAGATTTGCTGTCTTTGCCTATTTCACGGGCAAAAATTTTAAATGCTAAATTCAGCTATTATATCATCTGGTGCCTTGCACTTGTATTATCAAACCTGCTGTTAGGCCTGCTCTTCGGGTTCTCACTGCAATTGCCGGGATGGGATGCGTCAGTTTTTTTTAATAATATTCAAGTTTATTTTGCGACAACTTTTATGATCATACTGTTAAATACTCCGATTGCCTTCTTTGCTATATTTGGTAAAGGTTTTATGACTCCTCTTGGTATTGTGGCAATTTTATTAGTGTTGGCTCAAGTTATCGGAGCCTTAGGATTCGGCAGTTATTTTCCCTGGGCTGTTCCCGGAATTTATAGCGGCAGCGGAGGAGCTGACTTAAAAGCAGATTTGAATATAATGAGTTATTTGATTATCGCAATAACAGGTATTATTGGTTATTTTAGCACTATTCTCTGGTGGAAATATTCAGACCAGACAAAATGAAAAGAAACAAAAAATAATTTGACCAGCACATAGTATTGTGCATTACGGTCATGCCGTCAACCATTAGCGGTCATTGTATCTGACAACCCAACATACAAGAAAAAACGATGACACATAAATATACGACAATGGAAAAAAATAAAAGTGAGAACAAATCGAATGAACCCGGTCAAAGTCCTTTTGCCCAGACGTTCTTCCACGGCACTAAGGCTGACTTAAAGATTGGCGGCTTTATCGAAACCGGTCTAAACTCAAACTTTGGAAAAAGAAAAAAAGCGAAATATATCTATCTCACCGCTACTCTGGATGCTGCTATTTGGGGCGCTGAACTTGCTTTAGGCGAAGGACGTGAAAGAATATATTTAGTAGAGCCGACTGGTCCAGTTGAGGATGATCCCAATTTAACCGACAAAAAATTCCCGGGTAATCCGACAATGTCTTACCGCTCAAAGCATCCGTTTAAGGTTGTCGGCGAGATTACTATTTGGCTGGGACACTCACCGGAACAAGTCAAAGCAATGAAAGACGGATTAGCAAAACTTAAAGAAGAAGGTATTGAGGCAATAGAGGATTGATATAACTTAAATTGATAAAACGACGATCCGCTAATATGCGGTATAATTATTAAGGGTTTAATAAATAATGAAAATAATTAATCGAGGCTGTTAGCAAATAAGGAAGCTTCTTACTTTATTCTTGCCTGCTTTTTCTGTTTTAATATCATGGTTTTATTTCCTTTTGGTTTTCGGCTTATAATAATTCTTTCAATTTTTAGAGTCAGCAATATTGTGAGTCAACTACTTGTTATTCGATACTTCATTGTTAGATCAATTGTAAGGTTATTCAAAAATTATCAGGTTAATCCGGGAAATGTGTGTCTTAATGTTCTATAGTTAAAATCACGTTTCCTTTTTTATGTCCTCCGTCAACGTACCTGTGAGCCTCTACGATCTGTTCGAGAGAATACCGTCTGTCTATAACAGGTTTCAGCTTTCCAGCCTCGACAAGTTCCTTCAGAAAATTCAAATCTTCTGGCCGCGGTCTTGGAGTGCCGTCATCGACGGATAAGTATTTCCCTTCAGGAGCAAGTACTTTTTTGCATTGGGATTTTAGTTTTGAGATTTTTCTTTTTCCGACGGCATCAAAAATAAAATCATAAAGTTCTCCGCTGTCTAAAATATCTTCCTTTGTATAGTCAATTACTTTACCGGCACCGATTGATTTAACCAGTTCGATATTCGAGGTGCCGCATACACCTGTAACTTCCGCTCCGAAATATTTGGCTATCTGCACGGCGGAAGTGCCTATAGCTCCGGATGCTCCGTAAATCAATACTTTTTTTCCTTTTTTAATATTACCCCTTTTCAGAAAGTGCAGTGATAAAAGTCCGCCGTAAGGTATGGCGGCAGCCTCATCATAAGTAATATTAGACGGAATTAATGACATCACGCTTTTTTCCGGCAGGCATTTGTATTCGGCATAAGTGCCTAATCTTGTTTGAACTGGTGATTTTATAGTCCAAGCAAATACATGGTCGCCTTTCTTTAAAGTTCCGGTATTCTTGCCCGCGGATTCAATTTCTCCCGCCAGCACCATACCGAGAATAGGGTTTCGCGGTTTTTTAAAACCGATCACCAGTCCCATCATTAATCCTATCGGGTGCCAGAAGGGAAGTTTAAATCCTCTGACTATACAGTCGCTTGCCGTAACGGAGGTTGAATATATTTTAATTAATACTTCATCATCCTTGGGAACAGGCTTTGGTACATCTTTAATTTCAAGAACTTCCGGCGGACCGTATCTTGTGCATACAGCTGCTTTCATGAATCACCTCCAATTTTTTTTAGAAATTTAATCTCATTTTTAATACGTTCATAATCGAGCACCAGGACTGAATACCGGGCGCTGTTCTCATTTTAGCATAAAGGTCGTTATTGTATTCAGAAGGAAGTGCAGCATTGCGAAGATTTAGAGCGGGAGGAGTTTGATTTAATTGTCCCAAAACAGTTGAGAATATTAAAGTTATAAGTAATAAAGTATTTTTTAAAATCGACTGCATTTATATATTCTCTCCTTCCCGCTGAAAGTTTTACGGCATACCGAATTACATAAGTAAAAAATAATTCCGCAACTTTGATTTTTATTTCATGGTTATTACTATTTTACCTTTGTGTTCTCCTTTTTTGAAAAGTACCAATGCTTTTTGAATTTCCTCTAATTTATACGGGCCGTCGATAACCGGTTTTAATTTTCCCGTTTCGAAAAGTTTATTTGTTAAATCAAGATCTTTATTCATCTTTAAAATAACAACGCGCATATTTTTTTTGATTATTATCTTAATTAATGGTCCGAGCAGAAATACCTGTAAAAGCCGCATATTCGAACCGCCAACGGTAACATAAATACCGCCGGGCTTTAATGCGCGGATATATTTGAATACGGAGCGGTTCGTTTTAACATCAAGTATTATATCATAGCGCCTGCCGTTTTCTGTGAAATCCTCTTCAGTATAATCTATAACATGATCAAATCCCAATGATTTCATCAGTTCCAGCTTACCTGATTTGTCGACGCCTGTTATTTCAGCGCCGTAAAGTCCGGCTATCTGAACTCCGAACGTTCCGACGCCTCCTCCGGCGCCGTTAATTAAAAGTTTTTGCCCTTGCTGAAGATGTCCGATATCCGACAAACCTTGCACTGCCAGCATTGCCGCTTGAGGAATAGATGCCGCCTGTTCAAAAGTCATTGCCGGCGGTTTCAGCGCCAGCATGTTTTCGCGAGCGCAAGCATATTCCGCAAATCCGCCCCAATAATTGCTGAGATCTCCGTACACCTCATCTCCTGGCCGGAATTTTGTTACATTCTTACCGACAGATTCAATTCGTCCGGCTATATCCGAGCCGAGAATTTTTCTTTTTGGTTTTAACAGACCATTCATCATCCTGTTTGCGAACGGAGTGCCTTGCAGCAGCCCTAAGTCCCAATCATTTATCGAGACTGCGCATACTCTTATAAGAACTTCATTTTCTTTAGGCGAAGGTTTTTCCGTTTCTTTTAATTCGAGTACATCGGGTGAGCCATATTTTTGATATACAATAGCTTTCAAAAGCCCGCTCCTTGATTGTAATAAATGGACCGTTTTTACTGAAATCCGTTGTACCGGATACTTTCAGTAATAGACTTATCTTTATTCTTTTGGACTGCTGCGGTGAAAGAATAAATCTTAACTAATTAAATGTTCTACATAGGGTTAATACGATTATTTTTATGAAATTATTTTATCTGACTGGAAATACCAACACTGCCGGAAAGAAAAAGCAATTATAAATGATTTGAGTCTGCCTGAGCAGTTCCTAGTTAAAATTCCCGCTTTAGAATTTTATTGCATCGTTTGAAAAAACAATGAATTGTAATTAATATCCTTGTTAAACGCAATGAAATTTTTTTATTCTTAAAAAAATATTTTAAGCTTTTGTATTGCGTAATTTCATTGCCTTCTCAAGGGCAGCCTTTAACTTATCCCTTTTAATCGAGTGCTCTATACAATCGCATTCTTTTATGTTTTTATCTTCAAGCCGGAACAGGCATTCGGCAACTACGTAAGACCAGTAATCCTTTTCATCAGGACAAATTTGTCTGCGAAATAATAACGATTGGAATTCTTTTTTATTCATACCATACAAATGTATGGTATTATTCAAAATCTATCAAGTCAAGAATTGCTGATACCGGATAAATATTATTTTGAATTAAAAATTCTTTAACGGCAATGTTTATTTTATTATTTTTAACCGGGGCAACCGACCTGTATATGATCTTTTAGTAAAAGAGACCTTTTAAAGTGGAAGCTTCGTCTTGAAAATGCGGAGAACAAAATGTTGATTTTAGTATCCGTTTTTATAGTTGTTTTGGCTATTATCCTTTTTCCCGGCTTTACACCGAATATAAAAAACACGAAGGCTTCCCTGGCGGGTCAAAGGTATTGCTTCACTTGAAAAATTAACCATCGGGGAATCGGAACAGTGGATTCTTATCCGGTCACGGAATACTAAAAATCCAATTATATTATTTGTTCACGGCGGACCCGGCACATCCCAATTAACTTTAAACAGAATAAATACACTACCAATCGAAAAATATTTTACTGTCGTGAACTGGGATCAAAGAGGAGCCGGCAAATCATACCGAGCGATTAAAGACCGCAGCCGCATGCGAATAGATCAATTCGTATCCGATATTATTGAATTAACCGAATATCTCGAAAAACGCTTCGGGAAGAAAAAGATAACTCTTGCCGGTCATTCCTGGGGCAGTGCAATCTGTACGCTTGCAGCGGCCAAAAGGCCTGACTTATTTAACGCATACATTGGTATCGGCCAGATATCCAATGCGGCCGAAGGTGAGAGACTTTCTTATAAATGGACATTGCAACAGGCTAGATTAGCCAATGATACAGCATCGGTGAAAAAACTTGAATCATTTGGTATGCCGCCATATTCCGGAGATTGGAGAGCAAAATTTATGTATCAGCGAAGGGTACTGGGCAAATACGGAGGCGAATTTTTCAGCGGTAAAGCAGGCGCTTTGGGCGTGGTAATTAAAAGCATTTTATTCTCTTCGGAATATACTTTTTTTGACAGGATAAATTTTTTTAGAGGAATTATGGACTCGGTTAAAATATTGTTCCCTCAATTACAGACAGTCAATTTATTCGAACAAGTTCCAAGTCTTGATATACCGGTCTGGTTCATGCTGGGAAGACATGATTACGAGGTACCGTCGGTTTTGTCTGAACAGTATTTCAATATTCTTCAATCGCCGTCGAAAAAATTGTTTTGGTTCGAGAATTCATCGCACATGCCTAATACCGAAGAGCGGGAGTTGTTCAATAAGATCTTAATCGAACAAATATTACAGGCAATAACCAATGATCAATAAAAAAGATTTGTGAATTACCAAACAAATTTTGACGGATATGGAATCAGCACATTACCGAACGGCGGACAATTAATTTCTTTTAACGGGATTTATTTTAACATTTACGATTTTAAATATAAATAGCAGACGCCGTTATTTTTAAAAATCAAAAAATATAACATTCACTGCAGATTAATTAGCTCAAGTTGAACGCTTGTTTTTATTTATCTTATTCTGCTATTTACAAAATCATTTCTGTGGCTTAGGGCACCGAGAGAAAAACAGAAACATGATAAATTCTTATTTTTGAATGTGAATAAAAATAAAGTTGGGGAAATTTTACGCTTAGAAAATTATTAAAATATTTATAAACGCTAATCTTAGCTTATAACCTGTATTAAAACGGAGAAAATAAAATAATGAATCTTGAATTGAAATACGGATGCAATCCGCATCAGACACCGGCTAAACTTACTTTTAAAAACGAAAAATCACCTCTTAAAATATTAAACGGCGTACCGGGATATATTAATTTGCTGGATGCTTTCAATGCATGGCAGCTCGCAAAAGAATTAAAAATTGCAACCGGCAAAGCGGGCGCGGCATCGTTTAAACATGTAAGTCCTGCCGGAGCGGCAATTGCAAAGCCGCTGGGAAAAAATTACATAAAATCACAGTTTATAAAAGAACGTGATTATTCCGAAGTTGCAACCGCATACATACGGGCCAGAGGAGGCGACAGGATGAGTTCTTACGGCGATGTCGCCGCGATAAGCGACAGAGTTGACGAATCGCTCGCGATGTTTTTAAAAACAGAAGTCTGCGATTTAATTGTAGCTCCTTCGTTTTCGCCGGAAGCAATAGAGATCTTAAAAACAAAACAAAACGGCAGATTTATTATTCTTGAAATGGACGAAAGCTATGAGCCCGCGGAATTCGAGCAAAGAGAAATATACGGTTTTAATCTTGAACAGAAAAGGAACAATGCAGTAATTACCGGATCTTTATTCGATAATATAAAAAGCAAAAATAAATCGATAACCAAAAATGAAATTGAAACCTTAATCGTAGCCACAATCGCACTTAAGTACACGCAGTCTAATTCCGTAGGTATAGCTTACGACGGACAGGTTATCGGGATGGGCGCCGGACAGCAATCCAGAATTCATTGTACCAGACTTGCGTGCAGTAAAGCCGATAAATGGTTTTTACTTCAACATCCAAAATTTCTGAATATTGAATTCGCAGACGGGGTGAAAAAAACGGACAAAACAAACGCCGTCGATCAATTGCTTCTTTGGGATGAACTGTCGGATCATGAAAGAGATAATCTGAAAAAAAGAATAAAAGGAGAACCGCCGGTTCTTAATCAGGTAGAGCGACGTGCATGGATATCGAAATTCGAAGGTGTCTGTCTTTCTTCGGATGCGTTTATTCCTTTCAGGGATAATATAGACAGGGCAAGCAGAAGCAACATTAAATATATTTCCCACGCAGGGCAGGCTCTAAGAGATGATGACGTTACAAGCGCGGCTGACGAATACGGAATGGTAATGATACACACCGGACTTAGATTGTTCACGCATTAATAAGAAAGAAAAATATCCGGAAAGTGACCAATGAAGGCCGTAAAATCAGGCAACGTCTGCTGATTTATCGAGTAAGAAGAACTGCACTTTTAAAAGGATCCTGAAGATCTGAACATTTTTTGGGATTTGATTTTTTCTCCCTTAAATATAACCGCAAATTCTTTGTCGTTATTTTAAGAAAGCCTTGATGAATATCCCCCTTCTATTTTATGTGATCTTAATAGTATACGGTTTAAAATATTTTCACTATATAAGAATCAGCATTCCCTTTTAAAAAGTAAATTATTATTTTTTACAAAAACTCAGCATGCGGTATGCAGTATAATTCAAATGATTTAACACGATTATTAAACGAATCCGTAACAGGCAACAAATCATCGCTGGATAAGGTCCTGCCGATCGTATATAATGAATTGCGAGTCATCTCATCAAAATATCTCAGAGAAGAATACAGGCATCATACACTTCAGACAACCGAGCTTGTTCACGAAGCGTATTTAAAGCTCATTGGTGATCAGAATATTTCATGGGAAAGCCGCGCTCATTTTTTCGGGATAGCCGCGAAATCCATGAGGGAAATACTTGTCGACTATGCCAGAAAACGCAACTCAAAGAAACGCGGCGAAGGCGTTCCGGCATTGTCCCTCGAAGACGTATTGTACATATCGGATAAATTTGATCATCAGATTTTGGCGCTCGACGAAGCATTGAAAAAATTTGAATCACTGGAAGAGCGCTCCAGCAAGATCGTCGAACTAAGATATTTTGCCGGACTTACTATTGAAGAGACTGCGGATGTCCTGAATATCTCTCCCGCTACAGTAAAAAAAGACTGGAATTTTGCTAAAGCCTGGCTGTACAGAGAAATTCAAACCGGTTAATTGTATAATTGGAAAAAAAAAGATTACAAATAATTAAAGATTTGTTCGAAGCTGCCCTGCATCTGAAGCCTTCGGAACGTGAATTATTTTTAAACGATAAGTGCGCGGGCGACACGGATTTAAAAAACGAAGTTCTGTCTTTACTTAATATCCTTAACAACACCGAGGATTTTTTAGAAGAGAATTTTAAAAATATAGACGAAAGCAAAAGGACTTTTATAGATCCTCTTATCGGTAAAAGCATCGGTCCGTATCTGATCGAAGATATAGCGGGCAGAGGCGGAATGGGAATCGTTTATTCAGGCAGAAGAAACGATAACGAATACAAACAAAAAGTCGCAATTAAAATTATCGGATTCGGACTTACATCCGATTATATCCTGCGAAGATTTAAAATAGAACGTCAGATACTTGCCACTTTAAGACATCCTAATATCTCCAGGCTTTTGGACGGCGGACGCACGCCTGAGGGACTTCCTTACCTTGTTATGGAATATATCGACGGCATACCGATTACCCGGTATACGGAGGAAAACAATCTGAATATTTCCGGCATACTCAAATTATTCCGGGAAATATGTTCGGCGGTTCAATACGCTCATCAAAATTTAATTATACATCGCGATATTAAACCGGGAAATATTCTTGTTACAAAAGACGGAATCCCTATGCTGCTGGATTTCGGAATAGTAAAACTTCTTGATGAAAATTTAGTTGATGATGCCGACTTAGAGACCGGAACCGAATTCCGCCGCCTTACTCCGGAGTTTGCAAGTCCCGAACAAATCAACGGAGAGAAGATCTCTACCGCAAGCGACATATATTCGCTTGGCGTGCTTCTGTACAGATTACTGACAAGCAGGATGCCTTATGAGGTAAAGGGAATATCTATTACTTCAATAAGTAAAATATTAAAAGAGAATAATATCCCAAGACCAAGCCAGGCGTTTGAAAATAAAAATGATAATATAAATCTAAGAGAACACGGAAATGAAAAGCCGGTCATATCCGCAAAACAACTTAAGGGAGACCTAGATAATATTATCATGAAAGCAATGAATAACGAACCTGCCCGGAGATATGTTTCGGTAGAACAATTTTCCGAGGATATCAGACGTTATCAAGTCGGACTCCCGGTAATTGCAAGACGTGATACTTCCGGTTATCTTTTATCTAAATTTGTCAGACGTCATAAAATCGGATTCATTTCTACTTTGTTGTTTATTTTACTTTTGATAGGAAGCGTAGTTATAATAGCCCGCCAGGAAAGTAAAACCAAAACGGAAATGAAGATCGCGCAGACCGAAGCAAAAAAAACTGAGCGTGTTAATGAATTTCTTCAGAATATGCTTGCCTCGGCGGATCCCTATCAGTCAGGCAAGGACGTAAAAGTATATGACATTCTTAAAAAGGCTTCAAAAAATGTAAGGACGGAATTTAAAGGTCAGCCCGAGATTGAAGCTTCGATCCAGTCCACTATCGGTAATACTTTTACTTATCTCGGTGATTATAAATTGGCTAAGGAGCATCTATACAGAGCTTTCAATTTGAACCGGCGGAATTACGGGCAGTTAAGCCGGGAAACGGCAAGCAGTCTGCACGACCTTGCGGTTTATTATGATTGGCTCGGTAAAATTGATTCTGCCGCTCTACTTTACAAAGAAGCGGATAATATTTTTCGTAAGATCGGGAAGCAGCCTGATTTGGCTATGGAAATAAATTTGAGCGATTATGCTTCGCTTCAAAATGAAAACGGAAATTATGAGCTGTCTGAAAAGATGTATATGGAATGTCTAAATATTGCCGAAAATGTTAAAGGTTATAACAGTTACGAAACGGCGACGGTAATGAATAATCTTGCATTAACACTTGACGATCTGAAAAAGACGGATGAAGCTGAAAAGTATTACCTTAAATCGGAAAAGATTTATATAAAACTTTACGGCAAGAACAGCATCGAAGCCGCAACCTCTTATAACAACCTCGCGTTTATTTATGAAGAACAGAATGAATACCGGCAAGCGGAAGATTATTTTATTAAATCATATCAACTTGATTATGAACTGCTGGGGAAAAACCATCCGACGGTCGGAAAGGCTTTAAGGAATCTCGGCTATATAGAATTCAAACTAAAAGATTACAAAAAGGCAGAGAAGTATCTTGATGAATCGGTTGCTCTGTTAAAAAAAGTGCTGCCGCCCGATCATATCTGGATCGCGGCCAGTTATTACTGGCTGGGAAGGATATTTAATTCTACATCAAAATACAGAGAAGCAGAACGTTATTTAAGAGAGTCGCTGGAGATAAGAAAAAAAGCCTTCCCCAAAGGTAACGATGTTGTTTATGCCACTGAAGGCGAACTCGGCATAGCTTTGTTAAATCTTGACAAATTGAGCGATTCCGAAAAATATCTTGTAACAGGTTATAAAGGATACAGTAATGCTGAAGGAAGAGATAAAGATTTGACAATCAGATTTGTAAAAAATATCATTAATCTATACCATGAAAAATCGGATAAAAAAGACGAGGCAAAATACCGTCTGGCTTTAAGGTATATTTCAAAGAATTAATAATATCTTTTTAAGCGCGTCCGGGTTCTTTCCGCTTTGCCGATTGGAAGAAAAATTTCTATTTTAAAACGCGGTTCAATTCAATTAAATTATTCCTAAAACTGCTTATATACTTTGCTGACAAGTAGAAAGCAAAATCATTCTTTTACCGATGACAAAACATTTATTCCATGTATTGTTTGCCTGGATCATAGGGATAGCCGGTATCTGTGCTCAGCAGAAAACGGACTCGTTATATTATCAACTGGATTCTGTGGTGGTAAGCGCCGGAAGGTACGAACAGCCTTTATATCAAATTCCTTTTTCCGTTGATATCATTTCCGCCAAGTCATTGTTTATTCCGCACGGAAGCCTGTCCGGAGGCGATCTTTTCCGTTTTGTACCGGGAGTAATTGCGGACGACAGAAATAATTTGTCGGAAGGAGATAGAATCAGCATACGCGGAATAGGCAGCAGATCGCAGTTCGGAGTAAGAGGCATAAAGATATTGCTCGACGGAATCCCGTTAACGTTTCCCGACGGGCAATCGCAGTTAAATAATCTGGATTTCAATTCGATAGGCCAGATTCAGGTTATCCGCGGTCCGAGTTCTTTCTTATACGGCAATTCCGCCGGAGGAGTAATTGAGATTCAAAGTAAGGATATTTATTCGACAAAACTTAAACTGACACCCGGCTTCAGGATCGGAAGCTTCGGACTTCAAAAGTATTCTTTTTACGGCGCCGATAAAATCGGAAAAAATATGATGATGATCAGCATTAATAAAATCAACTACTCGGGTTTCCGCGAAAATTCGGCCGCAAGTTCCACAGCCCTTAATGTTATTTCAACGCAGCAATTCGATAATGATCTTACTCTGGAAGGCATTTTCAATTATTACAATGCTCCGTATTTACTAAATCCCAGCTCGCTTGATAAATCGGATGCGGAAAATAATCCGTCAATCGCAAGAGCCTATGTTAAAAATCAGGGAGCCGGCAAAAGCATTAAACAGGGACAAGCAGGAGCAACCTTAACCTATAAACCCGACAACCTGCGAAAACTTGAAGCTACAGTATTCGGCATATCCCGTTCTATGCTTAATCCCATTCCGGGAAGGTATATTAACCTTAACAGAATTTCAGGTGGTTTCAGAACCGATTACTCGACATACTTTAAAATCAGTAATAAAATTTTTGATCTGTTGAGCGGAGGCGATTATGAATTTCAAAATGATTTGAGAAGAGAATACGCGAACAACGGTGTGAACAATTATAATTCTCTGAGTAAAAACGAAATAATAAAAGGAGTAGCGGTCGGGAACATATTATTGAACCAAAGAGAAAAGGTAAACGGATTTGGAATATTTTCAAGATTGGGTTTTTCGCCGTTTAATAAAATATATGTAACTGCCGGCTTGCGTTACGACGATTATTTATTCAGCGTTGAAGACAATCTGAAAACAGGCGGTATCGATAATTCCGGTTCAATCAGCATGAATAATTTAAGTCGTATGGCAGGGATAACATACCGGATTGGAAATAACACTCAAGTATACACCAATTATTCCACTTCGTTTCAGACGCCGACTACATCGGAATTGAGTAATTCACCGGCAGGACAAAGCGGATTCAACATGTCGCTGAAACCCGAACAAATTAGCAATTACGAACTGGGGATCAGAGGAGAATTATCCGGAAATAATCTGATTTACGGTATTTCCGTATATCATTTAAATATCGGCCGGATATTAATCTCATATCAGCTTCCGGGTTCGCAGTCTGACCAGGTTTTTTACCGTAATTCCGGCAGTGCCGTGAACAACGGTGTTGAACTTAATTTGAATTTTATGCCGGATAAAAACTTGAATTTATCCTTCGCGTATACATATATGGATTTTAAATTTCAAAATTTCATTGAAGTATTTCAGGTAAATGATATAGCTCGGGCGGTACAAATAGGCGGGAAAAGAGTACCCGGAATTCCGCCTAACAATTTTTCATTAGGCGCTGTTTACAGCACCGGTTTCGGATTAACGACTCAGCTTACGTTAAACTGGACAGATAAATATTTCGCGAATGATGTAAACGGGCCGGAACCGGGATCGTTATTAAACTCTTCGGATTATTTTAATAATGCTTATTCAACTGCCGATCTGGAATTTGTTTACAACCATTCATTTTATTTATTTGACGGGAAATTATACATGGGTATAATAAATTTATTCGATACAAAACATAACGGATCTATTGTACCTAATGCGGCTGCCGGCAGATATTTTGAACCTGCGGCGCCGAGAAACTGGTACGGAGGATTATCATTTAATTTTTAACTGGAATTATGATGAAAAAAGAATATATATAGGCTGAGCTGCTTAGGAAATTAATTTTAAGGAGATTGTTATGAACGAAGTATTAATTGTAAAAAAGGAAATTAAAATTAATTCGAATGTTTCGGGAGTTTGGAATGCTATTATTAATCCTGAAATAACAAGAAAATATATGCACAACAGTGAAGTAATATCCGATTGGAAAACCGGGAGCGGAATTTTCTGGCGGGACGCCGATAATAAAAAAATTCATGTGAAGGGAATAATACTTAAGATTGAACCGGAAAAAATTTTGCAAACAAAAGATTTAAGCATCGATGCGGGTATGCCCGATATTGATGAAAACTATTCGCGGGTTACTTACGAATTAATTCCTTACGGCTATGAAACTCTTTTGTGCGTAACTGAAGATAAATTTAACGGAGACATTAACAGATATAAAGACGCGAACGGATTCTGGACCGGCGTACTTAAAGGTATGAAGGACATATTGGAAAAATAATACTATAAAAGATAAATATTTCGAACTGTCTTCATGATATATAAAAACAGGCAGCTGATTTGATTAATTTTAATGACAAAATTATGCGGGGAATAAATGGATGAAAATATATTAGAATATATGCAGAGAACTAAAAGTGAAAAAAGATGCTCTGTAAATATTCCCCTATATAATTTTGCAACTAATGCACAACTTCGAACCCGGTGCATTTAATTTATAGTATTAAAAATCATTTTTTATTCCTATAATTAACTCCCGGTAAAAATTATTAAGTGCAGCATTAAAACGGGGCGGTAATTTATCTTTAAATCTAAATCCGGTAAACAATATTAAAATCAAAAATTGAATTCAGTAAAAAAGAAAACGAATAAAGACCGCATTATTGTTCTTATTATTTCCGTGTTACTGCATGCAATCCTCTTTTTGATTTTATTATTGGTTGAAGTGCGTTACAATCCGGGGAAAAACGCAGCCGTTTCTTACACTGTACTAAGCATAACCACCGGTACATATCAAAAGGAAGATAAAAAAGAAATTCCGGTAAGAATAAAAAACAGGAAGACGGAAACAAAAATAAAAAAGCAAAGCGCCGAAGTTCCGAATGTAAAAGAGGATCTGCCATCCGCAATAGATTCGACATCCCAGATAGCTGTTATCGATACTTCAAATAAGGCAATAGCGGATACGGGATTAAAATATGCTTCGACACTGCTCGATACCTTTTTAGTACGGCATCCCGAATACGCCAAATATATCCTGCAGCAGCAGGCAAAAGATCTAGTAAAAGATAAAAACACTAAAATGTTTACAAGACTTGAAATGGAAACCAGGATTAACGATGTACTTCATAAATACATAATGGAGAATTTCCCCGAAGGCTCGGAGCATGCTATGAATCCTAACGGCGGACCGGGAATGCAGATTCCGATAGACGGATTGATTGATGCGATAAGAAAAATATTTAAATAACCGGCAAACCCGGATATCAGTATTAGTTACTTTAATTCTATGCTTAAAGAACAAAACAAGTTTGTATGATCCGGTTTTTTCAAACATTCGTTCGGCAGAAGACATGATGCCGATTAAGTTTACCGTTTTATTACGCTCACGACGGCAATTTGATTCTTTCTTTAACGAAGTTTTGAATGGGAATTCACTTTTATTATGAAGTTATCTATAAAACATAACATGTGTTACAAAAAATAGGCGGTTGCGAAACACCTTTTTTAATTATAATTAACTCGGTTTTATCTTAAAAATTAACTGTTATTAACCGAGATTTTATATCACCGGATTTTTATATTAGTCACATGAATAATTACAGCTTACGGTAAAAAGGATGAATGAAATAATAGGGGCCTGTCTGGGTGCATCAACCGTTACTTTTGTCAGATTAAAGAGCGGGAACAATCTGATGAAAGCCGATGATGTACTGAGCTTGCCTCATAACGGCGATCCGAAAAAAATATTCAAAGAAAATTTATTGCGGTTTAATGCCGGTATGGCGCCGGTAGTTGTAACCGGCAGAAAATTCAGGAACCTCGTAAAGTTTACGAATGTTCCGGAGCCGGTCGCAACCGAGTACGCGTTTACATATGTCAATAAAGAAAGGAAAAATTATTCGGCTATTGCTTCGTTAGGCGGAGAGACTTTCATGGTCTATACATTGGACGACGAGGGTAAAATATCAAATGTTATTACAAGAAACCAGTGCGCCTCCGGAACGGGCGAGTTCTTCCTTCAGCAGATTAAAAGAATGAATCTCGGTATTGATGAAGTGGTAAAGATTGCGCATGGTGCAGAACCGTTCAAAGTATCCGGCAGGTGTTCGGTATTCTGCAAATCGGACTGCACTCACGCTTTGAACAAAGGCGTAAAAAAATCGGAAGTCGCCGCCGGATTGTCCTTAATGATGGCAGAAAAAGTAGTTGACCTTCTTAAAAAAGTAAAGCCGGGCAAAATACTGATTGCCGGAGGCGTGACGAAAAATTCGGTTGTGCTTGACTTTCTAAAAAAAACTGTGCCGGATATTTTTATACCGTATGAAGCAACTTATTTCGAAGCATTGGGCGCTGCTCTCTACGGTTTGGAAAATGAAATAAATTCCGTTACGGATTATGACGATATCTTTGTCCGCAAAAAAAGCTCTTTTGTTTTTCATCAGCCGCTTGAGAAATTTAAGAATAAGGTCCATTTCAAAACGATGGAAAGGGGAAAAGCTAAAGACGGGGATGTATGCATACTCGGACTCGATGTCGGGTCTACTACAACTAAAGCCGTGGTAATTAGGAAAAAAGATAACAGCATACTCGGTTCGGTCTATCTTTATACTCACGGAAATCCAATCGAAGCATCGAGAAAATGTTATTCCGAATTGATGCGTCAAATCCCTGAGAAAATTAATATTACCGGAATCGGCACTACCGGCTCAGGCAGGCAGATAGCTGGACTTCATGCCTTAACCGACGGTGTTGTAAATGAGATTGTTGCACATGCAGCCGCCGCGGTATATTTTGATCCTGAAGTCGATACTATATTTGAGATCGGCGGTCAGGACGCGAAGTACACTTATATTGTCAATAAGATACCGGCAGACTATGCAATGAACGAAGCTTGTTCTGCGGGAACGGGTTCTTTTATCGAGGAATCGGCCCATGAGTCACTGGGTATAAAAGTCACGGATATTGAGCCGATAGCGATGAAAGGGGACATGCCTCCGAATTTCAGCGACCAGTGTTCCGCTTTTATAAGTTCCGATATTAAAACAGCGCAGCAGGAAAATATTAATAAAGAGAATATAGTCGCCGGGCTGGTTTATTCGATTTGCCTGAATTACGTAAACCGTGTAAAAGGAAACAGACCCGTGGGCAAAAAAATCTTTATGCAGGGCGGTGTCTGTTATAATAAAGCTGTTCCTATGGCAATGTCAGCATTGACCGGTAAGGATATCATCGTTCCTCCGGAGCCGGGTTTGATGGGTGCTTTCGGTGTTGCACTTGAAATAAAAGAAAAAATGGATTTGGGTCTTATGCAGCCCGGCAACTTTAATCTTAAAGATCTTGCCGAAAGGGAAGTCGTATTTAAAAAATCTTTTGTATGTGCAGGCGGCAGTGAAAAATGTGATCTGGCATGCTCTATTAACCGAATCGAAGTTCAGGGTAAAACTTATCCCTTCGGCGGCTCATGCAATATGTATTATAATTTAATTAACCATAACAAGGTAGATGCAGAAAATTACGATTACATTAATAAACGGCATTACCTTACATTTGAAAAGTATGCTCAGGAATCAGATCTGCCTGCAGATGCGGCAACCGTAGGAATAAATCAATCGTTTCACACTCATACAATATATCCTCTTTACTACAATTTTTTTACGAACCTCGGGTTCAGAGTGGTTCTCTCAGAAAAAATAAATGAAAAAGGCCTGGAAAAGGAGAGTACATCATTTTGTTTTCCCGCCCAGATATCGTTAGGTCTGTTTGCCGATTTGATTGAGAAGAATCCGGATTATTATTTCATTCCCGAGATCTTCGAAATGTATGTAAACGATTCAGATCATCACCGACTCGATTTCAACAGCACATGCGTGTTTGTAAGCGGCGAACCGTTTTATTTAAAGCAGGGTTTTAAAGATTTAGTACCGCCGGAAAAACTGATCACTCCGTATTTTAATTTTGCAAACGGGTACGATAAAGAAGAAGGGAAATTTATTGAAGTCGCAAAGCAAATGGGGATCAGCGACGAAGCAAAGATAAAACAGGCTTTTAGTAAAGCACTGAAAGCCCAGGAAGATTATTCCGGCGAACTTTTCTCAATGGGTAGGGAATTTACGCAATACCTAAAAGAGCATCCTGATGAGATGGCAATAGTACTGGTCGGGAGACCTTATAATGCTTTTACCGAGCTGGCAAATAAAGGCATACCTAAGAAATTTGCTTCAAGAGGAGTCTACGTTGTACCTTACGATATTTTTGACTATCGCGAAGAAGTAATCGACGACAATCAGTACTGGGAAGGCGGTAAAAAAATATTAAAAGTTGCAAGGATCATAAAAAATAATCCTCAGTTTTTTGCCACATATATTTCTAATTTTTCCTGCGGACCTGATTCATTTTTATTAACCACGTTCCGTTCCATTATGGGCACGAAACCCTCATTAACCCTGGAACTTGACGGGCATACGGCAGACGCAGGTATCAATACGCGTATTGACGCCGCACTGGATATTATTAAAAACTACAGGAAAATTCAGGATCGAAGATTAGCGATCCGGATTCCAGTGATTTTATACCTGCTAAAATCGAGTTTGAATGCCGACCAGGGATATTTTGTAACGTCAAGCGGAGAAAAAATCCCGTTATCGGATCCCCGCATCGATATATTGATCCCTTCAATGGGAGACCTTGCGGCGCCGATGTTTGCAGCAGGCTTGCGAAGTCAGGGCTTTAATGCAATTGCCATGCCCGAGGGAAATCCGGAAATTTTAAAATACGGCAGATCAGCCGCAAGCGGTAAAGAATGCCTGCCGCTGCTTTTATGCGTAGGCTCCCTGATTGATTATCTGGAGAATAAATGGGACGGTAAACAGTACATTGCCTTCTTTATTGTTTACGGTGCGGGTAATTGCAGGCTGGGGCAATACCCGGTTTTTATTAGGGAATTTATCAGAAGAAGAAAACTTAAAAATGTTACCACTCTAACATTAATGAATGAAGACGGCTTTGCCGGACTCGGTCCAAATTTTGCTCTGAGAGGAATTCAATCATTATTCGTTAGCGATGTACTTGACGATATACGTTCGGGCATTATGGCTCATGCCGCAGAACCTGAAGAGGGACTAAAAATTTTTAACAAAGAGTTCGAAGAGTTAAACAGGGTATTTGCAAACAAGCCCGATAAGATATATAAAGCGTTAAAAAAATTTGCCGGACGGTTAAGAAAAAATGTAAATGCAAAAACTTCTATCCATCAAGCTAAATATATTGCACTATGCGGCGAAATTTACGTTAGGCGCGATCACTTTTCTCATAAATGGCTGAATAAACAATTTGCCGAGAAGGGTTTTATACTTAAAGATTCTTATATATCGGAATGGGTTTATTACGTCGATTATCTTTTAAAGCAGAAGCTTCTTGAACCTGATACCTCAGTAGGTAAAAAGATTGAGAGAGTAATTAGAGTAGTATATATGAGAGCCGCTGAATACAGGATAAAAAAGATACTTGCAAAAACCGGTTATTATAAATTTTCTTTGACAAAAGTAGAGGCGCTTCTAAAACGCAGCAGACATATCATCCCGCTTGAATATAAAGGAGAACCAGGCCTTACACTTGGAGTAGCTCTTCACGAGACAATAGATAAATATTGCGGCGTTATAAACCTCGGACCGTTCGGCTGTATGCCTACAAGGTTTACCGAATCTCTCGCTGCTTCGGAAATGAAAATTGAAAATAAAATAGCTGCAGAAAGAATAGTTAACAAGAATTATAAATTACCGGAAATCTTTAACGGTAAAATGAATATACCGTTCTTAACAATTGAAGCAGACGGGAATGTATATCCGCAGGTTATAGAGGCGCGGCTGGAAACATTTGCAATGCAGGCGGAACGTATTGCAGGATTAATGAAAGAAGCGGGACTGAACGGGTATAAGAAAAGGAAAAATTAAAAGGGAAAAGTTAAGATTCAATTACGAGATTTGAATTATACTTGTTTATTCTTTCTCTTCGAAAGAAAGTCTGGTTGCCGTGTCTACACCATGCAGTGCCTCGGGAATAATTCCCAGGTTAATGTAAATCGGCCGTATCAGCTTTCTTAATTTGGGGAGGTTTATCAGAAAATAAACACCTCCCAGCAAACAAAAAAATCCGCCTATTATAAGGGTTAACGAAGCGCCGATTAATCCTGCGGCTGCGCCTGCCAGCAGACTGCCGAACGGGGCCATGCCTCTGAAAGACATTGCATACAAGCTCATTACTCTTCCGCGTTTATCGTCTTCTATAATTGTCTGCAGCATTGTATTGCTGCCCGCTAATTGTATCATCATTCCAAGTCCTGTTAGATACATAAAGATCAAGGACAAAAATATGATATGCGAAAGTGCGAATGCAACTAATCCGACTCCGAAAGCCAATACGGCGAAAGAAATAATTTTACCCAGTCCTAAAACGGATTTTCTGTTCATAAGAAAAATTGCTCCGGTCAAAGCTCCCAGTCCGGATGCTCCCATTAAGAAGCCGAATAAGTCGGCTCCGCCGTTAAAGAATTTTTTTACGAACACCGGAGCTAAAATTCTTATCGGGGTTCCCATAAAACTTACGATTGCCAGCAGAATAAGTATTGATTTTATAGGTGCAAATCCGAATGCGTAATTCAATCCTTCCTTTAATTCCTTAAATGTTTCTTTCTTTTTTGAAGGCAATTTTCTTGGTGTTACTTTCATTTTTAATAAAGAAACAATTACGGCTACATAACTGACGGCATTCAGCAGAAAGCACCATCCTTCACCGAACGCCGAAATTAAAAGACCTGCTATCGCAGGGCCTATGAGTCTTGCGGCGTTAACCATGCTGGAATTCATGGCGATGGCGTTTCCCAGATCTTCCTTGCTGTTGCCTATCATCTCTACCATAAACGACTGTCGTGTCGGCATATCAACCGCATCAAAAATACCCAGGATAACACTTAATGCTATAATTTCCCATACCTGAATTGTGTCGGATAAAACCAGCGCGGCCAGAACGAATGCCTGCACCATGGATAAAGCCTGAGTATACAATAGTATTTTATGTTTGTTCATGCGGTCGGCGAAAACACCTGCAAAAGGAGTGACGATCAATAGAGGAATCTGTCCGGAAAATCCGACGATACCTAAAAGCAGCGCGGAATTAGTTAAGCGGTATACCAGCCAGGTTAATGCAATTCTCTGAACCCACGTACCTACTACAGAAAGACCCTGTCCTCCGAAATAAAGGCGGAAGTTTTTGTGCCTTAAAGCCCTTAATGCTACAAAGCGTTCCGATAATTTTTTTTTATCTTCGTTTTTATCTTTTGGCATATTTATAATCAGCGAGCAGGTTATCCGTTGGTATTTTTTGACGCTAAAATATCTTAGAACTTACCTGATGCTGTCTCCGACGGCCTCTTTAAGCGAATACGTATTAATTACATCCCGGTAAATAACTCTTAAATGCAGCAGTCTTGCTTCAGCCAACGAAGTTTCCGCATCGAGCAAGTCCAGATTAGTGATTACACCGTTCTCATAAGAAGCCTCGGCCCTTTTAACGGCTTGCTCAGCTTGTTCAACCTGAAGCTCGATAATTCTTAATTGCGACCGGCTGGTTTTTAATTGCGATACGGACTGCTCGACCTCTGTTTTTATTTTTCTTTTCAAGGCGGAGATCTTAAAATTGTCTGCATTTAAATTTGCTTCCTCCTCTTCAATGCGGGCGTCTTTTTTAAATCCGTTAAAGATAGGAATATTTGCAGAGATTCCTAATATCCAGTTGCCTCTGAGTACATTTAAATCCGGTATATATCCGTTCTTTAATCCGTAATTCGCAACTACATTAACCTGAGGCATATCTTCAAGAGATGCAGCATGTTTCCGGAGTTTTGTCGAGTTTACGTTATCTGCCGCAATTTTCATCTCTTCTCTTTGTGAGTATGCTTTGGCAAGCAGCGAGTCGGTATTTGTAGATTGCTGCATTAAAGCAAGGTCACCCGAAAGGTTCAGCGTTTCACCGCTATTTAATCCCAAAATCTCTTTAAGTGCAATTTTCTGTTTAGTTATTGCATTTTCTATATCTATTTTCTCATTTTCAGCAGCAGCCACTCTTACCTTCGTTGTTAATATATCGAAATCTGTAGCCGATCCGTTTTCTTCTTTTTTATTTGTTATTTGGAGATGATTTTGAAGTGTATTTATCTGGTCGTTTTTAACTTTTAAATCTTTTTCCAAATATAAGATGGAATAAAAAAGATATACTGTTTTATAAGAAAGCCCGTTCTTTATGTACTCTATTTTTTCTTCATTCGTTAGTTTATAAGATTTTGTAAGATCTAAAAGTGCATTCTTCTTACCGAAATCATATAAGTTATAATTCGCCTGAACATTAAAATTATAATTGTTGGCCGGGAATAAATTAAAAGTTGATTCCCCGAATGCTATCGAAGAAACGGGACCTAATCGTGCGTAAGATAAATTTCCCTCAACATCGGGATAGTCAAAACTTTTTTGCTGTTTTATTTTTGCATCAGCGGCTTTAACATCTTCTTCGGACTGCTGGATAAGCGGCTGGTTCGTGAGTGCAAGCCGGATCGCCTTATCTAACGTTAAGTTTCCTTCAACTGAATTTTGAGGATATGCCACATTAAAAATAGAAACAAATATAATCAGTAAAGAAGTAATTATCGAATTCTTCATGCTGATATTTAACTCCGTACATGGTGATTAAGAATTATTCCATCATCTCAACTTTACTTCCGTCTTTTCTCTTATGGTATTTCAGAAAGAAGAGAGGAATAAGAATTAGAACAGTTAAAGCGGCACCGGCTAGAAAATCATCCGATATTCCTGAAACAAAAGCCTGACCTATTATATTTTGTGCAATTAACGCTTTAGCTCTAAGTATAACCTCGCCTCCGGAACCTCCCACCGACTGCTGAACGAAATGTGTAAGTCCGTATACCGAATGTTTAAATGCTGCGGAGTTTGAATTGACCGCCTGACTGTATATTTCGGTATGGAAGATTACCCTGCGGGTAAGCATCGTTCCCAGAATTGCTACCCCGAAGCTTCCGCCTACCTGGCGAATAGTATTAAATAAGCCGGTAGCCTGTGCCATCTTCTCCTTGGAAATATCGTTTATTGCGATAGTGCTTAAAGGTATGAACATAAAACCAAGTCCGAATCCACGAATGAATAGAGGCAGCATTATCTGCCAGTATTCCGTGGTTAGGGACAGTTTGCCGTACAAGTACATACTAAAGAAAGTTAAAATTATTCCGATTGAAATCGGTATCTTCGGATTCAATTTATCGGTCATCCATCCTGCAACAGGCGACATAATTGCCTGAATAATTCCGACTGGGAAAAACACAAGACCGGCCTGAAGGGCAGTATACCCGAGCGAATTCTGCAGATAGATCGGCAGTAGAAACGAATTGCCGAAGAAAGCGAGTCCGAAAATAAACATCATTAAATTCGCCATACCGAAATTTCTGTTCTTTAATATTCTCAGATCTATTATGGGGTGTTTAACAGTAAGCTCGGTTGCCAGAAAAATTACAAAACTTACAAAAGAAATTGAGAAACAGCCGAGTATAAAATTAGATGTCCAGCCTCCGGTATTCCAGGCTGAGTTGCCGTCGGATAGTGCAAGAAGCAGAAATACTAAAAATAATGTCATCGAAATAAATCCAACTAGATCAAACGAGCGGGTCTCTTCGGTTTTATATTCTCTCAGAACAATTAGTGTACCCGCAATAGCCATAATACCTATCGGAACATTGATATCGAATATTGCATGCCAGCTGAAACTGTCTATTAGATATCCGCCGAACATCGGTCCGAGAGAAATTGAAGCAGCCGCGGCAACTCCCCAAAAGCCGAGTGCAACGCCTCTTTGACTGGGAGGAAATTCCCGTGTAACTATTGCCATTCCCACCGGCATAATAAAACCTGCTCCGGCACCCTGCACTACCCTGAATAATATTAACATATTCTCATTGGCGGAAAGACTGCAAAGCAATGAACCTACGGTAAAAAGAAGCAACCCCAGATTGTACGATTTTTTATATCCGAGATGATCTGCAATCCAGCCGGAGGACGGCAGTACAACCGCAAATACCAGAAGGTAAGCAGTTAACACCCATTCGATTTTGTCTACGCTTACGCCGAATGCCGCCATCATTTTAGGCAGGCCGACATTTACAATTGAAATATCCAGCACCGCCATAAAAGTGCCTACCATAACGTTCGCAAGTACGATCCATTTATACGACGGATGCTCGTGTATATTGGATAATTGAATGTTATTTCCGCTGTTTTTAATTTTGCCCATTTTTTAATTTACCTTGACATCTATTTCCACCGACATTCCCGGTAATAGTTTAATTGAGCCCGGCGGATCCGCCTCTCCTTTTGCCAAAACCGGTTTTATAGAAATTTTTACCGGAACTCTCTGCGTAACCTTTGTAAAATTTCCGGATGCGTTGGAAGGAGGAATAAGAGCAAATTCGGATGCGGTTGTCGAGCCTATCTGGTATACCTTGCCTTCAAATTTTTGATCGGGATAGGCATCGACGGATATTTGTACTTTATCTCCTAAATGGATCGAAGACAAATTTGTTTCTTCCAGCTCGGCTGTAATCCAAATATTCTTAAGGTTATAAATTGTGAAAACCGGCTGGCCGGGTGATATAACATCTCCTTTTAACACCCATCTTTTTGCGACAACACCCTCCATCGGCGAATATATTTTTGTGTTTTGAAGATTTGCCTTTAAAACCTGCAGTTGTGCTTTTGCGGTGCCTATTTTAGACATATCGATTTTATATTCTGCTTGCGCGGCTTCTAAAGCTTTTTGGGCATGATCAAATTGTTCTTTGGGTATAATTTTATCCTTGTATTGATTCTGTGCCCGGTTAAAATCGTCCTGTGCTCTTGCGATATTTACTTTAGCAAGAGTGATGCTCTCGTTTGCCAGATTTAACATTGCCATTGCCTGATTCTCGCGGGCTTTATAATCTGTTGAATCAAGTGCAACCAGCATCTGTCCTTCTTTTACCGAATCGCCTTCGTCTACAGTCAGTCTTGTAATCCTTCCGAGAATTTTTGAACTGACGGAAAGTTGATTAGCATCCACAAAAGCATCATCGGTTGAGACGTGCCCGATTTGACCTATATACCAATAAACGGCACCTGCTATAAACAGAAGAATTATAACTGCCGGAATAATAATTCTCTTTTTACCGAATCGGGATTTTTCTTTTTTCCCGTCGTTTACACCGGTATTATTTCTTTTTGCATTTGGAGTCGTTTTATTCTGATCTTTTGATTCCTCGTTCTGTGCCATTAGCTTTTCCTTTATTAAAAAATATTTTGCTTATCGACTTTTAATACCGTGAATAAAAATATCGGTTACCGTATTCATTTCCTGTTCCAGGTTTTTACGCGTCTTATCATCCGGCTTGTGTCCTTTTGTCCACCGTAATACATTGCATCTAAGTCCCTGCAGAACGTGCAGAAACACTTCGGCTGTATTGTCCGGCAAACCGGCATCTAACTCATTATTCGTTTTTCCTTCGTCGATAATTTTTTTTATTAATAGAATTTCCGTTTTTTCAAAATCGGTAAACAGTTCTTTAAATATTGATTTTATTTCGGAATAAGAATGAACCGACAACGTACCGAGATTGATTAATATTTTGAAAAATTTCATTCTTTGATTAACGTAGCTGTGAAGTTTCTTAACAGCGCTTTCGGGCTTTTGAAGAATTAATTCTATGTTTTTTTTCAGCTCGTTTTGTTCTTGCAGAATAACCGCTCTGAACAGATCTTCTTTTGTAGGGAAGTAATAATATAAAGAAGCCTTTCCCATTTCAACGTCGCCTGCTATTTCATCCATTGTCACTTTTGAATAACCGTAGTGAGCAAACCGTTTGCGGGCTGCTTCTATAATAATGGATTCTTTACTCTTAATTTCTCCTTCATTAACCGAATTCATCCTGGTTTTTCGACCTTTCTACTTTACTCGTCGGAATATAAAATAAACATGCATTATGCACGGTATATTATGTCACGATATTTCACAAAAATATTTTTAAGAACATAAAATGTGACTTGAATTAAATTTTTGAATTAAGATTTGACTATGTCGTAAATGAATTAAGACTTTGCACTGACATGAAAATACCCCTCACCGGATACAAGTGCTGGAACCCGGTAGTGAATTTGTTCTTAGTTTAGGTTCGAATAGTCTGTAGAATTGTTATTATTCATTTACCTGAACATATGCCGGCAATTCTGTTTGACCAGGTTTATTTCGAACATTAAAGGATTTATAAATTCACTGTGCGAAAGAAAAATGAATTAACTTACTCTTTTTCCGTGCAGCAGCATATTGACTGCATCTTCGAGAGAACCGGCCGGCACTACCTGCCCCGAATTTACAAAATAAATTTCATCCGCATTTTCAATTGTATTCAAGCGATGAGCAATAATTACCTTTGTGCTTGTCGGCGGCAATTTCCGCAATATACTTTCCAGTAATTGTTCGGTAACGGTATCTATATTTGCAGTCGCTTCGTCGAGTATCAGCAGCTCGGGATTTCTTAGTATTGCTCTTATAAAAGCTATTAATTGTTTTTGGCCGAGACTTATGCCGTCGCCGGAAATTTTTATATTTGTATCTAACCCGGATTCAAACCTTTCTAACAGGCCTTCCAGACCCGCATCAGTAATTGCTCCGGTTAGTTGTTCGGTAGTAAAGCTCTTAAAACTTTCATTCCCGTACAAAATATTATCTTTTACCGTTCCAGTAAATAAAAAAGGCTCCTGTAAAATGAAACCTATTTTCTTCGTTCGCTCTTCAGGCTGAAACGTTCGTATGTTCCTGCCGTCAAGAAAAACAGTTCCCTTGGAAGGATCGTACAATCTTGCAATTAAAGAAGCAATAGTTGTTTTGCCTCCGCCTGTGGGGCCTACGAATGCATATGTCTTTCCTTTTTTAAGGTCGAAATTAATATTATGAAGAACTTCACTGCTTTCAGGATAGCTGAAAGAAACATTCTTAAAAGAAATCAGTGATCCGGAGTTTACTGCAGAATTGTCTTCAATTACGGGAATATTGTTTTCCAGATTCAGAATTATTGCAATCCTGTCCCATGCCGCCAGCGCTACTTGGAAGTTTGCCCACAAAGCTGCAAGCTGTCTTAAAGGGTTGTAAAAACTCGTAATGTATGCAAGGAAGCTGATTAAAAGACCTATGGTAAAATCTCCTGCCGATATAAGAAAAATTCCGTAAGTAAGTACAATTAATTGACCGATGTTGGAGAAAAGTCCGTAAACGGGCATGAAAAAATTATTTGCCAATCCTGCCGAAACGGAACTGCGGTAATTCTGCATGTTGGATTCATTAAATTTTTCCATGAAGTAATCTCTGCGGTTAAACGCAACAATTACTTTAAAATTATTAAGGCTTTCCTGAACGGTCGAACTAAGCAGACCGACGCTCTTAAGACTGACCGCATTTTTTCTTTTTACCCAGGGTGATATTAATTTTGTAAACAGCCATAAAATTAATGCGGGAGCCAGCGCCGCTGCTCCGAGAGGAAGATTTATCGATAACAAAAATATTCCCGCGCCGATCATAATCAGAATGAAACGGGCAAATTGCATCAGCGACTGCGAGAAGAACTGGTTGATATTATCGGTATCGTTATTAATTCTCGATATAAGATCGCCTGCCTTGTTCTGATTGAAAAAATCTACTGGAAGTTCCTGCAGTTTATTAAACACAGCATTACGCAAAGTAAAAAGCATCCGCTGACCTACTGTTCCCATCAGTTTGGTTTGGATATATCCGGCCGCCAGGGTGATAATATACATCACCAGCAGAATGCCGCTGAATATAAGTACGCCGTGATATTGCTTTGTCTGAACGTAATTATCAATTGTATGTCCGATAATAAGAGGAGCAAGGAGGTTCAGCGCCGCTGTGACAAGCATTGCTATAAATGCTTTTATCAGCAATACTTTCTCTTCCACCAGATGAACCAGCAGATTTTTTACGGTGGCGTATGTGGATCTCTTTTCTTTATTTTTTACAAGCGTATTAAGATTGTAATTCATAGTGACTCATGCTTCTTTGAGAATTATATATCTGGATATATTCCGGGCATTCCTTCAGCAGTTCACTGTGCTTTCCGGCCGCAATTACTTCTCCTTCCATTAGCAGGATAATCTGGTCAAAGTTCTCTACAGGTGCTATCTTTTGTGTAACCGAAACCAGAGTTATGTCTTTATAATTATCTTTGATGTTTTTTAAAATCTTCTGTTCCGTTTGATTATCTACTCTTGCTGTAAAATCGTCCAGCAGCAGAATTTTAGGCTTTAAGGCCAAAGCGCGTGCAAGCATTATTCTTTGCTTTTGTCCGCCGGAAAGACTGGTGCCGCGTTCGGATACAATAGTATCAAGCTTTTGGGGGAGAGATTCGGCAAATTCTTTCAGTTCGGCAGTTTCAATCGCCTCTTCCAGTGATTTACCGGTGATATTGTTTCCGAAAGAAATATTATCGCGAAGACTTAAATTGAAAATAATACTGTCCTGAAAAACAAAACCGATACTGTTATGGAAAGGTTCTTTTTTGTAATCATTAATATCCCTCCCGTCAAATTCAATTGTTCCCGAGTCAGGCTTTATCAGTCCGGTAAGCAGATATAGCAACTGACTCTTTCCTGCGGCAGTCGGTCCTATAATAGCAGTTCTTGTACCTGCTTTTATTGTAAAGGAAACATTTTTCAGCGCAGGTTTTTCGTTATAGTAAACATTAATATTTTCAAGCCGTATATCGCCCTTCGGCAAATGATCAATTGTTCCCGATTCGAGTGTATCAGGTGCGTTTAACACTTTAAATATTCTTTGATAGGAAACCGAAGCCCGTGCAATTAGGTTACTCATGAAACCGATAATGATGATCGGAAAAATTAAGATAGATACATAACTGTTGAAAGCCGCGAAATCGCCCAACGACATGCTTCCGTTAATAACAAAATGGCCACCTAGTGCAAGGATTGAAAGCGTAGCAAGGTTTGCGACAAAAGTAACTACCGGAATAAGCGTTGCAAATAATGTAAGAATGGAAATTCCTATATCTTTAGCTTCGGTATTTGCTTCAATAAATTTCAGGTATTCAATTTGCTGAGCATTGATAACACGGATGATAGCCGCACCCAGAATACTTTCATTAATTATTTTATTCAGCCAGTCGATTACTTCGCGGCCCTTCTTAAACAATACCCTTACCTTTTTTAAGACCGCAAAAAAAGTAACAGCGATAACCGGAATTATAGCAATAACCGTCAAAGCAAGTTTCCAATTTATCGTTAACAGAAGAATGCTTGTTCCGATAATTATAAAGACTGAAGATGCAATCGACGCTACGGCCTGCGATACAAACATCTTTACCGAGTCAACATCGGAGGTAAGGTTGGTTAATAACGTGGAAGGATTTGCTTCCTGAACGAAAGCATAACTTTGACCCGAAATTTTTTGCGAAAGTTTCTTTCTTAGATCTCGGGCAACGCGCTCAGAAGTATAAGTTTGAACTATGCTCTGAAGATAAGTAAAAATAAATATAACGAGTGCGGCTCCCAAGAATTCGACTGCAATTGTCTTGAAAACATATTGTCCGCCGGAATAAGCATCAATCCCGCTGGAAATTATTTTCGGTATAAAAAGATTGACCCCGTTACCCAGCAAAGCAAGTAAGATAAGCAGAAGTATAAAACCGATATATTGTCTCAAAAGACTGTAAATACCTCGTCCGGGCTTTGCCTTATTTCTTTTTCCTTTATTAGTGCTTTCCATTTCCAAATTCTTATTTTTAAAGCATTAAAATAGTCAAAATAATCATGCCGTTTTAGTAATGATCTGTGAATCAAGTCAAATTATCTGTAAAAACGGCGGGGCAATAATAATCTCAATTATCCGGAATGATCTTTTTCGTAAAATATGACAAGAAATTATTTTTTCCGGTTACCTTCAGTACAGATCTATTTAATTAATATTCTGTAAATTTTTCCTATTTTAATATTTCTGTCTCGATCGGCATGCTTATTCTTAAATTTATTTATACACCGCCGCTGTATTGGGCCGTAAGTTTAAAATTTCAGGCCGGTGAAAATAACCGCAAACTCTTTGAGATATATTCGTTTTAGGTTTTACACATAAATAATAGAAATATGAAACAGCTCACAAATTCAGTATGCCGGAGGTAAAACTTATTTTTCTGTTTTCCTATTTTAACTCTTCGTTGTATACTTAAATGTAAAAAAAATATTACTCATGAAGCAAAAGAAAAAAATGAGGACAATAAAAATACTTTCATGGAACGTAAACGGTATCAGAGCTGCTTATAAAAAAGGATTGCTGGATTGGATAGCTCAAGCAAAACCCGATATCCTTTGCCTTCAGGAAACAAAAGCGCATGTGGAACAGCTGCCGGAAGATTTAATAAACATCGAAGGATATCATTCATATTTTTCTTCTGCCGAGAGAAAAGGCTACAGCGGTGTTGCAATTTATACAAGGGACGAACCGCTTTCCATAAAAAAAGGATTCGGCGTAGTTAAATTCGACAGTGAAGGCAGAACTTTGATTGCCGAATATCCGGGTTTCATACTTTTTAATATTTATTATCCCAACGGTAAAGCCAGAGCCGAAAGACTGCAATACAAATTGGACTTTTACGACACTTTTCTGGAATATGTTAATAAATTAAAAAAGAAAGGAAAAAAGATAATTTTCTGCGGCGACGTTAATACCGCGCATAAAGAAATTGATCTGGCTCGTCCGAAGGAAAATTCAACCGTATCGGGATTTCTGCCGGTGGAAAGAAAATGGCTGGACAAAGTAATAGATAACGGATATCTGGATACTTTCAGAATGTTTAATCAGGAGCCTAATAATTATACCTGGTGGGACCAGGTTACCAGAGCGCGCGAAAGAAACGTCGGGTGGCGCATCGATTATTTCTTCGTTTCCGAAAATGCAAAAGACGAAATTAAGGATGCGTTTATCTTAAGCGACGTTATGGGATCCGACCACTGCCCGATAGGAATAGAAAAAGCAATTTGATTCATTACCGTGTTCGCTTTATTTATTAATCTCTGCAATTTCCTTCAAAAATTTTTATACGGGGGTACGCGATGAAGTTGGAGAGTTACGCGGGGAATCATTTAACTGTTAAACAAGGACTTTGTTTTTAGTTTTAAGTTTTAAGTTAGCTGCTAATCCGGATAATCAATTTATATGCTATACTATTGCTCCTGCTTATTAATTTCACCCACTTGATAATAAAATTTATTTACTTTAGTTTAGAACATAAATCGGGGATTAAAGGGAGTCTTCAAAAATTTTAATCCGCAATTTTAAAGGGACTCAAAATTTTAAGTTGATGCTTAAAATTGCAGACACAATTTTGATTCGGAAAAATTCATAATTTTAGTTTCTTTATATGCGAAAATATTTTTTACTGTCTTCTATTATATTGTTTTTCCAAACCTTTACCCCTGATGTTTTTCCCCTGGGAGATGAGATCAAATTTAATCATGTTTTAATGGGAAAGGGATTATCTCAAAACGTCATAAATTGTATTTTCCAGGATAGAGAAGGTTTTAAATGGTTCGGTACACAGGACGGTTTATTTAAATACGACGGATATGATTTTAAAGCTTATAAATCGATTCCGTTCGACTCAACTTCTTTGACCGATAATTGGATACAGTCAATCACCGAGGATGCAAAGGGAAATCTTTGGGTCGGAACTTACAGCGGAGGACTTTTTGAGTTCAACCGAGATAATCAGACCTTTAAAAGTTTCAGGCATGACCCTTTAAATAATAACTCCCTGATTAATAACAGAATCTGGGCGGTTGTAATTGATAAACAAGGTTCCGTATGGGTCGGCACTTCCGGCGGATTGGATAAATTAGATAAAGAGAAAAATAAATTCTTTCACTATGTACACTCGGATGAGAATCAGAACAGCATCAGCAACAATGCCGTCAATTCAATTTATGAGGACGAAAAAGGTTGTTTATGGCTTGGGACCTGGGGCGGGGGATTGAATAAACTGGATAAAGAAAAAAACATTTTTACCCATTACTTTTTCGGAGAAAGAAATACAAAGGAATTCAGCGATAATTATATTAAAAAAATTATTAGCGGCGGAGATTTCCTTTGGCTCGGCACAAAAAGGACATTATTAAAATTCGATACCGGAAACGGAAGCGTTAAGAGATATTTTATAGACGAAAAAAATATTTCATATCCCGACGAAAACTCCATACTTTCACTTCTTTACGATGCTCAAAAAAGATTGTGGATCGGTACTCATGACAACGGTTTATACATATTGAATATCGAGTCCGGCAGCATAAATAATTATAAATTCAATACGCATGATCCGGACTGTATAAGAGATAATTGGATTTCAGCAATTTTCATTGACAGTCAGGGAATTTTTTGGTTCGGTACCGGTAAAGGAATCGACAAACTTTTGCCTTATTCAAAATATTTCAGCCACATTAACGGAGATTCTCAAAGGCATAATTCTCTGAGTTCAAACGAAGTAAATTCCATTTTTGAAGATCACGAAGGGATTGTGTGGATCGGAACATGGAACGTCGGTTTGAACAGGTACGACGCCAAAACTAATAAGTCCGATTATTACAGCCACTCGGTTACCGATCCCAACAGTCTTTTAAATGATATAGTCTGGGACATTTACGAAGATTCAGACAATCGGCTGTGGATAGGAACTTATGCCGGCGTGACCATCTTCGACAGAAAAAAAGGAAGATTTATCCGGCCTCCTTTTAAGAAAAATTTGCTGTATAATCATAATATCTCGTCGATATACGAAGACAGCCGTCATTATATTTGGATTGGTACCTGGGGCGGCGGGCTGTATCGATACGATAAGAAAGATAATAATGTCGATTCTTATTTATTTAACGGCTCGGATACCTTAAGCTTAAGCGATAACCTTATAACCTGCATGTACGAAGACAGTGCCGGAAATTTATGGATAGGTACGAATGCCGGCGGACTTAATTTATTCCATTATAATATAGGGAAATTTACCCGCTTTCAGTATAACCCCCATAATTCAAAATCGCTCAGCAATAACAACGTGTCATCAATTTATCAGGACAGTGACGGCAAACTGTGGATAGGTACATGGGGAGGCGGGCTGAATTATCTGGATCAGAAAACAAAAACCTTCTATCATTTTACCGAGGACGACGGATTATCCAATAATATTGTTTTCGGAATTCTGGAAGATGATGAAAAGTATTTATGGATCAGTTCAAATCAGGGCTTGTCAAGGTTTAGTCTTAAGTCTCATGTTTTTATTAATTATGACGCAAAAGACGGCCTCGGAAACGACCAGTTCAGTCAGGGTTACCTAAAATTAAAAGACGGGCATATGATGTTCGGCGGTGTTAACGGAATTTCGGTTGTTTATCCCGACAGTATAAGAGTCAATGTCTACAAGCCGTCAGTATCGATAACTTCATTTAAACTTTTTAATAAAGAGAAAAATTTTCATAAAGAAATATCGAGCGTCAAAAATATTATCTTAAATTATTTCGAACACGACTTCTCGATTGAGTTCTCAGGACTCGATTATTCCCGGCCCGATAAGAACCAGTACGCGTATATGCTGGAAGGATATGATAATAACTGGATATATATCGGCAACAACAGAAACGCTCATTATACAAACATGGCTCCCGGCAAATATGTCTTTAAGGTAAAAGCCGCAAACCGTGATAACTTTTGGAGTGAAGAACCGACAAAGTTAATGATAACCATAATCCCGCCTTTCTGGAAAACATGGCCGTTTTTTTTAATTGTAATGTTTGTATTAACCGCAATTATATATCTTCTGCATATGTACAGGGTAGAGCAGATTCTTAAATTGGAAAGAATGAGAATGAGTATTGCTACCGATTTGCACGACGACATAGGGGCCAGTTTAACCAGAATTTCTTTGTTCAGCGATGCGGCGCTCCGGTCGTTAAAAAAATTAAATATTATTAAAGAGAATATCGACCTCTATTCTTTCCGCAATATAGAATCATTGCTCGGAGAAATAGGGGAGAATTCAAGAAGATTAATAGGTTCTATGAGCGATATCGTATGGACGGTAAATCCTCAAAACGATTCATTTGAAAATATAACTATAAGGATGATGGATTATACGGCAAAACTTTTCGAGGTAAATGAAATTGATTATAAAATTACTGTTGATCCTGAATTAACCGCTTTGTCTTTGCCGATGGATTTCAGAAGGAATCTTTTTTTAATTTATAAAGAATCCGTTTCGAACATAGTGCGCCATGCCGGCGCTACGCAAGTTTACGTGAGCCTGGTTAGAGAAAACAGCAGTTTGGTTATGACGATTGAAGATAACGGTAAAGGCTTTGAGAATAACGGCAGCAGCAACGGTAACGGCCTGAAAAACATTAAAAAACGTACCGTTGCATTCGGGGGAACTCTTTCGGTCTCGGCCCGGGAAGGCAAAGGAACTTTATTGAAAGCAGTTATGAAATTACCCTAAACAGGGTATACCTATTTCCTTATTTTATCAAGATCTTTTCATTATAAAAATACGGGGACTTTAATACTATTTTATTTAGAACTAAAACCTAAGTTCAAATAATCCCGTGTTGAGCAACTTTTATACAATATTCAGGAGGTTCTTGATGAAAAAAATAGCTGTTGTTACTATTGTCTTGCTTTTTTTTACTATGAATGCTTTTGCCCAGGCTCCTTACAATAAAGGCGACAAACTAGGTACAATCGGAATAGGATACGGTTTTGCAGGAATATACGGGTCCACAACCGTGCCGCCGATCAGTGTAGGTTTTCAATACGGTCTGGAAGACAAAATTTCCATAGGAGGTCTAATAGGATATACCTCTTCCAGTTATGATTACGGCACTTGGCTTGGGACAGATTATTCTTGGACATATTCTTATATCCTGATTGCTGCTAGGGGAGAATATCATTTTCTTGAAAATTCAGAAAACCTTGACGGGTACGGCGGAGTAACTTTAGGTTATGCTATTACAAGTGTTTCCGAACCTACTGGTTTTTACGGCACTTATGCTGCTGGTGCAAGCTATTTGGTAGCCGGTGTTCATGTCGGACTTAGATATTTCTTTAATCCTAATATTGCAATTTTCGGTGAAGTCGGATACGGTGTCGGTTATATAACAGCCGGTGCTGCGTTCAAATTATAAAATTTAATTTAGTTGGATGGTAGTGTTAGTTTCAGCCGTTCTTTTATTTTAATGCTGGGCGGAGTCGAACCGGAAACCTGGCTTACAGTCAGTCTTCGATTCCGCTCAGGACGATATAATTCAGGCTATTTAGCCTGAAACTTTGCATGATAATTTTTAAAAGAACTGAATTTTACCGGAGCATGTTAAAAAAATTAGATATTATGAATTAACAAAGAAGTAATTATGGCTTTGCAAAATTCGAACAAGAAATCAGATAACCGTTCTTCATTTCCCACCAGAGTTGTAATCGTTGAAGATGACGAAAAAATCCGGGAGAGCTACGTCCAGTTTATTAACGACACCGAAGGGATGGGCTGTGTAGGAAATTTCGGCAATTGCGAAGATATGCTCGCAGATTTGGATGACCTTCTTATCGACGTCCTTCTTATGGATATCGGACTACCGGGGATGAGCGGCATAGAAGGAATTAAAAGAGTGAAGGAACTGTATCCGTCAATTGAAATATTAATGCTGACGGTTTATGACGACGATGATAAAATATTTCAGTCGATTTATTCAGGAGCTTCGGGATATATTCTTAAGAACGATAGTCCCGATGAAATAATAAGGGCCATTAGAGAAATAAAAACAGGTTCTCCGATGAGCGCTGCAATTGCCAGAAGAGTACTTAATTTCATAAGAGAAATAGAGACTTTTCCCAAACACAACACTTTCAAATTAACACCTCGCGAAATTGATATTCTTCAACTCCTGGTTGACGGGTTAAGCTTTAAGAGAATAGCAGATAGTTTATTCATAAGTCCTTTTACCGTTCATTCTCATATAAAAAGGATTTATGAAAAATTACACGTTCATTCAAAAGCAGAAGCTGTGTCAAAAGCTTTAAGAAATAAAATCTTTTGATGATACAAAAAAATTAAATCCGTTTAAACGATTTCGATTTATTATATAAAGAATTCATAATGAATGTTATTATTAAACAAGTAGAGAGGATTACATGAAATTTTTACGAATTTCGGTCGTATTTTCCCTTATACTGTTATTATCGTTCAGTACCTCGAATGCAGCAACCGGCAATCTGGGTGTTTCTATGTCGTCTTTGAGGATGTTTTCTGGCGTAGTACCGGGCGATACCGTTATATATTCCATAATTTATTACTGGCAGGGCGACGACCAGGCAACAAATGTTGTGCTGAAGGATAATCTCCCGGCAGAAATGGATTTGCTTTCAGTATATCCGCTTTCAACTTCCCAGTCCGGCAATAGTCTAACCTGGCAGTTGGGTACTCTTAACAACGCTCAGGTAGGTTCAATTACCGTGATAGGCATCGTAAAGAATAATGTTGATTTCGGAACGGTTATAACGAATACTGCCACAATAAGCAGCTCTGATAACGATACCGAACCTGGTGATAACGAAGCAGTAGTCGAACTTACGGTTAAACCTCCTCTTCCCGATCTTTGGACATTTCAGTGGGGATTATTGGAATCTATGGAAAGCGGAATCTACTTTACTGCGGAAATAGATGTACCGGTGAGTTTTGATATTTATTACGGCAACATGTCTTATAATACTGCTTCAGGTGCCGTTCTTACGGATTCTTTGCCGGACGGGCTGGAATTTATATCGGCTGATCCGTCACCTTCTTCAGTAAACGGAAACGTACTCACATGGAATCTTGGTGATCTGGATAAATTCGCTTCGGGGCATGTAGTTTTAAAATTAAAACCCACTTCATTAGGCGATAAAAAAATCTCCGCGGATATTTCGAGTACCGCCGAAGATGAAGCATTGGCTAATAATGCGTCATATTTTTCGTTTAGTGTGGTTTCCGTACTTCAGCCGATTATACTTAAACCGCTTGTTACATATTTTGACAGTGAAACGCCGTTAATAATGCCTTCAAATCCGAAATTTTCCGGAATGGCTAAAGCAGGAGCAACAGTAACTCTTTATGAAGGAGATAGTTCTTTAAGCTTCGGAGATCTTTCGCTCTTGAACCCTAAAGAAATCGGTAGTGCCGTCGTCGGTGCGGATAGAAGGTGGGAAATCGTGCCGACGGCCATTACTGAAGGGCGAAATTATCACCTCTATATTCAGGCCGAATTTAACGGTGAGAAAAGTGCACCGTTCTTAAATTTATGGCAACCGATAACAATAAGAATCGATCCTATTTTTGATTCGGCAGGGTTCGACATGGACCATTTTGTAATTCAAACGGGAGATCAGGAAGTTTATCCCGGAGCTTTCGGAGGAAGATCGGGTACTACGCCAAACGAAGATATTATTATTAAGAAAAGATTTAAAGCTCCGCCGTCTATTTTAACCGATACCACAATGTGGAAAAATCATGAGATGAAACTGGTTATAACCGAGAACGGCGAAACATATGAAAAGATACTTCCGTTATCGGAAGTAAGGTCTGTTACCGGTAATAAAATTGTTCCGGGTATTAACTCGTTAAACAAAAAAGCGGAGTACGTTACCTATGATTTTATATATGTGCAAAAAGGCTTCGGCCCGGGTGCAAAAGTTGAAGTATGGTGCAGACCCATTTATTACTCGGACTCAGGAGTTCCGCTTGTCGGATTGGTATTTGTAAAATGCCATGAGATTCTGATTGACCCTGCCGGTTATGTATATGATACCGATATTGCAGGTCAGGATTATGAATGGCCTGCGGTGCCGCCGGAAAAATCCCTGATTAAAAACGCAACCATAACCGCAATGACGCGTACCGGCGATGACAGCTGGGAAAGGTGGAAAGCAGAGGAAACCGGTCAGGTTAATCCGCAAGTAACCGACAGCACTACAGGTGACGGAATTTTTGTTCCGGGTTATTATGCATTTTATGTGCCGGCCGGGCAGTATCAGGTAAATGCATCGGCTCCCGATTATGTTGATTATGTTAGTCCGATTCTGACGGTAGTTGATGAACCTATCTTCCACAATGTAGGGATGAAGAAAGCCGCATTTTCCGTAACCGGCGTTGAGAATAAAAGCGGCGGAAAAAATAATTATTCACAGCCGCAAGATTTTGCGCTTGAACAGAATTATCCTAATCCCTTTAATCCAGTAACAACTATCGGCTATATTTTACCCGTTGCAGGCAAGGTGACATTGAAAATTTATAATACTCTAGGAAAAGAAATCGCTACATTGCTTAACGGCGAATATAAAGAAGCCGGCCGCCATCTGTTGATGTTCGATGCGTCCTCTTTGCCCAGCGGTGTTTACTTTTACAGGATTATCGCGGGTAAGTTCAGTATGACTAAAAAATCTGTATTGATAAAATAAGTATTATAGAATTTCTTATTAGTCTATTAAATTTCGAACGAGAAACTGCTCCTGCTTAAACCGTAGGGGCAGTTTCCGTTTTATTCGAACCGTAATCGGTCTTGTCCCAGCAATGAGATTCAATTTGAGTAATACATCTCAGAATCCGCACAGATTTTAAATCTCGTTATACTTCATTATTTTGCTAACGCGAATAAATCCTTTTTATTTAAAACCGGAAAGAAGATTTAAACCTTGAAAAGTTCTCTTTTAAAAATATATAAGCTAGGTAAAGACGGAAAAGAAATACTGAACCCGGGTTTGGTTTTTATTTTGTCGGTTGCCAGCGGTGTTACGGTGGCTAATTTATACTGGGCGCAGCCGCTGTTAGATACGATTGCGGTTACGTTCGGAAGCTCTGCTTCCGCTGCAGGGATGATAGTTACTTTTACGCAAATAGGATACGCACTCGGATTAATATTTCTTGTGCC
>CAWJLA010000003.1:0-77860 GCA_963843605.1 uncultured Bacteroidota bacterium | reverse complement strand
TTATACGAAGCTTGCAAAGGAAACATTATCCGGACTGTAGGATCGGAGAAATAGTGCAAACCTCACTGCGAGAAATAGCAAAGAAGGCAGAACGAGAGAAAGGATATCGTTTCGGTAACCTTTACGGGATGCTCAACGAGATAAACCTCTTGGATTCTTGGAAGTATATAAACAAGAGCGCAAGTAGCGGTATAGACCATATAAGCGCCAAAGCATACGAAGAGAATCTAGAAGGAAATGTAAAAGATCTCGTACGAAGGCTAAAAGATAAAGGATATCGTGCAAAGCTGGTACAGAGAAAGTATATACCGAAATCAAACGGTAAAGATCGTCCACTGGGAATTCCGTCGACAGAAGACAAATTGCTTCAAGTAGCAGTATCAAGGATACTGGAGAGCATACATGAGCAAGACTTTATGCCAAATAGCTTCGGCTTTAGGAAAGGAACAGGAGTAAAGGCGGCATTAAAATCGCTTCATTATGAACTTCAATACGGCTGGTACGGCTACGTAGTAGAAGCAGATATAAAAGGGTTCTTCGAAAATATCAATCATGAGTGGCTAATAAGAATGCTTGAAGAAAGGATCAATGACAAAGCATTCGTAGGCCTAATAAGAAAGTGGTTGAAGGCCGGAATAATGGAAGCCGATGGAGCAATAATTCATCCGGCATCCGGAGCTCCCCAAGGCGGAGTAGTCTCACCATACTTGTCAAACATATATTTACACTATGTTCTAGACTTGTGGTTTGAAAAGCAGATAAAACTCAAATCTGAAGACAGAGCTTATCTATGCCGTTACGCAGATGACTTCGTATGTCTTTTCCAGTTTCAAAAAGACGCGGAAAGGTTTTATCAAGAACTCCCGGGACGGTTATGCAAGTTCGGGTTAGAAGTATCCGCGGAAAAAACGCGGATAATAAGATTCAGTAAATTTAGGATACAAGAAAAGAGCCGCTTCGACTTCTTAGGAATAGAATTCAGATGTGGTATAGGTAAAACCGGCAAGCCTCAGATAAAGCGTAGGACCTCCAGAATTAAGTATATCAAATCACTGATAAACTTCAAACAATGGTGCAAAACTCACAGAGATCGAAGGATCGCAGAGTTAATAAGCCAGCTAAATAAGAAGCTAAGTGGATATTACTTATATTATGGAATAATAGGCAATAGCGAAAGTCTAAGGAAGTTCTATAGAACCATCAAGAAAATACTGCGCAAATGGTTCGATAGAAGAAGCCAAAGGAAAAGCTATACATGGGAAGGATTCGCAAAAATGCTAAAACAGTATCCAATACTGAAGCCAAGAATAACCGAGAACCGAAACTATCAGATAAATTTATTTCCCACGTACTGTTAAGTGCGGAAGCGAGTATCATTGAGGAGCCCGGTGCGGGAAAGCTGCACGCCGGGATCTGTGTGGGGGATGTTTGGTAACAGGCGTTCCTACCACGACGGCTGCCTGGGAAAGAAGCTAAAATCCCTAAAAAATATATTGATTGTTTCTTTGATAGTAATTACATTGTGCCTACAAAATAAAAGTGAATTATGAAAACAAAAGTAATAAAAATTGGGAATTCTAGAGGTATTAGAATCCCGCGCCACGTTCTTGAGGAAAGTGGTTTGGAAAATGAAGTCGAGATTGAGGTTAAGAATAATAAAATAATATTAAAACCAACTTCCAAGATTAGAGAAGATTGGGATTCTGCATTTGAAAAAATGTCAGAAAATAAAGATGATATTCTTATGGATAAAGAATCCCTAAATAACAATAATTCATGGGACAAAGAAGAGTGGGAATGGTAAATGGAATATCAAAGATATGATGTTTATTTAATAAATTTGGATCCCACAATAGGAAGTGAAATAAGAAAAACAAGACCCTGTGTAATAATCTCGCCAAATGAGATGAATAATCATATTGCTACAGTGATAATTGCTCCATTAACATCAAAACTAAGAAATTATCCAACCAGAGTTCCTTGTCGAGTCGAAGGGAAGCAAGGGCAGATTGTCTTGGATCAAATCCGAACAGTTGATAAAACAAGATTGATAAAAAAGATAACCGCCCTAACTAAACCAATCCAAACCAAAGTAATCTCAAAACTCATAGAAATGTTCTCGGAATAGCAGAGGCAGCCCAACCATGCAGTTCAAGCCGACCGCGATATCGCGTTCGGCAATTTCAAAAATCTTCTGCATTAGTTTTACGTTTCGGGAATGTTGTTCAAAGTTATCGAACATAGCGTTTACTTTTTAAATTATTGGCAGCTTAATTCTAATTGGCGTTGCTGTTTTGGGCGGCCGCATAGCGGTAAACTGGGTAAAACGCGCCGCGTTATGTGTATAAGTAAATTTAAAGAAGTTCTTATGAATACAAATAAAAATTCCTATATCTGCAGTTTTTAATTAAAGAAAAGTTTCTTTTGCAACTGTATTTATTTATCTTCTTAACAAAGAATCAAAAAAATACTATACATTAACAATCAAACTAACCTGTATTTTAATTATAAATAGCGGATCTCAGAATTTATTAGAAGACTAAAATGATAAAAAATAATATTTTACCCAAAAGTAAATTCTGGAAATATATACCATTAAGAAGATATCTAATATTTGTCTCGGCGATATTCTTCTTATTTTCAGGGATTGGATTTATTATCGATCTGATTTCAGGAGGTTCATATTCAGAACTGCTGCTTTTTATAAGTGTATTTTATTCGGGGATTGTTGCAGTATTCTACGTTTATAGTTTTACAAGAAATCTTAAATTTCTTCCTTTTACTATCCTATTTCAGTTTGTGGTTGGAAATAACATTTGGAATACGACTAACCAATTACTGCTTACCGAATTTCCCCAAAGAGCATTTTTTGATGCCATCGGAATTTCAGTTACAATGGTTCTGGGATATATACTGCTTATTATATTTATAAATAAGGAGGGAATAAAAAATTTACGGCTTCAGGCTGAAATGAACCTTGCGCAGGAGCTTCATTCGAACCTTGTTCCGAAAATTGAAATTATTAATAACCATTTTGAAATATTTGGAATATCTAATCCTACTGATGAAGTCGGCGGCGATTTAGTTGACTTTTTCGAAAATGAAACTACACATACTTGTTATATTGCAGATGTATCAGGTCATGGAGTTGCGGCGGGTTCGATGATGGGGATGTTCAAGAGCACGATTCGAGTTTTATTAAGCAAAGATGAACCGCTTTGGTCAATTTTAACTGAAACGAGCAAGACAATTTACAATTTGAAAAAGAAAAACATGTTTCTTACGTGTGCTTTTTTAAAATTTAATTCACATCATACTGTAGAATATTCAACAGCAGGTCATCTTCCGATTTTGAAACTTGCAAATGATTCAAACAATTTTGATGAATTGGTAATAAAGCAACTTCCGATAGCGGCGACAAAAGACTTTAATTATACAACAAACAGCACAGTATGTGACAAAAATGATTTATTTATATTACTGACTGATGGAATTACAGAAACGTCAAATAAAAAAAATGAATTCTTTGGAATGGAAATAGTAAAACAGATTGTTCTTAATAACAGACATGATGAATTGCCCCATATTTATGAAAAAATAAATAATAAGTTAGCTTCATATGGTAAACAAAAAGATGATCAGACAATATTATTAGTCAAATGTCTATAATTTTCATAAGTATTATTTTTTAACTAAAGTCATAAATTGAGTTCTGTCATATTGACGAAGATAATATCTAAAATATTGTATAAACTAATCTTGAGATTCTTCTCGCAATACGGGATAGGTTACTTCGTTCAGAATGTCTATTAATAAAAAATGCACATAACCATGCGTTTGTACCCGACCGCGACATCGCGTTCGGCAAATCAAATATCTTTGGCAAAGTTGCTCCGTTTCGGTGAACTTGTTCAAAGTTATCTGACCTAGCAATCACTTTTCAGATTATTGGCAGCTCAATTCTAATTAGCATTCTTGTTTTGGGCGGCCGCATAGCGGTAAACTGGGTAAAACGCGCCGCGTTATGTTGCTACGGAAGAATTAGAAATACTATTGTTTATTCAAAAGAAATACAATATATTGTTGTACAATTGTCCATAAAATTGGTGCTGAACATGAGTCTAACTGTTGATACATCGGTTATTATAGCAGTAATCTTAAATGAAAATAGTAAAGCTAAACTGATAAAAGTAACTCAAGGAGAAGAATTAATAGCACCTTCTTCTATCCATTGGGAAATAGGGAATGCATTCTCAGCAATGTTCAAAAGAAAGAAGATAGATATGAATTTAGCTAAGAAGGCAGTTGAATATTATTCCCAGATACCATTAAGACTAATAGATGTTGATATTGTAAAAGCGATAGAAATTTCAGATAAATATAATATTTATGCATATGATGCTTATTTTCTCGAATGTGCAAGGAATTATAACTCAACATTGTTGAGCCTGGATAATGGATTGTTGGAAGTCGCGAGGAAAATGAACATAAATGTAAGAGAGGTATGATATGAACACATATACATATAGCGAAGCAAGACAAAGACTGGCAATGTTATTGGAAAAAGCAAAAAAAGAAGGTAAAGTAATAATAAAACGAAAAGATGGGACGATGTTTGAGCTTAAGGCATTAGTAGAAAACAAATCACCATTAGATGTTAAAGGGATAAAAATAAAAATAGAAAAAGAAGAAATCCTCGATATTTTGCGAGAAGTAAGAAATAGATAACAATTCTAAAATAGCAACATAACCATGCGTTTGTACCCGACCGCGTAATCACGTTCGGCGAATCAAAAATTACTGACAGACTTTTTCCGTTTCGGCGAACTTGTTCAAAGTGACCGGACATTGCGATCACTTTTCAAATCATTGGCAGATCAATTCTAACTGGCGTTCTTGTTTTGGGCGGCCGCATAGCGGTAAACTGGGTAAAACGCGCCGCGTTATAAGGCTCGGGAAATGTTCCCTATAGGTTAGGATTGATAACGACTATAAAAAAGGCTATATTATAGTCAATTAAAATTAAGGCTTAGAAATGAAATATAGTGAAGCGATCAAACCAATTAGTTATTTGAAGGCGCATGCGTCAGAAGTTGTGAGAGATGTAGTTGAAAACCAAAAGACAATGCTCATTACGCATAATGGAGAAGCCAAAGTAGTTCTCCAAGATGTAAAAGTCTACGAGCAAACACAAGAAGCAATTGCTATGTTAAAAATAGTAGCGATTAGTGGGAAAAGCTTAAAGAAAGGGAATTACAAAACATTAGATAAAACATTCAAAGATGTAAGAAAGAGAATAGACGGATTTAAACGGGGACAAAATGAAATACGTAGTTAACTTCGTTTCTGAGGCAGAAGAAGATTTATTTGAAATTTATAAATATGTTTATCTGAATGATTCCGAAGAAAAAGCAGAGCAATTATATCAAAAACTATATGAAAAAAGCTTACAATTAGAAAAATATCCAGAAAGAGGACATATCCCGCCTGAATTGAATCTACTGGATATTACAGATTTTCTAGAAATCCATTACAAGCCATATCGAATAATATACAGAATAATAGAAAGGGAAGTATTTATTCTCTGTATATTGGATGGAAGAAGAGACTTGCAAAAATTACTTCAAGAAAGATTGTTAAAGCAATAAGAGAAGCCTTATAACAATGCGTTTCTACCCGACCGCGACATCGCGTTCTGCATATCAAATATTTTTGGCAACATTGCTCCGTTTCGGCGAAGTTGTCAAAAGTTATCGGACATAGCAATTACTTTTCAGATTATTGGCAGCTTAATTCTAATTGGCGTTGCTGTTTTGGGCGGCCGCATAGCGGTAAACTGGGTAAAACGCGCCGCGTTAGGCAATTGTATATGAGAGGTACATATGAAAAATCAATTATGGATAGCATTTATTATAGTTTTTCAATTTTCGATTATTGGGCAAACTCAATGGCAATGGCAAAATCCTTTGCCCCAAGGTAATTATTTAACTGATATTTGTTTTGTTGATACGTTGAATGGCTATTCATGTGGTTATCTGGGAACTATTTTAAAAACAACTAATGGCGGAAAAAATTGGGAAAAAATGAGAACTAATACTGATACCTTACTTTCAAGATTATCTTTCCCAAATTTACAAAACGGTTGGGCAATGGGTTATTACAATTCTTCGATATACAGGACAACTGATGCGGGTGAGGATTGGATCCTGTTGGATACTATAACAAATAGTTTAATGAATGACTTTGATATGGTTGATGATTCTATTGGGTATGCCTGCGGTCCAGATTCCAAAATATTTAAGACAACAAACGGAGGTGTAACATGGACCCCAAGCGAAACACCATTTTATATCTCCAGTTTAAATTCAATAGATTTTGTAAGTGATAGTATTGGCTATTGCGTTGGTAAAAGTCTTTATCTATTGAAAACTACTAATGGGGGAAAAAGTTGGAAATATCTTTCTATGCCTATATCTTCGTCAAACTTTAATATCAATTTTGTCCACTTTAAAACAGCATATTTCGGCTATGTAGCTGGATATGCTGATAATAAGGGATTAATATTAATTACAACAGACGGAGGTAATAGCTGGACTGGTTGGGTATCGGAAAATCCAATAATCAAAGCGTACTTTGAAAACCCCAGCATAGGTTGGATTGTTGAAACAAATGGGAATGTTCTATATACTACTGATGGTGCAAAGAATTGGACGGAATTACTTCAAAAATGTTCTAATTTATTTTTCCTAAATGAAAAATTCTCATGGGCCATTACAAATCGCAACAATATATTATACTCTAAAACTGGTTGGCATAATTATGTCACTCAAACAAAATTTTCTTCTCATGAAAAACTAAATGACATTGCGATAGGAGACAGCAGCAATATATTTGTTTGTGGTAACAAAGAAATACTAGGAACAAAGGATGGTGGAAAATCATGGAATATTTTATTAGTCGATTCAAGCGCCGAATACTCAGCAATAGCGGTAAAAAACAACGATGAAATATGGGCCGTTGGCTATGAAAAAATCACTTATTCACTTGACGCCGGAAAAAGTTGGGATGAAATTAAATTAGATGCAGACCTAGATGATATATTCTTTTTGAATTCATCAATCGGATATGCCGTTGGTGGTAACTTAACAGCCGGTAGAATCTTTGAAACAACGAATGGCGGAAATACTTGGAATTCTTTGGACTTTTTAAATGGACATAGTTCAACAAATTATATTAATAGTATAGTATTCGCTAATGATTCAATTGGTTGGATGACTACAACCGGTGGAATTTTCAAAATCGAAAATGGCAGCAATAATTGGGATAATGTAAAATCGGGGGATTATACAGCCTTAGCTGCTTTTAATAATTCTGTTTGGGCTTCTTACGATAATCAAATTGTGTTTTCAAATAATTCAGGTTCAACATGGAATGACGTAGTAGTTTACAAATTTACTTACGGATATGCGCCTATTCTGTCAATTGATTTTATAAATGAGAATATCGGATTAATTAGTACAGCAGATGGGAGAGTATTTAAAACTACGGATGGTGGTTTCAACTGGGATGAAGGAAAAAGAATATCGGGAAGTGCAATAAACGGTATAAAATATTTTAATGAAAATAAAGGTTGGGCTGTTGGGGATGAAGGTTCAATTTTATATTATGGTAATTTAACTACCGGAATAAAAGAAAAATCGCAAGTAGTAACTCCTAATTCGTTTAAATTATTTCAAAATTATCCTAATCCATTCAATCCTACTACTACAATAAGTTATGAACTTCCTAAAGGTGCAAATGTTCAGATCATTATTTATAATATACTTGGTAAAAAAATAAAAGAATTAGTAAGTTCATACCAGAATGCTGGAAAACATGAAGTTATTTGGAATGCAAAGAATTTTACGAGTGGTATTTATTTTTACACATTTAGAGCAGGAGAATATAGAGATGCAAAAAAAATGTTACTATTAAAATAAAAATTGCCTAACCATGCGTTTGTACCCGACCGCGACATCGCGTTCGGTAATTTCAAAAATTATCGGCAGAGTTGCTCCGTAGCGGCGAACTTGTTCAAAGTCATCGGACCTAGCAATCACTTTTCAAATTATTGGCAGCTCAATTCTAATTGGCATTTTTGTTATGGGCGGCCGCATAGCGGTAAACTGGGTAAAACGCGCCGCGTTATATGCCCTTTGAAGGAGAAAATATATCATGAGAGTTGGATTAAATAAATATAAAGTTCGTGAAATCTATAATAAGACGGCAGTCTATTATAACATATTGCACAATTTAGGTACCTTTGGTTCTGATGAAAGAGGAAGAAATATACTAGTAAGCAAGACTGTCAAAGAAAATGATTATTTACTGGATGCGGGAGGTGGAACCGGAATCACTGCCATAAAAGCTGGATATAGGGTTGGAACAAATGGGAAAGTTGTAATATTGGATTTAAGCGAGAATATGCTAAATCAAGCTAAGAAGAAGCTTGAAGAATTAAATATGATGAATAAATTTGAATTAAAAGTAGGTGACATTTACCAAATACCTTATTCTGATGGGACTTTTGATACTGTTTTATCGACATATAGTACGTGTCCTTTGGAAGATCCCATTATTGCCGTAAAAGAAATGTTAAGGGTTTTGAAAAGGGGTGGGGAATTGGGAATTGCTCATTCGACAGATTCTGATAATAAGTTGGCAAAATGGATAAGTCATAAAGTAGATAATGTGATATGGAAATTTCCGAGACTATCGCTAGGATGCAGAAACATCTCTTTGATCGACGATATAAGGAAATTAGATGTAGATATTATTTATGAAAAAACCATCGGGATAATTCCATTCTTTTTTAAGATAATAATAATTAAAAAGAAATAAGGGCATATAACAATGCGTTTCTACCCGACCGCGAGGACGCGGTCGGTGAGGTTAAGGTCCTTGGCATTTTGCTCAATATCGGCGAACTTGTTCCAAGTGACCGGACATAGCAATCACTTTTCATATTATTGGCAGATCAATTCTAATTGGCATTCTTGTTTTAGGCGGCCGCATAGCGGTAAACTGGGTAAAACGCGCCGCGTTATATGGCCTAAGAAAAAATTCAGTATGTTTATAAGTGATATGGAAAACGATGAAGGCTAGTTATATTATCAAAAATAACGAAGGATTTTTATGGCTAAAATAAAAATAAATGGTATATATTTAAATACAGATATAAAAGGCGAAGGAGAATCGATTATATTAATACACGGAAGCGGAGAAGACCACACACATTTAAATAATATAGTAGACCAGCTTTCAAGAATATTTAAAACTATTACTTATGATTGCAGAGGACATGGAGAATCTGATAAACCCTCGAAATATACCATGAAAGATCATGTTGATGATGTACTTGGTATAATGGACTTTTATGAAATACCAACCACCCATCTGTTAGGGGTTTCAATGGGGAGTTACATTGCTCAAGGTGTCGCAATAGCTGTTCCGAAAAGAATAAAAAAATTAATACTAACAGTTACCAGATCAAACGGTTTGACATCATCAGTACAAAGATTGTTTAGCGAACATTCTAATGAAATTGAAGGGTTGGACACGCATGGAATTATTTTAGCGCTGCTTAAATATATGGTATATAATACAGAAGTAATGAAAAATCATATAGAAGTATTTGATACAAAACTAACACCAGAACAATTTGCTCTTTCCAACAAAGCTATAGCGGGTTTCGATTTTAGAAATGGTTTAACAGATATAGAAGCAGAAACATTGGTTATTAGTGGCAAATACGACGGATTAAATCCCCCAGTCGAGGGTAGGAATGTTGCATCATTAATCCCAAACTCAACTTTTGTTGAAATGCAATATTCCGGGCACGCACCTTCGTATGAAGAACCGGAAACATATATTAAAATTGTTACAGACTTTTTAACAAAATAATAATTATATAAACAATACGGGCTCTTATAATTGTGAAGATGGCCATATAACCATGCGTTTCTACCCGACCGCGACATCGCGTTTGGCATTTTAAAAGGTCTTTTGCAGAATTGCTCCGTTTTGGCAAAGCTGTTCAAAGTTATCGGACATTGTAATCACTTTTCAAATTATTGACAGATCAATTCAAATCGGCGCTGTTGTTTTGGGCGGCCGCATAGCGGTAAACTGGGTAAAACGCGCCGTGTTATACCGGAAGAAAAGATAATAGAAAATTGTTGTTGTTCTTTGAATTATTGAAGAGAAAGAGAAACTTTTAAGGCTTTATCAACTTCAAGTATTTTGCTTTTGTCCAGGGTTCCCAATTTTGTAATTAATCTTTGGTCTTTGTCAACTGTTCTTATTTGGCCACAATCTACATAACTGTCTTCGGATAATCCACCCTCACCTTTTTTTAGAAATATCATTATTGGCAACGGTTTTGTAATTCCTTTTACACTTGAGATCAGGGCAATAATTGTAACCGGACTGAATTTATTTCCTATATCATTTTGAATTATAACTGATGGTCTAGCTTTGCCAATTTCTTTACCTATTATCGGGTCAAGATTTACAAGATAAACATCACCACGAAGAAGTGGGATGAAATTATTCCGGTTTTATTCTTTATCTGCATATTTCCACTCCTCTTGAGATTTTAAATAATAATCATAATTTGCTTTATAACCGGCTTCAAGTTCATTTTCAATTTTCTCTTTCTCAATTTGTTCAATATAATTTTGTAAAGCATTTCGGGCAATTTCGCTTATTGTTAATTTCGTTTGCTTTGAAATTTTATTGACCTTATCAGATAATTCATGATTCACAAAGAAACTCAGTCTCTCTTTTTTATTTGTTGATTGTACCGTAGCCATAAAATCTCCTTTTTTCAAAAATGTTACCACAAATATGTGTATATAATATGTGAATTATCAAGTGTATTATAATGCTCACATTAATGTGGTGTTCCGGTATAACCATGCGTTTGTACCCGACCGCGTAATCGCGTTTAGCATTTTAAAAATCTTTGTCAGAATTGCTCCGTTTCGGCGAACTTGTTCAAGGATACCGGACCTTGCAATCACTTTTCAGATTATTGGCAGTTCAATTTTAATCGGCATTCTTGTTTTGGGCGGCCGCATAGCGGTAAACTGGGTAAAACGCGCCACGTTAGGCAGCCTGAAAGACACTCAACATGGAATTTGAAATTAAATATGATCTAACAAAGAATTTCCTTTAGCGTGTAACTCGATATAGAGTTATACGAGGATCAACAGGCTGGGCAGCAGTAATAATTGTTTTTTTCACTCTATTCCATTTTTTACTTTCACAAGCACACTCTGAAAATGATTCAACTCTGTATTGGGGATTTATCACTTTGATAATTTTAATTGCCATTTCAAATTGGCTTGTTCATTGGCGAATGATTCAACGTTATTTCGGAAAATACGAAAAATATTCAATTCGCATGAAAATTCAAGATGAAGGATTTCACGCAGAAACTGATCTAGATACATCTTTTACAAAATGGGAGGCGGTTCGAAAATGTTTAGCCAATCCAGTAGCATTCGCGTTACACCTTCCCTCAGGCAATCTTTACATTCCGTCTAATCTATTATCTGATGATCAGAGACTGTTTATTGTGTCACAAGTACAAAAACATATTCGGGCTGCATAACCATGCGTTTGTACCCGACCGCGTTATCGCGTTCGGCATTTCAAAAATTATTGGTAGTGTTGCTCCGTCTCGGCAAACTTGTTAAAAGTTATCGGACCTTGTAATCACTTTCCAGATTATCGATAGATCAATTCTAATTGGCGTTGCTGTAATGGGCGGCCGCATAGCGGTAAACTGGGTAAAACGCGCCGCGTTAGCTTGCTCAAGGGAAGCACTTGACAAAGCGTACACTTATACGTACGTTTGTATCAAGAAAGGAATAAAAGATGAGAACAATTACAGCAACAAAAGCAAGAAGCAATTTATATAAACTTATAGATGAGACTGCAAAAGATAGTGAACCCATTTATATATCGGGGAAAAGGAATAATGCTGTTTTATTATCTGAAGATGATTGGAGAGCGGTAGAAGAAACACTTTATTTGTTGTCCATTCCTAAAATGAGAGAGTCAATAGTAAAAGGTATGAAAACGCCAGTTGATAAATGTTCCGATAAGCTAACATGGTAAAATGGAAATTGGTATATACCAAGCAAGCACAAAGAGATGCGAAGAAAATCAAATCTTCTGGGCTGAAAGAAAAAGCAGAAGAATTATTAAAAATAATTGAAAGAAACCCATACCAAAACCCTCCTGCTTATGAAAAATTATTAGGGGATTTATCGGGTGCAATATCTCGTAGAATAAACATTCAACATAGATTAGTTTACCAAGTATTGGAAGACATAAAAGTTGTAAAAGTCATTAGAATGTGGACGCATTACGAATAAATAAATTATCTCCAACAAAATTAAAGCAAGCTAACCAAGCGTTTCTACCCGACCGCATAATCGCGTTCGGCAAATCAAAAATTATAGGAGGTAGTGATCCGTTTCGGCGAACTTGTTCAAAGTTCTCGGACCTAGCAATTACTTTCCAGATTATTGGCAGATCAATTGTAATTAGCATTCTTGTTTTGGGCGGCCGCATAGCGGTAAACTGGGTAAAACGCGCCGCGTTAGTGCGTCAAGGAAGCTTGATGTTTCTTTTAGGGTGAAAGTCTCTTTTAGGAAGGATTAGCAATCCGCCTATACCGAGTGTTGCATGTATGTAGGCAATCCGAAAGGAAGAACGAAATACATGAGGCGTACACAGGGAATTATGCAGGCCGTAAGGAAGTCCGCGCTTCCTGAAACCAATTTAGCCTCGAGAAGAGCGTTCAAAAAAAAAATGTAGACGGCCATGATTTTAACGCATCAGAAGCCAACACTAATATAATCGTTAAGCAAGATTATATAAGGTCTACCGTGGTTCGAAGGTATGGCATGTATAAAGAGAAACATCTAAGAACTTGAGAGAGCCTGAAGGTTTCCATCTTAATCGATGGTAAGCAAAGTCAACCAAAAGAAGACTTGCTGAAGAACTCAGGCAGTCGGATCAATTCATAGTACTCAGAGAGCGGGAGAGCCGTTCACACGGGGAAGGGATTGACAGTGATACGAAACTTGCAAAGGAAACATTATCCTAATAGTAAGGAATGGAATAAATAATGCAAACCTCACTGCGAGAAATAGCAAACAAGTTAAGTGCGGAAGCGAGTATCATTGAGGAGCCCGGTGCGGGAAAGCTGCACGCCGGGATCTGTGTGGGGGATGTTTGGTAACAGGCGTTCCTACCATAACGGTGCGTAAAATATATATATTCCTATACTTTAATAGTATTAAAAATTTTAATAATTTATAAATTTATAAGGAAAAAAATGAAAGGGAGAATATTAGTAATTTGTTTTTTCATTTTAGTAGGAAAAATGGAAGCCCAATCTGTATTATCAATTAGATCAAAACCAGATAGTGCCAATGTTTACATAAATGATAAATTCTTTGGGAAAACACCAATTGAAATATTAAATATTGGTCTTGGATATCAATCAATTACATTAAAAAAAGATTCATTACAAAATTGGTGGACCCTTGTTTATTTAAAAAGTGATTCAAGTTATCAAATTTATGCTGTATTAGATGGTAATTATGGATTATTAACCCTTTATACAAATCCTTCGAACGCTAAAGTTTATTTAAATGATTCGTTAATTGGGAAAACACCATTAAATGAACATGAAGTAAAAGCCGGCACATACGACATTAAAATAAAGCAAGATAATTATGCTATTTGGGAAAACTATATCGAAATTACTCCTAATCTAAAGAAGATGCGTGTAAATTTATCGTGTTTATCTGGGACAATGTCTTTTAATAATATCTTAAAAAACCAAATACTTTATCTTGACGGCAAGCCTTTAGATAATCACCATATTAAAAACCAAAGAATACCAATTGGAAATCACAAGATATATTTATTAGATACTAAGCTCAACAAACAAGTCTTTGATAATATTGATGTGGGCTCAGGTAATCATTATGATGTCTTTTTCGATTATGACGAATTTTCGTTTAAACCATTACTCCTTTCTTCGATTATTCCAGGACTTGGTCAAATATATAGCAAACATTATTTGAAAGGTACTCTGATATTAATTTCTACTATTGCTAGCAGTTATTTGACAGTATTATCTGTAAATGACAATAATAATAAAATACATGAATATAATTTATTCCAAGGGAAATATCTTTCTGCACAAAATGAGGAAGATGCTAGCTATTATCGTTTAATGACGCAAAATGCATACGAAAGTGTAAAAACTACATCGACATATAAGAATATTGCAATAGGTGCTGTGGTCGGATTATACTTATATAATTTATTAGATACTGTATTATTTAGTAGTAAACTTGATGTTATGCATTATTATGAAAATAATAGTCATTATGAAATGGCAAGTAAAATTGGCTATAAAAGTGTAAAAGTAGGTTTACAATGGAAATTTTAACTTTTTTAAAGAAAACGATTTTCTATTGTACCACCTTAATAATGTTATTTAATGGATGCAATGAAGCGATTGCCCCTGACTTAAATAATAAAAATGATCACGATGCTGCATCATTTCGTGGAGAATTGCCATCAGACTTAAAGTTAACAATAATTTCGGATAACGATATCAAAATAGAATGGAAAGATAACAGTAATTATGAAAAAGGTTACACTATAGAAAGATCTCTAAATAACGAGAATAATTTTATTCCTATAGGGCAAGTCGGTCCTAATGTTACAACCTTTATTGATTCTAATGCTGTTATTTACAATAGTTACATTTATCGAGTACGAATAAGCAATATAATAACCAAAGTCACAGCCGAAATAAGTTCTGAGCCGTATACTGAAAAGATTAAATTGGCTGAAAATGCTGGAGACTTTTGCTTAAGTCCTAATGGTCAATATGTTGCGTTATCTAGAAACCAAGTGGTAACTGTGATAAAGATCTCAGATGGAAGAGAAATATTTAGTTGCCCAGCAACAAGTGTTATTCGCTTTGCAATATGTAATAACCTTTTAGCTGTGGCATCTACATATTCAGCATCTGAGGATAAAAGTGTAATAAATATTTGGAGAATACGTGACGGAAGTTTATATACAAGCTTTAAAACTAATGGCCAAGTTGATGGTGGTATGGCATTTAACCATAATGAAGATATCCTAGCTATAGGTGATTTTATAACTTTGAGTATTTGGAATATCGGAGTGACACCTTCTTTAATTGTTAGAAAATGTCAAGATCTAGATGGATTTGGTCGTTTAGAATTTAGTAAAGATGATGAATATTTAATGTCAATAAAACCCTCAACTAGTTCAGGTTTTTCTGTTTATAGCTCGCATACATGGGAAATATTATATAAAAAAGGAATACCTGATAATATATTCCCTTATTTTATTAATAATGATGTTGTCTTTTATAGAGATAACTCGTTTGTTTTTTACAGTCTAAAAAAAGGTATTACCATTGGTACAATTAAGGACACATTAAATATTGGTATTCGAGGTTATCCAGAAAATGCAATAAATATAAATAATCCTGGCTCAATTTTATCAATTTATAAATATAATGACGATCCAAATTCATCAACAAAAAATCTACATATAGATTTATGGCTAATAAAAGGAGACATTTTATTGAGAAAGCTTCAAACATTTTATTTAGGAAATGAATTACCAACTGAAAATGCATTCTCCAGCAGAAATGATTTCCTTTTATTAACTAGTGCGAATAATTTATATCTATGGAAATATTATTAAACTTAGAAACAGTAATAAACTATGCCTCAATATTTTTTAGATATACTGAATTATTTATAGAAAGCACCTACCATGCGTTTCTACCCGACCGCGAGGACGCGGTCGGTGAGGTAAAAGTATTCGGCGTGTTGCTCCTTTCCAAGTAACTTGTTCAAAGTGACCGGACCTTGCGATCACTTTTCAGTTTATCGGTAGCTTAATTCTAATTGGCATTCTTATTTTGGGCGGACGCATAGCGGTAAACTGGGTAAAACGCGCCGCGTTTGGTGCTTCACAAGGAAATAATCACAAAAAATATTTTTGAATTAAAGGTAGATATGACTTACAAAAATGATGGATTTCATAAAATTACAATTCATGATTGGAAAAAATTATTCTTTGAACTGTTTGTGGTATTCTTGGGTGTTACCGCCGGTTTTTTGCTGAATAACTGGCAATTAAGTAGACAAGATAAACAACTTGAAAAGGAATACCTCAATGGATTTATTCATGATGCTGACGAAAATATCGATGAATTACAATCGATGGTCAAGAAAGATAGTATCTGGATGGAATCAATGAGACCTAAACTGTTAGATATAAAGGAAAAGAAATTGCCAATTGATTCAGCAAATGAAGTTGTAAGAAAAATCTCATTGATTTCAAAAGCAGATATTCAAAAGGGTACTTACGAAGATATCACAAATAGCGGTCATCTTAATATTATAGATGATTATAATATAAAGAAAGAAATAGTCGATTATAATATCGCAATATCCGGAGTAAGATTTATGGATAATTATTTCTATACGTACTTTAACAATTTCGTAATGCCCTTTATCTTCACCAATTATAATGTTATCGAGGGAAGGATTACAAATTCAGAAGTAATTAGAAGTACACAGTTTTCCAATATAGTTACTGGTTATTTTGGTATGGTTCAACAACGTGAAGCAATCTACAAAAGATTGTTAAGCAAAAGTATAACATTAAGAAATAAAATAAGTAAACTTTTATAAGAAAGCACCTAATCATGTGTTTCTACCCGACCGCGACATCGCATTCGGCACTTGTGTCACGTTTCGGCGAAACTGTTCAAAGTTACCGGGCCCAGCATTCACTTTTCAGATTATCGGCAGATAAATTCTAATCGGCATTTTTGAAGGCAGAAAAAACTTTCCCAAAAAGATAAATTTCCTACTATATATTAAATAAAAAGCAAAAGTTTTAGCGATAGAGTAATACACAAGTATTGGTTTGCTGAAGAAAATATTTTTATATAAAATTGTAATAGTAAATTAGGGGCAGCCAGGAATGCAAACCAATAAAAGACATACGATTATCTATATAACAGATAAAAATCAAAACATTAAATATTAAGCCAGCGCATTTCTCTTTTTATGCCAGAGAATGCTTCCGGTAATAAGAGACTAGGAAACAAAGAGAGCATAAATTACGGACATTCTCATTGGAAATTGGGACTGACCGTACGCTAGTATTAAAGAAGATGATAGTTTATTGATTAAGTCAGATTGCACTATTAGAAACATGAGTAATGATTGGCGTTGCATTTCGTAGATTTCAATATAATATGAAGAACCGACCAATAAATAAATCTTCAAATTGTTTGGTCCCCTCCGCACAAGAAAAATAGAAAAATAACTATCAACAAATAAAAATAGTCTGCTAAATTTCGCTTAAGAAAAAAGAAAAGGGTCTAACCATGCGTTTCTACCCGACCCCGATATCGCGTTCGGCATTTCGAAAGTCTTTGGAAAAGTTGTACCGAATCGGCTAACTTGTTCAAAGTGACCCGACCTTGCAATCACTTTTCAGATCATTGGCAGTTCAATTCTAATTGGCGCTCTTGTTTTGGGCGGCCGCAAAGCGGTAAACAGGGTAAAGCGCGCCGCGTTAGCCCCTGAAAAAGAATATTGATTATAATAACGGAAAACGTTATTATATATACAAAATGATTAAAAGTTTTTCAGATAAAGCCGCAGAAGATTTATTTAATCGCCAAATTGTCAGAAAATATCCATCGAAAATTTATAAGATTGCCTATAGAAAGATACTTCTAATAGATGCTGCTGAATTAATTGGAGATTTAAAAATACCTCCAGGCAACAAATTGGAAAAATTATCTGGGAATTTAATGGGTAAATACAGTATTCGAATAAATGATCAGTGGAGAATTATATTTAGCTGGAAAGATAATAATGCATATGAAGTTGAAATAATATATTATCATAAAGGATAAAAACGATGTCACAAAAAATGGAACCAATTCACCCTGGGGAAATATTATTAGAAGAATTTTTACTACCGATGGAAATAAGTCAGTATCGTTTAGCAAAAGATATAAATGTACCTGCAAGAAGAATAAATGAGATAGTATTAGGTAAAAGATCAATAACCGCTGATACTGCACTACGGTTATCAGAATATTTTGGAATGTCTGAAAGGTTTTGGCTAAATTTACAGATGAAATACAATATAGAGATAGAAAAAGAAAGGCTAAAAGGAAGACTAAAAAGGGAAGTAAAGAAATTGCCTCAAGTTAGTTAAGAAGGGGGGCTAACCATGCGGTTCTACCCGACCGCAACATTGTGCTTGACAATATTAAATGTCTTTGGGGTTATTAATACGTTTCGGCAAACTTACCAAGGTTATCGGACCTAGAAATTACTTTCCAAAATATTGACAGATCAACACAAAATAAAATTGTAGTTTTGGGCGGTCGGCTTAACTGCATCGTGTTAGGGCTTTTGGGGTTTTATATGTTTAAAATCTGAAAATTGAACGAGTCGAAAAATTGGGTAGCTTTTAACTAAGGATTAATGAATTGAACATATTAGCAAAATTTATTTCACAAGCTAAGAAACCAACTGGCATCATTGGCTCTTTAATAACCAGATTTATGAATGTTGGTCACAATAAATTAACAAATTGGGCATTATCATATTTAGATATAATGGAAGATGATATAATATTAGATATAGGATGTGGAGGTGGAAAAACAGTAAATAAATTGGCTAAGATAGCAAGGAAAGGGAAAGTATATGGAATAGATTTTTCTGATGCATCTGTTAAATCATCATTAAAATTAAATAGAAATTATATCCATTCGGGTAAAGTAGACATACGAAAAGCAAGTGTATCTAAGCTTCCCTTTCCCGATAATTCCTTTAGCATAATTACTGCAATTGAAACATACTTTTTTTGGCCTGATTTAGATAATGATATGAAAGAGGTATTAAGAGTATTGAAACCCAAGGGAAAATTATTAATTGTATCAGAAGAATATAAGAATTCTGAGAATGAAAAAATCCTTAATATGTGGTCTAAATTCTCTAATACAACTGACTTTATGCAATATCAAACCAAGGAAGAATTTATGCATACATTCCAAAATAATGGATATCAAGATGTTAAAATGAATATTAAACGAGGATGGATTTGTGGACTAGGAACCAAGCTTTAACAAGCCCTAACCATATGTTTCTACACGACCGCGTTATCGCGTTCGGCATTTCAAAAGTCTTTGGCAAATTTGCTCAGTTTCGGCGAACATGTTCAAAGTTATCGGATCTTGCAAGTACTTTTCAGATCATTGGCAGTTCAATTCTAATTGGCGTTCTTATTTTGGGCGGCCGTATAGGGGTAAACTGGGTAAAACGCGCTGCGTTATGTGCCAGAATAAAAGGGGAATGGTTTAATGCATATAAAAAAAATTCTTTTATTGATAGTTCTATTAACGACATCATTATATCCTCAAAAATATTTAGCCAGTGATAATGAATTATTACTTATGCCGACGGCATATACAATGCCAACAGATAATTCATATTTTTCTGATTATGAATTATTATTATTAAACTATTCCTATGCAGTTACACCGACCACACATATAAGCGTGTTTAGTCTGTTCCCAATAACTCCACTATTTTATGAGACATTGACATTAGGATTTAAACAGAAAATAATAAGTTTTGAACAAGTACAGACGTCTTTATTTGGTTCATATACACCCCAATCGACGAGTTATTCGATTGGTGATGTGATAAGTTTAGGCCAGCCAAGCAAAAGCTTTCATTTAAGTTTGGCATATATAAAGTATTCAGAAGAAAGTGATGCAGATTGGATATATATGTTTGGATTCAGAATAGATCCGTCAGAAAAAACGTCTTTATTAATTGAATATGAAAATACAAATTCATTAATCCATAAAGATTATAATGGACTCATAAGCATAGGAATAAGAATACGCTCAACAAATATGTCTTGGGATTTGGCTGGGTTACGGCCACTACACGATACTGGAAATTTAATATTCATGCCTTTGATAAAAGTCGGTTATTATTTTCACTAAAAAAACATTAAAAAATAAAGGCACATAACCATGTATTTATTCCCGTCCGCGTAACCGTATCCGGCAAATTAAATCTCTTTGGCAGAGTTGTTCCGTACCGGCGAGCTTGTTAAAAGTTGCCGGACTTTGCAATCACTTTGTAGATTATCGACAGATCATTTCTAATTAGCACTGTTATTTTGGGTGGCCGCATAGCGGTAAACTGTGTAAAACACGCCGCGTTAGGCAACAAAATAAATAGAGATTTTCGATTATATGATTATTGTAAATACATTTTAATAAAATAATAAAAAAATATTTAATGAGTGAAATATGACTATTACGAAAATACCAAAACCCCTTCTTTATATGATTATTTTAACTGCAATAATATTGCATCTATCCTGCAATTATTTTACGGAACCGGAGCCATTTGTGAATAAGAACCTAACTGCCGAACAAAAAGAAACATTAGACCTATCTAATTATCAGAGTGGGGACACAGTTACCGGTTTAACTATAGTTGAATTACAACCTACAGTACCATTTTCTGAAATCAATTATGTAACAGTATTAAATGATTCAACCTCTTTCCCTAAAATTTCACAGCCACCATTTAAGTTTAATGTAGATACACGATGGTGGTTAAATGGTAAGCATGAATTGTCCGTTGGACTCTATAAGAAAAACTATAATATAGGTTTACTGGGATTAAAAAATGAACCGTCAATAAAATACAGTATTATGTTAATCTTCAAACATCCACCATTTGTTCCAGACGTTTATGGGGAAAGAAGTATTCACTTTTATAATGATATTCATTATGAAGACGTAAATATCCAGTGGCACCAAAATATGACTGGAGATGTTAGTTATTATGTTGTGCAAATTTTAGAGAATGCTAATGTTGTTTTTTCAGACACAATACATTCTGCACTTACAAGTAAATATGTTAAAAGGATATACGACTCAGCTTTTTCTTTCCGTTTTGGAGCTGGCAATGAGTTTGGTGTAACGTATACAGATTGGCAGAATTTCTATTAATATAACATTATATAATTAAGTCCATATTTTGTTAATGTTTCCAATTGAATGACTAAGGAGTTACTTAATAATGAAAAAACTTTTATTGATATTGCCGATTTATTTGTTTTTATGTCAATCTGTATTTTCGCAAGGAAGAAAATTGACTGTATTTCACAAATTATTTATTTCTTTTAGTTACGGAAATACAGCACCAAACGATATAAATAATTTATATAATTCTATAACTGATAGTTATAGATCTTCAGGGATACCAATACAAACTCAAAAAGGATTCGGGGGAATGTTAATGGCAAATGTAGGGCTTCAAGTATCTATGCTAAAAGATTTTAATGCAGGTATTTCTTTGGGATATTCTTACAAACCTGCCTATTCTAAATACAAAGATTACGGGGGGGCATTAAATATTGATGGCTCAATAAAAGTCTTTGAAATATTATTTTTGGCACAATATATTCCTTTCAAAATTGGAATTTTCCCGGTTATAATTTGTCCGATTGTTGGTTTTAATCACACTTCAGTACAGATAGTTGAAGAATTGAGATTAAGTGACTTTTCAGAGTTCAATTATGATAAGAAAATATCAATGAATGGGTGGGGGCCCTGTCTTCAAGTTATGATTGGAACTTCAATTAGTCTTGGAGCATTTATTGTTACTCTTGAAGGAGGTTATGAACAAAGTTGGACGCAAAGTACAGAACAACAAGAAGAATCTACAACTGGAACTGAAAACGTAAATAAAGTAATGGATATTGGTTTAAATGGTTTTATTTCTTCATTATCATTTGGGATTAAATTATGATATGCTGAAATAATTAATGTAAGCTATTTATTAGGTAAATATTGCCTAACCATGCGTTTCTACCCGACCGCGATTTCGCGTTCAGCATTTCAAATGTCTTTGGCAGTATTACTCCATTTTGGCGAAGTTGTCCAAAGTTATCGGTCATTGCAATCGCTTTTTAGATTATCGGCAGATCAATTCTAACTGGTATTCTTATTATGGGCGGCCGCATAGCGGTAAACTGGGTAAAACGCGCCGGGTTATACATTTTGATAAGGGAGATTCAAATTCATGCTTAAATATATATTCTTCTTATTGGTTTTAGTATTTTCAATATTCGGTTGTAAAGAAAATGTCAATGAACCGAAGGTAGAAGGAGGAAAAATTAAATCTGTTAATTTTATCGGCTTACAAGACAGCAGTACCATTTATAATCCGACTAGGTTTTCTATTAAAGTAGAAAGTGAAGATTCCATAAAAAAGGTAATATATTTTATAGACAGTGATACGGTAGGTATTAGTTCAACTAGGCCGTATATGATTGAGCCGAATATTTCTCCATGGGCTGATGACAGCCTCCACATTTTAAAATGTTCGGCGTATGATATCAACGGAAATTCGAAATCTCAAGAAATAGCAGTTATAATTTCTCCCATACCCAGATACCGTATTCAACTAACATACCCGGCGCCAAGTGACACAATGAGATGGACAAACATTGTTGAATTGAAGTGGAGCGCGCTTTTTGATTACAACTTTGACGTTAAAGTAGCAAAGGATATCGCTTTTAATGATATTGTTTATTCAGGTAAAACAAACGATATGAAAGCTGAAACTAACGGGCTTGAAAAAGGCACTTATTACTGGCAGATATCTATTACACCAGATTCATCAAGCCAAATATATAAAAGCAGTATATACATGTTCACAATAGATGGACCAAAGCCGCCGGTTATTTTATCTCAAAAACCCGAAGAGATACAAACATTTAATAAAGAAAATAGTTTTACCTGGAGTAGTTCAAAATATGCAACCAGTTACCAATTTCAGATATCGGATTATTATTCGAATAATATTATTACGGATAATATGCTTGGAGATACAACGCTTACTCAAAATCTGGATTTATATGTTTATATACTAAAAGTAAGGGCAAAAAATACTGTTAACATTTGGGGGGCCTGGAGTCGCGAAATTATTTTCTCGAATGGATTGTTTGCAAAAAAAATTGCGCTGGCAAATGACATAAATCTGGTTACCGGTATAAATTTATCTGATTCCGAATATGTTGCTGTGGGTTATTCAATTGTTAACAAAGATACCTATTTATATACCATAGATGAACTTGGAGATTTAAAGGAGACAAAACGAATACCGAATTTTACAATAAGTAAAATAGCAAAGACACTTGATAACGGTGTTATAATGGTAGGCAACAACAGCAGTTTTGAGTCAAAGGTTGTTAAGTTGGATCGAAATTTTAATGTAGTATGGAGTTATTTGGCCGACAATAAACAGGGAATATATTTAACAAATATACTACAGGCAGATGATGGTAATTATTTTGTTACTGGTTTTTATAAGGGAGTAAACTCATCATTAAGTAAAAAAATCTGTTTTTTAAAATTATCAAATACGGGCACCCCGATATTTGATAAAGCAATAGGCGTTAAGGGGAGTGAGGGTTATAAGATAGAGAGAGTCAACGGCAATTATCTTATTATGGCTATAATAAAAGATACGGTTATTTATTCAAATGCTATTTATAATTTAGTAGTAAACCAAAACGGGGATGTACTATCGGAAACTAAATACCTGGAGTTTAACGGATTCCCTGCACAAAACTATAATGTTAACGATGGAATGTTGCTTAATGATAATATTTATGTCGTAGGCTCTTTCGGTATGGCATACGGAAGTTTTATACATTGTTCGGATATATACGGTAATGAACACTGGAAAAAAAATTTAATAAATGGTTCTTCATCAAGCGCACAATGCTGTTTAGCTACTGATAATGGCAATTTGTTGATAGGTGGGTATGAGAGATCTATATTTTTGTTTAAAACTGATAATGAGGGTAATATAATCTGGCGAAAAGATTATGAAGGAACATATTGCAAAAAGATCGTTAAAACAAAAGACTCTGGATTTTTAATATTAGGCTTTTATAATGGTAAAAGTAATTATATATATTTATTAAAAATAAATAAGGATGGCGTTACTTACGATAAATTATAAGAGTGAATATGTATTACCATGCGTCTCTACCCGACCGCGACATCGCGTTTGGCATTTCGAAGATCTTTGGCAGTATTGTTCCGTTTCGGCGAACTTGTTCAAAGTACCCGAGCCATGTACTCACTTTTAAGATTATCGGCAGATCAATTCTAATTGGCGTTTCTGTTTTGGGCGGCCACATAGAGGTAAAATGGGTATAACGCGTTGTGTTATATTTTGTAATATCTATTATGGAAATCTATTATGACTTCTGACAAATTAAAATTATTAAGTTTTATATTTATTTTTTCTATTACAACAAACTTTAAGATTTCTGCGCAGCTAAAAAATATTTCAAACCAAACTGATTATATTGTCATAACTCCTTCCCAATTTGTAAAAACTCTTCAACCGTTTGTCGATTGGCGACAAAATAAAGGACTAAATGTAAAAGTTGTAGAACTTCAACAAATTTATTACGAATTTCCGGATTCTTCAAAGCAGTATTCTATCAAAGACTTTATCAGTTATACGTTAGAATACTGGAGTAACCCCAAGCCGAGATATTTGCTTTTGGTTGGGAATTCAAAACTTCTTCCCGTTTACAAAGTCCCGTCGATGTTTGTTAATACGGCATTTCATGAAGATTCGGTTGAAATTGATGAATGGTATTCCGTAAATTCCTATCAAGCAGATACAAAGCCCGCTGTTGAACTTGGTAGATTTCCGGTTAATAATGTCCAAGAATTAAATAAAATAATCGGTAAGACCATATTTTTTGAAGACTCTTTATCGTTCAAAGATTACGATACGGACTTTCTTTTCCTTACGGATAAAACGGATTCGTTATTGTTTGAAGACCAAGTACGTCAATTTATAAAGCATGACCTCCCGCTAGGTTTTTCTTTGGATACCGTTTTTGCCTCACAAGATTCTATAATAAGATTTACAACCAACAGATTGATTAATGCTTTAAATAAAGGTACTTTATTCTTAAGCTATTATGGGCACGGCGCCCCATATAAATGGTCAAAATATAACATATTCGCGGTTGGAGATGTGGACTCTATGAAAGTGAATAATCTTCCGTTTATATACACAGCAGCAGCATGTGATCAGACTTTTGATTATCCGAATGATAGTAGTCTCGTAAGAAAATTGTTTATCTCCGATAGAAAGGGGATTGTTGCATCGGTAAATTCAACCGGTTTAAATTTGTCGACGCAAGGTTCAGAATATTTAATGAATTTTTACATTTATCTTTTTAATAAGCCATATGTTACTATAGGGGACGCGGTACTCCAAACAAAGTTGAATCTTGAAAGCTTAGGATCCCCTGAAGATGCAATACCTCGAAGGTATACTTTATTAGGAGATCCGGCACTTAAAATACCTTTTAAGAAAATTACGCAAGTTGATAACAGTACCCAAAGTATTCCCGAGAATTATTCTCTTAAACAAAATTATCCAAATCCTTTTAATCCTTCTACTACTATAGAGTATACAATACCAAAGTCAGCATTTGTAACATTAAAAGTATATAATATTTTGGGAGGAGAAGTTGCTGTATTGGTAGATGGGTACAGACATCCTGGGTACTATAAGATAAAATTTAATGGGAACAATTTATCCAGTGGAGTTTATTTTTATCGTCTTCAAGCGAGTAACTATGTTCAGATTAAAAAATCAATACTTATAAAATAGGACAAAATATAACTATGCGTTTCTACCTGGCCGCGAAATTGCGTTCGGCATTTCAATAATATTTGGCTATATTTCACTGTTTCGGCGAACTTGTTCAAAGTTATCGGACATAGCTTTTACTTTTCAAATTATTGGCAGTCCAATTCTAATTAGCGTTCTTATTTTGGGTGGCCGCATAGCGGTAAACTGGGTAAAACGCGCCGCGTTAGGCTGTAATAAAAATAGTTTCGGGAAATATTATTCCAAATGTTCCCTTCTTTTTTTATTTTCTTTTCAAGCAATATTTATTTAACAATAAGGTGAGGGTAAGATGAAACAGACTATCATACTTTCATTTGTTTTGTTTTCGAGAATAATTGCTCAAGATTATTTTCCCCTCGAAGTAGGTAATACTTGGACATATTACAGTAACAATGACACAACAAATACAATAACTTATCATATATCAGATTCTATAAATATCGGTGACAAGAAATATTTTCTTTATGGAATGAATCATCCATACCTTTATTCCTATATTGACACTATCCGTAAAGATTCTTACGGGAATATATGGAAGAAAGTAAACGGAATTGATCATTTGTGGTATGATTTTACAAAAGACAATGGAACTGTCTATACATTCCCATCTTTCGATTCCTTATATGCATACGAAGTAAAATTATTTAAGTATTTCACAGTAGAAACTAACAATGGAATATATTCGCAGTGCATTGAGTTGTCTTTTGACATTCCACAATATAGAGATGCAGATATCCTATATACTTTTGCTCCCAAAGTTGGTCTTATTGAGATATATGGAGGTGAGGCACCACATTACTTACTTTACTCAATGTCGTTAAATGGATTCCCGTTAGAGGTAGTGAATGCCAGAGAATCAAAAACAATTTTGTTCGAGTTGATGCAAAATTATCCGAATCCATTCAATCCTATAACAACAATAAGATATTCAATTTATAAAAATAGTTCCGTAAATATAAAAATATTTGATTATTTAGGTAGAGAGGTATCAACATTGGTTAATGAAGAGAAAAGACCAGGCAATTATAGAATAATCTTTAATGCCAGTGGATTATCAAGTGGACTTTATTTTTGTAGAATGCTTTCTGGAAATTTTGAAGTAACAAAAAAAATATTGTTAATAAAATAAGTCCGCCTAACCACGCGTTTCTACCAGACCGCGATTTCGAGTTCGGCATTTCAAAAATCTTCGGTAGAATTGCTCCGTATTGATGAACCTGTTCAGAGTTGCCGGACCATGCAATCACTTTTCAGACTATCGGCAAAACAATTCTAATTGGTGCTGCTGTTTTAAGCGTCCGCATAGTTGTAAACCAGGTAAAACACGCCGCGTTAGCAGCTTGAAGAAATGCTATGCAATATTTAGAAAATGTGAGTATATTAAGAACGATCATACACAATACACTAGGAGAAAAATGAGAACAAATATTGTAATTGAAATGGGAAGGGAATTTAGAAGAAATGAGACGAGATAAATGATATTTGTAGATCCATTTGTATTAATAGACTATTTTAATGGTAAAGATAACCGGCAAGTAGAAAAACTAGCTGGAATATTGGGCAAAGAGATTGTCGTTATTGATGATTATATATTTGTTGAAGTAATACAAGGATTCAGAATAGATAAAGATTTTGAAGCTGCCAAAGTAATACTAAGTTCGTTTCCGTGTCTGAATATGCTAGGCGAAGAAATAGTATTAAAAAGCGCTCAAAATTACAGAAAACTCCGAAAAAAGGGGATAACCATACGAAAGAACTTAGACGTTATTATCAGTACTTTCAGTATAGAAAATGATCTGGAATTATTATATACCGATAAAGATTTCTTTCCTTTCGAAAATCTTCCGGGGTTAAAGCCGGTTTCAATAAAAAGCAGTTTACGTTATAAGGGATTCATGCCGAAACATAATCCTATGTTGAACTAAGCCGAAAATAGACTTAGTTCGAGTACCTGTATTTTCAATAGAATAATTTATAGAAGAAGCGACCTGAAAAGGTAAAAAAAGGATAAGATTAAAAAAAAATTATTGATTTCTTTTAATAATTTTAAATCAAGAACATTTAAAATTTCGTAAGTACGGAAATGTTTTTTCATTATTAGTTATAGCTTTTGGACAACCGGCGAGTTTAATTTACGGCTAAAAGTTCTGTTTGATTTATTGTCAAACAAATATCTAAAGGCGGAGCATTGTTGTAATGCCTTCCGGGCTGCACGGTAATTCTTAGTTCCATTTATTTCCCGTAATTCGGGCAGCAAATTACTTTGGATTTGTTTTTAGAAAACTTCTTATTTTTCTTTTTAGTCATAGAATGTCCTAATAATTTTAAACAATATCCGAAAGCGACAAAAGCTTTAAATGAAATTATGGTGAAAAAGAAAATTCGAAATGTGTGATAAAGCATCCTAACTATACATTTCGAACGGTAGAATCACGTTGTGCAAATAGGTGGTCATCGGCAGAGTTGTTTGAAGTGACCTGACATAAAAATTACTTCTCAGATTAACGGCAGTTAAATTCCAGTTGGCATTCTTGTTCTTGCCGGCTGGATTAATGTGTTTCTTTATATTGCTTTATAGAAGAAATATGGAAAAACATCACCAAGAATCAATTGACAAGTTTCTGGAGATTTATAAGAAAGATCCATCCATTTTAGCCATCCTATTAGGCGGATCCATTGCCCACGGATTTGCTCAATCCGACTCTGATATTGACATACTTATACTCGCGGAATCAAATGAATATCAAAAACGAAAAGCTATAAATAAATTAACCTTTAGTTTAAGGGATATTTGTACATATGAAAATGGATATATTGACTGTAAGATTATTAATATGGACTTATTAACAAAAGTGTTAAATTATGGAAGTGATCCGGCCAGATACGCTTTTAAGGATAATAAAATACTATTTTCTAGATTGGACGATTTAGCTGAAATTATAGCAAATATATCAACTTTCCCAAAAGATAAAACAGATGAAAGGAGAAAAAGATTTGTTTCTCAATTTCTTGCATGGAAATGGTATTATAGTGAAGGAATAAAAAAGAAAAATAAGTATTTGGTATTTTTATCAATTCAAAAGATAGTACTGTTTTCCAGTAGAATAATCCTAAATGAGAATATGTTATTGTATCCATATCATAAATGGATGTTGGAAGAACTTAAAAAAGCAGAAAGTAAACCGATAGGAATTATAGAAAAAATTGATCAACTATTTGAAAATCATACACTGGAGAAAGTAAATAAATATTGTAAAGAAGTACTAGACTTTATTGAATATGATGAACAGGAAATAGACTGGCCAAATTACTTTCTTAAAGACAGCGAACAAAACTGGATAAATCATGAACCTCCGGTTGATGATATATAATATTGTTAAGGTAACACCATTTCCTAAAAACTAAAATTGAAGACGAATTTTCTAAGATTACTATATGACTATGTGTTTAAACCAGACCACAAAAGCGGGTCGCTTAAATCGAAAGTCTTCGGAAAAACGCAATATTCCTAGACGGTTACATAAAGTAACCTGATATAACAATTATTTTTCAGATTAATGGCAGTTTAATTTTAATCGACATTCTTGTTATTTCTGGAGGACTAAGCGCTCCGTGTTAGCTGCGAACAAATTGGAGAATAGTAAATTATGAAATTAACAAAATTGTTTAATGAATTTATTAACAGTGAAAAATCTGCCGGATTAATTTTAATGTTATGCAGTTTAATTTCTCTATTGCTTACAAACTCAATCTTTGGACAAAAATATATTCATATTTGGCATTATGATATTCTATCTAGATCTGTAGAGTTTTGGATAAATGATGGATTAATGACAGTATTCTTTCTTCTTGTCGGTCTTGAGATTGAACGAGAAATCTATATTGGCGAATTATCGAATATTAAAAAATCTTTATTACCAATTTTTGCTGCTGTCGGCGGGATGATACTTCCAGCACTAATTCACTTTTTCTTGAATCGAGGTACAGATTTTCAAAGTGGATTTGGCATCCCAATGGCAACAGATATTGCATTTTCATTAGGTATTCTTTCATTATTAGGGAATAGAGTTCCGGTATCCCTCAAAGTATTTTTAACTGCATTGGCAATAATAGATGATTTAGGGGCAATTATAATTATAGCGTTATTTTATTCAACTAGTTTTTCCCTCATCTACTTCGGTTTGGCAATTTTAATATTTGCAATAATGATTATTTTTAACCGAGCAAAACTTAATAAGATCTGGATTTATTTAGTCCTTGGTTGCCTTATGTGGTTTTTTATGTATCGTTCGGGTATTCACCCAACAATTACAGGTGTACTTTTAGCTTTTGCAATTCCATTTGGAAACGGTGATGAAAAATCTCCATCATATTTTTTAGAACATAGTTTAAATAAAATAGTTGCTTTTTTTATCCTTCCACTTTTTGCATTAGCCAATACAGCAATTCTTTTCCCGGCATCTTTTACCGGCACAATAATTAACTCAAACAGCTATGGAATTATCCTTGGCCTAGTAGTTGGCAAACCTTTAGGAATTGTTATATTTTCAATTATTGGCGTGACATTGGGCTGGTGTTATTTACCCAAAGATATAAACAAAAAACATATCATTGGAGTTGGTCTGCTTGCTGGTATCGGTTTTACTATGTCTATATTCATAACACTTTTAGCCTTCAAAGGAAATATATCTATTGTTAGTTCCAAGATATCTATTTTATTTGCATCTATCCTAGCTGGCTCATTTGGATTTTTATGGCTGTACATTACATTACCTCAAAATAAAAATGTATCAAAAGAAACTTAAGGAAATATAAAATATATAATTGAGGCTTGTCGCTAACAGTGTGTTTCAACCCAAGCGCAGATTCGTACTAGGTAAATCCAAATATCTCCGGAGTCAATATTGCGTTTCGGCAAAGTGTTTAAAAGTGATTCAATCTCGCAATCAATTATCAAATGATTGGCGGTTAAATTCTAATCGGCGTTTTTGTTCCTATCTACACTAGATAAAACGGACAGCTGGCTAAATATTTTATTTTATATTGCTAGTATCTTTTGTTGTTTAAAATGTACAAACTTAATAATAAAAATTATTTATTAGGATTATATCGGAATACTTCTTCAAGAGGAACTTTGAATATTTCAGCAATACGAAACGCAAGTTCCAGTGAAGGAGAGTATTTTCCGGCTTCAATTGCTATTATGGTTTGACGCGATACATTCAAATGCTCAGCCAACGCTTGCTGCGTCATTTCGGAAGAATTAAATCTTAATTTCCTGATATTGTTTGTTAAAGCAGTATTTTTCATTTCAGATCCCTCTTTTATAGTAGAAAATCTTAGTAAGATTTAGAACTATATGCGAAATGAAAAGTGTGGCGAAAAGAAAGTTGAATGCAATAACAGGCTGGAGAATGTTATCGTTTAAAATTGAAAAAATTATCATAACATTTATTAGAACAATTAAGCAGAAATAAGCATTACGATATGATTTTGATTCTATATTCTTGTCTCTTTCATCATATTTAATATCCTTTGACTTTGAAACAAAAAGTAAAACTAGGACTAAAATTATATTTGCAATGGTAAAACCAGCAACGACAAATAAATATGTTGAAATTATGTTTTGCAAATTAACAGCCAGAATTATAAAATAAGCAAAGAATATTGAAGACAATATAAATTCAGATTTTGTATATATTTCTTTATTTAAGTTCATTCTACAAATTCCTTATAAGATCGAATGTTAAAAATGTTGTACGCAATGTAAAAGAAAATGTACACAATGTCAATAATAATTTACATCGAAACATTTATTTTAGAAAAGTCTATGACCATTCAGTCTAAGTTGCTACAATATCATGTTCTGCAAATTAAAGTATTTTCGGTGTTATTATTACATTCCCACAGAGTTGTTTATGGTGAACGGATCCGGCAATCATTCTTCATATTTTCAGCAAGTTGAATTAAATAGAGACTCTTATTCCCACAAACTTCGGGTAAATTGGGCGACTGGTTAAACGCATAACGTCATTTTTTATAAGAATCAAAAATTGGATTTGCTATGATATCAAATAAATAAAAATATTGATCATTTCTTTTCAATATTATAATAGATTAAACTAATCAACAAAAAGGTTTTATTAAGATAAAAAATTATGATATTTAGATCTGAGAAACGTCGATACCGGTTAATGAAGAAAAACAATCATGCAAATATGAAATGAAATTTATTGGAAGTAATCTATCAAGCGGAATTTATTATTATGCGAGGAACGAAGGTGCCTTCGTTGATGTAAGAAATTTATAATTCTTAAATATAATTTAACAATTCTCTTCGGACCCGTTGCGGTAATGCGCTAGATAAATCAGAGCATTTGGTGTTTGAGCAATTTTACGGCTTACTTATTAAAAGTTATCGAGCCTGGCCGGTGCAACCGGTCCTGAAGGAGTTAATCTCGGTTACATGTGCCTAACTATCCGGAGACCGGCTCATAAAAAATTATAAAGATTAATTCCGCTGAGAACATTCATCGCATCTATATGATAAATCCAAAGGATGTGCAAAAAGAAACTACTCAAAATATTTTAAAAGTTATGGATAAAATTAAACCTCTGTTATCAAGTTATAAAAGAGTCTCTATGACGGCTCAGGAAATTTAAATACTTTGTTCTATCTCTCTGTGCGTAAAAGCTAAACTAAAACTCGGAAGATTCAATTTCCAGTATAATTGAAATATAATTCAACATGTAAATATAATCACGAGTGTTTTAATCATGATCTTCTTTCGGTTAAGGTGAAAATCCGATAACTTTTATAATTGCTCAATCTGCAGTGATACATTAATTTAAATTGAATGATAATTTGTAAATTAACCGTATCAAAAATAATTCTTTACCAAACTTAATAAATCTTTAAAATACAATATGAAATTGAAATACCTCAAACTTGAGTTGTTGATGATATTTCTTTTTACCGGCATTATTTGTAATGCCGGGAATATCATTATTAAAAATAATTCGCCGGATAAAGTAGTAACTTTTGGTAATAGTAAAATTATGATTACCCTTAATTATAACAGAGAATGCAATATTTCGGAATTAAAAGTTAACGGACAAACCGTAATTTCCGGACCGGCAGGAATTTTCTCGGAAATAAAAACTGCCGCCGATACGTACTCAACACTAAAACTCAATTCAGTTCCGGCAATCAATATTGAAAAAAATACTGTGACAGTGAGTAATATAAAATATGGAAATAATGATAATCCTGTTTTAGAAACCTGGAAATTTTTAATTACCGATAGCGATATCATATTTGATATTGCAAGAAAATTCCCCAAATCTTTAACTATAGAAGACGCCGGATTTCCATCATTTAATTTTAATAATATAAATACCTGGAACGGTGCTTTCCTTGGTTACGGCGGTTTAGCCTGGTTTTATCTTTTTAATCAGAAACTATGCACGTATGGCGTGCATTCAGACTGCTCTACTTTCTGGAATAGTGAAACAGGCAATTCTTTTAAAGTTTCAGTTTCAGTTCCCGGAAAACAAGTGGCAATGAAGTACACGCGTTCCATTGACGATAAGTTGATTTACAATATCTCCGTTTCCGACAGCGAATTGACATGCCGTTACGAAGCTGAAAAAAGAAGCAGATTTATACGAGGCAAAACAGATGTTTGGGATTCCTTCAAAGTATCAAAAGGCAATTATAACCAGACTATTACTTTGTCATATCTTGATTATAATAAAGAATATAATAGGGGTAATTTGGCCGGAATTAACGGGAAAGATGTGGCTAATATATTAAATACAGTTGCAAGAATCGGTGTTATAGATAAAAAACTATTCGGCGGAAATAGCTGGCATACACCGTATGGTCCTATTTGTCTGCATGAACAGTACATTGCTGATTTTGCAATCGGAATTGATGATGAAAGTTATATAGAAGGTTACAAACAATGTCTTGATTATTATCGCGATAATGCTATTAAGCCTGACGGAAGAGTTTTGGCGCGTTGGGCTTATCTAAATGAGGATGCAATGCCGGGGACAGTAAATAAAGAAGGTTTTTACGAAGCACAATGGGGATATCTGATGGATTCAAATCCTGATTTTGTTTCTAATGTTTCGGAACTTTATAACATTTGCGGGGATTTAAAATGGGTCTCGAATTTCAAAACAGCTTGTGAAAAAGCTTTAAATTATATATTAAATAGAGATTCAAACGGTAATCACCTTGTAGAAATGATGACTGATTCTCATTCGGAAAAAAGAGGCAGCGACTGGATAGATATAATTTGGGCTTCATACGAAAATGCATTTGTTAATGCGAAATTATATTATGCCCTTACATTATGGTCAGGTGTGGAAAAACAATTAAATGATTCTGCAAAAGCAGATTACTATTCATCTTATGCCGCTGATCTTAAAAAAAACTTCAATAAATCTACTGATAACGGAGGTTTCTGGGATGCCAGAAATAAATGGTACGTTCACTGGCGCGATAAGGATAATTCAATTCACGGTGACAACCTCGTAGTTCCCGTTAATCTTATGGCAATTGCATACGGCATCTGCGATGACACTACAAGACGGGATGCAATTCTGGATAAGATTGAAGAACAAACTCATCATGAAAATCTTTTCTTCTGGCCGATTTGCCTTTATCCATACGCGGTTGGCGAAGGCAATGACTGGCAATTTCCTTTTCCAAACTATGAAAACGGCGATATATTCTTATCATGGGGGAGCATAGGTGTAGCAGCATATGCAAATTATAAACCCGATCTGGCGTTAAAATATGTAGATAATGTTCTAAGCCGTTATCAAAAAGACGGCTTGGCATTTCAAAGATACGGAAGAGTTAATCAAAATGGTTTAGGTGATGATATCCTAGCCGGAAACAGTCTGGCTATTGTTGGTTTATATAAATCGATATACGGAGTTGATCCTCTTTATAATAGATTGTATTTAAATCCGCATCTTCCTGAAAAATTATCGGGAACAGAGTTAATTTATAATTTCAGAAAAGACAAACTAAAAATAGGTCTGTCTACAAATAATTACTACATTTCAAATGCTCAGTTCAAGATAACTTCAAGTCGAGACTTCGGCTTTTACTCAACAAAGAATGAGATGATTTATTTTAATCGAAAAGATGATATGTACTCGCTCAAGGTTAAAGCTTCAAAGAATTTGTCGGTTGAAATATTAAAATGGGATACCGCCGAATATTCATGGATTCAATCTTCTACGTATAAAAAATCAAATAGCCTTGTTTATCAAATTAACAAACTTGAGCCGAAAACTTATTTTACTATATCCGTGAATAATAAAATGTTTAAGCGAATTAAAAGCAGCGCTAACGGAAGTATAATTTTCGATTTTAACGTCGGCAATAATCCGGATAAAATTCAAATAGAGAAAAAATGATATTGCGGTCAATTTGAATTATGATTAACGAAAGAAATAAAAGTGACCGGGAGCGGCACTTCTTATTTTTTTAAGCAGATCCAGATTATGTTTTTGTGTTCTTTTAAAAGCCGGGGAAACTTTTCCTAATGAAAGCGAGTCAAAATTATTTTTTATTTATTAAAGTAGTCTTATTAAGATATCTTCTTTTAACCTTAAAGTTCGAGTAATATGATGAAAACAATAGGCCTGATTGGCGGTACTACTTGGGTTTCAACTGTTGATTATTACAGGTTAATAAATCAACAAATAAATGAAAAAATGGGCGGTCTGAACTCAGCAAAAATCCTTCTTTATTCGGTGAATTTTGCAGAATTTATTCCACCTACGGATCCTAACGGGTGGGGAGATCTAACCAAAAAATTTACCGAGATTACTACGAATCTTGAAAAAGCCGGAGCTGTTTGTATTGCCTTTTGTGCAAATACGCCGCATATAATTGCGGACGATATCCAAAGAATTATAGACATTCCCATCATTAATATTGCTGAAGAAACTGCAAAGGTTATCTCTCAATGTAAATATAAAAAAGTAGGACTCCTTGGTACTAGAATAACTATGGAGCAGTCTTTTTATAAAGATAAACTTTCTAAATATGGCATCTCAGTGATTATTCCGGATTTTGAAGACCGGAAGTTTATACATTCTTCAATCCTTAATGAAATGTCAAAAGAAATATTCAAAGAGGAAACCAAGGGAAAATACATAAGCATAATTAATGAATTAATATCCAATGGTGCTGAAGGAGTTGTTTTAGGCTGTACAGAAATACCGATTCTTATAAAACAGAGTGATGTTTCGGTTCAATTATTTGATACTACATTTATTCATGCCAGCGCAATTGTGAATTTTGCAATTAGCTAAATATGTCATGAAGTCTTCGATAAACTGAATCTTAATGATAATATAGATATTATGCTAAAAAATAGTCATGATAGTTTTAAAAGAGAACTATTAAAGTAAAAGCATTCAATACATTGGCGTTTTTCTTTGTGAGCTAAATCCTTCATGTTTTATTTAAGTTTTAAAACTTTTGGAATTATTTATAATTTTGTGAAAAATTAAGAAAAGATAATGGTTAATATTTTAAGGACAAATTCAGGCAACAGCGATTTCGTCCGGTTAGTCGGAAAACTAGATACCGAATTGGCAGAGAGGGATGGAGAAGAACATTCATTTTACGACCAATATAATAAAATTGATAATATTAAATATGTAGTTTTAGCATATTCGGGCGGCGCTCCGGTTGGATGCGGTGCAATAAAAGAATACTCCGAAGATGTCGTCGAAATAAAAAGAATGTTTACTTCTCCCGAATTCAGAGGAGAAAAAATTGCCACTAAAGTATTAAAAGAATTAGAACAATGGGCTTTAGAGCTGGGATTTACAAAATGCATCTTAGAAACCGGGAAAAAACAACCGGAAGCTATAGGCCTTTATACAAAAAACGGATATAAACAAATTCCAAATTACGGACAATATGCAGACACAGATAACAGCATCTGTTTTGAAAAAGAAACAAAACGTAATTAAATTATTATAGATGGTTAATCGGGAAAAAATATAAATTCCTATTTAGTATTTATCCGAAAATAGTAGATTATTAAATAACCAAGATAAAAAATATGAGAGTATTAAAAAATCTTTTTGAACAAAATAAAAAATGGGCGGAAAAAGTTAAGGAAAACGATCCGGATTTTTTTCGAAACCTGTCACAACAGCAGAAACCGCAATATCTCTGGATCGGCTGTTCCGATAGCCGGGTGCCTGCCAATCAAATTGTGGGCATGCCGCCGGGAGAAGTATTTGTTCATAGAAATATCGCAAATGTAGTTGTTCATACAGACCTGAATTGTTTGTCGGTAATTCAATATGCGGTTGAGGTATTGAAGGTTAAACATATTATAGTCTGCGGACATTATGGATGCGGAGGTATCCAAGCCGCAATGGAGAATAAAGAACATGGTTTAATAGATAATTGGCTGCGTAACATTAAAGATGTTTACAGATATTATGAAACTAAAATAGATGCCATTGAAGATGAAACAGCAAGACTCAATAAATTATGCGAATTAAATATTATCGAACAGGTATCGAATGTTTGCCATACCACAATTGTGCAAAATGCATGGCAACATGGTCAAGAATTGGCGGTACACGGTTGGATTTATAATATTGCCGACGGAATATTAAAAGATTTGGGTGTTTGTATAACTGGTTTGGAAGAGATCTCTCAGACTTACAGATTAAAATAAAAATTATTCTTTATTAATTTAAAATCTTAAAAAGGAAAAAATAACAGAAGTTTTTCTAAAGTTTTAATAATAGAAATTGTTATTTCCACGATAATCTGCAAATCGACAAACAAATTAGCAGTCAAATAGATTTATTTAAAAAGCTAAATAGAGGTGAGAGGATATAAAAATATGGGCACTTCTAAAAACTTCAATATTCTCTGCGAACATTGCGTATTCTTTGCGTTGAATTTTTATAAAAAATAGTTTTTAGAAGTGCCCATATTTCAAAAGGGGTAATATGTCAGAACCATTTAGAATCATTCTTACATTTCTAATCGGAATAATAGTCTTTATATTATTGCCATTAATTGGATGGGGCTTAGACGATATAACCGGTTTCTTTTCTCTAATGCCCAGAATTATGTTTGTTTCTGTCGTATTGTTTTTGAACGGCTACGCGGCATATAAAATTCCTGAAGTGGGTAAACCTAAAAATAAAGGAATTAAATATATTCCCAGACAGCATTTTACCGTAATATTTTTACAGATCATCAGTATTTTATTAGTACTAAGTGCTCCTTTTTGCGACAGGAGAAAGATTATTACAATAAATGATTATTTTATTATCAGATATATAGGGATAGTTTTATACGTATTCGGTTTTCTTTTAATGCATTTTATTGAAGCTTATCTGGGAATACAATTTAGTTTGGAAGTTACAATACAAGAAAATCATAATTTACTTACCGAAGGACCTTTCAAATTTATCCGCCATCCTCGTTACTTAGGAATAATGATATTTACACTAGGTATATCTCTAACCTTCACTTCTGTAATTGCAGTTATGCTTAGTACCTCGGCTGCAATTGTATTATTATGGCGAATACATGACGAAGAAATATTAATGAATAAGGAATTCGGTGTCAAATGGGAAGATTACAAGCAAAAGACATGGAAACTTATACCGTTTGTCTTTTAATTGTTGACTCTTGTTAGTAGATCAAATTCTACCAATATGAGGATTGGCACATTCCGAATCACTTTTTTAGGCGAAATAATAAAAACATAAAAATGTTAGTCCTCCTAAGTGGAAATTACTTATTGCTTAGAAAACTAATATCTATTAAATTTAATTTTTAAATTCAAAACATGAGGAACCAATGTTTAAATTCGACGGTGTGGATTATTTTAATATTGATTCCCTGCTGTCCGAAGAAGAAAAATTGATTCGTTCTACCGTTAGAGAATTCGTATCCGGCGAAGTAATTCCTATCATTGAAGAATACAACCGAAATTCCCGCTTCCCTCTGCAGTTGGTGGCAAAAATGGCTGATTTGGGATTGTTGGGAGCTACATTTCCTCAAAAATATAATTGTGCAGAATTAAATAGCGTATCTTATGGTTTAATAATGCAGGAACTTGAAAGGGGAGATAGCGGAATACGTAGTTTTGTGTCTGTCCAAAGCGCACTTGTTATGTATCCTATATTCAAATTCGGCAGTGAAAAACAAAAAGAATTTTGGCTTCCTCTGCTTGGTGAAGGAAAGAAAATTGGGTGCTTCGGACTTACAGAACCGGATTTCGGTTCAAACCCCTCCGGTATGATAACTAAAGCTGAAAAAGTTAAAGACGGATACGTCATAAACGGTGCTAAAATGTGGATTACCAACGGAACCATTGCCGATGTTGCTGTTGTATGGGCTAAAATAGACAATAAAGTTCGAGGATTTTTAGTGGAAAAAAATTTGAAGGGATTTTCTGCTCCTGAAATGAAGGGGAAACATTCTTTACGGGCATCTGTTACTTCAGAATTAATCTTTGATAATGTTTTTATTCCGGAAGAAAATATCTTACCGGGAACAACAGGATTAAAAAATGCTTTGATGTGCCTAAACCAAGCCCGATACGGTATTGCATGGGGAGTCATAGGAGCGGCAATGGCTTGTTATGATACTGCTTTAAAATATTCTAAATCCAGGATTCAGTTTGGCAAACCGATTGCTTCATATCAGATGACTCAAGAAAAATTAGTGTATATGCTTACCGAAATAACCAAATCCCAGCTATTAAATTTACAACTCGGCAGGTTAAAAGATAGCGGGGCATTGAAATTTACGCATGTCTCTATGGCGAAAAGAAATAACTGTGAAAAAGCTTTGGATATAGCCAGGATTTCCCGTGAGATTCTGGGGGCTAACGGCATAATTGACGAATATCCCGTCATGCGCCATTCAATAAATCTGGAATCGGTTAAAACATACGAGGGCACTCATGAAATGCACACTTTAATTATAGGGGAAGATATTACGGGCTTTGCTGCCTTTGAATAAAGATTTTGGAAACCACTTTATGTGGTTTTTTTATTTTAATAGAAAAGGAAGAAGATGAAAGAAAAATTATATTTACAAGAAGGACTAACTTTTGACGATGTGCTTTTAGTACCGGGAAAATCTGCTGTTTTACCCCGGGAAGTAGATCTTGCTACATATTTAACTCCGGAAATAAAATTGAATATACCTTTTATTTCAGCAGCGATGGATACCGTTACAGGTTCTGCCATGGCAGTAGCAATTGCCAGGGAAGGCGGGATCGGGATTTTGCATAAGAACATGAGCATCGAGGCTCAGGCATCCGAAGTGGATAAGGTAAAAAGATCCGAAAGCGGTATGATACGGGATCCTGTTACTCTTTCTTCTGAACAAACAATTGGCGACGCACTCGATATGATGAAAAGATATAGTATCTCCGGTATTCCGGTTGTGGATGAAAAAGGGAAATTAGTTGGAATCTTAACTAACAGAGATTTAAGGTTTGAACCTAACAAAAGTCTGTTAGTAAGTGAATTAATGACAAAAGAAAATCTTATAACAGCACCGTTACACACAGATCTTGAGAAAGCGGAGAAAATACTTCAAAAATATAAAATTGAAAAACTTCCTGTGGTTGATCGAAACGGTGTCCTGAAAGGACTAATTACATTTAAAGACATTCAGAAAAAGAAGAAGCACCCCAACGCATGCAAGGACCAGCATGGAAGGCTCAGGGTGGGAGCAGCCGTAGGAGTTACACCGGATACTCTTGAAAGAATGGATGCGCTTTCAAAAGCCGGAGCGGATGTTATTGTCATTGATACAGCACACGGTCATTCTGTAGGGGTAATGAAGATGATTAAGGAGGCTAGAAGAAAATTTAAGTATAACCAGATAATAGCTGGTAATATAGCCACTTATGAGGCGGCACTTGATCTACTAGATTGCGGCGTTGACGCAATAAAAGTAGGTATAGGACCAGGATCCATCTGTACCACTAGAGTGGTTGCCGGAGTTGGTGTGCCACAAATATCCGCAATATATGAAGTAAGCCGTGCCACCAATAAGAGAGGAATTCCGTTGATTGCTGACGGCGGTATAAAACAAACAGGTGATGTTCCTAAAGCGATTGCTGCCGGAGCAGACTCAGTGATGATGGGCGGATTTTTCGCCGGAGTTGAAGAAAGTCCGGGGGAAACAATACTTTTTGAAGGAAGAAGTTTTAAATCATACCGTGGCATGGGTTCGTTATCGGCGATGAAAGAGGGGAGCAAGGACAGATATTTTCAGGACGCTGAAGATGACATTACAAAACTGGTACCTGAGGGTGTTGAAGGAAGGGTTCCGTATAAAGGGCCACTATCGGATACAATTTACCAGCTGATCGGCGGATTGCGTGCTGCTATGGGATATTGCGGAGTAAAGAATATAACCGATTTAAAAAGTAAAGCCAAATTTGTTAAAATTACCCTAGCCGGTTTGAAGGAAAGTCATCCTCATGACGTAATAATTACAAAAGAAGCACCAAACTATCATTCTAGATAATAAAATTTCACATTTTAAGTAAAATAGGAATATATTTAGAAGCTTAATTTTAGAAATTTTTGGGTTTATTTTAAATATAATGTATAAAGTTTTAGTTATTGCATATTATTTTCCGCCGATGGGTTTAAGCGGAGTTCAGCGGACGTTGAAGTTTACCAAATATATGAAAAATTATAACTGGGAGCCTACGGTTCTTACTTCTGCAGCAACCGGTTATTATGCTCACGATAGTTCACTTTTAAGTGAAGCAAAAGAAGCGGGAATTAAAATTGTCAGAACTGGCGGCAGCGACGTTAATACAAAACTGTCAAAATACGGTACAGTAAAAATGCCTCCGGAATTTATAAGGAAAAATCTAAGCCGGATAAGCAATACATTTTTCATACCTGACAATAAAAAAAGCTGGTCAAAGAAAGCGCTGGAAGTTGCCCGTGAATTATTAAAAAAAGATGAATATAATCTTTTATTCGTTACTGCTCCTCCTTTTTCTTCTATAAGCACTGCAATCCAGCTGAAAAAAGAGTTCAACCTTCCGCTGGTTGTAGACTACCGGGATCTATGGTACGGTAATCAGTTCGCTTTTTATCCGACACCTTTTCATAAATATTTACACAAAAAAATGGAGTACGCTGCTCATCGTGCCGCCGATAAAATTATTGCTATTAACAGACGGATGAAGGAAAAAATAATTAATAGATATAAGTTCCTGACTTTCGAAGATATTTATATTATTTCTCAGGGTTTTGATCCGTCGGATTTTGAAAACCTTCAAGTTGAACCAAAGATTAATAATAAAATGTGGCTGACATATGCAGGGCTGTTTTATGAGTTTATTACTCCAAAATATTTTTTAGCTGCATTTAAGCAGCTTACTGTGGAAAGACCTGATGTAGCGGCAAATATTGAATTGCACTTTCTTGGATTTTTAAGGAATGAAAACAGAAAGCTTATTAAGAAACTCAAACTTCAGGAATTTGTAAAAGAATACGGATATTTAAATCATAAGGAAGCTTTGTCTAAATTAGTAGCAAGCGATGTTCTATGGATGATGGTAGGGAAGGGGAGAAATGCAGACACAATATCAACCGGTAAATTGTTCGAATATTTCGGAACAAGGAAACCAATTATAGCTTCTTTACCGGACGGTGCGGTTAAATCTGCTGCGCTCGAATACAAAGCTGCCTTTATTACGGATCCTTACAATGTAAATGAGATCAAGAATACCATCCTAAAAACTTATCAGCTCTACACAGCTAAAAAATTTCCTATACCTGATGAAGAATTTATCGAGAAACATAGAAGAGACTTCTTAACCGAACAACTGACTAAGCAATTTCAGTTCCTAGTAAAGGATGTTATATAATGAATGTCTTGCTTATCGGATCCGGCGGAAGAGAACACGCACTGGCCTATAAAATTAATCAAAGTCCTATTCTTACTAAATTATTTATTATGCCCGGTAACCCGGGGACTGAAAATTTAGGCGGGAATATATCAATCGACCAAAATAATTTTGAAGCCGTTTATAATTTTTGTCTTGAAAACAATATTGAACTGGCAGTAATAGGGCCGGAGATTCCGCTTGTCAACGGTTTGTCCGATTATCTCAGACAAAAAGGGGTGAAGGTTTTCGGACCGGATAAAAATGCTGCGGAAATTGAAGCTCATAAATCTTTTGCAAAACATTTGATGAAAAAATACCTTATTCCCACCGCAGAATACCGGGAGTTTGATTCGGGACAATATAAGCAGGCAATTGATTATCTCAAAAATCATGATTATCCCTGCGTAATTAAAGCAGACGGATTGGCGGCGGGCAAAGGAGTTTTAATCTGTAATAATTTTAAGGAAGCCAAAGAGGGATTACAAGAGATTTTTATAGATAGAAAGTTCGGAACGTCCGGCGATAAGGTTGTAGTTGAAGAATTTTTATACGGCGAAGAGGCCTCTATATTTGCGATTACTGACGGAGAAGAATATTTATGTCTGCCGTCTGCACAGGATCATAAGAGAATAGGCGATAACGATACCGGTAAAAATACAGGCGGAATGGGAGCTTATTCTCCCGCTCCTGTGGTAACCGGAGATATATTGAAATATGTCGAGGAAAAAATAATCCGTCCTGTTATTGACGGGATGAAAAAAGAAGGACGCCGTTTTGTAGGTTGTCTGTATTGCGGATTAATGATAAAAGACAATTCTGCCGAAGTTGTCGAATTTAACTGCCGCTTCGGAGATCCTGAAACTCAAGCTGTGCTTCCTCTATTAGAAGGCGATTTTCTTAAATTTCTTTATTCAGCCGCTACGGGGCATTTAGATAAAAATGCGGTTAAGTACGGCGGAGGCTCATCGGTATGTGTAGTTGCTGCTTCCGAAGGGTATCCGGGACATTATGAAAAAGGATATTTGATTGAGGGATTGGATATTCCGGGAGAAGAGATTATCGTTTATCATGCCGGTACTATGCGAAGTAACGAAGGAATAGTGACAAGCGGAGGCAGAGTACTGGGTATTACTTCAGTTATTAAAGAGAATAATTTGGAAATGGCTAAGCTGAAAGCATATAATGCACTTAAAAATATATCTTTTAAAGGGATTTATTTCAGAAAGGATATTGCTGATAAGGCAATAAATAAAACCTAGTTATTATAAATCAATATTTCATTTAAGCCTGTAATTTTTAATTTTAATTAAACAATTACGGGCTTTTTTGTGAAATAATAAAAATGATACATTTACATATACATTCAAACTATACTTTACTTTCCGGTGCATCATCTGTTGAATCTATTGTTGAATATGCGCAAAAGGAAAAAATTAAAACTCTTGCCTTAACCGATTCCGACGGTATGTACGGATTGATCAAGTTTTTCAAACTATGCACAGAAGCCGGAATAAAACCAATATTGGGGGCATATATTACCGATCCTGCCGAAAAGGATATTTATACATTAATGCTGGCTAAAAATAACAAAGGATACTCGGAGTTATGTAAAATTATTACTTCGAGAAAATTAAATGAAGATTTTTCTCTCACCGGCATTATTAATACAGAGTTTAATAATTTGTACTTTATTACCCCCTCAATAGAATTGTTAAAAACGGCACGTAAAAAAGAGAATATATTTGCAGAAGTTATTGCTACAAAATCACACCGCAACAATACTTTGAAAATTATGGAATTTGCAAATTCATTCGGGATCAAAATCGTTGCAACTAATCCGGTATATTTTTTAAAAAAGAGAACCACAGAATACACAAAGTACTATCGGCTATTAAACATAATACTACAATTGAAAATATATCTCCGGATGATATTACCGATGAAGAATTTTACTTGCGGGATTCCGATTGGATGAATAGAAAATGGCAGAACCACAGGGAAGCGATAGAAAATTCGGAGATAATAGCGGATAATTGCAATGTTGATCTGAATTTGGGGGAGTACAAATTCCCGAAATACGAAATGCCCGGAAATAAAAGTGCTTACTCTTTGCTATGGGAAGAGACCCACGCCGGGCTGCATAAAATTTATCCGGAAGTAAAAGAAGTTCATTTGCAAAGACTGGCGAAAGAACTGAATATTATATCCGAATTAAAATTCACAGAATATTTTTTAATTGTCCGTGATATTGTAAATGAAGCACAAAAAAGAGGAATGCTGTTTATAGGAAGAGGTTCGGTAGCAAACAGTATTGCAGCATATTGTCTCGGGTTAACAAAGGTGGATCCCATCGAACATAATTTATTCTTTGAAAGATTCCTTAATAAAGGAAGAAGCAGTCCTCCGGATATAGATATAGATTTTTCATGGAAGGAACGCGATGAAATAGTGAAATATGTATTCGATAAATACGGATATGAAAACGTTGCTATGATTTCCACTACAGTAACTTTCAGAGCAAGATCGGCTTTCAGGGAAGTTGCAAAGGTCTTTGGTTTTAGCAATGATGAAATATCCAAGTACAGTAAATACATTCCGTGGACTGATGCCCGGAATTTGCCGAATATATCGGAAATGTTTCCCGAATCCAGAAGAGTAAATTTTAAGATTGAGCCCTGGAGGTCAATAGTTGAAATAGCAGCTAAAATAGCTGGCTTCCCGAGACATTTAAGCATTCACCCAAGCGGGATAATAATTACTCCTACCCCGGTAACGGATTATACCGCTTTAGAGTACGCAAAAAATAAGGGACTCGGTCTAATAATTACTCAGCCCGATATGTATTCCATCGAAGATATGGGATTAATAAAAATAGATCTCCTAAGCCAAAGATCTTTAGGAGTATTGAGAGATACAATGGATCTGATAAATTCTCAAGAAAATTTACGTATAGTTAAATGACTGAATCCAATGGAGTGTTTTTTGCGGTAAGATAATGATTAATTTATATGAGTTTGAAAGATCCAAAGGTAATATCGTCGTTCTGTTTTTCGTCCCCGCTCCATTCTTTACTTTTATCCATGATGCTTTCAATTATCTCTTTGACAGGTTTATTAGCATTTTCTTTAAAAATTATTTCCAATTTGTCAATGCCGAATAATTCTTTTTTATTATTGAATAATTCCAGAATTCCGTCCGTCATCAATAGAACTGTGTCTCCTTTATTCAGTTAAGTTTCAACTATTTCATACGGGAATGATACGAATGCACCCAATGGCATACCTTTTATAATAATTTCTTCAATCAAGCCAGCATTCATTCGGTAGATTAACATGGGAGGAATGCCGGCCGAAGATATTTTCAGCCTGGTGTCATTAAACTTTATTATCATTAGTGCCATAAAAAGGTTATTTAATTTCATCTGTTTTATGATTTTTGAACAACGATTTAAAAATTCTTGAATAATAAAATTGTTCACAAGAGAAAGAAACATACTTTTCATAATGGACACCATCATTCCTGCTTTCATACCATGGTTTGTAGCATCGCCGATGAAAAGGGAAATTTCACCTCATCGGGAACTTTATAATCAAAATAATCTCCACCAATTTCTGTGGCCGGGTGCATTTCAAAATAAAATTCATAATTTTGAATTTTGGTTATAAATTGCGGTAAAAGGGAAAGCCGCACGTCCCGTGCTTCCTTAAGTTCAAATGTTTTCCTATTATCTTCAGCTTCAAGAACTTTTTGAGCGATCTCCATTTTCTTTGCTTCGCGCTCTTTAATGAGAATATTTTTATTTGCCCTGGAAAAATCCCTCGCAAGATAAATAGAAGCGTAAAAAATGAGGCATACAAAACCAAAAGGATAGCCGTTTACAATACCATCAATAGGAAGGATAACATTCAGATCCATAAATATATCATACGATGAGAAAATAGATAATAGTATAAAGCCAGATGCAATAATCCAGTTGTCATTTCTTTTATTTTTGATTGCTGAAACAAAAATTCTAACCACCTCTAAGATTACAAATATTAAAGGTATCTGAACAAATGTAAAATACTTATAAGGATTAAGTACCGCCAAAAATCCAGTGACTGCTAACGCAATAACTAGTAACCAGAAATATTTAGGAATTTTAAAATCAAAAGAATAGTACAGGAAGAGAAGAGCAAAAGGAGGATTATATGTCATAACTAAACTATGAAGCCGTAAAAAGAAAAGGCTTTGACTTTGGGATGCCAAAGAAGACTGGTAATCAAAAAAGATGTTTAGAGCGTACAGAAAAAGAAAGATGGCGAAAAATAAGTTGTTCTTAAATTGCCGATTATAAAAGTAAAGTATAAAATGGAAAATACAGAAAGATAAGGCGAGAGTAGTAAAAAAGATTTGAAAATAAAGAGCCATTACTTATTGAACTTTATTCGAAAATACAAATATACATATTTATAAAAATATTGCTTGAGCCAATTTGCTCATTTTGCATGGAGTAGATAATTGTAATAAGTTATTTCATTAAATAAAACGTTTAATTAATTATTAAATCTTTATAGTCAGTTTATATATTTTTTTACTCTACATTTAAGTTTATTTGTGCCGAACCTCAAATTGAGATTGACATTTTCAAATAAAATTATATTATAAAACTACAAACGCGGATAAATCAGCTGAAATTAATTCTAATTCTGATCTCTATTTCCTAGAAAAAACAATACTACAAATATTTAAACAAAAAGTAAGAGTCTTGATTACTTTATTACCTTTTATAAGAATAAGTCTTGCAATCCTAGTTTATATTACAATTGCGGACATAGCTACTATTCTAATAAAAAAAGCCGGTGGTGATTTGAAGTCGATGAAAAGTCGTATTTCAAATATTACTCTAATCATTGGGGAAGTCAGTAATATCTTTGTTTTAGGAATTATTTTCCTGTTTTTAATACTCTTAGATAACCGATCTATCAATTCACTTGGATTGAGTTTTAATTCCGAAGATCTAATATTTTCTGCAGGAGCATTATTAATAATATCAACTGTTTTCATTCTCACCTCCGGTTATCGGCCGACAAAGAGCTGAATATAATATTTTTAATAATATTCTTTGTCTCAATATATGGAACTAAGATTAACACAGTATTAAGATGAAGGTTATTTAATAAAAATAAAAGAAAGGAAAATTCAAAAATGACGGCTGGACATTTTGGTTTTGCAGCAGCAGTAAAATCTAAAGCACCAAAAGTACCGCTATGGGCATTAATGTTTAGTACTTATTTACTTGATATTGTTTTCATAATTCTTGTTTCTTCAGGAATTGAAAGTTTCACACCAATAAATCCGACACATCCGGCATACGGTGCGGTTATTATACATGCCTATTACAGCCATTCTTTAGTTGGTGCAATAATCATTTCGGCTATTGCCGGATTATTAGCAAAGTGGGTGTGGAATAATAGAACCGGAATTGTAATTGCCGCAGTCACATTTTCACATTGGATGTTGGATTTAATTGTACATAGACCGGATCTGCCGATATTTCCGGGAAATGCAGGCAATTTACCATTGTTAGGCTTTGGATTATGGAACATCCCGGCAGTTAGTGCAATGCTGGAATTACTATTAGTAGTCGGCGGTGCTTATCTTTATTATAAAAGTGCAAGAAATGCACCCAAGGCGAGTAATAAAAAAGGCGGAATACCATTAAGAGCCATACTGGCTTCAGGGGTAACCGGAATAACTATGCTGATGCTGCTAATTTCAGATGTATTCACTTTGTCGTTAGGACTATCAACGCTATTAATGCTATTGTTGATTGTATTATGCGGATGGCTGGATTCGAGATTGGGATGGAATATTAATGCTGAAGATGAAATAATTGCACAAACAGCTTCTTCTGAAAATTTATAAGAGAAATAGCATGATTCAAAAATTAAAAATAATCAACTTAGGCATACGCGGAGTAATGGAAACCGGAATAGTTGCCGGCTTGAGCTATTGGGGATATGTTCTAGGAAAAACGACCGGAATGAAGATTCTATTAGCAATATTAATCCCGTCAATAGGTTTCGGATTTTGGGGTGCCGTAGATTTTCATCAGGTAAGTCTAAATCCGGAACTTTTTCGACTAATTCAAGAATTTAATAATTTCAGCCTTAGCAGCTTCGGCAATTTATTATACCGGTCAACATTTTCTTGGATTGCTGTTGATTATTATTTCTATGATTCATCATGCATTATTGTATTTGACGGGTGAGAAATTGCTAAAGAATAAATAAATGCTATATATTATTTTTTTAATGAATAATAAAATTGATAAAGAAATGAAAAATTGTATTTGTCCAATATGCGGTACTTAAATTCCTCAGTTTCACTTCGATTAAAAAAGACGGCTTTGCGAGTTCACTTTCCATTAACTGTGTAATCTAACTGGTAAGAAACTAGACCTTCCCCCGGGAGTTTGTTAATTCGGATAAGAGGTATGCTAAAATAAATTCCTTAAAATCCTTAATTATAAATTTAAAAAAATGTCACGAATTTGTCAGACGACAATAAAGGAATTTTAAGAAATTATTATTTTACAATGAATTATAGAAATTTCGTACCGAAAGCCGGACTCGAACCGGCACGAGGTGTAAGCCCCACTGGATTTTGAGTCCAGCGCGTCTACCAATTCCGCCATTTCGGCAAATTATAAAGTCAGACTTTAATTAAAAACAAAACTTTATGAAATAACGATTTTGTGCTATATGATAAAAAAACATGCCCGTGTGAGTAGCCGTCATTACATATACAATAAATTATTAACAAAGAACTATTTATAAAAGAACTCAAATTTAATAAAATTTCTCTATTCAAAGCAACGAATTAAATATCAAAAAAGCAGTTAATCTTCAAAAATCAGCTATTTATAAACCCGTAATCAAATATATCTATTCAATCGGCATTTATTTTTGAGATCCCCGCGTCCTTTTATTGATCTTTATAATATTAAGAAATTTTACTGAATATTTGAGCGAATATTTTTATTTATGTAAGTTTATAGCTCAACATTATTCAAATATTTAATTTTATAAATACCATGGAAGAGACAAAAAACATTAACGGAAATATTTCCGCTAAGCCGAAAAATTTCATAAGGGAAATTATTGATGAAGATATGAAAAATAACAAATGGGGAGGGCTGGTACATACGAGGTTTCCTCCTGAGCCGAACGGTTATTTACATATCGGACATGCTAAATCGATATTGTTAAATTACGGTGTAGCTAATGATTATAGAGGGAAATTTAACTTAAGATTTGACGATACAAATCCAAGCAAAGAGGAACAAGAATATGTGGATTCAATAGTAGAAGATGTTAAATGGCTTGGAGCTGATTTTGAAGATAGAATACTTTTTGCTTCCGATTATTTCGATCAAATGTACGAATGGGCAAGTTTGCTCATTGAAAAAGGTCTTGCTTATGTTGATGATTTATCCGCAGATGAAATCAGAGAATACAGGGGTACATTAACTGAACCGGGAAAGGATAGCCCTGCCCGTTCAAGAAGTATTAATGAAAACAAAGATTTATTTATAAAGATGAAAAACGGCGAGTTCAGGAACGGTGAAAAAGTACTCCGTGCCAAAATTGATATGTCTTCGCCGAATTTAAACCTGCGCGATCCTATAATGTACCGTATTGTGCACGCCGAACATCACCGTCAGGGAAATAAATGGTGCATTTATCCCACTTACGACTGGGCGCACGGACTGGAAGACTCGATCGAAGGTGTTACTCATTCAATTTGTACTCTTGAATTCGAAAATCATCGGCCGTTATACGATTGGTTCCTGGAATCTCTGGGAATCTATCATCCTCAGCAAATCGAATTTGCCCGGCTTAATCTAAATTACACCGTAATGAGTAAAAGAAAATTGCTTCAGCTTGTTCATGATAAACATGTAGACGGCTGGGATGATCCGCGGATGCCTACTATTTCCGGCTTGAGAAGAAGAGGGTATACTCCGGAATCAATAAGAAATTTTGCTGATATTATCGGGGTAGCCAAGCGTGATGCTATGACAGATATTGCTCTACTGGAATATGCCATTCGAGAAGATCTTAACAAAAATGCCCAGCGCGCAATGGCAGTAATTGATCCTTTAAAAGTGGTGATTGTAAATTATCCCGAAAATCAAACTGAAGAATTAGAAGGCATCAATAATCCCGAAGATGCCGGTATGGGTACCAGAAAAATACCTTTCACAAGAGAATTATTTATTGAAAAATCCGATTTTATGGAAGATCCGCCGAAAAAGTATTTCCGGCTTATTCCGGGAGGAGAAGTAAGACTCCGTTACGCGTATATTATTAAATGCGAAGAAGTTGTTAAAAACAGCGCCGGAGAGATTGTCGAGCTTCATTGCTCATATGACCCAGAAACAAAAAGCGGAAGCGGCAACAGCAATAAAAAAGTTAAGGGAACAATACACTGGGTTTCGGCAGTGCATGCAGTTAAGGCTGAGATCAGATTGTACGACAGACTGTTTAATGTTGAAGATCCTGCTTCATCCGAAAATTGGCTGGAATCTCTTAATCCGGAATCTCTGCATGTTATTACAAAGGCTTTGACGGAACCTTTTCTTAAAGATGCAAAGCCGGGAGAGCGCTTTCAGTTTGAAAGATTGGGATATTTTTGTGCCGATAGCAAAGATACATCAGGCGGAAGACTGGTTTTTAACAGGACTGTTACATTAAAGGACAGCTGGAGTAAAGGACAAAAGAAATAAACGGACACGATAATTTATATTGATAATGAACAAACAGATTTTAAATAAATACGGTGGCTTTGGTTTTTCAAATACAATTACTTTTAGCCACCGTAATATTAAATTGATTTTGTAATGCCGTAAAAAAAATACTTCATAGACACTGATCTTAATTGTTACCCTAATTTTGAAATTGCCGTTTCCATTCTTTTTAACACTTCATCTTTTCCCAAAATATAGAGCAGCTCGTACATTCCCGGGCCGGTATTGGTTCCCGAGACTGCAAGTCGAAGCGGATGTATTAATTTGCCTTTTCCTACATTTAATTCTTCGGCAATTTTTGAGAGCGCATTTTCATAATCTCCTTTTGCCGGAGTATCGTTTAAAGAAGCAAAATATGCCATCAATTTTCGCAAGTGTTCATGGGTTTCCGGTTTCCAATTTTTTTCTACTGCGTTCTTGTCATATTCAGCGGGTGATTTGAAAAAGTAAGGGCTTTTTGTAATATATTCGTTCACGAATGAAACGCGCTCTTTCATTGCTGCAATTATTTTAAGCAGATAGTCTTTCGGATAATCAATTCCGTTAAACTCTGAATCCTTTATTTCCTCAATCAGCATAGGTAATATTTCTAAGTCTGATTTGTACCTTAAATGTTCCGCATTCAGCCAATTAAGTTTTTCAAGATCAAAAACGGCACCCGATTTATTTACTCTCTCAAGTGAAAAGCTTTTTATCAGTTCGTCCATAAGATAGAATTCACGGTCATCTCCGGCATTCCATCCGAGAAGTGCTACAAAATTCACGAGCGCTTCTTTTAAAAAACCCTTTGACCGGTAATCTTCAACCGCAACATCACCTTGTCTTTTGCTTAGTTTAGAACGGTCAGGATTTAACAAAAGCGGTAAATGAGCGAATACCGGTTTTTCCCATCCGAAAAAATCATATAAAAGAATATGCTTCGGAGTTGAAGAAAGCCATTCCTCGCCTCTGATAACATGGCTTATCAGCATCAGATGATCGTCTATTACATTTGCAAGATGATAAGTAGGATAGCCGTCGCTTTTTATTAGAACCTGGTCATCGATATTGCTGCTGTCAAATTCAACTTCACCCCTGACAATATCGTTAAAAGGAATTTTTTGTCCCGGTTCCACATTCAGCCTTACAACATGCGGAATGCCCGAATCAAGCTTAGATTCAATTTCGGATTTACTTAAGTGCAGACAATGCTTATCATATTTTGCCTGCGGAAGTTTCTGCCGCTGCTGTTCTTCGCGGAGCGCGGTAAGCCGCTCCGGTGTGCAGAAGCAATTATAAGCCTTTCCATTCCGGATCAGTTCATCTGCATATTTTTTATACAGATCAAGTCTCTGTGACTGCATATAAGGGCCGTAAGGGCCTTCCGTGCCGGGCCCCTCATCATAATTAATTCCGCACCATTTTAGTGAATCTATTAAATTCTCAACAGCTCCTTCCACGTAGCGGTTTCGGTCGGTATCTTCTATCCTGAGAATAAATTTCCCGTTATTATTTTTTGCAAAAAGGTAATTATAAAGGGCTGTCCGCAGTCCGCCCACATGTAAATACCCTGTAGGGCTGGGGGCAAATCTAACTCTGATTTTTTCGTTATCCATTTTTTATTCTAACTTATAAGTTCACACCGTGAAATGAGAAACCGGAAATTAAGAAGTGCAAAAATGCAGCTTAATATATCACAGAAAAATAATTTAAATTGTATTTACCTTACGCTCGGTATAATATTTAACTTTTTCGATAAATTCCTGACTGTCAATCGGTTTTGGGATATAATCTGTGGCGCCTGCATCTAGACATTTTTCCCTATCGCCTTTCATAGCAAATGCGGTAAGAGCAATAATAGGAGTTTCTCTGTAATCCGGCAACTGTCTGATTCTTTCCGTAGCTTCGAATCCGTTCATTACAGGCATCTGCATATCCATTAATATGAGGTCGAATTTTTGTTTTTGAACCGCGTCGACGGCTTCGGCGCCGTTTTCTACAACAACAATCGATTCGAAACTGTTCTTTTTCAATAATCGTGTTACGATTATCTGGGAATGTTTATAATCCTCAACCAGCAAAATTTTAACAGTATCCTCGTGGGTTGCTACTTCTTCTGCCGGAGGCAATTTTTCGTATCCGTTTATCATCTGGTTTATGGTTTCGGATAATTCTTCTATGTTTGTGCTGCTTTTTTCAAGGAGTTCGGCAAACATACCGTCTATTTTTTTTAATTCTTCTCGGTAATTTTCTTTTCCTGTATAGATAATAACCGGCAGTCTGGAAAATTCATGTTTGGATTTGATTTCCTTAATCAGATCAAACCCGTTTATTTCGGGCATATCAAGATCGATAATAGCAAGATCGAGATTCATTGATTCGATCATTCCCATTACTTTTGAGGAATGGGATTCGGCGATCGCATTATATCCGGCCTGCTCAACGGCTTCTTTTATAAGATTTAGTGTAGGAACATCATCATCAACAATAAGGATATTGGAATCCTTTCTTAGTTTATAACTGGTAAGCACTTCGACAAGATATTTATATTTAATAGGTTTAACAAAATATTCAACAGCACCCATCAAAAACGCTTTCTGCTGTTCGGCCTCAACGGAACAGACTATTACCGGCGTATTTTTTGCATTCTTATGTTCGCGGATTCTTTTTAATAATTCAAAGCCGTTTGAATCGGGGAGTACTATATCCATAATTACCGCGAGGAATATTTCCTTGTCAACCGCTTTTATCGCCTGATCTGCTGAATTTACGATTGTCGGTTCGTATCCCCATTTGTTAAGATAATTGCTAAGCAGTTTTGATGTTGCATAATCATCCTCAACAACAAGTACTTTATTCTTTTTTACCGAATTCGGTAGAGAATTGATTTGAGTTTCGATAAGGGTTAAAGTTTCGGCGGCAATCGAGAAATTATAAGTCATGCCTTTTCCGACAACACTTCCTATCTCGAAAATTCCATCCAGAGTTTCAATATATTTTTTAGCTAAGATTAACCCTAGTCCGGTTGAATTACCTATTTTATTATTGCCTAGTTCCGATAAAGAAAACGGTTTGAATACTTCTTTCAATTTGCCGGAAGAAATGCCGCCGCTTGAATCGGATATTTTAAAATTAATTTTATTCTGAGACACCAGCGAGATTGAAATAGAGATCTTTCCTTTTTCCGTCAGCCTAAGCGAATAAGTGAAAATATTAAGAAGGATATATCTCAGCTTTTGAGAATCCAGTTTAAGTATATCCGGTATATCTTTATCGATATTAGTTATAAACTCAATGTTATTCTGATTTATTTTTTCGGAAAATATCTTAATTATATCATCAACAAAAGAATTCAAATTGATTTTTGTGAAATTGCTTTTTGCCTGTCCAAGATCAATTTTTGCCATATCTATTAAATCATTCATTATAGCCAACAGGTTTAGTGCATTTTCTTTTAACGTAGCTACATATTCGGCTTGAGACGATGTCAAATTTTCCTCGTTCAGAAGTGAGGCAAAACCCATAATACTGTTGGCAGGAGTTCTCAGTTCGTGTGCAATCTCAGTTAAAATTTCACTGACTGAAGCATTTGAAATTACTGTATCCCCGAACCAAATTCTTAATATGTTGCCTAATGCAGATCCGATCGTTTGCAGATTATCTTTATCGGAAGTTGAAAACGGTGTTTTTTTAGAGATTTTAAATAGTACATTAAAATCTCCGGATATTTTTATATGCAAACAGCCTTCATAAATGATATATTCGGATGCTTGAATTTCGCAATCTTCCTGAGAGTTAAATATAATGTTTTCGTTATTGTTTTTTAACAAGGCGCAAGCAGAACATTCCAAGACGGCGGAGGTTCTTATATTTTTTTTAGTTTCTCCCGATTTTCCGAGAACCAGCAGTTTCTTGTTGGCATCAACCTTCATTAAAACAACTGCGTTTAATTCGTATTCGCTTAATAAAAACTCGCATAAATTATCAGGCAGGTCGTATGAGGAAGCAAAAGCTTTGGCAACTAAGTTATTATATTTAACAAGAAAATCTACTTTTGAACTTTGCATTATATACCTAAAAACATTCTATTTTAGTAATGAAAATAACAAAAATTCCAAGAACAAATATAATTATTTAGTATTATAAAAAAAAAGTAATCCCAACAATCCGCAGCTCAAAAAAGTGCTAAAATTTATACCGAAAATGAATAATAATTACCCGATTCTTAATGATGAAAACTTAAGTTCGGAATATTTATTAATGCAAACGGATTCGAATACTTAGGAATTCGGGCCAACTATATAGTCGTAAAAAAAAATAAATTTTTTACACTTGAGCTTTACATACATCAAATCCGGAAAATATTTGAACTTTTTATAATTTTGGCATAAATAACAATCCGAACAGTAAAATGTTTACAAAAAAGTAAAAATTCATGCTTTTTTAATTAGATTCTATTTTAGTATTTTAAATACCTATTAAAATGTCGATAATTTTGCGTAGATTAACATCTACATTATCGGGTGTCCCTTTTTTATCTCAATATTTACAGAAAAACGAATACAATTGAATGCTGAATAAAGCAAAAATTATAATTGCCGAGGATGAAAATATCATAGCCAAAGATATATCTAAGACTTTGGAACGGCTGGGATATGATGTAATTGCAACAGTGAGAAGCGGTGAGGCAATTATTCAGAAGGCTGAGTCGTTAAAGCCGGATCTGGTAATGATGGATATTGTACTTGACGGGGAAATGAGCGGTATTGAAGCCGCGGAAAAAATAATGAATACATTTAATATCCCCGTTATTTATCTAACTGCTTTAGCGGACAATGAAACTCTTCAGAGGGCAAAAATAACGGAACCCTTCGGTTATGTGTTGAAGCCGTTTGACGAAAGATCTCTTCATTCATCGATAGAGATGGCGCTTTACAAGCACAAAATTAATTTTCAGCTTAAGGAAAGGACCAGGGAACTTGAAGAAGAGAGGAATAAATCGAATTTACTTCTTCATAATATCTTTCCGAAAGAAATTGTTAAGGAATTAAAGGAAAACGGGCGAATAAAACCGCGCGAGTACAAATCAGTTTCCATTCTTTTTACCGATTTTCAGGATTTCACTTCATTATCTTCAAGCATGCATCCACAGGAATTGGTAAATGAACTGAACGAGATATTTAAAAATTTTGATGCTATTATTGAACGTTACGGACTTGAGAAACTGAAAACAATGGGAGATGCATACATGGTGGCATCCGGTCTGCCGGTAGAGATTAATAATCACGCAGATATTCTGGTTGCTGCGGCCCTGGAAATGCAGGAATATCTGAAATTGAGAAATATGAATTCAAAGTATAAATGGGTAATGAGAGCCGGAATTCATTCCGGTAATGTTGTTGCCGGTGTGGTAGGGAAAAGAAAATATATATACGAGGTATGGGGCAAAACGGTGAGCATGGCAAATGTAATGGAGAGGCAGGGTAAGCCCGGCAGAATTAACATTACAGAAACTACTTATGAATTCCTTAAGGATTTGTTTGACGTTGAAGATCACGGGAACATTAATATCGCAGGCAGCGGTCCGGTTAAAATGTATTTAGTAAAGTCCAGAAAAAAGAATCCGGTTGAGATCGCCGAAAATGTTCAATAATGTTTCCCGTTAATTATTATATTCATTTCATGATAATACCAATACAACTGATTGAAATTTAATTAATGACAGCAAAAAAAAATAAAATACTCATAGCCGAAGACGAGTATATTATTGCCATTGATTTAAAGCGTACCTTGGAAAAATTAGGCTATGTAATTACTGCTCACGTTGCAAGGGGTGAGGACGTAATAGAGCATGCCGAAACCGATAACCCGGATTTGATTTTAATGGATATAATGCTGGAAGGGGAGATGAGCGGTATACAGGCTGCGGAAGCAATTAAGCAGAAGTATAATATTCCGATTGTTTATTTAACCGCATTTACCGATGAAAAGACACTTCAAAAAGCAAAAATTACGGAACCGGTGGGATATATTCTAAAACCTTTTGAAGAGCGGTCGCTGCATTCTGCGATTGAGATAGCTCTTTATAAATATGAAATGGAAACCCAGTTAAAAATAAAAACCCGCGAACTTGAAGACGAAAAAAACAGAACCGACGAACTGCTTCATCATATTTTACCGGACGAAATAATAAAGGAATTAAAATCGAACGGCATAGTTAATCCCCGTCATTTTATGAATATTTCGATATTATTTACTGATTTCCCGGGATTTACCAATATAATGAACACACTGCCGCCCGGTGATCTTGTTGAAGAACTTAATGACATTTTCAGCAGCTTCGACGGTATTATTGAAAACTACGGACTTGAGAAATTAAAAACTCTCGGTGATACCTATATGATTGGCGGAGGATTTCCGAAAATATCGGACGATCATGCCGTTAAAATAGTATCTGCGGCTCTGGACATGATGGATTTTATCATGAAAAGAAATAAGGTATCAAAAATACAATGGAGATTAAGAGCCGGAGTAAATTCGGGGCAGGTTGTTGCGGGAGTAGTGGGCACAAATAAATTTACTTACGATGTATGGGGAGATACGGTGAACATTGCCAGCAGAATGGAAAGCAATTCCGAGCCCGATAAAATAAATATTTCCGGAAGTACTTATGAAATGATTAAAGAACATTTCATCTGCCGCAACAGGGGCAAATTAAATGTTAAAGGTAAGGGGGAAGTGGATATGTATTTTGTAGTAGGCCGGAAAGAAGACTTTAATGAACGTGAATTAAACTCGCATCAATAGACCGCACCTTTATAATCTTACATCAAGCTGAATTCCCAACATATTATCGATATTGCCGTCAATTTGGGAATTCCCGGTTCCAATTGCCGTCAAATCAGGCTTATAAGTTTCGGAATATTTAACGCTGAGGAATACATCATTCACCAGCCTTAATTTCAGTATCGCATACCAGCGCGTTCCGCTGCCGAATAAAGAACAGCTTTTAAACAATCCTTCAAGATCATTCTCAAACTCGTATACTGCAGTATCAAATGATTTCGACCTGAAAAATATTATCCTTCCGTAAATCTTCAGGTAATTTAAAACATTATACTGAATATCCTGCATTATCATGAAACCGTTATCCTTTAAATCATTAAAATTCAACTTAAGCCAATTATAATCTATTCTGGATTTTAGCACCATGCAGCCGTAATATTTTTTCAGTTCTACCCTTAATTTATTTTTCAACTTTTCAGACATTACCGAAATATTATTTACATCTTCTTTGAATTCGCTTTTTGAATAATTATATCTTAGTAATATTTCGGAATCTGAAAATTTACCGGATAAAAATGAAAATGCAGCTGTCAGACCTTTTGTGGGAAATAATGAATTATATACCGGCATTGGATGTGTATAAGTATCAAAATTAAAAAATACTTTACCGAAAGAAAAATTGAAACTAAGTCCCGTATAAAATCCGATCTCATTATTTGTGGAAGATCCTTCTCCGAATCCAAGTCCGTGCAGACTGCCGAAAAAAGGGGAATAGTATCTAAACGAAACAATTGAGTTTACTTTTGATGAAATGAGATAATAAAAGTTATTTATCATTGCTATGTTCTTATTATCATATGCAGCTTCCCCGGAAAACCTTATAGCTTTTAAATATAGATCATAATAGAAAGAATAATTTTCAAATTTATTTTGCGGACTCCCGTATTTCGATTTAAGAGGCATATTAAGAGACGTACGTGCGGCAATAATGCCGGCTTTTAGGAAGTTCTTAGCATAGAATTCCAGAACGGTTCCAAGCAATAATTCATTAGAGTTTCCTTTTTTAGCGGTCTCGGTCTGCGTTCGGTGATATCCGTCCTGTTTAAATGAAGTGATTATTCCGATTGAAGAATCGATATTTGCGTCTACGGGTTTACTTGAATAAAAGACTGATAAATTAAAATTGCGGAGCTTAAAAGATGCGGCTATACCTCTTAAAAAGCCGTATTCTCCCGAACTTGTATATGGGACAATATTCTTCTGGTTCCTTACTGCAGCGGATGATATGCCTGTTCCTATTGAATTGGAGTATGCGCCCCATAGCGTAAGACCCTGACCCGATTCAACATAATAATCTCCGACAATTAAACTTTGTACAAAGTAGTAATTCTTGAGTCTGAAATTAAAAGAGTAAAAATCATTTATTTTGTTTTCGCCCTCATCCTTATCGGATAAAAAATTAATATCGGCATTACTGCCAAATTTAATTTGGAGTCTGTTGTAATTCTTTACCGGCGTTCCGGTAAATTTATTTTCCTTAAAACCTTGTTTAATCTGAAGCGGGAAGATCGTCCGGCATCTTAAAGCCGCAACCCATTTGTCGCTGCGACGACCATTCTGTTGGCTGCCGGTAAATTTATCTTTGTATGTATTTAAATCAATTACAACAAAAGGCGATATATCATTTATCGTCTGCGGATCAAATCCCTCAAGGCCTGCTAATTCTTTCACCGAGAATATCTTGCCGTATTTTCTTCTGTAATCCAGTATCTTTTCAGCCTTCCCGGGTGTAATGTACGGAAGGCGCTGCAGCTCAAATATATCCGCAGTATTTAAATCAACGGGATTTTCTCGCAATGCTTCTAAAACGCTCAGATAATTGTCTGATTCTTCTTCGTTTTCGTCTACCGAATTTTCAATTATTTCCGAATATATGTCGGATACCGCCTCGGATGTGTCTGTCTGGGAATATATGCATGCTAAAAATAAAGGCGCTAATAAACATATTTTTATATATCCTATTTTTAATGAAATTATTTTCATTATGATTTTATTGCTAATATTTTTAATTCTCTATCCTTCAGCCCATGGCGCTGCCATGGGCCAATGTATTAATTTTGTTTAAAGCCATATTGAATTTTCATCATATTTTATATTGTTTGCTTGAAGTAATCTTATATATTCTTGTTTGAAATCTATATTTCCATGATGCTTTTCTTGATTTGCTATGTAAGCTCTTATTCGATCTACTTCCGTTCTGCCTACCGAAAATGCTGCATATCCGGTCTGCCACGCAAATTTTGATAATAAAAATCCCTTTGTTTTTACCCATTTTGAAGAAGGACGCTTTATCTCTTCTAATAAATCTGCAACTGTTATTGTTCGAGAAAGACAGCAAAGAATGTGTATATGATCTGCAACTCCGTTTACAATTAAAGATTGACAACCTAACTTGTTGCATGTTCCCCCAATGTATGCATGCATCTGGCTGCGGATAATTCTGTCTCTTAAAAAAGGCGTCCGGTATTTTGTTGCAAAAACTATGTGCAGCATAAGATTTGTATATGAATGTGACATATTCCCCCTCTTTTTTGTTATATAATTTTAAATATTAAAATTATTTGAAAATTATATACATCTTATTCCAAAAATCATTTATCGAATCCATCCGGAATTATGTATCGGATATCTTAATTAGCAATTACTCGAGCCTAATTATTAAATCGGTTTGATGCGTTATACCTAAATCGTTATGGTATATGAATGCATAATTTAAATTGAAAACTGAATAATGAATTCCGATTCCTCCGCTGAATTTTGAAATGCTTGTCGAGAATCCGCTCCTAATTGAAATCGGATCTATAATATTATAATCTATCCCTAATGATATATTTTCCTTGTAATCTGATTCTTTTTCAAATGCAAAGGCGAATAGAATATTTCCTGCGGGGCAGTATCCTAATCCGGTTTTTATTATAGACGGTATCTGATTTTTTTCGCTTCCGAATGTAGCTCTGTTCAAATTGCTGATTGTAAAACCAAAATATATCTCCTCTATTATTTTCATCCGCATCCCGGTATTTATATAAAAGACCAGATCGCTGCCGTAATTTCTAATATTAACCGAGTGTAGGTTCAATGCCAGGCCGAAGGAAAATTCGTTGTAAATAGAATTAGAATATCCGGCTGATATTTTTAGTTCGTTGTAAAGATCAAAGCCATAGTACATTGCGCCAATTGCAATATTGCCGAAGGTAAAAGGTTCGTTATAAGCTATGAATGTATTTGCCATTTCCTTTAAACCGAATGGGGAGGGAGAATAAAAAATACCGATTTCTCTACTGGTTAATTGACGCAAACATGCCGCGTTATTAAAAAGCGAGAATACATCTTTTTCGTCTGTTACGTTAGAACCGGAAAGTGAAATCTGCACAGCCCCTGGATCGAATTGACAAAACACACAACTGCTTAATAACAAAATTGATATTGTTATTAATGCTAATTTCAAATTTAAAGATATTTATATGTTTCTTGTTCGATAATATTGAAATTTATATATTAAATCAACTATAAATTCTACTTTTTTAGGAAATCCATGAAATATATATTAATCTTCTGTCTGATTTTTGTGCCTTCGATACTGGCGCAAGAACTTAATTGTACAATAACGGTTAATATGGATAACATCTCAATTTCAAACAGAGATTTGTTGTCAAATTTCCAGCAAAGCGTTTCCGATTATATGAACAAAACAAGGTTTACGTCGGACGATTGGGGGGGAGATAAAATAACCTGCAGCCTTAATATCTTTTTTATGAGTGGAACTGATAACGGCAGTTATACGGCTCAGGTTGTTATAACCAGTTTAAGACCGATTTATAAATCGACAAAGAACTCTTTAATGCTTAGTATAAACGATCCTATGTGGTCGTTTTATTATCAGAACGGACAGGCATTAATGGCTCATCAAAATACTTTTGATCCCGTGGCCAGCTTTCTTGATTATTATGCTTATATGATAATCGGGTTTGATTATGATTCTTGGCAGCAGTTCGGAGGAACGCCTTATTTTAATGAAGCAATAAACATTGTCAATTTGGGAAGTGCTTCAAAATATTCGAAAGGCTGGGTAAGAAGTTCGGGTTCATACAGCAGAACCGGTTTGGTAGAAGATTTATTAAACGATAAATACAGATCATTCAGGGAAGCATTCTACCAGTATTATTACGGTATAGATATTTTCCAACAAAACCCAAAAATTGGTCAGGAAAAAATTGTATTCCTTATTAAGACTTTGCAGACTTTAAAAGATAAAATCGATTTCAGCAGTCCTTTAATAAAAACATTCTTCGACGCGAAAAGCGGAGAGATAGTGGAATACTTAAAAAATTATCCCGATAAAAATATTTTTAACATACTAAAGCGCATCGATCCGTCTCATACCGCAAAATACGATGCAGCAATGTCCAGCTAATATAGGTTCACTGAAATAATTCGATCGCCTTGTTGTGTTTCATTTACAATATTTTGACCTTCTTCAATTTTACCGAAGATGGTATACTTGCCGTTTAGATGCGGATAATTACCAGTGGTAATGAACCATTGCGATCCTTCGGTATCTTTGCCGGCGCTGGCCATACCGGCGGTTCCGGTATTAAATTCCAGCGGTGAGAATTCGGAAACGATATCGTATCCGGGTCCGCCCCAGCCTGTAGCGGTAGGGTCGCCTCCCTGAATGACAAATCCGGGAACAACGCGGTGGAATTCATTAAGTTTGAAAAAATTATTTTTTGACAGCAGGCAGAAATTGCCTACAGTAACCGGCGCATACTGAGGAAGGAATTTTATTCTGAAAGTTCCTTTCGAAGTTTTTATAACAGCGCCTTTATATTTAAATGAATTTACCCAGAATGAATTGAATTTCACTGTATCCATTTTTAAGCTATCTGATTTCAGCAAAAGTCCTGAATCGGCATACTTAAGGACTGAATATATATCCGATTTAGACAATTCATCAACTATAGTTTTATAAAACACAACGTCAATTCTTTTTGCTAATTCGGCAAGAGAAACCAGGCTTTCATAATATCCTGACGAATCGATATATTCTTTTACCTGCGATAGAATAATCTTCTGAAGATCAAGGCCGGGTGTTTTTATAAAAGACGAATCAATTCCGTCTGCCGCAATTGAGATAATAGGAGCGGAATCCGAACCAAGCGCTTTCTCAATTATGCTTATTAACCCTTTATCCGAATTATAGTACTTCTGAAACTGAAGTATCGCCGCAAGAATAACAGCTTTATCTTTAACCGGTGAGGCGTTGAAATGCTGAACCAGATAATTTAGTGCGGCCGGAGAATTTTTATATTGAAGGCAGGCACTGTACAGATATTCTTTAGGAACTTTGTTTGAGAATTTATCGAATACTTCTTCGAACGCCGGTTTGAAGAGTGAAATATAACTCAGAAATAGCTCACCTCTTACGTCAACATTGTATCTCCGGTTTGATATTCCTTTTTGCATGAAACCGTTCAGGAAGTCTGTCAAATATTTATTCACCTTAATATTCTTCAGCGATTCGGCAAATACATCTGCTATGTTTGCATTGCGGTTATCCAGAAGTTTCAGATAGTCGATAAAGTCGTTAAGATTTGAAAAATTATAAAAAGAAATTGCGCGTGCGGCTTCCACTTTAATGTCAAAGTTCTTTGAATTCAACAGAGCAGATTTTAATTCCGGATTATAAGGAAAGAACTTTGCTTTACTTAGGGTTTTAAGCATACAGGATACTGCAGACGCGAGATAAGGTGAATTGCCCCCGGAAAAAGAACCTTTCGGGAATAAATTTTCCAATTCATCTGTTATAAAGTGAATATTCCGGTAGGGAACGCCGATTCTTTCTATAGTAAAAGCGGCTTCGAAATATCTTTTAGGATCATTGCGGTATTTTTGCAATTCATTAAAAAGAATTTCGAGCGATAAATTCGGATTACCGATCTTTCTATTATAAAAACTTAAAAGCGAAATGGAAATACTTTTAAAATAATTGCCTTTTCCGTTTAGATAAAGCCGGGTGATTTTATCATAACTCTTTTGATCACCTGTTTTTCCGAGAGCAGTTAAAATCCGGTCAGCCAGCTCCGAATAATTTTTCTTCTTATCCAATTCAGACATCAGATATTCGGAAGCACTTTCCGAGGGTCCGGCTTCTTCGAGCGCGAAGCATATATACTCCGAATATTTTCCGAAATCCAGTTTCATAATATCCCGGTTAAACAAAGTATCGCCGCTCTGGCCGATGCTTAGCAAAGCCGCATTTACTTTTTTGCTGTCGGGTGAATTAAGATAATCGAGTATAATTTCGCGATCAAAGCTGCGGCTGAACGTAGTTTTAACCAGATCTCTGTCATGTATTGTAAATTGGGAAAAACTAATAGAAGAAAATAAAAGCAAAAATAATAAGGATGTTAATAGGTTTTTCATAAGCAGATCCGGGATTTACTGATTCAAAAAGACTGCCGCATACCGATCTAAGAAATATATTATTTAGGTTTTTGTTCAGTATGCGTTTGAATTCGGACTTTAATGATTACATTGTTCCTAATTTGCGGCATATAAATTATGGAAAAGGGAAATAGTGTAATCCGTTAAATTTTCAATATTTATAATCGAAAAATTTCCGATATTTTTTAGATTTGTAAATCTGAATGGAAGCCGTTTCAATAAAAATAAATTGAAACAGCTTCCGAAAAGGGAGTTAAATATTCATTCCGTAGATTCGATATTTCTTATACAGAGTGCCGCCCATAGTTTCTGCGCCGCGGTTCATCATATCATTATCTTCCAGCACCCAGCTTGCCTCACCCAGGCCAATGCCCAGATCTTTTGCTCTATTGACAATTTCCCAATAAAAAGTAGCATCAAGTCCTTTTTTCTGATATTCGGGTATAAGTCCGAGCGTAATAATTCGAGTCCAAGGAATTTTTTTCTTCTGAGTAAAAAGTTTTATAAAGCCGAAGGGAAAGAGTTTTCCGTTAAGGTTTTTGAAAATATAATTATAATCGAGCATAACAAGAGCAAAGCCCATCAGGTTACCTTTAACTTCACCGAACAATACAAGTGAAGGTTCGGCAAGTGGTTTGAGATCCTTTGCCATTGCGTCCAGTTCATCGTCCGTCATTGGAACAAATCCCCAGTTAGGTGCCCATGCTTTATTATAAACAAACTTTACTTTTTCAACCTCTGATTTAAAATTTTTCATATCGAGCTGCGTAATTTTCATATCGTATCTTTTCTTAGCCAATTCGGCAACTCTTTTTATCTTATCGGAGCCGAGAACTTTATCTTGTTCGATCTTATAAGCGTATAAATCCTTAATCTTTTTCAATCCGTAATTATCACACAATGTAAGGTAGTATTTCGGGTTATAGGTCATTAAAATTCTTGGTTCATCTTCAAAACCTTCCAGAAGCATACCCCATTCGTCATTGCTTGAAGGATTAGCCGGTCCGCGCATTTCATTCAGACCTTTTTCTTTGAGCCATTTTTTAGCGGTATCCAGAAGGGCATTTGCTACTTTCTGGTCGTTGATACATTCAAAAAAACCGAAGAAGCCTGCTTTATCGTTATGATATTTGTTATGCAGATCATTCTTGATTGCAGCAATTCTGCCGACAAGTTCTCCGTCGCGCTCAGCAAGGAAATAATCCGCTTGGGAATGTTTAAAAAACGGGTTCTTCTTTTTATTCAGAATTTTCTTTCTATCCATAATTAGGGGCGGAACCCAATATTTATCGTTCTGATAAATTTTCCACTGAAATTTAATAAAACGCATTAAATCCTTGGGGGATTCTACCTTAGAGATTTTTATTTCGCTCATTTGAACCACCTTTTTAAAATAAAGGCCTGCCTACCGGCAGGCAGACATATCACCATGTTGAATGACATGCCATAAAAGTTTAAGAATTGACGGCAATTTAAATTAGTCCTAACTTTTTCCCCGTTTTCTTAAAAATATCGATAATAGCGTTCAAGTGCTCCTCTTCATGAGTAGCCATATAGCTTGTGCGCATCATTTGTCTGCCTTGAGGCACGCCCGGAGATATAAAAACATTTACGAACAAGCCTGCTTCAAATAGCATACGCCACATTTTAAATGCTATTTCATCATTACCGACTATAACCGGTACAATTGCGGTACGGCCGTCGAGAACAGTAAAGCCGGCATCTCTTAATTCCGTACGGACTTTATTTGCGTTGTTTATTAAGCGTGTAACGCGTTCGGGTTCCTGTTCAAGTATTTCCAAAGCTGCTAGAGCGGCCGCTACGGAGGCAGGAGTAGGGGATGCGCTGAAAATAAGCGCGGGTGAATGATGTTTAATATAATTGATTACTTTAGATTCGCCTGCAACAAATCCTCCCAGTGACGCAAAAGTCTTACTGAAGGTGCCCATTGTAAGGTCTATATCGTTTTCCAGATTAAATTCGCTGGCTGTACCTCTTCCGCCTTTACCGATAACGCCGACAGAGTGGGCGTCGTCTATCAGAATTCTGGCATTAACTTCTTTTGCAATTTGATTAAGTCTGGTAAGATTTACTATTTCGCCGCCGGTGCTGAAAACGCCGTCGCTGACGATTAATTTAGCAGCATCTTCAGGCAGTTTTTTCGCAACTCTTTCCAGATCGTCCATATCATTATGTTTATATCTTACAAATTCAGCGGAGGCGCCTTTAGCCATCAAATTTCCGGCAATAATACAAGCGTGGTTGTCTCTATCGGAAATAACATAATCGCCGCGTTGAACTAGAGTAGGGATAATACCTTGAGCAGTCTGATAACCCGTACTGAATAATAAAACAGCTTCTTTATTAAAGAATTTTGCTAATTTTTCTTCGAGCTCAATATGCAGGTCCAGAGTGCCGGTGAGATATCTGGATCCGGAGCATCCGGTTCCGTACTTTTGTACCGCTTTTATTGCCGCTTCTTTAACTTTAGGATGAGCAGTAAGTCCGAGGTAGTTATTAGATCCCGCCATTATCATTTTTCGTCCTTCTATCTGAACGACAGGCCCCTCATTTTCTTCTATAGGGTGGAAATAAGGATATAATCCCAGGGCTTTTATTTCGTCTGCTCTCGTAAAGTCGTAGCATTTTGTGAATAAATCCAATACGCCTCCTAAAATTAGGTTAAAATGATTAATCTTTTAATAATGTAAAATTAATTTCTTATTTTTAGCGATAAAATGTATAATTAAATAGTCATAAAATCAAATATTCAATAAATATGGAAAATACCAAAACAGTTGTTGTAACAGGTGCCAACGGCTTTGTCGGCAGTCATTTAGTCGATCTTCTTTTAAGCAAAGGTTATAAGGTAAGATGCATAGTAAGGAAGACCAGTAATTTAAAATGGCTGGAAGGGAAAAATATAGAAATTCACGATTGCGGATTATTTGATCAGAAGGGTTTGGAAAGAGCGTTCGATGGTGCGGAATATATTTATCATGTTGCGGGTGTAGTGAAATCCAAAAAGCCGGAGGGGTATTTCAAAGGCAACGTAGAAACAACCAGAAATCTGCTTGAAACTGCGTTAAAGTATAAGGAGAATATTAAAAAATTTCTTATAGTCAGCAGTCAGACTGCGTCGGGTCCGTCGTTGAACGGAAAACCGGTAGATGAGGAGGCTGAATGTCATCCCATAACAACTTACGGTAAAAGCAAATTAGCAGAAGAAGAACTTGCAAGGTCATATATGGACAGACTGCCGGTAACAATCTGTAGAGCTCCGGCTGTTTTCGGTGAGAGGGACACGGAAATTTTGATATTTTTCAAGACATTCAACAAAGGACTGATGACCACAATAGGGTTTGATAAAAAGAAAATCAGCTTAATACACGTAAATGATTTGGTTAACGGATTTTACCTGGCAGGTGAATCTGATAGATCGGCAGGTGAAATATATTTTATAAGTTCTGAAAAATACTATACATGGGAGGAGATAGGAGAAGTTACAGCTAAAGTGCTTAAGAAAAAAGCTGTACATGTAAAAGTACCTCACTCTATTGTATACACAATTGCGGCTTTTGCACAGGCCTTTGCAGGATTGAGCAATAAAGCGGCTACTTTGAATATTGAAAAAGCTCGTGATATAACACAAAATTCATGGACTTGCGACACCGGAAAGGCGGTAAAGGAATTAAATTATCATCAAAATATTTCATTAGAGGATGGAATTGGGAGAACTTGTGAGTGGTATAAACAAATGAAGTGGCTCTGACCTCACCCTTAATCCCTCTCCTTCGAAAGGAGAGGGACGGAGGGAGAGGTCAATTGTTTTTGGCGCCTTCTTTAATCCAAGTGATTACCCCGTCTACCTGATTCGTAGTTAACGGTTTATAAGCCGAGCCGAGAGGTGGCATCGGTTGGGCGGTGCCTTGATAATTTGCTTGAATTGCCCAGACAAGACTGCTGTTTTCCGGTTTGGTAGGGAAGACGACATTCGGATTGGAAGTTGCAGCTGACCAGGTTGTAAGATCAATTCCTCCGTCAACCTGACCGTTCCCGTGGCAATTAATACATTTCAAATTAAATACCGGCTGAATATATTTAGAATAGCTCACATTTGAATCGGGAATAACTATACTATCAAGTTGATTAGCAGTAATTGAGTCCTTGCACCCGCTATAAAAAACCATTCCGGTAAATATTAATAGAATAATAAAAGATAATGCCGGTTTCATTTATACTCATTTATTTTTAAAAAATAAAAATAGAATATAGAGACAAACTAATCAATACTGTAAATTTGGGGTAAATTTTCTTGTTTGTTGTAGGTTGTTTGTGGTGTGTTGTAGGTAGTGCAGGGGTAAAGATCAATGAAAAATTTTAATTTATTAAAATTATTTTATTCACTGTTCATCATTATTCACATAGGTCCAATAACATTATGGCATTTCTAAAAACTATATTTTATAAAAATTCAACGCAAAGAACGCAAAGAATGCGCAAAGATCGCAGAGAATATTGAAGTTTTTAGAAGTGCCCATTATAGACAAATTCCTTCTATCTGCGCTAGTCGGCAAACAAAAAGTTGCTTCATAAAATAAACTTATATATTTTTGTTTTCAATAAATAAGGGGCTATAGCTCAGCTGGGAGAGCGCTTGAATGGCATTCAAGAGGTCAGGAGTTCGATCCTCCTTAGCTCCACGATTAAATAAAACCTGCACATAGCTGCAGGTTTTGTGTTTTAAAGTATAATTTTAAAAATAAAATAGTTTATGAACATATGTAGTTTCATCAAACTGGCAGTAAAGTAAATGATGGTTATTATCCTTATAAGATTCCCATTAGGAAATGAACGTCTGTAACCCGGCGATCCCCAATAAAAGGAAACAACCCCGTAGGGGTTGAACCTGAAAAAACTTATGCTGAACAATTAAAACAAGTATCTGCATAAAACATGGGTGCAATCGTTCAACTCCTAACGGAGTTGCGGTTCTTATTGCGCTTCGTACAGGTTACAAACGTTCAACCCCTAACGGGGTTAAGGACTTAAGGTTTTCACAGGAGATACAAAGGTTCAATCCCTCCGGGATTAGATAGTTCGGCTTGTGTTGTCCTGGAGTTACAAACGTTCAATCCACTCGGGATTGGATAATATCGGCTTTTTACTACATGTTATGAAGATCTAACCAAATTGTTGAAAAAGATTCCCGCTAGGGAATCAACGTCTGTAACCTGGCGATCCCCAATAAAAGGAAACAACCCCGCTAGGGGTTGAACCTGATACAACTTATGCGGAACAATTAAAACAAGTATCTGCATAAAACATGGGTGCAATCGTTCAACTCCTAACGGAGTTGCGGTTCTTATTGCGCTTCGTACAGGATACAAATGTTCAACCCCTAACGGGGTTGCGGACTTATGGTTTTCACAGGAGTTACAAAGGTTCAATCCACTCGGGATTGAATAATATCGGTTTTTTACTACATGTTATGAAGATCTGACCAAATTGCTGAAAAAGATTCCCGTTAGGGAATCAACATCTGTAACCTGGCGATCCCCAATAAAAGGAAACAACCCCGCTAGGGGTTGAACCGTGATACAACTTATGCGGAACAATTAAAACAAGTATCTGCATAAAACATGGGTGCAATCGTTCAACTCCTAACGGAGTTGCGGTTCTTATTGCGCTTCGTACAGGATACAAATGTTCAACCCCTAACGGGGTTGCGGACTTATGGTTTTCACAGGAGTTACAAAGGTTCAATCCACTCGGGATTGAATAATATCGGTTTTTTACTACATTTTATGAAGATCTAACCAAATTGTTGAAAAAGATTCCCGCTAGGGAATCAACTTTTGTAACCTGGCGATCCCCAATAAAAGGAAACAACCCCGTAGGGGTTGAACTTAATCTCTGGGATTTTTATAATTATAATAACTAATCTAGTTCATTAACAATCAGGGGGAGATGGAAATGGCAAATACCTATACGCAAATCTACATTCAAAATGTAATAGTAGTAAAAAATCGAAATAATCTGATACCTTTCGAAAAGAAAGAGATACTTTATAAATACATTACGGGAATAATCCAAAATAAAAAGCATAAACTTATAGAAATAAACGGAGTTGCTAACCATATCCATTTTTTGATTGGATTAAATCCGGCCGAAGCATTATCTGATCTCGTTAAAGAAGTTAAACGCTGTTCTACAAATTTCATAAATGATCAAAAATGGGTGAGGGGAAAATTTAACTGGCAAGGAGGATTTGGCGGATTTTCATATTCTCGTTCGCAACTTGATAGGGTAATCAATTATATTAAAAACCAGGAAAGGCATCATAGGAGAAAAACCTTTAGGGGAGAATATGTTCAGATGCTTAAAAAGTTTGAAGTTGTATATAATGAAAAATTTATTTTTGACGATATTGAGTAATTTTGTAATTCTAAAGTTCAACCCCTAACGGGGTTGCGGACTTAAGGTTTTTACAGGAGTTACAAACGTTCAATCCACTCGGGATTGGATAATATCGGCTTTTTACTACATGTTATGAAGATCTGACCAAATTGCTGAAAAAGATTCCCGCTAGGGAATCAACGTCTGTAACCCGGCGATCCCCAATAAAAGGAAACAACCCCGCTAGGGGTTGAACCTGATACAACTTATGCGGAACAATTAAAACAAGTATCTGCATAAAACATGAGTGCAATCGTTCAACTCCTAACGGAGTTGTGGTTTATATTGTGCTTGGTACAGGTATACAAACGTTCAACCCCTAACGGGGTTAAGGACTTAAGGTTTTCACAGGAGTTACAAAGGTTCAATCCCTCCGGGATTGGATAGTTCGGCTTGTGTTGTCCTGGAGTTACAAACGTTGAACCCCTAACGGGGTTAAGGACTTAAGGTTTTCACAGGAGTTACAAAGGTTCAATCCCTCCGGGATTGGATAGTTCGGCTTGTGTTGTCCTGGAGTTACAAAGGTTCAATCCCTCCGGGATTGGATAATATCGGCTTTTTACTACATGTTATGAAGATCTGACCAAATTGTTGAAAAAGATTCCCGCTAGGGAATCAACGTCTGTAACCCGGCGATCCCCAATAAAAGGAAACAACCCCGCTAGGGGTTGAACCTGATACAACTTATGCGGAACAATTAAAACAAGTATCTGCATAAAACATGAGTGCAATCGTTCAACTCCTAACGGAGTTGCGGTTCTTATTGCGCTTCGTACAGGATACAAATGTTCAACCCCTAACGGGGTTGTGGTTTATATTGTGCTTGGTACAGGATACAAACGTTCAACCCCTAACGGGGTTGCGGACTTAAGGTTTTCACAGGAGTTACAAAGGTTCAATCCCTCCGGGATTGGATAGTTCGGCTTGTGTTGTCCTGGAGTTACAAAGGTTCAATCCCTCCGGGATTGGATAATATCGGCTTTTTACTACATGTTATGAAGATCTGACCAAATTGCTGAAAAAGATTCCCGCTAGGGAATCAACGTCTGTAACCCGGCGATCCCCAATAAAAGGAAACAACCCCGCTAGGGGTTGAACCTGATACAACTTATGCGGAACAATTAAAACAAGTATCTGCATAAAACATGAGTGCAATCGTTCAACTCCTAACGGAGTTGTGGTTTATATTGTGCTTGGTACAGGTTACAAACGTTCAACCCCTAACGGGGTTGCGGACTTAAGGTTTTCACAGGAGTTACAAAGGTTCAATCCCTCCGGGATTGGATAGTTCGGCTTGTGTTGTCCTGGAGTTACAAAGGTTCAATCCCCTCGGGATTGGATAATATCGGCTTTTTACTACATGTTATGAAGATCTGACCAAATTGCTGAAAAAGATTCCCGCTAGGGAATCAACGTCTGTAACCTGGCGATCCCCAATAAAAGGAAACAACCCCGCTAGGGGTTGAACCTGATACAACTTATGCGGAACAATTAAAACAAGTATCTGCATAAAACATGAGTGCAATCGTTCAACTCCTAACGGAGTTGTGGTTTATATTGTGCTTGGTACAGGTTACAAACGTTCAACCCCTAACGGGGTTGCGGACTTATGTTTTTCATGGGAGTTACAAAGGTTCAATCCCTCCGGGATTGGGTAGTTCGGCTTGTGTTGTCCTGGAGTTACAAACGTTCAATCCCCTCGGGATTGGATAATATCGGCTTTTTACTACATGTTATGAAGATCTAACCAAATTGTTGAAAAAGATTCCCGCTAGGGAATCAACTTTTGTAACCCGGCGATCCCCGGTAAAAGAAACCAAACCATCCGGGATTGGACTATATTGGTTAATTGCTATCAAGTAGAAATAATTGCAGATATTTCTCTAACTTACTATAATAACAGCAGTTAGCGCCGGTCTAAGATCTCATTTATTTTTTTTTATTATTTAATTAAAAATATTTTCCGAATATGTAGATTTTTAGACTATAATTAAATATATTATACTTGATTGTGTTATGCTTAATATAAAATTTCACTTGCAATAATAGATTTTGTTGAATACATTAATACGCCTTATAGAGGGAGTATTCTAAAAGACACTAATTTTTTTAATTAATCTCCAATCAAGTATAAAAAGAAATATATCTTGCTTTTACGGCTATGGCTCTTTAAATATTTATGACTAATTGTATTACTGTGTTTCGATACGATTATAAAAAAGACGATGCTTATGGTAATTAATTAAAAAAATTATTTATCCAGTTTCCAAGTGTTCAAATGGATATTTTCTTAAATAAGTCCCGCAATTACAAAACAGGCAGATGGACGGATACATTCAGAGCATTTTTCCAGAACGCTCCCGTGGGTTTTGCAATAGTTGACAAAGAGAATGTCATTCTAAAGGCAAACGATAGATTCTGCGAATTGTTCGGCTGCATTGAGGCCGAAATTACAAGTAATAAAATCACCGATTATTTTGACGATGATCCGCTCGAAATAATTAAAGACCTTACCGAAAAAGAAGTCGAGATAAAATACAAACCTAAAAAAACTCAGATAGAATGCACCGTCGATACGGTAATAAAACCCGTTCTGAATAAGAGGGGAAAGCTTGTGCAGTATATCTTAATGACATTTGATATCAGGAAAACAAGAATATTCGAAATTCAGATACTAGAACTTTCCGTTATAATAGATCAAAGTCCGTCCTCAATAATAATAACGGATACCGGCGGTATTATTCAGTACGTAAACCCGGCATTCGTTAATTTAACCGGATACACTTTCGAAGAAGTGTTAGGCAAGAATATAAGTTTCTATAGATCCGGTGAAATTCGAGATGAGGTATATAAAGAATTATGGGACACAATTTTGTCCGGTAATACCTGGAAAGGTGAATTGATAAGCAGAAAAAAGAACGGCGAATTATATGAAGAGTATTCAGTTATAGCACCGATAAAAGAAAAGAATGATAAGATAAATTATTTCGTAGCGATAAAAGAAGATATGACCCTGCTGAAGCAGCATCAGAAAAAGCTGCGCGAATCTGAAAGACTGGCGGCAATAGGGAAAATGGCCGGCTATCTGCTGCATGAGATCAAATCGCCATTCGCATCGATAAAAATGAACGCCGAGCTGCTGCGGGGACAAATAAGCGGCAGCAATTCGTCATTCAATATAATAGAGAGAGAAGTGAAAAGACTTGACAAGCTGCTTAACGATGTGCTGCAGTATTCAAGGGAAAAAGATCTTGAGATTGTGAACGTCAATGTTTTTCAAGCGATTAATTACAGCATCGAACTTTTGGAGCCTTTGCTTAATTCAAAAGAAATTACATTTAAAAATAATGTTCAGAACGTAAGTATTAAAGCAGATGGGCAGCAATTAAAATCGTTATTTCTATATCTTCTTGAAAATTCAGTTGAGGCAACGGACACCGGCGGTAAAATTGAAGCCGGTTCGGAAACCGAAGGCGATAATATAATTATATATTATAAAGACAGCGGCTGCGGGATAGGCAGCGAGTTTGCGGAGAAGATATTTGAGCCTTTCTTTACGAGTAAAGCAAAGGGGAGCGGTTTGGGCTTATCTTTGGCCAAGAGGATAGTTGAAAAACACGGCGGTACAATCGAACTGCAGTGCGGCAAAAAGGGAGAAACTACATTCAGAATTATATTACCTTTAGGACAGTAAAATTGCAAAAGATCGTAATTATAGATGACGACGAGTCGATGCTGGAAACGCTGGATGCATTTCTTTCCAACAACGGTTATTCGGTAATAACCGCTGCGGACGGTGCAATGGGAATTGACCTGATAAAAAAAGAAAGACCCGATCTTGTTATTTCCGATGTTAAGATGCCGGTTTTAAGCGGACTTGATGTTTTAAAGATGACGAAGGAAATATCGGACAACCTTCCCGTAGTAATAATGACCGCATTCGACGATAATGAATCAACTATAAAAGCAATGCAGCTTGGCGCGTACGATTATCTTGAAAAGCCCATCGAAAAAGAAAAATTCAATCTTGTTGTGAGGCGCGCTCTTGAAACGAAAAGCTTAAGCGAAAAGCTGGAAGTATTCGATGCGGGCAAGCATGATTTTGAAAAAGAAAGTATAATGAACAGCCTGGTCGGAAAGTCGTCTGCCATAAGAGAGATCATGAAAAAGATCGGCAAGGTTTCAACAAACAGGATGACAGTCTTAATTGAAGGCGAGAGCGGTACCGGCAAGGAAATAATCGCAAGGATAATACACTATTCGGGTTTGACAAAAGATGAGCCGTTTATCGCGGTAAATTCCTCGGCATTTTCCAGCACCTTGCTTGAAAGCGAGTTGTTCGGGCATGTTAAAGGATCTTTCACCGGTGCCGTCAGGGATAAGAAAGGCAAGTTCGAGCTGGCGGGGCACGGAACTATTTTTCTTGATGAGATATCCGAATTCCCGCTTGAGCTGCAGGCGAAGATCTTGAGAGTAATACAGGAAAAGGAATTTGAGAGAGTAGGCGACGAGTTCCCAATACCTTTAAGAGCAAGAATAATCACCGCTACCAACAAGAACCTTTCAACGCTGGCGGAAGAGGGCAAGTTCAGAGAAGATCTTTATTTCAGGTTAAATGTGTTTAAGGTGTATGTGCCTCCTTTAAAGGAAAGACGCGAAGATATACCGAATATCGTGATGCATCTTCTTAAAAGAATTAACGACGAGTTCCATAAGAACGTTTACAAAGTTCCGTATGAGGTAATGGAGATGCTTCAAAGCTACGAATGGGTAGGCAACATAAGGGAACTTGAGAACAAATTAAAAGAAGCCGTGCTGCTTGCGAACAGCGACGTACTGGAGAAGGAATATTTTGTTTTCAGAAATAACGGCATAAAACACGACGGCATAAGGGAGAGCATGTCTATGGCCGATGTTGAAAGAGAGCATATCGAGTTTATTCTGAACAGGGTAAAATGGGATAAGAGTAAAGCCGAAAAGATTCTAAAAATATCCAGACCCACCTTGAATAAGAAGATCGTAGAGTATAACATTTCTAACAGCAATTGAATAATTGTTTTACTGTTCAAAAATTCACTAGAATGTTTTAGTATGGCAGCATGTATGCATGCAATAATTTTAACATGAGAGCACTTCTAAAAACTATTTTTTATAAAAATTAAACGCAAAGAACGCAAAGAATACGCAATGTTCGCAGAGAATATTGAAGTTTTTAGAAGTGCCCATGATTTTAATTTAATATTTTCATGACTTGTACTTTTTAGTGCTGCAGCCGGTTAAGCTGTTACATAAATTTTAATACTACACCGATAGAGCAGCTTTCTTAATAGTAAACCCTATCTAATACCTGCCTGCCGGCAGATTTACCTTGGGAAGGGAAAGACTTGTTGTAAGAATAACGAAACATAGAATAATCTTGCCGGTAAATTATTTTTCAACACGATTTGGTATTTGAAAGATTAAGCTTTGTAATGAAAAGCCACAATTTCGAATAAAAGCCCTTCCATTCTCAAGGGAAGCGGCGGCACTGCCAATATGGGGATGGTTGGAAAAGTTTAGTGATTCTATTTAATATTTCGACAAATTACTGTTTCTGCCTCTGCAATTAATTTAAAAACTTCTAACTACCAGCCCTCAACTACTAAATTTCCCTTAAAGAAACTTTCACCCCCTTAAACATACTTTATCCCTAAAACACATTTCCGTCCCGCGGGTGTGCTTTACAACTCAAATACGAACTTTAAAAACCTGGTACTCATTTTGTGTGAGAAACAGATCCTACTAGAGGGATGAGATGGTTTCAGATTTAGCTGATATCAAAAAGTTCACCGGACTGCTTGTATGCCAGATCGGAGAAAAAGAATTCTGCTTTGATATGCAGGACCTGGTTAAAATAGTGGATCCGCCTGAGAACGAAAAGCTTAACGGAAACAATACTGTGCTGGAATACGGCGGTGTTTTATTTCAGATAATTCACATTGACCGGATCTATAATGTTCATACAACTAATAATAAATCATCCAAAATGATATTGCTGGAAACAAAAGGGAAGACAGTATGTTTTTTGGTAGATAAAGTAGTTGAGATGATAGCGCCGAGCGAAAGAACTTTGGATGCGCTTGTTTTTATTACAAGTCCGGATCCGAATTTAAGAGGGACTCTGGTATACGAGGGAAGAGAAATACTGGTCCCGAGATTACTGAATATTATAGAGCTTACTTAGCAGACTGACATTCGAAAATAATATGAACCACAATAAAAATAACAGAGTGTGACTCACGCGGCGAAGCTGTGCAAAAATCTCAATTACCCCTTGAACTTGATCTTAAACTACCAAAATAATTACATAACTATTTTTAGATTTCTAAAATGAAAATAAAATATCTATTCTTTTTGCTTTTCCTTTTAACGGCATTTCCTTCTTTCAATACATTTGCCCAGAATGATGTGCAGAT
>CAWJLA010000002.1:0-902556 GCA_963843605.1 uncultured Bacteroidota bacterium | reverse complement strand
TGGCTGCGGCTGATTACGTATTGCTGCCGCATTCAACCACTCTGCCATCTCTCCGAATTCAGAATACAAATATATAAATAGTTATTTATTTGGCAAAACTAAAATTAAGGATATGGGAATAAAAATTTATTAGGAATATTCATCCTTATAAACCTTGGCCCTTAATTGATTTTCTTCTAACATTATATCTATACTTTATATTCAATTCTAAATGACTGTAGAATGAAACGTTTTTATTTGCTTATGTTTGTAATATCATTATCAAGAAAGTATATTCTTAATTAAATATTAAAATTGTTTATCGAGAGCAACGAAAATGAAAGAACTTTTCGAATATAAATTATTTTCAAAACATCTGGCGGACTTAAGCGGAAAAATTATTAAAAGTTATTTTCGTAAGAAAATTAGTGTCGATTCAAAATCCGATTCTTCTCCGGTAACTATAGCCGATAAAAAAGCCGAGGAACTGATGCGGAGCAAAGAAATAATAAAAAGCATTTTCCAGAACACGGAATAATTGAATAAAAATTTATTAGGAATATTCATCCTTATAAACCTTGGCCCTTAATTGATTTTCTTCTAACATTATATCTATACTTTATATTCAATTCTAAATGACTGTAGAATGAAACGTTTTTATTTGCTTATGTTTGTAATATCATTATCAAGAAAGTATATTCTTAATTAAATATTAAAATTGTTTATCGAGAGCAACGAAAATGAAAGAACTTTTCGAATATAAATTATTTTCAAAACATCTGGCGGACTTAAGCGGAAAAATTATTAAAAGTTATTTTCGTAAGAAAATTAGTGTCGATTCAAAATCCGATTCTTCTCCGGTAACTATAGCCGATAAAAAAGCCGAGGAACTGATGCGGAGCGAAATAATGAAGCATTTTCCAGAACACGGAATAATTGGCGAGGAGTTCGGTAATTATAACGAAGATTCGGAATATAAATGGATACTGGATCCGATTGACGGCACAAAAAGTTTTATCTCAGGTACTGTTACGTTCGGGACTTTGATTGCTCTTACAAAGAACGATGAACCTTTACTGGGAGTAATAAATCAGCCGGTATTAAATGAATTTCTAATCGGCGATAATCATAAAACGGAAATCAACGGAGAAAAAACAGAATTAAGACAATGCGATAAAATATCCGAAGCGGTTCTACTTACTACCGATCACCTTCACGTAAAAAAATACCGGGATATTGAAAAATTTAGTTCTTTAATTGAAAAAGTTAAACTGTATCGAAACTGGGGAGACTGTTACGGTTACTATTTACTTGCAACCGGTTTTGCCGATATAATGATTGATCCTGTTATGAATTTATGGGATTTAATGGCACTGATACCGGTGATAAAAGGAGCTGGAGGAGAAATTACCGATTATAAAGGAGGCGATCCCGTGAAAGGTGACAGCATTATTGCTGCTGCCCATGGCATTCATTCTGAAGTGATAAAAATATTGAACAAGGATTCCAAACCATAATCTTATTCTTCATTTTAAACTTAAACTTTGACCTGCGCTTTTGTGGCGGAGTAAAATTATTATCCGGATGAATCAGTGTAATTATTTTTTAATTTCTAGAACTTTCCCAATAAAAATATTATTATAGTTCCTGCCGCCGCAACGGAGGCCCATGTCCGCGGCTTTTTCAAATTAAATATTATAATCATAGCAAGCAGCCACCATACAAATAAAATTACCGGGCCGCTTGAAAATATTTCAGTGATGGACGCAATTTGAGTCTTTCCTATTATTCCGAGCTCACATCCTTTTTTTACCGTACTGAAAATAAATGTAAACGAAAAAAAAGAAATAATCGTAAATAATGTGTACAATCTTAAACGGGGATGTGTTTTAAAAACTTCAAATCCCGTCCTGATTGCCAGTAATAGGCCCCCGAATAATGTTATAAAATAAAACATTGAAATTTGAGAAGGAACTCTTCCTTCAAATTCCATAGTTACGGCGCCGTTTGCCGGTATCATAAATATTTTGTCTTTATCAGTAAGTTCTGCTCTGTATTCAACCTTGCTTTTCGGCTCATGCGCCGGAATTTCGGCGAATATAATTCCGCTGTCCGATTTCATTTTTTCGTTATGCCAAACCGTGTCAGTAACATTTCTCCATTTAAGAGTGCCTTGTAGATTTTCACAATTATCGGCAAGCCACACTTTATAGCTTTTTTGACTTCTGTATATTTTATCAAAGCTGAACGATGCCTCTCCTGAAACCATGTTAATTGTTCCGTTAACAGGATAATCGGGAGACTTTATGCGGTGGGCATAGCCTGCCAGAAAGGTTAAGACAATTGCGGCTGTCCACAGAATTATGGATTGTTTCATAAAATTAAAGTTTAGTTGACGGCAAAGTTTTGATGTTAACCCGATTTAGTAACTACAAACTTAAACATTTTAGTTTAATATTCAGGTATCTTATAACAGGCAAATAACAATTTCCCTATTTTTTATCCAATATGTGACTTCAATCCCCTCACTTTGTCATAATTAATTTTACTTTCGTGCTTTATATTAAATCAAGTATTTATAAAATTTAATGGTAGATAATAGAGTAAAAATTTACGATTCTCCTAAGTTAGCGGCCGAAGCACTCTCTCAAAGACTTAAAGACGAGATAAATAAGAAAGATGGTATATTTAATCTTTCGGTTTCCGGTGGAAGTACACCTAGTGTATTGTTCGGAACCCTGGCTTCTCAGCCTTTTAATGAAAGTATAAACTGGAGCAAAACTCACTTTTGGTGGTGCGATGAAAGGTGCGTCCCGCCTAATGATAATGAGAGTAATTTCGGTATGACAAATGAATTATTGCTGAACCGGATTTCCATCTCGCGGGAAAATATTCACAGAATGATAGGTGAAGCCGAGCCTAGTAAAGAAGCGGTAAGATATGCTATGGACATCGAAAAAATTCTTTGCGGCGGCAAAAGCTGTATGCCCGAATTTGATTGGGTATTGCTTGGCTTGGGAGATGACGGCCATACCGCTTCACTTTTTCCGGGAAAGAATCTGCTTTTTGTTTATTCAAACATTGTCGGCGTTGCTAAACACCCGGAAAGCGGGCAGAAAAGAATTTCACTGACTAAAGATGTGCTAAATAACGCAAAAAATATAACCTTTCTTGTAACAGGTAAAAACAAGGCTAAAATATTATCGGATATTCTTCAGAACCATCCCATCAGTAAAAACTATCCTGCGGCCGAAATAAAACCAATAACCGGAACAATTGATTGGGTTATAGATAAAGAAGCAGCATTTTATTTATAATAATTTTATTCCCATATTTGTTTAGGTTATTTAATGAATTCCTTCTTCATGACAGGCATGATGAATAAAATGGTACTCAACCCTAAATTATTTGAAATAAATACAAGAGTTTGGATAAAGCAATTCGATAAAGGAATTAAACTTTCCGGAATTCCTGTTGAAATATGGAAAAAATTTGCAGCCGAAGGTATCGATATAATATGGCTTATGGGAATCTGGGATACTTGCCCCGGTCTGATAGATAAATGCTGCTTTTCCGCCGACCTTATTTCGTCATACTCGAGAAGCCTTGACGATTGGAAAAAAGAAGACGTAATCGGATCACCTTTTTCGATTAATGACTATATCGTTAATCCTGATTTAGGTAATTGGGACGAAATGATAAAACTAAAGAAAACTTTAAACAGCCTTGGATTGAAATTATTTCTGGATTTCATTCCGAATCATTTCGGAGCAGAAACCAATTGGCTGAAGGACAAATCTGAAATTTTTCTTCAAGCCGATAAGGACTTATACCAAAAAGATACTTTTACCTTCTTTGAAAATAATTCAAAATATTTTGCCCACGGCAGAGATCCCTTGTTTCCGGCCTGGACGGATACCGTACAGATTAATTATTTCAATACCGAAGCACGGGAGTTTATGACGGATATCCTGTTGAAATTAACGGAAGTTTGCGACGGCGTTAGATGCGACATGTCTATGCTTCCTTTGAATAACGTATTCGAAAATACATGGCTAGGTGTTTTAAATAGAACCAAATATACAAAACCTAAGGACGAATTCTGGGAAACCGCAATAAAAAAAGTAAAGGAAAAATCTCCCTCATTTATTTTTATGGCGGAAGCATATTGGGATTTAGAATGGGATTTGCAGCAGTTAGGTTTTGATTTTACTTATGATAAACGTTTTACCGACCGGCTTTCTTCCGGAGATATTCAAGGTGTAAAAGCTCATTTAAATGCAGACCCGGAGTTCCAATTAAAATCTGTCAGGTTTCTAGAGAACCATGATGAAGCAAGAGCCGTAACCAAGTTCGGAAAAAAGCAGTCGTTCGCGGCATCAGTACTTATGAGTACTATCCGGGGCATGAAGCTTTTTTTTGACGGTCAATTCGAAGGGAAGAAAATCAGGCTTCCGCTGCAGCTTGGCCGCGAACCCGTAGAAAAAATTTCCGGTTCAATAAAAGAGCATTATGAAAAAATTCTGCGGATAACGAAAGAAGATATTTTTGTGCACGGCGAATGGAGCATGCTTTATCCTCTTCCGGTTTCAGATAGCGATTCTACATTTGAATCCGTTTTTGCGTGGCAGTGGAAATTGAACGATGAGCGAAGAATTGTAATTGTAAACTATTCCAATAATGCCGCTTATTGCCGGTTAAAATTAAACTTGTCTTCGCAGAACGGCGATTTGTTTCTTGATGATTTATTAAACGGCGATTCATACAAACGATGTAAAAAAGAAATTGCTTCTTCCGGACTTTTTGTTGAACTAAAATGTTTTCACAGTCATATATTTTCATTTAAGGATTAGAATTTTACCTTAATTTATTATTCGTATTTAAATACTGTAAAAACAGACCGGTTATTCTTTCGAAATTTTTTTCCTTAAAATAATTCTCTTACCCCAATAAAAATTAATATCAATGAAGATAGCCGCAATTATCCCGGCATTTAATGAAGAGAAATCTATTTCCAAAGTAGTTAAATCTATTCCGACAAAATATGTCGGAGAAATAATTGTTGTTAATAATAACTCAACGGATAACACGGTTTCGGAAGCCGGATCTGCCGGCGCAACAGTGCTCAATGAATCATTTCAGGGATACGGTGCTTCTTGCCTTAAGGCTATCGATTATTTGATGAATGAAAATCCCGATATTGTTTTATTCCTTGACGGCGATTACAGTGATTTTCCTGAAGAAGCAGGATTACTACTTGAACCAATTATAAATGGAGACTGCGACTTTGTATTGGGCAGCAGAGTTTTGGGCCACCGGGAAAAAGGTGCATTACCTCCGCAGTCCAGGATAGGCAGTATAATTGCCGGAGCACTGATAAGCTTGTTCTGGGGATTTAAATTTACCGATCTCGGTCCTTTCAGGGCAATTAAATTCGATAAGCTGATTAAATTGCAGATGAAAGATAAATGGTACGGCTGGACGGTGGAGATGCAGATAAAAGCGGTAAAACGTAATCTTAAAATAAAAGAAGTTCCGGTAAGCTACAGAAAAAGAATAGGTAAATCAAAAGTAACGGGAACGATGAAAGGTACAGTAATGGCCAGCTTAATCATTCTCAAAACAATATTTTCGGAACTCGTAAATGATTGAAAGAATAAATTTATTCATAGTATGAAATTAAAACAGAATGCGGTAATAATATTCTGCCGTTACCCCGATGCCGGGAAAGTAAAAAAAAGACTGGCTGAGACCGCCGGACAAAATTTTGCGACAGAATTTTACAGAATTTGTGCGGAGCATGTTATCGGCGAATGCCGGAAATTAAATTCGGAAGATACACAGTGCTATATTTTCTATTCTGACGAAAACGACGGGGAAAAAATAAGAGGTTGGATTGGAGAAGGATTTGAATATTACCCGCAGAAGGATGGTGACCTGGGAGAGAGAATGTCATATTGTTACGAAGCGGTCTTTAAACAGGGCATAAAAAAAGCTGTGTTATTAGGGACGGACATTCCGGATATTTCGACTGAAATTATCCTCAGATCGTTGAAAAAACTGGATTCAGCAGATTATGTTGTTGGAGCGGCATACGACGGCGGCTTTTATTTATTGGGTACGAAAAATCCGGATAAAGATCTGATGAAAAATATTACTTGGGGACGGGATGATGTCTTAAAAATATTAGTGAAAAGGATTGCCCGCAATAAATATTCTTTAAAGTATGCCGAACAATTAATTGATATTGACACTATTGAAGATATCAAGATATGGCTTAATGATGATACAACAGGTAAGGGCTACCGGTTAAAAAAAATAATCGGAAATTTGCTGTCCGGAACCTTTGGTCTGCTATAATTCATTTTCGTAATGTTTAATTTTTAATTTCGCTTCATATTGTCATCTCCGGAGGTGCCGCGGGAATGGGATAGAAAATGTTATAGTTCACCCTGTCAACGGGTAGACAGGACGGCTAACTTTGATAATTAAAAAAAATGAGACAATACTTAATTTTCGAAACAGTATAATTAATCGGAATGTATTTCTAATTTTTTGCACCGGATATTTTAGCAGATATTGAAATTGATATTTTGAATTTATTTGAAGTAACATATGAAACATATTAGAGGAAGAGGAGCCCAGTTTAATCCGAAGAACCGGTTTGAGAAATTACACATAGAAGATGAAGAGTTTATTGATCCGGAAAAAGAATTTGATGAAAAAAACGAAAAGAAAATTGAAACGGTTTTTTTCAAAGATGAATCAAAATCGGTAATTTCAAAAAACGACAGTTATGATCTTGATTTTAATTTATCCATAAATCCTTACCGCGGCTGCGAGCACGGATGTATTTATTGCTATGCCCGCACCAATCATGAGTATCTCGGTTTTTCTTCCGGTGTTGACTTTGAAACCAAAATAATGGTTAAGGATAAGGCGCCTTTGCTATTAAAGCAATATTTTGATAATAAAAATTATAAACCCGAGACTATTAATTTTTCGGGCAATACCGACTGCTATCAGCCTGTCGAAAGAAAACTGCAAATAACAAGAAAATTATTGCAATTATGCAGTCATTACGGCAATCCTGTTTCAATCATTACAAAAAATTCTTTGATATTGCGTGATCTGGATATTCTGAAGCAAATGGCGGAAAGAAATATTGTTGTTGCTCGGATTTCTATTACTACATTAAACCAAAAGCTTGCCGGATTAATGGAGCCGAGAACTGCAAGTCCGGGAAGAAGATTAAATATTATAAAAACACTGGCGGAGAATAATATTCCCGTCGGAGTTAATATTGCCCCCATTATACCCGGTCTTACCGATAAAGAAATACCGGCAATACTCGAAGCTTCGGCTGATGCCGGTGCCGCATTTGCCGGGCGGGAAATGCTGCGTTTGCCATATTCTGTAAAAGAATTATTTATAAAATGGCTTACGGATAATATTCCGGACCGTGCGGATAAAATAATAAACCAGATTAAACAAATTAGAAACGGAAAAATGAACGATTACAGGCCGGGAACCAGGTTTTCAGGAGAAGGAGAATTGGCGGAAACAATAAATTCACTTTTTACGATAAGCAGTAAAAAATTCGGACTTAAGACACACGGCCCTGAATTGAATCTGAACTGCTTTGCTAAAAATCTTGATCCGCAGCTTAAGTTATTCAATTCGTGAAATTTTTGTGATTTTTTTCGCCTTAAATTTGTTATTTTAGAATCTAAATTTTAAAACTTACATCAAATATACAAAATTAAAAAAATGGCAACGAAAAAAGGCAAAACTAAGGAAAGACAGATAGGTAAAACAAACACCGGAAAAAAACCTTTAATAAATCCGAAATACAAAAATACCTTCTGGACTATCGTAGTAATACTGATACTCTTAATATTTTTTATTGTAAATAATACCAGATCGGTTCCTAAAGAAGGACCTTATCCGCCGAGCTATAATTCGGCAACGCAGCCAAAACCGGACACAACGATAGATCCGAGGCTGCAAATGGATACACATAGTTCAAAAAAATAACAATTAGGAAACTATATGAAAAAATTAGCTCTTATTATAATATTATCGGGCGCAGCTGCGTTAATGGGATGTAATAAAAACACATCCGATACAAAAGACCAGATAAAAGAAAACAATTCGGCGCAGATTTCTCAAGCCCAGATGCCCGAAGCCGCATCCGCCGAACAAACTGCACCTGATTTTACTCTTGTTGATACTCAAGGGAAAAAAGTCAGTTTATCTCAATTCAAGGGAAAGGTTGTAATAATAGATTTTTGGGCTACATGGTGCCCTCCCTGCAGAAGAGGTATTCCTGATTTAATATCGATTAAAAAAGAATTTAAAAATAAGATTGTTGTTATTGGTGTTTCGCTCGATGTTGAAACTAAAAAAGATGTTGTCCCTTTTATAAAAAACTACGGCATTAACTACCCGGTAGTTTACGCTACCAACCAAATAGTTCAGGATTACGGTAATATTGAGGCAATACCAACCTCATTTATAATAGATAAAAATGGAAAAATCATCAAACAGCATGTTGGTCTAACTCCTAAAGAAGTTTATATTAACGAAATAAATAAACTTCTGAAAAAATCTTAATATCCAGATTTAGGTAATTTTTTCCAAAATTTATCGAAGTTTTATTCCCGCTTTTGCGGGAATATTTTTTCTTCTATTACCATATAGAATTTTCATAATCAGAAATCTGGACAGAAACTCCCAAAAGGTTGAAAAGACCAGTCGAATGAGGCTCAAACGTTATTTGCGGAAAAAATATAAGATAAGGCTGATAACAATACTTAAAAGAATTGAAGTTACGATCGGGAAATAAAAAGTAAAGTTATTCCTTTTAATATATATATCACCGGGAAGCTTGCCTATAAATGGAATTTTATCCCAAAAAGCTAAAAACAACCCTATTAAAAGGATTAAAGCTCCCGTAAAGATCAATATCCTTCCCAAATGTTGAAATTCATTCATTCTTATTTCCTGTATAAACTCAATTAGACCATCTAATAGTAAAGAACTAATTTGAAAAAGTAAAATTATTGATTTTTAGAATTGATAAAATTTTATTTATATTAACTCATTAAACTTGTGCGCTGTTTAATCGGAAATTTATTGTTGTATTAAATAAGTTATGTCTTCGGAAAATCTAATATTCAGTTTAAATAACCCTATCATTCTTTCTATTCTATTAAGCCTTGCTCTGCTGGGATTGACTTATATATTTTATGTCCACGTCTATTTACCGAGCAACAGAAGATTCAAACTTGAAAAAGAAAGCCTGGAATCGCAAAACAACAAGCTTATGGCCTTATTTGCGCAGCTTGATCCGGAACCATTGTTTAGGTTCGATATGGTTGGATGTGTTATTCTAGTTAATAAGGCAGGACTCGAATTATTGGGTGAGAAATGGCAGCCGGGTATTTTTGTCTCCGAAATTTTTCCGTCTTTGGCACATTTCAATTACTCGGGGATTATATCGGAAGGCAAGACAATAATTTTATCAACATACATTTTGAACCAATTTTTTGATGTCACTGTAAAAGGAATTCCTGAGATGGAATTCGGCCAAATTTATTGCAACAATATTACGGAAAGGAAGAATTTTGAAAATGAATTGACTGAATCAAGGAAAAAACTCCGAGTGCTGGCAAACCATCTTCAAAAGTTGCAGGAAGAAGAGAAGCAAAAAATTTCTATGGAACTTCACGACGGAATAGGACAGGTACTGACATCAATTAAATTAAATCTTGAAATTTTAAAAAGCTCCTTGACTCCGAATGATCGAAGTCAGAAGCATGTTGAAGATTTATCTGCTTTAGTAGAGAGTGCGATGTTCGAAATAAGGGAGATTTCCTACCGGCTCAAACCAAGGATACTCGATGACCTGGGATTGATACCTGCTCTTAATTCATTATGTAATGAGGTCGCTAAAAAAACAAATATGAAAGGACTTTTTTTAGCGCACAAAATAGATAAAAGGCTGAACTCGGATATGGAAACTGCTTTTTATCGGATCGCACAGGAAGCCTTAAATAATATTATGAAGCACTCCAAAGCTTCGGAATTCAGCCTGCAAATAGTAAAGCATCCCGGTTTCATCAGATTAATGGTAGAGGACGACGGCATAGGCTTTGAAAATAATAATGTTCACATCGACCCGGCAAAAAAGGAAGGAATGGGGTTAATAAATATGTCCGAAAGGGCTATTGCCCTCGACGGCAAATTTGTGATTGATTCGCGAAAAGGGAGGGGAACAGAAATTATTGTTGAATTACCTACGGAGGAAGAAAATGAATATAATTAGGACTTTCATTGCAGATGATCATCTGCTGGTAAGATCCGGTATAAAAAGCCTTCTAAAAGATGTCCCGGATATTAAGGTCATAGATGAAGCCGAAAACGGTAGCGATGCAATAAAAAAAGTCCTAGAACTAAAACCTGATGTGATATTAATGGATATTTCAATGCCGGATATTTCCGGTTTGGAAGCTACTTCAGAAATAAAAAAACAAATGCCTTCGGCAAATATTCTTATCCTTACAATGCATGAAAACGAGGAGTATATTTATAGTGCAATGAAACTAGGTGCATCAGGCATACTTCATAAAAATATAAGTAAAGAAGAATTAATAATGGCTATAAAGACCGTTGCCTCTGGAAAAAGATACTTCGGACTTAGTATTTCACAAATAGTCATTGAGAATTTAATAAAAAAATTTGATGAATCTGCTGATACCAGAGAAAAAGTGATACTTACAAAGCGGGAAAAAGAGGTACTTCATCTTATCGCAGGAGGGCTTTCAAATCAAGAAATTGCCGATTCCCTCGGAATTAGCTCGCGCACGGTGGACAGTCACAAAACAAATCTAATGCAAAAATTAAACATAAAAAGCAGTTCGGCTCTGGCAAAGTTTGCAATTCAAAATGAATTTTAATTATGAGCTGGTTTTAATTTCCCGAACGTTTTTATTCCCCAATACGCATTAAAACTTCTAAAACTGCGCCAATTCAACCAAAACACATCAATTAACACATCCATATAGGAAGAATTCCCATAAGGAAATAGGAAGAGTTCCTATTTAAAATTAGGTATTAATACTGATTTTTTTTAACGGGACAATTTATATATTCGATACGGTTTTTTTACAAGGGTGGGGGCGCAGGGGAGTCGTGGAACCATTGGATTTGCTCCTATTCAATGGTTCCCGTTTTTTTTTATACGATAGAATTTAGAATTTAATGAAGAAATCAAAAATCCTTATTGTGGAAGATGATTACGATACCCAGCTTTTCCTGAATCTTTTTTTAGGAAAATATTATGAAGTTGATATTTGCAATTCGGATACGGAGTGTTATTCATTTTTGGAGCAAAAGGAATATCACCTTATTATAATGGATATTGCATTAAATGGAATTAAAGACGGACTGCAGATTACCAGAGAATTAAAGACTTCGGAGCAATACAGAACGATACCAATTTTATGTTTATCTGCTCATGTACTTGACAATGATAAAAGAAACGCATACGAAGCCGGAATTGATATTTTTTTGGAAAAACCTGTAAAAAACGATAATCTTTTGCTGACAATAAATCAAATGATTATATCTTAAAGAAACCTCTCAGTTAAAATTATCCGTAACAAATGCGGCTAAATTTAACCTGCTAGTCATCCGGATCAAACTCGAGTTAAATTATTTTTCACTTTCATTTTGTATCTCTTGCTGCTGCTGATTATGAATTTACTCTATCAAATTTATTCCTTTACCCAACTAATATGGCTGTTCCCTCCTATTAAACAGCATAAAAGTAGATACTTAATTTATTTTATTCTTATTCCGCCTATTGAAGCCACTGCTGTAATTCATCATTATTTTCATGTAAATTTTTTGCTGCTTCAAAATCTGCTTAGTATTATTTCACTTCTTTCAATTTTAGAGAAAAATTTCGTTAAGAGAGTCTGGCCGGTTTTGCTTTTGATACTTTTATTCTTTTCTGGATTTTTCCTTTCTAGTATTAACGATGAACTGATTTTTATTTTAATTCATTCTCTGATTTTGGGGATATTTATCAAACAGCTTACGCTGAGACTATTTAACAGTAAGGTAATCAACTTATTTATATTAATACTGGTTTTTTACGAGATTACCGTCGTTACAAAAAGCTTCAATTTAATAACCGAATTTACCGGCGCTCATTTTTACTACCTGATCACTTCAATATTTGAGTTCTTTATCGGGATGTACTTTTGTATTTTTAAAGAAGACAGTCCGAACACAACTATCACACTGAAATAGAAAAACAAAATAATCACGTTTTTTACCAATGAAATTATTCTTATTTTAATAACAGAAAATCTGGAAATTTATACCTTAATCAATATTTTGTTGTTTTATTCGATTATGTAAGTAATAAAATTATTTTTAGGAATTGTAATTAACGCGAACCTTCCGGTAATGTTCTTATAAAACAGCGGCCGGCATATCGGTCGTTGTACTTAAATAAAGCAGGTTGAAAGCCTTTTATAATTCAAAACAGACGAAATAAAATAATATTTAATATTTGAGGTCTTAAGATTTTTAATGAATATATTTTTTAGGAGCCATTTATGAGCGATATCAATAATCCGGAACGGCCTAAATTATTAGTGACCGAGGATGATTTTGAGAATCAGAAATTTTTGGAAATGTTTTTAAAGAGACACTTTGATGTAGAGATTTGCGATTCTGAGCAGTCGTTTTACGATCATTTAAATAAATCTAAATTTGATGTTATACTGATGGATATTTCCTTAAGAGGGAATAAAAACGGATTAGAACTAACAAGTGAATTGAGAAAAATGAAGGGGTACGAAAATACGCCTGTCATTTGTTTGTCTGCTCATGCATTTAAAAAGGACAGAGATAATGCTTTAAATGCGGGTGTAGATGTGTTTTTAACAAAACCTGTTGAAAATAAGGTGTTATTAAATACGCTATTGGATGCGGTTAAAGATCAAAAACAAAGTTAAATTTGTTTGAAGTAAGGTGAAGAGAGACTCTTTATTGCATTTTAATTTTGTTACCGGCAAAAATATCTATCATTACCGCCTGTATAAAAATCAAGAACCCGGACGCAGAAATCTGGGCTCTTCCAATGTTAATATCAGCGAGATCCGGTGTGTGTCGGGGAGCCTATCGGCAGCAGATTCACTGAATCTAGCGAATGAATAGTCTATGTTTAATTTCGGGAGTTTTATGCCCGCGCCGATAGTAAACTGGTTAACATCGTTATAGCCACCGCGCACCATAAAAATATTCTTATAATTATATTCAAAGCCCGCGTGCATATTTACGCTAACCGGCCCGACATACACATTTGCTGAATATTTTCTTCCCTCAAATCGCACATCGAAATCCGCGGCAGGCATAAAAGTACCTCCGAGGAAAGGTATCCTGTATGCGGCGCCTAATTTTGCCGTCGGAGTTATCAATTCATTCCTTCCGGTACTCCATGCAACAATTGTAGTAGTTATATCCTGAAGATTTGCACCAACGGAAAATTTATCAGTTACAGCATACCAAGCACCGACGTCAAATCCGATACCGTAAGCCGAATATTCGGCAATACTTCTGTAGATAACTTTTGCATTAGCACCGTAATACAGTTTTTTGTTATAACGTTTGGCGAAAGTAAAATAAAATGCCCAGTCCTGGTCGCTGAATTCGGTTATCTGGCTATAGTCCAAACCTGCGGAAGGCGAATTAATAAAATTAGGATCGGTTATTACCTGTCCGGTGTTTCTGTCGATCAGCGCATTCCTGGTATCAGGTATTCCGTCAACGCCTAACCGCATAATACTCAACCCGAAACTCATATCGGTATCGTAAGGTATGGCAACTGCGGCATAATCATAATTTACCAGGCTACCGTATCGTTCATCGTGCATAAGGGAAATTTCCGGGTAATTTATTAGCGCAAGGCCGGCCGGGTTATAATAACCCGCGGTTACGTCGTTGGCAATTGCTACAAAAGCTCCGCCCATTCCAAGCGGTCTGCCGCCGACTCCGATTGCCATAAAATCACCGGCATATTTCCCGATTACTGTCTGAGCGTTTAAATTAAAAGTCAAAAATAAAAAGGAAAGGAAGAAAAGACCCGATATTTTTTTGGACATTAAAAAGTCTCCCTTAAAAGATGCACTATGTAATAAAATCGAAGTAAAAAATTGGCAAAATGATTTTCAAAATCAAGGCTAATTTTCTTAATGAGCTTTTCTCCGTGTAAAGCGGTTTTTCTACTTCCCAGATGGCCCGGTGTCTTTGCATCATTTCCAGATTTTTTTAATATATCCGAGAACTATTTACAAAGTCACCAAGCCATATTCAAAAATCTAATTTGAGGGAAGCTGCAAAATATTATTTGGCTTTACCCTGATTTGCAACTGCCTGGGCTTTCTTTGCTATTTCTTCCTGATTTCCGAGATAATAGTGATTGAGAGATTTCAAATTCTCATCAAGCTCATAAACAAGAGGGGTACCGGTCGGAATATTCAAACCGACAATTTCTTCGTCGGAGACGTTATCAAGATATTTCACCAGGGCTCTTAGACTGTTTCCGTGCGCTGCTATAATAACTTTCTTGCCTTCTTTAACACGCGGTGCAATTGTGTTTTCCCAGTAAGGGACAAATCTGGCAACCGTATCCTTGAGACATTCGGTAAAAGGCAGTTCGGATTCCGGCAATTGTTTATATCTCGGATCCTTTCCGGGAAATCGATCATCTGTTTTTTCCAATGCCGGCGGCTGAATATCATAGCTTCTTCGCCAGATATGAACCTGTTCATCGCCGTATTTAGCGGCTGTTTCCGCTTTGTTCAGGCCCTGAAGTGCGCCGTAATGCCTCTCGTTTAAGCGCCAGGATCTTTCAACCGGTATCCACATCAAATCAAGGCCGTCGAGTGTCATCCATAAAGTTCTAATTGCCCGTTTTAACACCGAGGTAAAAGCAAGGTCGAATGTATATCCTTCTTCTTTTAGAATTTTACCGGCATTCATTGCTTCCTTCATTCCCTGATCGGATAAATCAACATCTGTCCATCCGGTAAAACGGTTTTCTTTATTCCAAGTACTTTCACCATGTCTTATTAATACTAATTTATGCTTCATTAAATTACTCCGTTATTTTTTGATTAATACTGATCCGATAAACATCAGATACAAAAATAGCTAATGAAATAGGCTAAATCAAAAAACAAATTCGGCAGTAATAATTTAATTCGGCAAATGCCGTAAAAACCAGCCGTCGATACAGTCGAAAAAAAAACTGTTAAATAAATTTTATAAGATTATATTTAAATGTGATCTTACCTGGTTTGCAAAATAAAAGGGGAAAAAATGAAAAATATATTATTCATTTTCATTCTAACAGTTCCTTCGGTATTTATTTATCCTCAGGCACCGGCCGACAGCGTTATCGATAAGGCATATCAAAATGCCAGAAAAGGGATTTCCTGGGTATTATCCAATATCCCGGAAAATAAGCTGAGGGTAAGTCATGATCTGATTGCCGAAAATAAATTAATCTCAACCGTTAAGCTTGATGTCGAGATTAACGGGGTAAAAATAATATCCACCGGATTTGAAAATTCTGCGGAAGTAAGTATCAAAATATATAAATCGATTGAAAATCTTGAAAAGGAAGGGTATTTGAAGAATAAAAATATAAGAAGACCCGGGGAAGAACAGTAGTCTTCCCCGCCGGTCCATCAATTTACTATTAACGGTTTATCGGCATCATCTGCATAATTAGACGCAAGCACCGAAACATCCTGTTCATTGCCGAGCAGATCTTTAAGAGTCATCTTTCCAAGTACGCTGTCAAGCAGCAATTGAATTGTACGCCAGAGCGATCTGAGCGAACAGTCGATTGTGTGCGTACATATCATTTCCGTACCTGAATGATCGCTGCAGAAATCTTCCTCAAAGAGTCTGCCTCCGAGTATTGCTAAAACTTCGCCGATAATAATTTCTTCGGGAGAACGTGATAATTTATACCCGCCGGTCTGGCCTCTTGTACTTTCAATAAAACCTCCGAGGCGCAATGCTCGAAGGATTTTGCCGACATTTGCAGTTGACAGGCCCTCCAGCTGACTTATTTCGGGAATGGTCAATCCCGTTGGTGATTTAGATTGACCGATCCTTAGCATACACCTTAAACCGTATTCTTCTTGCGAACTGAATTTCATTATGTTTACTTAATTTATTCTCATCTTATAATAATACTTTATCTATTAACAATTATAGGGCAACAGCATGGTTTCATATGTTTTCGGCCGCTAATTATTAAACAGTCGAGTTTTGAATAGAATTTTTATTATACTATTTATCCTTTAAAAATCGGTATCTTGGAACCGCATTGTTTCGCATAAATTACTTGTGAAAATTGTTCAGGGCTTATTGACGGTCCCTGAGCCGAACAGTGCTCATCAAAAACGTTTATTAATTCTTCGGCAATTTGTTCCGGTCCTCTTCCTTCAATTTCGTATCTTGGCATAAAATAAACCAGGGTTTTATTCTTAAACAAAGCAACACTGGGAGAGGAAGGAGGATAAGCATTCCCTACATATTGTCTTATCTTGTCAACTGCGTCGCGTTTCCTGCCCTGCAAATCCGGTGTACATTTTATCCGGTATTGCAGAATTCTGAAGAGCAAGTGAAACTCCCGGTCTCGCACTTCCCGCAGCACACCCGCATACCGAATTAATCAATATTAAAACAGTTTTGTCCTCGTTCTCATTTACGGCTTTGTCAACATCCGAAGGCGTTAATAATTCTTCAAAGCCGACTGCAACCAATTCATCGCGCATTGGTTGAACTGCATCCTGATCATACATCGGGGGACGCGAAATAATATTGAACATGTGTTTCTCCTTTTCTTGGTTTTATTATAAGTGATCCTAGTTATTGCTATTTCTTGAACTTGCCATTGAGTTCAAGTTCAAGTTTTGATTTCCATAATTTTATCATTTAGTACATTCCCAATTCTACTTTTGCAATATCCGACATCATGTCCCTGTCCCATGGCGGACTCCAGACTAATTCAATCTTTACATTTTTAATCTCAGGTAATGCTCGCAGTTTTGCTTCTACTTCCGGGGGAAGCGAGCCTGCAACCGGGCAAGCCGGCGAAGTTAAGGTCATTTTAACGTTTACTTCGGCTTCATCGGAAATTTTGATTTCGTATATTAATCCTAATTCGAAGATATCAACTGGTATCTCAGGATCGTAACATGTTTTTAATGTCCGGATAATTTTCTCTTCGAGTTCTTGTTTGTTAATTGTTTCCATATAGGTATTCATTTTATTACTACGATTAGTTTGACGATTCTTCGGTTGAAACAAGTTTCTGCTCATCGTTCAAAGCTGAGATCATTGTATGCCACGCAAGACTTGCACATTTTACCCTGGCGGGAAATTCCCTTACACCGGAAAAAACCGCAAGTTTGCCGAGATCCTCGATATCCGGATCTTCACCCAGCTTCCCGGTTATCAGGTCGTGAAATTTATTGAATAATTCTTCCGCTTCCTGTTTTGTTTTACCTTTAACGATCGAGCTCATTAATGAAGCCGATGCTTTTGAAATGGCACAACCCGATCCCTGAAAGCTGATATCTTTTACGATACCGTTTTCCAGCTCCACATAAATATCTATTCTGTCGCCGCAAAGCGGATTATAACCTTCCGCCGAATGATTTGCGTGTTCGAGCACCTTGAAATTTCTGGGGCTTTTATTGTGATCTAATATTACCTGCTGATATAATTCTCTGAGTTCGTTATCCATTAAGTGAAGACCTCAATTATTTTAGTTAGTCCGTTGTAAAGGGTATCGACTTCTTCTTTTGTATTGTATAATGCAAAAGAAGCCCTTGTAGTAGCCGGTATGTTGTATCTTATCATTACAGGCTGTGTACAATGGTGACCTGTCCTGACGGCTACTCCTTCAAAATCCAAAAATGTTCCTACATCGTGCGGATGAATATTGTCGAAGACGAAAGATATTACACTGCTTTTATTTGAAGCATTACCGATAATTTTTAAACCCGGAACCCGGGACAATTTTTCGGTTGCATATTTTAGCAGTTCCGATTCATGAGCATAAATTGCATCAAGGCCGATTTGCGAAACATAATCCAACGCTGCACCCAACGCGATGGCACCTGCTATATTTGAAGTACCGGCTTCAAACTTGTACGGCAATTCGTTAAATGCGGTTTTTTCAAAAGTAACTTTTGAAATCATATCTCCGCCGCCCTGATAAGGCGGAAGAGCTTCAAGAAGTTTTTGCTTGCCGTATAAAATTCCGATTCCGGTGGGACCGTATATTTTATGTCCCGAAAATGCCAGGAAATCGCATTCAAGCTCCTGTACATCCAGCTTGATATGCTGAATGGCCTGAGCGGCGTCTATCAGAACCGGTATATTATATTTATGTGCAGTATCTATTATTTGTTTTACGGGATTAATTGTACCCAGTGAATTAGAGACATATACCACCGACACAAGCTTTGTCTTTTCCGATATTAATTTTTCGTATTCATCGAAAATGATTTCTCCGTTATCGTCAAGCGGAATAACTTTTATTTTAATATTTTTTTCGCTTTTTAAAAGCTGCCACGGTACAATATTAGAATGATGCTCCATTCCCGATATAATTATTTCATCTCCGTCTTTTAACATACTTTTACGGAATATATCGGCAACTAAATTTATCGATTCGGTAGTGCCTTTGGTAAAAATAATTTCTTTTTCGGATTTTGCATTTATAAAATTTTTAACCTTGGTTCTCGAGTCTTCGAAAGCCTTTGTCGAGACCTCGCTTAAGTGATGTACCGCCCGGTGAATATTTGCGTTCATAGATGAATAGTATTCCACCAGAGCGTCTATTACTGCCTGCGGTTTCTGAGTAGTGGCTGCATTATCTAGATAACAAAGAGGCTTGCCGTGAATAGTTTTTTGAAGAATAGGGAAATCTTTTATGATTCTTTCCAACGGATACTCTTTAATCCTGCTGTTTTTTACTTCTGCTTTAATATCCAATTCGGCACCTTCTTTCTTAATCCTGACTGAAAAGCGTTTCCAGAATTTCTTCCAGGTAATTTTTAACTTCTTTTACTTTTATTGTTTTTACGATGTCGCTGCAGAATGCATGCATAAGAATAATTCTGCTTTTTTCTTCTCCTATACCGCGCGATTTCAAATAGAACATAGAATCTTGATCCAGTTGTCCGATGGTTGCTCCGTGCGAGCATTTTACGTCGTCGGCGAAAATCTCAAGCTGCGGCTTTGTATTTACCAGCGCTTCATCGGAAAGTATGATATTGTTGTTTTCCTGGAAAGCATTCGTTTTTTGTGCATCCGGTCTAACCATTACTTTTCCGTTGAATACTCCGCGCGACTTGTCATCTAAAATTCCTTTATAATGCTCGTGGCTGTTGCAGTAAGGTTTTGCATGATCTATCATTGTATGCGCATCGTATAATTGATTTCCGCTTAGCAGATACAGGCCGTTCAGAGTGCATTCGCTTCCCTCCGAATTGAAAACCGAATTAATATCGTTTCTAGAGATTTCTCCGCCTGTCGATATCGAATGAGAAACAAAATTACTATTTCTTTCCTGCCTTACCTCAGTTCTTGAAATATGAAATGCTTTTTTACTTTCTTCCTGAAGTTTAATATGATCTATCACAGCATTCTCGTCGGCATAAACTTCCGTTACCGAATTTGTGAAATATGTATTCTCTCCGGTAGAAACATAATGTTCAACGATCGTAGCCTGCGAGTTTTTACCTGCGATAATCAGATTCCTAGGCTGGGTTAAAATGTTTTCATTTCCGGAATCGGTTACAAATAAAATATGAACGGGGTCTTCAACTATTTTACCGTCCGGTATGTAAATGTAAGCTCCGTCCCTGGTGAAGGCGGTGCTTAAAGCCGTGAATATTTGCTCCTTATAATTTGCATATTGCCCTAAATGGCCGTATAAAATTTCCGAATTGTTTTGAAGTCCCTCTTCAATACTGCGTATTTCTATTCCGCTTTTTGCGCCTAAAATATCCGATAATTTTTCCGCAAATCGTCCGTTAACAAAAACAAGCCGGTTGCTTTTCATTCCCCCGAATAAAAAAGGTTTAATATTAGAATACGGTAATTTATTAATCGCCGGCGCAGACTTAAAATTATATTTTAATAAAGGAGCAATATTAGTGTATTTCCATTCTTCATCGTGCGTAGTAGGGAAGTTCAGCTCGGAAAATTTTTCTATGGCTTCCTTTCGCAGTTTGTGAATAGGCTGATTGCTTTCACCGTTTAAACTGTTTTCAAAATTCTTAAAGCTGGATAAATACCAGCTTTTCGTATCTAAACTCTTACTCATGTCTCTCCAATTAAAAAATTATTTACAATACTATGAGCTTAAAATTGAACCAAATGGTAATTCAAGTTCAAGAGAATAAATTTTCATCCTTATTCTAATGTTCTACCAGTTCTTTGGGGTCTTTAACCCAATCGTATCCTTTTTCTTCAAGTTCAAAGGCTAATTCTTTTCCGCCCGACTTTACTATCTTACCGTTATATAAAACGTGTACAAAGTCAGGGATAATATAATTCAGTAATCTCTGATAATGAGTTACCACGATTATGGAACGCTTCTGCGATTTTAATTTGTTGACGCCGTTTGCAACTATGCGAAGAGCATCTATATCCAGGCCCGAATCGGTTTCATCTAGAATAGATAATTTCGGTTCGAGAACAGCCATCTGGAAAATTTCATTTCTCTTTTTCTCTCCGCCGGAAAAACCTTCGTTAACTGATCTGCTTAATAATGACTGATCGAGTTCTACCAATTTCATTCTGTCTTTTATCAGCGTAAGGAATTCCATTGTATCGAGTTCTTCTTCACCACGATATTTTCTTATTTCGTTCAGAGCTGTTTTTAGCAGATTGGTATTACTAACGCCGGGAATTTCTACAGGATATTGAAAAGCCAGGAATATACCTTCGCGCGCCCTGTCTTCCGGAGAAAGTTCTAACAGATTCTTGCCGTTATAATAAACTTCGCCTTTTGTAACTTCGTATCCTTCTCTTCCGGCAAGAACCGAAGCCAGGGTACTTTTACCGCCGCCGTTCGGACCCATTATTGCGTGCACCTCTCCGCTATTAATTTTAAGGTTGATGCCTTTTAATATTTCTTTTCCTTCGATATTAACATGTAAATTTTTAATTTCTAACATTAATTTTACCTTTCAAGTTTTGGCGGACCAAATGAAATTTTTAATTTTTAATTTTTCATTGTAACTACTCTTTATCCGACGCTTCCTTCAAGACTGACGCTTAAGAGTTTCTGGGCTTCTACCGCAAATTCCATCGGAAGTTCTTTGAATACTTCTTTGCAGTATCCGTTTACAATCATACCGATTGCGTCTTCAGTTGAAATGCCGCGCTGATTTAAATAAAATATCTGGTCCTCGCCGATCTTCGAAGTAGTAGCTTCGTGTTCTATTTGGGCCGAAGGATTATTTATTTCCAAGTACGGAAAAGTATGAGCGCCGCATTTATCGCCGATCAAAAGTGAATCGCACTGTGAGAAATTTCTGGCATTATCTGCGTTCTTGATTATTCTTACAAGGCCCCTGTAGCTGTTATTGCTTTTTCCGGCGGATATACCTTTGGAAATAATAGTGCTCTTTGTATTCTTTCCCATATGGATCATCTTTGAACCGGTATCCGCCTGCTGATAATTATTAGTCATTGCAACAGAATAAAATTCTCCGATGGAATTATCCCCTTGAAGAATGCAGCTTGGATATTTCCAAGTGATGGCCGAACCGGTTTCTACTTGCGTCCAGGATATTTTCGAATTCACACCCCTGCATGCACCGCGTTTGGTAACAAAATTATATATACCGCCTTTTCCGTTTTTATCTCCGGGGTACCAGTTCTGAACAGTGGAATATTTTATTTGTGCGTTATCCAGAGCTATAAGTTCAACAACCGCGGCGTGAAGCTGGTTTTCGTCTCTCATCGGCGCAGTACAGCCCTCCAGATAGCTTACATAAGATCCTTCATCGGCAATGATTAAAGTTCTTTCAAATTGTCCTGTGTTTGCAGCGTTTATCCTGAAATAAGTAGAAAGTTCCATCGGGCATCTGACACCCTTAGGTATATAAGCGAACGATCCGTCGCTGAAAACAGCCGAATTCAGCGATGCGTAGAAATTATCTGTATAAGGTACCACGCTACCTAGGTATTTTTTTATCAAATCCGGATGGTTTTTAATAGCTTCCGACATTGAACAGAAGATAATACCCATTTCGGACAGCTTTTCCTTAAAAGTTGTTGCTACCGAAACACTGTCGAAAACCGCATCTACTGCTACTCCCGTTAGTCTTTTTTGCTCATCCAACGATATCCCCAGTTTTTCATAAGTTGATAGCAGTTCGGGATCAACTTCATCAAGGCTGTCCAGTTTCGGTTTCTTTTTCGGCGCCGAATAGTATGAAATTTCCTGAAAATTAATCGGGGAATAATGAACATTTGCCCATTCCGGTACTTTCATTTTCAGCCAGTATCTGTAGGCTTTTAACCGCCATTCAGTCATGAATTCAGGTTCTTCTTTTTTTGCCGATAACTGTCGGATAATATCTTCGTTCAATCCTTTGGGCAGACTGTCTGCCTCAATTTTGCTTACAAATCCGTATTTATATTCTTTATTAGCTATCTCTTCCAGTTGATTTACTTCAGTGTAACTCATTATATCTCCTGACTAATGATCTTAAAGATCTATTGGGAACCATATAAATTATTCCTAACACGGTTCAAACCTATATAATCTGTACAAAAAAGTCAAGATTGGTTTTCTGTTTTTTTTCAATACCAAAATATGTGTGATATTGGTGTATAAACCTGACTGTGGAATTATTCAATATCAATTATAATCTTCACCCGATAAAATTTTTTCCCGGTACATGGGTTTTCTTAGATTGTACGGCCTGTGAGAAAGGAACAGTTTCTTACATCTTTAATGTTCCCGGATTCTAAAGTTATATGTAGTAAAACTTATTTATTGAGGAAGTCTTGTCTTCAAAAGCGGATTAAATTGTTTTTATCCTATTATTCCATTAATTTTCAACTTGGTTTACAATTAAGGTTGAAGTTTGGAAGAAATAAAAAAAGATAATACGGCCGATAACAGTTCTTCGGAAGGGAAGAAAAATCCTAACACGCCTGAATCAAATACACCGGGCGGTAATCCCAAGAGAAGGGGATATTATAACAGAGGAAGAAAATTTTATCGGCCCCGCAATCAGGAACAACGACAGGAAAAATCATCGTTTAAAAAATTATCTGTCGTAGTTCCTCTTTTCAATGAAGAAGAATCTTTACGTCCGCTGGTTAATGAAATCAAAAAGGCCTTAAAATCAATCGATATCAGCTTCGAAGTTCTGTTAATAGATGACGGAAGCAACGACAATTCATTAAATATTATAAAAGAAATTTGCAGGCAGGACAGGCGGTTCAAGTATTTTAGTTTCAGGAAAAATTACGGCAAATCAGCCGCACTTCAGATAGGTTTTAAAAATGTTACAGGCGACGTTATAATAACTATGGATGCCGATTTGCAGGATGATCCCAACGAAATTTCCGCTCTAATTAAAAAATTGGATGAAGGATACGATCTTGTTTCCGGCTGGAAAAAGAAAAGACATGATCCGTTTATTAAAAAATATTCATCGCGGTTTTTCAATTATATTACCAGATTAATGAGCGGTATTAAACTGCATGATTTTAATTGCGGCTTAAAAGCATATAGAAAAGAAGTTACGGACATTATAAAAGTTTACGGAGAATTGCACCGTTATTTGCCGGTGCTTGCCGATTGGGAAGGATTCAAAGTGACGGAACTGGTCGTCATCCATCATCCGAGGCGTTACGGCAAAACAAAATTCGGTATATCGAGATTTTTCAAAGGCTTTGTTGATCTTATTACCGTTATATTTTCTACCAGATATATAAAGCGTCCGATGCATTTTTTCGGCTTTTTCGGAGCGCTTTCGTTTATCGTAGGTTTTGCTATTAATGCTTACCTTACAATTGACTGGATTATGGGTAAAGCATTAAGCAACCGGCCTATGCTTTTTCTCGGTATGCTGCTTATAATTGTCGGTGCCCAGTTGTTCAGTATTGGACTTTTAGGCGAAATGCTGGTAAGGAATTCCATAAACGAACAGGAATATGTAATCAAGGATAAAGGCTGAAAGCAGACTCCGTGACAGACTTGAATTACTGTTAAATGTTTTGATGATTTTAACAGATATCCTACCAAATAAACATAAAAGAAAAATGAGATTTCTGGCTTAATGAAAATAACAATCCTTTCCACTGCTTTTCCCTTAAGGGGAGGTATTGCTCATTTTATCGGTTTGCTCTACAAGGAATTAGTTAAACAACATGATGTTAATGTTATTACTTTCAAACGGCAATATCCTTCCGTTCTATTTCCGGGCAAGTCTCAATTAGAAGGTGGAGAAAACACGGAAAAAATTCCGACGGAGATTTTAGTCGATTCAGTCAACCCGCTTAACTGGATTAGAACAGGTCTTAAAATAAAGAGAGATGCGCCGGACTTACTGATTTATAAATACTGGATGCCGTTTTTCGGACCCTGCTTCGGAACAATTGCTAAGTTTGCAAAACGAAACGGTAAAACCAAGGTTCTGGTAATTTGCGATAATGTTATTCCCCATGAAAAAAAGCCCGGAGATATAGCTTTTACTAAGTATTTCTTTAAATCTGCCGATTACTTCATTTTATTGTCAGAAAAGGTAAAACAGGATTTACTCCGATTAAAACCGGCGGCAAAGTATAAGGTATTGCCGCATCCGGTTTATTCAAATTTCGGGAAGCCCGTTGATCAGGAAGAAGCAAGAAAATATCTGAAACTGGACGGCGGAAAATTAATATTATTTTTCGGCTTTATAAGGGATTATAAGGGACTTGATGTTCTCTTATCCGCTTTGTCATTAATAAAAGACAAAGAAGATATAAGATTAATAGTTGCAGGCGAGTTTTATTCAAACAAGGACAAATATCTTTCACTTATAAGGAAACTGAATTTAAAGGAAAGAGTCTATTTATTTACCGATTTTATTCCTACTTCCGAAGTAAAATATTATTTTTCAGCCGCGGATTCCGTAATTTTGCCTTACCGGGATGCAACTCAGAGCGGCATTGTACAGATTGCGATTAATTTCGGCAAGCCGGTGATAGCAACCAATGTCGGCGGTCTGGGAGAAGTAGTGCACGAAGGAGAAACCGGATATATTGTGGAAAAGGAAAACCCGGGCGCACTTGCTGAAGCAATTATAAAGTTTTACAGGGAAAGAAAAGAAAAAGATTTTTATAAGAATATTCGGAATGAGGCACACAAATATTCTTGGGAAAACTTCGTAAAGGGTATAGAGGATCTTGTAGGTTAATTTTTAATATAATTTTTAATTTTTCATTAATAATTTTTAATTAAATAAATGTATTACGACCCAATTAAAGACGTATTTGCCGCAGTGATAAGAAAGTATCCTTCTCTTAGGGTGTTGTTTTATAAAACATTGGATATAATGTTTCTGCGTTCATGGTATGTTCGCCGGGAATTAAAGAATTTGCGGAGAATATTCGGCAGCAGCAAAATATCAATCTACGATGCCGGAACAGGCTACGGACAATATTCGTATTTTATGGCAAAAAAGTTACAGCCGAATAAAATATATGCCGCAGATGTTAAAGACAAATGGATTAAAGACAGCGAAGCATTCTTTAAACGGCAGAAATTAAATGACGTAAGCTTCGGGATCGAAGACCTGCTTAAGATAGAACATGAGAACAAATTCGATTTAATCGTTTCCGTGGATGTAATGGAACATATTGAAGACGATGTAAAAGTATTTAAGAATTTTTACCGCGCTTTGAAACCGGGAGGTTTTCTGCTGATAAATACTCCGTCGATTTTCGGCGGAAGCGACGTTCATGAAGATGAAGAGGAAAGTTTTATCAGCGAGCATGCCAGAGACGGGTATTCTTTTGAAGATCTTGAGAGTAAATTGAAACCGATCGGTTTTTCGGTCTTTAGATCCAGATATACATACGGATTCTGGGGCGATAAGGCCTGGAGACTAGGAATTAAATACCCGATGCAGATTTTAAATATTTCGAAATTATTTTTTATTGTATTACCTTTTTATTATTTATTAACTTTATTTTTTACTTTCGGTATGATGTATATTGATTTTCATTCCGAAAATAAAGTCGGTGCCGGTATAAATTATATTGTCAGAAAATAAAAGTAATAATCAACGAGTTTATCTCCTTTAATTAAGTCGAACGGTGATTAAATGACAAAAACAAAAAAAGGCAGCAGACAGCAGCAAAAAGAATCGCAGGGATTTATTGCTAAGTTTAACTTAGAAGAAATTCTTCCGCAGAAGTACCATGTCCTTGCTGTAATTTTAGTCTTGGTAATACTTTTCCTGGCATTTCTTTCGCCTTTGTTTTTCGGGGGTAAAACATTTCAATCCGGTGATATTATTTCCTCGGAAAGTATGCAGCCTTATATTCACCATGCAAATGACGGTTATACACTTTGGAACCCATTAATCTTTTGCGGAATGCCGGCTTATGCTATAGGTACCGCGGCGAAGTGGTTTAATGTTATTTATGTGATCTTCACTGCTATCAGAAGCCTTTTCGCGGATTTATTTGTAACCGCATATTCGATGTGGGCCTTTTATGTGATTTTATTGGCTATTACGTCTTTTTTGCTGATGAGGTATATAACGAAAAATACTCTGGTTAGTACTTTCACTGCTATTGCCACGTCGTTCAGTACGGGACTGATTGTATTCCTTTTTATAGGGCATGTTACAAAATTAACTGCCATATGCATGTATCCAATTTTATTTTTAATTCTGTTGCGCTTGCAAAAAGGTTTTAAAATTATAGACTTTTTAATATTGACAATTGCTTTGCAATTAATGGTGCAGAGTTTCCATGTTCAGATAATTTTCTATACCTTCTTCGCAGTAGCCATTTATTTAATTTATTATTTTCTGCGGTCATTAATTAAAAAAGATACCGGTCTTAGAAACAATATTATAAAATCAGCCGTATCGTTTTTCTTTGCCGCTTTAATTGCACTATTAATTCAATCCGATAACATAACCCAGATATATGAATATACTCCGTATTCAACCAGGGGAGGCAAGAGCATTACCGAAAATACAACTTCTGCTTCCAATCCCTCTTCATCGGCGTATTATGAGTATCATACAAACTGGTCTTTTTCGCCCGGAGAAGTGCTGACTTTTATTGTTCCTTCTTTTTACGGATTCGGAAATTCGATTTATGACGGTCCGCTGACAAACGGCCAAGAGGTGGATGTCAATACTTATTTCGGTCAGATGACCTTTGTTGATGTTGCTATGTATATGGGAATTTTAGTCTTTTTCCTGGCCTTGTTTGCAATATATACAAGGTGGAAAGAACCGTTTGTACAATTTTTAGCTATACTTACAGGCATTGCCCTGCTGATTTCTTTTGGAAGAAATTTCCCGGTGATTTTTGATCTTATGTTTTACTACTTCCCTTTTTTCGATAAATTCAGAGTTCCTTCAATGATTTTAGTGCTGGTTCAGCTTAGCACTCCGCTGCTTGCCGGATTGGGTTTGATGAAAATAATAGCCGCTAGAGAAGAAAACGACTCAAGAATTTTTAAAATAATAAAAAATTCTGCTTATGTATTTACGGGAATTTTTGTTCTAACAGTATTATTAAATAATCCAATCTCTTCATGGTTTGTTTCAAGGGTAAACGATTACGCAAATACTCTTTCCGGTTCGCAGACTAGATTAGCACAGCAATACCGTGCACTGGCCGATTATTCCGCAGGAATGTTCACTACCGATCTTATGCTGGGCTTCGGTTTTATGACATTGGCAGCATGGTTTGCTTTCGGATACGTAAGAGCCAAGTTAAGCCGTGATGCTTTTATCCTGGGAATAATTATACTTACCTTGGCGGATTTATGGAGAATAGATGAACGGGGCGCTCAGCCGAAATATGTAGCTAATCCGGATGTGAAAAGCATGTTTACCGAACCCGAGTATATAAAAGTGATTAAAGCTCAGAATGATAAAGAACCTTTCAGAATGCTGAATCTAAAACAAGACGGTTCACTCGGTTCTTTTTCCAACAATGCGAACTTCAATGCATATTTCCTTGTGGAAGATTTTTACGGTTACTCCGGAATTAAACCGAGAGGATACCAGGATATTATGGATGTTGTCGGGCCTGCCAATGCCACATTGTGGAGAATGCTCAATGTTAAATATCTGGTGTTTAATCAGCCGGTTCAAATACCGGGTCTGGTTGCCATTGACCAAAAAGCTAAAGAAGTAGTATATAAAGATACCTCAGCTTTACCGAGGTTGTATTTCGTAAACAGTACGGAAGTAAAGCCCGATATCGAAGTTTTGAACATGATTAAAAATAACGGATTTGATCCTAAAGATGTGGCGTTTGTCGAGGATAAAGACATTCATGTCGAAAAACCCGGACCCGGCGTCAATGTTTCAATTACGGAATATCGCGATCAGACTATAAAAGCCAATGTAACTGCAACGGGCAGCAACTTTTTATTCCTGGGCGATACTTATCTTCCGAAGGGCTGGAAGGCTTATATAGACGGAAATAGTACAAAGGTCTATAAAGCAAACCATGATTTTATGGGGATAGTAGTTCCCAAAGGCAGGCACACGGTTGAGTTCAAATACTCGCCTACCAGTTTTTATATCAGCCAATATACGGCATTAATCTTAAGCTCATTAGTAATACTTGGACTGGTTATCAGCCTCCTTTTTGAATTTAAGAAAAAGAAAAATATAAATGTACAAACGGTATGATTTTTATTTATGAAAAGATTTTTATCGCTGTTGTATTGAAAATTTTTAATTTAATAATCAGTAATAATTAATTCAGATATATAAAATATGAGTAAAAATAACTGGAGATTATCACCTTCTATATTCAATCCCAGGTGGTACCCTTTGACTTTAACTACAAAGCATATTAAAAAAATAATTGCGGAATATATACATAAAGAAAATCAGTTTGAATTAATTGATTATGGCTGCGGGGACATGCCGTATAAAATATTATTTGAACCGTTTGTGAAAAAATACAGCGGATTGGATATAGCTGAAAATGAAATGGCGGATATTCATATTGAAAAAGACGGTCGTATTCCTATTGATGAAAGTTCAGCCGATATTGTCCTTTCTACTCAGGTTCTTGAACATGTTGAAAATCCTGCCGAATATTTATCCGAAAGTTTCAGGGTATTAAAAAAAGATGGTTTAATTATACTATCCACGCACGGATACTGGATTTATCACCCAACTCCTAACGACTACTGGAGATGGACTTCCGCCGGTCTGAAAAAAATTATTGAATCCGCAGGATTTGAGCTGGTTTATTTTAAAGGGATTGTCGGAAGACCGTCTGTCGGAATTTTGTTAATACAGGACAGCCTAATCTTTAAAGTACCGAAATTTTTAATACCTGTAATTGCATTCCCATCGCAAATTATGATGTTTATCTTTGATAAGATTTTATCATCGCAAAGGTCAAGAGATAAAGATTCTGCAATTTATATGGTAGCTGCCAGAGCAAAAAAATGATTTTGATTTGATTAAAGATTAACTCTGAGGAAATATATTTGAGTGAGAGTTTAAATACTGGTTTATGTATTGTTTATCCGAACAAAGAAATTTATAGTGAAACATTTATTAGAAATCAATTAAAATTCATTAATGCTCAATTTGAATATCATAAGGGCTGGTACCCGTATATTAACAAGAATGAGAAAAATATTTTAAGTTTTCCCATAAAGAACATTATTTTAAGAGGAGCAATTAAACGGATTTCACCTCATTTTTTCCACAGACTATATACAGCCCAATTTTCAAATCTGATTCGAACAAACCGGATAAAAGTTGTTTTAGCAGAATACGGTCCTACAGGCTGTGCGGTAATGGATGCATGTGAAAGAGAAAGAATTCCTCTGATTGTCCATTTCCACGGATTTGATTCTTCTGATCATGCGACATTAAAAAAATATGACGATTCTTATAGGAAATTGTTTAATATTTCCAGATATATTGTCGTTGTCTCTGAAATAATGAAAAATGAACTTATTAAATTAGGTGCGCCTGTTAATAAAATCGTAAATAATCCTTATGGAGTGGATCTTGATTTTTTCGATGGCGCTAAGCCAGAAAACAGTCCGCCGGTATTTGTAGCTGTAGGTAGATTTGCCGAAAAAAAAGCTCCCGATTTAACTATTCGTGCTTTTTATGAGGTTTATAAAGTCAACCAAGATGTTAAACTGATAATGATAGGAGACGGACCATTATTAAAATCTTGTAAAGATCTGGTTAATGAATTGAAGCTTAATGATAATGTTGAGTTTAAGGGAGTTCTTAATCGTGAAGAAATTTTAAAAACACTGAAGACCGGAAGAGTTTTTGTCCAGCATTCGGTTAGGGCAAAAAGCGGAGATATGGAAGGAACACCGAATACTATTTTAGAGGCTAGTGCAACGGGTCTTCCGATTGTATCGACTTTTCATGCCGGTATAAGTGAAGCGGTCATTCATCAGAAAACCGGATTCCTGGTTCAGGAGCATGATTATTTGAAAATGGCTGAATATATGTCAGACTTAATTAATAATCCTGAAAAAGCCGGACAGTATGGCCGCAATTCAAGAGAATATATGCTTGAAAAATATTCAATCCAATATAGATACAGCAAACTTCGGGATTTAATGCTTGCTGCTATAAATAACAGGTAATAAATGGGAGTTGTTGTTCGAGAGAGCATAAAAAGTAGCTTTGCATCATATGCTGGACTAATAATCGGGATGGTGAATGCTATTTTCTTATATACAAAATTTCTTACGCCCGAACAGCTGGGTCTAACAAGGGTTTTACAGGACAGCACATTACTCTTTGTTTCATTTGCGCAATTAGGCTCTCCTTTTATAATTATTAAGTTTTTTCCTCAATTTGCCGATAAAAGTAAAAACCACAACGGATTTTTGTTTTTTGTACTTACTTATTCTTTTATCGGTTTTATCGCATTTGCAATTTTATTTGTCGGACTTCAAACGGTTTACCTGAGTTTTTATCAAAATAAATCTCCCTTACTTGTCCAATATTTCTTGTATATAATACCTCTTGTATTTGCAATGGTGTATATAAATGTTTTGGAATCTTATATTTTAATTCAGAACAAATTATTCTTACCTACATTTGTCAGAGAAGTATTCTTAAAACTCAGCAATACAATAACCATAATATTATTTGCGCTGGGTTATATAAATTTTACCAATTTCCTGAATTTAATGGTGCTTTCTTATTTCCTGGCTGTTTTGTTTTTAACTTTTTATGTGAAAAAATTAAATTCTCTTTTTCTTAGGCCGAATTTTAAATTTTGGAAGATCCATAGAGTTAAATCGATATTCAATTACGGATTTTTCACGGTTCTGGGAGGAATTGGATTTTTAATTGCAAGCAAGATTGACACGATCATGCTGCCTGCTTTTCAAGGATTAAAAGAAACTGCCATCTATTCTATTGCTCTATTAATGGCTACGGTGATGGAAATTCCTAAGCGAAGTTTAGTCAGAGCCGTTCTGCCAAGTCTGTCCTTTGCAATTAAAGAAGACGATCACGGTAAAATCGACGATATATATAAAAAGACTTCAATAAACTTATTCATTTTCGGACTTTTAATATTTATACTAGTCTGGGTTAATATAGATGATTTGTTTAAGATAATTCCCAGAGGTGATATTTATGTGGGAGGTAAAACCGTATTATATTTCTTTTTGTTCAGCAGGATGATGGATCTGGTAACCGGTGTAAATAATGAGATCATTCTATATTCCAAATTTTATAAGTACAGTCTAATTTTAATAATTGTATTAGGACTTTTAACAATTGTAACTAATTTAATTTTTATTCCGATATACGGAATCTTAGGTGCTGCGATTGCAACGACCATGTCGTTGGTAATATATTTATTACTGGAATTAGTAATAGTCTGGAAAAAATTCCATTCACAACCATTTAGCCTTAACACAATTAAGGCTCTCGGATTATTTTTAATTATTTGGGCTTTGGCGGATTTATTGAAAAATATTTTATCAGGAATACCGGTTGAAATGACCAAAAGCATAAATGATAAATTCTTATTGGCCGCAATAATTGTACTTAAGACCGTAATCTTGAGTACTGTTTTTATTTACTCTTATATAAAATTAAAAATATCAAATGATTTTTCTGGCTTAATATTAAGTGCGTTATCCAAAATAAAAAATAGTCTGAAATTGAATTAGTGAGCATTGTTTGAATGAAAGTACTTTTTATGTTCGGCGGTTTGCCGCATTATTATAATATGGTTTTGAATCGATTAAACGATTTAAATAATTTTGAAATCACAGTTGTTATTCCCGAAATCAAAAGCAGCAGCATAGGGGAGGGAGTGCATCAGACCGATTCCGGAATTAAATTCCGATTCAAACGATTAAAGGAAAAAAAAACATATTACGGTAAAACATTTCTGCATGGATTTTCCGCATTTTTAGATGATGAGAATCCTGATATTATTGTTACAATCTGGCCTTATGTACTAGGTTTTCTGTTTTACCCTTTATTGTGGAGAAAAATAAAATCAAAAGGAATTAAATTAATTTATAAGGATATACCATTCAGGATTCCTAAGTTCCGCGAAGCACTTAAATATAAAAACGCATCCTATGAAGATGAAAGTTTGAATTTACATAAACCTACACCTGTCGGATATTTAAGCAATGTTTTTGTTACCTTTTTAAGAATGATTTATTATAAAAGAATGGATGCTCACGTTAACTATGTGGAGGAGGCCGTAGAAATTTTAGGGAGTTACGGTGTAAGCAGAGAGAAAATATTTATTACTTATAATTCACCTGATACCGATATGCTTTTTAAAGCAAAAGAAAAGGCTTTAATTTCAGAACCGATTCTCCCGGTTAATCCATACAGGATCATTCATGTAGGCAGATTGGTTAAATGGAAAAAAGTGCATCTATTAATCAGCGCCATAAATATATTGAAAGAAAAATTCAATAAAATAGAATTGATTGTCATCGGGACAGGACCGGAAGAGAAAGAATTGAAATCACAAACAGGGAAATTAAACCTGAGCGACAGAATTTTATTCGTCGGACCTGTTTACGATCCGGTAGTTTTAGCCGGATATTTAATTTCGTCGTCTGTATATGTTCTGGCAGGTATGGGAGGGCTTTCAATAAATGAAGCTATGGCCGTCGGTAAACCTGTTGTTTGTTCCGTCTGCGACGGGACGGAAAAAAATCTGGTAATCGACGATTACAACGGTAAATTCTTCAAAGAAAACGACGTTAATGACCTTGCCGATAAGATTGGGTATATACTCTCAGATTCCGGAAGAATAAAACGGATGGGGGAAAACTCGGGCAAAATCATAAGTGAAAAAATAAACATTCATACGGTTGTCAACCGTTATGAATCGGCTTTTAAGTATGTTATCAAAAACGGCCAAGGGAAATAAAATAAATTACAAATCTCCATGAAAATATTTAATAAAAAATTTGAAAATGTTGCTCTCTTCTTACACGACTACAAGTACAGGGTATTTTTAAAACTGCTCTTCAAATACGGAAAAATCAAAAGAAACGAAACGAGGGAAATTAATTTTTTGAATTATCATGTTACGGTTCCAGATTGCCTTTCGTTTATTTTTCAGTATAAAGAAATATTTGTAAAAGAATATTACCGCTTTAATTCCGAGTCGGAAACTCCGGTAATATATGATTGCGGGGCAAACATCGGGATAAGTGTGCTTTACTTTAAATCTTTATATAAGAATGCCAGAATAAAGGCATTTGAAGCCGATGGCAGCATTGCCGGAATATTACGGGGTAATTTAAAAAGAAACGGTATCGATGGAACCGAAATTATTTCCAAAGCGGTATGGATTAACAACGACGGTATAGAATTCAGTCTTAACGGTGCCGACGCCGGGTCTGTTTACGGATCTAATAAAAAAATAAAAGTAGATTCCGTAAGACTGAGAGATTTGATCGAAAATGAAGAACATATCCATTTTTTAAAAATGGATATTGAAGGTGCTGAAATAAATGTGATCCCGGATTGCACTGATATTTTGTACAAAGTTGATAATATATTTATAGAATTTCATTCTTTTATCAACCATCCTCAGAAACTTGATTCGATTATTTCCGTACTGGAGAAAAATAATTTCAGGTATTTTATAAAGTCGGAAGAAAATAGAAAAAGTCCTTTTATAAATAAAAGCAATCCGGAATTTCCGGATACGGATTTACAGCTTAATATTTTTGCATACAGACAAGAATGAAAATCGTACACATAAATATTGATGATTCGAAAGGCGGGGCTTCGATAGCGTGTAAGGCAATTAATAAAGCTATTAATTCGTCCGGCGTTGAATCCAATGTCCTTGTTCAAATGAAATATATTTCCGATAACGAAACGATCGGCTTTGTAAATAATACACTTAGAAAAATTTCATATTTAGTTAGATTCTTCCTTGATTATTTTTCGATCTTTTTTTTTACTCTTAAAAACAAGGGTCGATTTTCATTCCCTTTTTTCGGCACGGATGTATCAAAACATCCGCTGGTGCTAGAAGCCGATATCATCAATTTACACTGGATTAACGGCGGCTTTTTTTCACTTAATACTATCAGGAAACTTGCAACCCTTAATAAACCCATAGTATGGACATTGCACGACATGTGGGCATTTACCGGCGGATGTCATTACAGCGGCGGCTGCGAAAAGTATAAAAAATTGTGTTTGGAATGTCCTTCCTTAAAATATCGGGGAATAAATGATTTTTCAAATAAAATATTTAATAAAAAACTTGAAGTTTATAAAAATCTGAACCTTTTTATTGTGACATGCAGTGAATGGCTTGCTTCCTGTGCAAAGGAAAGCCGATTGTTGAAAGCAAGGGATATAAGGGCCATTCCGAATCCGATCGACATAAATACATTTAAAATGTCTGATAAGATGGAAAGCAGGAAAATTTTTAATTTATCAGATAATAAATTTTTAATCCTCTTCGGAACAATGAACCTAAAAGAGGAAAGAAAGGGGTTCGTCTTTTTACGAGACAGTTTATTATACCTCTATGAAAATTTTCCTGAATTAAGATCAAAAGTCGAATTGTTGGTATTCGGTTCATTCGGGAAAGATCAAACAATAAACATTCCTTTTAAAACTAATTTTTTGGGGCGTATCGGCGATCAGAAACGGCTAGTAGCTTGTTATAACTCGGCCGACGTATTTGTAGCACCGTCGTTGGAAGATAATCTGCCTAATACGGTGATGGAATCTTTGTCATGCGGCGTACCAGTGGTTGCATTTAATATAGGTGGTATGCCCGATATGATTGAGCATAAGAATAACGGATTTTTAGCCGAACCGGATTCTGCGGCTTCTCTGGCCGAAGGTATAATTTGGGTAATGAACGAAAAAAATATCGAACAGGTTAAATTAAATGCCAGACGAAAAGTACTTGAAAATTTTACGCCTCAAATAATTGGCGAGCGATATAAGAACTATTATTCAAGTCTATTAGACGGATAACTTAAAAGTAGAAAGCAAAGTTTTTATTTTATCAGATAGCTTTCTGCGCAAACGAAAGAGAGTGACTCAAAGTTGTAAAATTCATTGCATTCATAATTTAATTTTTTTAATTTGGTAAACATGAATGCATATTAAGCGAATGTAATGTAGGCGTGTGCGATTATGGGGGATGTATAGAAAATTTGGACTTTTTTATCGATTTAGTGGTACACTTTCAGTTTATCTATTAAATATATAGGGGAGAAGAGATGAGAAAGATTTATTTTGTTTCTATAATAGTATTAACTTTTATTCTAATCGGTTGTAATAATGACAGCCCCACATCTTCCAATTCATCAAAGACATCAAGCGGAAAAATATCCCTTAAAATAGATAAAGCTAACGCACCCCAGGATGTTGCAGGTGTAGTTGCATATCTCAGTAGAACAGGTTTTGATACGTTAAAAAGCAGTACTAATTTTTTAAGCGACACCAGCGCAGAATTGTATTTTAGCAATATTGCCGTCGGTTTGTGGAAACTGAAAGTAAATGCACTGGATAACAATAATGTAATTTTATATACAGGAGAAACCGACGTAAATGTTGAGGCAGATGTTATTACACAAGTTACTATGACCTTATTGCCTGCAGCGTCGGGGACAGGCGGCATATCCATACATGTCGGTTGGGGGACCAATACTATTTGGACAGACTATAATCTGAATCCGGTACTTACTACGGAAATGAATCCAAGTTCTCCCGTTCGGGTTTTAATGCAGAAAGTAATGTATGATGAAAATAAGTACAAAATGTGGTATGCCAGTTCTTCGAATTCCTCAAAAATTAACTGTATGGTATGCTGAATCGGAAGACGGTATTCATTGGCAAAATATTTTTAATAAACCGGTTTTGGATAACGGCGAACCGGGCTCTTGGGATGAAAATACCGTACAGTGCGGGGCAATTATTAAAATAAATAATCTGTATTATATGTATTATAACGGCTGGCAATCGCCATACGGACCATGGCAAATTGGACTGGCTACCTCAACCGACGGTATCAATTGGGAAAAACACAGAGCCCCCATTTTAAAAGCTGACAGTAATTATTATGAAAATGGTGCTGTTTCGGTTATAAAATATAATGGGCAGTATTATATGTATTGTTCATCCAGTCCATACGGTGATCCGTCAAAAATTAGAATTAATCTGGCAATTTCTTCCGACGGATTGAACTGGAATATGTATGCGAATAATCCCGTATTACAGCCTTCTTTACCCTGGGAGGGAAATAACGTTTCTTACTCTTCGGTAATTTTCGATAATAATCGTTTTATTATGATTTACAGCAATGAGGATAGGACTGAATTCGGAATAGCTTTTTCTCAAAACGGTATCAACTGGAATAAATCTGCCCAACCAACTTTTTCTTCCGGACAAACATACAAACACTGGGATAGGATAAATTATCCTTTTCTTATGAAAGTTGGAAATGAATATAAGCTTTATTATACGGCGAATTACATAAATTATACTACAAACATATGCGTAGCAAGCCGCAGTGTTTTGAACTAAACCAATTTTAGGTGATTGTTTAAGTAAATTTATATTTTCTCAAGCTGACCGCCTGTTTTAATATATCATTAAAACTGTCCGAAATATTTATTTCTTTTTCATTAACCCGCGAATTTATTCGCGGGTTAATGAAAGGAAAAAAGGTTTTTTTGTAACCGTTCTACTTACACGGTAGGCAGGTTCAACCGTTTTTAACACTATAAACATTTAGACGGTTAACTCGAGTAATATTTATTAATTTCATTTCCATTATAAAACCTCGCTATGTGTTAATGAGGTTATTTGTAAAATCAAAATTTAATTGTAATTTCTTGAGAATAAAAAAATATTAGTGTCGTTATATTATGATTGAATATGAAAATCTAAGAGACGTTAATGAAGCATTTTTCGGAGATTTTACACATAATTTTAATAACGTTTTAAATACAGGCATATTCGTAAACGGTAACTACGTAAACCGATTTGAAGAGACATTCGCGAAGTTTATTAATTCCGGTAATTGTATTTCATGCGCAAGCGGTAGAGATGCATTTTTACTATCTATAAAAGCTATGGGATTCGCTAAAGGCAGTGAAATTATTTTATCGGCTAATTCGCACTTTTCTACAATTATGTATGTTTTAAGATCCGGATGCCTTCCTGTTTTAGTCGAGCCTGACTTGAAGACGTACAATATCGACCATGAATGTATAGAGGAAAAAATTAATTCTAAGACCAGTGCAATACTGGCTACACATTTATCGGGGAAATCGTGCGATATGGATGCCATTTCCGAAATTGCCTTAAGAAATAATTTGTTAATAATGGAAGAATGTTCCCAATCCCACGGTGCAAAATATAAAAACAGACTTACCGGTTCTTTCGGTGCTGCGGCCTCATTCGGATTTGAACCGGCTAAAATTATAGGTGCCTTGGGTGATGCCGGTGCCGTGGTTACCTCCGATAGCGAGCTGGCGGGAAAATTGTTAGCATTAAGGAATTGCGGTAAACACAACGATTTTCAATTCGATCTTCAGAATTTCAATTCATGTCCGAACGAGCTCCAAAACGGATTTATATTGTCTAAATTAAAAAGGATTGATGAAATAATTGAGCATAAAAGGAAATTAGCTAATCTTTATAATATGTTTTTAAAAGATGATTTTATAAAACCGGATGAAGACGATGATTATTATGATGTTTTTTTTGAATATAATATTAGACATCAGCAAAGAGACGAGTTAAAAGAATATCTATTTAAGAACGGAGTTCAAACAAATATACACAAGTCATTAAATTCGGAAAGTCATTCTGCATTAGAGAAAATTAATTTTCGTGAATTTCCTATTAATGAAGAAATTAATAAAACAATGCTTGGTTTACCTATATCATTTGCGCATACAGATACGGATATATTCAAGGTCATTGAGATCATGAACAAATTTTAAGTTTTTATTTGAAATTGCAATAAATTTTAATATTTTTGATCAAACATAAGGTTGTATTGACTTAAATTAGGAATTGAATCAGGGGATTTTATGGGGTCAAAGGTTTTATTTTTACCACTGTTTACATGCCTAAGTTTTTATAATTCCCAAAATTTAAACGATGTCTGTTTACGAGTCAGTAATTCTTTGGATGTGTAAGTAATATTAGATTTTTAATAAACTGTTTTATTTTTCATTTAAAACAAGAATATGAAGAGAATGTGAAATTCTAATTTCAACGGGGGCTCAATGAAATATTACATCAGTTTACTTTTGTCTATCTTAATCTTTACCTTCGCGGGTTGCTCAAAAGATCTGTCGACTTCACCTCCCAATGAAGCTGTACAGGGAGGGCTTTCGCTTAAAATTGACAAAACCTCATCTCCTAAAAATGTCATGAAGGTGATTGCGTACTTAAACAGGGCTGATTATGACACCTATACTGGGGAATTAAATTTATTAAGCGACACCAGTGCCGATATTTCTTTTAAAAGTATTCCGGTCGGAACATGGCATTTAAAGGTTGACGCGTTAGATTCCGACGGTGTAATTGTCTACAGCGGCGAAACAGAAGTTGATGTTAATGCGGGTATTACCACCCAAGTTAATTTGACCTTAATGCCGACAGAATTAGGTACGGGCAGTATCGAGATTACAGTTAATTGGGGCCAAACTATTAAACATTGGGTGGATTACAAAAATAATCCGGTATTTAACGCAAACCAGATACCTTATTTCACTTATTATGTTGCCCAAGCCCAGGTTATGTATGATAACGGTATTTATAAAATGTGGTTCATGAATTTATACGATAATGGTCATGCGGATATTAGTTATGCCGAATCCAACGATGGAATTTCTTGGCATCTCGGATCTAACGGACCGGTTTTAACCAGCGGGTCTCCCGGGACATGGGACGACTATACGGTAGCCATGGGATATGTTTTAAAAGTTAATGGAATATATAGACTATATTATATCGGTACACGGGATTCTCATACCGGGAACAGGCAAATCGGATTGGCAACATCAACGGATGGTATTCACTGGGAAAAATATAATGATCCAATAATTCAGTCAGACAATATCAACCAGTATTTTATGGATGTACATGGTGTCATAAAATATAACGGAAACTATTTTATGTATTATGATGCAAGTCCTCAAAATAATTACACAAATTTTAATATAAATATGGCCACATCAACGGACGGAATACATTGGAAAAAATACGGCAATAATCCTATTTTAACGAAAGACCGGGCCTGGGAAAGTGACGGTGTATCATATTGTTCTGTTGTAAAAGATAGTGCCGGATTTAAAATGAGCTATGGAAACGTTCCTTACAGCGCTGTTGGAATGGCATATTCGGAGGATGGTATCCATTGGACAAAAGATGCATCAAATCCCGTTTTTAATTTATCGGATGTTTCTCAAAACTGGTGTAGTGAAATTTGTTATCCGTATTTATTTTTGAATGGTAACACTTTAAGAATATATTATTCCGGAAAAGGAAGCGACGGCATGTATCATTTAGGATTTGCCGAGTGGCAATAGGGAATTAGACTTATCCAAAATTTTTCCTAATTCTCCGGCAATGTTCTCCCTGTTAAATTTTTCTGCTTTGGAAAGATCGGTATTAAATGTACCGATCTTTTCGAAAAACTCACTTCCATCTTCTGTATACTTGAACATCATTCCCGCATTCGCCGAACTGATTATTTCTCCTACTTCCTTATTATCGTCACCGAAAGCGATTATCGGTTTACCGATTCTCAAATATTCAAAAAGTTTTCCGGGTACGTGTCTTCTTTCGGTGGCGCATACCAACAGGCATGATGCTTTTTGCAGCTCTTTTAACATTTCATCATAAGGCAGAAATCCCACGTATTCGGTTATATCATCGAGTCCTGACGAAGTAATTGCATTCTTAATTCCCGGACTTACAGTCCCGACGAACCTGATCTTAATTTTTCTGCCGCTGTTAATTTCCGATTTTACTTTTCCCCAAAATGCAGGAATATTCTGGTAATCAAATATATTTCCGGCATGCATAATAACTAATTCACCGGCCGGGACAGACGGCGTTAAATTTTTAAAATTTTCCTCATTGTATCCCCAATACAATACATGTGACTTTTCTTTAAGAAATCCGTATTTCTTTATGTAATCCTCTTGCATAGTGGAGGTAACAAAAACAGCTGAAGCCGCATTCTCCAAAACACTTTTTTCAAAATAATTATCCAATTTCAAAGTTAAAGAGCTTCTTTTAAAATTTTTATAATAAACTATGTCCACCCATGGATCAATAAAAACAGGCACGTGGGGTACCGACAATATTTTACCGATTTTTTTCGCTATCAAATGACCTGTATGCGGCGGACCGATGGAAACAACTGCATCAATATCATCCTTCAGCAATAGTTTTTTTGCCTGTCTCGTTCCGGGGAAGTACCAGCCGGCTCTAGCATCGGGAATAAATAAATTCATTCTTATCCAAATCGAAATACGGTGGCTGATGCTTTTGTTCGTAGTTGAAATTGTTTCAGAGGCGGTCATCTTATCGTTTTTACTTTTGCCTATAAACTTCAGATAAAAACTAAACGGATCCCAGGATTTTGTTCTGACAACTTTTACATTATTATCAATTTCTTTTAAAAGGCTTTCATCCGTATGCGAGAAAGCATCCTCTTCCGCGGTTAATACAAGCGGCTGCCAGCCGTATTCAGGCAGGTATTTTATAATATGAAGAGGCCAGTGTACGGTTGCTTTTCCCGAGGGCGGCCAGAAGTATGTAACGAATAAGACTTTCTTCATCTCAAAATTTATATTTTTGTTCCAACTAACCGGATTACACTGGCTTCACCGGAATGGTAGCTGCCCTCATTTAAATTTGTATCGGTCTCAAAAAATTTCTCAAATTTCAAGTCTTGAAAATCCTTTTCGATTTCCGAAAGTGAGTACAGTAACTCCAATTCTTTCGGGCCTCCGGATGTTTTTTTTATCTGGTCTTTGGAAAACATCTCGAGAATTAATTTCCCGTTTGTTTTCAATGCTTCCAAGGTAAGCGAATGCAGTTTTTCCCGAAGGATACCGTGGAGATGAAGAAATATTATTCCTGCTGCATCATAAGTATCCGGCACAATCTCCAATTCATCTATATTTACCACGTTATAATTGATCGTAATATTATTATCTTCGGCAAGCTTAAGTGCCTTATCCCTGGCTTTCGCACTATAATCAAATGCGTCCACCTGCCAGCCGTTCTTGGCTGCAAATACCGCATTTCTTCCTTCACCTTCACCCAACAATAATATTCTTCCGGGCTTCAACTTTTCTATTTCTTGTCTGAAGAATTCGTTCGGTGACGTGCCGTACACATAATCTTGCTGAGAATACCTATCATCCCAAAAATTTTTCATGTAGTTATTTTTAATTATTGATTTCTTAAATTAAAATCAAATTTAACTATATCGATCGGTAAATGGAAATCATAATTTTTTTGATAGCGGGCTAATTTGTTTATAACTTACTAAAATATTTGTTGTCATCCCAAGCGGACTTGTCTACCGGCAGGCAAATCTGCTTACTATGGCAAATAGCAAATTAGCCCACTACCATTTTTGTGATCAATATTCTGCCGGTTATAAAATCTTAAAATTTAACTAAGTAAAAAATATGTTTTTAAATTCAGTCGCCACTTCAAGTCCGCCCTACAGAATTACACAGATTAAAGCCTGTGAAGAATTAAAAAAAAGAATGGCTGTTAAGCCGGCGGTAGCCAGATTTAATTGATTCGGCAATATCTCATTCGGGAATAGAAAACAGGTATATCGTAATCCCGGATGCAGAGGAGGAAGCCGGAGAAAAATTTTATTCCAGGGACGGGATTTATTATAACCCCGACACCAGAACACGAATGAAATTATACGAGAAATGGTCGAAAATTTTAGCCTTTGAGGCTGCGGAAAACATATTTAACTCCACCGGTTTTGATTCCGGAAATATCAAACGTTTAATAACAATATCATGCACCGGATTTTATGCGCCCGGGATTGATAATCATCTGATTACCCGATTTAAATTCAGACCGGATATTAAACGTACCAATATCGGTTTTATGGGATGCGCTGCTTCGATCATAGGATTTAACTCTGTGCTTGAGGCGGCATCGGTAACCGGTGAAGACGAGGGCATTCTGCTTCTTTCACTTGAACTTTGCAGCATCCATCTTCAGACCGAACCGACACGTGATAATATACTTGCGAATATAATTTTTGCCGACGGATGTGCCGCCGCATTATTTTCAAAAAATAAAATAGATCGTGATGTTACGTTATCCTTGTTGTATACCGATTCGATGTTATTTCCGGACTCGCGGAATTTTATGGGATGGAATATAGGCAATACCGGATTCGAAATGATTCTTTCATCGGATATACCAAAGATTATTCTTAACTCAGCTGCTCCGAAGCTGAAGGAAATTTTAAACTCCAGAGATTTGAAAACGACCGATGTCAAATTCTGGGCACTTCATCCAGGCGGAAGAGCAATTTTAGACGCGCTGCAGACAGGCCTTTCTCTCTCAGACAACGATATGCGGTTTTCTAGAAACGTACTGCGGAACTACGGAAATATGTCGTCCGTTTCGATACTTTATATTTTAAAAGAAATATTGAATTCTCATGAATTAAAGAAGGGCGATTATTGTGTCGCCGTAGCGTTCGGTCCCGGTTTAACGATGGAAACGGCACTTTTCCAAAGTAAATGATATGCGGAACAGGGAATATAAAACCGAGCAAATGGATGATTTCACCGTGACGGATAATAGAATAGTCGCGGCTCTTTCCGAACTGAAATTAATTAACCGGTTCCTGGGAGGTAACGCGGTATCTAAAAAAGGAATCGACAGGCTGCTGGAAAAATGCGGAAACACTAGCGGCATTAGTATTCTTGACGCAGGCATAGGCGGTGCGGATAATTTAAGCGGCTTTCAGCGCGGAAAGGAAAAAGTTAAGATTTACGGAATTGATTTGAATAAAGGTATATGCAAGATTCTTAAATACCGGAGCCCCGGTATAAATATCATATTCGGGAATATGTTAAAGCCTCCTTTTCGAGATGAAGCTTTTGATATAATTCATTTCTCATTAGTACTTCATCATTTCAGGGAAGAAGAAATCGTAAGATTAATTTCCGACTATTTTCATATCATAAAATTAGGTATGGTGATAAATGATCTTCATAGATCTTATCCTGCTTACCTGGGAATAAAAATACTTACGATGCTTTTTTCAAGAAGCGAAATGGTAAAAAACGATGCGCCGTTATCAGTTAAAAGAGGATTTAAAAAAAAGGAACTTATTAAAATATTTAAGGACGCAGGAATCCGGAAATATACCATAAAATGGAATTGGGCCTTCAGGTGGATGGTTGTTATTCTTAAATGAAATACAGAATGCGAGAAAAAAAAACATACGATGCCGTAATAATAGGAGGCGGTCCCGCAGGATCATCGGCGGCTATATTTTTATCGGATAAAAATATTAAAGTTTGTGTGGTTGAAAAAAAGAAGTTTCCGCGAGAAACCCTCTGCGGAGAATTCCTCTCAAGGGAAGTGATAACACAGCTAAAAGAATGGGGTATATTTGAAGAGTTTCTTTTGATGAACCCGAACCCCGTTAATGCTTTCATGTTTGTAAATAACGACGGTAATATTTTAAGATCAGATCTGAATTTTAACGCATACGGATTAAGCAGATTTAAATTTGATAATTTCATTTTAAATAAAGCAAAAGATAAAGCCGACGTATTTACAGAGACTAAAGTTTTATCGGTGGTGCCCGGTAAATACGTTTACAAGCTGAAAATCATTTCTGAGGGAAGCATAACCGAAATTGAATCGAAACTGGTTATAGCCGCATACGGCAGACAAAATATTCTGGACAGGCAACTGGGCAGAAAGTTTGTGAATTTTAGATCCGGATATACCGGGATTAAGTTTCATGCTGACATATCCCAGTTCAACAATTTCAAAGAAAACGAAATATATATATTTGCCGGCAATTCAATTTATTGCGGAATGAACAAGGTGAACGACGGAATGGTTACTGTCTGTTATCTCGAAAATAAAAACAAATATCCGGGAAAACCGGAACATCATTTAACGGAATTAGCAAGCAGCAACCCAGGTTTTGCAAACATCATATCCGGCCGGTTACTGGAAAATTTAAAGAACTGTACATTCTTTGGGGCAGGCAATATTTATTTCGGGGAAAAGGAACCTGTTAAAAACGGAATTTTTATGATCGGCGATGCGGCCGGTGTAATTGCTCCGCTTGCCGGGGATGGAATTGGAGTTGCTTTTGAATCCGCTGAAATTTTAAGTAAAGTATTATTCCGGCTGATAAAGGGAATGATCAATAAGAAAGAAGCAGAAGCCGAATATGCCGGGGAATGGCAGGAAAACTTTAAAAAGCGATTTACCGTTTCGAAAATTGTTCAGAAAGGGGTTTTACGAAATTTCACAAGAGAAAATGCACTGCGGTTGATTCGGTTATATCCCGGCATTGCAGGTAAATTAATCGAGTTAACTAGAGGGTAATGATAATTTATTTTTATAATTAATTAATTTATGCGGTGCATTAATTGCCGTTACTTTTTTATATTTACAGCAGTAATTTATTTGTTTTTGCGAAGAATTTATTCGATCCGAAAAAATGGAATTAAGTTTGAAAGATATTCAGAAATTTATTGTAGTTGGAGACAGAGTATTAATAAGACCCGAAAGCGAAGCCGATAAAACTTCTACCGGACTCTATTTGCCTCCGGGTGTTTCGGAAAAAGAAAAAATACAAAGCGGGTATATAATAAAGGCCGGACCCGGATATCCGACGGCATCGCAGTCGGAAGATGAACCATGGAAAGAATCCAAGGAAGCCGTGAAATATATTCCTCTGCAGGCAAAAGAAGGCGACCTTGCTATTTTTTTAAGAAAAGAAGCATACGAGATAGAATTTGAAAAGGAAAAATTTCTTATTGTACCCCAATCAGCGATACTTTTACTGATACGAAACGATATCTTCTAATTTCATCGTTCAAATGTCCGTTGTTTTTAACCGGCAGTTATCAAAGATTTTTATCACTTTCATAATTTTATTCCCACCAGCTTGTAATTTCAAACCGCGATGATTTCAGGTTAGTTTTTGCATTATCGATCGCTTGTTTACTATAATAAAACAGCGCGTTACCAGTAGCCTGAAAATCGACGCTTTCACCTACAAATATAGCTGCTCCGTAAATACCAGAATTACCGGTTGTTTTGGTTACTATCTGGGATTTGCCTTAAACAATTACAATACCTTTAAATGTAAAATCCCCACTCATATCAAGATTACCGTTTACTATCATAATTCCGTAGCCGCTTGAAGTACCGGATAAATGAACATCGCCGTTTACAGATGTTATTTTAGGATCGGCCGCCGTACCTTAGGTTAACCCGGTGGAATATGTTCCCGAAGGAAGTGTAATGTCGGAAGCAAAAATATAATTTTGGGTCACTTCATTCCAGTTTGTGGTATCAGGAACGGATCGAACGCTAGGAGATCCTCCTGCTCCGAGAATCGCATCTGAAATTTTAGGTTTAAGTTCATTGACAATATAGGTACTATCTGCAGTTTTATTTACCCCTATTCCCGGAAGCTGCGGATTGCCTGTAAGGAGCCCGTTCATATCGTTACCGTTGATGTCTATACTCCCTGCTAGATTCAAGTTCAGAATAGTTAATGATAAATAAATTGAAGAATTAATAGGAGGCAAAGTAACCTTTCCGCGTTTTGCAGTCACCTTACAATCATGATGCACTTTATTATAAAGACCGTCTGACTTGATCCTCAGTGCAGTGTCAGGATCCGATATTGAAATATTATATGTACCACCCATCAATTCATTATCCGGAAAATACCCGCTGAGTGTTTTGTCACGACGCAATTTTTCTAAATAAATTTCAATACCCGAATTGGCAATTAATCTTGCCTGAGTGTTGTCGTAATATGATAGAGTTTATCGAGCCCCCTGGTTGTATTAGAGTTTATTTCCAATATTAAAGTAGAAATTATTACACTGGCCCCCAACACAATCAGTATTATGCTTTTTCCCATTTTAAATATTCCTCGGATGGATAGTTATTTCCCAGAAAGTCGGAGCGAAGTTCGAATCCACTTTTTCAGGAGATTAAAGCCAGATTTCCGCTTTTATATATTTTATGCTGTCCAAAACAGAAGTAATTTTTCCAAGTGATTTCAATTAAGTAAATCTCAAATTGGTAAAATTTAAAGAGGGACTTTTGTATGTAACTCCGTCAACCTTTCTGTACAAAATTTTGTCATGCGGATTTGGGGTGCTTGTTACTTCGGTTGAATCTCCTAAACTTAAAGTTACCTGATCGGTTACTCCGTTTGTGTCTATGTCCGCGTAGAATGTCAACATTTTAGGCAGAGCTACGGTTATTGCGGTACCATTATATTTATATCCGATCTTCCTGAGATCATTTTCAATTATTTCAGCAAGGGTCTCAGCGTTTTGCTGAAGAATAAGTCCGGTATCAGAAGAAAATTTGGTGCCCGTTGATGCCGTATTCAGATTTACCAAAAGCAGGAAAGCTATTCCCGCTATAATTGGTGCTCCTACTAAATCTAATATTGTATTCATATTATTTCAAAGTATAAATTGCAGATAATGAAATACTGTAATAAGCAAAAGGACTAGAGACAGTTACAGTTGCTTTTTTATAGAATGTCTGAGTGCTGCTTACTTCATCCGGAGAATTTCCGTTTACGTACTGAATAACAAAGCTGACATAATATTATTCAGAATAAGGCGCCGAAGCGGTATCTTTATAATTATTAAAATCGTCAACGTCGTTGAAGTATGGATAAACTTCCCCCGGTTCTTTTCCCAGAGAATCAGCTGGTGTTAAACTTGCCGGATTTGATGTGGGAAATTGAATTGTTGCCTAGTCAAAACTTTTTACTTTTATTTCCTCCAACAAGTTTTGAGCAAGAGAAAAAGCTGTTAAGTATACTTTATTCTCAAAGTCTGATGTTGAGGTATTAAAAACAGCTGAATTAAAATTTAGTGATAACAAAGCCAGAATCATCATTGCCCCCATTTCAAAAAAAGACTGTAAATTATTAATACAAGATGCTCTTTAAATTTTAAATATGGAAATAATAGAACAATAAGTATGCCTTCGGGATGATTCGGAAACAGACCTGCTATTTGGACTCAATTTTCAAGGTTGGAGTAAAAACATAGTGATTATTTATGAAGCAGTGTCAAATTTGACGTCAGATTTGTCGGCTTGTCATCATTAATTTTTGTTTTTGTAATCGCATATTTTTCTTTGGAGAGTTCTTTCACTTTTTCCTAAAATGGAAGCAGCTTTTGTATATTTGCCGTTACAATAGTTGAATATTGTTAAAACATGATTTCTTTCAGCTTTCTTGATAGATATTAATTTTAATTCAGAGAGATTGTTGTTCACAGAATTATTAATCAGAGACGGCAGCATAAATTTTTCAATAAAATTTCCGTCATCGGTTATTGCCGCAGAATTAAGAATTATGTTTTCAAGTTCCTTAATGTTACTTGGGAAATCATAATTTAAAAGCTGCATCATAGCTTTATCTGAAATTCCGGCAGCTTTTTTATTATACTTGAAATTACCGGTTTTTAAAAAATGCTGCGCTAATAGGGAAATATCCGGTTTCCTTTCTCGTAGCCGAGGGAGTTGCATCATACCTCTGTTAAGCCTATAAAACAAATCGGCGCGAAATTCATTCCCCAAAACTTCCTTTCGCAAATCTTTATTCGTGGCTGCAATAATCCTGATATCCAATAATAGAGGATTTGAATCGCCTAGTTTAAAAATTTCGCCGTATTGAATTACTCTCAATAATTTACCCTGTAATTCGAAAGGGAGTTCTCCGATTTCATCTAAAAATATTGTTCCGCCGTCAGCTGCTTCAAAAAAAACCTTCTTTTCCGAAACCAATCCGGTAAATGCACCTTTTATGTTACCGAATAACTCGCTCTCAAATAAAGCGGGCGAAAAAGAGAGCAGAATAACCGCAACAAAAGTTTTTTATTTCTTGGAGACAATTCATGAATTTTCTTTGCAAGCAAATCTTTTCCGGTACCTGTTTCTACTGTTAACAATATTATTTCATTTGTAGGTGCAAAGATTTGTACAAGCTCAAATATCTTAAACATCTGCGGCGATTCTATTATAATCTTACCGAAAGATTCCCTTTTAAATTTTATTACAGGTGAAAGAGAGTGTATTGAATCTAATTCCAATTCAAGAATTCTTTGTTCGAGAGCACGCTTAACCGTGAGCATTAGCCTTTCCGGTTCCGGAGACTTCGTTAGATATTCATATGTCCCTGACTTAATTGCTTTTACCGCAATATCAATTGTTTCAACGGCCGTTATCATTATAACCGGTATTTGCGGATAAGACCGATGAATTTTTTGAAGAAGATCAATCCCGTTTAATCTCGGCATGTAAACATCCAGCATGATCAAATCAAAATCCTTTTTTCTTAAGAGCGACATTACTTTTTGAGGATCGATTTCGGTTATAACATTTTCGTAGCCTTCACTTATAAGAAGGTCCTTCATTAGTTCCAGAAATTTGGGTTCGTCGTCAACAACTAAAATCGTGATATTTGTCATATAATCTTTAGGAATCTAATATTGCATGTATTTATTCATTCGTTAATTTTTTTAAAGAAATTGTTAAATAACATTGTTGCCCCTACTCTTGAAATATATTTAGATAATAAAAGCTTGCCGTCAAGCAATTTTCTTTACTTTTTTTTATTTTAGTTGTTATTATTTACGGAAGTAATAACTTTAAACTATAAGGAATTATTATGGCAGCTAATATCGAAATGATAAAAAAAGTATACTCCGGATATAAAGAAAAGCTTAATAATACGCGAAAAGTTTTGAATAGACCGCTGACTTATGCTGAAAAAATTCTTTATACCCATTTGTGGGATAATACAAAAAAAGAACTTAACAAGGGGAAAGACTATTCGGAACTTTCACCGGATAGAGTTGCAATGCAGGATGCGACAGCGCAAATGGCTTTGTTGCAGTTTATGTCGGCAGGTAAAAAAACTACCGCGGTTCCCAGCACCGTGCATTGCGATCATTTAATCCAGGCACAGGTCGGGGCAAAAGATGATTTATTAAGGGCTACTCAGGAAAATAAAGAGGTTTATGATTTCCTCGAATCTATTTCCAAGAAATACGGCATAGGATTCTGGAAACCGGGAGCCGGCATAATTCATCAGGTTGTTCTCGAAAATTACGCGTTCCCGGGTGGGATGATGATCGGAACCGACTCTCACACGCCGAACGCCGGCGGCCTGGGTATGATTGCTATTGGAGTCGGCGGAGCGGATGCGGTTGATGTAATGGCAGGTATGCCGTGGGAACTTAAATGGCCGAAAATTATCGGCGTAAAATTAACCGGAAAAATGAGCGGCTGGACTTCGGCAAAGGATATCATCCTGAAACTTGCGGGGATATTAACAGTAAAAGGCGGCACCGGAGCTATTGTAGAATATTTCGGCGAAGGTGTTTCAACAATTTCATGTACGGGTAAAGGTACTATTTGTAATATGGGTGCTGAAATTGGTGCTACTACATCAATCTTCCCGTTCGACGAAAAAATGTCTTCTTACCTGAGAATAACCAATCGTGCGGATGTGGCTGCTTTAGCCGAAGGATTGACTGACGAACTGGCCGCCGATAAAGAGGTCTATGAAAATCCGGATAAATTTTATGATCAGGTTGTGGAAATAAATCTGGACGAATTGGAACCGCATCTGAACGGTCCTTTTACGCCGGATAAAGCATGGCCTGTTTCAAAAATGAAAGAAGCATTAAAAGAAAATAATTACCCCGATACCATCAAAGTCGCATTAATCGGCAGCTGCACTAATTCCAGCTACGAAGATATTGACAGATCGGCGAGCATCGCAAGACAGGCTTTGGGTAAAGGTTTAAAGGCAAAATCACAGTTTACCATCACTCCCGGTTCGGAACAAGTTAGAGCTACTATAGAAAGAGACGGACAGTTAAAAACTCTTACTGAATTCGGAGGTACTATTCTTGCCAACGCATGCGGGCCTTGCATCGGCATGTGGAAAAGAATGGATATTAAAAGCGGTGACAGGAATACAATCGTAACTTCCTTCAATAGAAATTTCGCTAAGAGAAACGACGGAAATCCGGAAACTTTGGCCTTTGTTGCAAGTCCCGAATTAACAACTGCTCTTGCTATTGCTGGAAGGTTATCGTTTAACCCTATTACGGATGAGCTTGTTAACGAAAAGGGGGAAAAGGTAAAACTTGATCCGCCAAGCGGTGAAGAACTTCCGCCGAAGGGATTCGATCCGGGTGAAAACGGATTTATTCCGCCTGCCGAAGACGGTTCTAAAGTCGAGTTAAAAGTAAATCCGGAAAGCGACAGGCTGCAGCTACTGAAGCCTTTCGAAAAGTGGAGCGGAAAAGATCTGAAAGGTCTGCGCCTTTTATTGAAGGCAAAAGGAAAATGTACGACAGATCATATTTCGATGGCAGGACCGTGGCTTAAATTCAGAGGTCATCTTGATAATATTTCCAACAATATGTTTATCGGTGCTATCAATGCTTTTACCGGTGATGCCGGAAAAGTTAAGAATACGATTACCGGCGAATACAAATCTGTTCCTGAAGTAGCCCGCGAGTATAAAGCAGAAGGGATCGGCTGGGTGGTTGTAGGCGACGAAAATTACGGAGAAGGTTCGAGCCGCGAGCATGCTGCTATGGAACCCAGGTTCCTCGGAGGCAGGGCAATTATAGTTAAAAGCTTTGCTAGAATTCACGAAACAAATCTGAAAAAACAGGGCATGCTTCCATTTACTTTTGCAAACCCGTCTGATTATGACAAAATCCGGGAGGCTGATACGCTTGATATTATCGGTCTTGAAGGCTTGGCTCCGGAAAAACAGCTTAAACTGTTTATTAACCACCAGGACGGAAGCCGCGACGAAGCAGTATTAAACCATACTTTTAACGAAGCACAAATTAAATGGTTTAAAGCAGGAAGCGCGCTGAACTTAATAGCTCAGCAAAACAAGAACTGAAAAAATATTCAAATACTGCGTTAATTATCTTTATGAATGGAAACTATGATAAATGGTTTCCATTCTTTTTTATTGCATGACGGATAAATTTTATTAAAAACGGTTCTACCGGTTAAGCGAATAATAAAATTATTACCCAGATAATGTCTATAGCATCCTACCTTTCAAAGTTATATTTTTGGATTAATAAAAAGGAAATTAAACTTAGTTAATGATATTTCTTAATCCCGCTGTATTATTCGGTTTAATAGCCGCTTCGATTCCTGTTTTAATTCATTTGCTGAATCTAAGGAAATTAAAAAGAATTGATTTCAGCACGCTCTCTTTTTAAAAGAGCTTCAAAAGAATAAGATAAGAAAAATAAAGCTCAAACAACTGTTGCTGCTTGCCCTTCGAATATTAATTATCTTTTTCCTTGTTACTGCATTTGCCAGACCCACATTGAAAGGCATTTCCATCGGCGGAACCACATCTGCTGCCAAGACTACCGCAGTATTTATTCTGGATAATACCGCAAGCATGTCGGTTGTAGACCAGAAAGGTTCATATTTTAATCAGGCAAAAACGGTCATCAACCAAATTGTGAACCAGTTCCAGAACGGAGACGAGGCCGCACTTGTATTAGTGGGCAACTCAGGGACAAATAATATTAAACCTACCACAAATTTGGCTGAGTTCGAAAAACTGGTAGATGAAACAAAGATATCCGATGTGAGCGGTTATTTGAACAGCGCTATTTTAAAAGCTGCGGGTATTCTATCCGGCTCGCAGAATTTTAATAAAGAAATTTATGTACTTTCGGATTTTCAGCAAGGCCGCCTTTACGAAAGCGGTTCACTTTCCAACCTCGGACAGATTTTAACAAAAAATGTCAGAATATTCGCATTCGACTATTCCGGCAAAGAAGTGTTCAACACCGGAATAAGCGGACTGAAACTTAATACGCAGATATTTGAAAAGAACAAACCGGTGGATTTTTCGGTTACCGTTTCCAATTATTCAAATCAGGCTATTAATAATCTGGTTACTTCTATTTTTATAAATAATACCAGGAGTTCCCAGCAAAGTGTTTCGATAGCTGCGGGCGAATCTAAAATTATAAACTTGGAAGCGGATATAAATAATACGGGCTACATAGGAGTAACTTCGGAAATAGAAGACGACGATATCCTGCAGGATAATAAAAGGTTCCTGAGTTTCTATATACCGGATCAAATCCCCGTATTAATTTTAACCGATGATCCTGCAGATTCTAAATATGTAGACCTTGCTTTGACGGCAAATAATACGAACGAAGAACTTAAAATCGATCACAGAGATAACGGTCAAATATCGTCAATAGATTTTTCAAAGTATGATGTTGTGATTATTATCGGGACAAAAAATATTTCAAGCACAGACAGACTGGTTTCATTTGTCAACAGCGGCGGAGGTTTGCTCTTAATGCCGGGTGCACAGGGAGATTTGAATAGTTTTAAAAGAATCACGTCAGCATTGAATTTACCCTCTCCTTCTGCAGTTTCCGGAAAAATAAATACTACGGTTAATTCCGTAAGTTTCGATAAGACCGATTTCAATCATCCGATATTCGAGGACTTATATTCCGGAAATCAGAAACAGAATATTGAATCGCCTCAAATTTATTACTACCTAAGGTATAATACGGAGGGAAAAGGCGAGAGCATAATTACTCTTACCGACGGATCGTCGTTCTTAAGCAGTTTTAAAAAAGGAAAAGGTAAAATCTTTGTCATCAACACGGCTCCGGTTCTATCGTGGGGGACTTTCCCGATCAAATCCATATTTGCGCCTTTGTTTTACAAATCCGTTTATTACCTAGCATCCCAGAATAACAGCGACAATCAATTTACGGCAGGCGCAAAAGCAATTGTCAATCTAGGCAGTAATATTTCTCCGCAGATAAAAATAGAAAGACCTGACAAGACAGAAGATTTTATCAATCTCCAGGATCAGAATAATATGAGCTTCCTTGAGTATGATAAAACCGATCTTGCCGGAAATTATAGAATTATCGCCGGCAAAAAAGTCATAGGTATGTTTTCAGTAAATGCGGATCCGGCAGAATCGGTAATGAAATACCTTACGCCGGATGATATTAATAAATATCTGCGGGAAATTGATTTTAAAGGAAGTTTTATAGCCGTCGGCAAGAACCAGGATCCCGTTAAAATTATAATGCAGTCACGTTTCGGCTCAGAACTATGGCAGTATTTTATTGCAATAGCTTTAATTCTGGCTTTGATAGAAATGGCCGTGGCTAAAAACGCAAAGAAAGAACTGGTTAATTAGGGCTGATAAATATCCGTAGGTTTTAAGTTGCCGGAATATTGAAATTTTACGGTAAACGGTACGGAAATGTTACATATACAATTGATTTAAGCTGACACTAAGATTTAAAATAAAATTCGGAAATATACTGATACGATTTTTTACTTTAAATTACGCTTTAAGTAATTTGAGTAAGAAAATTAAAATTTTTGATTTTATGAAATTACCGAATTATTTATCAAACAAAACATAAATAAAGAATGATTGATATTCCGAAAAAGACAACCGAAAGAGCAATACTGGTTGCATTAAACTCAAGAGATATAAGCAGGGAAATGGTTGATGAACATCTGGCAGAGCTGGAAGAACTGGCATTAACTGCAGGTGCGGAAACAATTATAAAAGTAATACAGGACCGTTATTCCATTGACCCGGCATACTATATCGGAAAAGGTAAAGCTCAAGAATTAGTTTATATGGCCGAATCTAACGATATAGATCTTCTGATTTTCGACGACGATCTATCGCCGGTGCAGGTTAGAAATCTGGAAAGACTGATAAATAAAAAAATTGTGGACAGAAGCGGACTGATACTGGATATTTTTGCTTCCCGAGCAAAAACAAAAGAAGCAAAAACTCAGGTTGAACTGGCTCAGCTTCAATATTTGCTTCCCCGGTTAACAAGGGCGTGGACGCACTTATCCAAACAATACGGAGGTATCGGTACAAAAGGTCCGGGTGAAACTCAGATTGAAACCGACCGCCGGATTATCAGAACACGCATCGGAATGTTAAAGGAAAAACTGGCTAAAATAGAATCGCAGAGAACAACACAGAGTACAGGTAGAAAAGATATGATAAAAATATCTTTGGTGGGCTATACCAACGCCGGTAAATCGACTCTGTTTAATTTACTTACCACCTCAAGTGTATTTGCGGAGGATAAGCTTTTTGCAACTCTCGACTCGACAACGAGATCTTTCGAGCTTGAAAAAAAACAAAAAATCCTACTAAGCGATACGGTAGGATTTATAAGGAAGTTGCCGCCGCATTTAATCGCATCGTTCAAAAGTACTCTTAATGAAGTAAGAGATGCCGACATTATTCTGCATGTAATTGATCTGTCGCATCCTTTTTACGAAGATCATATAAGTGTTGTGGAGCAGACTCTGAAGGATCTGAATTGCCAGAATACTACAAGTCTGAAAATATTTAACAAGATAGATGCAGCGGACGACAGGAACAAAATCCAGTATATAAGGAACAAGTACGATAACTGCGTAATTATATCCGCCCAGAGAGGAATTAACATTCCGAAGCTCAAAGAAAAAATAATTAAGATTACAAAAGAGAACTTCGTTCAGGAAAAAATTGCCCTTAAGCAGGCAGACTCTAAAAAGGCTGCTAAGATTCATACGCTTGCGGAAGTAATTTCTTCAAAGTACGATGAAAAGTGGATACATATTACTTACCGGACAAATAAAGAAAATTCAGAAAAAATCAAAAAGATGGTATATGAAGAATAATACTCTACAGATTGACGGCACTTCGTTATCCCTCGAAAAAATAGAATCGTTTCTGTTTGAAAACCCGGATATTAAGATTTCGGAAAAATCCAAAATCCAAATCCTCAGATCCCGTAACCTTGTTGAGAAATGGGTAAACAGCGGTGAAAGCATTTATGGTGTTACAACCGGGTTCGGAGAGTTTTCGAATGTTAAGATCTCAAACTCTGATTTAAAGAAGCTGCAGCAGAACCTGATCCTAAGTCATGCAGTCGGCTGCGGTGATAATCTTCCCCCGATGATAGTGAAGATTATGATGCTGCTGCGATTGAATGCTCTGTCAAGAGGATATTCGGGTATAAGGCTCGAGACCCTTCAATTGCTTATTGATATGATGAAGTATAATATAATTCCGGTTGTGCCTTCGCAGGGCTCGGTCGGTTCCAGCGGTGATCTGGTACAGCTTGCTCATCTTGTTTTGGCGATGATAGGCAAGGGCAAGGTGCAGATAGTAAAAGACGTAACCGGTGATAATGCCGCTGAGGCAAAAATAATATCTGCCGGTTCGGCGCTGAAAAAATTCGGCTTAAAACCCGTAGTGCTTGAAGCGAAAGAAGGTCTTGCTTTAATAAACGGCACGCAGATGATGACGGCATTTGCCTCTTATATTTCGATAAGAGCAAAAAAATTGAATAAAATAGCCGACATAAGCGCTGCGTTAACGCATGAGGCATTAAGAGCAACGGATAAAGCTTTCGATCCGAAGCTGCATGAGCTTCGTCCGTTCCCCGGACAAATAACAACGGCAAAGAATATTTTGTCGCTTATAAAAGAAAGTAAAATCAGGAAATCACACGTTACAGGCGATCTGCGTGTGCAAGATGCATATTCAATAAGGTGCGTACCCCAGATACACGGCGCATCGCGGGATGCCATTGATTACGTAATTTCGCGGGTCGCGATAGAAATGAATTCCGTTAACGACAATCCGATAATTTTCCCGGAAACAAAGGAGCATGTAGAAGGGGGTAATTTTCACGGTCAGTCCATGGCGCTTGCAATGGACTTTATGGGCATCGCGCTTTCCGAACTTGCAAATGTTTCGGAGCGCCGGGTTGAAAGAATGGTTAACGGTGCGCTTAGCGGACTGCCGAGATTCCTGGCAAAGAACGGCGGTTTAAATTCAGGATTAATGATAGCTCAATATACCGCTGCAAGTCTGGTTTCCGAAAATAAGGTGCTTGCGCATCCTGCGAGCGTGGATTCGATTCCTACTTCCGCAAACCAGGAAGATCATAATTCGATGGGCTCCATCGCGGCTCAAAAATGTTATCGCATATTAAAGAACGTGGAAAACGTACTTGCTATCGAATTAATGACAGCGGCTCAGGCGCTTGAATTCTTAAAACCGCTGAGACCTGGATTAGGAACCAGCGTTGCTTACGACGAAATAAGAAAAGTTGTTAATCCGTTGAAGAACGACAGACTGCTTTACGAGGATGTTAAAAAAGTAGCCAGGCTGATAAAAGAAGATATTATTCTTAATGCAGTAGAAAAGAAAGTAAAATTAAATTAACTTTGAAGAGTTCTTCTTTTTCCTACTCCGGATTCCTGAGGGGAATATCCGTATTCAAAAAAGTTCAGCTAACTGAATTTATCATTACACTTGCATTGATAAATTAATGAAGCCGAAATCAAATACTGTATTCTGCATTTTCCCCGTTTATTAACGGTTGGAGAGTTATAAAACGATTTTAATTCGGCCGTAAAACTAACTATTGAAAAATACTGAACTGAAATTCTATTTAGCACGAATTATTTGGAATAATTATATAATTTTAAGTTGTTATTCACGGCCTTTTTTCTTCCCAAGTTATTGAAAGGCGGCCAAAACAGTTATTTAATATTTTATAACGGAATTATGGATATAATTTTTTTAATCATAGGTATTTTTGTCGGTGCCGTCGCTGCATTTTTAATACTCAAGTCAAAGTATGAGAATAATAAAGGTATTTCTCCGGAAGAAGTGCTCCAATATCAGGAACAAATCGGCAGCCTAAAAATCGAACTAAGCAAGTCGCAAGAAAGAGGCAAACTGACCGAAGAAAACCTAGCCAAGCAAAGTACGGAACTTAATTCTGAGAGGGAAAATGTTATACGCCTAAGTTCATCTTTGTCTTCTATTAAAACCGAGAATAATAATCTAACCGACAGATTAAACGAGCAGAAAAGCGAACTTACCGAATTACAGGAAAAATTCACTAAGGAATTTGAGAACCTCGCAAATAAAATACTGGATGAAAAAAGCAGCAAGTTTACGGTACAGAACAAGGAAAATATTGATCAGATCTTAAAGCCGCTCGGTGAAAGAATTAAGGAGTTCGAGAAGAAAGTAGAAGAAGTCTATGTAAATGACACCAGAGAAAGAGCCGGGTTGATCGAACAAATAAAAAACCTTCACGATCTAAACCAGCAGATGAGCAAAGATGCGTTGAACCTGACAAACGCACTAAAGGGACAGACAAAAACACAGGGCAACTGGGGCGAGTTTATCCTGGAAAGTATTCTGGAAAAATCCGGACTTCAGAAAGGAAGGGAATACTTTGTACAGGAAAGTCTTACCACGGAAGATAGAAAAAGATATCAGCCTGATGTATTAATTAAACTTCCAGAAGATAAAACTATCGTAATAGATTCCAAAGTTTCTCTGGTTTCATATGAGAAATATTCCTCATCGGAAGATGATGAAGAAAAAATCCGTGCACTCAAAGAGCATATTAATTCTATCAGGAATCATATTAGAGGTTTAAGTTCAAAAAATTACCAGAACCTTTATCAGATTAAAAGTCTCGACTTTGTTTTAATGTTTATGCCGATAGAGCCTGCATTCAGTCTGGCAGTACAGGCGGAAGCTTCTTTATTCAATGAAGCTTTCGAAAAAAACATAGTTATAGTAAGTCCTTCAACACTGCTGGCAACACTTAGAACCATCGCCAGCATATGGCGGCAGGAAAACCAGAATAAAAATGCTTTCGAAATTGCAAGACAGGGCGGAGCGCTTTATGATAAATTTGTCGGATTTGTGGAAGATCTGACTGGTATTGGCAATAAAATCGACGCAACAAAAGACAGTTATCTCAATGCAATGAAAAAACTGCATGAGGGCAGCGGTAATCTTGTATCCAGAGCGGAGAAGATAAAAAAACTCGGTGCAAAAGTTACCAAATCGCTACCCCAGTCATTACTTGATTCAAGCGATGATAACGAAGATCTCTCGTTACCGGAAGAATAATTAATAACATCAAAATTTTTAAAATGAGCAGCGAAAAAAAAGAGCATATCGAAGGTATCTATAATTATTGCGACCGGTGGTGTGAAAAATGTGCTTACACCGCCCACTGTCTTTTATTCACGCAGGAATCGAAGATTCAAACCTATGAAATTCTGCATAACGGGAACGTCTCGGGCATTGAAGAAATTTTGGAAAACGAATTAGATCAGGGTGAAGACGATAATCCGGATGCCGATGAGAATGAAATCGATTTTCCGGATGAAGAATTTTTTGAATCTTTCGAAGAGGAAGAAGATGATTTTATTGAAGATCCGAAAGAAATAAAAAAAACGGAACATCCGATAAATAATTTAATTGAAGAGTATTTTTCAAAAGCTCAATCTTTAATTAAAGCTATTGATGCTAAATTCCTTTTTCTTAACCGTCCGAAAGAACTTATTAAAGATCCGGATATCCAAAGAGTATTTGACAATTTTGAGATTGTTCTCTGGTATCATACACTGATCGGCGCAAAAATAAACAGGGCACTATTCGGTCTTCACAGTGCGGGAGAAAATGATGACGATGAATTGAAGGGAATTCATATGTCAGACGTAAACGGCAGCGCGAAGATAGGGATCATTTCAATTAAAAGATCGACAGAAGCTCTGAATAATCTTCACGATGTTCTGCCCGAGTTTTCCGGTGAAATAGAAGAAGCGTTTATCTTACTAGGTAGAATACTTAACATGACGGACGAATTATTCCCGGGCTGCATGAAATTTAAGAGGCCCGGATTTGACGATTAATCATTTTATTTGCCTGCCATTTTAATAATTTCATCCCACTCATCTTTGGTTACGGGCATAACCGACAGCCTGTTTCCCTTTTGGATCAATTTCATATTCTTAAGTTTCGGATTTTGTTTTATGCTTTGAAGAGCAATCGGTGTTTTAAACTTTTTTATCAATTTAATATCAACCATATACCATACCGGATTATTTGGATCGCTAGAAGGGAAATAATGACTGCTGTCGGGATCGAATTGAGTATGATCCGGATATCCTTCCTTAACAATTTCGCAGATGCCAGCGATTGCATTTGGCTCCGTATTGCTGTGATAGTACAATACTCCGTCGCCTGCTTTCATATCGTCGCGCAGAAAATTTCTCGCCTGGTAATTCCTGACACCGTCCCAGTATGTAGTTTGATCTTTACTATCGGCGAGATCGTCTATCGAGAAAGATCCGGGCTCTGATTTTACTAGCCAGTATTTTTTTACCATCTGATTATCCTTCGTAAAAATATATTTTATAACCGGGAGCTATTATTAAACCATTTAAAAATAACATCCTGGCGTTTCTCTTTTTATGCTTCTTATCAAATAGGTTTCTTATTTAATCCCAATTAAGTAAATTAAAACGCAGTTGGATCATATTTAATAATTCTATTAATAATAAACGGGGGTACTATGGAAACTAACGGACAAAGAACAGGCATTCCGTTACTGGGAGAAAAACTTCCCGAATTCGAAGCACAAACTACAAAAGGAGTATTTCATTTTCCGAAAGATTTCGCCGGTAAATGGCTGGTATTGTTCAGTCATCCGGCAGACTTCACGCCGGTATGCACCACTGAATTTATTGCCTTTGCAAAAAGGAACGAAGAGTTCAAAAAGAACGATACCGCATTGGTCGGGTTATCTATCGACCAGATCTTTTCACATATCAAGTGGGTGGAATGGATTAAGAACACATTGAAGATAGAAATACCGTTCCCGGTAATTGCCGATGACATGGGAAAAATAGCGGCTAAACTGGGCATGATTCATCCCGGTAAGGGTACAAACACAGTTCGCGCCGTTTTTCTGATTGATCCGAATTCGATTATCCGCTTAATGATATATTACCCGCAGGAAATCGGGCGTCAGATCGATGAGATACTCAGGGCGCTTAAGGCACTGCAGGTTGCCGACAAGAATAAAGTTGCAATGCCGGAAAACTGGCCTAATAACGAATTGATAGGTAATAAAGTAATAATTCCTCCGCCTAAAGATGTTAAAGGCGCTGAGGAAAGATTGAAAATCGCCAACGGATACGACTGGTGGTTTACCTTTAAAGATCTTTAAATTACTTTTTGTCGGTTCACTGCTCTATGAGGCTGTTTGAAAAGTAAGATTGCCGTTTTGGGTATTAAGTATAATAAGTTTCGGCAGGAGGCGATTTCATTACTTTTAATACAGCCTCTTTATTTTTATCTTTAGGCAATATTAATATTCCGGTAATTTTTATTACTGTTTGTTTCTTTTATATTTTTCATATGTTTACTGATCAAAATTAAAGTGTTCGTCCGTAACATTAAAATTAAAAAAGGTATGAAGTTTTTTCCCCTGCTGTTAATTTATATGATGCTTGCTTTTTCTTCAATAGCGTTTCCGCAGAACGAAGGTGCTTTTCAAATTGCCAGACTTAAATATGACGGCGGCGGAGATTGGTATAACGGTCAAACGGAAGAACCGAATCTTCTTGACTTTATTGCCAAGAATACGAACATAAAAGTTAAGGATGATTACACCTTTGTAGATATTTCTTCCGATGCAATTTTTTCATATCCTTTTTTATTTATGACCGGACACGGGAATGTGTCATTTACAGCGGATGAGGCTGCCCGCCTGAGAAAATATTGCGAGAACGGCGGCTTCCTTTATGCGGATGATGATTACGGTATGGATAAATCGTTCAGAAGAGAGATGAAAAAGGTTTTTCCGGATAAGCAGCTTGTCGAGCTTCCGTTTGATTACGGACTGTATCACGACTTTTATGATTTCCCGAACGGGGTTCCCAAAACACATGAACACAACGGAAAACCTCCGCAGGGGTTCGGAATATTTATAAACGGAAGACTTGCAGTTTACTATACTTATGAATCGAATCCGAGCGACGGATGGGATGACCCGGAAGTGCACGGCGATCCGCCGTCTAAAAGGCTTGAAGCGCTTAAATTCGGAACTAATCTTGTAATTTGGGCTTTGTCAAATTAAATTATTTTTTATGAGTACAGAATCCGGATATTATAAAGAAATTATAGACAAACTTGAACGTTTGGTAAAAAAAGAATATGCTCTCATAGCTTTTATCGGCTTTCAGACTGTTTTGATTTGCGGAGCTTCGATGTGGGTGTCATTTTCTTTTATCGAAATGCTGGGCCGTTTTCAGCCTCCGGTCAGAACTGTATTCGTGATGCTTTTTGCACTGATAACCATAGTAATTTTCCTCGCGCTATTTTTAGTCCCGGTATTGAAATACTTTAATCTTTTCAGAAAGACAGACTATCATTATACTGCGGGAAAAGTAGGAAATTATTTCCCTTTTATAAAAGACGACCTGCAGAATGCCATGCAGCTTGTTTCCAAGGAAGAATCAAAGAAGTACTTTTCGGACACCCTTATAAATGCGGCCTTTAAGAATGTATTCGAGAGAACTAAAGAACTAAAATTCGAATCTATTGTCAGCTTTGATAAAGCAAAGCAGCTCGCGTATTATTCGGCGGGAACATTATTGGTCAGCATCCTGCTTTTATTATTTATTCCCGGGATAAATGCGGCGTCATTCAGACTTCTTAATTTTACTAAATCTTTTGTCCAGCCTCCCAAATTTGTGTTCTCTGTTTCTCCGGGTAATTATAATATTACAAAGGGCGACAGTTTAAATATAACCGTATCGGTAACAGGTCAAATACCTAAAGAAGTTTACCTTGGTTTAAGGAACAGTGACCAGACCGGTTTTGAAAACCAGAAACTGGAACCGGATTCAACCGGCGGATACCGTTACGAGATTCCTGCCGTCAGATCTTCATTTAAATATTATGCTGCCGCTCAAAATATAAAATCGGAGATTTATTCGGTTGAAGTAATTGACAGGCCGATAGTTAAAACAATCGATATGGAAATAATATCGCCCTCTTATTCGCGTATTCCGAAAGCCGAACAGAAAGATAACGGCAATATATACGCTTTAAAAGGAAGCATTGTAGATTTAAATTTAAGCTCCACAAAACCTCTTAAAAAAGCCTGGCTGGATTTCGGCGGCAACGAAAAAAAGGAAATGAATATCAATAGTACCCGTGCTTCTGTCAGGTTTGGTATTAAGAAAGACGACAATTACCGGATTATTTTATCGGATGAAAACGGCAATCAGAACCTTTCTCCAATTGTCTATACAATAAAAGTGCTCGACGACGCTTATCCTTCGATCGAGGTCCAATATCCAAACCAGAACATATCGCTTTCAAGCGATAACCGGCTGCCGCTGGGAGTGAAAATTTCTGACGATTACGGATTTACCAAACTCATTCTGCATTACCGGCTTTCAGGTTCAAGGTACCAGCCGGTCACGGAAAATTATTCGTCTATTGATATACCGGTTAACAAAAATACTACCCGGCAGGAAGTGCAGTATGTATGGAATATAAACGGATTAAATCTTACGGCGGAAGATGTGGTTACTTATTATTTAGAAGTATTCGACAACGACCTCATAAGCGGGCCCAAATCGGCAAAGTCTTCCTCTTTTACTGTAAGAGTTCCGACCCTTGACGAGATGCTCACAAAAGCAAACGACACACAGAATAAAAGCGTTAATGAACTGGATGAGACGCTTAATAAAGCCGAACAACTGAAACAAAGAATGCAGGAACTGAATCAGGAATTAAAACAGGATAAAAAAGATATTTCATGGCAGGAAAAACAAAAGATAGAGCAGACGCTTAATGATTTTAAAAGAACTTCAGAAAAAGGTAAGCGATGTAAGCAAGGATCTTCAAAAGATGCAGGAGAATATGCAGAAGAATAATCTTCTGTCGAAGGAGACTCTGGAAAAATATAAGGAGCTTCAAAAGCTGTTCGAACAAATGTCATCAGATGAAATGAAAAAAGCTATGGATCAGCTGCAGAACGTCCTTCAGAATATGAACAGAGATATGACTCAAAATGCTTTTAAGAATATGCAGTTTTCAGAAGATCAATTTCAAAAAAGTATAGAGCGTACTATGAACCTTCTGAAGAGAATCCAAGTTGAGCAAAAGATTGAAGAACTGTTAAAAAGGACAGAACAAATTTCGAAAAATCAGGAAGATATCCGCCAGCAGACCGGTAAAGCGGGTAATGAGAATAAAAATAACGAACTGAACAAACAGCAGAATGACCTAACTCAAGATCTTCAAAAATTTTCTGATGAAATGAAAGACCTGCAGAAAAAATTCGAAGAATTAAAAGATATGCCTAAAGATCAACTTGATAAATTAAGCAAAGAATACGAAGAACAAAAAAATCAGCAGTTGTCAAAACAGGCATCTCAGGACATTCAGCAGCAGATGATGCAGCAGGCTCAGCAAAGCCAGTCTACAATAAGTAAGAATATGCAGCAGATGAAAGAAGGAATGCAGCAGCTTCAAAAGTCTGTCTCCAGACAAAATCAGATGCAGACATTTACGGATATGATGAAGATTACCGACAACCTGATTACACTTTCGAAACAGCAGGAACAGCTTCAGGGAAAAACCGAGAATATGGATCAAAGTATTTCTTCATTCAATAAAAATGCCCAGAACCAAAACGATATTCAAAATAATCTAAATAAAATACTGCAGCAGCTTTCGAAATTGTCGCAAAAAACTTTTGCCGTAACTCCGGAAATGGGCAAAGCTCTCGGCAATGCGGAAAGACAGATGGGGCAGTCGATTGATAATCTTCAAAAAAGGAATAATAGTTCTGCATCCGCTCAGCAGACCGGTGCTATGGAATCATTGAATGAAGCGGCAAGTCTGATGAAAAGCTCAATGGATCAAATGATGCAGGGCGGACAGGGCGGGGGAATGCCGTCTCTGATGCAGCAGCTTCAAAATCTCTCAGGTCAGCAAATGAAGCTGAATAATTTAACACAAATGCTTCAGCAGGCAATGAAAGGCGATCTATCGATGGAGCAGCAGGCCCAGATGAGGAGGTTGTCTAGCCAGCAGGAGTTAATCAGAAAGTCGCTGGAAGAACTGAACAAAGAGGCGATGAATGCCGGCCAGTCGAAAAAAATACCTGCTAATCTTGATGATATAGCACAAAGAATGCAGGAGGTTGTAAAGGATCTGTCCTCAAACGATGTTGACGAGAAAGTCCTGCAGCAGCAGGAGCATATTCTTTCGAGGCTGCTTGACGCGCAGCGTTCGGTTAACGAAAGGGATTACCAAAAAGAACGCGAGTCAAATGCCGGCAAAGATATTGCGGAGAAATCTCCGGCGGAATTAAATCTTGCAGACGACAAGGATAAATCGAAAATAAAAGACGAGCTTAATAAAGCCGGGCAGGAAGGTTATTCAAAAGACTACCAGGACCTGATAAGGAAATATTTCGAAGCGTTGCAGAAAGAAAAGAATAATTAATTTTAACCGGTACGCGGAACATAATTAATGTCCGGTATTTGCTTAGATGAGTTTTCCGAGAAATTGCGTTAATTGCTCTATCCATAAATCCGGTTCATGTCCCTTTCCCGGTGCTAATTCAAAATCATGATCAATATTTTTTTGACGGAATAATCCGGATATTTTATTATTCTGTCCGAGGAACCTGTCAAACTCCCCGATGCCGAAAAAGATTTTCATTTGTCTTATTCTTTCAAGATACCATTCGTCCTTCAAACCGGGCAGATAATCAAGCGGTCCGTTGAAATAGCAGTTATCGTCGTAGTAACCGAAAATAAAACGCTGTATATCGAATGATCCTCCCATACAGATAATCGAATCAATTATATCCGGGTGGCGTAATGCTATATTTAAAGCATGATAAGCACCGAAGCAGCACCCTGCTACGCCGACTTTTTCATTGCCGGTTTCATGTTTGGCAAAATCTATTACTTCTTTAATTATTAAATTCTCGTAGCCGTTATGGGTTTTCACCCTGTCGGCCGGATTTATAGAAAAGTTATACCAGCTTTGCGAATCGACACTGTCGGGGCAATAAACTTTAATATTTCCGCTTTCAATCAAACGGGAGGCGGCGTCAATAAATCCCATATCCTTTGCCTGGTAATATCTTCCTTTTGACATCGGGAAAAATATTACAGGATAACCGCTGTGGCCGAAAACCAGCATTTCATATTCACCGTGAAGGTAATATGAATTCCATTTATGATATTCTTCATTCATTATGTACGATCTAAATATTTATGACTGACATTAGTTCAGCCTTCTTTAACTTTGATGTAAATATATGAATAACTCAACTTATGCAAAAATAATATTTTATAATCCCGTCAAATAATCCGATCAACTGTTTCAAGGCTCTTAAGGGTTTTCATATTAATCAAATTCCATGCGAAAAAAAAGTATTTACTAATTCTGCAGCCGTCAATTTCTTCTAATATGCAGAATTAAAAAGAATTCTTAAATAAAATCCTGAACATTCCGTATTTAATAAATTGATATTCTTTTTATATTGGATTATTTTTATTGTCTTAAAAGAACGGAACCTATGCAAACTCCCTTAATGTCGCAATACAGCAAGATAAAAGCTGCTCATCCGGATACCGTATTACTTTTCAGGATGGGTGACTTTTTCGAAACTTTTGAAGACGATGCCAGGATAGCTTCGAAAGTGCTGGGAATTACTTTGACCAAGCGTGCTAACGGCGGAGCGGGTGATGTACCGCTTGCGGGTTTTCCTCATCATGCTATCGATACTTATCTGCCAAAACTTGTAAGAGCCGGTTACCGCGTTGCGGTGTGCGAACAGATAGAAAATCCGAAATTGGCAAAAGGCATAGTAAAACGGGAAGTAATTGAAGTTGTGACGCCGGGTGTAGCGTTTTCAGATAAACTCCTGGATCATAAAAAGAATAACTACCTTATGTCGGTCTGCCTTAAAGACGATATCTCCGGCATTTCATTTTGCGATATTTCTACCGGCGAGTTTTATGCTTTCGAAGTTCCATTCAAGCAGTTAAACCAGCAGATTGAAACCACTTCTCCGGCTGAAATTCTAATTCAGAAAAAAGATAAAGAAGTTTTGACCTTACTGGTGCATAAAATAAATCCTTCAATACGGATAACAAAGCAGGACGACTGGATTTATAATTTTGACTATGCCAAAGAGCTGCTGGTAAATCAATTTAAGACAGTGAACTTAAAAGGATTCGGAGTAGATAATTTAATTACTGGAATAATAGCATCCGGTGCGCTGCTGAATTACCTTCAGGAAACTCAGAAGGAAAATCTCTCCCATCTTAATAAAGTTTCTTCCTATAATCCGTCGGAGTTTATGTCTCTTGATTACTCTACTAAGAGAAATCTGGAGATTACTTTTTCCATGCACGATTTCGGCAGAGAGGGGTCTTTGATATCAATTCTGGATAAAACGGAAACCGCAATGGGAGGCAGACTTCTAAAAAAATGGATCACTGCTCCGCTGCGGAAACTGGAACCCATATTAAAGAGGCTTGAGAGTGTGGATGATCTCTTGAGTAATAAAAAGTTAAGAAAAAATTTAATTAATGAACTTAGAGAAATAGGCGACCTGGAAAGGTTGATTTCCAAGGTATGCACAGGCCGGGCTAATCCGAGAGAAATTGTTGCTTTAAAATCTTCGATGCAAAAAATTACGCCGGTAAAAAATCTTTTAGCCGGGGCAGCCGTCGATACGCTGTTACAGATAGGTGAAAGCCTTACTCCGGAGGATAAAATTGTTTCTCTGATTCAAACCTCGATAGTGGATAATCCGCCGCTTAATCTGGCGGACGGCGGAGTTATTAAAAACGGATACAGTCCTGAGCTTGACGAATTAAGAGATATTTCGATTCACGGAAAAGACTGGATTGCGAACCTTCAAAAAATTGAGAGAGAGAGAACAGGCATCTCATCTCTAAAAGTAAGCTTCAATAAAGTATTCGGTTATTACATTGAAGTGAGCCATGCCAACAAAGAAAAAATTCCACAGGACTATATACGTAAACAGACGCTGGTAAATTCAGAAAGGTTTATCACTCCGGATTTAAAAACTTACGAAGAAAAGATATTAAACGCAGAAGAGAAGATATACGAACTGGAGTCACAGCTGTTTAACGAAGTAAGGCTGAAGGTTGCGGCGGAAGCGGAAGCCGTTCAGAAAAATGCCCGTTATATTGCAATGGTTGACTGCTTTCTTTCTTTTGCGGAATGTGCGGAAGAATATAATTATGTTAAGCCGGAACTTAACGAAGGCACGAGCATAGAAATTACCGAAGGAAGGCATCCGGTAGTTGAACGGATACTTCCGCCCGGCGATAAGTTCACCGCTAACAGCTGCAAAATGGATAATGAGGATGACCAGATAATTATCTTAACCGGTCCGAACATGGCCGGGAAATCGGTTTATCTGAGACAGATAGGTCTGATAGTTTTACTTGCGCAGGTTGGGTCGTTCGTGCCGGCAAAAGGCGCAAAGATAGGTCTGGTGGACAGAATATTTACGCGAGTGGGTGCGAGTGATAATATTTCCGCCGGCGAAAGCACGTTTCTAGTCGAAATGCAGGAAGCGGCGAATATTATAAATAATGCATCGTCTAAAAGTCTTATTTTGCTGGATGAAATAGGGCGCGGCACAAGCACGTTCGACGGCATATCCATTGCATGGGCAATAACCGAATACCTTCACGAAAATAAGGAGGTTGCCGCGAAAACCCTTTTTGCTACACATTACCACGAGCTTAACGAGATGGCGGAACTTTTTCCCAAAATTAAAAATTACAAAGTTGAAGTAAGAGAGTATGACGATAAGGTCATATTCCTTCATAGAGTTAATCCGGGCAGGGCCGATCACAGCTACGGCATTCAGGTGGCTCAGATGGCGGGTTTGCCGGTGTTTGTAACCAACAGGGCAAAAGAAGTTCTGCAGAATCTCGAAAGTAAGGAATTGACTCCCTACGAAGTAAAGAAAGAGAGACTTAAGAAGCTGCATCACGAAGACGAAAATCAATTCAGCCTTTTTGAAATTAAGGACGATAAAATAAGAGAAGAAATTCAGGACATAGAACTTAATAATCTCACTCCTCTTGAAGCATTGAATAAGCTAAGCGAACTTCAAAAGAAAGTAAGAAACCATGACTAACGGAAGTTTCAAATATATTATCTTTATATCGGTGTTTATATTAGGTATTGCCGGTATTAATTCGTGCGGAAAAAGTTACACGCCTGAACAGAAAAGCTATATCAAGGAAATCGAAAGCGAACGTGCAGAGAAAGATAACTGGATGAGGACTAATCCGGAGTCGCCGTTTGTAAATGATTCCAATGCACATTTCGAACCGCTGAAATACTACGATGTCGATCCCGGTTTTGTTTTTAAAAGCAAGTTGTACTATTATAAATCTCAGGATACCGTTAAGATTTTCGGAACAAAAGGAGAGGAAAGAAATATAATACGGTTCGGATATGCAAATATTAATTATCAGGGTAAACGGTACAATCTTAATGTTTACAAAGGCAGAACAAAAGACAGCGTCGAGTATTATAGTATATGGTTCACGGATAAAACTACAGGCGACGAGACATACGGTGTGGGGAGATATCTGGATTTTGAACTAAATCCCGATTCGAATTTTGTATATACGATAGATTTTAACCTGGCTTATAATCCATACTGCGCTTATAGTGCCAGGTATTCATGTGCGATCCCTACAAAGGATGATCATCTTGATATGGCGGTTACAGCCGGCGAAAAAAGTTTTCATAAATAATAATTAGGAGCCTTACGTGGTAGTAGTATTAGAAAAAAATGCGACCGATAAGCAGATCGAGAATATAATAAAACACCTTGAGGATTTCGGTTTCGCGGTACATAAATCTACTGGGGTTGAACAGATAGTTTTGGGAGCAATAGGGGTAAAACCTAATTTCGATATTAGAAACGTAAAGGTTCTCGACGGCGTTGCCGAAGTATACCGTATTACCGAACCGTTTAAGCTTGCCAGCAGAAGCTTTAAAAAGAGAATACCGAGATTAAAATTAAGGATATTGTAATCGGGGGGAATGAAGTGGTAATGATGGCAGGGCCGTGCTCGGTGGAAAACGAAGATCAGATTTTTACGATAGCGGAAATTGTCTCTAAAACCGGCACAAAAATTCTGAGAGGCGGGGCATTTAAACCAAGAACTTCCCCGTATTCATTCCAGGGGCTCGGTGAAGAAGGTTTGAAGCTCATGAGAAAAGCCGCGGATAAATATAACCTGCTTGTAATTACCGAGGTGATGGAATCCAGCCATATAAAGCTTATCGAAGAGTATGCCGATATATTTCAGGTGGGTGCCAGGAATATGCAGAATTTTTCACTGCTCAGGGATCTGGGTAAGACAACTAAACCCATAATGTTAAAGAGAGGGCTTGCGGCAACGGTGGAAGACTGGCTAATGTCCGCCGAATATATTTTATCAAGCGGTAACAGAGAAGTAATGCTTTGTGAAAGAGGTATAAGAACATTCGAAACCTACACAAGAAATACATTTGATGTCTCTGCTATTCCGGTTGTTCATAAAAGGAGCCACCTGCCGGTTATTGCCGATCCGTCGCATGCAACGGGTTTAAGAGATAAAGTCCTGCCTATGGCAAGAGCCGCGGTTGCTGCCGGTGCGGACGGACTGATGGTAGAGGTTCACCACGATCCGGAGAAGGCTTTATCCGACGGTCCTCAGGCGCTGTTGCCCGAGCAGTTCGTTGAGTTGATGAAGCAGGTTAAAATGATAGCAGAAGTAATCGGCAGAAAAATGTAATAAATGATTCATAAAAAATAATTTGTAAATTTCTCCAACATTCCGAAGTAAAAATTTGGCACTAAATAGAATTTCAATATTCGGCCTCGGCTTAATCGGAGGTTCGATTGCAAAAGCCTTAAAAAGCAGCAGCGGTCATTTTTATCTAAAGGCATTCGATAAAGAGGAAGTACTTGACCGGGCCCTACGAGAAAAAAGTATCGACGGGAAAATAGAAAATGTCGAAGACAGCCTTGATTCCGATTTGATTTTTCTTTGCCTTCCCACACATCTTTCACTGGAATATTTCGAGCAAATAGCTCCTAAGCTTAAAGAAGGTACCATACTAACCGATGTCAGCGGAGTGAAAGGCGTATTCGAAAATAAATGGAATTCTATATCAAGCAAGGGCATATATATAGGCGGCCATCCGATGACCGGTAAAGAAAACAACGGATACGAAAGTTCCGAAGAACTTCTGTTCGAGAATTCCGTATATATAATTTCCGATGCATCCCAAAACAAGGAGAAATTAAACGAACTGGTCGAACTGATCAGACTGCTCGGTGCAAGAGTCAGATTCCTTAATCCTTTTCTTCACGACAAGGTTATCTCGCGAGTCAGCCACCTTCCTCAGCTTTTAGCAGTAAGCCTTGTAAACTCCGCAGCATATAACGAGGACAAAATTAATTACCTGGACTTCGCTGCCGGCGGATTCAGAGACATGACCAGGATTGCATCTAGCAGTTACAATATCTGGGAATCTGTTCTAAAGATGAATAAAACGGAAATTATCTCATCGATTAATTTGCTGAGAGATAAATTAAATAAAATTGAAGACAACCTGAACGCAGATAATTACAGTGCGATAGAAGAACTTTTTGAAAAGGCGAGAAAGCGCCGCGATGAAATTCCCAAAAACACAAAAGGTTTCATAAATCCTCTGGTTGATGTCTTTATCTATGTAAAAGATCAGCCCGGTGTGCTCAGTACACTTTCTACCATCATGTACAAAAATAATATTAATATTAAAGATGTAGAGCTTCTGAAAATCCGTGAGGGCACAGGGGGAACATTCAGAATGTCTTTTGAAAATGAGGAAATTGCATCCGTTGCGAAAAAATTAATGGAGGATGGCGGATTTAAGACTAAATAGTCTCAGATTTTATACCGTTCAAATTACTTAGGCTGATTTCCTTTTAACGTTCTTAAAAAATAATTAATTCATATTAGCTGTTATACAAGATTATATACTCTTTCAACTGTATAAACCTCAATGTAAAGTCCTAAGCTTCAAAATACCACTATCATTTTTAATCTCTTTATCCCTATATTTAAATAACATATATCCGAATATTCTAAATAAATCGGAGACATTTTTCTGCTTCGACCTCCGGTTTATCCGGCTATAAGGTTTTTAAAGGGGATCATTAATAAAAATGATAACAAGAAATAAGGACTGTTATCAAATGCCGCTAGAAAACAGCAATATTCCGGACGATAAATTTCTGGTTATTGAGATAAAAAAGGGCGATGCAAATTCCTTTAAGAAATTGTATGTTAAATATTTTCCTCAGCTTATAAGATTTGCTTTATACCGTACTCATTCCATGAATTCTTCACGTGAAGCTGTGCAGGACTTATTCACGCGCATATGGATTAAAAGGCATTTGTTAAACCCGGATAAATCTGTAAAAGCATACCTTTACAAATCGCTTAACAATCTGATTATTAATAACAAAAAACTTCATTCTTCCGGAAACATATCGCTTGATCAGATAAACCGGAATATTAAAACCTCCGGCCCGGAGGATAATGAATTAAAGCTGGACATCCGGACAGCCATAGACAAACTTCCGGAAAAGATCAAAACCGTTTTTCTCCTTAGCAGATCGGAAGGCCTAAAATATAATGAAATTGCCGAAATCTGCAATATATCAGAAAAAGCAGTTGAAAAAAGAATGTCGAAAGCCATAAGTATTTTCAGAAAAATATTTTCAGAAAAATATTTTAAATAAAGTAGGGTTTCTTTCAAGTCGTCTGTATTATTAAACAGAGGAAAAATTTAATGAACACAAAAAAGAATATGACTAAGTATATTGATCTCTGCATAAAGTCGGTTACCGGCAATATCAGTAAAAGCGAGAATGAAAAACTGGATCTGTGGCTTGAAAAATCGTCTAAAAATAAAGATGAATATGAAAACATAAAAAAAATATGGGAGAAGACTCTGCTATTTGATCAAGCGGAAATTCCGGATATTGAAACAGAGTGGGAGATGTTAAATGATGCAATACGGGATAAAGAAAATAAAAAACAAAAATTATTATCAAAGATTTTTGCGAAGAATACTCTTGCGGGATTAAGTCCTAGATTCGGATTAAGATTAAGATATGAGTTAGGTTTTGCATTTACTCTGATTATTTTAGCCGTTGCGTTTTTTATGTGGAATAAGCCGGCATCCGGACCAGTTTTGGAAATAACCGCTCATGCCGGACAGCAGCAAAACCAATTTAAATTACCTGACGGATCCGATGTATTGTTAAACTATAACAGCAGTCTTCAATATCCTGAAACTTTTTCAGGAGACATACGTGAAGTGAAATTAACAGGCGAAGCATTTTTTTCGGTCACAAAAGAAAAACACCCGTTTATTGTTTCGACCGAAAACGCGAAAACTACCGTACTGGGAACAAAGTTTGACGTTTGGTCGCGAAAAGGGAAAACAAGAGTTTTTGTTGAACAGGGTATTGTTAAAGTTGTTTCTAAAAATAACACTAAAGAAAGCGTAAGGCTGATAAAGAATCAATTAAGCATTGTAGCAGGTGACCTGAGACCGACAGATCCGAGTGAAGTTAATGCCGGATTTTTACTCGGGTGGACGAAAGGGGATTTGGTTTTTGAAAATACTCCCCTTCCCGAAATTGCCGGTGAATTAAATAGATATTATCAGGTTCCTATTACTCTGAAAAACGACAGTCTAAAAACTTATACTTTGACAGGATCGTTCCGGAAAATAAGCGCTGACAGTGTTTTAACAATGATTTGCCTGGCTTTAGATCTTAAATACAGTAAACAAAACGGGGGCTATTTAATAGAAACAAAATAATGACCTCAAAATATTCCTTTTCGATTTGATAATATTGTTTCAAGCAAGCAAAGATTAAATAAAATATTTAATCAAATATCAAGAGGGAGGATTAGAAAATGACCAGATACGCAGGACTTACGTTAATATTGTTTTTACTGATGAACTTATCTTGCGGTTATAATTCAAATATAATCGAAGATCAGAATTATACACCGCCTACTCAAATAAATCATCCGAGAATATTATATCCAAGGATAGCGCAGGAAAATTCGCATTCCGGCAGCGCCACGGTTTTATTCGAAATAACAAAAAAAGGAAATGTTGCCGATGCAGTAATTGTTAAGACTTCTGGATCGGATGCATTAGACAATTCTGCTCTGGAATATTGCCACGGCTTATTGTTTGAACCGGCAAAAGTAAATGGTAAACCTATCAACATTAAAATGACTAAGGAACTTAAATTCCGGATCTCGAAAATGGATATGGAGGCCAATAACTATGTAATGGATATAAAAAGATTGTATTCATTTCTGGAATACGCAGATCCTTCCGTCAAACTTATCCTAGAGAGGCAGATATTACAGAAACATATAGAGTTTATCGGGGAAATGAAAGACGCTTTAAATTTCAATTCTTATTCTGCCGAAGTGTTGTCCTCTAAAGTATTATCGGAATGGAAAAAAGACTGGGATTCGTGGCCGCTTTCATTTTTACTCTTTCACGATTTTATACAGAGATACCCGGATTATGACAGTCTGCAGTACGTTAAAAAACTTTTATACAGGGCCCTTAATTACGATATAAAATATATTAATAATACTGCCAATTCCGGTCCTGGATCTATAACGGAAAAAGAAAATATTCTTAGTAAGATCATGAAATTTGTTTCGGTTAATTATCCGGACTACAAACTCAACGATACCGAGATAGAAAACAGTAATGAAAATGCGCCGGTTTCTCTTTCTGCTAATAAAATTAAATGGTGATGTAATCAAACTATTAATAATAAATATTTTAATTTTATTTTCCCTGCATGATTTTGCTCAAACACCGGTAAACCAGAATAATATACCGGGGAAAACCGAAACTAGTTCTTTGAGTTCGGTTCTTGAAAAGATGAGAACCCGGGGCGGATTGAATTTTATATATTCCGGCAATGCCGTTAAAAATATCCGGGTCGATTCAAAATATTCTGATAAATTAACAGGGGAGGAACTTAAAAATATCTTAAAGCGTAACGGTCTTGCTTGCAGATATTTCGAAGAAAAGAATATAGTTATTTATGAAGACATTGAGCCGCCGAAGAAAAATTACGCCAGAGTTGAAATTAAAAATATAATAAATAAAGATCCGGGTTATATAAAAGAACCGCAGATAATATCGTGTACCGTTCCTATTTATCCTAAGATGGCAGTATTAAATAAAATTGAAGGCAAGGTTAAAATAAAATTATTTGTAACAAAAGACGGAAACGTTTCCCGGACAGAAATAGAGTCTTCATCAGGTTCGAGCTTGCTGGATGGGGCGGCAATTGAATATGCGGGTAAATTAAAATTCATTCCCGCTCAGGTAAACGGAAAATTTCAAAACATTTGGCTGTCTATGTTATTTGATTACTATTTAAAAGATAATTAAATGCGATGAGCGACTTTCCCGATCAGGAGGTTAAGTGAGTACCGAGTGTAAACATTAAACATGACTAAGTTTATCAATTTGACAAAAAACTTTATCTTAACCTGCGTTTTGCGTGCACTCAGCCGAATAACGAATTAAACATTGTTATTTAATTTTAATATTTTATTCTGCTCTTTGGTCAAATCTGCTTCAAGCTGTATTGTCGGGTGGTCAATTCCGAATTTATCGTTAAGCGATTTTTCAATTCGGTCTATTATCAGGTAGCCCTTACTAATAGTTTGATCCTCAACAACCACATGAACAGACAGTGCATTCATTTTTGAAGAGATAGACCAAATATGAAGATGATGAATATGTTTCACTTCGGGGAACGAAGCAATAAATTCGGCTACCTCGTTCATATCTATATGTTTCGGTGTTCCCTCGCTTAAAATATTCACGGTGTCCAAAATAACGTCCCAGCCGCTTTTGATAATGAACAATCCGATGACTATCGAAAAGACCGGGTCGAGTAGATACCACTTAAAGAAATAGATCAGTATACCGGCGGCAATTACGAGGAAAGAATTTAGAGAATCGTACAGCATATGAAGGTATGCGGTTTTGGCATTTAAATCTTCTTTGGAATTTTTATGCAGCAGATAAGTGGATAGTGAATTGGCAAAAAAACTGACTGCTGCAACTATTATTACCCAGGTCCCGGCAACCGGTTCGGGATTGACCAATCTGCCTATTGCCTCGAATATTATGTAGAAACCTATAATTACAAGCGCGGATGAATTTATAAATGCTACTATTATTTCCGCTCTTAAATATCCGTAAGTCTTATTCGGAGTCGCTTTCCTGAGCGACATTTTGACCGCGAATAGACTTAGAATTTAATGATATTAAATCGCTGAAATTATGCAGTGCATCGGAGATTAATGCAAGACTGTTGCTGAATATTCCGGCAGTTATCTCACCGCCGACAATAATCGAATTAAGAAGGATCGATAGTATTAAATTTCTTCCTATCGTAGATTTATTTGTTAAATGAGTATGCATTTGGAAAAATTTTTTATCCCGGATTTTTTTAATTACTGTTATTTCAAAGAATTTATGATTTTAATCATATAATATCGAAAATAAGCATTCATTATTCAATTTTTAATGTTATAAAATAATTTTAATTTTACAAATCAAATTAACGAAGTTGTGTGCGCATTCAATTTATCGGATAACAATTATTAATCGACAAATGCTCAAATTTTCTGATCTGTTAAAAATCCTATTTTTTACATTTATTTTATCCTTTTTATTAAAAGCTCAAAGTGATTCCGCTACCGTTTATAAAAAAACATATTATTCAGGCGGTACACTTAAAACTCAGGGCGAATATGTAAACGGTAAATTAAACGGCAAGTACTTCGAGTATTATTCCGACGGGAAACTATGGAAAGAGTGGAATTTTGTAGAAGGCAAAGAAGAGGGAAAATCGGATTGGTATTTTGAAAGCGGCCTTCTCAGCATTGAATGGAATTATCTGCACGGACTTAAACAGGGTGTTTCGAAATGGTATTATGAAACCGGTGAACTATGGGCGGAACAGAATTACGTTGACGGCAAACTTGAAGGAATAACGCATACTTACTATAAAACCGGTGAACTTGAAGGGGATTGGAGTTATGTAAACGGTGAACTGGACGGTCTTTCAAAAACTTATTTTAAATCGGGAAAAGTTGAAGTCGAGAGAACATTTAAACGCGGAGTTGAAGACGGTCCTACCAGAGTTTATCATGAAAACGGAGTCATAGCATTGGATGCTACTTACTCCAATAACAAACTGATCGGCGAGGTAAAAATTTATGACATGTCTGCCAATCTTCGCGTACTGGATACATATGTGAACGGTGAACTTACTGACCGGGTAAAGTACGACTATACCGGCAAAACCGAGGAAAAGGAAAGAACGGACAGAACTTATTATCCAAACGGTTCAATACAAAGCGAAATCCATTTTAAAAACGGAAATAGAGACGGCGTGTGCAGATATTATTATGACGACGGATTTTTAAAACACGAATGGCATTATGTTAACGATACATTAGAGAATAATTCTTATACTTACTATGACGGCGGAATATTAAAGACATCTGCAGACTATATCAAAGGTATACAAAGAGGTCTTACAAGATCATATTATGAAGACGGAAAAATTGAACGGGAAACAGGTTACGATTTCAATAAAAAAAACGGAATAGAAATTGTCTATTATAAAAGCGGCGGCTTAAAAGCAGTATATTATAACAAGAACGGCGTACCCGACGGTGACTATAAAACTTATTACGAAAGCGGACTTATAGAATCGGAAGCAAATTACCGTAGCGGCGAGATTATCGGTGAGAAAAAATATTATTATGAGTACGGTGCTTTAATGAAAACAGAAAATTATTTGAAGGGAAAAATAGACGGTTGGGTGAGAAGTTATTTTAAAAACGGCAAAGTAAAAAAAGAGGAATATTACGTAGACGGTACAAAATTCCGCGAGAAAAAATACAACGAAAGCGGCAGATTAATTTCAACTTCGGGATATTAACAGCACTCTAAGCACCGATAAAAAATAATGTTTGAAGTTATATCTGCCTTTCCGGTAAATTGCTTTTTATTACTGCCGGAATAATAATTTGAATGTAAGTTTATCATATTTATTATATTTCCGGTAAGTTAATAATATTTTTTAGTAATGATGACCCCCAAATAAGGCCGGATATATTTTTCTTACTTAACAGGATAGCAGAATGATTAACAAAAAAATTCCCCGGAAATTCAATGTAGCTCTTTTACAGTTGGGATTCGGAAAAAATACAAATGAAAATTTAAAAAAAGCAGCCGACTGGATTGAAAAAGCGGCTAAAAAGGAAGCCAACGTAATTTGTCTTCCTGAATTATTTAAATCTCAATATTTCTGTCAAACTGAAGATATAGAAAATTTTGATCTGGCAGAAACTATCCCCGGGCCTTCAACCGAGAAGATATCCAAAATTGCTGAAAAATACGGCGTTGTTGTTATTGTACCGGTTTTTGAAAAACGGGCTCTCGGTTTATACCATAACAGTGCAGCCGTTATAGACGCAGACGGAAAAATTTCGGGAATTTACAGAAAAATGCATATTCCGGATGACCCTGCTTTTTATGAGAAGTTTTATTTCACTCCGGGAGATCTCGGATTTAAGTCATTCCGTACGAAATTCGGCGATATCGGAACACTGATTTGCTGGGACCAGTGGTATCCGGAAGGAGCTAGAATTACCGCGTTGAAAGGCGCCAATATTTTATTTTATCCCACTGCTATAGGATGGCACCCTCTTGAAAAAAATGAGCACGGAAAAGCTCAGTTCGAATCATGGCAGACAATTCAGAGAGGACATGCGATAGCAAACGGAGTATATGTTGCAGCCGCAAACAGAATCGGTCTCGAAAAACAAAACGATGATTCTGCCGGAATAGAATTTTGGGGACAGTCATTTATTGCCGATCCGCAGGGCATTGTTATTGCCGAAGCATCGGCCGGCAATGAAGAAATACTGATGGCCGAAATCAACCTCGACCGGATCGAATATATAAGAAGAAACTGGCCGTTTCTCAGAGACAGAAGAATTGATCAATACGGCGAAATTACAAAAAGATTTTTAGAATAAAATATTTGATACAAAATTAATCTATCCTCATTTTATTTTTAATACCGAATTCGGAGAAATACCAGTAATGACTAATAAGAAAACTCGCCTCAGAGTTCCCGCCGAATGGGAACGGCACGAAGCAACCTGGCTGGGCTGGCCGCATAATATTGAAGATTGGCCGGGAAAATTCTCGCCGATCCCCTGGGTATATGCTGAAATCGTTAGAAGGATAACACCTGGCGAAATAGTAAAAATCCTTGTTGAAAGCAAAGGTCATGAAAAGAAAGCACTTAACGTTTTAAAAGCTGCAAATGTAGATGTATCGAATGTTGAGTTTTATCTTGCCAAAACTGATAGAGGATGGATGCGGGATATTGTTCCCGCCTTCGTAAAAAATAACTCCGAATTATTAATGACGGAATTTAAATTCAACGGATGGGCAAAATATCCGAACCACAAAAAAGATCAAAAAATACCGGCGTTTATTTCAAAAAAAATTAATATTTCCATGACGCACGCAGTACATAAAAACAAACACGTTGTGCTTGAAGGCGGCTCGATAGATATTAACGGCAAAGGCACCCTGTTAACTACCGAAGAGTGTTTGATGAGTGAAAAACTTCAAATCAGGAATCCTGGTTTTACAAAAAAAGACTATGAAGAGATATTTAAAAGTTTTCTCGGAATATCCACCGTATTATGGCTGGGCGACGGGATTGCAGGGGACGATACGCACGGGCACGTTGACGACTTGTGCCGTTTCGTAAATAAAAATACGCTGCTGCTGGTGCAGGAGAAAAATGCTCGCGACGACAATTACATAAAATTGAATGAAAATCGTGAACGCGCAGAAAATTTCCGCATGAATGACGGCTCTAAAGTGGAAACAATATATCTTCCAATGCCCGAACCTGTAATTTTTAAAGGTCAAAGACTTCCCGCCAGTTATGCTAATTTTTATATTTCCAACTCCGCTGTATTAGTACCTACTTTTAATGACCCTAATGATAAAACCGCGTTGGGAATAATAGGGGAACTAATTAATGACAGACCTGTAATCGGAATACATTCATTGGATCTGGTGTGGGGACTGGGAACTCTTCATTGTCTTACTCATGAACAGCCCGCAATCATATAAATTAAGATTATTTAACGGGCCGAAATTAAAATTTCGACAGAATGAAATAAGTTAATTTGTCGTTATATTGTTCCGGTACTAATTTAAAAATTAAAATATCAATTAATATGAAGTCAATAGCATTATCCGAAGCAGAGTTCCGCAATATGGAGGAAGTGAATTTTCGGGAAAATAAGCCTTTATATTTTCTTATCAATGTTATCAGTATACTATCGTTTCCACTTGCGTATATAGTATTTTTCTACTTGACAAATATTTTTATAATTAATAAGCCTGTTAGCCTTTTATATTATTTTGTTTCGTTCAGCAGGATGTCTAATGATTATCTTTTTATATTCCTTTTTTTGTTGGTATTTATCATGACAATCCATGAATTAATTCACGGACTATTCTTTTTTTTGTTCACCGGAGAAAAGCCTGTATTCGGATTTAAAAATTTATCTGCTTATGCTGGGATTCCGGGCAGATATTTAAAGAAGAAATATTATTTAATTGCCTGTTTAAGTCCTTTGATAGTTTTAAGTCTTGCCGGTTTGATTATATTTTTTATTGTTTCAAATACATTAGCCTCGGTTATATTTATTGTTATCTCTGCACATGCTGCCGGATGTATCGGCGATATCTGGGTCGCTGTAAAACTATTAAAAAAACCGGCCGATACATATGTTAACGATGACGGTATGGTTATTAAAATGGGATATGAATTAATAACGGAAAACAAAAATTAGAATTATGGTTAGTGAAATATATTACCGATTAATATACCCGCTTTAATTTGCTTAATCCGTAAAAATTTATTAAGTGTACAGTTTATGAGACTGTAAAATTCAGTTTACATTGTAAGTTTTTTTTGCTTTCTTATAACGAATTAAATTTTAATTTAATCTTTTTGTTTGGTTAATTTTAACACACGGGTTATGTGATTAAATAGTTTAATTACTCAGGTTAAAGGCATAAATGTTTTTGATGTGAAAGAAAACCGGGCAAATTGAAAAATTCTATAAGGAAAAATTTTATTTTCTGCTGATAATTAATTTTATCTCTTCCGAAAAAAAAGGAGATACCATGAACGTCAGAATTTTAGGACAAAACGGTTTTGAAATAAGTGAGATCGGTTTAGGCTGCTGGCAGTTCGGAGGTGATTTCGGACCCATATCCGATGAAACGGCATATACTATTATGAATACGGCGGTAGAAAACGGGGTCACTTTTTTTGATACCGCAGATGTTTACGGAAACGGAAAAAGCGAAGAACTTATCGGTAAATTTTTGAGAATATCCGGGGCCGAGATAAAAATCGGAACTAAATTCGGAAGAGGCGGAGATGTTTTTCCGGATAGTTATTCAGAAAAAAATATGCGCCAATCAATCGAAAGATCTATAAGAAGATTGGGAGTCGGAGAACTTGACCTGGTACAGCTTCACTGCATTCCCACTTCCGAATTACGTAAAGGCGAAGTATTTGATTGGCTTCGGAAACTTAAGCATGAAGGACTGATTAAAAATTTCGGCGCCAGCGTAGAATCGATTGAGGAAGGCGAAATCTGCCTGGAACAAGAAGGCCTGATTTCTCTTCAGGTAATTTTTAATATTTACAGACAAAAAATTGCTGATGAATTATTTCCCAAAGCTAAGCAAAAAGGGGTGGGTATTATTGTCAGACTTCCGCTTGCAAGCGGATTGCTTTCCGGAAAGTTTACAAAAGATACCAAGTTTGCTGAAACAGATCACCGCAACTATAACCGCGACGGTCAACATTTTAACGTCGGCGAAACCTTTGCCGGCCTCCCTTTTGAAAAGGGTATAAAAATTACCAATAGACTGCACGCTCATGTGCCCGAAGGAATGACGATGGCGCAAATGGCAATAAGATGGATACTTGATTATGATTCGGTTACATCCGTTATACCCGGTGCTACCACTTCAATTCAAGCAAAAGGCAATACAATGGTTTCCAAATTAAACCCTCTTTCGAAGGATTTGCACCGTGTGCTCCATAATTTTTATAAAAATAATGTAGAAGAATATATCAGAGGTCCCTATTGATTTGATGATAGACACCCATATCAAAAAAATCTGCGAAACGTAATCGGGATTAATATTGTTTAACATTTATTTATCTTGCTCAATATACCGTCATAAAAACAATTCTAATCAAAATATCTTTAGTCTTTTTATAAGTAGCTTCCCAAAATGTTCAAAGTAAGCCTTTCCCTTGATAATTGACAGCAACAATTCTTTTCGTTGATTATTATTCATGAAATGTAAATGTTTATCTCATTTCTTCCGATAATATAAGAGAATTGTTATGTATTTTTGTAACTTGGGCAAACCTCTGGAACCGGTAAACTGAAACCGGAAAATTATTGAGCAAATGTTAGACAATAATTGCAAGCGCATTAAACAATATTTTTCGCTCAATTAAGGGAACAATTTTAGTTTAATATGAGCTGCTTTGTTTTACGTATAGTATCATTGCCGGGAATAATAATATTATGAGTGTATGTATTCAGAACGAACTTTTTTCAGAGTTAATTGAATCTCTCCATAAAGTAATAAAGGGGGATTCAAACGTAAAATTGAAAAACCCGGATGATAATAGAGAAATCGGTGTACTTATTGAAACGTTGAATGATTTAATTAAGCATATAAACGGGATAAAAAATAAACCGGAAGAAACAGATAAAAATTCGAATAATATCAAAGATGAAATTGAAACCGGCGCTTATTCCAAACTTTCGAATTCGGACGGAAGCCTCCGTTTAGCCAAGAATATAATGGATAAAGCCAATGAAGCGATATACGGGCTGGATTCATTCGGTGATATTATTTATGCTAACGAATCCGCTTTAAGATCACTAGAACTAACAAAAGGAGAAATGGCCGGGAAAATGATATACGATATAGATCCCGCCATAAAAAGGGAAGAATGGGCAAAGCATTGGGAGGATAGCAGAGAAAAGAAATTCTCTTTATTCGAATCGATGCACAAAACAAAAAGCGGGAAGATAATACCGGTTGAAGTTGCAATTGGCTTCCTTGTTTTTGACGGAAAAGAATATCATAGTTCGTTCGTTAGAGATATCACCGAGCGGAAAAAAGCTGAAGAAGAGTTAAAATCATCGCTAAAAGAAAAAGAAGTTCTGCTGAAAGAATTGTATCACAGAACCAAAAACAATATGCAGGTGATACGTGCGATGCTGGCTATTAAATCTGCGTATTCTTCCGATGAGGAAGTCAAAAAGAATTATCTTGATATGGAAAACCGGATATTAACAATGTCCCTGGTGCATCAAAAATTATATCAGTCTCATAATTTATCGAGTATTGATCTTAAAGAATATTTTGAAGACCTGGTTCAGCTGCTGATGAAAAGCTATAATGCTTCGGAGGAACGTATCAAAGTAAGTATGCACCTTGAAAAAACATTTGCGCTTATAGATACCGCAATTCCCTGCGGACTGATTTTTAACGAACTGCTCTCAAATTCATTAAAGCACGGTTTCCCGGATAATAGAGAGGGTGAAATTAAAATTAGTTTATCGGGAAGTAATAGTAAAACTATTGAGCTTTTTTATTCGGATAACGGAGTCGGGTTACCGGAAGATTTTAATTTCAGGGGGCAGAATTCCTTAGGTATACAGAGTATTTTTACTATTGCGGAACATCAGCTTCAAGGCAAGGCGTCATTCAAGGTAAATAACGGAATAGAATGTCATATACAAATGAATAATTCGCTTTATTTACCCAGAGTTTAAGTATGAAAAAAAACAATAAAATATTGGTAGTTGAAGATGAAGCGATGAATGCAATGTATCTTAAAATGATTCTTACAAAGGCAGGCTTCTGTATTCAGAATATCGTAGCCACAGGGGAAGATGCAATTTCAAAAGTATTTGACGAAAAGCCCGGTGTTGTTTTAATGGATATACGTCTGGCTGGTGAAATGGACGGAATAGAAGCTGCGGTGCAGATAAAAAATCATAGCGACATTCCGATTATTTTTATGACGGGATATCCGGACAGTGAGCATATGGAAAGAGCAAAATTTGTAAACCCCGCAAGATATTTTATTAAACCGATTCCTGCAATTGATCTAGTCTCAGCAATAAATGAAATACTTGCCTAATTTATAATCCCCAAATTTATAATCAAAGCCGGCCTTTAAAGACCGGCCTTAACCAATATTATTTAATCGTTTATTAATTCCGTCTGCATGGTACTGCTTTGAGTAATGGGTATAACCATTTTCTGGTCACCTGTAGTTGCCAAAGTCATTTCATTTTCATTGTTTCCTGCAATACCTACAACGGCTCCGTCGGAAACCGACATAAAAATTGTTCCTGCCATTTTACCGTTTCCTTCTATAAAAAACTGCATTCCCGACATATTTGCTTGTCCGTTTGAAGAAATAGCCGCAGAAAAAGGAATTTGATAGCACTCAATTCCGTTTTTATCTTTTTTGTCGCTCAGAGTAAAAGTATAATCGCTGGTAACTACAATTTCCCCTCCCATAGATTTCATGGTGTCTGTCTTTGAATAAGTCCAGTTTCCTCCCATTTTAATTTCCTTACCGGGTAATTTGGAGTAAAGATTAGATGTCAGCTGGGTAATGGCGCTTCCCATCATTTGAGCTTGTTCGGAAAGGGTATCGATTGAGGATTTCCTTAAGACATCGCCGTACTGCGAAATATCCACTCTTGATCTTTTCCCGATTAATTCTTCCAGACTTAATGTTGTGTCCTTCCCCTGCATCTGGTTGTGAACAATTATGGAATCGGATGAAATCACTAAACTTAAATTCCCGCTTTCGTCTTTTGAATCGATCATTACCCTGGTGATGCTTCTGATATTGTTGTTGAACTTCATTTCCTTGCCCATCATTTCCTGGGTTACAGAACTGGCTAAAACGGTTTTGTATAAGTAAGTCTTACCCTGCGGCATTTGATATTTCAGAAAAACACTTTCCTGGGGAAAAGCGATCGATCCGACAGATAACAAGAGTATAACCGGAAAAAACATTCTTATGATACGTGTTTTCATATTACCTTTCTATTTATTTGTTGATAATTTTTAATTGGCGGTTTAATTGTTTAAAATGATTTATTGAATTTTTATCCGGGATAATTTTAAAATTTAATTAAATACTCATTTCATCTTTATTATTCGTCTGCCAGCAACGATGCCGTCAGGTAAACTAGTTTTGCCGCTTTTTCAACTTTTTTAAAATTGATCTTATCCGCCTCGTCTGAAACTTTATGTAAATCTCTGTGTATGCCGGAATGGAAACAAATTGAAGGTATACCGGCATTCCGGAAACTGGAATGGTCGCTGTCTCCGCCTTCAATTCTATTCAATAAAAGCAAATGAAATCCAGGTTCCTGATTCGCTTCTTTTACTTTCTCCGTAAGTTGCGGATTTCCGGTGGCTCCGTAGACCATAATTGTATCAATACTGTTTCTGCCCAGCATGTCCATATTGAGCATTGCAACCGAATTTTTAAGAGAGAACAGGGGATGCGTAGTATAAAACCTGGAACCGAAAAGACCTTTCTCTTCCCCGCAGAATGCAATAAATAAAATACTTCGTTTGGTAACCCTTCCGGAAGTTCCGAAAGCTTTTGCTACTGCAATTAATGCTGCGGTTCCTGTTGCATTGTCGTCGGCACCGTTATAAATATAATCCTCTCCTTCATGAGGATCTTTTTTTATACCGATATGATCGTAGTGGGCTCCGATTATAATGAACTGATTCTTTAACTCGGGGTCGCTTCCTTCGATATAACCGACAACGTTGCTTGCATCAACCTCTTTTATCGAGGTATTAGTTCTTAATGAAACGCTTGTATTCTTAAGTTCAAAAGATTGGGGTTGGAGCCGGGTATCTATTTCCTCTTGGAGTATTTTTAGATTTTCCACATTTCCGAACAATTGATTTATTACCTTTTCACTTACTTGAACAACAGGGATTTTTCCGTCTTCTTCCTCAAGCAATGTAAGCGGAAGAATATCGTCCGGAATATATTTAGAGAGAGAAGGCCACGGATATCCCCTCGGGGTAAGTAAAAGATGGTTCAGCGGATCTTGAGCAACCAAAACACCCGCAGCACCATGTTTAATTGCCAGTTTTACCTTTTCTTCTATGTCAGAATATTTAGTAGCTGCAGTTCCGTTAAAAACCGAAGCAGGATCGTTTTCACCCGGTTCGTGTCTGAGAACAAAAACTATTTTTCCCTTTACGTTTATGTTTGTGTAATCGCTGTACTTAAATTCCGGTGCGTCTATTCCGTAACCTGCAAAAACAACCGGGGCGGCAGCAGTATTATTAGCAGTCATTTCAAAGGGAGTAAAATCTTTTTTTATATCATAGGATATTTCTTTCCCGCCGGTTTTTATTGACAAGCTATTATTCTCGCCCAGACGTATGTATCCTAATTTTACTTTTTGCAGATAGCTTTTATTTACGGATTTTATACCGTTGAGCTCGAAATTTTTAGATATGTATGCCGCCGCGGAATTTAGTTCGGGGCTGGGTGTGTTTCTTCCCTTTAAAAGAATCTGAGGCTAAAAAGCGGATATCATTTTTGACGGAAGCAGCATTGATTGAATTTAATCCGCCGTAATGAGAATCGTAAACTTGATTATTGCTGCAGCCGGTTATGCTTAATGTTAAAATTAGTGCAATCTTTAGGAAAGTTTGGCTCATTGATGTGTCCCCAAAAAATATGCGATAAATTAAATAGAAATGATAAATTTTCCTATTTGTTTTTGCCGTTATTTTATTTTTCTTAAATTACTTTTCATATGCGGATTTACTTGGTAGTTCAACAATATTTTTCAAATAAATAAAAATATTACATAAACTTAAAGCAGGAGGAAAGGTTGTGATAATAGCCGTTCCCAAAGAAATAATGCCGGGTGAAAACAGGGTTGCCCTGTCGCCGGACGTAGTATCGAAATTAATCAAAGCCGGTTTTCAGGTAAATGTCGAAAAAGATGCCGGACTTAATGCAGGATTTCCGGATGAGAAATATTCCGAAGCCGGGGCAAAAATCATCGGCAGTTCTTCCGAGCTATACGGTTCCGGTGAAATTATATTAAAAGTTCAAAGACCCGTTGATAACCCTTCAACAGGAAAAAACGAAACCGACTTGATAAACAAAGGCAGTCTGCTTATTGCTTTTATGTATCCGCTCCATTACCCCGGCGATGCCAAGAAATGTTCAGAAAAGGGCATTGATACCATTTCGATGGACATGATACCCCGGACAACGCTTGCGCAGAAAATGGATGCATTAAGCTCACAGGCAAGCCTTGCGGGTTATAAGTCGGTAATATTAAGCGCAGACCGTCTGGGGAAAATTTTTCCGTTGATGATGACGGCTGCCGGAACAATTTCGCCTTCAAAAGTAGTAATAATGGGCGCCGGAGTAGCGGGGCTGCAGGCTCTCGGCACGGCTAAAAGACTGGGCGCGGTTGTCGAAGTTTCGGATGTAAGGCCCGCCGTAAAAGAAGAAGTAGAAAGTCTGGGCGGCAGGTTTATAGAGGTTGATACCGACGAATCGATGCAGGACAGCGGCGGTTATGCAAAAGAGGCTTCCGAAGAATTTCTGAAGAAGCAGAAGGAACTAATCTTTAAGCATGTTACCGAAGCTGATATTGTTATAACTACTGCATTGGTACCGGGGAAAAAAGCTCCCGTATTAATAACGGAAGATATGGTAAAGAATATGCACGAAGGAAGCGTAATTCTCGATATGGCCGTTGAATTCGGCGGCAACTGTGAAATAAGTGAAAAAGGAAAGACGGTTAAAAAATACGGTACAACAATTATCGGAGAACCGAATCTTCCCAGCCTTGTCCCTTTCCATGCAAGTGAAATGTATGCTAAAAACATTATGAACCTTCTTCTTCATATCAGCAAGGAAGGTAAACTTGATATTAAACTTGAAGATGAGATTGTAAAAGGTTCTTTGATTACATACGGCGGCGAAGTTGTTAACGGCAGAATCAAAGAACTTTTATAAGAATAATCCGATTTTATTTCAGTCATAATAAAACGAGGGATCTAAAATGGACGGTAATTTTTTAATGCTAATATATGTATTTGTCCTGGCAATTTTTGTCGGGTTCGAGTTAATTACAAAAGTTCCCCCAACGCTTCATACGCCACTCATGTCGGGTTCCAACGCAATTTCCGGTATCACGGTAGTGGGAGCACTATTAAGTGCGGGAATGCAGCAGTTTACGATCAGCACTATATTAGGACTGGTCGCGGTTATTTTTGCTATGATCAATGTGGTCGGCGGGTTCTTGGTTACCGATAGAATGCTAAAAATGTTCAAAAAAAAGTGAGTTGAATAATGGATACAATTATAGAAATTACTTACCTGATTTCTTCGATATTTTTCATATTCGGTATTAAAAAATTAGGCTCTCCCAAGACTGCCCGTCAGGGAAATCTTTACGCTGCCATCGGTATGCTCTTGGCGATCGTAGTAACGCTGCTGGACAAGCACGTTCTTACTTACGAATGGATAATTATAGGTCTTCTTGTAGGTTCTGCTATCGGCACCGTGATGGCTTTAAAAGTTAAGATGACAGGCATGCCGCAGATGGTAGGTATGCTTAACGGTTTCGGCGGAGGTGCTTCAACACTGGTTGCCCTGTCGGAATTTTATAAAACCACGCCGAATATTCCGGTTAACGTTGGCGTTGCGATTATACTCAGTCTGTTAATAGGCGGAGTTACCTTTACAGGTTCCATGATAGCCTTCGGAAAGCTGCAGGGATGGGTATCCGGCAAGGTTATAAAATATCCGGGTCAGCATCCGTTAAATCTTCTATTAGTCTTATTTATTGTGGGCGCGGGTGCATATGTAGTTGTAAATCCGACATCTATCACCCTGGCCGTTGTAATTACTTTAGTTTCTCTCGTTCTCGGAGTTCTGCTTGTACTTCCGATCGGAGGCGCAGATATGCCTGTGGCAATATCATTATTGAATTCATATTCGGGACTGGCGGGCTCCACTACGGGTTTTGTTCTGGGCAACAATGAGCTGATTATTGCCGGTGCGCTTGTTGGTGCTTCGGGAATTATTCTTACCAATATTATGTGTAAAGGTATGAACAGATCGCTGATGAACGTACTTCTCGGAGGATGGGCTTCGGCCGGTACCGCTACCGGATCGGCAGCAACCACAGAGAGCTTTAAAGGCGATGTTAAGTCGGTAGACGCCGAAGAGGCGGCTATGATCTTCGATGCCGCAAGCAGCGTAATAATAGTACCCGGGTACGGTATGGCCGTTGCCCAGGCTCAACATGCCGTTAGGGATTTAATGGTTGCTCTTGAGAAGAAAGGCATCAAAGTTAGATACGCGATTCATCCCGTTGCGGGAAGAATGCCCGGCCATATGAATGTTCTTCTGGCCGAAGCTAATGTTCCTTACGATAAATTGTATGCCCTCGAGGATATTAACGATGATTTCAGTAATACCGATATAGCCCTTATTATCGGTGCAAACGATGTGGTTAATCCGGCGGCAAGGCACGACCAGAACAGTCCGATTTTCGGTATGCCGATCCTGAACGTGGATTATGCAAAAACCGTAATAATAAATAAAAGATCTTTGAACGTAGGATATGCCGGAATTGATAATGAATTGTTTTTCGCTCCTAATGCGCTAATGTATTTCGGAGACGCAAAGGATGCCATTTCAAAACTGACTAACGAGATAAAAAATTCGTAAAAACGGTGTCCAAAAATTTTAATTAATACGGGTGAATAAAGGAAAGAAATATTATCTTTAGTGGGTAAATAATAATTAATTTACTCAAGTTGATCGCTTGTTTTTTATAAAACATTAAAACAGTTCGAAATATTTATATTTTTACCATTAGCCCGCGACTTAAGTCGCGGGCTAATGGTAAGAAAAACAGTTTTTTGTAATCGTTCTACCTACCGGTAGGCAGGTTCAGCGGTTTTTCATACCAAATATTTAGGCGATCAGCTTGAGTAATTTACCAAAATTTAATTGTGCCGGCAGTTTTTGCTGCCGGTATTTTCTCGAATGAAAACATTTAATATTTTAATCTTTTTCTTTTTACTTTCCTTTCCGCTGTCCGCACAGAACTATACTTATTCTTTCGATCTATTTAACGTGAAACTGCAAAATTCCGTACTAAAAGTATGGGATAAGCAAAACAACCTCATTTATACCGGAACTTTTAGTAACCCTACCGCAGATACTATTGATTACGATGATGACGGAGTTAACGAATTTTACATACTCGAGTCTAGATTTAAAGCCGGCAAAACATATTATATGCTTTATATTTATAATACAATAGATTCGTTTTACCTCGCGGATTCTATCGATTCCGGCCTGCTGAAACCGTTGAGTATTTTTTCGGATGAAATTAACGGGATTATGATTGTATCCGGAAACCCAAAATTTAATTTTCTGAATACCGATTCTCTTGATGTTTACCTGCCGCTTAATTGCTGGAGATATGAGAGCGGCAAAATCTTCAATATAAACACTAAGATATACGATTATTTTATTTCCGAAAACGATACACTAATAGAGAATATCGATTCTTACCTTGAAAATAACCGGAAAGATTGCAATACTACAGATAGTCTAAAAGCATTGTTGGCCTCGGTTTACGCAAATTATTTAAATGCGGGGGAAAAAATTCTTGCAAAGCAATTCCTGCAAAAATATTATTTATGTAAAGATATTGAGTCATTTAAACAAAAAATTATCTCGTTATTATAAGAGGATAAAATGAAACTGGATTGGAGTAAATATCTGGGAAAAACTCTTCATGTTACAATGCACGAACATTTCGGTCTGGCGATGGATACTAAAACAAATGCTCCTATTTTCGAGATAGTCTTTAAATCAGGCAGTTTAAAAGATGTATTCGACGAGGGATTACTTTTGGAAACGGTGAGAGAAAAAGAAATTATAAATATTTTTATCCCGTATCAATCCATTAAGTGTGTTGAAATATTTAACTTTTAATTGCGGAGTTATATTTGAAATCAGCCGTCCTGCTTTTACAGTTGTTGTTCTTTTTTTCTTCATCAGTATTTTCCCAGAATATTCAAATTAAAAGTCTGAAAGTTTACGGAGGAAGTGATGAAACGTCGTTCCCGGTTATTTTAAACGGTCGCGGAACACCTAATTACCTTACTATCGAATTCGATGTTAAGTCGAATTTCGTTCCTAATCTCATTTTATTATTCAGGTTCTGCGATAAAAACTGGAGACCGTATTCTAATATTTTTTTAGCAAGCCCTTACAAATATATTGATTATAATATGAGTTATTCTTCCTTACCTCAGACCGTGAAGGAAGCAGACTATCACTTCAAAGATTTTTATCCAAAAAACAACGGTGTAGAATTTCCATTTTCGGGAAAGTGGATGTTTTATATTACCGATTCTCAGGACACTACTAAGATTTTCGGAGGCGGTAAATTTTATGTAGTGGACAATGAAATAGGTGTCGGTGACTCATTGAAAAAAGAACAGCTCGAAGGAGCAAATTATTTTCCTGCCGATCTGGCTAAAATTTTCAATATAACAACTAACTTTATACTTCCCGACAAGTTTTTCCCTTCATATGTAGATCATGTCGAGATCGTAGCAAATCAGGTTATGGATTATCCTACAGTTATAGACAGAAACGGGAATACGAACACGAGACAATTTTATTGGAACGGTAACCGAAATTTTTCTTTCATTGCAAGAGATATTCTGCCGGGCAACGCATACCGTCAGGTAGATTTAAGAAACACGGATAATTTTATGGGGCCAAATGTTAACGCTCACCTGCAGGGATTGGAATATTCTCGATTTTATACGGAAGGCCGCCGCGATCTATACGGCGGATCCGTTTTGACTAACTATAATAATGATTACGCCACTTATTTGAATGTTACGTTTTCGATCAGGCCGCCGAATGAGATTACCGGCGGTATTTATCTCGTAGGTGCATTCAATAACTGGGAAGTAAACCCTAATTACAGATTACGAAACGATTACGGTGTTTATTCGATTACAGTCCCATTAAAAAGGGGGATATACGATTATCAATACGTAATTGCGGATGATAACGGCAAAGAGATAATAAATCAGGACTGGCTGACTTTGGAGGGAAATAATTGGAATACATCAAACATCTATCATATCTTTGTCTTTTATAATGATCCCGACTACGGTGGGTATGACAGAATAATCGGTTATCAACTAATAAAGAGTAACTAGCATGGAAAAATTAAAAATCGGTGTGATAGGTACGGGGCATCTCGGTAAACTGCATATTAAAATGTTAAAGCAAATAGATGCTTGCAGTATTGTCGGAATTTACGACAGCAATAAAACAGTGGCTGAAAATGCCGGCGAAGAGTTTCGTGTTAATGTATTTGAAAACCTGGATGATCTCCTTGAAAAAATTGATGCCGTTTCCGTTTCGGCTACTACAAGTGCTCATTACGATCTAGCAAAAAAGTGTCTTGAAAAAAATATCCATGTTTTTGTAGAGAAGCCTATTACAGTAACTATTCCGGAAGCCGAAGAAATAGTTGAACTGGCTGCAAATAATTCGCTGAACCTGCAGGTCGGTCATATTGAAAGATTTAATCCCGCACTTATCTCGCTCGAAAAATATATTCTTGATCCAAAGTTTATACAGACTGACAGACTTGCACAATTCAATCCGAGAGGTACGGACGTAGCAGTTGTTCTGGATTTAATGATTCATGATATCGATATTATCCTGAGCCTTGTGAAAAGCGAGGTTGTCAACGTCGAAGCAAGCGGCGTGGCGGTTGTTTCAAACAGTCTGGATATCGCAAACGCGAGACTCCAGTTTGAAAACGGAGCAGTAGCAAACGTTACCGCCAGCAGAATATCCCAGAAGAAAATGAGAAAGATGAGAATTTTCCAGCGAGACAATTATATTTCTCTGGATTTCATAACAGGAGTTTCCGAGGTATACAGATTGATTCCTCCCGACGAAAAACCCGACTCTGCTTTTATTTCGTTCGGTGAGATAGGTCTCGGTGAAAAAAAGAAACAAGTAGTATATGAACAGCCGGCAATTAAAGAGGTAAACGCATTAAGATACGAACTTGAGCTTTTTGTCAATTCGGTACTGGAAAAGAAACGTCCCGTTGTTTCGGGCGATGACGGTCTGCGCGCATTAAAGGTTGCCGGGATGATAATAAGTAAAATAAACGAATCTCAAAAAACCATAAATTAGATCGGAACGGTCATGCCCAAAAAAGAAAAATACGCAATCGGAGTAGATCTGGGGGGTACAAACGTAAAAGTAGGTATAGTCTCTAATGATGGTAAAATTACGAAGAAGACATCGATCGAAACAAAGGCAGAAGGAGGTCCCGATTCGGTAATATCTCAAATTAAAAAGGGAATAAGCGAAATATTATCCGGCAATAAATTTAAAATCAGCGGAATCGGCGTCGGATCGCCGGGGATAATTTCGGCAAAGAAAGGAACGGTTGAATACCCGCCGAACCTACCCGGCTGGGAAAAAGTTAATCTGGGAAAAATCATCGAAAAAGAATTTAAAATAAAAACGTTTATAGAGAACGATGCCAATGTTGCTGCAATAGGTGAATTGATGTTCGGCTCGGGAAAAAAATTAGATTCATTCGTAATGGTTACTTTGGGTACAGGAGTCGGCGGCGGAATCATTTACAACCGGAAACTGTTCAGGGGCGAAGTAGGCGCTGCCGGCGAGATCGGACATATTACCATAAGTTATGACGGCCTGCAATGTAACTGCGGCTCTTATGGATGCGTAGAGACTTTCCTTGGCAATCACTATATTATAAAAAATGTTCAGAAAGAACTGCCGCGTCATAAAGATTCTCTGATATGGCAGTTGATCGACAACGATTTAAACAAACTTACTCCGTTAATAATAGATCAGGCATTAGAGAAAAACGACGGGTATGCAAAGCAGGTTGTTAATAAACTGGGGCTTTATCTTGGAACAGGTCTTGCATCCGTCGCAAATGCATTTGATATAAGCACGTTTATTATCGGAGGAGGGGTAGCAGGTTTGGGTAAAACTCTTTTCGATGCCGTCGAAGAAACAACCATATCCAGGGTTATGAAGCCTTTGAAAAAAAGAATCAAAATAAAACCTGCAAAATTAAAAAACGATGCCGGCATAAAAGGAGCTTCCGCACTGGTATTTTACAAATCTTGATAACCGAAATTTTGGGAACCGACAGGCATAAAAGTATATCATGAAGTATTTCTTATTTATATCCATATTTCTCCTGAATTTTGATATCCTTTTGGCGCAGTCGAGCGACTCTGTCGCGGTGACTAAAAAAGACTCGCTTATTGCACTGCCTGCCGATTCACTGGCTCGCCGGGATTCTGCCGCAAAGAGCAGCAGCAGTGATATCGATACTGTTATTTATGCTAATTCAACGGATTCTCTTTTCTTTTATATTGATAAAAAGAAAATGGATCTGTACGGCAGCAGCGATTTAAAATATAAGGATACCGAACTGAAGAGTGCTGATATAAATGTCGACTTCAGGACAAACAATATTTTTGCAAAAGGCGTTCCTAACGATTCGGTGCCCGGAACTTTCAAGGATACACCTGTTCTGTCGCAGGGCGGCGAGGTGTACGACGGTTTGTCGATGATATACAACTTCAAAACAACCAGAGGATACATAACATCGGCCAAGACAAAAAACGAAGGTGCAATTTATTCCGGCGATGCCATAAAAAAAATTAATAAAACCACGTATTTTGTAAAAGACGGAATGTATACTACCTGCGATGCTGATCCGCCGCACTATTATTTTTATTCTCCCGAAATGAAGGTAATAAATAAGAGCGAACTTGTCGCGAAGTGGATATGGCTGTACTTCGGAGGAGTGCCTTTTCCGATACCCCTGCCGTTTGCCGTTTTCCCGCTGGAATCCGGCCGGCGTTCGGGTTTAATTCCGCCCGCATTCGGAAACGACGCTACATACGGTTTCTACTTTTCCCATATAGGATATTTTTGGGCGATAAACGATTACTATGATCTTAATTTAACCGCCGATTATTATACCCGCGGCAGTTTCGGCTTTAACAGCAGATTCAGGTATGCCAAAAGATATGATTTTAACGGAAGTCTTGAGGGAGGCTACAGATTATTTAAATCTCAAAATACCGCAACCGGAAATTACAGTAAAAGCCGGGAATGGAGCATAAGCTGGAATCATCATCAATCTTTTACTCCCACGATGCGTCTCGATGCAAATATGCGTTTTGTCTCGGGCCAGAATTATATTCAACGAACTACTTTTAATGTAGACGAAGCTCTTCAAAATAATATTTATTCGAATATCAATTTTACCAAATCATGGGAAGAATCGGGCAACAGTTTGTCGCTGAGCTACAGCAGAAGCCAGGATCTGGTCTCCGGAAATATCTCCGAAATACTTCCGAGTTTAACTTTCAGTATACCGCAAAAATATCCCTTCCGGAAAAGCACATCAACAGTCAACCAGAAATGGTACGAAATGATCGGTTTTAATTATTCCGGCCAATTTCAGAACGACCGGAATAAAACAAACGGGCAGCTTTCAATTCACGGCGGCATACAGCATAACCTTGGTATATCGGCTTCCCCCAAAATTGGATATTTTAATATTTCTCCTAATTTCAGCTATCAGGAAGACTGGTACAATAAAAGGATTGTTGAAAATTATGCCGGCCAGACAGTGAGTAATACCGATTCAATTGTAACAAAAGAAATAAACCAGATTAACATGGTTAGAACATTCAATGTCGGTGCCTCTGTTTCAACAAAGTTTTACGGAATATTCCAGCCCGATGTTTTCGGCATCAGCGCATTCAGGCAAATTGTTACACCTTCGGTTTCTTACACTTTTAGACCGGATTTTTCCGGTCCTTTCTGGGGTTATTACGATTATTATGTGAACTCTCAGGGACAAAAGGTAAAATACGACAAATTTCAGAAAAATATTTTCGGCGGGGTTTCATCGGGGCAGCAGCAGAATATATCTTTCTCGCTGGGTAATGTTTTTGAGATGAAAACAAAAGCAGATCCTACCGATACTACTTCAAAAGAACAGAAGTACAGACTGCTGAATTTAAATGCCAGCGTGGGATATAACTTTGCGGCGGACAGCATGAGACTTTCGGATATTAATTTAAGCGCGAATACTCAAATAGGAAATGCTTTAAGCTTTAATTCATCGGCTTTGTTATCACCATATCAGTTCACTCCCAACGGAAATAAAATTAACAAATTCTTGATAAATGAAGGGAAAGGGCTTCTTGACTTACGCTCGTTTAATTTTTCAATATCTACCAGCCTTTCCGCCGATAAATTAAAGTCCGGTGAATCGAAAAGCACCGGTCAGCAGGCTTCTCAAAGCGAGGTTTATCAGAATCCCAACAATATGTATCAGGGAATATATAATACTAAAGAGCCGGATTTTAAAATTCCGTGGAATTTATCTCTGGGTTATAATTATTCTTTTACAAAATCCGGCTCAACATATATTTCTTCAACACTCAGCACGAGTTTTGATTTTAATCTTACTCGTAACTGGAAATTTACAATAACCGGCGGATACGATTTCGAGCAGAAGCAGGTAACCGCTCCTCAAATCCGTATTTCAAGAGATCTCCATGCGTGGATAATGAATTTTACCTGGAACCCTTCGGGCTTATTCAGCGGTTATTATCTTGAAATAAGAATTAAAGCTCCTCAGCTCCAGGATCTTAAAATTACAAAGAGCGGACAATTTTATAACGGCAAGTAAAATGAAGATTTTTATTATTGACGGCAACAATGTTATAGGCAAGGACAAGCAGCTTATGAAGATCCAGAAAAAGGACCGGCAGATCGTCAGGGAAAAACTTGCTATGATGCTCGATAATAACTATCAGACTTCGAGGAACAAAATATTTTTACACTACGACGGATTTGAGAATTTACAGATTAAAACCTCTAAGATTAAGATAATTTACAGCAATAAAAAAACGGCGGACGACATGATCAGGAAACAGATTGAAAATTCGGATAATCCTAAAAATATTACCTTGGTTACTTCCGATACCAGTCTTATAGAATTTGCAAAGGCCTGCCGCAGCAGTATCATTTTCAGCGAAGAATACTTATCGAATTTGAAAAGATCTAAACCTGACGAAGAAAAAAATAAGATCGATTCAATAAATAACATAGACGAATTTAAAAGAATATTCGGTGTTAAATAAATATCTCGGCTTTTTAGCTGTTTAACGGTAAGATAATATAAAATTCGGTCTGATCGCCCGGAATTGAATTAACAAAAATCTCTCCGTTGTGCCAGTTTACTATTGCTTTAACCACTGAAAGACCGAGTCCCACGCCGCCGTTGCCCCTGTTTCTTGAAGAGTCAACTCTGTAAAACCGTTCGAATATTTTAGGGATAGCATCGGCCGGAATTCCCTGTCCTTTATTCTTAATGCTTATTTTTATTTTATTGTCGGTAAAGCTTTCACATTTTAGGCTGATAATGTTATTACCGTCTCCGTATTTGATCGCATTATCGATGAGATTTGACATAGCCTGCGTCATTAACTCCTTGTCGATCTCCGCATAAATGTTTCCTGTTGATTCAACTTTTATCTGAATATTTTTTTCTGCGCCGAGTATCTGCAGGTTATATGCAATTGTATTCAGAAATTCGTTAATATCTTCCATGGTTTTCTGGATCTCGATCATCGAGTGATCCAGTTTTGTAATGAAGAAAAGGTTGTCAATAATTTTAGTTAGCCTTATAGTTTCTTCATAATTACTTTTTAATACTTCTATGTATTGTTCCGGCGTCTTAGGCGACCTCAGAGCAAGCTCGGTCTCACCGCGTAGAATTGTCAAAGGTGTTTTTAATTCATGTGCCGCCGATATTGAGAACTGATTCATATAATCGATTGAGACTTTTATCCTGCTGATCATCTCGTTCATCTTTTTTACAAGGCGCCCGTATTCGTCGCTGTATTTTTCTCCTCCTTTTATTTCAAGCAGGTTCTGAATATCAATTTCTTCGGTCCTTTTAATTATTGCATCAATTCTTGACAGCGCTTTATATGATATAATGGTTCCTCCGGCAAGCGAAACAAGAAAAAAGAAAGGAGCAAGAATTATAAAGATATGAGCAAGGCTATTTAAAGTCTGTCCTATATGCTGCAGCGGAAACGCTACAATTATTTTATACTTCGGTGAATTCAGTTGGACGCATCTGATTTGTTTTGATGACAGTGTGGTATCGACAAAATTAAATAAATTTACCTCGGCTGTTTTTGCCGGGAAGTAAAGAGAATCCTGATTAAGGTTGGCGGACTTGAATATTGTCCTGTCTTTAAAATAAATTTGAATATAATTATTCCTAAGATTGAATGCTACTTCGTTATAGATGACGTCCCATACAAGATCTTCCGGATCCGAATAAATAGAGTCCGGTACAAAATGATCTATATCGATATGTTTTTCATTCACAAGTCTCTGAATAGCTTTGCCCTGGCTTTTTAAGCTGAGATCCAGGTTATCCAGCAGCGTATTATAAAGATAAAAATAAATTGAAATGCCAAGTAAAATTTCAAGAATCAGAAATAGCGAAGAATACCATAGAGTGGTTTTAAAACGTGTGGACTTTAAAAATAAATTAGGTTTATTGAACATGGCAATTCATTTATGCGAATTCATCAGTCGCTAAGTTTGTTCTTTAATTATATATCCGATACCTCTTATTGTATAGATGAGCTGGGTATCGAAATTAGTATCGACCTTAGAGCGCACTTTATTTATGTATACATCGATAATATTTGTTTCCGTATCGAAATGGTAATCGTAAACATGCTCGATTAATTTTGTTCGCGATACTACTTTATTAACATTTCTCATTAAATACTCTAGTATTGAATATTCTTTCGGAGTAAGTATTATTTCTTTGTCGCCGCGGCTTACCCTGTGCGACTGCAGATCCAATTCCAGATCTGCTACCGTTAGCTTGGTGGATTTTGAGGGTCCGGTTCTTCTCAGCAAGGACCTGATCCTGGCAAGTAATTCCTCAAACGCAAACGGTTTTGTCAGGTAGTCATCGGCCCCGGCATCAAGCCCTTCGATCTTATCTTTAACGCTGTCTCTTACCGTCAGCATTAATACGGGTGTAAGAACGTCTCTTTTTCTGATATCTTTCAACAAGGATACTCCGTCGATAAACGGAATCATTACATCCATAATTATTAAGTCATATTCTTCGGAGGTTATCAGCTTAAGACCCTCTTTACCGTCTAGAGCTGTATCAACCGCGTAATATTCCTCTTCCAATCCTTTTTTAATAAAGGATGCCACTTTCTTTTCGTCTTCTACAATTAAAATTTTCATTCACGAAAATAAATAAAAAAGGAGAGTTAAAAAACTCTCCTTTTCAAAAGACAAGAGGGCATGGGATCTTAGTTAACCTTAGTAGGTTCGGTTTTCTCGGCTTTTTTCGTAGTTTTCTTTTCTACTTTCTTTGCAGATTTTGCTTTTTTAGTTGTTTTTTTGCTTGCTTTCTTTGCAGGAGCTTTAGTTTCTTTCTTTTCGGCAGTCTTAACTTCTTTCTTTTCTGTCTTAGCTTTCATAACGTTTTCTTTTTTCTCAGCTTTTTTATGTTTTGGTTTTGCCGCCGCATAAGCAGGAGAAAAAGCTGTTCCCAAGCCGAATGAAAAAACAAATGCCAAAGCCATTGCCAATGTTAAAATACGTGATTTCATTAAAGTACCTCTCATCCTTATTATTATAAAAATAATTATTATTAACTTATGTAAACTCACATTGAATTTACTCCGTTAACTTAAATTATTATCATTAACACTTAATTAACGGAAGATTAATAAAAATTAATCTTTAAGGATGAGCCGGTACTAACTTTAGAAGTTTCTAAATTACTTGTATTTAAAAATTTGTCTGAAAATTAAATTTTAATTGAGTGGGGAGAGTTTCATAATTTTGCACCCCTACAGACACGTTCCAGCCCAGTTCGGAATTTAAATTCTTATTATAAGCAGCAACGAGTCTGACGGCGTTAATAATACTTATTACTCTGTTCAGTATCATAGCTCCCACAACAAATCGCAAATTATTATGAGCCTGTTCGCTCGAGGTCCATAGATTCCTGTAATTTTTCCTATCCACGGTGGAAGGCCAATTCCAGTAATAAGAGCCGGAATTGTACATTTGATCAAAATTTCCTTGAAGTGCCATAGCATTATTATATTCTCTGCTGCTTAAGTATCCTCCGACATTAGCGTAAAAGTCGGCGTTTTTATTATTATTATTAACACCGCCCACGGAAGAAGCATACGATTTATAATTGCTTTTCAGCAAGTTTCCGTAGGAATTCATACCGATATAAACTCCCCATAAAGAAACTTCGGCAATAGTAAAATATTTACCACTGGAATAATCATCGGCGTATAATTCGCCCATGCCGGGCAGCAGTAAAGAAAGCAGAACTGCAACTCCGGTATTTTTTTTCTTAGCGGAATAATTTAAATATGTATTATCCGGGGCAGAAGGATTAAATGCCCCCGGTTCTTTTAGGGAATTTTGAAGTCTTATTGTATTAAAATTAGTGCCGGTCTGAGCAAAACAAATGCCCGATAAAAAAAGAATTACTGCCAGGATTTTTTTCATATTTTTTAGCTGTAAGTTTAGAATTAACATGCAATTAAGTCAATTGAATTTTTTTCCCCCTCAATTTCCCCGAAACAAAGGCCGTCCTTAACCGATTGAATTTTTATGCGGGCAAATTTGTTGACCAATCCGGGCTGATAAAGGTGTCCGGTGCGAATATAATTAGAAGAAAAGCCTTTTATTATACCGTCGCTATTTTCCGCTTCAAATAATACTTCTATTTGTTTTCCGATCATTTCGCTGTAGAAGGCATTCTTCTTTTTCTCGCTCAAAATTCTTAAAATATTATTTCTTTTCCTTCGCTCGTTAACGCTTACCTGCCCGGGGAGTGAAATAGCCTTAGTATCCGGTCTTTCCGAATATGTGAATACGTGAAGATAAGATACCGGTAGTTCGGTTAAAAATTTATGTGTTTCATTGAAATCATCATCGGTCTCTCCGGGGAAGCCTACTATTACGTCAACTCCTATTCCCAGATCCGGAATTATAGTTTTTGCCCGGCTGATAAGATTATAATAATCTTCTTTTCCGTACCTGCGCTGCATCAGTTTCAAAATTTTCTTACTGCCGCTCTGAAGCGGTATGTGAAAATGTCTGCACATTTTTTCGCTGTCGGCAGTGAGTTTTAAAATATCGTCCGAAAGCAGGTTCGGTTCTATTGAACTGATTCTTATCCTGAATTCGCCGTTGAGCACCGTAATTTTTTTCAAAACCGAATACAGACCGGTATTGAAAGATTTACCGTAATCTCCCACATTAACGCCGGTAAGTATTATTTCTTTATATCCTTTATTGATCAGGGATTTAAAATCATAGATTACTTTTTCGGGATTCATACTTCGGCTGCCGCCTCTTGCAAGCGGAATGGTGCAGAATGAACATTTGTAATCACAGCCGTCCTGAATTTTAAAATAGGCTCTGGTTCTGCTGTCGGCATCCGTAGAATGTGCGGGGCCGAAATCATTCAATTCGCCGGTAGGTGAGACGTGTATGCAGGCTAATTCTTTTTTATCGAAATCATCGGCAAAGGAAAACAAATTAAATTTTTCCTTGCTTCCCAATACAAGATCAACTCCTTCTATGTCGGAAATTTCTTCCGGCCGGAGCTGTGCGTAACAGCCTGTTACCACTATAAATGCGCTTGGATTTTGTCTTAAGGCGCGCCTTACTATCTGTCTGCATTCTTTTTCCGCATTCTCCGTAACCGTACATGTATTAAGAACATAGATATCGGCATTCTCTTTGAAATCCACAATCTCGAATCCCTTACTCAGGAACTGGCTGCCGATAGTGGATGTCTCTGAAAAATTTAATTTGCAACCCAAAGTATGTAAAGCGACTTTCTTCTGCATCTGACCCAGTTTAAAAAATGAAGAGCGGGAGAATACCCCCGCTCTGAAATAACGTATCAGAATTATTACTATTCTTTCTTATCCGAGCCGGAGGAAGCATTGCTGCTTGAATTATCGTCATTCATTTCGAAAATCGAAAAATCCGAAGCATCTACCGATCCGGTATCAGCGTTTTGAATCTCCTGTACAGATACCCTGTCAAGTTTGTGCTTATCAAGGTATGCACGGATTTCGTCTTCTCCTTTTTCTTTTAAAGAGGCGATTGCGCTCAGAACTATCTTCTTATTTTCCTTGTCGAATTCAATTACCTTTAAGGGTATGCTGTCATCAACCGGGAAATGATTTGCTATATTTTTAATCTTCGCAGGAGCTAACTGTGTTGCCGGTACAAAACCGTCGACTTTTTCGGGTAATTCTGCGATTATTCCTTTTTCGATTATTCTTACAACTTTACCCTCGGTTGTAGTTCCGATAGCATAAAGTTTTTCGAATTGATTCCACGGGTTATCTTCAACCTGTTTGTGTCCCAGTGAAATTTTTCTTTGTTCAACATCTACACCCAGAACTATAACGTCCAGCTTTTCGCCTTTCTTTACTACTTCTCCGGGGTGACGAATTTTCTTTGTCCATGATAAATCTGAAATGTGAACCAAACCGTCAACACCAGGTTCAAGTTCTACGAATACACCGAAGTTAGTAAGATTGCGGGCAATACCTGTGTGCTTTGAACCTACGGGATATTTCTGCATTAAAGATTCCCAAGGATCCGGCTCAAGCTGTTTGATACCGAGAGAAATTTTCTTCTCATCTTTATCGAGGCTTAAAATAACGGCTTCAATAATCTGTCCCATTGCAACAACCTGCGAAGGATGTTTAATATGCTGGGTCCAGCTCATTTCCGAATTGTGAATCAGGCCTTCAATGCCTTTTTCGATCTCGATGAATGCACCGTAATCGGTAAGAGATACAACTCTTCCGGATACTTTATCTCCGATTTTATATTTGGTCTCGATATCTTCCCACGGATGAGGAAGAAGTTTTTTCAAGCTTAATGATATTCTCTTCTTCTCTTCGTCAAAATCGGTTACTACTACTTTAATAGTCTGATCGAGTTTAACAACTTCGTTAGGATGATTAATTCTGCCCCAGCTGAGATCGGTAATGTGAATCAGTCCGTCAACTCCGCCGAGATCAACGAATACGCCGAAATCGGTAATAGCTTTAACATTACCCTCTAAGATCTGTCCTTTTTCGAGGCTGTTAAGTATTGCATCTCTTTGATCGGCAATTTCTTCCTCAACGAGAACCTTATGAGAAACAACCACATTCTCTGTCGGTATATTTACTTTGACTACTTTGAAGTCCATAGTCTGCCCGACGAATGCATCGAAATCTCTGATTGGACGGATATCGATCTGTGAACCCGGCAGGAATGCTTCCATTCCCATAAGGTCTACAACCATACCGCCTTTTATTCTCTTTAAGATTTTGCCCTGAATAATCTCACCGGTTTCATGTGCATTAACAACTTTTTCCCATATACGAAGAAAATCTGCTCTTTGTTTGCTTAATACAAGATTACCTTCCTGATCTTCAACGCTTTCAAGCACAACTTCTACTTCTTTACCGACCGTAATTTCTTCGGTCTCGTGGAATTCGCTCTTAGGAATCGAGCCTTCCGATTTGAAACCTACATCCAGGATAACATTATCTCCCTGAATGCGAACGATTCTGCCTTTAACTAATTCACCCTCTTTAACGTCTTTGAAAGATTCGGTATAAAGTTTAGCTAAAGTCAAAAATTCTTCTTGCGAGTATTCTTCATCATTGAACAATTTTTTCGCTTTTTCGTAATCATCGACTGTCGCTAAATTTTTTTTCGTATCTTTTATCTCTTGGGACATTAATCCTCCTAAAAAATAATTTTTCTCTGCGGTTACTGCTTAAAACCATCCAAAAGCACTAATGCAGAAAGTTTTGTTTAACATTATGAATTATTGATGGCTTAAAGAACACACTATAATTTTTTAATATCAGAAGGAAATTTCAATTCCTTTTTTATCAGCCGCTTTTTTTACTATTTTCAATATTAAATCGACCTGATTCTCGATAGTTATCGAAGAAGTATCGATCTCATGGGCGTCAGGCGATTTTTTCAACGGGCTTACGCTTCGTGTTGAGTCTATTTTGTCTCTCTCAAGCAGGTTTTTTGCAACGTCATCAATACTTATTTCAATTCCTTTTTCACTGAATTCTTTGGCGCGTCTGGCGGCCCGCTGGTCGATAGAAGCCGTAAGAAATATTTTTACATCGGCGTTGGGAAAAACCACCGTACCGATATCCCTGCCTTCCATCACAACACCGCCGTTTTTATTTCCCAATTCCTGCTGTTTTTTAACAAGCGCTGTCCTTACTTCCTGAATTTTGCTAACATCGCTTACATGCTTATTCACCAGCGGAGTTCGTATTTCTTCGGATACGTCGGTTCCGTTTATGTATACACGGGTATATCCGTCCTTAAATTCGAGATCTATATCTATTGTTCTTGAAAACTCAATAACGGCTTCATTATCATTAAGAACATTGTTCCGGATTGCGGTTAGTGTCACCGCTCTGTACATGGCACCGGTATCGATATATAAATAGCTTAACCTTTCGGCTACAAGTTTTGCGGATGTGCTTTTTCCGGAACCTGCCGGGCCGTCGATTGCGACTATTAATCTTTTTGTCATAGTCTACAAAACTAATTATTATTTTTCAAATATTCAAAGATAAAATAGTTCCGGAAAGGGTAAATCGGGTAATTTTCGAACGGCCGATACTTGATACCAAATTAGTATTTAAAGAATTTCTTCACCGCCCAATTCTTCAATAATTGCTTTTGCGTACGGATCCTTTTCGTCACCTGCCGTATTTTTAACGGAATCGGAATTTGTGAGCGGCTCTCCGGATGATAAGGTATTATTCCGGCAGCTGAAGACGAGTTTTTTGCCGAAATACTCTTGGGTTTTCTGCGCTATATAATCCTGATTGCTCTTTATAACATTGCTGAAATGCAAATCTTCAATTGCCAGATTTAACTTATTACCGTCAAGGTTCAATGGTCTTGCATTTTGAATTGCAGGGCCGAAAATCAGCCCTTTTTCATTGCTTACCGCATTTACGAACCCGGCCCATTTTTTGACCAAATAGTCAAAATTGAAATTAGGATCGGCGATGTCGTTATTATTTTTAATCAGACCCGAAATAGATTCGGAAGAAGTGCGTTTCGGTCTATCTCTGAAGTCGTTATTGTTTTTTACCGGTTCCGGCGCAGTTCTTACCGTTTTAATTCCGGCAGCTGAATAGTTCGCACTCGGCGGCTGATTAACTACCCTTACCGGCATTTCCTCGTTTGAATTTCCTAGTGAAGAGATCAGTTCCGTAATTGTAGAAGTTCTTTCGAGTCCTATTAAATGGCTAAGAGCAATTTCAATTTTTAATTTTTGATTTTGTGCAAAACGAAGTTCCTGCTGCGTTTTGTTAAGAAAATTTAAAATCCTTAAAATGTCACCTTCCGAAAACGAATCGGAATATTCCATATATTTTACTTTATAAACATCAGCAGCTTCAACAAGATCGGTTTTCTTGCTCAGTACCACGGTCATTATGTTTCTGAAATGTTCGAGCAGACCGTCCATAAAGTCGATAAAATTCCAGCCGTTTTCATAGATAATCTTAGTAACCTCGAAAACCTTCTTAAAGTTTTTGTTAAGAACAGCGTCCGAAATATCAAAGTAAACATCATCGTCAACAAGATTCAGCATTTTGGAGACGGTAGCAAAGTCAATTTTATTTCCGCAGAACGAAACTATCTGGTCGAAGAAGCTTTCGGCATCGCGCAGAGCGCCGTCAGCTTTTTTAGCAATTGTGGTCAATGTTTTGTCGTCAATATTAATATTTTCGCTTGAGGCGATTTTTGCCAGCAGATTTTTAATAGTATCAAGCTGGATTCTTCTGAAATCGAATCGCTGGCATCTTGAGATTATTGTCAGAGGTACTTTATGTACGTCGGTTGTAGCGAAAATAAAAATTGTATGTGCCGGAGGTTCTTCAAGGGTTTTTAAGAAAGCGTTGAAAGATTCCTTGGTAAGCATGTGAACTTCATCGATGATATAAATTTTATACTTACCCTTCGTAGGTGCATATTTTACAGAGTCTCTCAGAGTTCTTATTTCATCAATGCCCCTGTTTGAAGCGCCGTCTATTTCTATTATATCCAGAGATTGTGTCGATTGGATGGAAAGGCACATCTCGCATTCGTTGCACGGTTCGGTATCCTGCGGGTTCATGCAGTTTAATGCCTTTGCCATTATTCTGGCAGTGGTTGTTTTACCGACGCCCCTTGGGCCAGCAAACAAATATGCGTGAGCAATTCTGTTATTTCGTATGGCGTTTTTAAGTGTGGCGGTAATATGTTCCTGCCCGACTACTTCTTCGAATTTTTGCGGCCGCCATTTCCTGGCCGTTACAACAAATGCCATTTTAAATCCAAAATTATTTTATAAAATCTCAACTACTATAAACCGGCACAGGTCTTCAAGATATTTTTTATCGGTTTCATTAAACGAATTCAATTCCGTGCTGTCAAGGTCAAGTACTCCGAAAAGCAATCCTTCCTTTATAATAGGTACAACAATTTCCGAATTTGAATCCGCATCGCACGCGATGTGACCGGGAAATTTATTTACATCCGGAACTATTACCGTCTCTTTCAGTGACGCAGCCCTACCGCATACACCTTTGTTTAATTCAATATTCGTGCAGGCGACTTTGCCCTGGAATGGTCCCAGATATAATTTGACACCGTCAAAAAGATAAAATCCTATCCAGCTTATTTTTTCAAAAGTCTGCTTCAAAGCAGCAGTAAAATTCGATAAGTTTGAAATTAAATTATCATCCTTGCTGAGTAAAGCTTTTATCTGGCCGGTTATGGAAATATACCGTTCTTCATCGTTTAAAGTCTTGTCTGCTAAAATTGATTCCGGCAATTTACTTCCTCTTCTTCACGCTTTTTTTCGGTTTTCTAATCGCCGTAGTTTTATGATTATTAAGGTTGTATCCTTTAAAAACATAAGGTATGGCATCCTCAATTTTTTCGACCGGAATTATCTTCAAACCTTCTTTTACGGAATCCTGAATTTCTTTCAAATCAATTTCATTATCCCGCGGAATTAAAATTGTCATTACACCGTTTCTTTTGGCTGCCAGAAGTTTTTCGTTTAGGCCTCCTATGGGAAGTACATTTCCTCTTAAAGTTATTTCACCGGTCATTGCAACTGTATTTGAAGCAGGTTTGCCGCTTATAGCGGAAAGCAATGCCATGGACATTGTGATCCCTGCAGAAGGTCCGTCCTTAGGTATAGATCCTTCAGGGATGTGAATATGTATTTCTTTACCTTTGAAAAAGTTAGGATCCAGACAAAGTGCTTTTGCATTCGAACGAACGTAGCTTAAAGCTGCTTGTGCAGACTCTTTCATTACGTTTCCCAGCTGACCTGTTAAAGTCAGTCTTTCGGCACCGTTCATAATGGTTACATCTACGGTTAAAATTTCGCCGCCTACGCTCGTCCATGCAAGTCCGGTAACGCTTCCTACCCTGAATTCCTTATCGTGTTTATGTGTCCGGTACCTGGGAACTTTGAGGTATTCCTCTACCTTCTCATCGTCCACAACGTATTTGTGTTTTGTCTTAGATTTGCCGTTCTCGGATTCGCGCAGTACTATGTCCCTAGCTAGTTTACGGCAAATTGACGCCAGTTCTCTTTCCAGATTTCTAACGCCGGCCTCGCGCGTATATTCCGAAATTATTTTTCTTATGGCTCCGTCCGTTAATGTTACGTCCTTTTTAACCAGTCCGTGATTTTCAAGTTGTTTCGGAATTATATGACGTTTCGCAATTTCAATCTTATCGTACTCAAGGTAGCCGGGTAGTTCTATTATTTCCATTCTGTCCTGAAGGGGCAGGGGAATATTATATCTGACATTAGCGGTAGTAATAAACATGACCTGCGAGAGATCATAATCCACTTCGATGTAGTGGTCGTTAAAAGTATGATTTTGTTCCGGGTCAAGTACTTCCAGCATTGCTGACGACGGATCGCCTCTGAAGTCCATACTCATCTTATCTATCTCGTCAAGCAGCATTACCGGATTTATAGTACCTGCTTTTTTCATAGATTGAATTATCTTGCCCGGCATCGAACCGATATAAGTTCTTCTGTGCCCCCTTATTTCAGCCTCATCTCTTACTCCGCCAAGGCTAATCCTCACAAATTTTCTTCCCAAAGCTCTGGCAATCGATTTGCCGAGAGATGTTTTACCTACTCCAGGAGGGCCTACAAAACATAATATCTGACCGCGCATCTGTTTCACCAGGTTCAATACCGCGATGTGCTCGATTATTCTTTCTTTTGGTTTTTCAAGTCCGAAATGATCAATATCCAATATTCTCTGCACATGGGAAATGTCAAGGTTGTCTTTTGTCCGTTTCGACCAGGGTATTTCGACGAGCCAGTCCAGATAATTTCTAATCACTGTCGATTCCGGGGACATCGGAGGAGTTTTCTTTAATTTATTTAGTTCCTCCAGGGCCTTCTCTTCAGATTCTTTAGGCATCTTCGCTTTTTTGATCTGATCTTTAATCTTGTTTAGTTCGGGGCTTCCGTCATCCTCTTCGCCTAATTCGTCCTGAAGAATTTTTATCTGTTCCTGGATGATGAATTTCCTCTGTGTCTTCGCAATGTTTTCCTGTACTTTGTTGTCGATCTCCTTTTCGATTTTCAGTATATCTATTTCCGAATTGAGAATCTTTATTACTTCATAATACTGATCTTTAAGAGTAAACTTCTGCAGCAGCGACTGCTTTACTTCAATCAATTGATTTATATTAGCAGCGACGTAAAATAGTTTTCTGTCGGGTTCTTCGATATTTTCAAAAGCAGTAACCGCTTCGTTAGGAATATTGCGGCTGATCTTTACGTAATCCTTAAACAACTGGGTCATCTGTCTTACAAGGGCATTCATTTCATGATCATTTATCAATTCAGGTACTATTACTTCGATACGGCCTTCAAAAAAATCTTTTTTGTCGGTAAACTCAAGAATCTTTCCCTGTAAAAGTCCGTCAACAAGAATCTTCATCAATCCGTTGGGAAGTTTGAGTATCTGGACGATTTTTGCAATCGTTCCTTCAGGGTAAATGTCTTCTTTCTGCGGATCTTCTATATTTGATTTTTTTTGAGTGGCCAGAAATATGTATTTTGTATTTTCGGAAGCGTAATTTGCTGCTCTAATTGACTGTTCCCTGCCTACGAGTACCGGAAAAATCATATACGGAAATATTACTATGTCCCTCAACGGCAGGACGGGCATTATTTCCGGCATATCCTCTACTATAGAATGTTCAACATTATCTTTATTTGCTTTTTCCCTCAGCTTCTTCAAGAACATCTCCTTAATTAAAGTTTCTGGTAGTAAAAATTAGAATCAAATATACCAAAATTCATTCCTGCTAGCAAGGAACGAATATAGTGTATAATTCAGCACAATAATCTGGGCCATTGATAAAACATATTAAATTTATGGGGCGTAAAGAAGAATTAACAAGATGCTTTATTTATATTTGCATAAATAAATAAGGATAATTATGGTTGAAGAAATTATTAAAATGTCTAAGGAAGCGGGTTCGATCGTAAAAGAAGGATTCGGCAAAAACTTTAATATTGAGTTTAAGTCAAGCGAAGCAAATTTGGTAACCGACATTGATAAAGCCTCTGAAAAATTCATCACGGATACGATTAGGAAAAAATATCCTTCTCATAAAATACTGGCCGAAGAAAGCGGTGAAAGCGGAAACAGTTCAGAATATCTATGGGTAATTGATCCTTTAGATGGAACTACCAACTTCGCACACGGAATACCGATTTTTTCGGTGTCAATCGGTCTGCAGAAAAACGGTAAAACAATTGCCGGCGTAGTCTACGATGTAATGCAGGATATTGTGTACTCGGCCGAACTTAACAGCGGGGCGTTTGCAAACGGAGAGAAAATATCAGTCAGCAAAAACAGTATTTTGGGAAGAAGCGTACTGGTAACCGGATTCCCTTATAATGTATCGGAAAATCCGGATAATGTGTTTGCAAAATTCGAAGCAGTTACCCGCGCCGCAAGAGCCGTGAGAAGACTCGGATCTGCGGCTATAGATTTGTGCTACGTTGCTAAAGGAGTATTTGACGGGTTCTGGGAAGTATCGCTTCATCCGTGGGATGTCTGCGCGGGAAAGTTAATTGTAGAAGAAGCCGGCGGCATCGTTACCGACTTTGACAATAATCAAATAGATATCTTTTCCAAAAGGTTTTTAGCTTCAAATAAACTGGTGCATAAACCAATTCTGGATTTGCTTAACAGGGAATAATTATTAAAAAATAAAAATGCGCTTTCTTAGTAATTTATATCTCTTTGCGTTTTAGAATCTTAGCGCTATCATTCCGCCTTGCCGCTAAGGCGCTAAGCATACAGTTATATACTTAGATTTATACTTTCGAAACAGCTTTTACTTCGATTAAGATCTTGCGGATTCAAGGTACATTCCCTCGATCAAATTCTGATATCTTTCCTCTACATATTTTCTTCTGACTTTTAAACTCGGAGTTACTTCGCCTGACTCGAGGCTGAACGGTTTATCCAGCAATTCAAATTTTCTAACCCGCTCGAAGTTTGCCAGTTTTTTCTGAAGCTGCGCCATGTCTTTTTCTATTAAGTCTTTAATATCTTTGTTCTTGGTCAGGTCCTCGAATTTATTATAGGCTATTTTATGAGTATCGGCGTATTCTTTCAGTGCTTCGAAATCCGGCACTATTAAGGCGCTTAGAAACATTCTTCTGTCGCCGATCAGAACAAACTGATCGATGTATTTGCTGGCAAGGAACATATTTTCGATTGGTGTAGGAGCAATATACTTGCCGGCTGTAGTTTTGAAGAGATATTTTTTTCTGTCGGTGATCATTAAAAATCCCTCGGAATCGAAAACTCCGATGTCGCCCGTATGCAGCCATCCGTCCTTTAAAACGTCGTCGGTTTCCTTTTTATTTTTATAATATCCAAGCATTACGTTCGGCCCTCGGGTGAGGATCTCACCGTCTGCCGCTATTTTTATTTCAATACCTGGAAAAGGTTTGCCGACTGTACCGAACTTATAATCGTCTAATTTATTAGCCGTTATTACAGGAGAGGATTCGGTCAGGCCGTATCCTTCAAGTATAAAAAGGCCGATCGCTTCAAAAAACTCACCCAATTCTCTGGTTAAAGGAGCGCCGCCCGAAACAAAAAATCTTAATTTCCCTCCGGTCCTTTCTCTTAATTTTTGAAAAACAAGTCTGTCTGCCATTTTATGTTTTAAAAGAAAGTGCCAGAGAGATGCTGCCTTGTTTCTTTGCCTGTGCATATAGCTTCCCGGTTTCAATTGCCCAATAAAAAATCTTCTGTTTTGAAGGCGGTTGTTTTTCGACATTCTTTAATATTTTAGAATAAATTCTTTCAAACAAACGCGGTACGGTTGTAATTATGGTAGGATGAACTTCAAGCATATTTTGCGCGACCGAATCAATACTTTCCGCATAATAGATAGTTCCGCCGGTAGCAAATGCGGTATAATAACCAGCCATTCTTTCAAATATATGGCAAAGTGGTAGGAATGAAAGGAATACGTCGGACTGCGAAATCGGAAGTACGTTCAGCGCTCCGTTCACATTGGAAAGGATATTATTATGAGATAACATCACTCCTTTAGGTTCGCCGGTTGTGCCCGAAGTGTATATAATAGTACAAACATCGGTGCCTTTGATTTTTTTTATACCGTCTTCAAAAAAATCCTTATGATTTGCATTGTATACTGCGCCTTGTTCCGTAATTTCTTTAAAGCTGAATATATGTTTTCTGTCTGAGCCCGCGTCTTTTTCGTTAAGGATGATTATGTATTTTAAGTGCTTGCAGCTGTCCTTTATTTTAAGAATTTTATTAAGCTGAAGTTTATTAGAAAGAATAACCGCTTTTGATTCCGAATTATTTAAAATATACTCGACGGATTCCGATGTTAATGACGGATAGATAGGTACGTTAATTGCGCCCAGACCTAGAATCGCAAAATCTGAGAAAACCCATTCGGGACGGTTTTCAGATAATATGGCAATTTTGTCGTTCTTTTTTATTCCAAGCGAAGCCAAACCGCCGCCTAAATTTTCTGTCTGAATCTTAAGGTCGCTGTAAGTAAACCCTTCGAACTTGCCCGAAACTTTTCTCATCAGGAAAGTTTTATTGTTGGTTTTGCCGAATTCGTTTACAAGATGACTGTATAGCTGGGGAATGGTTTTAAAATCTTTGAATTGCCCCATTTCAATGCTCCTAAATATATCCCGAAAATAAAATTACATACTACTTCTTTACTAAAATAGATTTATAATAATGTCGAAAAAATAATTTGAAACTTTACGAGGGTTTTAACAGATGAGTAATATAATATGTTTGTGTTGTCAACTTGAGAAAATTTTTGATCATTAATAAAATCTAATCACACCCATGAAATTACTAAAACTATTTAATTTTACAAAAGTTTTACATTCATAATTTGAATTAGTCGGAAATTGTAAGTTCTAGTAAAATTGCTTCCGGCTATTCACTCTTAGTAGTGTACAGCATATTGGCATTTTTTACGAATTAGTAAGGGAGAATAAACGCAGAGAATCGAAAAGTTAATTTTTCTTTAAAAGAGAGTCCGATAAATGCATGTTATTTTAATTTACCGGTATCGGACAATCTAAAATAAATCTTTGTTAGTTTCTGAAGTACCGTAAAAATGATTCATCCCCTTTCATGTGATTAGTGATTACTAAAATTGATTCTATATGCTAAAAGCAGTAATTTTTGACTAATTTTTATTCAAGTTATGCAGGGTTTGTTTTATCATAGTATCCTGTTAGCCTTCTTATAAAATTAAATTTAAAGAAAAAGGGTTTTCAATGAAAATACACGAATATCAGGCAAAGGAAATTTTAAGAAAATTCAATGTTGCCGTACCGCAGGGCAAAGTAGCCTTTTCAGCGCGGATGATGCCGTGAATATTGCCGCAAATGAATTAGGCGGAAGCGTATGGGTTGTTAAAGCACAAATCCATGCAGGCGGAAGAGGAAAAGGCGGCGGCGTAAAAGTTGCTAAAAGTCTTGATGAAGTTCGTTCATACGCAGAACAAATACTGGGAATGACCTTGGTTACGCATCAAACCGGTCCGAGGGGAAATTAGTAAAGAGATTATTAATTGAGCAGGGAGTTAACATCGATAAAGAATTTTATGTGGGTATCACTCTGGACAGAGCAACATCAAAAAATGTTGTAATGGTATCCACCGAGGGAGGAGTCGAAATTGAAAAAGTTGCAGCCGAGTCTCCGGAAAAAATTGTTAAAGAAATAGTTGAACCCGAATTAGGCCTTCAGGCTTTTCAAGCCCGGAAACTTGCATTTGCTTTGGGCTTGGAAGGTACTCAGCATAAAAACGCGGTTAAATTCCTGACCGGTTTATATAAGGCCTACGTCCAAAGCGATTGTTCGCTTGCAGAGATCAATCCCTTGGTTGTAACAAAAGAAGGTGATGTGATTGCGCTCGACGCAAAAATGAATTTTGACGATAACGCTTTATACCGTCATGCCGATGTTGTTGAATACAGGGACATCGACGAAGAAGATCCACTTGAAATAGAAGCTTCGAAATTTAGTTTGAATTATATAAAGCTTGACGGCAACGTAGGCTGTATGGTTAACGGAGCGGGTCTTGCAATGGCAACAATGGATATTATAAAACTTGCGGGCGGCGAACCGGCTAATTTTCTGGATGTAGGCGGCGGGGCAAATAAAACTACAGTGGCTAACGGTTTTAAGATAATATTATCCGATCCGAATGTAAAAGCCATTCTTATAAATATTTTCGGCGGCATTGTCAGGTGTGATAGGGTTGCGCAGGGAGTAATAGACGCCACTAAAGAAATTAACGTGGCACTTCCTATTGTGGTACGTCTTGAAGGTACAAATGCCGTAGAAGCCAGAGCTTTGCTGGAAGAATCCGGTTTAAATTTTGACGTTGCTGAAAGCCTGAAGGAAGCGGCCGTAAAAGTTACCGCTGTGTTAAGAAATTAATTGTGTAAATTTATTTGAGCTTTTTTCCTAATTCCGTGTTGTTATTTTCACTTCACGGAATTTTTTTTACTTTTATGCGTAAATATCGAATTTTTGAGAATATGCTGCTAAATAAAGGGCTGAAAGTCCGTCAGTTAAACAAAAACTAAATATAAAATCAACTTGATTTTGGATTTTTTAAGTAATACATTTTTCACAATCATTTCAATTGTCAGGAGTTTTTGATGTCGTCCTTTGATTCTGATTTTACAGGCGATGAATATTATAACGAAGCCGGTAACTTAAACGAAGAAATAAAAAAGTGTAAAGATAACATTCGCTACGGAGGTGTATACGGATGCACCGAAAGTATTGAAGAACTAGTACAACTTTGCCTGGAAAACGACAGGGTAGAAGACGGTTTGTATTTTGTAGAATTACTATTGGATTCCTTTCCGTACAATGCCGAATATTGGCTGAAAAAAGGCTCTTTGCTTATTTCAACCGGCGAATATGTGGATGCGGTAGAATGTTTCAACAAATCATTATCTTTGAACCCGGGAGACTCTGACGCTTATCTTGAGAAGGCTACAGCGGAGGAATCCCTGGGACTTATCGACGACGCAAAAGAATCTTTAAGAACAATTCTGGAAGCAGATCCTAATAATGAAGAAGCTTATTTCGAGCTCGGTCTTCTTTACCAGAGAGAAGAGGAGTATAACGAAGCTATAAGCTGTTTTCGAAAAACCATTGAAATTGATACGGAGTTCTCCGAAGCTTATTATGAAATGGGATTCTGCTTTGAGTCTCAGCATCATTACGAAAAAGCCCTGGATGTATATGATAAGTATCTTGAATTTGAGCCTTACAGCGCGAGCGCATGGTACAACAGAGGAATTGTACTTGGTAAAATGAACAAGTTTGAAAAAGCCGTCGAAAGTTACGACTTTGCTCTTGCAATAAAAGATGAATTCGCAAGCGCATGGTTTAATAAAGGTAATTCTCTTGCGGATCTTGGACGCTTTCAGCAGGCGATAGATTGTTTTAAAAGATCTCTCGAACTGGACAAATTTGATGAAGCTTCGGCATATAATATTGCCAATATTTGCGAAGAGCTGGGCGATATGGTAAATGCGGTAAAGTATTATACGGAAGCTATTAAAATAAACGATGAATATTACGAAGCTTATTTGTCCAGAGGCTATTGTTACGATGCAACCGGTAAATTTCAATTAGCACTGAGAGATTTTAACCGTGCAATTTCTCTTTCGAAAGATAATTTCGAGGCATGGTATGCCAAGGCAGATCTCGAGTATTCGTTGGGCAAATTAAAGGAAGCCATTAAAAGCTACAGGGAAGCTCTTAAATTGGAATCCGACAATTTTGAACTTTGGTCAAATCTTGGAGAAACTCTTTTCGAAGTAGGCGATTGGCTGGAAGCCCTGAATGCGTTTAATGTTTGCATTAAAATTAATCCGTCGGACGCTTCTTCTTATTATAACAAGGCCAAGATTAATTTCATACTCAGCAGAACTCAAGAGGCAGTCGATTGCCTGAAAAAGGCGTTTAATATCGATCCGAATATAAAAATCGAATTCGCCAAAGAATATCCGGAAATAAAATCGTCAAAGTTATTTAAAAAGCTGATAGGCGAATCGGAATAGCGGCTGTAGATTTTTCATGTTTAACTGTAGCCTTTTAATTTTCAATCCCCGGTGTTATCTAATATTACTTTCGTTATAGTATTACAGCACGTTAATATCTTTTTGCCATTTATTTATTCATTATTAAAGATAAATGATGATGAAGAATACTTTTCACCTAAATACAAAGATACTCGGTTTAATCGGTCATCCGATTAAGCATACATATTCTCCTTTTATTCATAATGTAACTGCGGAACTTAAAAATATAGATTACATTTATCTGCCGTTCGATGTTCCTGCAGCCAACTTAAAAGCGGCGGTAAAGGGTATGGTGGCTCTGGGTATAAAAGGATTTAATGTCACTATACCGCATAAAGAAAATATTATCCACCTTTTAAACGATGTTTCCGAAGAAGCTTCGATTATAGGATCGGTTAACACGGTTGTAAACGACCTTGGAAAACTCAGCGGATATAATACAGATGTTTACGGAATACTTGAAACTATTATGCCTTATAAAAACGAGATATCGGGCGGTGAAGTATGCGTTGTAGGAGCGGGCGGAGCCGCTAGAGCGGTGATTTATACTGTCATTAGATATTTCAAACCTTCAAAGATATACTTAATAAACAGAACCGAACAAAGAGCCGAGTCATTGAAAAATTATTTCAGCGACAAAATGAAATTCGATGCTTTCGTAACTAAGGAACTGTTTCCGCCAAACCTTGTGGAGGTATTTAAAAGTTCCAAACTTATAATAAATGCTACAGCGGTAGGAATGTTCCCGGATTCGGATGACTCAATAACATCATTGGCGGATTCATTTTATAAGGGGCAAATTGTCTTCGATCTGGTTTATAATCCGCCTGACACCAAACTGTTGAAACTGGCAGCCTCTAAGGGCGCCGTTGCTTTGGACGGATTGAAAATGCTTGTCTACCAGGCGGCTAAAGCTTTCGAACTGTGGACCGGTGAAGTAATGCCTACGGAGAAAATAAACGATTCACTGCATTTATTTATTAAGAACTAGATTCTTTTTAAATATTTTACGGTAATGCTGAACTTTCAATTTAAATATAAAAACCGCTTTTTATTATTGACATAAAAAGCGGTTTTTACTATCGGTTAAGTCTCTTATTACTATTTCAGCTTCGCTAGTGCAGTCTTAATCCTGCTTAATCCGTCTGTTAATTCATCAAATGAGCATGCATAAGACATCCTGACGCAGTTATCGTTGCCGAAAGCTATACCCGGTACCAGTCCGACATGCTGATCATGCAGAAGGTAATTGCAAAATGTATTCGAATCTTTAACGTCGTAGCCGTTTAATTTTTTGCCGTAATAAGCACTTACATCGAAGAATACATAAAATGCGCCTTTGGGTAGCGGGCATTTTATACCGTCCACTTTATTCAATTCTTCGTGAATGAAATTCCTTCGCTGTTTGAACTTCTCGACCATATCGCTTACTTCATTTGATTCTATTGTTAAAGCGGCAACTGCTGCGGCCTGCGAGATAGAAGCTGCATTAGAAGTTGAATGGCTTTGAAGGTTTCGTGCAAGCTTAATTATATTTGCATCGCCGCCTGCATATCCTATTCTCCAGCCGGTCATTGCAAAGGCTTTGCTCACGCCGTTAACTGTCAAAGTTCTTTCCTTAAGAAAATCGATGCTTCCGATACTGAAATGTTCTTCACCGTCGAATAAAATCTTTTCGTAAATTTCGTCGGATATTACATATATGTTTTTATCTTTTAAAACATCAGCCAATGCTTTAATTTCATTTTTGCTGTATACAGCTCCGGTAGGATTCGACGGAGTGTTGAAGATTAATGCTTTTGTTTTGCCGGTGATCGCATTTTTCAATTGTTCAGGTGTAATCTTATATTCCTGTTCGACCCCGGCATCAATTACTACCGGAACAGCCTGAGCTAGTTTCACCATTTCAGGGTAACTAACCCAGTAAGGTGATTGAAAAATTACTTCGTCGCCCGGATTACATATTGCCATCAACAAATTATAAAGAGAATGTTTAGCACCGTCGGATACAAGGATATTGTTTGCTTTGAATTCGAGGCTGTTATCTTTTTCGAATTTATTAATTACGGCATTTATCAAAGCAGGATAGCCTTCGTTAGGAGTATAACGCGTAAAATTATCTTTAATTGCTTTTATAGCCGCATCTTTAATAAACTCAGGTGTGGGAAAATCGGGTTCACCCGCACTGAAACTCAAAACATTTTTACCTTCTGCCTTAAGTTTTTTTACTAGAGAAGAAATTGCCATCGTTCTGCTTTCTTCTATGGAAGATACTAACTCTGAATAATTATTCAACTCCTAAACCTCTCTTCATTTGTTTATAAATAATTTTCACCGATTATATAAAAATTATCCACGCATTGTTATATACAAACAATACCTGCTCTATAAATATTTTTATTGCAATAATGTATTTATTCCTGATCCGCAGAACACTGAGGACGCTAAAATTTTATTAGCGCAAATTTAATAAATTATATTCCAAATGAAAGTGACTTAGGGCGGGCGGCTTAATTATTGTGGAACTTTATTACTAAAATTTTATATTTATGCAGACTATATGGTACGGATTGCTTAGGGCATAAAACAGACAGAAAGAATATATATTAATTTTTACAATGGTTAGTGCAATAATATAAATTTCATTTCTGAGCGGAACCGAATAATTAAAGCAAGCTATCTAAGCCGGACGTGCATATCTGCAGGCAGTGCCGATGAAAAAGGAGGAAGATATGTAACTAATCGACCCTGCTCTATTCGATAATTTAATCTATTTTGAATTAAATATTTAATGTTAACTTGCCGGAATATACACTGCCAATTCATCATATACTTTAATTCCCTATACTATATGCCTTCACCCCGGTTTACAACAGCGACAACAGAATCTCTCTGGATTTACTCCATAGCAGCGAAGCGCCTTCATCATCAAATAAATTAAGTTTGCTTTTCAGAAGTTTCTCAGACAAGTATTTGCCGTGAGTGGGGGAGTGGAATTCGTTTTGATCCAGCTTACCGTACCAGAGTTGAATTTCTTTACCTATCTCCTCATAAGGAAAATTCCACGGCTTGAACAATAATAAAAATTCATGTGCATATTCGTATCCGAGGATATTGGAACGAGTGCCTTCAATAAAATTTGCAAGGAACATTGAGTTGATCTCAGGGTGTGAAAATATTTCCCTGTCGCGCGAAGATGCCGCACCTATCAGTTCATCGGTTATTTTCTTAGGATTAATACTTAGCTCGGCTGCTACTCTCAGCGCTTCCTCGGGGTTAGTATTTACGAGGTTTGTGAAATGCTTAATCTTTTCAGAGTGATCTTCGTATACTTCATATTGAAAATGGGGATCGCATCCGCAGACAATAGCCGTATTTTTAATTCTCTCGAAAAGAGTATATGCGCATGCCAATGCGTAGGGACCGCCGCCGGAATATCCGACAACACTGGCTTCATTAATATTAAGAACATCTAGAAAGTAACTTACGTCGGTTGCCCAATCCAGAATATTCCTGCCCGGCTTTACGTCTGAAATACCGTACCCCGGTCTCTCTATGACGAACATTTTTATGCCCAGATCTTCAAGCATGTTTATATGTCCGAACCTGAAGAACCTAGAACATGGAATTCCCGGAAAGAATAAAACAACTTTACCGTCGTCGGGTCCCCAATCTGAATAGCCTAATTTTCTTCCGTCGGGAAGAATAATAGCCGCACCTTCGGATATTTCGGAATCAAGCATATTGTTTTCTTTATTTTCTGGAATAATGGATCTGCCATTTTATTTCCCACGTCCTGCCCTCGTTGCCGGAGATTTCCCAGTTCCAGTCAAAACTTTTTTCTTTTATATTGTAGAAGACCATTCTTTGAATAATTTCTTTATTCTGACTGTCAACATAATACCTGAAAAAAATTCTTTGATCTTTCGACATTTTCCCTACAAAGTCAAGGTAGCCGCCATTATTGTCAACCCATGTCTGGTGCCACAGATTATTACCCGGTGAGTAAACACTAACACTAATGCCGGCAAAACCGGCTTGCGGACCTGTAAACGCTTTGAAGCTCTCTTGTATTACATTGTCTTTCAATATTTTTGTTACCCGGTTAGTACCTTTTCCGATTGAACCGTCGGGATTCTTCCACGTAAGATCCCAGTTTCCCAGCCAGAAGTTCAAATAATCTTTTTGCGAAATTTGGTCTTTATTCTTAGTCTGGGAATTACTTGTTGAGGGCCAAATAAAAAAGAAAGGTAAAAGTATTAATAATAATTTTTCAGCATTGCAATAAAACCTTTTCATCAGGTATCCTTTTCTAGTAGTCAAATTGAGCTTTTGTTACGGGTTAAAGTCGGATCAATATAAAACAACTGACAGCGAATCATTTTAAAATTTCTGAAGGAATATAACAATCGGCCAAATAGTAAACTTTATTATCGGTTAACGGCCCTTATATCTTGCCGCGTCTAAAATGGACCAAAGGTGAATTATCCAGCCGAGCAGAAAAATCCAGAGAACCGCGGCGAAGATAAACATAAACACCGCCATAAGCAGTCTGCCCTGAAGCAATTGTCCCAGGCCCGGTATAAACAGACTTGCCAAAGCGGCCAGAACATTTCCGCCCGATCCTTGTCCGCTCATTTTATTCTCCGTTTCCGAATTTTCCTTTTAGTGCTTTCTTAACAGCGGGAGGAACGAAATCACTCACATCGCTGTTTAGACTAGCGAGATTTCTGATAATGGATGAATTAAGATATGTATATTTTTCATGAGGCATTAAAAAAACCGTTGTCAGATCGCTTGCAAGTTTCCGGTTCATCAATGCCATCTGGAATTCGTATTCGAAATCGCTTACTGCTCTTAACCCTCTTATTATACCCACCGCGCCGACCTGGTGAGCATGTTCAACAACAAGCCCGTCAAATGAATCGACGATAATATTTTTGGATTTGCCGAGACTTTCTTTAAGCAGCGATACTCTCTCTTCGGTAGTGAACAAAGGAGTTTTTCCCGGATTTATAGCCACCGTAACGATTATCTGGTCGAATAATTCCAGCGCGCGGCTTATGATGTCCAAATGCCCGTTCGTTACCGGGTCGAATGTTCCGGGATAAAGTACTTTTCGCATCGGGCTAACCAAGAAAAATTATTAATAGTAAGCTAAAATAGTTTTTTAATGCATTTAACCTAAGAAATATTTTCATAATATAAAAACAATATCGGAAAATGGAACTAGCCTTAATTCAGCTTGACGTAAATTTGAAAAATTATTAAAGCCCGGCTGCTTGATACCTTTTACACCATATTATTTTTATTGACTTCAATAAATTTTCTCATTATGTTCTAACCATATTTTTATAAAGGGGAAACTTATCAAAAAATATATATCCTAAGTAGTAAACAATTTTTATACTTTAATCTAAGTTATGCAATAATGGGAAATTGTATAATTATGATTAGATGTCACTTTTATTCCAAAGAAATTTCATTTCAATTTTGATTTACTAAGAAATCTAGATTACTAATAATGAAGTGAATATTAAATTTCTGACTAATTAAAAATATATAAAAGGACACTTTGGGTTATGAAAATTTTATTATTGATAGTAATATCGATAAGCTATATTTATGGTCAAGAACAGAATCTGAGTAATATTCTTTCGCAAAATTATTCGGTCGACGATTTTAGCGGTAATATCTATTTTGAAGAATACGTATATGCGGCACGCAATGGGTGGCAAATATTAATACTTTAAATGTAAATAAGGATAAGAATATTATTTACTTAATAGATTTAAGGAAAGGACAAAATAAGACAGGCATTATGTGTTATTGGAATGGAAATGAAATGACAGCATTTTCTAAACATGAAAATAAAAAAAACTGAGTTTATTAAGGAAAATATAGAAGTAACAATAAATGTATAACCATGGGTTTCTCCCCGACCGCGACATCGCGCTCGGCAATTTCAAATATTTTTGGCAATCTTGCTTCGTTTCGGTGAACTTATTCAAAGTGATCTGACCTTGCGATAATTTTTTCTTTTAGGAGATGTTTATGCATGAAGTGGTCCGTGACAGCCAAGGAAAAGTAAAACGGTAAATTTGTATAACTAAATAAGAATCTACAATTATGTTGAGATTTAGTTAGCAACACTATACTTACAAAGAAAGCATATTCCGTAGAATGAAGAATTTTATAATTTTAATAAAAAACAAAAACGGCATAAGAATGAAAATAATATTAAACGCTGCGATAATAGGCTTACTTTTAATAACGGCATTTGACTGTAATGATAATGTAGTAAACCCGCAAGAACAGCCCGGCAGAAGGGATTATACATGGGAGTTAGACACTCTTAATATGCCTATGAACTATCTGGGAGCTGTTTGGGGAGCAACTCCAACAGATGTGTGGGCGGTAGGTGCCGGTGGAACTTCTTTTGATAGACTGCAGCATTACGATGGGAAGAAGTGGAGCGCCTATACTAAAGAACCGGTAAATTGCGGCGGCAATACCATATTTGGATTTAGTGAAAACAATGTTTGGATGGGTGGAAGGGATGAACTGAGCAACGGAGCAGCAATATGGCACTATGACGGAAATAGCTGGAGTAGAAATTATATTTATCACGCTAAAGGAGAATATATCAATGAAGTTACGGATATCTGGGGCCTTGCGCCTAATAATATTTTTGCTTGCGGCTATATTGTTGAGAAATCAGATTCGACCTATGGTTTTATTCTTAGATATGACGGAAATGTCTGGAAAGAAGTTATTAGAGTAAATTATAATTCTCAATTCCTTGAAATAAAAGGAGAAATATCAGGTAATTCTCTAATTAATATATCAAGTAGTAAGGTCTATGTCTATGAGTATAGGCCAAGTAAAATTTCGAGTGCTTTGGATACACTTGCCTTTGATGAGTTAAGTGGAAACCGGTTCAAAAAGATATTTGCTAATTCAGTTGGTGAAATTAAATGGGCAAATTTTAACATTATTGATAACAAACTATATTTCTTGATAGACAAAGATGTATATATCTATTTAAATGGAAGCTTTATAAGACAATTTACATTAAATATAAATGATTCTAATTTCAATCATTACATCTTTGGTCGAAGTGAAAAAGACATGTTTTTGGGTATGAAAGATGGACTAGCCCATTATAACGGAGAAGATATTAAGTATATTTTTAATTTTTCCCAAAATACTTTAAACGGTATAGGGGGTACTGAAGTAATGTTTGAAAAAGAAATATTTTACGGACTTGTCAATTTTTCGAACACTAAAAATATAATTTTACATGGTACGCTTAAATAATAATGGAGGTAAAAGCTAAATAAAACTTTGTAATTAATTGAGGGGCAGCGTTTGCGCCGCCGCCCCTCTTAGAAAGAATAGCCCGTAGGTTGGCCGCCTAATTTGTTTTATTCCCGGGAAAATTCGGGTAATATAACATGGGCTATTCTGTTTTTAAAAATAGTAAAATTCTATCTATAAAAAAGGAGGAAAAGAGATAGAAATAAATTATGGATAAAAATAAAATACATGTTTAATAATAATATGGAGTTAAAAATGAAAAAATTAACCTTTGTTATTAGTTTTGTATTAATATTCTGCAGTGTCCAATTATATGGAAATAATTATCCGGGTTCAAAACGAGTTGTAGTCTATATGCAACCAAATTCGGGCCCATCACTTTATTCATTCGGTTCGGGTCTTGGAATTGATATAGGTTATAAATATTCGGCACAGGCTGGATTCAGTGAAAAGGCCAGATCAGAATTCTCATTTAATTTATCAAATATTCCATCAAATGCAAGTATAACTAATGTCCATTTGGATTTAAGCGTTACCCCGGGAAATTCCTTAGCCCAATATAATTTAGATATAACAGAAATAACACATACTGATATTCCTTTAGATTCTTGGACTAATATTGGTGCAGCAACAGCATTATTTTCAGATATGTCCTATAGCGGCGGTGCTTTATCCAGTAATGGTCTTACTGATTTAGTTAATAATCATAAAGGAGGTACTCTATACCTAGGCGTGTTTTCAAAAGATGAATCGCACTCCGATTCATGGGCAACAGTAAGTTTAACTTTATCTATGGATGTTTCAACACCACCCGCTCAACTCTCACTCCATATACGCAATGATTTGAATGGCGGCGAGGGAGGAAATATTGGAGTGGGTATATACCCTAACGCGGCATCTTCCCGGCCCAGTCCATGTGATTTTAACAATGCATATGAAGGTAATAGACTTAACCTTGCAGCCTATGACAACCAGAATGTTAACGGCAAAACATGGTTCTTTAACGATACCGAACTGCCAAATTATAAAAGTGATTGGAAAAAATATAATAATAATGTATATACAAATTTAAGTAATAATGCATCCTTTACTACAAGCACATTGTCATCTGGCGATAATAATGCAACTCATATAGCATACTTAAAAACCACATCCTATACCACAAGCGGCACAATGTCCGCCAGTGAAGATTGGATTGCAAACAATACGCTAACCGGTAACGTAACTATACCTTCAGGCGTTACGCTAAAAATAGAACCCGGAGTAACTGTTAATCTTAATGGTCACTCCATTATTACCAACGGAGGAACAATAGTAGATAACAGTCCAACCATAAACGGTTTAAGAGCAACGTTAAGGGCTAATCCTACATTAAGAGGTCTCTGCGGTACAATTCAAGCTGCAGCTAATTATGCTGGTAGTACTAATGAAATTTACTTTGCGAACGGAAACTTTAATGAAAATGTAACTATTTCTAACAAATATAATCTCTCTATATTGGGAAATGAGAACTATCAACCTTTTGGAAGTTTAACCATTACTGGCTGCACTGCTTTTGAGGCAATGGGTTTTCAAGCAAAAAATATATCTATAAGTAATTGTAGTTATCTTATATTAATCGATGTATATGCTTATGGAACTGACCAGAGTACTATTGGTTTTTCTCTTTATAACAGTGATACTTATGATTTGTCATACCTAACTTCATTTTATTCACGAATCGGAATATCTTGTTGGGATGGAACAGAGGCTGATATAGATATATCTTTTTTATTTGATAATCTTACGGGAGTTGAATCTTTTAACGGCTCTAATGTATATATTAACAATTCTCGTTTTTGCGGTACCGCTTTGGATTTAAGGACATATAACTTCGCTTCAATACGTGCTTACAATTGTTTCTTTGATGGCGGGAAAGCTTCTACCTCCGGCTCAAGTATTATTCATATGGGAGATCAAAGCTGCTCGCTTTCAAAAGCTTCTTCCAATCAACTAACAGAAAACAATATTGATAATAATGAAGGTTCCGAATTTGAAAAAATAAATTCAGCTTATTTTTCTCTAAATAAAAAATTAGCAAATGCACTTAAGGGAAAAACTGATTTTGATAAAGGTGCATTCTGTATAGATTATGGTCAAGTAATCAATGATTATCAAAAAATTATTAATAAAAATCCCGAATCTCCTTTAGCAAAAGTTGCCCTTATTGCCTCTGCAAAAAGCTACCGTAGAATTGATGACCTGCGCGGGAAAAACGATTTTGCTGATATGAAGAACTTTCTTTCTGTTATTATAGGAAAAAGTGAATATGCAGCATTAAAACCTCAGGCAGAAAGATTAATGATGGAGTACTACAGATTGACAAAAGATTTCAAAAAGGCGATAGAAACAGCAGATAATTTAACTAAAAATTATAAAGAGAATGCTGATTATCTATCTGGTGTATTATATGCAAAAGGGTTGATAGAAGCTTATGATTTGAACCAACCGGATATAGCCACTAAAACTTTTTCTAATATTTTACAGCAATACCCGGAGAATAGTTTAGCAGTTTTAGCTGAAAACGAACTAAGAGTATTAGGAAAAGAAGTTAATAAAAAAATCACTGCAGAAGATGATATTGCAATTAATGAAATAGAATTGAACAATTATCCAAATCCATTCAATCCAGTAACAACAATAAATTATTCATTACCTATAGATGAAAAAGTAGTAATAAAAGTATATGATATTTTAGGAAGGGAGATAAAAGAGTTAGTAAATGATTTTAAGATAGCTGGGAAATACTCGGTTCAGTTTGATGGAAGTAAACTTTCAAGTGGAGTATATTTCTATAGAATGGAAGCTGGGAAATATTCACAGACAAAAAAATTGATTTTAGCTAAATAAGTTTTAAGTTAAATCTATAATCAATTTCAAAGGAAAGGCTAAGAGGGAAAAGATTTTAAATTGCATTTCTCTTAGCCTTTCACCATTGGGATCATGTAAAAATGCCCTAACCATGCGTTTCTACCCGCAAGCGGAATATGTTTTTATCAAATACGAGTAACTGATCCGTCAAACAGCGCAAACAATTTTGTTTCAATTAAAAAAATGTTGTTGGTTAATAATCCGGTGAAATTATTTTTAGAAAAATAAGGGTGCATATTTATTGTGCGCCCTAATTTAAAGTATTTTCTTCTTGTGTTTTTCTCCCCTTGTATAAAACATGCAACCTTTTTATGTTAGTCTACGTCTAATCACATTACTTTTCAGTAAGTAATCAAAATAAAAAATCATTAATTGAGGTTAAAAATTGGATATTTCTGCATTAAATGAGAAAATTAAACAGGAGAGCGCTTTTATCGACCTGCTTATGTCCGAGATCGGCAAGGTAATTATAGGTCAAAAAGCTATGGTGGAAAGACTGATCGTGGGACTTCTGGGAAACGGGCATATTCTGCTTGAAGGCGTTCCCGGATTGGCGAAAACCCTGGCGATCAAAACTTTATCATCCGCCATGAAAGCAAAATTTCAAAGGATCCAGTTCACTCCCGATTTGCTGCCCGCGGATCTTATCGGTACAATGATTTACAACCAGAAAGACGGAAATTTCCTTATCAAAAAAGGACCGATCTTTTCCAATTTCATCCTGGCCGATGAAATTAACCGCGCACCCGCCAAGGTTCAAAGCGCGCTGCTTGAAGCTATGCAGGAAAGACAGGTAACGATCGGCGAAAAAACATTTAAACTTGAAGAGCCGTTTCTGGTTCTGGCTACACAGAACCCGATTGAACAGGAAGGTACATATCCGCTGCCGGAAGCCCAGGTAGACAGGTTTATGCTGAAGGTGAAAATATCCTATCCTTCCCGCGATGAGGAAATGAAAATCATGAGACAGAATGTCAACTCAACTGAAGGGACGATACAGCCGGTTATTTCGCCTGAAGATATTCTTAACGCCAGAAAATTAATGCAAGAGGTTTACGTAGACGAGAAAATCGAGAAGTATATTCTCGATATAGTTTTTGCTACCAGAAATCCCAAAGAGTACGGCTTAAATAATTTGGCCGATCTTATAAGCTACGGCGGTTCTCCGAGAGCCACAATAAATCTCGCGCTCGGCGCAAAAGCTATGGCATTCATTAAAAGACGCGGATACGTAATACCTGAAGACGTAAGAGGAATTTGCATGGATGTATTAAGACATAGAATCGCCGTTACTTACGAAGCCGAAGCGGAAGAGATTACGACAGAAAACGTTATTCAGGAAATTTTAAACAAAATTGAAGTACCGTAAAATCTTAACCCGTTCCTCCGATGAGATAAGAATCCCCTTATTGGGGCGTCCCGAGCTAATCGGGACGGGGTTTTTTACAAATTAAAAACAGTTTTTCATGATTACTACTAAAGAACTTCTTAAGCAAGTACGGCAGATAGAAATAAAAACAAAAGGACTGGTGAACCAGGTTTTCTCCGGCGAATATCATTCCGTCTTTAAAGGACGCGGTATGGAATTTTCCGAAGTACGCGAATACCAGTTCGGCGACGATATCAGGAATATCGACTGGAACGTGACGGCAAGATTCGGTCATCCTTTCATTAAGATATTTGAAGAGGAAAGAGAACTTACCGTAATGCTGGTAGTCGATATGAGCGGTTCTCTGATCTTCGGCTCGCTGGATAAAACTAAACAGCAGGTTGCCGCCGAATTAACTTCCATACTTGCATTCTCCGCCTTGAAGAATAACGATAAAGTCGGAATGATTTTATTCACCGATAAGATCGAAAAATTTGTACCGCCAAGAAAAGGCAATAAACACGTTCTGCGTATAATCAGAGAAGTACTTTCGTTTGAGCCCAAAGGCAAAGCGACAAATATACGCGGGGCTCTGGAATATATGAATAATACAATCAAGAAAAGAAGCATTGTCTTTCTACTTGTCCGATTTTATGGATACTGGCTACGAAAAAATACTTAGGGTCATCGGAAAGCGTCACGATTTTATCGGACTTGTTCTTAACGATGAACGGGAAAATTCCATCCCTCCTATTGGACTTGGTAAAGTTCAGCGATGCGGAAACCGGCGAAGAAAGATGGATTGACACAAGCAATAAAACTCTGCAAAAACGATTTTAAGGAAATCCGGAGTGAAAACATAACCAGAAGAAAATCTCTCTTTTTATCCAGCCGGCTGGACAGTATAGAAATTCAGGTCGGTCAAAATTATATAAAACCTCTTGTCCAATTTTTTAGATTGCGTGAAAGAAGATGGTGAAATTTTTAAATCTGATTTTATTCGTTTTCTTATTATCATATATACGCTTTTGCGCAAGGTGTAAGTGCACATGCTTCCGCAGACAAGGATAAATATTTCGTCGGTGATTTTATTCATTATACAATCACCGTAGATTATCCCGAAAGATGTAAAAGTATACCCGCCGTTTATTAAAGATAGTCTGAAAAGTGTTTCTCTGATTCAGAAAGAAGCGCCCGTACAAAAAATAAATAACGGATCGATTACCGAAACATATAATTATATTATTGCCGGTTATGATTCGGCCGGAATTACTATTCCGCCGATACCTATTTTGTATAAAACCTCTTCTGATACCGCGATGAAGTATGCGGCTACCAATCCGGTTAGTTTTACCGTAAGTACCGTGAAGGTAAACAAAGTTACGGGAATAAAGGATGTTAAAGGGCCTTTAAAAATTCCGTTTGATTGGAAAATATATTGCACTTATTACACTGTTAATCCTCATTCTTGCGGCTATTGCTTTTTATTTTTACCGCCGGTACAGGAAAAAGAAAGAAGTTAACACCCAAAAAGAAAGTTGTAGTTAAACTTCCTGCGCACGCTATTGCGTTGAATTCACTGAACAGTCTGCAGGAAAAGAAGTTGTGGCAGCAGGGATTGATAAAAGAATATCACAGTGAAATAACCGAAATTATCAGAAAGTATTTTGAAGAGCGTTTCAATCTTCCCGCTTTGGAACTGACAACTTCAGAAGCCACGCAGCTGTTAAGGCAGAGAAAAGAAGCGGGTCCGGTTTTGGATATTACCTACGATTTTCTGACAAATGCCGATATGGTAAAGTTTGCCAAGTTTGAACCGATGGCATCTGTTAACGAGGAAATGATGAAGCAGGCATATGAGATAGTAAATAAGACCATTTCCGAAGAAAAATCGAAAACAGGCAGGGAGGTTGAGAATGTTCGGTGACGTAACCTTTGCCTATCCCTGGGTTTTATTCTTTCTTATACTTGTGCCTGCAATGCTGGTTTGGTACTGGTATGCGGGCAGAAAAAAGCAGCCGTCTATTACTTATTCATCGTTAAAAATTTTCAGCACTGTCCCGGCTTCATGGAAAGAAAGATTTAAGCATGTACCCGCTGTATTAAGAGCATTGGCTGTAGGATTGCTGATTGTAGCTCTCGCCAGACCACAGAGTTATTCTTCAGGACAAAACGTATCTACGGAAGGAATAGATATAGTGATGGCGCTGGATATTTCCGGCAGTATGATATCGGAAGACCTTAAACCGAACAGGGTGGAAGCCGCGAAAAAAGTTATAGATAATTTTATAGACGACAGGCCGAATGACAGAATAGGCCTTGTCGTTTTTGCAAGGGAGGCTTTTACACAGTGTCCTTTAACAATCGATCACTCGGTGTTAAAAAATCTTCTTAAGAAAGTTGAGCCCGGAATGGTACCCGACGGTACGGCAATCGGCAACGGACTTGCGGATGCCGTCAACAGACTGAAGAACAGCGAAGCAAAAAGCAAAGTGATTATTCTTTTGACCGACGGCGTGAATAACTCAGGCGAAATAGATCCTCTTACAGCCGCCGAAATTGCCAAAACATTCGGAGTCAGAGTGTACACTATAGGTGTGGGTACGGAAGGTCAGGCGCCTTATCCGGTTCAAACGCCTTTCGGAACACGGTATCAGATGATGCCGGTGCAGATTGACGAAGGTCTTCTTCAAAATATTGCCAGGATAACCGGAGGGCAATATTTCCGTGCTACGGATAACAGAACTTTAAGAAACATTTACAGCAGGATAGACCAGCTCGAGAAGACAAAGATAAACGTAACATCTTACCGCAACGCAGCCGAATTATTTTACGGCTGGTTAGGCGCGGCTATGGCGTTACTATTGATCGAATTGTTGTTATCAAAAACGGTACTCAGAAAAATTCCGTGATTAATTTATTTTAACATTTTAATGAAATAAAAAATATGTTCCGATTCGCTCATCCTGAATATCTACATGCTTTATACATTATACCGGTGCTGGTATTAATCTACTGGTATGTAAGCCGGAATAAGAAAAAGTTATTGGAAAAATTTGCCGATAAAAAACTTCATATTTATCTTTTCCCGGCATACAGCAGACTGAAAGGTTTATTGCGCTTTGTAATTGTGCTGGTTGCTTTTTTCCTTTTAATTATTGCAGCAGCCGATCCTCAGATAGGAACGAAGATTGAGAACGTTAAACAAAGCGGAATAGATGTTTATATCTGCCTGGACGTTTCATTAAGCATGCAGGCTGAAGACATAAAACCAAGCAGACTGGCTAAAGCGAAATATGAGATATCCAATCTGATAAATAGGCTGCACGGCGACAGAATCGGTTTGATAATATTTGCGGGCGAACCTTACATCCAATTTCCGCTTACTTCCGATTATTCGGCTGCAAATCTTTTCTTATCTGCCGTCGATGTTAATTCTATCCCGGATCAGGGAACCGCAATAGCGGCTGCGATAAACCTTGCGGTGAAGTCTTTTGATTATAATTCGAAAACGGAAAAAGTTGTTGTCATGATCACCGACGGTGAGGATCATCAAGGTGATCTTCAGGGTGCAATAGACAATGCCAAGTCTAAAGGCATAAAAATCTATTCTGTCGGGTTAGGATCTCCCGACGGTGTTCCGATACCGCTTTTTAACCAGCAGGGACAGCAGATAGGATTTAAAAAAGATCAAAGCGGGAATGTGGTTCTTACTAAACTAGACGAAGCTACTCTAAAAGATATAGCTTCGCAGACGGGCGGAAAATATTTCAGAGCATCAAATTACCAGGACGAGCTTGATTTAATATATAAAGATCTTTCATCATTGAGGAAAACCGAATTCGGAGAAAAAAAGGTAACTAATTATGAAGATAGATTTTATTATTTTTTAATTCCTGCGATAATTTTATTGGTGCTTGAGTTCTTTATCACGGAACGAAAATCGCCCTGGTTCAGTAAACTTAATAAAAAATTGGGAATTGAAGGTTAAAAAATCATAAATATAATTATGAAAAATTATTTTAAAATATTGCTCCTACTAATTGCGGTATTCAGTTTCGGCGTTGCGGAAGCTCAGAGCACCAGGTCGTCTGTAAACAAAGGCGTCGACCTTTACAAAGAAAAAAAGTTTGTCGATTCAGAGGTGGAATTTAAAAAGGGACTTGAAAAATCTCCGAAGAACTTCCAGGCGAACTTTAATCTCGGCGATTCTTATTACAAGCAGGGTAAATACGAGGATGCATTAAAGGCTTATTCGTCCGCTCTTTCAAAGACAGATAATAAGGAACTGAAATCACTTGTATTCCATAATATGGGCAACTCCCTGCTTAAATCAAAAAAAGTAAAAGAAAGCATCGGAGCATATGTCAATTCGTTGAAACTTAACCCAAACGATCAGGCAACAAAGTATAATTTATCATATGCGCTGGACATGCTGAAGAACCAGAATAAAAATCAGAAAAATAAAAACGACAAGAATAATAAGAATCAGCAGAACAAAAAAGATCAGAATAAGAACAAGAACGACCAGAATAAGAAGGACCAGAATAAACAGAATCAGAATAAGCAGAACCAGGACCAGCAGAATAAAGATCAGCAGAACAAGCAGAAACAAAATCAGAATCAGCAAAATCAGCCTGAGCCGAATAAAATATCAAAGCAGCAGGCACAGGCAATTCTGAATGCTTTGAACAACAACGAAAAAGACCTGCAGAAAAAATTGAGAAAAATTAAAGGTGCGCCGAATAAAACCGGCAAGGATTGGTGAAAAATTTCGTAGATTTTAAATTCAAATACTAACGGTTTTGAAAAAGAGTATGTCAGGAAAATATTTTTTATTAACGATAATCTTAATATTGTTTACGTTCGGCAGGGGCTATGCACAATCATTCAGCGCAAGCGTAGACAATACTACCGTCGGGCAATATGCACAATTTCAGGTATCGTTTACCTTTCAGGGTAAAGATATAAACGGCACCAGTAATTATAAAGCTCCATCATTCGATAATTTTATGATATTGTCCGGCCCCAATCAATCGACAAGCATGCAGATTATAAACGGCGCCGCATCGGGATCTGTTTCTTATTCATATTATTTGGAGCCGAAAGGTGTAGGCAAATATAATATAGGCAGCGCGTCCATAGACTACGACGGAAAAACATACCGGTCTCAGCCGCTGGCCATTACGGTAGTGAAGGGAACACCGCCAAAACGGAATCAACCCGCCGTTCAGAACGGCCAGTCAATATCGGCAAATGAAATCGGCGATAATTTATTTATTAGAGCTACCGCCGATAAAAAAACGGTTTACATGGGCCAGCAGGTAACCGTTACATATAAATTATATACAAGACTCGGTATTGCATCTCAAATGTCTGTTAACAAACTGCCTTCTTATGAAGGGCTCTGGGCCGAAGAGATAAATGTTCCGAACAATATCACCTTTACAACGGAAATGGTAAACGGCAAACAGTACCGCGTCGGATTACTCAAGAAAGTAGCATTGTTCCCGTCACAATTCGGCGAGCTTTCGGTAACGCCGATGGTTCTTGATATCCCGGTACAGCTTCAGCAGAGGAAAAAAAGTTCGGGCAACATATTCGACGATTTTTTTAACGATCCGTTTTTCAATAATTATAAAACGGTAAATTATACTGCCAAGTCTAATACCATAAAATTAAACGTCCTGCAGTTGCCGTCAAAAGACGTTCCCAAATCTTTTAACGGTGCTGTAGGCGATTTTACTATGACCTCTAAATTAAGTACGACTCGGACAAAAACAAATGAACCTATTTCGCTGAAAATCGATTTAAGCGGCAACGGAAATATTCAGCTTTTAAATATGCCGGAAGTTAACTTCCCTCCGGGTTTTGATAAGTTTGAGCCCAAGACCTCCGAACAAATTAACAGAGTCGGTACCATAAGCGGTAAGAAAACTTTTGAGTATCTTATTGTTCCGAGAGCTGCCGGTAAAAAGTCGATACCGCCGATTGAGTTTTCTTATTTTAATCCTGCCAAAAAATCTTATGTTACGTTGCAGACACCGACATATAATATTGATGTTGCGCAGGGAAAAAATATTCAAGGCGGTAACACAGCCGGACTTACTAAGGAAGAGATAAAAGTACTCGGACAGGATATTAACTATATAAAAACAGATGACAATGATTTATTCAGAGGCAGTTCGCTTGCGATAGACAATATCGGATTCTGGACCGCGACTGGTCTTCCTTTTATGCTGCTTGCAGGTCTTATAGTCTGGAAGAAACGCAATGATAAACTGACCGGCAACCTTCAGTTGTTAAGATATCAGAGAGCGGAAAAAGTAGCAAAGGCGCGATTTAAAACAGCAAAAACGCTTATGGAATCAAATGACCAAAATGCATTTTATACCGAAATATCCGCCGCGCTGTTCGGATATCTTGAGGACAAACTGCATATACCGAAGTCCGAAGTATCGCTTGACAGGGCGGTTGACGAACTAAACTCAAGAAATATAGATTCATCATTAAGCGTTACTCTGAAAGATTGTATTGAAAAATGCGAATATGCCAGGTTTGCCCCGAGCCAAGACGGAAGGGCTGAGATGAACGATATGTATAATGAGTTAACGAACGTTATAATTGAAATTGAAAAATCGATAACTTCTAGGAAAGTTGCCTGAAATGAAACCGGCTAAAGCAAATAAACTCCTTACTATAATAATTACCGGAATTATCTTTTTGGCCGGCACATCGGCATTTGCAGATCAAGCCGGAGAATTAATGAAACGCGCCAATGAATTATATCAGCAGAAGCGCTATGAAAAAGCCGTGGAGACTTACCGGGATATTATTCATATGGGCTACGAAGGAACTTCACTTTATTACAATCTGGGCAATTCTTATTACAGAGAAGGGAAGATAGGCTACGCAATCCTTTACTATGAAAAAGCTCTAAGACTTTCGCCCGGCGACGCAGATGTTCAGCATAATCTTTTAATCGCAAATACAAAGACAATCGACAAGATTGAAACAATTCCTCCTTTCTTTTTATTTCAATGGTGGGAAAGTCTTCTTGCATTATTTTCGGTAAACGGATGGACGTATATTTCGTACGTGTTTTACATCCTTTTACTGGCCTCTATAGGGACGTATTTTTTTGCTAAGAGAAATAGGTTTCAGAGGTATGCATTTTTCGGCGGACTTTTCTCTCTTCTTCTGATGATAGTTACGCTGACGTTCTTTATTATCAATCTGAACAGGGAACTCAACATAAAAAAAGCAATTGTAATAGATCCATCAGTAACGGTTAAACTGGCGCCCGATCCTTCCAGCAATGATGCATTCATTGTGCATGAAGGATTAAAAATTAGGGAAGAAGACCAGGTAGACAACTGGGTAAAAATAAAACTTGCAGACGGTAAAGAAGGCTGGCTTCAGAAAAATACAGTTGCTGCTATTTAGTTCCTCTTTAGCATTTATAATACGAATTTCCGGATAGTCATTGTGAGCCGTGTGGAACTATAAGCGGTGTGCACCATGATATTTTTTGATTCATTATAAATTGCATAAAACAACACATAACTCTTCCTTCATTTTCCCGTATATTTGTATAATTTAAATCCCTTGGGAATTAAACCGCAAAGCCCGCAAAGGAAAACGCGATAAAAATCTTGGAATTACTTGGCGGAAGAAAAAAATAATTTAGAAAATGATACAATTGAGTTCTATTATTTAGGATATGCCGTGCATAGAAGGTTATTTTTTTATTATGCAGATCGAAGTTAAATTGATTCACTTAATTATATAGATTATTTTTACGTTATGAATCCGAAAAAATACAATAATATCAAACTTGCAATCAGTATATCAAAAGGTATTGCAACCTTTATCCTTTTATTTTTGTTTGTAGCAATAGGATTCAGCTTAAAGCTTGAATTATTTCTGGGTGATTATTTCAGCGGAAGTTATTTGCTGTTTGTAGTATTTGTGCTGGCTGTGGGATTTGCCGGATCGATAATTTTCTTCCCGGTAAGTTATTACAGTGAATATTATCTTGAGCATAAGAATAATTTGTCCAATCAATCGTTTTTACAGTGGATCTGGGAAGACCTGAAAGGATTGCTTGTCTCTCTTGTGATAGGCATCCCCATACTTCTCATATTCTTTTTTTCGCTGAATAAATTCGGCAACATGTGGTGGCTTCCTTTTGCGGTAATTCTTTTTCTTGTTTCGGTTATTCTTGCGCGGCTTGTGCCGGTAATAATTCTTCCCCTCTTTTATAAAATAATTCCCCTTGAAGACGAAGATTTAAAATCGAGAATTAAGATTCTTGCCGAAAAAGCCGGAATAAAAGTGGAGAATGTTTATAAGTTCGATATGAGCAAAAATACCAAGAAAGCCAATGCCGCTTTTACAGGTCTTGGGAAATCAAAAAGAATATTGCTCGGCGATACTTTGATTGAAAATTATACCGCCGACGAGATAGAAACAGTTATCGCTCATGAGCTCGGTCATTATAAAAAGAAGCATATTATTAAAAATCTATTTATCGGTACTGTCTCGAGTTTTTTGATGCTGTTTTTGATTGCATATCTTTACCGGATCTCTATCGGATGGTTTGATTTCAAAACTATAACTCAGATCGCCGCGCTGCCGCTGCTTTCGATGTGGGCAATGCTGGTGGGGATTGTTTTAACTCCGGTAACCAATGTTATTTCGAGAAAATTTGAATATGAAGCCGACGAATATGCGGTCATTGAGACCGGCAAGAAGCAAGCTTTTATTGATACACTGGAAAAGCTTACCGATCAGAATATGGGAGACAAAGAACCTCATCCTTTCGTAGAATGGTTCTTCTATAGTCACCCTTCTATCAAGAACAGAATAAGTGCAATAAACAAAATTTCTTCTTCAGGGCAGGACGGCAAAAACAGATTCGAAGATAATTTGAAATTTGAAGGGAATTAATTGATCTCATATATCAAAGTTTTTTTCCTGATTATTTACACGGCTATCCTGTCATTTCTGGCGTTATTAGCAGGACTGGCGGACCGATCGCACAATCTTTATTTTAAATTGTCCCGTGTTTTCAGCGGGGGGATCTTGAAAATTGCTGGCATTAAACTTGAAATTTCCGGGGAGGAGAATATCGAAAATAAAGCATCTTATATATTCGCCGCCAACCATTCAAGTCTTTTTGATATACCTGCTATGCAGGCGGCCGTTCCGCAGCAGACAAGCATTGTTTATAAAAAGGAACTTGCAAAGATTCCTCTGTTCGGTTGGCAGATGCTTACAGGGCCTTATATTTTAATTGACAGAAAGCGCGCGGACAGCGCAAGGAAAAGTATTGAGGAAGCCAAAAAGATGATGTCCGAAAAAGGACGTTCGGTATTATTATTTCCAGAAGGGACTAGGAGCAAAACGGGAGAAGTTCAGCCTTTCAAAAGAGGCGCATTTTATTTAGCTTCCAGGGCAGGTTACCCGATTGTGCCTGTTTCAATAAGCGGAACGGATAAAATATTGCCTAAGGGTAAGTTTAAATTAAAAAGCGGTACTATTCATATCCATTATGGTAAGCCCGTTGAAACCGGCAATATTTCCTCTAAAAAAGAAGAAATGGAATTGATGGAGAAAGTTAGGAATTTAATTATTCAAAATTTGAAGAAAGGTAATTGAAATGTCCGTTACCAGAAAAGATGTTGAACATATCGCCGAGCTTGCAAGATTAAAATTCAACGAAGAAGAACTGGAGAATTTCACCGAACAGTTAAACGAAATATTGAGCTATGTCGAGAAATTAAACGAGCTTGATACCGAAAATGTAAAGCCGCTGTCACATCCGGTTGAAGGCGAGAATGTTTTCCGGGAAGATGCGGTAAAACCTTCGGTAAACAGAAAAGACGCCTTAAAGAATGCACCGGATAGCGATGATGAGTTCTTCAGAGTTCCGAAAGTAATCGGCGGAGATTCTTAAGGTTTTTTAATAATAAATTTAGCTGTTGTTTTTGGTATGGTGAATTGAACCAAAAGCTTAATAAACATTATTTAAAATGAAATAACGCAACAAACAAAGAACTACTAAAGTTTTTAATTTTTAATTTTTCCTTTTTAATTGTGAAATGATAATCGGTATAATCCCCGCGCGTTTTGCTTCCACACGGCTGATGGGAAAACCTCTCGCGGTTATCGGCGGTAAGCCGATGATACAGCATACTTATGAGAGCACTTTAAAATCAAAACTTCTGAGTGAAGTTATCATAGCTGTTGACGATGAGAAAGTTGCACAGGTTGCAAGAGCGTTCGGAGCAAAGGTAATAGTAACGCCGAAAGATATAGCCACGGGATCCGACAGAATAGCATACGTTGCCAAAGGTCTTCCCGCGGCAAAGATAATAGTGAACATACAAGGTGATGAACCCTTTATAAACGGAGAAATGATAGATCAGGCGATCGAGCCGCTGCTGTTTGATCTGAACGTGAACGTTTCGACTCTGGCGAAAAGGATAGATAATGTTAATGATCTTAGATCTCCTTCCGTAGTTAAAGTAGTTTTCGATTATCACAACTTCGCACTGTACTTTTCCCGCTCTCCGATTCCTTACGTTAGGGAGGCAAAGAATAACTTCGACAGAATTCAAAAAGCTGAGATCTTCAAACACATCGGACTGTATGTTTACAGAAAAGATTCGCTGCTGAAATTCACATCGCTTGCACCTACTGATCTTGAGCAAATCGAAAAACTGGAACAGCTGAGAATGCTGGAGAACGGTTTCAAGATTAAAATTGTAACAACGGATTTTGAATCGCTTGCTGTGGATACTCCGGAAGATCTTCAGAGAGCAAGGCAGTATTACGAAAATTACGTTAAAAAAAACGACAGTATTTGATATGATAAAACCTAAAAAAATCCGGCTTGCCAATCTTCCCACTCCACTGCAGACAATAAAATACGGCGATAAAAAATTCATGATTAAGCGGGACGATCTTACCGGTGCGGAACTAACCGGCAACAAAGTAAGAAAGCTGGAATACCTTATATATGCGGCTAAGAAAGAAAAGGCCGGCGTTGTCTTTACCACCGGCGGGGACCAATCCAATCATGCTAGAGCTACTGTTATTGCGGCAGCACAGGCCGGTTTGAAATCCAGGATATTTCTGTGGGGTAAAGAATCGAATAGCGCAGAAGGCAATCTTTTCCTGGATAAAGTATTCGGAGCGGAAATTGTCTACCTCGATAAAAAAGAATTTGAGAATGTAAATGATATCATGTTCGACGAGCGTAAGAAACTTCTGCGAAAAGGGGAAAATGCTTATGTAATTCCCGAAGGAGGCTCTACAACTCTCGGTATTTGGGGCTATATTGATTTTATCGAAGAGTTGAAAAAACAAATTGATCCGAAAAAAATAAACGGCATCTTTTGTGCCTCCGGTTCCGGAGGTACTGCGGCGGGTCTGCTTGCCGGTTCAGCAGTACACAATTTGAAATTGAAAATTTATGCAGTGAACGTACTTTACGGAAAAGAAGAAATAAAAAAGAAAATCTTAAACCTTGCGAACGGTTGCACTTGGGATTATAAATTACCCGGTAAAATAAACGAGTCGGATCTCGTTATACTGGACGGATATTCCGAAGAAGGATATAAAAAAATATCAGCTGAAAAAATAAAATTGATTAAAGACTTTGCGGGATCCGCCGGAATTCTTTTCGACCCTGCTTATACCGGCAAAGCTTTTTATGCTTATAATGAAAACATTTTAAACAAGAACCTCGGGATGAAGACCATCTTACTTCATACCGGCGGAATATTCGGTGTATTCGGAAAAAAGAAAGACTATTTAAAAGACAATATCTAATTTGGTCTGGAAAATTATCGCCGGTATTTTAAGTTATTCATATACAATAATGTTAAATTTAATTTATAGAATTAAATAAAGGGATAGCAAGTGTATATAGATAAGAGTTATCAGGAGCATCAAGAACATTTCAATAAGCTTTTTGAAAAGGAAAAAGAAGAAAGACTGATATCTAACGAAAGTAATCTTAAACCTCTGGAAGTTTTAAAACCTTTTTTCGAAGAGAAAAAAAAATGGTTGACAATAGGAGACTATAACGGAACGGAAGCAAATTATATTAAAAACCATAATCAAATTGTAACGGCTTCAAATATTACGGATGTTTTTCTCAGAGAAGCGTTAAAAAGAGGTCTAATAGACGACTGCTCCCAACAAAATGCCGAATCCCTTACTTACGAGGATGATTTTTTTGATTTTGCCGTAATGAAAGAAACTTTTCACCATTTACCGAGACCTTATATAGCTATTTATGAGATGTTGAGAGTGTGCAGAGAAGCGGTGATTTTTGTTGCGGAGCCGGTGGATATTTTATCTAAAATTTCATTCTTGGTATTTCTAAAAAATATTTTAGATAAAATAAATCCGCTTCTTATAAATAAATTTTGGAAAAACAGATTTTCTTATGAGAACTTCCTGGACGGTAAAAAAATAAATTACGTATATAAAGTATCCGAAAGAGAAATGGAAAAATTAGCTGCAGCAGTAAAGCTACCTATCGTAGCTTTTAAGGAGCATAATATTAATTCAGGTAGGATGTATGATATGCTTTCGTTTCTTAAAATCATCCCAAAAAATTCTCTTACTTGCGTAATTTTCAAAAAACCTCCTTCAAAGTCTGTACTAGATGCAATGAAAAGAGTTAATTACAAAATATTATTTATTGAAAGTTAATATTTCATGGAATTAATATAATATTCAATGTTTTTGCCTGAATTGAATAATAACACTATTTTTATAGTATGAATTGTATTTTTTGCGATATAATAGATGAAAAAGCCCATGCCGAGATCCTGTATGAAGATAAAGATATTATTTCTTTTCTTGACATACGGCCGGTAAACTTCGGACATACTCTTGTTATACCCAAAGCTCATTATGAAAACTTTACTACGGTCCCCGGTGATACGCTGATGAAATTAGTTTCGATTACTCAATTAATGTCGGATGCCATTGTTAAGAGTTTAAAACCGGACGGTTTTAATCTAATTGCAAATAACGGTGCGGCGGCCGGGCAAACAATATATCATTTTCACTTTCACATTATACCGCGTTACTTCAAAGATGATTTTAATTTTAAACTGAATCTGAAAAATTATATTGACAGTTCGATGCATGAATATGCGGATAAAATTCGTTTGGCATTAAATTCATAAAAGGTTATTAAAAATGGAAAACAAAATCAGGGTTCTTATAGCTAAAGCGGGACTTGACGGTCACGACCGCGGCGCAAAGGTAATTGCCGCCTCCTTAAGGGATGCCGGTATGGAGGTAATTTATACCGGGTTAAGGCAGACGCCAGATATGATCGTAGAAGCCGCGATACAGGAAGATGTTGATGTCATCGGCATTAGCATTCTTTCCGGAGCGCATATGACTATTCTTCCAAAGATACTCAATCTAATGAATGTTAAAGGACTCGATGATGTTCTGCTTACCGGCGGCGGAATTATACCGGAAGAGGATATCGCCGAATTAAAGAAAATTGGGGTCGGGGAATTGTTTACGCCGGGTGCGCCTACTACAGCAATTGCCGACTATATAAAAAAATGGAGAAAAGATAATCCCAGAAAATAATATTTACCGGCTGTTCCGAAATAAGGGGAAGTTCTTATAAAGAAATTTCGCGAATAGTATATTTAATGCGGGATAAATTCATTTGCAAAACTTCGAACCCGGATTCGATTTTGAAATTCATTAAAATAGGATGATCTCAAAAAGCTATACTAACATTTTAGTCGAAAATGGATTACCTTCAACCGGCTAATTAAAACTTCATTCCTAAAAGATTACACCAACAATTTGACTTTCTTATTCTGATACAAATAATCCGATTTACTGATTTTTATTAAGTAAAAAATGTCTTAAAAGCATCGCTACGAATTGCACTATTAAAATTTTAATATTTTCTTATAACTCGTGAATTTCTTGCAATTAGAGCATTTTTTTCTGCCGCATTAACATTAATCCAGTTCCTTTTCATACCCCTAATTTCCTGATAATTATATAAAAAGTAATTAAGGCAACGGCATGTTATTTGTGCTGCTAAGAAGAATAAAAATTAATGATCCATGAAAAAGTTTATACTTACACTAATAATTTCTTCGGTTTTAATTTCGCTTACGGTTGCACAGACTGCCATAAGTTTAAGCAGTTCGATTTATATTAAAAAAAGCGACACGGTTGCAGTTCCGATAACGGTAAAAAATTTTTCTGATGTCGGAGCTATAAGTCTGGCAATAAAATATGATACCGCTGCCGTTCATTTTTCCTCAATAAAAAAGACATTTACTCAAGGAGTATTCGAGACAAGCGATTCGGATAACGGCGAAATAAAAATAAGCTGGTTCGATTTAAGTCCCCTTAAACTGACTAACGATACACTAATGAATATAGTTTTCATTAATCCTTCAGACAATTCAAATATTCAATTCGATACAGCCCTTTGCGAGATTGCAGATACTTCTGCATCTGTTATTAAGACAGTTTACAACAACGGCAGCATCACTCAAAAAATAATGCCTGTCACTTTAGCAGGCAAAGTGTGGTACGACGAAAACCGCAACGGTTTGATTGACAGCGGCGAAATCGGCGTGCAGTGGGTTACCGTTAATTTATTTAAAAGCGACGGTACCTGGCTGACCTGGCAATTTTCAGACTCGCTCGGTTATTACGATTTTAAAAATTACAAATTAAATGATACAACAGAAGCACAGGATCTTCAGCCAGGGGGTTATTATGTTAGTTTTTATCTGGTTGACGACAACAAAATATATTCTTTTTCAAGTTTAGGCGCAGGGAACAATCAGCAGATCAATTCCCATGCAAAGATTACTTCAGATACCACCGCAGAAACAAACGATATAATTTTATCTTCAGGGGAAAACTTTCAATTTGCAAATGCCGGGCTAGTCTTAAAAAACGCTACGGCAGTCAGCGGATCAAAAACAGACTTATCAGGCAATTCAATACCGACGGATTTCAGTCTCAAACAAAATTATCCGAATCCTTTTAATCCGACCACAACAATTCAATTCGGCGTTCCTAAAACCGAAAATCTAAATTTAACTGTTTATAATATTCTTGGACAAAGGATTGCCGTACTAATCGACGGCGAAATATCTGCCGGTATGCATACCGTTACGTTTAACGCTTCTAATTTCAACAGCGGAGTTTATATTTACCATTTAAGCGGTCAGGGCGTTAACTTGACCCAAAAAATGATTTTGACAAAATAGTATATTTGAGTTGCTGCCGCCCGGTTGGATTGAATATTTACGATTGACTATTGAAGATTGCCGAAAGTATTTTTAAAATATTTGTATTTGAAAACCGGAAATGCAAAATCGTTTATAGTTTCGGATGCATTAGAATTGTCTGATTATTTTTTCCAATAGTCAATGGTTAACCGCCAGCATATAAAATTATCGAATCAGCTCGGGGCCGTCATTGTTTTTATGGTCATTGATGACTCTCATGATTTCCCTGGTAATCGCTAACGGGCATGTCGCCCGGTATTGTATTCTTTATTGCGGCCATTGCATTGCCGAACTCTAGCGCTTTCTGCACATCGTTGAATTTTAAAATACCGAATAATACTCCCGCTAAATAAGCGTCGCCGCTGCCTATGCGGTCGACAACCTCGATTTCGTTATATGAATTTTCGATGAAAAACTTGTTTTCGGCCTGAGAATATATTTAATGAATTCCAGGAATGTCTCGTTGGACTTATTACCTTCCTTTGCGTAGTTGCAACAAGTTTGCATCCGTACTGCTCGGAATAGCTTTTCATTATTTCTTTTATGCTGCCTTTTTTATTAAACATCTTCCTGCAGGTTTCCTCGGATATAAAGAGCAAATCGACCGAAGGAAGAATATCCGTAATTTTTTCTTTGGCTTCTTCCTCGCTCCAAAGTGTAGACCGGAAATTTACATCGAACGAAACCAGCGTATTGTTGGCCTTGAACTTTGAAATCATTTCTTTCACTTCGCCGCATAGCTCCGAATTAAGTGCCATGGTTATACCGCTGACGTGAAATAATTTTGTTTTATTAAATACATCCGGATTCAGATCGGATAACTTTAAAGTAGTAAACGAAGAATTACCTCTGTCGTATACAACAACCGGTTTCCTGGGGGTTGCACCGCTTTCGTAATAATAGATTCCCAGTCTGGCTTCTTTTCTATTGTCGTAAATTATATAATCATCACTAACACCGGTAAAGCGTATTCTGTTTTTAATGTACTTGCCGATCTCATTTGAGGGAAGTTTTGTAATAATTCCGGTGCGCAATCCAAGAAGGGATACTCCCGATACCACGTTTAATTCGGCTCCCCCGGCTCTCTTTTCGAATGTCTCGCCGTTTAAGATCCTTTCTTTATTCGGAGGCGACAATCTTAGCAATACCTCGCCCAATCCTAATATGGAAAACTCTTTACTCTCTTGGTTTAAACCTTCGAACATTTAAATATTTCCTTAGGAAAATTTAGTTTATGTAAGATTACGGTTTCAAAATTATATTATTGGGGGGAGTAACGCAATAAAATATGGGTAATAAGTTACATATAAGCGCTGCTTAATATATATTAAAATTCAATCCTCCGTGTAACTCCGTTAGGAGTTAAATGTTTACAGCAATCTCATTCATACTTACAAATGTGAGATTTCATTTCATCAAGATCAGCTTTCTGGCCGAAACAAATTTTCCTGCTTCCATTCTGTAAATGTAGGTCCCGCTTGCTATGTTCTTATATAGTCCAGCATTAAATCTAACAGAATATTTCCCTGCGCTTTGAATTGTGTTGACTAAGGTTGCAACTTCCTCGCCGATAATATTATATAGTTTTATTATTACTTTACTTTCATACGGCAAAGAATAATCGATTGATGTAGCCGGGTTGAAAGGATTAGGATAATTCCGGGATAAGGTAAAACCTGAAGGAGTAATATTTATAACAACAGCTTTTGAATAAGTACAATTTCCTTGATTATCAATCTGTTTCAGCCTGTATTTATAAAAGATGCCTCCCGCCGGATCATAATCTATAAACGAATAATTTTTCTTTGAATTGCTGTCTCCGTTGCCTTTGACAAATCCGATCTCTTTCCAGTTATTTAGTAAGCCTGCCGTTGAACTGCCGGAGATTTCCCGTTCTATTTTAAACCCGTAGTTATTTATCTCAACCGATGTTTCCCAATTAAGACGGATGTTCCTGCCGGTTATATCTGCATTAAAATAATCAAGTTCAACGGGCATCGGAATTGTGCTGTCGGGATTATTAAATACCGGAATCCCGGTCACCGGTTTTATATTCTCTACAGAAGCCCGGGTAGGATTTTTATAGAACTTGCCCTTATACGCCGTCCTGATAGTTACAGGCGCTTTAGTTTGACAATACATTGAATAATCTGAACTTAAAATAATAAATAGAGCAATCAGTATATGATATATACCCATATTGCAACCTCACGGTTTAATTTATTAAAAGTATCTCTTCTGATTATTTCATTAGGTAGCTGGATAATTACATTGTCGAACAATTAAAATTTATTTTTACCGGATTTGTTTTTAATCACATGGACGCGCTCTCATCATTTAATCTTAAATTATTCAGTCGCTGTTAGATATAAAAAAAGTTTATGAATTTATCCGAAGTTTGTTATTTTAAATACTCAAGTAGGGGACAATGAAAACAATTTATCCGAAAATCTAACAAAGTTGTAAATACCGTAATACCCAGCAACATTATTCTATTAAGCTTTTAGGAGGTGAATCTATAAATTTAATCAAATAATTAGAATCTGCATTTTTACTACAAACAAAAAAAGGGGAAACAAAATGAGAAGAATAATCTTTGATATAGAAACGTGCGCTAATCCGTTGGAATCTCTTTCGGAAAGTCAGCAGGAATACCTTCTCCGTTACGCGGAAAAAGAAAGGCTTCCTGCGGTACGTGAAGAAAAAATTAGTGAAGCAATAAGGTATTTAAGTCTTTACCCGTTTACCGCAAAAGTAATTGCAATAGGTATCTTCGACATCGAAAAAGAAAAGTCATTTGTCTATTACGAGAATGACAGAAATGAAGAATGGGAAGCGGCAGAAAAAAATGTTCATTATAAAGGGGTGCCGGAGAATGAAATGCTGATATCATTCTGGCGGATAGCAGAGGCTGCCGACAGGTTAATAACATTCAACGGCAGAGGATTCGATATACCTTTTCTGATGCTGCGTTCGGCATTGCACAAAATAAAACCGACAAAAAATCTTATGGCTAACCGGTACGATTTATCATGCCATATTGACCTGCTTGATCAGTTCACATTTTACGGTCTGATAAGAAAGTTCAATCTTGATTTTTACTGCCGTGCATTCGATATAGAATCGCCCAAGTCAAAAGGCATTTCCGGAATGGATGTTAAGAATTTTTACGAGGCGGGAAGGATTAAAGATATAGCAGTATACTGCGGTTTAGATGTTATTGCAACTTATCGGCTTTATAAGGTATGGGAGAATTATCTGAACATTTAATTGTCATCGCTTAAATAAAAAAAATAATCTCAGATTTCGGCATAATTAAAATTTACCAATTATTTATTCAGCATTTTTATAGTCTTTTTCCAGTTCCGACAGTGCTTCCAGGACTCTTTCATATTTCTCTATCCTCCGGGCCGAAACGGGTGGTGCTGCGCGTTCTTTACAATCTTGAATTTTGCAGCGTTCGCAGGTTTCGTTTACTATTATCTGCGGCAGCGACGGATCTGCAGTAAAACTGATTTTGTCTTTCAAAGATTCGTCAATCTGAAATCCGATTGTAATGCTTGAAATCATATTGGGGAATAGATTACCTCTTTGCCCGACGGAAATACAGACATATTCATCCTGAGAGTCGAAAAATTTAGATCTGCAGATATTGGCAGTCCTCCCGTAAAAATTTTTATCGTTCTTTATTTTAGCTTCAATGTTATTCAGAGTTTTAAATGAAACCCATCTCCTGCAGAAATTTTCGTTCCCGAGGCTTGCGCCCGGATTGCGCCTGGTATTCAGCCGCAGTTCGTTGGATAGTCTAAATTCCGGGGTACCGATTTCGTGATTAAATCTCAAGAAGAAAAATTTATTTAGCCCGAAGTATTTACTCTGAATGTTCGTGATTCTCTGGAAAAACATCTCAGTAGTGCAATTATATCTATTTATGATTTTAAGAAATCTGTTATCATCCCATTTTTTTGCCTTAAAAAATTTATCAAGTTCTGCAATCAGAAAATTTCTATTAATTAAAACAGCCGTTGAGAAATAAGATGCTTTAAAATTATTCAAGAGCTGATCGAAGGTTTTTAATTGGAGACTTGAATGGATATAACTCCTGTCCTTAATGTTCAGATAATTGTAAGCAAGTTCTTTACCTGCGATAAATGCTTTTTGAGCATCCGATAGTTTATTATTCAGCAGAAGCATCGTTTTTTTATTTCTCATTACAACCGCTCTTAAAACGGAAAGCTGCGGGCGGCTATTTAAAATGTCTTCGTCAATTTTATATTTATAAGAATCTTCGAGAATTTGTTTGAGCCTGCCGAATCCTAAGTTTACAATTGTTTTTAATTTGAATTCATCAATAAAACTTTCCGCTGCATTTTCAAGATCTTCAAAATAATTATCGTTAAATTCTTTGAAAGTTCTGAGTGCGGTTTTACTGAAATTATTCTGACTGGATTCCGATGACTGAGCCATTTCAATAAAGGTAGCAATCAGCGCACTGAGTTGAACCGAAGATCCGGCCATCAGCATAATAAGTTTGTTTATATCTATACCGTAATGATCCAAAGGAAGCTGTTCAAGAATATTAGTGTCAAGCAGTTCCCCGATAGGCGCAAGGTTTCTTGCCATCTTAAGCGATACCAGCTTATCATAATCGGTTTCCAGAGCTTCCGACAATGCGGCTATTTTATCCGTCTTGGGATATTTTTTCCCGGATTCTATTTCATTTAAATAAGAAACCGACATTCCGCTTTTGGAAGAAAGTTCCGAAAGTGACATTCTCCGGTCATTTCTAAGCTGCTTAATTTTCAGACCGAATATCAATTTTATATAGTTATCTTTTCTCATCATCAAACCCGGTAGTCTTTTTTCTGACGTGCAATATATCAAAATTCAATTAAATAATTTTGCAAAAAATCACTAACAGCGAAATTTCGCTTGTTTTTCTAATCTGCCCGAGATATATTAAAAACCGTGAAAGGCAAGGAACTTAAAATAAAATAATAAAAGGTAAGATCGTGCTAGTTATAAGACGGCTGATCGATATTCTACCTTACCAAATAGAAAATTATCCCCGCCTTGATTCTATTTGCGCTAAAGAAGAAGGCCGGTGGCAGAAATACAGTTCCGTGCAGGTATCGGAAATTGTAGACAAGGTTAGTTACGGACTGCTTAAACTGGGCTTTCAGCCCGGTGATACGTTTGCAATTGTTTCTCCGAACAGACCCGAATGGAATTTCGTAGATCTTGGTATTCTGCAGATGGGCGGGATAGATGTGCCGGTTTATCCGACCATGAACGAAGATGAATACGCCTATATTTTTAACGATGCTCAGGTAAAGCTGGTTTTTGTGTCGGATGAGGAAATATACAAGAAAGTAATGAAAAAATTATCGCACGCAAATTCGGTAAAAGAAGTTTATACTTTTGACAAATTATCCGGGAAGAAGCACTGGAAAGAAATATTGGCTGAACCGGATTCTGTCCTTGAGTCAAAACTAAAATTATTAGAGGGGAAAATAAAACCAGAGGACACCGCCACAATTATATATACTTCAGGTACTACCGGCATCCCGAAAGGCGTTGTGCTGAGTCATCATAACATAGTAAGCAATGTTCTTTCACTTCATCAGATAATCCCTATTACAAATAAGCACAGATTAATCAGCTTTCTGCCAATAAGCCACATTTTCGAACGGTCGGCTATTTATTTTTATATATTCGTGGGCGGTGCGGTCTATTACGCCGAAAACATGGATAAGATTGTGGAGAATTTTCAGGAAGTAAAACCTCATTTCTTTACAACCGTTCCCCGTCTACTTGAAAAAGTATTTGAACGAATTATGGAAAAGGGGAGAAATCTGACGGGATTTAAGAAAGCCATTTTCGGCTGGGCTGTTAACCTTGCCAATCATTACGATAGCAAAGGTAAAAATAATATCTTGTATACCATTAGACTTAAAGCAGCAAGGGAACTGGTTTTTAAAAAATGGCAGACTGCCTTAGGAGGCGAAGTTAAAGGTATCATAAGCGGCGCTGCAACACTTCAGCCGAGACTCGCAAGAATATTCAACGGGGCCGGCATCCCGGTGAAAGAAGGTTACGGTTTAACGGAAACTTCGCCGGTTCTAACCTGCAACCGCTTCAAAGAAGGTGACTACTATCTGGGTACCGTCGGAATAGCGATTCCGGGAGTGGAAATTAAGATCAGCTCTGAAACCGGAGAGGTACTGGCAAAAGGCGACAATGTTTTTAAAGGTTATTTCAATAAACCTGAATGGACTTCGCTGGCTTTCGATGAGGACGGGTGGTTTCATACCGGGGATATCGGTGAACTTGTGGAAGGGAGATTTTTAAAAATTACCGATAGATTAAAAGAGGTATTCAAAACATCGGGCGGCAAATTTGTTGCGCCTCTTCCCATTGAAAATAAAATAAAAGAATCATGGTTTATAAAAAATATAATGGTAATCGGGGAAAACAGAAAATTTACTGCCGCCTTAATAGTGCCCGACACTGTTTTTATATTTAACTGGATGAAGAAAAAAGGTTACGGTCATTTATCCGTAGATGAGATGCTTAAAACAAATATAGTGAGAGACAGAATATGGAAGGAAATTCAAAAATATAATAAACGCTTCTCCCACATTGAACAGATAAAAAAATATGAGCTTTCACCAACTGATTGGACCGTAGAAACCGGTGAATTAACTCCGACGTTAAAGCTGAAGAGAAAAGTAATAAAGCAGAAATATATTGATCTCATCGATAAAATTTACGAAGAGGAAGTAAAAATTTTACAGTAACAAAAATATTAATCAATAATTAAAGTAATTGTTATGAAAAGAATTATTAAAAATGTAACCGTGCTGGGATCAGGAGTAATGGGATCACGCATTGCCGCGCATTTTGCGAATATCGGATGCAGCGTGCATCTTCTTGATATTATTCCGAAAGAATTAAACGAAACTGAAAAAAAGAAGGGCCTAACCTTAAGAGATAAACAAGTAAGGAACAGGATTGCCGAAGAGAACCTGCAGAGCGTTCTTAAATCAAAACCTTCACCGGTATATCATTCTTCGGTTTCAGCAAGAATAACTACAGGCAATTTTGAAGATGATCTGGAAGTACTGAAAGATACCGATTGGATTATCGAAGCAGTAGTTGAGAATATAAAAATTAAAAAAAGCGTTTTTGATAAGATAGAAAAATTCAGAAAGCCGGGATCGCTTATTACGACAAATACATCGGGGATACCGGTTCATTTAATGACAGAAGGGCGAAGCGATGATTTCAAAAAGCACTTCTGCGGCGCGCATTTTTTCAATCCGCCCAGGTATTTACAGCTCCTGGAAATTATACCGACGCCGGAAACAGATAAAGATGTTGTAGAATTTTTAATGCGGTACGGCAGTCTTTACCTTGGAAAAACTCCTGTCCTTTGCAAAGATACTCCGGCATTTATCGCAAACCGGATAGGCGTATTCAGTATGATGGCGGTTTTCAAGTTAATGAAGGAATATGAACTATCGATTAAGGAAGTAGACACATTGACCGGACCTTTAACTGGCAAACCAAAGTCCGCTACTTTCAGAACGTGCGATGTTGTGGGTATAGATACTTTAGTAAAAGTAGCCGGGAATATTTATAACGATTGTCCGGACGACGAGATGAGACAGTTATTTCTGATTCCGGATTATGTAAAAAAAATGGTGGAACTGAATTGGCTGGGAGATAAAACGGGTCAGGGATTTTATAAAAAGATTAAAAGTCCCGACGGAGCGAAAGAAATACTTGAATTGGATCTTGTTAAGATGGACTATAAGCCTAGCGATAAATCAAAATTTGCTTCTGTGGGGGCGGCTAAGCCGGTTGATGACTTGCGGGAGAGGCTTAGACTTTTACATTCGGCTAAGGATAAAGCCGGTGACTTCCTGAGTATGCTGTCGTTTCAAATATTCAGCTATGCATCGCACAGGGTGCCCGAAATTGCGGATGAGATTTATAAGATTGACGACGGTATGAAAGCCGGCTTCGGCTGGGAACTGGGTCCGTTTGAAACATGGGATGCTCTCGGTGTTGAAAAAATATCGAAACTGATGGAGGAGGCTAAACTGCCTGCTTCAGTGTGGGTAAAAGAAATGCTTGCTAAAGGTTTTAATACCTTTTACAAAATTGAGGACGGGAAGAAAAAATATTTCGATCAAAATTCTTTTTCATATAAAGAAATCCCCGGTAAAAAAGATTTTATCATACTTGACAACCTGAGGAATAACAAACCGGTTTGGCAAAACTCTGGTGCGACATTGCACGATTTAGGCGACGGTGTGGTTAATCTTGAATTCCAAACAAAGATGAATACCATCGGTACCGAAATCCTGGAAGCTATTAATAAATCGATCGAGATAGCAGAAAAAGAATTTACAGGATTGGTTATAGGCAATAACGGACAAAACTATTCCGCCGGTGCCAACCTTGCAATGATGTTTATGCTCGCTGCGGAACAGGAGTACGACGAAATAGATCTTGCCGTAAGAACATTTCAGAATACAACTATGCGGATAAGATATTCGGCAATACCGGTAGTAGCGGCGCCGCATTCACTTGCGCTGGGAGGAGGATGCGAGATTTGTCTTCATGCCGATAAAGTTCAGGCATCGGCCGAAACGTATATCGGTCTGGTTGAAGTAGGCGTAGGAATAATACCGGCCGGAGGTGGATCAAAAGAAATGACCCTGCGTGCCTCGGATAAATATACCGACGGTGTACCCGAATTCCCTGAACTGCAGAATTATTTTATGAATATAGCTCAGGCCAAAGTATCAACATCCGCATTAGAGGCTTTTGATCTTGGTATATTTAAAAAAGGACGCGATGATATTACTATAAATCCGAATAAAGTAATAATGGATGCAAAGCAAGCCGTGCTTCGAATAGCTGCGGGCGGTTATACTCAGCCCGTTCAGAGGGATGATATAAAAGTACTAGGGAGGGAAGGTCTTGCCACGCTCCTAGTCGGGGCTTATTCTTTTCGTATGGCAAATTATATTTCAGAACATGACAAAAAGATCGCGGTTAAGTTGGCAAACGTTATGTGCGGCGGAGACTTAACTCAGGGAACAAAAGTATCTGAGAAATATCTGCTCGATCTGGAGCGCGAGGCTTTCTTAAGTCTTATAGGCGAAAAGAAAACCCTGGAAAGGATTCAAAGTATACTTACAACGGGCAAAGTATTGCGTAATTAACGAAGAAAAAATATTTATAATTAAAATTTAAGTGATAACATGAGAGAAGCATATATAGCGGCAGGTTTCAGATCTGCCGTAGGAAAAGCAAAAAAAGGCGGCTTCAGGTTTTACAGACCGGATGACCTAGCCGCCGATGTTATAAAGCATTTACTAAAATCGGTACCTCAGCTTGATCCGCGAAGGGTCGATGATCTGATTGTGGGAAACGCGGTGCCCGAAGCGGAGCAGGGTCTTCAAATGGGAAGAATGATTGCCTTGCAGTGCCTGCCTCTTGAAGTACCCGGTGAAACCGTAAACCGGTATTGCGCTTCCGGTGTCGATACGATAGCATCGGCGGTTGCGCGTATACGAACGGGAATGGCAGACTGTATAATTGCGGGAGGCACAGAATCTATGTCGATGGTGCCGGTTACGGGCTGGAAACTTTCTCCTAATTATAAATTAGCAGTTAATCATCCCGAATATTATTTAAGTATGGGCTTAACGGCGGAGGAAGTAGCAAGGGATTATAAAATTTCGAGAGCAGATCAGGATGAATTTTCATATCAATCTCATATGAAAGCCGTAAACGCGATTAAGAACGGTTATTTCAAAAATGAAATTGTGCCGGTTGAGGTTGAAGAAACGTATCTTGATAACAGTAAGAAAAAAACAAGGAAGTACTTAGTTGATACGGATGAAGGGCCGAGACCCGATACTTCACTTGAAGCGCTCGCAAAATTAAAACCTGTTTTTGCCGCTAACGGTACTGTTACGGCAGGCAACTCATCTCAGACATCCGACGGCGCGGCGTTTGTAATTGTTATGTCCGAAGAAATGATAAAGGAATTAAATTTAAAACCCCTCGCACGACTGGTATCGTATTCGCTTGCGGGCGTTGATCCCAGAATCATGGGTATAGGTCCGGTTGAAGCGGTTCCGAAAGCATTAAAGAAAGCCGGATTAAAACTTGACGAAATCGATCTTATAGAGCTAAACGAAGCATTTGCCTCCCAATCATTAGCAGTGATAAGAGAACTCGGAATGAATAAAGACAAACTCAACGTAAACGGCGGGGCAATAGCGCTCGGTCACCCTTTAGGCTGTACCGGTGCAAAACTTACCGTTCAGATACTAAATGAGTTAAAAAGAAGAAAAAAGAAATACGGGATGGTAACCGCTTGTGTCGGCGGAGGACAGGGTGTGGCGGCTGTTTATGAAATGATGAATTAGTGGTTGGTTTGTTGGTTGTGGTTTATAGTCTGTGGTTGGTTGTTGGAGGTTGTATAGTTTGATGCCGGCATCGGGCATCCGGTAACCGGAACAAAATTCCTGTATCCGGGATCCGGCATCTATTTAATTCCAAGAAATTTTAAAAATATATTTTCAAAGGTGAAATCATGATTACGGAAACTAAAAAATCTGCAGTATTAAAAGGCGGCGAATTTTTAATCAAAGAAAGCGACGCCGCTTCGGTTTTTATTCCCGAGGATATCACCGAAGATCAGAGGATGATGGCCGAAGCTGCAAAGGAGTTTGTTGAGAAAGAAATACGGCCGCGGCTTGAAGCTATCGACCATCAGGAAGAAGGCCTAACCGTGAGTCTTCTTGAAAAGGCCGGTGAACTGGGATTACTGGGTACGGCTGTTCCGGAAAAATACGGAGGGCTCGGAGAAGATTTCAATACCAACACTTTCATTTCAATGGAAATGGGAGCGAGCCACTCTTTTGGTGTATCGTTTGCCGCTCACACGGGAATAGGTACATTGCCGATTCTGTATTACGGTACCGAAGAACAAAAACAAAAATATCTTCCGAAGTTCGCTTCGGGAGAATGGAAAGCCGCATATTGCTTAACCGAACCTACTTCGGGATCCGACGCATTATCCGCTAAAACTACGGCAAAGTTATCTGAAGACGGAAAATTCTATATTTTAAATGGTCAGAAGATGTGGATTACAAACAGCGGATTTGCCGATGTATTAATTACGTTTGCGCAGGTCGACGGCGATAAATTCACTGCTTTTATAATCGATACTTCATCGGAAGGATTTACCCGCGGAAAGGAAGAAGATAAGATGGGAATAAAAGGCTCTTCAACAAGAGCATTGTTCCTTGATAACGTAAAAGTTCCGGTTGGAAATATTTTGGGGGAAATAGGAAAAGGTCATTATATAGCGTTTAATATCTTGAACATCGGCAGGTATAAATTATGCGCTATGACAACAGGCGGTGCGAAGAAATTTATATCCCTCGCAATAAATTACGCGAACGAAAGAAAGCAGTTCGGAAAGACTATCGGAAATTTCGGTGCAATTAAATATAAGCTTGCGGAAATGGCTGTAAGGATTTATGTTTCCGAGTCCGCTACCCTGAGAACAAGCGGATTGATAAACGACAAAGTGAAAGAACTGCAGGAATCCGGCTCGTCCTACAGTCAGTCGGTAACCGGAGCTGCGGAAGAATATGCAATTGAATCTGCAATGCTGAAGGTATTCGGATCCGAAATGCTTGATTATGTAGTGGATGAAACCGTGCAGGTTTACGGCGGATATGGTTACTCCGAAGAATATCCGGCGGCTAGAGCATACCGTGATTCAAGAATCAACAGAATATTCGAAGGTACAAACGAGATTAACCGGCTCTTAACCGTTGATATGCTGGTGAAGCGCTCTTTGAAGGGAAGAATAGATCTGATGGGCCCGGCCACAGCAATTCAAAAAGATTTGTTGTCGGTACCTTCTTTCGGTGATGCGCCGGAAGGAGTTCTGGCAGAGGAATTGAACGCCGTGAGAAATGCGAAGAAGGCAATACTGATGATTGCAGGTTCGGCAGTGCAGAAATTTATGATGAAACTGGCTGAAGAGCAGGAGATTATCATGAATGTTACCGATATGATGATTGAAGTGTTTACCGCTGAGTCCGCAATATTGAGAGCTTTGAAAATATCGTCAATGCAGGGTGAGGATAAAGCGCTGCAATATATCGAACTGACAAAGGTATATGTAAGCGATTCGCTCGAAAGAATCGGCCTGTACGGTAAGCACGCAATTTCCGCCTTTGCAGAAGGCGATGAATTGAAGATGCTGCTGCTGGGGCTGAAACGATATACGAAATTTAATCCGGTAAATACTACACTGCTTCGAAGGAATATAGCAGGCCGGCTTCTTGAGGCTAATAAATATTGTTTCTAGCTTTCGATCGCTCAGGAAATGGCACACGGACAACACGGATTATGCGGATTAACGCGGATAAGAATATTATTTCTTTGCTGAATTAAATAATTTTATTAATCAAACAACTAAATATGGCCGTAATGGACGAGAAAAAATATAATCAGTCGATGCTTAAAGAAGATTCTTTAAAAGGAAAAGTTATTTTAATTACCGGAGGCGGTACCGGGCTAGGGAAATCTATGGGAAAATATTTTGCCGGACTCGGGGCCGATTTAATTATTGCGAGCAGAAAACTTGAAGTTCTAGAAAAAACCGCATCGGAAATTGAAAATGTTTCCGGGAGAACAGTGCTGCCGGTTCAATGCGATGTGACCAACTATGTCCAAATTGAAAATTTAGTCAAAACCTCATTGGATAAATTCGGCAAGGTTGATGCGCTTGTTAATAATGCTGCGGGTAATTTCATTAGTCCTACCGAAAGATTATCCGCGCGCGCATTTGATGTAATAGTAAACATAGTTTTAAAAGGTAGTTACTACTCAACGCTCGCATTCGGTAAGCATTGGATTAGTGCAAAACAAAGCGCGGTGATTTTAAATATTGTTACGACCTATTCATGGACAGGCTCGGCATACGTTGTGCCCTCGGCCGTTGCCAAAGCCGGTGTACTGTCATTAACAAGATCGCTTGCGGTTGAATGGGGAAAATATAATATCAGACTCAATGCAATTGCTCCCGGACTATTTCCCACCAAGGGTGCATGGGAAAGACTGCTGCCGGGTGAATTAGCTGAAAAATTTGATCCTGTCAAAAAGGTTCCTGCCGGCAGAGTAGGCGAACACCAGGAACTGGCAAACCTAGCTGCGTATCTTGTCTCTGATTTTTCCTCTTTCGTTAACGGTGAAGTTGTTACAATTGACGGCGGAGAATGGCTGAAGGGTGCCGGTCAGTTTAATATGCTGGATGAAGTTCCCTCCGAGATGTGGGATGAAATTGAAAAAATTGTTAGAGGAGTTAAAGGAAGTTAGTTAACAATTCAATTAGAGTGCTAAATAAATCCGGCACTCGGTTTCGGTATATATTTGGATAAAATTACGAAATGAAAAATGACTCCGTCTAAAGACAAAAAATTATTTAATCATACCTACGATGTGGTTGTAAAATTTAATGAAGTCGACATGCTGCACATTGTTAACAATGCGGTTTATTTTAATTACTTCGAGCAGGCGAGAATTAAGTATGCTAAAGATCTTCATCTGCTGCCGAAAGACGGAATTACTTTTAACGGTACTGCATTTTATATGGCCAGAAACGAAATAAATTATTTGAAAGTCGCAAAGTTTGAAGATAACCTGCGAATCTATACCAGGGTTTCTTTCATTAAGCACAGCAGTTTCGGTTTCGAACATATCATAGAGAACATCAGTACAAATACGGTAGTTGCCGAAGGCGCGGGTGTGCTGGTGCATGTTGATCCTGCTACAAAAAAATCCGTCCAGCTCGGCGATGCTTTTGTTCAGTCGGTTGTCGATTTCGAAAAAGAAGTCCGGGTTGTACGCGGCTGAATTATCTTTAAGGGAAAATACAACTATTTTATATCCGTAGCGTTATAATAAATTGGCTGAAAAGTGAAGATGCAGCCACCGGGTTGTTATTTGTTATACGATAGTTGGCATTATACGGGAAAAGGTATAATTTAGAATACTTTATAAACAAAATTATGATAGAAGAATAAATCGTGAAGTTAAATAATTCCGACATGTTGAGAACAGAAAAAAGTAGTAATTGATAGAAATAATTTTATTACCGATAAAATTAAGGGGAGCATTATAATTGCGACCGGGGCTAATTTTCATATACGTATTCCTTCTGAGCACGGTTATACTGCCGCAAAGCGCAAATTCAATAAGTTTAAAAGGCAAAATAATGGATGCCGGAACCGGTGCCCCGTTATCTGATGTAAATGTCTTCTTATCCAACACCACTATAGGTACAACTTCAGATAATAGCGGACGGTTCACAATTAAAGGCATTCCTTTCGGTACTTACAATATTATTTTCAGTTATATCGGTTACGAAACCGAAAAGAGGAATTTCTATTCGTATAAACAAGAATCGTTTGAATTTAATATTTTACTAAAGCATAAGCCAATAGATCTCAAACAGGTGAGCGTTACCGGTATTGTACCTGCAGACTGGAAAGACAATTTACAAACTTTTATGAAGATTTTCCTGGGCGTTACCGAAAATGCCGGAAATACTAAAATTCTTAATCCGGAAGTATTGGATTTTTCGAAGGATAAGAAAACAAATGTGTTTAAAGCTCGGGCTGACAGCGTGGTGAGGGTTGAAAACAAAGCACTGGGTTATATGCTTTATATCGTTCTGGATTCTCTGAAATATTATCCGGGAAAAAATTACCAGTACACTTTTTATCCGAGATTTAAAGAACTTACGCCTGTTTCCGAAGAAGAGAAAAAAAGCTGGGACACAAACAGACAGCAGACATTTTTAAACTCACCGAAACATTTCTTTTATTCCCTGGTTCACCGGCAGCTTGAAAAAGATTATTATGCTCTTCAGGAAGGTAATATTAATTCTTTACTTAACGGGAAAGGCACAAACATCTTTCAAAAAGATTTGAATATAACATGCAATAACGATTCGTCAATCTATGTATTCAATTTCACAGGCGGTTTGAAGGTAAGCTGTTTTATGAATCCGCCCGGCTATCTGGATTTTTATTATTCTTCCGTTTCGATAGACAAATTCGGTAACCTTTTGTCTCCCTTTTATTCGGTTGAAATATTCGGCGCCTGGTCCGATCAAGGCATTGCAGATCTATTGCCCGAAAATTATATTTACCGGGGGAATTAAAAATCCGGTATCAGTTAATTTTAAAATTTAGTTCCCGTTTTCTCAAATCCTCTCTTCAAGCTTATCCAGCGCCCGCATTATAATTTTATTAAGATCTTTTAATAATTCTATTTTGCCGAATATCTCCTTCGGGGTTTGCACATATTTATCTTTTGCAGGTTCTTCTTTTACATTATCGATTAATGCTTGTAATGACTCTTCTGTAAATTCCATGTGAAACTGCAGCGCAAATACGTTGTCCTTATAAACAAAAGCCTGGTTTTTGGTAGCTTCACTTTCGGCCAGAGGGACAGCACCATCCGGAATTTCAAATGTATCGCCGTGCCAATGAAGTACAGTTTGTTTATCTGGTATAGTGCCGAGAAAATAGTCCTCTTTTCCTTTTCCGGTTAATATTAAAGGATACCAGCCGATCTCTTTGTGAATATTCTTGTGTACTTCTGCCCCGAGCGAATTAGCAATAAGCTGCGAGCCCAGGCATATTCCGAGGACTTTCTTACCTGCGTTAATAGATTTTTTAATAAATTCCTTCTCTTCTTTTAACCAGCGGTATTTATCTTCTTCATAGACACTCATCGGTCCGCCCATTATTATTAATAGATCGAATGAATCTAAAGGCGGGAAGGAATAATTTTCATAAAAATTTGTGGAAGTAAGAGTATGTCTTTTCTCTTTAATCCAGCGTTCAATTATTCCCAGGCCCTCGAAAGGTACGTGATGAAACGAATGAATTCTCATAATACTCCTATATTGGATTTAATATCCGGTAAGTTTATAAAATAAAATACATTTATCGGAAAATTTAAGACACCGGTAATTCATTAAATGTGATTTTAATAAAAATTTCCCCCTTTTTCTAATACATTGCGAAAAATATTATATTTGTAAAGGGTAAAAGACGGAATTAAAAATTTAAACGGATAAAATAAATGCAAGAACAAGAAGTTACCTTTGAATTAGCTTTGGAACACGGTTTAACGGAAGAAGAATACGAAAGAGTAAAGAAAATATTAGGAAGAGTGCCAACCTTTACGGAGCTGGGAATTTTCAGTGTAATGTGGAGCGAACATTGCAGCTACAAGAATTCCATAGCGCTTCTGAAAACACTGCCTAGAAGCGGCGGCAGACTGCTTGTCGGCGCCGGCGAAGAAAACGCAGGTCTGGTTGACATAGGCGATGACCTTGCGGTGGCCTTTAAGATCGAGAGCCATAATCATCCTTCCGCGGTGGAACCTTACCAGGGTGCGGCTACCGGCGTGGGCGGCATAATGAGAGATATTTTTACCATGGGCGCCAGACCGATAGCATCTTTAAATTCGTTAAGGTTCGGCAGTCTTTCGGATGCAAGAACCAGATTTCTTTTCGACGGAGTAGTTCGGGGCATAGGCGATTACGGAAACAGTTTCGGTGTTCCCACTGTTGCCGGCGAAGTCTACTTCGATGAGTCTTACCAGGGAAACCCTCTGGTAAATGCAATGGCGGTAGGTATTGTTAAGAAGGACCAGTATGCCAGCGCGGTAGCAAAAGGGGAAGGCAATACCGTTATGATTGTCGGATCATCGACCGGGAGGGACGGTATTCACGGTGCTACATTTGCCTCCGAAGAGATCTCCGAAAAGTCGGAAGCCAAACGTCCGTCCGTTCAGGTAGGAGACCCATTTACCGAAAAACTCCTGCTTGAAGCTTCACTTGAAATTATCAAAAAAGGATGGCTTATCGGGATACAGGATATGGGCGCCGCGGGTATTTCATGTTCCACCAGCGAAATGAGCGCCAAAGGCGAATCCGGTATGAAAATAGACCTTAATAAAGTACCGCTTCGGGAAAAAGGCATGACGGCTTACGAAATATTACTTTCCGAAAGCCAGGAAAGAATGCTGTGCGTCGTTAAAAAAGGCTTCGAGAAAAACGTGAAAGAAGTTTTCGAGAAGTGGGATCTGCACTGCGAAACCATAGGGTATGTTACTAACAACGGTATGCTTGACATCGATTATGAGGGCGGTAAAAAGGCGGTTATTCCGGCTTATGAACTGGTGCTCGGCGGAGGTGCGCCGGTATATACACGGGAGACCAAAGAACCCGCTTATCTAAATGAAGTAAGGAACTTTGACTTTTCTAAACTGGAGCAGCCTTCCGATTTAAATGATACCTTCTTAAAAGTCTTTTCTTCGCCTAATATAGTATCGAAAAAATGGGTATATGAACAGTACGACTCAATGGTAAGAACAAATACTATTGTCGGTCCGGGATGCGACGCTGCAGTAGTTTATATAAAAGAGACCGACAAAGCGCTAGCCATGAAAACGGACTGCAATTCAAGATATGTTTATCTTAATCCCAAAGTGGGAACCGAAATTGCAGTTGCCGAATCTGCCAGGAATATTGTATGTTCTGGAGGGATACCTCTTGCTATCACAAATTGTTTGAATTTCGGTAATCCGTATAAACCGGAAATGTACTGGCAATTTAAAGAAGCTATCGAAGGCATGGGTGAAGCATGTAAATACTTCGATACTCCGGTTACAGGAGGCAATGTTAGTTTCTATAATGAATCGCCTAATACAGCGGTATATCCTACGCCTACTATCGGGATGGTAGGGCTTGTAGAAAAACTTGAACATGTTACTACGTCAAACTTCAAAAATAACGGCGATCTTATTTATTTGCTGGGAGAAGATTTTGAAGAGCTAGGCGGCAGCGAATACTTAAAAGTAATTCACAATAAAGTTGCCGGTGATTCTCCAAAGATAAGCCTGGAAACCGAGAAGAAACTTCACAATTCGCTGCTGGCAGCCATAAGAGCCGGACTAATAAATTCAGCTCATGATATTTCCGAAGGGGGAATAGTTGCTGCTTTGGCGGAGTGCTGTATTTTGAGCGGAGAAAAAAATATCGGTGCCGAAGTTAAGGTAGCTGTTAAAACCAGAGAGGATTTTTCATTGTTCTCTGAGAGCCAATCAAGAATAATTATTTCCGTTTCTCCAGATAAAAAAGATGAACTGGAAAAATTATTTGCCGGGCATAATCAAAAATTTACATTATTAGGAAAAACGGGGGGTGAAAGATTAAAGGTGAATACCAAGATCGATCTTGAGCTTGATATTTTAGCCGATATCTATTTTAACACAATTACCCGTATTATGAATGGTTAAAGAGATCTTTATACAATGGTTAAAAAGCCTAAAATTATATTTTGTTTTCCGTAAAGTAAGACTTGCGTTGCACTATAGACCGTCGTATCATAAAATCAAGGATTTTATAAATCATTATATCGGCGGTTTAATTAGCCGGACGGACGAACACCACGTGTTTCTTCTTGCTGGCGGACTGGCATTTTCAATCTTTGTTTGTATTATTCCTTTTTTTCTAATAATGTTTTCCATACTTGGAAATATACTCGACTCTATAAATATGCAATCGCAGGTTAATGCTGCAATCAGTGCAATTATACCTTACGATAAATATGCCGAATTTGTAAAAAGGATTGTTTTTTCCCGCATCAGTGAAGTTATTAAGTATAAAAATATCGCCGGTATCATAGGCGGTTTCGGTTTATTATTTGCCGCCAGCGGATTGTTCAGCAGCATGAGAACAATACTGAACAGAGTATTCGGAACTGATAACAAAGTACATTTCTTATTGGGTAAGTTAAAAGATTTTGCTCTGGTGCTAATGGTTATTATAATATTTTTCATCCTTACAATCATTACTCCGGCTCTCGACTTGGTACGCCAGGTAGCAGGCGAAATGAATGTCCTTCATTTTTTAAGTACGGGAGTATTCGAGCATTTGGTCTTTTCACTTATATCTTTCGTGGTAATATTTTTAGTTTTTTCCACTTTATATATAAGTGTTCCAATTAGGAAGCTGGGGAGAAAAGCCATACTGGTTAGTTCTTTATGGGCGGCGATATTGTGGGAAACCGCTAAACAGGGCTTCGGTTTTTATCTGCATCATTTTACTACGTTAGGAAGAATATACGGAACATACGCCATCGTGGTAGTTGTGGCGTTCTGGATTTATTATTCTTCAATTGTCTTTATTATCGGGGCGGAAATAGGAAGACTATATTCCGAAAGAAAATATTCCAGCGAAGATATTCTGGATTAATTATTTTTTTTTTTTACCTTAAACCAGATTATCAGTTCAAATATTTATTTTACTTTTAGTAAGATTATCTATATGCATTAATCAATTCCGCATGTTCCCGTACTGCAGCAGGAAGAGCAACCGCTATCTCCGGCGGGTTCATAACTTCCGTAGCTGCTGTTTGAGCCGTCGAACGAAGCACTAAACGAAGAAAACAACTTTTTGCTTTTTTCGGAATTGCATTTAGGGCAGTAAATTTTTTCTTCGGACTTATGTGATTTATGCAGTACTTCAAATTTGGTGCTGCAATCTTCGCAGCGATATTCAAAAACAGGCATTTCGGGTTCCTTGTTTAAAGTTCAATTTCTAGAGTTGAATATTTCTTCTTTTCATGCAATCATGCCTCCATGCGGTCATGCACACTTGATTTACTCTTGGTTATCTACAATTATTTCCGGTTTCAAAATTACATTTGTTTTTATTGAATTGGAAATAAGGCACGCTTTTTCCGATTTCTCAATTATTCTTAATGCTTTCTCCCTGTCTTTTTCTATTTTAACTGTAATACTCGGATGAAGTTCAATTTCGGAAATCATAAATTTGCCTTCGACTTTTTCAAGCTTACCTTTGCCGCTGCAAGAATAAGCGCTGAACGACAGAAAAGAGTTTTCTGCGATGGCTAGGAACGTAGTCATTAAGCATATATTAACAGAGGAGACAAAAAGATGTTCCGGAGTCCAGATTCCGGGTACGCCTTTAAATTCCGGTGGAGTTGCAATTTGGATGTCCGGAAATCTCTCCGAACTTAAATTTCCTTTTCTTCCTTCATTCCATTCTACTTTTGTATCGTAATAAAATGTACCGTCCATTTTGGAGACTTTTTTTTGTTTAAAAATTTAGTGATGAGATGTAAAAAGCGCATAAAGGTTTCCGGTGAAAATATTTTTTTTAAAATTAATTTGACAGGAAATGAGAAGTTTGGTATATTTAATCAGATAAAAAAATCTGATTTAAGAATGACTGTAATATTTTCAAAAAAATGTGAATACGGACTCCAGGCAGTTTTATATTTGGCGGCTCTGGAGGGAAGTCAAGTAGTTCCGGTTGATGAAATTGCTAAAAAACTGAGCATACCGAAGGAATTTGTTTCGAAAATATTACAAAGTCTTACAGAAAGCGGGATCGTTTACTCAAAAAAAGGGAAGTCCGGCGGTTTTGCTCTGGCTAAAGATCCTCAAAAAATCAGGTTGATAGATATTGTAGCAGCTATAGACGGTCTTGATATTTTCAACAGCTGTGTGCTCGGGTTTCCGCGCTGTACACCCGAAAATCCGTGTCCGCTGCACGATAAATGGGGTGTTTTAAGATCGAATGCCTACAATATGTTAACCGACGAAACTCTTGATCAATTAAAATCAAAAACTTTGGAAAAATTGAAAAACCTGTAATTAAAATTTTTTAATGTGAAATCAGATAAAAATATCCGATAATGAAAACAAAAAAGAAAATAATCCGGAATCTTGAAGCTTCAATACAAAAGTACAGATTTTATATCCAGACTGCTTTTGTTCTTTTATGCTTGTGGATAGGAATCGACTTTTACCTATTTGTTCATTACCTGGAAACAGGCGGGTCGGCCGCATATTTCAGTAGGCCTCCGGGTGTTGACGGTTTTTTACCGATCAGTTCAATGATGAGCTTTTACCTGTTTTTAAAAACAGGTGTAGTTCAGAATGCTCATCCTGCCGGCATGTTTATCTTCATGGCAATAGTTCTGGTCTCTTTGGCATTTGGCAAGGCATTCTGCAGCTGGCTTTGCCCGGTGGGATTTATTTCGGAAATGATAGGCGACTTCGGTGAAAAGATGCTAAAAAGGAAAATTATTCTTCCCAAATGGATTGATTACCCGTTAAGAAGTCTAAAATATATTCTTCTCGGATTTTTATTTTACGCGGTGTTTGTATTGATGAATTTAGCCGCGGTAAAAATGTTTTTAAACAGTCCTTACAACCAGGTTGCCGACTTAAAAATGTATTTCTTCTTTGCGGACATTTCCGCGGCTGCATTTATAATAATAACTGCATTATTTATACTCTCAATTTTTATCCGGAATTTCTGGTGCCGGTTTCTTTGTCCTTACGGGGCCTTACTCGGGCTCATGTCATTTCTTAGTCCGCACAAAATAAAAAGGAACACTGCAAGCTGTATAGACTGCGGTTTATGCGCAAAAGCTTGTCCGTCCGCTATTAAGGTGGATAAAGTTAAAACAGTAATCTCTGACGAATGCAGCACCTGCATGAGCTGTGTTGATGCCTGCCCGGTTTCGGATACACTTTACCTGGAATCCGTTATTACTAAAAAGAAGATCTCCAAGAAAGCCGTGGCCATCGCGGTTGTAGCCTTATTTATGCTAGTTACGGGTGTGGGAATTATAACAGGACACTGGCAGAACAATATTACCGCTAAGCAATATTTAATTCACTATAAATTAATGGATTCTTACGGGCATCCGACCGGGTCGGCGGCAATTAAAAAATTAGACAAAGAATCCTCTGTGTATAAAACCGAAATGAAATTAAAAGATAATATTAATAAATAGATGAGGAATAAGAATATGGAAACGAACGTAAATTTAGAAGTAGAAGAGCATGAGTTAAAAAACATGACGCTAGCGCAGATAGTAACTAAAAATTATAAGTCAGCGAGAATATTTGAAAAATACGACCTCGACTTTTGCTGTAAAGGCAACAAACTGTTGTCGCAGGCATGCATTGAAAAAAAAATGAATGTCTCTCAAGTACTTGCTGAATTAATAAATATTGATACCTCTATAGAGGGGACCGATTCCAGGTTCGGCAGCTGGGAACCGGATTTTCTGGTTGATTATATCGTCAATGTACACCATCGATATGTCATGGATACAATTCCGGTAATTTCGGCACACAGCCGGAAGGTAGTCGAAGTTCACAGTAAAAATCATCCGGAATTAGCGGAAATTGCAAAAATATTTTCCGCTGTTTATAAAGATCTTAAACAGCATCTTATAAAAGAAGAAGAAATTCTTTTTCCCTATATAAAAAATCTCGTAAAGGTAAAAAAGAAATTAATAAAGTATGAAGCTCCTTATTTCGGAAAGATATCAGCTCCCATCAAAATGATGGAAGTCGAGCACGAAACTGCCGGAGACGGTTTATTTGAAATCAGGAAATTATCTTCAAATTACGCCACCCCGGCAGACGCTTGTAATACTTTTGCGGTATTCTATAAAGAATTAAGAGAATTCGAAGATGATCTTCACAAACACGTGCATCTTGAAAACAATATTCTTTTTCCGAACTCTATTGAATTAGAGGATCGCATTATAAAGAGCAAGGTCGTTCAAAATTAGAGCCTTGTGATTTGGCGCTATTAATATTCCGACAGATAAATTTAGAAAATGTTATTGTTTATATTTCCTGTGTTTGATTTTATTTTCTGCCTAAAAGAAGCATTAATTTAACAACGGAGTATAAATCGCAACAAATGAAAAGCACCAAAAGTTTGTTCTCTATTGCACACGATCATTTTCACGGCTTACTGCTGGCGCAAATGATCAAAAAGGGAAGTCAAGTTACCGAAGGAGTGCCCGCAACACCGGAAGGTAAAGCAAAATACACAATCCATTACTTCGAACAGGAATTGGACAATCATTTTTATCTGGAAGAACATGTTCTGCAGCCGGAAATAGCCGGAATAAATAGTGAGATAGACATGCTTTTTAAAAAACTTGTGGATGAACATAATGGAATGAGAAAAATGGTAAAGCAGTTGAAAAGCGGAAAAGATCTTGAGGATAATCTTGATAAATTCGGAAGGCTGCTGGAAGATCATGTTAAGAACGAAGAGAGAAATTTCTTCCCCAAGATCCAGGAAGCACTATCGGAAGATGAATTGGAAAAACTAGCGCAGAAATTAAAGGATAAGGGATACGAATTTATTTTTAAATATTGATTTAAACATGCCTTTAACTCCTGATTTTTTGAAAAATTTAAAAGCATGAATGCATGATACCATGCACTCATGCATCATGCATTTCTCAAGCTTTCATCCGTTTACCGTGTTCTTCATGTATGAAAAGCCAGCTGCATATTTTTCCAATATTAATATCGTCATAGTTCTTCCAGTAATCACGCGTCCTTACGTGTTGAGAGCTGGTATTTATAAGTGAAATACTTTCCGATTCTTCAATTAATTCGGAAATTCTTTTCTTCCATTTCACCATATTAACTGTTCTAAGATCGACCCATCCCTCATTAGACCACCGCTCTATGTTTTCTTTATTTATGTCGAGTATATTTTCGCCTCTGAATGCAGGAATTTTAATGTTGTTCCCTCTTAGCAGATTCTCTCCGTCAGGCAGTAGAATGGGAATGCCAATGGAAAGTATTTCGCTTCTTAATTGAGAATTATTAGTTACGGTATCTAAGCATAATTGGGAAAGTTCTCCGGCTTCCATTTTTAAAACTTCCTTCATCGATCGGCAATGCAGAGAGATAAGGTGAATTTCGTAAAGTAATTTCGATAAACGCGGCGGACCGAGAAGTTCAAACGCAACACTTGCTACGTTATGTTCTTTTTCCAGATTTGCCAGTTTTTCAGCAGCCATGTGCTGCATGTATCCGGCACGGTATGTCGGTTCAAGCGTAGCGTGATCCAGCGAGCTTACTATATCGTGTCCGGTATTGCCGCCCTGTATTTCGTAGACGACAACTTCGGCAATTTCTTCCGGGGTGACAAATTCCATCTGCTTCTGTGCCGTAATTGTTTCAAATTCTCCTCTGGAAAATATTCCGTTTTCACCGGTATCAATGAATACCGATTTTAATGTTTCCCCTGTAGTTTTGTATTGTTTTTCCTGACAAATAACGAATTTATCTTTCAGCGGAACCGCTTCGGTAACAGGTATGTCAAGAAGCCGAATCGGTTCTCCCCGTTTTTTAATTTCTCCGAATTCAATTCTCTTCCAGGCAATAGCTGCAGTGGGTTTTATTTCTTTCGTTATGGGTCCTTCCGGAGTTCTGCCCATTAAGAAAAGCAGCAGAGTATGTGCTCCGGCAATTGAGGATTTACTTAATAGAACCCTGGATGGTTTTTCTTCGCTGTGCGTGTAGGGAATATTTAAGCCCATTCCGCCTGTACCGCTTGTACCAATTTTAACATAAATTTCCGTTTTTATCATGCTCATGCATGTATAAAGAAGCTGAATATGCCTGATGAGCTGCGGTATGTATAAAGTACACATCATTTTTTCAACTTCACTTACGAGATCTTTATAATCACCTTCCTTTTTTATTATGCCGGTAACGTTTCTGAAAGATGAATAAATATCCTGATAAGCAATGGCTGTAGCGGTATTTATACAGTCGATTATTATTTCCGGTTTATAATTTGTAAGAAGGTTATAAACGGAAGAACTCTTTATTATATCGTCTGTAAGTTCCTCCATTGTATCGTGCATTATAATTTTTCTTATATCGGCATCATTAAGAAGCTGAAGCCTGTTCTGTTCCCTGAATTCGTTGCGGACGAAAATGTCGCCGCCCCACGGAATAAAAAAAGATTTCCCCGCTGCGGGAAATTCTTCCTCTAGCTTTGCAACAGCATCTTGTGCTTCGGAATATTTAAGCGAAGTAATAATTATCCTTTTGGGATTATCATCAACCAGCTTTCGAGCAACGGCGCTGCCTACAAGGCCCCAGCCTCCGAGAACCAGTACCGTTTTATTTTGGATGTTCATAAAAAATTCCCAGCTAGTTAGTATATAAAAATGTTAATGTTCTAAATTAAGCTAAACAAACCGGTAAGGCAATCGGCGGCGGAAATTTTGTCTGTCCGGTATATAGCGTTTTTTATGGCCCTTATTAACCTTTTATCGAAAGTAATTTGATTTTAGGTATAGATCGGTTTAATTCATATCTGTAGAAAAAATAAAAGCGGCACGCGAATTCGAATAAATAATAATTAACCTACGATAAGTAGAGCTCCAATTTTACAAAATCTAATTATATGGCATCACAAGAAAAACTATCTTTAGCGGAAGAGTATTTTAACAAGGCTTTTCAGTTTCAAAACGACGGCGAAATTGAAGAAGCGATAAAGCAGTATAACTTTTCCATAGAAATATTTCCTACCGCAAAAGCTCATACCTATCTGGGCGAGGCATTCAGTCTTCAGGGCAAATTTACGCAGGCCATAGAGGAATGTAAAAAAGCAATAGAAATAGACCCGAATTACGGATATCCTTACAATGACATAGGTAATTATCTGCTGAACCTCGGCGAGTCGAAAAAAGCGATTATCTGGTTTGAAAAAGCCGTAAGATCGTATTATTATAAACCGAAGCATTTCCCGTTTTTCAGTCTGGGTAAAATCTATGAAAAAAAAGGCGAATGGCTGGAAGCATTAAAATGCTTTAACAGAGCTTTGATTTTTAATCCGGATTATGAACCTGCACAGGACGCAGTAATAAGAATGGCTGCTTTGCTTAATTAACCCCAATGCGGTGATTTCTGCCATAAAGTAATTTTTTATATAAGTTATTAATTTAATTCATTGCTTAACTTTTATGTTATTCTTAAATTGTCATACTAGTTTAAATTTTTTTTAAATCCAATATTTAGATAATCGGCGGAATTTAATGAAAGTACTTGATTTATTAAACAAAAAATGTATCGTTGCTGATCTTCAAGGACAAAACAAAGAAGATGTGATAAACGAGCTCATTAACCTTTTTAAAGACGATGAAAGAGTGATTGAACTTGAAAAGGTAAGAGACGCGGTTCTTGAGCGCGAAAAAATAATGTCTACAGGCGTAGGAAAAGGCTTTGCCATACCGCACGGAAAAACTAATGCGGTAACCGACATACTTGCCGCATTCGGTAAAACAACTCGCCCGATTGAATATGATTCTTTGGACGGACACCCTGTTTATCTCGTTTTCCTTTTAGTAGGTAAAGATAACCTGGTAAGTAAGCACATAAAACTGCTAAGCCGTATCTCGAGAATGATGAATAAAGACGAATTCAGAGAAAAACTTATCCAGGCTAAGACTTCGGAAGAAATTCTGGAGATATTTCAAGAAAGAAGAAGAGAATTATTTTGAAGTTTAACGGCTTCAAATCAATTTCTAACGATTATACGATTTATGCTGATATAAAAATTTCATGCATTAAATTCTGGCTAAACCTCTGGTTTAGCCTTTATTGCATTTTACAACGAATTTCAATACTTCCAAAAACTATATAATATGATCAAAGCAGTAACCGGCACAAAAGATATTCTTCCTCAGGAAACATCAAAATGGAAATATCTGGAAGCCATAGTTTCAAGAATTTTTACAAGTTTTAATTATAAAGAAATAAGAACACCGGTATTCGAGGAAACTTCTCTGTTTGCCAGAGGTATCGGAGAGGAAACGGATATAGTCGGTAAGGAAATGTATACTTTTACCGACAGAAGCGATACAAGTTTAACCCTGAAACCCGAAATGACTGCTTCCGTTGTAAGAGCATACAATGAACATTCGCTGGGGAAACTGCAGCCGCTTAATAAACTTTACTATATTTCGCCCATGTTCAGGCAGGAGAGGCCGCAGGCAGGCAGGTACAGACAATTTCACCAATTCGGAGCAGAAGCTCTGGGCAGCACTTCGCCCCTTCTCGATGCTGAAATGATAGTGATTGCATTTGAAATCCTTCGTAACCTTGGATTAAAAGATCTTCAGGTTAAGTTCAATTCACTCGGCGTCCCTGATTCGAGAGAGAAGTATAAAGATGTATTGAGAGAATACCTTCATGATTATAAGAACAAACTTTCCGAAGACAGTGCCAGAAGATTCGATACTAATATTTTAAGGGTGTTCGACAGTAAATCGGAAGAAGATCAGGAAATCTTGAAGAATGCGCCGCTGCTGATAGATTACATCGATGACGAAAGCAGGAAACACTTTGAGACTGTTCATGGACTATTATCAAAATCCGGTGTTTCATTTGAGATCGATCCGAAGCTTGTAAGAGGGTTGGATTATTACACAAAGACTACTTTTGAAATAGTGAGCGGCAAAGTCGGTTCACAAAGCGCGTTATGCGGAGGCGGAAGATATGATCTGCTGATCGAGCAGCTTGGCGGCAGTCCGGCTCCGGGTGTAGGTTTTGCTGCAGGTATAGAACGAATTTTACTTGCATGTGAAAATGAAAATTCACTTAATTTACCTCAAGAAAAATTAGACCTTTATATTATCCGCATCGAAAAAGAATTAATTCCCGAAATATATGAACTGGCTTTATATTTTAGGAATAAAAATTTTACGGTCGAGTATGATTATTTGGAAAGAAGCGTTAAAGCGCAGATGAGAGAAGCTAACAAACTGAATGCACGTTATGTAATTTTTGCAGGCGGCGACGAATACCGGTCAGGAAATTTGAATTTGAAAAATATGGAAACCGGCGAACAGCAACCGGTAGAAATAAAAAATTATCACAAGATTATTGATGTTATAAAATGATTTGGGTGTAGTTAGTAGTCTGTGGTTTGTAGTTTGTTGTGTATGGTTTGTTGGAGGTTGGATGTAGGTGGTTAGTTATGGGAGGTTGGGAAAATTCTTATTTAATAATTTAAATCCTGTTTCCGTTTTACTAACTGGAATTTCGAGTTTAATAAACTTTAAACCTTAACTTTGTACCTTCATTCCCATTTTTCAAAACAAGGTAGTTAAATAGATTTTAAAAAGGAATAAACACAGATGTATCCCGAACTGTTTAAGATAGGTCCTTTTACCGTTTACAGCTACGGCTTAATGCTAGGTATTGCTTTTATAATTGCAAGTTATATCCTGACGAAAGAATTCGAACGAAGAAAACTGAATCCGGCTATTGCTACCGAGATAACACTCCTTGCAATAATTTTCGGAATCATCGGAAGTAAGGCATTGGACCTGATAGAAAATTGGAGCGCATTTATACGCGATCCGCTTATTGCTTTTTCTCCCGGAGGATTAACTTTTTACGGCGGATTAATTCTTGCGACAATAGCCATCATAATTTATGTCAGAAAGAAAAAACTCTCTTTTCTGTATATAGCCGATGCTACTTCTCCTTCCCTTATACTTGCATACGGTATCGGCCGTTTAGGCTGCCAGTTAGCCGGCGACGGCGATTACGGGATTCCGACTTCGCTTCCTTGGGGAATGAATTATGCGAACGGAACAATAAAACCTCATTATGCTTTAATGCAGTATTTTCAGGATCATCCTGCCCTGGCCGCTAAAGACCATTATTACGCTTTATCTTCTCAGGTAATTAAAACTGATAACTACGGCACGATTACAAAATTCGACGAAGTTATCCGGCTGCATCCCGCTCCTGTTTATGAATTCTTCCTTGCTCTGATAATATTTTTTATACTGTGGCGTTTCAGGAAAAAAGATTGGACTGACGGCAAAGTATTTATGATGTATCTTATCCTCGCAGGATTAGAAAGATTTTCGATTGAGTTTATCAGGTTGAACCCGAGGCTATTATTCGGTTTGTCCGAAGCCCAGCTGATTTCAGTAGTAATGATGATTATAGGTTCTCTGGGTTTTTATTATCTAACAGTAAATAAAGATAAATATCCCAAATTCGTCCCTCCGCCGTTAAGGGCTGAAAAGAAGAAGCCAAATTAAAGAATTGAAAGCGTTATAATAAAGATGAATTTAATCGTCGGCAGAAAACCCGTACTTGAAGCAATCAATTCGGGGGAACCTATTGAACAGGTATATCTTCTTTACGGTCAAAAGGGATCGATATTAGATGCTATAAGAATATCGGCGAAGAAAAAGGGTATTAAATGCAATGAGATTCCCGCAAATAAATTTAAATCATATACTGAACTGCCGAATACTCAGGGCGTAATCGCTTTAAAATCAGATCAGAAATATTTTAGTCTTGAAGAGATAATTGACGGTGCAAAAAAAGAACAATATCCGCTTGTGCTGATCCTCGATTCAATTCAGGATACGCATAATCTTGGTGCCATTCTGAGAACGGCCGAGTGCAGCGGTGTTGACGGTATTATTGTCACCAAACATAACAGCGCACCGGTTAATGCAACGGTAGTCAAAACATCAGCCGGGGCTACCGAACATGTAAAAATTTGTCATGTTAATAATTTAGTGAATGCGGTTGAACTGCTTAAAAAAAACGGCTTTTGGATAATCGGTTCGTCGCTTGATAATTCGAAGTCTTATACCGAGCCGGATTATAAATTGCCTGTTGCTTTAATTGTGGGAAATGAGGAAAAGGGGATCAGAAGGTTAACCGCGGAAAAGTGCGACTACCTGGTCAAAATACCTATGAAGGGGAATATCCAATCATTAAACGTATCTGTTGCAACAGGTGTTTTACTATTTGAAATTCTAAAACAGAGAAACAATTAATTATATCTTCCTTTTTTATCATAAAATTATAGTTGTATTTATGAAACTAATCTACAAATTAATGTCCCCGGTTTTTGTTATTACTTTTCTTCTTATCCTTTGCGGCTGGGGAAGTACCGGGCACAGACTGATAAGTACGGATGCTACTTTTTTATTTAAAGGCAAAGCGGAACCTTTGAGTTATATCTCGAACGTTATAATTAATCATGCTTCCGATGCAGATTCAAGAAAAAGCTCCGACCCAACAGAATCACCGAAACATTTTATCGATATCGATACATATCCGGAATTCATATCAACCGGCAGAATAAGCATGGACTATGATTCGGTTGTTGCACTGCATGGACAAAACTTTGTAATTGATGCAGGAACTTTGCCTTGGGCTATTCTAAATACTTTCGATTCACTCAAAGCAGCTTTTTCAAGAAACGACTGGAATAAAGCCGGTTATTTTGCAGCCGATCTGGGACATTATGTAGGCGACAGTCATATGCCTCTGCATATTACCGGAAATTATAACGGCTATCAAACCGGCCAGGGCGGTGTTCATTCAAGATATGAAACGGATCTTATAAACAATTATTCATCGCAAATTAAATATAACTTAGACAGCCTCAGCTTAGTGCCAGATGTAAAGAGTTATGTCTTTACATATATTTATCATAATTACATTTACGTCGATTCAGTCTTAAATGCGGATAAAGAAGCTACTTCGTTTGCAGGCACAAATAAAGGATCCGTTTATCTTGCAAAATTCTGGGAACTGGCAGGAACATTTACCGATTCGTTATTCAAGAATGCGTCAAATCGTCTTGCGGACCTTATATATACTGCATGGGTAGAAGCCGGCAGTCCCGTACAAGGAGTTACTGCCGCCGACAATGCATCAGCCAATCTTAATAATCTTCAATTGAGACAAAATTATCCGAATCCTTTTAATCCAATAACAACGATAAGTTATTCAATTCCCAAAGCAGGCAACATATCAATTAAAATTTACGATGAAACAGGCAGGGAAGTTGCAACTTTAATGAACGGATTTCAGACTCAAGGAGAACATCAGACTATTTTCAACGGACAGAATTTAGCCAGCGGAGTTTATTTTTACAGATTAAGCGCAGGCGCGTTCAATCAGGTAAAGAAACTGATGCTGCTCAAATAAAATCTATTCGCAACGATTTAATTAAATTGTTTATAAGTTAAATCATCGCATAAAATTAGATCTTAAATATAATATTCCCCGGTTGAAATAATGACTTTCATCCGGGGTTTTAATTTTACTCAAACCGAATTTCCCCTAAAATCATAAAATTCAATCCGCTTTCACGAAAGGCTATTTAAATTGAATTTAATTCTATTATTTAGTATAATTTACAATCAATTAGGGGAAAAAATGGGAAATATAGGTTATCATCATATCTTTAAAACTTTTAATTTTTCAGAAATTCTCTTTCCCTATAACATCGGGTACTTCTTATTAAAAATTATAATTACTCTTTGATTATATTTTGAAAAAAAATGGGGGGCGGAAATGAAAAATTTTTTAAAAATAATCGTTTATCTGATATTTGCAGCCCAGGCATTTCCTCAATCTGCCGACAGCACATTTTCAGACTTAAGGGGAATGGAAGATTATGACGGAAATACACACCTGTTTTACAGATTTTACACCCGCTCCGGAAATGACACGTCCTACTCGACAAATAACAGCATATATCAATATGATATTGTGAACAACAAGGATAATTTATTCTTATTATGCTCAAGTTATGATTGGATTATTATGAGCGGCAGTATCGATGTGGAAGACTTTAATTTTTGGAATAATGATCCGGCAAAATATATTTACACGGGCGTACAATGCGGAATGGACTGCGCCGGGTATGTAAAACGATTCGACTCCGATTATATAGGACTTGAAATGTTTTTCTTTGCTCAAGAATCTAAAATTGAAATTTCCAAACAAAATGACAGTTTAATTTATTCATCTGCAAATCATTATATTCTGAAAAGTACCGACGGCGGATGGAATTGGGCGGTAATTGATTCATTATCTTATTTGACCTTTCGAACATTATTTCCGTATAATGATCAAATTCTGTTCGCCGACAACGGACAGGGCATTTTATTAAAATCAACCGACGGCGGCAAGACTTTTAAACTTGCCGACACTTCAAAAATTGAATATCATAATAATGTAAACTTTTTTTATGATAAAGATTCGGCACATATTTATAGAGTGCAGTCTTTTCATTATACCGGTGCAAAATCAAATTTATTTGTTTCCGGCAGCAGCGGAGATTCTAGTTCATGGTATGAAAAATATTCAAGCGGTAATTCAATATTCGCATCAATCGATTATTCGAAGTCTGGTGTAATATATTTGGCAGACGGTAAAAATTTATTAGTCTCCGATAATTTCGGCACGTCCTTTCAAAACTTCAAAACACTCGATTCTGATATAGTCGGAATTTATAAGAAGCCTAATTCCGAAATCCTTTATGCCGCAACTCAGAGAGATCTTCTGGAGATAACGAAGGAATCGGTTAAATCAATAAAACATGTGGTCGTCGGTGTTAATAAGGGGAAAAATAATTCTCCCGGAAAATTTATACTTTCACAGAATTATCCTAATCCGTTTAATCCGTCAACAACAATAAGTTATACTATTCCGGAAAGAGAGTTTGTAACAATAAAGGTTTACGATATTCTCGGGCGATTGGTCTCAACACTGGTAAACGAAGAAAAATCCGCCGGCACATACAACGTAGAATTTACTACAAACCACCTGCAACCAACTACCAACGACCGTCTTTCCAGCGGAATTTATTTTTATCAATTGAAAGCCGGCGATAATTTTCGCATAAAAAAGATGATTCTGCTCAAATAAAAATCATTAATCAAGGGGTGTTATGAGGAGGATTTCATTTCTTTTAATTATGTTTTTAATTTTCAGCTCAGTTGCCAATTCTCAAAATATAAGTGCGGGGAGTATTACCAAATTAAAAGGCATGGAAGATAAAAAAGGAAATACACACTTATTTTATAACTATGAGGAAATTTCCGGGAATAATTTGACATTTTCAGAAACCAACGATGTAAGGCATTTGGATGTGGAGGCCGGAACAGATTCAATATTCTTTGCCGGAGGCGGTTATCAGTCGCCTCAATTCTCATTGCCCAGTACATATATTAATGATTTCTTCTTTTGGGAAAATAATCCCGCGAAATATTTTTATACCGGAAATATATGCGGAATGGAATGCGGTATAATTATAGGAAGATATGATAATATTCAAATAACTCTTCCAGACTTTAATTACTGGTATCTCGGGATATCAATTGAAAAGTCGATGCAGAACGACAGTATTTTATACGGAGGTTTCCCGATTTTATGTAAAAGCACCGACGGCGGCAGGAACTGGTCTGTAATTGACAGCAGTTTAAATTTTAAGATTGTTGCGGTTTCACCGTTCAACGACAAAATAATCTTTGCACAAAATTATTTACCTAACCTCAGTCTTTGGAGATCTGATGACGGCGGCTTGAGCTTTAAAGTAATTGACTCTACCGGCGCATTTTCGTTTTATAATAAATTCCTTTTTGACAGCGACTCGGTTCATATTTACGCCGCGGCAAATAAAGACGGTAAATATCATCTGATTGTATCGGACGCAAAGGGGGACAGCGGAAGCTGGAAGATAAACTATTCATCCTTAAATAAAATAATTTTGTCTGAAGGGAGTCCCGCACCCGGACAAATCTATATTGCCGACGGAAACATGATATTTATTTCACATAATTTCGGTAAGAGTTTTTCGCCTGTCGACTCGGTAAGCGATGTGATTACGGGAATATATAAAACGACTAAATCTGATAAACTATATATTTCCGCCGGTAGGAAAATATATGAAATTTCAACTGCGGGAATAAATATTATTAAACAAATACTTGTGAATTCTTATCTGCTGGAGCTATATCCTCTTAATACCGGAGACAGATGGTATTATTCAGGCGCTTACATTTCATATCCGGATAAAATCACAAGGATAAAATATTTCCGGGAAGTAACCGGAAAATTTACAGGTTTAAATAATAAGATTTATAATGAACTAAAAGAGACCGGTGATTTATTGCCAAAGCCTGTTTTTTATTACGAACGAATTGATTCAATGGGCGGGAAAGTTTACCGTTATTCCAAAGATTCGGTAAATAGTAATTACGAATATCTAATTGACGATCTGACCGGAAAGACCGGCAGTTCGTCGCGCAGCTACAGGTTTGGAAACTCAGAGCCTACATATATTATAAGTCAGAATGATACCACAATATTCGGCAAAAATGTTAATACTATTGAATATTATTCCGGCCGTTCCGAAAATTGTAATTACAAGTTAGCCGGCTCGTACGGCCTGGTAAATATTAAAATCCGCGATACTGACTTTGAATATAATTATTCATTATCCGGTGCGGTTATAAACGGTAAAATATACGGAGACACTTCTCTTACAGGAGTACTGGGTCCTTCGGAAACGCCTTCAAATTTTGAGCTTAAACAAAACTATCCCAATCCGTTCAATCCTTCAACCGCAATAAGTTTTACAATACCGCATCGGGAGTTTGTAACATTAAAAGTTTACGATGTACTTGGTCGTTTGGTTGCAACGCTTGTAAACGAGGAAAAAAACACGGGCACATACAAAGTGGAGTTTAATTCCAACAACCTACTACCGACTACCAACCACTCACTTTCAAGCGGCGTATATTTTTACCGTCTTGAAGCCGGGAGTTTAGTATCGACAAAAAAAATGATCGTAATAAAATGAGTAATAAAAAAGGAGAATAAAATGGAGAATAGCGGCACAGAAGAATCCGTTAAAAATAAAAAAAGAAGAACATCCGCAAACGGCGGAACTTCTGATGCGGTTTACGGACTTGCATTAATCGGATCAGCAATCTATTTTATGCAGCACGCTGCAGGATTTTGGGAAGTAGTTTTGGGAATTCTTAAAGCAATTGTATGGCCGGCCATTCTTGTATATAAAGCTCTTGAGTTCCTAAAGATGTAAGTGAACAATTAAAAAGTAAAAATTAAAAATTAAAAAAATTCGTACTTTTATCCGTTATCGGATTTATTCTTAAAAAATTTATATCTCAAAAGAATTTTTCAAAAAAATATTGGGGATTTCCTATGAAAAATTACCTTTTTGTTTTTATGTTGTTGTTTTTAAGCGGTTATTCTTTCGGTCAGGGTGAAGCAGCAGTACCGTTTTTGGGATTTCAGCAGTCTCCGTTGTTTATTGGTGCTGGACAAATAGGTACCGCGATTCCTTCAAATGATGCTATCGGTTTTTATTTTAATCCTGCTCAGCTGGGTTATTTCTCCATCGAAAATAATTTCGCGGTATCTTTTTTACCTAATAAGACTTACTGGTTTAATAGTCGCAGTCCCAACTTATCTTATAATAATTATAGTTTCGCGGCCGGATATAATTTCGGAAAAGATAACGGAAGTCTTCCATTATCCGTAGGTATCGGATACATTCATAACAGGTTCGATTTCGGCAGATATTCTGCTACTTACTCCGGAAATCCAGGCTCCGTTGGAACTTTTGAAAGCTACGATTCTTTCGACGGGATCAGCATTGGTGCAAGCTACAAATATTATCTGATTTTTAATCTCGGTATTTCCGCCAAGTTTTTTAATTCGGTGTTGGGTTATATTCAACCACCGGAACCCGGTTTCGGAAACGGAAGTGCAAATGGAACGGCATTTGATTTCGGCGCTATGGTGATTACTCCTGTGTCGGAATTATTATTTAAGGATGCCGGAGTTAAATTTGGTAAGGATCTATTATTCAAACCTGTATTTAATTTTACTCTGGGATATTCTTTTACAAATCTGGGTAAAGAAATTTATTATATTGATCCGGCTCAGTCTGATCCTATCCCAAGAACTACCAGATTAGGTTATTCTTTTGACTTTGGAGTCAAATTGTCAGTCGGCCGAAATACCATAAAAGCAATAAATTATTCTTTTACTGCAGAGGCGGAAGATTTATTAATTAAAAACCTCAACAACGGAAATGTTGAATATAAAGGGATGCTTGGCGATATAAAATTCGGAGATAATCTGATCGATTTGAAAGGTGATAATAATGTGGTTGTTCACAAAGGACATATTGCCGGTTTTTTCGAGACATTTATATTGATCTCCGGAAGGTATTACGGGGCAGGCTATCAAAATATTAAAACCGGCGGGTACGGCCTTTCAACGGAAGGTATCGAAAAACTTTTAAGTATGACGATAAACGACCCGGTAATAAATTATATCTCTGATCATTTTGTCGTGGAATTCTACAATACAAATTGCTTTGAGAAAACAAGTATTGCAACAAACTTTAAGGGATTGTCTGTATATTATAAAGATTTCTTCTTCTAAAATTTGAATTTTCCAAAATATGCTGCGCTTTTCCGGAAAGTATTTTCAATATATTTTCCGGAAGCGCCGTTTTTATTAAGATCACACTCCGATTTTACAAATCCGAATTTACCGATTGTCCAATTTGTTTTTGTATAACTGTTATTAATGTGTAAAACAAAAATTTTTATCAATTAGAATTTAAGGAGATTATAATGAAGGAGTTTATGTTGTTATTCAGGGCCGATTACTCCAAAATGCAGTTCTCATCCAAAGAGGACTGGCAGTCTACAGCAAAGAAGTGGAAGAATTGGACTGAGGGACTTAAGTCTCAAAATAAATGGGTATCTGAAGGGCAGCAATTAAGCCCTAGCGGTAAGGTTGTAAAAGCAGGCGGAATTATTACAGACGGTCCGTATGTTGAGATGAAAGAGTCTCTGCTCAGTTACTGCATTATAAGAGCAGAATCGGAAGAAGAAGCCGCCGAGCTTTCAAAGAACTGTCCTATTCTCGATTCAGATGGTAGTGTGGAAATACGAGAGAAAATAAATTCATCAAGTAAACAATGATAAAACATAGTTTAGTAAAATTTAATGAGGAAAATAAGATGAAAGAATTCGTGTTAATATTCAGAGCCGATTACGGAAATATGCCAAAGAGCAGCCCGGAAGAGATGCAGTCAATGACTAAGAAATGGATGGACTGGATTGGCGGTATTGCCGCGCAGAATAAACTTGTAGACAGAGGCAGGCGCTTGGCAAACGAAGGAAGAGTTCTTAAGTCCAAAAGTGTAGTTACCGACGGCCCTTTTACAGAGATTAAAGAGTCCGTAGGAGGGTTCTCTATTCTAAAAGTGGATTCGTATAACGAAGCTGTTGAAATAGCAAAAGGTTGCCCCATATTTACATTCGGTGGAAGTGTAGAAGTAAGGGAAATCAACTTATAATATTTATAATAAGAATTATTAAAAATTGTTGTTTAAACTCTGTCCCGTTTTCTTGCCGGGTTATGCGCTTGAATTAGGATTTCAAATTTTAATTAAAAAGATTCGGATAAAAACGGGACGTGTTTTATTACTTACTGGGAATGAACTAATAAAATCTGAGATAAAAAAATGTATTTTATTAAAAACCGGCAAACTATGAAGTCATTATTATTTTCTTAAAATACTCGGTGTGACTCTGTGATTCCTCAGTGAAACTCAGTGATCCCAAAACCAAAAGAAGTATCACAGAGTACGCACGGAGTTTCACGGAGAAATGAACTAATTAAAAATGCAATAATAAAATATTTGATTAAATCGAAAACCGGCAAACTATGAAGTCATTATTATTTTCTTAAAATACTTAGTGTGACTCTGTGGTTCCTCAGTGAAACTCAGTGATCCCAAAACCTAAAGAAGTATCACAGAGTTACACAGAGTACGCACGGAGTTTCACGGAGAAATGAACTAATTAAAAATGCAATAATAAAATATTTGATTAAATCGAAAACCGGCAAACTATGAAGTCATTATTATTTTCTTAAAATACTTAGTGTGACTCTGTGATTCCTCAGTGAAACTCAGTGATCCCAAAACCAAAAGAAGTATCACAGAGTTACACAGAGTACGCACGGAGTTTCGCAGTGGGAAAAAATATATGCCTGACAATGAATTAATACCTCACTTATTCAGAACAGAATACAGGAAAATAGTATCCGTGCTTTGCCGTCATTTCGGGTTCGAACAAATCGAAACAGCCGAGGATATAGCCGGCGATACTTTCTTAACTGCGGCGGAGTCGTGGGGTATAAACGGTGTCCCTCCTAACCCTTCCGCCTGGCTCTATACAGTTGCGAAGAACAAAGCCAAGAATTATCTGCACCGGAATTCCATTTATGAAAATAAAATTGTACCTGAGTTAAAGAACATCGATTCGAAAAGCGTCAGCCCCGATATTGATTTATCACCTCAAAATATAAATGATAGCCAGTTGCAGATGATGTTTGCAATCTGCCATCCTTCCATTTCGCATGAAGCGCAGATCGGTTTATCTCTCCGTATTCTTTGCGGATTCGGCATTGAGGAAATTGCCGATGGCTTTCTTACCAATAAAGAAACAATAAACAAAAGACTTTTCAGAGCGAAGGAAAAGCTGAGATCCGAAAAGATAAAAATCGAACTTCCATCGGAAAATGATATAGAAGTCAGACTGGATACCGTTCTTACAACAATTTACCTGCTGTTCAATGAAGGGTATTACTCTATTAGTCAGGATAAGACATTGCGGAAAGACCTTTGTCTTGAAGCAATGCGGCTTTGCTATATGCTTGTTGAAAATAAGAATACTAATAAACCAAAGGTAAATGCACTTCTGTCTTTAATGTGTTTTCATTCATCAAGATTTGAGGCGCGCATGAACAAGAGCGGGGAACTTGTCTTATACGATGATCAGGATACTGATTTGTGGGATGCGGATTTGATTCGCAAAGGCGAATATTTCCTTAACTGTTCGGCCAGCGGAAACAGGATTTCCAAGTATCATTTGGAAGCGGCAATCGCATACTGGCATACTCAAAAATTCGACGAGAAGGAAAAATGGGAAAATATTCTTCAGCTCTACAATAATCTTCTGCAAATTCAATATTCACCTGTTGCGGCGCTCAATAGAACTTATGCACTTTCCAGGGCAAACGGTAAAGAAGAGGCAATAATTGAAGCGGAAAAATTGCAGCTGACCGAAAATCACTTTTACTATGTTCTACTCGGGGAATTATATACGGGACTAGACGATGCCAGAGCGAAAGCAAATTTTCTAAAAGCTCTGTCGCTTGCAAAAACCCAGACCGACAAACAGTCGATACAAAAGAAAATCGACAGACTTTAAAATCATCTTCATTCCAACTTAAAATACCCGCTGCAAATCAGTTTATCCTCCGCGAAACTAAGTGCTCATATAACCTTCTGGCAGTAGCACAGAGTTCCATCGAGAAAAATGCTAGAAATGTGTTCTTTTACATAAAATAAACAATTTTATCATGTGCCCGGGCTCATTACAATTCTTGACTACAGATACTCATTTCTCTATATTTGAACTCAACTTTTATGTTATTTCATGGAAAAAATACAGCTTTGAGCCAGTACAATAAAACAATCCTTCCGGGCGGAATAAAGGTTATTTCCGAGAATATCCCTTATGTTAAGTCATTTTCTTTGGGATTCTGGTTCAATGTAGGATCCAGGGATGAAAACTTCGGCAATAACGGCATAACTCATTTTATTGAGCATATGCTTTTCAAAGGCACTAAGAAACGCTCCGCCTCTAAAATCGCAAATGAGATAGAATCTCTAGGCGGTTATCTGAACGCATTTACTTCCAAAGAACAGACATGCTATTACGGCAGAGGATTGTCAAATCATATTGATAAAACGTTTGAAGTACTGTCGGATATGATTCTGCAGCCTGCATTTAAGCCTAGAGAAATAAACAGAGAATCCGGAGTTGTAATTGATGAGCTTTATGATATAGAAGACAATCCGGAAGAATTAATATTCGACAAATTCGAAGAAATAGTATTTTCAGGCAACAGCCTAAGCCTTCCCATAATAGGCACCGAAAAAAATATTAAAGGTTTTTCACAACTCGATTTATTTAATTTTGTAAGCCGGAATTACGGGCTGAACCGTTTTTTAATTGCGGCTTCCGGTGCAGTGGATCATGACAAGCTTTTAAAGTCTGTAGATAAATTCATAAAACACGATCTGGGTAATTCTTCGATCAAAAGGAAGCATTTTAATTCCGTACTTCAGTCAAAGCCCAAATTCGAAGTTATAGAAAAAGATATTCAGCAGGTTCACGTAATTATAGGAAAGCCGACATACGGTTATAAGAGCGAAAAAAGAACTTCAGTAGTACTTTTATCGCAGATTCTTGGAGAGGGCAGCAGTTCCCGTCTGTTTCAGAAATTAAGGGAAAGAAACGGAATTACATACCAGATCAATACATTTTTAAATTCATTTTACGATATTTCAACATTCGGGGTTTATTTTTCCACTAATGAAAAAATGATGGAAAAAGCCGTACAGCTTACGTTAAAAGAATTTGCAAAGCTGCGTGAAGCAAAGATCTCGGAACGCGAATTAAAGAAAGCCAAAGAAGCCGTTAAAGGCAGTATGCTGCTGAGCCTTGAAAGCACATCCAACAGGATGATAAGAATGGCTCAGTCTGAATTTTATTTTAACCGGGTCAAAACTATCGACGAGGTTATAAAAACAATAGATGCGGTAACCGCGGATAACATCCTGGAAGCCGCAAATGAAGTGTTGGAAGAAAATTCCTTCATTAAATTAATTATCAAATCAAAAAATGCGTTAATAAAATCGGCAGCCTAGCCGTCAAAATAATCGAGGTACAAAATGTTAATAGGCGTTCCAAAAGAAATAAAAACAAACGAAAACAGAGTTGCGCTTCTACCAGTAGGCGCTTCTACTTTAATTAAAAACGGCCATAAAGTGGTTGTTGAAACCAATGCTGGACTAGGAAGCGGTTTTTCCGACGAAGATTATAAGGCTGTCGGAGCTGAAATAGCTGCATCGGCAAAAGAGATCTTTGCAAAAGCTCAAATGATAATGAAAGTTAAAGAACCGATTAAACAGGAATATGATTTAATTAAAGAAGGGCAGATCCTCTTTACTTATTTTCACTTTGCCGCAAGTAAAGAACTTACCGAAGCAATTATGAAATCCAAAAGCGTTGCTATCGCTTATGAAACAGTACAGAAAGCGGACCGCTCTCTTCCTCTTCTTATACCGATGAGCGAAGTTGCCGGAAGAATGGCTCCTCAGGAAGGCGCGAAGTATTTAGAGATGGCTATGGGCGGAAGAGGTATTCTGCTGGGCGGCGTTCCCGGAACCGGCCCTGCTGAAGTAATGGTACTCGGAGGCGGTATTGTAGGAACTAATGCCGCAAAGATCGCGGCAGGCTTCGGTGCAAAGGTTACTATTTTTGATAATAATCTTTACCGGCTCAGATATCTCGATGATGTAATGCCCCGGAACGTAACTACTATGATGTCAAATGAATATTATATAAGGGCTGCTTTGCCGAAGGCCGATCTTGTAATCGGCGCTGTTCTGATACCCGGTACAAAGGCTCCTAAGCTGGTAACGAAAGATATGCTTAAATTAATGAAGGAAGGATCGGTAATTGTAGATGTATCCGTTGATCAAGGCGGCTGTATAGAAACATGCAAGCCCACTACGCATGAAAATCCGACGTATGTAATAGACGGCGTACTGCATTATTGCGTTGCAAATATGCCAGGTGCAGTACCTCATACTTCAACGCTTGCTTTAACGAATGCAACACTGCCTTACGCGGTTGAAATTGCGAACAAAGGTTACGAAGCAGCAGTAAAATCAAATCCGGAAATTAAACTCGGATTGAATATGATTGACGGTAAGATAACCTATAAAGGCGTAGCGGACGCATTTGATTTCGAATATCATCCAGTAGATTCTGTTTTAAAATAATTAATCCTCTGCGGTTCTAACCCGACCGCGGAGAGTTATTACTCTTAATCATAATCTTATTCTTGATTTAGATTTTAAACTTAACCTAGAACCTACCTGCCGGTGGGCAGGCTTGAACATGAACTTAAAAAGGAACCCTATGGCAAAACTAGTTGTTGACGGTAAAGAAATTGAATTTACTCAGGGACAGACGATTATTCAGGCAGCGCGGGAGAACGGTATAGACATTCCTCATTTCTGCTGGCATCCGAAACTTTCCGTTTCAGGCAACTGCCGAGTCTGCCTGGTTGAAGTTGAAAAGATGCCGAAGCTGGCCATAGCTTGTGCAACACTGGCCGCAGAAGGAATGGTTGTTCATACAGCCTCTGAGAAAGCACTTGCCGCAAGAAATGCAGTAATGGAATTCATCCTGATAAATCACCCTCTGGACTGTCCGATATGCGATGAGGCAGGAGAATGCAAACTTCAGGAGTACGCTTATTCCCACAGCGCAGGCGAAAGCCGTTTTGTCGAAGAAAAGGTTCATAAGAACAAACACGTTGAACTGGGTCCTTATGTTATGTTTGATGCCGAAAGGTGTATATCCTGTTCAAGATGTATAAGGTTCTGCGACGAGATTGCCAAAGATCCCGAATTAACTTTTGTAAAAAGAGGCGACCGCGTAACAATAGTTACTTACCCCGGGGAACAGATGGATAACCCGTATTCGTTGAATACTACTGACATCTGTCCGGTCGGCGCATTAACCAGCAGGGATTTCCGATTCAAGGCTAGGGTTTGGGACATGTCGTCTACCAAATCAATCTGCAGCGGCTGTTCACGCGGCTGCAATATGGACGTATGGACTAGGAATAACGAAGTGATGAGATTAACTCCCAGACAAAACGACGACGTAAACAGCTACTGGATGTGCGATCACGGACGTATCGATACTTTTAAGTTTATTAATGCTGATGACAGGGTAGACGGACCTCACGTAAAAGTAAACGGAAGTCTTGAAAAAACATCGTGGGAGGATGCATTCAAGAAAGTCACGGGCAAATTAAAATCATTCGGCAAAAATGAAATTGCGTTTATCGGTTCTGCTTATGCAACTCTTGAAGATAACTATATCCTTACAAAGTTTGCATCTTCGGTTGCCGGCTCCAAAAATCTTGATTTTATCAGGCATATCGACCCGTCCTTCGGCGACGATATTTTAAGACAGGAAGATATCACACCTAATTCTATCGGCGCAGAAACTGCCGGTGTTAAACCCGGTCAAGGCGGACTTGACATTGCCGGCATTTTTAAAGGTGTTAAGGACGGAAAGATCAAGGCACTTTATGTTATGGAGGAAGATATTGCCGCTTATGATCCTGAATTGGAACGCGTTCTCCCGAAGCTTGAACTGCTTGTAGTTCATGCAACTAATTTTAATAAGACAACGGCATTTGCCGATGTTGTATTCCCGGCCGCATCTTATGCCGAGAAGAACGGCACCGTAGTAAACTTTAAAGGCATGGTACAAAGACTGCGCCCTGCGGTTACAACCGTTGAAACAGACCGCGCTTTGGACGGGATGTCACAGAGCAGACTGGATAAATTCGGAACAGAATACGACAGATGGGCGCAGGGGCATAAATACGATGCAAAATCTTCTTGGAAGATTTTAGCCGAACTTTCAGCCTCAGCGGGAAATAAAATGAAATTTAATATGGCCGAAGAGGTCTTTGATGAAATTGCAAAGACAAATAAATTTTTCTCCGGCCTTGATTATGACGTTATAGGAGAGCATGGTGCTCAATCAAAATTAAACATCGCGGAAAAAACTGTAACCGCTTAATCGGAGAAAAGACAAAGTATGAGTATTTTGGAAATAATAATATTTGCCGCGGTAAAGATGCTGATAGTCTTTACCTTAATGATGATGACGGTTACTTATCTTGTATATTTTGAAAGGAAGATAAGTGCCTGGGCTCAGAACAGAATCGGCCCGAACAGGGTCGGCTGGCACGGTGCGTTGCAGCCTTTTGCCGACGTGCTTAAACTGCTGCTGAAAGAAGACATTGTTCCAGATCAGGCAGATAAAAAGATCCATTCGCTTGCTCCTATGCTCGCTTTATTCGTAGCATTTACTACTTATGCGGTAATCCCGTTCGGCCCCGATGTGTCGGTATTCGGTTTTAATGTTCCCCTGGTTGTTGCCGACGTTAATATAGGTATTCTTTACGTACTTGCGCTGACTTCTCTCGGCGTTTATGCTATTACATTTGCCGGCTGGTCTTCAGGCAGTAAATATTCGCTTTTGGGCGGAATAAGATCTTCGGCTCAGATGATTTCTTACGAAATATCGATGGGCTTTTCTGTTGCCGGAATTCTGCTGCTGGCACAGTCGCTCAGACCAGAAGCAATTGTTCAAGCACAGTCGGGCTGGATGTGGAACGCAATACTGCAGCCCATCGGGTTCATTACTTTTGTTGTATCGGCATTTGCCGAGACGAACCGCCTTCCGTTCGATCTTCCCGAAGCCGAGCCTGAGTTAGTCGGCGGTTTTCATACAGAATACAGCAGTATGAAGTTTGCGGGATTTTTCATGGCGGAATATGCCAACATGATAGTTGCCAGCACACTGATAGTTACACTTTATCTCGGCGGATGGCAATTCCCTTATCTTGAAACATTCGGACTTCCTCAGGTCTGGTTTGTATTAATTTCCATACTGGCTTTTATGATTAAGGTTGCCGCATTACTTTTCTTCTTTATCTGGGTTAGATGGAGTCTGCCGCGTTTCAGATACGATCAATTGATGAGTCTCGGCTGGAAGGTGATGTTCCCGCTTTCACTTCTGAACGTGATATGGGTTGCGGTTTTAGTGATGGTATTTAAGTTTTAGTTTTTTACAATAGGCTGATGACGCGTATTTGAAGGATTTTCGCTGATAAAAAATTTTAAATTCCTAGTGTGACCTTGTGTACTTTGTGTCTCGGTGGTTTAATTAACTCTTTTTTAATTAGGAATTGCAAATATTCGGGACTGACATAGAAAGTAATAAACAGTAATTCTTTGATATTTTCACTAAGCCGGGTTCTTTCATAAGTACAAAATGAAATATATCCTTTAGATGGCTTTTTCATAAAATTGTACATATTTTAAGTTCGAAATTGAATAATAATATTTTTATCAGGGGTATAAAAACAGAATAAAATTTAGGGAGTTTAGATGGCCGTTAAGAAACGCGAAAAAGATCTGACATTTTGGGAAAAGATATATATTCCGGAAATCGTAAAAGGCTTGTCTCTTACGATGAAAAATATGTTTAAGCCTAAATTTACAATGCAGTACCCCGAAGAAAAATTTATACCTCCTGCATCTTACAGGGGTAGGCCCGTACTCGTACAGGAAGAGAACGGAGAGGAAAGATGCGTTGCATGCGGACTATGCTCCAGAGTTTGCCCGGCGCTTGCTATCGAAGTGCAGGCTGCGGAAACCGACAGGGAAAAAGAAAGATATCCTGAAAAGTTTGAAATAAACATGTTGCGATGCATCTTTTGCGGATTTTGCGAAGAAGTATGTCCGGAAGAAGCTATCGTGATGAGCAAAGATTATGAACTTGCCTTTAGTAACAGGGAAGACGCAATATACGGGAAAGATAAACTACTGACGCCCGTAAGTCAGCTTCAAGACAGAATTGAGTTTCTCAGAAACTATAAATAATTATTGAAGATGTGACTCATAGTTCCATAATAACGGAACGAGATGAATAAAATTATCTGTATATTATTGGCAGCCATTACCCTTGCGTTCGGAACGGAAAGAAACGCCCCGGAGAGGTATAGGATTTCATATCCGCGCTACATACCTGCATATTCATCTTTCGAAGTCTCGCTGATTACTACCAATTATTATCCCGATGCGGATACTCTCGAAGTTTATATGATTCCTGATTCAAAAGTTAGTCTGGTAAAAATAGAACTGCGTTCAGTATTTAAAAAGAAAATACTTAAATTTTCTCCCGCCGATCTGCCTGGTGCAAACTATCAGGCATATAAGACCGTAATTAATCTGGCCGACACTGTTTTTACTCCGGGTTTGTTTTTTCAGCTTTTATTCGGACTAAACTCCGAGTCGTCCTCTCAGTCAGAAATTAAGATTATGGGTGTATTCAAACAGAACGGAGTTATAATCGGAAGGATTAATCCTGATGCATTGAACGGGTTTGCGGATGAATATATAAAAGCAAAACTTTATTTTTATAAACCGCAGAAAAATGCCGGCAGTGCGCTGCAGTTCACCGGAAGTTCACGGCTGAAAATTTCCGGACTTCAAACTGATGCAAAAAATCTGCTCATCGATTTCTGGTTTAAAGAAACCGGCGGATCGGAAAATATATTTTCAGTCGGCAGTTTAAATGATCCTAATCTTTCGTACTCTCTTTCTACAAATTCATTTCAAATGCTTTCCGTTACAAAGAACGGTAACCTGATTGAAAATTTAAATTCGCTGTTCCTCAGCAATAAGAATTGGTATCACCTTACATCCGATTTTCAGTTCGCCGATAACTCGATAATGTTTTACTGTAACGGCTCGTTCGTAGGCAAAACCGGTTTGCAGGCATTTACCAACCCGGGCGATCTTACGTTCAATTTCGGAAGTCCAGATGCGGGTAATAGTTTTACAATCGATCTGCTCAGATTTGTTAACCTAGGCAATACTATTGACGTTGCCTTTGCTAACAGAAACTACATGGATTTTATTGCCGACAGTTCATCCGTAATTTACCAGTTCTCCTTCGACAACGGCGATAACCTGAACATATCAACGGACGGCATTAAGACGGAAACTGTTAATTTACGCTATGTACGCTCCAACGCTCCTATTTTTGCAAGAGCGCCCGAACTTAATATTTCGATTCTTAATTCATCTTACAGCTTAAGATGGAGCGGCGGAGATTATCAGCAGGCAGATCATTATGTCCTTCAGAAATCTGCGAATAATTCCGAATTTAAAGATATTTATCAGGCAATTGCGGATAACTCGGATCCCTCCGAATATTCGTTTACGGATAGTAAAGACGAAACGGCGGACGTTGTTTACTACCGCGTGAAGCAGGTTAATTCCGACGGCAGTGCCGTGTATTCATCGCAGGTAAAAGTTGGCCAGGGCGCACTGGAGCCTTTCGTAGTGCAGCCTAACTATCCGAATCCCTTCAATCCGAAAACCAGTATCGTGGTGAACTTCCTCGTCGGCTCTCAGGCGGATATCACGGTATATAATCTTGAAGGGAAAGAAATAACAAAGCTATTCAAAGGATTTTTACCTCAGGGGTCACATACGTTTTCATTCGACGGTACCGACCTTCCTTCCGGAGTTTATCTTTACAAAATTACTACACCGGCCTATTCTGAAATTAAGAAGATGGTTCTAACTAAATAGTTTGTCGTTTGTTGTAGGTTGTTTGTTGTGTGTCGTATGTTGTGTTTTGCCGTTGAGCTAGTCGAAACGGTTTGTAATTTTAGCATTGTCTTTTTAATATGGTAATTTATTAATAATAGCCATTCTACTTTTTACAACAACTTATTTCCCTTTAATATTTGAGCTGATTTTGAGATTATAATTGTAATGAACTACTAATTTTCATATTCATGCATTCCCGGTGTAGATGAATTATTTAACATGAAAAAGAGTTATGATATTTTTTTGATTAGCTATCAGAGTCTATTAAAGCATTTCGATTTTTTTTCTAGGAGTAAAATCTTTTATGAATTCATACCAAAATATGTAGTTCCCCTCCGGAAGTTGTAAAATAAATTTACAAATCTTAAATAATACTTGTCGCAAGATATTTTTATTATAAAATACATTTAGGTTATTCTAAATCTTTCATAGCCTTATAAAAAACAGTAATATGATGTAGAGTTTAATTCTCATAAAAATGGCACCTATATGGGAAATACCAAATTAATATTATTGCAGAAATAATTATAAAATATCATTTAACTTTTATTTCTTGGTATAAATATTCAGTTAAGAAAGCCGCATCACAAAACATGTTTTTATTTTATTTCGTGATGATTTACATCGAAAAAAAAATTGGGGAGAATAAATTTTTCCATCCCGCCTTGTTCCTGTTTTCTTGATTCTCCTTATTTAATTGAGACTGAGGATAATTACAACCGGTGATTATTTATTAAAAAAATATCCGGGTTATATATATTTATTCGCAGGCATGTGCAATGTCGTATAGTTATTAATTAAGTAGGGAAAAATGCTCTCAAAAATTATGTCCAGCGCTACGGTAGGCATAGATGCTTACCTGGTTGAAGTAGAAACTAATTCGGAAAAGAATATTCCCGCGTTTATTATCGTCGGTCTGCCCGATAATGCCGTGAAGGAAAGTCGTGAAAGAGTAATAGCCGCTATTGGTAACAGCGGGTATCAATTTCCGGTTAAAAAATATACCATCAACCTTGCGCCGGCTGATGTTAAAAAAGAGGGAAGTGCATTCGATCTTCCAATTGCAATCGGCATACTGGCAGCCGCGGAAATTATAAAACCGGATATGTTGCCCGGTACTATTTTCCTGGGCGAGCTTTCTCTCGACGGCACTCTGCGTTCGGTAAGAGGCGCTCTGCCCGTGGCGGTTGAAGCAAAGAGAAAAGGATTCGAAAGGATTATTCTTCCTGCCGGCTCTTCCAAAGAAGCTTCAATAGTCAGCGGCATAGACGTTTATGCGGCGGATTCACTTTCCGAAGTAATAGGTTTTCTGAACGGCGAAACTGAAAAAGAAAAAGTTGTAACCGATACCGAAGCCTTGTTCTCACAGGTAAATCTATATCATCTCGATTTTTCCGACGTGAAAGGGCAGGAGAATGTAAAACGGGCGCTGGAAGTTGCCGCTGCAGGATCGCATAATATTCTAATGATTGGACCGCCCGGATCGGGTAAAACAATGCTCGCTAAAAGACTGCCCACTATACTGCCGCCGATGACATTTGACGAAGCGCTTGAGACAACCAAGATTCATTCTGTCGCGGGTATAATTCCAAAAGATAAAGCGATTATTACCGAAAGACCATTCAGAAGCCCACATCACACAGTGTCTGATGCGGCACTCATCGGCGGCGGCTCTTTCCCTCGTCCCGGCGAAGTATCTTACGCGCATCACGGAGTTTTGTTTTTAGATGAACTGCCGGAGTTTAAGAAGAATGTTCTTGAAGTACTTAGACAGCCTCTTGAGGATTCGAGAGTTACCGTAAGCAGGTCCAGACTGTCGCTTGAATTCCCTGCCAACTTTATGCTTGCCGCGGCAATGAATCCTTGTCCATGCGGTTTCTATACAGATCCCTCTAAAGAATGCACATGTGCTCCGCAGCAGATTCAAAGATATATGGCAAAGATATCGGGACCTCTTCTCGATAGGATTGATATTCACATTGAGGTACCCGCTGTTAAATACAAGGAACTATCTGCCGGGCAGTGCGGCGAGCAGTCCAATAAGATAAGAGAAAGAGTAATTGAAGCCAGAAAATTACAATTGGAAAGATTTAAACATATTAAACACATCTATAACAACGGAGACATGGGATCAAGGGAAGTAAGACAATTCTGCAAGCTAGACGGTGCTGGTTCCGATCTAATTAAAATGGCTATGACTAAATTAGGCTTTTCGGCAAGAGCTTATGACAGGATATTAAAAGTGAGCCGGACGATAGCCGATTTGGAGAATTCGGAAAATATAAAACCCCAGCATGTTAGCGAAGCTATACAATATAGAAGTCTGGATAGGGAATTATGGAAACATTGAATAAGGATATAAAAAAAATATAAATTAGGCGGAGAATATCATGAATGAGATAAGACTTTTTGTTTTTTCTGTTCAACCGGTAATAATCGAAGGTATTAAATGTTTTGTAAACGGCGAGAACATGATTAAAATTTGCGGTATTACAAATGAACTAAAATCATTGAAAGATGAACTCCAGAATAAATACCCTCATATATTATTAATAGATGACACTGGCATGGAGTTCATGGAAATTATGTATACCGTGGAAGAACTTAAAACCGAAAAGCTAAATATAGATATCGTAGTATATACAATTAAAGAGGACACGAATTATTTCAGCCTTTTGTGCAACAAAGGAATTAAAGCTCTTGTAAGTAAAAAATCTCCTATGAATATTTTGACTGAATCTATAAAACATGTAAGACGAGGTCAACTATATATAGATAATTATTTTTCTGTTTTAATGCTAAAAACAAATAATTCATCTCTTTCATATTTTTCTCAGCTTCTTTTAAAAACTACAAAACGCGAAAAAGAAATCCTGATAATGCTTACAGAAGGTATGAGAAATAAAGATATAGCCGAAAAACTTTTTATAAGTCCGCGAACAGTGGAGGTCTACAAAATTAATTTAGCGAGAAAATTAAACTTATCCGGGTGTCCGGAATTACTTAGATACGCTGTTATTAATAGAGAAGAAATACTAAAGACATTTCTGAATGAAGAATACCTAAGTAATTACCCTGATAGAAGCTAAGCAGAAAATTATACTAAAAAATCTTTATATCCCCTGATTGAATAAAGCTTATTACTTCAATAAGTTCAACTAAAAATTACCAGCATATTTTCTTCGAACTTTAATAATTAATAATATTATAAAATTAAGTTGGAATGTTATGACACGAATAATGACTGCACATCACAAGTTTAATATCGGGGACAGATATTTTTTATATGTACCGGATGAATTAAAAGCCTATAGAATAAATAAAACTTTATATGAAGATCTGCCTCTCAACTATGAGGAAGTGAATGATAAAAGTTTGTCGGACGTTCTCCAATCGATTAACTTAACTAAACTGGCAGAAAATACACCCGGCGAAGCCCTCAAAGTTAATCCAACTCAAAATTATAATGTTTATGCGGTTTCTCTTAATGTTGCGCAGATATGCAATATGAGGTGCATTTATTGCTACGGTAATAAAGGAGAATACGATAAAAAAGGGAAAATGGATCGGGAAACTGCACTTAAATCCGTGGATTTTCTTATTAAAAATTCAGGTGATATGAAGAATTTATCAATTTGTTTTTTCGGGGGGGAACCACTCTTAAATTTTAGATTGATAAAAGAAATTATCGAATATTCCAGAAAAGCGGAAGAATACTACAACAAGCATTTTTATTATAGTATAACTACCAACGGTACTCTGCTAAATGAAGAAAATAATATGTTGTTAAAAAAGAATAATATGTCTGTCACTATAAGTTTCGACGGTAATAAGAGGAGCCAGGATGTTAATAGGCCGTTGAGAACACGCGAAAGTTCTTATGATTATATAGTTCCTAAAATTAAAGAATATTTTGCTTTTTCGGGAACGCGTGCTATTGCTCGGGTAACTTTAACAAAAAGATCTTCCAAAATAAAAATTATGCGGTCAGAATTGGAGAATATGGGATTCAAAAGAATGGAATTTTTTCCGGTCAGCATTAAAAAAGGAAATTATCTTGAAGTAACAAAATCACAATTGATAGATCTAATCGGAGCAATAAAGTTTGATGCGGAAGAATTGATATTAAAAATAAAAAACAGGCAGCCGGTTCACAGAAATTCTTTTGTCGATATATTAATTGGCTTATTGACAAAAAGCAAAAAAGAATATTATTGCGGAGCCGGAAGGACGTATACAGCAATTGCCGCGGATGGTAAAATATATCCATGCCACAGGTTTGTCGGAAACGATAAAATGTGTATGGGAAATATATACGGCAAGACGTATAATGCAAACAGACAATTTATTATCGATACCGTTGATAGAAATATGAAATGCAAGAGATGCTGGGCAAAATATTTATGCGGCGGCGGATGTTATCATGATAATTACGAAATCAACGGCGAAATTTTCAAACCGAATAACAATCATTGTTTTATTTTTAGAAAAAAAGCCGAGTATGCAATTTCCGCTGCCGATGTCCTATCGGTAAGCGATAAAGAATATTTTAAAAAATCCATTTTATCTAAATGAATATGAAATGATACGTAGAAACAAATAATTTGAAAGTTCTGCTACACAAATCTGCACCAAAAAAAAATATAAAAAGGAGGTGTTTATGGAAGGAAAAAAATATGAGGTCATTCTTATTAATGATGACCAAGACGAGAATATTCCCAAATTAGCTCAGGCAATAATTGTCTGTGTAGATGACAGCTGCGGATTGGATTATGGTTCATGTTCGAGAACAGATTGTTGTTTCATCGATTTCTCTTAAAATCGGGGTAATATAAACTAAAAGGCAGGCGCAATGTGTAGCAGAACATTTAAATCATATGCGATATATGAATTTGTTTATCTTGTCTTGAATTAGGGGGCGATTCAAAAACCGATTACTTAAAAGGCGTCTTGTATATAAATGAAGGATATATCTTGATCTCTGAAGTTCCGGTAAAAAAATGTGAATAGCAGGAAACGCTTCTAATTAAATTGTTTTAGCCATTAGTAATTACGGATAAATACTATGAAAATATAATTGACAAAAAATTCTATTGTACCGGTAGCTTTAGATCTGAGTAAAAATTATATAATAAATCTTTTTTCAATGAATAAACAAAAAAAATATGCTGGCAATAATATTTTTATAAAAGTTCTGCTACACAATACGATCCAAATTAATAATATTAAAAAAGGAGGTCTCCATGGATGAAAAAAAATATGAGGTCGTTTTGATTAATGATGACCAGGAAGAAAATATCCCCAAATTGGCTAAGGCAATAACGTCCTGTACAAGTGATACTTGCTGGATAGATTACTCATCATGCTCAGGTACCGACTCTTGCGGTATTGATTTCTGAGAACAGGGCAGCAACATGAATAATTCGTAAAAAATAGTGTAGCAGAACAATAAATTAAACGGTCACAATATGAAAATAATTATTCTATTTTTAATTACTCTTATTTCTTTCGAAAACCCGGTATCATTAAAAAGTACTATATCTTCAAACGACTTAAATATTTATACATCTCCTTATGTAATAAAAAACACTCAAAACAGACAATACTACATGCTAGCTTTCTTTTATGATGATAATTACGGGTACTTTAAAGTATTTAAAACTAATAATGAGGAAATATACAGTAAGACTATTAACCGAAGAACAATGAATCGATTCTTGTGTTTTTTTTATAACGATTATTTCTATTTCTTTTCGGATAAACTTTTTAGATTAAACATTTCCGGACTTCAATTAGACTCTGTTACCCTTTTACGAAATGATTATATCGCAGTTAATATTTTAAACTTAGATAATCGGACAATATTATATGCAAAAACCGATGACAAAATAGATTTATATGATATGACCGATTACAAAATTATAAATTCATTAAAAAGTAAATATGGAAAACCTGATATAATTAAGGCATTTGATAATTTGCTGATATTTCGCTGTTCGGAGAATGAGCTGACAGCCTATGATCTTATTGGAAAAAAAATAAAGTGGAAATTAAATACTGGGAAATCTGAAGCAAAATTATGGGGAATTAAATTAGGAACATTCGACAATTTCATAACCTCTTACCAAGTAATAAATAATAATCCTGAATCTTTTGTTTACATCACTACGGTAATTGGAGATCTGTATAAACTGGAGGCTTTATCGGGAAAAGTTCTCATTAAAAGGGAACGATTCAGGGGAGACGATAATAATTCAGGTTTAATAACAGATCTCCAATATGCCGATATAAACGGAGACGGCATTGAGGATTTAATATGTCCGTCCGTGGATTATAACATATACTGCATTAACGGCAAAGATCTGTCAATACTTTGGCAATATGATACCGGTTTCGAAAATCAAACACCAATTAAACTTTCTGATATTAATAATGATGGAATTCCGGAAGTCTTCAATGTTAATGACAAGATGACGCTTTCTATATTGAGCGGTATTGACGGAAAATGCTTATTGTCTTACACGATAGATGAGGAAAAAAATCAAACTTGTCCTCTGGTCGGTTATTTCTACGGAGATGAACATTTGAATGTAATTGTAAAAGCCAACAATTATGAAATACGGGTATATGAATTGAGAATATTTTAAACATCTTATATAATTAACAATTGGCAAAAATATAATTGGGGAAATCTATGTATGACATTCAAACCGAGATGCAAAAACTTAAGATCAATGTTGAATTCAATATAAGAAGATATTGCGATAAAAACGTCCCGGATGATCTGATGAAATCCTTCAGAGAAGATAACTGGCTGTTAACCTTCCCTTATAATTTTACCGGATTACTAAAGGATGAATCAGACTTAATCAGGAAAATTGCGGTAATAAACTGCCTGTATTTAGGTACATTTTTAAAAGAAGATTTTCTCCTTGATGATTATAACTCCACAAATGAAGTATTCGGAGAAGGCGTAAGAGCGTATTGCTACTCGAAGCTATTAAACGTTCTGGCTATGAGACAGTATGTATATCATTGCGGCGAAATAATCTTGAAATATTTATTTAACTACGAAGAAATATATTATTCGTCATTATTCAAAGAAAAAAACATAAAAAAACTCTCTTTAAATGAAGCTTTCAATCCGCAGAACCTACTTTTTCTGGGCCAGAAATTACTTCCGCTTGTTACTAGCTTTGCAGGATATTGTATAATCAAAGATAAGGAGTCTTTAATACCTAAATGCGAAGAGATGATAATAAATTATCATATAGCTAAGCAGTTATATGATGATTTAAAAGACTTAAAAGAAGACTTTTATAAACCGGATCGTTCTTATTTAATAAAACTTATTTTGGGCATGGATAAAAAATGCATAAGCGATATCCGGGAAACCTATGAAGTGATAATAAACAAAAAATTAGACATTATAATATTGGACAATATGAGAAAATATCTAAAAGCAGCACTTCTTAAAGCAGAAGATCTCAAGTTTGAAATATTTAAGAGGGAAATATTATCGCTTACAAACTTAGTCGATAATTATAAAAATAATTAAAAACAGACGTTATAAAAACAAATAAACTAAGATGTTTGAATTATTAATTAAAAATATTTCGAAAAAAATTAACAGCCAAATAATTCTGGAGAATCTCAATTGCAAATTTGAAAATAAAATAACTGGGCTGGTTGGATTAAACGGAAGCGGCAAGACAACTCTTTTAAAAATTATTTCAGGACTTCTTAAAGCTGACGAAGGCGGAATAATATTTAGCGGGATCGAATGTAATGTTAATTCCGGAAATTGGCGAAAAAAAATAGGGTATCTAAGTCAAAATCCCAGCCTGTACGAACGAATGAGTGTTTTTTCATTTTTGGATTACATGCTGATCTTATCGGACTGGAGAGACAATAAAATAAGAACAAGAAGGATACAAGAAATATGCAACTTGTTGAAATTATCGCCGTATCTTCAAAAAAATATCGGTCAGTTATCAGGCGGGATAAAACAAAAAGTTGCGATTGCTCAGGCAGTTATCCATGATCCTCCTATTTTGCTTTTGGATGAACCGGCAAATAACCTGGATAACGATGAAAGGGAAAATCTGCACAAGTATTTATTAAATATCTCCGATAAAAAGATAGTATTGGTCGTCGAGCACATACTCGATGAATTGCCTGTCTTTTGCGAAAGGATTCTTGTCTTAAAAGACGGACGTTTTTTATTCGACGGCGGCCCTGACGGATTGATTGAATTAAATAAAAACCATATAAGAGAGATTATAATTCCAAAGGAAAAATATTTCCCGAATGCATTAAATCTTGGGCTTATTTCTTTCCGTTCTTTTAACGGATCAATAGTGTTAAGAGTAGACACCAGATTATCGGAAATTAAGGAAGGCAATAAAGTCATGCCATCGTTTTCCGAAGCCGTTCGCATAACTTATAATTCAACAGAGATATAGAATAAAATGAAGTTGATTTTGAAATTCATAAAAAAAAATACGAAAGAGCTGATATCGTTAAATTATTTCCTGTCTTTAGTTGTAATGCTGTCGCTAGCATGGTTATTTAACACACCTGCATTAAATCATTCAGGATATAACCAAAGCAATATAATAGTAAGGCCCTATGATATCATCCTGATTTATTTTATAACCATTAACATGCTGCTTCACATAGGTAATCATTTTAGAGACGAAATAAAATCCGGCAGAATCAATTTACTGAGAAATAAATTTTCAGATGCTAAGACATTAGGCTTATATATTAGTTCATATTTTGTTTTCTTTTTTACTCTTAATATTGTACCGGTATATTCAACCGCGTTATTTCAACAATGGATAAATGCACCGCATAGTATAAATGTTGAAGTTTTTTTAATCGATTCGTTCTCACAATTGTTTGGTTACGGGTTTATTGGAATATTATTAACTATATATCTCGTTTTTAATTGGATAAGCGAAACAAGGATGGTCTTACTATTATACGCATTTATAATTCTGATGTCGTTTTCAAATATTCTATTGCATTTTAATTTATTCAACATGGATTGGATGTTTGAAATATATTCGGAAGGAATAGGCTATCATTTAAGTCTTAGTATTATGATTTGGCTGTTTTTAATTTGTGCGGTTATAATGTTGTTAATAAGGACGGTAAAGGATATTTCTCCAAAACTGATTCAAAAACCATATTATAAAGGACTGTTTACAAAATTATTCGATATTATGAAATTAAATATGTCAAAACATCATCTATGTATGATGGGGCTTGAAACCCAGAAGATCCTGATATTATTTTCAACAGCAGGTGCCGTGGTTTTATATTCTTTGCTGAAAATTAAAGGTGCCGATTTTTTAGTACTTTCCAAAATATATTTGGGAGCAATCATACCAATTACTTTTTCATTTAATCAGCAACAAATTGTAGATGTGGATAAAGATGCAGGGATGCTTAACATTATATTGATTAGGAATATATCTTATTATATGATAATTCTGAATAGATGGCTTTTATTAATATTTCCTCAAATCTTAATCGTAACAATATATTTTACGGCATTCTTTTTAAATACGGATCTCTTTAATACCTCCTTTTATTTGTATCTGGTAGCATTAAATATAACAGGTAGTTTGTTAAATCTGAACCTTCATATTCTCACGGGGAAAAGCGGGATTGCAAAAATATTTGTGCTTTTATTTTTCTACATACCACTAAGATCTGATGTCCAAATAATATTTAATTCGAATTTCTTATTAAATAAACTTAATATTTTTAGTCCTTTATCCAATTTTAAAAATGTATTGCCGACTATTTATCAGCAGAGTACGCTCACATTATTCATAATAATATTGCTAACGCTTTCACCAACAATCATGAAAAGAATAAAATGCAATGTGCATTTAATATAATAGTATTCCTCTTTTATCCGCTTTGCGTATTTATACGCTTTATGCCGGATAATATCTTTAAAATATTTGTTATAACCATTTTTGAAATCTCAATGGTAATAATAGGAATGCACTTCTTTATTTTATCCTTTACTTTTAAACCGTATTTACTGCTTGTAATTGCCGTTATATATATACCTTTGATGATCATTTTTACGAATCCATTGTCATTTTCGATTAAAAGAATATATGCAGTGTTTTTGCGTTGGCCGGCCAAAATAATATCAGAACCATCAAACAATAAAAATATAATTCTTAAAGCTATTGAAGAAGAACTTATTTGGAGGGGAGCCTTTGTTAATCTGGCTTTCTTTGCCGGAATTACAGTGCCGGTCATAATACCTTTGGGTGCAATATTATTTTATTCCGTTCATATAAATTTAAAAAGGAAAATTAATGTTTTTCGTGAATTCGAATTTTTGTTTTTCTCTTTCTTTTTAGTGACAGCTTATATAATCTCAGGCTCTCTTTTAATCACAATTATAATTCATTTTATGAGGAATTCCTTTTTACTATGCTACCGGGAGAGCACGTTAAAAACAGAATTAAATTATCGATAAATATTATAAAGCGCCTGCCTGATAAAAAAAAGTATTTGATCCGGCCGCTTTCGCTGATGGCGCTTTCATCAATAATATCCTTAATTGTTCCTCTCATGGCAATGAAGATGCTGGATTACTTTAAAGAACAGCGCAGCATGATTTGGGAGAATTTAATAATCACCGGGTTATGCTGGCTGATTGCATTAATATTTATTGCGTTTCTGGAATATGTGCAAAAATTACAGCTTAGAAGATATGCGCAGTACATTTTGGCTGGAACCCACGATTCAATATTAAAGAAAAAATATTCTTTTTATTCTAATAAATGGTGGTTATTAAATTCAAAGGAGATATCGGATGAGGTTAACCGTGACTTAGATGAACTTTATCCGTTTTATGCCGGAAGTATTTTTGATTTAACAAGAAATTACCTGGTGATTATCGTTTCGTGTTTGATATTAATAATTATAAATATAAAGCTTACTCTTGCTTTTATGATCCTGCTGCCATTATATCTGGTAATTCATTTGTTCTGGTATTCGAAATTAAAGAAAGCTTATTTTGTCTGCCGGGATGCGTCTCAAAAATATTTGGGATACCTCGTCGAATTCTTCCAAACATTTTCGCTCATCGGTATCTATAATTCTTTTGAATATGAAAAACATAGGGTGAGAGACGGGTTTAATAATTTGTTGGAAAAAAGGTATTTATATTTTGCCGACGCAAGCAAGAAGATAATATTTTCGAAAACTTTGTCTTCTATAGCGCCGATATATCTGCTTTTTTGTTTCTTCCTGTTTATTCATTTAGGCTGGTCATCGGTTAGTGAAATAGTGGGCTTTTGGGGTGTCTTTTCACTTTTATTATCTTCCGTAAATTCTGTTGCGAATCAATCTTTGAGTATTATAAATTCTATAGAAGTCTATAATAAAATATTTTCTGCAAAGGAAAACAATAAAGAAATAATCTTAAACTCGCGACACAAAATAAAGAATATCTCCTCAATTGAAGTTGAAAATGTAAGTCTAACTTTTAACGGGGGGACAAAAATATTAGTCTATCCGGACTTTCAAATTTTCAGAGGGGAATGGACGGAAATAAGAGGAAGATCCGGAATAGGAAAAACCAGCTTAATAAAATGTCTGCTCGGACAGGTGAGTCCAATTAACGGCAGTATTAAAATAAATGGGACAAATTTGAAAAAAATAAACCTCGATAATTACCTAAGCTGCATCGGCTACGTAGAACAAAACGGCTACGTCTATTCAAGAACAATTAAAGAAAATATACTCCTCAACAGGAAATATGATGCTGATTTATTTAATATGGTAAAAGAAATAGCACATCTTGAAAATATAATTTCCTCTCAGCCGGATAATGAGAATGGCCTTATCGGCGAAAACGGCATACAGCTTTCAGGGGGAGAGAAACAGCGAATTATAATTGCTCGTGCCATCTATCATCGTCCCGAATGGCTTATTTTCGATGAACCTTTTTCAGGATTGGATAAAGACAATATCGATGAGATGCTGTCCATAATCAAATCGCTGAGGAATAATTATACTGCCGTCATTGTTTCGCACAGGGAACTGGACAATATTAACTTTGATAAAGTTATTCAATTAAACTAAAACAGATGTTTACATCTTCGTAATATTAAATGTTTTCAAAGGTTGGAAATTACTTAACCGCTTGTTTAAAAAATTACTTTCTTCTCAAAAAAATATCCGTAGTTTATAAATTAATTACCATGTGAAATAAGTCCAACGTCAAAAGAGAGCGTGTACTCGTTATTGAAACAGTTTTACCGCCTTCTTCAAGCCGGATGATCGGGTATTTATAATTATCAGGAAATATAAATCATATTTGAGTGATAGAAGATAAAATTGAAACTAAACTTGCTTTATTAATCATTTTTAATCATTTACATATTTAATAACTGCTTTATTTGAATACCATATGATGAGGGCTAAGTTGCTTACCGAAGAGCTGCGAATATTTATGATTCTTGAAGCCTTCCTTTTAATAACTTTTGAAATAATTAAAATTTATACTAATGGTGATTTACTCTGCCCGTTTGAGAGGGAGCGAGTTAATTAACCTAATAATAGCAGACATCGATTCAGAAAGAATGGTTATTAACCTTAGAGGCGCTAAAGGAATAAAGGATAGAATAACATTACTTTCAAAAAATACCTTGATATCATTTCGGGATTATTACAAGGAGTATAAACTCATAATTATCTTTTTAAAGGACAAAACGGAGAAAAATATTCAGCAGCAACTGTTGCAAACATTCTAAAAAACGCAGCCTGAAAATCAGGCATAAACAAAATCGTATCGCCTCATATGTTAAGGCACAGTTTTGCAACTCATTTACTTGAACAAGGTGCGGATTTAAGATATATGCGGGAGTAATTCGGGCATAACAGTTCAAAAACCATAGAGATTTAAAAACACGTATCAAAAAAGCAATTGACAAAATTCGGAATCCAATAGATGAATTTTTTGAATAATTTAGTTTTGTTCGTAAATTAAAAATATAATCAATTGATCTTATACTTCTAAATTGGAAAGATAAGAACAATTGCATTTATACATACGTTGTGTCTAATTTTGAACGACTCGTCATGAAAAAACTATGACTAAAGGAAAATCAAAACGAATAATTAGAATCCTATTGTTTTTAGGAACAGTAATCTCATTATATTTTGTTCCTTGGTCTATAGTAAAAGCTTGGATAGCTCCATTACCCAAAACAGTTCAGGAACAAGTAAATAAAGCGACTGATTATGGGTTTGATGGCATTATTGTTTATGTAGATGAAAAAGGTAAAAAACCTGCATTTTACACTGCCGGTTATAAAAACAGAGACGACAAAATTCCTGCCGACCCTAAATCATTGTTCAAAATTGCCAGTGTTAGCAAGCTATATACAGCTGTTGCTGTTGCCAAATTAGTATATGACGGACGTATATCTTTGGACAAAACCCTTGCCGCTTATTTTCCTGAACTCGTGGGACGAATAGATAACGCCGATAAAATCACCGTGAGAATGATGGTTCAACATCGGAGTGGAATTCCAAATTATACCGATACAAAAAATTATTGGGTACATCCGAAACAAAGCGACAAAGAACGGCTGGATTTGGTACTTGATTTGCCAGCCAAATTTAAACCCAATATGGATTATGAGTATAGCAATACAAATTACTTATTACTTTCAAAACTCATAGAAAAAGTAACGGGGGAAAGTAAATTTCAATATATCAAAAAGGTGATTTTAGACCCGCTAAATCTAAAAATGACTTATGGTTCAATTCATGATGTAAATTTAAGTGATGTAATGAGCGGATATTACGTGGGCTATGAAAATGATTTAAAGACTCATGATAATGGTGTAATGCTGGCTACGGCAGAAGATTTAGGCAAATTTGTTAGAGCTTTAAATGATGGTTCGGTATTTAAAGACAAAAAAGAACTAGAAATCTATACCTCAATTTACAAGTTTGAACATACGGGTTTGATTCCAGGTTATCAAACGATTGCCAAATATAATAAGGATATAGATGCAGTTGTCATTCAATTCACAAATACTGTTGACTTTGAAGGTTACAACTGGAATTTATCAGAAATAATGTATAGCCGAATTGTAAAAATAATTAGAAATAAAATCTAGCTGCAAAAATGTATAAAAATAATAGCCGAAATAGTTGTAAACCAGCCTGCCGGCTGGCAGGTTAAATGGTTGTAGTCCCTGCCTTTGCAGGCAGGCGCTTAAACTTTCTTGTAACTTGACAGGGGAGTGACACACAATCGGCTACTATTCATATACGAACTGTTGTGGTTCATTTTGGAAAGACTGATTATAAATTGCTTGAATTACAAATCCGATATTTTTATTTCACAATAAAACAACTATTTTTATAATCATAAGTTAATAACTGAAACACCAACGCACCAATTTAATCGTCTCATTGGAACCGGGAAAATATTTTTCACAATTAAAATAAAAAAAATGAAAAAACTAAACCTTAATGGTATGTTTGCTATTGCCGCGATATTGTTGATTTTTTCAGGTATTGCAGCTTTATTGTCTTTTGCCTTTCCTTCCATTAAATCCGCGTATGGTATTACTGATATCTCAACGGCTTTCGCTTTCTTGATTATTGGTGCAGCTCAACTGGTATTTGGTGTTGTAGCCTGGTCGGTACGGAAAGACCCGGCATCGAAGACACGAACCTCGCTCGCCTATGGATATGCATCACTTTTTACTCTTTGGGCCATAGTGGATATTATTGGTAATATGGGAGAGTTTAGCTCGATACCTGGTCACGACAATTCTCTTTGGCTATGGGTCGTTACCTTTTCTTTAATTGCTCTTGGTTTTTTCATTACCGGAAAGACCGGTAAACCGAATGGTGATAATTAGTCTTCAAATATTTATTTTCTTATCAATTGATATTCTACTATAATTGATAACAAATTAAGAGCATAAAAACGCACCACAATTCATGATATAGTGCATATGGGTTTCAGAGGTTTGCGAAGGTTTGTGGCCGAAAAAAAAAGTAGCTGTGAACTGATTGTAATTCGCTTCGTACTCTCGCAAGGCACCATATCATAAAACATTATGCGGCAGCTTAAAAGACGACACAAGATTAAAAAACAGAAAATCAAAATGAATAGACTAATAATAACTATAAACAGAAAATCAAAATGAATAGACTAATAATAACTATTTCAATTGCAATAATTTTTATAAGTTGCAATCAGACAAGTAAGACGAAGGAAAAAATAAATAAAATGGACAAGCAAAAAAACGAAGCGACAAACACAGCTTCAACAAAAGACACAACCCCTAGGGTAACTGGAATTGGTGGAATTTTCTTCTATTCAGACAATCTGAAGGAAACGAAAGAATGGTACACCAAAAATTTAGGGATTAAAATAAATGATTGGGGTTCGTCGAGTTTTGAATCCAGAAACGTTAACAGACCCGACGAGGTAAATTCTCTTCAATGGAAACCTTTCGAAAAAGGGGATGAATATTTTTCCCCATCCCAAAAGGATTTTATGATTAATTATACAGTTCAGAATATTGAAGGACTTGTTAACAAACTTAAAGAAAACGGAGTAACTATACTTGACAGTATTGTAACTTATGACTTCGGAAAATTTGTGCATATTATGGATGCAGAAGGCAACAAAATAGAATTATGGGAACCAATTGACAATGACCCAAATGACGGTAAAACAACTAAATAAAATAATGAAATTGTTTGACTCAACCGTACAGAAAAGAAAGCCGACCGCATAACACACGGTATAAAACATTGAGGTTAAGCGGTTATTAAAACATTCTGCCCCGCATAAACTTCGGTGCAACTGGACAGGAAAGCAGTTCGCAATCCCCAACGATTTCATAACACCGGACGTTGGCAACCAATTAATAAGAGAGACACCCATGAAAACGACGTACGCTCCTAAACAGACAACTACTCACGGGCATAAGGTTCAAATCAACGACATTGAGATGTACTACGAGGAGTATGGAGCCGGGAAGCCGCTGGTGCTCTTACATGGTTTTGGCGGTTGTGCGCATAACTGGCATCCATTTGTCGCCCAACTCTCAGAGCACCATCGACTGATCGTCGTGGATCTGCGTGGACATGGTTACTCCACCAATCCCGGGAACAAGTTCACACATCGGGATGCGGCCGGTGACGTGTTCCTACTGCTTGAAAAGTTGGGGATTGGTCACTTCTCGGCTATGGGAATGAGTTCTGGCGGTATGACGCTGCTGCACATGGCGACGAGTCAACCCAAGCGCATCGAGTCAATGGTATTAATTAGTGCAACTACCTATTTCCCCGATCAGGCAAGGGCCATTATGCGCAGAGCTTCGTTCGGCACCATGCCCCAACAAGTGCAAGAAATGTATCGGGAGTGCGCAAAACGCGGTGACGAACAGATTCGTCAACTCATTACACAATTCAACGCGTTGCACGAAAACTACGACGATATGAATTTCACCGTGCAAAGTTTAGCAACCATTACAGCTCGTACGCTCGTTGTGCACGGTGATCGCGACAACTTTTTTCCCGTTGAAATTCCTGTAAGCATCTACCGTTCTATACCGGATGCCGCGCTATGGATTATTCCTGGCGGCGACCACGTTCCTATTTATGATTCCACGGTTCCATTCACCTCAACAGCCTTGCGATTCCTTGATGGGCCGGACAGCAAGTAGCAATCAGCGGCCTAACTTCTTCAACCCGTATGCGACATCGCGTTCGGCAAATTCAAATGGCTTCGGCTGAAGTGCTTCGTTTCGGCGAAGTTGTTCAAAGTTATCGTACATGTCGATTACATTCAATTTATTGGCAGATCAATACTAATCGGCGTTCTTGAATTTGGGCGGCCGCATATCGGTAAATTAGGTCAAACATGCTGCGTTATCCGAATGGGGAAGACAAAAAATTATCATCGCCCGTGATCTCTATCATCGTCCCGAATGGCTTATTTTCGATGAGCCTTTTTCCGGCCTGGATAAAGATAATATTGATTATATGCTGTCCATAATAAAATCGCTGAGAAAGAATTATACAGCCGTCGTTGTATCTCACAGGGAACCGGGTATAATAGAATTCGATAAGGTGATGCATCTGAGTTAGAACTTAAATTACCGCATTAAATACCGGACTAAAATAATTTACTTATATACTACCTTTCTAAAAAAAATATACTTACTTTAAATCAACGTACGACAGACTATTTCTGCAATGCATGTTCTTAATCGCTTGTATATTTACTTATAAACGGGGTCAAGATAAATGAAAAAAGAAATTCTCAATCAAAAGATAAAGGCAAGACAAGTCAGCGAGCAGCCGTCTGCCGTTACCACGAAAAACCTGCGTTACCATCACATAGGTATTCCGACTCTTGAACCGAAAGACGGTGAAATATATCTGGAAAAGTTAAAAATGTACGTATCCGGCTTTGAAGAAAGTGAATACGGCATTGAGTGGATGCGCTTTGATGAAGACTCGATCGTGGCTGAAATAATAAAGAAGGTTCCGCACATTGCGTTTGAAGTTGATAACATTGAATCGGCAATTGAAGGTAAAGAATTAATCGGTGGAATAAGCTCGCCGTCTGTAGGAGTTCGCGTTGCGATGATATTAGAGAACGGCGCTCCGGTGGAGTTCCTGCAATTTGAAAAAAATATTTTATAAATATGCCGGGAAAAATATTGAAATATGGATTACGACGAATATTATAAAAATAATCCGGATGTTTTCGGTCATGAGCCCGAGAAAATACTTTTAGAATTTACCGGACTAATTCCCGGGGATGGAACAGTTCTGGACTTAGGGGCAGGTCAGGGCAGAAATGCTGTCTTTTTAGCAAGATCGGGATTTCTGGTTGACGCGGTAGATACATCATCGGTATCAATACAATTTCTGGAAAAAATTGGAAATAATGAAAATATGAAAATTAATCCTGTACGGTCGGGGATTAAGGATTTTACAGGAAAATCAAAATATTCCGCAATACTGTTATTCGGCTTAATGCAAATACTTGAGCTGAATGAAATAAAAATATTAAATAGGAAAATTGTCGGCTGGATGAATAACAAAAGCATTCTATTTATTACGGCATTTACAGTTGCAGATCCGGGCTTTGCTAAGATTTCTGCAGACTCTCAAAAAATCGGCAAGAATTCTTTTTTAAGACCTTCGGGTGAAAAGCGTACATTTTTTGAGCCGGGAGAAATAAAAAATATGTTTGAAAATTATAAGTGTTTATATTACCGCGAAGGATTAGGGCCTATTCACAGGCATGGCAACAATCCTGAAGAAAGACACAACCTTGTGGAAGCAGTATTTCAGCAGGATAAATAGTATTTAAAATAAAGGATATATTTATTAAGAAAAAATTAAAGCAAGGTATATTATGCGGATCGTCTGCGAAGTAAAGAAAGATAAAAAAGTAGATTACTCATTTGGACAGTAAGAATGGAAAGTAACCGCCCAAACAATGGGATTTATTATCCGGCGGGAGGTGGGAGTTGAAGAATGAGAACAAAGCATGTATTATTTCTTTCCGGGAAAGTAAAAAGCATCTGACAATAATGTATGGAATATTTTCACAATCAAATTTTAATTCGTGCCGGACATGCCTGAACTTTTAATTTAATGATTATGCTGTTTTATTAAATTTGTAGAATATAAATCAAGAGGCTGTATCATAAGTCGGTATCATGTCATGCTGAACGGAGTCGAAGCATGAATTTGCGCTGAATATACGCTCCGGCACTGCCTGTCCGGCAGGCAGTTCCGCTCACTGTAACATTAGAAGCACTTTAGAGAAAGCCTATAATATTTATTTTTACCTGATTGAAATTGCGGCGTAAATTAGCTTTAATTTCCCGGCCTTTGACCTCAGAAAGATTTCATCCCCATCATGCTTAAACCGAATATAGACAAAAGTATAGCGGATAGAATAGCACCGATAATTAAATAAATAATCAGCAGCACTATAATCGAAATTACAAGATAAATAGCCGCTTTATCCTGGGGGGTTTTCATTGTAAAAGGCAGTCCAAGGTACATCAGGTAAATTCCGTACAGTCCGAATAGTGATCCTAGCCAGCCTATAATAGGGATTATATATAAAATTCCGCCCACCCAGGCCGGTGTATAAGAATATGCAACAAGTTGCACTGCTCTTCCCATATTCTTTTCGGACGAAAAACTAGGTGCCAAAGCATTAACGATAAACGCGGTTAAATATACTACAATAAAGGCAGAGATAAATTGCACAAGACCCATTGCAATTCCCCACGAAAACGACTTTATAAATCCGCTCCCAAAAACACCCCAGCCTATTATATCTGCAATCGCAGGAATAAGAGCCAGCGGAAGTACATAACCTGTCATTATCTGCGATGTATTCGGCTCTTCTGCTAAAATTGCTGCCCATTCGGATTTTGGTGCAACTATAATATTCTTAGCGCGGTCTAATAGATTCATTTTATAATTCCTTCCATATTAATTGGTTATGAGTCGGAAATTATTTATTTGTATTTAATTACTTACGCCGTATGGGTCGTAAAAATTAATCCAAAATCAATGTTAATCTAAGAAACGCTTTTCTAGGTATATTACTAGGCCAGTTGACCACTTATCCGGATATTACACTGATCCAAACGCGGATTTTATTCAAGTTCGTATAGGCGCTGAATCACAGGAATTAATCGGAATTATCCAAATAAAAATTAGCACATATCGTAACTCTATAAAATTCTGAATCATAGTAAGTCAACTAGTATATAATAATAATTCATTTTTCCGTTTTGAAACCCAAATATCCGCTTAAAATTATTGGGGAATAATTTTATTATATAAATCCTTGTGGATGAATATCAAACTATGAATTTGAGATTTCATAATCAATTAAAATTATAATTGGTAACAATTAAATAGTCTTATAGCCATGAGATACTAAATAAGCAACGATTTTTATATCTTATATTTATAGCTCACGCAACTATTTTAATGAACTGCTGTAAACATAAGCTTTATTTTTGTCCCCTAGTTTATTATACATTTCTACCAAATTTTTAGCTATTGCTTTAGTGTGAAAATCGTGAATGCCGTATTCCTTTTAAAAATATAATAACCTTCCGAAAGAAGATTTTCGGCCTGATTGAACTTACCTTTCCTGAGATATATTTCACCAAGAAGGCTTTTTCCCGCGGCGGTTATCCAGTTATTATTGCCGAATTCCTTTTCGGAAATTTTCAAATACCTGTCTACAATTTTATAAGCCTTACTTAGTGAATCCGTTTTTAAAAGAAGTCTGCAGTAATCATAGTTTGTAATTACGGTCGAAATATTATTTTTGCCCATTAACTGTCCGTACATGCCGATCGAAAGATTAAAAAGCGAGTCGGCTCTTTTGTAATCCTCCTGCTCGGTGGCTATCTTTGCATATCCTCTCAGAAAGTCGGCTATAAAAGGACTTTTATCTGTGCCCATCGAAGCCAGCGCGGTTTTATAAGTTTCATCACACAGAGCGTAAGCCGAATCTTTATCTTTTGTTACGGATTTTAAAAAAGCCGAAATAAGAAGATCGCTTGCATAGGTAAGGTTTTTTGTTCCGATCGAATTCTTTTCGATTTCCATCGAATGTCTTACCTGCCGGTCTGCTAATTTATAGTTGCCTTCAAGATAGTTTATATTGCTTAAATCTTTCAAGCAGATACCGACGGATTTATGTTTGGGGCCGTTAAGTTTTGCGTGCATTATCATTGACTTCGTGAAGTATATTTTTGCCGAATCGTATTTTTGTTCGTTAAAATATATCAGACCGACGTTATATATTGCGTATGCTACATCGGGATGCTCCTTACCGAGAAATTTCTCTCTCATAGCAAGCACTTTAAGGTATAGGTCTTTTGCGTATCCGTATTTGCCCTGTAGTCTGTATATGCTGGCAAGTCCCTGCATGCTGTAGGCAACGTCGGGGTGTTCCGGACCGTTCAGTTTAATGTCCATGTCAAGTGAGGTTCGGAACATTTTTTCTGCTCTTTCGAAATCGCCTTTATCGCGCAGCAATTCGGCATAATTGTATGTCGTGGTCGAAAGTTCCGGATGAGGTTTGTTACCGTATAAATTTTTCTGTTCGGAAAGAGCCCGATTAAAAAGACTGTCAGCTTTTTCATATTTCCCTTCCTCGTGATAATCAAGGGCGAGGTTGTTCATCATCGTGTAGATCATTTCATTTTTATTTGAAAATTGAGATCTCAATGAGGATATAATATTTATATATAAGGAATCGGCTTTATCGTAGTTACCAGCCAGGTAAAAATACCATGCCAGATCCGAAAGGCAGGTCATATAATCAATGTTGTTTTTTTGAGACAGCGAGGTAAAAATCGACAGCGATTTTTTCAGCAGGTACTCAGCCGGTTTGTACTCTCCTCTATATAAATGCAGTTCACCCAGGTTTTTCAGACTTATCGCAAATTCAACACTAAGTTTGTTTTCACTTTCATTTATTCTCAATGCTTCGTTAAATAACTTTTCCGCTTTTTCGTATAATCCCAGATTTATATATACCTCTCCTATAATGTTCAGCATGGTTGTCTTTACGTCGGGCTGATCCGATAGATTTGTGTTGATCTTCTGTGCTCCCTTATCGAGTAATTCCCTTGCCGTTATTGTTTCACCGCGCGCCTGATAAGGATCGGAAAGTTTGAAAATATTTTTAAGAAAACCTGCAACCTGCTCTGCTTTCTGCGCCTCCAATCTGGCCTTATCCCGTTCCTTTTTAAGCTGTACCGTGTAATAGGCCGTAAGCGTTGTAATCGCAGCGAATATAAAGACAGAACTTATGACGGAAATTTTATGACGTTTTATAAATTTGCCGGTCCGGTATGCAGGCGTGCTTTGTCTGGCTGAAACAGGCCTTCCGTCCAGAAAGTTTATTATATCCTGCTGCAGTTGTTCGACCGAAGCATATCTTCTTTCGGGCTCCTTCCTTAATGCCGTAAGGCAAATGTTATCAAGATCGCCGGATAATATTTTCTTTAATTTGTCCGGCTGCAGCGTTCGGATTTTTATTTTACCGGTAATTAAGCTGCTGGGCTTAGCCGGTTCCGTAAAACAAATGATTTTTTCAAGCTCAAGGTGAGAGCGGTTTTTAAATTTGAAGGCTTTTTCACCCGTTAAAAGCTGGTAAAGTACCAAACCGACGGAATAAATATCGGTGGATGTCGTAATGTTCTCACCTTTAACCTGTTCGGGCGAAGCGTATTCCGGTGTCATAACGTTGAACTTTGTTCCCGGATATGCCGTCTGCTGCAGCGGATCGTTTTCGGTAAATACTTTTGCTATTCCGAAATCGAGCAGTTTAACGGTTCCGTCTTTGGTAATCATAATATTGCCGGGTTTCAGATCCCTGTGAATTACCAGGTTTTTATGCGCATATTGAATAGCCGCACATACTTTTACGAAAAGCTTAAGCCTTTCGTGAATTGAAAGTTCGTTTTCTTCGCAGTACTCATCGATCGGTTTTCCTTCTACAAACTCCATTGTAAAGTAAGGTAGGCTTTCATCGGTCAATCCGCCGTCTAGTAGCCTTGCGATATTAGGATGCTGCAGGCTTGCCAGAATCTGTCTTTCTATATTAAATCTGTTTATTATCTCTGCGGAATTCATGCCCGGCTTAATAATCTTCAGCGCCACCTTCTGGTTAAATTGACCGTCCGCTCTTTCCGCTAAAAAGACGGCACCCATTCCGCCTTCGGCAATCTGACTTTGAATTTTATATTTGCCGATTATTTTCCCTTCATAGTTCTTGTGCTGAACTAATTTTATCGAGTCTGCCGCCTTACCCTGAAGCAGTTCCGGCACATTGGAATCGGCTTCAATCAGCGATCTGACTTCCTCTATCATTTCGGAATCGTTTTCGCAAGCAGATTGCAGAAAGGCCGATCTTTCCGGCTCTTCAAGCTTCAATGCCTCCTCGAATATTATCCCGATTTTCTGCCATTTATCGGAATTCATATTAAACTCCTGTTCAATTCTCTGCTGAGCCATGCCCTTGCAAGTCGCCAGTCTCTTCTCACGGTGGGAATGGATACGTTCAGCACTTCAGAAATTTCCTCATGGTTCAATCCGACAAAAAACCAGTACTCGATAATTTTACTTTGTCTCTCGTTTATTTTCTGTAGTTGATTAAGAGCTTCATCAAGCGCGATCAGTTCTTCCGACTTTGTTTCGCGCTCGAACTTATCATCAACAAAGGTTACCAGAACCTTTTCGCCTCCTCTTTTTTGTGCCTTATGCTGATACGCGTAGTTGATTAAAATCCGTCTCATCGCCTGAGAAGCAATTGCGAAAAAGTGCGCCCGATTCTGCCAGTTAACTCTGGTTTGGTCTACCAATTTAAAATAAGCTTCGTGAACCAGGGCTGTAGCATTTAATGTGTGATCGCTTCTTTCTTTTCTTAAATGCATATGCGCAACCTGATGAAGCTCGTTATAGACAAGCGGCATCAAAGAATTCACCGCAGTTTTGTTGCCACCGGTAAGTTCCTCGAGCAAACGGGTTATATTTTCTTTGCTTTCCAACTAGTTAGGTAAATTGGTTATTATAATGCAACCGCTTAAATGGGAGGTTAAATTTAATTTTAAGTTAGTAATTGGAATTCATTTATTCAATAAATGAGATATTCAGATCACACGCATGTTTATAAAAAATTTACCCGGCTGTTATCACTTTTGATTTATTTTCCTGCGTTTATAGATAAGGAAAAAAATAACAAGGTGCGGCCATGAAATATTTAGTCTCTTTAATAATTTTATCATTTCTTTTTGTTTCTGTTTCATTTGCCCAAAACGTAGATGAACCGTTTAAGGGGCATCATAATATTATGAAATCTAATGAATTGGCGTTATTCTGGAATTATCACGGAGATTACGACTCCACTGTAAATCATCAGATTTTTAGTTATACCGGCAATTCCGGTGAATACATAATTGATTCCTCGGCAAAAGGAACTTATAACGGATCATTGGGAACGGTTTATAACCTGGGTTATATTCCGGCATATTTTAATGTTATTGCCGGTGATTTTTACGGCGACTCAAGAGAGGATATAGTCGCGGCCTGGAATACAACCGGTAACTCGGTAAATATTGTGGTTCCCCAAATTAACAAGGGAAGCTTTACCTGGAATAGTCAGAAAGCATTGAACCTTCCCGGAGTACTTTATCCGGAACCGGTTCCTTCGGGAGCAACCCGGTTTAAGTTAATAAAAGGGAACTTCGATACTACTTCCCATCCCGGATTTGCTCTTGCATTCTGGGACAAGAGCGGGCATATCCAGATAAGGATTTATTATATCGATCCTAATACCGGTGAGCCGGTTGAAAAAGGAGTCGTTAATGATTTCTATATGGATCCGACTCACGACAACGCCGGCTTTTACGATGTAGCCTCGGCTGATTTGAACGGAGACGGGAAAGATGAAATTATTCTTTCCGCTTATGATAACAGCGCTTATAATACCTGGGCTATTTCTACGGAAATATACGACTGCGAAAGTAGCGGCGGGAAAATTACCATCATTCCTAAAGCAAAGAAAAGCGATATGTATACCTCATCCGATTTTTACAACACAGATTTTGTTTTAAATAATATTGCCGTTGCCGCCGGTTATTTTCAAAATGTTGCCAAAGAAGAATTTGTAATTGATTTTGTTTTAACGAACAATAGCAAGGGTACAATAAACTATGTACTTCCCGCTTTTACCGACTCCGCCCTTACTACTATAAATGCCGATCTGAATAACCTTGTAAATGTACATCAATCAAACGGTAATTACACAATGGGAATCAGCGCCGTGACCGGAGATATTAATAACGACGGAAAGGACGAACTCGTTCTCGGAAGTCAGGCGTCAATCTATATTTATGATATCGATTCCACAATGAAATTAAATTGGATAAACGGTAATTTATTCTCATCGGATAATTATGCTAATAGAAGTATTTTGCTTGCGGATCTTGACGCCAGCCTAACCGATTCCGTTTGGAACCCGGAAATAATTTATACTGCTACGAACGGCAATCAATTAAAAATAGGAGTTCTTGAGCCGATAGTCGATCCCTCCGGCAATATAACATCAATTCAGGAAAGAGTGGATACCACTATGGTTTCTAATACCGGCAACTCAACTTATTACTGGGCAATTGCGGCAGGCGATTTCAATGATAATGGAATAAGACTCGGAACACCGACATATCACCGGATAACAAATCTTGTACAGCCCCTGGTTATTCTCAACGCCCCTCCTGTCCATTTCGATGTTTTTAATGATTCTACTTTCGATATCGATAATTTTTTTAACGGAAAGGAAGGCGAATTTTATTCAAGCTATTTTAATTCTTCGGAAACTGAGATTGAGGTTGAATCGGAAACGCACAGTTCATGGTCGATCGGAGCATCTATTGAAGGCGGTTTTGAAGTACCCATAATTAAAACCGGCGTTAAAATTAAACTTGATGCGGATTACGGAAAGGATTTTTCCAAAGTGAAAACCAATACTCATACTTATAAAGTAAGTCAGAACATAACCGCCAGCGGCGACGATTATATTTACGCCACAATTTCTAGTTATGATGTATGGGAATATCCGATTATTGCAAACGACAGTATCAAAGGTTATACGCTGGTTGTATCACCTACCTCTACACAAAATGCCTGGTTCCCCAGCAAAAGCCCCGAAGCCGAGGATTATCTGCCCGATCATGAAGTAGGCAATATACTTTCATACAGGGCTGTTACTTCTCCTTCCGATAATTCCGCTTTTAAAACGGCGGTAAAATGGAACTCCACCGATCAGGTGACATTAACCGACGACCCGTTGTTTAGTTTCCAATGGTCGCTTGAAAATTCAAATTCTACGCAAACTACCACTACCAATAAAGTGAGCTGGAGCCTGGGTTCCGAAATAAGTTTCGAGAGCGCCTTTAAGTTCGTTCCCGATATCAGCATCAAAGGCAATTATTCTCACGACAATGTTTCTACTCAGACGAATACCGCGACATTCACAAAAGGGCTTGATGTTCACCTCGGGCCGGTGTCCAACGAATACGGCGAAGCATATTATTCCGTTACGCCTTATGCATACTGGGCCACAAACGGCGCTCTGGTGCTTAACTATGCGGTTAATCCTTCCGCCGCCGTACCTAACAAACCTGAAACATGGTGGCAGCAGAAATACGGCCATAAATCGGATCCGGCATTAATTCTTCCCTGGCGGTTGGATAATTATAAGGGGGGACATCTCTCGGCAGACAAACTTCAGGAAACGAAAGAGATACAATTCAGTAAGGAAAATCCGTCACCCGGCGATACCGTAAAAGTACAGGTTAGAATTCATAATTTCAGTTTGATAAATACCCCTGCAGCGGTGGAGGCAAAGTTTTATTTAGGTGATCCTGCAAACGGCGGATCCTTGATGCAAAGTTTAAACGGCGCTACAACATTCAGTACTAGTGATTATATCCCTGCCAGAGGAAGCAAGATCATTAGTTTTGATTGGAGGTTCCCTTCCGATGCTCCGTATAATCCGAGAATATATGTTGTCCTCGATCCAAATAATAAAATCGATGAAGTTCACAAAAGCAATAATACCGGCTGGAATTTGCTTACTTACAACGGCGGCACTACCGCCGTAGAGAAAAAACCCGATGCCGTTCAATCTTTCAAATTAAGTCAGAATTATCCGAATCCGTTTAATCCCACGACGACAATCAGATATACCGTTCCGCAAACAAGATTCGTTTCTTTAAAGGTATACGATATACTCGGGAGGCTTGTAAAAACCCTAGTGAACGAACAGGAATTACCAGGCACTCATGAAGTAAGATTTAACGGAAGCGGCATTTCTAGCGGCGTATACTTTTACAGATTGGAAGCCGGTGAATATGTTGCAACTAAAAAATTCGTGCTGTTAAAGTAAATAAGAAGTATCCGGTATAACGGAAATATTTTTTTGTCCGGATTTTAATAGCGGTAATTCACGAACACACGGATATTATAATTTTATCCTATGTATTTAGAATGTTATTTTCAGCACAATTGAGGCCGGATCAAAAAAAAAAATTTTATTTAATAAGATTTTGTCATTATTATGAATATAATTCTGTTCTTTTCCGAATTCAGAATTTAAAACAGCGGATATTATTTTCTATTAAATATATTTCAAAAAATATTCTAAGGTAAATATGAAAATTTATTTTTATACCATTGCCGCACTATATCTTTTATGCGGAATTGCATTCGGTCAGAATCAAGCCAAACAGGATCCTTTCTTCGGACACAGAAAACTGGGCAGTTCGGACGAACTCTCTCTAATTTGGCACAACAGCAGTAATATTCATTTAAAGCACCAGACCTACAGATACGGAAGTAACAACGGCGCAAGTCATATGGATTCAACAGCGGTAGCAATCGATACGAATACGGCAATTTCAGGTCAGAAAAGAATTGATGCCGTCACGGGAGATTTCACCGGGAGCGGACTGGATAACATTGTTTTCGCGGAGGAAGGAGTTAATAATTCCATAAAGATTATAGTTCCGGAAATCGATAAAAATACATTGAACTGGATAGGTGAAAAGATATTTACGCTTCCGAATGCTTTATTTCCGAATCCGCTTAATTATAATGCAGTACGATTCAGATTAATTAAAGGATATTTTGATGAAAGCCAGACTCCGGAAATAGCCGTCGCATACTGGAATAAAGACGCAACAATTCAAATTACCATACTAAAAATTGACCCCTCTACTTTAATGCCGTCGGTCCAGGCAACAATTACCGATGTTTATATGGATTCAACTTCGTATTCTGCCGGATTGTACGACATTGCAGCCGGAGATTTTAACGGGAACGGCAGAGATGAAATTGCGCTTGTAACTTATTCTTCTTCTAATTCTTCTTCTAATAGCTGGAAAATATCCGCTAAAATTTATGAATTTGTAAATAATAACGGAACTTACTCAATTGTACCAAAGGTTATCAAAAGTGATTTTTTTACTTCAAGTAACTTTTTTGATCCGTATCATACTGTTAATGAAATTGATATTGCAGCGGGGAATTTTAACAGCAAGACTATAGCGGACCAATTTGTTGTTGACTTTGTACTTCAAAGATCAGGTTCTGAAACTTACGATTATTTGCTGCCGGCCTCTGTTACAACCGGCCTGGATACAATTAATGTAAATTATAATAATCTTCATGAGGTAAGACAAACACTCGGCAGCTCAATTATGCCGATAAACATCAAAACAGGAGATATAACACATAACGGCAAAGATGAAATAGTTACTTATGCAGACGGGGCTATCAGTATATTTTCTGTTGGTGATACTATGAATATAAACGGCGGAAACGTAAATTCTGTTAATATACCGGAACTTCCGGTTCATACGGACCTTGTTTTGGCTGATTTGAATGCAAGTCCCACCGATTCAGTTTGGACTCCCGAAATAGCCTGCATGTCCGCAATACAATGGGAACCGGATAGCGGGCCCTGGTACTCCACTTTCTCAGTCAATGTTTTCGAACCGGTTGTAGATGCCAACGGAGATATTACATCAGTAAATAGAAGAGCTTCAATAACTGTAGATTCTGTTGTTTCAAACAATATGGATTATTACTGGGCTCTAACTGCCGGCGATTTCGATGGTAAAAGCATAAGGCTTGGTGATCCTACCTATTACCATGTTACAAATATCGTTCAGCCGCTGGTAATACTAAATGCGCCTCCGACTCATTTTGATGTTTTTAACGATACCAGTTATGACATCAGCAACAGCTACAATGGTCAGTCTTCTAATTTCTATTCGGATTATTTTACAACGACGCAAACAGATTTTCAAATGCAAACCGAACTTCACACTGGATGGTCTGTCGGAGGAAGCGCCTCTGGGACTTTTGTTATACCTGAATTGGAAATACCTGTTACAGCAAAAGTTAATGCTGATTATGGGCATAACTTTTCTAAAGTATCGTCAAGTTCACAAAGTTTTACAATAAAACAGAGCACACGTGCCAGCAATGACGATTATATTTATGCAATGGTTGTTGATTATGATATCTGGGAATACCCTGTATATGCTAATAATGCATTGGAAGGTTACACTTTAGTAACTTCTCCCAAGTTACAACAAAGGGACTGGTTCCCGAGTAAAAGCCCCGAGGGAGACACTTATATTCCGAATCATGAAGTTGGAAATATATTGTCATACCAACAAATCACAAATCCTTCGGATAATACCAGCCTTTCCCAGGCAATAAGATGGAGTACTTCGGATGCCGTAACCTTAGATGTAAATTCAGGAGCGGGATATGACTGGTCGCTGGAAAAGCAGACAAGTAATCAAACCACTACGACTAATGAAGTAAAGTTTGATGCCGGTGCTTCACTTGGTTTTGAAATTCCTATTCCGTTTATCCCCAACTTTGAAATACACGGCAATTATTCTCATGATTCTATTTCAACCTTTACAAACACGGTAACATATTCGCAGGGGCTGGATGTCCATTTTGGACCGATAAATCCAAGTATACTAGGCGGCGGATATTATACAGTCACTCCTTATGCTTATTGGGCAAGAGATGGTGCACTAGTACTGGATTATGCAGTTAATCCCGGTGCAGCAGGCGCAAATGAACCAGAAACGTGGTGGCAGCAGAGATATTCTCATGCATCCGACCCGGCTTTAATTCTTCCCTGGAGATTAGATAACGATAAAGGTTACAATTATTCCGCTGATAAACTTCAGCAGACAAAAGAAATGATATTTAATCCTGATAATCCGAGCGCAGGTGATACTGTTAATATTCAAGTCAGGATCCACAATTATAGTCTGATTCCAACCCCCCAGCCGGTAGAAGCAAAATTCTATTCAGGTGATCCGGCAAACGGAGGAACTTTAATTCAAAGCATGGACGGGAAATCCGTTTTCTCCACCAGCGATTTTATCCCGGCACGCGGAAGTAAAATAATTTCTTTTAATTGGAAAATACCTGCGGAAACACCTAATAATCCGAGGATATATGTAGTTCTTGATCCGAATAATTCATTTCCCGAAATACATACAAGCAACAATATCGGATGGAAAGTTTTAAACTATAACGGGAGCGCCACCGGTGCAAATTCCGAAAAGAATATTCCCTTTAACTTTTCACTTAGTCAGAATTATCCCAATCCTTTTAATCCGACTACTACAATAGAGTTTGCAATTCCTAATTCGGAATTTGTGACATTAAAAGTTTATGACATACTCGGAAGGGAAGTGAAGACTTTGGTTAACGGACAAATGCGGTATGGAACACATAAAGTTTATTTCGACGGCAGCAGCTTAGCCAGCGGAGTATATTTTTACAGGATCAAAGCAGGAGAATTTATTCAGACAAAGAAGCTTGTGCTTTTGAAGTAATTGTAATAACCGCAAATGGTTTTATTGCCGGGTTATTTTATTCGGAATTGGCGGGAACTTCGATAGATTATCTGCTATAGTTTTCCGCCTTTTCCGCTGACTAAGGTTATTCAAACTTCATCTTTCCTCAAAAATTAACGTTACGGATAAAGATTAAGCAAACGGTTCCGGGTAATTTTATGTATAGAAATGGTAGAGCCCAGGGTAAGAAAATTATGAGTATCAACCGGAATAAATAGGGGCAGTAATTCTGGTTTTACGCTTCAGTTACGTAACAAAGAAAATCCGGATGACCAAATGTAGTTTTATGAAAAATAATTTGTCTTATATACTCCGTTTAATTCAGAAATTATTTCCTTTGCAGCTAAAGCTAATTTAGTTTGGGAGCCGTAATGTTCCAGCATATTAATAATTCTATATTCATCGTTAAATATATGTTTATGTTGCAATTCTCTTAATACATGATGCACGCCTTCTCTTAGGTACTTCGAGCTTTGATTCCCTTCAAGTGCTTCAAGCACTGCGATTAATGAATCTTTACCTATCTGGACAAGGCCTTGTGCCGCAAGCCATCGCACATCAAGGTCTTCGTTTTCCAGAGCATTAATTAAAATCGGTATAGCTTCAGGAACAGCCAGCTGGCTTAGAGTTTTGATTGCTTCCCATCTGACTTGATGAATCGGCGCATATTGCAAACCAATCATAAAATCTATTATGGGTTTACCGATTGCAAGCAATTCTGATCTTGCTTTTGATCTGACAATTCCGTTATCACTGTAAAATTCCCGTATAAGTTCATTTATTTGCTCTAGCATTAAAGACTCCGGGATAATGAAATATAATTATTAATTTTATCTAACTTTTAAATTAAAGCAAAATTCCGGATTCTTTAGTTGATAATAATCAAAATTTTAAAAAATGAATCTTATAGTATTTTTCCCGCATCTAATTTAAAAAACTTTACATTTTACGGAGAATAAAATGCATGAACGCAGATTTAACGGTGGAACCGACAGGTTGCGCTCACCGGAAAGGGTAGCTCTACTTGAAATACCCAAAGTTGTAAATTTTAGTGTAAATAATATTGCTTCCGGAAGCATGCTTGATGTTGGTACCGGCACGGGGATTTTTGCGGAAGCTTTCTCAAAACTCGGTTTCGATGTTTCCTGCATAGATGTATCCGATGAAATGCTGGAAACTGCAGCTAAGTATGTCCCCAATGCCAGATTAAAAAATGCGCCTGTTGAAAAAATACCTTTTAATGACAAGGCATTCGATCTGACATTTTTAGGACTGGTTTTTCATGAAGCGGATGATCAGCTAATGGCATTAAAAGAGGTAAAAAGAGTTACAAAACAAAGAATTGCAATACTGGAATGGCCTTACGAAAAAAGCGAACAGGGACCACCGTTGGATCACAGGATTAAACCTGAAACTCTGAAATCGCTTTTTAAAGAAGCCGGTATTGATGAATATAAAGTAATCGATCTCCAATATTTGCAATTATTTTTGATAAAACCTTAGAATTGGGAATAATTTATTTTAGTCTTATCAAATAATGTGTAAAATATCACTTAATAAATGACAAATAAATCCGATAACATTACTAGGGGTTAGGAAAATATAATTTAAGTTTAAGAAAAAAATGTGAAGGAGGTGAATTAGTAATGTCAATCGGATCAATAGGACAATCGAGCATGGCATCAGCAGTTTCTGCTATATATTCAGCTGGTAATTCTTCTAAAACAGCCGAAGCAACTGCATCCAGCTCTCAGTCTAAAAAAGATTCTGCTACCATTTCCGAAGCCGCCAAAGAATTGGCTGCTTTAAAGACCGGTACAACTTCTCAAGAAGAAGCTAACGAATCTGCCAGCCAAAAGATACAAGAGCAATTGTCAGGGCTTCAATAATACACCCCGAGGATTTGCATAAAAAAAAGAGAAGAAAGATCATAAGTCTTTCTTCTCTTTTGCTATTTATACGCTTAAAACATTCTTAATTTCATGCCGATTTAATAACACTAATAATTTTTAAACGAAGGTCGAATAATTCAGCATAATATATCCGGAACCGAAGTTTTATTTGAATTAAATTTATCTTCCTAAACGGGAGATTATGGGCCATTTTGATAAAAAACGCAATAATTATAAGCATTTATGCATAAAGTACCTTCCTAAATTCAAATAAATAATAAAAAATAAAAATAATTGTTTCCTATTATTTAAAATTATTTTATTTTAGAAATTAAATGAATAATGTTGGCAGTAATCTTCCGGAAAATCCAACCGGAAAACAGGGGTTGCATCTAAATATTATTTGGTATAAACGTTGTTGCCACCACATATCAGGTTTTTATTACAATAAAAAATGAACATTGTTTCATTTTACAAAAATTAATTTGACGCGGTGAACATTAATCTTATTTACTAATGTGCGAAGTAAATTAATTTATTTATAACAAGTTTCGATAAATCAAATGGAAAAAATAGCAGATAAAAAAAACACCGATTTACCTCAAAGTTATATGAATCTAATCGATACGGTTGCTGATGCTATTTATATAATTGAAGATAATAACAGAATTATCGATGCCAATCTCGGTACGGTTAAGATGTACGGGTACGATAAAAATGAAATTATAGGCGAACCTCCTGAAAAACTGGTAGCATCTAATAAAAAATATATTAATAAGTTTTATGAAAAAATTAATAAAGCGGAAAAAGGTGAAGTTCAGCAATTCCGTTTGTGGGGAAAAAGGAAAAACGGAGAAACATTTCCTAAAGATGTAATCTTTAATAAAGGCGAACATTTTAATAAAAATGTTATAATTGTTACCGCAAGAGATATAAGCCAAAAAGTTGAGACAGAAAAAAAATTAAATCTAGCGCTAAAAAAAGCGGAAGATTCGGAACGAATTAAATCCGAGTTCCTGGCTCAAATCTCTCACGAAATTAGGACCCCTCTGAATGTAATTTTCAGTTATACGGGTTTTTTGAAAGAGTTAATAAGTGAGCAGAAAAAAGAAGAATATAAAGATGTTTTCAGAGGAATAAAGTCGGCTTCCGACAGACTATCGAGAACTATAAATTCAATTCTTGATATGGTTGCAATTCAATCGGATATGCTTGAGATAGAATTAAAAAAAATTAATCTACCGAAAGTATTAGAAAGCATATTTAGAAGTTTCAGCAGTATTTCCCACTTTAAAAGGCTTGGTTTTGAAATTATAAATGAAATCGGGGATGTTTTTATCGAAGGCGACGAGTATACGCTTTATAAGCTATTTGAAAACCTTGTAGATAATGCATTTAAATATACAGATAAGGGGAAAATACAAATTCATATATTCCAAACGGATGATGAAAATGTTAGTGTGGCAATAGAGGATACAGGCATCGGTATTTCCGAAAAATATCTCCCGAACATCTTCAAACCTTTTACACAGGAATCAACAGGATATTCGAGAAAGTATGAAGGCAGCGGCTTAGGTCTGACGCTGGTGAAAAATTATGCCGATCTATGCCGGGCTTCAATTAATGTAAAAAGTGAATTAAATAACGGTTCAATATTCACGGTAACTTTCAGTACAGCAGGGTTTGATCTTTCCGGTTCGAATTGACGGAATTTTCGATTTATTTTTCTAGGTATTATTTTAAAAAACAATATATCCAATCCGACGAATTTTTAAGTCAATTAATGGTTCCTGATATTATCTGTCAATAGCATGGGAGAAATTCGTTTTTCATTCAAATATTTTAAATGAACTTTCTGTATCTTATAATTAAATTCATAATTTAACCATTTTTCTATGATTAGAAGTTTATGTTAAATCCTTTTTTATCCAAAATTATAACAAGGTTTAATGAAAAATTATTTTATAAAGAATTACAATAAAAACGAATTCAATTCCGTTTCGGTAATTGATGAACTGCCTCTATGGTCGGCTCCTTTCGGATTAAGATTGCTTGAAACTATAAAATACAGAAAAGGAATTAATGTTCTTGACATAGGATGCGGGACAGGGTTTCCGTTTATAGAACTTGCTCAAAGGCTGGGTAATTCGTGCAATGTCTACGGTATCGACGAATGGGAAAATATAATTAAAAGGGCAGAATTAAAAAAAAGAGTATACGGATTAAAAAATACTTTTTCCGTTACGGCATCTGCTGAATACATGCCTTTTAAAAACAATTATTTTGATCTTATTGTTTCAAATAACGGAATAAATAACGTAGGTGATTTGAAGAAAACGCTGTCTGAATGTTCCCGCGTTTGCAGAAGAGATGCGCAATTTGCTTTTACATTCAATCTTGAACAGACAATGATTGAGTTTTATGACGTATTTGAGAAAATTCTGTCGGATAAGGGCTTATATATTGAAATAAAAAAAATGAAAGAGCAGATATACCAAAAAAGGAAACCGGTTATTGAAATTATTAACCTTCTCGAAAATTCAGGTTTTGTTATAAATGCCGTAACCGAAGATTATTTCAGATTGAGATTTACTGATGCCGAAGCAATGCTGAATCATTCTTTAATTAAAAACTGGTTTCTTGAAGGATGGGAAAAGATTGTGGATCGGAACATTATGGATGATGTATTTTCACAAATCGAAATACGAATGAATGAAAATGCCGGAATAAAGGAAGGTATTTATCTCGGAATTCCTTTTGCGGTTATTGATGCCGTAAAAAATTAATTCATTTACTAAAGTTGACTATTTGCATTTAATAGTCTGTTCGAAAAAGTATTGTTGCTTTTACTTTGGATTTAAAAATACGAAGGGTTAAGAGTTTTTCTCTTAACCCTTTCGTATATAAGATTATTTGGTGGTATCCGGCTTGCCTTCCATACCTTTTATGCGGTTGATTTCGGATTGTATCCCCCCGGCAGTAGGCAGCATTTCCTGCAGTTTCTGCAGTATGCCGATCGCTTTATCGTATTCCTTCAAGTTTATATAAGTCCTTTCAAGAATACTGAAAGAATTATAAGGAGATTGAATATTGGAAACACTTTCATTCAGATGCTTCAACGCTTCTTTCTCTATTTCTTTTGTCAGCGATTTATATTGATCAATTGCACCTGCGTTGTAATATAAATTACCTACATCGTAAAGGAATCTGTAATCCATCGGAACCACAGTTGAGGACATTTTCTGCTGCATGACCTCTAGGGTTTTTACGCACATCTGTTTATTATTCTCATCATTAAGGAAATGATATGCCAGCCTAATGTACGTATTTCTGTAGTTCTGAATTAACCTGCTTTCATCGTCGTCGAAAAATACATTGGGATTATTTAATCCCCTGAATTTGAATCCGGGTTTATATGTTTTTGAAAAAGATGTATTCTCATCGAAAAGATCTTTTTCGGTTACGGGAACATCTACATTTTCTACCCATTTACCTTTATTCGGAACCAGTTGTGAGGCTAATCCCTGCATTTGCAGATAGTCATCCATTCCGATATATGAATCCATTGAACAAGTCGAAGCAAAATAGATCGGTCTGTCCCAAGTATTATTTTCAACAATATTTCTAACGACTATATCCTGTACTCTAATACCTTTTATATTGCCGAATTGGACGCTGTTCGGCTGGGTAAATGTAAGTGCTTTATTGTTTATTACCGAAGTATCGGTTACACCATATTCTTTTATAACTTTTTCGGGAACGGGAATCGATACTTTCTGCGGCTGCCATTCCATCGGTTGAAGTTGCTGAATTTGGTAATCCGTGAGACTGAATTTAATTTTCTTCGCACCGTATGGAGACTGATCCTTTAATTGTTCTACGTACCAGTCGGTATTTGCAAGACTTAAACAGACTACCCGGACATCCCGCCTAATGCCTTCGACATCCTGTAAGAACCAAAGCGGGAATGTATCGTTATCTCCGTTGGTAAATAAAATAGCGTTAGGCTTGCAACTTTGAAGAAGATTGTATGAAAAATCCCAGGGCAGCCAGTTATGAGATCTGTCGTGCGTAAAATAATTTGTTCTCAGCATGTTGCCTGGAATTAATACTAAACCGACACCGAGGCAGAGGAAAGCAAAATTTTTAGATAAGTTAGCATCCTTTATTTTATCTGTAATCAAACCTATAATTTCTCTCATGCCCACAGCGATCCATACCGCAAACACCATCCAGGCTCCGGGATAGAAGTAGAACCTTTCTCTGGGCTGAGGCTGCTGCTGGTTTTGGTAAAATGCTATCAAGTATCCCATAAATATGAATAAGATCAGCCAGGCGGAACCCATCTTCCAGTCTTGTTTAAATAAATAATAAATTCCGAATAATCCTACTAAAAATGGAATAGCAAATAACTGGTTCCATTTAACTCCTGTATCCTGCACGGTTGATTCTCTTCCGACAAAATTCCAGAGCAGGTAGCGGTTGAACATATGATTTATCTGGTAGGTCCAGAAAAAATCTAGATCGCTTTTATAATTAGTGTAAATTCCCTGCTGATGAGTTTCCTGCGAGAATCTTCTTTTGAATATCGGGAAATCGCCGTATTGCTGTCTATCAAGGTAATACATCAGCTTTTGGAAATTATCGGGCGAATTCTCGTTCATCGGCGGATTCTGATTGGAGCGGATTATAATCATCGAATAAGTAGTGAATCCCAGCAATGCAAACAGCAATGCCATAGATGCTATATGCAGAATACTTTTATTATTTTTTGCCGACCAATAGATTATATAAATAATTAAAGCGAAAATTGCCAATACAATTATAATATTAGTAGATATTGCTGGGCCGCCGATTGCCAGCAGTATTCCGGGGAACCATTTTACAATACCTGGATATGTAACAAGGAGAACAAACCCCGCTAAAGCTAAAGGTATATAAAATGAATTACGGTGAAAAACTTTTTTCCAGAAAATTCCTAGATACAAAGCTGAAACACCTATCATTACCCAGATAAATTTAGAATCGAAAGCTTTATACTGAGCTTGAGTAGGTGCAGTAGTACTTGTCTGTGAACTCCAAAGAGCAACGGCAATAAGCAGCAGTATGCCGAGATGTCCTAATAAAATATATGCTGTCTTTTTATAGGTCTCATCGTCAGTGACATATTTTTTCATTATTACTACGAACATGAAAGTAAAGATTGCCAGTACACTCATTAAGTGAACACCGAAAGAAAGACCGATAAGGTATGCCATAAGTACGATATATTTCTCATTACCCTTTTCGTCGGCCTTTGTGTACCAGACCATCATTAACCATATAATTAATGAAAACAAAAGCGTACTTAAACCAAAATAATTTGCTTCAACTGCGTTAAACCAAAAAGTATCGCAGAATGCAAAAGCCAAAGCTCCGATAGCAGCCGATCCGTAATTGAAAATTGCTTCGGTTAGATTTTTATGTACTTTCCCTCTGTAGACTTCAAAAAGCTTGATCGCAATGAGGTAAAGGAGTAAAATAGAAAACGCACTCGATACTACTGAGACAAGGTTGATTCTGTAACCTATATCATGACCAAAAGGTATCATTGAAAATATTCTGCCCATTATCAGCCAGAAAGGACCTCCCGGCGGATGCGGTACCATCAATGAATATGATGCGGCCGCAATTTCGCCCGGATCCCAAAAAGATACCGAGGGCTGTACCGTCATTAATAGTATGATAAGAGTAAATAGAAACACAAAGGCTCCTATTATTCTACGAAGAAGTTTTTCAGTCATGCTTTTACCTAAAAGTATTTGAAATTAAAAGGAAATCTTGAAGTAAAATTATTCATTTTAGTAGAATTATGCACTATGCTAATAATAATAAATGATCGATATTTTAATGTTTTTAGACGCACGCCTTAATCTAGAGTTTACTTTTGCATCGTAAATATTAAATCTGCAATTTATTACGTAAAATTTTAAAATAAGGCATGAAAAGATAAGCATTTGCACCCAATCTGCCAATTATAAAACCTATCGTTGCTGCCACTGCTCCAATTATTGAATAAATGTGGGTCAGAATAAACATTACTATTAAAATTCCAGAAAATTCGATAATGGTGGAAACTGTTATCGGTTTTGTATAATGCGCATTCACTAATACGGCGGTTTGGAAGCTTAAAAGAAGCGACAGCCCCGGCATTATAACCATAATCATCAAAGGTAATTTTGCGAATTCGGTTAAACCGGCGGATAAGCCGGATATATTATAGAACCATATCTTCGATAAAGGTGTGAATGCAATTAACCCCAGCAGACTAACAATTGAAATTCCCATAATAAGGGCAAAATTTTTCAGAGACGAATAACCTTCTCTTTTATTTCCCATTAATGCTATACCGACCTCCTGATAGGAAAGTCCGAGGCTTCTAAAAATAAATACAAAAGAATTTATTACGGGAAGAACCGCTAATGATTCCAGTGCCATTCTGCTTTGACCGAGGAAAAATGTCACCATTGGCTGCACACCCAACGTTATTACCGAAGTCAATGCCAGAGGATAATAAAATCTGAAAATTTCCAAATATCCGAGTGTTTTATTGGCTTCAGCACCGTTTTGTCCCGATTTTATTCTCCGAATGACATCCAAGGCCATCAGCCTGCTTGCAACAGCTTCGCTCACAACACCGAATGCTAATGCCGATGCCCCTACTACAGCGCCGTCTAAGGCTGTGAAAAAATGAAGTAGCAGTGCGGAAACAGACATAAAGGATATCCTCACCACCGTACCATACGCTACCCTCCTTGTTAGATTATTCCTTATAAGGATTCCCTGATAAAATCTTCTGTATCCAATTGCTCCTGGCCAGGGCATTAAGCAAACAATTGCATGGTAAGTAAGTCTTGCAACTTTTCCGGATAATTCCATCAGATTAATTGTTATGAAAAAGAAAACCTTTGGAATTATGAAAACCGTAAATATTAATGTGACTGCAATAATAAGTGCATATGTAAAATTTCTTAATTTTTTATATGCATGATGATTTTCTACTAAAGCAGTAGATGCACTCATCAATAAAATAACCGGGGCTTCAATAATCATTGCAAAAGCAAAAGCAATTCCGAATGCAGCCAGGTTATATTCCGGATTTACCATTCTTGCTATTATGGCGGATAAAAAAGGACCTTCTACCGACATCATTAGCCAGGTGGCAGATAACGGAGTCCAGAAACGAAAGATTTTACCGAAAGTAAGTTTATCGAACGAGATTTCTGCAGATGATGTCATTATGAATTAACTAAAATTTAATAATCGGTAAGGTAAATTTTGTAAAATAATACTTTAGTTTATAATTATATTTTAGAATATTTGAAGATTTATTACATTTAGGTTTTTTACCCTAATTATGTATCTTTGCTAGGTTGATTTTAAAAACTTGGAGAATTGATGAGAACGGCGTTTCTATTACTGGGCATATTCCTGGCTGCTGTTGTTGTTTCGGCACAAACAGCTCCTAACAAAGATACGGTTACAACATCAGACGGACTTAAGTATATAATTTTGCATAAAGGTAACGGAGTAAAAGCCAAAAACAATAAAGAGGTTGCCGTTAACTATGCCGGATATCTAACCGACGGAAAAGAGTTCGATTCTTCATATAAACGAGGGCGTCCCATAAAATTTGTATTGGGAACTGGAAAAGTTATCAAAGGATGGGATGAAGGAATTGCATTAATGCACGTCGGGGATAAGTTTAGATTGATAATACCGCCTTCACTGGGTTACGGTGCAAACCAGGCCGGAAAGATTCCTCCTAATTCAACCCTTATTTTCGACACCGAACTTATGAAAGTTAGTACGCCTAAATTATCGCTTGCCGATACGTTGCTTATGGCGATGTTTTACAAAGGCATTGATTCAGCCGTTAGTAAATTTCATGAAATTATGAATACAAACAAGGACAAATATGACCTTGACGAAGACGAAATTAATTCACTGGGTTACAGATTATTAAGCAGCAATTATGCAAAACAAGCTATAGAAATATTTAAGCTAAATGTTGAATTGCACCCGGATTCGTATACGGTTTATAATAGTCTGGGAGAAGCTTATATGGCAGGCGGCAACAAGGAGATGGCGGTTAAAAATCTGGAAAAATCCGTAAAGCTCAACCCCAAAGACCCAAATGCCAGGGAAATGCTGGATAAAATCAAAAATTTAAAATAAAAAGCTGGTGAATCATATTAAATAACTTTTTATTTAATTATAATTAAAAATTGAAATATATTTAAATTTAATTATTTCTTGATTTGTCGGTAAAAGGCAAAATATGAGCTGGGATTGCAATACAGCCCAATTTTTAGTAAAATTAAAAGAATAATTATCAATACAAATAGAAACATATTTACAAACAAAATTCGGAAATGACTTGGTACTCAGACTGTTTAAACTTGTAAAAAATAAATTAATCGGCAATAAAAAAGAAGTAAAAGAAGAAAAACAGGAGGAGAATAAAGAACAAAACTGGCAAAAAAGAAAAGCCGAATTAATGGAAAAAGCCAGGAAAAATACTTCTGTTGGTAATCCCAGAAGCAACGACAAAAATAAAAACGAACCGAGAAAAACTAATCAGAGAAAAAAAAGCTCGGGTGCGAATAAAACAACCAAAACAAATCAGCCAAATCAAACAAAACAAAAACACGAAGCGGTTGACGGACCTAAAAAAGAATTTACTCCGCGTCCTGAAAGACCTAAAAATCAAGGTCAAAGAAACAGACCACCAAAAACAGCCGGACCCAGGAATAATGACAGTCATGAAGTTAAAAAAATGCAGCCTCACGATTGGGATATTAAGCTTTTTAATGTTCCCCAAATCGAAGGCAAAACCAGATTTCATGACTTAAATCTGCAATTGGAAATAATGCATTCTATATATGACCTGGGATTCCAATATTGTACTCCTATTCAGGAAGCCATATTAAAGCCTGCCCTTGAAGGGAAAGATGCTACCGGAAGGGCTCAAACCGGAACAGGAAAAACGGCAGCTTTTTTGATTACCACAATCAATAACTTTCTCATTAATCCGCCTAAGGGCGTAAGGCGACCGGGTGCTCCAAGAGCTCTGGTAATTGCTCCGACAAGAGAACTTGTAATGCAGATTGCCGCCGATGCAAAGAACTTAACTAAATACACAAACGTTTCCGTTGTTGAAATATACGGCGGAATGGATTATAACAAACAACAGAAAAGGTTAAGAAGCAGTCCGGTTGATATTCTTGTTGCAACACCGGGCAGACTGCTGGATTTTCAAAGCAAGAGAGATATTTTTCTGGGTAGTGTTGAAACACTGGTAATCGACGAAGCAGATCGTATGCTGGATATGGGTTTTATTCCCGATGTGAGAAAAATAATCAACAGTACTCCGCCGAAGTCCAAAAGGCAAACATTATTCTTTAGTGCAACTTTAAGCGGTGAAGTTGTTAGGCTTGCGCAACTTTGGACAAAGGAACCCGTTAATGTTGAGATAGAACCTGAAAAAGTTGCCGGTACTTCTGTAAATCAGATTGTTTATATTGTTACGAACAACGAAAAATTTATACTGCTTTATAATATTATTCAAAAAGAAAAACTGGAAAGGGTTATAGTCTTCGCAAACAGAAAAGACGAAGCACATCCACTTCAGGAACATTTGCAGAAATACGGAATAAGCTGCGAAATTCTTTCTGGCGATGTCGATCAGAAAAAACGGATTAAGACTTTGAATAATTTTAAAGAAGGTAAAATAAGAGTTCTCGTTGCAACTGATGTCGCGAGCAGAGGAATTCATGTTGATGACGTAACCCATGTATTTAATTATACCTTACCTCAGGATCCAGAAGATTACGTACACAGAATAGGACGTACAGGCCGGGCAGGAGCTTTAGGCACTTCTATAAGCTTTGCCTCCGAGGATGATTCTTTTCACATTCCTGCGATAGAGCAATTTCTGGGCAATAAATTAAATTGTATTTACCCGAACGATAGTTTGTTGGCAAAACCGAATTTTGAAAAAGCTGCGGCAAAGGCCAGGGATATTGAAGCAGACAAAAAACAGAATAATAAAGAACCAGGAGCAAATGACGGAAATTCTTAACAAACCTGAGGAAGGCGGCGGAGAAAAAGAAAATCCGAATTAACCGAAAGAATAATCAAAAAACCAGCATGTTGACGAACTGTACCCTCCGCGGACGGGAAGTGTTTAACTTCTTTTAAGTATGCAAATGCAAAATGAAAAAGAAAGATATCTTCTGAATCTTATATCCAGGATCGACGGCAGAATCAAATACCTGGAATCAAAAAGCTGGCATTATTCCAATTTTAGGCTATTTTTATTTATTTCCGGATTGACCGACTTTTCGGTTTATTATTTCTTTTTTTCAAATTATCTATTGCTGGCTCTTTTAGCCGTAATAATTGTAGTTTATCTAGTAACCGTTAATCTGCACAGTAAAATAGATCTAGCCGTAAAAAGAACTACCCTTTGGAGAGAAATCCAGGAAACGCAGTTGGCTAAAATCCGTTTGGACTGGAAAAATATTCCTTCAATAGATTTTCCCGAAAGTAGCATCAATCCGCTCGAAGCCGACCTTAATTTATCCGGAAATCAATCGCTGCTTCATTTAGCCAATATTGCGGTGACGAAACAGGGAAGAGAAAAACTAAGAAAATATTTATCGATCGAAAAACCCGGGTATGATGATATTTTGTCCCGTCAGATACTGGTGAAAGAACTGGTCCCTTTGTCTAGATTCAGAGATAAAATCCGGCTTATTTCATTGTATCCCGCAAAAAAAGAACTGGACGGGTCTATTCTCGCCGACTGGCTTGAACAAAGTAATTCCGGCGGCAGCAATAAAAAATATCTGGTAGGCCTGGCTCTTCTGGCTCCGGTTAATATAATTTTATTCCTTCTTTACATTTACATCGGCCTTTTTCCTTTTTGGATTTTTACTCTACTGTTATACGCATCCGTATATTATTTCGGCAATAAACAAAAAAATAAAACGTTCGTTGAGCTTGAGTTTTTACAAGACGAGTTCAGTAAATTCGGATCAATTTTTGAGTTTATAGAAAAATATCCGCTTCGTAAGAACTCTAATATTAGTAAGTTTTGCGAGCCGTTTACTAAGACGGAAATTAATCCTTCGATCCTATTAAAGAAAATTTCCAAGGCAATTGACGTTTTGAGAATAAAAAAGGGCAATCCGTTTGTTTGGGGAATATGGAGTCTTCTTTTTCCGGTCGATTTCTATTACAACGGTAAACTTTTTTATTATAAAAAAATCATAAAACTTAATTTTAAGAATTGGCTTAATACTTTTTATGAACTTGAGGCTATTAATTCTCTAGCCAATTATGCATGGCTTAATCCGGGTTATACTTTTCCGGAAATAATCGGCAGAAACGGGCACTTGTTAAAAGCAACCAAACTCGGGCATCCTTTTATCAGGTACAACAGGAAAGTGTGCAACGATTTTTCGCTGGAAGACGTGGGTGAAATTCACATGATCACCGGGTCGAATATGTCCGGCAAGAGTACTTTTTTAAGGACGTTGGGAATAAACCTGTGCCTGGCTTATGCGGGGGCGCCGGTTAACGCCGAAAATTTTAAATGTTCGATATTCAGGATTTTTACTTGCATAAAAGTAAACGATTCGGTCGTGGACGGGATCTCGTACTTTTACGCTGAAGTTAAAAGACTGAAAGCCTTGCTCGATGAGGCAAATAAAAAGGATGACCGGCCGCTGTTTTTTTTAATAGATGAGATATTCAGGGGAACAAATAATATCGAAAGACTTAAAGGAAGCGCTGCATTTATAAAAACATTGTCCGGACTAAATGCCTCCGGAGCGCTGGCGACGCACGACCTGGAATTAGTTAAACTGGAAACTGAAATCAAGGGATTAAAAAATTATCATTTTAAAGAAAGCATTGCCGACGGCAAAATGTCCTTTGATTATAAATTACAGCCCGGTCCGTGTCCTACCACCAATGCCTTAAAAATTATGGCTCTCGAAGGTCTGCCGGTAGAGAATTGAAATGAATCAACCGGAAAATTATTGCGGCAGCAATAAAATAACTTCTATGAAACCAGGAATAAAATAAGTTATAAAAATAAACAAGGTAAAATAATTTTAAGCTAATTTATTAAGAATTAAAGTTTTATATTTAATCAAACGGTAATTGAAGTTGGGTGTTTTCATTACTGATTCTGGTATTAAGTATTTAATCGGTACTTAAATCTTTAAGTAAAATAGCGCTTATATTTTTCTCTCTTTAAAATAATGAAATATTTTGGGAGGATTCATGATCGTTAAATCTATACTAAAAATTGCGGTTTTATCCTATTTAATATTTACTCAGCTTTCATGTTCCTCAACTAATCAGCAGCTAAAAGCCTCTATGGGTTTAAGCGGCAGCTATGATACCGAATTCCCCAATAAAAATGCTTCAAATGAATTGGAAGATATAAGCAATTCGATTTTCCGGGTCAGTAGTATAGCTTTTTACCGCACTTACGTTTTCAGCGATACGAGTAAAATAAAAAAATCGGAGTTGTCAGCTGAAATTATCGAGAATAATACAATCAAATCTACCGTAATCGACAAGCCTGCTCTCGGTACCGGAACTTTGATTTATTCCAGTTTGGGGAATGTCGGGATCTTAACTTGTGCGCATGTAATTAGTTTTCCCGATACGATTATAACATATTATGCCGAATCAACAGGAATATTTTCCGATTATATTCAGAGTATTTCTATTAAGACAAAGCAGAACATTTATATAGCAGGATTTCCCGAAGGCAGTGAAGTAGATGTTATATTAAAAGACGACAATTTAGATATTGCATTATTAGGCAGACAGTTCGATATAAAAGCTGCTGCAAAATATCAGGTATTTAATTATCCATTTGGTAATTCAAAAGAGTTAAGATGGGGTACATTTGTTTACTTAATGGGATATCCGCTGAACTATAAAATAATATCAAGAGCTTTGGTAAGCAGCCCTAATTATGATAAGAACGGTTCTTTTTTGATTGACGCTCCTATTAATAGAGGTTTCAGCGGCGGAATTATACTGGCGGTCAAACAAGGAATTCCTAATTTCGAACTAGTAGGACTAATCCAATCGGTTCCGGAGGAAGATGAAAATGTATTAGAGCCGATTTCTATCGATAAAAGATACAAATACAGCAATAGTGTTCCCTACACAGGATTACACTTTATTAAGGAATTAAAATTATTTGATTACGGTATCGCAAAAGTGGTATCTATCGATGCGGTTATTAATTTCTTTAAAAGAAACCGGGAATTTCTAATCAGCAAGGGATATGATTTAAGCATCTTCAATTGAATGCGAGATTAAAAGATTGGTTTTAAAATTTGACCGGTAATCCTTATCTTTAATACGGATTTTATTTCAAATAAAATAAATTAGTAGAATTTATGTCCGGAATAATTGAGTTACATACTGTTGAAGAGTGGAATGATATTAAAAGAAATTCTACAAAAGAAATAATTATATTTAAATATAGTCCGGTATGTCCGATAAGTTCATCGGTAGAAAAAGATTTTGACTCATGGATTGTCGAAAAAAGCAGCGGAGAAATAACGTGCGTCAAAGTTAATGTTATAGATTCCCGGCCTTTGAGCCGTTATATTGCGGATGAACTAGGTGTTCATCATCAGTCACCTCAAGTGATCTGGCTAACAAATAAACACGAAACAAAATGGCATGCGAGCCATTATGATATTTCTTCGAGAAATCTTTCCAAGAAACTGGACGGCTAAAAATATTGTTTTTTAGAAAAATTCCGCGGATCCGCTGCTTCGCGTATGTAATTCCGGCCCGATAAAAGTTTTTACAAAAAATTAAAAATGTTATGTAGTAGGGGAACAATAAGAGAATGTTTGTCGTCTAATAATATTCTTTTATAAACAAAATCTGTCTTACTACAGTGAACAGCAACTTCAAACTAAAATATCATTTAAATAAAAAATGAATATAAACGTTGAGAACCTAACCAAAGTTTACGGTTCGCAGAAAGCAATAGACGATATTTCATTCCAGGTACATACAGGTGAGATATTGGGATTTCTCGGCCCGAACGGAGCAGGCAAAACCACTACAATGAAAATCATAACATGTTTTATGGCGCCGTCTGCCGGCGACGTAAAGATTAATAATCTTTCTATAAGATCCGATTCAGAAAATATAAAGAAAAAAATCGGATATCTTCCTGAGAGCAATCCTTTGTATAATGAGATGCCTGTATTGGAGTATTTATCTTTTATGGCAAAGCTGCAGGGAGTCGGTAATGATGTATTGCAAAATAAAATAGCAGAAATGGTTCGTGTCTGCGGTTTGAATGAGGAAAAACACAAGAAAATCGGTGAGCTCTCAAAGGGCTATAAACAAAGGGTTGGACTGGCACAAGCAATGATTCACGATCCTGAAATTCTGATTCTGGATGAACCTACCACCGGACTGGACCCGAACCAGATCATCGAAATCAGGAAATTAATTCGTCAATTAGGAAAAGCAAAAACAGTAATTCTAAGCACCCATATTCTGCCGGAAGTTGAAGCTACTTGCGACAGAATTTTAATTATCAACAAAGGTAAAATCGTTGCAGACGGTACACCCGGCACATTGCGCAAACAAGCTCAGGGTAATGAAGTGTTGCGAATTCAAATATCCGATGCCGGCAATAATGACGAACTATTTGACGGATTGAAGACAGTTCAGTCGGTAAATGTTGTTGACCCTATAACCGATTTACAAAATTCGTTTCTTGTTCAAAGCAAGCCCGGTGAATCATCAAGACGGGAAATTTTTAACTTATGTGTTCAGAAAAAATGGGTGCTGACCGAAATGACGCCCATAGAAACAAAACTTGAAGATATTTTTAGAGAACTAACAACCGATTACGTAAAATGAATAAAATTTGGACTATCACACTCAGGGAACTGCAAACCTTTTTTGATTCGCTGACCGCGTACATTCTTATCGTATTATTTCTAGGGTTGAGCGGGTTCTTTACATGGCTTTACGGTTCCGATATTTTTTTTGTAGGTCAAGCTACGCTGCAGCCTTTCTTTTCAATAGCGTACTGGACTTTGTTTTTCTTTACTCCCGCATTAACAATGAGAATGCTGGCTGAAGAAAATAAGACCGGTACTATCGAATTGCTGTTGACGAAAGCCGTAACCGACTGGCAGGTAATACTGGGAAAATTCCTTGCATGCCTCCTTTTAATTATAACCGCATTAGCATTAACTCTTCCTTATTATATAAGCGTCGCAGCTATGGGACCAATAGACAGCGGTGCAGTTGTGTGCGGGTATCTCGGATTAATTCTGCTAAGTATGGTTTATATAAGCATCGGATTGTTTACCAGCAGTATCTCCAATAATCAGATAGTGGCATTCCTGATGTCTTTATTTATTGGAGCATTTTTCCTTATAATCTTTGATGCTTTATCAGCTAACCTAACAGGGCTGTTGGGAGGTATTCTAAGTTATTTAAGCCTATCTACCCATTTCGAATCTATTTCACGCGGGGTTGTAGACAGTAAAGATGTAATTTACTTCTTAAGCCTTTCGTTATTAGGATTACTTTTAGCCGAATCATCTTTATCAAAAAGAAATATTGTCGAATAAACAAGATGCTAACAAAAAACAAAATTATTACCGGTTTAATTCTGATCTTCGGAATTATTTTATTAATAAATATTGTTGCCGACAGATTTTTTGTCAGGCTTGATTTTACTCAAGGTCATCAATATACTCTAAGCAAGGCTACTGATAACATATTGCATTCGCTGGACGGAACAGTTACGGTTACGGCATATTTTTCCGAAAATTTGCCACCTAATATTGCAACAGTGAGAAGCGACTTCAGGGATATGCTGATAGAATATAACAATGCTTCCGACGGTAAAGTCGTTTATGATTTTGTCGATCCCAACAAGGATCAGGAAACAGAACAGAAAGCCCAGCAGGCAGGAATATCACCGATTATGATCAATGTGAGGGAACGGGATCAAATGAAGCAGCAGCGTGCCTATCTGGGAGCCGTTCTTCAGTACGACGGAAAGACAGAAATTATTCCTTTTATTCAGCCGGGCGCTGCAATGGAATATGCCCTATCTTCTACGATTAAAAAACTTTCATTAAAACAGAAAACTAAGATCGCTTTTCTCGAAGGCAACGGCGAACCGCAGCTTTCCGAATTGCCCCAGTTGAGCCAACAACTTAATATTCTTTACGATGTAAGTACTTATAAGTTTAATGATACCGCAGTTATTCCGCAGGATATTAAAACTTTAGTCGTTTTGGCGCCGACAGATACTATTGCCCCTGCCTACAGAAAACAACTCGATAATTATCTCGGGAGCGGCGGAAGGATATTGGTTGCGTTAAACCGCGTGAAAGAAAATCTGCAAAGTTATTCCGGCTCAACTCAGTATACAGGTTTGAACGATTGGCTCAAAGATAAAGGCATAAACGTAGAGGGTGAATTTATCGTGGATGCAAATTGCGGCAGTGTTATGCTCAGACAGCAGCAGGGAAGTTTTGTAATGAGTACTCCGGTTAGATTCCCTTACCTGCCTGTTATTCAAAACTTTGCCGATCATCCGATCACTCACGGTCTTGAGTCAGTGCTAATGCCTTTTGCGAGCCCGATTAAATATTCGCAAAAAAATAAATCGGTTAAAATTGTTACTTTGGCGGCAACTTCCAAACACAGCAATACTGAAACACCGCCGGTTTATTTCCAGGTAATGAAACAGTGGGCTTCGGCAGACTTTACAAAATCTTCGTTACCGGTTGCGGTAGCCGTATCCGGAAATATTGTAGGAGATACTTATTCTAAAATGGTTGTCTTCGGTGAAGGTGATTTTGCCGTAAACGGAAGCGGACAAAATGCAAAAAGGCTTGAACCGGATAATGTGAGTTTAATGGCCAATGCAATTGACTGGCTTTCTGATGATACCGGGCTGATTGCTTTAAGAACTAAAAACGTTACGAACAGACCGTTGAACGCTAACATTGAAGAGGGTACAAAAACTCTCGTAAAATATTTAAACTTTTTATTGCCGATCTTTCTTATCCTGGCATACGGTATGTTCAGATATCAAAGAAGAAAAAGATTAAGAAATAAATGGATGAACGAAGATTATGTTCAATAAATTATCTATCAAATCACTTGGAATAGTTTTCGGAATTCTACTTCTGATTGTGGCGGCATTTATGATCTACGACGCAAATCACGGAGAAAGATCGTTCCGGAAAGATCTTGTTACAATTGATACTTCAAAAGTAACTGCGGTTTATATTTACCCGCGGTCTATAAATCACCGAGAAGTGAAATTATATAAAACCGGAAATAACTGGAATGTCGAATTAAACGGTAACCGGTCTGCCGAGGTGCCCGGAAATAAAATTCAAAATTTATTCTCTTCGTTATTAGAGATTAAACCGTCGGGAGTGGCATCATCGGAACAACAGAGCTGGAAGGATTATCAGGTTGATTCAACCGGCACCAGGGTAAGTGTTTTTCAAGGTAGTGATAAAGTGGCCGATCTGATTATTGGCAAATTTGCTTTTGAAAGACCCAGAACTATGTTATCTTATGTAAGAGTTAACGGTGATAATAATGTATATACAACCAACGGATTTTTAGATTTTACTTTTAACCACGGTGCAAACTATTTTAGAGATAATCATTTAATAAACAGTGATTTTAATGATTGGGATAAACTTACATTTACATATCCCGGAGACAGCTCTTTTGTGCTGATAAAAGGAAAAAATAAATGGCAGATTAACGGCAGGTTAACCGATTCTTTAGAGACAGTGGATTTCTTACGAACTCTATCCCAGAAAACCAGTTCTGATTTTATAGATAACCCGAGTGAGTCTTTGCTGAATAAAGCTAGTTTTACCCTTACTATCGAAAGCAAATCGGCTGCACCGGTAATTATTTCGGCTTACGAGGACCCTTCACAAATTATACTGCATTCATCTCAAAATCCGCATTCATATTTTGACGGAAAAAAGAATAACTTCTGGCATTCTATATTTATGAATAAAAAACATTTCTTCGTAAAAGTGAAACATAAATCTTAATATTTATAACCCGGGTATTCTAACTATCCGGGTTTTACCTGACCCGATAAAATTTTGGATTTCACGAATCCGATTAAGCGTTCATTAACCTAAACATGGCCTCAAGAATGCCGTGTTCGAGCACTGCCGCTTTCTGTGGAAAATTATATTCAAATTACTTTTTCGCCGAATATTCCTTTCCGTGAAATAGTTTTTATTTATATATTGAAGAACATTTTTTATTAATACGATGGATTACAAATGGAACCCAAATGGCTTGAATGGGCAAAAGAATTGCAGGCATTATCTCAGGACGGACTTCATTATTCAGAAAATGTTTTTGACATACAGCGATTTAACCGCATAAGCGAAATAGCTGCCGAAATTATGGCCTCTAATTCAGGGACGGACTTCTCGTTTATCAAAGACCTGTTCAAAATGCAGGAAGGGCATGCAACTCCCAAAGTAGATGTAAGGGGAGTGATTTTTAAAGATGCTAAAATATTATTGGTTAGAGAGAAATCGGACGGCGGATGGACATTGCCCGGGGGATGGGCAGATCCCAATGAAACACCAAGTTCAACGGTGGAAAGAGAAGTGCTGGAAGAATCCGGTTTTAATGTGAAAGTCTCTAAGATATTAGCAGTCCTCGACAGAGTAAAACAGGGGCATGTACCTCCGTACCCGTTTCATGTATATAAACTTTTTTTCTTATGTAATTTAATAGGTGGACGAAAGCAAACAAGTATTGAGACAGATGAGGTTGATTTTTTCGACGAAGAAAATATCCCTCATTTATCTAAGGCAAGGGTTACGAAGAAACAGATTGCCAGATTTTTCTATATGCAAAAAAATCCCGATTTACCGGCTGATTTTGATTAGAGCTTCTAAATATTTTTGGATGGAGTGTATTCCATATACTTCAAAGGATCCTTTAAACTTTTAAAACCGGATTTCTCATAAAATGAATGTGCATCCTTTGTTGCAAGCATCCATTTTTTTACATCCTTTAATCCCGGATAATGTAAGATTGAATTGATCAGTATTGCTCCGGCTCCGTTTCCTCTGAATTTCTCTAAAACAAATACATCGGCTAAATATGCAAATATCGAATAATCCGTAACTACTCTTGCAAATCCGATTTGCGCGTTTTTGTAGTATAGTCCGAAACACAAAGAATTATCCAGTGATTTCTGTATAACCTCTTTAGGTCTGTTATAGGCCCAGTATGAAGAAGATAGGAATGAAAAAATAATATTTTTATCAAGCAAGGTTTTGTCCGTGCTTATTTGTAATTCGGAGGGATCAACATTTTTCATAAAACAACCTCATAAAAATGCGGCTTATAATAAAGATTTTTTTAATGAGTTGTTAGAGGTAGACGCAAAAAATCCCTAAAGAATTCAATTCTCAAAATCTTCAGATTAAATTAACGAAAATAATTAGCCTACCCAGTTTTCTGCAAAAGAAGTTTTATGGTTACGGGCTTCTTTCATCATCAGGTTATTAGTCTTAACACAAATTGTCTGAATATCTGAATACCGCATTACTTTATTCGCAACATTTCCGGTAATAAGATGTGTTAATCCTGTCCATCCGTGGGAGGCAATTATAATTAAATCTATGTTTGCTTTTCGCGAATAGAGTAATATTTGTTCATGAGGTTTACCGGAATTCAAAGTTTCGATAATTTGAAGATCTTTCATAGAAATATTGCTTAAAAACCTTCGCATTTCTTCTTCAGCATCAAGAAGCCGGGATTGATCGAATCTTGCTTGATGAAAACCATCTGCCGAACGGAATGATTGAAGTACAGGCTCTATAACATGCATTATATGAAGTACAGATTTACTTTGCCGGGCTAATACACAGGCGAATTCAAGAGCTTGAATTGAGTTATCGGAAAAATCCGTCGGCACCAAAATGTTTTTATAATTAATCATTTGTGCCTCCTATTTTATGTTGAAGCATTCTAGACTATAAGCGCAGAAAGATGTTTTGTTACTTCATTTAAGTCGAACGGTTTATAGAATATAGTCTTGGTGTATTTACGAATATTGTCGTCGAATTTTTTACTGTTCTGCTGATACACAAAAGAGAGAACGAGTGGAACTTGAGAATTTTTTACTCTAAGATCACGGCAAAAATTTTCCACCTTAACTGAAGGATCAGTATCCATAATTATCATATCAAAGTCAAATTTAAAAGCAACTAATCTCAGCACCTCCAAACTTGTAGTGGTTGTAACATTAAAGTCATTCTGCCAATACATTAAAAGGCTAAGGCAAATATTTGAATCCGAACTATATACTAGTATATTTTTCATTTTGATATTATGGAATAGTATTATTCACAGATTGTCGTAAATAACGGTTATTCTAATTGTATGCCAAGTATTGATTTTATGCTGAACTGCGGCAAGATTCGATTTTTGTAAAAAATCGATTAAATAAATGCTTAGAGAGGTTGATTCTAGTTAAAAAAAAGATGCTGCTTCCCGTATCTGAAAAAGTACCGGTTCCGGATTACAAAAAATGAGAAAATAGATCGTTTTATCATTTTTTTTGTAACTAAGCCTTGATATCTAATTCTTTCAGCTTTCTATACAAAGTAGATAATCCGACTTTTAAAATTTCGGATGTTTTTTCTTTATCGAAATTATTGTTTTCGAGTACTTTAAAAATATAATCTCTTTCAAATTTTCTGACGGAGTCTTCAAGAGAGCCCATCTTGGAGAAATCAGCTACTCCGGTTTTGGAACTGAATATCTGGGGAAGATCCTTAATAGTTATAAACTCATCTTTACAGAAGATTACCGAACGTTCAAGGATATTTTCAAGCTCTCTGATTTCACCTTTCCATTCATAAGCCATCAGAGCTCTCATTGCTTCCGGATCAATTCCCTTGATATTTCTGTTCATCTCTTTTCTGTACTTATCCAGAAAATGATCGGCAAGTAGAGGTATGTCTTCTTCACGGTCTTTAAGAGAAGGTAGGTGAATTTCTACAATATTTAATCGATAATAAAGATCTTCACGGAATCTGCCCGCAGCTACTTCTTCTTTTAGGTCTCTATTGGTTGAAGAAAGAAATCTTACATTGACCGTCATCGATACTGTTGAGCCTACGGGAGTGAACTCCTTTTCCTGCAGCACACGCAGTAATTTTACCTGTAATTGGAGAGGCAGCTCGCTGATCTCATCAAGAAAAAGGGTACCCCCGTCTGCTGCTTTTACAAGACCTTCTTTATCCGAGATAGCTCCCGTAAATGCTCCGCGTTTATGTCCGAAGAGCTCGCTTTCTATCAAATTTTCGGTTATAGAGCCGCAGTTAACCGCAATTAAAGGTTTGTTTTTCCGCTTGCTGTTGTAATGGAGAGCTCGTGCAACTAATTCTTTTCCGGTGCCGCTCTTTCCGGTAATTAAAACCGTAGTATCCGTTTCAGCTACAGTAGAGATGATTTCGTAAATCTTTTTGATTTCCGGACTTTTACCCACAATATTTTCAAAATCAAAATTACGTTGTACTTCTTTTCTGAGGAGTCTATTTTCAAGCAGTAAGTTTTTGACCTCGAAAAGTCTTTTTATTTTTATTAATAGTTCATCGAATTCCACAGGCTTTAGTAAATAGTCGCTTGCGCCGGTTCTTAATGCGCAGATAGCGGTATCCAAAGAACCGAAAGCAGTAATAATAATGACCGATGTCTGGATATTTAATTTTTTTATCTCTTCCAGCAGTTCGATTCCCTTCATTTCCGGCATCTCAAGGTCGGTTATTACAAGATCAAATGCTTCTTCCATAAGCTTATTATAGGCAACCCGCCCGTTTTCGGCTTCTTCGACAAAATACCCCTCTTTTTTTAGAACGAAGGTAAGTGACTCTCTTATTATATCTTCATCGTCAACTACTAAAATTCTTTCCGGCATTTTTAGTCCTCTATTTTAAGGTTGTATCGGTAAAGTGATGGTAAAGGTCGTTCCTTTTTTTTCGTTACTTTCGACTTTTATATCACCTTGGAAACTTTTCACAATTCCATAACTTACCCACAAGCCCAAACCCGTACCTTTTCCTTCTTTTTTAGTTGTATAAAACGGCTCAAAAACTTTGGATAAGTTTTCATCCGGTATTCCTTTTCCGGTATCGGAGAATACAATTATTACATTTTCTTCGCTTATTTCCGATTTAGTTGTAATCTTTTTGACCTTATGTGAATCTTCTTTTTCCGCAATTGCGTCGACTGCATTAAGTAGAATATTTACAAATATCTGCTGAATCTGATCCGATATTAAAGGCAAAAGGGGGATTTTTTCATTCAGATCAAGATCGAACAGTATATCCTTGGCTTTAGCGCCAACCTTTACAATTTCTACGGCTTCAATAATATTCTGGTTAATATCCGTAAGCTGAAGCTCGTAATTCGAAGGTCTCGAAAAATCTACCAAATCTCTAATTATTTTTGATATACGCGTGACTTGTTTCTTAATTAATTCGAGTCTTTCTTTCGCAAATTCATCTGATGTAGATCTCTGAACAACCTGTACGAGTGCCGATATTGAAGCTAAAGGATTGCCTACTTCATGAGCGACCCCGGCAGCCAGCGTACCTATGCTTTCCATTTTCTGCGTGTGTATCAGCTGTTTTTCCAGAAGTTTTTTTTCGGATAAATCTCTGTGTATTCCGAAAAATCCCGTTACCTTGCCTTCATGATCCAATATTGGCGAAATTAATAACTGGGTATAGAACGGCTCGCCTTCTTTTCTTTTATTTTCAACCTCTCCGACCCATACTTTTCCATTAATAATAGTATTCCACATTTTTGACCAAAATTTTTTGGAATGCTTTCCGCTACTGAAAATATTCGGATTTTTACCAATGAGATCTTCTTTGCTGTATCCGCTCGCTTCCATAAAAGCCGGATTCACATAAACCATCTTACCCTGCAGATCGGTTATCTGAACCGGATTAACCGTATTTTGAGCTACATAGTAAAACCTCATCAATTCTATTTCTTTTAATCTCTGATCAGTGATATCTTTCGCTACAATAAAACAATCGTTAAGTTGACCTTCTTTTTCATTTAAAGAATAAGGAACAAACAGAAGGTTTACGTCAAAAATTTTTCCGCCTGATTTGAATTTTGTGTAAAGGTTTTCGCTTTTTCCTTCTTCTATACAATTCGTAAATAAAATCCTGGTTTTTGCGATAAAAGAAGGCTCCAAAATATCAAAGAAACTTTCACCGATTAAGTTGCCGGGAGTAACTTTAAATGTTTCATAGACGGCTTTATTAAGAGACAAAATTTTTCCCGTAGCCGATGTAATGAAACACATATCCTGGAAACTTTCGAATAAATTAAAATCGAACTTTATATTATTATTCATTTGCCGTCTTTGCCTGTTTAATCCTTATATTCTATAAAACACATGCAAAGATAACTAAACAAATAAAATAAAGTAAAACCGGATTGTGTTTTTGTACTATTTTGTTTTGCATATATAAAATAATGCCAAAAAATAATAATGAATTAAAAAGATCTAAATTATAGTATTTAGTCAAAATTCCATTAAAACCAATAAAAAATTAGAAGCAAAGTAATTAAATCGAAATCAGGTTCTCAACTCTGAGAAGCACTCTTTTTAACCTTCCAAGCCATGAGAAAATAAACTAAAATTTTTTCAATGTTTTTATGCAAATATTTGATTTGTTGATTGTTTTTATTCACTATCTAATTTTTCGGAACTTTGGAATGAAGATTGCTAATTATTATCTAAATAGTCGCGGATAACGAACTGTTCGATAATCAAAAGTTTGAAAATTTTCGGAAGGAAGAAGTAATATAGTTGATTAGGCTAGAATAAAAGAATAGTCCAAATGCTAAATTTTTATTCTAATCTATCTAGTAATGATAAAATGTTGCCTCTCTTCTTTAAGCCCACCTTGGGGCATGGTGAATTCTGATCCGCATGTAGGCCACCATGCCTCAAATTTTTTTCCGCTGAAATCAATATCTTAAACTCAGCAATAATTTGCAATTAAAAAATTTTAAGCATAATAAATTTGTGACACTACTCTCAATTTACCGCTTTACTATTCCACTCAATTTAAAAAAGAATCTATCATTTTTGTCAATTGATCGAATTCAATAAGAAAAGCATCATGCCCGTAAATCGACTTTATTTCAGAATATTCTGAGTCCGGTATCATTGAGGCAATTTCAATTTGTTCTGAAACTGGGTAAAGTATGTCGGAGTCGATACCTATATTTAATGATTTTGCTTTTATACTGCCTAGTGCATTTTTTACCGAGCCTCTGTTTTCACCGACGTCATGTAGGTCCATAGCTTTGGTAATATATAAGTATGTATTAGCATCAAATCTTTTAACTAATTTGCTACCCTGATATTGAAGATAATTTTCGACCTGGAAAAATTTACTGCTCCCGTTAGAACGTTCTGAAAGTTCTCTCCCGAATTTTTTATCGAATGATACTTCGCTTCTGTAACTTATCATTGCGATTTTACGGGCCAGACTCAGACCCTTCACGGGCTGGGATTTGTATTGTCCGTTATTCCATTCTGAATCGTTGGTAATAGCATCTCTGGCGGTTTCATTAAGCGCGATGGCCCATGCTGAATGTTTGGCTGCTGTTGCAATCGGAATAATTTTCTTTACTATATCCGGATACATAATTGCCCACTCGAGCACCTGCATGCCGCCAAGGGAACCACCTGCAACCGCTTCTATTTTATTAACGCCCAAATATTTTATTAATTCATATTGAGCTTTAATCATATCCCGGACCGTATAAACAGGAAATTTAATGCCGTATTGTCTGCCTTTTATGCTGTCAATGCTAACAGGGCCGGTTGTTCCATAGCAACCCCCCAAAAAATTCGGACAAATTACGAAATACTTATCCGTATCAAATGCCTTTCCGGGGCCGATCAGACCGTCCCACCAACCGGTTTTCCCTAAAGACATTTTGTTGTATTTATAAAGAAATTCGTAGTTTTTTGAATTTTCAAGCTCGTAATTTGTAATTATTCCGGCCGCATGTGCATTTCCTGTTAAAGCATGACACACTAAAATTGCATTAGTGCCCTCACTGTTTAGCCGTCCGTAAGTTTGGTATGCAATTGCGACATTTTCCAGCTGTTGGCCGGACACAAGTTTAAGCGGCTTATTCTCATCGAAGAATAAATTAAATTTTGTTTCCGCCGTTATCTGAATTGGTTCTTTCAATATTATACTCATTATAATGTCTTTTAAATATATTTTATAAAAAATATTTATGCTACTTTTTCTTCATGTAATTTGATGACGTTAACTTTGCCTTCAACGTTTATTTTTCTCGTCAGGGTATCGAGTAACGGGCAGTGACTTTCAATAAGTTTATAAAGTCCTTCGTCATCGGCAGAAGATTTTATCTCAGATTCATAATAAATATTGTTGAATCCGGCATTAGTACTCTCATCAAGCCCGAACAATCCATTTAAATTCAAATCTCCTTTTACTTTTACCGAATCAACTGGAACCCATGTAACGGAAGCATAAGCATTGTACATTGTTTCCTGGCAGGTGCCGAGAGATGCCAGAATCAGTTCTACCGGTGTGAAAGCAGTATCCGTGCCGCCGAATATTCCCGGTTCATCGATGTCAAATGAGAGTTGTCTCAATCTTGCTCTGCATTTTACGCCTTCAAATAATTCGGTATCGGTTTTAAATTGAACTTCGGCTTTTTCATGATTAATTTGAATTGCCGTAAGGGAATTTAATAATGATTTTTTAAATCCGTATTTGCCATTAAATTTTTCTCCGTTTCTAGCTGTTATGATAATCGTTTATTAATAATTCAAATGTTTATCCAAAATTTTACTTAGCAGTCTTTACGTTAAAATCTTTATTTTGGAAAACCGTAAAGACGCTAAGATCAGGAAAATTCCGGTATTATAATCCTTTCGGATCTCATGAAAAATATGTTAAACCTCAGCTTTACTCTTTACAGCCAAGTTTATTGCCTCGTCAAAGTCTTCGATTATATCGTCGATATGTTCAAGTCCGACGGATACGCGAATCTGTTCGGGCAATACACCTGCTTCAAGCTGTTCTTTATCTGACAACTGCTGGTGAGTTGTAGATGCCGGGTGAATAACGAGTGTTTTTGCGTCACCAACATTGGCAAGAAGGCTGGACAATTTTACGTTATTTGTAAACGCTTTGCCGGCTTCAATTCCGCCTTTAATTCCGAACGATAACATTGAACCGAAATAACCTTTTTTAAGGTATTTTTTAGCTGATTCATGATACGGGTGGCTTTCCAATCCCGGATACCACACCCAATCAACATTAGGATTCTTTTCAAGCCATTTTGCTAGAGCTAAACCGTTTTGAGAATGCCTTTCGATTCTCAGAGATAGGGTTTCCAAGCCCTGCAGCAGTAAAAAAGAATTGAACGGACTTAATGCCGGACCGAAATCTCTTAAACCTTCTACCCTGGCTCTGATAATGAACGCTATGTTTCCGAACTGAGAACCTTTTCCGAAAACTTCGTTAAATTTCAATCCGTGGTAGCCCGGCGACGGTTCGGTAAAAATAGGGAAGTTGCCGTTTCCCCAATCAAAATTTCCTGAATCGACAATTACTCCTCCTATGGAAGTGCCGTGCCCGCCGATCCATTTTGTTGCTGAAGCCACAATTATATCCGCACCATGTTCGATTGGTCGTACTAAAAATCCTGCAGCTCCGAATGTATTGTCTACGATAAGGGGAATGCCGTGTTTATGTGCAACGGCCGCAATAGCTTTTATGTCCGGCACATTTAATCTGGGATTTCCTATTGCCTCTATATACAGTGCTTTGGTTTTGGAATCTATTAATTTTTCGAATTGCTCCGGTTCGTCGCCTTCGACGAATTTAACATTTATACCGAGGCGGGGTAATGTCACTTTGAACTGATTATAAGTTCCGCCGTAAAGCAGGCTGGTGGAAACTATATTTTCACCTGATTGAGCAATATTAGATATTGCAAGAAATTGTGCTGCCTGACCAGACGCCGTGGCCAGGGCGGCTGCACCGCCTTCGAGAGCCGCAATTCTTTGTTCGAATACATCCGTGGTCGGATTCATTATTCGCGTATAAATATTTCCGAATTTTTGTAACGCGAACAAATCGGCAGCATGCTGTGCATCGTTAAAATTAAATGATGTTGTCTGATAAATGGGCACAGCTCTCGCACCCGTAGTCGGGTCGGGCTGCTGCCCCGCATGTAACTGGAGTGTTTCAAATCTGTAGTTGTGTTGTTTTCCGTTGGTTGCCATTGTACTGATCCTTTCGTTTATGTTTCGATTATTTAATTTACACTCTTCGTATCCCCGTTTATTCATGAAACCGTTACTGTCATTATTCAAAAAAAAACCTCTCCGGGAAGATAACTCGAAGAGGTTTTATAAAACTTCTTCTCTCATCTTTCCCTTTCATACCGGTAAAACCGGTGCCGGGCAGGAGGTAGCACCATGACCCCCGTTGTAGCGAGGCGGTTGCTAAGGTTTCACAGGGCCTGATCCCTCAACCTTTCTCAATAAGAGTTCTAAATATGTATTTTAAATTTTATGTCATATATATATTAAAAAACCCTTCTCGATTCGGTATCGGGAAGGGCTTTGTCTAAAATTATATTTGCTTATTCAGGCAATGTCCTTCCGCTCTGATGAACACATCATCATACAGCAACACATTGCCATTTGGTTTAATTTCTTATTAGTATTTAATTTTGCTTGTATCATAAATAATTAGTCCAAAGATAATATTTGAACCATATTTTGTCAATATATTTTTTGCTGTTCCCGGTTTTTTCTTTCATATGTGATTTAATTCAATAAATATTTTTAATCCTGTCCTGAATAAACTTTTGCTGCTTTTTCTGCGGACGTAACTATTCCTTTTATCATTGCAGAACTGAAACCGAAATGCTCCATCTGATTTAATCCGGAAATAGTAATTCCGCGCGGAGTAGTGACTTTGTCGACTTCGCTTTCAGGGTGACTGTTCCTCTGAAGCAGTAAAGAAGCGGCGCCTTTAGCAGTTTGAGCGGCCATCAGTAAAGCTTCTTCAGAATGAAATCCGATTTCAATACCGCCCTGTGAAGCTGCTCTTATTGCTCTTAAAAAGAAAGCGATTCCGCATGCGCATAAAGCGGTAGCAGGCACAATGAGCTCTTCTTCAATAACTAAGGTAGTTCCTACTGATTCGAATATTTTCTGGGTAACTTTAAGAGAATCGTTTTTCTCGGGTCCGGCTGCTATACAAGTCATAGATTCACCTATCGCAATTGCGGTGTTCGGCATGGCCCTTACAATAGGAACGTTCTTGGCAATTAGCTCCTTAATGGCTTTTATACTAGCTCCGGAAACGACGGAAATAATCATGTGTTTATTTTCCTTAACGGATGGACTTATCTCTGTTAACAATTCGTCGAGCTGCTTAGGCTGGACTGCAACAATTATTATATCCGATTCTTTTACCGCTTCCTGATTATCCGACGAAATTTTGAATCCTAAGTCAGACATATCCTTTATCGAATCTATTTTCCTTTTTGTAATGAAGATATGTTTTGCCGGAAATAGTTTAGCATTAACTAATCCGTTTGCAATTGCCAGTCCGATATTGCCCCCGCCTAAAATTGCTACTTTCTTTTTTGAATCCATTTTGTCCTTCCTTAAAGTTTAGTAATATCTAATGAGTATTATCCATATCAAGCAAGAATTCTTTCAATTGAATATATGCGCTTGAAATTTTAACCGAGTGCTTCTGCTTCTTCATACATTCGGCAAGCTGTTTCGGAATTTTAATCTCTTTGTCAATTATATCTTTAACAATGTCGGCAAACTTTGCAGGGTGAGCGGTTTCAAGAACTACCCCGTTGTATTTCTTTAATTTAAACTGTTTAATAAAATTTTGAAGTGCAATAAATCCCACTGCGCCGTGAGGATCGATGACATAACCGTAACGATTATAGACATCTCCGATAGCGGCTGCAGTTTGTTCGTCCGTAAAACTTTCGCTGTAGATATTTTGCCTAACAAGATTCACTTCATTGTTGTAAAGAGCTTGAATCCTTGCAAGATTACTGGGATTACCTACATCCATAGCATTCGATAAAGTGGCTACAGACGGTTTTACTTTGAATCTGCCGGATTTGAGATATTGCGGGAACACATCGTTTGCATTGGTTGCAGCAATATATTTGTAAACAGGCAGTCCTAATTTTTTTGCAAATAAACCTGCGGTTAAATTTCCGAAGTTGCCGCTCGGAACAGAAATTATTAATGGTAAAGATTTGTCCTTCAACTGGGCGTATGCCCGGAAATAATAAAAAGACTGCGGTAATAGTCTTCCGATATTAATTGAATTTGCCGAAGACAGCGTCATCTTCTCAGAAATTTCCCTGTCAGGGAAAGCTTGTTTAACAAGACGCTGGCAATCGTCGAATGTTCCGTCCACTTCCAAAGCAGAAATATTCTCACCGAGGGTTGTTAACTGCTGTTCTTGAATCTTGCTTACTTTTTTACTCGGATAAAGAAGAACGACATTTATTCCTTCCACTTTGTAATATCCGCTTGCAACTGCACTGCCGGTATCTCCGGAAGTCGCAACGAGAATAGTAATCTTTTTTTTCGATTCCCTGTTAATATAAGACATCATATTTGCCATAAATCTAGCACCGAAATCCTTAAAGGCTAATGTGGGACCGTGGAATAATTCCAGAATTCCGGTTGTATCGTCCAGACCGACAAGGGGAGAGTCGAAAGTCATTCCTGAATCTATTATATTCTTGATGTCCGCCTGAGGTATTTCATCCTTCAGAAAAAGATTAGATATTTCAAATGCAAGTTCGTTGAAAGAAAGGCCGGGTAACTTATCCCAAAATTCTTTCCCGGCATGCGGAAAATTATTGGGCATGAACAAACCGCCGTCTTCGGCAATGCCCTTCATCAATGCTTCTTTGAAGGAAACAGATAAGTTCCTGTTATTTGTGCTGTATAGTTTCATTATAGGAGTATTTAGAACGAATATTTGATTATAATAATGTATTAACTTAAAACTTTGGGACCTTTTTTATTTATCTTCGAAATATAAAGATCCCCCTTTACCTTTATCGATTCGAGAATTTTTCTCATTTCTTCGCCGACATTTTCTGCAATACTTTTTGATCTGCTTAAAGCAAAAACAGAAGGACCTGAACCTGAAATGCTGCACCCCAAAGCTCCTGCTGCGATTGCGGCATTTTTTATATCATCGAAGCCCGGAATTAAAATTGATCTGATAGGCTCAATTATAACATCGTTTAATGATCTCGCTATCAGGTTATAATCTCCTTTTAACAGTCCTGCTACAAGTCCGGCAACATTACCCCATTGTTTAACAGCATCAGATAACAGAATTTGCTTACGAAGGATTTTTCTGGTATCTGCAGTATTTATTTCAAAATGCGGATGAATGATTGTCGAATACAGATTCGGGGGAGTATCTATATTTATTACGTCCATAGGATTCAAACTTCTCACGATAATAAATCCTCCCATCAGGCATGCGGAAACATTATCGGCATGAGGGGTACCGCCGCATGTTAATTTTTCTCCTTCCAGCGCAAAAGGCAGCAACTCGTTTTTAGAAAGAGGTTTGCCAAGAATTTCATTTAAAGCAAACACGCTTGCAACGGCGCTTGCCGCGCTTGAACCGAGTCCGCTGCCCAGAGCCATTTTCTTGTGCAGTTCCATTTCAATACCTTGTTTGAAGCCGAGGTGGTCAACAAGCGACAGTAACGATAAGCCAGCTGTATTTTTTTTCGGATCGACGGGAAGCCTGCCCCCGCACCTGTAATTTTTGTAATTTTGATTCCGGGTTTGTTGTTTAATTTCAGAATCACTTCGTCGCCCGGCCAGTCTATTGCATAACCCATTATATCGAAACCGCAGCTCACATTTGTAACCGAGGCCGGGGCGAAGACTTTTATAGTTTTTTTCATTTATGAATTTCTGTTATTCGCAATTTGTTGGAAGTGTATTTTACAAATATCCGTTTAATTTATTAGATCAATTCCTTTGCTTTCATTAATTCGGCACATAGTAGGGCACCGCCGGCGGCACCGCGGTTAGTATTATGGGATAGAATTACGAACTTATAATCGAATAACGGATCCTCCCTCAAACGTCCGATCGAGACTGCCATGCCTTTATCCAGATTTCTATGAATTCTCGGCTGAGGATATTTATCTTCTTCAAAATAATAAATCGGATTCACAGGAGCTGTTGGTAAATTATATTTTTGAGGTTCTGCTTTGAAATTTATCCATGATTTTTTTATTTCTTCAATAGATGCTTTCTTTTTTAATTTTACCTGTACGCATTCAAGATGTCCGTCCACAACCGCCACACGGTTACACTGTGCGCTTACCTTTACATCTAAATCTTCTATATGGTCTCCTGCAAATTTGCCGAGAATTTTTCTGGGTTCACTTTCGAGTTTAGGTTCTTCGCCGGATATGAATGGAATAACGTTATCGATTATATCCAGACTGGAAACTCCCGGATAACCGGCTCCCGACAAGGCCTGCATAGTTACAACATTAACAGCTTCAAGGCCGAAATTATCTTCAAGCGGTTTTAATGCCAGGACCATTCCGATTGTGGAACAATTCGGATTAGTAACGATACAGCCGCCGTTAAAATTTTGTTTTTTTATTAAGTCCAGATGGTCCGCATTGATTTCGGGCACTAACAAAGGCACATCTTTATCCATTCTGTGGTTTTTGGAATTTGATACAACCACGTAGCCTTGTTTGGCAAATGCCTCTTCAATAGGTCCGGCTACGCTTGAATCCAATCCGGAGAATACGATTTTACTTTTTAAACCTGGCTCGCATTCTTTTACGGTTAAACCTGCAACATCGGCCGGAAGAGGAGAAGATAAAATCCAATTCACAGCATCTTTATAAATTTTGCCCGCGGACCTTTCGGATGCCGCAACTTCTTCAACTTTAAACCAGGGGTGATCTGATAATAATTCAATAAATTTTTGACCGACGCTGCCGGTTGCTCCCAATACCGCAACCGGGATTTTTTCATTAGACGACATTTTTTACTCGCTTATTTTTTGATTAATTAAATTTCAATTAAAAATATCTATAATTTCAAATCAAGATGAAACGGCGGATATAGTATTCAAGATACGCGATATCTTGGAATAAATTTAACACACTATAATTTTTTTTATCAAGAATCCTGAATCTTGCGTCCAGTATCTCCAATTCTGTCTTCTAACTCAGAAAATTGGAAATCCTGATAATATCTGCAAACACGCCTGCAGAGGTAACATCGGCACCTGCTCCCGGGCCTTTAATTACGATGGGCATACTTTGATAATGCTTGGTCGTAAAAGCAAAAATATTGTCGCTGCCGGATAAAGAATAAAAGGGATGATTGCTGTCCACCTCCTGCAGAGAGATTTCCGCTTTTCCGTTTTCAAGCCTAGCGATGTATCTAAGTACGTTTCCTTTATCCTCCGCTTTCTTTCTTCTCGCTTCGAACTCGTGATCATGATCTTTAAGTTTTAGGAAAAAATCTGCAACCGATTTTGATTTTAATGCCGGTTTGGGGATTAAACTCTCAACCTTCATATCTTTTAATTCCATTTTCAAGCCGATTTCACGAGCCATAATCAGGAGTTTGCGGGCAACGTCCAGTCCGTTTAAATCTTCCCTCGGGTCCGGTTCTGTAAAACCTTTTTCTCTGGCTTCTTTTACTATATTACTGAACTTTTTGCCTTTAGTAAACGACGAAAAAAGATAACTTAAAGTACCGGAAAGTACACCTTCTATTTTAGATACTTTGTCACCGCTCGAAACCAAATCATTTATCGTGCTTATAATCGGCAGCCCTGCCCCGACATTAGTCTCGTATAAAAATTTAACGTTATGTTTTAAGGCCGAGTATTTTAGCTGCTCGTAATATTTATAATTTTTTGAATTTGCTCTTTTATTGGGAGTAACAACCGAAATACTTGAATCCAAAATTTCCAGGTATCTGTCGGCAACCGCTTCGCTGGCTGTACAATCGACAAATATGCTGTTCGGTAAATTGTGTTTCTTCATCTCGTCGATGAAAATATCAAGATTGGTTTTTACACCTTTCTGTGAAATCGTTGAATCCCACTGTATTGCATCAATACTGCTTTTGTCGATCAGCATTTTACGTCTGTTGGCAAGAGCAATGACTTTTACGTTTAACAGATATTCTTTTGCAAGAAAATCTTCCTGCTGCTGTATCTGTCTTAATAACGTTCCGCCTATGAGGCCGGTACCTACAATATATAGATTGACAGTTTTGGCAATCGATAAAAAGAAGGCATCGTGCAGCGCGTTTAATGCTTTTGCCTCGTTCTCGCGTCCGATAACAGCCGATATATTTAATTCGGAAGAGCCCTGTGCAATTGCAACAATATTAATTCCGTTCTTCCCCAGCGCCTGAAAAACTCTGCCGGATATGCCGGGAGTCTTCCTCATATTTTCGCCCACTACTGCAATTATGGAAAGATTTGATTCGACAATCGGATCATTAATCAGACGTTCTTTTATTTCATAATGGAACTCGTCGTGCAGTGCTTTCTTCGCATTTACGGCAAACCTTGGCAGAACAGCCAGACAAAGTGAATGTTCCGATGATGCCTGCGTAATCATAATAATATTAATTTTTTTTGCCGCGAGTGCCGAAAAAATTCTTTGTGCAATTCCTGCAACTCCTACCATGCCGCTTCCCTGTATCCTGATTAATGCTATATCGTCTATTGAAGAAATCCCTTTGATCGAAAAATTATTAGGAGATGATTTCCCGTTTATAATTGTTCCTGCAAACGACGAATTGAATGTATTTTTAATTCTTATCGGAATCTTCTTTTCCATTGCCGGATGCATCGTAGGAGGATGAATTACTTTTGCACCGAAGTGAGATAGTTCCATCGCTTCTTCATAAGTTAAACTTTGAAGCGGAAATGCTTTCTTTACTTTTTTCGGATCGGCAGTTAGCACTCCGTCTACATCAGTCCAGATTTCTATTTCGTTTGCCTTTAAAGCAGCGGCAAAAATCGATGCCGAATAATCCGAGCCGCCTCGTCCTAAAGTAGTAGTCTCGTTGTTCGAAGTTGATGCGATAAAACCGGTTATTATCTGCACAGTTTTCATGAGTTTTGAAGTACTTTCTGATATTAGAGTTTGTAGCTGCAAAATCCACCTTTGCACTACCGAAAGTGTCGTCGGTCTTAATTAGTTTTCTGCTGTCGAGATATTCGCATTTTATTTTCCTTTCCGATATTGCGTTTGCAATAATGTAAGTAGAAAATCGTTCACCGAAGCTTAGAATAAAATCCTGCGTTCTCGCTGAAAGTTCTTTTACAAGATAAACACCGTGCAAAACATCATCGAGTTCGTTAAGTTCAAGTTTCAAATTTGCCAGAATACTGCTCTGATTCTTTACTCCTATTAGCTGTCTTGCAATCTGAAGGTGTTTTTCTTCGAGCTTATTAAACAGGTCCTGATAGGTGCTATTTCCTGCCGCCGCACCGGTGCACATCTTAAGTAATTCGTCGGTTACTCCATGGAATGCTGAAAATATGACGCCGATTTTCCTGTCGGATTGAAGAGTCTTTTTTATAATCTCGATAACATTTAATATCCTATCGGCATCACCGACGGAAGAGCCTCCGAATTTCAATATTTTCATTTTTTTACCTGTTTCAATTGAACGTCTCTTTTATAAAATTCATTTATACAATAAAAAAACCGGCTCCATCTCTGAAGCCGGTTTTTTATTTTTCAAAATTAAATAAACACAACCTTGCTTCAGCCGCCAGCTAATGGTTTCGGGGTGGTAGTAGTGGTTGTGGTGCACATGTACATATTCGGACAATATTTATTCTTGTTGGTGTTCATAATGATTAAAACTTGTGCAAAATTAATAATTTGTGATTCTTTTGTCAAATAATTTTTTAATTTATTTATCTAAAACACATGATATTATTAGAGAACTTGTATAATTATCGAAATTTATAGTAAAGACTTTAAAACTTAATGTTATATCGAGCAAACAAAACTTAAAATAATTTTGTGTAGTTTTTTTTATCCAGAATAATTAAGTTAAAAACACGCTGGAAGTATATAATTTTGTTCTGGGCATAATTACCATTTATTATTATAACTTTATAATTTATCGGGAAATAAATTGGGGAAGGTAATAGAATGTTCAAGTTTTTTTTAGCTTGGTTTCCCATGGTAGTTCTGGCTATTCTTAACGCAATAATTAGAGAAACAGCCTACAAGCCTTTTACCGGTGATCTTACAGCCCATCAAATTTCGACATTAACCGGAATCATAATTTTCGGAATTTATATGTGGATAATTTTTCGAAGATGGAAACTGAATTCGGTAAAACAGGCTGTCGAAGTCGGTTTAATGTGGCTGGCAATGACAATCTGTTTTGAATTCTTATTCGGACATTTTATTATGGGCAGCACTTGGGAAAAATTACTTCACGATTACAATATTATTCAGGGACGGGTGTGGATTGCTGCTTTGATATTTATATTGATTGCTCCGTATTTATTTTATAAGAAGAATAAAATTATTTCGGCTTAAATAATAAATTTTCGAAAATTTAGTTTATGTTTTTCCGGTATAGTTATTTTGAAATGGGGGTAATATGAAAAAATTATTATTAATCACGTCGTTTCTAATTGTGTTCGCTCCTGCAGTTTTGGATAACCCGATATACATACCTGCAGTTACCATCTCGGAACTAACTTTTAATCAAAAAGGGAATTGGTTAATTGAATTAACTTTTGACTCATATTTAGGAGGGTATACGCACGACCGGTTCGACAGTATTTGTGTATTTTCTACAGTCGGTATTTCCTCAATAAGAACAAAATTTATTAGAGACAGTACGAATATCCTTGTTATTAATTCGGATAGTCTGAATTCTCCTCTGGCAATAGATAAAAACGGAGATTGTATAGGACTTCACATTTATTCTGCTGCCGGTCAGAATATTTATGTCCATGATGATTCTTTGAAATTCGGTAATTATCCCGGCTCATTAATAGATTCAATTCCTTCCGGATGCTCGCTCTGCCGGTACGGTTACGACGGTATTTGCAAATGCATGAAACCTACTCTGGGCTTTCTTAATGATACTGCCGGAACTTACTTTACTATGAAAGGCCATATTTATAGAAAAAACGGAAGCCCAATTATAAGCGGGGATCTAAGATTTGATAATAGTCTGGTTATAAATAATGATGGTTCTTATTCCACAAATATTTTTTCCAGAAATTTACATTTGACGGCAATAAACGGTGACCTTGAGGTCGAAAAATACAATATTCAGCCGTTCAACGTAAACGTAAATCCGGGTACTGTTGTTGAACATGATATTTATTTGCTTGTCGATTTAATGAATGTTGATAATAATCCGCAGCCCAATGATCCTAATATTACGGTAATAAATTATCCCAATCCGTTTAATTTAAGCACAAATTTTTATGTTAAAATTCCTTCCGGCTTACGGCAAAAAAAAGGGTCTATAGTTATTTACGATCTGAAGGGGAGAACGGTGAAAACACTGCCTCTCTCAAACGGTTCTCTCGTAAAATGGAATGCTGAGGATATCAACGGTCGTACTGTTTCATCCGGTGTTTATTATTATAGTTTAATGTTTGATAATATAAATTATAAAAGCGGCTCATTGATCCTCTTAAAATAGTATTACTATGAAGTATGTTATAATTGCCTTTTTGTTTTTTACCGCTTGCATCAGAGGACAGGGCGTAAATTTTATCCGGGAGGACATCAACTTTACGTTGGACCCGGATTATTTTTATGTGGACGGATACTACTGGTTTGCAAATGATTCGGATGGAAATATAGACGGTACAATATTTTTCCCGGTAGGTGAAAAAACTGAAAAGAGTTTATTTGATTCAGTTTATGTCTTTAAAATGCCGTTGAATATTCTTCAGAGAATTCTAAAACAAACAACATCAGGTTTCTTTTTCAAACTTAATATTCCGGGCCGGGATACCTTGGTCTATAACATAAAATACCGGCAGAAGATAACTTCTGACAGCGTTACGTATATCCTGCTTTCGACTCGAACATGGAACAGGTCTTTGACTATTGCAGAATATAAATTAATTCTTAAACCTGGAATTGTTGTGAGTAAATTTTCTTATGCTCCCGATAAAGAATTCTTCATTAACCACGATATAATTTATTTCTGGAAACGAAAAAATTTTATGCCCGAAAAAAATTTAATGTTTAAATTTATCGGAAAATGATAGTAAATTACGACCGTTGCAAAAATTTCCTATCTTAATTATCTGTGGCTGATTTCTTTTATTAATAATCCGTACTTAATTCAATAAGAATTTGGATTATGGTTAGATGATGCACATATTTAATAAACTTGTTAAAAGAGATAGCAATACTGTTGGGTATTGCTTATTTGTTTAGTAAGACCCCCGTTTTTAAATTCTTTTAAATAAGGAACTCGGCCTTAAAGATTCACTCACTCTTTATGTCTTTTTCAGCGTTATGTCGGTTATAGGTACATACTTCGGTGTACCTGTAAACGGCGCCATAGCAAACAACAGAGTAATAGGAACTGCAATAGCCGGATTGATAGGAGGTCCTACGCTCGGAATTGCGGTCGGGGTTACGGCCGGCATTCACAGATTTTTTCTCGGCGGATTTACGGCGGTTTCATGCGGATTCTCAACAATGGTTGAAGGATTACTGGCCGGATATGTACATCAGTACTTCATAGACAGGGGAAGGTATGAAAGGGTATTTGATCTGGATGTTGCCTTTATTACCACACTTGTTGCCGAACTAATTCAAATGCTGATAATTGTTATTATTTCTAGACCCCTCAGCAGCGCTGTCCAGCTGGTGGAGATTATTGCTCTTCCTATGATAATTGCAAATACACTAGGAACTACTCTAATTATGAGTCTCTTCCGGGATCAGAGAAATAATTACGATAAGATCGGCTCCTCATCTTCCAAACAAGCACTTAGAATTGCCAAAAGAATTCTGGGTGAATTGGGAAAAGGCCTCAATAGAGAATCATCGGAAAAAATTGCAAACATAATTCTCGAAGAAACAAGCGTTGCTGCCGTTGCTATTACCGACAGGGAAAATATACTTGCTTTTGTGGGAGTTGGTGAAGATCATCATAAACCAGGCTACCCAATAGCATCCGATTTAACGAAGAACGCAATAGAAAAAAATGAGATTATTTTTAAGGACGGTGTTAAAAAACATTATGTTTGTCCTATTTCGCAGGACTGCAGACTTACATCCGTGCTGGTAGCCCCTATAAATATTAAAGATGAAGTCATCGGAGCTATTAAACTGTACGGACAGAAGAACCGGCTGTTTTTTAAAATAAATGAAGAGCTGGGAAAAGGTATCGCAGAGCTGGTTGCAAATCAGTTGTTAATATCAAGATACGAAAATCAAAAAAATCTTTTAACCATTGCGGAACTTAATTTACTGCAGGCCCAGATAAACCCGCATTTTTTATTCAATGCGATTACTACTATTATATCTATTAACCGGCGCAATCCTGAAAAAGCTATTGATCTTTTGATCCACTTATCTAATTTTTTCAGGAAAATTTTAATTAGAAATAAAGACCTTTCTACTATAGAAGAAGAAATGGAGCACGTTAACTCTTATATTCAAATTGAGAAAGAAAGACTTCAGGACCAGCTTAAAATAAGTACTCAGATAGATGCGGATCTTCTTGATATCAAGATACCCACCTTTACGCTTCAGCCGCTTGTGGAAAATGCAATTAAGCACGGAATTTCTAATCTTCTGGAAGAAGGGAAAATCGATATAAGAATTTTCCGTAACAGCGGAGGCATTAAGATAGAAATAGAAGACAACGGCGGATCATACGACGAAATGAAGAATGTGTCGGGAGTAGGAATTCAAATTGTAGATAAAAGAATTAAAAATTTAGTGGGAAATGAATACGGTGTAAGCATTCATTCGGTTCCGGATGCAAGTACAACGGCATCGGTTTTATTACCTTTAGGAGGGATAAAGTGAAGTTAACATCAATTATAATAGAAGATGAATATAATGCGAGAGAGGAGATGGAGTATCTGCTGGAAAAAACAGGCGAAGTGGAAGTAATTCAAAAATGCTCAAATGCAATCGAAGGAATTAAAGCAGTGAATAACCTGCACCCTGACGTTATCTTTCTCGATATACAGCTCCCGATAATTAACGGTTTTGAGATGCTGTCGATGATCGAAGAATCCGTTATGCCGAGAATTGTTTTTGTCACCGCCTTCGATGAATATGCAATTAAGGCATTTGAAAACGATGCAAGCGATTATTTGTTAAAACCCGTCGAAAACATAAGGCTTCAAAAAACCATAGAAAAACTTAAAAATTCAATTCAGCAAAACAGCCCACAGAAATTAAACATACCTCAACTGAAAAGAATTCCGAGTATCGGGAACAACAAAGTTAAACTTGTAGATATAGATATGGTTGAATATGTTCATTCGAGCGATTCGGGAGTATTTTTCTTTTGCGGAGAAAAAAAATGTTTTACCAACCTTACTTTAAAAGTTCTTGAAAACAAGACTAATCTTATTCGATGTCATAAACAATTTCTTATAAATCCCGATAAAATTGACGAGATTATATTTGAAGAAAATTCTTCAGGCAAAATTAAAACTAAAAGTGACCACATTATCCCGGTCAGCCGGCATTACTTAAAAGAAATGAAAGAAGAACTAGGGATATGATGATCATAGATCAGATGCATTATCATTAGTTAATAAAAGATTTATTGATACGCAGACAACACAGATTGTTGATTTGCGTTGAGTTATTATTAATAGTTCCTTTCCTGGACATATCATGCAAAAATCCAACCTTCCAAAATTTCTTAATAGGAACTGAACAATTAACAGGGATGCAACCTAATTACTTTATATTACCTCTAAATATAAAATAATGCCACTTACCAAATGATTCATTGCATTAACAATTTATTCATGATAAATTTTTCTCAATTAATTAAGGAAAACCAAAGATTAGTAATCGTCAATTATAATCAACAATCAATTTAAAACTCTATTCCGACTTAGGCAGAAAATTCTCGGTGGGTTCATTATTAAAAAATTAGTGGGAGACTTGCCATGAAAAAACTCTTAGTCCTTTCTTCATTTTTCTTATTTTCTTTTTCATATCTACTTGCGCAAAACGTCAGTACCGGCGGAAAAGAAAAACTTGTAATAAAAGGCTTTATAAGCACATCATTGTTCGCGCAGAATCAATCATTCGGATTCGCAAACGGTCAAAACGCAGAGTGGCCGGAAACTCCGGAATATACTGAAAATAGATGGTTTTACGGTGGTGATGTTAGGAATTCCAGACTAACAATGGTATTTAACGGGCCGGAAGTATCAGACGGCTGGAAACTCGGCGGCGTTCTGGAATTCGATGCTTTCGGGGGTTTTAACGGAACAGGTGCATTCAGTCAGGAACAACCTTACCCAAGACTTCGTCTGGCTTATGCAGATATCGTACACGAAAATTTTACAATAAGAATCGGTCAGGCATGGACTCCGCTTTTTGGAAATGTTCCTGTTTCGTTATCCCATATTGCGTTTCCTCTGGGATACGGAGCTGCCGGCGATGTGGGATGGAGGTTTCCCGGAATTTATTTATATTATAAATTCGATGCAGACGGATCTCCCACGCAATTCGGATTTGATGCAGCAGTATTCGAAGGTTCCTGGAACGGACCGGGTTCAAATGTTAATTTCCTTGATGCCGGAAATACTGGTACTCCGCAAGTTGAATTAAGGTTAAATATGAACAGTAAAATTTCAGAAGGATCGGAATTTAAGGCATATATTGTCGGCCATTACGATAAGAAAAATCTTACCGGAGTAAATACATCCCCTTCAATTGATCTAACCGGAACGGCTTTCGAAGTGGGTGCAAGTTTTAATGCAAGCGGCTTTTTGGTCCATGGAAATTTGTACTCGGGTAAAAATATAGGACAGCAATTCGGCATGTTAACACAAATTCAAACCGTGAATAAGGACCTTGCATCAACCGGATTTTGGCTGCAGCTGGGTTATAGCTTTACCGAACATTGGTCGGTATACGGATTTTACGGAAACGAAAATGTGAACAAAGACAATGCAAAAGCAATTTTCGGCAACAGCGCCAGATTGAGCAATAATATACTTGATTTCATGCTGAAATATCAAACTGGACCGCTCGGATTAGGAGTAGAATTTATGCAGAGTAAACTTACTGCCGGTCTGAATGAGAATAAAATAAGCGGTACCCAAATCGCCTTTAGTTCTTTGTATAGCTTTTAATAAAAAGTTTAAGGATTTTCGGGAATTCGAACGGATACTTTAAAAATATAGTTACAATTTCACAATCTAACAAAATTAGGAGGTCACATGTCAGAAAGTACTAAGCTTGTAGATTCTACTGCCAATCCAGCACCTTTAGGTTTGCTTGCATTTGGTATGACCACGGTACTTTTAAACCTTGCAAATGCAGGGATAATCGGAATGTCAAGCATGATACTTGCCATGGGCATCTTTTATGGCGGAATAGCTCAAATTTTTGCCGGGTGGATGGAATGGAAAAAAGGAAATACATTCGGATTAGTTGCATTTTCTTCATATGGGTTATTCTGGCTGACTCTTGTATTTTTAATTATTATGCCCAAATGGGGTGTAATAGGTGCTGCTGATTCGGGAGGAATGGTAGCATATTTATTTATGTGGGGTCTCTTTACTTTTGTTATGTGGATTGCTACTTTAAAGCATAATAAAGCGCTTCAGGTTGTATTTTTTACTTTGTTTATTTTATTCTGGCTTCTTGCCTTGGGAGACGGAACCGGAAGCGCGGCCATCAAAACCATTGCGGGTTGGGAAGGAATCCTTTGCGGCTTTTCGGCAGTTTATCTGGGTCTTGCTCAAGTCTTGAACGAGACTTACGGCAAGGCAGTGCTTCCTATTGGTTAATTCAATTTATGTTTAAAAAGTATCGAGGAGTTAGATATGCCAAATAAAAAAAATGAAGACGAGGTTTCCGAGTCTCAGATTGCGGTTCATTGGAAGGAGGAAGATTATTTTAAACCTACCGCCGATTTTGCAGCTCAGGCGAATGTAAAAGACGCAAATATTTTAAACCGTTTCGGTAAGGAAAATTTTCCTCAATGTTTTGAAGAATACGCCAACATGCTCGATTGGTATAAAAAATGGGATACAGTACTAGATTCAAGCAACCCGCCGTTCTTTAAATGGTTTACCGGCGGAAAATTAAATGCATGTTATAACTGTGTTGACCGTAATCTGCCTAAATATAAAAATAAAACTGCAATACATTTTGTGCCTGAACCGGAGAATGAGCCTATTCAGCATATTACCTTTCAGGAACTTTATGTAAGAGTAAATGAATTCGCTGCATTTCTAAAAGATTTCTGCGGAGTAAAAGCAGGCGATACCGTCACTCTGCACATGCCGATGATTCCGGAGATTGCGGTGGCAATGCTTGCCTGTGCGCGTATAGGAGCTATTCACTCTCAGGTGTTTTCCGGTTTTTCCGGAAAGGCCTGCGGCGAGAGAGTTGCAGATGCAAAGAGCAAAGTACTGATTACCGCCGATTCATATTACAGAGCCGGTACTCTCATCGATCATAAGGAAAAAGCGGATATTGCTTACGAGGAAGCATTGAAAGAAGGCCAGAAGATAGAGAAAATTCTTATCTTCCAAAGATATCCCGGAAAATATTCCGCAAAAACTCCTCTTGTTGAAGGACGTGATTTTATTGTGAACGATTTAATTAAAAAATACCGTAATGTTAAAGTCGAACCTGAACAGCTTAAATCCGAAGATACATTGTTTTTAATGTATACCTCAGGTTCAACGGGAAAACCAAAAGGAGCACAGCATTCGATTGGCGGGTATATGTCTTATGTTACCGGCACCTCAAAATATATACAGGATATCAAGCCTGAAGACGTATACTGGTGTATGGCTGACATTGGCTGGATTACCGGACATTCATATATAATATACGGACCGCTGGCTCTGGCAGCATCGTCGGTAATATTTGAAGGAGTTCCGACTCATCCGGATGCAGGCAGACCTTGGCGCGTCGCAGAAGAGCTTGATGTTAATATTTTTCATACATCTCCCACTGCAATCCGCGCACTACGCCGCGTCGGTCCTGATGAACCTGCAAAATATAATTACCATTTCAAACATATGACAACTGTGGGTGAACCTATCGAACCTGAAGTCTGGCGGTGGTATTATAATGTTGTAGGCAAGAAGGAAGCTGCAATTGTAGATACTTGGTGGCAGACGGAAACCGGAGGATTTTTATGTTCAACAATTCCGGGAATACACAATATGAAACCCGGCAGTGCGGGGCCAGGAGTACCCGGAATTTATCCTATAATATTTGATGATGAAGGTAAACCCCTTCCCGCCGGTAGCGGCAAAGCCGGAAACATTTGTATCCAGAATCCTTGGCCGGGAAGAATGCTCACAATATGGGGAGACGACGAACGGTTTGTAAGACAATACTATCAGCGGTATAATAAAGATCCGAAAAGTAAAAAATGGCAGGACTGGCCTTACTTTGCCGGTGACGGCGCAGTAGAAGCACCCGACGGTTATTTCCGAATCTTAGGCAGAATAGACGATGTTATAAACGTTGCCGGCCATAGGCTGGGAACTAAAGAACTGGAATCTGCCGCTCTTATGTGCCAGGAAGTAGGAGAAGCTGCTGTGGTACCGGTTGCAGATCCTATAAAAGGTAAAGTACCTCATATATTTATTTCGCTGAAACCGGGAATTCAGGCAAGCGAGGAAATAAAGAAGAAAATTTCTGATACACTTGCTAAAGAAATCGGGCCTATTGCAAAGCCCGGAAAGGTCTGGATTGTATCTGATATGCCCAAGACTCGTTCCGGAAAAATTATGCGGAGAATATTATCTGCTGTTGCTAACAAACAAGATGTTGGGGATATTACTACTCTCGCAAATCCGCAGGTAGTTGAAGAAATCAAAAATTTAGCATAAGCAGATCTTTTATGGAGGTTCTTTCAACTTGTTTGGAACCTCCATATTTTTTATCTTCTGTTATATTTTTTTGAAGATGAGATTAATATGTTCCGAATCATTCCGGAAGGTTTGAACTACAAAGAACACGTCCTATTAAAGAACGGTCAGGGTCTCTTCTTTAAACCTGCCACCGAAAACGATATCCCTTTGGTAGAAGCATTTACAAAGCGAATTTCATCCGAAAGCCTGAGAATGCGTTTTATGGCTTCTATGACCGAAGTGCCTCACAAGTTAATCGAAGAATTATGCACCGGCGATTTTACTCAAAGCGGATGCCTGCTTGCAATGACGGGCGAAGAGGAAGATAAAAAAGTTGTCGGGCTTGGGAATTATATTTCGATGGGAAACGGACGGTCTGCCGAGGTAGCCTTTCTTATTGAAGATCAGTATCAGGGGAAAGGCATTAGCACAATACTTCTTGAGAAACTGGCCGGGCTGGCTGCCGCAAACGGTTACATTGAACTTGAAGCGGAAATTCTTCCTGATAATCAACCCATGCTTAATTTAATAAAAGATTCCGGATTCGAAAGTCACAGGGCGTGGAGTTCCGATACAGTGCATATGGAATTACCTGTAGGCGGTGCCGCAGCTCTATGGGAAAGAACAGGACTTCGAGAAAGAATTGCGGTTGCAAATTCTTTAATCCCGCTTTTGAGCCCTAAGGTTGTTGCCGTTGTAGGTGCATCTAGAGATTCCTCATCTGTAGGTAATATGATTTTTCGCAACATACTTACCGCTAATTTTTCGGGAACGGTTTATCCTGTAAATCCTCAGGCAGTTTCGGTGAACGGAATAAAAGCATATTCTTCAGTTAAAGACTTACCCGAAAAGACTGATCTTGCAGTAATAGCAATACGAGCCGATAAAGTTCAGGATGTTGCCGAAGAAGCTATTAATGCCGGCGCAAAAGGATTACTTGTAGTTTCAGCCGGTTTTGCCGATTCGGGATCTGAAGGAATATTAAGACAAAAAAAACTTACGGAACTGGTTCGCGCTCGCGGCGTAAGGCTTCTAGGTCCAGGCTGTCTCGGACTAATGAACACCGACGCAGAAATAAGACTTAATGCAAGCCTGGCACCGAAGATAATGCCTCCGGGGCAGGCAGGGTTTTTTTCGCATTCGGCTGCATTAGGATTGGTTATTCTCGAGTACGCTCTTGAAAAGGGAATAGGGTTTACAACTTTTGTATCTGCCGGCAACAGGGCGGATGTTTCAGGTAATGATCTGCTTCAGTTTTGGGAAGAGGATCCGAATACAAAAATGGCGATACTTTATCTCGAAACATTCGGTAATCCCAGGCGTTTTGTTAGAATTGCAAGAAAAATGACTTATAAAAAACCAATCCTTTGCGTCAAAGGCGCCAGAAGTATTGCAGGACGAAAAACAGTTGAAGAAAAAACCGGGACGGACTCCGGCGGTATACTGGAAGTTGAAGCATTGTTTCAGCAGACAGGTATTATTCTTGCCCCCACTTTGGAAGATCTTTTTGACGTTGCTCTTGTTATTGCACATCAGCCGCTGCCGAAAGGCAATAAGGTTAGCATAATTGCTAATTCGGCCGGGATGGCAACATTATTTGCCGACTCTTGCGAGATGAATTTATTAAGTATTGCCGGTCCGGGCGTTGTTAATCTCGGTGCGTTTGCACCAGCTGAAATGTATGAGTTTACTGTGAAGGATGCTCTGCTGAACGATAATGTTGATGCTATTTTTGTAGGATTTGCATGCGTGGGAAACTGCAGTGCCGATACGATTGCAGAAGCTATCCGCAGAGGCATAATTTCCGTCGAAGAAAAAACCGGAATCGAGAAGCCGGTGCTGCTTTGTCTGATGGGAGCAACCGGTGCAATTTCTTTATTTAACGATTCAGGGGAAAAGAATAATAAACGGAAATTACCTGCCTTTCGTTTTCCCGAACTTGCGGTGAATGCATTGGGAAGAATTGTAAGGTATGTTGAATTTAAAAAACAACCTTTGGGCAAATTAGTCTGGTATGACGATGTTCAGGCTAACAAAGCAAGGCAGTTAATTCAAGGAGTATTATCCGGCTCCTCGCCTGAAAATAAGATTATCGATCTTGATTTCGATTCTTGTAAAAAATTAATGAATTATTTCGGAATGGAGGTTAACGGTGCAAAACAGAATTCTACCGGTCCTGTAATGATATCCGTAAGACCCGATCCGCTTTTCGGTCCTATTATTGAAATAAAAACTTCAGAATCTGCAAAGCTTTTGCGAATTACTCCGCTCACTGACCGTGATATCGAAGAAACAATGCAGGAACTTAATCTTCAAAAAGGAAGCGGTATTTGCAAAATACTGGGAAGACTCTCCCAGATGATTGAAGAGATCCCATGGCTTTGGACTTTCAGAGCGGAACTTATAACGGAAGGCAATCCGTTATTTTCCGGCGATATTAATATATCAATTAAAACAGGCGGTGCCGAAAGACCGACTTATTGATTGTCGGATGCTTTATGATTTTGTAGGTTGTTTGTCGATTGTTTTAAGTTGTTGGGTAATCTGTTATATTAAAGCCACTACGCAACTTTACCCTTATACCCAAAATCAACCGCATTTTAGTTGTATCGAAATCATAAATTTTATTAAGTATTAAAACCAAAGGAGGGGTAAATGTTAATTCGAGAAGTAATGCACTCCGATCCTTTAACAATTACGCAGGATACAAAACTAAGCGATGCATACAGACTGATGATAGAAAAAAAAATACGGCATATTCCTGTAACTGACAACGACCTTCTGGTTGGAGTTGTAACAGACAGAGATTTGCGTCTTGCGACCAGTTTGCTTTCAGAGCACCCCTTCGATCCCGGAGTTGAAGTTAAAAATGTCATGAGCCGTCCTGTACAAACAGCGCATTCGAATGATCCGATTGAACGGGCCACTCAAACAATGAGAGAATTAAAAATAGGGTGTATGCCAGTAATAGAAGACATGAAAATAGTAGGCATTGTAACAATTACGGATTTACTGGATGCTCTTCTTAAGCTCACGGGCGTACATCAGCCCTCGGGCAGGCTGGATGTAAGACTTCCCAACAGATCGGGAGAACTTGCTAGACTGACTGCTCTTCTGGCTGAAAGAAAAGTGAATATACATTCGATACTTACATATCCCGATACGGAAGGCAGGGTCAGACTTGTGCTAAGAGTCGGATCAATTGAAATAAAATCTATAGCAGAAGCTATATGTAATGCAGGTTTTCAAGTAATATGGCCAGTGCATATATCATGTGTGAAATAATATACAATAAAAATTATAACAAGTATTATTTGGGTAAAGATCATCCTTTCGATCCAAAGCGTGTTGAAATGATTGTCGATTTATTAAGCGAGCTTGGTATATTTAAAGATCCGCACATACCAGAGCCTGTAGGCCCCGAAGAATTATTAAAGGTACACGATAAAGATTATGTTGAGGCAGTGGAAGCGGCAAGCTGTGGAAATTTGATTAACGGAATTGAAAGGTACGGACTAGGGACGGTAGATAATCCTGTTGTCGAAGGTATGGCTGAAGGTGCAAGGTTTCAGGTGGGAGGTACATTACTAGGAGCCCGGCTGCTGATTGAGAACAAAACAAAGCGAGTGCTTCAGATGGGGGGCGGTTTTCATCATGCCAGACGAAACACTGCCGAAGGATTTTGTATTTACAACGATCTTGCACTTGCAATAAACGAAATGACTTCCGCAGGATGGCATGTGGCCTATGTTGATATTGATGTTCACCATGGTGACGGTGTGCAGGAAATTTTTTATTCCGACGAGAAAGTTATGACCATTTCTCTTCATGAGTCGGGTGAATATTTATTCCCTGGTACCGGCTGGGTGCATGAACTAGGTAAGGGAATGGGAAGATCGTTAAAATTAAATCTGCCTTTGGAACCGTTTACCGAGGGCGAGTCTTATCTTGAAGTTTTGGACGGCGTACTTGCAGGTGCTCTGTCATGGTACAAACCGGACGCACTTATTATTCAGGCAGGTGCCGATGCCCATTATTCGGACCCTCTGGCGGATTTAATGCTTACGACAGCTGATTACGAAAAAATTTTCCGGAAGCTGCTGGAATTAACCGATTTATATTGTAGCGGAAGAGTCTTGTTTACTTTCGGAGGCGGATACTCAATTACCGCCGCACCTAGAATTTGGACTATCTTATATTGTCTCCTTTTAAATTATAATATACCGGACCAGCTGCCGGTAGACTGGAGATTGCGCTGGGAAAATAAAATAGGGAAGGCAATTCCTAAAAATTTATCCGACCCTGATCCGGCATACGATGTAATTCCCAGAAAGGCCGAAATATCCCGTTATAATAAAGAACTGATCACAAGAATTATGGATGCGGTTGCCGCCGACTGGTTATAATTACTGCTATTTTACTCGCTAAATAAAATCATCTCTCGAACCTATCCGGTAAAATTAATATATCTTTATCAGTACATCTGGTAGATTAATAAATATGTGCGGCGGAAAATTGTTAATTGAAACCGCTTCCGGGGCATACGCATTTATAAAATTAATATTGAATATACCTTTCACAAAACCTGCCGTATAATCCCTGCTCGGTAATAGGAAATAAACTAGTCTAGCGAGATAGCAAATATTCCCTAAAATCTTCAAGCGCTTTCAGTTCAGCTTTTACATACTGTTCAAAAAGTTTATCTCCGGTACGTTCCCTTACAGCAGAGATGCCGACATCTATTAGACGAAAACCTTCTTCTGCCTGTATAATATTATCGTATGCATCTCCGCCGTAACTTGCCGGACGTTTTAGATCTCTGTGCACAAATCCTTTTTTATGGAGTTCTATAATTTTTTCTCGCAGTGTATTGAACATAGTTTCCCTAATTTCAAGTTCGAACTCTCGAAAGTCAAAAAGTTTTAATCTTTCCATCACAAGTATCTGGTTTTCATCGGCAATGTCTATCCTCATAAACTTGACAACCAGGTTATTTATCTTATTTGCATATTTCATATTTTCAGCTTCTACGGAAATTTCAACGCGCGAATCAGGTGTAAATATTTTACCTACTTCAGTCGGCGATACGGCAATTACTACATTATTGTGTCCCCTGCTTAACTGCTGAGGGTATTTTTGCATATTTTACTCCGCTTGGGACTTTTAAATGTTAAAGATTATTCAGAATTATTTTTACAGTGTGTATTTGTTTTAATTCATATTACAATTATTTCTGCTTGTTTTACTTGGAATATATTTAGAATTCAAGATTAGGATAAATGATAATAGCCTGAGTATTTAAACGAATTAGAACCGAAAATATAATTTTATCGATATTATTATAAATAATTCAAATTGAAAATAAAAAATAAAAAACCGCCTCCGCGTGAGATTCCTCAGAATCATCAATATTTTTCAATTCAAATGGAAGTTTTACCTCATAATATATTTCGGAAAGGACTAACTCGAAATTGAATGATATTAATATTAATAAATGCTTCTATGCTAGTTGACTGAGGAAGATTTGGGTGCAGTTTGGAAAAATTTTGAAAACCCGGCCGCTATTCTCGCATGAGTTAGTTTACCGCCGCCTGCTGCGATAAATAAAATAATGCTAATGTATCTAACACTCCGCTGCTTCGCGGGGAAGAGTTTCATTCCGGCATGTTTGGGAGTAATAAAAATAAGTTAGTCTAAATAGAATTAATAAAAGAATTATTCATAATAGAAATACTTGTATGTTTTAAAAGTATAGAGTCGAAACAGTTATTCACTGAAATAGAATAGTAGGCAGCATAGAAGCTGCCTTCATAAAAATATTAATTAACACCGTTGCTGTTTAGGAAATCGGAATATTGTTTATCGGCTTTCATAATATGATTTGTCAACCATTCTTTTAAGCGGCTCATAACTTCAATACTTAAAACTATTGTTCCGTTGTCAAAATCCCTTTTTGTTTTTTTAAACTCGTTTACAAAATCGGAATGAAGTTTCTTGTGTGAAACGGTATCCGGATATTTGTACTTGTCAAACATTTTTTCTTCACTTCCGAAATGATATATAGTGTAGTTCATAACTTCATCCAATATGTCACCAAGTACTTCTTTACCTTTACCGGCTTTCATCGCTTCATGAAGATAATTAATTAAATTAATCCAAGCTTTATGTTGTTCGTCTATTTCAGCAACTTTTACCGAATAATTATTTTCCCAATTTAAGAGTGCCATGTAGTGCCTTTTCGCTGTTAAATGATTATATATTCAATTATAAATAATTATCGAAAATTTAATTGGAATTTTTAGATCCTAAATATCAAATATTATCTCTTTATGTAACGAAAAACCAATTTCCCCTCATAATATTCTCTTTACCTCGGACAGCAAGACAGTAATTGCCAAAACATAATTCCGAAACTATTAAATATGAAATTCGAATATTTATGCAACCGGGCAATTACAAAATTTACCTAATGTTATAAAATTGTTAAGTAAGTCATTATTAGTAATTTTTACTACGAAATAACTTGACAAATGTTCAATGTTATTTTATTTTGTATTCCAATAAAAAAAGTATGTATAACACAACGAGAAATATTACCTTAGAATTAGTCCCTGTTCAAAACAGCAGTGGCCGTCGTGTTAATGTGCACAATTCAAGAGTTATCCTTTCTTTAGATATCATTCTAGGGATTTCTATTATTATTAGCCTACTAGTAATTATTATTCTAGGCTGATATACTAGTCAATCCCAATTCAAAAAATAAAAAATGATAAAAGAAAATAAGAATCGGGATTGACCGGATCCTCAAGACTTATATTTGAAGATTAATTTTTGTAATTTTCAGAGGCAAATGTGAAATATCTTTGCTTAGAATCCGGCTATCAAAAAGCTTCCACAAGAAGTGGTATAGTCAATACTGCTCTCACCAAAAGTGTTGTAGTTAATAATCTACATCTTATCAGATGCTTAAAACATACTGCTGATAGCAGTTTACGAATTTTCATCCTTAATATTAGTGCGCTAATTCTAATTAGCATCTAGATCAGGACTAACGAATACGCCTGTTATTGTTAGTCCGGATCTGGATGCTGAGCTTCTTACGGAAGTTTAAACTGTATGCAGGCGCACAGTTGGTAAGATTAAAATAAAATGACTGGTTAAAGTTTTAACAAATTTTATTAGAATTACAAGAAGATAGAAAGGATCTAATATGAGAACCTCCAAGCAAATGTTGTCTGGGGCCGAAATATTTTTCGAATGTCTTAAACGCGAAAAAGTTGAATATGTTTTCGGGTTTCCCGGCGGCGCTGTGCTAAAGTTATATGAGAAACTCTACGATGTCGATTATCTTAAGCATATTCTTGTTAGACACGAACAAGGTGCCGCTCATATGGCTGAAGGTTATGCAAAGGCAACTGGTAAAGTGGGAGTTGTGCTGGTTACTTCAGGCCCGGGTGCTACAAATACGGTAACGGGTATTGCCGATGCATATATGGATTCCGTACCGATTGTGGTTTTTACCGGGCAGGTGGCAACGCATCTTATTGGTAACGATGCATTTCAGGAAGCCGATATTGTTGGAATTACCAGACCGATTACGAAACATAATTTTCTTGTTAGAGATGTAAAAGAACTGGCATCGATTGTTAAAAAAGCTTTCTTTATCGCTTCAACCGGAAGGCCGGGACCTGTTTTAGTCGACCTGCCGAAAGATGTAGTAGCATCCGTATGTGAATTTGAATACCCGGATAAAGTCGATCTGAAAGGTTACAAGCCGACATTCCTCGGTCATCAAAATCAAATTAAGAAAGCCGCGGAGATTCTGAAAAAAGCAAAAAGACCCTTATTATATGTAGGCGGCGGTGTAATTATGTCTGGAGGACACAGAGAATTAGGTCTTCTTGTAAGAGAAAACAATTTGCCGGTTACCATGACGCTTCAAGGATTGGGGGCCTTCCCGATGAGCGAACCACAGTCATTAGGCATGCTGGGAATGCACGGAACTTATTGGGCAAATCAGGCGGTTAATAATTGCGATCTTCTGATCTCGCTTGGTGCAAGATTCGACGACCGAGTTACTGGTAAAGTCGATTCGTTTGCAACCGGCGCTTATAAAATTCATGTTGATATTGATCCGACATGTATCGACAAAAACGTGATTGTAGATCTTCCTATAGTAGGAGATGTTAAGCATGTGCTCGCAGAGCTTGCCTCGGAAATAAACGAACCGCTGGATATAAGTGACTGGTGGAAACAGATTGATGCGTGGAAAGATGAGTGCCCTCTTACTTATGAAAAGGAAGACGGCAAACTCAGGACACAATATGTTCTTGAAAAAATTAATGAAAAGACAAAGGGAGAAGCCGTTATAGTAACTGATGTTGGGCAGCATCAGATGTGGGTTGCCCAGTATTATAAGTTTAATCATCCGCGCTCCCATTTAACAAGCGGGGGACTAGGTACTATGGGCTTCTCTCTTCCGGCTGCTATAGGTGCTGCCTTCGGGGTTAAGGATAGACCGGTTATTTCAATTTCAGGAGACGGCGGTTTCCAAATGAATATTCAGGAACTTGTCACGGCTGTTTATAACAAACTTCCTATCAAGTTTATAATTATCAACAACAGCTTTCTGGGAATGGTCCGCCAATGGCAGGAACTTTTTCATGCCGAAAAATACAGCTTCACGGACCTGTCCGACAGCAATCCGGATTTTAAAAAAGTAGGTGAGGCTTTCGGGTTAAAATCTTTTTCAACCTCCAAACCCAACGATGTTGACGATATTTTAGACGAAGCACTCTCGGTAAACGATGGACCTGTTCTTATAGAATTCAAGGTTGTAAAAGAAGAAATGGTTTTCCCGATCATTCCTTCCGGCGCAACAATTAATGAAATGATGACAAAACGTTTAGACCCAAAGGAGATGGTTTAATTTATGAAACATACAATATCGGTTTTGGTTGAGAACAGATTCGGTGCCTTTAACAGGGTGGCCACAATGTTCAGCGGTAAAGGTTTTAATATTCACAGTATATCAATCGGCGAGACCGAAACCGCTGAAATTTCACGGATGACCATTGTTACCGAAGGGGACGATAAAATTATCGAACAGATAGTTAAACAATTAAATCGTCTGATCGACACAATTAAAGTTGTTGACCTTACCGGACAAAACAGAGTAGAAAGAGACCTGGCGCTTATTTCGGTGTTTTACCAGAAAGGTACCAGAGCAGAGATTACAAATATTTGCGAAATTTTCAGGGGAAACGTCGTAGATATAAATAATAAAACGCTGACGTTGGAGATAACCGGTCCGCCGGATAAGATTGACGCAGTAGTCAACGTGCTTGAGCCGTACGGTATAAAAGAAATGGCACGTTCCGGAACTGTTGCCCTCAAAAGAGGCGAACAGTTGCAACATGACAAAACACCAGTTACTCAATAAAAATAAAGGATTTAATAATGAAAGTTTATTATGAAGGCGATGCATCTTTAGAAAATATATCGAAAAAGAAAATTGCTGTTCTTGGTTTCGGAAGCCAGGGGCATGCTCATGCTTTGAACTTAAAAGAAAGCGGCTGCAATGTGTGCGTTGGTCTAAGAAAAGAAAGTGACAAGTGGGCAAAAGCCGAGGCTGCGGGCTTAACGGTTAAAACAATTGCAGATGCGTCGGAATGGGCAGATATTATTATGGTTTTGCTACCCGATCAGAACCAAAAATCGGTTTACGAAAAGGATATTGCTCCCCATTTGAAAGCCGGCAATACTCTTGCCTTCGCCCATGGATTTAATATTCATTTCAAACAGATCGTACCTTCTAAAGATGTTGATGTGATAATGATTGCGCCGAAAAGTCCCGGCCATCTTGTACGCCGCACTTATCTTGAAGGCGCGGGAGTTCCTTGTTTGATCGCGGTTCATCAGGATGCTTCCGGTAAAGCTTTGGATACTGCTCTGGCATGGTCTAAGGGAATAGGAGGTACTAAAGCCGGTGTTATTGAAACTAACTTTAAAAACGAAACCGAGACAGATTTGTTCGGTGAACAGGCAGTACTTTGCGGCGGTTCGGCAGAGCTAATAAAAGCAGGCTTTGATACTCTGGTTGAAGCAGGCTATCCGCCTGAACTGGCCTACTTTGAATGCATGCATGAGATGAAACTTATAGTCGATCTATATTATGAGGGAGGACTATCAAGAATGAATTATTCGGTCAGCGACACCGCTGAATACGGCGGAATGACGAGAGGAAAAAGATTGATTACTGCCGAAACCCGTAAAGAGATGAAAAAAATTCTAAGTGAGATTCAATCCGGTCAATTTGCGAAAGAATGGCTCGATGAATATAACTCAGGCGAGCCGTTAATGAAGAAACTTAGAACTGAGAATAAAGAGCATCAGATTGAAAAAGTAGGCGCAAAGCTGAGAGAAATGATGAGCTGGCTGTTCAAGAAAAATAAAAAAGAAGAGGTCGGCGTATGAAATTGAAAATTGCGCTTTTACCCGGCGACGGAATAGGCCCAGAGGTGGTAAATGCAGCTGTAGACGTTATGAAGACCGTAGCTGCAAAATTCAATGTGGATTTAACTTTGAATGAATATCTGGCAGGCGGATGCTCTTACGATAAGTTCGGTTCTCCGCTTACTGAGGAAACTCTTAGCGCTTGTTATGATGCCGATGCGGTGCTGCTCGGTGCTGTTGGTGGACCCAAATGGGAAAACCTCCCGCAGAATCAGAAACCGGAAGCTGCCTTGTTGAAATTGAGGAAAGCGCTGGGATTATACAATAATATTCGTCCCGCAAAAGTTTATTCGGCTTTACTTTCTGCATCTACTCTTAAACCTGAAGTTTTGGACGGAACCGACTTTATAATATTAAGGGAACTAACCGGCGATGTTTATTTCGGTGAACCGAGAGGTTACGACGATGAAAAAGGCTGGAACACGATGATATACTATAGAGAAGAAGTTGAAAGGATGGCCAGATATGCTTTTGAACTTGCAATGACAAGAGATAAAAGAGTTGTCTCAGTCGATAAAGCCAATGTTCTGGATTGTTCCCAGTTCTGGAGAAAAGTGGTGCATGAAATACATAAAGATTATCCTGAAGTTTCATTGAGCGATATGTATGTAGATAATGCTGCCATGCAGATTGTCCGTAATCCGAAACAGTTTGACGTAATACTTACTCAAAACATGTTCGGAGATATTTTAAGTGATATCGCTTCTATGGTTACCGGTAGTCTAGGCATGCTGCCTTCCGCCAGCCTCGGTAGCAAATATGCTTTGTATGAACCTGTACACGGGAGTGCTCCGGATATAGCCGGACAGGGAAAGGCTAATCCGCTTGCTACAATTTCATCTGTTGCAATGATGTTCTATCATTCCTTCAAGATGCACAAAGCCGCAGAACTAATAGAAGCTGCAATAAGTAAGACCCTGGAATCCGGTTACAGAACTGCGGATATATTTTCACCAGGATCAGTGCTGGTTTCTACAGAAAAAATGAAAGACGCTGTCGTTGCTAATTTTATTAAAATTTATGACGAGCAAGCAGTAAGTGAAACTGCACTCTAATTTAACTTGATGATGATGAACAGCGAATGGAAATCGACCGAACATGCATTGAATTATTTAAGCAGGGCTGATAAAATACCGCACCGTACCGAAGGCGAGGCATCCCTGCTTGAAGAAATACCGAAGGATGCCGGCAGAATTCTGGATATCGGTTCTGGTAACGGTAGGTTGCTGGATTTATGTTTAATAAAATGCCGGGATGCGAAGGGTGTTGCATTGGATTTTTCTCCGGTTATGCTGGATGAGTTGAAAAAAAAATATAACGATGAAGAACGTGTAACCATAGTTGAGCATGATATAAATAATGCGTTACCTTTCAAACCGGATAGCTTTGACGTTGTAATATCGAGCTTTGCGATTCATCATGTGGATGATAGCCGTAAACGGAATTTATATTTTGAAGTTTGGAAGATTCTTGAAAACGGCGGTATTTTTTGCAATTTGGAGCATGTTTCTTCGCCGACTAAAAATCTTCATAAAAAATTCTTTGAATTATTGGGAACGCCCGAAGATAATGCTAATAAACTTCTGGATGTTGAAACCCAACTGAAATGGATCGGCGATATCGGGTTTTACGATGTCGACTGTTATTGGAAATGGCGTGAGTTAGCATTACTAGTAGGAAAGAAGAAGTAGATTTTTGCGTCCGATAAAATCAGCCGTAAAAAAAATATTTATTAAAAGTAAATGAAGTTTTACTAAAATTTCATAGAAAGGTAATAAAAGTGAATAACAGAGTAGTAATTTTTGATACTACATTGAGGGACGGGGAACAATCACCCGGTGCCTCATTAAATGTGTATGAAAAATTAGAAATAGCAAAACAGCTTGAAAAGCTGGGGGTAGATGTTATAGAAGCAGGTTTTCCTGTTTCATCACCCGCCCAGTTCGAAGCGGTTCAGCGCATCTCCGGTGAAGTTGATGCAATTATTGCCGGTCTGGCAAGAGCAAAAGAAGTTGATGTTAAAGCTGCTTATGATGCATTGCGGGGAGCAAAAAGATTTAGAATTCACACTTTTATCGGAACTTCTGATATTCATATACTGGGAAAGTTCGGCGACGATAGGTACGGAAAAACTCTCCATGAGAAAAGAAAAACCATATTGAAAATGGCTCAGGATATAGTGGCTTATGCTAAAACATTTACTCATGATATCGAATTTTCCGCTGAAGATGCAGGCAGAACAGAAATGTCTTACCTCTCCGAAATTATTCAGGCCGCAATTGAAGCCGGTGCTACCACAGTTAATATACCCGATACAACCGGTTATACTTTCCCCTCGGAATTCGGCGCAAAGATTGCTGAACTTCGAAAAAAAGTAAACGACATAGATAAAGCCATTATTAGCGTTCATTGCCACGATGATCTCGGACTTGCCGTAGCGAACTCTTTAAGCGGAATTGAAAACGGAGCCCGTCAGGTTGAGGGAACCATCAACGGTATTGGTGAACGCGCCGGTAATGCCTCCCTTGAGGAAATTGTTATGGCTCTGAAAGTAAGAAAAGACATAAATAATGTTTATACAAATATAAAAACCGAGGAAATTTATAATACCAGTAAAATGGTTTCTTCTTTCTCGGGTATGATAGTTCAGCCGAATAAAGCAATCGTAGGCGAGAATGCTTTCGCTCATGAATCGGGAATCCACCAGGACGGTATGCTGAAGGACAGGCAGACTTATGAAATAATGACTCCTGAAAGTGTGGGTGTTCCTAAAACAAAGATAGTACTCGGCCGTCATTCGGGGAGGCACGGATTAAAATCCAGACTCTTTGAACTCGGTTATACTTTGACCGAATTAGAGTTAAAAGGCGTATATGAAAAGTTCCTCGAACTTGCAGACAAGAAAAAGGAAGTATTCGACGAAGACCTTAGAATTCTGATGGGCGATCAGGTACATTCTAAAAAGAACGAGTTTTACGAACTGGTTTATCTGCATGTTATGATAGGTACTAACGCCATCCCGACTGCTACGGTAAAGATAAAAACTAGTGATGATACGGTTCAGGAATCTGCAACCGGGGACGGCTCGGTTGATGCGTGTTTTAATGCCATCGAAAGGGCTCTTGATGTAAAACCGAAACTTGAATCATACAATGTCCGTTCGGTTACCTCCGGCAGACAGGCAATGGGCGAAGTAATTGTCCGTTTGAGAGAAGATGAAAATTCTTTTACCGGAAGAGGTATCTCAACGGATATTATCGAAGCAAGCGCGAAAGCATACCTTCAAGCATTAAACCAATACCGTAAATACGAAAGGTTAAAAGCCGAAGGCGAAAATTATGACAGTTCATTATCAGATATATCTCAAGCAGTATAAAGGAAATAAAAAATGTCGATGACAATAACAGAGAAAATTTTGGCAAAAGCTTCCGGAAGAGATAGAGTGGAACCCGGAGAAAATATATGGTTAAATGTTGATGTATTAATGACGCATGATGTATGCGGACCGCCGACTATAGGCATATGGAAACGCGAGTTTGGTGAAAATGCAAAAATATGGGACAAAGACAAACTGGTTATTTTTCCTGATCATTACATCTTTACAAAGAATCCCCAGGCGAACAGAAATGTAGAGATTCTTAGAAGTTTTGCTAAAGAATATTCGGTTGATAATTATTATGATGTTGGCACGGATAGATATAAAGGTGTTTGCCATATCGCTTTGGCCGAAGAAGGGTACAATATACCCGGCACTGTGCTGTTCGGTACGGACTCGCACACTTGTACATCAGGAGCATTCGGAATGTTTTCGACCGGTGTAGGCAACACAGATGCGGCCTTTATTTTAGGAACCGGAAAAATATGGGAAAAAGTTCCCGAATCATTAAAGTTCACATTTAACGGTAAACTTCCTCCTTACCTGACAGCGAAGGATTTAATCCTTCAGGTATTAGGTGATATTACTACCGACGGCGGAACATACTGTGCGCTGGAATTCGACGGCGAAGGCGTTTATTCTTTGTCGGTTGATGAAAGAATGACGCTCACCAACATGGCAATTGAAGCGGGCGCAATGAACGGAATAATAGCCGCAGATGAAGTTACCGAAGCATATACTAAAGAGAGAACGGATAAGCCCTATGTAATATTCCACAGCGATCCGGATGCAAAATATAAAGCTGCATATACATATGACGTTAGTAAAATGGAACCGCATGTGGCTAAACCGCACAGCCCTGATAATCTGGATACTGTTAGAAATGTTCAGGGCACTAAACTTACAAAATGCTATGTCGGATCATGCACCGGAGGTAAATTAAGTGATTTCATCGCTGCAGCGAAAATTATTTTCGGCAATAAAGTTAAAGTGCCTACCTTTATAGTTCCGGCAAGTACTCATGTTGCACGTCAGCTTGAAGAAGAAACTATCAGCGGCGTTTCTCTGATACAAATTTTCCGGGATGCGGGCTGCGAAATTGCACAATCTTCATGCGCCGCATGTCTGGGAGGCCCGTCTGATACCGTCGGAAGAGCTCATGACGGTGAAACTGTTATTTCAACAACGAACAGAAATTTCCCGGGCAGGATGGGAAGCAAAAAATCGGAAGTATATCTTGCATCGCCGTTAACCGTTGCGGCATCCGCGGTTGCAGGCGTAATAACCGATCCGAGAGATTTCTTATAAGATTTTTAAACCAGAAAAGATGTGGAGATTAAAAAATTAAATGGAAAAAATAATTAAAGGAAAAGCATTCGTACTCGGGAATAATATCGATACCGACCAGATTATTCCTGCGGAACATTTAGTTTACAGTTTAACCGATCCTGAAGAATCGAAAATGTACGGACATTTTTCTCTCTCCGGGGTCCCTCCTCAAAAGTCGGGGTTGCCGAACGGAGGGATCCCTTTTATTAAGGGAGAAAATCATTTATCCGAGTTCAATATAATAATAGGCGGAGCCAATTTCGGATGCGGTTCTTCTAGGGAACATGCACCGTTTGCAATGAATATTGCGGGAGTTAAAGCGGTTATCGCCGAGTCATATGCCAGAATATTTTACCGCAACTGCGTTGACGGAGGATTCCTTTTACCCTACGAGACTCAGGAAAAAATTAATGAGAAGATAAATACCGGCGATGAATTAGAACTGAATTTGAATGACAATACATTAAAGAACTTAACATCAGGAGATGTTTATAAACTTCGCTCCCTCGGGGATATATTACCTATTATAGAAGCCGGGGATATATTTAAATACGCAAGAAATGCCGGAATGATTGCCTGACCGAGTTTTCCCTGGTGTAATCTTATTTCCGAGTAATTTTAAAGCCGGATTATTAATAGTGATTTAGAAACAGTAAAAGATTGGTAACGAAATGAAAAACAAGATCGAACTATTTGATACTACTCTGAGAGACGGTACTCAAGGAGAAGGTGTTAATCTATCTGTTCAGGATAAATTATTGATAGCTCAAAGATTGGATGAATTCGGTATAGATATAATTGAGGGCGGATGGCCCGGAAGTAATCCTAGAGACGAAGAATTTTTTCAGCGTTCTAAAAATTTAAAACTGAATCACGCAAAAATTTGTGCATTCGGATCAACTGCAAGGTCGCTCGATAGAATAAAAGAAGACGCAAATCTTCTCGCTTTATTAAAAGCCGATACGGATGTGGTCTCAATATTCGGCAAGACATGGAAACTTCACTCGGAAAAAGGTTTAGGCCTCTCCGAGGATGAAAATGCTCAGTTGATATTCGGTTCGGTAGATTTTCTGAAGAAAAACGGTAAAAGGGTAATTTATGATGCCGAACATTTTTTTGACGGATACAAAGAGGATAGTGACTTTGCGGTAAAAATGCTGCAGGCTGCCGAAAAGGGAGGCGCGGATGTCCTTGTTTTATGCGATACGAACGGCGGTACAATGCCTCATGAAGTTTACGACATAATTTTTGAGATAAAAAAATATGTAAATGCGCCCGTAGGCATTCATTGCCATAATGATTCGGAGGTGGCGGTGGCAAATACGATAGCTGCCGTACAAGCCGGAGCCGTACATGTACAGGGAACCGTAAACGGCGTAGGCGAACGCTGCGGGAACGCTAATTTATGCAGCATAATTCCTAATTTAATTCTGAAACTGGAGCTTGAGACTTTTAGAGAGATAAATCTTGAACATTTAACTTCGTTGTCTTATTTTGTTTCTGAGCTGATGAATCTGGTTCCGAACGGCAGGGCCGCTTTTGTGGGTAAATCTGCTTTTGCGCATAAAGGCGGAATACACGTAAGCGCTGTTCTTAAAGACAGCAAGATGTATGAGCATATCAGCCCTGAATCGGTCGGCAACAAACAAAGGGTACTAGTTTCCGATTTAGCCGGACAAAGCAATATCAGATACAAAGCAAAGGAACTAGGAATTGATCTTTCAAACGACAGGGAATTGAGCAAGAAACTTGTTACTTATATTAAGTCGCTGGAATTTGACGGCTTTCAATTTGACGGAGCGGAAGCATCGTTTGAATTATTACTAAGATCCGAATTGAACGGCTTCTCTCCTTTCTTCTATGTGCTGGATTCTAAGGTTACGGTATTTAATGATGATAAGGGGACTAATAATGCCGAGGCAGTTTTAAAAATTGAAGTAGACGGGGAAATTGAACACACAGCAGCCGACGGCGACGGACCTGTTAACGCCCTGGATAATGCTCTCAGAAAAGCTTTAATCAGGTTTTACCCTGAAGTTGCTTTAATAAAACTTATTGACTACAAAGTACGAGTACTGGACGAAAAAGAAGGAACCGGCGCCAAGGTAAGAGTTATGATTCAATCGAGTGACGGCAATGAAACATGGAGCACAGTCGGCGTATCCGAGAATATTATTAAAGCAAGTTTCCAGGCTTTGAGCGACAGTCTAAATTACCGGTTGTATAAAAATAAAATTGCAGGCAAAACGGTTAATGCCGTTTAATATTCGGAGTATAGCTCAGTGAAAATCGGCTTGTTTCAATATGATCCTGTTTGGGAAAACAAACAAAAAAACCGCGAAAAAATATTGTCGATGATGACGAATAATTTTTCCGGTGCGGATTTGCTGGTATTTCCGGAAATGACTCTTACAGGGTTTTCTATGAATACGGATACACTGGCCGAATCATTACGCGGTGAAAGTTTCGATTTCTTTTCAGCAGTTTCTAAAAAATATAGTTGCAAAATTCTGGCTGGTATTATTGAAAGAGATAAAGACGGATACTTCAATACTTTGTTGCATATAGACGGCAGCGAATTGAAATCATATTACAGAAAAATTCACCCTTTCTCTTATTCAACTGAAGACAGACATTATAAAAGAGGCGGGAAGACAATAATCACGGAAATAAACAGCTTTAGTACCGGATTATCGATTTGTTATGATTTAAGATTCCCCGAATTGTACAGACAATACGGGAAAGCAAGGACAGATCTAATAGTAGTAATTGCAAACTGGCCGGATACAAGAATTGAACACTGGAGGACTTTGCTTAAAGCAAGGGCAATAGAAAATCAATGTTATGTAGCGGGTGTTAACAGAGTAGGTAATGACCCGAAATTAAATTATACAGGGTACACTTCTTTGTTTGATCCTTCTGGAAAAGAAATATTAAGCGAATCGGATTCGGAGAAAATTTTAGTTGCCGAAATATCTAAGAACTGCGTTGAGGAAGTAAGAGCAAAGCTTCCCTTCCTTAATGATATCTTTTTAGTCTAATCTAAAAATACAAAACAAAATTTTTTTAATTATAAATTGCAAAGTCTATTGAAAATTTCTTAATAAATTCTAAATTACCTTAGTTAATTTATTGTTATTGTATAAAAACTTAATTTATTTAAGATATATAGCATATTACAATAAAAAAGAAGAAAAATTATACATGAACAGCATAATTGTATATGAAACCTTTCTTGAAAGGAGTCCTTGTGTATGTCTCGACTAAATGAAGAAAACAGAGAACAAAAAATGAATATAAATGAAGAAATGAAACCGGAAAAATTAAATAATAAACAGGGTATGTACGATCCTTCTTTTGAACATGATGCATGCGGAATGGGATTCGTAGCTGATGTAAAAGGCAGAAAATCCAGGGAGATTATCGATAAAGGACTTGATATACTTAAGAATCTGGAGCATCGCGGTGCGGTTGGCGCAGACCCGGAAACCGGTGACGGTGCCGGAATGCTGATACAGATGCCGGATGAGTTTATGAGGAAAGTTGCATCCGAAAATAAAATTGATCTGCCTGTAGAGGGCCATTACGGTGTAGGTGTTATGTTCCTTCCGCAAAATCCGATTTTAAGGAAAGCAGTCGAAAACATAGTTGAAAAAATTGTAATAGATGAAAATCAAAAATTTCTCGGTTGGCGGGATGTACCGGTTGATAGTACCGTACCCGGCAAAGGTGCAAGAGCAACTCAGCCGTTTATAAGGCAATGCTTTATCGGAGCAAATAAGAAAATAGAATCACAGGATGAGTTCGAAAGAAAACTTTATCTGATAAGAAGAATTATCGATCACCGCATAAGAGTTGAGCTGAAACTGGACAGAAGTAAATATTATGTGCCTTCATTCTCGAGCAAAGTTTTAATTTATAAAGGTATGCTCCTGGCTCCGCAGATCAGAAAATATTTTAAAGATCTCAATGACCCGGATATGAAATCTGCGATGGCAATGATCCACATGAGATTTTCCACTAATACTTTCCCAACCTGGGATCTTGCGCATCCGTTCAGAATGATTGCACATAACGGCGAAATAAATACTTTGCGAGGTAATAAAAATTGGATGGCAGCTAGACAGGCTGTTATGGAATCTCCTTATTACGGTAAAGATCTTAAAAGAATGCTTCCGATTATTATGGAAGGTCAGAGCGATTCAGCAACTTTTGATTCGGTGCTCGAACTTCTCGTAATGAGCGGTAGAAGTCTACCTCATGCGATGATGATGATGATTCCAGAAGCCTGGTCTAAGAATGATTTAATGGAACCTGATAGAAGAGCATTTTACGAATATCACGCTACTATGATGGAACCGTGGGACGGACCGGCGGCGGTTGTATTTACAGACGGAAATATAATAGGCGCTACGCTTGACAGAAACGGTTTAAGACCTTCAAGATATGTAGTGACTAAAGACGAGCTTGTTGTGCTTACTTCCGAAGCCGGTACTCAAAGTTTTGACGCGGAAAATGTTGCGGTTAAAGGGAAACTGCAGCCAGGACGTATGTTTATCCTTGATTTGAAGCAAGGGAGAATTATAGACGACGAAGAAATTAAAAAAGATATCGTAACCAGAAAACCCTACAGGCAGTGGGTAAATGAAAATATGATTAAACTAACGCATCTGCCTACACCCGAATATATATACAATGCGAATTTCGACAACTTATTGATTAGGCAAAGAATATTCGGTTATACAAAAGAAGATCTATCGCAGGTAATGGGGCCGATGTCTGCCAATGGTCAGGAAGCTATAGGCTCTATGGGCACCGATGCTGCATTAGCTGTTTTATCGGACAAACCTCAGCTCTTATTCCGCTATTTTAAACAGGTGTTCGCACAGGTTACCAATCCTCCTATCGATTCGATCCGTGAAGAATTGGTAATGGAGCTTACAACATACGTAGGACCGGAGCAAAATCTTCTTGGGGAAACTCCACTACATGCACACAGACTTGAGCTGGAACATCCGCTGCTATCTAATTCGCAGATGGAGAAAATTAGAAATATTACAAAAGGACATTTTAAATCTGTAACTATCCCGTTGATCTTCAATCCTTTTGTAAGACATAATATGCGAGAGAGACTTGATCAGATTTGCCAGGAAGCTGTTGAAGCCGTTAAATCTGGAATCTCTCTTATAATACTTTCGGATAAAGGAGTTGACAGAAATTGTGCAGCAATACCAAGCCTTCTGGCTACTTCCGGTGTCCATCATGCTTTACTGAGAGCCGGCTTACGGACAAAAACCGGGCTTATTGTCGAAAGCGGCGAACCGAGAGAAGTTCATCATTTTGCACTGCTGTGCGGTTACGGTGCTAATGCAATAAATCCTTATCTAGCTTACGAAACCCTTGCTTATATGATCGAGAAAGGTATGCTGCCTGAAGTTAGAGATTATAAAACGGCAAAATATAATTTTGTTAAAGCAGTTAGTAAAGGATTATTTAAAATTTTCAGCAAAATGGGAATCAGTACACTGCAGTCTTATTGCGGTGCGCAAATATTTGAAGCGGTCGGATTGGATAGTGAAATAATTGAGAATTATTTTACCGGAACTCCCACAAAGATTGAGGGACTTAGTCTTGAAATGCTCGAAGAAGAAACCATCCGCAGACATACTGTGGCTCTGGATCCTCAGATTGATCAAAGTACTCTGGACGTCGGAGGACTTTATCACTACAGAAGGGACGGCGAAGAACATTTATGGAATCCGTACACAATTTCTAAGTTGCAAATAAGTACCAGAAGAAACGATTATAATACATTTAAAGAATATACGCAGCTGATTAACAATCAAAATAAAAAAAGAGTTACACTCAGAAGTTTATTTGATCTTGACACTTCGGGTAAAAAAATTCCGATTGAAGAAGTTGAACCGGCTGAAGAAATTGTCAAAAGATTTGCAACCGGTGCTATGAGTTTCGGTTCAATTTCACGCGAAGCGCATACGTCTCTCGCGATTGCCATGAACCGTATCGGCGGCAAATCGAATACCGGCGAAGGCGGTGAAGAATCTGAAAGATTTATTACTATGCCGAACGGCGATAGCATGAGATCTGCCATTAAACAAGTTGCTTCGGCCAGATTTGGAGTTACCGCTCATTATTTGGTAAATGCCGATGAACTGCAAATAAAAATGGCACAGGGAGCCAAGCCCGGCGAAGGTGGTCAGCTACCCGGGTTTAAGGTTGATAAAATTATTGCAGGAGTCAGACATAGTACTCCAGGCGTTACGCTAATAAGTCCGCCTCCTCATCACGATATATATTCAATCGAAGATCTTAAGCAATTAATATTCGATCTGAAAAATATTAATCCTAAGGCACGTGTAAGTGTAAAACTAGTTTCGGAAGTAGGAGTCGGTACAATTGCTGCCGGTGTGGCAAAAGCGCATGCTGATCATATCTTAGTAAGCGGACATGACGGCGGAACAGGCGCTAGCCCCATTTCTTCTATTCAGTATGCAGGAACTCCCTGGGAACTTGGAATTAGCGACGCTCATCAGACTCTGGTTTTGAATGGTCTGAGAGACCGCGTATTTCTTGCGGCCGACGGCCAGATGAAAACAGGCCGTGATGTTGTTATTGCAGCATTGCTTGGCGCCGAAGAATTCGGATTCTCAACAGCTCCCCTTGTTACACAGGGATGTATCATGATGCGCAAATGTCATCTGAATACCTGCCCCGTAGGTGTTGCAACTCAAAATCCGGAATTAAGAAAAAAATTCAGCGGTAAACCCGAATATGTAGTGAATTTTATGTTTTACATTGCCGAAGAAGTAAGAGAATATATGTCCGCACTAGGATTCAGAACTTTTAATGAGATGATAGGACAAACTGATAAAATTATTCAGGTGAGATTGCATGATCATTGGAAGGCAAGAGGAATCGATTTAAGCAAGCCGCTGTTTAAACCGACAGCATTATATGATACGAATCTTTACAGAACCAGGAACAGGATCACGGGCTTGATAAACAGATAGATCTCGAATTCATTAAAGAGTCCTGCCGATGCACTCGAGAACGGAACTCCGGTGCATATAAAAAGCACGAATCAGAAATATCAATAGATCTGCAGGTACAATGCTTTCGAGCGAGGTGGCAAAAAGGTATGGTGATGATGGACTACCCGACGGTACAATTAAAATAGAATTGAGAGGAACCGCCGGTCAAAGTTTCGGAACTTTCCTCGCAAAGGGAATTGATCTGACCTGACGGGTGAATCAAATGATTACACCGGAAAAGGTTTATCCGGTGGAAGGCTTATTGTCAGAACACCGGCCGAAGTTACTTTCGATCCTTCCGAAAACATTATCATCGGAAATACATGTCTATACGGTGCTACCAGCGGCGAAGCTTATATAAACGGCGTTGCCGGAGAAAGATTCGCGGTTCGTAATTCCGGGGCTTATGGCAGTTGTTGAAGGTGTAGGTGACCATGGCTGCGAATATATGACCGGCGGAAGAGTTGTTATACTGGGAAAAACCGGACGAAATTTTGCGGCGGGTATGTCCGGCGGTATAGCTTATATATGGGATCCTAAAAAAGTTGCCAATAAATATATCAATCATGAAATGGTTGACGTTGAATATCTAATTTACGATGAAGATATTGCCGAAGTATACGAAATGGTTTCCAATTATTTCAAATATACCGGATCAAAAAGAGCCGAAAATATTCTGAAAAATTGGACTACCGAAAAAGAAAACTTCTGGAAGATAATTCCGGGTGAATATAAAAGCGCTCTGGCTAAATTAGCAAAGGAAAAAGAAACGGAAAAATCAAATGTTAAAGGAAAAGAACTGGAGGAGGTTTTAAATGGGTAAACCGACCGGATTTATGGAATATCAAAGAGCAGACCTCAAGAAGGAACCAACTGGTGAAAGGATTAAAAAATTCAAAGAATTTGATAAACGTTTTTCTTCGGAAGAAGCTAAAATTCAAGGTGCAAGATGTATGGACTGCGGGATTCCTTTTTGTCACGGCGATACCGGATGCCCGGTTCAGAATTATATTCCTGAATGGAATGATCTTGTATACCGGGGTCAATGAAAGAAGCTCTGGATAATCTTCATTCGACAAATAATTTTCCCGAATTTACGGCTAGATTATGTCCGGCTCCGTGCGAAACTGCGTGCACTCTCGGAATCAACGAGCAACCGGTTTCAATCAAAGCTATTGAAAGAACGATCATAGATAAGGGTTTCGAAGAAGGATGGGTGAAGCCTAGTATGCCTCACGTTATGAGCGGAAAGTCTGTTGCCATTGTCGGTTCGGGACCGGCCGGACTTGCAGCCGCTCAGCAATTAGTTAGAGCAGGACATAATGTAACTGTGTTTGAAAAAAATAATAAAGTAGGCGGACTGCTCAGGTACGGTATTCCTGATTTTAAACTTGAAAAACAATTGATCGACAGAAGAATTCAGCAGATGGCTATTGAAGGGGTTGAATTCAAAACCGGAGTGAATGTCGGTGTTGATATTCCCGCGAAACAATTACTTGATAAATATGACGCAGTTGTTCTTGCAGGTGGTTCGGAAAAACCCAGGGATATTTCTATTCCCGGGCAGGGAATCCAAAGGAATTTATTTTGCAATGGAATTCTTAACCCAGCAGAACAGAATAAATATAGGCGAGGAAACCGGGGAAAGAATTTCCGCAGAAGGAAAAAACGTTGTTGTTATCGGGGGCGGCGATACCGGGTCGGACTGCGTAGGCACTTCGAACAGGCAGGGAGCCAAATCGGTAACACAAATTGAAATATTATCTCAGCCTCCGGCGGAACGAGCCGAAAGCACACCGTGGCCTTATTGGCCGATGATGCTTCGTACTTCTTCAAGTCATGAAGAGGGAGTTGAGCGTAAATGGAGTATAAATACAAAATCATTTAAGACTAATGAAAACGGGGAAGTAACCGCACTTGTTTGCGGCGAAGTTAAATTTGAAAACGGAAAATTTGTAGATGTCCCGGATACCGAGTTCGAGATAAAAGCCGAATTAGTATTAATTGCTGCCGGCTTTCTTCATCCTGTTCATAACGGAATGATAAACGAGCTGGTAGAAATGGGCATGCAACTTGACGCAAGAGGTAATGTAAAGGCCTATTTCGGGCTAGATGAAAACTCTCATGCCACAACAGTTTCGAAGGTTTTTGCCTGCGGTGATATGAGAAGAGGTCAGTCGCTTATTGTTTGGGCAATAGCTGAAGGCAGAAAATGCGCGGTTGCGGTACATAAAGCTTTAATGCAGGAAAACAGCATACTGATTGAAGATTAACGACTGACTATTTGCAATTGAAGATTGACAATTGAAAATTCAGGTGTCAATCTTCAATCATCCTTCGTAATTTATTAATCTCGAATCTTCACTCGTAAATCGAAAATTATCTAATCGTTTATTTCATACCCAATACTGAAAACATATCTGGTTGTAATACCCCACATCATGTTGCCGTTTCTTCCGATAACAGTCCAGATACCCGGTGAAAAATTATGAAGTTTTATTATTCCCGGATAAATATCTATCATACAAAAATATTCTTTCACGCCGCTCAGTACCAGCGAAGCCATTAACGAATTATTCTTATCGTAAAATATACCTGCATGCCAGCCAGTTTCAATTGTTCGCTGCCTGACTTCGGTACTAACATCTACAAGGTGTTTAGTCTTAAAACCGAATCCTATTGATAAATTGTCTTCATCATTTATTTTTTTTGAAAGCCCGAATAATGCTCCCATGCCGTATCTGTAAAATAAAGAGTATTCGTCTGAAAAAGGTAGTTCCCATTTCATTGCAAAATATTGCCCTGCATTAACCCGTCCGTATGGCATTGTAACGGTTGCCTGCAGAGACCAGTCAGATAAATTTAATTTCTTACTAAAAAATTCATTGATGGAATCAAAACTAAATAAAACTATGCCACCCATATCGAAAACATAAATATCAGAAATCTCATCGACGCTGTAACCTTCATTAGGTCCGGATTCCATTACTTCGTTAAAAAGATGATGAGTCATTAGGGTAACTGCGGAAAGAAGCCACGGTACTGGGTAGTTATGCATCCGGTACCATTCTTTCATTTTTGTGAAAAGCATGCCGCCCCCGATCAGATGCTGCTGGTAGTTAGGTATCCATTGCAATTCGTCTTTCTTAAAACTTACAGGAAGAAATTCGGTCCTTAGGAAAAGTGACCATCCATAATGTTTTATGCTTGTAAACGGATCACCGAGATTTCTGAATACAACTTTCATCATTTTAGCATAAGGCTGACGGAACACTCTGTTTGGTACCATTTGGAGTTGACAAACATCATATCCGCCGTTTATCATTAAAGTAATCGGGTTGAATAAAGCTTCGCTTCCGTAAGGTTTATTTGTATAAAAATAATTTTCCTGTGCTATAGTAGGATGTTGAGTTGTAAGTAAAAAGAATAGCAGAATTAATACATAGACATTTTTAAGGAGCAATTTTCTTAAGAAAATATTAATCATCAGATCCCCTAATTTCGAAAAAGGTTTTTTTTCAGTGAGAATATTATCCCTTTTAACGGTTAATTACAACCGGAAAACTATGTTTGAAAGAATATAGTGCCGGCGGTAAATAATTGAATCTTAAATATTGGAATTTTCCTGCACTCATCGTTAAATTGCCTAATAGTTTCATAAATAATATGGATATTTCTGTGAAATAAATGATGTCTTTTAATATTTATCCTAAAATCCGGAAATAAGACAATTAAACCATTAAATTTTAGTTCAAAGCCACACATAATCCGCGAACTATGCTGGCAATTCTTACAGCATCAAAGATTCTATTCTCAGAAGATCCAAACTTCCTAACCGATACTTCATGAGAGTTCACGCATGACTCGCATCCGTTAACTGCGGATACAGCTAAACTAATTAATTCAAATAATTCTTTTCCCAATACAGGATTCATCATGATGTTCATCTTGATCCCTGCGGACATCGATTTATAGTTCTCATTACTGCTTTTAATAAAATGCTTGAATCTGTAGAAGACATTATTGACTGCAAGAGTTGACGCGCATGCGAAAACTTCCGCAAGTTCTTCGTCCGAAGCTCCGTTTAGCTTAGCTTTGCTTTTAAATGATTCAATTAGCACACAATGCTTTTCATTAACGGCGACTGCAAGGGCTACAAAATATGCTTCTTTAATATTTAGATTTTCCGAAGCGAGTGTATTTTTTAAATTGATTCTTAAATCTTTAAGAAAACGGGTATCGCCTGCAACCATTATTTCCATATTTTCAAATATTTCATCTTCGCTGATACCGATATCTTTAAATAAATCTATTTTAGTTTCGTTTAACGACATTTGTTTTTCCCTTAGTTAGTATGGAATAAAATAGAAAGGAAAACCGGATCCGGAAGTACGGAATCCGGCTTTTAGAAATTATGCGACCTTTAAAGTCTCCTGCCCCTTTTCCCAGTTGCACGGACAAAGTTCATCCGTCTGCAAAGCATCAAGTACTCTTAATACTTCTTTAACGCTTCTGCCCACACTTAAATCATTAGCGCTAACCCATCTAATTACACCATCCGGATCAACAATATAAGTAACACGGTATGCTACTTTTTCATTTGCTTCGAGAATACCTAAAGATTCCGCGAGTGATTTTGAAGTATCAGCGATTAATGGAAATCTAAGATCTCTCAAATCCTGATGATCCTTTCTCCAAGCAAGGTGTACGTACTCTGAATCTGTAGATGCACCGTATAATATTGTATCTCTGTCCCTAAATTCATCATAATTTTTGTTGAACTCAGCAATTTCGGTAGGGCAAACAAAAGTAAAATCTTTCGGATACCAGAACATTACCATCCATTTACCGACTTGTTTATGATCTGCTGAAGTGATTTCTGAAAATTCGTTGTTTTTTTCAATTGAAACTACTGCTTTTTTTTTGAATTCCGGAAATTGAGAACCCAACGACAATATATTATTCATAAACGATTATTCTCCTAATTTGTGTTTAGTTATTGGATATGTAAATTTAAACCCGATCTCTGCTGTAAACAAATAGATTGTGCTTATGCTAACATAGATATTATCTATTGATATTTATTTCTTCAAGGATGAATCTTATATGTAATTACCTTATATCATGTGAATCATTATCAGCACTTACTTATTTAATTAACTTCTATCCCATCTTTATAAAATTTCAACAAAACCGCCTCCTGCTGTATCTCTCACATATTTATCGTTAAAAACATTTCCTGTTAATAAAAGCACTTAGTCCGCCAAAACTTGTCAGTAGCTTTTACATATATGCAACTTTAAGTATATTTGAAGTCTAAAAATATGACTTTAGCTCAATTAAATTATATCGTAGCAGTTGATAATTTCCGTCATTTCGGAACGGCGGCAAGCCACTGTTTTGTAACTCAACCTACCTTAAGTATGCAGATTCAAAAGTTAGAGGAAGAGTTCGGCGTGATTATTTTCGATAGAAGTAAGCAGCCGGTTATTCCTACGGATATGGGGTTAAGAATAATCAAGCAAGCGAAAACAATTTTGACCGAATCGGAAAAACTTCAGAATTTAATCGACTCGGAAACCGGACAGTTCAAGGGAATGCTGAAAGTAGGAATAATACCGACTATTGCACCTTATTTAATACCGTTGTTTATCAAAAATTTTGTGGATAATTATCCGGCTATTGAATTAATTATCCATGAGATCACAACAAGCGAAATATTAAACGCGCTGGATAAAGATCTAATTGATGTTGGTATACTTGCGTTGCCGGTAAACGATTCGTCATTAGTTGAACGAAGCCTGTATTATGAACCCTTTGTCGCATATATCTCGCGAAAGCATCCGCTTAATGCAAATAAAAAACTGGATGTAGATGAGCTTTCCACTGACGATTTGCTTCTATTGAAAGAAGGGCATTGTCTAAGAGGTCATGTATTGAAGTTATGTCAAAGCAGCGAAAGGGAGTGGAGAGATAACGAAAGGAAGATACTTTTTGAAAGCGGTTCTATCGATACTTTAAAAAGACTGGTTGAACAGAATTTTGGAATCACTATTCTGCCGTACTTAGCTGTTAAAGATATAAAAGATGAGGAACAATTATCACTCATACGCGAGTTTAATGAACCGGTACCAAAGAGGGAGATCGGTTTTGTATATAACAAGACCTTGCTCAAGCATCATTTTGTAGATGCACTAGCAGATGTAATAAAAAATTCTATACCTCAATACTTATTTGAAAAAGATAACAGTTTAATTGTAAGGTAAATATGTTTCTGCACAATATAAAAATAAATTTTTACGATTGCGACCCGGCGGGGATTTTGTTTTTCGGCAGGGTATTCGAACTTTGCCATCAGGCATATGAATCAATGGTAGACGGGTTCGGCCTTGAAGAAAACTATTGGAACAATCCGGATTATATCGTACCTATATTAAATGCTGAGTCTCATTATCACATGCCGATAAAATACGGAGATAATATTAGGGTTGAAATTAAGGTAACTAATTTAAAATCTTCGTCATTTGAATTATCATATACCTTAATTAATGAATCATCCGAAAAGTGCTGCGAGGTAAGAACTGTTCATGTTTTCGTTGATAAAAAGACTTGGAAAAAAAATCCGATGAACGAAAAAATCTCACGGGGATTTTCACTTTACAAAGATTGACACGATTCTCCGATTATTTTTTTAATTTCTTCTTTTCTGATTTTACCCAGCGGAGTTTTTGGGAATCTCTCTAGTATAAAAATTTTCTTAGGATGTTTATAAGAAGGAAGTTTATCTTTTAAAAAGGTTCTTAAATCACTGAGTGCTAGTTGTTTGTGGCCTTTTATTATTAAAGCCGCCGCTAGGGAATGTCCCCATTCTTTGTCTTCCAGACCGAATACCGCAGCGTCCAAAATATCTGGATGTTCCAACAATATTTTTTCTACCTCGTACGGACTTATATTTTCTCCGCCGGATACGATCAAATCGTTCCGCCTGGCTTCTATGTACAAGTATCCATCTTTATCCATATAACCATAATCGCCGGTGAAAAACTTATTATTAGAAAATTTTTCCTCGGTTTTCTCAGAATTATTTAAATAACCGCGGGCCACGGCATCACTTTCAATAACTACTTCCCCAGAAATATTTTCCGGCAGGATGTTTCTATTCTCATCGACAATTAGAATTTTATTCGGTGTCAATGCTTTCCCGGCCGATTCGGATTTCAGTTCAAAATCATTTTTTGTAAGCGCAGTTACAAATGAAGAAGTCTCGGTTGCGCCGAACGATTTGGAAACGTTCCAGCCCTTATGATAAGCACTTCTTACAAGTTCGGAATCAATAAAACCGCCGCCTAGCAAGATGTGTCTGAGACGAGGATTAGGTTTAATGTTTTCGTCAAGAAGTCTTTTCAATTGAGTGGTAACAAAAGCCGAGAGGGAAGGATCAAATTTTTCAAGAGACCTCTTTAAACCATCTCTGTTTATATCTTCGGGGATTGCAAGAATCGCCCCGTATAAAAATGTTCTTACAATTATGGAAAAGCCGCCGACATGAAAAAAGGGAAGAGCTGCAAGCCAAATATCGTCATCTCTGTGTTGAAATACCTGGTTGCCGATTTCCGCGCTGCGAATAAGGTTATTAAAAGATATAATTACCGCTTTTGAATTTCCCGTTGAACCCGAGGTAAACAAAACTAAAGCGGTTTGTTCTAAATCTACTTCTAATAAATAATCTTCAGTTTTCTTCGGAAAAATATTCTTGAATTTCCCGATTTCGATTTTAACGCTTTTTATTTTTTTATAAGAGATATTAAAAGCCGGATCATAAATTAAAAATTTGCAGCCTGCAAATTCAACTTGATTTTCAATTTCCCGGTTCAGCAGTTTTTTATTTAAGGGAACAGGCACTGCATTTAACTTCCATAAAGCGAAAATGGTAATTACGAATTCAGCACTATGATCTGCTAGTATTCCAATTTTATCGTTTCTTTCAACTCCAGTTCGATGAAGATAAATCTCTGCGGCCTGAATTTTTTCGAACAATGAAGAATAATCTAAAATATCATCTTTATATAAAATTGAAGCTTTGGAAGGATTTATTTTATGCTTAGAAAAATAGCCAAAGAAATTCATTCGAAAATTCCCAAAACTTTTATTCTGTACCAAATATTTATCCCGGAGATTTTTATATCCTGAAGCAATAGTGCGTCCGGTTTTAATTATAAAATGTTATAAAAATATTTTACCGTCTCTTACCGGATATGGGTCTTTGTACAAATCTTCTTTAAAATGACCTGCGGTTGAAAGACCATGAGCTATATTCTCATGAACGAGCGATGCAGCAAAAACAGCAAAAGATCTTCCTATTACCGATTCAAAAGAAGAAGAAATAACAGTTTTGATTCCTTTTTCAAGGGCTTTATCTATTATCCTTAATGTCGGTATTAAACCTCCGATCATCATAGGTTTTAGTATTAAAATTCCGGCTGCATTATTATCAATAAAATTGTCGGCATCTTTTATCGAGCGAATAGATTCATCGGCAGCAATAGGTATTCGTGAAATTGCCTTTAATTGTATAAAATCTTCCAATTTATTAACGGGCTGCTCAAGATATTCTATCTTATATGGTTCAAGTGCATTTATATTCTCAATTGCTTCATGACTGTTCCATTTTCCATTGACATCAAGTCTGATTTTTAGCTTATCATCAATGCACTGTTTTATCTCCTCGATACATTCCAAATCATCTTTAAATGACTGACGTCCTATTTTCAATTTTATGCATGAATAACCTTCTCCAAGAAATTTCTCTGCTGCGCTAGCTGATTCCTTCGGAGACATTAAGCCAATTATAGCGTTTATATTAATTATTTTAAGAGAATTTCTTCCCAGTAAATGATTGAGGGTTATCTCTTTCTCTTTGCAGATTAAATTCAACAAAGCCTGTTCTAAGCCGTGCCGAAGCGAGGGAAGGCTTTCAAACTGTCTTAATAGCAAATCAATGCTTTTTTCAATATTGTCAAGATCAATTTTAATATCCAGTTTAATATTTTCCAGTTTACGAATCGATTCATGCAATGATTCGGAACCGAATTCAGGAAAAGGAGCAACGTCGCCAATTCCTGAATTTCCGGTCTGATCGGACAGTCTTAAAATAAACCCATGTCTTTCTTTTATAAGTCCTTTGTAGGTAAGAAATGGTTTTGAAAGTTTTATAGTGTACGGCGAATATGTCAGCTCAACTTTATTCATAAGGTTAATCCGGTAGCAAATAAAAGTCCGAAAAGTGCTGAAAATTTCGCAGTCATTTCAAGTGTCTTATTTAGCTGTAATCCTTCCAACCTAAAAATCATTACAATTAATTTATATCCGAGCGGCAGGGTAATCAGAGGCAGGAGAATCCAAAAATTAAAATGATAAAAGAAAAATAAAATTGCCGGGATCATAAAAGAAACTAATAAAAGAAAAACATACTGATATCTGGCAAAATTTTTTCCGAATATTACCGCCAGCGTTCTTTTTCCGGCAGCTTCATCTTCTTCAATGTCCCTATAGTTATTTACAACTAGAATATTTGTAATTAGAGCGCCTACCGGAATTGAGGTCAGAAAAGATATTACAGAAAGTTTTTCTGCTTGGATATAATAAGTTCCCATTGTACCAACAATTCCGAAAAACATAAACACAAAAATATCACCTAATCCGTTATATGCAAGCGGGAAAGGACCTGCAGTATAAGCAATGCCTGCAAGAATAGATAAAATCCCTATTATCAGAATAAATAATCCTGCTTTCATTACAAGAATTAAACCCAGCAGAAATGCAATTAAAAAAATTAGGTAAATGCCGATTTTCATTTCTCTAATTGTAATCAGCCCGGAGGCTAGTACTCTTAACGGTCCTTTTCTTTTTTCGTTATCGGCTCCCTTAATAAAATCATATAGATCGTTGACAAAGTTAGTTCCGATCTGAATTAATAAAGAACATACAAGTGCGATCAAAGAATATATAAATATAAATCTGCCATTATTAATAGCCAAAGCTGAGCCCACTATTACCGGGACCAAGGCAGCCGGCAGAGTTTTAGGGCGAGAGGCTAAAATCCAGCTTTGAATTTTTGAAGGAGTAGTTTGTAGTTCTGCCATACGGTATTCTACTAAGGAAGTTTGGGAAATTTATTGAAATTTGGTTTTCTCTTCTCAAGGTACGCTTTTTTTCCTTCCTGTGCCTCTTCACTCATATAATACAACAGTGTTGCATTACCGGCAAGTTCCTGAATTCCTGCTTGACCGTCAAGCTCGGCATTAAATGCCGATTTTAATAATCTGATGGACATTGGACTGTGCTCTAAAATATTTTTTGCCCAAGATATACCTTCTGCTTCAAGCTTATCTACAGGAACAACTTTATTTACCATACCCATATTAAAAGCCTCCTGCGCATTATATTGAAGGCAAAGATACCAAATTTCTCTTGCTTTTTTTTGTCCGACCATTCTGGCAAGATAGCTGGCTCCGAAGCCACCGTCAAAGCTGCCTACTTTAGGTCCGGTCTGGCCGAAGACAGCATTATCGGCAGCTATTGTTAGGTCGCATACTACATGAAGTACATGTCCGCCGCCTATTGCATAACCTGCTACCAAAGCAATAACCGGTTTAGGAATGCTTCTGATTAATTTCTGAAGGTCTAGGACATTTAATCTCGGTACTCCGTCTTTACCGATGTAACCTTTATCTCCGCGAATTCTCTGATCTCCGCCTGAGCAAAAAGCATATTTACCGTCTTTTGATGGGCCTTTACCGGTCAATAAAATTACTCCAATACTCTGATCTTCTCTGGCATCGGAAAATGCGCTGTACATTTCATTTACTGTCTCCGGCCTGAAGGCATTTCTTACTTCGGGCCTATTAATTGTAATCTTAGCTATGCCGTCCATTTTTTCATAAATAATATCCTGGTATTCTTTAATTTTTTCCCAATTAAAATTCATTTTTTTCCTTCTTTTTAATTATCCAACTATAAAACTAAAAAAAATTTAGGTTTATGAGAAAATCATTTATCACATTCAAAAATAAATCCGGTTTTTCCAAATGAATATTATGCCCTGCCTCAGGAATTATTACGTGCTTTGCATTATTTAAATATTTTAACATGTCAGAATTAATTCTGCAAAATTTATTATCCAATTGACCGGTAATTAGTAAAACCGGAAATCGCAATTTATTTATTTGTTCTCGGAGATAAACCATTCGGCCGGTTCCGGATCCTCGAAGAGAGTTTGCCAAGCCGGTTTTATTATTTAAAGATTTTTTGTTGCTAATTTTTTCAATCAGTTCGGCCGGTAGATTTTTCTGAGAGTCAAAGATATCCTGATCCATCCAAAATTTAATAAAATTATTCATGTCGCTTGATAAAATTAATTCTGCTTTCTTCTCGTCATTCTCAATTCTTTTTTCCCTTAAATCCGTTTCCTTAATACCCCATGTACTGCTCTCAAGAATCAAACCTGAAATTTTTCCGAAAAACTTTACAGCATAAGATAATGCTATTCTTCCGCCCATTGAATAGCCCAGAATTATTAATTTATTTGTAATTACTTTATTGATGAATTCATCTATTTGGGAGATGATCGACTCCATCGTATAAAGATTCTGGTTATCTGGAGAATCGCTTAAACCGTGTCCTATTAAATCCAAGGTAAAAATATTGAAATATTCTTTTAAAGTAGGTACCGCAAAATCCCAATCGCTGCCGGAGCCTGTAAACCCGTGAAGGACTAATATATTGCCTTTAGGGTCTGACTCGGCTAAATGAAACTCATAATTTAGTTCCAAGTTTTTCAATTTTATTTTCATTGGCTTACTGAAGGGATTTGTACTAAGAGCATTATTAAATATTCTTTATGAAAGTTCCCTGCCGGGAAGGTAAAGTTTTTAATTAGAGTCCATTCGTTATAGAACCACAGTTTGTAAACATGAATAATTTTATTTAAGCGTCAAATTTACAGATTTCCAATAATCTCTGCGTAGTTTTAAGGATTCGTTTGAGCTAGTTTTAATTTCCAAAACGGAAAAATTTTCCATTTTAAATGAAGCTTTCAAAGACTTCCTGAAACCCGCCCAGTTTTTTACATTTATGTAATTACCGGCATATGCTCTGACAAAATGATTAAATTCCAAATTATGAGGTACTACAAAATATTTCTTGAAAATATCATCGTACCCGGAGATTGGCAAAATTCCGAATATACCGCCGCCGTTATTATTAATTAGCACCACAACCAGAGGAATGTTATAATTTTTTGCGGCGAGAAGTCCATTTAAATCATAGTAAAATGCCAAATCGCCGGTAATCAATAGGGTAGGCTTTTTCGATGCTTCTGCAATACCGAGCGCAGTTGAGGTTATTCCGTCTATTCCACTTGCGCCGCGGTTGTTGAATAATACTATTTTCTTTTTACTATAGGAGGCGAAATAGTCAAAATCTCTTACGGGCATACTATTGGAAAGCATTATTCTGCAGTTCTCGGGTATACATTCTAAAATTTCATTAATAATCCTACACTCGTTTGGAAATTTTGAACGGTCAATAATATCTTCTTTTACTTTATTTGCAGTTATTTCTGCCTGCTTAAATGTATTTAACCACTTGTCCGATTTTCTTTTAATAGTTGAAGATGATATTTTGTTATTCATAATTTCGCAAAACAAATACGGTTTACAGGCATATGCCGCGGTTGCTTTTATTGAAGGATCGAACCAATCGCCGTATTCGTTTATCATAAATCGGGGCGGATCAATTTTTCCTAAAAAGGTATCAAGTGCTTTTGATGTTATGGTTCTGCCGAACTGCAATATAATATCGGGGATATTTTCCCTTGTAAATTTTTCCGACCTTAAGAAAGCATCAAAGTTCGTGATAATATTTCCTGCTTTATGACTACCGAATCTGATTTGAGAGGTACCGTCCGCGAGGATCGGATAATTTAACTTTTCGGATAATTTCTGACAATTAATTAAAAATTTTTTATCATAGTGATCAGGTCCGATTATTATAAATCCTTTTTCTCTCTTTGAAATTAATTTAAAAATATTATTAAAATGCTTTTCCCTACCGGGTTTTGTGAGTGTAATCGTTCTTTTAAAAACATTTTTATTCGATATTTTGCTATTTAATGTTAATATTTTCTGATCTATTTCATCTGTAAAAGTATGCGGTTCAAAAGGTTTTCGGAAAGGAAAATTTAAATGCACAGGACCGCGCGAACCGATTGAAGCAGTATATACGGCATGCCTGGTAATTTCCTTCAACTGAAGTAATTCTTTAAAATCAGGTTCTGGAAGACCAACATCCTCGAATTGCCTGATATGGTTTTTATAAAGGTTTCTTTGGTTAATCGTTTGATTAGCTCCACGATTTAAAAGCTCAGGGGGTCTGTCGGCTGTACATATTATCAGCGGTACCCTTTGCTGATATGCTTCTACGATAGCCGGATAAAGCTCAGCAGTTGCGGTGCCGGAAGTACAAACTACAGCAACCGGTGTTCCGGAAGCTTTCGCCAACCCGAGAGCAAAAAATCCGCTACTTCGTTCATCTATATTAATATATGTTTTAAATTTCTTATTGTTTGCAAAAGCAAAGGTTAACGGGGTATTTCTTGATCCTGGAGAAAGTGCAACATATTTAACTCCTGAAGAAGAGAGCTCATTTGCAAAAGTTTCCGTCCAGAGAATATTTCTATTAATTTTTATTTTCATTAGCAAATAACGACAATATAGTTTTTAGTTTGAGCTCTGTTTCTTTGTATTCGGAATCAGGGTTGGAATCCTTTACAATTCCACCTCCGGCATAAGCAATCAGTTTGTTGTTTGTGCTAAGTGCAGATCTAAGTGCTACCGCAAATTCTGCTTCGTCATCAAAATTGAACCAGCCAATTATTCCAGTGTATAACCCCCTTTTGTACCCCTCGGTTTTTTTTATGAGGTGTAGCGCGGTATCTTTAGGCAGACCGCATACTGCCGGGGTAGGGAATAACTCTTTTAACAAACCGAACATTGAACCTGGCGAATTTATCTCTGCAGTTATGTGCGACCAAAGATGCTGAATGTTTGCAAGTTTCTTAATCGAACAATGTCTTTCAAGGTTAAAGTTAGCTGTTATTTCCGATATAGACTTTTTTATGTAATCAATAACGATGTTATGTTCATTTAGATTTTTAGGATCATTTAAAAGCATTTCTTCCATTGCAGTATCCTCATCTTGAGTGTTTCCTCTAGCTGCAGACCCTGCTAAAGCGTCTATTTCAATTCGACCGCTTGAAAATTTTGCCAGCTTTTCCGGAGATGCGCCGAAAAAGGAAGACTTCCCTCGGTGAAAGACAAATAAGTAACAATCGGGATAACTATGCCTGAATCGTTTCATTACAAAATCAAGGTTTAGTTCCTCAGACAGTAGCAATTCAACTTTTCTTGAAATTACTACTTTGTCTATCCGGTTTTCTTCGATATTTTCAAGCGCTTCAGAAACTAAATTTTTCCATTTTTTCTTATCTTTAGGAGAATCTCCCAGGCTTTTTACAATTCTAGGATTGGTCAGAATTTCCTGAGCCTTTTTCAAATGTATAAGCTTTTCCAGTTTACTTTGAAATCTATTGACAATGTATTCTTTTGAAGTTCCGGCCGAATAATTGAAATTTAAAAAAATAAAATTGCCGTGAGTATGTTTCAACAGCATAATTTCCGGGATGAACCAAGTCGAGTCATCATAATCTTGCCAATCAGGATCACCATGATCATTATTAAATTTCATTCCACCCAAAAAAAGCGGAATATGTTTTTTTTCTAGTTTTTCCCAATTATTTATGAAAGTATTTTTAAGTTCCTTGATTTTTTTATCGGTCAATGCAAATCTTGCTTCGCCGTTTTCCGTAATTGACACCGCTTCATCCAAACCTATAACGGCAAAATTTTTATTGGGCTGTTCAAAGTAGAATGAACGTTCAAATAACTTTATTGAATGATTCAAAGAATTAAAAAACGTTAAGTCTTCGGGTACGACGCAAATGCTGATCAACGCACTGTTAATATTCTGCAGCTTTAATTTATTATTGACTTCCGGAAGGAAATCTGTTAAAGCTTTCATCGAGATAGAAATAAGAGGTTCCATGTTTATATTAAAATTTTCAGTAATAAATATAATTTTTTAAGAAAAGGTTTCCAATTTATTGAAAAAAGGAGTGCTGCTCAACTGCCTTTCTGTGAGATATAAGACAGTAAGAACTTGAATGCGGAAATAATCGGCATTTATATTTTGTACGATAATTCATTGAAAAATAATATCTTCTTCTATGGTTTCCAGCATTTTTAAATAACTTTCATATCTTTTATAAGATATTTCCTCATTTTCAACTGCTTTTATAACGGCACAGCCGGGTTCATGATAATGTGTACATGTATTAAATTTGCAATCAGAAATATATGGTGAAAATTCAACAAAATAATGCCCCAGATCTTCTTTTTTTATACCGTAAGGATCAATTTCTCTAATCCCTGGCGTATCTATTACAAAGGTACTGTTTGCTACTCTAATCATAATACTTGTTACTGTTGTATGCGTGCCCTTTTCCGTAAACGAACTAATTTCTCCGACGCGGAGTTCAAGATTCGGAAATAGAGCGTTGATTAAAGAAGATTTTCCGACACCTGAATGACCGAAGAAAAGATTTTTTTTGTCCGCTAATTGTTCCCGTAATTCATGAATACCCTCATTATTTAATGCGGAAAGCATAAAAACTTTATAACCAATACTACTGTAAAGCTTCGACCAGTCTTTGATTTCTTCTTTACCCAAGTCTAATTTATTAATAATTATGATTACATTAAGGTGTGCACTCTCGCCGATAACCAGGAGCCTGTCGATAACTTTATTATTAAACGACGGTTCGTAAGTACTGCCTACAATAAAAAGATTATCAAGATTTGCAGCTATTACGTGTTCAAGTCTTTCACCGCGGTAACTTGCTCCACGTATTCTGGGTGCTTTTCTCGAAAGGTAATTCTTCCTTTCGTATATAGTGTGAATTACCCCTGTTCCGTCTTCATTCATGTCGAATTCGATATAATCTCCAACGGTCGCTATATCTCTCTGATATAACTTATCTTTTTTTAGATGGAAATCTTTTTTAAATTTTCCTTTCAGAGAACATCTAATAACTTCATCGGATGATTCCGGAAAAACATAATAGTCTTTACTTTCTATTCTGCAAACAACTCCTTTAATACAATTCTCCTAAAATTATGGAAAATTCACCCTTAAAAATAGTTTGCCCCGGTCATCTTGTCAATAAGGTTAGACAATAAGTTTATTATTTATGCTGGTATGATTTACTATTATTTAAAATTATAAATCTTATCCACCCAGTATTGAACTTTTTGTCCATTAATAAATGCAACTTGCCATCTTGAATTGTAAACAGCAACCAGAACGCTTTCGAGACATTGCGAATTTCCAGTTGTATTTGAGATTATTTTATATTTTACAACTTTACCGTCCAGACCTATCAAAAGCGATATTTTAACAAACCCTTGCACTTCGTCTACCGTTTTCTGTGGTAAAACTTCTTTTATTTGTCTGGGAGTAAAAGTATACTGATCGACTAATTCGTTCCCGACTTCCCTATAATGTTTATTTTCCGAACCGACTGCTTTCGGCTGGTTGGTAACTATTGGGACATCATGTAATTTTTCCGGCGGTTCATTTATGTCGGCAATTTTTATGTCAGGTATTTTTGGAAAGTTAATTCTTATTTTTTGCCTTTGCATAGGTTGTCGGGTCACGGGAATATCTTGTAATGAAAACAGTTCATGTGTAACTATAATTTTTTCATGATTATGTTTGATTACGGGAAAAAACAAAAAAATAAAAAGTGTTACACTAAGGCTGCAAGTTATGGCTGCTTTTAGATCCCTAGAATAATGCCTATCGTGTAACCTCGGTATCATAATAAAATAAAATAATACTTTGTTTACTTTTTAACAAGGATAATTATTTCAACATTAGGTGAGTGAATATCTGCCGGCTATTTTAATACTTTACCCGAAGCGCATTGAGTATGCATATTTTTTAATCCTCTGTTGTTTGACACTCAAAAAACTAAAGTATTACGGCATTTACTAAAATGCAGATACCTTTCGGCGCCCAATATAGTCTCTGGCGAAGTGCCGAGTTCACCGTGAGAAGCCGAAATTTTTATTAACTTTTTAATCTTTTTAAGATAAAAAACCCTTCCGGATGGAAATCTGGAAGGGCAGTTTAAGCTGGAATCAAAATCTATATGTCATAGAGACAATTATTCTATTATCGGTAATCTTTTCACTGATTCTTGAAATATTGGTACCGTAATTATCATAATATGTGTTCCACCAACCGTGTGCGTACGCCAAATCTATACCAAAATCACCTTCAGCAAGGTAACCGATACCTCCTGTTAAATATTTTTTATCAAAGCTTGTCGGATCACCTTGATATGCCGATGGCATTACCATATAACCGCCTCTTAATCTCAAACCTATAGCAGGGAAGGTATATTCCGCACCCACGTTATAATTTAAAACGGATTTTAAATTCTGCTGAATATAATCGTTTTGTTGATTTACATAGCTTTGAGTCAATCCGTCGGCATTATCAAATTTTAGCTGAGAGTAATCGATAGAAGTAGCCTGTGCATCGAAAAGCAAGCCTTGCAAATTTAAGGAGAATCCTATTGCCAGTTCATAGGGTGTAATAACATCGTATTGAACCTGGTCGCTATAGTTTGCCTGATCAAGGTTGTACTGATAACTACTGAATTGACTATAGCCCCCTTCTGTAAACTTTTCTTTTATTGTATATGTTTTAGGGAATTGAATAGTCGCTCCGATTCGAGCTATATTTTTTACCTGGTATATCATTCCGAATTTTGCATTCCACCCTGTTATATCCCAGTTAAGTGTTTTGTTAAGGTAAAATTGCTGAAACCCTAATGTATTTGCATTATTGGGATCCGTTTCTATGTTTTTGTACAAACCTTGGGAATCCGTTTCATAGTAATCGTTATTATTTTGATATGTACCTGAAATAAAATTTAGATTTAATCCCACAAAAAGGTTTTTATAAGCCTCAATAGCACCCGAAAAAGTCCAGCTATTTAAAGAACCGGTTTCCTGAACACTTCCGCTTTGATTCAATCCTCCTTTTATTGAAGTATTATAATTCGGATCTGTCAAGTAGAGATCGTATGGAATATTCGAGTATGAATTTAAATCCTGAATTTTAGATGAATCTGTTCCATTGAAACCGTTGAATTTCATCGTACCGTTGAAATCTTTGGTAGTATGATATGATATTCCGAATACAAGACTTCCTTGAGTCGTGGGAAACGGCAGAGCAAAACTTAGATTACTCAACCTGGTTGAAGATTTTGAATAATCACTGGAATTATCTTTAAACAATCCGTTGTTATCGTAACCATCTATACTTATTCCGCCTGAAAATTCAATTTTTTTAATTAATCCCCAACCGGCAGGATTAAAGAATGCAGCGCCGCCGTCATCACTTAAGCCGATGTAGCTGTTGCCCATACCCAAAGCACGGGCATTATATCCGAGTCCACCGTAACCTAATCTTAAAGCATCTACACTGTTTTGTGCGTATATATTATTGCATAGGATTAGACCAGCAATAATAAAAAGCTTTGAGAATATGCCAGATAAGCCTTTCATTAGTTCCTCCCGTTGGTATTTCGATCATTGTTAGAATTTCTGTTTCCTGAATTTGACGTACTTCCTCTGTTGTTTCCGCTATTACTGCTGGCACTATTTTTAGACCCTGTATTTTCGGTCCTATTTACAGTTGCTGCTCCTGAACCTGATGAAGGTTGTGCTCTTTCTATGGTTACCGTAGTTGATCTAGGAGGTTCCGGCAGATTGGTTGTTCCGCCGTTTCTACTGTTATCGTTTCTTAAATTAACCATTGAACTGCTGGTATCGCGGAGGTATGCTGGTTGATCTTTATAATGTCCTTGAGGAATTACGGCATACCACCAGGGATCGTCATAATAATAATAATAATCGCCGTAATAAGGATTATTATAATACGAGTCTTCATTATCCTGTCTTTCCGGCATTTGTGTATCCGGTGACCACATAACTGTATAACAACCGGTTAATCCGAATGCCGCAAGAAAAACAAAGGGTATAACTATTTTATATAGTGTTTTCATTTTATTTATCTGCCTCTATTTCTGTCGGACCCGCCCCTGCTTTCACCTGAAGAACGTGCCGGAGGTGGGTTGTAACTTCTTGGAGCCGAATAAGTTCTTGCCGGCGGTGAATAAGATTTAGGTGCTTCATATCTTCTTGGTTCGCTCCTAGGCTGAGAGCTATTATTACTTCTGCTTCTATTAGCGGGACGAGTATAAGTCGGGTGATTTTCCTGCCTTCCTGAACTTTTTCTTACATTATTAGTACCTTCGCTTCGACCGTTATTATTTCTTGGAGATCTATACGAGCTCCGGCTTGATCTATTTTGATTCCGGTCATTGCTATTATTTACACTGCTTGTAGTAGATCTGTTTGAACTTCGACTGGTATTATCTGGTTCGTATCTAACAGTTGAAGTCGAATAAACAGTTGTACTGCTAGGTTGCCGGTAACCGTTTCTATCACCCCTGTTAAAGCCGTTATCATTTCTTAATCTTGTCATCTCTCCAGTTCTGGTTTTATAATGTCTTCCGTTATTATAATACCAGTTTCCGCCCCAATAAGGACTATAATATGGATCATAATAAGTTGGATAGTAAGGGTAAGGTCCCCAATATCCCGGGTAATAATTGGTCCATAATCCGTAAGGATCCCAGGAATACGGATTATAAAAATCATTTCCCCATCCAAAACCTAAGGAAAAATTAGAATTATATCGCCAGAAAGGATTTCTATTTAACGGTGAATACCCATAGAAATAATCATTTGCCCAAGGTGGCTGATTATAATAATCGTTAAAATAGTTGTTTTGATTACTTCCAAGAGAATCGGCATAGCCGTACTGGTCACCGTAAACTGAGTCGGCAGGAGTCTGATCATTTTGATATCCCTGATCGTTACCGTCTCCGTATTCGCTGTTATTATCTCCGTAACCGTTGTTCATAGCAACTTGTGTGTAACAGCCACCGAACAAGAATGCGGTAATTATCATAATAATTCCGCTCCATAATTTTAAATTCTTCATTTTCAACTCCTCCGCTTTAATTACCTGTACAAATATCTGCAAAAACCGGGCCTAATAAAATCCTTAAAAAAATCTCATGACATAAAACATATATTCTATTCTAATAAATACTTTTGTATAAAAAATTAAACTGTATTGTCCATAATTAAATACATAATCTGTTTACTCGTTAGACACATATTAAGCAAAAAAGTTTAAGTATAAAAGGAATCAAAAAATGCTCTTAATATATTCAATTCTTAAAGCTCTATCAGCTGTGGACGGACTCCATTTTTTATTATTTAATAAGTCTCGTAAATCAAAACCTATCGTAAACCCTTCACCAACAGCCCATCTTACTCCGACATTCAAATATCCGTTTCCTTTACCGAAATATTGTGTTGAATTATCATTAAATGCAAAGTTATATTCTCCAATAATAGAAATATTAGAACCAAGTGTTTTCTCACAGCCGATCATGAAATTAAGAAAATCGTCGCCATCTTTATTTTCAAGAGAATAATTAACTGTTCCGTGCAGGCTTAAGTATCCGAGAAATTGAAAATTTTTGCTTATTGCGCCGAAAAAACCAGGTGATTTAATAGCATACCGGGATTCGGCATCAAAGTATTCACCTTTTCCCTGTGAATCGAATCCTAAAGTAATAGCCGGAACAGCGACAGTCTCATTAATTAACCTGAATCGAATATTAACTCCGGGATATTTATACCATTTGGGAGTTCCCGCACCTATTACATTCATTCCTCCGTATGATATTCCGAAACTTATATTATCAAATACGCCTACTTCAATTTTTTCAATTAATGCACCCTCAGGAAGAACATCTGAGGTTACACCGACAAATCCTTTTTGAAGAATTCCGGCTGTCGGCATGTCAATCAACGACCTATACTCAAACTTTGCGTTAGTGCCTGCGGTTCCTTGAGCGAACAATAGTGTTGTCATGGTCACGGAAATAATAATGTAAAACAATAACTTTTTCATATCTCCTCAAGTTGTTCAATAAAGTTTAGAATAAATGAAATAATTATATATAATTTAAATCTTTTTTACTGTTTTATCTTCAGTAAAAGCCAAATTAGGGTAAATTTTTATTTCAATCGATGAAGGTAAGATCGCGTGATTCGATTTAATAAAAATGACAATTTTACCTGTTTTATTCTTTGTGCGTAATATTAATTTTCCCCGGTTGCAATTTTCGGAAATTTTCTCAACCAATTCCCGCCCCTCCCTTATATTAAATACTGTATATGAACATCGAAACGGTACTTTTGTTCCTAATGCATTCAACGGTATAGTCGAAATTTCGACTTTGGAAGAATTTTCCGCATATAATACTTTTGGCTTTACCGAATATGTGACTTCATAAATATTAAAAATATAATAATAAGCAAGTAGACAACTTGCGATAAAAATTAGGAAAAAGACAAAATAAATTTGAGCTTTATTCATGAAGTTAATTTAAAAGTTTAATATATCAGGTCTTTTTTATCTGAATGATCATCTTCAACATGTTCTTAATTATTTGTTTAACAACTTCATCGGGAACCCCGTCCGGATGCTTCGATTTTAATCTCATATCACATTGATCATTAACGTAATCTATAGCAATAAATTGATTCTTTTCGGTAAATACTATTTCGGTAGAAAAAAAATCCAGATGTATTACATTCGCAATCGTTTTAGTAATATTAAACAGCTTTTTTAGTTTAAATTTATATACTTCATCCTTGGTAAGACCTTTATAAAGGTGAGTTTGATCGTCCCACCAAACTGGAATCGGTTTACCGAATGCCCAAAAAGATCTAAACCAAGCCCTCTTTCCTTCCATTAGGGCTGGATATATTTTTTCTTGCAGCAGATATTTGTCATCACAATTTGTTGTCCTTTCATCCAAGATTTCCTTTAATGTCTCGGCTCCTGTAACCACTCCAACCCCGCCCCCGGTTGTATTACATGGTTTTATTATGAATGGTCTTCCCAATAATGCCAAATCGTCGATTGAGATAAATATTTCTTCTTTCTCGCTGTGAGGCGGGATAATAATAGAGTAAGGTACGTTTAAGTGAGCAGAAATGAATTCAAGATGCATATTGGCCTTATCTATGGCGTGAAGAACATTACTATATGGATTGAAAATTACTGTTCTTCTTTTTGCAAGAACTTTTCCTATTTCTTCAAAATTTTCATCTACATCCCAAGCTCTATCCAGATAGAATGAAAACGACAAGTTCTTATCTTGGATTCTTTCCTTCACTTCATTTATATTGTAATCAGATATGCGAAAAGTGGTCAGTCCGGCTTTTTGAAAGTTGTCCTCTATCAGATTTATAAAATCATCGTCGAATTCCCAAACAAAAGCCAGGCCTAAATCGAATTTTTCCATTTCCCTTAAATGTTTGTACAAAAATAACCTTTAGAAAATTCGTACGCAAGAATTGTGAGTTATTTGAGGGATTTATCTGAATTTTTTGCTATTTTCATATTCTTAATTACCGTTTATTGACAGGAAAATATATTTTTTCGGATGATGAATAGAATTAAATTGAATTTAGCGATTTTAATAAATTAGAATTTTGAAACTTAAAGTGGTTTTATGACAAAAATATTATTAGCCCTTTACTTTGTCTCTTTATTCGTAATCGGTTGTTCTGCTCCGAAGGAATCCGTTCAGAGTATTGTTACCGACGACACTTCGGTTGCATTGTTGAACGATAAGAATTTTAATCCTTCTGTTGAAGCAATGGATCAATTTATAAACGGATCTCTTGCCGAAGCTAAAGGCGATTATGCGAATGCTATAATAGATTACCAGGATGCCCTTAGAATTTCTCACCGGCCTGGAATATATTTTGCTTTGGCAAAAAATTATTTTTATCTGAATAAATTATCATTAGCCCTCGAAAATTCTAAAACAGCATTAAAATTGGATTCATCCAAAATAGATTATTATAATTTACTTGCGGATATTTATACAAGCGGCAAACAATACGATTCGGCAGCTGTAGTTTTGAGTAGTGTAATTAGACATGATTCTTCCGACATAGACGCATATTATAAACTTGCCAGAATATACGAATCGGATAAACCTCTTAAAGCAATTAAAATATACAATAAGATAACCGGAATAATCGGCCCTGATTGGAGCGTATTAATTAGAGTCGCCGAGCTAAACGCCAACCTGGGTAATTACGACGATGCGGCAAGCTCAATAAAGCAATTGCTCACAATCGACCCGAGTAATTCTTCTTTGCAGAAACTGCTTGCCGAATATTTTCAAAGAGCAAAAAAGTACGACGATGCGCTTAAAATCATAAACGACGTAATATCACTTTATCCCGACGATTTGGATGCCCGCGAAAGGAAAGCTCAAATTTATCTTGCTGAGGACAAATGGAAAGAAGCTGCCGATCAATATGACTATATTATCAAACAGCATGATGTTCCTTTTGATATAAAAATGAGAATAGGCGCTTCTTTTTTTGAGGCTTCGTTAAAGGATAGTACGCTAACACCGATTACCAAGAATTTTTTCCGCACAATTGAAAAGGATACAACAAACTGGCAGGTCAAAATGTATCTTGGCGCAATTGCAATTAACGAAAGGAACGATTCTGCTGCAATCAGGGAATTCAGCGCGGCGACTAAACTTGCCAGTTGGAATGTTGAAGCTTGGGTACGTCTCGGTGGATTATACTTCGATAACCGTAAATATGTAGATGCCGTAAAAGTAATGGATGAGGCAATAAAGACTTTTCCCGAAGACTTCAGGGTTAATTTAATCTTGGGACTTTCATTAACCCAGAGCAATAAAAATGTTGAAGCCAAAAAATATTTAAAGAAAGCCGTAGACCTGAACCCCAAAGATATTAATGCCTTATCGGCTTACTCTTTTACGCTGAGCCAGCTCAAAGAAAATGATGAAGCAATTATTTACTTAAACAAAGCATTAGAGATTTCACCCGACGACGTGAACTTACTCGGTACTCTCGGATTAATTTATGATTCACAGAAAGATTGGCCTAAATGCGATAGCGTTTATCAAAGAGCACTTAAGATAGATTCCTCTAATGCGTTGGTTAATAATAATTATGCATATTCTCTATCTGAAAGAGGAATTAAACTGGATGAAGCTAAGCAAATGTCTGAAATTGCAATTAAAGCCGATCCGGCCAATTCGGCATATCTTGATACAATGGGTTGGATTTATTTTAAAATGGGCGTTTATGATAAAGCAAAAGATTATGTGGAAAAAGCTTTGAAATCTGGAGGAGAAAAACCTGACATACTGGATCATTTGGGAGACATTGAATTTAAAATGGGAGATAAGGATAAGGCTAAAACTACCTGGCAAAAAGCCTTAAAACAGGATAAGGGCAACAGCAAACTAAAAGTCAAAATAGAAAAAGGTATAAATTGAGAAAAGTATTATTCTCCGTCTTAATATTCCTTGAATTAACTATATTAATATTAAACGGCTGTGTGCCGTCAAAGCCTACTTCCGAAGTTGAAATCCTTCCTGCGGAAAGACTAGTAAACAAACTCGAAATAAACAGAAGAAGAATAAAATCTTTTGAGGGAAGCGGAACTTTATTCATCAAGACTGATAAGTTCGATAATAAAGCAAGTTTCCTTGTTAAATTAGTTAAACCGGATTCATTATATTTTACGGTTATGGGACCATTCGGTATTGAACTGGCTCAAACTCTGGTAACTAAAAATAATTTTATCTTTTATGATGCACTTCATAATACGGCTTATGAAGGCAAGGTGACGGACGATGTACTTGAAAATATTTTTAAAGTGAATCTTCCCTTCAATGATCTAATCGATGCATTTATAGGTGCGGTTAATCTTACTAGCCATCTATACAAACAGCCCACTAAATACTCGGTGGATTACGACAAATATATATTGACGTATGTGGATTCTCTTAAAAATATTTCTACCGTTTACATGGTTGATATAAGGCAACTCGGTATCACTGATTTTTCTGTTGAGAACGCTTCCGGCGAAAAAATATTAGAGGGGAAATATTCGGATTTTGATTACATTGAAGATGTCGCTGTTCCTTATACTGTCGACCTTCATAATTATCAAGATGATCAAAATGTCTCTATCAAATACAAAAAAATGATCGCAAACAAACCTGAAATTTCAATAGATTTTCGGGTTCCCGATGATGCAACTATAATTAAATGGTGAAAAAAAAATTATTAAATTTTTTTTAATAATAATGATATCGGTAAGTACGGTATTTGCGCAGGGGAGTAGCCAAATATACCGGAAAAAGAATGAGCTTTCCAAACTCAAAGCCGAAATTAACACCCTCCAAGATCAATTAAAATCCAAATCCCAAAAGGAACGCGAATCTTTTAATGTGCTGGAAAATTACAACAAGCAAAGCTTTTTGCTTCGAAATTTAATTTCCAATCTTAAATCAGAAGAACAATTAAAAGAATCACAAATTTCGTCTAACGAAATAAAAATAACGGGTCTGCGGAAAGATATTAGAAGGTTAAAAGAAAATTATTCAAAGTATGTTGTTTCAGTATACAGAAACGGCTCACCGGATGATTGGGTGAGTCTTCTTGACGCCGATTCGTTCGAACAGGCATTATTGAGATATAAATATATTAAAAGGTTTTCCGAAAGACGATTGAAAGACCTGTACACTTTAAAAGATAAAAAGGACAGCCTTAATTCAGTTCAGGACAGACTTGAAAAAGAAAAACATGACAAAATTTTGCTTACTGCTCAAAAACAGGAGGAAGAGAAAAATCTTAATGATAAAAGAAAAGAAAGGAAAAAAATCTTAAAAGCTATAAGAAACGACAAAGTAGCACTTTTAAGTCAGATAAACGCTAAAAAAGACGCAGAGTTAAAAATCCGGAATCTGATAAACAAGCTAATTGAAGAGGCCGAAATTCGAAGAAAAGCAGAAGAAGCCAGGCTTGCAGCCGCCAGGGCCCGTGCATCTAAAAGCAAAAATAAGGTGGCCGAAACTAAAAATACGGTACCTGTAAAAGTTAAAGAGTATGATGTCGATTTGTCAACCGCAGGATTCTCGTCATTTTCTTCTCTAAAAGGAAAACTTAATTGGCCGGTTAGTAAAGGAAGTGTCGTAAAGAAGTTCGGAGAAAATAGAAACTCTAAATTGAATACTGTAACTTTAAATTACGGAGTTGATATAAAAACGCAGCCTGACGAGAAAGTTATTTCAGTCGCCGAAGGCGTAGTCTCGGCTATAGATTGGCTGCCAGGTTACGGTAGCGTTATAATTATTACTCACAAGGGTGATTATAGAACAGTTTACAGCCATCTTTCCGATATCTATGTAAAAGAGGGAGATAAGGTAAGATTAGGAACTATATTGGGCAAAGTAGGGGAAAGCATAGAGGGGTATGTATTACATTTCGAAATTTGGAATTCTCGAGACAAACAAAATCCGGAAAACTGGCTTGCAAGAAGGTGATAAAAATAAAGAATAAATATTGCGTAGAAATTTCATCCCAACCAAAACCTTAATCGACAATGCAAAATTTTTAGTTATATGTCATTTTAGTATATTCTTGTTGTAAAAATACTGCTGGGAAAATTAATATTTCAAGTTATAACTAAAACAAATGCTTAGTACAAACAAAAAAATATTCTATTTAGGAAGGTATCCCAAAAGTAATGTTTTAACCGGCCCAGAAAAATATACAATATCGTTATTTCATTTCGTTAGTGAATATGAAAATGTAGAATTTATTGAATATTTTTTCAAAAGTTATAAAGGAAGTAATTTTTTTTCGCGTTTATTTGGGAAAGAAATCGACGTTACTTCTAAAATAACTAGGCTAGGCTTTATCAGGTTGCTTTTTTATTTATTGAAAAGAAAACCCTACGTTATTCATGTTTTAACTGCAGAACGGTATATTATACCCGTTTACCTTCTTAAGATTATAATTCCGTGGAAAATAGTAACTACTTTCCATGGTGTCTTAAAATATGAAATCCCGAATAATCGTAATCGAATGAAAAAAATAAATAGTTATCGAGATTATCTGTTCGAGCTTTGTGCTGTGAGATTTTCGGACCGATTAATATTCCTTTCTCAATTACATCTTGATTTGGCCGATAGATACTATAATTTTTCAAAAAATAAAACTATTATTATTCCAAACGGCATAGATGCGGATTTCATTAGGGATGATCATAAAGAATTTAATAATAATTTATTGAAATTTGTCTTTTACAATGGAATTAATGACGGCATAGAAAGGGGAATTAATTATATATTAGATTCAGTACAAAAATTAGAAAAAACAAATATTGAATTATTTATAATCGGTGGAGATTCAAAAATTAGTAATTTCCAATGCAAAATTGAATTTTTGGGACCAATGAAAAAACACGAATTAATAGATTTCTTAAACGATAAGCATTTTTTAATTAAGTCTATTATTTACGACTCTTTCCCTATTCTTGCTATCGAAACAATGGCCGCAGGCTTGATTCCGATTGTTTCTGATAAGATCGGAATATCTTCTTATATTAAAAGCGGTATAAACGGGTTTGTTTATTCTTCTTCTGATAATAATGCATTGAAATATTTGCTTGATGAAGTATTATCCGGGAAATATAATTTGAATATTATGTCGGAAGAAGCAAAAAAAATAATAAATGAATTAAATTGGCCTGCTGTTTCAGAGAAATACTTAAAATTATATAGAACTTTATAATGAAAATTAAAGTGTGTCATTTTGTTAATATCATTACAGGTAGGGCAGATGGTGTATATGCGCATTTAAGGATGATTTTTCAATATTGCGATAGGGAGAAATTCCAAAATATTTTAGTTTTTCAAGGAAATGCAGACATTATAAAAGAACTTAACAATTTGGGTATACAAGTTCATGTTGTTAAAACGTTAACAAAAAAAATTCCATTTAAGGTATTTTACGAATTTTATTCTTTTGTGAAAAATAATGAGATAGATATTATCCACTGTCATCTTCTAAAACCATATATTATTGCGGGCTTAACAAATATTTTCTTAAAGAAAAAAATGATTTTTAATTATCATGGTTTATTTATAAATGCGGAAAATTATCATGCATGGGAAAAGATGTTGTATGGAGCGGCTCACAAAACTATTAACTTATTTAAAAGTGTAAATTTAGCTATAGTTCCTTCTTATAAAAGCAGGAATTTATTACTTAAAGAGACCAAACTTTTTCCTAAAATTATAGTTTATTATAACGGTTATGATCCTTCGAATCAGATAGCTATTAACCAGGATATATTAAATTTTATTATAGAGGCAAAGGAATTTCATTCACTAGTCGGTGTTGTGGGAAGATTAGAATTCGAAAAACGAATTGACCTGGCGTTAAATATATTAAGCGGGCTAAAGAAAATAAGAAAAGATGTTTACTTCTTGTTTTTGGGGGACGGCAGTCTAGAAAATGAAATGAGAGAAAAAATAAAAGCAAACAATCTAGGAGAAAATTGCAAAATACTCGGATTTTTACCTAACGCAAAAGCTTATATGAGTTATTTCGATTTATTGCTGATCCCGTCTGATAGAGAAGGTATGCCTTTGTCTCTATGGGAAGCAATGGCAAACGGTGTGCCTGTAGTGTCTACTGATGTAGGCGGGATAAGGGAAATTATTAAAAAAGAGAACTGTGGGTTGTTATTCCCAAAAGGCAACGTTGAAGAAGGAATCCAAATATTAAATAGTCTACTAAACAATTATGAAAAAAGAAGAATGATGAGTAAAAACGCTGTAGAAGCAATCGAGAAAAGATATAACAATAAAATATTCGGCCTTTTTATTAATAATTTATATGAAAATTTATTAAAAAATGAATTAACAAATCAAGGCTTCGATGGCAAAAGTTAAAAACATATTGCACATTTCTATGGACTTCAACTATAGTTGCGGTGTAAGTAAATATGTATATACGCTTTTGTTATACTTAAGTGAAAGTAAAAATTATAATGTATTCTTTATTACCAACGGGGGAGATTCATTACAAAGACTCAATAATTTATCTATACAGCAAAAATGGATCAATTTGCATACTGGGTGGAAAAACATTTTTTTCCTATTCAAGGATTTGAATGAGATATATGCTTTTTGCAAAAGGAATAAAATTGAGATAATACATACTCATCATCGTTATTCCGAATTGATATCATGGATAATCTCCAAATTTTTAAGAATTAAAACAATTTCAACTGTTCATAGCCTTTTAATGGGTAAAAACTTTTTGAGCTTCAAATCTGATAAATTAATTTCAGTCAGTAATGCCGTCAAAAAAGTACTTTTGGAAGAATTTCGAATCCCAAATAATAAAATTGAAACAATGTATAATTGCCTCAAACCATTTGAAAATATAATAAAACCTGGTTCAGAAATAAAAAGTAAATTAAAACTTCATGAAGAAGCAAAAATTATTCTATACTTAGGACGATTGATAAAAATCAAAAACATAAATTCCCTTATCAAAGCTTTCCAAATTATTCATAAAAAATATTCTAATGTATTCTTATTAATAATAGGCAAGAAATATGATAATAAATTTGAACTAGCCGGAAGAAATATTGGGAATATAATTATTATGCCTTCAGTGGAAAATCCTGCTGAATATTATTTAGTCTCAGATATGGTCATTAATCCTTCGATTCAAGAACCGTTTCCTTATGTAATGCTGGAATCAGGTTTAATGAAAAAACCTTTTATCGGTTCTAGAACGGGAGGAATGGCTGAATTTATTGACGACGGCGTTAACGGCTTGCTTTTTGAACCGGGCAACGTTGATCAACTGGCAGAAAAAATTAAATATGTCTTGGATAATCCGGATAAATCAAAGTTATTGGGAGAAAACCTGTATAAAAAGGTTATTGACGAATGTTCGTGTGATAATTATTTCAGGAGACTGGACGAGATATATGATGAATTGTCTAGGTAATATCAATAGTGTAAAACCGGTAAGCCAAGCTGTCAAAAAAGAGATTTTCGGAATACTTGTTGACGATATTGATTGTGTGTCTCTTTCCGAAGAAATAAACATGGTATTATATAGGGGGAAAAAAATAATTATTAATTATTTAAATGCTTATTCCGTAACCATACTCAGAAAAAATAAAATATTTAAGAAGGCCATTCGAAATGCGGATGTTGTTCATGCTGACGGTATTGGAATTTGGTTAGCCTCCAGGATTTTAAAAAATTCAAAATTAAGGAAAAGATTTAATTTTACCGACGGTTCTTCCGAATTTTTGGCGGATTGCCAAAAAAACGGCTGGTCTTTATTTTTTCTAGGGGCAAATGATGGAACATTACAAAAAGCAGTAATAAAATTAAAATTAGTGTATCCCGGAATTAAAGTTGCGGGAACATTAAACGGTTACAAAGCTGCTGATTCCGAAAGAGCAATCGAAATTATAAATGAAAAATCACCCGATATTTTATGGGTCGGTATGGGAACGCCGAAACAGGAAATATGGATTTATAATAATAAGCAAAAATTAAATTGTAAGGTTATTCAATCCGTCGGAGATCTTATCACTTATCTGGCGGGTGAAAAAACGAGGGGCCCTTTGCTAGTTCAGAAATTCGGCTTTGAATGGTTAGCAAGACTACTCCGGCATCCCGGGAAATATTTTGACAGATATGTTGTCGGTATACCTCTGTTTATACTTATTATATTAAAAGAAATATTATTCACACATAAAAACAGTTAACATATACTTTGAAATAAATTCCCCCGTCCGTTACAAACTGATTTATTATTATTTATGCTATGCGAATTTAGCGGAATAAAAATTTGTACACTGAATAATATGTATAATATTATAAATTAAAGGGTGTAATTATTTAACAATGAGATTCTTTCTATTATAATTTGATACCGTAAGTTATCATACATGACATTATTGAATAAAAAATCGACTCATTCCTATATAACTATTCTAGGTTTGGTATTATTACTTTTTCTTAAAGGAAATATTGTTTACGCACAGTATAATATTTCAAGACTGAATTCAGCGGATAATTCATTGAAATACAAATTACTTTTTAAAGATAAGTATTCAATAACCAATAATGTATCCGGCAAATATTTGGATTTCCCTAATTCCATGAATGAGGATAAATCTGGAGCACCTATTTTACCTTCAAAAATAGTATATTTTGCCATACCTCCTGAAAGTAAAATCCTAATAAATTTGACAAACCAGAAATACGTAAACATATCCGATACAAAAATTGCAGTTAATCCTGCTGTTAAAATATTAAACGATACTACTCTTCTGTACAATGTTCAAAGTATGAAAAGGATTTATTTTATTTCTGATCAATATCCGGCTAAGGAATATGAAATTATCGGTTATACATGGATACGAAATTATTATTGTGCCGAGATAAAAATAAATACCGCTTTTTATAACTGGAAAACCAGACAAACAAAAATATTAATTTCAACAGAGCTAAATGCAACATATAATTCTGTTTCAGCTTACCGGATTAACAACTCACAGGAAAGTATATACGATAAAATATTGAAGAAAATTATTATCAATTACGATGATGCGAAAACATTCAGATCGTACCGCAAACTTTACGGTTATCGGGATACAACCGGCAATTGGATCGATTATTCGAAACAATATGTAAAGCTTAAAATACCGGCTGATGGAATATACAGAATAAGTTATAATGACTTAATAAATTACGGGGTTTATCCTTCTGACATCGATCCGTCTACACTAAAATTATATTGTAAAGGAAAAGAATTACCTTTATATATTAAATCGGACGGCAGCAAAACTTTATCGGTCGGTGATTATATGGAATTTTGGGCCACTAAAAATTATGGTTCTCCCGAATACAGAAAAATAGTAAGCTTCGGCAGCGATTATTTGAATTATATGAACAGATATTCCGATACAACAGTAGCATGGCTGACGTGGGGCGGAACCAACGGCCGGAGAATTAAAATATCAGACACTAAAACAAATGGCATAAGTGATACATTAAAGTCGTATTTAAACCGGCAGCATTTTGAAAAGGATATTAGGTTATGGTATTATGATTCCGCAATTCCTAGAGTTCAATTGCCGTTTTGGCAGGAGAATAAAGTATGGACATGGGCAGTTCTAGGAACCGGTGGCAGTTTTTCTCTTCCTTTCACATCATCCGATGTTGTTCCCGGCTCTAAGTTTAATACTATTGTAAGATTAATTAGCAACGGAGCGGATATTCAACTAAACGCACATAAGATCGGAATCGGTATAAATTCAAACTCTGTTTCCGATACGATTACTTTTAATTACAAGCAGACAATTAATTTCGAGTCTAACTTTTCTTCAAATATATTAAACGGCGGCAGCAACACACTAAAACTTACTGGACTGCCTACGCCGGGCACTTTTCAACAGGTTCTACTTGATTGGATTGATATAGAATATTACAGGAAACTCGTCGCTGTAAAAGATTCTCTCTACTTCGGATTTCCGGATTCGCTTTCTAAAAAATTACGAGTGATTAAAATTTCTAACATTGATCCGGATTCTACTTTCATTCTATTTAAAATAAGTCCGGATACGGAAAAAATAGAGAGTTATTCTATTGTTAATAACTCAACTAATGCAATTGTTTTTTCAGACACGGTAAGCGGCGGGGATAAATATATATTAATCACACCTCATTATGTTAAGTCGCCTGTGTTTGAAGAAAAAAAGAAATTTATCGATTTGAGGAAGCCGGAGCTTGGCGCTGATGATATAATAATTTCAAATAAATTATTACAGCAGTCAGTTGTCAAATATGACGATTTTATAAAGAATAATTATAATGTCAGGACTTCATTAATATATGTTAATGATATTTATGATGAATTCTCGTTTGGCTATGCACAGCCGGAGGCAATTAGAAGATTTTTATTATACGCTTATAATAACTGGACTGCACCGAGTCCTTCGTATTTAACTTTAATCGGCGATGCTAATTACGATTATAAAAATTTATGGAGCCCAGTTCCTCCGGTCAGAAAGCAAGATCTTGTTCCTGCATACGGAGATCCGGTTAGTGATAACTGGTATTGTACATGGGATACTGCTATGGCAGATATACCGCAAATGCTAGTCGGTAGAATTCCGGCCGCCAATAACGCACAAGTTAATTTTTATCTTGATAAATACCGAAAATATTTGCAGAAACCATATGATGATTGGAATAAAACATTTTTGTTTTTCTCCGGAGGCGACCCGACCATTCCGAGTCAGCTTGATCAATTAAAATCTGTCAATGATTCGGTTCTTCACAACCTCGTACAGCCGAAACCTATCGGCGGAAAGGGAATAAATTTTTATAAAACTATAAATCCCTCCACAAATTATGGGCCCTATTCCAACAGTAAAATTCAAAGCTCAATCGATAACGGCGCGCTTTTTATATCATATCTGGGGCACAGCGGAACGCAGACCTGGGATAACGGTGTTACAGATGTAAGCGATTTGAAGAACTTGTTTGACAACAGATTTCCACTAATTACCGACTTCGGATGTTCAACCGGCAAATTTGCGGAGCCGGATGTGAATGCGTTCGGTGAATTATTTATATCTGAATCGGACCAGGGCAGGCTATCAGCTATTTGGGCAATGCAAGTTGGGGCTATATATCTACTTCCGTTTCAATACCTCTGTATTTCTACAATTATATTTTAAGAGACTCAGTTACTAATATTGCTCAGGCTCATGTGATGTCAATAATTAAAAGATTTCAGGACAACGGCTACAGCGATGTCAACAGGGTTTTTGCTTACTGCAATATTTTATTCGGAGACCCGCTAATTAATTTAAGATTACCCCGGAAACCTAATTTAAGCATTTCTTCGGGAGACATTCATTTCATAAACGATAACCCCACAAGTCAAGATGATTCTTTACCTGTTAAAATTTATTATCATAATTACGGCCTTGTTCCGAACGATTCAATTACTATAACCGTCAGCGATAAGTTTAACAATATTTTGGTTTATGATGAGGATTATAAAGTCCCGATACCATTAATAATCGATTCATTAAATGTTACTATCCCTGTAAAAAATTTATCCGGCGAGCATATTATATCTGTGGTCTTGGACAGTGCCAACCGGCTTGATGAAATATATAAGAACGACAATTCGGCTTCTGCAAATATTAATGTTTATTCCGTCTCATTTAGAAATTTAACCGATGGAAAATATGATAATTTAAATTCTGACAGACTATTTTTATTGAATCCCGTTTTTAATCAAAATTCATCGGACAGCCGATATATACTTCAATTGGATACATCCGCGGCTTTTTTTAATCCTGCAAAATATGATGGAGCACTTGGAGTATTCTCTTCGAATATCGCTCTTAAAAATTTAATGACCTCGGAAAGATATTGGTGGCGAATAAGATCTTCGAATTCTTCTAATTGGTCCAAATCATATTCCTTTACAAATAACGGGACTAATTATAATTGGTATATCAATGAACCGTTAAATAATTCTGATGATATTCAGCTTGATAATACATTTTATGATCAAAGCAGCAAGGCGTGGACATTATCAAAAACAAGGGCAGAATTGAAAATAGAATCTGCGGGCTTTAGCGACGGTGAACTGGCATCGATGCAATATGACTTCAAGGAGGCATTACCAACTACATATTTCTGGGGAGTTGTAACTGCTAAAATTGATACCGTCACACTCCAGCCGATAGACATAAAATATTTTATTTATCCCAATCCTCCCTCCGGTGATTCACTTTTGAACTATTTAAAAAGTCTGCCAAATGGGACAGTACTTGCAATGTCAGTTTGTGATGACGCAGCCCAATCAGTTATTGGATATAGCGGCGGAACTCCGGTGCGGAACGAGATAAAGAATTGGGGTAGTAAATATATTGACAGTGTCCGGTACCGTGAATCCTGGTGTATGATAGGGAAGAAGGGAGCTGCTCCCGGTACGGTTCCTGAAGTTTATAAAAAGCAGTTTGAAGGTATAGCTATCATAGATACCATAAAGGAAATAAAAAATAAATCCGGGAATATAATAATGCCGCTTGTCAGCAATTCAGCAGAATGGGACAGTATTAGAATTAAAACTGCGTTGCCTTCCGGTTCCGGCTTAGATGTAACACCGTTGGGAATAAAAGATAACGGTTCAATAGATACTTTGAATTCATTAAACCTGAATAACGGGTACGCATCGCTGAGAAATATAAATGCAGATGTTTATCATAATCTGAAATTCCTTATTAATTTAAAAGCTAATTCAATGGGAATTTCACCGGAAGTAAATTCTTTGGCAATAAAATATAAGTTACTTCCTGAATTAGGATTGAATTACCAGGTTATCTCCGTATCTAAAGATACACTTACGGTTGGCCAAAACGAGCAGCTGCAATTTTATGTATATAATGAAGGAGGTGTACCTGCCGACAGTTTTTATGTAAAAGTTGAAGTTGTCAATCCGGATAATTCGCGCGAATCGGTTTTAAATGCATTTGTAGATTCAATAAATACCGGAAGCAGAAGGCTTTTTACTGTTGACTACAAAACCTCCTCCGGCAGCGGAAGTAAAGCTTTTGCCGTTTCGATTGATCCTAAAAACAAGATTCATGAATTATATAAAGACAACAATTTTTATACAATCCCATTTTACATAAAAAAAGATACTTCAAAACCAACCGTAGAAATTACTTTTAACGGAAAAGATATCGTGGACGGAGAATATGTATCAGCGCATCCCGATATAAAAATATCACTTTCGGATCCTACTCAAGTTCCTTTAACGGATACTACCGATATGCAGCTGTTTTTAAACAACCAGCCGGTCTATTTTACAAATAATAATAACATAAAATATAGCTTCAATACCAATAACCCGAAGATGTTAATTAATTACAGTCCTAAACTGGAGGACGGGGAATATAACCTTAAAGTGGTCGCAAAAAATCAGCTCGGAACATATGCCGATTCTTCAAACACTGAAAAGTCATTTTTAGTGACAAATGAAACTCATCTTCTTTTAGTTTATAACTATCCTAATCCGTTTAAATACGATACTTATTTTACTTTCAAACTCACTCAGATTCCCGATGAAATTAAAATAATGATTTACACCATTGCCGGAAGGCTGATTAAGACTATAGTGAAACGTTCCGGTCAATTAGATTATGACTTCAATAGAATTCATTGGGACGGCAGGGATGCCGACGGGGATATAATCGCCAACGGTGTGTATCTTTATAAAGTAATAATGAGGAGCGGGAATAAGTCTGAAAGTACAATCCAAAAGCTGGCAATAATCCGTTAAAACTAATGGACTTATAAAAATAATTGTTTTATCTTTCGTCAGTTTTCCATCAACAAAGGTTAAAAATGAAAAAAGCAATTACCCTATTATTTGTAGTTTTCTTTATTACTAGCAGTTATTCGCAATTCCAGCCTACTCCATTGCCGGGTAATGGCGTGTTCGACGGGGGGATGGGATTAAATTGGATTGACGGCGAACTGTACTATACATTTCATATCAGACCTGAAGTAGCATTTGGTAATTTCGGAGTAGGTTTGGACCTAAGTTTCGACATCAACAAAAACGGAAATATAAGGAAAGAAAATTTCAACGAATTTTCTGATTATCTTAGCATAATAAGATACGTTCGCTACGGTATGAAAAACGATCCGGTATATATAAAATTAGGCGCATTGGATTACTATACTTTAGGACACGGCAGTATAATTTCTCTTTATAATAACAGTCCAAGTTACGATACGCGCAAAATAGGGCTGGTCACAGATATTGATTTCGGAAATTTCGGCTTTGAATCTATTTACAGTAATTTCGGACAGGCGGGTATTGTCGGATTACGAGGGTATGTCCGTCCGTTGAAATATACATCCGCCGGAGATATCCCCATAATCGGAAGCTTTGAGGTTGGAGCCACCTATGCAGCGGATTTCAATAATAGAGCAGGCGTAATTACAGGGCATTTCAACAGGATGGATAATCAATTTATCGCAGAAAACGATAAAGGAACGATGAGCATCGTAGGTATGGATGTGGGATTGCCTTTAATATCAAACAGTATCTTGAAAACTGTTTTATACGCCGACTATTCAAAAATTATAAATTTCGGCAGCGGAGTTGCTACCGGTGTTATGGTTAATTTTAACGGACTCGGCTTGGTACATGCTTCCGTTAAACTGGAAAGAAGATTTAACAATAAACAATACATTGCTTCATATTTTAATTCATTATACGAAATCCAAAGATTCAAAGTAGATACGGCAACCGGTTCTTTCACCAGTAAAGCTCAAGTATTGAATAATCTGATAAATCCCGACAACGGCTACTTCGGCGAATTAAATATAAATGTTCTGGGATCATTTTATATTATAGGCAGTTACGAAAGACTGGATAAGACACCCAACAGCGGAATATTACATATTGACGGTGAGGTTGCTCCTGAAACCCTTCCATTTTTATTAAGAACCGGATATGATAAGATTAATATAAGAGGTGAAAAAGATCTCTTTACTTTGGATGACCGCTCCTATTTATATTTTGAAGTCGGTTATAAACCATTACCATACCTCCTTGTTTCGATGCTGTACAAATGGACTTTCTCGCCTGTGCGCGACCTAAATGATCATATTATCGATTATAAACCTCAAAAGAGAATTGAGCCAAGAATTTCTTTCGTATTTCCTTTCAGCTTCGGTCAACAGCAGAATTGAGCATAAAAGATATTGTACAAATATTATTTTAGAGGTTTTATTATTACCTGATAAAAGATACAGAGGTATTTAAAGGGATATTAATTCCATTATCTTTTATCCTATTTCTTTTTACCATATACTTGATTCCTTAGAAGTAAATATTTAAATAACTTAAAGGAGGAGTTATGAAAATTATTGCAGAACTTTTTACCGGAATTATGATGCTGTTAACAACGCTCACTTCAGCTCAAAATCAATTTAAATCAGATACAATAAAGACTTCAGAAGGGAATCTTGTTATAACTTTTATCAAACATGCAACACTTATGTTTGAATATAAGGGACTTGTAATTCATGTGGATCCCGTTAGCATGTTTGCGGACTATTCAAAAATGCCCAAAGCCGATATTATATTGGTTACTCATGAACACGGTGATCATTTTGATTCTAGAACTATCAATTTATTGAAGAAAAATAATACAGATATTATATTGACTAAAACATGCAAAGAGATGCTTAAAGAAGGTACAATTATGAATAACGGCGACATAAAAACCATAAAAGGATTAAATATTGAAGCCGTACCTGCATATAACATTGTGCATAAAAGAGACAACGGGGATCCCTTTCATCCGAAAGGAAGGGGAAACGGATACATAATCACGTTCGGCGACAAGAGAGTATACATCGCAGGCGATACCGAAGATATACCGGAAATGAAAAACCTTAAGGATATTGAAATTGCTTTCCTGCCTATGAACCTTCCTTATACAATGACTCCGGAAATGGTTGTAAACGCAGCAGATATGTTCAAACCTAAAATATTATATCCATATCATTTCGGTGATACGGATACCAATATATTATTAAAACTTATGAAGGATAAAAAATATTGTACAGTTAGAGTCAGAGATATGAATTAAAAATAATTTTGTCGATTTAAACTTTTATTTATGATCATTTCTGAATTTTATTACCATGTATAATTTTAAAATGATTTCAATTTAGTATAAATCATCAAATTATCCCAAAATTTATCGGCTTGAATAAATTATGATGTAAACTGAATTTTATTTGAACTCTAAGTAATTACCTTATAACAATGAGCCTTGCAAGACAATAAATATATCTATTGCTTCATTTCTAAAATTATCAAAATCCGAAGAATATCAATTCCAGCTAAAATTAATTAAATAATTTGATGTGATGTAGGTATAAATATATTATCTCCTCTAATACTTATTTTTAGGAGTAATTTTAAGAATTCCGGTATGTAATATTCGTTTTATAATAATTTATTATTCAACGAAGAATAATTATTTAAAATATCAGATGGAGATAGTAATGAGAAAATCGGCATTTTTGTTTTTAAGTCTTTCTATGTTTTTATTTTTTGCGGTAGGCATTTTTGCCCAGGATATGAAGGCCGATGCCGCAAAAATTTATAATCAAGGTTACAGCAAATCACAAAGCGGAGATTATAAAGGAGCGCTCACGGATTTTGAAAGCGCTTTGAAGATACAAAAAGATTATAGAATTTATTATCAGATGGGTATTGCTCAAGCAAGGTTAAATGATTTTAACGATGCCATTACCGATTTTCAAAATACATTAAATGCCAATCCTAAATTTAATGCTCCTTATAACGACATCGGTAATGCTTATTTTGCACTTGGAAAATATCAGGATGCAATTGACAGTTATCAAAAAGTTCTTTCGACATCAAATGATGAAAAACTAAAAAACGACGTTAAGTTTAACATAGCTCTTGCTTATACGAAATTGGGAAACGCCGCGGAAATGAGTAAAAATAATAAGCAAGCTATTGATTATCTTCTGAAAGCAGTTAGCTTTAACAATTACGACGCAGCTTATATGTTTCTTGCGGAAAACTATGCTCTTACAGGGCAAAACGATCAGGCAATAACCGCCGCGCAGAATGCTTTGAAATATAAGAAAAACATTAAGCCCGCAGGCCCTTATTACTGGATGGGTATAGCATATAAAAATAAAGGCGAAAAAGCTAAAGCCAAAGAAATGCTAAAAAAAGCAGAACTTGATCCCGTGTACAAGACTTTAGTGGCAAGCGTTATGAAATCTATGAAGTAAAATTATATTTACTTCTCAAAAATGAATTCCGGCTTATTATGAAATTAAGCCGGAATTTTTTTATTAACTATTCCAATCGGATTTAATTACATTTAATTATTCCTCTAATTTAAAATGAACTGCAATTGTTAAAATAAATTACCTTATATATTAAAGCATTACATAAATAAGGGATATTTATGGTATTAATATGATTCAATCAAATATATTTTGCGACTTAATTTCCATTTGAAACCCTGAATATATATTTATTGTCTAATGCATGCATTCAAGAAAATGTAAATCCTAAAATATGTGGGGAAACGGAGGGGGGAAGGTTAAATGAAGTGCCGTTTAGGTTTTACGATCATATTTTTGTTCTGGATTAATTCAATTTCAAACTACCAAGAGACAAAAAGAGATTCCGCTGAAACGACTAATGACAGTATCGCATTTTATTACAGTAATGCGAGTCTTGGATATTACTATTCTGATATATATAAGGTAAGTGTTAGTCCGGGATACTCTGAGAAAGATAATATGCAAATATCTGCGTTTTCAGAACATTATTTTTTAAACCTTAATTACAGTATTTCAAGTTTTTATGAACCGCTTTATTATTCACCCTCACAAGTAGGCTTTTATAATGAGATCGGTCTGGACAATATATCTTTATACTTAAATATAGGCCCTGAACTCAGGCTTAAAAAACACATATTTATAATCCCTTATATAGGCATATCGGTTATCCTGTTTTCAAAATATCCAGATGATGATTTGGCTGTAATATATTATATTGGTGCTGCGGCAGGTTATTTCTTCAATATTAATTCGGACACCGATTTAATTTTTGAAGCCTCGTCGGATTTTATAAAATTAAAAAAAGATCAAAAAAAATATTTATTTTAAAATCGGCATTAGTTATAATCTCATTTATCCGGTCCAATAATTAAATTATTTCCCTAATAAAGGAGTATTGATAATGTTTATAGGCCATTACGGTGCCGGCCTGGCAGCAAAAAAAATTGCAGGAAAGCCGGGAAATGGTATTAACCGACCTTCGCTGGGAACCTTTTTTTTAGCTTCGCAATTTCTTGATTTACTTTGGCCGCTGCTGATAATCATGGGTGTAGAAAAGGCGGAAATTATAAATACCGGCAATCCGTTTTTAAATCTGCACTTTTCATATTACCCTTTTTCGCACAGTCTTATCGGCTCAATAATATTTTCCATTTTATTTGGTGGAGTTTATTTTCTAATCCGTAAGAATTTAAGAAATGCTGTTCTTCTTGGCTCAGTGGTTTTTAGTCATTGGGTTCTTGATTTTATTTCCCACGTTCCCGACTTGCAGATTTTAATCGGGAATAATTTCAGAGTCGGTCTGGGACTTTGGAATTCGGTTGTATTTACGATAATCATAGAAGGCGGGATTTTCATATTAGGGTCATATCTCTATCTTAAAACTACAAAGAGTCTGAATAATAAAGGCAAAATAATAATTTGGAGTTTGCTGGCATTCTTGTCCGCTATTTACATTCTTAATCTTGCAAGTCCACCGCCTCCTTCAATCGAAGCCGTGGCATATACCGGTTTCTCCCAATGGTTGATTATATTATGGGCATATTGGGTTGATAAGAACCGGACTTATAATTCAGCTTTTTCTGGAATTTAAAATTACCTTAGCAAATAAAATATTTCGGTTGGAGGGACGATTATTTAAAACAATTTCCATCTTATTTTAGACTAAAATAAGATGGAAATAATATTCCTCCTTAAAAGGCCTGTACATTTAGATATTTTTACAGATAATAATATATGCTTTTTATCCTAGGTATTTCGCAAATTAATCCAATTCTGTGAATCTCAGGCCGTCAATCAAGATTAAATTTTATTCCGGTTAGATCTTCCGAAACTTTCCATAACTTTGCAGCGATATCTTTATCATAAGATAAATCGTTTGATTTAACTTTTTTCGGATAACCCCTCCATTCCTGCCAGCCTGAAGGGCCGTAATAATCTCCTCCTTTTACATCATTTGAAACGGCTGCGTATAATGTCGGGAGAGCACCCATTTCAGGTTTTTGTGCAAATAAAGGATTAAGAAATTCGAAAAAACCGCTGTGTCTTTGAAGATCGGTCGCCGTCCAGCCCGGATGAGAAGCTGAAACAATTATATTAGAGTTAGAACTACTTAGTTTCCTTTGTAGTTCATAAGTAAAATAAAGATTGGAAATCTTGCTGTCGCCGTAGGCTTTCCATGCTTTATATTTTCTCTTTTCCCAATTTAAATCATCAAAATTTAAATTACCGGATTTATGCGCGGCACTTGATACATTAATGATACGCGAGTTATTGGTACTTTTAATTAAATCAATTAAAAGACCTGTCAAAGCAAAATGACCGAGATGGTTCGTTCCGAATTGGAGTTCAAAACCGTCGGCTGTTTTGGAATAGGGAGGTATCATAACTCCGGCATTATTAATTAATAAATCTAGCTTCTTAAAACTTTTGTTAAAATATTCGGCGAAGGATTTGACCGAATTTAAATCGGCCAGATCAATTTCCGTTACGTGAACGTCAGCTTTTGGATACAGCGCTTTAATTTTCTCTATTGCATTCTTTCCTTTAATTAAATTTCTAACTGCGATAATTACAATTGCATTTTTTCCAGCAAGAACCCTGGCAGTCTCAAAACCTATTCCGCTGCTGGCACCGGTTACAATAACAACCTTGCCCTTTTGATCGCTTATATTATTCATATCCCATTTTTTTGTTCCCATTTCCTTACTTCCCTTTCATTTACATTACCACTTTTAGCATAGAAGTAATGTTTTCTAAAATTAATTATTCTTTTCTAATCTAGTAAATAAATCCTGTCCCCTCTGCAAAGGAGCCATCCAGTGCGGGTATTCAGGTTTTAGAGAACTAACCTCGTCAAGCTTATAAACTTCCTCAGTAGTAAGAACAATATCTGCTGATTTCAAATTATCGATTAATTGTTCTTCTTTACGGGCGCCGATAATCACGCTGGTTACGCCTTTTTTGTGAAGCAGCCATGCAATGGAAATTTGAGCAACCGATGCATTGTGAGCTGATGCGATTTCCTGTAACAGATTCACTATATGAAATCCTTTTTCTTTTTCTACGGGAGGATATTCAAAATTTTTTCGTCTGCCGTCAATTTCGTTTTGTTTAGTATATTTTCCGGATAGAAATCCTCCTGCTAAGGGACTCCAAACAAGTATACCCAAGCCAAGATCAATTGCAGCAGGAATAATTTCGCGTTCAAGTTCTCTACCGGCTAAAGAATAGTATGCCTGAACAGAACAAAATTTTTCGGTGCCTAATAATTCCGCCAGGTAGTTTGCCTTTACAATTTGCCAGGCAGCAAAATTAGAGAGCCCGATATACCTTACCTTGCCGTCTCTAACAAGGCCGTCGAACGCGCGCATTGTTTCTTCTAAAGGCGTAGTTATATCAAAGCTGTGAACCTGATAAAGGTCGATATAATCAGTATTAAGTCTTTTTAAACTAGCTTCAACTTCCCGTAAAATTGAAAGTCTGCTTGTTCCTAATGAATTCGGGGTTTTACCGAAAGGGAAGTAAACTTTGGTTGCGATAAGATTATCTTTCCTTTTATTTCCCAGAGCTTTTCCGAGCATAATTTCAGATTCACCCAAACTGTACCCATTTGCCGTATCAAAAAAATTAATTCCGGCGTCTATTGCCAGATCGATCATCCTTGTTGCCAATTGCTGGCCGGTCACACCGATTAAAGCATCAAATGCATTGCCCTTTTCCCCAAATGTCATTGTTCCCAAAGTTAACCTTGAAACATACATCCCCGTCTTTCCCAATGGTAAGTATTCCATTCTTTGTACTCCTTCTTTCGGATTTTTAATTATCAGTTTTATTTGTCTTTATAATACATAAATGAACATTCATTAGCTTATAATGGCAAAAAATTTTATAGTTTAATTGCATCCCAGGCTAATGTAAAAGCCTGCTCGATATTGTTTTTATTCGTCTCAAAAGTCTTACATAATTTGGGATTTGAAAGAATCATTATCGGAAAAAAGATAAATGCGGTCAAAATATCAAAAGAAATATTCTTGATAATTTTCTGATCAATACCTTTTTGCAATATTTTATAAAGCGGTTCAAAATGCTTTTCGATTTCCTTACCGTCAACCAGCTCAGAATAGGGTGAATTTGAAAATTGTTCAGTATATTGATAAAAACTTTGAAATTGAGCAGTATATTCAAATCCATTAAACCAGACTTTTTGCAATACGTCTCTTATAGGCAGGCTTTCATCAAAATTTTTTAAAAGTGCGCTGCTTAATTTTTGTTTTATATCTACATAAGTTGAAACTAAAAGGTCTTCCTTGTTTTTGTAGTATATATATATTGTTGCGGGAGATACATCCGCTTCTTTGGCAATTTTGGCAACCGAGCTGGCCACAAAGCCTATTTCATTGACCAGTTTGACCGTAGCTTTTATTATAGCTTCTTGTTTCTTGTCGTCTTTTATTCTCATCTGTTTAAACTAAATGATTATTCATTTATTGTCAATGTTATTTTATTTTTAATTTATGGTAAAAGTAGCGGTTGGGAAAAGAAAATTTTCAAAATATACACCGTGATGCAGTTTTTTCAGATTTAATGATGTTTCTCATAAGCGTTTCAGTATTGGCGGCGGCTGCGGGAAAACTGCATTCTTAAGAACTAAAATCTGAAAACTTTTCTAAAAATATAATTCTACTTGAACCGCCGGCCGGACCATTTCTGCTGCAGTGTTTACAGTGGGGCTTGCCGCTGTGGTCGTTTCCTCGCAGTTCCCAATGTATTATTGTTTCAACGGCTATTTTGAGATTATGAAAAAGGATAAGAATATGAAATTGACCGGATACAGCAAGATAGTTATTTTTAGATTCATGCTGGAGGTGGTTCTGTCTGTTTTACATGCTTAGCCTGTAGTTGTATTGATTATGTTGCGGGATTACGTGATTCTAATTTTACCGGTTGCCGTACTTTGTGTTTTTATCCGGGAAAACAAGAAAAATGTCATGAACAAATTTAGTCTTTCGGTATTTACTAATGCTGTATTGGTACTTATTTTAATGTTTGTTTAAACTATAAGTTATATAGGATACTCCTTACTATTTACTGCATAAAAAAATATATGATATGAATATTCCGAATATTTTCCTTTTCCCGCAAATCAGGTGTGTCTGCTTGCCAGTCCGTCACGGATGACAGATACACCTTATTGTATTTTTAACATTTCTAATTATCAATATTAAATTGGCAAAAGTAATTTTAGATTAATAAAGCTGTGGACAATCCAAAATTTTTAAAAAGCATAAATAAAAAGTTTATAAAATTTATTTCTAAAATAATTGGAAAATTTATGCATAAAATAAAATCGCTTAACTGGATTCAATTAATTTTACTATTCGGCGTACCTGCGTTTCTTAATTTTATAGCCTGCAAACTTGCAATCCCGGCTTTAGACGGACTTCACCTCGTTCCAATAGAAATTACTTATTTTATAAGCGTGGGAGTTATAGTATTGATGCCGATGTTTTTTGGTGCAATTTACTTGAGTGCAAAAGAAACCAGCGGAGGAAAATTAAAGGAAATTTTTGAGCGAATGAGAATAAAAAAATTATCTTTAAATGATTTATTCTGGACCGTGGGTGCTTTTATTGCTTTATCTTTAGCATCCTTTCTAATAGCAAAGACAATACTTCCATTATTGAACATTGACGCAACACCATTCTTTTTTAAGAACATGCCCCTTCACGGAAAATTCTTCGTGATTCTTTATGTCTGGCCAGTGTTTTTCTTTTTTAATATTTTCGGCGAAGAATTTCTTTGGCGAGGTTATATTCAGCCCAAGCAAGAATTACTCAACAAAAAATGGACTTGGCTGGTTCACGGCATTTTATGGGCATGCTGGCATTTGCCGATGGGAATCGATTTAATAATTGCAGCAACTCCGATATTTTTTATCCTGCCCGCAATTGTTCAGATAAAAAAGAATACTACAATTTCTATTGCGGTACATTTTGTCTTCGGAGCTTTCGGGTTTTTAGCTTTAGCCTTCGGGCTTGTAAATTGATTCTTAAATTATAGTTGTCCAATTGGCATCTCTAATCATTAAGTTTATTTCGGAGTGTTTCGAATCGATTATAATGAAATTATTAAAAGAGTAGAAAAAACAGACAAATTATTTACTGATACCCGGCATATTTGAAAGAGACACTAATAATAAAATTTCTGCATCGAAAATTTTCATGTAGTGTTATTTTACAAAAAATGGTAAATTAACTCACAGCATAAAGTTTATAGAATAATTAATGCCTTAATATCCGCAGTACCGATTTTACTAAAAGGGGTGAACTGTGATCGAAAAAATTTGTTTTGCGGTATTTATGACAGTTACTGCTACTTTCGTAATTAACTGCAGTAATGCAGTTGAACCTGCTGATTCGAATTATTCTGATCAAATTCCAAGGCAACATACTTCACTCTCTTTTTCAATAAATTATTCGGATCTGTCTTTAGACGGACTGGAACAACTGTACATTACGGAAAACTATATTCCCGATTCATCCATGAATATTCGGGTAAAAAATGAATTTTTACTAACGCCAGGCGATTCCTTTACAGTTAAAATAAAAAATTGCAGCAGTGCCACTAACTGGTTTGTTGATGTCGGGGACTCAAGTTACAGTATGAGGGGCAACTGGATCAACAATGAAGTGGAATTAATTAAAAGAGATTCGGTATTAAGTTCGGATAATACAGTTGATTATAAATATTATTTTCGCTCAATTAAAAGGAGCAAGGGATATATATGTTTTGCTGAATTAAATGATGCAGGCAGTCCTTCCATGCAGAATCTCAGGGGCTTAATTATAGGATATACGGCAGGTGCGCTTGACAGCGTTTGGGTTAAACTTAACTCTGTCGAATGGATCTGCGCAACTAATCCTTATAGCAGGATATCGGTCAGACTAAAGGGAACTACGAATGCTTACAGGATAAGAGGGGTCGGTCACGGCGACGGAGTTAATTCTGCCGTAGAAATTCCTGTGAAACCGGATAACTCATTTGATATAAAGTACAGTGTAGCATTTCTTCATGCAGAAGGAGTAGTGTTAAAAACGGATACGGAATTGCTTCTGTACGGCTCTGCCGGCCTGCCTAAAAAAATAAAAATAGCAAATCCATATAATGAAGGTTCTCAATAAATAGAAGTATTTTAAACTACCTATAAAAAAAGGCGGAGATATTTTATGGACACCAAAAGACCTTCCGGCGTAACTGTTATAATTATTGTAAACATAATTGCATCTGTAATAACGATAATATTCTGGTACCTTGTGAGCCGTCGATTGTTCGGTTCAAATGGAAACCAAATTCAGTTGGATAAATTTTCAGCAGGTTCTACTTTTGGATTTATGATTGCTGATATTATATTTGCCGTACCTGTACTAATAATAAGCATACCAGGGCTGCGCAAAATGCGGTTCTACGGTTGGACTGCCGCACAAATGGCAAATATTTTATGGCTTTATTCTCTGACCGCGGTTTTAATTCGCGACTTATACAGCTCAATGGTTAGTCCGGGGTCATTACTATTTTTACCATTTGCTCTTTTTTCTGTTTGGGGAATAATTTATTTATGGAAAAAGCGTGAAATATTTTTTAGAATTTCAAACCCGGTAGCTAAAAAAATCTAATCATATTATACGCGCTAATTTTTAGAATTATAATAAGTTACTTTAACCTAAGGCCGATTTAACTTTCTACGGCCTGCTTTTATTAGACAAATATCAAAGGTTATTTTTATTTTATAAATGAGCATTCGGTCCTTTTAATTTTACCATTAATTAGAATAATTTATTATGCAGCAGTATTCATTCATAAAAGATATTGTAATAATCTTACTGGTTTCGCTACCTATTATTTATGTCTTCAAGAAATTAAACATTCCGAGCATCTTAGGTTTCCTCGTAGCGGGAATAATTATAGGACCATACGGCTTTAAATTAATTGCCGAAGTGCACGATATCGAAATAATGGCAGAGATCGGGATAATACTGCTTTTATTCTCAATAGGACTGGAAGTTTCATTCGGCAGTGTGGTTAGGATGAGAAAAATTCTTTTTTATATCGGAGCACTTCAAATAATAATTACAGTATTTATAGCTGCCGGTATATTTTACCTCTTTCAAATTCCTCTTAACCGGTCGATATTTTATGGAATGCTGATAAGTCTATCGAGCACTGCAATTGTGTTAAAACTTCTGTCGGACAGTAATGAACTATCTTCACCGCACGGAAGGATTGCATTGGTTATACTAATCCTTCAGGACCTCGCCATTGTGCCTATGCTTATATTACTGCCAGTTCTAGGAGGCGGAGAAAGCTATTCTTTTTTACAAGTGCTGCTACAGTTATTATATGCTTTCGGTGCGGTTGCCGTTATCGTAGTACTTGCCAGATTTTTAATGCCTAAGATCTTATATCAACTGGTAAGACTTCGAATTCGTGAAGCTTTTACAGTGGGTACCATAATGCTGCTTTTAGGAACCGCATATCTTACTAACTTAATCGGCCTGTCTTTTGCCATTGGTGCTTTTATTGCCGGCTTAATTCTTTCCGAATCGGATTACAGTCATCAAATAACTGCCGATATACTGCCTTTTAAGGACGCATTTAATAGCATATTTTTTGTTTCGGTAGGTCTTTTATTGAATATACAATTTGTATTGGATAATTTCTTTTTACTTTTAGCCGTAACCGGATTAATTATCGTTCTTAAAACCACTATAATTACCGTACTGGTAAAAATCATTAAGTATCCTTTAAGAACGGCTTTAATAACGGGCTTAAGCCTATCGCAAATTGGCGAATTCTCTTTTGTGCTTTCACAATCAGGATTAAATTTTAATTTAATGAGCGGTGGTTTTTATAATGCATTCCTTGCTTCGTCTATTTTTACGATGTTATTAACTCCGTTTTTTATCAAACTGGCTCCCGAGCTTGGTTTGAAAGTAGGTGCAATTCTTCCGGATACAAAAGTTCCTGTAACGCCGGAATTAAGCGGTCATGTAATAGTAGTAGGATTCGGCCTTAACGGTAAAAATCTTGCGCGTGTATTGAAGGAAACAAGCATACCTTATATAATAATCGAGATGAATCCGGAAACAGTTAAACTTGAAAAATCTAAGGGTGAAAATATTATATACGGCGATGTTACAAAGGACGAAATTCTTAATGCAGCATCTATCATGAAAGCTTCCGTAATTGTTTTTGCTATATCCGATCCTACTGCTTCAAAGAGGGGACTACAATCTGCTAAGGGCCTGAACAAAAATGTTTACGCAATAGTAAGAACACGTTTTACCTCAGAAATAAACAGTCTTAAGCAATTGGGGGCAAATGAAGTTATTCCCGAAGAATTTGAAACATCAATACAGATTTTCAGTAAAGTGCTGGAAAAGTTTCATGTGCCCTTAAATATTATAATGAAACAAGCTGCATTATTAAGGGGTGCATCTTACAGTCTTATGCGTTCAGAAAAGGGAAGTGCCGGTTCTTTTGTAAATATAGATGAAATTCTTGCTGCCGGCTTAACCGAAACTTTTTTCGTTGAAGAAACAAATATTCACATTGGGAAAAGCATAAGCGAGTTGAATCTGAGATCTTTAACAGGAGCTACGATAATTGCAATAGTAAGAGGAAATAAAACGATAACAAACCCGGTAAGTGAAGAAAAAATATTAGCGAAGGATACCATTATTATTACCGGGACACACAAATCGGTTGACGCCGCAATTAATTATTTAAACAGCGAGTGACTTATAATTTTTCAACTTCATTTACTTCCAATATATTTCCCGAGCCGCATTCATTTAATTTTTTAAGACATAATCTAATTCTATTAACATGATTATTCTACATTGAATGAACAACAAATTGCAAAAAATATTTGATAACATTTCTTAAAAAAAACTCTTCGAGAACATCGGATTTTCCAAGACAAAATATTTTACACCTGATCTGCATGAGATTTGCAAGGATGCAAGTATTGTGATCGATATTACAATATAATAAGTCTATTTGATTTTCAAGATGTGAAATAATAAAGTATTATTCGGTAAAAAAATATCTTAATTATTATTCCCATTTACCGCACGGAAAGCGGAACCGTTCTTAGACAACTAGAATTTTAAGATTTTTTTTAATCAAGTATGTATACATTTTTCAAGCATCTCGACGATAATATAATTAAGAGTATATAATAAATAAATATGTGTTTGATTGTATTCCGGTGATTTATAATAATACTTTTTAGGTGAATGAATTATAAGTTGTAAAGAGGCTTGGTAATCCTGCAAAATAAAGTCTATGATAAGGTGATTAAAATAACGGCAAATATAAATACTTTGTATACCAAGTATAAATAAAGTAAACTAATACCAGCAAGTAACTATGAAAACAAAATTTAAATAAAAACGATTTTTCCGAATAGAATTAGTGAGGGAAAAAATGGAAAATAAAGGTAAATCAATCGATCTGTATTTAAATGAATTGAAAAACAAACAGCATATTTTCGAAAACGTTTTTCAGTCACTTGCCAGGATGCTTTTCAGCAATCCGGAATTTATCAAACCAGCAATAGTAAACGGGAAGAATACGTATGATTTTTTGCAGTTCCGGATGGGCAAAAAACATATTATCGGACTTTTCGAAGTTATTAATAAATTTGTTGCCTTTATTAAGGATGCAGCCGAAAACGGAGAGAGTAAAGAAATGGCTTTTGTGCTTGTCGGCGAGCCCGGTAACGGAAAAACTTTTTTTGTAGATTTTTTATCGACAATGTACCGCAATTTTATTTCAGAACCTGTTAATAATAAATATACATTTCGTTTTAATCTTCCCTCCGAACTTGAAGGATACGGAAAAATAAGATCTATTGAATCTCAATCGTACGAAGACCCTGTAATATTGTTGATGAACCTTTTCGACACCCAGGATCAGAACAAAGAATTTTTCGGCAAGCACGGCTTCAAGGATGCTGAAATAGAAGAGTTTTACTCTAATTACAGATCGCTCGGCGCCGACAGTGAATTTATTCTGAACGACATAAAAAATTATTTCGACGGAGATATCGAAAAAGTAAAAGAATGTATTGATGTAGTAAAAGTTCCCATCAGTGAAACACTCGGTACGATTACCGGCAAGTACCCTGCTAAAGACAAGTTGACCAGCAGCGGCGTAGATCTTGTCGGTGAAGAAAGCATACTGAGACTGCTTCATATAACAAATACTAATAACCCGTATAGATTCGATCTGAGACGCGGGGCCCTTGCCAGGGTCAGCGGAGGAGGTATCCATTTTGCTGATGAAATTTTTAAAAACAAAACCGATTTACTGAAAATATATTTAGGAGTTGTTCAAAATAGGATGATAGAAATCGACGCATTTAAGTGGCCGATCGATACTATGATAATAGCAACCAGTAATAATGCCGATGTTCAGAACTTCAGAGCCAACGACGAAGAAAAACCTATCCTGGACAGATGTAAATTCTGTTACGTAGCACATAATACAAATTATAAACTTCAGGAAGAGCTTACAAAATATGCTCTGGGTGAAGGAGATAAAACGACTTTTATGGGAGACAAACTTCACATTGATCCGAACCTTACTTATACTCTCTCTGTTATCGTAACACTCAGCCGTCTGCCGAGATCCGATGATAAACTTACTCCCGTTGAGATGATGAAACTTGCCGCAGGCGAAGTGGCGGGCGAGAAAAGCGTAAAGACATTGGCGGAAATTGTTGACCAGTTGGAACATGAGTCGGACACTACAAAACGGTTCGGGCAAAAAGGATTGGGGCAGCGTGATTTGGCCAGAATGATAAATTCTCAAAGAGGATACTCCGAAACAAATGAAGGCAAGTGCATGTTCAGCTTGAATATATTTAAGGCTGCCGAGGAAGTAATACTCGATTATATTCAGGACAATAACGAGAGGGCAAAATATTTTGAAGATCTTAAGATTGCAAAAGATCTTTACAGGAAAAGAATCAGAACGGAAATGTTTAACGCATTTATGGATGAGCCCGAAGCCATAAAAAAAGACGTAATGATGTACGTAAATATGATAGTAGGTATGGGGCGTTCGGACCTCGGACCGGATAAAATAATAACTTACCGCGATCCCCAGACAAAGAAAATGCAGCCGATAAAAATTGACGAAAGATTTGTCAACGCGGTCGAAAATGAACTTGAAATGAAAACTCAGGAACAGAAAGAATCCTTCAGAGGACAGGTTAGGAAAATATATGCGCAGCGTCTGCAGAACGATAAAAATTATGACTTTATGGATAACGTTGATCTGGTAAAAGCTGTTACCGATACAAGACTAAATTCCGATATTGCGTCGGCGGGCGGACTAGTAGGCGCACTTGCTAACCGGACTAACGAAGATAACGAAAAATTGTATAACAGAATAGTAACGACCATGAAAAATAAGCTTGGCTATTGCACTACATGTGCTCAAAAAACGATAGAATTTTTCTGTACTCAAGATTATCAATCATAAACTTTTTTTGAAATGTATTTATGCCAAGTAAAATTAAAAAAAAATTATCAGAAGTAACCGAAAATCAAATTACGGGATTAAAAATAAACCGTCCTGTAACTACAGAAAACAGTTTCGAGGTCCCGGGAAAAACAGATATTTTTAATAATTTCCAACGACTGCAGGGATTTTATGAATTCCGTGATAACGATTCTCTCCTCCATTTCTCGTCAGACAGCACTACTTTAAGCAGACTTTATGCCTTGGATAAACTTCTTGAACGGGATAAATTAAGAGAAAAAGACGGTTTCCCTAGAAAGATCAAGCTGGGAAAATTAGTTAAACCTTCCAAAGACGGAACCGGTAGAACAATTATTATTCCCACAGTCGCAGAAGAGAAATTTTACCACTGGGGAGGTCATCCGAGCGGCGGAGAAGGCGCAAGCACCGGCGGAAGCGGAGAAGAAGAAGAAGGCGAAATAATAGGAGAAGAATCGCTTAGAGAAGATGAAGGCGAAGGTGAAGGTGCCGGGCAAGGCAAAAGCGGACAGCACGGTATGGGCGCCGACGCATATGAAGTGGGCCGGATTTTGACGGAACAGTTCGAACTTCCCAATATAAAGGATAAAGGGAAAAAAACTTCGCTAACTAAATTTACTTATGATCTTACGGATAAATTCAGGGGACACGGACAGCTGCTGGATAAGAAATCAACCTTAAAACAGGTTGTTAAAACAAATCTTGCGTTGGGAAATATTTCAAGAGACGATACTTACGATACGACAAAATTAATTATTAATCCGAACGATAGAATATATCATATACTTTCCAAAGAAAGAGATTTTGAGTCGCAGGCAATTGTATTTTTCTTAAGAGACTATTCCGGTTCTATGCAGGGTAAACCTACCGAGGTAATTGTTACGCAGCATATTTATATTAACAGCTGGCTCATATATCAATATGAAAAGCAGGTCATCAGCCGTTTCATTGTTCATGATACGGAGGCAATGGAGGTGCCCGACTTTTATACTTATTTCAATAAATCCGTTGCCGGAGGTACAGACGTATCTTCGGCTTTCGAAATGGTTAACCGTATTGTGGAAGAAGAGCATTTGGCCAGGGATTACAATATTTACGTCTTTCACGGTACCGACGGCGACGATTGGGAGGACGATGACAATAAAGCGATAAAAGAACTGGAAAAAATTCTGCAATATGCCAGCCGCGTAGGAATAACCATAGCAGAAAATAATTATTCCTCGCATAACAACACTGTTGTAGAGAATTACATTAAAGAATCCAAGTTGCTTGAGAATTATCCCGATGTACTTCATCTGGATTCTTTCAATGCCTCGGATGCAAGTGAGGAAAGAATTGTAAAAAGCATAAAAGTTTTAATTAGCTAAAATGGAATTAATAGACCAACATACCAAAAAAATAATGGAAGGCTGCAAAGAACGGGCACTCGACGCCGGTCTGCGGTTCGACAAAGCTTCTCTTGAATATATTGTTAGCAATACCGATCTGCTGGAGCTTTCTCCCAAAAATATGATCCCCACACTTTACGATTACTGGCTGCAGGATATAGAAGTACTGCGCGGCAAAGGAGAATATGAATATTATCCCAATAATCCTTTTGAAACGGTAATTAATACAAGGCCGGCAATTTCTTTTTATAATAACGAAAATCCCGACTGGCTGAACGTGATGATATTTTATCATGTACTGGGACATATAGATTTTTTTCAGAACAACAAATTTTTTGAACATACGTGGGATTATGATTTTAAAGAAAAAGCTTTAACTGAAAAAAGAATAGTCTCTAGGATACGGGCCGAAAAGGGGAGAATAGTAGATTACGTTATCGAATTTACGCGCGGGATCGATAACCTTGTTGGTTACTTCAGTACGCTCAGAGAAAAAGAGCAAAATGATATTTTTATACTTCCCACAGAGATAGATTTTTATTTCAGCCATTTCCTTCAGGATAAACAAAAGATCGGGATGCAGAAATTTATAGAAGAAGTAGACCGTTATAATAATTCCTCTGCCGGAGGCGGTAAAACCAAGGAAGAAATATTCCTGATCGATGTAAATAAAAGACACCCGGAGTTTGAAGGGCTATTTAAAAAATTCAGTGGGGAACAGAAGAAAAAGACAAATTCGGATTTACTCCAGTTTATTATGGAAGAAAGTAAGTTTATAAATGAGGAAGAAAATTCATGGATTAAAACCGTAATAGAGATTATCCGGGATACATCGCTGTACTTCTCTCCTCAAATAAGAACAAAGGTGATGAACGAAGGGTGGGCAAGCTACTGGCATGAAAAACTTTTCCTCCAGGATGACAGAATTAAAGGGCATGAGGTTGCATTTGCAAGAATTAATTCAAGCGTAACTGCCCTATCAAAGGTCGGATTAAATCCTTATGCAATAGGCTGGCGGTTGTTTATGCATATTGAAGATGCGGCCAATAAAGGTAAATACACATATGAGTTTATGAAATTGAATGATATAGAAATGAGAGAAAAATTTGATAAAGCGGTAAATAAAGGACGCGAGTTTTTATTCCATGTGCGCGAGAATTTTTGCGACCTTACTTTTCTCAATACGTTTACAAACCAGGATTTTGTGGATAAATATAAATTGATGGTTGTCGGTCAGAGAATAAATTCACATAAGGGTACCAAAGAATATTACGTTAAAAGCAAGAAAGCAAAAGATTATAGGGATATGGTTATCAATAGTCTGTATCACCCGCCGTTTATAAAATTTACGAAAAAGGATGACGGCTCACTTTATCTGGATCATCAATTTGAAGGAAAAGAATTAATTCCGGATTATATTCCCAACACGCTTATCGGTATTGAATATCTCTGGGGAAATAAGGTCTCTCTAGAAACAATGGAAATAGACTGGGATAGGATGAAAGAGGATTTTGACGGAAGCAATACTGATGATATCGCTCAGAGTGAAACATATTTCCGGAAGGTAATATATACGGTAGAAAACAAAAAAATTACAAAAGAAGTAGTTAATTAAAACGGTTTTTTAATGTCGAACAAAAACGTAAAATCGAACGATATAATAAATTTGCTCGACCGCAAGTTAAAAAGGTATGAAGAAGGATCTATAATTCCGTTCAACGAATTTTTATCAAAGTCGCGGGAACAGCCTTTTTTATATTTCAGAAATGTATTTCAGCTTTTCAGCGATATGATTTACCGGTATTTGGACGTTGAAGACGAATATAAAGACGACCCCGAAAATATCAGCTACAAAACTATCAACTGCGACGGCTTGCTTGTTGAAAATGCCGATACTCCCTTTTTTGCAGATCTTCCTCTTGCAAATAGAATATTGAGACTCGCGGATTCGTTCAGGGAAGGCACCCAGCAGAACAAAGTATATGTTTTTATAGGCCCCCCCGGCAGCGGAAAGAGTACGTTCCTTAATAATTTGCTTCGCAGATTTGAAGAATATACTCACAATCACGAAGGTCTGAATTACGAAGTATTATGGCGGCTGGATAATGAAAAAATAGGCGTTAACGTCTCGCCGCTTGTAAAAGAGGCTCTCGAAGAATATTATTCCCATCAGAAAAAAATCATTCATTCGCATAATATCAATTCGGATATATTGGAAGTTCCCTGCCCGAGTCATGATCATCCAATACTGATTATTCCGAGAGAGTATCGTGCCGAAATTATTGAAAAACTGATTTCAAACGAAGAAGTCAAGCTGAAAATATTCCATAAAAAAGAATATGAATGGCTCTTTACGGAAAATGCTTGTACTATTTGTACTTCGCTATACGAGGCCCTTCTGAACAGGCTGCGAACACCGGCAGATGTTTTCGATATGGTCTTTGCGAAACGCTTCGGATTTAACAGAAGGCTCGGTTACGGTATAAGCGTTTTTAACTCGGCCGATAAAGAACCCGAACAGATTACCTACAATAACGACGAATTACAAAGACAATTGAGCTTAAGATTCAGGGACAGCAACCTGATACAGTATTATTATTCAAGATACGCCAGGACAAACAACGGCGTTTTTGCCATAATGGATGTAAAAGGCGAGAACGAAAAAAGATTTCAAAATCTTCACGGAATTATTAGCGAAGGGGTCCATAAAATCGGTGATATTGAGGAGAACGTTAATTCGCTTTTTTTTGCGGTAATGAACCCTGAGGACAAGCACAAAATATCATCGCCTGACTCTTTCCGCGACCGTATTATAGAAATAAACGTCAATTATATTTTGAATTTTTCCGAAGAAGTAAAAATATATTATCATTCGCTTGGTACACAGATAATGAAATATTTTCTTCCAGGAGTAATAGAAAATTTTTCAAAAATCATTATAAGTTCAAGGCTGAATGTTGAATCGCCGGCCGTAAAGGAATGGATTGAAGATTACGATAAGTACTCCGAGTATTGCGACGAAAATATGCTTCTTCTGAAACTGGCAATTTACTCAAACAAAATTCCCGACTGGATTGCAGATGAAGACCGTAAAAAATTTAACAAAGATATCAGACGCAAGATAATAAGAGAATCGGACCGGGAAGGCAAATTCGGATTTTCGGGTCGGGAGTCTATTTATATATTCAATGAATTTTATAATTCCATACCTAAAAAAATGAACGGAGAAAACGGGAACGGGACCGAAATAGTTCAGATTACTATGGAGGATATCAGAGCCTTTTTCAAGAAACACGAGCAGTATAGCGAACGTATTCCAAAAGGTTTTATCGACTCTGTTATAAGGCTTTACAATTACAATATTATGCAGGAGATAAAAGAGTCGCTTTTCCATCAAAACGAAGAAAGAATAAGCAAGGATATTCAAAATTATCTTTTTGCCTCAAATTACGATATCGGCGAAAAGCAGCCTTCTCCATACACAAAGGAAAACGTTGAGGTGAGCGAACAATTCTTCAATTCCATTGAACAGTATCTTCTGCCGAACGATATTACCGAGCGGGCAAGGATAAAATTCCGGGAAACGGTAGCCGGCAGGTTCGGCATCAATCTGCAGCAGATGTCGGATGAGGATAAAATTTACGATACTGAAATTTATAAAGAACTTTACAATACTTATATAAATAACCTTCGCGAACACATATTCAGACCGTTCTTGCAGTACTCTTCTTTTGAAAATGCAATCAAAGAATACGGAACACCCAAATTTGGTGTTTACGATGAACGCACAAAAGAAGAGGTCAGCTTCTTAATAAAAAACCTGAAGACCAAATTCAAATATTCGCAGGAGGGAGCTAAACACGTTTGCCTGTATGTTATACGGAATAAAATTGCCGAGAACTTGGACAGATGATATATCTTTGAATATCTCCGCAATTCTTTTAACCGACTTATTTATCCTTCAAAAACTTTCTCCGGATATTTAGTTTTGGCAAGCGGACCATAGCCGATAGCTTCATGCATCAGGTGGAAGTTCTGAACGGTGCAAAAAATAAGTTCAATGATAAAGAATAAGTAAACATCCGAAACATGCATCTTCAATCCCGCGGAATTTTCACACTGATATCATCCATCACTGCATAGGTTCGTTTTTATGAATATTTTTATTAGGTAATTTAAATTGATTTTATATTTGTTATTTGATAACTTTAGCCAAATAAAAATTGTTGTATTCATTTATCTTGGATTGCCAACCGGTTATGCATCTCTTCGGTGATACGGAGTAAGGTAACAGGGAAGAAAAAACGAAAAATAAATTCCCCCATATTATAATAAAGAACGGAAATTTTTCACTTCCTTATGTGTTTCCCGCATCTGTTTTGTCGGGGCATTTAAAATACCGTTTGATCTAACCGCATAACAAGAGGCTTAATTCGGGATAAAAATTTCTGACAAATGAATCTTAAAGGAGATAGTTAATGGGTTGGTTTAGTCGATTCACTAGTTCATCAATCGGCAAAAAATTCTTTATGGCTCTTACCGGTGTTTTGCTGATGCTTTTCTTGATCCTCCACTTGCTGGGAAATCTAACCCTCTTTTTCGGTGAGAAAGCTTTTACCGATTATGCAGGAGGGCTGGAAACTCTCAGACCGATTGTAAGAGTTATAGAAGTAATTCTTGCCTCAATATTTATAATCCATATTTACGACGGCGTCAAACTTTGGTTTGAAAATAAAAAAGCAAAACCGAAAAAATACGCTGTTAATGCTCAGTCGAAAGAGAGCAGCATCTTTTCCAGAACTACAATACAGACCGGCAGCATAATATTTATTTTCCTGGTAATTCATCTTCAGACTTTCTGGTATCCTAACAATTTTGAACAGACAGGGCAATTGCTTTATCAGATTGTAACCGGTTCCTTCGCAAATCCGGTTTACTCTTTATTCTATGTTATTGCAATGATACTTCTTGGTTTTCATCTTAACCACGGGTTCCAAAGCGCTTTTCAGACATTCGGATGGAATCATAAAAAATATTTCCCGGCTATACAAAAGTTAGGGACAATTTATGCTATTCTTATGGCAGCAGGTTTTGCCTCTTTGCCGCTTTACTTTTTAATTTTCCGGGGAGGTATGTAATGAGTACATTAGATTCCAAAATTCCGGCCGGCCCTATTGAAAACAAATGGACCAGCCACAAGTTTAATATGAAATTAGTTAATCCTGCCAACAAGAGAAAATATAATATAATAGTTGTCGGTACAGGGCTTGCAGGCGCTTCTGCAGCGGCTTCGCTGGGAGAACTGGGTTATAATGTCCATTCGTTCTCGTTTCATGACAGTCCGAGACGCGCTCACAGTATTGCTGCCCAGGGCGGTATAAATGCAGCAAAGAATTATCAGAACGACGGTGATTCAATTTATAGATTATTTTACGATACGGTAAAAGGCGGCGACTTCCGTGCACGCGAAGCAAATGTTTATCGTCTTTCCGAGGTTAGCAACAACATCATTGACCAATGTGTTGCACAAGGCGTGCCTTTTGCGCGTGAATACGGCGGACTTCTGGATAACCGCTCTTTCGGCGGCGCTCAAGTATCAAGAACTTTTTATGCAAGAGGACAAACAGGGCAGCAACTGCTTCTGGGTGCCTACAGTGCTTTAAGCAGGCAGATAAATGCCGGCAAGGTGACAATGTATTCACGTCGGGAAATGCTTGACCTTGTAGTAATTGACGGGCAGGCACGGGGCATAATAGTAAGAAATTTATTGTCCGGAGAGATAGAGAAATATACAGCAGACGCCGTTATTCTTGCTACAGGTGGTTATTCAAACGTATTCTTCCTTTCGACCAATGCTATGAACAGCAACGCAACCGCAATTTGGAGAGCGCATAAACGGGGAGCTTTCTTTGCTAACCCGTGCTACACTCAAATTCATCCGACATGCTTACCAGTTCACGGCGATAATCAATCAAAACTTACGCTAATGAGCGAAAGTTTGAGAAATGACGGACGTGTTTGGGTATCCAAGAAAAAAGGTGATACCAGGAAGGCCAAAGATATCCCGGAAAGCGATAGAGATTATTACCTTGAAAGAAAATATCCTTCTTTCGGCAACCTTACTCCAAGGGATATTGCCTCGAGGAATGCCAAAGAAGTATGCGACGAGGGCAGAGGAGTAGGAGGAGGACATGCCGTCTACCTGGATTTTGCCGATGCAATTAACAGGCTCGGTAAAAAGAATATCGAAGAAAAATACGGAAACCTTTTTGAAATTTATCAAACAATTACCGGCGAGAATCCTTATGAAGTTCCGATGAAGATTTACCCGGCGCCGCATTACACGATGGGCGGTCTGTGGGTAGATTATAATTTAATGAGCAGCATACCCGGCCTGTTTGTTCTGGGCGAAGCTAATTTTTCGGATCACGGCGCCAACCGGTTGGGAGCCAGCGCCTTAATGCAGGGACTAGCGGACGGATATTTTGTTATACCATATACCTTGGGTAATTATCTGGCTACAAATAAATTTAAATCCGTTTCAGTAGATCAGGAAGAATTCAAGAAAGAAGAAAAAGCGGTTGATGACCTGGTTAAACGTCTTCTTTCCGTTAAAGGTAATAGAACCGTAGATGACTTCCATAAGACGCTCGGAAGAATAATGTGGAATAAAGTAGGTATGGCCAGAAACGAAATAGGATTAAAAGAAGCAATTCAGGAAATTAAAGAATTGAGGGATGAATTCTGGAAAGATGTTAACGTTGTCGGCAACGATAATAACCTTAACCAGACTCTTGAAAGAGCCGGAAGGGTTGCAGATTATCTTGAACTCGGCGAACTAATGGCTTCGGATGCTCTGAACAGAAATGAATCATGCGGCGGACATTTCAGGGAGGAATATCAAACCGAAGAAGGTGAAGCTAAACGCGACGACGAAAATTACAGATATGCAGCCGCATGGGAATTTCAGGAGATCGGTAAATGGAACCTTCATAAAGAACATCTTGAATTTGAGTATGTAAAATTATCCCAAAGGAGTTATAAATAATGAGCGGGACAAACTTATCTGCAAATGCAGCTATGAAATTAAAATTAAAGATATGGCGTCAGGCCGGCCCGAATTCGGTCGGTGCTTTTGTCGATTATCAGGTTACGGTATCTCCCGACTCTTCATTCCTGGAGATGCTGGACGAGTTGAATAACGAACTCGAGAAAAATAATCAGGATCCGGTTGTTTTTGAAAGCGACTGCCGCGAAGGTATTTGCGGAACATGCGGACTGGTAATAAACGGACAGCCGCACGGTCCGGTTCCGCGGATTGCAACATGCCAGCTCCATATGAGGAACTTTAAAGACGGGGATACAATATTCATTGAGCCTTTCAGGGCAAAAGCATTTCCTGTGATTAAAGATCTCGCGGTGGACAGATCGGCGTTTGATAAAATAATTCAAGCCGGCGGATATATTTCAGTTAATACCGGCGGTGTTCCCGATGCAAATGAAATACCGGTTTCAAAAGAAGTTGCTTCCGAGGCTTTCGACTCTGCAGCATGTATAGGATGCGGCGCGTGTGTTGCTGCATGCAAGAATTCATCGGCTATGTTGTTTTTAGGCGCCAAGGTTTCTCAATTTGCCGTACTGCCGCAGGGTCAGCCCGAGAGATATCAACGTGTTGAAGCAATGATTGCCAAAATGGATGAGCTCGGTTTCGGTGCTTGTTCTAATACTTATGCTTGCGAAGCGGAATGCCCGAAAGGAATTTCCATAAAAAATATAGCCAGATTAAACAGGGAGTTTATAATTGCTAAATTTAAATCGGACAACGTAGAAGTGTAAGCCGGTATATTAATATTTAATTTGTTAACCTAATTCCCGGTTTTTCCTGCCGAATTATAGGCGGTTTAATCGGGAATTTTTTATTTTGGTAACAAAAAAACGGAGAATTATCTTTTATGTTCGAAAAAGAGATAAAATTTATCGCCGACGTAAATCTTAATAAAATAAAAAACCTCGGTTCTTTTATTACGTTTGAGAAATTTGATAACAGCGATGTTCATCCGGCAATTAAGCAGTATATTTCTGCCGAGTTGGATTTTTTAATCCACGAGGATCGTAAAAAACTTTTAGAGCAATCGGTTTTCGATTATTCAGGTCCGGAAGTCGGTAAGCATTTCAATTTAATCGCACAGGAAGTTAAGAAGAATAAAAAAATTTCTTACGAGGATATTAAAAAATTGATCCTCCAAGCCGTATCGTTTAACGTGAATTTTATTGTTCGGCCGAAGTGGTCTCTCTCGAAACTGGTTTATAACGATGCCGGCGTTAAATCAGTCGATGAAATTAAGCTTAATCTGAATTACGTTTATTTTTACGACCACATAAAGAATATTCTTAATACTTACCTCTCCAAGAGAAAACTTGTTTCTTTCAGTTCAACGGAATTTGAAATGATTCTGGACAGAATTGATAAGGAAATATTTGCGTCGGACGAGAAAAAGCTTATTGATTTCACTCTTTATACCATGGCCGAATTTTTCAATATAGGTGCAGCCAATAAAAAACTCGTTTCGCCTGTTGCTGTAGAATTGTTCTTAAAGGAAAAAAATCAGATCGATAAAGTTATAAGACTGAAGAAATCTTTTATTGACGGTTCAAAACAGTCTGTCGATATAGAAGACATCAGGCGAATCATATATTCCAACGAGCCGATGGAATACGATAATAATGTTTCGGAAATTCCCGAAGAGGTGAGCGATGAAATGGAAGGCGATAAACTTAAATTCAGGAATATTAAGCTGAAAGACGAACAGGATGAGGAGAAAGTTCAAGATGAAATCGAAAATAAAATTGATTTTGTAGAAGAAATAAATCTAGACGAAGAATCAGCGGAAGAGGAGATCATAGGAAGTTTTGAAATAGTTGAAGAGGAACCCGGGGAGGTTCATGAAGAAGAAATATTAAACTCGCAGGAGCCTGAAACAAAAGAAGAAGTGGAAAAAGCTATAGTTAATCCGGAGCCCGCCAAAGAGAGCGAACTCGCTCAGGAGATTGAAGATGAGCCGGAATCCGGACTGGATGATTCATTTCTTGCCTTTTACGAATCGGAGTTAAATTCGTTTGAAAGCGATATTACTGAGCTCGAGGAAGGCAAAGAATCTGAACTTACAGGGAAAGAGGAACTGGATAGCCTTTATAATTTTGAAGAGGACACCAGCGATTTAATTAAGGGTTTCTCGGATGATATTGATAAGAAGCCGGAAATAGAAATTAATAATGAGGGACATAATGAAATTCCGATCGATGATGAGCTGAATATTGAAGAATCTGAAGAATTAACCCGGGAATTTTTAATTGATGAAGAAAGCTCGGAAGAATCCGTTGAAGAAGAGGACGAGCACGAGTTTGTTCCCCAAGATACAAAAAAGGAAAAACCAAGCGTTAGCAAACCTGCACGAAAAGAGAAAGAAGAAGATATCTTTGATTACCTAAGTAATAAAGATATCGAAAAAATTGTTGCAAATGTTTTTAACGACGACAGAGAAGATTTTGCCAATACAATGGAGAAACTGGCCGAATGTAACAGCTATGAGGAAGCAACTGAAATTTTAAAAAGTGTATTTTTAACTTATCGTGTTAACCCTTATTCCAAAGAAGCCGTTATCCTAACAAATTCCGTTTCTAATTATTTTGAACAAGGATAAAAATGTTTATTGACTATGTGGAAGTAGAAGTGAGAGCAGGCAGCGGAGGAGACGGAGCCGTTAGTTTCAGACGTGAGAAGTATGTTCCCAAAGGCGGACCTGCCGGAGGTAACGGCGGTATGGGAGGGAACATTGTAATAGAATCCCACCATAATTTAAGTACACTTCTGGATTTCAGATACAGAAGACATTACAATGCCGAAAACGGGCAGCCGGGCGGCAGCTCTTTAAAAGACGGGAAAAGCGGAGACGATATTATTATAAAAGTTCCCGTCGGTACAGTTATTAAGGATATAGAATCCGGCTTAGTTATAGCCGATCTAAAAAAAGACAATCAATCGGTAATTATAGCCAAAGGCGGTAAAGGCGGTAAAGGAAACAGTAATTTTGCTACGCCGACTAACCAAACTCCAAGATATGCCGAATCCGGAAAACCCGGCGAGGAGAAAAATATCGCGTTCGAACTGAAATTAATTGCAGATGTAGGGCTGGTAGGATTTCCGAATGCCGGAAAATCTACCTTGATATCTTCAATTTCCTCGGCGAAGCCCAAAATTGCCGACTATCCGTTTACAACACTTGAACCGAATTTGGGTATTGTAAAATATAAAGATTATCAAAGTTTTACAGTTGCCGATATACCGGGCATTATTGAAGGAGCTCATGAGGGTAAAGGATTGGGACATAAATTTTTGCGGCACATCGAAAGGACTAAGATCCTGCTCTTCCTGATTGATGTAACCTCTGAAAATTACCAAAAAGATTATAACGTACTGCTTAACGAATTGAAAAGCTACAGCCCGAAGCTTGCCGAGAAGAAAAAAATTGTCGCATTATCAAAAACAGATTTGATAGAAAAATCGGAATTAAAAAAACTGGAACGTAAAAAACTGAGAAACTCGGATTTCCCGCTTTTACTTTTTTCTGCTGTTGCCGGAATGGGTATTCCTGAATTATTGGATTTTTTATGGACTGAAATTAAGGATTGACTTGTTTAAATTAGCAGAAGTTAAATAGGATTTTTATATTGATACGGGTTCCGGAAAAAGGCCATTTCCGGGTAAAAAGCGGTAAAAAGGTGTTTTAAACGAAAAAGATATAATAAGTTATTCCGGTTGTAAATTTGGTTACTTGTAAAGGTATGATTTTTAGTAAAATTATCGCAAAGTCAAACTCAAATTCTTTGAAATTCAAGAGAATTGTTCATATATTTACAAGCTAAAAATAAATAACTGGCGGGGTAGCTCAGTAGGTTAGAGCAGTGGAATCATAATCCACGTGTCGGGGGTTCGAATCCCTCCCCCGCTACGAATTTAAGGAGAAAATTATGTTTACTCTATTATTAATGATATCGGCAATAATTTCAATTTTATTGATGGCAATTGTGCTTATGCAGGCAAGTAAAGGCGACGGACTTTCCGGAACATTCGGCGGAGGTGCGGGAGCTAATATGGGTGCTATGTTCGGAACCAGGAGAACCGCAGATTTTTTGAGTAAAGCTACATGGTGGTTAGGAGGCGGATTGGCAGTATTGGCAATTGTAATGAATTTATTCTTTTTACCCGGCGTAAGTACCGCAAATCAGAGAGAGAGCATAATTCAGCAGTCATCTCAGCAGCAAATTCCCCAGACGCCTACTCTTCCGCAGCAAAATCAACAGATTCCGGGGCAGCAGCAATCACAACCTAAAAAGTAAAATCTAGAAATTTAGCTGAAATTTAATTCCTCCGGTTCTTAGGTTCCGGAGGTTTTTTATTGCCAATCCGACAAAATCTCCACTATTTTATTTTCAACTTCCCTATGAAGGCGTGTACCGCCGGATTTGAACTGAAAAATCATACTTACAATTAATTCCACGCCGTTTTTGGTGGTTAAATATCCAGAAAGGGAAGAAACTCCGTTTAAAGTACCTGTTTTACCGTGAAAGTTATTTTCTGCGGCACTTCCCATCATTCTATGTCTGAGCGTTCCATCTATACCTGCAACGCTCAAAGAATTATAGAAATCCTGAAAATGAGACAGATCAAAATAAACTTTTTCTAATAATCCCACTATCGCACTGACGGTGACTTGATCGAACCTTGAAATACCAGATCCGTCAACTAATGATGTTCCCTCTGAGTAAATGCCGTTATCTTTTAAAAATTTAATAATTGTCTGTGTTGAATAAAAAGAGTTACCCTGCTCTCCTGTTTCAACAGCTCCTAAAGTTTTAAATAAACATTCCGCAAGAAAATTGTCGCTGTGTTTATTTATAACCTGAATTAAGTCTTTTAATTCAGTATATGAGTCCGCCAGTGTAATCACGCTGTCCGGAGCAACACCTTTTTTGAATTTACCTGTAACCTTTATTCCGTCTCCCCTTAGCTTTTCGGTCAGCAGTTCAGCAGCGTACAGTGGCGGGCTGCTGATATTTTTAGAATAATAAACTGTACGATAGTATCTTTTTTTACCTCTTCTCACTTGTATTCTTCTTTTAACCAGTGTTCTGTTGCGGTTAATTACCAGTGCTGAGATCGCCGGAAGATGAAGGTTTTCACGTTCGTCGTTTATCCAATCTGATCTTGTATATAACTCGTCAAAAAAACTATCGTCGCCGACAATATCGCCTTTAACTTCCTTTATGCCAATGCTTTTAAGTTTTTTCACCATGTCAATTAAATCTTCGGTAGTAAAAAGAGAATTGCCGTAACCTTTTATATACAGATTTCCGTTAATAATTCCGTCTTTATAGTTTTTATCAGTAGTTAAAATCTTTGTCGACAGATGATAATCGTTTCCCATTACCGAAAGTGCAACAGAGGTAGTAAACAGCTTTGTGTTTGATGCAGGTATGACCGGTAATTTAGAATTTAAAGAATAGATAGTATCTCTAGTTAAGGGATTGTAAACAAGAATAGCCGTTATTGTGCTGCCGGGAAGCCTTTCCAACGCTTCTTCAACCCTGCTCTTAATCTCGTCTTTTGATGTTGCAAAGGACTGGATGGATAATAATAGAATAAAGAATAATATTTTCTTCAGCATATGAGAATAAGCGCTCCTTTTAATATATTCGTATCTTAAAGTTTATGACAACGAATTCATGTTAATGTTCAAAAAGTAGATGTATAAGTTATAGTGAGGCAGATTTTACACGAATAAAAATAACAGTTAAACTTTTGCAGATAAGCCTCAATAGTATATATTTGTAAAAAAATATTGAGCAAATATATAATTTTCGTTTTTAAATAAAAGTACAGAAATAAAACACAGCAAAATTAAATTTCATTTAACAACAAATCCCATTAGGTAAAGCATGGCAAAGAAAAAAAATTTACAAAAGGCCTATGAAAATATCGATTTTCTTAATTCGTCGGATGCAAGAGTGATCAGGATACTTTCTGAGTTTCTAGAGCCTCAGAAAGAATTTAGAAAGCATAAGATAATAGATACTATAGTTTTTTTCGGATCGGCCCGGCTTAAATCAAAGAAAGATTCGCAGGCGGAGCTTAATAAATTTAAAACCATTAATCCGAAAACTACTCCTAAATTAGCCGAAGATTTAAGAAGAGCACAGCAAGGTTTGCTGATGTCAAAATATTACGAAGATGCCGTGGAATTGTCAAAGAGATTGACGGAGTGGTCGATGAAACGTGAATCTTCCGCAAACAGATTTATTATCTGTACCGGCGGGGGGCCCGGTATAATGGAAGCTGCAAACAAAGGGGCGAAATTAGCCGGGGGTATATCATTAGGGTTGAACATCAGTCTGCCTTACGAACAATTTGTTAACAAGTATGTACCTAATGAACTTGCTTTTGAATTTCATTATTTCTTTATGCGTAAATTTTGGTTTGCTTACCTGGCAAAATGTCTAATAGTTTTCCCCGGCGGTTTCGGTACAATGGATGAATTCTTCGAGATTCTAACTTTAATTCAAACCGGGAAAATTAAAAAGAAAATGCTTCTCATGGTTTATGACGAAAAATATTGGAAAAATCTGATCAATTTCAACGGATTAATTGATAACGGCGTTATAAATAAAAGTGATATGAACTATTTGAATTTTTGCAACTCTGTGGACGAGGCTTATGAAAGTATCGTTCAGCATTTTGATAAACACTATCCTGCTAAAAACGGGCTGGATCTATTTGAACCTAAATTAGAATTGAAATAAGAAAAAGCCCCTTTATAAGGGGCTTTAAACTATTCATTATTATCAATACGGTGAGCGCGTCTGGCTGCTTTCATCTTTTCCATTCGCTTCTTAATTGAAGGTTTTACGAAAAACGTTCTTTTCTTATATTCTTTAAGAATACCCGACCTTTCGTACTTCTTTTTAAATCTTCTCAGAGCCTTATCGATTGATTCGTTTTCTCCGACTGTGATTCCTACCAAATTATTTCACCTCACTTCGATGGTATTAAATGGTTAATGATTCTATTAATTTTTTTAATCCGGATTTTTGAAACTCTACTGAAATTGCACTTTGCCCGTTCGACATTACTTCTTTTGAGACAACTTTTCCGAAATCATCCCAATTCTTATGATAAATGGATTCGCCGACTGTAAATGATTTACTCGGTGAATAAACAGTACAATCTTCGTTTTCAATACCTTCTAACGACGGTTTTGTCTCTTTAACATCTTCCGAGATGTCTATTATCATAGTTTGTTTACACTTTTTGCATTTTGCCCATTTCTTGGTTTCCTGATCGGCGCCGCTTACTTCTCCAGTCAGTTCCATTTTCCTAACCGCGTTACAATTAGGACAAAACACCTCAACATTTTTTACTCTAGCCATGATAAACCTTCCTTTACAAATACTCGAATAACAAAATTATGAAAACAATAACGGATAATCAAGCTAAATAATGTTTCTTATTTAGCGTTTTCCGTAGGTGTTATAACCAAAACCGGACATTTTGCATATCTTATAACTTTTTCTGCGACGCTTCCCAATAATGTATGCAGCAGACCTGTTCTCCCGTGAGTTGCGATAACAATAACGTCTATTTTATTCTTTTGTGAGTAGCTGACAATTTCTTGATAATCCAGTCCTTTTTTTAATATTGAGGCTACCTCAACCTCTTCATTCTTTATTTTGGCAGCAGCTTTTTCCAGGGAGTTGCGTGCATCGTCCTCAATAGATTTAATTATTTTTTCTTCGGATAAATCCAGAGAATGAATAGTTAAGATCGGAGGAGTTTTTTCAATAACATTCAGCAAATGTATTTTTGCATTATATTGTTTTGCCAGATCGATTGCATATTGGGCTGCGCTCATCGATAATTTGCTGAAATCGGTGGGTAAAAGTATATTTTTTATATTAAACATTGTAGTATCCTCTTATTTTTGATCTAATTTCTGATTTAAGAGAAATCGGGAGGGGCAACATCGGCATCCTGCGGGAAACGAGAGACTTAATTACTCTTTGAATAATAAATTCATATTTTAATTCTTCGCTGTTGTTAATTTCCGATAACAAAAATTCTCTTAATACAGGATTATCAATCTCATTATCGGCAACAGCTGCAATCAGATCTATTTGCATTTTCATTTCATGCTATTCATTTGTTCTTCTTCCTTCGAAACGTAGCCCTTTTCGGCGGCATAATTATAGAGCCTGGAAAATAATACCTTCCGGGCGCGGTGAAGTCTGGATCTAACGGTTCCAACAGGGCAATTAATGAATTCAGAAATTTCCTCATAAGTAAAGCCCTCTATATCGCACAATACAATCACAGTTCTGAATTCTTCGGAGAGAGAGGAAATTGCCCCCTGAAGTTCGTCATCAAGTAAGTTATCGTATAAATCCTTTTCAAGGTGAGTGCTGTCTACCGATGACGGTTTGATGTTCTCGTAGAAATTCTCTACGTCTTCATAATCAATCTTGAGGGGTTCGCGTTTCTTTTTTCTGTAATCATTTATATATGTGTTCTTTAATATTCTGAATAGCCATGCTTTACAATTAGTACCTTTGCGGAATTTATCAAAGAACCTGAAAGCTTTAAGGTAAGTTTCCTGGACCAGATCATTTGCGTCATCGCCGTCTCCCGTTATTCTAAGAGCATAATTGTATAGAGCTTTCATATGAGGAATTGCTTCCTTCTCAAAAGCAGAATAAATCTTGTTTTGCTCTCGAACGACAGCCAATAAAATAGGAAACATAATTTTCTTAAATTAATTAGAATTAAATCAGGCGACTGTTTAATTGAATAAAAGCTTTTTAATATTAATAAAATCAATTTATTTATCAAATATCGCGAAAAATCATACCGTTTTTTACTTCACCGGTATACGATCTTAGATTAAGTAAGAATCCGTTTATTATTATATACCTGACTTCGCTGTTTTTAACTAGGTAGAAATTTGATGGAATTCCTGCTTTAAGTGAAAACGGATTGAACTGTGCGTGGTTCAGACTAATATTTATCGGAATGTTAAAACATTCATTTGAAAAGGCGGACTGTCTTAATTTTACGAATAAAAATCCCTGCTTGTACATTTCGTAGAAATTTATGTTTTTGATCTCTTCTAAAGTCTGGAATTCTTCGGGAAATAATTTGCCATGATGGAGTGAATACCCATCAAAATCATAATCTTCAAAACCGTGATATACGGAAAGATCGCCTATTTCTTCGATGTTTGATTCGTAAAAAAAGTTTCCGGAACCGTTTAATTTTTTTTCTTTTTTGGATATTCCGATATCCACTTTGTAAAGTTTATTGTTTTTTTCATATTTAACGTTTCTTATCACCAGATCCAGCATGTATTTTTCATTATTAGGTATATTATCGTAAGCTTCCAGTTCGGCTTTTCTATAACTGTCCTCCGAAATGCTTTTAAATGCGCTTAACAGGCCGATAAAATTCAGCTTACGTATAAACTGTTTTTCGTCATCATTCTTCCAGTTGCCCGATTCAATAAGAATAGTACTTGTGCCTAGTCTTTGAAAATTATCACCGAAAGCTCTTGGCTCAAACTCATCAGAATATTTCGCGATATGCCCGGGTATAAACCGATTTAAAACATCATTGGTCTTAACAATTAGTTTCATCGCCCTAGAACGAACCCTGTTTATATCTCTTCTGTAATTATATGCCGGAGCAAGAAAAGAGATTGCAGCGGAATTGTCTGTAAGACCTGCCGTATAAATTCTGTCCTGATCATGCAGATTAAAACCGAAATCGGCCTTTATATCCATAAATGTATTAAAAAGAACTCTGCCTTCGGCAGTTTGTTTTCTCACTGCGTCACGGTTGACGTCTATATTTAAATAATTTTCCCTTTGGAACAATTCGGCTCCGTCCGGATTTACCATCGGCATAAAGTAAATATTAAGCTTTTTCTTAAATTTTTTCCTGCAAGGATTAAAATCATCATCGGCCGATAAAAAATTCAGTATATCGAATATAGCCATAGTTGCCGTAGATTCGTCACCATGCATTTGCGACCAGAGGAATACCTTGGTTATGCCCTCGCCGAAAGTAATTACATTTATCGATCTTCCTTCTTCCGACTCGCCGGCTTTATTAACATTAAAAATATTTTTATTTTGTAAGTGCTCAGTTAATAATGTAATGTCGGAATAGTTTATTTTTCTTGATTTAAATGAAGGTTCACGATACCTCAGGTAGTCATAGTAAAGTTTCTGTGCGAATTCGGTATCTAATACCATTTAATAGTTCCGTAAAATTGAAATTTATTTGTACAAATGCAGAACTTGACCCAAATACTCATTTGGATTAAATCTGTTAAGATCAAATTTAAATAATAAGAGTTTCATTTGCTAAGGTATTATTTTACAAGATATTTCATTTTCATAAAAGAATGAGGATACATTTCAATGGCAACCGGCAAATTAAGAATTGGAGATAGCTGCCCCGACTTTAACCTAATAGCGGTTGATAAGAAAGAATATTCGCTGGAATCATTTTCGGATAAAAAGATATTGATTATAATTTTCAGTTGTAATCATTGTCCTTATGTCCAGGCATATGAAGACCGGATAAAAGAAATACAGACGGAATATGCGTCGAGAGGCTTAAAGATAGCGGCGGTAAATTCAAACGACGTAACGCAATACGAAGATGATTCATTCGATGCTATGGTTGAGAGGGCAAGATCAAAAGTATTTAATTTCCATTATTTACACGATGCTGATCAGTCGGTTGCCGAAGCCTTCGGCGCTACGCACACTCCTGAAATATTTGTTTTTGATGATGAAAGAAAACTTGCTTATCACGGGAAAATCGATGATAACTGGAAAGAACCGGAAAAAGTTAAAAGCAATTATCTTAGGGACGCGCTCGACGAATTATTGGAAAAAAAAGAAATATCGGTACCGGAAACTTTTTCTATCGGATGTACTATTAAATGGAAATTACGTAACAAGTAAAACTACAAAGCAACTCCCATCCGTTCTTCAAATTCATCGATTAGCTTAAGAGGATTGGGCGAAATTGAAAAACAGTACATCGGATATAAACGGGAAAAGCTTTTTACGGCTGCAGTTAGTAAATCGGCAGAAAAAGTAAGCTTATCCGTTAAAGTTATTTGTTTCTCCAGTAAAAAATATTTTGTATCTCTCAATAACCCCAAATCTTTCCCGGCGTTAAATTTTAAATTTTTTAATTCGGGTCCCTTATTAAGTTCAGAGAGACGAAAGTTATTATTAATACCGAATTTCCCGCATGCATTGATAATTTCTTTGTTGAATCTATCGAAGTTTGCATTAAAATATAATTCATCGCCGTTCGAATTATTTATAAAAATACCGTACGAAATACCTGATTTGTCGAGATATACATAAAATTCGCTGTCCATTTTGAACCGCCCGAAATGGATTAAGAAATACGTTTTGTAAGGCATGCCTTTAGAAAACCGCATATCATTATTTATCCGCATAAGAGTCTTGTTGAATTTAGGTTCTGTTCTTATCGATGGGTTAAGATGGTTGAAAAACTGGGCGATAGCCTGAACAAATGCTTTGGAAGGAGTGACAATATGGTCCTGGTAAATGTTTCTGTTTTTCGAAAACCATTCGATGTTATTATATTTTTCCTTTTCCAGGTTTTTAAGAAAGAGAAATGCTTGTTTTTGAAAACCGGTAAATTCGGGGATTGCGTCTTTCAAAACATAGTACCTAAATTTAATGTTAAATAGAAACCGCCCATATCTTTTTCATGTCTCCCGATAAGTAATTCAACTCCCTGGCCGTATAAGTGAATGTAATAATACCTAAGGTTAATGCCAATAAGATTATTTCTATCCAGACCGAAGTTAGCGCCGAAACCAATGTATCCTCCTATAGTATAGTATGCATGAGCATATCCGATCGCATTAAAAAATTCCTTATCGTAAGGATCTGCTGCAACCATAGCAGGACCGAAGGCAAAATTCACATACGGTCTTAAATTATCGTAAATGGCGTTCTCAAACAGTCTATACTGCATACCGACAAATAATGGCAGTACAAAAGCCCGGTTGACTTTCCCGGCCGTATAAGTCTGTCCCCAGTAATCTATATACGTTACTTCTCTCGGATCTTTGGCTTCTGATATAGAAAAATCCGTAAATCCGGTAAGAACGTCGCTAAATCTCATTCTGTAAAAACCTCCCAGTCCGAATCCGCTTTCATTAAAAATTACATCAACCCCCAAAGCATGTTTGGGAAATGTTTCAGGCGGTTTAGGCGGGGCAAGTTCTCCGATTCCTTGTCCATTTACATTTAAGAAAGGAATTAGTAATATTGCCGTTAAAAGAAACTTTATCATGTTAATTTTAATAGAAATAAAATTATTTGAACTTAAGATAAATCCAACATTCTAATTTATCAAGGGAATTATGTTCACAATTCTTGACAAAGCCTCTTATTGGGATGAAAAATATATAAATAATCAAATTACCTGGGACCTTAAGGGTTACAACCCTGTGTTTGAAGATATTATAAGGAATTCGGAGTTTGTCCGCCCGGGGAAAATATTAATCACCGGCTGCGGTAAAGGATATGATGCCGTTCTGGCTGCAAAATACGGTTTTGAAGTAACTGCGGTTGACTTCTCGGTTCATGCCATCAAATTTGCCGGCGAATTAGCACAAAAAGAATCCGTAAGTATAAATTTTATCGCTAAAGATATTTTTCTGATGGAAGAAGAATATTTTCAGCAATTTGATTATATCTATGAATATGTTACTTATTGTGCAATTAATCCTTTAAGAAGGAAAGAATATCTCAGTATTATCAGCAAATTATTAAAACCTTCAGGAAAATTAATTGCACATTTATTTCCGACGGATGAAAGGGAGGGAGGACCTCCGTTCTGCATAAATATAACCGAGTTTTATAAAATAGCTTCCGAGTACTTGAAACTTGAGATCTCAACAAAAAAAATTAATTCTATAAAACCGCGTGCCGGAAGAGAAGTGTTGCAAATTTATTTGAAACCCGCCGGACATATTTAACAAAAACTATTAACTATTAAATACGGAATATCATATGCCTCTTAATCTTGAATTAAAAGTCAAACTGAAATCTTTTGAAAAAACAAAAAAATTACTGAAAGAACTCAACTCCGATTTTGTAAAAATATTGAACCAAAAGGATATTTATTATAAAAAATCCGGCAGTCTTTTAAAATTGAGAATCGAAAACGGCGAACAAAGTATTATTAAATATTTAAGGGACGAAAAAGGGAATGACAGATTTTCGGATTATGAATTTTTAAGATTCGAATCCGGAAATGCGGAAAAATTTTTTAAAAGTATATTTAAAATTGAAGCCGTAGTTCAAAAGAAAAGACTTCTTTATATGTTCGATAATACCAGGATTCATATTGATACCGTTAAAGGACTCGGAAATTTTCTTGAACTTGAAACACTTGTGTTAAAAGGGAGAAATGATGCAAAAAAAAGGTTTGCTTACATAAAAGAGGTTTTGGAACTTAATGAATTAACCGAACTAAAAAAATCGTACCGCGATCTCATTATTTCGGCAAAGAAGTCAAGATGATACTGACAAAAAAAAATATTTACGACGTAGATCTCGATGAACTCATAAATCAAAAGATAAACGGAAAAAAGCTCAATGAATTTCTCCGTATTGTCCCGACTAACAGAAAAGTAAGAACTCTTAAAAGGGAAATGATCTCGAAATCACCGGGCGGGGCTATAGATAAACTTAATCTTGAAACCATCGGTACATTCTCAACCGGGATACTTCTAACAAATGAGCTGACAAAGGTAAGAGTCCTGAGCGAAGCTGCCTCGGCGGCCTTGATGAAGCAGAGTTTTCAGGAAACGGAATTAAAATATTTTTCCGACTACGGCGATGATATTCCGTTAGGAACTTTGGAAAGAATAAAAAATGTAATATCAGAATATAAAAGACATGGTATTACTCCAGACTTACTTAGAAAAGAAGCCGGAAATCTAATTGCCTCCGAAAAGATAAAAGCTCTGGATATTGCGAATATATTCGAGACATATTTAAAAAAATGCGGGTCATTAAACGTAAAGGAAATAGGGGATATATATAGTGCTGTTAACGGCCGCTCGCAAAAAGAATTTGAGCTAAAATTCAGGGAATTATATCCTGAAGTGAATCTGATAGTAATCAGCGGATTTGATGAATTTACGGTTCCCGAAATTGACATAATAAGTATGATTGCGGCGGTAAATAATGCAGATCTTTATGTTTCATTCGACTACTACGCTTATAATCCATTGATCTTTTCGCATCTTGATAAGTGCTATCTGAAATTAATTGAAAAAGGTTTTCGTGAAATAAAGGAGATTAAACCCTACGATACTACTAAATTTTCAAAATTGGTAAGAGAAAAACTTTTCAAAGAAAATAAAAAGGAAACCGACGAATTTGAAGACCTTATAACCATTATATCTTCACTGAATCGGGAAAGGGAAGTTGAAAATATCGCAAAGGAAATTAAGCATTTACTGACCGCGAAAAATATAAAGCCTAACAAAATTTGTGTGGTTTTTAATCTGATACAGAATTATTCTTATTTGATCCGAGATATTTTCAGTTTGTACGGGCTTCCTTTCAATTTAACCGACAGATTTTCTTTAAAGACTTCTGCACCGGTAATCGCTGTAATAAATTTTCTCGAAATATTAGAAAATGATTTTTATTATAAAAATATTTTTCGAGCACTGAGCAGCGGATATCTGAGCTTTAACGGTATTGAGCAATCTACTCTCCTTAAAGCTTCCGTAAATTTGAAGATAATTTCCGGCTATGAAAACTGGCTCAGGACGTTAAACGATGCAGTTAAAAGGTGCGATAATTACGAAGAGGAAAGCGCATCGGTTTTGCTGGAAAAGGAACTTTATGTTAAGGCTCTAAGAGATATCGAAATATTAGCAAAGCATCTTAAGCCATTTACCGGGCAGGTAACTCTGTCGGAATTTCGCTATAATCTTATAGACCTTATCTTCTCAATAAATCTGCCTGAAATTCTGATAAACAATAAGAGTACTGCGGTCGAAGAAAATATTAAAGCAGTTAATACTTTTATGGAAGAAGTTAATGAGGTCTTCGAACTTCTGGAATTGGAGTACGATAAGAATAAAAAGTTCCCGCTTACTTTTTTCCTGAATAATCTGCGGACGATCATATCGTCTTCCAGGTACAACATTAAAGAAAGACCTGGTTACGGCATACAGGTTACCACTCTTAACGAAATTCGGGGTCTTCGTTTCGACTATCTTTTTATATCCGGTTTATGCGACGGTGATCTTCCTACCAGATACACGCCGGAAATATTTTTCAGCGGCACTTACGCAAGAAACGAAAGAATTCACCAAACCGAAGAACGACATCACTTTTATCAGTCGTTATGTTCCTGGGACAAACATTTATACTTAACCTATCCACTGCAGGAGGAAAGAAAAGAATTAGTGCAGTCAAATTTCTTAACGGATTTTCTTTCTCTTTTCATAGTAAAAGACATAAATGAGAATGTTTACTCTGATACTGTTTATTCAAAGGAAGATTTTTACATTCATCTTGGAAGACTGGGAATTTCACGTGCAAAGGAATACTACGGTAATTATTTAAGCGATACCGAGTTAGAAAAAATTGAAAATGCGCTTAATATTAATGCAATCAGATTAAGCCATCCTTTTGGTGAATCCGAATTCACCGGATTTATTAAAAATGATCTTTCAGCCGAAGCTAAAGACAATCTTCTCGAGTACGGTGATAAAGTTTATTCTATTTCGCAGCTTGAAACTTATGCTAAATGTCCGTTCAAATATTTTGCCGAACGAGTGTTGAAACTTAAACCGCTTTCGGAGCCAAGTGAAGATATTGAAGCACTTGAAATGGGTAGTCTGCTTCATTTAATATTTTTTAAGTTTTATACTGAAGCTCGAAAAAGAAAGATTATTCCGGCTGGATCATCTTCCGGCAGTTTAAAGGAACTGGAAGAATTATTATTTAATATCGCTGCCGAAAGCATTGAGAAAGCGGGGTTTAATTCGCCGCTTAATTTCTTTGAAAAGGAAAAAATTCTCGGAATAAACGGAGAAAAAAATAATTCTATCCTTTATAAGTTCCTTACCGCCGAGATTGAAAACAAAGACGGATTTGTTCCGGAATATTTTGAAACCGGCTTCGGCAATTTATCCGGAAACGAAAGTGATGCGATAATCCTTAAAGCTGGCAGCGCCGAGTTAAATGGTAAGATCGACAGAATTGACATAAAGAGCGAAGAAAATAAATTTAAAGTTGTAGATTATAAACTGAGCGGAAAGAAACCTTCTCTTGCCGATATGGAGAAAGGATTGTCTCTGCAACTTCCGTTATATTTATATGCGGCGGGAGAAATTATAAAATCCCGGCTTGACAAGGATTTTCTTCCGGCTGCTGCGGAAATTTATTCTCTTAAATACGACAAAGATAATTTCGGGAAAAAAATTGCGACATATTGGAGCAGAAAAAAAATAGGCGACAAAGAAAAAGAAGATGAAGCGGTGGATCTGAATTTGAATCTTATAAATTCCTGTCTGAACGCAATTGAAAAGTATGTCGAAGAAATATCAGGCGGCAGATTTAATTTAACTTCTTTGCCGAACCGAGAAAAAATTGTCTGCGGTTACTGTGATTTCCGTCCGGTATGCAGAATTCAGGAGGTTGACTAAAGGAATATCCACTCAATCCTGTTTTTCGGAGGTTTCCGGTCACATCGTGAAAAAAGTATATGACTTATAATTAAAAAGGAAATTAAAACATTGCTGTTTTTCAGTAACATGAAGAATTCTTTTTAATTTATAGGAAGCGGAGTTGAATGTTTTTAAACGCGGAACTTCGGTGAAATTATTTATGAAAAACTTAGCACTACTTACGGTGTTTATTCTTCTTATTTCCAATTCTGTTAAGGCTCAAAACAATTATATGGGATTTTTAAAACATGAAAAACAAAGTTTCACTTATGATACCCAAATTGGCAAGATACAATATCCAGGTGATCAGAACATTGATGTAACGTATTATAAGTTAAACCTAACACTTACATATTCACCGGATTATCTAACCGGCATTGTTACGGTAAATGCCAAAAGTCTTTCCTCCAAAATGGCATCGTTTTTCCTTGACCTTAAAGATAATTTAACAGTTGATTCTGTTTTATCCGGTTTTCAAAAGCTTAAATTTTTACACAGCAATTCGAAATTATTTATAACACTAAATCAAACTTTGGTCTTCGGTCAATCTTTTTCAGTGGTTATTTATTATCAGGGTATCCCGGAAGCAAACGGTTTCGGTAGTTTCGTATTCGGCAGTCATAATCACATCCCTGCCATTTGGTCTTTAAGCGAACCTTACGGTGCAAGCGACTGGTGGCCGTGCAAAGATACGCCTGCTGATAAAGCCGATTCTTCGGATGTATGGATCACCTGCGATACTTCGCTTACAGGCGTGTCAAACGGCATACTCATATCGACAATAAACAACGGCAATGGTACACATACGTTTAAATGGAAAAATACTTATCCGATTGCACAATATCTTATTTCTATTGCAGTTTCAAATTATTTGGAGTACACAACTTACTATAAGTATGCCGAAAACGATTCCCTGCCGGTAGAGAATTATATTTATCCGGAAGATTTTAAAAGTAACAAATTTAACCTGGATAAGACCGTTGAAATGATTAAAATATTCACGGAAAAATATGGAACTTATCCGTTTATAAAAGAGAAATACGGTCAGGTGCAATTCGGATGGAGCGGTGGAATGGAGCATCAGACCATAACATCATTAGGCAGTTTCGGGGAGAGTATTCAGTCGCATGAACTCTCTCATCAATGGTTCGGCGATAAAGTAACATGTGCCGACTGGAATGATATCTGGCTTAACGAAGGCTTTGCCAAGTATTCCGAAGCAGTTTATTTTGAGACAATGTACGGCGAACAAAGTTATAAAAATTATGTTGCATCTATCATGAAGGATGCAAAGTCTGCGAAAGGATCTGTTTATGTAAAAGATATATCTTCGGTTAATAATATATTCGATTACGACAGAACCTACGCTAAAGGCGCTATGGTGCTTTATATGCTGCGTGGGATAGTCGGCGACTCAACCTTTTTCAGAATATTACGTACTTATCTTAATAACCCGAAACTCGAATATAATGTGGCTACAACATCCGATTTTGAATCTGTTGCCGAGGAGGTTTACGGAAAATCTTTAAAATATTTTTTCGACGAATGGATTTACGGCGAAAATTTTCCGCAATACAATTTTAAATGGGAGTTCAAAAAAAACTCCGGAAATAGCTCAACTATTTTTGCACATATTTCGCAGAAAACAAATTCTAATCCCGCATATTTTACAATGCCGATAAAATTAAAAATTATTAATTCAGTTAAAGATACCAGCATTACAATATTTAATAATTCACCCGATCAGGAATTTCAGATTTCAATTAACGGTATACCCAGGTATATTTTGTTTGACCCGGATAATCAGATAATGAAAGAAATATCTGTGATCGATTCGGTGGATCTTACCAAGCCTGAAAGATTTTCATTGCAGCAGAATTTCCCAAATCCGTTTAATCCCGTTACCAAAATTGACTATTCAATACCTGTTCAAACAAAAGGCTATATACCGGTAAAACTTGAAGTGTACGATATTCTAGGCAGAAAAGTTGCTACTCTGGTAGACGAAAAACAATCTGCCGGAAATTATGAGATTGAATTTCCCCAATTGTCTCAAAAATTAAATTTATCAAGCGGCGTTTATATATATACTTTAAGTGCAGGAAATTTTACTTCATCAAAGAAAATGCTAATGCTCAAGTAAGTCGGGTTGTCGTTTGTACAAAGCGGTAAAAGGTGGCTAAATGTGTGTCGATTAGAAAATATAATTGCCTATTTAAATCTCAACAAACAAACATCAATGACCTATTTGCAGCTATGTATCAAACAATATTTACGTGCAGTAACTACTATGGGATTGGAGCTTTTCAAAATAACTCCCGAATCACTCGATAAATTATAAAACCGGTTTTGTGATAAAGTTAGCCGCCTTATTAGTCGATTCAATATCCGTTCTTTTTACAAACATTTTCAGTATCGAATAATAAATGGGTTGAAATAAAAATTATATAAATAAAAATATATAATTCATAAAAAACTGTACATGAAATAAGGTGTTAAATAAGAAAGCCCTATGATCGGGCGACCATGGGCTTTAACTATTTTTGCTCAAAAGGCCAGAGGAGAAACCTTTTGAAAAGTCGATGTCAATATAAAATATGGATAAAAAGAATGCAATAGAGTTATAATTTGGTTACTATTTGAATTATTAAAATTATGTATACAAAACCAGTTGATAGATTGCAAAAACAGATGAAAAAAAGCATTGAAGAAGCAAATTCAAATTCCGCAGCCGGTTGAACAACCGCGTGATGTTGACGCTGTGCTGGAAAGGACAGATAAAGGAACCTACGGCAAATGCATTGTCTGCGGCGGCGCAATTTAGAATAACTTGATAAGAATCAAGTTATTATTATATGTATGCGGGCCCTGTAAGCGGAGATTACTGTGATCTTGTTGTTTCAAAACCTGAGACGAAAATATTTATTCTATTATCGGTGATATCACCGGAAAGGGCATTGCTGCTTAGATGCTGGCTCTTTTGGTGAACTTCAATTAGAACCGGGCGAGATGATTTTAATTTGCAGCGACGGATTATCGGAAGCCGGATCGGGAGAAGAAGAACTCGGAGTTGAAAAAATTAATAAATCAGCCGAGCATTTATATAATTTATCACCGGAAGAATTAATTAATTTACTGTTGAAAATTTTAGATTTTTTTAAAGATAGTACAGAAGGCTATGACTATCTTACGATATTGGCCGTTAAAAGAGTTGATAAATAAATTCTAGTAAAAAAGTCCAGAAATTGAAGAACTATTTATCCTGTTCCGTTTTCGATTTATTTTTTCCGCCGGGTTACGGGCGTTTTTTCCCGAAAGAACTTCTGAATATTTTTACTTTATATCTTTTGTAGCGCTTTTACCCATGACTACTCCTGACAAATAGATAAATATTAAACTTAAAACAGAATTTTTGAAGTAATCGTTCAATATTCTGTGCTTTGTACAATTAGAGTTATTAATATTAAACACGAAGTCGGGTTATCAAAATTATGCGATGGAATAAGAAGTAAAGAAGGATAAGATTAAAAAGTAAAATTTAAGAATAAACGTAGGGCTTGAAATTATTTTTAACGTGTTTGCCGTTTATTCTTAATCTGTTTCTGTTTATGAGTTCCAAATAACTTGCGAACAAGCTTTCAAAAATTCTACTCCACGATTGGCTTCTTGCAAAATTTAAAGCGTTCTGCGATAGTCTCATTCTCAATTCGGAATTATCTGCAAGTAATTCAATATTCTTTGCCAGATCATCCGGATCTCTCGGAGAAGAGATTAAGCCGTTAACGCCTTCGTCTATAATTCCATATGCGCCGCCTTCCCTTGCGCAAACTGCTGTTGTACCGGATGCCATAGCCTCAACAGTAACATTTCCGAATGTCTCGGTGGTTGACGGGAAAACAAAAATATCGCTGGATGCATAAGCAGTAGATAATTTTTCCCCTGATAATTGCCCTAAGAATAAAGCACCGGGCATTTGTCTTTTCAATTCTTCTTTTACCGGTCCGTCACCCGCTAATACAAAAGCCAGATCGTCACGCTTGTCAGCTAAGATTCTATATGTCGCTGCCAATGTAGCAAGATCTTTTTCCCAGACTAACCTTCCTGCAAATAATAATGCTGTTTTATTATAGATACCTAAGTCTTTCTTCCAATTTTCCTTTTTAAATCCGGGATTGAACATCTCAGTATCAACCCCATGCGGTAAATAATCGATTGTTCTAAAACCGTGCATAGATAATTCTTTCATAATCGGTTTTGAAGGGACAAATACTTTGTCGCATTTATTGTATAAGTTTTTAAGGTAGCTCCACCCGAAATATTCCAATGCTTTTATATTATAGTATTTTGCATAGCTTGCAAAATGAGTATGATAAGTTGCTACGACGGGTATATTGTGCTTTTGTCCGTACTTAACTCCGGCATAACCCAGCGGGCACGGGCTATTGATGTGTATTATATCCGGTTTAAAAAGATTCAGACTCTTCTCAATATGGCTTTGAAAGGGTAATGGTAACTTATAATCTTTATATAGCGGAAAAGTAACTGAAGGCACTTCAATCATTGATGTAGTCCGGTCGGTTTCGACAGGAATAATAGGAGAGAAAAAGATATTTCTAACTTTTCTTTTATTAAGCTCTTTGATCATCCTGTATAAAACACGTGTAACACCGTCGTGCCCGGGTTTCATCGATCCGGCGAAATATGCAACCTTTATATCTGATATGGAACTGGGATAGTTAAGAAGAACTTTCGATTTCATATTTTCTCCCGGTAAATAATAAAATGAATTGTCTCTGGCTTTTAGATGTATATAAACCGGCTAAGTTCAATTATTTGCCAATTCAGAAATAAATAACTCCTCGTCCTGTTGTAATTTTTTCTGTCTTTCGCTGAAATCAAACAGCACATCAGCATTAGACGGAGAAAGTATTTCCGTTTTAATTTTTATAGAGTTCTTTTTAATGTCAATAAAATTTAGGGTAAGCTGACTTTCGTTCTCGCTCTTTGTACTTCCGCCGGCATTGGAAAAATGCACGCCTTTCCTTTCGTAGTCACCGGTTACATGATAATGTCCGTGCAGAACAAGATCAATATTGCATTCTTTAAATACATTAAACAGTCTTTTTTTCTTCCTAAGTTTCATTGTCTGTTTCTCAATATTCTGCCAGAAACTTCCGAAAGTACCGTTTGATGATACTTCCATTTTATTAAAATGATGATGAAGCATTATCATTTTTGTTTGAGCTTTGCCGGAAAGATTATTCAGTATATTAACGGTTTTATTGAACTGATCGAGATGAACAATACCGTTTGAGGCGAAAATATTTTTTGTGGATGAATATACATCGTTTGAATTTAATCCGACCAGCAAAACTCCATTTATTATTTTTGCATATGGGAAAACAGTATCGTTATCTATTATCTCAGCGCCGTCAAATGTTTCTTTAAAGTAAATGTAAAATTCTTTAACTCTTTTCATATAATCGACGTTCTTGCATCTTTCAGGGAATGAAAATATATCTTCGGCAGTTTGCACGCCGCCGAAAATATCGTGATTTCCTATAACCAGAGAAAGTTTATCGTGATGTAGAAGTCCCAGATCGTCGAATAGTTTTCTGAGTATTAAAAAATCGTCTCTCTCGGCATTATCGGTTAAGTCGCCAGTAATAATAAAATGGTCGGTCCCTTGTTTTATAGCATACTTCAACAAGTATCTTATTTTTTGAAGATTATTTTCTTTTAAAGAAAGAGGTAAAGTGCAGATCAGAAATATGGGCAATTCTCATAATTATATTTTCCCGAATGTTAAAAAAATTATATGACGAAAATTATGCTTATAGTATTACCAAATGATGAAGTGAATATGAACAAATTATTAAGAATAATTTAAGCGATAAAATTCAATTCGCAGAGAAGTTCAAAAATTATTCCGGTTATAATAGGGAAGTAATAAAAATCGACTATCATTAAATTTTCTGGAGGCAAACGCTATTGGTTTTAATATTGAGCCGGGAAGTTTAAATATGACAATCCGAAAAATTTAAAATTGTTGTTTTTAGAAAAGTGAATCGAAGTTGAAAGTCGGTTTCTATTGTTTAAGATGGCCGGAACTCTCGAGTTGCCTATATATCTTTCCGGCAATAGCTTCGCCGGTAAAGCCCTCAAACTCCAAAACATTTTTAAGTAATGCAGGTTTGAACCATTTGTTCTCAAGTGCTATCGGAAAAACTTTGCATTGAAATTCTTCTTCAAGAGCGATTTCCCCGATAATTGAAAAAAGCCCACCGGTTTTAAAATGATCTTCCAAGGTAACAACAAATGCGGATTGTTTGCAGACATTTTTAATTACATCTCTGTCAATCGGTTTTAGTGTCCTAAGGTTTACAACTCCGATCGAATGCCCTTGTTTGCTAAGAATTTCGGCTGCTTCCAAGGCCTGTGCAAGCAGAAAGCCGTAAGTTAGAATTGTTACATCATCTCCCCGGGAAATAACTTCTGCTTTTCCGATTTTAAATTCTTTCTTATGTGTTACTGCGGTGCTTAAGTTATTGTACCTTATATAAAAAGGATCCGGACTCATGAATATTTCTTTAAGGCCAATAAGCATATCTTCTTCATCCGACGGACAGAAAATATTTACATTCGGAATTCCTCTCATCAGCGATATATCTTCTAAAGACTGATGCGTCGGACCGTTTGCTTCGGAAAGAAATCCCGGAACTGCGCCGACTAATTTAACGGGCAGATCACCCAGCCCGACATCAGTTCGGATAAACTCGAATGCACGCATAGTAAGGAAAGTCGATAAAGCATGAACGATCGGTATTCTGCCACGTAAAGCAAGTCCGGCCGCCATACCGATCATAGTTTGTTCCGCGATGCCGACGTCGATAAAACGGTCTTTAACCTCATAAGATAATTTTCTCATTGCCGCCCTGTTTTCGGCAGTCATAATTATAAACCTATCATCGTTATCCAATAATTCAAATAATAAATTTTCGTAATTCATTTTTTACCTCACCGCAAGAGTTTCTGATTTTATATCTGTTATTCCTTTTCCGTGCAGTTCTGCCAGCAGCATGTTGATCTCTTCGCCTGAAAAATTACAGAACCATCTGTCGGCTTTTGCTTCAATGCTCGGCAGACCTTTACCGCGGATTGTATCAGCTATAACCACGGAAGGGGAACCTTTAATAAAGGGAAATCTGGCAAAGGTATCGTTAAGGTCTTCAAAACTGTGTCCGTTGCAAATTGCTGTTCCCCAGCCGAAGGCTTCGAACTTTTTTTCGAGTGGTTCAAGAGGAATCAAGCTTTCGGTTTTTGTATTTGCCTGAAAACTGTTCCTGTCTACCACTGCTATGAGGTTATCAAGTTTGTAGGCAGAAGCGGTTAACGCTGCTTCCCAGACCGAACCTTCGTTCAATTCACCGTCTCCCAGAATAACGGTAATCTTATTCGATAGGTTTTTAAGCTTGCAGTCATATGCAACACCTGCCGCAACCGAGAGAAGATGTCCGAGGGAACCTGAATGAAACTCGATACCAGCCACATTTCTGTTTGGATGCCAGTAAATGTAATCGTCCGTTTGAAGATGTTTCTTTAACCTGTCTTTGGATATAATGCCGAGCTCCGCAAAAGTTCCGTACAGTGCCGGGACATCGTGTCCTTTCGAGAGAAATAAATAATCTCTTTTCGTATCGGTTAGGTTATCTTTAGTAATATTTAAAAAATTCGAATAAAGATAAACAATTAGATCAGCGCAGGAAAGCGAAGCGCCTATAAAACATCCGCCGCCGGTTGCCAATCTGATAATGTGCTCTCTTACTTTGAGAGCCGTATCCGTCATCTCTTTATTTGATTTGGGAATTTTGTTCATAGAGAGCCTCGTCAAATTATTCTGGTTTGTTTCGGAAATACTGATTTCAATTCGTGAAGATGATGGCGGTGCCGATTTATTCCTATGTATTTGCTATTAATCTCATTAAGATGAGGTTTCAACTGTAGCAGGTAAAGTACATCGTTTACGCCGAAGAGCGGATTTATATTGTAAAGCTCATCATATATACTTTTTATAAAAAAGTAGTCTTCTTCATAATCGATTTTAAAACGGTACGTCATTGAATAATCCAGACCCGCTTCCCAGACAATATTTCCAATCCTGAATTTTTCCGGATTCCCCCAAATATATGGTGTTGTAAGCTCTCTTTCAACGGTTAGCTTTGCGCTTTTCCACGCAGACCTCAAGGAATCCATTCTTATAACTTCCGCGTCATTGCCGTCAGGATACGTGGCCGGATGAAGATTGCTTACAAAATCATATTTATCCTGATTGTCTATGAAATACTTCAATACTCGGGTAATGACGGCAGGATCTATCAGCGGACATACCGAAGGAATTTTAACAACCGCGTCTGCATCATATTTCAGGCCTGCTTTGTAATGTCTGTCCAGAAGATCGCTTGGATGTCCCCTGAATACATTTATCCCTTCATCCTTGCATAAAGAATAAATTTGATCGTCATCAGAATCGGTTGTAGTTGCAACTACGACGGTGCCCGATAGTTTAGAGGACTTAACCCGTTCCACCATCCTTAACAAAAGGGGTTTACCGGCTAATGATAACATTACCTTATTGGGAAGCCGTGTCGACTTCATTTTGGCTTGTATAACGGTTACGATATTTCCGATTAATCCGTTCATTTATTTGTTTTTGATAGAATATGGAAATCCGGCATTAGCAGTATGGAAGTGATTTATCTTTGCACGCGGTTTTTTGCCTAAAATATTTTTGAGAATGATAGTCTCGCTGCAGGTATTAATAAAATTATAGTAACTATCGGTGTCCACGCAATCAAACTTCAAATTGAATTCGTCAAGGCAATCAATCGTTCCTTTTTTGAACTTTCTGCCCAAAATGATGAAGTCTATTAAATTTATTTCGGCGAGGAATTTTATAATTCCCTCGCAATAAAAAGTTGTTAAGTAGGAACCGAACTTGGGAGGTTCCGAGTATATTTTTTGTCTACTGGTCGTTTGGTTCAATGAACCGCATATATTTAATATATTGCCGAAATGCATTTGTACGAGAGCAATTATAAATCGCTAATTATTTACGGCAAATATATCAGGGTTATATTAAGGAGATGTTAATCTATTATTATGAAAATATTAAGTTAGGGCGGGAATAAAAAAGGCCGGTTGAAGAACCGGCCGGTAAAAAGAGGATTAGAACTGAACTTTCTTTTTGAATTTCTCGGCATATTCGAGAACAAGAGCGCTTGCGACGAATATTGATGAATACGTACCGATTATTATACCGAAGAATAACGTAAAAGCAAATGCCCTTAAAACTTCACCGCCGAAAATAAGCAATACCGTAACCGATAATAATGTAGTACCGCCGGTTAAGATTGTTCTGCTCATCGTTTTATTCACGGCAAGATTTATTACATCCATCAGCGGCATGGTTTTATGTATCTTCAACATTTCTCTTACTCTATCGAATACGATAACGGTATCATTAACCGAATATCCGATAAGAGTCAGGAATGCGGCAACAATCGTAAGATCTATTTCCAAGTTAAGTCCCGGGAACACGCCGTAAAGCGCCGCATATAATCCGAGAGTTATTAAAGTATCATGGAACAGTGCAAGAACTGCACCTAATGCGAATATGAACTTAAAGCGGAACGCCAGATAAATCAAGATTCCTATGAGCGACAGGAAAATAGCAAGAGTAGCGTCCGTTTTTAATTCTTTTCCTACTTTCGGTCCAACGTGATCTTCTTTTATCACTTTGAAAGTGTTATCCGGCATTGTCCGTTTCAGATTATCTTTTATCCACTCCGCAATTGAAACACTAACGACCATCTCTTTATTTGTGGGCTCTTCGGAAACCTTACCGGTCTGGAAGCCGGCGGCAAATAACTTGTCCACTAATAGGCTTGTGGTATCGGGATTCGGCAGGGCATAAGTTACCGAATTTGCCGTTGTATCGACTACCTTTGCTTCTATCCCCGGATAAATAGATTGAATCGAGTTATTGATATTTGCAACAACTTTGGGAAATATAGCCTGGGGAACATTCTGTAATTCGGTTCTCACAAGTACACCGGTTTCGCTGCCGAATGTTTTCAATTCGATATTACCTAAACCGATTTTCTCAACATAACCTCTTACTTGAGAAACATTTACCGGTTTCTGGAATTGCAGTACTATTTCGGTACCGCCCTTAAAGTCAATACCGAAATGGAAACCTCTGATTACTACGCTGATTAAGCCGATTAAAAACAATGAAGTTGAAAGGACATAAAATAATTTCCTTTTTCCCAACCAATCGACGTTAAGATTTTCAAATAATCGCATTTATAAACTTACTCCTTACAGGATTTTTAATTAACCAAGAGTTATTTTCATTCCTTTGCCTACCATGTAGTCAAAAACTACACGGGCAATTACAAGCGCACTGAACAAGCTGGCTCCGATACCGATCATTAAAGTCAGCGCAAAACCCTGAACCGGTCCGGATCCGAATTGATACAGAATAATACCGGTAATAAAGGTTGTAATATTGGAGTCAACTATTGCCGAATTTGCTTTGGAGAATCCGCTGTCTACCGAAGCTTTAATAGTCTTTCCGGTTGACAATTCTTCTCTTATTCTTTCATATATAAGTACGTTTGCATCTACAGCCATACCTATAGTTAATATGATACCCGCAATTCCAGGCAGAGTAAGTGTAGCCCCGAAGCCTGCAAGGATACCAAGTATAAATAATATCGTAATTATTAAAGAAGCGGCGGCGATGTCTCCGGCTCTTCTGTAGTAAATCATCATGAAGAAACCGACGAGAATATAACCAAGAACTACAGAGGTGAAACCGCTGTTAATGGAATCCTGACCTAGTGACGGTCCGACCGTTCTTTCTTCGATTATATCAACCGGAGCTGGTAATGCACCGGCCTTTAAAATAATGGCAAGAAGCTGAGCTTCCTGTAAATCTTTACTCCCTTCGATTTGTGAACGTCCGCCGGTTATTTTTGTTCTGATAACCGGTGCAGAATAAACAACTCCGTCGAGTATGATTGCCATTCTCTTATTGACGTTTGCGCCTGTTATTCTGGCCCATTCGGAAGATCCTTCGGAATTCATTTCCATGCTTACAATAGGAGCGGAAGTTTCCGGGCTGATGTTTGCCTGAGCATCAGTGATAACACCGCCGGTGAGTTCAGGCGTTTTATCCACGCAATATAAAACATAAATACCCTGTCCGTTTTGGAATCCGACAGGATTAGCGGAAAGTACAAACTGGCAGTTATCCGGAATTACTTTTTGAACTTCCGGTCTCTGCAGCCAGAGTTTTAATTTGTCTCTGTCATCTGCTTTTACATAAGCATCGGCGGTACCGCTTCTTTGATCAAGAATAGCAACAGAGAAAAACGGATGTTTTTTTGCAAATTCTTCGGGCGATAATTTTTGATCTTCCGAGGTATCCTTACTGGCGGTTTCTTTAGCGTTTTTACCTTTTACCGCGCTGCTTCCGGCAGCGGTACTATCATTTAAATGCTCGCCGGCCAGAACCTCATCAATTTTTTTCATAACCGACAAAGTGTAATCGGGTTCTTTAAGAAGCGAAAATTCAAGTAAAGCAGTTCCCTGCAATAATTGTTTTGCTTCTTCTTCCCTGGCAACACCGGGTAATTCAACAATTATTCTTCTTGTTCCCTGTCGTTGAATGGTCGGTTCGGAAACGCCGTACTGGTCAACTCTGTTTCTGATAATTTCGATTGCTCTTGTTACAGCGTCATCGGCATCTTTTTTCAGTTCGCTGATAATTTTTGAATCTTCATCCCTGATGCTTCCAAAATACCGGCTCAGTCGAATACCCTTAGCCTGGAGTTTCCTGGCCATAATATCTACAACCGATTCATCAGATAAAGCTGCTTCTTTTTCAGACGCGGCCATTATTTGTTTGAATGTATCATCCGGTTCTTTTGCCAATTTTTCAAGTAATTTACCTGTATTGACTTCGAGTACGACCCGCATTCCGCCCTGCAAATCAAGACCGAGTTTAAGTCTTTTTTGAAATGATTTGCTTATGGAAGGATCGGCAGCTTTAATACTGTCTTCTACCGTTCTTAACCGGTTATCCAGATTAATTTTAGTGATCTGTGGGTCGGATTGTTTTATTTCCATTGACCTTTTAGCAACAATTTTATCAATATTCTTTTGAAATTGATATGCTTGATAGGTGGGGTAGAGAAAATACAAGCTGAGCCCGATTGCCGCAAGAATTAGAATAATTCTGAATCTGAGTTCTTTCATATTTTATATTTGCTTCTAATTGAATTTATGAAATTAATTAAAAATCAAAATTACCTTAAACGGTTTAGAAAGTCAATAAAAATAGAAGTACTAAATGATGTTTAACGGATTGGATTACCGGAAGAATTCATTCCCGGGCGCCTGAATGGCCCGGGAAAAAGTATATTAGGCTAATTCTATTACCTTTTTTACAAGCTTTTCGAATTTATCTTTTACCAAATTTGCTGTTTCGGTAACTTCAAGATGGTTAAGTTTTTTATCGGTAATTCCCGCGGCAAAATTTGTAATGCACGAAATGGATGCGGTTTCTATACCGAGATAACCCGAATAAATTGCCTCGTGAACGGTTGACATGCCGACGGCATCTCCGCCGAATCCGGAAATCATATTTATTTCCGCCGGGGTTTCATATGTAGGGCCTTTTGTGTACCAGTAAACTCCCTCTTTTAATCCTATATTTTCTTCGGCTGCGGCGTTTCTTATTATTGAATTAAAACTTGCCGAAGGGAAATCGTAAAAGTTACTTTTTCCTTCAAACGAAGAAACACCTAGGAGGTGTGAGAGTTCCTTTTTAATGAACATTCCGTTGAAAGAAGTGGCCAGCATCAAATCTCCCGGTGTAAAATTCCGGTTGACCCCGCCGGCAGCATTGGTTAAAAGTACCTTACGGGCCGCAAGTTTATGCGCAATATAAACCGGTAGAATACATTCGGATATATGATAACCTTCGTAGAAATGTATTCTTCCCTGAAACAGCAGAAGATTTTTACCGCGGTATTCGGCCTGATGTATCTTGCCTTCATGGCCCAAAATGGTAGAAGGCGGGTAACCCGGAAGAGAAGAGGTGGATACTGTTTTTACCAGATCGACATTATTAATAAAATCACCGAGTCCGCTGCCCAGAATTATCGCAACATCAGGCTTGAATTGAAATATATCTTTTAAACTCCCGGAGAGTTCTTTGTATTTAAAATTTAAATTCATCATGAGCATTTTATTTAAAAAAGTATTCCTGCCAGGGTAGCCGTCATCAATGTAGCAAGAGAACCTCCGATAACTGCTTTTATTCCCAGCTTTGCAAGATCGGGCTTTCTTTCCGGAGCCAAAGGCCCGATTCCGCCGATCTGTATTGCAATGGAACTGAAGTTAGCGAAGCCGCATAATGCATAAGTAGCCATGAGCACCGATTTATCGTTAGTCATGATTTTAGTTGTAATCATTTTACCCAATTCCAGATATGCTACAAATTCATTTAAAACAATTTTAGTCCCGATCAGGCTGCCGAAATTCAAAGCATCGTGCCACGGTACTCCGATACCGTATGCTAAAAATTGAAGTACCCATCCTATTACAAGCTGAAAATTAAGCGGATGACCGTAAACTGCCTGCAGCGTAGTGTTCCAGCCGGTTACGGTTCCTAAACCCTGAAGTAAATAATTTACCAGAGCAATTAAAGCAATAAAGGCAATAAGCATTGCACCGACATTTAGTGCCAGCGTCAATCCTTCGCTTGCACCGTTAGCTGCTGCCTCCACTACGTTGGATGCATTCTTCTCAACTTGAATTTTAACCGTGCCTTTTGTTTCGGGTTCGCTTGTCTCGGGATACATAATTTTGGAGATCAATAACGCAGCCGGCGCTGCCATTACGCTTGCTCCTAAAAGCTGGGTCGCAAACAGCTGCTGTGCCTGTGCCAGGGGTATATTTAAAGACTTGGCAAAAGAACTTCCTAAAATCTGAATATAAGCTGCCATTACGCCTCCCGCAATAGTAGCCATTCCGCCGATCATTATAGTAAGTAGCTCACTGTTGGTAGCTCCTTTAATAAAAGGCTTTATCATCAGCGGTGCTTCCGTCTGGCCGACAAATATATTCGCAGTACATGAAAGCGACTCGGCCCCGCTTGTTCCCATTACTTTTGCCATTATCCAGGCCATTCCCTGCACAACGATCTGCATAATTCCGAGGTAATATAAAATCGACATCAGACTGGCAAAGAAAATAATAGTAGGCAATACCTGAAATGCAAAGAATGATCCTAGACTGCCTACATTGCCTGGGCTAAGAGAAAGATTCCCGAATACAAATTGTGCACCTTCGGATGTGAAATTTAAAACCAATACAAAAAATCCGCTTACCCAGTTAAAAAAATCTTTGGGCCAGCCGAGCGGTGCAAAATAGGTTTTTAAAACTCCGCCTTTAAGTATTAATACTGCAAAAATAAATTGAAGTAAAAGTCCGCCGCCTACTAATCTCCAGTTTATTGCTTTTTTGTTGTTTGAAAGCAAAAAAGCAATACCGATAAGTAATCCTAATCCGATTATTCCTCTGATAATTGAAACGAAATCCATAAATAGCCTCTAATTTTCTTTTGGAATGAAATGACATTTCCGGCACCGGGCTTCGTAAATATCCGCAGCACCAACTACTACTCTTTCTGATGTGTGCGTCTTACGCTGTGTTTTATCTGCAGGGTTACCGCAGACCATACATATTGCAAGCGTTTTTGTAATATACTCTGCTATGGCAAGAAGTTGAGGCATCGGATCAAAAGGAATACCGCGGTAATCCTGATCCAAGCCGGCAACAATAACTCGTTTTCCCTGGTTCGCGAGTTCGTTGCATACGTCAACGATATCGCCTTTAAAAAACTGAGCCTCGTCAATGCCTATAACCTCGGCATCGTCGGAATGTTGGAGCACTTCCTTAATATCTTCAATTAATATCGAAGGAAGGGACTGTTCACTATGGGAGACTATTTCTGTGGAAGAATATCTGTTGTCGATCCGGGGCTTAAATATTTTTACATTCTGCTTCGCAATCTTTGCCCTGCGAAGTCTTCTAATTAATTCTTCCGTTTTACCGCTGAACATACAGCCAGCAATAACTTCTATCCAACCTGTTTCTTTAGGCATGGAATGAGGAGCTCGTTCAATCATAATTATTACTTGAAATTAATTTATGTGAATTGAATTTATAAAAGAGATTTAAAATCATTTTAAGTCTTTATCTCCGAAAGCAAAAGGCAGAAGTTCGGAAAGCTTAAGAATTTTCAGCTCTTCTTTTTGATTGATAAGTACAACATCGATGTCGCCGCACAGATCCATCATTACCTGTCTGCACGAGCCGCAGGGGGAGCAGTAATCGGGCGAATCGCCTGCTACGGCAATGGCTTTGAATTTCCTTTCGCCTTCCGAAAATGCTTTGAACACGGCAGTTCTTTCCGCGCAGATTGTCAAACTATATGAAGAGATTTCAATATTGCCGCCGAGGTAAATTTTTCCGTCCTCGGTTAACAGAGCTGCCCCTACATGAAAATTGGAATAGGGAGGATGAGAGGTTTTTTTAGCTTCTACTGCTTGAAGTGCTAATTCTTTATAATCCATATTTCGATTGTATATTTACTATTTTCGATTGACGATAGTTATCAATATTGAAGAATTTTAAAATTCTTAAACAATTAAGCACAAATATACAATCATCAGTTGACAATAATCAATTATCTATCAAAAATAATCATTCTTTAAAGTCAAATCTATATCACGAGCTATTTAAAAGTAAATCATCGAACTTCAATCCCAAATCTAAAGTCCAAAGTAGCACAAAGTTTTCCTGAGCTCGCACGGAGTTCCACAGAGGGAAAAATTAAAAACCCCCGAGAAAGTATTATTCGACAATATTCAATCGTCAATAGAAAATCCTAGAGTTAATTCTTTCTTAAGAGGAAATAAAAGGTAGGTGTCAAATAATTATTAATAGAACCAAAATTATCGTTTGCCGTGCGAAGAATAGCTCTGTCCAAATGTACTTTTTTCAAGAAACTGATTATTGAAAGATGAAAATTGCTCCAGATTATACCTTTATCGCCTCCGAATAATCTTACAACAGAATGTTTTGTAAATAACCTGACTGTGAATTTTCCTTTTACTAAATCAAGCATTTCATTCAGCGAAAGCAGCTGGGCTGCATCAGACCTCTGGTATTCGCTCTTTCTAAAATATTTTAAGAAGTATTTTTTTATCGAATTTCTGCTTAAAACAGATACAACCGGCATTCCCCAATGAGGATCTGCTATAAGGTTAAATATAGATAGTTTATTCGGTGTACTTAAATAAATAGTTCCTCCGGGCTTTAGCACGGCGGAAATATTATTTATAAGAATTTCAGGTGATTGAACATGCTCGATTACGTCCTGAAGAATTATAAGATCAAAGAAATTATCTTTAAAGGGAAGTCTGATCGCATTCCCCAGAACCAATGCATAATTTTTATTCTTATCCTTCTGCCTATTTAAGCGTTCCAGACTTATATCCAGGCTAATAACCGTATTCCCATCCGAAAGAACCGAAGAGGTTCCGCCTTCACCCGAACCGAGATCAAGAATATTTAAATTTCGGCAATCAATAATGTTATTTATTACGGAGACAACATATTTACCTCTGTCTTCGGAAAGTTTTCTCGACCTCCTCCATCTCTCAAAATTCGGGTGGGAAGGATCGAGCCAGGGCGGTTGTTTCTGAACAGTCATCGCCACCTGTCCTTTCTTAAGGCCGCATTTATAAAATTAATTATCAGAAATATTTCATAAGTAATTTGTAAAACCAATACTTCGGAAATCTTAAAACGGTAGCCGAAAATTCTTTGAAGTCTGATGACGATAAAGATATCGGAAATTATCTTTATCATAAAAGGAAAAATAAAAACCGGATTAAAGGGAGAAACTATAATTGAAAAAAGTAAAATGAGATTTGTTATATGCCACAGTCCGAGTAAAATCTGAACGCCGGGAAGATAATAAAACGAGGTTTTAGTATGTCTCGACCGCTGAGTAAAATATTCCTTAAAAGTATCTTTAGTCCTTGAATAAACTTTACTTCCTTCATCAGCCATTAGACCTATTTTTAGATTATTTTTTACAGCTTCTCTAATTAATAAGTCATCGTCTCCACTCAGGGTTTCTGTTGTATTTGAATAGCCTTTTATTTTTTCGAATGAGTCTTTTCTGAATCCGAAATTTCTAGCAGCGGCAGAATAGTAAATGCCCATTCCTGCCAAACCGAAACTTAGAATTGAGCTCCTAAGATTTTCGAAACACGAGATTTTATTTACTGCCGAATTTTCCTCATGAAACGGTGCAATTCCGAAGACTAAGTCATAACCTTCGGAAAACCTGGCCGAAGCTTTTAAGAGCCAGTTTTTTTCGGGACTGCAATCGGCATCCGTAATCATTATATATTTATGAGAGGTTTTTTTTATCCCAAGTGTCAATACACCTTTTTTCCCGGGATACGGTTTATTTTCCGCTTTATGAATTTTGAACAAACGGTTGCCCGTTGTTATTTTAGACATCAGCTCATAGCTGCCGTCGGATGAGTTGTCATCGATTAAAATAATCTCAAGTAAGTTTTCGGGGTAATTTAGTAAAGATAAGCTGTTTATCAGGCCGGGAACATTGCCGGCTTCATTTTTAACAGCAACTACCAGCGATATTTCCAGCGGCGTGTTTCCGGATTCATTACTATGGTTGAATTTTAAGATTGAAGAAAAGAACCTCGAAGAAAAATATAGAAAAAGGGATAACAGAATAACAGCGAAAGAGTATAAAATTATTATTCCCATAATCTTGCCGGTTTATGCCTCATTTTATTCATACTCGTCGGAGATAAGCCAGCCTTCGGCCAGATCAGGATTTACATCGGAAATAAACCTGGACGGTTTTGAAAGCGTCATTCCTGCTTCTCTGTCGAAAATATTCATCGGATATGTTATAAACAGATTTTGCTTTGCCCTTGTTGAAGCCACATACATAAGTCTTCTTTCTTCTTCAAGAGACTCAACGCTTTCCGCAGATCTGCTTGACGGGAAAAATCCTTCTACAGCATGAATTATAAAAACCGAATGCCATTCAAGTCCTTTTGCGGAATGAATTGTTGATAAAGTTACAAATTCGTTTTCTTTATCTTCTTCGCCTATATCAATAACGCTGTCGATTATCGGCTCAATTGCCATATCTGCAAGCAGGGAATCGAGCGATTTATAGTTTTCGGTTATATTCATAAAAATATCGAGATCTTTTTTCCTCTTATTAAAATCATCGTATTTATCTTTAAAGAGAGGATAATAATAATCCATTACCATTTGAGCTTTTTCCGAAGGAAGCTTCTTTTCCGTGTGAAGTTTATACAGCAGTTTAAATAAACCCGCAATTGCATCCTTAAATTTAAAAGATGTTATATATTCCGGATCGGCTTTAATAGTAAGTCTGGCAGTTGCAAGTTCATCCAGAATCTTTTGAGCTGTTTTCGGACCCACGCCTTCATGAAGCAGCAGCACCCTATACCAGCTAACCACGTCTTTCGGATTTGCTGCAATTCTTAAAAAAGCAAGCATATCTTTTATATGTGACGTTTCGATAAATTTCATACCGCCGAATTTCTGAAAGGGTATATTGGCTTTATTGAGTTCAATTTCAAGATCGAAAGAAAAGAAAGACGATCTGAATAAAACGGCAATATCCTTTAATGGAACGCCTTCTTCCCTTAAATCCAATATTTTTTCTACAATAAACTTTGATTGAAAATTTTCGGTATCTGCAGCAACTATTACCGGAAGATCGCCGCCGGTTTTATGCGTGTACAGAGCTTTCGGATATTTCTCGATGGCTTTTTCAATTATGTTGTTCGTAAAATTCAATATCGGCTGAACACTCCTAAAATTTTCCTCCAGCTTAATAATTTTTACGTTCTTAAAAAGACCGGGAAATTCCATTATATTTTTAAAGTCGGCTCCACGGAAAGAATAGATGGATTGAGAATCGTCGCCGACTACCATTATATTATTGTTAACCTGTGTTAAACCTTTTACAATTTCGGCCTGCAGTTTATTGGTGTCCTGATATTCATCGACCATAACAAACTTGATATTAGAAAGCAATGACTTTGCGCCCGGGCCGAAATCCAGAAGAAAATCTCTCAGGTAAACGAGAAGATCGTCATAGTCAAGAAGATTATTTTTATGTTTATAATTATAGAAGATTTTTTGAATTTCAAGTATCTTATCTACATTATCTATAAAATGAGGATAATCGGCTTCTATTATTTCTTCAACTTTTCGTCCTGTATTTATGCTTAAGCTATACACTTTGCCCAGAGTCTGTTTATTAGGAAACCGTTTTTCTTTTGTTATAAATCCTGCTTGCGAGCGGATAAGGTTGATAACATCCTGAGTATCGCCCTGATCAAGAATAGTGAATGATGAATCTAGCCCGGCTGCCTTTGCGTATTTCCTTAAAGTTAAATTAGCAAAAGAATGAAATGTACCTCCGTTTACTTTTGAACAGCGGTTGTCCAGAAGAACGGAAGCACGGTTCATCATTTCGTTGGATGCTTTGCGGGTGAAAGTAAGAAGAAGAATTGATTTCGGGTCGTAGCCCAATTCAACCAGTCTCGCTACCCTGTACACAAGCGTACGTGTCTTTCCGGTTCCCGCACCGGCTATAATTAAGTAAGCGCCGTCAAGAGCTGAGGCCGCTTCGAACTGGGAGGGATTTAATTCATGCTGATATCTTATTACAAACCTGGATTCATCTACTGCCGGCTTTGCAAGGGCTCCCGTATCTTTGAACCTTTTTAACGTATACTTTTTTTGAATCATCTTCGCAGTGCTTTTGGCTTTCCTAAAATTTCATTAAATACAATATATTCTTTCAATGATTGTGGGTCTTTCAATTTTTCCCTTAAATTTTTTATTAAGTAATTCTCTTCTTCTTTCTTGTTAAGCAATTGTTCAAAGAGTCTGGCTTCTTCTTCAATCTTTGCATCAATCTGCTTAAGATCTTTCTCAACTTTTCCGAAGTCCCTTACCGCTGTTTGAACAGTCTTTCCCATTCCGGAACCAGGCCACCTGCTGTATTCATCGGGAATACCCTCCCCGTAATTTTTCTGAGTTCCGCTGGTATAACTTTCGATCTTTGTCTCTTTTTTCGCAACAGGTGCATCCTGCTTTACTTCCTGAGGACCGCCGGTTTGATTACCTTTATTGAAAAGATTTTCAATCTCCTCGAGTATTTCATTATTTTCATCACCGCTTACGGTTGAATTATTTGTATTTCTATTCACAGGATTATTATACCCATCTCTATTACCGTAATATGGATTGTTGCCGGGAGACCCGGGCTGACGGGGGGTCTGTTTTCCTTGAGTTCCCTGCGGTTTTTTCTTGAACAGAGAACTCAGGAAAATGACAATAATAAATAAATAAAACAGTATTGTTAAAAAACCGCTATCCATTTTGACCCTTATCTTTTGGTTTTTCAGGTTTTGAAATTGAATCCCGCATCTGAGTATCTGCCTGTATATTTTTCATATTATAGTAATCCATTACTCCGAGATTTCCCGATCTGAAAGCCTCCGCCATGGCTTTGGGGACTTCGGCCTCCGCCTCAACAACTTTGGCCCGCTGTCTTGATACTTCGGCAATCATTTCCTGCTCTAATGCAACGGCTGCTGCTCTTCTTTCCTCTGCTTTTGCCCTTGCTATCTTAAGATCGGCTTCCGCCTGGTCGGCCTGAAGTTTTGCTCCGATGTTAGTACCGACATCAACGTCCGCAATATCGATGGATAAAATTTCAAAAGCGGTACCTGAATCGAGCCCTTTGGCTAAAACACTTTTTGAAATCCTGTCCGGGTTTTCAAGAACATGTTTATGACTGTCGCTTGAACCGATTGTAGAGACTATGCCTTCGCCTACCCTTGCTAAAATGGTGGCTTCGCCTGCACCGCCCACTAATCTTTCTATATTTGCCCGCACCGTTATTCTGGCAATTGCCTTTAGCTGAATTCCGTCCTTTGCCATTGCTGCTACCAGAGGTGTTTCTATTACTTTTGGCAGTACTGACATCTTAACTGCCTCAAGCACATCTCTTCCTGCAAGGTCGATGGCAGCGGCCCGCTCGAATGTTAATCCTAAATTTGCTTTATCCGCCGAGACTAATGCCTGAATTACTTTTACAACATTACCTCCGGCTAGAAGGTGTGCTTCAAGTTTACCCTGTTCAACCTTGATGCCTGCCTTTGTGGCAATAATCATGCTCCTGACAATTATTACCGGAGGCACTTTTCTAAGGCGCATACCGACAAGATCTTTAAATATTTTAAGTTTTACGCCCGAAAAATAGGCTGTCACAAAAAGATTTATCGGTATAAAATAAACGAAAATAATCAAAAAGAAGATTACCGCTACAATTATGATTAAGGACAAGCCGGTGAGTGCTTCCATTTATTTCTCCAATTATATTATTATTTTGATTTTATTTTAACATTTATTTGATTTTTTAGCAAACAAAAATAAGGAGGATAAGGAAAAATAATAAGATTTGGTGAAAATCAATTTATTATTTATTTTAGACAAGGCCTTATTTAAGGATTAATTTAAGGCTTATTCCCCATTTAAATTATAAACTAAAAGTCAAGTATTTCGTAAGTTTGAAACTTATGCCGGCTTATTTTTTTTAAGCGTCGGTATTATAAGTAAATAAAGTTAATGAAAAGACAGTATAAACTCACGAACAAAATAAATAAAACCGCCTCTGTCACAATATTAAATAAAAAATCGTCTTCTTTTTAAGTTTTATGGCAATTGTGCCGGAGAATATTGATATTTGCATTGAAAGAGGTGATATTAAGCTGTATTGCTTGAGGGCGATTCTATTCATATATTAGATGTGCAACTATTTATGCCGAAAAGGTATTTCGGCATAATTAAATGAAAACAAGGAATTTATTATGGAAGGAAATTTTTCTGATAGATTACAAGATGTGATCAGACTGAGCAGGGAAGAAGCTCTCAGGCTGGGACATGATTATATCGGAACCGAACACTTGTTATTGGGAATTATACGAGAAGGTCAAGGCGTTGCCGTTAGAATTTTGAGAAACCTCGATTGTGATTTAATGAAATTGAAGAAGGCTATTGAAGATACGGTTAGAACATCGGGAGGTACGCTGACAATCGGAAATATACCTTTGACCAAACAAGCTGAAAAAGTATTGAAAATTACTCAGATCGAATCGAAAATTTATAAAGCCGATGTTATCGGAACCGAGCACCTGCTGCTTTCTTTGCTGCGTGATGAAGACAATATTGCAACTCAAATTCTTCACCAGTTCAATGTAACATACGATGCGGCAAGATCCGAACTTAACGCAATGTTGAGCAGCAAGAATCCGAAGGATGCCGGAGCTACTATTCCGCCGCCGGATAAAAAGGTGGAGAGGACAAAAACTCCGGTACTAGATAACTTCGGGCGTGATCTTACGAAACTGGCAATCGAAGATAAACTTGATCCGGTTGTCGGCCGAGAAAAAGAGATTGAGCGTGTAGCTCAGGTACTTAGCCGACGTAAGAAAAATAATCCTGTATTAATCGGCGAACCCGGCGTCGGAAAAACTGCAATTGCGGAAGGCCTGGCTCTGCGTATCGTACAGAAGAAAGTGCCGAGGATTTTACAGGATAAAAGAGTTGTTACTCTTGATCTAGCCGGATTGGTTGCAGGAACAAAATACCGCGGCCAGTTCGAAGAAAGAATGAAAGCATTGATGAATGAACTCGAAAAAGCTAAAGATGTAATTCTTTTCATCGATGAACTTCATACTATTGTGGGTGCGGGAGGAGCTTCCGGCTCTCTCGACGCTTCGAATATGTTCAAGCCTGCCTTGGCCAGAGGCGATTTTCAGTGCATCGGTGCAACTACACTGGACGAATACAGAAAGTATATTGAAACCGACGGCGCTCTCGACAGACGATTCCAGAAAGTAATGGTTGAACCGCCAAGTTATGATGAGACAATTCAGATATTAAATAATATCAAATTCAAATACGAAGAACATCATCATGTAAAATATACCAAGGATGCAATTGATTCCGCGGTTAAATTAAGCAACCGTTATATAACCGACAGGCATCTGCCTGATAAAGCTATCGATGTTCTGGATGAAGCAGGTTCAAGAGTGCACATGGGCAACTTTGAAGTTCCCCAGGAAATTCTTGATCTTGAAGGCGAGATTGAAAAAGTCCGGCAGGAAAAAGCACAAGTAGTAAAAAAGCAGGATTATGAAGAAGCTGCCAGGTTAAGAGATAAAGAAAGAAATCTTCAGTCCGATCTGGAGATTGCTAAAAGAGAATGGGAAGCGAAGACAAAAGATATTGTTCACGATGTAAACGAGGAAGACATAGCTACGGTTGTGGCAATGATGACCGGCATACCGGTTAACCGCGTAGCCCAGACCGAATCTGAGAAATTATTGAATATGCAGGATGCTCTTAAACAGCATATAGTCGGTCAGGATGAAGCGGTATCAAAACTTACAAAGGCAATTCGCAGAACAAGAGCAGGATTAAAGAACCCCAACAGGCCTATCGGAAGTTTTATTTTTTTAGGACCGACAGGCGTAGGTAAAACAGAACTCTGTAAGGTTCTGGCCAGATACTTATTCGATTCGGATAATGCTCTTATAAGAATTGATATGAGCGAGTATATGGAAAAATTCTCGCTGTCAAGATTGGTTGGCGCACCTCCCGGATACGTAGGATATGAAGAGGGCGGACAGTTAACCGAAAAAGTTAGAAGAAGACCCTACTCGGTAGTATTATTTGATGAGATAGAAAAAGCTCATCCCGATATATTCAGTATCCTTCTGCAGGTACTTGACGACGGTCAGCTTACCGACAGCTTAGGAAGAAAAGTCGATTTTAAGAATACTATAATTATAATGACAACTAATGTGGGCGCTAGAGATATCAAGAATATCGGTAGTTTCGGATTCGGTAGTGAAAAAGCGGAAGACAAATATTCCAGCTTAAAGAATACCGTTGAAGATGCAATGAAAAAATTATTCAATCCCGAGTTCCTCAACAGGGTGGATGAGACTATAGTGTTTAGAAACCTTGAAAGAGAAGACATTATTCAAATTATCGATATTGAACTGAGAGACCTTTTCAAGAACATGCAGGAAAACAAAATGCATCTTTCTCTCGATTTGAGCGCTAAGGACTTCATAGTCGAAAAAGGCTTTGATCAGAAGTTCGGTGCCAGGCCTCTGAGACGTGCTATTCAAAAATACGTTGAAGATCAGCTTGCAGAGGAAATACTGCGCGGGACATTCAAAGAAGGCGCATATATAGTTGCGAAGCACTTTGAAAATGCCGAAGAACTGATTTTCCTTGAGGAAGATTCTCCCGCAGATACTGAACAGGAAGAAAAGGAAAAAACCGATACGAATGAAAGTTGATTCGGAATTGTATAAAGTATAATCGATTAATTCCGGTTTTAAAAAGCGTATTATTTTTAATACGCTTTTTTTATAGTTAAATTTGTGTAGCTGTTACGAAAAACATATGAAAGGAAACGTTTATGAAGGTTTTGAATGAAAATGAAATACAGAATAGATTACATGAACTAAGCGGGTGGGAATTCAAAAACAACCTGATAGGTAAAGAATTCCAGTTGAAGGATTTTAAATCTGCTCTGCAATTTATAAACGGAGTCGGTGAAATAGCAGAGAAAATAGATCATCATCCGGACATATTTTTACATTCGTGGAATAAGGTAAAAATAACGGTATCGACACATAGTGCAGGCGGAATTACGGAAAATGATTTTAAACTTGCCGGAAGCATTGAAAAAATTAACAAATAACTGATAAGTATTCTCAGAAACGGAGGACTCTTTAAATGAGCTTGAGCGAAAAGGAAATCTATGAGATCTTCGAAAAAACAGGCGCATTGCTGCGCGGTCATTTTCTGCTGACTTCGGGCAGGCACAGTAATGTATATTTTCAATGTGCAAAGGTGCTGCAGTATCCGCAGTATACAGAGAAGATTTGTTCTAACATTGCAGAGCATTTTAGAACGACCGAAATTGAAACTGTCATTTCACCCGCAATCGGCGGCATCATTGTCGGCCAGGAAGTTGCGAGACAATTAAATAAAAGATCTGTATTTGCTGAAAGGGAAGACAAGACATTAACTTTAAGAAGAGGATTTTCCCTTGAAAAAGGCGAAAAGGTTCTTGTCTGCGAAGACGTAGTTACTACCGGCGGATCGGTATTTGAAGTAATCGACATTGTTAAAAATGCCGGAGCGGAAGTAGTGGGCGTCGGATTTATAGTAGATCGGAGCAACGGTAAAGTAAATTTCGGATTTCCTCAGTACAGCGCAATGAAAATGGAAGCGGTTTCTTTTGCCGCCGATCAATGCGATTTATGCAAAAAGAGTATTCCGGTAGTTAAACCGGGTTCGAAAAAAATTGTTTGAATAAGTTCATGTATGCCTACATGCACACATACAATAATTCGCTCTTATGATCAATAGATAACGCAACAGTGCATTCTTTTATTTTACAAATTTACAATTTATAAACTAATGGGCTCTGAATACAGTGAACCAAAGACGAATTTATAAAACGGTTGAAAATATTGCTTCACAGCATTTTGATTCCGAAACAGATATGCTGGTATCGGTCCTTAATCAAATTGTGGAACACGGCGATATAAATGTAACAGGCGGCAGAATTTGGCAGCTTGAACCTTCGGCGGGTGAATATAGTTTGCTTTACCAAACCGGAAGTCTAGAACATATAGACGAAAGTTTTAAAGTGAAAATTAGTGATTATCCTCTTTTCGATCTTATAGCTAAACAAAGATCTGTTCTGGGTAATGAAACCAATAAGACTCTCAGGGAAAAAGGAATATTCAAATATTCCGCTTCGGGTGTGGGTTCGAAAAAAGGTGTGAACGGAAAATTATATTATGAATATCTTCTCGCTCTTAACAGTGAAAATATCGACGATGATCTGCTGCTTACTCTTAATATAATAGCGACAGCACTGACATCGCAGATAAAACAAAAAAGATATTCCCTCAGGGCAAATACACTAAAAGTCGAGATGGATAAAGCAAGGGAAATGCAGAAAAGCATTTTGCCCGAACACCAGTACCATTTCCAGAATTATGCAATTTTCGGCGTATCAGATCCTGCGGAAATTGTAGGCGGAGATTTTTTTGATTATATAGATATCGGGGCCGATAAAGACAGGCTGGGGATTGTGGTTGGGGACGCTGCTAGCAAAGGTGTAAGTGCCGCAGCAGAAGCGATGTATATTTCGGGCGCTCTAAGGATGGCCTGTAACTTTGAGATCAATATGGCGCCGCTTATGAAGCGAATGAATGAGTTGGTCAACAGAATATTTAAAGACGAGAAATTCGCTTCTCTTTTCTACGGAGAATTTTCAGCCGATCTGAGCGGATTGTTTCTATATACGAATGCCGGGCATAATCCGCCAATGTTCCTAAAAAAAGGTGAAGATAAGATTGTTCTGCTGCCGTCTACCGGTCCCGTGCTTGGACCGACGCCAAACGCAAAATTTAACATTGAGAATATAAATTTTTCCAAAGGGGATATACTTTTAATTTACACCGACGGGATAACCGACGCTACTAACAAGAAATTTGAGAACTACGGCGAAGAACGTCTGGCGGCTGCTCTTAAAAAATCTAGAGATTTGTCCCCGAAGGAAATAGTTTATAATGTACTTGAGGAAGTTATAAAATACTCAAAAAACGGACAATACTCAGACGATAAGACTTTGGTGCTTATTAAAAAAATAGAATAATATCTCTTTAATTAAAATTTTAATTATCAAATTATTTACGGTAAATGAATTTTACTCACCGTAGATAATTTCTCCGTCAAACACCGTCATGACTACTTTTGTCTCATTTATTAATTCATGCCTGGCCGTAAGAATGTTGTTGTCTAGTACTACAAAATCCGCAAGTTTGCCGGTTTCTATGCTGCCTTTTATTTCTTCTTCAAAAGAAGCGAAAGCATTATTAATCGTATAACACCTAATTGCATCTTCAACTGATATTTTTTGTTCAGGTATAAATCCGGCATGGTAATTTTTATTTTTTACTGAGCGGGTTACCGCCGCATAAATTCCTTTCAGCGGCTGAAGCGGCGCAACCGGCCAGTCGCTGCCGAAGCTCATATTCACGCCTTCATCCAGAAATGTTTTAAATTGATATGCTTCTTTCAGCCTTCGCTTGCCGATCTTTCTTTCCGCATATAACGCATCGTCTATTAAGTGATAAGGCTGCATTGAAGCTATCACCCCGTATTTAAAAAACCGTTTTATATCCTTTTTCTTTACGTGCTGTGCGTGTTCAATTCTGAATCTTCTATCCCACTGTTTGTTTGTTTTCACGATTTTTTCAAAAATGTCCAGAACAGATGAATTAGTTTTGTCGCCTATAGCATGAACGGAAATCTGAAGATTATTTTTGTCAATTTCCCAAAACGATTGCTCGAGATAACCGTTTAATAAATCCTCCGTTGGCAGACCGTAATTACTGCTGTCATCGGTATAGGGATCAAAAAACCAAGCTGTACCGGCACCGAGAGAACCGTCGGCAAAAGCCTTTAATGAGCCGGTACTTAGCTTATCGCTGCCGAATCCTTTTTGTATTCCGGCCCCAATTAAATTGTTATATGTTTTTATCGGAAGTCTGGAATAAATTCTACACGTCAATTTTTTCTGAATTAAAAGATTTTGATATATTCCCAAATGCACGGGCAGCGAGATATCGTGGATTCCCGTTACACCGTTTCTTTTAGCCTCATTCAGCGCCGTTTCGGCTGCTTTTTTCAATTCCCCTCCGGTATGTTCAGGAATTATAGAATATATCAAAGGCATTGCACTGTCTTTTAAAATTCCGGTCGGTTCGCCGGTTACCGGATCTTTTTCGATTAAACCGCCAGGGGGAGATTGAGTATCTTTAGTTATTCCTGCCAGCTTCAATGCCAACGAATTGGCAAGCGCCATATGCTTATCCAATCTTTCTATAAAAACGGGAGTGTTTCCGGTGTATGGGTCAATTAAATCTTTTGAAGGCAGCTTCTGATTTGACCAATTTTCATGGTTCCAATTGCCGCCGGTTATCCATTTCCCTTTATTTATAGCGACGTAATCTTTAATAATGCTAATAAACTCATTAACAGATTCTGCCGGCCTTAAATCCAATCCGAGAAGATAAAATCCGCCTTCTATAAAATGGGTATGGGCGTCTATAAATCCGGGAAGCATTAATCTTCCGTTCAGATCGATGGTTTCGGTTCTTGAATCAATCAGTTGCTTTGCCTTTACATTCGTACCCGCATAAATTATTCTATCCCCTTCAGTAACAACTGCCTGTACGAAATAATTTTTTTCGGTTGCGGTATAAATTTTGCCGTTTATAAAAGCTTTTCTTTTTAGTATTTGTTTAATAGAAGTCATAGACATTCTTACAATTTGCTTAATAATTTATTTCGTTAATAATTAGAATTAAAATTAAATGTGCAATATGAAGTTATAAATATATTATTAATATGGATTAGGGGGAAAAAAATTCTTAAGTTGCTATCCAATAATATTTCTTCAATCAAAAAAATATTTAACTTTATGAACCTCGATGTAATAATCTTTGCGGCGCATCCCGATGATGCCGAGCTTTCAATGGGCGGAACAATTGCAAAATTAACATCTAAAGGGCTGAAAGTCGGGATAGTTGATCTGACAAGAGGCGAACTGGGAACCAGAGGATCCGCAGATATAAGGCAAAAAGAAGCATTTCAGGCTGCAATCACGCTTAAAGTTGCAGTGAGAGAAAACTTAAACATACCGGACGGTAATATCGGGCATACAAAGGAAAACCTGATTAAGATTATTATGACAATTCGTCGCTACAGACCTAAATTAATTTTTGCTCCCTATTTTAACGACAGGCACCCGGATCATATTGATGCGAGTAAACTTGTAAAAAAAGCTATGTTCTCCACAGGCCTTGCCAAAGTAAAAACCTTCGATAAAGAAGTTGCACAGGAACCGCACAGACCGCATAAATTGTTTTATTACATGCAGACATATACTTTTATTCCTTCGGTTATTGTGGATATTTCCGAGTGTTTTGAAATGAAGATGAGAGCCGTAAAAAATTATGAGTCGCAATTCCATAACCCCAGAAGCACCGAGCCTGAAACATTCATCAGCAGACCCGAATTTATAAAATATGTTGAATCGCGTGCACAGTTTTACGGTTTTCAAATAGGAAAGCAGTACGGCGAGCCCTTCTTCTGTGAAGAAAAGATCGAATACGATTTTTCCGCTTTATTTCAAATAAATCAACACAGAAATTTTATTCGGGTTTTTCAAAATGCTGGTAGTCTTTTGAATTCTTCCAGTCACCGCCCCATGTCCAGCCTTTTTCCTTAAAAAACTGTACAATTTTTGAACTTTTAGTAATTGTTCCGTTTCTATGGGGACTATATGATCCGGTCGGCGGCAGGACTTCATCTTTTTTTATCTGCGGATTAAAAAGAGGATTTATATCGATTGCCCTTCCTTCGGCGTGATTTGATAATCTTCTGGTGCCTTTAATAAATCTATAATTGAAAGCAGAAGAATTATTATCCGACATCGAGGCGGAGTCTGACCAGCGGTATGCCGCAACAGGAATTACTTTTGCAACCGGGAATTTTATTCCCTTTATCTCTTTGAATATTGATATAATATCCCGTTTTAATTTTTTATTAATTACTAGCTGGCCGCTGTGAAGTTTACCGTCAAAAGAATAATATTCAACCTTGACCAGTGCGAGCTGTGCTTTTATATCCGGAGGGATTTTCTTCCCTTTTAAAGCCTGCTCGAATGTATAATTGCAGTCGGTAATAACATGCTGCTCTGACGGTTTGATTCCTCCAGCAGACAGCGTAGTAAAAGGGCTCATATTCTTATGTCCACTTATAATTATATTTGTCAGCGAAAAAAAAATTAAAATAACTGGAATGTAAAAATAATATTTTCTGTCCTGCATATTAAATATAAAGGTCTGCGGTATTATTATTAAATTTAAGGGTTAATAAAGTAAAATTTATTAAATGAAGAAAGTAATTTATGAAAAAAGTATTGCTGGTTTCGTTAAGCATTTTATTCATTGCCGGATGTTCGGTGAAACATAATTATAAAACTACGGCTTCAGGTATAAAATATGTAGATAATAAACCGGGAACAGGCGACTCAGCTAAAATGGGTGACCTTTTGACGGTAGATTATTCTGCGTGGATTGTAAAAGACAATTCAGATTTATTCGGCAACTGGGAAAATAATCCGGACAAGATGAAAAATTTATTTTTTTCCACAGACTCGATTCGTCAGTCTAAAAGATTTGTGCTTGGTACAAATATGCTGGTTAAGGGATGCGACGAAGGATTAGTAGGCATGAAAGTAGGCGGAACAAGGACTATGGTTATTCCCGCCGAACTAGCATACGGCAAAGAAGGTGCAGATAATATTCCGCCGAATACCGATATCAGATTAAAAGTAAAATTACTTAATTCTAAAAAGGCAATTCAGTCATCAGAATGGTGGTATGATTCTTCAAAAGTGCAATCCACAAAAATGGGTTTAAAATACATTATTCTGCAGGACGGCAAAGGACCGGCTCCTACCGAAGGACAATCGGTAATAATTAATTATTCCGGGTTTCTGAGCAACGGTAAAAAGTTCGACAGTTCGATAGACAGGGAGGAAGCAGTACAATTCATAATCGGAAAAAATCAAGTGATTCCCGGTTTGGAAGACGGCATAAAACTGATGAACAAGGGGGCAAAAGCCGTAATAATAATTCCGCCTTCACTGGCTTACGGTGATAGGGACATGGGGGTAATTCCTCCGAATTCAACGCTTATATTTGACGTAGAATTGTTAAATGTAGAGTAATTCCGATTTTTACAAATAATATTTAACCAGCGAGACGGCCTGTGAATAATAACCGCTGCCGAAAAGATTAAGATGATTTAGAATATGGTATAGCTTGTATATATTTTCTCTGTACTCGTAACCGGCAGGAAGCGGTAAGGCTTCGTTGTATGCTGAATAAAATCGGGAATCAAAACCGCCGAATATTTTTGTCATGGCGAGGTCTGCTTCTCTGTGACCGTAATAAACTGCCGGATCTATTAAACACGCCGAACCGTTTTCGTCGATCATATAATTCCCGCCCCAGAGATCACCGTGCAGTACCGAAGGCTTCTCTTCGCTTCCTTTTAATATTTCTTCGATCTTATCCTCAAGTTCGAAAATACCTTTTCGTAATTCCGCAGCGGCATAACCGTTCTTTTCCGCTAATTTATATTGAAAGAGAATTCTTTTGTTAAAATAAAACTTTATCCAATCGTTGTTTTCTTCTTTATCGGGAATATTGGGCTGCGGGTTTGAACCTATGTAATTATCCTCGTAAAATCCGAAATTAATTTGAGTATGGTTGTGCAACCTGGCGAACTCTCTCCCGAAATCTTCAAAGAAATTTTTGGACTTCTTACCGGTTTCTATTAATTCAGTCACTATAAAAGTTGAGTCATACAAGTACACCTCAGGAATGCGGATTGCATCAGCTTTCCTAAGTTCTGTTAAACCGTGAGCTTCCGTAATAAACATATCTCCGGAAGAACCGGAATTGAATTTTAAAAATAATTTGTTTCCGTTCTTCAATGTTAACTTATACGCATCGCTTATACATCCGCCTGACAGTGAGTTTACTGAAATAATATCACTGCCGGTAAGGCTTTTGATTTTGCCGGTAATTTCTTCATTGAAATTCATCTTTGACCTTTTTTAATAATCCTTTACAGGCGTCCTCCAGAATGTCAAGAACCCTTTCAAAGCCGTCTGGGCCGCTGTAATAAGGGTCGGGAACTTCCGAAACTTTTATACTGCTGCTGAAGTCAGTCATTTTATACAATTTATCAGCATATAGTTTCTTCCGGTCAAGGTGCCTGATATCGTCATAATTGTCGTTATCCATGGTAATTATGTAATCGAAATTATCAAAGTCGGTGTCCGGATTAAATTTCCGGGAGACACTGGTTAAATCGTAACCTCTTCTTGACGCATGTTCAATCATTCTTGCATCTGCATGTTCGCCGGCATGATAGCCTATTGTTCCTGCGGAATCAACGAATATTCTGTTATTTAGGTTTTGCGCTTCAACAAAATGTTTCATAATTCCTTCTGCCGCGGGCGAACGGCATATATTGCCCATGCATACAAATAATATTTTTTTATTTTCCATTTTAGATATTTTATATTGTTATCGTATAGTACAAATATTAAGTTGAAACACAAAAATATAAATTTATTCGCGTTTATTTTAATCTGCCGGAATTGGAAATGAGATTAATCATCGGTTTATTTTTAACGTTGTTTCTTTTTAGCGTTATTACCCAAGCTCAATATGTCTATCCCAAAAGGGAATTAAGAGGCGTATGGATAGCTGCGGTTGGTAATATCGACTGGCCTTCATCCAACAATGAAACTTCGGCGCGGCAGATAAAGGAATTAAAAAATATCTTTTCGAAACTTTCCGATGCCGGAATTAATACCGCATTTTTTCAGGTAAGAACTGAATGCGATGCATTGTATGATTCGCCTTATGAGCCGTGGTCGTATTGGCTGACAGGCGAACAGGGCAAAGCGCCTAATCCGTTTTATGACCCTCTTAAAGTTGCGGTAGCGGAAGCACATTCAAGAGGAATTGAAATTCAGGCCTGGCTTAATCCTCTCCGGGTAATGAAAAAAGATGACGATTTCAAGGTTGCAAATAATAACATTATGAAAACCCATCCCGGATGGATATTGGAATTCGGCCGATATAAAATGTTAAATCCTGGAATTCCCGATGTCAGGCATTATATAGCAAAAATTGTTGGGGATATTGTAAGAAGATATAATGTGGACGGTATTCATTTCGATGACTATTTTTATCCTTACACTCCAAAGATAAAGAAGCAGGATTACAAAACATTCTTGAAATATAATAATGGAATTAAAGATATAGGGGATTGGCGCAGAAACAATATTAATGAAATGATTGCCGAAGTACATGATACTATCGACGCAGTATCAGGCAGGCTCAAATTCGGGATAAGTCCGTTCGGAATCATCGAGAATAAATATGCCGGAACTAAAGGCTTTGAAGCTTATAATGTTTTGTATTGCGATCCTCTAACATGGATAAAAGAAAAATCAATTGATTATCTGGTACCGCAGTTATATTGGGAACTCGGACATTCCGGTGCAGACTACCGCGACCTTTTATTATGGTGGGCTTCCATCTCTAACGGCGTGCAGCTGTACATCGGTAATTATTCTACTAGGATGGCCGCCCCGGGCTACAAGGGAGATCCCCGGGAACTGGAAAAGCAGCTTAAGATGAACAGACAAATTATAAGAGTAGACGGCACAGTATATTTCAGCGCCAAATCAATTGTAAATAATTACTCGGGTTTTTCAGATTCTCTGAAGGCTTATTTTAAATATCCGTCTCTCATTCCGGCAATGCTGAAAAAAGATTCGGTCAAACCTCTGCCGCCGGAGAATTTTACATCGGAAAATACTAACGGCAGTATTTTACTCAAATGGAATAAACCTAAAACCGCAACGGACGGAGATACGGCATTTCTTTTTGTTATTTACAGATTCAGGGAATTTGAAAATATTGAATTGAACGATCCGACTCATATTTTGAAAATTGTACCAGGGAACATTTTCTCTACTGCTGATAATGATGTACAAACTGGTACCGGCAGGTTTATTTATGCTGTTACATCGGTAGATAATTCCGGCAATGAAAGCAAACCTTCCGTCTTAAAAAACTAACTAAGTGATTTGAAACCGGGATTAGCCCGTACCTTTAAGATACTTGTTGCTTCTACTTGAAATACAAGAATATTTGTTTTAGATTATCAATGATAGCGGAATTCATAACATAATATCAATAGAGTATTTTCATTTAGCGGGCAAGGAGTTAAAATGGCTTATGTAATAACAAAATTATGTCTGGATTGCAAAGATATTGCATGTACACAAGTTTGTCCTGTCGATTGTATTTATGAGTATAAAGGAGACGATCCTACAATCTCGAAGAACCAGTTATTAATTGATCCGGATGAATGCATAGACTGCAATGCCTGCGTTCCCGAGTGCCCGTGGGAGGCTATTTTTGCGGAGGAAGAAGTGCCGGATATTTTTCAGGAAGATATCGGAATGAACGCTCGTATAGTGGGCAAGCTAAGGTTTGTGCCAAAGCGCGATGCGGAAAAAAAACTTCCTACACCGGAAGAAGTTAAAGCTAATAAGGTAAAATGGGGTTATAACGACTGAGTTTATTATCTGCTAGTCGCCGTATAATGTTATTACAATACGGCGGTTCCCTCCGCGGTTGCGGTGTTCGCAAAGATAAATTCCCTGCCAGATTCCCAAATTCAGTTCGCCGTTTGTAATTGGAATATTAAGGCTGCAGCCTAATAAAACCGATTTTAAATGTGCGGGCATGTCATCTGAGCCTTCGGTGTCATGCTCGTAATAAGGCGCATTTTCCGGAGCAAGTTTATTGAAGTGCGTTTCCATGTCGATCCTGACGGTTGGATCTGCATTTTCGTTTATTGAAAGCGAAGCCGAAGTATGTTTAATAAAAATATTCGCCATCCCCCTATTTATATTTCTTATTTCGGGTATTTGTCTTAGGATCTCATCTGTTACTAAATGGAAACCTCTCTTTTTCGATCCCAGACTAATTTCTTTCTGATACCAATTCATTTTCTATCCGGTTTTAGAATTAATTAACTGAGCTAATAAGACAAAAATTTTTGTCCTAACCGTAAAAACAGATATTTATATTTTCACTTATTTAGTCTATCGGATGTCCTTGTATGGAGAAATAACATGCGACTTTACAGCCCTGCGTAATGCGGTTATTAAAAAATTGTCCCTTTATTTCATTAACCTTCCGTATGATTTATTCCGGAACATGTACCATGAAATATTCTTTAGCCGATTCGCCTATTTGCTTTGCTTCTCTTAAGGTCATATGCATTTCGTCCGGCGTATCTTCGTCATGCCCGGCTTCAATCACGGCCAGGTCAGAATTTTTTGCGTGCTTGACTATTGCATCACAATAGGCCGTATCGCCGCCGTAGCAAATCTTTTTACCTTTAAAGGTAAATTTAAATCCGATTGCAGGCACCTGTCTGGTAGTAACTCCGTCATGAAGATATTCTTTATGCACCACAGGGAAGGGCAGTATACTTACATTTTTATGCCTGAAAGTTTTCGATTCCTTTATTTCGTTTAATTGAATACTGTAAGGAAGAGTTTTTGAATAAACTTTCTTAAACGCGTTATAAATGCTTTCGATCTCGACGCAGCCTTGCGGGTAATGAATTTTCAACCGAGTTTTTTTATTCATAACTCGCATATAAGTAAGAAGTGCCCATACGCCGCCAACATGATCATGATGCCCGTGCGTAACAAATGCATCAGAGATGCTCAGTATTTTTTCAGTACCTATTTCTTTATTAAGATCTCTTAAAATACCGTCGCCCGGATCAACCACGAATATGCTTTCGCCTGCGGTAATCAGAATTCCGGTAGCGATATTCGGTATAGAGCAAAAAATCTTGATATGGAAATTGTCTTTATGCCAAGTTAAGGGATATTTTTGTTGGATCATGATTGAAACCTGATAAATGACAAAAAAAAAGATTATTTTCTGTTCTTAAAATACTTGCAATTGTTTTTGTCTTTACATCTGGCAAAAATATTGAAAGAATAACTCTCTAAATTAAAACCCAGCTCGTCGCTAATTTCACCGGGAAGCGGATTTATTTTTGAATTAATAAACTCGACTATTCGGCCGCAATCTACGCATATGAGATGGTCGTGCTGCCGCTTTTTAAAATTATTCTCATAGCGGGTCGTGTTGTCGCCGAAATTTCTTTTTATTAAAAGATCACATTGAGCCAGCAATTCAAGCGTATTATAAACAGTGGCTCTTGAGATTCGGGATTTGCGAGATTTCATCAGAACGTATAAATCGTCGGCACCGAAATGACCTTCGTAATTCAAAGCGGAATCCAGGACTTCGAATCTTTCCGGAGTGATTCTGTTTTTCCCTTCTTTCAGGTATTTTCTAAATATTTCTTCGGCTTGTTGATTTATCAATTTACTTATAAAGGTAAGTTTGTTGGTTCTAAAATATAATAGGTTTATTCTAAATGCAAGGAACGCTACTTGTTACAAAATTATTATGATATTCCCAGCATTCTTAATCCGTTTACCGCAAGCAAAGCAAATATATAACCGGAGGCGGTAAATAAGATCAACTGCAGCATTGGTATTCTCCAGCTGCCGGTTTCCTTTCGAGAAATTGCCAAAGTAGAGATACATTGAAGTGCGAAAATAAAGTATATTATCAGGCCTATAATTGTGGCGGTGGTAAACAGTTTTTTTCCGGTATCCTTAATTGTAGCGCGCCTCATTTCTTTCAGAATGGAAGTCTGAAGTGCTCCTTTATCTCCGGTGACTTTGAAGATCAAAGCTAATGAACTTACAAATACTTCTCTTGCCGCAAATGTAGGGATTAATGAAACCCCGACTCTCCAATCCATTCCCATAGGTCGCATTACCGGTTCGATAAATTTACCGAGGTCGGAAGCATATGAATTCGACAGCCTGACCGAACTTACTAATTGTTCTGCCTGTGCCCGGGATAAATTATTAGTTTGTACTTTGGGACTGATATCCGGAAAATATGTTAAGAACCAAATAACTATCGACAACATTAGGATAACTGTACCGGCTTTCTTAACATAAGTCATCGAACTATGATAAGTATTAACCGCAACTACTTTCAGTTTCGGAACTTTATAAGTAGGGAGCTCAAGTATAAAAGAAGAATTATCCTCTTCTATAATCAGCTTTTGTCTGAATTTATTTATTATAGCAGCAGCAACGGTTGAACTGAATATACTGAAAATATATATACCGGCAAGTACAAGTCCCGCTACCCATGCCTGGCTCATGGGGAATAAGAAAGCCAGAAGCAAAGCATAAACAGGAAGGCGGGCGCTGCAGCTAAGTAGCGGAATAATAAAAATTGTTAAAAGTCTCTCCCTTTTATTCGGAATAGTCCTGGTTGCCATAATAGCCGGTATTGCACAGGCAAAACCGGAGAGCATAGGAACAAAAGATCTGCCGTTTAAACCAATTTTTGACAGAGGTTTATCAATCAGCATTGCGCCGCGGGCCAGATATCCGGTATCTTCCAGAAATCCTAGTATTAGGAATAAGATTACTATTTGAGGAACAAAAATCAGAACCGCTCCTGTGCCGGATATTATACCGTTGGCCAGTAAATTACTGAACCAGGTGTTTCCTAGTAATATAATTGTTTCGCTAGCCAGGTACCCGAAAAGTAAATCTACAAGGTTCATTACAGGCTGTGCCAGCCAGAAAATAGAAGTAAACGTAAAAGCCATTATCACAAAAAATAGGAGCAGTCCCCAGTATTTATGCAGCAGTATTTTATCGATTTTTAAAGTGGTGCGGTCTATTTTATTTAAATGACAGTTTAATAAACTAAGCTGTTTGTTCGCATTTTCGAGGTCAGGTCGGGATTTGTTTGTATTGAGCTGAAATATAACATTGTTCTCGATATCTTCAATTTCCCTGTAAGCGGTAATAAGATTATCGAAGGAAACAGAATCCGTGTACTTTAGAGGTTTTTCTTTAGGTAGCTTCAGATTATACGTTAGTTCATTCTGGATCGTATCGACAAGGTTTACAATTCCTTTACCGCTTCTTCCGTCAACTTTTACAACTTTACAATTTAACTCGCGGCTCAGCAGATCAATCGAAATATCCATCCCTTTTCTTTGTAAAAGGTCGGTCATAGTAAGTGCAACAATTACTTTGAATTTGGACTCGATCAATTGTTTTACCAATAAAAGATGCCGGGATAACTGGCTGGCATCTGCCGTAACAATTACAACATCCGGTATTCCGAAACGCGGATGTGAAAATAAGGCATCAACAGAGACTTTTTCATCGGGTGAGTTAGGAAATAAGCTTACTATACCAGGGGAATCTAGAATATTGGCGTTGACTTTAAATTTCTTTTGTATCCTGCTTACCGAATATTCTACCGTTGCACCGGGATAATTGACAGTCTTATAGTTTTTACCGCTTAAATGATTAAATAATGTAGTCTTTCCGGAATTTGGGGGACCGACGAGCGTAATTATAGGAATTGTTTCTAAGGCCAGAGTACTCATATCAATTTTATGCAATCGGCTTCATTTTTTCTAATTGCTATTATTGTTCCCCTTACGGAAAAAGCAATCGGGTCGTTGAAGGCAGAGATATTTATTAATTCTATCTCCTGGCCCGGGGTAAAGCCGACTTCAAGTATTCTTCTCGAGGAAGGGTGTGTTCCGTCTATATTATCAATAACACCTCGTTCACCGAATTTTAATTCTGCTGCTGTTTTCATTTTCAACTCAAAAATCTAATCTGCATATTATTAAGATTTAGTCTACATAAAAATAGGAGTACTTAATTATAATGTCAAGATATTTTAGATAATAATTATTTTAATTATTTTATTTTATCGATTCTATAACATTATTTGGAATCATAAACTATTTTCCGGCAGGTAAAACCGTTACTAAAATTTCAATCTCAAATATAAATAATAAACGGGAAATTTCCTGCTGTAAATTTTTTCTTCTTGCATTAAATAAATCAGGGTACAACTAATGAAAAATGACGATGATCCGGATATTCTGTCTTCAGCTCTACTTATATTTTATAAATACGATATTACCGGATCGATTTACGAATTCATTAGTACGGATATTTTAAAACTTACCGGCTACACTCGCGCCGAAATTAGTAAAATAAGTTTCGAATCTTTAATTTCGGAAAAAATCGAGATCAGAAATATTCAATATCAATTAAAGAATAATTTATTTTCGGAAATTTCGGCCGAATATTTAATAAAGACTAAAAACGGAAAACCCAAGCTGGTAACCGAACAGTCATATGTTGAGCATGATGAAGAAGGAAACAAAAAAAGCATATTCGGAGTACTTCACGAAGTTTCACCCCGGTTTTTGAATAAATCAGAAAATGAAACTACGGTATCAGGAATTCCGGGGATGCCAACGTATGAAGATTTTCTGGTTTTTACCGTGGATAAAACTAGGAAAATCAGTTTTATTAATAAAAAAGCGCTAAGTTATATAAATTATAAGTGTGATAAAGTCGCCGGAAATCTATGGCACGAATGCTTTAACTATGCTACTGGCGATATCTTGGTTCGGTTAAATGACGATTTGTTTGATAAAAAAGAAAATTTACCCAGACTATTTGAACTAAACTTAAATATCCCCGGAATAGGCGAAAAATTTATACGGTTTAATTATTTCCGGGTTGTAAAAAGCGGGGAGATTGATTCTGTTGTATTTTTCGGCGAAGATATTACTGAAAGCAGAAAATCAGCAGCAGCAGATAAATTAATAGAGAAGCTGACTTCCCTTAATTCTTCAAAAGACAAGTTGATCTCCCAGATCTCTCATGATTTAAGGAGTCCTTTTAATTCACTTCTTGGATTTTCGGAGATATTAACTACAGAATTTGATACGCTAACTAAATATGAAATCCAGGAATACCTTCAGGCAATTTACGAAGCTTCAAAAAATTTATTCGGCATGACAAATAATCTTCTGCATTTTTCCAGATTTCAGATGGGCAGAATGGAATATAAACCCGAGAACTTAAAACTTCTGAAAATAATTAATAAATGCCTGAGCCTAATTAAAGGCAATGCAATAAAAAAACAAATTAACATAAGCATGGATGTAAGCGGTGATATTGAAGTGTTTGCGGATGAAGATATGCTGATTTCAATAATCCAGAATCTGATTTCAAACGCAGTAAAATTCACACAGAAAAACGGTGCTGTCAGAATATCTGCAGAACCGGAAGGAACCAGTTCAGTCGAGATTTCTGTTCATGATACCGGCATCGGAATGAATAAGGAAAGCCTTGACCGGATTTTTGCTGAAAAATTTTATTCCACACCCGGAACAGAAAAAGAATTCGGAACAGGTTTAGGATTAATACTTGTAAAAGAATTTATTGAAAAACATAACGGAAAGCTGAGTATAGAGAGCAAACCGGGTGAGGGAAGTGCTTTTCATTTTAATTTACCTGCAGCCCGGCAGTAATTTAAATTAGAATCAAGCGGCTTTCAACGTTATACTTTTTTGAAAGTCGAAATTTCATGCCTATGAGTACTAATACAGATGCATTACTAAGTACTTCAAAATAAATTGAATCTTCTGTTAAAATTTTTTAATTAAGAACAGGAAAAATTATTACTGTTATGATGACTCCTTACAGAAAAAACACGGAAGGTTTTTCACTGATATATTAACGGTAAATGGTCCGATTAATAATTATTAAAAAGGAGATAAAAATGGCTGGGAAAAAAATTTTAATGATTGTCGGCGACTTTGTCGAAGATTATGAAGTAATGGTACCTTTTCAGATCTTAACGATGGTTGGTCACAAAGTGGACGCGGTTTGTCCCGATAAAAAAGCTGGTGATACAGTTAAAACTGCTGTGCATGATTTCATTGGAGATCAGACTTACGTCGAACTAACCGGACATAGATTCAAGCTGAATGCAGATTTCGAGGGTGTAAAACCCGAAAATTATGATGCACTTGTTATTCCCGGAGGCAGAGCTCCGGAATACTTGCGACTGAATAAAAGAGTCATAGAGATTGTAAAGCATTTTGAAAAGAAACCCATAGCCGCTATTTGTCATGGTCCCCAGATTTTAGCTGCAGCCGATATGCTTAAAGGCAAGCATATGATATCTTATCCGGCAGTCGGCCCGGAATGCATAGCTGCAGGTGCGAGATACGGTGAAATAAGCAAAAATGCAGATAATGCGGTAACCGACGGATTACTTGTTACGGCCCCGGCCTGGCCGGCACATCCAGAATGGATGAAGCAGTTCTTAAAAGTTTTAGGAACCCGAATAGAACCATAAGTTTATGCATAATATTTAAATATTTCTTAAAAAGTACCATAAAAATGCATGGAAAATCTCAGTATATTTTTTATATTATCATCGGTTGCTTAATAACAATTTAAATTAAGAAGGTTTGGATTTGTCCTTAATTTACGGCTGATAAGCAAAGAAAAACACGGAATAATCCTTAAGTCAGTTGAAATTACGACGGGTATTTAAGGATATAATAGGAGTAAATTATGGAGACAATTTTTGATCATAATGTGACCGGGATTGAGATTGAATTATTAAATTCATTTATACCAAGCAGGGTTATCCGGAATAAAGAAAAATACATGGTTAATGTTGATATAGATAAAAGCAATGCCGATCTTTTCCATCTTTATATACTGAGAGGCGAAAGTATGAAGGCGGAACAGTATCTTAATAAGATCAAGGACCCTAAGTATAAATATATCTTATCTTCTTTTTAAATCCCCGGTTTGAATAAATGTATGTAATAAATTTTATTAAATTTATTACATACATTTTTACAAAGTCCCAGTATTTTTATTTTGAAACTTGAAGCGGATAATTATGCTTATTCGATATCCTTTTTCATTTGTTCAAATTGCTCTTTTGTAATCTCTCCGCGGGCATATCTTTTTTTCAGTATATCGATAGCTGATTCATGGGGCGGAAAATCCTGTCTGGTATATTGATTTCTTTTTGATCCGTTAGTCACAGCCCATATTATTAATACAATAACCATCACCCAGAATATCCAGCCGAATCCCATCCCGTTCCAAAAGAAATTATGAAACATTTCCCCTCCTTAATAATAATACCGTTTAGTCTTTTCTTAAACTACGTAAATATTCTATAATTTCCCATCTTTGTTTATAGTTTAAAACGTCTTAGAATCCCGGCACCGGAAGCATGCGGTTGGTAGTTTTCCAAAACAATGCTCCATCCCACTGTGATTGTCCCGAATCAGATAATAAGAACGGAAGGCTGCGGAATAACCTTAATAATTCAAATGCCTCTTTTACTCTATTTGCAGCAATCTTTTTTAAATACTTTTTCGACAGTTTTATTCCATACCGAATTTACAGGTTCGTTTCTAAAGCCGGCATTGAAAATTTCCTGCGATATTGTTTTCCTGGAAATTCTTTCCGCTTTGACAATTAGAATTTTCTTTGGATCGTCATCCTCAAAATAACATTCAGTAATTCCTTTTATATTTTTTAGATATGATCTTATTGCTTCCAGATCTGTGCTGTCTTTTATTCCGGTTTTAAACCTAAAAGTGTTCAAATCGTTATTCGGTTTTTCTTCATTTTAAAAAAATTAGCCTTGCCGTTTAACCTGATAGTGCCTTTGAGTTAACGTCATTATTATTATAAATTTCAATCATCATCCTGCATTTTTATTTTTTTATTCATATTGTCGTATTGCTCTTTAGACATATTGGGAAGCGTCTCCATAAACGAAACGATGTCCCAAATTTTCTGGTCGCTGTGGGTCTTGCCGAAAGCAGGCATACCGGTAAATTTTATACCGTTCTTTGTAATCCAAAAAAGTTGTGATGCCGGCATTTCTTTTGCCGAATGAGCCAGATTAGGCGGATGAGGATATAAACCTTTTCCTATATCATCTGATTTTATGCCCGGTGCTCCGTGGCAGCCTACACACATTTCCCTGTAATGTGCAAATCCGGTTTTTATCATTGTCGAATCATTTAGGTTAGGAATTTTTATATCCTTTGAATGATGTTCAATCGAATTATCTTTCACCGTATTGATGACCCAGACTGTCAATTTGTTATGCGGAACCATCGCGCTTACATTATAAATACCTGAATAAATAAACAATAAAAATATCACGAATAATGCAACTGCCGTAATTAAAATACCCCAGAATTTTTTCATTATATATCCTTTCATTATTTTTTCCCCGGAGCAATTTAACAATCATTTCAAACTGAATATATGTGCAAATTAACATTTGAATCGGAAAGCACACCCTGATTGCGAATAGTCGGTATTATATTTTCATTTAATTTGCATCTCAATTGCTTAATCATTTTTTCAGTAAATGCGAGAAATAAAATTAAAAAAGAATTACATATATAATATATTTTTTATAAATTTAAGTAAACGATAACTTTATCAATTAAGGAAACCTCTCTGATTTGATCCGGAAAGTCAACTAAATTGTTTGAGATTTAATTTACGGAACACAAACCATGTATAAATTTTTAATGTTCATCTCAGTAATTATTCTAACCGGAACTACCAATGTTTATTCGAACGACAGACCGCTAATAATTGTTGCACAGGACGGGAGCGGCGACTATACAACTATTACCCAGGCTATAGATGCTTTACCAATGTTCAATTATGAACGTACTGTAATTTATATTAAGAACGGTGTGTATAACGAAAAATTCAGAATTGAACAGGACAATATAACCTTAAAAGGCCAAAGCAAAGACAGCACAATAATCGAGTATAATCAAGTACGAACCGACTGGATTGCAAACCCCGATCCTGTAGGGCCTGCGGTTATAAATATTCACGCCGATGATATCATAATTGAAAATCTGACCATCGAAAATACCCAGCCTAAAATAGGACCTCATGCCTTTGCAATATACGGAAGGGGAACAAGAACGGTAATAAAAAACTGTAATGTTCTAAGCAAGGGCGGCGATACGATTTCTTTGTGGGATTATAAAACCGGAATGTACTATCAGTCGGATTGCAATATTCAGGGGGCGGTTGATTTTGTCTGTCCGCGAGGCTGGTGTTTCATAAAGAATTCTAAATTCTATCAGGTAAAAGGGAAGACTGCATCCATCTGGCATGCCGGCGGATATAATGAAAATCAGAAATTTGTACTTAGGAATTGTTCTTTCGACGGTGCCGAAAGTTATTATCTGGGCAGACATCATTATGAGGCGCAATTTTATTTATTGAATTGTACCTTTTCAAAAAATCTTGCCGATAAACCGATTTATCACGTTGTAAATAAGGACCCGAAAGCAAACCGCCCGTTCAATTGGGGTGAAAGGGATTATTATTTTAATTGCCACCGTGATGGTGGAGATTTCGGCTGGTTTCAAGACAATCTTTCCTCGGCAAAAGGATCGCCTGATCCTAAGAATATTACCGCAGCATGGACATTTGACGGGAAATGGGATCCGGAGTCCGAGATAGGTCCTAAAATTACCCGATACAAAATTAACGGAGATTCGGTTTTATTCTTTTTTAATGAGCACATTACAATAATAAACAGCCCGGAATTAAAAACTGCCTCAGGTAAAATTTTAAGATATATTTCCGGCGGCGGTTCAAATACTTTAAAATTCATATCTGGCTCAAAGCTTTCGGAAAAAGACTTAAAAAATTTAAAATCACCTTTCAATGGAAAGGTACTTGGAACTATAGCATCGGTTATAGACAGGCCGGCAAGTTTTATCATAAATTAATATTCTGATTGAATTCAACAACAGGTGAAAAAATGAAAGTTCAATTTACTTTTAATAAGATAATATTTGGTTTGTTAGTTGTCCTCGTCCCATTGATTGCGATTTCGGCACAAAATAAAAAATCAGGAAAACAATATAAAGCAATAGACCTTTCCGATTTCATGGATAGCGCTCATCATTGGTATGATATAACAGATCACCATCAAGTTATTATGCCAATACCTAATCAGGCTAGGTATGAACCAGTCCAGATAAATATGATTGCCGATAATATCCTGCTTTATCAATGCGAAAACGGGGGATGGCGTAAAAATTATGATATGCGGGCTATACTTACCAAAAAGCAAAAAGAAGTATTGTTAAAATCTAAAGATGATGATCAGACCACCTTTGATAACGGCACCACTTATTCACAGGCGGAATACTTGGCTAAAGCTTATTTACAAACAAAAAATGAAAAATATAAAGAGGCTTCTATTAAGGGGATTAAGTATATGCTCGATGCACAATATGCCAACGGCGGGTGGCCCCAGTTTTATCCCGATACCAGCGGCTACAGAAAGTATATTACTTTTAACGACGGCGCTATGATCGGTATTATGAAAGTTTTTCACAATATCTTGGAAAACAAACCTTACTTTTCATTCGTCGATAATACTCTCAAAGAAAAAGTTGGGAAATCATTTGATAAAGGAATTGACTGTATTCTGAAATGTCAAATTGTAGAAAACGGTAAATTAACAGCCTGGTGTCAGCAGCATGATAATATCGACTTTCGTCCCCAGCATGCAAGAACTTTTGAATTGCCTTCGGTATGCGGCGAGGAAAGTTCCGAAATAACGCTTTTTCTTATGAGCCTTGATCATCCCAGTGACCGAATAATAAAGTCCGTGCAAGGAGCCGTAAGCTGGTTTAACAAATCTCAAATAAACGGGATAAAGGTTGTAACAATTAAAGCTCCCAAGGTCGTTTTTCAATTTCGTACATCCAAAACAGACAGAATAGTAGTAAAGGATCCCGAAGCTCCGCGAATCTGGGCAAGGTTTTACGAACTCAAAACTAACAGGCCCTTATTCAGCGACAGGAACAGTAAACCGGTGTATGCTCTTGCGGATGTTGGCCGCGAAAGACGCGACGGCTACGGATGGTATACTTATGCACCCGAAGAAGTGCTGAAAGACTATCCCGGATGGCAGAAGATATTTGCGCCCGATAACAACGTTTTAAAATGATGATAATTTCTGTTCAGCAAAGCTTAAACTTGAACTAAAATATTTGGTCAAGCTAAATAAATTCATTAATAATGAGACATTGACGATGAAAATAATAAGCAATAGAACCGGTATTATTGCCGCTATAATATTATTGATAACTTCAACCGCAATGGTTATGCTCAAGGGCGGAATAAAAGGAAAATTACTGTGCTTCGGCGATTCAATTACTTACGGCGCATTTGTAAGAGGCTATGCCTGGGATGACCTGCTTAACAAGGAAAGCGATTCTGTTTTTGTTGTGAATGCAGGTAGAAAAGGCAGGAAAACGTCCGACAGAAAAGAATTGGCCCCTGTACTTAAAGAAAATACTGATGCAAATTATGTCTTATTCTTTCTGGGAGTGAACGATTTAAAGAACGGTAACGACAGTATGATTAACAACTGCGTGGAAAATATGAAGTGGATGATAGAGCAGGTTAAGACTAAAATACCGGGAGCTAAAATTGTTTTAATGGCGCCTACGGGTATCAATCTGAAAACCATGTCGGAGATAAACGTAAAAAAATTATATAACGCAAATACAAAAAGATCGCTGAATGAATTAGCGGTTAAGTACAAAGAATTGGCAAAAGAAGAATCGGTTGAATTCATAAATTTATTAAATACGGTTTCGCCGGATAATTTTGTCGACGGTCTTCATCCGGATAAAAAAGGACAGCGACAAATTGCCGCTAAGGTATGGAGCGAATTGAATAAATTTTATCATTAAAATTATTGTTAAACAAAGAGGGAGCGAAATGAAAATTAAAATTATTCTTATAACAACGGCATTCCTGCTTGTATCGCAGATTAACCTTAAAGCTCAAAAGGATAAATATCCTGCCGCATGGTCCAGACTTCCGCAGATACTAAAACAGATTGTACCCCCTAAATTTCCGGATAAAGTCTTTAATATTGAGAAATACGGCGCGAAAGGCGACGGCAAAACAGATTGTTCGGACGCGTTTAAAGAAGCAATAGATGCATGCAGCAAAGCCGGCGGGGGTATTGTTTTGGTTTCCAAAGGATCGTTTTTAACGGGTCCTATTCATCTTAAAAGCAATGTGAACCTGCACGTTGTAAAAGACGGAATCATTAAATTCAGCCGCGATACAAAAAAATACCTGCCGCTGGTTCTGACAAGGTTTGAAGGAGTGGAATGTATGAATTATTCTCCGTTCATTTATGCATACGGACAGGAGAATATCGCGGTAACTGGTGAGGGCGTACTCGACGGTCAGGCCAGCTGTGAATACTGGTGGCCATGGAAAGGCCGTACAAATTGCGGATGGGAAAAAGGCAAACCTAATCAAGCTTCGGCTCGAAAAAAACTCTTCGAAATGGGAAAAAAAGGCATTCCGGTAAAAGACAGAACTTTCGGAGAAGGATTTTATCTGAGACCTAATTTCGTTCAGCCTTATAAATGCAAAAATGTTTTGATAGAGGGTGTTACTTTAAAAGATTCGCCGATGTGGGTAATGAATCCTGTATTGTGCGAAAACGTGTCTATCATAAACGTGAAGGTTAACGGCTTGGGTCCGAACACAGACGGCTGCGATCCGGAATCTTGCAACGGCGTATTGATAAAAGGCTGCCAGTTTAATACAGGCGACGACTGCATCGCAATTAAATCCGGCAGAAATAACGACGGGAGAAGAGTAAACGTACCGTCGGAAAACATCGTCGTGCAGGATTGTCATATGAAAGACGGACACGGCGGTGTAGCAATAGGCAGCGAAATATCCGGCGGATGTTATAATGTCTTTGCCGAAAACTGTATTATGGATAGTCCGAATCTGAATATCGCGTTTAGAATAAAGACTAACTCCGTTCGCGGCGGTCATATAGAAAATATTTATATGAGAAATGTAAAAATCGGACAGGTTGCCCAGGCAGTAGTCAGAATAAATTTATTTTATGAAGAAGGCGACGCCGGTAAATATACTCCGTTAATAAAAAATATAGGAGTAACAAACGTAACCTGCAATAAAAGCGAATTTGCTCTATGGATGAAGGGTTACGAAAGAGCTCCGATTGAAAATGTAGAAATATCTAATTGTAAATTTAACAATACCGGAAAAGAAAATGTAATTGAAAATGTTAAAAACATGAAACTTGAAGATGTAACTATAAACGGTAAAGAAGTGAGTTCAAATTAAAAAAAGAGGGTTAATTATGACAGGGAAGAAACTTATATATATCCTTTTTGCAACCGTACTTTTTCTGCTGCCGTGTAATTTAAATGCTCAGTCCGGCAGAAAGAGTTCAGTTAAGGGCGATACGACTAAATTTAATATTGACAACTGCGTAAATACATTTTCAATTAATAAAACGGTTAAAACCGATGCGGGATACCAGTATTGGTTTGTTGATAAAAATTTTATTGACGGAAGAACCATTAAATTGAGCGTAGTTGCCCCGCATAAAGCTACACACGCACCGCATGTCCATCCTGAAGATGAGTTCTTTTTCATTCTTGAAGGGAAAGCCGAATTTTACTTAAACGGGAAGAGAAAAGTCGTAGGACCGATGACCAGTTTATACTGCCCTTCAAATGTAGAACACGGTATCAGAAATGCCGGCGATACTGAACTGAAATACCTTGTGATTAAGAAATATCCTGAAGATTAACAATTTTTTTGGGTATTTAGATATGTAAAGAAATAAATTAATAATTCTATAAGCGTAATTGTCATCGTTGAATATATAACGGTGGCATTCGTTTTTTTTATTCCATCCTGATGCAGATTTACTTACTATAATCCGGAACTATCAGTTAAACAAAGAGGGAAATATGAAAGTAAATTTTAATAACCAGTCTAAAATATTTTTCTACTTTTTCTGTCCGGTGTTTTTAATAATTGCCTTGTCCTGCACGCCGAAAGCGCCGGTGAAAGACAATATCGATAAAGATCTCGGGGCAGGTCAATATGTGATTCCTTACAAGGTGCCAAACCGGGACAGTATAAAGAAAACATTGGACCGTGTGAGAGATTATTTTTATTCCGGTACCAAGTTCAGAATAATCGACACAAAAACAGGAAAAGAAATAACCGATTTTACAAAACCCGATGCAAACGCCGATTTGGATAACGGCGAGAACGGTCTATTCAGCATCTGGTCTTATACTCAAGGAGTAACTTATTCCGGAATGTTAATGGCAGATACTGCTACCGGCGATAAAAAATATTCTGAGTATCCTGAAAAATGTATAAACTATTTTTTAAGCAAACTGCAGTATTTTAAACAAATTGATTCAGCATTCGGCGCCAGGCGGAACAGCTATAAATCTCTTCTGCATACCGGTTCGCTCGACGATTGCGGTGCAATGGGCGCCGCGCTTATCAGACTTTATAAGGTAAACAAAGATCCCCGGCTAAAAACAATTATCGATCATATTGCAGATTACATAACCAACAAACAATTCCGTCTGAATGACGGTACATTAGCCCGTCAAAGGCCTCAGCCCGAGTCCGTATGGGCCGACGATATGTATATGTCGGTGCCTTTTTTAGCTGAAATGGGAAATTTCACCGGCGATAAAAAATATTATGACGACGCCGTAAAACAGGTAATCCAGATGTCAAAATATCTCTTCAAGTTGGATAAAGAAATCTATGATCACGGTGTAAATATTCATAACGAATATGATCCGGAAATATTCTGGGGGAGAGCAAACGGATGGTGTATTGTCTCTATAAATGATCTGCTTGACGTCCTTCCGGAAAATTATAAAGGCAGAGATCAATTGCTTAAGATATTAAGAACCCATGTTAAAGGATTAACTTCTCTGCAGGGCAAAGACGGTTTCTGGCATAATTTACTGGACAAAACCGACAGCTATACCGAAACCTCCTGTACGGCAATGTTCGTTTACGGCATTGCTCATGCAATCAATAGCGGCCGGATTGATTATACTTTCGGACCGGTTGCGCAGGCCGGATGGAACGCTTTGGAAACAAGGATAAATGCGGGAGGACAGGTTGAAGGAACATGCTGGGGGACGACATTTGCAAGCGAAAATGTTTATTATTATCACAGACCGGCTTCAGTTTGGGCACCCCACGGTTACGGTCCTGTTTTTATGGCCGGCGCAGAGATGATGAAACTTTTAAATAATAAAGATATTACTATTCAGGAAGCTAACAGAACTTATCACTACAGATTAAAATCGCAATTGAAAAATATACACGATTAAAATTTCGGAATACAAATATTCGTTTTTATAATTATTCAAAGGAATTGTCATTATGAAAAATCAAAAATTAATTCTGCCGGCATTAATTTTATTTTTTATATCAATGCAAATAAATGCGCAGAACAAAGTTATAAAAATTTGGCCCGGTCCGGCACCGGGAACCGAGAACAGGGCCAATGAAGAAAAAGTTGAGGGTGGAAACATAATAAATATTTATCAACCGGATTTAACCATTTATATACCTCAGGAATCCAATAACGCTTTGCCTGCGATTGTTGTACTGCCGGGAGGCGGCTACAGTAAGATTGTAATTCGCAAAGAAGGATATAAAATTGCCGAGTGGCTTAATAAAAATGGGATTGCGGCTTTCGTACTTAAATACAGACTGAACCAGAATGAGGCTTTGCAGGACGCACAAAGGACCATAAGCCTGCTGCGTGCCGATTCCTCAGAGTATAAAATCAACCCGAATAATATCGGTGTAATAGGATTTTCGGCAGGAGGACACCTGGCAGCTAATCTTTCAACTCATTATGAAAAAACAAAAATGTCGGACCGGATAGATTCAGTAAGCTGTAAACCGGATTTCATGATTTCCGTATACGGGGCAGTCGGACAATTTGTCAAGGACGTTAATAAAAATACTCCTCCGGCTTTTCTGGCACATGCGGGTGATGATCCGAAAGTTTCCGTTACCCAAAGCGTAGATTATTATCTGGCTCTTCAGAAAAACTGTGTACCTGCCGAGCTTCATGTTTATGAAACAGGCGGACACGGATTTGCCCTAAGGGATACTTCCAAACCTGCAAACAGCTGGGCGGTAAGATGTATAGATTGGATGAAAGTGCAGGGCATTTTAGCGAAATGAAATGATTATTAAGTGAAATAGCTTAAGTCTTGTTCCGAAAGTATTTTTTAATTCATCTTCGCTTCCGCTACGACGGACGAATTTAATGTTGCGAATTTGTTTTAGCACATTCGGCGCGAATACGAAAATTTCTGTTTTTTTCTTCATGCATTATGAGTAACTTTAACGCATAATATTATATGAAATGAACATAATATAGAATAAGCGGGAGCAAATATGTTCGGAAATTTAGGCACTATGGAAATACTGGTCATTGTTTTAATAATTGTTGTACTGTTCGGAGCAAAAAAGATTCCGGAATTGGCAAAGGGACTCGGCAAGGGAATGAAGGAATTCAAAAAAGCAGTTAAGGATATTGAAGACGATATTAAAGTTGATGATAAAGACGAAAAATAGGAACCGGCTTGAATAACGGTTCCTTTTATTTATGCATCTTTTTGTCCGGCCGGATATTTAACACATTTCAAAGATTTTACGTTTTATTAATTTATGTTACCGTATTTAGCATCTAATTTTGTGATATTTTTGTGTAAATATTATTGAAGGGTATACATAAATTGATTTCTACCAAAAAAGCGTGGGTAGTTTCGGCAAACATGGGTTACGGTCATTTAAGGGCCGTTTATCCTTTAAGAGAAATAGCCGAAGGGGGGATAATAAGGGTTGGAGCCAATGATGTTGTTTCACAAGCGGAAAAGAAATTATGGGAGCGCATGCTTAATGTTTACGAATTTCTTTCACGTGCAAAAGGTATCCCTTTAATAGGCAAGCCGGTATTTAATATCCTAGATGCATTCCTCCGCATTCCTTCTTTCTACCCGATGCGAAATTTATCCAATACAACATTTCAGGTTAATCTTTTAGAATCGAGCATTAAAAAAGGTCTGTGCGCAGGTCTTTTAAGTAAAATTACGGCACAGCATTTTCCGCTAGTCACTTCTTTTTTTGTACCGGCAATTGCCGCTGATATGAAAGGCTACGACGGTATTTACTGCATAATTTGCGATGCAGATCTGAACAGGGTATGGGTAGCAAAGGAACCCTGGGAAAGCAGAATAATTTATTTTGCGCCCTGCGGCAAAGCTGCACAGCGATTAAAAGCCTACGGTGTTCCTGTGGAAAGAATCTTTACAACCGGTTTCCCATTATCTACCGAACTTCTGGGCGGAAAAGATTTGTCAATCCTAAAATCGGATTTGGGGCAGCGACTTTTTTATCTCGATCCTAAATACAGGTTCAGACCTCTGCATGAAAAGAATGTTGAATATTTCCTGGGGAAAGAGAACTGCAGTTTCCTCCGCGAAAGAAAGCTTACAATTACGTATGCGGTGGGAGGCGCAGGTGCACAAAAAGAAATCGGTAGAAAAATTGCGTTGAGTTTAAAAAAGAAACTTCAAGAAGGCGAAATAATATTGAATCTTGCCGCAGGCACAAAAGAAATGGTGAAGAATTATTTTTCCGATGTAAAAAAGGAATTAGGTTCAACAGCAGGAGGAAATGTTAACATAATCCATCACGGCGATCTTAACGAATATTTCGGAATGTTTAACAATGCTATAAGAACTACAGATATACTCTGGACCAAGCCAAGTGAACTGTCTTTTTATGCAGGACTGGGAGTTCCGATACTGATGAGTCCGCCGATCGGATCTCAGGAGCATTTCAACTCAACATGGCTGCTTGAGATTCAGGCGGGCATAAAACAGGAAAATCCCGAATACACTGATCAGTGGCTTTTTGATTTTATTAATACCGGCAGGTTTGCCGAATCTGCATGGGCTGGGTTTTTAAAAGCCCGTAAACTCGGCACATATAAAATAATGGAAGTACTTGAGACCGGAAAAATGACACTAGAGGATTCACCTATATTGAGATAAAATATTTATGGATCAAAAAAAGAAATATATCCTTTTGTATCTTAAAACCGGAGGCGGACACCTGGCGCCTGCAAAATCGATTGCTAAGATTCTGGATAGGGAATACCGGGATGAAATTGAACCCATATTAATTGACGGATTTGAAAAAACCAACAAAATTATAAGATATATAATCGAAGACGGCTACCGTAATCTGCAGGCAAAAGCAAGATGGTTTTACGAGGCTTTGTATGCGGTAAACAAAGTTAATTTGTTTGCCAGTATCAACAGCGCCCAGATATCTTATTTCGTGAAGCCGTATTTAAGAGAAGTATTTGAAAATCAAAAGCCGTATAAAATTGTCATCTTTCATTTCTTTCTAATAGAACCGGTTTACGAGGTTCTAGAAGAAATGGGACTTAAGATACCGGTGCTTACGTTTGTGACCGATCCTTACACGGCGCATCCTTTATGGTTTTTAAATAAAAAGCAGGAATTTATTGTCTTCAGCGAAAGGTTGAAGAAACACTGCATTAAAAAAGGTATTAGTGAAGAACAAATAAATGTATTCCCGTTTGTGCTTAACGAAAAATTCTCGCAGCGGCTCACGGAAGAAAAAATTGCGGATTTAAAAAAGGATTTCGGTTATGACGAAAAGAAAAGAGTAGTACTGCTTTTAGGAGGAGGCGACGGTATACCCAAAGGTATGCGTATTTTAAAAATACTGCTGAAAAATCTGAAAGACATTGAGATTGCCATTGTATGCGGCAAAAATAAAAGTCTTTTTAAAAAAGCTAATAAACTTAAAGCAAATAATAGCTGTCCCGATTTTAAAGTGTACGAATATGTCGATTTTATTTTTGAGCTTTTAAACATTTCGGATATAGTCATTTCGAAATGCGGTGCTTCCACTTTTATGGAAATTTTAATGATGCGGAAAATACCTGTCATAATAAATTATATGTGGGAACAGGAAAAAGGCAATGTTGAGTTTCTGCTTGAGAACAAAATGGGAATTTATGCTCCGGATATAAACAGGCTTCCGGTTCTGATCAGCGATCTGCTGAATGATAACGAAAAATATTCAAAGTATCGTAAAAATATTGACGATGCTTCGCTGAAAAACGGGGCGGTGGAAGTATCGCGGTTTATATATTCTTACGGCAACTAAGAAGAACCTGTGGAAAAAAATCCTTATGTTTTGATATCGAAATAAATATTTTATAGTTAAATCATTCATTTAAAAAATTAAAGTTAAGAATGCGATTCGAACGTGATTATTTTATTCATTACTACGACTCTGATTTAAAGAGAAGTGCTACAATATCCAGCATAATGAGGTATTTTGAAGATATAGCAATTCTGCACAGTGAAAATGTAAATCTGGGGATTGACTATTATACGAATCATCATGCGGTTTGGATGCTCTACAAATGGGATATCAGAATAAAAAAAATGCCCTTATTTAAGGAGAACATTAAAGTTAGAACAATTGCTACATCAATGAAAAGCTTTCATGCGCACAGATATTTTGACATACTTGACGAACAGGGAGAGCAGATAGTCACCGCAAATTCGATGTGGTTGTTCATTAATACGGATACGAAAAAACCGATTAAAATTAGCGATGATATGTTTGAAGGGTACGACGTGAATCCGGATAATATGGCCGAATTGGAATTAGGTGAAATCGGAATTTTAGAGAACATTGTTGTCTCAAAAGAATTTAATGTTAGGTACAACGATATCGATACGAATAAACATGTTAATAATATTAAGTATGTTGATTGGGCGCTGGAAGTTGTGCCTGAAGATCTTCTGCTGAATTATTCCCTCACCAGGTTAAAAGTAAATTACCGCAAGGAAATCGGCTACGGTTCCAGAATTACTTCATCTGCAGGTATCGAGAGGGGAACTACTACCGCAAAGTGCATACATCAGATTTCATCTGGCGGAACGGTATTATGCATGCTTGAAACAGACTGGTGCAGGGAATAATTAATTTGATTTGAAAATTTTTATTTTTTTAGCAAAAATTAATTCTCAACACTAAAAGTTTCACTAATCTTTTCATGACAAGGAGAATTTAATGAAAATTCTTAAACCGTGTTTTGTCTTGGTTTTTTCATTCCTTTTTATAATATCCGTGAAAGCCCAGCCTGATTGGGAAAAAGATAATTTTAAAGTTAAACTTTCCGGAGGCAGTATAATTATTACCTCAGGCGGAAATGAGCTGGTTAATATCAGTTCTGTTAATTTTAATTTTACTCCTCCTAAGAGTATTGAAATAGAAAATAAGAGCACGGATAAATTACTTCTAAAACTGGTTTATCCACCCTCGGCCAGTTACAGGACAGTGAGCAAAGATCTTACTGCCGAATTGGAAATAACAACCGGCAGCGGAACTATACATTTTTATTCGGATCCGAAATGGGCCCAGAATATAACTGTTAGACTTAAAGATCTTAATGATCACTTCTACGGTATTCTTGAACGACTTTATCCAAACAATGTAAAAAGTCCCGACTTGAGGGGAAACGTTATCGATGTAGAAGTTCTAGGCGACGGCAGCCAGTATCACGAAAATTATTCTTCTGCCTGGTCCGCTTTGTATATGACCAACCGGGGATACGCGTCCTTCTTTGATACTTTTGCTAAAGGCCAATATTCACTCGGTATAAACGGGGTTACGGAATTATATCATCATACCGGCAAACTCAACTGGTATCTATTTACAGGAAAAAACGGCGACGATATTTTGAAACATTATTACAGTATTATCGGTAAGCCCAAATATGTGCCGCTATGGGCATGCGGTCCGGTTGCATGGAGGGATCAGAATAACGGCGGAAAAGATGAAATTCTTGCCGACATTGAGCGTATGACCGATTTAAAGATTCCGTTTACCGGATGGTTCGTCGATCGCCCTTACAGTAACGGAGCCGACGAGTGGTCTAAAATGGATTTCAATGATAAATTTTCGGATCCGGGCAGTTGGATAAAAACAATAAATAATAAATACGGCATGCAGTTTATGACCTGGGTTGGTCCGATGACTTTTGCCGATAAAGATTTTACCGGACTTCTTCCCAACTTCAAAGGCTACATAGATCTTACTAATCCGGCGGCTGTTAAAGAATTCGGGGAGAGACTGAAAAATAATCAGTATGCTTATAATGTAAGAGGACATAAAATGGACAGGGCTGACGAGCAGTTTCCGGAAATGGCAAAATGGTACGACGGAACGCCGGAACCCGAACATCGCAATAAATATATTTTTCTTTATTCAAAATATATAGACCAATTTTTAACCGAAGCATACGGTAAAGATCAATTCAACTTTGCAAGGGCTGCGTATCAAAGATGTCAGCCTTATTTAAGTGCATTATGGGGAGGAGATTCGAGATCTACCTGGGACGGTATGGCAGGTAACCTGGCCAATGCAATAAGATGCGGTTTTATGGGATTCCCTGTTTGGGGATCGGATGTAGGAGGCTATTTAGGCGGCAGAATCCCGGAGGAGTTATATGCCCGATGGCTGGAACTTGGCTCCTGGAGCGGTTTGTTCGAAATAAAACTTGATAATGCCGGGGGTAAAGGAGAAGACCGGCCGCCGTGGAAATACAGCAATGAACTGCAGGATATTTTCAGGCAGGCATGCGAGAGAAGAATGGAAATGCTGCCTTACATATATTCATATGCAAACACTTCATATAAGAACGGTGTTTTTATGAAACCTCTTGCATATGAATATCCTGAAGATAGGAACACTTACGAACTTTGGAACGAATATCTGTGGGGCGATGCTTTCCTTGTTGCTCCTATAGTCGATTCGACAAATTACAGGCTGGTATATCTTCCTAAAGGGGAATGGCTTGATTATTATGATTTATCGAAAAAATATACCGGCAATAAATCAATTTCGGCAACTATGCCGTTGTCGGAAATACCTGTTTACATAAAATTAAATTCCGTATACGTAACCGGAAACCTAATTGCCGGCAACTCCAAGAACTGGGTAGATGATTTTGATAAAACAAGAAGTCTTACGGTACATGCCTTTCCAGGAAAACCGGGCGAGCAGGCACGGTTTGATTATGTCGATTATTTTAATAACGATACCGAAAAGAAAATTGAGGTATCAAATATCGGCGGAAAATACGAAGTAAATATTGAGTCCTTATCGTTAAGCGGTGAAGTTGAAATATATTCCGGTAAAAAACCTTCAAGCGTTACGGTGAACGGCAGCAAAGCTGATTTTAAATGGGAAGAAAATAAGAATATTATTTTTGTGGAGATGAATAAAAACCAAGCAATGAATATTGTTGTTTCATTTTAATTTTTTTTTATAAATTGAAGTTACGTAGATTTGATTATTATATGTCTCAAATGAGACTGTTTCATAAGTCGGGATCGTGTCATGCTGAACGAAGTCGAAGCATGAATTTGCGCTGAACACGGTTCGACCCTGCCTGTCCGGTAGGCAGATCCGCTCACCGTGCCATTAGAAGCACTTTTGAGACAACCTCATTTAATTAATAATTTCAGTTTCGATAATTCCATAAAAAATTGTAATTAAACAAATCCGTTCCCGCACTTCCGGATTTTTTACATGATAATTAATTCCCTTACATTTATGACTCATATTAAATTATCTTTTTAGTTGCATTGCTTCACATATCGTAAATTCCAATTGGCGCTTTTCATTTTAATTAATCAAATACTGAAGCTTTGACTCAGAATTTATGGTTTTATAGAATTAATTTGCAAAACGATAAAGTTATCGATAACTTGAGTAATCTTAAAATTGTAAATCGGGAATCTGGGGTACACAATCTCAATACTAATCTGATAAAATTAAATTCCCAAGACTAATTAGCAAATTGAAAACCGGCCGGATAGTTCATTGCTGTTGCGGAAATAAATCATGAAAAGAATAATACTTACGATTTTTATGTTCGTGTCGGTGTACGCTCTGCGTGCACAGACTTCAGGAGAATATTATGTTGATGCAGGTTCGGGCAGCGACACTAATTCCGGAACGATTGATCGCCCATTTAAATCAATCCAAACTGCGTTAATCAAATCCGGTCCGTACGGCGGTACTATCTATCTCAGAGATGGTACTTATTTTATTACCGCCAGTGTTAAACCATCATACAGCGGATCAAAAGATTCGTACCACAATCTCTTTGCTTATCCCGGTGAAAAGGTTCTAATTGATTGCAGCCAGCTATCCGGAAGTTCAAACGGGATACAATTAAATTACAATTTCTGGCATATAAAAGGAATTGAAATAACGAACGCTCCTCATAACGGAATAAATATTGCCGGCAGTTACAATATTATTGAGGACTGTCAAATTCATAATAATAAAAATACCGGTTTACACATTGCCAGGTCGGGCAGTTATCCTTTGCCGTCTCATAATATTATTTTGAATTGCGATTCTTATTTCAATTATGACCCGGATAAAAACGGTGAAAATGCCGACGGCTTCGGAATTAAATACAACATCGGTAATGGTAACGAATTCAGGGGATGCAGAGCGTATAATAACTCGGACGACGGATGGGATCTTTGGATGGCAGATAGTACCGTTACAATAGACAGCTGTTTTGCATTCCGTAACGGTATAAATTGGTGGAACGACCCGGACTGGCAAGGCGACGGGAACGGTTTCAAATTAGGCGGCAATTATATAGCTGCTCCGCATATTGTATTTAATTGCGTTTCGTTCGATAATTTCAGTACGGGAAGGGGATTTGACGAGAATAATAATATGGCCGGGCAAACTTTGTATAATTGCTCTTCTTTCAGAAACAAAGGAGACAATTTTCATTTTACGAATAACATTAGTCAGCTTAAGCATACAATAAAAAACTGTATATCATTCGAAGGCATAATTAATCTTAAAAACATTATACAGGAAAATAACAGCTGGCAGGGGTTCCCGGTATCCGAAAATGATTTCCTGAGCCTGGATACTTCTCTGGCATTATCTCCGAGGAATTCGGACGGCTCTCTGCCGGATAATGACTTTTTCAGACTTAAACCGGAAAGTCCTTTGGTGGATGCCGGGACAGATGTCGGAATTCCTTATAACGGAAAGGCTCCGGATCTTGGCGCCTTCGAAGTAAAAGAAGTTTCCGGAGTTAAAGAACAAATTAATATGGTACCCGGGAAATTGCATCTGGAGCAAAATTATCCGAATCCTTTTAATCCCGGTACCGTTATTGGATTTAATATCAGGGAAAATTCTAATTTGACTTTAACTGTCTTCGATATATTAGGTCGGGCTGTTATTAGTGTAATTGAGCATAAAAATTTTAATGCGGGTTATTATACGGTAAGTATAAATTGCAGCGGTATCCCCAGCGGAATTTATTATTACCGTTTAACCGACGGTATTCAAAATGAAACTAAAAAGATGATTGTTTTAAAATAATCCGGGTATAAATAAAACTCAAAAAAGAAATAAAAGATAATTGAATAAAAAACACGGAGTCTTGATTAAATGAAATACGTCTACACTGCAGTTCTATTAATTTTATGTTTTGCTTCCTTAAATCTTAAAGCGCAATCGTTAACTGTTTATGTCGATCCTTCAACAGGCAGCGATGCAAACAGCGGATCTATCGAGCATCCGTATCTGACTATTCCTATGGCAATGGGTGCGATTGGAAGCAGCGGAGGTACAATATATTTACGCGGAGGTGTCTACTCCTTAAGATCGGTTATAAAAACCAACAACAGCGGAAAGGATTCGGCAAGCTATAATAAGATATGGGCTTACCCCGGCGAAAAACCGGTATTGGATTTTTCGCTTGAGCCATATGGATCCAGTTCAAGAGGATTATACATATCCAAAAATTACTGGTACATAAAGGGACTCGAAATAAAAAATGCAGGCGACAACGGTGTTTATATTTCAGGCAGCCATAACATAGTTGAGAATTGTTCGATTCATGATAACCAGGACTCCGGAATGCAGCTCAGCGGCGGGGCTTCTTATAACAAGATTATCAATTGCGATTCCTATTTCAACTGCGATCCCGGACAGGGAAACGCGGACGGGTTTGCGCCAAAACTCGATGTAGGCGAAGGCAATTATTTTTACGGCTGCAGATCGTGGCAGAATTCGGATGACGGCTGGGACGGATATATGCGAGGCGCTAATGATGTAACAACAACATTGGAAAACTGCTGGTGCTTTATGAACGGCTATCTTAAGGACGGAAGTAAGAGCAGCGGAAACGGAAACGGATTTAAAATGGGCGGAAGTGATGATAAAACTCTTATGCATGACTTTATCTTAAAAAATTGTATCTCCTTCGATAACCTGGTTAAAGGATTCGATCAGAATAATAATAAAGGCTCAATGACTTTAATTAATTGTTCGGGTTACAGGAACGGTACCAATTACAGCATATCCCTGGCATTGAATACCGGAAAAACATTAACGATTAAAAATTGCATTTCCTATAACGGGGCTTCTGCAAATTCAATAGGCAGTTTTGCTATTGAAGCAACAAACAGCTGGCAACTTCAAGGTTCGCTGACAGATGCTGATTTTCTTTCTCCGGATACAGCGGGTGTCAGGGGGCCGCGAAAAGCCGACGGAAGTCTTCCCGATATTACATTTCTTCATATTAAACCAACCAGTCCTCTTGTTGATGCAGGTACCGATGTGGGTTTGCCATTCAACGGCAATGCGCCCGATTTAGGTGCATTCGAGTCGGGTACAACAATCAGCAGAGTAGATAATTATTCGAGCAAGCCTTCGAAATTTTATCTGGAGCAGAATTATCCAAATCCTTTTAATCCGGCAACGGTAATTAATTTTTCTGTTCCCGGTTCATCAAATGTAAAATTAACCGTATATAATTCACTCGGTCAAGAAATTGCGGTTTTACTCAGTTCATATTTAAAGAAGGGTGCGTACACAGCAAAATTCAATGGTTCAGGACTTTCGAGCGGAATTTATTTTTACCGGCTTGAGGCTAACGGCCGGATAACAACTAAGAAGATGATTCTTCTGAAATAATTTTTTCGGGTTTGCCGTTGGTAGTCTGATGCTAATTGCGAATTGAAAGGGATATTCAGGTTCTGAGCTTAAAATTTCCGGTAGTGGACTAATTTGCTTGATTGTCATCCCGAGCGGAGTCGAACTATGACATTTCTCGATGAACCCTCGACCCCGCCTGCCGGAGAGCAAGTCCGCCCGGGATGACAACAAATATTTTAGTAAGATATAATCAAATTAGCCCACTACCAAGTTTCATTTCTATGTTCGGAGAAACAATTATAAAATAAAAGAGTCGATAATTGAAGTAAATCCCGGAGCAATTTGGAATAAAAGAGTTATCGTATCAGTAAAAACTCATCATATAAAAGTTGACTTGATATTTAATTAATTATTCGTATATTGATTGTTAAGTTAATGATAAAGTTAACGATTAAGGGGTCGAATAGCTTTAATTTTTATAGTTCACGTCTTTTTTTTTCTTAAGTACTACTTGTGATAATTTTTTAACGTTTATCTGGGGAAGAAACTCGAAAATACCTGCAACAAAGGACTGAGAATTTTCCATTATAAAAATAATTACTTATCAATCGATTAAACAAAAGTTAAATTATCGGTTGTTCTTTGACATGAAAATTTTTCTTTCAGTGCACTGCCGGAATCCGAAAAAATAAATAAAAATTACTCGATTTAAAATTTGTGCAACCAAAAAGCTTGACTCTTGATATAATTTTTAAGAATTTAGTTAAGGTTAAAGTTAACGATTAAGTTGTGCTTATATTTTTTGCGCAGATTGTTGAAAAACAATTGGATCTTTTTATTAAAATGAAGGACATGGACAGAAAATAGACTGCAGTAATTATTCTAAATCTACTTTAAAATATTTATAATGATCGTTTCTCTTATGTGAGTCACTGAAGCAAAGCAATTTAAAAACGTTAATTTATATAGTAAAATATAATTTTTGAAAATGGTGAGTTGATTCACCTTATTCATACTTAATCAATAATCCCTTTTTTCTATTTAGAAAAAAGAAAATCTTTTAAGGAGGTAAGACATGAGGAAACTATTACAGTTGGCTGCAATCATGGTGCTTATAGCCGGTGTAAACATTTATTCTCAAACAACAGTTAACCCGGGGGAGGGAACGTTATCCGCTGCAATAGCTGCTGCAAATTCCGGAGATGTTTTGCAGTTAGTTCCCGGCGCAACTTATACCGAATCAACCTTATTCAATCTCGGTACAATTCACAAGGCATTAACGATAGAATTAGCAGATCCTTCATCCACGGATAAAGCCATAGTTCAAATATTGTCCAACGACGGCACTTCCACACCTAATTTTTTCATGGTAGGCGATAGCGGTGCACTTACTTTAAGCGATATTGAATTTGACGGAAATCAAAATTCCAAAGCTACAGCTAGTCATTTAATTCAATTTACTGCAGGCACAAACGCGGCGCCCGGTATGAAGGTTGGCACAATAAAGATTACTAATTGTTATATTCACGATCTCGTAGGGAATGTAATTGACGGCGGATCGAGTTCTTTAGCCGGGAACCTAGTGGTTGATTCTGTAATTTGCGATAACGACGTTTTTAAAAATACTTTTACATCTGTTTATTTGAAATATGCCGGCGCAAATTATGTCCAGTTGACAAATTCCACATTTTATAATATGAACAGCTATGGTGTGAGAATTTCCGGACCTTCTTCTACCCTTGTTCCTAATGACCCTACAGTGATTGTCGATCATACAACCTGGAACAATATCGGCGGTACGGATCAGAGAGAAATCTTGCTGTTAGACGGTGATTCAAATCCTGCTGAATGGACTGTTACAAATTCGATATTTGCCAATCAAACAAGTACATCGAAAACTGTTATTAATATCAAAAATCTAGTTGATACTACTAAGGGTGTAGTTACCAATATTTGCATGTGGGAAGTCGGTGCAAGAAAATGGAACAAGAATACAGTTCAAGATACAATCACAATGGATCCTCAATTTGCGGATGCAGCTAACGGTGATTTCACATTGCCAAAAGGTTCCAAATTATTAACCTTCGGTACCGACGGCGGACCGATTGGCGATCCCCGCTGGGCTACAAACGCTACGGCAGTTATGACCAATTCCAAAGCTCAACCGGCTCGATTCGAACTGGCTCAAAATTATCCTAATCCGTTTAACCCTTCAACCAAAATTAATTTCAGCATTCAGAAATCCGGTATGACGAATTTAGTTGTCTACAATATTTTGGGCAAGGAAGTTGCAACTCTTGTAAAAGGTAATTTAACCGCAGGTCAGCATACGGTTAACTTTAATGCAGTTAATTTACCGTCCGGTGTTTATATTTACAGATTATCTACTTCCAGTCAGACAATTTCCAAAAAGATGATTCTCATTAAATAATACCGAACCAAGTGATAAATGGATTTGCCCTGATATTGAAAGCACCCCAGTTATTTGAAAAGAGTATTTTCAATAGCGGGGTGCTTTTATGTTAACCTGAATTAAACCTTAATTGCATTGTGATATGCTCATTTTAAAATATACATAGACTACGAGGCGTTGATGAAAAGTTCTTTTACTATTTTACTTTACCGTTCTCTTTTTAATATTTTCGCAGCGAGTTTTTTCTCAGACCGATGCTACAGCTACTTGGAACCTGACAGAAACCGATACCACTTCGGTTTCGGCAACAGGCAATATAACCGGGCAGCCGGTTACCGGGAACAATATTCAAATTAGAGATTATACAGGTACCCTGAATAACGGATCCGGGGGGCCTTTGGGGAATTACCAGAGATGGTTTATTAATGCAAACTGGCCAGACGAAAGCACACAGAACAGCAGCAGGTATGTCCAGTTTTCTTTGGGACCTGCTTCAGACAATAATCTTAACGTTACATCCGTATCATTTTATCTTAATGCCGGCGGCACTTCTGCTATGCAGGCTAATATCTACATCTCAACAGATCAAAGTTTTTCTTCACCCATATTATTAAACACATCCGGAGTAATATCCGTTACGCGTGATTCAGCAACGGAGTACAACTATTCGGTTGATACCAAAATAAATGCCGGAGAAAGTTTTTATTTAAGAATTTATCCGTGGTTACCCGGAGGCTCCACCAATACGGGTAAATACATCTTTTTACAGGACATGATTATTTCCGGGATAACAATCCCTTCGGGAACAGTACTGCCTTTGTCCGTTTCCACAACCGTAGTAACGGATATTACTTCTTCTTCGGCAGTATGCGGCGGTAATGTAATTGCAGACGGCGGAAAGACAGTATCGGCCAGGGGAGTATGCTGGAATACCTCCGGTCAGCCTGCTTTATCGGATAATAAAACGGTGGACGGTTCGGGCACTGGAGTATACCAAAGTACTTTAAGCAATCTGAATCCGGAATCAACATATTATGTGCGCGCTTATGCCACCAATAGCGATAGTACGGTATACGGTGAAGAGTTATCTTTTAAAACCGCCGCAACTCAAATGCTGGCATTTCCGGGAGCCGAAGGTTTCGGCAGATTTACAACAGGCGGCAGGGGCGGAAGAGTTCTGGAAGTGACAAATCTAAATGATGATAATAATCCCGGCAGTTTAAGATGGGCTATCAGCCAGAACTATCCTAGAATTATTGTATTCAAAGTTTCAGGCACAATAAAACTCGCAAACTATTTGAAAATTAACTACGGAAATGTTACTATTGCCGGTCAAACTGCGCCCGGAGACGGTATATGTTTAAGCAACTATACACTATCGATTGAAGCTAATAATGTTATTATCAGATACATAAGGTCGCGGCTCGGCGATGTTACTAAACTGGCAGACGATGCCGCGCACTGCAACGGCGGACAGAAAAATATTATTATCGATCACTGCTCTTTCAGCTGGGCTATTGACGAAGATGCAAGTTTTTATGATAATCAAAATTTTACATTGCAATGGTGCATAATAAGTGAAAGTCTTTATCATTCTTATCACCCAAAAGGCGATCACGGATACGGCGGTATTTGGGGAGGTATGGGAGCCACTTTTCATCACAACCTTTTAGCGGATAATTCAAGCAGGAACCCCAGATTTTGCGGCGCCAGATATCATCTGACTACAGCTTCCACCGAGATTGTAGATTTCAGAAATAATGTAATATTCAATTGGGGCTTCAACAGCGCTTACGGCGGGGAGTCCGGCAATCAAAATATGATAAACAATTATTTTAAACCGGGTCCTGCTACTTCTTCAAGCAAATTATCCAGAATAGTTAATCCTTCCGATTCGCTGAATCCTTTTTACGGCTACAGCAAATGGTATGTAAACGGAAATTATGTAGACGGCAACCCGCAGGTAACCGGCGATAACTGGAACGGCGGTGTTAATCCGGACCATGCACCTCTTGATTCAATTAAGTTAAATAATCCTATCCCTGTTGCACCCGTAACTACGCAAACGGCTCAAGCAGCATACGATTCCGTGCTTGCAAATGCCGGGTGCAGTTTTCCGGTGCGAGATTCCGCAGATCTAAGAGTGATAAATGAAGTTAAAACAGGCGATGCGCCGTTCGGTGCAACATACGCCGGCGGGAATAAAGGAATAATCGATTCGCAGAACGATGTAGGCGGCTGGCCTACTTTAGTTTCGCTGCCTGCTCCTCTGGATACAGACCACGACGGGATGCCCGACAGCTGGGAAACATCTCACGGGTTAAATCCTTCCGATTCTTCGGATGCAAGACAAGTAGGGCCCGACGGTTATACTATGATAGAAGAATATATAAACGGATTGATTTCATCCAACCCTACTTCGGTAAAAACCGCGGCTCAGTTGCCCGGTAGTTTTGTAGTCAACCAAAATTATCCGAATCCCTTCAATCCATCAACACAAATTGTTTATTCCATACCTAAGGCAGGAAGCGTTACGGTAAAGATATTTAACATAACAGGTCAACTTGTTAGAGTGCTTTATGACGGATACAGCCGGGAAGGTAATCATAACTTAAGCTGGGACGGCAGCGGTACCAACGGTTCATTGATGGCTTCGGGAATTTATTTTTGCGCGGTGAGATTCGATAATTCTATGAAAGTAATTAAGATGCAGCTTCTGAAATAGAGATTAGATCTATAAGAAAGACATTGAATTCAAGATTCAAATAAGCAAGCTTCATAATAATTCGAAAGTTCCGGAATTTCTAATGCAAATGTATCAGTTCATACTTAGGAGATAAAATAAAGTGTTCAAATTGCCTGCGGGGATATACCGAGATTAATTGATACAATATGAAAAGTAATTGCGGCAGTATAATAAGCAATTAATTCTCGGTATCTCCGGAGCTACTTTTTAATTCATTTAGAGGAGTGAAAATGCATAAAAGGAGACAAATTCATAAACCATTATGGCTGATGGTACTAACTTTATTGTTATGTACTTCGGCTGTAATAAATGCGCAAACGAGGAGTAGAATTGTAGGTACCATTAAAGACGCTAAAACAGGGGAAGCTCTGTTCGGAGTAAATGTAATTGTAAAAGGTACATACCTCGGAGCTGCTACGGACGTGAACGGTAAATATTTTATTGTTAACGTTCCTGTAGGTACATACGAGGTGCAAGCATCTATGATCGGTTATCAGAGTCAAGTAGCAACCGACGTAGTTGTATCGGCAGATCGAATAACCACGATGGATTTCAACCTTAAATCGGCGGTTATCCAGGGACAAGAAGTTGTTGTTACCGCACAGAGAGATAATCTTCATAAAGAAGTTGCTAACACCCAAATGGTTGTAACAGCGAATGAAGTGCAGCAAACTTCCGGCATCAGACAAATAAATGCATTTCTGGAAAAATTACCCGGTGTTTCAACAGAAAACGGATACCTGACAATTAGAGGCGGAAGCGCCGATCAGACAGGCACATTAGTTAACGGACTTTCATATAACAATGCAGCTGTAGGAAATGCTGAAACTTCGGTACCGCTAAGTGCTATAGATCAGGTTTCCCTTTTATCCGGCGGTTATAATGCAGAATACGGAAACTTCAGATCCGGTTTAATTAATATTACCACTAAGTCCGGTTCAAAGGACGGATATCACGGTACGTTCAGTATTTCAAAAGATAACACCCATATTAAAAGATTCGGTGATCCGTTTTACGGAGATACTAGTCCTTATTTAAAACAGTATCTTGATCCAAGTGTTTCATTTAATACTAATTCATCATTTAACTGGCAGAATGCGGCCAGCGTATATAACCTGGGAAAAACAGGCAATCAGGTAGTTACTCCATTCGACATGTATCTTCTCGGAAACTGGATGTATATGTCCACTCCTGATTATGCTGCTTTGGATAAATTACCCAATGCTTTGAAAAATGAAATTGGATATCATCCTGTTTCTGACGTTCAGAAAAAATTATTTGCAGAGCATACGATGCAAGAGGGAGGATCTGACTGGGATTTTGACGGAGGTTTCGGCGGTCCGGTACCTTTAATCGGTAAAGCACTCGGAGACGCTACTTTTTACCTTTCAAACACTTCTTCGGAACAGCATTATATAATGCCTGTTACGCTTAACAGTCAAAAATCATATACGACTTTAGGCACGATTAAATCCACACCTTCAAGCGATTATACAATAACATATAATGTGTTGTGGAAAAGAGAAATCGGTGTGAGTCCGATAAGACCGGCATTCGGCGATTCTCCAGATGCGAACAACCAGGGCGGTTTCATGCCGATAAATAATATTAAATATGTCTGGAAAGAGAACGAAAGCAGCGGTCCGCCGCCTGATCGTGCTTACTGGTTCGATCCGGTTTTCTATCCTATTCTGGATCAGACTACCTTGCTAAACGGATTATCGGTTAACCATGTATTTAACCGTAATACTTTTATGCAGTTTTCATTGAGCTACCTGACAATTGTGGATCATTCCCCCACCGGAGATAATCGGGATACTAACATGGTCACTCAATTCGGTCCCTTCCCGGTTTCGCAAATGCCTTACGGAAAACTTCAGTTTGCAACTAATTCTGTAAACGGTTATAAATATCCCAGCAGAGATAATCCGTTCGGAACAGCTCAGAGATTTTCAAGTAAAGAAGGAGATCTTTACGATAATTCAAAAGTTCACCAGTTATCCGCTAAACTTGAATTAGCTTCCCAGGTAGGCGAGCATAATTATTTCAAGACCGGTATCGAATATAATTATATTGATATCAACCACAGCTTCTGGGAAAAATGGAATCAAAGCGGTCCCTACAATGTATACGAATATAACTACCACCGCTGGCCGAGCCAATTGGGAGGTTTTCTCCAGGATCAGATTTCATACGAAGAAATCGTTGCAAATTTAGGCGTCAGATTAGATTATTACGACGGCGGCGGCGGAAGTTGGCCTTCTACGGATTCGGCATACAGCAGCCAATTCAAAGCACCGGCAACTCCTCCGGATACTTCTTTATTTTCCTATCTGGCATCTGGCAATTCCGCTATATGGGATAAATGGTATGCTTACAACAACGCTCACCCGGGTTTCATGAGCCCGATTAAAAACTATTTAACCATCAGTCCGAGAATAGGTGTTTCGTTCCCTGTTACTGAAAATTCCAAATTTTATTTTAACTACGGCCAGTTCAGATCCAATCCGCCGTATTATACAATGTTCCAGGTGAAATACCGCTATACGAAACAGGGCTTGTATTTCATGCCTAATCCTAATATGGAACCGCCTAGAACTACTTCTTACGAATTGGGTATAGCTTATAATTTCTATGAAAATTATATCGTAAGGGTATCCGGTTATTATAAAGATGTAACCGGCGAACCTGGCAATGTAACATACACAAGTGCGGACGGTTTGGTTACTTATACGGGACAATTAAACAATAAATTTGAAGATATACAGGGACTTGAGATTAATTTTACCAAAAATGACAACAGCTGGTTTACAGGCTGGATTAATTTTAACTACATGTTGACCAAAACCGGGCATACCGGTTTGAAGACAATTGTACAAAACAATGCGACACTTGATGATTCATATTATTATCACGATTTAACAAGATCATTGCCTCAGCCGCAAGTAAATGCAAATATTTCATTCAGATCACCCAAGAACTGGGGACCCAAGGTTGCCGGTACACATCTGCTTGGTGATTGGAGTCTATCTATTTTCGGGACATTTAAAGCCGGTGATTACTTTAGCTCGACCGATTGGAATCCGCTCGGCTTAAAGGACCCGGTTATTTTACAATGGCCAGATTACTATATGGTTAACTTAAAACTTACCAAAAACGTAAGCATTGGCGGCATTACTACTTCATTTTACCTTGACGTAGATAACGTATTTAATATTAAAACTAATATCATGTATCAGGGTTATGCGTTTGACGACGGCATCGGCGGACAAAGTGATTTTAAAAACTATATGGCATCGCTTCATTTACCCATGTATAACTCACCGGCATACGACAAGTTGAGAGCCGCAAACCCCGGTCAGTATGTAGCCGGAAATGATAAAGTAGGAGATACAAATTCGACTTCCAAACCTTATATCGTAAATCCGAGCAATACTTATTGGTATTACGGACAACCGAGAGATATCTGGTTCGGAATGCGGGTAAGCTTATAAAATGTTATTTCCTATTGAATATAAAATTAAATAATGGAGAATTAAATGAAATTAATGATTTGCAACCCAAGAATTAAGCTGCTTAAAAATGTGCTGATTCTTGGAGTATTGTTGACGATGTTCTATACTCCGCAAAATTTGAAAGCACAGACTGCAGCCGAGATTTGGATTGGACGCATGTGGACAGGCTTAGTAGATTACGGAGTAGGCAGCAGTGTAGTACCCCCGACATTTTTTCCCAACGACTACGATATAATGTTTAACCGGTTACAATCGGCTCAGGCTAATAACGGAATGGGAATTAAGATCGGAGTGCCGCATTGGTTTAATAAGTATCAGACAGATACAACCAGACAATATGATACCGCTGCGGTTTATGATCTTGTCGGTGCAAACTATCCGCCTCCTTTCAATACGGGTGTTGTGGATACACAGATGACCAGTTATGTAAGGTATTATTATACCCCTATTACGATTGATAAGAGTGGGCAGAAGCTAGTAAGCGATTCGAAATCCCAATATTATCAGGCATTCAGATTCAAGAATAATACCGCTGATCAAATGGTTACTGTCGCCAACAAGTATATGTACGATATTACCGTATCAAGAAAGGCGCTGGCCTGGGGTCAAAATTACAACGATAATTATGTAATATATGATATGACTTATACTAACACGGGCACTCAGACTTACGACAGTCTTTACATTCTAATGGCGCAAAACATGTATAACGTGCAGTTCTCAAACGGCCAGGATCCTTCGGTCGCTTCAGGTCACGCATTCAGAAGCAATTTTACCTGGCAGCATTATTACGGCGGCAGAGTAGGTGACAGTTTAAGAGTATTCTATGAATACAGCGCCGACGATCCGGGCGCAACCGGAGATCAGATGGGGGCTCCCGCGGAAGAATTACAAAACGGGCGTCTGACCGGTTATCAGATGGATTTCTATACTGTTCTTCATGCGTCGGACAGCGCTTATTCTAAGGATGCAAATGATGTTGATGATCCGACCGAACCGAAGATAACATATATGGGAAACGATACTCAGATCAACTCTACATTTCAGTCGTCAGATGATCCGTATGCAAGCGCAAGTTTCTGGGCTATTAAAGGCGGCTTTTCCGATCTTCATCCGATGGATACTACTTTCGGGAAATTGGTACCCGGAACCCATCACGGATTAAACAGTGATGAATTAGGTATAACGGATTTTTCCAAATATCCCGGCGGAGTATCTACGGCGCCTCAGTCTTTAATGCATTGCTCATATGGTCCCTACCACCTTGCACCCGGTCAGAAAATTCATATTGTTTATGCAACCGGTGTGTCCGGTATAGACGAAAAAACTGCTAAGATGGTAGGTGCGGGATGGCTTCACGGAACTCTTCAGAATCCGCCCAACATGCCCAATGCTGAAACAGGATGGCTGCCTTCAAATTTTGCGTTCCCGACGAATAATGAAATCGACAGAATCAAAGACCGCTGGATAAGTATGGGAATCGATTCGGTTATGCTGTCGGCATACAGAGCTAAATGGAATTTTGATCATCATTATCAAATACCGCTGGAGCCGCCGCCTCCGACTGAAATGAACATCACTGCATATTCAAACAGAGTAGAGATTACATGGAAAGATGCGGACGCAGAAGCTTTGTCAAATTTTGCAGGCTACAGAGTTATGAGACGTGTATCCCGTCTTGATACGGTATTTTATGAAACTATATACGACGGCGGTCCGACCGATAAATCGGATATCTTCAACGACACCTCGATTGTCTACGGTGCGAATTACCATTATTATGTTCAGGCAAAAGCACGCATAGCCATTGATGACCCTGATGCAGATCCATCTACAAGGGGAAAGATAATGTTTAGCAGCAGATTGTGGGTTCAGGATAATTCCGGCAGTACGAGTCCGGTTATTTCTCCTAATCCTGCGCAGGACGATATGGCTAAAATAAGAGTAGCGCCGAATCCCTGCAATGTTAACGATCCTTATTTTGTTAATGCCGGAACTTACGGTGCTACTTCCAATAATAATCAATTTGTTATTTTCTTCAATTTGCCGAAGGAATGTTCAATTAAAATATTCTCTGAGAACGGCGATTTAGTAAGAACAAAGCAGCACGCAAGCAGCGTTGCCCCGAGCGGCTCAGAAATATGGGATTTAACAACCGACAGCGGACAGATTGTTGACAGCGGCATTTATATAGCTGTGTTTCAAAAACCTGACGGTGAAACATCTTATCAAAAATTTGTTATCGTACGATAATACAAATAGAGGAGATTAATAAATAATGAAGTATTTTAAAATAATATTAGTTACAATGGTCGGTCTTTTGTTTTTGCCTGAGGCATACGGGCAGGTCAACCTAAACAAGTTGGGGCAGAGTACAATGGACTTTCTGCTTGTCAGTGTCTCACCGAAAGCAAGTGCGCTTGGGGATGCTTATACAACCCTTGGTACCGGCGCTGTAAGTATGTTTTATAATCCGGCAGGCATAGTAGAAACCCGGAATAAATTCGATGTTACGGTTAACTATACACAATGGATCGCCGATATCAAATATCTCGGAGGAGGTCTAGTCTATAATATGGGAAACTACGGATCTGTCGGTGTTAGTTTCTTAACCATTGATTACGGTACAATCTATGCCACAAGACTAGACCCGACATTGGGCAATACCGGATATATAGATGACGGTACTCTTAACAACGTCGGAGCGTATTCTGCAGGATTGACTTATTCAAAAGCTATAAGTACAAAATTCTTAATCGGCGGTACTATGAAAGTAGTAAGTCAAAGTCTCGGCGAAAATAATTATTCTAACGGTGTAAGCAAAAAAAATAATGCTACTAAATTGGCATTTGATGCTGGAGTAAAATATTACACAGGCTATAAAAATTTTGCATTCGGTATGGCAATTAGGAACTTTGCATCCAATGTCAAAAGAGAATTAAACGATGAGCAACTGCCTTTAACATTTTCCATGGGCGGGGCTATCGATGTAATGCAGTTCATTAATCCAAATATGTCGCCTAACGATCAAGATATGACATTAGCTGTGGATTTTCTTCATTCAAACAGTTATTCCGAAAGAGTTAATATTGGTTTGGAATATAAGTTAATGAACATGGTTTCAATTAGAGGCGGATATCAGACTAACAGGGATATTATGTCGTGGTCTGCAGGTATCGGCTTAAATACTACGTTAGCCGGTAGCGATGTATCGGTTAACTATTCATATTCACGTATGGAAAGTTTCTTCAGCGACGTAAACCGTTTCTCGGTGGAATTCGGTTTCTAAAATTCTTTTATTATACGGCCGGTTCTTTTAGAATTCTTTTCTTAAAGAACCGGCTTTTATTTTTGCTCTCAGAATTTATTAAAAATGCATGCAGTGCATTTTACAATTCATCAACAGCTAATCTCGAAAAAGGAGCGATATGAAAAAATTAATTATATTTCTGATTCTCCTTTCGGCGGCAGGATTTTCCTACTCGCAATCTGCCGGACAAAAAGAACAAGTTCCCACTGATGAACCCTGGTCGGAAAGAATAGCCGATTCTTTTATATTACGGCACCCAGGAGCGGTAACTTACGATTCGTCAAGTCCCAAACAAAACTGGAATTACGAACAAGGTTTAATTCTGGAAGCTCTGCATCAGTTGTGGCTTAAAACCGGCGATAAAAAGTATTTTAATTTTATCAAAGATAACATGGATAAATACGTAAAAGCCGACGGCACAATCGATACTTATAAATACAGCGGCTTTACGCTCGATGATATTAACCCGGGCCGTCAACTGCTAACTCTTTATAAAGCCACCAAGAACGTAAAATATAAAAAGGCTGCCGAGCTTTTAAGAAAACAGCTTGCAAATCAGCCGAGAACACCCTCCGGCGGTTTCTGGCATAAAAAAATATATCCGGAACAAATGTGGCTTGACGGACTTTACATGGCTGAACCGTTTTATGCACAGTACGCCGGGATGTTCGACGAGACTAAGGATTTCAACGATATAATTAATCAATTTGTACTTATATACAAACATACAAGAGATCCTAAAACCGGTTTATTGTACCACGGCTGGGACGAAAGCAAGAATCAGAAATGGGCTAATCCGGCTACGGGCTGTTCACCTAATTTCTGGTCAAGAGGAATGGGGTGGTATGAGATGGCGCTTGTAGACGTGCTCGATTTTATTCCGAAGAACAATCCGGGTAGAAAAGAATTAATTTCTATTCTTAGGCAAGTTTCCGGTGCAGTACTGAAATACCGGGATCCGGAATCTAAAGTCTGGTACCAGGTTATGGATCAGGGGAACAGAAAGGGGAATTATCTTGAGGCATCGGCTTCGTGTATGTTTACTTATGCATTTGCAAAAGGAGCCAACAACGGGTATCTCGATAAAAAATATTCAGAGGCTGCAAAAGAATCTTTCATGGGGATTATAAAGAATTTTGTTAAAATTGAAAAGAACGGTTTAGTAGATTTATATCATACATGTAAAAGTGCGGGACTGGGAGGCCACCCTTACAGGGACGGTTCGTTCGAATATTATATAGATGAACCGCAGCGAACTAACGATATGAAAGGATTAGGACCTTTAATTTTAGCATCTCTGCAACTGGAAAAAACTACTAAATAATATTTCTATTTTTGTTTGTTGCCGGCGGCCATTTTGAAATATTTATAATATTTTATAAACTGACCGGAGACAAAAGATTCATTGCGCATATTTCGGATACCATAAATTGGTTGAAGAGTGTTAGGATAAATGATCCTCATCATTAGAAAGGGTTTTATAAATTTCCTAAATTTGTAGAGCCCGGAAGTATTAAAGCTTTGTTTACGCACCGCGAAGGAGGCGGCATTACCATATTGATCACTACGGTACTTATAACGTAATTCATTATCATAACTTCGCGGTAATTAATACCGGACTCGTTGAAAAAAAAATTGAGAAGGCACAGAAAGAGTACTCAACTGAAGTAGCGGCAATTTCAACGCTGAGGCCGGATCAAGTGGCTAAAAGTCTCCACTTGACAGATAACATCAAATGTTAGATTTTTGTAAACTTACGAGTGTGGAAGAAGAAAATTACGCAACATCCAATAAGGAAGTCTCTGAAAGAATAATTTATACTTTGGGATCCCGAAAGATATGGATACTAAAGATTCGGCTTTAAAAAGTAGATACAATTAAAATTTAACTAATTGAAAGAATTATTATGCTAAACAAAAAATTCTATCCTCTTGTTTTATTATTTATTTCGACAATTTTATTATTCGGGTTTCTTTCTCAGGGGAGAGTTAGAGTTTTTCTGATAGGTGATTCTACGATGGCTAATAAGCCGCTAGCTGATAATCCCGAAAGAGGCTGGGGACAAATGCTTCCGCTTTATTTTAACGACAACGTACAAATAAAAAATTATGCTGTTAACGGCCGGAGCACGAAAAGTTTTATCGACGAAGGTAGATGGAAAAAAGTATATGACCAATTAAAACCCGGCGATTATGTCTTCATTCAATTCGGGCATAACGACGAAAAGATTAATGATCCTAAAAGATATGCAGCACCTCATACGGCCTACAAAGACAACCTGATGAAATTTGTTTCCGATGCAAAAGAAAAAGGAGCAATACCTGTTCTGATAACGCCGGTTAACAGAAGAAAATTTGATAAGAGCGGTAAATTGGTTGATACGCACGGTGATTATCCCGCAGTAGTAAGAGAGGTCGCGGAAAATGAACATGTGGGATTAATAGATTTATATGACAGCAGTAAAAAGCTATTCTCGGAACTCGGTCCTGACGGGACGAAAAAAATATTTCTCTGGGTTCCGGCGGGAGAATATGCTTCTTTACCGGACGGTAAAAAAGATAATACTCATTTTTGCATGTACGGGGCGGAAACCGTTGCGGGACTAGTAGCAGGAGGAATAAAGAAATTGGATCTACCTTTATCTTCAGATTTGAAAAATGTAAATATCAACAACCTGGTTGGAAACGGAAAAGTAGTCGGCTTGGATTATTATTTTAATAATGAGTACAGAAAAAATAAAAAAGGCGTAGAACAGCGTTATCATTATATTTGGGAAGATACTACGAACTCGGGATATTCCGAAATAGGTAATATGATATTAAATCTTGGAGCAAATTTAAGCGAGTTACCGGATGCGCCTACCGCAGAATCTCTCGATAAATTCAGCATATACATTATAGTCGATCCCGATACGCCGGACGAAACCGCAAATCCGCATTATGTTGAAGCAGACAATATAAAGGTAATATCCAGGTGGGTAAAAGACGGCGGTATTTTGATGCTGCTGGAAAACGATAAAGGTAATGCCGAGTTCAAACATTTCAATAAATTAGCGGAACAATTCGGTATATATTTTAATGAAGTGAGTATAAACAAGGTAGACGGAAGAAAATATGATATGGGGAAATTCGATAAATTTCCCAATCAACCGATATTTAAAAATGTTAAACAAATTTATATGAAAGAAATTTCGACCTTAAAATTAGAGAAACCGGCGGAGCCCTTATTAACCAGCGGCGGAAATATTATAATGGGGTATGCGAAATACGGTAAGGGAGGCGTGTTTGCGGTTGGTGATCCGTGGTTTTATAACGAATATTATGACAATAAGAAATTGCCCGTACCTTTTGAAAATTATAAAGCCGCGCAAAACTTATTCGAATGGTTATTAGGAATGGCAAATAAAGTTAAGGATTAAATTAAAATGAAATCCGGCCGTAATAAATATTTTATAATGATTGCCGTAGTTCTTTTATTTACATGTTATCCCAATATAATAAAAGCACAGAACGATCTTAAACAAGAAGTGAATTCTTATTTAAAAGATCTGCCCTTTTCTATGCCGGCAATAAATCTGCCTCAATTTGCCGACATGATTTACAATATAAAAACATACGGGGCCGACGGCAGCGGCCATACGATGAACACTGCGGCCATCCAAAAAGCTATTGATGCGTGTTCGCAAGCAGGCGGCGGTATTGTAATTGTACCGCCCGGACTTTGGCTGACAGGACCGATTGAATTAAAAAGCAACGTTAACTTTCATCTCGACAGAGGTGCATTTGTATACTTCAGTCCTGATCATAATGATTACCCTGTAATTAAAAAAGCCGGAGGAGAATATATAATTGCTCCACCCGTTTACGGCTTCAATCTTGAAAATATCGGAATTACAGGAACGGGACTCCTCGACGGAACAGGCACAACATGGCGACCAGTTAAAAGGATGAAAGTGACCGAATCTCTCTGGAAAACATTCCTCCGCTCAGGCGGCGTTACAAACAGCGACAGCTCAATGTGGTGGCCTTCCGAAACTGCCAGGGACGGCTACAAAGTTTTTGCAATGTTCAGAAAGGAACATAGGAGACCGACAAATGAAGACTTATTAAAAGTGAGAGATTTTCTGCGCCCGAATCTTCTGGTACTGCAGAACTGCAGGAAAGTTTTAATTGACGGTATAACAATTCAGAATTCTCCTGCCTTCGCTTTAAACCCGAAGGGATGCGAAGATCTTGTAATTAGAGATGTCAAAATAAATAATGAATATTGGGCGCAAAACGGTGACGGTATCGACATCGGGAATAGTAAAAATGTCTTACTTTGTAAAAGCACTGTAACCGCGGGCGACGACGGAATTTGTATGAAATCAAGTCATGATAAAAATTCTAACGGTGTCGCTCTTCAAAATATAGTAATCGAGGATTGCGTTGTATATCATGCGCACGGCGGATTTGTTACTGGAAGTAATACCGACGGAGGTATGCATAATATTTGTGTCCGAAATTGTGATTTTGTGGGTACGGATGTCGGACTGCGTTTTAAAAGTGCAAGAGATAGGGGAGGTTTAGTAGATAATATTTATATTAAGAATATATTTATGAGGGATATTGTAAATCAGGCAATTCTGTTCAATACGTATTATGAGAACGCAAAGGAGAACAGCAATCCGGTTCCGGTAACGGACAGAACACCGATTTTTAAGAATATTTATATAGACAGCATTTATTGCGTCGGTGCTAAAGAAGCTGCTTCGGTAATAGGATTACCTGAAATGCCGATACAGGATATTTATATTTCTAATTCTTATTTTTCGGCAGACAAAGGTTTCAGAAGCGAATTTGCGAAAAATATTTCTATCGATAATGTCCAAATAATGCCGCAGAAAGGACCGGTATTTGTGCTTGAGCAAAGCAGCGGTTTTAAGTTGAATAAGATAGTATATCCGGAGACTGCAAAGGATTTTATGACTCTATCCGGTAACAAGACAAAATCAGTTACAATTGAAAAAACAGTTCTAAAGAATCCGGAAGACCAAATTAAGTTTAAAAGCGGTGTTGATAGAAATGATGTTATTATTAAATAAGATAAATTTATTTTATGAACAATAAACGGAGCGAAAAATGGAAGTAAGATTTTCACCAGACAGAAACGGTTACAAAAAAATGAATAGCGATGAGTTAAGGAAAACTTTCCTGATCGACAGTATCTTCAAGCCCGATTCGATAGACATGGTATACTCGGATATTGACCGGTCCATTACGGGCTCGGCAATTCCGGTTTCTAAAAGTTTAAAACTAGAAAGCAGTAAAAAAGAAATGGCGGCCGATTACTTTGCCGAAAGACGAGAGATAGGCATAATAAATATCGGCGATGAAGGCGAGATTACAGTTGACGGAACCAAATATAAAATGGAAAAAAAAGACGCGCTTTATATCGGGAAAGGTTCCAAAGAAATAGTATTCTCTAGTAAAGATTCTAAAAATCCGGCAATGTATTATATCTCAAGCTACCCGGCACACACAGCGCTGCCGACAAAGCACTCAAAATTTTCCGAAGCTACTCCGGTAAAGCTCGGTTCGGTAAAGGACGCCAATAAGAGAACAATTTATAAGTATATTCACCCTGAAGGTATTAAAAGCTGCCAGATCGTTATGGGGTTGACGGAACTGGATGAAGGAAGTACATGGAATACGATGCCTGTCCATACTCATCAAAGACGTTCGGAAGTTTATTTGTATTTTAACCTTGAAAAAGATTCCATTCTGTTTCACCTTCTTGGAGAACCTTCCGAAACCAGGCACATCGTGGTAAGAAATCTGCAGGCAGTTCTTTCTCCAAGTTATTCAATCCATTCCGGAGTAGGAACTCAGAATTACACTTTCATCTGGTCGATGGGAGGCGAGAACCAGGCTTTCGACGATATGGATTGGGTTTCTATGGAGACACTAAAATAATTTTTAAATAATAAATTCGGGATTATATATAATGATATTAGACAAATTTAAATTAAACGGTAAAACCGCAATTGTAACGGGATCAAACAAAGGTATCGGTCAATCTTACGCACTTGCACTTGCAGAGGCGGGAGCCGATATAATCGGTGTCTCCTTCGAAGATGATTTCTCCGAAACGGAAAAACTTATTACCGGTCTGGGAAGAAAATTTAAATTCTACGTAAGCGACTTTTCCAAACGCGATTCCCTGTATGAATTTATAAAAAACGTAAAAGCCGATTTCCCCAGAATAGACATTCTTATAAATAATGCCGGAACTATTATGAGAAAACCGATTGCGGAACATCCGGACGAATACTGGGATAAAGTCATAGAGGTTAATCTAACTTCCCAGTTTATATTGACGAGGGAAATAGGCAGAGATATGGTTGCCAGAGGTTACGGTAAGATAGTTTTTATCGCTTCGCTGCTTGCTTTTCAGGGAGGTATTCTTGTCCCGGGATATGCAGCTTCAAAGGGCGGTGTAAAACAATTAGCCATGTCTTTCGCAAACGAATGGGCGGACAAAGGTGTTACTATAAATGCAATTGCTCCCGGCTATATTGCAACGGATAATACCAAAGCGCTTCGCGAAGATGCGGTGAGAAATAAGGCTATCCAGGATAGAATTCCTGCTGCTCGCTGGGGTACACCCGAAGATTTAATGGGAACGGTTGTATTCCTTTCTTCGGATGCTTCGGATTATTTAAACGGCACGGTTGTTACCGTCGACGGCGGCTGGATGGGCCGGTGAGTCGTTAAACATTTGACACAGAGAATTGAGAACAAAGTGAATGAGTATATTTAAAAATATACTTATTCACTTTTTTATATTCCCCTTAACTTTTTACCTTAATCTTTACATGATAATAAACATGCCGTTTTCAAAAATAAGTTCATTACAAAATTTATTATATAAAATCATAAAAGTATAATACCGCTCTTTAAAACTAATCATTTAGGTATGTTTTAAAATTTTACGCCTTTAAGGATTAATAAATGAATCATAGACGTTCAGTAAAAATTCTGTTGAAAACAGTTCTAATCGTTTTGTCATCCTTTTTAATTAATATAAATGTATATTCTCAGGATAATATTCAAAACGAAGTTAATTCTTACTTAAAGAATCTGCCGTTCGATATGCCGGCAATCACGGTTCCTCATTTCCCCGATAGAGTTTTTAATATAATTAATTACGGTGCTGTAGGCGACGGCTATACGTTGAATACCAAATCTATTAATGAAGCTATAACAGATTGTTCCGATAAGGGAGGCGGAAAAGTAATTGTTCCTCCCGGGCTTTGGCTGACCGGACCGATTGAACTGAAAAGCAACGTTAACCTGCATTTGGAAAAAGGCGCACTGCTCATGTTAAGTAAAAATCATGCTGATTATCCTATGCTTAAATTCCCGGGTTCCGGCAAGGTTACGGCTGCTTCTCCTGTATACGGTTATAAACTAAATAACGTCGCTATTACAGGTGAAGGAATAATTGACGGCTCAGGCGAAACATGGAGACCCGTAAAGAAAAGTAAAACTACCGCTTCCCAATGGAAATCGATTACTGCCTCCGGCGGATCTATAAGCGAAGACGGCCGAATGTGGTGGCCGTCGAAAGAAGCAATGAAAGGCGAAAATTATTTGAAGAATTTATTCAAAGAAAAGAAACGGCCTTCTACGGAAGATTTTCTTCCCGTAAAAGATTATTTAAGACCGTATATGATACTTCTAGTAAAATGTAAGAATGTTCTATTTGAGGGACCCACTTTTGAAAATTCACCTAAATTTATAATGTATCCTAACAGATGTGAAAACTTAATTCTTAGAAACCTTAAAATCTTAAACGAATGGTGGGCTCAGAACGGAGACGGAATTGATATAAGTGCCTGCAAAAATGTACTTGTTTATAAGTGTGTTATAAGCGTCGGTGACGACGGCATCTGCATGAAATCGAGCAAAAGTACAAAAAACGGCAGCGAAGCCGCTCTGCAGAATATTGTAATTGCGGATAATGTTGTTTATCATGCTCACGGCGGATTTGTAATCGGGAGCAATACCGACGGCGGAATGAAAAACATTTCGGTTAAGAACTGCGACTTTATAGGAACCGACATCGGGCTGCGATTTAAAAGCGTCAGAGCAAAAGGAGGCTTGGTTGAGGATATTTATGTCGACAGTGTTTTTATGAAAGACATTGCAAACCAGGCTATATTATTTAATACCTATTACGAAGTTTCCAGAATGCGGCAGGAAGAACAAAAATTTGCCGTTAACGAAAAGACCCCGCGTTTCAGAAATTTTTATATTACAAATATTGTCTGTAACGGAGCAAAGAATGCTATTGAAATTACCGGACTACCCGAAATGCCGATAAAAGATATAAGTCTGAAAAACATTACTATCTCTGCGACCAGAGGTTTTTCATCTGAAAATGCGGAGAACATAAACTTGAATAATGTGAAAATAATTCCCGGTAAGGGGCCTGTTTATACATTGGAAAATTCGAAGGATATAACTTTAGACAGTATATATTGCCCGGGCGGAACAAATACCTTTATGAAGCTTAACGGAAACAAAAATCAAAATATACTCGTAAAGCATTCGGTTATTTCCGGCGCTAAAACTCCCGTTGAATATGCGAACGGTGCAAGCAGTAATTCGGTTATCATTAAGTGAATAAAACAGACTCGTTAAAGATGACTAGATATCTGAGCCTTATACTTATATCATTGATTATAATAGCTGTCAAAGTTCAGTCAAAGATTGACAGATATAAGTTAGTGAACAGGCATAATCCCGTTAACCGGAGCATAGATCCCTGGTCGCCGTTCACGGTGGGAAACGGCGGCTTTGCTTTCACTGCCGATATTACCGGTCTTCAAACATTCCCGGATTATTATTACAAGAACGGGATTCCTCTTCAGATTATTTCCGATTGGGCCTGGCATTCCTTTCCTAATCCTCGCAGCTATAAGTTGAAAGATTCTTATCGATATTATAATGTTCACGGCAGGGAAGTAGGTTACCCAACGAATCAGAATTCACCTGCCGGACAATGGCTTAGAATCAATCCGCAAAGAATGCCTCTTGGACAGGTAGGATTCGAATTGAGCAAACTGGACGGATCTCCCGTGAATATGAACGAAATAAAAAATATATTTCAAAGGCTTAATTTATGGGAAGGTGTTATCGAAAGCCGCTTTGAAATTAATAATGACACCGTATTTGTAACTACAGTTTGTAATCCTCAAAAAGATCTTATCTCCGTGAGAGTACGTTCTGTTTTGTTAAAGAAAGGCTTAATTAAAATAGCATTTAAATTTCCCTATGCTTACGACCCATCGATTAAGAATAATCCGCCGTATATTTGGAATAAACCTGATGCGCATTCTACGGACATAATAAAAAGAGCCGAGAATTATGCCGAATTGAAAAGAGTCGTTGACAGTTCAAGTTATTTTGTATTTCTAAACTGGTCGGCTAAATCAAATTTTAAAAAGATAAAAAAACATTATTTTCTTTTAACGCCTGATAAAGATTATGATTATTTCGAATTCAGTTTCGGCTTTTCCAATAATAAAATCATAAAAAATATCCCCGGTTTTAAAGATACTTATACTTCAAGTATTGAAAACTGGAAGCGATTTTGGACAGAAGGCGGAGCAGTTGATTTTTCGGGCAGTACCGATCCGAGGGCAAATGAGTTAGAGAGAAGAATTATATTATCCCAGTATTTAACCGCAATCCAGTTCGCGGGTAATTTTCCGCCTCAGGAAAGCGGGTTAACCTTGAGTTCGTGGTACGGTAAGCATAATACTGAAATGATATGGTGGCATGCTGCGCAATTTGCACTATGGGGTAGAGCTGATCTGCTTGAAAAGAATCTCCGATGGTATATTTCGGATTTACCGTATGCCGAGTCAACGGCGAAAGAACAGGGATTTAAAGGAGCAAGGTGGTCTAAAATGGTAAGCCCTGACGGCCATGAAAGTCCCGGTAATAATCCGTTTATCATCTGGAACCAGCCTCATCCGATTTACCTTGCTGAATTGTGCCACCGGGCCGACAATAATAAAAAGACTTTGGAAAAATATAAACAATTAGTATTTCAGACTGCCGAATTTATGGCTTCCTTTGCATATTTTGATTCAGCAAAACAGCATTATGTCTTAGGTCCGCCGGTTTGGCCTGCCCAGGAAATTTATAATCCATTGAAAGTTCTAAATCCGACATTTGAACTGGCCTACTGGAAATTAGGTTTAGAAGTAGCCGAAAAATGGCTTCAGAGGCTCGGAATAAAAAGCAATAAGAAGTGGGAGGATGTTATAAAAAATATATCGCCTCTTCCCGTAAAGGATAGTTTATATGTGGTTGTAGAATCACTACCCGATACATTTACTAATCCCGAAAGCAGAAAAGATCATCCTTCCATGCTGATGGCGATGGGATTTTTACCGGGCGATATGGTGAATAAAGTTATTATGCGCAAGACATTAAAAAACGTGATAAATAACTGGGACTGGAAAGCAAAAATCTGGGGCTGGGATTACCCGATGATCGCTATGACTGCGGTGCGTCTCAATGAACCGGAAACCGCGATAGATATTTTATTGAAAGATGCGCCGCATAATCATTATCTTAATAACGGCGATTGTCCGCAGACAGATGACTTGCCTGTTTATCTGCCGGCTAACGGCGCGCTGCTTTCAGCTGTTGCTTTGATGGTTGCGGGGTCGGATGAAACCGGTTCGCTGAAACTGCCCGGGTTTCCTAAAAACGGCAAGTGGAAAATAAAGTATGAGAATATAAGTAAATTACCTTGAGAAAAAATTTATCAAAAAGGAGCTAAAAATGCCGAAGATTAAAAGTCATTTCCTTTTCATCATGTTACTGCCGCTTATCTCATTAATTCTGTTATCTTTTAAACCTGCCCTACAAAAAAATATCAATCTAAATTCGAAATTAAATTCTAACGAAAAATTAGACACGGTATGGATTTTTAACGGCAGAGATTTATCAAATTTGAAATTGGTTCCTGCAGATAAGAATAAAAACTTGACTGATTTCTATGAAATAAAAAACAGGGCAATTTATTTTAAAGCCGGTTATAAAGGTTATTTAAGAACGAAAAAAAATTATTCCGCTTTTAAACTTCATGCCGAGTGGATGTGGCCTGAAAAAGACGAAAAAGGAAACAGCGGCATTCTGGTGGATATTCAGTCCCCGGACACGGTCTGGCCTAAATGCGTGCAGATTAATTTTAAAGAAGATAATGCAGGCGATCTAATAGCAATGAACGGAGCAGAATTTAAAGAAGCTGTAGGCAAGCCGAAAGACACAGCGCTTAAGCTTTCAAAATCCAGCGAGAAACCCGCAGGAGAATGGAACACATGCGATATTATCTGCAGCGGCGATTCAATGGTGGTTTATGTCAATAATATACTGCAAAACAAAGCAACCAAAATACTCGAACCTACCGGCAAAATAGGATGGCAACTGGAAACAAAGCCTATAGGTCTCAGGAACATTTACCTTACAAAATAAAAATGAGGAAAAAATTTCCGTATCATTTATTATTCATGATTAATATTAAGGACAATCGAAAATGGAAATTCAGTTAAATCATTTGGCCCGGTTTATATATCTTGTTATCGGTTTTGTTGCCGTAACAATATTAATTGCATATGCACAGGATACGTCTGATGTTTTAAGCAAAGCTCCGGTCAAGATTCAGCCTATCAAGGCCCCTTTTAAAATGCCCAAATTGGAACGGCCCGAATTCCCGGATAAAATCTTTAACATAAAAGATTACGGAGCCGTCGAAGGCGGAAAAGTAAAGAATACTGAAGCGATTAAAAAAGCAATTGCAGCCGCCGAAAAAGCCGGAGGCGGTAAAGTGGTAATACCTGCAGGCAAATGGCTTACCGGGCCGATACACCTGGATAATAATATTGATCTGTACGTTTCAAAAAGTGCGGAAGTTTTTTTCAGTCAGGATTTCAAAGATTACCTTCCCGTAGTTTTCTCAAGACACGAAGGAATAGAATGTTATAAGTTTTCCGCTTTTATTTATGCCGACGGTAAAAAGAATATAGCCGTTACCGGTGAAGGTGTTTGAAATGGTCAAGGCAAACCCTGGTGGGGATATAAAAAAGAACAAAAACACGGCGGGGATATGCTGAGGGAAATGGCCAGGAATAATGTCCCTGTTAAAGAGAGAATTTTCGATGGTTCGCATAATGACTGGCTTAGGCCCGCATTTTTTCAGCCTATGAATTGTAAAAATGTTCTTGTTGAGGGCGTTACATTTAAATACGGTGCTTTCTGGACAATTACGCCGACACTATGCGAGAATGTTATCGTTAGAAAAGTCAAAATAGTTACCTACGGCGAATACGGTCATACACCTAACGGCGATGGGGTAGATCCTTCTTCGTGTAAAAATGTTTTAATCGAATATTGCGACATGAGCACCGGCGACGACTGTATTGCTATAAAATCAGGAAGAGATGAGGACGGTTTAAGAGTAAATAAACCGACCGAAAATCTTGTAGCAAGGTATAACTTTTTCAGAATGGGGCACGGCGGTATTGTTATCGGCAGCGAAACTTCCGGAGGTATAAAAAATATTTATGGTTATGACTGTTACTGTAACGGAACCGACAGAGCATTAAGAATTAAATCCGAACGCGGCAGGGGAGCGGAAGTTGAAAACATATGGTTTAAAGATATCAAAGCCAGCAGAATAGCCAGGGAAGCAATCAGGATTAATATGCTTTATACATTGCCTAGGCTTCCGGAACAACCGGTTTCAAAAACTACTCCGAGATTCAGAAATTTCCATTTTGAAAATATCAGCTGTGAATATGCGGAAAAATACGGCATTGAAATATTGGGCTTACCTGAAATGCAGGTAAAAGATATTACATTCAAAAACATAAACATAAAGTCAGCACTGGGAATAAATATTAACGATGCCGATAATATTTCGTTTAAGAATGTTTCTGTGGTACCGGATAGATGGCCAATGGTAAATATAATGGACGGTAAAAATATAAGTTTTGATAATTTAACTGTTCCTCATGGAGCCGATCCTGCATTTAAATTGGCGGGAGATAAAACTTCAGATATAAAAGTGGATAACACAGATCTTTCAAAAGCAAAAGTTAAAACCGAAATCGGTAAAGAAGTAAAAAACGGTGCTTTTAAAATATCGGGTAAATAAGAACTGGTTTGAAATTTAAGTAATATATTAAAAGGGAGTTTTATGCTGGTAAATAATCTTAAAAAGTATTCTCAGTATCTTGTATTATTTTTAATGCTGGCTTTTTCTGTAAATGTTAATGCGGGCGGAAAAGAAAGCGGAGGCTGGAAAAATGCGGAAAAAATTGTTAAGAATATTGTAGTCCCGGAGTTCCCGAATCGCAATTATAACATAAAAAAATACGGTGCTGTTGGAAACGGAACTACTGATTGTCTTCCCGCATTAAAAAAAGCGATAGATCAATGCAATGTTGAAGGCGGGGGAAATGTAGTAATTCCTTCCGGTATTTTTTTGATGAGAGGGCCAATTCATTTGAAGAGTCATGTAAATCTTCATTTGGAAGAAGGCTCGACTATTAAATTCAGTTCCGATCCGAAATATTATTTGCCGGTTGTTTTTACCCGGTGGGAAGGCACAGAGTGTTTTAATTATTCACCGTTTATATATGCATTCGGCGTAACCGACATCGCTATTACCGGTAAAGGTACAATTGACGGAAATGCAAAAGACAGCTTTGCCGCATGGAAACCGGAACAGAACAAGGATCAATTATTATTGCGGAAAATGGGAAACGACGGCGTTCCGCTTAACGAAAGAGTTTTCGGAAAAGGGCATTGGCTGAGACCCGTAATGATTCAGCCGTACGCATGTAAAAATATTTTAATTGACGGCGTCAAAATAATTGATTCGCCGTTCTGGGAAATCAATCCGGTTTTATGTTATAATGTAACTGTTCGTAATGTTAAAATAACAAGCTGGAATTTAAACAACGACGGATGCGATCCCGAAGGATCGGTCAATGTGCTGATAGAGAACTGCGAATTCAATACTGGAGACGATGCAATAGCTATTAAAGCCGGCAGAGATCAGGACGGTTGGCGGGTAGGGCAGGCAACGGAAAATGTTGTCATACGTAATTGTGTATTTAATTCCAAAGCAAACGGTCTCTGTATAGGCAGCGAAATGTCGGGCGGCGTTAGAAATATTTATATGGAGAATATAAAAGTCGGAGAAGCCAACTCTACGATATATTTCAAAAGTAATCTTGACAGAGGCGGTTTTATCGAAAATGTTTGGGTTCGTGATGTGACGGTTAAAAGGGCAATTCAAAAATTTATTGCATTTGTAACAAATTACCACGGGTACAGAGGCAACCATTATCCTCCGGTATTTAATAATTTTAATATTGAAAATATTACATGCATTCAAGCCGATGAATATGCCATCTTTGCTGAGGGAGTTAAAGATTCGGAATTGAAAAACATACTACTTAAAGACATAAAAGTTGAAAAAGCAAAAATACCGGTTCACGTTAAATTTGCAGAAAATTTTAAAACCGAAAATGTAGAAATTAATGGTAAATTGCTTCCGGAAAACAGCGAAGTATTGATGAAATAAATAAAAAGCTTCAAAAAACCAGCATTTTTTCTAATTATAAAAAGGACTGACGGAAAAACCTTGCATTTCCGCCGGTCCTTTTTTAGTTTAAAAATTAAAAATAAATTTGGTATAAAATCTTTTTTTATTATTTTCGATGTATTCAATTAAATTTGAGGCTCACTGGGGACTTTTTTTGCTAAAATAATTTCAAAAAACAACAGAGAAAAATAAATGTATACAATCGGCTACGATGTAGGTAGCTCATCAATAAAAGCTTCTTTGTTCGATTGCGTTAACGGTAACGCAAAATATAAAACAACTTACCCGAAAAGCGAAATGCCTATAGATGCCGCGCGGGCAGGCTGGGCGGAACAAAATCCCGATTCATGGTGGAATGCCGTTATTTCCGCAACGAAAGAATTGTTAGCGGTTAGCGGAGTTAAACCGGCAGATATTGCTGCGATCGGTATTTCGTATCAAATGCACGGACTTGTTGTCGTCGACAAAAATCGTGAAGCGCTGAGACCTTCAATAATTTGGTGCGACAGCCGTGCTGTAGAAATCGGAGAAAAGGCATTTGACGAACTGGGCCATAGTTTTTGTCTTGAGAAACTTTTGAACTCGCCCGGAAACTTCACCGCTTCAAAACTAAAATGGGTAAAAGAAAATGAACCGAAGCTTTATGATAAAATTTATAAATTTATGCTGCCGGGTGATTATTTAGCGATGAAGTTAACCGGAGAAATAAATACAACCGTTAACGGACTTTCGGAAGGTATCTTGTGGGATTTTTCGCAAAATTCAATTGCAGGATTTCTGCTGGAGTATTTCGGGTTTGACAAATCCCTGGTTCCCGAAATAGTTCCGGTTTTCGGCGAACAGGGAAAATTATCCGAAAAAGCCGCCGTTACATTGGGTTTAAAGCCCGGAATTAAGGTAACATACCGGACCGGAGACCAGCCGAATAATGCGTTCTCGTTGAATGTATTAAACCCCGGCGATATTGCAAGTACTGCAGGTACTTCGGGCGTTGTTTACGGGATCAGCGATACAATTAAATATGATCCCGAAACCAGAGTTAATACATTTGCCCATGTCAATCATTCGGAGAATCAAAACAGATACGGCATTCTCCTTTGTGTAAACGGAACCGGGATTTCGTACAGCTGGATTAAAAAAATGACCGGTGATTCTTCCGTTTCATACGAAGATTTAAACAGAATGGCTGATGAAGTTGAAATAGGGTCGGCCGGTTTAAGCTTTATAAACTTCGGCAACGGCGCCGAAAGAATGCTGGTAAATAAAAATCCTGGGGCCGGTTTTTCAAATATAAATTTCAATATGCATACAAAAGGTCATTTGATCAGATCGGTTGTAGAGGGAGTCGCGTTTTCATTTAAATACGGCATAGACATTTTGAAAACTCTTGAAATTAATCCGGCGATAATCAATGCAGGTAATGCAAATATGTTTTTAAGTCCGATTTTCAGAAACACACTTTCATCATTAACTGGTGTTCCGATTAATTTGTATGACACCGACGGTGCAGTCGGTGCAGCCAGAGGAGCGGCAGTAGGTGCGGGAATTTATAAAGGTTTTGAAGATGCATTTTCCGGTTTGAAAAAAATTGAAGTAATTGAACCGGATACTAAAAACTTGACTAAATATAAGTCAGCATATGATAAATGGCTGACAGAATTAAATTTCAGATTAAATAAATAAAAGCGAGTGAGGATATGAAACTTAACGTAACAACCGGGCAGAAAGAATTTTTCCCCGGAATAAAAAAAATTGAATTCGAAGGTAAAGATTCCAAAAATCCTTTAGCCTTTAAATTTTATCAACCGGATAAAAAGATAGCCGGGAAAACAATGGAAGAACATTTCCGGTTTGCCGTGGCTTACTGGCATACTTTCGGAGAGAGCGGTGCCGATCCTTTCGGTCCCAGTACAAAAGAACATGCATGGTTAAAAAGCACCGAGCCAATTCAAAGGGCCAAAGAAAAGATGGATGCTGCTTTTGAATTTATTACGAAGCTCGGGGTTCCGTTTTACTGTTTTCACGATTTTGATGTTGTTGAAGAAGGAACAACAGTTACGGAATCGGAAAAGCGTCAGAAGGTAATGGTAGATTATGCTAAAGAAAAACAGAATGCTTCCGGAGTAAAACTTTTATGGGGTACTGCGAATGTATTTTCGAATATCCGCTATATGAACGGCGCCGCGACTAATCCTGATTTTTCAGTTGTAGCCTACGCCGGTTCTCAGGTAAAAAATGCTCTGGATGCTACAATTGCATTGGGCGGATCAAACTATGTATTCTGGGGGGGCAGGGAAGGTTATATGTCGCTGCTTAATACTAATATGAAGCGCGAACAGGAGCATATGGCAACCTTTCTTCATATGGCAAAGGATTACGCCAGGAAACAAGGATTCAAAGGTCCGTTCCTTATAGAACCTAAACCGATGGAACCGATGAAACATCAATATGATTTTGATTCGGCTACGGTTATCGGATTCCTTCGCGAATTCGATTTATTGAATGATTTTAAATTAAATATTGAAGTAAACCATGCTACATTGGCATCGCACACCTTCCAGCATGAACTGCAGGTTGCAGCCAACGCAGGATTATTGGGCAGTATTGATGCAAACCGGGGAGACTACCAAAACGGCTGGGATACGGATCAGTTCCCTGTAAACCTTTACGAAATTACAGAAGCTCTGCTTGTAATTCTCGAAACAGGCGGCTTTACTACAGGCGGTGTAAACTTTGATGCAAAGGCCAGAAGAAATTCTACAGATCTTGAAGATATGTTTATAGCTCATATTTCGGGAATGGATGCATTTGCGAGAGGTTTAATTGTCGCGGATAAAATATTAAACGAATCGGATTACAAGAAGATGAGAGTAGAAAGATACGCTTCATTCGATTCAGGCTCAGGTGCGGATTTTGAAAATAAGAAATTGACGCTTGAAGATTTGCGCAACTATGCCGATAAAAACGGAGAACCAAAAAAGACAAGCGGAAAACAAGAACTCTACGAAGCTATAATTAACCAGACGATTTAAATATTGCTGAGGAATTATGGTTCGACTGAGATACGGAATAAATGTTTTATTACTAGAATGACATTTCTAATTTTATTCCGTAAATATTAAGATATAATCTAAAAATGAGCTTCGCCACACAGCTGCCGGAGCTCATTTTATTTTAATTCGAGTTTATCGATAATGAAGTGATTTGAATAAAAGGATCAAATTTTTAGCTTGTTATGAAAGGAGTGCGATTTTCATGAAAATAAAACAAGTAAAACTGAGAATGAAATTGAGTACTCGGAAGATAAATTCCACCGGAAAAAATCTATGAACCAGAATTAATTAAAAACATTGTTCGTTGAAATTAAGAGGGTATGCCGCAAAAAAGGTTGTGCCTTTAGATTTATCGCTTATGAAGCTTACTTTACCTTTTAAATATTTTTCAGTAAGCAGTTTCATACTGTATGTGCCTAATCCTCTGTCATCACCTTTGGTAGAAAAAGATCTGCTGTAAATCTGCAGTTGAATATCCTCGGGAATGAAGCCTTTATTGTGTACGTAAAAGCTGACCGACTTTTCTTTAAACTCATAACCAATTGTCACTTCATCGTCCGGATCGGAAGATTCGAGCGCGTTCTTAAGCATGTTGCCGAGTACCCTGGATACAATTGCACCGTCGCTTATAAAATCTATGTCCTTATGATTCGAATAAACTTTAATATTTATACCCTCTGCGGCCAGATGTTTTTTATAAATATTGGAAACGTTATGGACCAAAGCCTTCGGATTGCATATCTGAAGCTTAACTTCAAGTTCTTTATTCTCTGCAAGAGCAAGGTCTCTCTGGGCTTTTATTTCCTCAACCAGCCTGTCTGCTAACTCAAAGCCGAGTTCTTTATATTTTTCAATTTCCTCTTTTGTAGCGTTTTGAAAAATATTTATAAAGCTTTTTATGCTGCTGGCTGTATTTAAAACGTCATGGAAAAAAATTCTTTCCAGAGCCAGTCTTCGTTTTTCATGGCTGATATCGACAAAAGTAAAAATAGAATATTTCTCGCCCTTTAATTCCAGAGGCTTTGCCCATACCCTCAGATCCAATGCTTCATGATTATGTTTTCTGATTATCCGGCATTCCTGAATATCCTCATTGCCTTTTAAACTTGATAATATAGCATTAACAGCTCCGCAGCTTTTACAGAACTCGGATGTTCCGCACCCGCCCTCATTCTCGAACGCATGCTGGCAATCCAATATTTCACCAGGTCTCATTCCGTATAAGTTAGGGGATATGCTCTCATCAAATAATTCTCTCATTGCTTTATTAGCAAAAACAATCTGACGGTTCTTATTCAGTACAATAAGATAGTTCGGGGTCGAGTCAAGCAGATAGGCAAACAGATCCTTATCCGTAAAATGATTTATCTGGCTTCTCAATTCTTCTTCGGAATTTTTCTCAGGTGAGGCATAGAAAGTATTTAACATACTAGACCGTAATTAACTTTTAGTTTAACTGCTTAAGTTCGAGCGACTTAATTAATAAGCTGAATAAAAATGCAGTACAAAATAACTAAAAAAAAACACTTTTTACAAATACTTTTGAGAAATATGATGGCTTTCCGGATTTGAAATAAATGAAATCGGCGGAGTTTTTTTTGCAAATTGTCCGGAGCTGATTTGTATAAAAAAAATCCTGGAAAATTTCACCGGACTTTTTAAAGCAGCAGGGGAGGGAAACTCCTCTGTATTCAAAATATTTTGAAAATGGACTAAACACCAAGCATTTTTGGGAGAGGTGTCCAAAATGTGTCCAACTTTTTTATTTTGTTTAAATAATAATGACCTGTTGAGGATTTTTTTTAATTCAACTTAATAAAAATAAATTATTTCTTTTCTGCCCTTGCTTTATTAGCAACCTGAGAATATATCATACATTGAAAGGAAATTTAATTTGACTCTCTCCGCTGCCTCCTAGATTCATTTCAGAGGTTATAAATTAATTAAGGAGAATACTGATATGCAAATATATGAAAGCAAAGACTTCTACCTGTCGAGCTTTCTACTTAATGCCGGCTGTAATTTAATTGATAAACCGGTAACCAGAAAAATCACGACTTTCTAGTTTGAAGAAGATGAAGTCCTTGAAAAACAAATCAAAGAATTCTACAGCTTTAATCATCAGTAGAACCTAGGTATCGGAATACTTAAATACCGGTCCCGTAAATATCCAAATTACTATAACAAAAAATGCTACCGAAAATACTGCTTAGCTCCCGGCAAATATAGTTGCCTTTTGTGCAAAAAGATCGGATCTGATATAAATATAAGCCCGGATTTGTCATTAGGAATTTTCTTTTGATACAATAAACGGCCTGCAGAAGAGGTTTGTAAAAGAAATCATCTACATTAAAACTGTCAGCTCCGAAATATTCCTTCAGTTCCACTATCAAATTTTCCGGATCTGCTCTGCTTCGGTATGCATCCCATATCATATTTGCCGGTAACATAAGGTTGGTTATGAAACAACTATACCGGTAATTTTTATTTACTTCTTCTTCTCCAAAAAATCGCAACTGTTTGCCGGTTGACTACGGGTATATGTTTATTATTTATCTTACTATCATCATACTTCTTGGTTTTTCCCAACCCGGGCTTTGATACATCATACCGTGAACACGATATACCTTATTTAGAGGTTGATTACAATAGAGATATTTAATTCTAAAATTAAAATTTATCAATTTGTGAATGCTTGACAATAGAACATTACCTATTTATAATTAAACCTTAATTTTGTGGCATGTTATATATATTAAATTGAATTGTTCGATAAATTAATAATAGATAAGAAAAATAATATGGATTACTTTTCTGTACATAATTATATCCCCGATATTTCTCTTCAAAAAAAGTATTTAGAACAGTGACCCTTTAAAAGATTTATTATTCAGGTATTTTAAAATGATTTTTCACAAAAAGAAATATTTCGTATTTTTCTTAATAATATAGGACAGAAGTAATAAATTTATATAGGAATATTTTTTTAAAATAATGTTTTTATAGCGTAGGAGGATAAAATGTCAAAGTTAACTCAGGAGATGAAAGAAATGGTCGCAACACAGCAATGTTTTATTGCTACGGTAAATGCTGACGGTACCCCCAATGTGGCTCCTAAACGCTCTACCCGGGTATTGTCGGATGAATCACTCATATTTACAGAAGGAACCGGTGGTGCGACATACGCAAATATTAAAAGAGGCTCAAAAGTCTCTGTTGCTGTCGTTAACCGTGATATAGTCGATGGATTCAGATTTATAGGAAATGCATCATTACAGGATAGCGGAGAACTATTTGAAACAGCAGCTGCAGCTTCTGCTAAATTGGGAAGACCTAAACCTTTTGCCGTTGCAGTTATTAATATTTCTGAAATACATTCTCTTAAACCGGGTCCTACAGCAGGTAAAAGGATAGCTTAGAGTTTAAAATTAAGAATCAATTTAATTCAGGTTAAGAAAAGGTTTAGCTTTAACCTATTTTGAAAATTTATTGTATAAAAAGCCGGAGATTTTCCGACTTTGATAAAAGTTATATTAAATATTTTTTATTTCAACAAAACTAAGTTCTTATTGAAACGAAATTCCCAACCCGCATTATGTGCAAGTAAACCCAACTTGAAAGTCCACTAGCAATAAACTGAACACTGTAAATTTCAGTCGATTTATTTCCATTTAAAAGTGTTGCTGCTTCCTTACCTAGTATGTCAAAGACTTTATCTGTTGCAAAACATGATTTCGAAACTTCATATCTTATTGTCGTCGTTGGATTAAATGGATTAGGGTAATTCAGATTATGGACGTGATTTACATTTGCTGCCTTTACTCTTTCGAGATTTATAGAAGTCGGGATATTCATGCCTAAATTTGGATAACCATTGTATATACTAGGGTTAATAGGCCGTATATTATTAAAGTCCCACTCCACAAGTGATTCTATTTGTTTCATCTGAACTGAAGTTAAACCAGTACCCGGGCCAGGACCATCATAATTATAACATCCAGTTTTCATTAAAGAATAACATAAAAATGTTTTCGGGTCGTGTTGGTTGCACAAGTTACGCTAATCGATAGCAGCATTGCACGACCAAACCTACCCTGTCCTTTTATAATGTTGGCAGGTTAGTTGTAGTAGTGCAAGATGTTTAAGGTTAATAACAAAGCGCAACCAAAATACTCGCTATATTAGATTGTATACTATATATACCCTTGTACAAACATGTTGGGGGAAGAGTCTGACTACCGGGAGTATTACACGCCTAATATGTATGATTGGACGACGGCTGAAATAAAGTTTTAAATTCGAACTTAAAAGAATATTGAACCCAACCAGGCGCCGTGGTATCCGGATCAGGCTCGCAAGTTTTGTAAAATATTTTAAACCGGATAGGTGAGCCCTTTTTATTTCTAGGACTTATTAAGTTTAAAGAATATTTTTTATAATTAATTTTCACGGAGTAATAAGGCAAAATCTAATGTATATTTGTTTGCAAATTCTTTACAAATTTTGGAATAATATTTATATCCTCTATACTTCTATTAATCTGCAATATATCATTTTCAACCGGGGGAGGGGAAACCGTTATTGTCCTAACTATCATCACTACCGAGCAATGAATGTCCTCTTAATCTATATCGGTTTGGTATGTGAAAGACTGTACCTCCAAAGCAAATTCAGTATTAACTTTAACCTCCATTTCTTCTAAATCGATAGGCTTGGTAGTAATGTCGGCCTGATACTGCTTCCAGGTCTCTTCATCGAAAATATACATAACCTTGCCGGCTATCTCCGTATGTCTGCACGGCTTAAAAGATGTTTTAACGTCTATTGCATAAAATCTATCTATACCGAATGCAACAATATCGGCAAGCATTACCGGGAAATATGTTTTGAATGGACGATTGACTGTTCTTGGAACTCCTAAAAATGCATGAAAACCTCTTGGATATTTTGAATGGATGCGCCATTCTCCGGTACTTAACTGGTTGAATTTTTCTATAATACCGTCTTCATCAATATATACTTTCCCTGATTCCATTTTTATTCTTTCAAACGGTGTATATATTATAGATTTCGATGATTTGAAAAAAGATATTTTACGCTCAAATAATTTGTAAAATATTCCGTTTTCATATTCTATCCGATGCTTTTCAAAAAGTTTTCGTTCAGCTTGATCGGCCATATTATAAGCTAAGCACATATCGTCCTTCTCTTCTTTATAATTAATAATTATTACTTCTGTCCTAGGAGTCTCCATTCTATGATTTTCTAATTCCTATAACTAAAATAAAGTCTATGAAAATTAAAGGTGGTGATATTGATCTCAATTCTAGGATAGCAGCTTGTTACCATAAGCGAGCGGCAGTGAAAATTTTCACTGCCTTTTCACTGGGGGCGTATTGGTTGTGCTGGCCTAGAACAAATTACACTTTTGATTTTTCAAAGTGCAACTAAAATTCTTTCGAATTTACTAGGTATAGACAGAATTTAATACTGAACTTACGGATTACACTTTTATTAGGGATGAGCGGAGATAACTCATTTTGTATGTAGGGATTGAGCTGGTTTCGCTTCCAAACTTTTAAACTCCAATAATATTTGCAAATTTATAATTCTTTAATCTCTACCCAACGGTAAAGCTTGTAAAATGGATATTTATCCGTTACATGTATGTTTTAATTAAACCTTGTTTAAAATTGTTGCGGTAGGCGCACTGACTACACCAGCTTTCTTCATATCTTCTTGTCTTTTGGGGTCACTCATCATTTTGTCATATAGTTCTGCACTGGGAGCTTCAAAGATCATTGTTACATCATTTGGGTTTTTGACCGATGTGTAAAGACCTATTAATTTAACTCCCGCTTTTGCACGATTTGGATCATCTGCATCAAATATTTTTTTCCATTCTGCAAAGTTTTTAACTTCATGTTGGATAATTGCTGTTACCATTTATTTAACTTCCATTTTTTAACCGACTAACTTGGCGTTTATATTTCGCCCCGTTTTTTAAAGTGGTTTCTCATCTCCACTTCTCGATGTTAATTTATTTATTAATATTAAACAAGTTATCTTGTCTGTTTAATTCCGTTGTGTGTTCTTAAGCATGGTCACAACAATGGTATAACAGTAGCTCTATATATATTATTTTATATAATTACAAAATTGCCGAATGTGAATACGGTATCCGCTTGATTGGCGGGTTAGTCATTATCCATTACTTTTTATCTGCTAATTTCGTTCTTGAATCCAAGATATCATTGACTAATATTTTATTCATTTTCTTAGGTCCTTCGAATATAGGACTGTGTTTGGGCTATTGAGGCAGAAATTGAATAAAATAAAAAGAAAATAATAATTCTATTTTTCATAAACTTTTCCTATTAATCTAATTTTATATGCGGCCTAACAAGGCGTGTTTAACCCGGTCTACCGCTATGCGGCTGCCCAAAACAAAAACACCAATGAGAATTGATCTGCCGATAATCTGGAAAGTAATAACAAGGTCAGATAACTTTGAACAACTCCGCCGAAACGTGACATTAAAACCGAAAATATTTGAAATTGCCGATGGCGATGTCGCGGGCGGGTTGAAACACTTGGTTAAGTGTTATTATTTATCTTTTTTATTTTTCATGTAAGTGTGTATGAATTTCCCGAACTTTTTATCTTTCTGTCTCTTTTCGTAATATGACATTTCGTAATATATGGACTCTTTATAAATCTTCATGTAGTTATTATATCTCTCTTCGGAAATTTTGCCTTGTTCCACTGCTTTTATAACAGCACAATCTTTTTCAACGGTATGAGTGCAATCCTTAAAGCGGCATTGGCTTGATAGTTCCACTATTTCATTAAATGTATCATCGAGTCCCGAATCCATAGATATTATTCCAAGTTCACGCATCCCGGGGTTGTCTATTACAATCGAGCCATTTTCTATTACTATAAGTTCACGGCGAGTTGTAGTATGTTTGCCCCTTCCGTCTTTCTCCCTAATTGGCTGAGTTTTATATAATTCCTTCTGTATTAAATTATTTAATAATGTAGTTTTGCCAACGCCAGAGGAACCAAGCAGACAATAAGTCATGGCAGGGATAAAATGATCTTTGATTTTTTCAATGTCTGTGATACTGTTATTACTGAAAGCTTCGATTTTAATATTTGGGAAAATTTTATAAATATCATTTTTCTTTTTGTCGATTTCATCAATACTTATTAGGTCACTTTTGCTCAAGAAAATAACCGGAGTAATATTGCTTTCATTTATCATCACCAAATAGCGTTCAAGCCTTCTTAAATTAAAATTATCATTAAGCGATTGCATTATAATTGCTGTATCTATATTCGCGGCAATTAGTTGATACTCAATATTTTTGCCTGATGTTTTTCTCTTTAACAATGATTTCCGAGGAAATATATCGTGAATGATTGCTAAAGAATCTTCATCAAACATTTGAATATATACCCAATCGCCGACAGTCGGAAAATCCAGTGATGAATCGGAATTGAATAAGAATTTCCCGGTCAATTCTGCGTAAATATCATTAATACCGTTTGAAACAATAAAACTATTTCTATTTACACTGATTACTCTGGCAATTTGTAATTCATTTAATTTCGTTGTTTCAATTCTATCTTGGAACCATTTGCCGAATCCAAGTTTTTCATAATTACTCATATTTATTTACCACCTATTATTTATAGTACCTAACGTGGCAACTAACTTGCCGCCCGGAGCGGAGGGCTAAGTTAGAACGACAACGTAAATAATTAAAAAACAATTTCAAAATATTCATATGGTTTACCATAAACTGTCCTTGCGTTCTAACGCGGCGCAGTTAACCCAGTTTACCTCTATGCCTGATGCCGCTTTCTCTGGAAGCTAGAATTTTTCAGGTTTATTGTATTCAACTTCTGTTATATTGAATTTTGCGTAACTGAAATCTCCTTTTTCTAATCGCCATGAAACATCAAAGGCCGTCGGTATAAATATATTATTCAATTGCTTGTAATTTGTTGCTTTGATAACCCATGTTTCTAAGTCCTTCTCGTTCATATACCGCTTTGTCTCCATCTCGGTTATCTCACCAATTTCGTTAAATGTAATTATAAAAAATAATGAAAGTCCTTTGTAGACGTATGTAAGCTTTGAAGTTGTAGCATCAATTGGTAACCATTTAAGTCTTTCGTTAGGTAAAAAATTGGTCGGATACAGAATACTTTCTCCAAGCCAACGAAGTAATTCACCTTGATTATATTGTTCTCCTTTTGCATCTACAACATTATACAAAGAAAAAATGGAAGCAATTAGTCTGCCTTTGTCTGAAATATACATATCTCGTGCAACAAACATCGATGTTGTGCCTTTCCAAATAAAGCCCGGTTTTTGAGTTGTAGCGTATTGTTCTCCTTTTATGTTTATCCAACCTTTGTCAATGCCTATCTTAAATTGTCCGTCGTGTTTAATCCTTGCATAACTTATGTATGGTTGTCCTTCTTTTAAAACGTGTTTGAAATATAGTTGAACAGGTTCCGGCAAATTGTCAAGTTGGCTTTTGTGGAATTTTTGGTCGGATATACTTTTAGATTGAGCAAAAAGTTCATTTACTTCTTTGCTGAATTTAACACACAGATTTATTTTGCCGATGAGTATGATAAATACGAGAAGCCCGAGTATTAAAAATGCAATTATCATTATTTCCTAGTATTTCATTTTTTGTAAATTGTTCTGACTTGCTTAAGCAAGGCGACAAAAATTATTGGTATTGCATATAGCATGTAAAAGGTTTGCAGCCAGCATACGCCTTGCACATAAATTGTTTCTACTTGAATCCAAATAATTAGAGCAAAGGCTACATAAATACTGAACGACCATGCCCAATACATATCCTTGAAAAAATTAAAATACTCGGCATATTTATTTTGCAGGCTTCTTTAGCAAAGCAAATACTAAAAGACATGGAATAAGCCCTAAAATGAGAAATAAAATGATACCCGGAACAAGAAAATTAGTAAAAGGGAAATGTTCTAAAATTGATAAAGGTAAACCTCCTAATAATTTTCCCGATGGCGAAATAATTAAAGCACCGCCGCCTCCGATTGCACTCAATCCGAGAAATGCCAATAAAATCATAAGGATATTTCATGCTGTTTTTGTTTTCATAACTTTCTAATTACTGTTTATGACATTCTTTTTTTGCGGTTGCACATAACGATTACGTGTATGTCTGCTTTTCTTCTCCCCAAATGACAAATTTGACGGATTATATTTTTCCAAGTTCTCACTTGGAAGTACCAACCGGACGATAGACACTTCAAGGCATACGAGCAGCATTAATTTTATCCCTACCTGAACGGAGAACCAATGACGTGAAAGGTAATATCAAAAGCGATATGTGCTGCAATAGCGACTGCCAATCCAGGTTTCAAAAAAATATCCAAATGTTCCGGGATGTTTGCCAATGAACAGGAAACGAATAGTATAAAAAGACTTATAGCTACATGCCAGCGATACTCTTTCTTTTCTTCTGTATTTTCTTCCATTAACGATGTGAATGCTTTTAACATGTAGATTTCCAAATGATTTTAATAAATCCTAACGTTAGTGTATTATTGATTTATAAAAAACTTTGATTTACTAAAATTATACATCAACCGGATTCCATATTTTATCAATTGCATTGTTTGAAACTAAAATGAGCTTATAACGAGGCCGGGTTTAATCGCGTGGTTATAAGCGCTTTTAAATTTGTTCTATTTTTAACATCTCCCGTCATCTTAGTTTTGAAATGTTCATTTGTTCAACCCTATTGCCATTTTATAGGCCATTGCGGCGTCTGGAAGAGGAGTTAAAGTATCTAATAAAATATTGTAAGTCCCTTTTTCAGATAGTTCGTCAGCAACTTTTTTCATTAAAGCTAAAGTAGCTTTCATCAAACCTGATCCCAGGCTTAAACGGGCAACACCTAAATCCTGCAGTTCGCTTACGGATAGTGGCATTCCTACCCCAATTGTAGGGTTTGCAAGGATATTAATTGGGGCATTAATTTCCTTTACCAATGTTGAAATTGTTTCTTTTTCCCATACAGGCTGTACAAATATGCAGTCGGCGCCAGCTTCCCGGTATTTATTGCCGCGCTTAATTGATTCAGATAATTTTTCTCGCGGCGAACTTAACGAAGTATAAAATGAATCAGTCCTTGCATTAACGACTAAATGAAAGCCTAGTGAATCTGATAATGCACGAATGGCTGATATTCTTTCACAAAATTCCATCTCGTCAATTAATATTGGATTTAATTCAATACTATCTTCAATGTTTATTCCAACAATTCCGGTTGCAATTATCTTTTTAACCGAGTCAATTATTTCATTCAAATTATTCCCATATCCGGCTTCTATATCCACAGTTACTGGAACTTGTACTCCATTTACGATTCCGGTTATAGCTTCAATCATTTCTGATAATTGTATTACCTGGCAGTCAGGATACCCTAAAGAAGCAGCTATGCCCATACTTGTTGTTGCGATTGCTTTATAGCCGCTTGCTTCTATTAATTTAGAACTTCCGATGTCCCACGAGTTTAACAGAACCAGAATTTTTTTGTCTTGATGATATTTCAAGAACAGTTCGGCTTTTTCTTTTTGATTGTTCGAAACCATAATATGGTCCTTTTTTAATGTCTAACATAAAAATATTTGATTTATATTTGAATAGCCACTAATGAATCTATTGTATTTTGATTATACATACTATGATATAAAGCTTAAAACGCGACGCTTTTAACCCGGTTTACCGCTACGCGGCCGCCCAAAACAAAAACCCACATTAGAATTGATCTTCCGAAATCTTGAAAAGTAATTGCTATATCCGGTAACTTTGAACAGCTTTGCCGAAACCGAGCACTTCAGCCGAAGATATTTGAAATTGTCTAACGCGATGTTGCGGTCGGTTGAAACGCTTGATTAGGTTAAACTCCTAATATTATTAGTATTAATGCAATAGCAGCCGGCATTGTTTGAATAAATAGAATTTTTTTATTTGCGGTTATTCCACCAACAATACCTGCAATTAATACACATATGGAAAAGAATACTGCTGTATTTTTTTGAACATATACAATTGAAAAAATTAATCCGCATGCTAAAAACGCATTATATACACCTTGATTAATAGCAATAACTTTTGTTTTATCAGCGAATACTTTTTCTAAATTGAATGATTTTAATCCCAGAGGCTTGTTCCAAAAAAATGCTTCTACAATAAAAATGTAATAATGTATCACAGCAATTAAAATCAACGAAATAATACTAATAATTCCCATAAAAATCCTCCCGTTATTGACTAAATAAATTATCTTACTTCAAGCTCACTGAAATGGTCTTTTATATGTAAAATAAAATATTTGTCATATTGATTTTTCGTTAATTTTCCAAATAGCAAATGCGGCTTCAACTTTTGATCAAAAGCATTGAAGGAATCAATTGTATGGTTAAGATGCTCAATCGCTTTAGAAACATTGCCGTCTTCCTGAATACTTGGTGCTCCCGGAACCGGTGCTTTAAGATCGTGACTCATTTTATCTTTTTTTAAGAAATGAGAGATAGCCATTTTACCTACCGTATACTGAATTATAATATTTTTTTGTTTCGGATACCCAATCATTGAATATTCAATTGTTTGAGTACAGTGTTCGATTATCTTGTACAAAGACCAATTTTTACCCTTATATAAATGAATATTATTTGTATTCAGAAATATCGATTTAACATCCATTAGATTTTTAGCACTTCCAAATAATTCCATTATTTCATCCTCTCATATTTTCAATCAGCGTCGCGAATGCGGCGTCCGATTTATTGGCATGGTTATACATTATTTTAAAAGAATTAGTTTCTTCGTCTCAGTAAAATTTCCGGCTTTTATTCTGTAAAAATAAATACCTCCGGCCATATCGTTTGCATTAAAATTAATTTCGTGATAACCGGCTTTCAACTCTTGATTAATTAATGTCTGTACTGCTCTGCCTAAAACATCATAGATAGTCAATTTTGTCTGTGAAGATTGGGGTAAAGCAAATTTTATTTTTGTAGCCGGGTTAAACGGATTAGGAAAATTTTGGCTTAGCGAGAATTCCGTTGGCAATTTATCATTCTTAACACCAGTTACAATAATAGTTGCTTCATTGCTATAATCCGATTTTGCGTAAATCGTAAATGCAGCAACCCTGTAATTATATGTCTGACCTTGCTCAATAGTTTTATCGTAATATACGGGTGTTCCGTTCTTTACACTATCCAATATCGAATAATTTTGATTCGTACTTTTTTTCCTTTCGATTAAGTAACCATCTTCATTTGCAGAATTATCACTCCATTGCAGTTTTAATTCCTTTTGAGCAGTCATTTCCACTTTTAAGTTTGATGGAGTTGATATTATTGTTGTAAAGTTTCGTGTTTCGCTCCATGGCGAAGTACCGGCTATGTTCATAGTTTGAATGCGCCAATAATATTTTTGTCCTTCAAATAATCCTTTTGCAGAAAGGGTAGTGTCCGTTAATGTTGAATCACTTTGAATAATTGTACTAAACTGGCTGTTACTTGAGAGTTGAAAATTATATTTGGCGGCGTTTCTAATTTTGCTCCATACAAAAGTTGCATTAATATTGGACTTTATCATATTGCTAACAGGCGACAATAATATCGGAGAATTGGGAACCTGCACCGTTTCACGCCACTTTACAGATTGAGCTTGTTTTTGAAGCCACTTATATACGTATTTACCTGAGGGAGTCATAATTGTTGTGTCTCTCCATCCATCTCCCGTACGAGATATTGCACCGAATTGTTCATTAAACAAACACGCTTCATTAGGGTTTGTACTGTTCATATTTGTTGACTTAACACACCAGTTTGCCGATGAAATCATGTTGGCATCTACCATATCATGCCATACATCGGATACTGCAAAAGCGTCTGCATCTGTTCTGTTTGTTTTGTCACCCCATACATAGATATTTCCCCATTCGGTAGCAAAAAGCGCAACGTTGTTGTTCAATGCGTTTGAAACGTATAACTGTTCGGTCTCTGTATGGTTTGCATAAAAATGAAAAACATAAGCAACATTATTATCGTTAATCGGAGACAAAGAGGCATTATCAACTCTTTGTGAATATCCCTCTGTTCCGACGACTACTAGATTGTCTGAGTAATATCTAATTGTGTCGATTACAGCTTCTGCATAAGTTTTTATTGTCGGCCAGTCAGGAGTAATAGGTTCATTATAAATCTCAAAAATAACGTTATCGTACTTTCCGTATTTATTTGCCATGTAACCAAAAAATTCTTTCGCATTTTGAGTATGAGTATCCGCATCGTGTGAATGATAATCAATCAACACATAAATGTCACGGGCTATGGCAGCATCAACAAGCGTTTCTACTAGTTTTATTTGACGATCGCGTCCTATTGGGTCGAGATAACCATAGCTTATAGGAGTCCAATTATCATTAAGCTCAACCGCCATCGGCACCCGGATTAATTCAGCTTTCCAGTCATCCACCAAAGCATTCACAGCACCTTTAGTCCAGAACTGCTCACCACCCCATAAACTCCAATAAAAGCTTGTACCTTTTACCTGCATCGGAGCGTTAGTTCTCGATCCATAAATTCTGTTTCCTTTTGCCTGCATTTTTCCGTAGTACGAAACAGGTCCGGATCCCGGGTTCGTATTTATTACCGAAGTATCATTTACAGTTATGGATTCTTCTTTTAGAGAAATATAATCGAAAGTTGCTTTAGAATTATTTCCGCCCATTTGAACGCTCACTCCTATACCCGGAATATCCGGTCCGTTGTTTTCGTACACTATGGTCGCTTCCTTCCAACTGCCGTCTTCATTTGTCTGTTCACCAAACAAATAAGTATAAGGATCATGGTCCAATTGAACACGGAAATTCAATGCACCCGATTCCCTTTTTGCTCGCCAGCTTAAAATATATTTATATCCATGCTTAAGTGTAAATCCGTTTTGTCCCAATTGTATATCCCATTCATTGACACCGGGATTTGTAATTTCAAAAATTAATTCGCCATTGTTTCCGGTAACATTAGCTCCCATGTACCACCAATTGTTTGTTCCATTATCAAAATCCGGGTTAGTGAGCAATTCTATTTGTTGTGCATAAGCAGGACTTAATAATAATATTAAAAAAACGAGTAAAGTTTTTGATTTCATTAGTTTCCCCGTTAATCTATGAATGACAAGTATAAAATCAGAACAGATATATTTTGTAATATAATTGATGTGCTCATATATTTTTACAGAGACTAACAAAATCGTTTAAACAACTTGCGTTTAGTAAGTCCCATAATAATTAAGGCAATTACATTATAATTCATGCTCTCCATTTTTGATAGCAGTAATAGGAAGGAATTCTCTCAAAAAATGAGAGGCTTGTCGTTTTAAACAACAGAAATTATTGGACCCCATAGAAGAAAAATCATAAGTGTGACTGAGTGTGGCTAACGGTATCCGAAACCTAGCAAATCGTTTATTAAGCTATATAAAATAAAGGCTTGTTTCAAGCATAAAATTATAAAGTTAAGTATCCCTAAACAAAATAACCGGTATAAAACTCAAGCTCCGGCGCTTTGCCATGGCCGTATTCAAGGATTTGATAGATCTCGGAAGTAAGATCGAAAGGGGAGTAGCTGTAACCGGGACATATCTCGGCGGTGCTTTCGCAGCCGTCCAGCCACATTGAACTGTTTGATTTTCCCAAAGGGATCACTTCGTGAGAAGAAATGATGCGCCTGGACGAATTGTCCGTTGAGTCTGCAGACAAGCTTCGGATCGCAGCCCGGCGTGAATTAAGTTGATTGCATTGTATAAGGCTCCTAGTTTGTTGATTACTAGGATTCTTATACCATAATTTTAGTAGTGAATTAAATCTTAAAGTTTGAATAAGAAATATTTATAATTTGATAAACAAAAAGCCCATCTACCGGGGAGGTAAGTGGGCTTAGTCCTTTCAATAAAAGGCTGGGGAGAACCATCTATCCGAACCAAGAAAAATATAATTAATTAAATAAAAACAAAAATATATCATATTACTAAAACCCAGGGAATTTTGAGATGGCTTTTCATCCTAAGACTTACAGATAAGGCTACATCCGCCCGAAGATAATGCCAAATAGCAAGCTTTTGGAAAAGAATGGCCTTGTAATTACAAGTTTAATATTATATAATCTTTTAAGTTTAATGAATGGGAGGAGATGCCATGGAAAATAAAATATTGGTGTGCAGCCACGATTTATCGTCAGCATTAATAATAAAAATATTTCTGGAAGAAAAGGGTTTTTATGTATTTGACCTAATATCCACAGGGGATGAAATGATTGAAGTTGCTTTAAAACAATACCCGTCACTAATAATTTCAGATATTACATTAAAAGGCGAGATCGACGGAATCGAAGCAATTTCTCGTATTTCAGGAATAACAAAGATACCGTACATTTTTATTACCGACGGCAAGGAAAATATTTCATTAATTCAAAGTTACTATCTTCATCCAGTTAATGTATTTATAAAGCCAGTTGATTTAAATGAGCTAAATCTTTTCGTCAATGAAAATGTTGGTGCCTTAGGTGATACACTGCAAAGTGATTATTATTTAGGATAAAAGGGAAAATTGTTTAGGATAATTAGAGCTATTAAAATTATGATAATAGCTGTGCAATAATATATACTTCAAATTAAATTGCAATAGCATGCAAAGCCATAAAATAAGTTTACACACCATAAGAATTATTAAATAAATTCCATTTAGACCAAGACTAACAAGTTCACAATAAATTTGTACCCGGTTAAGTAAAACTAAACCGGGAAGGCGGAATTTATTTGAGGTCAGTGAAGAATAAAAAGGAAACCCCACCCCAAAAATTCGTCCGGACAGGCGCCAGAAAATGCGCTTTAAAATAATTTATATATGTACTTTTGTCTTGATACAAAAGTACCAAAAAATAAGACTGCAAATAAATCACTAAAATTTTACTTCATTGCGCCATGAAAAATTAATTGGTCCCAGGATTCGAGTAATTTTGGGATGGCGTTTAAGCCGAAGGCTGGGAATTGGTGAAAGTTTCTGAAATCTGTGATGTAGCTAGAGGCGGGTCTCAAAGACCAGCTGGTGATACCAAATACTATAATGGTAATATCCCTTTTTTAAAAGTAAAAGATTTGACAAAAGATTCGAACAAGTATTTTAAAACTTATGAATGTACAATAAAGGAAGCTGGTTTACATAAAAAGCGGATGATTAAACCAAATAAACTTTTAATTTCTAATAGCAGTGCAGAACTTGAAGCACAATACATCAATATACTAAATGAGCTCGGAAAAAAAATGAAAGATCGGTGAAATATTTTTCAAAGCTCAAAGTAAAATTCAGGACCCGGCTAAGCTTTTGAAGCAGATTCAAATGATAGATGACGAAAACTGGGTAATGCTCGGCGCGGGTGTTAAAGGTGATATTTATGAAGGCCTTCTTTCGAAAAATGATGAAGATACAAAGACCGGTACATGACAGTATTATACTCCTCGTTCTTTAATTAAAGCAATGGTAGAATGTATTAGACCGGAACCATAGAAAACAATTGCGCATCCCGCATGCGGAACGGGCGGTTTCTTTCTTAGAGCATACGATTTTATTTCCGATAATGATAACTACAAATTTGATAAAAAGAAAAAGATTTTCTCCAGTTCAAAACATTCAGGGGCTGGAAAATAGTAGCTACACAGCCAGCCTTTGCTTGATGAATTTATAACTTCACGGAATCGGCGACTTAAACAGCGAACCGCCTAAAGAAGAGCCGACAGGTTATTAGCAGCGCCTTCTGAAAAATTCGATTATGTTTTAACAAATCCACCGTTCGGTAAAAGAGAAGCAAACAATTACAAATGAGGTCGGTACTTAAGGCAAGGAAATACAGACTTATGAACGGCAGGATTTCCGGGCAACAACATAAAACAAGCAATTAAATTTTGTTCAGCATATGTGCTCTATGTTAAAACCGGATGGTAAGGCTGGTGTAGTTGTTCCGGATAATGTTCTATTTGAAGGCGGTGCCGGTGAAACCGTAAGAAAGGAATTATTAAAAAGTACTGAACTTCATACAATACTAAGGCTGTCTACGGGTATATTCTATGATCAGGGTGTTAAAGCAAATGTAATTTTCTTTGACAAAAAACCGGCAAGTAAAAATACATGGACAAAAGAAGTGTGGATTTATGATCTGCGAACCAACATTCACTTTACATTAAAAACCCAGCAGATGAAGTTTGATGAACTTAAGGATTTTATAAAATGCTTTAATCCCCAAAACAGATTTAAGTGTAACGAAAATGAGCGGTTCAAGAAATTTGCTTATGAAGAAATAACAGCCAGAAACAAAACGAATCTTGATATCTTCTGGCTTAAGGATGAAAGTCTCGGCGATATGGACAACCTGCCGACCCGGATATTTTAGCAACTGAGATAGTTGAAAATCTTGAAGCCGGATTAGAAAGTTTTAAGGGTATAATTGAAAGCCTTAATGGGAAGCGATAATAAGTCCTAAAATAATTGATAATATAAAGGCACTTCTAAAAACTATTTTTTATAAAAATTCAATGCAAAGAATACGCAGTGTTCGCAGAGAATATTGAAGTTTTTAGAAGTGCCCATATGTAACATTATTCCTCTTTATTCACAGATTTTTCACAGGAGCAAATAGAATATATTAATATTGATATTATGGACATATCAGAAATAATTCTGTACCGAATCCGTAGCAAAACTTAACTCCAGCTAGCCCAATCCGGACCGAACACCCTTAAAAAACAGTGAAAAATCAACATTATTAAGTCCTCCGCCTTCATGAATAGAATCCGGAGTTTCCGGCACAACATGACCCGAAATATCGCCTATAAAGGAAAATTGTATGAATAGTTTTTTCATACAATCTTCGTCTTGGGTGATATTAGGATAAACCTTGCCGCATCATTTCTTTTTGGTCATGCTCTGCAGAATACCCTTGAGCTTATTCAACTCCTGGCCATAGTTTGCCCAGTCGCCTTTCTTCATATAACCCAGGGCCTGATTGTAATGGTTCAGCGCTTCCTGTGCCATGCCGGACAGTGGTCCTGTCGGAATTCCGCGGAGGGCCTCCTGTGTCCGAACTGTAGAAATAGTGTCTGCGGAAAACACAGCTCGCAGGGCATCGTCAAGGTTATCGCGCATTTGCAATTTATTTCCAAGGGCAACTATGACGCGTTTTAATTCCGGCATTTTGCTTTGTTCCGACTGGAGGTAAACGGGCTCTACATACAGGAAAGAATGCTCGATAGGGATAACGAGCAAATTCCCCCGAATTACGCTGGACCCCATTTGATTCCAGAGAGTCAACTCGGAAGAGATATCGGGTTTCTGATTTATCCTGGCGTCAATTTGCAGCGGGCCGTAAATCAATTTTCTCTTCGAGAGACGGTATTCCAGTAATTGTCCGTAATTGCTGCCGTCACATCGCGCGCACAGCCAGCCCACCATATTGTTCTTGTTCGACGGTGTGAAGGGTACCATCAGAATAAACTCCTCCGATTTGGTGCCCGGCAGCCTCATGATAATGTAATAAGGTAGCATCTGCTGCTCCTGCTGGTGATAAACCTCATTCGGCAGACTCCATAAATCTTCCTGGTTATAGAAAACCTGCGGGTTAGTCATGTGGAACGTTTTAAACATGTCTGCCTGGATCCGGAACAGATCAGTGGGATAACGTATATGCGCTCTCAGAAACTCAGGCATCTCGCTGATGGGCTTAAAAAGGTCGGGAAAGATTTTCTCGTACGTCCGGATCAGCGGATCCGAAGGGTCATCGACATAATAGGAAACGGTCCCGTTATATGCATCAGTGACTACCTTTACGGAATTCCGGATGTAGTTGCTTCCTCCGTAGTTTAGATCCCCATAAAAAGGCTGCGAGTAAGGAAACATGCTCGACGTGGTATATGCGTCATGAATCCAGTACAACTTGCCGTCATTGCCCACTACCAGGTAGGGATCGGAATCATACGACAGAAAAGGTGCAATCGTATTATCACGGTCGGTGATGATTCTATGGAACATGAGACGGCTCTCGCTTGTCATGTAGCCGGTCAGCAGGATGTTTATGTCCGAAAATTTCCATGCGTAAACCAGCCTGCGGAAAATGTTGGAAAGGCGGACGCCGCCCGTTCCATGGTAGGAGGTGTACACATCCTGGCTGCCGCTCGGGTAATCGAACTCTTTGGTCATGGTGTTTACAAGGACATACTGACTGGTTTGCTCACCATAGTAGATTTCCGGCCGGGTAATAGTTAATACGCTCGAGCTGGGAGGAATGTTTTGCACAATGAGATTCGGCATACCGTTTTCTGCGATCTCATTTACAGGACTCATGACCAGGCCGTAACCGTGAGTATATTTCATATGGATGTTAAGCCATGTTTGTGCGCGGGGAGGAAGTTCCGAAGCGGGTAATTCTCTGGCGGCAAGAGCCACCTCCATATACTTCCCTTTGAAATGATACCGGTCCACATCTACATATTGGAAATTGTAGTAAAGCCGGATTTCCTGCAATTGTCTGTAAGTCTCGATCAACGGCCGCGTATCCCAAAGCCTGATGTTATGGATTGTGGAGTCATTCGCCTTCATTTCGTCATAGGTCATAGGCTGCCCCACCGGGAAAGGTTTTTCTTCAACCTTATTCAATCCAAACCCCAGACGGGTGAATTTTATATTATTGAGGATATAAGGTGTTTCCTTTGTCAACTCGGTGGGCTTGACCGCATATTGTTCAAACAGGGGGGGATAAATCCATGAAAAACATATGAGGACCACAAAAAAGATCCCGATGGAAGAGAGAAGGAATTTCCATTTGTTAAGGAAAGGCATAAGGAAAAAAAGAAGCGCCGTAATTAAGGCTATTATCAATACAGCCCAGTATGCGGGAATTTGCGCATGGACATCGGCGTAGGATGCGCCGAATGCCACACCTGAACTCGAATACATCAATCCGTAGAGATTCAGCCTGAAAACCAGTGCGATCCCCAGAAAAAACAACCCGCCAATAACTGCGAGATGAGAACGGGCTTTCTGGTTGATATAGAAGCGGTTTTCCCGGACGTCGATAGACCGATCCATAAAATAGGAGGCCGCAACCATTATGAAAACAATGATTACAGAAAATAAATACCATCCCTGGATAAAATAATAGAGCGGCAGATGGAAAACATAAAATCCCGCATCTTTTGAAAAAATCGGGTCTGCAATCCCAAATTTGGAGGCATGCAGAAATTTCAAAAATGTTTCCCATGAACCGGATGCCTGTGAACCCATGATGTATGAAAAAAGCAGGATAATTACCGCCCATGAATATTTGGCGTATCTACTACTGAAAACAATATCAAGAGGTCTAGCCGGTTGGTCAGCGGAAAGCACTTTCAATGAGCGGGTATGGCTGCCATGTCTCCTAGCAATGAAAATGTTTCCCCAGGCAAAGATTCCGAATATGAGGGAAAAAGCCAGGAACAACAGAATCTTTGCCCACATGATCGTGGTAAATATTGCTCCGAAACCCATATTCCGAAACCACAGCCAGTCACCGTAATAATCGACAAAAACCGAGAGTACCACCAACAGTGCTATAAAAAATACGGCAAATAATATAATTGTCGATTTCGTTTTCATCATAGACCTCCTTGTTTTCCGATTCCGCTTTCCTTCTCTCTATTTATTTTATCCTGACGGATTCCCATTGTTAGCGCCGTTAATCCAGCTATGCTGTAAAGCTGCACTGTATTCACCGCAGAATTCGGTACTAATACGAGAGTTGAGTTTTTCTTCAAACCTTCGCAGAGCATATTCATCGATAGGGATAATTAAAAACAGTCCCGGTCCTTTAAGTGAGCGGAATTTTCCTAAGCGTAATATGACCACCCGTTCCCATTGATTCGCAGCTTTAATTGCGATAGAAACAAAGAGAGCGACAACAAAAGCAAAGACTCCAATCAAGACACTTTCTGTATCAGTCGTGATACTGTATGCGGCAAAGCTATTACTACGCCAATGCCGAAAATTATAGTGTAAATCAATGCAGCAAAAAAAACAGCATCTTCACATTTTGATTATCACTATGATTTCCTTACATGAATTTAAATATCGTAATTTATTTCTCTTGAATCTACTCTAGAACCTGCTCTAGAACTTACTCTTGATCTTGGACTCATTATTATTGTAAAATTTGTTACCTCTGTCATAAGATTTGCGGTACTTCAATCAGAACAGCAATTCCGTCATATCGCGGTATTAATCTTACTGTATAGTGTCGAGGGCTAAAAGTATTCTCCGGTAGAAAGGCAAATTGGGTCAAAAGTGTTCCTCACCCATAGTTAGAATAAAACTTATCACATTGTTTCTAATTATTCATCGATTATTCAGAGGTGCAAATTGAGAAATAACAATATAACTAATAAGTAAGTATCAAAAAGAATTCTGTAACTAATCTGTAGTAAAACTTAACACAAAATAGCCAAATCTAGACCGGCCAACCTTAAGAAACAGGGAAAAATCAACATTTATAAGCATATTTTTACCCATTGAATGCCTGTCACGCATGAGGTTGCGAGTTCAAGTCCCACCTGTCACGGCGATCGAAGTGAGTGGGATCGGCCCTGCATAGAAAGACTTTCATTCCTTGAGAGGTTTTTAATTTTTAAACTCATCTAATTCTAACGTGGGATAATGTAAATTTCTCAAAACGCCTGGTATATGTTAAACCAAATGCCGACTTCCGCATAAAAACCCATAATGAGGAAAGAGCCGTCCCAATGAATAAGGAACTATTACAGTTTCCGGAATTCCTTAAATCAAAACTCGATCAGCTCTTGAAGCAATGAAAATAAATTTCAAATAACTACTTAAACGGCTGCAAGTTCGCGGCCTTCTTTTAGTAATCTTTATCTTTAAAAAAAGTATCCAAACGGGGGTAAAAAAGGGTGTATTTCAGTATATCCGGGGAAATAAAAAATGCGAAAATCGCTTAAAATCGCAACGTTCGCATCTTAAAAAAGCAAAGCGGAAAGGGAGGGATTCGAACCCTCGGTACCCGTGAAGGTACACACGCTTTCCAGGCGGGCCAGTTCAACCACTCCTGCACCTTTCCGAATAAAGTCACCAAATATAAAAATTAAATGTATTTATAACAAAAAATATTCCTTAAAATGTCGGCTAAAATTTGGGAAGAAACAAAATCATAGGTAAATTTGCAACGACTATTTTGAAAACCGGAGAGATGCTAGAGTGGTTGAATAGGACGGTCTCGAAAACCGTTGTGGGGGCAACCCCACCCAGGGTTCGAATCCCTGTCTCTCCGCTAAATGTTTTACACTTATATAATTAAAAGTCTTAAAGGCGGGACATATTATAAAGGATCTACATCCGATTTAACTAAGCGTCTTAATTCTCATAACTCCGGTAAGTCTGAGTACACAAAATCCCGCAGACCTTGGATCCTACATTACTCGGAAACTTTCCACTCTTAGTCTGATGCTATCAAAAGAGAATACTTCTTTAAAAGTATTGACGGATATAACCGGCTTAAGAAAAATAATATCATTTGAATGCGGCGGTCTAGTCACATAGTGATCCCTTCGGGAAAAACCGTTAAGGATGCAAGTCCTTCCGGGCAGTATTGGAATTGGATTTCCGCACTCTTATAAATGGATAAATCTACGCCGTAAGTCATTGTCGCATATATATTCTGATTTGCCGGATAACTACCGGCTGAGTTTGCCGTAGTTAATGGATTACCTTCCGAAAATGCTTTTGAAGTTGTAAATCCCCAAATTTCCTGAAGTATCCAGTTTGTCGCAACTGATTCAATACTATCAATAAAGACAGCTGTTTGAGGATAGATTGCCGAAAAGGACAGAAATACTAGAATCAAGAATATTATAGCGGTCGACAAAGTAAAAATTGCAGAGATTTTCCATAAAAAATCAGACAATTAAAAGTATCTGACAGTCAAAATATTTTTCACCCCTGTTCCATTGACACCTTTTATTATTTACTCAACTTGACCGCCTGTTTTTATATATCACTGAAACAGCTTGAAATATTTATATTATTTTCATTAACCCGTGAATTAATTCGCGGGTTAATGAAAAGGAAAAATGTTTTTTGTTACCGTTCTATCTACCGGTAGCCAGGTTCAACGTTTTTCACACCAAAAACATTTAGGTGGTCAACTCAAGTTATTTATTAGATCCATATCTGTCCAAAATATTCTTCAGGAATAAACAAATTGTTGAGTTATCTTAGTTCAATAAGATAATAAGGTTATTATTTGGGGCTTAGGTTTGTGTTACTAACGTCGGAAAAACTTATTACGTTTTAAGAAAGTATATTTATTCAATATCAATACAAAATAATCAAGAACCTAAAGAAACATTATAAAATGTATCAACCTTAGTAACAGACGAAGACTAAAGAAACAAGAACCTTATTACCTTATTCCAAAGCATGTAGTTGTAGTTAAAGATGTTCCGGACGGCATTTTAATGAATTTAGCTATAGGGATTGTTTTGAGATTCAAATTAGAATGTGCACATAACATTTAATTTATCAAACTTATTCTCTCTTTTAAATTTATTTTGGAAAGCAATGATTAGATCCGGTTAATAAAAAACTTTGAATTTGCCGATTTCTGAAAATTTGTGACACTCTCATAAAAAATATCATCTTAAATAAGAAGTCAACATTAGATAATATTTCTTCTTTTTTTCCGAATCAATTGTTATTTCCACTATTATAATAATAAAGCAAAATTCTATGGTTCAATAAATTTAAAATTTTCTAAGTATGTATCTTAATCTGTAGAGTGCATATGAAACAGTATGGATTTATTATTCTCATAACATTTTTTCTTTTTATTTTACTTATAACCGGCTGCAGCAATCAATATGTGGAAAGCGAATACGGCTCGAGCACTGTATATTTAGATAAAATTAACCGTGAAATAAAAGGCAGAAATACTCAAATAAATTTTACCGACGGTCGTGATATTGTGAGCAATAATATCAGGATAGAAAAAGATTCGGTATTCCGGAAAAGTATTTACAGGAACAATCAAATACAATTATTACCTCTTTCATCAGTTAAAAAGATAAAGAGTTTGTCTTATAAGTCCGGTTCACAAAATCAATTTGACGGCAGCATTCAACTAAAAGACGATTCAGTAATCGAAATTTATAATGCCGAATTAAAGAAGGATAAGATCAGCTACTACATTAAGCAGAATATAATATCTGCCGAACCTTTAAGTAATATCAGATCTTTTTCCTTCACAGACCATTTCAAAAGGAATGCTTGAATACGGGGCTGCGGGTATGTTTGCAGGCGGATTGATAGGATATAAACTAGGCAGCGACGCGGCTATTAGAGATCGAAATCCTGAACTCGGCGCACTTGCAGGTGCTGTCCTTGTCGGGCTGGGAAGTCTGGTGCCTGGAGTTATTCTCGGCAGCAGTCAGAGTTATTTGTTAAACGAAAAAGATTCCGAAACTTTAAGATATTTTCAACGTTTCGGAATTATTGCGGGAATAACTTCTTCAACCTTGCAAGGCGGTTTTTCGGATAATAGAAACTTTACGGCCAGATCGAAAGAACAGTATATTTTCGGGATATATTACTTATGGAAAATAAATAACCTATTAGAATTAAGACCGGAAATTATATACTGCTTAAAAGGCGGTAATTATGATTATCCAAACCCGCCGGGCAGCTCATTATATTTTGAATATTCCGGAACTTCGGCTTTGTACATAAGCATGATAGAAATACCCGTGCTTGTTCAATTAGAATTATTCGCTCCCGAAAATCATTTCATGAAAATATTTGCAGGTCCTTCTATAAATGTTCCTGTAAAAAGCGAACTGGATGAATTTAACGTTGGACCGATGGATGAACTTTCCGAATTTTCTGTTAAAAAATTTAATGCTGCAGCTTACTTCGGTTTTATTTACGGACTGGGAATAAAATTAGACCGGCATTTTTCCGCCGAATTATTATTCGACGAAGGATTATCCGGAATGGGAAGTGCCGATATGCATGACGGTACTAGAATTCGGTTGCTTCAAAATGATTTCTTAATCTGCACTACCTTTTCGCTATAAAACCTTGTTAACTGCTTTGCATGAAGGTTTATGTTTAACCTTAAAATTACACGAGCTAGCAATAAAGCATAGTTCATGCGCTCTTTCATGCAAATGATTTGCCTTTTCAATCATATATTCTTCTGTAACGGAAACAACCGGAAAAAGGTTTACTTCCGTAAAGTGTCCGCTTCCGTCGGGCATTTCATGCATTGTACCGACCGGTTTATCAGAATAATTGACAACTACTACACCCGCATCGGAACACAAATGAAGATACGAAAGCATGTGACATCCCGAAACTGCTGCTACAAGTAATTCTTCCGGGTTATATTTTGTTTTATCGCCCCGGAATACCTGATCGGACGAGCATAAAATATCAGGTTTATTTTCACCGCTTACGGTATGACTCCGTTCGTAAGACCGGTAGCCGGACGTACCGGTACCGCTATTTCCGGTCCAATTTACCTCAAGCGAATATTGATGTTTTTTATCCATCCTTTTCCATCTTTATTTTATTGTTAAATTAATTATCATGCTGCGAATGAGAGGCAATCGCTATTCGATTCCATGAATTGATTGTTACATTAACCATGATTATTTCAGCAACGGATTTATCGTCAAAATATTTTTTCAGATTAAGATATGTTTCTTCCGAAACTCCTTTAACCGAAATATTTGTTATCTCTTCTGTAGCTGCTAAAAGCGCTCTTTCCTCATCCGAGAAAAGGGGAGATTCATACCAGGCACTTAATGCATAAATTCTTCTTTCGGTTTCACCCAGATCTCTAGCATCTTTAGTGTGCATATCAATACAGTATGCACAGCCGTTGATTTGAGAGGCTCTTATTTTTATGAGTTCCCTGTAAATGGGTTTTAACCCGGTTTTACCTATATAATTTTCAAGAGCCATCATTGCTTCGTATCCTGCAGGCGCCGCGTTCTTAATCTTTACTCTGTCGTTCATCTTAGTATCCTTTCCGTTTTTATTTATCAATTTGAAATCTGTTTTTCATAAATTTGAATACTTTTTTCCCGGAAACATTCAGATTAGTTACCATTAAACTTAATACTATAAATATTCCGCCGACTATCAACTGCCATGTAATGATTTCATGCAGAAAAATAACTCCCAGAACAACTCCGCCAAGAGGAAATATATATGTTACCATACTTGTACGCGTCGGACCGATTTGATGGATAAGATAATATGCCAGTATAAAAGCTACTCCCGATCCGATAACTCCCAAAAACAACAATGCAATCCATGTAATTTCCAAAGTCGGTATATAAACATTCTTTTCGGTGGTAAACACAGCAAGCCACATAACTACGGAGGCCGAAAGCAGCGGTCCGGTGCTTCTTAGAATTCCTGGAATGTCTTGTGTAGTCTTTCTCGCATAGACTCCGCTGATTGCATAAAAAACCGACGCCACGATAATGGCAGTCTGACCTAGAACCGTTCCCGCAGAAGAACCTATATCTTTACTAAGCAGTATAACGACCCCGGCAAATCCTAAAAGAAGTCCGAAAATTTTTTGCGGTGTCATCTTATCGTCATCAAGCAGAAAATGGGCAATAAAAATTGTAAACAGAGGAACAGTTGAGTCGAGTATTGCGGCTACCGAAGAATCAACCGATCTTTCACCCCAAGAGATAAGAAAGAACGGTACGGCAAGATTGGTTATTCCCAGGATCAGAATCGGCCGCCAGGTTTTGATATTCCGCGGAAGTGGGATTCTCATTATAAGAAGGACAATTATTCCGAAGATCAGTCCGAAAAATACCCTGAATGCAACCAGTACATCAGGATTAACCTCACGTAATGCCAGTTTAATCCACATAAATGAGGAACTCCAGATTGAGCCGAGTAAAATGAAAACCAGCCAATGTTTAAGTTTCAATTTAATAGTCCATTATTATTTGCTGAACATTTTCAAATAGAATTTTTGGTAGTGCGCTAATTTGCTTATATCTTTCTAAAATATCTGTTGTCATCCCGAGCGGAGTCGAGGGCAACTCAAAAAATGGCATCCTTCGATCTTGCCTGTCCGGTAGGCAGGTGCGCTCACTATAACAAACAAGCAAATTAGCCTGCTACCGAATTTTCAATTAGATCAATTTTTTATTTTGATATTTTTGTCTTTGATCAGCATATCGACAATATAAATTTAATACAACAGAGGTATTCCCGAAAGAGCCATTATTGTAAAATCGGATGAGTCCATTTTTATATTATGAGTAATAGGACTTATAAGTTTTTGTTGTGATATAAAATTAAAAATCATTTTGAGAACAGTCACTGCATATTATCTTAGAATGATTATTTTAACCGGCTCAAAACCTTTATATAAATCAATGCCAAAACAAATTGAAGAACTGCCGCTCGTCGGTATTCAATTGGATCCTTCTTCCCGAGTTCCGCTCTATAAACAATTATATTCTCTGCTGAGAGAAGCCATACTTAACGGAAGATTAAGAGGCGGACAAAAACTGCCGGGCACCCGTACGTTTTCAGTTGAACTTAATATTTCACGAAATACCGTTGTACTAGCCTTTGAGCAATTAATTATTGAAGGTTACATTTCCGGAAAAGTAGGTGCCGGCACTTATGTAACAGATGACATTCCCGACAAACTTATTGCCGGTGATAAAACTTATGGGATTAAAAAAGACAAAAATAAAATTCACGCTTTAAAATTGGATAAGTATTACGGTTCGGTCGAAATAATTAACCGGAATACTATGGCTGATAAAATTATCCCGTTTCAAAACGGACTTCCGTCTCTTGAGGAGTTTCCTTTTCATTTATGGCTGAAGATTATCAATAAAACAGGTACATCCTTTCCGCGCCTTCAATTCGGGTATCAGAATTCAACCGGATATATGCCGCTGAAAGAGGCTGTAGCAGGATACCTGAGAACATACAGAGCCGTTAAATGTATAGCAGACCAGATCATTATTATTAACGGTTCGCAGCAGGGACTAGATCTTATAAGCCGTGTATTGCTGAAGAAAGACAGCAATGTTTTGCTTGAAGATCCCTGTTACTTCGGAACAAGGGCATCGATACTTTCTGCCGATGTTAATATTTTCCCGACCCCGGTTGATAGAGAGGGGATTGACGTTGAATTTGCAGAAAAAAATTATCCGAAGCCCGATATTATTTATACTACTCCTTCACATCAATTTCCTCTGGGATCTACAATGAGTATAACCAGACGATTAAAATTACTTGAATACGCAAATAATAACAGCGCCTGGATAATTGAAGATGACTACGACAGCGAATTCAGGTATATAGGAATTCCGCTTCCTTCGCTGCAGGGGATGGATAAATATAAACGGGTAATTTATATTGGCACATTCAGCAAAGTTCTTTTTCCCGGTTTGAGGCTAGGTTATTTAGTACTGCCGTCGCCGGATTTGGTAAATCCGTTTGCGGTGGTAAAATCTATTATCGATAGGCAAAGCCCGATATTCGAACAAATTGTTTTGGCAAAGTTTATTGAAGAAGGATACTTCACCAGGCATATTAGAAAAATGAGAATGATTTATAAAGAAAGACAGGAATTCTTAATTGATGAGTTAAAAGTTCACACCGGCGACTTATTGGAGGTAAATCCGTCCGGGGCGGGCATGCATATTGTCGGATTTCTTCCGGAAAAATATAATGATAAAAAAGTTGCTGCTTTAGCCAGGGGAAAAAATCTTATTGTTTACCCGCTTTCAGAATATGAACTGAAATTTAAATTAAGACCGGGACTTGTTTTAGGATATACTGCTTTCAATAAAAATCAAATTAGCGGCGGTGTCAAACTCTTAAAGAAGATACTTACGATAAAAAGCTGAGCATTATCATAGATTTGTAATCAATTGAAAAACGAAATGACCAAAAAAAATATTTCCGAATTAAGACTGTTAAATCAGCAGATTAGTAATCCCCAATTTGATTCGGCAGGAAAATTAGTCAACTGGATGGGAGCTATTCAAGCACAGGATTTTAATATGGCCAAATTAGCCGTAGGCATTAGAACTCCCGGATCAACGGAGGCGGCTATTAACGCCTCAGCAGATAAAGGCGAAATAATAAGAACGCACGTATTAAGACCAACGTGGCATTTTGTTTCCCCGGAAGATATCTATTGGATGCTCGATCTGACCGCACCCCGGATAATTGCTTCAATGAAATCACGGGACCGTGAACTTGAGCTTGACGGAAAAGTTTATAAAAAATGTAATTCAGTTATCGAAAAAGCATTATATCGCAGCAACTTTTTGACCCGCCAAGAACTGGTGAACGAACTGGGGAAGTCTAATATACCTACCGGAAATAACAGGGCCTCGCATATTTTTATGAGAGCGGAATTAAACAAGTTAATATGCAGCGGAAAGACAATAAATAAAAAGCAGACTTATGCATTATTAGAGGAAAGAGTGCCTGGTGGAAAAAAATTAAACAGGGAAGAATCGCTAGCGCAGCTTGCACAAAAATATTTTTCAAGCCATTCTCCTGCAACTGTTAACGACTTTTCCTGGTGGTCAGGCTTATCCGTAGCCGATGCCCGAAGCGCTGTTGAGATGATTAAGCCAAAATTTTTATCGGAAATTATTGATAATAAAACATATTTGTTCCCCGATAAATCAGCTAATCCCGAAACGGATGAAGGTAATATTTATTTATTGCCTGCCTACGACGAATTCATTATCAGTTATAAAGACAGATCTGTTTATATGCCATACGATGAACTTAAGAAAGCTGTCTCAAGTAACGGGATATTCAGGCCGGTTATAGTAATTGACGGAAAAGTTTCGGGATTATGGAAAAGAACGGTTAAGAATAATGTGGCAGAGTTTGAAACGGAATTTTTCCGGGTTCATAACAAGAAGGAAATAAAAAAATTAAACATCGCATTTAGTAAACTAGGGGCATTCATGGATAAAAAAGTTAAATACCATATAATTTAAATTTAGAACAAACATATTTTAATTAGAAGGGAGTACAAAATGGAACTGCCTGAAGGTTATCAAACTGTAATACCGTATTTAATTCTCAGGCATGCTTCCGAATTCTTATCGTTCACAAAAAAAGTTTTTGACGCCGAAGAAACACACAATATAATGCGAGAAGGTGATATTATCAGGCACGGCGAAGTAGTAATCGGCACAAGCACGATTATGTTTGCAGATGCAAACGAGAATTACAAATCTCAGCCTGCGAATTTATTTATATATGTCGAAAATGCTGATGATACTTATAAAAAAGCAATTGATGCCGGAGCAACTCCGGTAACCGAACTGTCAGACCAAACATACGGCAGGTCAGGCGGAGTAAAAGATCCTGCCGGAAATACGTGGTGGATAACGTCGGTAAAATGAAAAAATGTTTTAAAACCGAAAGGAGAAAAAATGCAAAAAATAATTGAGGAGACAAATGCCATAAGCTGGTTCGAGATACCGGTAATTGATATGACCCGGGCAAAAATATTTTATGAAACGATTCTCGATATGAAAATGAAGACGCAATACATGGAAGAGACCAAAGAAGAAATAACATTTTTCCCGTTTTCTCCCGATGTCGTCCGCGCAACTTCAGGCCGGGTTTCCGGCGTACTTGTAAAAAACAACCGCGCAAAACCGTCCCATCAAGGCACTCTTGTTTATATTAATGCAAATCCTTCGGTAGGAGATGTTTTAGATAGAATAGAGAAGGCCGGGGGAAAAATACTTGTACCCGAAACAAAGATTATGGCCGGTTTTATAGCCGTAATTATTGATACGGAGGGCAACAGGGTTGGTCTGCATTCCAATACAGAATAGTATTTAAAGCTGCTAATATTGTATCTAAATTTTCTGCCGTACGCGGTTTTATTTAGAAACTGTTGAATACTTTATAGCGGCAATTACAACGTATGCAGAATTAAAGCGTGAAATTATTTTCAGCTTTACGGTAAAATCCCGATTATTAATTTAAAAAGAATATCTTTCACTTCTTCCATCGCAAGTAATTGCGTCACATTTAATATAATATTTTTTCATTATCGTACGTTTTATAATTACCTGATGATAAATCCCGGGAAAGTTTATATAAAATTTTAATTCGGATATATATATGAACGATAATCTGATTAAGCGGCGCGTAACACTTCCGTCTGAGGAAGAAAGAATGTTTCCGACTCTTACCGCTCAGCAGATTGCCAGGCTTTCGGCTCACGGCAGAGTGCGTGCAGTTAAAACTGGAGAAATCCTTGCAGGAGCCGGGGAAAGAGGAATGCCGTTTTTTGTGTTGACAAAAGGACAAATTGAAATTATCCGGCCTTCCGCCGGAGGCGATACGCTTGTTGCAGTGCATGAACCGGGACAGTTCACTGGCGAGACAAACATGCTTTCAGGAAGGCCTTCGCTTGTTGAAGTAAGGGTTACAAAAGGCGGAGAAGTAATTGAATTGAGCCGTGAAAAAATGCTTTCTCTGGTACAGACCGACGCCGATCTCAGTGATGTTATTATGCGGGCTTTTATTTTAAGAAGAGTGGAATTAATTGCGCAGGGCCTCGGCGATGTAGTACTTATGGGATCGAACCATTGTGCAGGTACGCTTAGGGTTAAAGAATTTCTTACGAGGAACGGACATCCTTATTCTTACATAGACCTTGACCGCGATTCTGATGTACAGGAGCTATTGGATAAATTTAATGTTGAATCGGAAGACATACCGGTGCTTATTTACCGCGGCAATACCGTACTTCGTAATCCCGACAATCAGGAAATTGCCGAAACCCTTGGATTTAACGAATCGATTAACGAAAATAAAATACGGGATGTAGTAATTGTGGGTGCCGGTCCTTCCGGTTTAGCGGCCGCGGTATACGGGGCTTCCGAAGGTCTGGATGTGCTTGTATTGGAATCAAATGTTCCGGGAGGGCAAGCCGGGTCAAGTTCAAAGATAGAGAACTATCTGGGATTTCCCACCGGAATTTCAGGACAGGAATTAACCGCTCGCGCTTATTCGCAGGCTCAGAAATTCGGAGCTCAGGTAACCGTTGCAAGAGAAGCACTGAAACTAATATGCAAAAACAAGCCTTATGTGATAGATATTGGAAACGGTCAAAAAGTGCCTACCAGGGCAGTTATTATTGCGACCGGTGCAAAGTACAGGAAACCGTCTTTTGAAAATATGACGGGATTCGAAGGCGCCGGAATATATTACGGTGCAACGGCAATGGAAGCGCAATTATGTACCGGCGAAGAAGTGATTATTGTAGGCGGAGGGAATTCTGCCGGACAGGCCGCGGTGTTTTTGTCGCAAAATGTTAAGAAGGTTCATATGCTTGTAAGAGCAAACGGCCTTTCGGAAAGTATGTCGCGTTACCTCATCCGCCGCATTGAAGATAATCCTATGATTGATCTGCAGACTAACTCGGAATTAGTTGCATTGGAAGGAAAAAATCATCTTGAAAGCGTAAAATGGCGGAATAAAAAATCTGATAATTTAATTGAAAAAAATATAAAACATGTATTTTTTATGACCGGAGCCGTGCCGCACACAGGCTGGCTTGAAGGCTGCCTGGCGCTTGATACAAAGGGATTCATTAAAACTGGAAACGACCTTTTGCAAGAGGAACTGGCATTTGCGCGCTGGCCTCTCAACAGACCTCCGCATATTCTTGAAACGAGTCTTCCCGGCGTTTTTGCTGTTGGCGACGTCCGCAGCGGGAGCATAAAGCGTGTTGCGTCTGCAGTGGGCGAAGGTTCAATCGCAATTGCACTGGTACATCAAATACTTCACGAATAAAGGAAAAGAAAATGAAACTGAAAGACCCGCCCTGTTCTCATATAGGCAGTATTCAAAATTTAAAAACTGCAAAACGCCATGAATGCGAAGAATGCATAAAAACCGGCGATGAATGGCTTCACCTGCGTACATGTCAGGAATGCGGAGCAACTTTATGCTGCGACAATTCACCGAATCAGCATGCAACAAAACACGCACATGCAAGCGGCCATCCTGTGATTTCCTCTGCTGAATCGGGAGAGAGATGGCTTTATTGTTATCCGGACGATGCATTCGCGGAATTTTGATTAAAGAAATAAAATTTTGAAGGCATCATGTACGTTAAGTTTTATAGACGTGATTAGAAAATAAATTAAAATATATTTTGGAAAAAAAAGATGGTAAAACTTATTAATGGTATTCATCACATTACCGCATTGGCAGATGAGCCGCTTAAGAACATAGTTTTTTATACCGGTGTGCTCGGACTTCGACTTGTTAAAAAGACTGTCAATTTTGATGCGCCGGAAATATATCATTTCTATTACGGCAATGAAGCCGGAGAGCCCGGCACCATACTGACGTTTTTCCCGTACGATGGAATTCAGAAAGGCAGACGCGGTAAGGGGATGCTCAATACCGTTTCTTTTTCTTTGCCTTCCTCTTCAATAGGATTTTGGGAGAAGAGACTTAAAAAGTTTAATGTGGATTTCAAAGATGCGTATGAACGATTCGGGGAAGAAGTTGTTATTTACTTTGAAGATCCGGACGGACTCGGACTGGAACTCGTGTTTACAGATAAGGACAAGCGTGCCGGTTTTACTTACGGTCATATTCCGCAGGAGAATTCAATCAAAGGATTTTACGGTGCGGAAATCTGGGAAGAAGGCTATGAACGCACGGCAGGTTTATTAACAGAACAAATGGATCATGTCCTGCTGAAGGAAAAAGGAAATAGGTTCAGGTTCGCGGCAACCGATAAGCCCGGAAATTATATTGATATTTTATGCTCGCCGGATAGCCTGCGATCTTTAGGCGGCGGCGGAACAGTGCATCATATAGCGTTCAGCACCGACAATATAAAGACTCAAAAAGAAGTAAGAAATAAAATATCGGGCAGAATGCTAGACCCAACACCGGTAATAGACAGACAGTATTTTAAATCTGTCTATTTCAGAGAACCGGGCGGTGTTCTGTTTGAAGTAGCCACTGTTCCACCGGGATTTGCAATAGACGAAAAACCCGAAAACCTTGGAGAGGAATTGAAGCTTCCGCCTCAATACGAACAATACCGTGCAAAGCTTAACAGTATTTTAAAACCTGTAAAAATTAATATAGACAACTACCGTTAGCATGCATACAAAAAATATAATTACATCTGGGTCTGCCTTAAATCAGGCTGAGAAAGCTCTGATCATGCTTCACGGAAGAGGAGCTTCGGCGGAGGACATTCTTTCGTTAGCCGGATATTTAAATGTTGAAGGCTATGCGCTGGTAGCCCCGCAGGCGACAAATAACAGCTGGTATCCGTATTCATTCCTTATGCCTCTCGAGAGAAATCAGCCCTGGCTTAATTCTGCGTTGAATCTAATTTCGGAGATTGTTAAAGATATCAACGATGAGGGAATAAGCTCAGAGAATATTTATTTCCTCGGTTTTTCTCAGGGCAGTTGTCTTACTCTTGAATTTGCAACGCGTAATGCCCGCAAATACGGAGGCGTTGCGGCATTTACCGGGGGATTAATCGGGGATAAAATTTATATCGAAAACTACAAAGGCGATTTCGGGCTGACACCTGTTTTTATCGGAACAAGCGATCCCGATCCGCACGTTCCGATAGAAAGGGTAAACGAGACTTCGGAACTTATCAAAAAAATGGACGCGGATGTAATGTTAAAGATATACGGCAATATGGGACATACAATCAGCAAGGATGAAATAGATTCCGCAAACAATTTTATTTTTGCTCAGAGATAAAATTGCCTGTCTAGTTTCTACTCTCTTTTAATAATTCCGAAATGTGTATTGAGTCTTTTCTTAACCGGCACAATACATCTAAAAATATTTAAAATAACCCATTGTTTGCTCAGAATATTAATCATCTTGTTAAGAAAACACCTTTACTTAAAAATTGCTGATTATTGTAGTCTTTATAATCTATCTTTCTTTTATTTTCGTTGCTAATTTATTGGTTATAAATTAAGTTACTTAAGTTGACCGCTTGTTTTAATAAATCAGTAAGACAGCTTTTTGTAACCATCTCAATGATTTTTCACACTAAAAACATTTAGGCGATCAACTTGAGGTAAATTATTGAAATTTGTGGTTTAATAAGTAAGATAAAAAATATTAACCGTTTTTCTTAACCGTCAAAATATTTGAAGGGTAAATTTGGATATTGGCAAAGAAGATTTTGATAAATTAAAAGAACTTGAAGAATCGTTGTGGCTTACCGAAACCAGGTTCGACCTTAAATATATGGCAGAAGTTTTATCGCCTGATTTCTTTGAGTTCGGCCGCTCTGGACGAATATATAGTATTGTGGAAACACTTTCCGTAAAGTCACAGGAAATAAATATCAAACTTCCGTTGAAGGATTTTAATATCCACTTAATCGAGGATAATGTTGTGCTGGTAACATATAAAAGCGAAATTTTAGATAAAGAGTTATTGACGAGTAACCGAAGTTCTCTCTGGATAAAAACAAAAGCAGGCTGGAAACTGCGGTTTCACCAGGGAACTCCGGTAGTGACTAACACTCAAAGTTAACGGCTTCATTCGAATTTCAGATAAACTGCACATGTTCTTAAATACCGGATAGGCGAAAGAAATTAATCACTGTTTACCATCCACTTGATACCGAAACGATCGATAAAATTACCGTGCCAACCGCCCCAGAACTGTTTTTCAAACTTAACACGTATCTTGCCTCCCCGGGAAAGATTCCTGAATATTTCCTGGGCTTCGGTGCTATCCTGTATTGATAACGACATATACGCGTCGCCGCTGCCCGATGTTTCTTTACCCGGCAATATATCGCTTGCCAAAATTGTATTCCCGCCGAATTCGTATTTTGCGTGAAGAATCTTATTCTTATATTCCTCAGGTGCCTTCATAGCGGGATTATCGTAGCGGTTAACAATATCAACATTTCCGCCCAGAATTTCTTTATATGTACTAAGTGCTTCCTCGCAGTTTCCCCGGAAGTATAAATACGGAACCAGTTTTATTTTATTCTCGCCCATATCAGTATTCCCTTTAATAATTTTTCTCAGAATTTAAGCATAATCCAAATCAAACATTCTTCTTTAATTAATTTAATACCGGTAATGAGCGCTTCATCATATTAATATAATTCTTACTGATTTGGGGTTGCAGCAGAAAAATTTTTTTTTATTTTTGAGATTAATTTCCGGTTTCTAAAAATTTTTTCTTAAACGAAGTTATTCTATTTTATACCGGATAATAAATAATCTCTTCTTTACGCGGATTTCAATAACATCATTTCCATAAACTTTAATGAAAAAATCGATATTAGATTAGTAGTCTAATAACAGTCGGTGTACAGAAAAATTATGAAAGTAACTGTTTATATTGCAGTCAGCATTGACGGATATATTGCCCGTGAAAACGGCGATCTCGACTGGCTGGAAAAGTTCAATAATTCCGGAGGGGATGATTACGGTTATGACGATTTTATAAAAGGCGTGGATGCTGTAGTAATCGGAAGAAATACATACGAAAAAATTCTTTCGTTTAATGAATGGCCTTATACAAAGAAAGTTTTTATCCTGAGTTCAAAATTAGGTTATCTGCCGGATATATTGACAGGAAAGGCCTCTCTGCTTTCGATGCCGCCGAAGGAAATAATCTGGAAATTATCGGAAGACGGATTTTCGAATATTTATTTAGACGGAGGCAAAGCGATACAAAATTTTTTGAGTGAAGACTTAATTGACGAGTTAATTATTACAAGGATTCCTGTGCTTATTGGTTCCGGTATTCCTTTGTTCGGTTATTTGAAAAAAGATATGTTTTTAAAACATACTTCAACAAAAATTTATTCAAACGGATTTGTGAAAAGCAGTTATTCACGTATTTAATTTTAAATTAGCGACTATGCTGAGTCCAGTAAATTATTTCCGATAAGCAGTAATAACCCGGCGCCTTTTGTATATCCGACTCTGACAGAATACGGCTTTGCCGGTTATATAAAGAGTATAGATCATGTTAGAAAATCCGGCTTCTTTATCAGCAATAAGAATACAGAACATATGACCGACCTTATAATTATAAGTAAACCAATTATGGGGGCCTTTTCAAAATGCGTTTCTTAGTTATTATTTAGCATGTGTATGAACGAATAGGCTATTATAAAAGAGAACTGAGGCAAAAAATTTCCCGGGGTGTTTTTGAGCGGTGAAAATCAGAAATTAACAACAAATAGGAAAGGACAGAGATGAGACAAGATTTAATTGTTTCCGATTCAATTGAAATAAATGCCGTACCTGCCAAAGTGTGGGATGCTTTGACTAAACCCGAAATCATAAAAGAATATCTGTTCGGAACCGAAACCATTACCGACTGGACGAAGAACGGCGAAATTATATTCCGAGGGAAATACGAAGGGAAAGAATACCGTGATAAAGGAGTAATACAGGAGATAATTCCTTTTAAAGTATTAACATACACTTATTGGAGCGGATTTACCGGACTTGAGGATAAACCTGAGAATTATTCACTGATAACTTATAATCTTGAAGAAATAGGTAATAAAACAACTAAGTTTACCTGGACACAGAAAGGCTTTGCCGATGAAAGCGGTTACCGGCATTCGAAAAACGGCACGAAACTTATTTTAGAGAAAATTAAAAATATAATCGAAAGATAATTACTTTTTTAACTATTTAAAGGAATGAAATATTGATTACAAAAGATAATCTGTTGAAATTATTCAAAAAAGAATTCGAGACAACATTAAAAGTAATGAGAGCATATCCGGAAGATAAGCTGGATTATGCGCCTCACGAACGCTCTCAAACTGCAAAAAAAATCATGTCTACATTTGTCTTTGAGATGTATTTAATAAAATCATACGTATTAGGAGAAAAGTTCGACAGTTCTTTATTTCAAAATTATTTGCCCGGAGATTTAAAAACTCTGATCAAAGATTTTGAAAAAGAGTCAACGGAAATAATTTCGGCAATAGGCGATATATCAGATTCCGGTATGAAAGGAACTATCGAATTTGCCGGGGTAAAGTATGCGGCTGATGAATTCATGCTTATGATGCTTATGGACCAGGTTCATCATCGCGGACAAATGACTGTATATATCAGATTGGCAGGCGGAAAAGTACCCTCGGTATACGGCCCGTCCGCCGATGATCCTTCAACAAATTTGTAACATGACCCGGATGCAACTAACTGCGAATATTCTTTCACGGGCAAATTAATGTGTATCACCATATATACATGCAGCCATACTCATATGCGTCTGCTTGCTTGCATACTTCTGCACTTATAAAATAACAATTTGCCCATTGAATGATTCAGTTTGAGTTAGATCAATCATAATTGAAAATTATACTTCATTTATATAGCTTTATTTACGTTTTGAGAAGGCTGATTCCGGCAAAATAAAAAACCATTATTTGTAATGTCTGTTTCGGACATTCATATTAAAATAAGCAAAGGGATAAAATGAAATACAGAAAACTCGGAAAGACAAATGAAAAATTATCGGCAACCGGATTGGGATGCATGGGGATGAGTCACGCATACGGTGTTGAAAATAACGAGGAATCGGTTGCCGTTCTGCATAAAGCTTTGGATCTCGGGATAAATTTCTGGGATACTGCCGATATGTACGGAAAGGGACGCAACGAAGAACTTGTATCAAAAGTTCTGGCACCTAACCGGGAAAAAATATTTATTGCTACAAAATTCGGATTCAGATATAAAGAAGGACAGGGTGTATTTAAAGATATGAGCGGCGTATATATTGATGGTTCGCCGGCTTATATTAAAAAAGCTGCCGAAGCGAGTTTAAAAAGATTAAAGATCGACACTATAGATTTATATTATGCGCACCGTGTCGATCCCAAAGTGCCTGTTGAAGAAACCGTAGGCGCTATGTCTGATCTCGTAAAGGAAGGCAAGGTACGGTTTCTCGGATTGTCTGAAGCCTCGCCTGAATCAATCCGCCGTGCTCATTCGGTGCATCCGATAACGGCTCTTCAAAGCGAATACTCTCTTTTAACGAGGGATATAGAAAAAGAGATAATACCTGTCTGTCGGGAACTCGGAATATCGATTGTTCCGTTCAGTCCTCTTGCCAGAGGATTAATGACCAACACGGTTAAGAAGGATGATCTTCTTGAAAATGATTTCAGACGCACGCTGCCGCGTTTTGATGATGAGCATTGGGGTAATAATCGAAAATTAGCTGAAGAGTTTGAAGTTCTGGCTAAAGCTAAAAATTGTACACCTGCACAGCTTGCACTTGCATGGGTGCTCGCTCAAGGAGAAGATTTTATACCGATACCCGGAACTAAAAGAACAAAGTATTTGGAAGATAATGCAAAAGCTGCTGATATTGTCCTTTCTTTTGATGATTTGCAGGATATTGGTAAATTACTTAAAAAGTATCCGGATGTCGGTCCAAGATATAATTCCGGCGCGTTGAAACATGTGGATAAATAATTTTTATCTACTTGTGCTAAATGCCGCTAAAGGTCTAGAAGGAATATAATAGAGAGGTCAATGAGTTACATTCGTAAACGTCTGCCTCAGTAAAAATTATGAACTATTTAATTGATTCATTAAATAAAAATAAAATAAACAGAAAAGGTTGAACTCCTACGGAGTTTAGAAGAATTGAGAACTAAAATATATGAATTGATTATTATGTATACGGTGAAAATTTCCTAATCGTTGATTCTCTGATTCAGCCTGCAATGTTCTTTGTTAATCAGAATCAACTGGGTGAGGCTAAGGAACTGCTTAAAGATTATAAACTTAATATTTAGGGGGCGTCCTCGAATCAATATTAATTTCAGAATTTAAATCGATGTAGATTATCTTGTGGCATTTACAAGGAAAGGAGTCGATATTAATGAACGAAGAGAATAAAGAAAATTCCCGGAAGGAAAATACTGACAGCAACGTTCAGTATGTAACAGTTAGATATATTGTAAATGACGTTGAAGAAGCAATTAAATTTTACACTTCCTTACTGGATTTCAAAACAATTATGCACCCTGCGGCCGAGTTTGCTATACTTTCCAAAGGAAATTTGAGGCTGCTGCTCAGCAAACCCAGCGGTAAAGGCGGGGGAGGGCAAACAATGCCGGACGGAACCGTGCAGACTCCGGGCGGATGGAACAGATTTGAAATTGAAGTAGACGACCTTGAAACAACCGTAACAAAACTAAAAGCCAAAGGTTGCCGTTTTCGAAATGAAATTGTAAGCGGAACGGGTGGGAAACAAATCCTTCTTGAAGATCCGTCCGGAAATCCTATTGAGCTTTTCCAATACTATAAATAAAAATCTATAGCAGAATGGCACCTATTAAAAATATTAAGAACCTCCGGAGTATTGTACGATCCTTTAATTTTTTAGCTTCCTGAAAATCATCACGGATAACCTGAGTTACTTGAGATGATTACGCCGGGAATGTTATGATATGATACTCTTCTCTCCCATATAATAACCTAAATTTAATTTTTAATTTAGCTCCCTGTTTTATAAATTTATTACGGCCGGAAACATATTTTACCGGTGAATTTATAATCCGGCGCAAAGCCCGGTAACTACCGGATTGCATTATTCCATTAATATACTCTAATAATCTCAACCAAAAGGGGGCTGCCGTGAAATACAAATTACTTTATCTATTGAGCGCTGCCGTAACGGTAATGTTCTTGTCTTGCTCAGGAAGCGGTGTAAGAGTGATTAAGTTTTCACCCCAGGGAGAAATTAAAAGTTTAACCACTTTTAAAATTGAGTTTTCCAATAACATTGCGCCGCAGAGCGATCAGGATAAATGGCTGGACGATGAGTTTGTCAAGTTCGAACCAAAAATAGAAGGCAAATTTAAATGGACTTCCGGAAATACCCTGATATTTTCACCCGACGGTCCGCTGCAGCCTATACAATCGTATACGGCAGTAGTTACAAATAAAGTTCTCTTCGGTAAAGACCTTTCGCTTAAGTCGTACACTTACGAATTCAGAACTCAGGATTTTGACGTTACCAAAGCAGATTTCTTCTGGACCCATATTCCGAACCAACAGTATCAAATAAGCATTAAAGCAAATCTGTATTTTAATTATCCTGTAAATCCTGATATGCTTAAAGATAACTTGAACTTTATTAAAGACGGTCAGGAAATAAGCAGCTACAAAATAATTTCGGATAAAGCCTCGGATATAATTGCCGTTGATCTCGGTAACATACAGCAAACCGATAAAGAACAGGAACTGTCGGTAGAAGTTAAAAAAGGTTTAATGTCTGTCATCGGTAAAAAGGGACTGCAGGACAACCGTGAATTCAAATACAAGCTGCCTCCACTTACAAGACTTGCTATTACCGGAGTATCAAGCGGTTTAACCGGCGATAAAAAGTGGATTGAAGTATCTACCACACAAAGGGTCGATGATAAAAAACTGAAGGATTATGTGAAATTAAATCCCCAGGAAAAGGTTGATTATTATGTAAATGAAAACTCATTTCGAATTGAAGGCACGTTTGATAAACTTCAAAACATCGATCTTGTTATTCATAAAGGTCTGCCCGGGTTATACGGCGGTGAGCTTTCGTCCGAATTTGAGCAGCAGATTACTTTTGTAAATCTCGATCCTTCAGTTAGGTTTACAGACCAAAGAGGTAAGTATCTGATGCTTTCCGGACAGAGAAACCTTGAACTAAGCGCTGTTAATATTCCCGGAGTAGATATCGAAGTCTCTCAGATATTTAAGAACAATATCCTGTTTTTTTTGAGAGAGTATAACCAGTATAATTACTCTGATGACTACTATTATGATTATTCGCCTTACTACAATATCGATGAATACGGTCACAGGTTATATAAGGAAAAGAAAAAATTAAAGGATGATCCCAACTCGCTGGAGAAATTCAGCGTTAATCTGGACGCTATCCGCAATCAAAAGTTAAAAGGGATTTTTATAGTAAGTGTTACTTCTACGGAGGACCGGTGGCGGCGAGCTTCAAAGATGCTGGCGCTTTCTGATCTCGGTATTATTGCAAAACAATCGCCGGATCAGCTTCTTGTTTTCGTGAATTCAATTGCCACAACCGAACCTGTGGACAATGTAGAAATTATGCTCGTATCGTCAAACAATCAGACTATATTAACCGGCCGGACGAATTCAAAGGGAGTTGCTTCATTTAAAAACTTAAAAGAAAGTCTTAAAGATTTTAACCCGAGAGTAATAACAGCAGAAAAAGGCGATGATTTTAATTTCATCGATCTAAATGAAACGGGTGTTGAAACTTCAAGGTACGACGTGGGCGGTCAAACGGAATACACGCCGGGATTTAAAACTTTTCTATACGGCGACCGGCAATTATACAGACCCGGTGAAGAAGTTCATGTATCCGGTATTGTGCGCGATGATTTTACGGAAACTATTAAAAATGTGCCGGTAATGGTTAAGATAATTTCACCGACGGGAAAAGTATATGATGAGTATAAATTAAATCTGAACGGCCAGGGTTCTTTCGATGTGTCAATTAAAATGCAGACATACTCGCAAACCGGACAGTACCGAACGGAAGTATATGCAGGCTCGGGCAGCCTGATAGGCACCTATACTTTTAATGTGGAGGATTTTGTACCGGACAAAATAAGAGTACTTTTGAAAACCGGTAAAAAGGATATCAAGCCCGGCGAATCCGATAATGTTTCTATCAATGCCGAGTATCTGTTCGGAGCGAAAGCATCTGGACTCAAGTATGAATCCGATTTTCAACTTAGACATAAGACTTTTATAAGTAAAAAATTTCCGGGGTATAATTTCGGAAATTCTTCTTTTCAAAATCCGAATATTCCGAATTCTTTTGTAAGCGGAAACCTGGACGACGAAGGAAATGCAACAGTTAATTATACCGCCGCGCAGGATTTGAAATCATCCGGTATCGTTACCTGCTACGCTTTTATCAGCGTATTCGGATTATCGGGCAGAACTGTTAACAGGATGGCAAGTTTTGATATTTATCCCGAAAACAGTTTTATAGGTATTGAATCACCGGGTTATTATTTCGGCACAAACGAGACCATTGATTTTAAAACAGTTGCAGTAGATAAGGATGACAATCTGCTGAAGGAATTTAAAGCAGACGCTAAATTAGTACGACTTGAATGGCAGACGGTTTTAAAGAAAAATAATTCAGGTAAATATGTTTACGCCTCGGAGAAAAAAGAAGTGGTGCAGTGGGAAAAAGAAATCGATTTATCCGGCGGAGAAAAAAACATTCCGGTTTCGGTATCAAGAAACGGAGAATACGAACTGAGGATTTCGCGCAAACAAAGCGACTTTTATCAATCGGCCCGTTTTTACGCATACGGATGGTACTCAACTACCGCTTCATCTTTCGAAGTAGATAAGGAAGGGCGCGTGGAAATTGTATCCGATAAGAAAGTATACGAACCGGGAGAAAAAGCCAAAATACTGTTCACTACACCTTTTGCAGGCAAAATGCTTGTTACCTTGGAAAGAAACGGAGTATATGATTATCAATATGTAGATGTAAAGGAAAGGTCAACGCAGATTGAAGTTAATATTGACGAAAAATATATTCCGAATGTTTATGTTACCGCTACTTTATTCAGAAAACATACCGCAGACATGTCTGTCCCGTTTCTGGTAGCTCACGGTTTTGCTTCGATTAAAGTGGAACGGAAGATCCGCCGTCTTCCTGTTGCTATTCTTGCCCCGGCTACGGTAAAACCCGGAGTAAAAACCGAAGTAACCGTAAAGACCTCGGGAGAAAAAAATATATATGTTACTCTGGCTGCTGTAGACGAAGGTATACTTCAGATTAAAAATTACCAGACTCCCGATCCTTACGGTTTTATGTATGCAAAGAGGGCATTGGATGTTAACAGTTATGATCTTTACAAGTTATTATTGCCCGAAATTATTACGCTTAAATCACCAGGCGGAGACGAGCTGGCAAAACAGCTTCAAAAGCGTACCAATCCGATTACTTCGCAACGTTTTAATCTCCTGGCGGTATGGAGCGGAATACTAAAAACAAACGGCAGCGGAGAGGTAAGGGTGCCGTTGAATATACCCGAAGATTTTAACGGGGAGGTAAGATTAATGGCGGTGGTATATGACGGCAATCGTTTCGGATCGGCGGAAAAAAGTTTGAAAGTTTCGGACGATCTGATAATAGAACCGCAGATACCGAGATTTCTTGCGCCGATGGATTCGCTTATAATGCCGGTTTCAATTATAAACACAACAAATATGCCGGCAAATACTACGGTTGAATTAAAAGTTGAAGGACCTCTGAATATTAAATCTAACAGAAGTCATAATACAAGTATTGCCGCGCATTCAACATCTACAGTGCAGTTTGTGATTACTACGGGCGAACAAACCGGATCCGGAAAAATATCTATTAAAACTTCCGGGTTCGCGAATGCTAAGAATGAGACAAACATCAGTGTAAGACCGGTATCGCCTTATTATACGGAAAGTTTTTCCGGCCAGATTAGGAACGATGAAAAAATAAATTTGCAGCCTGCTTCCGATTATATAAAAGGAACCGCGAGCTCAGAACTTACAATTTCAAAGTTTCCGGCTATTAAGTTTGCGAAGTTTCTTAAATATCTTGTCGGATATCCTTACGGCTGTGTTGAACAGACTACTTCGAAACTTTTTCCGCAATTGTATTTTGAGGACCTCGCAAAGCTTATAGCACCTCAATACTATAGAACCACTACACCGGTGTACTTCGTCCAGGAAGGAATAAAAAAACTCGAGTCTATGCAGTTGTCAGACGGTTCATTAAGCTATTGGCCGGGAGGGATTTATTCCAGCTGGTGGGGTTCTGTCTACGCTGCGCATTTTCTGGTAGAGGCAAAGAAGGCAGGTTTCAATGTTTCTGATAATGTACTGTCGGGACTGCTTAATTATATTGCCGGTAAAGCCAGGGATAGAAAAACATTTGACTATGTATCTTATGATTATAATTCAAGAACGGTGACTAAAATTGCCTCAAAGGAAATTCTTTATTCGCTTTACGTGCTTGCCGATGCCGGAAGAGGAGATATTCCAACAATGAATTATTATAAATCGAAACCGGCACTTGTTTCAAACGACTGTAAATATTTACTTGCAGGGGCATATGCTCTTATGGGCAATTGGCCGGCTTATTATGAAGTAGTACCGGATAAGTACGTACCGGAAAAAACCGAAAGATTGACGGGCGGATCGTTTGATTCGGAAGCCCGTGCTAATGCCATAATGCTTAACGTGCTTCTCGAAGTGGATCCTTCTAATAAACAAATACCCTTCATAATAAAACATCTTACCGAAATGATGGAATCAATTTATTCTACACAGGACAGATCATTTGCGTTTCTTGCACTCGGAAAAGCCGCTAAGCTGGGGGCGTTCTACGATTTGAATGTTGATGTATATTCCGACGGAAAAAAGACAGGCGCTTATACGGGAAAGGATTTAACTCTAAATTTGAATCCCGATGCAAAATCACTAATACTTCAGGGCAACAAACAGGGAACTGTTTATTATTTTTACAGCATTAAAGGAGTGAAAAAAGGCAGCGTAAAACAGTTCGATTCTCATCTGAAAGTAAGAAGAAGTTATTCCGATTATAAAACAGGATTTCCGATAATTGATAATCACTTTGAACAGGGACAGCTAATCATTTGCAGGATCGATATGACGGGAGGAGACGTTTCCGCCGATAATATAGTTATTTCCGATCTCCTGCCATCCGGGTTTGAAATAGACAACCCTAGGTTGTCCGAGACTCCGCAGCTTTCAAAAAAGTATTCCGGTACAATGAACGTGCAGTATATGGATATCAGAGACGACAGAATGATTCTATTTACAAGTGCAAAACGGTATACGCAGGATACTTTTTATTACCTGATCCGGGCTGTAAACAAAGGCAGATTTGTATTGCCGGTAATAAGTGCCGAAGCAATGTATGACGGCGAAATAGGCTCGGTTTACGGAAGCGGGATTGTGAATGTGAAATAATTCCAAAGGAATTATACCCGGCCTTTTGGAGTAAGCAATGAGTCTCGCTTATAGGAATTAACTTAAGAAATTTTATACAAAAATTGTTTGTGTAAAATTATATTCTGTATGCCTGCACGCCGGTAAGCGTGTATAAAATCATTACAGGGTTTAAGAAAATTATGCATATAACTAATTTCGTCGGGAGCTAAATGTTTATAAAAAAATTAAAAATTAATATCATGTATTTTAAGATATTGCTGATTTGATTAGACTATGGATTTTATATACAGAGTAAAGAAATATTGGCGTTCAAAGCCGGTAATATTGAAGTTATTCAGATCAAAAGTTATATACGGTTTAGTCGCTCTATTATTCATGATCATTTCGCTGGATTTAATTTTTCCGCTGCCTGCGCAAAAACCGTATTCAAAAGTTATTTACGCTAAAGACGGTACAATGCTTACTGCTTATCTTTCCAGAGACGACAAGTGGCGCATGCGGGCCCATCTGGATGAAATTTTACCGTATCTGATTAAGGCAATTATAGAAAAAGAAGATAAATGGTTTTACTGGCACCCGGGAGTAAACCCTGTAGCAATAATCCGGGCGTTTATCCAGAATGCGGTTACAGGTAAAAGAGTGTCGGGAGCCTCGACCATCACTATGCAAGTTGCCAGGATGCTTGAACCAGGAGACAGAACTTATTTTAAAAAAATCGGTGAAGTTTTCAGGGCCTTTCAGCTCGAACTGCATTACAGCAAAAAAGAAATTCTCGAAATGTATCTTTCTATGCTGCCATACGGCGGCAACGTAGAAGGCGTTAAAGCTGCTTCATATATTTATTTTAACAGACCTCCGGGCAGACTCAGCCTTGCGCAGTCAATACTTATGGCGGTAATACCTAATGATCCGAACAGTTTAAGAGTAGATCGAAATAATCTAAATGCTTCCGCTATGAGGAACAAATGGATTAAAAAATTTATGTCCGAAGACGTTTTTAAAAAGTCGGATCTTACTGATGCGCTTAACGAGCCCTTAAATACCGGAAGATATGCGATTAAAAACATTGCACCGCATTTCTGTTTATATATTGCTCAAAATTATCGCGGCAGTCAAATAAGAACTTCACTAATTCCTTCCATCCAGAATACGGCCGGGAACCTGCTGCTAAATTATGTAAAGCGCGTAAGATCGAAGCAGGTCTCAAACGGTGCTGTAATTATAATCGATAATAAAACAAATTCCGTCGCGGGTTACTGCGGTTCGGCCGACTTTAATGATTATTATTCTTCCGGACAGGTAAACGGCATAACATCAATCCGTTCACCCGGCTCAACATTAAAGCCGGTTTTATATACTATGGCATTCAATCGCGGTCTGCTGACACCTCAGATGAAACTTCTTGATTTGCCGACCGACATAAACGGCTACGAGCCGGAGAATTATGATCTTAAATTTCACGGCCAGGTTTCGGCAAAATTTGCGCTAATCAATTCTCTGAATGTGCCGGCGGTAAGGCTGCTTCAGCAGGTTGGACTGGTACAATTTCTATCAGTTCTGGAAAAAGGCGGCTTTACGGACATTGAAGCTCAAAAAAAATCGCTCGGCCTTTCAGTGATTTTAGGAGGTTGCGGAGTAAGGCTGGAGCAACTAGCCGGCTTCTATACTGTGTTTGCAAATAAGGGAGTCCTTTATCCTTTAAACTATTTGGCTGCGGAAAAAAAAGATAAAAAAATTTCTATTCCATTGTTTACACCTGGCGCCGTTTATTTGACAAGCCAGATATTGGCTTCTAATGAAAGACCCGATTTTCCTGTAGAATTTCTTTCGTATACAAATCTTCCAAAAATTGCTTGGAAGACAGGAACATCTTACGGTAAACGGGATGCCTGGGCAATTGGATACAATCCTGATTTTACGATCGGCGTCTGGATGGGTAACTTCGACGGCAAGGGAGCCCCCGAACTATCCGGTGCCGAAATGGCAGTTCCTCTTTTATTTGAACTGTTCAATTCAATAGATTATAAATCCGGGTATCGCGGAAACGGATCTGAAGAACGCTGGTTCGCAAAGCCGAATGAAGTGCTTGAAAGAGAGGTGTGCAGTGAAACCGGATTATTGCCGACGCAAAATTGCGGGTCGCTTATTTCCGATTATTATATTAAAAAGGTTTCGCCTAATAAAAGATGCGATCTATACAGGACAATGTATGTAAGCAGCGACGAGAAAATCAGCTACTGCACCGAATGCCTTCCTGATTCAGGGTACAAAAAAGTCGCCTATCCGGATTATGATCCTGAATTGACTTTGTGGTTTCTAAAAAATAAAATACCGTTTAAAAGACCTCCTCCCCACAATCCATACTGCACAGCTAAATTTTCGGGTAACGGTCCGAAAATTCTTTCTCCTTCAGGAGATTATAACTATTATATAGAGAAAGGAAGTAATCAGCAGATAATGCTTATGGCTGCTTCAGATCCTTCGGTCGCGTTTCAGTATTGGTATATTAACGATAAATTTTATGCAAAAACAAAATCGGGGAAAAAATTATTCTATTCGCCGGTTGAAGGACCTGTGAAAATTACATGTCTGGATAACCTCGGAAGAAAAATGACTATAAAAACCGATATTAAATTTTATTGATTTAATGTTTAACTCAATATTGAATCAATCCGAATATCATATCGTTGATGAAATTAGTTTTTATTAATGAAGAATTTCTTTTAACTCCTTCCGGTTTCACTAAAAGAAGGTGCGGAGTAATGCCCGTATAAAACTACATAGAAGCAAGTAATAATTTTTTACATAAATGTGCGATAAAATAACTTATTTATTTTATAATTTATTAAATTAAATGCAATTAAAGGGAATAATACTTATCATAGACATAGCTAAGAAGAATTTGAAATTCTAAACGGATTATACATAATAAATATATCCCATGTATAAATTATAAATAACAAATGGAAACAATAGAATCTACTAAACTTAAAGCTCTTGAAAATGAGAACCGCAGACTTAAATTAGCTATTGAAGAGCTCTCTGCTTTAAATGATGTTGCCACTGCGATAACATCAACCTTATCTGTCGAAGACGTTATCGACATGATCGTAAACAAATGTATTAAGCATTTGAAAGTACAGCAGGCTGTTGTTATGCTTCTAAATGAAAAAGATGAAATAAATCCTTTTCATACTATGATTAGAAAACAAGATTCAATATCGCAGCTGCTGCCGTATAGGCTTGACGCACAGCTAACCGGATGGATGCTTAAAAACAGGAGTCCTCTGCTTGTAAACGATTTGATAAACGACTCAAGATTTAAATTCTTTATTAAAAACGACGTAGGTATAAATTCGCTGTTAAGCGTTCCGATGGTGTTAAAAGGAAAGTTAATCGGGCTTCTCACAGTTTTCAATAAACATTCCGAATCCGGCTTTTCCAATGAAGATCAACGACTACTGTCGATCTTGGCGGCTCAGTCGGCTCACATTATAGAGAATGCAAGACTGTATGAAGAAGAGCAGGCCTTTTTAAGATTAAGAGAAGAGATGAGAGTTGCATACGACATTCAAATGAGGTTATTGCCTTCAACATTTCCCAGCATAGAAGGTTATGATATTGCCGGTAAAAGTATTCCTGCCAAGGATGTGGGCGGTGATTATTTTGACTTTATAGAGATTGATGAAAACCGTATTGCTTTCTGTTTGGGAGATATTTCGGGCAAGGGAATTCCGGCAGCGCTTCTTATGGCTAATCTTCAGGCAACATTAAGAGGACAGGCGCTGATGAACATATCATGCAAAGAAACGATAAATTTTTCAAATAAACTTCTCCACCGTAGTACCGACCTGAACCGCTATGCTACTCTTTTCTACGGTATTCTGGATAAAAAGGTAAACGAGGTTTTATATTGCAATGCCGGGCATAATGTACCCGTAATGCTGGACGGCAATTCGAAATTTTTAAGTCTGAATTTAGGCGGTATAGTGGTAGGTGCCATAGGCGATTATGAATATGAGGAAACAAATATCAAATTCGATCCCGGCAGCCTGCTTGTGCTCTACTCCGACGGCATTACCGAAGCTATGACTAAGGATGAAGTAGAGTTCGGCGAGGAAAGGTTACTTTCAATTGTTAAAGAAAATAAGAACGTCTCATCCGCCGAACTTATAGATATAATTCTATCTAGAGTTGACGACTATATAGGCGGCTCACAGCAAATGGATGATATGACTATTGTAGTTATAAAAAGAGTATAATTTTATTTTCTAATTCTACATAAATGTTTTAATTTGTGTTCTCCTTCTAAAATTTAGCGGATAAATTTCTAAATCGATCAACCGGTAATTTAATAGCGATCGGAAAGGTATAAATATAATGTTTATGCGTTTTCTTCAGCTCAAATTGAATCCCGAATACTATTCGGATTTTATTGATTTTTACAAAATTGAAGTTGTGAATAATCTGCAGCAGACAGAAGGGTGCTTGTTTGCAGGCCTGATAAGATCAAATCCTGCTAAAGATGAATATATTTCGGTTACATTTTGGACTACTCTTGAAAAAGCAGAGAGTTATGAAAAAAGCGAGATGTTCAAAAATCTTATAGACCGTACAAAACAGTTTTTATCGGGATCAGCCGAATGGAAAATACAGCTTTCTGATAATATGGAACTGGAATACGCCCCTGTTGACGATGAACCTGTGATAAAAAAATTTTTACCGTCGGTCAACGATATTATGAGCGATGATTTTGAGTTGCCGAATTCCCAATTATACGTACGGATTCTCTATCTGAAAATAATGGAAAAAAAGATCGATAAGTTTAAATCGCTGTTTTCAGATATAATTATCCCCGAGTTAAAATCCGTCAAAGGATGCAGAAATATTTTTCTGAGCGAAAGCTTAAATGCGCCTAACGAATTTGTTTCGGTTACAATTTGGAACAGCAAAGAATATGCGGAAAGATACGAAACCGGCGGAAAATTCGACGAACTTGTTGCAAAAGTCAGACATACCTTCTCTCAATTTTATTTGTGGAAAATGACGCTTCAAAACGATTATAAAGCAAAAGTAAAAACATCTGATGATTTAAAAATCGAACATTACTCCTTTGTAACCGGAAAAAATTTTAAATAATAAACCGCAGCAAAACCATTTATATCACAATATACCGGAGAATATAAAAAGTATACTTATAGTTATATATAATTTTAGTTCTATTAATTAAGGGAGGGAGATATGAAAATGCTTAGACTGTTTTTACTCGATTTTGTAATTCCGGTAACAATTATAACCTTTCTCGCATACGGAACCGATTATGCTCAGGTTAATCGGAGCGTTGCAGAACTTACCCGGAAATCATCTTTAATAGTTGTCGGCAAGATTAATAGCATCGAATCGGAATGGAATAAAGAAAAGACTAGGATCTATTCAAGAATATCGGTATCCGTAGATACCTTTGTAAAGGGGCAGCCCGCCGGCGATGTGGTATCTTTTATGCAACCCGGCGGCGAAGTAGGAAAAGTGGGCGAAATTTACAGCGATATACCGAGATTCCGAAAAAACGAAAACGTACTTTTATTCCTGGAAAAGGATAAAAGCAATAATCTAAGAGTAACCGGCGGAATGGACGGAAAATTTTCTTATACCGTAAAACCGGCAACCGGTGAAAAAATGATAGACGGAAGAATTAATTTGAACGATTTTATCTCCGAGATAAAGAAAAACGAATTGCTGCATTAAATCTGGTGCAGCAAGGCATTTAATTAAATCAGTAATTCGTTAATTAACCGGCAGAAGCCGTGAGGAGATTATAATGAAATTCATATTTACTTTTACTGCCCTGATAACAGCCGCCATAATTTTTTCGTTTTCGAGTACAATAAGTGCCGGCACATTTACCGTAACTACTGTACTTGATACAAGTTCGTCCCTTCTTACTTTAAGGCAGGCCATAACGGATGCAAACAATAATGCGGGAAAAGATACTATACTTTTCAATATTTCAAATGAAGGAATAAGTACCATCAAATTAATGACCCCTTTACCCGATATAAAGGACAGTGTGGTAATTGACGGAACAAGCCAGCCAGGTTTTTCCGGGAGTCCGGTAATCGAAATTGACGGAAGCGGAATTACCCAAGGGACATTTAACGGCCTAACCGTTTGCGGGGGGAACAGTATCATAAAGGGACTAGTTATATACGGATTCAAAGGCACCGGAAAAAATGCCGGAATAAGGATATTATCATGCGCAAATATAATTATAGGGAATATTATCGGCTCTGGCGCCTCAAGCAGCGCAACAGATCAGGGAAACGACGTAGGTATTGAAATTGCCGGCTCGAAAGGTGAATATAACATTATAGGCAGCAAAAAGGTCGCGGATAGAAATATAATAATCGGGAACCTGCAGGCAGGGATTGTAATAAACGGTTCAAATAAAAATATAGTTGAAGGTAATTATATAGGAATTGAACCGGACGGCGTAACACCAGCAGGCAACGGTAAAATGGCAGGCGTCTGGTTAACAAACGGTGCGAAAGATAATACGGTGGGCGGAGATTCTACCGGATCGGGAAATGTTATTTCGGGAAATTACTACGGAATATTTCTGGATCATGCCCAATGCAATAACATATATCGGAACTATATCGGGACGGATGCATCGGGAAACTCTGCAGCCGGAAACTATATAGGCATAGGAATAGACAGTTCTAAGGCCACAAGAATAGGAAATACAGACAAAGGAAATATAATTACCGGCAGTACTTTATACGGCATCTCTATTCAAGGTGATAAGAATATTATTGAATACAATACCATAAATAAAAACAATAGCGACGGAGTTAGAATAATTTCCGGAAAGAGCAACAGTATTTTATCCAATAGTATTTATTCAAACGGCGGACTCGGAATAAGTTTGGGAAACGGCGTGGTACCCAACGATGTAAACGACAATGACTCCGGTCCCAACGATTTATTGAACTATCCTGTTCTTACTTTATCTTCCAGCGATGTCCAGGTAGTTCAGGGTAAATATAACAGTTTACCGGATAATTATTTCCGTATTGAATTCTTCAGTAATGATGAAGCGGATTCATCAAATTACGGAGAAGGCCAAAACTATCTGGGTTATTTGGATGTAAAAACAGATTCGACGGGGAACGTTGATTTTACGGCAAATCTTCCTATTGCTGCCGGTAAATTCATCACCGCAACTGCTACAGATTCATGCGGCAATACTTCGGAATTTTCCGAAGCAATTTCAACTCAGGTGTTCACAAAAACTTTCGGAAATCATTTTGTTGTTAATACAACTTACTCGGGAATTCCGCTGCACTGGCAGGACGGAAAAACTACTTATATGATTAGCAATGATATCCCGAATTCCTCGGGAAACTTTCCGGCAGCAATACAAACCGGCTACTCAACTTGGAATGCTTTGTCGCAGTTGAATTATTCCGACGGCGGTATTACAAACTCGACGACATGGGGCGGCAATCCGGACGGTATAAATAACAATGTCTGGATTACCTCGAACTGGGAAGGTATCACCGGAACGGATCCCAATACTATTGCCGTTACGAGAGTAAGATACAATGCTGTTACCGGCGAAATAACCGATGCCGATATTGCTTATAATGCGGAAGATTTTAAATGGTCGACAAGCCTTGATACCAGCACTATGGATGTACAAAATGTTGCAACGCACGAGATAGGTCATTTCGGGGGATTGGGAGACATTTATAACCCGGCTAATACACAATATTATTTACCGGGAATGGGTAGCGGTAACGAAGACGAAACAATGTTCGGTTTAATTAAAAATAATGAAACGAAAAAAAGAGATCTTGACACCGGTGATACGGAAGGAATTCAATTTATTTACAACAATCTTAAATCTTCGCGTCTCGATTTCATGCTGGTTTTTGACGGCTCTTCCGGCTATACCTCTGTACCAAATGCATTGGACCAGGCAAAGAAAAGTGCAGTGGAACTGGTCGATAATTTAAGGTTCGGAGATAAAATAGGAGTGGTAGAACTGCCGAGCAATTTAATTCTTCCGCTTACTTCCGTTGATAACGATTCGGTCAAAACTTACATTAAAAATATTATAATTAATATTTCGGGAGGCGGCACAAGCGGACTGGGAAGCGGATTGCAGACCTCACAGAATCAGCTTAAGGTAAACGGCGAGTCGACTCATCTGCCCGTAATACTATTATACAGCACCGGAGCTGAATCAGGATCACCTACCGTATCGGATGTTCTTCCTTCAATAAGCTCGACTTCAACAGAGATTTTTACTATCGGTTTTAAAGGAACAAATACTAGTTTTCAAAATAATTTAAATTTACTTTCTTCTGCCACTAAAGGCGGATACTCGCTTGCTGATGATGCAACACAAATAGGAAATATTGTGAATTCTTATTTCCTGGCCTTGACGGGAGTACAGCTAATTTTTTCCAAAACAGGATCTTCTTTTGACCTTCAAGGAGTCCCGGCTCCCGGTATTAGGTGGCAGGGAGCGTTAGTAGATACCGGTGCTTTGGGAATTCAGCCCGGAATAAGATGGCAGGGCAGCGATTTTGGTTTAGTTCTTCAGGATCCCGACGGCAATATGATAAATCAGGATTCGGCGCAATCAAATCCCAATATACAATATTTCTCAGGGGCGAATTATAAGTATTATAAAATAAAGTATCCTAAGCCCGGCAGCTGGTCGATATATGTGTACGGCATTAGTCTGCCTTCTACTCCCGAAGCTTATACCGTGTATATGGCTGAAGAAACCGATGTTACCATGTCTATATTATTCAACAAAGAAAGATTTGCAATGGGTGACACGGTAATTGTGCAGGCAAGGCTGTACAACGGCGGAGGACGCCAATCTGATGTGCATATTGTGTCCGGTACTCCTGTTATAGGTGCCGATGTTCAGGCCACCGTAGTATTTCCGGACAGCTCAGTTCAGACTTTAAGTTTTACTCCTGCCGGCGACGGAATTTACAAAACAGAATTTATAAATACGAGCAGTTCCGGAAATTACAATTTTAATATTACCGCAAACGTTGCAGGCGAATTTAATCGCGCCTATTCAAAAACCATATTTGTAATAAACCCGGACACTAGTGAAGTTAATGCTACCGATAAAGTTGATTTAACGCCCCGGAAATTCGATTTATTTCAAAATTATCCGAACCCGTTTAATCCTACTACGGAGATTAAATATCAAATACCTTACACATCTATGGTACGGTTAAAAATCTTTAATATACTCGGTCAACTAATTAAAACTTTAGTCAATTCGGATCAAAGAGCCGGGAATTACCAGGTACGATGGAACGGTACGAATAATTACGGAGAAAAAGTCAGCAGCGGTATTTATATATACAGAATTGAATCTGGTAATTTTATTTCGAATAAGAAAATGATTTTATTGAAATAACGGCACTGATTTCACTGATTAACGCGGATTATGATTTGAAAATTAAGGTTGAAAAATACCGGGCGGCAAATAAAGCTATAAAAATTGACACGGTTGCAAAGTAAAGTTGATAATACCCTATAAATATATTGAGTAACTATGATGCTTGAATCCTATATTAAAACAATTTCCAAATATAAAATTATCGATCAGCTCGGGCAGGGCGGAATGGGAATTGTTTTTAAAGCTATCAACACGGAAAATAATAATGTCGTAGCTCTTAAAGTCCTTTCAAAAAATTCACTGCAGGATGAAGAATTGAAACGCCGGTTTGAGAGGGAAGCAAATGCCGGTATGAGAATGAATCATCCTAACATAGTGAAAATATTCGAAATAGGTGAAGAGAAAGGCGAGTTCTTCATCGCGATGGAATACGTTGAAGGCGAGACTTTAAAACAGCGCTTAAGAACGGGTTCGTTTTCATTCGATGAAGTTATCGATACGGCGATAGCCGCAGCAGCGGCCCTGGCGGATGCCCACTCGAAAGGAATAATCCACCGCGATATAAAAAGCGAAAATATAATGTTTACCTCCGCGGGTGATATTAAAGTGATGGACTTCGGCCTTGCTAAGATTCAGGACGCAAGTATCCTTACAAAAGAGGCCTCTGTCCTCGGCACGATTTCATATATGTCTCCCCAGCAAGCCATAGGCGAGGTTATCGACAAGCGGAGCGATATATATTCGCTTGGTGTGGTTATGTACGAACTGCTTACTAAAAAACTGCCCTTTGCCGGCGATTACGAAATGGCGGTAATTTATTCCATACTTAACGAAGAACCGCTCGGTGTGCGGGAGATTAACGAAGCCGTACCGAAGCCTTTGGAGCAGATTGTCGCAAAAGCTTTGAAAAAGGATTTAAATCAAAGATACCAAAGTGCTGAAGAATTAATTGAGGATTTGAAGAAAGTTAAGTTTCATTTGAATCTTGTCCAACCTGAAGAAACGGTCGAGGAACTTGAACTTGTAGCCACCGAAGAAATGAGCAGGGTGGAAGAACGCGGTTTTACTTCCGAACTGGTTGGACGTGAAGAGCAGTTAGAGAATATGAAATTACTGCTGAACAAATCCGTTATGGGAAACGGGCAGACAGTATTTGTAATAGGCGAAGCGGGTATTGGAAAAACAAGACTTACATGGGAATTCGAAAAGCATTCCAAAACATTAAAATGCAGGATGCTCAAAAGCCAATGTCAGCTGCGCGGAAGCGGATATCCTTATCAGCCTTTTGTCGATGCTATACGTTCCTTCTTTGAAATTAAAGGAATAGAAGACGATCAAAAGCTTATGGAGTACGTCCGGGAAAATGCTGCAGAGCTTGAGAATATTATGCCTGTTATAAGATTATTCCTTAATATAAAAGGCAGCAGCAAATTCGTGATTGAAGGAAAGGAGCAGTTCTGGGATGCCATATTCAGATTGATATTAAAAATATCCGCCGAAAGACCTTTAATAATTTTCATAGATGATCTGCATTGGGCGGATGAAGATACCTTGAACTTATTTTATTACCTGTCAAGGAACATTTACAATTCCAAAATAATGCTGCTGGGTACTTACAGACCGGAGGACGTAAAACAAGAAGACGAAGAAAAAGTTCATCCTTTAAAAGAAATCCAATATGAGATGAACCGCGACGGTATACTTTCCGTAATCGAGCTTAACAGACTTGACAGCGTTGAAATCAGAAAAATGACGAACTCGATTTTTAAACATTCCGAATTCGGAGATAAATTTTTCCAAACTCTGGCCGGCGAGACGGAAGGAAATCCTTTCTATGTGATTGAAACATTAAAATTATTGTTGGCTGAAGGCATCATTGTTAAAACAGATAAAAGCTTCAGTTTAAAAAATGATTACGATAAGTTTTCAATTCCTTCAAAAGTTCACGATCTGGTAATGCTGCGAATTGAAAGACTGGGCGATGAAGACAGAGAAATCCTTGAAGTAGGGGCCGTCGAGGGTGAATCGTTTCATTCCGGAACTTTAATGGAATGCCTTGGATTAAGTAAAATAAAATTACTGAAGAAACTGCAGAGCCTTGAGCGCGAGCATCATATTATTCACCCCGCTGATAAAATGTACAGGTTCGATCACGCAAAAATAAGGGAAGCGCTATATGATGAAATAAACCCCGAGCTTAAAGTCGAATATCATATTATGATCGGCGATTATCTCGAGAATACCTATAAAGGCGATGAAAGAATGGCGCCTAATATAGCATGGCACTTTTTATCCGGAAATCAGAAAGGCAAAGCACTTCCTTTTATCATGATTGCAGCGGGCCGCGCGAAGGAGGTATTCTCGAACGATCAGGCTATATACTTTTTCAAAAAAGCGGTTGAGATAATCGAAGAAGGAGAGGTCCGTACTGAGGAGCCCGACATAATAAAGGAAACCGCATACGAAGGACTTAGTGATGTTCTTGCCTTGACGGGCAAACATACTGAGTCTCTCGAGAATTATGAACTCCTTAAAAATTCGGTTTCGCATTCTCCGGTGAAGGAGGCCGAGTTATTAAGAAAGATGGGATCTGTGTATGCGAGTATCGGCCGGAATGACTACGCTTATAATATATTGAATACCGCTGAAAATAAATTGTTATCGATCATCTCTTATAATGATAATAATGAGAATATTAAAAATGAATACCGCAATGAATACGATGTAATAAGAGGTAAAATAAAATTTACAAAAGCAGTGGTGCTAAAAACGAAGGGGCATTATGAAGATGCCCAAAAAGAGATAGAAGACGGATTGAAATTATTGGGCGAAGAAGGTAATTATAAGGACAGAGGCATAGCATATAATAATTTGGGAAATATATTATACGATCAGGGTGACTACTCTAACGCGTCCCGGATGTATAGCCGCAGTCTTGAATTGAGGGAGAAGATATCGGACAAAAAAGGAATTGCCGAAACATATAATAATTTATCCAACGTTTATTCGAATTTAGGCGACAGCAGAAGATCGATAGATATGATGGAAAAGAGTCTGTCGATAATGAAAGAAATAGGTTTCAGGATGGGTATTGCCGGTTTATATAATAATCTTGCGGCTACCTATCAGGACGTCGGAAAATACCGTGAAGCTTATGACATGTTCAAAACAAGTTTAAAAATAAGAGAAGAAATAGGAGATTTGCCGGGAGTAGCCGTTACCGAAGCAAACCTCGGATATATCAGTCTGGATCTGGAAAATTACGAGGAGGCGTATGAACATTTATCCAAATGTTCAAAGCTGATGCAGGAGATTGATCTGAAATATATAGAACCGATGATAAAAATATGGTTGGGGCATGCTCTCGCGGAACTGAATGATTTTGAAGGTGCAAAGAAGTCGGTTATGCAGGCACTGACAATGTCTGAAGAACTGAATCAAAAAGCAAGCAGGGCGTTTGCCATAAGAATGCTTTCCGAAATCGAACTTATAAGAATTGCGCATGCAAACAAAGTTGAAGCCGGAAATAATGCTTTCGAAAGGATAGAAGAGCAACTGAAAGAGAGCTTAAATATATTTAACGAATTAAAAATCGAACAGGAAATCGGAAGAACCGATCTTGAGTTAGCCAAATATTATAAATGGAAAAACCTTCTTGATGAGGCGGAAGAATTTATTACTAAGGCGAAAGAAATTTTCAAAAGGTTGGGGGCTACGGGCGATATCGATAAAGCAGATAAATTATTTAAGATTTTGAAAGAGACCGAGTGAACAAAATCCAAACAACTGAACAGTCGGAAGAGAAGCATTGGCTGGAGAATATTTATCTGGGCGATAAAATGCCGGAGCTGACCCTGAAAGCCGTGATGATCGGGGCTTTTTTATGCGTTATTCTTATTTCGTCAAATATTTATATGGGGCTGAAAACAAGCTTTACCGAAGGTGGATCAATCTTATCGGCTATTCTAGCCTTCACAATTGTAAAAGCATTTAAAGGTAAATTTTCCGTTCTTGAAAATAATATTTCACAGACGATGGCTTCGGCTGCGGCCAGTATCGGTATTATGGTAAGCGTAATACCGGCATTGATTTTAATGGGATATAAGTTTACCGGCTTTCAGCTTTTTTTGTGGATTTTCCTTGTAAGCATTCTGGGAGTTTTATTTGCTGTGCCTTTGAGAAAACAACTGGTTGTAATTGAAAAACTAACTTTCCCCAGCGGAACTGCCTGCGCGGAGACAATAACTGCGATGCATGCCGACGGTAAAGACGCTGTCAGAAAAACCAAATATCTTTCGATTGCCGCCATAATTAGCGGCGCAGTTACATGGTTTAGGGACGGCGTGCCCTCTATAATACCGTATATTACTGATATCCCCGGAAGATTAGGAATATATGAACTCGGAAAACTTAATGTCGGGATTAATTGGAGCCCGATGCTTCTCGGAGTTGGTTTTTTAATCGGTCCCAGAATAGGAACAAGCCTATTAATAGGCGCCGTGACAGGATGGATAGTGCTCGCTCAGTTTTTAGCGGAGAATAAGATTATTGCTGGTATCGGGTACCGGGATATCTCATCCTGGACAATGTGGCTGGCGATTGCTTTAATGGTTTCATCGGGACTAACCTCCTTAGTTTTAAAGTGGAAAATAATTGCAAGAGCTTTCACTTCTATGAAAAGAGCAAACATAAATCCTGAAAACCGGACAGAGTTCCCGTTCTCGGTTTGGTTAGCGGGGATGTTAATTACTGCGGCCGGTATAGCCGTAATAATGCAGTACATATTTCACATACCTGCATGGATGAGTATTGTTGCAATTATAGTCTCTTATATTTTTGCGGTTGTTGCGATTAGAGCCTACGGAGAGACCGACATAAATCCGGTAGGTGCTATGGGGCATGCAACTCAGATATTGTACGGAGTAACGGCGCCGGGACAAATAATTACCAACCTGATGGCTGCGGGTATTACCGCCGCCGGAGCTGATCAATCAGCAGATATGATGCAGGATCTTAAGACGGGTTATTTACTGGGTGCAACTCCTAAAAAGCAGACATATGCACAGCTACTAGGAGCAATAGTCGGATCGATTGTAGCAGTACCGGTTTTTCTAGCGGTTGCAAACGCATATGGAATCGGTTCTAAATTAATGCCTGCACCCAGTGCAGTATTGTGGAAAGGCATGGCAGAAGTATTATCAAAAGGAATTTCTTCATTGCCTGCTTATGCGGATTACGGTATTATATTAGGAATAATAACCGGAATAATTTTAACTTTGTTAGAGAAAACTAGGTTTGCTAAATTCGTTCCGTCACCGGTCGGTATGGGTATAGCTATAGTAGTACCGGCTTTTTTCTCGGTTACAATGTTTCTCGGTTCGATGATAAAATTAATCTGCAATAAGAAATTTCCTCATTGGTGCGGTTCATACGGCATATCGCTTGCTTCCGGTGCCATTGCCGGTGAAGGAATAATCGGTGTGGTGATTGCTGTTTTATCTACATTAGGTATTTTGTGAGATATGATAAATAAGTTAACTAGACGAAGGTTGGAAAACTTAGATATAATTTAAAGTTTATACCAATATAATTATATTTGAAAAATCTATAGAATAATAAACTAAAGACGCTAATTTGAACTCAAACTTGAACATGGATACCGCCCCCGACTTGAGCTTTAACATGAATCTGGACTATCTAAAGTTCGCTTTAATTTTAAGTTTGATTACTATCTTCTACAATTTAGCTGAAGGCATTATCTCGGTTTTCTTCGGTACAAAGGATCAGACTCTGGCTCTGCTTGGATTCGGCATAGATAGTTTTGTAGAAGTAATATCGGGGATAGGAATTCTGCACATGGTTATAAGGATGAAGTATTCCGAAATAGAATCGAGAGATAGTTTCGAAAAAACTGCTTTAAAAATTACCGGTGCCGGGTTCTATTTGCTAACAGCCGGACTGATTATCGGTGCAGTCTTTAATTTGATTGAAAACGTTAAGCCGGAAACCACTTTGGCCGGAATCATAATCTCATCGATCTCCATTATATCAATGTACTGGCTGTATAAATCAAAAATTAAAGTTGGTGAAAAATTGAAATCCGATGCAATTATCGCGGATGCAGACTGTACTAAAACTTGTCTGTATCTTTCGATAATACTGCTGGCATCGAGTCTGTTATATGAATTCATCGGGATCGGATTTATAGATTTACTGGGTTCAATAGGTATAGCTTATTATTCTTTCAAAGAGGGAAGGGAATCTTTCGAAAAAATAAAATCCGGAAGTCTCTCGTGTACCTGCGACCACGATTAATTCGTACTCCACATAAAATTTAACCTCGACCAAATCCCAAAAAAGGATTGCTACTTCAATACGAAATCACCAGCATTATATGACAAACTTAATTTTAAACTTAAAACTGTATTTAAATTTGAACCTATCCACCGGAAGGTAAGATTGACATGCCCTTTTATCCCTCTTCACATCAATTAAAATATAAGTTAATTATTTTATTTTCTTGAAAACGAAAAAATATCAAAGGTTATAATATGTTAATCAGCCCCTGCTTCAAAGTGATACGGATAAAATTAAAATCTGCAAACAGAATAAAACCGAAATATTTATTTTCGATATTTTTAATTTTTACGCTGTTACTCGGAACAGGTAATAGTAATGCTCAGAAAATCTCCGAAAAATTATATTCAGGTATGCGGTGGCGACTTATAGGTCCGTACCGAGGCGGATGGGCAACAATGGCCGAAGGCATTCCCGGAAAGCCCGACACTTATTATTTCGGAGGTGCGGGAGGCGGTGTGTGGAAAACTTCGGATGCCGGCAGAACATGGTCTCCATTAATGCAGCAGAAAGGCGCTTCGTCGGTAGGTGCATTGGCTATTGCTCATTCCAACTCGAATATAATTTATGTAGGTACGGGACAGGTTGCTTTAAGGTACGATATACTTGCCGGCGACGGAGTTTACCGCTCAAGCGATGCTGGGAAAACCTGGACTAATATAGGTTTGAAGAATACACGGCATATCGGCAGAATAATCATCGATCCTAAAAATCCGGACCATGTAGTAGTTGCAGCACTCGGGCATGTTTTCGATGCTAACTCTCAGCGCGGAGTATTTCTCACTAACGACGGCGGCAAATCCTGGGAAAAAGTTCTATACCTTAATGATAACACCGGTGCGGTCGATCTTGCATGCGATCCGGAAAATCCCTCGGTAATTTATGCAGCAATGTGGCAGATGAGAATACACCCGTGGCTTGATTATTATTTACCTCAAAGAGGACCCGGTTCGGGAATTTATAGGAGCGACGACGGAGGTGAACACTGGGCCAAGGTTGTCGGAAACGGTTTGCCTAAAGGCTATCTGGGAAGAATCGGTTTAGCAGCAGCACGCGGAAGCAGCGGGAAAATTATTTATGCATCGGTAGATGCCGATTCAAACAGCGGTTTGTATCGTTCGGATGACGGAGGTAAAAACTGGCTGTATGTTAACAACGATGCGGGACTGGCAAATTCTTATTTCAGCAGAATTACCGTAGATCCTCTTAATCATAATATTGTTTATGTCATGGGAAGATCGATAAAGAAATCAGAGGACGGCGGAAAGCATTTTGTATTTTTCAAAGGAGCACCGGGGGGAGACGATTATCATTTCCTTTGGATAAATCCTGATGATACTACACATATGATTACGGCATCGGATCAGGGATGTGTGGTTACCGTTAACGGCGGTAAGTCGTGGTCAAGCTGGTATAATCAGCCTACCGGACAATTTTATCACCTTGCTGCAGACAATCAATTTCCGTATAAAGTTTACAGCGGGCAGCAGGACAACGGCACTGTAGGTATACTCAGTCAAGGTCCTTACGGTGTTATTGAAGACAGAGACTGGCATCCGGTAGGCGGCGAAGAACGGGATTTTGATATACCTAAACCGGGTGATCCTGATATGGTTTTCGGAAGCGGACTCGGAGGGCCCGTCACTAGGTTTGATGATATAACCCGTCAAGTTGCAAATGTTTCACCGTGGCCTATTTCTAGCTACGGAGAAAATCCTTCAAAGGTAAAGTACAGATATACCTGGATAACGCCGCTGGTGTTTTCACACATCAAGCCTTATCCACTGTATTTTGCTTCGCAGTATTTATTCAGGTCATCGGATAACGGTGATCATTGGAAAATTATCGGCCCGGATCTGACCGGTAAGGTGGAAGGATCTCCGGACTACAGTATACCTGATTTAAATCAGGGCAAAAAAAGCCGGTTACGGAGTAATTTATACAATCTCCCCTTCACCTTTAAATAAAAATATTATCTGGATTGGAACGGACGACGGAATTATCCAGTTGACTAAAGACGGAGGAAAACATTGGCAGAATGTAACACCTCAAGGTCTGCCACTTTGGGGTAGGGTTGATGCAATAGATCCGTCGCCGTTTTCGGTTAGTGCCGCTTATGCTGCCGTTAATACGCACCGGCTTGGGAAATTCAATCCACTGATATATAAGACAACCGACTCAGGAAAATCTTGGACAAAAATTATAAACGGACTTCCGGATAATGAATATGTAAATTCCGTTAGAACGGATTCAGTTAAAAAAGGACTTCTCTTCGCTTCAACAAATAGGACGGTTTATGTTTCGTTTAACGACGGAGAAAATTGGCAGCCGTTAACAATGAATTTTCCAACTACTTGCGTAAGGGATCTTCTTGTGCATGATAACGACCTGATAGCAGGTACACAGGGTCGAGGCATCTGGATTCTGGATGACCTAGAGCCGCTTAGAGAAATTAACGACAATCTTGCAAACGAAAATGCACACTTGTTTAAACCCTCGGTTGCATATCGTCTCCGCGGAAATGAAAATCAGGATACGCCCTGGCCTCCGTCAACTCCTCTCGGTCAAAATCCTCCTAACGGTGCTATAATTGATTACTGGCTGGGCAGCAATAGCGGTCCGGTTAAACTTATTATTCGTGATTCAAACGGAGATACGGTAACGGTATTTAAAAGTGAGGAAGAAGAGAAGAAACTTCCGGCTCAACGTTATTTTCAGAAAGAGTGGCTTGGCGAAGGCCGGCATCTTTCCGATGATGAAGGAATGCATCGCTTTATATGGGATCTCCGATATGAAAGGCCGCCGGCTCTGCAATATCATTATTCGATTGCAGCAGTCTGGGATGATGACACTCCGCTTAAACCTGAAGGATCACTGGTGCTTCCGGGTACTTATAAAGTAACGCTTTCGGCTGACGGTATGGAATACTCCGAGCCGCTGACAATAAAAATGGATCCGAGAGTGCATGTTACGATTAATGATTTGAAAAAACAGTTGAAACTCTCAAGAAATATAGATGTCCAGTTAAAAACCGCTGTTGAGGCGAATCATCAATTAAATTCACTTCTGAAAAATCAAAATGAAAATCTTCCGGAAGACTTTGTTGATTCTTTTAAATATAATTTCTGAAAAGGGAAGTATAAACCTGTCATCTGTTGCCGGTGCTTTTTCTGAATTGCTTAATGCGGTTCAGAAAGCGGACGCGGCGCCTACACAGGGACAAGATGATGTGTATTCATACTATAAAAAAGTGCTGGATAATTTAATAGAGAGAACACTCAAATTAGAAGCACTGATAAAAAAAGATAAGACGAGAAACTAATAGTCTGAATCATAGTATCTTTGATACTTCGTGGCTGATAAAAAATATTATATGCGGGAATAATTCCTAAATATCGCTAAGATGCCTAAGATCATTAATTAGAATTACGATCGAATCTTTATATGGATTTTTCGAATTAAGATTAGTGAATAGAAAAATCCCTTGTTAAAAAGATAATTAATTTAATATATAATTCGGGCATTTTATATCCGAATTAATTATCTGATGGGAAGCCTTGAAAAATAATTCATTGGAATTTCTAAAGATCTTAGAATTATAGTCGCGCGGTTTGTATTGGTTTAAAGATATATACAAATTAAAAAAATATTAAAAATTGAATTCCACTAATTGCTTGAACAGAATTTAAAGCTGGCGCAATTAGTGAAATTCTTGAAATCAACTTCTAAATATTGCTTACCAAATTTTTACTCTTTGACTTTCGGGCCTCCACATAGGCTGGCCTTTTTTAATGTTAAATGCCTTATAAAAAGCGGGTATATCACTCAACGGTCCGTTTACCCTAAGGAAGTTCGGAGAATGTACATCGGTCATTACCTGCTGCGCCAATGCCTGCGAACGCCTGTGCCCAAGCCACGAATAAGCATAGCCCAGCCAGAATCTTTGAGAAGGGGTTAGCCCGTTAATTTCCTTTCCTTCCTTGTACTCGTCGGTTTTTTTGAACGCGTCATAACCGATTACAAGTCCGCCCAGATCAGCAATATTTTCTCCCAATGTAGCCTTCCCGTTAATGTGCATACTGTCTAACACAACATAATTACTGAATTGTTTTATCAGAAGTTTTGCCTTTCGATCGAATTTTTTTATATCATCATTACCCCACCAGTTGTGAAGATTTCCGTCTGCATCATATAATCTTCCCTGATCATCAAAGCCGTGAGTCATTTCGTGTCCGATTGTTGATGCTCCGGCGTATGAATATACTACCGCATCATCAACTAGTGAATCCGGAACACCCGGAATAATAAAAATAGCTGCGGGTAATACTATTTCATTGTTGGTTGGATTGTAATATGCATTATATGTTTGAGGATTCATATCCCATTCCGACCTATCGACGGGTTTCCCTAATTTATTTATTTGTCGATCGAACCAGAATACTCGTGAGTTTATGGTATTTCGGGCGTAAGAATCTCTGGTAATTTCAAGTTTAGAGAAATCCTTCCACTTATCCGGGTAACCTACTTTTTTATGCAGTCTGCTTAGTTTGTAGAGCGCTCTGGCTTTTGTCGAATCGCTCATCCAGTCCAGTTTCTGAATTCTTTCCGCGAATGCTGCGATCATATTATTTACTAAATTATCGTATCTTATTTTTGTTTTTGGCGAATAATATTTTTTTACATAAACCTGACCTAATAATTCACCGATTGCTCTTTCTACAGCATCTTGAACTCTTTTCCATCTGGGGCGCTGCTCTTTCACTCCGCTCATTACCGTTCCTTTAAAATGGAAATCCTCATCGGCAAATTTGCCGCTTAGCCTGTCGGCTAATGAATTTATAAGATGCCATTTGAGATATGCTTTCCACTGCGGTAGAGCGAATTTATCGATTGCGGTGTTCAATTGTCCGAAAAATTCCGGTTGACCGACTATAATATTTTTAATTGCTCCGGCGCCGGCTTTATCCAGAAACCTGTTCCAATCAACAGAAGAATCGGTTTTACTAAGTTCAGTTACACTAACTTTATTATAATTTTTGTACGGATCGCGCAAATCTTCCAATTTCCTGGATGAATCGGCGAGAAAATTTTCAATCAGGAATACGGAATTTTCATTTTGTTCGGCTATTGGATTCTTTTCTCCCAGAAGTTCAAATGTTCTGGTCAGATGTTTTTTATAATCTATCCTGATACGTTCGGTTCTCGAATCTTTTCTGAAGTAGTAATCGCGGTTAGGTAATCCTAGTCCGCCCTGCCACAAATAAAGCGCATACTCGTTACTGTTCTTTTGATCCTGATCCACATACATATCGAACATTACCCCTACGCCTTCTCTTTGAAGATATGCTACTGTGTTCCATAAATCAGTTTTATCTTTTATCGAATCGATCATTTTCAATTCGGGCTCGATAGGCTTTATTCCAATTTTTTCTATTCCGGAAGAATCCATTCCGGTAAAATAAAAATCGCCGATTTTTTGCTCGTTGCTCCCTTGCGGTGATTTTGTATTTTCGGCATTTTCCAGTATCCCTTTTAATCTTTGATAGGTTTCTTCCTGAACCAGGTTCCCAATTCCCCACGCGCGTTCAGCCGGAGGAATCGGGTTTTCTTTCATCCAAGTACCGGTAGCATACTTAAAAAAATCTGTTCCGGGTTTTATTTTTTTATCTACAGCTCTTGTCAAAAAATCACCTTGATTCTTAACTTGAGCAAAGCCCGTGCTTAAAAATAAGAACAAGGTGAAAATATTTAAGAAATACAATTTTGAGAATTTCATATAAAATATGTTAGTTTGTTTTATAATATTATTTGAGTAAAATTAATAAAAATAATTTTGAAAAATACATACTTGGTATTCAACCTTCAAAGTTCTAGAAATACTTAAAAAGCAGTAGTGAAAAATGCTGAAATGCGAGTATTGATTGAATTACTCTCAACTTATAAATTCATCGTCACATTTAATTTAATTTTTTTATTTTGCAATATTTAAAATAGACACGGGTATAAATGAACTATAGATTAATTAGAACTTTCTTGCTTTCAACTATTATCATGATATGTGCCGGTAATTATTTTTTACATGGTCAGAGTATTTGGCAAAGAGATCATTTACTGGGTGAATGGGGAGGAGAACGGGCCGGATTATACGACAAGGGTTTGGATCTTTCCGCTGTTTATACCGGTGATGTATACTCCGACCTGATCGGCGGTATTGAAAAACAAACAGTTTATTTGGATAATATAGATTTGACTTTGGCGCTAAACACGGAAAAACTTTTCGATTGGGAAAACGGTACGATTTTTATCTACGGTTTGGGGAATAACGGCAAGAACCCGAGTGATTTTATAGGTGACTCGCAGACTGCCGACAATATTGCCGCCTTTAGCACCTGGAAATTATATGAATTCTGGATTCAACAGAATATGTTTGATCAGCATTTTTCTCTGCTGGCGGGATTGTATAATTTAAATTCGGAATTTCAGGTTTTGCAATCATCCGGGCTTTTCCTTAACTCTTCGCATGGTATTGGAATTGCGTTTTCTCAAAGCGGCATGAACGGGCCGTCTATTTTTCCGACAACTTCTTTGGCACTGCGCCTTAAATTGGAAATAAACAGAACATTGTATTTGCAAACCGCGGTGTTTAACGGAGTTGCTGGTGATCCTAATAATCCTTACGGTACTAAAATTATATTCCCTCAGCATGACGGAATATTATCGGCTACAGAGATTCAGTTTTATTTAAATACTAATCACGAAAATGATTCCGAAACTGAAAGAATATCTCAAAACAGACTCGGCAGGTTGGAAGATAAAGATTACAGCGGAAAATTATCAGCGGGTTTTTGGGTTTACTCCGCAAAATTCCCCAAAGTGGGAACAGTCTATTCTGATAATCAACTTGTTGCGGGAAATATGGGATTTTATTTCATTGGTGAATATAAGTTGTTAGGCGGCGGAGGCATGAATGAAAAGGGTCTTACGGTTTTTTCAAAGATCGGTTTCAGCAATGCAAAGATTAACAGGTTTGTTTCTTATACGGGTGGAGGTATTGTTTATACCGGATTATTTCCGGGAAGAGATGACGATCAGATAGGCCTCGCAATTGCCGGCGCGAATAACGGCAAGCAGTATATCTCAATTATGCAAAGCGGCGATCAGCAAATAGTAAATTCAGAATGGAATATTGAATTAACTTATTTATTTAATGCCGCTCCATGGCTAAGTCTGCAGCCTGATTTTCAATATGTTATAAATCCCGATACCGATCCGCAAATTAAAAATGCCTTCGCGGCGGGCATTAGAGTTAGTGTTAATATTTAAAAGAGTTATTAATATTTCTTGAAGATTGTGTTTCTACCGATGGCAATTTATGATTGTATTTAGACTTTAATCGCATTTACCACTTAGGCTCTTAGCACACTAAGAAACATTGAGACTATAATTTTATTTCCTTGTGTTTAGGAAAGCAAGAATTTGCTGTAATTCTTTTTTTGATAGAGACGCGCCGAAAGCGGGCATATTACTCGCGCCGTTTACAATTCTGATCGTCATTTCCTGTTCGTTTAATCTGCCGGCTACCTTAGTTAAATCAGGACCGCGATGCCCTCCGTCTCCTGAAATGGAATGGCAGTAGATACATCCTTACTTATAAAACAAACTTGCCCCGGCAATTAGATCGATTCCTACATTCCCGATTACTTGCGCCGAAAGCGGCTTAGCATTGAAATCAGGTGACCACGGTGATTTTATCCCTTCGTGCCAGAATGTTGCGATCATAGTTAGCATCATTACAACTATAAAAATAGACCAACTTATTTATTATTTTTGAGTGTAGTAACAACTAGTATGAAATAAAAATGAACCTTGTGATAATTGTTTTTGTATGTATTATAATGTGAAAGGGACAAAAATAAAGCGGTAAATAATCATGTGTTTAAAAATAAAATACCGCAAAGACCGGAAGAAACAAATAAAGGTTAAAAGTTTAATTATTTCTTAACGTCTTTGCGGCAATGAACTGTAGCATCGCTTAAAATTTATGTGCGGATATTAATAAGCTACGGTAAAGCGCTTTCGAATATACTTGGGAATTTCAAGTTCATTCACAACCGCAACAGCAAGATCCTGAACAGTAATTTTACTTTCATTATTATTATCAAAAATAACATTGTTCTCCCCGTATCTGAATTTTTCAGTTCGCTCTCCCGGAATAAGTTGAATTGCCGGACAAATGAAAGTCCACTGAAGATCCTTCTCCCCCTGAATTTTATTATACAATTCACGTGCAGCCATTGCTCCTTGTTTCCATTCTTTTGGAAAATCCGGAGAATCTACAAGTTGCAAGTCAGGTTTTACAAAAAGACTTCCTGCTCCACCTATTATTATTATCCTTTTTACTCCCGTCTTGCTTGCGGCGGCTAAAATGGATTGATATCCTTTCAGATAATCATCGTAGATATCCGGATTCTTCCAGCCAGGGTTATACGCGCTTATTATTGCTTGATGGCCTTTTATAATTTCTAGCGCCTGATTTTGTTTAAGTATATCACCTTGTTTGATATCTAAATTATTATTTGTTACCGAAATATTTTCGGTGTGTCTTGCAACCGCAGTTACTTTGTGCTTTCGATTCAGTGCTTCGGTTAAAATATTTGAGCCTACAAAACCGGTGGCTCCTATGAGAACTATGTCCATTTTTCACTCCTTCTTTTTAACCATAATAAATTTTAATTCCGATTAATTATAAAAATAATTTTAATTTATTGAAGTCTATTATTGAGTATCCTTTTACTAATTGATGATCAAATATAAAAACAGATAAATCATTTGCTGTATTATATTTCACAATACCAGCAATGATTTATAATTTCAAGTCCGTTTATTTGTGGTTTTATAATGAAGTACCACCATAATAACTTTTCGGAGTAAGCAGCAGGAAATTCATTTGAAGCAAATAAAATTTAAAAAGGCCGGCTTAAAAGCGGCTAAATTTTTTATAAAAAATTTAAACTGTACGGAAAATACTTTTTGCTTTTAAGACAGCCTTAGTTATTTCGAAATTAATATTTAGGTATTAATACAAGCCTTCAATTGATAAATACCTTTCGCCGGTATCGTAATTAAATGTTAGTATCTTTTTACCTTTGGGTATGTCTTTAAGCTTCTTGGCCACGGCTGCCAAAGCCGCTCCGGTAGAAATGCCCACAAATATTCCCTCCTCTTTTGCGGCGCGCTGTGCATAATTAAATGCTTCCTCCTTATCAACTTTAATAGCGCCGTCGAGAAGGTCAACATCTAAAATTCCGGGAATGAATCCGGCTCCGAGTCCCTGCAATGGATGAGGTCCGGGTTTGTCTCCAGATATCACCGCAGAAGCTGTCGGTTCAACCGCATACACTTTAGTCTTAGGGAATTTTTCTTTAAGAACTTTTGAAACGCCGGTAATGTGTCCGCCGGTACCGACGCCGGTTATTACATAATCCAAGCCGCCGGGAAAGTCTGCTAAAATTTCCTGAGCCGTATGGTCAATGTGAGCCTGTACGTTTGCCTTATTCTCAAACTGCTGAGGCATCCATGCGTTTTCTTTTGCTGCTACAATTTCCTTTGCTTTTTCTATTGCGGCTTTCATTCCGCCTTCTCGCGGTGTCAGTTCAAACTTTGCACCGTAGGCCGCCATTAATTTTCGTCTTTCTACTGACATAGATTCAGGCATTACAAGTAATATTTCGTAACCTTTTACGGCAGCTACCATAGCAAGTCCAATGCCTGTATTTCCGGACGTAGGCTCAACTATTACACTTCCTTTTTTCAAAATTCCCCTTCTCTCGGCATCTTCTATCATTGATAGTCCGATTCTGTCTTTTATACTTCCCCCCGGATTTGCTTTCTCGAGTTTTATCCAGACTTCATGATCGCCTCCGAATAATTTGTTTAATCTTACGTGAGGCGTATTGCCTATGCTTTCAAGAATATTATTGTATCTCATGACTTCTCCTTTTATTTATGTTGACGAATTTTTGTAAACTCACGTAATCTTCTTCCGTGCGATTATTCTTTTCACTATAAAACAAAAAAGCCCTCCAAAAATGAAGGGCTTTGTCTAATTTTAAAATATGATTATGATCAGGCAATTTCCTCCATAGGAAGAAAAATTTTAATTTTACAACAACAAATTGCCGTTTCGTATTTGAGGTTCATTTTTAGATTTCTATTCTTATTCAATAATTTTACCCAAATCTAGATTAATGAATTCAGTAAGTCAAGTGCGCTAAATTACGCCGTATTTTTTTTGCAGACATACTAAATAACAAAATCCATTGTGTCGAAATAATCATCGTTCGTACGCACCTTTACTTCAATTTTACTGTAAACTACTGAATTAGATGGAACGGATTGTGTGACCCATGCATTACCGCCGATAACACTGTTTTTTCCAATGATAGTTTTGCCGCCGAGAATTACTGCCTGTGAATATATAATAACATCGTCCTGAATAGTAGGATGTCGTTTTACATTCGTCAGCGATTTATCCACGCTGAGAGCACCAAGTGTAACTCCCTGATAAATTTTCACATTTTTCCCTATAATTGTAGTCTCACCGATTACAATACCGGTGCCGTGATCAATAAAAAACGGTGAGCCGATTTCTGCTCCGGGGTGAATGTCTATCCCGGTTATCTGATGAGCGTGTTCAGTAAAAATTCTCGGAATTATCGGAATATCTAGTTTATAAAGTTTATGAGCAAGACGATAAATAAGAATTGCCATAAATCCAGGATACGCCAATATTACTTCGTCAACGCTTTCCGCCGCCGGATCGCCTTTATAAATTGCCTCGGCATCTTCCCATATCATATCGTGTACTTTGGGAATCCCGGTCATAAAATCTGCAGCTATCCTCTCGGTCTCTTTATCACTTTTCCCGTTCCTTTTTTTTAGTAAGGAAATAAGATTCCTTTCAAGCAGCTGCAGCTCGGCCAGAATATCTTTGGATGAATAATAAATCTTATTGGAGAAATGCGGGAAAAGAAAGTCTATCATCTCGTCTAGAAAATCAATAGAGTCTTTTTTTAAAGATGAATTGCAAGAATGCATTTCTCGTTTGCCCATTATCCTTGCAGCAAATTCGGAATAACCCGATTCTTTTATAATTTCATCGTTCATATTGCGCCTGATTAATTTTAAATATCACCGATAACTCTGCTTACATAAATTGGAGAAACTTTAATTTACCGGTTGATTAATTTATTAAAAGTTTGGAACAATAAATATCCTTTTCTTTTTTATGTCCTCCTTATTACATGTTTCTAAGATTTATTTAATACGATAAAATCTTATCAACAAGAATGAAATTTGAAATACCCGGTTTAAAATATTTTATACCGGTATAAGGGACATAAAATAATTTTTCCTATGAACGATGAGAATAGTCTAAATTACCGGAAAAATATCATGTAAATTATTTAGGATACAATAAGAATATCTCTAAATTTCCTTACTTTAATTAAACTATTATTGAATTATATTTGTCAAAGTATTGATATATATTTTGATAATCTTTTAATGGGGAAGTATTTAGATGAAATTAGGTCTATTTATCATTTTTCTGTTCTCCTTTTCTTTTGTAACAACTGCTCAAATACGTGATGGAAAAAAAAACGAAGGTTCAATTACCGGAAAAATTTTGGATTTTAATGCCAAAACACCTGTGGAATACGCCAATATTATTCTTTTTAATGAGAAGGACAGTATTCAGGTAACCGGAACAGTTTCAAATAAAAACGGAATATTTTTATTAACCGGAGTAAAAGAAGGTAATTATTTCCTTAATGTTCAATTTATAGGCTATGGAAAAAAAACTTTTAAGAATATTAACATTACGGCTTCGAGAAATAAAATTGATTTCGGCTTCATTTATATTAAACCCTCTGCTGTCAGTCTTCAAAATGTTATAGTGCAGGGCGAAAGATCTCCTGTTACCTATAAAATCGATAAAAAAGTAATAGACGTTGATCAAATGCAAACAGCGGTCTCGGGAAATGTTGCTGACATTCTTGAGAATATACCTTCCATAACGGTAGATGTAGACGGAAACGTGAGTTTGAGGGGTAGCTCAAATTTTACCGTATTAATTGACGGCAGACCAACAGTGATGGATGCGCAGGATGCGCTTCAGCAAATACCCGCAAGTTCTATTAAGAACCTGGAAATTATAACTAATCCTTCCGCCAAATACGATCCGGAAGGCAATGCGGGAATAATTAATATCATAATGAAAAAAAATCAAAATTTCGGTCTCAGCGGTATTGCAAATGCAAACGTAGGATTAAATAATAAATACGGCGGAGATTTTTTATTCGAGCAAAAAAACTCTTCTATGAATTATAATTTCGGTATGGATTATAACCGCCGCAGTTTTCCGGGATCAAGAAACGAAGAGAAACAATTTTTCTATGAGGATAACACTTCTTTTGTTAATTCTAACGGCAGCCGGGACCGGGGAAGAATTTCGTTCGGGCTGAGGGGAGGTGTAGATTTTAATTTAAGTGAAAACGACCTGATTAGTTTCGGCGGCAGATTCGGAACGCGTGATCAAATAAATAATACAATTTTAAACTATAATGAGTGGTCGCTCAACGATCCTCAAAATATTTTGTATCTTAGCCGCACGGAGAATGACCGGACCGGATCTTTTTTTGCCTTCCATTCCAGCTATTCGCATAAATTCTTAACTGAAGGTCATGAAATTTCCGGCGACTTTTTCTTCGGACATAATAATTCGGATGAATCGAATTTAAATGCCGATATTCAAAATGAAATTCAAATCGACGGTAAAAAAACTACAGAATCCGGACCTGGCTCTAGACTGAGAAGCAAAATTGATTATACGTTGCCGTTAGGGGAAACAAGAAAATTTGAAGCCGGCTCGCAGGGAGAAATGAGGCTCTCTAAGGATATTACTAAATTATACCAGTTCAATGCTCAAACCGGAATTTATGATTATCAATCAGATTACAGCAACAATATAGATTATAATATCAGCAGCCTGGCAGTATATTCAATATACTCGGATAACTGGAGTAATCTCGGTTTTCAAGGCGGAGCCAGAGCCGAATACACTTTCCGGACAATCAAATTAACGGATAAAAATCAGAACTTCTCAATCGACAGATGGGATTATTTCCCGTCAATTCATGCCTCGTACAAATTCACGGAAGAAACTCAGATGATGCTGAGCTATACGAAAAGAATCGACAGACCTCACGGCTGGGAACTTGAACCTTTTTATTCATGGACGGATGCAAATAACGTTAGAATCGGGAATCCTTCTTTGCTGCCCGAATTTATCGATTCGTACGACTACGGATTTCAAACATTCTTCGGCGGAATTTCATTTTCAAACGATTTTTATTACAGAATAAATCATAACAAAATCGAACACTTACGATCAGTATATTCTCCGAATGTAACTTTGACTTCTTTCGATAACGTCGGAACGGATTATTCACTGGGATCAGAATTTATGATTACTTACGATCCGCTGAAATTTTGGGACGTAAATTTGATGGGAAATCTTTATAACTATAAGATCGACGGTGTTATCTTCGACGAGTCCTTTGCCCGTGAAAGTTTTAATTGGTCGACAAGAATCAGCAACGGTTTTAAAATATCTGCTTCAACTACTATTCAGTTTAATGTCAGATATAACAGTCCGACCGTTTCATCTCAGGGGAAACGGGAAGGCTTCTTTATGACGGATCTCGCCGTCAAGCATGATATAATTCAGAAGAATTTGTCTATTACTCTTCAAATAAGAGATCTTTTGGGAACAGGGAAATATGATTTTTATTCTCAGGGCACAAATCTTACAACGCATACAACATTTACACGTCAGGCTCCTGTTGTTATGATTAACGTTAGGTACAACTTTAATAATTATAAAAATGAAGATAAGCCGACAAATGATCAGCCCGATAATGGTTTCGGCGGGGAAGAAATCTAGAATATCCTTAAACTAATAAAATCCTGTTATATAAGTTAAAGTATGATGATTAAATCGGGCAGTTTATAATTTAGCTGCCCGTTTTCTTTAATTCGGTTATTTCCGAATCAAAAGGAACATCGCTTAACTCGACGTCAGAACTTTTCTCTAAAAAATAATTTAACGACCATTCGCTTGTAAATAGGATTATTTTTCTTTGCTCAGTGTCAGCAGCCCATGCTGCACCTGCGGGGAGAAGTATTTTGTTTACCCGTTCATTATCTATTTCGGGATTTACCCATCTCATTACTTTCCAATTTGTTTGTTCCATCCGCGACTCGGCACCGTATTCATCTTCGAGCCGATACTGAACTACCTCAAACTGCAGCGGTCCTACCGCACCTAACACCGGAACCTTTTGATACGAGTTATTCGGAAAGAATGCTTGGATTACACCTTCCTGTAATAACTGGTCCAGACCGTCGCGGAATTTTTTGTAATTTGACGGGTTGGGATTATGCAGGAAAACAAAATGCTCAGGTGCAAACTTTGGTATTTCGTTAAATAAGATCGACTGATCCTCTGATATAGTATCGCCTATTCCAAAATTTGAATTGCCGACAAATCCTATTATGTCGCCTGGGTAAGCTTCGTCGACAGTAACTCTTTCCTGGCCGAAAATCTTTTGAGAATTAGATAATCTAATCTTTTTACCGCTCTTTACATGAAATGCCTGCATATCCCTGGTAAATTTACCGGAGCAAATTCTCAAGAAGGCAATCCTGTCGCGGTGTTTCGGATCCATGTTTGCCTGAATCTTGAAAATAAAACCAGAGAAAACATCCTTCTCCGGATTAATTTCTCCGATACTGCTTGTTCTGGGAGAGGGGGGAACTGCATATTTTAGAAACCCGTCCAATATAAGCTGTACTCCGAAATTATTCATTGCGCTGCCGAAGAAAACCGGGGTAAGTGAGCCATCAAGAATTTTTTCTGTGCTGAATTGTTCACCCGCCGTATCAAGCATTTCAAGTTCTTCAACAAGCTTTTCATAATTATTCTGACTGAGTTTTTCTTTTACGATCGGATCTGAAATATCCATTACGGAAACAGGTGCTTTAAATGATCCGCCGGTAGTCTTTTCAAAAAAATGTAATTGCTTTTCTAGGCGGTCGAATACTCCCTTAAAATCAATTCCGGTTCCAAGTGGATAATTCATAGGAAAAGCACCGATTCCCAAAACGCTTTCTATTTCATCTAGGAGCGTAAGGGGTTCCAATGTCGGCCGGTCTAATTTGTTTATGAATGTGAATATCGGAATGGCTCTCTTTCGGCAGACTTCAAATAGTTTTCTTGTCTGTGCTTCAATTCCTTTTGCCGCGTCTATTACCATCACTACGGCATCAACTGCCGTCAAAACCCTGTACGTGTCCTCGGAAAAATCTTCGTGACCGGGTGTGTCAAGAAGATTAATTTTATAATCTTTGTAGTCGAATTGAAGAACCGTTGAACTGATTGAAATCCCCCTTTTCTTTTCCAATTCCATCCAGTCGGATGTGGAGGATCTTTGATTCTTCCTTGCAGTAACGGAGCCTGCCAGTTGTAAAGCTCCGCCGTATAGCAGGAATTTTTCGGTTAAGGTAGTTTTGCCTGCATCCGGATGGGATATAATAGCAAATGTTCTTCTTCTGTTTATTTCTTTTAAGTTAGCCATGGAGATATCTTAGTCTTCGGTTTAATATTTGTTTAATTTATTGTATGATGAAAATCAGATTTGAATTCCGGGATTATCTAATAAAAGAATCCGGAAATCAGAGAAAAGGATGTGTGAGTGGCAAACTTTGTATATACTGAAATTAAATTCATAAGATGTTCAAAATGTATTATTTTTATGCAACTAATTTAATTATTTAATTTTTATATAACAAAATATAAATTGGTACTCCATCTAGAACGTTTTATTTATGGTTAAAATTACCTCGGATTTGATTGACAAAATTCAGCAATCTTCAGGATCGTTGTTACCGGAAAAATCAGTACAATTTCGGACGAATCTTAGCTTTTATAAGAGGGAGTTAATAATTTTAATGGAAAATCTTTTTTTATAAATATGAAGGTCATAAGTAATATAAATTATTTAAGTTAACGTAATGCCGGATAAAACTTGTTATAATATTCTAAGAGATAAAATGAACCAAAGCCGGAATGAATCTGAAATTTATGAATTTACCGAATCAGACAAAGAGAAGGCTTATAAACATTGTCTGGATTTTGCGAAAAATCATTATGAGAATTTTCCGGTTGTCTCATTTCTTATTCCTGAAAAACTGCGTAAACATGTAGCCGTAATTTATTGGTTCGCCCGTACCGCAGATGATATGGCAGACGAAGGAGAAAATACATCTGAGGAAAGATTGGAAAAGCTCGGCAGGTTCGAGGAAAGATTTACCGCTTTATTAAATAAGAAGTTTGCATCGCCGTTTGAATTTGCATTATATTCCACTATCACTGAGAAAAATTTACAGCCTGAATTATTTATTGACTTGCTTAAAGCTTTCAAGCAGGACGTGGTAAAGAAACGATACAAAAATTTCGATGAAGTGCTTGCATATTGTAAAAATTCTGCCGACCCTGTTGGAAGACTAATATTACTGCTCTTCGGAATAACCGATTCTGAAGCCATGAAATACTCTGATAATATATGTACAGCTTTGCAGCTAACAAATTTTTTACAGGACACCGGCATCGACTTACGAAAGGGAAGGATTTATCTGCCTGGCGACGAGATGGAAAAATTCGGTGTTATTGAAAATATGTTTGAGTTAAAGGAAAATAATCTTAATTTAAAGAAGTTGTTGGAGTTCAATATTAACAGAACTCAGCGTCTTTTTGACGAAGGGAAAAAATTGTATCCCTTCCTCAAAGGCTTGTTAAAATTGGAAATTAAATGGACGGTTTTAAGCGGCGAGTCAATTCTTAGTAAACTAAAAAATAATAACTTCGATGTGTTTAATAATCGTCCGGAGTTGAGTAAAAAGGATTTTATATTCCTATTGTTAAAAGCGATAATAAAATGATAGATACGGCAAAAGAAATAGCAAAAAGAAGTAAGAGCAGTTTTTATTACGCGTTCAATTTACTTCCGAATGAAAAACGTGATGCGATGAATACACTCTATGCGTTCTGCCGCCAAACTGACGATATTGTCGACGAAGAAAATGAGCCGCTGGATTTAAAATATGCAAAACTGCATAAATGGCGGATTGAACTGGAAAAATCCATTAACGGATATTCGGATTATACTTTATTAAATAAACTGGGCAAAACAATTTCACAGTTTAATATACCGCTTGATCCGTTCTTCGAACTGTTAAAAGGAATGGAAATGGATCTTCAGGTAAACAGGTATTTAAGTTTTGAAGATCTGAAATTATACTGCTACCGCGTTGCTTCTACTGTCGGACTTATGTGTATTGAAATTTTCGGATACAAACATAAATCGGCTAAAGACTTTGCCGTAGATCTCGGTATTGCTCTGCAACTGACTAATATTTTGAGAGACATAAAAAAAGATTCTCAAAGAGGACGAATTTATCTCCCTCAGGAAGACCTGAAAAATTATTCTTATACCGACCAGGATATATTCAGCGAGAACTACAACGAAAATTTTACGGCACTTATGAAATATGAAGCAAAGAGGGCCGAATCGTTTTTTAATCTTGCAACGGAAAACCTAGATCTCGACGATAAATATTCTATGTTTGCCGCCCGGGCTATGCAGCATATTTATCATAAACTGCTCGAGAGAATCATTGATGCAAATTACGATATTTTCCACAATACAATAAAAGTTCCGAAAATTGAAAAAGTGGGAATAGCGCTGGGCGTATGGGCAAAGTATAGTTTAGTTTATTGATGGGAAAAAAATGTCTAATTATCGGGGGAGGTTTTGCCGGACTGACTTCCGCCGTTTATCTTACCAAAGCCGGATTCAAAGTAACTCTGCTTGAATCATCTAACAAATTAGGCGGCCGTGCATATTCGTTAAAAGATAAAAAATACGGGACGGTGATTGACAACGGTCAGCATATCTTAATGGGCTGTTATAAATATACACTTGATTTTATTAATGAAATTGGTGCTGGAGACAAAATAATAAAACAAGATCGACTCAGCATTAATTTCCTAAAAGAAAATCTAAAACTCTTACCGTTATCTGCTGCTGATTTGCCCTATCCTGTAAATTTATTGTTCGCACTTATCGGTTATAAAGCATTCACGATCGAAGATAAATTAAGGCTGGCAGCTTTTTTTACTAAACTTCCGCTGTATTCAAAAAAAGATTTGGAACGAATGTCTGTTGAAGATTGGCTTCTTAAAGAAAATCAGAGTGAAAACGCAATTAATTCTTTTTGGGATATTCTGATAGTAGGAGCGCTTAATACAAATAAGAAAAAAGCTTCTGCAAAAATATTCGCAGATATATTAATGGAAATTTTTTTCAAAGGTAATAACGCAGCCACGATATTGATTCCCCAAATTGGGCTTTCGGAAACTTATTGCAATAATGCGGAAGAATTTATTCGCTCTGCCGGAGGAGAAATTTACTTCGGGAAAACAGTAAAAGAATTAAAGTCTTCCGGGACGAACATAAAGAAAGTGATAACATCCGGGGAAACTTTCAATGACTTTGATTTTGTTATTTCATCGATACCTCTGTACGCATTTAACAGAATTAAAAAAGATAAAATACTTGAATTAAAACTTGAACTTAAATACTCCTCAATCCTTACGGTTCATATTTGGCTTAAAGAAAATTTATTGACCGAACCGTTTTACGGGTTAATCGGGTCTCCCATTCATTGGATATTTAATCACGGTGAACATATTACATTGGTAATTAGCGATGCAGACCGTTTTATGGATGAAGAAAAAAAAATTATCTTTGACTTAGCTGCCGAAGAGATACTGAAATATACTTTTATAAAAAGAGAAAATATTCTTGCGCACAAAATAATTAAAGAAAAACGGGCTACGTTTATTCCATCAAAATCAATAATAAACAAAAGACCATCTAACGAAACACCTTTCGAAAATTTTCTGCTTGCAGGAGACTGGACGGATACCGGTCTTCCTTCAACAATTGAGAGCGCGGTCAAGAGCGGTAGAACAACTGCCGATATTATTATATCTAAAGAAAAAGCATGAGTTAATCTTCGGGGCTTTTTAATCCATCTCAAATATTTTAGTTGTAAATACAGTTTCCGGCTTTATGCCTTTCCCGCTATGTTAATGGCCTTCTATAATTCATATACATAAATATTGAAAATAATTCGGGGCTAATGTTTAATAAATTTTCTACGAGCGGTGTTGCGCATAAATTTAAAACCTTTCCTGGGTAAATTATTCTCAAGATTAGTTATAATTTTCCTATAAATGGAAAAAATATATATAAAATGATTAGATAATCAACACTTAATTAATGCATAACTATTCATAGAATGTTAGGAATTTAGTGAAAATTCGTACAAAAGTGGTTAGATTAAGCAAAGTAGAGTTTTTGAAAGGATATTTAATAAACTAACTTCAAATAAATTCATTGAAAGTTATATCGGTTGTGTTTAAATTCTATACAAAATTATTCAATTTTAAAAATATTAGCTTGGAGGTCGGAAAGTAAAAATAAAATGAAAAGATAAGGTGGGAATTGAATGGTTGTTTTGCAAAATGAAGCAATCATCTTAAAAATTAAATTAACATTATTTCTTTAACATCTTAACAGAGGGGATCGGAATGAATAACGAAAAAACAACATTAACCGATTCGGCAAAACTACTACTCCAGGACAAGGAGTATGACCTACCTGTGGTAATCGGATCCGAAGGTGAAGTAGGAATCGATATATCTCAATTAAGAAGCAAAAGCGGTGCAATAACTTCGGACAGCGGTTACGGCAACACGGGCTCCTGCCAAAGTTCAATTACGTTTATAGACGGCGAAAAAGGCATACTGAGATATAGAGGGTATCCTATCGAGGAACTTGCAGATAAATCGAATTTCATCGAAGTGAGTTTCCTTTTGATATTCGGGCACTTACCTACTAAAGCTGAAATGGAAAGATTTCAGTTTCTTCTGACACATCATAGTTTAATTCATGAGGATATGAAAAAATTTTTTGAAGGATTCCCGCCGACGGCTCATCCGATGGGTATACTTTCTTCAATGGTCAGTTCATTATCCGCATTCTATCCTGAAGCCGGTTATAATGCAGATATTGAATTGAATATTATTCGTCTTCTCGCAAAACTAAAAACAATAGCTGCTTTTTCTTACAAAAAATCTATCGGGCAGCCTTATGTTTACCCAAGAAACGATATCAGCTACAGTGCCGATATGCTTCATATGATGTTTGCAGTTCCATCTGAGTCCTATGAAGTTCCAAATGAACTGGAAAAAGCACTGGACCTTTTATTAATTCTTCATGCAGATCATGAGCAGAATTGCAGCACCTCTACGGTACGAATGGTAGGAAGCAGCGAAGCAAATCTGTTTGCTTCAATCTCTGCCGGAATATGCGCCTTATGGGGTCCTTTACACGGCGGCGCTAATCAGCAGGTTATCGGAATGCTCGAAAGAATTAGAGATGACGGAGGGGATTATAAAAAGTATATTAATATGGCAAAGGATAAGGAATCCAGATTTAAACTGATGGGATTCGGGCACAGGGTTTATAAAAATTTTGACCCTCGTGCAAGGATTCTTAAAGCATCTGCAGATCAGGTTCTTGATAAACTAGGTGTTAATGATCCGCTGCTGGATATTGCCAAGAATCTTGAAGAAATTGCGCTTAAGGATTCATTCTTTATTGAAAGAAAATTATATCCTAATGTTGATTTCTACAGCGGTATAATTTACAGAGCAATGGGTATACCTACCAATATGTTTACTGTAATGTTTGCTTTAGGTCGGTTACCGGGCTGGATTGCTCAATGGAAAGAAATGAGAGAAACTCCGGGCGCAAGAATATATCGTCCGCGTCAAATTTATATCGGAAACACAAAACAAAGTTATATCCCGATGACGAAAAGATAATTCCCAAAGGTAAAGCATGCGGCACCGGCTTGCCGCATGCTTATTATGAACATGATTTATGCTTCGCATCAACCCCCTAAAACTTCCCCTGTAGTTAATTAATATTATATTTTAATGAAAAGATTAATTTAATTTTGTTTAGAGGAATAATCTTTTGAAAAAAAAAGAATGTCCGTCATGTGCAATGGAAATTGATTACAAAGAAGAAATATGCCCGGTTTGCGGTTACGAATTTCCTCCTGAAGGTAAAATATTTAAATATCTGGTGCTTGCTTTGATAATTATTTTTATAATATTTTTAATAATAACGCAGTTATGACATCCCGCAGTATATGCATGCCTAAGAATACCGCTTAAGTACTTTTTCTCACATATTCTATGCGATAATTTTTACAATCTTTCTATTATCTTGAACATTTACTTAAATTCGAATTTATTCAAAATTTATCCAGGAGGTTAAAATGCCCGAATTCAAAGAACTGCTTGAAAATTTTAATTTTCAGGCAGAACCCAGTAAAGCCGTTTTTGATTTGTTTTCCAGGGTTATTTCACTGCAGGCTACGGTAGCTTCATTGAAGGATTTGGTTTTCGAAAATCTTGGAATATGTACGGATAAAAACGAACAAGAATTGCTGATAGAATTCGAAAATATTTATTCGGATCATAAGCGAGAATTGCTTACCGATTTCATTTCAAAATACGGGATACTAAAAACAAACGGAAATATATGAATGTTTAAGGCGGTTATAAAAATACGGCTGGCGCTCAATTATTATGCTTATATTATTCTTGTTTTGCTATAAGACATAGGTGAGGCAGTAATATGCATTTTGGTGTAAATAATCACATAAAATATGCCATTTCGGGTTTAACTTTGATTCGTTAAACCGGATATTTTATGCATGTTTTGGATATAATGATTGTTGAGGATGAAGCCATTATTGCTCTCGATATTAAAGAAATTCTAAAAAGATCGGGTTATCATATAAGCGCGATAGTGGGAACAGGGGATGCCGCCATTCAAAAAGCAAAAGAATTAAAACCTGATGTCATTTTGATGGATGTAATGCTAGGCAGAGGAATAAACGGAATTCAAGCCGCAGATGCAATTAGAAAAGTTCAGAATATCCCGGTCATTTTCATCTCTTCTTTTTCAGACAACCGCGCAGTTTCAAATGCATACGAGGTTTCGCCTTACGGATATATAGTCAAGCCCTTCGATGAATCCGAATTAGTTAAAAAAATAAACGATATAAACGTTACTCATTTTTCATGAAAATTATTTTTTCGGGTATATTCTATTTTATTACAGCTCACTCCGGAAAATACAAAATGGTGACTAATATTAACTAAGTGTCTAAATTTATACAAATAATTTCCGATAATAATTTACAGTAAATAACTTGTATACTGTTTTTAACGTATTTATTCCGGAAATTAGAGATTATATTTGTAAATTATGAAAAATAAAATATAACAAGTTGCGGAATGATATTTGGAATATTCGTAATTGCTTAATAAATTTAGGGTAAATGGATTATTTAAGAGAAAATATTGAAGATATTCATGTGATTTCCGTTAATCTTGAACGGGCCTCATTTATGGAAGCAAAAGATTTCCAAAATATTCTGGAATTAGATATTGAGCAGGGGGGAAAAAATTTAGTGGTAGATTTAAGCAACTGCAAATATATTGATTCCGTATTTATTGGTGCGATTATTTTTTCATTGAGGAAATTAGTGGCAAAAGAGGGGAATATAAAGTTAATCAAACCTTCGGTAACAGAAATGAATATTGGCTCTCTTAATTCATTCCGGATTTTTGATATTTATGACGATAAAAAAGATGCCATGAAAAGTTTCGATAAAGTAAGTAAAGCCTCCCCTGAAAAATTCATCCCGTTTGAAAGAAATTCTTCAATAAATCCCTTTTATTCGTATTAAAAACTAAAGAATTAGTTTTATGAATGACCGAGAATTTTGGTCGTTTTTCTTGTGTCTACTACATTGTCCGAAAATTTCATTGCTTTGACAAAGTTTTTTTCAGGTTTTATATAGTGGAAACCTTCTTTATCTTCCCATCCTTCGGGTGAGGTTACAATAAAGTATATCAATAATGATCCTGCAATTACTGAAATGCTCAAATATATCAATAAAAAAGATAGCATATTCTCACCCTAATGTTTATATGATTTCATTAGCTTACCTTTAGATAACAATTTTTATACCATAAAACATAGATGAAAATTGCGCATTATTAATCATTTCTTCCATGGTTCTCTTATTTTTAAGAAAAAGAGGTAATAATTACCGGTATAAAATACTTGTGATTTCAGTAATGCTTAACAAATTATGCGTAATTATTCATGAAGTTTCTTTAATTCTAAGCTGTGTTGTATTATATTTAGGAACAAATTTTTAAGTGTTATACGCTTAAAGCATGAATTAATAAACTATTTGTTAAAGACTGCAATAAGACTATGAATAAAAAAATAATACTCCAGACTAATTTTCCTAACATGAACCTTGTTAAAAAAGGTAAGGTTAGAGATATTTATGATGTAGGGGATCACTATTTAATTGTCTCAACTGACAGGCTCTCTGCTTTTGATGTAATAATGGCTCAGGGAATTCCTCATAAAGGAGAGGTATTAACAAAAATTTCAAAATTATGGTTTGATTTTTCTCAGGACTTAATTCCTAATCATCTCGTAAGCACCAACGTCAAAGATTTTCCGAAAGAATGCCGGCAGTATGCCGAAGATCTTGAGGGAAGATCAATGCTTGTAAAAAAAGCTGAAGTAATTCCTATTGAATGCATTGTAAGAGGTTATATTTCAGGTTCCGGCTGGAACGATTACAAAAAAACAGGAAAAATATCGGGTATACAACTGCCTGCGGGATTAGTTGAATCCGAAAAATTACCCGAACCAATTTTTACTCCTTCTACAAAAGCCGAAATCGGACTGCATGATGAAAATATATCCGTCGAGGAAGCCGAAAAAATTGCCGATAAGACTGCGGTTGAAAAAATAAAAAATGCTACTCTAAAAATATATAAAGCGGCGGCAGATTTTGCTTTAAGTAAAGGAATAATAATCGCCGATACAAAACTGGAATTCGGCTTTTACAATAATGAGATAATTCTGGTGGATGAGGTGCTAACTCCCGATTCTTCAAGGTTCTGGCCGCTGGAAAAATACACTAAAGGCAGAGCGCAGGAAAGCTATGATAAACAATTCGTAAGAGACTACCTTTTATCAATTAATTTCAATAAACAGCCCCCGCCTCCGGAATTACCGGAAGAGATAATTGCCAGAACAAGCGAAAAATACCTCGAAGTTCTGACTAAATTAACCGGGGAAAAAATTCTTTAAATGAAACCTGTTCTTATTAAAATTATTAAGAAAGAATCTCTTTTTATAAAATGGGACGACGGGGCGGATTCTACTATTACTGTTCAGACACTGAGGCGGTACTGTCCTTGCGCTACTTGTTCTTCAATCAGGGACGAACAAAGTAAAAATTTTATACCTCTTTATTTTAGCGATCAATTAAGTATAACTAAGATAGCCGAGGTTGGAAATTATGCAATCTCCGTTTTTTGGAAAGACGGGCATAGCACCGGTATATACGAGTTCCCTTATTTAAGATCTCTTTCAAATAAATAATTTATCTTCCTTTAATTAAACTATGGTACTTCCAAATCAGCTTACTGTTTTAAGAATTATTTTAACACCCGTGTTCTTAATCCTTTTTCTGTCGAGTGATCCTTTACTTAAACAGATCTCTTTAGCGGTTTATATAATTGCCGCTTTGACTGATTGGTATGACGGATGGCTTGCAAGGAAGTTTAACTACATTACTACTTGGGGAAAATTCTGGGACCCTCTCGCGGATAAAATCTTGACCAGCGGGGCTTTTTTCGGCTTTGTCATTTTAAATATAGTCCCGCTATGGATGGTCATCATTATTATCTTTAGGGATTTTGTAATTACCGGACTCAGAGTTTATGCCGATTATAAAGGCCATTCTTTCCCCACCAGTTATTACGCAAAATGGAAGACTTTTATTCAAATGGCTTTCCTTTATTATTTAATGATAGTCTATGTAGGTATAAATACTTCGCAGATTTACCTGGGTAATGAGAAAATCTTTAATTTTCTAATGGACCGGAACTTTATCTATTTTACAATGCTTTTTATTACTGCAATAACTTTTCATTCTGGGGTAACTTATTTATTTAAAAACAGGCACTTAATAATTTCGTTATTTAGCCGTGAAAATTAATTTTTTAGAAAGACTACTGGGATCCGGATTCTTTACCGGGTATATTCCGTTTGCATCCGGTACTTTCGGAAGTCTGGCGGCTTTATTAATATATTTTGTGCCCGGTTTTGAAAAACCTGTTGTATTAATTTCCGCAATTATTATTTTTACTTTCTATGGAATTTATGTCGGTAATAAGTTCGAAAAAGTGTACGGTAAAGATCCTGCCGAATGTACTATCGATGAAATGGTTGGAATGTGGATTTCCTTACTTTATTTACCGAAATCATTAATAATTGGTTTAATCGCTTTTCTTTTATGGCGGATCGCCGATATTATTAAACCTCCTCCGGCAAGGCAATTGGAAGAATTACACGGAGGATTGGGAATTATGATGGATGATGTTGTTGCGGGGTTTTATTCGCTTTTAGCTATGCACCTGATTTTGATTATTGTTAAGTTATAGTCTATAAATTTTTAGAGATTGGAATGAATGCTCATATAATTACCATTGGGGATGAAATTTTAATCGGACAGACAATAAATACCAACGCGGCTTTCATTGGCGAGCTGCTGGTTAAAAACCAAATATCTGTACGTAAAACTTCCGTTATACCCGATGAGGAAGAAGAAATATTAAAAGAATTTAAAACTTGTCTGGATGCAAATGATCTGGTTATCGTAACTGGGGGACTAGGACCTACCCACGACGATCTTACAAGAATGTGCGTAGTTAAATTCTTTCATACCGAACTTGTGAAAAATGACGAGGTACTAGAAGATATAAAAAATCTTTTTGCTAAAAGAAAAATTGAAGTTACAAAAGTCAACGAGGATCAGGCGCTTGTTCCTAAAATTGCTGAAGCAATTCGGAATCCGCTCGGTACCGCACCGGGTATGTGGATTGAAAAAGACAAGAGTATTTTTGTTGTTCTTCCGGGAGTTCCGTATGAGATGAAAGCAATGATGGAATCCTACGTTATTCCCAGACTGATAGAACTGATCGGGGAGCCGGAGATTATTCACAGGCAGTTTAACCTTCTTACTACAGGAATTCCTGAATCCATCCTGTTTGAGAAACTCGGTAATCTTAAAGAACTGCTTGCGGATGCTAAAATGGCTTTTTTACCGAGTCAGCTTGGAGTTAAATTAAGGATAACTTTAAAAGGTGAAAACGACGAAGAAATCAACAATAAACTCGTTGAAATTGAGCAGAAGATTAGAGGAAAAGTAGGACGTTATATATTTTCAAGAACGGATATACCTCTTGAAAAAGTTGTGGGCAGACTTCTTGAAGAACGCAGCTTGACGCTTTCTGTTGCTGAGTCTTGTACCGGCGGTCATATTTCCGACCTTATTACAAATATAAGCGGTAGCAGTAAATATTTTGAGCGCGGAATAATTTCATACAGTAACTCATCTAAAGTTGAGATATTAAAAGTAAATGAAGATACTATTTCGGAATTCGGCGCGGTAAGTCTTGAGGTAGCAAGGCAAATGGCCGAAGGTGTAAAGGCAATTAGCGGAACTGATATTGGTTTGGCGGTAACCGGTATAATGGGACCGACTGGCGGAGGAACCGATAAACCAATCGGATTAGTCTTTATAGGCATTTGCGATGAAAAGGTCTGCACTGCTAAAAAATTCAATTTCGGCGACGACAGACTTCTTAACAAACAGCGAACGGCTCAAGCTGCGCTTGAGATGGTGAGAAGATACATCTTAGGTATTCCGTTCGATGACTAGATTATTTATCGCACTTTTAATTCCGGATGAGATTAAAAAATTAATATTTGATTTGAGGGATGAAGCTTATCCCGAAGCCCGTAAACTGAATTGGGAACAGCCGGATAAAATTCATATCACTTTGAAATTTATAGGCGAAACACAAAATCATTTGACAGGTGTTATCGCGGATTCGTTGGACTTCATAAACGATTTCAAAAGTTTTGAATGTGAGCTTACGGGATTCGGATTCTTTTACAACAGAAAAACTGCGAAAATTCTGTGGGCAGGTTTAAAAATTGAAAATAATGTTTTTGAACTTGTCGAAAAATTAAATATTTTATTACAAGAGTTTTCCATTACTGCTGAAAAAAGAAAATTTATACCTCATCTTACGTTAAAAAGGCTCAAGGGGAACGAAGGAGCGAAATTTATCCAGTGTTTTGAAAATTTTAATGTACCGCCGGTAAAATTTATAGCTTCAAAAATAGCCTTATACAAAAGCGAGTTACTGCTATCGGGTTCTGTATACACAGGAATTAAATATTATAATTTAAAATGATTCGGAGGCAAAATGAGTTCTGATAGAGAGCAAAAACTAAAAATAATTGAAGACGCTATTTCCACAATTGAAAAAGCATACGGTAAAGGTTCTATAATGAAATTGGGAGACGGTGTTATCAGTGATGTTGAGGCTATTCCAACCGGTGCGCTTTCGTTGGATTATGCCTTAGGTATCGGCGGAGTTCCCAGAGGCAGGGTTACTGAAATATACGGGCCTGAATCCAGCGGTAAAACTACGCTGTGTCTTCATATAATTGCCGAAGCGCAAAAAACAGGCGGGCTTGCGGCTTTTATAGACGCGGAACATGCACTCGATGTAAACTATGCTAAAAGACTCGGGGTAGATACATCAAATCTTTTATTGTCTCAGCCGGATTATGGCGAACAGGCTCTTGAAATAACCGATACGCTCGTAAGGAGTAACGCCCTTGATATTATTGTAATCGACTCAGTTGCTGCACTTGTTCCGAGATCGGAAATCGAAGGTGAGATGGGCGATGCCACAATGGCGGTTCAAGCTAGGTTAATGTCGCAGGCATTAAGAAAATTGACCGGGGCAATATCAAAGTCAAAAACTTCGGTAATTTTTATTAATCAGTTGAGAAGTAAAATCGGTGTAATGTTCGGTAACCCAGAAACCACTACCGGCGGTAATGCGCTTAAATTCTATGCATCGGTCAGACTTGATATTCGCAGGATTGCGGCTATTAAAGAAGGTTCGGATGTCATCGGCAACCGTACCAGGGTGAAGATTGTAAAGAGTAAGGTTGCTCCGCCTTTTAAAGAAGTTGAATTCGACATTCTATACAACGAAGGCATAAGTAAAACCGGTGATCTGCTCGATCTTGCAGTTAATTTAGGAATTGTTAAAAAGAGCGGGGCATGGTTTACATACGATGAAGACCGTTTCCAGGGCCGCGAACAGTTCAGACAGAAATTAGTTGAACTGCCTGAGGTTTATGAAAAACTAAGGAAAGAAGTACAGCAGAAACTCGGAATGTTAAAAGAAGAAAAAGCACCGGTTGAAGAAAAGTCCGCCGGTAAAGAAAAGAAATCTTCAAAATAATTTTTTTTGTTTATATGAAAGTTAGTAATATTGTAAAAAAGGACGAAAAGAGTGTAACGATCAGTTTTGATAACGGTGAAGTTTTATTTCTTTCTAACGAAATATTTGTGAAAAGCGGCCTGAGGAGAAACGATGAGGTTTCCGAAGGCCTTTTTTCATCTTTAATAAAAGAAAACAGGCTCTTTCATCTGAAGCAAAAAGCTTTCCGTTACCTTGGGAGAAGGCTTCATTCTGTAAAAGAGCTTAAGACCAAACTTCGGCAGAAAGATTATGACGATGATTTAATAGACGAGGTAATTAACGATTTATCCGGTAAAAACTATCTGAACGATTATGAGTTCGCTTCACAATTTGCCGAAGAAAATATAAGAAACAAACTTTGGGGAAAAGCTAAATTAGAATCGGAATTGCTTAAAAAGGGTGTATCAAGAAATATAATAGAACTTGTAATTTCAGAAAAACTATCCGGCGGTAATAAAGTTGAAAATGCTGTGGTATTAATCCAAAAAAAAATCAAATCGTTCAACCGGACTAAACTTACCGATGATAAAATAAAAATTAAATTGATTTCATTTTTAGCCGGCAGAGGATACGATTACGATACAATAAGGCAGGCGCTTGATGTATACTTAAAGGAGAACTAATTTTTAGTCTATCTTCTTAATTTAGCTTCAAGTGAAAGTATCATTTTAGTAATTTCTGGTATGCTTACCGTTGCGGCCGCTTCCTTGAATTCAAACCATTTCCGTTTCCTGATATTCTTTTCAGGGTAATTCTCGAGTATTTTTGTAACTTCAAGTGCAAAGATTTTAGTGTGACAAATGCCTATAGCTTTTTGGTTTTCAAAATATCCCAGTTCGATTGTTTCGTTTGCGCCGATAATTCCTGCTTCTTCATATGCTTCTTTTTTGGCTGACTCGAATGCAGTCAGATTAAATTCAATGTAACCTTTGGGAATGATCCATTTCTTTTTTTTTACAGATGTTATTAGAAGAATTTCCAGTGTCTGATTATTTCTGCGGTACGGAATAACACCGGACTGATTAAAATTAAATTCTACCTTCAATAATAATTCCCGAAAAATTGAAATCTTTTAAATACTTAAAAATTAAAAGAAATATTTATTTAATAATCTCGACTCCGAAGGTAAATTCGGTGTTCCTGCCTGGCTGAACTACAATCCCCTCCATTTCTTTGATCCTGTTAAACGAGTTCGTCATAAATTGCATCGGTTCAATGGCAATTGCTTCTCTAATCCTGCTGGGCAGGGAATCGCCTGTGAATACCAAGGTAACTCCACCGCGCTGAAAAACTGAAAGAGTTAAACCGTTTTTGGAATCGGAAATTGTCGCCCGGGAATACCCGTCTTTGTGTTTCATTAAATCTGCGAAACCGGTATCAAGCTTTTTGTCTTCCAGAATCCTTCGCTCCGGATGTCTTCCTTTTCGGAAATCCAACGTAGGGAAATTAGCAATGTTGGCAAATGCTTTATCACCCTCTTGCGGTATTAAATTATTATCTACTACTATAATTTTTTCTGCGTCGACGGTCAATTCAAGATGGTCTATTCCGTTGTTTCCGGTTTTAAAGTAGCCGTGCCAGCCGCTGAAAAACGGTGCAGGTTCGGTTCCGACGTTTTCACCTGTAATCGAAATTGTCAGTTTGTCTTCTTCAAGTTTGTATTTTACATAAACATCGAAGGAAAACGGATAGCCTTTGAAGACATCCTTCCTGATTTTTTTCGTAATAAATATAGCCGTTATTGAGTTCTCGGTGCTTTCAATCTTATGCAAATCATAAATAACATTAGATAATATTCCGTGCATAACCTGATTTCGCGGCGGAACGGGGTCCATTTGGTATTCTTTTCCGTCAAACTTGTATTTGCCGTTTTTTATCCTGTTTGCAAAAGGAACCATGATCCAATTTCTAGCTCCTTTTGATCCTTCCATTTCTTCCGGAGTAGCAAAACCGTCAATGATATTTATTTGACTACCTTTATAAGGGATGTTAAATTTTAATAGAGTTGCACCTCTGTGTGCAATTTCGAGACTTGCGCCCGTGTCCTCATTTCCTAATATTGTCGTAGTATACTTGCCGAAATTACCTTCACTGTGTATGAATTTGCTCATTTCAATTTTCTCTCTTATAAAAAATAAATTTAACTTTTAATGTCATACTCAAATTATAATGCAAAGTAATAAAAACTTTTTTTAATTGTACCGAAAATAAAATTATTTTTAATTAAGATATAAGCACACTTATTGAATAGTTAGCCAGAAATATTATATGAATGTTTATTTAAGTTAATATTTTAAGTCAATTTTAGTTATTTTTCCGTTTAACAACTAAAACATAAATGAAAATATCCGAAAACTTTTCTTTAAAAAATTTCAACTCATTCGGTATAGACGCCGTTACACGTTTTTTTACCGATATTTATTACGAAGAAGATCTGGTTGAATTATTCTCATCGCCTGTTTTTAGCAGCAATAATAAAAAAATAATTTTGGGAGGCGGGAGCAATATACTCCTAACCGGAAATTTTGACGGACTAACAATTAAGAACAGTATCGCAGGAATTAAAAAAGTATATGAAGATTCAGACTCGGTAACAGTTGAAGCTGGTGCCGGAGTTATATGGAACGACCTTGTTATTTATTCTCTGGAAAATAATTGGGGCGGCCTAGAAAATTTATCTTTAATTCCGGGTACCGTAGGCGCTGCGCCGATGCAGAATATTGGAGCCTACGGACAGGAAATAAAAAATGTTTTCCGGAATCTTGAAGGATATTTTATCTCCGGCGGTACAAAAAAAAATTTTTCTTCAGAAGAATGCAATTTCGGCTACCGGGAAAGTATTTTCAAACATGAATTAAAAAATAAATTTATAATAACAAAAGTACGGCTAAGTCTCCGAAAAAACCCTGAAATTGATGTTTCATACGGTACAGTAAGAAAAGAACTGGAAAAACTTGGACGTGAAGCATATACCATCAGAGACGTAAGTAATGTCATTTGTAAAATTAGAAGGGAAAAACTGCCTGATCCTGCCGTAATCGGCAATGCGGGCAGCTTCTTTAAGAACCCTATTATCACAACGGAAAAGTTTAATCAATTAAAAAAAGATTATCCTGAAATAGTTAGTTTCCCGACGGACGAAAATTTGATTAAACTTGCTGCCGGGTGGTTGATTGAAAAATGCGGATGGAAAGGCAAAAGATTAGGTAAAGCAGGAACGCATGAAAAACAATCGCTTGTATTAGTAAATTACGGAGGAGCTTCTGGTTCCGAGATATTGGAAGTTGCCGAGAAAATAAAAGAATCGGTTCTTTCAAAGTTCGGGATCGAACTTCGGGAAGAAGTAAATATTTATTAGTGAAACAATAATTGAAATTATGTTGAATAATTTATGAAATTGTTAAACGTTTTCAAGCATCTAGTATGAAGGAGTGGATTAATGTATAGAATTAAAAAAGATATTGGTAAAAACAGACTTTATATGTCGGTGAGCGGAATAATATCCATTGCCGAAGCAAAAAAAATTAAAGAAGTCCTTGCTGATGAAGTAAAAGATCTTCAGCCTGATTTTGACCTGGTAAATGATATTTCACGGTTTATTCACGGGCAGGAAGAAGCCGGGAAAATATTACAGGAAATAATGAATTTTCTGATAGCAAATAATGTCAACCGTATTGTCAGGGTCGTCGGCGATTCGAAAGAAGGATTGATTCAATTCGCTAATAATTCCTTAGCGGTAGATTCATACAAATTAAAATACGTACCTACATTAGCTGAAGCGGAAAAATTCTTGGATCAAAAAGAACAGTAATAATTTTAATTTTTATGCCGGATAAAAAATATTTTGTCCTTGTTTTTTGCTGTTCTAAATTTCGGCTTTTTCAATTTCCATTTCTCCATTATAAGGTACACACATATCAAATATAATTTTCTTATCGGACTTCAAATAAGTTACACCTTCGCTTATTTTTAATATTACCGGCATCCGGTGGTGAATACTTTTTATGAAATCATTCGGTGTTGTTGTAATTAATGATGCGGAAATATTTTTATTAATGTCTGTATGGAAGAGTGCGGGGACAAAGAACATTTCTTCGTCCGGCAGATAAATTCTGTAAGGTACCTTATTATTTTTTTCTTTTTTCCATTCATAAAAGCCCGTCATTGGTACAAGTGCTCGGTTCTTATCAAATAAATTACCCCAAAATTTCTTCTCTTTTATGGTTTCTATACGGGAATTGAAAATTAACGGGGAGTCAGGAGTGAATTTAATACCCCATCCTATTTTAGAGAGATATAAATTCTTATTTGAATTGTAAATAGAAAATATTTCCTCGGAAGGCGCAATATTTAAAGTTTTACCGTGTGTATTATCCAGACGTAATTCTACATCGATGTTATGGTTTTTTAATATCGCTACAAGCGTCTGTAAAGACGGCGTTGTTTCAAATCGTCCGCACATTTAACATCTCCATTAAATTTGAGAATAGGAATTAAATTTATTCCAAGGTGAATTTTATATTTCCCTTTTATACAATATACCGCATATTTATCTGTTCTTTATAGGTGATATAAATTACGGAAAAAATAAGTGTTTTCTGATTATCTTAGTTCAAAGTTTGATATTTTATAATCAAACTTCAATAATATAATTCTACTCGGACAAACGGTCAAAAGCCGGTAAATTCGGGAAGGAGGAAAAAATGAGTAGATCTAAAAATTCGATAAACTCTTTCTCCGCATATGAAAAAGCAGCGAAGGATGGCATAGATTCCCGATGTGTACCGCTGAAACTTATTGGGCCGGTTCCTGAAGATAAAGAAATAGAATATCCGGAATATTCCAAATCGGATATTGGAACCTGGAAATTATTATACTTAAGACAAATGAAACACCTGCCCGGTAAGGCCTGCGATGAATATTTGCACGGTGTAAAGCAGTTGAAATTATCTTCGGAAAAAATTCCTTCACTGCGCGAGTTAAGTGCCGTATTAAAAAGAACAACAGGCTGGACGGTTGCAAGAGTTCCCGGTTTGATTGATGTTGAAGATTTTTTTGCATTTCTTAAACGGAAAGTCTTTCCGTCAACCGATTATATTAGGGGCAAAGATGAACTGGATTATACTCCGGCCCCCGATATGTTCCATGATATATTCGGTCATATGCCGCTTTTGACAGATCCTCATTTTGCTTTGTTCTATCAAAAATTCGGAGAGGCGGCATTGCATGCTACAAGCAAGGACAGAAAATACCTGGAAACATTTCATTGGTTTACAGTTGAGTTCGGTTTGATAAAAAAGAAAGAAGGGATTAGATTATACGGTGCCGGTATAATTTCATCCCTCAGTGAGGTTCAGCATGCGCTCTCAAATAATGTTTCGGTTATACCTTTCGACCCCGAGAAAATTGTTTCGCAGGAATACGACGTATGGCATCTGCAACCAGTACTTTTTGCGATTGATTCGTTTGAGCAGTTGGAGAAAGGTTTTTTTAGCTGGACAAAAAAGAAAAAACTGCTTTAATTTTCCTGAATAAAATTTACTTACGGTTGCCGGTAATAGAAAAAAGTCCGTTGATTGAACTTTTATCGAAAAATATTTGTTATGTGCTTTAGATGTTATTGCTGGCTCTCTAACTTGAATGTACATTGATAATTAGGTAATTTTATCGCGTTAAGAATAGAATTTAGATTCGATTGCAAATTAATATTTAAATCATTATATAAGAGACTGAGGTTGAAATAATGACATTAAAAAAGGATGGTTTAGCGCCTGAATTTTCTTTAAAAAACCAGGATGGGGATGAAATTTCATTAAATCAATTTTCGGGAAAAAATGTAGTAATTTTATTCTTCCCGTTTGCCAATTCATCGGTATGCACTGCCGAAATGAATTATATGAGAGATAATCTGAATAATTTTAAAGAACTTGATGCCGAAATACTCGGAATAAGTGTAGACAGTCATTACACACTGAAAATGTGGTCGGAAAAAAATTCACTGGATTTTAATTTACTTAGTGATTTTAATAAACAAACTGCTCCAAAATATGATTCCCTTTATGATGTTTTTGCCCCTGGTAAATATGATTACAAAGGTGTTGCGAAACGATCTGCATTTGTTGTGGGAAAAGACGGTAGAATAAAATATTCTGAAATTTGTCCATCACCCGGAGATCAGCCGGATTATAAAGCCATAAAAGATACACTGGAAAAATTGAAATAGACGTTTATGATTCAAAGCTTATCTCCAACAAAGATTAAGGAATTATTACAGTCCGGGGAAAAAATAAGGCTCATTGACGTTAGGGAAGAATGGGAATATGAGATTGCCCGGATACCCGGTTCAGAGTTAATGCCCCTTAGCCGTTTCGTGAAATTCGTTCCGTCGCTAGATCGAAAAGAAAAAATAATAGTATACTGTCATAAAGGCGTTAGAAGTTTGAGAGTATGTTCTTATCTTTTTAATTCCGGCTTTAAGAATTTAATTAATCTAAAGGGAGGAATCGATGCGTGGGTTGATGAGGTAGACGGAACAATCGCAAAATATTAAACCTGTTTAAATTAGTTTTGAGATTAGAAAATTTTAAGGAGAAAATATTCATGCTCGAAGAAGGGAAAAAAGCGCCGGCTTTCAAATTAAAGGATCAGAACGGCAAATCCGTTTCATTGAATGACTTCAAAGGGAAAAATGTTGTCCTTTATTTTTATCCAAAAGATAACACTTCAGGCTGCACTGCCGAAGCATGCAATTTTAGAGACGAATTCCCGGCATTCAAAAACCTTGATGCAGTTATATTGGGAGTAAGCCCTGATTCATCCGATTCCCATAAAAAGTTTGCAGAAAAATATAATTTACCCTTTACATTACTAAGCGATGAGAATAAGGAAGTCCTGAAAAGTTACGGTGTGTGGAAAGAAAAAAGTATGTATGGAAGAAAATATATGGGGGTGGAACGAACTACATATATTATCGACGGCCAAGGCAAGATAAAAAAAATATTTAACAAGGTTAAGGTGCCTGATCATAATAAAGAAATAATGCAAGCATTAAAAAGTTGACAATAACCGGGGAATAAAATGGTATATGCAACCAGGAGAGAAACTTTCAGTGCCGCTCACCGGCTTTATAATCCTAAGTTCACTGATGAAGAGAACACGAGGATTTTTGGAAAATGCAGCAACCCGAACTGGCACGGTCATAATTATATTCTGGAGATAGTTGTCTCGGGGGAAATAGACTCGGAAACCGGTTATTTAATCGACCTGAAAAAGTTGAAAAATATTATTATTGAAAATGTTATTAAACATGTAGATCATAAAAATCTTAATACGGAAACAGTATTTATGAAAGGATTAATACCTACGGCTGAAAATATTACTGTTGCAATCTGGAAACAGTTGGTAGATAAGATTCCTAACGGCAAATTGTTTTCCGTTAAAATATATGAAACCGAAAATAATTATTTCGAATACAAAGGAGAATGAGTTTGAATTTAGAAGTAGTTAAAGATCTTACTAAAAAATTATTGCTCGAAATAGGCGAGAATCCGGAAAGAGAAGGTTTGGCCGGTACACCTAAACGTGTTGCGGAAGCATACGGCTTTCTGACTGCAGGATACAATAAAGATATTTCAAAAGTATTAAATGGGGCAATATTCACTGAAAAATACGATGAAATGGTTCTTGTCAAGAATATTGATTTTTACAGTTTATGCGAACATCATATGCTTCCTTTTTTCGGAAAGATACATATAGCTTATTTACCCGACGGCAAAATTATTGGATTAAGTAAGATACCCAGGATTGTCGATGTTTTTGCCAGGAGGTTGCAGGTGCAGGAAAGAATGACGCAGCAAATTGCCGATACTATTAATAAATACATACAACCTAAAGGTGTTGCCGTAGTTTCCGAAGCGTATCATATGTGTATGATGATGCGGGGCGTTGAAAAACAGAATTCATCGGCAACGGCAAGCGCCGTGCACGGTTTGTTTAAGGATGATGCGAGAACAAGGGCAGAGTTTTTTAATCTGATATCTATGAAAAATTTATAATGGCACAAAAAAAATCCGGAATATGGATAACCGGCGCAAGTTCGGGAATAGGTAAAGCAACCGCAATGGAATTTGCACGAGTCGGTACTAATGTATTTGTTTCGGCTAGAAGAGTAACCGAACTGGAAAGACTGAATTCGGAATTATCAAAAGAAAAACTCAGTGCAGAGATATTTCCATGCAATGTGGCTTCCGCAGCAAATGTTGATCAAACTGTAAAAAAAATTACTTCCGAGCATCATATCGATTGCCTTATCAACAATGCCGGAATTACTTCTTTTAAAAAAGCGGAAGCAAATTCAATCCAGGAAATAAATGACATCATTAATACAAATCTCTTGGGTGCAATATATTCTATAAAATACTTACTGCCACATATGATTGAGCAGGGAGGTGGAACAATTATTAATATACTTTCAATTGTAACTAAAAAAGTATTTACCAACAGCAGTGCTTATGCCGCTTCTAAAATGGGACTGCTGGGTTATACAAATTCCATCCGCGAGGAATTAAGGACCTCCAATATAAAGATTGTGAATATAATTCCCGGAGCTACCGAAACTTCGATGTGGCCCGCCGAGGTAAGAAAAGAAAAATCGGAGCAAATGCTTACCGGAGAGGATCTTGCAAGACTTATTGTCTGGGTTTATCTTCAGAAGGGAAACATGGTCCCTGAAGAGGTAGTTATCAGACCGATAACAGGAGATATTTAAAATGAACAAAAAGGATATAGCTTTAATTACCGGTGCAAGCAGGGGGATAGGCAAAGGGTTGGCAATTAGATTGGCACGCGAAAAAAACAATATAATGCTTTTCGGAAGAGATTTAAAAGCCCTCGAAAAAACAAAGCGTGAATTAGAGCCTTATGAAGTGGAGAGCGAAATATTTACAGGAGACGTATCAGATTATAGTTTCGCTGTAAATGCCGTAAAAAAGATAACTGAAAAATATGGGAAAGTAGACCATCTGATTAATAATGCAGGAACCAGGGTATTTAAAAAAGTTATAGATGCCTCCTTAGATGAATTTAAAAAACAAATTGACTCTAACCTTTACGGCGTTTTTAATTTCACAAAAGCATGTCTTCCTTCTATGATTGAAAGAAGATCAGGCTCAATCGTAAATATAATTTCCCTTGCAGGGAAGAATTCATTTGTGACCGGAAGTATGTACTCCGCTTCGAAACATGCGGCCCTCGGATTTACACGCTCTCTCATGCTTGAAGTTCGCGAATTTAATATCAGGGTAGCCGCTATTTGCCCTGGTTCTGTCGACACTGAATTCTTTGACGGAACCGATTTAAAACCCAACCGGGATAAAATATTGAAAGTTGAAGATGTTGCCGAAAGTGTATTGGCAGTTTTAAAAATGCCGGTTCATGCTTTGATAAGTGAGATTGACTTAAGACCAACCAATCCTAAATAAAGAATTAGGTTGATGAGTTGAAAAATTCAGCGGATGAATTAACTCCAACGGGCAAGTAAGCAGTAAATCCCGAAAACATTTTTTTGGGATTATAAAATACTGCAAAGTGTTTGATATTTTTTTATGCACAAAAGCCGGATAAAATATCCGGCTTTTGTGTTCCAATAAGAATGAGTCTTCTCAATTATTTCTTTAATAAATCTTTAAGCTTGTTATCGAGTATCCCGCTTTTTTGCTTTTCAAGTTTATCAGTCAATTCTTTTTTCTTGGAATCTATCATTGCCAGATTATCGCTTATTAATGAATTATAAGAATCTATTTGTTTCTTTATATTTTCGATTTGCCCATTATATTTATCCATGAAATTTTTCTTCTGCTGAGAAATAAAAGAATCGAACTTAACTTTTAGATCATTCTGCAGTTTTGAAAATTCTGCTCCGACTACTTCCATTAATTTATTTGATATTTGTTTATCCAGGTCGGTAGATAGTGCCACGTCGTAACTTCCCTTTGTATTCCATAATCTTAAATTAACATAAAAGGAATGAAGTCCGGATAAAACTTCTCTTACTACACGTTCGCCTATATTGCGGGGCTGAGACTTGAATTCGAAATTAGCATTGGCAAATTTAAAATTTAAATTTGAATCAAAATTATTACCCGGCACGGTTATTTTTAGTGAAGTATTAACGTACGCATCCGTAACTTTTGTCGGCAAAAAATCGCTTTTCCCCAGCTCAAACTGGCCCACGGGAACACCGGAAAGGTTAAGAGTATATTCATCGAACGGAACATCTTTTCTTCTGTCGAATAAACCGCTTAGTTTTAACTGCCGCTTACTGCTTGTACCTTCCAGATTTATGGTAAGTGGTACGCCAGTAATTGATTGATTACTGGTGATACCTGCCGCCGTCCCTTTTAATGCGATAACTCCGTTGCTGTTATCAGAAGATGTTCCACCGGAAATAATTATCTTTTTTATCCAGAATTTAGGATATCCTTTTTTTACCGGGAATGATATATTCTCGCCCTTCATACGCGGCGGCTTTGTATATTCGGGCTCAGGCTGGTATTTTTTTATGTTATTTCTGGCGAAGTCAACCCAGTACATATATTTGTTTACTGTATTATACATTTCATTACCGACGAGCAAAGAAGCTATTGCAGGAGAATTAATACTCGGCAATTTTGCCATGCTTTTTAATTTTTGAAAATCCTGCTTTGCAAAATCGTCTATCGAGTCGACGGAGGCTGTTAAGTTCTTGATATTGTCGGTAATGGATACACTCCTTTTCTTAAATGATCCTTGAATCTCATTTACTGTTTTAACCGCATTATCAACTGTAGAAATAGCCGACGTTATATTTGCAATATTATTTAACGACGAGGGGTTAATTGCTTTAAGCTTGTTTTGTACATCCTGTAATTTATTCTTTGAATTTTCAAATTCGGCTTTTACCAGCGCCCACTCTTTGTAAGTATTTTCAGCCTGCGTTTTAAGTGTATCAATGTGTTTTATGGTTTTAAAATCAAATGACTTCAAAAGACTGTCCGGTTTGAAACCTTTTTTTAATTTTGAAATATCAAAAACCGGAGTTGCTGTAACAACTTGTTTTAAGGCATTATCGGCAAGTTTAGAAAATGTATTCTGCGAATTGCCGGAAGCTGATTTATTTTTATCACCGGGAGGTAAAGAACCGTTTGTTTTGCGTTTTGTACCAATTAACAAATTATGGACTTCCGCTGTTTCAATAATTACTTTGCCCCTTAAAAGTTGCCACGGATCCATTGAAAAGATCACTTTATCGGTCTGGAATAGGTTTTTCCAAGGATCTCTGGGGTTAGCAACCTGAATACCTTGCCAATCCATTCCCAGCGGAAAAAGGTGCACATGAAGACTATTAATTTCTACTTTAGCTCCGACAGCTTTTTCACCGGCATATTCGATACCGGATTCGATCCATCCGTCAATAAAAAAATAAACAATAAGGGAAATAATTAAAACCGGAATTAAAACCGCCACGAAAAATTTCTTTCTCATCTTACGCCTCCGAAATCCCGGATTTTAACATAGACTTTTACCAGACTGCTTTTCTTCAGCACCTGATATATTTTCAGTTTCTCAACTCTTGCTCCGATATGTTTGCGGTACTGTACTACAAATTTTTTCATTCCGAAGTAGACGGGGAAAAACAATACAAGTCCGGAAAGGAAGCTCCCGATAACTACGGTATTATTAAACCTAGTTAGGGGAGCAATCGGCGCGTTGTATAGAGAAATCCATAGTCCTTTTAAAAAAGAAATTTGCGTTAAGATCTGATATCCCAACCAGTGGAAGAGGGGATCCAGTAAAAATGCCGCGATACTGAACAAAGTAAACGATAACAATGCCGCGGATATATTTATGTCTATCATAAAAATGAGAAGCCATATCAAGATACCTTGTAAAGTCAGAACCGGCGACAGACCGACAATAGAACCTGCGGCAAATCCCCCTGCAATTTGGGCAGGAGTTTGACCTTCGCGCAAGATTTTAATAAAATCCCTAATAAGTTTTAACCAAAACATAGACTTCTCCCGCTTGAAATTTTTTTGAGGTGCAAATAATCTTGAGAAAGATAAAGTAATGTTTTGCAAATTTCAATTAAAATTGGGGCCTAATATACGCCGGGGTGATGTACATTTTCTGCAGAAATAAGCTGACTGTTGACGAAGTAAAATTTATGGATTAATTCTGTGCAAGAAAGATAAGTTGGTAAATTGCATTGATTTATTTAAGGAGTCTTCTTGAAACAACCGGTTTCATAATATTTATATTTAAAATCATTTCGGATTTGATTATACATGGTTCTTAATATTCGCCGGAAATTAGAAACCTCATTCATGAAAAAGAACGGTTCAATTGCGAATTAAAATAACTTGTTCTTATAACCCCGTCAATCGGCTGGTGATGGAACAAATTGACTTTGGAACTATGCATTTAATATGGTTTAAAAATTATTCCTTTTTCCGCTAAAGTTTGAATTATTAAATCGGCAGTCGATTCCGTTTCTTGAACATCGGTTAAATGCAAATCAGGTACAAAGTCGCCGGGCACATTATCGCCTACCCAAATTGTAGATATTTTATCCGGGTCAACAATAGTTTTTAAGATTTCAAGGTCGTCGTTTTTAATATCGGTTGTCGTAATAATCAGTATTAAACCTGCATCAAGCATCAAATGGCTGACTTCGGCAAGCCTTCTTAAATGCTCTTTACGGTGAGAACCGTTGCTTTTTATATCCGCATCTACTCCGTATAATAGGCTGCCAATACCGAGGAAATAGACAAACTTGCCGTTAGAAAAGAGTTTAGCTTCAAGTTGTTTTGCAATTTCTTTTTTCGGGGCAACATTATTTCCGCTAAATAAAATCATAAAAGATTTCTGATTGTATTTACCTGCTCTTTCTTTTACCGAAAGGTTGCTGCGTTCCCATTTATAATTTCTCAAAGTAACTTTTTCACGCACCCAGGAATATTTATCGTTTACTGCTTCGAGAATTATTCCTCCTCCGGCTATTTCATAATCGTCGATTATTACAAATCTGCTAGTGGCAGAAATATTATCCGCAGTATCGAATGCAATCGGACTGCCGCAATTTAATAGACATTCTGCTACATCATGTCTATGAATGGACTTCTGCTCCGTTAGTGTTGTAAGATCCATCGCGTTGATTGTTCTTATTATCTTATTAAGCTTCATGGAAACTTTTGCGGTACCGATTTTTAAAATATATTCTTTGTCAAAGGTTAAAGGATTTTTACCCAGCCAGAATAAACTTACCTTTAAGTTCTCGGAGATATGCGGACTGGTTTCTGTCGACTTTGCGGCCATTTCTCCCCGGAGGACATAAATCTGTTCTTCAAGCGTAAACCCGGTTGAAACACCGGCTGATGCTTTAGTTTGAACGTTTTTATTAAATGCTTCGATGGTCTTTATCCTGCTCCTTTTTCCTGAAGGAAAAAAGATTAGTTCATCGCCGGTTTTAACATTACCTGATTCAATATATCCTGCTATGATGCGCCTGTCATCTTCTCCGTTCGTAAATTTATAAATATCCTGTAAAGGCATTCTGAAAGGTTTTTCGGCAAGTATATTTTCTTTCTCAAACCCGTCTAATATTTCAATTAATTTTTCACCGTTGTACCACGGCATTTTCTCGTTTTGAAAAGTTATGTTCTCGCCGGTCCGTCCGCTCACAGGAATAAAGTATTTAGCATAAATATTAATATCTTTCAAAAAAATCGTATAATCATTTTTTATGTTTTCGAAAGTGACCTGATCGTAATCTACCAGATCCATTTTATTTACAACTACCGCTACCTGACTTATTCCCAGCATTGAAAGCATATAACCGTGCCGCCTGGAATTTTCTTTAATTCCCTCCGCTGCATCAATAACGAGAAGAGCCGCTTCGGCTCTTGAAGCTCCTGAAATCATATTTTTAAAAACTCGATATGCCCGGGAGCATCTATTATAATATAATCTCGCTTTGCAGTTTTAAAAAATATTCTGGCTGAGTCAATAGTTATACCCTGTGAACGTTCGTTTTTTAACGTATCCAACAAAAAGGAATACTCGAAAGGCTTTGATGTAAATTCGCAAAGAGCCTTTACCTGTTCAAGTTTTCCTTCAGGCAAGGAACCAGTATCGGCTAGTAGTCTTCCAATAATGGTACTTTTCCCGTGATCGACATGACCGACAATTACTATATTCATTTGTTCTTGCATTAGTTTTTTTGTTACTCCTTTTACCTGGATTGTGTGTTTACATATATCCTTGTCTTCTTAAAGTCTCGAGGGAACCTCCGTCGGCCTTGTCTTGCTCTCTGCCCGATCTTTCCGCAACGTTTTTCAATTTACCGCTTTTAAGCTCATCGATAATTTCTTTTAAGTCTTTCGATTCGGATTCTATGGGTTTTGTACAGGGCCAGCACCCGAGTGATCTATAGCGTTTTCCGTCGCCCCGATTAAAATACAAAGGGACAATCGGTATATTTTCTCTTTCGATATATTCCCAAATATTTAATTCAGTCCAATCAAGCAGCGGATGAATTCTTATATGAACTCCGGGTGCAAAATCCGTTTTAAATTGGTTCCAGAATTCAGGCGGTTGATCGTCAATACCCCATTGGTTTTCTTTGTCGCGCGGTGAAAAATATCTTTCCTTGGAGCGGCTGCCTTCCTCGTCAGCTCGTACTCCAACTATTACTCCTGTATATGGAGATGTATTTTTATCCGGTTCGTATATTTCCGACTGATGATTAAATTTGAACCTTTTATATTCTCCGCTCAATGTGTTTTTTAGCGCCGTTGATTTTAATAGTCCGCAGCATGCTATTCTATCAACTGTTCCGTCGGGAAAAGTTTTTTTATTCATAATCGCTTCGGTATTCTGTCCGTAAATCATGTTTAAGTTCCATTCCTTCGCAAGTTTGTCTCTGTATGCAATCATCTCGGGAATTTTAAAACTTGTATCTATATGGACCAGGGGAATGGGAACATGCCCAAAAAATGCTTTTCTGGCAAGCCATAGCAGTACCGTACTGTCTTTACCTATCGACCACAGCATACACAGGTTTTTAAAGTTGGAATATGCTTCGCGGATAATGTATATACTCTTATTCTCAAGTTGGTCTAAATGGTCCATGTGTTTCTCTGATTAATATGAGTGAAAGTATTTATGATTTAATCGGTCTGAAAAATTTAAATGGAAAACTGTTTTTAATTATTAGTTTCCTGCCTTCCCATGTTGATATTATTCCATATCCTTTCGTGAAGAAAATATGCAATCAATTTGGACGACATTTCCAGTCCGCCAATAGACAGCGCGAGTTCCGCTTGTTTTGTAAATAGCCATACAAGAATTACTGTTATCGCGGTAGCCCATAATCTCCATGATACGGTTTTTAAAATTGACCTTACGGAAGATTCTTTATACATAATTGTCCTTTTACTTTAAATAATTTTTTTTATGATAAACTGAAATATTAAATCAACATTTTCTCTTAAGTTTGCACCGTTGCCGTTCATGATATGAATATCAGGCTTAACCGGCTTCTCGTACGGCGATGCAATACCTGTGAGATCCTTAATTTCGTTAGCTCTGGCTTTCTTATAAAGTAGCTTTGGATCGCGCTTTTCGCAAGTTTCTATATCGCAATCGACAAATACCTCGACGAATTTTCCTTCATGTATTTTGCCCCTTACGGACTCCCTGTCTTTTAAAAAAGGAGAAATAAAAGAGGTTATTACTACAAGGCCGGCATCAACAAATAATTTAGCAACTTCGCCTGCTCGTCTAATATTTTCACTGCGGTCGGAGACGGAAAATTTCAGGTCGTTGTTCAGGCCTGTTCTCAGGTTATCGCCGTCGAGTAAATAAGTTCCAATTTTGTTTTCATACAGCATTTTTTCCAGTAAGACTGCTAATGTTGATTTGCCGCAGCCGGAAAGTCCTGTAAACCAAACACACAGACTCTTGTGTTTGTTTAATAATTCACGCTGTTCAGTTGAAACGGCGGAATTAATCGAATATATATTAGTTAAAATATTGTCAGTCATTTCACTCAAAAATTTAGTGGATATGTACGGTTAGCTTGTTCTAATTTCTTCAAATATCATTTTATATGCTTCAATTTCAGCTTCTTCATATTTATTAGATTTTAACAGATTGAGCAGATCGGAATTGACCATCCGTTGAAAAAGAGACGTCCGTTTTTTTTTATCATTGATTCGTTTCAGAATTAACGGTCTGATTTTTCCCATCAAATCAGCTAGATTACCGTACTCGGGTCCGATTACACCCGATATCTCTTTTTTTATACGCTGTGCAAGTGCCGGACTGTTTCCGCTTGTAGATATAGCTATACTAACATCTTTTTCATGAATTATAGCAGGGAAAATAAATGAACACATATCTGTCACATCAACAACGTTCGAAAAAATATTTTTTGCGGATGTCTCCTCAAATACTTTCTTATTTATACTTTCATTTTCGGATGTAGATATAACCAGCCATTTTCCTTCAAGATCGGATTTTTGAAATTCTCTTATTTCGAAATCAATATTATGCGACGTTAAGTTTTGTAAAAGGGAAGAGGATATTGTTTCCGAGATATATTTTATTTTTGCTCCTGATTCATGCATCTGATCTATCTTTATTTCCGTTTCAGGGCCGGAACCTACAATCAGTACCGGTTTATTTTTCAAATCAAGAAAACTAGGAAAGTACTTCATCTTCAACCTCGGCATGTTCAACGTTTTTACCTATTCCCGGAAATTCGCTTTGCGATCGAATTAAAATATTGCGCAGATTTACCACCTTACCGATAACTATCAAAGCAGGGGAGCGGAAATTTTCTTTAAGGAATTTTATTTCTCCCAAAGTGCTGATTGTTGTAGATTGATTTACACGAGTTCCGTTTTCAATTATTGCGACCGGAGTGGTTTTGTGTTTTCCGGATGTTAAAAGCTTTCCGGCGATCGCAGTTAAATTTTTTGAACCCATAAAAATTACTATTGTATCTACCGAGTTGGCTACTTTTGAAATATCAAGCAATTTCCTTTTTCCTAAACACTCATGACCGGTTACAAAAGCTACGCTCGAGGACACGCCCCTATGCGTCAAGGGAATTCCGTTGTAAGCCGGTACTGCCATTCCCGAACTTATACCGGGTACGATTTCCCAATCAATTCCCGCATTGTTCAATGCAATAGCTTCTTCGCTGCCGCGCCCGAACACAAACGGGTCTCCTCCTTTTAGCCTGACAACCTTGTTGCCGGCAGCTGCTTCGTATATCATAATTTCATTAATTTCATCCTGTGTAAATCTTTTCTCGCTGCGGGTTTCGCCTACGAATATTTTCCTTGCCGAGCCGGGTGCGAGTTTTAATAATTCCTTGTTTACAAGAGCATCATAAATAACAGTATCGCACTTGCTTAATGCATTGTACCCTTTCATCGTTATCAGATCCGGATCGCCGGGACCGGCGCCGACTAAATAAACAATGCCGGCTGTTTTATTTTTATTCATCGAATTTCCTTTCATAATTCCAATTCAACTTTTCCCGGTGAAATTCCGAATTGATCTATTTCTATCACCAACTGACATTTATCCGTAGTAATTTCTAGTCCGTATACACCCGGAAGTTTTAATCTAAAAGACATGTTATTTATTTTATGTTTCTGAATCGCCGATAAAGTCCTGTTTATCATATTAAGATTGTCTTCTCTTTCATTTCCCCACGGGGTATTTTTATACAATCTTAAAATTAAAAGCTCTTCCTGGTAACCGTATTTTTTCCTGATCTCGCCGGTAGTCAAAAGTATCTCTAGCACATGGCTAAAAACAGTTAATATATCTTCCTCCATTGCGCCGTTTGAAACAGAGGATTCGAGCACACGAAATTCGTTCGCCGTCTTCAAATCGATTCCGGGATTTGAAATCAAATTTCTGATTTCCGGTATTAGAATATTCTTTTCTTCATCGCTGATAGTCATAGTGATGCTTCCTGTAAGAATTAATGAGTGCTTTCGTTTAATAAAGCATTAAGTTCGTGTTCGAAACCGCCTGTTTCAATACTGCAGTGCATGCCGCATTCCTTCGGCGCATTCTTTTCCCACCACCATCTGCCGGCCCTGGAATCTTCACCTTGCCTTATGGGACGCGTGCATGGCGAGCACCCTATACTTGTATAACCTTTTGAATATAGCGGGTGGCGCGGTACGTTGTTTAATAAAGCATATTCCTCGATATCTTCTGAACTCCAGTCGGCAAGCGGATTAAATTTTACAATAGCTCCATGATCATGATCCAATTCAATTTTTCTGATGTTTATGCGGGAAGCCCATTGATCTCTTCTAAGACCGGTTATCCAGGCTTCATATCCGTCCAATGCTTTTAACAGAGGTCTTACCTTTCGCACCTGACAGCAGAGAAGCCTTGATGTTACGCTTTCATAAAATAAATTCGGACCTTTGTTTGTAATTAGTTTCTCAACTTCATCACTGCCGGGGAATCTTATCTCGATATTTATCTTATAGTGGCTTCTGACTTGCTCTATGAATTCATACGATTCCTCGGATAGTCTGCCGGTATCAACTGTTATAATTTTAATTGACGGTTCGATCTTTACTGCCATATCAATTAAAACCATTCCTTCCGATTGAAAACTTGTTACAATTGCCAGCTTTGATCCGAATCTTCCGGCGGCCCACGAAAGTAATTCCTGCGGATCTTTATCGTCGAACTCAACAGCAAGCTCGCCGATTTCCAGTTCATCCAGTACCGGAGATATATTAGAAGTATCCATTTGTTGTCCTATTTCATTTTATTTGTTAGTATTTATTAATTAAAAAGTATTGAGCTTCCTGGGCCGGCTATATTAATTTGAACATTGAATAATAGAATTCCTGCTAACGTTTTAATTTGATATTATAAGAGATAATTAATCATACGCTGTTTGGGCCTATTAATATTTCCTGGAGTTTTTGATCTTCTGTTTCAATACAAAACGTCTGAAAGCTAAAAGGTGTTCGGCGTTTTACCCTTTCCGATTTATAATATTTAATAAGCCGCTCAATTGAATATTTTACTTCTTCCGCTGGAATTCTTCTGCCGATCGGCTTCCCGATAGCCGCATATTCAAGTCTGCCGCCTCCTAGAATAATGTCATAAGCCGGATGCTTTTCGCCGTTCTCGGTTCTCATCGTTGTTCCCATCAAACCGATATCACCGATCCAATGATGTCCGCATGCATGAGGGCATCCGTCAAGATTTATCCGCAAGTCTTCAACTTCATTGCCGAAAACTTGTTCAAGATGATTTATAATATCCGTTAATCTTCCCTTTGTCTCGGCTACCGCAAAATTGCAATAAGGTTCGCCGGTACATGCAATCCCCTTACCGAGCAAACCTTCTTTTAGTTTTAATCCGGCTAGCTCTGCTTTTTTCAATACATGGTCCAGGCTTTCCTTTTTAATTCCCGAAAGGATTATATTCTGCTGCCGGGTTAACCTGATTTCGCCTTCAGTTTCTTCTACAATATCCGCAATTCCTAACATTTGATCGACTGAAAGTTTTCCCGCCGTAACCGGAAATCCGGCATAGAACAAACCATCCTGCTTTTGTGCAGTTATACCGAGATGATCCGTTTCCTTTTCCGGTTTGGGATATTCGATGTAATCTTCAAGTTTATATCCGAGCCTTTCTTCAACCCTTACTCTAAATTCCTCTACGCCTATATCATCAACCATGAATTTTAATCTGGCTTTTATAAATGAGCGGCGATACTTTAGATCATTTTGCCATATATCCAAAACGGCACGGGCAAATTCTAAAACTTGGTTGATTTTTACGAATACTCCGAGTTGTTTGGAAATTCTCGGAACAGTCGATAAACCGCCGCCGATACGCACGGCAAACCCTTTTTCTTCTTTTTCATTAATTATTTTCGTAGCACCTATAAAAGCCTGGCAGTGAATTTCAGGAAGATTGCATTGATGAGGGCAAGCGGCTACTGTTATCTTATGTTTTCTCGGAAGACTTGAATATTCCCTGTTGCCTTCAAAAAAATCATTAAGCTCTTTAATTACCGGACGTACATCAAACAACTCTTCTTTGGAAATTCCGGCTAACGGGCATCCGGTAATATTTCTCACAACATCTCCGCATCCGCCGACAGTAGATAATTTTTCTTTTTTAAGAATTTCGAATATATCCGGCAAGGTCTCCATTTTTATTGAGTGAAGTTGTATATCCTGACGGGTTGTTAATTCACCGTATCCTGTTCCGTAGAACTTAGAAATATTTGCGATAGTTTTAAACTTCCGAGGTGTAAGTATTCCGTCAGGAATTTTTATTCTCATCATGAAGCCGCCTGTTTTTGGCTTTTGGTGATATAATCCGTACCATTGCATTCTCACTATATCATCCTCGCTTACTGCTTCGTAACCTTTATTTATAATTGAAGGAAGCTCAGCAATTATATCGAGGGGCATCTTTTCGCGTTTAAGTCTTTCTCTAGAATTTTTTTTAGTAACCTCTGCAATTGTCAGCTCTTTTGAAATCATTTTACCGCCCTTAAAGTTGGATTTAAAACCAAAAAACCCGCTGTCTTAATTAGAACAGCGGGTTTTAAATTTTTTATTATATATATAATTTCTTAATAAAATTCATCTAAATCCGCCGCTCTTAGTGTATTACAGCAACACATACAAGCTATTCGCATCATGCAGCTGCAGCTTATAAGCATACAACAATAAAAAACGTTGGATAATTGATATCTCATTAACACTACCTCTGGGAAAAATGGTATTAATTAAAAAAAACAAAAAAGCCTTTCAAGTATATTTGAAAGGCCGGTCGATTATAAAAATCAAAATTAATCTATGAACAGCCCTTCAAGTCAGTTTACAGCATATACAGCATTGAACCATGCAGCAGTTAATTTTAATTTTTATTCCGAGACTTTTTTTCATATGTATATTTAGTTTGTTCCGCATTGAAATATGAAGTGCAAATATAAAAATTTTAATTCTTAATGCAAGCAATATTTTTCAATATCTAGAAAAAAAATAAACTTTGAATAAAAATGAATATTTTTAAATTATTAATCATAATCCAGTTAAGAAAAAGATAAAATATCGAAAATGATAAACATGCAATTTAAAATGCCGGTATGAAATTCAAAGTTGAGGACCCTTTTATATTTAATAGCTGGAAGCATCATAAATCTTTTGTGATGCAAAAAATAGGATTTTATGTTTCGGCAGGTGAAAATGCTTTTACGGACTTTCGACGGGAGATAAAACAAATAGGGGATTCTCAAACAGATTTTTATTATGGTTATTTAGAAACGAACGAAATAATCAGAGAAATTAGTTTATTCCTGTTAAATGAAGGAGCGACTAATTACAAGAGTTACCATGAATGGCTAATGAAAGATACATTGATGTATAAAGTAATTGGATTATCCGACGGCTCTGCCTGGGTTTTAAGATTGGGTATAGATAAAAAAAAATTTATACATTTTCATCCGGGAAGAAAGTCACTTTTAACATTGAGAATAAATGCCTCCACATTAAAGTCTGCCGTAGCTTCTCTAATATGGGCCGGAATTCATAAATTGCCTAGTTTAAAAATATCAACGGTAAACGAAGCAAGAAGTAATTTGCTTTCACTTCCGGCGGTTAAAAATTTTTCATTAAGTAAAAGTATTTTTAAAGTTATTGAATTGCTTAAAGAATAAGGCAAAATATTAAGGCATTAAAATAAAAAAAAGCCCGGGAGGCACCGGGCTTTTTTATCATCGCGTCACCATTTGTGCTGCATCATTTTTTTCCCGCGATGCATTCGGCCGTTCATTATCGGAGAATTTTCTTGCCAGATTTTCTGTTGTTCAGGCGTAAGCACTTCATAAACATCGAGCAAATGATTTGCTACTGCCAAAGCAATTGCATTTTTGCTTTTATTAATATTTTCGACTGATGAAATTACATCGTTTCTATTAAAATTACCTTTTACCCTTAAATCTTTAAGATCCAGTTTATTCTTTTGGAGGTCGGCTCTAAGATCTACCATCTTTTTTTGGAAATCAATTTTGAGGGAGGCAATTTTTTCTTTTTGTCCTTCCGTTAGATTAAGTTTCTTTAACATTTCAGCTCTGTACATTCCCATGTCGTTATGCATACGTTCAAATCTGGATCCCTGTCTGTTCGAATTCTGAACTACAGGCTGTGAAAATAACAAACCTGACCCTAGAATTGTTATTGTAAAAACAACTATTACTGATATTACTAACCGTTTCATTTTTATTTCTCCTTATTTTTAACAGGTTTTGCTCTTTTGACACCTGAATACTAATTTTGGTTTAAATAAAAAAATTAAACCTTTTAGGTACATGCGTTGTCAAATAATTACAATATAAAATAGAAGATGACCGACAACAACGACGATTTTGGACTTGTTAAAAGCTTTATAGAAGGAAATGAAAGTGCTTTTAATAGGATTGTATTAAAATATCAGCAAAAAATTTACTGGCATGCAAGAAGAATGACCGGAAATCATCTTGATGCCGATGAAGTTGTTCAGGAAGTATTGATGGTCCTCTATAATAAGCTGAAGGATTTCAAGTTTCAATCGTCGCTATATACCTGGATTTACAGAATAACGACGACCAGAAGCATCAATTTTATTAAAAAAAGAAGTATTAAAGAAGTATTTTCAATAGAAGACAAAATCCCGAATACAATGAAGAGCAGCGAAGACATAATTAAAGATATTGAGATGAAAGAAAAATATCATAAAATGGAATCTGCTTTACAGAGAATACCTTCCAAGCAGAGGGAAGTATTTGTACTGAGAAATATGGATGAAATGAGTTATGACGAAATTTCTGAAATAACAGGAAAGAGCGTCGGCGGATTGAAAGCAAATTATTTTCATGCATTGAAAAAATTAATGGAGCTTATGAAAGAAAATGAAAAATAAGGATAAAATAATACTTTTTCTGGACGGCCAGATGGATGAAAATGACCGCACACTTTTTGAAAAGGAGATGGCATCCGATCCGGAATTAAAAAACGAAATGATAAAATTTAATGAATTCATGAATAATATTAATTCTTTAAAAGGTATCAGCACCGATCCGGATTATTTTATCAATATTGTTCCTGCATTCAGAGAGAAACTTGGAAAGAAGAAAAAGTTTAATCTTCTACCGAAATTAGCAGCTGGTTTAACTACAATATCGGCAGTTGTTCTGCTGTTAGTAATTACAATGAATCACCCTGATAAGAATACCGTTAATTTTGCTTCCGTAAATAATGTTGATTCGGTTATCGACAATTATACTTTTAATTATAGCCCACTACAGGATCAGTTTGACCTGAATAGTTTAAATAGTCATGACTATTCTAATTTGGACTCGCTGGTTACGGTAATGTTATCTAATGAATTAAATCTTTCCTCTCAAAGCCTGGGCGATTTAACAACTGCGAACGGAACTACTGATCTCCAATCAATGCTGCAGGGAATAAATAATCAGGAAGCCGATCAAATTTATAACAAGTTATTACATAAAAGGATTTATTAAAAAGGTAATTCATATGAAGAATTTCATTTTCATCTTTTCGCTAATTTTATTATTGGCCTGTTCAATAAAGGCGCAGGATAGAAGACATCATGATTCCGACGCTTTCAAAAAAGTAGAAGAATTAGAGAAAATAAAATTAATTGAAGCATTAGGTTTGAATGAAGATACAACTCTTCGTTTTTTTGCCCGCAGAAGCGAATATAAAGCTAAACAGGTAAATTGATGCAGAATGCATCTAAATTGCTTGATGACATGGACGGCATTGTGAAAAAAGACACAAATAAAAATAGCACAGATTATAAAAAACTGATTGATCAATATTTAAATTTAGAATCCAAAATTGTCCAAAACAGGGCGGAATTTATCAATTCGCTTTCAGATATATTAACAAACCAACAAATTTGCAAGCTTTTAATCTTCGAAAAGAAATTCAGGGAAGAAATAAGAGAGGTACTTTTCAAAGAGCGTGCTAAATGGAGAAAATAAGCAATTTTGCCAAGGAACAAAAATTTCTAAAAAAATGTAGAAAAATAAAATTTCGGGGTTGATTTTATTACTCAACAAGACTATTTTTTAGGACTTATTTTTGCGGAAGTGGTGAAATTGGTATACACGCTACTTTGAGGGGGTAGTGCCTTAACGGCGTACGGGTTCAAGTCCCGTCTTCCGCACAGGAAAATTCTACCAACCAAAATAAAGGAAGATACTTATGAAAACTAAATCAATTGTATCTTATTGCCTTTTTCTCGTGATTCTGTTTATAGGAATCGCATCAGCACAAGAGATGAAACCGGATGCTGCTAAATTATACAATGACGGCAATAAGTTCTTAAAGGAAGGTAATTACGATGCCGCTTTAAGTAAATATAACGATGCTTTGAAAATAGAAAAGGATTTTCGGATCTATTATCAAAGAGGAGCAGCGTTTAAAGCTACCGGTAAACTAGACAGCGCTAAAAATTCATTCGAAAATTGCTTATTACAAAAACCCGACTTCGAAGCGGCATTTAATGCACTTGGGGGAGTTTACTTTGCGATGGGTAAGTACCAGGAAGCTGCTGATAATTTCGAGAAAGTATTAGCTACCGCGAAAAATGCTAATGTGAAGGAAAAGATAAGCCAGAACCTTGCTTTGGTTTATGCCAAGATGGGCGATGTAGCTACTAACGATAACGATATAAAAAAAGCAATTGAGTACTTTAAAAAAGCTACCGATCTTTCAAATTATGACGCAGCATATTTAGCTCTCGCTAAAGCTTATTCGGATGCGGGTGAGTACGATAAATGTCTGGACGCCGCACAGAACGCACTAAAATATAAATCTACTATTAGTGCAGGCGGACCGTATTATTATATGGGGGTATCATATAAAAATAAGGGTGATAAAGACAAAGCAAAAGAAATGTTTGCCAAAGCGAAAACCGACCCCACTTACAAAAAATTAGCTGAATATGAACTCACTGCTTTAAGATAAAATTATTCTCTATAAGGTTGCTGGTGAAATTGTTAAGGCAGGCGTAAAAAATCGCCTGCCGTACCTTACAACCTTTTGTTTTTATATGAAAAATTCAAAACCCTCCGATAAAAAAGAAAATAATATTCCCGAACTGGATCTGCTTGCATTTATTGCTGTCGCTGCGGTCTTAAGAAAAGAAGCTGCTTTGCGCAGATTTTTGCAGAAAGCAAAAAAACAAAATATTAAGGCTGAAAAAATTTATGAAACGCTGCTTCAGACTTATTTATTTGCCGGTTTTCCTTCGGCTTTAATTTCATTGTCGATTATGAGTGAGTATTTTAATCCGATCATCAAAACCAAGCTGAACCGTGATTATATTTTATTAAAGAATTCAGGCGTAAAGACTTGCAAAAGAATTTACGGCAATAAGTACGACAAGTTAATAAAGAATATTGCCAATTACTCTAGAGAACTTTCGGAATGGCTTGTTATTGAAGGATACGGTAAAGTTTTAAGCAGAAGGGGACTAGCATTAAAAGACAGGGAAGTAATTAATGTCGCAGTACTTTCTGCACTTAAGTTTGAAAATCAATTATATTCTCATATCAACGGAGCATATAAAAATAAAGCAGGGATTAAAATCATAGAAAACGTAATTTTATCCCTAAAAACATTCGATAAAAAACTCCCTGAATTCGGTATTTCAGTACTCCAGAAATATATTAAACAAAAAGGGATAACAATTTAATTATTATCCCACAAAAAATTGATTGACCAATTGGTTAAAAAATTACTGCCAGGTTTAAATTAACCAATGAAATATTTCCTTCACCGTCGCTTTTCCCCACCAGGTTTAAAGTTTGATATTTAACCGAAACATCCAGATCAACAAGAGGTAAAATTGTCACTACAGTTCCGATACCGATGGCGCCTCCAAATCGAGAGTAGCCAGACTGAGTTGAGGTTCCTAAGGGCGATTCTTCTTTTAGTTCGCCAATTTTATTCAAAGCTACATCTAACGAAATATACGGTTTTATAAAAGGCAGCGGAAGAATATAATATTCACCTTCTACCCCTATTGAAATTATATTTTGCGAATTATTTATCTGTATATCGTTTCTTTTTCCATCTCCCCTGAGTAGATGATAATCAATAAAAACTATCGGAGTAATCGGCACTAACGGAAAATCAATCCTTAGTTGTGCGCCGAAATGAAAATTTGACCCGAATCCGTAACCATTTTGGTCGACCGAATTAGTATATGTGTTAGGTGAGGTTATAGATGAAATACCTCCGCTTATTCCTAATTTCAACATTTGCGCGTTTGAAGATGTCTGTGAAAAGACAAATAATAACATGATAATTCCGAATATCACTGATTTTTTCATGGAATCTCCTATTTTTATGTTTCTAGAAATTCAAAATATGTAATTTTGTTTTTAAAGTCAGTAGTAATTTTCTATTCTTTTTAAGCCAGCGGTAATGTTTAGATAACTTACTTAATAGATTTCTTTAAATAAATATTGTATTCCTTTTATTCCCTTGACATTATAAAAACTTAAAACTTATATTACAATAATGAATTCAATTTCTTTTAACAGACAAATTTAAAAAATTTGGTAGAAATTATTACCAATAGCAAAAAATTAAATCTTAAAGAAAAGCCGGTAATATCCGAATTAATGAGTACATTATTCGAACTGGGCTTCGGTCTTGTTGTTGTATTGAATTCCGTTTTTTTATCACATAATATTGTCTTCCAAATTATTATTCCGTTAGTCTTTTTTACGGTATTTTCTGCCATTTCCCTATTTTACCGCAGTTTAACCGGAAACCTGATCCGCAGAGCAGTCTCAGTGGTTTTATCATATATTATTCTGCTTTTTGCAATCCCATCCCAGACCTGGCCCGTATTTGTTGTGTTTGTATTGTTCGTTTTCGGAAACAGCATATTGGGAATAAGGAAAAGCATGCGAGAAGGAAATGAAAATTATGTTAACATACGCGTTGCCGATTTGATAATCTTTGCACTAGTTGCTTTTTTTATCATACTACTTTTTTTATTAAATAATCTGGATTATTTCACAAGTTGGAGTAACAACAGAACTTTATTCGGGATATTAAATTTAATGGCGGTTGCTATTATAATATCTATAACAGCCTCAATCATCAATAATTTTAAAGATAAAGCACTAAGAAATATTGTCTTTCCATTTATAACTGCCGTTCTACTATTCTTATCATTCACTAAAGGCAATAATTCGATAACCGGGAACCTGAAGATCGCGTTCGGTGCTTCAATTTTAATTTCGGTTATTTCATACAAGTTAAAGTTTTTAACTTTCGAAGGTTCAAAATACCAATTTTTATTAGCTCTGTTAATCTTGGGTTTGGGAGGATGGAAATGGACTGTGCCTATACTAGTATTTTTTATTACTTCAAGTTTGTTGTCCAAGGTTAAATCAAGGAGTAAAAATAAGGCTGAATTATTTTTTGAAAAATCAGGTACCAGAGATTCTAATCAAGTTCTGGCTAACGGAGGCTTAGGCGGACTGTTTGTTGTTCTGAATGTATTATTTCCGTCGGAACTTTTTTATTTAGCCTACGTCTCATCTTTAGCTGTTGTTTGTTCGGATACTTGGGGTACAGAGATCGGTACATATTTTAATACAAAAACTATAAGTATTAAAAATTTTAAGGAAACGGAGCAAGGAACATCCGGGGGAATTTCAATTTATGGAAGCATTGGAGCCTTATTGGGTGCTTTCATTATTCCGATATCATCATTATTTTGGCTTAATTCAATTTTACTAATTTCTATTTGCGGCTTCTTGGGAAATATTGTCGATAGCTTTTTAGGAGCTGTTGCGCAAGTACAATATAAATGTAACGTCTGCGGTAAATTAACCGAACGAAAATATCATTGCAAAAGCCGGCCGACTTTAATTAAAGGCATGGAATGGTTAAACAACGACGCTGTGAATTTTATTTCTGCTTTAACCGGTGCGGTATTTTTAGTGATTTTAAAAGAAATTATAAATGCTTAAATGAAAAAAAAATATTTATTCCTAATCTTATTATTTATTACTCCGGCAACACACCTTAAGGCACAGACTGATACCCGGATTTATGCAGAAGCTATGAATGCATATCATTCGAGGGATTACGCAACGGCCGATCGGTTGTTCCAGAAATTTTTTACTCAATACAGACTGGTGGATGCGCTTTATGCAACGGTAAAATATTATGATGCAGATGCGTTGCTCAATTTGGGTAAAAAATCCGCAGCCGCCGGTGAATTTGAATTTCTTGTTAATCAGTTCACTTGGTCTAATTTCAGGGATAGGGCGCTCTACAAACTCGGATTAATCTATTATGAACAGGGCGAATATGAAAAATGCCGGGAAAGGTTAAAGACAATTCTCGACGAGTATCCTTCAAGCAGCTATACCGGATCGGCTTTATATTGGATAGGAGAGTCCTATTCAAAACAAAAAAAACTTGAGGACGCGATTGTCTTTTTGAAAGATGCAATTAAAAATTATCCGTATAATAAATATATAGATTATTCAATCTTTACCCTGGCGAATATTTATGAAAAAATAGGAGACTATGAGAGCGCCGTTAAATATTACGACAACCTGTTATCTTACCACAGCGACAGCCCTTTGGCCACCGCAGCGCATATAAGAATAGGCTTGTGTTATTTTAAATTGAAGCAGTATGATTCTTCGGTTCTGGAACTTAACAACCCAGTACTAAAGGATCTTCCGGATAACGATTACTCTCAGAGTTTGTATGTTCTGGCAAACTCATATTACCGTTTAAAAGATTATAAGAACTCAGAAAAATCTTACCTTGAAATAATTAATAAATATCCTTCTTCGGAGGAGACCCGGGATGCTAAATACGGATTAGCGTGGTCTTACTTTCAACAGAAAAATTATAACGATGCATATAAAATATTTAATTTCCTGTCCGACGGCACCGACAGTATTGCAGTAAAATCATTTTATTGGAAGGCTGAATCAAAAAGATATGCAGGACAGGATTTAGCTGCATTTAATATTTACCAGGATTTCCTGAAAAAATATCCGGATAACGAACTTGTGACCGAAGTTCAGTTCCAGTTAGGTGTTTATTATTATAACAACGGTAAAAACGACCTGGCAATCAGATATCTCAGAAGTGCCCTGAAATCGTCCAATGAAGATATTAGTGTGAAAGCCATGACTATGATAGGTGAACTTGATCTGACTGTAAAAGATTATAATGCGGCTAAGAAGAATTTTACCAACGCTATTAATTCCAAAGGCTTGTCCGAAGATCTGATAAACAGAGCCTCGTTCGGTTTGGGAGTTGCTCAATATTTTACAGGGAATTACAATGAAGCCATTACTAATATGCTGGATGTAAATTTCAGGGATCCGCAATTCGAAAAAGACAAAATTAATTTCTACCTAGCCGAATGTTACTATTCACTGGGTAAATTTAACGACGCAATCGAGAGATATAACCTTGTAGGTTCCGGCAATATCGAGCTTAGTAATTTTGCTTTATACGGAAAAGCATACTGCTATTTTAATTTAAGGGATTACTCAGTTGCTGCCCGTGAGTTTTCAGACTACATTAAACAATACCCTCATGACCTCAGGGTGCTGGATGCCAGATTGAGGTTGGCGGATAGTTATTACGGAAGTAAGAACTTTGCCGCATCTAGCCAAATATATAAGCAAATGTTTCATTACGACAAAAATGCTTTGAAAAATCCAAGTGCATATTATCAATATGCTCAGGCTCTATATAAAGCGAACGAAAAGCAGGATGCAATAAACGAATTCAGAACGTTACAAAAGAATTTTCCGAATTCCGAATATGGAGACAGATCTTTATTTGTAGTGGGCTGGATTTATTTTCAGGAGGGTAACTATTCTGAAGCCATTTCAAATTATTTAAATGTTTTGTCAACTTATCCAAATTCATCCTTGGGGCCTACAATTTTCTATTCTATAGGTGATTCGTATTTTAATATGGGCAAATATGACTCCGCAATTGTTAATTATCAGCAGGTGCTTGTCAGATATCCTGCTTCTCCGCATGTTTACGACGCAGTGAACGGTATTCAGGATAGTTATGTTGCGCAGAACCAGCCTGAAAAGGCGATTAGGTTTATCAAACAATTCGTTTCTCAGAATCCGTCTTTGGGTTTTGCCGATGAAATTTATTATAAGACTGGTGATATATATTTCAGCCTTCAGGATTACAAGCAGGCAAGCATAAGTTATAAAGAATTTATAGCAAATTATCCCGGCAGTAAACTGATTCCGCAGGCTTATTACTGGATCGGAAAAAGTGCTGAAAACCTTAAACAATATGAAGAGGCTATCTTTAATTTCAACAGAGTTTTCAATTCATTTCCAGCAAGCGATGCGGCACCTTCTTCCGTAATTGAAATAGGTAATATTTATAATCAGCTGAAAAAATACGGTCAGGCTATAAGCATCTATAATAAAGCTTTAACATCACTTCCTAATACATTACGCTATCCGGAGATTATGTATAATGAAGGTATGACATATTTAAACAAAACTTCGCCGGACAGTGCTTCGGATGAATTTAATCTGATTATTCAAAATTATGACGGGACCATTTTTGCCGAAAAATCTAAACTGCAGCTTGGTCTTATTTCCATGAGGGCCAAACAATATGAAGATGCAATGCCTTATTTTCAGGATTTAGTAACAAACAGGACAGACGACATTGGAGCTCAAGCGCAGTATTATCTGGGTGAATCTTATCTGGAACAACAGGATTATAACGATGCAATTACTGCTTTTGTAAGAGTAGGAACAATTTTTCCTGCTTACGATGAATGGGTAACTAAGTCCTATCTTAAATTAGGAGACTGCTACGTTGATACCAAAGATTTCGAGCGGGCAAAAGAAATGTACAGAGTAGTTTTGACAAAGCATAAGGGCGATATATACGGTAAGGAAGCCAGAACAAAACTCAGGGATTTGAAATAATGAAAAATCTAACAGTTATATTTGTATTATTATTTGCAGCCGCTTTATATGCGCAGAACCAGCAGAAGCAGAACCCCGATGTTGAATTACCCGATTTTGTCATAACCGGTAAAGATGTTATTAAAGTGCAGCAGGCGAAAAAAATTCCGCCCGGTTTTATTTCCATTATTTCCGAAAAATTTGTTAAGCCTATTTTTCCGCCTGCTAACTTACCGGTTAAGGAAGTGAAGACACCGGTAAGAGGAAGCTTGGATTCAATAGATTCGCTGAATTTTTTAAGAGGAAAACTGGACGCAAGCTTAGGCTCATATTCATTGCCTAAAGCCGACCTGGTATTTACAAATCCATTTAACAACGGTTTATTTGAGGTATTTGCGAATACGCTTAATCAAAGAGCATATGTTGCAAACAGCGACAAATATCATTTAGCAGGGGGCAGTAATCTTTTATTGTTTATAAACAATAAAAGCGGTTTTCTGCCGGGAACAGAATTAAAGTTTCATGGTGATTTCGGAACTTACGGCTATAAACTGTACGGATCAGATTTCCCGCAATTTAAAAGATATTTTAATACGGGGAAAGCATCAGTTGCATTGAAAAATACGCTCAGCAAACAGTTTCTTTTCTCCTTGGAAGCTAACGATAATGTTTCTTCTTTCAGAAACGAAAAGTTTTCCGAAAATCTATTTAAGCTCGTGGGTTCGGCTAAATTAGCGTTGCAGAATTTTAACCTCGGATTCAATTTGAATTATCAGAAGCAGTTTATTACAAATAATTTCTTAAGTAACGGTATTTATGACTATTTTTACGCACAGCCGTACATCGGATTGAATTTCTCAAAATTCATGAAAATTGCTTTCGGGTTTAATTATTCAAAAATTGATACCGACTATTCTTTTACGCCCTATATAAGCCTGGGATTTTATCTTGATAAGGGACTTTCAATATACGGCGAGTATTCACCGGCATCCGATTTCTACGGAGCGGGGCACTACGTAAGTATTAATCCTTATTTCGAAGCGCCAAACTTTACAAATATATATGTGAAAAAGAATTCGGCTTTCGATATAACGGTAAAATACGAGTACTTTACATATTTTGAAATCGACGGCGGATTTAAATATTATTCAACGGATTATTTTCCGTATTTTTCAGACGTAAGGCAAAAAGGCCGGTTTGACGTTTTAACTACTCAAGGGAAAAACTTTACCGGATTTGTTAATTTACTTTTCCATATGGGACCGTACGGCGTATTTTACGGATCGGCGGAAGCCAGCGATGTTAGGGATACTGCTAATAATATAATTCCGTATTATCCCTCAATTAAGATTTCTCTTAATTACGGTTATGACTTTGCATTCGGACTAAATGCTCAGGCTGTTATGCAATATTATTCAGGAATATATACAGACGTCCAGAATAAATATTCTTTAAATCCTAATGTAAATTTAGGATTGAAATTTAAATATAAATGGAAACCGAACCTGGATTTTATTCTGGATTTCGAAAACCTGACCAATAATAAAAACTATATGTGGAACGGTTATCAAGAATTGCCTTTGGACATTTCTGCGGGGATAAGTTTGAGATGGTAAAAGAATTTTTATTCGTTCCGAAAATGGAAATAACAGAAATTTTTCGTTATCTATGTTTAGATAATGAAAACTTTTAATATTTAATTTATTTGACATGACAAAAGCAGAATTAATAAGAAAACTGGCTAAAAGAAGCGGGGTGCCGGATCAGGAGACTAAGATATTCTTCGAACTGTTTCTGCAGAAAGCCGCCACTTCTCTTAAAAGGGGAGAAGCGGTTAAGCTTAAGGGAATAGGATATTTTCAGCTTAGACAAGGAGTAATAAAAGACTCATTAAGTGAATCTAATGATAATATTATTTACTCCGATTTAATGGTGTTTTTCCCGATTCAAAATGATGAGATTAGTTCTGAAGAGAGCCTGATATTTAACGTGCCTATGCCTACGGTAGATGCTTTTAGCCAAGTTGACTCATATTTCAGTTTAAGTATCGGTAAACCTGTAATACCGCTAGAAGGAGTAAAAGAAACAGAATATTTTAGTCCGCCCTCAAGTCATGAACTGAAGAAATTAATTGAGACTAAAGTTGATAAACTTTTGCAAACTGCAGAGGTAATCAATCAATATATCAAAGGAAACGAGGTTTTATTAATCGAACCGGAAAGACCCGGCAACGATCAATTTGAATTTGAATGGATAGAAAAGAAGGAAGAAGATATTACCTCGCCTGAAATTGAAAGGCGGATTACTTCCGAATTAGATCCCAGGTCTGAGTTCGAGCATCTTGCATGGGATTTCGGAGATGATCTTTCCAAACAAATTGAAGAGGAAGCCATAATAGATTCCGCTAATGTTAACGATACATCAGCCTTGGATTTGGAAGAAGAAATAAACCTTGAATGGAATTTCGGTATTCCCGACGAGGAAGATAATTATGTTCGGGATCAGGAAGAAGGCGGGCTGGATGATGAGCAGGTGGAGGACAAATTAAATCATCCCGATAATCATGAAAACAAAGTTGAAAAAGAACAACCCGCGGCGGATAATTTTGAACAGGTTAAATCAATTACATCGGTAATGGAAGACAGCAACGAAAGTTTAAAAAATATTCTTGAGCCAACACTTGAAGAAGAATTTAATGAGTCGATCGATCTTAAAGATGAAGAAGAAAATACCGGTGTTGACGAAGTAGATTTATCCGAAACTAATAGTGAAGCACAGGAACCTGTTCAACACACAGAGGAATTAAATTTAATCGATAAAGAATCGGTTGATAATTTTGCCGGTTTGGAAGAACCTTTGCCGGAGAAAATTATTGTAGAAAAACCTCCTGAAATTATATCAGTAGGTGCGTCAAAATATGAGAAGAAAAAATATTATGACAAACGTAACTCTTCTCTGGTGTTTATTATAGCTTTGATCACTATTCTTGTCGTCGGTGCTGCATTGTATTTGTTTTTAAAACAGGGCGGTTTAGCGGTAAACAAGGAAAAGAAACAAGTTCTGCCTGCTTCGACGCCCGTTATCATCGAAAGAAAGTATACGGTTCCTGTAACATATCCGTACCCTCCGAAGGAAACTAAGGAAAGTATAAAATCAGGGTCGGACAATGAGCATGAAAGCAGTGCACTAAACAGCAATAATGCAGATGCAATAAACGCAGATAAAAATAATGACGGAGGAAACATTCAAAAAAATGAAATCATACCGTCTAATAAAAATATTGAAACTCCCGAAATAAAAGATTATATAGTTAAAACCGGCGAACATTATGTCGTACAGATATCATCATGGCAGTCGGAATTAGTTGCTAAAAAAGAGGCGGAAAGATTTCAAAGTAAAGGTTACCGTAGCTTTGTTGAAAAGGCAAACGTAATAGGCAAAGGGACATGGTATCGAGTAAAGGTGGGTAACTTTAAAACGTTAATTGAAGCGCAGCAGTTTTTTAAAAAGAACCAATAATATCAGAAGGTAAAATATGAACTTATTATCGATGTTTTTGAAGGGTGGGATAATAATGTGGCCCATATTGTTATGCTCGGTGCTAGGGCTGGCAGTAATAATTGACAGATTTATTGTGTTAAGAAAAGCTAAAATAAATATTCCGGCTTTTATGGTCAGGATACGTGGTTTATTAAAAAAAGGAGACGTATCGGGTGCAATCAGTTATTGTATGGAAGAAAAATCACCGGTTGCAAATATTATCAGAAAAGGATTAAAAAAATATAAACTCGGTCACGAACGCGTAAAAGAATCGATTGAAAATGCCGGCACACAAGAAGTTGCGAAACTGGAAAAAGGACTATCCGTTCTGGCAACCGTTGCAGGCATTGCACCGCTGCTCGGTTTTTTGGGAACGGTTACCGGAATGATTTCGGCCTTTATGCGAATTGAAGATCTCGCAGGCGCTGCAAACCCCAGCGATCTGGCGGGCGGAATATGGGAAGCACTGGTAACTACTGCTTTCGGATTAATTGTCGGTATTCCGGCACTCGCTTTTTATAATTACTTTTTAAATAGGATAAAAAAGCTTGTTGCGGATATGGAAACGGTAGCTAACGATGTCGTCGACGTTATACAGGATACTTCCGGCAGCCAAACCGATATAGAAGAAGAAATAGAAATTGATTTATAAGGAATAAAATGAAATTCAAATTACAAAACGAACCGTTAAGCATTTTTAGTTATTCTTCGCTTACTGATATCGTAATGCTTTTGTTGATTTTTTTCCTGTTAACATCCCAGTTTGTTATTCAAACAGGAGTAAAGGTAAAATTACCAAGTTCAAAAACCAATGAAAAAACAGCACCGTCGAACTTGGTTGTAACGCTTACTTCCGCAGGTGCAATTTATGCTGGTACCGAGCAAGTCAGTTTAGATGAACTGCCGGCGAAGCTTAATGTTATAAAAGGAAATTTGCAGGAAGGAAATCTTGTAATAAGAGCCGACAAAACCGTACCCGTCGATCTTGTTATAAAAGTAATAGACGCAGCCAGGGCTTCTGGTATTGATAAATTTACGATACAAACGGAGAAAGCAAGTATATAATTCTCAAAATTGTTATTTATAAATGCAATTATAATTTATGACTTATCATTCGATTAAAAATACCTCATATGCGGCATCAGTATTACTTCACTTAATACTGTTACTGATATTTCTACTTGTAAATATATCGATTACTTATCCTCCGGCTAAATATGTTGAACTAACTTTCGGAAAAACAGGAAAACCAGGTTCTTCCGGTGCATTGGGCGATCAGGTAAATGATATTGAAAAGCAGGTACCGAAAGAAGAGCCGAAAAAAGAAACAAAAAACAAAAAAGAAGAGTTAAAGAAAGTTGATTTACCGGTTGCAAAAAATACTTCGGAAGATAATGTTATTAAGCCGGCGGATAACAAAAAAGACGAGACTAAAAACGTAAAAAACCAGACCGATGAGGTTGCTAATTCAAATGTAAGCTCACCAGGTAAAGGCAACAAAGCAAGCGGAAACGGAAGTTTCGGATACGATATAGATTGGGGCGGCAAGGGTCAAAGGAAAATTTACAGTTATATTCTTCCGACATATCCGCAGGGAGTAGAAAAAGAGATTGACATAAGACTGAGATTCAGCATTATGCCTGACGGAACAGTAGGAGTTATTGTTCCATTAATTAAAGCGGATACGCGGCTGGAAAACGCGGCAATAAATTCATTAAGACAATGGCGATTCGAACCTCTGGATCCAAATCAAAAACAACTTTCACAAACCGCTGTTATTGTTTTTCCTTACCGTCTTCAGTAAAAAGATTGCTGTAGTAGATTTTATAGAAAAAGTATTCTGCTGCGGTTAAAATAGTAAGAGAAAATGCATCTCTGTCGAAATAAAATCCGAATCCTTTCGGACTCATAATAGCTTGTGAAATCATTCCTGTGATAGTCCAGCCTATTGAAAACAAAATAGCAATAAGTCCTATATTCAAAAAAGCGGAGGTGATATTTTCATCCTGCCATTTTTTCGAAAAAACCACAAGAGCAAAAATTAGATGGATTGAAAAGATGATAGCCGCAATCATTTTGCAGAATCTTTCTAGAATTTTGATCTTTTGTTGAAATAGGCCATTCCCAGTAATCCTCCCAGCAGTCCGAAAATAGAATCGATGATTAAGTTGCTGGAAAAGATACCCATAGTATATAAAAGCGAGAAACCGCTTGTTTTGATTTCCCTTACCATTTGATGTAAAAGATTTAATGTCTGGTCGAGTAGAATTCCCAGCTTATATTGGCGGATCATTATTTCGGTTTGTGGCAGTGCCTCAACAAAATCGTTAGTTTTTGTTATATAAGTAATCAATATCTCAAAGAAAGAGGAAAATAAAGCGGCGAAGAGGCCGGTTAAAATGCCGAAAAATACAGCCGATTTTAAAATCTACCGGCAATTGAGTTTTATTTACTTTGTTATCGAGAAGAATGGCAAAAATAGCAGCCAGCGGAACAATCAAGCAACAACCGAGATTTTTTACTCCTGGTACTGTAGTTAAAACCGCTGCTCCGAAACCGCATACCAGTGCCGGAAAAATCCTTTTATTATTCATTATCCTTTATTCCGTTAGTACCAAAATTATTTTCAACAGTTTCCAAAATATAAATAAATACAACCGAACCAAAAAATAATCCGGTTAAAAACGCAACATATTTTGAATAAGTGTAGATATGAAAACTTGACATCAATACATCAAAAATTACCGGTAAAACAGACGCATATAATAAATTTAAACCGAGTTTTAGTTTTGGAAAAAGAAACAGCGATAAAAGAGACATAAATAAAGCTCCGAGATAAATTCCCGTACATCTTGCGCATACAAACAGTTTATGACCCAAAAAACTAAAAGTTTTTACGTCAAGCTGGTGGCAAACTGTTCCATAGATTTTTTTTAAAAAAGGGTAAGATATTACGGCAAATCCTGAACCGGAAAATAGAGATTGGGAAGTAAAGCCCATGCACCATATAAAGACAGCCGTAAAAATCAACTCTCTCAGAACTCTTTTATTAAGAATATTCTTTTTCTCAGACCGGTCCACTATTCGGCCTTTAAAATTAATATTTTATCCGGTGTAAGAATATAAAGCTTGTTTCCGAATATTAATGAGTTTATAATTTTAATCGGTCTGCTGATGTCTTTGAGAGTCAATATATTCCAAGCGAAATCGGAATTTTTTAAATCGGAATAATATATACTGTCGGGTGTTGAAAGAGTCATATTGCTGAAAATTATTCTTACACCGATAAAATCAATACTTCTATCAACAACAGCAACATTATTCCCGTACTGATCAAAAACTATAATTTTTTTACCGTCAAGAATATAAATTTTATTGTCGGGAGAAACCGCTAATTGCTTAGGGTTTGAAAGTGAGTAAGCACCGGCGTCGTAGCCGCCGAAATTTTGAACAAAATTACCGAACAAGTCAAACTTTACAACACGTTTATTCTCCGAGTCGAGTATATAAAGATCACCTTGCTGTGATAATGCGCAGCTTAACGGATATCCGAATCTCTCATCCCTGTCATCACTGTTACGAGTGCTTAATGATGAAATATAGTTTAGATCTTTATCGAATCTCTCAATTCTGCTGTTGTTTTTATCACTCACATATACGGATAGGGGATTTGCAAATACATCGGAAGGAGTATCAAACTGTCCTTCGTCCCAGCCGAATCCTCCTGCATATTTTAGAACATTTCCCAGAGTATCCAGTTTATAAATTTCGTTTGTTCCGCCGTCGGTAACATAAATAATTCCTGCAGAGGTGATATAAAAGGAAGTTGCCTGTTTAAAATTTCCAATGCTGCGGCTGAATTTGTAAGTTTGAGCAAATACTGTAAATAAGAGGGAAACGGAAATGAGCAGAATATTAAACAATGTCTTCATATCAAAAATAAAAAATTGTGATAACTGAAAATAACGGGAAGTTGAATAAAATAAAAAGATAAAAGTGAATTATTAAGATATTTTTATCATATTATGACGACAAAAGTAAATGTTTATGCTTAAAACCAGGGAACTTCAACCTGATTTACTTTAAATCAAAATAGTGGCTTTAAAAATCAAATTAATAATTTAGGTCTTGTTAAAAATAAATCACTTTAATATAATCGAAACCGTTTAATGCGAAATATTCTTTTTACCTTCTCTGCTGCTATTTTTCTATTTAATTAAAAATAAATTCGGATTAAAAATGAAGAAAGACTGTTACGGATGCTCAATTAATATGAGAACCATTTTCATTATTTCAAATATTTTATTTTTAATGTTTGCATTCACATTGTTCGCCCAGGAAAATAAAAAAATATATCATCCATTAACCGGATCCGTGCTGTTGTCTTTGGAATACAGCGAAACCATCAGCCAAACCGATTATTCTCAATCGATTTTCAGCTATGGATGGAGGGGAGGGGTAGAATATTATTTACCTTTTTACAGTAATATTTTTGCCGGCTTGAGAATATACGGAGGTACGGGATATCTTACCGGCAGACAGGATAGTTATGCGAAGATGGGGCTGCCTCCCGAGTTTAAGACTACTATTTTATACATAGGCGAAGGTGTTGAATTAGGATATAGAATTAATGATAAAATATATCCCTATATATTCGGCGGAGCAAGTTCATTATTTTTTGACCCGAGAGACAACAGCGGTCATAAACTTCCTAATAATGCAAAAAGGACTGTTTACTCCCGGAGCGCATTTAATGCGAATTTAGAACTAGGAGTAAGATATTTCTTTACGGATGAGCTTGCAGCGTCAGCCAGCTTTACCCAAAATTTTAACACTAACGATTACCTGGATGATTTAAAAAAAGGTAGTTCCGGAGATACATATTCCCAGATAAATATCGGTATTTCGTATGCTCTTTTTGCTTATAAAGATTCTGATCATGACGGCGTTGATGATGCCGATGATAAATGCCCGAACACTCCGGCCGGTATTCGGGTAGACGAAACCGGGTGCCCATTGGATAGCGACGGTGACGGTGTGCCGGATTATATGGATAAATGTCCCAATACTCCCAAAGGAGTAACTGTAGATATATACGGCTGCCCCCTGGATAGTGATAATGACGGCGTACCGGATTACCTTGATAAATGTCCGGGAACGCCTAAAGGAGTAAAAGTAGATTCGACGGGCTGCCCGTTAGACAGCGACGGCGACGGTGTGCCGGATTATTTAGATAAATGCCCAAATACACCTAAAGGTGCGAAGGTAGACTCGGCTGGCTGCCCGTTAGACAGCGACGGCGACGGTGTGCCGGATTATTTAGATAAATGCCCAAATACGCCAAAAGGAGTAAAAGTAGATTCAGTCGGCTGCCCGTTAGACAGCGACGGCGACGGCGTACCGGATTATTTAGATAAATGCTCAAATACTCCAAAAGGAGTAAAAGTAGATTCAGCCGGCTGCCCGTTGGACAGCGACGGCGACGGTGTGCCGGATTACCTGGATAAATGCCCTGAAACCCCGAAAGGAATAAAAGTAGATTCGCGAGGCTGCCCGTTAGACAGCGACGGCGACGGTGTACCGGATTATTTAGATAAATGTCCGCACACGCCTCACGGAGTTAAAGTTAATTCAAGAGGTTGTCCGGAAAAAGAAACGAAAGTTAAGAAGCAAATTCAGGTTCCGGTTAGTAAACCTACTCAACCTGTTACTTCTCAAGCGGACAATAAATATGTATTTGCATCCTCCTCAATATTTGAAAGCCGGAGTGCATTAATTTCATCTTCGGCATATCCCGAATTAAATAAAATTGCACAGACAATTAAGTCGGACTCATCAGCAAAGTGGAGAATTGAAGGATTCACCGATTTTAATAATGCAGCTTCATTTAACCAGACATTATCCTTTAACAGGGCAAATGCAATTTACATTTATTTTATTGAGAAGGGGATCGACAGAAACAGGTTCGATGTTATAGGTGAAGGAAAATATTTATCATATGAAAACGAGAAAGGCAAGAATGTCGGTGTTATTATTTCCAAAATACAATGATTGATCTGTTATAATTTTTCGGTATGTTTAACTTGCTTTTTCTGCTTAGCTAGAGAATAACAAAATTTATGTAGTGTTAATGGCCGTTTTTTTCACTTTTCGGTAGTTGTTTGGCTTTTTGATTTGTTTTAAACTAAACAAAATATTAATTTTTACGACTGAATATTAATAACAATGTAAAATTAAGAGAATTACTTCAGTTATATAGTATTCTTAAATATTTATTGCCTCATGGTGTAATTGGCAACACGTCTGACTCTGGATCAGAAGAGTCCAGGTTCGAGCCCTGGTGAGGCAGCTTGAAATTTAGCCTGAATTATTTAGTAATTCAGGCTTTTTTGTTTTTCTCATATCTTATTTATATACAATAGCTTATCTAATATCTAAAACTCTCATTTTTAATCAAGAATTTTAACTATTGGCACTATAAAGTTTACTGAAAAAGTATATTTTTATTCGTTCATAAGTGAAAATTTGTGTATGAAATTGTGAAAAGATTGATAAAATATATTTGATTTCTTATTTCAATCAAAAATGGTTAATATTGTGATCATCAATAAAAAAAGAACAAAAATGAAAACTGTTTTGTTACTTTTTATTCTAAGTTGTACCATTTTCCCTCAAAAAGATACCATATCAAAAAAAATAATATTAAATGATAATTCTCAAATAGTGAATTTGAAGGATGATAATAATTCTAATCATCTTTTGGATACCACCAAATCTATAAATCATATCATTGTAGATAATTAGCATGAACCTACATTTTTTGAAGATGTTTTAAAAGTATTTATATCTACTCTAGCTGTTGGTCTTATTCTATGGCTTATTCAAAAGTATACATTAAATAAACAAGCTAATAGGCAAAACTTTGAAAGTACATACATTGCATTATTAAATAATCATCGTAATATACTTAATGATTTTGAAATTGAAATTCATAGCTTAGGTAGAAAAAAGAATTATAAAGGAGTTGAGTTTTTTTCTTATATAAAATATATAATTGCTGAATTAGATAAGCTGCAAAAATCTTTTGAAGATATGGAATTAGAAACTGTGAAAGGTATACTAAACAACAATGATATAACGCCTTCAGAAATAGGTATATTTTATCGTGATAATTTGAGGAGCAATTATCATAATAGGGATGAATTTGAAAATAATGTTGAAATAATTAAAGCTATGTCCAAATACAATTATGAATTTGTTTCTAACAAATATTCTAATTACTTAGAGCACTATTTTAGGCATTTATATAACATTTTAAAGTATGTTAAAGAACATGAAAAAATAATAAGAAAATTTGGCGGAGATCCTGAAATTTATGCGGGTTTACTACAAGCAAGAATGTCCGCAGCAGAGTTGTTTGTTTTGTTTTATGATGGTCTTAAATTTCCCAAAATGGCAGAATATATCGAAAGATATTGTTTGATTCAGAATCTGGCTAAACAGGATTTAATCCATGATAAACAGTGTGAATTCTACAAATGTAAAATGAAGGAGAGGTAATTTTAATTTTAAATAGATATTTAAAATAGGGTGTACCCCATTCCCTGTACAGTTATTTGCTTAATTTAAGGTGGATTATATTAGTTAAAGATTCATTTAATTCCTATATATTTCTACTGGCGTTTTGTATCCTAGAGATTGATGGCTTCTTTCATTGTTATAAAAGTTGAAATAATTATTTAGATCTTTGTCCAGTTCGTGAATGCTCTGATAATCTTTCAAATAAATATCTTCATACTTAAGACTTCTCCATAAGCGTTCAATAAATATATTGTCAAATGCACTTCCTTTTGAATCCATACTTAGATTTATTTTATGTGATAATATTTTCTGAACATATAATTTGCTTGTAAACTGACTGCCTTGATCTGTATTAAATATTTCGGGTTTACCTTCTCTTAAGGCATTATCTAGTGCATTAAGACAAAAATAAACATCTAATGTGTTCGATAATTCCCAGGACAGCACATATCGGCTGAACCAGTCAATTACAGCAACAAGATAAGCAAAGCCTTTATACATAGGAATATATGTTATATCTGTGCTCCATACTTGATTAGTCCCTGTTATTTTTACATTCCTCAGCAGATGCGGAAATATAAGATGATCTTTGTTAGCTTTGCTTTTATTCTTTTTGGGTATCAGAGCTTCGATGCCCATCAGATGCATTAGTCGGCCTATACATTTATGGTTATATATATAGCCTCTTTTTCTGAATTCTTCATTTATTTTTCTAACTCCATAGAACGGGTGTTGAGTATATATTTTATCTATCCGGTTCATGATCTCAAGTTCTGACTCAGTTATTCCTATTGGGTGACTGTAATAGCTTGAGCGAGGCAATTCTATCAAAGAACACTGCTCTGTTATACTTAGATAATCGTGCCCCGGCTCCATCAGTTTTTTGGCATTTTCAACTGAATGGCTCGTACTTTTTTTTTAACCACTCCACTTCTACTTGTAGTTTTCCAATCTGCCTATAGAGTTGATCGGTAAGTTCACTGTTTACTTCTGTCTTGGGTCCTCTTGGATTATCAAATATTCCCGGAATATTTTCCAACAATTGCTTTTTCCATAGGCTGATTTGATTGGGATGTACCTTGTACTTCTGGGATATTTCATTTATGCTGCTGTAACCCATGATTGCTTCCAAAGCTATCTTGGCTTTCAATTCACTACTGTAAAACTTCCTTTTTCCAGACATTGTTAAGCTCCTTTCGGCTTATCATAATTTAAGATTTTCCCACCTTAAATTATTGTCCAGTTTTCGGGGTACACCATACAATACGCATCACCGGCAGAAGGATTCGGAGATTTAATGAATGAAATAAGAACTTTAACACCTTCACATATAGTTTTAAATGGAAAAGTTGGAGCACTAACAGGCGATAACGACTTAACTGCCAATGTAGGCGACAAAGTATTATTTATTACATCAAGCGCGAATAGAGATACCAGGATGCATCTTATCGGCGGGCATGCAGACCTTTACTGGGTAGGCGGTTCTTTTGCAAACAAACCTCTCACTAGTTTTGAAACATGGCCGGTTCCGGGAGGAACAGCAGTAGCAGCATTATATCAATTTCGACAGCCGGGAACATATCTTTATCTTGATCATAATCTAATTGAAGCATTTTCATTCGGCGCAATGGCGGAGGTAAATGTAAAAGGCAAGTGGAATGATGATTTAATGAAGGAGATACATAAGGCAGAGCCGATTAAGTAAAATAAAAAATTAAGCTTGATGAGACATTGAAAAATACTACCCTTAATTTTTAAAGCAATCAGGTATTTAGCATTCTTCAAGGTTTAAAGCAACGGCCTTGAAGGATAATGCAAAAATGAATTATAAGATGGTAAGAACTGAATCAATTCCTTAATTATCTAGCTGCTTTCTTCGGCTACAACTAAAAGACCAAGCATACCAAGATCGCTGAATAATAATGGGGCTAAGACGGGAGCAAAAGCTAAAATTCTTTCGAGACTAATAGCGCCGGTACCGTCAAGATCAGCGGAAAGGTGGAAGCCGAAACCAAGCACACCGACTATAACGGCAGCAATCATAGTCCAGAAATAAACTAACTCATCGCCTTTTGTCCATTCCTTTGCAATGGCAAGGTATTATATAACAACAGAAGCAGAAAATAACCCGTAAATAATTGGAATCAACTTATAAAACGTATAACCATATTGAGCATGATCAATAATAGACGTAATTGCACTTGCGGCAAAGCCAAATCCAACTAGCCAAAGAAAATGTTTGTCTCTTGAAATCGGAGCTTTGAATATACCAATTCCCGGGACTTTGAGCGTGCCAGGTTCATTATTTATCTCTTCGGTAATTGCATATAATCCAAGAAGAGAAATACCTGCAAAGGCTAGGGGCGCTAAAATAGGAGAACCAAAGACAACCCAAGCCCAGGTTAAATATCCACCGGGGTTAAGTACCGCATAGCCATGAAAAGATGTTCCGAGAATACCGATCATAATACCAATCAACATAAGGGCAATGTGAATTAATGCAGTCCATTTCTTAGGCTGTGATTGGAATGCAATAACCAAACAGGATATTGCCCCAAAGGGAAAATAAATAATAGGTATCCACTCATAAATAGGTATGTAATCATTTATTGAATGAGCAAGAGCAACATCAATACCGGTAAACATTAAGTTTATACTGACAAAAATTAAAAGCAGACGGTTTTTAGCCATGGGAAGCTTAATGTCAGCTAAATGAAAGATATTAATGCTGCTCATTATTTACCTCCGTGTTTATGCGCAGTGCGAAGTGCGGCTGCTTCTTCTTTTACTTTTTGCAGCTGGGCAAGCAGCGGATAGACACCATGCCATTGTACAAAATCAGGCCCGCCCATATATGCACCGAACTTAGCTGTGCGACCATAATAATGCCATAAGTCAAACGCATAAAAGCTAATAGCATTCGCAAAAGGTTTAGAGGAAATGATACCGTCCTTAACCAATCCTTACATAATCTGAGACGCTTCCTCAACTTTAGAATTAACAAATGAAGTCACGCTGTCAGCTTTTGCGTACTGTTCATTAAAAAACTGGTTAGAATGGCAGTTGGCGCAAATGGATTCCATAGCTTCACGGCCTATCCCGGAATTCATATTCTTTAAAAATCATAATTAAATCCCATCATAACCTTAAATACAATTTTAGGCTGATTTATAGCATTATCTGCATTCTTATATGTGTAATTTTTTCTCCCATTAATGATCAGTCCGTCGGGCTGGTACGAAGTATCGTGTCCTTCAATAGGACTTAGAAAATAATAATCGAGACCGGCATTAAATACAAGTGACAATCTGCCGGATAACCGGAAATCGGATTCGGCGCCTCCGCCCAAACCCCACTGGTTACTGTTTATGTTAAAAAATTCATTCCCGTCAATAAAATCAAAAACTGCTGTAAACATTGAATATCTCGGACCAATATAAAGAAAGGTTTTGGGGAGTCCCATGAAATTTACTTTGTGCATGAAGTCCATTCTAAAATCCCAAATATAACCGCTTTTTTGAGGCACGCCGTTAGTTGCATCATTAATAAAAATAGATCTTGCGGCGTTCGGATCTCCGGGATCTACACTGGTATATTCGATACCGAATCTTAATGAAAAAGGGAAATCCTCTGCAAAATTAGAAATTCTTAATGTGCCCATTATTCCGAGACCGCTGTTAAATCCTGCATTTAATCCTCCAGACCAGTAAGGGTGGGGGGTAATTTCTTGTGAGAAAACCAATTTAAACGGAATTAATAATAGTAATCCAAACAGAAATAAATTCCTCATAGTAACACCTTTATAGATTGCTGAAAAATTGCTTTGATCCGCGTAATTTGTTTACTGAGAATGTGAGGTTAAGCGCAAAATAATAAACAGGAAATTCTCAGTTAATAAGTAATAATAAACATACAGATTTTTTCTATCTGCTGATTATACCACAATTTTGCGCTTTAAATTCTGAGGTTAACACCACAAACAATGCCAGAAATTCCGCCTAAAAAAATGGTTTTTCCCCAAAAAATCGATTTATTATTTACATTTTTACTGCAAATAAATTTATTACCGGTAGAATCTTCTTTATCAGTAACCCGAAGTTTAAAATTTTAATTTGAAAATGAAGTTCCATAATTTGATGCACTAGATACTACCAGTTGTCAGCTTGGAATTCTGAAATAAATAATTTATTTTTGAAATCAATTTCATATATTTCGGCGTATTTATATGACAAAAAGTTTTAAGAGAATTTAATTTTTCTTCTTTCAATGTTTTTTTTTGAATCCGGTGCTTCTCTTACCCCTAGTTTGATATAATAATGAAAAACATTATTAATAACCGGAAACAAAGTATCTTATTCAAGCTCGATAGAAGCAATCGATATACAGGCGCGTTCGTCTAGTGGCTTAGGACGCCGCCCTCTCAAGGCGGAGATCACGGGTTCGAATCCCGTACGCGCTACTTTCATGAGCGAACCCGGTGTTCGCTTTCTTTTTAAATACTGTAAAGCGTATTTCCTTTTTAAACTTATATATCATTTATATCATTCAATTTGAAAAGATTTGAAAAACATATTTTCATCTGCGAAAACAAAAGACCTGACGGTCATCCCAGAGGCTGCTGTCTCGACAAAGGAAGTGCAGAGGTACGTTCGCTCTTTAAGAAAAGATTAAAAGAGCTGGGCTTAAATTCCGATGTCAGAGCCAATGCTGCCGGCTGCCTGGATGCATGCGAATACGGGATTACCGTAGTAGTGTATCCGGAGCAAATCTGGTACGGCGGAGTAACTGTTGAAGATGTCGAAGAGATTATTCAGAATCATATTATAAACAATAAACCGGTTGAACGTTTGTTTATTAAAGATAAGAGGTTTATTAAAGATGAGCTTAAAATCTGAACAACTGTACGCGGAAAAAATATTCAAGCTGCTAAAGGAAGAATACCGGCATGTTAAAAGCGCTTTAAACTTCAGCAACCCTTTCCAGTTATTAATTGCTACAATTCTTTCTGCGCAATGTACAGACGACAGAGTAAACATAGTAACTAAATCTCTTTTTAAGAAATACAAATCTCCTGAAGATTTTGTTAAAGCCGGAAAAGAGGTTCTGGAAAAAGATATTTATTCCACCGGTTTTTACAGGCAGAAAACAAAAAGTATAAAGCAATGCTGCCAAGCTCTTATAGTAAACTACAAAGGCAAAGTTCCTGCCGATTTCGAAGCACTTAATAATCTGCCGGGTGTCGGAAGAAAAACGGCTTCCGTAGTTGCAGGCAATGCTTTCGGTATTCCAGCCGTTGCGGTTGATACCCATGTAAAACGCCTGTCAAATTTACTCGGTCTTATAAAATCAAATGATCCTGTAAAAATAGAACTCAAATTAAAAGAAATCCTTCCGGAGAGAGACTGGATAAATTCATCTCATTATTTAGCTGCTCACGGACGGAAAATATGTATAGCCAGAAAACCGCATTGCCGGCAATGCGTGTTAGGGGATTTATGTCCGAGTTTCAACCCGGAATCCGAATAGTAAAACCGTAAATAAATATTGGCTTCATAAAAATTAGGAATTATAAAATGGAAGATTTGTCGCGCAGCAGAGAATATTGTCATGAAATTTTAACACAATATACTAAATCGGATAGTCTGTTGAAGCATGCATATGCGGTAGAAGCATGTGTAAAAGAGTATGCAAAGAAGTTTGATCAGGACGAAGCTTACTGGGGAAATGTGGCACTGCTTCATGATTTTGATTATGAGATGTTCCCGACTGCGCAGGAGCATCCTTTTAAGGGTTCGGAGATTCTGAAAGAAAAAGGCTTCGACGATAATTTTAGGAAAGCTATTTTATCGCACGCTGACTATACCGGCGTGAAAAGAGAATCGATGCTGGAAAAAACTTTATTTGCATGTGATGAACTTGCCGGCTTTATTACTGCCGTAACTTACGTCCGTCCGAATAAAAGTATAACTGAGGTCGAAGTTAAATCGGTAAAGAAAAAGATGAAGGACAAGGCCTTTGCCAGAAGTGTAAGCAGAGAAGATATAATAAACGGGGCTGAAGGTCTGGGAGTCAATCTGGAAGAACACATCAGTTTCTGCATCGAGTCGATGAAAAAAAATAAAGAATTACTTGGATTGTAATGGTAGGTCAAATTGCCGAAAATTTCAGGTTGAAGGATGAAAGCGGGCGGTCTTTTGACCTTTATGAAAACCTCGACACGAGGGTTTTGCTCGTATTTTATCCAAAGGATAACTCGCCTGTATGTACCCGTCAGTTAAGTGATTATACTGTGAACAAGGGAAAATTCTCGGCTTATCACATTAAGGTTGTCGGAATAAATCCGGATTCCGCCGAACAGCATCAAAAATTTTGCGGTAAAGCCGGGCTTGATTTTCCTCTACTTGCCGACGAAAACAAATCTGTCAGCAGAAAATTCGATGCTTTGAATATGTTCGGGGGCACCAGAAGAAAGCTGGTTCTGATAGGAACCGATAAAAAGATCCTTTTTGAAAAAAATATTTTCCCTTTGTTTTACTTGAATGCCGGACAAATTATAGAGGCTTTGAAGGGATTTGACCTAAATCGGTAGCAAGAATTTATTTTATCTGTAAAAAACAAAATGACTTGACTATTTAGCAAAAGCTTGACTAAATTTGTCCTAATTATCCGGGAGATTTATAAAGAGAATTTGTTACAGAAAAAATGTTACCGAGAATTGAGGATTTTTCCTATAAAAAGCTCAGTAACCAATTTAGAAATAAATATAGTTTATATGATTAACAGATTCTCTCTATTAATTTTTTTCCTAATTCCCTTCATAACTTATGCACAGGGCGATATTAAAATAATATCATCCAGTCGACAATCAATTCTCCTTGAATATACTCCTGTCTATAGTGATACAACAACGATTCATGTTGATAATAAAGATTTTATAAAAGTAGGAATTCCGGGCGGCATGATCCCCGATTTAAGAAATTTCGGAAATCCGGCTGTTCCCGAAAAAATAATAAATTTGGGTGTCCCGGGTGAATATGGAAATACCATTGAAATCGTCAGCAGCCAATCGAAGAAAATTAGCGGACAGATAATCCCGATATCTAATCCGGAAAATGATTCTGCCGGCCTGGCTGTAAAATATGCGGTCGGTAATGATTATTTTAATTATAAACCCGCTACCGAATTAGTTACATTCGGTCAATACGGACTAATGCGCAGCATTCCTATCCAGTCGATAATCATTTCTCCGATCAAGTTCTATCCCGGCGAGAATCAGATAGTCTTTTATACGAAGATTATTTTCAAAATAAATTATTCAACAAGACAGACCATAGCAAAACAGCCTGCCGGAGATTTTCTTAACGGTATACTTCTTAATTACGATGTAGCAAAATATTGGATAAAAAGACCTGAGAGAAATGGATTATCAAAATTAAAAAGCACACAAGGAACCGTTTTAATGTCAGGCACCTGGGGACGGTTTGAAACACCCGCAGAAGGAATTTACAAAATTACCAGAAGTATGCTGGCAGGTCTCGGGATAAATCCGGACTCGGTGGATCCCAGTACAATCAAGATTTATAATAACGGCGGAAAAGAATTACCGGAGAATGTCAATGCTTCACGTCCGACCGATCTTGTGGAAAATGCCGTGTTATTTGTTGGGAGTAACGATAAACATTTCAGCGACGGAGATTATATTTTACTCTACGGCAGAGGCGACGATTTCTGGACGTATGATTCATCGACAGGAATTATATCGAGAAATCATAATGATTATTCAAACCATAATTATTACTGGATTACTTCCGGAGGATCTAAAGGCAAACGCATTCAGCAGCAGACGGGATTGAAGTTGCAGTCACCTTACAATCAGACTACTTCGGCGGGGTTTGCGCAGTGGGACGAGGATAAAATAAATATCGGCAAATCGGGGCGTGAATATTTCGGGGATGCTTTTTCCCAGAATTCACCTTCAATGACGTACGTAAACAAACTTCCGGGTAGAATCAACGGTTCTACTATTAATTATAAAATTTATTTTGCCGACGCATCGCCTGATCCTTTTGATTTGAAAATTGAAGAGAACTCTACATCAATTTTTAATTCCACATTATACGGATACGGAAAAACCGAATATGTAATAGGAATCGGACGATCCATTACCGCAAGTTATAGAGGGAATTTAACGTCTGATAACCGCAGCCAGCTTAAATTTACAATTTCCCCTTATACTGCGGCATCCAAAGGTTATCTGGATTATTTTGAAATACGATATCAGAAGAATCTGGAGGCGGATGCCAATAACCTTATGTTCTTTTCCAAAGATACTACTTCGGTAATTCAATACAATATGACGGGTTTTTCATCTTCGGATATAAGGGTGTTTAATATAAGCGATTTTTCAAATGTAAAATTAGTGACTAATTTATCGGTAAACCTCGGCAGCTGCAGTTTTCAGTCATCCGAAAGAAAAGGTCATGTGGAAAAATATTATGCAGTTGAAGGCAGCGGTTATATGACCCCGGCAAATTTAACTAAAATGAGCAATCCTGTTTCGGAAGATTTGCTGGCTCCAAATACAGGCGCAAAATTTATCATAATTACTACCAGCAAATTTAAAGACGCTGCTGAGACACTTAAATCTTTCAAGGAAAACAGCGCAAAGGAAAAAATATCAACCGAAATAGTCTATGTGGAAGACATCTACAACGAGTTCTCATGCGGTTCGCTTGATCCCACGGCTGTGAGGGATTTTATCAGGTACGCTTATGTAAATTGGCAAACAACTCCGGAATACGTATTGCTTTTTGGAAAAGGCACATACGATCCCAAGAACCTAGAAGGGTATAATACCGATTTTGTTCCGACTTATCAAACAACTGAATCTTTGAGTGAGATTGATTCTTATCCTACCGACGATTATTTCGTTCGTGTAAGCGGTAACGATCCTCTCACCGATTTGGCATACGGCAGAATTCCGGCTATGAATGACGAGCAGGCAAACGATATCGTAAAAAAAATTATTCAATACGATACCGGAAGCAACCAGGGAGCATGGAGAAATTTAATTACTTTGGTTGCGGACGACGGCTGGCACGGTAATACTTATGAAGGTAATTACCATACTGTCGCTTCGGAATATCTTGCTACGTATTGTATACCTTCTTCGTTTGATTTAAATAAAATATATTTAGCTGCTTATCCGGTTGAAATTACAAGTGTGGGCAGAAGAATTCCGGAGGTTAACAAAGCAATTATTAATTCAATTAACGACGGTACAAGTATTCTAAATTTCATCGGACACGGAAGTCCCGATTTATGGGCCGATGAACAGGTCTTTGTTCAAAGTACTACTATTCCGCAGCTTCATAATCCGGATTATTTCTTTTTAACAGCGGCTACATGCGATTTCGGCAGATACGATGAGACCAATTATCAATGCTCAACCGAAAATTTATTGTTTCTTCAAAATGGAGGGTGTATCGCTGGATTTTCATCTTCCAGGCTTGCATATTCTGCACAAAACAACAATTTGATCGATCAATTTTACCGGATAATGTTTAGTGCCGCAAGAGATACCGATAATCTTCCATTTTCGCTCGGCAAGATTACTTTAAAAACTAAGCAAACATATAACGATACTAATTCCCAAAAATATGAAATATTCGGCGATCCTACGGTGAGACTATCTTTTCCTGAATACAACGCTTCTATAGATTCTATTGATAATAAATCGTTAGCTAACAGTGTTCAGATCAAAGCCTTGAGCGATGTTAAAATAAATGGTGAGGTTAAAAATGGCAAAGGTGCATTCTGGTCGGGATATAGCGGCACCGGCGTACTTTCGGTATATGATTCACAGAGGCAGTTGCTTCTTAGCGCGTTGGGAAATTATCCGATGACCATTTCGGGAGGATTGATTTTCAGAGGAAGAGTCTCAATAGTAAACGGCAAGTTCAACGCTAATTTTGTGGTGCCTAAGGATATTTCATACGAAAATAAATCGGGTAAAATCGTAATGTATTTTTATAACTCGAATACCGACGGGATTGCTTATACCACAAACATTACAGTCGGCGGTACCGATTCGTCTGCCGTTAATAACAAAATCGGACCCGATATCAACATATTTTTCGACGATACTACATATAAAAATACCTCGCTGGTAAATCCGAATTCAATTCTAATAGTAAAACTTTATGACGGCAACGGGCTGAATACAACCGGTACGGGAATTGGACATAAACTTGAAGGCGTTCTTAATGATGACATTAATAACCCGATTGATTTTTCAAATTTTTTTACCGGCGACCTTAATGCCGGAGGCAAATCGGGTGAAATTAATTACAGGTTTACAAATTTAGAACCGGGCAATTATAAATTAAAAGTCACTGCGTGGGATGTATTCAATAATTTTTCCTCGAAAACTATTAATTTTACCGTCGTGGATAATGAAGGTCTTACTATTAAGAATGTATATAATTATCCCGATCCGTTCAGGTACAATACTACGTTTACGTTTCAACAAAATGTCAGTAAACCGATAAATGTTAAAATCAGAATTTTTACAGTAGCGGGCAGACTGATACGGCAGATCGAAAAGCTGGGAATTAATGAAAAGTTTGTCAAGGTTAATTGGGACGGAAGAGATCAGGACGGGGATATAATTGCCAACGGAACTTATTTATACAAAGTTATTGTACAAACTTCAGACGGCGAATATAACAAAAGTGTTCTAGGTAAATTAGCGATAATAAGGTAAAGGATTAAGAGATTATGCTTTATTTTTTGCATGAAATATTAAAGTGATTTTTCTTTATCTTATGCATTAAGTTTTTTTCATAGTGAAGTTCATTTAAATCATCGGAGGAAAGATATATGAAACTTATTATCAGGCTGTTGTTGGTCAGCATGATTTTTGCAGTAGTACAAAAAGTCACTTATGCGCAAGGTGAGTCTGCTGTGCCATTTTTATTACTGGCGCCCGATTCCAGAGGTGGAGGAATGGGTGAATCCGGTACAGGATTAGCCGACAATTCAGCCGCTATATTTTGGAACCCGGCCGGTATTGCATTTCTGCATGGCTCCGAATTAAGTATTACACACAGTAACTGGCTGCCGCAATTTCATCTTGATTTATTTTACGATTATTTAACATATATACAGTATGTGCCTGAAATTGAAGGCAGTGTTACGGCAAGTATTACTTATATGAACTTCGGACAGTTCGTTAGAACAGGCCCCGATTCGCCGGATCCGACAGGAACTTTCCATTCTTTTGATGCTGCTTTGACATTAGGTTATGCTACAAAACTTTCTGATGACTGGGGCATTGGGTTTAACTTTAGAATTATTCACAGCCGTCTTTCCGATCAGCCGACCGCAGAAGAGCAGGGAAGAGGCGTTGCAACATCGGTTAGTTTTGACATTTCCGGTATGTGGAGACCGGGTAAACTTGTTATACCTTTTACCGATACCGATATAGGTAAAAAGTTAAGCATCGGCGCAAATTTAAGCAATCTCGGTCCGAAGATATATTATATTGACAGAGCACAGGCCGACCCGATTCCTACGAATTTAAGATTAGGTTTTGCTTATCAAATTTTCGACGACGAATACAACTCTTTGATATATACTCTTGATTTCAGCAAACTTATGGTTAGCAGAACCAATAGTACATCAAGAGAATTTTATCAGGCGCTTTACTGGTCGTGGGTTGACAGGCCGTTCAACGAGGAATTAAGAACGGTTCAGACTTCAATGGGCTTTGAATACTGGTACGGAACACCGGGTGATTTTCTGTTCGCTTTAAGAGCAGGTTATTTTTACGAAGATCCGTCGTTCGGTAACCGTAAATTCTTAAGCTTCGGTGCCGGAATAAGGTACGATATTTACGGCTTTGACTTTAGTTATCTGTCTACTTCCGTATTCCCGAACGGCGATAACAGTCCGCTGTCTGATACTTTAAGGTTTACGGTTTCGATAGGCTGGGGAGGAAATCCCGCAAGCACACGCGGTATACCGAGGGGGATTTAATCTCAGATGAACATAAAAAGTATTGTACTTCTCCTGCTTGTTTTAGGTTTGGGCGGATTATCTGCCCAGACTTTTAATCATAAACTAGTTCCGTTTAACTCACCGGCCGTTCCTTCGGCCGGGGGTGAAGATACGGTTAAGATTCTGGCTGTTATGGTCGAGTTTCAGCCGGATAAAGACGGAGCAACATTCGGCAACGGTACGTTTGGATCGATTTATACTCAAAACTACGGTAATGATATAATCGACCCGCTGCCTCACGATCAGTCATACTTCGAGAAGCATCTTCTTTTCGTGAAAAATTATTTTAGTCAAGTATCCGGAGGAAAAGTACAGGTTGTCTATACGGTTCTTCCTAAGATAATTACGGTTGACCAGAGAATGAGGAATTACTCGCCGACGGGCAATTCAGGCGATTTTACTCCGCTCGGTGATTTTGCTAAAGAAGTATGGAGAAAAGCCGATTCGGCTAACCCGGGTTTTAATTTTAAGGACTACAATCTTTTTACAATATTTCATGCCGGTGTAGGCAAGGATATTTCTCTTCCCGGAAGCGTCGGCGAACCTAAAGATCTTCCTTCCGTTTTTATGAGCAATAAAACCCTTGATCAAATTTACGGATCAGGATTTAAAGGTTATCCTGTATCAGGGAATTCTTTTTTTATAAATAATTCTCTTATTCTTCCTGAAACAGAAAGCAGGGAAGTAGACAGCTACGGCGGTATTGTTCTATATCAGCTTACCATCAACGGCTTATTAGCCGCAAGCGTGGGAAGTTATCTCGGACTGCCCGATTTATTCGATACGCAATCCGGACAAAGTGCTATAGGCCGTTTCGGTCTGGAAGACGGGCAATCGATATTCGCATTTAACGGTGCGTTCCCGCCGGAACCTTCCGCATGGGAAAAAATATTTTTGGGATGGACAACGCCGGTATCTATTTCTCCGGGAAATTACAATATTAATCTGGTTACGCAATTAGCCGCATCCGCAGCCGATACCGTGATATTAAAAGTTCCAATAAATTCTGCTGAATATTTTTTAATTCAGAACCGGCAAAGGGATGCAAACCACGACGGGGCAAAGGTAACATATTTTCTCAACGGAAATTTCCATACCGAAACATTTCATCAGGACCAAGTAGGGTTTTACAGTTCCGATATAGATTCTTTAAAGGGAGTGATTACGGACGTAGACGAATTTGATTGGGCATTGCCGGGTCAGATTGACGATACTTCCGATTATAAAGGCGGAATTTTAATCTGGCATATTGACCAGAACGTAATTGATTCTACTATTGCAAACGATAGGATTAATGCAGATAAAACAAGACGCGGCGTAAATTTAATGGAAGCCAGCGGCGTTCAGGAAATAGGTGAATTATTTACAACGGTACTCGGCGACCAGGTAATAGGCGAGGGGTCGTACGAAGATTACTGGTATAAAAGCAATCCGGCACAGCTATACAAAAATTTATTTGCTGCCGGCACAAGACCAAGCAGCAACGCAAATAGCGGTGCAAACAGCCTCATCAGCATATCCGATTTTTCAGGCGCCGGCAACCGGATGAGTTTTAAAATTACATACGGCGATTCATTAATAAAACCGGTATTTACAAAACAGATTTCTTTATCTTCTCAAAATAACAGTCTTAACGTAGTTCCCGCCGGAACCGGAAATGAATTCGCTCTTGTTTCCAATAATGAATTAAATATAATAAACGGAAGCGGCGATTTAATTAAAACATTTCCGGGCTTTTCCGTTTATAAAACGGCATCAGTCAGAATCGGAAATAATACCTTTATTGCAGGCGCGTTTGATTCGACCGTGAACGTGGCTGTATCCGGTAATGACTCCAGCTGGACATTGTTCGCTGTTAATGCCGGAGATGTAATATCCGCGGCACCTGTAATTTATGAACCTGCCGGCGGTACCCCGCTTATGCTTATTGGAACCGCAAAGGGCTATGTAAAAGCATACGGATTAAACTTGAACGCGGCTCCGCAGCCGGACAATACCTTCCCGTTCGGCAGTACCGGAGTAAATATTGAAATTAAAAAAATATCTTGTTCAAACGACTATTATGCTTTTGTAGGTGAAAATAATTCGCAGTTTAAGGTATATGATAATTCTACTTCCGTTTACACGGGAAACGGAAGCGTCCTCGACTTCGCAACTACTAAGGATAATAACGGCAACTATATAAATATTGTATTAACATCCGGCAACGCCTTCAGGATTATAAGTAAAGGTCAGCTGGTAAGGGAATTTACTGTAAACACATCGGATTCAGTGAAATCATTTTCCCTTGCCGATTTAAAAGAGAACGGTAATAATTATATTTTATTTACTGCCGGTAATAATATTGAAGCCGTAAATTTACAAGGAGCCGATGCGGAGAATTTTCCGTATTCAGATCCGCGTTTATCGGGTTTTGAAGGAACACCTCTGGCGGCCGATTTTACCGGGGATCCTAACTCGGAAGTAATTGCAACAACTACCGACGGCAGAATATTTGCCGTTGACGGAGGTTCGGGAAATTTAGTGAACGGATTTCCTTTGACAACCGGAGTAAAATTATCTTCGGAACCTGCGTTGCTGCTTGTTAACTCAAAAATTTCGCTTGCGGTGCTGAACATTAAAAATAATTTTTCGGAATGGAATATAGGCGCAGGTACCGGAAAAATATATTGGTCTGAAGAGAACGGAAGCATGTCCAGCAGCTCTTATACCGGCTCAGCTTCGCAGCAGAATGTCTCGAATTTATTCTTCCCGTCGAACCGGACATACAACTATCCGAATCCGGTTTACGGAAACAAAACATATATTCATTATTATGTGGCGCAGGATTCAAAAATAAACATTAAGATTTTTGATATCGCCGGAGATTTTGTTGCCGAGTTAAACGATGTTGCGCAGGGCGGTCTTGAAAAAGAAACCGCATGGAATGTAAGTAATATACAAAGCGGTGTTTATCTTGCGAGAGTTGAAGCTCAAAGTAATAATGGAAAAACGGAAACAAATATTATAAAAATAGCAGTGGTCAAATAACGTATTGATTGGGTAATTTGTTAACCGCGTCCGCCGGAGAATGACAAAGCTTACCTGTATACATCTTTTCCAAATAACCGGAGTTTTGTTCGACCTATGGTAAAAAAGATATTTTTTATTGCAGTAATTGCATTGTTGTTTCAAATAAATGCTTATTCTCAATTCACGGAATTTCATCCCGAACTTAAGTGGTTTACAATCAAAGGAAAACATTGCCAGGTTCATTTCCATCAGGGAGCCGAACGCACTGCCATGGTGGTTGCAAAGATTGCGGATGAAGTTATCGGGCCGCTGATTTCTCTTTACGATTATGACCCTGGTGTTATTCATTATGTCATCAAAGATATAGACGATTATTCGAACGGCGCAACATATTTCTTCGATAATAAAATAGAAATTTGGACAAGTGCCCTAGATTTTGATCTTAGGGGATCGCATAATTGGCTGCGGAACGTCATTACACACGAAACAACTCACATGGTTCAGATCCAATCTGCTTTGAAGGCCTCGAGAACTTTACCTGCGGTGTTTTTGCAGGTTCTCAACTACGAAGACGAAAGAAGACCCGATATACTTTACGGTTTTCCGAACGTTGTTGCTTCATACCCCCTCGCTATGATAAATGTACCGTCGTGGTTTGCGGAAGGAACAGCTCAGTACCAGAGGAAAGAATTCCATTATGATAATTGGGACACCCACCGTGATATGGTATTAAGGTGTTATGCCTTAAACGGCAATATGCTTACGTGGAACGAGATGGGAGTTTTTGATAAGACCAGCCTTGGTAACGAGTCGGTATATAATGCGGGTTTTGCCCTGACCAGATATATATCTCAAAAATACGGCGAAGATAAACTTGAACAGATCAGCCATACTTTGGGTAAGTTCGGTGTCTTTACTATGAGTGCGGCTTTTAAAGATGTACTTGGTAAAAGCGGACCAGAAGTTTATAACGAATGGCGCGATTTTTTAACAGCAGACTACAGGAAGAGAAGCGCGGCTGTTCTGTCTAATCTGGTTGAAGGCGATAAGATCGACAGTGTGGGAATAGGAAACTTTTATCCGCAATTCTCGCCGGACGGCAGTAAGTTTATTTATATATCAAATAAGACCTCAGACTATTTCGGTTTGTCAAATGCTTATTTATACGATTTAAAACCAAAAAAGAAAAACTGCTCATAGATAATGCAAGATCAATCGTAAGCTGGATTCCCGGGCAGGAAAAAGTTATTTATTCCAAACTATCCGACGATAATCCCAATTGGTACAATGTGCATGATTTATATGTATATGATATGAATAAGGATAAAGAGACACGCCTTACCCACGACATGAGAGCTAATCAGCCGGACGTATCGCACGACGGTAAGAAAATAGTATTTTTATTTGAGAGGGACGGAACTACCAATCTAGCAACTGTAGATATTAACGGAAAAAACTACGAACAAATTACTCATTTTAATAACGGCGAACAGGTTTACGAACCTAAATTTTCCAATGACGACAGTTATATTATTTTTGATTACTCATACAGAGAAGGCAGGGATATTGCTAAGGTTGATACTAACGGAAAGAACTTTCAGTTCGTAATTAAAAACAAATACGATACAAGAAATCCTGCACTTGATAAAAAAGGCAATATGATTTTTTGTTCCGATTCCACCGGCATATTTAACCTCTATTCATATAATCTTAAGACCGGTGCGGAAAAACAATTAACCAATGTACTGGGCGGTGCCTTTATGCCTTCCGTCGATGGTCAAGGCAACATTTTGTATGTCGGTTATACTGCGTACGGTTTTAAAATATTTAAAATAACGCCCGAGGAACAAGATAAAGTCATCCCCGGAAAAGAATATGTCTGGACTAAAAATCCGCCGCTGGGAAAAGACAAACCAAAGGGAGATCTTAAGAATTTCAATTTAAAAGCGCTGCAGAATTATGATGATTATAAAATTCCAGATTATAAAAAGGAACCATATACCGGCGTATTTACCAAGATGACATTTTATCCTTTTATAAGGTACGACAATTACAACACCACAAATAATTTCTTCGAAAAGCTAAAGCCGGGTGTTTATGTGTCTTCAAGCGATATGCTTGACAGGTATTCTTTATTTGCAGGCGCAGCTATCAATGCCCGACTTGAAAGAGATTTGTTCTTCACATTTAATTACAGAAATAAAATTCCTTTGCTCTTTGACTTAGGAATTAAACCCGAATTATCCGTTGAGTTATATAATATCAGCAGGAAAGCAAATGCCGATTTAGGATTTAATCCGGACACAATAGGAAACCAGGTTACTTACGAATCAATGATTCATACGGATGTTAGCTATAGCCTTCTAGAATTCGATTTTGCGGCCAAACAGCGTATATTTTCTAGAGGTCAGGAACTTGAATTCAGATATATTTTCAGTAGGTACTCCGCCGATCTTGGAAGTTTCATTGTTCCTAATTATGATCCGCCGACTTTGTATCCGGCTACTTCCGACACATATTTAATCGGTAGTAATTTTCAATTAAAGTATTCGCTAAATATGATTCAGCCGAGCGTAGACGACGAGATTAATCCTGTCGGCGTTAATATGGATCTTACATATAATTATGAAATTAATAAATTTAATCCGGAAGGTAACTATTCGGATTCCGGCGGTATATTAAAAGCAGAATATAACGATTATAATTTCAGCCGTCTCGAGTTAAATTCCCAAATTCATTTACCTCTATGGCTCAGTCATACATTAACTACAAAATTAAGATTAGGTACCATCTTCGGTCCCACGGTACCGGATTTCTTCGATTATTATCTCGGAGGAATTATCGGGATGAAAGCATATCCTTTCTATGCGATAAGCGGAAACCGCGTAGGCTGGCTCGATTTTACATACAGATTTCCGCTGATCAAACACATCGATACCAGGATCGGTCAGATTTATCTGGATAAAATATTTATGTCATTCCAGGCAGATATAGGCAACGCTTGGAACGGTAAATTCGATTTTAATCAACTTAAAAAAGGTGCCGGAGCCGAGATAAGAATTCATATGAACTCGTATTATGTTTTCCCGACCGATTTGTTTTTTAACGCGTCTTACGGATTTGACAAGTTTACCAAAGTGGTGAACGGAGAAAACATTATTTACGGCAAGGAATGGCGGTTTTACGGAGGACTGCTCTTCGGATTTGATATTTAAACATCACACAAAATATTTGGAAAAATTATAATGAAAACAAGCATTATTCTGTTATTGGGAATTACTCTTGCCTTAGCGTGCAGCCCTGGAACTAATGCACAAAACCTTAAAAATGACAGCACAAAGTTAACCGGCATACTTGCATTTGATGCTAACAGCGCGGCATATGAAAGCAGTCCGGTTAAAAAGAACGAAATGGATTTTAAATTGCCGGAAAAAAAATCAAGATGGCTGGCCGGTTTATTCTCTCTGATTCTGCCCGGAGCCGGCGAATATTATGCGGGGTCTTATTTAAAAGGCGCTATATTCACCGTTGTGGAAGCTGCAGCACTTACTACCGCACTTATATATAACCATAAAGGCGATTTTCAGACAAACTTCTTTCAGATGTATGCAAATGCAAACTGGGATGTCGCCAAGTATGCAGCATGGACCTTAAAACATGTTAATGACATTAATCCCGGCAGTAATGTCACTCCTACCGATTACCACGTCTTTAAAGATAATTTTGACTGGAACAATGCTGGCAACAACACTAACTGGAGTCAGCTCAACAGTGATGTAAATTGGAGCGAGCTGAACAGACTGGAGTCCGATCTTGGGCGAGGTTATACGCACCAGCTGGTTGCGCAGGGCGAACAGCAATATTACGAATTGATAGGAAAATATCCCCAATACAGTCACGGGTGGATTACAAGTGATTTTAACGATTCCGATTACCATGTACTGACTGATCAGTTTCTTTGGTATTCACATCAGCGGGGGCTGGCAAACGAACTTTATTCCACCGGATCGACAGCAATTGTTTTTCTTTATATTAATCACTTCCTGAGTGTGCTGGATGCAATTTGGACTACCGACCGGTATAACGATTCAATTGCATTGAAGTTCAGAATGGAGAAGGAGCATTATTCGGATAATCTTCAATTTGTTCCGACACTGCATCTTTCAGTGAACTTCTAATCAAAGCAAATAATAATTATTAAAAGCGATACTTTTATCCGGAAAAGAATCGCTTTTTTTGTATATATGCGGTATTTTGCAATACTAAAAACAAGTTAGAATATATGAAAACACCAGTTGTTGTTATACTAGGCAGGCCTAATGTGGGTAAATCGACTCTTTTTAACCGTTTGGTCGGGAAAAGAGGAGCTATTGTAGACGATATAAGCGGTGTAACGCGGGACAGAAATTACGGTGAAGTTGAATGGGACGGCAAAGAATTTCAATTAATCGATACGGGCGGGTATGTTCCCGAATCAAAAGACTTATTTGAAACGGCTATCAGGGACCAGGTTGAAATTGCCATCAGCGAGGCGGATGCAATTTTGTTTGTGGTTGACGTAAGGACAGGAATAAATCCGGTTGATCTGGAAATTGCAGATATACTGCGAAGCTCTCAAAAAGATTTCTTCCTTTTAGTTAATAAAGTAGATTCCGAAAATTTTGAGGCTTCTGCCGCAGAATTTTATAAACTCGGAATAAATAAATTATATGCTATCTCGGCACTTGTAGGCAGGAATATCGGGGACCTTCTCGAAGAATTGACGGCGGATTTTTCACCGGTTCAGGATGAAGAGCGGACCGATCCCAGATTGAGAGTAGCCTTTGTCGGCAGACCGAATGTAGGAAAAAGCTCTTTAACCAATGCTTTGCTCGGTTATGACAGAAGTATTGTAACCGAGATTCCGGGAACTACCAGGGACAGTCTTGATTCCGTACTAAAATATTACGGTCGGGAAATTATTCTGGCAGATACCGCAGGCTTGAGGAAAAAGAAAAAAATAGACGACAGCGTGGAGTTTTATTCCATGGTCAGAACTTTAAAAGCCATCGGCGACTGCGATGTTGCCGTTGTTATGCTGGATGCTCAATTCGGAGTTGAAAAGCAGGATCAAAAAATTATAGACGAAGCAGTTAACAGAAGAAAAGGAATTATCCTTGCGGTTAATAAATGGGATCTGATAGAAAAAGAAACCAATACCGCAAAAACAATGGAAGACAGCATGAAAGAAAAGCTGGGAGGACTGGATTATTTCCCTGCCGTTTTTATTTCCGCTTTGACGAAGCAGAGAATTTATAAACTCATCGATCTGGTCATAAAAGTCGGCGAAGAAAGAAAAAAGAAAATTACAACCAGCGAACTGAACAATGTATTGTTGCCCGAAATTGAAAGAAATCCTCCGCCTTCAACACAGACAGGCAAGGAAGTAAAAATAAAATATATTACTCAGGCCGGTGATCATTATCCGATGTTTTTCTTTTTCTCAAATTATCCTAAGAACGTTCCCGAACACTATAAACGCTACCTGGAAAATTTAATCAGAAAGCATTTCGGTTTTGAGGGAGTTCCTATGTCATTAATATTCAAGGCTAAATAAATATCTACCTATAGCTGGAGTTCATCATCATTTACATTTAAGGAGCAGATATATGGGATCGGAGTTTCCCAATTTTACTCTAACAGATCATCCCCTGGTTAAAAAAGATATTACGGTTCTAAGGGATTTGAATACACGGCCTGAAATATTCAGAGCTGCAGTAAAAAGGATTTCCAATATCCTTGCGGTAGAAATAAGTAAAGATCTAAAACTAACGGAGATAGAAGTCCAAACTCCTCTTGAGAAAACTACCGGCTACCGTCTGGCTTATGACATTGTTTTAGTTCCGGTATTAAGAGCCGGCTTAGGCATGGTAAGCGGATTTCTTGCAGTAGTACCCGGAGCAAAAGTAGGGCATATCGGGTTACAAAGAGACGAGACGACTCTTCAACCGGTCGAGTATTATTATAAAACTCCTAAAGATATAGATCTGTCAAAAGTAATTCTGATAGATCCGATGCTTGCTACCGGAGGAAGCAGCTCAGAAGCAATTAATTATTTAAAAAAACGCGGTGTAAAAAATTTGATCTTTGTCTGTCTCGTAGCTGCTCCTGAGGGTATTAAAAAATTACTGACCGATCATCCGGATGTTAAAATTTTCGGCGCGGCTCTTGACCGTGAATTAAATAATAAAGGTTATATTTTACCCGGTCTCGGAGATGCGGGAGACAGAACATTTGGCACGCTTTAATTCTATTCTTGTACTCTTATTCATCCTGCTTTTACAATGCAGTATGTACGCTCAGATATATCCCGATACCTCAGTAGATTTCTTAATGAAAAAAGGCATAAATGAAATCATCAATCAGAAATACGACAGTGCCAAAGCTGATTTTACCGTGTTAAATGAAAAATTTCCTGCTATACCTCTGGGCAGAATATATCTGGCTGCTACAGAAATAGCTAGGAGCTATGACCAGGCCGTAGAATTCAATTCCGCACTTATCGATTCCAATTTAAATGCAGCGGAAAATCAGGCAGAGGCATTGATAGGGAAGGACGGGAAGAATCCCTGGAACTATTATTTCTCGGCCCTGTCCCAGGGCTATTTTGCCTACTTTAATGCATTAAAAAAGAATTGGTTCGGTGCTTTAAATTACGGATTAAAATCGATATCCAGCTTTGAGAAATGCCTGAATATTAATCCTAGGTTTTACGACGGATATACTGCCATTGGATCTTTTAAATACTGGAAAAGCAGAAAGACAGAATTTTTAGCATGGCTTCCTTTTGTAGATAACGAGGAACAAAAGGGAATAAATGATCTGCTCATCTCAACAAACCACTTTTCTTACAATGAGTATCTTGCTTTTAACTCACTTATATGGATTTATATCGATCAAAAAAAATTCGGCAGCGCGGTTAAACTTGCCGAAAAAGTCTTAGCCAAATATCCCGCCAGCAGATCATTTAAATGGGGATTGGCAAGAGCGTACGAAGGTATTGATCTGAAAAAATCAGTCAACGTTTATAACCAATTATTGAATTCATATAAAAACATTCCGAACTCAAACCATTACAGCGAAATTGTTCTGATGCATATCCTAGCCCAGCAGTATTATAAACTGGGAGATAACGAAAAGGCTTTAAATCTTTGCAACCAGATTTTAAGTTTTAATAACCTTTCGGATTACGTGCGCGACAGGCTAAAACGAAGACTGGAACGTGTAAAAGAGCTTAAAAGCAAACTTTCTAAGTAGTTTGTGAAATTTCGCATAAAGCAGACTTTAACAATTCATCTAAATAAAGTAAATTACAGCGGAATTTTACCCTGAATTAAATTTAAGCAATATGAGCTATAACAAATCCAAAAACATAGAAAGATGCTTGATGAGCTTTTAGTCGCTTGCAGGGAGCATCTGCCCAGTGTAAACGAAGCATTAATTGCCAAAAGCTTGGAGTTTTGTCTTGAAGCGCATAAGAACGATCTGCGCGCTTCCGGTGAACCTTATTATACTCACCCGTTACGAAGTTGCTATGCTTGTCGCAAAGGAAATTCCGCTTGATGACATTACTGTTGTAAGTTCGCTTCTGCACGATGTTGTTGAAGATACCGAGTTCAACCTGGAAATACTTGCAAAGGAATTCGGCAAAGAAGTAGCCGAAATAGTTGACGGGGTTACCAAGATAAGCGGAATTTTCAAGGGACAGGAAATTACTACAGGCTGAAAATTACAGAAAACTTCTTTTATCAATGGTAAAAGACGTAAGAGTAATTCTTGTTAAGTTTGCCGACAGACTTCACAACATGCGAACTCTGGAATTTGTTAATCCGGATAAACAAAGGAGGATTGCGCAGGAAACACTGGAAATATATGCTCCGTTCGCCAATCGTTTCGGTCTGGGACGCGTTAAGTGGGAACTGGAAGACCTTTCCTTTAAATATCTGAACAAAGAAGCTTACGAAGAAATAGCTAAAAAAATTAAAAGCAAAAGGAGGGAACGGGAATCATACATAAAAAAATTTACCGATCCTATAATCGAAAAGCTCGATAGAGTATAAACTGAAATTTGAGATTAAGCGGAAGGCCGAAACATCTTTACAGTATTTACCGGAAGATGGTTCGACGCAATAAGCCGTTCGAGGAAATTTATGATCTGTTCGCAATAAGAATCATTCTTGATACGGAAAATACAAATGAATGCTATACTACGCTTGGAATAGTAAACCAAATTTATCTGCCTGTGCCGGACAGGTTTAAGGATTATATTTCTATTCCTAAAACAAATAATTACCAGTCGATTCATACTACAGTTGTTGGGCCGGAAGGAAGACTTGTAGAAGTGCAGATCAGGACAAGAAAGATGCATGAGGTAGCAGAAAAAGGTGTTGCGGCGCACTGGAGGTATAAAGAAAATAAATCAGCATCCGATAAAGATCTTGAAAACTGGGTTAACTGGATAAGAGATATTTTTGAGAATGCTTCCAAGGATGAAGCAAGAAAAGATCTGCTGGAGAGTTTTAAACTTAAATCTCTACCAGGACGAAATTTATGTCTTCACGCCTAAAGGCGATTTAAGAAGACTACCCGTAAATTCCACTCCGGTCGATTTTGCTTTTGAAATTCATAGCAAAGTCGGATATCACTGTATCGGAGCAAAGGTAAACGGCAAGATTTTTCCTCTTGATACGCGTCTGCACAGCGGTGACCAGGTTGATATTATTACTTCAAAAAATCAGCATCCTAATAAAAACTGGATTAATTTCGTACCACGCATAAGGCCAAAACCGCAATTCGTAAATGGATAAACAAAGAAGAAGAAGAAATTATTAATGCCGGCAAAGAAATATGGGAGAAGAAAATAAAGAAGCTTAAAACTCTCTTTTACTTCCGGCGATGTTGCCAAACTTATTACAAATTTGAAATATGAAAGTCCCCGATCATTTTTTCAGATCGTTGCGCAGGGCAAAGTTAATCTTGATGAAGTACTGACTGCCACGAAAGAAAAGGAAAAGAAGGAAAATGGCACTGTCACTCGAGTTTGATAATTTTGCCAACATTGCAAGGAATGATGTAGGCGGTGTTTTAGTCGACGGTAAAAAATCGGGGATTATGTATTCTTATGCAAAATGCTGCAACCCGATTCCGGGAGATCCTGTCATCGGTTATATTACTATTGGCGAAGGAATCAAAATTCACAGGAAAACTTGCAGCAACCTGATCAATATTTCATCCAGAGATGAGAGCAAATTAGTGTCTGTTCAATGGCCGGAGGCGGAAAGCATCATTGTTTGTTGCCGGATTAAGTATTATAGGTGAAGATACACCCGGTATTCTAAACGATATTTCTCATACCATCGTATCATATCAAAATACAAATATCAAATCGATAAATATTAATACTAATAATTCTACATTTGAAGGAAGTGTTACTCTGTACGTTCATAATTCGGACATCTGTCAAGGATAATTGAACGGTTAAAAAAACTAAAAGGCGTATATACCGTAGAAAGTTTTGAAAGTGCTTAGGCTTATAAATGGATTTACAATATAATAAAAGATTTCTTGGTATAGACTACGGGACAAAAAGAATAGGATTGGCTTTATGCGATCCGCTGAAAACTTTTGCATATGCTTTTAAAACTTTAACCAATGATACAAAGACTTTTAAGGAATTGGAAAAAGTGATTAAAGAACAAGGCATCGAAAAGATTATTTTGGGATTACCTTTAAAAGAAAACGGGGATGAAGCTTTAATAACCAAACAAGTTCTTGAATTTAAAAAGAACTGGAAAAAAATTTTTCTCTGGAAGTTTTGCTGCGCGATGAAAGATATTCTTCCTCAATAGCTTTGGAGCAGATAAAAAATTCGGTTTCCAAAAAATCCAAACGTAGGGAAAAAAGTATAATTGACAGCGGAGCAGCTGCAGTTATCCTGCAGGATTATTTAGATGAATTAAGGCATAGCATGTAGCTAAATGTTTGAGACTTACGGGAGCAAATTATTTTAAATAACCGGTGTGTTCTCATGATCAATTTTTTCTCATAACATATGCAATTCCTAATTACAGCAAACAATAAAACACACGCCACAAACAACATACCTCAAACAATAAAAAATTGACATTTTTACGTAATAGGGCTATTTTACCGGCATAAAAATCTCCGGGAGCATATATGGCAGTTATAGCATTGGGAATGGTCGAAACACGCGGACTTACGGGAGCAATTGAAGCAGCTAACAATATGCTAAATAGCGGAGGAGTTAAAATAATCGGAAAAGAAGTTACAATCGGAAATTTTATTACGGTATTTATAAACGGTGAATTCGATGCGGTAAAAGCTGCAGTTGAAAAGGGAGCAGATTCGGTCAGAACAGTCGGAGAATTAATCTCTTATAATGTTATTCCGAATCCTCATCCGGAATTGAATATAATTTTACCAAATAAAAATAAAATGATATGCTAAAATCACTAGGTTTTATTGAAACTAGAAGTCTTGTCGGTACAATAGCAGCAGCGGATATAATGCTTAAAAATACCGACATAGAAATAGTCGGCAAGGACCACCTTGTTTCCGGCGAAGTTATTTTAATAATTCAGGGCGAAACTTCTTCCGTAAATTTGGCAATTGAAATGGGAAGTGAAAAAGCCAGAGAGATCGGACAATTGAAATTGTCGTATATTATTCCCAAACCTAAACCCGAACTTGAAACAATTCTGAATTCTTTACTTACTACCGCAAGTAAAAGTACTGTTGAACCTAAGCCTGAAGTTGATGCTCCTGTTAAAAAGGATCAAGGCGAAAAACCTGTTCAAAAGAAAAATAAAAAATTAAAAACTAAATTAACCGAAATTAAAATGGAAAAAGCTCAGCAGAAAGTCCCGGAACATCCAATACCTGAAATAGAAACGGAGCAAGTTTCCGAGACTATTAAAGAAACTGATGAGCCCGAAGTGCATCACAGAGTAGAACCGTTTAAAAAGGTTGGGAGCAAGAAGGTAAAAAAGGCGATTGTTGATGAGAATAATTTTTCCCTGTTTGAGCAGTCTAACGACACAATAAGCAGGCTAAGACGAGAAGCACTGGGAAGGGAGAGCCTTCTGATAGAAAAGGAACCGGAAACTATTGTATCGGAAAACCGGCATAAATCTTTCGGGGAGCAAGCCAAAAAAAAGCATGAAGTACCGGCCCAAAATAAATTAGAAGAGGCAATTGTTGAATTTGATACGGCAGGCGATTTAAGCATCTTGAATGTACACAAATTGAGAAAACTTGCCAGAGGTATGGAAAATTTTCCGATCAAAGGAAGAGAGATTTCAAGGGCTAACCGCGAAGAACTGATAGATTATTTTAAGAAACTAAAATAATCTTATCATATCTTTTTATTAAACTCCATTCCCAGATGGAGTTTTTTTATTTTCAAATTCGATTATATTTGTATTACATAATGAAGAAAAATCTCCACATAATAATTATATCATTTCTTTTTTCCATAATTCTATGGGTCTCCATCTCCTTGTCGAATGATTATTATGCAACATTTAATATTCCTATTAAACTGATCGATTTTCCGGACGGATTCACAACCGGTACTAAACTTCCGAGTACCGTTTCGGTAAAGTTAAAAGGAAAAGGCTGGAAATTAATTGCGGCTACTTTAACCACAGAATCCGATTATGTTGTTCCGGTAGGCAAGGAAGTCGGACGAAGAACTATTAATCTTTACAATTATCTGGTAGAAAACCAGTGGTTGTCTTCGGATGTTGAAGTAATAAATATAAGTCCGGATACTTTAACGTTTTACGTTGAGAAAATAGCAAGTAAACGGATGCCTATTGTGCCGGATATAAATTTAAAATTTAAAAACGGGTATGGCCTAGCTTCGGGCATGACCATACAGCCCGAATCAACTATAGTGTTCGGGCCGGAAGACTATTTGAGAAAATTAAAATCTATTTCTACCGAAAAAGTGGAGTTTGAAGAACTGGACAGTAAGACCACGGAGCAGGTAAGTCTGGAAAAACTTCCGGGTATGAATTACAGCAGTCCTACAATTATAATCAATCTGGATGTTCAAAAAATTGTCGATAAAACTTTTGATAATGTTTTTGTCAAAGTGAACGATGTTCCCCGCGACAGGGATGTTGTTCTGCTTCCAAACAGAATTAATATCGGAGTAAGAGGCGGAATAGATATTCTTGGACGTCTCGATTCGACTAGATTCAAGGCATATGTAAATTACAGGGAAGTGGTTGAAGATACTCTGGGCAGCGTAGCGCCTGTAGTCAGTATTCCTAATAACACTACTTTAATTTTCATTAAACCGGAAAGATTAAGATATATAATAAAGAAGTTCAATTAACGGTATAATTTAATTTTCGTGAAAATTTGATATATTCAATTCTATAAATATTTAATAATATACGTATTTAAGCTTATGTTCATTAGTTTTGAAGGCATTGATTTCTGCGGTAAATCCACTCAGGTTGAAATGCTTAAGCAGCACTTGCTGAAACACGACAAAAAAGTTGAGGTCATACGGGAACCAGGCGGAACGGAAATTTCCGAAATTGTCAGGGATATACTTCTGGATAAAAAACATAATAAAATGTTTATGGAAACGGAAATTTTCCTTTTTTCAGCTTCTCGTGCGCAGCTTGTCAGAGAAAAAATTCGTCCTTACCTCGATCAAGGTATTTATGTAATTTCGGACAGGTTTCACGATTCCACTACCGCATATCAGGGATACGGAAGGGGAATATCGGTAGAGTCGGTAAATCATATCAATAATCTTGCAATCGGAGATACAATTCCTGATGTAACTTTCATTATCGATATTCCGGTCGAAGTTGCTCAATCGAGAAGAAAAATAAGAGGTGAAGAACTTCTTGACAGGATAGAAGTTACGGAAGGCGGATTTTACAGCAGGGTAAGAAACGGTTATTTACGCATAGCAGAAAATAATAAAAGGTTTTGTGTAATCGACGGCACACTAACAGTAGAACAAATTCATAAATTGATAGTCGATGAAATTGTCGTTTTAGAAAAAAGGGAGTTCGCATGAACTTGAAAAATAATTTGATAAAACTAGTCCTTCCGGTTGTTGTGATAATTACGTTTTCCGGATTTTTTACAGGCAAGGATGATATATATTTTGAGATAAATAAAAATATTGATTTGTTCGGCAAAGTATATAAAGAAGTTACTTTTAATTACGTGGATAAAGTAGATCCGGAACAGTTTATGAGAGCAGGCATTCGCGGAATGCTTGGTGTCCTGGATCCGTATACTATTTTTATAGACGAGAATAAGCAGGAAGATATAGATCTCATTACCAACGGAAAATACGGAGGCGTGGGAATATCAATAGGAGTAAGAGGTGATAAAGTTACCGTTGTAGAAGTAATGGACGGTTACTCGGCGCAGAAACAGGGAATAAGAGTCGGCGACGTACTGGTTCAAGCCGCTGGGAAAAAAATAACTCCGGAAAACGTCGATGATATTTCGGCGCTAGTTAAAGGCGAACCCGGCACGATAGTGAATTTAAAGGTATTAAGAAACGGCGGAAAAGATACTCTCAGTTTCAATTTGATTCGTGAAGAAGTTAAGGTTAGAAGCTTGGTTTATTACGGGTTCTATCCTGAGAACAGCAATAATGTTTACCTTAGACTCACCAGCTTCAGCCGGTCTGCCGGCGACGAAATTCAAAGAGCATTAAAAGAACTGAAAGCTCAAAAAGAAATCAATTCTATAGTACTGGATTTACGGGGTAACCCGGGGGGATTACTGGACGTGGCTGTTGATATCGCGGACAAATTCCTGCCGAAAGGAGATCTTGTAGTTTCAACCAAAGGCAGGGATGAAGGAAGCCGTAAAAATTATTACTCTTCACAGGTACCGATGGTAGGAAAACCCAGATTAGTTGTATTGATAAACGGAGGAAGCGCGTCTGCTTCCGAAATAGTCTCCGGCGCTATACAGGATCACGACCGCGGCGTTATACTGGGAACAAAATCATTCGGCAAGGGATTGGTGCAGACCATAACACCGCTAGACTATAATACATCATTAAAAATAACCACTGCCAAGTACTATACGCCGAGCGGCAGGTGTATACAGAAAATTGATTACGCCAAGGAAAATAAGGCCGTATCGGAAGTAGATACCGTTATAAAATCTTCGTTCTTAACCGATCACAAGCGCGTTGTGTACAGTGCCGGAGGAATTACACCCGATACGCTTGTTAAATTCGACATCGACGGCGATATAACAAAAGACCTGCTCGCTAAAGGCATATTTTTTCAATTTGCCGACTATTATTATTATGCTCATCCAAAAGAAGAATTTAATGCAATCAACAATAATGATTTATTCGATGATTTTGAAAAATATCTGGAAACTCAAAAATTTATATATCATTCGCTTGCAGAACAGCAGGTTAACCACCTGCTGGCAGAAATAAAATCCAATAAAGCAGAGCAGAATATTTCGGAAGGACTGGAAAGAATTAAAGGCGAATTTGAGAAACTTGGCAACAGCGAACTTAAAATTTTTAAAAGCGAAATACTTGACGAATTAAAAATTGAGCTGGCAGACAGATATATCGGTAATAAAGGAAGGGTTGAAGAAGAACTTAAATTCGACAACCAGTTCCAAACAGCTTACAAAATTTTAAACGACGCTAAAGTTTATGATAAATTGTTAAATCTGTAAGAGAATCAGATAAAATATTATACGGCAGGAGAAATTTATTCCTGCCGTTTTTTTTTCTCGTAAATGCTTAAGTATTTTATAACCTCCGGCCGGCAGGGAAATCATTCTAATTCGATCATATTCTTCTAGACGTTTATTTGTAAAATAAATTTTACATTTTAAAGTAAATAACGAAATAAGTATTAAGATGAATATTGAAATAAAAGAAAAAATTAAACGTATAGTCGGACTAAAAAATTTTACGGATGCAAGAGAAGATCTGCTTTGTTATTCATATGACGGAACACCGCTTTTCAACCAAATGCCTGAAGCAGTAGTCTTCCCCGAAGATGAGGAACAAATATCGGGTTTGGTTAAGCTGGCTAATGAGGCCGGTTTTAATATTATCCCTAGGGGAGCAGGAACAGGATTAAGCGGCGGAGCGGTTCCAGTTGAAAATTCAGTGGTTGTGGTTATGACCAGATGGGATAAGATTCTTGAAATAGACCTAAACAATCTTACCGCAACAGTGCAGCCCGGAGTAGTGACCGCAAAGCTACAGAATGAAGTTGAAAAGTCCGGATTATTTTATCCTCCCGATCCAGGCAGCATGAATGTTTGTACATTGGGAGGAAATGTCGCTAATAATGCCGGCGGATTAAGAGGATTAAAATACGGCGTAACTAAAAACTATGTCCTCGGCACGGAAATGATTTTGCCAAACGGCGAACTTCTAAAGACCGGCGGAAAGAATGTAAAAGATGTTGCCGGTTATAACCTTAGAGATTTTATCGTCGGAAGCGAAGGCACTCTTGGAATAATTACAAAAATAATTTTAAAGTTAATTCCCGCTCCAACAGAATCAGTAACCTTACTTGCTTATTTTGATAAACTGGCAGACAGTGCTAAGTCGGTTACCGATATAATTTCAATGCATATTATACCTTGTATGATGGAATTCCTGGATAATACTACTATTAACTGTGTAGAGGATTATACTAGAGTAGGTCTGCCCAGAAACAGCGAAGCGATATTACTGATTGAATTAGACGGAAGGGGGAGCATAGTAGCGGAAGATGCGGAATCGGTAAAGAAAATATTGAAGAAAAATAATGCCTCGCAGATTAAGGTAGCGGTAAACACAGATGAGGCGGTGATGCTGAAATCAGCTAGGAGAAGTGCTTTCAGCGCACTGGCAAGAAGAATGCCCACAACTATTCTTGAAGATGCTACGGTTCCAAGAAGCGAACTGCCGATAATGATTGAAAAGGTTATCGAAGCCGGAAAGAAGTTCGACGTTGTGTTCGGGAATTTCGGGCATGCCGGCGACGGCAATCTGCATCCTACCTGCCTGACCGATGAAAGAGACAAAAATGAAATATTGAAAGCGCATAAAGCATTCGAATTTATTTTTAATGAGGCTATTAAATTGGGCGGTACTATCACCGGCGAACACGGCACCGGACTGGCCAAGAAACAATTTCTTGAACAAGTAGCAGGTCTTCCGGGAATCAATATGATGAAGAAAATAAAAAGTGCAATTGATGAAAATAATATTATTAACCCGGGAAAGATCTTTACATTAAGCCCCAGATGCGAAGGTTCAATGCCCCGGAGTAAAACAGATATAACCGATTATCATTTATCTCAATAAATTCAAAAAAAAATCGCAATTTAAAATGCAAAGCATAATCGATATAGACATATTAAAAAAACTTCTTCCCGGCGATGATGTACTGTCGCAATGCATCCATTGCGGAATGTGTCTGTCTACATGTCCAACTTATGATCTGACTAAATCGGAGCGATCGTCTCCGAGAGGCCGCATAAAACTTATTAAATCCGTTGCTTCCGGAGAATTGCCCGTGACTAAAGTATTTGCCGATGAAATGAATTTTTGTTTGGACTGCCAGGCCTGCGAGACTGCTTGTCCGGCGGGCGTTGAATACGGAAAGATGGTAGAAGCTGCCAGAAGTATTGTCGATGTATCCGAAACAGGCAATACTTTTCAAAATTTTTTAAAGAAGAATATTTTAAAACATATTGTTGCTTCCCGGAAGAATCTGAAGACGGCAGCGCGTGTTTTATTTTTTTATCGTATCAGCGGTCTGCAAAAAATAATTAGAAAATTGCATTTCCTGGAATTATTCTCGAAAAAGCTGGCTGAGGTTGAAAAGATGTCGCCGGAAATATCAAATAACTTCAGCGATAAATTGATCCCTGAGATATATCCGTCCAAGAAAGAAAAGAAATACAGGACGGCTTTCCTGACCGGTTGCTTAATGAACGTAATGTTTGCCGATATCAATATTGATACTGTTGAAGTATTGTCGCTGTTAGGTTGTGAAGTCGTGACGCCGAAAAAACAATTATGCTGCGGTTCATTAAGTGCTCACAACGGCGACATTAAAACTGCGGTTGAGCTGGCCAAGAAAAACATAGATATATTTTCCGTACACGAATACGATTTCCTGATTTCCAACTCGGCAGGTTGCGGTGCTTTTATGAAGCAGTACGGTTCTTTACTTCAGAACGATCCTGAATACCGGGAAAGAGCAGAGAATTTTTCACTTAAGGTTAAAGATTTAACCGAATTCATTGCGGAAAATGATTTTGACGTCGAATGGGGGGCCGTAGATGAGACAATAACATATCACGATGCCTGCCATTTAGTGCATTCCCAAAAAGTATTCGATCAGCCGAGAAAAGTGTTAAAAATGATACCGGAACTTAAGCTTGAAGAATTAAACGAATCTACATGGTGCTGCGGTAGCGCCGGTATATATAACATATTAAGGTATGACGATTCGGTTGTTTTCCGGGACAGAAAAATAAAAAATATTATAAACTCAAAAGCCCGGACCGTTGTAACCGGTAATCCCGGATGTATATCACAGATAAAAAACGGGGCGGATAAAGCTCAATTGAATGTAAAAGTTATCCATCCTGCAACACTGCTTAGACGCTCATTAACAAAGGCCAAAATATAGATTGCGTATTCGAAGGCATATCAAACTTTCGGTGAGTATACTTTCAATTAGTCAATATGCGAAAGATATATAATGACACATATCACCTTGATTTAGGTTTAATTTAAATAGATTTGTTTCCGTAACTAATCAAACATTACTAAGAAATCCCAATTATAAATATTTAAAGAGTTGATGTTTTAGCCAAAGAATAAATGAGACAATTTGGAAAAATTGTAATTTTTTTTTGTGTTAATGTTATCTCTTTTTTGTTTTAAAAATATAATTTTTTATGTTTGAAAATTGATTTTAAAATCAATGCACGAGAGTTCGGCTACACTCAATGCGGATCGTCTTTAATAGCCGCCTCAATTTCAAACTAACTAATAAAATTATATAAATATTTTCTGGTAGGTTTAGTTAATTAAACGCTGATTGGCTGTTTTGATTTTTAAATCTTTATCCAAGCTGAAACAGTTTTAAACCTAGAAGGTTAATAATGAAAAAATCATTACTGGACTATATTCTCCGGGTACGTTTACCTATAACGATTTTTGTAATTCTTGCAACATTTGCTATTACTTATTTTGCATCGCGCGCCGAAGATAACGGTGTTGGTTATGCGCCCGTACAGCCGATCAATTTTTCGCATAAACTTCATGCCGGGCAGATGGGAATTGATTGCGAGTACTGCCATACCGGAGTTGAAAAATCCCGTCATGCTATGGTACCTGCGGTTTCTACTTGTATGAATTGCCACTCAATAGCCAGAAAAGACAAACCAGAAATTAAAAAATTACGTTCATATTATTTCTCCGGAAAAGCACTTCCGTGGGTGCGCGTTCATAAAGTACCCGATTTTGTATATTTCAACCATAGCGTTCATGTAAACAGCGGAATTAAATGCGAAAGCTGTCACGGTGATGTAAGAACAATGCCTAGAATTACACAAATGCATTCCTTTACGATGTCCGATTGTTTAAACTGTCACAGAAATGCTCAAAAAGAACTGCCTTATTTGAAGAATGTAAAAAACGGACCTGACAATTGTTATGCGTGTCATCGTTAAACAGGAGCAAAGATGAATATTCAAAAAATTTTTCAAAAGAATTTAAATAGAAAAAAATTTTTCAGTTCACTTGGCGCCGGATTAGCCGGGTACGTTATAATGAAATCAATCCCGTTTAATTTTATCGGGAAGAAATTATTCAATGATAAAAAGGAAAGTGAAAAACTTTTAGTGAAAATAAATCCTTTCGCGGTCAGCAGACAAAAAATAGGTGGAAATAATGGCAGAAAATAAGGACGAACTACAACAGAGCGGAAAGACAGAAAATTCGGACCCGAACTATTGGCGTAGTTTCAAGGATTTGTTCAAAGATACTTCTTTAATAGAAGCAAATCAGCATGAATTTGCGGACGGAGTAAAGGAAGATTTTGAACCGTCTCAATTAAAAGGTTTATCAAGGAGAAAATTTCTGGCTTTAGTCGGGGCCTCCGCCGCACTGGCCGGTACCGGCTGCTCGGATTATAGAAGCAAAGGCAATATCATTCCTTATAATAAAATGCCTGAAGATGTAGTGGTAGGCAAAGCTAATTATTATGCTTCAACTAGTACTGCTTGCTCAAGAGGATGCGGAGTTCTGATAAAAACAAGAGAAGGCAGACCGATAAAAGTAGACGGAAACCCGGACCATCCGGTAAGTAAGGGTAAAACATGCGCCAAATGCCAGGCCAGTATATTGAGTCTTTATGACCCTGAACGTCTGCACGATCCGATGAGAAAATCTAAATCAGGTCAGTTCCTCAAATCAACTTGGCAGCATACCGACGACGAAATTATAGATGCGTTAAATAAAAACAACGGCAAACAGATTGCAGTAATTTCTCATACGATAGTCTCGCCTACGGGTAGAAGTGTACTCGATACTTTCGCTGCGAAATATCCGGATACAAAAATTTATTCTTATGAATTGTTCGACGAACATATAAGAAATTCTGCTTGGAAAAAATGTTACGGATCAGATCAGTTTCCACTGATAAAATGGAACAAGGCAAAGGTAATAGTTGCGTTGGAATCGGATCTGCTGGGAACGGACGGCGATAAAGTTGAAACAGTAAGAATGTTTTCCGAAGGTAGAGATGTAGAAAATTTAAAAAACTTCAACAGGCTGTATGTAATAGAAGGCAACATGAGCATAACCGGTATGAACGCAGACTACAGAATGCGTCTGAGACCGGATGCTCAATTCGAGTTTGTTATGGGCCTGTTAAATGAAATTAATAAAAAGAAAATTGCATCCGTACCCGTTGATCCGGATGTACTAAACCGTTATCCGCTGGCGTCGTTTGCAGGTAAATATGATCTGCAGGAAAAGAAGCTTAATCAGCTTGTAGATGATTTAAGGTCTAATAAAGGTGACGGTATTGTATATGCGGGCAGAACATTACCGGAAAATGTTCATATAGCGGTAAACCTTCTGAACGAAGTTTTGGGCAACACTGCTTTGTACAGAACTGATGATATAAACTATAGTGTTGTTCCGCAGGCAAGTAAAGAAGAATTTTCAGAACTTATTGCCGATATGAAAAACGGCAACGTCGGAGTAATAATTCACTATGATTCAAACCCGGTATTTCATTTTCCTAAAGACAGCGGATACGAAGAAGCGCTAGCCAAAGTTCCTTTAGTTATAAGCATGACAGGAAGCATGAACGAATCTTCCGACTCGGGAAATTACATACTGCCGATCAACCACGATTTTGAATCGTGGGGCGATGCAAAACCGAGAGCCGGTTTTTATTCTATGCAGCAGCCTGTCATCGATCCGATATTCAATACAAGACAGAAAGAAGCAATTCTCCTTACATGGCTTAAGAGCAAACCTGTAATATACGATCCGGATGTGTATCATAAATATTTACAGGATAATTGGCAGAAAAATATTTATCCCGGAATTGAAACCAAGTTAAGCTTTACAGAATTCTGGAATGCCGCGTTGCATGACGGCGTTGTAAAAGTAAAAGCTTCGGCCGCGTCGACAGGCAAATTCGCCGTTGACTCGCTGGATGAATTAAAGGGTAAAAGAGTTGATGCATCCGAATATCTGATAGTTCTGAAAGAGAGCTATCAGGCAGGCGACGGTAAATTTCTCGACAACGGCTGGTTGCTTGAGTTGCCGCATCCCGTTTCTAAAATTACCTGGGATAATTATGCTGCTATCTCGCATACTACCGCAAAAAAACTCGGGGTTGAATCTAACGATAAAATTGAAATTACCGTCGGGACTAAAAAATTAGAAATTCCCGTGTTTGTTCAGCCGGGTGCCGCCGACAATGTAATTGCTATTGAACTTGGATTCGGCAGAACGGTAGTAGGAGTTGTAGGGCAGAAAGTAGGATTTAATGCTATACCTCTTATGGCTTATTCAGGCGGCGGCTCTTCCTGGATTTTGAACGCAACGGGCGTAGCAAAAACGAACGGCAGCTATAAATTGATTTCCACAATGGAACATAACATGTTCGGCGATGCTCTTACAAAAGAAGCTGCGCAAAAAAGAAAAATAATTCAGGAAGGTACTGTTGCGGAGTACGCTAAGAACCGGAAATTCATAGAGGATCAAAACGAAAAGGTAGATATAAGTTTATATAATGCGCATGCGTATCCGGGTGTAAAATGGGGCATGGCGGTAGATCTTAATAAATGTATCGGATGCAGCGAATGCGTCATAGCCTGCAATTCGGAAAATAATATTCCCATCGTCGGAAAAGATCAAGTAGCCGTAAGTCGTGAAATGGAATGGCTGAGAGTTGACAGGTATTATTCCGGAACCATAGACGATCCCATAGTTAGTAACGAGTTAATGTTGTGCCAGCAATGCGACAACGCTCCCTGCGAAAACGTTTGCCCGGTTGCGGCTACTACTCACAGCCCCGACGGTTTGAACCAGATGATTTATAACCGGTGTGTCGGTACCAGGTATTGTTCTAACAACTGTCCTTATAAAGTAAGAAGATTTAATTTCTTCAACTTCAGAGATCATTTTAAAGATGCTTACCAGCAGAGCAATTTACTCGGCCTTGTTTATAATCCCGAAGTAACGGTACGCTCCAGAGGAGTAATGGAAAAATGTACTTTCTGCATTCAAAGGATAATGGAAGCCCGGTCGGATGCAATAAGGGAACACAAACCGCTTAAAGGCTCTGATGTTACAACTGCCTGCCAGGATGCATGTAACACAAATGCAATTAAGTTCGGAGATATGAACGATCATGATTCGGAGTTTTACAAAAAATACAGAGAGCATGAATTAGGATATTATGTACTAGAAGATTTAAATACCAGACCTAATGTTACCTATATCGCAAAATTAAGAAATATTGAGACGGAGGAAGCTTAGTGACCAAGGATTATTCGGTAGAACTGTCTCTTGTAGAAGGTAATCCGCGATTACGGGACCTTGATGATGTAATCATTGCCCCGATAAACGAACGGCCTTCAAAAAAATATTTAATGGCTCTTACCGTTACAAGCAGTCTGCTTGTAATAGGAGCCATCTGTGTTGCTCTTACATTCTATTACGGAATAGGAATGTGGGGAAACAACCAGCCGGTAGCCTGGGCTTTCGGTATTACCAACTTTGTATTCTGGGTCGGAATAGGGCATGCCGGAACTCTTATTTCCGCTATTCTTTTTCTTCTTAGGCAGAAATGGAGAAACGGAATCGCAAGGTTCGCAGAGGCTATGACAATTTTTGCGGTAATTTGCGCTGGTATATTTCCGATCATTCATACCGGGCGTCCCTGGCTGGCCGGATATCTTATACCGTATCCTAATCAACATTCGATATGGCCTAATTTTATCTCACCGCTTGTATGGGATGTTTTTGCCGTTTCAACATACCTTACGGTTTCGCTGGTGTTCTGGTATGTCGGCCTCATACCCGACTTCGCTACTTTAAGAGACAAAGCAACTACCAAAGTAAAGAAAACAATTTATTCCGTGTTCAGTTTGGGATGGAGACATTCAAACAGGCACTGGAGACATTACGAAAAAGTTTATATGATATTGGCTGGTTTGGCTACACCGCTTGTGCTTTCGGTTCACACAGTGGTAAGCTGGGATTTTGCCGCGGCTATCTTACCCGGATGGCATTCAACAATTTTTCCTCCGTATTTTGTAGCGGGTGCGATATTCTCCGGTTTTGCTATGGTCAGTACGGTTTTAATTTTTGTTCGAAAAATTTTCGACATGGAGCATATCATCACTCTAGATACTTTGGAGAAGATGAACAAAATTATACTGCTTACGGGTTCTATGGTAGGATATGCTTATATAATAGAATGGTTCATGGCATGGTACAGCGGTACTCCTTTCGAGCTCTTTGCAACTCTTAACAGAGCATTCGGTCCGTACGGCTGGGGTTATTGGATAATGGTAAGCTGTAATGTTTTCTTCCCTCAGTTGTTCTGGTTCAAAAAAATCAGAAGATCGGTTCCGGTTACATTAATAATAGTAATCTTAGTCAATGTCGGAATGTGGTTTGAAAGATTTATAATTATAGCTTCGTCACTGAGCCGCGACTTTCTGCCTTCCAGCTGGCATTATTTCAGACCTACACTAGTAGATCTGGGTATCTTAATAGGAAGTTTCGGACTGTTCTTTACTTTAATTTTATTATTTGCCAGAACGCTGCCGGTTATTTCTATATCGGAAATTAAAGGTATTATTCAAGGTGCACAGCCGACACACCACGGAGCAGAACATGAGTGAAATCCAAAATAAAGTCTACGCAGTAGGCGCACTGTTTGACAACCCGGATAAAATTATTAACGCCGCAAAAAAAGTAAAAAGCGACGGATTTAAATATTTCGATATAAATACGCCGTACCCGCTGCACGGAATGGACGACGCAATGGGATTGAAATCTTCCAAGCTGGGATACGTTACTTTATTTTTCGGTTTTGCGGCCGCCACATTTATACTTTCATTTATGTGGTGGACCCTTGCGATCAGTTATCCGCTGGTAATAGGCGGCAAACCTTATTTTGCTCTTCCGGCATTTGTCCCTATTACTTTTGAGTTTACCGTTTTACTGGGCGTATTATCCACGGTAATAGGAATGATAGCGGTAGTTTTTAACCTTCCCTTTAACTCTCATCCGCTCCACGATACGGAGTACATGAAAAATGTTTCGTCGGATAAATACGGTTTGGTTATAGAAGCTGCGGATCCTAATTTTGAAAGCGAAGAAAAGATCAGGGAATACCTAAAAAATCTGGGTGCAGTTTTTACTGAGATAATTTATGAACCGGAAAAAGAAAATTTTAAAATTTTCGAACCCAGGTTTATCGTCTTTCTAGGCATCGTCGTTTTTTTAACTGCCGGCGGTACTTATATTACTCTGAATAAATTTATGTATCTGCCTCCGTTCGATTTTATGCTTCATCAAAATAAAGGTTCTGCGCAGGCCGAAAGTAATTTCTTTTATAATAAAAGAGAGATGAGAAACCCGGTTTCCGGAACCGTAGCAAGAGGATATATTCCGTATCCATTTAAAGGGCAGGCTGAACCTAAAGAAGTATTCTCTAATCCCGTATTGCCGACAATGAAGAGCCTTGAACTCGGGCAAAAGAAATTTTTAACTTTTTGCAGTCCCTGCCACGGATATCACGGCGACGGCAACAGCAGACTGATGGGACAGTTTCCGCCGGGACCTACTCTGCATTCCGCAAGGGTCATTGGTTTTAGCGACGGTAAAATTTATAACATAATTACCAACGGGCAGAATGCGATGCCGTCATACGCCTATCAAATAACCAGAAACGAAAGATGGGCAATAATTAATTATATACGTGTTCTGCAGAGAGCACAGAATCCGAAGCCGACAGATTTTACAGAAATAAAAGAGATTAATAAGGAGTCTGATAAAAATGTCCCAAATTGAATCCGGTGCTTCTGTCGAACAGACAGGCTACATAAAAAAAGAACTCCCTAAAAGCCTCGGTAATATCGGAGTTATGCTGCTGATTATCGGGTTGATCTTAGGTGTGATAAGTTACCTCGTCGATCCGGCTAGGGCCGCTTACGGATATCTGACTTCGTTTATGTTTCTGGTTTGTATTGGCATAGGTTCATTATTCCTGGTCTCGATGGAATATGCGGCCGGTGCAGTTTGGAGTGTTCCGTTCAGAAGGATTGCAGAATTTTTTGCGGCTACTGTTCCTTTATTTATTATTTTAGTAATCCCTTTGTTTTTCGGTATGCATGATTTATTCTCATGGACGAATCCGGCCGTTGTTGCCAAAGATACTGTTTTGAAGGCAAGAGCATCTTATTTAAACACAAACTTTTTTATCGTACGGGATATTTTAATTTTCGTAATTTGGACTGCATTTTATTTTATTATCATTGGCAATTCAAGAAAGCAGGATAAATCTAAAGAACAGAAATTAACTTCTAGAAACATAAAAATATCGGCGGCATTTATTGTCTTGTTTGCATTTACTGTTTCGATTCTTGCTTTTGACTGGTTGATGAGTATGGAACCGCACTGGTTCTCTACAATTTTCGGTGTATACTACTTTGCTGATGCCGTGTGGGGTTCTCTTGCATTGCTTACTCTTGCTTCGGTAATTCTCTACCAGAAGGGATATTTAACAACTAAAATTACGCGGGATCATTTTTACAGTCTGGGCACTCTTATGTTTGCGTTTACAGTCTTCTGGGCATACATAGCTTTTTCTCAATATATGCTTCAATGGTACGGCAACTTACCCGAGGAAATTATTTATTATATTCATAGATGGCACGGAGGATGGAAGACCGTATCTATGATTCTGGTAATATCCCATTTCATTGTACCGTTTTTAATTCTTCTTCCGAGAAGTTCAAAAACTAATTTTAAACTTCTGAAATTTGCTTCTGTATGGATACTTCTCTCATTGTTTTTGGATATTTACTGGATGGTTATGCCGGGGATGGTCAATAACGGATTCCAGTATCAGTTCAGCTGGCTCGATTTTACTTTCCCGATAGGAATTATAGGTCTTGTTATTGTGGTCTTTAATTTTGCGGCTAAAAAGCATAATGTTATTCCTGTGGGTGATCCCAAATTGAAAAGAGGACTAGATTTTCACCTTTAATAAAAAAGGATATTGAAGGATTTATATGAATAATACGGATAAAGATAAAAAAAATATTCTTGCTGATCTAAAGAAAAACCCCGTCAAGGTTTTTGCTTTGATTTATCCTTATATCTTAATAGTAGGTACGGCAATAGGGTTATTCTATTTAGCTAGTGTAAACGATATTCAGAAACAGACCTTGGCGCCCGTTCCGCAGGATAGCCTTTCACAGATGCCCGGGGATTTTAAGGTGGAATTACCAAGCTCTGTTCCCAAAGCAGATGTAATGGCTTTAAGTCAGAGCAGCGATTCAATGGTTGCAATGGGGAAAAGCTTATTCAATACCAATTGCGTTTCCTGTCATGGTGCTAACGGTAAAGGAGACGGAGTCGCGGCTTCGGCTCTTAATCCAAAACCAAGAAATTTTACAAGTAAAGAAAATTGGATAAACGGTCCGAAAATTTCGGGAATATTTAAAACTTTGTCCGAAGGTGTTCAAGGTAGTGCAATGGTCGCCTTCGATACTTTTACACCCAAGCAGAAATTTGCCCTTGCACAATATATAAGATCGACTTTTGTACCCGGACCTCCGCAAGACACTAAAGAAGATCTGGAAGATTTATCCCAGACATATCATTTGTCCGAAGCACAGAAGAACCCCGGCCAAATCCCTATTAAGGATGCAATGGTATTGGTGAATAAAGATGCACAGCCGAAATACAATAAGGTAATGGATGCTTATAAACAAATTATCGGCGATGGCAGCGACAACGGCGCGGCAATATTCAACCGGGTAACGGATAACAAAATAAAAGCACTTACTATGCTTAGTGCTACCGATGAATGGAAGAACAATGAACAGGCTTTTGTCGATTTAATTGTAGATGAATTAAACCAGGCCGGTTTTAACGATAGGGTGCATAATCTTTCCGATACCGAGTGGGATTCGTTTTATAAATACATGAGTAAAGTATTATAAATATGAAAAGAATATTAAACACTTTATTTGTTTTTATATTTCTGCTGGGGTTCAGCAAGTTGTTTGCTGCCGGTTTTGAAGAGAAGGTAGGAATAAACCAAAAACTTGGATCGGTAATTCCTTTGAATACTTCTTTTTACGACTCTCACAACAATAAAGTATCGCTAAGCGATTTGATAAATAAACCTACAGTTATAGATTTTGCGTATTACAAATGCACCGGTATATGCACTCCATTAATGACTGAAATTGCGGATGTCGTTAACAAAGTAGATTTGATACCGGGTAAAGATTATAATCTGATAACAATAAGCTTTAATCCCGACGAAACACCTAAAGACGCGGCCGATAAAAAGCTGCAGATTATTAATTTGCTTAATAACAATATCCCGGCAAGCGGATGGAAATTTTTAACCGGCGACAGCTTAAGTATAAAAAAGGTTGCGGATGCCGCCGGATTTCATTTCGAACGTGAAGGAAACGGTTATATCCATACCGGCTCGCTAATTTTTGTTTCGAGTGAAGGCAAAATTTGCAGATATCTGAAACCCGATTTCAATTATCGCGGTGATTTTAAAATACTGCCTTTCGATTTTAAAATGGCAATCCTTGAAGCCTCTAAAGGCGAAGAGATTCCTGTTGTTGATAAAGCTCTTAAATATTGTTTCAAATACCAGCCTAAAAACCAGGCTTATGTTTTTGATGTGTTTAAGGTGTCGGGCATTACAATTATTCTGATTGTTACCCTTGTCTTTTTGTTCGTTGTGAGAAAACCCAAGAAAAAAATAAAGAAAATTGGTTAATCTTAAGCGGAAATTATTTTAACCGGTTTTTAAAAAATACATTGCTAGAATTATTCCGGAAATATTATTAGTTACTTAGACACGATTGATGGTGCGGTGCTGTTGTTTTTACTATCGAGTTGATGTTTTTTTTTACTAGGGGCAGAAATGAAAAAATTGATCTTGTTTATTCTTTCTGTCTTACTGCTCGTTAATGTAAATTTATTCGCAGGCGAAACTACTAATCAAGCCGATGTAGTGGAGCATTTAGGGGATAAAATTCCTCTTAACCTGAAATTTACTGACGCTGACGGCAATAAGATATTGTTGAAAGATATTATAAATAAACCGACTGTTATTGATTTTTGTTATTACCGTTGTACGGGCATCTGCACTCCGCTGATGATAGAGCTGGCCGATGTAGTTGCAAAGTCAGGTTTGGTTGCAGGAAAAGATTACGACGTATTAAGCGTCAGTATCGATCCTTCGGAGACGCCGGCAATGGCAAAGCAAAAAAAGAATACAATATATCTGGTTATAAATAAAAAATTGCCGGGCAATGCCTGGAAGTTTTTTACCGGAGACAGTATAAGTATTGATAAATTATCCGATGCTGCCGGTTTTAATTTTGTCAGACAGCAAAATACTTATCTGCACAAGGGCGTATTGATATTTGTGGATAAGAACGGAAAAATATGCAGGTACCTTCATCCGGGGTATACTAGTCGGGGTGATTTTTCAATACTGCCGGCCGATTTTAATATGGCGGTAATGGAAACATCCAAAGGTAAAACTATGGCCACTATAACGAAAGTTCTGCAGACATGTTTTACTTTCAGGCCGAAAGGAAAGGACGTTCTTATTTTTAGTGTGATTTTTTTTGTAGGAGTTATTACGGTTTCTTCGGTTTTATTAATTATTAAAAAAGCAAATCCTTCGACAGCGAATAGAAACAGAGGTTAAAATTTATGGCAAGCGATACTTTGGCATTAGACCATAACGGACATGAACCCAGTTATCTGGAGTACGAAGGGAAGCATAAAGGACTGCTCGGTTGGCTTCTTTCGACCGACCACAAAAGAATCGGTATACTGTATCTCATCACGATCATCAGTTTCTTTGCCGTGGGTGTTACTTTAGGTTTCCTTATCAGACTAGAATTATTGACGCCCCAGGGAACAATAGTCGGTCCGCAGGCCTACAATGAATTTTTTACGCTTCACGGCATTATAATGATATTCATTGTAGTTATACCCGTTATACCTGCGGTATTCGGGAATTTCTTTCTACCGATAATGCTTGGTGCAAAAGACGTAGCCTTTCCCAGACTTAACCTTTTGTCCTGGTATCTCTATATTACTGGCGGTACTCTTATTCTATTGTCATTGGTTCTTCCGGGAGGCGCTGCCGATACTGGCTGGACCTTCTACGTGCCTTACAGCGTTAGAACCGGTACAAACATGATATTTACTCTTAGTGCTGTTTTTATACTGGGATTTTCATCCATATTAACCGGACTTAACTTTTTAACTACCATTCACCGAATGAGAGCTCCCGGTATGGGATGGTTCAAAATGCCCTTATTTTCATGGTCTTTATATGCAACTTCATGGATTCAGGTAATCGTTACTCCCATAGTAGGTATAACTCTTTTAATGGTAATTGTTGAACGAGTCTTTCACGTCGGCATTTTCGATCCTACATTAGGCGGAGATCCGCTACTTTTTCAACATATGTTTTGGATGTATTCACACCCTGCGGTTTACATTATAATTGTTCCTGCAATGGGGGTAATATCAGAAATAATACCGGTCTTCTCTCACAGAACAATTTTCGGATATAAATTTATAGCTTACTCAAGTTTGGGCATTGCACTGTTCGGGTCTCTGGTATGGGCGCATCATATGTTCGCTACGGGAATGAGCGATACAGCCGAATTTGTATTTTCGCTGCTTACTTTTGTTGTAGCTATACCGAGTGCTATAAAAGTTTTTAACTGGACCGCAACGTTGTACAAAGGATCAATTGAATTGGAGGCGCCGCTGTTATACGCACTTGCATTCATTTTCCTGTTTTCAATAGGAGGGCTTACCGGCATTATACAGGGAGCTTTGAATGTTGATCTTTATTTAACCGATACTTATTTCATTGTCGGACATATACATTATGTTGTTTTCGGCGGAACAGGTATGGGATTATTTGCGGCACTTCATTACTGGCTGCCGAAAATGTTCGGCAAAATGTATAACAGAAAAGTTGCCAAAGTAGCTTTCTGGATCGTGTTTGTCGGATTTAATGTACTTTATTTCCCGTTCTTTATATTGGGCTGGATGGGAATGCCGAGAAGATCTTATCATTATCTGCCGCAGTTCCAGATGTATCATGATATATCAACAGTCGGATCGTGGATACTGGTAATCGGGCTGGTTTTAATGTTAGGTAATTTGCTGAAATCTTTGATCAGCGGAAAAAAAGTTACAGAAAGAAATATCTGGGGCGGTGAAACACTTGAGTGGCAGGTTGAAACTCCTCCGACCGTGGAAAATTTCGAGGAAATTCCCGATGTAACCGAAAATCCATATCAATACAAACAAAATGAAGTTGCTACAATAGAAGAGGAGGTAAATTGAGTACCCATGAACATGTTGCGGTACAAGGACACCGCGATGATATAAGAAGCAGAATGGGGATGTGGCTGTTCCTATTTTCAGAATTGTTGTTGTTCGGAGGTTTGTTCTTAATGTATTCTGTTTACCGTTATATGCATCAGCATGATTTCAGTATAGCGTCCAAAGAAATGAATACTTTCTTCGGTACTTTGAATACCGTTATTCTCCTTACGAGCAGTTTAACTATGGCCTTGTCAATAACGGCCATTAAAAGAGGCAGCAGGAAACTATCAATATTTTTTCAGCTGATTACCATCGCGTTCGGACTGGCTTTTATGGTTAATAAATTTATAGAATGGAGCGCCGAGTTCAGAGAAGGTAATTTCCCGGGTTCCGCAATATTGCAGAGTAAACCGCCCGGACAAATTCTTTACTTCGGATTGTATTATTCAATGGTGGGACTGCACGGTCTTCACGTTATAGTCGGTATGTCGTTAATTGCTTTTATGACAAGATTAACCATTAAGGGAATTATAAACAAAGATGATTATGTCAAGCTCGAAACTGCGGGGTTATACTGGCATCTTGTGGACATCATTTGGATTTTTCTTTTCCCGTTATTCTATCTTATAACTTGAGGTTTTAACTATGGAAGAAAACAAAGTTCAGGAAAAACATGAACACGGTTATGGGGTGTATATTTTAGTTTGGCTGGCCCTTGTAACTTTAACCGGATTAACTGCAACCGTTGCAGGTATAAATTTCGGAAAGTTAAGTATTGTGGTTGCTCTGATAATTGCCATGATAAAATCTTATTTGGTATTAACCGAGTTTATGCATCTTAAATCGGAAGAGAAAGTTTTTAGAGTATTTATCTTTGTTGCATTGTTGTTCCTTTCTATTTCGTTTACTCTTTTATTTACAGATTATTCTTTTTATGTAAGGTAAAAAAATATGATTGCAGACGCATCAAATTTTGTTCAATCGGTCGATAGTACATTCATATTCATAGTAGCGGTTTGTGTTTTTTTTCTGGTATTAATAACCGTATTGATGATTACTTTTGTTGTTAAGTACAACAAAAAGAAAAACAAAAAAGCCGTTAATATACACGGCAGTATACCTCTTGAAATAACTTGGACTGTTGTTCCAACGCTACTGGTTCTTGTTATGTTTTGGATGGGATGGACAGGATACAAACAAATGACGGATGCACCTAAAAACTCCATGGTAGTGGATGTTTATGCCCAGATGTGGAGTTGGTCTTATAAATACGCTAACGGCGTTGAGTCGGATACACTCTATGTCCCCCTGGACCAACCGGTAAAAGTGTTGCTTCATTCAAGGGATGTTGATCATTCCTTCTATGTGCCGGCTTTTAAAATGAAAAAGGATGTTATTCCGAATAGGACTAATACGGCGTGGTTTAATCCGGAAAGACTCGGTACATACGAAGTAATGTGCGCCGAATATTGCGGACTCAGACATTCTTATATGTATAGTGCGGTAGTGGTAATGCCCCATAAAGATTTTGATGCATGGATGGCAAAACAGAAACAAAGCCAGTCTACTACTGCCGACAGTTCGACATCAACTAAAAATATGTAATATGGAAACATTAACGATAAAAGTTGAAAATGAAAAGAGTTTAATGCTTCAATTAAAGAAGAAACTGGATGTTGTAATAGAGCTTACGAAATTGAGGATAACTGTGTTCGTAACTCTTACTACAGTTTTCGGCTTTATTGCATTCTTAGGCAAAATAAATGTTGAAATCATCGCACCGATGATAGGTATTCTTCTGCTGTCGTCAGGTTCGGCCGTTGTTAATCATTATCAGGAAAGAGGCACCGATGCTCTGATGGATAGGACAAAAAACAGACCCATACCGTCAGGTAGGATCTCACCTTTGAACGCATTAATTCTGGCGCTGATACTTATATTATCGGGCTCGGCATTGCTTTTATTAGGATCGGGAGTTTTAGCATTAGGTCTCGGACTATTAAATTTATTGTGGTATAACGGAATATATACGCCTCTTAAGAAAAAAAATGCATTGGCTATTATTCCCGGGTCACTGGTAGGTGCATTGCCGCCGATGGTAGGATGGGTGGCTGCCGGAGGAAGTTTGGCTGATCCTCAAATATTAATTCTTGCATTTTTCTTTTTTATTTGGCAGATCCCGCATTTTTGGCTGCTGCTGCTTGTATTCGGAAAAGATTATGAGCAGGCCGGTTTTCCTACACTTACTCAGGTATTTGCCCCCGATCAACTTGCCCGAATAACATTTATGTGGATACTGGCCGTAGTAGCTACCAGTCTGCTGATACCTTTATTCGGAATTGTAAAAAACATTTTTATCGATTATTCAATCCTCGCATCCGGAATTTGGTTATCGTGGAATTCGGTAAGACTACTGGATTCAAGTAAGGGTAAAATATCATTCAGGTTTGCGTTCAGAGATATAAATCTTTTTGCAGTACTAGTCGTAATTCTTTTATCAATTGACAAACTGGTTATTTAAATAATTCGAAAAGTGAGAACTAAATGAATTTTCTTGACAAATTAGTAATACCTCTTTCGCCGGAACATCTTTTACTTCTGCATTATATTGCTATTTTAATATTCTTTTTGTTTGTGCCGTTTATCTCTGTTGTTCTGGGAGGAACCGCCCTTTCACTTTATTATAAAAGAAAGGGTTTAAAAAGTAACGATAAAATTCATCTCCGTTTTGCAAAAGATGTGATCGAAACAGTTACTATTAATAAAAGTACCGGTATAGTTCTCGGTATTCTTACGGTAATAACTTCGATTTTAATTTTTGTACAGCTTTTTCACGACGCCAATATGTCTACCGTAAGTTTTCTGTTCGGGGCAGTTTTTTTAATTTCTGTGGGTCTTATTCTTATTTACACATATAGATATTCGCTTTCGTTCGGTGATTTATTTGATTCTTTGAAAGAGGACGAGAATGCCGATGATTCTGTAATACATGATCTGAAAAAATTCAGAGAGGGCAGCAGAAATCTCAGCATGAGCTCCGGCAGATACGGATTAATCTTTCTTGTTTTGGGTACCTGGCTTTTTGTTGCAGGCGTAACTTTGGCCGCTTATCCTTCGAACTGGGGTGACAATAATTTTCTATCGGTTATGTTTTCCGGTGATGTAATTGCGAGGTTTATTCCCTTTCTTTTAATGGCTGCTGCTTTTACCGGTGCAACCTTACTCTTTATTAATTTCAAATGGGACGGCGGAAGGGCAAACCTGCCGGAAGATTACAAAGAGTTTATAAGGATGAAAAGCATTCAGCTGGTTTTATTTGGATCTATACTCTTGCCGGTGTTTCTGTTCATCAATTTATTAACGTTGCCCAACAACGCACTTTCTTATACTGTTTTTATCTATAGTTCCATTGCCTTGATTCTTCTTTTTCTCGGCTACCATTATTTATACGCAATGTATAAGAATTCCGACTCAGCTTACAGCAGTCACGTTTTCTTTGTAATACTCTTAACGATATTTGCGATCATAATTAAAGATCAACTTGCGATGAGCAACGCAACGCAAGAACAGACAATGGTACTTGCTGTAAATTTTGAACAAGCGATGCAGAAATTGACAGGTGTGTCAAATGCCCCTAAAATAAGCGGGGAAGAAATATATAAAAATATTTGTTCAGCATGTCATAGTTTCGATCATAAAGTTGTTGGTCCTCCTTATAAACAAACTTTACCGAAGTATAAAGGCGACGTGGATAAACTGGTTGCTTTCATATTGAATCCAAAGCAGAATAATCCCGGTTACCCGCCCATGCCTAATCCGGGATTAAAACCAGCGCAGGCACATGCAGTTGCAGAATACATACTAAAAGAAGTTAAAAAGTACGAGTAAATAGCTGACTATCCGGTATTTTGTATCTGTAGTCGCAATTCATTCTTAGTTGTATCGCAAAGCTCCACTTAGAATAAAACTCTGTGAAACTCTCATAGGAGTCAACCTAAGGAATTAAAATATTTTTTTAGTAATGCCATAGGAATAATTATTAAATAAGCGGAAAATGTTGAACACTCACGGCGTCCTTTTTTGGGGGGGGGGATTAAATCTTCTGCAAACTTAAAATTCCCAAGGGATTTTAGATCATCTTGAAATGAATTAACTTCGTTAGGAGTTCAATGTTTTTTGCAAAAGCAGTCCCGCAAATAAACGAACTCCGTAGGAGCTCAACTTTTTTAATTATAACAGATTTAAAAAATTATTTCCCAAAATTAGATTGACGCCTATGAGAGTTTCACTGAGTTTTATAAAATTATTTCAGAATCGGGACAATCTCTCTTTGGCGTTCCCTGCCTGTAGCGGTTACTTTTCCGTCAGGTGATATATAAACATCTATCTCGCTTCTTACGCCGAATTCGGGCAGGTAAATTCCCGGTTCAATAGAAAAAGAAGTTGAAGGAAGAAGAAGCCGTTCATCCTTGGTTTCATAATTGTCCATATGTGCACCGCTGCCGTGCAAATCTGTTGTAATTGAATGCCCGGTTCTGTGAATGAAATATTCTCCGTAGCCGGCTTTATCAATAACTTTTCGAGCTGCATCATCAACTTCATAACCGCGGATTTCCTTTCCTTCGTTAAATCTGTTTTCAATAAGATTAAATGCCGCATCCCTGGCTTCGGCAACTATGTTAAAAATTCGAATATATTTTTCAGGAACAGAATTTCCCATATATCCTACCCACGTAATATCTGCCCATACGGCATTCGGCTTTTTAGTTTTTGCCCAAATATCAAGAAGAACAAAATCGCCAGGTTTAATTTCCTTGTATTCTTGCTCCGTGGGAGCATAGTGAGGATTTCCACTATTCTCATTTACGCCTACAATTATCGGAGGATCAGTATCATAATTTCTTTTCTTAAACTCCTCCATAATATATTGCTGCATTTCGAACTCGGTTAAAGTCTTGCCATTCAAAGTATTATATTTTATATATTTAAAGCAATCACTTATAATGTCATACATAGCCTCCGCCACCGGACAGTTATCAAGATACTGTTCCTTGCTCCATATTGCGGCGAACATTGAAATTAGATCTCCGCTGGTTGCTATATTGATTCCTAAAGATTTTATTTGCTCCACCGTGCCTGCATCGACTTTTGATATATAAGGAATTGCATTTAAAGATGAATATTCCATTGCAACATTTTTTTTGCCGCTAAGAGTATTTTGAAGATGCTCTGTAAGAAGAGAGTGTTTATTATATTTTAATTTTTTCCCCGGAAGATGATCCAGATGGAAAGCTTCTATTGAATTGACTATTTTCACCGGTTCGCCTGCAGCCGGAATAAAATAGTAAAAACGTCTTGTCAGATGGCTTTCCTTCGGAATATCCAGAATTGTATGGGCGAGATCGTTTGAACCTCTAAAATCATAAAGCAGCCAGCCGTCCAGCTTCATTTGTTTTATTATCTTTTGAATTTTTTCCAGATTAAAATTTGCCATATATACCTCAGACTATTAATTATTATTGGTGATATAATTTTATTTTTCTTTAAGTAAGGGATACAACACTGAGAAACAAAATTAATATAATTATAATCGGATCATAAGTTAGTATTAATACACATCAAATTCATATAGTTTGCGCTTTGTTAAAACGTGTAAATTTGTTATAATTTACTTCGTAAATTTTCGATTAATACAACAATAGTAAATTATATTACTTTTTTAATCGTCTAAGTAATTAACTAGCTGGGAGAGTGCATGTATAAATTTTTAGGAACGTATAATGTTGTGCCGTTATTACCGGAAAATCTGGAAAAGTTAAGAGAAGTAGCATATAACTTATATTGGAGCTGGAGCCCGGATACTCGCGAACTTTTTCGAAGACTTTCGATGGAGCTTTGGGAAGACACCAATCACAATCCTGTAATGATGCTTGGCCGATTGAGTCAGGAAAGATTGCTGGAGGTCTCCCGCGACGACGGGTTTATTGCACATTTGAACAGAGTGCACACCAGGCTGGAAGAATACCTGAACGAGAAAACGTGGTTTCAGAAAAATTCTAATTATCCTGAAAATTTTAATGTAGTTTATTTTTCTGCTGAGTTCGGATTAACAGAATGCCTGCAGACATATTCGGGAGGACTAGGTGTTCTTGCCGGTGATCATTTAAAAGCATCCAGCGACCTGGGTATACCTTTAATCGGTATCGGACTTCTTTATAAAGAAGGATACTTCCAGCAGTACTTAAATTCCGACGGCTGGCAGCATGAAAGATATGAAATAAACGATTTCGATCATCTCCCTATGAAACTGGTAAAAAAAGAAAATAACGAAACGCTGACTGAATCAGTTAATCTTGCCGGAAGAGAAGTTTATTTTCAGGTGTGGAAAATTGAAGTAGGCCGAATTCCACTCTATCTGCTCGATACTAATCTTCAGACTAATACTGAAGCCGACAGGAAAATTACGGAAACGCTTTACGGCGGTAACGTTGAAACTCGTATTCAGCAGGAAATTATTTTAGGAATGGGAGGAATAAAAACCCTGCACGCTCTCGGAATAAAACCGAGAGTTTGTCATATGAACGAAGGGCATTCTGCATTTCTGTCTTTGGAAAGAATGAGGTATGCAATTAAGAATGAAGGACTTTCATTTAAGGAGGCTAAGGAAGTAGGCTATTATGCAAATATATTTACTACCCATACTCCGGTTCCCGCCGGCATCGACGTCTTCTCCAACGATCTGGTGGAAAAATATTTCGGAAATTATTACCGTAATGAATTAAAGATATCAGACAAAGAATTTTATTCGCTCGGCAATATTCACAAGAATAACGATTCCAATGTTTTTAATATGGCTCATCTTGCCATGAATACCGCAGGTTATATAAACGGGGTTAGCAAATTACACGGCGAAGTTTCGAAAAAGATGTGGTCATCAGGCTATAAAAATGTTCCATTTAACGAAATTCCTATCGGATATGTAACTAACGGCGTTCATATGAGATCGCATATATCGCACGAAATGGAAGATCTTTTCCTGCAATATATGGGTGAAAAATGGGCCGAGAATCCTGCTTCTTACGATCTTTGGCAGCGAATAGAAAAAATACCCGACGAGGAACTATGGCGTACGCATGAAAGAAGAAGGGAAAGACTGGTCGCTTTTGCAAGAAAGAGATTGAGCAAACAAATCAAATCAAGAGGCGGAAGCCATGAATTACTTTCAACTGCCAGCGAAGTACTTGATCCTACTGCATTGACTATTGGATTCGCAAGAAGGTTTGCCACTTACAAACGGGCAACTCTAATATTCAGGGATATTGACCGTCTGGCCGATATAGTAAATAACAAAGAACATCCCGTTCAGTTTATAATTGCCGGAAAGGCGCATCCTAAAGATGAAGAAGGAAAGAGATTCATACAGGATATTTACCAGATAGCTAAGGAAGAAAGGTTCCGAAGGAAAATTGTTTTTATAGAAAATTATGACATGAACGTAGCGCATTATCTTGTGGAAGGCTGCGATATCTGGCTTAACAATCCTAGACGTCCTTTAGAAGCTAGCGGTACTTCAGGAATGAAGGTGATTGCAAACGGAGGCTTGAACTTCAGTATACTCGACGGATGGTGGGATGAAGGATTCGGCCCCGAATTAGGATGGAAGATTGGCAACGGCGAAGAATATACAGATCCGGATTATCAGGATGAAGTTGAATCCAGACAGCTTTATCATACCCTGGAATCAGAAATTATTCCGCTTTTCTATACCAAAGGAGAAGACAGGCTTCCCCGGAAATGGATTGCTAAGGTAAAGAATTCGATGAAAAATCTCGGTCCGTTTTTTAACACTCACCGGATGGTGCAGGAATATTTTCAAAGTTATTACAGCAAATCGTATGAGAAAAGATCTCTGTTAATGGATAATAACTGGAAGGAAGGAAAAGACCTTGCGGCTTGGAAGGCAAATGTAAAAGAAAACTGGTCGCATATTAAAGTGATTAGTTACGAGGCCGACGGAAAATCGCCTAATCTTTTCGTGGGAGACGAACTTCCTATAAATGCGGAAATTGAACTGGGGAATTTAACGCCTGAAGATGTTGAAGTTCAGGTTTATTACGGTCCTATGGAGGATCATAATAATCCCCAAAATAATTCCACTATCGTAATGAATGCGGTCGGGGAAAAATCAAAATCGGGAAAATATAAATTCGAAGGCAGACTTACTTGCGAAAAAAGCGGTCATCAAGGATTTACCATTAGGATATTGCCCAAACATCAGATGATGATTCATCCGTTTGAACTTGACGTGGTTTACTGGGCAAACTGACGGATTTGAACTATTAAATTGTAATTGCTTGGTGCTCGTTATCGAAAACCTATTGCAACACTAACATGAAAAAATTTCGATAATATTGATATGCTTTTAGAAACTTTAGACATAAAAAAAGACGACATACTGATTTATTCTCACAATTTATTTGATCTTGAGAAAAATTTTAAAATCGTTTACAAGGATGATTTAAAAAAAGAACGGCGGGGATTAAATGTAGAACAAGTTTACGGTTTTGTAAACGAGTTTACTCCCAAAAACCTGATTGTTTACAGGATATTGACTAATATCCGGAATTTTGATGTATATCCTCCTAAGTACGGTTTCTTTATCAGTATACATAACGTAAATGAGTTAATTTATTTCGATCCTGTTTTGCAATTAAGGAAATCGAAGAATACAACCTTGCTTATAATTTCCCCGATCTTAGGTTCCGTATTCAGCAGGTAGGCCTCACTACTTTGAATAGAACCGGCAATATTGCAAACTTTGCGGAACTGTACAGTATTGATATGCATGCCGAAGAAGCAAGATATCAGAACGACAAAGTTATTGCAGACGCAATTCTTGAAGATTTTAAAAAACTTAATAATAGCAAATCGGCGGCCGGAAAAGGATCATTTAAAAAGTTTGAGCAATTAAAAAGTTTGGATGAAGGCACTTTAAATACGGTAAAAGAAAAACCATCAAAAAACGAGACAGTAAAAAATAACCTATCCGGAAATTCTCCTTTGTATTTAAATTCAGATATGGAGACCGGTATTGAAACCGGAACAACTTCAGCCGGAATAACTGAAGACAAAGACTTTGACTATGATAAAATAATCGGAATAAATTACAGCGGATCCGCAGGTGTTAGAAACATTTCCGGTTTACCAGATGAACCGGACCAAGACGGGTTTGATAATACAGATAATACCAAGAAGCCGGAAGCAAATAAGAAAAAAAATAAAAGCGAATTTTCAAAATTCCTGCAAATGAAAAAAGAGAGCGTAAAAAAAAATCGGGGTGAGTCTGGTACTCAAGAAGATAAAGACGAGAAAATACTAAACATTTTCAAAAATGATAGGGAACAGGAACCGGTAATTCTTAAACTGGATAAAAATATTAATAAATGAACATAGCGTTCTATTATTATCTGAAATAATCGGTTCCGGTTATATCTTCATCGTCCTCTTCGCTGTCCATAGTAAACATCGAACTGATCATGTCTTTGAATTGTATTCCGCTTTCCAGCCTGAACTTGCTGAGCAGCGAATATTCGGATAGGCCGTGAAGCAGGAATTCCATATATAATATTTTAGTAGTGTCATCCTCTTTTTTAAAATATTTGTTTACAAGATCTTTTAAACCGTAAACAGAAAAAAGCGATTTCTCGTATTCTTTGTTCGAAACCGAATTAAGAATATCAACAACATTTCCTTTTGAAAACCAGTTAGTTATAGCTTGGTAGGGATTTAATTCCTGATTCTTCTTTAGTTTGTCGGGAGACGGAAAATATTCTTCAAACTTAGACTTTATTGTCTTGCTTATAAGTATATTAGCAACCTTTAAAGGACCTTCCTGTTCGCCTTCGTAAACCAGTTCTACTTTACCGGTAATGGAAGGAATAACGCCGTACAAATCGGAAATTCTTATAACAGTAGTTTCCTTTTCATTATTGATCAGATCATTCTGCTTTCGGCAGTACTGACAAGATTTTCGTAATGCGGAAATTGTTAACCGAGCTGAAACACCGCTCTTAGAATCAATATATTCACTCTGTCTTGCTTCGAAGGCTATTTGTTCCACTAAGTTTTTAATCATGTCGGGTAAATCTTAATTGATTTTTGCTGTATCGTTCGGAAAGTTTTGATTCCTGTTCTGTTATCTTTTTAGACACGTAAATGTTTTCGGATAATGAGTTAAAATCTGGCTGTCGATTCTGTCCTTTAAAGGTGTAACTATAGAACCTCTGTTTGTATAGTCTTCGGGATTTGCCGTAAAAATAAATTGAATATCCAGGGGCAGTCTTATTTTAAATCCTCTGATCTGTATATCGTTTTCCTGTAAAATATTAAACAATGCAACCTGAATTCGTGCCTGAAGATCCGGCAATTCGTTTATTACGAATATGGATCTGTGGGAACGGGGATCAGGCCGAAATGAATTACGCGTTCGTCAGAGTAAGGCAGTTTTAAAGATAGCCGCTTTAATAGGATCAACATCACCAATAAGATCCGCTACGGAAACGTCAGGAGTTGCAAGTTTTTCCGCATATCTTTCGCTGCGATGCATCCAATTGATTTTTGTTTCGTCGCCGTTATCACTAATAAGATCTTTCGCCTGCCTCGAAAGGGGAATAAAAGGATCGTCGTTTAATTCCGAATTTGCAATCACGGGAATATACTCATCGAGAAGATTGATCATAAGTCGTGCAATTCTTGTTTTTGCCTGTCCGCGCAAACCGAGCAAAATTATATTATGCCGGGATAAAATTGCAGTTTGTATTTCGGGAATAACCGAATCTTCGTAACCTAAAATACCTTTAAAAGGTTTTTCGCCTTTTCTTAAAGAGTTTATCAGATTTTTCCTTAATTCGTCCTTTATCGAAAGCGGTTTGTAATCTTGCTTTTTCAGATCACCGAGAGTTTTAATCAACTTAATATCCATAAGGTACTTCGACTCCAGTTGTAAAATAAATTAGCAAATAAATATTATCTAACTCTTCTTCTTCTGTTTCTTATATAGTCTTCAAAAATATAATCGCCGAGCCCGGAAAGACTACTGTAGAAAGCCCTGCCGTTATTGGTCTTTGTAAATTCTCTCACAAATTCCTGCAGATAAGGATCCCTTGCGATCATAAAAGTAGTTATCGCAATTCCCAGTTTTCTGCATCTGGCCGCCTGGTCAAGTGTTCGGTTCAATATTTTCCTGTCGAGTCCGAAGCTGTTCTTGTAATACTTAACGCCTTCTTTTAAACAGGTAGGCTTACCGTCCGTTATCATAAAAATCTGTTTATTGCTGGTTTTTCTTCGTCCTCAAAATGTTCAGCGACAATTCGATGCCGGCAACGGTATTTGTATGGTAAGGGCCTACCTGAAGATAGGGAAGATCTTTAATTTCGATGGGCCATGCATCGTTGCCGAATACAATAATATCCAGAGTGTCTTTGGGATATTTTGTAGTTATTAATTCTGCTAGGGCCATGGCAACTTTTTTTGCCGGAGTTATTCTATCCTCACCGTATAATATCATAGAATGTGAAATATCTATCATCAAAACAGTCGATGTTATTGTCTTAAAGTCTCTTTCTTCAATTTCAAGATCGTTTTCCGTTAAATTAAAGTCATCTATTCCGTGATTGATCTGAGCATTTTTAATAGAATCCGTTGCATCGATTTGATCAATTGTATCGCCGAAATAATAATTCCTTCTTTCGGAGGTAGGTTCGTCTCCCTGGCCTGTAAAGGGAGAACGGTGATTGCCTCTGCCTGATTTTTTTAATTTACCGAAAATCTCCTCAAGAGATTGTTTCCTGATGGATTGTTCCGACTTTGACGTTATTTTTAATACGGAGCCGTCCTCGTTTTCTTCAATGTAATTTTTATCTTTAAGCTCCTGGATAAAATCCCCCATACCGTAGTTGCTTTTAGTTAAACCGTATTTTCGGTCCAATTGATTAAGCCAATTTAAAGCTTCAGAAACATCTCCCGATGTAATTGTTAAAAGCTGCATAAATATTTTTAACAAATCTTCGAACTTACCGTTCTGTTTTAAATTCGGAACATATTTTGTAAATCGCGTGCCCAGCATATTATAACCGCTCTCTTTTTCTTAATTCGATAAAAATATCATAATAGTTTAACAATACAAGGAAATAATTTTGATGCTCATTAAATAACGACTTAATTAAATTATTATATGATTATAAAGCAATATCATGTGCTAGTTATCATAGAGGGGAATTTATTGGGGCAGAAAGTTTTATAAGTGATTAAAGCCAGCTAGATGCCGGAATCCAGCAGTTGAATCTGTTTCTTTACGTATTTGTTTTTGTTATCTAAAAAAGACGCTTTTATGTAAGCTTTCAATGCTAAACCCTTATTTCCTTCCTTGTAATATGCATCACCTAATCCAATATGTGCAGAAATATTTCCCGGATATTCTTCTCCGAAAAATCTAAACCATTTAACCGCTGCGTAATGTTTTTTTATTTTTAATAAATCATAACCGAACATATCATACTCGCGGCTTGATAGATTATAAAATTTTGAGGAATCTCTCTTCAAAACAAGAGAATATTCGATAGCTGCATCGATGCCTTTCTGCAAAATAATTTCCATCATTCTGCCTGATAAAGAAATTAAAGGATATTTTATTTCTTTATTCATTATTATTGATGCAAGATCCAATGCAGGACTTCCGGCATCCCTGTCTCCGGTGTTGATTAAACTAACCGCAGCAAGTTTTTCTTTTGGAAATATTACCAGCATGGAGACAAAACCCGTACCGAATCCGCGGTGTCCGAAGCAATACTGGTTTTCATTCGAGTTGTAAATCTCAAATCCAAGTCCACCTTTTACTGATTTACCGTTTGCTAATTTTACGGGAACAAGCATTGTATCGATGTATTCAGCGGAAAGTAGTTTCCCTTTCATAAGACAGAGTGAAAATTTAAGAAGATCTTCTGCTGCAGATATAATTCCGCCTCCCGCATATTTGATGCTGAGATTTACGCGCGGAGTTTCAATAAGTTTACGGTAAATATTTTCTTTATATCCTTTGGCTAGTCGAGGTTCCTGTATTTTCTGAAATTCCAATCCCGTATTCCGCATATCGGCCGGTATAAAAATATTTTTCTTTAAGTATTTATAATAGCTCTGTGAAGAAACATTTTCGATAACTGCCGCCAGTAAGTTATAACCCAAAGTAGTATATAAATATCTAGTACCCGGCATAAATAACAGCGAATCGTTTGCTATTACTTCAACGGCTTTTCGTGCGGTTGAAAATTCTTGTAAGTTGTTAAATTCTCCAGTTCTGTAGCCTCTTAAGCCTGCAGTATGCTGAAGTACCTGCCTAATTGTGAACTTCCATCTTTTTTTAGGAAAATAAGAAATATATTTTCTAATATCATCGTCAAGATTGATTTTTCCGCGTTCTACCAGTTGCATTACCGCTACGGCAGTTATTATTTTTGAGATGGAAGCAGTCCGGTAAATTGTCTCCGGATTAGCATAAACCTTTTTTGATATGTCCGCATAACCTTTTGAGTTCACCCAAATAGTCTTTCCCTTTAGTAAAATTCCCGCCGTTATTGAAGCAGGCTTTTTGACCTTATAATAATAATCAAGATATTGATCCAAACTAAGTTTTACGGTCTTTGGATTAGATTTAGGTTTTGTACGTATATTTTGGACTTTGCAAAGGAATGTCGAAGATGGCGATAAAAAAACAATTAATACAAGAATTAGAAATATCTTACTGCCGTACCGGCGGATATTCATAGTATTGATAATCTTCTGCATTTTCATAAAGCGGATAACCGGTTGAAAATATATAGCGAACTTAATAAAATATTTATTTCAGAGTGGAATTTTATTTTTAGAGAGTATGAAATTTAATAAGGAAAGAAAAAGGGACTGGAACAACCCAATCCCTGATCGAAGAAAATTATTTCTTATTAAACGGAATACGATTTTCCAGAATATTATCTACAATTTTATAGGTTTTGGCTTCTTCGGCTGAAAGGAAATAATCTCTGTCACAGTCTTTGGTTATCTGTTCTATGGACTTTTCTGTATGATCAGCCAGTATTTTATAAAGAGTATCTCTTGTTTTCAGCATTTCTCTAGCATGTATTTCAATATCGGATGTTTGCCCCTGCAAACCTCCTACCCAGGGCTGATGTATCATGATCCTTGAATTGGGTAGGGAGGTGCGCTTTCCGGCAGCACCGCCAGCAAGTAAAATGGCACCCATACTTGCTGCCATACCTACGCAGATTGTAGCAACATCCGGTTTTATATATTTCATTGTATCATAAATTGCCAAGCCTGCACTCACGCTGCCGCCGGGTGAATTAATATAAAGATTAATATCTTTTTCGGAATCTTCGGCTTCAAGAAAAATTAGTTGAGCGATTGTCAGGCTGGCGACGTGGTCGTCGATTGCCGTACCGAGGAAAATTATTCTTTCTCTCAAGAGACGGGAAAAAATATCCATTCCTCTTTCGCCTCTGCCGGTTTGTTCGATTACGTATGGTACAAGCTGGTCGTATATTTCAAAATCTTTTTTCATTGTGCATCCTTTTCTTCTTTTGGTGTAAGCTTTTCAGGGGCAACTTTGTTTATTTTATTTTTTTCTTTTAAGAAGTCCATTAATTTTTTATCTAGAAATCTGTCTGCGTAATTGGATGACTTATAGTAATTTAATAATTTATCCACTGATATTCCTGTCTTTTCGGCATCCTGTTCGGCAAGCTTCTGTAGTTCTTCGTCGCCGATACTGAGTTTTTCTTTCTCCTGAATAGCCTTCTTAATTAAATACCACTTTACATCCATTTCCGCAACAGGTTTTAGTCGTTTTTGAGCTTCTTCTTTGTTGTATTTTCCGTATCCCTGTTTTTTAAATGATTCTTCTTCGCGTTTAACCAGGTCTTCCAAAACATTAGCTACTAACGAACTGGGAGGATTAAAATCGTTGTTCTTAACTATTAAGCCGATCAATTTATCGGCAATTAATTCATCCGATCGCTGATCAACATACGCCTGTATGTCATTTCTAATTTCGGTTCTTAATTCCGCTTCGTTCGACACTTTATCTTTAGTAACTTTTTTAATCAGTTCTTCATTTAACTCCGGATAAATAATCTTTTTTACGCCGTTAATATTAGCCGAGTAATTGAATTTTTCGGATACTTCTTTTTCGTTTCCTTCCTCGTCTTTTTCCTTGCGCTTATCTGTAAAAGAAAAATTAAACGATTCTCCGATTTTTTTACCTTTTGCATTATCTGCTATCTCAGCTTGAACTCTCTCGTTTGCAAGATCAATTTGAAGCTTTTCCGGTTTTGTATCCGGAAAAATTCCGCCGTTTTCATCAACTCTTACCACCTCGACATCAATTACAAAATTTTTATCATGACCCACTTCATTAACTTCTTCGGTAGTACTGTTTGAATTTAATATTTGTTTAATCTCTGTTTCTACATCTTCATCTCTCACCGTCAATTCGGGAATTTCAATTTCCAATCCGCTGTAGTCTTTAACATCCAGTTTAGGCATGATTTCATATTTTACCTTGAATGAGAATTCTTCGCCGGCTTTAAATTTTAAATCGGTTAAAAATGGCTGACCTATAGGGTGAAGGTGTTCGCTTTCGGCTATTTCCCAGAAACGGCTATTGGCAACCTTTTCCGATGCTTCATATTCAAGAGCATCACCGTACATTTTTTTTAGCATATTAACCGGTACTTTACCTTTTCTAAAGCCGGGCACCTGGATATTCTTGGATCTCTTCTTTACTTCACTGTCTATTTTATCTTTTATTTCATCGTAAGCAAGAGTAACTTCGACTTCTTTTTCGGTTAACGATATCTCATTAATTTTAAATTCCAATCTAATCCTCTTTCATATTATTAAGTTTTTTGAAATATGTGCGAGAACGGGGACTCGAACCCCGACACCGTTTAGGTACTAGATCCTAAGTCTAGCGCGTCTACCAAATTCCGCCATTCTCGCGATACTTGATTTATAAAATATCTTTGTCTATCCGCATGATAAATCGGCACTTAAATGATTTTTACCTATAAAATAAGGCCACGCGAAGTTTTCATAAATTAAACCCTAAAATTAAAAGTTTTTTTTGATAAAACAAAAGATCGATCGGGTTATAATACCTTAATTTTTAATGAGATTATAGCTTTGTTAGAAGTTTCGGAGAGTTTAAACGTTAAAAAATTCAAATATGTAAAAAAACTAGACTCTTTCACTTTAATTAAGTCGGGTAAATTAAAGGCCGCATCAAATTTTTTCTTGAAGCGGCCTTGAAAGAATAAACGCTAATAGATTTAATTCTTAGGTAAAAAGTTCTTCGGGTATGACCGGACATTATGACCGTATTTCAACTGTTCTTCCATACGGCAGGACCAGACAAGCTTTCCGTTCCAAACAGTTATGTCCGGGCATCCGTCGCACATATTTTGTCTTCCGTCCTCCAGAAAATCTACGGGCTGAATTACCATTACCGACTGGTAATGAAGTTTTCTGAATATATTAACCGGATTTTTCATGAAATTAGCTGCGGTTTTTCTTAGCTTCTTATCAAATGCGCCCAATAGCAGCATCGATTTGCCTTTCCTGGTTAATCTTGGTTCGGAATATGCAAGATAACGGTCGAAGAGCATGTGGTGAGTCGCCTGTATAATTTCCATTCCCTTTTTTCCCATGTAACCATAAATTTTTCCTTTTCTTCCCATTCTTCCGGTTAACAGCCACTTGAATGAATCGGGCTTTTCGGATCCGTTTAAATATGCACAAGGGTCGAAATCAGGATATTCTTTTCTAAGAATTTCTACAATTTCATCGGCCTGAATATCTGTTCTTTCTTCAGCTTCTTCGTTATAAACAAGTGCGCTCATATCTATTTTTTGGGGACCTAAATAAAAATCTACGTTCGTATTGTTCACGGCTCTGTAAAGAATAAAAACCATCACCTGTACAATGTCGATGTTTTTTTCCGCCCATTTAGCCAGCTCAGGTACATACTGAACTGTATCTTCATATACTGTTGAGTTGAAAGCACAAGAAATATTTTTTGCGTCAGCCAGCATTCTGGCAAAGTGATAACGGAGTTCGTTAAGTTCTATTTCGTTTTTATCTTTCCATCCGGGTCTGTTTTGTTTACTGTCTATATGAAAAGTAAAGCCGTAAACACCTGCTTTTTTTAATTCCGATAGCAGTTCTTTTGTAAGAGCCAATCCGTTTGTATTAAGTATAGGTTTTAGTCCTCTCTGTTTAACATCTTTTACGATATCCAGAATTTGAGGATGTAATAACGGATCGCCTCCTGCAATCGAAATACCGTCGACTTTTCTAAACTTTGTAAAAATATCAAGTTCTTCTTTTATTTGATCAAGAGATTTGTGACTGTTATTTTCATTTTGCCTATAGCATCCGTCACAGTGCAGATTACATTTTGCCGTTGGTTCCAGCCATGATATTGAGTTATCCGTTAGATTCCAAGGTAACCGGTAATAATCTAAGTGATTTAGTTTTAACATCAGATTCCCCGATATTTGTTTTATTTTAGAATGTTCTTTATTTAGAAATTATTAGGATTTAATGTCTGTATTTATTAGATCTTTTAAAATAGTTAAAGCAAGAATCTTTTCAATAAGAAAATCTTTACGGAAAGATTTAAGTCAAAAGTAAAGTATTCTTGATCTTTTATCAACAAAATAATTTTATTTATTATACTTGAATAGCTGCAATTATCGATTATGCCCAGGGCCTTCGTCCCCTAATACAAACGGACATTTTAAATTTGAGGTAAATCATCCAAAATTAAAAAATCATCATAACACTCAAATATATAAGCATTTAAAGAAAATTGTATTTATGTTTATACTTTATTTTAAAATTTAAATACCTATACTCTCCGAAAAATCAGAAATTTTGAATGAAATACAAGTATATCTCCGTTTCGGAAACCGGACTAAAAAGAGTATGCAATGAAGATTATATCGGTATCTATAATACATCTGCCGGTTTATTATTAATTGTATGCGACGGAGTAGGCGGCGGTAATGCAGGAGAAGTCGCTTCCAAATTATCAGTCGAAGCCATTTATTCAAGTTTCAATTCATCGACAAAAAGCGATTATTTACAGGTAATTAAAAGTTCAATAGCTAAAGCAAACCTTATACTTCAAGAAAGATCAAAAAAAAATATTGATCTCTGGGGTATGGCCACCACGGTGGAAGTTCTCCTGTTAACCAGAGACACTGCATATTGGGGACATGTTGGAGACTCAAGAATATATTTTTGGAAAAACGGTAAACTGAAACAAGTTACCAAAGACCATTCTCTGGTGCAGAAATTAATCGATGATGGGCAGCTTACTTTGAAGGAGGCTGAAAACCATCCGAACAAGCATATAATAATGAGAGCGGTTGGCGACAAATCAGCAATTGATGTTGATCTAAGTAAGCAAAAACTCAACCGTAAGGATGAAATAAAATATTTTATTTGTACAGACGGCGTTACAGAAGTGATAAAAGACAACGAACTTGAAATTTTACTGAAACAAAAAACGCTTTCCAAAATTGCGGAAACTATTAAGCATATAATCATTGAAAGAGGAGCTCCTGATAATTACTCGTTTGTGATTGCCGAAAAAAACTCCGCCGCAGACGGTTATTAAAATATCTCGATGTTTGATATTTCAGCCCTTGGTTTTAAATATTCATTTGTTATTATTCTTAAAATCACCGGATTCATAATTCTAATATGATTTGTCTGAATTTATTGATCGACTGCTTTAAACAAATTGATTTTACTCCTCTTAATATTTAATTTATCTTATTAATTATTTGAAAAGCAAAATAAAAATCTAACGAGGAAAATTTGGATAAGTTTGTGATTCGCGGCGGTAATAAATTAAATGGTGAAGTTGAAATAAGCGGAGCAAAAAATGCAACTCTTGCCCTGATGCCTGCAACTCTGCTGGCCTCGGGCAAATCGAAATTATTTAATACTCCAGAACTGAACGATGTATATACGATGATTAAACTCCTGAACCATTTGGGAGCAAAAACAGAATTCGATAACCATACTCTTGAACTCGATACAAGCCATGTGAACAACCAGGAAGCTCCGTATGAGCATGTTAAAAAAATGCGTGCTTCGGTATATGTGCTAGGTCCGTTATTAAGCAGGTACGGAACTGCAAAAGTATCTTTGCCCGGCGGATGCGCCTGGGGACCCAGACCGATAAACCTTCACATTGAAGGCCTTAAAAAGATGGGAGCGGAAATTGATCTGCAGGAAGGATATATTATTGCCAATGCCAAAAGACTAAGGGGAGCAAAGATCAGTTTTGACGTATCATCGGTAGGAGCAACCGGAAATATACTGATGGCAGCCGTACTTGCTAAAGGAACAACAATTATAAATAATGCTGCGGTTGAACCTGAAATTACTAATCTTGCGGAATTTCTTGTGAAAATGGGAGCAAAGATAGAAGGCATAAATAGCTCGATATTGATAATTGAAGGAACCGAAGAATTAAAACCAGCTGAAATTGTTACAATTCAGGATAGAATTGAGGCCGGAACTATTCTAATAGCCGGAGCAATTACAAAGGGAAAGATTAAACTTAAAAATATACACCCGAAATATATCGGTTCAGTTATTGCCAAACTTGAGGACAGCGGATGCAAAATATTATCAAATAATGGATTATTAGAATTAGATGCGGAAAATAATTCTACAAAACCTTCAAATGTAACTACAGCAATTTATCCGGGATTTCCAACGGATATGCAGGCCCAATGGACTGCATATATGTCATTAGCTGAGGGAGCAAGCACTGTTACCGATACTGTTTATTTAGACAGATTTAAGCATGTTCCCGAGCTTGTCAGGTTGGGAGCAAATATAACTGTTTTTGAAAACAGTGCCGTAATAAAAGGAGTTAATAAATTAACGGGAGCAAAGGTTATGTCTACGGATCTCCGCGCAAGCGCAAGTCTGGTTATTGCAGGATTGGCAGCGGAAGGTACTACAGAGGTTCTTAGGGTATATCATCTTGACAGAGGGTATCAAAAAATTGAAGAGAAGTTAAAAATGCTCGGCGCCGATATCCAGCGGGTAGAAGGAACCGAATACTAACAGTGGCGAAATTAAAAAAGATACTGCCTGGATTAAATTATTTATCCGTCTATTTAATAATTTTAATCTTCTTCAATATATTACTGCTGAATATTCCTTTAACCAAAGTCTTCGGTTATGAATTTTCGGCTGTCAATTCTATTCTGATGTTTTTAATGACAGGCTTTTATACTATTTCGCTTTTAAAATTGTCAGTCGCCTCAGAAATTTCTCATTTAAGATTTTTTAGAAGATTATTTCTCGTTTATTTTGTTTTCCTCATTATACCGATGTTGATTTCAATAAGCAATTCAATACTAACTATAAATTGTTCGATGAAAGACGGTTTCGAATTTTATTCGGTTTTAGCATTACCTGCGGTGGCGGTCGGAACTTTTTTTGCTGCATTATCATTTTCGCTCCAAAAACGGTTTTCTGGATTTCTCTTTATTGTTTTTTTTATCGTCGTATTTTCCGTTCCGTTTTTAGAATTCTATTTCAATCCTCAAATTTATTTTTATAATCCTATATTCGGTTTTTTCCCGGGAACAATATACGACGAGGGACTTAGTGTAACAGCAAGGTTATTAATTTATAGAATATTGAATCTATTGTTTTTCAGTACTGCGGGTAGTTTATTATTATTTTCTATCTTAAAAAATAAAAAATACATAAAACTTTTAACGATAACCTTTAGCTTAATAATTGCTGCGTTATTTTATTACTTCTCCCCTGCAATGGGCTTTACAACCACCTTCGGATCACTTGAACATAAACTCGGCGGGAAGATAGTCACAAAGCATTTCAATATTTACTATCCGCAGAAAATGGAAAAGAAAAAAGTTGAAGCAATGATACTATACCATGAGTATTATTACGACAGGTTAAGTAATTTTTTCGGCTTCGATTACAAGGGAAGAATTAATTCTTTCGTCTTTTGGGATAATAGTCAGAAAAAAGAATTATTCGGTACCGGTAGTGCCGATGTTGCCAAACCTTGGTTAAAATCAACTTTTATTTCTAAAGAAGATTTTGATGTCACTCTAAGACATGAAATTGCTCATTGTTATGCGGGCGGATTCGGGACCGGAATATTAAAAGTAGCTGCCGGACTTAATCCGTTTTTGATTGAAGGTACGGCTGTAGCTGCTGCGCCGCAATATGATGAAAATGATATCGATTATATGGCAGCTCTAGCTTATTCCCATGGCTACAACGTTAATATACAATCTATGCTTAAGGGATTTGCTTTCTATACGAACGTCGCTTCTACGGCATATATTTATGCCGGGGCTTTTGTGAAATTTATGGTTGATAAATACGGCATTGACAAGTTCAAAATGTTGTACGGAGGCGGAGATTTTTTTAAGGTATACGGAATAAGAGTCATCGATGCCGAACGAGAATTCTACGCATACTTGAAAGCATACGGGGAAACGGGAAGCAAACAGCAGGCAAATTATTATTTCGGCAGAAGTACAATTTTCAGCAAACTTTGTCCCAGATTTGTTTACGACAGACTTCAAAATGCATGGGATGATTATAATCAAAATAATTTTAACGCAGCAAAGGATTTATTTTATGAAATTCTTAAAAAGACAGATAATTATTCGGCACTTGTCGGGTATTCTGAATCATTAGCAAAATTAAACCGGATAGATTCCGCGGTAAAAATAATTTCAAACAGAATTGCAAAATTTAAAAACTCCGGCAGTTATTATAACCTGGAACTTCGACAGGCTGACCTGACGGCCTTGAAAGGTGATTTTACATCTGCAGATTCGATTTATCAAAATTTAGTATCACAAAATCCTTCAAGAACACTATTTTATTTGGCTAACCTGAGAATTGCATTTATGCGGGATACTTCTGATCTTATACAATATATTGAGGGAAGCGAATTTGATAAATACTTAATACTAAAAAAGCTCAATACAAAGGAATATCTCTACAGCTCATTTCCCGTAATGATAAACTTGTCGAATGCATTAGGAGAAAGCTACCGGATTTTTCTTAAAAATTTCGGAAAGACTTTGGAAACCAACAATTATTTGGGCAGTTTTGCAGCATACAAATTATCACAATTTATGCTGGATAATCTGGATTATTCCGGTGCGAGAAGAATTGCTTCTTTATCTTTAAGACATCATGAAGATAAAAACTTTTCGTTAATTTTGCGGGAAAATAATGATAAGTGCGAATGGATCTTTAAAAATCATGCAATGGTTTTAGACAGCTCGCATTTTTTAACTATCAAATAATATCAGTATGCAGACAATAGAAAGCAAGGCCGCAAACTATACCAAAATTACAACTTATTTTTTGGGATTTATTTGTTTCATTATATGTGTTTATATTTTAATGGCTCTGAAAGATATTTTGATTCCGATTACTATCTCGGTTTTCCTGACATTTTTGTTCCATCCGCTGATTGTATATCTAAAAAAATACCATTTGCCTAAATGGCTTTCTTTAATTCTTATTTTAATCTTTTTACTCGGTATTTATTACCTTATCGGACTGCTGGTATATGCAAACATCGGGAATTTTTCTCAAAAGCTGCAGGTATATTATTCAAATTTAATTAAGTCACTGCAGCAGATATTAAGTCCGTTTAATTTGACCGTAAAAGAATTTGCACATTTACTAAACATAAAAACAGAATCGATTAATCTAAGCTCTGTTCTTGAAAATTTATTTAAAGCGGGTATTCTCCAAAACGTGTTTTCGTCTTTTTCATCTGTTTTGGGTGACTTCTTTATCTCGATGATATTCTGGATTTTCATGATACTTGGTAAAACCAAGTTTGAAGAAAGATTAAAAATTGCTTTCAGCAATAACAAGGAACAAATAGAAGGATTTATTTCTTCAATTAATAATCAGCTTCAGTCTTACATCGTAATTAAAACAATCACAAGCCTTACAACCGGAATAATAGTAACAATAATTTTATGGATATATGGAATTGACTTTGCCATTTTTTGGGGACTGCTTACTTTTATATTAAATTTCATTCCCAATATCGGGTCGATTATTGCGACGTTATTTCCTATCGTAATATCTTTTTTAGAATTCGGCGTCGGATTCGGAACTATTTCAATGTCGATATTGCTGATCCTAAATCAGAATATAATCGGCAATTTAGTTGAGCCCCATTTTCTTGGAAGGCAGATGGATCTGAGTCCGGTTTTTGTATTGTTTTCCCTGATATTTTGGGGATGGATCTGGGGAATTGCAGGAATGTTTTTGTCTGTTCCAATAGCTGCAGGTCTGAAAATTCTGTTAAGCAATATTGAACCTTTAAAGCCGATAGCAATATTAAATTAGCAGTAAAGCAGCTGCGCATAATTAAAGAAGACCGAATAGGAAAAAATAATCACGAAAAGTTAATTGTAAGTCGGAAAAAAGGAATAATGGAAATAAAAAAAGAATTAGAAAAATATGAGTTCATTGAAAAAGCAACCGAAACGGCGAAGGATTTAAAAGTAAAGTGCTACATTGTGGGAGGATTCGTACGTGACTTGATATTGAAAAGAGTCCGGAATGAAATTGATTTTCTCGTTGTCGGCGGCGGTCCTGATTTCGCTGCGGCATACGCTTCTAAATTGGGAATTGAAAAAGTAGCCTTTTATAGAAACTTCGGTACGGCTCATTTTAAGTATCATGATGTTGATCTGGAATTTGTGGGTGCGCGGAAAGAATCATATGACAAAAACAGCAGAAAACCTGCCGTTGAAACGGGTACTTTTCTGGAAGATATTAACAGGAGAGATTTTACAATCAATACAATGGCGATATCTGTTAATGAAGAAGATTTCGGGAATTTAATCGATACTTTTAACGGTTTGAACGATTTGCAGACCGGGATAATTAAAACACCGCTCGATCCTTTAATAACATTTAACGACGACCCGCTAAGAATAATGAGAGCGTTCAGATTTGCTTCCCAACTTAATTTTAAAGTTGAAGATAGAATTATGTCCGCAGCCGGGCAGCTAAAGGAAAGGTTTAAAATTGTTTCTCAGGAACGAATTACTGACGAATTTTTCAAAATATTGACTTCCCCCAAACCTTCCATCGGATTAAAATTATTGTTCAATTCCGGCGTAATGGAGGTTGTTTTCCCTGAGATTGCAAAGATGTCTGGAGTAGATCAGAGAAAAGACTTTCATCATAAGGATGTTTTTCTTCATACATGTAAGGTTGTGGATAATATTTCAAAAACAACAGGAAATGTATGGTTAAGATTTGCGGCTCTTGTTCACGATATTGCAAAACCAAGAACAAAGAAATTTGTGGAAAATACAGGGTGGACGTTTCACGGGCATGAAGAGGTAGGCGCGCGGATGATGAAGGATATTTTCAAAAGAATGAAACTGCCCCTGAATAAATTGGAATATGTTACCAAACTTGTCAGGCTTCATCTTAGACCGATTGCATTGGCAAAAGAAGAAATAACTGATTCAGCAATCAGAAGATTTATAGTTAATGCGGGCGAGGATCTGGAAGATCTAATTACCTTATGCCGTGCAGATATTACGAGCAAAAACCAGGATAAAGTAGATAAGTACCTGGAGAATTACGAAACTGTGATGAAAAAGGTATGGGAAGTTGAAGAGAAGGATCGGCTCAGAGCATTTCAGTCTCCTGTAAGAGGCGAAGAAATTATGCGTATATGCAATTTAAGTCCGTCAAAGAAAGTCGGAGAAATAAAAACCGCTATTGAGGAAGCGATCTTGGACGGGAAGGTCGAAAATAATTATGAAGAAGCTTTAAAATATCTTTTAAAAATTAAAGATCAATTCTTAAATTAGTATATCTGTTTTTTCCTTTTCAAGTAAACCGGGGATATTCTTACCTTTTTTGTCGCGTATTGGAGTTTATTCTTTTACAGATATTAGTTTTATTTAATATTTGTAAAATAACAATGTTATTGTAATGTTTTATTGCTTAATTACAGCCTTATTATTAAATATTTCTATTAATTTGAGCCGTTCATCTATTTATTGAACCGTTTATAAATAAAATAGTAAAACGGACTCATTTATGTCTATTTTTGTAACCAAATAATGATAAATACATTATAAAAATATTTTGAAATTAACTTTTAGCAAAAAAGCATTGTCTAACAAATATAATTTTGAAATTTTAAAATAAATTCTGGAGTCGATAATGCGTATACTCTTTAGCTTTTTGTGCATAATTATAATATCGGTTAGTTCCTACGGACAAAAGGTATTAACACTCGACGCGGCAATCAACGTTGCTTTGCATAGAAACACGGCATTGGAGAAATCAACAAATAGTATAAGATCATCCGAATCAAACTTAAAGGCTGCCTGGGGCGGTCTTCTTCCCTCACTCAACGCACAGGGAGGATGGCAATGGTCATATTCCAAACAGCAAGCAACTCCTATAAATCTTGGAAGTTTTGTGTATACTCCGCCGTCTGCAACTTCACAAACAAGAAATTATAATGCAAGCGTCAACGCTCAATGGACATTGTTTGACGGACTAGCAAATATCGCTTCCGTTTCACAAAGCCAGAAGGATTTGAATTCTGCTAGACTTCAATTGGAAAATTTAAACAAAATACCGTATTCCAAACCATAAACCTGTACTACCAGGTAATTAACGATCAGCAGATTGTCAAGGTTAAAGAAGATAATCTTACCTGGAATAAAAGAAATTTGGAAACAATAATAGAAAGAAATAAACTGGGTGCAGTCACTAAGGCGGATGTTTATCAGCAGCAGGTACAGGAAGGAAACGCCGAGTTAGATCTTATTCAGGCTAAAAATAATCAGCAGAATGCCGAAAGCAACTTGCTCTATTATCTGGGATTGGACGTGCTTCGGAACTACGAGTTTTCCGATTCGCTTACAAGCAATGAAAAAAATATACTTGGCACTGATGTGACGACACTATATACGGACTTGAATGCAATGGTGAAACAGGCGTTAGAGAACAGATCAGATTATAAAAGCGCTATACTTGATTACGAAAGTGCACAAGAGGGAGTAACTATAGCTCAAGGAGATTATTTCCCCAGACTGACGAACAGCTTAGGCTATAATACTTATGCAAATCAAATTAAAGATTTAAACAAATCAAGAACGTTTTCCGTCGGATTAACCTTGAGCGTACCCATCTTTTCGGGCTTCAGTACGGAGAATAGAGTTGAAATAGCAAAAGTAAATGTGATGAATAAGAAAGTAGATCTAGATGATTTATCAAGAACTATTAAACAAAACCTCAAACAGACATACTTAAATGCCGAGGCAGCCAAAAAAAGTCTTGATGTAAATTCCCGTAATGTTCAGGCTGCCGATGAAAACTTAAAAATAGCTCAGGAAAAATATTCCCTGGGTTCCGGAACATTACTCGATGTTTTAATTGCAAGTTCGAATTATACTAATGCCAGAACAAATTATATTAATTCTGAATTTCAGTATATTGTACTAAATGAGCAGTTAAAATACTACCTGGGTGAATTAAACTACAAAAAGTACGAATAAAATTTAATAGAGGAGTATATTTTAAATGGCAAACGGAAATCAAAAGAAATCAAAGAAAAAAGTTATTATTTTTTCCGGGATCGGTGTTCTTGTAGTTGCGCTGGTATTAATTGCAATACTCGGGGGAAGCAGGGCGGAAATTGTTCAAGTCCAGACCGAAAAAGTATCAAGCAGAACAATAACCCAGAGTGTTACGGCAACAGGTTCGCTTGACCCGGAATTTAAAGTTGTAATAACTCCGGAAGTTACCGGAGAAATAGTGCAACTTCCCGTAAAGGAAGGACAATATGTAAAAAAAGGGCAACTGTTAATTAAAATTCGCTCAGATGCCTATATGGCACAGGTTGAACAATCGGAAGCCGGATTGAAATCGGCAGATGCTTCCTTATCTATGAATAAAGCTCAGCTTGAAAAAGTAACCGGCGATTATAACAGAACAAAAGAACTTCATGCAAAAAACCTAGCCAGCGATGCCGATTTAGAAGCAGCTAAGAGCGCGTACTTAACCGCTGAAGCAAATTTTAAAAGTGCTCAGGCCCAAATTACTAATATGACAGCCGGCCTTAAAGTTCAGAACGACCAGTTGAGCAAAACAACTATTTATTCGCCTATGGACGGGGTTGTAAGTCAGCTTAATGTTCAACTCGGCGACAGAGTACTTGGAAGCTTTTACAGCCAAGGAACTAACATTATGACTGTTTCAGATCTGAAGAGTATGCTTGCGGTAGTAGACGTTGATGAGAATGATGTAGTTTTACTTTCAGTAGGTGACACTGCCAGAATAAAAATCGATGCTTTCGGAGACAAAATATTCAGAGGAATAGTTTATCAGATAGGAAATACAGCAATCAGCACCGGTACAGGCACACAGGAACAGGTTGTAAATTTTGAAGTTAAGCTTAAATTTATAGATTTTGATCCTGGTTTTAAACCGGGAATGTCATGCAATGCAAAGATCGAAACCAAAACCTTGCATAATGTATTAAGCGTTCCGATTCAAAGCGTAACCGCCAGAAATAATATGCCGACTCCTGCTGAGGGTGAAGAGTCCGATAAAACAAATAATTCTAAGAAGAAAGTAACTGATACGGAAAAACTTAAAGAGATAGTTTTTCTTGCAAAGGGCGGGAAAGCGAAATCTGTTGACGTAGAAACCGGTATAAGCGATGATAATTATATTCAAATTAAAAGCGGATTAAAAAATGGCGAAGAAGTTATAACCGGACCGTATAGAGCTATATCCAGAGAATTGAATAATGACACGAATATCAGAGTAGATAATAAAGTAAAAATGTTCAGCTCTAATAAATAAAAAAATCGGATTTAAAAATGAATATAATAAATATAGAACACATTGCTAAAGTTTACACTGTTGGTTCTGAAGAAGTTCACGCTATAAGAGATATCTCTATTAGAATAGATAAGAATGAATATGTAGCAATCATGGGACCTTCGGGTTCAGGCAAATCTACTTTAATGAATATGCTGGGATGTTTGGACACTCCCAGCTCCGGTAAATACGATTTTACCGGAGTAAGTGTCAGTGATATGACCGATAATGATCTTGCAAAAATTAGGAACAAGGAAATCGGATTTGTTTTTCAGACATTCAACCTTCTTTCCAGATCTGACGCCCTTCATAATGTAGAACTCCCATTAATTTATGCCGGCATACCCGCACACGAAAGACGTGAAAGAGCCGAAGAAGCTTTGTCTGACGTCGGGTTAAAGGACAGAATGCATCATAAGCCGAATGAACTATCGGGAGGTCAAAGACAAAGAGTTGCTGTTGCCAGGGCGATTGTTACCAGACCTTCGATAATTTTAGCCGATGAACCGACGGGTAATCTCGACTCCAAAACGGGAGAAGAAATTATGATTCTTTTTAATGAAATTTATGAGAGAGGTAATACCATTATACTGGTTACTCATGAAGAATATATTGCAGAACACGCAGCCAGAATTATCAGAATAAAAGACGGTTTAATCGAATCAGATAAGCCTGTTGAAAACAGATATATTCCTAAACTTCGCAGCACTGAAGTTCATAAGTAAAAATGTGTATAATTTAATTAGCGGGTATTATTATGTCAGGCATAGCTTTATTATCATTTGAATTTAAAGAAAGCATGTTGATTGCTTTAAGGGCTTTAAGAGCAAACAAAGTACGGGCAATCTTAACCATGCTTGGGATATTTATAGGAGTTACGGTTGTAGTTTTAATGACAACCGCAATAAAGGGAATCGATAATTCGTTTCAGCAGGGAATAAGCGCATTGGGATCCGATGTATTGTATGTTTCTAAATGGACCTGGTTTTCAAACACGCCATGGTGGGAAATGAGAAACAGACAGAATATTACCATGGAGGATTTTGAAAAATTCAAAGAACTTGCCAAACTTCCGGCAGCAGTTGCCCCTACTTTAGGAACAAGACAGACTGTAAAATTTCAGCAGAATTCTGTTGACAACGTTGTGGTGAACGGTTCTAACGCCGACTATATCAGAACTACAAACCTGACTTTCGATCAGGGCAGATTTTATTCGGAAATAGAATCTAAGAGTGCCAGAAACGTGTGTGTATTAGGTCACCAGGTTGCCAAAGATCTGTTTCCTTACGGAAATTCGATTGGAAGAAGCGTAAAAATAGGTCCGGTAAATTTTAGAATTGTCGGTGTTCTTGCCGAACAGGGAAGTTTCTTATTGGGAGATATGAATCCTGACCAGCAGGTTTATGTTCCGATCGGCAGTGTATTTAAATATTTTTCTAAGCACAGATCGAGCAGTGTTACGATTAATGTGCGCGCTACAAGCACTGCCGAAATAGAAAATACCAAGGCCGAAGCCGAAGGTATTATGAGGAAAATTAGAGGGCTAAAATATAACGATCCCAACGATTTCGGAATTAACCAGCAGGAAGGTCTAATTGATACTTTTAATAAAACAGTCGGCGTTATTCAGATAGCAGGATTATTTATAACAGGATTATCATTATTCGTCGGTGCAATCGGAATTATGAATATTATGTTTGTTTCGGTAAAAGAGAGGACAAAAGAAATAGGCTTACGTAAAGCAATCGGAGCAAAAAAAAGAACAATATTAACCCAGTTTCTTTTGGAATCTTCTTTTATCTGCTTGGTAGGCGGAATAGCAGGCCTGATAGCCGCAATATTGTTAAGCTTTTTGGTTAATCAATTTATACGTACCTCTGTTCAATATGAAGCAGTAGTAATTGCAATAGTTGTATCATTAATTACCGGATTGGTTTCGGGATTTGCGCCGGCCTATACTGCCGCGAAAATGGATCCGGTCGAAGCTTTGAGGTTTGAATAATGAAATTATATGAAATTTTCCTTATGTCGGTTCAGTCTATTAAGGGGAACAGACTACGAACGTTGCTAACTATGCTGGGTATTGTGGTCGGTATATTTTCAATTATAGTTATAATGACAGTAATTACGATGCTTCAGAATAGTATTGAAAACGGTGTTTCGCAGCTTAGTCAGAATACTTTTCAAATACAGAAGTTCCCGGCCTTAATGAACGGGGGTCATGCCGCGCATCTTAAATACAGGAACAGAAAAGATTTAACCCTGGAAGAATACAACAGGCTTAAGGGAATGCTTACCCAGGCACAATATATCGGTGCGGAACAGTGGCAGATGGGACAGGTGGTTAAATTTAACGGTGAGGAAACAAATCCAAATATTTCTGTCGCAGGTATTTCAGCCGATGCAATGAAAACCAATAATTGGACTGCTGCCAGAGGCAGGGACATCAGAGAAATTGATATTAAATATTCAAACGCTGTTTGCGATATAGGGCAGGATATTGTCGATAAATTATTTCCATACATAAATCCGGTAGGTCAGATAATTAGGGTAAATAATTATCCTTTAACAGTTGCGGGTGTTCTTGATAAACAGCCTCAATTATTCGGTGAGACCAGGGACAGTTATCTGATTATGCCGATAACCACATTTCAGTCTATATACGGCAAACTTAACAGAAGTATAAATATTACCGTTATGTCTACCAGCAAAGAAGATTACAACTCTACCATTGAATCTGCAATCGGTTATATGCGAACTATAAGAAAAGTTCCGCCGGGCAAAGAAAACGATTTCGACATATTCAGCAATGAATCTATAATGGGGCAGATCAATAATATAACAGGCGGCGTAAGAATCGGAGCGATTGTTATCTCTATAATTGCTTTGCTGGCTGCCGGTGTCGGTATTATGAATATAATGCTAGTATCCGTAACTGAGAGAACCAGGGAAATAGGAATCAGAAAAGCCATTGGCGCCAGAAAATTTTCTATCTTATATCAATTTTTGATTGAGGCAATAATATTATGCGTAACCGGCGGATTTATAGGGATACTGCTTGGTGTGGGTGTAGGCAATTTGGCGGGTAGCTTTTTGAATGCACAGATGGCAATTCCGTATAACTGGGTCTTAATAGGATTTTCTCTTTGTATACTTGTGGGCATTATATTCGGTACGTATCCGGCATATAAGGCTTCCAATCTCGATCCGATCGAAGCTTTAAGATACGAATAGTTTTGTGCTAAGAATGAATAGGGCACTGTGCCGAAATAACGTCAGTTAAAATTGTCAAGATCTTAAATCATTTTTAAAGCGGCTACGGGATTTAATGCAAGTAATTATACTTTTATTAAAGCGGGTAAAAGTATAATTGCATCAAGAAATAATTCCCATGAAAATTACTAATGTCCGGATAAAAAACTTGACAATTCATTTGCAGAAATCGGATAAATATTTAGCTGCACTATAAATCTTCCCGAAGTTTCTAAGAAAATATTATAGCTTCGAAAACTAGTTGCAATATAAAGACTGCGGAGCAGATTCTATTTTTAATGTTTGAACTTATAAATTTCAAGCATTATCTTTACAACAAGGTAAACGAAATAAGATTAATAATTGTCTAATGATAACTATGAAATCTTTATCTCAAAATATTATTGTTGGTTGGCATGAAATTCTCACAAATTTTTCTGATTTCGGTAGAATCTGTAAGTGCGAACAGATTAAGAACATTTTTAACGATACTTGGTGTTGTTGTCGGTATTTTTTCAATTATAGTTATAATGACAATCATAACTATGTTGCAAAAGAGTATTGAAAACGGTGTATCACAGTTGGGACAAAATACATTTGAAATTCAAAAATTTCCCGCGATAATGACAGGCGGCCACTCAGCATGGATGAAATACAGAAATCGCAAGGATATAACCTTAGAGGATTTTGATAGACTGAAAAGCATGCTGAAAAATGCGAAATATGTCGGGGCTCAGGATGACTGGGAAGGAGTCGTTGTAAAATATAACGGTCAGGAAACTAACCCGAATATATCTGTAATCGGAATTTCAGCCGAGGCAATGAAAACAAATGATTGGACTGCTTCATACGGTCGGGATATACGTGACCTGGATGTAAAATACTCGAATGATGTTTGCGACATCGGACAGGATATTGTTGATAAATTATTTCCAAGCATTAACCCGGTCGGACAAATAATAAGAATCAATAATTACCCGGTGAAAGTGATTGGTGTACTTGAACAAAAGCCGCAGTTGTTCGGCCGAAGCAGAGACAGTAATGTACTGATACCGATAACTACTTTTCAAAACATATTCGGTAAACTGCACAGAAGTCTTGACATAACTGTAATGACAAACAGCAAAGAGGATTATCAGTCGACAATAGAATCGGCAATAGGCTACATGCGGATAATAAGAAAAATCCAGCCGGGCAAGGATAATGACTTTGATGTATTCAGCAATGAATCGATTATAAGCCAAATAAACAACATAACCGGCGGAGTGAAAATAGGAGCCATTATAGTCTCGATTATTGCTTTAATCGCAGCCGGCGTAGGTATTATGAATATTATGCTCGTATCGGTAACTGAAAGAACAAGGGAAATTGGTATTAGAAAAGCTATTGGCGCAAAGAAAAATTTAATCCTTATGCAATTTCTAATCGAGGCTGTGCTTTTGTCTTTAATAGGCGGGATTATCGGAATTGTTTTGGGAGTTGGGGTAGGCAATCTGGCAGGGAGTTTAATACATGCCCAGATGGCTGTACCGGTGAATTGGATTATTATCGGATTCTCGTTATGTGTTTTGGTCGGAGTAGTTTTCGGAACTTATCCGGCTTATAAAGCAGCAAACCTCGATCCGATTGAAGCGTTAAGATACGAATAAGCGGTATTACAGATTCTTTTTTATTTCTTGCCGCGCTAAAATTTGCAAAATAATAACTAAATCAAAAGGGGGTTATTATGCAATTCAATCAGATATTTTTCCTTTCGTTACAGTCGTTAAAAACCAACAGGCTTAGAACGCTGTTAACAATTCTGGGAATTGTGGTCGGAATCTTTTCTATTATAGTAATTATGACTATTATAACCATGCTGCAGACAAGCATCCAGAACGGTGTATCGATGCTAAGCAAAAATACTTTCCAAATATCGAAATTTCCGGCAATCCAAACCGGCGGGCACGATGGATGGCAGAAATATCGAAACCGTAAAGACATTACCTTAGATGACTATTACCGGTTTGAAAAACTGATGACTAACGTAAAATATATGGGCGCGGAACAAGGCAAAGGCGGTGCTATCATCCGGTTCGGAAATAAAGAAACAAACCCGAATATAGCGGTTGTAGGTGTTACTGTTGGTGCTTTCTATACCCATAACGTAACTGTTGAATCGGGAAGATCCATTCGCGAAACTGATGTAATGTACGGGAACGACGTATGCATTCTTGGCAAGGACGTCGAGAAGGCACTATTCGGAGGTATTATCGATCCGGTCGGTCAGATTATAAAAGTAGATAAAATGCCGATAAAGGTAATTGGAACACTTGAACCCCAACCGGCACTTTTCGGTCAATCCATGGACAGTTATATAGTAATACCGATAACTACATGGCAATCCATTTACGGACAAAAAAGGAAAAGTGTAAGCATAACCATTATGGCAAAAAGTGATGATGAATATAATTCTGCCATTGAAAGATCGATCGGTTTTATGCGAACGATCAGAAAAGTTGAACCCGGGAAAGAAAATGATTTTGAAATATTCAGTAACGAAAGTATAATGGATCAAATTAACGATATTACAGGGGGAGTTCAAATAGGTGCTCTTGTTATTTCAATAATTGCATTGATTGCAGCTGGTGTCGGCATAATGAATATTATGCTGGTTTCGGTGACCGAACGTACCAGAGAGATCGGAATAATGAAAGCAGTAGGCGCGAGAAAAAGCCATATATTATTCCAATTCCTAGTAGAAGCAATAATACTGTGTTTTATCGGCGGCTTCATCGGAATTGTACTGGGTGTAGGGATCGGTAACCTTGCCGGCGGATTTCTGAATGCAACTGCCACCATACCTTATCAATGGGTTGCAATAGGTATGGCGCTTTGTATTTTAGTCGGAATTATATTCGGTACTTATCCGGCTTTCAAAGCTGCAAATCTGGATCCTATTGAGGCCTTGAGATACGAATAGTCCGGTAAATGCCACGGTATTTTTGTTTGGTTATTTAGTAAGAATCGATTTGTTGTTTTAAACAAAATTATTTGGAACATTTATTCTAGCCTTTCAGCCTTTTCCTATTATTGTTTCCGAATTCTCCGGAGCATTATTCGTTTCCGGATATCTCATGCTGATATTATACCTTTCAAACAATAACTATTCAAATAATTTTGTCCTCTGTATAATATTAAGAGAACAGAAAATTCAAACATTCTCCAATATAGACTTGATATAAGTTTCCCGTAAATTTATGTTTATTTTTCACAAAACAATCTTCATCTCTTGAAATTAGGAATTAGATTTTTAGTTGTCTTTTTTACAGTCCTTTTTTCACTGGCTGTTACCAGAGCCCAGGAAAAATTTTATTCCTTAATTGTCATAGATACACTGCACGTTAACTTTGAAAACTTGTACCGTGTTTCAAACCCTGCCGTAATTCCTTTTACGGAAACTATCAGAATGAATAAAAGATTGCTTAGTAAAGCCGATTATAAATTTAATTACGAGTCGGCAACATTTAAATTATCCGATACGCTTCAGTATTCGGTATTCGATACTTTAATTGTAACTTATCAGGCAGTTAACCTAAGTCTTCGTAATGAATATAAAATAAGAAGTCTTGCTTACAAATTTGATGTTAAAAGCGGCGACACGCTGAAGGTGGCAAAAGAACAGCCGGGCTTTTTATCCCCCGATTCGATATTCGGTAAAGGAATAGAAAAGAGCGGAACACTGGTGAGAGGATTTACTGTCGGAACAACAAAAGACTTTTCTTTGAACAGCGGGTTACGGCTTCAATTGTCGGGAAAATTATCAAACGACATTGAAGTGGTAGCTGCTCTTACGGATGAAAATACTCCTATTCAACCCGAAGGAAATACCGCAAAACTAAATGAGCTTGACAAAGTATTTATTCAGGTAAAGCACCCAAATGTGGTTGGTACTTTCGGAGATTATGAATTGCAACAGCAGTACGGTGAATTTGGAATAATCAACCGTAAGTTACAGGGTCTGATGGGTGAATTCGACTATAAGGGGCAAAAAGCGTTCATCTCAATTGCTAGTTCGAAGGGTAAGTTTACAACAAATCAATTTAATGGTGTTGACGGCGTGCAGGGACCGTATAAACTTTCAGGAGAAAACGGCGAACAGGATATTATTATTATCTCCGGAACCGAGCAAGTATTTATAGACGGAATTCAGGTAAACAGGGGTGAACGAAATGATTATATTATTGATTATGCAAACGCGCAAATTACTTTTACTCCTAACAAACTGATTACTTCTGCTAGCCGGATCTCGGTAGATTTTGAATACACCGACAGGCAATACGAGCGTACTTTTTTTGCAGCGGGAGTAAAATCCGAAGTATTAAAAAACAAACTCGGAGTTCAAATTCTTTATTCTAGAGAGGGAGATAATCAGGATGCACCCATCGATATTTCTCTTTCCGATTCCGATAAAGCCATTCTAGCCGCAGCCGGCAGCAACAGATTTAAAGCTTCAAAATCTGGTGTTACTCTTGCACAGCCGGATTCGCTCGGAGTAATAAGAGGAATATATGAAAAAGCGGATACACTTATCGACGGTCAGCAGTATTCATTTTTCATATATAATCCAGGCGGGACAAACTCAATTTATAATGTCACGTTTAATTATGTAGGCGAACAGCAAGGCGATTACATAAGAGAAAGTATAGGTGATTTTAAATTTGTAGGAATTAAGCAGGGCAACTACATGCCGCTAATCTTGCTGCCTCTGCCTGAATTAAAACAACTTGGCGATGTAAGCGTTAATTATAAACCAGCCGAAGGTATGGAATTGAATATTGATCTGGCGGGAAGTCTTTGGGATAAAAACAGGTTTTCCGGCATAAGTAGTTCTAAAGTAAACGGCTATGCCCGGAACATATTCTTTAATTTGGAACCCAGGGAAGTAAAATTAATTAATGCAGATCTCGGTAAGATCGGATTCTCATATAAGGATAGATATATTGAAAACACATTCACTACTCTTGACCGAATCAATTCCGTTGAATTTAACAGAGATTTTAATATATCCGATTCTTCCTCAGGACAAAGCGAACAGCTTAGGGAATTTAATCTTTCGCTTATTCCTCTTAAAGAATTAAATATTACTTCATCATACGGTTTTCTTAAAAGAGGTAGCTATTTTTCTTCAGACAGATTCAACAATACAATTTTGTTTACTGACAATAATCGATATAAGTTTATTTACAACCTCGATTACGTAAAATCCAAAGATACCTATTCGAACAGTAACTGGTTCAGGCAAACCGGCAGTGCTTATTATTTGTTAGGTAAATTAAAACCGGGTTTGGACTTTCTTGCCGAAGACCGGAGAGATAATATTAAAGGGCAGGATTCGGTTCTGTCCAGCAGCTTGAAATACTGGCAACTGGATCCGTATATACAACTTGTTGATTTCAGCGGATTCAAATTGTCGGCTAAATATTCTATGAGGCAGGATTATGGTGCCTTGAATGGTATATTAGTAAAGCAAGCTTTATCGGATGCCGAATATTTTGAAATAAATTATAACGGAATGGGTACTTTCAATTCGTCATTGAATTTTACTGTGAATAACAAGTATTATTCTTATGCATTTAAAAAAGCAGGTTACCTAAACAGTCAGACAATTTTAGTCAGATCGCAGTCGCAGTTTAATTTTATAAAACCGATTACAGGTAATTTATATTACGAAGTATCGACTCAGAAAACGGCAAAGCTTCAGAAGGTATTCGTGAAAGTTGCCCAGGGCGCCGGGAATTATATTTATCTGGGTGATTTAAATAATAACGGGATACAGGATGAAAATGAATTTCAGCCGACTTTGTACGACGGGGATTATTCGCTTGTTACGGTTCCTACTGATCAACTTTACCCTGTAATAGATTTAAAGACCAATACCCGCTGGAAAATAAATTACGGCGAATTAGTTAAAGGTGACGGAATTATTCCGAAATTGCTGCATCCGCTTTCATCCGAAACATACTGGAGAATAGAAGAAAATACTCAAGAGCAGGACTATAAGAAAATCTATCTGCTTGATCTTGCAGATTTTCAGAATCCCGATAAGACAATTAATGGTTCTAATCAGATACAGCAGGATATATTTCTGTTCGAAAATAATTCGGATTTCTCATTACGGTTCCGTTATGCGCAAACAAAAAGCATGAACCAATATAACGGCGGAATTGAACAGGGATACAGCAGGGAAAAGAGCGTCAGAATTAACTTTAAAATGATCCCTGAAATAAGCAACCAAACAGATATAGTCAGTCAGAACGATAATTTGAGAGCGCCCGTCATTTCCAATAACAGAAGGGAAATAACCGGAAGCAGCTTCACTTCCGATTTTTCTTACCGGCCCCAGAGGAATATCGAAGTAGGTTTTAAAATTAATGTGGGTAAAAAAGAAGATGATTTCCCGGCAGTTCCAACATTATTAAATTTGAATTCGCAACTGCTGAGGTTTACCTTTTCCTTTACTGGTAACGGGAGATTACGCATAGAGTTTGAACGGGATGAACTGATAGCAAACACTACGCAAAATTATATGCCGTTTCAATTAACCGAAGGAAACCTGATAGGGAAAAACTATTTTTGGAGATTAAATTTTGATTACAGGATAGCACAAAATCTTCAGTCGACTATTAGTTACGACGGCAGATTACAAGGCGCGAACAGAATAGTTCACACTGCCAGAGCCGAAGTAAGAGCATATTTTTAACTTTAAACGGAGTTGATATGGAGTTAATTACAAATTTGATAGAAGCCCATATTTTCAGGCAAACGGAAGGCGGTATTGAGTTTCTGCTTCTTAAGAGAGCTGAAACTGAAATTTATCCGGGATTATGGCAAATGGTTTCCGGTAAAATTAAAAAGGACGAAAAAGCTTTCGAAGCAGCTTTAAGGGAAATAAAAGAAGAATCGAGTTTAATACCTAAGAAATTCTGGGCTGCTCCAAATATAAATTCTTTTTATGATCTGGATAAGGATAGTATATCTTTTTTGCCGGTATTTGCAGCTTTAGTCGATAAAAATATTGAAGTTAGTATTAGTCATGAACATAGCGAGTATGCCTGGTGTTTACCTGATGAAGCTAAAAAATTGCTGGCTTGGCCCGGGCAACGGGAATCGGTGGACCTTATAGCGCATTACTTTATTAAAGAACCGGAATTTCTAAATTTTATTGAGATAAAGATATAAAACTTTTAAGAAAATATTTTGTAAAATTCGTTGGAGATGAAACCGAAAGGCTGTTGAATCTGGCTGAAGTATAACTGTATTATTTAATGTATAATAAAGTTTGGATCTAATGTTTTATTTAATATTAATATTCACCGTTGAGACACTAAGAATATTTCTTTCAGACAGTTCAATTACTTTTTATTCTTTTCTTCCTTCTTCTGAAATCTAAGGCATTCTTTGCCAGAGGATTTATATACTTCTACCGAAGGCATCAGTTTGGTTTTGAATCCGAATGCTTTACAACCATAGGGCATTTTAGCATCCCAGGTTATAAAAAAGTATTTACAATTTCTGCAATTAATTGGCATATTGAAAATTAATAAAATTGCGATGATTTTAAAAAATAATAAATTAATATTATGTATTAAAAACCGAATTCTTTATTTTTGAAAACGATTTATAAATTTATCCGGGAGTAAAATTGGGCTTATTAGTAGTTGGTTCACTTGGTTTAGATACGGTTGCAACGCCGTTTGACAGAGTTGAAGAAGCGCTGGGAGGGTCTGCAGTTTATATCTCAATTGCTTCAAGTTATTTCAGCGGACCGGTTTATCTTGTCGGTATTGTCGGAGAAGATTTTCCGAAAAAATATATCGAGCTTCTTGAAAAAAAAGACATAAACCTTGAAGGCCTTCAGATTATAGAGGGCGGTAAAACATTCCGCTGGTCTGGAAAGTATCACTATGATTTGAACGTGAGAGATACTCTGCTTACCGAATTAAATGTTTTTGAAAATTTTGATCCTGTCATTCCCGAAAAAGGTAGAAAGGCCAAATTCGTATGCCTGGGCAATATCGATCCCGAATTGCAAATGAAGGTTCTTGATCAGATGGAAAACCCGCAGTTTGTTGTATGCGACACAATGAACTATTGGATTGAAGGTAGGAAAGACACTTTGATGAAACTCCTTCACCGGGTAAATGTACTGATAATTAATGACTCAGAGGCAAGACTTTTAGCTAAGGAACCTAATCTGATAAAAGCTGCCAGAATAATACGCGATATGGGGCCGGAGATTTTAATTATTAAAAAAGGCGAGCACGGCGCTTTGTTATTTACCGAAGATATTATTTTTTCGGCACCTGCGTACCCGCTTGAAATGATTTACGATCCGACCGGTGCGGGTGATACTTTTGCCGGCGGCTTTATTGGTTATCTTCATAAAACACAGGATCTTAGCCCCGAAAATATGAAGCGCGCAGTAATTTACGGAAGCGCCATGGCTTCATTTTGTGTTGAAAAATTCAGTACGCTAGGTTTTGAAGAGCTGGACTACCTGAGAGTACAGGACCGGTACAGAGATTTTTTAGACTTATCAAGAGTCGATGAAAAATAATAACTATTTCTCGATTGATTTCCGGGAAGGTAAATTTGTCTTCCTGGATCAGACAAAGCTGCCTTTACAGGAGATCTATATTGAAACGGATAGCTACGAAAGAATTGCCGAAGCAATAGAAAAACTGGAAGTTAGAGGTGCCCCGGCAATAGGTATAACTGCTGCTTACGGACTGGCGCTGGCAGTAAAAGATGCGCAGAAATCCGTGATAAAAGAAACGTTCATGAAGGCCTACGATAGATTAAAAAGAACACGTCCTACCGCGGTTAATCTTTTTGTTGCCCTAGGCGAAATGATGCGGTTATTCGAAGAAGTTTGTGACAGATCCGATTGCTACGAAATGCTTCTGAAAAAAGCCAAAGACTTTCATAAAGATGATATAATTAAATGCGACAAGATCGGTAAAAACGGTTTGGCCCTGTTTAAAAAGAAATCCACTATACTGACGCACTGTAACACCGGCAGACTGGCTACCGGCGGTGACGGTACTGCCTTTAATGTTATAAAAACAGGATTTGAAAACGGACTGGTGGATTTTGTGTACGCCGATGAGACCAGGCCTCTGCTTCAAGGCTCAAGGTTAACTGCGTTTGAACTTGACAGATCGGGAATTCCGTTTTCATTGCAATCGGATTCAAGCGCAGCGGTATTAATGAGCAACGGCAAGATCGATTTTGTTATTGTAGGTGCGGACAGAATTGCATTGAACGGTGATACTGCAAATAAGATCGGTACTTATAACCTGGCTGTTCTCTGCAATTACCATAATATTCCTTTTTACGTTGCTGCGCCTACCACCACAATTGACAGGGCAATTGCAACAGGCGATGAAATAAATATTGAATACAGAAATAAAAATGAGCTAACCTCCCTAAACGGCAACAAAGTTGTGCCGGATCACTATGAGGTTTTTGCTCCTGCTTTCGACGTCACTCCATCACATCTTATATCCGGAATAATTACAGAGGAAAATGTCTTTTTTTTTCCTTATAATTTTATTCGATGAGCGAAATTATAAAAACAGAGGCTATTGTCTTAAGCAAGCTGAACTTCGGCGATACGAGCAGTATAGTATCATTTTTTACTAAAGAATACGGCCGCCTTTCGGCAATTATTAAAGGCGGAAGAAGTTCGAAATCAAAAATAGGATTAATAGCCGACCCTCTTAACCACCTCCAGATCATCCTTTACAAAAAGGACACACGAGATTTACAAATCTTATCAGGCGCAGATATAATAAACCACTTTCCAAAAATTAAAGAAGATTACAACAAACTGAAGTATTCCACTTGCGTAGTGGAATTACTTAAAAAACTTACTGCCGAACATGAAGCACATGTGAGGCTGTTCAACGGCTCGGTAAGAATCCTATCGTTAATGGAAACATCAGATGAACATCCTTCGGTAATTTTCGGTCGCTATTTTATTTTCTTCATTAAAGAAATAGGGTACGAGATGCAGATCGGTCAATGCACTGTATGCGGCAGAACAAACCTTTTAGGAGCGAATTTGGGTTATAATTACGAAATGGGTATTTTATGCGAGGATTGCAGAGCAGAACATCTTGAATCATATTTAATATCTGCGGAACTTTTTAATTACTTAATTTGTCTAAAAAACAGTAAAAAAATTGAAACATTAAATACCGCAATTGCCGATAAGGCAATCACTTTTATGGAGACATATTTGCAATATCAAATACCGGATTTTAGTGGTGTACAATCGCTTAAATTGTTAAAGTAAGATTTGTAATGATGATTTTGTGTTTTGCGGTAGTGTCAATAAAAATAAAATGATTAAAATCGGAGGAATATAAAAATGAAATCCAAGGGTTTATGGGGTGCTATTGCACTTGTTGTTATTGGAATTGTGTTCGGTGCCGTACTGGTATCAGGATTCGGACTGGTGAGACCTAGCTTTGCAGATATAAAAATGGGAGCTTCTTATCCGCCTGTAGACCTGAATGCCGATGCAACATCATTCAGTAAAGCATTTATCCAGGTAGCAAAAACAGTTACTCCAGAAATAGTACAAATTACTGTGGTTGCCAAAGCAGATAATCCGCATGCTAACTTTTTCTTTTTCCCGTTTGAAAATATGCCAAAAGAAGAAGAAGGTTCCGGCAGCGGAATTATAATTTCACCTGACGGTTATATAGTAACAAACTATCATGTAGTGAAAAATGCTACCTCGGTAAAAGTAGGTTTATACGATAAACGAGTCTTCACGGCAAAAGTCGTTGGCACTGATCCGTTGACCGATATTGCCGTAATTAAAATTAATACTCATGACTTACCGGCTGCGTATCTGGGGAATTCCGACAGCGTAAAAGTCGGGCAGTGGGTGATGGCAATCGGGAATCCGCTTTCATTAACTTCAACCGTTACCGCAGGCATTATAAGTGCGCGCGGAAGAGGGCATCTGGGATTAATAAAAAACAGTTACGGCATAGAAGATTATCTGCAGACAGATGCGGCTATAAATCCGGGCAACAGCGGTGGAGCGTTAGTAGATCTTTCCGGATCGGTTATCGGAATAAATTCCGCAATTGCTGCGTCAAGTTCCGGCAGCTTTATAGGGTACGGTTTTGCTATACCTATCAATCTGGTGAAATCGGTGGCAAAGGAATTAATTGCCTACGGTAAAGTAACCAGAGGATATATCGGGGTCGAGATAGGCGAAGTTGATGATGCAATGGCTAAATCTCTCGGTATGGACAAACCGGAAGGCGTCATTATTCAGGGTGTTGTACCGGGCGGAGCGGCTTCCAAAGAAGATATAAAACCAGGTGACGTAATCTTAAAAGTTGACGGTAAACCGGTGAACAGACCAAACGAACTTCAGAGTATGATTGCTTCAAAAACAGCCGGCACCGTTGTTACATTGTCATTATTCAGAAACGGAGAAACAATTGCCAGGAAAGTGACACTTAAGGAAAGCAGCAGCGCAAACAAAACCGAGCCTACATCAAATAACGAGCAGCCGGAGAATAAAAACAATTCCGAAACTGGAACTATATCTTTTAAAGGCATCGGTATGACGGTTAGAAATTTAACGACTAAGGAAAAATCAGATTACAAAGTTGCACACGGAGTTATGATTTCTGATGTCCAGCCTTACGGTCCGGCTCAAAACCAGAATCTCGGACAAGGGATGGTTATTACAGAGGCAAACAGACAGCCGCTGGATAATACAGATCAGCTTAAAAAAATAATAGACAGCAAGAAAGGTTCGGCAGTATTATTCAAGGTTGTTGATTCGCAGGGAAGAAAAGCCTTTGTGGGTTTGGAAATTCCGGAATAAAATTAATTGAATTAACGACAAAATTATTTTTAAGAACGCCCGGTTTTTCGGGCGTTTTTTTTATATTTGTTCTCAAACTTTTTTCGGAGTAAAAATGATTAGATTCTTGACCGCCGGCGAATCGCACGGAAAAGCTTTAGTCGCACTGGTTGAAGGATTTCCGGCAAATTTAAAAATTGAAAATGATTACATTAACTTTCATTTGAAAAGAAGGCAGGCCGGGTACGGAAGAGGCTTGAGGATGAAAATTGAGACCGATACTGCTGAAATTCTTTCGGGTATACGTTTTCAGAAAACACTCGGAAGTCCTATTTCGCTTCTTGTTAAAAACAGGGACTGGGAAAACTGGTCGGAGAAAATGACGTCCGGCAAGCCGAAAGTAAGAACCGAGAAAATTACAATCCCGAGACCTGGCCACGCAGATCTTGTAGGGGTTTCAAAATATAATTTGAGTGATATAAGGAACTCCATCGAGAGATCAAGTGCCCGCGAAACAGCAGCCAGAGTTGCTGCCTGTTCAGTTGCAAGAAGATTCCTTGAAGAGTTCGGTATATCCATAGGCAGTTTTGTTGAAAGTATCGGAGGAATTTATCCGAAAGATAATATGGCCGAAAATCTATTTAATAATAAGTTTTCTAAAAACTTTTCAGGCTGGTCGCTTTCGGAATTATCCGATAAAAGTGACGTAAGAGTACTTGATAAAGAACACGAAGAAAAAATAATAAACAAAATAAAAACCGCAAAGAAAAAAGGCGATACTTTAGGCGGTACTTTTTATACGGTTGCAACAGGTGTTCCGGTTGGTCTGGGAAGTTTTATACAATTCGACACAAAACTGGATGCCGAAATCGCACAGTCGTTTATGTCCATTAATGCGGTTAAAGCTGTATCCATCGGAACCGGATACGAATCCGCCGAAAGATTCGGGTCCGAATCGCATGATGAGATAATTAGAACAAAGGACGGAATCGGAAGGAAGACCAACAGAGCCGGGGGCATTGAAGGGGGAATATCTACAGGGCAGCCAATTATTGTGAGAGCAGCAATGAAACCAATTGCCACATTGATGAGCCCGATAGAGAGTGTAGATCTGAGGACTATGAAAAATATAGATGCCAGAAGAGAACGGAGTGATTTTGTCGCGGTTCCTGCCTGTGCGGTCATAGCCGAATCTATGCTGGCATGGAGCCTCGCAAAATTCTTTATCGACAAATTCGGCGGGAATTCTATTGAAGAGACAAAAGATAATTTTAACAGTTACACAAAAAAATTAAATACACGTTTAAAGAATAATTTTAAGAAATAACTTAATTAACTGGATTTATAAAACAAACAACTGATGGAAAATTTCATTTATGCTGGTTGTTAAAAAATTTGTTTTTAATACGTTCTCCGTTAACACATATATCATTTGGGACGAAAGCAGTAAAGAATGCCTTATTATCGATCCCGGGTGTTCAGGTGCAAACGAAGAACAAAAATTAAAAAGTTATATCATAGAAAATCATCTGCACGTTCTGTATTTACTAAATACGCATTGTCATATTGATCATATAATGGGATGTAATTTTGTTAAAGATCAATTCGAACCACTGTATTTGATTCCCGAAAAAGATATAGACCTTCTTGATCATGCGATGGACCAGGCGTCCGCTTTCGGGCTTGAAATTAAACATCCGCCCTTGCCTGATGTACTTATTTCAGAAAATACGCAGTTAAATTTAGGAAGTTCGCCCGTTGCATTTTTATTTACTCCCGGACATACAAGCGGCGAATATTGTTTTTATTTCAGCAAAGAAGCATTTTGCATTACCGGAGATGTATTGTTCAAAAACAGCATCGGCCGAACCGATTTATGGGGCGGAGATTACGATACCCTTATAAATTCCATTAAGACAAAGCTGTTCTCACTCCCTAATAATGTTTTGATTTATCCCGGTCATGGCGAGTCGAGCAAAATAGAACTTGAAAAACGCGAGAACCCTTTTCTTCATGAGGCGAATAAAAACTATAATTAAGTTGAAATAATTTAGCTCTTTCGATATATTCATGACATGATTTCCGGTTTTATTCTACCGGTTAACAACGTTACCGTCTATTTATGAAAATAAAAAAAAGTTCGTCAAAACATCTTGCTTATTTTATTCTGAGTTATATTTTACTCTGGATAATTTTATTTGAATATATACTGCCTTCCAATCAGATTTTACCTAAACCTTCAATTGTAATTTTATCATTCGGAGCGTTATGGGAATTTTATAAACTCCCGGTTAATTTTATTATTACCGTAAGCGTAGTATATTTCTCCCTTCCGGCAGCATACGCTGTGATCTTTTTATTGAGAAACTTTTTGATTAAACACACCCATATTCTCAGCGAATTCGTTTCTTCATTAAACCTATTTGCAACTTATATCCCGGGAATTATTTTCGGATTATTTTTGATCTTTTGGTTTCCGTATTCACCTTACGTGGAATTTGTATTTGCGTTCGGGACAGCATTCTTTTCGTTGCTGATCAGATTAAAATCGGAAGTTTTTTTAGTGGGTCATGAATATATTGAATCGGCGCAATCACTCGGCGCCGGGGAAGATGTAATTAGGAAGCAGATAGTCTGGAATTCCGCTCAGCCCGGTTTGATAAATCATTTATTCGATCTTCATTTTTATGTCTGGTCTGTTTTAATCGTTTTTGAATACATCAAGGGGCAGTACGGTCTGGGCAATATTTTCCGGCTTTCACTTCAGTACAGAGATTTATCAGCACTTTTTACGAATGCTCTGATTATTGCAGCTAGTATTTATCTCGGTTCGCATTTGATTCGCTATATAAGGAACAAATTTTATAGCTGGAGTATAATTTGAAAGAAGTTTTAGCCGTTCTGGAAATAAAAAATCTGACAAAATACTTCCACGGTGAAGCCGGGGCAAAGTTACTCGTACTGGATAATATTAATATCACAAACGATTTCAAGATGCAGAAAGGGGCGATTGTCTCGATACTCGCGCCTTTCGGTTCGGGGAAATCTACCTTGTTGAAAATTATATCGGCTGTTGAAGAACCCAGCGAAGGGAAAGTGTATCTTAACGGGAAACCTTACGAAAATTCGAACGGGCAGATTATCTATATACCGGAAAAGCCTTCTTCATTTCCATGGATGAGTGTCAGAAAAAATATTCAATTCGCGTCAAATTTGTTAAAAGGCGGAAATACAGATATTGACGGAATAGTTTCTGCGGTGGGATTAACCGGATATGAAGATCATTTTCCGCATGAGAAGAGCATTGGATTCAGATTCCGAATAGCACTTGCTAGAGCATTGGCTTTAAAACCGGTATTGGTTTTATTGGACGACCCTTTTAAAAAACTCCGCGGCGAAACTAAAAATGAAATTTATGAGCTGCTTAAAAATTTAAAAGAAAAACAGGATCTCAATTTTCTACTTACAACTACTAATATTACAGAGGCAATAAATTTATCGGATAAAATTTATTTGATGAAAAGCCGCCCCGGTCAGATTTTTAAAGAGATTGAATTAGATCACCGGAAAATATCAACCGGAGAAGCCGGTTTGTTCACTTCCGTGCGGACGGATATAGAATCTGCATTTTCGGCCTTCGGGAATGCTCCTTTGACTGCCGAAATTCAATTATAAATACAATATGATTTTGTTTGTAGAAATTTGTCATGAAATTTTTTTAGCTATTTATCCAAAGGCAGATTGATGAAGCAAGATTTTGATGAATTGTTTAAAAGAAAAGAGGCCGCCAAGCTCGGCGGCGGAACGGTAAAGATAGAAGCACAGCATGCTAAAGGTAAATTAACCGCAAGGGAAAGAATCGAACTGCTTGTTGACGAGGGCAGTTTTGAAGAGACGGATATGTTTGTTCAGCATAGGGCAACTGACTTCGGTCTTGACAAACAGCATTTTCCCGGAGACGGCGTTGTTACAGGATTTGCAAAAATTGACGGCAGGCCGGTCGCACTTTTCAGCCAGGATTTTACTGTCTTCGGCGGTTCGTTGTCTGAAACACATGCCGAAAAAATAGTTAAAATAATGAATCTTGCAATGAAAGTCGGAATTCCACTCATCGGATTGAATGATTCCGGAGGAGCAAGAATTCAGGAGGGTGTTGTCAGTTTAGGCGGTTATGCCGATATATTTTTACTGAATACACTAGCTTCAGGAGTTATTCCGCAGATATCGGTAATTCTTGGTCCGTGTGCAGGCGGAGCGGTATACTCGCCGGCAATAACCGATTTTATTTTTATGGTAAAGAACACCAGCTATATGTTTGTCACCGGTCCGAATGTAGTAAAAACAGTTACGCACGAAAAGGTAAGTTTTGAAGATTTGGGAGGAGCGGATACTCATGCCTCTAAAAGCGGAGTTGCACATTTTGTAAACGATAACGAAATTGAGACTTTGCTGAGAGTCCGTAAATTATTCGGTTACCTGCCGCTTAATTATATGGATAAACCGCTCGAACTTCAGTTTGATATCAGTGCGGTCGAACCGGATGAACGTCTCAACGAAATTATCCCCGACAACCCGAATAAGCCTTACGATATGAAGGAAATAATTAAACTTCTGGTAGACGATGAGGACTTTCTGGAAGTGCATGAAAATTATGCTGAAAATATTATAGTAGGGTTCGCCAGAATTGGGGGAATGTCCGTAGGAATTATAGCAAATCAGCCGTCGGTTCTAGCAGGAGTGCTAGATATAAATTCATCTGTAAAGGGTGCAAGGTTTGTAAGATTTTGCGATGCGTTCAATATCCCTTTACTTGTTCTGGTAGATGTACCCGGATTTCTTCCCGGCACGGAACAGGAATGGAACGGCATTATAAGGCACGGTTCCAAGCTGTTATATGCATTCTGCGAAGCTACAGTGCCTAAAGTGACCGTTATTACCAGAAAGGCGTACGGCGGCGCATACGATGTAATGAATTCCAAACATATAAGAGGTGATTTTAACTTCGCCTGGCCTTCGGCAGAAATTGCGGTTATGGGCCCTAAAGGTGCCGTAGAAATTATTTTTAAAAAGGAAATATTGCAATCGGAGGATAAAGACGCTAAAGTTGAAGAAAAATTATCCGAATATATAAATAAATTCGCCAATCCTTATATTGCTGCGGAAAGAGGATACATAGATGATGTTATTGTACCGAAGGATACGAAAATAAAGTTAATAAACGCATTTAATTTATTGAAGGACAAAGTTGATAAAAATCCCAAAAAGAAACACGGCAATATCCCACTATAGTCTGTTTGCCCATTTTATAACTCTTTAAAAAACTATCAATTAAGTTATTTTATTTAACTTTTTACTTGATTAAGCTAAATATACCAATTATATTGAAACTGAAATATTTAAAAACAAGGAGCATGCATGGTTAGAAAATTACTTCCGTTCATTGCTATCTCTTTATTTTCTCTTTTATTTGTCTCTTGCGGAGGAAATAAAGACATTGCAAAGAATGAAAATTCTATTGATTCGGAGTCCAAGGTTCAGAAAGTAGGAATTGTATCTGAAATGCTGGAGCAGGCGAGGCAGTATTATGTAGACGCCCTTACCAAACAATCTCAAAACAGCACTTCGGAAGCGGTAAACAATTATGAATCTGCCCTCAGAATTATCAACAATTTAAGTTATTATCCCGGAATAGAGCAAAACGAAGCTTATGTCGAACTTGAGAAATCAATAATAGACGATTATAAAAAATACGTTGATAGTCTTCCTGAATTACCGTCAAATGTTTCCTTTGCTGCTCTGGAAGAATGGATGGGTAAATCTCTACCTGAAATAAAAGTAAGTCTTGCTGATAAGCAGAACAACAACAAAAAATTAGTGATTCCTTCCGAAATCCCGCTTGAAATTAATTCATACGTAGATCAATGGCTCGATTATTTTACAGGTAAGGGAAGAGATCATATGCAGGCCTGGCTGGAAAGATCGGGGCGCTATTTTCCTATGATGACCAAGATCTTCGAACAAGTGGGGGTGCCGAAACAACTGGTTTATTTAAGCATGGTTGAAAGCGGATTGAACCCCGTTGCAAGATCCTGGGCTAGTGCGGTAGGTCTATGGCAGTTTATTCGATCGACAGGTCGACTTTATGGGTTGCATTCTGATTTTTATGTTGATGAGCGAAGAGACCCTGAAAAAGCTACCATGGCTGCGGCAAAGCATCTTAAAGATCTCTATAACGATTTGGGAAATTGGTACCTTGTTCTTGCTGCTTATAATGCAGGTGAAGGTAGAATTACAAGGGCTATCAGGAGAGCAGGAGAAAATGATTTTTGGGCGGCTAGAAATTACCTTCCCAGAGAAACAAGAAGCTATGTGCCGCAATATATTGCTGTTAGTTTAATTGCAATGAATCCGGCAAAATACGGATTTACAAATATAGAATATCAAAAACCTTTTGATTTAACCACGTATAACGTAAAAGGCTCGGTTGATTTGAATTACCTTGCACAGTGCGCGGGAGTTGATGCAGAGACGTTGGAAGAAATGAACCCTGAATTAACACAGATGTGTACTCCGGCCGCTTATACCAACGGGTATCCGCTAAAGATTCCCAAATCATCTCTTCAAACATTCGCAGCAAATATCTTGAATATCCCCAAAAGCGCAATGCGTAACTATGCGGTTCACACTGTGAGACGCGGAGAGACTTTATCAAGAATTGCCTCCCGATATGGAGTCGGTCTTAATGATTTAGCAAATGTTAATAATATCTCCGTCAGGTCAAGAATCTATCCCGGGGTAAGATTAAAAATTCCTATTTCAACATCCCTCGATTATAATAATGTAGCATATAATACAAATACACAAACTGCTGAAGACAATCAAAGCGCTCAAGAAATAAATAACAGCGATAACCCAGATCCGAGCGGCTATGTTTCGCCGTATCTAACTTTGAATAAAGATCCTAATGCTGATTCTACCGATTCCTCGGATTCATTGGAAAATGACAATCTGGTTGCAGAAAATAATCAGGATAATATTGATAATTCAGAAGTAAATGACTCGGCAATATCGGATATACCTAATGTTGTTCCTCAGGGATTAGTGCCTGTTCATTATAAAGTGAAAAAGAACGACAGTTTACTCGGAATTGCTGATCTTTTTGATTCAAGAGTAATTGATATCCGGAATTGGAATAATATACCATATACTAAAAGTATAAATGTCGGACAGGACTTGACTATCTACGTTCCGTCAGATAAAAAAGAATTTTACGCAAGTCTTGATAATCAAACATCGATGGAAAAATCCTCTGCGCATAATGCTTTGGCAACGGGTGGCAGTGAATGGATCTATCATAGAATACGAAGCGGTGAAAACCTTTATTCAATAGCAGCAAAATACGGTGTATCCGTAAGTTCAATCAAAGATTGGAATAACCTCTCCGGGAATAAAATATTTGTCGGTAAAAAATTAAAGATTAACACCGATAGAAATTCACGTTATGTTGCGTCATCGGAAAATTCCGGATCTTATTCGAACCGGACCAGTATATACAGATATAAAGTTAAAAGAGGCGACAACTTAAGCCAAATTTCCATAAAATTCGGCGTACCGGCAGAGACAATCAAACATTGGAACAGTCTGCACAGTAACAGCTTAATTGCCGGTCAGACTATTAAAATATATTCAAACGATAATACCGAATCTTTAGGTGATAATGCTCCTAAAACTTCCGCTAATGTAAATTACTATAAAGTAAAGACTAATAATACAATAGGTGAAATTGCGGAATTATATAAGGTTAATGCTTCCAGTATCAGAAGATGGAACCACTTGAGGAGTAATAAGATTCTCGCCGGTCAAACATTAAAAATTTATTCGGACGCGGATATTAACGATATCGAAAACAATGCACCTCGGATAACATGCATCCGGCAATGAGTATACTGTTAAAAGAGGCGACACCATAATAGATATTGCAGCCAAATATAACGTATCAGTTGAAGATATTAAAAAATGGAATAACCTGAACAGCAGCACAATAATAGCCGGCAACACACTGAAAATAAATCCTGCGGCATCAGCAGCTGCTCCGGATAAAAAAGAAAATGTAAAAACACCGCAAATCAGACGTAAGCCTTCATACGGTTAATCGCGGAGAGTCTTTATACAGCATTGCACACGATAATAAAATGTCTGTATCAAGATTAAAAGAATTAAATGGGCTGAAGTCCAATAAGATAAAAATCGGAGATAAATTAAAAGTAGAATAAAAACCATTTTATTTACTTTTATTATTAAAATATTTTATATCTTTGCAGTAAATTTGTTCTAAATATATATTGATATTAATATGAGCCGTTAGGGGTGTTGCCCGTTTCACTCGGGATGACTGAGATCATACCCTTAAACCTGATCTGGATAATACCAGCGTAGGGAAACGGGCTAAGAATAATAAAGTGATTAAGTTTTAGCCGTTTCTTCAAACGGCTTTTTTATTTTAAAAGGAGTAAAAATGAAATACTTAGTTATTCTTTTCTTATTTCTTGCGTCATTTTTATTCGGCTCAAAACGTTACGGTAAGAGGGAAAGTTATTGATGCGGAAACATTAAATCCTCTGCCGGATGCCAACATTCTTGTGAAAAGCAAAAATATCGGAACTTCCGCGAGTAAGAACGGCGATTTTATTTTGTCATGGAGATATCTCAAAACGAATTCCTTATTAATCAGTTTTATAGGATATAATACTAAAACAATTGATACTTGAACGATTTGAATTTATCCAAAAGGAAATTTTAATAAAGCTCGATCCTCAGATTATTCCCTGCGCAGACAGTACTTGTGGAAGGCAGTCTCGGAAAAGAAGGCATAACCCCACTTGCCTTTAGCAAAATATCACGCAGAGCAGATTGACGAAAATTATACTGTCAGGATATTCCTGAATATCTCGGTAATTTGCCTTCTACAACTTTTTATTCGGAAAACGGGAACGGAATTGGGTATAATTACTTAAGCATAAGAGGATTTGATCAAAGAAGAATTTCTGTTTCGATAAACGGTATTCCTCAGAATGATCCGGAAGATCATAATGTTTACTGGCTCGATTTTCCGGATCTTCTCGCGAGTACCGATGTTATCCAAGTTCAGAGAGGCGCCGGTTCCGGTGTTGTTCGGTTACCCGGCAATCGGCGGATCTATAAATATAATCACTTCTACATTTTCCGATAAAACCGATCACTGAATTTTTCCGCTTCGCTGGGAAGCTATAATACAAGGAAATATAGCGCTTCTTTGGCAAGCGGACTTATAAGATAATAAATATTCTATATATGCTAAATTCTCGCAAATATTAAGCAGCGGCTACAGAAATCTTTCGTGGGTAAAATATAATGCTTATTATCTATCCGCCGTAAGATACGATAATAATTTTACCACACAGATAAACTTATACGGCGGTCCGATTGCTGACGGCTTGGCTTATAACGGTTTCCGAAATTTGCAATAAAAATACAGAACTTTGAGAAAGGCAAATTACTCTTATTGGGAAGCGGTTAACGGACAATACACTTATTCGATGCCGAGAAGAACTTCGGAAATTGAAAACTTTTCGCAGCCCCATTACGAAGTATTGAACGAGCTTAAACTAAGTGATAAAATTAAATTGAATTCAGCATTATTTCCTTATAACAGGCAACGGGTTTTTCGATTACGACGGAACGGGACTGGATACTACGGCACTGCATATAACCTCAAGCTACGGCTTTCAACCTGCTGAAAATCCCTCGGATATACTAATAAGAGCAGAAGTAGATAATACGCAATACGGCTGGATTCCTCGCCTCAGCTATAAACATAAAAACGGAGAGTTGATTATCGGTGCGGAATTTAGAAAACACAGATCCGTTCATTGGGGGAGCGTTCAATATGCGGCCGGACTTCCTGTAGGGCTGCCCGAAGACTTCAGAGTTTACTATTTTAACGGCGGGCAAGATATAATTAACGGATTTGTCCAGGAATCATATGAATTGAATAATAATTGGAATTTTTTAGGTGAGTTGCAGCTTGCGTATCATAAGTATAGATTTTATAACGAACGTTATTTAAATCATGATTTTTCGGTTAATGGGTTATATCTCAACCCCAGGCTGGGAATCAATTATAAGTTTGATCCCTTCCAGAATATATATTTCTCTTTTGCAAGAGTTACACGCGAGCCCCGTTTAAGTACTTATTATTCGGGAGAAGAAGCAATCTGGGGTGCCGTCCCCCAGTTCGAACAAAATCCGGATGGGTCATATAATTATAACAAGCCTTATGTGAATCCGGAAACTATGAACGATTTCGAACTGGGTTATTCGGTTATTAGGAAGTCTTATAATATTACCCTTAATTTATATTACATGCTTTTCAATAACGAAATTGTTCAGAATGGAAAACTGGATATTTTCGGTCAGCCAATTACCGGTAATTTCAAAAGTACCGTACATAAAGGAATAGAATTCAGCGGTGTTTTTAAGCCTCTTGAAGAATTTGAAATTTATGCGAATGCTACTTACAGCAGGAACACTATAACGGACGGAACTACTTACCTCGATGACAATGGTACAAGTATAAAATTGTATTTGGACGGCAGTACACTTGGCGGTTTTCCTGATTTTCTTGCCAACATCGGAGTATCATGCAAATTTAAGGGAATTTATCTGAAGCTAAACGGAAAATATGTAGGTAAGTTTTATTCCGATAATTACGGAAAACACTTATCCGGTTATCTTAGAGACTTTCCTGGACTGATAAGTTATACCGACAATGTGAACGATGCTTATTTTACCGCAGATTTTTTTGCATCTTATGAACTGAAAGAACTGAATGTATTAAGTGCTTCGAAAATATTTATTCAGATAAATAATATATTCGATAATCTATATTCGGCTAATGCCATTGGCGAAGAATTCTTTCCTGCGGCAGGAAGAAATTTTTTGATGGGTGTGCAAATAGGGCTTTGAAGGAATATTTTCGATTTTCTTGCATCACAGAGTATTACACATAGGCGTCAACCTAGTTATGAGTAGTGACACTTTTGTCTGTTAAAGGTCATTTAATTTTATAATGTCAAAGCAAATATCTATAATCTTAATCATGTTGAACTGGTATGGAGTTCTAAAAATTTTTAACAATAATTGTTATGATCATTTAACTCGTAAAGGAGTCATGCAAAAATACTACTGTAAATTAAAGAGTTGAACTCCTACGGAGTTCGGTTATTTGTGCGGCATGTTTTACTAAAAACTTTTAACTTCTAACGGAGTTAATTCATTTCAAGATGTTCTTAAATCCAGCAGGAATTATATGTTTCTAAAAGATTTAATTCCAATAATAAAAAGAATACCGTAGGTGTTCAACGTGTTTATTAATAGTAAATTCCGGAATTTTTCAAAAATTTAGTTGAAGCCTATGAGTGATACTCTGTGATCCCAGATCTAAAGAGGAGGATTAGGTGCGTACAAAAATCAGACTTGTTATATGAAACTGTTTTTCACTTTAGAAATTATTTTATTTCCTGTTGAAAGTATATATTGATGGCAGTAAAAAAGAGCAAATTTTATTTCAGATATAAAATAATATGACAAAAGTAAATCAAAAAAAATGTATCATACTTGCTAACGGCAAGCCGCCGGTAAAAAATGTAATTACGAATTTATTTAAGTCCGGCTACGGTACCTTAATTTGCGCAGACGGCGGTGCAAACTCTGCAGGCAAAATGGGAATAACTCCGGATTATGTTATCGGCGACCTTGATTCCATTGATGAAAAATATCTAAGACTGTTTAGCAAGAAAAGCATCATTAAAAAAATTAAAAGGCAAAATGATACCGACGTTGAAAAGTGTATTAAATTTGCTGTAAAAAAAGGTTATAATGAAGCTGTGCTGATCGGCGTAACCGGTGACAGGCTGGATCATACATTTTGTAATCTGGGAATAATGTTGAAATTTTACGATCAAATAAAATTAAAAATTATAGCCGAAAATTCTTTCTTAGCTGTTTATTCAGGTAAAGCAGAGTTAGAAGCGGAAATTAACGAGACAATTTCGCTATACGGATTTGATCAAATGACAAAAATTACCAGCAGGGGATTGAAGTATCCACTTAAAGATACCGCTCTTCCTTTCGGTAAAAGAGAAAGCACAAGCAATGTTGCCGTATCTAAAAAAATAACTTTAAATATAAAAGGCGGGCTTATCTTTGTTGTCCGGGATTATAAGGTCATGAAAAAAAATGGTTTCATTTGACGCTGCAGATCTTGTCGTAATATTTTTATTCTTTGCATCAGTTCTAGCATTCGGTTTTTATTTCGGGAGAAAAACCGGTAATCAAGCCGATGATTATCTTTTATCAGGCAGGAAAGTCGGATTATTTCTTTTTATTTTAACCAATGTTTCCACTTGGTACGGCGGCATCTTAGGTGTAGGTGAATTCACATACCGCTACGGCATAGCAAGCTGGTTTACACAGGGTCTTCCGTATTATTTCTTTGCGTTTCTTTTCGCGTTGTTCTTTGCCAAGAAGATCAGGAAGGCATCGCTTTTTACCATACCGGATAAACTTTCGGCGGTTTACGGAAATAAGGTCGGACTTTTCGCATCGGTTCTGGTCTTTATTTTGGTTTCTCCTGCACCTTATTTATTGATGACGGCAAACCTGTTGTCGCTTATCTTCGGCACTGGCTTGATGATAAATCTTATAATCAGCATCCTTCTTTCAGTGTCATATTTATTTAAGGGCGGTTTTAAATCAAATATTTATGCGGATGCAATACAGTTTTTTGTTATGTTTGCCGGTTTTATTTTAATCTTAATATTTGCCGTTTCAAATTACGGCGGTGTAGGATATTTAAAATCCAACTTGCCTGCAGATCATTTGCAGTTGACCGGCGGAGCTTCTCCTACCTTTATTATCGTATGGTTTCTTATTGCTCTTTGGACCTTCGCCGACCCGGGATTTCATCAAAGGTGTTATTCGGCTAAAACCGGTGATGTTGCAGTGAAAGGAATCCTTATTTCAATCGTTTTCTGGGCTCTGTTTGATTTTCTAACAACATCAACCGGGCTGTATGCAAGGGCAGCAATACCCGGCTTAAGCAGACCTGTGCTTTCGTTTCCGCTTCTTGCTCAAAAGGTGCTGGGTCCGGGTTTAAAGGGAATTTTTTACGCTGCGCTGTTTGCTACCATAATGTCAACTCTCAACAGTTTTTTCTTTTTAAGTGCAACAACAGTTGGCCGCGATTTTATTTTTAGGTTATCGAAAAAACATGAAGACAATAAATTAAAAAAATATACAGTATATGGCCTGATAATTTCAGGAATTGTTTCTATCGTTATTGCCTATATAATGCCGTCTGTTATAGAGATCTGGTATACTGTCGGTTCTTTATGCATACCTGCTATAATTCTGCCGGTTGTGGGTTCATACTATTATAAGCTTAGGATTGATAAGAAAATCGTATTTATCGAGATGCTTGCTGCGGTAGGTTTAAGTACATTATGGTATTTTATTAGAGGGCGATTTACCGGAATTAAGATTATTTCCGATTTAGAACCGATGCTCGTAGGCTTGCTGTTTGCTTCGGTTATTCATCTTTACGGGATGATGAAGCGGGGGTCTTCTTATGAAGAAGCGACATAACTACCGAAAACACCAGCGAGAAAATAATTATACCGAGCGAAATTTGTGTCGGTATATGAAAGTACTCGGACACCAGCATCTTCACTCCAACAAAAAATAAAATAAATGCCACTCCGTATTTGAGATAATGGAACATATCTACAATTCCCGCTAAAGCGAAATATAGGGATCTCAATCCAAGTACGGCAAAAATATTTGAAGTAATAATGATGAACGGATCGCGCGTAATAGCAATTACCGCAGGTATAGAATCAACTGCGAATACTATGTCGCTGGATTCAATCAGAAGCAGTGTTAAGAAAAGGGAAGTGACGAATATCTTTCCGTCCTTTTTCACAAAGAATTTCCGTCCTTTATAATCCGGCAGTACATTAAAATATTTTCTTATAATTTTTATAAAAGGATTTTTTTCATAATTAATTTTTCCTTCTCCGCCGAAAGCCATTTTGTAAGCGGCAAATAATAAAATGAGGCCGAATAAATAAATTACCGGATGAAAAAGATTTATCAATCCCACGCCTGCAAGAATAAAAGCAATTCTGAAAACAACAGCACTTAAAATGCCCCACTTTAAAACGTGAGGTTGATTCTTGTCGGAAATATTCATTACGCTGAATATTAAAATGAAGACAAAAAGATTATCAACGGAAAGGGAATATTCTATCAGATAACCAGTAAGAAATTCGAGAGCTTTTTGATGACCGTTTTTAAGGAAGAAATAAAGGAAGGTATTAAAAAGAAGAGCAGTGCAAATCCATACACCGCTCCACATTAAACTGCGTTTAAACCTAATTTGCCTTGTCTATGATCCGTTGCATATAAATCAATTATTATTATAAGTATCGCAACTACAGCAAATATAATCCAGAACGTTGTTTCATTGAGCAAATTAAATTTTCCCTTTTATGGAAGTAATATACCCACCGAAAGAACCGTAGTCCATAAGCCGTTTTTATCGCCCTCGGCAGATTGGGTAATATTGAAAGATCTAACGATCTTGCCCGACATTTTATAAATATTTTCTCTTTCGCTCCAATCGGTATCCGGGTTAAATTCCACGCCTAATGTTGTTGCCAGCATAGTGGCCGCCAAATCTTCAGCATATTCGCCTGCTACTTTTTCTGTTTCGCCGAAAGGATGATGTTCGGATAAATATCCGTACTGGTTATTGTCTGCCGGAAGTGCCACACCGATGGAAGCCGCAATCAACCTGTTCGGTTCGTTTGTCGAATTCCTGGCCATTACTGCAAACGTAATTTGTCCCGGGTTTAATTCTTTTAAACCGTCTTCTTTTGTTATTCTTTTGCAGTTTGTGGGAAAAATACTGCTTACCGTTACCAGATTGCAGATTTCAATACCCGCGCTTCTGAATGCTAATTCGAAGGACGTCAGATATTCTTTGTGGCGGCCTACCCCTTTGGTAAAAAATATTTTTGTTGGAACATACAAATTCTCATCTCCTTTTTACTACTTTGTTATTTTAATAAATTTTCTCTTTCCCACTTTAAGGATTGATTCTTCTTTTAGTTTGATTATTGAAGCAATGTCTTCAATCTTTTCTCCGTCCAATGTTACGCCTCCCTGCAATACCAGCCGGCGTGCCTCTCCTTTTGACGGCGCAAAATTTACTTTCATTATCAGATCCAGAATGCCTATTTCAGAAATCCCGGATTCCAATTTTAACTCTGGCAGATCGTAAGGGACTTCTTTCTTTATAAAAATCTTGTCGAATTCTTCTTCCGCCTGTACTGCCGACTGTTCATCGTGGTACATTTTCACCAATGTTTTGGCCAGATTACGTTTCAGGTTTCTGGGATTTATTTTTGGATCATTCAACTGATTTCTAATATCAGCGAGCTCTTCGTTTGAAATATCAGTGGCTAATTCATAATAGTTATATATCAAAGAGTCGGGTATAGACAAAGTCTTGCCGAAAATTTCTTTAGGCGATTCGGAGATGCCGATATAATTATTGTACGACTTGCTCATCTTTTCAACGCCGTCGGTGCCTACTATCAGAGGCATAGTTAAAATTACCTGCGGTTCCAGGTTAAACTCTCTTTGTATATCCCTTCCTACCAGTAGATTGAATTTCTGATCGGTTCCTCCCAGTTCAACGTCGCTGTTTATGGCTACCGAATCCATTGCCTGTGCAAGAGGATAAAGGAACTCATGAAGGCTTATAGGCTCGTTTGCTTTAAATCGTTTTGTAAAATCGTCGCGTTCGATCATCCTGGCTACAGTATATTTTGATGCAAGTTTTATTACATCCTCAAACGTCATTTTCCCAAGCCATTCGGAATTATAAACAATTTTTGTTTTCTCTCTATGAAGGATTTTGGATGCCTGGTCTAAATATGATTTACCGTTTACCCTGGTTTCTTCCAATGAAAGAGCAGGTCGGGTAACATTTCTGCCCGAAGGATCGCCGATCATGCCGGTAAAGTCACCAATTATTAAAATAGCCTGATGCCCTATGGATTGAAATTGAGCCAACTTTCTTAATACTACCGAATGTCCGATGTGCAGATCAGGGCGGCTGGGATCGCAGCCCAGTTTTACATTTAAGGGAATGCCGTTTGTGATGGATTTTTCTAATTTCCGAACTAACTCATCTTCCGGGATTATTTCAAATGAACCTCTTTTTATAAGGTCCATCTGTTCATTTAAAGGTGGAAATTTAATTTTTGCCATTATCTCCGTATTCTATACAATATGAAATTTCTGAATTTAAAATCAATAAATACTTAAATTTTATTACTTAATCAATGAATTTTCTATAATCCCCGACAAAACACACACTTCGTAATAAATGAAAGCTCTTGGATAAAACTTTAACTATCTAGAGTTCAAGTTTTATTTCAATTATTAATTCGTTTGTTTAATTAAATAGGAATGAAAAAATATTAAAATTTTACTTTTCTTTCCATATCTCTTTGCATATCCCGCTTGGCTATTGACTCTCGCTTATCGTAAACTTTCTTGCCTTTAGCAAGTGCCAGTTCTACTTTGACCTTACCGTTTTTGAAATACAGCCTTAAAGGAACCAACGTCAATCCTTTTTCCTTTATCTTACCGATCAGCTTACGTATTTCGTTACGGTTTAAAAGCAGTTTCCTGGTTCTGGTAGGTTCATGGTTATTAATATTTCCCTGCTCGTAAGTATTTATATGAGCGCCGACAAGCCAAACCTCACCATCTTTCAGAGTTGCATAACTATCTACTAAATTAGCCTTTCCCTGTCGCAAAGATTTAACTTCGGTTCCGAGAAGCGCAATTCCTGCTTCATAGGTCTGCAAAACTGTGTATTCATATCTTGCTTTCCTGTTGACTGTGATATTTTTCTCGGGTACCTGTTCTTTTGGCATAATTTCAAAAAAAATAAGTATAAAAGTTATTTCTATTATCAAATAAAATCAAGAAAACAATTAAAATTTAATCAGGCCTTTTCAATAGTTTTCATTTTCCGTCGTACTCTTAAGGCACTAATATACTAAAAATAAATAGCCGGAATAGTATTTTATTATACAATATCAATTTATAAAGCCGCATTATAAGTACAATCTTTAAATTTAATATACTTTTCACCAGAGGCAAAATATTGTCCGATATACAAATCACTTTTATATTGTAAAAGAAAAACCAGATTTCCCTTAATAATCATTACTAGCTTTAAAAGCTCACCGGCTTCAATTTATTCGCTTAAGTATTCAAATATATTTCAGCATATCTGTGATTTCATATTAAAGATATCTTTTTAAGGAGAATTACACACATTGGTATATTAAAAAGGTAGAAAAATTGCCGTTTTTTGTAAAATTTATTGTAAAAATTATAGAATTAATACTAAACCTTTGGCAATATTCAAACGATAATAATATAGAAAGCAGGTAAAAATATTGAAGGAGTTTCTATATGATTACCGTGAATATAAATACAATAGGAAGGCGCTGCAACATTAAACTTTCTGACAGTATTTTCAAAGTCAGAATTGAACGCCGCTTCAAGATTGCAAGAAACTCCGGCTGGAGAAATACTTTAATATTCCTAACTCTTTTTAAGGGGATAATTAAACTATTGGAAATAAAACTGCTTTACAGACTGAAGAATATTTCGGGAACTTAAAATTTAATATCCTAGCTTGTTCCCCGGGATAATTGAAATTTCTTTTATTGAGAATAACATTATGAATAACTTATATTTTGATATTATTGAGACAGTTTGGCTGACGGAGCATTTAAGCTTGTATGCCGACAGTAACGAAATGGAAAGTTGTATTAAAAATATTGTTGAACTTACACCATTTTTAGAAATCGGATTAAATTCCGAAATTATGGAAGCATCGGATCAGGTGGAAGAAAGATTACATTTAATAAACGATATTCAGAATACGATAAATCTTATAGATGACAGAAAAGCACACTGGGGTGTTTATTGATTTGTATGAAAAATAATTGGCTGGTATAAAATATATATAATATACTCATAAAAGACTTCAGATTCGTTTAATAAACTACTAGTAAACCTCTCAAACAAATCCTTTACGGTAATGGCTCCGGATCTTTGATTATAATCCAAAAATTTGTAAAAATAGTCTATTTACAATATCAACATCTACTAGTCTTAATGGTAATTGAAAATAATATTCAACTGCCTTCTTGGCTAAATTTATGTCATTCTTCCTTCTTTTTAACACAGCTGAAAAGGCATTCCCTATTTCCCAATGGACAGAAGACGGCGCTATTAATTCTTCTCCTTTGGTTGCTGTAATAAGTTTTGCTTCATTATTTTCATCTAAGATCACTGCCATAATAACAGATGCATCAACAGTTAAACTCGTGTTCCGTATTTATCTTATGGACAATTGTACAAAAATATATTGTATCTCTCTTTAATAAACAATAGTATTTAGAATTCTTAGGATGCAACATAACCTCCTCCATACAGTTAAAATTATTTAACCTATTCAGCCGTTAAGAATTTGAATATCACGCTTTTTAGAATATTTTTAACCTGCTAATATAAATCCGGTTAAAAAGCAGTTAATTGCGGAAAATCATCTCTATTTTTAATATTTTAGCTGGAGAAAAATTAATCAATTATACGTTGAGAAACAGTTATATATGCCCGAAAAACAGGATTCAATATCGAAAAGAAAAAAAGAGCATCTTGAATTGTGTTTAACCGACGATGTGGCCTTTAAAGACAAGACAAACGGTCTGGATAATTATGATTTTAATCATTACGCAATTACCGAAGTTGATATTAAGGGGATAAATTTTGAAAAAAAATTTTTCAGCAAAACAATAAATTACCCCTTCTTAATTTCATGCATGACCGGAGGAACAGGCGACGCGGAGAATATTAATGCTCGGCTGTCTGTTGCGGCAAACGAATTAAATATACCTTTAGGCGTTGGCAGTCAAAGGCGGGCACTTGAAAACGCAAAATATAATTCTTCTTATAAGGCAATCAGGAAAAATGCGCCCGGTATACCAGTTCTGGGAAATATCGGAGCCGCTCAAGTTGCAAAATTTACGGATCAGAAGCAGATACTTCGGCTGATTGATTTAATAGAAGCCGATGCAATGGTAGTCCATGCAAATCCGCTGCAGGAGCTTATACAGTACGAAGGTGAACCTGATTTTAAAGGTTTATTGCGTGGTTTGGAAAAATTAGTTAAAAACATTAACATTCCGGTAATAGTAAAAGAAGTCGGTGCCGGCATATCTGCAGAAGCCGCAGAAAAATTATTGAACACCGGAGTAAGGGGAATAGATGTTGCGGGCGCGGGCGGTACAAGCTGGGCCGGCGTTGAGATTTTGAGAAATAAATGGAATGAGAATAATTATTTCTGGGACTGGGGTTTGCCGACCTCATACTGCATAAACACTGTGAAAAAATTAAAGAAGAAATATACTTTCCTTTTAATCGGCTCCGGGGGAATAAACACTCCGGTTGATGCGGCAAAAGCTCTTGCACTGGGTGCAGACATTGTTGCATCCGCAAGAATAATACTTCAGGAACTGGAAAAAAACGGTTCCGATGGTGTTGTAAAATTAATAAACCGATGGTTTGAAGTTATAAAAGATATTATGTTTTTAACAGGTTCTAAAAATTTGAAAGAATTCCAAAAAAATAAGTTAATTCGAAAGGAACAACTTTATTGATCGGCGAGAAAACAGATAAATTCTTTTCACTTTATGAAAAAGAAAGAAAAAAAGTAGAAGTAAGATTAATTAATTCTTTAAAAAACAGAAAACCCGGCTCATTATATCAGCCCGGAGCATATATCATTGAGGAAGGCGGAAAAAGGCTGCGCCCTTTACTTGTTGTATTTTCCTCAAAAGCAGTAGGCGGAACCTTCAAAGAAGCTTATAATGCTTCGGTAGCTGTTGAACTGCTTCATAATTTTACCTTGGTACACGACGACATTATGGATAATGCCGACAAGAGAAGGGGAAAATCCACAGTTCATGTAAAATTTGGAATCAATACTGCAATCATAGCCGGAGACAGCTTATTATCAGTTGCATACGAGTATTTATTGAAGGACTGCAACGGCAACACTAAACAGATAGTTTCTTCTTTTACGAAAGGTTTGGTAGAGGTTTGTGAGGGGCAGAGACTGGATAAGGAATTCGAAACAAAGAAAAACGTTTCTCACGATGAATACATTGTAATGATTCAAAAGAAAACCGCAGCTATGGTGGAGATGTGTTGTAAAATCGGAGGCATGCTCGGTAATGGGTCTTCGAAAGAAATAAATGCGCTGGCGAAATTCGGAAAAAATATCGGAATTGCTTTTCAAATACATGATGATTTGCTAGATATCACCGGAAATGAAAATGATTTCGGTAAATTTGTAGGCGGTGATCTTGTCGAAGGTAAAAAGACTTATCTTTTTATAAAAGCCTTGGAAAAAGCTGCGGGCAGCGATAAGAAAAAACTGCTCCGTGTTATTGAAAACAAGGGGATAAAACCGGAATTGATAAAAGAATATAAAGATGTTTATATCCGCCTGGGTGTATTGGACGACGCCAGGGAGAGAGATTAAAAAATATACAAAAAAGGCTCTTAATTCTCTGAAAATTCTAAAACGCCCGGAAGACAGAGAAATATTTGCATGGCTGGCGGATTCATTAATAAAGAGAAATAAATAATGATTGAAAAGAAAGTGAAAATTGTTAACCAAGCAGGACTTCATACTAGGCCGGCTGCTACAATTGTAAAACTGGCAGCTAAATACAAATGTGATTTCTATATATCAAAGGACGGAATAAACATCAACGGTAAAAGTATAATCGGTGTTATGACTCTCGCCGCAGAAATGGGATCTGAGATAACCTTAACTTTCGACGGTGAGGATGAAAACCAGGCAGCCGATGAAATTTCGGATTATTTTAACAGAGGATTTGACGAATTGTGAAAAGTTTTATTCAAATATATAAAGAAGCGAAAAATAAAATTATCGGTATTGCAGCGGCTCCGGGAATTATTATTGCAAGAGCATACCTGTTTACCAAGGAAAAGATAGAGATAAACGACGGCTTAATTACCGATATTGAAGAAGCTTTAAAAAATCTTGATGAAGCCATTGAAAAATCTAAAAAAGAGATGAATAAAATATTTTCTCTGGCTAAAGAAAAGATGGAAGCAACACGCGCTGCAATATTTGAAGCTCAGTTGATGATACTGGATGATCCGGTACTTATAGAAAATATAAAACAGCGAATCCAAAAAGAAAAAAGGCAGCCGGAATATATTGTTCATGATGAGATTTCTAAATACCAGCAGATAATGGTGCATTCGCACGAAGCTTATATGGCCGAAAGAGCCAGCGATATTGAAGATATAAAGAACAGAATAATCCGGAATCTCCAGAAAAAAAGATGGCAGTCCAAGATCACAAATGATATCATAGTTATTAGCGAAAACCTAACTCCTGCCGATACCATATTATTTTCAAGGAATAACGTTCGTGGATTCATTACAGATCACGGCGGTTTGACTTCTCATGCGGCAATTATAAGCAGGTCGTTAAATATTCCAGCAATAGTAGGTACGCACGATGCGACAAAGCATATTAAGGAAGGCGACAGATTAATTGTAGACGGCTTTCACGGCTATATTCTCGTAAATCCTACTCCTGAACAAATAGCTTATTTTAAAAACAAGATTGAAAAATTAGCAGAGCTCAGAAGCGGATTAAGTGAACTGAAAGATAAACCTGCCCAAACTACGGACGGTAAATTAATTACTTTGCTTGCCAATGTTGACGTTACCGGCGAAATAGATCTTGTAATAACAAACGGCGCTCAGGGAATAGGACTGTACAGAACCGAACAGGTTCTTGAGGAACTAGGCGAATTTCCTAACGAAACCGAGCAGACAAGAATTTATTCAAATCTCTCTTCAAGAATTTATCCGGGAGTGCTGACTATAAGAGCATTTGACATCGGCGGAGATAAATTTAAATTTTTTGCATTCGACGAACCTAACCCATTTTTGGGATTAAGAGGTATAAGACTGTTGCTTGAAAACGAAAAACTTTTTAAGACTCAGATAAGAGCGGTACTTAAAGCCAGCAAGAATAAAAATATCGAATACATGCTTCCTATGATATCTACTGTATCGGAAATTAGAAGAGCCAAAGAATTAATCCAGCAATGCAGGGAAGAATTAAAAGAAGAGAACGAATCATTCGATAAGAATATCAAGATAGGTATAATGATTGAGGTGCCTTCCGCTGCCTTGATGACATACGAACTTGCCCTTGAAGTGGATTTTATCAGCATAGGTACTAATGATCTGATCCAATATTTAATGGCTGTTGACAGAGGAAACGACCTTGTCTCCGATCTGTATCAGGAATTTCATCCGTCCGTGGTGAGAACATTAAATCATATCGTTCAGGAAGCGGAGCGCGCCCATAAAACCGTAAGCTTATGCGGTGAAATGGCCGCCGACACGCTTGCAATACCGCTTCTGGTCGGAATCGGCATTCATCATTTGAGTATTTCGCCTTCGATCCTGCCTTATACAAAAAGAATAATAAGAAGTATGTCTTTTGAAAAAGCCCAAAAATTAGCCCAAGAATGTCTTTCATGTACTACCGAAAGCGAAATTACCGATAAGCTGTCTAAATTCTTTAAAGATAATGAGATAACCAGGACAAGAAATATTATTTGATTCTCCAGTATAAGTTTATAATAATTTAAAACGAAACTGAAAACTCAGAATTAGGCAGTGGGCTAATTTGCTTTTATCTTACTAAAACATTTGTTGTCATCCCGAGCGGAGTAGAGGGTAAATCGAGAAATGTTATAGTTCGACCCTGCCTGTCCGGTATGCGGGTCCGCTCTCTGTAACAAACAAGCAAATTAGACCATTACCCAGAATTATTCCTTTTATAATTGCGTTAAATATTGTCTATTAATTAATTTTCTGTTTTTATTTTAACTCTGAAACATTATTTTGTTAAAGAACTGTTTTTGGTTTTATAAAAGTAAAAACGGACGGTTCTATTGCGATCATTCTATAAATATTTTATCCTCATCTTTCTTATCGCCGGTAACTCAATCTTCGGTCAATATTTCTTTTTCGGAAGAAACAAGGTTCAGTATGAAAAATTTGACTGGAAGATACTCCGAACAAATCATTTCAATATATATTACTACGGTGATATGGGGGAGATTGCAAAAATCGGTGCGGCATATGCAGAACAGACCTACGACGAATTTAAGGTAAGATTTAATTTCGTTATCACCAACAGAATTCCCTTAATTTTTTACAATACTTCAAATCAGTTCGAGCAGACTAATACTACTCCAGGCTTTATACCGGAAGGCGTCGGAGGATTTTTTGAATATATGAAGGGAAGGGTAGTGCTGCCCAGTACCGGTTCGCTGCATGATTTTAAGCATGTTATAAAGCACGAGCTTACGCATGTTTTTATGGCAACAAAATTATTCAGAATGTTCCGAGAACACCGAATTCCCGCAAGTGCATTTCCGCCGCTATGGTATACCGAAGGTTTGGCCGAGTTTATGTCGACGGACGAAGATTCTCAAGCCAAAATGGTAATGCGCGATGCAGTAATAAATAATTATTTTTACAATCTTGAAAATATCTATAAAATAAGCGGCACTTTTTTAATGTATAAAGAAGGTCAGAATTTTTTGGAATTTGTGGCTAATAAATTCGGGAAAGAAAAGGTTCTGCAGATACTGGAGAACTTCTGGATGTATTCAAGCTTCAATAAAGTGCTTGAATATACGCTTGGTGAGCCGATAAGAAAAATAGACCGGGAATGGACATTCAGTTTAAAGAAAAAATACTATCCTCTGCTTCAAAATAAAACTCCTCCAGAATATTCAGCGGAAAAACTCACCGACTTCGGATTTAATTTTTCTCCGGTGCCGTACACGGATGACGGCAAGAAGTATCTTTATTTTGTAGCAAACAGAGACGGATATTCTTCCTTATATAAGCTTGATATATCTAAGAACGACAGCACTCTTACAGGAGGTGAAAAGAAAAGTCCCGAACTTGTATTAAGAGGTGAGAAGTCGGAAGAATTTGAGTCTTTCCATTTGTTTCAGTCTTCTATCGATATATCGAAAAACGGAATAATTGCTTTTGCTACTAAAAAAGGAGGGACCGACGCGTTACATTTCTTTTCGATAAAATCGAATAAAATACTTAAAGATTTCCAGAATCGGGATCTTATAAATATCTCTTCTCCCAAGTTTTCCTCTAACGGAAACAGTGTTGTATTTCAGGCTGTAGATCAGAAAGGCTACAGCGATATATTTAAATATGACATCCTTTCCGATTCTTTGACCCGGTTAACTAACGATATTTACGATGACAGGGACCCTGTTTTCGGTTTGAGCGATGACCGGATAATATTTACATCCGACCGGACCGGCGGAATGTATGAAAGGAAATACAATCTTTTTGAATATAATCTCAATACCCACAGAATAAAATATATAACTTATTTGGATGCTAATAATTACTCCCCTGTAATTTCAGCTGATAAAAAGTCTCTTTTATTTACGTCTGAACTTGACGGAGTTAGAAATATTTATTCACTAAAAATTAATAACGGCGGTTTTACCTCACACATAAAAAAGATTACAAATTTTTTAACAAGTGCTTTTAATCCCGTTTATATCAATACAAACGAGATTGCATTCAGCGGATTCGAGAATTTCTCGTTTAACCTGTATAAAACCGATATCCGGGAACCGGAAGCAGATTCAACATTTTTGACTGCAATGAATCTGGATTCTGCTGAAGGGAAATGGACTCCGGTAGAACTTGAGGAGGGAGCCGAAAGGGAACCGCTTAAGTACAAAAGTGAATATACTCTTGATTATGCCGCAAGCCAGGTCTCTACAGATCCGGTCTTCGGTACTATGGGAGGAGCCGTAATGTCGCTGAGCGATCTGCTGAGCAATGACAATTATTATTTTTTGATATACAATACCGCGCAGGTTCAAAGCGATATATTAAAGAGTTTTAATGTTGAGATTGAAAGGATTAACCTGGGACAAAGGGCAAATTACGGCTACGGGGTTTTCCAGTTCAGCGGCAACCGGTACGATATTCGGGAATCCGAAGAATACTTTTATGAAAGAAGTTTCGGCAGTTTCTTTCTTCTATATTTTCCGCTTTCAAAATTTGCCAGAATCGAATCGAATGTGTCGGTTATTAATTCGGACAAACAAATCATCTCAGGACTGATAGAAAGAAAAGCTCTTCTGGTCAGCAATTCGTTGTCATTTGTTTTCGACAATTCGCTCTGGGGGCCGACCGGTCCGCTGGACGGTACCAGAGCCCGCGTGCTTCTGGCTTATACCGGAGATGTAAAATACAGTAATGTTAATTATTATTCCCTTATTGCAGATTATAGACAGTATTTCAGATTAGGTTATACAACTGCCCTGGCTGTGAGAGGCGGAATTTTCTACAACGAAGGAAAGGAAGCAAGACGGTATTTTATGGGAGGCAGCTGGGATTTGAGAGGATGGCCGAGGTGGTCTATCAGAGGTGAGAAGATGTGGCTTTCTTCTATTGAGTTCAGATTTCCTCTTATTGATGAAATTAATATAAAATTCCCGTTCCTAAATATTAGTTTTCCGTGGATACGGGGCGCGGCATTTTTCGATGCCGGAAGCGCATGGGACACGCACTATACTTCAACTCTGGGAGATTTCGGAGCGGGTATCCGGATAAATCTTCTCGGAGCTATTGTATTAAGGTATGATATTGGCAAAAAAATAGAAAATAATTTTTCTGTTCTTCAGCCTAAATTGTTTTATCAGTTTTTCTTCGGATGGGACTTTTGAAAAAAATATTTATTATCATACTGCCTTTATTATTTTTAGCAGGCTGCTCACAGTCTTTTATAAAACTGAAAGTTGCAGCCGGTAAAAATTTATATTATTCATTTGCTAAAAGTCCGGAAGGTAATTTATTTATTCATGTAAACGTCGGCGATTCCCTTAAAAAGCTTTGGGATACAGATATTCACGGAGGCTTGACGAATACAACCGCCGCGGTTTTTAACAATTACGTTTTTATTAATGATTTATCCGGCTGGATTACCTGCATTGATATGAAAACAGGCAAAATAGCCGGCGAGCTTAAAGCGCAGGGAGCTATATTTTCTACACCGATACTTCATGGTTTTAAATTAATTTTTCCCGTAGCGGAGAATAACGAAGACTATTCCCGGCTTGTTTATTATGATTTCAGTATTGCCAGAAAAATAAATGAAATAAAGATATTAGGGAAAATTACAGGTGAATTAATAAAAACCACCGGTAATATAATTTTTAGTACGGAAAACGGAGTAGTTTATAATTATGACCTTGACGGAAATGAAAGCTGGAGATACAATACAAAATCAATAACGCATAGTTCACCTGCATTAAACAAAGGTATAGTTGTATTCGGAAATTCCGAAGGTGAAATTATAGGAGTAAACGAAAGTACCGGTAAGTTAATTTACAGAAAGAAAACAGGTTCGCCTTTTTACGGAAGTCCTTCAATTTCAGGAGATATTGTCTTTATAGGCGACGATTCGGGGGTTTTGTACGCCTTAAAACTGGGAACCGGTGAGAAAATTTGGCAGATTCAGACATCTTCCAAAATTATCAGTCGTCCCGTGTTCAACGGGGAGAATGTATTGGTTTGTAATTTAAGCGGACAAATGTATTCTATGGAAAAAAGAACCGGGAAAATTGAATGGGAAAGAAAACTCGGCGGTGTATTGAACACAACTCCTCTTTTAACCGATAATTTTTTAATTGTGCCCGATCTTGTCGGAAAATTATATTTTATTAATGTTAAGAACGGCGATATAGAAAAAGAATTTAAAATGAAGGGGAGAGCTAAACTTTCACCCATGCTGGCCGGAAATAAACTTATTGTCGGATATGACTATCATACCATAGCGGCTTATGAAATTATTAAATAAAATATTTTTTGTGATTTTAATTTCTATTCCGGCTCATTACGCGGTTTTTGCTCAGGACTGCAGGTCCGTATTAAACGTAATAACCGATAACGACAGCGCCAGAATTTATATTAACGGCAATTTATCCGGGATCGGAAAAACTGAACTGGAATTGGAAAAAGGTATTTACGTTGTAAAAGCCGAGGAACCTCCGCCGGTGTGGAATGCCAGGATTCTGACGGATACTGTTAACCTAACCGGCTGCAATAAAACCCAGATTATTCATTTTACATTTGCATCATACCGCTATATTAATTCTTCGCCGCAGGACGCGTCGGTTTTTGCGCATGATTCACTTATAGGTTATACTCCGCTTTTTATTTCCGCCGGATATAAGGAAGCCGAGTTGACAAAGGACGGTTACGACAGTAAAAAATTTTCACCTGAAAGTCTGCCTTACGGTAAAACAATTACTTTGAAGTTTACTGGAACCCCTGAGGGTAAACATTTTTTCCGGAAAGATATTTTTAAATATCTTGTCGGCGGTATTGTTGTACTTGGGGGTGTAACGGCTTATTTCAAACTAAAAGCAGACAACAGATTTAGTGAATATCAGGCCACCGGCACACAATCAAAATTGGACGAGACAAGAAAATACGACCTGATCAGCGGCATTGCAATGGGGGGACTTGAAATAAATTTCGGCTTATTAATCTATTACTTCCTCACCGATTAACTTTATTTTATCCGGTAGTTTTATTTGATTCGTATCAATAAATAAATTAAAATTGAATATTAATTAGCGAAGGTTTTAAACGAATTTTACATTGACGGGAAATAATGCTGACAGTACTCGAATCGATAAAGCTCACAACGGAATATTTGGAAAAAAAAGGAATTGAATCTCCTAGAATAAATGCAGAACTGCTTTTGGCAGAGATTCTGGGATGTAAGAGGCTTGACTTATATCTAATGTTTGACAGGCCGCTTAAACAGGAAGAAACCGATTTGTATAGAAGCTATTTAAACAGAAGAAGCAAGAACGAACCGCTGCAATATATTGTTGGCTCGGTAGAATTTTACGGAATGGAATTTACGGTGAATAAAAATGTGCTCATACCCAGACAGGAAACGGAAATTCTCGTTGAAGCTATAATAGAAAGTACGGACAAAAATGAACCGGTAAATATTCTTGATATCGGGGCGGGAAGCGGAAATATTGCGGTTGTACTGGCAAAATATTTAACTAATGCTAAAGTAGTTTCAATCGACAGCAGCAGAGAAGCCGTTGAAACTGCCCGGGCAAATGCGGAAAAAAATTGTGTCTCGGATAGGGTCAAATTTATATTAAACGATATCACCGCCGGTCAGCCGGTTGAAGAAAATTATTTCGATGTTATTGTCTCCAACCCTCCGTATATCTCCGCGGAACAATATAAAAACCTTCAACCGGAGCTTAGAATCTACGAGCCTAAGGCTGCGCTGACTGATAATTCGGACGGTTATACATTCTACAGGGTAATTTCTGAAAAAGCAAAAAGTATGCTGAAAGAAAAAGGGAAAATATTTTATGAGGTCGGAGAAGGGCAGTCCAATATAGTGACGGACATTTTGAAAAATAACGGGTTTTCCGGTATTAAAATAATTAAGGACTACCTGCATATAGAGAGGGTAATTACGGGCGAATTATGAGAGCTTTGATTCAAAGAGTATCCGAAGGCGGAGTTTATATAAATTCAGAGAATTACAGCCGGGAAATTGCCAGGGGCCTGGTTATTCTGCTGGGAATCAAAACGGGTGATACCCCGGTAGATGTAGATTTTGTTGCAGATAAGTGCGTTAGATTAAGAATATTTGAAGATGATAAAGGCAAAATGAATCTTTCGCTCAAAGATATCAACGGTGAGGTTCTGGTAATCTCGCAGTTTACGCTTTACGGTGATGCGAGGAAAGGCAATAGGCCCGGTTTTTCCGATGCCGCCCGCCCGGAGGAAGCTATACCTTTATATGAAAAATTTATTAATCGTATTAAAGAAAATCTAGGTCAGGAAAAAGTTAAAACCGGAATATTCGGCGCAATGATGTCGGTAAAAATAATCAATGACGGACCCGTAACTATTATGGTTGAATCAAAATAAAAAATTTCAAAAAGGTAATAAATAATCTTGCAGTCGATTTTAATGATATTTATTGACGGGGTCGGTATCGGAAAGGAAGATAAAACGGCAAATCCTTTTTTCCGGTACGGATTCAAAACCTTTACGGAAATATTCGGCAGAATTCCGTCAGATAAAAGTCCTGTTCTAAAAAACAGTAATTCATATTTGTTTCCAACCGACGCCAGGCTCGGCATTGACGGATTTCCGCAAAGCGGAACCGGACAGACATCCATATTTTGCGGGATAAATGCGCCGCAATTTGTCGGAAAACATTTCGGACCTTATCCTTATTCAACACTTATCCCGGTCATAAAAGAAAAAAACATTTTCCTTCATTATAAGAATAAGGGACACAAAGTATTTTTTGCCAATGCGTATCCGAAAATATTTTTTGATTATATAAATTCGAGCAGATCCAGATTAAGCGTTACATCTTTAAGCTGCAAGTTATCCGGTGTCAGGCTTAACACCGTTACAGACGTAAGGCAGGGTAATGCTTTAACCGCTGAAATAACAAATGAGAGATGGAACCTAAAATTAGGATACAAACTTAGAGTGATAAAACCAAAGACTGCCGCCAGAAGATTGCTCAGGGCTGCCGGTAAATACAAATATACTCTGTTCGAATATTTTCTTACCGACCATCTCGGGCATGGAAGATACGAGGGCACAACCGATTCCCTGCTTCGTGAGCTTGACGAATTTCTGTTTACTTTGATTACGGAACTGAATCAAAAAAACACGACATTACTTATTTGTTCGGATCACGGCAACCTTGAAGATTTATCAATAAAAACTCATACGCTTAATCCATCGCTTACAATTACGTCGGGTGCGTTTGCCGGTGAACTTTTCAGAGAAATTAAAAATATTTCCCAAATTAAACCGGCTTTGATAAAGTATATTAAATAAGAATTAAGGGCATTTCTAAAAACTATTTTTTATAAAAATTCAACGCAAAGAACGCAAAGGATACGCAATGTTCGCAGAGAATATTGAAGTTTTTAGAATTGCCCTTAATATACTTTTTAAAATTTTTTATATATTTTCGATAATTATAATTATTAATCGTATCTGAATTACGGTTTTTGAATTCGGGTACGGAAAACATACTTCTGCATTTCATTTTATGTTTTAGGGGACAGTTATGAGGGGAGAAACATAAGTGAATAAATATCCGCTTATCAATTTTACCGTTGCTTTCATATGCGGAATTATTCTTCAAAAATATCTGAACCTTGAACCGGTTTTCATTATTGCCGCAGCTTCCGTCATTATTTCGGCCGTAGCCTTTTTCATATTTATTCTGCGGAATAAAATTGCATCAATACTGGTCCAAATCATGATTTATAGTTCAGTACTATTACTCGGTTCGCTTGATCTAAGTCTTTCAATAAAACCTGGAAATATATTACCGAAGAAACTTTTTTACGCCGAAGTAATATTATGGGGAGATGTGAAAAACGTAAACTTAATGAAGGATTACGGTTTCGATTTCGAAGTTCGTGCTGATTCACTTTCCGCGAAAAATAAAAACATAAGGACCAATATACTTCTGTTATGCAGATACTTCCATACCGGATCCGGAAATGCTAATTCTCTTTTCAACAAAATGTCGATCGGCAGCAAGGTAATGTTAAAGGGAAAACTTACGGATATAAGAAAATCCGGCAACCCGGGAGAATACGATTATTCGGCAGTGCTCAGAGACCGCGGAATAAACGGGATAATCTATATAAATAAAACGGATGCTATTCACATTAAATCGGTAGGAAAATCACTGAGTGATTATCTGTTAAGTATCCGGAAAGAAATTGATAAAAAAATAAAAGATCTGCAAAATTCCCAAAGCGCGGCTTTATTAAGAGGACTATTGCTGGCTGACCGGAGTTTAATTGATATCGAATTAAAAAGTGAATTTGTCAATGCAGGAGTTATACATTTACTCGCTGTTTCTGGCCTTCACGTTGGCTATATAATATTAATTATTCTCATTTTTACGGGAAGGCTGAACCTGTACCTGAGGTCTGTTATAACAATTGCTGGATTAATATTTTTTACCTTGATAACAGGTCTTCCTTCATCTGTTGTACGGGCCTCAACAATGGCAATAATTTTAATCATTGCTTTTTTATCCGGAAGGTCCACAAATTTAATTAATTCGCTTGCTTTCGCAGCTTTAATAATACTTCTTTTTAATCCGGGCAGTTTATTTGAACCGGGGTTTCAGCTATCTTTTTCGGCCGTTTTGTCGATTGGAATATTTTATCCTTATTTTAGAAGAGTAAGTTTGGCCGTTGCAAAAGACAACAGCCTATTAAAAAATCTGTTATTATTTTTAAGCGTATCCGTTGCCGCTCAGATAGCTACTATCCCGATTATTATTTATTATTTCGGCAAAATATCAGTAATAGGAATATTTGCGAATATAATCGCAATACCTGCCGTAGGTGTAATAGTAGGCATCGGAATAGCTACCATAATTGCCGGATTTTTAATCCCGGCTTTAGCAGTTTATTTTGCCGCGACGAATGATGTTTTAATCATGATATTTAATTGGTTTGTAGGTTTTGCCGGAAGTTTGAAATATTCGAATATTTTAATAAGCGATTTTTCTATTATCGATATTTTTATATTCTATGCATTTCTAATTCTGCTGATGGTATCGGTGCGGAAGTTTACCGGTTTGAAATCCAAAGTTATTCTTTATGCCTTAGTTATGTTCAATATTATAATTTATTGTTCGCTGGATGACCGTATGTTAACCGGGAGGAATAAGTTTAATCTTTTAATGATAGATGTAGGGCAGGGAGATTCCTTTCTATTAAAATTTCCTAACGGAAAAACGGCTTTGATAGATGCCGGAATGACAACAGTGAATTATGATATCGGCGAAAGGAAAATAATGCCTTTGCTGCGGTTTTTAAAAATTGATACTATTGATTATGCTTTCGTTTCCCATATAGACGCAGATCATTATTCGGGATTTGTCTCTATTGTTCATAGCGGTATAATAAAAAATATATATAAGCCGTTTCCTGATTCACTTAGTGATAAGGATGTACGGTTTGAAAAATTTCTTAAGAAATCAAATATTCGGATCCACTATTTCAGTACAGGTATTAAGAAAATAGGTAATGTTTGCATATATATTATGAATGCAGGACGACCGGGTACGGATTACAAAAATTCGACGAACGATAAAAGCGGATTTTTTAAAGTTGTATACGGTAAAACATCGATTTTATTTACCGGAGACCTTGAAAAAACAGCAGAAAGATACTATTCCCGCCTCTATGGAAATTTTTTGAAATCGGAAGTGTTAAAGATAAGTCACCACGGAAGCGCCGGCGCCACAAGCGGTATTTTCTTAAAGTTTACGGATCCTCAAATATGTCTGATCAGCGCAGGATTAGGCAACAAGTTCGGTCACCCTGCGTATGAAACTCTTAAAAAACTTTCAACTATTGGAGCAAAGATAATAAGAACCGATATTTCAGGTGCCGCAATATTGCAGTCTGATGGTCAGAAAATTTCCCTAGTCGAATGGAAATAGTTCCGGTTAATGTTTCAACTCAAAAAAAAATCGTAAAATAATTATTAAATTATACAATCAAAAAAATTATAACATTATTAAAGGAGCAAGATATGAGTGAGAATCCAATAATAGGAATTATAATGGGGAGCGATTCCGATCTGGGAGTAATGCAAAAAGCGATTGAAGTTTGCAAGGAATTTGAAGTACCCTTTGAGGTAAAAGTACTATCGGCGCACCGTACTCCCGAACAGCACGGAGAATATTCAAAAACAGCAGCCGACAGAGGACTGAAAGTAATTATAGCAGCTGCCGGAGGCGCAGCACATCTTCCGGGCGTAACCGCAGCGCATACAACGCTGCCGGTAATCGGCGTGCCTATTTTCAGCAAAGCACTTCAGGGTGTCGATTCTCTATTGTCAATTGTTCAAATGCCCGGCGGAGTACCGGTTGCCACCGTAGCCATTGACGGTGCTAAAAATGCGGCGTTGCTGGCAATTCAAATATTAGGCGTATCCGATAAGGAAATAACCAGGAAATTGACGGTTTACAAAGAAAAGATGAAGCAGGATTCTATGAAGAAAAATGAGAAAATTAATTTTTAATTTCCGTAAGGATTTTACCCGGCCGGTTAGAAGTTATATCTTTTTAACCGGCACGGTTTTATAAATTACTGCTAGTGACCGCCTCCTTTTATAAACTTAAAAAATAGTTTGAAATAAGAATTTATTTATCCTTTACCGGCGACTTAAGTCGCCGGTAAAGGATAAAAGAAGCAGTTTTTCTCACAAAAATCATTTAAGCGGTCACTAGCAGTAAATTAAATAATTTGTACTATCCATATCCCGGAGATACAGTTATAATATATTTATTATTTATCGACGGATAAAAATATCGGCTCGCCAATAAGTTTTTCTTTTGACCATTCATGCTTAACGGAAAATTGTTCCTTTCTTACCTGGCAGCCCGAATATCCGCACATCCTGCAGTAATTATCTTTGCAGTAATCCATGTGAATCGTAACCTGAACATTGGGAATTATTTTCTGCAGTTCGGCTTCAATTTTTTCCTCCTCAAGGTGAGCTTCTTTTATTGTGAAATAGTTGGGTAAAATGAGATGAAAATCTATAAATACTTTATCACCGGATTTCCAGAACCTCAGCCAGTGTATATCTATCCAGTATTCTTCCTTTACTTCATTAAACTTATTGATGAGACCTGTTAGCATTTTATTGTCGGTTTCATGCATCAGTCCTCCTATAGACTCTCTGACCAGTTTATATCCTGTATAAAGAATATTCAAAGCAATCGCCACCGCGAACAGAGGGTCCAATATCTGCAAACCGGTGATCATTACCAAAACTATTCCAATGATAACGCCTATACTTGTAAAAGAATCGGTCAGTACATGTTTACCGTCCGCAATTAGTGTAAGTGAATTAGTCTTTTTGCCGGTCTTAACCAGGTACAGCCCGAGCGCCAAATTTATAATACCGGCTGCCGTAATAATGACGGCTCCGATATTTAATTGTTTCAATTCGCTTCCGCGTATCAAATCCAATGCGGCTGTGTATATGATAAACAATGAGGCAATAAGAATGAGTATCCCTTCAATTGCCGCGGAGAAATACTCAACATTTCCGTGACCGTAGAGATGGGAGTCGTCTGCCGGTTTGGAACTCAGCAATATGCTGTACAATGCCATAGATGTAGCTAGCACATGGACTACGGATTCTGCAGCATCCGAAAAAATTGCCGCCGATCCTGTTATAATATATGCGCTCATTTTAGTGGCGAACATCCCCAGACCGATCGCAAGCGAGATTAATGCCGCCTTCTTTTTAAGTTCAATTGCTTCAGCCATAAATCCCCTAATTTTTGTATACAAAAATACAACTTTTACTAGTTATAAATCCTTAAAAAAAGGTTAAAAATTGAGAAAAAGAGAATTCCAAAGTATAAAAAAGAACAGAAGGAAATAAATTGATAGTTCAATTCAAATTTGATAACTTTATCGGCAAGAATTAAAAAATTAGTGGAGATCATGAAAAACCTTACATTATTTTCGGTACTTTTATTCGGTATTTTCCTTACGGGATGCAGTAAAAAAAGCGACAAAGATTATATGGATATGGCGAATAAAAGCCTGAAACAGAATAATATAGTCCAAGCCGTAGATTCATATAATAAGTTAATTGATGAATATCCAAACAGCGAGAAAGCACCGGATGCAATGTTTCAGTTAGCCACGCTTTATCAGAACAATCTCGTTAAAAATATTTCCGGGCAGGAGTCGCTTGAAAAAGCAGTGAAATTATTTAAAACATTAAATGAAAAATACCCCGACAGCAGACTTGCTCCGAAAGCATTGTTTATGTCAGGTTTTGTTTTGGCAAACGATATACACGATTTCAATAGGGCAACGGTAGTTTTTAGAAATTTTCTGCAAAAATATCCGAACAATGAGTTAACCGCCTCCGCCAGGGAAGAGCTTAATAATATGGGAATGACGCCTGCCGAGATACTGGAGAAGAAAAAAGATTCGAAGGGTTAATGGCTGAATTAAATTTAGATTATAAAAAATATTTAAATCCCTCCGTTATTTCCAAGCTTAATTCGTTGGAACTTAAAGCCAGACTGGTAGTCGAAGGATTCATGGTCGGGCTTCATAAAAGTCCTTATCACGGTTTCAGCGTAGAATTTACCGAACATAGGCCGTATATGCAGGGTGACAGTCTAAAAGATATTGATTGGAAAGTGTACGGCAAAACCGAAAAGTTTTTTATCAAGCAATACGAAGAAGAAACCAACTTAAAAAGCTATCTTCTGCTGGATACCAGCCGCTCAATGACATATGCTTCCCAAGGAAATATATCTAAATTAGAATATGCAACAACACTTGCTGCATCTTTAAGTTATTTAATGATAAAGCAGCAGGATGCCGTGGGGCTTACTCTGTATTCCGATAAAATCGATAAATATTTCCCTCCGAGAGCTAACAGAGCCTATCTGCAGGAATTATTAAAGTCCTTGGGTGATATAACTTCTTCTAATAAAACCAATACCGCATCATGTTTGAATACTATTGCAGAGAAAATAAAACGGAGGGGACTGGTAATTATTGTCTCAGATTTTTTTGACGATGTGAATTCAATTCTATCAGCTCTGAAGCATTTCAGGTATCAGAAAAATGAAGTGATTGTATTTCAAATCCTGGATCCTCTTGAAAAGAATTTTGCGTTTGGAAATGATGCTATATTTAAGGATCTTGAAACAGGTGAGGAAATTACTACCCAGCCGTACCAGATTCAGAAAGCATATAAAGAATCGATGGCGCAATTTATTTCGAAGATTAAAAGTGAGTGCTTAAATTCCAATATAGAATATAATTTGATCGAAACTTCGGTTCCTTTCGACAAGGCCTTGTTCAGTTATATCCAAAAGAGGAAAAAATTATTTTAGTTTAATTATTACTTTACATTAATTCTTTTATCAAATTAAAATATTTTTGCGAATATTCTTCAGCGGTCTTTACATCCTTCGCTTCAGTAATAATCCTAATAATAGGCTCGGTATTGGATTTCCGGAAATGCACCCAATGGTCTTCAAAGTCAATTCTTAAACCATCGTCCGTATTTATTTTTTCATTTCTGAATTTGCCGGTTAGAGAATTTATTATTTCATCCGGCTGAATGTTTTCGAGGGCTATTTTCTTTTTAGCTATAAAGTATGAGGGTAAAGATTTTTTTAGTTCGGCAAGTGTGCCGCCGAATTCCATTAAATGCTGTAGCGTTATTGCTATGCCTACCAACGCATCTCTTCCGTAATGAAGTTCCGGATATATAACTCCGCCGCTGCCTTCACCGCCGATAACCGCGTCTACTTCTTTCATTTTTAAAACAACGTTTGCCTCCCCGACAGGGGAACGAAAGACCTTTTGACCCAAAGACTCCGCAACATCATCGACGGCTCTGGTGGTGGATAAATTTACGGCTGCGGAACCATTTTCTTTGGATAATATGAATTTAACCGCCTGGGTAATCGTATTTTCTTCGCCGAACGGCTTGCCTTCGTTTGTAATCAATACCAGCCTGTCAACATCCGGGTCTACCACAACTCCAAGATCTGCTTTATTCTCTAATACGGCTTTCATTGTTTCGGTAAGGTTTTCCGGAAGCGGTTCGGGAAGACGGGGGAAAATCCCGGTTTTTTCACAGTTCAATTCCACTACTTCGCAGCCGAAATCTCTAAGTAAATCCGGAATTACATATACTCCCGCACCGTTAACGCAATCTACCAAAACTTTAAATTTTCTGTCCGCAATCTTTTTCCTTTCGATATGTTTTAATTCTAAAACATCTCTGACATGTTTTTGCAGTCCTTCTTTATATGAAGTTAACTTACCTATTTTATCCCACGACTTATATTGTTCTGCCGGTTTATCAAGAAACTTAAGCATTTGTTTATTTTCATCAGGCGTCATAAACTGACCGGTATTGTTTAAAAGCTTAAGAGCATTCCATTGATTGGGATTATGGCTGGCTGAAATTGCTATTCCTCCTGAAGCCTTCAAATTTTTAACTGTGTACTGAACTGTAGGTGTGGGGCAAATTCCTATCTCAATTACATCCAGTCCTTTTGCTAAAAGCGTTCCGGTGACTAATGATTGCACCATTTCACCCGTAATTCTGGCGTCTCGTCCAATTACAACCTTACCTCCGCCAATAAAATCGGCAAAAGCAGAAGTATATTTTACAATTGTATCCGGATCAAGTCCGTCGCCGACAATGCCTCTGATTCCTGAAACACTTACCATCAAGGTGCCCATAAACCCTCCTAAAGAACGTGTAATAATATCTGCGAAATTTTATAGGACAAAATAATCAATTTGTACTTTACTAGGCAATATTTGAAATATTATTTAGTCTTTTCTCCTCAACAAGAGTTGAAATTTTTATATAGCGGACATCAAACCTTATAATATTTAATAATAAATTCTGCTTTATTTATTTTAATAATAGAATTATATTAAAGGCGAAGATTAGAAATTATATGGGGCTATAGCTCAGCTGGGAGAGCGTCTCGTTCGCAACGAGAAGGTCGGGAGTTCGATCCTCCTTAGCTCCACAATATTAAGTGGGGTTACAAAAATCGTCATAATTTCATTTCTCATAATCTTTTCAGATTTTGCACAAAAAAAGTTTATTCCTAAATATTAACCGTATAAAATATTTCTCAACTGATATATGGGATATTTTCCCTTTATGAATAATAAAACATTTATGTTATACATCATAGAATCACCTAAGTATACAATAAATGGTTTTTATTTTATAAAATTAATTTCCGGATAATTCTCCAGCTATACAGGATATTAAAGAAGTAGCTGATTTTAAAAAAAACTGAACGATAATCCGGAGTAATATTATTTAACTTAAATTAACTTGCCTAACTTTCGCAAAAAATCAATATTAATTAAATTTAATTGAGATGAATTTATTACCGGAAAAAAACTATTATAAAAGAATACTGGAAGTTGCACTACCGGCAATTGCCGGGCTGTCAACCCAAATGGTTGTTTCCCTGGTCGATTCTGCCATGGTAGGCCGTTTGCATGAAGCTACTTATGCATTAGCCGCAATGGGAATAGGAGTGCTTGCTACCTGGGCATTAATCAGTTTCTTTTCAAGCTTGGCAACAGGAACACATGTAATAGTGGCCCGCAGCTACGGATCTGGCGATTATTCTAAATGCGGCAGAACGCTGAATAATTCGCTGTTCATGGGATTCGGAGTAGGGGCGGTTGTGGCTTTAACCGGTGCATTGGCAGCCGGTTATATCGCTCATTTTTTTGCCGCCGATCCCACCGTCGGCAATTACGCCGCGGGATATATTTTTTACAGATTTCTCGGAATTCCTTTCTTCTTATTAGCAGTCGCGTACAGAGGTTTTTTTTTCGGGATAGGAAAAACCAAAATATTCATGTATTCCGGTATAATTATTAATGTACTCAATATAATATTCAACTACATATTAATTTACGGCCGCTTCGGAGCCCCGAAAATGGGGCTTGCCGGTGCCGGACTGGGTTCTTCGATTGCAACTATGTTTGATTCATTCTTTTATCTTTCGGTTACTCTTCTGCCTTCGTACAGAAAACGATTTAAAAGTTTCAGGAAAGTTAGAATCGATTTCGGCATAATCAAGAATATATTTAAAATCTCTATACCGGTTTCTTTCCAAAACGTTTTTATTTTAATCGGATTTTTAATCTTTGTTACTATTACGGGATTCATAGGTACAAAATCTCAGGCTGCCGCTCAGGCAGTAATAAGTGCTTTGTTTATATCGTTTCTGCCTTGTTTCGGATTCGGTATTGCAGCTCAGACTCTGGTAGGGAATAATCTTGGTTCGAAAAAGTTTGCTCTCGCTAAAATTTACGGTTTTGAAACGGCTAAAATTGCCACATATTATACTGTTCTGCTGGGAATAATATTTATACTGGTTCCTCAGCTTGTGCTTCTTATTATTACTACCGATCAGTCAATAATTTCAGCTGCAAAACCTGCATTACGTATTGCAGGCTTTGCCCAGATATTTTATGCAACCGGAGTAGTACTGGCAAACGGATTACAGGCTGCCGGCAAAACTATGTTTGTAATGACCGCCGAAGTAATAACGAATTTATTCATTTTCGTTCCACTAGCGTATTATCTGGGAGTATATTTGAAATTGGGATTCACTTGGGCATGGGCTGCGCTTCCGGTTTACATAATAATTTATTCGATGATTATATTTATAAAATTCCGGTCCGGAAAGTGGGCTAATTTAAAAAATTAAATGCAAATACTGCCGGAATCTCTAATTCGATAGAATTTTAACTATTTAAGCACAATTTGAGCACAATAAAACAGCTATTTAGAATATAATACCTAAAATTAATTTTTAACTTGAAAATAATTCTTGACATTATAAAGTAATTAAAATATATTTTTGACATGAAAAAAGCGCTAATTTTCATAAGCATCATCTTTCTGACGGTAACTGCTGTAATAATTGCCGATGCCCACGTCTTTGGTTTTAAAGTCTATAATGATACAAACGGCAACGTCAAAGTTGAATGGAACACCAGTTATGAGAGCGATGTATCCGCTTTTATTCTTCAGAGAAAAACAGACCAAACCGATTGGATAACCGTAAAGTCATTTAGTCCTCACGGACCGGGGATTTACAGTTACACTGATTATGCGGCCTTGAAAACTACCGATGTTACTTTTATATACAGACTAGGAGTGCAAAGCGGCGATAATTCGGTTACTTATCTTGATCAGTCTACTATTAATCTAAAAACAACCGGATTTAAACAAACTTGGGGTATGATAAAAGCAATGTTCCGTTAATTTCTCCTTTTAAATGACTTATAATCTCAATTCCATCCTTAAATATCTTTCATTTTCTTTTATAATAGTAACTTCTCTTTTTCTATTCGGTTGCAGTTCGGGAAGATTTACAAGTCGTATTGAACGCAATTCGGAAACAAAATCTGCTTCTTCTGCTACTATTAGAGTACTGATGGACGATAGTCCTGAAAGTTATACTTATGTTGTTGAAAAACCTGTAATTCTTTTAAAAGATAATAATTCAATTGCGTTGGTAAATTCCGGAAATAGATTAAAATTTTCCGTCATAGGTACCCAATTAGAGTTACGTATAGCCGGGAAAAGTTACCAAGCGGATAATTTTAGTATTAAACCTGCGGACAGTAATAATTTAATTCCGTTTAAAGGCAAAGAGTACCGGGGTGCTTTGAAATTTGTTTCCGAAAGCAGGAAAGTACGCGTTGTTAATTCTGTGGAACTTGAAGATTACGTTAAGGGAGTTATTCCAGCGGAAATGCCCACCAGCCGTGGGAAAGCATATTTTCAGGCTCTCAAAGCATTTGCCATCTGCGTAAGGACCTATGCAATTAATAACTTTAAAGGGCACGGCTCCTCATTCGATGTTTACCTGGATACCAGGGATCAGGTATACGGAGGCGCAAGTGCCGAAAAGAAAATTTCCGATCAGGCTGCTGAAGAAACTAAAGATGTAATTCTCGGGTACGACGGAAAGCCTGCAATTATGTACTACCATGCCTCCTGCGGCGGTCATACCGAAAAAGCCTCGAATGTTTTTCCCGTTCCGGACCTGCCGTATCTTCGGGGAATAAAGGACGGAGACCCTCCCAATTGTTCCATTGCTCCGAAGTTTTCATGGGAAGTAAGCTTTTCCGAAAAGACTTTCATTAGAAGATTGTTTGAGTCAAATCTTATACCTAATGAAGACTATACGTTGTATAAAGTAGAAGTGACAAATAGATTCGAATCAGGAAGAGTAGAGGACCTGGTTATTATGCTGACAGATAAAGAGCGTTATGAAAAGAGAATCATATTAAAAAGCAACAGAATAAGGTACGTTTTGAAACCGCAGCAAGGAGGTATACTTCGAAGTACATTATTTAATATATTTACGGACGAAAAAAATAATGTTATAATTAAAGGCAAAGGATACGGACACGGAGTCGGTCTATGCCAGTGGGGAGCCCTTCATCTATCCGAAGAGGGTAAGAATTATAAAAGTATTTTATCATTTTATTTTCCGGGAACAGAATTAATGGAGTTACGATGATTAAAACCGACCTTCCTATATATCTTGCATCCAAATCACCCAGAAGGAAAAAATTATTATTACAAATAAATTTAGAATTTAAAACTTTCTCGGTAGACGCCGATGAAAGCATTAAAAACGGTGAAGCTCCCGTTAAGGCAGTGAAAAGACTTTCGGAAGAAAAAATGATGCAAGCAATAAAGAAAGTTAAAAAAGGCATTCTTATTACCGCGGATACAATTGTAGTTATTAATAAAAAAATAATCGGCAAGCCGTCCGATGCCAAAAATGCAGCTAAAATATTAAAAATTCTAAGCGGTAAAACTCATATTGTATATACCGGGTTTTCAATTTACAATACCGAAACCGGCAAAACAATAACGGATTATGAAAAAACACTGGTAACTTTCAGAAAACTGTCGACCGACGAAATTAACGATTACATCGAATCCGGCAGTCCGATGGATAAAGCAGGTGCTTACGGCATTCAGGATGATTTCGGAGCTGTTTTCGTCAAAAAAATCAACGGATGTTATTATAATGTTGTAGGTCTGCCGCTTTCAAAACTTTATAATTCATTAAAAAAGGCAGTTTAATTTGCTGAAAAAAATTCGGCGCAATATTTTAATTTCACTTGCGATTGCAGGATTACTTTATATTGCATTTTCGATCTATGCAAATTTCGATCATGTTGCCATGGCATTTACGGAATTCAACTGGTTTCTGTTTCCGCTGCTTTTATTTCTGTCGTTCATGAACTATGTAACAAGATTTTTAAAATGGGATTATTATCTCTCACTGCTGAATATAAGAGTAAAGAAGATAGACTCCTTTTCCATCTTCATGTCGGGACTTATTATGAGCGTAACGCCGGGAAAGATGGGAGAATTATTGAAATCATATTTGGTGAAAGAGATTACTAAAACCCCCATCAGTAAAACAGCGCCGATCATTATGGTCGAGCGCATAACCGATTTTACATCTCTGATACTGATAACTCTTGTAGGTGCATACGAATTCAATTACGGAAGGGAAATTGTAGTCGGCGTGGGAATATTTTTCTTTCTCGTACTGATTTTAATAAGCAATAAAAATATAGCTCTTGCAATAATTAAGATGCTCGAAAAAATAAGTTATCTTCGGAAGCATATTCTAAGCATTCACCAGGCGTATGAAAGTTCGTATCAGTTGCTGAGGCCCCTTCCTTTAATATACATGACTGTACTAAGTCTGGTGTCCTGGTTATTCGAATGTTTGGGATATCACTTAATTCTTATTAATTTTAACATTGATGTAAGTTTTTTATGGGCTGCTTTCAGTTACGGTTTTTCTACAATTGTAGGAGCCATTACAATGTTGCCGGGTGGACTTGGGGTAACAGAAGGATCTCTCACTTTTTTGCTGGTTCAGAATAATTATCCTAAAGATGTAGCAGTAGCATCAACATTTATTATACGTGTTGTTACGCTATGGTTTGCTGTAATTATAGGAATTATGAGCGTGAGTTTTTACCAAAACAGATTCGGTAAAATTACTATGGAAACGGTATCGAACTAAAAAGAGGGAACTGCAAAAACGGCCAAACCTATTTTGTCGGTTTAAATTACTGAAAGATTATTAGTGTTTGTCTGCAAATTTGCTTTTCATGATGATACTTCGATTAGAAAAGCAATTAATAACTTTCTTGCAAATGTTTGAAAACTATAGTCTAATAATCCTTGATCCGGCTTTAAATGCTGCTGCGGAAGTAAAATCTTCCAAATTTGCCGAAAAGAACATTGCGCAAATTTAATTTCTCTCATTTTAATTGTATATACCGATAATTGATGCTTAAACGGCGCTTACAATCTTGATTTTCAAAGGGGTGCTTGTTATATTCTCATATAAGAAAATTCCATAAAAAAGGAGTTAGATATGGCTGAAAATAATGTAGGAAAAGGAATATTTGTAGGATTTCTTGCCGGTGGGCTGTTAGGAGCCGTTGCTGGAATGCTTTTTGCGCCCAAAAGCGGTAAAGAATTAAGGGACGATATACGATCCCGGACAAACGGATATATGGATGAAGCCGATAAATATATTGCGGAAGCCAAAGATAGAGCTAAAGAATTAATCAATGACGGAAAGAAAAAATCCGAAAAATTAATAAATGACGCAAAAATTAAATCAGACGAACTTTTAAAAGATGCCGAAAAAGTTTTTAACGAAGCAAAATCTAAAGCAAACAGTTCGATTGCTTCCGGTAAAGAAACAATCGAAAATGAAGCATCAAAATTAAAAGACGCCGTAAAAGCGGGAGTGGACGCATATAAAAATACTAAAAACGGTTAAGCAATAATATGGACTTTGTATCAATATTTACCGTTATTCTTCTGATAGCTGCTTCAATCCTATGTATTTCATTGGTTATTTATCTGAATAGGATAAGCAAAGCTATTTCAAAGATTGAAGAAAACGTGAACCAGGTTACCTCGGAAGTTAGGCCTTTAGTCTCATCCGTTATGCAATTAACTGAGAAAGTAAATGATATAGCAGAGGGGGCTAAAGACCAGGTAAATATGACAAAAGAAATAGTAACAAAGGTAAAATACCGGGTAGAAGATATTTTAGAACTTGAAGAAAAATTACAGGAAGGTTTTGAGGGATCGGCATTAAATCTGCTTAAAAATCTTTCCGCTATTGCTAACGGGGTAAGTGCTTTTTGGAATGCCTACAAAAGAAAATAAAATAAAATATATACATTTCATCTCACCTTAGAGTTAAGGAGGAATTCCCTTGAAAGAATATGGCGCAGAATCAATACGAAATATTGCCCTAATCGGTCATGGTGGAAGCGGAAAAACTTCGTTATCCGAAATTTTACTCTTTACTGCCGGAGAAATTAACAGGATCGGGACAATTGCAGAAGGAAACACAACTTCAGATTACACACCTAATGAAATAGAAAAACAAATTTCAATATCTACTTCGCTGCTTCACCTCGAATGGAATAATACAAAAATAAATATACTTGATACACCGGGTTATTCGGATTTTATCGGCAACGTAAAAGCTGCTATGAAAGTATGCGATACCGGAGTGGTTATGCTCAAAGCCGTTGAAGGTATAGAAGTAGGTTCGGAACATGCTGTGAAATTTGCCGAAGAATATCAATTACCTCTTGCCATTGTTATCAATAAGATTGATAATGAACATTCGAGATTTTCTGAAATTGTAGCGCAGGCTAAGGACAGAATTGCGCATAATGCAGTTGTGGTTACTTTTCCCGTTAACGAAGGGCTTAGTTGTAATTCAATTGTTGATGTTGTGAATATGAAACTTATTAAATACGGTGAGGCAGGTAGTAAAAGTATTGAAACTGCCGATATTCCCGACAATATTAAAGCTGCCGCGGATGAATACAGACTGGAACTTGTCGAGAAAATTGCTGAGACTTCCGAAGAATTAATGAACAAGTATTTTGAAGAAGGCTCGCTTTCGGCAGATGATTTGGAAAAAGGGTTTAAGTCCGCAATGGTTAAGAAAAGTATAATACCTATTTTTGCAACATCGGCTGCTAAAGGAATCGGATTAAATAACTTTCTGGATTTCACTTCAAAATATTTCCCTTCGCCGGTTAATAGAGGCGGCGAAGAAGTTAGTCTTAAGGACAGCGACAATAAGCTATTATTGAAGCCGGATGATTCCGGCGAACCGGTGTTATTCATATTCAAAACAGTTTCTGAACAACACGTGGGCGAGCTTTCTTTATTTAAAGTTTATTCCGGGGCTGTTGCTTCAGGGCTGGATATGGTAAACTACGCTAACGGAAAGAGCGAACGGCTTAGTCAGCTTTCAATATTAAACGGTCATAATAGAACCGATGTATCCAGGTTAATAGCCGGCGATCTCGGTGCGGTAGTAAAACTGAAAGATACGCATACAAATAATACTCTTGCCACAAAAAATCTATCTGTTGTCGTGAAAAGGATTGAATTTCCCGAGCCGGCAATCAACAGCGCGATTCTTCCCAAATCAAAAGGCGATGAAGATAAAATAGCTTCCGGACTTCATACACTTCATGAAGAAGATCCGTCATTCAGCGTAAGATTCGATCCGGAAATTTCTCAGACAATTATATCCGGTCAGGGCGAACTCCAGCTTAGTCTGGCTGTTAAAAGATTAAAGGAAAGGTACGGCGTTGAAGTAGATATGATAGAGCCTAAGATTCCTTTCCGGGAAACAATTAAAGGTCATGTTGATGATGTCGAGTATAAACATAAAAAACAATCCGGGGGAAGGGGACAATACGGCCATGTTCACTTTAAGATGGAACCAATGCCGCGCGGAAATGGTTTTGAATTCGTCAACGCTATAGTTGGAGGAGTTGTTCCCGGCAGGTTTATTCCGGCTGTTGAAAAAGGAATTATTGAAACCATGCAGAAAGGCGTAATTTCCGGCAATCTGGTTGTTGATGTTAGGGTTACATTATTCGACGGTACATTTCACGATGTTGATTCAGATGAAATGTCATTTAAAATTGCGGCATCGCAATGTTTCAGAAAAGGAATGCTCGAATGCAAACCCTGCTTGCTCGAACCCATTTATAATATAGAAGTAACTATACCCGAAGAATGTATGGGAGATGTTATGGGAGATATTTCAAGCAGGCGTGGTAAAATAATGGGAATGGATTCGGACGGGCATTTCCAGATTATAAAAGCGCAAACACCTTTGGCTGAATTATATAAATATTCTTCTACTTTAAGAAGTTTAACTTCCGGCCGAGGCGCATACAAAAGAGAATTCTCACATTACGAAGAAGTACCAAAAGAAGTGGAAACAAAAATTATTGATGAATATAACAGATTAAGAGAAGAAGGTCATTAAGGTTGCGAAGGCGGCTGTAAGGCCGCTTTATTTTAATTGTTGAGGTAAAATGGACAAAATGTGGTCACCCTGGCGTTCCCAGTATATAGATTCGATCAAAGAAACTAAAAAAGACAAAGGCTGTGTATTTTGCCTGATGACCGGGAAGAATGTCGACAGCCAGGAGAATTTAATAGTAGACATCGGTAAGTTGACCTTTACTGTTTTAAATTTATATCCTTATAATAACGGTCATCTAATGGTTGTGCCTTTGAGACATACCAGCGATTTTTCGTCATTAACTATGGACGAAAGCATTGAGATATTCCAGAAGTTGCAAATAGCAGAAAAAGCACTGAAAATGGTGTTTGCTCCGGAGGGATTTAATTTAGGAGCTAACCTGGGCAAAGTCAGCGGCGCGGGAATCGACGAACATATACATTTTCACATTGTTCCGAGATGGAACGGAGACACGAACTTTATGCCGGTTCTGGGAGAAGTTAAAGTTATTTCTCAGGATCTTCTGGTTACAAAGAATAAATTAAAAGAAGCATATGCTGTTTTAATAAATTCCAATCACAACAATTTATAGTTTCTTTTTTATTCCGCATTAAAATATTCTCGTTTCTATTTTGCGCATTCGAATTCCTTATCAAGGAGGCTTATGAAATCATTTCCGATTTATATATTTCTTGTTGCCGGGATTTTAGTACTCGGCTCTTGTTCAAAAAATAAGAAAGAAGCTAAAGGACTGGTGGAAAAAAAAGGCATCCTTTATAAGATCGGAAGCAATGAACCTTTTACCGGAACCGAAAAAGCAGTAGAAAAAAATAGAATGATTGAATACCATGTTGTGAATGGTAAAAAGAACGGAATATTTAAAATATCATATTTAAACGGAACACCGGAAATGATAGGGGAGATGAAGGATAATAAAAACGAGGGACTTTGGAAATATTATTTCCCTGACGGAACTTTGGAAAGCAGCGGGTATTTTAAACATGATCTGCCGGAAGGCAAGTGGTTCTGGTATTTTCCAACAGGAGGATTAAAAGAAGAAGGAAGCTATATTAAAGGCATTTCCGAAGGAGAATGGACTACTTATGATTCAACGGGTAAAGTTGATTCAAAGACTATTTACAAAAACGGAAAGAAAATGGGAAAAATAATTAAAAAAGTCAACGGATGATTTATAGAGAGAAAATTTGAAAATTATTTTAACCTTACTAATCTGCTTTACTGTTATGTCCCTATTTTTAACAGGCTGCTCTTCTAAGGAAGCGGAGAAAGTTAAAAATGAAGAAATCGAAAAAACAACTGCTAAGCCGGTAGTAGTTAAAAATAATGATTTCGAAGAAAGAAAAGAGATAAGATCTCAAAAAATTAAATCAATAGACAAAATTAAATTTGATGTTGATTCCGGCGGAAAACCGGTTAATGGCAGAAAGGTATCTCAAGTTAAATACGACAAGGAAGGTTATACGGTCTCAACAATTTTCTACGGACGTGGCGGAAAAATTGAAACGAGATATTCATACAAGTACGACGGTAAAGGTCGGAGGATTGAGACAATTAGATATGATTCGGAAGGGAAACCGGATAAAAGATATACTTATGAATACGACCGGTATGGGAATAAAATAAAAGCTGTTCGATACAATATAAGCGGTGAGATGGAGAAATATTATATTTACCAATATGATAAAGACTGTAATTTAATAAATGATATTTGGTATAACTCAGATGGTTCTCTTGAATACAGAATTGTAAACATATATAATAAAGAAGGCAACAGGATTCAATCGGATGAGTATAATTCCGATGGTGATTTATCGGAAATAGTAAAATACAACATGGACAAAAACGGTAATGTTATAGATGAACTGCATCTGGATTCGGACGGAGACAAAACCGGCGTTGTTCAATATATTTACAAATATTATTAAAAAATATAAAAATCATACAACGGGAATTTGGAAAAAGTAATAAGAAATATTATTTTTGAAGACTTAAATATTAGGGCCCGTAGCTCAGTTGGTTAGAGCAGCTGACTCATAATCAGCGGGTCGGAGGTTCAAGTCCTTCCGGGCCCACAAAAAAAATGCGAAAACAACAGTTCTTCGCATTTTTTATTTTAAAGGTCCTAATAAGTCCTGATGACCTTTGTACCGACACTTTGATACAATTCTATTTTTGTAATGATATTAAAGGTAAGAATTCGAAAACCGCGGACGGTTTTACCTATGAAATATCATTGCGGTTGTTTCAAACTATTATGAACATAGAGCGGTTTTTACGTTTAGCTTAAATTAAATATTTGCCTTCTGATCTTCAATTAATAATTGGTATTTTCCCTTTCCCGGAGCAATAGCTCTAATGATAACGGTAATTACAGTTCGTACGCATACAATCAAAGCAGCAATAGCAAATTCTATAAAATCTTTAAGGTCTGAAAAATGGCCGAATCATGTTGAAAGATTATCCTAAAATTTTATTCAGAAACATTTATAAAAAAAAATAAGGAGTGTAAATAATTTTGTGGTGCGCCAAGCAAAGCTTAGTCAATCTTAAGAAGTTATTATTCTTTTCCACCGAATTTCTTACGCATATGGAGTATGTTAGAGTCCTGCACAAAACGACAAAATAACTTGCCTAAAATCTTTGCGCCTTCGTATGTTCCGTAAGATAAACTGAACTCCTTAACCTTGTCTATGCCCAGAGCTTTTATCAGCTTGGTTACTGTACTGTAATCCGTATTTCGAGGTTTTCGGTTTTTAGGATAGTTATGCTTTTTTTTAGTTTTTTTTTGATTCTTCCATGGTTGGAATCCTCCGATTATGAACAGCCTAGTTTATTTAGGCTTTTTGTTTATACGTCTTCACTGAAGACCGGGTGAATCGTATTAATTTCACGATTATATATGTGAGTTTTCTGTTGGTGTGCTGTTTTTGAGTCGCCTAATAAAATCAACTTATAGTTAATCATAAACTATTTTAGCGCTCGGGTCAAGAGTAAGTGAAAATAAATTTTATTTTTTATAGTTACGCAACTTGATGGCTTTTTCCAGTGTATCCTTCAGCCTCTCACTTTGTGTCGAGTGCTCTATACAATCGTATTCTTTCATGTTTTTATTTTCAAGCCGATAAAGACATTCGGCAACGACATACGACCAGAAGTCCCTGTCATCAGAATGTATTTTTCGTCGGAATAATTGCGATTCAAAGGTCTTTTTATTCATACCATACAAATTCATGGTATTTAAATAAATTGATCAAGTTGCAGTTTAGGCTGGTACAAATGCTGAATTCTGCTTGAACATGTCGTACATCTTGAATATTGCGGTGCGCAGCCTACTCGACCCGAAAGCATTTTTCTGTTATTCCCAAATTAAAGTGTAATGCGTAATTTATTCTTGACCTCCCAAAATTGGGAAGGTTTGGTTGCGCTTGTCAGCTCCGAAGCACTTCAGTTGAATCGCAGGATAACATGTTGAACTCCTTAGTACACAACCAACATTCAACACCCAAAACATTTTATAATCATCTTATTGAATTATATCCATCGACAATTCCGTTTTTAGAGAGCACAATCTGCCACAACTGGTTGTGCCTTGCCCTTAATGAACCTGCAGAACCGACCAGGAAATATTCCCACATCCTGTAGAACCGTTAGTCATATAAATCCTTAATCTTATCCCAGCTGTTTTTGAAGTTATCGTACCAAGCCATAAGTGTTGTATCATAATACTGCCCGAAACTGTGCAAATCTTCTATAACGAATAATCCTTCGGCAGCTTTGGCCAGTTGTGCAACGGAAGGAAGCATTGCGCTCGGGAAAACATACTTGTGTGTCCAGGCATCTATAGCTTTAACGGAACGGATTTCGCCGATGGTATGCAGAAGAAATAATCCTCCGTCATCCAGGTATTTGTTTGCTATCTCAAAATAATTCATGTAATTCCTGTAGCCGACGTGCTCTCTCATTCCTACACTTACAATCCTGTCGAATTTTTCGTTTATATCGCGGTAATCGACCAGGCGGAATTCAACCGGGAATCCTTCACACATTTTTTTCCCCAGCTCAACCTGGTTTTTAGAAACGGTGATTCCGGTAGTTTTAACGTCATATTTCTCGGCGGCATATTTTCCGAACGCCTCACCCGCAGCCGAGATCAAGCACCTTCATTCCCGGTTCCAATTGTAATTTCCTGCAGATAAGTTCAAGCTTATTTTCCTGCCCTTCGTCGAGTGTCTTCGCGTCTTGCCAGTATGCACAGCTGTAATTCATCCTTTTATCGAGCATATTCTGAAACAATTTATTGCCCAGGTCGTAATGACTCTGCCCGCTTTTGAAAGACCTTCGCCGTGACTGCATATTTACCAGGTAAAAACCGGCAAGCCGGAGAGCTACTTTAAGGTTCCTTTTGAGTTTTTGTTGAAGGTCGGCCCGCACCAGGCGGAATGTAAACTCGTCAATATTTTCCGCGCCCCACCATCCGTCCATATACGATTCCCCGACACCAAGTTCCACCTCCGTAATTGCGCGCTTATAAAACCTTTCATCGTGCACCTGTATATCCCATTTATCCGGACCATTAATTTTTACGCCCGCAAGATCCAGAACTTCTTCAACAATTCTTTTATACCGTGAACTCATAATTCCTCCATAGAAAATACTGCATATGAGAATTGAAATTATGCTTTACAGATATTCAGAACAGCAGATGTAGATACATTTACCCAAAAGCATTATAAAATATAAAGGATTAAGCGGAGAGATTCAGTATTAAAAACCGGGTGCATTATAATGATTAGGTACATTTTGAAGATTTTTGTTGATTATTGGTCTAATAAACTTGATATTGACCGCAATATAAATTGCAGCACTACATATCGGTAATGAGATAATTAATGTTATGGGAAAAGTAATTCAAACGGAAAAATATAGCGGCTTGTCCGAAGAGCAAGCCAAGCAGAAACTGGAAATTGAAGGCTTTAATGAACTTCCTTCTTCAAAGCCAAAGGGCATATTGCGCATTGTATTTGGCGTGGTAAAAGAACCAATGTTCCTATTATTGGTTGCATGTGGTACGCTATATCTATTGCTTGGAGATGTACAGGGAGGTCTGATGCTTTTGGGGTTTGTATTTGTAATTATGGGTATTGAATTTTATCAGGAAAAGAAAACAGAAAAAGCCCTGGATGCATTGAAAGACCTTGCCAGCCCAAGAGCATTAGTCATTAGAAATGGAATTGAAAAAAGGATACCCGGCAAAGAGGTAGTAACTGATGATATTGTCGTATTGCAAGAGGGCGACAGAGTACCTGCCGATGCCATCGTTTTGTCGTGCATTAACCTTATGGCTGATGAGTCATTACTTACGGGAGAATCTGTTCCAGTAAGGAAAAGGGAAGGAAATAAAGGAGATTTGAATATTAGTCCAGGGGGCGATGATATACCATATGTTTATTCAGGTTCAATGATTGTTCAGGGAAATGGTGTTGTTAGAATTGTAGCAATCGGAATGAAAACTGAAATTGGAAAGATTGGGAAAGCGTTGGAATCAGTAAAAGAAGAGCCAACGAAATTAAAAAATGAGATGGGCATTCTGGTAAAGCGTTTAGCGATTATTGGAATTTTACTTTGTGTATTAGTTATTGTTGTTTATACCTTGACCAGGGGTGATTTGCTAAACGGATTTTTGGCAGGTATTACATTGGCAATGGCTATGCTTCCTGAAGAATTTCCTGTAGTTCTTACTATATTTCTGGCGCTCGGAGCTTGGCGTATGTCAAAAAACAATGTGTTAACTCGAAAACCTGCAGCCATTGAAACACTTGGATCGGCAACTGTATTGTGTACTGACAAAACAGGAACCCTCACACAAAATAAAATGACAGTTACCCGATTATTTAATGGCAATGATTTTCATACTGTTTCAGCTAATACAGAATTTCCGGAACCATTTCATGAAATTGTAGAGTATGGAATTTTATCGAGTCAGGTTAATCCTTTCGACCCCATGGAAAAAGCCATTACCAATATTGGTGATAAATACTTTCAAAATACAGAACATCTTCACGCAGATTGGGTGATGGAAAAAGAATACTCTTTGTCAAAGGAAATGTTGGCTATGTCGAGAGTGTTTAACAGTACTGGAACAAAAGGCAAAATAATTGCAGCCAAAGGAGCACCAGAAGCAATATTTGACTTATGTCATCTTGATATAAATAAGAAGGGCAAATACGAGAAGGCTGTTACTGAAATGGCTTCAGCGGGATTAAGGGTGTTGGGTGTTACCAAAGCAATAATAAATTCTGAGAGCCTGCCTGAATCACAGCATGATTTCAGTTTTGAATTTTTAGGATTAATCGGATTGTCAGACCCCGTCAGAGAAAACATACCTGATGCAGTTGCAGAATGCCACAAAGCAGGTATCCGGATAATCATGATTACAGGAGATTATCCAGTAACAGCCTTAAGTATAGCCAAAGAAATAGGGTTAAAAAATCATGAATTGTGTATTGCGGGGAATGAATTGCTGGAAATGAGTGAGGAGGAACTTTCCAAAAGGATAAAAGACGTAAATGTTTTTGCCAGAGTTATACCGGAGCAAAAACTGAAAATTGTTAATGCGTTAAAGAAAAACAATGAAATCGTGGCTATGACAGGCGATGGAGTAAATGATGCTCCGGCACTGAAAACGGCAAACATCGGAATCGCGATGGGAGAAAAGGGAACTGATGTTGCAAGGGAGGCCTCTTCACTGGTACTGATGGATGATAATTTTACTTCAATTGTAGGAGCAGTAAAGATGGGTCGAAGAATTTTTGATAATCTTCAGAAAGCATTAGGATATATCTTCGCCATTCATGTCCCCATCGCCGGATTATCTTTAATTCCTGTTTTCTTTGCTGATATGCCATTAATTCTATGGCCTATTCATATTGTTTTTCTTGAATTAATAATCGACCCTGCCTGTTCTATAATTTTTGAAGCCGAAAAAGCAGAAACAAATGTCATGTCACGTCCACCAAAAAGTATTAATGAACCTTTCTTTGGCGCAAAAAAAATATTGTTAAGTTGCATACAAGGTATAGGAATTTTAATTATTTGTCTTCTGATTTATTTTATTGGTCAAAAAATGGGATACACCGAAAAGGCTGTCAGAACGCTTACGTTTGTAACATTAATTGTATCAAACATCGCAGTTATTCTTTCAAACCGTTCTTGGACATCTAATATCTTTAAAATTCTCTTTACTCCAAACAAAGCGGTTAAATGGGTTGTTGGTGGAGCTATATTATTTTTGATACTCATCCTAAATATTCCGTTTCTATTAGACTTGTTCCAGTTTGGGAAAATTGGGATAATAGAAACACTAATTTGTGTGATTGCTGGTTTTTTTAGTATTACTTGGTTTGAATTATATAAACGTCACAAAGCCACTTTAGATCAAGGACTAATGGACGATACCGCCAGTTTCTAACAGCGCGCATATACAACGACTGCATTTTGGTAACAAAAGAAATTCATATTTTTAACCAGCCAAACGGTAACCTGATGGTGAATAGTTCCGTAACCCGGCACTGTACATAGGCGTAACCGTTATGTGCAACCGCAAAAAAAAGGATGGCAAAAACAATAATTAGAAAGTTATGGAAACAAAAACAGCACGAAATATCCTTATGATTTTATTGGCATTTCTCGGATTGAGTGCAATCGGAGGCGGTGGATCTTTAATTATTTCGTCTTCGGGAAAGTCTCTTTGGACAATAATAAGAATGATTGGATAAATTTTATAAAGAATAATAATATGCAGTTGATTAACGTCTCGAACTTAAAGGGCTGAGATGGAAAAGCAGCTAAAGACTATTTTATTTATGCTACGCCGACGATGTTTTTAGTTGATAAGCGACTTAAAATAATTTCTAAGCCAATGACTTTTGAAGATGTAAAAAAATATTATAAGGACAAAGACCTAAAGTAAATTCACTGCATCATTCATCAACTGATGAAAAAGTAATATTTCATTATACTACTCTTGAAGGATTGAAGGGATACTTCAAAATCGTTCTTTTTGGTTTTCACATATTAGCACGTTGCACCGTATTCTGTACAGATGGAGCTTGGGCCAAAAGAAAATATCCGCATATAGTTGTTAGGATGAGTGATATATATATCTTCCTCATGTTTCTTTCTTCTACAATTTTTTTTGTTTATAAAAATTAAAAGGAAACCAAACTATTTTTTAAATTTGAACTCTACTAAAGATAGTTGGAAGTAAATTTTCTCTTCTGTTCTTACGGTATGAACACTAGTTAAGTAACTAGGGTATCTATCGCCGTAGTAAACCTCATGCTCAAATCCAATGCTTAAATTGTTGAAGACCTTGAATGCGATTTTGGGCCTGATTAATCCTACATAAGCATTACCTGCAACTCCATGATACGTATGAAGCCACCAGTAGTATCCCATAAACGCAATCTTTACCCATCCCGCGATATTGTAATTGCTTTCAAGCTTTATTTCAGCTCCGCCGGCGAAATTGAAATCTCCAACCTGTGTAGTATCTATAGGGCCAAATCGTTTACTGAGTGCACCAAAAGGCACTATACCTAAATTAAGATTAGTATAAAGACTTGAGTTATTGCTCATCGGCAGCTTTGAAATTATTCCGGGCCCAAAAGCAAAAGAAGCCAATTCAAAAGTATTATTATCAAAATAGTCCATGTGTTGAAATATCCCAACTAACGTTTCCAAATTACCGAATTGAATATTATCGCCATATAAATTGCCATACCCGGTTATATTACCGACAATTTTTCCACCCACCCCAAAATCGAAATCTACCTGAAGATTAAAATAATCAAAAGGTTTCCGGGATATTTTTTCAAATGGGATTCCGTAATCGAGAATCATATCGAGATTAAGACTATTGGATGCCGCACTCTCGATTGATTTTCCTTCATTTACCCTATGATACGCTGCTGCTAAGGTTATGTTAAGGGGTTCTGTTTGGTAAACATCCTCAGTGAGATGATTGAACAATTTCCCATCCATAAGTCTGCTGAAAGACCTGCCGGGGCTTATAAAGAAGGCGGCGATTTCTCTTTCGACTCTTTCTATACCCGTAGTTCTTTCATCGATAACGTCTGATCCTAATCTGTACAATATTTCGCCAAGAAACATCCCGCCGAGAGTTGTAGCAACCAGAGAATTCTTCGCCGGCCCATCATTTTCTCCGAATAGCTTCCACTCATACGCGCCGAAGAAAGTAAATGCGGAAGACTCCCAATAATTATACCCGGTTGCTCGTGCCGAATTAAAATATCCGGCACCGGTATAAGGATGAAGTAAAAAGTCATTGCCAAATCTATCATTGTCCCAATTCCATCCATTATTCCAGGGGAAACCGGAGCGTAAAGCAGTTCTATTCCACGTTTTGAAACCCACTGCTGCCCAATTAAAATGCGCAAAATAATGATCGACCAAATTTAAGAGCACATTTTCGATGGTAATCTTAAGGATCGGATTCCACAAAGGGGCCCTTTTGTTATAGATTGGATCATCATTAAGTAAATCGCCGTACATATTGTACTTCATAGTATCAGTTAAAGAAGTATTAATAGTATCCGGAAAAAATGTTTCATAAGGATTCGGGATTAAATTCGTAAAACGATTGATTTCCCTTCTTGATAACTGCAGGCCTGTCAGTCCGGTAGGCAGGCTTAACCACGTATCTTGATTTGACGGAGTTATTTTCTCATGCATAAAATTATTTTGTGCATTAAGTGATGCTGAAATTAAAACCGGAAAAAATAATATGTAAAGTATTTTCAATTTATTTTTCCCTACGTTCGCGGTATGCTCGTTACATTAAAATTAGAGAACAATCATTCAGACTGTTCTCTAGTGAATTTGAAAAAAACTCCGCTTTCCCTTAATTATTATCAGAAGTTAAATCATTTACGGCTTTCCCGAGTTTATCCATATCATTATTAAACCCTGTCTTGAAATCTTGCCATGAGGTCTTTCCGTCATTTTTATATTCTTCCAATTTTTTCTTCAACAAGCGATTTTTTTCTTCTAAGTTTGCAATTTCTTTATTGTACTTAACTTTTACATCTGCTTTTATTTTCGTACCCGATTTTTCCGTTTTTTCTTTGAAAGCAGCTATGCTGTTTTCATTATCTTGGATTTTTTGTTCAGATGTACTCTTAAAATTTTGCCACTCATCCGAATAGCCGGTTTGTACCGCCTGTAAATCGGGTTTGGCTTCTCCCATGCTTTCTTGGGCTTCCTGAGTTTTCTTTTCTCCCGCGTTTTGACAGCCCATTAAAACTACGCCTGACATAAATACTATTGCTGCTAGGGTTAAAATTTTATTTTTCATAATTCTTCCTTCAGATAAATGTAATTGGTATATTTATTTAGCTTAATGACTCGGATAGAACATAAGTAGAAGAACAGATCTCAGCAATCGAGCGAAGGGATGAAAAAGGGGCTTCATCGTTTGGATAAGTAAACTTCCGTCAAAAACCAACAACATTACCTACTCCGCTTCGAAGAGCAAACCATACAACCTGTATAAACGGCTCGTCCGGTTTTCGTGTATATTTTACAACACCCATTTTTATTGATCCGGTTTTATCAGGCATATTGTTTTCCCTTATAACGAATGTTTTAGCAACGAATGAGGGTATCTTGTCAAGCATTCCATATTCACTTCCTGTATTTTTATTAAGAACGGCAACCGATAAGTTATTATACTCCGCACTTACATAACCCGTTGTATGTTCCGAATTCACATTTACATTAAAAGCTGCTTCATGAAGAATACCAGATTTTATACGGTAATGTTCAGCAATCTCAAGAAATTTATTAAGACTGCTGACTTCCATTCTACTAAGCGATCCGCTATAACTGCAAGAAAATTGCGGCGATCCCAGAGGAATAAACATGAGTAGTTTCATTGCATTGGTACCCATAAAGTTTGCTTTTGCATGAATAATAATAGTATCACGTTGACCGGTATGATTGACAATTCCTCCTGCAAGAAGCTGCATCTTATCGAAAGTTACTAAAGCTGCTTTTGCGCCTGCTGCATACCTTTCGTAATAATTCAACCGGCTATTCATAACATGCAGACTTGCAACGCGGATTGTATCCTTTATCGAAGCTAGCCCCTCACTTGGCATCAAAGGAGTTGGTGATCTTTTATTGAAGGGCTTATCCTTGTTTACTAGAATATCTATAAAAGCATCCCGGATATTAATTGAACGGGCGCGATAGTTGTTTCCATTTAACAGTCCGAAATATGAAAACCCATTCACAATTATGCTAGGAACAACAGAACGGTATCTAGTGTTTCTGAATTTGCTTGCGGCAAAGAATTGTTCGTCGGTTATAATAGGATGAAATCTCAGCGAGTCAGCTATAATCAATGAATCTGGTATTGATAAATGGAACCGAACACATTTAATTTGATTTTGTGACTGCTTAAAATTTATCACAATTCCTTCTGCATCTAAAACAGCGTTATCAATGATATTAGGTTGGAATTTCTTTTTAAGAAGAAGTTTTATCCAGTCAATCCTGTCTAAAGATATCATTTTAATTTTGCAAGAAAATGAAGAGTCGGCCTTTGACAGTAAAATTGAGTTGAATTCTAAATGGTTTTTTAAGATATCAAAATTAACATCGTTAATTTTTATTGAGTATTCCGGATATGCTTTTGCAAAACTATCCATAATATGGTTCTTAAGAAACCCGTTGAGATAAGTCTGCGGGAAAAAAAGGAATATCAGAACAACTAATAGTATGATAATTCCCGCTGCAAAGCTAGCGTGCAGCGCTATTTTGCCTGGCGAGAGTTTTCTCCAATAAACACTTTGTAAATATTTAATCTTCATTTTTTTCATTACCTTGCATTTTTTTCTTTGAATCTGAAAATCTGCCTTCCACGGATTTTTCCGGACCTAACAAAACCGCAATCCACCATGTATCTTCATTACTTTAAAATGCAAACTTCAGACTCATTGTAAGTGGTATGCTTAAAACCGCGCCAAACAAACCAAGCAGACTGCCCCAGAAAATTAACGAGAGAAAGACAACCAACGTAGATAAACCAAGACTTCGTCCCATTAGTTTAAGTTGGAAAATATTACCAAGTATAAAACCAACTAAAAGATCAACCTGCTACAATAATTGCACTGCCGAACCCAATCCGGAAACCAAACCGGCTGTAAGATTCAAAATAGTCTCCGGATTAACATACTTTAGTTGAGGTTTATTAGTGATTCTAAAACCCTTATTAGAGTATTAATAATCTGTATCCATAATCTTGCCTGCAATTATAGACTAAATTGCACGCCTTCCTCTAAAGAAGTTAACTAAGATCAATATAATTGCGATTACAAGCAGAACGTAAATTACTCCGCCCATTGTGTAAGCAGTGAACATTCCAAGCAACCACAAAACTATCAGAACAATTGCGATCGTGTATAACATGGTAAGCCTCTTTTACTTTAATTTTCAATGTTTAACTTTTTGCTAAGCTATGAAGAGAATTAAAGTAATACAATCGGACAAAAGGATGAAAAAGAGACTACATCATTTGGATGAGTCGTTATGAAAGTTTTTTCAAATGTTAGTTTCCCAAGGAGTTTTAGAGGCATGTAATAGGACCTTGAAAAAGCATCAAGGGAAAAAATATGTTGGGGGCAGTAAATTTCATTAAGTAATTTTAAAATATCTACAATATGGATTTCATAATGGGAATATTTTTTACACACTTGAATGGTCAATAAGTGTAAAGAGGTTTTAGTTATACAACGCTAATCCGGCTTATGTTTTACTTTGGCCCTGCAAGTATAAACGAGCGCCGGGGGAATGTTGAAAAAAACGAATTCAAAATCGATTTGACTAAAATATCTTTTCAGTATAGGCCGCAGCATTGTACCTTTAAGAACAGATAAAGTATGCATGTACTGAATAAAGTGGCCGCCCATCTTTAAGCAGAGGTAAAACCTCATTCATGAGCAACTCTTCAAATTTTAGAGATGACCAAGGGAGAGTGGAAACAATACAATCCACACTTCTGTCTTGTAATCCGAACCGAAGAGAAAGTATATCCCTGGAATTGAACACATTGTCATGAACAATAAAAGATATTTTGCCCCGATATATTTTGCCTAAGCAGTTTATAAAACGTATTATTTTTTTCAAAACAGATAAGTGTACTTTCCGATTTTTTCCTTTTCAGAATCTCACCGGAAACAGCCCCGCTACCGGCGCCGAACTCGAGTATTAGTTCTGCAGAATCGAAAGGGATTGAATTAACCAGACTGTTGATGCAATTAGGGGAGTCCGGTGCAACAGACCCGATCTCCTTAAAGTGACGGGCAGACTGATTCAAAAAGTTGAAAACACTATTTTGTGTGCTTTTGTTTTTCATTCTCTTCTTTCTTTATTATTTTTAATTAGCCAACTAATGATAGCCCCGCAGCGCTGCCACAGAAAATAATCTTTTCCTTATTGTTGAAAATGTTGAATACCTTGATAATTGGTAGAATATTTATTTTTAAAAGGATTGTACCTTGATTTCATCTCAGGTGCAAAATAACCTTGAACGTAATGAGTTTTAGTTTCAGCACAAAGAAGCCGGATCACCAAGATACCATCGAATCCGTTTTCTTGAACAGTTTTCATAATTTGATTTGTATCCAGTGGTACATCCGGAAACAAATTGAATGATGATGTTGCTTTAACACCGTACTTGGACATCTTCGCCTGCAAAAGCATCATCTCAAATATGCCGCTGAATGGGATTTCTTCTTACAATAACGACTAGCATTTCTTCAACGATCTTCTTTGTCATAGTTAGGGCACCACACAAAAAAGCAGGAAACCCATCAAAACCATTATAGATGCAAAGACATTGGATTTATTGATTTTTTTATCATATAATTAAACTTATAATCTATTATTAAACATATCGATATTAGCAATACGATATTAAACTAAACAGATATTTAAGATAATACAATCAAGCAAAAGGATGAAAAAGAGACTACAGCGTTTGGATGAAAAGATTTTCCTAGAAGCAAAAAAGGCTTAATTATATAGTAGTATCGATTTCAGCTTTATTTAAGCCAGAGATGAGAATGTTTCGCAATTTGTACGCGGTTATTAAGAGATAATTTTTCAAGGATGTTATGAATATAACTTTTTACAGTATAGGTTGAAAGATGAAGTTTTTGCGCAATCTCTTTATTAGTGAAACCGTCTGATATCAATTCGATTACCTGATTTTCACGTTTTGTCATACGAACAGATTCAAAGATGACGAATGGTTTCGATCCGTTAACGGCATGTTCAACGATTTGGGAAAAAAGTGATCCGGTTAAATTTGATGGTAAAACTTGAGCACCTTTATAAACTGATCGAATTGTTTTTAAAAATTCCGTTTACGCTTATATCCTTTAACATGAATCCCGAAACTCCGGCTTGTACAAATTCAAAAACATCGGTCTGAAGCGGTATAAGATCCATTACTATTATTTTGGTTTCATGTAAAATTCATCTTAATCAATTTTACAACTTGCAAGCTGTTTTGACTTCGTAAACCGAGATCAAGAAGTATAATATTTGGTTTGTGTTTCTTAATTAGCAGAAGGATGATTTCACCATTACCGACAGTGGCAACTACATGCATATCGGATTGCTTTTTAAGCATCGACGCAATGCCTTCACGCAAAAGCCTATTATCCTCTAAAAGCTGTATTTGGATTTTATTCAATTTATTGGTTTAGACTTAGTAAATTAAAGATATTCATTTAGGTGTTTATAATAATGAGTCTAATATTATATAGCAATTTAATTGGTTCAAACGATAAAAAAACATAAATATTTAATTGAAAGAAATGTAATTATATGAAAAAAAATTTAAGTAAGAAGATAAATGACATATTCGATGTTTTTGCTCACAAGGCAACTATATTTGCCGGGAGTTCAGCAGCATTTTCGGTAGCATTTTTTGTTATAGTAATTTGGATAGTTACAGGACCGGTATTTAAGTTTTCCGATACCTGGCAGCTTGTTATAAATACAAGTACAACAATTGTAACTTTTCTTATGGTTTTTTTAATTCAAAGATCACAGAATAAAGAATCCCTTGCAGTACAATTAAAACTGAATGAATTGGTTGCATCTTCAAAAGACGCCAGTAACAGGTTAATAGACATAGAAGACTTAACTCAGGATGATTTAGAGCATCTTCATAAATTTTATATTAAGCTTGCCAGGAGGGCGGAAAAAGAATCAAATCTTAAAGAAACTCATTCGGTTGAGGATGAGAAAATAGAAGAAGATTCAGCAAAAAAAAAGAAAAAATAAGAAATTAGTTTGGTGGCGTTTTTATAGATTCCGTTAAAAAAAATTCCACAGTATTACAAATTTTATTACCGCGGAACTTTATTATTTATGTGTACAATTATTTTTAATACCGATTACTTATTTTTATTCACCGGAAATCATATCCTCAAATTTTGTGCGTTGGTCATCGGTTAGAACTTCCTTTATAGCAGAATAGGCATTGGTGATGATTTGCTTAGTATCATCAACTTTTTGTTGTCCAGTTGAATTTAAGTTGTTTATTTTTGTCTGAGCGTTGGTAAGGATTGAATCAACAACAGCCGCTTGTGAATCGGCTAAAGAGAGACCATTCTTTAATTGACTTGCAGTAAACAATGAATCCGAATCTAAAACTTTACTAGGAGTAACGGCAAGATCATTTCTAAATAAATGATATTCTTTATTATTAGCCAGAAAAGGGCTATTTGCGGATAATCCACTTGCAAATGTCAGTACGGCAAAAGCCGATAAAATTAAGAGTTTCATAAAACACACTCCATTTTGATTAATTAATTATTTCAGCCAATTCAATTGATTATTATTGACTGATGGGGATTTTTTATTAACATGACATTTGTATTATATTTAATTTATCTTGTTAACGGTGGTGATATTATATAAAAATAGTTCCCTCTACAATAGTTCAAAAGGATGGAAAACGGATTAATCCGAAGGAACTTTAATTGTTGTCCGCTTGTCTTATCTGATATTAATGCTAATCCAAACAATATTTATTATTTGCCTATCAATATTAATTCCTACTCTCAGCCAAATGGACTAAGCTCAAAGGCAAATGCAAACCCAGTATAAAGGGCACTTCTAAAAACTTCAATATTCTCTGCGAACATTGCGTATTCTTTTCGTTCTTTGCGTTGAATTTTTATAAAAAATAGTTTTTAGAAGTGCCCTAAATTTATTTTTCAGACCCATATTTAAGCAAGTATGTTGTTCCAATAAATTTTTGAATATGTGGGGAAAACACGATCTTGTTGAGCAAACAACCTTATTAAACTACAGTGATATTAATAAGGATAAAATTGATGAAAATGTAAGCGAAATTGAAGAAATATGGAATAAATTTAGATAAAGTGAATACCTCCGAAATTTAACAGAGGCTAAGCTACGTTCGGCTACGCCTCACTCCGCTTAGCCTCAAGTTCTACATTAACCATTTACACTCCTAAAAAATTTTACAGACTAGACTCAAATTTATTCTTTCATAAATATCACTTAGCTGTTCATCTTATTAGCCTAGTGTTTATTCATATTATTATAAATACACAATACTATATGCTTTGATAAAATCATTAGTAATCTTTTACAATATTTGTGAATCACTACCGTTTTATGATGAACAACAATTAACTGTTATATACCAAACTTGTATTTAGGTAATATTTTTTATTCATTGTATTCAGCTAATATTCTTATGAGAATTTATCTCTCATATGTATAGCTGACTTCATCATCTGTTGGGAGCAATTCTCGCCCTGTATATAGCTACTTACTGAACTCTGGACAGTATTCAATATTTATAGTTTACTTCAAATAACCTATGATAAAGAATATTGCTTCAAAGTTTACTTTCAGCGCTCATATCCAATAAATACAATGACCAAATACAGTAGAAAATCCTATGTATTTTAGAATTAAATCTTGCCCTAAAATATTAACAATTTTTCTATCTATTGCTTCATCTGAGCTGAAGGCACATGATATTCCGGAGCATCTAACAATTAATCTATTCCCAAACAAAGTTTTTCGGAAAATTGTTACAATATAATTAGTAGGATGAGTATGAATCCTAGGTGCTGAATAAAAAACTAAAATAGCGAAAAGGTAAAAGCTGAAGTGCAACGCTGAAAATTATTATATGATCTTTATCCACCAGGCGGGGATAGAGTATTTGAATATTATTGATGAAAAAGAATATGGCAAGGTTAAGTCTGTTGTTTTTAATAAAATAGAAAAAGGCAGAGCTTTAAATGTAAGTGTAGAAATAAGAAAACTAAATAAAAAAATTACGAGTAGAATAAAACTTTTAAGAAAATATATCAAACATTGAATACTTGCCTTATATGAGTTTCAAACTTAAATGAAATGGGAGAAACAATTATGAATAATCAAAAAGTACCAAATTCGCTTACTGTATTTATAATCTTACTTTTATCAAGTATAACTGTTTACGGACAGTTTTCTGCAAAAATGTATTATACCACTGCTGAGAAGAGCGGTGAATATCAAATTTATTCAGACGGAAGCAACTACAAATATGAATTCAATCAGGATGGGCAGAAAGGAATTGTAATTGTGCCTATTGGTGCAAAAGAGATATACATAATTATTCCTGAACAAAAAAAGGTTATCAAAACAAACTCAAAAAGTAGAATGAGTATCAGTACGGATCCTTTGAAGCAATATGAATACTGGTTAAATGAGGGTGCTACGGAACGGGTTGTCGGAAACGAAAAAATAAACGGCATAGAGTGCATAAAAAAAGAACTCCGCAACATTAAAAAAGATGACTATGGCGAAGTCAACCAGCATTTATACACTTTATGGTATTCGGAAGATTATAAATTTCCCATAAAAATGGAAAACCATATTGATGGTTCGGGTTCTTCCGGTATGGAGGTAAAAGATATTAAACCATGGACACCGAATGCCGATAGCTTTACGGTACCTAGCGATTATACCACAATGGAAATGTAATAGGCAATGACGGCTCATGTAAATAACCGGGTTTAAAATTTCTAGGGAATATCATGCAATAGTACAATAAGTAATTTGATAAGATAAGCTAACAAAGTAAATCGTTTGGATTACCCATCTAATAATTAAGAGGAGAAATAAAATGAATTTAAGTAAAATAAATCCGCTTATAGTAGTAATCCTATTTATTCTTTGTCCGCTGGTACAATCTCTAAACGATGATAGGAAACATATTTCCCCTTTCAAAACTTCGGATGAAGAATTACAACAGAGTTCAAATCGATCCGATTCAGTTAATCAACTTTTAAAATTAACTCTTCTTAAAAGTAATGGTTCCGGGTTTATAACTTATAAAACTCATCTTGATAACGGATTTCATTTAAAAGACAACATCAGGCAAAACTGGGACGGCGTTAATTGGATTAATAATTGGATTTATTCATACACTTATGACGCGAAAGATAATATTACTGAGTTATCATTTCAAAGGTGGGATGGTTCGAACTGGGTGGGTTATTTCATGATTGTCAACACCTATGATGAAAATGATAATAAAACTAAATGGATATATCAAAACTGGAACGGTTCAAATTGGGTGAGTAACAGCATGGCGACCAGCGCCTATGATGAACATAAAAATATGATTGAAGAAGTAATTCAATTGTGGGATGGCTCTAACTGGATACCGCAGTCAAGGCATACTTACTCCTGGGAAAATAAAAATATGACTGAAGATTTACGCGAAATGTGGAACGGCAATAACTGGGTGTTAGCACAGAAGAATACATATACCTGGGACGGTGAAAATATGATTGAAGATTTATCTCAATTGTGGAGCGATTCCTGGATAGACGAACGGAAGAATACATACAAATATGATGAATATGGTAATAGGATAGAAGCGTTATATCAGGTCTGGTATATTTCTTATTGGGCGAATAAATCGAGAAATTTATATAAATATGACGGTAAAAATATGATTGAAGATTTATCTCAAAACCCGGATGCTGCTGATTGGGTAAATGAATCAAGGAAAACTTACGCATTTGACGGGAATAATGATTTGATTGAATATTTTATTGAAGAATGGAGCAGTTCTGTTTGGGTGAATATCTCTAGGAATTTGTATTCTTATGACGGCAAGCATAATGCAATAGAAGATTTATTGCAGGATTGGAATAATTCAGACTGGGTAAATGTTAGGATGCATTCTTACACTTATGATCAATACAATAATAAAACTGAAGATTTATCTCAAAACTGGAATGGTTCAAATTGGGCGAATATTGAAAGAGATATCTATAACTACTCATCGGCCCCTCAAATTACCAGGCCAAAAAAAGGAGGACTATTAATATCAGGGCAAAAGGATACAGTAAGATGGGTCGGCGGAATTGAAAATACGTTTATAAAATTAAAATACAGTACGGATGGAGGTATAAATTTTGAGCTCATTGATTCAGTCATCTCGGCATCGGATAGTATGTATATCTGGGATATTCCCGGTGAAATATTTAGTACAAAATCTCTTATTAGAATTGAGAGGGACGAATACTTTGAAATTCTGGCTGAGAGCGATACATTCAGAATAAAACCTCTGATCATTACAAAACTGAAGAACGGCGATTACATATCTTATGACAGCACAGATTGGTGGGGGTTTAGCAATACTCCTTCTGATTTATGGCCGCAGAGCTGGTGGCAAAAAATTGATTACACCGGAATTGATCCTATAACTAAAATGATTTATCCATGGTGGCAGGGCGACAGTGTATTTGCAAAAGCAAATCCTTCTGATCATCCTGATTGGATGTCATTTGTAGGCGCATTTGGAGTTACTTCCTGTTACTTTGATACTTATCGGGGTATTTATCGGCCGAAAGCTCTTTTATCATGGAAAGCAAAAAAAGGTGATTGGAACGGAAGCTGTTTCGGTATAGCTATATCCAATGCATTGGCTTTTGAAAAAAAAGATAAGTTTCTTACTGCTTATCCCGACTTTCCGGATATAAATACTCCGAATCTGGTTCATTCGGATACTAATGTGGTGAAAATAATAAACGAACTTTTCACTCATCAGTTTGGAAATCCTCATGAAGCAAACCTAGATTTATTTCTTCAAAAGACACCCAATGAAACTCTTAATGAACTCAGGGATTTATTAAAAGAAGATAAAGTTAAAATCAAAACCTTAAGTTTTATAAGCAATGATTCAAACGATGTAGGCGGGCACGCAGTACTGGGATATAAAATTGAAAAAGATACTTCCTTTGATCATATATACTATATTTATGTTTATGATAACAGTTATCCTAATGTTTCAGATGCAAAAATTACTATAGACACTCTTGCAAATGATGGCAGAGGCGCCTGGTCAACACAATATGCCTGGCAGAATTGGGGCGGAGATAGTTATTTGTTCTTAGAAGATACCGCAATTACATTTTTAGAAAAGCCGGCTTTACCTAAGAAGGCAAATATTAAATCTCCTTTTAGTATGAGCAATAACGAACTTCAGATTTTCACTTCTACTCAATCAACACCGCTGATTTCGGACGATCAAGGTAATCAAACCGGCATTAGTTCTACAGGTATGGTGGTAGAGATACCGGGTTCATATCCTTTGATAAAAAGAAATGGCAACAGCGAATTACCATATGGCTACCATCTCCCTATAGATAATTATTCAATAGTACTGAATAACTTCTCGGCTGAAACCGTCAATGCATTCTTATTCACCGGGAATAAATCATTTGAATACGAAAGATTTGGCGCGGCTGCGGCACAGGTAGACAAACTATATTTTAACGGCGGATTGTCCGTAATAAATCCGGATGCTGAAATGAAATCAATAAAATTGCTGAATATTATAGATAATCAAAGCGAGCAGAAAGTATTTGTAATTAGATCATTTGAACTTGCGCAGAATGATTCTGTTGAGATTGAAAACCCGGATGACAATACGTTAAAATTGGTTAGCTATGGTTCTTCGAAGCATTACCAGATAGAATTAAATCACGCATCAGAGCTAGGAGTGAAGAGATTCGTAAAAAGCAATATTTCTCTTCCGCTAAACACAACACATAAAATTGTCCCGGTCTGGACAGATATAACAAAAAATAAATTAACGATTTTAGTAGACAGAGGGAACAACGAAAGCGTAGATGATACATTATACCTGAAAAATGAAGTAACAGGAATAAGCAAAGACAAAGGACGTTTGATACCGACAGAATACAAACTTGAGCAGAACTATCCAAACCCGTTTAACAACTCAACTGTTATAAAGTACTCAATACCAAAAGAGGGACTCGTAATACTTAAAATATACAACGCAATAGGAGAAGAAGTAGCTACTCTTTTAAATGAGATAAAACAACTAGGAATTTATGAAGCAACATTCAACACCGGGGATCTTGCAAGCGGAATTTATTTCTACCAATTAAAATCTGGAAATTTTGTTGAGACGAAAAAGATGATTTTATTGAAATAACGACATTTGTCGCCTCGGGAATGTTTAAATTGAAAAAAACTGAGTTGATAAATGAAAATAAGCAGAAGAGTACTGTTTAGACAACAGATAAAAGGTCCCGGAAGGGAGTCTTTGCGAAGAAAACTAATGCTAATGATTTATTAGTTACTTTATCTTCATAACATGATATACTATTTCATGAACGATTACTCGATTTTAATTTTTGCCGCCCAGTCTCTGGATGATTTCTTTTCTCCTTCCGGAAAATCCGGTAATTTGAGCGTACCTTTTTCGTCCGCTTTAACCGTAACGTTTTTTCCCCATTCGCCGGTAATAGTATCAAACCATTGAAAATTGTATTCGGCGCCGGGTTGGAAATTGTCCAATACCGGCAGCACCGATTGATTTTCAAAATAGAGTAACGCAAAATCCTTTTTTGACGTGCGCATCATGTACGACCAGCCATCCAAACCAGCCGGAGGACTGCCGGGAGCTTTATTTGGTACAACATCCTGACGTGCGAGTTGAAGCTGCTGATATCTTTTGCCTTCCGAAAATATGAATGCATTTAAATACTTCATGTAATTTGCCGCATTCGTACTTAAATGCATCCCAAACATGAGGACGCGCTCCTGCCGGTTCGCCGGTTGTTGTAATATCATAAGCGGCAGTACCGTATACATGTCCGGATAATCCTCCGGATAAAACCGATCCGTACATTTGAGCGCGTGAAAAATAATTATCGCGTTCGGAGTTTGCCGGCGGACGCTCACCGTTCGGCTTGTTAATTTCATGATTCCAACCGGTGTAATACGGTTCAAAATTAATTGCGGGATACGGAGGATCGAGCTTAAAAATTACTTCAAGCGAATCGGCAACCCTGTGATCTCTCGGTTTGTTTCCTACACTTTGCATTGTTAACCAGGGACAATTATCACCGTGCCGAATACTGTATAAGTCGAACTGCTGATTAGTGCTGTTACCGGCTGACCAAACGGCATCGGTCCATATTTCTTCAAATGATATTTCAACGCTTCGTTAAATTCTTTTGCCGTAAGACTGAATTCCTTCGGTATCCAATCTAAATGAATTTCGCTGTAAATAAAATTGTATGCGCCGTATCTCGAAGCCAAATACTGTACAAACCGCGAAAATGATTCGTTAAAATCAAAATATGCTTTCCAAGATGGTCCCACATCTCTTCGCACTGTTTCAAGCAAAGGCACAAAACCTTCCTTTGACAAAAATTCCATTTTTTTATCGAGACTCCGGAAGTATTCCGGATTGATCCGATTAAAATCAGATACACCCTTATGAACTTTCGACATCTCGAACGGCAGATTGCCGTATTCATCACGCATATTTTTTGCGGTGAATGATCCCCAATAACTTGTTCCGCCTGAAGCATCAAAGCCCGCCGCACCGGAAACATCGTATCCAAATTTTTCCCACGCATTTCTAATATAGATCCCATTGGAGTCTGCATATGTACTTGGATTACAGTCTGCATCCCAGTTCGGAAAACATGAAATCATACTAACGGAATTGAATCCCTGTTCTTTTCTGTACATTACGGCATCTTCAAAACCCATTCCCGGTCCCGGCACATAATTTTTCGAAGTTGCCGCATTTCTAAACGGCAAGCGCCATGTTGAGCCGGCCAACCATGTATCGCCGATCATAAAAAATGGAGTGCCGTCGGCATATTGAAGCGCATGCCCGTTTGATGTGGCCCGTACAAAACCATGTCTATTGGGATTTTCTTTCTTCTCTTTTTCAGTCCATTCAACAGCGTTAAACGTACCTGTTTTATTATTGAGTCCTTTATCATCTGGTTGATTTGAACCGCTTACCCATTGCCATTCGCCTGGTTTTGTTGCTGTAACTCGCACAATAAAATTATTTCCCCCGTCCCAAAATCCGTATACCCGTTTTGAAAAATCCGGTCCTTTTAATTCAACCCAGCATGTAACTTCGGTATAATAATTAGTATAAGTTTTTTCAGAGGTTAATTTAATTTCTTGCATTTCCCAAACATGTACTTTCGCTTGGCCGCTGACTTTTATACAATTAATTGAGATAACCGTAATTAGAAAAAATAAATAAATCGGTTTAAATTTGAGGAACATCATCTTCATTTCATACTCCAAGTTTGATCAGGAATTGCAAATTACAATTTTATATAATCTTCTGTTGCTAAATGCTAATTATGCTTCGGCAGTCAAGAGCTATACCTTGACTACGATAACTTTTATCAAGAAATGGTTCTTTACAACCAACTTAATTATTCAACTTTGTTGCGAATATTAAAATGCAGCTTCGGGCTATTACCTGATTGGTTTTCCGAAGCATAAAAAGAAGCATCTAAAGCACCTAATGGTCTAATTAGTAACCCTTTTGTTTTTCCTTCAATCAGTCGTTGTAAAACCGGTTTTGAAATTGTAATATAATTTTTATTTCCGGGTTCATAATTCAGTACTCGCATCATAAATCATCTGCTCATTAAAAACATCGGAATAATTATTACCACTCATAAAGGAGTTATATGTTACTTTAGTTTGATCCCATTCGTTCTCTCCGCCAAGAATTTCGATCACTCTTATTTTACCAAACTCCATTCCGAAATCTTCTCCTAAAGCTTTAATATAATTACCGCCTATCGGAACAGACTGTGTAGTTAATTCCAATAAACCCGAACCGTCAATTTTTAGGTTCTTATATTTTTCAAAATCCCATCTTAAAATTATCCATTGATTTGCGTTAACCGTTAACATCTTTGATTCGCCGTTCGCTTCTTCCACATGCCAGTCATTAAAATTTATATCAGGAAAATCAGAATTAATTAATGCGTCTTGAGAAACATTAATATGATTTGAAAAGGTACTTAAATCCGGAATCGGCGGATGATAAGGCACAAGTTCACCTTTATCCGGTCCTGCTAAATTTAACATTTACAATATCGGCGCGGTAATAATCCACATCGACATAATATTTACCTATTCCGTAATCGGTTGCACACAATTGGACATAAACCGTATCACCGGGAAGAGCATCAAATTTTTTAGTAGTCATGCTGATAACATGCCAGTCGGTTGTATCCGGTATATCGTACTCCATTAAATCGATATGGTAATTAGTAGTTCTATTAGTATTCACCATAAAATTAAGCCGGCGCGGCGCATTATGGACACGCACCTTTGCTTCAACGCGTAATTGAAAAGAAGGATCTTTTAATTTGTTCAAATCAAGGAAAGCTGTCACATCCCGTTTTATTAATGTCCAATAAACATTGTGCTCATCTTTTGTACCGTCAATTAAAATTGTAGCATAACCGTCACGTTGTATAAAATCCATTTTTGCCGCCCCGTCACCGGTAAAAAAGAACCATCCTTCTATTTTTTTATTATCAAAAGAATCTAAAAATTGCGCATGACAGATTCCGGATACAATAACAATTAAAAGAAGCACGATCAATATTTTATTTATAAACATAGAAATCTCCATAATGTTAGTTTTGTTATCAGCCATGATATACAACTAATTATTTTACTTCGATGCGGCCCATAATTTATTTATTAGTTCGTTTACTAGACTACTCTCAAAGAGCCGCTAACCTTTACAATACAACTTTATAATTACAAAATTGCCGCAATAAAAAACACTATCGGCGTAGAGCAGCAGGTTTTGATTCTATTGAACTTGGTCAATAATCTATGCCGCTCTCATTTGATAGTACGAATTTACACAAATCCATTTATTATCCCTCAGCTATTTTTTGTCACTGATGCACCGAAACGTTATAAGCTCTCGTCTCTATTAATTCGCCATTTCTCAAAAACAAAAACCGTTACCAGCATAAAGATTGAAACGGCAGCATAAGACAAGACTATAGCAGGCGTCACTATACTATTCAATCCGGCGAAGTCGAAAGCCGGGAGGGTTCTCGAACTCGAAGCAGTATAGAGAAAAAGCAGGAACAATACGATAAATGTTTTTGGAGTGCCTGTTATCAAACCAAGAAACGTTGCGACTGAAACCATGAACAGCATGGCGTTCAGAACTGACACGGCGCCAAATGGATTGTGCATACTCATGCGGACTAACGGAATACATCCCAAAAGCAATGATGATAAAAGTGCAGAGAAAAACTTTAAAGCTACAATCCGTTCCCTCACGAACGGTGCGCTGAAGATCAATGCCGCGGAATTCCTTTGCCTTTCCCTGGTAGAGATAGAAGCAAGGATAGGAACAAGAATAAAAAAAATGATGGGAAGAATTAATGTACGAAGCACACTCATCGGAACCAATAAACTTAAAAACATTGATGAAACGAACAATACGAAGAAAATCGGGTTAAGTGCAAACGTCAGCCGAACATCAAGTGCAATTGCCTTAAGGAATGAAGGAGTGCCGGCAAACCATCCGCCTTGAGGAACTGCGATACGAACGAAGAATGAAACAAACGCTTGCCACAGGCGGGTAATTCTCCCGGCTTCTGAATTTTTGGACGAACTCCTTCTAACAGGATCAAATCGTTGAAAAGCAGCCCAGGCAATCAGGAAAAATGGAATGGTAAATAATACAGACGCCAACCGGGGAAGGTACAACTTCGGAAGCCATGCAAGTCCGGGAAATAGTATAGGTGAAAGAGCCGCGTTGTAAGGGGCATACCCGATGGTAAAACTATGTGTTCCAGTCACCAGGCTTATCTCATTGCCGAAAAATCCCAGGCCTGTAAAATCTGCGGCAAGAACCCAGGAATGCTCCTTCGAAGCGGAAGCAAGAATAAACGGAAAAACCAGCGTTACAATCCAAAAGAAAAAGTAAATGATATCTCCCGTCTTTCCGGAAAAAAACGGCAAACATTCAAACATAAGCGCAATCGCCGCCAGGCATGGGATTGAAGGAATGAACATAATCCCGAATGTCTTTACGAAGACTATCGGCTCAAGAGGTAACTCTCCGCGAATTACATGCATTCCCATGCATGCTATCATGAACACCATAGCCATGGTGCTAAGGTATACTATATTTCCAAACAATTTTCCGGCGAGGTATCTTAACGATGAGATCGGGGTGGCCGCAATAAGTTTACCTACTCCGGTCCGGAGATCACGCTCCACAGAATTACTAATAAGATAGAATCCCACCAGGCTGAATACCAACCCTCCCATAAGTGCCGATGTGAGCGAGGTTGCAGCGGAGTTGAGAAGGACACGCTGCTTTCCGACCAAAAACATGACTCCACCCGAACTAACCTCGGGCATTAACAAGAACGCTGCTCCGCACAGTATCAAGAAAAGAATTAGCGTAGACGACCGCCGGAACCGGATAGTACATTCCATAAGAAGCACAGACCGGATTTCAATGAGCTTGCGTGTCATCATGGAAGTGTCCCTTCGGTAAGGAGGAGATATGCATCCTCCAGTTCAGGTTCAACAGCAGCTGCCTCGCGCGGAATTCTGTCAGTCCCTACAAAACGGACATGGACTCCGTCGGTCTTTTGTACTGCAGAAGAAATTCGCAAAATTGATTTTTGATGTTCAAATTCAGTCGAACTAATAACAATTTCCCAGACCTTTCCGATTGCCGAAGAGAGGATTTCTTCCGGAGTTCCGATGGCAATGAGTTTTCCTTTTTGGAGGACGGCAATCCTCCCGGCAACAGACGCAAGATCAGAAACTATATGGGTTGAAAAGATCACAAGCGAGTTGCGCCCAAAAGTTGTGAGAAGGTTCCGGAACCTGATTCTTTCTTCAGGGTCGAGGCCTGAGGTTGGTTCATCGACAATGAGCAGCTCCGGATCGTTCACGATCGCTTGGGCGATTCCAAGTCTTTGTTTCATCCCTCCGGAAAAGGTTTTTACCATCATATGGGCTGATCTGTGCAGATTCACTGACTCAAGCACCTCCATTACCTTTTGGCGGGAACACCTTCCCTTGAGTCCGCCGAGATACGAAAGAAACGCAAATGCCGTTGCACTTTCGAATACGCCAAAATCCTGGGGTAAATACCCGAGCCGCGAGCGAACGAAGTCAGGATCTTGCCGGATATCGTGACCAAGGAAGAGGATGCGGCCTGATGTCGGACGTGTTAGCGTCACGATCATTTGCATCAGCGTAGTTTTACCGGCTCCGTTGGGACCAAGTAAACCTAAAACACCTGCGCCGCACTCAAGAGAGAAATTATCAATTGCTAAGGTTCCGGATCGATAGCGTTTAAAGACAGATTCGATGGTCAACATATTGTACCTTTTAATTTTTTACCTTGCTGATGCACTAAAATAACGGGAAAGTGACTCGGATGCGTTCGACCTTATTGAATATCTCGCTAGGTCAGGCCTTATCCATTTAAAATTAAAATATAAATTAAGTGCGTTTTTCATTTATTATTACGCCCATAATTATAAGTATTATCCCTGCTGAACTAACCCAGGCGAAAAGATCGCCAATAATATTGTAAACAGTATTTACACCGTGAAGCGGAACATCAGAAATCATAATTTCATTTTTGGTTTTTGCATAGTCAACGTATGATATCATCCTTCCCTGATAGTTATATGCAGCAGCGAGCCCGATATTTGAATTTGGACGCACTAATGAAAATCCATTTTCAATTGTACGGAAAGAAACCTGGTGGGGATGAATCTTTGATATAGCATGCCAGTCATTTGCGGGGCTAAGCATAATATCAACTTTTTCTTTTCCAAATTTACTTATAAATGAAGGGAAATCTAAGTCAAAACAAATCGTTGAAGCAATCTTACTTTTTGAATAATTAAGTGCACGAACTTCCCCGGATCCGGCAATGCATTTTTCCGTAGGAGTGGGAAGGGCTTTTAAATATTCGAATATGATTTTGCCGGTTGTATCAATCCAGACGATTTTATTTTCCGCCAATTCATTAGGGAAATCTTTAGGAAAAGATGCAATAGACATTCCTAAAAAAACATTTTGTCTATCGGCCAACTCACATCCGTGTTTTACAAATTCAGGTTCATCCTCTTTTAATATATAAATTTCTCCTTCACGCCAGTTAATAATTTTAGATCCTAGTAAAGCTGCCTTTTTACTTAGCGCAAGTATGTCTGTTTGCTTTTCAGATGATTCATTTTTAAATTTTTCCCAATTCTTATCTTTTAACGAAAGATCAGGATCTGGCAATTTAGAAGATATTGAAGCAATCCGTATTGTTTCAGAGTCAGGAGAGAAAAAGGATAAACGAATAGTCCCGTATAAATAGACAGCAACCATAATGCAGGTGTAGATGATCAATCCCGTTCTAATTTGAGCATATCTAAAATTCTTTTCCCAAATCCAATTTATAAAAGCAGCAAACCAGGTTATAAGAAAAATAATACCATACATCCCTGTTATGGAAAGGATTTGAAGCAACGGCAAGTTGCTTTGAGTGAGTGCAAGTGACCCGTTAGCTCCATAAAGACTAGTTGAAATATGGAGAAATGCGAATGCTACCGATGCAAACGGAAAAATTAATGTAGATAAAAAATTATTAATTTTTGTTGCAACGAGACGATCTATCAGATAAATCAATGCCGCAAAAAAGCTACCGATAATATTCATTATATAATAAGGAGCCCCTTGAAGTGGGATTAATTCTCTCCAAATTATAATAGAAGTAATTGAACTTACCAGCATAATATCTATAAATCCAATTAGCGGTTTTTGTGTACGGGAAAAACGTATCAATAACAACGGAGCTAACCATGAAGCAATTGGGAGATTCCATTTCCCGCCTGAAAACAACAATAATACGGCACCAATAAATAAATAAAATAGTGATATTTTATTTGAATGTTTAAGGCCACTGAATTTCGGTTCATCCTTTTTTAATTCCATTTCAACGACCTCTTAAAAGAAAATTATTGCCGAATGCGACGCTCTAAGTCCGGTGAAAAATTTTAAAGCATATAAAATTATCTCAGAACATTAAATATTAAAAACAACTTACATTCCGTATACTTCACAATAATTCCGGTACTTAAATTATATTTCATACTCTCCATTTTTTGAATAACTGCAAAGGAAGGAATTCTCGTAAAAAATGAGAGGCTTGCCGTTTATTTCAGTAAATATTATTGGATCCCCATAGAAGAAAACTTATCAAAGTGTAGCCAACGTTTTCAGATATACCGCTACATGTCTGCCAAACTATGTAAAATAGTAGCATTTATCAAGAAAAAAGAAAACAATATTACCTTTTTTATTCTCTTACGCAGAATTACCCGAGCTCCTTAATACAGGTACAACAAAAAATACTCGATGGTTAAAACAGAATTTTTTACAATTGACCGGAAAAGTGTTTTCAAAAAAAATCATGAAAAGAAAAAACAGAAGTGTAACAATCCGGAAAATAGAGAAGAGTTTAATTGAAAATTTATGATGACGTAAAATTCTGGTTAAACTAAAAGTACTTTTACACCCTGGTTTTGCAGATTACTTAATTCTTCCGGGGGTATATTTTTATCAGTAATGACAGTATCTATTTTTGAAACGGGCGCAATAAAAGCGAAACTGCGTCGTAAAAATTTGCTAGAATCGGCCAGCACTATTACTTCCTTCGAAATTTCCACCATCATTTTATTAAGGTTTGCTTCTTCTATGTTCGGTGTAGTAATACCGTATTGAGAATCGATTCCGTCCACACCCATAAACAATTTATCGCAGTAATAATTTTTAACATTATTCTCGGCAATCGGCCCGATTAAAGAAAGGGAATTTTGTCTTATCATTCCGCCCAGCATCACAACTTTAAGATTATTGTTATTAACCAGCTGTCCGGCAATATTTAATGCGTTGGTGATTACTATTAAATTATTTAGATCCTTTAAATTTTTTGCAAGCTCCATGGTGGTTGTGCCGGAATCTATAATTATAGTATCATCATCTTTTATCAGTTCAGAAGCTTTCTTACCGATGGCTGATTTTTCAACTGAGTGCTGCTTTGCTTTTTCGGTTAGTTTATAATCAATGCCGGTTCTTTGGGATTTTATTGCTCCGCCGCGTGTTCTGATCAGAAAACCTTTGTTCTCAAGATGAGCCAAGTCATTTCTTATAGTAACATCGCTAACTTCAAATAGAGCGGCAAGATTAACTACTTTTACCTGTCCGTCTGCTTCCAGTATTTCCAGTATTTTGCTTCTTCTATCAAGAGTACTTCCGGATTCCGTATTGGTAAAATCTGCCATAGCTTCCCGTCACTTTCTTTCTTGATTCAAAAATAAGGGAATATAATAAATATCACAAAGAATTATAGTAAAATATTTACAAAATCGTCTATAAGTGAAGAAAATAATTATTAATGTTGAAATAAAATATAAAATAAATGTATTGACAAGGATAAATAATATTTCTATTTTAGAAACGAAAGGTTTCGTAAGCTATCAATAAGGAAAACATGCCAGATAACAAATTATTACTTAAGAATTTAGGATTGAGCAACTTTAGCGAAGACAATACTTCCGGTGAAATAGCCGGCCAACCGGCATTATGGTTGAAAACATGGGATATAATAAAAACCATGCGACTTGAAATTAGTAAATTTTTTAGTGAAGCAGGAAAATTGCCCGGACTTCAAGTTATTCTTACCGGAGCAGGTACTTCTGCATTTATCGGAGACGCTCTAGCCGGATATTTTCAAAAGGAAACAGGTTTCGATTCTAAAGCTGTAGCAACAACAGATCTGGTGACTCACCCTGAATTTTATTTCCAAAAAAATAGGAATGTATTATTAGTTTCTTTTGCTCGATCAGGGGACAGTCCTGAAAGTACGGCTGCGGTGGAATTAGCTGAGCAGCTTACACGAAAGGTCTTTAATCTGGTAATAACTTGTAATGAAAAAGGAAAATTGACAGATGCGGTTAAAGGTACAAATCATCTTATTATAAAATTGCCTCAGGAAGCAAATGATAAAAGTCTCGCTATGACCGGCAGTTTTACATCAATGCTGCTTGTTGGGATTTTAATATCGGATATTAATTCAGTTGATAAAAAAGAAAAAGAAATTCTGCTTTTGAAAAGCTACGGTGAAAAAATATTTGAAGATTATCTTCAATCAATTAAAAAAGCATCCGAGTTAAATTTCGACAGGGCTGTTTTTTTAGGTTCGGGAATGCTGAGGGGCATAGCAAGAGAATCGCAGCTAAAATTACAGGAACTGACGGACGGAAATATTATATGCAAGTATGATTCGTTTCTTGGATTTAGGCACGGCCCCAAAGCAGTTATAAACGAAAATACACTGCTTACATTTTTGTATACAAATAATACTTATGTTAATAAATACGAAGTAGATCTTGTTAAAGCCGTCAGCCGGGGAAGAAAACCTAAATACATTATTGGTGTAACGGAAAATAAGATTAACGGTATTAAACATGATCTGGAAATTATACTTGGTAACGGAAAAAGTAAACTGAGCGAAGAACTCTTTGCCGTAACGGCAGTATTACCTGCGCAGATATTGGGTTATTTTAAATCTTATCGGTTGGGCCTTAAGCCAGATAATCCGTCTGAAAGCGGAATGATACACAGGGTAGTAAAGGGAGTAAATATTTATCCTTACGGGAAAGCTCCGATAAATGACTCTCAATAGTCTTATCGACAGATTAAACTATGACTGGATGATAGCGGAATCCGATAAAAATAATAATTTGAGGGAATCTGTAAAGTACTTAACAAATAATATTGCACCATAATGTGAGGATATTAATGAAATCTCGTCCGTGGTTAATATATGCGCTGGTAACAACTACCTTTTGGGGTGTTTGGGGTGCCTTAATAGAAATACCTGAAAAAGCAGGATTCCCTCCTACGCTAGGTTATTCCGTATGGGCCCTGACCATGATTCCGCCTGCACTTGTAGCTCTTAAAATAATAAATTGGAAATTGGAGCATGATAAAAGATCCATTATGCTCGGATTAATCATCGGATTTACCGGAGCCGGAGGACAGTTAATATTATTCGAAGCATTAAAAACCGGTCCTGCATACCTTGTATTTCCTTTTATTTCATTATCGCCAGTTGTGACAATATTATTGTCTTATTTATTCCTAAAAGAAAGAGCATCGAAGCGGGGATGGATTGGTATCCTCTTTGCGTTAATTGCAATTCCTCTGCTTTCATATCAATCACCAGGCAGTGCCGCAACTTCGGGTTATATTTGGATAATTCTATCGCTAATTGTTTTCCTTGCCTGGGGGCTTCAAGCTTATATAATGAAATTTGCGAACGACACAATGAAAGCCGAGAGTATTTTCTTTTATATGGCTCTAAGCGGTTTAATTCTCGTTCCTTTTGCGCTTATTATGACTGATTTTTCGCAGAGCATAAATTGGGGTTTTAATGGTCCTTATCTGACTGCTATTATACAGATACTTAATGCAGTCGGTGCCCTTACAATAGTTTACGCATTCAGGTACGGCAAAGCCATTATAGTCAGTCCTTTAACAAACGCGGTTGCGCCTGTTATAACAATTATAATTTCGCTGATAATATACAGAGTAATTCCCGAAACTGTAATTATAATCGGGATGATTATGTCGATAATTTCAATATCTGTTTTAGCTTTTGAAGATACGGGAGATGAACCGGAAATTGAAAGCAAAATATCGAAGGAAACAGTAAATGAATAGTAAAAAGTTTGATGTAATTGTAGTTGGAGAGTTAAATGTAGATTTGATTCTAAATCATATTGAATCTTTTCCCGAAATGGGCAAAGAGAAATTAGCAAAAGATATGACACTTACTTTGGGCAGTTCTTCGGCAATATTTGCAAGTAATCTGAGTTCATTGGGAGCTAAGGTTGCTTTCCTTGGAAGAATAGGAAATGATTCTTTCGGCGGACTCGTTATCGAAAGTCTGCTTAAAAAAGGCGTAAATGTCAGTAACATTATTAAAGATTCCAATTCAAACACTGGGGCGACTATAGTGCTAAATTATGAAAACGACAGGGCAATGGTAACATATCCCGGCGCGATGAATAATCTTAATATAAATGACATCTCCGAAGGTTTATTAATGCAGGCTAGGCATCTGCATTTTTCATCTTACTATTTACAGCCGGGAATTAGGTCTGATATAGCAAAGATGTTTAAAATGGCTAAAGACCTTAATTTGACTACATCTTTCGATATGCAATGGGATCCGGAAGAAAAATGGGAATTAAATTATAATGATGTCCTGCCTTATGTAGATGTATTTTTACCTAACGAGCAGGAGATTTTGAATTTATCCGGCGGAGATTCGGTTGAACAAGCATTGCAAAAACTTTCCGTTAAAGCTAATAATATAGCAGTAAAGCTAGGCACCCGCGGCTCAATTCTTTTCAGCAACGGAAAAATATACTCCCGGGAAGCATTTTTAAATAATGAAGTAGTCGACGCTATAGGTGCTGGGGATAGTTTTAATGCAGGGTTCATATTCAAATATATCAACGGCGCAGGCTTAATTGAATGTCAGGAGTTCGGAAATTTGACCGGAGCAGTAAATACAACTGCTGCCGGCGGTACTGCGGCTTTTACCAATTACAGTGAAATCATTAAAATTGCAAAAGAGAAATTCGGATACAATAACAAATGAAATTACAACAGAAACTAAGTCAGATAAAAAGCCGGAATAAGGCGCTGCTGGCAACTAATTATTATAATTTTGAAACGTGTAAAGGAATTTTGCTGGCGGCACAAAAATTAGATCTGCCGGTAATTTTACAATTAACAAAAAGTTCTATCGACTATATGGGTATTAAACCGGCAGTACAAATCGGCAGATCAATATCAGGAGAGCTTAACGTTGAATCATGGTTGCATCTGGATCATTGCGATGAAATTGAAACTATAAAAAAGTGTATGGATGAAGGTTTCGATTCAGTTATGATTGATGCCAGCGATAAATCCTTTGATGAAAATATAGAGATTACCCGAAAAGTAGTTGAACTGGCTAAAAGCTACGATGTAAATGTTGAAGCCGAGCTTGGTAATGTTCCTAAATTAGGTGCATTGCAGGAAGCGGATAATTTTACGAATCCGGACGAAGCAAGATTATTTGTAGAATCAACAGGCGTCAATGCTCTGGCAGTTGCTATTGGATCAAAGCACGGATTTTACAAGGGAGAACCAAAACTGGATCTTGACAGGTTAAAAGAAATTCAAAAATCTACAAGCGCCTTTTTAGTTTTGCACGGCGGTTCGGGGATCCCGGAATCAACCCTGAAAAAAGCAATTGAACTGGGAATAGTAAAAGTAAATGTTGCTACTGAAACAAAAGATATATTTATGAGAACACTTAAATCGACACTGCAGAATAATACTGAGATAGATTTAAGAAAGGTGTTCCCGGATGCTATTGAATCTGTGAAAAAACTAATTACGGGAAAACTGAAGATTGTCTCCTAGTTTAAAAACTTCTATAAAAAATATTATTGCGCGCATATGCATGAAATTAAGTTGACTTTTCATTTTACAAAAACATGGGATTTGAACCGCAATCATGATAAAAGATAAAAACAATATGAAACATAAAAGTATTTTTGCGCTTTATTTAAGTAAGGTATTTCTAATCGCGGTTGTCTGCTCATTTTCAGTATCAATATTTGCACAGGAAGATTGGGCTCATAGGGTAAGAACAACAGCTTATCCATTGAGCAGAAATAATATCGATGAAATAATTACCAATGCCGAAGCAACCGGAGTTTCGGGTATTGAGGTAGATAATGACATACCAGGAAGATATCCGAGTTTTTTAGATCCCACAGAAAAACTTGCCGAAATAAAGTCGATCGCAGAAAAAGCACACAAAGCAGGAAATCATGCATTTGTTTATATAGCCGGATTAGAATGCATTACTCCGAATGCTGATAAAGTGAAACATACACTATTTAAAGACCACCCGGATTGGGTGCAGCGAGATATAAAAGGAAGGCCGGCAATATTCTCTGCGAAGGATGCTTTCTGGATAACAAAAGGAGATGAGGATGCATGGATAAGTCCATATGCCCCTGCTTGGCGTAAGATTTATATGGAACGGGTCCGTCAGATTGCCGCAACCGGCATTGACGGAATTTATTTGGATATACCGTATTGGATGACGCATTTTGAAGGATGGGAAAAAACATGGGCAAGCTTTGATAAGTATACCGTTGCCGCTTTCAAAAAAGAATCGGGACTGGATGCAAAGAAAATTAAAATAGGTGACTTTGACGATCCGGTTTTTGTGCAATGGGTTAAATTCAGGATGAGGACGATAACTGAATTTCTGGAAGAGGTAAATTTAAATATTAAGTCTGTAAACCCGGAATGCAAACTTATACCGGAAATTTATCCGGGACTAGATGAGACTGCGGTAAGGGTCGGAGCCGATGTATATCAAATTTATAATGTCGCTGATGCAATTACTCATGAATACAGTTCGGGAAAAGTGTATGCGGCGGAAAGAGAGCCTTTAGACTGGTATAATTACATAACCGGTATCAAAACATTTAGGGCATTTGCCGGAAGTAAACCAACATGGATTTTAAGCTATTCATGGTATAATAATAAAAACGTTAAGCCTTCGGAAGCAATGAAGAGCCTGTTTGCTGCGGAATTATTCTCAGGCGCTAATGTTTGGGATGCTAAAGGCTATGTAATGTCTTCTTCAAATGATATGAATACAAGGAAGCATGTTTACAAATGGATAAAGGATAACGAAGACAAATTATACGGTCAGAATAAAAACATAGGAACAATAGGGATTTATTTTTCGCCCACAACAAGAAATTTATTCCCGGGTAATTATATTAAAAGCTACAGGGGGATGATGCTGCTATTAGCGAATAATCATATAGACTATCAAATTATAACACCCAGAACACTGAAAGATTTTAAAGGAAAATTTTTAATAATGGATAATGTAAAGTGTATAGGCGACGAAGAAATTGAAATACTTAATAAACTATTCCATCAGGGTGTGTCTTTCTTGGTTACTAAAAAATCCTTTAAATACGATAACAACAGAGTACTGCGTTTTGCGGATGTACAGGAAAGATTATTTAATATAAAAGATACTTCCGATGAAAGCGGAAATAAAAATGTTTTATTCTATCAAAAAAGCCCCGGTGCTGAATATTACGATATCTTAGATAGAAATTTAAATAAATATTATAATACAGTTACTACCGGAACTGACAGTATCGGTCTATATCTAGCATCTTTTAAGGATAAGCTTACAAACTTTATTAACTATTCTCCTCGGGTAAAAATAAATGCCCCGATAAATATCGTAAGTTCGGTTTCCAGTAGCGATGTCGGCACATATATATATTTAACCGACATAAAAAATTTATGCTGCATTTGTAATAATGAGGATAAATCAGACAGTTTAAAGATTAGTTACAGTAAAAACATGGGAAACGGGAAAATAAATGTAACACCTTTTTTAAAGGATACTTATACCATAAATGCAGAATCCGAAGGTGATAATTACTATTTTTTCTTAACCGAACCTGAAAGAGGTACGGTTATCCGGATTGATAGATAGGTTTTAAGCGCCTTATTTATTGTTTATAGGATAATCATTGGGAGTATTGTTGTGTCGGGGGTAATGTGGGCGCAGTTAATTATTAAAATATTTTAAAAATTACTTGACAATAAATAAAATATTTGTAAAATTGATATCAACTTCAGGATCGTTACTAGCGGTACAGAGATAAATTACAACTTAATTTGAACGGTATAAAAAATATGAACTTTTTTTACAGTTTCAATTATAATATCAAAAAGCTTATAAATAAGTATGCGGTCCTGATCTTCATTCTGCCGGCAGCTTTTTCATATGCTCATGCCGGTACCGGGCAGAAACAAATGCAGATAAACGGAAGCAGCTTACCGATCGGCAGCAATTACGATTACCTTTGTTATTACGGCACCTGGGACGACGATAAAATATTCAGAGCGCAGGACTTTAATTTAGTCATATTAGAGCCGTCCAACATTACCGCATCCCAGATCTTAAAATTAAAAAAAGGACATGACGGAGTTTTGGGCACCAACGATGATGTTGTTGTAATCGGTTATGTTTCTTTAGGGGAAGATAATTCGGGAAGCCGGAAGGGTAACGGCACCGGTCCCTGTTATTATAATTACGACAGCTCCAAGGTGGTATACGAAAATAAAGGATATGCATCCTGGTATGTTGACGATAAAGATAAAAACGGAGCTCCTGATTCAAACCCCAATTGGGGAAGCTATTATGTTAATGCCGGGGATACTCTATGGTGGAATTTCCTGAAAACCAACTCCGCCGGAACGGACAATACGCTGGTCGTAAAAAATTGCGACGGGCTTTTCCTCGATACTATTGATTCGGCTACACCATGGGCTCCCTGGCCTTATAGATGGACCGTTGCGGGAATGTCTAATCTGGTTCATTATCTGCGAGAAACGTATCCAGATAAATATCTGATTGCCAATAGAGGTCTTTTTTATTTCGATTCCACAATGACTCAGGCATATTCACACACTATTCGGCCTTATATAGACGGCGATATGTTCGAATCTTATTATATTGAAAGCGACCGTACAACATGGGCCAAAAAAATAAACCATGAAGCGCAAAAACCTGACGGGTTTAAGGTAATTGCGCTCGATTATTTTCAGCCAATCCAATCCTCGTTAATCAATGCTCAAATAAAAGAAGTATTTTCTTACGGATGGGGTGATTATATAAGCAGCTCGATCTTTAAATGAAATCAGGTACGACGTTTTTCACAGACATACAGTTGATACTAATCCTCCTACATGGAACAGTTCTATCGGGCTTACCGGGGCCTTCGCAGGCGATAAATCAGTACTACTTCAATGGGGGCAATTAAGCGATCAGTCCTTACCGTTGCATTTTGATATTTATTATTCTTCCGATTCAAATTTCGATACGGCTTCGGCAAATCTAATAAAAGATGCAGGTGTATCCTTTGATTCAGCAGCTGGAGAATATTCTTATACTGTTGACGGATTAAATAATTATACAAAATATAATTTTTTAATCAGGGTTAGTGATGAATTGGGAAATTTTGAAAAAAATTACAAAATATTAAGTGCTACACCTCCTAAACAATCCTCATCAAGTTCAATTACAATAGACGGGAATTTTAACGACTGGGCAAACGTGCCGGTTCTGAATCAGCCGCCAAATCCATTGGAGAGTACCGGTGATTCGCCACAACCCGATGCTGATTTTGCTAATTTTTGGGTTACCAACGACACTTCAAATCTTTATATAAGTTACAGTGTGGCCGGTACGATATCTTCTTCATACTTTTATCACGTATATATTTCTACCGATACAAATAATAACTCGGGGTATGTTTATAACGACAGCGCATCTATCGGTGCTGAATACATGATTGAAAACAGCGGCTTGTATAAATACACCGGAACCGGCGGTTCGGACTGGTCTTGGAGTTCCGCTGCCGGAATTCAAAAAGCCGATAACGGCGGCAGAACTGAATTAAGCATTCCGCTGACTACATTAAATATATCAGTCCCTACCGGCCGGGTGCGAATTATATTTCAAGTAAACAGCGCAGCAGCGCCGTATAGCTTGATGGACATTGCTCCGAATAATTATAAGTCTCAATATTATTCATACGATTTAAATCAAGTTTCCGAAGTTAATAAGGCAGGAAATACAGTTTATAGTTTTCGTCTCGAACAAAATTATCCAAATCCTTTTAATCCGTCCACGGAAATTAAATATATAATACCTGAATCCGGTTTTGTTACGCTTAAGGTATATGATGTAATCGGGCGTGAAATTAAAACACTGATTGATGATTATCAGTCCCAGGGCGTACATGCAGTTAAGTTCAATGCTGATAATTTATCCAGCGGTATTTATTTCTATAGAATTAATTACGGAAATTTTTCCCAGGTAAAAAAAATGCTTCTATTAAAATAAAATTTACCGCAGCATTTTTCTTGTATAAGCCGGGTCAGTCAACTCCGGCGAAAATGTCATTTACAGATAAACAGAGTATAATAACGACGTTTGCTTTTTATACTGTCCGTTATAAATCTGACATGAGCAATTAATTATTTAAAAGTTATCAAATACCGAAGGAGAATAAAATGCGGAGAAGTTTTTCCTTACTTATAATTTTAGCTTTTATTATCCCATTCTTAACAACTAATATTATTGCTGCGGGTACTAGTTTGGAAGGATATGTAAAGGATGCTAAAACCGGTGAGCCCCTGTTTGGCGCCGATGTTATACTTGTAGGGACAAGTATGGGAGCAGCAACAAACGCAAGCGGGAGATATGTAATTCCAAATGTAATAGCCGGAACTTATACATTAAGAGCAACTTATATAGGTTATAAGAGAGTGGAAGTGCAGGTTGATATTAAGGTTAATATGCATTTGAATCAAGATTTTCAATTAGAACCGGTTGGGGTGGAGAGTAAAACCGTAGTAGTTACCGCACAGGCAAGCGGGCAGACACAAGCAATAAACCAGCAGCTTTCTTCAAATCAAATTGTTAACGTGGTATCGGCCGCAAGAATACAGGAACTTCCCGATGCTAATGCTGCCGAATCTGTCGGCAGGCTGCCGGGAATTTCAGTCTTGAGGAACGGCGGGGAAGGAGACCAGGTTGTTATCCGTGGATTAGCGCCTAAATATAATAAGGTTATGATAGACGGAATACAGATGTCATCTTCCAACCCGGACGACCGCAGCACGGATTTAAGTATAATCTCTTCAAACATGCTCGAGGGCATACAGGTGTCTAAAACCGTGACTGCCGATATGGACGCCAACGTAATTGGCGGAACAGTAAATTTTGAATTAAGAGAAGCAAGAGTAAAGGTTCCTGGGGTTCCGGAATACAGTTTATTAACGCAGGGCGGATATAATAATCTGCCTAACGTATACAATAAGCTCAACAATTATAAGTACGTCGGCAGTATAGAAGACAGATTTTTCAATGAACGGCTGGGAGTTTTTGCACAAATTGATATCGAAAGAAAGAACTTATCTTCGAATGAACTTGGAGCGTCGTATACTCACGCCGGCAACAGTACTACTCAATACTATACAACAGGACTGAACCTTTATGATATACCCAGAGATATCCAAAGAAATAACGCAGCTTTGGTTATGGATTACAGGCTGCCTGAAGGAAAAATCAAGCTTACGAATTTCATCAGTTCCGGGAATTCGAATAACCAGAGCCGGCAGGAAACTTTTGATATAATTAATAACCAGCATTTTTATACGCTTTCCAGTCTTCATAGTAAATCTGCAACAATTACAAACGGACTGGATTATAAACAGCAGCTTCCGATTTTTAATATGGATTTGAAATTATCGCATGCTTATTCAGAATCAAAAACACCGAACGACTGGTCGATAAATTTTTTGCAGACTTCGGCAGGTCTTAGTCAGTTCAATAATACGGCGAGCGTGCATCCGCAAAATATTCCTGTTGCAGCAAATAATGATTTCACTAAAACTTATTTAAATACCATATATACAAACAGCAGTTTTTCAAGGGAACGTTCACTAACCGGGTCACTGGATTTAAATACAAATGTAACCCTATCGAATCTGATCAGTGCGGAAATAAAGTTCGGCGGAATGTACAGATACAACACCAGGTCGTATACATATGATCAATATGACGGAGGCGGGCTGCAATTCGGAGGAGCGTCTTATGTTAACAATCTAATTATTTCACAATTTTCGCTTCCGGCAAATATTAAATACAATATCCCGATCGGATATTTTGCTGATCCGAATTTCAGCTACGGCAAATTCCTAAACGGCGATTATACAATGGTTGAGCCCCTAAATATGGCATTGTTGTCCCAGATGGCGGATCTGCTTAAAAGAAATGAAAAAGATATTGCGGCAAATAACGGTTCATCGGCTTTCGGTCACGATAATTTTCTTTCGACAACAAATAATTATTCCGGCCATGAAAACCAATCCGCATTTTATTTAATGTCCGTCATTAATATCGGTTCGCAGATAACATTAATTCCCGGTGTAAGATATCAAAATCTTCAAACAACATATGACGGAATACGCGGGCAGCAGAGCCGTAATTCATTTGATGTATATACCCATTACGATACGACCGTAACTCAAGTTCATGATTACTGGCTTCCGGATATATCTTTAAGGTACAAGCCGTTGTCATGGCTGGATGTACGACTTTCATATACCAATACCTTGGCTTATCCTGATTATAATGCAATTATACCGAGGATTGATGTTGGTAACGGAGTAATTGCATGGAATAACTACTCACTGGTACCTTCACGTTCAAGAAACTACGATGCATATATTTCGATCTACAACAATTCAATCGGTTTATTTACTGTAGGCGGGTTTCTGAAGAAAATAGAGAACCTTATTTATCCGTGGTCGTTCTATGCCTCAGGTACTAACGCGTTACAATATTTTCCTAATAGGTTTATAGGAAACTCGCAGAATATCGGAACTTATAATGTTAATACTTTTGTAAACGACCATTATGTTATAAATAATTACGGTATTGAAATCGATTGGCAGACGCACTTCTGGTATTTGCCGGGCCCATTGTCCGGTTTGGTATTTAGTGCCAACTATACTCATATTTTTTCGAAAGCAGAATATCCGTTTGTATATATAAAATCCACCGGACGTACCGTTTCGTACATAGATACTTCGTTCATTGACAGACTTATAGATCAGCCGAATAATATTGTTAATCTTGCACTCGGATTTGATTATAAAGGATTTTCTATCCGGATTTCAATGCTTTACCAGGCCGATATATTTACCGGTCCGAATTTCTGGCCGCAACTGCGAACAAATACTTCTTCCTATACAAGATGGGATATGGCTGCAAAACAAGAACTGCCGTGGTTCGGAATTCAAGTATACGGCGATTTAAATGATATAAACGGAGCTAATGATATAAGCGTAATTCAAGGCGGAGGAGTTCCGCAGTCAGAACAGGATTACGGCATGACTGCCGATTTAGGATTAAGAGTCAATTTTTAACTGCAGTATCATTTAGTAACGGAAAATATCAAATTCATATTCAAATTTTAATTCGAATAAAAACATTTATCAGATGAAGAGAAAAAAAGGAGGTTGAAAAAAGATTCTCTTATTGTAATTATGCCCAGACCCTTATTGAGGAAGTTTTGTCAAATTTGGTTCTTTTAATTTACCCAAAACACACTCTAAATGAAAGGAGTACTTCATGAAATCAATATTCACAGCGTTGATTCTGGTTGTGACGATTGCGTTCTTTATAACGCCCGGCAAGATAATTGCAGCCGGCAGCGATACGCTTGAGGTTTACTCGAGCGGTGCAAGTTTAGATGAAATCATAAATAGTGATACGACTGCCGCGGGGATGCAGGCGCACAGCGTGTATAAACTTGTTTCTTTGGATACTACATATATATTTCTCGGACCCGTATCGGTAAAGTCAAGCATTACCGTGATCGGAGTAAAAGGTACTGACGGAAGACCGCCTTGTATACAATCAGGTGTACTGCAGGACGGATCTTTGCCGTATTTTCTATTTGTAATGAACGGTAATAACACGGTTGGGGTTTTCAAAAATCTTTATTTAACGGGGTTAGCTCCTAATAACACGATAAATCAATTAAATGTAAATGGTATCGGTGCTTTTATTCAGATATCCGGAGATTATATTAAAGTTAACGTTGATAACGTAATCTTCGAAGACTGGCCGGAAAACGCTATAAGCTACAGCGGCAATTGGGATGATTTCCTGATTACGAATTGTAAGTTCAGAAACATGGTTTCTGCCACGCAATGGTATTCCGGTGAAGGATTAAGAAATCAGAATAACAATGCAATTACCGATTCAATAGTAATGAGAAACAATACCTTTTTAGCTATTAATGCGTATGCGGCATGCCCGGTTACTTCTGTATATACGAAGTACTTTGAATTTACCCATAACAGTATTCTGCTGAATTTCCAAAATCCTTTCTGGATATTCAACGTAACCGATGCAAAGGTTAATAACAACTTATTCTATGCTAACTGGGCCGGCGCGATAACCAAAGATGAATATACCGGTATGTGGGATCAGCTATGGTCTCTAGAAGTCGGATCACTGATCGATTTGGATACGCTTGATATCGCTAAAGCAAAAGTGTTTGATCCGGCAGATTCCGCAAGTGCAAATATCAGGTGGCTGGCTGAAGCTAAAAGAAAAATTGAAGTAAAAAATAATGCTTATTTCTGGCCGAAAGCGATCACCGATTTCTGGACTGCATGGAACGATACTGCCCATGTTGATTCGCTTGTTACGCCCCTTTGGATGAATAACAGAACAAAAGGTATGTTCGCCGATAAGACACACTGGCCCGGTCTTGTAGAATCCGGAAACATAGAAGCCGATCCCGGTTTTGGTCCTTCTATTGATAAAGTATTTGATAATAACACTGGTAACGGTGTAGGTATATTCCAATATTTAACTGATATCAGAACAAATACGGCATCAACGGATATTTACGGCTACCAGCCTCAAAGTATTTCGGGTGATAACTGGATACCCCAATGGCCTCTTCCCGAAATGACAGATATGCAGTACTCAAATGCAACTTTGAAAACAGGCGCAACGGACGGGAAACCGATAGGTGATCCGGGATGGTTTACGGGCGGTTATACAGGCGTTCTAAAAACCGGTGTTCAGGTGCCGGATAAATTTAATTTATATGATGCTTATCCGAATCCGTTTAACCCATCAACCAATATTAAATTTAACTTAACACAATCCGGATATGTAAGCTTAAAAGTATTTAACGTGCTTGGACAACTTGTTAAAACCGTGGCGGATAATGTTTACACTAATAAAGGTACACACGAAGTTAATTTAAAAATGGACGGATTTTCCAGCGGCATTTATTTCTATATGCTAAGAGAAGGTAATCAGCAAATGACTAAAAAAATGATCCTGATGAAATAAAAAAGCTGGTTTGTTATTAGTGGTTATTTAATTAAGGCGGGAGCGGTTGTCCGGAATGGAACGGAATTCCGTCCCGCCTAATTAAAAGTATTTTTTTATATACATTTATCCGATACGGTAAAAAATAATGAAAAATATTCCGGTGTTATTAAAATTTATCTTGCTTGTATTAAGTCTCATTATTTGCTTTAATGCAAATGCGTCTGCTAAAGAATTAAAAGACGCAAATGCTGGAATCAATAAACCGGTTAATATCGAAAACGGCCAAATTGCAATTGAAGTATCCGGTAACTCTGAGTACAAAATTTTCTCGTTATCCGGTAAGACAAAGGCAAGAACACTTCTCGCCGAAGGCTCCGCCTTATCAAACATTGGATTGCATAATTTACAGGATGTCGAAGAATTTAAAGTCGATCCTTCTTCAATAAAAATGGATTCGGCAGAATCCATTTACGGATTTTCGCATGTAATAACTTTTAAAACATATTCTAAAGACTCAGCCTTAACAGAATTTTATACTTTTACCGCACCGGAAAATATGAATAATGTCATCATCTGCAATTCTACTCTTAAAAACGAAAGCATTCGGCCCGTAGATATTGACTATTACGAATTATTTAAGGCTAAACTGGATGCAAGGAAATTCGGCGCTGACAGCGCATATAAATTTTGGAGCTTTCAGGGAGGGAGTTATCCCGAAAGATATGATTGGATTTTTCCTTTATCGTCAAAATACTCAAGAGAAAATTACCAGGGTATGAATGCACCGGATTACGGCGGCGGAATGCCTGTAGTTGATTTATGGACTAAGGAACAGGGCCTTGCATTTGCGTCGGTTGATAAAAAACCTAGATTAATATCTTTGCCGGTTAGGGTCGGAAAAGAAGGCATTGTTTCGTTTGCAATTAAAGATTCTAATCAACTTATACTGCAGCCCGGACAAAGAATCAGTCAAATTCCGTGCGCATTAATTACGCACAACGGGGATTATTTTAACGCACTGCGAGCATATTCAAAGATAATGAAGAGTGAAGGATTTACCTTTCCAGATGCGCCTAAAGATGCTTACCAGCCGGAATGGTGCGCATGGGGATATGAAAGAAATTTTAATAAAGAACAAATACTCAAAAGCCTGAACGAAGTAAAAAAATTGGGATTCAAATGGGTCACGTTGGACGACGGATGGCAGAATGCCGACGGAGACTGGGAGCCGAGTCCGGAGAAATTTCCGGGCGGAGAAAAAGATTTTATTGCCTTTATTGATTCAATACATGCTCGCGGTTTAAAAGTCAGGATATGGTGGGTGCCGTTTACCGCTCAGGATTCTTCTTACAGCGTAAAGCACTACCCGGATCGTATGAATGAATACGGAATGAAAACACAAAGTAAAGTTGCACTTGAACACCCGGACTGGTTTTTGCTTGATAAGAACGGTAACAGGGTACAGGTATCATGGTGGAATTCTTATTTGCTTTGCCCGGCTCTTCCGCAGGTAAGAAATTATTATGAAGCATTTGTAAAGAAAGCAATTACCAAATGGGGCATAGACGGATTTAAGATAGACGGTCAAAATTTAAATGAAGTTCAGCCGTGTTATAACGCCGCACATCATCATAGCTCACCCAAAGCATCGTCCCGGGGAGTACCCGGTTTCTTTAAAGATATTTTTAATACCGCTACGGAGCTGAATCCTAATTTCCTGATTCAGGCATGTCCATGCGGAACTAATTTTTCTATATACAATCTGCCTTATGTTAATCAAACCGTTGCTTCCGATCCGTTGAGTTCATGGCAGGTCAGATTAAAAGGGAAAACCTTCAAAGCTTTATACGGGAACAGCGAATCATACAGCGGCGATCATGTTGAACTTACCAACCGCACCTGGAGCGAAAAACTTCAGAAATTTATTCCGCACGGTAGAGAAGATTTTGCATCAACCCTAGCCGTAGGAGGAGTGCCTGCTTCGAAATTTACGGTGAGCGGTATTCCGCAAGCTGATTCAAGTTTAATGCTTGACCCGGCAAAAGCCGAATATTATAATAGATGGATGAAAATATACAATACCGAAAAGATGAGCGAGGGTAAATATTTAAATCTTTACGATATTGCCTACGATAAACCTGAAACTCATTTGATTAAAAAAGGCTATACCTATTATTATTCATTTTTTGCAAAAAATAATTTTAAGGGAAAGGTACAGCTAAGAGGCCTGGATAAAGGAAATTATAAAATATATAATCTTTATACGGGCAAATTAATTTCCGAAGTTGACACAATTAATCCTTTCTTGAATATAGAGTTTCATAAATATTTATTACTAAAAGCCGTTAGAGAAAGCCGTTGAAAAATATGATTTATCGAAGTACAGTTATTCTGACATTTGTTCTATTAGTAATTACAGGTTACTCGGTTAAGGCGCAAGTAGACAATTGGACTGAAGTAATTAAAAATACAGAAGTCGCTGTCAAATATTATTCGCCTATTGAATCTACATCATTTAGAATGATTCAATGTAAGAGTGCAAAAGAAAACGACATTTCAATAACTAAAGAATTCGAAGATGAAAATTTAAACGTCAGATTGATATTTAAAAAATACGGCAGTTATATAGAATTAGCCGGCGAAGCTGTCAGTATAAAAAAGGAAGATATATGTTTTACTCTTAAGTTAATTTTTCCATTAGGGAGGTTTAAAAAAGAAGTTATTTGGAATTATGATCCTGACAGTGCGGTACATGTAAGCGGTAATAATAAAATATATAGTAATTATATTGATGCAGCTACCGTAATACCGCCTGACGGAGCCTTTGACGCCGGTGAAAATACTAACGGCGGATATGGTGATAAACTCGGCAGCGGCAAGATGTCGTTCTATCCTTTGGCCGCAGTATCTTCAGATAACGCCGGGTTCGGCTGGGGCGTTGATATGGGACTACCGGTTGTATTCAGACTGTCATATGAACCGGATAACGGTATGGTCTCCGAATATGATCTTGCAATTTCTAGTGATACTAAAAAATTTCCTGACAGAACTTTCTTTAGATTATATCTTTTTGAATATAATCCCGACTGGAATATGAGAGCTGCCTTAAAAAAATATTATCAAATCCAGCCCGAATATTTTAAACGTCGCGTTGCAAAAGAAGGAATATGGCTGCCTTTTACTCCTCTTCATTCAATACATAATTATCAGGATTTCGGTTTTGCATTCCATGAAACGAGCTGGCCGTCAAAAGACGCCGGGCTTAATAAAGATCCGACAATTACTGCGGATAAGGCCGCGGGAGTATATAGTTTTCAATATACGGAACCATGGGATGTTCAACTACCGATCAAAGATATTAAAATGAAATATGCAGAGATGGTTAACGATAGTGTTATTCCATCAGGATATAGAGAAATGCTGAAGACAAGCGCTACTTTCGACAAAAATAATCTATGGCAGGCGCGTAAACTTAAGACGCCGTGGTTTAAAACCGGCTGGGCAGTTAGTATAACCACTGATGCGAACCCCGATATATCAGGGTTTAATCGTTACGATATGGTAAGAAAAGAAGAAATTAATCCGGCAATAAAATTAAACGTCGACGGTATTTATTTTGATTCAATGGAATGGAACTGGCATTATGATTTGAATTATAATAAGGACCATTTTGAATATACGGACTATCCGCTTACTTTTTCATCTTCGTTAAAAAAGCCGAAACCGGCTATTTGGAACTACGCTTCGGAATATGAGATGATGAATAGAATCGGACACGAAATGCACGTAAAAGGAAAACTGACAATGGGTAACGGCTTCGGTTGGACTCCTTTTGCTCCAGGTGTTCTGGATCTATTCGGCTCTGAATTCAGCTGGTATATGAATGCGGATTCTACAAAAAAGAGCCTTCAGTTTATACGTGCAATATCGTACCAGAAGCCTATTGTATTTTTACTGAACGAAGGACTTGACGATAAAGTATTTAATAATCCGCCGTATGACGGCTACCGTCAATATTTCGAAAGGATGCTGTTTTACGGATTCTTTCCATCTTTCTTCAGCGTTAATTCGGCAACCGACCCGTACTGGCAGGATTCAACCAGATATAATATAGGCAGACCGTTTTTTAAAAAATATATCCCGCTGATAAAAGAAATTTCCATGGCAGGCTGGCAGCCGGTTACGTTTGCTAAATCCGGTAATCATGAAATAAAGATTGAAAGATTCGGAGCAAAAGAGAGCAGTAAAATTTATTTTACGGTGTTAAATCCCAATTCAAAAAGTACTGTTGCTACAATAAATATCGATGCCAAAAATCTGAGAATCAAAAAGATATTGAATGCGGAAGAAATGATTGAAGGTAAAAATTTAAGTTTTAAGGAAAATACCGGTATAGTAAAAATCAAATTGGATATAAAAGGCAAATCTACCCGGCTGATAAAGATTACTAAAATGTAGACAGGATAACATTAACTAGTTTAACTCTTTTATAATTTAGTGTAAAATAAAATGATCGGCTGGTAAAAGTTGCTTAAAAAAGCGGACTAACTGCTTATGTCTCGTAAAAAATATATCATATTAAACAGGCAAAAAAATGCTTAAAAAAATATTCTTTTTCTTTTTGATCTCATTGCCTTATCTGGCAGCTCAAAACAAAGCTTATATTGTTAAACATAACGACGATATAAGTATCGGGAATGAGTACATCGAAAGGGTAATTAGCATTAATCCGGAAAATATCGGTACGACGGAGTTTATAAATAAGCTGTCCGGGAATACTTATAAAGTTAAATCGGATGTATTTGCACTTCAAATTGTTTTTAGCGGTATGGGGCCCGCATACGGTAAAGCTCAAAACGGTGAAAACGACGGGATACTTACCGCTAAAGATTTTGAATTTACCGGCTACAACGAGAGTGATGTTAATAACGGAGGTAAAAGACTAACGCTTAGTTTTAAATTCGACTGGGAGATGACCGGATTCAGGCTGAACGTGAATTATGAAATATACCCTGGAAAATTCACTTTGAGAAAATGGATCGAAGTCAGAGATACATCATACGGCGTTCAATTTCTTGATAGAATTTATGTTGAATCGTTAACTTTTAATAAAAATGATTTTACGAGAGGACAGTTCGGTCAACCGGTATTTAATAACGATCTGTTCCTGGGAGTAGAATACCCGACAGTTGAGAATAAGATCAGCGGAAATACCGTAAGGATAGGTTATGTAGTCGGCGAAAATATTAAGAAGGATCCTTTTATAAGCCATACTTCTATTATAGGTGCTTCGTCGTCCGGGATTAAACTTGAACAAACATTTATGGATTATGTTGACAGTATAAAGGTTAACGGAACGCGTCCATATCTTTTATATAATTCATGGTATGATTTCAGGAATCCGGCAATAGTAGATGATCCGGCCAGCGTAATGAATGTTAAGAATGTTTTGAGGAGAATAGATACTTTTAAGAAATATATGTACGATAAATATGATATAGCTCTTAATGCATTTGTGCTTGACGACGGCTGGGATAATTATAAAAGCATGTGGGCCATAGATTCGACAAGATTTCCGAACGGTTTTACCCCTTTTGTGAATGCACTTAAACCAATGGGAACTGACCTTGGCATATGGGCATCGCCGTTCTGCGGGTATTCGAACAGAGACATACGAGTAAATTGGGGAGCCGCTCACGGCTATGAAAGAGTAGGAGACTTTTTATGCTTTGCAGGTACTAAGTATAAAGCCGCATATAAAAAGGTTATGGTGGATTATACACGAAAATACCATTTGGGATATTTTAAATGGGACGGATTTTTACTGGCATGCAATGAAACGGATCACGGTCATCTTCCCGGTATTTATTCGCGGGAAGCTAACGTAAAAACTTACATCGATATAATAAATGCGGTAAGAAAGGTCAATCCCAAAATTTATTTGAATATAACCACCGGAACATGGCTGTCGCCGTGGTGGCTTAAGTATGCAGATTGTATTTGGATGCAGGGAAAGGACTATGCTTATGCGGAAGACGTTCCGTCGTTGAACGACAGAGACAAATCTATTACATACAGAGATGCGGTCCTTTGGAATGATTATCAAAAACTGAATTTATTATTCCCGATGTCCAGTTTAATGACGCACGGAATCATAAAAGGACGATTAAATTTATTAGGCGGTAAAAACGAATCGCTGGACTCCTTCAGTAATGAAGTAATGATGTATTTCGGCAGGGGAGTAACGATGTGGGAACTATATGTTTCTCCTGATCTGCTTTCGGACGGCGAATGGAATGCTATTGCTTCTTCGATTAAGTGGGCAAAGGAAAATATTAGTGTACTTGAAAAAACTAAAATGGTGCTTGGCAATCCTTTGAAGAAAGAAGTTTACGGTTACATTCATTTAAGAAAAGACAAAGGTATACTGCTATTAAGGAATCCGGATGTAAAAAAACAGGAGGCTAAAATAAAATTAACGGCAGGACTAGGGGATATGGACCCGGAAAAAGAATATTATGTAAAAGTTATTTACCCGTTCAATTATATCTACCCGGATCCGGTTAAACTGGGGCAGGATATGAATATCGGACTGGACGGATACGAAGTGCTTGCCGCAGAACTTATACCTACCGGAAAGATAAATAAAGAACTGCCGGCCGGAATTAGATATTCAATTGAGAATGGCAAAGAGGTTGTTTATTCCGATCCGACTTCCAGCGAAGAGGTCAAATCCGTTTCAGGCAATAAGTTGGAATATATTAGTTCCGGGACAAACCTGCAGAAAATTAAGATTGAAGAAAACAATAATCCCCGTAATAACGGAAAAAAGTTTTACTCAAAGGTAAACATTGAAATCCCGTCATATTATGAAAATGCAGAATTCGGATTCCTGCTTGAGTCGGAACAAAAACTTCAAAATTCTTTAAAGCCTGGTTTTCAAATAAAGGTTAACGGAGTAAACGCAAAACTAAATATTGAAGAAGAACACGGTAAGTGGTTCTGGGTAACGGTTCCCGTTCCATCCCGAAAAAACACCGTAGAATATTCCGTTAATTTTAAAACAAAGGGAAAAGGGAAAATTAGTTCGTGGATAATATCTGATAAAACTCTTAACTCTCACGTTATTAAGAATGTTCAAGCATCGGATACCGAACTGCTGCCTGCAAAACCGTATGGCGCCGATACTCAGAAAGTGATTATCCCTATTAAAAATTTTATAATTCAGTAACGGAGGTCGAATGTATTTCGATTGGAGGACGTGGGGAATATGGTTGATCGGCTTTATAATCCTTTTAGTATGGATCTGGATCCCGATTAAGGAGTTCAAAAAGCTTCTTAAAAAGAAGAGAAGCGAATTAAATAATAAGAATAATCCGCATTAAATAAGGAGACGCAATTGAATCTCGCCGATTATATTATAGTATTTGTATTCCTTATAGGAATGTTCTATGTCGGTTCGATCTTCTACAAATGGGTAGGTAATTCCGATGATTTTTATTTGGCCGGAAGAAATTTGACGCCCTTTATTCTTGCTGCCGTACTTGCAGCAACAAATGTAAATTTATACAGCTTTGTCGGACAGGCAGGCATTGCATATAAAGAAGGCATCCCTATTTTATGGCAAACATGGACCGGTAATATGGCCATGGTTATTTCCGGCTTGTTTGTTATTCCTATTTTCAGACGATTAAGAATCAGGACAATTCCGGAATTTTTAGAAATGCGGTACAGCAAAGGTGTAAGAACCTTTGTAGCTTCCATCTGGATATTCAGGCTTGCGTTCTGGCTAGGAGTCGTTTTATATACCGCAGTTATAGCTGCACAAATAATTACCGGACTGCACTCATTTACCGCCTGGGTTTTAATATTTTCGATTGTAGTTATAATTTATACTATGCTCGGCGGAATGTGGTCGGTTGCTTTTACAGATGTCATTCAATTTGTACTGATGCTGGGCGGGGCCTTAATACTGCTGCCGCTTGCTATGAGCTATATAGGATGGTGGCCGGGATTGGAATCTAAATTACCTGAAGGTGCTTTAACACTTGTAAGACAAACCGGAAATTATAATTGGAAATTTGTGCTTGCCATATTTCTGCTTGGTATTGAGTGGGCGTGCGTTGATCAAGGACTGCTGCAAAGGGCATTCGGTGCGGAGAGCACAAGAACCGTTGCTAAAAGTTTAGTACTTGCAGGTATTATTACGACGCCATTTGCTCTTTTATGGAACTTACCAGGTTTAGCAGCAAGAGTAATATTTCCGCATCTGGCAAATACCGATACGGCGGTGCCGCTTTTAATCGCGCACTTAATTCCGAACATAGTTTTGGGATTTGTTGTCGTGGGACTTCTGTCTTCTCAACTTTCCACCATCTCAGGTAATCTAAACGGTGTAGCAACAATATTCGCAAGCGATATTTATGAGAACGTGTTTAACCGAAAGGCATCGGATAAGGACGTCCTTTTTGTTGCGCGAACTATTACGGTTGTAACAGGAATTGTTATGATCCTATTTGCCTACACAGTACCTATTTTGGGAGGTGCAGTTAACGCTTATCTAACGGTTATTGCTATTATGGACATGCCTCTATTTATAATTGCAATTGTTTACGGGCTTCTCTGGAAACGCGCTAATTGGCAGGGAGCAATCGGCGGATATATTGCAGGTGCATTATCCGGCATTGTGGGAGAATATTTCCTGCATATAGATTTTAATACCACAACGTTTATATCGGCAGGTGCCGCATTAATAGTAACACCGGTTATCAGTCTTCTAACAAAAGATAAGCAAAGCGTAAACCTTGCTTCAATATGGAGGGCAAAACTATCTAGCGACGAGGAGGACGAAACGGGTAATATTTATAATATTTTTCCGAAAACTTTTTACGGCAAAATAAGTCTGGGAATCTTTTTCGCAGGATTGTTAATCTTTCTGGCGGGAATAATAATGGGTAGTGAGGGAATGGAAATAGCATCATTAACCAGCGTCATCGGTATGATTATTTATTTTACCGGGGGCCTTTTAAGAACGTATACTAATTAACTTCTGGGAGAAGAATAAAAATGGAAAATTATGAGATTCGGGTGTCTACTCCCGGTAGAGTTTGTCTGTTCGGTGAGCATCAGGACTATCTTAATTTACCGATTATTGCTTGCGCAATATCATTAAGAATAAATATAAAGGGTAATATAAGAAACGATAAGAATCTAAATATAAAATTGCCCGATATAAACGACACGGAAACATTTAGCCTTGAAGACTCTGAAAAATATTTAAAGGAACGCGATTATTTTAAAAGTTCGATTAATGTGTTGAAAAGACACGGGATGACTTTTTCACACGGTATCGATTGTACTGTTCAAGGGAGGATTCCTATTAATGCAGGTACTTCAAGTTCTTCGGCTTTAATTGTAAGCTGGATAAATTTTCTTGCTCAGATGAGCGATCAGAACCTTGCACTTGAACCTGAACAGATTGCCGAATATGCATACGAAGCCGAAGTCCTGGAGTTTGCCGAGCCGGGAGGCATGATGGATCAATACTCAACTGCGATAGGCGGAATAATCTCACTGGATTCATATCCTGAAATAAAAGTAAAAAAAATAGACGTGAAGCTGGGAAAATTCGTTCTCGGCGATTCCGGAGAACCGAAAGACACAAAATACATTTTATCCAGGGTCAAGCAGCAAATACAAAAGGTTGTTGCCGAATTGCGAAATAAATACGAAGACTTTTCGCTGCAGACTGTGAGCAAAAACGATATTCCTAACTACACCAAAGATTTATCAAAAGAACAGATTGAACTGCTGGACGGGACTTTTAGAAACCGTGAAATTACAAAAAAAGCGAGGCGTATATTATTAAAGAATCCGGTCGATCATAAATCGATGGGAAAACTTTTAACTCAGCATCACGCGGTGCTTCGGGATATATTAAAAATATCCACTCCTAAGATTGACAGGATGATACATGCAGCATTAAAAGCAGGCGCATACGGTGCAAAGATAAACGGTTCGGGCGGCGGCGGTTGTATGTTTGCTTATGCACCTGAAGATCCGGAAAAAGTTAAAGACGCTATTGAAAAAGAAGGCGGCAAAGCATATATAATTCAAGCCGATGAAGGAACTCTTACAAGCATATCAGAGGTCTTAAAATGAGCGATGCTAAATTGGTTATATTAGCGGGAGGAATTTCATCAAGAATGAAAAAACCGGCAGAACCGGAAGAAAATTTAGATACGCATTTAATCAGCGATGCGGACAGTAAAGCAAAATCGATGATCGGGGTCGGCGATAATTACAGACCTTTCCTGGATTATCTTCTGTACAATGCGCGGGAAGCTGGTTACAAAGATATCTTAATAGTTATCGGTGAAAAAGATAACAGTATTAAGGAATACTATGGTAAGAAAGAAGAAGGCAACAATTTTTTCGGTTTGACGATTTCGTACGCGGTGCAAAAAATTCCGGCCGGTAAAATTAAACCGATCGGAACCGCAGACGCATTGTTCCAGGGACTTAAGGCTAAGCATGATTGGAGTGGCTCACGATTTACCGTTTGCAACAGTGATAATTTATATTCAACCTCGGCATTAAAATTAATGCTGAAAGAAGACTATAAAAATTCTATGGCGGATTATAACCGCAGTGCTCTGGAATTCGAGTTAAGCAGAATCGAAAAATTTGCGGTTACAAAAAAAGACGATGAAAATTATTTGACGGATATAATTGAGAAGCCGACACCCGAAGATATTGAATCAGTGAAGGGGTCTGACGGCAATGTCGGGGTCAGCATGAATATTTTTAGTTTGAATTACGATTTAATTTTACCATTTTTAAAAAACGTACCTTTTCATCCTATAAGACATGAAAAAGAATTGCCGGAAGCAGTAAAAATGATGGCACTTGAATATAAAAAATCGGTATATGCTTATCCGGTTTCGGAACATGTGCCCGATCTTACTAACAAACATGATATAATTCCTGTAAAAAAATATTTAGAAATACATTATCCAAATTCATTATTTAAGTAAAATGAGTAAAGTCAGAAAAAAAAACGAAATCAGGAGAAATCTTATTTTGAGGGCTTTGTTAGATAAAGGCCCTCTTTCATTAACAGATCTTGCAAAGGAAACCGGTATTACTTTGCCTGTGGTTTCCAGTATTATTTCAATGCTCAAAAAAGAGGGCCTTGTAGTTGAAGTTAAAGACAAAGAAAATATTCAGGCCGGACGCCCGCCGCTTGTAGTAAAACTGAACGGTGCGGCAGGATTCATACTTGGGATAGACATAGGCAGGTTGTTTACAAATTTTATTATTCTGGATCTCGAAAATAATATCATTGCAGATATCAGGCGTAAGTCTATTTCTCTAAGCAATAATATTAAAGTTATAGACGACCTGGAAAAAGAAATTAAACTCATATTATCGTCGGCGAAAGTTAAGTGGAATAAACTTCTGGGAATAGGTATATCGCTTCCCGGTATGGTTAGAGGGAGATTAGGTTTAACGGAGACATACTTTAATTTCGGTGAGAAAACCGCAAAAGAAGTTTTAATGGAAAGATTTAACAAGCCGGTTCACGTTGAACACGATCTTAAAGCAATGGCTTTAGGCGAACTTTGGTTCGGAGCCGCTAAAAATGTAAGAAATGCGCTTTGTGTTAATGTTGGCTGGGGGCTAGGGCTGGGAATAATATTAGACGGTCACGTGTACTACGGCGAGGACGGTTATGCTGGCGAGTTCGGCCATATTCAGGTGGTCTCAGACGGTGAATTATGTTATTGCGGAAAGAGGGGATGCCTTGAAACAGTGTCTTCCGGTAGGGCAATGACACATATAGCCAGGAAGAAAATTACCAAAGGCGCAGATACTATAATAATGCATGACGGAAAAAAAGTTGAGGATATTGATGCTTCAGCGGTGCTGGAAGCTGCTAACAAAGGCGATCAATTCTCGATTGAAATAATTGAAGAAGCCGGACAGCATCTGGGATTCGGAATTGCAACTCTTATAAACTTATTTAATCCGTCGGTTATAATACTCGGCGGAGGCGTATCCAATGCTGTGCCTTATCTTGTCGATTCTATAAAAAGCAACGCAATGAAACATTCCCTTGTACACTTAAATAAAAACGTTCAGTTCGTTACTTCCACACTGGGTAACAAAGCCGGTGCGCTAGGTGTAGCCATTTATCTTGCCATGGATTTATTCGATGTTGAGCATCTTAATCCCACGGCTTATGTATAATTAAAAACAATTAAGAATTTAATCTATGAAGAATATTAAAGTAGTAATTACCGGAGGAGCCGGTTTTATCGGTTCGCATATTGTTGAACACTGGATAGACAATGAAGCCGATGTTCATGTGATCGATAATCTGAGATCGGGATATCTAAAAAATTTAAAACCATTCAGGGATATCACCGTGCATAATGCAAGTATTACCGATAAGGATGCGGTATTTGAAATTTTAAAAGGCACAGACTACGTGCACAATCTTGCCGCAATGATATCTGTTCCTGAATCAATAGAAAAGCCTCACGAATGCGTGGATATAAATGTGAAAGGGCTTTTAAATGTGCTTGATGCATGCGTTAAACATAAAGTGAAAAAAATTGTGCACAGCAGCAGTGCGGCTATTTACGGAGAAAATCCGGAAAGCCCGAAAGAAATTACAATGAGACCTATGCCTAAGTCGCCGTACGGTATCACTAAACTGGACGGTGAATATTATCTGGATGTTTACCGCGAAAATTTCGGTTTAGGTACAACCTCACTGAGATATTTTAATGTATTCGGTCCCAGACAGGATCCCAAAAGCCAATACGCGGCTGCTATACCAATATTTGTAAGTAAAGCACTCAATGACGAACCTATTGTAATTTACGGCGACGGCGAGCAGACAAGAGATTTTGTTTTTGTTAAAGATGTTGTTGCGGCCAATTTTCTTGCGGTTACAAATCAAAAAGTTTCCGGTGTTTTTAACGTGGGGTGCGGAAATGCTATATCGATAAATGATATAGCAACTACTATACTTAGAGAAACTAAAAGTAAAAGTAAAATCATCTTTGAAAAAGAAAGACCAGGAGATATTAAGCACAGTCTTTCTTCTATACTACAAACAAAGGAAAAATTAAACTATTCTCCGCGTTATGACCTTGCAACTGGATTAAAAGCTACTATTACTTATTTTACGGAAGTGTTTAGCAATATAAATAATGTAAAAAAATAAAATATGAAAAATGAGATTGTCTAAATTGAAATCCGGATATGAAAAAAAACTTGTCTAAAACTTCTGATAATTTTTTTGTAGAATACCGCGTAAGTCGGAGCAAGCAGTCCATTAAAAATATCTAAACATGAGGAAGATATGCTTCAGATTCACCATAAACAGATATTAATCACGCTGAATTGAGTAAAATATTTGACCGGAAGTTATATTAAAGTTTTTGTCTCATCAGGAAGTAAATAGACTTGTTATAATCTAATATCAACGATATACTAAGAATTAGATATTTAAATTTATTGTATCCGCGACTGAAAAAAAAATCAATTAAAACCTGCAACTATTCAATTATAATTTTAATTAAAACTCATATTAATGGATAAAAAGTAAAAGTTATGAAAAAGAAAATTATTGAGAAAAACAAAAAAGAGGATTTATCAAACGTAGAGAAATACTATCTGGGTTTATCAGGGAAAAAATTAATTTATGCCCCCGCCGAGAAAATAGGAATTATTCAGGTTAATAATTTTCCTGAATTAGGTCGCCTTGCGGCGCTTAGGTTCCTGGAATGGGTGATTGAAAATCCTGGCGGGGTTATCTCTTTGCCTACCGGCAAGACTCCCGAACATTTTATTAAATGGGTTACTTATTATTTAAAAAATTGGAGTAAAAAAGAAGTTCAGGATTCCTTGAATAAAATAGGACTGGATGTATCTAAAAGACCCGATATGAATAGTCTTCACTTTGTGCAGATTGATGAATTTTATCCCATCGATTCTTTTCAGCACAATAGCTTTTACTATTATATTCAGCGCTTTTATTTTGAAAATCTGGAGCTTGACATCAATAAGGCTCTGCTGATAAATATAAATGAAATACCTACAGCCGAAAATCTTCCGTTGAACCGGATTTTCCCGGATAAAAGTGTTGATCTTTCTTTCCGACACAGATGGGCTAAGACACGGCAGGAAAGACTTCAGAAGGAAACTATTGAATACGTCGACGAGTTCTGTACACAGTATGAAAAAAAAATACAGGCTCTTGGGGGGATTGGCTTCTTTTTAGGAGGTATCGGGCCCGACGGGCACATCGGCTTTAACATACAGGGAAGCGATCACTATTCTACAACCAGATTAATTCAGACTAATTACGAGACTCAGGCTGCTGCAGCAAGCGATCTCGGCGGAATTGAAATTGCCAGGAAAAGGCTTGTGATTACAATCGGTTTGGAAACGATTACTTATAATAAAAATGCCGTTGCAATAATTATCGCTGCCGGCGAGGCAAAAGCAAATATTATAAGAGATTCAATAGAAAACCCGCAATGCAATAAGTATCCCGCTACAGTATTACAAAAATTATCCAAAGGACGGTTTTATTTAACAAACGGTGCCGCAATCAGATTGAGAGAAAGACGGCTTGCAGATATGAAGAACGAAGAACCGCTTTCCGACTTTTCTATAGAGCGGGCAGTAATAAATTTAGCGGTTGAAAAGGGAAGGGAAATTTTAACATTAAGTGAAACGGATTACCGTCAAGATGAATTCGGAAAATATATTTTGCAGAAAACAGGTCTGACAGTAGGAGAAATAAATCAAAAGGTGCATAAGTCAGCCCTGGATAAATTCAGCAGAGGCATAGCAAAAATTGAAAACCAGAGGATACTTCACACCGCACCTCATCATGATGATATTATGCTGGGATATCTGCCTTCAATAATCCACCTGGTACGGTCCGTATCCAATAAACATCATTTTACCACATTAACAAGCGGATTTACTGCAGTGACGAACGAATATATGCTGGGCGTGATGCAGAATCTGAAGCACTATTTGTTAAATGAAGATTTTAAGGTGAAATTTTCAGAAAAATATTTTTCGCCGAAATTTAATGATGGAAAAATTCATGATGTAAATCTTTATCTTGACAGCCTTGCGGCACGCAGCGGCACGCTAAAGAATGAAGCTCTTGCTTCGAGAACTCTTAGAAATTTAATTGAGATATACGAGGAAGATAATCCTACTTATTTGGCCGACAGAGTGGATGAATTAGTTAATTATTTTAATACCCAGTACCCCGGTAAAAAAGATATACCTCATGTTCAAAAACTGAAGGGGATGTTAAGAGAATGGGAAGAAGAAATAGTCTGGGCATATTTCGGTTTTACAGGGGATGCGGTTTCGCATCTCCGATTGGGATTTTACCAGGGCGAAGTATTCAGCGAAAACCCGGAAGTTAACCGGGATGTCCTTCCTGTGCTCGAACTTCTGAGAAAATTTAAACCGACAATTATTACGGTTGCTCTCGATCCTGAAGGAAGCGGACCGGATACTCATTATAAAGTACTTATGGCAATTTCGGAAGCGCTTAAACTTTATGAGAAAGAGGCCGACGTTTCTAAAATAAAAATCTGGGGATACAGAAATGTGTGGTACAGATTTCATCCTGCCGAAGCAACTACCTATGTTCCGGTTAGTTTAAACTCTCTGGCAATAATGGAAAATATTTTCATGAACAGCTACGGTTCTCAAAAAGACGCAAGCTTTCCGAGTTATGAATATGACGGTCCCTTTTGCCGGCTTGCTCACTCTATTCAAACTAATCAGTATCAAACGGTTAGGCTATGCCTGGGAAAAGATTTCTTTTCACAGAACCCCAGTCCGAGAATACGTGCAACTCACGGTATGGAATTTCTTAAAGAATTAAACGTGAAAGAATTTTATACTAAGAGTATGGAACTAAGACGGCTTACTGAAAATAAATAGGACTTAAAATTTCTTTCATACTCACTAGAAAGATGCGAATAACGAAAGTTTTCGCATCTTTATTTTTATAATTTTAAGACACTAATTTAAGCTAAAATATTACCCGACGTATATACCGATCAAAGTATTTATCCTGAAACTGGTTCTGAATTTACTTTAATTAAATCGAAACATTCGCGAACATATATCGTCAAAATAGAAAATAATGGTTAAAACTTACCTGAGTATTTGTTATTTTTTAATATACAATTACAAAGAAAGCGTAAAAACATGAATTGCCCTGTTTGTAATAATCCTCTTGTAATTCTTGAGCTTAACAATGTTGAAATAGATCACTGTACAAGCTGCGGGGGAATATGGCTGGACGGCGGTGAACTGGAAATCTTACTGGAAAGTTCAATACACAAAGCTGAACTTTTAGCGTCGTTCAATATTGACAAATCAGCCTCCGAGAAAAAATTTAAATGCCCTGTCTGCGGAAAGAAAATGGAAAAAGTTCTTTGCGGTAATGATGAAAATATTTTAATAGACAGGTGCAAACATCACCACGGTTTATGGTTCGATCAAGGCGAGCTTGTGGATCTGCTTGAATCGGGAGGACTGGATAAGGGCAACATTATTTTAGATTTAATTAGACAAATGTTCGGTCATAAACTCAAAACTAATCAATAGGGAGTACAATATGGCGGTTTTAATCATCATTTTAATCATAGTTGTCGTGGGTATACTTATGGTAATATCTATGTACAACTCTTTAATTAAATTAAGGAACCAGGTTAAAAACGCCTGGTCCCAAATAGACGTTCAATTAAAAAGAAGGCACGATCTGATTCCGAATCTGATAGAGACAGTTAAAGGATATATGACTCACGAGCGAGAAACTCTTCAGAATATTACGAACGCCCGCAGTCAGGCCATGAATGCAACCGGTGTTCAAGACCGGGCAAAGGCCGAAGGCGAATTGAACGGCGCAATGAGTAAGTTCTTCCTGGTAGTTGAAAACTATCCTGATCTAAAAGCCAATCAGAATTTTTTAGCTCTTCAGGAAGAATTAACCTCTACCGAAAATAAAATTTCTTTTTCCCGTCAGAATTATAATGATCAGGTGCTATTCTATAATAATAAAATACAAATGTTTCCGTCAAACATACTGGCGGGAATGTTCAACTTTAAAGAAGAGACCTTTTTCGAAGTGGAAGACAAATCTGATAGAGAAGTACCGAAAGTTAGTTTCTCCTAAATACAGGCAGATATTTATTCATTAAAATTTTTTTTTGTATAAAAGTTATGTGGGAATTAATTCAATCTAATAAAAGAAAAACGATGGCGTTATTCATCGTTATGGGCATTGCACTTATAATACTGGGCTTTCTTGTCGGAAGTTATTTCTTTCCGGGAGACGGAGGAATTTACGGGATAATATTTGCATTGTTCATCTGGTTTATCTTGTCAATGATAAGCTATACGGCGGGAAGTTCTATTTTATTGTCAGTAAGCAGCGCACGTGAAGTAACTCCGGATGTACACCCTCAATTATTTAATATTGTCGAGGAAATGCAGATAGCCGCTAACCTGCCTAAGATGCCTAAAGTTTATATCATTAATGAAGCCGCTCCTAATGCATTTGCTACCGGGATAAAACCTGAGAGCAGTGCTATTACGGTAACAGCAGGACTACTTTCAAAACTGAACCGCGATGAGCTTCAAGGCGTTATCGCACATGAAATGTCCCACATAGCTAATCGGGATATTTTAATTATGACGTTTGCAGGAATAATGCTTGGCAGCATTGTTTTAATTTCCGAAGTCTTTTTAAGAGGGCTCTGGTTTTCCGGCGGGTCGTCGGCCCGCTACCGTTCTAAATCTTCTTCGGAAGGCGGCCAGGCACAAATAGTTATAATGGTGATCGCCATAGTCTTTGCAATCCTGGCTCCGATTGCCGCTCAGTTATTATACTTTGCGATATCCAGGAGAAGGGAATACCTTGCCGATGCAAACGGCGCAAGGCTTACGAGGTATCCCGAAGGATTGGCATCGGCACTGGAAAAAATTTCCTCTACAGACTTAGATTTAAAATCAGCAAATAAAGTAACTGCGCCTATGTTTATTATTAATCCTTTAAAAGAAAAAAGGTATGAAACTTTCCGATTTTACAAGTACACACCCGTCGACTTCGGAAAGGATTAAAATTTTGAGAAGTATTTCCGGGGGCGTAAATTACATCAATTATCAAAATGCTTTTAATCAGGTAAAGGGAAAAAATACAGGTTTAATACCGCCGACAGCTTTATCGGATAATACCAAGATTAATATTCGAAAACCTTCTTTGACTGAGGAAAGTACCGATCATACAAAAGAAAAAAGAACTCTCGGCGACTTAATGATGACTGTTAATAAATATGCTTTTATTGCTTGCGCCTGCGGATTGAAAATGAAAGTGCCTCCGGATTATAAAGATAAATCTATTATTTGTCCGAAATGCGGCAGAAAAAATGAAATTAACATGGATGAACTTGCAAACATTGCTAATGCAGCTCAAAGCGTAAAGATTTAAAGAGTTTTAATTTATTTAATCTGCTGAAATTCAATTATAAAAATAACTGCCATTAGATTAGAGTAACTATGAGTATAGAATATAAAATCAATTTACCTGTATCTGCAGAGCAATTTAAGGAATTATTAATTAAGTCTACACTCGGAGAGCGGCGGCCGATAGATGATCAGGAATGCCTGAAAGGCATGCTGACGAACAGCAACCTAATGATTACGGCTTGGGACGACGAAAAACTTGTAGGCATCGCCCGTTCAATGACCGATTTTCATTATGCATGCTATCTTTCAGATCTTGCCGTTGATAAAAAATATCAAAGAGAAGGAATCGGTAAGAGGCTTCAATCATTAACCCAGGAACAATTAGGTCCGAAATGTAAATTGATACTAATTGCGGCGCCGGCAGCAAATTTGTATTACGAACACATCGGTTTTACAAATAATCAAAGGTGCTGGATATTGAACCGGGATCATAAAATAAAAGCATGAAAACACAGTTAAAATAACGGTGAAAAAGGAAGTGCATTAAATAATGGAATTTCACATAGCTGGTTTTTTCTAAAGCCGTCAAATCTTAAGACTTTACATTAATAAAAAAAGGCGTCTTATGAAGACGCCTTTCGAATACTGTATTGAATATCTTTTAGCTGCGCGCTTTAGCTTCATTAACTACGATATTTCTTCCGGATAATTCTGACTCATTCAAAGCTTTAATAGCTTTTTGGGCATCGGAAGAACTTTCCATTTCAACAAATCCGAAACCTCTTGAGCGACCTGTCTCGCGGTCTTTAATAACTTTTGCCGAAACTACTGTTCCGTGTGCTTCAAAAGCTGCTTGTAATTGCCTATCGTCAACCGACCAGGGCAGAGAACCTACAAATAATTTAGTACTCAATTAAGAACCTCTAAAAATAATATAAAACAAACCGGCCTAATGCCGGACATGTAAACATAAGGAGAAAAATTGGAATAACCTAATTATTATTTTATAGTTGAGTATAAAATAATAACTTAAGTCTAACCGGCTTCACTCTCAAAAATGCCCCACTTTTTCCGCTTTAGTCCTATTTAGTCTTATTTTTGTGCTATTTTGTAAATATTTCCGTCTTTAAGCTTTGCAACCCTAGTTAATATCCAGTTTTTTCTTAACTCATTAACCGAAAATAAAAAATTTCGGTCGACATTGTTAAACCATATCAGATAATTAAAATTGTTCTCCAGATTAAGATAATTTAACTCGGATTTAGGTTTTATGACTTGAGGAGAATTATAGAAAGTTTTAGCCGGGCTCCATTTTGTTTGTCTGCCTGTTAAAATATATACCGCATCCGGTGCATTGCTGAAATAGGTATAGTTTTTTTCTAATAGATTATTGTTGTTTAAGTATCCGATCACACCGCTGCTCTTCCAATGGCTGCTGCTTATTTCCCATCCCGACTGTCCTATATAATACCTGACCAGATTCACCGTTCTCATGGCCGGGTTAATCATCCAAATTAAAACCGCAGTTAAAAATAATAAATTTGCCGAATGACTTTTAGAATGCCGCTTAAACGAAATTAAGATCAAGTCTAGAGCAATAAAAATTAAAAACACAGTAGGTACAAAAATAGGGGACAATAATCTATCAGCTATTTTATCGTACGCAGTAGTTGTAGATGAGATAATTATGGTTAATGCATAAAATAATACAAATAATAATAAGGGACTTGTCATATATACTCTTAATTTTAAGTCCCCTTGCCCGTACAAGAAATATATCACGAAGGATAAAATCCCTAAAAAAATAAGGACAAAAAGTACAAGGACGGTTACGCTAAATTGTACAGGCAGGTACCATTTGATTACCGTATTAAAAAAGTAATTAATATTTTCGATTAAAGTGTATGAAGACCCCGCTCTGCTTCCTGTAAAAGTTCCTGAGACAAGATAATTTCTTAAAATCCATCCGCAAGTCGGTAGTGTTGATATAAATACAAATATAAATAAATGCCTGAATGTTTGCCCGATTGTTTTTCTGCCCCATAATACAATGCCTGTACAACCGGTTAGAATTAAAATAATTCCGGCATAACGTGTTAAGCAAGCGAATGATGCCGCGGTTGAAAAAAGGAGAAGGGATGTAAGTGTTTTATTTTCCCTGTAATCATCAAAGAAATATAAAAATAAAATTACCAAAAGAATAAAAAGAGGCTCCGACAGTGCAATCAAATATAGAATAATCAGAACAAGGGAGACTGTAATAAAAACCGTTCCCATGATGACCAGTGGAAATGATTTCAGATGTTTTAATAAAAACCTTCCCGAAGAAAACAATAGAATCCCGAAAAGAAATGCATTTACATAACCGGCGGAAAACAAAGGGTCAATGTTCTTATAACTGTATAAAACCGCCAGTACCAGAGGATAGAGAGGAGGCTGAAGAACATAATTGTATCCGTCATAACCGACAAAACCTTTACCGTCTACAATATGCCTTGCAACCGATATATAATAAACCGAGTCCGGAGACAATCCTACACTGTTGAAAGTGGTAAGGTAAATTATTATGCAGGTGCCGATTAATCCGATAGCCGCAATAAATATTTTATGTGAAAATTTTATTTCCAAAAAATTAAATTCGAACCGTTGGTAATAAAATAGTATCTGAGTTAAAAAGAAAATACGTATTTCTAGAGAATAAACATAGGTTAAGTAAAGACAAAGTCAATCTAGTAAAAAAAAATGCATCTTCTTTGTGCTAATGTCTTTTTAACAATTCTATTGCTTTTTAAAATCTTAATAATATTTGAGGAAGTACAATTTTACTACTTTGAAAATAAAAGGAGAATTAACTTCATTCTTAAAATTTACTCTAATTACGGTTCTTAATATTCCGATAATAACATAATAATAGAATAAAAAAAGATTTGGATCTCCCTTGATATGGAAATTACTCTTCGGTTAAACATAAACATTTTACGGCTTTCTGATTATTTCATATCGTCGAATTTATTTTAAAAGCAAGGGTCTTTTACCTTCGAGCGCATCTCATTTTACAATTGTAAAAATTTAGAGCTTGGGAGAGCTGTTTCCGCGCTGCCGCAGCAGCGCGGTGTGTTAATTTAGCAGAATCGACCTGAGGCATTAATAACTGAATAATATCTGAAAAGCGAACCTTTTTATCAAAGTGTCATGAAAAACAATTCCCCTGTCGCCGGACGCGAATAATTGTGCCGGAACTATTCTATAATCTAATATATTGAAAGGGTTAAAAAATAAAGCAAAGCCCAGTGTAGATCTTCCGAAGTCAAAATAAACAGAGGGCTTTAAGGAAAAATTAAAAGCCGATACATCGCCGATTGCGTTATCGCGGAAAGTTCCTTTATTCAGAATACCGATTGTTCCGCCCAAATTAATCAATCCGATCTGGAATCTGGGTATAACAGCATTTCCGTTGTCGAGAACATACGTATAATCGGCTCCGATATCCATTGAGAATAAATCCAATGTGGCGGTATAGTATTTTACGCGCGTCGAGGGGTAATTATTTATTAACGAACTTGTGGTACTGCTTCCGATCCCGGCACCGGCCCTAAAAGCTCCACGAAGGAAAAAATTTATCTCGTTATTGGAATTAATAAGGACCGAGCCGAGGTTTGCAATATTATATTCTCTCGTATAAATGATGCCGCTCTGATTAAACTTATATGAACCGAGATATTCGGGTAAAGTTATTGTTGTAGTCAGATAGCCGAAAGTATACTGCGCATTTTGTCTCGAATATACTTCATCGTTACCCCAGGCGCTTGTCTGCCCCGCGGAAAAAGAACTTGCCGTCAATATTAGCAGTATAATAATTTTGGAAATTGACAAATAATTCTTGTTCATTGAACGACTCCTGAAATAATTATTTAAAATCTGAAATATTTATTAATTATAGTATTTCACTTACTCCGAAATATTATTTATGAATAAAAATAAAAGACCCGCCGCCTTCATCCCCGGCCTGAAAAATAACTCCGTATTCGGGTATCTGGTTAGTCGGACTGTTATTAATTACTGCCTCGCGAATGTCATAATATAAATTTTCAGCAGGAAGATATTTGCTTTGATTTTCAAGTAGTCTTTTTATCAAATATTCCACAAAAACACTTTCATCAGGAACGGCCGACATTGCACCGCTGGTTATAGCACGCCTGCTCGGCATATCGTACATTTTTTTTATAGACACCGGCGCATTCAACAATATTTCCCTAGATTTAAATATTGCTCCTCCGAAGCATGCATCAGTTATGAGCAAAGTATGTTTGGATTTTATGCCTCTGATATAGTCCCTTATATTGCCGTTCGATAACCATTCGGATTTATCGCTTGCCGAAGCGTTGCTGGGCAGCCAGAAGCCTTGCTTAAGATCTCCGTCCCAAATTCCGTGGCCCGCATAAAATATTAGTAAGTTATCCTTTTTAGTAATTTTACGGGAGAGATTATCCAGAGTTTTAATTATCTGTGCTCTGTCCGGGTTTTCAAGCAGGGTAACGTCGGATTTTTGAAAAGTATAATCCGTAGTTAAAGTTTTAACTAAACTGGATGCGTTTTTTACAGGGAAATCCAGGTCAGGAATATTTAAGTCGTGGTATTTCTGATTGGCAATGATCAACGCATAATATTTGCCCGGAATAATACTGTCGGGCTTAGAGACTTTTACATTTTCGACCGTAAAATATTTTTGAACAAGATTACCGTACTTATCTATTGCTTTGAATTTTAATTCTGTAGGTTTTGAATTATAAACGAGGAAGAATTCTTTCTTCTGGTTCAGGTAAATAAGAGAATCATTTACCCAGACTCCGTAAATAGCGGAGCTGTCTATTACTTTTCCTTTAACAACAAGCGAGTCGTTTGCAGCCAGGGCAGGTACAACATTAATGCCCCGGCTTTTTAAGGTGGAAGCTAAATCTATTTCGGGGGGATAGATGTCCTGATTTTTATCCTGATATATTGAAATAATCTTTGAACTTGTATTGCCTTTTTTATCAAGAGCTTCCACGTCAATATAGTTTTGTCCTGCAGAAAGAACAACTTTAGAAATAAAACTGTCATTTAGTAAAGTATCGGGTCTTTTCCCGTTAATTTAATATTCTGTCCACTTTTACGTTATCCGTTGCCGTACCGGTAATTATCGCAATGCTGTCTCTTTGGTAGACAGGCAGTCCTTTTATGATATTCGGTAATGGGGAAGTTATGGTAAGATCCGGAGCAATTGAATCTATGGGCGGATATTTTATATCCAAAGAGATCCTTTCACTTTTAATATTTAATTTCTGTGCAAGCACAGTTTGCACGGTCATGAATAGTATAAGGATAATTATTTTTTTCATTGCTTTCCCTGCAGTATATAATTTTTTAATATCTTGCCGAATAAATTCCGGGACATGCCGTACAGCTAATTTGAAACATTCGAGACATTCTGCGCTACTCTGAATCCTATATCTTCTTTCCAATCACATGGTTCAATAAAACTTCTTACTGTAGTTCTTATTCCGAAGGCTGAATTATACCATGAACCGCCTCTTAAAACCTTAAAAGTTCCCAGCCACGGACCGACCGGTTCATTGCTTTTGCTGTGCAGATAATAATTACTTTTATACCAGTCCTGGCACCATTCCCACACATTGCCGCTCATATCATACATTCCTAACTTGTTAGGAGGAAAAACTCCGACTCTATCCGTTGAACCTTCAGGATTTCCCTCGGTAGATTTATTATTGAATATTTTATCATGTCCGTTAAATTTTATTTCCGAAATGTTAGCTTCATTTTTACCGTTGCCGAAACGGATTTTTTTGCCTGCTTCTCTTGCCGCATATTCCCATTCGGCTTCCGAGGGAAGTTTATAATTGTAAAACCTGCAAAACTCGAATGCACCGTACCATGTAACACCCACTGCAGGATAATATTCTTTACCGGGCTGCGCTTCCCATATAAAAGAAATGTCATTTCCTTTTTTTATCAGACCGTTTTTACTTTCATAGATTAATGGTTCGCCGGCATATGCTCCGGATTTTATCACATCGCTGCCGTATTCCTTTAAAAATGCCGCATATTGGATATTTGTTATCTCATACTCGCTTAAAGCGTAATCGTTTAATTTTACATTATGTACAAAAGTCTCGTCTGTATTTCCTTCCCCGAATTGGTCTCCCATTTTAAAGGTTCCGCCCTTGATGGTGACCATTTCAATATTGCCGGGAGCACCGGTAACGCTTCCGCTGAGATTAAAAACAAAGTTCTTACCGTTTAATTGAAGACTGTCGTTCAGAGGTAGCCATACTATTAATTTATTCTGCCCAGAAGACACATGTTCTCCAATATCTCCGTAGATTGCCTTCGGAACTACATTAAAAGTATTGCCGCCGTCGTCGGAAACAGTTAAAAATACTTTAAGTACGGCACTTTGAAATCCTCCTACTATATCGTATTGAATTTTTACACTATCGCTGTTTTGTGTTACTCTTAAACTTTTAAATATTTGAGAATAGGAATCCGGACATAAAAATAAAAACAGCCATACCAGGAAGACCATGTAAATAGCACCCTGTTTTTGCTTTATAAGATTAGGTCCCATTTTTCTCCTTCGGTTATATTGGAGTATTTTTAATTTTATCTTTTATCGCTTTCTTATTCCGTTTGAGAAATTTCTACGAGTAGAACTACAATTTGTTTTTTTTCGCTTCTTGTAATAAAACTTATCTCACCGTTCGGATTTAATTTCATGTCATTCTCATGCTCCATTCTTTGCCCTAATACACCTTGGACTTTGTCATAAAAATCTCCTGAAGCTTTTTCAATGCTGTCGGCTATGGCAGCAATGTTAAGTGCGGCCGGCGAGTACAAAAAACAGAAATATGTTTTTCCCGAAGTTTTATCCAACTGAAAATTAAATCCTTCTCCGGGTAGTGCTATGTCATTTGCATTGTAAGGAAGGTAAGGATTGATTTTATCGTTAAAAGGGAATATGACATTACATTTTTGCCTTAGATCTGAACCTATGGCATAAACATATGCCGGCTGGCGGTTGGTTAAAATTAGGTTGAAACGCGTTCCTGAAGTATAAGATTCACTTGTGGTAATGTATTTACCGTCGTGCTTTAATTCCATAATTTTTCCGGAGCTCAAAGTGAAAAGCAGGGACCCCGATAAATCTACAGCTTGATTATCTCTCAGAGGTCCCGGAATTTCCTCCCCGGCCCAAACGCAAAAATGTAAGAAATCGTAATATCTGATCCATGAAAATCCGTTTATGCCCCAGCTTTTGCCCCAGCTATTAATGACCTCAAATGCGCCGCCGTATTTATCGTCGTCATAACCTATTACAACTAAAGCATGTCCGCTGAAATTATTTTTATAATCCGTGCTGTCCGGAATCCAAACTTTCCCGGCACTTTGAAATGAGTCGGGACAGTTAATTGCTATAATTACCGGATTATTCTGTGAAAGACTTTTTTTTACCAGCACCACCTTGTTTTTCGTTTTCCCGTAAGCGATAGTCCGGTATTCTTTTATTTTATTGACGGATGCTAATTTTTTAAGATCATCTTTTACTTTTAGGTTGCAGTCGTAAGAAAAATCTTTCAATTTGGCTACGCCTTCGTTTTTAAGAAGAGCCAGACCCTGCACAATACTGGCGCCGGCATCACAGCCGGGCCGTGTCCGTATCTGGTTATAAATAAAAGAAGGGGAGAATGTATTGCTATCAATTTCACTTTGTTTCCAATTATTCTGGATGGCCGCCACTATTGTTCTGGCAGAATATGCAACTGCCCATCCTGAACATGTAGATAAGGAGCCTTGATCGCCGGGAGTTGGGGCAAATTTTCGTAGTGATACTTTTTTCGGTAAATCTGTAATATCCCTTGTTAAAAGTACCGGAGCTCTAGGACAATTTTCAAAAATTGCACTATCTAGCAATGCTCCTGTCCCGTGAGTCTGAGAATATATCACAACGGCTGGGAATATGAATAAAAAAAGTAAAAACGGACTTTTCATTGATCGGCAGCCTCCCTTATCAGCCTGAGGATTATTATAAGATAAATCTCCCGGTTTTTATTATACTTTATATAAGTAGTACCGATTACGGTTAATTTGGAATTATTTAAAAAATAATTTAGAATTCTGCAGAACAACCCGATCTGAGATAAAACTAAATTGGGCAGGAATGTCATTCAGGCATAAAGGCATGTATGAATTAAGCTGTTCCCATTATAATCGCTTAAATAATTGCATAAAGGATAATACGGCCAAAAGAATTTGAGGCTGCAATTTCTATGTAATAAGGTTAAATGATACGGGAATATATCAGGTATTATAAAATTTTACTTGACGTGTTTATTTCTTAGCTTTTATTTTTATCAGACTTATTTCAATAACCGCTCGCTTACAACAAAAATTCTTCGCTTACAACATTCCGGGAAAGTATTTTACACTTTTATCGATAATCTGATAAAGCCTTAAAAAAATTGTTTTCATCTAAAACGGCTATCGTGAAAAAAATAATTTATTAAAAAACGATTATGCAAACATCCAGTGAAATAAATTTTCGGAGTAAACATTCGAATTTAAATATTACCGGTTATATAGAAATATTTCACTATATCTGCGAACAGATTGATAAATTTGTTTTTGTATCGGAGGAACGCTTCCTTTCAATCGGAAGCAGTCTTCAAAAATATTTAAGCAGATCCCGCAATTTAACCCACTTAGCTTCTGAAGCGGCTTCCTCAATTACTGATGAAATATTAAATAAAGGAATAGAGCAGTTAAATTCGCTCTTGAAAGAGTTTGATTATTATATTGAAAATACACAAAAGGAGATTAGAGAAGACAAACAAGGGCTATTTGTTATTCTGCCCGAAGTTGTTTCAATTAGCGATCAATTACAGGGCTTTAACAGAATAATTAAACAGCTTAGAATGCTGGGCATATCTACAAAAATAGAAAGTGCGAGACTGGGTGCCGAAGATCAGGGGTTTTTTGTGCTGGCGGAAACGGTCGATAAACTTTCGGGATTGATCCACGAGAAGGCAAAGACGATTCTAGAAAAGTCGGTTTACTTAATAAAAGAACTAAAAGAAACCAGTTTCAAACTTGAAAAACTTGACAAAGAACAAAGCGAACAGTCAAGTGTAATAAAAACAAATATTACTTACTCATCGGAAGCATTTAATTCCAAATTCGATAAAAAGATAAGGCAGGTTGAGAAAATATCGAACTGCTCTTCAGGCATCTCCGGAAATATAAATGAAATCGTTACATCCATTCAATTTCAGGATATTACCAGGCAGCGTCTGGAACATACAAAATCTGCATTCGAAGATCTTATCCATAAATCCAATGAAGTTACCGAAAGCGGCGATGAACAGAATTATGCGGAAATTCTGGGACGGATCCATGATATAATTATTCTGGAATTATCTCAATTAAAAAGTTCCTCGGATGAATATAATTCGGCGCTGGAGAAAATAACCGGCAGTTTAAGAGGCGTTAAAAGGAATGTTGCGGGAATGCTGGAGGAAACGGTTGAACTCGTCGGTAAAAACGATAAGAACGAAAAAAATTCCATGCATAATATTATTGCTGAGCTTAGTGAAATAACAAAAGGATTAAACAAGAATATCGAGATCGGGAGCGATCTGTCCCTGTCGATCAATTCAGTTATTTCCGTAGTGGAAGACCTTTCGAAATACGTGATGGAAATAGAAGACATCGGTACCGAGATTGAACTGATTGCGTTAAATGCGCGCGTTAAGGCCGCACGAGCCGGCAAAAACGGATCTGCCCTCGGTGTATTATCGGAAACCATACAAAGACTTTCCGTTGAGGCAAAATCTCAAACCGAATCAACTTCAAAGATTTTAAATAGCATAAGCGTAAGATCAAAGGATCTCAAATTAAATCTGGAGAAGGGTACATATACTAAAGAGGGAGAACATTTAATCTCCTCTACAGATAAAATATCCATACTGGTTCAAAGCTTAATTAATCTTGAAGGCAAAACCGAAAAAGATATTACGAATTTAACAAAAGAAGTTACGGAGCTTAAAGAAGAAATAATTTGCGCCGCTAATGAACTGGTAGTCAACGGCGATGCCACCAATTTTTTTAATACTGTTAAAAAAGAACTTGAGAACGTAATTAGTAAAATCTCCGAAGACGGAAATTATAATTCGGAACTTGCGACTAACACAAAATATTTGGCAAGAAATTATACTATGGAGCATGAAAGAAAAATTCATAAGAAAATAATGCAGCCGTACCAGTTTGAGTTAGATGAAACTGAATCAATCCAAATAAATAGAAATGATGATTCATTAGGTGATAATGTAGAATTATTTTAGGGCGAAAAATGTACAAAATAATAAATGAAAAGTCCGGTGAAAGCGCCGAACTTGTCTTAAACGGACCGCTTACAATTCAAACCTGTGCCGAAATAAAACAAGCATTAACCGGTTTATATAATAACGTAAATACAATTATTATCGATTATCGCGCCGCCGAATCATTAGACATTTCATATTTCCAAATTTTGTTGTCTTTGAAAACAACAATGAATAAAGACGGTAAAATCTTGAAATTGAAAGGGACCAATAACACGCCTTTTATTTCACTGATAAATGATTTGGGCTGCCCCTCATTTGACTGGCTTACTGAAGAGTTTGAACAAAATTCCGGAGATACTAAAAATGATTAAAACAATAATGACAGTAGATGATTCCGCCAGTGTCCGGCAAATGGTAAGTTTTACTTTGCAGGATGCCGGATACAATGTTATCGAAGCATCCGACGGAAAAGATGCGCTGTCAAAAATTCAAAATTCAGATCTTAATTTAATTGTTACCGACTTGAATATGCCTTTGATGGACGGAATTGAGCTGATTAAAAACGTCCGTTCGCATCCTAAGCACAAATTCGTCCCGATAATAATGCTGACTACCGAGTCTCAGAATGAAAAGAAATTAGAAGGAAAAAGTGCCGGAGCCACAGGATGGATTGTAAAGCCTTTTAAACCGGAACAACTTATTAACGTTGTTAAAAAGGTGATAGGATGATAGACGCACATAGAAAAGCCTTTATTGAAGAGGCAACGGAATTGCTTGCTGAACTTGAATCTACTCTGCTTGAACTAGAAGAATCTCCCGATAATAACGAATTGATTGCCCGTGTATTCCGCGCGCTTCATACTATAAAAGGATCGGCGGGCATGTTCGGTTATGACGATATAACAATGTTTACACATGATATAGAAAACGTGTACGACCATATCAGAAACGGCGTAATAAAAATAAATAAGGAAATTATCGACCTTACTCTTGCGGCTAAAGACCAGATCGGAATTTTGCTTAATAATTCTCAAGGCAAGGGAGAGGTTAACGAAAAAATTGTAAATGATATTATACTGTCATTCGGACAGATCATTGCTAAATTCAATCTTAATAAGGGTGATAAAGAAAAAGAAATTAAAAAGACGTCTGCGGGGACAGATAATAATATTCAGGGAAAGCCGGAAACATATTATATAAAATTTAAACCCTCTGAAGATATTTTTCTGACCGGGACTAATCCGGTTATGCTCTTAAATGAATTAAGAGATTTGGGGAAATCGTTTATACTGGGCAATTTTAAAGAACTGCCTTTATTTGAGTATTTAAATCACGAGAAATGTTACGCCTGTTGGGAAATTATCCTTAAAACGGATAAAGGATTAAATGCAATTAAGGATGTTTTCATTTTTGTAGAAGACAACTGCGAATTAAAAATTGAAACTATAGATAAGGAAAGTAAACTAGACGGCGAAGAAGACTTTAAAGATTTTAAAGAACTTGTATTTGCCGTTGCAAAAACCAAAAAACCGGATATCTTAAATTTATTATCCGAATTTGAAACATCAGCGCAGCAAATTAAAACCGCACCGGTTAAAAATAATGACGATAAAAAAATAAAAAATAATATTGAAGTCCATCACGAAAATGATTCGCTCTCCAGTATAAGGGTAAGCGCGGAAAAACTGGACGAATTAGTGAATCTTGTAGGCGAGCTTGTTACTGCTCAGGCAAGGCTTAATCAAATAGCATTTAACAGCACCGATACCAACATTATTTCGCTCTCGGAAGAAATTGAACGAATAACATGGTCTCTTCGCGACAGTGCATTGAATATAAGGATGCTTCCGATAGGCACTACCTTCAGCAAATTTAAGAGGCTCGTGAGGGACCTTTCAAAAGAACTCGGTAAAGAAGTAGAGTTAACAACAGCCGGTGCCGAAACTGAACTAGACAAAACTGTTATAGAAAAGTTAAATGATCCATTAATACATATTATCAGAAACTCAATAGACCACGGAATAGAGAATCCGGAAGAAAGATTACAAAAAGGGAAATCGTCAACCGGAACAGTACATCTCTCTGCTTCGCAATCAGGCGGAAACGTTTTAATTAAGATCAGCGACGACGGCAAGGGAATGAATAAAGAAAAAATAAAAGCAAAAGCCATACGCCAGGGGCTTATTGCAGATAATTCAGATCCTTCCGACTCCGAACTTCTGTCCCTAATATTTGCGGCCGGGTTTTCCACAGCAGAAAAAGTTACAAATGTATCAGGCAGAGGCGTAGGGATGGATGTGGTAAAAAGGGCGATAGAAGCATTAAGAGGAACGGTCGAAATATCCAGCAGCGGTTCCGGAACTACAATTACATTAAGACTTCCGCTTACACTTGCGATAATAGACGGTCTTCTCGTAAAGATTGATGAAGACAGTTTTGTGCTCCCCCTATCTTCGGTTGAAGAATGTATCGAGTTAACCGAGAATGATATAAAAAGGACGCACGGCCGTAATATTATAAATGTACGCGGCGGAATCATTCCCTATATAAATCTGCGAAGTAAATTCGAAATAAAATCCAAGCCGCCTTCAATTCAGCAGATAGCAATTGCGAAAATTAACAACGGAAAGGTCGGGTTTGTCGTTGACCAGGTAATAGGGCAGCATCAGACCGTACTAAAGTCACTCGGCGGTTATTACAAAAACGTAGAAGGCATATCCGGAGCGACGATAATGGGCGACGGGGCGGTTGCGTTAATCCTTGATATAAAAAAAATATTAGAAAATGAAGAAACGGAAATTGTAAAATAATTAAAAATTAAAAACAGGTATTACGTTATTATGGCATTTACATTCTTTTTCAGAGATACACATACGCTTGAACATATAGCAAAAGTTTTGGTCCCGGAAGTAAGCGGCAGAAGCAAAATAAGAATTTGGGATGCCGGGTGCGCGATGGGGCCCGAGCCTTATACTCTGGCAATTATTCTTGCAGAGCACATGGGAAATTTTTCGTTTAAGAATGTTTATATAAGCGCGACCGATATAGATGAAGGAAGCAATTTCGGGGAAATAATTAATGAAGGATTATATCCTGAGGAAGAATTAAAAAGAATACCTGCCGATATATTTCAAAAGTATTTTTCCAGATCCGAAAAAGGAAACAATTATTACGGTATTTCAGAATCGATTAAAACAAGAGTCAGTTTTCATAAGCATGATCTATTAACTCTAAAATCCATCGGTGACGGCTTCAGTTTAATACTTTGTAAGAATGTGCTTTTGCATTTCCAGCCTGCCGAAAGAATTAAGGTTATTAAAATGTTTCATCAATCGCTTGCGCCCGGCGGTTTGTTTGCAACGGAAAATACACAGAAAATACCGAACGAAGCAGCGCATATGTTTGAGCAGGTGGTACCGGATGCTCAGGTTTTCAGAAAGATTGAGGTAAACTGATGAAAGTAATAAAATTGAGAACCAACCCTTTAATTTATTCGGCTAATTCATACCTGGTTCTCGGAACGTGGAACAGAATTAATGATCTTAATACGCTTATTGACACCGGTTCCGACGATTATATCCTCGACCACATTGAATCAATACATACAGGTTTAGGGAAAAATAAAATTGATCAGGTGATACTTACTCATTCGCATTTTGATCACGTCGGCGGTACATCGGCGGTTAAGGATAAATATAATGCTAAAGTATTCGCATCGAATAATTTTCACGTGGCGGATAATTTATTATCCGATAACGATTCGGTATTAATAGGTGATTGTCTTTTTAAGGTAATATATACACCGGGTCATTCGTCCGATTCAATAAGTCTCTATTGTGAAGAAGAAGAGGCTTTATTTTCCGGGGATCTAACCTTGAAAGCGACAGGTGCTGAGGTTCGCTACACGGAAGAATATATTAATTCTTTTAAGAAATTATCAAAATTAAAGATCAATATTATTTATCCGGGGCACGGCGAACCCATTATCGAGAACGCAGCACAATTAATTAATGACAGCCTTGAAGTAATGCAAGCAGGATTACATAAGGGGGTCGCATTTAGTTATTAGAAATAATTTATAACTTATTTAATCATAAATCATCAAGAGGAAAAAATGTCGTGGTTTTATAATCTAAAAGTAGGAACAAAACTAATTTTAAGCTTTGTCCTTGTAGCTTTAATATCCGGAATCGTAGGGTATGAAGGAATAGTTAGTCTCAAAAATGCCGATAACAGCGACACAATACTGTTCGAAAAGAATACTCTGCCGATTGAAAATATCGGTCAGATATCCGAAGCTTTTCAGCGCCAAAGGGTGAACATTCTGGAAGCTATTACAATTAAAGATAAGATTCGAAAAAAAGATGTCTTAAAAACAATTGATGATATGAATAACCAGATTTCCGTCAATATGAAAGAATTCAGTAAATCTTTATTAACGGAAGATGCTAAAAAGAATTATAGCAAACTCGAAACAGATCTGGCGAGTTTTAGCGGCTCTTTATCAAAAATTACTGATTTAGTTAAAAGCGGAAAAAATGATGAAGCGCTTACATTATATTTAACCGAACTTGATACGCCGAGGAAACTAGTACATGAGGATCTGGACAATCTGACTGCCATGAAAGCTGCAAATGCAAAACAACGATCGGATAATAATACACTGGAAGCTAACGCAGCCGTAAGGTTAATGATGATTTTGGCGTTTTCCGGAGTACTTATTGCTATTTTACTCGGCTATTTTATTTCCAAGCTGATCAGCAAACCTTTGCAGGTAATTTCCGATGCCGCTCAAAAAGTTGCCTCCGGAGATATCGACGTGGAAATGAAACAGACAAGCAACGATGAAGTGGGAAAATTGATGGGAGTAATCGGCCAAGTAATGATTCAGAGTATCAAAGATCAGGTAGTAGTTGCGGAAAAAATTGCCGAAGGTGATTACAGCGTAGAAGTTAAAATAAGATCGGATAAGGATGTCCTTGGTAAGAGCTTAAATAAAGTAGTTCATACAATTAAAGAACTTGTAGCAGAAGCCAACTCACTTTCAAAATCTGCGATCGAAGGAAAACTTGCAACGCGCGGCAACGTAAATAATTTTAAGGGAGGATTCAGGGAGGTTGTACAGGGAGTGAACGATACCCTTGATGCGGTAATCGGACCGTTGAATGTAGCTGCCGAATACGTAGACCGTATAGCAAAAGGCGATATTCCTAACAAGATAACCGACAATTACAACGGCGACTTCAACGAAATAAAGAATAATCTAAACATGTGCATTGATGCGATGAACGGACTTGTTAACGGTATGAACGAAATGTCGAAGCAGCACGACCTAGGTGATATAGATGCTGTGATAGATACTAATAACTTTCAGGGTACTTATAAAGAAATGGCCGCCGGCGTTAACAACATGGTACAGGGTCATATAACGGTAAAGAAAAAAGCGATGGCCTGCATAGCGGAATTCGGCAAGGGAAACTTCGAAGCTCCTCTTGAAAGATTCCCCGGCAAGAAAGCGTTTATCAACGACACGATTGAACAGGTACGGGGTAAATTTAAAATCTTTAATAGTGGATACCGATCATCTCGTAAATGCGGCGGTTCAAGGCAAATTAGCAACAAGGGCCGATGCAAGTAAACACCAGGGTGATTTTAAGAAAATAGTGCAGGGAGTGAACGATACCCTTGATGCGGTAATCGGACCGTTGAATGTAGCTGCCGAATATGTAGACCGTATAGCAAAAGGCGATATTCCTAACAAGATAACCGACAATTACAACGGCGACTTCAACGAAATAAAGAATAATCTAAACATGTGCATTGATGCGATGAACGGACTTGTTAACGGTATGAACGAAATGTCGAAGCAGCACGACCTAGGTGATATAGATGCTGTGATAGATACTAATAACTTTCAGGGTACTTATAAAGAAATGGCCGCCGGCGTTAACAACATGGTACAGGGTCATATAACGGTAAAGAAAAAAGCGATGGCCTGCATAGCGGAATTCGGCAAGGGAAACTTCGAAGCTCCTCTTGAAAGATTCCCCGGCAAGAAAGCGTTTATCAACGACACGATTGAACAGGTACGGGTAAATTTAAAATCTTTAATAGTGGATACCGATCATCTCGTAAATGCGGCGGTTCAAGGCAAATTAGCAACAAGAGCCGATGCAAATAAACACCAGGGTGATTTTAAGAAAATAGTACAGGGAGTGAACGATACACTTGATGCGGTAATCGGACCGTTGAATGTAGCTGCCGAATACGTAGACCGCATTTCCAACGGAGACATTCCGCAAAAAATTACGGATAACTACAACGGCGATTTCAATGAAATAAAAAACAATTTAAATAAATGCATCGATATAATGAATAACCTGCTGGACGAAGCAGATAAGGTTGCCGAGGCCGCGGCGGACGGGGAATTGGATAAACGCGCAAATACAGATCTCTTTATCGGCGGATGGAAAAAACTTGTTATAGGCATAAATGACACTATCGCGAATATTGTAAATCCATTAATGGTAACCGCAGACTATGTAGAAAAAGTAAGTAAAGGTGTTATCCCCGAACAAATAACGGACACTTATAAGGGGCAATATAATATTATCAAAAACAATCTGAACGCGGTTGTTAAGATGATGAGCGAGTTATTATCGGAAACGGATAAGATAATAAAGGCAGCGGCTGAGGGTGAACTGGACAAACGCGCTAATGCAAATTTATTTGTGGGAGGCTGGAATAAGCTGGTTACAGGCGTAAACGACACAATATCAAATATTGTAAATCCATTAATGGTGACCGCAGACTATGTGGAAAAAGTAAGTAAAGGTGTTATCCCCGAACAAATAACGGACACTTATAAGGGGCAATATAATATTATCAAAAACAATCTGAACGCGGTTGTTAAGATGATGAGCGAGTTATTATCGGAAACGGATAAGATAATAAAGGCAGCTGCTGAGGGTGAACTGGACAAACGCGCTAATGCAAATTTATTTGTGGGAGGCTGGAATAAGCTGGTTACAGGCGTAAACGACACAATATCAAATATTGTAAATCCATTAATGGTAACCGCAGACTATGTTGATAAAGTTAGCAAAGGAATTATCCCCGACCAGATTACGGATAATTACAAAGGTCAATATAATATTATCAAAAACAATCTGAATGCTGTTGTTAAGATGATGAGTGAACTACTTGCTGAAACCGATAAAATTATAAAAGGTGCGGCAAACGGAAATTTGGACGAGCGGGCAAACGCAGATTTGTTTGTGGGAGGCTGGAACAAACTGGTTAAAGGCGTAAATGATACAATAGAAAATATTGTAAAACCGTTGATGGTAACCGCTGATTACGTTGACAAGATATCAAAAGGCCGGATACCCTCAAAGATAACCGACGATTACAAAGGTCAGTATAACATCATTAAAAATAATTTGAATACATGTATCGATGCTGTTAACTCATTGGTTTCCGACGCTAATTTATTATCGAAAGCCGCAGTTCAGGGGAAACTGGCGGTAAGAGCCGATGCAAGCAAACACCAGGGAGATTTCAGGGAGATAGTACAGGGCGTAAACGATACTCTCGATTCGGTAATCGGTCCGTTGAATGTTGCGGCCGAATATGTCGATAGAATTTCGAAAGGAGATATCCCGGCTAAAATATCGGATAATTATAACGGTGATTTCAACGAGATTAAAAATAATCTGAATATTTTGATCGAATCGATGAATGAGATAACAAATGTTGCCGAACAAATTGCCGGCGGAAATCTTCTTGTAACCGCAAGACCGAGATCGGAAAATGATTATCTGATGAAAGCTCTTGAAACAATGATAAGTAAACTTACTGAAGTTGTTGAAAATGTAATGAATACTGCAGACAATGTTACAAAAGGCAGTCAGGAAATGAGCACAACGTCAGAAGGAATGTCGCAGGGCGCAACTGAACAAGCTTCTGCCGCCGAAGAGGCTTCCGCATCAATGGAGCAAATGACTGCAAATATTAAGCAGAATGCGGATAATGCCCAGCAGACGGAAAAGATTGCTCTTAAATCTGCAGATGATGCTAAAGAAGGAGGCAAAGCTGTTATAGAAACAGTGGATGCCATGAAAGAAATTGCCGGAAGAATTTCAATAATAGAAGAAATAGCAAGGCAGACGAATCTTCTGGCACTGAACGCGGCAATAGAAGCAGCGCGCGCCGGTGAGCACGGAAAGGGATTTGCGGTAGTTGCAAGCGAAGTAAGAAAACTAGCAGAGAGAAGTCAGTCTGCTGCGGCCGAAATAAATAAGCTTTCCGCTTCAAGCATTAAAATTGCCGAAAGAGCCGGAGAAATGCTGACTAAGATTGTGCCGGATATTCAAAGAACCGCAGAACTTGTTCAGGAAATTACTGCATCAAGCAACGAACAAAACAGCGGCTCTGAACAGATAAACAGTGCAATCCAGCAGTTGAACCAGGTAATTCAGCAGAATGCTTCCTCATCGGAGGAAATGGCTTCGACTGCCGAAGAATTATCGAACCAGGCAGATCAGCTTCAGGGTGCTATATCATTTTTCAAGTTAGATATGATAAAAAATAAACAAGTAAAATCAATAAACCCTGCATCGCAGCAGCAACAGAATCCTGATAACGGGTTTAAATTTAATTTCAATCATGCAGTGCCTTCAAATAAGGCGGTGCCGCCTCAAAAACCGGTCAACGGTAAAGCTAAAATACACAGCAACGGCAACGGCGTAAAGATTGATTTAAACGGAAGTAGAGACGGGCTTGACGAAGAATTTGAAAAATTCTAATCAATAAACTTTTGGCCAGAATGTCTATTATATTTTTTTTGCATCGGTACATTCAGCTCCTTCGAAAGATATGATGGAATTAATGATCTTAGGCCTGTTAAGAGATTGAGTAAAGCACGAAACATATTAAGAATGAGATGTATAATATTTTTAGGAGTAATGAAATGCGGTGGTTCTATAATCTTAAAATAGGAGCAAAGTTAATTTTTGCTTTTGTTGCTGCTTCTGCAATTACGGCTTTTGTCGGCTATGAAGGCATAAATAATATGGGCGATATTAATAAAATGCTGAAAGATCTTTTCCAAAACGAAACTATGGGCATATCATATATCAAAGAAGCAAATGTTAATCTCAGCGATTTTAATATAGCTCAAAGTAATTACATTAGCTCGGCAAACCAGACTGAAAGGGATAAGTACTTCAGCGAAATGCAGGCTATAGAAAAAGACCTTAAGGAAAATATTCAAAAAGCAAAGCCTTTACTGCACAACGATGAAGAGAAAACGCTAGTCAGGCAGTTTGACAATGAATGGGTACTTTATAAGAGCATTGTCGATAAGATCATAGCAGCCGCAAAGAAAGAAGGATTCATAAATAAACACGAATCGATATTTATAGCCAAGAACGAAGGGCGCGCTCAATCGGATAAAATAGACGCAATTATGACCAAGCTGGCTTCAATTAAACAAACGATCGGACAGGCAGCTTACAATAAAAGCGAATCAATTTATTCCGAGGGGCGTACGTTTATGCTGCTGATTATTGGCTGCGCCGTTGGATTAGGACTTGTACTTGGATTTTTTATATCAAGGATTATAAGCCGACCTGTGAAAGATCTTACCCATGCAGCCGAAAAACTTTCGGTAGGTGATATCAATGTTGCAATTCAAAAGCAAAGCAAAGATGAAATAGGGAATCTTGCCCGGTCGTTTATCAGGATGATTGAAAATATAAAAGAGCAGTCGCTTGCCGCAAATAAGCTTTCGGAAGGCGATATAAATGTTCAGGTGAAAATAAATTCTGATGAAGACGTACTGGGTATAAGTTTAAACAAGATGATAGATAATATAAAAGAACAGGCAATAGCAACAGATAAAATCTCCGAAGGCGATTTAAACGTAAATGTAAACGTAAAATCCAAAGAAGATTTACTGGGCAATAGTCTGACTAGAATGATCGAGAACATTAAATCGCATGCTTTTGCTGCCGATAAACTGGCGGAGGGTGATTTAACAGCGAAAATAAATGTCAGATCCCAAGAGGATGTTTTGGGAAACAGCTTAAGAAGAATGATAGAGAAAATTAAAGAAGTTGTTGAGAATGTCAAACTGGCAGCGGATAACGTTTCGGCAGGTAGCCAGGAACTGAGCACAAGTTCGGAACAATTATCTCAGGGTGCAACAGAACAGGCTTCCGCCGCCGAAGAAGCTTCATCATCGATGGAAGAAATGAGCGCAAATATAAAACAGAACGCAAATAATTCGATGCAGACGCAAAAGATAGCGCAGAAATCGGCCGATGATGCAAGTGAAGGCGGTAAGGCAGTTGCGGAAACCGTGGAGGCCATGAAAGAAATAGCCGGAAAGATATCTATAATAGAAGAGATAGCTCGCCAGACTAATCTACTTGCTTTAAATGCTGCGATTGAAGCTGCAAGAGCCGGCGAGCACGGAAAAGGATTTGCCGTGGTCGCCTCGGAAGTGCGTAAACTTGCCGAAAGAAGTCAAACTGCTGCAGGTGAAATAAGTATACTTTCTTCAAGAAGTGTTAAGGTAGCCGAACGTGCGGGAGAAATGCTTTCATTTATTCTTCCGGATATTCAGAAGACGGCCGAACTGGTTCAGGAAATATCCGCGGCAAGCAACGAACAAAACAGCGGGGCCGAACAGATAAATAATGCAATCCAGCAGCTTAACCAGGTAATTCAGCAGAATGCATCGGCTTCCGAAGAAATGTCGTCAACAGCTGAAGAACTTACCAGTCAGGCTGAACAATTACAGCAGACAATTGCTTTTTTTAAAGTTGATTTGAACGAAAAACAAATAATAAACAAGCCGGTAAATCCGCAATACGCAAAAAACAACGGTAAGAAAAACGGAGTTCACCGGATATTAAATAACGATAACGGTAGGTCAAAACCGAAAAATAACGTTGCTAAAATGGGAGTACACATAGATTTGAGCGACGATTATTCTTCGGATAACGACTTCGAAAGTTATAAATAATCATAAAAAATAATATCAAGTTAGGAGCAATAAGTTGAATTGGTTTTATGATCTCAATCTAAAGAAGAAACTGCTTAGCAGTTATATAATAATGGCCTTACTAGCGGGGATAATAGGTCTAATAGGGTATTTAAGTCTTTATAAAATTGATAAAAATAATGATATTTTATTCAAGGAAAATGTAGGCGCCATTACATATTTAAATTCCGCAAACGAGGCTTTTTTATTAGTGAGAGTTAATTTGCTGTACTCCATGATTGTTACGGATGCGGCAAAAAGAGAAGCATATTTTTCAGGTTCTAAAGACCAAGGTCAATTGGTTGATAAATATATTAATGCATATAAAAATCTTAATCAAACTAAGGAAGAAGAGGAAGATCTTTCTCGATTTTCGGAAAATTGGAATAGTTACAAAAAGGACAGTGAAGTTCTTATTTCCGCAATACTAAAAAATAATAAACAGTTAATTGCCGAATCCAGACAGAATGCAGCCGGTGATTATAACAATGCGCAGGTAGTTCTGAAAAATTTAATAAAAATTAATTCACGGGAGGTCGAAGAATTTAAATCTGAAAATTCTTCTTCCGCAAATTCAGCACAGAACCAGATGCTTGTGCTTATGGTAATAGGAATTCTTTTTGCAATAGGACTCGGAATATTTATTTCCCGGTTAATAAGCCTGCCGGTGAAAAAGCTCACTGTTGCTGCAGAGAAATTAGCATTAGGAAACATAGATGTAGCAATAAACGAAAACAGAATGGATGAAATAGGATTATTGTCTTTATCTTTCCAAAAGATGGTACAGAATATAAAAGATAGTGCCGCAGCGGCCAGTAGAATATCCGAAGGTGATTTAGCCCTTGATATTAATATCAAATCGGAGGATGATCTTCTCGGAAACAGTTTATTAGCAATGGTTGAAAAATTAAAGGAGATTGTCGAAAGCGTAAAAACAGCAGCAGATAATGTTGCGGCCGGCAGCCAGCAGTTAAGCGAAGGTTCGGAGCAATTATCTCAGGGCGCAACGGAACAGGCCTCGGCAGCGGAAGAAGCTTCCTCCTCTATGGAACAGATGAGTGCTAACATTAAGCAAAATGCCGAGAATTCACTGCAGACCGAAAAAATAGCAAAAAAATCTTCGGAGGACGCAAAAGAAGGCGGTAAGTCGGTTGCGGAGACAGTCGAAGCAATGAAAGCAATTGCCGGGAAAATATCCATAATAGAAGAAATAGCAAGGCAGACGAATTTACTGGCATTAAATGCTGCGATAGAGGCAGCCAGAGCCGGTGAGCACGGTAAAGGATTTGCGGTAGTTGCATCCGAAGTTAGAAGGCTAGCAGAAAGAAGCCAGACCGCAGCGGCCGAAATAAGCAAATTGTCTTCCAGCAGTGTTGAAATTGCCGAAAGAGCCGGCACTATGTTAACGAAAATAGTACCCGACATCCAGAAGACCGCAGAATTAGTACAAGAAATTTCTGCGGCAAGCAGCGAACAGAACAGCGGAGTTGAACAGATAAACAACGCCATACAGCAGTTAAATCAGGTTATACAGCAAAACGCATCATCATCGGAAGAAATGGCCTCAACTGCCGAAGAACTTACAAGTCAGGCCGAACAACTGCTGCACAGCATAGACTTTTTTAAACTGGAAACACACTCAGGACAGAAAATTTATCACGGAGCTCCAAATAAAAAATCAATCGCATCCGTTTCCAAATCTTTAAAAACAAAACCGAAATTTTCAAAGCCGATAGTCAGAAAAGACGAAAATCCGGGTGTGCTTATAGAATTGGGACAAAACGGTGATTCGCAGGATAAAGATTTTGAAATATTCTAAAATTTCTTAGGAGAAAAATAATGAACGAAAAAATACTTGAAGAAGTAAAACAATATCTCACCTTCAAATTAAGAGATGAGGTATTCGGTGTTGACGTGGCCCAGGTGAGGGAAATACTTGATTATATTAAAATAACCAAAGTGCCGCAAACCCCGGAATTTATGCGCGGAGTTATAAATCTCCGCGGCAGCGTAGTTCCGGTGGTTGACATGAATATAAAATTCGGAATGCAGAGAACCGAAAAAACAGTTAATACCTGCATAGTTGTTGTTGAAGTGGAACTTGACGGATCGACAACGGTAATAGGTGCTCTGGTAGACTCTGTACAGGAAGTATACGAAATCGATTCCAAGAATATTGAACCTGCGCCGAAGATCGGTACAAAACTCAAAACAGAATTCATTAAAGGTATGGGAAAACAGGATGAAAATTTTATAATCATCCTTGACATAGATAAAATATTTTCCGCCGATGAGCTTGAAATAGTTCATGCAGGTGGTCAGGTGTCTTCGGAAAATTAAAGTAAAATCTGAAAATAAATATAGAAATAGGGAAGAAATGAAATGGTTTTATAATCTCAAAATCAGTGTTAAACTGATTACTGCATTTATTGTCCTTTCCGGTATCACGGCATTTGTAGGTTTCCAAGGAATCGGCAATATGAGTGTAATTAATAACATGTTGAATTCATTATATACGCATGAGACAATCGGGATATCTTATATAAAAGAGGCTAATATAGATCTTATATATTTCGGAAGAGCGCAAAATAATTATTTACTTGCCTCATCAAAAGAGGATAGGGAAAAATATCAGTCGGCTATGGATAATTATGAGAATCTATTAAAATCAAATATTCAAAAGGCAACCCCGCTTATAACCACAGATCAGGGCAAGGAATTAATTGCGCAGTTTAACACAAGTTGGACTGATTACAAAAAAAATGTTCAGCAATTAGTAACCATAGCATCCGGCAACAATTCGCAGCAGCACGGAGAATCTTTAGAAACCGCGAAAACAACTGCCCGAGAGAAATCAGACCAAGTGGATACAATATTAAGCCAGCTTGTAAGGGTAAAAGAAAAAATAGGGAAAGATTATTATAATCAAAGCGACGTAGTATACGCAGACGCCCGCCAACTCATGATTCTTATTATTCTCGGTGCTATTGGTATAGGCATAGGTTTCGGCATTTTTATTTCGAGACTAATAAGCAAGCCTTTAATAAAAGGTGTTGAATTTGCTAAGAATGTTGCGAACGGCGATCTGACAAAAAAAATAGAGATAAATCAAAAGGACGAAATTGGACAGCTCGCGGCAGCTTTAAATGATATGGTTGAACATATTAAAGATGTGGTCGGAAGCGTAAAGGCGGCTGCGGATAACGTTACCTCAGGCAGTCAGGAATTAAGTACAAGTTCCGAGCAAATGTCGCAAGGCGCTACCGAACAAGCTTCCTCAGCCGAAGAGGCTTCATCATCGATGGAAGAAATGACATCAAACATAAAGCAAAATGCCGACAATGCACAGCAGACTGAAAAGATTGCTTTAAAGTCATCTGAAGATGCAAAAGAAGGCGGACAAGCCGTAAAGGAAACCGCAGATGCAATGAAAGAAATAGCGAGTAAAATTTCAATTATAGAAGAAATTGCGAGACAAACAAATTTATTAGCACTTAACGCTGCTATAGAAGCTGCCAGGGCAGGAGAACACGGAAAAGGCTTTGCTGTTGTAGCCAGCGAAGTAAGAAAGCTTGCGGAAAGAAGTCAGACCGCTGCAGCTGAAATAAATAAGTTATCCGCTTCCAGTATAAAAGTTGCCGAGAGGGCAGGAGAGATGCTTAGCAAAATTGTTCCGGATATTCAAAGAACAGCAGAACTGGTTCAGGAAATTTCTTCTGCCAGCGAAGAACAGAATACCGGCGCATCTCAGATTAACAGCGCCATTCAGCAATTAAATCAGGTTATACAGCAGAATGCTTCAACTTCAGAAGAGATGGCTTCTACTGCAGAAGAACTTGCCAGCCAGTCGGAACAACTACAAGAAGCTATTTCGTTCTTCAAAATTGAAGAGATAAAAAAGAAAAATATTTTAAACCGTAGTGAGAAAACAAATAAATCGCCTAAATTGAATTTCAACCATAATCAATTGGAACACTTGCCTGCTCAGAAATCAAACGGTGCAAAAACAATATTAAAACCTGAGAACGGCAAGAGTGTGGTTTACGGTAAAAACGACGGCGTGGAAATAAATATGGGAAATCATAACGACGAACTAGATTATGATTTCGAGAAATACTGAAAGGTATTTTGATGTTATTTATGCAGCAGTGAGTTATTTCTTATTCATTTAATGTAAATTATAAAAATATGTATACTGAAAAAATAAATACGAATCTGTCAAATCATAATTTTGAAAAACTAAGCAGAATTATATATTCGCAAAGCGGAATTAAAATACCCGATACAAAAAAAATTATGGTGGAAGCAAGGCTAAGAAAAAGATTGCGTGCTTTAAATTTTGAGAGCTATGAGGAATACTGCGAGTTCCTGTTTTCGAAAGAAGGACTGGAAAAAGAATTCGCGCATATGATAGATGTAATAACTACCAATAAAACCGACTTCTTCCGTGAATCGAAGCAGTTTGATTTCCTTACGTTAACCGCATTGCCGGAATTATTAAAGAATGAAGAAACCGGAGTTAAGCGTCCCTTAAAGATATGGAGTGCCGGCTGTTCTACGGGAGAAGAACCGTATACAATTTCAATTGTGGTAAATGAATTCCTTCAGAATATTCCCGGCTATTCTTTCCAGATACTGGCAACAGATATCTCATTAAAGGTGCTTGCTTCGGCCGTTAAAGGCATATACGAAGAGGATAGAATTGTTCCGGTACCTTATGATTTAGTCCGGAAATATTTTCTGAAGAGTAAAGACAAAAGCCAAAAAACGGTTAGAATTGTCCCGGAGCTAAGGAAGACCATAAACTTCCGATGGCTCAACTTTATGGATGAGGATTTCGGGATAAAGGATAAATTCGATATAATTTTCTGCAGAAATGTTCTTATTTATTTTGATAAACAAACACAGGATAGGGTAATTGAAAAACTATTCGGTTATATAAACCCGGGAGGTTATTTACTGCTTGGGCATTCCGAGTCGATTTTTAATTCAAAGTTGCCGCTAAAACAACTTGCGGCAAGCACATATAAAAAATTATATGAACTTTAAAATAAGCGAAGAAAATGTTATTTATCTTCAGCAGGGCGAATTATGCTCCAGCAGCAGCGGAGTGGTGGTTTCAACTGTTCTCGGTTCTTGTTTGGCTATAACAATGTATAATAAAAACACAGGTTTCGGGATTATATCACATTGCATGCTGCCGAAATGCAAACACGGTATTGCCGGCTGTAATGATTGTACCGCGATATACAGGTATGTAGATTGTACAATTTTGAAAATGATCGAAAAATTTAATGCAATGAAAATTAAAAGAGATGATATAGAAGTTAAAATGTTCGGCGGGGCCGATGTATTGAAACCTGTAGATAATATAAAAAATGCCGGCAGCGTGGGTTCTCAAAATGTGCTGACTGCATTAACCAATATTGAAAAATATAATTTAAAATTAGTCTCATCGGATGTAGGCGGAGAAAAAGGAAGAAGGATATTCTTCAAAACGAATACCGGTGAGGTTTTTGTAAAAAAAGTAATTGAACAATGCAGAAGATAAAAGTATTGATTGTAGACGATTCGGCGGTTGTTAGGCAGACACTAACCGAACTTCTTTCATCCGATCCAACAATTGAGGTTATGGGTACGGCTAAAGACCCTTTCATGGCTGTTGAAAAAATGAGATTTGAAAAACCGGATGTAATTACGCTTGATATCGAGATGCCGCGCATGGACGGTGTAACGTTCCTGAGAAAAATTATGACGCAGCATCCCATACCAGTGGTAATTTGCTCAAGTCTTACCGATGAAGGATCCGTTACCGCATTAAAAGCGCTTGAATACGGCGCGGTGGATATTATTACAAAACCGCGTATCGGAACAAAACAATTTCTCGAAGAATCTAGGATACATATTTGCGATGTGGTAAAAGCCGCAGCATGCGTAAATACAAGAAGATATTCCGCATCTAAAATTGATGTGGAACCGAAACTGACCGCGGATGTAATTATTTCGAAAGCATCCAGTAAGGCAATGCTCGAAACAACCGAGAAAGTCGTAGTAGTGGGAGCTTCTACAGGCGGAACCGAAGCACTTAGGGTATTTCTGGAAGCCTTTCCTGCCGATACTTCGGGCATTGTAATTGTTCAGCATATGCCGGAACATTTTACAACAACTTTTGCGAAAAGATTAAACGATTTATGCAAGATTTCCGTTAAGGAGGCCGAGAACGGCGATACAGTAATTAGGGGAAGAGCATTAATTGCACCGGGAAATTTCCATTTACTTTTAAAAAGAAGCGGTGCCCGCTATTTTGTAGAAGTAAAAGAAGGGCCTTTGGTTAGCCGTCACCGGCCTTCGGTGGACGTGCTATTCAGGTCGGCTGCAAGGTACGCAGGAAAAAATGCCGTGGGAGTAATAATGACCGGAATGGGCGACGACGGAGCAAAGGGTATGCTTGAATTAAAAGAAACCGGCGCATATACCATTGCGCAGGATGAAAAAACTTCCGTAGTATTCGGTATGCCCCAGGAAGCAATAAAGTTAAATGCCGTAGACTCGGTTCAGCCGCTGCCTAATATATCCAGAAAGGTTATGGATTATTGCAACCGTTAATTTATTTTCATCGTTTAGGGCAAAAAGGAAATATGAAGATTAGCTAACATGCCTATTAAAATCAGGGCCCGCGAGAAATTTCGCGGGCCTGATCAATGATATTAATTCTTTTACTAAGGCTTCGCTTTCTTCTTTTTTAGAATTTCGCGTATCTGTCTCATTTATTCTTCTTGCGGTAAAATACTGCGCATAAAAATCAGGGTCCGTGTATTTGAACCTGTGAGCGTATTTATCAAGCCTGTTCTCAATAATATATTTTGCTTCACCTATTAACTTATACACCGATCCGTTAGTATCCGGTATCTCAATATCGTTTTCCGAAGTGCTCTGAACCGCTTCTTCAAAAAACTTAATATTATCGGCGAGATCATTAATTTCTTCGCCAGTTAAACCGTATTCGGATAATTCTCCTTTCATACCGGAAACCATTTTCATCAGTTCGTTTGCTTCAAGAAGCAGGTTTGTATTATTAAGGCGTTTGAAATAATTCTCATTCTTATCCGTTTTATCGCGCAGGCCGGGAATATCTTTTTCATCGGAGTAAATATAAATTACCTCGGAAACAAGAGCTGCGGATGTGGCCAGCCTAATTTTCCTATTTATAATCGAATCGGACTTGCTGCCTTTCAAACCGAACATGGAGTTTTCGAAATTCTTAATTTCTTCAACCAAAGACCGAAGTTTTTCGTAAGTTCTGCTGAACGCCGGAACAGAATTTACAATTATATTCCGGGTAGAAAGATATCCGCATAGAACCGTATACATAGAAAACAGATTTTCCTGTTTGTCCGTCATTTTTACCTCTTTGTTAAATTATTAAAAATACTTCATTAGGTGAAACAGGCGGAGATGTATTAAATTTTTATTCTGTATAATCAAACGGCGTCGGAAGAATTATTTACTGCCGGTAATTAAATATTGAACTCCCCCGGGCATAAATCTAATTGCAATTCTTAATATTTTCAATAAGGGGAAATCTAATTAAATGGTTTATAAAAGTGATTAACCGGAATAATAATATTTCCCTTAGGTATAGAGAGGAGTCTGCGAGTTCGAGCGGTAAAAAATAACCGCATGGCGCAAAGAATAAAAATCTATGCTCACTTAGCGTTAGATAATGTTACTTTTAATCGGTCTCGAAATTTAATTTTTGCAGGAAATTTTCGATAATATTGGTGATTTCATATATGTTTTGTATAATTGTCAAGCTTTTATATGAATGCGAATTAATCTACCGGATTAGCATGAATGTTGTTAAAATGCGGGAAGTTGCGGATTCTCTACTTGATAAGGGAAAGTATGAAGATGCTTATTATGTTTTTAATGAGATATACAATAGAATCTGGCTTGCATTGGGTACGGTTCAAAACGGATTAAATGAATTTTCCCAATCTTTTATCGGATACAGTTATAAAACAAATTTTGATTTCCGGAATTCATATACCATAAAGGCGGCAGATAATGTTTGTCAGAAATGGTTTGATCTGGATTTGAATCAGACACTTAACGAGTTAACCTTTACAACTTACGGACATCTTCAGAGCATCTGCTACTCCTCCACGTTGATCTCTAATCTGCAATCTGATCTTGTATATAACGAATTTCTGGTACTCCATACACTTATACTTGAAGCCGAAAGCGAGAACTGGATTAAATCACTTTTTAAGATTGTTACTCCGCAAATGGAAGGCAATTACCTAAAAAAAATAAGGTCAAATTTAACCGAAGATAATTTAAAAGAACATTAATCGAAAATGCAGCAAGAATAAAGACAACCGATTGGCATAACGTAAATTTCACTTTTCTGGATTATCTTTTCAATACAGGCGACAACAGTTCGGTTTTGTACACTTCTATATATAAGGTAGTGGGGTATCATTTCAATAAAAAAGCTTACGGCGGCAACGGAGAAAAAAATACAAAAGGCAGCGGTTACAAAAGATCGGAGCAGTATGAAAGTTATGAAAAGTATGAAAAATACGAGTCGTACGAAAGGTTCGAAAAGCATTCTTTTAAAAAAGTAGAAGAATTTGATCCGGCTGTAGCAACCGAATTTGAAAAAGCAAAATATTACGGCGGCCTGCTTGGTTTGACCGGGAAGGTTACGAAAGTTCAAATCAGAAAAAATTATCTTGAACTAATTTCCAAATATCATCCGGATAAAGTTTTTGATTTGGGCGAGGAATTGAAAATTCTTGCCGAAAAGAAAACCAAACAGCTTAATATGGCATACGAATGGATGAAGAATAAGTATAAAATTTGAATCTAATACCGGAATTATTCAATGAAATGATTCTGTGTTTTAGCAAATTGAATGTTGTTTTTATATTTAATATTTTGCGCTTAGGTTAAGTTAAATTGATCATAAATAGATCATAAATAAGAGAAAAGATGATAATATTTTTACACTAATTTCATGTTTAGCCTCAGGGGAAATAAAAATATTATCGGATTTCGAATTTGTAAATTAAGAAAATAGTGTTTTCAGACTATGGGGAAAAATTCAGGTACTTTGGTTTTGAAAAAAAAACAACTGGTAATATTAATCGGCTTTTTCGCTTTAATTCTAATCAGTGCGTCTTACTTGTTTTTCTCCTATGAATCCGATTCAATCCGCGCACAAAAGTATAACGAACTAAGAACTATCGGCAGGTTAAAAATATCTCAAATCTTGTCATGGAACAGTGAGCGCATCGCCGACTGCCGAATGCTTTCCGAAAATTCTTTGTTACTGCAGAGTTTAATGAGTACTTCCTTATCGAAAAATTCAGTTCGTAAATCAGATCTGCTGCGGAGGATCATGCTGATCCAAAAAGTACATGAATATAATAATATATTTGTCACCGATCTGGAAGGAAGGCCGTTAATATCATCAGAACCCGGGATAAATAAATTAGACAGGACCACTGTAAATTTTATAGAAAAAGCATGCAGCGAAAATAACATCTTAAATACAGGATTATTTAAAAACAAAGCAGATAATAAAATTTATATAGATTATATAGCTCCCGTTTCCATCGGAGGAAAGACGGCTGCGGCAGTTGTTTTGAGGGTTGATCCGGAATCTTACTTATTCCCGATGATCAATGAATGGCCTAATTCCAGCAGTACTTCTGAGACTATTATTGTAAGAAGGGAGGGCAATTATGCTCTTTATCTAAATAATCATCATTTTAATAATAAGACAGCCCTTAATCTGAAAATACCCTTAACTCAAACCAATTCACCCGCAGTTAAAGCTGTTCTTGGGTATAAGGGCATACTCGAAGGGATAAATTACCGCGGTATAAAAGTTTTAGCTTACATAAGTCCGGTCCCCGGCACTAAATGGATAATGATCACAAAAGTTGACAGCTCTGAAATATTTTCATCTCTGTATTTCAAGGAAGCAGTAATAACCTCGTTCACCCTTCTCTTAATGATTCTAATTAGCGTCAGTCTATTCTGGTATTACCATTTTTCCCAAAGGAACATATACAAAAAATTATTTGAAAAAGAGAAGGAACTAAGAGAATATCATAAAGAATTCAGAACAATACTTTACAGTATCGGCGACGGGGTAATTACAACTGACAAAAATGGAAACATTAAACAAATGAATCCCATGGCCGAAGAATTAACCGGCTGGAAAGAAAGCGAAGCGAAAGATAAATTTATTGAGAATATCTTCCGAATCGTTAATGAAGAGAGCAGAGAAAAAGTTGAGAATCCGGTTGAAAAAGTCTTAAAGTCGGGACAAGTAATAGGACTTGCAAACCATACTACGCTTATAAACCGTCACGGTAAAGAAATTCTGATAGCCGACAGCGGAGCGCCCATAAGAAATGAGGGAGGAGAAATCGAAGGAGTTGTGCTGGTCTTTCGCGATAAAACTTATGAATACCTTACAGAAAAAATGATGCGGGAAAGTAAGGCGAGGCTGAATAGGGCCGAATTAGTGTCAAAATCCGGCAATTGGGAACTTCATCTTGAAACAGGGACAATGTTTGTGTCGGAAGGCGCGGAAAAGATTTACGGTGTTAACGGTAAGAAATTTGATTTAAATGCGTTAAAGAATTTTCCTCTTCGAAATTATAGAAATCATCTAGACGATACTTTGAAAAAACTAGTAGAGAACGGCGAGCCTTATGATACCGAATTTAAGATTAAAACAAGAGATACCGGTAAAATAATTGATATTCATTCGGTAGCCGAATATGATAAAGAAAATAAAATTTTATTCGGTATTATCCAGGATGTAACACAGCAGAAAAAGATAGAAGCCGAGCGGGTCAGACTGAACGAGATAATTGAAAAGAGTTTAAATGAAATATATATCTTTGATGCGGAAACATTAAAGTTCGAATATATCAACTCCGGAGCTTCGGTTAATTTAGGTTACCGCCAGGATGAAATAAGAGAATTATCGCCAATAGATATTAAGCCGCTGTATTCGGAGAAATCATTCAGAAAAGTACTGCAGCCGCTGCTTAACGGTGAGAAGGATACCGTTGTTTTTGAAACAGTACACAGGAGGAAAGACGGATCGGAATATCCTGTTGAAGCCCACCATCAATTGCATCAATTCGGCGAGAAGAAAGTTTTCTTTTCAATAATAAGCGATATCACTCTGAGAAAGAATGCCGAAAAAGAAGTTCATAGAAGCAGACAAATCCTTCAGCTTCTTGTGGAATACGCACCTGCCGCAATAGCTATGTTCGATCCGGAAATGAAATACATGACGGCAAGCAAACGTTATCTAAAGGAATACGGTTTAGGAGAAATTGATTTAACAGGTAAATCTCATTACGATGTATTTCCGGAAATCCCTGAACGCTGGAAGGAAATTCACCGCCGCTGTCTTGCCGGCGCTACCGAAAGCCTCGATGAAGACACATTTCCGAGGGCAAACGGCAAATTGGACTGGATCCGCTGGGAAATTATGCCGTGGTTCGAAACTTCGGGTAAAATCGGCGGCATAATACTTTTTTCGGAGGTAATTACAGAACAGAAACTTGCCCGGGAAACTTTACGTGAAAGCGAGGAACGCTTCAGAACGATTTATAATGCATCTCCTGACGGGATTTCAATTTCGGAAATTGGGACAGGATTATTAATTGAGGTTAATGAGGCTTACCAAAAGGTATTCGGATTCGATAAGGACGAAGTCATTGGTAGAACATCCACAGATATCGGGATATGGGTTAACAAAGATGACCGTAAAATAGTTATAGATGAACTGGAAAAGTACGGCAAGTATAATAATAAGGAAATTAAATTCAGAAGAAAAGACGGCAAGATAATTCATACAATTGTTTCGGGAAATATAATTTCTCTTAATGACAAAAAATATTTGCTCACAATTATAAACGACATAACCGAATTACACGATATAAGCCGCGCTCTCAGTGAAAGCGAGGAAAGAAACCGGACTACATTGTACAGCATAGGCGACGGCGTTATTGCTACGGACGAGTGCGGAAACGTTAGACAGATGAATCCTATTGCCGAAAAATTAACCGGGTATTCGGAGAAAGAGGCCCGGGGCAGAAAACTTGAAGAAATTTTTAATATCGTGAATGAAGTAACCCGGACGGAAAGTTGAAAATCCCGTTAATAAAGTACTTAGAGAAGGCAGAATAATAGGACTTGCCAATCATACCATGCTGATTGCAAAAGACGGCCGTGAAATACCGATTGCCGACAGCGGGGCTCCCATAAGAGGGCAGAATGAAGTAATTTCAGGCGTCGTACTGGTTTTCAGGGATCAGTCAAAAGAAAGGGCTTCCGAGAAAGCGCTGCTTGAAAGCGAGATGCAGTTAAAACAGTCGCAGCTGGTTGCAAGGGTAGGATATTATATATTTAATATTCAATCAGGCGAGTGGATAAGTTCGGAAATGCTTGACAGTCTTTTCGGTATTGATGCAGACTATAAAAGAGATATAACCGGATGGCTGAATCTTATTCATCCGGAATTCAGAGATGAGATGGCTGACTATGTCACTAATTATGTAGTAAGAGACAAAAATGAGTTTAACAAAGAATATAAGATCCTGAATAAAAAAGAAGGTGTTGAATATTGGGTACACGGATTGGGCAACCTTGAATTTGATGAAAACGGTTCTCCGGTTAAGATGTTCGGCACTATTCAGGATATTACTAAACGTAAAAAGAATGATGAAATATTGCTTTACCAGCAGAACTTACTGCAGCAAATGGGAACGGTTGCCAAAATTGGAGGATGGGAATTCAATCCGGTTGACGGCAAAGGAACCTGGACTGATGAGGTTGCGCTGATACACGATCTCGAACCGGGAGATCCGACAAATATTAGATTAGGGTTGAGTTTCTACAAAGGCAGTTCCCGTTTGAAAATAGAGAATGCAATTAAAGAAGCGACAGAAAACGGGAAGCCGTATGACCTTGAACTGGAAATGGTAACTGCCAAAGGAAATTATAAATGGGTTCATAGTATCGGGCTGGCTAAAATAGAAAACGGAAAAGTTGTAAATATACGCGGCTCCATCCAGGACATTACCGAACGCAAATACGCGGAACTTAATCTTCAGAAGAGTGAAGAAAGATGGGAAAGCTTGTTTGAGAACAGCCCATCTGCCGTTGCTATTTATGAAGCTGTAGAAGATGGTAATGACTTCATGTTTACGGGCTTTAACCGTGCCGCAAGTGTTACTGATAATATAAGGCGTGAAGAAGTGCTCGGGCAAAAAATAAGTACGGTTTTTCCTGCAATTAAAGACCTTGGTTTCCTTGAAACCTTTCGAAGAGTCTGGAAAACGGGCGAAACCGAAAAAATGGATATTAAATTTTATAAGGATAATCGAATTGAGGGGTGGCGCGACAACATTATTTTTAAACTGAAAACAGGCGAGATCGTCGCAATCTACAGCGACATTACCGACAGGATGAAAGCGGAAACAGCGCTTCGGGAAAGCGAGGAGAAGTTCCGGAACATAGTAACTGCCGCGAACGAAGGTATTATGATTACAAATCCGGAACATCTGGTTACTTTTACAAATAATGCTTTGGAAAAAATGTTAGGTTATAGTGTTTCGGAAATTATCGGAAGAAATTTAAGAGAATTTATTGATGACAGCGAATTAAATGATTATAAAAATAAAATGTCGGAAAGAAGTAAAGGACGACATGATTTATTTGAAAGAATATATAAACGTAAAGACGGAACATCCTTAATCGGGTTAGTTTCCGCTGTTCCCATATATGATGATAAGAATAGTTTTACCGGTTCTCTTGCCATGATTACAGATATTTCGGAAATGAAAAAAGCCGAAGAAAAAGTCCAGCTGCTGGCACATGCAGTTGAAAATACGGAAGAGGGGATATCAATTACCGATTTGAATAATCAATTTATTTTTGTTAACGAGGCTTTCACTAAAATTTTCGGATACCGCAAAAGTGAATTGCTGGGCCAAAGCTTCAGAATGCTGATTGCGCAAAATTTTGATAACCCGGAAGTTGAAGTTGTGAAAAATGAAAGCAGTCAAAGCGGCTGGAACGGCATCTTTATGTGCAAAAGAAAAGACGAGACGGATTTTCCCATTTTCTTAAGTTTAGCTCCTGTCACTGATGAAAATAATGTTACCTATGCCATGGTGGGGATAATAAGAGATATATCGGAAAGTGTTAAGAAGGAGGAGGAATTAAATCAATACCGGCAGAACCTGGAAAGTTTAGTTAAGCAGCGGACCGAAGAATTGAATTACACAAATGCACAGCTGACCGAACAGCTTCGCAAGGGTAAAGAAATTGAGATTATACTGAAGAAATCGCTTGACAATGAAAAAGAGCTTAATGAATTAAAGACAAGATTTATATCAACCGCGTCGCACGAATTCCGTACTCCGCTAACGTCCGTTCTTTCTTCTGCCGAACTTATTCAAAGATACGGCAAAAAATGGAGCAACGAGAAATTCGGTGAGCATGTGGACAGAATTAAAAATTCGGTAGATTATATTACAAGACTTCTGGACGAAGTTTTAACGATAAGCCGGGTGGACAGCGGAAAAATTAAATTTTCTCCCGAAAAACTCGATCTTTATGATTTTAGTAGTGAAATTATAGAGGAAGTAAGACCGCTTTCTAAAGGACGTCATAATTTTGTTTTTAATTATGATTCCGGTGAAAAATATTACAGCCTGGATTCGAAATTAGTAAGGTTTATTTTAGTAAATCTGCTTTCCAATGCCGTAAAATATTCTCCGGCCGGCGGAAAAATAGAAATGAGTATTTCCGAAGTAAAAGACTTGTTAGTATTTAAAATAAAAGATGAAGGAATAGGAATACCGGATGAAGATAAGGCGCATCTTTTCGAGCCGTTCCACAGATGCATAAATGCCGGCGATATTCCGGGAACCGGTTTAGGGCTATCTATAGTCAGGCAATCGGTCGAACTGCATGACGGGGATATATCTGTAGATTCAAAATTGGGGAAAGGATCTACTTTTATAATTAAACTTAAAATTCAAAAATAAATTTATTTCTTACGGGGGTTTTAATGGAGAAAGAAAGAATTCTGGTTATTGAAGACGAAATAGATGTTCTTAAAAATCTTGAAGAAATATTAACGGAGGAAGGGTACAAGGTTTTTACTGCAAAAAACGGAAAAACCGGAATAAAAACTGCGCTTGCTGAAAAGCCCGACATGATAATCTGCGATATTTCCATGCCGGGTTTAGACGGATACGGCGTCTTAAAAGAATTATCCGGTAACAGTAGTACCAAAGCCATACCATTCTTATTCCTAACCGCTAAAGTGGAAAAAGAAGATATTCGAAAGGGTATGCTTCTCGGCGCCGACGATTATATATTGAAGCCCTTTACAATAGAGGATTTAATTAACTCAATCCGGTCCCGATTAAAAAGAATGAAAGTTTTAAAATCCGTCGGGAAAGTAGAAAAAGAAAAATCTTCGCCCGCAAAATATTCCGAAGGAGATAAATTCTTTATCAGAGTAAACGATCAGCCTCAATTAATTTATGTTAAGGATATTGTTTTTATCGGTGCCGAAAACCAGTATACAATGCTTAATCTTGCCGACGAAAAAACTTATCTTGTTAGAAAATCAATTTCAAAATGGCTTGAAGCACTTCCGTCATCCAACTTTATAAGAATTCACCGGTCTACTATAATTAACATAGACTATATTCAAAAAATTGAAAAATGGTATAACTCGTCTTTTGCAATTCACTTAAAAAATATTCCTAAATCATTTATCGTCAGCAAAAGATATTCGGCCAAATTAAGACAGAATATTTTCTGATAATACTAAAATATATTTGTGATGAGTTTCATTTGCGCTTAATGTTTCCCGCTCGCAACAAAAAAATACCGCTTACACAAATATTCTGTATTGTTGCCGTTTAAAACCGATAATAATATTAACTTACAATTAAATATATGATTACCATACTTATTGTTGAAGATGAAGAGGGATTAAGGCATAATCTCGCGGAACTTCTTAAAGAGGAAGGCTTTTCGGTAATTGAAGCAGAAAACGGTCTGGTAGGCTACGAGAAAGCAAAAGTAATTGAACCGGACCTGATCTTAAGCGATATCAGAATGCCTAAACTTGACGGTTACGACCTTTTAAAAAAGCTTCAGGAAAATCCGGTTACAGCCGTAATTCCGTTTATTTTTCTTACGGCAAGAGTAGAAATGCAGGACCTAAGGCAGGGTATGGTTTTGGGGGCCGACGACTATATTACAAAGCCGTTTAAAGCAGTAGATGTATTGAACGCAATCAACTCAAGACTTAAGAAAAAAGATAATTACCTTTCAATAGTCAAAGAATTTAAAACTATTTTAATGAAAAGAGTGCCGCACGAACTGCGCACGCCTCTTGTGGGTATACTGGGGCTTTCCAGCATACTGTGCGATGATTTTGATAACCTGCCGAAGGAAGATGTAAAAGAAATTGCGGAAAGAATTCAATATTCAGGAAACGGCTGCACAGAAGAATAGAAAAATTTCTCACTTATACCGAGCTGCTTGATCAAAGCCATGATAATATGAGTAATAACGGAAGTAATTCTTCGGAATACATTATTGAACCGGCTGATCTGTCCGAAAAAATATCCGAAATGGCTGACGGCTACCAGCGCCGGAAAGATCTGGCGGCAAGTTTTGAAAAAAGTTCACTTCAAATCAGTTCTCAGAATTTTGAAATTATGCTCAGTGAACTGCTTGAGAACTCCCTTAAATTTACCGGGAAGGGGAGCCGGATAACGGTAGAAGGTGTAAACAACGGCGAATATTACCGTTTGAGAATATCCGATGAAGGAATAAGAAGCGGGAAAATAAATTTTGAGAATATCAAAGCTTTTCAAAAATTCGATAAGTTAGGCCTTACGCAAGAGGGAATGGGAATGGGGCTGGCAATTGTAAAAAAAATAATCGAATTGAATTTAGGTTATTTGAATTTTGAAGGCAGCGGGGATAGCAATACCGTAGTTGAAATAGGCATACCGGCTTTCTAAAAAGTGCATTTTTAATAAAAACTTAAAGTGGATACACTTCCATTATGGGCACTTCTAAAAACTATTTTTTGTAAAAATTCAACGCAAAGAACGCAAAGAATACGCAATGTTCGCAGAGAATATTGAAGTTTTTAGAAGTGCCCTTATATTATTAATTATTGAAATAGGAACATCTATCATTTAACTGATAATAAAGAGGAGGAAAGGTTTAATGAACTGGTTCTATAATTTGAAAATTAGTAAAAAGCTAATATTAAGTTTTATCCTTGTGGCATTAATTTCGGGAATAGTAGGGTATGAAGGGATCTCAGCCCTCAAATCCGCTAATAACAGCGATACAATCCTATATAAAACTAATGTTTATCCGCTTTCATTAAGCAGCGAAATATCGGCCGTTTTTCAAAGCATGCACGGCAACGGTCTGGAATTAATTTTAGCAAAAACACCGGTCGAACATGAAGAAGCAATGGACAAAATAAATGCCCGGATGGATGGTATTGAAAAAATATTCTCGGAGTTCGATAAAATTAATCTGCCTGACGAATCTCGGAAGTCGTTTGGTGAAGTAAAAAAATCATATTCCGATTTTAAAACATTATTCCGGAATTTTGAGAATTTAACAAAAAGCGGGAAAGATGATGAGGCTAATTCTCTCTGGAAAAACTCATTGGAAAATGCAAGAGTCAATGCCCAAAATTCATTAACAAGTTTTAACTTCGTTTTAACAAGCAGAGCTAAAACGCGATCGGATAAAAACACTGAGGCCGCAGCGGCTTCTATTAGGTTTATGACTATTATAATGTTAGCCGGAATACTTGTTGCGGCAAGCCTGGGCTTTTATATTTCCAGGGAAATCAGCAACCCGCTTAAGAAACTACTGGATGCTACTAATAAATTTGCCGAAGGCAATACCGACATAAAAATTGAAAATAATAGTAATGATGAAATCGGGGAATTGACAACAGCCTTCCAAAGCATGACGGAAAAGATTGCTCTTCAGATTCAATACCTCGATAATGTTCCCAATCCTGTTATGATTATAGATAAGGAATTTAACATTCAGTATATGAACAAATCAGGTGCTAGGGTAGTAGCCAAAGATCAAAGGAAATTAATCGGGGAGAAATGCTATGACCAGTTTAAAACCGGCCACTGCCATACCGAAAATTGCGCATTATATAAGGCCATGAAAAATAATTCTTCGTATACCGAAGAGACCATTGCCCGTCCGAACGGAGCTGAGCTTCCTATTTTGTATACCGGGTCGCCGATCAAAAATAAAGAAGGAAAAATAATAGGGGCTTTGGAAGCGGTTACCGATATAACTGAGATTAAAAACTCACAGAATTATTTAACGCGCTCCACGCAAAATATTTTAACGGCAATGGAGAAATTTGCAAAAGGGGACTTGACCGTAGAAGTAATATCTGAAAATAAAAACGACAATATCGGGAGACTCTTTAACGGATTCAATCAATCGGTTCAAAATATCAGAGGAATAATTGACAATGTAATTCAAGCCGTGCAGTCAACTGCCAGCGCATCCAGTCAAATATCATCAAGCTCCGAAGATATGGCGGCAGGCGCGCATGAACAAAGCGCACAGGCTAAAGAGATTGCATTAGCCGTAGAACAAATGGCCAAAACAATTTTTGAAACAACTAAAAACGCGGGAAGCACTGCGGATGAAGCCAAAAATGCCGGCGATACTGCCAGCGCCGGCGGAAAAGTAGTAAACGAATCTATTGAAGGAATGAATCGAATTGCATCGGTTGTAACTAAAGCTGCGGAGACAGTAAGAGAACTAGGGAACAACAGCGATCAGATAGGCGAGATAATTCAGGTAATCGACGATATCGCTGATCAGACAAATCTGCTGGCGCTTAATGCCGCCATAGAAGCTGCAAGAGCAGGCGAACAGGGGAGGGGGTTTGCTGTTGTTGCTGATGAAGTAAGAAAATTAGCTGAGAGAACTACAAGGTCTACAAATGAAATTGCGGTTATGGTAAAGAAGATACAGTCGGATACAAAAGGAGCCGTAGACTCAATACATCAAGGTGCGGCTGAAGTAGAGTCGGGCATAGCATTAGCCGCTAAGGCCGGAAAATCGTTAGAACAGATTATATCAGGAAGTAAAAGCGTGGTAGACCGCGCTCTGCAGGTTTCAGCTGCCAGCGAAGAACAATCTGCTGCGGCCGAACAAATCAGTAAGAATATTGAAGCAATAAGCAGTGTAACCCAGCAATCCGCAGTCGGCGTTGAACAAATTGCCAGAGCGGCAGAGGATCTAAACAGGCTAACTTCAAATTTAGAAAACCTAATATCTAATTTTAAAACTACCGACTCCGGGAAATTAGTGGAATAATCGGCAGACGATTTAACTTAAACTTGAGCTTGAACTTACTCATTACACGTGGTTCAAATTTATTATCAAGTTCAGGAAAATCAAGAACGGTATTATACTTAAACTTAATTTTAGCTTGAACTTGATGAACTTATAAGTTCTTGTTCAAGTTCAAGCTATTAAAAAAACATTCTATAAAATATATTTAATTCCCGTTTTCAGGCGGATAGGCCGGCAGCAGAGGCGGAGGCGGCGGCAGATTCACCGGATGCTCTTTTATCTCTTTCAAAATATAATTTACTCCTTCTTCCAGCTGTGCATCTTTTCCGCTCATTACATCGCCGGGAAGATTATCTACTTTTATATCCGGTTCCACGCCGTGATTCTCCACTATCCATTGGGAGTCCAGGCCGTAAATACTGTATTCGGGTATGGTAATATAACCGCCGTCCATCAACGGCCAGAATCCGCGGATTCCTCTTACGCCTCCCCAGGTTCTTGTTCCGATTAATTTACCGAGATTATACTTTCTGAATTTATAAGGGAATATATCTCCGTCGGATGCCGAATAATGATTTATAAGTACTGCTTTATAGCCGTGCATTACTTCGCCCGGTTCAGGTTCGGCAACGCGTTCGCGGTTTGTACCCATTAGAACCAGTACTCTGCGAAGCCGTTCAAGTATTATCGGATCAATAAATCCGCCCCCGTTCCACCTGTCGTCTATTATTAATCCCTGTTTCCGGATCTGCGGATAGAATTGTCTGATGAACTGATCCATTCCGACCGATTCCATGTCAGACAAATAGATATATCCGATCTTACCGTCTGATAATTTATTAACGGTTTCCCTGTTATGATTTATCCAGGCTTTGAGCCGTAAATTCAATTCATTCTTTACCGGCTTTACGGTAACATCATGCTTATTTTTTCCTTCGGCATTATCTGCTAATGTAAGTGTTACGGTTTTCCCGATTGTATTAACGAACATACTGTATGGATTTTCGGGAGCCTTCAATTCATGACCGTCAACAGCCAGTAAATAATCGCCTTCTTTGGCTTCTATGCCGGGTTCAGTTAAGGGTGATCTGAATTCATCGCGCGTATTATCTCCCTGGTATATTTTTTTGAAATAATATCTGCCTGACCCGGAGTCCAATGCGAAATCGACACCCAGATCGCCGGTAGGTTCATAGGCTGTATGGGGGCGGTCTCCTCCGCCGACGTAAGTGTGTGAATTCTGCAGTTCACCTATCATTTCGCCGATTAAATAATTCAAATCCTGCCGGGAAGCCATTTCAGGCAGTAGCGCAGCATATTTTTTACCTATTTCATCCCAATCTTTACCGTTCATTTTTTTATTGACGAAAAAGTCGCGCTCCAATCTCCAAGCCTGATGATACATCTCATTCCACTCTTCAACCGGATTGATAAAAGATTTCATTCCCGTAAGGTTTAGTGTCTTTGCTTCCGACGGCTCCTTCTCTGCAGGTTTTGCGCTCGATATCAAGTACTTATCTTTCTGTTTAAAAGGATTTTACTTCCGTCGGCGCTTAATGCATATCCTGCTATATCTTTTGCTATTACAGAATTTTTTCTCTTTTCCATATCGAAGGTATTCAAATCGGAATTCTGTCCTGGCAGTCGTCCTTCGATAGTGAAAGGAGACGAAGTCATATAATAGACCAGACCCTTGAAAGTCATTAACCCTTCAATGTCGTTTGAAGGAATTTGAAGCGGTACCGAACGTTCGATTAAACCTTCCAGGTCAATGTGCATTGCCGGTATTGCGCCGGGTTTCCATTCTTTTATTTTTTGTTTTGAGCTATCCTTTTTCTCGTTGCTGCCTTCATCCGAACGCGGTGCGAACGGTGAGGCTTCATCCTTCTGTAAAGTGGTAACATAAATTCCGTCCATCTTCAGCGTGGCAATGTTAAATTCCGATTCACTGAGAGCCGAATTCTCATGTCTTGCCGAGATAAAATATAGATATTTGCCTTCGGAACCGAATACCGGTTCAGTATCGCTGTTCATTCCTGTGCTTATGCGCGAGACTTTATTATCTTTTACACTGTAGAGGTAAATATCATTAAAATTATTATCGCCGGTTTTACTGTACGCAATCCATAAACCGTCAGGCGACCAGCTGTAGTCATGAATTTCGGTATACATATCCTGATCAACCTTAACCGGCTTTTTATCTTTTAAATCCAGGTACCAGAGAATGTGCGAATTATCGGAGAACGCAAGCTTGTCGCTGTTGGGTGCCCAAACGGGACTGTAGTAATAACCGCTTTTAGTATCGGTTAAAATTAATTCTTTTCCGCCGCCTTCTGACGGTCTAATTGCAATTTCGCTTTCTCCGGTTTTATCTGTTGTGTAAGCTATCCACTTCCCGTCGGGCGACCATGAAGGATATTGTTCCCGCGCCTGAGATGTTTGAGTAAGATTGCGGGTATTACCGTGTTCTTCCGGTACGGTAAATATATCGCCCCTGGCCCCGAACAGTGCTCTTTTACCGTTTGGTGCTATGTCAAAAGACTGGATTAATTTACTTACGTCCGTCCATTGAGCTCTGGAACGTACACCGTCATCGGGGACTGTTACTTTTAACTTGTGCAGCTTTTCGCCAGGCAAATCCATTACATAAAGAGATCCGCCGTCTTGAAATACAATCCCGTCGTTGCCCAGACTGGGCCAATCGATATCATAATCTTTAAAATGGGTAACTTGCCTGAATTGTTTTGAAGAAATATCATAGGCCCAGATATTCATCCGGTTTTCTGGTCCGCGGTCAGACGCAAAATAAATCGTATTGTTATACCACATCGGATATGTGTCTGTACCCTTCCAATCTGTTACACGTTCAATTTTTTTTGTCGCAAAGTCATATATCCAGATATCCTGCGCCAATCCTCCGTAATATTTTTTCCATGTACGAAAATTTCTGAAAATCCTGTTATATGCTATTTTATTCCCGTCCGGGCTGAAAGAAGTAACTCCGCCTTTTGGAACGGCAAGCTGTTCCGGAAGTCCGCCGGTAACAGGGATTTTAAAAAGCTGACCGAACCATGAATTAAATGTATTGCGGCGGGAAAGAAAAACAATGTTCTTGCTGTCGGGAGTCCATGTTACAACCATATTATCCGGCCCCCATCTCAGCGGAGCATCTTGAGTAACATCCGAATGATAAGTAAGACGTTTTACCGGTCCGCCTTCTGCAGGTATTGTATAGACGTCTGTATTGCCGTCATAGTCTCCGGTAAAAGCAATTGTTTTACCGTCGGGTGAAAAACGAGGCATTATGTCGAAGCCTTTATCGGTAGTTAAACGTGAGGCCGTTCCGCCTGAACGATCTACCTTCCATAAATTGCCCCCGGCTTCAAAAACAATTTCGCTGCCGTGAAGCGTTGGGTACCTGCACAATTCATTTGAAGATGTCTGTTCATTTTGTGCGTAAAGAATATTAGAGAAAAATAATACTAAAATGGTGAAAAGAAATGAAATCTTTCCGGTTTTGAATGAATTCATTATAGCCTCAGAATATTTTAACAAAAAATAATTTAATAATGTAATTTTATACGGATAAGACGATAATTATAACTTAAAATTTAATTAAAATATAAAATCTGGGATGTCTCCTAAAGCAAATGCGTAATTATATTTAACATTATTCCGGCTAAACAAATGTTTTGCGAAAAATTTCGAAATTCGATACATCTTGATTTATCTCTTTCAATATTTATTGTCTGCGGCCGGTTACCGGTACATACATAAAAAATTTCGAATCGGATATATAGTTCGGTAATATTTTAAAAATAATTGGGTTATTTAATTTTGTGAGCTGCTTAATAAATTTTATCAATCAAGATAAATATAAATGCATACCGGGAGTTTATATGAGTTAAATTACATTGATATATTTGCAGATTGAGTTCTGGGATTTTATATTCATGACCGGAGTTGCAACTGACTTTAAATGTTATTTAAATCATTTTTGCACGGCCTAGGTTTGTAAAGTATTTTAAATTAATCATAACAATCAGTTTATTAATTCGGAGAATGGTAAATGGAGATGACAGGGAATACTATAGTAATAACTGGGGGCACATCCGGAATAGGTTTGGCTTTTGCAGAAAGATTTTTAGAATTGGGAAATAAGGTTATAATTTGCGGTAGAAGGGAAGAAAGATTAATCGAAATAAAAAAAAGAAGTAAAGATATAGTAACCAGGTTATGCGACATAAGTAAAACGGAGCAGAGGAATTCGTTGGCATCCTGGGTAATTAGTAATTATCCCGAAACAAATATATTGATAAACAATGCGGGAGTTCAACTGGTTACGGATTTCACCGGTCCGGTGAATATGGAAAAAGTTAATGAAGAAATTGAAACAAATCTTACTGCACCGATACACTTAAGCTCGCTTTTTACTAGGCATTTTGCAAATAGAAAGAATTCTGCCATAATTAACATTACCTCAGGTCTGGCCTTTGCTCCGATATCATCGGTAGCGTTATATTGTGCTACAAAATCTGCGTTGCATTCTATTTCATTATCGATGCGTCATCAACTAAAAAACGCAAATATCAAAATATTTGAAATTGCGCCTCCTTCTGTGGATACCGAGCTCGGAAAAGAAAGAAGGAGCGATCCGAATAGTACTCACGGAGGTATTCATGTTGACGAATTTTTAAAGGAAGCAATGGAGGCAATTAGAGAAAACGTTTATGAATATGCTGTAGGCATGGCCGAGAATATGAGACAGAAAAGAGAAGCATTATTTCCCGTAATGAATCATTGATCTATTAAATTATAACAGTTATAAAAACAGCCGTATATCTTTGTTATTTATAATTTTGAAGTAATGACAAGGGGAATCTGTTTACCCTGGATAGGATGATTTTAGTCATTTACATATATCAATTATTTGATTAGATTCATGATGTATTTTAGGGAGGGATGTGAGTTTAATCTGTTACCGGGTATTAATATTTAATTCTTTCCTTTTTGATGTACATTGGTTATGAATACAAATGAATGAACGCGTCGTAGATATTACGTTATTGTGAAAAAATGTAGTTTAATATTAAATAAAGTATGTCCTTTTTTATTATATTCCAGTTAAGCATTCCCCTAAAACTCCCGTTGGAAAATTAAAGTTGAGCTGAAAATATTTAATTAAACATTTATTCGGTTTTTGTAATATCTGTATTAATAAATAAAGTGAAACTGCAGAATTTTAAATGCACTCAAAAAGAAATAATTATATTCAATTAGCGAAGGGGGAGCAAAATATCTGATTTTTACTTTTTAGTACAAAAAATTTTTAAAAATCATAAATGATAAAAAGAACAAAAGTTTATTTCCTATTATTAATAGCTATGCTATTGCTGCATTTACTCTTCAGCAATCCATTTAAGCGTCTCGACAGTGATTATACCGACCTTCAATTTAAAATGCGCGGCCAAGTAAAAGTAGATTCATCAATTATGACGCTTTATATTGACAAAGCCATAATGGATTCATTGGGCCGGGTTCCTTTAAAATGGGTGTATTACGCTAGGATTATAGACTATTTGTCAAATCTTAACGTTAAAGCTATAGGCATAGATAATATATTCGATAAAAACAGTCCTGATTATCCTACTCAGGCCTCCTGGCTGGTGGCAGCAATCAAAAAATCCGGAAGAGTTTGCGTGGGCGGCTATTTTGACATGATAAAAAGCAATTCTGTAGTAGATACTGAGCTAAAACCAAAAAATGAAATTTCAGATTCTATTTCCTCGGCACGCAATGACTCATCCAATATATTCTATGGTGCAGGACTGGAAACGCCATTTCCATGGCTTTTAAGGAATGCCGCCGGTTTCGGTCATTTAAATTTTGAAGGCGACGTATCGATTAGGAAGGTTCCGCTGGCTTTAGCCAATGCGGATTCAAATTTGAAATTTATGAAGATCGGTGAGCTCATACCCGCGTTCGGACTTGAGTTAGCGCGGATTTATTACCATCTGCCTAAAGATTCAATAATAATAAATAACGACAACATTATTGTACGAAACGGCGATAAAACAATAAATATACCTACCAAGAATTCCCAGATGCTAATAAACTATTGCGGCGGTATTAAGAGTTTGAATATGCTGTCTATTTCAAATTTTTTAAGCATGTACTACGCTTATTTAAGAACTAATAAAATGCCGCCGCAGTTGAAAGATTTCCAGGATAAGATTGTTCTTATAGGTTTAATGGGAAAAAGAACCAGCCAGTTTGCTTCTACGCCTTACGATAGTAAATTTCCCTTTATTGGTATCCATGCAAATGTGCTGGATACTATCCTGAGACAAAGATTTCTGTATGATATTCCGTTTTGGGTAAGTCTGATTCTTTCAATGTTAATGGCCGGACTGATATTCTATATTATATGGGATAAAAAATACGGGCTGCTTAAAGCTATTCTTTTTTCCGGCTTGCTGATAATCGTTTATCTTGCGGTATCATTTCTCTTTTTTAATCTGAACGTTATTTTCTCGATACAGCCCGTTATTTTTTCTATTATAGTTTTCCTATCTGCAATTGCCTATCAATATAATCTTGTGCTGGTGCATTCCGAAAAGGTCGAGAGAGAGAAGCACAGCATTGAATCTATTTTGAATAAAAGCAAACAGAAAATAACACGCCTTGAGCAAACACTTCACGGAATGCAGACAAATACTGACGGTAATGATTCATCCGAACAACTGACTAATTATCAATCCGAATTGCAGAATTTAACTACAAAGTTCATGGATCTTTCTCCCTACAGTACTAAGAAAAAAGATAATCATGAGCATGAAGGTATTATCTTCAGTAAAAACAGTAAGATGGAAGAGGTGGTTAATTTTGCCAAGAAAATAGCTCCTACAAATGCGACAGTACTTCTTTCCGGTGAAAGCGGTACCGGTAAAGAATTAATTGCAAAAGTTATTCATAATTTAAGTGAGCGGAATAAGAAGAAATTCATAGCAATAAACTGCGGCGCGGTTCCGGAAACTTTGCTGGAGAGCGAGTTATTCGGTCACGAGGAAGGGGCTTTTACCGGTGCCGGTAAAATGAGGAAAGGTTATTTCGAAACTGCCGATAACGGAACGATATTTTTAGATGAAATAACCGAAACAAACGAATTATTTCAAACTAAACTACTGCGGGTGCTTCAGTCGGGAGAATTTAACCGCGTAGGGGGTAATGACACTGTTAAAGTTGACGTTCGTATTGTAGCGGCCTCTAATAAAAATATAGAAGAATTAGTAAAAAACGGCAAATTCCGGGAAGATTTGTATTACCGGCTAAATGTAATAAAAATTATGCTTCCGCCGTTAAGAACAAGGAAGAACGATATTCCTGCGTTGATCGATTATTTTTTGAAAAAAGAAAAAGCAGATCATTTAAGCATTTCCAAATCTGTAATGGAAGCATTTTTTAATTATAACTGGCCCGGCAATGTGCGACAACTTGAAAACGTAATTAAAAGATCGGCAATACTTACAAAAGTGGAGAACAATAATTTAATTAAAATTAAGAATCTGCCGGTGGAAATTATTACTTCGCTTAAAAATAAATTTGACGTTGAAGGTCAAATAATTGTTAAACTCAGAGAAAAAGGGTTTTCTCACAGTGCAATAACCGAAACCGCCAACGAACTCGGAGGGCTTCACAGAAGCACCGTTTCGGAATATCTGAGGGGTGTATGCTTCCGGGAATATTGTAATCACGATTTTGACAGCCAGAGAGCCGCTTACAATATTGCCGGCTCCGAGGATGTAATGATAACGGAGAGAGTAAAGAATAAAATTGAAGAGTACATAAATAATCTTTTAAAGAATATTGAGCAGGATGTCCCTTTATCTCAATTAAACGAAAAACTCAATTATAAGTTTAAGAAACTGCCTAACCGGTATCATGTATTCCTGCAAAAAATAGTGGCTCACAATTACAATTCTAACGGAAAACTTGCAAAACATAAAAAAATCTAATTTAAATCGATATTTCACAATTCAAGAACTTCTTTATACCGCGGTAATATTCTAATTAAAGGGGAAATAAATAATATATCCGGTATTAGTCCGAATTAAAGGAATTTGCAAAGTTAAAGCAAAACCTCCTGTATTTTTAGTAACAGTTTAATCTTGATCTTTAATTAAATCTACTTCTTTTATAACAGATTGACCCATTCCACCCGCGTAATTTATAACTTTAAATTAAAAAAATATTACCGGATTCCGCCGTTATTCTTTGTCTCTTCAAAAATATAATTGCAAAAAACGCTTAAAAACACAAGGAATTATCGATTCCTGCATTTATTGCTATAATTCCTGCATTTATCCTATTCATTGAAAAGTTCAAAAATGATTCATAATCACAATATTGGGATAAATCCTACTGCTGGTACATCTTTTGAGTCTAAAAATCGAATTAGTTTGAATCTCGGGGAAATGGAATAGCAAGCGGACAATAAAATATAAGGAGTTATTAAAAATTAACAAAAATGAAATAAAATCATTAGACCCGGATAAGTCATTCGAAGGAATCCGAAATTTCGGAAAGGGAAATCCCTTAAACGCAAGAGATTTCTCCCTTCGATTGATTTCAAAATATTGGAAATTGTAATCTATTCATAGTCAACTCGATTGCTAAGAGTAATTGCAAGCAAGCTTTAATGCTTCAAATTTAATTATCGAAATCTATAGAATTAAATTTTTTGGGAGGTTTGAATATGCTGAATGAAAAGATGGTAAAAACATTATTTGCCATAGTAACACCGCCGATACTCATAAAATCAATTGCACACTCACAATTACTCGGTCCGTCAAACTTACGATCCAACTTAAATGAAAATCAGATAAAATTAATTTGGGATATTGTTAATCCCGAAGCAGTTGACCAGTTTAATATATATCGCGCAATATTTCCGATTTCCGGAGGTATGAATAATTTGCATAAAATAGATTTTATAAAAATTAAAACTGTTTCCGATACTAATTACATCGACAAAATTGAAAACCGCAGTTATGATCACATGTTTATATATTATATCACCGGGATTTTTAATGAAGGCGTAGAAAGCGGTCCGAGTAATTATGTAAAAGTTATTCAAGAGGGACTTAAAATAGAAATTCTGAAAGAAAAAGTTCATAGTTAGGCAGGTATTTAAAAACTGGTAATAGTGTTAAACTTTTCTTTTTTCCCTCCCCCGAGCCCGCAACCTGTAAAGGTGCGGGTTTTTTATTTCTTTTTCCAACTTAACTTCATCTCCGGACAGATAAGCGTTTGTGAAATATATCATCTTCAAAGATTTTGAAAATTCAGCATGGCCGGTTAAAGGACAAGTATTGTAAATGTTTTTTATCTTTGTAAATTAAAGGGAGGAGCCATTGCTGTAATTGTAACTGCCGGATATACAAAAGAATCTGATATATTTTCATTCATTGCTGCAATTTAATAAAGCCGGACGGGAAGGGAGTAATAAACGCGGACAATTTAATGAATTATTCGACGGATATTAAAATTAAGAAATATTCTATAGCTTTATGCTACAGTTTAACTTATTAACGAACAAATCGGAGATGAAATGGAATATCGTAATTTAGGTAAAGCGGGGATCAAAGTATCCGCACTTTCATTCGGTGCATGGGTTACTTTCGGCGATCAGGTGGGAGAAGACGTTGCATATAATTGTATGAAAGAAGCCTATGATGCGGGCGTAAATTTTTTCGATAACGCGGAAGCATACTCAGCCGGCAAAGCAGAATTGATGATGGGAAATGTGATAAAAAAAATGGGATGGAAACGATCCGATCTGGTGCTTTCGACAAAAATATTCTGGGGCGGCGGGGGACCGAACGATACGGGGCTGTCTATGAAGCATATTGTTGAAGGAACAAACGCCGCATTAAAAAGGCTGCAGACGGATTATGTTGATCTTATATTTTGTCATCGCCCCGATCTTCATACACCCATTGAAGAAACAGTAAGAGCTATGAGCAGTATAGTTAACCAGGGAAAAGCATTCTATTGGGGAACCAGCGAATGGTCGGCGGATCAGATAATGAAGGCATACCAGTTTGCGGTTAGAGAACATTTAATTCCTCCTGCAATGGAACAGCCGGAATATAATATGTTCCATAGGGAAAAGGTTGAAAATGAATTCAAACCGCTGTATGAAGAGTTCGGATTGGGTACTACTATATGGAGTCCGCTCGCCAGCGGATTACTTACTGGAAAATACAACAACGGTATTCCCGACGGGTCGAGACTGGCCCTGGGGGGATACGAATGGCTTAAGAATTCTATCTTGAATGAAGAAGGTAAAAAGAAAATTGAAAAAGTTAAGAAACTTGAACCGATTGCCAAAGAACTTGGTATTTCACAGGCGGATCTTGCTCTTGCATGGTGCTTAAAAAACCCGAACGTAAGTACGGTTATAACAGGTTCATCCAAACCGGAACAGGTGAAGAAAAATATGAAAGCTATAGATGCAGTTGCTAAAGTTACCGGAGAAGTTATGAAGCAAATTGAGGACATACTTGCCAATAAACCTAGAGCAGAAAGAGACTGGCGGGCATAATCGAATCCGGATTAGGGAGCACTAAAAAACTCGGTGCAACTCAGTGAGTACTCTGTGCAACTCAGTGCTCCTTCCTCCGCTACCCTAAAATTGGCATTGTGCAAATAGTTGGTCTCTATTGTATCACTGAGTTCCACTGAGGAAGCACAGAGTTACACGGAGAAAAATTCGGACATTAACGGACATTAAGTTTGATATTTGGACTTTATAGGAAAAGTATTATGTTTACTATCCAATTATAGATATATATGGAACTTAAAATAAAAGATATTGTAGGTCTGCTTCAAGTGTCCGAAAAGACGGTTTACCGCTGGATTAAGGATCAGAAAATTCCTTGTTACCGGATAAATCATCAATATTATTTCAATCGTTCGGAGATTAACGAATGGATCTTGAGCAATAAGATAGAGCTTTCCCCAAGTTTGATTAATATTTCGCCTTCATCCGGTCCGGTAAATTTTTATGAACTGCTTGAATCGGGCGGAGTATATAACGACATTCCCGGCGATAACGTAAAAGAAATCCTAACTAATATAATCGGTATAATTCCGACTCCTTCAAATCTGTCGAAAGAAGAAATACTTTTTGCCCTGTTAAACCGTGAAGAAATGATGCCGACGGCTATAGGAAACGGAATAGCAATTCCTCATCCTAGAAACCCGATTATCTCAAATACCGAAGATGCAATTGTATCAATATGTTATCTGCGCAGCGCTGTTGATTTTCAGGCGCTTGATAAAAAACCCGTGCATACTCTTTTTATCGTACTTACGAATAATCCCCGTAAACATTTGGAAGTGCTGTCCAAGATTTCATTTTTATGTCAATCCGATTCTTTTTTAGAATTGCTCGTAAAAAAGTCACCGAAGGAAGAATTACTTAATTATATTAGGCTGAAAGAATCAGAATGGAAGAGATAGGAGCATTGCTGCAATGTTTTGTTTCTTAACGGGAATTCTGATTTTTTTAGCGGCAGGTTTAATTACTTTTTTCGTGAGCGATAAACGGAAGGGCACTGTTTTTACTTCGGTTTCCGTTGTTGCGTTTATTATGATTCTGCCGCAGATATTTTCTTCTCTTATTTACGGCAACACAGAAAGTATAGTCCTAAACTTCAATTATCCCATCGGACCGGTTTCATTTGTAGTTGATCCTCTCGCCGCATTTTTTATGCTTATCATTGCCGCCGGGGCCTTACTGGCTTCAATATATTCAGCCGGATATATGAAGCATTATGATGCAGTGAGATATTCTTTATCGTCTTTTTATTTTTTCATGGGTTTGCTTACAGCTGCTATGCTAACGGTAGCAGCAGTTCAAAATGCCGTCCTATTTTTAATTGCCTGGGAAATTATGTCCGTCTCTTCTTTCTTCCTTGTTATATTTGAAAGCGATAAACCGGATGTAAGACAAGCAGGGCTGTATTATCTGATTGCAATGCAGATAGGCGCCTCGTTTTTAATAGCCTCGTTTGCATGGGTGTCGAATTTATCCGGCAGTTATGATTTTGAATCGTTTAGAAATATACTTTCATCAAAAAATTATATTGCGGTAATTTTATTTGTGCTTTTTTTTATCGGCTTCGGAACAAAAGCCGGATTTGTTCCTTTCCATACATGGCTGCCAAAGGCGCATCCGGCGGCTCCCACAGGAGTTTCAGCGATAATGTCCGGTGTAATGATTAAAACAGGTATCTACGGGATTTTGAGAATTATATTATTAAGCGGAACGACGAATACTGGTCTGGCTTACACCGTTTTCATTATGGGGTTGGTTACAGGGATTACCGGTATTATAAATTCGGTTTCTCAAAAAGATATAAAAAAAATGCTGGCCTATTCAAGCATCGAGAATATCGGAATTATCGGTATGGGAATCGGTTTAGGTATGCTGGGCACTGATTATAATTTACCGGCCGTTGCAGCGCTCGGTTATCTTGGGGCCGTTTTGCATGTCCTGAATCATTTTATTTTTAAGAGTCTTCTTTTCTACGGATCCGGTATTGTATATCAAAACACCGGTACTAAAAATATGGAGAAACTCGGAGGACTTATAAAATATATGCCGTATACCTCGGTATTATTTTTAATCGGTTCGCTTGCAATAAGCGGCCTGCCTTTGTTCAACGGTTTTATCGGAGAGTTTGCAATTTATCTGGGCATGGTCAAGGGATTTGTTTCTTCCGACATAATGTTTAATACTCTTATGCTTGTCGGTTTTTCGGGACTTGCTTTGATAGGAATAATAGTAATGCTCGGTTTTACGAAATTATTCGGAATTGTCTTTCTAGGAACCCCGCGCGAAAAATTTTCCGAACCGCCCGCCGAGGGATCCGCATTATTGGTTATTCCAATGGCGGCTATGGCTGTTTTTATATTTATCATCGGATTGTTTCCGCTGCCTTCGATAAAAATATTAAGCGTTGTTGTTAGACAATTCATATTAAACGGAGTAACGGGTGAATTGAATTCGGTTTACTCAACATTTTCATCACTTACTGAAGCTTTTCTATTGTTCGGAGGAATAATACTTTTCTTCTTGGCCGTAAGGCAGTTTCTGCTGCGTAAGAAAAATGTCAGAATATTTAAAACATGGGATTGCGGTTACCAGGCCGAAAGCAGCCGTATGCAGTATACCGGAAGCTCGTTCTCTTTTTCTTTTCTGGAATTAGTAGCCGAATTTGTACCTCAGAAAACTATTATTGAAGGAAAGAGTGAAATATTCCCGGTGTCCGCGGAACTTAAAACAACACAGCATGATTTAGCGGAAAGAATTATTATTCAGCCGGTTATTCATGCGGTGAGAAAATTCCTCAAACTTTTCTCATGGATACAAAGCGGCAGAATGCAGCAGTATATTCTCTACGGATTAATTTTTCTTATTATCATATTAATTTGGGTTATAGGATTAAAATAAATGCAGATTGTAATCCGGACCTTCATTTTACTTTTGGGACCGTTCCTTTTTCTCGGAATAATAAACCGGGTAAAAGCAATGTGGGCCGGAAGAAAGGGGGCGCCCTTACTTCAGCCGCTTTTCGATTTTATGAAGATGCTGCGCAAGGGGGAAGTTATAAGCAGAACTGTTTCCTTCGTTTTTAAAATTTCTCCTTCGGTTAATATTTCAGCCGTAATATTTGCTTTTTTACTTCTGCCTGTACTCAGCACTAACGATGCCGTCAGCTTCCGCGGCGATTTTATCCTGTTCGCATATGCACTGGGGCTAGCGAGATTTTTTATGATTATTGCGGCGCTGGATACCGGAAGCAGTTTTGAGGGAATGGGAGCAAGCAGGGAAATTACTTTTTCTTCCATAGTTGAGCCGGCATTTTTTATCTTGATAGGCACACTGGCGCTTTTAACCGGACAGACATCCTTCGCATCGGTATTCAACCTATTGAATGAAAATCAAGGTTATACAATATTAGTTAAAATATTATTCTCGATATCATTATATCTTATGATATTAACGGAAGGATCGCGGGTTCCGGTGGATGACCCCAATACACATCTTGAATTGACTATGATACATGAGGTTATGATACTGGATTATTCCGGGCCGGACCTGGGGTATTTATTATATGCATCCGGCATGAAAATGATTTTGTTTTCGATACTGATTGCCGATCTTTTAATTCCGGCCGGCATGATAGCTTTGTATTCTATACCGCTATTTTTCTTTATACTTTTCATCATACCGGTATCTATTGGATTAATCGAATCTTTGATTGCAAGGGCAAGAATGTCCCGGCTTCCCCAGTTTATTTTCCTTATAACTGCTTTTCTGCTTATTGCTTTTGCCGTTGTTCTCTTAATCATAAGGGGAGGAATTTAGATGAGTAATTTGTTAATAATTTTAATGGGTACGACTGTTCTTTATGTTTTTGCAGCCAGCAGGATAGAAGCTTACGTAAAGACTTTGGCCTTGCAGGGCTTTTTATTATTCATGCTTATTTTAATTGACATAAGAAATATTTCCTGGTTCAATATTGTTTTTCTTGTTATTGAAACATTAATATTTAAAACCGCGGTTATACCTTATTTCCTTTTGCGTGTTATACGGAAAAATGAAATCGGCAGGGAAGTTGAACCTAACCTTTCACAGTTCTATTCGCTTCTCCTGGGATGTATTATTTTTATTTCGGGATTCGCAGCGGCATTCTGGTCCTCAGGAATTGAGCCTGAAATTAAATCTCTTTATTTCGGTGTTTCGATATCAATTATTATTGCGGCATTGTTCTTAATAGTAAGCCGCAAACGGATAATAACTCATATCCTTTGTTACATGATGCTTGAGAACGGCATATTCCTTTTATCGCTGTCCGTTGCCAACGAAATGCCGATGCTGGTTAACATGGGAGTGCTGCTGGACTTGTTTGTCGGTATTTATTTATTCGCAATTTTCTTCAACAAGATTCAGGAAATGTACGACGGCAATCATATCGATATACTAACGGAGCTCAAAGATTAAAGATGATAAGTATACTACTTTTACTTCCCGTTATTGCCGGCTTAACGGTTATTCTTTTCAAGAATAAAATATATACAAGAATCGCATTACTGTCTGTTCCGGCAGTATATATAGTGGTTACGGCAGCCGTTCTTTCAGGTTATAACCGGATAATTATGCCTGGCTGGCTGAATATATATTTTAGTTTTGATCCCATCGGTTTATATTTCCTCACTGTAATGACCATGGTATTTGCGGCCTCATCCGTTTACAGCTTATTTTATTTTAAAGGACACAATGTAACAAAAAGTAATGAAGCCGTCTACACGGCGGTAAATTTTCTTTTTGTTGCCGCGATGACCGGTGTAATTCTATCGACTCATCTTGCTTTGATGTGGGTGTTTGTGGAGGCAACCACTTTAACGAGCGCAATACTTATATATTTTGAAAAAAAGAAATCTTCTCTCGAAGCTACCTGGAAATATATTTATATCTGCTCGGTGGGAATAGCGCTTGCCTTCGTAGGAATAATACTTCTTTCAATCGGAAGTAAGTCAATCGGCTCTCTTTTCTTCATTGATATGTACAAGCATGCTTCGGAAATAAATCCCTTCTGGCTGATGATCGGGTTCGCGTTTATATTTGTAGGATTCGGGACTAAAACAGGTATTGCACCTATTCACGCTTGGCTGCCAGATGCGCATTCCGAAGCGCCGTCGCCCATCTCCGCAATGCTTTCGGGAACTCTGCTCAATACCGCATTCCTCGGATTAATACGAGTTCAGGAGATAATGGTTCATGCTCATAAAGATGGTTTTTCTAATTTCCTTTTTCTAATAACCGGTTTCCTTTCTTTGTTCATCAGTGCGGTATTTATGACGCAGGTAAAAAACTATAAGCGCATGCTTGCGTATTCTTCGATAGAGAATATGGGAATAATGTTTATAGGCATAGCACTTGGCAAAACCGGAATACTTGCTGCAATGATACTCCTGTTTGCTCATTCATTTTCCAAAACATCTTTATTCCTTACTTCCGGTAATATACTTCACCTTTATAAAAGCAAACAAATAGAAAATATTAAAGGCTTAATAAAAAAAGATTCCGTAACGGGCTGGATCTGGATCGCATCGCTGCTATCAATATCGGGGCTACCGCCGTTCCCGAGTTTTTTTGCAAAGTTCCTAATTATAAAAGCATTTTTTGAATTAAATCTCGGATGGCTTTCAATACCATTTTTTATTCTGCTTTCGGTAATAGTATACGGAATGGGCGGGTCGGTCTTTAAAATGTCTTACGGCGACGGCGATAATCTTGAAACCGCTAAAGTAAAATTAAATTTTTCTGCTTATGTAAGTCAGATATTTCTGCTGGTTATTCTTATCGTATTGGGTACCAGCATACCCGGTACCGTGCTGAATTTTATAAAAAGTGCTGCCGGGTTTTTAAATTAAGAAAGGAAATCTTTTTGAGCTGGGCTGAAATAAGAAATCTTCAGGCAATATCTATCAAGGAAATTCCGGAAATCGGTTTTAACGATCTGCGTGCTCAGATGCTTGAAAAAATTAATTCCGGCAAACGTCTGGTTCAGTTCTTCGGAAATAAGGAAAAGAACCATATTGTCCTTTTTGCGGTTATTTCGGACGATGTTAATTCGAGATTATACATTGCCTCAGCGGTGCTTCAAGTCGGCGGATCATTTGAATCACTGACGCCGGAAGCAAAATCTTTTCACATGTTCGAACGCGAGATTTATGAGCAAACCGGACTTAAGCCCGAAGGACACCCATGGCTGAAACCTGTAAGGAAAGGAATCGCGGGAATATCATCCGAAGATACACCGTACGAATTTTTTAAGATGGAAGGCGAAGAAGTTCATGAAGTGGGTGTAGGACCAATACATGCAGGCATAATAGAGCCGGGACATTTCAGATTTTCCTGCCACGGAGAACAGATTTACAATCTTGAAATTGAACTCGGATTTCAGCACAGGGGAGTGGAAGAATTATTTATAAGAAACGCCGACAGGCCCGTGTATCTTCTAAAGCTTGCCGAATCCATTGCCGGCGATACTGTGATAGGGCATGCAGGAACTTTTGCACGTGCGGCGGAATCTTTAAGCGAAGTTAATGTACCTAGGCGTGCGATGATAATAAGAACGATAGCGCTGGAGCTTGAACGAATCGGTGTTCACCTCGGCGATTTATCTGCTTTATCAGGCGATGTTGCGTACTCTACGGGAAATGCGGTATTCGGCGCAATGAGAACAAAAATAATCAATACTACTTTGGAAATTTGCGGAAGCAGGTTCGGCCGCGGACTGATTGCCGCGGGAGGAGTGAATTTTGATTTTTCTTCCGCTCACATAAATAAAATATCCGGCAATATAAATAAATTGCAAAGCGATGTTGAACTTGCGTGCGAAGTTTTGTTTTCCTCATCTTCCGTTGCGGCAAGGTTTGAAAAAACCGGTATCGTCACAAAAGAGACCGCAAAAGAAATCGGACTGGTTGGTTTGGCAGCCCGTTCAAGCGGCTGCGCACTTGACGTTCGTTCGGACCATCCATACGGCGGTTATTCTTATTTCCCGGTTCACAAATTAACTCTCGGTTCCGGTGATGTATTTGCCCGGGCTTATATGAGATATGTGGAAATAAATCAGTCGATAAAAATTATTAAGGAGCAATTAAACTCATTGGGCGAAGGAGCCGTAAAAAAAGAAACCGGGAATTTTCTGCCTGATCGTCTGACCGTATCGTTAGCGGAAGGGTGGCGCGGTGAAATTGCACATGTCGCAATAACCGGTTCGGACGGCAGACTCAAGAAATATAAAATAAAAGATCCTTCGTTCCACAATTGGCTGGCGCTGGCTTTAGCAGTAAGGAATAACGGTATTTCCGATTTCCCGCTGATAAATAAAAGCTTTAATCTTTCTTACAGCGGTTTTGATTTATAAATTAAATGAGTATATAAATGCTGGATTTGCTTAAGTTAAGAATCAAACACGGATATCAAGCAATACCTGATATCCGGCATGCGGAATTGCTGCCTGCATTCCGCGGATTTCCATTGATTGAAAAATGCGAAAGTCAGGATAAATGTAAATTGTGCGAAGATATTTGTCCGGCAAAAGCAATTCAATTAAATCCTTTGAGGATTGATCTAGGGAAATGTACATTTTGCGGCGAATGCGAAAGAGTGTGCCCGGAAAACAAGATTAAGTTTTCATCCGAGCATCGATTGGGAAATACGGTTAGGGCAAATTTAATTATAGAACAAGGTCATAACTTTGATGAATACAACAGGGCGGCAGCAAGCGCAAAATCAGAAATTTATAAAATATTCGGACGATCGTTAAAACTTAGGCAGGTTTCAGCAGGAGGCTGCAACGGGTGCGAGACTGAATTATCTGCATCGACAAATGTAAACTTTGATATGGGAAGATTCGGAATTGATTTTGTGGCTTCGCCCAGACATGCAGATGGTATTGTAATTACCGGTCCAATTACAAAAAACATGGCGCCGGCATTAAAAGACGCATATGAAAGCATTGCTGATCCGCGTATTGTAATAGCCGCGGGTGCCTGTGCCATAAGCGGAGGCTTATTCGCCGAATCGGATCAGGTGAGAAGAAATTTTTTTGATGAAGTCAAAGTTGATCTTTATGTGCCGGGCTGCCCGCCGCATCCGCTTACTTTTATTAATGCGGTTTTGGACTTCCTTAACATCCGCTGATTTATTTTGTTCAATCCGTAAAATTATTTTTCATCTGTTTTTCATTTATATTTTTTATTTTTGAATAAAAAATGAGAATTCTTTTAATAGAAGACGATAATAAAATTGCTTCCGCAGTCTTAAAAGGATTAAAAGCGGAAAGTTATGCGGTTGACCTGGCGGGAGACGGCGTCGAAGGCGAATATCTCGCTTCCATAAATGATTATAATCTCATTATACTGGATCTGCTATTGCCGAAGCAGGACGGCTGGACTACTTGCGAGAATTTAAGGAAGAATAAAATATTAACTCCCATTCTAATGCTTACCGCGCTTGACGACGTTAACGATAAGATTAAAGGCCTTAATATTGGTGCCGATGATTATTTGCCCAAGCCGTTTCATTTCGGAGAATTGCTGGCCAGGATAAGATCTTTAATACGAAGAGGAACTGAAGTTAGGAGCTCTACGCTGGAAGTATTCGGACTTCAGCTTGATCTGGATACTCATAAAGCAAAACGGGAAAACAAGGAAATTAACTTATCCGCTAAAGAATTTGCGCTCCTTGAATTGTTCATGATGAATCCCAATAAAATTATAACCAGGGAAAAAATCTCCGAAACACTCTGGGATATGAATTTCGACCCGAAAAGCAATGTAATTGAATCGTTCATTAAATTTCTGCGGCAGAAAATAGATAAAGACTTCTCAAACCCTTTAATTCATACGGTGAGGGGAGTCGGTTATATTTTAAATGAAAGTCAGGCTTAATGCCGATAAAATTAAAAATCGTACTTGCATATACATTATCCTTTGCCATACTTCTCACTGTGTTTTCTTTCTTCATTTACGGAAGGGTGAAGAAAGCATATATAGACAGAATTGATCAGAAGATAAAAACATATCAGATTCTTCTTGAGTCGAAGCTTAACGAGCAGATTGAAGATAATGAAATCAGCGCAAGCGAATTACTTCGGGTTCCGCCCAAAGGATTGGATAAGGCAAAACTTCAAATATTACTTGATTCAAATAAAGTGCTGATTAAAAACGATTTCTTCGATAAAATTAATCTCCCCGCATCGCATAATCCCGAGAGGCCCGTAAAAAGGACGATAGAATATCAAGGCGAGCCTTACAGATATTATCACAGTTCTCTCAATTCTTCATTAAAGAAAAACTATGCCTTCGAGATAGCTGCTTCAACCGGTGAGATAAGCGAAGACTTGAATGAATTGATTTACCTGTTTTTAATAACCATCCCCCTTGCACTTATAATAACCGGTCTGATTGCTTATTTTATTTCCAAGGCCGCATTTAAACCGGTTTCCAGCATGGTTAAGACTGCTAAAAATATAACCGCCCGCAATCTGGAGGAAAGGCTTGATCTGCCGGGTGCAAAGGATGAAGTATATGAATTAGGTAAAACTCTTAATGAGATGATGGAACGCATAGGAGCGGCTTTTAAAAGTCAGAAACAGTTTATTGCAGATGCTTCTCATGAAATTAAAACACCGTTAACAATAATTCAAACCGAACTTGAATTATCCGTGAAAAAAGTAAACGATGCAGAAGTAAAAGCAAGCATTGAAACGGCTTTAACCGAAATAGACAGCCTTTCAAATCTAACTGATTCTCTTCTTACGCTTGCCAAGATTGATTCAGCCAAAGTTCCGTTTAATTCCGAAATAATCCGTCTCGACGAATTAATACTTGACTGCATTCAGCTGCTGAATAAAACCGCAAAGCAGAAAAATATTCAGCTAAAACCTGTTATCGATGAACCGCTGGAAATAAGAGGTGATAAAGAAAAATTAAAAAGGATCTTCATCAATCTACTGGACAACTCAATTAAATACTCGTATGAGAAAAGCGTTGTAGAAGTGGAAATGATTAAGAGCCAAGAAAATGCTGAGATAAAAATAATCAACAGCGGAACCGGAATTGAGAAGTCGGAGATCAGCGATATATTTAAAAGATTTTACCGTTCCAACGAAGTGCGCTCAAAAGTAATAGGCAGCGGTTTGGGATTGGCGATTGTAAAAGAATTTGTAGATATGCACGGCGGTAGTATTTATGTAACCAGCGTACCGAAGTCAAAAACAATTTTCAGTGTAATGCTTCCTCTGAATAAAATTACTTGAAAATAAGCGTATGAAGCGCATTAAAAAGAAAATAAAATGACAGCAGGATAAGCACCACGCCTAAAATGTAATAAACCTTTTTTATCATAGCATTGGAAATGAACTTCTTAGCCCAGTGCAGAATGTTTGTAAGAATTGAAAGGTAAGAAGCAATACCTATGCTGCCAACTATAAGGAATATAAGTGAATTGTCGAAATTAAAATCCATCACTATTCCGAGGTCCTTAATAATTCTCACTCCAATCAGCCACCAGAATATCATCATCGGGTTAGTAACGGCAAGGGAGAAACCGGTTACGAAGGAAATCCTTTTGCTTTTAAGAAGAGAATGTTCCAGGTCGAATATATTGGACTTTTTTGCATCGCGGAAAGTAAGAAAAGCCAGAAGCCATAATATTAAAGTTGCTATTAATCCGAATACGGCAATTACCGTATTACTCTTTAAAAAAGGAGCAATACCGAACATAGCTATACAGCCGTATAATAGATCAGAGCAAACCGAGCCTGCGACCACCATGTACGCAGCGCGCAGGTGATTATTAAAAGAACGTTTTGCAATTTCGATTTGTGTTGCGCCTATAGGAATAGCCGCAGTAAAGCCCATTATAAATGTAAGAAGTAGGAATAAAAAAGTGTTCATCAGTTAAATTTCGAAGCTTCCTGCAAATTTTTAAAAGTGTAGACCGGCCTTTTTCTAAAATCCCCTTTTCTCCGTACGGTTTTTAGAAAACCTGCTACTTCGGAAATTAACTTTTCGGTGTCAAGAGATTGAAAACAGAGAACCTCTCTGCATGTTTTTGCCATTTTATTAATACATGTAATGTTTCATGCAAGGACTATCGGCAATAAAAACTCTTGAAAGCACATCTTGATTAGCAGCGAAGTAACCGGGTAGTCTCGAGTCATATCCGTAAACTTTCGGCGGAGTACTGCCGAAAACCGAAAAAACGGCTGTTTTATTTCTCAGACTTTTGCCGGTTTTTGTGGAAAATTTTCTTGCCGCAGCTAAATGAAGAGGGCCGGTGTCACCAGTTATAAAGACATCAGACTGATCAATTATAGCAGAATAGGTATCAAGTTCAGTTGATGAGGGAATGATTATTATCTTTTTTCGGTATGCAGGCGGAAGAGCAGCATATAGCCGTTGCTCGATTAATTTTTCAACATGACCCGCGCCTAATAATACCGTTGTCCCTAAGTCCGATATTCTTTTCAATAAATTAATCTGAACATCAAAAGGAATTCTGGTATATTTTGCCGAAGCATCCGGATTAAACATTACAATTGGATTTTGTCTTGATATATTCCGGCTCATTAAAAATTTTTCTGCTTTTTCGATTGCATCATCCGATAGATAAATATTGGCACCGGCAAATTTAACATTAAATTCCGATTTTAAAAAGTTATGGAGCACTTTTTCTACAAAATTATTCGCAAGATAACATATATTTTTGACTGAATTTTCCGAATTTTCATTTCTGACTATTTCCGAGGCTATTAAAGAATAATTAACCACATTTTTTTCTCCGAATATTTTATCTGAAATGAGCGGACTGAAATTGAAAATCAGGTCGTAATCTTTATCGTTCACAACTTTTCTAAGTTTTAATAAATCTTTTTCAGTCGGATACGGCGCACCGTTAAATATCGGATATATATTAGAAATTTCGGGATTGCCTTTTATAAAACATTCGGTTGAGTTTTTTATTGTAATATCTATCTCGGCAAAAGGGAAGATTGTTCTTAAAGCGGAAATACCGCAGGTTGCAATAACCGCATCGCCGATATTAAGATCCGATACAACGAGAAATTTATTATTGTTATTAATTCTAACCAGTTTTTTCTGCGCCGAACGGTGAAGATAGTCGGAAAGTATTTTGTTTCCCAGAAGGTTGAATAATAAAAAATCTAAAATACGAGCACCGGAATTTGGAAAGTGATCTGTCACAATACTTGACAGATGAAACAATTTTTTAAATTGGACTTCTTTTTTCATGAATTATTTTCTAGAAATAATGAAATATTTTATATTTAGACTGACTATAGAAAAATCTGCCCGAAAAAAAGCTGTTTGAAAAATTGTATATGATTCTTTTCATAGTCTGCCACTTTCTATTAAATTTTTTACGTTTTACAGCCGAAAACTTATACTTGTAAAAATTAAGCAGAGGAATGCATTACTTTTCCGATAGACTTATATCGTGTAAAAATTAATTTTGATATGAATAACGGAAAAAAAATATAGAAATAAATTCCGGACTTCAATTGCTTAAAGAATCTCCTTATGCTGTCTCACATATAATGGGATTATAACTTCATTATAAACAATATCACAACATCTTACTTTAAATGGATTTATGTAGAGTTTTCACCTTATTTTCATTTTACCTGCTTAAGTTTATTTGTTTTGGATTGGAAGGTTTAAACAAAATTTTTTTATTTTTTAAAAAGTAACCTTTAGGATAAAACTATATGCATGTTAAGTTATACCAGGCGGAGCTTTGATGAGCAACAGAATATTAAAATTACTTATTATGTCGTTGGCATTAACAAATTTAATTTTTTGTCAGCAAAATTCCGGAACAAAAATCAACGGGCGAATATCGGGAAAAGTATTTGATTCTTCAACCGGTAAACCTGTGGAGTATTCAAATATAATTCTTTTAGCAAAAAAAGACAGTTCCCAGGTTTCGGGTACTGTAACCGATAAAGACGGAAAGTTTTTATTAACAGGTATTAAAGCCGGACGTTATTTTTTCGAGGATACAATTTGTCGGATATACTTCAAAAAACATTAACAATATTTTATTTTCCGGACAAAATCAAAAACTGGACCTGGGGAATATTAATTTAAAACCGTCGGCGATAAACATGCAGAATGTTGTTATTGAGGGAAAGAGATCCCCTATTACATATGATCTCGATAAAAAAGTTGTCGACGTTAGTCAAATGCACACTGCAATAACCGGCTCGGCGGCAGATGTGCTGGAAAATGTGCCGTCAGTTAGCGTTGATATAGACGGCAATGTCAGTTTGCGCGGAAGTACTAACTTTCAAGTCCTTATTAACGGACAGCCTTCCGTAATGAGTTCCCAGGATGCGCTTCAGCAGATACCGGCAAATTCAATCAAAAATATCGAGATTATGACAAATCCTTCCGCTAAGTACGATGCCAGCGGTACGGCCGGTATAATAAATATTGTACTTAAGAAAAATTCAAATCTCGGTTTAAGCGGAATGGCGGATCTTATGGGAGGATTGAATAACAAATACGGCGGCAATTTCCTGTTTCAATACAAAACCCCTTCTATAGATTATAACTTCGGAGTTTATTATAATAAAAGATTTTACCCCGGCTCGAACACACAGGAAAAACAGTTTATTCTAAACGGTAATACATCGTATCTCAATTCAAACGGAAATATAGTTTGGGGAAGAACTTATTCGGGAGTGCGCGGCGGATTAAATTTCTATCTCGATGATATGAATAATTTATCATTCGGAGGCCGCTACGGTTCGAGATCTTTTTTGAGAAATTCTAACCTGGATTTTTCTCAATGGTCTCAAATTGCTCCTCAGAAAATGTTTTATCTGGATAATACACACCACAACCATTCAGGCGATTTTTATGATTTGAATTCAAGGTATCAGCATAAATTCGGAATAAGCGGCGAGGAACTTACGGCAGAGATGTTTTTCAGACATAACAATTCAAATGAAGCTTCAACATCGGCGGCATTGCAGGACGGCACCCTCCTGAACGGCACGAATACTACTGAGCTCGGGCCGGAAAGCGAACTTCGCGGCAAATTGGATTATACATTGCCAATAAGCGAAGGTGAAAATTTTTCCGCGGGGGCGGAATATTTCAGTCGTCTTAGAAAAGACATTAACAAATTATATATCTTCGATTCCACCAGCAGTATATTTGAATATCAGCCTCAGTTCAGCCATACAAACGATTTTAACCGGACAAGATTCGCAGCTTATTCTATGTTCTCGAATAAATGGGACAGCCTCGACTTTCAGCTCGGAGTGAGAACAGAATATACTTATCAACTTGTTAAACTGGCGGATGCCGGCCAGCAGTTTTCATTAAACAGATGGGATTTTTTTCCTTCGGTTCATACCTCATATAATTTATCCGGAGGTACTCAATTTATGGCGAGCTATACAAGAAGGATAGAGAGACCTGACGGAGGCGATCTTGAACCGTTCTATTCGTGGTTCGATGCCAACAACGTACGTATAGGCAACCCTTCACTTAAACCTGAACTGATTGACTCATATGAAATCGGATATCAGACCTTTCTAGGGAAGGTTTCATTCTCAAATAATTTTTATTACAGGTTTACGCACAATAAAATTGAGGACATCAATTCTGTTTATCAGGAAAATGTAACATTAAGGTCGATAGCAAACGTAGGAACGGATTATGCTATCGGTGCTGAGTTTATGACCATGTTTAATCCGGTTAAAATATGGCAGTTGAATTTAATGGGTGACATCTATGATTATAGAATAAAAGGCGCAATATTCAACCAGTCTTTTGCACGGGAGAGTTTTGACTGGAGAATAAAAAACAATAATACATTTAATGTTACTCCCTCTACCGAATTACAAATAAATACCAGATACTATAGCCCTTCAGTAAATGCACAGGGAAAATGGGAAGGATTTTTTACAACCGATTTGGCGGTAAAACAAAATTTATTGGAAAAGCATTTATCTCTTACTTTGCAGATAAGAGATTTGCTGCACACCGGAAAGCGAGAATTTACATCTCAAGGCGTTGATTTCTATAATTACAATTATTATACAAGACAGGCTCCGATGGTAATGCTCGATCTCAAATACAATTTCAATAACTATAAAGTTAATCAGAGTAACAACGATCAGCAGGATAGCAGCTCGGGCGATTATTGAGATTGAATATATATTTTTATGTTTTGGGGAGCTTTGAGTTCTGCAGAGTTTTAAATAGTCGCTCCGTGTAACTCTGTGCGTACTCTGTGTGACTCTGTGATACTTCTTTTAATCTTTGGTGAGCACTTAGTTTCACTGAGGATTCACTGATCTCGCAGAGGTTTTAGAATATCAGAACAAATATTTTTATGGCAAAAATTTTAATTATTATTACTGTAATTTCTTCCCCAAAAATTATCGAAGTCCTCAAATTTCGGATTAGTCTAAATTAAATCAGAGGTTGTTATGAAAAAAAATGTTATGACCCTTTTCGCGTTATTCATTTTCTTACCTTCAATTATATTTCCGCAATCATCCGGTTACAAGGTGGCAGGTACAATAAATATCGGTGGGAAAGGCTGGTGGGATTATACAGCTGTGGATGCTCATACCCAAAAGCTTTATGTTTCACATGCTGACCGGGTTCATGTAATTAATCTTAAAACAAATAAAGTGATTGGTGAAATAGACGGCTTGAACGGAGTGCATGGGATAGTGTTTGCAGATAAACTCGGAAAAGGTTTTATAAGTAACGGAAGAAGTGATACTGTTACCGTTTTTGATTTGAAAACTTTGAAAGTAACGGGCAGTATCCATGTCACCGGTAAAGATCCCGACGCAATAGTATTTGATCCGTATAGTAATAGAGTGTTCACAATGAATGGACGAAGTTCTGACATAACCGCAATTGATGCTAAAACCGATAAGGTAATTGGTACAATAAAGCTAGAGGGGGGACCCGAATTTGTTGTCTCCAATAATAAAGGACTGATGTATGTAAACCTGGAAGATAAAAGCAAAATTGTAGAGTTCAACCCAAAAACTTTAAAGATAATTAAAACATGGCCAGTGGCTCCAGGCGAAGGACCATCAGGATTAGCAATAGATTTAAAGAATAATATTTTATTTTCAGGATGTCATAATAAAATGATGGCAATATCTAATGCCGAAACCGGAGAAGTTATAACAACAGTTCCAATCGGAGGTCATGTAGATGCATGCTGTTACGACGCGGGTACAAACCTTGCATTTAGCTCCAACGGAGAAGGCAACTTAACAGTGATAAAAGAAATATCGCCCAAAGAATTTAAGGTGATAGATAATATAGAAACAGAAAAAGGCTTAAGAACAATGGCTTTGGATCCTGATACGCATAATATATATCTCCCCGGAATGATTGAAGGTAAAGATAATACTAAGAGCTTCGGAGTACTGATACTGAAAAAGTAAAAGTCCAAATACACATTATGTTTACGGGCTTGCTTGGAAACGGCAGAAAAATAGTTGACCGCCTAAATGTTTTTGGTGTGAAAAATAGTTAAGACGGTTACAAAAAGCTGTTTCCCGTTCCGTTAACCTGCGACTTATGTTGCGGGTTAACGATAAAAACATAAATATTCCAGATGTTTTAATGATTTATAAAAACGGGCGGTCAACTAAGTTAATTACTATAAAATTTGTTGAATCCTTTTCATTCCAGTTTCATTTACAATTATTAGTTTTGTTTTTAAAATTTAATAGTAAGGATTTAATAAATGCACAAAATGATTTTATTCGTTTTTTGCCCGGTTATAATATTGTCATTTAGCGGAACAGAAATAGCGCAGACACTGCCTAAATCAATTTATAAAACGAATGAGGCTGCGGAAGATTTGTTCGATTATGCGGAAGCCGGAAATTTATCCAAAGTAAAGCTGAAGGTTAATGAACTAAATAATTTGTACGGTCAATATAGGAAAGATGCGGAAGAAAACAGACTGGCCCCGCAGCTGCTGGATTTTTATTCTTTATATATAGAAAAGTTAAATGAAGAACTAAAGACAACCGACTTTGATAAAATTGCTTTTGAGGCCAACCAGATAACCGGAATCGGTTCAGCGTTTGATAATCATTTTAATACGAAAATACCCGGTGAGATCTCGCGCCTGGATTATCTCGGAAGGGAACTTTTACTTGAATCTCGAACGAAAAATATTAGAACAATCAATCGAAGACTAAGTGATATTGATTATATTTGGAAGTCGTTAAAATCATTAGTTTTAAATATGCACGGTAAAAAACAATCAGATATATTTGAGAAGATTGTTGCGGAAATAAAAATCAACAAAACCAAGCCCGGGTCCGGCATGTTCACCGGAGCAGTAGATAAATATCTGGAACAGATTGATAGCCTGGAAAAATTATTTTAACTACATATAAAACAAAATGATCCGAAAAATATCGATCCTCATAATCTTGTTGTACGGTTTAGCCTACGGTCAATACAACTTAAATTATTTTCTTAAAAACGCAGAAGAAAATTCACCGGTAATAAAAAATTACAATAATTATTATTTAATTAACGAACTGCAATGGAAGCTAAATAAAGCACAGAATTCGGCATTTCAGGTTAATGTTACAGGCAATTATTTATTTGCACCGTATTTTAATAATAACGGAAAATTCATCAGTACCAATCCAGGTCCCCACGCATACGGCTACGATGTCGGAATTACGAACGGAGGTTTGTATTCGGCGTTAATAAATGTTGACAAGAATATTTTCAACGGCCCGGTGCTCGATGCTCTGGAGACTCAAAGAAATATTCTGGGAAAAAGCTACCGGAATAAAATAGATGAAGAGAAACATTCTTTGGATAAACAGGTAGCCGATCAGTATTTTAATACTCTTCAAAATCTGCTGCTCTTTAAGTTATCAAGAGATGTAACTGCTAATCTGCAAAACCAGTTGAAGATTACCGGAGATATGGTATCAAAAGGTTACGCAAAGACCCGGGATTATCTGCTTCTTAAAATTGAATATAAGACACAGCAAATAAATTTAAACGAATCGTGGCAAAATTATAAATCCGGATTGTCGCAACTTTATTCTATTTGCGGCATCAGGGATACTCAGACTGTCATGATAGATTCGACTGGCTTGAGCATTAAAGAATTGAAAGAACCGGAATCAAAATTTTTACAGCAATTCAAACTGGACAGCCTTAACGCGGACATACAGCAGAAAATATTTGAAACAAAATATCTTCCACAGGTAAAATTATATTTTAATACCGGATTAAACGCCGTAGAAATCCCTAACATTCAACATAAATTCGGATTGAGTGCCGGTGTTGATTTTTCAATCCCCATTCTTGACGGCAACCAGAAGGATCTGACAAGGCAGCAGACAATGCTCAGCGAAGAAAGCCTGTCGGATTATAAAAATTATCTGGCAAAAAATATTTATTTACGAAAAAGCATATCTCTGGATAAAATTAAATCTATAGGGAAAAACATAGCCGATCTGAAGGAGCAAATAACAGATTATAAGAACCTTCTGAACATATCGGAAAATCAGCTTAAACAGGGAAACCTTTCGATGATCGAATACATGACTCTGTTAAAAAATTATATCGAACTGCAAAAAAACAGTATTACTGCGGAAATAAATTATCAGCTTGAAATAAGCAACTATAATTATTGGAATTGGTAAAATGAATTCAACCTTAAAATCGGAAAGAAAAATATTGTATCTGTGGGTATTAATTGCTTTACCTTTTTTTATATATTCATGCGGCGGCGGAGCAGACGATAATACGACTGAGGCAAGCAGCGGTACTCCCGTGAAGATAACGCATCCTGCCGTAATGAACATGCATGATTATCTTACTTTAAACGGGAATACGGTTTTTTTAAATAAAGAGATTGTCAGAGCTACCTTTCAGGGATTTATAGTTAAAATAAATAAAAACATCGGAGACAAAGTAAACACTGGCGATGTCTTATTTAAAATTAAAACAAAAGAATCCGCCGCAGATAGTTCCTTAAACTTTAAGCTGGGCAACAGACTATTCAGCGGGGCTGTTAACATAAAAGCCTCTTCAAACGGTGTTTTAACCGAGCTGGATTACCATGAAGGAGATTTTGTTACCGACGGTGAACAGCTTGCGGTTGTGTCAAATCCTTCTTCGCTGCGTATTAAGCTAAACGTTCCTTTTGAAGATAATTTAAAAGTCAAAATAGGCGGAAACTGCCAGGTCAATCTTTCCGACGGTGAAAATATTCCCGGTGTCATAGAAAATAAAGTGCCTGCCGTTGATCCTTCAACACAGACACAGACATTTTTCATAAAAGTTATTTCAAAGGTAGAACTGCCGGAAAATTTAAATATAATGGTAAAGATACCTTTCAATACGGTTAAAGATGCGGTAGTCCTTCCTAAAAGTTCAATAATGACGAATGTTACGCAGGATAAATTCTGGGTCATGAAATTGTTAAACGATACTACTGCTGTTCGTGTAGGCATTATAAAAGGAATCGAGGACGACAGTCTTGCACAAATACTTGAGCCGAAATTTGTTCCGGCCGAACGGATAATTTCAGAAGGCGCATACGGCCTGCCTGATACTTCAAAAGTTGAGATTGAAAAATGAACAACTTCTATGTAAAGTATAAAAGTCCGGTAGCCGTAATTCTTTTTATCATTTTTTGCGGCGGTATTTATGCCCTCATGAACATTCAGTCGGGATTATTTCCTGATATTACTTTCCCCAAAATAAAAGTTATTGCAGACAACGGGGAACAGCCGGTAGATAAGATGACCGTAGCAGTAACAGTTCCTCTTGAGAATGCCATAAAAAGAGTACAGGATTTAACACTTGTAAAAAGCGCTACAAGCCGCGGAAGCTGTGAGATATCCGCTTTCTTTAACTGGAATTCGGATATTGATCTTGACGAACAGCGTCTGGAAGCAAGAATAAATGAAGTTAAACAAAGCCTGCCGGCGGGTGTAAGCATCTCCGTCGAAAAAATGAATCCGTCAATATTTCCCATAATGGGTTTTGCGCTGGAGGGAAAAGGCCTAAGCGATATAGAACTGCGCAATATAGGCGAGTATACAATCAAACCGTTCCTGTCAAGAATTGAAGGCATCTCCGATGTAGCAATAGCCGGGGGTAAAACAGAAGAATATCATATAATACTTGATCCTGTTAAAATGGCTAACCTTAAGATTACGCCTCAAACAGTTGCTCAAAAAATATCCGAATCAAATTTTATATCTTCCGGCGGATACTTAAATGATTACAACAGGCTTTACCTGACATTAACCGAATCCACCCAGAAAAATAAAAACGAACTTGAAAACCTTACTGTTTTGAACGGTCGGTACAGAAAAATCCGCTTAAAAGATATCGCTAAAATTGAAATAGGATCTGAAAGAAGTTATGTCAAGATAAAGGCGAACGGGAAGGTAGTACCATTAATACATATATTGAAACAGCCAAATGCAAACCTCATTGATGTTGAGAACGCCGTAAACAAACAACTGCCGGAGCTTCAGAAAATATTACCAAAAGGCGTTACACTACGACCGTATTACGACCAGGCTATTTTTGTGTCAGACGCAATCGGAAGTATAAGGGACGTTGTATGGATCGGATTGCTTCTGGCAATTCTGGTGACTATTATTTTTTTGAGATCTATAAAAGCCAGCTCCGTAATTCTGGTTACTATCCCGATAACACTTGCCCTGACCTTTATTGTATTATTCTCTATCGGTTATACTATAAATATAATGACGATAGGAGCAATAGCCGCGGCAATCGGATTAATAATTGACGATGCGATTGTAGTCGTCGAACAGATTCACCGGACTCATGAAGAACATCCTGAGGAAACCAGTCAAACCCTCGTGATAAAGGCAGTAAAGTATTTAATCCCGGCAATGATAGGTTCGTCCTTAAGTACAATAGTAATATTTATTCCTTTCTTTCTGATGAGGGGAATTGCCGGTGCTTATTTTAAGGTACTGACCAATACAATGATCATCACCCTTATATGCTCCTTCTTCGTTACGTGGATCGGTCTGCCGGTAATTTATCTGCTTTTCTCAAAGAAAGAGTCAAAGCTTGAGAAGCATAAAGAATTAAAGAAAAGAGCCTGGGTTTATTTCTTCATTAAAAGACCGTGGCTGGCCTTTGTGTTCGTTGCAGTTTTAATTGGTTCGTCATGGTTTATCATACCGAAATTGCCTTCAGGATTTCTGCCCGAGATGGACGAAGGCTCGATAATACTTGATTATACAAGTCCGCCCGGTTCCTCTCTGGAAGATACAGACAGGATGCTTAACGTTGTTGATCATATATTGGAGACTACTCCGGAGGTTGAAAGTTATTCGCGGCAGATAGGAACACAGAACGGTTTTTTTATCACCGAGCCTAATACAGGCGATTATACCATACAGCTGAAAAAAAATAGAAGCCTTAGCACCAATGAAGTTTCCGATGAAATACGCCGCAGAATTGAAGCTAAATTGCCTGCACTAAGAGTAGACTTCGGGCAGATAATAGAAGACATGATCGGTGACCTTATCAGCGCCAGGCAGCCGATTGAGATTAAAATATTCGGAGATGATCAGGATAAACTGAATGAGATCGCAGGAAAGGTTGCAAACATTGTAGAACAGACAAACGGGACTGCAGATGTATTTGACGGAATAACCATTGCCGGACCCGAAATATTGTTCAAACCTAAAACAGCGGAGCTTGCTCAGTACGGACTGACTCCGAGCGATCTACAGTATCAAATAAAAAGTATGATAAATGGTGTGGTGGTGGGAGACGTGCTGGGACATAACCAGCTGATAAACATTAGGATGTTCGACGGGAAGCTTTATAATACAATGGATGATCTTAAAAAAAGTTTTATTTTTTTGAACGACGGTGCAGTTAAACCTTTTAACGAGTTTGCGAGTGTTAAATATGTTAAAGGCGTTGCGGAAGTAGACCGCGAAAACTTAAAGCCCATGCTGGATGTTGTGGCAAGGCTTAACAACAGGGATCTCGGAAGTACGTTAAAGGAATTGCAGAAAAAAATCGGAAGTCAAATTAAGCTTCCGACCGGATATGAAATTGTCTATGCCGGTTCCTACGAAGAACAGCAGAAAGCCTTCTCTGATTTGATGCTGATACTGGTGCTTGCAGTTCTACTTGTGTTTACTGTAATATTATTTTTGTTCAGAAATATTAAGGTCACTCTGGCTATTATTTTTATTGCGATACTGGGAATTTCCGGAAGTTTTATAGCGTTGTTTTTAACCGGGACACCGTTAAATGTGGGCAGTTATACCGGGATAATTATGATCGTAGGTATAATAGGCGAGAACTCAATATTTACTTATCTGCAGTTGCAGGAATTTCAAAAGGCCGGACATAACTTAACCGACTCGATCGTGTTTTCAATATCGACAAGACTTCGTCCGAAACTGATGACTGCGTTCGGTGCCATTATAGCGCTGCTGCCGCTTGCATTCGGAATCGGAACAGGCGCTCAGATGCATCAGCCGCTGGCTATTGCTATTATCGGCGGATTTATTATTGCTCTTCCGCTTTTATTAATTGTATTGCCCACAATACTTAAGCTGGTGGAAAAACAAAAAGAGTAATACATTGTTACTGAAGAACTCTGTGTAACTCTGTGATTCCTCAGTGAAACTCAGTGTTCCATAAAACTTTGAATTGTGAAAATCCCCGTACAGTTTGATTATCGGACTGTGTAAAAGTTAACATAAATAATGAAGAACAGTATCACTGAGTTCCACAGAGTACGCACAGAGTTTCACTGAGAAAATCCGGAAAACTAAGAACTACAATATAATTCTGCGGATACCGGTTTTAAGAGATTTCACATTAAAGTTTATTAATAGTCCCAGTCTGCATCCTGAAAATTTTAAGTAAGTAGCTAATTGAGCTAAATATATTTCATTTATAGCATCCACCGATTTTAATTCCAGTACTATTTTGTTCTCAACCAGCAAATCCAACCTATAACCACAATCCAGTTTTATGTTTTTATATACTAAAGGAACAGGTACCTGTTTCTTAACGACGATTCCTCTTACTCCGAGTTCGAAAAACAGACATTCCTGATAGGCTGATTCCAGCATCCCTGGACCTAAATTAGAGTGGACCTCTAAGGCGGCATTAATTATTTTACCGGTTAAATCTGAAAATATATATTTCTCCATTTTATCCCCTTTAAATTTTGGAATGAAATAAATATTCTTGATTAATTTAAGAAATGTATAACATAGTTTCTCTGAAAAAAAACTCTGTGCGACTCTGTGATTCCTCTGTGGAACTCAGTGCTCCACAAAACTTTGAATTGTGAAAATCCCCGTACAGTTTGATTATCGGACTGTGCATATATTAACGTGAATAATGAAGAACAGTATCACTGAGTTCCACAGAGTACGCACAGAGTTTCACTGAGAAAACTCAGCGCTCCGCAAAACTTTAGATTGTGAAAATCCCCGTACAGTTTGATTATCGGACTGTGTAAAAGTTAACATAAATAATGAAGAACAGTATCACTGAGTTCCACAGAGTACGCACAGAGTTTCACTGAGAAAACTCAGCGCTCCGCAAAACGATGAAACGAAAAATTCTTCAAATAAACACTTGGAACTAAAATCAATCATTAAATTGACATTAACTAAATAAAGACATATAATATTACTGAAAATTGTTCCGATTAGGGGTTTATGAAATTTTTGTTTTATCATAATCCCATTCGAGATAATCCTCCCCTAAAAATTATTCTATTGATTTCAATATTAATATCTTCATCCTAATTATTCGATCTGATTATGCAACTGCATAATTGTGATATGAATTTCTTTAAAAATTATGTCTGATGAATTAACCTGGCATAAATTAAATCCGAATTGTTTCTATTCCGGCTTATAAAGTAAAAAACAAATAGTGTTAATAGCTTATTTAAATAATTTACTCTTATTAAAAAGAAGGAGGAAACAAATGCAGAATATAAAGGAAAATGTATCAGAAATAGGTCGTATAACTACCGGTCAAGAACAGGATACCGGGAGCAATGCCGTTAAAGTAAATGTACCACAAGGGTATAATGCAAAGATCAATATCCGATTATACCCGGTTAAGGATTTTCAACTAACTCCCTTTCAGCCTCATTGTCAGCCGCGCCAGGGCGCTGCAAGAAAAGAAACCAAGCCTCTCGATCTGCCTGAAAGCCTCGTAGCAAAATTCAAAACAGAGAATAAAAAAATAACTAGCTGGCTTGCTCAGGATGCCGCCAACGCACAACTATTCCTCGCGAAGCCCGTTGAAGCAATGCTGAAGGCGGGCTTGGAACTTACAAGGTCCGAGCAGAAGGCACTGGACCGCAATCACCGCATAGTAAGCGAGACACATGTTGTTGCGCCAGGAGTAAAGGTAGAGAACATTACGGTTACCGCGCATACCAGCGGCCGGGTAGGAGATGTAATAAAAAAACAGACTTCTAAAACAAATAAGCGCGAATCTGATTGCGGCTGCGGCGCAGAAGGAAAGGAGTAACGACAATGGCACAAGACAGAACATCGGGTTTTGATATGCTCGTTCAGGTATCGGAGAACGAGATTAACAACCAGCTTGCGACTGCTTTTCTGGCGGGTTCTATCTTTCCTTCATCGATGAGCATACCGGTTAATACCGGCGTAGTAGTCGGCACGGCTGATATGAACTTCACTACACCCATAGCCGATCTTGACCGTTCAAGGCCGCGAATGGGAATAACTGTACCTTTTGTAAATTCCCAATTGCAAATTACTTCCCCAATACCTCTTACATTATCGCCTCTGGGCGGTACTATTGTTATCGTAGATACTATTGAGGTTATTACTTCGGGTACGAACCAAATTACGAGAATGGATTTTGCAGCCGCTGCTCCGGAAGTAACGATAACATTTAATACGGCTTCGCAAGCAATTTTAGCTCCGGTATTAACGGCTACCGGTATGACACTTACGCAAGCCGGTACAATGCTGGCCGGAATAGTAATTACACAGCTTCAAACAAGTATACAGCATATAGATCTTACGCCGCCGATACCGGTCGTTGATGATACCGATCCCACCACAATATTCGATATCGACGTTACAACTATAAACGATACAACTGCGGCTGATCGCGACTGTATTAGTTTCGGCGTTCGGATGTCTAATGCGTCGGGAGGAAATATAAATTCGGTTACAACTAATTTTATTCCTTCGGGCAGTGATTCAATGGTAATGCTCAGCAACTTCTGGCTGCTGGCCAGGGTAATGAGGCCTAGAGTTGCAGCTGCTTTAGGTCTTTCCGCATCAGATTTCGATACTCCGCTTAGACTAAATCATAATGTTGCGGCGCCCGGCGGCGACGGTACGCTTACTAACCTTGAGGCAAGTGTAGTGGGAAACCGTATACGGGTAACCGGACGAGCCACAGATTCCGGTACAGGATGGTCGGCCGTAGCCAACTTCAGTTTTTTCATTGATCTTTCTTTATCCGGCGGATCGTTAAACGTTACCGCAACCACGCCTTCTGTGGATACGGATGTTGATCTTGAATGGTGGGTATGGCTGCTTTCACTCGGTTTAGGCGGACTGTTCGGCGGAATTGCGGGGGCAATTGTTGCGGCGGTGGTTCTTGCTATCGTTGAAGCGGTTGCCGAAGGTATAGTGGACAATCTGATTTCCGGCGGAATAAGCGGTTCGCTCGGAGGTATAGCTTCAATACCTTTAGGTCCGATCGGCAGCAGTATATCTCTCAGCAATATTATTTTAGACGACCTGGAACTGAGGTGTTCAATTGTGAAATCGCTTTCGGTACCCGTCAAGAATCAAGGTTCATATTCCTCTCTTGCGGGTTTTACAATCGATCTTGATACCGGTACAATCGGATCAAACACGATTTCGGCCACGGATCTGATCTGGGATCCTGTTTCCGGATTTAAAACAAACGGTGTTACCGGATTAACGATCTCGGGAAGTTCATACACTTCACTGGGACCCGTACAGATTTCAAGATTTTCTCTTTCCGGTCATTCAATCGCCTCGTCTCTTGTACCGTATACATTCCCTCCGTCATCATGGCTATTTCCTCATTCCGAAATAGTTTTCGGAGTACGAACAACCGACGGCCGCTTGGCGAAGGTACGCGCATGGCGTTCTCTTACGGAAGGTTATGCTTTACATATGAATTGGATTACTTACGACACACCAGTTCCAAAACTTGATATAGCTGCAAGGTGGTCGATTTGCGAACGCGGCGAGATAACCGAATATATAAGACCGGATTGTTCGTACTGCAAATCAAGTCCTGTAAGGCGATGCGGAATATTTGAAGCCTGGCCGAGATTGATGGCTTTCCCGATCGATTATCAATGGTGTCTTTGCGGTAAAGTGCTTGAAGAAGGAGACGGCAGTATAGATACTTCCGACGGTCCGCTCACATATTCATTAAAAGGCCGGCGGCTATGCATTGAAACAGAAATGGGGCAAAGCATCGACTGCGAATTGTGCGTAAGTGCGATTGACGTTAAGGGGCATGAATTATTTACATGCATACACCTGTCGGAACCGGGAATAGATGTTCAGTGCCGGAAGTGTGTACCCAGTTCTTTAAAAATGCAGGTTGCCGTTATTCCTGCGGAGACTATTCTGAATGCATGGCGTCCGCTTATTGCAGTTGAAGCGGCTAACATACAGGAGATTATAAAACAAAAAGAATAAGTGTGGGATAAATGCCAAAATATCTTTACCGGCTACGGTATGCGGACTTATATAACCTTATCCGGAAAAGGATGCCGGTAATAATTATTAATTCCGAGTTAAAGCGGGAGCTAAATCCCTGTTCTAACACAGGGATTTAGCTTTATTATTACCGGATTCAAGGGTTATAGAATGAACATCAAAATAACAATAAAGCCTGATAGTAATATCCGGGCTTTAAGAACACTAAAAGACTTTATTCAAATAAACATTTAAATAACCGGAAGAAAAGTAATTAATAATTCAAATAACAACTGTTTTTTAAAATTAACATTTGAAATTTTTCCCGGTAGAAGGAGGTGAATATTCATAATAAAAAAAGAGCAAAGTACCTGAATAGTCAGTAAAATATTTTCTATTAAGTTTTGTTCACTATGCAGGAGAAATTAAAATGAGCAGAGCAATATTTAAGATAATGAATTTACATGATATAGCTTTTACTATATTGATGTTATCTTTCCCGTTTTCACTGTACTCTCAAATTACGATTACTCAGAGCGAGTTCACGGATATTTTTATTCCGGGAAAAGTATTTTATGTGACGGAAAGAGTTGCCGATTTAGTAGATATCGGCAAGACTCATGGCCCAAATGTATATGATTTTACTTCCATTGACGTAAAAAATTTAAATACAATCTCCAATTACCAAGTTGACGATATCGCGGGTTTGATCGGACGTTTTCCGTCGAGAGCAACAACATTCGGCAACTCGCCCAACGAGATTGAGGGAAATCCGGTGTTTTATATAAATGATGATTCCGTCTTTATAGCCGGATACGCAACAGTATCGGATAATTTAGAATTTATTCATCATAGACCATACGAATTATTCAGTGTTTTCCCGCTGACTTACGGTCAGCATTCTTTCTGGCAGGAAACTGACGTTTTTGATACTACTTATAACAACAGCGGTCAGCTAACAGACAGTTATTCCTATCATGATATTAGGACTACCGGTGTTGACGGTTACGGAACATTAAAAATACCGGGCAGGGAATTGGAATGTATAAGACTTCGCAGAGATTACAGCTGGTATCAGTACAAAGAATATTACTATTTGACAAAAGTAGGCGTGATGGTTGTGGTAGCTGCTGTATCTTCTTATGAGCCTGACAGCGGAATCGTAACAGGGAAAAAGCAAATAATTCTCCCGTCTTCGGCTGTAAAAGTTAGAAACATTTCCGGATTACCGGAACAATATATCTTATATCAGAACTACCCAAATCCTTTTAATCCTGTTACAAATATTGAATTACAGATTGTCAGGAGAGAGGTTGTCACGCTTAAAGTATATGACATACTCGGTAAAGAAGTTTCGACAATTATAAATAAAGAACTCGAAGCGGGTTTTTATAAATACCAGTGGAATGCTGAGAGATTGCCGAGCGGAATATATTTTTGCAGATTAAATGCAGGCAATTATAACGAAGTTAAAAAACTGATAATGATTAAGTAAAAAAACACTCAGTTGCATGTATATAACCCGGAGTAATTTTCTTATTCCGGGTTTTCTATTTTAAATATGATTAAGTGATTTACTTTGATTTTTGTAACTTGTATGAAATTAACAGGTTTAATACATCAGTAATTATGATTATTTTAATAAATGTAATTCATTCTTTAAATTAAAGCTTTAAAAGGATTTGTAATGAACACTATCATAGATTTTTGCGTGATCCCGATGGGAGTGGGTGTTTCCGTTTCGAAGTATATTACAGAAGTACAAAAAATATTAAAACAAAGCGGATTAAATTATAAGATGCACGCATACGGAACTAATGTGGAAGGAGAATGGGACAAAGTTTTCGCCGTATTAAAAAAATGCCATGAAACCGTCCATGAAATGGGCGCGCCGAGAATTTCCACTTCAATGAGAATCGGCACCAGAACCGACCGGGAACAATCGATGGACGACAAAATTAAAAGTGTGGAAATTAAGCTTACATAATTACATCTGAAATGTTATTATTTAGTTATAAATATTTCTTTGTCCTTAAATATAACGGGAACGAAAAATATGACTGATTCAACAAAGAGATTCTCGGATAGGGTAGAAGATTATATTAAATACAGGCCGCATTATCCTGTTGAAATTATTAGTTTTTTAAAAAAGAAAATCGGATTCGATTCCGAATGGAAAGTTGCAGATATCGGCTCTGGAACCGGTATACTTTCAAAATTATTTTTATCGAACGGAAATACCGTATTCGGTGTGGAACCGAACAAAGAAATGCGGAAAGCCGGCGAGAAAGAACTGGCTGAATACAAAAAATTTATCAGTATAGACGGCACGGCGGAAACTACTAATTTGAAAGATGATTCCGTTGAACTTATAACTGCGGGACAGGCATTTCATTGGTTTGATTTACCGGAGACGAAAAAGGAATTTGCCCGGATTCTTTCACCCGGCGGTACGGTTGCATTAATCTGGAACAGCAGGAAGAAAGACTCAACACTATTTTCAAAGGACTACGAACAGCTGCTTCATGATTTCGGCATAGATTATAAAAAAGTTGACCATAAGAATATCGATACAAATATTCTAGATGCGTTCTTTGGAAATTATGAGTTAAAAAAATTTCCTAATTATCAAGATCTGGATCTTGAAGGACTAAAAGGCCGGTTATTATCTTCGTCATATATTCCGTCAAAAAATCATCATACATTTAATAAGATGACGGAAAGAACGGAAGAAATATTCCGCAAATCTGAGAAGAAGGGGAAAGTAAGAATCGATTATGATACCGAAGTTTATTACGGTAAAATTAAATAAAAAAATTGGGGGTAATATGTTTGATGAAATTCTGGAAGCAAGGGAAAGATTAACCGGTATTGCAAACCGGACACCGGTGCTAAGTTCGCGCACTTTAAATAGTCTAACCGGCTCGGAGGTATTTCTAAAATGTGAAAACTTTCAGCGGGCCGGGGCATTCAAATTCAGAGGGGCATTCAACGCGATTTCAAAATTAAACAGGGAAGAAAAAGATAAAGGAATACTTACGTATTCATCCGGCAATCATGCGCAGGCGGTTGCGCTGGTCGGTAATATGCTTAACCTGAAAACGTATGTTGTAATGCCGAATAATGCCCCGAAAATTAAAAAGACGGCCACCATGAATTACGGGGCGAAAATTATCGAATACGATCCTCAAAAAGAAATCAGGGAAGATATTGCGGAGGCTTTGAAAGAACAATACGGCTATTCGGTTATACCTCCGTACGATCATAAGGATATTGTAGCCGGACAAGGAACCGCCGCTATCGAATTACTTGAAGAGGTTGATACTTTAGATTATATTTTAGCTCCCTGCGGCGGCGGCGGACTATTAAGCGGAACGGCTGCTGCGGCTAAGGGGTTTAATCCAACATGTAAGGTTGCTGGCGTTGAGCCCGAAACTGCTGACGATGCTACCAGATCGTTCAACACCAAAGTTTTGCATACGGTGAAAAATCCGCCTACTATAGCTGACGGAACTCGAACGCCATCCCTCGGTAAAGTAACTTTCCCGCTGGTTTTGAAATATGTGGACGATATGATTACGGTTACCGAAAATGAAATAATAGAGGCAGTAAAATTTCTTTTTTATAAAATGAAGATTGTGGTCGAACCTTCCGGTGCACTGGGTTTAGCCGCATTGCTCAACGGGAAGAACAATTTTCCGGGAAGAGTAGGTATTATTATCAGCGGAGGAAACATCGATGCCGAAATGATGACATTAATTTTAAATTCCGATGGTTTATTGTAAGCAGTGTGTTGTAAATAGTTTGTTGAACCGGGTTATTGACCTTTGATGTCTAGTCCGAAATTTAGTTTACATTCTTATCGAAACGAATTTTCTTAGGTTGAAAGTAGAATGCTGAAAAATCAAAAAAAATTAGGCGGTAAAAGATTTCTATAATATTGTATCTCGAATCAGGTCTCCGATTATATCCATATTTACCGGACTCGCAAGCAAGATTACATATAAGATTGATCAAAAAACTTCTAATTCATAAACTTCACAAATTAAATGAAAAAATTTCCCTTTTACGCCCGGATCGGAATTGCACTTATTCTGGTGTTCTGGTATTTGAACTGGAACCTCACCGGGTTAAGAACCCAGTGGGGATTCTTTTTTCTATGGCTGGGGTATGCTTTGAGCGTGGACGGATTTGTTTTTTTGAAAAAAGGAACTTCCCTAATACACAGGAGCCTGAAAAAATTTATAATGCTTTTCGTAATCTCCGCTCCTACATGGTGGCTTTTTGAACTGCTAAATTCGTTTACCGGCAACTGGCATTATGCGGGCAGGGGATATTTTACAGACTTGCAGTATTTCCTTCTCGCGTCTTTAAGCTTTTCCACCGTAATGCCTGCGGTATTCGGAACGGCGGAATTAGTATCGTGTTTCGGTTTTATAAAAAAAATAAAACTTAAAAAAGATCTGCATATAAATTCTTCTACCGTTAATAAATATTTTTTATCCGGATGGTTGATGCTCATGATGATAATATTATTGCCGAAATATTTTTATTATCTGATCTGGGCGGCTCTATATTTTATTATCGATCCGATAAATTACAAATTGAAAAACAGAAGTCTGATAAGATATGCGCAAGCCGTGGATTGGAGGCCGTTCATTTCGCTTTCGGCAGGCTGTCTGGTATGCGGGTTCTTTTGGGAAATGTGGAATTTTTATTCTTATCCAAAATGGGTGTATACTTTGCCTTTCATAAACTTTGCGCATGTATTCGAGATGCCTCTTCCGGGGTATATAGGATATATTCCTTTCTCATTTGAACTATTCGCCATTTATAATTTAATTAATATGAAGAAAATGAAATCCGAATCGGATTATTTTCTGCAGGTCTGATAAAAATAAGGGATGTATGAAATGATAATTTTCGTGAACGGAGATTATGTAGAAGATACGGATGCAAAAATATCGCCGTTTGATAGGGGGTTCCAGTATGCAGACGGTGTATATGATGTTTTACGAACTTACAATAAAAAGTATTTCATGCTGAAAGAGCATATGGAAAGATTAAGATACAGTCTGTTTGAAATTAAGATAACTGAATTTAATCTGTACGATGAACTGCCGGGAATATTCGACCAATTAATCAAAAAAAACGGGTTTGAAAAGGATGAGGTTGCTGTTTATATGCAGGTAACCAGGGGAAAAGCGTTCCCGAGAACTCATCAGTTTCCAAAGAGTCATATAACACCGACGGTTATTATAACAGCATCGCCGGTTAAAGCAAACGAGAAATTAATTCAATCCGGAACAAACGTAATTCTCGAAAGGGATATAAGATGGGCCCGATGCGATATAAAATCAATTTCGCTTTTACCAAGCGTACTTATTAATCAGAAGGCATTTGAAATGGGTGCGAACGAGGCTATTTGGATAAAAGACGGTTTCCTGACGGAAGGGACCCATACAAATTTTTACGGCGTAAAAGACGGCCGTGTATATTCTTATCCTTTGTCAAATTTTATCCTTCCCGGTATTACCAGAATAGCGGTCACGGAAATTTGCAGACAATTGAAAATAGATTTTGTAAATGAAGGTATTAGGGAAAGCGGGATAAGTGATTACAGCGAATTCTTTATAACCGGAACAACAACGGAAGTAATGCCTGTGATTCGTATCAATGAACAGGTAATCGGAGACGGAAAGCCCGGTGAAGTAACAAAGCAGGTTCAGGCTGAGTTTTATAAAATGATTTCTAAGTACGGTTAATATGATTTTAGACTAGAAATTATAATATGGTCACTTCTAAAAACTATTTATTACGAAAATTTAACGCAAAGAACGCAAAAGATACGCAGCGTCCGCAGAGAATATTGAAGTTTTAAGAAGTGCCCATATTATATATATCCGGCATTTAAAGAAACGGAACAGCTTCAATAAGGTAATCGCTTTGACTTCAGGGGAGGTTACTTAGGTAGGGAAATAAAGTAATTACAATTTGAATAAACTTCCGCGCCTAAACTCAAAGAAGTTTTTTTTGTCTTATTGGCAGAGTTAGCGGATTTCCCTACCGTTAGACATCGGCGAACTATGACATCTTCTATGCTCGTCCCCGCCGCCATCAACTGGTTCTGGCTATCACCTCGATCCAATCCGCAGAAGGGAATTACGCCCGGCGTGAAAAATTAAATCAATTTAAGGATTTAAATAAGGACTCTGATACTATTTTTATTAGATAATAAGATTATTTATTTTAGATAAAGTTTAATATCATTATTATAAAGTGAATTAGAATAATTCCAGATGATATCAGAAAACATTTTCATATTAACCGGCGACTGGCAGGACGTAACCGGAAAAAATATACTAAGATTCTGGGGAATAACCGAGAAAAGGGATGTCTATGAAATTATTATAGATAACGTAAAACCGGTTTTTTTTATTGAACGAAAAACAGATTTGCAGAACATCCTTAGGAATTGTAAAAGAAAAGAGATAAAGCTTAAAGCATTTGCCGGAGAAAACGTTGATGCAGTATACTTAAATTCTCAGTGGGAGCTGAAAGAAGCCGCTCAAAAGCTGGAAGACAATTTTATTCATACTTATGAATCAGATGTAGATCCGGTAAGAAGATATCTGATGGAAAGATTTATTAATGTTCAGATGAATATAAAAGGAGAGCCGGTAACTAAAGAAGGCTACACAAGGTTAAAAAATCCTACCGTTGAATCATGCGAATTAAAGCCGGTTTTTAAAGTTGTTTCTGTAGATATTGAAACCGGCACAAGAACCGGACAGGTTTACTCGATAGCATGCCGACTTAACTGCAGTGCTGAATCTATCAGCAAAGTATTTATGTTTGGGAAGCCTAATATAAAGCGGAAATATAAAGATATTGATTTCTTCGATAGCGAGAATGATCTGCTAAACTCGTTTATAAAATGGTTTAAGGAAAACGATCCGGATATAATCATCGGCTGGCATGTTATCGGTTTTGACTTAATGTTTCTGGAGAGAAGGTGCCAGGAACTCGGGGTAAATTTTAACATAGCAAGAGGCAACGGAAGAATATCTTTGAGAGCGAGGAAATCGGGACGGTATTTTGCGAGCATTCCGGGAAGAGTAGTAATTGACGGCCCGCCGGCTCTGCGTGCTGCGTTTTATACATTTGAAGATTTCAAACTGGAAACAGTTGCTCAAGAACTGCTGGGTACCGGAAAAACAATAACTCCGGAACAAAATAAAATTAAGGAGATAGAGCATTTATTTAAAAACAATAAAGCCAAACTTGCCGAATATAATCTTAACGATGCGGTTTTGGTTTCCGATATATTTTCTAAGACTGGTTTGATCGAACAAAGCGTTAAGCGGGCGCAATTATCCGGCTTATTTATGGATCAGCTCGGGATGATGACGGCCGCGTTTGACCATTTCTTCCTGCCAAGACTCCATCGTGCAGGATATGTTGCGCCGAATACGAAAGATCTTGAAGAAGCAGAACACCTTGCAGGCGGGTACGTAATTGATCCGAAGCCGGGAATTTACGATAACGTAATAGTACTGGATTTCAGAAGTCTGTATCCGTCGATTATAATGACATTTAAAATCGACCCATTATCCAGGCTGGAAAGCGGTACGGATACAATTAGTACTCCGACGGGATATAAACTTTCCGCCACAAGAAATTTTCTTCCGGATTTCATCGAAAAATTAATGGCTCAAAGAAGCGAAGCCAAAAAGAACAATGATAAATATCTTTCTCAGGCAATTAAAATCTTAATGAACAGCTTCTACGGAGTAATGGGCTCGTACGGATGCCGATTCTTTCATCCGGATTTACCGTCGGCAATTACAAGCACAGGGCAGTGGCTTCTTCTGGGCAGTAAAGATTATCTGGAAAAAAACGGTTATGAAGTTTTATACGGTGATACGGATTCATTGTTCGTGAAATTAAAAGAAGGCGATAGTCCGGAAAATAATTCCGGTGAAACAATTGCCGGGGAGTTAAATATTTATTGGAAGGAAAGACTTAAAAAAGAATTTAACACAGACTCGCATCTTGAGATCGAATATGAAAAGTACTATAAGAAATTCATTTTGACTCCGGCGAGAGGCTCGGAAACCGGAGCAAAGAAACGTTATGCCGGATTGCTGGCTACCGATAAAGGCGAACATCTGGATTTTGTAGGTATGGAGTTCGTGAGATCAGACTGGACAAAGCTTGCAAAAGATTTTCAGATTGAACTTTACGAAAGAATATTCAAAGATAAGGAGATAGACGACTGGATAAGAAGTGTAGTCAGCGGTGTGAAAAACGGTGAGTTTAACGATAAACTGGTATACAGAAAACATCTCCGGAAAAACATCGACAGTTATACGAAGAATATTCCTCCTCAGGTAAAAGCCGCAAAGCAGCTCGGAACGAACCAGGGAGTAATTTATTATTATATTACTAAAAGGGGACCGGTGCCGCTGGAGCTAGACCACAGCGATATTGATTACCAGCATTATATTGATAAACAGCTTAAGCCGATTGCGGATTCGGTGCTGGTGCTTCTGGGTAAGTCGTTCGATTCGATAACAAAAACAAATCAGCTTGATATGTTTGATTAATATTGCAGCACAGATTACGAATCTGTGCAACGGAGGGATCACTTCTTGACAAGTTTTTCCCTTGCAAGGGAGAGTCATAATGGCCTATGAATTCATTCCCGCATAGTGACAGTACCGACCCTTCTCCTGCGAAGAGAATGGCCGATTGGAAAATATCACTATTATTATTTGCCGGATGACGTCCAGATATTATTTTGAAGATTGATATCCGGTAATGTTTCTCTGGGGTCAACAACAACAGAATCCAGCATGCTTGTTGAATTATATTTGAAAGTATAACTTCCGGATTTTTCCCACGCTTCAATTGGGACATAAAACATTCCTTTGCTGCCGTTCTTTTCTTTTACCTCGACTGTTACCGGCATAGCAGCTTTGTCCAGATTTTCTATAGTGATATGAGTTCCTTCCGAAGGATTGCCGTCAATATACTTAACCGATTTTACTGCAAGGTCAATATTCCAGCTTTTATAGAACCATTCCTTCCAGAACCAATTCAGGTCTTCACCCGAAGCGCTGTTCATTGTTCTGAAGAAATCTTTAGGCGACGGGTGTTTATATGCCCATCTTTCTATATATGTTCTGAATGCATAATCAAATCGCTCCGGCTTTAAAATATCTTCCCGCAAAATATATAGACCGATCGCGGGTTTAAAGTATCCTAATATTCCGAGCTCCCATTGATTAAATGCATCAGGGTAAGTATAGATTGTGCCTTTATCGCCGCTTCTTAAAAACGGAATCAGCATGCGTACGCTGCGTGCCCATGGTTTATACTCGCCGTTATTATAATAGAGCGTGGAATAAATATTAATAAAAGTATTGAAGCCCTTGTCCATCCATGCATATTCTCTTTCGTCGGAGCCGACAATCATCGGGAACCAGGTATGACCGATTTCGTGAGTTGTTACCTGGAATAATTCGGATGTCTTTGATTTCCATTCGCAGAAAATTATACCCGGGTATTCCATACCGTCGACATAACCGGCTACATTCACCGCAACCGGGTAAGGATATTCGTACCACATTTTTGAATTTGTCTCAATGGTGCTTTTCAAATATTCCGTAGCCTTGCCCCATGCGGAGTCGCCGTCAACCTCAACGGGATAAACCGACATACCGAGCACTTTTTTGCCGCCTGGCAGATTAATATTAACCGCATCCCACACAAACGCCGTTGAACTGGCCCAGGCAACATCCCTGGAGTTCTTCATTTTAAAATGCCATGTAAGGGTGCCGCCGGTTTTAGGCCTCATAGAAGATTGATTAACTTCGTCCGGTTTGATAATATAAATAGTTGAATCGCTTTTCCTTGCGGTGCTGAGACGCTTTATTTCTTCTCGCGTCAGGACTTCCTGCGGATTAACAAGTTCGCCGCTGCCCATAACAATTTGATTAGCCGGCGCGGTTATGTAATAATCAAAGCTGCCGTAGTCAAGGTAAAATTCGCCGTTGCCGAGATAGGGAAGATTATTCCACCCTTTGATGTCGTCATAAACGGCCATTCTCGGGTACCATTGAGCCAGTTCATAAATAGTTCCGTTCTTAGTATTGAGGTAGCCCATTCTGTCTGCTCCGTACTGCGGTATTGTAAAAGAGTAATTCATTTCTATGAAGACGGTACTGTTTTTGGGCATCATGGTTTGAGGTAAAAATATCTGCATCCTTGTATCTGTAATAATATAATTTGCTTTTGTCTTTTTACCGTTTTCCGTTACATAAATATTACTTAATTCGTAACCGTTTGTTTCGCTGCTTCCGTGGGCTCTGTGGGCGGAAATCATACTTGTAAGCGATCCGCGGGAATCGGGTTTAAACTTATTCTGATCCAGCTGGAGCCAGATATATTTAAGGGCGTCGGGACTGTTGTTTTTATATTTGATAACAACCGATCCTGAAATCTTTTTTGCGGAAGTATCCAGTTCCGCTTTTATAATGTAGTCGGATTCGTTCTGCCAGTACGCAGGTCCGGGCATACCGTCGCCGCTTCTGTATATTGTTCCCGGTGAACTTAAAAATGAAGGATCAAAAACTTCGTGCGGATTGTATTTGCTTTTGATCTGGGCGTGAAGCCCGGCCGTAAGGAGCAGAAGTACCGTGAATATTATTGCCTGAAAAGTTTTGAAATTCATATTTATTGATCTATTTATTGTTAAATAAAATTAAGCTGTAAATGTCCTCAACTATTTCAGCGTCCGGAGTTTTTCATAATTATTGAATTAATTATTTGTGCCGGACATCCAGATATTATTTTTTCTATTGATATCCGGAAGCATTTTATCCGGATCGATTATAACAGAATCAATCATTCCTGTGGATTTATACTTAAATGTCCACTCGCCGGACTGTTCCCATATCTCAACCGGCAATTTAACAGTATCGGATTTGCCGTTGGATTCTTTAATAAGAACGGTAACCGGCATAACAAGATTATCGTTATTAGAAATAGTTATCAACGCTCCTTTGGAAGTATCTCCGTCGACATACTTTACATTTTCAACCGCCTGATCCAGCGTCCAAGTTTTTATAAAACCATCCTTTCCAGAACCAATTTAAATCTTCGCCCGAAGCGTCGTTCATGGTTCTGAAAAAATCCCCGGCAGCCGGGTGCTTATAAGCCCATCTGTTAATATAAGTTTTAAATGCATAGTCGAATCTTTTATGTCCCAAAATGTATTCTCTCAGCAACACTAAACCAAGGGCAGTCTTATAATATTCCAGCGGGTGAACATATTTATAAGGAATGGCGTCCGCATATGTTATTATAGGCGGCACATCGGGATTAGTAAGGAGAGGCACAATATCCTCGGCAGGATTTTTCCCGATCGGATCATATTCATTATCTCTTTTAGGGGCATATTCGCCGTTGTTAAAATTGTCGGTGGCATAAATATCAATGAACGTATTAAATCCTTCATCCATCCATGCGTTTTCTCTTTCGTCGGACCCGACGATCATAGGAAACCAGTTATGTCCGATCTCATGATCTGTAACCATCCAAAGAATGCCGGCTTTGGCTCTCCAGCTGCAGAAAATAATACCCGGATATTCCATTCCTCCCACAGGTCCGCCTACATTTACCGCAGTGGGGTAGGGATATTCGAACCAGGTTTTTGAAAAAATCTCGATACTTTTTTTGAGATACTCGGTTGATCTGCTCCAGGCTTTGATTCCGGCGCTTTCGATAGGATAGACAGACATTGCCAGGCATTCTTTTCCCGAGGGCAGATTAACCCTGGCGGCATCCCAGATAAATGCTTTGGAAGCAGTCCAGGATACATCACGTGAGTTATCCATTTTAAAATGCCACGTAAGATCGCCGTTATGTACAGGTCTGTTTGACGGCGCATCAATTTCGGTTGAATCAATTATTGAAACCGTCTTATCGCTCTTCTTTGCTTCGTTAAGCTTTTGAATTTCCATTTTTGTTAAAACATCTTCGGGGTTTTGGAGTTGGCCGGAGCCCGCAACGATCATATACCAGGGTACCGTAATTTTATAATCATAATTGCCGTAATCCAGATAGAATTCTCCTGCACCGAGGAAAGGCAGATTATTCCAGCCGACAATGTCATCGTATACGGCCATTCTCGGATACCATTGAGCTATATCATATATGTTTCCGTTTCTGCTGTCCATAAAACCGGATCTTCCCATTCCTTTCGGCGGAATTTTAAAAGAATAATCGATAAAAATTTTCAGCATACCTCCGCGAGCTTTAAGAGGATGATGAAGCCTGATCTGCATTCTTGTATCATTTATAATATAATCGGCTGCAGTTTCATCTCCGTTATTCTCTATCTTAACCGAAGAAATATTAAAACCTCCGTTAAAATTCCCGGTATTGCCGCCAGCCATCAAAGCGCTTCTAGAACTGTCGTTAAATCTGTTCTGATCGAGCTGAAGCCAGACATAGGACAGGTTGTCCGGACTGTTATTAGTATATTCGATCTCAACATTTCCGCCGACGGTATTTTTCTGATCGTCGAGTTTTACCGAGATTTTATAATCAGCCCTGTTCTGCCAGTAGCCGGGTCCGGGTTCTCCGCTACCGCTTCTGTAGTAGGTTCCTGGATGCGAATTAAATGTAGGGTCAAATGCTTTATGAGAGTCGTAATTATTTTCTTTTTGTCCGAATGAGAATACGGCGAAAATAATGAAAAATAAAAGGCCGAATGCTATTATCCTTTTCATCTGGATTACTTTTTAGTGAATGTTGATGTGTTGATTTATGTAAATAGGTATGCTTGCGCATGAATAGATAGAATTCATTTTCTAGTTCCGAAAAATTTAAGGATTAATATAAATTATTGAAACGGAATAACATAATTTAAATGTTAGATGTGAGGCACACCGCCGTCAGGGAAATTGATGAATAAATGATGCTAAATAAATAAAAGGATTATTATTTAAGAATGGCAAGGTTAAATATGAGATTCACCGCAAGGATTTATTAAACTGTTTATCAGGAAAATCATAATTGCATTAACCGGAAGAGTTTCCCGTTAAAAATGCGTATTGCCCCTTAAAATAATTGAAGATATTGTAAAACGGCGCGGAGAGAACTTAAAAAATTCCTTCACCGATAAAAAATAAGACAGATATTTTCATCAAAAATATCAGAAAACATTTCCGGACGGAGGTAAAGTTCTGTTTCCGATCAAAGAAATTTTCAAATTATTTACCATGAGACTTTTATCGATAGCAGCGGAAATATTTTTCGCATTTACAGGTTTTGGGATACATTCCCTGTATTTGAAAGCCGTATCATGAACAAATAACTGCTGAAGTTCCGGTGAAGCGATAAAAACGATGGGGACATTATATTTAAATGAAAGTATTCTGGCCGCTTCGACTCCGTTAAGAGAACCTTTCAGATGGATATCCATAAGGATCAGATCCGGGCTATCGATTTCGGTTTTTGTGATAGCATCGATAGCCGAGTCAACAACAGAAGTGATATCATAACCAATATCAGTTAAAATATTTACCGTATCTACTGCTGTAATGGCATCTTTTTCGGCCAATAATATTCTCAGCCTGTAATTATTCATATAACCTCCTTTTGTATAAACCCGGATAAAGTTTATTCTTTCAGGAGACCTTAATCATTTGATCTATTCTATTAAAATCAGATTAACCAGCAGATAATATTGCGGTAGAAATTAGTTAGATATATTTAAATAAATATTGTATTTAAGTTGTATGAAAAATAGTTCTTTGATTAATTCTGTTTTCAACGTAACAAACAAAAATTGAAAAAGCAATTGCCGAAAATTAAAATAATAACCGGTGTGATAACGGTTGGTCGTTGAGGGTTGGTTGTGGGAGGTTGGTGGTTGACCTTGTTTTACGGTTAACAATCAACCTCCGGCTGCCAAATTTATGCCGCTTTAATCCATTTCATTACCTCGGACCATTTAGGTTTTTTACCGGTCATAAGTATGCCGACTTTATATATTTTCCCGGCCAGAGGGAATATAATAAATAATGTTGCCAAGCTTATTGCCACAGAAATCAGAATTTGATAAACGGGAACGTCGGTTATTGCTATTCTTGCCGGCATAACAATTATCGAAGCAAAAGGCAGCATGGAAGCTACAGTAGCAATTGTATTACTGGGATTATTCATTAAAGAAATAGCGATGAAGAAAGGTACCATAATTAAAATAGTAATCGGCCACATGCCAGATTGTGCATCCTGATCGTTGTCGAATATAGCGCCGACAGACGCGAACAGGCCGAGAAAAGTAATGAGACCGATGAAGTAATAAAAGAGAACGAATAAAACATTTCCCATACTAATGGAAAGAGTTAATTCTTCAGGCAGAACAAACCAGGAAGTGGATATAATAAACATTAAAGGCAGCATCCAAATAAACATCTGTATAAGTCCGGTAATACTGTTGCCGAGAATTTTTCCCACCATAAGTTCGGTGCTGCTTGCGGATGACAATAATACTTCCACAATGCGGTTGTTTTTTTCCTGAACTACGGACCGCATAATCATAGTACCCAGCATGATCAAACTGAAGTACAATAAAAAAGTAAAAAGGAATGCAACTACAGTATTGCCAAAACTTGCCTGATGAATTTCTTTATCCTTGGAAATTCTGAATCCGTTTATATCAACACCGGCGCGGGCAAAAGTTAACTGCGCATCCGTAAGATTCTGGCCCTTAAAATATACGTCGGTGAGAGCCTTATTAATTGACGGTTTAATTTTATTGAATAAAGAAGAATTAGAGGGATTCTTGGAATAATATTCTATCTTTTTATCGACCAGCGAAGAATCGGGGATAAAAACAATTCCGGTTAGTTCTTCATCCAGCAGTAAATTGTTTGATGAATTCAGAATAGATTTTAACCGCGATTCCGGCATTGTTAAAAAGGTGACTTTAAGGCTGTTGTTTTTAACTAAATTATTTTCTGAAAAAGATTTCTGCAATGAATTAGTTATTTCCGATGAAGCCGAAATAATTTCAATATTCGAATTAGTATTACCGCCGACGGACATAACGAAAGTCTGTATACCCAGTATGCCGAAAAGGAAAACCGGAATAAGCAGAGTCATTATGATAAAAGTTTTGCTAAATAGTTTTTCGCGTAATTCGCGTTTGATTATAGCTAAAGTTCTTCTATTAAACATTTGAACCTCCGTCCGGGGATTTCTTTTGAACGTTGCCGCCTGCCAGTTCAACAAATATCTCGTGCAGAGAGATTTCGTTCGCATTAAATTTATTAATGGTAACATTATTCTCTACCAGAAGTTTAAGAAGCTTCTGAATTAAAGATGCGTCGGATACTCTTATGCCGGTAACATTGCCGAAGTTTTCAATCTTTTCAATGAAATCGTAGTTCTTCAGGAAAGAGATATCGCCCTGATAATTTATGGTTACATTTCTTTGAGCGTGTTTTGTCTTAATATCGGCAAGCGGTCCGTTGAGTATAATTTTACCCTGGTCGATCATGGCGATATGGTCGCACATTTTTTCCGCAAAATCCATTAAGTGAGTGGAAAAAATAATTATTTTCCCTTCCGACTTAAGTTCGACGATAATTTCGCGAAGCAGGTCGGTATTTATCGGGTCGAGGCCAGAAAAAGGTTCGTCGAGAATAATAAACTCAGGATCGTGAAGAATAGTAGTAATAAACTGAATTTTCTGCTGGTTGCCTTTGGAGAGATCTTCGATCTTAGAATTTTTTCTGTCGCCGAGTTGAAACCTCTCAAGATATTTATTAGCCTTATTAGATACATCCCTGCCGGTCTTACCTTTTAATTCAGCAAAATAAAGGAGGGTTTCCATCACTTTCATCTTTTTATACAATCCGCGTTCTTCGGGAAGATAGCCGACCTTATCGCGGAACTGCTGGCCGATTTGGCTGCCGCGCAGAATTACCTCGCCGCTGTCGGGTAACAGGATATTCATCATCATTCTGATAGTAGTTGTTTTACCTGCACCGTTGCGTCCGATCAGGCCGAATACCGATCCTTCGGGGACAGCAAAAGAGGCATCGTCAACCGCTTTGAACCCGTCAAAAGTTTTAACGAGGTTACGGATTTCCAATGCATTCATTTTAATCCTTTTATAATGAGAAAATAATTTAGCAGGGAAATGAAAAACTAAGCAAATAAGATAAAGGATAATTTGAGAAAAGAAAAGAATTTATTTAGCGGGAGCATAAAAAAAATTATTATTTCGAAAAAAAAATGGAAATATTTTCCGAAAAATAAAGATTTCAGTCTATATAAGGATTAGAAATATTCGTATGGGAAGCTGTTAAAATTACTGTAACGCACCCTGCGGAGCTGTGTCAATTTTATGCAAAAAATTGCAGAAAAAAAGGATAAAAAAATGTTTTGATTTTCTTTCATTTAATTATTAACCTATACAACCAGAAAATATAATGTTTGTATAGGGGACATTTCAGTGATACTATTCGAAACGACTTGCTCGGGGAAATTTATAATACTTCGATAATTAATTATTCAAAGATAAAATGTAGCTCTTGATAACTATGGAAATCCGGATTGAATCAAACTATATGTGATTCACTGTGCGGAGCAGTTTAAACTTTTTTTTATTCGTTTTTTGTGGCTTTATGTTTGTTGTGTTTAATGGACGTTAAGCTTGTAGAAACGGGGTGATGGCTGTTTTAAAGAGTAGGGGCAGTTTATTAATAATTAATAAATGCAAAATAAAATGGGGGACGGAGGAAATAAATTTAAAGAAAAACTTCTGGAGTCGGTAAAAGATAATTTAAAGGTAAGGCATTACAGTATCAGGACCGAAGAAGTTTATTTGAACTGGATAAGCCGGTATATGAAATTTTATAATAACCGTGATCCGGTTGAATTAGGTGAAAAAGAAATCAGCGGGTATTTAACGCACCTAGCAGTATCGGAAAATGTAGCGGCATCTACCCAGAATCTGGCATTATGTTCAATCATCTTCTTGTACAAAGAAGTTTTAAAGAAAAATATTGGTGAGCTGGAAAAATTTATCTGGGCCAAGAAACCCAAAAAACTTCCCGTAGTTTTCAGCAAGAAAGAAGTTAAGAAGGTGCTTAACGAACTTGAAGGAATTAGTTTGTTGATAGCCGGAATATTATACGGAGGCGGTTTAAGATTAATTGAATGTTTAAGATTAAGAGTTCAGGACATTGATTTCGAATACAGCGAGATAATAATAAGGAACGGTAAAGGCAATAAAGACAGGATAACACTTTTACCAGATTCAATAAAAGAAAAGCTGAAAGCTCAAATGAGCGACGTAAAGAAATTATACTACAAAGACCTGAGCAAAGATTGGGACGGTGTATATCTTCCGTTCGCATTGGAAAGAAAATATCCGAATGCAAATAAAGAATGGGGCTGGCAGTATATATTTCCGGCCGATAAAATATCGACGGATCCCAGGACCAATAAATTAAGGCGTCATCATATAAATGAGAGTACAATACAGAAGTCGGTAAGAAATGCGATAAAAAAGGCAGGCATAGTAAAAGCAGCGGGATGTCATACATTCAGGCATTCATTTGCGACGCATTTACTTGAAGGCGGAACGGACATAAGGACTATCCAGGAATTATTGGGACACAGTTCATTAAGTACAACAATGATTTACACGCATGTTATTAAACGGGGAGGATTCGGAGTAAAGAGTCCCGCTGACAATCTGGACATATAATAAGCAAAGTTGAGGAGAAAAAACGAGGGGATAATGTAAAAGAATTAATAAAATCAATAGAGCGGCAAAAAGGGGGGAAGTTTTATGCATGTTGGTTTATCCAGGCGGATTCCAGCCGGAAAGCCGGGCACTAAAAAATTAATGGAAAAATACGGGGATGATCTTATTTGTGTCCGGTACCGGTATGATGCCGAAAAGAAAATAAAATATAAATCCGTTGAGATAATAATAGACCGGGGTTTATGGAATCATAAAAAGAGAAATGAAAAAGAAGTTGCGATCCGGATCTCGTATTACGAGACGGGACTAAGAGAACTAATAAAAGAAGCCGGCGGCAAATGGGATCACGAAAAGAAAGTCTGGATAATAAAATACGGTAAGGTAAGGGCACTTGGTATAACGGACAGAATAAAAAAGGATTGAGGGTTGAAATACACTTAGCAGATGGAGAGTTAAAATATTTGTGGTAGAAGGGGTGGTTGGAGGAGCAAAGGGCAAGGAGCAAAGGGCAAAGGGCAAGGAGCAAAGTGAAAAGATAATGAGAGGAAACAATAAAATACAGATAATTAATGGGAAGGGTAAAAGTTTCTACATTTAGAAAGATCATATTTCTGATATAAGAAAAAAGGAATATTATTTTCTGATAATAGAAATAAGTTTGTTACTTTAGAAAATAAAAAATAAATTTAACAGGCAGCTAATCAGTATGTTATAAGCTGGAGGATATAATGAAAATAAGAAATATTATCTATTTATTTATTTTGTATTTGAATATCGCCTTTCCCCAAAATAGGTGGCAATTTGTTAATCCTTTACCTACCGGATTCAACCTATATAATATTAAGGTTGATGCAAATAATAAGATTTGGGCGGTTGGTGAATACGGAACAATGATAACTTCAACGGACGATTTCAAAACATGGGATATAGAAGAAATAAATAGAACTGAGGACTTATATGATTTAGAAATTAAAAATGATAAGATATGGGTGATAGGTCAAGACGGTTTGATTTTATTTTCTCCAGATGGTGGAAATACTTGGGGCACTCAGAAATCAAGCACAGATATAAATTTATTGAAAATTCAGTTTATTGATGATGACCACGGCTGGATTATGGCAAGCGATAGCCTAATATTGAAAACAGATAATGGAGGAATTACCTGGCAGAAAATACCCACAGAGCAAAGATGGTCTCAAAATGATATTTTGTTCTTAAATAATGATGACGGATTTTTATTAACCGGAGATTACTACTTTCCTAATTTGGATGTTGAAGCTTACGCTTCCGGCGCATTATTTAAAACAAATGACGGGGGACAAACATGGATAAAAATTGATAGCGGAAGTACTAAGTTTTCATCTATTTTCTTTTTGAACAATGAAAACGGGTATATGTCAGTTCATAATCTTAAACAAGGGGGAATATTTCTTAAAACAAACGATTCGTGTAAAACGTGGGATACTCTATCTTACCCTTATGAATTTTCACAAATAAGCTTTTCGGATGAGCAAAACGGAATTGCAATTAGTAATTCTTATTTTGCTAAAACTACAGATGGTGGATTAAACTGGAATACTAAAAATGCTATTAATACACCTTCTCCCGAAAGTATTTTAACAAGTTTTTTTCGCAATCAATCGCAAATATATGCAGTTGGAACAGAGGGAAATATCCTAAAAAGCAGTGATTTCGGAGAAAGCTGGAAAAGTATCAATAGTGGGATTGATTTTTATTATGCATCATTAAAAGGAGTACAGTTTATAAATTCAAAAATAGGATATATATATGGGCAGCAGTATAAGAATTCTTCAAATAGTGCTTCGATTTTAATGTCGACTTCAGACGGCGGGCAAACATGGAATAATCTGTCTTCTCCGGATTCAGGTTATATCTCGATATTAAAAGAAAAAAACGACACGGTTTGGGCTGCAAGCGGAACAAGGTTATATGTATCCGACGATAATTTTAAATCTTGGAAAAATGTACTTGATGTAGCGCTGAACAACGACGAACAAATTAGAGATATTTATTTGTTCAATAACCAACATATTGTATTGTTGGCAGGAAGGAGAGTATACCAAACCTACGACAGCGGATTAAACTGGTCTTTTTCTTCTGAATTTTACGTGCAATTTTTAAGACAATTTGTAAAAATAACGAATAACAAATGGATAATATTGGGAACAAATGCCGTTACCGAACCTAATTATGTTACGCAGGACAACGGATCAACATGGACATTGATGGATCATCATTTTACTTCCATGAAATTTTTAAATGAAAATACCGGTTACGGAATCGATAGTTCGTTGTTTAAGACTAGCGATGGTGGAAATACTTGGATAGAAATAAATGAGTCCCTAAAATCTATTGCACACTGGACATCAATTTTATATTTCTACAACGAATCTATTGGTTGGCTGAATACCGGTTCCTATTTGTATTTTACCAAAGATGGCGGAATAACATGGAATAGAGAATACGGGGCAAAAGGCATATCCAATTTATATCCCACTGCAATGTCTGTAGTAAGAGATTCTGCAGTCTGGGCAGTAGGAGGCAACGGTCGTATATTCAAATTGTCTTTAGATAAAATTACTAGCGCGAAGTCCACCAACAATATTGTATTAAATAATTTTATACTTTATCAAAATTATCCAAATCCTTTTAATCCGGAAACAACCATAAGATTTTCTATCCCTAAAAGTGGAAATGTATCGTTATTTATCTATGACATATTGGGAAGAAAAATATACACGTTATTAAACAAATTTATGAAACCGGGAATGCATGAAATAAATTTTAATGGCTCAAATTTCTCGAGCGGGGTTTACTTTTACAAAGTAACATGGGGTAAATATTCAACAGTAAAGAAATTTGTAATATTAAAATAAGCGCATATAACCATGCGTTTCTACCCGACCGCGACATCGCGTTCGGCATTTCAAATGTTTTGGCAGAATTGTTCCGTTTCGGTAAACTTGTCAAAGTTATCGGACCTTGCAATCACATTTTAGTTTATTGGCAGATCAATTCTAATTGGCGTTGTTGTTTTGGGCGGCGGGTAAAACGCGCCGCGTTAGCTGCTTAAAGAAAGAGGAGAATAAATGAGTCTTTTAGGAAATATTCTTTGGATTATATTGGGTGGAGGTATTATACTCTTCTTTGAATATCTTATCTCTGGACTTTTACTTTGCATCACTATAATTGGTATTCCTTTTGGGATTCAGTGTATAAAAATTTCATTCTTAGCATTGTTGCCATTTGGTAAAGAAATAAAAAATACAGAAAAAGCTTCTGGATGTGTCTCTACTATTATGAACATAATCTGGATATTTATCGGGGGGATATGGATCGCTTTGACACATGTTGTGTTTGCAATCCTATGCGCAATTACGATTATAGGTATACCATTTGCGAAGCAACATATGAAACTAGCTAACTTAGCGTTAGTGCCATTTGGGAAGATAGTTATATGAAAGAAAAAGTTAAGGGCATGGAATAGATGCCCCTATATTGGCTTTTACAAAGAATATTATGAAACAATTTGTGTCAAATTTTCTTTCGTTGATTGTTGAAAATTAAGAAGAGAAAAAAGCAGCTAACCATGCGTTTCTACCCGACCGCGACATCGCGTTCGGCATTTCAAAAATTATTGGCAGTGTTTTTCCGTTTCGGCGAACTTGTTCAAAGTTATCGGACCTTGCAATCACTTTTCAGATTATTGGCAGTTCAATTCTAATTGGCATTGTTGTTTTGGGCGGCGGGTAAAACGCGCCGCGTTAGGCACTTGCGGTTGCAAGAAACCGCAGAGGAAGAGAAAGAAAGAACGAATTATTATTTTTTGTTTTATTTATCAATCTTTGTAAGAAATAGAGACTCGATGGATTTGTTAACGCCAAAAATAAAAAAAATAGATTTGTTATCGAATGTTTTCGGCAAGGGAAAATTACAAAGATATAAATAGGTCAAAAGAGTAGAAGAGAAAGACAACCCAACAATAGAAATTCTGCCGAGATAAAAAGGATGGAGATGGTTGATTTGCACGACAGATAAACATATGATGAGAAGCTGAAATGATTATGAGAAATCACAAAATGTTTGAAGGAATAAAAAAGAAAATATGGTTATTCTAGACAATAAAATCCAAAGAATAAAATAGCGTGCCTAACCATGCGTTTGTACCCGACCGCGACATCGCGTTCGGCATTTCAAAAGTCTTCGGCAATATTGCTCCGTTTCGGCGAACTTGTTCAAAGTTATCGGACCTTGCAATCACTTTTCAGATTATTGGCAGTTCAATTCTAATTGGCGTTCTTGTTTTGGGCGGCGGGTAAAACGCGCCGCGTTATACTGGTAATAAAATACGAATAATAATTATAGAAGATTATAGTTAAAAATATGGTGAACTACCAAAAGATGAATAAGAATATCATAATCGATATATATTCATAAGTTAAAGTGTATTTCTCTGTCATATATTACCCGGGCTAAAAGTTGGACAATATTATCTTATCATTTATTCTTTGACTATGGAGAATATACTTTATAGACAAAATGATTTATCCGTGAAATATATGAAGATTATAATTGTTGACCATCTGCTAATAGTATTATAATAATGGGCTGTTATCGGTAGTTATAAGTTGATTAAAAATTATTTAAAGCTTATATATTTAATATACTACAATAACCACAAATTATTAACGTACAAACGAATAGCTTCGATATTCAATTATATTAAGGAAACGTATGATTATGATGAAAAGTATTGGCGATCTTGTTCGAAATAGGCTTTAAGGAATGATATTTCAAGAAATATTAGATTGAGCTAGGGAAATACTGAAGAAAAGTGTTTTCAATGATTCGTGGATAAATTATGAACCGAGTAATATATAATATTTACTTCTTTATAGACTTTGGAAAGCAAATGTCAATATTAATATGATGAAAATCAATTAAATGTAGAAAGCAGTATAACCATGCGTTTGTACCCGACCGCGACATCGCGTTCGGCATTTCAAATATCTTTCGGCAGTGTTGCTCCGTTTCGGCGAACTTGTTCAAAGTTATCGGACCTTGCAATCACTTTTCAGATTATCGGCAGATCAATTCTAATTGGCATTGCTGTTTTGGGCGGCGGGTAAAACGCGCCGCGTTATGCGCAAAATAAAAATGGAGGTTATTATGAAAATGATTCATATTACTTGTATGATATTATTTTCTATTATCTTCTATTCTTGTTCAGAAAATAATATTACAGAAAGTTCACTTGAAAGTGGATTGAATTTTTACTTCTTAAAAGATACCCAAATTACTGTTAACCAAATTTCTAATTCAAATATTTATGATCTAAAACTAACTGAAAAGCCATTTCTCACTTATAAAGATATAATTTATTATAAATGGAGTGAACATTCTTTTGAAATTGATTCCAGCAAAGCTAAAATAATACAGAAAATATGTGAAAATAATACTTCGGTTTTTGGAATTCCATTTGTTGTAAAAGTAGATCAAGATAGGATATACGTTGGTGCTTTTTGGTTTTTATTTTCTTCCATTGTTCCAGTATTCCCTTATATTGACGCCCCAATTAATATCGAAAAAAAATCATATATCTTTGTAATAAATAAATCTATAGATAGTACAAGACCGGATTTTAGAAATGATCAAAGAATATACAATACATTAAAGAAGTATGGGCTATTATTAGATTAAAAAACTGCGCATAACCATGCGGTTGAAGCCGACCGCTACATCGCGCTCGGGGTTTTCAAAAATCTTCGGCGAAGTGCTACGTTTCGGTAAAGTTGTTTAAAGTTATCGGACATTGAAATCATTTCTCAGATTATTGGCAGATCAACACAAATTAAAATTGTTGTTTTGGGCGGCGGCTTAACTGCGCCGCGTTAGGCATTTGGGGTTGTAATTAGATATTTTATATAATTAAAATCTAAAAAATGAACAAATCGAATATCTGAGTAACTTTTAACTAAGGATTAACTGAATTGAACATATTAGCAAAATTTATTTCACAAGCTAAGAAACCAACCGGGACCATTGGCTCTTTAATAACAAGATTTATAGAATATTAGTCATAATAAATTAACAAATTGGACATTATCATATTTAGATATAATGGAAGATGATATAATATTAGATATAGGATGTGGAGGTGGAAAACAGTAAATAAATTGGCTAAGGTAGTAAGAATAGGGAAAGTATATAGAATAGATTTTTCCAATGCATCTGTTAAATCATCATCCAAATTAAATAGAGATTATATTCATTCGGGTAAAGTAGAAATTTAAAAAGCAAGTGTCTCTAAACTTCCCTTTCCCGATAATTTCTTTGGCATAATTACTGCAATTGAAACATACTTTTTTTGGCCTGATTTAGATAATGATATGAAAGAGGTATTAAGAGTATTGAAACCCAAGGGAAAATTATTAATTGTATCAGAAGAACATAAGAATTCTGAGAATGAAAAAGCCCTTAATATGTGGTCTAAATTCTCTAATACAACTGACTTTATGCAATATCAAACCAAGGAAGAATTTATGCATACATTCCAAAATAATGGATATCGAAATGTTAAAATGAATATTAAACAAGGATGGATTTGTGGAGTAGGGACCAAGATGTGAAAAGCCCTAACCATGCGTTTGTACCCGACCGCGACATCGCCTCCGGGTTTTTCAAATATCTTTAGCATTGCGCTCCGTTTCGGCGAACTTGTTCAAAGTTATCGGACCTTGCAATCACTTTTCAGATTATCGGCAGATCAATTCTAATTGGCATTCTTGTTTTGGGCGGCGGGTAAAACGCGCCGCGTTATGCACCTGAGGGAGCAAGGGAACACAAAGGAAGAAAAATAAAAATACGAATGATGCTTGGAAAGAATGAAAGTATTAGAAATATTTTAGTCAGAATTTATAATGAAAATAGAAATGATGGGATAATGCATTTCAAGCAAAAAATGAAAGTGATAAACAAAGAGTACATTTATAATCTTTAATTAATAAGAAATCAAATCCAGATTTGTTAGTTATCATCAAGATGACGATAAAGAAGAAAATGTATTTGTCATCGAATGATTTAAAGAAGGAATAGTTATAAAGATATCAACAGATTTAGAGAAGGAAGGAAAACTAATTTCTGAGACAATAAACAGCTGATAAAATTTAAAGAATGTATTTAATGGTTTTGCACAATGGAATAAACATAAAAAGCAAAAAACGAATCACAAAAAATGTTTGCTCCAAAATAATAAGAGAGGGTGCATAACAATGCAGTTCAAGCCGACCGCGACATCGCGCTTGGGAATTTCAAATATCTTTGGCGTTGTGCATACGTTTCGGCAAAGTTGTTCAAAGTTATCGGACATTGCAATCACTTTTCAAATTATTGGCAGTTCAATACTAATTGACATTGTAGTTTTGGGCGGCGGGTTAAACGCGCCGCGTTAGGTGTTCTTTTAAATAATAAAAGGGAGACAAAAATGAACCGATATTTATTATTTTTATTCCTTTGTATTTCAACTTCAATGTTTGCTCAACCAATTCTAACATTAGATTCAATAGTTGTGGTTAAATCTAATGATACAGTTTATGTTTGGGATTATAATGCTTGGGAACAATGTGGATTTATGCTTGATTGTTCCGTTAATGTTGTAGACTCAATAATTACCGTAACACAAATAGATACTGCTGAAGATGCTACTACTTGTTATGGATATCATAATTTTGTAGCTCCAGTGGCTGGGTTATCAGATGGTAATTATAGAATTGATATTTATAGAGATTGTCTTTTTGAAGAAATACAATTTATTAAGTCGCATTGGTTTTATTATTCAATCAATGCTGCTAATAATTATGATAGGCCGATTGCGGAGTTTCAACTTTATGATGCTTTCCCAAATCCATTTAATCCAATTACAAAAATTTCTTACTCAATACCCAAATATGGTTTTGTTTCATTATTTGTCTATAATTCGTTGGGGCAATTAATAAAAAGATTAGTCTCAGGAAATCAGATACAAGGGAAACATTTTATTGATTTCAATGCAGAATCATTAGCAAGTGGAATTTATTATTATAGATTGCAATTTGATAATAATATTAAAACTAAAAAGATACTCCTGTTAAAATAAGGAACACCTAACCATGCGTTTGTACCCGACCGCGACATCGCGTTCGGCAATTCAAAAGTTTTTGGCGGAATTGCTCCGTTTCGGCAAGCTTGTCCAAAGTTATCGGACTTTGCAATCACTTTTCAGATTATCGGCAGATCAATTCTAATTGGTGCTGCTGTTTTGGGCGGCGGGTAAAACGCGCCGCGTTATACCGTTTAATGGAAAGTAAATAAATGAAATGAAGAAGTCATTTTAATAGTTGGGAGAGTTTTTTAAAACCTTGATAAGTTAAAAATAATCTGATTAAAGCATCAATTATTTATCTATCGTTATGAGTTATTAAAAAATAGTATGATAGATAAATTGAAGGATTTTTTATACAAGTCAGTGGCAATTAAATGAAAAGATGGAGGATTAGATGAGTTCATAGCAAAAGTTATAATGAAAAAGTTCTAAATCTATATCCTAAAGATGAATTTCATGCTTGTTGTTTATGGCTTAAGAATATGGCCATATCTGAAGATGACGATATGATGGATATTGCAATTAATTAGGAAACATAAGAATGCTATTGAGCAGAATTACTTAAGATTTATAACTAATCAAATACGGTTAATAAACAAATCTCAAATATTGATTTCATTCCAGGATACAAAAGATAAATGGTTTAACAGAAATAGAAATACCTACTAATCAAGAGTTTAATGCAAAGATTATGAAAATATTATTGACACCGATTTACTTAGGTGGTACAAAAATTACATGCTGAATTTATTGAGTACAATTTATGATGGAGATGATTCTTATTTAAGAGATTATATACAAAATATTTAATGAACAAAATAATAAAACGGTATAACAATGCAGTTCAAGCCGACCGCGACATCGCGCTTGGCAATTTCAAATATCTTCGGTGTTATTGCTACGTTTCGGCGAACTTGTTTAACGTTATCGGACATTGCAATCACTTTTCAAATTACTTGGCAGATCAGACACAAAATGTGTTGTTTTGGGCGGCGGCTTAACTGCGCCGCGTTGGGCACTTGCGGTTGCAAGAAAACTGCAAAGGAAAAGAAAGAAAGGACGTTAATTATTATTTAGTTTTTTTAATCTTTCTAATAGTAAGAAAATAGAGTCTCGATGGATTGGTTATCTCTCAATAATAAAAGATAAAATAGAATTGTTATCGAATGTATTTCGGCAAGGAAAAATTATAAAGATATAAATAGGTCAAAAGAGCAGAGAGAGAAAGACAACTCAGCAATAGAAATTCTGCTGAGGTAAAAAGAATGGGAAGGTTGATTTGCACAATGCAATAAACACTTGAATAGATGTGGAAATGTTTAAGAGAAATCGACAAAATATTTGAAGAAAATAAAAAATAAAATATGTTTATCGTAAAAAATAATTTCCAAAAAATAAAATTGTGTGCCTAACCATGCGTTTGTACCCGACCGCGATGACGCGTTCGGGTTTTGTAAATATCTTTGGCATTTTGCTCCGTTTCGGCGAACTTGTTCAAAGTTATCGGACCTTGCAATCACTTTTCAGATTATCGGCAGATCAATTCTAATTGGCATTGCTTGTTTTGGGCGGCGGGTAAAACGCGCCGCGTTATACCGCTTTAAGGCATTATGAAAACAACTAAAGAAATATTATCAAAACAGTTGGATACGAATAAGGGGAAAAATCTTCTTTTTAATGACCTTGAAGAAATAATCAGTATAAACCCCGATTTCCTCAATGAAATTAAACAAATAAAAAATGGTAACATTGATGATATTTCTGATCAAGACATAAGAGCGCTAGTAAATCATGTTGTAGAAGAGCTATTAAAGAAGATATATGAAATTATACCAATACGTTCAAATTACAGAAAAGGATATTGAAGAAGTAAGAACAATCTATCATAAATCATGGGAAATGTTAAAAAGGACTGGTAATGTTAAAGAAGTCTTATATAATTACCATTATCCAAAATTATCAGAATGGCTTTCAAAATATTATCCCTCTGAGCTTAGAAATATTCTCCGGAATCAAAAAACAATAAATAAAGTTACATGTGAAGAATATTCTCCGGAATTTCAGATAGGGATACTCCGATTGAATGAGATGAAATATATTAGAGCCAATAATAGATGTTGGCTGCGGAGGAAATGGAAATTTAGTCAAGAAATTAAGGGAGTATGGCAAAGATATAATAGGGATAGTACAGAGTTATAAATAACGAAAATGAGTATTTAATAAATAACTGATTGGTTTCGATTTCGAATTTAAAAGAAAAAACATGGGGAACAATAATCTCTAACGCAGCATTATCAAATCATATAATATATTCATCAAACTATGATTTAATTAAGTATGAAATGTACCTTAAGAAATATCAAGAAATCTTGAGGAGTATAAAGCTAGAAGGGGAATTCATTTATGCGCCTGGTTTTGCAGAAATAGAGAAGGGCTTAGATGATAGGAAATATGAAATAACCAAAAACACTATTGCCTAAGGATATTATTTATCTAAAATAAGAAGGAAAGCGGTATAACCATGCGTTTCTACCCGACCGCGATGATCGCGGTCGTGAGGTTAGCGATTCTTGGCGCATTGCTCAGTATCGGCAAACTTGTTCAAAGTTATCGGACCTTGCAATCACTTTTCAGATTATTGGCAGATCAATTCTAATTGGCATTCTTGTTTTGGGCGGCGGGTAAAACGCGCCGCGTTAGGCACTTGCGGTTGCAAGAAAACGCAGAGGAAGAGAAAGAAAAGACGAATTATTATTATTTGTTTTTTTAATCTTTCTTAGAAAGAGATAGAAACTCGATGGATTTGTTATCGCCAAAAATAAAAAGAAAAATAGATTTGTTATCGCATTGCTTCGGCAAGGGAAAATTATAAAGATATAAATATGTCAAAAGAAGAGAAGAGAAAAACGACCCAGCAATAGAAATTCTGCCGAGATAAAAAGGATGGAGCTGGTCGATTTGTACAATGCAACAAACACATGATAAGTAGCTGAAATGTTTGAGAGAAATGACAAAAAGTTTGGAGAAAATAAAAAAGAAAATATGGTTATTGTGAAAAGTAATTACCAAAAATAAAATAGCGTGCCTAACAATGCGTTTGTACCCGACCGCGATGACGCGATCGGGTATTGCGATAATCTTCGGCATATTTGCTCTATTTCGGCGAACTTGTTCAAAGTTATCGGACCTTGCAATCACTTTTCAGATTATTGGCAGTTCAATTCTAATTGGCATTCTTGTTTTGGGCGGCGGGTAAAACGCGCCGCGTTATACCGCTAATATTTACTACAATATTAGAGAGTTAATAATTCGTTACAACAGTAAATAAGCTCACTAATTGTCAAAATGGGAAAATGGTATGAAGACTAAAATACTATTAATAATCTTTATCGTACTATCTTCAACATCTTTTGCTCAATCAGTACACGTTGGCATAGAACTGGAATCTCTTGGGTACTCAAATAGAAATATTATAAAAAATATTAGTGAAGAATACATTACTCTAATCCCATTGAGTGGCTATTTAAAAGGAAGCATCACATTTTATGATAAATATGAAATAGAATTGAAATATGGTGCCCAATTAGGGGAAATATTTGCTGGATTAGAATACGCTTTAGAATTAAAGTATAATGCATTATGGAATTTATTTCCGATGATAAGTTATATGAAACACTTTAACGCTGGCGATTCTCGGACCGGTTCTGGGATATATAACAGCAGAATTGAATTCCTTGGTCTAGGCATAGAAGCTAAAATTACAAAGTTATTTGGAATAGATTTATTATATTATAAAGCTATTGGCGGAAAAGGTCTAGAATATTCAATTTATAGCGGTCCATCTAGTAATAAGGTTACTACTTCAGAGATGGAATCCATGATAAAACTGGGATTCATATTTAATATAAAACTTTAAAGCGGTATAACCATGCGTTTCTACCCGACCGCGCAATCGCGTTCGGCATTTTAAAAGTCTTCGGCAATGTTGCTCCGTTTCGGCAAACTTGTTCAAAGTTCTCGGACCTTGAAATTACTTTTCAAATTATTGGCAGTTCAATATTAATTGGCGCTGCTGTTTTGGGCGGCGGGTAAAACGCGCCGCGTTATGCACTTGAGAGAGCAAGAAAACACAAAGAAAGAAAAATAAGAACACGAATGATATCTGATAAAGACTTGAATAGCATAAAGAAAATTTATCGGAAATCATATGGAAATGATTAGATGCGAAATGCATGTCAAGTAAATATTGGGAAAAATAACAAATGATTATCTAATCTTTAATATAAGAAATCAAATCCAGATGAATTGTATCGGCAAGGTATTGGGAAAATGAATTTGTATCGAATGATAAAGGCAAAGATAATTCTAATATGAAATTGAAAGAAAGCGATAATAATTTCAGGAATAAACATTGATAAGATATTGAATGTACATTGGATTGTAAATGGATAAGAAAATCAAAAAATGCATCGCAAAAAAGGTTGCAAAAAAATAAAAAGGTGTGCATAACCATGCGTTTGTACCCGACCGCGACATCGCGTTCGGCAATTTAAATGTCTTCGGCATAGTTGCTCCGTTTCGGCGAACTTGTTCAAAGTTATCGGACATTGCAATCACTTTTCAGATTATCGGCAGATCAATTCTAATTGGCGTTCTTGTTTTGGGCGGCGGGTAAAACGCGCCGCGTTAGGCTTTAACATTAAAAAAAGGAGGAGTAAAATGAAAACAATATTTTTATCCGTTCTGTTTACTATTATTGGCTTATTTTACCAAAATGAAATATTCTCCCAAGTTTTCAGTGCAAAGTACAATAAAACTATTGTTGATTCGCTTGCATTGAAAATGGATTCAACTGTTGAATTGTTATCTGTAGAAAGTGATAGTGTTTTGTTAAATGGTAATTCTTTATCATGGAAGTATCAGTATAGAAGTAATAAAGATAGTACTGTAGTTAACTACTTTTTTCATACAACCATGAGTACGGCAATCTTTGATAGTTCAAATGAATTAGTTTTAATTGGTAGTGCCACTATTACAAAACCTTGGATAGATAGTGATTCTGCATTGATGATTGCTGAAGCACAAGGCGGGAAGGAGTTTAGAGATAAAAATCCAAATTACAAAATAAAGATGACATTATCGGAACCATTGACTCCTTCACCAAGCACAAGATGGTATGTATATTATATCTCACTTGATACTTATCTTGTGCTATTTGTAAACATTAATGCGGATACTATTATAAGTGGAGTAAGTAACTTAAATAAAGAACGGCCCGAAAAATTTATATTATACCAGAATTACCCCAATCCATTTAATCCTACAACATCGATAAACTATTCTGTTTTCCAAACAGTTTTATAACTATAAAGTTATTTGACATTTTAGGTAGGTTTATAACTACATTAGTGAACGAAGAAAAGAGACCCGGAAATTATACGATAAAATTTAATTCAAGCCAATTAACAAGTGGAATTTATTTTTACAAAATGCGAGCTGGTAATTATGAACAAACTAAAAAATTAGTCTTGATAAAATAAGAAAAAGCCTAACCATGCGTTTGTACCCGACCGCGACATCGCCTCCGGGTTTTTCAAATATCTTTAGCATTGCGCTCCGTTTCGGCGAACTTGTTCAAAGTTACCGGACCTTGCAATCACTTTTCAGATTATCGGCAGATCAATTCTAATTGGCATTTTTGTTTTGGGCGGCGGGTAAAACGCGCCGCGTTAGGCATTAACAAATTATGGAAGATTATAAAATGAAAATTATTATAAAAATTTTGTCAATAGTCATCTTTGGGATTTGTCAATGTTTTGCACAAGGAGTAATGAAGATACAAACTGATAAAACTAATTATTCCTATGGTGATTCAATTAATGTGAGAGTAACTATTTCAAATAATGCAGATACTTCGTTTAGTATATGGGGAAGTTCATCATGTATTGTTAGAATAGGTTTCGATAATATTCCGTTTCAAATAGCATGCACCGCAGATTATACAGAATTCCCATTCGCACCTCATTCCTCAAGAACGTGGACCTGGGAATTAAGACCAAGCGAATTGGGAATTCCAGAAAAAGATGGTGTACACACAATTTATGCATATGGGGGAGGATTTAGAGATTCAATTACAATTACTGCTCCAAAATATTATGGAGGACGATTGGGAGTTGGTTTCGATACAGGAACTGCTGGACAAAAAGTTCAACTGTTACGTGATAGTTTGAAAGCAGAAGTGATCTTTAGCGATACTCTAAAATCTTTGAATGTTATTCAAGAAGAATGGCAGATTTCTGGTTATTCAGTTGATAGTTTGGATACTGCTTATTCTAAAGACCCTCGCTTAAACTATGTTGAAGTAGAAAGGCCACTTTTCTTTCAAAATGAAGTTTATACCGGAGTTAAGTCCAATATAACAAAACTAAAGGACTATAATCTTTCACAAAATTATCCCAATCCTTTTAATCCAAGTACAACTATATCTTACTCAATTCCAAAAGAAAGTTTCGTTACTTTAAAAGTTTATGATATCCTAGGAAAAGAATTACAAACGCTTGTTGCAGGAGAAAAATTGCCAGGCAAATACAAAATTATATTTGATGCTACAAAATATTCTAGTGGAATATATTTCTACATAATGCATGCTGGAGATTTTATAGAAACTAAAAAATTAATTTTACAAAATAGTATCAAATGCCTAACCATGCGTTTGTACCCGACCGCGACATCGCGTTCGGGATTTTCAAATATCTTTGGCATTGTTGCTCCGTTTCGGCAAACTTGTTCAAAGTTATCGGACCTTGCAATCACTTTTCAGATTATCGGCAGTTCAATTCTAATTGGCGTTCTTGTTTTGGGCGGCGGGTAAAACGCGCCGCGTTATGCGCTTGGAAGGAAAGTGCCCTTAAGAAATATTGTAAATCCAAAGTTGCTGTAAAAGAATCTTTCATTATTCTGATATCCATTGGGTATTGGCAAGGTTGCTATTTCAATTAATGTAATTCGGAATTACAGTTTATCTCTTAAGTCATTAAATTATGAGTGAAGCTGTGCCATCTAAAAGTTTTACAGCAGCGTTATCTAAGCAAAGTCGAACGGATCTCGGAGGAGGTAAGAACTACTTCTATAAAAGAAAGAGATTCATTAAATGTTTTCGAAATAATATTGAGTAACTGCTTTTTCTGATAAAAATATTTTACATTATCAAATTGTAAACATAATCGTCGGCGTCAGGCAAGCGCCTAACCATGCGTTTCTACCCGACCGCGAGGACGCGATCGGGTATTGGATAATCTTCGGGATATTTCACAATTTTGGGAAACTTGTTCAAAGTTATCGGACCTTGGGATCACTTTTCAGATTATCGGTAATTCAATTCTAATTGGCATTCTTGTTTTTGGCGGCGGGTAAAACGCGCCGCGTTAGGCATATTTACTTAAGGAAATAAATTATAAATATTTAAAATATTTAAAGTTTATTAAATAAACCATCAAAATTGACATAGATTGGTTGAAATAATATTATATTGTATAGCAAAATAGAATTTCAGTAAGATATTTTGAAGAATAAAAATGGCCCATCTCCATTTTACCATATCGAATTCATTTATTACCTAAGATAAAAAAATCACATTAAATAGAAATAACTGATAAATGTATCGATACATGGATATGGTGTGGCACAAATTATCAAAGCTGAATATTAACCTTGTGGGTTTTTAGTTGTGGCGATTGTATTTCTTTAATAAAATTTTGAAAATATTGGTTGAAAATGGTATCGAAAAAAATGAATAGTTAGTAATATAAGAAAAAACGGAGTTTCTATTGGACAGAGCCGACAAATTATATATTACGCAAAGACAAGTAAGAAATATTATGAAAATGGTATAGTCCAAAATTATTTAGGATAATTATCAGAACCCAAAGTTCTATTGATGTATAATTGATAAATGCAACCAGAATATCCTATGGTTTTTAATATTAGTTATGAATTATTACACTGGAGATGATGATAAGTTTTATTCTACAATGAAGAAATTTAACATGGATATTTACCAAAGCATTGTGAGCAATGCATATTTTTTGATTTTGAAAATGCTTAATTATCCATTATAGAAGTAAACATAACAATGCGTTTGTACCCGACCGCGATATCGCGTTCGGCATTTCAAATGTCTTTGGCATTGTTGCTCCGTTTCGGCGAACTTGTTCAAAGTGACTCGGACATTGCAATCACTTTTCAGATTATTGGCAGTTCAATTCTAATTGGCATTACTTGTTTTGGGCGGCGGGTAAAACGCGCCGCGTTATGCACCTGAAGACGGAAGAAAACGCAAAGAAGAAAAATAAGAATACGAATGATGCTGGGGAAGTATAAAAGTATAAAAAAGTATTTTAGAGTGAATTCATAATGAAAATAGAAAAGTCGGGGGAATGCATTTCAAGCAAGAAATGAAAGTGAAAAACAAAGAGTACATTTATTATCATTAATTAAAAATAATCAAAACCAGATTTTTTAGTTATCAGCAAGATGACGATAAAGAAGAAAATGGATTTGTTATCGAATGGTTTGAGAAGGAATAGTTATAAAAATATCAACAGATTTAGAGAATGAAAGCCAACTAATTTCTCGGATAATAAACATCTGATAAAATTTAAAGAATGTACTTTGTGGTTTTGCACAATGGAATAAACCAAAAAACAAAAAAGCTAATCACCCAAAATATTTGCTCCAAAATAAAAAGAAGGGTGCATAACAATGCGTTTGTACCCGACCGCGACATCGCGTTCGGCATTTCAAATATCTTTGGCAGTAATTGCTCCGTTTCGGCGAACTTGTTCAAAGTTATCGGACCTTGCAATCACTTTTCAGATTATCGGCAGATCAATTCTAATTGGCGTTCTTGTTTTGGGCGGCGGGTAAAACGCGCCGCGTTAGGGCACTTGCGGAAGAAAAACAATTCGTTCATGGTTAATTATAAAATGAAATACTTCACTTTCATATTTATCGCACTTATATTTTTTGCTTTTAGTAAGATTAACGGCCAAGTGAATATAAGAGTATTCAAATCGCCCGATAATAAAACAATTGTTAAAATAATTTCTACTGGGAATAAAAACAATCCAAGCTCGGAAAGTAGAATCGAAATTAGAACAGAAAAAGGTAAACTTATAAAAGCAAAAAGTTATTATTCCAAAGATCATTCCCATGGTCAATATGTGTATCATGCCCAATGGACAGAGGATTCAAAATATTTTGTATTTAATACAATATCTTCTGGTGTA
>CAWJLA010000001.1:0-1839161 GCA_963843605.1 uncultured Bacteroidota bacterium | reverse complement strand
TAATACGTTTAAATGAAAACGGATTACCCGATCAATCATTCGGAACTAACGGCATCGTCACTGAAATGATCGGCAGTTCTCCTTTGGGAAGAAGTCATGTTTCCAAATGCGGTATAAATTCCATTGCTTTGCAAAAAGACGGGAAAATAGTTGCGGCAGGATACTCGTATAATAACAACATACTGAATTTCGCAGTGGCTAGATTTAATCCCGACGGATCCCGGGATACCTCATTCGGAATAAACGGAAATTTAAGTTCGGAAATTGATTCTTCGGCAGGGTATGCTTATTCGGTAGCAATCGAAAATAATCCCGCCGGAGGATCAAATAATAAAATTATTGTCTCCGGCTACACCAATAAATCAAATGCGGACAGCTTTGTGTTTGTCCGTTATAATCCGGACGGCAGCCTGGACAGTACCTTCGGGAAAAAAGGAGTTTCTCGACTAAGATTGGAAATTCAACCAACCCTGCCTACGCTGTTTGCTTGCAAGATGATGGAAAGATTATCGGCGCAAGCTATGCCTCGATCGGTAATAATGAAGACTTTACTCTCGTCCGCTGCAACAACGACGGTTCATTAGATTATTCCTTCGGTACTTATGGAATAGTAAATACTCCCATCGGAAAAGCCGCCGTCATGGCCGGTTCAGAGGCGATTCAAACGGACGGTAAGATTGTTGTAACAGGTGTGGCGAATAATTCAAACGGAAGTTTTTTGTCTTTATTTAGGTACAACACGGATGGAACATTAGACGATAATTTCGGGACAAACGGCATTACAATCTTTCCTGCAGATACAATTCAATATACTGCCAACTCAGCAGTAATTCAAAATGACGGGAAGATTGTAGCCGCGGGTTATACATGGAACGGCAATCATGCACATTTTTTAATAGCACGTTGCAATCCAAACGGTGTATGGGATAATTCATTCGGCAAAAATGGAATAATTATGACAACCGGAGGTTTCCTTGAAGCAAGGTTTAATACGGTTGCAGTACAGCCTGACGGCAAAATAATTGCAGCGGGCTATTCGGAAGATTCAAACAACAACTATTCATTTGTTTTGATCCGGTATAATCCGGACGGAACTCTTGACGGTACTTTCGGAACAAACGGAATTGCAACAACCTCTTTCGGCAAACCTTACTGTTATATCAACTCATTATTATTCCAAGAGGATACTTCGGGCGGATCAAACTATAAAATTATTGCGGCAGGTGAATCTGCCGCGGGAATTTTTGATTCGTTTACTTTAGTCAGATACAAATTAAACGGCGATATAGATACTACGTTCGGGGCCAAAGGCATCGAGAAAACCACAATCGGAAGCTTAAGCTCGGTAAATTCGCTGTTAATACAAGCCGACGGAAAGATTATAGCTTCCGGTGCAACTTACGCCGGTCTTACGGATGGGTTTGCGGCTGCCAGATATTTCAAAAACGGAACTTTGGATCAAAGCTTTGGAGATAGCGGTATAGTTATTAACACAATCAAACTATCGAGTTTGAGCTGCTACCTGGCGCTTCAAAAAGACGGTAAATTTATTTTTGCGGGAAGTTCCTGGAATAAAATGCAAAGTGATTTCACACTTACCCGTTATAATAATAACGGTACAATCGATAAAACATTCGGTATCGACGGTTTAGTAAATACTCCTATCGGGGCTTTTAACAGCTTTATCGATGCGGTCTCAATTCAGAGTGACGGCAGAATCATTGCTGCAGGGTACTCTGGAGACAATTACGGACACCGTGTTATTGCATTAACACGATACAACAACGATCAGGAAATCGAAAACGTCCGAAGTGAAAACATAAATATACCCGCCTTCATTAAATTAGAGCAGAACTTTCCCAATCCTTTTAATCCGACAACAAAGATCAGATACTCGATCCCGGCCTCAACTTCATCCCCTCTCCCTGCGAAGGAAAGGGGAAGCGGTGAGGCCGTGACATTAAAAGTTTATGATATTCTCGGTAGAGAAGTAACTACTCTGGTTAATAAACAGCAGAAGGCAGGCAGCTATGAAGTTATATTCGACGGGAGCAGGTTTGCGAGCGGAATTTATTTCTACTCTTTAACTGCCGGCGGTATGCATATAGTTAAGAAATTTGTTTTACTCAAGTAAAAGGAAATAACTGATTTGGAAAAATAGTTCGGTTATCAGGTTAAAATTAATTGACCTGATCTAAATACGATATACAATTCACGTCGTACGGTATTAAAATACTATCTGCCTAACTCGCGGTATATTTACTCTTTACACGCATTATAATTGCTGTTATCAATTAAAAATTCTTATTGCGTCTGAAACGTCTTTATAGTAGATTCTTCGAACAATTCTCTCCTAATCAGTCACAATAATATTTGGCCGGAAATGAATGCTTTAAGGTCATGTTACGTTTATATATCGTGGCTTTTTACGGTTTTATTTTTTAATCCGTCTCCGGTTTCAAACGGTCTTGTTTTCGGGCAGAAGTATCATTCTAATTTTGTGTTCGGAAAATTAAACGTAGAAAACGGACTTTCTTCAAATGTTGTAAATGCAATACTGCAGGACAAGTCGGGATTGTTATGGTTCGGTACGGAGAACGGATTAAACCGTTTTGACGGATATGAATTTAAAGTATATAAAAAGGATCCCAACGATACCAATTCAATTTCCGACAACGGCATCTGGTCGTTATTTGAAGACCGCAAAGGACAAATTTGGGTAGGTACAAAAAACGGCGAGCTTAATTGTTATAATCCTTCCACCGAAAAATTTAAGCGAATAACACTTCCTTCGGCAAAAATAAAAGGCAACAGTATTACCTGTATTTATGAAGACAGTAAAAACAATTTGTGGATCGGCACTTATAAAGACGGCCTGTACCGTTTCTCTTTAGAGAGTAAAAAATTCGAGCACTGGCACAATCAAAAAGAGAATTACAAATCATTGAGCAACAACTACGTAACTTCCGTTTGCGAAGATAATTCCGGAAGGATTCTGGTCGGCACTTACAACGGGTTAAACATTTTTGAACCGGGCTCGCCTCAAAAGCCTTTCGAGCGCTTCTACAGCGAACAGGATAACGAACAAAGTCTGAGCAATAATTTAATCTGGAGTATTACAAAATCAAATTACGATAATAACTACATCTGGATATGCACATTAAGCGGCTTAACAAAATATAATTCGGAAAGTAATTCACTTTCTCGGGTTAAGATTCCGGCCGATACAAAGTTAAGTCTGGGCAACAGTATAAGTTCAATCATGGAAGACTCGGTCGGAGGCGACAGAATTATTTGGATAGGCACTTACGGCGGACTGCTGCGAATAAATATGTCGTCTGAATTATCGGAACGGTTTTCAAATGAAGTAGGAAATGAGAACGGAATAGTAAGCAACCAGATAAATTTTCTATACAAAGACCGTTCAGACGTAGTATGGATCGGAACAAACAACGGAATAAATTTTTTTTCACACAAAAGGGTTAAGTTTAATTATCTGTTCCAGTATTCTAAAAATGTACGCGGAATCGATGAATTGTTTTACCGTAACATAGGGGCAATTACACAATCGGAAAACGGAACCGTTTGGCTCGGGACAAACAACGGTTTGTATTATTTACAAACCGGCGGACAAAGCATTGTACGTAAATTTAACAAGACGTCTGCCATGCACATCTGGTCGATTGCCCGGGGCGCCGGAAACAAATTATGGATCTCAACATACGGCGACGGTCTTAAGATGCTCGACTTGAAATCCGGGATTATAAAACCGGTTAATTTAAAAAACAGGCCTCAAGCTGTTTCGGCATATAATTATATAAAATCGATTACACAGGACAGAAACGGTACCCTGTGGATGGGATTCTGGGCACCGGTCTAGCGCGCATGAATACCGTAACAGGAGAAATAAAATATTTTGTAAATGAACCCGAAAATCCAGCGAGTTTAAGCTATAACGATGTCTGGACAATTTACGAAGATTCCCAAGGCAGAATCTGGATCGGAACATGGGGAGGCGGATTAAATTTGTTTAACGAAACCGGCAAAAATTTTATACGGTTCGAAGCAGACGGCTTAATCAGCAATAATATTAATTGCATATCGGAATCTCAGGACAGGCTGAACAGGGCAAGAAAACAAAACGATATTATGGATCGGCACGGGGGATGGTCTTGATAGATTCGTAATTAAGAATGGCAGCGGAACAAATAAATATTCAAACTTAAAACCGGAAATAACGCATTATAACGTTAACGACGGTCTTGCCGATAACAATATTGAAAGCATAGTGCAGGATAAAGACGGAAACCTTTGGATCGGCACAGGCGCGGGACTTTCATTTTTAAATATTAGGCAAAACAAATTTACTAATTTTTCGGTAGCAGACGGATTAAACGGAAATATTTTTAACCAGAATTCGGCATGCGGAACCGAAAACGGAATTTTATTTTTCGGGAGTACGTCGGGATTGAATATCTTTAAGCCGGGAGACATTAATCAATCGGCATATTCTCCGCCCGTATTAATAACCGGTTTTGAAATATTTAATCAGCCCGTCAAAGTAGATGAAAGTTCACCTTTAAAAACCAATATCATCGGCGCAAAGGAAGTTTATCCTGCGTTCGAACAAAATGTTTTTTCATTTAAATTTTCCGCATTGGATTTTAACTCACCCGGGTCGGTACGGTATGCATATAAGATGGAAGGATTCGATAAAGAATGGATCTACAGCGGTTCCAGGCGTTATGTTACTTACACGAATTTATATCCCGGCACTTATACATTTAAAGTGAAAGCCACAAACAGCGACGGGATCTGGAATAACCGCTACACTTCGCTGCGCGTAACAATAAAATCGCCCTGGTGGCGCACCGAATGGGCATATGTACTATATGTTTCGCTTATAGTGCTCGGCCTGCTGGCAATAAGACGGTTTGAGAAAAACAGAATGCTGCTTCGCAAAGAACTTAAGATGCACGAGTTTGAGGCAAAGAAACAAAAAGAAATCGATAATATGAAATCCCGCTTTTTTGCGAACCTATCGCATGAGTTCCGGACACCGCTGATGCTGATCAAAGGTCCGCTTGAACGACTTGCTTTTAAAAGTAAGGATGCTGGAAACGACGAGAATTATAAATTAATTTACAGAAACACGGAAAAGCTGCAGAATTTAATCGACCAGCTTCTGGAACTCACTCAGCTTGAAGCCGCGTCAATACCTTTGAAAGCCAAGCAGGAAAATCTTATCAGCCTGCTGAGAGGGTTTGTATCATCCTTTGAAACTCTTACCGAATTAAAGGGAGTGGAATTATCTTTGCGTCTTCCGGAGGAAAATATAAACGCATGGATCGACAGGGATAAGTTCGAAAAGATTGTAAACAATCTTCTCTCTAATGCTTTTAAATTTACTCCGGCCGGCGGAAGCATAACCGTTCAGGCGGAAAAAATAAAATTTAAAGGAAATGATTTTGCAGAGATAAAAATATCCGACACCGGGATCGGAATTCCCGCCGACAAAATTAACAAAATCTTCGACAGATTTTTTCAGGTGGACGATTCGTCCAGAAAAGTCTACGGCGGATCCGGAATCGGTCTGTCGCTTGTTAAAGAACTCATTGAACTGCATAAATGGAATATCTCGGTTAAAAGCCGGGAATATTCGGGAACAGAATTTATTATTCGAATTCCGCTTTCCGGTTCTTATCTTAGCGATAACGAAAAAACAGGCGGCGTTGAACAAAACCCGGAAGAGAATAATCTAATGCCAAAGAAATATCACGGACATGAAATAAATTCCGCGGAAAACGAGGACATACCTGTTCAGAACATACCTAGAAAAAGCAAAGAAATATCCACAATACTTATCGTAGAAGATTCGGAGGATGTCAGAATTTATTTATCGGATATACTTAAACATGATTATAATATCCTCCAGTCAAAAAACTGCGATGAAGGAATTTCCGCTGCCTCTGAAAATTCTATTGATCTTATTATCAGCGATATTATGATGCCCGGTAGAGACGGAATAGAGTTCTGCAGAGAAATAAAAACAAACTGGGAGACAAGTCATATCCCGCTAATCCTCTTAACCGCCAAAGCTTCAAAGGAAAGTAAATTAGAAGGACTTGAAACCGGCGCCGACGATTATTTAACCAAGCCTTTCGATTCAAAGGAATTGATTGTCAGGATCAAAAATCTACTCGAACAAAGAAAACTTTTGCGCGAAAGGTTCAGCCGGGAAATTAATTTTAAACCGGATACTTCAAAAATTTCAAACATCGATAATGAATTCATACTAAATGCTATTAAAATTGCGGAAACAAATTTAGACAATCCGGATTTTGATTCGGAATCATTTGCACAGGAAATGTTTGTCAGCCGCAGCCAACTTCACCGTAAATTAACTGCCCTAACCGGGCAGGCTCCGGGTGAATTTTTAAGGATAGTAAGATTAAAAAAAGCCGCTCAGCTTTTAGCAGAAAAAAAATTAAGCATAACCCAGATTGCGTTTGCCGTGGGTTTTAACAGCCCATCTCATTTTTCAAAAGCATTCCAGCAGCTATTTAACTGCCTTCCATCCGAATTCGCGCGGAAATTAGCTTAAATTAAGCCTGTTTTTCATTTTGCAACAATTCCGCTAAACTTTGCAACATATTCGGTAGCAAAGCTGCATTTCTAAATTTACCTTCACATGTATCAATTCCCAAACATTTAAAGCAATAATCTTGAATAAAAATCTTGAACGGATAAGAAGAAAAGAGAAATTATTCACCGTACTGATTATTACAATTGCCGGAATAATTATTCTGTCAGTCTTCATGGTATTGCTAAATGTATTCCTGAAATTTCAGTGAAGTATGAAAAACAAATTAGCCGGGCCGCCGCCTCAGCCGCATTATCTCTTATTATCTAATGCATTCGTATAAACCGTAATTAATTACGCCGGCAAATTTTAATTCTAAGTGTTTTAATAAGTAAGAAATAAATAACTGTCATTACTAACTAATTAATAGGAGTGAGGCAATGAATCCTTCAAGACAAATCTACTTTAAATTGTTTTTTTTATTTTTTCTGCTTCAGTCATGTTTAATGGCTCAATTATCAGGGAATTATACAATCGGGTCCGGGGGCAATTATACAACATTCGGTGCGGCAGTAAGCGCGTTATCTTCACAGGGTGTAAACGGGGCGGTTACGTTTAATGTAAAATCGGGTAACTATAATGAAAAATTTGTTATAGGTAAAATTACAGGAGCAAGCTCAACCAATACAATCACTTTTCAATCACAATCGGGTAATGCTTCGGATGTAGTAATTTATTTTACGGCAACTGCCGACAGCAATAACTATGTTGTCAATTTAAATAACGCCGGCTATATAAATTTTCATAAATTGACTTTTACGGCTACAGGAACAGATTACGGAATAGTACTTAATATCAGCAACAGTTCTCACGATATAAATATTTCGGATAATATAATCGTAGGTTCTACAAATAATTCAACATCCGATCGGCTCACAACGGTTTACTCTTACAATACGACCTTTAATAACCTGAAAATTATGAACAATGATTTCAGTCAGGGTTCAACCGGCATAAATCTGTACGGTATTAATGATCTGCATTCAACAGGTGTGGAAATTACCGGGAATAAGTTTTCTTCGCTTACTTATATGGCAGTACGGCTTATATATATCGACGGATTAAAACTTAATTCAAATGAATCCGAAAAGGATAACTATTATAACTTTTATATAGAGAGCTGCAACGGCGCTCTGCAGATTTCTAAGAACAAACTATCCGGCATGTCTTACGGACTTTACGTTAGCAACTGCGCAGGCGGTAATCCGCCCGTAGGTAAAAGAGGTTTGATAGCAAATAATTCCGTCATTGTCACCTCCGGAGGCAACTTCGGGTTATACATCGTTAACTCTTCTAATCAGGATATATACTACAACAGTGTTCACGTTACCAGTACCGACGTTAACAGCGCAAGAGCTTTCTATGCCGTCAACGGAAGCAGTATAAATGTAGTTAATAATATCTTTGCCAATACCGGCGGCGGGATGGCTTATTACGTTAATAATACAAATATTATTTCTTCATCCGATTATAACGATCTTTTCACTACCGGTAATTATCTGGCTTTCTGGGGAAGCAACAGTGTGGATCTGACGGCTTTTCAAACCGCAAGCGGTAAAGACGCTCACTCTATTTCCGTCTTCCCTCACTTTGCCAGCGATACAGATCTGACCCCGGCATCAGCCTGGGTGAACGGCAAGGCGCAGGTTATTTCCGCCGTCACCGACGATATTAACGGCACGGCCAGAAATGCCTCGAAACCGGATCTCGGTGCTTTTGAGTTTACTCCGGATGCAGCCGTTGCCACGCCGCTTGCAGGCAGCTACAGCATCGGTTCCGGGGGAGATTACAATACTATTAAAAGCGCTCTGGATGATCTGTCTTTAAAGGGATTTCAGCGCCGGTTACTTTCAACATAAAATCCGGCAACTATAACGAGAACGCCAGCATTATCGATATCCCCGGAAGCAGTGCTTCCGATACCGTTACTATTAAATCCCAGAGCGGTAATCCCAATGACGTAGTATGGTTCCATGTCGCTTCTACCAACAGTGATAATTATATCCTGCAGCTCAGAGGTACGGATCATCTAAGAGTTATGGATATTACTCTTGCCGCAGATAATTCTACCACTGCCGCAAGAGGACTTATTGTCGATATCGAGGGCGGCGCAGATGATATCGCTTTCAACAATAATATCTTCGCCGGTTCGCCCGTCAACAACACTTCAGATACATTTACACTGCTCTACAGTGCTTCCTCTTTATTCACTAAGAGAGTTATTACAGGTAATACTTTCACAGGCGGAAGCTCCGGGATTTATTTCTCAGGTATGAGCGGTGATCACTCTTCCGGACTGGTTATATCGGGAAATAATTTTTCATCCATTGCTTACATGGCCCTAAGAGCATCATATGTCGATGCGCCGGTGATAAGCATGAACCAATCAGCTAAGGATAACTATTATAACTTTTATATAGAGAGCTGCAACGGAGCCCTGCAGATTTCTAAGAACAAACTATCCGGCATGTCTTACGGACTTTTTGTTACCAACTGCGCAGGCGGTAATCCGCCTGTAGGTAAAAGAGGTTTGATAGCAAATAATTCCGTCATTGTCACCTCCGGAGGCAACTTCGGGTTATACATCGTTAACTCTTCTAATCAGGATATTTACTACAACAGTGTTCACGTTACCAGTACCGACGTTAACAGCGCAAGAGCTTTCTATGCCGTCAACGGAAGCAGTATAAATGTAGTTAATAATATCTTTGCCAATACCGGCGGCGGGATGGCTTATTACGTTAATAATACAAATATTATTTCTTCATCCGATTATAACGATCTTTTCACTACCGGTAATTATCTGGCTTTCTGGGGAAGCAACAGTGTGGATCTGACGGCTTTTCAAACCGCAAGCGGTAAAGACGCTCACTCTATTTCCGTCTTCCCTCACTTTGCCAGCGATACAGATCTGACCCCGGCATCAGCCTGGGTGAACGGCAAGGCGCAGGTTATTTCCGCCGTCACCGACGATATTAACGGCACGGCCAGAAATGCCTCGAAACCGGATCTCGGTGCTTTTGAGTTTACTCCGGATGCAGCCGTTGCCACGCCGCTTGCAGGCAGCTACAGCATCGGTTCCGGGGGAGATTACAATACTATTAAAAGCGCTCTGGATGATCTGTCTTTTAAAGGGATTTCAGCGCCGGTTACTTTCAACATAAAATCCGGCAACTATAACGAGAACGCCAGCATTATCGATATCCCCGGAAGCAGTGCTTCCGATACCGTTACTATTAAATCCCAGAGCGGTAATCCCAATGACGTAGTATGGTTCCATGTCGCTTCTACCAACAGTGATAATTATATCCTGCAGCTCAGAGGTACGGATCATCTAAGAGTTATGGATGTTACGATGGGAGCCGATAACTCTTCCACTGCCGCAAGAGGACTTATTGTTGATATCGAGGGCGGCGCAGATGATATCGCTTTCAACAATAATATCTTCGCCGGTTCACCCGTCAACAACACTTCAGATACATTTACACTGCTCTACAGTGCTTCCTCTTTATTCACTAAGAGAGTTATTACAGGTAATACTTTCGCTGGGGGCAGTTCAGGGATTTACTTTGCAGGGCTGAGCGGTGATCACTCCTCCGGACTGGTTATATCGGGAAATAATTTTTCATCCATTGCTTACATAGCCCTAAGAGCATCATATGTCGATGCGCCGGTGATAAGCATGAACCAATCAACTAAAGATAACTATTATAACTTCTATATAGAGAGCTGCAACGGAGCCCTGCAGATTTCTAAGAACAAACTATCCGGCATGTCTTACGGACTTTTTGTTACCAACTGTACCGGAGGTAATCCGCCTGTAGGTAAAAGAAGTTTACTTGCCAATAATTTTATTTCCGTAAAAAGCGGCGGTAACTTCGGGCTTTACTTAACCAATACATCAAATCTGGATGTTTATTACAACAGCATATATGTATCAAGCAGCGATGTTAATAGTGCAAGAGCTTTTTATTCAGTTAACGGCAGCAGCATAAATGTAGTTAATAATATTTTTGCAAATACCGGCGGCGGCGTTGCTTATTACGTGAACAATACCGATGCAATCGGAACTTCGGATTATAATGATTTATATTCCGCGGGCACGAAGCTAGCGCATTGGGGCGGAGATATTACCGATCTGGCAGCGCTCCAAACCGCATCAAGTAAAGATGCAAAATCGATCTCCGAAAATCCGCAATTTGTTTCGAGCACTAATCTCCACGTCAGATCTTCAGCATTGAACGGAAAGGCAACTCCTATTGCCGCAATCATCGACGATATTGACGGCAATCCGAGAGACGCAAATACGCCTGATATGGGAGCCGACGAATATACGCCGGGTTTAAATACTCCGCCGGTAATTACATCAGTTGCCGATACTGTTGCATATGTCGGAACTGTGTATTCATATAAAATATCAGCCGACGATATTAACGGCGATACTTTAATGTTCAGTAAAGTTTCCGGTCCCTCATGGCTAACAGTTGACGATACAGCTGGCATTATTAAGGGAACGCCTCAGCAGGGTGATCTCGGAAGTTCATCAGTAACTGTCAAAGTAGAAGACGGCAAAGGCGGATCCGATACGCAGACATTTAAAATTTATGTAATGGCGGCAACCGGAATAGTTAAAATAAGTAAAGACATCCCCGATCATTTTAACCTGTATCAGAACTACCCCAATCCCTTTAATCCGTCAACAAGGATAAGGTTTGCATTGCCGGAAGCATCGAATGTGAAAATAGAGATTTATAACGCTATCGGTCAGAGAGTCGCGGTACTGGTTAATGAAACCAGACCAGCAGGTTATTTTGAAGTAAACTTTGACGCGTCAAAAATGGCAAGCGGTCTTTACATTTACAGGATCCAAAGCAATAAATTCATTCAAAGTAAAAAGATGATGCTCTTAAAGTAGGTAGTCTGTGGTTTGTTGTGAGTAGTGTGGGTTGTAGGTTTGTGCAAGGTCGTTGAGTTTGTCGAAGCGAGCTTGTAGAAGCGGGTGGTCTGTTGTTTGTGATGAGTTGTTTTCAGGTATCCGGCATCATGAATTCCGGATCGGTCAATATATTTTCCTACCGGTTATAAAATGGGGATTTGGACCGCTGCTTTGCCGGCAAGGCATTGCAGCGGTTAATTTTATAACTCCTCTCCGGCACAAAAGCCGAAAATTTCCATTCCATATTTTGAAAGCATTCCGAAAATTATTAATTTTGCCCCGCACCCTTAGCTCAGTTGGTAGAGCAGTAGACTCTTAATCTATTGGTCGGGGGTTCGAGTCCCCCAGGGTGCACAAAGATATGCGAATATGATGAGTATTCGCATTTTTTAGTTTAAATATAATTACAGGTTTAGAGAAGCGTTTGCTTCCGGTTATTCTAAAATCGGTTTAAATTAACCAAATAAGTAACCCGGATTCAGGGTTTAGCTTTAGGCAGCGTAAAAGTAAATTTCGATCCTTTACCCAATTTGCTTTCGGCGATAATTTCACCCCCGTTCCTTTCGACAAACTCTTTACAAAGGGTCAATCCCAGTCCGGTGCCTTTTTCACCCGATGTTCCGCGCGTGGATATTACGGCACTAGGTCCGAACAAATCCCGGATCTTCGATTTTTCCATACCGATACCGTTATCTTGCACCGATATCTCTACGAATCTCCCCTTATTTAAAGAAGAGATAATGATCTGTCCGCCGGTTTTAGTAAATTTTATAGCATTCACCAGAAGATTCTGTATAACCGAACGCAGCATAAACAGATCGGCGAAAACGTTTGTTTTCCTCCCGATTTTATTGGTTACCGAAATATCTTTTTTTGCCGCGCTCTGATTCAGTATCTCCGCGATATTATTTGTTATGTCATACAGATCTAGGTTTTCGGGATCAAACTCAAGCATATTTCTCTGCATCATGGACCATTGCAGGAGATTCTCTATAATTCCGTACAGATTTCTTAAACTGTTGTTTAATCCGCTGCTGAATGTTTTTATTTGTTCGGGTGTTAAATTTTCTACATCTGTCGCCAGCATCTCGGAAGAGCTAAGCAGCGACTGGAAGGGCCCTCTCAAATCGTGAGCGATGACGGAAAAAAATTTGTCTTTAGAACGGTTCATCTCCTGAAGCTGGTTATACTGGTTTTTAATTATATCATCGGTGCGCCTTCGTTCTGTAACATCTGCAATAACGCCGTGCCATAAAATATCTCCGTTCTTTAAGGCCTCTGGAAAAGACTCTATATGAAGCCATTGTATTTTTCCTTTTGCAATTATTCTTCCCGTCCAGTTGAAAGGCCGACGGTATTTAATTCCCTGAATATTAAGATCGATAAAACTCTCAAGGTTTTCGGGATGAACAGCTTCATATACCAGACTAAAATCAGCTAAAAGCTTTTCGGGACTGGAATCGAACATTTTGGCTGCTCTTTCGCTCACGTATTCAAGCGTGTAGGTGCCGTCTTTATAACTGCGAAGGATATAAATGCCCACGGGAATTTTGGCAACCAGATTGTCGATCCGCCGTTTATTTTTAAGAAGAAATTTTTCTTTCTTTTTCAGTTCTTTAAGTTCGTCTTTGTACCCGGATTTTAACTCGGCATATTCTTTTTTGAGAGCATTTAACTCTTTTAAGATTTGTACTTTGGTTCTGCCGGATTTTTTCATTTTCAGTCTTGATGCCTTTTAATCCAATTGTATTTTGCGCGGAAAAACAAATAAACGCGAAGCGGATGTTCAATTATAATATAATCGAAATTTTCAAACAAATTTTTTAGGTTTTATTCCGGCTTATAACAATACGTTTCACAGCAAAATAATTCTATGAATATATTCATACATAACTTAACGATTTTTTTACTTTTGCACCCTGGGAGCCGCATATTTACGCCATCCGTCAATTCAATTATTATCAACCGATATGATCATTCCGTTAAGAGTGCTTCAAATCAATTTGTCTCTTTCGCCTGATTGACGAACAATTCTTTTTAATATAAATTCACCACAATCAAATAAAAGTTAAATTTGGAGTGCATTGATATGAAAAAAGTCACCTGCATTGACTGTGTTGCTCCGCTATTATTATCATGTATAATTTCTCCCATTCCTGAACTCACCCACTCTAATTCCGGTGTCCGGTTTTTAGCTTTGACCTAATTATTTAATTGAAATTTAAAATACCTGAATTAACCGTTCATATTGAACGCGTTATTCCGATATATCTTGAACACTTCTAGGTTAATAAGATATTGGCGCCGGCATTTTGAAATCTCCCGCTCCGGTTTGACTGTGACAAGGTTTAGTGTTTTAATTCTATAAGTGCGGGGTTTTGCAGTAATAATTTCCAAGGATTGTAAATAAAAATTAATGGGAATTAAAAATAATAATTCTCGATAAAGGGCATATTATTTAAATGGAGTTGATAAATGAATAAACGGGTCGGCATTGCAGTATCTTTTTCTTTTCTTTTAATTTATTCCGGAATTATCCTTCCTCAGGCCGTACAAACCGACACCGCTTTCGGGCAGTCCGGTATAGTAAACTATGTGTTCAATGTGAATAACTATGATTGTATTTTGACTTCTTCGGCTATCCGTGAAAACGGGAAAATAATAGTAACAGGCAATTATAATAATGGGAGCGTTTTAAGACCCTTGGTCGCAAGTTATAATCCGGACGGAAGCCAGGATAATTCTTTCGGGACCAACGGAATAATAACTCCTCAAATTGCGTCCGGAGGCAGTTTTAATTCTTCGGCGATCCAAAGCGACGGGAAAATATTAACCGCCGGTTATTCGATAATTAATTCAGGAACCGTATCTGCAATAGCCCGCTATAATCAGACCGGATCCCCGGATAGTACTTTCGGATCGGCAGGCTTGGTTACAACTTCCATCGGTGCAAATTCAAAATTTGTTTCCATCTCTCTGCAGAAAGACGGAAAAATTATTGCGGCAGGCTTTTCGCTTGTTGCCTCTAAATACGAAATTGAATTAGCTCGTTATGATCCGGACGGTACACCGGATAAAACATTCGGCTCCGACGGTATTGTTACCGCGCGCCTTGATTCTTCAGGTTCAAGCTTTTTTGCTTCTTCAATTTGTATTCAAAAAGACGGGAAGATTATTATAACGGGAACCTTAGAAAATACGTCCTTCCAATTACTAAATTTTCTCGCACGTTTCAATAATAACGGTTCTTTGGATAATACTTACGGAACAAACGGCTTTACTGTTGTGGATTTTAATATCACATCATCCGCAATACAGAGTAACGATAAAATAGTAATAGCCGGTTATGATGCCGGAGGAAATAAAAATATTGCGGTTGCTCGTTACGATCCAAGCGGGTTCCCGGACAATAAATTCGGAACGGGAGGCATTGTAACTAAAAGTCCCGGACCATCTGTGAATGTAGCTCAATCAGTCGCTTTACAAAACGACGGGAAAATAGTTTCTGCAGGTTATTTCTTCAGCGGAAAAAAATACAATTTTGTCGTTTTACGTGTTGATTCCAGCGGTATACCGGACAATACTTTCGGAATAAACGGGATTGATTCAACTGCAACCGGAACTTCCGGATGTCTGGCATATTCGGTCTCTATTCAGAATGATGGTAAAATTTTAACAGCAGGTATTTCGATGAACGCGGGCCATGCTAATTTAGTTCTGATCCGTTATAATATTAATGGCGATCCGGATTATTCTTTCGGCAATTACGGTATAGCCGTTACTCAGTTCGGAAAATCAAATGATGCAGCCAACTCACTATCCGTTCAAACCGACGGGAAGATAGTAATAGCAGGCTATTCAAATAATTCGGCTTCTAATTATTTTACGCTGCTGCGTTTTAATACAAACGGGCAGGCGGATAATACTTTCGGTGCAAACGGTGTTGCCGTTGCGGGAATAGGAAAATCTGATGATGAGGCTAATGCCGTTGCGGTTCAAAGCGACGGAAAGATTATTGCCGCCGGTTATTCTTATAACGGTAAAAATAAAGTTTTCGCAATTGTAAGATTAAATCAGAACGGATTCGCGGATAATACTTTCGGAACTAACGGCATCGTAACAACGCCTGTGGGAAGTTACGATGCTCAAGTAACCTCGGCGACAGTTCAAGAAGATCAGAAAATAGTTGCGGCGGGATATTACCTCAACGGAAATTTTTACAATTTTGCCGTTGCCAGGTATAAAACCGACGGAAATCAGGACAGTACTTTCGGCAGCGACGGAGTGGTTACTACTCAAGTAGGTGCGGCGCATAATTTTGCCCAGGCTCTTGCGGTTCAAAAAGACGGGAAAATTGTTGTTGCAGGATCGTCAATGAACGGAAGTAATTATGATTTTGCTTTAGTCCGGTATAACACTGACGGAAGTCCGGATCAGACTTTCGGCAGTAAAGGCATAGTAACCACCCGGATCGCAGTTTCTGCCGATGCCTATTCGGTTTTGATTCAGAGTGACGGTAAGTTAGTATTGACCGGTTACGCATGGAACGGCAGCCACTATGTATTTGCAATTGCCCGTTATAATTCCGACGGATCGCCGGATAATTCTTTTGGAACTAACGGATTTGCCACTACTCAAAGCGGAGCCGAAAATGATTTTGCGTATTCGGCTGCGTTACAGAAAAACGGTAAAATTGTTGCCGCCGGTTATTCCGAACAAGGTAGCATAAATGCATTTGCATGCGCAAGGTTCAATGCAGACGGTACGACCGATAACGCTTTCGGTAATGACGGTATTTTAATAACCCGGCCCGGTACATCAAATGGTTTTGCCCGCGCAGTTGCAATGCAGGACGACGGCAAGATAGTAGCTGCAGGTTATTCTTCAAACCCTGATGAATCAAATTATAAAATATTTACACTCATACGATACAATAGCGGTTTAACTACTGGAATAAGTAATGAGTCCAAGTCATCAACACCGGTTTCATTTTCAGTCCGGCAGAATTATCCGAATCCGTTTAATCCGCAAACTACGATAAAATATTCAATCCCCGAGAGAAGTTTTGTTAATTTAAAGATATACGATATTCTCGGAAGAGAAGTAGCTTCATTACTCAATAGCAATCTGGAGGCAGGTGAATACGCTTCCGTATTCAACGCGCAAAGCCTTGCCAGCGGGGTTTACATTTATTCAATTCATTCAAAAGGCCTGGTATCGAATAAAGATATAACGCTGAGTAAAAAGATGATACTTTTAAAATAGTTTGTGGGCTTAATTAGAAGTGTAGAAGCTTATGGACTGCATAACTGTATCGATGTAATTTTTTTATAAAGACATTTACGATTGCGCGAGAGAAAATAATATGAAATGTAATCCTTCTTTTTTTAAAGTTGTTTTGGCAGCATTTTTTTTATTTACCGGATTTATCTTTTCTCAAACAACTCAATTGGATACCTCATTCGGTGAAAGAGGTATTGTAACCACCGCAGTCAATACTTCAGGCAGCGGACATTCGAATGCAATTGCTGTTCAGAACGACGGTAAAATTATTTCAGCCTTATCAACTCAGAGCGGCGGCAAGCCGATATTTTCATTAGCCCGTTACAAAACAGACGGCAGCCCGGATAATACATTCGGAACCGGAAGTGTGGTAAATACACAGGTGGGAACAGCCGGAAATAACGCCAACACGGTTGAGGTCCAAAACGACGGCAGAATAATAGCTGCCGGCGATTGTTATAATGGAAATATCCATTGTTTTGCTCTGGTCAGATATAATCCAAGCGGAAGCCGGGACAGCACTTTCGGAACAAACGGGATAGTCATTACTTCTGTCGGCGGGTCCGACGATGCCGTAAAATCAATTGCGGTGCAAAGTGACGGAAAAATTGTTGCGGTCGGTTATACTTTTAACACACAGTTACATATATACTGCTTGGCAGTCGTAAGATATGATTCTTACGGCAATTTGGACTCAACATTTGGAGCCGGCGGTATTGATTTCAGTTTTCTAAGTGCAGCCGGTTATTATGAATATTATGCAAATGCTGTGGCAATACAGAAAAACGGAAAAATTGTTGTAGCCGGTAACTCTTATTCATATAGTACTATTCCTCCGGATATAAATATTTACGGAGATTATATAATTGAACGCTATAACGCGGACGGAACTCTGGATAATACTTTCGGAAAAAACGGAGTTGTAACTACCCAGATTTCAACCGATATCGGACATTCGGAAGATGTTCCCAATTCAGTTTTAATCCAGAAAGACGGAAAAATTTTGGCTGCAGGATATTCTCTTAATGCGGGATATTACGACTTTTCGATGGCGCGTTACGATTCGTCAGGAAATTTAGATAATTCATTCGGGACTGCAGGACTGGTTAGCACATACCTTTCGGGTGTTTCCGGCGCGTATTCGGCTGCAATCCAATCCGACGGCAAGATTGTACTGGCCGGATACGGAGGAAGTCTGTCCCATCATAATTTTGCTTTAATCCGTTACAATACAGACGGGAGCCTGGACAATTCATTCGGCTCAAACGGTATTTTAATCTCTTCTATCGGGCTATCGAGCGACGAAGCATATACTGTGGCTATACAGGACAGCGAAAAAATAATAGAGGCCGGTCTTTTTAATAACGGAGGGTTTGATGAAACGGCTATAGGCCGCTTTAATATAAACGGCACCATCGATAATACTTTCGGAACAAACGGATTTGTAGTTTCTTCAGCCGGAAATTGTACCGATATCGCTAATTCGGTAGAAGTTCAAGGCGACGGAAAAATCATAGTCGGGGGTTCTTCGGACAACGGAAACAACTCCGAATTTACCGTTCTTCGATATGATTCAAACGGAAATGCCGATAAATATTGGGGAACAAACGGAGCTGCGATTACTGCCGTCGGAACAAAAAGCAGTCAGGTAAATTCTGTTCTGGAGGAGAGCGATGAATCCATCGTCGCAGTTGGATACGGATTCACGGGGAAAAACGACGACTTTGCATTAGTAAAATATACTCCTTACGGTATTCCGGACAACACATTCGGAGCGAAGGGAATTGTAACAACTCCTATCGGTATGAATGACGATATAGCTACTTCGGCGGCAATCCAAAATGACGGTAAATTATTGGCGGCCGGATACTATCTAAACGGTAACTATTATAATTCTGTCGTTGTAAGATATAATACCAACGGAACCCTAGACAATACGTTCGGTTCCGACGGTATTGCCGCTCTGCAAGTAGGTGCTTCCCACAATTTTGCACAATCGGTTGCCGTTCAAAGCGACGGAAAGATCGTTATTGCAGGCTATTCATTGAGCGGAAGTAATTATAATTTTGCGCTGGTCAGATATAATACCGACGGAAGTTTAGATGATTCGTTCGGGAAAGGAGGTATCGTAATAACTCCCGTAGAAACATCAGGCTTTGCATATTCGGTATTGATACTAAACAGTAAAAAAATTATAGCCTCCGGTTATGCCTGGAACGGCAGCAATTACGGAACTGCCTTCGCCCGTTATAATTCCGACGGAACTTTAGATAATACTTTCGGAAAGAACGGCCTGGTTTTTACTCAAACGGAGAATGCAAATTTATTTGCCTACTCCTCCGCAATTCAAAAAGACGGTAAAATAATAGCAGCTGGTTATAAAGAAATAGGCAGCGATTATCAATTTGTTTTGATCCGGTATAATCCGGACGGAAGCCTTGATAAATCATTCGGGACCGGCGGTATACTTAATACCCGCTCGGGTACATCGGTTGATTACGGGCGTGCTGCAGCTATTCAAAACGACGGAAAAATTATTGCTGCGGGATATTCTTCTAATTATGCCGGAGATAATTACAAAGTGTTTACTTTGATAAGAATAGCCGATTATACCCCCACTGAAATAATAAAAACAGACAACGCCGATTCACCGGTTACTTCTTCAATAGAACAAAATTATCCGAACCCTTTTAATCCGTTAACTACTATCCGGTATTCGCTTTCCGAAAACAGTTTTGTAACAATAAAAGTATATGACATACTCGGAAAAGAAATTAAATTGTTGACAAATAATATACAGGCGGGCGGAGAACATACAATTGAATTCAATGCCGGAAGTCTTGCAAGCGGGGTTTATTTTTATTCGATAGATTCAAAAGGCCTGATTTCCGGAAAAGAATTTTTTGCCGATAGAAAAATGATCTTATTAAAATAATTCTTAATACCGAATCATTTATTTAAATTGCTTTTTGCAATGAGCGCCTTGTATTGTTCCGCTTTTTGGGGCTGCCCGGAATTAAGATACAAGGATACAAGTATCTCATTCACCTCGCGAATTTGCTGGTTGTCGTCTTTGTAGATACTTTTCAATATACCAAGATTTTTAAGAATCAGTGATTCTGCTTTTTTATAATTTCCGGTAAGCATCAAAGATCTGCCTAATTCACATTCCGTTCTTGCGGTGTAATATTTATTCTCATTGCCCTTCTTCATCCTAATTTTCAATGATTTCCGCAGAACCGTGATAGCGTCGTCAGGCTTGTTCTCGTTGTTAAGTACTTTTCCTTTCCAATAATACGCGCTTCCGATCAAAGGGTGATCCGGCGGAAGAGAACGGCTCCATAAAGCCAAAGCGCTGTCAATATATTGAATAGATCTGCCGTTATGATTTAAATAAGAATAGGTGCAGCCCAAATTAAAAAGAGCTAAAATGCATTGAGGGTGATTTTTACCGAGTTTATTTTCGCGAATCGTAAGAGATTTTTGAAAATAAGAGAGAGCCTCTTCATACTTTTCCTTTTCCAGAAGAACAAAAGCCAGGTTGTTAAACAAATGGGCAAGCTCGTAATTATCGTTTCCCAGCAGCTTGGAATCAATAGCCAGCGCTTTTTTATAATTATTCTCGGCCGAAACAAGATCTCCTTCGTAATCTGAAGTCAATGCCATATTATTCAGTGTTGATGCGATCAAACTATTATTCTCGCCTAACATTTTTGTATAAATATTTAATGCTGATTTAAAATTCGTCATTGCCGAATCGTACTTGCCGATGTCCATATACAAAGTTCCTAAATCGTTGAGAGCTTCCGCATATGAAGGATTCATAACCGAATCCAGGGCCTCGTAAATTTTTACCGACTTCAGGTAAAGCATTTCGGCTTGATGATAATCGCCTTTGTAATGAACGGCTAGCGCAAGGTTCTCTATACTTCTGGCGGTTTCTTCGTTCCGCTCGCCGTATATCTTCTTGCGTGTTTCCAGCGCTTTCTTAAGTTGAATTATCGATTCATCGTATAATCCGAGGTTCTCCAGTGTAATTCCGATTGTTGTTCTTAGCGAAGCATTAATTTCAGGCTGATCGGTTAAATCGTTATCTAACTTTTTTTCCGCTTTTTTAAGTACTTCCACTACTTTTACATCTTTGCCGCTGTTTTCCGGATCGGCAGATGAAAGCATATTCTGCAGAAATGTATTTATTTTTTCGGTCTTCGCGGTTTCAATCCGGGCTTTATCCCGCTGTTTAGCGGCTATATCGGCCTGCCAGGTTATTCCGATAAAGCCGGCGATGAACAAAATTATGATAATTAAAAATGCCGCGACCCCGAATTTATGTCTCCTTACGAATTTTGAAGTACGGTAACTAAGAGTATCGTTTCTCGCAATTACCGGCAGCCCGTCAAGGTATCTTCTGATATCTTCGCTGAACTGCTCTATTGATGAATATCTTCTTTCCGGTTCTTTGCGTATTGCTTTCAGAATAATATTGTCCAGGTCGCCCGAAAGTGTTTTTGACAATTTGACTATATTTTCTTTTCTTGCTTTTCCAATAGTCTCCGGCGAAATTATTATTTCATGTCCGCCCGCGGATTTAATATTTTCGACAGTGCGTATAATCGTACTCGGCTTTTCAGGATTCGTTTCGCATACAATTTTTGTTATGTCGGCAGGCAGATAGCTTCTTATATTATACGGATGATGACCGGTAAGAATTTTATACAGTAGAACACCGAGAGAATAGATGTCGGTAGCGGTTGTTATTTTTTCGCCTTTTATCTGTTCGGGACTCGCATAATCGGGAGTTAAATTCCAGACCTGTGTAACGGTATAGTCCGACAGATCGGGGGTATTGTCGTCCTTTAATATTTTTGATATGCCGAAATCCAGCAGCTTCGGATTTCCGTCCCCGGTAATTAATATATTGCTTGGTTTTAAATCCCGGTGTACGACAAGATTTTTATGAGCATAATTAACGGCGGAACATATTTTTTGAAACAGTAAAAGCCGGTCGTCAATAGATAGACTGTTCGCGTCGCAGTATTCGTTTAACGGAACGCCGTCTATATATTCCATTATAAAATACGGAACGCCTTCGTCGGTTGATCCGCCGTCCAGAAGTTTTGCAATATAGGGATGATTAAGATTAGCAAGGGTCTGCCGTTCGTTGTGGAAGCGCTGCAAAAGGTAGGAAGATTGGTTAAAGTATTTAATTAATTTAACGGCAACTCTTTGAGAGAACGCGCTGTCCGCTCTTTCGCCCAGGTAGACTCGCCCCATTCCGCCTTCGGCGATTACGCTTACAATTTTATATGCATCTATCTTTTTGTTGAGGTAAGGATCCTTTTCCTGCGGAACGGCAAAGTTCAGATCTATATCGGGGTTATCCAGAAACGCTCCGGAACTCTTGAAAGAAGTTAAAAGAGAAATAACTTCTCCTTTTAATTCATCGTTACTACCGCAGGTTTTCTCAATATATTCCTCTCTTTTATCTCCTTGCAGAGCAACCGCATTAATAAAAATATCCTTAACTCTTGCCCATAAATCAGAGTCCATTATGCTTCTTGCTTTTTGGTATTAAATGCGAAAAAAATATTAAGTTAGGCTCAATTCCCTATAAAGCCAGGCTTTTGCGAGATTCCATTCGCGCTTTACGGTTGAAGATGAAGTACTTAATACTTCCGCGGTTTCTTCGATTGTAAGTCCGCTAAAATATCTCAGCTCAACTATCTTACATAAGCGTTCATCCAGTGTTTCCAGTTTTTTCAACGCTTCGTCGAGTGCCAGTAATTTTTCGTCGCTCTCGTCCATAATTACAAGATCATCGAACAAAGAAACTTTAGTTTGATTGCCGCCCCGTTTCAAGGATTTTCTTTTTCTCGCAAGATCGACAAGTATCTGTCTCATTGAATTGGCGGCAATTCCGAAGAAGTGAGCCTTGTTCTGCCATGAGATATCCTGGCCGCCTATCAGTTTGATATAAGCTTCGTGTACAAGTTCGGTAGTCTGGATAGTACGATTGCCGTATTCCGCCCGGAGATAGTTTGAAGCCAGTCTGCGCAGTTCATTGTATACAAGCGGTAAAAACTCATCGAGTGCTTCTCTGTTACCGCTGCAAACATTAGTTAATAATGTCGAATTATTTTCCTGTGTCTGATCTTGCATAAACTGTGAATTGGTTTGAGGATGGGATAAGATAATAATTAGAATGGAAAAAGGAAACTGCACCGCCGTTAAATTTAGGAAAATTATCACCCGTGTGAGATCGGCCGGCACAAACTGCTGCAGCGCTATTTAGTCCGGTTTTAACTTTTTACCTTTTTATGTACCTGTCTGCCCCCTGTATATGAACCAAAGCGACAAGAGTTTACGCATTAGGTTATGAGTTTTAAAGCGGATACTTCGTACTCAAATAAAACTGGAAATAAAATTATTTATAAATCCGACAGGAATATTTTTATCTGAACGATGATAAAAATCCTGCTCATTAAGCCGGAGGTAAACAATGGTGTTTTTACTCGGGTTCGTTTCAGCAATACTTACTTCATTAAAACAAATTATATCCGCCCCTGGAAGTAAGTCGGTTTTACCTGCATCAAAGATTAATTTCAGACCCGGAGAGGGAAATTCAAAACACTTTTATAGTTTTATAAATCCGGCATATTCTATTCTCATTTTATTTTTTATCTTTTGTTTTTACTGTTTACCGGCATATGCGCAAAGCACTACTTCATGGATAAATCCTTCCGGAGGCTCATGGAACGATACCGGAAACTGGTCTGACGGCGTTCCGTCTTCCGGCAGCGATGTTATAATAAACCTAAAAGGCACTTATACTATTACTGTAGATAACCCTGTAACAGTTAAAAGCCTGGCACTCGGGGCTTCCGGCGGAACTCAGACACTTGAATTAAACAATAACTTGTCTCTAAACGGAACCGGAAGTATAACTGCCGGCGGAAAGTTTGTGTTTACTTCGGGTACAATTAACGGATCGGGCAGTATGACGAACGACGGTACATTCATTTGCTCGGGGAGCGCCGCGAAGGTTGTCGCTATAAACTTTGATAACCAGGGAACAGCGGAATTTGCGGCTTCAATTTATTTTTACAACCCGTTTACCAGTGAAAAGCAAGGGAAGATCAAAATTACTGACGATATCCAGATTTACAGCGGATATTCGGGATCATTTAATAATAAAGGCAGTATAGTAAAATCCGCGGGTTCGGGTACCGCAAAAATTTCAGCTGTGTTTTTCAATCAGGATTCGATAAAAGTCTTATCGGGAAACTTGATGATTAGCGGCAGTCCTTCATATTTGTACGGCGGTACATATTATACCGGCAGCGGCGATACATTAATGTTCAACTCTAGCAGCATATATGCGAGGGGACATTTAAGCGGAAAACCGGACGGTATCATCATCAATAATTCAAGCCAGGTCTTTGCCGATTCGGTTGAAGCGGATCTTGATTTTACCGGAACCGGATTAAAATGGACCGGCGGCTACTTTTCTAAACGCGGCAGCGGCAGCTGGGTAAACAACGGAATGATATATGCTGAAAGTTCCGACGGAAAAGTCATAAACGCACCGTTCGTCAACAAAGCGGAAATTCAGATAAACGCATCAACTGCAACCTATAGTTCGTTCGTAAACAATCCGGGCGCGGTAGTGAGCATAGCCGACAACAGCACCATTTCCAGCGGGTACGGAGGATACTTCGACAACAAAGGATTATTCATAAAACCATCCGGGACCGGTACCGCGAACGTAACCGCAACATTTGTAAACGAAGATTCAGTGATCATAAATGCCGGAAACTTGGTTATAAGCAGCGGTCCGACATACCTTTTCGGCGGTACTTACCATACCGGTTCGAACGATACATTAATTTTACAATCGGCCGCGGTATACGCGAAAGGCCGTCTAAGCGGTAAACCCGACGGAGTCATTATAAATAAGGCGGCTAATATTTATGCCGATTCAACCGAAGTTGACCTTGATTTTACAGGAAACGGATTTAAATGGATCGGGGGAAACCTGTCGCAGCGCGGCAGCGGAAGCTGGGTAAACAACGGAATGATATATGCCGAAGGTTCCGACGGAAAAGTGATAAACGCACCGTTCGTCAACAAAGCGGAAATTCAGATAAACGCATCGACAGCAGTCTATAGCTCATTCATGAACAATCCGGGCGCTGTTGTAAGCATAGCCGATAACAGCACCATATCCAGCGGCTACGGAGGATATTTTGACAACAAAGGATTATTTTTAAAACCCTCAGGATCCGGCGCTGCCAAGGTAACGGCAGTATTTGTAAACGAGGACTCGGTGATCATAAATTCCGGAAACCTGGTAATTACCGGCGGTCCATCGTACCTGTTCGGAGGTACATTTTACACCGGCAAAAATGATACATTAAAATTCGAGTCGGGTAACGTATACGCGAAAGGGCATCTAAGCGGAAAACCGGACGGGATCATCATCAATAATTCAAGCAATATTTTTGCCGATTCCGTTGAAGCGGATTTGAATTTTACGGGAACCGGATTAAAATGGACCGGCGGCAGCCTGTCGCAGATCGGCGAAGGTAGCTGGGTTAATGAAGGTATGATATATGCCGAAAGTGCGGACTCAAAAGTTATTAACGCAAAGTTCGGCAACAACGGAACATTTCAGATGGACGCAACGGTTTCGGCATACGCTCCATTAATTAATAACAGCGGCGGTGTATTTAAGTTGTCCGATGGAGCGGTGCTTCAGGACGGTTACGGCGGCACGTTTACCAATGACGGAACACTTGAAAATACCGGCGCCGGAGAATCGACGATTACGATTAATTTAATTAACGGGGCCGGGGGAAAAGTTACGGGAGCAGGTACTTTGCATGTTACAAGCCTTGTTAAAGATTACGGAACGATCGCTCCGGGAACCTCAACGGGAATTTTAACATGGGACGGTAATATTCATATGGACTCGTCCTCTGCCGGAATAGAAGACGAAATAGGAGGCATACAGGCCGGTAAAGATTACGGCAAACTGGTTACAACCGGCACCGTATCACTTAGCGGAATGCTGAAAATAAATTTGATCAACAATTTCAAACCAAACGACGGGCAGACATTCAGTATACTTAAAGCGTCGGGTATTACCGGTTTGTTCGATTCACTGAGCGGACTGGTGACGTCTTCTCTTTCACTTTATCCCGTCGTTTCGGATTCGAGCATTATTTTAACGGCCAGAAACAGCGTTCCGAAAATAAGCGGCAAAACCGATGTAACTCCCACAACCGCTGCAAGAGGATCATTTGTAATGTTTTATATTACGGGGACAGGCTTTGCGCCGGACGCTTCGTTTTATCTTAAATGTTCGAATTGCTCTGGCACAACTTCGGCTCCGGTTATTTACGGCAGGATAAAAAATCTTACCGATACAACCGCAAATGTGCAGTTCGACCTGAGAGACCCGTTCATTACATCGGGCACATACGACCTTACAGCTACGGATCCGAGAGGAGGGTCTGCTTCCTTCCCTGTAATTATAAACGGCGGCAATAATAAACTCGCTTTAAGGGTTACCGCTCAAAGCCCCAACGCATCCGAGAAAGGGCCTGTACCAGGAGTCTTTTTATTCGAGCTTAATGATATTCCATCCGCGCCGGTAATAGTAAATTACCAGCTGTCGGGCACTGCTGAACTAAATAAAGATTATATTACTTCTACCTACGGAACGGTTACAATACCTGCCGGGCAGAATAAAACTACTTTATTTGTAACGCCGATACCGGACAGCGTTGCCGATGACGGTGAAACGGTTATTATCAAGCTTTTAACATCAAATGATTATACAACCCCGGAACAGTCGACCGCAACAGTGACGATTGCCGACGGCCCACCACCCTCTGCTTTTGCCGTTTTTGCAAGCACACCTAATAGTGCGGGAAATAACGGAACCATTACGATGACGGTTACCGGGCATAATATAACTAAGGGGGCTACTGCCTACCTTAAAGGAAGCAATTCTATTTATCCTTCAAATGTTACCGTAGATTCGAACGGACAAATTATGAATATGCTTTTTGATTTAACAGGACAAAAACCCGGCAATATCTATAACCTGGAAGTGATAAACGGTGACGGGAAGAGTTCGGAGATCATCGGCGCACTGAAAATAGAACAGACAATAATGCCCGAAATTTCCGTACAACTTAGCGGGCCTTCATCTTTCAGATCGTACCTGCCTCCACAAAAGTATTTCGTAACGGTAACCAACAGGGGAAATCTGGATGCTGTGGCCGTGCCTCTATCAGTTGCCGTCTGGGAAGCAAGCAGTTTCGGCACACTGGTACCGAAGTTCCCGATAGTAAATTTTGATCCTACTAAAATACAAGACGTGCCACCCGGCTTTTCCGGATGGGGCAATCTGAATGCAATCGAGAGGGACGGCGATCGCTATATTCTCTCGGTTATTATCCCTCTGCTTAAACCGGGAGAAGCTAAAACTTTTATTTTCCTTGCCCGCAGTCATCATATTAAGGCATGGACATCGCCTATCTCTCAGCCTATTGCTACCGGAGGTAGTAACGACTTCTCTCAAAGCAATGTAAAAGTACCTCCTAAAACTATGGCAAATATTTGGACGGGAATGGAACCTTATCATATAGCTTCGGTAACCGCATCAAATCTTGCAAGATGCGCATATGTCGTAGGCAGTTCGATATATCAAAGAGGACCGATCGGTTGCCTGGATAAAATAGCCTTGTACGGCGGGAGAGCGCTTAATGCTTTGTACAGTCTGGGATCAGAATCTAACCCGAGTTTGTCGGATGAAGTAACTACATCCTTTAGTTTCAACGGAGGCTGGGTAGCGACCGCACTATCTTGTGCCGGAGCGGCAAACCCATGGCTGGATGCATTAAGTATAACGGTTGCAATTGTTTCATCAGCAAAAGCCTGTTCCAGCTTATTTGCCGAACCTAAGGGAAAAAGCATCAACGCAGATGATCTTAGACCAAGTGATCCGAATGATAAAACCGGTCCAAACGGCAGCGGAGACGTGCACTACGTTGCGGGTCTTGATGCTGCCGGCTATATGATAAAATTTGAAAACGATACTTCAGCCAACGCGCCGGCTTTGTTTATAAATATCAAGGATCCTCTCGATGTGAATAATTTTGATCTGAATTCCTTCTCACTCGGACCGATTTCATTCGGCGATACCACGATTATACCGCCTCCTGGCCTGAAGCAATGGAACACCACGGTCGAGATTCCGGGAGAATCAAGATTTGTCGTGCGTATTTTTGCGGGTCTGGACCAGCAGACCGGAATAGTTTCGTGGCAGCTTATGGCCATCGATCCGGCAACAGGAACATATCCCACCGATGCCACAGCCGGATTTCTTCCGCCTGATGTTAATCCGCCCAAAGGCGAAGGCAGCGTATTCTTCATTATTAAACCAAAGACCGGACTGCCTTCCGGAACGCAGCTTTGCAACAAAGCAGAGATTACATTCGACGCAAACGATCCTATCTTTACCCCGCAGTGGTGCAACACTTTAGATTACGATGCGCCGAAGAGCAAAATGAAACCCGTGGAAAAGGCTCAGTCCGATTCTACTTTTAATATCGCATGGTCGGGCGCCGACGCTACTTCCGGTGTTTCGGATTATTTGATTTATGTTTCGACCAACAGAGGACCGTTCGCTTTATGGGCCGATACGAGTGATACTTCGGCTGTTTTTACAGGATCGCCTGACAGCAGTTATGCCTTCTACAGCGTTGCCCGTGATCTTGCCGGAAATTTGGAACATAAAGCCGACACGGCTGAAACATCCACATCCGGGATTACGGCTGCGGACGATAAAACAGTACCCAGGCAGTATGCGGTATATCAGAACTATCCGAATCCTTTTAATCCTACTACTACAATCAGATTCGAATTGCCCAAGTCGGGGAATACCAAACTGGAAATATTCAATGTGCTCGGTCAATTAGTCGCAACTCTGGTTAACGGACGTCTGCAGGCCGGCAGATATTCGGTAAACATTAACGCCGGTAGATGGGCAAGCGGCGTTTATTTGTACCGCATCCGTTCGGGAAGTTTTTCTAGTGTAAAAAAGATGATCCTTTTGAAATAAGCTATTAGGTGGGATATTGTTGTCGATTTGCGACTGACGATTGAAGATTTATTATTGTCTTGGTGCAGCTAAGTGTCCTTAGTGTCTAAGTGGTAAGGGGCTTTTCACCACTAAGGTACTGTGGTAAAAGTCAATATTAAGAGCAAAATAAATTGCTAAAGATTCACGTATATTTTTTCGGCTTTATGCCGGATTAAAATTCGGTACATAGTCGACGTTCTTTTTGAAAATTGTATATATCAGAATAAGAAGTTTCCTAGCAACAGCAATTAGAGCAATTTTCTTAACGTTCTTTTTAGTAACTAAACGGATATATGTTTGTTTTAATTTCGGATTATACCTACAGGCCGAAAGAGCGGGCATATAAACAGCTTGTCGTAAAAAGCGATTCCCTTTTTTCGATATAGATGTTTTATGTTTCTTCAAACCAGACTCATTGTAAACAACATCCAGTCCGGCATAACTTGTAAGTTGCTTGACGTTCTCGATCAAAGCAAAACCGTTTGTTTCGGCAATGATAGAAACTGCTGTCATAAAACCTACTCCATCTATCTTGTCGATCTTATTGATTCTATCGTTAAGATCAGTATCTTTTTCTACTAGTTCTTTGAGTTGTTTTTCAATCTCTTTTAGTTGTTTCTCAAAGACAGACAATGTCGCCTTACTCCTTTTAAGAGATTCCTTCAGAGGCTCATAAGAGTATTCTTTAGAATGAAGCTGATTTTTTACTTGAGCAGCCATTCGTTTGATAGAACTGTATTCTCTTGTAAGACTCTTAAGAGCTTTTGTTAATGGGCTTGGAACTTGCCATGGCTGCATTTGTCTTTCAAGACCGAACTGGGTAATCATTTTTGCATCCAGATTATCTGTCTTTGATTTGATATCCAAGGTCTTGGAAAAATTCTTTGTCTTGTTCGGAAGTACTACAATTACTTTCAAATGCTTTTCATTTAGAAAGTAGGCTAGTCTTTCGTAATAAACACCGGTAGCTTCCATAACAAAAAAAAGAGGCGCCGTTAGTGTTCCTTTGTTCTTTTTAGTAAAGGAAATTAGTTCTTTGAAACCTTTAGGAGTATTATCAAAAGTTATTGCCGGAGTGATTTTCTGTTCTTGATTTATATTAATCGTTCCATAGCTGACAGATAGGGTATCTTTCGATACATCAATGCCCACAACTTGTTTGATAATTTCCACCGGTTATTTCCTTTATCTTATTTTTTTTATATGGCTTTTTGCTTCTTTGATAACTTCTCTCGTTCTATTATGCGGGATTTCCACCCAGTGGAATCTCTAAGTACTGTTCAGTCTTTAAGAAGCTCAACAGGGATGGTGAGTATATCTTAGTGACGATATCATCGAAATGTATCTAGGCACGAATCGCTCTACCATCCCTTAAGCCGGTATTTTAAGAATCAAAATTACTTATATATATTTATAAAAATCATTTTTATTAACATACGAGTTACTAAGGGCACTAATAAGCACTGAGAGAAAAATCTAAAATGAGTTGAAATAAATAGAAGTTAGTAGCTGGTAGTTAGTAGTTAATTGAGGAATTACTGTGGTTGGATTTTCGATTTGTAAATGCGATTTACTATTGGCGATTATTGATTTCAGATTTAGAATTAGGATTTGAAAATTTTCGTATTGTTAAAGCGGACTACTGAAGCAAGACAAAAGAAAAAATTCCGAATAGAATACCGGCACGCAGATAACACATGCAAAACTGATCTTTGCAAATTAATTTATTGGAAAAACAAAGAATAAAAATTTCATACTTCACGCATTTATCGCAAACTTCTTCAACCCACAACAAACAACAAACCACCTACCACAGACTATTTAAGAAGTATCATCTTCTTACTGGCAATAAACTTATTTGCAATTATTCTATAAATATAAATTCCGGTTGCAACTTTAATTCCGCTTGTGTTTGTTCCGTCCCATTTGACCGTATATTGACCGGGATTCTGTGACTCATGGTTTATTAATACTTTAACTCTCTGGCCCAGTATGTTGTAGATCTCCAGCGAAACATTACTTATATCTTTTAACCTGTACTCAATATTTGTAGAAGGATTAAAAGGATTAGGATAATTTTGAAGCAGGGCGTATTCCAGAGGAACGAGGGAAATGTTTTCGGAATGCTGTTTGGCATAATCCTCTTTTCCTACGATTATTCTGTATTTGCCTTTGCCGTTGTCTGGCACGGTCAGATTTACAACGCCTTTGTTCACGGCGATATCCGTCTTCGCGTTCAAATCCAAAAACCAGATATTAAAACCCTCAGGCAGCGGCGATTTCTGATCTAGCTGAATCGAAACGGTTCTGCCTTTAAATGATGAATTCATTTCAATATCCCAGAATGAACCGTCTTTAGAAGGTCCCACTATATTTTCTGCGTACCGTTTGCCGCCCGACATGATATTTATATTAAGATTTTGAGTTACCGGCGGAGGTTTCAAGAGATCATATTTGCCCGTTCCGTTTGCAGCATCGTCAATCATGCCGATATAATTTTGCCGGTCTACAATACTTGAAGATTCGATGCTTGCTTTCATCTGCATTACAAACTCACCGCTTTTCAGATTTGACCACAGATCATTTTTTTTCGGCGGCGAACTTACGCTTTTTAAATTCTTTACGTATAAAATAACCGAACCTGAATCGGAAGGGTTATATACCCAGTATCCGTCCCAGGGCTGTAGAACTGTTTGATTAATTTCATAATCCTGAATATCCGGATTCCAATGAATTGGCGCCTGAACCAAATTAGAATTTTCAACGCTGTCCCAATCTACCGCGAAAGCAAAAGGAGATCCGATCTGATTCCATCCCGGTTTCAGAATGATAGGGTAATAATCTATTGCGGGGACGGTATAAACATTCTTCAGACTGAACGGTTTACCGTCCTTTTGTATCAGCCAGAATGCATTCCCGGGAAATATATCGCCGATGATTGAAGGAAATTCACCGTACGAATTAGTTGCCGGATCCCATCTGAACATTCTCCAAACACTATTGTCGTACACGCCGTAGTCGCCGGTAAATAAAGAATCGTAATAAGCGTAAAAAACATAAAGTGGGATTGTAATCATTCTATATTCCGACTTGGGAATTACAGAAGGGTATGTAAATTGCCGGGCAATAAGTTCTATAAATTCCGGCTGCGCAGCGGGATCGGATGAAGGATAAGTTACAATGCTCTCGCCGTCCGAAAATTCTATATAATATTGAACTCCGCGAATTGTGGAATATGCTGCCGGTATGGTACCGATATAAGAACTTCCATTTTTTACGAGATCGGATGACTGGTAAACGGTTTCGCCGTTTTCCTTGTAATATATTTTTGCACTTGAAACAGCTAATCCTGCCGGCGGCGTAACATACAGTGTAATATTCTGACCGACAACAGCAGTGTCGGAAACCTGAACATTTATTGAAGATGTACCGGTGCCTCTTAAAATCAAAGTGTCTGGACCGATGCCGCCCGGACCGGAAAGTATCAAATAAGCAGTTTTAATACCGACAGTCTGGGGAAAGAAACTCACATCAATAAACTTATAACCGGCACCCGATATAGTATCCGGCAGAATAAAATTCCGCGTGCCGAATTCCGAACTATTCGGGCCTGTAATAACCGCACTATTAATTATGATATTGGTAATGCTTAAATTATATGCAATGGTAAAGTTTTGGGTCGAGTCATGAATAGAGACCGAACCTAAATCAAGCGTATCGGAAGAAAAGCGTAAAGTCGGCGCTATTGCGGTTCCGGTAAGATGCAGAGTGTCCTGTTTTTTTTCGTCGTTGCTGCCGACTATAAGTATTGCGCTCTTGTTCCCCGGAGAAAGAGGTTTAAAATCTATTGAGTAATATTTTAATTCTCCGTGCGCAACAGAATCGGGCAGCTCAATAGACCCCAGTGTAAATTCACTTTGATTAATACCGGTAATCGTCATGCTATTAATAAATAATTTTGCGGTTCCGGAATTGCCTACGGAAAAAACATTTGAGTAAGTTGTGTTCGAAACTATTTTACCGAAGTTTAAGGTATCGCTGGAAAAGGCTAACACTGCTGTACCTCCCGCCCCGGTTAAATGAACAGTATCGGGGCCGGTAGGCGCATCGTTGCTGATTATCAAGTCTGAAATGTCGAGTCCCAATTTGGTCGGCAAAAAAGATATATTCACAATTGTCGACTGCCCGGCTAAAATACTATCGGCAACAAGACCTTGTATGCTAAATTGTTCAGTGGTATCAAGCAATGAAACAGATGTGAGGTGAAGAGTGGCGTTACTTGTGTTTTTAATTGTAACGCTTTTAACAAGCTGACTTCCCAGAGCAACAGTATTAAAATTAAGCGACGCGGGAAAAACCGATATCTGCGGAGCAGGCAATCTTCCGAGGAATATATCTTCATAACCGTGACTTAGTAGTCCCTGTGTACCGAAATTCAATGAATCATAGAAACTTGCCGTAACTATTAAATCGCCGTTTGTCCCGTTAGCAATTCCTCCCGGCGATGAGCCCGAATAATTAGTATTTACTGTTGACCATAATTTTCGTCCGAGAGCCGTATATCTTCCAATATATAAGTTCCCGAAATCACTTCCGTTAGGTCTTACCGCGCCTATGATAGAAATATTGGCGGCACTATCCGTGCTTATACTCCATCCCGAATTATCATCGAATATATGATCCTGAGATACCCAAATATTATTACCGTTCGTATCGTACTTTGCAATAAAAAGATCGGCGTTTGATATGCTATTGACAATTAGGTTTCCGAAGTTTGTCTGCCCGAAAAATTGTCCGGTGATTAAGATATCGCTGTTCTTATCCAGTGTGATTCCGTTTACCGTAGTAGGCTGATTGACAGAACCTGCTTGCGTTGCCCAAAGGACATTTCCGTTCGGATCATATTTGGTAAGAAATAAATCCTGGTAGCCGATGGAATTCAGTATTGTCCGTCCGAAATTAACAGAACCCCCGAAATTTCCGGTAAGATAAATATTACCTTTTGAGGAAGCTGCAACTCCAACACCTTCATTGTAAAATCCTTCGTTGCCGACTCCTTTGGCCCAAAGAATATTTCCGGAAGAATCATATTTAGCCACGTAAATATCGCTATAGCTGTTTCCGCTTAAAGCCACGTTGCCCCCGAATGAAATACCCGAAGAATAAGTACCGGTTATCATAACATTAAAATTATTATCAACTGCAACGCTGTTGGCGATATCGTAGTTGGGTCCGCCGGCCTGTCTGACCCAAATTAATTTTCCGTTGGGATCATATTTTGCCACAAATGCATCTCCGCCGCCGAGAGTCTGGAAATAAATGCCGCTGAATGATGCGGCATTACTAAAGGTTCCGGAGACATATATATAACCGTTCTTATCCGCGGCAATTCCGTAACCTTCGTCGGCGCCGGGTCCGCCGGCCTGTACAACCCAAATCGCGTTACCGTTTTGATCGAACTTCGCAATAAATATGTCATCGGATCCGGAAGATATTAATGTATTGTTTCCGATCGTCATTGTGCTGTCGAAAAAACCGGTAACTATGATATTTCCCTGCCGGTCTACGGCAACTCTTTGTCCTCCGTCGTAGCCGGTGCCGCCGAAATCTTTCAGCCATTGAAACGCGGGGGCCTGCGCAAATATTGCATGTGATGCAATCAAAATAATAAAAGCCAGTATTACAGAAGTCAACTTAAAATTGCCTGTAAATTTTTTGCTCATTATACTCACCAATTTTTTATCAAAATAAACTAATCATTAATGAGATCGATTGTATTGCCAAATTCCAGGAATAAGGTTATAAGGTCGGAGTTATTTTCGTTGTCCGTGCTGTTAATGAGGTTAAAACAAAAGAAATCTTAACATAACTTATTTCCCTTTTTCTCAATTTGTTGGAACAAACTAAATAGTAATTTTTATCGGCCCGCTTAAATAAGCTCCGGCAGAGGAGATGACCGGACATGAATTGCAAATTATTTTTGTTAAACCATTATTCTTTATCCGAACCTTAGTAACAAGCGATAAGACTTAATAGCACAACCTTATTACCTTGTGTTTCGAATTTGGTTTTAATCTTTTATAATTAGCAGAAGAAGTTATGGTCTAGACACCGCAAACAAACAGAGTGCCCAAAACAATTCGGGCTGCATTATAAATTTATTATGCTACTAAATTCCATGAATAAGATTATAAAACCGGAGTTAGTTTTGTTGTCCCGGTGGTTGCTGAGGTTAAATAATCGGAGTATTTTCTTAACATAATATTTCTCACTTGTTTTCGTTTTAACCTTAGTAAAAAAACTGAGGGCTAATAATCTTCATCCGGATCTAACAAAACTAACGGTTCGGTAAATTCTATACCCGAAACTTAGTACATTTAAAAATTATACATCACGGTCTGCATCTAAAACGATAAGTTAATTCCGGCACCGATTGTAAAATTCTGAACATTAGGTTTATTGGAAGCGCTGCCGGTAGAGTATTTAAACAGAAAAGGTATACTGACTGAAGGTGAAAATTTAATTGTAGGAGTGACCATTAAACCGAAAACCGTATAACCCGAAAAATAAGAAATAGTCTTTTCGAAACTGCTCATAAATACCCCGTACCCCATCGAAAAACCGGTTGAAAACCGCTGATCGAAAGCCGCCCTGAGGTATAACTGGTTCGGATTAAGTTTAACATTATTTACCAGCGAATATAGTAATTGAACATCAACGGGCGTAAGGTTATTCAAAATATTTACATCCGAAAATATATTCTGGTCAAAATATTTTTCCGTTACTATACTGTAAAACATCATAGCCGAAAATCTGTTGTACCCGAAATATTTTTTGTACATTAAATCTATCAGAGTTCTGCTGCCGCTTGAAAAAACATCGTTGCCGTCCATCTTATCGTTGCCGTAAAATATGCCGGTAATATCGCCGGTTAATGTTTGAGTACCGGGAAATTTCAAATCAAACCCGCCGGTAGCCGAGATCTCGTTTGCGGGCTTATACTTTCCGGAATAATCCTGAAGCGGCTGATACTGGGTTTTAATCTGATAAGAAAGTCCCAGCCCTATTACAAAATTATCCGAAACCGGATGAACCCATGTAGCCCCGAGTATAAAATTTGTTCCCTGACCGAAATCCGGAGTTCTCATCCCGAACAGACCCTGACTGATTATTCTCAATGTCTGATACTGACTGTTTGTAAGCTTTGTTCTTCCGCTGGGAATATTTACACCCACACTGAAAATCAGATTATATTTGGTAAGATTTTGACGCAATGAAAGCTGCGAATCCGAAAACCCGTTAAGCCTGTTCAGATCACCGCCGACGGATGCGTACTTTGTCGCAAATGAAACTCGGCCGTCTCTCCATGTATTATATCCGAGGCTCACGCTGTTTGTAAATTCCGAAAACTTCGAATTATTCAGCACGTTCCAGTTCTCATAAACAGGCATAATACTCAGGGAGAAACGACTCGCGCTGTAATAATCCTGTGCGGATATTTGGACTGCTGCCGTAATTAAAATTATGATACCGTACAATAATCTTTTCATCATACTGCTCCCTACACTCACCTTTCGTTTGAATGAAGTAATTATCTAGCCTACTTGGTTGGAGGAGGATTCGGAGGAAGAGGAAGCGGCTTACTGCTTTCAATTGGTGTACGCTGATCCTGCGCAGGAGTGCGCGTATAATCGGAGTTTACAAAACCCGAAAGGACATTACTGCCCAGCGCCTGTATTCTGTCCTCTACAATATTAGATTCGGGACCATGAATAGCAGGGAAGTCTTCTTTAAGCGAGGTAATAACCTTAACGTCGCTGCCGCCCGATTTACCGACTGCAGCAGAAGTCTGCGCCTGCTGCCCCGCCGCTTTAAAATTGGGATCAATCCGTACGGCCTGTTTAAAGTAAGATTCCGCCCCGCTGAAGTTACCTTCGTCCTCCTGAATTAAACCTTTTGAATAAGCCAGGAACGATTGAAGATTCTGGGTTGGTATATAAGCGATCGCTTCTTTTTCGCTTTGAGTTAATTCAATTCCGTTCTTCTGCAGGAAGGCAAATACAATTTCTTTCTGCAGCGTGAAGAAATCTTTTAAATCGCCTGTCTTATTTACCCACGACTTCCTTTCTCTGGTTCTTACATCCCAGGATCCGAGGTCAATCTTGAAATCCCCGTTATCCGTTATATTATAATCACCTGAGACTATTGTACCGGCCCCGAGCAGTTTACCCATGCGGGGTGCGGTGGCAGGATCGACCATTGACGACTGGCCGAATTTTAATTCGTCCAGTACCGCTTGTATTCTGATTCGTTCCAGAATTGTCAGCTGCTTTACCTTCGCTAAATCAATGCTAACCATTTCGGCAAATCCTCTGCTCAACGGAAAATATTCTTTGTTGGTACCTTCGTATATCAAAGGGAAGACAGCCATAGTACTGTCGGAAAGACCGGCGGTCGAAATATCGTTTTCGCTTTTTATCAAAGTATCTATGTCTGCATAAGCCTGCTGCCTTTTAATCCAGAAGTAACGCCCTTCAATTACTTCTCTGAAAGGGGAACTGCTGGCGACTTCGGGATATCTTTTATAGTATTGCAATGCCTCGCTCTCTTTGTGCATCTTCTCCAAACTAAGGCCTTTATATAAGATCAGTTCGGGATCGTCCGGACTTAGTTTATATGCTCTGTTAACATACTCTTGGCCTTTTTCAATTTGATGTGTCTGTATATAAAAGATGCTCAGGTTCTTCAGTGCATATATATCATCCGGATTTTTCTTTAATCTTTCTTCCCAGTTCTTCACCTGATCTTTGTACAATTCAGGGTTGTCCATTATTGAACCGGACGAACAGGAATACAATACTACTGTAAACGATACAAGCAACGTAAATACAATTGCTTTATATATTGTTTTCAAGAATTTAATCCTTTTATTTTTTAGCCACAAAGGCACCAAGACACTAAGAAAATTTTAAAATACCTTAGGCCTTAATGGCTTATGATTATTACTTCAATTTAAAAGGGGAGCAATGCTTTCCGCTCTAAGCTTAGCTTTATCGTAATTCGGATCGATCTTAAGCGCCTCTTCGAACTTAGCATATGCATTCTTGTAATCTTCTTTTTCCAGATAATTCAATCCTACGGAATAAGCCATAATAGCGTCGAGCGAAGGTGCGCTTGAAACCTCTGTTTTGGTTTCTTTCTTAAGCGTCACATTTATATTATCAGCTATTTTCTTGCCCAGTTTATCCACCAGGCTGAAGAAATCGTCCACATCTCCCTTTACCTCATCGGTTAAAAGGATCTGACTTGTTTCAACCTTTACAAGTCTTGCTCCCAGCCAGATCTGATCACCGACAATAATAAAACTTCCGAGCAGCACGGTCTGAACTCCAAGCTGTTTCCCGAGACGAACGGCGCCTTCCATATTGTTCTCGTGCTGAAGTTTTATTTCGTTTAATATCCAGTTGATTCTTTCCCTTTCCACAACCTTCAAATCGGTCGAATTATTCAGCCGGTTAATCAGCAGGTCGGCAAAGCCCTGTTCCATAGGATCATATTTTTCTTTATGATCGATAGATCTGTTTTTAAAATCTATAATTGCCATGGTTTTCATTCCCGGGTCGGGTGTTTCCATTTTATAAGTTCCCGAATATTCCTTACGCGCCTCGTAATAAAGCTTCATAAAAACCGGAGGCTCATAATCCGGATTGAACGCGACCATCGGCGGTTCCAATCTCAATAATTCAAGGATAGCACTTTTAGCCTTTTCGTATAAGCCCTTTGCGGCATACGCACGACCTAAAAAGCGCAGAGCGTTTTTCTGAACTTCTTTGTCGGTGCTGTCGGCCGACAGTTTTTGAAGTACGTCTATGGCTTTATCGAATTGAGCGGACTTATAATACTGTTCTGCCTCTGCCAGTTTATCGCCCGGGTTATTCTGAGGTATTGCCTTTTGCACGGGCATAAATGCGATAAGGGCTATAATCAATATAATCCATCTAACACCGAATGAATTCTGTTTGCGCAACATTATCTTATCTCCTAATTAAGTTTTATAAAAATCTCAAATTAGTGTTAAACCGACTTCTAAATTTTCAATCAAAATAAAGAACTCTTTTTTTGCCACGAAGGCTCGAAGGCACAAAGATTAAAATATACTTTGTGTCTTTGCAGCTAATGTATTCATTTATTACTGGTGCCTCTTTTCCATAAATGTAGAAACACTATTTTATTTTAAATGGAACACAAGTGAATGCGTTTTCAATTCGAATGTGGGTGAAACATTGAGTACAACGTCTTTCTCAACCGTAGTATAACCTGTTTTTTTCACTGATATGCTGTAAGTCCCCGGAGCAAGCAGAGTATCGCCGGGAGTTGTCTTGCCTGTATTTTTTCCGTTAATATATATACTGCCCCAGAAAGCAACTCCTGCCGTATTTAGAGATTGTATATTTACCTGCTGACGGAAATAGCATGTTAGGCTCTTAACCTGTTTCTTGTCCAGATCCACCGTAGTTTCCTTGGATCCGTACAAAGAACTTACGAACTTAACGGTATGTTTACCCGCAGCTACAGAACTGCGGATTACTTCGGAAGTATTAGAGGCAATTCTGCTATTGTCCACAAATATATTACCGGAAGGCACAACATTTAAATTTAAATATGCATTCGCTTTCACCGCTACCGGAGTCAAATTAACATCAATATTATTATTACCTGCTTTTACATTAAAATTAGAACTGGACCAATCTTCAAAGCCTGATTTTTTTATGGCAATAGCATAGCCGTTTATAGAGAGAGAATCCCTAACTAAAGGTGTTTTGCCGGCTTTAATATTATTAATAAAAACTTCGGCGCCGGAAGGATTAGAGGTAACCGCCAGCCTGGCCAGGGCAAGACTTGAAGTCTGAGCCGTGCCCGGAACTTTGTTTCCTGTTTTCTCGGCATTTATCTGCTGAGTGTTAACTGCACTTGTTGTTTCTTTTTTACCTCCCGCGAGAAAGAATATATAAACAAGAACAAGAATAACAGCCAGACATGCGGAAGCGATGTAAATAATCTTTTTATTTCCGAAACCTTTATTCGAATCTATAACAGGAACGGTATTTGTTAATATTCTGGTTTTCTCTTCTTCTGATTCGGTCTCCTTACTTTCTAATTGCTGCAGATCGGCCATCATCAGGGATATATCCTGATATCTTTTATCCGGATCCTTGTCAATGGCTTTCATTATAAATTTGTTCAATTGTTTTGATATCGACGGACTATATTTTGTCGGCGGGGGGATCTTCCCCTCGATAATTTGCTTCTGTATGGTAAATTCCGATTCCGATTTTTCAAAAGGTGTTTTACCGGCTATCATTTCGTAAACGGTCATGCCGATGGAATATATATCGCTCCTGTTATCCACATTTCCCAGTCCTTTTATCTGCTCCGGGGACATATAATACAAAGTGCCGGCAGCAGTTTGGGTAACGGTGTTCTGAGAGCCGCTTTCCTGAATTACCTTAGCTAATCCGAAGTCCATTACTTTTACGATACCGTCTTCGCCTAGTAATATATTGTTCGGTTTAATATCCCTGTGTATTACTCCGACTTTATGAGCATGGCCGATGGCGTTTAAAATTTGTTTTGTTATGTTCAGCGTCTCTTTTACTGTAAATAATCCTTTTTCTCTCATCCATTCGGAAACGGTTTTTGCCTGAACATATTCCATTACCATAAAAAGGCCGAAGTCGGTTTCTCTTAAAGCATATACGTTTACAATATTGCTGTTTTCCAGTCTGGCCAATGCCTTAGCCTCGGTTCTGAAGCGCTTCATAAAATTATCGTTCCTTGCCAGAAAGGGATCGATCATTTTCAAAGCAACAATTTTTTCAAGGTTCAAATCCATTGCTTTAAAAACAACTCCCATTCCGCCGCGTCCCAGGATTTCGATAATTTTATAATTATCTACGGTCTGCCCAATCATTGTATCCATTTTAACAGTATCCTTAAACCTCTCCAAATTTCCCTCTCCTTTATAAGGTGAGGGATTAAGGGTGAGGTTCTCAATTGTTGTTTACAGAATTTGTATCCGGTGCACTATTGTTTATCCGGATTTGGCAGTCTTCGATCAGTTTTTCCGCTCTTTCGTTCGAAGGCTGGATCTCTTTTACTTTTTTAAATAATTTTAATGCCTCGGCATAATTATTTTTTTCTCTTAATTTCTCTGCTTTGTTCATATAAGCGGAAGCAATATTATTTACTCCCTGCAATGCCCCCAGGTGCATCGGTTCGTTATATAATATCTTTTTATAAAGTTTTAAAGCGCTTTCCAGCTGTCCGCTTTTATAATATTTATCGGCCTGCAGCAGCATTCCGTAATTAGTACCGCTGTAATTCTGTTTAACTTTTACGTCTTGCTTGGGAGCGGTAGAATTCTCGGAATGTGTTTTATTATCACCGATAAGTTTGAAAGTTTCAATAATTTCTTTCCTGTACTGAAATCCGAGACCGATTAGTACAAGGACGGCAATTAAAAGAAAAGTTTTAAAGAAAGGAAATTTCTTTTTATTCGGCTTGCTTAAACGCGGCAGTATCTTTTGCGCGTCAATCTTAATCACAAGTACCGTAACATTATCCTTCCCGCCTCGTTCGTTAGCCAAAGTTACTAATTTATCGCATGCTTCCCTTGGAGTGCTTCCGGAAACTATCGGAAGTATTTCTTCTTTAGAAACTTTAGCCAGCCCGTCGGAACATAATATATAATTCTGCCCTTTTTTTAATATTATATTGTCCTTAAAATCACCTTTCACCGTTTCTTCCACTCCCATTGCGCGAGCCAGAATCGACTTGGAAGGATAATTTTCCGCTTCTTTCGGAGTCAGTAATCCGTTCTTCAGCATCTCCTGCACTTTGGTATGATCGTCGGTAATCTGCTCAATCTTGTTGTTCTCAACCCTGTAAATTCTGGAATCGCCTACATGAGCTATATAGCCTTGTTCTTCTTTTAATAATAACAGACTGCAAGTAGTGCCCATTCTTTTATACTGGTCGGAAGAGGAAGATTTATTGTATATAGCAGAGTTTGCTTCTTCAAAAGCTTGTTTTAACTGCGATAACACATCGCGGTTCTCAGAACCGAAATATACGCGGCTTATTGTTTCTACAGCCGTGCTGCTTGCTTCTTTACCACCGACGTGCCCGCCCATTCCATCCGCTACAATAAATAACTGCCCTCTTCCCGAATATAGATCGAAATCATTCTGCGGGAATTTACCGAAGCTGTCCTGGTTTTCAATTCTAACCAGGCCGATATCGGAAACTCCGTAGTAAGATATTTCCAGTATTTCATTTGTTTTCTCAGGCATAGTATTCAGTTTCCGGGGTCAAAATCCTTAATTGATATTGTTTACATTTTTCAAAGCATTGCCGAGAGGATTGCTGAAATTATAACCGAATAACTTCGGATCCTGACCGATTACCGCGGCCGAAAAAATATAGAACACGTAATTGTAAGTTTCGGTCGGGATCTTATCTTTATATTTGGCAAGAAGCTTCCAGAAATTTCTGTCTCTCGGATTAGCCGGCATTTTCCTTATCAGATCTATGATGTTGTGCTCGCCCCAGTTGTATGAAGCTATAACCAGCAGTCCCGAAGCCTGAGCATCGGTGTTGTAAATATCATTCAGATATCTTGAGGCGGCGTTCGAGGCTTTGATGATATTGTACCTGTCGTCTCTCGGGTCGTAGACATTTAAACCGGCAAGAGGACCGATTGTTAAGCCGTACTTCTGCGCGGTTGACGGAACAAACTGCCAGATACCCTTAGCGTAGCCGTACCGCGTCTGCGGTCCTACAATATCGTCTTTAAAATCGCTTTCCTGCAGAGCCAGGTAAAAGAAATCGGGAGTAAGATGCTGCCTGATCAGATAGTCTATTATAACCTGAGTGTAACCATACTGCTTTGCGCGCCCCAGCGCTTTTACCAGCCTGCTGCTCGAACGCCATTTACCGATATAATTTTTTACTTCGTCCACAAAATCTTTCGGCATATTCAATTCGCATTCGCCGAATACCCTTGCCGTTTTTATTATCAGCTTATCTTCTTCATCCATATTGTATACACCGAGCTCATCGACTAACTTATCGTAATTATTCTCCAGTTCTTTATGCCGATTGTCGAATTGCTGAAGCGCCTGCTTTGTTGCAACATCCTTAGAGTTAGAAAGTTTTTCCTTAAGATTGGATATCTCCAGTTCAAGCGATTTCATTTCATAAAATATATTTTCGGCCAGCACCTTTTGTCTACCTTCTTTTATATGCTGGTAAACGGCATATCCAAGCGCGACGGCCGCAATAACCGACGCAACAATTATCAGCTTAACGTATTTGGATGTTTGTTTTTTCTTAACAACTTTAAATGCCTGACGCATCATTCTGGTATGTTCGCCGATCTCATTTTCGCCTTTGGATTCATCGAAATAATGTTTAATGTATTCATCGACAGATCCGCCTGAGCCATCAATGTTAACCGCCGGCGATTCTTTAGTTTCAAAAGTGAACAATAAAATAGGGCCGTCCTTACCAAGCTCAATTGTAGCGGTGTTCTTCAATTCCAATTTATCTATTTTACTGCCGTTAAAAAACGTTCCGTTGCTGCTGTGCTTATCTACTATCCACCATATTCCGTCTTCGTTTATAACTTCAATATGAACACGACTGACAACACCTTCATCAATACGTATCGAACATTCTTCGGAACGTCCTACGTTGAACGAGTCTTTAAAATAAAATTCTTTCACGGTTGAGTTGCCGCGTTCGATTTTTACTTTTAATATTTTATCCCCCGGATTCGGGGTATTTATTAATTTGGTATTATCCATAGATAATTTAAGATTGAGGTTTCGAAGGATTAAAGCTTAACATCATTCTTAAAACCTGCGGTCCGAGAGTCTGTCTTGTTTTCTTTGTAAACGAAGCGGTCAGTTTGAAAACCGTTTTTTCGAATAGGACAAAAATCTGATGCTGATAAATTTTTAATTCATCGGTGGGATACCAGGAAAAAATTGCTTCGTAAGCGTTATTACCGTTAGTTAAATTTGTAGCTCCTTTTTTAAGAAGCGTGCATCCTTTCAAATCCGTTTCCATGGCTTTTATATGCCACTCCGCGTATTCCTGCAGTGTATCGAAAGGATTTTCTTTGTCCATTGAAATAATAACATTATGCTGTATCCCGTCGGTAACCGGACCGGTTAATGTATAAATAGTTTTATCTTCCCAGTCCTCAAGCTGATTTAATGTAAATCCGTTTCCCTGGAAAACCACAGTTTTATCTTTTTCTGCCCCTGGTTGTCCGGGATTTACAGACACTTGATTTTGCTGCGACTGCTTGGATTGAACAGCTTCGGTTGTATTTACATTTTTGTTCTTTTCATCAGCCGGTTGATTCTGAAACTGCCGGTAGTAATCGGGTATTTTCATATTATTATTTATTTACAGAAACTTTATTTAATTTAATTCTATTCCGTCATTTTTTAAGAATACTATTAACCGGAACTTTTATCCGTTGTTTACAATCAAGACAAACCGATATTTTTTCTTTAGGCTTGGCGTCCTGCTGCCCTTTTGTTTCTGCTCTATTAATTTTCTTTTCACAACATTTGTTCAACTTATCCGATATTACAGGATCCAAGGCGTATGTTTGACCGGCTCCGTATTTATAACAAACCGGATCGCGGTAAGAGCCGTCATCCATTGCTTTTAGAATATCGCTACCGCTTAACATAAAAATATCAAATCGTTCACTGAATTTTTTCACTGCTTCAGAAGGCCCGCTGTTGTCTTTTAAGTAAGGATCATTGCCAATACTCAAATCTGAAGCATATCTCCAAAAATCCGGAGAATACCTTTCATTATATTTTGCAGATTCTTTACCTAATTCAAATAAAGCATCATTGAATGCAGCCCATTTACCATCATAAAAAGCCTTCGCTATAATTTTAAATGCATCATCATTACCTTTTAGAATCTTCAAGTCACGCACTATCTGGCAGGCCAAATGCACCGGCCACTCATAATATGGCAGATCTTCAATCCGGTTAATATTAAATATCCTATCGTTTTCAGCATTATTAATTCTGTAACACACTATCCGTGCAAACATTTCTGTCACACCTTCATCAAGAACAGATTTCAAATTACTTAAACGTTCAGTTTCACTTCCGCCGGGAATTTTTTCCATTTTTTGCTTAAACTCAGCTCCATTATTTCCGGCATCTATTTGCCAATCAATAAATCCGGTTCCGCCAAAAGAAAACATATGCATAGGTTCATGCACCAGTGTATGCCGCACATTCTCAATAGGTTCGGATGCCCACCTAACATTCAAATAAGCTGCTGCACGCGAAGCCGGATTGGCTTCATGCCCGAGTTGATCGTCTACCGGGCAAATTTTGGGATCCATATCATAACCGGCAAAACAATCCACTTTTGCATCGTTCTCTCTCGCTTCTTCTACTTTTGTATATAATTTTAACACCTGTGCTAAGTCATCATCGTTAAACCAAAATGCTCTTTGTAGAAAACGCAGAACGTGATCGGCCTTCTCGCGGTATGTAAACGTAGGTGGCGGTGTTCCGTTAAAGGTTGGTTCCAGCTTGGATTTACTGTTTTGCGAGATGTTGTTTAGTATAGTATCTTTTTTACCAATTAAAGTATCGTAAACTTCGGCTTTAGTACTAGTATTGGGATTAGCACCGGCAACTATTAAGCTAATAGACTTAATAATTCCGCCCCCGGAACGATCTGCAATCGTTTTTTTGTCGTTACTATCAAAATTTCCCTTAAGAAGTTTGTCTATCCATTCTGCTTTTTCAGAATCCGGAATCTTTCCCGCCGGAAGCGTTAATTTTTGATATTCTACTTTACCTGCATCTGAAAGCTGACTATTAATGTCAGACTTGCCCGGATCAAGCTTCACATATAGATTTAATTTTTTTGGATTAGTCCACGTGGAAAACCCGCCCATTAAAATCGGCATTAAATATTTAGTCTTTGGATCCCACTTAATTGAATTGCCTGCAAGTTTAGTTAAGACATCTTTGTCTCCGTCTGAAAAGTTTTCTCCAAGATTAATTAAACTATCCGCCCATGAAATTTTACTGCTATCCTCAATAACTGATTTAGGTTTATTATTAATTGTAGAATTATTTCTTCCGGCCCTGACTTAAAGCCTGTTTAAAACCATTTTCATCCTTAAAGAGCGAATCATAAATAGCAGCCTTATCGGAATCAATTGCATTTGGATTAATAAGTCTTATTTGATCATCTTCGGTTAATTTTCCGTCTGAATCGTCTATAATTTTTTGAATATCAACTGGATCGATGTTATTGGCTTCTTTAATAAACCTATTATCAACCCAATTAGCTTTATTTGAATCTTCAACAACTCCTTGCGGTTTTGAATCTTTTAATTCCTTTAAGCTTTGTGCCCCATATGGAGAAAACCTTCCGGTATTGCTTTCATTTTTTACTATTTCATTGAAAATACCTTCTATATAGCCTTTATCCTGCGGATCCCAGTACTTTTCATCAATAGGTATTTTTGCAGTTGACTTGAAACGTTTTGAAAGCGAAAATCGGGCACTCCGCTGAACAAAATAATTCGAATCACATTTTAATGTTACAATATCCCTATGTGGCATACCTCCGTCTTTTTCAATAAGGTTCTCAATTTCCTTGTGGATTTTTTTTGCAAGGTTTTCACCTATGTCCGGCGTTTGAGGTTTGGAAATTAACTTCCTGGGTGCACTTATCTTTTTATCAGTTTCGGAATCAGGGTGTACAACGGGAGGATTTACATGTGTAGTAGGATTATCCACATAACGAAAACGAAAATTTAGTTTTAATTCTTTACGAATAAGATTTTCCGTTACACGCACTTCATTCGGATTATTTGTAGTATCGTTTTTATCAATAATTCCTTTTTTTAAAAAGTCGTCAAAAACGTCTTTATCCAGTACAACCGGAGCACCGCCTCCTTCAATAGTATCCCATTCTTCCCGGTTGTACGGCGCATACCGGCTCATCAGGTTCAAAACGTTATCTTTTGTAAGCTCATTGGTTACTACTCTGGCTCTTAGCTGCTCAACCATCGAAGAAGGATGCCGGAATATCCCGTCCCAATTTTCGGGCTCCACTATACTATCCCATTCTGCATTAAGTCCTAGCTGAATTCGTCTTGCATGTATCATTTCATGTGCGAGAGCGAGGAAGAAAGGTGTTTCAATTGTCCGTTCAACATCCTTTGAATCTTTTACGGCTGCCGCAATATTAATTAATTGTTCCCTTCCGTTAAGAACAACTTTATGTGATTCTACTTTTTCATGGTGTACTACCCTATAGGTATCTTCCAGCAGCATTTTAATTGTATCATTGTTAAAGTAAAATCTGGATTGACATCCTTTACCTTCCTGAGAAGCGCCGATTTGCTGAAACACATACCTTTTTGCTGCAAAATCGAGCGGACCTTCTTCATATTCATAATCTTTATCCCAGACATCTCCCGGCAGCCAATTTGGATCGTCATGCTGTTTAAGAATGCCTGCTTTGATGTCTTTTTTAATCTCTTCGATATTTGTATGGGCGCTGTAATCATCTTTAATTTCGATCGATTTTGCCTGACCGCCCGCGGGCTTGTACTTATAATTCCCGACAGCGCAGCCGCCGATTGAATAATAAACCGTATCTGCAGGAAAAATCGATACGGATTTATTTTCTTTTTCATTTGCTATTGCACGAATAAGAGACATAGCAATTTTGGATTTTGCGCAAATTTGATACAAGCCTTCTCTTATCTGCGATTTAAATTTCGGGAAGGCTGTACCACTTCCTTTCTGTTCAGAGTTATTTATCCACGAACTATCGGTAGGTTCTTTATCAAATACTTTCAAGGAAGTTTGGTTGCCCATTATATCTTCGATAAACTTGCATCCGGTCATCGTTTCGTCAATACCTATTCCTACCTTCGGCTGTTCGGCATTTCGGGCTCTTGTAAAATCAGAGCTTATTTTTACTTCTTTTAATTCAGTCTTAGCGTTAACATTATTAAATTCATCTTTTAATGTTGAAATCCATACTACAGCCTTACAATGAGAAAAACACGGAACCGGGCTTCGGCTTTTATCTTTTGCCCGCTCTTCTTTCTTAGATTTATCCTCCTTGAGACTAGTATCAATTTTTGCAAGATCATTAATTTCATTTAAGCTGAATATTTTTTGATAAATCAGCCTATTAAAATGATCGGAGCCTGTATGGGTTTTCCCTGAATTTACGGTAAATCCTATGTCCTCATTTTGTTCACTGCAGGTATAAATACGAAGCATCAAACTTTTAATTACGGGCAGGTCGCTAAATTGAATTTTAATGGACAAAAAATCCCACGCAGGCACGAACCATTCATCAATTGATACAACTTTTGCTTCAGGTTCTATAAAAGCAATTGTATTTGCGCCTTTCTTATTAGGTTCGGAGCGCTTAATTGTTTTTGCTGCCTGCTTACTTGCCTTCTGCGATGCTTTTTGTGAGCCGGAATTTTCCTCTTGAATAGTTCCGTCGGTATTTACATTAGTAAAACCGTCCCAGAATAAATATCGATCATCAGCCATATACTAAAGTAGTTTTGTATTAGAAGATTATTAATTAGATAGATTTTTTTTAATTAAGGATTTTAAATTCCGCAACGATTCTCAAATAGAAAATTTATTCATAAACTTCCAGAAGCTTGTTTTTAGTTGCTTCATCAATTTTTCCGGTAACGCTTAAACCATACTTTTCTTGAAACGCTTTTACTGATTCCGCCGAATCTTCACCAAGTTCGCCGTCTGGATCGTTGCAGGAGAAGCCGATATTCCTTAGTCTTTGCTGCACTCCGCTTATAGAATCAATCGAATCGAGATAACCGAGAAGGAAATTATATTCTAATTTGTCTTCACCGTCGTGTACTACCAAGTGAGCTTTGGATGCATTTGGACTGATTGAAACCACTACCATTCCTTCACCGTCCGTTTTACCGTCATATTTATTTTCATCGACGGTTAACTCGTAGGGTGCATCTGCAATTTTCTTTTCGTCCTTAATAATCTTTAAGCGCAGCTCTGCCGGAACGCCTTTTCTCTTAAATACCTTTTTTTTCCCCGAAGGAAAAGATATTTCTTTTTCTTTTTTTTCCGGAATCGTAACTTCATCTCCGGGCGAAAGGCTGTTCATATCTTTCCGCTTATTTTTTAAAGCGCTGTTGGAAGAATCGTTCCACAAAGTATCTGCAAACAATCCGTATTTATATGCGATGCTCGAAATACATTCACCTTGTTCCACAACATGCTTAAGCGGCATTATGCTTCCTCCCAGGCGTCTTTATCGATATTCGGGAAACTTATTTTGCAATTACCTTCTTTTTCAAAATCACAGCAGAAATATTTTCCTTCTTTATCTAGCACACCCTCCCTTATCGATTTGTCGGGAAGTTCAATTTTGAAGTGCTCTTCGGGGATAGGGCTGCCGTCCTCTCCGATTAATTCAATAAGAAGCCAATTCATTTTAATCAGATCCGATTCCGCCGTAATTCCCGCAGCTTTTACTTTATAAAAAAACTGCGGAGCTTTATCATTCCCGTTTTCAATTTCAGCTAAAAGTTCATCCACAGTTCCAAAGTATTGAAACTCCCATTGGGTTTCGATCTTTTTATCTTTTATAAAGACAGGAAATTTTGTAACCATTTCATGAACTTCGTCCGGATGGTGTTCCCAAATTTGAATTTCGGCTTCATTGCCGTCCGCCTGCCCGGTTATATCCGCTTTAATTTTCAGAACATCTCCATGAAAAGTTGTTTTCTTTTCCCACTTAGCACTGGTAATCTTAACAGGGGGATATAAATACAGCGGATTTGATTTTTTGCTCAGGCTATGTTTTGAAAGTTTTACCTCAGCATACAATTCATCCTTTGCTTTTTCCGGTACGGTGATTTCGGTCCAAAACTTATTGCCGAACATCTTATTGGAAATTGTATCAAATTTTTTCCCGGATTTATCGGAGATTTCTATTTTGATATCCGAGTTATTACCCACAAACTGTGTATACACTTCAATACCGGCTTTGGCACCTGCGGATGCCGCACCGATTGTCCAGACAACCTGCTCGATGGCTGATGTCAGCTTAACCTTATTTTCTTTATCTGTATTACCCTGATGTTCCGGCATAATATTTATTTAATGCAAAATAATTTATCGGCAGTACAAACATAAACGGTCCCCTCACTGTCTACTATAGGAGGTGCCGTAATTTTGTTATCTGTTTTTTTTGAAAATAATTCTTTCCCGTTTTCGGAATAGTGGTAAAGCATGTTATCTTTTGTAACCAGAATTGAATTATCTTTTAACCCGGTAGCAAAAGAAAAAGGCGTACCGCCAGATTTTATTTCCCAGCTCACAGCTTTATTCTTAATATTAATCAATGCATTTGAAGTCAACAAAAATATTGCTTTGCCGGTGATGATCGGCGGAGCAATAACTTTATTAATAAACTTGTATTCCTCATTGTACTCTACTGAATATGATTCCTTACCGGCTTCATCAAAAACATTTAGAATAGTTTTGTCTTCTTTAGAATAACCGAAATAAATTAATCCGCCGGCCGAACTGCTTACGAAAATATTTCCGGAGTTTTCAGGCAAGGGGAATTTTACTTTCGGTTCAAGTTCCCGTGAAGTTGAATTAATATCGAACAAATATACCGAAGAGTTATCTGCCGTTAATAAAAATTTCTTTTCGAAATTTACCAACGGGATCAGCGGACAAATTTCTTCATTAAATATTTTGCTCCAGACATAACCCAGACTGTTCGTTGCTGATTTATAAATAACAAACTTATCTACTGCCACTTCCTGAAGTCCCGTGTACTGAACCTGTGCAATTAGTTCATTTGAGGCCGGTTCGAATAGAGTTAGAAATGATCTGGGAATGATTTCATAAATAACAAAATCGCTGACCTTAATATTGTTTTGGAAATCAACCGCTTCCATCCTGTCTGCTCTTTCGGCGGAGGTATAATAAACCATCTTGTTTTTAATAACTACCGGACTACCGTACCACTTTTCCCTTTTCCACAACATTTTTCCGTTTTCATCCAGGCAGATTATTTCGGAAGTCGCATCAATAAAAATATTCTTTCCTTCATTTAAAATTAATCTTGCCTCTATCAGGTCTTGATCGTCCGGAGGAATTTTGTACTCCCATTCAATATTGCCCTTGCAGTTTGTTTCGGCGGCAATATAACCGTCATGCCTTGAACTACCGTAATATTGCGTGTAAGATTCGTTCATAAAAAATAAACTATAAATTATTAATGTTATAAGCAGCATTACCTACAGCAGCGCTTTCTACCCAGCTTTTAATAGCGGGGAAATCATTTTTTGATAAGTCGGAATTACCCGTCGTTTTACCCAAACAAAATCTTATTATACTTTTATTATTAGTGTCCCAGTCAACTCTTGCAGTATTTCCTGCAAAGCTAAAATTTTTACCCAATTGAAATGATGCTTCAATATTAATTTGCGAATTTGCAGGGGCTGCTCCGGTATAAACCCGATAACTGGGAGTAAATATTATGTATAAGTTTTTAAAATCGTTCTTTGTCGAAGTCGATATTTTGAATTTTTTATTCAGCATTTTATCAAAGTCGTTGTTCAGCTGCTGCGCCCAGGCTAATTTTGAGTTCCCCCAATGGTCTGTTCCCACATCGATAAATTTTATTGCCAGCCTTATTCTAACAACCAGCAGGCCGTTAAAAACTTGCCCTGACTTTAATAAGCGTGAAAGTTCATCATCACCCAGCTTGTACAAAAGAAGATCCGCTTTAGAATTTGCGGAAGTGACATGATCCAATGCAGTATGCGAAGCTTTTTCAACATTCTTGTATTTGTCTGCAAGTGTGAATTCATGTTTGTGCGACGTACCCTGAAATGTAATCTTAAAGGTTGTGCCGTTAGTAAATTTGTTCAGGGCTTTTCCGGATCCGGTCTCATCATTTATCCATAAAACATACTTCCAAAAATTACGTAAACGCGGCGTGCGGTTATGGTACATTCGAACTAATTCGTCGCATCTATAAGGTCCTCCAATCGCGGTAAAAGGCTGATTGTATCTGGGAAGGCCGTCCCAATTAGTTTTTGCCGCATCTTGATAATCATATAAATAAGAATCCCAATTCCCGGTAGCGTGCCCCATCTCGTGCGCGTTGGTAAGAACCGCATACGTACTGCCGTCGGTATCTTTCATTTTATTTATTTTGTCGTGAGCACCGAAATATGTGGGATCCGGCTGGTAATCTCTTTTTCTAAACTGTGCGGTATTAACCATCATCCAGGCACCGTGAGAATTCCCGACAACATCCACCATAGCTTTGTGAATGCCTCCGTTTGTATCATTCTTAGCTTCCATAAATGCAAACGGCCTTATTAAAACATCTTCCGATCCTTTATCTTTTTCAATCATATAATTTTTATTTATCCTTTTCATCGCATGAACCATCCCGAATTTTCGATGATTGGTTATATCGGCTTGAGAGCCGCCGCCGGGAGCCGGAAGTAAAGTAAACCTGCACGACCAATAAATAAGAAGGTAATGAAGCACTTTGCCGTCGAGTTCTGCGCAATTATGGAGATAGTGAAGTTCGTAATGCCCGCAGCCGTCTTCCGCATAAGCGCTCGCAAGGTCTGAGGCGTTTGTTGCAATTACTAATTTTGCGGCATGAACATCGGGGTCATTCTTAATTGCGGCACGCGCGCCTTCAATATGCCCGGAATCGAAATTAAAACTGTTATCCGCTGAAGATGTTCTTTTATTGTCTATATCGTAAAAATGATTGCAGAAATAAATTACACGCGAGTATCCGGGAACATCGGGTAATAGATTATTTTTGAATTTAAAATTCGTAAAAACGGGTTGGGCTTCTTCAGGTTTGTAAATTTTTAACCGTTTTAAATTTTTTTGTTTACCTCCGGATTTTTCTTTAGTCTCATAGTCGACATAAAATATCGTTACTCTTGAATTTTCATCAAGCGTAATAGATCCTCCGTGTGCATCTTGATCATGCAGCACCTGGCTCTTATTTGTATCTGTTAATACGGTATCATCAAGTGAAAAAGTGAGCGGCGCATCCGGTTTTGTAAGTGCATCGCCGAACGGTTTCAGCTTCTTTTTCGTTTTAAATACTTCTTCATATTTATCCCCTTTGTTTATATCTCCGTCATACCTTGTCCAATAATTGCGTGAACTCCATTTCTCAGGCAAATCATAATATTTTTGTTTTTCCTGAAATGTCAGTTTATCATAGTCGGCTTTCGATTTGGTTACTATTACCGGATCGGAATTTTTATCAGGAGTGTATATCCATTGATCTTTAGTTTCGAAATTAAAGTATAGTTTCTGCCTGGCCGGGTCTTTAATCTTTTTACCGAACTGAACTTTTACATAGAAAATATCTTTTTTATAAATTGTCTCAACCGGTAATTCTTTGTCTCCGTCCTCAAAGGCTTTGAAACTTAATCCTTCCGGAACCGGCAGTTGTTTATTCTTTATCCTGTCAAAATATAAAAACTTAAAATGATAAATAACCGATTTTAAATCTTTCGGATCGATATAAAGAGGGACAAAATAATACTTTTTCCAGAGCGGACAATCTTCCGCTTTATGAACGGTATCTACTTCCGCGGGACAATTGATCACAGGTACTTCATCTCTGTCGAAAAAGAGAAGTTCAACACGGCGGTTTTTCTGAGAGCGGTAATTGTTTCTGTCTTTCTGTTCAATCGGAAAGGATTCCCCGCAGCCGACATATTTTTTCTTGTCATCAACAAAGGATAAAAACGATGTTTTATAAATATTTAATTCAGACTGCGTCATCTCGAGAGCGTCGGCCATCTCTTTATCGTAAAGATCATAAACCGACATCCAGGCTTCAAACGGCCAGCGGTGCTTATCATCCTTCTTTATTTTTTCATAAATCTCGTCCGCCTGATCAGGCCTTACTTTTTTAAGAAAATTTTGTGTCGCCTTCGAAGTCTTCTCACCATAAACATTATCTATTTTCCCCGGGTCGCAGCCGCAATTTAATTTGGGTTCAAAATATTTCATGATCTGCTGATAATCTTCAACACGCTGTCTATTATAGCAGTTGTTTGCCCATTTATATTTTTCACCGTTCAGCAGATAAAGTACATTCTTTGCTCTTTCATCTGAAAGCTCAAAGTTTGATTTTGCAGTACCGGATGTATCGGTGTGCCCGGTAATAATAAGTTTTTTATTCGGATCGAATTCGAATTGTTTAAATGATATTGCTAATGCTTTTATACCGGTAACATCCAGGCTCTCGTCATTAGCAGGCATATTCCCGTCATTTGCGTCTTTGCCTTTCGGATTTTCCGGCATCATTACAGAACTATTTAGATGAAATAATACATCTTCCATCTCAAGTATATCAACTTTTACAAACTTCAGTATTATTTCATTTTTCCTGCTAGTAACGGCGGAAGATTTTCCTCTGCCGAAAATATCCCGGAAAATTACCTGCGCTATGTTTGGACTTCCGTTACTCATTTATTCAAAATTATTCTATATATGTTTGCTTTATAAAAATGAGCATTATAATTATGGTTCAAGCGATATATCAATTTTACCGGGAGAAATTTTTTCAATTTTAGCAATCCCGTTTCCGTCAAGCTTACCTTCTTTAATTTCACCGCTCGGCAGAATTGCTTTGTATTTTTTATTAGCTAATGCCTTTCCGTCTTCATCTTTAAATTGAATTTCCGCATTATCTTCATAATATAATAGTTGCGATTTTGCGTTCATGTTTGCACAATAAGCATCAAAATAAAAAAAAGGCTGAGAATACCGTTTCTGATTGGTCTTATTATCAACTACTCCCAGATATTTTTCATCTATTGCTAAGTCCCATTCCGTTTCGGCCTTATTGCCTTTAATGCTGCTTTCAAGAGTAGCAAGCAGGGTATCGCTGTAATTTGCATCTTTTACGAAAACAGAAAACTCTACTTTTTCACCGTCTTTAATTCCTAAAGATTCTACGCTGAGCTTAACTTTATCTCCCACCTTAGCTTTTTCTTTAGACCATTTTGCGTTATGAAATCCTAATAACTCCACTTTGCAGCTTCCGTCTTTCAGTCCGTCTCTTCTAATCTTTCCGTCTATTTTTAAATGCGAGTCAGATTCTTTATTGCCTGTATCCGTAAATTTATACGGCACTCCGCTTACCGCATTGCCTGCTTTATCAACAAGCTCAAATTCAACCCAGTGTTCTTCTTTTGTAGTCGACTCTTTGCTGCCTGAAGTGGCCGTTTTAGCGCTTGCCTGTGCATCTTTAACTGCCGCGGCACCCGCGCCTCCTCCTCCGCCGCCGCCCGGTGACATTTCGCCGATCAATACGGTCATACAGCCCATAGCAATCGTATCCGGCGGTCCTACGCAAACAAGCATATCGCCAACGCGTGCAGCGGGCATACCGCCTATTAAAACTCCGGTACTGCCGAGTGAAACGGGTCCGCCTACATGAGGTATCGGCGGTACTCCCGGAGTCATCATCGGACAGACATGCATATCTCCAATGCGCGCAGCCGGCATTCCTCCTATTAAAACGGTAGGACACCCCAATATTATTGTTCCGCCGTGTGCGGTTGAATCTCCTAATCTTGCTGCCGGCTTTCCCATAATCTCCTAATATTAATAAACTAAAATCATTTGCCCCGCCATTTATGGCGGGGCAAATGATGAAAATATTTTTATTCTGCTTTAAATAAATATTAATTTATCATTACAATTCCGGCTTTCACTGAAGCCTGAGCACCGCCTTTAACATCGGCAGATATCCCGCCTTCAAACTTTGCCGTCATACCGCCCTTAGCCTCCAGGTTCATACCGGCTTCCAGCTTTGCATCCATATCCGCCTTGGACTCGATATTCATTCCATGAAGTTTTAAATTCGCGGTTGCTTCTTCGGAGACATTCGCTCCTTTTACTTTGTAATTGGACTCAGCTTCCGATTCTATGTTCATACCTTTTATTTTAATGTCGGCTGTAGTGTTAACGTCAAGCTCCTTTGCTTTTATCTCGATCTTGCCGTCGGGCGCTTCCAAACTTATACCGCCTTTAGCGCTTTTGATAGTTATTTTCTGATTGCTTATGTCTATTACAATCGTATTTTCCGCTTTCTTATCGGAGATCGTAAATTTTTCTTTACCATCATTATCGTCAATATTGATTATATGCCCGCCCGTGCTTTGTATTTCTATCTTTTTGTTCTTATCGTCCATTATCAGAAAGCGGCCGTCTTTGCTTTGTAATTTTATATTCTCGTTTTTATCATCGAAGGTCATCGTGTGTTTATTCTTGGTAGTGACCGATATTTTATCGTCTTTGTCGTCAAGCAGGATATTATTACCGTCTTTCGTTGTCAAACCGATTTGAGTTTCATCTTTTTTATCATCTATTAGTATCTCATTACCCGCCGCAGTTCTGATTACGTTCTGCATTTTATTTTTCGAAACAACCGGAGATGCCTGGGACGGATTGGGAACTGTGCCGAGTCCGACCGGCCGGTCTACGTCGCCGTCGACACAGGCCCATAATAATTCCGTGTTTTTATGATTAGGAAAATGAATTCCGTATCCCGGGCCGGAATAATTTTGAGCCAGTCGAATCGGCATAGTAGCTTCACCGTTAGACTTGCTGCTGAGATCAAAAAGCATTTTTGCTTTGTACCTTCCGTTGTCGTCAATAAAGGCGTACTCGTCCCCGGACCCGGAGTCAATCTTAGCGCTCATAATTCCGTTTATTTTGGGAACGGGAGTTTTTCTCGGAGGCCGGTAATCGTGTTCCATCGGTATCGCTTTAAATTTACATTCAAAGTGTTGAATATCTTCCGGTTTATTTTGATATCCCGCTAAACCCGGCTGAGAGCCTTTTATTGATGTGCTCACGATAATATATTCTGAATTCCAGCTATCGCGGAAATAATTTTTTAATTTAAACCTGCGGCCGGCTCTAAACAACCTGCTGTCGCAGACTCCGGTAAATACTCTGCTTTCGCACAAAAATTCCTGATTTCTTATTTTTGCTAATTTGGATCCTTCACCGTCATCTTCGAAATTATCGCCGAAGTCGTAGTAAAGTCCCGTCATTTGAGAGTTTAATTTACTGTCGGCCAGCAGTTCTTTTTCAGGGTACATGTAATTATAATCTTTCAGCTTAACCGAGCCTATAACAACCTGTTCGTGACAGCTTAATCCTATGATTGTTTCCGTATCTCCGAACGAAGCTCTGTTTTCATTAAATTCCACTTGTTCGGAATGATTTATATTGGGAAGCTTTTTGTTGTCATCGGTAAAAACAACCACATCGTTACCTTTGGAAAAATCGAAGTAATAAAAGATACCGAAATGCTCAAGCCGCCTGTTTAAAAAATCAAAACTTGACTCTTTGTATTGAACAATATATTCCTGGTTCGGATACCAAGTTTTAATCTCGGTACGGTAATCGTGTGAACTCAAACCGGCGTCTGTAAATACCTGTTTAATTACATCATTGATATTAACTTTCTGATAAACCTGGTTTTGAAAGATCAGTTTAAGGCCCCATAGTTTCGGAACTAACACTAATCTGTAATGCGCAAAGAGATTTGTTCTTCCGTAATATTCAAAGTTGGATATAATCCCGAAAATATTTTCGGAAGGATCGTTGCCTCTTACAAAAGTTAACGACGCCGGTTTGCTCAATATTTTCGACGAATCAAGGTTCATATTTTCCGAAATTATTTCTATACGGTATTCAAACAATCCCGATATTTTTTCTTCGCCTTCAAAAGATATAACTTGTATTGAATCGTCTTCTTTTCCGGATAACTTAATTTTGTAGTATGCTTTATTGGGGTCTTGATTAAACATTATAAAACCTATGGAATTATCATTAAAAAAATATTAACAATTCTTAAACACTATGTTTTTGATTCAATTCAATTAGTTAAATATTTCTTTTTAATTATTAGTAAACTAACTGTTATTTTTTGTCGGGGCGGATTAAAAAGTAATGATTAAAAAAATACCGCACACAGATGACAAGGATTCTAAAATTGAAAATTACTATTTAGTCGACCCCGAATTGTAGAAAATAAACGACCAAAAACAGCAAATCCTCGTAGAGGATTCACATAACTTGCGAGTTCATGGACCAAATTAAGTTGACGACTATGTGTTGAACTCTGTAAAATTTTTCCCCGGTTTTTATATGTTGCCTGGTTATACAAGAATATCTTCGAGTTCTTAATTAAATTTATATTTATATGATCCGTCCTTTGCCTTTGAAATAACCAGTTTGGACGGACTTTTACCTTCAGCCATAAAACCCAAAAGCTGAACGGATATTTCAGGAGCTAATTTACGATCTACAATTGCGTCGATATTTCTAGCACCGGTTTCCGCTCTGGTACATGAATCTACAATATCATCAATAACGGCTTTATTGAATTCAACAGAAAGGCCTCTGTTTGCCAGTAATTTTTTCTGAATCTTTCCGAGCTTTAACTCTACTATCGGCTTCATGGCTTCTTTTGTCAGCGGAAGAAATACTATCGGTTTTACCCTGCCGAGAAATTCGGGTCTGAAATATTGATTCATATACGGACGCAGTTCTTCAAGCAAGTCATCCGGCGAAGTCATTCCTTCGTTATATTTTTGGAATAAGACATCAGAAGCTAGGTTTGAAGTCATAAATATTATTGTGTTGGAAAAATCAATGTTTCTTCTATCGGCGTCCTGAAGCATCCCGCGGTCGAATATCTGCATAAATAAATCTATAACGGAAGGATTGGCTTTTTCAATTTCATCCAGGAGTACAACACAGTAAGGTCTTCTTCTTACAGGCTCGCTTAAAGCACCGCCTTCACCGTAACCTACAAGCCCCGGATCGGCACCGATCAATCTGGAGGTATTATATTCATTCTGGTATTCCGTCATATTCAAAGTAACCATAAATCTTTCATCACCGAATAACTGTTCCGCGACGGTACGTGCAAGTTCCGTTTTTCCTACTCCGCTGGTTCCCACCAATAAAAATACGCCGATCGGACCCTCATCTTTTTTCACTCCGACTTTGGCGCCTCTAATAGCGTCTGAGATCTGCTTAATTGCATGATCCTGACCGACGACTCTTCTTTTCAAATCGTCTTCCAGCTGAAGCAAGGTCGACATTTCGTCTCGTGTCATGTTTCCGACTTTTATACCGGTCCAAGCTTCTATAACCTGGGCAACCGTACTGGCGGTTACTTCCGCAAAAACTTCAGAGTTGCCGTTCTGAAATGTTTTCAATTCTTCTTTTACTTTTTCAATCTCTTTTCCGATCTCCGGATCGTCGGATTTATTTCCGTCCTTATCAAATCTCTTTTTCCTTAGATCCATTAACTTACGTGTAAGTTCACTCTCCTTTGTCCATTTTTCTTCAAGTATTTTTATTTCCCCGTCGAGTGTCTTTCTTTTTTCCTTAAGCGAATTTAAAACCTCAAGATCTATCTTTAGATCCATATCAGAATCTTTCTGCTGAGATCCGATAGCAATGTCAACCGATTTGAATTCGCTGATTAATAATTCAAGTTTTGGGGGTTTGCTTGTCAGCGACATTTTGACTCGGGTTGATGCGGTGTCCAGAAGATCAACTGCTTTATCCGGCAGCTGCCTTCCGGCGATATATCTTCTGGATAACTTAACGGCGGCCTCAAGCGCCTCATCGGTAATATGGATGCCGTGATATACTTCGTATTTCTTTTTAATTCCGCGAAGCATTAATGTTGCTTTATCATCATCCGGTTCTCCCACGTGAATGGGCTGAAAACGTCTTTCAAGCGCGGCATCTTTAGCAAAATATTTATTATACTCCAGATATGTTGTAGCGGCAATTGCTCTGAAATTTCCTCTAGCCAGTGCCGGTTTTAAAAGGTTAGCCGCATCGCCGCCGCCGGCGGAAGCTCCCGCGCCGATTAATGTATGGGCTTCATCTATAAAAAGAATTGCGGGAGTAGGCGAGTTTGTAATTTCGGTTATTACTGCTTTTAATCTTTTTTCGAATTCACCTCTCATTTTAGTGCCTGCCTGCAGAGCGCCCATATCAAGAGAATATATCTGGTTGTTCTTTAATATATCCGGAATTTCGTTTGCCGCAATTTTTATTGCCAGTCCTTCGACCAATGCTGTTTTACCTACACCGGGTTCGCCAAGCAAAATAGGATTTGATTTCTTTCTTCTGCAAAGCACTTCTATTACCTGGATAATTTCTTCATCCCTTCCGAGTATCGGATCGATTTTTCCGTCCTTAGCCTGCTGCGTTAAATTTACCGTATACAGATCAAGCACGGTTTCGCCGGGCGCCATCTGTCTTGCTTCTTCCGACGAAATAACTTCGGATGCAACATCCGGTTCTTCGGCGGATCCTTTTACGATTTCATAAAAATTAGCTCTTAAATCTTCTTCTTTAACCGGCGCAAGGATATCCATCATTCTGCTGCTTATTACCTGTTCCGAAGCGAGAAAGACTTCGAATAAAGCACCGGTTCTTATCTTTGTTTCATGATGTGTTACCGAACTCGTTATCCATGCCTGCTGCATCAGCTCGGCAAGAAGGGGCGATAATTTCGGCTTTCCGGAATTCCCGCTGTCCATTTCACCAAGGTTTTTCTGTACGACTTTTTGAATATTGCCGGAATCAATTCCGTAATGCTGCAATATTATAGGAATATCCCCCTGACCGTCTTCAAGAAGAGAATTTAAAAGATGATCGAAAGTAATTTCATAATGGTTTCTACTAATACCCAGTCCGGTAGCAGTATCCAGATTACGGACTAAATAATTGTTCAGCTTTAATAATAAAGATTTCAGATCTTTACTTTGCATTTTAAAATTCTCCTAAAGATTTAATAAATAATTTAACCTCTCCCTGTTCCTCTCTCCATCATAAGGAGAGGAGTTAGGGGTGAGGTCAGTTCTTCGTAATTTAAACGGACTTTTATATCTTCTCTTTCCGGTTTACCCAGCCAAAGTGTAGAGCCAAGCTTCAGCCTTTCGTCGTCCCATGATATCATAGCAATTGTATCCGGATCGACCTTAAATTCAAAATCAAATTCCAACCCGTCATTTAGATAGAGTTTCAACAACTCAATTAATCTTTCCGATTGCTCGGTTCCGGGTAAAAAATTAATATATTCTTCAAAAGTAAGGGTACCGATTTTTATACAGACGCGACTCATATAATCGACGGCATATTCACCGATATAGCTGTTTTCACCCAATTTAAATTCGTCATCACCGAGAGAGGGAATGTCGGAAAGCTTGATCCACTTAGGGACAAATTCTTTTATTTCCATTTTATATTTTGGGAAGAAGTACGAAAGAAGGATACTTAACCCGTTTTTATTTCTGACGCGGCTGCTGAATAGTCCCGAGAATTTTAAAAGAGCAAGGTCGTTTATTACTGATTTTTTTGATTTTGAAAATAAGCCCCTGCCAGTAAAAGAATTTATTCGTTCGACAACTTTATTATTTAAATCCCGGTTCAGGAAAAGATAAAATTTGTACTTCTTCCACGACTGGTAATAAAGCCAGTAAAATCTGTTATTAAATAAATCATAAAAATCCTGAAGCGGAACGTTGCCCTCTCCTAATGTCCGGAGCTGTATCGCAACCTGCTCATGATAGCAGCGGGGAAGAGGAGAATTGATTCCGTATAATCCTAAAAAGTTGAGAACGAATTCTATCTCATTGCCGCTATACTTAATTGCTCTAATATCCCTGGGGGGATATTCATAATTTTCATGCGGTCGAAACCTCAGCCCGGTTTGTTCGAAAAGAAAATCTTTCCTTTCGGGAAATTTATTCTTAGTAATTTGTTCACACAACCACACGGCCTGCCACACATGATAAGCCGGACCGTCTTGAACCAAATTATTAATTAAACCGGGAGTATTTGTCCCATTATCGGCTGCCATGTATACGATCTGCCTGTTCCTATTTCGCTGATTTTTAAAAATATAAATGAATTAATCGTTACATACTGACATAAAAAAGCATTTAAGACCGTTCCGAACAAATTTATCTCTCCCTCTCCGTATTCAAATTCTTTCGGATCGACTTCAATATGGAATTCTATACCTCTGATCAATCCCTGGTTTACTACTTTACTGATAATTTCCGGCTTATTAATTTTTTTAATTCCGTCGATTCTTTTTTTATTCGCGTTATTATGTTTTTTATTCCAGTTATACATGTTTAAAACACTCTTAAAGGTTTCTGTATCGGCAAGTGTATTAAAGCTGAACGAGAGATGAGATATTAAAGACCATAAATAATTTTGTCTGTCCGGACATTCAAAAACTTCCGAAGGCACCGTAATGTTTTCCGCGTCAATACCGGGTGGAAAATCCAGCGGTTCCTTTATTGCCCCTACCTCAAGATATGCCGGCGGAAGAAACCCGTTTGACAACGTCGCTTCAATGCTTAAAGTTTCTTTGGCTAATTTTTCCAATTCCATACTCGGTCCGAACAGTCTGATATAGGTTTCGGACATATCGCTCTTAACCGGTCTTCTGAATATCGAGTAAAATCTTTTATAATTATATTCCGGGCTGCTTGAATCCAGAATATCGTGTGATGTCGTCGGTATATAAATATATTGCTCCGCTCTATTCTCGCCTATCCCGTGAACTTTATCTATCGAGTATATCTCCCGGCTCTTTCTTCTGTAAAGATCCGGAATGATGTAGTATTCCGGCATTCTTTGAGTGACAGGCACTTCTTCGGTTGAGCGTGAAAATAAATTTGTAATCGGAACGCAGTTAATCAAAATATTATTTTTATCCGGCCATTTTTCCTGAGCTAACTTTTTGTCAAAATCAATTTTAATTTCTATTATTGAAGATTGTCCGGTACTTTGAAATTGATCGAGGCCAAGAATATCTAGAAAGAAGAATTTTTCCGGGTACGAAAAATATTCATGTAATAACCTGAAGCCCGAAAACGTCCGGTTTGAATACGGTAGGATCGCATATTCGTCTTCATTTTCATTCAAGCCTGCGGAAAGTTCCGGCGGTCCGATTTTAAACTTATCAATTTTAATAAACGGAGATTTTTCATTTATAAACTCTCTGACAGATACCGATGTAACAAATCTATTTAAAAATAAATGCAGATTATTTTTTATTGAACCCGCCCCCTGCAGGTAAATCTGAAACCTGTTCATCTTTAATAATTTATACTCAACGTTTCTGTCAAGCTGCAGCCTAAGTATTAGAGACGAGAAACCGTACGGCGAATCTAGGACTTTGACTTCTTCAAGTTTCATAGGACGTATAACAAGATCATGCGTGGTGCGGAAAATAAAATCGGCGGCTTCTTCTTTCTCCGTAATATGACTGCTTTCGCTGGGTCCCGCCTGTACTTTATATTTTACTTTGTATTTACCCGACCGTGTTTGAATTTCACTTCCTCTTTTTATTATAACCGGTTCCGTCAAAGCTCCGGTTTTAATACCGGCTTTAAGTATTGAACATGAAGGAAAAGGTTTTAATAAATGCGGGAAGAGGATTTCCAAAACTCCGCCTGCAATTTCCGGGAATTCGTCGTCAAGCCTTTCATGAATTCTTCCGGCAAGAAAAGCGAACCCTTCGAATAACCTTTCTACAAAGGGATCTTTTTTTTCTCTTTCGCTAAGCCGTAATTTCGATCCGAGAGTCGGATTTTTTTTACTGAACTCATCGCCTTCGGTTTGAAGGAAATTATATTCCCGTTCAAAATATTTATCCAAGCTCATTTAACTTCCCTCTGCTGAATTACCTTTGTCCATCCGGTAGTTGAAAACTCCGTTATAAGTATTTCCTGATTCGGATTATCTTTTAGTCTGATAATAATTTTAATAGAGGCCCGTAAGATTTTCTGATCGAACTCGGTTTCCTCAAACCTTACTTCCCCTATGCGCGGTTCATATTTGAGAATAACGTTGTGCAAGTCCTCTTTAAGCTTTTCTAAGGGATCACCGAATTCATTATACAACTGCAGTATATCGGGCATACCGAAATCAGGCATATGCGCAACAGATCCTTTTCTTGTACTGAGGATCATCCGGAGATTTTCAATAATACTTGAGCTCAATTTCTGGTCTTCGGATAGATTGTCGAATTTAGCTATATCAATATCGTCCGCGTTAGAACTTTCGGATGTAAATTGGCCGACTAAAAGATTATATAGACTTAAGCTGCTCATAAATAAAGAACGATTCTAAAAATTGGTTGCGGAATTATTTTAAAAAGCTGCAATAACTATAAACCCGGGTTCACGGGAATCTCACAAAGAATTATCGCGGGATAACTATTATGATAATATGTGAAGCAGTTGGAATGCTCCGGCAGTATTCCGTTTAAAGCAGCAAAGAATGATTGCCGTCATTCTCCGCTGCTTGTACGGAAATAAAGGTTCAAGAAGAATTTTTTCTTAATCCCAATACCGGGGTAAGAAACATTCTCTTCTTTTAATCTAATTATTATCGACAGTTATACCTTATTAAAGAAGTTATTATCCACATACTGGGTACTTTCAGTCAGATGCTCCCATTGATACTCATTTGCAATCATATAAACCTGTTCCAAATGCCCGACAATATTTCCCGACTGTTCAAATGTTGAAGGCATATAGTCTTTAATGGAGGATATTCTGGCTTTCATCAAAGTAAATTTGAAATAAGGAGATTCTATCCCTGTTTCTTTCGCAATCTCATATAGAGTTATTTCTACAGTATCTAATATTTGACCTCTCGTCATTGCCTGCCAAAGCTCGGGGGTACTCCTGTCGATTTCTTTCACTATCTCAAATGGTTCATAAGTACGGCTACCGGTAGGCATTCCGGAATATTTGTCCATAGCTAAAGAACCTTGATTAGAGAATGCATAGATAATACTGCTTTCATCTTTCCTTGGACCTTTGATCCCCTTAAACTTAACTTCACCTCTAATGGCCATTGGAGCCTCCTAAATTTTATTAATATATTATTGATTATTTATTAAGAACGCATTCATAAATTATTTCTCTTCACCGGAATGGAAAGCAATGAGTTTAAGATTTACATCCATACCCGTAATCGCCACATGCGGTCTGAACTCCGCGCTTATCTGGAAGAAACCCGGTCTTTCGGGAAGTTCCGTAACATCAAGCTTATATGAACGAAGCGGTTTTTCTGCGACAACTTTTTCAGCCGGGTTCGGCATATCAACTACAAGGGTATCCAGCCAGCTTGACATATCGGATTTTATTTCGCTGGCGCCCGCATTTTTTCCTACGAATACCAGCTGCCTGTATTTAAGATAATGGGCAATCCTAGTTACCAGCATCGTATACTGAAGACGCGAGCCGACCGAATAATTTGCCGTTGCAGCCGGATCATTTTTGATTTGTTTCGGCCGGTTTGCCGAAGGTGTTTCAAAAAAGCAGGCGTAATCGGTTCTGTCCCAGTGAGCCAGCGGTATGAATCCCAGATCGCAAAGTTCCTGGTCTTTCGCCTGACCCACAGAAGCTTCCATCGGAACCTTGAGTTTTTTCTGTCCGTTTTCTTCGTAAGTAGCCATCGGAAGATTTTCAACTTTGCCTCCGGAATCGACACCGACTATTTTTACGCCCCAGCCCCATTTTTCGAAGCTCTTCACCATATTTGAAGCCAAAGCAAACGAAGCGCTGCACCACAGACTTTTATCCTGACCCGCGGTAAAAACACCTTCGCTGTAATTAAAGTTTTTGGTCGGTTCCGCTTCGGAGTTATAAGGAAGCCTTCCCAGGAATCTCGGTAATGCCAGCCCGATATACTTTGAACGGTCATCATCACGAAACGCCCGCCATGATGCATATTCGGCGCCCTCAGTCAGCTGATCGGGAAGAAAACGATTGTTCATAACATCGTTCATACTTTTCTCGCCGAAAAATTTGTGGCTCGCATTTCCTATGAACGGAATTTGCGCCGATTCGGAAAGCACTGAAAGATGCTGGAGAAGAGAAACATCGGACGCGGAATTATCAAACTGGTAATCGGAGATAATTGAAGTATATGAATGACCTCCGACTTTATCGTATGCACCCCAGTATATATGATGCCATAAGCCGGAATCTTTTTCATAACCTTCACCAAGCGCGGCTTCATCCAGATCATCAAACAATTCTTCTTTCGTAGCATCCAGAAGCTCAAATTTAACGGGTTTACTGAACTCCGTATTCTGAACCAGGAAGAGCAAACCGCGCCATGTCGATTCCAATTCCTGGAAGTCCTGATTATGTAGTATCTCGTCCATCTGCGCGCTTAGGACGGTATCGATATCCGCTATGTATGAATCCACTAAAGCGCCGGTTATTTTGAATACCTGAGATTCTTTCCCGACCTTGCTTATAAATTCCGCAACCGCAGTTTTCTTTGTCTCATCAAGCATGCCCAGCAGTTTATCTACCGAGCTAACTTCCTGTTCGGTTTCGGTCGATTTTTCTTTTGCCATTTTAGTTAAACCTCCATTTAATTATTATACTTATTTCAATTTCTATTCTTTCTTGTCCGCAGAACCCTGTCCGCCGAGCTTAGCCATAAGATCATCAATGCTTCCGCCGCCCTCTTTAATAACACCTTCAAGGGCCTTCTTTTAAATTTGCATCCTTCAATACGGTTAATTTCAATTCTTTCAGTCTTTCCCTTGCTTCAAGAAGTTTCTGCAGAGGCTCGACCTTTTTAACTATTTCGTCAGGATGAAAATCTTTTATGTCCTGGAAGTCGAGATTAACTTCCATCTGAGCTTCAGGATCATCCGAGAGCTTATTTTTAACCGTCATATTGAGTTTGGGGTTAATGTCTTTTAAAGCTCTTTTGTAATCCCCTTTATTTTGAATTACTCTCAACCTGCGGTCTCTAATTGAGCCCAGACTGCCGGGTTCACTTCTGCTGAAATTACCCGGTATAAGGAAACGGTAATCGAGTTCTACGCCTTCCTTTGCATCGCTGCTCGGAAGAATAGAAACTTTTACGCGCTGCGCAATTTTAGGTGATGTTGGACGTGCCATTTTTACCTCTCTTTTTGTTTAAGTTTATTCAATTTGATTGCCAAAACTCCGTCGTATTTTGCTATTTCATGGAACAATTTTGTCAGTTCTTTATGCAGTTCCGCCTTCGATTCTTCGCCTTCAATCTCTTCCAATAATTTACTATCGGTTAAATAAAGAGACTGCCAAACCGCGGTACACAGCCCCGGCTCCCATACCGTAAGATTATATTCCCTTATTATATTTCCTAATTCCAAAAGATTTACTCTCGCAAGACCATATTCTTCAAATTTAAAGCAATAATTCGCAAGGTTGAGTCTTCTTAAAAATTTGCCTTTTATTCTGTCATCATTCTTTAAAGCTGCCTGCATAGTTAAAAGATTTTTTTCAAGATTTTCAGGAATATCATTGCTCACCGCTTCATACTCTTTATTAATAGTTTCATATTCTTCACCAAGTATGGGCGGCAGAATATTTGCGCCTCCGCTTCCGCCTGAATTTAGAACACTCTTAACATCTTCGTTAAGCCACTTTATTGTTTCCGGTCCGGCAAAAGGCGTCTGTTTATCGCTGAATTTCAATCCCGGTAAATCAGGTATTCTGTTGAGAAGCTTTGCAAGCTGCAGCTTAATATCCGCGATTGCGACACTATAGTTGTTTCCTTTTTTTTCAAGAGATTCTATCAGATATTTCTGCGCATCAAACCAAAACCTGAACGGACTGTCATCTTTGATAAACTCACTTTCCAATCTTGCGATAAGCGTATCGTAGTTTCCGCTGCCGAACCATCCTTTAATCAATCCTTGTATAATGTTGTTCGGACCCTCAACCAGCGTTACACCCGCGTTATCAACCGGCCGTTTTAGATTTGTCCATTGAATTTGCCGGGAAACCCCGAACACAAAATAATTCTCGGGTATTCTTTGCTTTTTTACTCCATCCTCATCGTATTCAAAAAAGAACGTTATAATTTTTCTCATCTGTTCAACCGCATCTTTTTCGGAACTTAGAACGAAGTCCTGCGGGGCTGCTTTTGCGCCCTGCGAACCAGATGCCTTTCCGGCAGAAGGAACTGAAGCGGGCTTTTTAATCTCAGGAGGTTTTAATAATTTCTCGGCTTCCTCAACATGAGCATTAATTGCTGTAAGCAGAGCATCCAGTGACGGTTTGTTATCTGTAAATAATTTATCGCACTCATAGATTATTTCATTTATTAATTGTCCCGACTCCTTAACGTCTTTTGCAATTGAATAAGTTATCTCTTCTTTTTCAAGAAGCTTAATTACGCGGCCGGTGTTAATAAACTGAACGGCTTTGCTTTTGTGCAAAGGATTGGAAGGAAATAAATCGTTTCCGTACTTTCTTAGAAAATGCAGGATTAAAATTAATCCCTTTTTTAATCCGGTAATTTTTTCGGTTCTGTAATATGCAAAACATAACCACGCAGCTATTTTGATGTCCTTGCTTTTTTCTCTTAAAATGTTTTCCGAAAGTTCTATCCAGGTTTTATAATCGGGGATAGTCTTCGGGACTTCCATTGTCAATTTAAAAAACTCTTCGTCATTGGATACATCGCTCCCGGCAGGATTGTCGCCGGAAATATCTTCCAACAGTTCCTTCAGGGAATCCGGAATCGCGATCTCATTTTCTGCTTTTACTGCGGTTCCGTTCGTTGAATTCGATTCCGCGGCTTCGGCGTTTTGCTGTTCTGTTTGAACAGCTCCGGATGTTTCTCCGGAGTTGAGCTCAGACATTTTATTGTCCTCAAGTATTAATTGAAAGTTTCTATAAAATCATGAAGCGTATAATTGCTGCTCGGAGCCTGAATGTTGTTTTTGCCGTCATTAAAAAATGACAGGTCGTTAAAGGTTTTAGCGGGACTTATATTTATCAACTCTTCGGCTTTATTCTGAGGATAGAACAGATCGACAAAATTTCTCGGTACTAGTTTCCCGCAGAAAATAAAAATCGAAGGCTGACTTCCGGCACCGGGAAGAGACCAGAATACCGAACTTATTCCGTTACTAATTTTTTTTTCGAATAGGCTGATGAAGAAGGCGGCGTCCTCTGAACTATTTTCCCTGGCCAAATTAATTTTTATAGCGAAGGGTTTTAATAAGTCCTGCCCCCTCGAAGCAGCATTCTTTATAATTTCCCGGAGATCTCCCGGATTTAATTTTGAACGAAAGTTCCTTTCAATAAAATTCAGTACGTTTTCTGAATTTAGAAACTTCTTGAAATCCTGATCCGGGCTGTTATTAACCGGTGTGAACATTCCTCTTTCAAATTTGGAGTTTAATTCTCCCAGATTTTCTGCGGAACCGGCTTCTTCGTATATCAACCCTGCGTTGTTTAAAAATGGTTTCAGTAATAGAGGTACCGAATGAAATTTATTTCCGGCAGACTTAAAATTATTCTTCTTAATAAAAACAAGGAACGGAAACAGTCTGCCGCTTTTATCGCGGGATGGATACATATTTCCCATCAATATACTTTTCGAGATACCGTCGTTGTAAAAAAACTGAAACCCGGAGGAATCGGAAAAAAGTTTATCCCATCCGGTTCTGAGCGTGAGCTTAAGTTTTATTAATCCTTCCTGAATCCATCTGTCAAAGTTCAGTAACTCGGTACCCGCAGCATTATATTTTATGAAGTCCGCAAACGAAGGCAGTTTCCCGAAGTAGCCTCCGGGTAATTCATTAACGCCGTTATCTTTCAAGTTTAACAAACTTTAATCCAATTTGTTCGGTATGCTGAACGATTTGAAAAAGTCGGAAGAAAAAGGATTTCTGGAACTATATGTACTTAACAGATAAGAAACATCTACATTGTAGACATTTTCTTTTTTGAATGACCAGTTAATCTGATACTGGGATGAAACGCCGGTATTTGCTATACTCGCATCGTCAAGAAGTCTGAATAACGCCCACTCGCCGTCGAATGTTTTTGAATCGGAAGTACCGTAGCCGTGTATTGAAATATTCATCCTTGCCCCCGGAGTTCCTTTGCTGCCCGGCCATGTATAATCAGTCCAGAACGGGGCGCCCATTTGATAGTAATTTTCAGAGCCGTCCAGATAAAGATAAATTTGTTCAACTATAGGTTTCTTGCCCTGGATCGGTTTTGAATTCGGAAGCTGGGGTTTTAATCTGAATGAAACATTCAGGTCGCCGCTCTTAAACAATGTATTAGTAATGCTCTCTGCCGTTCTCAGCATCCCTGTAAAATTTCTGGAAAGATTTAATCCGGTTCCTTCCCACTGGTTGGCGGACAATCTGTCTTTATTTATAAAAGGACTAAGTTCCGAATTGAAAAACGACCATAGTGTTCCGTCCTGCGGTTTAAAGAAATCTTTAAAATCCTGAATGGGAACATCGCTGCCGCTTAATTTAAAAGGAAATGAATTTGCCATGTTCTTATTAAACGGATCGGCTATTTTCGCTTTCCATTCGGAATTTAAATATTGCTCGGCGTCCGATAATATTGCAGACCATGTCAGTTTTATAGGTTCGGTAAATACGTTTTGAATCGACTGAATATTATACATAGCGCCTCTGATGACCTGCAGCGCGGTAGGAAACTCCACCGCACGCTGAGTCAGAACTTTTACGGCATAATCCTTTGTAAGGTCTTGACCTCCTTTAATAGATTCCAGCACTCCGCTGATTGCGCCGTACTGAGCGATGACGGCATTAAGATCGCTGTTTTGCCCGGCCTGGGAACCGTTGATAAAATTCTGGTATTTTATAATATCATTTGCGGCAGAGTTGGCTTGGCTGATTTGCGACAATTTGGCCACTCCTTTTTGCTGTAAGGAGTCTTGACCTAAAATACCTGCTATAGTTTGCAGTTGTCCGGAGAAGACTTTAAGCAGTAATACAAGAGGTGAATTAACAGGATCGCTGAGTAATTTAATGTTGCTGGCAGCAAGAGGTACCGAACCGAAATTATTGTATTTGATGCTTGCAATAAATTGAATCCAGGTTTGCTTATAATCGGCAGCATATAAATTTAAAAGATCTTTTTTCATTTGCGGACCGCTGAAGCTGTCGTTGCCGGAAGTATTCTGAGTTCTTTTTCCCAAAACCCAATCATCTCTTCCCGGATTCTGACTTTCGTCCGTAATCGCACCTTTTATGTAATCGTTCCAGCCTCCGTCTGTAAATATGTACGGGATTCTCGAATCTGTTTTCATAACAGTCAGAAACCTGCCGCCTATCGCCTGTTCCAGCGTCAGGTCGTTGGAGTATTTTCCCAATCCGTTTTGCTTAATCCGCGCATATATAGTTTCCGGATTGGGTTTGAATTGTATTCTGTTTCTCACCAGATTAATCAGAAGATTATCGTTCTTAACCGGATATATATTTTTGTTTACGAGTTCTCTTGCTAAAAACGAAGTGTAATTGTTAAACAAATGTTTCAAGGAATCTTTCTGAGGAGAAGGCGCAACTGAATTTAAGAATTTTGTTTCCAGTATCCACGAAAACTCCTTGTTCAAAGTTCTGAACTGCAGCGAATCAAGCCTGCCTCTCTCATTCCCCAGAAGCAGATAACATTTCAAATAATCGTAAACTTCTTCTCCGGAATAATCCTGCCCGTTTGCATAGTTGTTCAGGTTCTTAACTATCTCATTGTAAATGTTCTGCATAAAAAAATTATCGGTTCTGCTGAAGTAAAGCTGGTTTAACGGGGACTCCAGCTTTCCGCTTCTGTCCATGCCGAAGCTTACAAACGATTTGTTTGCCGTGCCGTTATTAATGCCGGCAATTAAAGATCTCAGGCTGTCGGATTTAGAGAAGGTAGTTAATAAATCGCCGTTCCAATTTATTTTATTGAATGATTCTGATGTTTTTAAAATTCTTTGCAGAAGCGAACTGCTGCCGCTGTATCCTATAAAAGTAAACAGGCAGAATAGAAGCAGCGCCGCAGCAGAAACGGAAATAGTTATTGTTTTGAAAAGATTTATTTTTTTAGCTGCCCCGGTTGTCTGACCGGCTGAATAATTCTGATCTCCGATAACAACTTCGCTTAATAAATCTTTTATGAAATAATTTTTTGTCTCGACCATTTCGCTTTCTTCTTCGTCCGCCGATTCGGGAAGATTAAACTGCTTAGCGATTTCCCTTATTGCCAGATCAAGCGGGGAGCCCTCCTGCGTGCCGCTTGTAAAATAAAATCCTCTGAATATGGGATTATCCTGGTAAGGGTTGGATTGAAATACTTCGCCTATAAGGTAGTTTAATTTAGACTGAAGAGATTGAAATTGGAACGGGAATAAAAATACTTTTCGTCTCTGCTCCCTTTTGAGGGGTCCGCTTAATCTAATGGTTCTTATCTCAAATAATTTTTCTTCAAGCTTTTTGAATTCATCATTAAAAACGGATTTTATATCAGGATCCGACTGCTGAAGCGGCGTTAATGTCGCACCCCAGATCTGGGCTCTTTCGGTTTCGCTGAAATCACTGTAGTACTCTACGAACCCCTGCATCAGGTCGCATTTTGTAAAAACAAAATAAACCGGGAAGTTTACTCCGAGATTTTCAATTAATTCATCTATTCTCTGCCGTATATTTCTCGCATGATCGTAAAGCTGATCTTTTTCTGAATTTATTATTTCGTCTATGTTTATCGATACTATAACTCCGTTGATCGGTTTTTTCTTCCTGTTTTTCTTAAGAGTATCCAGGAAAGTGATCCACTCCGGCCTGTCTTCCGATTCGGTGATATATCGTCCGGCCGTATCCAGAAAAATTGCCTTGGTCGAAAAAAACCAGTCGCAGTTTCGAGTGCCACCTACGCCTCTGAACCCTTCTTTTCCGAAAGGGAACTCCAATCCGGAATTCTGAATTGCAGTCGTCTTGCCGGCGGCCGGGGGACCGATAAACATATACCAGGGCAGGGCATACAGAGCAGCCTTTCCGCGTTTGCCTTTACCTAATTTGGAGTTCTTTAATGATTCGATTGCGGATTCAAGCTGTTTTTTAAATTGCTCTATCTCTGCTCTTTTTTCAGGGCCGAGGCCCTGCAGTTCGGAATCGGACTGAGTACTAATCGACTTCTCGATTTGTCCCGCCTTCTGAACTTCCTTAATTCTTTTATACATAAGAAGAATAATAACTATGAGGAATAAGAAAAGAGAAAGGCTGATCCGGTAAACTAAAGGTATTCCGAAAATCGGACCGAGTACAAAAATCAATATAATCAATATGAAAAATATTATTACAATTATTGATTTGGGATTCGTGAAGAAGCTAATAAATTTATCCATTTGTCGGTTGTTTAATTAATTTTTATTAAAAATTATAGATTAATTACCTAAGGCTTGTAAAAATTATTTTATAAATAAGGCGAAAGACGGTAAATTTGATTCAGAAGATATAACTGCCGGTTTATTTTATACGAGCATATTTTTAATAACATTTATAACATCAGTCGCTTTGCCGGAAATGACCATCGACATTATAACATAAAAAATCACACCTATTACAACTGCTCCGGTTGGATAAACCCACAGCGGAATTTTACCCCTAACCGTTTGAGCAAACGTATCGTGCGGTTTGCCGTTGGGCGAAATTGCCTCAATTGCTTTGAACATCTCCGGATGAAGTTCCATATTGAGATCGTCAATAATCCTCCGCAGGTTTTCCGGCGACTGCAGCTGATATTTTCCTTTGAAGCCTAAAGTTAAACAAAGATAATATATCTCAAGTATGTCCCTGTTGCTGCTTGTTCTTTGCCTTAAATCTCTCAGATGGGTAAAGAATTCTTCCCCCGCATTGAATGTATCAAATAGCTTAAGCTGCAATGGTTCGGAAAGCCATGAGTCCTTCTGATTCCACGCGGAGCTTATAATAGTCTCATCCAGAAATGCAACCAGCGCAAATTTAGCCTGGTTGATTTTTTCCTTGTCGATTCCGGCTCCTCTTGCGCTGCGTTCGAATTTATCGAACATTTCGTCGACATGGTTTTTCAAATTTGACGGATCTCCGTATTCGTTTGAAGATCTTAATTGAAGAATTAGCATCAGACATTCGGATGCATTATCCACAAGTGAATTTATCTTTGAATTTTTTGATGAAACGTCGCTCATCTTTAATATTCCTTTAATTTACTCATTTTCTTTTCTCTGTGTAACTCTTTGCCAATTGTATTAGGTTATTGTAGCATTGAGTTTCACTGAGTTTTAAATTCTTTCCTTCGTGTAACTCCGTGAATTCTCAGTGGGGCTCTGTGTCAATTGTTCTTGTTCATTGTGGCTCTGAAATTAAAATTAATACTTCATCCTTCCGGAAGCAGCAGAACCAGTTCTAGTTCGAGCGTTTTAAATTCTGCCGCCAGGAAGAAAGCGATATTATTTTTGGTTACAATTTTTTCCCAAAACCGTCCTTCTTTATTTATTTTAAAATAAACGGCTTTTTCGTTTACAGATACGCCGGCGGGGGGACGAGCAATATACTCGAGGCTAACGCCCTGTATTCCGGCCTGATGCACCGCGAAGATTTCTTCGTATGCAGATATTTTTATGTTTTTTGGTAATTCTGAAATGATTTTTTTCTCTGGTATGTCGCTGTAAACAGCAACAAAAAATTGAGATTGAATTTGATTGGGCGATAACTGACCAATGTACAACGTTTCAGCCTGTTTTCTCAAGGGAATTACTATATCTCTTCTTTCAACAGTCTTCTGAATATTCAGCATTAAATTTATATCGTTGACAATTTGTCCGAAAATTTCGGTTAGGTGTTTATGTTCGTAAGGAGGGAACTCGGTATTTTTAATACCTAAATTTGAGTATGTGGAAAGCTGCCCGGCCAGATTCAGTAATAAAACGTAAAGCGCTTCCGGGTGAATGTTTTGGGAGGAGTAATAGTAATTAAGCAACGGAATAAATGAATTTACCGTTTGGAGCATCAGAAGTATTTCAACCTGTGTGATTGACAACTCCGGTTTATGAATACTTGCCTGTCCTCTTAGCTCCTTGCTCTTTGAAACCAGGGTGCTCAAAATATCCCTGATATAATTTAATAAAACCTCCGAAGCGGAAATTGACAGCGACGGTATTATGTATTCTTCATCCATCGTGTATTTCCCGTCGGAGCTTCTTATTATATGTCCAAGTTTTAAGGAAGTATAATCTTCCAGTGATTCTTCGCCGAATTTAATTTGAAAATTAGGTTTAACTATACCGACGGTTCTTAAGTTTGTACCGGTGTTATAATCGGCGATATCATGATTCTGCAGAAAAAATCTTGAATTATTTCCGGAGACTATTTCGTCAAGCTGACAATTGTTCCCGGCAATATTCTCTGCGGGAAGACAAAGATATACCTCAAGTTTTTCCGCGGTTGCCTGAAATAATTCTTCAAAACCTCTAACTTTGGGAAGAGGGTCATTGTCAGGCATATCCAGGATGATGCCGTCGGGCATTATCCCCGTACAGTTTATCAGGCCGAAAGAGCCGCCTGCCAGAGCGGCAAGATCTATTTTTAACTGATTTATCCCCCAGAAATTGGAATTTGAAAAATTGAGTTTTGAGTTAATATAATATTCGGTATATCTATCTGCCTGCTGAAAATGGTGGGGATTAAGCTTCATCCCCTCGTACCATACAACCTTCTGTAATTTCATTTAAAATTTATTCTCCCGTTAATTCATGAGTACCGGAATAATCAGTGCGAGCTTCCGGTAGTTTATTTTTGAACTGAAAGATAATTTTGATGTATCGATACTTTTAGGTTTTTGATGTCGGATTTCACGGGAATGATTTGCCGCCAGCCGTCCTGGGCCGGTGAGTGAAAGTTTCCGATAATACCGATGAACTGAGCTCCTTGTATTATTTTCAAATCCTTTATTTCGTAACTTTCGCTCGGAACCATCGTAACTTCACTTTTGGAATTTGGAATAAGATCGTCGGTTAATGTGCCTTCGGGATCTCTTAACAAAGATTCGAAACTGGCGTGTGTAAATTTGTCGGAATTTTTAAGCTGGTAAATCTTAACTACTATTGCATTGTTGTCGTTGCAGTCGCTATCGGTTTTAAGATTAACGTTAATCGCACTTAATCCGCCGCCGCACCCTGCAAGTATAACCGAAAGAATAAAAAAGGTAAGCAACAGAAAGTTTTTATTCATTTTTACTCCGTTATATTGAAGCCGTTGGTTTTGCCTGATAAGTGATATGGTACATGGATATAAGGTATTTTGGTTTTCATTAATAATTAGATATATAAGCAATATTAACCTTTATACTATATTTCCGTATACCGCTATTAGTTAATATTCGTCTTCAGACTTCTTAGAAAGAATCCTCTTCTGATACCCCTTCAAAAAAGAAGGTCTGAAATATTTTTTTTCTACATGATAAGGATCGGAAATATATTTCTGATAATTTTCTTTTATGCCGTCCAGTACTTTTGCTTTTTGAGTGAACGGTATGATTTTTCCGAAGTCTAACCCGGAAGTTTTTTGATTTTTACTCATTAAATTCTTTTTCAATTTCGTCGGGATTTAAACTTTGCAGCAGCGATTGACTTCCTTCCGTAACTGAAATCCGGTAGCCTTCCAGCAATCCGATTTGATGCGTGATCAATTTCTGAATCTCGTCCCGAAGAAGATCCAATCTTTTCTTTTCTTCCTGAGCAGATACATCGGGATTAAATAAAAATTCTTTTATTTCCTCCAGAGAGCCTGTAGGTATAGTATGATAAATTGTGACGCCGAAAAATTCCTGGCGGAATTGCAAGAAGCCCTGTATAAGTTTGGTAAGAACGTTTAATAATATATCTATTGTTTCGGAAAAGTGAACATTAAAAGAATAATCAGTTGAAGCCGGAAAATCAGACTTAGGTTCAATCCTTTGTTTGGGTTTTGGTACGGCAGCGGGTATTTCAGGCTCGCGGGTCATTTCAACCGGCTTATTTTTAACGGGAGGCGCCGGCTGCTGAACGAATTCTTTTCCAAGAATACTTTCAACAAAGAACTCTGCCAATATTTTATTTGCTTCGCTGCCGGGCAAACCGTTAAGACTTTGAAGAATAGAGAACCTAAGCATGTCGTCTTTCATCGGAGAATCGTCGAATTCATATTTAGACGAAATCATTTTCAGGTTTTCCGCAATTGCGGCTACTTCCTCTGCAAAAGGACTGGAAAAGACCATTGTCTTTTGATCGTCACTTTCATCTGTTTGAACCACACGCTCCTGAACCAGTCTTATTTCAATCTCATACTCACCGATCTTTATTTTGTCGTCAGATTGCAGTGCATTTTCTTCCAGCGGTTCAATCTTCTGATCGTTGAGGTAGGTAAAATTCGGAGATTCCAAATCTACTAACTGAAGTATGCCTTCGGTATTAATTATTTTTGCGTGTTTCCTTGATATAATTTTAAATTGATCGGGCAGTGTAACTTCATTACTGCTGTCCCTGCCGAGAAAAATCGGGAATCTGTTAAATTCCATGTCCTCGTTAACCGAAGGGTCCGATTGTTTGGTGAGTAATAGTTTTAATATCATTTTATTTTTTCATTTCTAATTTATTTTCATTTTAAGACAAAGCTCCGCATCATAAATCACATATTAATAGACTCCAAGTAATAAAATGACATCAGTCTTTTAGAGGTCAGGTTATAGTTTATAAATTTCGATTTTTAAAATACAACGACCAAGAAGTGCCGTATAAAAGCTCATTTTATACTTTGCAGTTATTATTAATTTGATTTTAATTAATTAATGCTCGCCTAATAAAGAAATGAAATATGTGTTTTCCGCAAAATTGGTGCAATGAATCGCAATCCCTTTAGGTTCATTACTGCTAAAGTATCCTATTATGGATAAGATTACCGTTCATAGTTTTCGCAATTAAGATAAAGTTTAAATAACTAATTGTCAATATAACTTTCCTTTCATTCATGCCGAATATAATACAGAACATATCTTTTGTGATGATTAATATTTCACTAATTATTTAATTGAATTTTTAATGAACACAGTGAAATAATATTTGTCAATATCTTCTACAATTTGTGACGGTTATTTAACTCCGGAAGTGCCGGTGCGTGAATTGTCAAACAGGTTCGGGTAATAAATTATTTTTTATAATTCTATGGTGAAAAAAATGAAAGCCGAACATCACTGAAGAGACGAAATATTTAAACTCGCCAGTTTCCAAATGACTTCTTATTTTACCCCAGGCATCCTGCCCATATTGCCGTCGACAACGTATTCATATTTACCGTGCACCGATGCCGCTACCTGTCATCGAATTCGGTAATCTGCGCTTGTATCAGCCGCTTCTCGGGTTAATTAGAAGTATCGTATTCATGTTATTAATTTTTATTCCCATACCGGGGCTGCAGAGGCCGAAGAAAAAACAAAGTTGTATTATGAGCGGCTCAGATTTCCGGAAATGATTAACTATTATCATCACCGCAAGATTAATAAACTTAAAAAATGTGACTGCAGGATTAAGAATTCCATTTGACACGAGTTATTCAAATTTACCAGAATATTTAATATCCCGGTTAAACTAATTTTTCCGTGGATTATAATAAAAAATAACCGGTTATTTATTCCTTAATATCCGCTTTTTTTTCTCAAGAGGATTGAAATATAGCGGGACAGATACATCAACCGGGATCTTTTTACCACGGCTATACGCCGGAATAAAACGAGACGATCTTATTACTCTTAGCGCCTCTTCGTCGCAACCGCATCCGATTCCTTTTAATATTTTGGCGCAGTGCGGGATGCCCATTGTATCAACATAAACTAGTACATAGACTTTTCCGGTGATATTTTTATTTCCTGCTTCGGCAGGATACTTGATTTTCGCTTGTAAGGAATCAATGCCTCCGATTAGTTCCGGCATTCTCTCTACTGCTAGAAAACCGTGATAAGATCTTACGCTATCGCAGTTAAATGAATTGTTTTGTGCAAAATTGAGAGAGATGAAAAATAAGGTCATGAGAAATGTATAAGTATATTTCATATTACCCCCGATGTTTTCGGCTTAAACTATCTTCAATCGGCTTTGTTCCCTAATTTTAAATAGAAAGGCGCGGTAGATTATATGTTCTTGTTTCATTAATAATCCGTTTTAACTTTTAGAAATATCACCGCGGCTACGGTGCCTATTATTCCTACTATTCCGCCGACCAGGAATGCGGTTGAAATATTAATCGCATCAGCGATTAATCCGAAAACAATCGGACCGATAACCTGGCCAAGACTTAACGAAGTTGTAAACGCTCCGGTTGTAGCACCCATACCGTATATTCTGCCGCGCTCCGTTCTTATCGTTATTGCAGACGCTCTGGATATGGAGCTGAATATTCCCATTATCATTGTCAGAATTAAATACATTGTCATGCTGTGGAAGCTTGTAAAAACACACATTGCCAGGGCGGCAATAAATCCGCCCCAAAATATGAATGTAATTTTCAGTTGTGGAAACTTATCCGCCGCTAATCCGAAAGGATATTGAATAACTGATCCGGAAAGCATATAGACCGATATTATAACGCCGATATTCGTCATACTTAAAGAGGCCGTCTTAACTGCAAGCACCGGGAAGAAGGTATTAAATCCCCATCTATAAAAACCCCTGGACACAAAATATGTCATTATCCCCAGCATCGGTTTATCTTTAAAGACCGGCACCAATGATTTGAATACCGGTTTTTTAATTTTTCCAGAAACTTTAATGGCTTCGTTTTCCGGGACAAAAAATATTATAAGAAGCAGCGATAAAGCCGATAGAACCGCCATTACATAAAACGGATAGTCTATGTTGAACTTATCGGAAAGGTACCCTCCAAAGAAAGGTCCCAGCGACTGTCCCGCGAAAAACGACATGAAAAACAAATTCATGTATTTTCCTTCTTTGCCTTTGGGAGTAATGTCACCGATGTACGCCTGCGCTACCGGCGTAACTAGAACCGTCGCAAATCCTTCCGCAATTCTGATGACTGTTAATGCGAGTGGGGTTTTTGCCAGGACATAACAAACCGAAAGGATTATAAACAGTATTAAGCCGGTTATAATAAACATCTTTCTGCCGCGCTTATCGGAATACTGACCGATAACAGGAGCAAATATACCTCTCGACAGAGCGAACCCGGAAAATATTATCCCGATCTCGAGTCCGGTCGCATTCATATTTTTTGCGTACAGCGGGAGAATCGGCGTGATAACCCCGAGGCTCAGCATAGCGATCAATGTGGCAATAAATAAACTGATGAATATTCTCTTATTCATATAAAATAATTGAATAGTAAAAAAGGAAATGTATTATTGAAGTTTCATAAAAACCGCGAAGGAATTTTGAGATAAAGAATTATTATCATTCTTACATTACGATCCCGAAGTATTCTTTTAATAATTTTGAAAATTCATTTTCCCCCTCAAATTGCATTTTGTTTTTTTTGTTTCCGTCGGTTATCGTTAACGAATTATCATTTAATGTAATTCTTCCGGTCTCGGTTGCAATAGTACACAGACGTTTGGTTCTGAAATGAGAAGAAGGACTGCCCTGCTGATAGTCGCACATTTCCTTGTAATCGCTGAACCTTCTCGGAGCGGATGTAAATCTATATTGAGGTATCCACTTTTTATTTTCCTCTCTCTGCAGATCAAAAATATTTTTCCCGATCTGTAATATTCGGTACCTGCCGCTTACATCTTCAATAACACTTATTTCTTTATCGGAAGGCATTTCAATAGGTATCCGGAACGAGTCGCCGAATCCGACATCTGCCAGGTAATCTTTATCCGATTTAACAAGCAGCGTCATGTGGTCGAACTCCGGACCGAATTCTTCGGTTGATGAATTAAAAACTCTTGCCGAAAGCATGACGCTTTTATATCCCAGTGAGATGAGGAGCCAATTAAATAATCCGTTTAATTCATAACAGAATCCTCCTCTGCGGGAAGGAATGATTTTATCGTAAATTTTATTTATGTCCAATTCAATTCTTTTATCGGGAATATCCAAATCTTCAAACGGTACTGATAAAAGATGTCTCTCCTGAAGTTTAGCTAATAAAGAGGCGCTGCCTTTTTCAGCATCTGAAATTCCCGCAATGCCGATCCTATTTAAATAAGATTTTAAATCCATTATACAAAATGATTTTTATCCCGCAGCTGCTGTTTTATTTCCGGTATTTTTAATTACGTTTTTCGTATATCTAAATTTTCCTGCCGATCACCTGTGCCGCGCCGTGTATGGTTTGGTTTTCTTTAACATCGCGAATACCCGCGTCCTGAAGCCAAGAGTATATTTCTTTCCGTGTAAATGTATCGCCGCCTTTTGTATTGACCAGCATATTTATCGCGAACAGCGCGCCTACGGAAGGTGACAGCCGGTCATCGCTCATTGCGTAATCCTGGATAACTATCTGTCCGTTTGCATTTAAGGAGTCGGCGCATTTTTGAATTAAATTTTTATTTTCCTCAAAAGAGTTGCTGTGAACAATGGCCGATAAAAAAATTAAATCATATCCGGAACCGAAATCATCTTTTAGGTAATTTCCTTTTATAGTATTTATTTTACCGTTTAAGCCGTTTGCGGATATATATTTTATTGTTAAAGGTATTACATCCGGCAGGTCGAAAACCGTTGCTTTTATATCGCTCTTGGTTTTTACAAACTGCATTGAGTACGCGCCGGATCCTCCGCCTAAATCCAAAATATTTTTTACCCCCGAAAGATCCAGTAAGCTTATATCTTCGGGAGCTTGTTTAACTGCCCTGTAATGCATCGCTTCAATAAAATTTTCAAGCCAGTTATTCTTTTCCGAGTCTTTTCTTTGAGGCTTACCTTCCCTGACTATTGCGGTAAGATCGCTCCAGGAATTCCATAAATTGGCTGCGTGTAAAATATTTGAGATATAATCGGGTTTATCTTTAACAAGGTACCGGTAAGAAAAATCCGTATTGGAAAATTTTCCGTTCGCTTTTTCCAGCAGATCCATGTTGCAGAGAACATTCATCAGTCTGTCGGTTGCTCTTTCATCGGCGGAAATTATTTTAGCAACCTCACCGGATGTCTTTGATTCGTTTTGAAGCGCTGTGAACAATTCAAGCTCCAGAGCGCTGAGTAAAATCCGGCTTGCTCTGAAATTATAAACTATTTCGCGGAGTTCCTGTGGCGTCATGATATCCTCAAATTTTTCTATGTTCAAAAGAATTATATCATCATTTCCCGGTAATATTTATTTCGGTATTGGACAGGCGAAAGCCCGGTAATTTTCTTGAAAGTTACGCGGAAGGTTTTCGGATCCGAATATCCGATTTTGTACATAACTTCGTTTACATTTTCCGTGGAAGATTCCAGGCTCATTTTTGCAGCTTCTATCTTAACGCGCTGGATATATTCTACAACGGTATTTGCAGTTGCCTTTTTAAATCTTCGCTCAAAATTTCTTCTGCTTATTGCAAGCATTGAAGCAAGCTGGTTTACGGTTATTTTATTATAAAAATTCTCCTCTATAAATTCCTGAGCCTTTTTAATCGGTTCGTCTTCATGTTCCTTCTGACCTTTGAAAATCATAAATGGAGATTGAGAATCTCTTTGTATGTCTATTTGAAAAGCTTTGGCGCAAAATACAGCGGTTTCCCTTCCTGCAAATTTTTCAACCAGATATAAAATCAAATTAAGAGAAGAATACGCGCCTCCGCTTGAATAAATTCCCTGCTCATCCGTAAGGATTTTATCTTCGACAAGATTTACTTCCGGGAACATCCTCTTGAATTCATTAGCAGCTAACCAGTGTGTTGCGCATTTTTTCCCGTTTAACAAACCTGTTGAGGCCAATAAGAATGCGCCCAGACAAAGACTTGCAACTTCGGCACCGGCTTTATAATGTTTTATTATCCAGGGTATAAAATCACGGTTCATCTCAATTGCCTTTCCGAGATCGCCGTACATTGCCGGAATGATGATGAGGTCGGTTTCTGTAATATCTTTATAGTAATCTGTCGAAATAGTATAAAGGCCGTCGTTCAGCTGACTTTCTTTAGAAAGCCCTGCAAGCTGCACTTTGAATAAAGGCTGCATTCCTTTTCTTTCCACGAATGAATTAACTTCGGCAAATACCTGTCTGGGCCCTTCAATATTACCTAAAATAGCTCCCCTCGTAACTATTATGGTTATATGTTTCATATTTATTTATTAATTAGTGGGAAATGAATTTTGAAATGAAGATAGGAATTGAATTATTCTAATCAAACCTTGAAGTTGCCTGTATCACATTCTTCATTAAACATAAAAGCAGCATTTAATATTTAAAGAAGAAACTAAATAAAAGCGACTTTTTAATTCATGTCAACACTTATTAATTTTTTACTCGTAACCAATAAGTATTTCGAAATGGTGCCGCGCGTTGCAATTAAAGCGTTTTAATGTTCGGGATAATCCTTATTTCCTTAGCTGCAAATTTATGTCGTTTATTAAATTTTGACGGCCTTTTTTGTTTTTTACATAACGGTTTTCAAATTCTTTGAACTCTTTATCTAATACACCTATTATAGATAAACTATTTTTGAAAAAAGTATAATTCGTAACCGCGTTTTTCACATCAGTCAAATAAGAAAACCACTGCCATATTTTATCAGATCCGATTATATTGCTCAACGCTGTTAATAAAAGCGGAATGTATTTGTATTTATAATTGTCGGATAACTCCGTGTTCGAATTTATTTTATTAAGAGGAACAAATTTTTTCATCTCTTTGACTGATTTTAAATATTTGGTCAAAATATTTTTATAGACATCCTGGTTCAGGTTTTCTTTTACGAATTGCAGCGAAACATATTCGGTTATTCCCTCGAGAAAGATCCACTTTAATTCCGAGTTGGGGGTAAATAAATTGCCGAAATAATAATGGCCCAGTTCATGTGAAAGGTAATGGATTCTGGAAGTATCAATAACTGATCCGCCGGATTTGAAGAATATATTCTTCATTGTATATAACCTGCCGACAACTACTATTGAAGGATACGATACAAAAAGCCATACATTTTTTTTCGTTACCGGTTTTGATGCCAGATAATAAATTTTACTACCGTATGGTATGCCTATTTTCAATTCGTAGTAACCGGTAATTTTATCCGTCCATTTTCCGAGTATATCCATTTCATGCTGTGTAAGTCCGGAATTTATGAAATAATTTCCGTTGCGCTGGTAAAAATTAAACGATCCGGCAAACAGAAGTAAAGGAACAGCCTTAGAAGAACTGAAGATATTCACGCCGCCGGTGCTCGGGATATCGCCGTTCACATATTCGGCACCGGAATCATCGCTGTTCAGTTTTAAGGAATAGGTATATTTATTAATAATATTATCGTTACTAACATCATAAACAACAGGGTACCAGACCGACTGTTCGGACATCCTTAGGGTATTTCCGTTAAATGCAATGTTTCCCTTCCAATCGCCGTAATCGTACATATCGGAAGTATCGCTTATTACGGGAAATGCTCCCGTATACCTAAATCGAAGCTGATTCGGCAGAGGGCTTTCATGTCCGGCTTTATCTGTTAGCTCGTACTGTAGCGCTTCTTCGCTTTTATTATTATATATTCTCTTATAATTATATTTTACCCTGCCCGAGGTATCGGTTATAGATTCAATATTAAGTCCTGCATTCAGCCAAATCGTATATTTCTTAATATTCGGAATATATGAAAGTATAATATCTCCTTTTATAATTCCTTTTTTCACCGAGAAAGAAATTGTTCCGGTTAAGTGCGGATTTTGAGCGAAACAATTTAAGCTTAAAAGAACGAACAGAATGATAAATAATTTTATTTTATTCATGGGCGATTAGTTTAGGCATAAGTTAAATATTTTGTTCCATAATAATAAGGTTTTTAGCAGTTCCATCAAATCCCCTGGTAGTTACTCAGATTTATTTATACAATCGAAGGTTAATCATGGAGTTATTTCCTGTTCCGTAACTATATTTTTAAAATTAATAGAACGCGCTTGCAGTTTGAATTACCGGCCAATACTTAAAATTCTTTCCTGCGGTATACATTGATGGTTTTGGAATCAATTTTGTAATCGTAATACTTTTAAATACATCTTAGAGGATATAGATATCCAAAAATCTTTATAAAAGCTTTACATTGCTTAGGTCCGCTTTGTATCCTTTTAATATTGCGTAAGTGCCTTTATCCATTTTAGCTCCGTTAAAATCCGTTTTTTTAACATCGGTTTTAAAAGAAACATCTTGTAATACCGCGTTTCTGAATGATGTTCCTCGCATACCGCAGTAATCGAAAGATACGTTATTGAATTTTTGATTATCGAATATTACGTCTGTGAAATCCGAATAACTGAAATCGGTATTCTCAAACCGATTTTCCTTAAAAAAAGCTCCTTTAAACGCCGATTTATTTAATTTTGCATCTGTAAAATCGGCATAATCAAAATTTACATCTTCCAGGCTGCTCGAGTTAAATATGCTTGAGATTAATTTTGAATTGCTGAAATTTGAACCTTTAAGATTACATGATTTAAATGATGCTTGAGATAAATCGCTGTTTGCGAAATCCGAAAATTTCAGATTACTGTAATCAAACCTGCTTTTTTCCAGGTTAACGTTTGTAAAATCGGATACTTTAAGATTGCTTTTTGAAAAATCCATTCCCACCCTCTTCTGAAGTTCTTTAGTCTTAATATTTATACTATCCAGGATCTCGGATATATCTCCCATTGAATCAACCGTTGCTTTAAACGCAGTTTCGTCGTCTAATCCTTCTTTTTTCAAATCATTCAGCTTATCCTTTAAATCATAGTACAGTTCTTCTTTTAGTTCCTTAACAATTTTTAAATCGTTATAGGGATGGAATTTTTTGTTTAAAAAATCTTTTAATTGTTCGTCCATAACGCTAATCTCCGGCATTAAATTAATTTATCAATTATTTGTTTTGCAAATTCCCAGTTCTTCTTGTTCTCAGAATATATTTTTTTGCCTTCGGCTGTAATTTTATAATATTTTCTCCGCCCGCCCTGGGTTTCATCTCCCCAGTAAGATTTAACGAACCCGCTTTGTTCAAGCCGCTTCAAACTTGAATACATAGTTGCTTCATTTAATTCATACTCACCGCCGGCAGCCGAAGTAATCGATTTTGATATTTCATAACCGTACTTGTCTCCGCTTAAAAGCAGTTTAAGTATGATTGTATCAATATGGCCTCTTATTAGGTCCGACGATATTTTTAACATATTAACCTTCTTTATTTTTGCTTATACAACATAACGGATATTACTATGTCTGTCAAGGTATTATCTTTATAATAGTACCATTGCTGTGATATATCCCGTTAAAAATATAATTTAAATGTTACGCAATGTTTAATCACATTCTAACAGGTTATAAAAAATATGAAGGTTGAATGATTAAGCCTAAAGTAAGTATATAAATGCTTGGGGTTGATGACATCGAAAGATCATTTAGATTCTATCAATGAAATTTTTCTTCCTTCGACAGCATATCAAGAATATTGATCATTCTCTTTTCCCTTGTTTCCGGTTTTTTAGCCGTCTGCAGACGCCATGATATCGCGTATTTATTTGCCCTGTTTAGTGTCTCGAAAAATTTCTGTGCTTTTTTATCTTTGGATAATCTTTTAAGGAAATCTCCGGGGATTGTCATATCTTTCGGCGATTCGTAGGCTTTCTCCCATCTGCCGTCCGATTTTGCATTTTCAATTTCTTTAAGTCCGGCCGGTTTCATCTTTTTAAGTTTTATTAATTTCGTGGCTCGATCGGCATTTCTTTTTGACCAAATGCTCCTCGCGCGTCTAGGGGTAAATTTTTGAAGCCAAGATTTTTCATCGCATTTTTTTAATTGCCCGTCTATCCAGCCGTAACACAAAGCTTCGTCCAGAGCTTCATCATGGGTAACTGTGGCAATGCCGGAGTTCTTTTAAAAAATCTCAGCCATATACCTTCAGTTTTATCGAAATTTTTATCGATCCACTCCCGAAATTCTTTTTGCGTTTTGAATGATATCTGTTCCAAGTTTTTATATTTCCGCTTTATTTCTTTTCGCTTTTTGTTCCAAAGCCAGACGGTAAGATTTTTTTAATAAATCAATCGCTCTTTCCACATCTTCATCATTTCGAAGGTATATACTAACCCAGCCGCTTTCAGGCAAAATATGATGAACCTGCGCGTCGCCTTTTGCAAGAATCTCATTTCTTATTTTAAGGGGGAAAGGAATATCAATAAGATAATTTCCGTGAATATGCCCAATCTCTCTTTTAACTAGTTTATATTCGGTGCCTCCGAAACGGTGTACCCCGGATGTAATACCATCGCATTCCATTATAGCAGAATTAATTTTATCACTTGCGCTTTTAACCGGCATAAAAAATCCATTGCATAAATAATTTCATAAAAACGGCATATACTTTCGCCGCATTCGCCTCGCGTTCAATAATTTAAGAAATTTTCTTTAACGGGTATATGATTCAAGTCTCCCGGTTGTTTGAAATATTATCTGGGTTTAATGACCGGGTTCTCTTCTTATACTCATATTATCTCACCGCTGCCACTTAGACATATCTTCACCGCTGTCCGCAAGGCGGAATACTTGTCCCCCCGGAGCCTGAAAATAAAAATGTTCTTTATCCCAGTAATCAATTTCTTTGATCCCGAACTTCAAAATCTTATTCTTTAACTCCTCCGGATTTTCAGTACGGAGTTCCAGCCATATTGATTTCATATTCTCTTCTTTACTCAACGCCGAATCATCATATACCACGCCTAAATAAAATTTATCGCCAATCTTAAAGACATCAATTGTTTTTGATTTCTTTGTTGCGGGGCATCCTAATATTTCCTGATAAAATTTTCTAATGTTATTTTGCTCCGATGGATTAACCGTCAGTTTAGAGTGCTCACCCAATGATACCTTCATAATTGTCCTCCTATATTATCCTCTTGAACCTTCGAAAATAATTCCTCTCCCGGCGGATATTAATTTAGGCAGACTTTCGGCTATATATTGATTCCATCCGGCCTCACAATCATTATAGCACTCGATGCCCGGGACTAATCCAAGGTGCGCCATTTCAACTTTGGTGGAATTATTTTCTTCCGAAATGTTCCAAACTATTTTTGTGTTTTTCCATTCTTTCTTATCGTTTAGCCAGTCTAGATGACAATCAGTAACGAGCCATACCAATTTTTTGTACGGAACCGATTCTATCACTTTAAAGTTAACCGTGGTTTTACCCATAGTAACATCAAATTCGTCGTTTATGTTTTTTGCGCCGCCTTTAAAACTGGATGTCCACCAATCCTTTACATTAACAATATCCTCGAACACTTCTTTAGGCGCCGCTTTAATAATAAAACTTTTCTGATAATCTTTATCTTTCATTTCTTATTCCTTACGATTCGGTTAATAAATATTATCTCTATTGTTCATACCACTTGATCCGACCTTTACCGGTGGTTATTAAACTATATAAACTCTTTTTAATAAATCCGGTCCACGCATCACTGCAAACTTTGTAACACTCATAAGCCGGAACTAATCCGATTTGAGTGAAAACCAACTGCGTTTTATTATCTTGTTTGGAAATTTCAAAAATAATTCTATTACCGGTCCACTCACTTTTATCTTTGGTAAAAGCAAAATAGTTATCCACAACCAGCCAGACTACTTTTTGATCGGGAATCATTTCAATTGTTTTCATTTTGCTGCGATGACTGTCTTTAAAATGATATGTCCATTCACCATTAAGTCTGTCAGTTCTGCCCTTTATATCTTCACTCCACCAGGCACGAGGGTTATTAATGGCTTTAAAAACCTCGGCAGGGGATTGTTCTAACCGAATAGAAGTATTATAATCTATATTGTTCATATTAATTATCCTTGAAATTAATTTTTATAATTACACTGCAAAACAAATTAAAATTTAATTAGAGCGATTGTAAAAATGCGAAATGTCAGCGAAGAGAAAGCCGGCGTCCGAACTCGTTTGAGACCTCATTTGTGAATTGCATGGGAGAAAACCCGGTCATCCTTTTGAATTCTTTGATAAAATGAGCCTGGTCGAAATAATAATTATTGAGTTCTTCTTTTAATTCATTATATGATCTGCCCCTTGCCCATTTACTGTAAAATTTTTGAAACCGGAAGATCCCGGCAATAATTTTCGGTGAGAAACCCACATGATTTTTAAAAAGTATTTCAAGATAACGACGGCTGTAACCGGTCTTTCTTTCCAATTGCGAAATAGGCAGTAATCCGTCATTGAATTTCAAAGTATCAACACAATATTTAACAATGTCACTCTGAAGCTGTCTTTTACGAACTATTTCTATCAGTTTCTCTTGTATAAAATTTATCTTGCCGGTTGTATCGTATATATTATAAAGCTTTTCTCTTATTTCCTTACCCGGCCGTCCCAGGAGTTCTTCGATAGCGAAGAGATGGTTCGCAGTTTCCATCATGGGTATTCCAAGAACCGGGTAAGCACCGTAAGGAAGAAACTCAATCCCGATAAAGCCGGTTTTCTTTTCCGACGTACTTATGTGTACGGGAATATCTCTATTTCCGGAAAAATAAATCCCGCATTCCGTGCTTTCATTTGCCCGGCCTTCAACAAGCGAGGTAATACTGTTTTCATAATTGATAATAAGTTTCGGACAGCCGTTCGGTGCGGCAAGATTCATATCCCTTAAAGGCATCCCGAAGCGGCTTTCAAATATCCAGATGGATTTGACAAGCGTTTTTAATTCGGCGCAGGGTTCTATAAAAGTAATTTTCATTTTTGGTTTTTCAACTTCCATGAGCTCAATATTACTTTTACTGAAAAAAGAATTCTTTTTGAAATTTGCGGTATCTAAATAAAATCAGACATCCGTTATCTGTTTATTTAGGAAAGAATTTTGTTAATCTATCTTTTATAATTCCGGCGTTATTATATTGAAAAAAATATTCGAAAGAAATTGATCTTTTTATTTTCATCTCTTAATTGTGCTATAGTTCACCCGGGAATATAATTGGCAATCCTAGCGGAAATAAGTCAACAAAGTCCATCCTCTCGAAATAGTCTGTTTTACTTTTTAGTTAATAGTTCGAATGTAAGTGTATCAAAAAATATCCTAAGCGAGTCAAGTTTACCGTCCTTGATTTCCCATATCTCCGCGACATCGGCATTAATTTCCTTCCCGCCCGGAAAAACATAATCGTAATTTCCGATGACGCAGGCACGGTCGCCTTCGATGATCATTTCTTTTACCCGCATCGTTTGAAACAGCTGTGAGAATCTTTTTATGATTTCAATATAAGCCTGCCTTCCGATAACCGGATTAGTCTTTATCATGTCGCCGCCGATAAATTTGAAGTCATCCGAAATAACAGAATCCAAGTTCTTTTTTTCGGCAAATCCTTTATAATAAATTTCGAGCAATTCTTTCGTCGTCATTTTTAACTCCTTCTTATTGTTTTAATTTTGTTTTCGAATTGAATATATGTCCTGATCCGCATATTATAAAGGTGTCACATAGACAACCCGGCGGGTTGATTAAGACAATCTTGTTTTAGTAGATTTGCAGAAAACGGAATCGGTATGAAACAGTTAACTATTATTGTTCCGGCGGGACAAACAGTGCTTGACAGTATTGCCGGTTCATATATGATATTCATGAGAGCGAATCAGTTCCGGCAGCAGTCCGGTAAGAAGCCGCTGTTTGAAATTAAGTTAGCCGGAATATCAAAAGATGTAAAACTTTATAACGGACTTTTCTCCGTTCATCCTCAATCCGATATAAGAGATATAAAAAGAACCGATCTAATAATCATTCCGGCTTTCCAGCCCGGCGACAGCTTTTCCGAAATTATAAAACGGAATGAAACTATTGTCCGCTGGGTAACCGATCAATATAAACTCGGAGCGGAAATAATCAGTCTCTGCACCGGCGCTTTCCTGCTTGCATCAACCGGTCTGCTTGACGGTAAGAGCTGTTCCACTCATTGGGCGGCAGCCGATGCTTTCAGGCAAATGTTCCCAAATGTAAAACTGGTTCCTCATAAAGTAATTATCGGCGAACACGGAATCTTTACCAGCGCCGGCGCTTTTTCGTTTCTTAATTTCCTTTTGAAGATAGTTGACAAATTTTACGGAAGAGAAACCGCGTTGTTCTGTTCCAAAATTTTCGAGATTGATCTCGACCGCGAAAGCCAGGCTCATTTTTCAATTTTCATCGGAAGAAAAAATCATAAAGATGAGGAAATAAAGAAAGCGCAATGTTATATTGAAGGAAATTTCGCCGGTAGAATATCAATCGAAGATTTAGCTTCGAGACAGGCAATAGGAAGAAGAAATTTCGACAGAAGATTTAAAAAAGCTACCGGGATCACGCCAATCGAATACCTGCAGCGGGTTAAAGTTGAAGCCGCTAAAAACAGCTTTGAAACATCAAGAAAAAGCATAAAAGAAATTATGTATGAAGTCGGTTATTCCGACGTTAAATCGTTCCGTACAACATTCAGAAAGATAACCGGTCTTTCTCCGCTTGAATACCGGAAAAAATTTTATCGTGAATTGGTTTCAGCTTCAAATTAAAGCGAATGATTTACCGAGCCGTTATCTTGATCTTCCCAAGGTCCCGAATATAACATCAAGTTATTTCCGCATACCGTATCATATTTATAATCTGCCGCAATTGCCCCTTAATATTGCCGGATTTATCCCTTCCTTATTTAATTTTTCGGTATTACATTAATGCCGCGGATTCAAATCATAACATAATTAACAAGGCGATGTCTATATGAATTTAAGACCTCAAATAGAATATCGAAAACAGCAGCCTTACGCTGCTATCAAAACTCAGTTGACCCGTGAGCAAATACCCGTAAAATTACCGCCGTTAATCCCGGAGCTGTTCAATTGGCTTGAGAAAAAAAACCTCGAACCATCAGGCGCTCCCTTCTTCAGTTATTTAAAAACGGCAGGAGAAGAAATGACGGTTAAAGTCGGCATACCCGTCGATGATGATTTCTCGCCGGATGACCGTGTAGAGCGGGATGTATTCCCTGACGGAAAATACGCCGTACTGATATATACCGGTAATTATCGTAATCTTTATAAAGTTAACGGCGAATTTGAAAAATGGGCAACGCAGAACAATATAGAATTCCGCGGGCCGCGCACGGAATTTTACCCCTCGGATCCTAACGCTGAACCGGATTCCGAAAAATGGAAAACAGTAATCGTAAACCAGATAATCGATAAATAATAATTTCTGTAAGCTGCAGAAAAGGATATAATAAAAAAGAGATTTATAATGAAGAAACAGGATATTCTGGAATTATTAAACAACAACAGCAGCGATTTAATAAATATTATTTCATCTGTTAGTGAAGATGAATTAAATGTCGCGGCTTCAGAAGTTGAATGGTCTGCGGGAGAAATCGCCGGGCATATTATAAAATTCAGCTCCGGGTTTATTCAACTTATAAACGGTCCCTCAAAAATCGAAAAGCGCGCACCGGACGAAAAAGTTGATATGATTAAAAAAGATTTTTTAGATTATAAAATAAAAATGAAATCACCGACGTTTGTCGCACCCGATCAAAAAGAATACAAAAAAGATGAAATTATTAAATCACTTAAAAGGATTTATAAAAGACTGGTTCAAGCTGCGGATTCAATAGAACTGACCCCGAATGAAAATAACGAATCGAAAATTTGTGCGACGTTTGAATTACCGGTTTACGGTTATATGACAAAATTAGAAGCAATTTGCTTTGTTATTTATCATACCCAAAGACATATACGGCAACTGAAAATTGTTGTTAGCGAATTGGAAAAAAACGGATTTGGAAACAGCAATCATAATTTCAGAACATGATAACATGGGTGTATGAAAGTTTCAGATTATTATAGGCATACTTCCTTGCATAAAAGATATTAAAAATACTTACTAAAGGAGAGATGATATGTTAAAAAATACGAAAGCATTAAGTAGTTTTTCCGTTGATGACATAAATAAAGCCAGAGATTTCTACGGCGGAAAACTCGGATTGGAAGTATCGGATGAACCCGGTATGAAAGGTTTGCTTAATCTTCATTTTAAGGATGGGACAAAGATAATGATTTATGCCAAACCCGACCATGTTCCCGCAACATTTACCATTCTGAATTTCCTTGTTAAGGATATTGAAAAAACTGTTGATGAAATGACCAAACAAGGAATAAAATTTGAAAAATATGAAGGCAGTCTTAAGACGGATGAAAAAGGTATTTTCCGCGGAGGCGGACCGAAGATTGCCTGGTTTAAAGATACGGCCGGTAATTTTTTATCTGTTCTTCAAGATAGCTAAACTTTAAAGGAGAGTAAAATGCAAAAGATAACTCCGTTTTTATGGTTCGATGATAATGCCGAGGAAGCTGTAAATATCTATACTTCAATATTTAAGAACTCTAAAATCGGCACGACTATCCGATATGATGAAGCCGGCGCAAAAGCCGCGCACAGGCCGAAGGGTTCGGTAATGACTGTTTCTTTCAATCTGGCCGGAACTAATTTTACAGCAATTAACGGCGGACCGGTATTTAAATTTACTCCGGCAATATCATTCTTTGTGAACTGCAAAACAAGCGATGAAGTACAAGCTATTTGGGATAAATTAGCTGAGGGCGGAAAACCGCTTATGCCGTTGGATAAATATTTTTTCAGCGAAAAATACGGCTGGATAGAAGATAAATTCGGTTTATCGTGGCAGATAATTTTAACCCGGGAAAATTTCAGTCAGGTAATTATACCTTCATTTCTGTTTGTCGGCAATGTCTGCGGAAAAGCCGAGGAAGCGGTTAACTTTTATACTTCATTGTTCCCCGATTCGAAGGTTGGTGAAATATTCCGCTACGGCCCGGATCAGAAACCGGATGAAGAAGGAACCGTTGCCCACGCGGCGTTTACTCTCGGCGGACAAAAATTTGTCGCAATGGACAGCGCACATAAGCACGAATTTACATTCAGCGAAGCGCAATCGTTCGTTGTCAATTGCACAACCCAGGAAGAGGTTGATCATTACTGGAATAAGCTTTCTGCAGTTCCTCAAGCCGAACAATGCGGATGGCTGAAAGATAAATTCGGTATATCCTGGCAGATAATTCCGGAAACTCTCATTAAGCTGCTGGGCGACTCCGATCCGGTAAAATCACAGCGGGTAATGCAGGCAATGCTTCAGATGAAAAAGATCGAGACCAGTAAACTGCAAAAAGCATATGAACAATGATTGCGGATTTGAATAACATATTATTAACAGGATCATTATTTAAAACGGAATCTTCTACCGAATACTTTATAAGGTTCGGAGTTTTTCCATTTGTTTTAAATTTGAAAATTTCACTGCGCTGCGATTGCGGAGCAAAAAGACGAAAGAATGTCCGTCCGCAGCTATACAATTTTTCATCGTTGAACAAAAGAAATAACTAAATAATATTAAAAAGGAAAAAATTATGTCAACAATAAAACTTCATCGCGTTATTAAAGCGGCGCCTGATAAAATTTACCGTGCTTTTCTCGATGCCGATGCACAGGCAAAATGGCTCCCTCCAAACGGTTTTACCTGCAAGGTGCATCATCTTGATGCAAAAGTCGGCGGGACGTATAAAATGTCATTTACAAATTTTACAACAGGTAAAAGCAGTTCCTTCGGCGGCAAATATATTGAACTGGAACAGGGTAAACACATTCGTTATTCTGATAAATTTGATGATCCGAATATGCCGGGAGAAATAATTACTTCAGTTACTATCAAGCTAGTTTCCTGCGGTTCTGATGTCAGCATCGTGCAGGAAGGTGTACCGGATGCTATTCCTCCGGAATACTGCTATCTCGGCTGGCAGGAATCGCTTGATCAACTAACAAAACTTGTCGAGCCGGAGATAACGGATTGATATCTGTTGTTAGAAATTCTATAAACGAAAAGCCATGGTTCCGCTAAGTTGGAAAGCAATTTAGTAATTAAAGAAATCGGCATTTGGTTATTAGATAACAACAAAGAAAAATAAAATTAATAATGTAAAAGGCTTCTTAATAATAGATAGGGAAGATAAAATGAGAAAAAAATAATTTTATCATTTCTCACAAATCGTTCCCAAGTACTCTCGGTACGGGCACGCGTTTGTTTGGCGAAGGTACCGTACCTGCGGCCTTTTCATTAACGGATAGTTTGGATACAGCAAATGGCGTCATCTTCGCAAATTACAAGCAGGCGGGACAAGTCAAGACAGGTACTGTTGGAGCGTAAGACCGCTAAACAGTTATTAAATATACAAGTAATTACTTGGTTATAAGCCAAGTATCAACTTAAGTATAATCAGATAAATGATGGTACGGTACAATATCGAAATAGATTAATTCAGCAGAGATGCAGACAAAATATAATGAAGAAATAAGCAATAGGGCTTTTAAGACCAATTTTGAAGAAGCTATTTAAGGAATAAATTATCATAGGAGGTTAAATAAAATTATGGCATTTATTAATCCACACATTAACTTTAATGGAAATGCCGAAGAAGCATTCAATTTTTACAAATCGGTATTTGGCGGAGAGTTCGCAAAAGTTATTCGTTTCAAAGACATTGCAGGCACCGGATTCCCTATAGAAAAAAAAGAAGAAAATAAAATCATGCATATTGCTTTGCCCATTGGTAAAAATAATATGTTGATGGCAAATGATGTTCCGGAAAGCATGGGACGAACAAATGAAAATGAGAACAGGTCTAAGATATTTATCAGTACAGAAAGTCGTGAAGAAGCCGACAAATTATTTAGCGGACTTTCAGCAGGCGGAAATATTGAAGCTCCTATTGGTGACAGTCCTTGGGGTTCATATTTTGGAATGTTTAGAGATAAATACGGTATTGAATGGATTGTGGAATTTGACCCAAATTATAACGGGCAAAAGTAAATTACAAAAAACACCGAACGCCTAACATAAGGTTGATAAATACCGGGCTGACGAAAGTAATATAACATTTGTACTCCAATTATCATTTTTGCATAATTTCGGCTGACGGTTTTTTAATGTCCTGCCTTCGCCAGGTGTGAACTGTTTGCAGATAGAAAATAAAATAAATTGTAAAAAGCAATTTAACAATGAGACAATTGAAAGGAGCCTTCAAAAATGAAACTCGATATTTACGTCAACTACAAAGGAAATTGCAGAGAGGCCTTTAAATTTTATGAGAAGCATCTCGGCGGCAAAATTACAATGATGTCAACTTTCAAAGATATGCCGGATTCATCGAATATTCCGGAAGAACGGAAAAACGATATTCTTCACGCGAGAATAGAAATCGGAGACTCTATATTGATGGGCGCAGACATTCCTCACGCCGAACCTATGCGAAGCGCATACTTGAGCCTTAGCGTCAACAGCGATGAGAAAGCCGAAAGAATTTATGCTCTGCTTTCCGAAGGCGGTGAAATATTCATGAAGATGGAAAAAACTTTCTACGCATCTAAGTTTGCAATGCTCCGCGATAAGTTCGGTACAAATTGGATGCTTCTACATGAAAATCAATTAGTAGCAGAATAAAGAAACAATTACATCATATTTGAGATCTATTATTTAATAACACATCTTGTTAAATAGTTTTTAGCATACTTTTAACCGAAAAAAAAATAGAACAAGAAATATCTTAGAAAGAAAACATAAATGAGAAAATTAATCGTTGCGGAGTTCATTACGCTTGACGGCGTGATTCAGGCACCGGGCGGAAAGGAAGAAGATACTGACGGCGGCTTTGAGCACGGCGGCTGGACCTGGCCTTACTGGCATGATGATATCGGAAAGCGTTTTTTTCAAATGATGGAAAATGCTGATGCCATGCTGCTCGGACGAAAAACATGGCAAATTCACGGCGCTGCCTTTGAGCCGATGCCCGATAGCGATCCGTTCGGAACCGTAATGAACGGTACCCGCAAATATGTTGTTTCAAGTACATTGAAATCAACAGAAGCCTGGCGCAACTCTAAACTTATAAACGGCAATGTTGCGGAAGAAGTGCGACGCTTAAAACAACAGTCGGGAAAAGATATACTCATTGACGGAAGCAGCGTACTTGTGCATTCCCTGGTAAAAAACGATCTGGTTGATGAATATGCTCTGCATGTCTATCCTCTTGTTCTGGGAAGCGGCAAGAGACTTTTTCCGGAAGGTAAGTATATCAAATTAAAACTTGTCGAATCTGAGGCCCTGCCGACAGGTGTTGTATTCCAACGATACCAGCCGGAACATAACCAAAAAACCAAGTAAAAAAATGAAATCTGTTTTTAATGAAAAGGTAAGAGCTGAGCTCATCCATAGAATTACAGAAATAAATAAAGATTTGAAACCCAATTGGGGTAAAATGGATGTCGGGCAAATGATAAAGCATTGTGTTTTATGGAACGAAATGGCGATAGGAAGAATTACTTCAAGACGAACATTCTCCGGATTTATTTTCGGGAAACCGGCATTAAGAAAACTTATAAAGGACGAAAAACCGGTGCCTAAAAACATGCCTACGATACCGTTCTTAATTATAAAAGATCATACAGAGGATATAGAATCCGACAAACAAAAATGGATTGCTCAAATGAATGAATACGGACAGCTTGACGACTATACGATAATGCATCCTTTTTTCGGCGAAATGAATAAAGATCAAATCGGTGCTTTGGCATATAAACATACCGATCATCATTTAAGACAATTCAATGTTTGAATTAACATAATTAAAAGTTGAAGGAGATCAAAAATGCAAAAATTACGGATAGCAAGTTTTACTATATCAGTGGATGGATTTGGGGCAGGACCGAATCAAAGCTTGGAAAATCCTTTGGGAGTCGGCGGCGGAGAGCTTCACCAATGGTTTTTCCCCACAAAAACTTTTCAACAAAACGTATTAGGAAAGAGTGATGGCACATCAGGAGTTGATAATGAATTTGCCGAAAAAGGTTTTAAAAATATTGGCGCCTGGATTTTGGGTCGAAATATGTTTAGTCCATATCGCGGCTTACCGAATGTTAATTGGAAAGGATGGTGGGGAGAAAACCCGCCATATCATGTTCCTGTCTATATCATAACAAATCATAAGCGCGAATCAATTGAGATGGAAGGCGGCACCACCTTTCACTTTGTAACGGATGGGATTAATGCGGCTCTTGAAAGAGCATTTGATTCCGCAAATGGCAAAGATGTAAGACTTGGCGGCGGTGTCAGCACCATTCAACAATATTTAAAGGCAAAACTAATTGATGAAATGCATATAGTAATATCACCTATAATTTTAGGTTCCGGAGAAAGTCTCTTCGGCCAAATCGATTTAATTAAGCTTGGATATAAATGCATTGAAAATACACAAACTGAAAAAGCTATGCATATTATAATAACGAAAAATCAATCATAAACATTAACTAAATAAGGAGTAATTATTATGTCAAAGATGAATCCGGTAGTACACTTTGAAATGCCCGCCGAAAATAAAAAACGCATGGCGGAATTTTATACAAACGTATTCGGATGGAAAATCCAGCAGCTCGGTCCCGAAATGGGAGAATACATGGTTGTAAGCACTTCCGAAACTGATGAAAAGACAATGCGTCCCAAAGAACCGGGAATGATTAACGGAGGTTTCTATCAAAAAACGGATGACCAGGTTTCAAATCATACTTCGGTTGTTATTGCAGTTGACGACATCAGAAAAGCAATGAAAAAAGTATCCGAAGCCGGAGGCAAAGTATTGGGCGGCGATCCGAAGAAGCCGGGAGAACCAGGTGAGATTCCCGGCGTCGGGCTTTATTGTTCAATTATAGATACGGAAGGAAATAGAGTCGGTATGCTTCAGCCGTTGGGAAATATGTAATAAATTGAAGACGGATAAAATTTATCCGGTTTCGTTTTTGTTTTTATATCGCGGTTAAGCGGATACCGTGTAAACACCTTTTACAATGAAATAAAATTATAACGGACGTAAAGAAAATATCCCTTCGGAAGTAACCGGCATTTGGAAAATGAGGGCGGCCGATAATATCTTTTGATAATTAAGCTTTGAAGATATATTTTGAGATTGTTAACCGTCGTCACTAACAAATCTGAAAAGGAGAAACTATAATGAAATATACCCGCCGGAATTTTGTGAAGACTTTGGGAGCCGGTTCGGCTTTAGCAATGCTTCCGTCCGTTTCTGTATTATCAAATACTTTTTTTAAGTCCGATAAAAAACTGGGCGTTGCTTTGGTGGGACTCGGGAATTACGCCACACATGAACTTGCGCCCGCCCTGCAGGAAACATCTATGTGTTATCTGAGCGGTATTGTAACAGGCACCCCGTCTAAAGCCGAAAGCTGGAAACGGCAATATAATATACCCGATAAGAACATTTATAATTATAAAAACTTCGATGAAATAGCCGATAACAAATCCATCGATGTGGTTTATGTTGTTCTTCCAAATTCAATGCATCATGAATATACCATAAGAGCGGCAAAAGCGGGCAAACATGTTTTTTGCGAAAAACCGATGGCGCTTTCGGTAAAAGAATGCGAGGAGATGATAGCGGCGTGTAAAAAAGCGGGAGTAAGACTTTTCGTCGGATACCGTCTTCATACCGATCCTTATCATAAAGCGGCGATGAAATTCAGATCCGACGGCAGCAGCGGATTAATATACGTGCAGTCCCAATTCGGTTTTAAGATCGGCGATCCGACACAGTGGCGTTTGAAAAAAGCCCTCGCCGGCGGCGGAGCTTTAATGGATCTGGGAATTTACGCTATCCAGGCCGCCAGGTATTCAATAGGCGAAGAACCGGTTTCTCTAGCCGCTCAGGAATACAAAACCGATTACGTAAAATTTGCACAAGTAGATGAATCCATAACCTGGCAAATGAAATTTCCGGACGGACATCTTTCTAATTCATTTACTTCTTATTCCACGCCGGCAAACAATCTTTATATAAGCACGGAAAGAAGGTGGTTTAATTTGTTGCCGGCTTACAGCTATAGCGGAATTGCGGGAAGAACTAATCAAGGAGAATTAAATTTTCCTCCGGCAAATCAGCAGGCACTTCAGATGGATGCTTTTTCAAAATGTATTTTAGACGATACCGCATCCGATGCCAGCGGTGAAGAAGGATTGAAAGATCTTAAAGTTATCGAAGCAATTTACAGGTCGATCGAAAGTAAATCCGAAGTAAAAGTCTAATGATTCTATATACTTTCAAATTTAATCGATATAAAAATTATGAGAAAAATAATATTTGCAATAAACGTAACCATAGACGGTTATGCCGACCATACCGCTGCGATTGCTGATGATGAACTGCATAAATTTTTTGCAGATTATTTAAACGATGTCGGTGTAATTTTATTCGGGCGAAAAACTTATGAAATGATGGCTGATTACTGGCCCCGCGCAAGTGAAAATCCGACAAGCACTAAAAGCGAGATCGAATTTGCGGATAGATATAACAGTATAGAGAAAGTCGTCTTTTCAAGTACGTTAAATACAGTGAACTGGAACAATACGACTTTAAATAAAGGAAACCTGATTAACGAAGTAGAAAAGATGAAAGAGCAGGACGGTAAAAGTATTTCTGCGGGAAGTTTAAGCATTGCTACCGCTCTGACGGATAAGAACTTGATTGATGAATACTGGATACTGGTTCATCCGGTTGTTTTAGGTAATGGTAAGAAATTATTTGAAGGATTAAATAAAAGTTCCCGTCTAAAATTAGTTCAGTCAAAGAATTTTAAATCCGGTGTTGTTTGTTTAAATTATCAAAAAATGTAAAGAGTTTTATATGACCGAAACAAAACAAAAATATCTAACAATTGATGATTATATAAAAACTTTTCCCGAGGACATTCAAGAGGTTCTGCAAACAATAAGGCAGACAATTAAGGAAGCAGCACCGGCAGCCGAAGAGGTTATAAGTTATAAAATGCCGGCGTTTAAACAGAATGGCATTTTAGTCTGGTTTGCTGCGTTCAAAAACCATATAGGATTTTTCCCGAAAGTAAATGCTATAAACAAATTCGAAAGGGAATTATCTAAATTTGAAACTTCAAAAGGAACAATCAGATTTCCACTGGATAAAAAAATACCATTAGGCTTAATTTTTAAAATCACAAAATTTAGAGTAAAAGAAGAACTTGAAAGAAGCAAAGTAATTATTAACCGTTTTAACGGTTAATAATCTAATACACACAACCGGTTATCTAAAAGATTCTGTAAATAATAATAAAGGATAGACTAATGAAAACAATAAATCCCTATTTAAATTTTCCCGGTGATACGGAAGAGGCATTTAATTTTTACAAATCAATTTTCGGCGGAGAGTTTGTCGGTTTAACAAGGTTTAAAGACACATCTGATGGAAGTAAACTTTCGGGAGAGGAAAAAGAAAAGATTATGCATATCTCTTTACCGTTAGGCAAAGAAAATATTTTGATGGCTACAGACGCTCTTGAATCAATGGGACATAATGTAACCGCAGGAACTAATTTTCATCTTTCAATCGAAGCCGAGAGTAAAGAAGAAGCTGACAAAATATTTAAGGGACTGTCTGTAGGAGGAAAAATTACAATGCCCATCACCGATACTTTTTGGAATTCGTATTTTGGAATGCTAAACGATAAGTTCGGAATCCAGTGGATGGTAAGCTATACCTATCCTAAAGAATAACAGTTAAATAATTTTAGGAAGAGGTAAAGACAGATTAACTCCATCAATTATTAAAAGGAGGTTTCCGATATGCGCAAATTAAAATTGCAGGTTCAGATCTCGGTCGACGGCTTCGTCAGCCCGAACGGAGAAATGGATTGGATGACCCGGAACCGGACAACGGAATGAAAAAATCGATTCTTTAATTGTACAAATGCCGCATTTCAATTAAGTTTGAAAAACTATTTGTCTAAAAATACACTCCGGATAACAAACTTATGAATGAATTACTGGATTTATTTCATCTGGTCAAATCCCGGGTACCTTTAATTACAATCGAAACGCGGGATGAAAAGGAAGCGATACAGTTAATTGTCAGTCTTGGCAATTCCTTAAAAAAACCTGTTTACGGTTGGAACCTGGTAAGAGGTTTTGCACTTCTCGACAGAAAAGGCAATATCAACGGATCAAATAACCTGGAACCGACCGAAGTTTTATATAACATATTTGAAAAATATAGTTCGGCTATGTTCGTTCTTGTTGACTATCATCCGTATTTGCAGAATGACAGGAATATTCGCCTTCTAAAAGAACTGGCTTTAAATAATGAAAAACTTAACCTGACTATTTTTTTTATTTCGGCCCAAATTGAATTACCCGACGAGGTAAAACACCTTTCCGCAAAATTTGATCTTGCTTTTCCTTCCGATGAAGAAATAAAAGTATTTATACTCCAATTAGTTGAAAAGTGGAAATCCGAAAATCCCGTAAAAGAAGTAAAGATAGATGAATCGATATTAAATATTTTCATAAAAAATCTTCACGGTCTTTCATTTTCGGAGATCAGGAGGATTTTATATAATGCATTGAAAGATAATGCAATTACAAAAGAAGATATTCCCGAGATTACCAAAGCCAAATACTATTTACTGAATAAAGACAATGTCCTTTATTACGAACACGACACTTCTTCTTTTTCCGAAGTAGGCGGATTAAAAAATTTAAAAGAATGGCTCGAGAAAAGAAAGAAAATATTTATAGGCGAAGTAAAGAATACGGGCATAGATACCCCTAAAGGCGTTATGCTCCTGGGAGTGCAGGGGAGTGGAAAGAGTCTCGCGGCTAAAGCCGTTGCCGGCACATGGGGAATTCCGTTGCTGCGGCTTGATTTCGGAACAATCTACAATAAATTCTACGGGGAAACGGAACGTAAAACCAGAGAAGCCTTGAAGATGGCCGACATGATGGCCCCTTGCGTTTTATGGATCGATGAAATTGAAAAAGGATTGGCGTCGGATTCTAACGATAGCGGGACTTCCAAAAGAGTGCTGGGTACATTCCTAACCTGGATGGCCGAAAGAAAAACTCTTGTCTTTTTAGTAGCTACGGCGAATGATATTCAAAATCTTCCGCCCGAATTAATGAGGAAGGGCAGGATGGATGAAATCTTTTTTGTCGATTTACCAGAAAGCAATATACGGGAAGAAATTTTAAATATTCATCTTAAGAAACGAGATCTGAACCCGGATAATTTTGATGTTAAGAAGATAGCTCAGGCATGCGAAGGATTTTCCGGATCGGAGATAGAACAAGTGATTGTCTCCGGCTTCTATTCTATTATCGGCGGATATAAACAACTGACCACTGAAATATTATTAAACGAAATTCATAAAACACGTCCGCTCTCCGTTGTAATGGCAGAGAATATTGCAGCAATGAGAGAATGGGCGAAAGACAGAACGGTTCAGGCAAACTGACCTGACTTATATTAATCATAATTTGATCATTCACTATTAAACGATATCACCAAAGAATATTTATTTTATAAATTTGCATTTAAATTAATTATACATCCCCTGTAAAACAAAAATAGGAGCCCGTGAATAATGCGCAATTTCTTGAAGACTATATTGGTATTGATAACTGTTTTTTATTTTGTTTCCTGTTCAGGCAGCAGTGAATTAAGTAGTAGTAAAATTAAGGAAAGTAAACCTTTTATTTTTGCAACATGGACAAACGGGGACCCGAATCGAAGCGATGCACAATGGGACAGCGTATTTAACAAATACCGGGATGCCGGAATAACTGATTTCTTCATCAGAGCTAACCCGGAAGAGTTAACCAGAATGATAAAATTAACGAACGATAAAAGCATTAGAATACATGCCTGGATGTGGACATTAAACAGGCCGTGGGATACCGTTGCCGAAAAGCATCCAGATTGGTATTCGGTAAACAGAAACGGACAGAATTCTCTGGAATTTAATCCGTATGTAAAATATTATCAATGGTTAAGTCCTTTCAGCAAAGGAGCCAGAGATTATATCAAATCAAACTTTGAGGCCTTGGCAAAAGTAAAAGGTCTTGCCTCCGTTCATCTTGACTATGTAAGATACTGCGATGTATTCCTGGGCACCGCTCTTCAGCCTAAATATAATTTAGTTCAGGACCATCAGATGCCGGAATATGATTTCGGCTACCACCCCGAAGCAAGGAAGGAATTTGAAAAAATGTTCGGAGTTGATCCTATAAAAATGGCTCACCCCGAATTAAGCAACGAATGGCTTCAATTCAGACTTAATGCGGTCACCTCTCTGGTTAATGAAATGGCGGTTATAGCTCATAAGTATAATGTGAAAATTTCGGCTGCGGTATTTCCTTATCCCGAGCTAGCCAGAAACATGGTGCGTCAGGATTGGAGCTCCTGGAATTTGGATATCGCTTTACCCATGATATACCAGAATTTTTATAACGAAAATATTAACTGGATCGGATTTTCGACCGCACAGGGAGTGAGAGAAGTTCACGGAAGATTCCCGATATATTCAGGTCTGTTAGTCCATGCATTTACTCCTGAAAAATTAAAGGAAGCAATTCTGATCGCAAAGAAGAACGGTGCATCGGGAGTTTCATTTTTTAATATGAATGCATTAAGCAACGGCGATTTAAAGGTTATCAAACAATTATATGAAGAGTTTGACAATGGCTCCGGAACAAAATAAACAAAATTATTCTTTCAGCGCGGTCTGTTCATTTAAGCCCGTCCGTATTGACAAATGTGAACCATTCTAATCGGTGGCTTTTTGAAAATTAACAAAATACTTTAATTAAGTTAAATATGGTCTGGCTTTCAAAAAGCTTCCGTTTATCCTATACACTTTCTTTGTAAATACAATTTTTAATTTACCCTTCCCGGTTATTCATATCATTATTTTCACATGAATGATTTGCAACACAGAACTAATCTAAATCAGACTATCTCTGTAAAATTAATTTGCGTAACCGAAAGGTTTCGTTTACATTTGTAACCGATTGGTTACACTAGATAATTCAAGATCAAGTTTAAGTTCAAGTATATTTTCAAGAATAATTCAGAAACAGGTACAAAATGAGAAGAGATGTATTTCAGGCAATAGCCGATCCGACTCGCCGGGAAATAATAAATATGCTGGCTTACAAATCATTAAACTTAAATTCTGTTGCCGAGCAGTTCAAAATAAGCCGGCCTGCTGTTTCAAAGCATATAAAAATTTTATCAGAATGCGGACTTGTCACCGTAAAACAAAAAGGCCGTGAAAGATACTGTGAAGCAAAATTAGACGGATTGCACGAAGTTTCCGATTGGATAGAAAAGTATAGAAAATTCTGGGAAGAAAAACTGGATGCGCTAGAAAATTATTTAAATGAGTTACAAGCTAAGGAGAAAAGCAATGAAAAGAAAAAGCGACGCACAAGTTGAAACAAAAGAATTGATTCTCACCCGTATTTTAGATGCACCGCGGGAACTTGTTTTCAAAGCATGGACTGATCCTAAGATGTTGGCTGAGTGGTGGGGGCCAAAAGGCGTTACCAACCCTATATGTGAGATTGATGCAAAGGTCGGCGGCAAAATTCATATTGTTATGCTGGCAGGCCGGGAATAAAACAGCTTGCCGGGCAGCGCTGGCCGATGAAAGGTGCTTTTAAAGAAGTAAAGCCGCCTGAGCTTCTCGTCTTTGTAAATCAGGCTGTTGATGAAGACGATAACCTTCTAATCGATGCTATCACCACTGTAACGTTTGAAGAAGAGAACGGCATGACTAAAATGACAATGAAAACTACTGCAAAGGGGGTATCTGTACGTGCACCTCAGATGCTTGAAGGAATGGAAACTGGTTGGAATCAATCCTTCGACAAACTTGCAGCTCGTTTAATTTAAACTGTCGGATTTATTTATCCGGCTTTGATCTAAGACTAACTAAACTTGTATTGATAGAAAGAAAGTAAAGGAACAAAGGCAATGACAGACAATCATAAAACCGAATTAACGGCCGAACCCGGAAAACAGGAAATTATTGCAAGCAGGATATTTAACGCTCCGCGTGAATTTGTATTTAAAGTATATAACGATCCGGAACACATACCCGAATGGTGGGGTCCTGCGGTTCTTAAAACAGTAGTGGAAAAAATGGAAGTCAAATCCGGAGGATCCTGGAGAATTATGCAATCCGATCCGAAAGGAAGAGTACATGCTTTTCACGGGGTATATCATGAAGTCACGGTTCCCGAAAGAATAATAAATACATTTGAATACGAAGGTCTTCCCGAAAAAGGACATGTTGTTCTTGAGACAAAATACTTTGAAGAACTTCCGGGTAATAAAACAAAAATCATAATGTCGGCGGTCTTTCAATCTGCCGAAGATCGCGAAGGCATGATAAAATCAGGAATGGAAGGCGGCTTGATCGAATCGATGGAAAGGCTTGCTCAGCTGATAGCGAAGTTAAATTAATTTATCGTCAAGGAGAATTCTAATGGAACAGGGAAATTCAAAAGAGACTTTGACTTCAAACAGAGAGATTTCAGCAGCAAGGATTTTTAACGCGCCGGTAGAGCTTGTATGGAAAGTTTGGACCGAACCGGAGCATATAAAAAATTGGTGGGGGCCGAATGATTTTACAACCACAATTCATAAAATGAACTTTAAGGCGGGAGGTGAATGGAATTTAACTATGCACGCGCCGGACGGATCAAATTATCCCAACAAAAGTATTTTCAAAGAAATCGTCATGTATAAAAAGATTGTGTTTGAACACTTCAATCCCCATTTCTTCACTACGGTTCTTTTTGAATCCAAAGATGAAAGGACATTGATAAGCTGGTCGTTATTATTTGATGCTGCGGAATTAAAGGAAACAATAATTAAGTCGCACAAAGCCGACGAAGGCTTAAAACAAAATCTTGAAAAATTAGAAAAGTATTTAAAGAATATTGAGGTGTGATAATAACAACAAATTGGACATCTAAAATGCAAAATGAACCTTTTATAATTGAGAGAACTTTCAATGCTTCCATAGAAAATGTATGGAAGGCAATAACAAATAAAAATGAAATGAAGATATGGTATTTCGATTTTGAAGAATTTAAACCCGAAATCGGATTTGAGTTCAGATTCTACGGCGGCCCTCCCGAAAAACAATATCTGCATATTTGCGTAATCACCGAAGTGGAATCCGAAAAGAAGCTGACTTACAGCTGGCGGTACGACGGGTATGAAGGAATATCTTATGTTACCTTCGAGTTGTTTGAAGAAAATGAGAAAACCAGATTAAGATTAACCCACGAAGGTCTGGAAACTTTCCCGGCAAGCAATCTTGATCTGGCCAAAGAAAATTTTTCGGAAGGATGGAATCATATCATCGGTATTTCGCTTAAAGAATATCTTGAAAAATAAATGTAAAAAAATTGAATCAACACTGTGTAATTTACTCATGTATTTCAAATTTATAACTAGTGAAAGAATATGACTAAGAATAACATTATCGCTATTTTTTTTACTTCAACTAACCCCAGTCTATTAAGCACCGGGATACTGCTGTTAAGAATTACTTCTGGAATTATATTATTTTTAGTCGGTTCCGGAAAAGTTGCCGGATGGTTCGGCGGTTTCGGAATGGATATTACGATTATGTATTTTTCAAAAATGGGATTTTCCGTTTTCCTGACTTATCTTAGTTCTTACACGGAGTTCATAGGCGGAATGCTTTTGGTTTCAGGATTGTTTACTCGTCCCGCGGCGATTGCAGTCTTTATAAACATGCTCGTCGCAACAATTGTAATGTGGCCCAAAGGGTTTATAACCGGCGGTGCCGATTTCCCTTTTACAATATTGATTATATCGGCAGTAATTTTACTTACCGGACCGATGGACCTCAGTCTTGATAATTTACTCATAAAAAGAATAAATCGAAGTAAATGAAACATAAGGCTGATATCTTAATTTACGATTTGTGCCTACTCCTTAAAAAATAATTTGGGTTTATTATTTTAGTTTTCTAATTTTTCAATTCATACGATTAATAATTTATTATAATTATATTATTTGTTCTGATCTCATTGCATACAGAAGTTCACCGAATCAGAGCATCTAAATACTAAATTTAAAATATTTAATTGCCCGCAACCCTTTTATAAATTGAGCGATTACTCAAATAATTACATGGAGTCTCACTTGCGAAATTCAACGCTTCTTTATTTTACTTCGGTTGTATTAATTCTATTATCGGGAATAATATATGCCCAGAGCACAGTCACCCGTCCCCCGGCAATACCCTTGATCAATGCCGATCCGTATTTCAGTATCTGGTCGTTTGGCGATAATCCGGAAGACGATTACACAAGACACTGGACAGGTTCGACGATGAGCATTTTTGTTATGGTGAAAATAGACGGGAAAACCTACCGCCTTATAGGAAGCAATGTGGGATCGGTGCCTAAACTAAAATTAATTAAAACGGATATTGGTCCAACCCGTACATCATTTAATTATAAAGACGCCGGTATTGACCTGGAATTAATTTTTACAAATCCCATTCTTCCCGATTCGCTGGATCTGATTTCCGAAGACGCCTCCTATATTACCTGGCGGGTTAAGTCAATAGATGGAAATGCTCATGACGTATCGGTATATGTGGACAATTGCGCGGAACTGTGTTTAGATTCTCCCGGACAAAGAGTTTCCTGGGGAAGATTAAACCTTAAAGGCTGCACTGTAATGAAAATGGGATCGGTAAGACAGCCTGTCCTGGAGAAAAAAGGAGACGATGTAAAAATAGACTGGGGATATGTTTATTTGGCCGCACCTAAATTCGAAGAACAGCAAAGCGCAATCGGATCCGCCGATATCGTAAGAAACGATTACATATTAAACGGAAAGCTGCCGGAGAACGATGATTTCAATATGCCGCGCACCGGAAACGACGGATGGCCGGTTCAGGCTTTTACTTTTAATCTGGGTCAAGTTTACGGATCGGTAAAAGAAGTTTATTCAATTCTTGCTTACGACGATATTTATGCAATCGAATATTTTCACAGAAAATTACCCGCTTACTGGAAAAGGAACGGACAATCTATTAGCAATGTTATTGAAAGCAGAATTGCGAACTATAAGTCGCTGACGAACGAATGCGCAAACTTTGATAAGAGCCTTATATCAAAACTTAAAGATAAAGGCGGTGCGGATTATGCTTCAATATGCGCCTTGGCGTACAGACAAGTATTTGCGGCTCATAAACTGGTAGCCGATATTAACGGAACTCCGATGCTTTTCCCGAAAGAGAATTTCAGCAACGGATGTATAAGTACTGTGGATGTTATTTATCCTTCAGCTCCGATCTTCATGTATTTTAATACCACACTTTTAAAAGCCCTTCTAACTCCGGTTTTCGAATATTCCGAAATGCCTAACTGGAAATTCCCGTTCGCACCGCATGATTTGGGCACATATCCACAGGCAAACGGACAAGCATACGGAGGCGGTGAAAAATCGGCTAAAGACCAAATGCCGGTTGAAGAATCCGGCAACATGATTATTCTTACATACGGCATATGCAGGGCCGACAACAATACAAACTATGCTAACAAATATTGGAGCAGTATTCAAAAGTGGGCGGAATATTTAAAAGAAAAAGGCCTTGATCCTGAGAACCAGTTATGTACCGACGATTTTACCGGGCACCTCGCGCATAATACAAATCTTTCCGTCAAAGCTATTGTGGCTCTTGAATGCTATTCGAAGATATGCGCGATGGCCGGAAAGAAAGATGTCGCCGCAGAATACGACGTCATTGCCAGAAAATATGCCAAGAAATGGGAGGAAATGGCTTTCGATAAAGATCATTATAAACTTGCATTCGATAAACCGGGCACATGGAGCATGAAATATAATCTGGTCTGGGATAAACTATTTGACCTTCATCTTTTTCCGACGAAGGTTTTCAATGAAGAGCTTCCTTATTACCTAACAAAGTTAAATAAATATGGATTACCTCTGGATAACAGGGCCGATTTTACAAAACCGGAGTGGATGACCTGGGTAGCGTCAATGTATGCGGATAAAAATATTTTCGAAAATTATATGCATTCAATTGCATTATATCTAAATAATACGCCGGACAGAGTTCCATTTAGCGACTGGTATGATACAAAAACCGCACGGAAAGACGGATTTCAGGCAAGAAGTGTTTTGGGCGGACTTTTTATTAAAATGTTGTTTAAATAATTAATTGACTAAGTTGACCGCTGAAATAAAAGATCTGTTGCATATCCATGAAATGATTAATTCAAGTTCTTCAATAGATATGGGGAAATATATTTTGAAAAAATACATTATATATGTGCTGGGCTTTGCCCTATTATTTATATTACTCAACGCTTTCGGCGGCGGCATTTACAGTATTTCCGGCGCAGAAGACATATCTCGGGAATGGCTTTACGGAAGTCCTTTCGGCAGTTATTTAATACCCGGTATTATCCTTTTTGTTATAGTGGGCGGTTCATTTCTCTTTTCGGCTTTCTCGGTTTTAAGGCAGTCCGCAACAGCACGCCGGGTATCTTTTTTATCAGGATTAATATTACTCGTCTGGATATCCGTATAGATTATATTACTCAGTTATCTTACTTGGATGAAGCCTGCGATGTTTGCGATGGGAACTTTAATTATAGCTCTTACTTATTTCCTTCCAAATTATAACGAATAAAATAAGTTCGTCTTACGAAACTTCTCGAATATTTCATTTTTAATATTTCCTAACCGACATAGGCATTATAGTGTCTTTTTGATTTAACTTAAAGATTGCTCTCCGTCACTTAAAAAATATTGCTGAATATAAGTCCGGGCATTATATTGAGCTCATCTCCTTAACAAAATCCCTATTGTCACTTCAACAATACATTAAAGGAAAAGCATATGAAATATGAAAGCCTTGGAAAATATTTCCTTCATGAGCTTGAAACTGAGGTTGCCTCCACTGGTAAATGCCTTGAAAGAATACCGGAAAGTTTGTTCACCTGGAAGCCTCATGAAAGATCGATGCCTTTAGGATACCTTGCGCTGCTTGTTGCGGAGATTCCGAAATGGATAACAGATACAATTGAATCCTCCGAAATTGATTTTGCAACCTATAAACATATTCAACCTAAAACCACTGCAGAATTGGTAAATCATTATGATGAAAATATAAAAGGAGCAAAAAGAGCTTTACAAAAAGTTTCCGATAAAGAATTAGAAGAATTATTTTATCTTAAAAATAAGGGAGTAACGTTATTGAGTATGCCCAAAGATGATTCCGTCGGGCAATCATTAAATCATTGGGTCCATCATCGCGGACAGTTATCTGTTTATATGCGACTGAATGACATTCCCGTGCCTTCCATTTACGGCCCTTCTGCAGACGATAGCAGTTTTTAAAGCATGTGCAAAAAGCAGGGCGCATAACAGGTTGTTTAACGGATAATTTTTAATTTCAAAGTTAACAATTCTGTTCAAGGAATTTCTTAGGTTTGCCATATGCTCTTTGCTTTTTAAAGTAGCCGATCCGAAATGTTTTTACGCATGTAAATTCGTTCCCAATATTCCATTTTCATTTCAGCTCAAAATTCCAAATTACGCAAATCATTATAATTTAATCTTATTTACAAAAAGGTGATACTTATGAATATTAAGCGGCTATTTTTCGTTTTGATAAGCCTTATAATTTTTACCCACGCCGAGGCACAGCAGTTTGTTCAACAAGGTCCGAAGCTTTTGGGAACAAATTCAACTTCGGGTGGCTGGCAGGGTTTTTCAGTTGCTATTTCCCAATACGGAAATACAGCTATAGTAGGTGGACGGTTGTCAGGCAATTATAAGGGATCCGCCTGGGTTTACGTACGTATTGGACACAGCTGGTATCAACAGGCGCAGCTCAAACCTTCTGATATGTCCGGAAATGCTCAATTCGGGAGTGCAGTGGCAATATCTCTGAACGGAAATACCGCTGTTGTAGGCGGAGTAGGTGACAGTAACGGAACGGGCGCCGTCTGGATATTTAATAGGGTCGGGAATTCCTGGTACCAGGAGGGTCCCAAATTAGTAGGTACGAACAACATAGATGCATATGAAGGTTATGCGGTTTCAATTTCCGGTGACGGTAACACAGTTATGGCCGGCGGATTTCAGGATAATAACAGCCTGGGTGCGGCCTGGATTTTTAGCCGGGTCGCTTCGGCCTGGTATCAACAGGGAGGGAAATTAGTGGGTACCGACGCAGTAGGTGCGGCTCAGATGGGAGTTTCGGTTGCATTGTCCGGCGACGGGAATACGGCGATGCTCGGAGGCTGGCAGGACAGCTTGGGCACCGGAGCAGTGTGGGTTTTTACCAGGGTCGGCGAAGCATGGTATCAACAAGGGAGCAAATTGGTAGGCAAAAATATTATCGGGGCGGGCGGCTTCGCAAACGTTGCTCTTTCGTATTACGGTAATACCGCTCTTATCGGTGCCTCAAGAGATGATGGCGGAATAGGTGCGGCATATATTTTTACCAGGGTCGGAGCTACTTGGAGCCAGCAGGGTCCTAAATTAATGGGAGCGGATGCGGTCGGTCATTCCAGGCAAGGCCAGGGCGTTGGAATATCAGGAGACGGTAATACTATATTAGTCGGCGGATATTACGACGATAATTTAAAAGGAGCTGGGTGGATATTTAACAGAATAGGCAATACGTGGTATCAAATGGGGAAAAAATTCACAGGCATCGATACGAGCGGATATCCCCAGATAGGCGTTTCAGCAGCGCTATCATGGGATGGGAACACTGCGATCATGGGGGGATGGATGGATAGTTCGCAAACCGGAGCAGCGTGGATTTTTGTAAGGTCCAACTCTTATCAGATAGTAAAGAATAACTATAACATAGATAAAATCCTCATCGGCGGGCAAAGTACGCTAGATACGATCATCATTTCACCGATGCTTAAGTCTTCTTTATCAAATCGCGGGATTTTATCTTCCGGTACTGCCCATAACATCAGCGTAACTATTGATACCGTAAACTTCGAGAACGATGCCGATCTTGAATTTATTTTAATGCACCAAGGCTTTCAAGATACATTGATTAATTTTACGGGAGCAAATGGCAGTAATTTCAGAAACACCGTATTAAACGATACCTCAGCGGAGAATATCGGCAACAGTACTGCGCCATTCAGCGGCAATTTTAAACCGTACGAAGCATTATCAAAATTTAATTCGGTCGATCCTTCCGGGACTTGGGTCTTAAAGGTATTGAATAAGTCGAGAGGAGCTACCGGTACTCTGGAATCGTGGGGAATTTCATTTGATGCTGTTTCCAACCCGACCGCTGTCCGGAAAGAACCTCCCGCCGGACCGGCTGGTTACCGGCTGTTTCAAAATTATCCCAATCCTTTCAATCCGTCTACAATAATAAGTTATCAGCTCTCCGGATCGGGTCACCTTAAAATTGTAATATACAATATACTTGGAGATGAAATCAGAACTTTAGTAAACGAAAATAAACCGGCAGGAACATACAGCGTAAAATTTGACGGGGCGAATTTATCGAGCGGAATTTATTTTTATAGAATAACATCCGGAAATTTCAGTCTTGTAAAAAAGATGATCCTCATGAAATAACAATCTGTAGCACAGATTAGTAATCTGTGCTACGAAGAAAATTATTTAAGGCGTCAATACCTATTAGCGGCCCCTCCGATAAAGGATAGACCTTTGCCGGGTAGCGTTCGAACTTTTCCTTAATTGCCATAACCGGTGCCGGGCCCATTACTTTATTAATAACAATACCGGTTACGTCTATGTGGATCTCTTTAAATCTGTTAATTATCCTGGCGGATTCGGAAACCGAAAGGTCATCTGTGTTCATTACAAGGTTTATCGAGCATAGATTTTTATCTTCAAATATATTTTTAATACCGGAATAAAATTCCTTCTGCTGTTCGAGATTCTTTAAGATCTTATCGAACTCAAATTCTTTTTTATTTAATTTAATCTTTGTTATCAGTTCCTTCTTTTTAATTATATCTTCTCGTAGTTTTATCAGGTGATCATTCCAAACCAGGGACAATGATGGCAGAGAGAAAAACTTTGTCGCCAAAGCAGTTGGCGGCATATCAAATACAATGTTATTAAAACCGGAGTACTTTTTTCGAATCTTTTCGAACGCAGTCATCAGCGCATACTCTTCCATGCCGGGGGAGTATTTAATTATATTAAAATTTTTTTCGAGGTTAAAGGCGCTTAAATAAAGATAGTTGCTTCGTACCTTATCTTCAATATCACGAAGATAAGACTTTATCAACTTGCCGGAATTAATCTCCAGTACTTGAAGATTATTATTAATCTCTAAGGGGGTTTCGGAAAATTTCATTTTAAATATATCCGACTGATTGTGAGCGGGGTCCATCGATACTAGAAGTACCTTTTGCTCCGATGATATTTTCAATGAAGTTAGTGCGGAAACCGTAGACTTTCCCACGCCCCCTTTTCCAATAAAGAAAATATATTGAGGTTTCTTATTCAATATCAATCAACTTGAAATAGTGATGCCAGTATAGATAAAGGCTCATGAGCGGTGTCCACTTTTTGCATAAGAAGCATAATTTCCTTCTCGCAGTCGGGCAACAAGTCTAGTGTTATCTGCATAGGAGGAGCAGGCAGGCCGACAAAAGCACCGAAGGATAAAATCGCAAAAATATGTTCGGTTTCGGATAATTCCTGCTCTGCCAGTTCAATCGCCTTAGAGCGGGCAACTTCATCTAATATTCTTCCTTTTTCAGAGATGCTTTTCCAAACCTTCTGAAGAATATAATTTGGTATCATATACAATTAATCTTTTTAAATTCAGACTTCAACAGAAATTACTTCCTCTTTCGTTTCAGTAGTTTTTAAAAATGCCGCAAAACCTTCTATTACAATTATCGAAACCAGAACTATAATTACAACATTTATTACCTGAAGAAGAATATTGCTTTGGTTGCTGAAGTCGGTTTGATTCATAATCGCTGCCCAAAGAGTCATTACAACCATAAACACTCCCGGAATTCCGGTTGCCAGCCATTTTAATCCCCCTCTTGTCTTTAAGTAAATTGTCGCAACAACTAAGGACAAAGCGGCAAGTGTCTGATTTACGGCGCCGAACAGAGGCCATAATTTTAAAGCGCCTTTTCCGTCGGCTCCGCTTAAAAATGCCAGCAGCATTGCGGACAAAACAACTGCGGCAGTGGAGACATAACGATTCTTAAATATATTTAGCTTAATGTCGGTACTTAGTTCAGTTACTACGTAGCGTTGAATTCGAGTTGCGGTATCTAAAGTAGTTCCCGCAAAAGAAGCAACGAAAACTCCCATAATACCGACGGCAATTCCTTTAGGAATTCCGATGTTTTCTATCATGTTGGCTGCACCGTCTACAAATGCGGCAATCTTAGATGTAAGACCCTGCGCCGCAGTCCAAGATGCATAATGAGCAGTCCACGCGCTTGCACCCACAATTGTCTGCCCGGATTGGTTTGTATAACCCAATCCGATTCCCGCAGCAACAGCAATTATAACCAGAGTAGCGAGCGCACCTTCGGTAAGCATGCTTCCTATGCCTACAAAAACAGAATCGTCCTCATTCTTCACCTGTTTGGATGATGTACCGGATGAGACCAGTGAATGAAAGCCTGATATCGCGCCACATGCTATAGTAATAAACAGGAACGGCCATAACGGAGGAGCCTCTGCGGGAGCGGTTTGAACGGCCGGTGCAACCAGACTCATCCCTTCGAAAATCGAACTGAAAATTACACCCAAAACCAGCAGTGCCATTGCGACCGTTAATTGATACGCGTTTATATAATCACGGGGCTGAAGCAGAGCTGTAACCGGAAGAACGGAAGCGAAGAAAGCATAGATAAGTAAAAGCACCGTCCAGATACCGGTTGCCGGCATTCCGAGAAACGAAGGCATCGTTAAAGGAAGAAAATATCCTAGAACTATCGTAGCATACATAGCTATTACTGAAAAGAGTGACCACAATGCAAAGTTCTTGCCTTTTTTATAAACAACGTTACCCAAATACATCGCTATCGGTATCTGCAGCCAAACCGGAAGCACCGAGCCGGGATACATGCTGAAAATAACTGCTATTACCAGGCCGAATATCGATATGACAATCCATAGTTCCAGAAATATAATTATAAAGAAGAAAATTTTCGTGCGCGGGTTTATGTACTTTGCTGTGAACTCGGATATTGATTTCCCTTTATTCCTCATAGATATAATCAATGTTCCGAAATCATGAACAGCTCCTATAAAAAGACTTCCGAGGAACACCCACAATATTGCCGGAAGCCATCCCCATATTATTGCTATTGCGGGACCAACGATAGGCCCAGTCCCGGCAATGGATGCAAAATGATGCCCGAATATAACTTCTTTTTTAGTCGGCACGTAATCAATTCCGTCTTCAAATTCCACCGACGGCGCCTTGGAACGGTTATTAATCCGGAAGATTATCTTACTTAAAAATTTTCCGTAAATTTTATACATTATTAAATAACCGCCGAAGGTAAGCAACATTAATAGTAAAGCGTCCATGCGTCCTCCTCAGTACTACAATGCGTTGAAAGAACTTATGTGTTTTAAGTCATAAACTTATACGGAAGATCAACCTACGAAAATAGATTCAAAAAATAAATGCACACGCAAAATTAATTCAATAAGAAAAACCTGACTTATTCTTAAGCGTAAAAAACCAAATAAACGTGTGTTTTAAGTTATATAAATCTTAACAGTGATAATAATCATTGAACTGAACTAAGGTCAGATTCATTTTGGAAATAATTTTAATTTGTATTAATGTTGAAAAGCGGATAATTCAAAACCGGTTTCCTGTTCGAAATAAAATCATATTTGAAAAATATTTTCTAAATAAAATGATATATAACAAATTAAAAATGAGTGCGAACAGGCTCTAATGAAAATCTTCGCTGCATTATTAATTTCTGTAATTTTTATTTTTTCACCGATTTATCATTGCGCTCCTGTGCCGCACAGGCATAAAAATACATCACCTTCCGATACATTATTAAACAAATACAATTTATATTCTTCACTCAAAACACAAAATGATAATCCGACATGGTATCAAATGTTTACGCACCTGCCTTCTGATTATTCTCAATTTTTTCACAAATCCTTCACTACAAAAAATTTACCTACACTGGCGGCAATAGCCGCCGCAACAGGTTCCTTTCTGCTTTTAGATCAATCTGGCTGGAGATTCAACAGGAAATTATACAACAGCTCACCGATAATCCGTAAAACCTCAGACATGGCAGTTATTATGGGAAACGGAACATATCAATTTATCGGAGGTGCTCTGTTTGCTGCCTCAGGATTGTTATTTAGGGATAAAACCGCTCTTCGTACCGGCAGCAATATTGCGGAGGCAATTCTTTCAACCGGATTATTCGTACAGCTTCTAAAAAGAATTACGGGAAGAGAAAGCCCGATTGCTTCAAGCGAAAGAGGCGGAGAGTGGGATATGTTTCCGAGTATAAAAGAATATCAAAAACATCAACCGGAATTTTATTCTTTCCCTTCCGGTCATTTATCTACGGCAACCGCTATTTTTACTGTTATTTCCAATAATTATCCGGATGTAAAATGGATTAAGCCTGTCGGCTATTCATTACTTGGAATTCTCAGCGTATCGCTTGTGGATAAAGGAATGCACTGGTACAGCGATCTGCCTCTTGCGTACTTTTTAGGGTATTCCTTTGGAAATATAATTGCGCCTGTCAGAACATTGCCTGATAACAAGGCGGCAAAAACTTCACTTTCGATTTTACCTTCCTTAAGTCAAAACGGTTTTCAATTGCAAATGGCTTATTCGTTCTAATTAAAAGAAGTTCACAATTATCCGTGACCCTTAAGAAAGATTTTTCATATTTCACAATACGGTTTTCCGGATTTTGCGAAGAATATTCGAAGTAATCATTTTTCGTTTATGCGGTTTGTATTTTTCATATAAATTATAATACGGTAATTATTTAACCGGTCTGACAGGCCGATATTTCCGGAATACTTTTGCTCCGTTGCTGTATAAATCTTTTGTAGATATATGTTAATACAGAATACAATAAAGGAATATAAAAGACGGCTATGTTGGCTGTATTTACAGTTGGAGTCATATAACCATTATCTATCAAGAAATATAAGAACAAGGATGCGGCAAGAATTAACCAATTGTATTTTTTCATATCAGGTGTAAAATAGGCTAACAGCAATATCAATGGAATTACTCTTGATATGGCATTATAAGGATTAAGTATGATAATAATAAAAACGGAAATAATAAGAGAATCAATTAGATTTATACGCTTCGAAAAGTACAAGATATAGGTAATCAATGATGCAAAAATAATAATGAGCTTATTTATTAAAGGTGAGTACGATCCGGCAGGTAAAAATGAATAAATCGAGTACCAAAAAGGTACAGATAAATCAGTCCTGTTAACCCTGTTTATCCATCCTTTAAAACTCTCCGGAAAAAAAGGAATGAAAGCTAAAGCCGCACCCGAAATTATTAACCCTAAATTTATCCATAATTCGGAGTTTGCTTTTCTAAATAGAAATATCAAATATATTGGAATAAATAAAATTAATAACCCGTTAAATGATACCGTTATACCAATTAAGAGAGACGCAAGTTTATATTTTTTTCTCTCTATCAGAAAAAACAACAACAGAGGCAGCAAAAGAAATATTAACTTGTCCTCCCACGACGAAATTATAATGTAAAATAGATTAACAGGACAAAATGTGAAAATTATAATCGCACATATTTTATGTACATTAAAACTTTCATCGTTCGAATCTCCCATATAATTAATCAAAAGAATTATTGTTACTGCATTGAGTAATATCCATAATTGAAAACCGAATCCTGATAAATTCTGATTCAAATATGACAAATTAATTGCCTCCAGCACTACATATAATAAATGCTGAGCCCCGGTATAATCAAGATAGCGGGAATTTAACGGTGATACTCCATATTTGCCTTCCGGAACAGATGGTGTTCTACCGAAAGCCTGTTGGCCGTTTAACGTAAGAGATGCATTATAAGTATATATCTTATAATTAAATCCTTTGGGAGGATAAATAAATACAATAAACATCCACCATATACAACATGCGAGAATTATTCTTTGAGTAATTTCATAATCGTACTTTTTAAAAGGAAATATAAAAAAAACGATAATGAAGAAAATTCCCGTCAGGATAACTATATCAGGGTGAGAAAATACAATTCTTAAATTTTGAATCATCTTATTTTCGGTTGAAAAATTTGTCACTCGAACTGCAGTTAAAAACTAAACATAATGTCATAAATTTTCAAAGAATCCCAAGTGCTTTCTTATAATACTTCATTGATAATTCTGCATAAGTTAGAGTGCCTCCGCTTTAACTGCCGTTGAACAATTAAGAATGTCCACTATAAAATTCTGTCTGTACATTATTTAACACAATATTTTTAAAATATTACTCAAATAAATGTTATTTTTCGTTAGCTGATGGCATTTAATTTGGTAACAATTTAATCACAAAAAACCGGAAATGAATATGAAAAAATTAATAACAATGATTATAATTTTGTTTCCTGTAATAATATCAGCTCAGGAAAGTGTCGGCAGCATTAAACTCGGTTTGTTTGATCCTTCGGCAACGGGCTCAGGCTTTATTATCGGATATGAAGGAGGATGGAGTATTGATGAAAACTTTTCGCTGGGATGGAGCGTCGATTGGTTTCATAAAAGTTATGTCGATGAAAACCTGGTTGCCGAATTCAATGATTTTTACGGCACCAACAGTACATTAAACGAATTAAGGGCAAAAACAAATGTTCATGCCATCCCGATTATGGGCAACGCTACAGTAAGCTGGCCGGTTGCCAGAAGAATGCGTGCATATGTTACAGGAGGTGCGGGACTTGAAATCCTGCTTATTTATTACAGAAATTACGACAATCCCAATAGCGATGAATTTAAAGGTGCTTACGATTTTGTTTGGAAGTTGGGCGGGGGAATAGCCTATGAAATCGGCGCGCGTTCGGATGCTCTTTTGGAACTGGGTTACAGCAATTCTCAACCCGGATGGCGATACGAAGTAAAAGATTCAAATACCGGCATAACAAGGGTATTCGAAAGACAATTTGATATGAGCGGCATTTTACTGCGCGTCGGTTTCAGATTTTATTTTTAACTACCGACAAACTATACTGATTATTCAAACGCTTATATTCCGGCGGAATGTAAGTGTTAATTTTTCGCGATGTTGCTTCAAGCTTAATCGATTCCTTTCAGTTTTTTTATATATTGTTCAATCTCAAGCAGATAAGAATTTCGGTTGACCAGTTTTTTTATCTTTTCTATATTTTCCCCGGCTGCTTCTTCACCGTACTTGATTATTTCTTCGGCTTTGTCAAAATCCGCCCATGAAAGTTTTTTGACTTTAGGACTAAGAATTAGATCTGCTTCTTTCAATCTTATCAGCGAAAGATGATATGAACTGATATCCTCGATTCTATAAAGTATATCAAGTATGTTTTTTGTTTTTCGAATAACCTTTATACTTTTAATTACGTTAACTGCCAATACACGGTCCGCACCTATTTCTCTTACCTTACCCACAGGAACACTTTCTGACGCACTGCCGTCGACAAGAAGGTAATTATTAATTTTTACGGGCGGATAAATACCCGGTATTGCAGAACTGGCACGGATTGCAGTCCTAAGGCTTCCTTTTGTAAAATTAATTTCCTCGCCCGCAATCAGATCGGTTGCGATTGCGGAAAATTTAATTTTTAAATTTTCTATCGGTACATCGGGAATCATCTGATATATTTCACCGGTTAACTCCTCATCGAAATACGAAAGACGCCGGAGTGCCTGGAGTGCGTTGAACCTTCCTTCTATATAGCCGAAAAACTGTTCAAAGTAATTTTTATTAATTGTATTACTGTTCTCACTTAGTGAGTCAACTCCAAGCCTTTCGAACCTGGGATCTTTGATGGCACTAAAAATAAAATCCTCAACCTGAATTGCATTACCGAAATAAGAATATAGACCGCCGACAATAGCTCCCATACTGCATCCGGTAATTGAGTTAATTTTTATTTTTTCTTCGTCAAGAACTTTAAGTACTCCGATGTGAGCCAAACCTCTGGCTCCCCCGCCTCCTAATGCTAAACCCAGATTTGACATATTGATTCCTGCTTAATTTTTTTGATATGAATCTTTTATAAACAAATCTAATAAAAACAGAGCATTATCACGTAACTATATTTTCAGGAGAGCTCTGATTTGTATTATTGCCAAAGTAAACGGACCGGCACAGGCAGGCATGATCGAAAAAAGTTAATCTGGTTTCTTGCAATCAAAATTGCGATTTAATGTTTATTTTGGCAAAATAATATTTATAAACAATATGTAGAAATTTTATTACTTCTTTAATTTGTTACAAGGCTTGCTTAATAACCGATCAATAATGCTTTTGATTTTAATTCAATTTTTTCACCCGCTTAAGGACAAATATCACCTTTCAAAACAATGTAATTAACATCCCGTTGAATAAAATTTATATTCGCTAAGCAAATTAATAACCGGGGACAAAAATGAAAGTTCAATATTTATTTTTAATTTTAGCATTCTTTACGGTTGAGGTATTTCCTCAAACCCACCAATTAGCAAGCGCATTTAATAACGGAAAAGTAACGGGAGTTATTGTCGATGCTGATGAAGGTAGTCCGCTGCCTTCCGCAAATATAACTTTGCATTACCAAAACGATTCGTCTTTAGTAAACGGTATATCAAGCGATCCTAAAGGTGAATTTTTATTGAACAATTTAACCGAAGGTAAATATTATTTGAAGATAAGCTACATCGGATATGCTAACAAATTTGTACCGAACATAACCGTTTCCCAAGAACACAGTTTGTACAATGCCGGTACAATCAAAATGGGTAAAAACACGGTTGAACTTCAGGAAGCGCGTGTAATAGGTGAAAAAGCCAGTGAAGAGCTTCACCTTGATAAAAAAGTAATCAACGTAAGTCAGAACATAAATTCTTCGGGCGGCACTGCGCTGGATGTATTACAGGATCAGCCTTCAATAAGGGTCGATCCCGACGGAACCGTATATCTGCGCGGAAGCTCTGATTTTAAATTACTTGTTAACGGCAAACCAAGCGTTTTGCAGGGCTCCGACGGACTAAAGCAAATCAGCGCAAACATGATCGATAATGTTGAAATAATGACCAATCCTTCGGCTAAATACGACGCTGAGGGCTCGGCGGGCATTATCAATATAAATCTGAAAAAACAAAAAGAATATACTTTAAGCGGAATAGTTAATTTAAACAGCGGAACAAGAGATAAATATAACGTTGATGCATCGGTGAACTATAATGTAAACGGCTTGAATATTACTGGCGGACTTGATTACAGGGACAATGCGTATTTTAACGATCAGGGAGTGGACCGCTCTTTGCTCTACGATCCGAATGCTTCTTATAATTCAACAAGACTTTTCATCCGCGATAAAAGAAAACAATACAGCGGGAGAGCCGGAGCGGATTATACAATTGACAAAAGCAATTCGGTTTCTCTTTCCTTAAGCGGCGGATCGGTCGATGTTTTAACCTCAATTAATTCTGATGTCAAGGACTTCAATGCCAATAATCTGAACTATGTTTTCAGCGAAAATCTTTACGAAACTCCCGTTAAGTACTTTAATTCTGCTTTTAATTATGATCATAAATTCGTTCCCGACGTAAACAGCATTTCATTTGAAGCTACTTATACCAATGTTTCGCTTCCGAATACTAGAAATTCAAACGAGTTTCAAACAGACAATTCATATACCGTCAGATATACTGACCCGTCAAAGATTATTTTCAGCAACGATGCCGACAGAAGCGAAGGAAGAGCTAAAATAAATTATACTCAAAAACTCAACCCGGAAAGCACACTTGAGTTTGGAGTTCAATCTAATTTTTCTTACAGGAACTTTAATATCGAAAATCAAATATTTGACTGGACTTCCGGCGTATATGCTACAGACTATAATCTAACTAATAAATTTAATTTTAGAAATAACGTATATGCCGCCTATACCACTTATTCTAATTCATTTTTGGATTTTAACTTCATGTTTGGCTTAAGAGCGGAATATAACGACAGACTTCTTGAACAAAAGACAATGGACAATAATTTTAAATTCGATAAAACAGACTTTTTTCCTTCTCTGAATATATCCCGCAAAATAGGAGATCATCAATTACAATTCAGCTACAGCAGGAGAATAAACAGGCCGAATGAAAATCTTTTAAATCCGTTTCCTTTTTACTCCGATTCATATTTAACAAGTGCCGGAAATCCTCATCTTCTTCCGGAGTACATAAATTCATACGAACTCAATTACCAAAAAATGTTCGGCGATGTGTTCTTTTCAGTACAGACTTATTATAGAAATTCAAATAATTCCGTTCAGCAGACCTTCTCGGTCGATCCGAACGGCAAAATGCTTACAACATTCGAAAATTTTGCTAGGACCAACACATACGGATCGGAGATATCATCTAGTTTTAAAATAATCGAAATATTGAAACTTGATCCGGCGGTTAATCTCTACGGCACAAGCCTTAAGGGTAATATTGTCGGAATGAATATTAATAAAGATGCATTTAACTGGACGGCGAGATTAAATACCACATTATCATTTGACTCGGATACGCATCTGCAGGTAAGCGGAAATTACTTCGGAAAAATTAATGAACCGCAGCTTGAAATAAAACCGTTTTTCATGTTAACCGCATCGCTTAAAAAAGAATTTTTTAACAAGAAATTATCATTTACTCTTCAGGCAAGAAATATTCTAAACACATCAAACCTGGATATAATAAGTAACGGTAATAACTTTAATAGCACCATATTTGTCCATAACGAAGTTCCTGTTATTAGTTTAATGATAGGTTATAATTTTAATAACTTTAAAAAGACATCCAGACAAACGGACAATATTGATATTAAATCGGGTTTATAATTATTTTCTAGTTACATTAATTGAACAGGTGATTCTTTTTTATCGTTATTCGCCACGAATTGAACAAATATTTTTTAGTAATTTATTTGTGAAATTCGTGGCTTTAGATATTTTTAAAAATAATATTATGAAAAGATTCTCTAAAAAAATCATATATAAATTTTTGAATAATTCTATTGAATATTATAAATTATCTGTCGCAATAATTGACTAAGGAAGTTAAATGGAAGAAACGAAAATAGACCAGTTAAAATATCCTATCGGCCGCTTTAAAATTGATGGATACATAACTCGGGAAATGATTTCCGGTTTTATTGATGAGATAGCAAATGCACCGGATGAATTAAAGGAAGCGGTCAAGAATTTATCGGAATCTCAGCTCGATACTCCTTACCGACCCGGCGGATGGACTGTTAGACAGGTTGTCCATCATTTACCCGACAGTCACATGAACAGCTACATCAGATTTAAACTTGCTTTGACCGAGAACTCTCCACAAATAAAACCATATGATGAAGCCGAATGGGCAAAGTTAAAAGATTCGACAGATACCCCCATCCGGGTATCACTTGAATTGTTAGATGCGCTCCATAAAAGATGGGCTGTATTACTTAAAAGTTTATCACCAAATGATTTGAAGAAAACGTTTTATCATCCCGAACGTGGAGAGGTATCACTGGATAATACTATCGCTCTATATGCATGGCACGGAAAACATCATATAGCTCATATTAATTCACTAAGAAAAAAAATGGGCTGGTAATTTTTACCGGTGTTTTTGCGTTCCGGTTTATGAACAACTATTTTATTACGGTCAGAAAATAAAGATTTTGAGTTTCTTTACTTTCTGCACAATTTTTGTGTTGCCAAAAAAATTTAATTATTTCTTTTGAAATATTTTTAAAAATCTTATCTTGAGCGCGACATTCATAATTAAAAGTACTTAATGATACAATTTTACGGGAAAAAATGCGCCGTACATTAAAACAATTAAAGCGGATTGTCATCGCAATCGTGGGATTTACTATAATTGTCATCGGGATATTACTTATTGTTACTCCCGGTCCTGCTGTTTTGGTTATTCCGGCCGGTTTAGGCGTATTGGGTACTGAATTTTTATGGGCCCAAAAACTCAATGAAAGAATAAAGAGAAAACTCTTCAAACGATCGCACGCCAAGTAAATTTACTTATCTTTCATATTTTGCGTTTTAGGTTTAGGTTCGCAGCCTTGCTTTGTGATTTATTATCCTCTTAATTGCAATTCAATTCTAAAAAATTTAGCTTCAAAGTTGAAATATTTCAAAATATAAACTTCAATAAGCGATGAAAAAGCATTTCTATTATTTATATAAAATAGCTTTAAAGATTTTCTTACTTTTTTTAATCTTTAATGTTATTTCCGGATGCGGAAGATCTGACAATGAACAATTCGGTAGTCCGAAATATGTTTCATCAATAGAGAAATGGCACAAACAGCGCATAGAAAATTTAAAGAAAGATAACGGATGGCTAAACCTTGTCGGCTTGTACTGGTTAAAGGAAGGAATAAATAAAATAGGAAGTGCAGATGATAACGACATTGTTTTTCCTAAAGCCAAAGCACCGGGATATATCGGAACAGTAATGGTTAAAGACAGTATTGTAACATTTCAAGCAAACCCTAATGCGGGTGTTACTTATAATGGGAAGCCCGTAGGCAATATAGAATTACAAAGCGATATGACGGATAATCCTACCGTACTTGCCGAAGGTTCCTTACGATGGTTCTTAATAAAAAGAGAGGATAAACTGGGTATCAGATTAAGGGATTTAAATGTTCCGCTGGTAAAAAATCTCACAGATATAAAAACGTTTCCGGTAAATGAAAAATGGAAAATAACGGCCAAGTTCGTTCCGTACAAACCTTACAAAATAATAACCATTCCAAGCATAATTGGAACTGTAGAGCACGATACCGTCCGGGGCTCATTGGTGTTTAATCTAAAAGGAATCGAATACAGGCTTGATCCTATTGCGGAAGGAAACGAGTTTTTTATTATATTTGCCGACCAAACTAGCGGCGAAGAGACATACGGCGCGGGAAGATTCTTGTACACAGATAAACCTGATTCTTCCGGAAATGTTGTGCTGGACTTTAACAAGGCATATAATCCTCCTTGCGCATTTACACCATTTGCAACTTGTCCGCTGCCGCCGAAACAAAATTACCTGCAGTTAAAAATAACCGCGGGAGAAAAAAATTACGGAAAAGGTAATCATGCTTAGTTTTAATTAAAGCCGGGCGACTTTAATTTATTTTTAAATCTTAAGGAGTAAAATAAATGGGTAAGTTTTCAGAACAATATTATGAATACATAGAACTGACGGAAACTAATTTAAGAGATATGACCGATGGTTTTGCGGATACTCCGTATGCTCCGGGAAAATGGTTAAGGAAGGAAGTATTGGGACATTTAATCGATTCCGCTGCCAACAATCATGCACGTTTTGTAAATGCCCAATTTACCAGTGAACTGGTGTTTCCTACATATGATCAGAATTTATGGGTCGGGGTACAGAATTATAAAGAAGAAATGTGGCAGGAATTAATTACTCTTTGGTCAAATTATAATAAACATCTTATTCACTTAATAGACGCAATTCCGGAAGAGATATTAACCGAACCCAGAGAAGTGCATAACTTGAACGAAATATGTTTTGAGAAACCCTTACCGGATGAACCGGTAACTCTTGAGTATTTAATTAATGATTATTTTGAGCATATGCAGCATCACTTAATACAGATATTTACTTAATTCAATTCACAAATAAAAAAGAAAAAATCTGTAAAATTCATACATCCAAAGCCGGAAATACGGTAGTTAAATTTTTCGATTCAAATTGCCAGAACCTTAATAATTTTAATATTAATTGTAACGAAAGATTTGGATGAGTAGGAATTGGCCTTTGGGAATTAAAGTTGCGGAAATAAGAATAGCGCGACCAACTGACAAACTTGAAGAAATCAAAAGGTTTTACGGAGTAGGACTCGGGTTGCCGGTTATCGGTTCTTTTAATGAACATGATGGTTACACCGGTATCATGTTCGGATTACCGGAAAGCGATTATCATCTTGAATTTACTTCGCATAAGAACGGATCGCCATGCCCGGCTCCTTCAAAAGACAACCTGCTGGTTTTTTATTTACCTGAGAACAATGATATCGAAAAAATCAAATCTAGATTATCCGCATTAGGTTATAAACCGGTGCCTCCCGAAAACCCGTACTGGAAAAAAAAAGGAATAACAATTGAAGATCCGGACGGCTGGAGAATTGTTTTAATGAATACCAAAGGTATCTAAAAATATTTTTTATTTCAGTTACGTTTTTTTTAATCAAACACCTTCCGATATTTTCCTAAAATGAAAACCGTATACGGCAAATGTCATGGCAACAGGAAATTTTTTCGGATATTTAAATAAGCTGACCGCAAAAAGTTTCCAGAAATATCTTTTTCCTCTTTCTCTAATTCCGAGTTTCCATAAAAGTTTAAAAAATGCTGAGATCTCATTAAGTGTAGGTGCTGCAGATTTCCACGCAGGCATCTGATATTCTTTTAAGAATTTCTTTGTCCGTTCGTAATAAGCTTTTTGAGAATAGATAGTATGAAGTATTTTACTGTAGCCGCCTATCAGATCGCTGTAGCGCATCTTCGGAACAAAATTTATAGATCCGTCCATGTTGTCGCCGCTGAATGTCTCCAACAGCCGGTTCTCCGATTTTAGTCTTTTAAATAATTTTGTACCGGTTGGCGCGTTAAGCAGTCCTACCATTGCCGATACAATGCCGCTTTTCTGAATAAAACTGATTTGGTCTTCGAAAATTTGCGGCTGATCGTTATCGAATCCCACGATAAATCCACCTGACACGATTAAGCCTTTCTGCTGAAGTTTAACTACCGAGTTAACCAGGTTGCGACTCAGATTTTGCTTCTTTCCGCATTCGGTTAAACTTTCGGCGCTCGGGGATTCTATACCTACAAAAATACTATTGATTCCTGCTTCGACGAGAAGATTTATAAGTTCATCATCATCAGCCAGATTTATTGAAACCTCGGTTATAAAAAAGAAGGGATATTTTCTGTCCTTCGACCATGATATTAATGCGGGAAGTATTTCGTCTTTTAATTTTCTTTTGTTGCCGATAAAATTATCGTCGACTATTGAAACACCGCCGCGCCAGCCGAGTTTATAAAGGATATTCAGTTCGTTGATAAATTGATCTTTACTTTTTGTTCTGGGGCGTCTGCCGTTAAGCATAGTTATACTGCAAAATTCGCAGTCGTAGGGGCAGCCTCTGGAGTACTGGATACTCATGGAAGCATATTTTTTCATATCGAGCAATTCCCACATCGGTACCGGCGCAAGTGAAATTTCGGGAAATTTGTCGGTTTTATACAACGGCTTCGGATCGCCGTTTTCCAAATCTTTTAGAAATAACGGAAAAGTAATTTCCGCTTCGTTTAACACAAAGTGATCTATTCCCAAAAAATCTTTGTACTGCGTGGTACTTAAGGGTCCGCCCGCAATTATTTTTACTCCGAACTTATTGCATCTTCTGATTACCTCCCTAAAAGATTTTATCTGTATATTCATTCCGCTCAGAAATACGTAGTCGGCCCACTGAATGTCACTATCATCAAGGTTTATAACATTCATATCGATTAATTTTTTTTCCCATTCCGGAGGAATCATTGCTGCAACGGTTAATAATCCGAGCGGAGGTTCGGCTGATTTTTTCGAAACAAAGTTAAGCGCGTCTTTAAAGCTCCAGAACGTAGAAGGTATTTCAGGATAGACTAAGAGTATTTTCATTTCCGTCCCCGTATTATGTTCAAATTAAATTCCGTTTTAAAGGAAGTTTTTACCGCATATAAATTACTTTTTCTGACCATTAATTTTAACAGTTGAATTGTAAAAGAAATGTAAAAGTTAAATTTATTTGTACTTTACGTTTTAATGTATAATATTTCCTTACAATTATTTCGCGATAATTTCACGAAGTAATTAATAATAAGGGAACCCCGATGAAAAAAAGACACACCATTATTTATCATATCTCCGTATTTGTAATTGCACAGCTTTTCTGGCTTATGCTTTTGGGATTGTGGATATACTGGTATGTATCAAATTATATAATCTTTCAACAAGTCGGTAATAAACTTTCTCCGCAGATAATATACGATGGTACAAATGTAGTGGCTCTTGTGGGCGGTATTATTTTATTGGTCGCTATTTCTTTTTCGATGTCACTCATTTTCAGACATCTTAATGTTCAACTAAAACTAACAAATCTTTACGATAATTTTATAGCCAGCATAACACATGAACTGAAGTCTCCGCTTTCTTCAATACAGTTATATCTGGAGACTTTAAACTCAAGAGAAGTGCCGCCCGCTAAACAGAAAGAATTTATCGGCTTAATGATGAAAGATGCCGTGCGATTAAAAAATCAGATAAACTCAATACTGGAAATTTCCGCATTGGAACAGAAAAAAGCGACTAATAATCATCAGATTTATAAGGCGGATAATATACTGCGGGCCGTTCTTAAAGATTCTCTGGAACAGTTCAATTTACCGGACTATTCGGTTGTAATAGCCGGCAAAGCCGATTGCGAATGTTCCGTAGATAAAAATTCTTTGAAAATAGTATTTGATAACCTGATTGATAATGCGATAAAATATTCTACCGAAAATGTTAAAATTTCTTTTAAATACGAATGCACTGATAATAAAATTATAATGCTGTTCAAAGATAGCGGAATCGGGGTCCCTGTAACGGAGCAGAAAAAAATATTCAACAAATTCTACAGAATATATAATAATAATATACCGAGCGTAAAAGGAACCGGATTAGGTCTTTACAGGATCAAAGAAATTATTAAAAATCATTCGGGCAGAATAATCGCACAAAGTGAAGGGATAAACAAAGGAACTACGTTCCGCATAGAGATTCCAGTCTACCATGAGCCGAGAAAATCATTTTTTAAAAAGCCTCATAATATCAAGGAGCAAAATGAATTCGATAAACAGTAAACAAAAAATACTTCTTGTTGAGGACGAAGAAACTCTAGCTATCGGCCTTGAATATAATCTTACCGAAGAAGGCTACGATGTAGATTGGGCAAAGGACGGAAAACAGGCCCTGGAGTTTTTTGAAACCAGCAAATACGACTTGATTCTTCTTGATATTATGCTCCCGTATTACAACGGTTTCGAAATTGCCGAAAAGGTGCGCACAATTTTTCCGCAAATGCCTATATTAATGTTAACTGCAAGAACAAAGGCCGAAGATAAAGTAAAAGGACTTGAACTCGGCGCTGATGATTATATGACCAAACCTTTTCATTTACAGGAACTTCTGCTGCGGATCAAGGGAATGCTGAAAAGAAAAAATTGGTACAGCACCGTAGCCGCGGCCGAACCGGTTTTTAAATTCGGGAGCTACGTAATTAATTTTGAAAATTTCAAATGCCGTAAGGGGAAAACCGGCTTTCAGCTTACGGCATACGAAGCAATGGTCTTAAAATATTTAATCGACAATAAAGAAAAAGTCGTATCAAGAAAAGAACTTCTTGAAAAGGTCTGGCATCTGAATCCCGAGATAGAAACCAGAACCGTCGATAATTTTATAGTAAGACTAAGAAAATATTTCGAGGACGATCCATCCAATCCGGAACATATTATAAGCATACGCGGGGCCGGATATATGTTTTCGGAATAATTAATAATTACTTTTAATTACGAACGGATCATCATCGGTTATATCTTTCCCGAAATTTTTCTTATACAATTCCTTATATTTATGATATTCATTTTCGGACATTTTCTTTCCGTTTAAAATCATTTCATGCCCGTTTAATGTAAAATTAAAATCTTCCTCCTCGTCCGATACATAGCCGTCTTGTTTAAGCTGAACTCTTAGATCCTTAAGAAATAAATTTAACTTCCTCATCTTACTTTTAAGTCCGTGCATATCTATTTTAAGGTCTTTCATTTTCTCGTTCAGCTTTTTCATGTTATTTTCGAAGTCGGGCATGTTGAATTTGAAATCCTTCATAGCCACCGTGTTGTTTTTTAAGTCCTCGGAAAGTCTTTTCATTTCGTGTTTAAATTTTTTGCTGTCAAAAAAATCATGATCTTTCAATAATCCCATCATATTACAGCCGAATTTGCCCGAATCAATATTTACATTTATCCGTATGTGACTTAATTTATCGCCGAGTATCCTCATTTCTTCTTCAAATTTTCTATTATCGAACCAAGACGAGTCCGAATCGAATTTTAATTTTTCCAGCTTCTTTCCCAGCATTTTCATTTGTTTGTTGAATTTTTCCTCGTCGAAATATTTATGACGGCCGTGAGAAAAATCATTCGGTAAAAATTGCTCTCCTCCGTCATCACCGATCAGATCAATATTTGTATAGACGATACCGTTGTATTTATCCAGCTGATCATCCGGAATTTTAGTACCGTTACGGTAAAGGGATATGAGCTTGTTATCTTTAAAAACTGCTTTCCATAAATTATCTACTCCGTCTTTCTCTTCATGGAAAATGAATATTTTCTCACCCATTTTTACAGAATCGTCATATGCAGAAGCTGAACCAAGTTCACCGCTTCCGAAAGTGCCGCAACCTGCCGAAGTTATTGAGATTAACATTACAGCAATAAAAAAAAGTGTATTTATAACTAACGAAGGATATATGGCGGACGGAATTTTATTTTGCCAGGCAGTAACATTAGGCTTCATTTTAACCTCCCGAAACATTAAAATAAATTGAATTCACAGGTTAGGACGTCAGAGGCATACAATGGTTGGCTATAAATCCGCCATATTACATGAAGGGTTAATTTCCGATGTTGAACGGACGGGAAAGTTGGTCTTAAAGAAGCTTCTATTTAATATCTTAGCAAATCACTTGAGCAAATTTTCAAAAACTTTTTCGAATTTGTCTACTTTGGGTGCTATTATAAAAGCACAATATCCCTGGTTGGGATTTTTTTCAAAATAATTCTGATGATATTCTTCGGCCTTGTAGAATTTTTTGAAAGGAGATATTTCGGTTATAATTTTATCCTTCCATGCACCGGATTTATTCAGGTCTTCTTTGTAGCGTTCCGCTTTTTCTTTTTGTTCATCATCATGGTAAAATATTACCGAGCGGTATTGAGTTCCTACATCGTTTCCCTGCCTGTTTAAAGTTGTTGGATCATGCGTTCTCCAAAATACTTTAAGTAATTCATCGAAGGAGATTTCAGCTGGATTGTATATAATCTGACAAACCTCAGCATGCTCGGTTAATCCGGTACATACTGCCTCATACGTGGGCTCCGGTACCGTGCCGCCCGAATAGCCGGAGATAACTTCTTTTACTCCTTTTATTCTATTAAAAACAGCTTCTGTGCACCAGAAACATCCTGAGCCGAATGTTGCGGTTGATAATTTCAAGTTGTCTTCCAAAAAAATAATCCGGAATTGTTATTCAATAATTTTTTACAGAAACTAATTATAAAAGTCGGCAATATCAATTTCTCGACTCACTCATATGTTTTAACTCAACATGTTATTCGAAATTTTTAACTCTTGACCATATTTCACTAATCGGGTATTTCATTCCTTTACAAATAAATACAGGCAAATTTGTTTCATATGGCATCGCGTATTTACTTTGAATTACCGCAGCAGTTCTTACCGAGTCGCATGTTTTTAAATGATCCTCAAGTCTGCCACCAAGAATTATTATTATGGGATCCTTTATAGAGTGATTGTATCCCCACAGCCAGTAGTTATTATGTCCTGAAATTACTTCGGGCAGCGGATAATCTTTCTTATAATATTCCAATGAACCGGCTTCGCCGTAATTCATTGCGAAAACAACCGCTTTTGTCTTTTCTGCCGGTGAAAGCGAATCGTAAACCCGTGAAACAGTTGCAGCCATATTCTTCCATCCGAACATATCGGCATAAAACTGAGGAAGCTCGGATAATTTCTTATTCTCGCTTGAAGACGGTTTGATTCCCAATTTTTCAGAATAACTTATATATGCATTTACCGGTAAAACAGGAAGAGCCAGCGGAATAAATAAGATCCCGGTAATTGCTATTACAACGGGAAGTGCAAATTTCACCCAGGTAAGAGCCTTATTCTTTAGCCATTTTTCCCATATTATACCGCCGCCGGCAAAGAGCATAGGAACTTCAGGATCAAGGTATTCTGATTTGCTATGGCCATTAATAATAAGTACAAGGAAAGAAACAATGAAGATAATTCCGATTAATCGATATTTTTTTCCTTCATTATTAAAAATAAAATAATATAAACCAGCAAGCCAGATAAAAATATTAAGCGGATTTAGAGTTAAAATAAATCCTGATATAAAAGTTAAGGCGTTAAGCGATGAATATTTTTCGGAGGTAGCATTTCTAATAAATTCAAGATGCGCCCAATTGTGGGTCATATTCCAGAAAATAAACGGACTAAAAATTATCAGCGCAATTGCACCTGCAATATACGGCCATATGGTTTTTAAGTATATTCGTTCCCTCGTAAGAACCAGACCCGCAGCCGTACCGAAACCCAGCCAAAGGAATCCTACTTTATTCAGTAATCCTATGCCGAATACTATCCCGAGCCAAATCCAAAGAGTATTTCTTTTTTCATTAATTATTTTAATCAGAAGCAATGCCGTTAAAGCGGAAAGAAGCCAATCGAAAGTATTCATGGAATAAATCAGATTAACCCCGAGAAAGACCGGCGCCGCAACCAAAGCAAGACAAGCTATTGCAACTGCTGTATTACCGCCATTCATCTTTCGGACAATCAATCCGGTAACATAAACAGTGATTGCGGAAATGACTGCAGGAATAAATCTGATTGCAAATAATGATTCGCCGAAAAAAAACCGCCATATAGCAAGTATATATATTGAAAACGGCGGCTGATCAACATACCCGGCAGCCAGCCTTTTGCTGCAGGCAATGTAATAATATTCGTCACGAAATATTCCGTAATTTGCAAAAGCATTTGAATACAAGTGAAGAAGAAGATCTATTAAAGCAAATAAGAGAATTATTCGCGTTCCGGTATAGAAATATTTTTTTGCGGATTCTTCCGGCATACTTTCTCCTCTGTTAAAAAATATTAAAAGTTTAAGTTTTAGGAATACTTTAAATAGAAAAACGTCTATGAAAAATGTAGAATTATTTATTGAGGGACAATATTTAAATTATTGCAAGCGCTCAGAATTGCTTGTCTTCTTTTGGAAGTTATTAATGCAGATATTCCGGGATAAAAGATATCCGGTCAGTATATAAATTTATTTTTTAAGCAGCTTAAATGCGTGGGCCCAATTGCTATCTTTAAAACCGTAATTTATCCAAACCATTGCAAGAGCTTCAAGCCAGTACGACTGTGAAATATCACCCATATCAATCACGCTATTCCATCCGAGATTTTCGGCCAAGGTGGTGACTACTTTTTTGGCATGCTCGTCATTTCCGGCAATAAACATATCCGGCTCTCCGCTTTCGCGCTTGGGACTTATCATTATGTAAGCGCTCACAGTATTAAATGCTTTAACAACTTTTGAATCCGGCAGCATTTTTTGAATTTGCTCTCCGCCCGAATTGCCTGGAGATACTGCGATTTTAGGAGGCGGTCCCTGCGAAAAATCCAGCGGATTGGTAACATCTATAATAATTTTACCGGATAAGTTCTCTTTTCCTGCCAAATTGACGGCATTAAACGTACCTTCCCAATTAGTAGCAAGTATTACCAATTCACCGAACTTTGCAGCATCTTCAAAGGAACCTGCCGATGATTTAGTTCCCGCTTGTTTAATCCAATCGTTTAATTTTGCAGTGTCACGCGTTCCTATCTTCACATCATTACCGAGCCGGATAAAGCCCAGCCCGAGTTGCTGACCTACCGTACCTGATCCTATTATACCCAGCTTCATTTTATACCCCGTTAATAATTATAAATTATATTATTTTAAAGAAAGCTCCGCAAATATTTTTAGAAATTCGATTGAAGACAAAATAAAAAGCAGGATGTTTACTTTCAATAAATATTTTTATTCAACATTATGGATCACAATATTAATATTGAACGACTTAATGAATTTCTTATTTTGCTAAAGAAAGACCCGGTAAAAAACCTGAGTATAATCGGTTTTGTTGAAAACAACAAAATTACAGGAGCAATAAAATCCGGTGAATCATTATGTATCCGGGGGATAAGCGACCACGAATGGATATATCTCGGTATAAATGAACTAAAAGATCTTTGCGGCATTATAGAATTGTTTGATGATAGCTTTAAATATTTTCATCGGTAGAAGACCGGATGCTACCCATTATTACGAAAGAGAAAAGGATTGATTGGAAATTAACAACAATGAGATATTACTATCCTTCCGATAGTATATCAGAAAGTGATAACTTAAACATCTTGAAATTAAACTCCGAAGATCCGGGTTTTATCTTCGAACATTCAAAATATAAAGAATTTCTTTCTGTAGATTATTTAAAGGAAAGGATTGAAAAATCTTACAGTGCGTGTATAAGGGAGAGCGGAAAATTAGTTGCATGGGGACTAACACATGACGACGGCGCACTCGGTTCTCTTCAAGTTATGGATGAACAAAGGAAAAAAGGATACGGAAGGGCAATCCTAATTTCTTTAATTGAAAAATGCTTGCAAGATAAAAAAATTCCTTTTGCGCAGATTGAAGAAAATAATTTACCCGCAGTAAAATTAGTTAGACAGTTGGGATTTATCGAAGACAGAAGAGTAACATGGCTTAAACTAAAATGAATATAAAAATATAAAAAAAGCTGTCCGGATAATTGTTATTACGGACAGCTTTTCATCACATTGACATCGTATCTTCTTAAACCGCACTTAATCAGAAATTTAACCTAAATCTGCTATTCTCCCTTAGAAATACCGCTGCCGCCGCTGAAATCCGTAGAACCCAATTCAACTTTCCCTGTGTAATAAATGTGCGAGCCGCCGCTCAGATCGGCATCAAGCTTACCGTTCATATTTATAGCTGCATGACTGCCGCCTGATAAATCAATGTTTGCATCGGTAACCGCGAAGTCTTTCAGGCTGCATTTGCTGCCGCCCGAGCCGTCAATATTTAATTTACTTCCGCTGCCGTTTAAGTTTACCCTGCTTCCCCCCGATAATTCAAAGGACATATTACCGCATTTTAAATTCCCTTCAAGATATGCTCCGCCGTTAAGTTCGGCCGAAAAGTCTTTAGAAGATGCATCCATTTTAATGTTACCCTTTGCTCCCCCGCTAAGTGCAATTGCCGTCAACATCGGCATCTTTATAGTGAATTTAACTGTATGATGATGGCTGAAACCGAAGAACGAACTGCTTTTAAAATTGATCCTAAGTTTATTTCCCTTCTGCTCTAACTTGAGATCATCAAGATCATCGTTATCCCCGCTTGCTTCAATGCTGTATGTGTCAGATTGAGTGACCGTTATATGCATGCCTGATCCGATATCTATTGCATTAAAATTCTTATAATTGAAAGATCTGGTATCATCACCGCCGAACACCGGACTTACATGAATAACTGTGATAAGGAAAGTTAATATTAAAATAATAGGTAATGACCTTTTCATATTTACCTCAATTTACTTTTTGTTTGTTAGTTTTTGACTATAAAATTGACAAATCAGTTACAAAAATCATTATACTTTATTATTCGACTTCAAATAAGCAAAATAGGTTGGGAAAATGCTATCTTTTTATCAACTATAAAATCCGGCTATCATTTCAATTTCCCGAATAATTAATTATTGCAATTCTCTAATAAAATTATCCTCAAAACCGGAATAATTCTGTTATTCATTACTTCTACAAAAAATTTTGGAAAATTAGGATGGGTTTCTTTTAAATCAGGGAAAAGTATTATTCAATACAAAGAAACAGTAAATAGCGAACTTTGTATTTTCTACGTAAGAATATTAAACAAAGGCAAAGTGGACTAAAAGTCCCTCCTTTTTATAGTTTAGTATTGAAAGAGATATTTAGTCAATTCATCCTGAAACCGTCGGAATCTATCTTAAATTGAGCGGTAGCTGCCTGCAGCTCATTTGCCATAGTGGACAAACCGGTTGCAACATTTCCTACTTCCTGAGCCTGTTTTGTAGCTTTTATCGTTTTTTCGGATATCTCGTTTATTGTTGAGGCATTAAACTCACTGATCGCAGCAACATTATTGATCATTTCAACGGTATGCTGAACACTTGCACTTAATTGTTCGGTAGCACTCATATTTTGTTCGATCACGCTTGTAATTTTACCGATTGATTCCAAAAGTCCCGACATAATATTGGCAACACTGCTATTCGCTTCGGCCATCGTATTTATCTGTTGATTTACATTTTGAGAAGTATTAAACAGTTTATCAATTGCCTCACCGGATTGATTGGCAATATTAGTTCCCTCCTTAACCTTATCGACAATTAATTTTATTGCTTCGCCGGCTTCGGCCATATCCTTTTGCACTTTTATAATTAAGCTTGAAGTTTGTTTTGTTGCAACGGCAGATCTTTCCGCAAGATTTCTTACTTCGTCTGCTACAACGGCAAAACCCCTTCCGTGTTCACCGGCTCTGGCAGCTTCTATTGCCGCATTCAAGGCAAGTAAATTTGTCTGTTCGGCAATTTCTTCAATTGTTTCTATTATTTCTTCAATTTGTTCCGACTGCTTAGCCATTCTCTCAATTTTAGATGCGAATTGATTAACCGTCTCTTCAATAGTTTTCATTTGTTCAAGGTTTTTCATAACGGTTTTTGCTCCGTTCTGGGCAACTTCAATAGCTTCTCCTGAAGCTTTAACAACCGTATTAGCACTTGAGCTGGCAGAATCTACTGCTTTTGATATTTCCGAAGCAGAGACAGCTACTCTTTCGGCTGCTTTTTTCTGATCATGTGAGTCTTTTGCAATCTGTTCGATTGAAACGGCAATTTGCGTCATATTAGTATTTGCCGTGGTAACCGAAGTTGCTTCTTCCGTAAGACTTTTAACCATCTGCTGAACGGCTTCAGCATTATAATTTGACGTATCGGCCGACTGCTGAGCAGCCGAGGAAAGTCCCTGGCTTAAATCGAGAAGTTTTTTTGCTCTTTCAATAAATGTTGTGAACAAACCACGCAGACTCATTGGTTCGCTGTTGAATGAAGCTACCGGTATTTTTCTTTCTACTGCTTGGTTAATAAATGGAACGAGGTTTTTATCGAAAATTCCGGTACTGATTCCGTCGTAATTATTTTTTATACACATCTCAAGAGCCGGACCGTAAATATCGGCCGTAACCTTAATTTTGCCATTTTCGTACGATCCCTTTGGAATAATCCAATCTACGGTAGCATTATATTGTTTAAGTTCATTGGTAGCGGCATCGACACCCTTTTTAAAATCCTGCCAAAATGTATCGCCTTCTCTTCCAAGCACTGCGATTCGGATCGGGCGTTCGGATTTTTTCAAAGGCTTCGGCCTTCTTGCTGCAACCTGTTCCGATTCAATAATACCTTTGACTGGATGCCAAAACTGAGTGTAATTATCTTTGTTAACCAGATCCATATTTGTAAGCATTCTCGGCTGCAGGGGAACCCATTTGTCAGCTTTATTATTAAATAAATGTATGATGGGATCGTGGCCCTGCGCGTAAACATCCTGCCCCAGGGTAGCTGTAATTACACCTTCTTTTACATACTCCATAGTTTCATTACCGAGGTCATGGCAAATTATTTTTACTTTTCCTGATTTATTTAATTCTTTAACTGCTTTTCCCGTAGGGGCGCCGCCGTAGGTTACATATATACCCGCTAAATCCGAATATTTTAATAAAAGATTCTTGCTTTCCAAATAGCTGGTTTCGTTATTAAGTTTAGTCTCTTTTGTATCAACAATCATTATCGCAGGGTATTTTTCCCTCAATATATTCAGAAATCCTTTTCTTCTCAGTTCATGTCCGATTATATCAAAACTTTCTACGATAATGCCGACTTTTCCTCTTCCGTTTAACGCCTTACCCATCGCATCGCCGCAGGCCCGGCCTTCCAAATAAGAGTCAGCCCCCACATATAAAAGTCTTTGGCAGGGATTGTCTGTGGCGGAATTAAATTCCTTACTGGCTTCTTTCAGATTTTCTATTATTTGGTTTAGCCCTCTCGTCATTTCACCTATTCTGCCGTTGGCAGAACTCGTAATTGAATTTGCCTCAAGTTTGATCCCGGTAGTCAGATTTCCATGAGCCATTTCCGTTAGTGCTCTGGAAATAGAGGAAAAATCTTTGTCGACCATTACACGGAATCTTTTTGATAACATGGAAAGCGGTTTGTAAAAACTTATCTGCAAAAAGACCAGAAGAAAGAATACCATAACTAAAGAGCCGAGCAAACCGATTAATATTAGGTTTTTACCAAGATAAAAAGAATGGAAATCAGAATTGTTAGTAATAGTGCCGAGAGAGAAATATCCGAAAAACTCAGTTACGATAAATAATACCGTTATTACAAATCCGATATGGATTAAATATTTTTTTACTGCCGAGAACATAGAAAGCCTCGCTTAATAGTAACAGAAAAAATATTAAAAAACATTTTGCGCCGAAGTTGTTCTTATTTTTTGATTAGCGAAAATATAATCAGCGGTTTTAGTTCAGCATAACAGATAAACCATAATAGACCACAACCCCTGAATTGAATAAAATCGCGTCTTATAAAACTTAGACGACTTATTCATTTTCGAAATTATTTTGCCTTTGTTTAGTTTACAACGGTTTTCTGTGAAAGGTATGCATATATTTTAATTGATTTTGAGGTAAATTTGCGGGTATTTCAACAACAAACTTTGCTCCGTTGCCTCTTTCGCTTATACAGGTTATTCTTCCGTTCATTGCATCTATATACTTTTTCACGATATACAATCCTAAACCTGTTGAACTCTCTTTTCCGGTCGGCTTTGCCGATAGTTTGCTAAACCGGGAAAATAAACTCAGTTTATCTTCTTTTGTAAAACCGAGGCCCTCATCCTGTACTTCTATTACTACCATGCTATTACGATCGGAGTTATCAAAAATCCTCACCCATACATTTTTTCCGGGCGGTGAAAATTTAAGCGCATTTGAAATTAGATTATCAATTATATTAGTTACTAGATTACCGTCGGTATTTGCAATAATTTTTCCGAAACTGCTTTCAAAATGAAGACTGATGGATTTCCTTTCCGCCGATAGTTTATACTGAGACACAATTGAACCTACAATATTGACGATATCTACTTCATCGTTATTTAATTTAAAGACCAGCACATCTATTGCCGCAGAAGTTATAAGATTATCAATAATCTTAAACATCTGCAGAGAAATTTCTTTAATATGCCTTCCAATTTGTTCGATTTCATAACCGGGCATTTCTGGTTCTTCTTCAATAATAGCACCAAGATTAAGAATATTATTTAAAGGGTTTTTCAAATCATGTGAAGCAATACCTAGAAATTCATCTTTTAACTGATTTGCCTCTTTCAACTGGCTGTTTTTTTCGGCAAGTGTCTGAAGTGTTTCTCTCAACTTTGAAAGAATAAATACATACATTGAAAATATTCCGAATACTATCAAACCTTCCCATGCGTAAAAAACCATATTAGAATAGGCTGTCCCCAGAATATAATCAAAGTAAATTTTAGAGGCCGCAGAGATAAGTGAAATAAATATTCCCCACAGCAAACCTGCATTCCATGTGGCAATAGTAATAGGAAACATGTACAGTATACGGAGACTTAAATCTTTCCCGTTAGAGTAATCAAGAAAGCCAATTAAAGCAATTAATATTACCGAAGTCAGTAGTGATCTACTTTTTGACAAGCCTGATAATTTCTTAATTATGTCCATACCAAAAAATATACAGAAACATTATAAATTTCTTTATCAGTATAAATACTTGTGACTGTAGTTATATTAATTTGCTTTAATTAAGTTACCGGTGATCTATGAAACATGTCAATTAAAAAATTTCCTAATTGCCGCTGCCAGACCGTCATCATTATTAGATAACGTGATATAATCCGCGGCCTTGCGGACCGCAGCGGGAGCATTCCCCATAGCAATTCCCAACCCGGCTTTATTCAGCATATCCAGATCGTTATAATTATCGCCTATTGCAATAGTTTCGGAGGAATCCACATTTAAATAATCCAGCATATACTCTAACGCAGTAGCTTTAGAAACTATATTCGGAGTTATCTCAATAAACGTAGGCTTTGACCTGTATAAATTAAGCACACCGGGATATTTTGTAAAAAGCCATTCATGCAGTTTTTCAATTTCCATGGCATTCCCCATGCACATGACTTTATGAGCGCCTACTTTTTTAATTTCCCAGTCTTTTATTACAACTTCATGCTGACCGATCGATGGAACTACTTTCGTGCTCGTAATTTCCCGGTCAGCCCAATAATCCATTCCTTCTACATACCAGTCATCATTATAATAAAGACTGATATGAAAATCGCACATGGATTTAAATTCATTAATGTTTTTGACTATTTCAGGTTTTATAGTAGTACTAAACAAAATGTCGGAATCATCTTTTAATCCAGATGATTTTAGAATTAAAGCGCCGTTGTATGAGATTATCGGGTATTCTAATTCGAGCTCATCATGCAGAGGTTTCATTGCTTTGGGCATTCTCGATGAAATTAAAATAACGGGAATTCTTTTTTCCGTGTTTAATCGGAAAATTTCTTTTTTAGTAGCAGGAGAAATAATTCTTTCTTTGTTTAAAAGTGTTCCGTCAATATCCGTAAATAAAATCTTGTACAATATACGCTTTCCTCAAAATATGTTTATAACATTAACTTTAGCATCTTCACTTATGATAATCAATCATTTTTCTGATGTCTTCCTTTGCTTCCGGTCCCGACCATTTGTAGCAAAGATACAGACCAAGGTCAATCGATGAAGATACTGCGCCGGAAGTAATAGTATTTTCATCATCTACTATTCTTTGTTCTATAACTTCCCGGCAATATTGCTTTAATGAATCGTATTCCAGAAAATTAGTTGTTGCCTGCTTTTCTTTCAAAAAGCCGGCTGCCCCCAGCAATAAGCTTCCGGTACAAACCGATATTTTATAAACTGAGCTTTCCGCCGATCTCAGCCATTCCAGAAATTCTTCGTCGTTCTGAAGACTTCTGGTACCCTTTCCACCGGGCACAATTACTGCATCGTATTTACCCAGGTTATTTCTCACTTTGTCCGGAATAATTTTAAATCCATGGTTATCCCGTACCATATCCGTATATGCGCATATATCCCATCTCAAATCGGATTTATATTTTAATGTTTTTAATCTTGTTATTGTGTCGTAAACTCCCACAAAGTCGAGGAGTGTCATATCATTAAAAACCACAAATGCTACTTTCATTTTATCCCTTTAATATTACTTAATTTACCGACCCGTTGTCGGGAACGTCTTTCAATTTTACTTCGAAAAGTTCTATTATTTCCTTACCGAATTCTATTAAAAACTCAAAAATCTTTTCCGGGTATTCAAAATTATTTTGAATAACCAATTTCATAACATCCTTTTGTTGAACAAATTTAACCGTATTTTTATACCGATCCACGATGAATCTCATAAGTTCGAGAAACTTAAATTTATAATATTCTTCCTTGCCTCCGCGCGGTAATATAATGTTTATATTTTTACGCTGGATAATTATTCTTTCAAACAAAGCGTAAGAAGAATAGAATTTTAGTTTTGCAGAAGAAATCAGCCGGTCTACCAATACCGGCAACGGACCGAAACGGTCAAGCATTTCCTCCCTAAGTTCGGCAATTTCCGAAAAATGTTTGATGGAATAGAGTGCGGTATAGAAATTCAGCCGGTCGGTTTGCTCGGGCATATAAGTTGTCGGAATACCGATCTCGAAAAAAGTATCGATTGTGGGTTCGGTTCTTTCCTCGTGTTTAGGAAGATCTTTAAATACTTCTTTGAATTCTTCATACTTAAGTTCTTCCACCGCTTCATTGATCAGCTTAACATACAGATCAAATCCGACATCATTTATAAAACCGGTTTGTTCGGTACCCAGGAGATTGCCCGCTCCGCGGATTTCGAGATCTCTCATAGATAAATTAAAACCGGCGCCTACATCAGTAAATTCTTCAATTGCCTGCAGCCTTCTTAAGGCTTTTTTACTAATACCTTCCATCGAAGGAACTATAAAATAGGCATATGCCTGCCTGTTCGATCGTCCGACCCTTCCTCTTAATTGATGGAGTTCAGCAAGCCCGAACCTGTCTGCCCGGTTTACTATAATCGTATTTACATTTGGTATATCTATTCCGGATTCTATTATTTTGGTAGATAATAAAACGTCATAATCGCGGTTAAGAAAACCGTGAATAACTTTTTCAAGTTCCGTAGGTTTCATTTGGCCGTGGGCAACCGCAATTTTAATATCGGGAATATAACGGCGGATATAACCGGCAAGTTTATCTATCGAATGGACCCTGTCGTGCACTACATATACTTGACCATTTCTTCTTAATTCGTTTAAAATCCATTCCTTTATTTTAAAAATATCAAAAGTCGAAACGTGAGTATAAATCGGCTGCCTGTTAGGCGGCGGTGTTGCAATAATTGACAAATCCCTTGCTCCCAGCAGCGAAAGATTTAACGTACGCGGAATTGGTGTGGCTGTAAGAGTAAGAGTGTCCACATTTAATTTCAAAGAACGAAGTTTTTCTTTTGCCATAACGCCGAAGCGGTGTTCCTCATCTATAATTAAAAGACCGAGATCTTTAAATGCCACATCCTTTGAAATCAGACGGTGGGTACCGATTACAACATCAACCTGACCTTTTCCGAGATTCTCAAGAATTTCACCCTGCTGTTTTTTTGTTTGAAACCTTGAAATCGCCGCTACTCTGACAGGAAATTGTGTAAGCCTATCCTTAAAAGTATTAAAATGCTGTTCGGCCAAAATAGTGGTTGGCACCAGAACCGCAACTTGCTTGCCGTCCTGAATTGCCTTAAAAGCAGCTCTTACCGCAATTTCCGTTTTCCCGAATCCTACGTCGCCGCACACCAGTCTATCCATAGGATTGACTGCTTCCATATCGTCTTTAACTTCTTTTGTAACTTTATCCTGGTCGGGTGTATCCTCATAAAAAAACGATGCTTCCAATTCCTTTTGCCAGATTGTATCGGCACTGTATTTAAATCCTTGTGTGGCCTTTCTTTTTGCATATAATTCAATAAGTTCTTTTGCGGCTTCTTTTATTTTCCTTTTTGTCTTATGCTTTATATTATTCCATTCCGCGGTACCCAGTGTAGATAGAGAAGGAATAAGGTTGTCGTTCGATGAGTATCTTTTAACCAAAGTAAGGTAATTTAAATTGACGTAAACTACTCCGCCTTCGCTGTAAATAATCTTCATCGACTCCTGATTTACTTCACCGATTTTTATAGTTTCAAGTCCGACATATTTACCTATTCCGAAGTTCTCATGAACTACATAATCTCCCTTTTTAATTGACGCAAAAGATTTGGATTTCGATTTTTTATATTTTTTTTGTGAAATTATTTTGGTACGGTACGGTTTATTAAATATCTGATAATCGCTTAAGATCAGCAGCTTTGATGATTTATCTATAAAACCTTTCTTTATCGGAAGAGTTTCTATTTTAACTTTGCCGGATTCTATGAACACGGCTAATTCATCTTTAAATTCCGAAAGCAGATCTCTCAGTCTTGATGATTGCAAGTCGTTCTCGGATGTAATGTAGATGTCATATTTTTTTTCAGCATATTCTTTAAGCACATTGAACAAAACTTCATAATTGGAATTTATAGCCGGAGATTCAGTTATATTGAGTTCAATCCTTCCGTTATTACCGGATATTTCTTCTTCGATAATCCATCGTACATTCCGGACAGAAGAATAATCGAAGTTCCCCGGCTGCCGATTTTCAGGTTTTTCTTCTGTTTCACCTTCGTTTAATTCGGGAAGATCGGGAAAATTCTCATTCCCGGTCTCTAGCCTGTTTTCGGGTTCTTCGGCAGATTTTGCCACCTCATTAAAAAGATTAAATTTTTCCGCTTTAAGATTTTTTAAATTATATGAAGACGCGATTATTAGCGGGTTGTCAAGATATGAAAAAATGTCCGTCATACTTTGAGGTGAAGTATATTCTCCGCTCCCCATTTGCGCAGCTAGCGATACCGTATCTATTATTTCAACCGATCGTTGGCTTTCCTGATCGAAATATCTGATAGACTCCAAAAAGTCACCGTCAAATTCCAGTCTAACGGGATTCTTTTCGCTGAAAGACCAAAAGTCAATAATCGATCCTCTCTGCGAATAATACCCGGGAGCTTCTACAAATCTGTCTTTCTGGTAATTAAGAAGATTAAGGTATTCAAGTAAGTCGTCATATTTTAAATTTCCGCCGACTTGTATTTTTGTAGTGTTATGTTCGATTCTCTCTTTTGGGGGCAGCTGACAATTGAGTATTTCATAACTTGAAAGAAATACGAATTTTTTCCTGTTGGCAATTTCCGTTAATTTCTCCTGCAGCGTATCGCTTCGATATTCTCTTAAAGCAATTATATTTTTAGAAATTCCAAGAACATCAAGTTCAACGCTCATTTCAGCAACAGACTGAACATCCGGTAAAAGCACAAGGATATTGTTTTCCGTACCAATAAGTTCTTTGATAAGAAAACTTTTTGAAGCACCGAAAAGCTGTGTGGTATGTATAATATTATCTTTCCGGAGCAGTGCTTTTAATTTGCCGAACGGTTCCAGATTATGAATCTGATTTTCAATAGTCTCTGTATACAAATTCTCTGACATTATATTAAATGATATTTGCTTTTTGTAGCAACTATGTATTATAAATAAAATTGATATGCGCAATTCATTCGCGCACAAATTTATTTCAATACAATCCGCAAAGATAAATAAAATATATTGAATTTGAACTGATTTAAATGACACATGTCTTTAAAAAGAAAGAAGGGATTTGAGAAATTATTTTACGAAAGGAACGAAACATGAATTAAAAGTTAATACTTACCCCGATGGTGTTGGGTAAATAATACAAGGAAACCTTTGATCCCGCGAAAGAATTTCTTTGATTGTCGTGACTAACAAAATCACCGACAAAATATCCGATAGCTCCGCCGGCCACAACATCGGAAAACCAATGCGCATTATGATATAACCTTGAATATGCTACAAGAGAAGCCGCGGTATAACTCAATATTTTCAGATATATATTGTCCGTATTATTTGCCAGCACAGTAGATACTGCAAAAGCTACAGTTGAATGACCGGAAGGAAAAGATGTGGTAGCAGCATGTACATTAAAAGGCCTCAACATCGAATGAGCTTCACCGGTATAAGGTCTGCTTCTGCCTACGACCGATTTTAATACTGTAGTAATTAAACCTGCATATCCTACAGCCTCGATTGTTTCGAGTCCGATTCTTCGAACTTCCTGATTTTGGAATATTACTCCGTATCCATACAGACCCGCAATACCGATTAATGTATAACCGCTTCCGTATACTTTATCGATTGAGAATAATTTATCGGTGAAATTGTTTCTTGCATGACCGGCAAGATCTTTTAAATTATAATCAAGTGAATATGCACCCGCAATTGCCAATGCACTGGCTGCAAGTCTTAGCTGTGTCGGTCCGCTGAATTCGGTAATACTATTGAAAATGTCGCCGCCCGTATAAACAAAACGTACAATATCGTTTTCAACCGATTTAACTACCTGCGCTTTAATTGGAGCGCCGAATAATGAAGCCGCAATAAAAAGAGTGAGGAAAAAATTCTTCAAAATTAAATGCTGATAATTGAGATAGTGTTTTATTTAGATATTTGAATCAATCGCTTTTCTGACAAAACCGGACGATATTTCAAGGCGCTTCTCCGCATCTTCTTTAGTTACATTTGCTTTTATCATGACCAATGCAGTCTTCACATGTCCGCCGGATTTTCTCAAGAAATCATCGGCCTCTTTATATGTGACATTTGTTACGGTCATAATTATTCTCTTGGCCCTTTCGATCAGCTTTTTGTTTGTAAGCTGAAGATCAATCATCATATTTTCATATATTTTGCCGAGCCTAATCATTGATGCCGTGGTAAGCATGTTGAGAACCAGTTTTTGAGCAGTACCGCTTTTCATTCTGGTTGAACCCATTATAACTTCCGGTCCCACAAAGGGACAAATAGCAATGTCGACTTCCTTAAAATTAAATTCAGTTCTCGGATTGCAAGTTAAAAATAGAGTATGCGCTCCGAGTTCTTTAGCTTTTTTCACCGCTCCGACTACGTAAGGAGTACGTTCTACTAGCGGCGATTCCGCATACAACATCTTTAGAATTTACGCCTGCGGATATAATATCTTTTGCACCGTTTTCTTCGAGGTCTTCTGCGCCTTCCTGCGCAACAAACATTGCATTTTTCCCGCCGGCAATATATCCCTTAATTAATTCAGGCGCTGTGCCGAAGGTCGGAGGGCATTCGGCAGCATCGATTACACCTAGTCTGCCGCTGGTTCCCGCACCGAAATACAATAGACGGCCGCCGTTTCTTAATGCATCCACAATTACTTCAACAGCCTTTTCAATATAGGGAAGCTCTTTTTCTACTGCCCCAGGAACAATTTTGTCTTCATCATTTATAATTTTTAAAATCTCAGAAGTACCGGCAGCATCTATATTAGCTGATTTAGGATTGCGCTGCTCAGTGCTTAAATTACTAATCTCATTGAATAAGTTTTCATCGTGCGCCGAACTCATTTATGGAGCTCCAGTACAATAAGCTTTTTGCCTTTTTTATTTCTGACATTAGTCGGTTTATAATTAAGTTCGAACATGGTAGATTTTTTTATGTAGGCTTTGTATTTCAATTCTGCTTTTTTGAATTCCTCGGTCAAGTCTCCGCCCTTTAACAACGGCGAGGTATGCTTTTTCTTTTATTAACGGTAAAGCATATCGTAAACATAATTATTAGAGGAACTGTTGCGCGGCTGACAATTAGATCGAAAGCATCGGTATACTGCATAATAAATTCCGGGCTTTCTACTCTTTCATTTACGGCCAATACGTTGCTGAATTTCAAGTTTATCTATAAATTCTTTTACAGCCTCAATTTTTTTTCCGGTTGAATCAACAAGTACACCTTTCATTTCAGGGCGCATAATTGCAAGCGGTATACCAGGAAAACCCCCGCCGGTACCTATATCCAGAAAATTAGAACATTTTTCAGGAATGTATTTAGTGATGTACGATGAAATGAAAACATGGTTTTCAATAATTTAATTTACATCTCTTGCGCGAGATCAAATTCACTCTTTCGTTTTTTTCAACCACAAGTTCAGCAAAATAAGCAAGACTGTTCAACCTTCATTCGTCTCGAGATTAAATCCATTTTCCCAAAAGAAAGCTTGTAATTCTTTCGAAGTACTGTTCCTGGACATCAACCATAAATAACCCCTCATTAATTAGTTTTTCAAATATACCAATAAAATAGAAATATCTGAAGGTGTAACCCCTGATATTCTGGATGCCTGTCCGATAGAACGCGGTTTGACTTTATTAAGCTTTTCCCTACCTTCCGTGGATAAAGATTTTAATATTAAATAATTTAATGTTAAAGGAATTTTTGTCTCATTCATATTTTTCCAAACTGTTCAACGGTTTCAAACTGCCTTTTAATATATCCTTCGTATTTTAATTCTATCTCTATCTGTTCCAGTGCTTTTTCATTTTTTAATATTTCTTTTACTTCTGAAATTTTTTCATTTCCGTTTATCGAAATTAATTCTTTTAAATTTAGCTCCGGACGTTTACAGAATTTGGAAATTGTTTCTGCCGAATCTATTTCCGGAAGATCCTTTTGATTTTAAGAATGGATTAATATCTCTACGCATGAAGCTTTAGATTATTAAACAGATCAACTCCTCTGATTAATTAGATTTGCTTTACTCTGTACCTTTTTATTTATCTCATCCGGCACTAATCCATAATAAGTCCCGAAGCTTGTCAGTCTTCTGTCCGCATTATCTTGTCGCAGCAGCAGCCGGTGTTCTGCTCGGGAAGTAAACATCCTGTATGGCTCCTCGGTAGATTTATTAACAAGATCATCAATCAAAACCCCTATATATGCCTCGCTTCTTTTAAGAACAAACTCATGCTTACCTTGTATTTTTGCCGCTGCATTTATCCCGGCAATTAGTCCTTGAGCAGCAGCTTCTTCATAACCCGATGTGCCGTTAATCTGCCCGGCAAAATATAATCCTTTAATCAATTTTGTTTCAAGGGTTAAATCAACTTGGTGAGGCGGAAAGAAATCATATTCTACGGCGTAACCAGGACGTACCATTTCACACTTCTTCCAATCCCTTAATTTTATGCAAAGCTTCAAATTGTATATCTGCCGGAAGCGATGAAGAAAATCCGTTAAGATAGATTAAATTGCTATCTAAGCCTTCCGGCTCAAGAAATAGCTGATGCGTTTTTATCTGCAAATCTGAACAATCTTATCTTCAATTGAAGGACAGTACCGGGGACCTATACCTTTTATTCTTCCAGTGAACATAGGGGAATCACCGAAATCCTTTTTCGAGTATCTTGTGTACTTCTTCGCTCTGTAGATGTAATATAGCAACTGAGCTTGAGGCAGTTCTGGAAATTCGATCATATCAGTCTGGTGAGAGAATGGTTGAGGATTTTCATCTCCCGGCTGTTCTTCAAGAATATCCCAGTTGATAGAATCCTTTTGTAACCTGGGAGGTGTACCTGTTTTCAATCTGCCAGATTCAAAGCCTAATTTTGCAAGCGATTCTGTAATACCGAGCGCAGGTTTTTCTCCATATCTTCCGCCTACGGTAGAATTCAGACCGGTATGCATAAGACCATTAAGAAAAGTCCCCGATGATAAAACTAGTGCCGAGCACAAGATTTGACCACCGTCGGCAGTTCGTATTCCTTTTACGTTTTTATTCTCGACAATTACTTCAACAGCCGAAGCTTCAACAATTTCTAAATTAGGAGTTGAGGATACAACCAGATAAGCTTCCTCTGAATATAATTTTCTATCTGACTGACATCTTGGTGACCACACGGCCGGACCTTTCGACTTGTTCAGCATTCTGAACTGAATACCCGTCCGATCCGCAATTTTTCCCATCATTCCCCCAAGGGCATCAATCTCTCTTACCAAATGCCCTTTCGCAGTTCCGCCAATTGCCGGATTACATGACATCCTGCCCATAGCATATCGATCCATAGTAACCAACCCCACAGAACAACCCATATTTGCACCTGCACATGCAGCCTCAACTCCTGCATGACCTCCGCCTACAACAACGATGTCAAAATATTTCATTATACTTTCCCACGTTTCATGTGGAACATTTTTTCATTCCTTGATATATATTTTTTATGTCAAATCATGTTCCACGTGGAACAAGCTAGTTAAATAACCACTAAAAATTCGAAAATTCAGGGCACATAGTTTTTAATATCTGCATGTAAGGTCAACAGCAATCAACAAACTATTCCAGCTAAATTTTTCAGATCACGCCGGTTTCGAGACGCTCAACCGCATCTTAAAACAATGATACCTTGCAACAAATTCCGTCAGCTACCAACACGATAGCATACAGCCGCTATACCGCTTCGACAAGCTCAGCGGCCAGTTACCAACCTTCTTAGATTGGCAATCAGCCACTAACGGCCCGCATCAAACTGCTCACGATCAAATCGCAAGTTCCACGTGAAACACAACTATTTCCCAATACAAAATTTCGTAAAGATATTGTTCAATATATCATCACTTGTCACTTCTCCGATAATCTCACCAAGGCTCCCTTCGGCGTTACGTAAATCAACGGCTATAAACTCGCCGCTTAACTGCTGCAGTATTGCTTCTTTGGCTTCCATAAGTGCTGATAGAGCTTTTTTCAAGCAGTGATAGTGCCGTGCATTAGAAACGATAGCTGATTTCTCACTATAATTAACAGTTCCAAGAGCAGCATTTTTTAGTTTATTAAAGAGATTTTCGATTCCTTCGCCTGTCTTTGCAGAAATTAGGACATCTGCATTTATTTCCCGGTGTTCTATCGTATCAATTTTATTTACCACTGTAATTATTTTATCAGTTTCTGTTATAAAACCAAGCTCTTCTTTTAAGTCTTCGGCTATACCATGCTCAACATCATTAATAAAAATAACCGCATCCGCATTTTTAACTGCAGATCTGCTTCTTAGTATGCCTTCTTTTTCAATCTCATCATTTGCTAATCTTATCCCGGCTGTATCAAAAAGTCTGTATAATATACCATTGATTGAAACTTCTTCCCGAATAATATCGCGAGTTGTTCCGGGAATATGACTCACAATTGCTCGCGATTCTTTGAGTAGAAAATTAAGTAATGATGATTTACCTACGTTGGGTTTTCCAACAAGGGCGACATTTACACCATCCCGGATTACTCTTCCGAAAGAATATGTTTTTAATAAAGCATTTAATTCACCGATTATTTTGTCTACCCTATTCATCAGTTCTTTATGACCAATAAACTCAAGGTTTTCTTCTGCAAAATCTAATTCAAGCTCAACGAACGAAGAAGCGTTTATCAAGGATGATCTTAAATCATTTACCTTTGCGGACAGCAGTCCGTCAAGCTGATTTCTCGCCCCTCTCAATGAAGCTTCAGTGCTGGAATTAATAACATCTACAACGGCTTCGGCTTGGGCTAAGTCTATTCTTCCATTTAAAAAAGCTCTTTTTGTAAATTCACCGGGTTCTGCCATCCGGACGTTTTTATCTAACAGAATTTCAATAATTCTTTTTACAATAAATGGACTGCCATGTGTACTTATTTCAATACTGTCTTCTCCGGTATATGAATTTGGATTACGAAAGGCAGAAACAAGCACATCGTCGACTAATAAACCATTTTCGTCGATTATTTTACCGTAATGAATTGTATGAGAAGATGCGTCCGCAATTTTGATTTTGCCCTCAAATATTGTATCTATGGCATCGAATGAATCAGGTCCGCTTATCCTGATGACGGAAATTGCACCTATTCCGGATGGAGTTGCCAGGGCGACTATTGTATCTTCAAAAAGATTTACATCTCTTTTAATTTGCGCCATAAAATTTCTTTTAAAGTGTGTAAACTTAACTAATAATCTCTCTATTCTCAATCCATTTAAATAACCCTATATCACACTAATGTAATTGACAACAGGGGAAACATATAAACTAAATTTCCGTTTAATAAAGAATATACTTCACAAATGACATATTAATTGCCAAATATTTAATCAGCACTTCAAGAACGTCAATTGATCTGCCATATTGTCACATCAATAAAAATGCTGATGTATTGCTGTAAGTTATAATATTACAACACGTTACGGTCTCTTTGTCGGCCGTGGCATATTAGTTGATTTAATATAATGTGAAAAAAAGAATGATAAAAACTTTCTAAACTAAATTGTTTATAAGTAATTAGTTAAAAGAAGGAGGAAAAGAAAATGACACTAATAAAGTGGAACCCAACGAGAGAGTTGTTAAATGTTGAACGCGAATTTAATAGGTTGTTTAATTCGCTGGGAAACAGATTCGGTTTAACAGAATCAAGTCCGGATGAAGAAGAGTATGAAAATGCAGTATGGATGCCTTTGACAGATATATCAGAGAATAAAGACAATTACAGTTTGCGACTTGATCTGCCGGGAGTAAAGAAAGAAGATGTAAAAATTTCTTTTTCGGAAGGACAGTTGATTATAAGCGGCGAAAGAAAACAAGAGAAGGAAACTTCGGAATCGAAATATCATCGTGTAGAAAGAGCATACGGAAAATACTTTAGATCGTTTTCTTTGCCGGCTAAAATACGTGAAGATAAAATAGAAGCAGAATTCTTAGACGGCCAGTTGATAATAACTGTTCCAAAAGCCGAAGAAGCGAAACCGAAAGAAATCCCGATTAAGATAAAATAATTTCTCTGTTGCCGGTATATTTATTTTTGAAAAGGGTAGCTGGAAAAGTTACCCTTTTCATTTAAATTATTAGAAATAATTTCTTAAAAGATTGGCAAACGAAAAGGATTATATTGATGGAATTTAAAGACTATTATCAAATACTGGGTGTCGATAAAAATGCTACTACCGAGGAAATAAAAAAGGCCTACAGGCAACTCGCGAAGAAATATCATCCTGATAAAAACCCGGACAATAAGCAAGCTGAGGAAAAATTTAAAGAAGTTACTGAAGCAAATGAAGTTTTGAGCAATCCTGAAAAAAGGAAGAAATACGATCAGCTCGGCGCAAATTGGAAAAATTATCAAACTGCCGGCAATGCAAACGCGAATGACTGGTTCAGGCAGTATCAATCAGGAAAACAAGGCGGAGGAAATTTCAATTTTTCCGGCGACCTTGGAGATCTTTTCGGAAATATCGGAGGCTTTTCTGATTTCTTTGAAAGCTTTTTCGGCGGACGCTCGCGGCAAGGGGGCGGAAGTATTTTCGACAAAGCTCAAAAAGGAAGCGACTACGAAGCAAACATCAATATAACTCTGGAAGAAGCTTTTAACGGAGCCGAAAGACAGATAAGCGTTGACGGAAGAAAACTAAAAATAAAAATCTTGCAGGGAACAAAAGAGGGTCTGCGTTTAAGATTAAAGGACCAGGGAGCTTCGGGAAAACACGGAGGAGAAAGAGGGGATCTTTATCTAACTGCCCATATATTAGATCATCCTTTCTTCGAAGTTAAAGATGACGATCTATATTATAATCTTGATCTGGATCTTTATACTGCAATACTGGGAGGCAAAGTAGAAATAAAAACCTTAGACCTTAAAAAAGTAAAATTGACGATCCCTCCCGAAACCGATAACGGTAAACTTCTTAAATTAAAAAACCTGGGCTTCCCCATTAAACATAATACGTCCAAAAGAGGAGACCTGTACATAAGAGTTTTAATTCAAATACCTAAAAAGCTAAATTCGGACGAGAAGAAGCTTTTTGAAAAATTAGCATCGCTAAGAAACAAATAACAATTTTTAACTACGATAATTTATTTTCTTTATCAAAATATGGAGAACGATTTATGAGTACCGAACAATCAACGACAAAAAAATATAAATTTAAAGCGGAAGTAAAGCAATTACTTGATATACTGGTCCATTCGTTATACACCAGCAGGGAAATATTCCTGAGAGAATTAATCTCCAACGCTTCGGATGCTTTGGATAAAATAAGGTTTGAGTCTACCAGAGGGTCTGAAATTATCGATTCGGATTTACCCGCAGAAATAAAAGTTGATTTCGATGAAAAGAAAAAATTAATAACCGTTTCGGATACCGGTATTGGTATGACTCAGGACGAGTTGGTTAAGAATATAGGAACAATAGCAAAATCCGGCTCAGCCGAATTCTTAAAACAGCTCTCTGAAAATAAATCGGATGCTAACAATATTATAGGAAAGTTCGGTGTAGGTTTTTATTCTGTATTTATGGTTGCAGATGAAGTTATTATTAAAACAAAATCATTTAAAAAAGACGAGCCCGCGGTCGAATGGAGATCCGACGGATTGGGTGATTTTGTTATCACGGAATTAAACGGTGAGGTTAAACGCGGAACCACCATAGAAATACATTTAAAAGAAGAGCAAAAAGAATTTGCAGAAAAATACAGGTTGGAAACTATCATAAAAAAACATTCCAATTTTATATCATTCCCAATCTATCTCGGAAGCGAAAAAATAAATACAGTCGCGGCATTGTGGAGAGAACCCAAAAGCCAGGTAAAACAGGAGCAGTATAATGAGTTCTACAAATTTTTAACTTACGATACGGAGGACCCGGCGGACGTAATTCATGTTACGGTTGATGCACCGATCCAATTTAATGCACTACTGTTTATACCCAAAAAGAATTTTGATTTCTTCGGAATGAACAGGGAAGATTACGGCCTGGATCTGTATGTTCGAAGAGTTTTAATACAGCATAAGAACAAGGATCTTCTCTCCGAATATTTGAGCTTTGTAAAGGGTGTTGTTGATTCTGAAGACCTGCCGCTGAACATTTCGAGGGAAACACTACAGGAAAATATAATATTTAATAAGATTTCCCAGAACATTACGAGCCAGGTCCTTTCTTACCTAATAAAGAAAGCTGCCGATGATCCGGCAAAATACGCGGAATTCTGGAAAGAACACGGACGATATTTTAAACTGGGTTATTCGGATTTTACAAACACAGAAAAGTTTAATCAGCTTTTAAGGTTCAATTCTTCAAAAAATGCAAATGCAGATGAGCTTACATCTTTCGAAGATTATGTGTCAAGATTTAAGAAAGATCAGAAAGAAATTTATTATGCCTTCGGCAGCAGCCGCGAAGCTATTGATCAGGATCCGCATCTTGAAATCTTTAAGAACAAAGAGCTCGAGGTTTTATATCTATACGATCCTCTTGATGAGTTTGTTTTGAGCTCGGTAAGAAAATATAAAGATTACGAATTAAAATCGGTTGATAATGCCGACTTAAAAAATATAGAAAAGTACGGCGATACCGAAGAAAATAAAGAAAAGCCTGAAGAATTAAGCAAGGATGACAAAAAGCATTTCGACAGCCTGCTTTCCAGGGTTAAAGAAATTCTTGGAGATAAAGTAGTTGAAGTCAGGGAATCACAGCGGTTATCCGGAAGTCCGGCGATTTTAATAAATCCCGACGATAGTATGTCTTCCTCTATGCAGAAAATTCTACGAATGACCAACAAAGACATGGGACCGCAGAAAAAAATCTTCGAAATAAATAAGAATCACAAACTAGTTAGGAATCTTTTGAAAGTATTCAAAGCAGATTCCAATGATGAATACATTACAAATGTAGTTGAGGAATTATATGAGTCCGCATTGTTGATTGACGGAAGTTTAACCGATCCTCACAGACTTGTAAACACAATCAATAAAATGCTTGAGCAATCGAGCGATTGGTATACGCAAATAAAAAACATATAACAAATATTTAAATAAAACATGATTATAAGAAATTGTCTTAATATGTCTATTTAAGATTGGTTCTTTTATGTATTTAGTCGGATCAGATTTGCGGTGGACTGAGTTGACGGAGTTACAAATTAAATGTTTTAACCGGTCCGCAATTTATGACCATAATACATTTTAAGACAATAAGAATTTAAACACGGTGAATATGATGGCATTTAATTTTAGCAAATTAACTGTAAAAGCACAGGAAGTTGTACAGTCCGCTCTGGAAATAGCGCAGAACTACAATAACCAGATATTAGAACCCGAGCATTTACTAGCCGCTTTAATCCAGGAAAGCGGAAATATTGCAGATACTATTTTACAGAAGACCGGAGGCAATGTGGGAAGGTTACGACTGAAAGTTAATGAGGTTCTCGAACATCTTCCGAAAGTGACTGGTGCCGGTATCGGCAATCAGCAAATGTCGCCTTCCACAGGAAAGTTATTTGATGTTGCATCGGAAGAAGCGAGAAATTTAAAAGATGAGTTTGTTTCTACCGAGCATCTACTATTATCTCTTTCATCGCTGCAGGGAAAAGCCGGACAGCTTTTAAGAGACAACGGAATATCGCATGATGCAATACTTTCTGCACTTAAGGATGTAAGAGGCAATCAGCGGGTTACAAATCAAAATCCCGAAGATACTTATCAGGCATTAAAAAAATACGGCAGAGATCTGAATGAACTTGCCAAAGCAGGCAAGCTTGATCCCGTGATAGGTCGGGATGAAGAAATAAGGAGGGTGTTGCAGGTGCTTTCCAGAAGGACGAAAAACAATCCCGTTCTTATAGGCGAGCCCGGTGTAGGAAAAACGGCAATTGCCGAGGGTCTTGCACATAGAATAATTGCCGGTGATGTACCGGAAAATTTAAAGACTAAAAGCATTGTTGCCCTTGATATGGGTGCTTTAATTGCGGGTACGCAGTTCAGAGGACAATTTGAAGAGCGAATGAAGGCGGTACTTAAAGAAGTGCAGGAATCAAACGGCGAAATAATTTTGTTTATTGACGAGCTTCATACTTTAGTGGGTGCCGGGTCGGTTCAGGGATCAATGGATGCGGCAAACATATTAAAACCGGCTTTAGCCAGAGGCGAGCTGCATGCAGTCGGTGCAACTACGCTAAATGAATATAAGAAATACATCGAAAAGGATGCGGCTCTCGAAAGAAGATTTCAGCCTGTGCTGGTAAGCGAACCATCCGAAGAAGATACAATTTCAATACTTCGCGGATTAAAAGAACGATATGAAGTTCACCACGGCGTAAGAATAACGGACGGTGCTATTGTAGCAGCGGCCCAGTTATCTAACAGGTATATAACCGACCGGTTCCTTCCGGATAAAGCTATCGATTTAATCGATGAGGCGGCTTCGAAATTAAGAATAGAAATTGATTCGATGCCCGAGGAACTGGACGTGGTTGAAAGAAAAATTAAACAGCTTGAAATTGAAAAGGAAGCATTAAAACGTGAGCGGGATGATGCATCCGCCAAAAGACTTTCCGAATTGCAGCAGGAACTTAGCGGTTTATCAGAAGAAAGAAATCAGCTCAAGTTACACTGGAATCTTGAGAGAGAAAGGATTCAAAAAATCCGTTCAATGAAAAGCGAGCTTGAAAATGCGAAGACACTTGCCGATAAATATGAAAGAGAAGGTGACCTGGGAAAAGTTGCCGAGTTGAGGTACGGCAATATCGTAACTTTGGAAAAACAATTGAAAGACGAAAGTATAAACCTTGCCGAGGCACAAAAAGAAAAGAAAATGCTGAAGGAAGAGGTGGACGCCGAAGATATTGCAGAGATTGTTGCAAAATGGACAGGCATTCCGGTGAGCAAAATGATGGAAAGCGAGAGAAGTAAATTATTGAGACTTGAGGATGAGCTTCATAAACGAATTGTCGGTCAGGACGAAGCAGTATATGCGGTTGCAAATGCAATACGCCGGTCGCGAACCGGAATGCAGGATGAAAACCGCCCGCTGGGATCATTCATTTTTCTCGGGACTACAGGTGTGGGAAAAACAGAACTTGCCCGGACTCTTGCGGAATTTCTTTTTGACGATGAACATTCAATGATAAGAATCGATATGTCGGAATACATGGAAAAGTTTTCGGTTTCAAGATTAATCGGCGCACCTCCCGGATATGTAGGTTATGAGGAAGGCGGACAATTAACCGAGGCAGTAAGACGCCGTCCTTATTCCGTAGTACTTCTCGATGAAATCGAAAAAGCGCATCCGGATGTATTCAATATTCTTTTACAGGTTCTGGACGACGGTAGGCTCACCGATAATCAGGGCAGGGTTGTGAACTTTAAGAACACTATAATAATAATGACGTCAAACCTCGGCTCACACATAATTCAGGAAAAATTGGAACACGTTGACGAAGATAATATTGAGAATACTCTTGGTGAATTAAGATATCAGCTCATGGATCTTTTAAGGAAAACAATTCGTCCGGAATTCCTTAACAGAGTAGACGAGGTCGTTCTGTTCAAACCGCTTACGAGAAAAGAGATCCGGGAGATTGTGAATATTCAAATCGCAAATGTACAGCGAATGCTTGTTCAGAAAGAAATCGTAATTAAGATAGACGATGAGGTAAAGGACTGGATCGCAAAGCTGGGGTACGATGTTACTTTCGGAGCAAGGCCGCTGAAAAGAACAATACAGAGACATTTAATAAATCCGCTTTCTCAGGAATTACTGGCAGGAAATTTCAAGGACGGAGATCATATCTTCGTTACTCTCGGGAACAGCGGTAAACTTTTTTTCAAAAAGTAAATATTTAAAAGGCCGGTTGTTAGATTTAAGAGGTTGGTTTAAAATATATCTCCAATGTTTGCGTTTATGTTCTACACTAAGAGATTTTTTTGAAGCAGCCTCTTTTTATTTGTCGGAATTTCGTCCGGGAAACTACTGCATCAGGATAGACCTTTACAAAAATATTTTTGTATATTCGGATCAAAACCTTCTAAATTTCTACCAAGAACATTTATAATATTAAAGAGGCCCCTATGGGAAAAACCCGGCTGGAAGCTTTCAGCGACGGTGTAATTGCAATCATTATAACAATAATGGTGCTTGAATTAAAGATTCCTCACGGCGCGGATATTGCATCTCTTTATCCTTTAATTCCGGTTTTCCTCAGCTATATTCTTAGTTTTATTTATCTTGGAATATACTGGAATAATCATCATCATATGCTTCACGTTACCCGCAAAGTTAACGGCGGTATTCTCTGGGCAAATCTACATCTGCTTTTTTGGCTTTCGCTTATACCTTTTGCAACCGGGTGGATGGGAGAGAATCATTTTGCCGCGGCGCCAACCGCGTTGTACGGAGTAAATTTATTGATGGCGGCCATCGCCTACTTGGTACTTCAACAGTCTATTATAAAAGAGAACGGAAAGAATTCCGCACTGGCAAAGGCAATCGGGTCCGATATTAAAGGCAAGATTTCACCGGTGCTTTATATAATTGCCATCCCTTCCGCGTTTTTAACTCAATGGATTGCGGGAAGTATTTATGTAATCGTGGCGTTAATGTGGCTTATTCCCGATCGCCGCATCGAACGCGTTTTAGCTCAGAATAATAATCCGGTAGAATGATATTTCAAGATTAAAAATTTTTTATATTGAACTTATTTCAATATCTGTATTTTTTTGTTATTTTGAAATAGCCTAATTGCTATTTAACAAGGGGTTCACATGATCCGGAATATCCGGGGCATTTAATAAAATTTACCGGACAACTTTTTGAACTTATTAAAAAAATATATCGTTTTTTCCGCAATAATATTTTTATTCTCAATAAATATACCCGCACAATCCGGAAATGTGATTGTATCCGGATTTGTTACAGATTCAACAAGCGGCGAGGCTTTAATCGGCACAAATATTCTTCTTTATAAAGACAGTATAAATACAAACCTCCCTCCGTTACGGGGAGCGGCAACAAACAATTACGGATTTTATGCCATTCCGAATCTGCCTAAAGGCAAATACTTTATAATAGTAAGAAATATCGGATACAAAACATTAATTGATCAGTTTAATATTTCCTTATCAAGCGGCAGAGTTCAGTTAAATTTTTCTTTGCCGGCCGAGAACATAAAACTGCAGGAAGTAATTGTTAAAGGCAAAAAGAACGATGAGGTTATTTCAAGCACCATAGACATTGATCCGAATATTATAAATAAACTTCCTTCAATAAGCGGAAGTGTTGACCTGTTCAAAATACTTCAAAGCCTCCCCGGAATTAAAGTAGCGAATGATATCTCTTCAGGGCTTTATGTAAGAGGCGGTTCTCCCGATCAGAACCTTACACTTGTTGACGGAGTAATAATTTATAATCCGACGCACCTCGGAAATTTTTCAAGCACGTTTAACTCGGATGCAATACAAAGTATCCGTTTGATAAAGGGGGCATTTCCGGCTGAATACGGAGGCAGACTTTCGAGCGTTCTTGATATAAAACTTCGCTCGGGGACCAGGGAAAAAGAAAAAGGGAAAATCAGTCTCGGTGTTCTCACATCGAATTTTATGTTCGAGGGACCTCTCGGCACTAAAACAACATACATGTTTTCGGCAAGAAAAATGTATTACGATTTTCTCGAAAATAACTTCATGAAAAGCCAAATTATTCCCAGATATAATTTTTATGATTTGAATACTAAAATTACTTATACGTCTACGGAATCAAATATTTTTACAATCAGCGGTTTATACAGCAACGATAATATTTATAATCCCGGTAATTCAAACGGTATTGATTACACTATCGGCTGGAAAAATGCAATGGCAGATTTAAAATGGCTGCATGTAAATTCAAAATCGCTTTTTATAGTCGGTTCATTAAGTTATACTGATTACGAGTTCAGCTCAATACTGCAGGATAATACTTCCGATGCGAGCGCAAACAATTATTATTCTGTATCCAAGCTCAGGGATCTTTATGCGAAAATGAACTCGGAGATTTACTGGAGTAACAACAATACACTTAAAGCCGGGGCGGAGTTCGCGTTCCACGATTATTCCCTTATTTACAGCAACTTTTATGATCCTCTAATCGAACCGACACTAAGTTCTAATCCGGACATCCTTGCGACAGAGGCTGCCATGTTTGTTCAGAACGAAGGTAAAATCTTTAACTGGCTCAAAACCAATATCGGTGTAAGAGGCTATTATTTCAAATCAAAAAAATATTTTCAATTGGAACCAAGACTCTCGGCTCAATTCATATTGAGCGATAATTTATCTTTAAATGCCGCTTACGCAATCGCGCATCAATTTCTTCACCTGGTTATCAGAAACGATATATCCCTGCCAACCGATTTATGGTATCCTTCATCCGAACAGGTTGAACCGAGCAAATCAACTCAATATGTACTAGGAATGGATTATTCGCTATTCAATAGGCAATATCTGTTTTCGGTACAGGGCTATTATAAAAAGATGGATAACCTTTACGAATTTAAAAACGCTATCACCTACAAACTCGGCGACCCGATTTATGAACTTTTTACTAAAGGCCAGGGAGAGGCATACGGGGTAGAATTCTTTTTAAATAAAACAGTCGGTAATTTGTTCGGCTGGGTCGGATATACATTATCGTGGACGAAAAGAAAATTCCCTGATCTTAACCTGGGAAAAGTTTTTTATCCGAGATACGACAGAAGGCATGATATTTCAATTGTGGTGGGTTATAAATTCAACGACAACTGGAGTGTCAGCATGAATTGGATTTTCTCCTCGGGACAGGGATATACGGTACCGGACGGGCAATATCAGTTCACTCCCATAGGCGTTAACGAAGATTTAAGTCTGCAGTATAATTATACATCAAGAAATGCATACCGATTGCCGAATTATCACAAGCTTGATGTTAGCGCAAATTATAACTTTAAGTTTAATAATCTTTCAATCGACACTTATTTAACATTATATAACGTATACAACCGAAAGAATCCGTTTGCTATTTATGCAACACATGAAAATATTCCGGGCAGTTCAACGGATCCGGGTTCTTACGGGATAACACAATTAAAACAGATTTCACTTTTCCCTTTTATTCCTTCTCTGGGAATAACGGTAAATTTTTAATTTAACCGATGAAAAAACTTTATTACATATTATTAGTCGTAATTGCAGTAATTGATTTGAACTGTGAAAATGTGGATGTTATTAATGCCGGACTGGTTTATAAAGAATATACTGTAGTCAGGGCAGAGTTTAAGGCGGATAACGTATTTGAAGGCGTGACCATTACAAAAACGCTTCCCACCGATGTGCCTTATGATATTAAAAATGCGGAATTGACGAATGTTACGGCATATTTAAAAATTAACGGCATCCAGATAATCCCGCTTATTTATTCCGGCGACGGCGTTTATAACAGCATCTACAGAATAGTAGTTCATTCCGGATATACTTACGAATTATTCGCGGACTATAACGGAAAATCAATATATGCGAAAACTACAGTTCCGGAGAAACCTGTAATTACAAACGCAAATTATTCCGACAACAATTATATTAATGCTTATGTAAAAAACGTGCCCGGCGAGGCATTCGGCAGTATTTGGGAAATTTCGCCGTCTCCGACTTACGGAATTACAGACCATGCTTCGGATTTTCTCTCGGTTATTCATTCAGGCAGCGATACTTTGTCGAGTGTTTTAATTAGAACAAAGGATATCCCCCCCCAATACGGCAATGCTTACAATAACAATGAACTTTATGTAAAGGTATACGCTTTCGATTCCGCTTACGCCGAGTATTTCAAAACCAAAAACAACAATCAGCCCGTCTCGAATACTTTCGCACAAGGCGGTGATAATATTGCCTGGAATGTAGAAGGCACTGATGTTATCGGTATATTTGTCGGAGCCTGCGAAAGTGATGATTATAAAGTTTCCCCATTTTAAGGTATACCTTGTTTAACTCTAAAATAAACATAAAATTAATTTTCATAATTGCCGCAATGCTTTTATCCTTTCAAGGATGCTTAAAAGACAACGTATCTCCCACAGTCAGCGTTAATCTAGAAACTTCGGCATTGGTTTTGAGATATTTTGAAGAACAGGGAGATTATATAAACTCAAACCAGATGCCTTCGGTAGTGAATCCGGACGAGGTAAACAATCATTTAAATACTTACCTCATTATAGATATAAGAAACCAAGCAGAATATATTGCCGGACATATACCCGGAGCTTACAATGTTGCAAACGATTCACTGCTGAATTTTATGAACGAACGAAATGCGCTGAATTTCCCGAAGGTGATAATTGTAAGCGATGACGGGCAGTCGGCTTCATATTATACATGCCTGCTCCGGCTATATGGTTATAATAACGTATATGCACTGCTTTTCGGAATGGCTGAATGGAATCAGGATTTTTCGGCAATATGGCAGAACAACGACAGCTACTATACGGGATATGTTCATTTTACGAATAAAAGATTCCCTTTAAACAAGATCTCTCCCCTGCCTTCCGTAAATTTAAACGGCTCGTCTCAGAACCTGGAAGAAAAAGTCAAAGACAGAATTTCGAACCTTATAAGCCAGGGATTCAAGTATGATACCAATTACGTTTATTTTGCCGACATTAAGGAAAATATTAAAGATTATTACCTTACCTGTTTCGGAAGAGATTCATTATATTATCATAATAAGGAAGGCGAACCAGGCTCAGGTCATTTCCCTAATACTGTATATTATAACCCGGCTTTCGACCTCAGGAGTACCCTTAACTTACAAACTTTTCCTACCGACAGGAAGATTCTTATCTACAGCTATTCGGGGCATCTAAGCGCTTTTTTAGCGGCTTACCTCAGGGTAATGGGTTACGACGCAAAAACATTAATGTACGGCGCAAGCAAAATATTTTATTTTTATTTGAAGGCCCACTTAAATGTTTTTTCACCATTTATATTTTTAGACAGCAATATAAAAAACTATTCATATTCGACAGGTATACAGCCGGCGTTGAATAATTTTAACCGGTAAATTGACAAGATTGAAAAAAATATTAACTATACAAGCGTAACCGGATTATTTACATAATAAATGAAAGCTGGAATATTAAGGCAGCTTCATTTTAAGGAACGATCTGTTGAACTTTAAACCAAACATAAAATTTATTCTCGCGTTTGTCGCGATACTTTTGTCCTTTCAAGGATGTTTAAAAGACAACATATCTTCCGTCGTCAGTGTTAATCTTGAAACTTCGGCATTAGTTCTAAGATATTTTGAATCCCGGGGCGATTATATAAACTCAAGCCAAATGCCTTCTGTTGTGAAGCCTGAAGATGTCTTTAATAATTTAAATGACTACCTAATTATAGATGTAAGAACAAAAACCGATTATGCCGGCGGACATATACCCGGATCTTTCAACGTTTCAGACGATTCTTTACTCCAATTCATGAACGGGCGCAATGTTCAGAATTATACAAAAGTAGTAATTGTAAGCGCAGACGGTCAGTCAGGCTCCTATTATACTTGTCTGCTGAGACTTTACGGTTACGATAATGTTTATGCGCTTCTTTTCGGCATGGCAGAGTGGAACTCTGATTTTTCGGCAATTTGGCAGAACAATTTAGGGTATTATCCGCCTCAGGACATTCATTTTACAAGTAAGAGTAATTCGCTTAATAAAATGTCGCCTCTGCCGCAGGTAAATTTTGGAAGCTCATCTCAAAATCTGGATGACAAAATAAAATCCGGGATCGCCGATATCATAAAAAAAGGGTTCATGGTTGATACAAATTACCAGTATTTTACAAACGGAATATACAATAAGAGCGTTTATTATCTGGTCTGTTTCGGAAAGGATACCTTATATTATAACGGACATTTTGATAACACGGTTTATTACAACCCGGCTTATGATATTAGAAGCACTCTTAATTTGCAGACGTTTCCCACCGATAAAAAGATATTAATATACAGCTATTCGGGGCATCTAAGCGCATTTCTAACGGCTTATTTAAGGGTACTGGGTTACGATGCCAAGACATTAATGTACGGCGCTAGTTCATTTATGTATAACTCTTTAATGCAGGATCAAAAGGTTTTTGCCCCTTTTGTTTTTTTAGAAAACGATATACACAACTATTCTTATAAAACGGGCAGCCTGCCCTAAGCGCCCGCAGGGGATTATTGAAATTATATTTTAATCGAAACACCAATTGCATTCGTCCGCCGTTTTCTTATTTAATACATCTTTACTTTAAATATTTATAAATCTTAAATAACTTGAAGTTGTGCATTAATTTTTCATTTAAAAATTTACCGGTAATATTATAAAATTGTTTTCATATGGATAGATCTAAAAAAATATTAAAAGATGTTTTCGGATTCGACACATTCAGGCCGCTGCAGAATGATATTATCCGGAATGTTCTCGATAAAAAAAATTCTCTGGTAGTAATGCCGACGGGCGGAGGCAAGTCTCTTTGTTATCAAATTCCCGCATTAATTTTTGAAGGACTGACAATTGTAATTTCGCCGCTGATTTCTTTAATGAAAGACCAGGTTGAGCAATTAAGGCAACTGGGTATAAATGCCGCTTTGCTGAACAGTTCTCTTTCCGCCGAGGATTATAAACTCAACTTTGATGATGTAAAAAATCAAAAAGCAAAGCTGCTGTATCTCGCGCCGGAATCACTAACAAAGGAAGATATTTCATTATTATTAAAAAGCATACAGCTTGACTGCATAACCGTAGACGAAGCTCATTGCATTTCGGAATGGGGACACGATTTCAGAAAAGAATACCGGCAGCTGGGGACTTTGAGAAATACGTTTCCCTCGGCTGTTTGTATCGGGCTCACGGCAACCGCAACTCCGAGAGTTCAGGAAGATATAATGAAAAACCTGAACTTAATAGAACCGCAAAAATTTATCGCAAGTTTTAACAGGGAGAATTTGTTTCTTGAGGTTGTACCTAAAAGAGATTCTTTTCAGCAGACGGTTGATTTTTTGAACGAACATAAAGACCAGTCAGGAATTATTTACTGTTTTTCGCGCAGACAGGTAGATGACTTGCACGAGGATCTGTCGTCTCTAGGTTTTTCCACAAAACCGTATCACGCAGGATTACCGGACCAGGAAAGAAATAAAAATCAGGATATGTTCATTAAAGATGAAATACAAATCATTGTTGCTACAATAGCTTTCGGAATGGGTATAAATAAATCCAACGTGAGATTCGTAATTCATTACGACCTTCCGAAAAATATCGAATCATATTACCAGGAAATAGGGCGATCAGGCAGGGACGGCGTTAGAGCGGATTGTCTTCTTTTATACAGCTATTCCGATGTATCAAAAATTAATTATTTTATCGACCGCAAAGAAGACGAAAGGGAAAGGCTGGCTGCAAAGATTCATCTTGAAGCAATGGTTAATTACGCCGAATCTGAAATATGCAGAAGACGGCCGCTAATAAATTATTTCGGCGAGTCTTACGCAAAAGATTATTGCGGGATGTGCGATAATTGTCTATCCGACAAAAAAGATCTGACAGATATAACCGTTCCCTCGCAAAAGTTTTTATCCGCAGTAAAAAGGACGGGTGAAATTTTCGGCGCTAATTATATAATTGACGTGCTCATCGGCGCAGAATCCGATAGAATTTTCAGTAACGGTCATCAGAACCTTTCCGTATACGGAATCGGCGGCGAACTGGATAAAAAACAGTGGAAAAGCCTGATGCTTCAGCTTGTCAGAAAAAATATTTTAATAAGAGACTTGGAATTCGGAAGTCTGAAACTTTCGGATAAATCCTATGATGTTCTTTATAACAAAGAAAAAATATTCGGTTCCGTAAAAGAACCGAAAGTAACGGCTAAAAAGACAAAGATGACTGCAGCAAACGAAGAGAAATACGACCGTGAACTATTTGAACTTCTTCGTAAAAAAAGGAAAGTACTTGCCGAAGATAAGAACATTCCCCCTTATGTAATATTCTCCGACAAAACTTTAATACAAATGGCCGCCTATTATCCGCAGAACGAAAGCTCATTACTCGGCATCGGCGGAGTGGGCGCAAAAAAACTTGAAGTTTACGGTAATATTTTCCTTACTATTATCAGAAGCTACTGCAAAAGAAATAATATCGGCAATAAATTTGTTGATATTAAAAACACACGAACAAAAAAGAAGAAGCTAAACAATCATTCCGAACCGCGCTACATAACTATAGGCAATGAATTCAACAACGGCGAATCTATTGACGAGCTAGCAGATAAATACGATGTAAAACCGCAGACAATAATTACGCATATCGTAAAATTTACTATGGAAGGAAGAAGTGTCAGAACCGACGGATTAAAAGAAAAGTTAACTCTTCCGGAAAATGATTGCCGTAAGGTTTATGATGCCTTTGAGGAAGAAGGTACCGTCACGCTGTCGAATATATTTTTAAAATTCAACAGTGAAATTTCGTATGAAGACCTGCATATTCTCAGGATAATTTATTTAAGTCCAGACGCTGCCGAAAATTTAGGAAATTAAACGCCAAGCGCGCAATGGACCGCAAATGAAAAAGCAATTGAGATCAAAGGAATTATAAATAATCCTTGGCGTATCTTCGCGTTCTTAGCAGTGAAAAAATAAACCGCTAAGTTCGCAAAGCAACGCGAAGGCAAGTAAAATAAAGGGGGAAGTTCATTCAACAAACAACGAATCATAGAGTACAAACAGCGTGCTATAGAAATATAAGTTCAGGAAACAGTTCCCAAAATACTTTTTAATTTTTAATTGTATTTCCAAACGGCCATTCTTTCTTGATATTTGCTCTTACAAAATACACAACCGCGCCGAGCAGCATAACCACAACACCGCCGAGAGCAAAGAAATAACCGGTAGAAAGGAATAAACCAATCCACATAAAAATAGCAATCAAAGCTGGCAGAGGATACAGCCACATTTTAAAAGGGAAAAAATCAGAAGGCTTCTTTTTACGAATAATCATTATACCTACAGCCTGACCGATAAACTGGACAAGAATTCTCATAGCCAGAATCGCACTGATAACTTCCTTCAATTTAAATAAAAGACTGAAGATAAAAGCTATTGCTCCAAGAATAAGAAGGGAAGCATTGGGAAAATGTTTTGTGGGATGAACGCGTCCGAATATTTTAAAGAAAGTGCCGTCGATAGCCGCCGCATAAGGTATTCTGGAATAGCCTAGCAGCGCGGAAAACAATGAAGAAAAGGCAATCCAAAGCACTAGAATCGTTGCAACTACGGCAGCATCCGGGCCGTAAATTTTTTCCACGAATGTGCTTACAATAAATTTTGAGTTCATTGCTTCGCGCCAGGGAACAACACCGAGTACGCTGAGCTGCATTGCGAGGTATAAAATTGCGATACCTACAATCGAAAACATAATGCTCTTGGGAATATTTTTTTCGGGATCTTTCAGTTCAGATCCGAGATTACTTATGTTGTAATATCCCAGGTATGTATAAATAGTTTGAACAGACGCGCTTCCGAGTCCGACAAAAAACATAAACGAAATATTGAATGCTCCGGGCGGAAAATCGAACGCGATGCCGGGATTAAAATGAGTTACACCTCCGAATATGAGCCAGAGTATTGTGGCAATTACCCCGATCCATAGGAAGAATGAAATCTTTCCGATTGTAGTAATTTTTCTATAAAGAATTACCACCAGAATTATAACAAGTAAACCGGAAACAGCTTTTTGCCCGACGGGTCCGAGAGGCATAAGAAAGGAGAAATACTGTGAAAAGCCGATTGCTCCCGACGCAACGACAAGCGGCGCTTGAAAGATTGTCTGCCAGATAAGAAGAAACGAAAATAATTTTCCCCAGCTTTTAGGTCCGTAGATTTGTTTAAGGAAGACATAACTTCCGCCGGCTTCGGGCATAGCCGCGCCTAATTCCGACCATACAAGACCGTCCATAAAAGCCAGAAACGCACCAAGTACCCAGGCTATCATACACTGCGGACCGTTCATTTCCTGGATGACAATCGGCAGAACAATAAAAGGACCGATGCCCACCATGTCGATCATATTAAGAGCAGTGGCTTCTTTAAGCCCTAATCCCCTCTCAAGTCTATCGCCGGGAAGTGTTTTCAACTTAATCTCAAAATAGTTTAATTAATCTGTCGTATGGATAAAAAGATAAAATCAATAATGCCGGTCTGAACTTAGCCGAAGGTATTATTTAAATTGAATTAACCGTTCGACTCCGCTTACGATGACAATATGATGAATTTGTTTAAGAGTTTTGATTTGAAATCCACTTAATCAATTAGTATTCAATTTTAATAACAGATTATGAATATGAAAAAAACCGCATGGAATAAAAAGCATAACAGCAAGATGATAATAAATGTAATTCAACATCAGCTTGAACTTGATCTTGAACTCGATCTTATCCAGCTACTATTCACACATTCGATCATTCTTTTTTAATACCCTTGTCTTAATTTGCTGTGTTTATATCCGTATGAGAAGTACACAACCATTCCTATTACAAGCCATCCTGCAAAACGTATATAAGTAATCGTCGGGAGTCCCATAACCAGATACAGACATGAAAGTATACCTAGTATAGGCACAAGCGGAACAAACGGTGTTCTGAAGGGTCTGGGTTTATCGGGTTCTTTCTTGCGCATAATAATAATACCCGCGCAAACAAGAATGAAGGCAAACAATGTTCCGATGTTAGTCAGGTCTACCATTTCATCGATCGTGGTAAACATAGCCGTTACACCAACGGCTAGGCCTGTAGCGATTGTTGTTACTACAGGAGTGCGGTATTTGGGATGTACCGTAGCAAACTTCTGAGGAAGCAGCCCGTCCCTTGCCATCGAAAAAAATATTCTGGGCTGACCGAGCTGGAAGACCAACAGAACCGCGGTATGAGCTATTACAGAACCGAAGGCTATAATTCCGATAATAAGATTTCCGTATTTCTCTATATGTGCGTACTGCATTGCGAGTGTAAGCGGTTCGGCCTGACTTGTTGCCAAAGTATGAACAAGCGCTTTGTATGGAATTATACCTGTGAAAACACCTGCCACAAGTATATAAACTATTGTACAGACAATTAATGATCCAATTATTCCGATCGGCATATCCCGCTTCGGATTTCTCACCTCTTCGGCAACGGTTGATACGGCATCAAAACCGATATAAGCAAAAAAGACAACTGCAGCGCCTGCCTGAATGCCCGACCAGCCGTTAGGAGCAAAGGGAGTCCAGTTTGCAGGCTTTACATAAAAGAAACCAACTGTGACAAACAGTCCAAGTACAAGCAATTTAATTATAACCATAACCGTAGTGGTTCTTGCGCTCTCTTTTATTCCGATAACCAGCACCAGTGTAATTAAGGCGACAATAGCAAAGGCAGGGAAATTAAAAACAATCGGTACACCGAAGATGTGCGGCGCTTGTTCAAGCAATCCGGGAATTTTGGAAGCCGTCCGGTAATCAATGGACATCCAATCCGGAATCATTATTCCGAAACCGGATACAAATGTTTTAAAATAATTCGCCCAGCTAATAGCAACCGCTACGTTACCGACAGCATATTCTATGATCAGATCCCAGCCGATAATCCAGGCGATCAGTTCGCCCAGAGTGCCGTAAGAATAAGTATACGCACTTCCCGAGATAGGGACCATTGACGCAAATTCGGCATAACAAAGCGCGGCAAAACCGCAGGCCACACCGGTTAAAACAAATGAAAGCATTAAAGCGGGACCAGCGCCCGGCCTCAAAGCATCGCCTGCAGCGGCTGTTCCTATTGTTGCAAAAATTCCGGCTCCTATTATTGCCCCGATTCCCAGCATTACCACATCAAATGAACCGAGTACACGCTTTAATTTATGTTCCGGCTCTTCTCCTTCATGAACAAGTTCATCAAGACTTTTTGTTCTGAATAATTGTTTTAGCAATGGCTTCTTCCCTTCAACTGAATTATGTTACGAAATATTGAACGGTTAAGGGCACTAATATTGTAGAAAGGTTTTCTTCATTATAAAAGGTCTAATAAAGAGTTATACAATCGGTTTTGAATATAAGGATTTTGATAAATAAAATAAATTTCATCCGGGATAATTTTTAATAAGGATCAGTCCGGAATTTTTTATGAGAAAAAGCTGAAGATCAACACAACAAGAACGATAAGAGTAAATATCACGTACATGTAATCTTTTTCGTAAACAAATGCGAAAACCGAAAAGACAACCCGCAGAACCGGAGTTGCAATTAAAAGCAAAACACCTAATTCCATAATAGGAACCGATCTAAAAGCAATTACTCCTCTGAACAAATTTCCGAAATCGGAAAAATTGAACGGCACTGCTTTGAATATGTGATAGCTGGGAATTTCCAAACCATGCCTAACTAAAAACAGAACGGCGCCGATGACAACTACAGTCCCGGCCGTAATAACGCCGGTTCTAAGTAAATTGCCCAAAACTGTTTCAATACTTTTGTCCCGACTTTCGCTTTTAGCGGAATCCGTTTTCATTTAAATCCGTTCTTAAACATTTCAAATGCCATTATTAAAATAATTGCTGTAAAGACTATTTTTAAAATTTTAGAAGAGGTAAGCGTCAATATCTTAGCACCCGAGAATGCTCCCGTCAAAACCCCGAGCATAACCGGCATTACCAGTGCGGCATGAATATATCCGTTCTTTAAATATATGCCGGCACTCGCAGCAGCAGTTACTCCTATCATGAAGTTACTTGTTGTTGTGGATACCTTGAAAGGTATTTTCATAATGCGGTCCATCGCAATAACTTTTATTGCGCCGCCGCCTATGCCGAGCAGACCGGAAATAATGCCGGCAAAACTGCAAAGACCGAACCCGAAAGGGACTTTCTGAACTGAGTAGCTTTTAGGTCCATTTAAAGAAGGATACTCACCTTTTAATTTAAATAACTTGGCATATTTATCCTCTCCGGTAAAACTGCCGTTTTCCTTTTTTATAACTATCGACGTAAAAGCCGAATACAGAAGAATAACTGCGAAGATTATCGAGATAACGTTAGCGGGAATTAATCCGGCTAGAGAAGCGCCTATAATTGCACCTACAGTAGTTGCTATTTCCAGGAACATACCGATTCTGATATTGGAATATCCTTCTTTAACATAAGCCGAAGCGGCTCCGGAGGATGTAGCGATAACGGATATTAAAGATGCGCCCGCGGCAAAATGAATGTCAACTCCGAATAATATTGTAAGCATCGGAACAACAATAACGCCGCCGCCGAGGCCGGTTAGCGAGCCCAGCAGTCCTGCGGAAAATGAACCGAGGTAAATTAATAACGAAAAAAGGAGATTATTTAAATGTGCCATAAGTGCAAAATATTTTCTCCGTTAATTTAACAAAGTGTCACAATAAAAGACTAATCCGTCGACACCTTGATAACAATTTTTAAAACATTTTGTGATGCACCTTGGGCATTCATTCCCGGCATATGACCGTCACCCGGGAAAAAAATTGCAAAAGTACCTTTCCCGGCAGTAACAAAATCACCGCTTCCTGAAAAACGCATAATATCCTTTTCGCCGTTATAATCCTGAGTTACAGTAAGATTTTCAACCGGGGCATAGCCCATTTTTTCAACTCCGTCCGCAACAAACTGTACATCAATATATTTTTTATGGGCTTCCCAGGATCCATTTTCCGGGGCTTTGGTTTCATAGCGGTTAATCATTACAAATATTTCGGAACCGTTAATTTTGTGTTTACCCTCTTCCAAGGATTCGAATTTCTTTTCCTTAATGAATAAAAGAGCTTTTTTTATTCCTTCGCTTAATCCGAAATATTTCTCGGCATTCTTAATATTATCTATAATCATTTTATTCCCTTTATATTAATTTCATTTACTAATTTAACTTAAATTATTGAAGTACGTTTACTTTTATACTCGTCGGATATTCCTTCGAATGATAAATTCGCTGAGTAGCCTTTTGAAAATCAGATTCTTTTGCATAATAAATATCGACAAACTTTTGCGGATTTCTGTCGGCGAGAGGAAACCAGCTGCTTTGAATCTGTACCATAATTTTGTGTCCCTTTTTAAACGTATGAAAAATATCGGGGATTACAAATTCAACTTGAGTAATCTTTTCCGGAACAAACGGTTCAGGTTTTTCATAACTGTTCCTGTATTTACCTCTCATTATATCGCCGCGCACCATCATTTGAAAGCCGCCCATTTGAATGCTGCAGGGATTAGGGGAATTATTTTTTGCCGTATCCGGGTAAACATCAATAAGTTTTACCACCCAGTCCGCATCCGTACCGGTTGTTGAGACATATAAATCAGCCGTTAACGGTCCGGCTAAAGTTATATCATTCTTCAAAACATCTGTAGAATAAACTTCAACATCAGGTCTTCTTGAAGCGAATCGTTGATCTTCAATCATATATTCATGGGTCATTTTTTCCGTAATCTCTTGAGTAAACGGTACAGGATGAGAAGGATCGCTTATATATTCGTCATAAATATTATTTGAATTTAAGGGCGCATCAAACGACAGTTTTTTATTTTCGTGAAAATATAAATTTTCCGGTTTAACATTTTTAGGCGGCCATGAATCGAATTTTCTCCATTGATCCGACCCTGTTTCGAAAACGTATGCTTCGGGAAGATTTAATGTTCCTTCGCCTTTTAAATAATAGTTGAAGAACGGGAGCTCGATATTCTTCTGATAATACTGACTCGTCTGGCTGCCGAACCGAATATCACCGAGATGATCACCCAAAGACCGTTCCCATCCGCCGTGAAACCAGGGCCCCATTACCAGTGTGTTCCTGTTCTTCTTATTTTTAGCTTCTATTGATCCGTATGTCCTAAGTGCGCCGTAAAGATCTTCGGCATCGAACCAGCCGCCGACGGTCATAACCGCAGGTTTTATATTTTTAAAATGAGGCAGGGTATTCCTTGCTTTCCAGAATGCGTCGTAATTGGGATGTGCCATAAGCGTATCCCAGAAAGGTATCTTATGCTTGTAAAGCTTTTCCGTTGAGTTCTTAAAAGGACCCATTTTTAAAAAGAAATCATACCCGTCCGGATTATTTGTCATATATGCAGGAGCCGGCCATTCCTTTTCCGGTCCGGTTCTCTGAACGCCGAAAAAAGTATAGAACCAGAAAGCATGAGGAAGCCAGAAGGCGCCGTGGCGGTGAAAATCGTCGTCGATAAACCAATCGGCGATAGGGGCCTGAGGAGAAACCGCTTTTAATGCCGGATGGGCGTCGATTGCAGCCATTGCTGCATAAAATCCTGGATATGATATTCCATATATGCCGACTTTGCCGTTATTATGTTTTACGTTTTTTACCAGCCAGTCGATTGTATCGTAAGCATCACTGCTCTCGTCAATATCTTTTTTGCTTTTCTTTACCGAAATGTAAGGACGCATATCTACGAAAGTCCCTTCCGACATAAACCTTCCCCTGACGTCCTGATAAGCATAAATGTATTTTTCCCCGGTAAACAACTTTGACGGACCGAGTTCAGAACGAAATTTATTTTTACCGTAGGGACCTACATTGTAAGGCGTCCGGTTCAAAAGAATCGGATAATCTGCGGACGCGTCCTTCGGAGAATATACTACAGTATACAGTTTTATTCCGTCTCTCATCGGAATCATATATTCATGCTTATTAAAATGTGAGGCAACATAAAGAGAATCTTTATTCTGAGGATGGACTTTAATACCTAAAAACAAAATTGCAATAAATGTTATAATCAGAGGGTAAATATTTTTGACACGCATAAGCTCATCTCCCGGTATTGCTTATTAAATTGTAAAAACCTTAATACAAAATAATAAATTAACCGGGGAACATTTCAAAAAGAATTGGAAAAATATATACGCCGTATACAGTTGCGCATTAAATTCTTGACAAAAAATGAGGCTGTATCAAAAGTAATATACTTAGCGGTGAAACTCTGTGCTCCCAAATTCCCGGGAGGAAGTAACACTGAGTGCACACAGAGTTTCACTGAGTTTTAAAGATAAACTTGAATATTGATATATCCCTAGAAATTAAATATTCTAATATTATTATTAAAATTTTGATTTTTATTGGTGCATCTTAGTGCCTCGTATGTTAACAAAAATGATTTTTATAAATATATATAAGTAATTTTGATTCTTAAAATACCGGCTTAAGGGATGGTAGAGCGATTCGTGCCTAGATACATTTCGATGATATCGTCACTAAGATATACTCACCATCCCTGTTGAGCTTCTTAAAGACTGAACAGTACTTAGAGATTCCACTGGGTGGAAATCCCGCATAATAGAACGAGAGAAGTTATCAAAGAAGCAAAAAGCCATATAAAAAAAATAAGATAAAGGAAATAACCGGTGGAAATTATCAAACAAGTTGTGGGCATTGATGTATCTAAAGATACCCTATCTGTCAGCTATGGAACGATTAATATAAATCAAGAACAGAAAATCACTCCGGCAATAACTTTTGATAATACTCCTAAAGGTTTCAAAGAACTAATTTCCTTTACTAAAAAGAACAAAGGAACACTAACGGCGCCTCTTTTTTTTGTTATGGAAGCTACCGGTGTTTATTACGAAAGACTAGCCTACTTTCTAAATGAAAAGCATTTGAAAGTAATTGTAGTACTTCCGAACAAGACAAAGAATTTTTCCAGGACTTTGGATATCAAATCAAAGACAGATAATCTGGATGCAAAAATGATTACCCAGTTCGGTCTTGAAAGACAAATGCAGCCATGGCAAGTTCCAAGCCCATTAACAAAAGCTCTTAAGAGTCTTACAAGAGAATACAGTTCTATCAAACGAATGGCTGCTCAAGTAAAAAATCAGCTTCATTCTAAAGAATACTCTTATGAGCCTCTGAAGGAATCTCTTAAAAGGAGTAAGGCGACATTGTCTGTCTTTGAGAAACAACTAAAAGAGATTGAAAAACAACTCAAAGAACTAGTAGAAAAAGATACTGATCTTAACGATAGAATCAATAAGATCGACAAGATAGATGGAGTAGGTTTTATGACAGCAGTTTCTATCATTGCCGAAACAAACGGTTTTGCTTTGATCGAGAACGTCAAGCAACTTACAAGTTATGCCGGACTGGATGTTGTTTACAATGAGTCTGGTTTGAAGAAACATAAAACATCTATATCGAAAAAAGGGAATCGCTTTTTACGACAAGCTGTTTATATGCCCGCTCTTTCGGCCTGTAGGTATAATCCGAAATTAAAACAAACATATATCCGTTTAGTTACTAAAAAGAACGTTAAGAAAATTGCTCTAATTGCTGTTGCTAGGAAACTTCTTATTCTGATATATACAATTTTCAAAAAGAACGTCGACTATGTACCGAATTTTAATCCGGCATAAAGCCGAAAAAATATACGTGAATCTTTAGCAATTTATTTTGCTCTTAATATTGACTTTTACCACAGTACCTTAGCGGTAAAAGAGCCCGATTCTATGAAACCAACTTCAAGATAATCATCAGCGAACTAACCGATATTATAATCCAGAGAAGAACGCCTTCAAACAAAGGCTTGACTCCAACAGTTTTTATCACATCTTTTGACAGGCCCGCCCCGATAAGGAAAAGTGTAAGCGTTAAGCCGATTTCCGCCGCATGAACAATATGCTCAGATATCATTGCTACCGGCGGAAGGTATGTTCTTAATATTGAAGCGAGCAGGAACAAAAATATAAAATAAGGAATGGTGATTTTCTGAGTTCTGTTTTTAAATACGAACGATGTTAAGATTGCAACCGGTACAATCCACAGTGCACGCGCAAGTTTTACTGTTGTGGCAACCTGAAGTGCTCCTGTGCCGTATTTTGCTGCGGCACCTACTACAGAGCTGGTATCGTGTATTGCAATTCCGGCCCAGAAACCGAATTGAGTTTGAGTAAGATGAAGTATATGTCCTATTACAGGAAAGACAAACAGCGCAATTGAATTTAATATGAAAACAGTACCCAGCGCAACAGACATTTCCTGCGAATTGGCGTTTAAAATAGGTCCGACCGCCGCGATAGCGCTTCCACCGCAAATAGCCGTACCGGAAGAGATAAGATGAGACGTTTTTTTATGTATCTTAAGCCAGCGGCCGATAAAATATCCGAGAGTCAGTGTACCGAAAATGGAAATTATTGTAAAGACAATTCCTTCTTTTCCAACCTGAAGCATCTTGCTTAAATTCATGCCGAATCCAAGTCCGACAACCGAAACCTGCAAAAGAATTTTAGTTGCTTTGTGGTTAAACTTTAGGAACGGATGCCCGATGGTTAAGGCAATTACCAACCCGAGAGCAAGAGCTATCGGAGGAGAAGCAAATGGAGTAAAACAAAAAAATAATGCGAGAACGAAAATAGTTTCGCGGTACGGAATCCGCTGTTTTCCGCTTTTAGATGTTTCAGGCTTCTCTGTCATAGTAATAATTCATCCGGCTATTTAATAAAGCCCAAAACTATACCGGTAACGAGCCAAGAGCAAATTTAATTTAATTATACGGTATAACTTTTAGTTATAATAATGTTTTGCAAATTTTATGAATTTGGAAAGCAAACCTGAAGGCGTGTTTCCCTGAAGGCATATAAAGTTTAATGTTCTTTTTACTTTGAAATTTTTTATCTTGATTATTCTTAATGAGCCGTCGTTTAATTCGTTTTCAATTGACCTTATTGACAGCAGACCTAAGCTATTATCTGATTTTAAGAAGCGTTTTATTGCTTCCGTACTTCCGAGATATATGACAACATTTAAATCGGATATTTTTAATTTCTTTTCTTTAAAAGCATATTCAAGAACTTCCAGCGTGCCGGAACCTCTTTCTCTAAGAACAAGCGGAAGAGCCGACAATTCTTTCAACGATATTTCTTTTTTATTTATGCTTAGGTTACCGGTGCTTGTTACCGCAACAAGTTCGTCATCCATAAATAATTCGTAACGGATATCCTTATTCTTTACTTTTCCTTCCACAATGCCCAGTTCTATTTCGTCATTCCGAAGAGCCTCTGCAATCTGTTCCGAATTCCCGTTCATTAACGACAGCTTAACTTCGGGATATTTTTTACGGAACTCCGCTAGTACTGCCGGTATAACATATTGAGCAATCGTGGTGCTGGCCCCCAGGCGGAGTGTTCCTGTTTCGCTTTCTTTAAACTGCGCCATTTCGTCCGCAAGGCTTTGCTCCAATTTAAATAACTGCTTTGTATACCCGTAGAGAATTTTTCCCGCCGGCGTCAGATTAATTTTATTCCCTTTCCTGTTAAACAGCCTGACCCCGTATTGCGCCTCAAGAGCCTGGATGTGTTTTGTAATTGCCGGCTGTGTTATAAAAAGTTCGCCGGATGCTTTTGTAAAGCTTAAATTTTTTGCAACCGATCTGAAAACTTTTAATCTGAAATTTTCCATGGTTTATTATACTATTTATATTTCAATTTGTGTGATTAAAATATCCCGACGCAAATTTATTGATAATACCGCTGTTTTTTTTGATTCAGATTCATTATTGTACTAGAGCGGATATTTATAATGCCGTAAACCGGCATCTCAATACGAATAAGATTTAGTCAACAGGGAATTCCATTTGATAAAAAAGTCATTTGCCACAATAGTATTCTTTTTATCAATTAGTTTTCAAACGGTAAATTACGGTCAAATTCTACCTTTTCAAAACTATTCGATAAAGGACGGACTTATCTCTGTTAACGTGCATTCGTTATGTGAGGATTCGCTGGGATATATATGGATAGGCACCGAAGAGGGAATAAGTGTTTTTAACAGCAGGGAATTTATAAATTATACTACAGCCAACGGATTATCAGCGGATAATATCAGTTGTATAACCGCGGATTCAAAGGAAAAAGGGAAAGTATGGATAGCAACTTACGGCAACGGCATTGATGTTTATGAAAACGGTAAGTTCGAGAAAGCCGTTTCCAAGCTGCCTGCAAGATTGAAAAATGTAAACGTCATGCTTAATGATAAAGACAATATTTTATGGTGCGGAACGGACAGCGGATTGTTTTATTTAACGAACGATACGGTTCATTCTTTGAACGACATTACTCTTAATGAACCGGTTAACACTATGGCAAGCGACGGTAAAAATAATTTATGGATCGGCACAGCACACGGATTATATGTTCTAAACAAGAAGAAGAAACTCTTATCGTCAATAAATCTGCCTTCCGGAGCAGAAAACTCAGGAATAAATTGTCTGGTTTATTCAGGCGGATATTTCTGGGCTGCCGGATTCACGGGAACACTTCTAAAACTAAACCGGCAAAAAAAAATTATATCGACCTTCCAACTTCACTTCGAACCTTTTTCAATGACTGCCGATAATTCCGGAAATATATGGATCGGATCAGGCCACGGCTTATATAAACTCAGCGCGGATTCCACTACTGAAAATATTTTTAAAAAAATAAAAATGGGAAACAATTCAGACCACAATATAATTACTTCGATACTTTTCGACAGAGAGAATATCCTTTGGTGCGGCTCAAACGTCAGCGGTATATCCAAACTTATTTATCAGAATTTTTACCGGATACCGATCCCCTCAAATCTGCCTATTGATTACTGGTCGTGTACCGTAACAGATAAAAATAATCACTTTTGGGTAGCAATTAATAATACATTATTTGAATTATGGGCAGATAGAAGTAAGCTCTGGCATTGGAGTAAGCATAAAATAAAAACAACATTTCCCAAGGAACATATTCAAAAAATATATTGCGACAGCCAGAATAATATTTTCATAGCATACCTCAAAGGTATAATAAATGTATTTTCCATCGCGAATAAAGACCCTCTGTTACGCTCTTCAAATTTAATTTTTAAAAAAAATATTTCTCTCTTAAATACAGCAAAATATTACGGGCTTTATACTTTTCTTATCGACAAAAAGGGCTACCTGTGGTGCAGTCTGCTTGATTCAGGTGTTGCCATATGGAATATCGAAAAGAAGAAGTTGATAAAATTATATAACGATAAATCCGGGATGCCGGATAATTCCGTCAGGGCCATATACGAAGATTCGAATGGTAATTTCTGGTTCGGAGGATACGACAAGGGGTTATCCGAATTCTCAAAAGATAAAGTAAACAGAGAAGTTTATAACTTATCCGGTAACAATAGTTTCATACGTCATTTCTCTACTGCAAACGGGCTGCCGGATAATCACGTCCGTACCATTAGGGAATACAACGATAAAGAAATCATAATAGGCACGCGTTACGGAGGCATCGCATACATAAACGGAGAAAATATAAAATCCGTTGACCGAAACGAAGGATTAATCAGCAACGGTATTTGGGATATGACCAGGGACCCCGATAATAATATCTGGTTCTGCACTCAATCAGGTATTCAGGAAATTAATAATAAAAACAAAATCATTAATTTCCTTTTTATCGATGATATTCCCCGGATTCCGTATTATTCCATATGTTCCTCCCTAAACGGAGAAATATGTTTTACCGACAATAAAGATATTTATCTTTACCGTCCCATAACAACCCCCGCTTATACCGAGACTCTCCCTATTTACATTAACCATATTCTTATTAACGGACAGGAACGTGAACTTAATAATTCGTTTTTCCTGCCGAGTTTCAATAATACCATAACCTTCGAATTTATATGCGTAACGAACAAGGAAGAGAAAAACATTCACTATTTATACAGATTACTGCAAAGCAATAAAAACTGGACTCCCATAAAGGGCAAACCTTCGGTGACATTTGCATCGCTAAGACCGGGTAATTATACGTTCCAAGTACTTGCGCAGGATAGTCGAAATATTAAAAGCCTTTTACCGGCAAAAGTCGATTTTGTAATAGAAGCACCTTTCTATCTTCATTGGTGGTTCATAAGCATTATTTTAATTTTTGTTATAACCGGAATCATAGCTACATCAAAACTCCGTTTCAAGAGGCTGCTGGAGATAGAAAAAATAAGAACCAGGATTGCGGCCGATCTTCATGATGAAATAGGATCGGGACTTACAAGAATAGCAATTCTTTCCGAACATGCTCTGCTCGAGGGAAAACAGTTTAATGAAACGGTAGAAGAAAATAAAGATAAGTACTCTAAACAAGTCTCCATTGAACGAGTCGGAAAGATTTCAAGGAATCTTGTCGATTCAATGATAGACGTAATATGGTCGATTGATCCCAAATATGATTCGCTGAATGATTTTATATTCAACTTTAAAACCTTTGCTAACGAAGTCTGCGAGGCAAAAAATATAAAACTTATAATAGAGACTGAAAACATCCTCAACGTAAAGGTAAACGCGCAGATAAAACGAAGCCTTCAGCTAATCTCAAAAGAAGCATTAAACAATTCACTGAAATATTCATGCTGTAAAAATGTAAAATATTCTTTAGCCGTTAGAAACAAAAATATTCATCTGGTTCTTGAAGACGACGGGATCGGGTTTGATTTGGATAAGGTCAAACGGGGGCATGGTCTGGCAAATATATCAAAACACGCAAAAGAATTGACCGGAGTGTGCAACCTTATTACATCTCCCGGCAACGGCACAAAGATATCTATACTTTTCCCGATAAAATCATAAAACTATTCAAATGATCAGTTGTATCTGAACTTAAGTTAACTTAAAATTTATGAAATAATTTGCATCCTAAAACCACCATGACAGATAAGTCGATTATACGTGTTGCGATTCTTGACGATGATCAGGAATTCAGCGAAATACTTTCGGTATTATTGAACAAATCCGATGAATTTGTCTGTGTGTCCACATATCAGAACTGCAATGAAGCACTGAAAAAGATTGAGGATGATCTGCCGGATATATTACTTCTTGATATTGAAATGCCCGGTAAATCAGGAATCGAAAGCCTTCGTGAAATAAAATCCGTATTTCCTACAATCGACGTAATGATGCTTACGGTGTACAGCGATAGTGAAAAGGTATTTGAATCCCTTCGCGGAGGAGCTGTCGGATATCTATTAAAGAAGAGCCCGACTGAAAAAATTCTTGAAGCAATTAGAGAAGCCCGCGCAGGCGGTGCACCATTTTCCGGAGAAGTGGCAAGAAAAGTTCTTCAGTATTTTCAGTCGCAGTCACCCCGGACAAATCCTTCGGTTTTATCGGACAGAGAAAAAGAAGTATTGGAAGCATTGATTGAAGGTCACAATACGAAGACTATTGCTGAAAAATTATTTGTTTCGGCGCATACGGTAAGATTTCACCTTCATAATATATATGTAAAGTTGCATGTAAATTCACGGGCCGAAGCAGTTGCAAAGGTATTAAAGAACAGACTTGTTTAAGCAATCATTTACAATAAAAACTAACCGAATGATCAGTTGTTTAATTTGGGTAATATGATTTATTTAATTGTGTATTAGTGCGGGATTCCGTTTAATTTATATTTTCTTAAAAGATTTTACGGAAATCGCTTCTACTTTTTGCGGATCGACAGGATATCTTCATAATAAAATTGAATTTGAATTAACGGTTTTTGTTTCTTAATACAAAGACGGCAAAGTAATGTAATAATTATTTACCGGTCATTTTTTAATTATTAGAGTTTGCCGCATGCACCGGGTTTTGAACCTGTGCCGGCCGTCGATAATTTAAATGATGCGGTACACTTGATTATTATTATAGTAATAATCGAAGCCGCATAAACAGGTTTTAGATCAAAATTAGGACGGGTAATTTTTTATGAAAATAACAAGGAGATAAAGTATATGAAAAATAATTACCGATTAATATTAACAGCAATTCTAATAATTTTTATTTCGGTTACATTCAGATCGTTTGCCCAAATCCCCAATGCCGGTTTTGAGAACTGGACAAACGGAGTTCCGGATAGCTGGGGGACCGACAACAATTCACTTCTTTCTCCGATAACTCGAACCACCGACAATCATTCCGGCAGCTATGCCTTGGAAGGATCGGTTGTTTCTTACAGCGGCATAAATATTACTCCGGCAGTCAATATTTCTTTCGCATATAACGGTAAACCTGAAGCCCTTACGGGTTATTACAAGTTTACCACATCAAATAACGATTCGCTGATTATTTCCGTAGTTTTATATAAAAACGGGGCGGGAATGGCCGGAGGTTCTTTCTCAACGGCAACCTCGGCGGCTTCTTATACGCAATTTACCACAAATCTTTATTACGTCGATACTCAATTTACGCCCGATTCATGTGCAATTGCGGTTGTAATTTATCCTGCCGTAGGTGCGCAGAGCACTACTCAGTTCAAACTGGACGATTTGAGTTTTTCAAATTCGGCAACCGCAGTAAACACTGCTGCGAACCAAGGACCCGAAAGCTTTAAACTTTATAATAATTACCCCAATCCTTTTAATCCTTCAACAACCATTAATTATCAGCTTCCGCAAAGCAGTTTTGTAACGCTTAAAGTTTATAATGTTCTGGGAAGAGAAGTTGCAACTTTGGTAAATGAAGTAAAATCGGCCGGAACGTATTCGTTGAATTTTAACGCGGCACAACTACCCAGCGGCGTTTACTATTGCGCAATGCAGGCGGGAAGTTATTACAAAGTAAATAAAATGATTCTTTTAAAATAACCGGCAGCGCATTTTTAATATTCAATCAAAATCTGATTCGGCTTTTAATTTCTCGCAAAAAGAAATAAAAAATCGACGCGGATCTGTGTCTGATTTTCTATTAATAAAATTAAAACTCCAGTGGTCGTTAAAATGAAACGGTTATCGGAATTATTGCTATTTATATTTTGTCTTTCGGCAGTTTTCTCTATTAAGTTGTTCGGGCAGTCAATAGATTTCTCAAACGAACCGACTGTTATATATTACGGGTGTGATCATTTTTCACTAACAGCAGACTCTATATCTCCTGAAGCCGATTCAGCATTAAATATTACCTCATATTACATTTACCGCGATATCATGCAAGACAGTCTCACTAAATACATACTGTTTGTTGCTCCCGAATCTGCAGACACTACTTCTGCAGATACAGCACGGGATGTATTTACTGCACCCGTCGATTCTATGACTCAACCGAGCCTAGGAAGCGGTTATTGGATGGGAAGCACCATAACAGGGAGTAAAGGCAATTACACATTGACAGTTTACATTAAGGACGCATCCGCAAAAACCGTTTTTGCAAAAGGCATTGCGACTTTTTCATCGATCGCTTCGGCAGATATTAAAAATGCATGCGCCGCCGCCGTTGCTCAGATACTTCCCATTATTACAAAGATTCAGAATTATCAGATAAAACTTAGGTCGGAGAATCCTTCTTTGAGTATCGATCCTCAAATAACCATCACGCTTGCAGGCTCGAACCTTAATTATGGTGAATCAATAAATGTAACTGTAAATGCTACAGATTATGACGGTACGCCTATCGCCAATATGAAAGTTTATCTATCTGCACAAGGAATGGATGATGATGGTACACTTTCCGCCGATAGCGTAATCACCGGTGCAGACGGAAGAGCTACTGCAGTTTTCACAGCAGGCAGTCATGACGGGTTTGTAGTCATAACCGCGTGGAGTGCGGGTGTTCCACTGGTAACTTATAATACGACACGGATTTCAGATGCCGATAATATTATTATAGGAAAAGGAAACCAGGATGTAATATGGCAGGGGAATTTTAAATACAAAGTAACAATAGCCACTCAGGAAGAAGGAGCCAGCTACAGTAAAACCGGATGGAGTACACATAGAAATGTTTATACCGAAACGGATAATGCTAAAGGAAAGTATTTGTTCGGTATTGGTGAAACAGCAGACAAAGGATATACATGGGACTATAATCCTTTAAGAATAGACTTGTCATACAATGTTTATTCAGGAGGGACTTTTAGCGGTAACGGACAATCCCATGAAGAAGACAACAGTATGGGCTTTTCTATTGGTACCAAGGCTTGCGGAGCAAGTTTTTCGCGCGGTTCAGTAGAGATGAATTCGGGGGGGAATTTCGACCCTGACGTTCCCAGCGAACCAACGAACCCAGAAGCTCAAGCAGTAGATACGGCAACAGGCTTTCCATTCGGTACCTTTTGTATTTTCATTCCATTCTATGATGTAAACAGCAAATACAAATACAGGGAGTACGACGTTACTGTAAGTGGTTGCGGTATTAATAAATATGCAGATACATCAAGCGATAATAGTTATTTAGGAGGATATCTTGAAGCCTTTATCACTACCGGAACTGCTGGAGGTTCTTTCTCTGCTGATAGTAATTTGGTTAAATTCTCCTACTCCCACACTGCGGATACAAGTAAATCTCAATACCAGGTAACGGTTGATCCTGCTGGATTGCATGTGACCTATGAATCCGCTTCATACGATACAAATATTCAATTTACAGCAGTTTTTAAACCATACTCAGTGACTCCTACAAGGATTGAAAAACAGGCATCATCATTTCCTAAGACTTTTGCACTTTTACAGAACTATCCGAATCCCTTCAATCCGGTTACAACCATCAAATATCAAATTCCGAAAATTTCCAGGGTGAATCTTACCGTCTTCGATATCCTCGGAAACAGGATTGCGGTGCTTGTTAACCAGGAGAAATCTCCCGGAGAATATTCCGTTGAGTTTAACGGATCAAATCTGGCAAGCGGAGTTTATTTTTACAGAATTCAAGCCGGAAATTATTTATCTACTAAAAAATTAATACTGTTGAAATAGTATCATAAATAGCAAAGGTTATGATGAAATTTAGATTTATACCGTTTATTATATTTGTTTCTTCTTTATATATTTTTGCTCAATCATCTTCTTGCGATCACTGTCCGCTGCCTGAAGTTGTACTATACGGAACTAATATAAATGTTCCTATGCCGAAAACAGACACTACCCAGCAAAGCAAAAAAGCTTTATTCGATTGGATACAGCTTGGCGATGTTAATGATGTGGTTGCAAACTTAAGTAGCAGCGCGCCGGATAAAGATTGCATTCAATGGGCAAATGCCACCGGTTCACAAGCGTTATCGGGAACTCAGGATACTGCCGGTATTGCCTATATGTTAAGCGATTCTGCGGGTAATGTGCCACCGACAGGACCGTACCCGGTGCCGATTATATAATATGGAGTACAATTGACAGTTCAGGCGGGCAATATCATTTTCATATTTACCTGCAGGACGGATACAGCCGCACTACGATCGCTTCCGGCGAAGCCGACTTTAGGGATCCTTATAGTGCCGGCGATGCCGCCAAATCAGCAATTTCGAAAATCGAGCCAATTTTAGATAAAATTAGGGCATATCAAAAGAATATGCGTAATCTCGGAGGCAACGATATCGCACTTCATGCAGAGATCACTATAGTCCCCTCAAAAGGAATAATGAAAAGCGGAGAAACTATTCCGGTTTTGTTTACTTTGAATGATTGCGACGGAACACCGCTTAGCAACAGATGGATTAAAATATCCGCCACTAACGGAAGTTTTAATAATGACAGTATGGAAACGGACGGGAGCGGAAAATTTACCGCATCCTTTACCGCTGATAATGTCAATGATGCAGCCGATCTAAGAGGCGCTTACTTTCCTTATTTTACACCTTCCCATAAAACAGACGGCGCATGGGGAGATACGACGGTAAATATAAATATATCTCAGGAAAGGAATTGGGCGCTTTATATTAATGCAGTGCATACCGAAATAGATAATCAAAGTTATACTTATACTGATCCCAGCTTAGACATAAATGATTACTTTTCATCTAATTATTTACTTCGGGCGCGAGCCACGGCCGTGCAGTATGTTATCGGAGACTTTTCCGCCGACAGCGTTTACATTGATCATGTTATAGGCGCCAAGGGAACTATGTCCGCCGACTTTTCCTCGCATTATGTCTATATCAACAACGGATGCATCAATAACGACGATTGGAAAATCGGTTCGGGAAATAATATCACAGCAGATCCTTTTACATGGGCGTTCATACTGGGTGACACTTATTTCAGAAGCTACGGAGGTATATTTTTCAGATACGCGATATTTACAATGGAAACATATCATTATTTCGGGAAGGAAGGCTGTCCCTCATCTTCCCATGATTACTCGATTACCGACAGCACTGCATTCAGTAATTCCGTCGAATATTATTTACATACTAGAAAAGATGTCAATATGGGCGAAAATGCGAATGCAACATGGATGAAAGTTGACAGCGGATATATTTTTAAAGGAAGCGCTGTCAGACTATATCCGGGAACCAATCAAATAGGAGATGCGGATACTGCAATTGTTAAGGATAGTGTAATCATATATGCAAAGCTTTATAACAATCCGACAGGAGTTAATTCTTCGCATGTAAGTTATATCCCCAAAGTATTCAAATTAGATCAAAACTATCCCAATCCGTTTAATCCGGTAACGAAAATCAGATATTCGATTCCGGTGATAAAGGCGCATAGCTATGCGTCTGTACTGCTGGAAGTTTATGATATTCTAGGAAGAAAGATTGCAACGCTTGTCAACAAAAAACAGCAGCCCGGAAATTATGAGGTCACGTTCGACGGCAGCAGGCTTGCCAGCGGAATTTATTTATATTCCTTAACTGCCGGCAATTTCCATCAGACAAAGAAACTTATTGTTCTTAAATAATAATAAAGAAGAAAAGGTCATGATCAAATTTAAAATTTTGTTTCTAATTATATTTTTATCTGGTATAAATATTTTTCCGCAAACATCCAGCTGCGACGATTGTCCACCACCCGAAGTTGTTCTTTACGGTGTGCAGATGAACGTACCTCAGCCTCCTCCGGATGATTCGCTGGGAGAATATACAACACCGGCAAGTCAGAAAGCTTTACTGGATTGGATTGCACTGGGTGATGCAATGGTACCTATGGCGCAGATAAGCAGCACCGACCCGGAAAAAGGGTGTGTACAGTTTATGGACGGAACCATGGCGCAGGAACTTGCGGCAAATCCGGACACAACCGTTATTATCCATCAGCAAAATTTTTCAACCGGTGATATTCCTCCCTCAGGGACTGTCGCTGGTGTAGATTATTTAATCTGGAGTTCAATAGATTATTCAGGCGGGACGTATCATTTTAACGTGTACCTTGAAGACGCATACAGCAGAACAAGAATAGCATCGGCAGAGGCAGATTTTTCAGATCCTAACAAATCACAAACCGCTGCGCAAAGTGCTATATCTCAGATAGAACCGGTCTTCGATAAAATCAGAACCTATCAAAAAAACATTAGAAACCTCGGGGGAAATGACGTTGCCATCGATGCAAAGGTTTATATCATACCTTCCAAGGGAGATATGAAAGGAGGCGAGACGATACCGGTTGTTTTCCAGGTAAAGGATTGCGACGGCGCTCCGCTTTCAAGCCGGTGGGTAAAAATAAACGCAACGAACGGGCATTTCGATAAAGACAGCGTTCAGACCGACGGCAACGGTCAGTCGACGGCAAACTTTACCGCTGATAATGTAAAAGATATAGCGAACATTACAGGATATTATGTCCCTTATTTTACAGTTACACACAAAACAAACGGAGCAGACGGCGATACAACCGTAAATATTGATTACGTGCCGGTAAGAAACTGGGTGGAAAAAATAAGCGAAAATTATGTCATCAACAGTAATTATAGTGATAACGAAAACGGCTCGGCTTCATACGGAAATCAAATTATACACTCAAATGCTGAAGTTACCAAGTATGTTGTCGGCGATTTTCAGGACAGCAGTATTACGGTCGATGAGGTTATTGGTTCAAAGGGTTCCAGTACACGATGGGGAAGCAAGAAAATAGTCAACAATTCCTACGATTTATATGAAAACGATACTTATACATCATACGCCACTGCGTCGCCGAGCGAGGATTTTATGTACGGCGTCGGACTTGATGATTATCTGCAGTACGGGAAATATAACGGTATAGGATTTACTTCAGGAATATTATTGAATGAAAAGCAGCAATGGAATTTATATGAGGCAGGATCTTCGGTTAATCCCAGTCCGTATTCATTTGACACAACCATTGTATTCGAAGAGAGTCCGGATATTTATCAGATCTTTACTGTTGGGCCTAATAATCTTAACGGCGGAAGTAATGCGTCGTGGACTAAATCCGGCAGCGGTTTTTTATTCAAAGGCGATTTTGTTTATGATACAACCGTTACCAATCCGGATAATCCAAATTATATAGAAAAAACACATGAGGAACAGCATGTGGTTGTACATGTAATGCCGTATAAAAACCTTACCGCGGTTAAGTCCCCTTTTAAATCGGCGCTGCCTTCTGAATACGGACTTTCTCAGAACTTCCCGAACCCTTTTAATCCGGTTACCACAATAAGATATCAAATTCCGAAAATATCGCATGTAAAGCTGACGGTATATGATGTTTTGGGCAACAGGGTAGCAGAACTTGTGAACGAGGAAAAATCGCCCGGAGAATATTCGGTAAGCTTTAACGCATCTTCGCTGGCAAGCGGTGTTTACTTCTACAGGCTGGAGGCGGGTAATTATGTAAATTCAAAAAAATTAATTCTGCTGAAATAAATAATTTCCATGGATAACGAGTTTTAATTATCGTGCGATATTTCGTGTGTTTTGCGGTTTAATAAAATCAATAAATTGATATAAACAGCTTAATTTATTATACTTTTTAGCGGGTAATAAAAAATTTATAATTGATTTTAATATTAAAGAGTTTTTATATGATAATTAATTTATTAAATTAATTGGGTGAAACCTTACCGATAATAAAGATCAATTTTGTTCTGGTCGAAATAAATTATTTAAACTAACTTAAGGAGAATAAGATGAGCAAACGTCACTTTCTTTTCGTCCCTTTCTTAGTAATAATGTTTTGTCTGATGCAAAGTCCGGCAAGTGCACAATTTGAAGTTCAAAAAAACTATCTTGGACCTTCTATTGGCTTTTCGTTTTTAGGAAGTACTCCCGATTTCGGAGTGAATTATGAGTATGGAATGGAATTTCAAAATTTCGGCAAAGTCGGCATCGGCGGTTTGTTCAGATACTGGGGCTACAGCGAATCTTATTACGACGGAGAATGGAAATATACTAACATTCTGATAGGCGCCCAGGGCAATTATCATTTTGTTTTGGACAACGATAAAATAGATCCATTCATCGGTTTGGTTCTTGCATATGATGCCGGTTCCGTAAGCTGGAGCAGTTCTTACGGAGGAAATTACGCATCTCCGACTTACGGCGGTTTGTGGCTCGCGGCTCAGGGCGGTGCCAGATACTGGATCTCACCGACAATTGCAATATCGGGCAGAATCGGTCTTGGTACATTAGGATATTCAGGAATTGATTTCGGAGTCGACTTTAAGTTTTAAATATTTCAATCATTCGGAATACCCCGCGAGATTTCATTCGCGGGGTATATTTATACCTTCTAATTGCACGCCTAAAAACTCCAATACAACTGTTTGTCTTCCGGCGGCGGCAGTATGTAAGATATTTTTTTTATCCGGTTAATTCCGCACCTTGTACTTAGATTATTAAAAATGATTTTCTTCACCATTCAAAAAAACTATTCAAACGATCAGTTGATTAAACTTTATTCAAATATTAATTTAATTTCCAGGCCGGCAGCGGATGCGGTTCCTATTTTAAAATACTCTTTGAATACGATTTTTACTTAGATATATACATTTAATAATTTAAATGGTGTTTCGCTTCAAGCAAATATTTTTTCATAAAATATTTTGAGAGATTTATTATGCGGAAAATTAATTTAAAATTATTTCCTGTTATAATCGGCGCAGTCGTTTTGTCATTTTGCTTATTGATAAATTCCTGCACTAAAAAATCTTCCGGCAATCCCGTCAGTTCTAATAACAGCCAGACACCGGCCGGAGAGATCGGATCCGATGGCGGAACTGTTACTTCCATTGATTCCAGTATTCGGCTTAAAATACCGAGTGGAGCTTTGAGTTCGCCGCAGGCAATAACCATAAATATTTCCAACGATTCTCTACCGGAAGGCTTTTGTGCCGAATATAATTTTTCTCCGAACGGTTTAAAATTTAATTCACCTGCAACCCTTACAATTCATTATACTGATTCGCTGCTTGCCGGAATGAATCCGCTGAATGCCGGGATAGCTTACCAGGACGATCAAGGGAACTGGTTCGGAGTGGGCGGCGGAAAAGTGGACACTGTTGCCCATACATTTTCGGTTCCGGTTAGTCATTTCAGTAAATGGGGAATTTACCGGGCGTATTTTATTAGTCGGGAAAAAGTAGTCACAAATCAAACAACAATTCTCACGAACAGTTCAACATTGTTCAACGTATTTAAAGCAGGAATTGTAATACAAGATGATGCCGGGCCTACCCCCTTAACCCGTACACCGGTTTCGCCCGACCAGTGGCTTGTAAACGGGATTATCGGGGGAAGTTCCGATGCGGGAACAATCGACCCTTCACCCAATATTGGAGAAGCGATATTCACATCTCCGGCGAAAATGCCGGGAAGTGATCCTGTGGCTGTCTCAGCCGAGATTATACTTTCAGATTTATCGAAATTGTATTTGATATGCAGTACCGAAATCTTAGCCAAACACTGGAGATACGAACACATTTATAACTCCGGGTTTCAATGCGAAAGCGGATGGAGCTGCCATTTTACTTACGGCGATACTGTAGAAATTGATTTTCAATTAGGCGATAATTTTCAGGTGTCCGAATGGCTGCCGGGACCGCATTTTTACAGTTTGTCCGATGTCGGCGTCTGCGATCCTAACTGGAGCATCAGCGTAAAAACCGGAAATCCGCAGGAGGTTATGGGCTTCAGCGGCGGATATGATGCTGTGTCGGGGCTTATCACACTAAATGTAAAGATGACCGAAGCCGATAGTTACGGATTCGACATATACATTGGAAATCAAAAGGAACACCAGGATGTGCAACCGGGAATGTCGTATACCGATCCGGTGGTTTTCCCTCCCAAGTCATATAATACATATATTATTAGCGATAAAGATAAAGGATATCCAAGGTTTGACGAATATACATGGATATTGAGTCAAAATGATAATCCCTGAATAAATATAATTTCCGATACAAACTAATCAAATGATCAGTTGTTTTAGCCTGCATCATGTTTTAATTTATTTACGAAATTTAGAATGCGGATTCTATATTCTTATCGGAATACATAAACAATTTCATATAACAATAGTCAGCAATTTTTCGCATCGATTAAATCGGTTTGAATAATTTTAACTATCCCGGAGGGTGTTATGAAAAATATTACGGTCATAATATGCATACTTATTTTTGTAGTTTCATCGTATAGCAACGCGCAGTTCGATAACCTGATAGATAAAGCAAAGGATAAAGTTGAAAGCGCGATGAGTAAAAACAGCAATGATAAAAAACCGGAAACAAAACCGGTTGCGCAGAAAACAGCTAACGAAAACGATAGCGCCGCCGCCGAAAATAAAGACGGTGGTCAGGAAACAATAAAGACTTACCGCAACTATGATTTTGTCCCGGGTGACACAATAATTTTCCAATCAAATTTAGCTGACGAAGACGTTGGTGAAATTCCTTCTCAATTTACTCTGACTGATGGGCAAATGGATGTGCAATTTGTAGATGGAGAGAATGTGATTCATATTCCTAAAGGATCGGGGACAACATTTACACCAAGAATGAGCAAGACTACATATTTGCCCGATCAGTTTACAATTGAATTTGATTTCAAAAATGAAAGTTACGGACTGGGACGTATCCATATTAGTTTTGGCGACGGAGATAACATTGATCCGGAACTCGATTACTATGCCAATGATGGTATTAACTGGTCAACCGGAGGCGCTCCTTATCCTTCAGGATTAGAAGTTGGCTCCGACCACGCCAATACATGGCATCATGTTGCAGTCGCAATCAATAAAAACGATGGGAAAGCATATGCTGATCAATTTAGAGTGGCAAATGTAAACAACCTTCCCGGAAATGTTCAAAAAATTATTTTTCGTATTGACGGCTATGAAAACTCATTCATAAAAAATATTAGAATAGCAGCCGGCGGAATTAATATTTACAAAAAAATTACTACTTTGACAAAAATCGTAACTCATGGAATTTTATTTGATGTTGATAAAGCCACGATCAAGCCGCAGTCTATGGGAACAATAAATGAGATTTTTAGAGTTCTCAAAAAGAATACTGCTTTAAAATTTGAAATTGACGGACATACGGACAATACAGGCAATGCCAAGCAGAATATGGAATTATCTCAAAAAAGAGCGGAAGCGGTGAAAGCAGAGCTTACAAACCTTGGAATAGACGGTTCGCGCTTAACCACAAAGGGATTCGGCGATACAAAACCTATTGATACCAACGATACTCCCGAAGGAAGAGCTAATAATAGACGGGTTGAATTTGTGAAGATTTAAATGCCGGCAGCTTAAAAAGATTTAACAGGCATATTGTATCTTACGCGCTTTTTTACCATGTTATAATGCAGCATAAAACATTACATTTCCTTTAGCAGAGAAACCTATACTCGCGCATTTGAATTCATTATTGTATTTAAGGTTAAGTCGTAAGAATATCAAAGTGATTCCAATATTGCTGATGATACTATTGTAAAATTCTTTTATTGGGTTTTACCAGCAAAGCCTTATACGAAATATAGGGATCATTAATCGAAATTAAATTCTATAGTTTTTTAATCTTTGACAGTTTACGTCCATTATTCAAATCAATTAAAACTACAGGAGGAACATCAAATGACGCGTTTTAGGTATCTAAAAGCAATCATTCTCTTAGCGGCGCTCGCATTAACTTCGTCAGGATGCAGCGGATGCTTCGGATTGAATCCGATGGGACTGCATTTATTCTCTTTAAAAGTACATGTTCTCGGCGAATCTAACGCACCATTGATCGGCGCGGTTGTAAGCTGCAGCAACGGCGAAACTGTTACAATCGACTCCACAGGCATTGCAACAATTCATTTTTCCGATGTCGGACCTTATTATATATCGGTAAGATACCAGGATAATGTAGTTGCTTCGTATAATGTTTCAATGCCTTCCGACGGCGGCAAAACATTAACGGCAAATTATGTTGCCTCGGCGGCGCCTTCAGGAGGCGGACAGGGTGTTGCTGCCGGCGGCGGCGGGAACTACTTTGCAATGATGGGAGCCAGATTTTATCCCATTCTCTTCCAATATGTTTTTAACGCATACGGCTACAGCATCGATCTTGCCAAATACGATGCCGGACAGTATACCAACTGGGAAATAAGCACTAACGGAGAAGATAAATTCTCGACAAGAAAAGCTTATCTCACAAAACTGCCGAACGGTCAGGAATGGTGGCAGGTTGATTTTAAAACAAAAGACGACTCAATGCTGATGGAAGTTTTGTTCAGCGATAAAATGCAGTCGATACGAAGAATGAGAGCAAAGTTCGGCGGCGATGCTCCAAAGGAAGTGCCTGTAACAGAAGGATGGTATAACTCACCTATGCAGCTTACACCCGAATCAATAGAGGGCTCAGTTGTTAAAAAAGGTGTGAGTGTTACCGTTCCGGCAGGTACTTTTACATGTGATCAGCTTGAGTTTGGGGTGGCTCAGGGAATAACATTAAGGCTTTGGAGATCCACAAATGTACCCGGCGGTGTTGTCAAATATGAGATGGCCGGGGATAACGGAGATATGTATAAATGTGAACTGACATCATACGGCTCCGGAGCAAAGACAGGATTAGGATCCTACTAAATTTAAAAAATTGCCCCGGCATTAATACCGGGGCAATTTTTTATAATATCTCATGATTGGTCTGGTTTCTGATCTTCTCGCAACTTCTTTAAAGCCGGCTTTCAAAAAAGCGGATGCCGTGCCGTGATATATAAAAGCATCAACTTTTTTCTCTTTAGCTTCAACCGGATAACCTTCGATAATATCAGCTCCGTTTTTTAAAGCATGCTTTACAGCAGTCTTTAATAATTCCACCGACAAACCTTGCTGCCGGAATTTTTTTGAAACAAAGAAACAAGTAACCGACCATACGGGCTGATCATCAACAGGCTTTAATATTCTTGAACCGCCGAGTTTCGGGTAAGATTCTCTCGGCTCAACAGCGCACCATCCGGCCGGTTCGCCTTCTACATAAGCAATAATGCCGGGTATATTTCCGGATTTGACTATTTCCTTTTGAAGTTTTCTGTTTCCGTCTCCTTTATTTGTTTCGAATTCCTTCCTGCTTAACTTCCACCACACACACCAGCATCCGCCGCAGGCGCCGTTGCTCCCAAATAAATTCTCAAAATCGTCCCAGCTTTCGGTGTTAAGAGTTTTAAATATTATTTTGCTCATTTCCATACCTTTAATAAATATAAGTAGGATTGAAATAAATCTGGGAAAAAGAAAAGATATTAGCAATTAAAATAACTTCCTATGTCACTTGTGAAAAAATTATCCGATTTGAAAGTTGATTAAAGTTTCGAGATTAACTAACTTAAAAAAATCTCCGCGGAAACGGAATTAAAAACACCAAGATACCTTTTAGATCTTCTTATGTATTTATCATGGAGGGTTAAATGATTAAATACTTTTACTTACTATTAATTTTACTCTTATTGAACAGCTTGTCTTATGCACAGATACCGAACCCGGGATTTGAAAATTGGACAAATAGTACTCCGGACGGCTGGGATTCTGTCGGCGCCGGTAATCCTCAACCAAGTCTGTTTTTTCCATCGACAGACGCTCACTCGGGTAATTATTCGATTAAATGTGAAGTATCCGATTTTTTCGGAATTACTTATACTTGTACTCTGTATACATCCTATTTTTCATATCATTCTAATCCTACCGACTTCACAGGCTATTTTAAATATACACCTGACGGCGGCGATACGTTATATATTGAAACTATTTTTTTTAAGAACGGCGCTCCTATCGGAAACGGCTATGCACTTTATACTCAAAGTTATACAGGCTGGACAAAATTCGACGCAAAAATTAGTTGGAACTCCAGTACAGACGTCCCGCAAACGGCAAGGATTTTGATCTTCTTAATGCCTACGGCGGGAACTCATCCGAATTCGGTTTTCTATATTGATGATTTGAGCTATGAAGGCAACGGAGCTACGGGTGTAAATCAGCAGGTTTCGGAATTACCTAAGAACTATAAACTATATCAGAATTATCCCAATCCTTTTAATCCGAATACGATAATTACCTTTGATAACCCGGCAAGAGGTTATACAAGTCTTGATATATATAACAGTCTCGGACAAAAAATATCTACATTATTTAAAGGCGATTTGAATGCCGGCGAGCATACATTTAACTGGAACGCTATAAATTATCCGAGCGGTATTTACCTTTACAGAATTTCATCCGGTAAATTCAATTCGGTTAAAAAGATGATCCTTGAAAAGTAGGAATTGTTTGTGGTGGGTGGTTTGTTGGGAGTTGGTGTGGGCGCTGGCTATCGGGTTCTTGGGTCCGTGAAAATCCGCGGAGTCAGTGTGCCATTGCATAAATGATCGAAGCAAAAATAATACAGTTTATAAATATTACTATCAAACATTCAAATCAGTGAAACATAAATTATCATTAACCTTCATTTCAAGTCTGATCGTACTGTTCTTCTTCTCTATTTATTCTTGTAAAAAGCCGGCACCTACGGAACCCCAGAGCAGTACCACGGCAGTTCAGCCACCCGCATCGGGCTCAACAGACATAGGAACAATTACCTACTACACCGACGCATCGAGAGAAAAAACCGCAACGCTTGATACAACTGCCGTAGATATTTCAACAACGGACGCTGACGGTATCAAATGGGACCTGAGCATCCCCAGGCAAGATATCGGCGCCGAGACCGCTATTTCTATTATCCCGCTAAAGAGTGTCAAATCAGACACTACTTACAATATCACCAACGGTGTGGTTTTTCAGCCGGACGGGTTTCAATTTTCAAACCCGGCAACTTTAACTGTCACGGTTCCCCGGTCTTCACAGAAATACGCTTTTTATCTTTTCTCCCAGGACGGGAAAAGCGTGAACTTCGCTTACGCCTCCGGTACAAACGGTGTCTACAAGATATCCATAACTCATTTCAGCGGCGCTGCGGCTGGCGTGCCGGCAAATTTTAATCGGCTGTGTTCGATAGGTACATCAAGATATAACGCCGCGCTGGAGGAAGAAAATAAAATAATCAACCGGGAGCCTGTTGTGCCGGTACCTCCGGATATAGAGATCGGCTGTGGAATGGACGTGACTAAAGAACAAACTATTGACAATTATATAAAGCAATTTATTATGCCTGAAGATACGGTTATCAAGAAGATGCTGGGGGCATTATCCGCTATGCAGCTTGCCGGATGCAACAGCAGCATAGTTGCCGGTGGTTTGGCACAAGCAAGTAAATTAGGCGATCATCTTGCAAAGAAGGCACAGATGGCTTACGACCAGTATTCCGGCGATAACAAAAAATATCCGGCTGTAGTTAAGGCAATGCTTTCGGCGAATGCTCAATTAAAATTACTGGGTGGTTCTCCTTCTGCCAATGTACTTTCAGAACTCGGTACCTGGGCGAAAAAGTATTACGACGATCAGCTCGCCAAGGTCACTCAAGACCATGATTACACGGCAATTAAATCGCTTCTTGAGCTTTCGGCCCAGGCTAGATTATTCGGAGTCGATGCGCCGTATTACAACCAGATTATTCAGGCCGTTTCTTTTAAGTTCAGTTTAAACGAAGGCGTCGAGCTTATTATAAATGACAACGGCATTCCGCCGGATACCGAGCAAATAATAATACAGGGAGCAATTACCTTACAGCCCGATATTTCCGGTAATGGATTATCTTATACCGGCGGGGGAAATATAAATTATGTTTACGGATTGACACAAGATGCATGCTACGATGCCGCGAATAATCCGCAAGGCGGGCACGATAAGATTGTTCTGCCACAGTCATTTTATCTGTCGGTAATAGTAGACAGCTTAAATCTTTGTAAACAGAATTATGTTTCAATACGATTTGATTCTTTGGGCTCCGCATTTGAAAAGTGGGATTACGGATATGATATCAGCGGCGCGAATAACTGTACCAACGTAGGTTCTGATCAACAGCATTCGTCAAATGCCTCTTTGACCCTAGATCTTAACGAGATGATCTTTTCGAATGAAAGTTATTACGATTATGATATCAACGGTTTTAATCTTAGCCCTTTTTTACACAACGGAAATATTAATGCGGTAGATACTACTTATGAAGTGAACCAAACCGTAAATTCAGGTCTGGGTTCAATCGATATGCTTGGACAATTGCATGTGAAATTAGTTCATTCGCCGCAGTAATTTTTTCTAAATGTATATTCGAATACCAATTGTCAGTCGCAATTATCATTGCAGGCGTTCTATACGACAATCAAGCGAGACCCATTGGTTTCAGTGTAAGGGATTAAGATCTCAAAGCGGGAAGATATTAGCTGCGAAAATACCAAGGCACAAAGAATTTATTTTAGATTCGCACTTATAAATATAATTTCGGGTATGAGTTTGTCTTTGTTCTTTTTTTTATTCGAAAAGATGTTTAGAATAACCGCATAAACGGCTATTAAAACAAATCCAAGTACAGTTCCCCATAATTCTTTTTGATGAACGAAGTACTTAATTCCAAAAAATATTCCGGCTAAAAACAAAACCAACGGAAGTCCGTATAAAAGGAATGCCGCGGTTAAGATATTTCTACCATTTATTGCTATTCTAACCTTGTCGCCGGGATGAACTCCAAGCGTGTCTCTAGCCGGTAAAATTTTTTGTTCGTCTTCGCCGGATTTACAGACAGCTTTGGCCGCACATGACGAACAAGAGCCTGATTCGTTAAGTATGATCTGCGCTATTCCGTCCTTAACTTCTTTTACTATTCCTTCTTCGTATAATTTTTCGGTCATAACAAAATCATTATTTTTTACATGATATAAAAAACTCATCCCCTTTTTATTCCCCCTTTTCTTATTAAGAGAAGGGGGATAGGGGGTTGAGTTTTTAATTTATTTTAATCGTATCCGCACTGTGTAAAAAATCAATCGCTTTTGTAGAGCATTTATCCATCGGTACCTTGCTCATATCAAGCTTATCGTAATTTATCACTGCAAGATTATTTACCATTACAACGCCGCCGTCAGATTTCCTTGCGCATATACCGCATCCGATGCAGGAGACTGAACAAATTTTTCTCGAGGTTTTAGGATCATCCTGGTTTTTACAGAAAACAAAGACTTCCCTGTCGACCGGATGTATTTCAATTACTTCTCTCGGACAGGCTTTGGCGCATAGCCCGCAGCCGGTACAGAGTTCTTCAATAACGACAGGCAGACCATTATCGTTTATAAACATCGCTCCGAACGTGCACGCGTTAACACAGTCGCCGCCGCCCAGGCAGCCGTACAGACACAGTTTATCGCCACCGGATACAATCGCCTGAACAGCGCAGTTCTCCGGTCCGTGGTACTTGGCCTCTTTCCCGGCAGCTTCAATGTTTCCGCCTTTGCATAAAATTCTTGCGACTTGCTTTACGCTTTGTCCTGATTCAATCCCCAGTATTCTCGATATCTCGTCCACAACATCCTGTCCGCCTACAGTACACTCATTCGGTTGAATTTTACCTTCAACTACTTTTACCGCAAAATCGTAACACCCTGCATTACCGCATGCGCCGCAGTTTGCATTTGGAAGTATCTCGTTTATTTCGCCGATCTTCGGATTTTCTTCCACTCTTAATTTCTTATCGGCTATAGCAAGCGCCGCGGCAAAGAATAAACCGAGTCCACCCATTGTAGCCAATGCTATAACTATATTCATATCCATTTGCTTACCTCAACAAATATTTATTAAAACCTGATGATAACCTCATTTTGCCGGAAACATCGATTATCATTGCTTCAATACCCGGAAGACTTTCGATCAGATTCATTCCTTTTTTAGGCCCGAGAACAAATACCGCTGTCGATAAACCGTCGGCCTCGGTATCGTTGCCGGCAATTACCGTAACACTCCGGCAACTATCCGCCGGAAATCCGGTATGCGGATTCATAATATGATCGTATCGTTTCCCATCCTTCATGAAATACTGCTCGTAATCGCCCGATGTTGCTACAGACATTCCATTCAATTTAATCTCGGCAATTATGCTGTTCTCTTTCCTCGGATGCTGAACACCGATAACCCATTCGTCACCCAGCGCTTTTATTTCACCTCCGGCGTTTACCAGGCAGTCTTTAATCCCGTTCTCTTTTAATATTCCAATTGCCATGTCAACTGCATATCCTTTGGCTATTGCGCCGAAGTTTAATCCCACATCGGCATTTCTGGAAAAGCTGTTATTGCCAAGAAGTCTGACGTGCTGCCATCCCGAAAGCGCCCGGGCTTTTAGTCTCTTGCTTTCATCAGGCTCAGACGGATTGTTCCCGTTAAAACCCCAGACTTCGGTAAGAGACTCCAGACTAACATCGAACGCGCCCCGGCTTTCTTTCCACAACGAATCGCTCAGCTCCATTATCTTATATATTTCAGGAGTTACTGTTATAACAGAATCTTTATTGTGATTCAGTTTCCAGACGGGACTTTCTTTTTTGTACGGCGAGAACTCAACGTCAATTCTGTTTATCTCTTCAAACGCTTTATTGATTGCTTCATCTGATTTGTTTTCATCAACGCCCCGTGTCTGAATTTCCACAACCGTACCTAGAAGAATCCTGGTTCGCTTTACCGTCCCTTTATCGTTTCCTTTCCTCGCAAATATAAAGCCGACGATAAAAAGAACAATGACTAGACTTCCGTATATAAATTTCTTTTTCATATTTGCCAAAATCTTAGATACCTGGCTTTGCGGCTTGGTGTCTTATTTGCCACCAAGCAACAAAGGCATAAAGAAAAACTAAACTAACTCTATTTTAATTAACACTTTATTGGGTGCGCATGCAATTACATCGCCGGGTTTGGATGCAATGCCGGTATGACGGCATAATTGATGACGGCAAGGCGCGGCGTTTACACGCACAAGTCCGTTCTCAATCGATATTCCGGTTTTACCCTGCGGTCCGTTAATTTCTATGTTCTTATAATTTTCTTCCAATTTTATTTTATCGGAAATGCCTTTTTCGTTTTCGATTAAGACGGTTCTCTCATTCGATTTAAATAACGAAGAGAACAAAGATCTTTCCGAATACTCGGCAGAGAAAATATATTCCGCTTTCATATTCCGGATGCTGTTTCTCAATGCCTTAAAAGAATGATCGAAATCGTCCGATGGATTGTAAATATGATTTTTACTGTCGCTCAGCATAATATCCGCATCTACCTTATCATTCATCCTCATCATTCTGAAAGTAACATTTCCCATGCGATGATTATCGTTTCTATTACCGGAAACAGCATATATCTTAGATATAATATTAACCCATTGCTTATCCGCATAGATTACGGGAGCCGAGGCTGATACATATTTTTTGTTGAAAGTTTTAATTACAAATGCAATTACTTTTTCATCACCCGGGAGAAATCCGCGCAGCGAAAAATTCTTCAGCTCACCGGGTTCGGATATTTCACCTACGCCGTAACCTGCACCGAGCGCCGCGGCCGCAAGTCCGGATATCTTTAGAAAAGAACGGCGTGAGATCATTGTGTACTCCTTTGATAAAATTTTTAGTTTGTCTCTCTTAAACTTGTTTTTAAACTTAATCAGATCATCCCGGCAAAGCCCATAAACGCAAGGGCAAGTATTCCGGCGACAATCAAAGTGATAGGAGCGCCGCGGAATGATTCCGGCACATCCGCCAGATCTAATTCTTCTCTGATACCGGCCATAATTGTTAATGCCAGAGTAAAGCCTACTCCCGCTCCGAGACCGAACGATACGCTTTCCAGGAATGTATAGTCTCTCATAACCAGCAGAAGAGCCAATCCCAGTATGGCGCAGTTTGTCGTAATCAACGGGAGAAAAATTCCAAGAGCGCGGTACAGCGGCTGACTTACTTTCTTTATAAACATTTCCACAAACTGAACCAGCGATGCAATTACCAGTATGAACGAAGGGATCTCCAAAAACTCAAGATGATAAGGTATAAGAACAAGATTATATAAAAGCCAGCTTACCACGGCCGTAAGGACCATAACAAACGTTGTGGCCATTCCCATTGATGTGGCCGATGACAGTTTATTGGAAACTCCTATAAAAGGGCAAATGCCGAGGAAGTAAGACAGTACGAAGTTATTTACTATCGCAGCCGAAATAAATATTATAATCAGATCCATATTATACTCCCGCCTCTTTAATTATTTCTTCCGCTAGTTCGCTTTTACCGACTCTCTTGTACTGTGCAATCAAAGATTCACGTTCAAAGTTTTGTTTCTTTTTTGTGTACATATTCGCCAGTCCCATTAAAAGTCCCAATGTTAAAAAAGCTCCAGCCGGTAGAATCATTATCAATAAGGCATCGTAACTGTCCGGAAGAATCTGGTACCCTAAAATTGTTCTTGATCCTATAAGTTCGCGTATGCTTCCGAGCAGCGTTAAAGAAATAAGAAAACCCGTTCCGTTTCCGAGTGCGTCAAGTACAGAGCGGAGAGGCGTATTCTTTGATGCAAAAGCTTCGGCTCTTCCTAGTATAATACAATTAACGACAATCAACGGAATAAAAGGACCGAGAGCTTTGCTTAATGCCTGGAACTGCGCCTTCATAACAAGATCTACAATAGTAACAAACGTAGCGATTATAACTATATAGGCTGCGATTCTTACCTGATTAGGAATTAGTTTTCTTACCAATGAAATGAGCAGACTGGAGAAGACAAGAACAAAAGTTGTCGCCAGTGCCATTGCTATTCCGTTCAATGCCGAAACGGTTACGGCAAGAGTCGGGCACATGCCTAGAATCTGTTTAAATGTCGGGTTTATTTCCCAAAGTCCTTTTGAATATTCGCGCCAGAGGCTAACCTGTTTTTTCATAAATTGCCCTCCTTATGCTCAAAATCTCTTAACTTCTTAATGCCGGCATTAACAATCCCAACAACAGATTTGGAAGAAATCGTAGCACCGGTTATTGCCTGGATTTCGTTTGGCTTTGACGGCTTAACTCCTTTTACCCAGGTTATTGTAGGAACCGTAACAAGATTGTTATACTGATCTTTATACGACGCATCGGCAACCTTGCTGCCCAATCCGGGAGTTTCCGACTGTTCTAGAATTTCCAGTGAAGTAATCTTATTCATATCCTTTGCCAGACCAACCATCAGTCTTATCTTTCCCTGAAACCCGTTACCTTCATAAGCAAGCGAATATCCGATAAACTTTTTATCCGCGTCAAATACTTTGTAAGCTTCAAATTCAGGATTCTTAACCGGCTCGTATGTTTTTCCTTCGGGCTGAACAAGAAAAATTGCTCTTTCTGTTTCGGCTTTTTTATTTGCTTCGATTCGGGAGAAGCCCAGCTGCTTACCATAGCAAGCAATCCCCCCGCAATAATACCGATGAAGGTAAGCGTCAGAATAATGTGAAGAGCTTTTTTCACCTTGCTACTCCTTCCGCAGTTCCGAAAATTCGCGGCGCCGTATAACGGTTAATTAACGGGACAAACGCATTCATAAACAGAATTGAATACATAACACCTTCAGGAAGTCCTCCGAACAATCTTATTATTACAATCATAAAACCTATTCCGATGCCGAATATCCACATACCTTTTCCGGTAATCGGCGATGTTACCCAGTCGGTTGCCATAAAGAACGCGCCGAATAAAAATCCTCCTGCAAACAAATGGAAGAAAGGTGTAGGATATTTTACGGGATCAAGAAACCAGAATAATCCGCCAAGTACAAAAGCACCCAGCCCCATAGAAACAGGAATTCTCCAGTTAGCAATTCCTATTGCAACCAGAAAAACACCGCCTATTAGAACGGCAACCGCCGAAGTCTCTCCGAGCGAACCTCCTATATTGCCGAAGAACATCGAGCTGAGCGGAGTAACAATCTTATCGAATTTAAACGCCGCAAGCGGAGTTGCGGAGGTTATGCTGTCAACGATAAAATTCGGTTTGGTCCACGTTGTAATTGCAACGGGAAAAGCGGCCTGAAGAAAAGCTCGTCCTACCAGAGCCGGATTAAAAATATTGTATCCGAGTCCGCCGAATATCTGTTTGCCGATACCGATCGCAACCACCGCACCGATTGCAGTTGCGGTTAATGAAAAATTAGGCGGGAGCGTTAGCGCAAGGATCAGTCCCGTAATCATCGCGCTGCCGTCATAAAGAGTAACTTTCTTTTTTCTTAAAGCCTGCACAGCGGCTTCGGTACCGTTCGCAAAACCGACGGACACAAGTAAAATTACTAGCTGATAAACGCCGAAAAACAAAACAGCCGCAATTACGGCGGGCAGTAATGAAAGCACGACCATCCACATCACTTTTTTAGTTGACCATTTAGAATGAAGGTGAGGAGATGTATTAAAATCGAGCTGTGTTATTTTTCCGGCTTCGTTTATTTCTGTAGCCATAGATTTTCTGTAATTTGATTTTTTTCTTCCAAAGATTTTAATTAACGGAGGCTTTTCTTTCCCTCTGCATCTGCATTACTTTTTGTTTTCCTAACCGTAACCACTGGACCAATGGAATGTTTGCCGGACAGGTAAACGCACATGTTCCGCATTCCATACAGACAGTTATTCCGAGTTGCTCGGCATCTTCATATCTTCCCAGTTGACTGTAACGCGCCAGCCGGGTCGGCATTAAATTCAAAGGACAAACATCAACACATTGTCCGCATTTTAAACACGGCGTCTCTTCGTTTTCATGAACCTCTTCTTTTGAAAGGATAAGAATTCCCGAAGTTGCTTTCATCACCGGTGCGGAAAGATCATATTGTGCCACTCCCATCATTGGTCCGCCTACAATTATCTTCACAGCATTATCTTTAAGCCCGCCGCAGTATTCAATTACATCTTTAATTGCGGTACCCACAGGAATTATTAGATTTTTCGGATTTTTAATTCCGCCGCCTGTCACGGTTAGCGCGGCCGTAGTAAGAGGTTCGCCTTTAATTACGGCGTCACTTATCGCGATGGCTGTTCCGATATTCTGAATTACCGCACCCACATCCATAGGAAGTTTTCCGGGCGGCACTTCTCTGCCGGTTACGGCCTTTATAAGCATCTTTTCAGCACCCTGCGGATATTTGGTTTTTAATGAAACAACTGAAATGTTTTTTTCTACCTTCAATGCTTCGGTCAAAATCCTGATAGCTTCGGGTTTGTTACTTTCTATTCCGATTACGCCGCTGTCAACTCCCAAAGCTTTCATTATAAGTTTTAATCCGGATATTACCGCATCAGGCTGTTCTATCATAAACCTGTAGTCTCTTGTTAAGTAAGGCTCGCACTCGCAGCCGTTTAAAATCACATAGTCAATTTTTTTATCTTTCGGCGGTGACAGTTTTACCGAAGTGGGGAACGCGGCGCCTCCTTGGCCGACAATACCCGCTTCTGCAACTCTTTCTCTTATCTGATCAGGTGTAATTTTTTCAGGGTCGAGCGATTCCAACAGCATTTTCTCGCCCTGGCCGTCGGTAGTTATAACAATCGCGTCTTTGGGAAACCCGCCGGCATGAGTCTGTAAACTTAATCCAGAAACCGTACCGCATACCGGGCTGTGAACGTGCGCTGATATAAATCCGTCTGCCGAAGCTGCTATAGATCCTTTACTTACAATGCTGCCCTTTTTAACCTGCGGTAGGGCCTGTTTACCCAAGTGCTGGGATAAGGTAAGAAAAATCTGCTTTGGTTCGGGCATATATTCGAAAGGCAGATCTTCGGTTAAATGCTTTTCTTCAGGAGGATGTATTCCGCCTTTAAACGTTTTAACTTTCACTTTACAATCCCGTTTAAAGAAGAATTATTCTTCTTTCAAAATTTATATTTTATGTATTAGTGTCCTTGCGTGGTGACTACTACACAATCCATGCCATTTTGGGGTGTTTGTTGGCGATACAAATTATTGCATATATCAAATAGTGGTTGTGTGAAATATGCGGGGAAAATTTAGAATTGAGAATACGTTGCCATTTTTGATAAATCGGATTTAAGAATTTATTTATCATTTGAATTAAAATAACGGCGCAACGGAAAGTGTCACTGTGACGTTATGAAAGGAATTATATCCGCACTCAATATTTATTAGACCGAGTATTCTTGAAATGCCGCCATAAAATTCCCAATAAGGTCTTTTTTGCGTAAGCTGCGGCAGGTAACCCGAAGAATTATATATCTTTAAGACAGCCGCACCGGTTATCATGTCAAGGTCCGAGTCAGTCAGGAAATTTAACCCAAGCGCTTGGAAGAGAATAGTTCTCCAATTATGTTCAATGTGAACGGCGATCATTTTATCACCGGCAAACCGGTAAGGACTTAATCCCTTAAATGATGTCACGGGTGAATAAAAACCCATCGCGGAAACGGGTGAAATTATCTTTTGGATTCCGTAATTACCTTTAATATACGCCGCTTCACAATTAATTTGAAGATAAGGAGAAAGAAAAAGCTCACGGTAAATTGTGTTCATTCTTAATTGACCGGCAAAAAAGAATGTGAGATAATTAAAATCACTACCAAAGACGGGTTTTGAAAGATCTATCTCCGTTATTAAACCGTCGGAAGGCACTATCTGCAGGTCCATCGGAGATTGTCCGAGCTTTAGAGACATTCTGAACTTCCGGTCGAAACCTTCTTTTATGGATGGATTTTTCCTTAACGTCCGTCTCGGATTAATGATTGTAAGATATTTATCTTCTTTTAAAGAAGATTCTTTATCCGACATAAAATTAATATCGGCAGTAAAAATTTTTGCGAATTCCTTTTTGATCCCGATCCGGAACCCTCTTGAAAGGTAATAATTATAATAATCGTCATAACCGAGAAAAACCGAAGCCGAATTAATTATTTTCGAATACGGATTTAAATGCTGCCATCCACGTACTTCCTTAAATACTTCAAGAGAAACAGCATTAAGGAAAAATTTCGGAATTTTATAAGCGATAGAAAAAGAACCGACAGCATTTTTTAATCCGGTTGAATATGCCGCATAACTGTTTGTAAAAAATCTTTGGTTAAAAATATCGGATTTATATTTTGCGCCGACGGAAATGTTTTCAACTCTGTTATTATTGATATAAAAATAGTTAAACAAAATATTTGCGGCTTCGCCGAAAAAACTTCTGCCGGAATTATTTTTATCATCCGGGTTTTTGGGAATCATTCCCGCGAACGCTCCGGTAAATTTAATTTTTTTCTCAATCGTCATACTTGTATCTAATGTTGCAAAGGCTTTAATCTCGGCGCCTGTAAGCGGAACAGGTCGCAGTTTTTTCATTTCGGACGATGAAATTTCCGGCGGCGGTTTTTTAGCTTCGGATGAATCGTATGCAAAACCACCGTAACTTGATTTAACCGCATTATTTACCGAATCCGGAATTTGAGGATTAATCTTATAATCCGTAATACTATTGACTTCATGCAGAGATATAGGAGCGATTCCGATCAATCCTCCGAAATTAAAACCCAACACGGTTTTCATTTCGAAATATGAAGGCAGTCTGTATCCTCCGTACTCACCGAGAGATTGATTAAACTCTATCTTTAAGTTATGAATATACGGGAATCTTACGCCTTCATTTGCTTTAAGATCTAATTTTACGATCGAATACTTTTTCCCTTCTATATAAATTACTCCTTCCAGAAGCGGTTGAATCGAAGATTGCGGAATAACTTTAATTTCATATACCGGAGCATTACTGGTTTGGATTATTTTTAGTAGTTTATAATCGTAAAAATCGAATGCGTTGTCCGCAATCGGCAAATATATAGTATTCATGAGCAGCATAAGTGTGTCGGCCGAAAAATCCGGGAGATGTTTGTCGGTAAGATCCGCCGCCAAATTAAGATTCGGAAGTTTTTTCTGATTTACTGTTCTATGAGTTTCAAGAATAAATTCTTTTGCTTTTTCATTACTTAACTTATATCCGCGCAAAATCATTTCCTGCACCATAGCTATTTCGCCGTCGGAATTCATAACATTCTTTATATATGAATCGTATTCGTAATCTTTCAGTCCTTTTTTGTTAATCCGTTTTCTTTTAATAGCTTCTCTGATAATCCTGTAAGCAGGATCCTCGTCGGTAACCAGTACTTCGGGAAGTAAAACAGGCTGTTTTACAAGATTTATTATTAAGTTCTTGTTAACCGGTACATTTATTACTACGGTATCCGTTCTGTAGCCCACATATCTAATTATAAAACCGTGCTGACCCGGATTAAGTTTAAATGTAAAATTACCGTCGAGATTGGATATCGCGCCGTTGTTCGTTCCTTTTAAAAGAATAGACGCATAAGGAAGCGGTTTATGAGAAGCAGAGTCTAAAATAGTCCCCCTTACTTCCGAATATTGGGCTAATAAAGTAAAGGGAAGCAACAAAAATATTATAATTAATGCTTTCATCTCCTCCAAAAATTAAATCTATAACTTATGACAAAATAATAACTTGGAATGTTACAAGAAAGAGCACTATAACCGGGCAACTAATCGGACCCTGACACCCGGTCACGAAATTATTAAATATCACTTAAAAAATGAATCCTTTTCATCTTTATTGAATCGAATGACTAGAGTTAGATAAATGTATTTAGATGAAGGAAATTTGAATGTCGGTTACCCAAATTATTTTGATTGTGCTCGGATTACTGATAGTCTACACATATGTGAAGAAGTCTATGGTAAACCGTTCGGTTAAACATTATAATCCGGACGAGGCAAAAGAAAAGATCAAAAACAATAAAAATACTATTATGCTGGATGTAAGAACGCCAGGTGAAAGAAAGCAACAGCACATAAAAGGATCTCTGCATATTCCTTTACATGAAATTGATTCGAGATCAAAAGAGCTTGATAAATATAAAGACAAAGAAATAATTTGTTACTGCAGAAGCGGAAATAGAAGCGTTACCGCGGCCGCTAAATTAAAGAAAAAAGGATTTAACAGCGCTAATATGAAGGGCGGAATTATCAGATGGGATTTCGGCAAGTGAAAACTGAATTAGCCAAAACAGGAAAGTATTTACCTGTTCTTCTGGGTGCCGGAGGCGGTTTGCTTTATTATAATTTTGTCGGATGCGTTACAGGAAGCTGCGCGATCACTAGTAATCCCTGGAGCAGTATGGTGGTTGGTGCTTTAATCGGCGGTGCTTTTATTAAAAAATCCGGCAAAACGGAAACGCCGGCAACGAAAAAGGAAATTGAATGAAAAAAAATTTAGGAAAGTTCGATCGGCTTATAAGAGGATTTGCCGGATTATCGGTACTGATTCTTATGGCAACACAACATGTTTCAGGGCAGGCGGCGTTTGTTATGGGAATTATCGCACTGGTATTGTTATTTACAAGCGCTACCAGCTTTTGTCCGTGCTATGTAAGATTAAATATAAACACCGGACAAAAAAATCAGGAAGAAAATAAAGACAGAGAAAAACTGGAGATTTAAATATGACTTTCGTATATATAATTGTCGGCGTAGTTGTTTTATATATAAGCCTGCAGATGTTCATGATCTTTTCTGCAAAGCGTTCCAAAGGAACGAAAATATCCGGACTGCCCGGAAGTTTAAAATCGCTCGAGAAAAACGGATCGAAAGGAATTGTGTACTTTTTCAGTCCGTCTTGCAGAGCATGTACTATGCAGACTCCGATAATCAAGTCGCTTCAAAAAAAATATAAAAATATTTTTGACGTGGATATTTCCGAAGACATGCAGACAGCAAGGATATTCGGAGTAAAAGCAACGCCGATGACGGTTGCGGTTAAAAACGGAATTATTGAAGACGTATTTATAGGTGTAAAGCAGCAGAACGTGTTTGAAAATTATTTACAAAGGAGATAGGAAAGATGCAATACGGGTTTTCAAAAAAGGTAAACATGCCATTTGAAAAAGCAATAGAGCGGATTACCGAAGAACTGAAAAAAGTAGGATTCGGTGTATTGACAGAAATCGACGTAAAAGAAACTTTGAAAAAGAAACTTGATGTTGATTTCAAGAATTATAAAATACTCGGCGCCTGCAATCCGCCTATCGCGTACAAAGCATTACAAGCGGAAGAAGAACTTGGTTTACTTCTGCCCTGCAACGTAATAGTATACGAAAAAGAAAACAGGTCGGTTATATCGGTATTTAATCCGATGATAATGACTCAATTAATCGAAAATAAAAACATGTCATCTATCGCAACGGAAGTTCAGGAAAAACTGCAGCATGCTTTGGATGCCGTTTAAGAAATTTATTTGAAAAACAAGGAGACACAAATGCCGGAACATTTAACAAAACAAACTTTTTTAGAAAAAGTTTTTAATTATGAAACCAATAAGGATTGGAAATTTGAAGGAGATCTTCCCTGCGTTATCGATTTCTGGGCTCCCTGGTGCGGTCCCTGCCGTGTAGTAGGACCCGTAATCGACGAGCTTTCGGAAGAATATAAAGGGAAAGTAAATTTTTACAAAATTAATACGGACGAAGAACAGGAACTTGGTTCTGCCTTCGGTATCCGCAGCATACCTTCGCTTCTTTTTGTACCGAAAGAGGGTCAGCCGAAAATGGCGGTAGGTGCATTACCGAAAGATTCTTTAAAGAAAGCTATCGACGAAGAGCTGCTATCGGCAACCGCATAAAAAAATATTCTGTTAAAAAAAACCGGAACGGCAAACTGGCCGGCTCCGGTTTTTTAATTATTACGCCTGCACTACTTTAACAAATTTTTTGTTTACCAGTATAACCCCGATCGTTATTACAATCCCGCTGAACAGCATCAGTAATGAAATTTTTTCGCCTAAGATAAACCCGGCGCTGATAACCGTAAAGAACGGTTCTACATAAAGAAACGCTCCTACTTTGGAAGCATCTATGTCTTTGAGCGATTGAGCCCATAAAACATAAGCAATTCCGGAACAAAATATTCCCAGGAATAAAACCGCACCCCAGCCTTCGGCAGGAAGAGTTAAAACGGAATGGATTGATTCTCCGTTAACGGAAAGCGGCGCGACGATAATCATCATCATAATAAAAAGATAAAGGATCATCATCATAGGCGAATATGTAATCGATATTTTTTTATTCAAAATGGAATAAAAACTCCAGGTAACGGTACTTGCTAATACAAGTAAATCTCCTTTGTGTGAAATTAATCCGATGCTGAAAATATTTCCTTTGCTAATTAAAAGCACGAGTCCGCAAAACGCGAGCAGCATTCCGAATGTATTTACCAACTTTAATCTTTCACCAAAAAAGAGAATACCCAGGATAGCAATAAATACCGGAGTAAAGCCGATTATCCAGCCGGTATTTGATGCGGTCGTTTCATTTAATCCGGTTATCTGTATCCATAAATGAAATACGGCGACCGCAGCAAGCAATAATATCCAACTGTGATTCTTTACTGAAATTCTAAAATCTCTTTTTGTAAATAAGGCAATCGAGCCTAGAAGTATTATTGACAGCAATAATCGCATTGTTATTATTGTTAAAGGATTAAGCTCTCTAAGGGCAATTTTCGTCGCGATAAAAGAATTACCCCAAAACATTACCGCCAATAACGGCTTCCATAACAGAATAATTTTTGATTTCATTGTTTCATATCTGTCCAAAATATTCTTCATGAATAAACAAAATGTCGAGTTATCTTAGTTCAATATGGTAATAAGATTATTATTACCAAGGTCAGAAAAACTTATTATGTTTTAAGAAAGTACATCTATTCAATATCAATACAAAAGAATCAAGAACCTTATTCCAAAGCATGTAATTAATGATGTTCCGGACGGCATTTTACTCAATTTAAATATAGGGATTGTTTTGAGATTCAAATTAGATTGTGCAAATAACATTTAATTTATCAAACTTATTCTCTCTTTTAAATTTATTTTGGTCGGCAATGCATTGTTTACTAAAGAAGGGCGATAAATTTGAGACGAAATCTGATTCGTTCATTATATTATTCACTCTGAGAAAACCTGCCTGCGGCAGGCACAATCGAAGCGTAAGCTCCGGTTTTCGGCTCCCCTCAGACCGGCATAAATCTACGTCTAAACAACCCGAATATTTTTTTAATTCATACAAGCGGTTAACTCAAACAATATTATTTTGACTTTTCGGTTTTCCTAGCCGAGGAATAGTTTTCCAGGTCGTAATTGATTAAATCTATCCGGCATATCCAACTTTTCTATCTCAATCCCGGAATCGGTATAAAATTGGGTGGCTAAGGTATCGTGAAAATCAGAAAAAACAACCACGCGTTTAATTCCGGCTGCGATCAATGCTTTTGCGCATGTAGTACATGACATATTAGTTATATACGCAGTAGCTCCTTTTATATTTACTCCGTGTATTGCCGCTTGAGTAAGTGCGTTCATTTCGGCGTGATTAGTTCTTACGCAATGATTATCGACTACAAGGCATCCGACATCTTCGCAGTGCGGAAGTCCGGGAAGAGAGCCGTTATAGCCGGTGGCCAACACAAATTTATCTTTTACAAATACACATCCGCAATGCATTCTGGGGCATGTCGATCTTTCTGAAGCCAGCATAGCCAGTTTAAGGAAATATTCATCCCAGATAGGTCTTTTGTTTTTATTCATTGTTCTCTTCCAGTTTTATTTCTGCAAATATAAATATGATTTATTCTGTTGTCTTTATTCCAGTTCACTTTTATCAAAGAAAAACATACAAATAACATATTATAATCTGGATGTATATATTATGCTCCTTTATTTTCCTAGACGGCAGCCACCCTGGATTTTCTCCCTGTGAATTTATTATAAAAGAAGAGCGCAATAGCCGCGGTAAGGCCGATAGCCGAAAAATAATACCAGATATAATGTGCATGGTCATAGGCATGTGTCAATTGATCCGGGCTTAGTGTTGAAGGATCGGGCGCATATGCCGAAAGCAGATAACCGGAAATACCGAAACCTAGAATTGACGATAAAAAAGAATGAAGATGACTGAAACCCAGGTACAATCCTTCTTCCCCCTTGGGCGACTGTAAAGAAAAATATTCAAGATAGCGAGGCGATATGAAACATTCAGCCAGCCCCTGGACTATAATTCCGGCTATCATCATTACTGTAACCGGGTGTGCACTGAAGACTCCGAAGAAAGAAACAGACTGACCGGTGAAAGATTCAAGAAGGTGGCTTGATGCCATCAACAGCGCAGAAACCGGCATTAAAAACATTCCAACCATCATCGAAGAAACGGCTTTAACTTTTCGCATCAGGTTTGTTATAAAGACAACAGAAACCATCACAACGAACGGGTTAACATTTGCAATCCATTCCGGAGACGCATGTTCGCCGACTATTCTTAAAACATATTTCGGCATAGTCGCGTAAAGCTGGTGCTGAATTATCCAGAATCCGGTTATTATAATAATTAATAAGAGAAGATTTACGTTTGATATAACCCGTACAAAACCTTTCCATGTTTCTTTAAACGATTTTCCTTCTCCGTCAATGTTAACCGACTTATAAAACAGCAGCACGGTTATCAGCGCAAGAAGACTCATAACCGAAGCGTAAAAATTAATCGAGACTAATCCCCATTCAAGCCGGAGCGGATATGCAAATGTTTTACCTAGAAACGCACCCACATTTACAAGTCCGTAAAATATTGAATACCCGCGTGCTCTGGTTTCTTTATCCGTTGTTTTGGCAACGGTTCCGGTAATAATAGATTTAATAAATGATCCGCCGATCATAAGCACAATCAACGAAGGCAGAACTACCGGCTTGTACGGCAGGGCGCCTAAAGTAAAGTAGCCGATAGACAACAATGAAAAAGCAAGTATAACGGCTTTTCTGAATCCTATCTTGTCGGCAAAAGCTCCGCTGAACGGCGGAAGAAAATATAATCCCGCCGCGAACATACCGCCGATCCAGCCTGCATTTATATCATTAAAACCGACAACCCTGGTTAAATATAATGTTATAGCAATGAATACGGCATAATATGCCGCCCTCTCGAACAATTCAACAACATTAGCCGTCCAGAAAGCTTTGGGAAAATTCCATCCGCCGTTAAATTTCTTATTCGATAATTTTTTCATTTACTCCCTTTTACTTTTAATTGGTTGCAAAAAAAGTTTTCTGCTTTTTCTGTGCAGGAAAATATGTAGGTGTGTTTTTTAGATTACCCTTTTATTTCCAACGAATCATTTATCCGGATTAAACCCTTTCCCGAATGAACCAGATTCTGTCCGAACAAAATTTTATATTCTTGTTTGCGGTAAGCGGATAAGGTGTTCAGAGGTTCCTTTTCTCTGATTCCGGTATCCTGGTCAACGGTTATTATAACACATCTGGAACACGGTTTTGCCGTGTAAAAAGTAATCTCTCCTATTTTAAACTCTTTCCAGGTGTCTTCTTCAAAGGGTTTTCCGCCCGTAAAAACGAGATTAGGCCTAAAACGGTTCATCGGAACATGGTGTTCAAGTCTGGAATTTAAATTATCAAGCGATGACTGTCCGATAAGAAGAAACGGATATCCGTCGGCAAAACCGACAATCTTTTTTTCTGACGAATATTTTTCGTCGACGATCCTTTCGGAATTTTCGGGCATATAAACCAATTGACAGGGCGTGTTTAATACTTTGCTGAACCAGCAGTCTGCCGCGTTGCTCACAAAAACCGCAGAACATTTATCGTCCCAGATCTCAACTTCTTTAGAAAATTCCTCTTCGCAATCAAAAGGTATAAAAAGGTTACCGTAATTTTTAGTTTTATGTACTGCGATCAGGCCGTCGTTTTCAATACTTACTGAAATTAGAGCTAATTCAGGATGGGTTCTTTGAGATATGAATTTTCCCTCGGCATCTACAAGCATCCATCGCCTGTCGTATTTAAGTCCTCTTTCTTCAACAGAAGCTTCTTTAAGCGGAATTCCGCCTGCGGATTTAATAGGATAGACGTATATTTCGGATAATTTATATTCCGGCATTTACCTTGTAAAATTAAAGATTATCTGCAAAACCGTATTATATAATTTCTGTTAATAATAATTATTTTTTGCAATTTAAATTTGCAGCGATTCGGCCGTAACTTTGAACATCTCTTCGTAGTCAACTATAAAATTATCCATCGCCTCTTCCGAAGGGAAATTTAAAAGTTCAATAATACCCGGATCAAGCTCAAAATCCTTATCCCAATAAAAGCTCGCAACTCCAAGTTTTTGCGTCATATAATCAACAAGATGGATAATAGAGACAAAGTATTTGTTTTCCAAAGACTTCAGCGGTCTGTGGTGATAATTCAGTGCGTCGCACAGCGCAAAAGGAAGGTCCCATTTTTCTGCTAAAAATTTACCCATTTCCTGGTGTGTAATTCCGAGAACTTTTCTTTCCGCATCCACAATGTTTATGTTTTCGGTTTTGGCAAGTTCTACTATCTGATTAAACTCATTATTAAAAAATTTATATATAACCAGTATACCCATATCGTGCAAAATACCTGCAACAAAGGCTTCGCTTCCGAAATCAAAACCGAAATTAAGAGAGATACCTTTAGCGGCGGTACCTACAACCATTGTATGAACCCAGAATTCATAAGGGTCAAAATATTTACTGGGAGCTGTTTTAATAGATTCCGCCAGTGAAAGTGCGGTAACTAAATTCCGGATATCTTCAAACCCAAGGACAAGGATTGCAAATTCTATGGATGATACTTTTCTCTTTATTCCGTAAAGCGGAGAATTTGCCACGGCGAGAATTTTAGATGTCAGACCCTGGTCTTTACTTATTATATCCGCCAGTTGATTTGTAGCTGTTTTAGAATCGCCCAATAATTTAGTAACCTCAAAAACAACTTTCGGGATAGAGGGCAGATTTTTAATTCCGGCCAATACGGCTTCTGTTTTTTCCTTTTTCTGAGCTGTTGATTCCATAATTTTACCTTAGGTTTTATCTTTTTTCTTTTACGGACCAAATATAAGAAAATTAACTAAATTTTACTTTTTCTTATATTTATTATCGAAATTTCCGGTGTGGAATTATACCTCATGGGAACTAAAGACATTCCCAATCCTCTATTTACGATCATTAACATCCTGCCGAAATTAAAACTTCCCTTAACATATTTGGTTTCCAACAAAGTCGGAGTAAGATTTAACACAGGAAATAAAAAAGTTACCTGTCCGCCGTGCGTATGACCTGCAAAAAACAGATCATATCCCGAGTCTATTGCCTGAGTTACCACATTCTGTCTCGGTTGGTGCGTTAGAAGTATTTTTAAGCCATACTTTCCGGATTCTTCGGTAAGATTCTCAAGTACATTTTTATTTATATGTTCAACATAAGTATTGGTTATAAAAGTTATTAAAATTTTTTCACCACGTACATCAAGTACTGTATCTTTGTTGTCCAGCATTTTAATTCCTTTACTAAACAGCGCTTCTTTTACTTCTCTCAGGCTTCTGGCATAATCTCTTCTGTAAGCCCAATTATCATGGTCTCCCACACATGAAAAAATTCCGTTTTTGGATTTAATTTCTCCCAGATACTTTGCTGCCGTATCAATAAACTCTGGAGTAGACGTTATTACATCGCCTCCGATTAAGACAAGGTCCGGTGTCTGTTCATTTACCAGAGATATATACTTACCAAGTCTGCTGCCGTCAGTATATCGGTCAGCCTGAACATCGGCAATAAGAGCAATTTTATAATTATCCAGCGCATCCGGAAGATTTTTATTATAATAAATAACCGTCCTTACCTGCACATTATAATAATCGTGTATAACCCTGAATGGGACATAAAAAATGAAAATGGCGACTATGATTAAAACCATTACCGATTGATAGTACTTAACTTTTTTCCTGATTATTCTATATACGGGGAACAGTATAATTCTAAGCGCATCCAGCAGAATGAAGAACAAGATGCTTTGAACAGTTATAAAAATATAAATCCAGAACGGATATATAATCAGATAATCAAAAAAGGAGTTTTGCGGAACAAATACGGGTGCATTAGAAAAAGCAGAATACAACCACACGCATATTAAAAATACGGGGTAAATGTTGAGAAAGATCAGTATTAAAGCAGGACAAAAAACACTTTTAAAAGAAAAAAAGCCCGGGAAAACTATTCTTACCGCTCCGGCAGATCTCTTTATGAAGTAAAATTCAATAATAAAAAGTAAGACAGCTAATATTACAGTTCGCAAAATCATTTAAATCCGTATTATTTTTTATAATTCTGTTTTTTAAAAATCCTTGTTATAAGTTCCGTCATTTTTTCGTAATGACTGCCCTTCCAGAAAACTTTGTCGCAATTGCCGCAATAATAATAATCGTTATGATATAGCTTCACTTTAGGAGGGACAAGGTTTTCTATTTTTTCTTTTCCGGCTTTTTCGAGCGGGGAATTACAATTCAAGCACCTAGTGAACTCCTTAATAATGCCTTTCAAATCAAATCTGTCTAAAATTTCAACGAGCTGTTTTTCGGGCAAAATATTTCTAACAAAATATCCGTGAGTTACGCCGTTCCTTTTTAGTATTCCCAAATTTTTAGTAAGTATTGTTCTTTTTTCGATTACTGCGGTTTCTACTATTATATTATCGGAATAATTATTTTTATACAGAGAATCGAAACCGAGAATTCTCATGTATCTTGCCAACGTACCAAGATGAACATCAAGAATAAATTTCTTTTCTCTTAGCGGTTTTTTACGGAGATGTTGCACATTACTAATATCAAAGGACTCAAACAAAGGGTAAACGCTAATATCGTCGCCGTTTTGCACTTTATATGAAAAGTTTACCGATTTATTGTTCACCAAGATCAAATCTATTTCGGTATGCGGAATGCCGTTTGACTCAATTAAATCCTTGACGGATGGGTTGTCTTTAAACGTAAAGCCCGACCTGACTTTCTTTTTATCTTGCGGAAGGAAATCGTTTAACTCTTCATAAAACCTGATAAATACTTTTTTCATGACGTAATAATTAATTATGTTTTCAAAAAGTATTTATAAATATTTTTTGTAAATAAAATAGCAGAAAAAACATCTAATTCAACCGGAAAATTGCCGGAGAAAAAAAGAGCAAAGGATTTTGCGTCCTTTGCTCTTCAGTAATCAAAAACATTTCAGAATTTTAATTTGTTATTCCTTTTCGTTTTCTTCTACCTCTTGACTTTCGTCTTCCGGAACAACCTTAGCAATGTCGGCAATTCTATCTTCTTCTTTCAGACGAATTACCCTAACGCCCTGAGTATTTCTGCCCATAACTCTAATATCTTTAACGGCTTGTCTTATTACCATTCCGTGGCTCGTTATAATAACAAGTTCGTCACCGTCAACAACATCCATCATAGCAATCATCTTGCCGACCTTCTCGCTTGTTTTCACCGTAATAACGCCCTTGCCGCCTCTGCGCGTAATTCTGTAGTCGTTTATATCAGATCTTTTTCCGAATCCGTGTTCGGTTACTACGAGAATACTATCGTTCCTCTTAATAACAAGCAATCCAACCACTATATCGTCTTTGCCGAGATTTACACCCCTAACTCCGGTTGCAGTTCTTCCCATTTCCCTTACGTCTTTTTCGTTAAACCTTATGGCAAAACCGTTCTTTGTTCCCAGAACGATATCGTTGGTTCCGTCGGTCATCTTAACGGATATTAACCGGTCTCCTTTAACTATGTTGATCGCATTTATACCGCCCTTTCTTACGTTGCTGTAAGCAGAAAGAACTGTTTTTTTAACGGTGCCTTTTTCGGTTGCCATAATCAGATAACTGTCATCCTTAAATTCTTTCACGGCAACAAAAGCGGTAATGTTTTCTTCTTTATCTTTTTCAATAAGGTTGATTATCGATCTGCCTCTGGTTGCCCTGCCGCCTTCCGGAAGTTCGTGAACTTTCAACCAGTAGCATTTTCCCAGATCTGTAAAGAACAGTATATAGTGATGGGTGGAAGCAATAAACATATGTTCAATAAAATCGTCTTCTTTGGTACCGGCACCTGTAACGCCCTTGCCTCCGCGCCCCTGACGCCTGTATCCGCTTACAGGGAATCTCTTAATGAACCCGGTGTGAGAAATTGTAACAACAACATCTTCTTCGGCAATAACATCTTCGAGCGAAAATTCTTCGTAGTTATATATTATTTCCGTACGCCTTGGATTTCCGTATCTTTCCTTGATTTCAAGTAATTCGTCTTTTATAATCAGATATCTTTTTTCTTCGCTTTGAAGAATGCCTTTTAGTTTCTCGATGAGTTTAATTAATTCTTTATACTCGTCTTCTATTTTCTTTCTCTCCAAACCGGTAAGTCTTTGAAGACGCATATCGAGAATTGCTTTTGCCTGTATTTCCGAAAGCTTGAATCTTTTCATCAAGCTGTTTTTAGCTGTTTCAACGTCTCTGGATTTCTTTATGGTTTCAATAACCGCATCAATATTATCAAGAGCTATTATATAACCTTCCAGTATATGCGCACGTCTTTCGGCGGCATCAAGATCGTATTTTGTCCTTCTTATAAGTACATCCATACGATGATTGATGAAATGATGCATTATTTCTTTAAGTGTCAGAATTTTAGGAGCTCCGTTAACAAGGGCCAGCATAATAACACCGAAAGTCGTCTGCATCTGTGTATGCATGAAAAGCTGGTTAAGAACAACCGCAGGCTGTGCATCTCTTTTTAGTTCTATCACAACACGCATACCGTCGCGGTCCGACTCATCTCTTATGTTCGAGATATCCGTGAGTTTTCCGGCCCTTACAAGATCTGCCATTTTTTCAATGAGATTTGCTTTATTTACCTGATACGGAAGTTCCGAAATTATTATATTCTCTCTTCCGTTTTTAAGCGTCTCCGTATTGGCTTTGGCCCGAACTATAACTCTGCCTCTTCCCGTGGTATAAGCTTCTTTAACGCCCTGATATCCGTATATTATGCCGCCGGTGGGGAAATCGGGAGCAATAACATGCTTCATTAATTTTTCTGATGTTATATCCGGATTTTTTATCAAAGCAATCAGCCCGTCGATTACTTCCGATAAATTTTGCGGCGGAATGTTTGTAGCCATTCCAACGGCAATACCGCTGGATCCGTTTACAAGCAGGTTGGGCAAGTATGCAGGAAGCACCGTAGGTTCCTGAAGCGAGTCGTCGAAATTTGGGGCGAAATTAACTGTATTTTTATCAAGATCCCGCAGCATTTCATCCGCTATTCTAGCAAGCTTTGCTTCTGTATATCGCATCGCCGCAGGCGAATCGCCGTCAACAGAACCGAAGTTGCCTTGACCGTCAACCAAAGGATAGCGAAGCGAAAAATCCTGCACCATTCTTACCATGGTATCGTATACGGCAGTATCTCCGTGCGGATGATACTTACCCAAAACTTCTCCTACAATTCTGGCAGATTTTTTATAAGGTTTATTATAAGCCAAACCAAGTTCGTGCATACCGTATAATACTCTGCGGTGAACCGGTTTTAATCCGTCCCTTACGTCCGGAAGTGCGCGTGATACAATTACCGACATTGAATAATCTATGTAGGAAGATTTCATTTCTTCTTCCAGCGAGACCGGGATTATTTTCTCAAAAATAGTAGCCATTATATTTTCTGGTTTTTGATTGTTAAAAAATTTTATACATCAAGGTTTCTTACATACTTCGCATTCTTTTCGATGAATTCTCTTCTCGGTTCAACAGCATCGCCCATAAGTGTTTCAAATATTTTATCTGCCGCAGCGGCACTTTCCAGATTTACCTGGAGTATCGTTCTTGTTTCCGGATTCATCGTTGTTTCCCAGAGCTGCTCGGGATTCATTTCACCCAATCCTTTATATCGGGAAATGTTCACTCCTTTTATTGAGCCTTCTTCAATTACAGTATCTTCGGTTTCAGCAACCGCCTTGCCGTTAACTTTTAGTCTTTTTAATATTTCATCTCTTTCGTTTTCGTCAAACGCATAAAATTCTTCTTTACCTTTTTTAATTTTATACAAAGGGGGCTGTGCAATATAAACCTTACCGGTATTTATAAGCTCCTGCATGTGCCGGTATAAAAAAGTGAGAAGCAGAGTTCTTATATGGCTGCCGTCAACATCGGCATCCGTCATCAGTATAATTTTTCCGTATCGCGCTTTTCCTGTTTCAAATCTTGCGCCCACACCCGCACCGATTGCGGAAATTATTGCTTTAATTTCGTTGTTCTCTAAAATTTTATTGAGTTTGGCTTTTTCAACGTTTAAAATTTTTCCTTTAAGCGGAAGTATCGCCTGGAATCTTCTGTCGCGACCCTGTTTTGCCGAGCCGCCCGCCGAGTCTCCCTCAACAATATAAATTTCACAATGCTCAGGATCGGTTATGGAACAGTCTGCAAGTTTACCCGGCAAGTTCATATTATCCAGTGCATTTTTTCTGCGCGCAAGATCTCTTGCTTTCCTGGCAGCTTCTCTAGCCTCTGCAGCTCTAAGGCATTTTTCAATTATCTTTTTTCCCACCGAAGGATTTTCTTCGAGAAACTCCGAAAGTTTTTCGCCTACAAGCGTTTCAACGGCCGATTTTGTTTCGCTGTTGCCAAGCTTTGTTTTTGTCTGTCCTTCAAATTGAGGTTCCGCAACTTTTACGGATATAACCGCTGTTAAACCTTCGCGGAAATCATCGCCCGATAATGTTATTTTACCTTCTTTTATTAATCCGTTTTTACCAGCGTAGTTATTAAACGTTCTTGTCAGAGCAGTTTTAAAACCGACCAGGTGGGTTCCGCCTTCATGCGTATTAATATTGTTTACGTATGAAAAAATATTTTCCGAGTATGTATCGCTGTATTGAAACGCTATCTCAATCGGTGTATTGTCTTTTTCACCTTCAATATAAACGGTTTTATGAAGCGGCTGCCTGGTTTCGTCAAGATACTTAACAAACTCAATCAGTCCGCCTTTGAAGTGATATGTTTCTTCTTCTCCGCCGTTTCTCAGGTCTTTTATTTTTATGGAAATATTTTTATTCAGGTAAGCAAGCTCCCTCATTCTTTCGGCTAGCGTATCGAATTTAAATTTACCTGTTTTAAATATTTCGTTATCCGGAAAAAACGTTATTTTAGTACCTGTCTCGTTCTTTTTAGCTTTACCAATTTCCCTTACCGGTTTTAACGGAACACCGCGTTTATATTCCTGAAAATAAACCTTTCCGTCACGTTTTACTTCGGCTTTCAACGATTCGGAAAGCGCGTTCACAACAGAAACACCAACACCGTGAAGTCCGCCTGATACCTTGTATGTATTTTTATCGAATTTACCGCCAGCGTGAAGTATTGTCATTACTATTTCCAGCGCGGATTTTTTTTCTTCCGGGTGCATATCAACGGGTATGCCGCGTCCGTTATCTTCAACTGTTACGCTTTCGTCCCTATTAATTGTCACTTCAATATTATCCGCGAATCCTGCAAGGGCTTCATCAATGCTATTATCCACTACTTCGTTTACAAGGTGGTGCAGTCCTCTGGGTCCTACGTCGCCTATATACATTGCCGGGCGCTTACGCACGGCCTCTAGTCCTTTTAATACGTTGATATTTTTAGCGCTATATTCGCTGGAGTTATTTCCGTTAGCCATATTTTTTTTCCGATTACTATTTGTTTTTTCGCTGCATTATTTCTTACGAAATAAACCTGATTTTATTTATTCTGTTATCTTTAAAATATTTGTTAATATTATTTACTATTGTTTCTTCTTTGAATTTCAGTTCGCTTCGCCATGCGGCGTTCTCTACTTTTAAAAAAAGCGTTTTCCTGTCGACCTTAACCGCTTTGGCTATCTTTTCGAGATCAGGAAAGACATTATTAAATTCTGCAACTACGTCTGATTCATCTATCATCTTCCGCAAACCGGAAAATTCCGGTTCTTTATTTATTATATCCGCAAGACTTTTGAATCCTTCAGGCATACTCAATCTCACCGTTATTTAATCTGATTAACTTATCGTCGTCGCTTTTCTTCAGAAAAGAAAAGTTTGTAAAATCTGTTAGCGTTATAAATGCCTGTCCTACGTGTCGCAGGTATTCGCTTATTTTAACTGCTCTCTTTGTATCAAGTTCACCGAACACATCATCAAGCAGGAATATCGGCGTATTGGACGTTCTTTCTTTTAAATAAAAGAATTCCGCAAAACGCAATGCAACCTGGAAGGTTTTATGCTGGCCCTGCGAGCCGTAATTTCTCAGATTCACGTCATTAATTTCAAAAAGAAAGTCATCTCTGTGGGGACCGACGGTATTGGATCCCCTTCTTAATTCTTCTTCTCTTTTTTCTTTCAGTAAACTGCCGAAACTACTTTCAATATCCGATACATCCGTCCCGCCGCCCAAAAACGAGTATTGAACAGAAGGAACTTCGTTTAAGCCCATTATAATATTATACGATTCCTTTATATACGAATTAAACTCTTCGATAAAAGAAATTCTGTGCTTAATAATTTCGGTTCCTGTTTGTAAAAGTTTCTGTGTCCAGGCATCCAGTTCTCCGAGAAGACCGCGGTTTCTTGTTTCTTTTAACTGATACAACAACGATGAACGCTGGCGAAGCGTTCTATTGTAATCAAGCAGAATATTCAGGTATGTTTCACTGGCCTGTGAGATGACTGAGTCTACAAATTTCCTTCTCTCAGCAGGCGAACCTTGAGTAATAGAATGATCCGCCGGAGTAAGCAATACTACCGGAAATTTTCCTATTATTTCTGCAGAACGCGGGATTTGTTTATTATTAAGAAAATAATATTTTTTTGATTCGTTCAGAGAAAAAAATATTCGTATAATATTTTCGGTCAAGTTTTTAAATGAACCAATAATTTCAAATTCGTTTTCGTTAAATCTAACCACTTCGTTGTCTGATTTAGAACTGCTGCTCTTCGTTGTACAAAGATAATAAATTGATTCCAGAATCGACGTCTTGCCTTGTCCGTTTCCTCCGACAATATAATTTAACTTTTCAGAAAAGTTTAATGCGGTATTTTTATGGCTTCTGAAATTTTTTAATTGAACGGAAGTTAAAATCATTTTAATTATTCAATCGAACAGGCATTAATAACATCATCAAATCTTCTTTCTCCACTGCTTTCGAAGGCTCGATTATGCAGGCCTTTGTTGGAGAATGAAGTTTAAAAATAATTTCTTCGTCATCAAGATGCGATAAAACATCGTTGACATATGCCGTATTAAATCCAATGTCCATCGGCTCGCCGGAATATTCGCAAACGATATTTTCTTTTGCATTCGAGCCGTGATCAATATCTTCAGCGGAAATTTCAAGGCTGTTTTTATTTATCGAAAATTTTACCTGCTTTGAGTTCGATGACGAGAAGAGCATCATTCTCTTAACAGTAGACAGCAAGTCATCTGTTTTAACTTTCATCGTGTTTTCGTTTTCCATTGGTATTACGCTGTTATATGCAGGATATTTTTCTCCGATCAGTCTGGATATAAATTCAAGTTCACCTATATGAAACGAAACGTTAGTCTTGCTCAAGTAAATTTTTACATCTGTTTCACCAAGCAGTTTTGTCAATACAGAGATGGCTCTTTCAGGAATAATATACTGTTCATCGTTCTGTGACAATATGGCTTTATTTACAAATTTTACGAGCCTGTGACCGTCCGTAGTTACAAACCTTAAACCGTCGGCAGAAAATTCAAAAAGCGTTCCCGTCATTGCCGGACGCATATCTTCCTTGCTCATTGCGAATGACGTTTTGTCGATTGATTTCTTTAGGTTAGTTCCGTTTATAACAATTTCTTTTTCCTTAGAAACAACCGGAATAGCCGGAAAATCTTCATGCGATGAATAGCTTATTGTATAAACGCCGTTATCCGTCGTGAGTTTAATTTTTTGATTTGATTGCGTTTCGAATTGAATTTGTGTTTCCGGTAAGGAACGGATAATATCGAATAACAGCCTTGCGGGAATCACCATCGTAATGTTTTCATCGGAAGCCACATTAATCGACGATCTCAAAGCTATTTCCAGGTCCGTTGCATATACTGTTAATGCCCCGTCCTTAATTTCAAATAAAAAATTCTCCAGAATGGGCATCGGTGTCCTGGTAGGAACCGCAGGAATTATCTTAGATAAAAGTTTTTCTAAAATTTTACTGTTAACTTTGAATTCCATTAATGTAATCTCCTTTTAAACAATGAAAAATAGTAAAATTACTTACTAATCTCAATAATAACACATGAATATAAATACCAAAAAATTATACTCTGTGGTTATTTCCAGGATAAATCAGAGATTAAACAAAAATGTTTACGGACCGGTAGTTGTTGATGCGTTCTGATCGTCACTGTTCGATTTTGTTGCAGAAAGCGTATAACTACTTTCGTTAATAAAACTGGAATATAAAATTTGAACTTTGGTAGCAACACCGATTGTAATCGATCCAGATACATCCCCTTGAGCTGTTCCCGTCATGCCCGGAGGAATCGAATATGTAGTTGCATATGCAAATGTTCCTTCCGGAATTGCTTTTAGGACAACGACCTTCCCGGAAGGTACTTCTACAATTGACCCCCTGAAATTTACCATTATGTGGCTTGCCGAAATATTATTAAAAGTAACACTTGTGTCTACCTTCGAGGAACATCCGATTATTAAAACGGTAAACATCAAAACTGAAGAAATTAAGAGTAAATGCTTTTTCATTTTAGCCCTGTTTAAATTTTAGGATTCGAACCCGAAAAATTAATTAAAAATTAGCGCAAAAGATTATAAGAATCAACAAAAACATTTCAAAGAATGTACACACACTATTTATATTAATTAATATACTTTTAAATTAATAATAATAATAATAAGGATGTTGATATGTTGATAAACCCTAATTAGCCGATCCTTTGCCTCTAAACGTACATTATATTATCGACAATTTGTTGGTAACATTTTAGCTTTGAGATGTTATTAACAACATGTTTATTTGAATCGGGTTTTCAACAACTTATTACGGTCAGAATAACAAATTATACACGCTGTTTAGACAAAAAAAAAGCTCAAAAAATGAGCTTTTTAAGGTTTCTATAAGATCAGAAATATTTAAGAGCAGCTTAATTCAATGCTGTTTTTAAGAGAATTTACTTCTTCATTTACTCCGGAATCCGAATTTTTCAGATCTTCTATTGACGTACATGCGTGAATTACCGTTGAATGGTCTCTGCCGCCGAAATGCAGTCCGATAGTCTTCAACGAAGATTTTGTAAGTTCTTTTGATAAATACATTGCTACCTGCCTGGCCAGAACAACTTCCTTTTTTCTTGTTTTGTCTCTTATTTTATTTTCGTCAATCTTATAATAGTTGCAGACAAACTTGGTTATGTTTTCGATAGTTATATTTACCTTTCTGTCTGTAGCTATTTCCCGAACCGTTTTTTTTGCTAGATCCAGGTTTATATCTTTAGAATTCAGAGATGCGTTAGCCAATAGTTTGATCAGGCAGCCTTCCAGCTCTCTAATATTCGATGTAATACTCGAAGCAATGTATTCTATTATTTCGCTGGAAATAGACATTCCGTAATCGGCAGATTTTCTTCTTAAGATAGCTATTCTTGTTTCAAGTTCCGGGGGCTGGATGTCTGCGGTTAATCCCCATTGAAATCTGGAAATTAGTCTTTCGTCAAGACCCTTTAACTCTTTCGGAGGTTTATCGCTAGATAATACGATTTGTTTGCGTGCCTGATGAAGATTATTAAAAATATGAAAGAATAAATCCTGTGTCTTTTCTTTACCCGTCAGAAATTGAATGTCGTCAATAATTAAAACATCCATATTCCTGTAAAAACTTTGAAACTCATTTACTTTATTAGATTGAATTGCTTCGACAAATTCAACAGTAAAGCTGTCGGATGAAAGGTAAATAATTTTTTTATCGGGATAGTTGCTGATTATCTTATTGCCGATTGCCTGGATTAGGTGGGTTTTTCCCAAACCGACACCGCCGTAAATAAAGAAAGGATTAAAAGATGTGCCTCCGGGATTATCGCTTATTGCGCCGGCGGCGGCTCTAGCCAACTGATTACCCTCGCCTTTTATAAAATTATCGAAAGTGTAACGGGGATTAAGATAATTTTCAAATTCTTGTTTTACTTTTATTTCTTCCTGGATTTTGGGCTTTTCCGCTCTTTGGATTTGCTGGGCAGTTTGTTTGTCCTCGTTGGAATCTTTCTCTTCGGAAATTACATATGCTAATTTTGCTTCAGGTCCTAGTACTTCATGAATTGTTTTATTTATAAGCGTATTATAATGTTCATCAATCCATTCCCAAAAGAATTGGCTTGGTAATTGAACTTTAAGTGTTGATTTTTCCAACGCCAGAGGTTTTATAGGAACAAACCAGGTGTTATATGTCATTAAAGTTACATTGTCTTTTATTGTTTTTAAGCAATCTCTCCATATAGATGTGGGTTCAAAAAGAATTTTGCTTTCCATAATATGATTGTCTATCATAACCAGTTATCAACAAATGAAAAAGTTAAAAAAATATAAAAATTAAAACATTTTGAGAATCACACTAACTATTTTAAGGGTTTATCCACACATTGTTAACATTAAGCCAGGCAAGATAACCCCATATGTATTAAATAGTTAGCTGGGTTTTTTTAAGTAATCAACAAAATCTTGGGGAAAAGTGGTGCTGTTTTTTAGCCATGTCTTTTGTGAAACGTTTTCACGACAAAAACTTATCCACAACATATAAACAGAGTCAAACAACCACTATAACGACGAAAAAATATGAACTATTATCTCTCATTGCAAATTAATTCTTATAAAAAAATAACAAAAAATCTTTTTATTATTATTTAAGAACGTTTTTCATAAAAATAAATATGTTGTAAATTTATTGTCTTATATTTATCTTTGAGGTCTTTTGATAAAAGGAGTGTTAAAATGAAAAGAACGTTTCAACCGAGCAACAGAAAAAGAAAGAATAAGCACGGTTTCAGGGAAAGAATGAAAACCAAAAACGGTAGAAAAGTATTGGCCAGAAGAAGGGCCAAGGGAAGAAAGAGATTGACCGTTAGCGACGAGAAATAATTCAATTGAAACAATTCGGGCTTCCTGCCAGAGAAAGATTAAAAAACAAAAAAGATTTCGAACGTATTTTCTCTACCGGCAGAACAGTTTTTTCGTCAGATAAAAGTGTTAGAGCCGCATTTCTTGTTGAAACAGGCGGTATATTTCAAGGAATTAAAGTAGCTGCTGCGGTAAGCAGAAAATTAGGAAATGCGGTTTGGAGAAACCGAATCAAGAGATTGTTACGCGAATCTTATAGGTTGAACAAGGGAGAAATACTTTCGGTTTGTAAAGAAAAGAATATTCTTGTAAAGGTTGTGCTTTCTCCGAATTTAATCAACCAGAAAAAAACAAGGTCTGTCGTTTTAAATGATTTAATGCCCGGCGTAACAGATGTTTTGAGTAAAATTAAGAGAACGCTGTGATGAGAAGGATATTCGTCTTTCTTATAAGAATATATCAACGGCTTATTTCACCGCTTTTCCCGCCGTCTTGTCGGTTTTATCCTACATGTTCGGAATATGCTGTTCAGGCTTTTACAAAGTATGGTGTTTTTAAAGGCGGCGCCAAGTCTATTTGGCGCATATTAAGATGTAATCCCTTTAATAAAGGGGGATATGACCCATTAGAGTAACGGAAAAATTGAATGGATAAAAAAACAACAATTGCTTTTGTATTGATCGGCGCCATTTTGATGATTTGGCTTTATATGAATTCGCCGTCTACGGTTGAACAAAAAAACAAGTCGGCAGATACCACCGCGGTAAATACTGATACTTTAAAGAAAGAAAACAATGTTCCTGCACCTGCAAAAACCCAAACATCCGCAGAAGTAAAAACAAAAGCTCCCGAGAGCGACAGCCTTTCAATGGGAAAATATTTTACCGTCTCCCAAGAAAAACCCCATTATGTAACTATTGAAAACGATCTGGTGAAAATTGAATTAACCAGTAAAGGCGGCAATATTGAAAAATATTTTCTTAAAGAATATAAAAATTGGTATTCGGCTAAATCAGACAGCAACAGTAACTTTTATAAAACACACGTACAATTAATAAACTACCCGGCCGGCGGCGGAGGCCCGGATCTTTCTTTTGTTTCTACTGACGGAAAAGCAATAAATACCGCCAACCTAAGCTTCAAACCAAATAAAGAAAAAGCATACTACAAAATTTCCGGAAAAGATTCTCTAGTTATTACTTATACGCTAAAAGTTGATGATAATAAGTATATCGAAAAAAAGTACGTCTTTTACGGAAATAAATACAGCCTTCACTATGCTGTTAAGTTTGTGGGGATGGAAGATATTATCAGCAACAACGATGTTGATCTAGTCTGGAGAAACGGACTTCGGTTCGTAGAGGAAAATTCGGTTGATGAAGCCTCTTTTGCAAATGCCAGCGTATATTACGGCGGAGATCATGTTGTTGTTCAGGCTTCGAAAGATAATGAAAAAGTTCAGAAGGATTTCAGCGGCAGGGTGGATTGGGTTGCTGCAAAGGATAAGTATTTCGCCGCAATAATTGCACCCGATAATCCGTCAAAAGTAGACGGAGCTTATGTTGAAGGGATTAAAAAGCCGATTAAAAACAACGGCGAAATGTCTTTCTATAATATCAGATTAATCCTGCCTTTTACAAACAAGAATGTTGAAGAAAAATCTTTTACTATTTTTATCGGACCGGTTCAGTATAATTTATTAAAAACCTACGGCCATAATTTTGATGCTCTTGTTGAGTTCGGAAGTTTCTTCGGGCTTAAATTTTTAATCAGACCTATATCCGAGTATGTCCTTTTGCCGGTCTTTACTTTCCTTCATACAATTATACCAAACTACGGTTTCGTTATAATAGTTTTTTCTTTGCTTATAAAGCTGGTTCTTCATCCTCTTACAAAGTCCAGCTACGAGTCGATGAAAAAAATGCAAATGCTGCAGCCTAAGATCACTGAACTTAAGGAAAAGTTAAAAGACGATCCTCAAAAGATGAATAAAGAGACGATGAAACTTTATTCGACATACGGCGTAAACCCTGCGGGAGGTTGTCTGCCGCTGGTGCTGCAAATGCCTATTTTCATTGCTTTATTTGAGTTTTTCAAAGTTACAATTGAACTCAGACAGCAGCCGTTTATGTTCTGGATAAAAGATTTATCCAGGCCCGATATCATTTATAATTTACCATTTAAAATTCCGTTTTTCGGTATAAGTGAGATCAGCGGACTTGCGCTTTTAATGGGTATAGCTACATTTGTTCAGCAGAAAATGAGCGTAAAAGATCCAAAACAACAGTCTCTTGTCTATATAATGCCGGTCTTTCTGACATTGCTGTTTATGAGTTTCCCGGCAGGTCTTAACCTTTACTACCTGATGTTTAACCTCTTTTCAATCGGTCAGCAATATTATATTAATAATAAACATGACGGCATGGAACTTCAGCCGGTAAAGAATCCCAAAAAATCAAAAGGATTTTTTACAAAGATGATGGAAGCTGCGGAGCAGAACGCTAAAACTCAGCAGAAGAAAAAAAGATAAGTTCTATTTATTGTTCTTGTTCCCCGTGCAATGCGGGGAACAAAACCGGTATGATACATGATAAACATTAAGAAAATAATTTGGGGACTTCTTCCTTTTCTCTTTTCCGTTTCTTTTGCTCAAACCGTTCATAATTACTCAGTTAAGACAAAACTGGTAAATATTCCATTCGGATTAAAGGAAAGAGTCGATTCATCAGAACCGCGTATAGCTCTGGCCTTGAGCGGCGGCGGTGCACGGGGCTTATCTCAGATTGGCGTTCTCAGGGCCCTGGTAGATGCCGGTATACCGATAAACATTATAACCGGTACAAGTATGGGCAGTATTGTCGGCGGACTTTATTCTTCGGGTTATAGTCTGGATCAAATGGATTCAATTGCGGTAAATACCGATTGGGATAACCTGCTTGCTTCTGACAGGGAAACCAACAGGCGGGAATTATTCGTCGACCAGAAAGTAACGGAAGATAAAGCCGTTTTTTCACTGCGGCTAAAAGGACTTAAAATTATCCTTCCTACGGCTTTAAACAGCGGTCAGAAAATTTCCAATTATCTAAATCTTCTGGTACTTGAAGCTCCAATTCATGTCGATTCGAGTTTCAATGAATTAAAATGCGAATATAGGGCCGTCTGCACAAACCTGGTTAACGGAAACCCGGTAATTTTGAGCAGCGGCACTTTAAGCGAAGCAATGAGAGCAAGCTCCAGCGTTTCTTTTTTACTCTCTCCTGTTAAGATAGATTCTCTAATTCTGGTGGACGGAGGACTTGTTTCAAACATCCCTGTTAAAATAGCAAAAAGTCTGGGCGGGGAAATAACTATAGCGGTTAATACGACAAGTCCCCTGCACTCCGAATCTGATTTATCCCTTCCTTGGAATGTCGCGGATCAGGTGGTGAGCATTCCGATGAAAAGCCTTAATGATTCCGAGCTTAAGGATGCCGACGCGGTGATTACACCTAATATTGACGATATTGCGATAGATGATTTTTCCAACATTAAGGCGTTAATTAAAAAAGGCTACGATGCCGCCGAACCGGTGATAAAAGAAATAAAAGAAAAAATAGATTCCGCATATTATCAGCGATTTCCAGGAAAAAACTTCTATATAAAAAACGTTTTAATTACGCCGGACGCTTCAGGCTATGAACTTGATTATATAAAGAAATACTCCGTGGAGGATTCCGTTTCCAGAAACGAAATATTAAAGGATTTGTATAAAATTTATTCCACCGGAGAGTTCGACAGTCTGAGCGTTCAAATAAAAAAATTCAACGACTATTCAACCGTCTCTTTTATTGGCGTTACCAATACTATTTTAAAAGATATTAAGATAAACGGCGTTACTCTTCTTGACAGCGGTAGTGTTTATAATCAACTGCTGCCGCTTAAAAATAAACCGCTTAATCCTACTAATGTTGTTAACAAGGTGATAGGAATAATAAAAATTTACAGGAGTAAAGGATACGCATTAGCCGAAGTAAAAAAAATAAGTTTTAATAAAGCGACCGGGCAGCTAACTGTAGATATCAACGAGGGAAAAATTTCCGAGATTTTTATACAGGGAAATGAATATACTAGCAGAACGGTAATTACCAGAGAGATTCCTATAAAAGAGGGTGAAATATTTAAAGCATCCGCATTAGAACAGGCCCTGGTTAATTTAAGAAGTACAAATCTTTTTGATGATATTTTCCTGAATATCGAACGGAGAAATGATAAAAACATTCTTGCGCTTCTTGTGCGGGAAAAGCCATCAAGTTTATTAAGGCTTGGATTCAGAATAGATAACGAAAATAAAGCGAATGTTAATCTTGACCTGGTGGATGAAAATCTATTAGGAAGCGGTACCGAGCTGGGGCTTTTGTTGAACGCCAGCTCAAGAAGCCGAGGAATATCATTGGAACATAAATCCAATAGGGTCTTCGATACTTATTTTACTTATAAAATTAATGCATATTATAAACTTAACGACGTCCTCAGTTACGCAGACTTGCAATCTGCAAACAGCGGAAGATTTTACAGGCCTCAGTCAGGTGAATACAGGGAGCTTTATTACGGAAGTTCGTTATCGCTCGGTACCCAGGTGCAACGTCTGGGGAATTTAATTTTTCAGGGTAAATATCAGGTAGATGAGGTAAAAATCTTGCAAAACGATACCGTAAATCCGATTACACCATATAAACAAAAAATAGTAAGTCTAGGAGTAAATACTACAATAGATACGCAGGACAAATACCCTTATCCGGGTAAAGGACTTTATTTCAGGGGATCTTACGAGTCAGCACAAACTATATTGGGCGGCGATGTCGGGTTTACAAAACTTGATTTTCAATACAAAGGGTATTTCGCTTTAGCTTCTTCAAGCATAATATCACCCAGATTTGAAATAGGGTTTGCCGATAAAACATTACCTCTCAGCGAGCAATTTTCACTGGGCGGACAAAACTCTTTTTTCGGAATGCACGATAATGAATTCAGAGGCCGTCAGATATTTTTGGCATCACTGGAATACAGATATAAACTGCCATTTAAAATCTTCTTTGATACGTACCTGGAGATGAGGTACGATCTCGGTTCGGTATGGAATGAGCAGGAAGAGATCCGGTTTAAAGATTTGAGGCACGGCATAGGAGGAACGGTTTCTTTCGATACGCCAATAGGACCTGCAAGTTTTTCGGTGGGAAAGAGTTTTCTTTTTGTAAAAAATTTACCGGGAAACCCTTTAAGTCTTGGGGATACATTCTTTTATTTTTCGATCGGTTATTATTATTAGTTTTATTTGCCTTCTCTTTTATAAAGTTCTCCGAGTATTTGAAATGATCTAACCATTTCTTCGTTACCCGTATTTTTATAAAGGTCGACCAGCGTAAAGCATAGAGTGCTTTTATTTTCAACGGTTTTTATTCCGTCCTGTATGGTTTGTACTATATCTTCAAAAGGAGGTTTGTTAAATTCGGGGTTGTACATTTCCGCAATGGCAATATAAGGCTCATGAATTTTTGGCTCGGATTCGGCGGCCTTTTTATAGTAATTAAGAGCCTTATCGTGGTATTTTGCGTATGATGAGATTGAAGAAAAAATCTGGCCGACGCAAAAATATATCGAATAGCTTAGTTCTTTAAATTCTTTGCAAATTTTTTCGGCGAACATTGATATTTCATCGGTAGATAATGCTTTATTTCTTAGCAGGGTTTTATACAAATCCTGATCTTTGATGCGGTACTCAATGGCTGTTCTGAATGCATCGAAAAGTTCATCGGAGGAACCTGACAGTCTGAATATTTCTTCAAGTTCTTTCTGAATCGGTTTTTGCATTATTTTTCTTTCCCGGATATTAATTGCAACATTCAATATAGAATTAGACAAACAAAATAAAATTAACCGCTTCTTAAAACAAATAGCTTATTAAATTTTGTTTTGTAAACGCGGGCAGATCCATTTCGAATTCAACGGTTGCATTTTTATCCCATTCTTTTTCTTTAGATTCCAGAAAAGAATGTTTTCCGATTGATGCAAACCTGACGTCGGTAATTTTGTTTTTATCGTCAAATACAAAAAAACATACAAAAGCCGGAGAATTTATTTTCAGCATCCATTTTTTATAAGATAAAAAGGCTCTTTTATTTATAAGCCAAACGGGCTTATGTTTGCCTTTCCAGTCCAGCAAAGCACGTCTGCCGTTATAGCTCAAAATTAAATCCGGCTTGTCTTCTCCTTTTTCCCAAACCTTTTCGTATCTTTTATCCATTCCGAAATCGTCGAACGAGAATCCCCAGTTCGTCAGCATTTTCTTACCGCCCATTTCGGCAAGGTCATGAAGTCTGTAATTATGTCTGAATTCGTCGCCTGATTTTAGCGGATCGAAATCTAAATCTTTCATATAGAAAAAATAATTATACTAATTTTATCAAATATAATAACAAAGAAGTTATAAAAAACAAATGTCGCAATTATTTTACAATCGCGACATTTGATAATAAGCAAGCCATGTATTTACTATGATTTTTTTAATCTTCGAATTTTTTCAGAATCTCCTTAACAGCATCTTTATTTACCATAAAATCCATTATTTTCAATTTAACATAATCATCATCATAAAAATAGAATCCTTTATTCTTTCCGTTCCTGGAGCCGCTTCCGGAATCTTTAATTAAAAACCATTCTCTTCCGCCTTTGTTTGCATAACCAACCAGGTGAATCCCGTGATCGTCTGTTGTGGTCTTATTGCTGAACCTGAACTGCCTGGAATTTTCATCGATATATTGAGATGGTATATCGAATGTAGGAATCATTGCAACTTCTGCATGTGAATCGAGTCCCGGTTCTGAAACGTCTCCGCCGATTGCCATCGTATATCCGTTTTTCACCGCTTGTTTTATCGCCGACATAAATACGTCCAGAGGTATATTATAGTAATCCTTACCGTGCCACCAGTTGTCTTCTACTTCGTACTCGGCCTTGGTATAATACGGCTGCTGCATTAATGACATAAAGCAGACATAATCATCAAGGTTAAGGTTAACAACATCTTTGAGAAATGCTTTCGGGGTATATTCCTTTCCTTCATATATAAATTTAGTAGGAGGCTCGCCTATATAATGATTCATAATCGATTTTACGGTACTCACTGCTTCGTCTTCGTTCCAGGCGTTATTTTGTTTTAAACCATTAAGATAGGTTTCCATTTCATGGAACATTTGACTGTGATCGTGAAATTTTTGTCCCTGCTGTAATCCGGTATAGACTTCGTTAGGAACAATACCGTACTTCTTCCAAATTCTTAAAACGGCGTTACTTTCGGATCCTTCTCCGAATGCAGACTGACCTCTTTCTTCTATGAACCGTTTCGTTTTCTCTACATACTCCCAGTAAACCGTGTAAATCGGAGATAATGAAACTTTCTTTTTATTTATTCTGTAAACTTCCGATTCTAAAAATGAAGTAGTTGAAAACGACCAGCAGGTTCCCGTGTTTCCCTGAGAAACTGGAGGATTATACCAGTAAGTAGTAAATTCTTCGACGGACTTGGGCAGATCCATTCCCGTAAAATCCATTTTAAATACTTGTCTTTCCTTTACCGGTTTTTTATTGAAGTCTTTTATTCCGTCCAAAATGTCTTTATAAAATTCATTTTGTCGCTTAACAAAGACGCCCTTATCTTTGTTTTCCTGTTGGGCCGGGCTGTAAGTACAGAATATCAAAGCTAATAATAATACGGTAATGGGAGTTGCTGTTTTCATTATTACCCCTTTATTTGGTGAATATTTAATTTAAGAAAGTTACCCGTTATTTAAATTGATGAAAAGACAGTAAGCAAAAAATATTTTTCCAAAATTATGAAAAATTTATTAAATAAAAATTTTTCAAAATATCCGTCTTTAAAATTAAAAATGATAACTTAAATTTTATTTTTAATATTTTTGTCCGGGTAAAAAGATTATCGTCGGAAAAATATCTTTCGCAAATACTAATACGGCAGATTATTAAATTATTGTCGAGGATAACATGATACGGAAATACGGTATTGTTATTGTATTAATTATTATACTGGGAGCAACCGATTCATTCCCCCAGAAAGAGCATACATCGCTGACGGGGATATGGGAAAGCATACCGATTAAAAGCAGCTACGTTGAAATGATCCGGTTCTACCCTGATAAAAGATACGAAACGGTGAGTGTTGTGGCTTCCAATTATACTTATAGAATTATGCACGATACATTACTGACGATGCTTGAATCGGAAGACGGGAACGGCAAGGAGGTAACTGATACAAGTGTAATTAAAACGGCAGGCGATACATTATTTAATTTTTACAAAGTAGAGGGAGCTTTGCACAGGACAATAATGATAAAAGAAGAAGGCATAGCTTCCAAAGATAAAATTGCCGGCAATTATTATTGGAAGTACCCAGGCGGGCATATTGCATTATCCAGATTTACCGATTCGGGTAAATTATTCTTCAGGCTTCCGAGGATATGGACTTTCGGCAGTTATACAACAAAAAAAAACGTACTCATTTTACATTCCAAATACCTAGGCGATCAAAAAAAAATATTTTGGGTTAAAGACAAAATGCTGATTATAAAGGACTCAAACGGCAAATCGGAGAGCCTTTACCATAAAGTTGATTATTTTGTTAAAAATTAGGAAAGAATAAAACAAATATCCGCCATACGGCAAGAAAAAATAATTGGAAGGTATCGAATAAACAACTTGCCAATTTCCCGGCCGCATGACGGAAATAGAAAAAAATAATTATTTTGCTTTAATTGTACCTCTGATTTCACCGTTCGGATATGCTTTTGTATGAACAAGTACATAAGCATCTCCGTTCTTAATCCAGGTTTTCAAACTATCTAGATTGATAATTTTATTTGTAATTATTCCTTTTGATAGCAAACCGTTAACCGCACCGGTAGCTTTACCTTTATACAGCCATACCGCAATAGGGCCGTCCTTGCCCGGAGCTGCGTGATGTATATGCGCCATAATTATATTCTTGATATTATGAACCGTTAATTTGTAAGATATAGATTTACCGTCCTTGCTGAAATTAAATATTGCTTGTCCCGATGCTTTTGTCTTAACCGGAGGAACAACGTTTTTTCCGCTGAGCGTTGCTTCATATTTGCTCGTGCCGGTGTTCATTTTTTTCATCTTCATTGTCGGATGCTGGTTTTGAGCGTGCACATTGCCTAACATCATAAACAAAACAAGGGCCGCGGAAAGAGAGATAAATTTTTTTATCATAGTAATACTCCTATTTTATTTAGTAATTATACCGTGTATCTTTGAAACTAATAAATGAGGATCTCTTTGTTTGTGATAAAGAAGAAAAGTCAGGGGTAAAAATAAGACCATGCCTGATTTAATACCTTATTAATAATTCTTCCGGAATAAAGATGACGTATATAAAATTAAAAAAAATGCTCCGGAGCGCTTCGGATAAAAAGCAGGCTGAAATTCTCCGGAAATTTTTTAAAACCGGCAAGGGCGAGTACGGAGAAGGTGATAAGTTTCTTGGATTAAAGGTGCCGGTGATCAGGAAAATAACATCGCAAAATTTAGATCTGAAACATATAGAGATTCAAACGTTGTTAAGTTCAAAATACCACGAAGAAAGACTGGCGGCGCTGTTTATCTTGGTTAAAAAGTATTCTCTTGCCGGACTTAAGGAAAAGGAAGAAATTTTTAATTTCTATTTGAATAATAGAACCGGGATTAATAACTGGGATCTGGTAGATCTGTCCGCGCCTTCAATTGTAGGTGCATATCTTTATGATAAAGATAAAAGCCCTTTATTCAAATTAGCAGATTCAGTAAAACTTTGGGATAAAAGAATCTCGGTTATTTCATCTTTCTATTTTATTAAGCACAGCATGTTCGATGTTACTTTGAATTTAGCCGAAATATTGCTGGAGGATAAGCATGATCTTATACACAAAGCCGTCGGCTGGATGCTTCGTGAAATAGGCAAAAGAGACATAAATACCGAAGAAAATTTCCTTCATGAGCGCTATAAAAAAATGCCCAGAACCATGCTCAGGTACGCTATCGAAAAATTTCCGGAGAAAAAAAGACAGGCATATCTGAAGGGAATTGTCTAACTTCTATCTTTTTTCGACCAAACCGTCGTAAATTTTTAATAGCCACATCTTAACGTTCGAAATTCAAATAGAAACAGAACATTTTATATCACCGTTTCTGGTATATGCTTTGTAGTATAAGTAAAAAAACAGGTCAAACGATGTATAAAAAAATGTTTTTAATATTGTTTTTAACTGCAAGCTTCTCTTTCGCATACGCTGCGGAAGAAGACGATTCGACAAAAGTTAAGTCAAAAAATAAATTTGAAAAAACAATAACCGAAAAGACGGATCAGTCTATTAAACAACGGAGAGGCAGAAGGGACTTTTTTATAGATAAGGATGGTGACGGTATATGCGATAATCGCGCTAAAGGAATGAGTTTCGAGAGACAAAGGAAAAGGCAGAATTCCGGTAGCGGCGGGCATGGGAATGGTAATCAAGGGGGTAATAAATGATTAGGTTTCTCCTCTCCGTTATTCTTTTTTCGGTTTCAAATGTAGTTTTTCCTCAAATTACATTGTCGTCATTATACGAAAGTTATTATGACGATAATATATTCAATAACTCGTCAAATGTATCCGATTTTATAAATAATCTGTCACTCGGTGCCGGTTATAATATTGAAAGCGGAAATAACAATGTTCAACTTTATTACATGAATAATATAAGCTATTATCAAAGCAATATTTACAAATCATCAAACACGCATAAAGCCGGTATTGTTGATACGTATTTATTTTCAGAAGACGAAAACCCCTTAAACATTGGAGTAAATTATTCGCTTAAGAAAAACAGAGATTATTTTACACTTTTTGATTTTAATATGTTCTCTTTCTATTCAAATTACTTTCATAAACTGAGTGAAAACAGCAGGATTTTAGGCGGATATTTATTTATAAGAAACAGATTCGATAATTATCCGATGTTTTCCCATGACGAAAACAAAATATTCATGAAATTTACCGAATCATTCCAAACAAAAACAACTTTCATATTGGGTGTTGAATATGATTATAAAAATTATCTGAGCTCGGCCGAAGAATTTTCCGGTTCTCAAAAAATAATACAAATGAAATACTATCTTCACGCGGCGCAGTCCCTTGGTGAAAGAACCGGAATTAGCGCACATTTCTTACTCAGAAAAAATCTCAACAGCGGAACAAGATTTATTACCTCAGGCGACTTAATATATTATGAAGAAGAAATGTTTCTGGATAATTATTCCAATGACGGATATGAGGCCGGATTCGGTGTCTCTCATATTTTTTCATCGGTATTCAAGGGAGTATTTGATGCAACATATCAAACAAATAATTATCTGAATCTTCCTGTTGTGGATGAAAACGGTTTTGAAACTAACTCTTTCCGCAGCGACAAGCGGTTTATGGCATCAATAGAATTAAATGCCGAGCTGAGCAGCATAATAAACGGGCTTTACGGCTCTTTGTCAATGAGTATTATTGGTAATACATCCAATGATCTATTCTATAAATATTCCAATAATATTTATTCGATAGGATTCGGGTGGGAGTTTTAATTCCTGATTTTTACCGGTTATTTAGGAATTTCAAATATCCCGGGATTAAATTTAATCAGGAACACGACGATATTTTCCGCACGGTTCGCCAATATCGTCGAGTGATATCTATTGCCGTTCTTAAATAATATTACCTAACCGTGCATTCAAGTTCTGCAATGCCGGAAATCGAAGCTTTTAAAACATCTCTGCCGTTTACAATATTTACGCCCTTCGGCGTTCCGGTAAAAATCAGATCACCCTCTTCAAGCGTCATTAAAGATGATATATATTCCACTATTTCTACAGGCTTAAAAAGCATCATATTCAGTTTTTCATTTTGCCTTAACTCGCCGTTTACCGTAAGTTGAATTTCTTCTTCAAGGGTAAGATTATATTCTGAAGCGGAAATAAAATCTGATAAAACTGCCGAAGTGTCGAAACCTTTTGCAACAGTCCACGGATGGCCTTTCTTTTTTAATTCCGACTGTACATCTCTCAGGGTCATATCAAGTCCGACGCCGTAAGCCTTAATTGCTTGGGCGGACTCTTCCGGAGACGCGTCTTTTATATTTTTACCGATTAATAAAACGAGTTCGGTTTCATGATGCATCTCGTTAGAAAACTTCGGGTATATAATTTCCCCGCCCGAATAAATAACCGATGAGCTTGGTTTTAAAAATACTACCGGTTTTTCCGGAACTTCGTTTCCCAGCTCTGCGGCATGTTCTGCATAATTTCTACCGACACATACTATTTTCCCGATGGCTATTTCTTCTTTTTGATTTCTGATTTTTATTGTTTTCATATAATTAGTTTGTTGTGTGTGGTCTGTTTTTTGTTGTAAAGGGCTCTTACAAACTTAATAAAATTGAATGAATAAAAATTGAGGATTTTTTACCACAAGGCACTAAGGTTCACGAAGCATCACTAAGTTTTATTTATTATGCAGTTCTATTTTACATAACATCCTACCACCGATCTCCAACGCCCCAACCGCCAACCTCTTACAACCAACAACAAACAATTCCCCCAATTTACGTTTTCTGTTTTTTCTGTTTTGCCGCCGGGAAAAGAACGTTGTTAAGTATTAGTCTGTAGCCGGGTGAATTTTTGTGAAGTGATAAATCTGTAGGCGGGTCGCCTACCAGATGCTGGTAAGCCTCGGGATCATGCCCGCCGTAAAATGTAAATGTGCCTCTGCCGTAATTTCCGTGAATGTATTTTACTTGATCGGTTCCCTGACGTTCCGCCAGTATGATAACTGATTTTTTAATGCACTCTTTGTGAAACGCTGTTGTCTGTCCCATAAAGCCGTGAATGACGTTTACATGGTCCTGCGTAAGCATTGCGGGTACCGGATCATACTTGGCGGAAAAATCGAAAAGTGTAAAGTAATCGTTGTCGGGGCTGCCGATTTCTCCCGGCTGGACGTTTATATTGCTGAATGAATACACATAAGGATTCATTTCCAGCTTAAAGTTTGTAAAAGCCAGAGTATTGGAAAAATCTAATTTTTTCTGAGCATCCGGATCTGGCGGATCGCCGTCGAACATCGATGCGCATATATCGTCGTTATGTGCCGCAAGTGCAATATCAAAAGTATCCGTTGCAGAACACATAGCAAATAAGAAACCGCCCTTGGCAATATATTGTTTTATTGTTTCGGCAACGGTTTTCATCATTTCCGAAACTTTCTTGAAGCCGTTTTTCTTCGCATCGCGTTCATATTGAAGCTGATTATCAATATACCACTGGGCGTTGCTGAAACTTGCATAGAACTTGCCGTACTGACCCGTAAAATCTTCGTGATGCAGGTGCAGCCAGTCGTATTTTGACAGATCGCCGCGTAAAATTTCGTCGTTCCAAATTTTTGTATAGGGTATTTTAGCATAGTCAAGAGCAAGTGTAACGGCATCATCCCACGGCTGAAATCCGGGAGGAACATAGACGGCTATCTTTGGCGCTTTTTCCAATCTTACAACCGCCATATTATTATCATCAGCCTCAACCGTTGAATATATTCTTGCCGCATCCGCGGTTGAAACAGGGTCAAAAGCTACTCCGTCGACACGGCATTCGTTAGCAGTATTATCCGAATAATCGAGCAAAAAAGAACCGCCGCGGTAATTTAAAAGCCAGTCTGCTTTTTCACCGCGTTCCAGGGCATGATACGTAATTCCGTAAGCCCTTAAATGATCGGTTTGTTTTAAATCCATATAAATTAAAATCTTCGACTGCGGGAACGAAGTGAAATGAATAAGGATGGCAATAAAAAGAATTTTCTTCAGCATAGAACATCTGCATATTTAAAAATAAAAGGCGATCTGTAAAGACCGCCCTAAAAAAAAGATTTTAATGAATTACAATCAAGCCGATTTTCTGTCCGCTTCTATATATAACGGCTCCGAGCCCTTTTCAACAACATCTTTGGTGATGATGCATTTATCAACCTTGTCCTTTTCGGGAAGATCATACATAATCTCGAGCATAAAATCTTCAACTATAGATCTTAAAGCACGGGCGCCGGTTTTTCTTTCCATTGCTTTCTTAACAATTGCTTCAATAGCAAAAGGATCGAATTCGAGCTCGATGCCCTCTATCATAAATAATTTTTTATACTGTTTTAATATTGCATTTTTAGGCTCGACAAGTATGCTCTTAAAAGCTTCTTTAGACAGCGGCTGCAGCGGAGCGGTAATCGGTATTCTGCCGATAAGTTCCGGAATAAGTCCGTACCGCAACAAGTCTTCCGGAAGAATATACTGAAGCATATCGGTTTCTTCGGTTTTATCTTTCAACAGTTCCGAAGAAAAGCCCATTTTATTCTTATTTATTCTGGCCGCAATTAATTTGTCGATTCCTTCAAAAGCACCGCCGACAATGAACAATATGTTTTTCGTATTAACGTTTATCAGACTTTGTTCAGGGTGTTTTCTTCCGCCCTTGGGCGGAACGCCGGCAACAGTTCCTTCCAATATTTTTAAGAGCGCCTGTTGAACACCTTCTCCGGAAACATCGCGTGTGATGGAAGTGCTTTCGCTTTTTCTGGCAATCTTATCGATTTCGTCAATATAAACAATACCTTTTTGAGCCCGTTCCAGGTTATAATCGGAGGCCTGCAGAAGGTGAACCAGTACGGTTTCAACATCGTCGCCAACGTAGCCGGCTTCGGTTAATGTTGTTGCGTCGGCAATTGCAAAAGGAACATCAAGAATTCTGGCAAGTGTTTGTGCCAAAAGCGTTTTGCCAACTCCGGTCGGACCAATTAATAAAATATTACTTTTTTCTATTTCAACATCGTCGAGCTCGAAAAAAGAATTCTTTGAATTTATTCTTTTGTAATGATTATAAACGGCGACAGATAATATTTTTTTTGCCCGTTCCTGTCCGATTACATATTCATCCAGTGTCTTCTTTATCTGTGAAGGAATTTTAAGGACCGAGTTTTTGGTTTTAGTTGTATTATAAGCGGCTAAATTGTTTTTTAATATGTCTACACTGCTGCTTATGCATATATCGCAAATATAAACATCGGGACCTGCAATCATACTGCCTACTTCACTGCCGTCCCTTCCGCAAAATGAACATTTTACAATCTTTTGATTTTGTTTTTTACCCATTTTCCTACTTCAACTTAATTTATCTCTTAATTTAATAATTTGTGCTCTTGCTTCATCAAGATATAACGAGTTTGGAAATTTTGCAAGTAAATTTTCATATATTTCCATGGCTTTACTGCTGTTCTTCAGGCCGAATTGATAAATTTTACCCAACAAATATAAAGCTTTGTCCGCATAAATGTTCTTTTCGTTTTCGTCGGATATATTCTCTAAAAGAACTATCGTTGTATCATAATTGTTAAGTGCCAGTTCCATTTGTGCTTGCCGCAACATTGCCAGATTCTGAAGCATAAACTTCTGCGGATCGGCAGTTACTATCGCATATTTTTTTTCCGCTTCAGAAAATTTTCCTTGTTCAGCCAGAAGCTCGGCATCCGCATAAGTTGTCAAATTAGACGAATCACTCTGAGAAGTGTTCATTAAAAGCGATAATTCTAAGGCATCATTTGCATAATCATCTTTAAGGTTATTTAAAATGCTGCTAAGCTGACTTTTAGCTTTCCCGAATTCACCTTTACAGAACATAATTCTGGCAAGACGGTAACCGGCAGCGTTTCTTTGGCTTTGAGAATAAGATTTATTTGATATAACGGAGTTATAGTAAGATTCCGACTTTTCAAGATTACCCCTAAGCAATTCAATTTTAGCCAGTTCAAGATATGCTTCTGAAGCATATTTTGAATTTTCCGAGTTCTTTATTATTTCCTGAAGATTCTCTTCTGAACCCTGAATGTCACCCAGGTTATTCATGTCTATTTCCGCGATCCTCAGTAGAGATTCTCTGGCAACGTCCGAATTAGGGTAAGATTTTGTCAGTTCAACATATGCATCAGTTACTTTTTTTGCTTCAGAAGTGTTTATCTTTTCAGGTTTATAAAAAGGTTTCCAGCCGGGTGAGTTATTAACATCTTCGGCATTGAGTAAAGCTTCTAGGGTTTTTGCATAACCAAGTCTTACATTGGCAATAATAGGCGAACTAGGGAAAATATTAATAATATCATTAAATATTTTTGAAGATTCGCTGAAATTATTTTCATTGTAAAGCATCTGTGCAAAGTTAAATAGCTGTATCCCCTGAGAATTCCGGGTTTCGTCTATCTCTTTATAAAGTTCATAAGCTTTATCGTAATTTTTATTTTCCGCAAAAAGTCTGGCCAAAATAATTTTAAAATCTATATTTGAACTGTTAGCATATTTTTCAAGAACAGGAATCGATTTTGAAACTGCATCGGGTTTGTTTAAATACCCGAGTATCTTATTCTGTATATACTGTATCTGGTTCGGGTTTTGGTTCAGAATTAGACAATACTCTTCGGTTGCCTGCGCAAACTGCATTGTAATTGTATAAAGATTTGCAAGATCGTATGCGAAGATCACAGGATTTTTTGAAATATCCTGTCCCTTCTGCAGATACTGAATTGCCTTATCGAAGGCCCGTCGTTCCGCGGCATAATTCGCAATTACACGGTATATCATGTCTGTTTGAGGAAGTTTTTTAAGAGCATTATCCCAGATTTCAAAGGCCTTATTTTCATTACCTTTCAGGTAATAAGTTGTTCCGAGCATTCCGTAAAGATTAATATTCAGGCTGTCGCGGTTAATGCGGTTTTGGAGAAGTACTATTGAAGCGTCGTAATTTTTAAGCTGTACGTATACTTCATTCAGGGCCTGAAAGTACTGATAATTATCCGGGCTTACATTATAAAGCTGCTGAATTATCGGAAGTGCTTTCTCGAATTGTCCGCCCTGCATATATGCCTGTGACAAAGCATATTTGTTTGCTTCAAAACCGTTTTGAGAAAAGCATAACGGCGCCAACAATAATAATAATGAAAATATTTTTTTTGTCATGCCCCAAAGATAGTAAAATCAAAAATGCCATCAAGGGAAGAAATTCTTCTATGCAAGAAAGGTTTATTTTTCTAATTCCGGCTATTTAATCATCAAAGTAAATTTTTCCAATTGCCACGAAGTCACAAAGACACAAATTTTTATAGTAACTCATTGCGACGGACTTATTTTTACAATACTGTGTTTTTTTAATTGATTTTTGTATCTACCAATAAATATGCTTCGGAAGGGGAAAAATTAGCAGCACGGAAAAATTTTTCCCGCGCCGCTTTCTTTTAATAGAAGAAGTGGAACTGTAGGACGAACGAGTCGTTTTTTACCGAAGGAGTTTCCCATTGGAAACGGTACTGCGGACGAAGCTCCACAAAGCTGTATGGAAAGAATTCGAAACCCGCTACAAGCCTTGATACTTCGTCGTTGCTTACCTTTACGTTCGGATCAAACCGGTCGTATCTAAGAACGGCCTCCAGTCCTTTAATAATCCTGTAATCGGCTTCAAGCATTGTCGCACTTGAATTTGAGCCGACGGCTTCATAATCGGTGGCGATATCATATTCACCTTTGCATGTGAAGTCCCCGAATCCTAATCCGGCATATCCGCCGTACATATTTATTTTATGCTCGGTAGCAAGTGGAGTATAAATCAGCGGTCCTCTAAAATTCATATAAGATGCTCCGAAGAGCAGAGCAACTTTACTTGCAATAACCGGACTGAACTGAGCGCTTAACGTATACGTCGGGTCGGTGTTAAAATCAAGAGGGACGGGATTTCCGGCACTAGCTGTTATTAATCCCACATCGTCGATATTAAAACCTACTTCTACTCCGGTTATATCGTAGCGGGGATCAAAAATCAATCCCTGCCTTTTATTAGTAGTAAATAAATAACCGAGATCCCCGCCTCTGGTATATGCCGTGTGATCGTCAATTCTGAGGCCGTAATCCGGCAGAAAATTTCCAGCTTTGATATAGCCGTCGTTTGGAAGTATATGAGCTATGGCATAACCTTCCCAGGTAGCATTAACAAAATCATACTGAGCATAAGCATTAACTTTTTCCGTTAATTCGACATCGGTATAAATAGTTCCCTCCATTTTCTGGAAAGTTGTTTTACCGAATTGCTGAGAATACAAATACTGTGTTCTGTAATCCAGGCCCACCCTAATATTCGGACTGATATAATCGCTCATCGGAAAAGTTTTTTCATGTGCCGCAACCAGCGGCAAAACCCTGTATGAATAATGCCATCCTCCTTTGTTCCTCATGCCGCCTCCGGTAGGATCGATATGGCAGTCGATGCATCTGGCTCCCATTCTTAATGCGAAACGGGGTAAAGCAAAGCCGTCCTGCAGAAAAAAGATGATAAAAAGGGCTGTAATCACAATTTTGATTAGTTTCATAAAAATACCTTAACAAATATTAGTCAAGTAAAGTAAAAAATGAATTTTTCGTTTTTGGAAGTGGTGATAATTTAATAGATTAACATTCCAAAATCTCCGGATTACTGTGCTATAAAGCAACCGGAAATGTTAATTTGACGCAGACTGCATTTAGGTCTTTGAATCTTCAGCTATAATATGCATCCAATAACGGCCGCGGTAAACTATATGAAATGGTTTTATATTGATTCAAAGTTCCGTGTTGTTTACCTTTATACATTATTATTTAGAAAGTATGAAAAAGGTTTTAATTTTAGGTTCTACCGGATCTATAGGAGTTAATACTCTAAATGTTCTTAGAAATTTTCCGGATAAATTCAGAGTTTCTGCTTTAACAGTAAACACAAGAATTGATCTGCTGGAAGATCAAATAAAAGAATTCAAACCGGAAACAGTTGTTGTTAGAGATGAAAACTCTGCTCTGGATCTGAAAAAGAAAATCGGATCCGCGTGCAGTATTTTATCCGGTGATAGCGGACTGACCGAAGTTGCCGCGTCGCTCGATTACGATATATTTGTGGGGGCAATTGTCGGGTTTAGCGGATTAGCGCCTGCGCTGGAAGCAATTAAAAGAGGAAAAACTATTGCTCTAGCCAACAAAGAAACGCTTGTGGTAGCGGGTGAGCTGGTAACGAATCTTTGTAAAAAGCATAATGCCAGACTTATACCGATAGATTCCGAACACAGCGCTATCTTTCAATGCCTTGAAGGTGAAAACAGCGGGCAGATCGAAAAGATTATACTCACGGCATCCGGAGGACCGTTTCTTCATAAAAGCAAAGAAGCACTTTCCCATGTAACCGTGAAAGAAGCGCTGAACCATCCGAAGTGGAAAATGGGTAACAAAATTACGATTGATTCGGCTTCGATGATGAATAAAGGATTGGAAATAATTGAGGCCCGCTGGCTGTTTAATACTCCGAAAGAAAAAATCGAAGTAGTTATTCATCCTCAATCAATTGTTCATTCGCTTGTTCAGTTTGTTGACGGTTCGATAAAAGCCCAGATGGGTCTGCCCGATATGAAGCTGCCCATTCAATATGCTCTTACGTATCCGGAGAGGTTACCGAATAGTTTTGAGAGAACCAGGCTTCCGGATATAGGGCAACTGACTTTTTTAAGTCCTGATTTCGAAAAATTCGAATGTCTAAAGCTTGCTTATAATGTTTTAGGCGAAGGCGGAACAGCCCCGTGTATTTTAAATGCCGCAAACGAAATAGCGGTAGATAAATTTTTATTCGGAAAAATTAAATTTTCGCAGATTCCCGGGTTAATTAAAAGTGCTTTGGAAAAAATTGAGAACCATAAGGAGCCGGATATAAACACAATCTTTGAATGCGATAAACAAACACGCGAATTTGTATCCGGTTTAAGCTAAGCTCTTGGTTTTTGTTTCGGGGTGCAGTTCCGATGTTTAATTTTTACCTCATAAATTCCGAAAACAAAAAGTAATTCTGATTTTATCATTTTAAAGGAGACGCTCGGTTAATGGATTATATTATTTATTTTGCAATTACTATCGGCGTACTGGTATTTGTACATGAATTCGGGCATTTTATAGCCGCAAAACTTTGCGGTATGCGTGCAGAAGTTTTTGCCATCGGATTCGGTAAAAGATTATTCGGATGGAATAAATTAACCGGGTTTACTTTCGGAGATCTTCCAAAAGATTTCGACGGGCAGGGTCATACGGATTACCGGCTCAGCCTGCTCCCACTCGGAGGATACGTTAAAATATCCGGAATGGTTGACGAAAGTTTTGACACCGAATTTGCCGATAAGGAACCTCAGCCTTATGAATTCAGAGCAAGACCCACATGGCAGAAAATAATTGTTATCACCGCAGGTGTTCTTATGAACCTTCTGCTCGCTCTGGTTGTTTTCGGCGCGATAAATTTCTTTAATGGAAAAGCGATAACAAAAACTACATCCATCGGTTATGTTATTCCTAACAGCGCCGCAGACTCAGCCGGATTTGAAATCAGGTGATAAAATAATTTCCATAAACGGAAAAAAAGTTGAGAACTGGGAAGATGTAAGAACCGATATATTTATAAACACTCTCGGACAAAATTTAAGCGTAAAACTTCTCCGCGACGGACAGCCCGAGACTCTTGACATACAAAGAAAATTAATACCCTCTGCAGAAACAAACAGTCTTTTCTTAATACCGTCAGGTGTTCGTCCTTTAATCGCAAGTGTAATGCCGAAATCTCCTGCCCTTAAGGCCGGAATAAAATCAGGCGATATTCTACTATCACTTAATAATACACCGTTATACAGCAGCAGTCAGGTTACCGAAATAGTTAAAAGCCATAAGGGTGTTGCAATGCCGCTTGAAGTTCAAAGAGACAAAGAGAACGTCAATTTGTCGGTTACTCCCGGAAACGACGGCTTAATAGGTGTCGAATTAAGAGATACATTTACAGGTCCCGTTATTTTTGAGAAGTTCGGGATTTTTGAATCGTTCTATTACGGCTGGCAGTATTCCGTAAAGATGACCGAATTAACATTCAGTATGGCAGGAAAAGTTATACACGGAAAAATTGCTTTCGGAAAAGCTTTCGGCGGCCCGATTAAAATAGCTCAATATGCGGTTCAATCAGCCGATAACGGTATTTTAAGTTTTATGTTATTCTTAGCAATGCTTAGCTTAAGTTTGGCAATCATAAATATACTTCCTTTTCCGGTGCTGGACGGCGGTCATCTTGTAATGATAATCATAGAAGGTATCACTAAGAGGGAGATTCCTATTAAGGTTAAAATTGCTATTCAGAATGTCGGCTTTGTACTTTTAATTTTATTAATGGCCTTTATAATTTATAACGACCTAATAAGTTTGTAAATACAATTGTAAAAAGTTTATAAAAAAGTAAACAGATTCTCCGTGTCTTTGATATTCGGCGTAAATGAATATGAAGTATTAAGAATTTTACCGCTTAGTGTCAAAGACACATGGATAATGGTGCGCCAAACGAAAATCTCGGAGGCATAACTCATATTCAACAGAAACCGTACGTCAAGCATTGCGCGTATAAATTTCTTTCACGCGTTAACTGCATGAAAGTTAATTTATTCAACCCACTTCAAAAGGTACTTAAATACCCAAATTCTTGCTTATAAAACCGCCTTCCGCATTGAATTTTCTATTTTTCCGTCTATCACTTTTTAAATCCGATAAAAATATAGTCACAAACGGTTAATAATAAAAAAAGTATTTTTATCCAGCGAATAGAGAAACAGCTTTTGGTTGGTAAAGCTCTCTCCTAAAGAAATCCCCCTCCCGAAAAGAGGGGGATTCATGTTTAAGGAAGATTTTAACCAGAAAAAAAATTTGTTAAAATTTTCTTTTATAACGGATACGATTATATTATATGAACACGAATAAAATACATTTGAACAGACTGAATTTTTCTGCTAATTTTCATTCAGATTTAGGGGCGGTGGGCAATAAAAGTTACATGAAACGGAAAAGAGTATATTGGCTCAGTCAGATTATCGGCTGGGGAATTTTTGCCCTGGTTAATATTGTATTGCTGGCGCTGTTCGACCGGCTAAATTGGAAAGAACAGTTGGTAGTCTTTTTCGCGGTTGTTATGGGGATCGGCATTACTCATCTTTTCAGAAGTATTATTAAAAAATACGACTGGATAAATCTTCCGCTAAAAAAAATCATTCCCAGATTGGTTATCTCAAGTATAATGATCGGCACGACTATTTATGCTTTCATCTTTTCGGCAGAATTATCATTAGGTATTTATAAAATAACCAAATTCAAAATCGGATTGCCGTTAGCCGGTATATTCCAATTCAGTGTAATTATTTTATTATGGGCTTTAATTTATTTTGCTGTTCATTTCTTCGAAAATTATAAGAAAGTGGAAATCGAGTCGTATATCTGGGAAGCAGCCGTAAAAGACTTTGAACTAAAAACGCTTAAATCGCAGCTCAATCCGCACTTCATGTTTAATGCTTTAAACAGTATCCGCGCTTTAATCGGTGAGGATCCGGAGAATGCCCAGACAGCATTGACCAAGCTTTCGAACATATTAAGATATTCACTTAAGATGGAGAGAGTTGAAACAGTGCCGCTTCAGGAAGAAATGCAGACGGTATCCGATTATCTTTCCCTCGAAAATATCAGGTTCGAAGAAAGATTGAAGTATGATATTGATATTGATCCGAAATCTAATAATATTGATGTACCGCCTATGATGATTCAGACCCTGGTAGAAAACGGTATAAAACACGGAATATCAAAACGCACCGAGGGCGGCAGTATTTCAATTAAATCTAAAATCGAAAACTCAAAACTTTTTGTAGAAATAATAAATACGGGACAGATCGATAACAATTTGATGATGAACTCCAGCGGATTCGGCATAAATAACACCAAGCATCGTTTGCATTTATTATACGGGGAAGAAGCCTCATTTATTATTAAAAACTGTTCAAAAAACGAAGTTGCAGCAGAACTAGTCATTCCAACCGGAGGAGTAAAAAATGAAAGCTTTAATAATTGACGACGAAAGACTGGCAAGGGTAGAACTGCGCCGTCTGTTAACACCATATAAAGAAATCACTATTGCGGGTGAAGCGGTAAATGCTGAAGACGCTCTTACGAAGATTACCGAGCTAAATCCCGATCTTATTTTTCTCGATATACAAATGCCGGGCAAAAACGGTTTTGAGCTGCTTGAAGAACTGGACAGCGTACCGGTTGTTATCTTTACGACCGCTTATGATGAATATGCACTGAAAGCATTCGAATACAATGCCATGGATTATCTGCTGAAGCCGATCGAACCGAAAAGACTTGAAGAAACTGTAAAGAAAATAATCGAACGAGAAAGAAAAAACGTTACCGAGGTTGTATCAACACATACTTTAACAGAGGACGACCAGGTATTTGTTAAGGATGGTGAGAAGTGCTGGTTTGTAAAACTCGCCACCGTCAAACTGTTTGAGTCGGAAGGAAATTATGTACGTATTTTCTTCGAAGAGAATAAGCCGCTCATACTCAGAACATTGAACTATCTTGACGAACGGCTTGATTCAAAAACATTTTTCCGCGCCAACAGGAAACATATTGTTAATCTTAAATGGATAGAAAGCATTGAACCCTGGCTTAACGGAGGCCTTCTTGTAAAATTAAAGGGCGGGAATAAAATTGAAGTTTCCAGAAGACAGGCTATAAAGTTTAAGGATATGCTTAGTCTTTAGGGAAAAAAATCAAACTCTTATTCAAGAAGACTGATGAACGATTAGTTGTGTTTGAGTAATGCAAATATGGGGATGCCGTGAAATCGGCGTTTAATTTTTATTAATTTGGGGAAGATCAGTAATAATCAGTTAAATAATTCCCACGCGATGCCGAAACGTATGTTTCTGGAAGGCAGCGGGTAATAAGGGATGATATAATATTGATTGTCGAGCAGGTTTTCCCAGGTAAAATAAACGTAAGCTAATTTTTGTATCTCGCCTGCAAGAGTAAAATCCAAATTAAAGTCCGATCCTAGCTTTCCGAAACCGGGTTCTTTTCTTTTGCCGATAAAATTTACGGCAAAACCCGTTTTTAAATTCAGGTTATTGTTAAAAAGATAGCTTTCGTAATACACTCCCCCGTTCAAGCTTACTTGAGGGAAATGATAAAACAATCCGGATATATTCGGACTATTGTAATAGTAGCCGTGCGATTCCAGTGCAATCTTCCAGATTAATACTTTTAAATTTATCGATGTTCCCAGTAGATCGGATATGGTATAATTTGAATCTACCGGGAATGCATATCTATTGTAATCGGAATAGTTATTTCTTTTAAATAATTTTATATCAATGCCGGCGTTTTCTGTTTTTATTGTTGCACCTATTTCATAGTTATAAACAAATTGCTGACCGGGGCCGGGTTTATAATTTGAAAATCCCAAATAAAATTTTAATCCTCCGGTTAAAAGGTAAGTTAAATCTCCGCCCCAGCCTGCGTAAGTTCCGTTCAATCCCAAATTCTCCTGAATGCTGTTGCGAGAAAATTTGAAGAATAACGACGGTACAAGGGTGCTGTCAAATAAATAAGCATTGAAAATAGGTGCGAGGCTTAAATTATTATATGAGACAGGGTAAAAACCGGAATAACCGTTTGATAATGAATAGTATTTCATTCGGCCAGATTCATAATTTGCGTGCAGGCTTAAGCCGAAAATACCGGCATAAATTCTCTGGTCAAGATTTAATCCCAGGAGTTTTTCTTTATCGATACTTTTGTAAAATAACGAATCCGATTTATCGTTCATATCCGTTTCGTTGAAATAGTAATAAAAGGTTAAATCCGTATAAGAGAATTTTGTATAATCGCCGAGCAGGTGTAAACCGAATAAGTGGCTTTTGTAGTTAAGATCATTTGCCTGCGAATTTACGCTCGCAAGCTGAGGGTTATACAAATATCCGGTTAAGCCGAGTGCCGGATTAGTAATTGTATCCGACTTTACACCGCCGTTAAGTCCGACCGATGACTTTGCGTAATTATATGAAGCGGTCATATTCCATTCATTGCTGATGTAATATTTTATATTTCCTTTTATCATCCACTGGCTGTACGCACTGTTTGCATAGCTGCTGTCGAATTTTCTGTTTGTGATATCAACGGAAAATTTAAATTTTTTGTAAGCCAGCTGATTAAATATTGCGTCAATCATCGCTTCGCCGTTCGGTCCCTGGTAATATTTTATTCTCGAATAAGGTTGTTTGGTGAAAAAATCCCTATCATGGAAAACAACCGTTGCGTTATTATTATATATACCGTACAAGAACCCGCGCGTCAGCGGCAGGACTTCAATTGAATCAATATATTCGGACTGAACGTTGTTCAAGTCAAAATTATTCTGAAGTCTGTTATTTAAGAGAACACCGTCTTCAATATAACTGATGCCGTTATACCCTACTCCGTATAACATATTTTCGTTCGGATGCCCGTCAAGACCGTAATCTCTCATATAATCAAATCCGAAATTGCCGAATAAATCTCCGGTATATTTATAATTTGATCTGTCAATATCCTGTCTGTTAAGAAAGCGGCTGTAATCAAAATTAGGTTTTGCATTAACAGGCCTTAAAGTGTCTCTTTTAGTTTTAATTTTCAGAGAATCATTTTCCGTGGAAGCTTTTAAAGAGTCCGTTTTTACCGTATCCCGCAGGGAGGAAATGGAAAGCGAATAAATATAGCGCACCTCTGCACGCGGAGCAGATATAGATAAAATGCAGATCAGGGAAAAAAGAAATTTACGCATTAAGGTTTATACAGGGGATTATTTTTAATAAAACAATATGTATGAAAATAAATAAATAAAGTTTAAGCTACAAAACAGAAAGTAATAGATTTGCATCAAACCGACATTTGCCGGAGTACCTTAAATAAGGGGTGAAGCGTAAGGTGTATTTAATTCATGCCCATTAATTGAGGCCGAAAAGACATTCATCCGCAAAATTATTTTAAATAAAACCAAATAAATATTTTATTTAATTTAAATTATTTATAATTTCACGTGTGAGTTAACATTATTTCATACATAAACAAAGGTTAATACTATGGCAAAGGCTAAACCAATGACCAAGTCACAAGTTCTTGATCATCTATCAAAAAAAACCGGTACTACCAAAAAATTGGCTGGCCAATTTTTGGATGAACTGTCTGCATTAGCTTACAAGGAAGCTAAAAAATCTTTTGTGCTTCCTGGCCTAGGTAAATTAGTGGTAGTAAGTCGTAAGAAAAGAATGGGCAGAAACCCCGCTACAGGCGAAACCATGGTTATTCCTGCTAAGAAAGTTTTGAAATTCAGAATTGCAAAAGCAGCTAAAGACGCAGTATTATAAAAATTATGCATTAATGAAGAAAAGCCCGTCTAGGCGGGCTTTTTAATTCATTCACCGTCTTATGTATTTTCCGTCAAGTTATAAACAAACTTCTATTTCCTCCACATTCTTATCGTACGGTTTGGTTATTTTTGCCTAAACCCAATGAAATTACTATATACTTATTTAAAGACGTATTGGAAGCTGATACTGCTTGCATTATTACTCGCGGCGGTTAACCAGATATTCTCGCTGTTAGATCCCTGGATTTACAGGATCGTTATAGACAAATATGCCACGAAATTCAATCAGTACACGTCGTCCCAATTTTTCAAAGGAATATTTACACTACTGGCGGCAGCGGTAGGAGTTGCCTTTGTAAGCAGACTTGCAAAAAACTTTCAGGACTACTACGTAAATGTAATAACTCAAAGACTGGGAGCGAAAATTTATACCGACGGTATAAAGCATTCGCTTGAACTTCCGTATTCTCTTTTTGAAGATCAAAGAAGCGGACAAACCCTGGGAGTACTTCAAAAAGTAAGAATCGATGTCGAAAAATTAATTGGCGCTGCAGTCAACATACTTTTTACCTCGCTGGTTGGAATAATTTTCGTCACCATATACGCAATAAATGTTTATTGGCTGATTGCACCGGTATTCTTCTCCGCAGTTCCAATTCTGGGAACAATCAGTTCGGTGTTAAGCAGAAAGATAAAAAAAATACAGAAGATAATTGTAGATGAAACGACAGCACTTGCAGGTACTACAACGGAATCATTGCGTAATATTGAGCTTGTAAAGAGCCTGGGTTTAGGAAAGCAGGAAATAAGCAGACTTAATGCCACAACAGATAAAATTCTGGAGCTTGAATTAAAAAAGGTAAAGTATATCAGGAGTTTAAGCTTTGTTCAGGGAACCTGCGTTAATTTTATCAGAACTAGCATCATTTTTATAATGCTTTATTTGATATATATAAGGGCGGTTACGGTGGGCGAATTCTTTTCGCTGTTTCTTTATTCATTCTTTATTTTCGGGCCGCTTCAAAGTCTTGGCGATATAATAAATATATACAGGGAAGCAGAGGTGTCGCTTATAAACTTCGGAGATATTTTAAAATTGCCCGTAGAGAAAAAACCCGCCTCTCCGTTAACATTAGGCCGTGTCAGAAATCTTGAATTCATCAATGTATCGTTCAAACATCAAAGTGCCGCGAGCAACGCTTTAAATAATATTTCGTTCTGCACCGAGCTCGGTGAGACAATTGCATTCGTGGGACCATCCGGAGCGGGGAAAACAACATTGGTAAAAATGCTTGTCGGACTTTATACTCCGCAGACAGGCGAAATATTATATAACGGAAGTTCAAGCACACAGATTGATTTTGACGAACTCAGGATAAAAATAGGATTCGTAACACAGGATACCCAACTGTTCTCGGGAACAATAAAAGAAAATCTCTTATTTGTTAATCCGTCCGCAACCGACGATGAATGCATGGAAGTACTTGAGAAGGCAGCATGCCAAAACCTTCTGGCCCGTGCCGACAACGGTATAAATACAATGATCGGCGAAGGCGGAGTGAAAGTATCCGGCGGCGAGAGGCAGAGGCTGTCGATTGCCAGAGCACTGCTTCGAAAACCTAATATACTTGTGTTCGATGAAGCAACTTCCGCACTCGATTCTCTGACAGAAGATGAAATTACTACGACAATAAGGGAAATATCTAAGGGTAAGGACCTGATCACCATATTAATCGCGCACCGTCTTTCCACGGTGCTTCATGCAGACAGAATTTATGTCCTGGAAAGGGGCAGTATAATTGAATCCGGGAACCATAATGAATTAGTTGAACAGAAGGGGCTCTATTATGCAATGTGGCGTCAGCAAATTGGGGAAAGGGACAACAAGAATCTCCCGTCATTTATTCCCAAATAATATTATTTTAGAGAACTGATTTTCTTTTAATTATCTCTCATAAGTTAAACAATGGTAAAGATTACTAAAATTTTCGGGATAGTATTAATTGTCCTGGGAGTTACCGGGTATTTATATATAAGGCAAACATCCTTCTCTGCATTAATTCCTGCTTTGCTCGGAGCTGCATTAGTTATGTTATCTAAAACGGCAAACAATGAAATATATTTTAAGAAATCAATGCAGGCGTCCGTTCTGCTTACCTCACTCGGCTTTCTGGGCACCGGATTAAGAGTGATTGACGGGCTTCAGAATAAAGGATCCGTTACCTCATATTTTATATTTACTACCCAAATTATTATAACGGTTGTATGTGCGGCTTATATCGGATTAGCGGTGAAATATCACTTTGAAGACCGTATGAGAAAGAAATAACATTAAATTTATTTACCGGCTCTATCCAAAGATGTATTTTAAAAATTGAATTTATGTTTAGCGTATGATTAGTATTCCAGATTAATAAATTTCATTTACAAGCTTTCTGATGTAATGCAAGCACTTTAAATATTTTTCGCGACATTTATTTTTAATTACGGAAAAACAATGTTAAAAAGGTTATCAATATTTCTTTCTTTGTCATTATTATTATTTTCGTCGTGCGCAAAAAAAAATAATTCATTTAATAACGATGAATTGGATAAAAAAATGAACAATATATCCGAGAATTATGTGAAATTAGTTTTGCGGGCCGGACAAACCGATAAGGATTTTGTGGATGCTTATTACGGTCCTACGGCCTGGGAACCGAAAGATAAACTTGAAACAAAGGATGATACTGTTAAAATGCTAGACGAATGCAGCGCAGATGCCGATAGTTTATTAAATAAACTTGATGATCTGGGTAAAGAAAAAGCCGACAAGATACAGCAGATGCGGTACAGGTTTTTATATAAACAGCTTCTTGCCGTTAAAGCAAAAATATTTATGGAAAAAGGCGGCAGTTTTACTTTCGATCAGGAAAGCAAGGATTTATACGACGCCGTCTCACCTGAATATCCGGAAAAACATTATACGGAAATTTTAGACCGCCTGAATGTTTTGTTACCCGGCAAAGGTTCTCTTTCAAAAAGACTCGTCGATTTTAAAAAGTCGTTCATAATTCCCAAAGATAAAATAGACACTGTCTTCAAAGCGGCTATTCAAGAATGCAGAAATATTACGCTTAGGCACATAAAACTGCCGGAAAGCGAAAACTTTAAAGTTGAATATGTTACCGATAAACCTTGGAGCGGTTATAACTGGTATAAGGGAAACTATTTCAGTTTAATTCAGGTGAACACCGATCTGCCTATATATATTGACCGGGCAATAGATCTTGCCGCACATGAAGGATATCCCGGACATCATGTATATAATACGCTTTTAGAAGAAAATCTCGTCAAAAAAAGAGGATGGATGGAATTCACCGTATACCCGTTATTCAGTCCGCAGTCTCTAATTGCAGAAGGCACCGCAAATTTCGGAATAGACATGGTATTTCCAGGCGAAGCAAGGATTGGTTTTGAAAGAGATGTTTTATTCCCGCTGGCAGGGCTGGATACTTCGAAGGCAGATGAATATTTTAAATTATTAAAACTGACTCATGAATTAAGCTATGCCGGCAACGAAGCCGCTAAAAACTATCTCGACGGTAAATGGTCAAGGGAAAAAACGGCGGAATGGCTGGAAAAGTATTTATTAATCGAGTCCTGAAACTGCGGCCCAGAGGATAAGATTTATCAATACCTACAGAAGTTATGTTATAAATTATAACCTGGGACAGGATCTGATTAAAGATTTCATAGTCAAACACGGAGGTACTATTAATAATCCCGAAAAAAGATGGGAACTATTTAAATACTTATTGACTACACCGCAAACGCCGTCCGGATTAAATTAAGTAAAAAAGTTTTAAGGAATAACAGGCTTTTTATTAACTGAAAAAATTTTATGGCTAAAAAAATATTAACGGATTCCTCCGAAAAATTTTTTATCACCGTCATAGGATTAGTTGTAATAGCCGCGGTGTTAAAGGAATTAAATCATATTTTTATTCCTTTTGTAATTGCATATTTTCTGTTTTTCCTGTTTTCACCGTTTAATTCATATCTTGAAAAATACCGGTTCCCGCTTTATCTGATATTAATAATAGATATACTTGTTCTGATTTTATTTATGTGGGGAATATCCTCGTTTATTGTGGGTTCATTCATCCGGTTCGGAGAGGAAGCGCCGGAATATTTTAACAAGCTGAATCATATAATAAGCAGTGCGGCCGTATCATTAAAAATAAGGGACCCATATCTAAGATATTTTTCAATTCAAAGAATAATTTCCAAAATCGACTATAAGATTCTTGCCGGCGGTATATTTGCCTCAACATTTACTTTTATCGGGAATATTCTGTTTGTGCTTTTCTTTTTTATTTTCATAATGACCGGCCATAATACCGTTTATGAAGCATTTAAAACCAGATTCGTACATAAAAAAGTAAAGCCGGAATTAAAGAAACTGAAAAACAAATATCAGACTGCGGCGCAGGACAGCACTGCCGGTAGCCAGGAATGGATGGAAGAAAAACTTAAACTGGAAAGACAGCAGAAGGAAACAAAATTAGCCAATACATTTAAAGTGATAACTGAACAGATTCAGCGCTATATAATTTTAAAGATACTAATTAATTTAAGCGCCGGTATTGCCGTATCGTTTTTCTTATGGATTTTAGGTATAGATTTTCCGATTATCTGGGGCCTGTTCGTTTTTCTTTTTAATTTTATTCCTACTATCGGGTCTGCTGCGGCTCTGGTACTGCCGGTAATAATGGCGTTGCTGCAGTATGAGTCGATTACTTTTGCTTTAATTGTTGCCCTTGTAATCGGGGCTATTCAGACATTATTTTTTAATTTAATTGAGACGAGCATAGTTGGTAAAAGACTGAACTTAAATCCCCTGCTTATTTTAATGTCGGTCTTGATTTGGGGATATATTTGGGGTGTTGTCGGGATGCTGCTGGCCGTGCCGCTGACGGCAATTATTAAAATAATAATATCTAATTCGGATTCTAAAAATATGGGCTTTTTATCGGATCTTATGAGCCAAAATTAAAAAGATGATGTATTCTTTTTTTTAATCCGGATTTGACATAATTGAAATATTCTATTCCGATCGTAACTTCGGCGAAAATCTCCTTTAGGGTTGACTTATCCAAATTCTTAAAATCTTTTTCAAGAGGAAGTATACATATACCGCCCATGTCTGTTGCGCCCGGGCTTAGCAGTACCCTTTCTTCGCCCTCTTTAAAATAGTGAGAAGACCGGTGTTTATCTCTTAAAAAAAACAAAACGCGCCAACCCCTTTCCGCGGTATATCCGGAGATAATATTCATCGGTGGTTCTTTGTCGGAGCCGTATAATTTTTCAAGCGTATTATACAACCGGCCGAATATTTTTATAATTGAATTATAATTCTTGCTTTCTACGGAAACGAAGCGTCTTATTCCGTCGTCTATGCCGTATATCTCATGGGTATTGTTTTTTATAATTTCTTCGCCGTACAGTGATTTTAGTGCGTCAAAATTTTTTTCGACCGGCAGAAACATTTTTGTGCCTGCCTGAAAGTGAAGATGGTCCGGAGCGGATGCCCCGCATTGAGGACCGTTATAAAAGACACTGTAATATTCGGATAGATCTTTACTTAAATTCAGCAATGTATTAAACGAAGATTTAATGTTCTGCGGGAAATGATTAATATTCGGCATTGTAAAATGCTCCGGGAAGATAGGATAAGGATTGCATAATATCAGGTAAGCGCCGTTATAAAGAATTCCCTTTTGTTCAGGAGGAAGGCCTGAATAACATAGGAAGCAGTTCCTGCCTTTTACCGAAGTCTCATCAACCTTTGCTTTTGAAGACGTAATCCTGTTGGGATTATACTGAAGCGATATGCTGAAAGAATCAAAAGTTATTTCCCTTGTCTGCAGAAATTTTAATGCTTGGTATCCGTCATTTAAAAAGGGCCAATTCTCTTTTTGTTTAACTAGCAGCAGCCTGGCGGCTTCGGCTATGTTTTCTTCTTCGATTAAAACTTGAACTTCTTTATTCTCAAAAAGAACTTTTTCAAAAATCTCTACTTTAATTGGTTTATGCATATTGACGACTGTAAATAAATACTTCTGTTTATTACCAGATACTTGTTCTGTTATTTGTTGTTCAGGTTCTGAAGCTGCCTTGTCAGTATTTCAAAGGTTCTTATTCTATCCTTATAAATATTGTTTGAATTTATCTGCTCGATTGTTAAATCCGAGTCGGTGTTTCCTTCCCATCTTCTGCAAATATAAATCGGCTCATATATCCGGCTTATTCTGTAATTTCTTGAAATTGCCAGACACGCGGAATAATCTTCGCCGTAGCTTACGTTGGGAAACCTTAGCTCCCTGATTACAGGCGTATAAAATGCTCTAGGTGCACCCAGGCCGTTTATTCTGAGTGCGTTGTTTCTGCCGTTGCCTTCTGACCATTCTTTGTGATCGATTATTCCCGGCGGAAGCTCAGTTAAATTAAAATCCGTAATCTTATAAGAGCCGATAACCATCGCCGAATTTTCGACTTTGAATTTATCGATGATTTTCCGGATCGTAAATTCGTCGGTGTAAATATCATCGCTGTCCAATTGAACGGCATAACGTCCGCACTTGTCGTGAAGTATAGCTTCGTTCCAGCATCCGCCTATATTCAAATCCTTTCTTTCGGGCACTAGTACGATGAGCCTGCTGTCGGTTTCCGAAAGTCTATCGAGAATTTTCCCGGTTGAATCATCCGAATGATTGTTAACAACTATAACATTAAAATCGAAATTTGTTTTTTGATTTCAAAGCCGATTTCACTGCCTCGCCGATCGTTTTCTCTCTGTTCTTGACCGGGATAATTACAGACGCTTCGATTTTAAAAGAATTATTTGCCGGAGGAAGGCTGTCGAATTCCGGCTTTAACCAGGCGCCGATTTCTTTTAAGTGTACGGTTGCGGCGGCTTCATATTCCGATTGCACTTGCTGATTTTTCGGATCCACATAATCAAAATTTTTCTCGCCGGATTTTCTGCTGTCATATCCCGTCCTGGTGTATAGTTTCTCTGGTATTCTGATAACGGAATAATTTCTTGAAACGTACAGTCTTAAGTCATACAAACCCGAAAAGTTGTAGCCGGATTTATTAAATTTAACGTAATTCAACAGCGCCCTGCTTTTAAGCAGAATAACGGCCCCGAAATCGAAATTGTCTCTTATGCTGCCGAATTGGTAGTCAATGGTTTCGTGCGGTATCTTCTGTCCGTTTTTAATTTCAAAATAATCCGAGTATATTAAACCGGCATTCGTCGAGGCAGCTACATCCAAAAACCTTTCAAAGGCAAACTGACCCGGATCAAAACCGCAGTTTTCCGTAAATAAGAGAATGTATTCATCGATGTCTTTAGTGCTTATCTTTATTAATGAATCGGAAGAGTATAAATTATCCACCGGTATAGAATCAGGAATAGTATTGTCGCCGGGCGAAGTAAGAACATAACACTCACCCACCAGCGGATTACATTTAAGCAGATTGATTAATTCTAAATTTTCTTCCGAATATGGAATTATGACGGATGTTTTTAGAGGCATTTTCTTTTAAATAATGTTATTCTAAGTTAAGCCGAAAATAAATTAAAATGAAGAATCGGTTGATAATTTCATTTGATTAAGAATTGCGGCTTCGTTAAAAAATATTTCCCGGTTACATTTCAACATTATGTGCCGGCAGTATTTTTGTAAATTTCAACAACCCGGTCCGACAGCATTTCGATATCAAAATTTTTAACGGCTCTTTTTCTGGCAGCAGTCCCTAATTTCAACCTTAATTCCGGAGAAGTAATTAATTTTTCGATTTTAATTTTTAAATCCAGATAATTTTTTACCTCAAAAAGAAGGGAAGTTTCGCCTTCGACGGCAATATCCAGGATTCCGTCCGAGTTGGAACAAACCGAAGGTTTCCCCATTGCCATTGCCTCGGCAAGTGCTATTCCGAAAGCCTCGTTATGTGACGGGAAAACAAAAATATCCAGTGCCGAGAGTACATCCGGTGTATCGCTCCGGTATCCCGTAAAAATAATATTATCGATTTTTAAATCAACGGATAATTGTCTTATCCTGTCTGCGTAATCGTTCTCTCCCCTGCTGGCTTCACCTACAATGCAGAATTTAAGATTGCGGTATGTTTTATTTAATTCCGAAGCCGCTGATAAAAATTCTTCGTGCCCTTTTCCTGGACTGAACCTGGCCATCATCCCGATAAATAATTCGCCTTCTTTTACTCCGAATTCCAATCTTATTTTTTCACAGTTTACTTTTTGCGGATCAAAAACTTTTGTATCTACTCCGTTATGCAGAAGTAGAATTTTTTCATCCGGGATAGGGCAGGTATCTTTTAAATTTTTTCGGATTACGTTGCTGATTGCCAATGCATAGGTAAGTCTGCCGTATATCCATTTGTGCAGTATATCTTTTTTTATAATGAAGGAACCCACCTGCTTTGTCATGATTAATGGCGTTCGCAATTTCCCGATCCTCAACGCCGGCACCAAAAGCCATAAATCTTTCGAAGCCTGAGTATGAATTATATCGTAAGAATTCCGTCTTATAATATTGTAAATCTTCAATGCGGTGAACGGGTGAAAATAGCCCGCTGCATTTATGGGGCGGGTAAACAGGCCGGCATTTGCAGCTTCCACATGAAGTCTCGATTCCTTGATACAAAGTAACTCGACGAAAATATTTCTTTTCAGAAGCTGTCTGGCAGCCGTAATAGTAAACATTTCCATACCGCCCCAGCTTTTAGAAAGGCAAGAGTAAAGAACTTTCATAATCTTAATAAATTTTTTTTAAACGGGCATTAGAAAAATAATGGAGCAATATTTCATCGAATTGAAACCCTTTTGAAGCCATAACCGCCGCGCCAATCTGGCATAATCCAACTCCGTGTCCCCAGCCGGCGCCGTAAATTATGAATTTCTGCGGAATCCCCTCTTGAATGTTTTCCTTATCAATAACAATAGCAGAGCTGTATAAATGACTCTTAGAAAGAATCCGTCTGATCTCAAGTTCTTTTCCGAGAGTTAAAGTGCGTTTTGAGCCGACAATTTTCAACTTAATCAATCTTGATGATTTTCCGCGCTCTACCGGAATAAGATCGAGTATGTCTCCGAAGTCAATGCCGGTTTTGGTTCTTATGATTTTTTCCAGATCCTTCTGATAATATTCTACTTTCCATCTGAAAAAATCGGTTGTTTCCTGATCATAGTCCATAAGAATATGAGACAGAATTTTTTTGTCGTGTGTATTACAATAAGAAGGCGGAGCGCTTTTTATCCATTTTACAGCATTGGCTTCTTTTGAAAAGTCAAGCGAGAAATTATCCGGTTCGAATTTATAATCAACAACTGATTTGAGATATGAATGTTTTACGGGTTCCCAAACATTTTCAAAAGATTCGGTAATTCCGCCGCAGGCTTTTGAATACCTGGTGTCGCATATTTTGTTATCGTTTACAAGCACAACGCCTTCGGTATGTTTGACGGCAGTACTTGAGCCTTCGGTAAATATTTTTGTTATGCCCTGGTACCTCTGACAATGGTCGTCTGCGCAGACATCAAAAAGCTCATGTTCTTCGCGTCCATACCAGTTGATTATTTCATCTTCTGTTTCGCTATTGTTTAGAAATTCTCCCTTTTTATTTTTCGGGTTTTTAGATCTTTCCATATGTGCAAACAGCCAGCTTCTTGAAATAATTGCATGGCTCTTAAGCAGCTGCAGAGAGCTTCTTGCGCTCATTTCCGAGGAAATTACGCTTACCAGATAATCCTCTGCGGGAAGTATATTAATTGCAACAATTTTATTGCCGTTTTTTAAAAGTTTTAATGAGCCGGTAAACCGCTGTTTTTCTTTTCTCTGCCAGTGAAAGCTTTTTCCTATGGTCACGTCTCTTAAAAGAAAGGATTCGCTTGATACGTCATGTGGACTGAAAACTATCTCGTCCGATATTTCTATACGTTCGCTTCCCTTGTGGCAAATTATTCTGTCATCTATCAATTCCGCTAAAAATCGGCCGCTGAACGTTTGTTTTAATCCGTATGCTTTAAAATCACCGTGAAGTTCAAAAATAATTTTATCTTCGGCAAGGATCCCGACGCTGACTTCCGGTTCTTTATTAATATTTATCATTTGCTATATTAAAGAATTAGAATAAATATAAAAACATGTTATTTTTGATTCAAAATATACACAATACATTAAATAAATAGTACGATATTCAACACCATGCTTAATTGGTTTATTAGAGATAAACTTTTTATTTTGTAATGGTTTATAATACTTTTATGCAAAAGAATAATTTTATGAAACAACATCAATCCAATTTTGTTAACATCATTGGTTTTCCCATGGATCTCGGCGCCGACAGACGGGGTGTGGATATGGGGCCATCGGCTTTACGAATTGCCGGACTTAAAGAAAAATTAGAGAAACTCGGTTATACTGTTTTTGACAGCGGGGATCTGTTTATCCAAATTATGGAAAAACAGAAAATTTCAAACCCCAAAATGAAATATCTTAACGAGATAATCAGAACATCCAAAACACTTGCAGCAAAAGTAGAAAAGGTTCTTGAAAAAGGCCAGTTCCCTCTATGCATAGGCGGAGACCATTCAATGGCTATCGGCAGTATAGCGGGTATTTCTTCTTACTGCAAAAGGAAAAAATTAAAACTCGGTGTAATTTGGATAGACGCGCATGCGGATATGAACACCGAAGATACTACGCCTTCGGGTAATATACACGGTATGCCGCTTGCGGTTTCGATGGGCAGAGGCAACGAACAATTGGTCCGCCTCGGAGGATTTTATCCCAAAGTTGATCCCCAAAATGTGGCTTTGATCGGAATAAGAAGCATTGATACATACGAAAAACTGATCATCAAAGAATTAAAACCGTCGGTTTATACCATGACGGATATAGACAAACAGGGGATTCACCGTATTATTTCCAAAGTGCTTAAGCAAATGAAGGACAGAGTAGATCATCTCCATGTCAGTTTCGATTTAGACAGTGTGGATCCGTCTGTCGCACCGGGCGTCGGAACACCGATACCCGGCGGTTTAAGCTACCGGGAGACCCATCTGTTAATGGAAGCAATTGCCGACTGCAGGTGCATCTCATCTTTAGAAGTTACTGAAGTGAACCCGATTCTTGATAATCATAACAGAAGCGCCGAGTTTGCAACCGAAGTTATTGCATCAATAATGGGGCAGAGAATACTCTAAAATAATATTCTTTTTCGCAGGGAAGTAAAAAGGGCATACAACCGGAAAACAAAAGGGAAAATATCCCGATAATAATATGAATAGAAACCAGCTTATAATACTTTATTTAATAATATTTATTTTTTTCGCTATTGCCCTGAAATATTTCGGACTGGCACAATACGACAATTTAGAACTGCTGGCGGTAATTTTTGTAGCTTACGGTTCCGGCACAGTTTATAATACGATCGGACAGAACAAAAAATTCAGTCTGTTCGTAGGTACTTCCGCTTTCTTATCTGGCATTGTTTTTTTTCTTATCGGAAAGCAGCAGATTTTTAATTCTTCGGGAATACTGTTTCCCTCTATTCTGTTTATATTGGGAATAGGCTGTCTGATGCTGTTTTTCGATAATACCGCCGATAAATCATTATTGATTATAGCTGCCGTTTTTATGGTGCTTGGTATAATTTATACAGGTGTCTCCGGTTCTTTTAACACTGCGACATTCCTTAATTCACTATATGAATTAGCGCAGGAATACTGGCTGATAATATTAGTAGTAATAATTGCAATTTATTTGGTTTCGAGGGGCAGAAAAAAGCAAATATAAATTTACTTTGAGATACTGCTCAGATAAATCTTACCTGGTTTAACGGCACCTTCCGAAGATTCCTCGGTTAAGATAAATACTGCTTGGTTTGAAACCGGCAGCTGCGGCAGAGTAAAGTGGAAATAATCTATGTCTTTCTTGGGATTAAAAACACCTACCGGCGTATACTGATTGTTATTTTTCATCCATAATTGGTAAACTTCATTGCCTGATAAAACCGGAAGATTAGATAACTGCAATATGCTGTTCCTGTTTAGTGTGCCGATTATGAGCTTTCCGAAGCTTTCAGGACTGTTTTCTGTTCCCTTTAAATTTATTATCTCAATATCTTTTGTCTGCAGTACCTTTTGAAGATCGCGGTTCTCGTTTATTCTTGACGATAAATTCTGAATCTTTTCATTAAGGTTTTTGATACCTCTTTTATACTCCTTAACTTCTGAAGAAATGTTCATATAAAGCAGAAACAAACCTGCCGCAACAACAACAAAAAGTACGGAAGTAATTACTATCCACGGGTTGGTTCTCCTTTTGCCGGCCGAATTGTACTTTCCGTCAACAGTCTTGTCAATATAATCTCTGTGGGAAGAAAGCAGTTCTTTAGATTCCGGAATATTTTCCTTATTCTGCCGGGACAAATTATCAGGTTCCGCTGCCTGCCCGGAAATTTCAATATCCCGAATTTCAGGAAAAATATTATTTATCGGTTTCTTTGCTTTTACTTCTTCAAATTCGGAATGATTTATTTCGGAATCTTCCTGCTCGGGAGGTTCCGGATCCGTTTCAACGGTTTCTTCTGCCGGTGTTATTTCAGAAGGCGGTTCGTTAACCGTATCCGCGGTTTCATCTATCTCTTGATTTATATCCGGTTTCGGCTCCTCTGGTTTTTCTTCCTCTTTCGGAGGTTTTTTTTCCGGTCTAAGCCGGTAAAGTTTGCGGGCAACTTTATCTTTTAGCTGGGGGCCGGGTTCTTCTATTTCCAGAATTGTCGGAAACAGTGCAATCAAATTTTGATATTCACCCAGTTCCTGCCAGGGAAAATCGCTTTCAGACCCGAAATATTCCCTTAGCTTGTCAAGTTCTTCGGCGTCAAGGCAGCCCAAAGAATAGGCATACAGCAGATCTTTATACTTACCTTGCCCGTTCATTCGGATTCCCCTTTAATTAAATTTTCTCTGAGCTTTGTAAGGGCTACTTCTATTTTTGATTTGACGGTAGGCAGCGGAATATTTAATTTTTTTGCGATTTGATTTTGAGTTAATCCGCCGTAAAAAGCAAGATAAAGAACGTATTGCTGGGCGTCGGTTAAATTATTTAGTGCTGTTTCAAAGTTATCTTTTATGCTTAATGCCGTCTGAATATCTATTACATCCATTTCATTAGAAAGATTGGGAAGAATAAAATTATCTTCATATTCATCCGTGTACAGAGGCAATTCTTCGGTTTTATTCTGTCTTTTAATCGAATCGACGGCTTTGTTCCTGCTAAGTAAAACAAGCCAGGCATAAACATTACCGGTTTTAAATTCGAACAGTTTTACTTTTTTCCAGATAATTACAAAAATATCAGAGAGTATTTCTTCGGCGAAGTTTTCGTCGGTAACAATTTTCTTGACAAGTGTATAAAGAAGAGGCGAATAGCGGTTATATAAAACTTCTAAAGCCTTGGAATCATAGGATGCAACACGCTGCATCAGTTCAATATCAGACGTCGGCATGTTTAACTCCAAGATAGCTCGCTGCTGTTTATTATTTGAAATACGATACAAAAGTAATTCTATAGAAACAAAAAATCAATTAAATCAACAAATTCAAAAATGACTCTAATTTTAAAGATGCAGGAAAAAAAATTTTATTCTTGAAATAGTAAGTTATTAATCGCACATTCCCAAATAACCGGGGAGTTTTAATAAAATAACCGGTTGGTTTTTAAAGTACCATAGAACTTCCTGATTTCACCAATTGATTGTTCGTCTATAACCATATAAGATACAAGATGTTGTGGTGACGGCAAAAAAAAATACATTCAAATCAGTTTATTTCTGTTGACTTTTTGAAATTAATTCCAGAATTTAAGTTAGCATTAAAGTAAACAGTTACTTTATCGATAAATCACACTATCAATCTTCTATTTATCGTAGCAAACCTGTAATAAGAATTTAGTATTTGTGAATTCAATAAAAATAAAGAATTGAAGAATTCAGTTAAGATGAATATTAAAGGAAAAAAGGATTGACTCGATTATCAAAAAATATCTTCACTTTCGGAAAAACACCCAATCATATATTCAAAGACAAACAGATTTTTTACAAAAGAATAAATTAAAAATATTTTAGTGTACTCAATACTTTTAAAAGAATTTACTTCTAGTCATTTCTTTAGACTATAGACTCAATAAAATAAAAAGGTAGTTCTATGAAAAAATTGGTTACAAAGTATTTGTCAATACTGTTTTTAGTATTCATTTCTTCTTCAATGATATTAGGGCAGGGGATAATTAGAGGGGTTGTTACGGACTCGCTGACTTCAAGACCGTTAATAGGGGCAAATGCTTTCATTTTAGGAACTGCTCTTGGCAGTGCTGCCGATTTAGAAGGAAAATACAGAATTACTAACGTACCTGAGGGTAAGGTTAGATTAAAAATTTCTTATATAGGATATAAGTCCAAGACTATTGAGGTAACCGCTCAGGATAACAAAACTTTAGAAATAAATATCGGATTATCTCCGGATGTACTTGAAGGTAAAACCGTTGTAGTTACGGGGCAGGCACTTGGACAGGCGGCCGCAATTAACCAGCAGTTGAGATCAAATACTATTGTAAATGTAGTATCGGAGGAAAAAATCAAGGAACTTCCGGATGCAAATGCTGCCGAGGCAATCGGCCGTCTGCCTGGCGTTTCGGTTATCCGGTCCGGCGGTGAAGCAAATAAGGTTATTCTAAGAGGATTGAGTGAGAACTACACTAATATAACAATAGACGGTATGCAGATCGGATCTACAGATTCACTGGGAAGAGGTGTCGATCTGAGTACTATTTCGCAAAGTTCATTGGCCGGTATTCAGTTATACAAAGCGATTACTTCCGACATGGATGGTGATGCAATTGCCGGTGCAATAAATTTTGTTACTAAAAAAGCTTCTGAAAAAAGAACCATTCGTTTAGATTTGAAAGGCGACTATAACGGACTGATGAAGTCGTTTAAGAATTATAACTTTGCGCTGCACTACGGCGAAAGATTCTTTAATAATGTTTTAGGAGTTCAGGTCGTCGGAAACCTTGAAAATGTAATTAGAAGCAGCGAAAATATAAATTTAAGTTATGATCAAACCTTAAAAAATCAAACAAGTTATTTTATTAACGACTTTACATTGGGATTCAATAATGAAATAAGAAAAAGGAACGGAGCCAGCTTGCTGCTGGATATAAATACTCCAGACAACGGAACAATAAGAATTGTTAATATTTACAGCGGGACAAAAAGAGACTGGCTTGCCTCAACCAGAAATTATCCGGCCGGTGCGCCTAATGTCAGATATACTGCAAGGCAAAGGACTATGGATATAAACACCTATAATAGTTTTGTACAAGGTGATAACCGTTTGTTCGGGTTGGTGCTAAATTGGGGACTGGCATTCGCGCAGTCAAAATCATACCTTCCTTATGATTATGAAATGGAATTTATAGAGCCTTCATTGTATTCTAACGGCGTTTATATTGCCGGAATGCGCCCAACGCCGCAGCTCCAAAGCGATCCTCAGAAATTAATTCCGCTTGCTTTAAATAATTTTAATGCCGCAACAGCATATCAAGCCTATTATAGGGCACAGCAGAACCTAAACAGATCAAGAACGGCTTACTTAAATATTTCCAAAGAATATACGCTCAGTAACCTTTTTGCGGGAGATTTAAAGTTCGGCGGAAAATATAAAGAACAGAAAAAATCAAATGTGTCAACTCTTATGTTTGCACCTTATTATCTCGGATTCTGGCAACCTTATGAAAAATTACCCGACGGAAGTATAGTACCAAAAGATTTCAGCGGGAGTTATTTTACCAATTTCTATCAAAGTTATCTGGATAATTCGACAAATATAAATCCTTCATTTTCTGCATATCTTAATTCACCGCCTTCTTCAAGAGAACTTTTCGGGCTTTATAATTTAAATCCCATCCTGGATGTGAATAAATTAGAGCAATGGTATCAGTTAAACAAAAACGGAATTAATAAAAACGGAACAGCGACCGAGTATTATAATGACCCGACCGCAAGTCAGGGCAACTATGATGTAACAGAACGGGTAAGCGCTGCTTATTTAATGAATACGTTAAATGTCGGTCAAATTATTAATTTCATAGCAGGTGTAAGAGTTGAAAGTGAAAATAACGATTATCAGAGTATGTATTCTCCCGGCGCGATTGCAGGTTTTCCCGCTCCAATAGGTTCAATTAGAGATACTACGGCATCTCACTCAGAAACCATTGTTTTACCTAACTTTCAATTGAATGTTAAAACCACGGATTTTATGAGCGTACGTCTTGCTGCTTACAAAGCCTTATCCAGGCCGAGTTTCAATTACAGGCTGAATACAAAATTTGCCACAAGAAATCGATTAATTGTCGGCAATCCGAATTTAAAAACCGCGCAAGCATGGAACTATGAAATTAATGTAGCTTTTTACGGCAATCAAATAGGGCTGCTCACGGTTTCTGCCTTTTATAAAGAAATTTCCGATATGTATCATACATTAAACGGATTAAACGTAACCGGAAATACTGTCTTGCAGGAAATGGGACTTAAGTGGAAAGCAGTACAAACAGGAACTTATGCTTTATATGTTCCTTATAATTCACCTCAGCCGACGAAGGTGTGGGGATTTGAATTGGAGCATCAAATTAACTTTACCTTTTTACCGGGATTCTTTCAGAACTTCGTTTTATCTTATAATGCTTCGCTCGTACATTCAGAAACTCATTTGATCGGTACAAAAACCGATACTATTAAATATTTTCTGCCAGATTTCCCGGGTATTCCGTTCTACAGATACGAAGATCATATAACCGATATAAAACAGCAGCTGGAAAATCAGCCGGAATTTTACGGCAATATTGCTGTCGGTTATGATTTCGGAGGTTTTTCTGCCCGGGTTTCGCTGTTTCATCAATCCCAGTATAATCTCTCTTTCACTCCGACCGGAAGAGGCGACTTAGTAGTAAACGGATTTACAAGAATTGATCTGGCACTGAAACAAAAGATTAATGAGCATGTATCCGTGCTCTTAAATGTACAGAACTTGACAAATATAAAAGACTCAAATTCTCTTTATGACAGAGTGAACCAGTATAAGGTATTGAATTTTGAAGACAGATACGGTTTAACTGCAGATTTCGGAGTAACGTTAGAACTTTAACTGTAAGCTTTTAATAAATGTGTAATTCTAAAATAATAATGATAAAATTTTCTACTTGAAGGAGGTGTTTATAAAAATATAAATCTTTATTTAATCATTTTTGTTAAAACAAAAAATCCATAGGAGGCAATATGTTTTTTAGTAAATACAGCGGATTCACTATTTTTCTTGTTTTATTTATTTCTCTTTTAACTTACGGACAAAACGAACTAGTACTAAATCCATACGATGGAACCGCGGGTTCTTTTTTAACAGCCCAGATTATAGCAGATACAACTGCTAATAATGGAATTCCCGCGAACAGGGTATATCTTCTTCAACGAGGCGGTGTTTATTTGGATAACGAAACGTTTTATGTTCCCCAAGGCAGCACCCTTAGATTAGAAGCCACAGGAACAGGCAAAATGCCTATTATCTTTTTATACCCGACCGGAACCGGATCAAATCCTCAAAATGCACCGACAATGTTTTTTACAAACGCTTCAACCCTTATGATGAAGGGTCTTTTTATCGACTCATATTTTGAACCGGTAGACTCTAACTGGAATAATATGGCCGGTACAATTCTGCGCACCAGCAGCGCAGGTTCATCATTTTATGTTGATAGTTGCATCATTGACAATGCTTCTGCACAGGTTTTGCGTACAGATCAATCAACAATAACGGTTAAAATCACCAATACTATTTTTTCCAATTTGGGCAACCTGCACCAGACGAATTTCGGAGCCGGAAAAGGACTTGATCTGAGAGAATCATCTTGCGATTCTTTAATATTAGTTAATAACACTTTTGTTAATTATTTAGACCGTGTTGTCCGCCATTATAATTATTCTAATCCTCTTGCAGGTACCGGCGGAATAGGCTACTGTTTAATAGATCATAACACATTTATAAACGGATGTTCTTATCACGGATTAATAAATCTGGGTAATATGGGAGGCCGGGGAATAATTACAAATAATTTGTTTGTTGATGCTTTTGCTTTAGGCGAAGACTCCGCAGACTATACCCGTCAGGTTGAATGGGGAAATGTCGGCGAAAAATATCCTAACGGCTACAACAGAATGTCGTGGATTTTCGATGCACCCAATGATACTACTGTGTGGACGATTTCAAATAATTATTACAGCATCTCCGATTCCGGTCAGGCATTTCTGAATGATTTCAAATTAACCGAAAATACCCCTCTTACCTGGCATTTAAATAAAGTAATTGGAGCCGATTCCGCTACCGCATTTATGAAAGAGAATATAACTCTTGCAAATGCTCCGATGCTTCAGACAAATTTGATGAGATGGTATAGATCTCCTAACGGCGGTAATTTAACTAAGAATACCCCTAACGATTCTCTCTGGCATAGAGCTACAGATGATTTAGACCGACATACATATCATTACTGGCTGGATTCGGTTGATTGTTCATATCCTACATCTGTCGGAGCTTACACAGGTGCTATGGGCGGTTACCCTGCCGGCAGTCTTGTCTGGTTCCCCGCAAAGTATGCTGAGTGGGTCGCCAATCCGACCGCAGTTAAAAAATACAACTCAAGCGCTGTTGTAAAAAGTTATCAATTGAATCAGAATTATCCTAATCCGTTTAACCCGTCGACGGTTATCAGTTATGCTCTTCCGAAGTCTTCCCAGGTCTCCCTGATTATCTATAATGCGCTGGGACAGGAAGTAGCAAGACTTGTGAACAATGAAAATCAGGCGTCGGGTAAATACGATTACCAGTGGAATGCAAAAGATTCATTCGGTAGATCATTATCCAGCGGTATTTATTTCTATCAGTTAAGAACAAATAATATGACCTTAACTAAGAAAATGATGCTGCTGAAATGATGCAGAAATATTTTTTATAATAATGAGGTCAATTAGTTATCTAAAATAATATAAAAACATTTTTTCGGGAATTTGAAATGAAATGCCCGTAATTGTTTTTGACTAAAGAACCCCGAAAATATTTCGGGGTTCAATTTTATGCGGAGAAGAATCTCATGGATAATGGTGTTTTTACTGTTTGGGGTTTTTCTCCTTTTATATTGTTTTTTCATTTAAAATATTTAACCGGTTATCGTTCAATGTTTGGAGGTAGAAAGTTGAAAGCACATGTAATGTTAATTTGCCGTCAATGTTTCATTCGGGGATTATTTTTTTTGTTTCTTATTTTATCTTTTAGCCCGGCCTTAAAAGCACAATCCGATTCTGAATTAAAAGAACAAATTACTTCAACAATGATGAAAGCCACTAAATTCCTTTCCGACAGCGTAAGCGAGAACGGCGGATATCTTTCACATTATTTGCCCGACCTTTCACGAAGATGGGGAGAAATGGAAGCGTATCCTACCATGATCTGGGTGCAGGATCCCGGAACCGTAAGTATGGGCAATACTTTCCTGGATGCCTACTTTGCGACTCATAACGAATATTATTATGAGCAGGCAAAAAGAGCTGCGGATGCATTAGTTTGGGGACAGTTGCCGTGCGGAGGCTGGAATTACTTAATTAACTTTGCAGGCGAAAACTCAACGTTAAACTGGTATAATACAATCGGTAAAAACGGATGGCGCCTGGAGGAATTCCAGCATTATTACGGCAACGCAACCTTCGATGACGAAACTACCAGCGGCGTCGCATTCTTTTTATTGAGGTTCTATCTTACTAAACTGGATCCTGCATATAAAACTCCTCTTGAAAAGGTAATCGACTTTGTTTTGAAAAGTCAGTATCCCCAGGGAGGCTGGCCGCAGCGTTATCCTTTAAGGCACGATTTCAATAAGGACGGCGACCAGGATTATACATCTTTTTATACTTTCAACGATAATGTTATCTGGCAGAATGTAAAATTCCTGGTAGCCTGCTACGCCACCTTGAATTTTCACGATAAATATTATAAAGGCGGAGACAGCCGTATTCTGGACGCAATAAGAAGAGGAATGAATTTTATCTTGCTTGCTCAGCAGCCTAAACCGTTTGCCGGATGGGGTCAGCAGTACAGGATGGATTTAACCCCGGCAGGTGCCCGCACATATGAACCGGCATCGCTCGATCCACAATATACCGCCGGAAATATAGAGATCCTCCTTAAATGCTATGAGATGACCGGAGACAGAAGATTTCTGGAAAGAATTCCTGATGCCATTAACTGGCTGAAAAATGCAGAATTAAAAAAGACCGATAAAAAAGGCGTGTATGTCTTTGCCAAATTTGTAGATCCGCAAACAGGAAAACCGCTGTATACTCACCGGATCGGGACGGATGTTGAGTTCGGACATTATTATGTAGACAGCGACAGCACAAATACCGTAGGGCATTACCGTAATTTCAGGAAAATTAATCTGGATAAAGTTGAAAACGATTATCTAAAAGTCTTAAATGAAAATACTTCCGTGGCAACCGCAAATTCTCCCCTCTTACCCGCGATTAATAATAAATCCCTTATTGAAAGATATAATGAAATTATAGATTATGTAACCTTGCCGGAAACATTGATAGACAATTTTAACGGTCACCACAAAAACGTGGACAAAATAATATCCTCCCTTGATAAAGAAGGGCGTTGGCTTGTAACCGGTCTGCAGACTTCTCATATGTATAACGGAGAACCGAAAGAAGGCGACATCGCATCAAGGAAATATATGACAACATACGTGGGCGATATGTACGACACTTCGCCTTACCGCGACACAAGCAACCAACCATATATTTCTACGGCTGTATACTCATACAATATGAATATTTTAATTGATTACCTTAATAAAATTAATAATAAACACGCGGATAAAAATTAGTTAGAATGTTAAAACGGCACAATCAAATTGCAGGAGTAATAATTATTGAAAAAACATCATATAATTTTTTTAGCAATTATAATCTGCGGTGTTAAAATATATTCCCAGAATAATCCTAATGTTCTTCCATGGCATTTGGATAACGATTATAATACATATCTTATTTTAGATGTTCATAAACAATATCATCAGCGGAGGGCGGAACTTGCGGAAGTTTTGAAATCCCGCCAAACAATGATTAAGTATAAAGAAGAATGTAGAAAAAAGTATCTTAAAATTTTAGGAAAGATGCCGCCCAGAAAGGCCTTAAACGTACAGATAACCGGAACGTTAAAAAAAACCGGATTCCGGTTGGAAAAAATAATTTACGAAAGCGTTCCTGACCATCATGTAACCGCAGACTTGTATATTCCGGACGGATATGGAAAATTCCCGGGAATAATCCAGTTCTGCGGGCATGAACGCGAAGGTAAATATTTAGAGCAGCAGATTGCAATGTCATTCGCAACAAAAGGTTTTGTTGTTCTGGTAATTGATCCGGTTGCTCAGGGTGAGAGATTCCAGATAACGGACAAAAACGGCAAACCGTTAACTTCGCGCGCAACTAATGAACATACCTTACTTAATGCGGGTTCGAATGTGGTGGGCGAAAGCGTGGTAAAGTATGAATTGTGGGATAATGTGCGCGGACTGGATTATTTGTCGTCGCTCCCGGAAGTAGATACTTCGCGGCTCGGCTGCGTGGGGGTTTCCGGCGGAGCAACTCAGGTAACTTATTTCGCGGCATTCGATCCCAGAATTAAGGTTGCGGTTCCCGTAAGCTATGTTTCAAGCCGTGAAAGAACACTCGAACTAGACGGTCCTTCCGACGGCTGCCAGCACATACCTAATGAAGGAAAAAATCATTTTGAAATATCCGACTTCCTCATAATGTATGCGCCGAAACCTCTTCTTATTGTTGCGGGTCTGCACGACTTTGTTGACTACTGGGGAGTTAAAACAACCTACGCCGAATTGAAAAAGGTCTATGGTGCATTTGGCGATTCTTCGAAAGTAAATGTATTTACATGGGACGACGGGCACGGAATGGCAAAACCTAAAAGAGAAGCCGCAGTAAGATGGTTCAGAAAATGGATGTACAACGATGATAAACCTGTCGAAGAAAAACTTCCTCCCTGGCTTTCCGAAAAAGATGTTCAATGCACGGAAACAGGACAGGTAAATACCAGTTTTCCGGGTGAGCTAGACGTCCAGGACTTAAATTACAATCTTGCAAAAAAATATAAAGCCGATAGGACATTATTCCTAAAAAATGCGGATGCTTCAGAATTAAAAAATAAAGTTCTGAATCTGCTTGGCATTTCACTTCCTCAAAATAAGATCTACACCGAAGACAGAGGGAAATTTTCGCGCGATAATTATAATATTTTAAAAGTGATAGTGAGAAGAGAAGGCGAAATGCCGGTACCCTGTCTGGTTTATATTCCGCAGAATATTTCGGCTTCTTCATCTTTAGAAATTTATTTGAACGACAATGGGAAAGATGCAATTGCGGAAAACGACAGCATAATAAATTCATATATGAACAAAGGTGAAATTCTTCTTCTTGCCGATTTGCGGGGAATAGGCGAAACTGCGGATCAGCCCGGCTTTAACGATCCTAAATATGCTAACAGAGAATACCGGAACGCAATGACCAGCATGCACATCGGACGCACAATTGTTGGTCAGCGCGTAATAGATATTATTTCCCTTCTAGATTATGCCGGAGAAAATCCGGATACAAAAGACAGGCGGATAAATATATTTACCGACGGAATACTGGGACCGTCTCTTATTTATGCAGCTTACTTTGATAAAAGAATAAACAAAGCAATTATATACGGATCTTTTAAATCATATGTTGAGTTTACGGACAGTCCGCTCAGGCAGGATATGTATTCCAATGTCCTTTACGGAGTGCTGAAATATTTTGATCTGCCGGATATTATTGAAAGAGCCGGCATCGGTAGAATCGAGATGTTGGATTCGGATTAAAAATATAAACCGACTTCTCAGTGAAACTCGGTGTGAACTCTGTGAAACTCAGTGATCCCCAAGCCAAAGGCAAGTTGACTTACTGTTAAAAAATAGTGTATTACCCAATAATCATTAACAGAAGGATAAATGAAAACAGGAATAGTTATTCGAATAAAATATTCGTCTTTATTCTTAGTAGTATTATTTTCTTTTGTTATTCAGACAAAATCCTTATGTCTTAATACCGGTCCGGGCGGAATAAGCATAGACACCTCTTACGGTTATCCTGTTATAAATATTAAAAATATTTCCGGCCGGATAATAACTATTAAACCTGTTTCCAAAGAAACCGGCAGTATCGGTTTCGAAAAAAACGGAAATATTATCTGGCTAAAGGGCATGCCCGAAATAAAGAACAGCGGAAATATTTCCTTTGACTATATCTGGAAAATAAGCAATGATCAAACTGCGGTTTTAGAAGCAAATAAAGTTAATGAGGATATTAACTTTAAATTTTCGGTTTCTGCTGAAGGTAAAGAACCAGCGACAAAATGGATTCTGAACTTAGGCGCTGATGAAGATGAATATTTCACCGGAGCGATGGAAAGGGTTATAGACGGTTCGCAATTCCTGTCATGGAAAAAAGGATTAACTACTGCTCTAAATCTTCGCGGAGAAAAGGTGGGTATTAAGCTAAAACCTACGGCTTCCGCTTACGCACCGTTTTATATTTCATCAAAAGATTACGGACTTTTTGTAAAAGGTACCTGGCCGGGCATCTTCGATTTCTGCAAGCAATATCCTGATATTGTTCATATTGAATTTGAAGGTCCGTTGCTGAATATTAAATTGTATCTCGATTCAACACCGATGAAGATAGTCAGCCGTCATGCACAGGATTCCGGTCCTTCTTTTATTCCGCCTTCATGGGTCTTCGGGCCTTGGAGATGGCGCGATGAATTAAAAAACAATAAAAAATACTGGGACAGTACCGAAGTTAAAGCGCCGTTCAACAGCGAACTCGTTGAAGATATTCTGATGATGAAAGCATACGGCATACCTTGCACGGCTTACTGGATCGACCGTCCCTGGGGCAACGACGGTTACGGATTCGACGACTATGACTTCGACCGGAAAAGGTTTCCTCATCCCGAACAAATGATAAAATGGATAAATAAAAACGGGTCCGAACTGATGATGTGGATCGGTCCGTTCGTTATGGACCATATGGCTGACTACGCCGAATCAAAAAAATATTTTCTCGATAGTAAACCCAGGGTGAAATTCAAGCAGGTGCTTATGGACTTTTCAAACCCTGAAGCCTGCAAGTGGTGGGAAAAAAACGGTCCGGGCAAACTTGCCGAAATGGGAATAAGGGGATTCAAATTAGACAGAGCAGACGGCGAGAAATTAATGGATACTCTCGGACTTAAAACATTTGCAGGTGAAACATATCGTGAAAACTTTAATGATTATCCTGTTCAATATATAAGAGCAACTTACGATGCAGTTAAACCCGCGGCCGGAAATAATTTCTTTTTATTTTCGCGTGCTCAATATACCGGCAGTGCGAAATACGGCGGCATGTGGGCGGGAGATACTTACGGCGGACCCGAAGGTCTTCGTTCCGTTATAATCGGAATGCAGCGATGCGCGGTTATGGGGTATCCTGTCTGGGGATCAGACATCGGCGGCTGGGGAAAAAATAAGCACGAAATATTAATGAGATGGCTTGCTTTCGGTTGTTTCTCGCCTATTATGGAGGTGGGACCAACAAACAACCGCGGGTTTTGGAATAATTTAAACGAACCTGAATATGATACAGCCCTTATTGCTACGTGGCGGCTTTACGCAAAAATAAGAATGAAACTTATTCCTTATCTTGAAACACTGGCCGTTGAAGCAAATAAAACCGGAGAACCGATCATTCGTCCCTTGTTTTTAGAATACCCCGATCAAAATGAATCATGGAAAAACTGGCAGACGTTTATCGTTGGAAAGGATATTCTCGTTACAGCAATCTGGCAGTTGGGTATTCGAAAACAGAAGGTTTATCTTCCCGCAGGAGAACAATGGATCGATGCATGGGACAGAACTAAAATTTATAACGGCGGGCAGTACGTTGGTGTTCTAGTTCCGGACTACAAGATTCCGGTATTTATAAGGAAAGGATCTAGAATTAATTTAGGCGATCTGAATTCGTTATACAAAAAATCTATGAAGATTGCCGCACGTAAACCGGATATGCAATTATTGGAACGATCCGAAGGCTGGAAGTAAATGTCGTTTTTTTAGGAAGTGTTTTATATAAAAAATTCGAAGTAATTCTTTAAGGTTAATCCCTGGAGGTTTTCATGAGGAAAGAAAATATTTATACAAACACATTTGTAAGAGGATTATTATATAACTTAAATTTTATCGGAATAATGTTTGCGGTTTCATGTTTAATGACCGTCTTAATTTTATTTTCTACCCCAACTATTTTTGCAAAAGCACAAAAACAAAATTCACCCGTGGCGGAAACAACCGCAGGTAAGGTACAGGGTTATATCGACCAAGGTATTATTGTATTTAAAGGCATCCCCTACGGTGCAGATACGAGGAACAGACGCTTCTTACCACCTGTTCCTCCGAAACCCTGGAAGGGAATCCGCATCGCAACGCAGTTCGGACCTATCGCTCCGCAGCCACTTAATCAAGGACGCAGCCTAAAATTCTTTCCCGAGCCAGAGAACCCCAAGGTAAGTGAAGATTGTTTAAACCTTAACGTTTGGACTCCGGGATTAAACGCCGGAGTAATGCGTCCGGTGATGGTTTATTTTCACGGCGGCGCATATAACAGCGGCTCGGAAAATATTAATTTATACGACGGAGTAAATCTCTGCCGTAAGGGCAACGTTGTTGTCGTTACCGTTAATCATAGATTAAACATTTTCGGATTTCTATACCTTGCAAAGCTGGGAGGTAAGAAATATGCGGAATCGGGGAATGTCGGCATGCTTGATCTTGTACTTGCACTTAAATGGGTTAAAAATAACATTAAGGAGTTCGGCGGAGATCCGGGCAACGTAACAATTTTCGGCCAGTCCGGCGGCGGCGCAAAGTGCGCAACTCTGATGGGCATGCCTTCTGCTCACGGTCTATTTCAAAAAGTAATTACAATGAGCGGTCAGCAGATTACCGGCAGAACCGAAGAACATGCAACAAATACCGCCCTGGATATTCTTAAAAAATTAAATATCAGTCGCAACTACATAAGCGAGCTGAACAAAGTACCAGTGGATAAACTTCTGAAAGCAATGCGCGGCGAACAATTTGCGCCGGTTACCGACGGCATAGTTCTTCCTTTTGATCCTTTCTATCCCGCAGCTTCTCCGGTTTCAAAAGATATTCCGATGATGCTGGGAAATACACACGACGAAACAACATTTCTTATTGGCGGAAGCGATACCACGCTTTTTCATCTTACTTGGGATGAACTGCCGGGTAAGACTGATCAGTATATAAAGAAGTTTATCGGCAACTTGAAGCCGGATTCTATAGTTGCTTTTTACAGGCATTTATATCCGAAGTATTCCGCAAGCGATGTATTCTTTGCCGCTACCACTGCCGCACGCTCTTGGAAAAGTCTGGTTGTTGAGGAAGACATAAGAACAAAACAAAACGGGGCGCCAACCTATGTTTACGAACTTGACTGGCAGACACCGGTACTAGGCGGAAAATACAAAGCGCCCCATACTCTCGACATTCCGCTGGCTTTTGATAATTTAAAATACGGAGCGTCGATGACCGGAACCGGAGCGGATGCTCAGAAAATGGCGGACATTATTAGCAGTACTTTTCTTGCTTTTGCAAAAACCGGCAACCCTGATAACGCTTATATTCCGCACTGGCCAAGGTTCAATTTGAAGAATAGGCCGACAATGGTTTTTGATTTAAAACCGAGGGTTGTGAATGATCCCAGAGGTGCCGAAAGAAAATTCTTTGAGAATGCACCTTATGTTCAGCCGGGTACTTAAGATAATGCTGCTTTGTATACTTTGCGTCTCAGCGTCTTTGCGGTCAGGAAAATTTTCACCGCGGAGGCGCAAAGGCGCTAAGAAATATTACCGTTCTTTATGTTCTCAAGTTCTTCCCAGCGTTCGTATAATGCAAGTACTTTTTGTTGTATTTCTTCTCTTTGTATATTTAATTCGTTTGTTTGGGCGGCGTATTTTTCGTAATAGTCAGGCGAAGAAAATATATTTTCTATCCTTTGTATTTCCCCCTCGGCTTTGATGATATCTTCTTCTATGGTCTCAAGTTCTTTTTTTTCTTTCCATGTTAATTTTCTAATCGAAGGTTTTATTCTTGTATCTTCCTTTTTTACAGGAGCTGAAGCCGACTTATCATCTTTAATCCTGGTTTTCTTTTTGGCAATGTAATAATCGTAATCGCCTTCGCTGAAATAAAGCTTGCCCTCATCTTCAAAAGCCAGAACGCCGTTGCATACACGGTTCAAGAAATATCTGTCGTGACTAACTATTACCAGGCATCCCTCAAACGAGATGAGAGCTTCTTCGAGAATTCTCAGAGTAGGAAGATCGAGATCGTTTGTCGGTTCGTCGAGAAGAAGAAAATTTCCGCCGTTCAATAAAATTTTGGCAAGTGTAAGTCTGCTTTTTTCCCCGCCGGAGAGCTTGCCTACTTTGGTATTTATTCTATCATCCGTAAAAAGAAATTTTCTTAAGTATGTCCAGATATTCATCTGCCGTTTTCCGAATTTAACAGTTTCATTGCCTTCACCTATTGCATTGAAAACAGTGTCTTCGTCGTTAAGCAGCAGCCGGTGCTGATCTATATAATTGAATTGAGTCCTTTCCCCGATCTCTATCTTGCCGTCGGTTGGATATAATTCTCCCAGTATTATTTTCAGCAGCGTAGTTTTGCCGGCACCGTTATTGCCGATTACTCCTAGCTTTCTGCCGGGTTCGAAAATAAAATTGAATCCTTCGAACAAATTCTTTCCGTTCATATTAAAGCCGACGCCCGTGAACTCCGCTATTTTTTTCCCGAGCTTTTCCGGCTCAGGAATTATCAACTCAGGGTCCAGTTCTTCCGGAAGCTTTTCGCGGTTTGAAAGCTCGCTGAAATTATCCTGCCTGCTTTTGGATTTTGTTCTGCGGGCACTGGGACTGCGTCTTATCCATTCCAGTTCGTGCTTTAAGAAATTCTGAAGTTTGCGTTCTTCCGTTTCCTGTATCGCTATTCTCTCGGCCTTGTTTTGAAGATAATCGGTGTAATTACCCTGGTGAGAAAAGAATGTGCCTGAGGAAAGTTCAACGATCCGGTTTGCAATGCGGTCAAGGAAATATCTGTCGTGAGTAACAAATATGCATGTACCTTTATAGCCCGATAAAAAATTCTCCATCCATTCTATTGAAGACGTATCGAGGTGGTTTGTCGGCTCGTCGAGTATTAGCAGATCCGGATTGGATATTAAAGCACGGGCGAGGGCCACGCGGCGCTTTTCGCCTCCGGATAGTGTGACTATGTCTCTGTTTATATCCGGCACGCCGAGCTTAACAGTCAGGTTCTCAATGTGTCTGTCAAGGTTCCAAGCATCCGCTTCAAGTATCTTGTGTTCAAGTACAATTTTATTAGGTGAATTGAAAGGGGTGTTATTGTAATCTTCGATGAGTTTTAGAACAGAGGCAGCACCGTCCAGGATATTCCGCAGTATATTTTTCGAGTTATCGAGAGTAAAGTCCTGAGATAAATAACCTGTTACAAGATCTTTTCTTCTTGCAACCTCGCCTGAGTCGGGAGCCATTGTACCGGAAATTATTTTAAGGAAGGTAGATTTTCCTGCGCCGTTTCTGCCGACAAGTCCTATTCTGTCTTCTTCGTGCACGGTAAGCGATGCTTTGTCTAATATAATTTGTTCGCCGTAATGAACTTCCAGTTCTAAAGCGGTTAAAATTGCAGGCATTACGTTATTCGTCATAATATCAATCTGATTATAATTAAAAATTCAGAATGCTAAGATAAATATTTAAAACCAAATTAGTGAAACGGGCATAATCTTTTCCGGGAAAGGCACGGTTGAGTTTATTACCGGTTAGTGAGGCGGCATTCTTAGCGAAACTGCGTGTACTTAGTGCCTAAGTGGTAAGGGAATTTTCACCACGAAGGCACAAAGGATACTAAGAAGCACTAAGAGAAATTATTTATATGAATTGTAAATCAACAATCCCTTCAGGTGTTTTTCACAATATCCATTCGTTATAAAAATCCGTATTATTGGTATTAAAGTCAGATTTATATAATATTGAAACGTTTCAATTAAAATTGAATAAATAGTGATTTCATTTCTAAAAAGGATATTTCATGGATTACATTAACAATCTTTTCAATATAAAAGGCAAGGTTGCTGTTCTTACGGGCGGTGCCGGAATACTTGCAGGTGAAATGGCAAAGGGATTTTTAAATGCAGGCGCAAAAGTAGTTCTTCTGGATATAAACGAAAAAAATCTTAAACAAAGAGTGGACAGTTTCGGCAAGCCGGATGATGAGGTAATGGGTTTAAAATGCAACGTACTTGATAAGGAAAACATAATTGAAGTGAATAATAAGATCATCTCAAAGTTTACGAGAATTGATGTGCTTATAAACGCCGCCGGCGGTAATATGCCGGGTGCAACTATAGGACTGGATCAGACTGTTTTTGATTTGGAATTTGATCAGTTCAAAAAAGTAACCGATTTAAATCTGCACGGAACGGTTCTTCCCACGCTGGTATTCGGTAAAACAATGGCAGAACAGAAAAAAGGCGCGGTAATTAATATATCATCCATGGCGGTTTCAAGAGCAATTACTCGCGTTGTCGGATACTCGGCCGCAAAAGCGGCGATCGATAATTTTACCAAATGGATGGCCGTTGAAATGGCCAGTAAATTCGGCAGCGGATTAAGGGTTAACGCGATCGCTCCGGGCTTCTTGCTGACGGATCAGAACAGAACACTGCTCACCAATCCCGACGGTTCGCTTACGGACAGAGGCAAAACAATTATGAGTTTAACTCCGTTTAAAAGATTCGGTGAACCTAATGAGCTTGTCGGAACTGTTCTTTATCTTTCAAGCGATGCGGCCGGTTTTGTAACGGGTGCGGTTATACCGATCGACGGAGGTTTCAGTTCTTTCAGCGGAGTCTAATATTTTAAAATAAATTAAAAGGGATTTTTTTAGATGGCATTTGAACAAACATGGAGATGGTTCGGACCGAACGACGGAATTTCGCTGAAGGAAATAAAACAGACCGGCGCAACAGGAATTGTTACGGCTTTGCACCAAATTCCGGTAGGTGAAATATGGACGGAAGAAGAGATCATCGCAAGAAAGAAAATGATCGAAGCAGAAGGAATGACGTGGTCCGTTGTCGAAAGTCTTCCCGTTCACGAAAATATAAAAAAGCAAAAAGATAATTACCTTCAATTGATCGGAAATTATAAAGGATCTATAAAAAACTTGGGTAAATGCGGTATAGATATAATCTGCTACAACTTTATGCCGGTACTCGACTGGTCAAGAACAAATTTAAAGGTTGAATTCAAGGACGGATCGATAACATCCGGGTTCGAATTAAAAGTATTCGCAGCGTTCGATTTGTTTATACTTGGGCGAAATGGTGCCGAAAAAGGTTATTCCCAAAAACAATTTGATGAAGCAAAGAAATATTTCGAAGGCCTGGATGAGGTAGAGAAAGAAAAACTTAAAGATACAATTCTGCTGGGACTGCCGGGCTCGCTCGAGGCTTATACGCTTGACGAATTCAGAAAGGCATTAAGCGAATACGATAACATAGGTGCTAAAAAACTTAGAGAAAACCTGCAGTCTTTTTTAAAAGAAATTATTCCGGTAGCGGAGCAATCCGGAGTGCTGATGGCAATTCATCCTGATGACCCGCCATTTTCGCTGCTCGGATTACCAAGAGTTGTAAGTAATAAAGACGATCTTTTTCAAATTGTAAACACCGTTGATTCTACTTCCAACGGCATTACATTATGCACCGGTTCCCTCGGTGCGGGTTATGAAAATGATCTGACGGACATTGCAGCCAGCTTTGCGGATAAAATATACTTTGTTCATTTGCGAAACGTAATAAGGAATCAGAACGGCGATTTTATGGAAGAAAATCATCTCGAGGGTGATATAGATATTTACGAAGTAATGAAAACACTTCTCATCGAACAAAAGCGTCGTATTGATAAAGGCGGAATCAATGCAAGGATGCCAATGCGTCCGGATCACGGCCACCTGATGCTGCCGGATCGGAGCAGAGAAGGCATTTACCCCGGTTATTCATTGTTCGGCAGAATGAGGGGACTAGCGGAACTGCGTGGTTTGGAAGTAGGCATTGCAAAGTCCTTGGGATTGTAATATTATAATAAAATATTCTAAAATCCCGTTAGGACTTAATGTCTGCTAACCGGTGGCAGATTTAGGTCAGCTGTTTTATCAGCTATTTTCTACCTCGGATACAATGTCATTTTTGAACTCTATTTGCGCGGGAAAAGTAACCGTAAATGTTGTTCCATTTCCTTTTGTGCTGTCGACGTTTATAATTGCGTTATTAAGGTCGCAGTATTTTTTTACAAGCGACAGTCCTAGTCCAGTGCCTTCAAAGCGTCTTGCATATCCCTGTTCCTCCTGACTGAAAGGATCGAATAATCGCGGAATATAATCTTTGGAAATTCCTATGCCTGTATCCGATATTTTAACCGATACTTCTTCCTGTGATTGATTCAGTATAATATCTATGCTGCCTGTTTTGGTGTACTTAATGGCGTTGTCGATTAAGTTTGCAAAAATCTGAGTTACGGTATACCTGTCAAGATATAGCTTGCTTTGAACAAGATTATTATTAAAATTGATTTTCAGCCCTTTTGCATTTGCTGCCGATGTAAACTCCATGATCAGGTTTTTTATTATATCGTTGCCGAGAGCCGTCTTTTCCATAAACGGTTCATATTTCCCGGATTGTATATCCGCCGTATTTAATATCAGATCGATAGTTCTGATAAGCCTTCTTCCTCCGCTGTCAATTGAATTGAAACAGATTTCAATATCTTCGTTTATATTTCCGTTTAATTCTTCTTTTAGAAGCGAGGTAAAGCTCAGAATGGTATTAACCGGGCTGCGTATTTCATGAGACATCTGGGCAAGGAAATCGGATTTCAGTTTGTCCGATCTTTCCGCGCGTTCCTTAGCTTCAATTAATTCTTTCTGGTAATTCTTTATCTCCGTTATGTCCCTAATTACTCCGGTTACCTTTACCGGCTCTCCTTTCTCGTTTCTTATAACTTCGGCTGTTGATTTTACTACTCTCATTTCGTCCGTGTCTTTTTTGTGGACGCTGAATTCAACATTATATTCCTTATTCATGGTTAAAAGTTCAAACATAGCCGTATCCAGTTTATCGCGGTCTTCTTCCACGGGAATTGTTTTAATATCATCATAGCTTGGATTACTGATTTTATTCCGGTCAAAACCGTAAATTAAAAATGCTTCTTCCGAACCCCATACGGTTTTGGTTTTAAGATCTATTTCCCAATTGCCCACGTGCGCTATTTTCTGAGCTCTGGACAGCCGTCGTTCGCTTTCTATTATTGCATTCTCGACATGCTTTTTTTCGGTAACATCATTTATCATTGCATTATAAGATCTATTTCCGTCGAAAATTAACGGATGGGTGATCATTTCAACATCCATATCCATTCCGTTCTTCTTAACATGTTTAACGTTTTCAATTTTTGCCAGGTATTTTGACATTTGTCCGAAATTTGTTTTTTCTTTCTGGTTCTTTTCAAAGACATCATTTATCGACATCTCTAAAAATTCCTCCTGCGAATATCCGTATAGCCCCATTGCTGCAAAGTTTGCAGATTTAATCTTAAGAGTGTTGGATGCCCAAATTATCATCGGCATAGGATTATTCTCGAAAAGATACCTGTATGTTGTTTCCGAAACTTTTAAAACTTCATTAAGCTGATTCACTTCCTCGAGCGCTTTCGAAATTTCATCCGCATTTTTTTTCAGTATGTTATTTGAACGTACTTTATAACGGTATCTGCTGTAAAGTATAATCGATATAAGTAATGAAAGTATAAAAATTATGGTAAAAGCAATTAGCAGTTCGTTTTTACTCTTTGTTTTCAGGGCCTCAAATTCTTTTGCCTTTTTTTCCGATATATATATGTTTTTGTATTGATCTACGCCTTTTTGATAATTGACGGACCAGAGCGAGTCCTGTATAGTTAAATATTTTTTTAATACTTCATAAGCATTTTTATAGTCTTTGGTCTCCGAATAAACCAAACTGAGTTCTTTAAAGCCGGATGCAATGTTCTTCGGATAATTAATCATTTGGGCGGTCCTTATACTCTCCTTCAAAAAAGCAATCGAGTTTTTATAGTCGCCCATGTATTTGTAAGTTATCCCCAGCTCTTTTTGAACACGCTGGGTTAACAGCCGGTAGTTTAAATTCCTGCATAAATTGTAGGCGGCATTAAAATATTTTAAAGCGTTCGGATAGTCCTTTAATTTTCTGTAGGATAGCCCAAGATTTTCGTATGAAATAATAAGTTTATCGTAAGGCTCTTTATTTTCGGAGCGCAGCCTGCTCGAAAATTCGAAATTTTCAACCGCCTTTTTGTAATTTTTTTTTGAGTAATAATATTTTCCCAGCGTGAAATACATAAGCGATATAAACGGGTAATCCCCATTTCTTCTGGCGGTATATACCAGCTTATTTGCAAATTCTTTTCCTTTGGCAGGTTCGTTTTTCTGGTAATATATGGTTGTTAGTATTCTTAACGAGTTATATATCCACATTTTGCTGTTTATTTTCCGCGCCATTTTCAAACTATTTAATTCATATTCGAGAGCCTGGTTATATAATTTAAAGCCGAGAAAAATCTTTCCTATTTTCCACGTTAAACTCGTAATGGTAATAGAATCATTCTTGGCGACAAATATTTTAATTGCGCCCCTGTAAAATTCAAGCGCTTTTGACTGGTTTCCCAGTTCGGTATATGTATCTCCGAGATTCTCGAGAGACCTCCCAATGTAAACAGGCATATTATATGTTCTGCTTAATTCGTAGGCTTTGTTGTTGTAATAAAGAGAACTGTCGTTATTCTGTTTTAAATGTTCGTTGCCGAGAGCAAGCAGTACCGGAATCTTATCCGGTCCGTTTTTTATATTTAATAGTTTACCGTATTCCTTGAATGTTTCCAGTTCATATTTAGCGGCCAGTTGAGGCTGCTCTGTTGATTCATATTGATTCACCAGCCGGTTTAGAATGTCTATTTTCGTTTCGCCGTCAGCCAGCCTGAGAGCCGATAAATAAAAGCCTATACTTTGAATAGGATTAGTCGTTTCATATGCTGATCCGAGATCAACGTAAATTTTTACGCTGTCTTTTACCCCTGCCGGGCTGTTGTCGCTTTTTCCCCGGGCGGTTAAACTGATATTAATCAGTACAAATATTATGAAAATTCCGGCGAATGATCCGAATTTTAAATGCGGCATTATTTTTCGAATTTTATTAATAATTTTCTCCTAAATTTAATAATCGAAAGACATTTCATTAAATTAAAGCGGCAGCTCCGGGTTTCTAATTCAAGCAGGCATCCTGGGCCTCGAAAACAACCGTAAACTTTGTACCCATTCCCTTTTCGCTTTCAACATTAATTTCGGCCCCGTTTAATTCGCAGTATTTTTTTACCAGCGACAGACCCAGGCCTGATCCTTCGAGACGTTTTGTATAGCCATGTTCTTCCTGTGTAAAAGGATCGAAAAGGCGGGGTAAATATTCTTTAGAAATTCCTTTGCCGGTGTCGGTCACGCTGATATTTACCCGTTCATTGTTGCCCGACAGTTCTATTGTTACCGAACCTTTCGCAGTGTATTTTATAGCGTTGTCTATGAGGTTTGCGAAAATTTGGGTTATTGTATACCGGTCAACAAATAATTCACGCTCCCCGATTTTATTCACAAATTCCAATTTTATGTTTTTACTGCCTGCGGCCGAGGTAAATTCGAGCATTAAATTTTCTATTATTTCTCGGGCCAGGTTTATCTTTTCTCGGTTTATATCATATTTCCCGGTCTGGATATCCGCCACATTTAAAACAAGATCGATGGTTCTGATCAATCTTCTTCCGCCGTTATCGATGGCGTTAAAACACATTTTTATATCATTGTCTGTCCTGCTGCTTAATTTATCTCTCACTAAAGATGCAAAACTTAAGATAATGTTTACGGGACTTCTGATTTCGTGAGACATTTGTGCCAGAAAATCGGATTTGCGCCGGTCGGACAGTTCAGCTTCTTCTTTGGCGCGAAGCAGCTCGTCCTGATATTGTTTCATCAAGGTAATATCTCTTACCGCGCCTAAAATTTTCAACGATTCTCCATTGTCATTTTTTATGAGCTCCGCTTTCGAATGGAGAATTCTTAGTTCATTATTTATCTGACTCGTGATACCGAACGAGATATCGAAATCGCTGCCTTTGCTTATTAACTCCCTAACCGCAAGCTGAAATTTATTCCGGTCTTCCGGGACAACCATATTCAACATTTCATCGAAGGACACATCGTTTCCGGATTTGCCGATACCTATGATCAAACGAGCTTCATCAGAAATCCAAAAATTCTTTAATTCCAAATCCAGTTCCCAGTTTCCCAGCTGTACGATATTCTGGATTTTTATCAGTTTCTTCTCGCTTTCGCGCAGAGCCTTTTCGGTTTGTTTTCTCAAAGTTATATCGCGGATATAAATCTGGTATACCATAAAATTTGATATACTGACCAATATTCCGGAAATCTCAATAGCTGCTGTTGAAGAGTTTCCCAGCTTAATTTCGGTCTCTAGTACTTCCGGATTAAAATTATAACTGATCTTGGAAAAGAATTCTTTAACCTCATTAAAATGCTGGGGTGGAAAAAAATCCAAATAATCGGTGCCGATCAAATCCGTCCAGGATCTGCGGAACAATTTAATCGCTGCCGGGTTTGCATCTTTTACAATATTTAGTTTATAATCAATCAGAATAATGGAATCGGGTGCGCCTTCAAAAAGATTGCGGTATCTTTCCTCGCTGTCCATTACCGCCTGCTCAACTCTTTTTCTGTCTGTAACATCCTGAATCATCACATTGTTAGCTCTGCGTCCTTCAAAGAGAAAAGAGTGCGACATTATTTCAACATCTATAAGATCTCCGTTTTTCTTCATATGCTTAATGTTAGGTATTCTCGAAAGATCAAACGGATAAATGTTGAATCTATTTTCAAGCTGATACATAAATTCAGCCCCGCGCATATCGTTTATTGTCATCGACAGGAATTCTTCTTTGGAATATCCGTAATGATTAATTAAGGCATTATTTACGGCTAATATATTTCTTGTGTTTTCCTCCCATATCAGCATGGGCATTGGATTTCTTTCGAATAAGTTGCGGTATGTGGCTTCGGAGATTTTTAATGTACTATTTAATTCGTTCACTTCGGCAAGCATATCGTCTATTTTCTTATTTTGGTCTATCAATATTTTATTCGAAGAGATTTTAAATTTGTACCTGCTTAACAGCACCAATAACACCACTAGTAAAAGAACCGTGATAGCAAAAGCCGAAATCAGAATAAATTTTTGATCTTCTGTTTTTAACTTCTCAATTTCCTTTGCTCTTTTCTCCCTCTCATAAATATTTCTGAACTGAGAGATTTTGTTCTGGTTGACCGATCCGTCGATTGAGTCTTTTAAAATTGTGTATTGCCCGAAATATTGAAGAGCTTTTTTATAATTTTTTGTTTTTTCATAAACCCTTATAATTTCCGGATAACATCCGAGCACGTCGTACCGGTTACCGATTAATTCCGCTGTAATTATGCTTTTTTGAAGATATGACAGACTGTTTATGTAATCACCCAGGACCGAATAAGTTATTCCCAGATTCTTCTGGGTTCTGGACAGAATATTCAAGTTACCCAGATTATTTAATAATTTTAACGACATTAAATAATATCGTAAAGAAGTGCGGTAATCTCCCATCTCTCTGTAAGCGTCTGCCAGACTGTTATAGTTGTTTATAATTTTTATTACCGGTTCTTTGTTGGAAATTCTTAAGAATAAACCTTTTTTTAAATATTCTATTGCCTTACCGTAATTTTTTGTGGCCGAGTAATAATAACCGATACTTTGATATAACGATGAAGCATTATCATATTCATTATTTTTAAGAGCGCTGTCAACGGCAGTAATCAAAATTTCCAGGCTTTTTACGCTGTCTCCCAGCGAAAGGTATATTTCTCCGATATGTCTCATAGCGCTGAAATATCCCGAATTATCTTTTACTTCCGTATAATTCTTTGCCGCTTCTTTCTCCAGGCTTAGTGCATTCTGCAAATCGCCGAAAAACAAAAAGAGCTTGCTTATAGCCTGATAAGATTCGCCCATACCGCGTTTATTACCTTTTTTCTCGAACAAATTCAGAGATTTCTGAAACTCGTCGAGCGCCCTTGAGTTATCTTCAATATGGGAATAAATGTATCCGGTATTTAAATGAGCATTGGCTTCGGATTCCGTTTCACCGAATTTTTCACTTATCGATATTACTTTTTTATAATAGTATATTGCGCTGTCGGTATTGGCGTCGGCAAAACTATCAGCAATATCCGAAAGGAATTTTAATTTTTCTTTACCTTCCGATTGGGATAAAAGCATCTTATTTACGGATATCAAAACATCTTCATTGTCGGAAATTTTCTTTGATTCCCCTTTCTCTTTATATAGAGAAATTAATTTCAGCAGTATTTTTGATTGGCTTAAATAGTCGTTCATCCGCTGTGCCAGCGATAACGAGGATTTTAAATATATTTCACATGAATCCGGGTCGGTCTTTTCAAAAAAGTAAGCTTTCATTAAATTATTTGCCAGGCTGTCTTTCTTTTTAAGGAAACTATCCAGATCATCCAGCCTGCTTTTATCCTGAGCATTGCCGATCGATAAAGACTCCGCAAATAATAAAATCACTATGAAAATTTTAAATCTCATTCCCTTTTGACTTTTCCGGAATTATGTAAAAAAATAAACTATATGTTTGAGTAAGTCGCTAATAATAAATTTTCGGTGTTAACTTTCAGTACAACTTTAAATACCGTACCGGATCCTTTTTTACTTACCACCTGAATATCGGCACCGTTCAAATCGCAGTATTTTTTTACAAGGCTCAACCCCAGCCCCGTACCTTCAAAACGCCTTGTATAGCCCTGGTCTTCCTGACTGAAAGGATCGAAGATGTGCGGTATATATTCTTTTGAAATCCCTATACCCGTATCCCTGATGCTTACGTTAATTTCATCATTAGATCCCTGAATTATAACGTCTATCTCGCCTTCGTTAGTATATTTTACGGCATTATCTATAAGATTGGAAAATATTTGGGCAACAGTGTAACGGTCAATCTGTACTTTCCTGGTTCCGATTTCATTTGTAAATAACAGTTTTAATCCTTTTTCATTTACAGCCGGAGTATATTCCGAAATAAGGTTTTGAAGAATATCCTTTTCAAGATCGGTGTGTTCCATAAAAGGTTCGTATTTTCCCGATTGGATATCCGCCATATTCAGTATAAGATCGATCGTTCTGATTAATCTTCTTCCGCCGTTGTCTATTGAGTTAAAACATGATTTAATTTCTTCGTTTGCTTCGTTCTTCAATTCCTCTTTTATCAATGAAGCATAACTCATTATTATATTGACGGGACTTCTGATTTCGTGCGACATCTGAGCTAAAAAGTCCGATTTTAGCCTATCGGATCTTTCCGCATTTTCTCTAGCGAGAATTAATTGTTCCTGGTAATTACTTAATTCGGTTATATCCCTGACAACACCCAATACCTTTACCGGCTTTTGATTTTCGTCTCTTATCAATTCGGCCCTGGCCTCAAGCATTCTGGTTTCGCCGGTTTCTTTTTTCCTTATTGTGTAAGTTACTTTGAATTCCGTTCCGTTTGTTATAAGCGAACGCATTGCCGCATCAAGATCTTCTCTTTGGTTTGGATGAGCAAGTGCTTTGATTTCCTCAAAAGGGATATGGTGCAGGTAGTCTTTAAATCCATAGATAGAAGATGATATATCGTTGCCCAGTACTATTCCGGTTTTTAAATCCAGTTCCCAGCTGCCGACACCGGAAATTTTCTGCGCCCTGCTCAATCTTTGCTGGCTTTGTTTAAGAGCTTCCTCCGTTTGTTTTCTCAGAGTTATCTCTCTAAAAATACATTGGATAACCTTTGCGCTGCCTACGGTCGTAATATTAAACGAAATTTCTACCGGTATTTTCGTTCCGTCCGGGCAAACAGCTTCTGATTCTAGAGCCTGAACTGCCGCGCCGGGGTCGAGACGGGACAATATTTCCGAAAAGTTTTTCTTAGCGGCCTCGCACTTATCTGATGCGAAAATATCCCAATGAGAAATTTTTAATAATTGATCCAAAGGCCGCTTAAATAATTTCGAAGCCGCGGGGTTTGAATCAAGAATCTTATTACCGCCGGCATCTACCAGTATAATTGCATCGGGAGCACCTTCAAAAAGAATTCTGAATCTTTCTTCGCTTTCATGAATTATCTGTTCAATTAATTTTCTTTCGGTCTCGTCGGAAACCATTACATAAATTGAATTTTTACCTTCGAATATAAAACGGCTTGCGGCTATTTCAACCGACATAAGATTCCCGTCTCTTTTCCTGTGAGACGCAGTTAATATTCTTCCGGGTGAAGTTAATATCTCTTTTTAAAGTTTAAGAAATTATCCTTGTTTGCGGTATCCCATAAATTCTCAAAATTAATATCTGCAAACTCCGATTCCGAAAACCCGTATTGATCAGCAGCAGCTTTGTTTACGGATAAAATCTTTAAAGTTTCTTCTTCAAGGATAAACATTGCCACCGGATTATTTACAAAAAGATACCTGTATGTCGATTCAGAATCGGCTAGATTTTTATTTAAATTTTTCAGTTTCTCAAATAAACCGGCAACCTCCTTGTTCTTATTCAGTAATTTTAAATTAGTTTTGGTCTTAATACGGTAACGGTTCATAATAACAACAAGAAGGATTAAAATAAGAAGAAAAGCCGACGTTAAAAGAATGGAAACCGTCCTTTGAGCGGAAGATTTTATTTGCTGAATTTCTTTTGCTTTTTTCTCGGTTTCATACCGGTTGTGGTATGTATCTAATTTGCTCTTCAGATTCTTGCTAAATATTGAGTCCTTAGCCTGCCTGTATTTTTCATAATATTGGAGCGACAGTTTATATTCCGCTGTTTGTTTATAAACTTCCGCCAGCCCCTGCAGGTTTGCAAGAATTATTCTATTAAAATTAATTTCTTCGGCAAGTTTTTTACTTTCACCGAAATATTGAAGCGCCGGCTGGTACTTTCCAGTTAAATCGTACAATATACCCATGTTTTTCAGAAGCAATACACGGGCGTTCTTGTTTCCGGTTTTATCGGCCAACTTCATTCCCAGTTTATATTGTTCAGCTGACGCCCCGTATTGTTTCAGATCCCTTAGTATGGTACCCATAATTAAATAAGAATCAATAATATCGGCAGCACCCGCGTTTATGCTTTTTTTTATTTCCAGCGATTCAAGACTAAATTTAAGGGCATTCTTTAGATTGCCTTGAAGCAGATTCAAATTGCCCAGGTTGTTGTATGTTGTTGCGAGAAGCATCCGGTCAGGGTTTATCTCAAGAATTTTTAACGCTTTATTATAATAATCCAGCGACTTGGAATATTCCTTCATGCTTTGATAAAGAATTCCCAGATAATTATATGTTAAAACTATGCCGCCGGGATTTTTAGCTTCTTCATAATAACGCAGTGCATCCAGCCGCGAGATTAATACCTTTTCATAATCGGCAAAATTTTCATAGATAATGCCCATTGAATTAAGAGACTTCGCCATACCGATTTTATCGTTCATTTTTTTATAAACCGACAGCGCCTGCCTGCTGAGCTCCAACGATTCCCGGTTTTTTCCAAGCAAATAAAAATTCACGGCGGTTTTATATAGCGATTCTGCCTCCAGTGAAATATTTCCCGTAATCCGGCTTTCTCTAAGTGCAAGCGTATCGTAGTAAACGGCAGAATCTATTAAATTACTTTTCTCAAAAGAATCGGCGGTTTTTAAATAAAATTCTGCTTTATGTTTTTCACCGGCAGTATTACTCATTTTTGTAAGACTGTCGGTATCTCGCTTGGCAGAAGTAAATGATACGGGAAGAAGTAATAAAAAAAATATTATTTTAGAGGGCTTGGTGTACATTGGTCATTTAGTCCGAAATGGCAGAATCATGCATATAAATCATTCTAAACTTATTAATAATATTGAGACAATTGATGGGAATTTGGATGAATTCACCTGATTTTCTCATACTTATTATCGTAATAATTGTTGAAAAGTTGAAAAAAATTAACCTATTTAAGCATTTACCCTTTTAACCGTTTTGGGAGTAGCGGAGATTATTTTAATATTCTAAATGAAGTTACATAAAAAATGTATTTTAAAATAAACAAGATTACGAATTATCATTCCCTGAATGTTTACCTTCCGCGGCGGGCGGGAATCCATTTTTTGTCAAATCCAACATTTGGGATACCTGCTTCCGCAAATATAACATTAAGTAGTCCGGTAAAGTGAAATTTCGGCAAATTATTTAAATTCCTTAAGTTCCGAAATCTCATTCGCAGTTAAAACCCTTACCTCGCCGGGGGCCATGCTGTTCAAAAGGATATTTTTAATTCTGACCCTCACCAGTCTAAGTGTCGGATGATTGATTGCGGCGGTCATTCTTCTAACCTGTCTATTTCTGCCTTCTGTTAAACAAACGCTCAACCATGTTTCCGGAATTGCTTTTCTTACTCTTATTGGAGGCACCCTTGGCGGCAGATCAGGTTCATTAATTATTCTAACCTTTGCGGGAAGAGTTGTATAATTCCTAATATTCATGCCGTCTCTCATTTTATCAAGTTCTGTTTTTCCGGGAATACCTTCTACTTGTACAAAGTATTCTCTTTCATGTTTGAATTTGGGATTTAGCAGGGAATCGGTTAGCCGCTTATCATTTGTTAGGATCAGCAAACCTTCGCTGTCCGAATCCAGACGTCCGACGGGATAAACATCTTTCGGAAATTTATAAAGATCTCCGAGAGTTGTTCTGCCACCGGCATCCGTAAACTGAGAAAGCATACCGTAGGGTTTATAAACGGAAAAATAAATAAAACCGCTAAGGGACATAAGAATTTGTTATACTGTTGGGAACATCGCGGTGGTAAATATAAGTTTTAAAATCCACGGCACTGACAGTGAAATTTTTTTCCGCTCTTTCCAGAAATTCCGAATCTTCACTGTAGTCGATATTTTTAAAACCGTTAAGCCTGATAAAAACCTCTCTTTTGCCGAAAAAAGTAGCGCCCACCGTGCAATCTGATAAGTGAATTAATCTGGATGGATTATCTTTATCCCTTACATATTCATTCCCGATTATTTTGATACCGCCGTGTATAAGATCTACTGCGGGATTATTATTCATGTAATTTATGCGTTCTTCAAGATGCCGGGCTGTGTACCTATCGTCGCTGTCTATAAATGTTACAAATTTTCCCGCGGATTCTTTTATTCCTCTGTTCCGGCTCAAGGGCAGTTTCATGTTTTGCTGTGCGATCACTTTTATTCTTTTATGGTTTTTCTTGTATTGATGAAGTATTTCAAGAGAATTGTCGGTACTGCCGTCGTCTATTGCGATCACTTCCCAGTCTGTGAATGACTGGTTCAAAACAGAATCAATGCACCTGTTCAAATAACCGGCTCTGTTGAATACCGTAAGTATAACTGAAACAGCCGGACTAATGAGTTTTTCTTTCAATTGAATATTAACCTAAATTTTAAATTGTACGAAAAATAAACAGTTAGAATATATTTAAATAAAGTCGGTATTAAAATCCCGGTTTCTTTCCCTTTTAAATTACGCCGAAGTTGATTATTTTAACGGTCATATCGTAAGTTCTTGAACATGAATACAAATCTTTAATTCTTTTTCAAAAATCGGGGTTTATATGTCGTTCAGGGATCAGCAAAAATATATAGACGTATTAAAAAAATTCGAACGGAAAATGGGGCCTAAAGAAGCGGAAGAATTTAAAATGTTTCTGAAGCGGCATAAAGACGAGGAGGACCTGGATTCCGTTTCGTTCAGACGTTTGAAGGAGCTGTATGATAAATACAACCTTCCCGTAGATAAAAGCAAGTATGATTCCTTTTTTAAAAAGAAAGACGAATAAAAAGGGGCAGCTCACCATACCCAAATCTTGAGTCTTTAATATTTCTCTTTCACTAATAACAATAAAACAATTTTCACTATGAATTTTCCGGTAATTGTTTTTACCGGTTTACCGTAAAATAAAGTTTGTAATAATACCTAAGTTGACCGCCTAGATGTTTTTGGCGTGAAAAACCGTTGAACCTGCCTACCGGCAGGTTCAACGGTTAGGAATAACTTTTTTCCTTTTCATTAACCCGAGAATTAATTCGCGGGTTAATGATAAAAATATAAATATTTCGAATTGTTTTAATGATATATAAAAACAGGCAGTCAACTTTAGTAATAATAAATAAATCCGGGGATTTTAATGAATACTAAAAACCTGCACAGGCTAATCGGCGCAGTTGTGTTTCTTTTTTCTCTTACCGTATTATTGCTGACGGTTCAGCCGTCGGTTTCGTTTTGGGACTGCGGTGAATTCACAGCCGCGGCCTATTCGCTCCAGGTGCCGCATCCCCCCGGAACACCGCTGTTTACTATGGTCGGAAGAATTTTCTCAATGCTTCCTTTTGCTTCAAATACGGCATACCGGGTTAATTTAATATCGGTATTAGCAAGCGCGTTTTCAGTTTTATTCCTTTATCTGATTGCGGTAAAAATTATAAATAATTTTAAATCCGAAACTCCCGGAAATTTTTGGAAAGTAATTTCTGTTTATTTACCCGCTGCCGTAGGCGCTTTGTCTTTTTCGTTCAGCGATACGTTTTGGTTTAATGGCGTTGAGGCGGAGGTCTACGCCTCAAGTACGTTTTTATTTGCCGGGATAGTTTACCTAATGATGCTTTGGACCGAGAAGTCTGATAAAAAGGATAATGAAAAATATATACTGATGATCGCCTACCTCATCGGTTTGTCGACCGGCGTTCATCTGATGAGCGTTCTTGCAATTGTAGCCGTGGTAATGGCAATAATTTTTAGGAAATACGTTACTGATGAAACCGCCCTGAAAAAAACAGGTTATATTCTTCTATTCCACGTATCCGTTATTCTTATTATTGCTTTCATTTTATGGAACTCTCAAAGATCAATTGTTCCTCCTACTAATGAAGAATATTCTGCCTTTGATGCAAGGTTCAAATTAATAGCTGCGGCTGCCAGCGCGCTGATAATGGGTTTTATGTGGAAAAAAGTATTCAGTAAAAATTCGGTTTACCTGCCCCTTATGATTGGAGGAGCCGCATTGTTTATAACATATCCGGGAATAGTTAAAATTCTGCCGGGTATTATGGCGGAAATATCCGGCAACAGTGCTGTAACTGCTGTGATTATTATTGCTGTTATTATGGCGGCGCTTGGTTACTTGACTTATATTTCCGTAAAATATAATAAACCAGCACTGCATCTGGCTTTTATGTCGCTGATTTTTATAATACTTGGGTTCACAACCTATGTAATGACGATTGTACGTTCAAATCAGAATCCGCCGATGAATGAAAATCGTCCACGGGAATTTTCCCAGCTTGTGTCTTATCTTAATCGCGAACAATACGGCGATTTTCCGATATTTAAAAGAAGGTTTTCAGCCGAAGCTCAGAAGAGAGGTGTTTTTACTAATTATACCAGCGATCTGGATTTCTTCTGGCGTTATCAAATGAACCATATGATGACCCGCTATCTTTTATGGAATTATGCGGGCAGGGAGAGCTGGGACCAGGATTCCGGTGTTGATATTGCACCCTTTAATTCAATCGGACAGTTCTTCGGAAAATATTTCAATATAACTTTTGCCGGTGACGCCGGTAATTCTCTGTTCGGAATACCGCTCTTATTCGGTATACTCGGTATATTTTATCATTTTAAAAAAGACTGGAAAACCGGGTTAATTTTTATGATCCTCTTTCTTTTTATGGGCTACCTGACGGCTTTTTATCAGAACCAGCAGCAGCCCCAGCCGAGAGAAAGAGATTATTTTTATGTGGGAGCCTTCTTGGTCTTTTCGGTATGGATTGCCGTTGGTGTGCATTGGCTGGTCGAATTGATGCGAAGTAAAATTAATAATCCGGCACACCGTAAAACCGCTGCATTAGCCGTTCTGACGGCCGCAATTATATTTATTCCGCTTAGAATGCTGCAGGCTAATTACCATACTCACGACAGATCTCAAAACTGGTTCCCGTGGGACATTTCTTATAACCTGCTCCAAAGCTGTGCGCCTAATGCAATTCTGTTCACAAACGGCGATAACGATACATTCCCGTTGTGGTATCTTCAGGATGTAGAGGGAATTAGAAGAGATATTACTATTGTCAATCTCAGCCTTCTTAACACACCGTGGTATATTTATCAATTGAAAAATGATGATCCGTACGGCACAGGAAAAGTGAGCATGAGATTAACCGATGAGCAGATTGAAAATATTCAGCCGATGACCTGGAAATCGGCAGATATTACAATCCCCTTCCCGGCATATCAAAATCGTCTTGAAAGAAATGATATTATTCAACGGTTCGGTATTGAAGATACCAGCATTTTATCCGGCAGCGGAATAACTTTCAGAATGAACAGCACAATTAATTACGGCAATATATCGGGACTTCGAGTTCAGGATATAGTCACTAAAGAAATTGCAGAAAATAATATATGGAAAAGACCGATATATTTCTCACTTACAACACAGGACAACGGTAAAATAGGGCTGGACCCGTATTTAAGACTGGAGGGCCTGGCTTTAAGATTTAATACCTCAAAAATCAGATCCACCTAATTCTTCGGTAAATGAAGTTTTAATGAATAAAATGCTCCTGGGTAAAAATACCGGGATCAGTAAATCACATAAACCGGATTTTATTTTCAGAGGACTGAATAACCCCGGCATTTTTTACGACGAAGTGCATAGACGGATGATGAATAATTACTACAATGCATATCTGAATTTGTCGATCTCGTATCTTAACAGAGGCAGAACAGAAAAAGCCGTCGCAACCCTGGATACTCTTTTGAAAAAAATTCCGTTGGAGATTATTCAGCCGCCCATTGCTTCTTTGTTTGAAATCGGAAATATATATTTTAAAGCTCAGGCCTTTGAAAAATACCGTTATGTTGCCGGGGTATCCGAAGAGTTAGCGCGAAAGCAGCTTGAAAAAAATCCGTCCGATATAAAATCATTTTACAATCCGTACAGAATTTTAATTTCAATTTACGAAAGAAATAAGGACTACAAGAATCTAGCAATGATATGGAATAAGATCCTTGTCCTTTATCCGAATGATCCGAACGTAAGAGCCAGCGTCGAGAGATACAAACGATACGCTGTTAATACCGATTCCATGCGCTTGAAATGAAATAAAAATTAAATGCGTGAAGTACACCGTTCAATAAATTTTAATTAGGATGCTTCAGGTTTAGGTCAATTAGAAATTTAGAATTGATTTGTCTAAATTTCCGGTTCAAATTAAAAGTAATCAATGAAGATTTTAATAATTGCACTTTCCGGAATCGGAGACGCGTTAATGTTTACACCGGCGCTTGGGCTTATTCGTAAGGCAAACCCGGAAGCCGAAATTGATGCTCTTGTAATGTTCGGAGGAGTTCGGGATATTTACGAGCGAAATGAAAACATAAATAAGGTGATTCATTTTGATTTCCTTAACGGCGGCGCGTTTGCCGCTTTAAAATTTGTACTTAAACTAAGAGGCAGATACGATGCATCAATAAATGTTTATCCGGCCAACAGAAAAGAATACAACATAATTAATTTTCTGATAGGAGCTAAAAAAAGGGCCGGCGCGAAATATCTACGTCGTGATTTCAGGGAGCTTGGTTTTTTAAATAATGTTAGAATAACCGAAAGCGATTCGGTTCATAATGTTAGTACTAATATAAAATTAGCAGCCGCATTAACCGGAGACAATTTTACCGGCGAGCCGGCGCTTTATTTTCCGGTTACCGAAGATGATGAAAAATTCAGCTCGAAGTTTTTAGCCGCCAACAATATTTCCCCGGGCGACACTATCATCGGTTTTCATCCGGGCTGCGCGTCGCTGAAGAATCATATTAAAAGAAGATGGGAGCCCGAAAAATTTGCGGATCTGGGAAAACGTTTAATCGAAAAAAATAATGCGAAAATTTTAATCTTCGGAGGACCGGAAGAAAAAGAACTGAAAGATAAAATTGTTGACGAAATAAATTCGGAAAATGTTTTTTTTGTAGCTTCGAAAAATCTGGCTGAAAGCGCCGCATTAATAAAGAGATGCGATGTATTTGTTTCGAACGATTCGAGTTTGATGCACGTTGCGGCGGCTATGCAGAGGAAAACTGTCGCTATTATCGGTCCTACAAATCAGAATTATATTCACCCCTGGCATACCCGGTACAGCATAGTAACTCTTAATCTCGATTGTTCGCCGTGTTTTATTTATTCGCCCCGCCCGTTAATATGCTTCAGAACCGACGTTAAATTTAAATGCATAAAAGAATTAAATACCGATATGGTTTATTCGGCGGTATTGAAGTTTTTAAGTTAAAATGCTTTTAAGAAGTAATCCGCAATATCATCGACGGTATTAAAAATTTTAATCAATCCGGTTTCACGTTCTTCCCGTTCTATTTGTTTTTCCATTATCGCGACAATCTTATTCCACATTTCGGAATAACATGCGGCCGGTTTTACCGGGATTATTCCTTTGTTCATCATTTCCCAGATCGCGGCAAGTTCAAGCAAAGTGCCGGTTCCGCCCTGCAGTATTACAAAACCGTCGCCGTACTCAATGAGCTTTTTCAGCCTTTCAAACAAAGTACCGCATTGCACTTCTTTCGTGAGGTACCTGCTAATATTCGATCGCCTGCCGCTCAGAGTGATTCCAATTGCCTCGGCGCCGTTCCCGGCAGCGCCTTTTGAAACGGCATCCATAATGCCCTGATAACCGCCGGTGCAGACATTAAAATTACTTGCTCCAAGAAGTCCGCCGAGCTTGTAAGCCGTTTCGTATTCTTCGTCCCCGCTGCACGGCAGAGAACTTCCGAATACTGTAATTGTTTTTTTCATAATATTTTATATTTCAAAGTCAGTGAGCAGCCGTAAAAACAGATTTTAATTAAGATTAAATTTATTATTTTAACCGTGATTTTCAATTTAATTTTAGGGGAATATTATGAAAAGTCTTTTGCCTTATTTCTTCACGGGTATTTTCCTGCTAGTTTTTTCAAACAGCCTTCATTCTCAGCCATGGGACTCCCAGGCCTTCTACTCGACTAATCTCCCGCATTCCGTAAGAAATTTGGGAATGGGAATGAACGGTGTAGTATCCGGAAGCGGCATAGACGCTTTTACATACAATCCCGCAAATTTGTTGCTGACGAGAGAAACAACTTTCTCCTTTTATCATGAGCCATTTCAGTTGGTCATAGGCGGAATGCCGATGAACGATTACTCAGTTTATTTTAATCTCGGTAATGCAGGAGCTTTCGGCATCGATTATAACGATTGGAATATGGGTAACTGGGCTGTTACATCGACCGACAGCCCCGACGGTCAAATTTATGAAAAGAACTATCAAAGAAGTATTGCCGCCGGTTATGCAAAATCTATAAATAAAAATATTGCTATAGGCGCAAGCTTCAGATATTGTTTTGCCGTTTTGGGAAATATCAAATACAACGGAATTCTTCTTAGTTTAGGCGGAGTTGATAAATTTAAGTTTTTAAACAAAGAATGGCGTGCGGGAATATCGATTATGAACCTTGGTCCGGCAATAAAATATGTATACCCGGATCAATATGCCGAGTACGATCCGCCGCCTGCTTTCTTAAGTCTGGGGTTAAACGTTAATATTATTAATAATGATTTTATTACAGTGCCTCTTTCGGTGAGTATGGCCAAGCCGTTTGATAAAAGAGACGATGAGGGCAACGGGCAGTCATCATTTAAAACTTTATTCACTGATTGGAAAGACTTCCCGGGAGACGCGTCAATAAGTCCGGGAATTGCTTTGGAATGGAAGGAACTTAATCTTGGAAACGGATTTTATTTAAGCCAGAATTTTTATCTCGGGAATTACTCAGACGGAATTAAAAGCGGACTGGTTAATTTTTATACTCACGGGGTTGAAATATCAGCCGGATATAACGGAGTAAAATTGACGGCAGGCTATTCAGGTGTTTGGCACAACCCCCGATCCAACAATTATTTTCCCTGGAATTTTCCGTATGAGACGATGCAGTTTAGTTTAAGTGTCGACCCGGAAATATTTCCGCATTCTTACATCAGAATGAATAAAAACTATGATTCTGATAACTCCGTAAAACCAAGAAATATTATTATATCTTTGGGAGCCGGCCAATTATTTCGTGCCGGAAACGCAAAGTCAAGAATGATTCAGAGTGTAAACATTGAACAAAAAAACAATATCGAATATTCAGTTGAATCGGCATTTTATATTAACCGCAGATCCGCATTTGTAATGTCATTCTCTTACAATTCATTACCCTTCGAAGCGAATTATCTTCAATTTAATCTGATAAGCATGAAGATCGAAACATTAACTTTATCCTCATCATTCCGTTATCATCCGTTTGAAGAAATAAGTAACTTATTTTTTCAAGTAGGTTTGGGTATTGTAAGATTTAATCCCGTTATACCGACTACACCGAGATATTATTATTCAACCGAACTTAATGCTGCGGTCGGCTATAATTTCGAAATTCCGGGAAGAATAATCCTGTCACCTATTGTAAAGTATGATTTGATAATGCAGGACGCCTGGGAAAACCGTGCTCGAATCAGCGGAAACAATCAGTTTAATATAGGATTAAGACTTGGTTATAGATTTTAAATAAAGTTTATTTGTTCTAATTAAGAGTAGTGAAGAAAAGGTTATTTTCTGTTCCCGGCGGGATTCTGCGTAATTACGTATTATACCGCCGGGTAAAATTTAATAATAATTGAGACTAGGTAATTTTCAGTCTTTTCATCTTGCGCCATAATGTAGACGGATTTATTTTTAATTCTTCGGCGGTTAATGCTCTGTTCCATTTGTTGTTTTGAAGTGCGGATAATATTATCTCTTTTTCCGTTTCCGATACTTTTGTCAGTTTACCTGTTTGGCCGGTTTGTTTACTGTTTTTTGCACTTCTTAGTTTCCTTGGCAGATGTTCTTCTTGAATTATGCTTTCACTACAAAGTATATAGCAGTGCTCAATCACATTTTCAAGTTCACGGATATTTCCCGGCCAGTCGTAGTCGGATATAATTTCAAAAGCAGCGGAAGAAAATTGTTTTATATTCTTATTGAATTTGCCGTTGAATTGTTCGAAGAAATGGTTGACCAGCAGCGGCAAATCATCCTTTCTGTCTCTCAGCGGGGGCAGATGAATATTGATGACGTTTATTCTATAAAACAAATCTTCCCTGAATCTTCCGGAAACCATTTCCTCGGAGAGATTTTTATTTGTAGCAGCAATAATTCTTGTGTCCATTTTAATGGATTTATTTCCGCCTACTCTCTCAAATGCCAGGGTTTCCAAAACTCTTAACAATTTTGTCTGCAATGCTGTTGAGAGGTCACCTATTTCGTCAAGGAACAGTGTGCCGGTTTGTGCAAGTTCGAATCTCCCGATCTTTGTCCTAATTGCTCCGGTGAAAGCACCCTTTTCATGTCCGAACAATTCGCTTTCGATTAAAGACTCTACAAAAGCGCTGCAGTTAACGGCAACAAACGGTCCCCCGCGTCTGGAGCTATTTAAATGAATTGCTCTGGCGGCCAGTTCTTTGCCGGTGCCGCTCTCACCGGTAATTAAAACCGAGCTGTCGGTTTGAGCAACGCTTTCAAGGACGGAAATAATTTGTTTAATATCTTTGTTCTTGCCTATTATATTTTCATACTTAAAAACCTTTTCAAGATGCGCTGATAAGTTTTTAATTTCGGAAATATCAATAAAGGTTTCAACCGCACCTTTCATTTCGTCCTTACTGTCCTTTAAGATTGCCGAGTTAACTCTTATCGGAATTTTTCTTCCCGATTTATGAACAATCTCCAGTTCGTTCCCGATAGTAGATTTTCCTTTGTGCATTGTCTCTTCCATATGGCATCCGTTTCTGCACAAAGATGAGTTAAATATTTCCCAGCATTTTTTACCAACGGCCTCTGACTTTTTATAACCGGTTATTTTAGCTGCTGAGTTATTAAAAGAAGTTACGTTCCAGTCGCTGTCTATTGTAAAGGTTCCTTCAATATTGCTGTTAAAGATTGCATCAAGTTTATTTCTTTGATCGATGAGCTCTGAAGTTTTTATCTCTAATTCTTCGGCCATTAAAAGCATTTCTTTAGTGTTCCGGAAAACCAAAACCACGCTAATTACATTGTTATCTTTTAGAACGGGAGTAATCGATGCAAGCACATCAATTAAATTTTCGTTTTTCACTTTTATCTTAAATGGAAGATTAGAATAAACCCGCTTTTCGGAAATCGTTTCGGAAATATATTTTAATTCTTCACTACTATCTTTAAAAAGTAACGAGCATTGTTTACCAATAGTTTCATCTTCGGAAAAGCCGGTAATGCGCGAAGCCGCTTCGTTGAACACAATAATATTTAAGTCTTTTCCAATCACAACAATTCCGTCCGGAATTATCAAATTCTCTTTTTGCTGATCAATTATACTTTGGACGTCTTTCATTTAAGATCTTTCTAAATTCTTTGCTTAACAAAAATTGCAATAATATTGCACTATAACAATGCATGCAATAATATATTGCGTATTTGCAATAGGTGCAAGATGAAATATTATCACTATCCTCAGTAAACGAACTTTTATTTCGGCATTACAATTGATTATTCATATAAAATCGTTCTAATTATTGATTAATTGACAAAAAAATAGCTAGAACGTTTCCATGTTCTAAAGCGCTAATTGTAAAACATAAAGGTAATATAAATGTTGATTTCCCCCGGCTGTATTCCATGCGTTGTAAAACAATCTTATACTCTAAGCAGGCTGCTAGGCGTAGAAGACAAAAACGAACAAAGAAAAATTATTTACGATACGATTAGTTTATTATTAGATAATAAAGAAATGCTATCGGCACCCCATTTCTCAATTATGCTGCAATCGATATTGAATAAAAATTTAAACGGACAAAGTTCATTCAAAATAATTAAAGAGAAAAACCGACTGAATGCAGAAGGATATTTAAAATATCTTGAAACAATGATTGAAGCCTCAGAAGATAAATTAGAAATGGCTGTGAGAATTTCCATAACCGGCAATACTATCGATCTTGGTGCAAATCCCAATTTTAATCTTGAAAAAGAAATTAACATTATTACTTCAAACCGGATAAATGTTGATTCAATCGGCAAATTCAAGAAAGATTTTAATAGAGCAAACCGGATTCTTTTTATTGCAGACAACTACGAAGAAGCGCTGTTCGATAAATTCTTGATAGAACAATTAAAGCCCAAAGAAGTTGTATTTGCAGTAAAGTCAAATGAAATTTTAAACGATATAACTTTGGAAGACGCTAAAAGGTTGGGCATAAACAAACTTTGTAAAGTAATTGAAAGCGGAAGTAGAATTGCCGGAACAGATTTAAATGAGTGTTCTACTGAGTTTTTAGATTTATTTGAAAACGCGGATATGGTAATAGCTAAAGGGCAAGGAAATTTTGAAACGCTTCTAAATGCGGAGCGCTCGATTTATTTTTTATTTAAAGTTAAATGTGAAGTTATTTCTGAAATATGCGGTTATCCCATGGGAACTGGATTATTGTACTTAAAAAAATATAGAGGGAAAAAATGAAGGCTTACGATGTGGTTATTATTGGTGGAGGGCCAGCCGGAGTAACTGCGGCTTTATCCGCAAAAAATTCTTATCCGAATAAAAATATCGCTTTGATCCGTAAAGATTCAAAGCCTATGATACCGTGCGGCATTCCGTACACATTATTTACTCTTAATAATGCTGATGAAAATATTCTGGGGGATGCGCCCTTAACTGCAAATAAAATTGATATTATTAACAGCGAAGCCGTTGATAGAAAAGATCATATTTTGAGTCTTGATAACGGTGAAGAAATAAAATATGAAAAACTTGTTTTGGCTACAGGCTCAAGCGCTGTGCTGCCGCAAATTGAAGGGAATAAAAAAGAAGGCGTCTTTCTTGTTAGAAAAAGAAAAAGTTATTTAGAAAAATTAAGAACAGCAGTTCACAGTGCATCAAAAATTGTAATCCTTGGCGGCGGTTATATCGGGGTGGAAGTTGCCGACGAATTGATTAAAGGAGGAAAAGATATAACAATTGTAGAAATGATGCCGGAACTTTTGCCGACTATGGACAATGAATTTAGCGAGAAGGTTAAAGATATTCTAACCAGCCGGGGCGGAAATGTTGTTACCGGAAAGAGCATCCAAAAAATATTAGGCAACAGTTCTGTTAGCGGCGTTGAATTAAGCGACGGCTCAATAATTAATTGCGACCTGGTTATAATATCCGTTGGTTATAAACCGAATCTTGAATTAGTGAAAAAGTTTGGTCTAAACTACCTTGAAGGAAGGGGAGTTCTTGTTGATAATTACCTGCGAACTTCTGAAAAAGACATTTTTGCGGTTGGTGACTGCGCTGTAAAATATGATTTCTTTACAGGTGATTTCTCAAACATTATGCTTGCCTCAACTGCCATGGCTGAGGGAAGGCTTGTCGGCTCAAATCTTTTTTCCATTAAAGTCATAAGACAATATCAAGGAGTGCTCGGGACCTTCTCAACTAAAATCGGCAGCACGGCATTTGCCGTAAGCGGATTAACTGAAAACAGAGCAAAAGAAAAAGGAATGGAATATACTGTCGGTATTGCAAAAGCAGTTGACCGCCATCCCGGAAAACTTCCCGGCGTTTCAGAAGTATATGTAAAGTTAATCTTTTCTACTTATTCGCACACTCTGCTCGGCGCGCAAATTTACGGCGGCGATTCGGTCGGGGAACTTATCAATATGGTTTCCGTTATGATTCAAAATAGAATGACCGACACGGATATAAACACCCTGCAAATAGGAACACATCCGCTGCTAACTCCTTCGCCGGTAGTTTATCCGGTTATAAATGCAACTATAAATGCAATTGTAAAATGGTTTAAATGATAAATGCCAATAAAATGATGAGAAACAAACAATGAAAAAAATCCGGATTTCGCTCGTAATGATTTCAATCATGAGCTTAATATTTACTACGGAGATTTTCTCGCAAAGAGGTATGAGGCAAAAAGGAAACAACGGCCGGGAGCAGAAGTCTGCTTTTAATAAAATGTATAACCCAAAAACTGTTGAGACTATTAAAGGCGAAGTCGTCAGTATAGATAAGATAACGCCAATGAAAGGAATGTCGTACGGCATTAATCTGATGGTGAAGACCGATAAGGAAACTATTTCTATTCATGTTGGACCGGCGTGGTATTTTGACAAACAAAACTTCGTAATAAAAGCAAAAGACAAAATTGAAATTCGAGGTTCGAGAATTACATTTGACGGAAAGCCTGCTATTATAGCTGCCGAGCTAAAAGAAGGAAATGAAGTAATTAAGCTTAGAGATAAAAACGGCTATCCGGTTTGGAGTAGTAGAAGAAATAAATAATTATAAAGGAAATACAAATGTTGATATGTATTGGTTCAGACGGAAATAATTTGGAAAGCCAGGTAGCCAAAAGATTCGGGCACGCAAATTATCTAATCTTGTTCAACACGGAAACAAAGAGTTTCGAGTCGTTTATAAATAATAATGAAGGGCACAACCACGATAATCTTCAGGAATATTTAGATAAAGGAGTTCGGGCTTTTATCGTTGGTAATATTGGTCCTCACGCGTTTGAGATATTAAAAGAAGGAAATAGTAAAATTTATTTAGCCCGTAAAATGACTGTGAATGATTCTATTGAATTTTTTATTAGCGGAAGTCTTAAAGAATTATCGGAACCAACGGCAAAAAAAAGCGTTGATCATGAAAGGCATGAGCACGGAAATGAAAACCGGTAAAATAGCTGTGCCTTCAATGGGTGATACAGCTGATAGTAAAATAAGTAAAAGTTTTGGCCGCTCTCCGTTTTTCATTTTTTATGATGTAGAAAAGAAGGACTACAGTGTTTATGAAAATACCGGGGCAAATGTTTCTGATGGTTCCGGACATAAAGCTGCGGATGTTTTAATTAATAATAAAGTTGATGTCCTTTTAACTTTGGAAATCGGGCGCAAAGCTTATTCGGTTTTATTAAAAGAACATATTGAGATTCATCTTTTAGCATCAACCGGCACTGTTAAATCGGTAGTAAGTAAATATTTAAAAGGATTAGAAAACTAAAGCTTTAAGAACTTTTTACTAAACAATAAATACAATTAAATAAATTGATAAAAATTAATAAGTGAAAAAATATGAACGAACAAGAAAAACAAAAATTATTTGATGAAGAAGAAAAAAGAATAGGCGAAACCGTCTCAAAGATTAAACATCGTATTGCGGTCTTCAGCGGGAAGGGCGGTGTGGGAAAAACCACGGTTAGCGTTAATCTGGCATTTTCATTTCAGGCTAAAGGATTCAGCACCGGAATTCTTGATGCGGATATTACCGGGCCTAATGTTGCCAAAATGCTTGGGATTAACAGCGAAATAATTCAGGTAAACGAATCTCTTGTTCCGTTTGAGAGAAACGGGGTAAAAATGATATCGGTAGCCTCACTGATAAAACCAGGGCAGCCGATAATATGGCGCGGGCCGTTAAGATCTAAATTGATAAATCAATTTTTAGCCGATGTTGATTGGGGCGAGCTCGATTACTTAATAGCCGATTTGCCGCCGGGAACCGGCGATGAGATATTAACCGTTGCACAGCAAATGAAACCTGATTGCGCCGTAATTGTAACCACACCGCAGGAAGTCTCCGTAATGGATGCTGAACGCGCGATAAATATGGCTAAGCAGCTTGAAATACCTTTTATCGGCGTAGTTGAAAACATGTCGGGTTTTGTATGTCCGCATTGCAGCGCGGTGCTGAACATATTCGGCGAAGGCGGCGGTAAAAAATTAGCCGATGATTACGGCATCGATTTCCTTGGTGCAATACCTATTGATATAGATGCGCGAATATTGGGAGATAAAGGTAATCCGATAACTCTGGAAAAGCCTGATTGTGAGGTTACAAATACTTTTACGTACATAACTGACAAAATCATAAATCGATTTGAAAATGTTACAAATAGGGTAAACGCCTGATAATAAACTCGCCGGATCGGCGAAATATTTAAAGCTTAATAGAAATTGAATGCTCCGGTAATTGTTAATTAACAAAAACAAATGAAAGGAGTTCATCAATGCGTACTTTCTCTTTTATATTCTTTGCCGTCCTGATAAGTTTTGCACTAACTGCTGCAGTTTTTCCTCAACAGAATGAGGAAGAATGCATGTTCAAATCAAGTCTTCATTACACTGTAAAAGGAATGGCTTACTGGTACGATAAATCGCAGGGCGGACTGGAATCTATTACCGGCGTACCTTACGATAAACTTAACTGCAAGAACTGTCATACTCCAAACTGCGATGTTTGCCATAAAACGGAGAAAGACGGCAAAGATGTTTATTCAACCGCCGCTGCAAAAAACCAGGATATGTGTATTAAGTGCCACGCGCGCGAAGCATCCATGATGAAAATCGACAAGAAAAATAATACTGAGGATGTTCACTTCCTTTCCGGAATGAAATGCGTTGACTGCCATACTGCCAGCGAAATGCATGGCGACGGGATGAGATATACTTCTATGAAACAACCGGGAGCAATGGAGTGTAAATTGCGAACAATGCCATGAGAAAATTACTAAGAGTAAATCTCATACAATTCACGGTACTAAGCTCGATTGTAAAGCATGTCATGTTCGGCAGGTTGTAAGCTGTACAAACTGCCACTTCGAGACAATGGTAAAGGAAGGTAAAAGAGTCGCGATTCCCGTATCAAACTGGATGTTTCTAATGAATTATAAAGGGAAAGTTACTTCTGCAAATATGCAGACGTTTGTAGTACCCGGTAACAAGACGTTTATGATTTTCGCACCTCAATTCAGTCACTCGGTTTCAAAAGAAGGGAAGAAATGCGAAGAATGTCATAGTACCGAAAATGATAAAAATATTGAAAAGGGCGTAATTAATCTTACCTGGCTTGAAAACGGAAAAGTAGAGCAGATTAAAGGAGTAATACCCGTTGTAGATCAAGTTAAGTATAATACGGTTTATCAGAATTATGATAACGGAAAATGGATCCCGCTTGTAAATCCTGAAGCGCCAAAAGTACAATACGTTAATTACGGAACACCATTAACGAAGGAGCAATTAAACATGCTGTTAAAAGCACAAAAAAGTAAATAAATAAAGAACGTATCTAAGGGTGGAATAAAAATGATAGTGTTTGGGCCGATTCCTTCAAGAAGGCTGGGACGGAGCTTGGGAGTAAATAATATCCCTCCGAAAGTCTGCAGCTATTCCTGCGTATATTGCCAGGTAGGCAGAACGGATTCACTGTCCGTTCAGAGAAAAGAATTTTTTTCTTCCGGATATATTTACAATGCAGTTGCAAAAAAGATAGTACAATTAAAAAAGGCGGATGAAAAAATTGATTATATAAGTATTGTTCCCGACGGAGAACCGACTCTTGATATTAACCTGGGTGAGACAATTAAAATATTAAAATCCTTCGGGATTAAGGTCGCTGTTATAACAAATTCTTCTTTGTTATGGGATAATAATGTTAGAAATGATTTAATTAATGCCGACCTGGTTTCTCTGAAAATTGATTCCGTTTTTCAAAAAAATTGGAGGATGATAAATAGACCTCACGGTTTATTGGAGCTGCATAAAATTAAGGATGGAATTGTAGCTTTTTCCGATTTGTTCAAGGGTGAATTGATTACTGAAACAATGCTTGTAAAAGGCATGAATGATTCTATAGAATTGCTCTACAAAACAGCCGGATTTATAAAAGAAATTCGCCCTGAGAAGGCATATATTTTAATCCCTACAAGACCGCCTGCAGAAGCCAATACCAGAAGCCCCGAAGATAGAATATTATCCGCAGCTCATGAAATATTCAACAATTCAATCGGTAAGGTGGAACTCCTTGTTTATCATGAAGGAAACAACTTCAGCTTTTTCTCGGATACCGAAATAGAGTTATTAAGTATAATCGCAGTTCATCCGATGAGAGAGGAAGCGGTTAAGGAATTTCTATATAAATCAGATTATTCGTGGGATTTAATAATTAATCTTATAAATAAAAACATTTTACGTAAAATTGAATTTTCTGGAAACACTTATTTTGTAAAAAATAATTAGGAGATCATCATGCCAGGCTTTGATAGAAGGGGTTCTTTAGAACAAGAACCGATGACAGGCCGAAAAAAAGGACGCTGTTGGGGAGACCGGCAAACCCAGATGAAAAAATCCGGAAACCCAAATTCGGAAGTTAGTGATGTTATTTATGGTTTGGGTCGCGGCAGAAGGTCTCGCTGCGGAAACGGACTGGGCAGCGGTTTCGGCCGTGTTTTTTACGGAAGCTGGGGATGCATAAGAAGACCGGGTAGTGGGTAATAAAATGCTGATCGCGATTACATCGGAAGGGACGGATCATTTCTCTTTAGTCGCCGAAAAATTCGGAAGATCTCCATACATAATTTTTTTTGATACGAAAGGAGCAACATTCGAGTCTTTAAAAAATCCATATTCGAAATTATTAGGCGGCTCCGGAATACAGATTTCGCAGCTGATTATAGAAAAAAATGCAGCAAGTCTAATTACCGGAGAGATCGGATCTAATTCCTTTCGTTTGTTGCAAGCTGCGGAAATAAGAGTGTTCCTGGCTAAAATCAAACCCGTTAAAGAAATTCTACGGGAATTCAACGAGGGAAAATTATTGGAATATAAACCCGAGAGTAAAATTAATTTTGACCTAAAAAAACAGAAGTGCCGGCCGGAAACGAAGTATAGATAATCGATATGTTTAATCAATAATACATCTCAAACAATAAAAGAGGAGTAACTTATGGAAACGACAAATAATTCCGGAATACCATTAATAGGAGAAAAAATTCCCGGTTTAGAAGTTCAAACAACTCATGGTATTAAAAAAATACCTGAAGATTACAAAGGAAAGTGGTTTATATTGTTCAGTCATCCCGGGGACTTTACGCCGGTGTGTACAACAGAGTTTTATGCATTTGCGAAAAGGAACGAGGAATTTAAAAAATTAAACGCTGAATTAATCGGTCTTTCTATCGATCAGGTATTCTCTCATATTAAATGGGTTGAATGGATAGACGAAAAATTGAAAATACAGATCCCGTTCCCGATAATTGCCGATGATATGGGTCGTGTCGCAACAAAACTTGGTATGATTCATCCGGGCAAAGGTACAAATACAGTCCGTGCCGTTTTTGTAGTTGATCCGGAAGGATTAATTCGTTTGATGATTTATTATCCGCAGGAAATAGGCAGACAGGTCGACGAAATATTAAGAGCTCTTAAAGCTTTACAGATTTCGGACAAAAATAAAGTTGCCATGCCCGAAAATTGGCCTAACAACGAATTGATAAAAGATAAAGTAATTATACCGCCTCCTAAGGATATTGCCGAGGCATATAGAAGAAAAAATCTGTCAAACAGCTATGACTGGTGGTTTTCTTACAAAGAACTGTAACAATTATAAATTGAACTTTCGTTTAGTATTTAATAATAATAACTCATTCCAGACAAAGGAGGAATAAATGGGAAAGACAGAAGTTAATTCCATATCTCCGTTTATTGGAAAAAAGTTGAATCGCATGAAAGTTCAAACAACGCAAGGTCCAAAAAAAATTCCGGATGACTATAAAGGAAACTGGATCATACTTTTATGTCATCCGGGAGATTTTAATTTGACATGTCTCGAGAAATTTTATGCCTTTACAACAAAAATCGAAGAATTTAAAAAACTAAAGACAGAGCTGATCGCTTTTACCGATGATAAAGCCTTAGATAAAAAAAGATGTATCAGATGGATAAATCAGCAACTGAGGAAGAAAATTCATATTCCTGTAATTACGGATTGTTATGAAGAAAAAGGGAGCATATACGAACTGCTCCATGCATCTAAGAAATTTTTCAATGTTTCGGTAATTGATAACGAAGGGTTCATCAGATTGATAATTTATTGTCTGAATAGCGATATAAATGTTGATGAAATAATAGGAACCGTTCGAACTTTACAAACTGCAAAGGGAAACTTTTCCGGAAAAATAATTCAATATAAAGGAGAAGAAATGAATTATCGTTTAGCCGCGGCAATTAATGAAACCGGTGATAAGGAGATAATTGCCGATCATTTCGGGAAGTGCACAAGATTTAATATTTGCGAGTTGGATAGCCAAAATAATATTTTAAATAAGGAATTAATCTTTAACCCGCTTGCAGGCGAACACGGCAATTCATGCCAGCTGCCGGCATATGTTAATCAGTACAATGTCAGAACGATTATTGCGGGCGGAATGGGAGAAAAGGCAGTCGCACATTTTCTTGAATTAGGCATTGACGTTATGAATGCACCCGGACTTCTATATGATGAAGCATTAGATTTATTTATTAAAGGCAAATTAAACGATCTTAAAATATGTTCTCCCAAACTAGAACATTGAATCAATAATTGAGGAAAAAATTGTATATACCAACAAAAATTTTTTTCACAAAAGGGGTCGGCAGGCACAAAGATTATCTTAGTTCTTTTGAAGCGGCTCTTCGAAATGCCGGAATAGAGATCTGCAATCTTGTAACTGTCAGCAGTATTTTCCCTCCCGGCTGCAAAAGGATATCTCGTGAAGAGGGACTAAAAGAAATACAACCTGGGCAAATTACTTTTGCTGTAATGGCAAGGAATTCAACGAATGAACCGAACCGTTTGGTTGCTTCATCAATAGGAGCAGCGATCCCTGCCGAAGGCAGTCAGTACGGTTATCTTTCCGAGTACCACCCGTACGGGATCAAGGAAAAACTCGCCGGAGATTATGCCGAAGACCTTGCTGCCCAAATGCTTGCCACTACTCTCGGAATCGAATTCGATCCCGATACCGATTGGTACGAGAGGGAGGAAGTATTCAAGATGTCAAGTAAGATTGTAAAGACTTTTAATATAACCCAGACCGCAGAAGGCGATAAGAACGGGTTATGGACAACAGTTATTGCCGCGGCAATACTTTTACCGTAAAAAAATTATGAATTATGAAAATGCTAAATACAAAACGTCTATAGTTTTTGAAATCAAAACTTATGAAATAGACATAGCGGGACATGTGAACAACATTGTTTATGTTAAGTGGCTGGAAGATTTACGCACTAAATTATTCGATCAAATGTTTTCCGTAAATATGCTGCTCGAAGATGATTTATATCCGGTGGTAATTTCGACCAATATTATATATAAAAAGCAGCTTAAATACGGTAAAACACCAACCGGACAAATCTGGGTGGAATATATCCGGCATAATATGATGATGTTGAAAGTTAATATTACTTACGGTATAAACATTTATACAATTGCCGAACAAAAATGTGTTATAATGGACTTAAAACAGGGGATCATTGATAAAGAAAAATTGAAATCTTTTGTGATTAAATTATAATTTTTATATTCGGACAAGAATATTACACCTCTCCGAAGATATGCCGGTTATAATTGAAATAGTAGATGAAGAGACGAAAATACGGTATTGTTTGAATAGTGAACGAATTGCTTTCAAATATTATTATTAACGATGAGCCGGGATTCTTTTTTCAGCAGAATTCTAAAGCAAACTCTGCCTCAATAAAAATTATTCGTAATAGTTTTTTTCCCACCTGTGAACTTTTAATTCCTCAAGCAGCTTATGGGATAATTTTCCTTTCAGTTCGCTGGCAATATTAGCCATAAGATTTTTTTCTTTACGCATTCCGGGTATAACTGAAGTAACGGCATCAAAACTAATAATAAATCTGAGCGCCGCTTCCGCCATAGAATCGACTTCTCTTTTAACATCATTCCATATCTTGTCTACCCGCAGCTTTACGTCTACTTTTCTTTTTCCCCTGAAGTAATCGTTTCTGAAATCGCCCACCGGGAATTCGGTTGAAGGATCGACGTTTCCCGTAAGAGCTCCTTCATCGAACGGTACCCGTGCAATTACAGCTATTCCGTTTTCCTTGCAGAACGGAAGCAGTCTGTCTGCCGGTTTCTGATCGAATATATTAAATATCACCTGGAAGCTGTCGATCAATCCGGTTTTCCCCGTATCTATTGCATTGTTAGGCTGATGATCGTTAATTGAAATCCCCCAATACTTTACCTTGCCCTGATCTTTTAATTTTTTTACTGCTTCTTTCCATTCATCATTGCCCGCCCATTTATCGTTCCAGACGTGGAACTGCATCAAGTCAACGTAATCTCTTTTTAAATTTCTCAGGCTGTTTTCCGTCATCTTAATTATATGATTCGCGGGGAATGATTCTTCAAGTGTTGAATACGCCGATGCCGGCCATTCGTATTTTTTAGATGGAATCTTTGAAGCGATAAATAATTCCTTCCTGCTTTCTCTTTCGGCTTCACCTACGAGTTTTTCGCTATGGCCGTTGCCGTATACCAATGCGGTGTCGAAAAAATTTATCCCTTCGTCAATCGCTTTGTGAAGTGCTTTTTTCGATTCCGAATCGTCTGCTCCGACCCACATTGCTTTTCCGATTCCCCAGCAGCCGAACCCAAGTCTGGAAATTTTATAGTTTGATCTTGCAAAATTTTTCATTTCCATAATATTATTCACCTCATGTTAGATATTTAATTCGGCAGTTAAAGAATTTAAACTCATTATATAATTTTTGAAATAACAAAGCTACATAGTTTGATAATATATTTGTGACTAGATCAACAATAGAAGTCCCGTGAAAAATTTCTACTCAAAATGAGTAAATAAAATAATATTTTATTCTTTATATACAAATCATTAAGTAATCACGCAGTTTTTATTTAGTTGTCATGTTCGGTTAAAAACATTTTCAACTAATAATAAGAAATGTGCTTCGAGGAAGCGCTTTAATTTTCAATTTAAATAATCACCAATTATATAATATAAATCCGTAATTTTGTTAATTTATCTAGTGCTTTCTTCCGGATTTTCAAGATTTTCTGTCCATCAGTCTTAAAGGGAGGATAGATTTTTCATCAAAAATGAAGTTGCAGCTTATGATGTATTGATTTAAAAATTCCAAAGGATTTTCATGATAAAAAATATTAGATCGACCAACGTTCTCAGGTTTGCATCAATAATTGCTGTTTTTATTTTTTCTGTTTCCTTAGCTCAAACATACGAGTTAGATTCTTGCAATATTATATGGTCAAGTCAAAGTAAGAACTCTTCGGAATCTATGCCGTGCGGGGGACACAATACCGGCTTAAATGTTTGGGTTGAAAACGGGCAGCTATTGTTTTACATCGCACAAAGCGGAACCTTCGACGAAAATAACAGTCTGCTTAAACCCGGCCGTGTAAGAATAAAACTTACACCCAATCCATTTAGCGGAAAAAATTTTAAACAGGAACTGGTACTAAAAGACGGGAGCGTACGTATCACCGGATCCGGTTCGGGTATTTCGGCTGATATAAAACTATGGGTAGATGTTTACCGTCCAATAATTCATGTGGAAATATCCGGCAGCAAACCTATGCAGGCCGAAGCGGTTTATGAAAACTGGCGCTATAAAGATTTAAAAGAACGGGAAGGTGAAAACTTTGAAAACTCTTACAGATGGGGTCCTTTCGCACATCCTATCACGTATCAAGATAAAATATCATTTAAAAATTCCGGAATCCTTTTTTATCACAGAAATAAAAAGGAAACTGTTTTTGATGTTACTGTAAAACAACAGGGGTTGGATTCGGTTAAAAAGCAGATGTTTAATCCTCTTGCAGATCTGACTTTCGGCGGTTTTATGAAAGGAACTAATATGGAGCCTGCCGGAAATACCTCCGGCCGATATGTCGATACCGATTATAAAGGCTGGGTACTTAAAAGTAAAGTACCTTCGACAAAATATGATTTGAATATATTTCTTTATACCGGACAAACAAATTCTGCTACCGCATGGAAACAAAAACTAAACGAGACAATTAAAGAAGCTATCGCAGACAGCGGAAGCGTTATTTTAAAAACTCAAAAATGGTGGGATGAATTCTGGAACCGAAGTTTTATATATATTTATCCCGGCTCGAAGGATAAATCATCTCCGGTTTGGCAAACCGGCAGAAATTATCAGCTTTTCAGGTATATGCTTGCTTGCAATGCTTTCGGAAAATATCCTACAAGATTTAACGGCGGACTATTTACCTTCGACCCTGTGTTTGTCGATTCCACAAAAAAATATACTCCGGATTACCGCAACTGGGGCGGAGGCACCTTTACCGAACAGAATCAGCGGCTTGTTTATTATCCTATGCTTAAATCAGGCGATTATGATTTAATGAAGTCCGAATTTGATTTTTATAATAGAATATTGCACAACGCCGAATTACGAAGTAAAGTTTATTGGGGACACGACGGTGCATGCTTCACCGAGCAGCTTGAAAATTTCGGTCTGCCGAATTCAATGGAGTACGGATGGAAACGGCCGAAAGGTTTTAATAAAGGAATTCAGTATAATGCATGGCTTGAGTATACATGGGATACTGCACTGGAATTTTGTTATATGATTCTGGAATCGCAGAAGTATAACAACTGCGATATTACCCGGTACCTTCCATTAATTGAAAGCTGTCTGACTTTCTTCGATGATCATTATCAATACCTTGCCGCAAAACGCGGAATAAAAAAATTAGATGAAAATGGAAAATTAATTCTTTATCCCGGATCGGCTGGCGAAACTTATAAAATGGCATACAACGCCAATTCAACTATAGCTGCACTTCATACCGTACTAAAAGGATTGCTTGAGCTGCCCAGTAACTATTTAAATTCAAACAATCGAAAACACTGGCAGGAAATGCTAGGACGTATTCCACCGATCAGTTTCCGGGAATGCGAAGGGCATACTACAATAGCGCCCGCTAAGGTGTGGGCTAGAGTGAACAACGAGGAATCCATGCAACTTTATCCGGTTTTTCCGTGGGGGATTTTCGGTATAGGCAGACCGGGATTGGATACCGCAATAAATACTTGGAAATACGATCCCGACGCTCGCAAATTCCGAAGTTATGTGGGATGGAAACAGGATAATATTTTTGCAGCGTGCATGGGTTTGACAAAAGAAGCTGCGGATCTTACTATAAAAAAACTTCGGAACGGAAACTGCAGGTTTCCCGCATTTTGGGGACCTGGATTCGACTGGACTCCGGATCATAATTGGGGCGGTACTGGGATGATTGGTCTGCAAAATATGCTGCTTCAAAGTGTCGGAAATAAAATCTATTTATTTCCCGCCTGGCCGGAGAACTGGGATGTTCATTTTAAACTTCATGCGCCCTACAAAACTACTGTGGAGGGGATTCTAAAAAACGGTAAAATGGAAATGCTAAAAGTGCTGCCTGAATCCAGAGCTAAGGATATTATCAATATGCTTGGTCATCCGGAAAATTAATATATTGCATAACTTGCCGCCGGCTTAAGGCGGCGGCAAGTTATGATTAAATTAATAGTCTTTTATTTGGGAAAAATATGCTGCCAGCCGTATTTTTTCATAAATTTATCAACTTCAGCATTAAATTCGATTTTCTGATGGTGCTTCTCCCGATTAAAGATATATCTCCTTACCCTTGCGACATGACTTTCGCTGATACCGACCGCCCAATAATCATCCTGCCATACGAATTTTTTAGGTAATAAATTATTATTGTTTATCCAACACGATGATTCACCTTTTATAAGCTGAGCAACATTACTTATTGATTGTTCTCTGCCTAAAGATATTAAACAATGGGCATGCTCGGAATAACCATTTACGGAGTCGAGCCATATTTCTTTTTTCTTTGCATTTTCTTTTATATGCAAGAATAATTTTTGCCTGATTTCTTTTGTGCTCAAAAACGGATATCTATATTTTGTAGAAAAAACAAGATGAACCCAAATACTTACCCAACTCATAATTTAAACTCCCCTAAAATTTAAAATTATCAATTCCCGTTCGCTTAAGCGAACGGCAGGGTTTTACAATAATGAAAAAATTTGAATAATTAAATAATCAAAATGAACTAGATTACAATAGTGTATATTTACTTAATTCATTAATTTATCTTTTGATAAATAAATCTATCTATCCCAACCTTTTGATATTTCCAAAGTCTAATTAAACAGACGAAGAGAGAAATAATGACAACAGAAGAAAACAATTTAATTCTGGCGGCTCAGAAAGGAGACTCCGGCGCATTTGAACAATTGATTTATAAATACGACCGGAATGTTCTTGGTATAGCTTACTCTTTTATAAACAGCAGTGAAGACGCAAAGGATATTTACCAGGAAGTTTTTCTGCGAGTATTTAAAGGAATAAAAAAATTTGAGTTCAGAAGCGAATTCTCTACCTGGCTTTATAGGATTACTGCCAATGTGTGTTTGACATACCGGACTCAGAAAAAGAAATATGCCGTTGCATCGCTCGATGAGGAGATTTTCTCCGACGATGGAGATACGCAAACCCTTGCCGATACCATAGCCGGCGAGGCTGATACGGATGCCGGTACGGTCAGTTCGGATATTTCCGGGCATATTGTAAAAGGACTTGAAAAATTATCCCCGCAGCAAAAGCTTGTTTTTACCTTGAAGCATTATCAGGGATATAAAATAAGGGAAATCGCATCTGTAATGAACTGTACCGAAGGTACGATTAAAAATTATCTTTTTACCGGTACGCAAAGAATGAGAACCTATCTAAAAGAAGTTCTGAATAAGGATTAGGAGTTATTATGGCACACGATAAATATTTAGAAATGATTCAGCTTGCGTTATTAAACGATCTGGACGATGATGAGATGAAAAGCCTGCACGATCATCTGATCGAATGCGCAGAATGCCAGAAAGAATACGATAAGTTAAACGAATTTCATTCTTTAGTGAACAATAATAAATTTACCGAACCGGATGATCAGATGCTGAGGGACGCAAGGAGCAGGTTTCGAAATTCTTTTAATTATGAACTTTCGAAACAATCAATAATCGAGAAAGCAGCTAATGCAGTTAAGAAATTTATCTGGTTTCATAAAGCCCCGGTATTCGCAGGTGCATTTTCTCTCTGCATAGGATTTTTTGCAGGATATTTATTGTTTGGTACTTCCGGAAGTAATTCGTTTTTCAGAAGCGGCGACAGCACACTTATAACCAACGTTCAGTTTTCGGATCAGAAATCAAAAAAAGGTGAAATAGTATTTACTTTTGATGCCGTAAAAAGGGTTCAAATGAAAGGTCTCCTAACTGATCCCGCTATACAGAAAATACTTGCTGAAGCATTAATAAATGAAAAAAATCCCGGGGTGAGAATAGAAACCGCGAACACTCTGGCGTCTTTTGTTAAAAGCCAAAAGAAGCCCGATCCTAAAGTTAAAGCGGCTTTAATTACAGCATTAAAATCGGATCCCAATCCGCGTGTTAGAATGGAAGCACTAACTGCGCTGCTGAATTATCCATACGATAATATAATTAACGAAGGTATGCTTTTCGTTCTTCAGCACGATAATAATTCCGGAATGAGAATCGCAGCCGTTAATGCGCTTGCAGGGGAGGCTACAAAAGGCAACGGCTTCAACAATCAAACATTAAACGTACTTAATCAAAAAGTTAAAAACGATGACAACGAATATGTAAGGATTCGTGCAGCTTCTCTTATTAAGGAGGGACAAATTCAATGAAAAGGAAATTCACATTAACTGTATTATTACTCTTAATTTTTTCGGCTGCGTATGTGTTTGCAGGCGAGACGCAGCAGTCGGTAAAAACATTTAAAGTATTAAAAGGAGGTTTATTAAAAATATCACTTGCATCCGGAGATATTAGAATCAATTCCTGGGATAAAAATGAAGTTAGTATCCGCATGGATGATATGGATGATGCAGACTCTCATTCCGTAAAAATTTCCCAATCCGGGAATAATATTGTTATAGAAAGCCGCGGCAGCGGGTGGCACAACAGCAACGACGTATCTGTTGCGGTGCCGAAAGAATTTAACCTCGCATTAAAAACAAACCAGGGCAATGTCGATATCAGATCGGATATAACCGGCACGGTAACTGTTTTCAGCGGAGGAGGAGATATTACGGTTAAAAATATAAGCGGTAAAACTTCACTGAATTCAAACGGTGGCGATATAAATACTAATGATCTGACCGGCGACGCGGATATTTCGACAAAAGGCGGAGATATTACTACCGGTAATATTTATGGAAACGGCGATCTTAATACATTGGGCGGCAGCATAGTAACGGAGAACGTGTCTAAAAATCTTATTGCCAGTACAAACGGCGGTGAAATCCAGACCGGCAATATAGGCGGAAAACTGGATGCAAAAACACTGGGCGGCGAAATTGATATTAAAAAAGTTTCTTTAGGCGTCAGTGTAAAAACTAACGGAGGAAATATTAAGCTCGCAGGATCAAACGGACCGGTTATTGCCAAAACCCTGGGCGGTAACATTGATTTAAATAGTGTTTCCGGGCCTGTCGATGCTATAACATATTCTGGTGATGTTTACGTGGAACTTGAATCGGCCGGTAATTCTTCTAGCAGTATTTCAACCATGTCCGGCTGGATTTCTCTCTATCTTAATTCATCCGAAAAAGCCACAATACAGGCAAAAGCCGTGAACAGTTCAGATGGAGGACAAAGGAAGGCTATTACTTCCGACTTTAATCCTAAATCTTATAAACAAGGAGATTATTCCGGTGTATCCAGCGCTACTTATATACTAAACGAGGGCGGACCGGAAATTTCGCTTAAGACAATGAACGGCGGAATTAAAATTAAGAAGCTAAGGTAATGGCAGTAATACATATAAATAATTTTATTAAAAGATTCATACATTTTCCTCTATTGAATTATATATTCGACAACAATAGATGTATGATTAAGAATCGGAATAAAATAATTTGTGCTAACACCAAACTGTCTCAAAAGTCGTATTTAAAACGATCCGAACTGCAGCCGAAAATAAATTAAAATTAATTTAAGCTTTATTTCCGGCTGCCGGAATATTAAAAGTGCTTTTGCAATAGCCATATTTAATTATAAAGTTCAGGATAAAGAAGATGTACAGAATGCGCATTTTGTAGCGTTTATGGAAATAACAGATTGACAAAACGGACATGCTTTTGTCGTCGGTTCTACCGCAACAGGTTTTTCTTCCCTCTTTTTTACTTCCTGAAAAGCTTTAACAATTAAAAAAACGGAAAAAGCTATGATTAAAAAACTAACTACATTATTTATGAATAATCCGTAATTTATTGTTACCGCACCGGCGGCAGTTGCGTCTTTTAAGGTTGCATACGGGCCGGCCACTTTTATGCCTTTTTTTAATACAAAGAATAGTTCTGAAAAATCTACATTTCCTAGTAGCAATCCGATAGGCGGCATAATTATATCGCTAACGAGCGACTTAACGATTGTTCCGAAAGCACCGCCGATAATTATACCTACAGCCATATCAAGAACATTTCCCTTAATCGCAAATTCTTTAAATTGTTTTAGCATAGTCTTTTCCCTTTCAAATTAGTTGGTGTAAAAATAATCCGCCAGTTTAAGATTCTTAAAATGTAATGCCCCGGTCCGAAATAGAAAAGAAAAGTATAATCTGCGAAATATGCCTGCCTGAAAGTAATATTCCAGGCATATCTAATGAAAATCCAGGTACTGTGCAAAAAGGAATTGATGTTGTAATTGGTTGAAAAATAAACATTTATAATATAATAAACCAGCGGCATAATTTTTACTAATTTATTTTCACATAAAAATGAAAATTCAAATACATAAAGTCACAAAAAAGGAGTTGGTTTATGAAAAGGAAAGCAATTTTAATCAGGAACATATTGGTATTTTGTTCTGCTTTCTTACTAATTTTTGTAGTCGGGTGTAAAAATTCACCCACAGATCCGGGCACTTCGGAGCCGGCTACCGACAGCCAGGCTATGCTGAAGATTGCTCAATCGGATTCATCCGTTTCTTCTTTTGAGCCTAATTACGATGAAGAAAATACAATGGATATTATAACCGATGGAAGCGGCGAAAATATATTTCCGATTAAAGTCGGTCAGAAAGTTAGACTTGTATCCAGTAATTTATCTTATACAACCGCGGGCGACTCCGCTTACGGTATATTAACTCAAAATTTTGAAGGTGTTCTTTATATTGCGGGTTCTTTCAGCCCGGATTCGCTAGTGAAAGATACGGTTATTCAAAAGCCCTTTACTACCGTTGTTACCAGAAATATTATTTACGTAAAGGTTGGAAATAGTAATCACCCGCTGCTGAATTGGAAAATAGCAGCAATCTCTCTGCCCCAAGGCGGTACGGTTAATTCAAATATCCGGATAACAAAACTTGTTGTCACTTTAGCAAACGGCGATACTATTTCCGTGAATAATCCGAACGATTATTACTTAGCACGGGGTAAAGGACGATGGAAAGAAATTCCGGTATTTAATCCCGGCAGACAAGTAACAATTCAGGTTGAATTAAACAGTGCATATGCCGATACCGATTTTATAACGCTGACTCACGGTGCCGATTTCAGGGGCATGCACAGGGAAAAGAATAAATTTGATTTAATATCTGCGACACAGACAGTAGACGGTTATGCTAAAGTCTACCGCGGAACATTCAAGACAAATTTATTCCCGGGATATTTTCATGCGGTAATTAACGCATATTCAAAACAGGAAATTTACGACAATACCTCGCCGGTAGAAATCGATTCGTGGGGTGTACCGTATTTAGTAAGATAATAGAATTTAATAAATGAAATTGCGCAAAAATATATTCGGAACATTGATTTATCATTCCCGCAAATGTTTGCCTTCCGGTAGACAGGCGGGAATCCGTTTTCAAATTAATTAATAAGGGCAATAGAAATAAATTAAAATGTCCGACAATAAAATTCTTGATTTTGCGTGACTTCGAAAAATAATTAACAAACTCAGAAAGGGATACCGGGAAAAATTCTTTGTGATGTCATACGTAATAATTAGATTGAAAATCAATTTGTGCAATATTAAGTTAAACAGAATGAAATACTTTAAATTTATCGTATTGTTATCGTTAAGCGCGGTTATACTCTTCGGATGCGACAGCCCCGCTCCTACTCAACTGGTTTCGGACCCAGCGGATCAAAACCAGGTAAAAGTAGAGGTTATAACAAAAGATACAGGCAACGTTTATTACGATAACGGTTTTGATACTACCGGCATAGCACAGCCTCCTTTAAAGTATTCGAATGTTATTGCATTGACAGGAGCCAAAGTAACTCAGAACGGATTTACAGCATCTACCGGATTTGCACAGGTCATGTTTTTCGATACATCCAATCCAATTAAAAGCCCCACCGGTACTGTTTTAGGTTACATGACCCGCTTATTCAATAACAGAATGGTAAATGTAATGTTCGATAATGTAAGAGCATTACCAGTTCCGTACAGACTGAAGTACAATTATAACGGTATGAGTATAGACACGCTTCTGGGAGAACAATATGTATTAGTCGACCGCGGCAGTATGCCCGGCAGGTTCAGATACAGATACGGTGCTCAAATAAACTGCAAGATTTCTTCGAGTGATTCATCGGTTGAATTCCCGATTCCCACTCCTTCCGAAATTACGGGGAAGGTAATTCTAGCCGGTCATTTGGCGAAAAAAAATGTAACAGCGGTTATTCAATGGAATGCAGGCAATTCCCGGTCCGTTGAACTGATTATTGGTGTAATAGCCAGAAACCAGAAAGGCACCTTCCCGTTATATAAACTTGAACTTCAGGATAAAGGCCGGCTTGAAGTTCCGTCTAAGCTGCTTAACGAAATACCGTTCAATAAATACGGTAAATTTGTTTTTACTTTGGTCAGGAAAATTGATTTTCAAAAATCTACAGGTAATCAAAACTTATACGTATTATCACAAAGTATTCATAGTATAATCCTAGATATTCCTTGAAAAGCAAAAATCTAAATTTATACATATTAATTATCGCAATGATGTCGATAGCAGATATATCGGCTCAAAGCTCTTTCGGGCTTTGGGGATATTGGTCCCCTGATTCAAAACCGGGATACCAGATAAACAGCTTTGAGAGCAATCCGGCAAACTTTTCCCTTTTAAAAGACTGGGGACTAACGATGTCTTACGGCGGAGAATTTTCAGGAAATACTACTTCCAATCTGTACCTCATTTCTCTTTCCAAAAGAATAGGAAAGCATTATATCTCGGTTAGATATACACCCGGTTATCAAAAGGAATTTGTATTTAACAACGGCGAACAAATAATTCTTCAAGACTCCACAGCCGAATCGCTGGATTCCAAATTTACTTATAAAGAACTGTTCGGTATGGGATATTCGTACGATTTCTCCCCAAATATAAGCGCAGGTTTTTCGCTGCGGTATTTCACGCAGACATTTACCCAGGAAGGAATTTTCCCGGTATTTTCAGATACATTGTTTTTAATAAGAAACAGCCAGACGCAAAAAGCAAATTTCTGGCGCGGTGAACTGGGATTTACCTATAAAGTATCCGATAAATTCTCGATGTCATTATCTTCCATTAATTTAATTACACTTAACGAAGCGCCTCCTGATTCGCAGGTTAGTATGTATGAAATAAAGAAATTAAAGGGTGCATTGTTCGGAGTTACTGCTTCTCCTTTTTCCGATCTGGATTTTAATTTATTATTTGAAACAACCGGTGCTTTTCAGACGGGCTTTAATAAATTCTGGACTTTATGGGACGGCAGTTTTGGAATAGAATTAACCGCCTTTCACGATAAATACCAGTCGCCTTACTTTGCCGGGATAATACCTGCAGTAACCTATTCCAGCGGACTTTTCGGTGTTACGCTATCCGGAGTAAAATATTTTACCGGCCGCAATGCTCCGCAGCCCTTTTCTGTTTTTGAAGAAGAGGGAATAGATAATATTATAAACAACAGATATAGTTATGATAAAGCCGTTCTGACATTAAATTTTGCGCTGAATACATATAACGAACAATCGGTAAAGTTTCAGGATGTTAGAATACTTAATAATATTTATCCTACCCTTTCCGAAAATTATTTAACATATCCGTTTGCAAAAGCCGAAGTAATTAATTTAACCGATAAACCCGTCACAATAAAACCCTCGAGTAAAATAGAGGGTATAAATACCGAGAGAATAGACTCACCGCCGGTGGTTATAGCTCCGATGGATACAGCAGAAATTCCTTTTTATACCATAATACCGCACTCATATCAGCGGGATAAAACCGGTATCTCATATATTGATTTTTATTTGTCAAATTCCTCAAACCAGGATCAGGATGAAATACAGAAACCGATTTTAATAAACGGTATAAACTCATGGGACGGCAAGGTTATCAATCTTCGTTATTTTATTAAGCGCGACTATCAATTCTCAATGAGCTACGCTAAGGAGGTCTTGAGCGGCTATAAAGCCGAGCTGGATACGCTTTCGTACGCGCAGTCCGTTTTTTATAAAACAAAAATACTTTTCAACCATTTTGTAAAGAAGATGGTTTATACTTCAAGTCCGAGAGCTGCGCAGGATTATGTGCAGTTTCCGCATGAGACTTTTAATTTGAAGGGAGGCAACTGCGACGATCTGAGCGTATGCTTCAGCTCTCTATTGGAAAGCGTAGGTATTCAGACCGCCTTAATTGACTATAAACCTCAGGACGGTATCGGCCATGTTACGGTACTGGTTAACACGCAGCTTTCGCCCCGGCAGGCGGAATTAATTACAAAAAACGATTCAAAATATGTCGTAAGAAAAAACGATTTAGGTGTTGACGAAGTATGGATCCCTGTTGAAACAACTTCGCTTTCTGATTTTAACAAAGCATGGGATCTCGGCGCTCAAAAATTCAATGAAGATGCACTGAACAATCTCGGACTTGCCAAAGGCAATGTTCGGATTGTGGATATATATTAGAAAAATTTTCGAAAGCTTTTAAATGAAAACAATTATAATAACTCTATTACTTGCAGCAGGCATCTGTTTTGCCCAATCCAGTAAAATTGAAAAATTGAAGGGCGAAGTAAAAGCGCAGATAGGTACAAGCGAAAAATGGATTCCGGTAAAAAACGGCGATGAAATACGGAACAATGCAGTATTATCAACGGGTAAAAACTCGTTTGTACAGATACAGAACAGCAATTCTCAATTTACGCTTTACAGTTATTCCGCTCTAAAGCTTGCCAGTATTAAGAAGATGAGCATTAACGACCTTATTCTTGCATTAGCTATGGAAGACATGCTGAATGCCCCGAAGAAAAATGAGAAAACCAATTCACAGAATACCGCTGTTTACGGTGCGGAGATAAACGGAATAAAGTCTCCTATGGTGGAATCGGACGATTTAGGAATTAAAAAGCTTAACGGCGCCGTTCAGCTTGCGGAAAACGGATTTAAAGAATCGGCCGTGGTTGTTGCAAAAGAGACATTCAGAAAATACCCGGAAACCAAAACTATGTCTAAGTACAGAATTTATTTCGCGGATATCTTATTTGACCTAGGGCTTAACGAAGATGCATATGACGATTTCAAATATATTCAGTCATTAAATTTAACGAACGTCGAAAAGACAGAAGTGAGCTCTAAATTGGATATACTGGCCAAAAAACTCATGAACAATTAAGGCGCTCGATTATAAATTTCTGGAATTACACTTCTCAAGCCGAACCGGAAAAGGCCAAAATTGTTGGCCAGTTTTTCCAATTAAGTTTCTTTCCGGTCATGGGCACCGGGATACCTATATTCTTTTAAAATAATATTGTTTTTGTGTCTCTTCGTGATAAATGCATATAAAACCCGGAAACGGAGGTTCGCAGATTTCCGGAAATTAACTAAAGAAACATACAGACTTGAATAAATGTTTTTGTCCGCAAATATATGCATAGTCTGGTGTTTTTTAGTATTGTGTTTCTTTCTTTTAATTGCTGAAATTGCTAATTTTTAGTGCAGTCATAGTACAATCCTATTAAATAAACCGACTCTCCTTTTAAAGGAATTAAATGTCAGCAATCGAAAATTTTTTTACGGTAATAAAAAAGATTCTGGATACACCCATAGCCGAAATAGGAAAAACGCAGCTCACGATATGGTCTATAATCTATCTATCTTTGACTGTATTTCTGTTGCTTTTTTTAACTGCAAGATTAAGAAAATGGATTGTATATAAAGTACTGGAACACAGTAAAACAGAACTGGGTGTGAGAATTGCAATCGGTACTATCGTAAGATACGGAGTACTGATTCTAGGATTTATTATTATATTGCAAACGGCCGGAATTGATCTAAGCGCGCTGACTATACTTGCCGGTGCTCTTGGCATAGGCATAGGTTTCGGTCTTCAGAATGTAACAAATAACTTTGTAAGCGGAATAATAATACTCTTTGAGAGGCCGATTAAGGTAGGAGATAGAATTGAAGTGGGGGATGTTTCCGGAGATGTCGTCAGTATTTCAATGCGTTCTACCACCGTGATTACCAACGACAATATCGCTATAATCGTACCAAATTCAGATTTTATCTCATCAAAAGTAATAAATTGGAGTTATAACGACAGAAGTATAAGATTTAATATTCCGGTTGGGGTTTCGTATAAAGAAGACCCTGAAAGGGTAAGAACCATTCTGCAGGAAATAGCCGATTCGCACGAAGATATTCTGAAAACACCGAAATCGGAGGTATTATTTTCGGAAATGGCAGACAGTTCACTGAACTTTACATTAAGAGTGTGGACGGATAAATACATCAGCCGGCCGAGCGTACTAAAAAGCCATTTATATTTTGAAATTTTCAAGAGATTTAAAGAAGAAGGAATTGAGATCCCGTTTCCGCAGAGAGATTTGCATATAAAAAATTCAGAAATAAATATTAGAACCGCGGATTCCGGATAGTTAATTTCAATTATATTCCAAAATTTGGGTACAATTTGAAGGCCTGATTTATGAAAACAAAAATAATTGTTTTAATGGTTCTTATTATAATATTCACGATTTTCGTTTCGCAGAATACAAATATAATCCCGATTAATGCTCTTTTCTGGCAGTACCAGATGTCGACTATAGTATTAATATGTCTTGTCTTTCTGGTAGGCCTAATTGCCGGATTTATGATTGCCCGGATCTTTAATACTCCTTCGAAAAAAGAAAAGGAAGAAGAAGTAATTAACTGATTTTCAGTGCACGGATAATGATTGTAATTTAAAGCAAATGAAAAATTTAACGGTTTATTAATAGTTAATCGTTACTTAATATATATAGCCGGAATTATTTTTAATATTAAGTACTGACTTGAAATAATTGCGGGGAAAAGAGTGTGAATGAACGTTTTAAGTAAAGCGTGAAATATAATATCCCTTGCTTATTGCTTAAAATAATACTAGATTTGTTAAACTTTTTCGCCCTCATGAGGGCGATTTTTATTTCTATGAATTTATTAGACGAAAAAATAAAAGATATAGCAACCGAAGTAGCCGAAAAGAATAAATTCTTTCTCGTTGATTTTGTTGCCCGCGGCAACAACAATTCCAGAATCTATGAAATCTTTATTGACGGAGAGAATAATATTTCTGCAGATGATTGCGCTGTTGTAAGCCGAGACATTAACTCACAGATTGAACTTATACCCGATTTCGGTTTAATTGCCAGACTTGACGTCTCTTCTCCCGGTGTCGATCGACCGTTAATATACTTAAAACAATATCCAAAGCATATAAACAGAAATTTCGAGGTTACTTATAAATCCGGTGAAGGCAAAAAAAAACTTTCTGCCAAGCTGAACCGGGTAAACGGTGATGACCTGATTTTCGCGTCTAAAAACCAGGAAATAATAATTAATTTTAATAACATTATTAAAGCCAAAGTAATAATTAGTTTTTCTTAACGGAGGAAGCAAGCAATGAATTCAGATATCGTTGAATCCTTTGCCCAGATGGTGCGGGAAAAAGGAGTAGACAAAGACGTATTGGCCGGGATTATTGAGGAAATTTTCGGAATGCTCGTACGTAAAAAATTCGGGGATGAGGCTAATTACGATGTAGTCGTTAACATGGACCGCGGTGATATTGAAATATTTTTGGAAAGAGAAATAGTAGGCACGGTCGAAGATCCGAATCTTCAGGTCAGCCTGGAAGAAGTAAACAGAAAAGGCAACGATGACGAGCTTGATGTGGGTGATGATTATGTTGAAAAACTTGAACTTGCTTCTTTCGGCAGAAGATTAATTACTTTGGCCAAACAAGGTTTGAACCAGAAGATAAGAGAAATTGAAAAAGATATTATACATAATGAATACAAGGAACTGCTCGGCGAAATAGTTGTCGGTGATATTTACCAGATAAGGAAAAACGATATTCTGGTAAACCACAATAAAAACGAACTTCTTCTTCCGCGTCACGAACAGATACCGTATGAAAAATATAAGAAAGGCGAAACGATCCGCGCTATTGTTAAGGAAGTTAAAAAAACTAACAGCGGACCGCTGATTATTATTTCAAGATCTGACAATACCTTCTTAAGAAGATTGTTCGAAATAGAAATACCGGAAATTTACGACGGCATTATCGATATTAAGGCAATTGCCCGCGAACCCGGTGAAAGAGCCAAGGTAGCCGTCGAATCACAGGATAACAGAATTGACGCCGTGGGTGCCTGCGTGGGGATGAAAGGCGTAAGGATTCATGCTATAGTAAGAGAATTGAACAACGAAAATATCGATGTTATAAATTATTCGGAAGAACCGGCCGTCTTTATACAAAGAGCACTCGCACCGGCTAAGTTGAAGAAGATCGAATATGATGAAGATACCATGAAAGCGATTGTAACCGCCGACAGCGATCAGGTTTCGCTGATAGTCGGAAGGAACGGCGTTAATATAAGGCTGGCTATGAAATTAACCGGTTATGAGATAGAAATTTTAAGAGAAGAAAAACCGTTCGAAGAGTACGAAGAAGATATCGAACTGATAGATCTTAAAGAAGAGCTTGGAGCCGATATTTATGATCTGCTGATCAATCATCGCTATGATACTGCGCTGGAAGTATTAAAAGCAGGACCGGAAAAATTAAAAGAAATCGAAGCGCTTGACGAGGAAAAGATTAATGAAATTATTGAAATAATTAAATCTCAATTTGAAGAAGAAGATTAGCCCAAATTAAGGTAAGCAAACTATGTCCGAAACGAAATCTAAAAAGCTTAGAGTATATAAATTAGCGTCGGAATATAATTTATCTGCTGAAAACCTTGTGGAGTTTTTACAGAAAAAAGGCCACGAGGTTAAATCGCATATGTCTATTCTTACCGATGAAATGATTAACGATATTAACGATCATTTTAAGAAGGACATTGAAAAGGCTGAGAAACATTATAAGAAAATAGCCGAATTCAATAAGAAAAGAAGCGAAAAGGTAGAAGCAGAAAAAGCAGCTCAAACCGAGGAGATACCGACTGAAGAAGCAGCACAGCCGGAACCGGCAGCCGAGGAAACACAGGTTTCGGAACCGGAAGTTGAAAGGACGGAAGGATCTGAAGTAAAAGCCGAAGAAGCTGCGGAAGAAACAGCAGAAGTTCAGGCGGAAGTAAAACAGTCAGAACCGGCCGAAGAAGTTAAATCTGCTCAACCGGAAGAATCTGAAGCAGCGGAAGAAACAAAGCAAGAAGAAGAGGAAAAAGACGAAGCAAAACCGTTTATATCTCCTAAGGACCTTGAGGCAGGCAAGAAAAAAGGTCTAAAGGTTGTAGGGAAAATAGACCTGGAAGAAAAGAAAGCTAAACCAGAATCTAAAAAGACCGAATCAAAAGAAGAAGCCGGCGATAAAGCTAAATCGACACATGAAACCGTAAAGAAAAAGAAAAAACCGAAAGCTAAAAAGAAACCGACCGAAGCCGGCCCTGAAGAACCGGTACCGGTTAAGAAAAAGAAAAGACTTAAAAAATTCGAAATCGATCAGAAAGAAGTTAAAGAAGCAATTCGTAAAACACTGATGAGTATGGATGATTCGGTTGTATCCGGACGCTCTAACTTCAGAAAGAAAAAAAGAAAAGAAAGAGAAGCTGAGCAGGAGAGAATTCAGGAAGAAAAGGCGAAAGAACTAAGCAAAATTATTGTAACCGAGTTTATTGCCGTTAATGAGCTTGCAAATTTAATGGCTGTTCCGGTAAGCCAGGTGATTTCCAAATGTATAGAACTCGGACTTATGGTTTCAATAAACCAAAGACTGGACGTTGAAACCATTACACTGGTAGCCGATGAATTCGGATTTGAAGTGGAATTTCAGAAAGAATATACCGACGAGGCTTTAGAAGATAAACCCGATGAGCCGGAAACATTAAAATCCAGATCGCCCGTGGTTACAATTATGGGACACGTAGATCACGGTAAAACTTCACTGCTTGATTATATCCGGAACACAAACGTAGTTGCCGGCGAATCCGGCGGAATTACACAGCATATAGGTGCTTATAGAGTTGATGTAGGCGGCGGCAAATTTATTTCGTTCCTTGATACTCCGGGTCACGAAGCGTTTACGGCAATGAGAGCACGCGGTGCCCAGTTAACCGACATCGTGGTACTTGTTGTGGCTGCGGATGATGCGGTAATGCCCCAGACGGTTGAAGCAATTAACCATGCTCAGGCCGCTAACGTGCCGATTGTTATTGCGATAAATAAAATTGATAAACCCGGTGCTAATTCGGAAAGAATAAAACAACAGCTTGCCGAAAGAAATATTCTTGTGGAAGACTGGGGCGGTAAATATCAATGCGTTGAGATTTCTGCTAAATCCGGACTGCACATCGATACGCTTCTAGAAAAAATATTGCTTGAAGCGGAAATACTCGACTTAAAAGCCAATCCCGACAGACTAGCAAGAGGAGTTGTTGTAGAATCAGAACTGGATAAAGGAAAAGGAATAACGGGTACAATTTTAGTTCAAAAAGGAACGCTAAGAATAGGCGATCCTTTTATTGCTGGTGTTTATCAAGGCAAGGTGAGGGCAATGTTCGATGAAAGAGGCAATAAGATTAACGAAGCGCCTTCTTCAACACCGGTTCTTGTGCTGGGCTTTGAGGGTGCACCTCAGGCCGGCGATACATTTGTTGTAGTGGAATCGGAAAGATATGCCCGGGAAATTAGTATTAAACGTCAGCAGTTAAAGAGAGAACAGGATCAGAAGCAGGTTCACCATATTACACTTGACGAAATAGCAAAACAGATAAGCATAGGCGGCGTTAAAGAACTTCCGCTTATCGTAAAAGGCGATGTTGACGGATCTGTCGAAGCATTATCGGATTCTTTAATGAAGCTTTCAAACGAAGAAGTAATTGTCCGTGTTATCCATAAAGGCGTCGGAGGAATTTCCGAAAGCGATGTACTTCTGGCTTCTGCTTCGGATGCTATAATTATAGGATTTCATGTCAGGCCGAATCTTAATGCAAGGAAACTGGCAGAGACGCAGAATGTGGATATAAGACTTTACAGTGTTATATACGATGCCATCAACGAAGTTAAATCTGCTCTGGAAGGACTTTTGTCTCCTGTGCTTTCCGAAGAAATCGTTGCCACATTGGAAATACGGGATACATTCAAGGTACCCAAATTCGGTACGGTTGCCGGATGTTACGTTCAGGACGGAAAGATAACCAGGAACAACAGAATAAGATTTAATAAGAGACGGTATTGTTGTTCATGAAGGAGAAATTGGTTCTCTGAAAAGATTCAAAGACGATGTTAGAGAAGTTGACTCCGGATACGAATGCGGTATAAACCTGGCGAATTTCAATGATATGAAAGTCGGTGATACGATTGAAGCTTATAAAATAGTAGAAACAAAGAAGAAGCTGGCTTAACCGGCTGAATAAAAATAACCTTTAGTTAAGGTTATACCGAGCCGGCTGAAGGGAGATGATAATATGTCCAGAAGAGTTGATAGAGTTGAGCATTTAATAAAACAGGAAATCAGTTTAATTTTTTTATATAAACTGCAGGATAAATTCCAGGATACGTCTTTCGGATTTATTACGGTTACATCAGTTAAAATGAGTCCGGATTTAAAAATAGCCAAGATTTACATTTCTGTTCTTGAAAAGGACAGAAGAGAATATGTTATGGAAAAAATTAAAAGTCACTCCGGCTACATCAGATCTGAGCTGGCGTCGAGAATACGAATTAAGTTTATACCGGAATTAAAGTTCTTTATAGACGACACATTGGATTACGTTGAGAAAATTGAAGGTTTAATTAAGAAAATTCACGAGGATGATAACAAAAGAAACGATTGATTATTCGGATCTCGATTTTCAGTCAGGTGAAGTAATACTTGTTGATAAGCCGTTCGGATGGTCCTCTTTTAAAGTTATTCACTATATCAGAAAATCTATCGGTGTTAAGAAGGTGGGTCATGCCGGTACCCTAGATCCGATGGCAACAGGATTATTGATAGTCTGTACCGGAAAGAAAACGAAGGAAATTACAAAATACCAGGATAGAGAAAAAACCTATACCGGTACCATACTGCTAGGCAAATCTTCTCCTTCAATGGATCTTGAGACGGAAATCATCTCGGATAAACCTACCGATTATCTTAATGAAGACGCAGTTAATAAAGTAAGAGACGGGTTTTTAGGCGAGATATTGCAAATCCCGCCGATGTATTCTGCGGTTAAGGTAGGCGGAAAATCTCTATACAAACTGGCCAGAAAAGGAAAGACTGTAGAAAGAGATCCCCGCACCGTAAATATTTTGAAGTTCGAAATTAATATATCGCTGCCGGAAATATTCTTTGAAATTAAATGCTCAAAGGGAACATATATACGCGTAATTGCCGATGATTTCGGGGAAAAGCTGGGATGCGGAGGTTTGCTCAGCTCGTTAAGACGTACAGGAATAGGCGAATTTTCTGTGGACGATGCCGTTTCCGTTGAAGATTTTGTTACCCGTGCTAAAAATTCGGCCCTTACTTCGAACATCCGGAATTAGGATGATAAAGTCAATCCGGAATATTAATGTTTCGTTTTAGCCTGAAAAAACTTATATTTATGGACTTTTGTTTGGATGAAATTGGGATATGGAAGTTTTTGACGATTTACTGAAAGTTAAAAAAGATAAAAATACTGTTGTAACAATCGGGACATTTGACGGTATTCATTTAGGACATAAAAAGATCCTGGAAGAAGTGTCGAGAAAAACGTCATTTTACGGCGGAAGAAATTTTGTGGTTACTTTCGAGCCGCATCCGAGAAAAGTGGTCTCCAAGAGCAACAATGTTAAATTGTTGAATACTCTTCATGAGAAGAAAGAAGTTTTGCGCGAAGCCGGCATTCAGAATCTTCTTGTAATAAAATTTACAAAAGAATTTTCTCAGTTAAGTTCCGAAGAGTTCTTTAAAAAGTATATTATTGACGGCATCGGACTTAAAGAAATGGTAATTGGATACGACCACCATTTCGGAAAAGGCAGAGGCGGCGATAAAAGTACACTTGAAGAATTAGGCCTTGAATATGAATTTAATGTTACTTCCGTTGATGCGGTATCGGTAGACGGAGTAACGGTAAGCAGCACTAAAATTAGAAGCGCTCTCAACGAAGGAAAGATCAGCTTAGCAAATCAATTACTCGGGAAATATTATTCTTTCTACGGTGAAGTGATAAAGGGGGATCAACGCGGCAGGCAACTGGGTTTCCCGACCGCAAATATCAAAATTAAAGACGAAGACAAGCTGCTTCCATTAATCGGAATATATGCGGTTGAATTCTGGGTAGATGACGCCAAACACTACGGGTTAATGAGTATCGGTAAACGGCCTACTTTTTATGACGACGGAAGCGTTACCACCGAGGTTTATGTATTGGATTTTAACAAGGATATTTACGGCAAGAACGTTAAAGTCAGTTTAGTAGAGAGAATAAGAGGCGAAGAAAAATATTCGTCGGCAGATGAATTGATTAAGCAGATGAACAAAGACAAAGAAGCCGGTCTGGAAATTTTCGGCAGATTGGTGAATTAGTTTGAACTCGGGAAGTTTAAGTTAAAGAAATGAGCTTAATTATACATTAATAAAAGATTTCAAATAATTAATCCCGGTTAATTCTGGGATTATATCGTATAAAAAAACAAGGAAAGACAACAATGACAAAAGAGGAAAAATTTGAGGTTGTAAAGCAGTTCGGCAAAAATGAAAAAGACTCGGGCAAGCCTGAAGTACAAATTGCTTTACTAACTAAAAGAATAAACGAACTTACTGAACACTTTAATGTTCACAAAAAAGATCATCACTCAAGAAGAGGTCTTATGATGATGGTAGGAAAAAGAAGAAGGTTACTGGATTATCTGGCTAAAAAAGACATTGCAAGATACAGAGCTATTATTAAAGAATTGAATATTAGAAAATAAGGAAGATATTAAATGTTAGTTAAAAAAGAAGTTGAAATCGGCGGTAAAATTTTTTCAATCGAAACCGGAAGATTTGCCAAACAGGCAAACGGCGCTGTTATGGTAAGGTATGCCGATACCGTGGTTTTAGTTACAGCAGTCTCGGCTGAAGAAGCAAAAGAAGATCAGGATTTTTTCCCTTTACAGGTTGAGTACAGAGAAAAAACTTCTGCTGCGGGTAAATTCCCGGGCGGTTATATTAAAAGAGAAGGCCGGCCTTCGGAAAAAGAAATCTTAAGTGCAAGACTTATAGATCGCCCGATAAGACCTCTTTTCCCAAAAGATTTCAAGAATGAAACTCAGATTGTTGCGTTTGTATTTTCGCACGATGGCGAAAACGATGCAGATGTTTTAGCTGCGGTTGGGGCTTCGGCCGCTCTTACAATATCCGATATTCCATTTGCCGGTCCGATGGCTGAAGTAAGAGTTGGCAGAATAAACGGAGGGTTTATAGTAAACCCGACTATGCAGCAGCTTAAGGAAAGCGATATTGAACTTGTAGTGGCCGGAACTGAAGATTCGATAATGATGGTTGAAGGCGAATCAAAGGAAGTAAAGGAAGAAGATCTTCTCGGCGCTTTAAAATTTGCGCAGATCGAGATAAAAAAACTTATTGCGCTTCAGCTTGAACTTAAATCGGAAGTCGGAAAAGGAAAGCGTGAAGTCGTTTCGGTTGAAGTGGACGAAACACTTAAGAAAGAAGTTTATGATCTCGCTTACAATAAATCCAAAGAGATTATTTATTCCGTTCTTACAAAAGAAGAAAGAAGTTCTAAAAACAAAGAACTCGGTACTTTCGTAAAAGAATCACTTGCGGAAAAATATCCCGAACAGGAAAAAATTATCGGCGAAATTCTTCACGATCTTGAAAAAGATTTGATGAGAGAAAGAATCCTGACCGAGGGAATCCGACTTGACGGAAGAAATACCAAGCAGATCCGTCCCATAACAATTGAACTCGGTTTTCTTCCACGTACACACGGTTCGGCATTGTTTACGAGAGGCGAAACTCAAAGTTTAACTACCGTTACTCTCGGTACGAAAAACGATGAGCAGATTATTGACGGTTTGACTGACGAATACACCAAGAAATTTATGCTGCATTACAACTTCCCTCCTTTCAGTGTCGGCGAAGTAGGCAGAATGACCGGAGTGGGAAGAAGAGAAATAGGACACGGAAACCTTGCTGAAAGGGCTTTGAAAATTATGATGCCCGGCGAAGAAAGTTTCCCTTATACGGTTCGTGTTATTTCCGATATTCTAGAATCAAACGGATCGTCTTCGATGGCAACTGTATGCGCAGGATCCCTTGCATTGATGGATGCGGGAGTGCCGATTCAGAAATCAGTTGCCGGTATTGCAATGGGACTTGTAAAAGAAGGCGAAAGTTTCGCGGTTCTTTCTGATATCCTCGGTAACGAAGACCATCTCGGCGATATGGATTTTAAAGTTGCCGGAACAACCGACGGAATTACAGCTTTCCAAATGGATATTAAGATTCAGGGGATATCGTTTGAAATTATGGAAACTGCCTTAAAGCAGGCTCAGGAAGGCAGGCATCATATTCTAGGAATAATGGACCAGGCTATTTCCGGCTCCAGAGAACAGCTTTCACCGTTTGCACCCAGGCTTAATTACTATGAAAGTTGATACGGACCAGATCGGCTTGATTATCGGTCCCGGTGGAAAAACAATTCAGGGTATGCAGAGACTGTTCGGCGTTGATATAAACATAGACGACAACGGAACGGTTAATATTGCTTCTCCCAATAAAGAGAATGCAGCAAAATGTAAGGATTATATAAAAAAACTTACTGCCACTCCTGAAGTTGGCGAAATTTACGACGGAGTGATTACTAAGATTATGGATTTCGGTGCTTTTGTAGAAATTCTTCCGGGTAAAGAAGGACTGCTCCATATTTCCCAGATAGATAACAAACGGGTTAATAAGGTTACCGATTACTTTAAAGAAGGAGACAAAGTTACCGTTAAGCTGTTAAAATTGAAAACGGTAAATTCTCTTTAAGCAGAAAAGAAATTCTCAACGAGACTAAGCAGGATTAAGAAACAACCCAAGGAAAATAAATTTTATAATTTTTCCTTATTAGGCGTTTTTTAGGATATAATATCATGTATGATATTATATCCGGTGTAAAGACCGGCAATTAAATCTCTTAATTATGCATGCGGAGAATATACGGCCGGAAAATATCCTAAAGTACAATCATTACAGGGTGTTTGATATACCCTGTAATGATTGTTAAGCAAATTTTTTAAGTAATTAAAAGCTCAACTGTGGAAGGTATATTGTTGGTAAATAAAGTTTTTATATTTTTATTTCTTTATAACGGAATAAAGATAAGCATTCAGGGAAATGCCGTATCCGCAGGACCCGGTAAACAATATTCGCCTGCCTCCAGGATGAGCGTGCGTGCAGATTTTATTTTTTTAAAATGAAATATCTTATTTCATTAAAAGAGTTTTATATATATGGTAAAAGAAATAATAATCAACTCTTCCACGACACAAACGCGTGTTGCAATCACGGAAGATGGGAATTTAGTCGACTTTTTTGTTGACTATCCCGAAAACCGCAGAATGGTCGGCGATGTTTACCTCGGTAAGGTCGCTAGGGTTTTACCCGGAATAAAAGCTGCATTTATAGATATCGGTATGAAGCATGACGCATTTCTTCATTTTTCCGATATAGGAGCAAGAACTCAACAATTTCAGGATATGCTGGGCGAAGATGATTCGGATGTAGATGACGAGGACGAAGATGATGCTTCGATAAAAAATTCCAACGGCGGCAGAGCCAGCCACAATCATAACGATAATAAAAATCAGCAGGAGCCCGATGCAATTCCCAAACTGCATAAAGGGCAGGATATTCTCGTTCAAATAACCAAAGAGCCGGTAAACAATAAGGGCGTCAGGGTTACTTCTTCGGTTTCTCTCCCGGGCCGCTTCTGTGTCCTTCTTCCTTTCGATAATAAAATCGGCGTTTCAAAAAAAATATACGACTTTAAAGAAAGAAGAAGACTGCGTCATCTGGCCAGAGGAATACTTCCGAAAAATTTCGGACTGATAATCAGAACCGTCGCAAAGAACCAGTCGGAAGAATCATTAAAGGAAGATTTGAATACTCTCGTAAAAACATGGGAGCAGATTGAAACTACCGCTAAATCGGAAACACCGCCCGCTCTTGTTTATCAGGATTTAAATACTACTTCGAGTGTAATAAGGGATTTGTTTACTCCCGATATTTCAAAAGTATTTATTGATTCTAAAAAATTATACAAGCAGATAAAAAATTACGTTCAGGTAGTTCAACCGGGGCTTGCGGACAAAATAGAACCGTTCCGGTCCAGCAATTCGATCTTCGATTCATTTAAAATTGAAGAGCAGGTTAAAACTCTTATGGGTAGAAAAGTAGCTTTGCCCAGCGGAGGATACTTGATAATAGAACATACCGAGGCAATGGTAGTAATAGACGTTAACAGCGGTAGATACGCCAAAAGCAAAGAACAGGAATTGAATTCGCTTAAAACCGATCTCGAATCGGCAAGGGAAATTTGCAGACAGCTTAGGCTTAGAGATATCGGAGGTATAATCGTAATCGATTTTATAGATCTAGAAGACGAAAAGAACCGGAAAAAGATCTATGACGAATTAAAAAAGGAATTCAGGAAAGACCGCGCTAAAGTTTCTGTTTTACCGATGTCCGACTTCGGTCTGGTCCAGATAACCAGACAAAGAATAAGACAGAATATAATGCAGGCGATGAAGGAAGTTTGTCCTTACTGCCTGGGCACCGGACTATTAACTAAGCACTCGCACGTTGTTTACGACCTTGAAGAGAAATTGAAAAAACTTGTTAGGAATACAAAAGAAAGAAGATTTGTTATAAAATGTCACCCGGTTGTAATGGCCAAGTTAAGAGAAAATAAGTTTACTTCTCTATTCAAACTTCAATTTAAATACTGGGTTAATTTAAAACTTGTAGAAGACGAAAAACTGCCTCTCGGCGAGGTTAAGTTTTTTTCTAAAAAAACTCAAAAAGAAATTACCGATCAAGCTAATTAAATAAAATAAATAGTAATTACTTTTATAAAAAAAGGTGAGGATAAAAGATGAAATTTTTCATTGATACTGCGAACATTAAAGAAATAAAAGAAGCAGCATCTTTAGGGATACTTGACGGAGTTACTACAAACCCTTCACTCGTCTCTAAAGAAGGACTGGATTTCAGAAAACTTCTCGATGAGATATTAGCCATAGTGGACGGACCCGTGAGTGCCGAAGTTATCTCCACTGATTATGACGGTATTTTAAAAGAAGCTCATGAACTCGCTAAGATACACAAGAACATTGTTATTAAAGTCCCGCTTATTAAAGAAGGTCTTAAAGCAGTTAAAACCTTAAGCGACGAAGGAATTAAAACCAACGTAACATTGTGCTTCTCGCCGTCGCAGGCTTTATTGGCTGCTAAAGCTGGCGCAACGTATATTAGTCCTTTTGTTGGACGGCTGGATGATATAAGTCATTCCGGGATGGACTTAATTTCGCAGATTGTTCAAATTTACAGAAATTATGATTATTCTACGCAGGTTCTGGTTGCCAGTATCCGTCATCCTCTTCACCTGGTTGATGCTGCGCTGATAGGCGCAGATGTTTGTACAATGCCTTTTAGTGTTATAAACAAATTATTCAGCCATCCGTTAACGGATTTGGGTCTGGAAAAATTTCTGTCCGACTGGAAAAAAATGGAATCTAAATAATAAAATGATTTTAATGTCGGTGCGTTCAAAAGACGCGGCCGGCATTCAACATATACAAAAATATATATTATGAAAAAAACAAAATTCTACAACATACATGAAAAGCTCGGTGCCAAAATAGTTGAGTTTGCCGGTTATTTAATGCCGATTCAATATAACTCGATAATCTCCGAGCACAAAGCCGTCCGCAATTCGGTCGGTGTATTCGATGTTTCGCATATGGGCGAAATTTTTATTCACGGATACAATGCTGGCGATTTTGTCCAATACATCACTGTTAACGATACTTCTAAATTGTTCCCGGGAAGAGTTCAATATTCGGCAATGTGTTTTGAAGACGGCGGCATTGTAGATGATCTGCTTGTCTATAAAATATCGGAAAAAGAATTTATGCTTGTGGTAAATGCTTCGAATATCTCGAAGGATTTCAAACTGGATGATTGAAAACAATAAATTCGGCGTTGATATTAAAAATATGAGCGAAGAATATTCATTACTTGCCGTTCAGGGTCCGAACTCCCGGGATGTGTTGCAGAAAATTTGCACTGATAAAATCAATCTGGAATATTATCATTTTATTAAGACCAGTATAGACGGACAGGAAATGATTATTTCGAGAACGGGATACACTGGTGAATTGGGATTTGAAATTTATTTTAAAGGCCCCGAACAAACTGCCGAAAATATTTGGAACATGCTGTTCGATGCCGGGAAACAGTTCGATATTCAGCCGGTAGGTTTGGGAGCCAGAGACACATTACGTCTTGAAATGGGTTTCTGTCTGTACGGAAACGATATCGATCAGACTACAAATCCGCTTGAAGCAGGATTAGGCTGGATAACAAAACTGAATAAAGATTCTTTCCTTGGGAAAGAAGCATTGTTAAAAGCAAAGTCGGAAGGATTAAAAAGAAAACTTGTTGCTCTGGTAAGCGACGAGAAAGCATTTCCCCGACACGGTTACGATCTGATGTTAAATAATCAAAAAGTCGGAACCATAACCAGCGGAACTGTCAGTCCCGTTTTGGATAAACCGATAGCTCTCGGGTATATCGATGTGAGTCAGGCATTTGAAGGTAACGTAATTAATTTTTCAATTCGCGGAAAAGAAGTTCCTGCAAGGATTGTTAATCTTCCGTTTGTGAAAAAGTAAGATTGTGCTATAAAAGGTTATTATGAAAATAAACGTTTTGTTTTCTCCGGTAGCGGCCGACGAATTGTATTTTACGGGTAAAACTACCGTAGTAATAGATGTACTGAGGGCAACTTCTACAATTGCAACAGCGCTTCAAAACGGTGCTAAAGAAATAGTGCCGGTTGCTACGGTTGAGTTTGCTGTAAAAGTATCCGGAGGTATGTTCGGAGGACAGACATTACTTGGGGGCGAGCGTAATACAAAAAAGATCGAAGGATTTGCCCTTGGCAACTCACCGCTCGAATATACTGAAGAAATTGTCTCGGGGAAATCAATCATACTATACACTACAAACGGAACTAAAGCTATTGCAAAAGCCAAATTTTCCGAAACTCTTGTAGCGTGCTCGCTGAACAACATTTCCGCGATCGCTTCTTATTTAATCGGTTTGAAGGAAGATGTTGAGGTTGTATGTGCAGGTAAGTCAAATAATTTTTCTATGGAAGATACGGTTTGTGCCGGAAAATTATTGACCGAAATGTTAAAATTAAACGAAGAAATTGCATTATCCGATTCGGCCAGGGCAAGCATTGCATTGAGCAAATCTTTCGGGAAAAGCATGCTGAAGATGCTGAAAGAAACCGAGCACGGAAAAATTCTCTTGGAAAACGGATTTGAAGAAGATTTAAAATATTGCAGCAAACTAAATAGCTCGGAAGCAATACCGTATTTTTCCGGAAATGTTCTTAAATTATATACGGAAAATAAAAATTCTTCACAATCAGAAAAAGAGAACTTATAAGCAAAAAATGGCAGCGAAGAAAAAGGGAAAGACAAATAAACCCGCGAAAAGCGATACTCTGTTTACAATATCCGCGGAGAAAAAGAAAAAAATAATAGGGATTCTTTTAATCCTTTTTTCGGTTCTGCTTCTGCTCAGTATCATCTCTTATTCACGGTACGATAAAGCCATATTAAATTACCGCTTTTCAGACCTCTTTAGGGTATTTAAGAGCAACTCAGATTTCAGTCAGAAAGCCGATGCAACAAGAAACTGGCTCGGAATTTTCGGCGCATACGTATCGGACTTTTTTATTAATTCCACCATAGGAATATTTTCTGTGATATTCCCGGTTATGTTTTTCTCGTGGGGACTGGCCTTCTTCAAAAAAATCAATTTCAGAAAACTAATCCACACAACAAACTTTCTGCTGATGAGCGGGTTTATTTTATCGGCGGCATTCGGCGTATTAAGGATCCATTACAGGGTTTTTTACGGCGCATACGAAATTTCCGGATCGGTGGGCGATTATCTGGGCGAAGCTTTAAGCCGGCTTCTGGGAGGTATAGGCAGTTTAATGTTTCTTTTTGCTTCCGGCATCATACTGTTAATTTTCGCCTTCGACATTAAAATTGAAAGCATATTCCATTTTATAAAGAATTTCTTTACAAGTTCAATCGATAAAGTAAAAGAAGAACTGGAAAACAGTAAGGTGGAAGAAGAAGATACCAATTTAAAAGAAAATCAAGGAACTCGGGAAAGATAAGAAAAAGAAGAAATTAAAAGCCAGAAACAGCGAAGAACTGTCGGCCGAAGCATTAATGCAGCAAGAAGCAGATAAGGAAGAAGAAACCAGGATAAGGATAATCAGAAAGAACGATCAGCCGGTAAAGCCGGAGGTTAACGAAGTTCAAAACGAAGAGGAAAAGAAAGTAGATCTTGAGAAGACAGGAGAACTGAGCGCTAAAGAAATAAATAGGGAAAAAGAAGCCGGGCTGCCCGATAATTGGGATGAAAAAATAAATTATAAATGGCCGAGTCTGGATCTGCTCGAACCGACTCCGCCGGAAGATTTCAAAGTTGCCGAAGAGGAATTAAAACGGAACGCGGAACTGCTTAAGGAAAAATTAAAGTTATTCGATATTGATATTGAGGACATTTCGGTAACTCCGGGACCGGTTGTAACGCTGTATGAAATTGTTCCTGCACCCGGAGTAAAGATCAGTAGGATCGTGGGACTAGAACACGATATAGCGCTTGCGCTGGCGGCAAGGGGAATAAGAATAATTGCACCTATTCCGGGTAAAAGCGCTATAGGTGTGGAAATACCTAATGCGGAAGCCTCGCTTGTTAACGCCCGTTCGGTATTGGGAAAAATTGCCGAATCAAAAGCCGAACTGCCGTTATCTCTCGGTAAAACAATTAATGGCGATGTATATGTAACCGACCTTGCAAAGATGCCTCACTTATTGATCGCCGGTTCAACCGGTTCGGGAAAAAGCGTCGGCATAAATATGATAATCGCTAGTCTGCTTTATACCAAGCATCCTTCCGAAGTTAAGCTAATAATGATCGATCCCAAAAAAATAGAGCTGTCGTTCTATAACAAATTAAGGAAGCATTATCTTGGTGTTTCTCCGGATCTGGAAGAAGAGATAATTACCAACCCTCAAAATGCAGTTCTACTTCTCAAGTCGGTTGAATATGAAATGGAAAAAAGATACGATAAACTTGCAAAAGCCGGCGTAAGAAATATAGTAGATTACAACAGCAAGGTAAGAGATCCCAAGAAGAGGCCGAAAGATACCGATGAGATGAAGCATCACCCGATACCTTATCTCGTAGTAATTATTGACGAGCTTGCCGATTTGATGATAACCGCAGGCAAAGAGGTTGAAGAGCCTATCGCAAGGCTTGCACAACTTGCAAGAGCCGTTGGAATTCATCTTGTACTGGCTACGCAAAGGCCGTCGGTAAATGTTATAACGGGTGTAATAAAAGCAAACTTCAGCGCCAGGATTGCCTACCAGGTTGCAACAAAAATAGATTCCAGGACCATTCTTGATATGAACGGTGCGGAACAATTGTTGGGAAAAGGAGATATGCTGTTCCTTCCATCCGGGTCTCCCAAGCCGATCCGTATTCAAAATGCATTTATTTCTACAGACGAGGTTGAAAGGGTAACGGACTATATCAACAAGCAGCCTGCTTATTCCAAGCCGTATTTTCTGCCTTCGCTCTATGATAAAAAGAAAGAAGCCGCGGGGAATTTCTTATCCGATCTCGACCCCATGTTTGAGGATGCGGCCAGGGTTATCGTAAGACATCAGCAGGGTTCCGTATCGTTGCTGCAAAGAAGACTTAAACTGGGTTATTCTAGGGCAGCCAGAATTGTTGACCAGCTTGAAGAAGCCGGAATAGTCGGACCTAATGACGGCAGCAAAGCGAGAACAGTTCTCGTAGAAAACGAAGAACAGCTTGAGACTATTTTAAGATCAATTTAGTAATTCTGCAAATCACCGTATAATAAGAAGAATTTTATCAATTTTTTATATAACAGAATATTTATAAATTAACATTTCAAATTCAAAACTGAAATATGAATATTAAAAATTCCGTATACTATTCAACGGCACTAATATTATTCTTTCTTTTCATATCTGTAAATACACTGGCGCAGGAAAACGGAAAAAGTCTGCTGCATTCCCTACAAATCAAATTTAATTCGCTGAATGATCTCAGCGCATCATTTGTACAATACACCGACGGGAAAAAAAACCTCAGCGGGAAATTCTTTTATCAAAAAGAAAATAAAATGAGGATAGAAATAAATAATATTGTTCTGTTGACCGACGGAGTTTCAACATGGAACTACAACAAAAAACAGAACAAACTTATAATAGATAATTATGATCCGGATAATAATTCCCTACTTTCACTGAAGAACTTTATTGATGTTATTCCGTCTAAGTGTAGTATAAAACAAAAAAGCGGCAGCAGCAGTGTAATCGAATTAATTCCTGACTCCTCGGAACTGTCGTTCAATAATGCCGAAATTAAGGTTAATACTCAAAATTTAATTGATGACCTATCTATTAATAATAAGAACGGTCAAACTATTAAGATTGTAATCTCCGACTATAAATTGAATTCGGGCCTGTCCGAAACATTATTTCACCTAAACCCGCCAAAAGGAAGCAAAGTTATTGACCTCAGATAACACAAAAAAATTCAGCCGGCTTAAACATAGCTTTAAGTACATTGCCTCTTTCGGATTAAGCGGCGTTTTTTTGTATGCCGCTTTTTACAATGTGGATTTTAAGAATGTTTATGAAATTATTGCCGATGCCTCGATTTTCTGGGTTGTAATTTTTATTGCGGTGTTCTTTTTTTCGCATTATCTAAGAGCATTGAGATGGAAATATATTTTAAGCTCGGTCAAACAAGATATTTCTATGAAGAATTTATTCGGTGCACTTATGGTCGGTTACGGAGTGAATTGTGTTGTACCTAGACTCGGTGAAGTGTCCAGGGCAGTCGTATTCGGAAGATGGGAAAAACTTTCGCGTTCGTCTATGTTCGGTACGGTAATAGTTGAAAGAGTAATCGATGTTTTGTTCCTGGGGCTGGCAGTATTTATTTCGGTTGTAATATGGACGGAGAATTTGTACGATAAATTTCCATGGCTGAAATCGGCTCTGCTCATTACAATGATTTTAATGTTGGCCGTATTCATCTTGTTCTTTATGTTGATCAGATATAAAGAGAAATTTTATAAAACAATTATCAGGCTATTAGGACGGATATCTACTAGGATGGCCAATAAAGCCGCTTATATTTTTGATATGCTGGTTATGGGGTTCACGAGCTTAAAAGGAACAAAGAACTATGTAATGACATTTTTACTCAGTGCCGTAATAATGGGAATATATGCGCTTAATGCCTACATCGGGTTTTTTATGGTGGGAATGCAGAATATTCATCATGTTACATATGCAATGGCCTGGGTGCTTATGAGTATAAGCGCAATCGGAATTGTGATTCCCACTCCCGGCGGTACCGGATCATATCATATATTAACCATAAATGCCCTTATGCTTTTATTCGGTTTCGGAAGGGATGTGAGTTCGGCATATGCTATTCTAACACATATAATTTCATATATTTTATTTATTTTAAGCGGCCTTTTGTTTTTCTTCCTGCTTAACAGACAGCACGAAAACCTGATTAAAATCGTCGAAACCGAAATCGAGGAACTATGAGAAAAATTCTTGCCGTTATAATTTTTTTGACGATTACCGGAACCGGGTTTTCACAATTTGCAGTAAGAGGCGGAATGGGCATTACTTTTATCAGCATACCGTCATTAGTTGACTATCTCAATAACCAGTCTATTGCGCCGTCTAATCAGCAGGTCGGTATATTCGGCTCGGCAGTAATATTTTCGGGAGAAGTAGATTATATTTTAAATAATAATCATGAAATAGGTGTAGAAGCCGCCTACCTGATGAACTCATACAATTTTAACCAGGATATGGGACTGTACAAATTGAATTATGGAATATTCATGCCGTCTGTTGTTTATTATTACGTAATCAAAGATAAAGGATACAATCTTAAATTCGGCGGCGGTGCGGGATTAAGGTTTGTGGATCTTACTCAGCAATGGCCCGCCACTCCGAGCGGTCAAAATTACAGTTCTACCGGCTTCGGCTTCTTATTGAGAGCCGACGGAAATACGATTTTGAGCCAGGATTTATATGTCAACATTGGTTTTGACCTCAGGTACGACTTTAACGGTAAACCCAAAAACGGAAGCAGCTATCTTTTAAATAAAACCAACCAGCAAAATGTAAGTTTTAATTCTTTTTCTGCAGGCATCAGACTGGGAATCACTTATTATTTCTAGGAGGAAACTTGAATATTCTTGAAGCGATTGTCCTGGGTATAGTTCAGGGATTGACGGAGTTTTTGCCGATAAGCAGTACGGGGCATCTCACGGTAGCGGGTAAATTAATGCATTTAATTTCCAGTCAGCATCCCGAAGAATGGACCGCGTTTATGGCGGTTATACAGCTGGGTACACTGCTGGCGGTAATAATATATTTTTGGGACGATTTAATTCACATCGTAATAGATTTTTTTAAATATAATGTAAAAGAGCGGGTTAAATATTCTGAGCAGAGTTTAAATTCAAGATTGGGCTGGCTAATAATCGTCGGCTCTATTCCAGTAGGCGTAATTGGTTTATCATTTAAAAAAATAATTGAAGGAACTTTGACAAAGGACTTATATGTAATTGCCGGCAGCCTTATAGTTCTTGCAATTATTTTAGCTATTGCCGAAAAAACGGCAAAGTTTAAAAAGGAAATAAAGAATATAACTCTTCGGGATGCATTTGTTGTAGGCATAGCACAGTGTTTTGCCTTGATTCCGGGCTCATCAAGATCCGGAACTACTATCACCGGCGGTTTGTTTCTGGGTATGAACAGAGAAACGGCGGCAAGGTTCTCTTTTCTGCTGAGCATTCCTGCCGTTCTGGCAAGCGGTCTTTTAGAATTGGTAGAATCTTTGAAATTCCTGAATGCGTCAATGACTATTAATTTAATTGTTTCTACAGCGGCAGCGGCTGTGTTCGGGTATCTTTCAATTGATTTCCTTTTGAGATATCTTAGAAAATACAGTACGTTTGTATTTATCTATTACCGTATTGCACTCGGAATTATAATATTTATACTTTTATATGCGAACGTAATAACACCTTAGGAGGTTTTTCAATGAGAACGGTTCTTGTATATTTTATTCTCATATCCCTGTTCGGACTTTGTAATGCATGTTCAAATTCAAATAAAAAGGAAAATTCAAGTATGAGTGAATCAGAAAAAACGAAAGATACAACTACGGTTGCAGTGATTAAAACAAACATGGGCACCATAGAGGTTGCACTTTTTCCGGAATATGCGCCGAAAGCCGTTGAAAATTTTATCGGGCTTGCCGAAAAAGGTTATTATAACGGTGTAATTTTTCACCGTGTAATCGACGGATTTATGATACAAGGCGGCGACCCTACCGGCACCGGCAGAGGCGGCGAAAGTATATGGGGAAAGAGGTTTGACGATGAAATCAGTCCCGAGCTTATTTTCGATAAACCAGGAATTCTTGCTATGGCTAATGCTGGACCGAATACCAACGGCAGTCAGTTCTTTATTACAGTGGCCGCCACACCATGGCTGAACGGTCATTATACTATTTTCGGAAATGTTATTAAAGGCATGGACGTTGTGTATAATATAAGCAAGGTGAAAACCAATCCAGAAAACGATAAGCCGTTGCAGAATGTTGTGATGGAAAAAGTTACGATTGAAAAAACTGCCGGAGACGCCGGTCAATAATACGAAAAATATTATGTACGGAGTTTCTCGGAGGGATGTAATGTGTTGTTTTGTTTAAAGTCTGTTAAGTGCAACTCTAATAGGTGTCGACTTAAATTTTATATGTAACCTTAATTTTTTGTAAATAAATTAGCTAGTAATAATTCAGGAGAATGTGCTTAATAATTAGTATTTCTAAATTTTAAGAGGAGACGGCGATCTCCTCATTTTTTTCCCATGCACCTTGCTTGTTTTGAATTGTGTCGGGAGTAAAACATAATTTCTCAAGAACAATCTAGCAGGATTAATGAAACAGCAAGAATTTTTCTCTTCCCGCTGGTCTTTATTAATAGCTACAATTGGAATAGCCGTAGGCACAGGAAATATCTGGCGGTTCTCCAGAATAGTAGCCCAGAACGGCGGAGGTTCTTTTTTAATTCCCTGGGTTATTTTTCTTTTAATCTGGTCCGTCCCCCTTATAATAGCCGAATTCGCAATCGGTAAATCTACGCGTATGGGACCTGTGGGTGCGGTTGCCAAAACCGCGGGTTCAAATTTCGGATGGATGGGTGCTTTTATAGTAACTGTTTCTACCGCTATCATGTTCTACTATTCGGTTGTTACTGGATGGTGTTTGCGTTATTTTATTTCCGCTGTTTCCGGCGATCTTTTCAATACTTCGGATCATCTTGCATACTGGACAAAATTTTCTTCAAGTTACCAGCCGCTGTTATATCATTTAATTGCAATGACGTTTGTCGCTTATATAATTTACAGAGGAGTTACAAAGGGAATAGAAAAAGTAACCCAAATTCTGGTTCCTTCGCTTCTTATTATTTTAGTAATTCTCTTCGTTCGTGCAGTAACGCTGCCTAATGCGATTGACGGCATAAAATATTTCTTTACGCCCAAGTTAAATGTAATACTGGATTATAAAGTATGGCTTAACGCACTCACGCAGAATGCTTGGGACACCGGCGCGGGCTGGGGATTGATAATGACTTATGCAATTTACATGAAGAAAAAGGAAGACATTTCTCTGAATGCGGCTTTAATAGGATTCGGGAATAATACGGTCTCATTATTAGCCGGAATAACAATATTTTCGACCGTATTTGCATTAAGCTCAAGCAATGCAATGCAGCAGATATCGCAATCGGGACCTGCAAACACCGGACTTACGTTTATATATCTTCCTCTTTTATTCTCTAAATTTTCTTCGCACTATTTTGTAAATGTGCTGTTCGCCTCTATGTTCTTTATAGCGCTGTTTTTTGCGGCTGTTACCTCGCTTATGTCAATGGTTGAACTCACAACAAGAACATTAATAGATTTCGGATTTAAGAGAAAAAGAGCAATTATAATAGTTGCAATTACCGGATTTTTATTCGGCATTCCTTCCGCTCTGGATATAAATTTTTTAACAAACCAGGACTGGGTCTGGGGCGTCGGATTGATAATCAGCGGAGCTTTTATTTCTTTTTCTATCATAAAATTCGGCGTTGATAAATTTCGAACTGAAATTATCAACGGGTATGGCAGCGACGTTAAAATAGGCAAATGGTATAATTTTATAATCGGTATATTAATACCTGTGCAGGTTGTTATTCTTGTTTCATGGTGGCTGATTTCCTCAGTATCGTGGGACCCGGAATGGTGGAATCCTTTTCACGCGGCGAATGCAGGCACATGTATTTTCCAATGGGGTATTTTCATTGTATTTTATATTTCGATTAACAAAATGCTGGTGACCAATACTTTAAAAGAATAAGTCGCCGCCGCAAGATTATTATAAATGTCTTTAATATATTTGTCTTATAAAGAGTAATTAATAATGGCTATAATTACAGTTATTACAATGATTGCTGTACTGGGTGTAGTTTGGGGAGGTTTTGCTTTTTTTCTTTCCAGGGCAATCAAATATGAAAAAATAAAAGAGGAAGATGGCAAAGTCTAAATCAAATTTTATTCCCGTTGCCCAGGCGATAAAAGATATAACGCAGAATTCGCTTAAGCAGGTTTATTTTCTTTGCGGAGAAGATAATTACAGTATAGAACATTGCATTAAATTACTTGACGAAAAAATTTCGCTTCAATTAAGTTCGGAATTCGATAAGGAAGTTTTTTACGGTGAAGATACAAATATGCTAGATATAATAAATTTTGCTTCCGCTTTTCCGTTCGGTTCAGGGAAAAAATTTGTGACGGTAAAAGATTTTGAAAAAATTAAAGATAAGAAAAACCTTATCCGTTATATCGAATCTCCCGCAGATTTTACATTTCTTGTAATTATCAATAACGGTACAATATCCAATCCCGATTCGGCGCTGTTCGAAACACTGAATTCAAAAGGTTTTATTTACGAAGCGAAAGAACTAAAGGGTAACAGTCTGAACGAATGGCTGATCGGATATGCGGAATCGAAAGGCAAAGTACTTTCCCGAGAAAATGCCCAGTTCCTTGTAGATATAGTGGGCGAAAACAGGGCAATGCTCGAGGCACAGATTGAAAAAATAACTGTATTTCTCAATCAGGAAAAAGAAATCACGCTGGAGATAATACGTTCCCTTTCCACAGCTTTAAAGGAATATACCATCTTCGATCTTCAGAACGCTCTAGCTTTAAAAAACAAAGAAGAATCGCTGAAAATTGCTTTCAGCCTTCTTGAAAAAGGGGCAGAACCTACGTATTTAATTCATATGCTTACCAGATACTTTACAGGACTTTCCCGGATTAACGAATTAAAAGAAAAAAATATTCCAGATAATACGGCAGCCAGAATTGTCGGGACTCATCCTTATTATTACAAGGATCATATTCGAGCAAGAACAGTTTATTCCGACAGAGATTTATATTCAATTGCCGGATCTTTGCTGAAGGCGGATATTTCGGTTAAAACCACCACTACCGATAATAAATCGGTTATTTCACTTTTAATCGCTGAAATTTTACAATGATTATGAATTTGTCGGGAAATTATGTTTCTTTTTTGATTAATCGAAAAATTTTTACTTATAGAATTAATTAAATAATAACTGAGAAATTATAAAATCTTCACAGCTCAGCGACAAAAAATTATTTATAATTGCAAAGATTTTAGCTAATTTATTAACTAATTCCGGAAACATTTCAAATCAGCGGAAGTATAAGGACATTGACTGAGAAAAATCTTAATGAACTTACGGACGAAGAACTAATTCTTGAATTTCAGCAGAATAGCACTGCAAGAGCGTTCGAGATTTTGGTGCAGAGATACAAAAATCCTTTAACAAACTACGTTTTCAGGTTTCTCGGGGATTATGAAGCCTGCATCGATGTTGTACAGGAGACATTTGTAAAGGTTTTCAGATATAAAGATTCTTACACTACTGTTGCAAAATTTTCAACTTGGATTTATACAATTGCAGGTAACCTGGCCAGAACGGAATACCAGCGGAAAAAAAGAAGAAGGTTCTTTTCGATAAATTCATACGGCGAGAAAAACGAAAACTATGAGATACCCGATGAAAACTACCGGCCGGATGTTGCAACCGATAATGAAATAAAAGACGAAATAATTCAGAAAGCTCTTACAAAAGTATCTAATGCATACAGGGAAGCGGTGATTCTGCGCGATATTCAAGGCTTATCTTATGAAGAAATAGCAGAAATAATGGAAATTACGGTCGGTACGGTTAAATCAAGAATAAACAGGGGCAGGGCTCAGCTCCAGGAAATGTTAAAGGATATATATAAAGAATAGGTTTTAAGATGGATTTTAACGATGACGAAAAACAATACGGTAATATTATTAGGTCTCTCCGGAACCTTAAAAAAGTAAGCGCCCCGGAAAATTTTGAAGCAGATCTTATGAGGAAAATCAATTCCCGTTCTTACAAAGAAGCAAAATCGGGGTTCTGGCACGACATTCTGATGCCGTCAAAATTGATTCCTACCGCCGCGCTTGCCGTGGTTCTTATTGTTTTATATATGGTTAAGTTTGATAACCGGAATACGGAGAATCCTTTATCGGTTCAACCCAAGGTTCGAAGTGACGTTATGATGAGCGACGGTTCCGATTCGTCGATTGATGATCTAATATATGGCCGGCTTAAGAAGAACAGATCAAATGAAAAAAGTGCTCAATTCCTTTCAAAAAAAGAGAATTATCCCTCGTTAACAGTTGCAAATATAAAAACCGGACTTAATTTCCGGCAGGCAAATATTACGAAATCTCAAAGAAAAGAGGTAATTGCTCTAAAACAGAAATTTGAATCGATGGTAAAGGAAGCACAACTCAAAGAAAATGATAAGTATTGATTTTTAAATGCCGGATCGTTGAAATTTTTATATTATTTAATTATATTAGAAGCTAATTTTTCGGAAATAAAATTTGATCAGGTTTTAAGATGAAACAAGGTATTCACCCCCAATATAGACCGGTTGTATTTCAAGATGCTTCTTGCGGATTTGCAATTTTAACTCGTTCTACTATAAAGACAGACGAAAGCGTACAATGGGAAGACGGTAACACTTATCCTTTGGTTAAGCTTGAAATTTCCAGCGGTTCGCATCCTTTCTTTACCGGAAAGCAAAAACTTCTTGATACCGCAGGTAGAGTAGAGAAATTCAATAAGAAATACGGCAGGAAACAATAATTACGTAATTAACCCTTTAAGATTTTTAAAAGGGAGTTTCATAAAAAGCCAGGTCCCAACTGGCTTTTTTCTTATACGGCCTGAAAATGATTTTTGTATTGACTTACTGAAAAATTGTTCGGATTATTGTAAAAACACGCGCGGATATTCCGTAATTACAGACAAATATGCTCAATGCTTTTTATATGAGGCCTTGAAAGTCTAACTTTAAACTGTAACCTGTCGCGATCTAGCTCTTATTCCAAATTATAAAATAACTTAAAATGAAAAATAAAAAAAGAATATACATATATTCGGCTGCCGCCGTTGCGGTACTGCTGCTTTTAATCATTCCCAAGATCGTCTCGTCGGATAAAACCGGACAGAAAAATAGCGCAGATAAACAATCGGCAGTGCTTTCCGTTGAAGCATATATAGCTAAACCACGGGTGCTGAATAACAAAGTCTTAACTACAGGCAATGTTCTTGCTAACGAGGAAGTGGAACTCAGGAGCGAGGTTTCGGGAAAAGTGACAAACATCCTTTTCCGTGAAGGCACAAACGTTAAGAAAGGCGACCTCCTCTTAAAAATTAATGATGCCGATCTTCAAGCGCAGCTGCTCCGTGCCCAGTATATTTCAAAGCTGTCCGAAGAAAAGGAATATAGACAAAGGAAGCTGCTTACTAGAGAAGCAATTAGCCAGGAAGAGTATGATGCTGCTCTTAACGAGCTTAATGTTAATAAATCTCAAATTGAACTTATCAAAGCTCAAATTGCAAAAACAGAAATAGTGGCTCCTTTCAATGGCCGGATTGGCCTGCGTTACGTAAGCGTGGGAAGCTACATTACGCCTTCTACCGATATCGCGAGTCTCCAGAACATTGATCCTATAAAAATAGATTTTTCGATCCCAGAAAAATATGCAGTCTCAATTTCACCCGACGATAAGATAAATTTCAAAATTGTGGGATCGGATAAAACATATACGGGCAAAGTTTATGCAATCGAACCCAGGATAAATTCCTTAACACGTACTCTTAATATCAGGGCGGTCTGTTCAAATTCCGACGGGAGACTATTACCCGGTGCGTTTGCAGATGTTGAGCTGGTTCTTAAAGATATAAAGAACGCACTTATGATTCCTACCGAAGCACTGATTCCTATATTAAAAGGACAGAAGCTGGATATATACAGCAACGGTATGGTTATACAGAAAGAAGTCATAACCGGAATAAGGAACGACAGTACGGTACAGATTACAGAAGGCCTTTCTCCTTACGATACGGTAATAACTTCAGGTATTTTGCAGCTTCGTCAGGGATCTCAGGTGACTATCTCAAAAATTCAATAAAAGATAATACAATGAGTCTTTCATCCGTAAGCATCAGAAGGCCCGTATCTTGCAATCGTAATGTCGATTGCAATTGTTGTATTCGGCATCATCGGGTATACCTTTCTTGGCGTCAGAGAATATCCCGCCGTCGATCCGCCGATCATAACTGTAAGTACTACATACACCGGTGCTAATGCGGATGTAATAGAGTCTCAAATTACGGAACCGCTGGAAGAATCAATAAACGGAATTGCCGGCATCCGGTCTTTAACTTCGGTAAGCCGCGACGGAAGAAGTACTATAACCGTTGAATTCAACCTTAGCGTTGATCTGGAAGCCGCTGCCAACGATGTAAGGGACAGGGTTTCCCGAGCCATGAGCAATCTTCCTCCGGATGTTGAACCTCCCATCGTTTCCAAAGCGGATGCTCAGGCAACTCCGATAGTATTTCTTAATGTTCAAAGCGATACCAGAAATCTGCTGCAGCTAACTGATCTTGCCAATAATGTTTTTAAAGAAAGATTCCAGACTATTCCCGGCGTTGGTTCAGTACAGATATGGGGAGAAAAAAAATATTCCATGCGGTTATGGCTGGATCCTGCTAAACTTGCAGCATACGGACTAACTCCCCTCGACATTAAAGCTGCTTTGAACAGGGAAAATGTGGAACTTCCCGCCGGAAGAATAGAAGGCAATAACACCGAGCTTTCTATTCGTACAATGGGAAGGCTGAATAATATAAACGAATTTAATAATCTAATAATAAAAGAATATCAGGGTAATATTGTCCGGCTGAAAGACGTGGGTTATGCGGACCTCGGAGCAGAAAACGAAAGAACGATACTAAAGCGCGACGGCATACCGATGGTAGGAGTGGTCCTTATTGCTCAGCCCGGTGCTAATAACATTGCAATCGCCGATGAATTTTATAAAAGACTCGATCAAATAAAAAAAGAAATGCCTAAGGATATTAAAGTCGGGATCGGTTTTGACGTTACCGATTATATCAGGCAGTCTATTTCGGAAGTAAAAGAAACTATCTTTCTGGCGCTCGGACTTGTTGTGCTTATAATCTTCCTGTTTCTCCGCGACTGGCGAACTACCGTTATTCCGGTAATTGCAATACCTATTTCACTGATAGGCGCATTTTTCATAATGTATATAATGGACTATACTATTAATGTACTTACTCTACTGGGTATTGTACTGGCTATCGGAATTGTAGTAGACGACGCAATTGTAGTTCTCGAAAATATTTATGCTAAGGTTGAAGACGGTCTGCCTCCCGTTGAAGCTTCGAAGAAGGGTTCTGCCGAAATTTTCTTTGCAATTATTTCAACTACTGTAGCTCTTGTATCGGTTTTTCTGCCGATTATTTTTCTTCAGGGATTAACAGGAAGGCTTTTCCGTGAATTCGGAGTAGTACTTGCCGGTTCGGTTGTAATTTCCGCTTTTGTAGCATTGACTTTAACACCGATGCTTGGCGCAAAAATTTTAAAAGCACGCGACAAGGAAAAACACAATTGGTTTTATGTAAAAACCGAACCCTTCTTTCAGAAAATGATGTCGGGCTATCGCAATACACTGAATGTATTCATGGCTAAGCGCTGGATAGCGATGGTAATAATGGGGTTTACAGGCGTATTGATATATATGATTGGTGCGTACATACCATCGGAGCTGGCTCCGCTGGAAGACAGAAGCAGAATTCGTTTTGCATCAACGGCACCTGAAGGTACGTCGTTTGAATATATGGATAAATTCATGGACGGTTTAATTAAGCTTGTGCAGGATTCGGTATCCGAAGAACAGGCTATAATTTCCGTTACATCCCCCGGATTCGGCGCTTCAAGTTCGGTAAATACAGGCTTTATGTTCGTTATATTGTCGCCGCCTAATCAGCGAAACAGAACGCAGCAGGAGATTGCCGACAGGTTATCCGGTGACGTTAATATGCTGACCGGAGCAAGAACTTATGTTTCGCAGGAACAGACAATCGGCTCAAGGCGCGGCGGACTTCCGGTTGAATATGTTATTCAGGCCCCGAATTTTGAAAAACTGAGAGAATATCTTCCTAAATTTTTGGATGAAGCACGTAATGATCCGATGTTCTCGATTGTGGATGCGGATCTTAAGTTCAATAAACCTGAACTTAGGATTACGATCAACAGGCAGAAAGCAAGAGATCTCGGGGTCTCCGTAATTGATATTGCCCAGACAATTCAATCGGCATACAGCGGACAAAGATTCGGATATTTTATTATGAACGGAAAACAATACCAGGTTATAGGACAGGTTGCCAGGCAATACCGTGATGCGCCGATAGATCTTAAATCACTTTATGTTAAAAACAATCAGGGAGAATTAATTCAACTTGATAACGTAGTAAATATTTCCGAGGAGAGTACTCCGCCTCAGCTTTACAGATACAACAGGTATGTTTCGGCTACTGTAAGCGCCGGACTTGTGCCCGGTAAAACCATCGGCGAGGGAATCAGGGAAATGGATAAAATAAAAAACAAAGTACTGGATGAATCCTTTTCTACTGCGTTGGCCGGAGCTTCTAAAGATTACGCCGAAAGTTCTTCAAGCCTTATCTTTGCATTTTTACTGGCTATCGGTTTAATATATCTTGTGCTTGCAGCGCAGTTCGAAAGTTTCAGGGATCCGTTTATTATATTGTTCACCGTGCCTCTGGCTATAGCTGGTGCTCTCATATCGCTTTGGTATTTTAATCAGACACTGAATATTTTCAGTGAAATTGGGATAATAATGCTGATCGGACTTGTAACCAAGAACGGTATTCTAATCGTAGAGTTTGCCAATCAGAGAAAAGCGTCCGGACTAACGAAGTTGGAAGCTATAGTCGATGCTTCTGTAGCGCGCCTGCGTCCTATTTTGATGACGAGTCTTTCTACGATACTGGGTATACTGCCGATTGCTCTTGCGCTAGGTGCCGGATCGGAAAGCCGCGTATCCATGGGTATTGCGGTTATCGGAGGATTAATTTTTTCAAGCGGTTTAACCCTTTACGTAATTCCGGCAATGTATTCATATTTCTCCAGGGCTACTGCCACCGTATCAAATGTAACCGAGGAAACGGGCATGAATGATTCAAACGGAGAAACCGGGTTTGCTCTAAAATAATTAATAAGTAAGTTAAAATTAATTAGGAATCATAATCTTGAATAAAAATATTTCGATGTTTATACTTTTAATTACAACGTTTATTTTTATTACTGCAGTTGAAGCTCAAAATATTTTAACACCCGGTGAAGCGGTTAAAATTGCGCTTCAAAATAATTATTCCATTCGGATAGCAAGAAACCAGGCCGACATAACTTCAAATAATTATTCCTACGGCAAAGCGGGCTTCTTTCCTACGCTTGATGCCGGCGGTACTTATACTAAAAGCACCACGAATACAAAACAGGAATTTTTCGACGGCAGAACCATAGACGTTAACGGAGCAAAGTCAAATAATCTATCTTCAAGCATAGCACTAAACTGGACAATATTCGACGGGCTTCAAATGTTTGCAGCTTTCAACAAGCTGAATGAATTGAAGAAAGCAGGTTTTATTAATTTTAAAGCATCCGTCGATACAAACGTTCAGGCAGTGCTTTCAACTTATTACAACATAGTGCGTCAGCAGCAGGTGCTGGGGGTAATTAAAAGAAATATAGTCATCTCCGCAGAACGTGTTAAGATTGCCCGGGAAAAAAAGGAAGTTGGTTCTGGTTCTAAATTTGATTTGTTGAGTGCGCAGGTCGATTTAAACGACGATAAGTCGTCTCTTCTCAGAGGCGAACAAGATCTATCGGCGTTGAAGATTCAGCTTAACCGGCTGCTCGGCATGCGCGGTGAACAAGACTTTTCGGTTGTTGATACTATTGCAATTGACAGCTCGCTTTCGCTTGAAAGTCTGAAATCGGATCTTAAAGAAAGGAACAGCGATCTGCTGCTGGCAATGCAGAGAAAAAATTCGGCAAATATAGATTTGGCGCTTGCCAAATCCGAATTATACCCGACAATCAGTTTGAATATGAGTTACAATTATGTGAAATCCGAATCGCAGGCAGGATTTGTAAAATCAAACCAGAATAACGGAATAAATTACGGCGTAACAGCATCGTTTAGTATTTTTAACGGACTCGATACCAGAAGAAAAATAGAGAACGCAAAAATATCAATTGAGAGCAGCGGGTTTATTTATAATAAAGTTGAAGATCAGATAAATGCCGATCTTCTAAATACTTTCAAACAATATAAAAACAGTCTTGAATTGGTCCGGCTTGAAACGGAAAATTTAAAAGTTGCAGAAGAGAATGTGGATATCGCTTTGGAGAGATTAAGACTGGGTAACATAACTCCTCTCGATTTCAGGGAAGCACAAAACAAAATGCTGACTACCAAAAGCAACCTGGTGGGCGCCGAATACCAGGCTAAAACAGCAGAAGTGCAGTTATTAAGGCTTAGCGGCAGACTGGTAAAATCTGAATAATAAATTTAAAATTAGATCCCGAATCTTTGCCCGCGAGCAGACAGATCCGGTCGGATATAATTTTACATATAATATGGCTATCCGCCGAAATATCAATCACCACCCGCCTAAGGAACACAAACAACAAACCACATACGACTTATAATTTATGCATGAATATTTATATGCGAAGACAGGAATTTCAATCACCCCTATATAGCCGTAACAAATGGATATATCTTACTTATATTTTCCGCAAAATTTGTTTTTCTTAAGAATTTCCTTCTTCTCTAAGCATATAGTTCTGCCAATGTTTATCAAATCTTGAGAGCACAGCTCCGGTATTCGGTGAACTACGGCCGATTCATAATCCTCGCCCGCAAACTCGCGCGCAGCTTCAATCCAATCGAATTGCAGAATCGTTATGAAGTCAACTTCCGTGCCTGCTTTCCTGCGCAGAAGTCATATATACCTGAATCCTTATATCTTTCTGTTCTGTATTCCGGTGAAAATTTCTTCTCTAAGTAAGGATTCATATTTGCCGGCGTTTTCCTCAGTTGCCCATTCGTGCCAGACGCGGGAGATCATTTTATTTTTTCCTTAATTAATAGTTGATCATAATGCAATTACAATTCCAGTCCATTATACAATGATATTCTAAGTGTATGAAACCACCGGGCTCGGCAAAACTTTAAGACATATACCGGTATATTTAAATTAATCTAGCTCCGCCGTCGACCACAACAGTACTTCCGGTTTGATATGTACTTGTCATCAAGTTTATATATGATTCCGCAATCTCTTCGGGCAGTGCAATTCTATTTAAAGGGAATTGTTTTACGAATTGTTCAACTTCAGTCGGCTTGGGCGCAACAAATCCAGGACTTATAATATTGATCCTAATTGTGGCTAATTCAACCGCAAGCGCTCTGCATAATGTTTCCAATGCTCCGTTAATAACTGCCATAACCGAACTATTCTTATAAATCTTTTCACATGTAATACCGCTTGTTAAAATTATACTTTCGTTTTGGGTAATCCGGCTCTTAACTAACTGAACAATTCGGTACGGACCCCAGATTTTTGTTTCGAATGCTTTCTTGGCCGAGATTATATCTATGCTTTCAAACGGTGCGGCTTTAATTTCCGGTCTGACTGCAAACGCCAGATGATCAATTGGCCCATGTTTTTTATGACCTGCCGCATCGATTCTTCGGAGGTTATATCAAGCGCAAGTGTTTCGAAGTTACCGCATATCTCACTTATCAATAAATCTTTCTTCAAAGGAGCGTTTCTGGAAACTATTATTAACTTGCACCATACTTGGACGCTAGTTTTGCAACTGCAAGCCCAATTCCTGAACTGCCGCCGACAATAATTATTCTTTTATCCCGGAGTTTATATTCCATTATTAAAATATTCCGATGTTATTTCTGCTTTTTAAATATTGGTTTAAAAAATAATAAAATATTATTGAAGAAGTTTTGCGGCTTCATGTTCTTGTTGCAGCCCTTTTAATCACTTTCTTAATGTTCCTCAAATACTTGCTCTTTTATCTTTTACAACAATTTTGTAATTTATACTAAATCTAAATAACAATTATGCAATTATGGCTGTAATTAAAATCCTGATAGCAAATAAATTCTTTCTGATGAACTATGCAATCCGTTGTATTTTACAGAAGATAAAGGGTTTTGAAGTATACGGCATCAAAGAAGCGGAAGTAATGCCGGAAATAAAAAGGATAAAACCCGACATTCTTGTAATCGAAATGGAGATATTAAAAACTGACGGTTTTCTTTTGCTGAAGGATATAAAAGAAAAATACCCTGGTTTGAAATTACTTGTCCTACTTGATATTGTCCATAAAGATAAACTCTTACAAATTCTGGAATTCGGACTTGAAGGCTATATATTAAATAACGTAACAAGGGACGAATTAATAGTTGCAGCAAAGGATATTTATCGCGGGGAAAAATATTACAGCAAAGAATTAAACGACTATATAATAAAAAGCCTGCTAAAAAAAAAATTAAACGATAGTCCGAAATACAATCATGAACAATTAAGTGATAGAGAAAAAGAGATTCTGCGTCATATTGTTAAAGGCAAAAACAATAAGGAAATAGCTGATAATTTGTTTATAAGTGCAAATACGGTTTTAACTCATCGCCGAAACATAATGCGAAAACTAAACGTCAACAATACTCCTCAGCTTATCTACAAATGTTTTAAACACAATATTATTCCGATTAATGAGTAAACTGCGATACTAATTTAATAGTACTTATAAATGCTGTGTTCTGAGTATTGATTGAATTACAGTCAACTCATAAATTCGTCCACACAATTAAATTATAATTATCGATTTTATTCCGGAAGACTTCTGATTAAAAACCATAAAATTATTAATGCTTAATTACAGAAATACAAATACAAAATCAATTTTAATTGTCGTTGGTGCTTTACCGGTAATTGCAGTTTTAGTTTGGCAGGCCGTTGCTATGCAAGGAGCGCCGGATCCGTCGTTAAAAAATCTAAGCGCCGGAGCCGTAATCCTCAGTTGCGCAGTTTTGGTATTCAGGGAGGGACTGGAAGCGATACTCGTGCTGGCCGCGATTACGGCCGCTATTAAAAGAGACGGCAGAAAAAATTCAGTAGCCGGAATTGCCGCAGGTTCTGCCTTAGGTATAATTGCTACTATAGCAACATGGTTCCTGGTTGTGGAAATCCTGTCCTCTATTCAACTGCCCGAGCTTGATATACAGGCAGGCACCGGTCTATTGGCCATAATTGTTCTGCTTATTGTGATGAATTGGTTCTTTCATAAAGTATACTGGACAGGCTGGATCAGTTATCATACAAACAGACGCAAGAATTTGTTGCAAGCTCATAATAATAACACTTTCAGGATATTCCGCGGTTTTGCACTTCTTGGTTTTACTGCAATATATCGTGAAGGATTTGAAATTGTTCTGTTTCTTCAGCAACTCCGTCTTGAAGCCGGCACAAATATAGTTCTTACAGGTACAGCAATAGGAGTGTTTCTGACAGCGATTGTAGCCGTACTTACATTCATGGCGAACAAACATCTGCCATATAAGAAAATGCTGATTCTTACCGGTGTTTTACTCGGTATAGTTTTATTGGTGATGGTCGGCGAAAGCGTGCAGGAAATGCAGCAGGCAGGATGGATGCCGGTCACTCCGATAAATATCAGTATTCCGTCATGGATTGGAGTTTGGTTTGCTGTGTTCCCTAATATGCAGGGACTAATATCGCAGATAATTGCTGTGGTTATTGTTCTTGGTTCATATTTTTTCGCCCAGTATATGCGACTTGCCCGTTCGCTTAACCGAGGGAAAAATGCGGGATGAGGTTCAGAAAATTAACAAAGAATTTCACTAACTATATCATGTGTATATTTTTGTGCAATTTCTCGTAGAAGTGAACACGCTTAAATTGTTGGTTTTCCGTTATCTTAATTCAAATACGGCCAACTTGAGTTGATTATTTATTTTATACTTAATTTAATCCCTATTAAAGTTTTAACATACTCAATGTCTTTTTTATTTTTAAAAACGACCGTAATGCCGCGTATTTTATTATAGTTTTTACCGTTTTTGAATTGTTCTTTCAACTCATCCGATATACTGCTGCCTGCTATTGCTTCATTTGCTCTCTCCGTAAAATAAAAAGTTATTCTGAATGAGTTTTTAATGATCGACAGCCAGAATACCGTCTTTTCTTTGCGCGTAACCTTTAGGAGCCAGCTCTTACCGTCATTATAATATCTCCATTGTTCCGAAAAGTCGGGATGATTGTTATTTATAAATTCAAATACCGACTGCCATAGCGGTACGGTTTTTCCGATATGAGAATAAATAACTTCTTCGGTCGGGAATTGCTCTTTATTGGTTAAGACTGGCTTTTCCATTTTCATCCTCTTGATTTAATTATTTAAACCGCCTTCTTAATTCAGCGAAGATCATAAGGCTGTTGATTCGAGAATTGTTTTATACATTTAAACTCACATAAAATTTTGGTAGAAAGATTTTAGTTTTTTGAGTACCACTTGATAAAAATATTATCTTCGCTTTTACCACGCATAGTATGTTCTCCTACCGACCATCTTATGGCATTCCGTTGGCCTTTTGTATTTACTATGAACATCCAATAATATGAGTTATCAATGTAGATCAGGTCGTTACCGCTAAAGTGTGAACTCACCTGACTGTTATTCTGCGCGTATACAATTCCGTCCTTTATCCAAAGAAATTCAGCGTCAGCAGCAGAAACTACGGAGTCCTTTTCCATAACTATCCTGATTTGTTTTCCGTTTCTTACCGCACTTATTAAATTTTTAAGACTTCCCTTAAGAGTAGCCCCCTGGTCGGAATTATAATAGACTAAATTCCACGAACAGGGACCGGTATTATCTTTATTAATTTTTGTGAAGGATGAGCATGACGCAAATAAAAACGATAATGCAAAAACAAATAATTTCTTCATAAATGCTCTTCCGATTCTTTATAGGTTTAAGTTTACTTAATGCAAGGCGAAATAAAATTATACCCGCAAAAATTTGATACTATATTTTTGATTAACGGGCATATCGTTTTATACTAATAATCTATTCTTATTGTCCGAACCCCGGCTTCAGATATACTTATTGCTGGTAATCTTTTAAATTGCGGCCCCATTTATTTCGAACAATTATAAAATAAATAACCGTACGTTCGAAAGCAATAAAGAATTTTAACAGTATCTGCGGCACAGGAATTTTTAATGGAGAAAATTAATTTTGAAACTAAATAATCGCCGGTAAACGGCCTTAATTATTCATGTAAATTTGAGCACTGCTTCCTGATTTGTCGTTACTTAATTTTGAGATTACTTATTATATATCGAGGTATCAGAAACGGGAACCGGGTGAATCATCATTATCAAGTTTTTATTCATCGCATATACTTTGAGGTGTCATCCTGAGCTTTTCGAAGCATGGGGGAAGGTAACAACGCCAAGACTAATAAGCTATTTTAAGGAGATCAATAAATGCAGCAAGTTAAATGGTTCAGCAGAAAATTTAATTTTAATTCCGATCAAAATATTTTTCCCGGTATTATCGAGCGTCTGGCGGGAACACCTGCTCGTCTTGAGGAAAAATTTAAATTTATATCTCATGATATTTTGTCGGTAAGGATCGAAAAGAAATGGACAATTAAAGAAAACGCCGGCCATTTGATAGATCTTGAACCGCTTTGGCAGGGCCGTCTGAATGATATTAAAAGCGGTAAAGCTGAGTTAAGAGAAGCTGATTTACAGAATACTAAAACCGGCACGGCAAATCACAATGCCGTCCCGGCGGTGGAAATATTAAATCGTTTCAGGCAAATAAGAAAACAGACCGTTAATCTGCTCGAAAACCTCGAAGAAGAAAATATATTTATGTCCGCTCTTCACCCAAGATTAAAAATCCCCATGAGGACAACGGATTTATTTTTATTCGTGGCGGAACACGATGATCATCATTTAGCCGGAATAACCGAGTTGGTGAAACTCATAAATTCACAAAAATAACTCTTCCTCCCGAAAATATATCATGCATTTCAAAGAAATAGCCGAATAAGCTACTTAAAATTAGTTTAATCATATGATTCTGCAGTCAAAATTTAAGCGCAGAATAGCCAGTTATTTTAAACTATAGTGCATTTAATTAATTAGAGCACAGCTTTCCGGTCGTTTTTTAGAAAATTATATCAAAAAATGTTAAATTATTCTCTAAGTTTTAAATAAAAAGAATAATCATGCAGCTTTGTATTTTTGAAGACCAGGATTGTATGAATTTTGAGCCATTGGCTTATTCGAGGCCGGTTTTTGATCTTGCCTGCGGAATAAATACTCTTAAAGAGAAGATTTTAAGGCATTATCCGAAGATAAAGTACAGTCTGTTCTGCAGAAGTTATATTGCGCCTGTATTGAAGCTCCAAAATCCGGAAATTAATGTAAATGTTCTTGAAGACGATTCATGCCTTTTTATCAATGCCTCGGTAATAGCTACTGCGGAATTTCGAAAAGCAATACCGCTGAAGCATAAAACCGACGTTGTTTATAAGAGCGGTGAGAAAATAATTGCTGCTTTTATTTCTGCGAACACACTTGAAAAGATTAAGACCGGTATTAAGGACATAATTGAGTTTTCTTTATTCGAAGGCTTGCCGGTTGAATACAGGGAAATTAAGCATGCTTCTTATATCTGGGATATTATCAATAATATCGGTGAAGAAATAAAAAGTGATTTTGCATATATTTCCTCTGGCATAAAAAGTAAAAAGAAGATTAACGGGAAGGTGCACAGCGGTGCTCATCTTGTAGCAAAGAAGAATATTATTGTAGAGAAAGATGCTCAAATAATGCCGGGCGCAGTTATCGATGCGTCAAACGGGCCGGTATTTATCGGAAAAAATGCAATTGTCTGTGCAAATTCGGTAATTGAGGGGCCAGCATGTATCGGAAGAAATTCCCGGATTAAAAGCGGCGCGTATATTCACGATAATGTAAGTATAGGCGAAACCTGTAAAATCGGCGGAGAGGTTGAAGACTCGGTTTTTCTTTCATACTCCAATAAGCAGCATTCCGGATTTATCGGTCATGCCTATATCGGAAGCTGGGTAAATCTTGGTGCGGATACCAATTGCAGCGATCTCAAAAATAATTACGGTATAATTAAAACATACGTAAACGGAAAAATGACCGACACCGGTTCGCAGTTTCTCGGATTGATTATGGGCGATCATTCTAAAAGTGCAATAAATACAATGTTTAATACCGGTACAAATGCAGGGTATTCGACTAATATTTTCGGCTCGGGCTTCCCGGATAAGTTTATTCCTTCTTTTTCATGGGGTGGAATCGGCACTCCGGCAACATACGAATTGGACAAAGCACTGGATGTGGCGAAAAAAATTATGGCTAGAAGAAATAAAATTATGCAAAAAGAAGAAGAAGATTTATTCGTTACGATATTCGAAATGACTAAAGCGGAAAGGAGTAAACGGGATAATCCCGGATAAGATATGGGAGAATTTGAAGAACATAGAATTGTGGATTTATATGAAGGTGTCAGGGGTATAGCCGTTAAAATCCTTAACAGGGTGGAACGGACAGATGCATATCTCGATAAGCTTTTAGATCATGAGATGCGGAACAGCGAACTGAACGGTCCTGATAAAGCATTACTATTCGAAATTGTTCACGGTGTTATCAGATGGATGGGAAGGCTTGACTGGGTGCTTAACGGATTTTACAAGGGGCAGTTTTCAAAAGCAATTCCTAATTTAAAAAACGGTTTAAGGGTAGCACTATATCAAATACTTTTCCTCGACAGAATTCCGGATCATGCGGTAGTAAATGAAGCCGTGGAGTTTGTGAAAAGACTCCAGGGGCAAAAGCCTGCCGATTTGACAAATGCTATTTTGAGGAATATAATCAGAAACAAAGCTCAGATTCGATACCCGGATCCTGCAGAAGATTTGCCCGGTTATTTAAGCGCGTTTTATTCGCACCCTTCCTGGATGGTAAAAAGATATCTGGTAAGATTCGGAAGAGAAGATACCGAAAAACTTTTAGCGGCAAACAATGAAAAACCTTATCTTACACTTAAGATAAATACTCTCAAAACAAATTCTGAAGAATTTAAAAGACTTTAAATTCGGTAAACCTTAGATACAACCCCGGTAAATATATCAATGACTTTTTCCAGCTCCAGAATTTGACAAATATTACGGCGTGGGAATATTTTTCAAAGGGATTTTTTAATATACAGGATGAAAGTGCCGGGCTGGCTTGTAAACTTGTAGACCCAAAACCGGGTATGCGGGTACTGGATTTATGCGCTGCCCCGGGCGGTAAAACCGCTTACCTTGCAGAAGCAATGCAGGATACGGGTGAGATTGTCGCTCTCGACAGGTACGAAAGCAGGCTGAAAATAATGCGGAAAAATATAGAAAGACTCGGAATCACCTGCATAAAAACAATAGAAGTAAATGCCCTCGAATATAACGACACCGGTTTCGATAGAGTACTTGCGGATGTTCCCTGTTTAGGTTCGGGGACCCTTTCCAAAAAACCGGATATTAAATGGAAGAAAGACCTTTTCGATCTTCGTAAGATAAATGAAGCCCAGTTTGAATTGATGGAAAAAGCCGCGAATCTGGTAACACCCGGCGGTGTTTTAGTTTATAGTACATGTTCAATAGAGCCCGAAGAGAACAGCGAAGTTGTTCTGCGGTTTCTGAAAGATCATCCGGAGTTTAAAATAGAAAGCGCGGCAAGTATCTTCCCGTCTGAAGTTGTAGACCAGAACGGTTTTATTCAAACTCTTCCCCACAGAGATCATATGGACGGCGCATTTGCTGCCAAACTTGTAAAAGTACAATAATATTAATTAGCCGGTTTTATTTAATAAAAAAATAGTTGAACGGATATGCTGGAAAAATTTGCAGAAGAATTAAGAGGAGCCAGACGGGCCAAAGGCATTCCTATTTATCAGATTGCAGCCAAAACCCGAGTGGATCAAAAATTTCTGGAAGAAATGGAAAAAGGAAATTTTTCATTTTTACCTGATATTTATGTAAAGGCTTTTATCAAGGAATACTCAAAAATGGTGGACCTAGACGAAAACCTAATGTTAAAGAAATATGAAGCAGCAAAAAAAGGAAAATCCTACAACGAAAAAGGAGAAACGGTAGAAGAAAGTCAGCCTAAAAAAATTAAACAGGAAAAGGAAACTCCGGCACCTGTTAAAAAAGAAAAACCCGAATTTAACGCCACATATACTTCCTCCGAAACAACCAACTCGTCTATAAGATCCTCGGTATCGGGTAATCAGAAATTGATATTTTTAATTGCGGCGGCAGCAATTGTTATCGTAGGTATAGTTTATTTCGGTTTTCTAAGAAATAGTTCGGATATAATTGTTGCGGAGAAACCCTATGATGAAGTTAAACAAAGCAGTAAAGAGAGATATATTGAGAAAACTCCCGCAGCGGTTCCTCCGGATTCGTTAAAAACGGCAAGTGCAGGCGTCGACAGTCTTTCGCTTGAGATAGATGTTTCGGATACTTCCTGGGTTAAATTGCTGCTCGATAATTCCATATCAGAAGAGTTTACTTTGTTTCCCGGATCAAGAAAAAAAATTAAAGCCGCCGGCAATTATAAAATTATTGTAGGCAACGCAGCAGTTACTCATTTCATTCTCGATAAAAAGCCGCTGAATTTTTCCGGTAAGAAAAAAGAGGTAAAATATATTTCAATAGACAGTACCGGATTAAAATATTTATCTTCACCACCAAACTTCGGTAATTAATAAATGCCCGGAAAAGCAGAAAAGAGAATAGAAGAATTAAGAGAGAAAATAAGGGAACATGATTATAAGTATTATGTCCTCGCCGAACCTGCTGTATCCGATCAGGAATACGACGGACTTATTAAAGAACTTGAAAAACTTGAATCCGAGAACCCCCGGCCTGGTTACTCCCGATTCGCCGACACAACGGGTGGGAAAGGATCTGACAAAAGATTTTAAGCCTGTAACTCATAAAGTGCCGATGCTCAGTCTTGCAAACACATACAGCGAGGATGAACTTTACGATTTTGACAGAAGAGTGAGAGGTGGTCTTCCCGAAGGTGAAAAAATAGAATATGTGGTAGAGCCAAAAATTGACGGCGCATCCGTCAGTCTGCATTATGTAAATGATATGCTTCAAACCGCGGCAACAAGGGGCGACGGCACTATAGGCGAAGAGATTACGGCCAACGTAAAAACTATTCGTTCGGTTCCCTTAAAGCTGAAGAATAATAATTCAATAAAATATTCGCTTTCCGATATAGAGATAAGAGGTGAAATATTCATGAAGATTAAGGACTTCATGAATTTGAATATTGAACGCGAGAAACAGAGTGAGAAGCTTTTTGCGAATCCCCGCAATTCATCTGCAGGTACGCTCAAACTGCAGGATCCTAAAATTGTAGCGAGAAGACCGCTTAATGTTTTTCTATATCAGTTAATAAGTGTGGATGAGGAGTTTGAATCCCAATACGGCAATCTGCAAATTTTGCGCAAGCTCGGTTTTAATGTTAATCCGGAATACAAGCTTTGCAAAGATATAGATGAAGTAATGAAAGCGTGCCGTGAACTGGAAGAAAAGCGCGATAGTCTTGAATATGAAATAGACGGCGCAGTAATTAAAGTTAATTTGATACGCCACCAGAGAATGCTGGGAAGCATTGCCAAATCACCCAGGTGGGCCGTTGCTTTTAAATTTAAAGCCAAGCAGGCATTTACAACCATTAATAAAATTACATGGCAGGTCGGCAGGATCGGTACCGTTACCCCTGTAGCCGAACTTGATCCTGTGTTTTTATCCGGTTCTACAATAAGCCGGGCTACGCTTCACAATTTCGACGAGATAACCAGAAAAGATATACGCGAAGGCGACAGGGTTGTAATTGAAAAAGGCGGCGATGTAATTCCTAAAGTTGTTGCCGTCGTACTAAATGAAAGAAAAAAGGGAAGCAAGCCTACAAAGCCCCCGGAAGTATGTCCTACCTGCGGTACTTCACTTTTCAAACCCGAAGGAGAAGTGGCATATTACTGCGAGAATACGGAATGTCCCGATCAGATTAAAGGAAGGCTTGAACATTTCGCTGCAAGAGGTGCAATGGATATTGAGGGACTGGGAGAAGCTCTGATCGATTTGTTTGTCGAAAAAGAATTTTTATATACTTATACCGATATTTACGAACTTAAAATAAAACGGGACGAGCTTATTGCCGTCGAAAGACTTGGTGAGAAAAGCGTTGATAATCTTTTAAATTCAATTGAAGAGAGCAAGAAGCAGCCGTTTTCCAAGGTATTGTTCGCGCTAGGAATCAGATACGTGGGAGCGGGAGCTGCAAGGAAACTTACCGATCATTTTAATTCGATTGATGAATTAATTAATGCAGGTGAAGAGGAAATTTCGTCAATCCGCGAAATAGGTCCGAGTATAAGCGGAAGCGTAAAAAAATTCTTTTCAAGCGAGTCAAATATAAAAATAATCGATGCCCTGAAAAAACACGGATTAAATCTGCACTCCGAACGCAAGGTCGTAAAAGAGAATGTTTTTACCGACAAAACATTTGTACTTACCGGTACTCTTCCGAATTATTCCAGAGAAGAAGCCGGTGAAAAGATAACGGCTTTGGGCGGTAAGATAACTTCAAGCGTAAGTAAAAAGACAGATTTTGTGCTTGCAGGAGAGAATGCCGGCTCCAAGCTCGACAAAGCAAACAGCCTCGGCGTAAAAATAATTAATCAAGAAGAATTTAATAAAATGTTAAAAGATGCCGGTTAATATGTTAGAATTAATAAGAAATAAAATAGCCGGTTTTATCGTAAAACGGGATCTTAAAGGAAGAAATCAAGAGCCGATTTCATTTAAAGACGTATATAAAAATGCGTATACGTTTTTTGTATTGATGCCGGATAACGAAATCGATTTTCATCATGCTCTGGCGGTTATACATGATCTTGAAAAAAGCGGAAAAGTCGTTACCATTATGACCCGCGACTTCAGAATAAGTCTGCTTCCGCAAAAATATCACCGCAATGCCATAGGATTCGGCATAGACGATATTACTAAACTTAATCTTCCCGGCAAATCTCTTTGCTATAAGCTCAATTCTCTGGAATTTAATTTTGTAATCGATTTAAATCGGGAAGAAAATCTTTTTTATTGTTATTCAGCTAATCTTGTAAACTCAGCTTTCAGAACCGGAGTTAAAAAAAATAACTCGGATAAGTATTATAATCTGCAGATAATCGGTCCCGAAGATAACTCTGAAATGTTTTATAAAAATTTCTTAAATTGCCTACAAATGTTTTAAAGGTTTACTATGAATTTTGAGACAAAACGGGTTGAAGATATTACCGTCTTTAAATTAAACGAAAAAAGACTCGATACAAATATATCCGGACTTGTAAAAGGAGAATTTACACTTCTTCTAAAAGTTGAAGGAATTACTAAATTAATTATTGATCTGAGCGATGTGGAATCGTGCGACAGCTCCGGACTCAGCTCTATTCTCGTAGCTAATCGCATAATTCAAACTACAGGGGGAAAGATAAGACTCGCGGCACCTTCCGAAAAAGTATTTTCTCTTATCAGAATAACCCAGTTAGATCGTGTGCTGCGTGTATGCGAAACCGTAAATCAAGCTTTCGAAGAGCTAAAGAAAGAATAGTTGTTTAAGTAAGTTTTCCCTTTTTCAAAATTAAATATTATCTGTATGGGATGTATGTTTTATATTTGAAAATTCGGCTTATTAAAAATCTAAACAGATATATTTGACGCGAACTATAATATATCGCTGTTCTGGAAATATGAGAACAAAATTCGTCTCATTATCTCTTCTTTTTTTCTTCCCGCTGTTATTTAATGCTTGCTCTACGTTTTTTTTAAATTCAAAACCAAGCTTTGTACGTGCAGACGGCACTCACTTTGAATTGAACGGAAAACCCTATTACTATATCGGTGCTAATTTCTGGTATGCGGTTTATCTCGGAGCGTCGGGCGATTTAGGCGACAGATCTCGATTACTCAGAGAACTCGATAGTTTGCAATCACTTGGAATTACAAACCTCAGAATCCTCGGCTCGTCCGAACAATCTTACGGCGAACACTCACTTATTCCGGGAATTATTACTAAACCCGGGCAGTATAATCAGTCAATTCTTGACGGCCTGGATTTTTTGCTTGCGGAAATGGGTAAGAGAAACATGCATGCCGTAATATTTCTAACTAATAACTGGCAATGGTCGGGCGGAATGGCTCAGCTGAATATGTGGTCGGACAGTAATTCCGCGGCTGATTCTTCGGAAATTAAAGATGATTTTAATAATTATTCGGCCTCCTTTTACAGGAATCAAACTGCGAAAGAATATTATTATAATTATATATATAAGCTGATAACCAGGAAGAATAAATACAACGGTCTATATTATTACAATGATCCTGCTATAATGGCATGGCAGCTGGCAAATGAACCCAGACCGGGTCAGGGCCCGGAAGGACTGCAATGGGACGATGAGTATTACCGGTGGATTAACGCTACAGCGCGTTTTATCCATCAGCTCGATCATAATCATCTTGTTTCAACGGGCAGTGAAGGCCTGGCGGGCAGCCTCGATTCACCTGAAATCTATCTGAGAGCAAATGAAAGCAGGTACGTCGATTATTTAACATTTCATTTATGGCCGAAGGATTGGGGATGGTATGATGCACTCAAAGCCGATTCTACCTATCCTTCTTCGCTTACAAAAGCGGTTGCATATATCGATAAACATATAAACTTCGCCAGGCAGTTGAATAAGCCGGTTGTTATGGAAGAATTCGGGCTGCCGAGGGATAATGCTGCACATGCTCAAGGAACCCCGACAACTATGAGAGATAAATATTTTAACCGGATACTGAGCATTGTTTACGACAGCGCCGCTGCCGGTTCCCCGCTTGCAGGCGCAAACTTTTGGCTTTGGGCCGGCCAGGGCTGGTCAAAAAATTATAATTATAAATGGGGATTCGGAAAAACTTTAAAAGGCACTGATAATTTTAATTCTATTTATTTAACGGATATTTCCACTGTGGGTATTTTAAAAGATATGCCGGGAAAATGAATTTACTTGAGGATGTATTACCGACGTTAGAAGTTAAGCAGATTTCATCTAAATGATAAACAAATTTTTATTAAGTCTAGCACCATGAAAATTAAAATTATTTTATCCGCATTGTTCTGCAGTCTGCTGATCATGGCTCAATCCGATAATTCCGGCCGGCAGATTATTTGGAAGATAAACGGCACAAAAGCGATAGGCAATGATTCGACAATTAAAATAGGAAATCCTACTGCGGTAATTACGGAAGCCGATACTGTGCTTCGTTTTAACGGCTCTGGCGACGGACTTATGGTATACTCAAATCCCCTTTCCGGCGCCGGTGAGTTTACCGTTGAAGTGATATTTATGCCCGATTCCGCATCATCCGAAAAAAATCACGAACAAAGGTATTTACATATTCAGCAGTCGCAGAACAGAAGAATATTAATGGAACTGAGACTGGCGAAGGATAATAAATGGTTCCTAGATACTTTTATCAAATCGGATACTTCGTCAAAAACGCTATACTCGGAAAACATGATTCATCCCACCGGCAGATGGTATAATGCGGCGCTGGTTTATAAAAACGGAATAATGAAAGATTTTGTAAACGGCAAAAAGGAACTGGAAGGTAAAGTGAATTTTATTCCGATGGACAGCGGAATAATTTCGATCGGTGTTAGGCAGGATTTAAGATCTTGGTTCAACGGTAAGATCAAGGAAATACGTTTTACGAAAAAAGCATTGTCCCCCTCCGATTTTATTAAGGCCGGAAATTAAAAAGAGGCTTTCTAATATAAATTATAGGAAAACCTCTTTATTAATTGTCAATAACGGTCTACTAAACTCCGACAAACTTAGATGCTAAAGTTCCGCATACTGGACAATTCTCTTCGGGTTTGCCGAATTCGATATAACCGCAGACCGGGCATAGATATATTTCGCTTACGGATAAATCTTTTCCTTGTTCGGCGGCTTCTAGAGCCATTTGATATAATTTTGCGTGTACCTCTTCGGCTTTAACCGCATAACCAAACATCCTTTTGGCTTTATGGTTTTCTTCTTCGGCTTGTTCCAGCATCGGCGGGTACATTTCTTTATATTCATATGTTTCACCGGCAAAAGCAGCTTTCAGGTTATCAACAGTAGTTCCTACACCTTCTAACGAATTAAGATGACCTTCTGCGTGTATTCTTTCGGCTTCTGCAGCCAGTTTAAATAATTTAGAAATATTAGGAAATCCGTCACGTTCCGCTTTTTTAGCAAATGCGCGGTATTTTTGATTTGCTTGACTTTCTCCGGCAAACGCCTCTTTAAGATTGTTTTCAGTCTTCGACATATATTATTCTCCCTGTTAGGTTTGTTTGATTAGGGGTTATCCAAAATTCATATACAAACTTACGATTTTTTAACGAATCAATCTTGTATGAGAAAATAATTATTCGCTTTATGTTCTTATTTCGTCTCGGAACTGCGGAGAAATTGGGGGGGATTCCGAAACGGAAACCGCAAATAAACCCGATTTATGGTTTAACCAAAGGTAATTTTAATACCGATAACCGCCTTTAATATAATGCTGTATATATTTTGAAAAAATAAATATAACCAGAAGAGCAACATGGCAGGCAGACAGCAAAATAAAATTTATTGAGAATCTGCTGTTTAAGAATAAAATGATGTCGGCTAGTATTGCCGCGGTTATAATAAAATAAAATATCCTGTCTATATATTTCCACTTTAAATAAATACCTAAAGCCAGAAAGAAACCTATTTCCGGTCCGATTAATTCAATGTTGGTATAAGTTTGATTCGGCTGAAGCAATCCCAAACTAGGTATAATACTTACCAGAAACAGGATAAATATGTACAGGATTATAGACGATTTCTCTTCCCTCTTCGTCATTTTACCCCCACACGATTGTTTGATTAATGTTATTTAACTATTCTTTTTTAATAAGAACCACGCTGGATCTGTCCGCTTTTACTATGTCAGCAAAAAAGTTTCTGAATTCGGAATAATTTTTAGGCGGTATAATGTAGCTTTTAATTTCTATTACACGTTTAAATACGAGGACGCTGTCATTTATCTGCACCGTCTTAGATACGAATTTTCCGAATGATGTATTCAAGTTTACTTCCGAGGGTATTGCTTCTACAAAAAAGTTTTTGGGTATTTTATAAGTAATTGAATCTGAGTCGGTGTACGGGTAACCGAACCTGACTGGCGATTGAGGTTCGGGAATATCTCTCGGTACGAAAGTGTTTCTGCTGATCAGATCCGGTTTAAAGAATATTCGTTTACCAGACACTGATCCGTAATGAGGTATATAAAATTTCATATTCAGTTTTAAGTCTTTGCCGGATATTTCAGGAACCACAAAATTATAATTCCTTATATCCGGGCTCGATGCGTTAAGTGAATTAGTAACCCATTTTGATTTTTCTTCCGGCGTCATTACTTCAAGTCTTGAACGCATTCCGTCCTGCTGATCTCCCCGCCACCCGGTAACTAAATTAACATCAATGGTGCCGTTGGATCTTAATATGACGGAAACGATTCTCTTCAGAGTATTTAGCGAAGGAGTGCTGGATGGCGTCCTGGCCAGTATACCTCCGTTATCCGACAGCAGCAAAACATTTTTATTTTCGGTAAGATAGCTCAAATGGCTGAAAGGAATAGTCTGATTTGTGCATTCCAGCCAGATAGTATCTTTTTTTACCGGGACGCAGAGTATCACATGATCGAACTGGTTACTGGGAAATTCCGTAATCAGGGGTCTTAGGTTCTCCGTATTTACTAAAGCCGGATAAGAATCTATGCCGGCGGTCTCAAGCAGAGCTTTCATATAGTTTACCAACGCTTTGCAGTCGCCGTAGCCCTTATCAAAAACGAACTGCGCATCAAGGGGTTTCCATCCGCCGATACCTAGTGTAATACTTACATAACGTGTTGTGGACTGCATGTAATGATATAATTTTTTTACAATTTCGGTATCTCCGTCTTCCGGCGTATATAGCGACCGTATTTTATTTTTTGCTTCGTCCGATAACTTGTCCTGCCCTTTATAAAGATCATTTACCCATAATCCGAAATTCTTCCATGTTTCCATTTTTCCTTCGTAATCGTCAAGGACAAAATTAGTCGGTGCTATTCTGACTATATCGGAATAATCTTCCTCATCCTCATATTCCCTGGCTTCGGATAATTCCGGCAGATTTTTTTCTTCCCAGATATAAGTTATGTCGTCTCCGTCGATTGAAACGTCCGGTTTTAAAGAATCGCTGTTGCACCAAATTCTTAACGAGTCTTCCTTCGAAGTTAAAACCTCGAAGCGGGTTAATTGTACCGGATAAATTGATGAGCGCGAGTACCAGGCAGGTAATTCAATATAACCGTCGTATTTTAATTTATAAGTAAATTCCACGGTATACGGAAAATTATCGTAAAATAATTCAGCTACTTTTTTACGTGTATCATTGTATAAATCATAAATACTGAAAGAACAAAAATCTTTTATATCGTTGCTGCTCAGATCCCTTATTTCATTACCTTTGGCATCGTACAATTCCCCGTCGAGGTCGTCTATTTTCCTGAATTTATCGTACCATAGAACCAGCCTTCCCAGATCCTGATTATCCCTTTTAAAAATAGTATAGGCTTCCGTAACGGTTTCAACTGCGCGTTTTTCGCTTTTAATTTCTATCTGAATTATTTTTTTCCTTATTACAACACCATTATTATTCAGCATAGATGCGGGAATATTCGCAATACTATATTCGTTGTTTCCCCCTGATTTTAAAGCGGAAGGAAAAATAACGGCATATTCCAACATAAGAAGAATAAGCGTTAAGAATATTTTATGTCTTTTTCTTGGCATGTTTTAAGTTCTTTACATTATTTAACGGCTTCTGCAGGGGAGATTCTGTCTGTGTACTTAAATCGGATTTTGCCGGTTCTTTTTTCTTTTCAAGAACAAGTTCTTCCGATTCACATTGTATTATTTGCGAAAAAAAAGCTTTTAACTGTTCGTAATAATCCGATTTAACTGTTGTCTCATTTATAACAAGCTTGGTCATTATCTGTACTATATTACCATTAACTGTCATACCTCTGCTGAAGGTAGTTCCTCTATCACCGAACCTATAAAATTTGTTCTTTAATGTATCTTTGACCTCATAATCCGGGGGAAAGATTATATTCAGAATTACCATATAGTTTTTCGTGTAGGTGAAATCCAGAGGAAACTTTCTTTCTTTGCTTATTAGTGGATTTTTTTCGAGTACTTTTAAAATCTGCGGATTTAAATACAGCATATCACCGTTCTGCTGGGCAAAATCCGGCGAAGATACCCATGCATCTATTTCAGGGGCTTTTTCAAGGCTGTCGACATTTAAAACTTTTGCCGAATCAACCGTTAATGATTTAGAGTCGGTATTATAAAAATCTTTGGCAAATTCTTTATTGTCTTTTGTACCGGAAATGTCTTCACGTAAATTTAATGCGCCGTAACCTTTGACCTGACCGTTATATTTACCAGTCATAGAGCCGTCTTTATTCAGATTAATTTCAACTCCGGTAATACGGCGGTCTGGTTTGGTCGGTGATAAAAATACCCATTGAGTTGTGTCTTTTTTTACAATTAATGCTTTAGTGCCGAGTATTTTAGACGGCAGCAATTCAATGGGTCTGAGAGGATTAGTGGCATCTAGGAAGGTTACTTTATTACCGAGAGTAACTCTTGTAACGGTGTAATTAAACTGGGTAAGAATGGGATAAATTTGTTGAATCCTCCCGTTTGAGCGCGTACTTAAAATGACGGGATCAGCTTTGATGCCGGCACATTTTAAAAGAGAAAGTAAAAGAAAATTTATGTCTGCACTCGTTCCTTTTTTTGATTCAATTACATCGTCGACATCTGTTCCTGTATCAAATCTGTTTTCTCCGTTCCAGACTATCGAATTCTTTACCCAATTATATATTGCTTTTACCTTATCCTCCGGTGAAGTTAAACCGGCATCTATCTTCTTCTCAAGATCTTCGACGTCTCCGGTTACATCTATCCTTTTTCCAAAATAATCGGAGTCTAATAACTTATTACTGAGTACCGTCCAGTCACGTAGCACGCTATGCACGCCGGTTCCGACAAGGGAATAACCGGCTAGCTGAAGTGATACCTTTTCTTTATAATCGTCGGGAGTGGTCATATAAGGCACCTCCCTAATAGCTGGTGCATTTCTTATTATCCATCTCCACTTAATGCACGGTACATTATTTGTCCCCAGGTAATAGGCGGCATCGTCCATAAAAAGTTTATAAACGTTTGTCCTTTCAGCCCTATAAAAAATTTCGTATCCCATTGTAAGGGCTGTATAAATTATCTGCTGAGGAAAACATGCTCTGTACTCGCTCCATTCCACCGGCTCACTCCACTGAAAAGTCCAATCTTGCATCCACATAAAATTAGTAGAAGTTATATTATATCTTACTTCAATGATGCACCCCGGCTTCAAACCGGGCATGGTAAATTTGTAAAGCGTGTAGTCCCCGTCTACATCCTCATTAAAAACCTGATCGTCATCAAGTTCATTTTTAACCACTTTACCTTTGTCGTTTAGTGAATAAGTTATTCCTTCTATATCGCTTATATGCTCATCACCGTCTCCCGAATGAATTCCTATAGCGAATGACCCGAGTTTATAACCGTTTTTATTCAATATCTTAATTCTTACAATTCTTTCAAAAACTATATTTAGAGAATTATTAAAATTAGACTGACCGTAATCGCATAATATAACCGCCGAAGCATTTGAATCAGCCGGAAATGATTTCATTTCAAGGTCGCTTCTTGGAATTACCCCCCATTCAATCGGAGGGTCTTGACTGTATGAATTGCTGTAGAATAAAAAGATGAAGAGAGCGGTAGTAAGCATGAATCCGAGTTTTTGTAACCGCATATAAGCTCCCAGTTTACTGCATTGGTAATTTTTTGTCCCTTTATACGCAGGATTTATAATATATATAGAAGAAAAAAATTATTTTTCGGAAAAAAATTTTCTTCATATCTTATTTTTTTTTGTCGGCAGATCTAAAGTTATAAATTACCTACACTTAACCCGCGTGAAAATTTCCATTATTGCTGTATTTGGGAGGGTTTTAATCCGGAAAAATTTGCATGAGCTACGGTTAGCTGCGCAACCGAAAACTATTATATCTCTATAATTATTGAAATTTATTGGCGCTGTTAAAGCACATTTTTTCGTTCAACCGGTGTATTCTTTTATCGTTTGTGTTGTCATAAGTTTGAGTCTTTTATACCGTATTTTTTTAATTTATACCGCAGATTCCTTTCTGTTAAACCCAGTAATTTTCCGGCTTGAGTCTGATTTCCTGATGTTTTTTTCAATGCATCAAAAATAAGACGTTTCTCCAGCGCTTCAATTTGATCAGGCAGGGTTCCTGAAGTAATTTCATATTCGCTGTTTTCTTCTTTAAATCCTTTTACGCTTAAAGGAAGATCATTTACCGCTATTAAATTTTTTCTTGCAAGGACAACAGCTCTTTCGATAATGTTTTCAAGTTCCCTTACGTTGCCGGGGTAATTATATTTTAAAAGCAGATCAACGGTTTCTTTAGAAAGCTCTATATTACTTCTTTGATTTTCTTTTGAATATTTATCTATAAAGTTTTCAATCAGCGGCAGTATATCTTCTCTTCTTTTACGAAGAGGGGGGATGTTTATTGAAACTATATTGAGCCGGTAATAAAGATCTTCTCTGAAACTGCCATCCTTAATTTTTTTCTCCAGATCTCTGTTGGTGGCGGCTATTATTCTTACGTCTATTTTAATGCTGTCGGAGGAACCGACTCTTTCAAGATGCTGTTCCTGCAGTACGCGCAGCAATTTAACCTGTGTCGAAGGAGGGATATCGCCTATTTCGTCAAGAAATATTGTTCCGTTGTCGGCTGTTTCGAACCTGCCTTTTTTAGTCCTTTCGGCACCGGTAAAAGCTCCTTTTTCATGACCGAAAAGTTCGCTCTCTATTAGGTTTTCCGAAAGGGCGGGGATGTTCACCGGAACAAACGGCTTGTCTTTTCTCGGACTTAAATAATGAATAGCTTTCGCCAGTACTTCTTTTCCGGTCCCGTTTTCCCCGGTCAGCAGTACTGTTGCCTTGCTGTCGGCAACTCTTGCGGCAAGACTAACCACTTCTTCCATACCGGGTGAATTTGATATGACAGAAGACAGCTTGTATTTTTCTTTTAACTGATTTTTAAGTTGTTTGTTTTCCGATTTCAGATTTTTATTCTCTATAATCTTTTCTATCAGCAGATCAAGTTCATCCAGATCAACCGGTTTGGTTATGTAATCATCCGCTCCGCTCCGCATGGCCTTTACCGCATTTTCAATTGTGCCGTAGGCGGTAATAATAACAAAACCGATTTCCGGATTAACCGCTTTAACTTCGTTAAGCACTTCCAAACCTGTTTTATCGGGCATCTTAAAGTCCGATAGGATTATATCAACTATATTATTTTTAACGATTTCAATGCCCTCGATTCCAGATGAAGCGGAAAATATCCGGTATCCTTTCTTTTTCAGATAACCGGTAAGAATCTCTCTTTGCGATTTTTCATCGTCTATTATTAGAATTGTATATTCGTTCATGCTTTGGGTAATTTAATGATGAATTTTGTTCCTTTATTTAACCGGCTTTCAATATCAATGCTGCCGGAATGCTGGTCTATGATTTTTTGTGCGATGCTCAGACCTAAGCCGTTCCCGTCCCTTTTTGTTGTATAGTACAAATCGAATATCTTCTTAATATTTTCTTCCTGTATCCCGCATCCCGTATCGGTTATTTCAATCTTGGTTTTACTTTCTTCTTCGGAAACTTTAATGATTACTTCCCCACCATGATTTACAGCATCGAATGCGTTTTGAATAATATTTATTAATGCCTGCTTTAGTAATTCCGGATCGATATTTATATCATGTTTCATGTTATTTTCTGCCGAAAGTAATATTCCCTTTTCTTTTGCTCTTATAGAAAACAGATTGAAAATATCTTCAAAATATTCCGAAGTATCTACATCGATCCTCTTTAAATCCAACGGTCTGGCATAATTCAGGAACTGTGTGATTATTTTATTTGTACGCGTAACTTCATCCTTCAACACGCCGGTAATATTTTTATATTCGTCTTTATCGTTCTCCGGGATAAATTCTTTTATCAGTCTCTGCGCTATCATTCCAATCGAATTTATCGGATTTCTGATCTCATGCGCCACCCCGCTGGCAAGTTCTCCCATTGCAGCAAGCTTTTCGTTTCTTCCGGCCTGTTCCTCAAGTTTTTTCCTCTCGGTATAATCATTCATGACAAAAGTATAATTCTCATTTTCGTTTTGAGTATTGGTGTTGCAGGCAATATTTATAAATAGATACTTTTCCTGATTATCGATAGTTAGACTTGTTCTTACATCAATTGCCTGCCGGTCGGATGATTTTATCTTTGAAATTAAAAAATTAAGCGCACCGTTATGAAAGTTCTTAATGTTTTGTCCCAGAGTTTCTTCTCTGGATCTTTGAAAAAATCTTTCCGCCGAATCGTTGAAAAGAGTTATATTAAAATTTCTGTCGGTCACAATAACCGCTTCCGCCATATTTTGCAGAACCGAACTGGCAAAAGTCTTAAATTTGCCGTATTCCAGCGATACTGTTTTCAGGTTTTGTGAGGTAAAAATAATACTAAGTACAATAACCGCAATGGCAGCCAGAAGAAGAGTTGTAAGGATGATTCTGCTGTACATTCTCGATTCCACGTTGCGCACTTCGTCTAAGGAAATTCCTATTCTATACAGCCCAACCGGTTCGTTATCAATGCTCATTCTTTTAACAGCCTCGTACACATCATGATTTTTAAATTCGAATTTTCTCAAAAAGACGGAATCGGAATTTAATGCACGCCGGAGAAAATGGTCCCCGGTTATTGAATTTATGGCATGAACGCCTTTGCTGGCTGCAAGTATTCCAAGTGAATCCTGAAGAATTATGTATTCTATCCCGGATTTATTTCCGATATCCTGAATTATTTTTCCTATGCCTATTTTTTTTCTGAAAGTTAAAAAATCTTTTGCATCCAGATTAATAACAATCGCGCCGTTATTTCCCGCACGGGCAACGGCAACGGCATATCTTTGACCTTCGGAATTCCGGGCTTCCCTGAGACCTAGAATTACCAGCTTTCTTTTTCCGGATAATATTGGTTCCAGTTCGTCATTCCTGTTTATTTTTTCTTCGGGATGAATATGACCTTCGATAGGTATGCGGTTGGATAGTACACGGTCACCTTTTTTATCGAAGATATTAATTCTGTAGAGGTTATTTGCAATGCCGATTTTTATCAGTTCGGGACGTGTTAAAATTTTAAACTATCAAGGTATTTTATCATTCTGGCATTATCAAGAAGTCTTTCGGTAATTAAATCTTCTATCTCGTAGCTGGAGTTTAAAGTATTAATGCTGCTAAGAGAAATTGTTTTAATTAATGAAGAAGCCTGTTCGCTTAAGACGCGGTAAATTTCTTTCCTGCTTTCGTTAAGTTCGAAGAAAGCCGATGCAATCATTACTATACCGATTATTACCGAAATAATAACGACAAACTTCGGCTGCAGCTTAAGTTTTGATTTCATTGATCCCATAGAATTAAATGTACTCAAGTTGACCCCTTGAAGTGCGCTTATTAATGATTAGTCTAGAATTTCACTAACATGGAAAAATATTTATAAATCAAAATTATACAATTTGCGGCTTTACCGGGAACGATATTAAACTAAATCAACTTGGATAAATTTAATTATAAAGTCAATTTCCGGACCAAATAAGTTACATCTGAAATATGAAGATTCTCTTATTTAGAAACGACATAAAAGTCGTTTTGCTGCGCCGTTTAAGTCGAAATATTTATGAAACGGACATAAATAATAGAAAAATCAAGTTTATTCTATGAAAATTATTGTGGCACGCCTGTTGAGTAACGTAGGTTGAACTGATCAAATTATTCATTCATCAAAATAAAAGGTGACACTATGAAAAATGCATCAAGAATCTTATTAGTATTCGGAATAACCCTTATGCTGGGAGTATTCTTTTCCGTAGATAATTATGCACAAAAGCAGAAAGGCAGCAAAGCGGGTATCGGTTTTGTCGATTTGAATGGCGACGGAATAAACGATAATGCAATTGACTCCGATGGTGACGGTATTATAAATTGTCTCGATCCTGATTTTGTAAGACCACAGGACGGAACCGGCCGCAAGTTAATGAAAGGCAGCGCGGCAAAGTTAGGTAAGGGCGGGTTCGGACCGGGTGACGGAACCGGAAATCAGGGCGTCGGTCCTAAAGACGGTACAGGATACGGACCCGGAACTACATCTGGTGTTTGTGACGGAACCGGACCTAAAGGTAAAGCTAATAGATCGGGAAGAAATAAATAATGAATTCCGGTTATAAATTCCGGAAAGTAAATTCTCTTTAAATGTTCTCCGTGTTTTTGAATCTGGGTTGCTTAAATAATCTGTTCCCGTTCGGGAATGATTCCGCCGCCCGATTACAAAGACACGGAGAATTAATTTATTAATAAAATTCGCAAATCTGATATTTAAATTTGATGTATTTACATTCTTAAATCAATACCTGCCAATGATACCCAGGCAACTGCAATTGTCGGTTAAAAGTAATAAATTTCACTTACGTCATCCGAATAATCGGTATCTATTTTTAATAATTTTAGGATTATACAATGCATTCAAAATCCGGTAAATGCCAGATATGCGGTGTTGAAAAACCCGGCAATAAATTAATGCCGGCTGTCTCAATTCGTAATTCTATGGTTAATATGATTAAAGAAAAGAACCCTGATTGGGATCCGTCAGGGTATATATGTTTGGAAGACCTGAATAAATTCAGGGGTATGTACGTTCAAAAAATTCTTGAGGACGAAAAGGGAAATCTTTCGGCTTTTGATAAAGAAGTGCTGGACAGTATTATCGAAAAAGATATTCTCTCGAGGAATATCAACGAAGAAATGGAAAAACATACCACTTTCGGTCAGAAAGTTTCTGATAACCTTGCTAAATTCGGCGGAAGCTGGCCGTTCATAATTATGTTCGGCATTTTTTTACTTATATGGATGGCGATTAATATCTTTTTATTAACGGTTCATCCGTTTGATCCTTATCCCTTTATTCTGCTTAACCTGGTGCTGTCCTGCCTTGCGGCCATACAGGCGCCCGTCATTATGATGAGTCAGAACAGACAGGAGAATAAAGACAGGCTTAGAGCTCAACACGACTATCAGATAAACTTAAAAGCGGAGATAGAAATTCGTCAGCTTAACGATAAAATGGACCACCTATTACTTCAGCTCGGGCAGAAACTGATTGAAATTCAGCAGATTCAAATAGACTTAATGGAAGATATCTCAAAAAAGATAGATAAAAAAAATAGCTGAGGCTTTCCATGTTAATTCGAGGAAAATATAAACGGGGGTTCATCAAGTTATTTAATATAATTTTAATTTTTATGCTTTTTACAATTATGATTCTGCTGCCGGTGGGATGCGAGCAAAAAAGCAAGCCGGACAATAGCGTTTCAGAAAATAACTTTATCCAAAAATATTTTTATAAGAGACTGGAAGGTACAATAAAAGGAAAAGGCAATATTGTCATGAACCTTTCGGGAAAGGATTCTGCCTTAACCGGAAATTTTTATTTCACCGGAAAAGGAGAGCCGGTGTTTTTTTCATTTAACAGTAAAATAATTAATAGAGATTCAATTGTCATAAATGAGCATTCAGGAAAATTTGATCGGCAGTTCAATGAGGCGCAGTCAGGTACTTTTACCGGAAGGTTTATTAACACCGGCCGGATCAGCGGCAATTGGAAGGACAACAAAACCGGCATCAACTACGATTTTTCTCTTGAGGAAAAATATCCGGCCGGAAGTTATAGGTTTATAATGAAAAGCACGTCCAGTTCATACGGCAGCCGAGATGACGGCGGTGCATATATTGAGTATATCTTCCCTCAATTTACCGGCAGCCTGTATAAGTCAATATCAAAATTGAACGATAAAATTATGCAAAACATGATTAAAGGATACGAAGCCGGAGATTCGAAGACAAGTTTTAAAAATTTTGATGACGAGATATCGGATTTTATCGGAAGGTTCAAACAATACGAGAAAAACCCGCTTTTTCCTAAAACCTATAAACCGTTCTGGGAAAATTCATTTTATACAAGCGTTGTTTATAATTCCGATGATATTATAGTTCTGGAAAATGTAGATTTCAGGTTTGAAGGCGGAGCCCATCCGAATACATATTTCGCTTTCTATAATTACAACATTAAAACAGGCGGGATTATTAAGCGGGATGATATATTCAAACCCGCCTATAATTCAGCTCTCGATAAAATCGGCGAAAGACTTTTCAAAGAACAATATAATAGAAAGGCGGGTGAGGACCTTGAGAAAGCCGGATACTTTTTAACTGATCATAAGTTTCACTTGAACAGTAATTTTGCAATATTCGAAAAAGGTCTGCTTTTTAAATTTAATCCTTACGAAATTGCCGCTTATGTTTACGGTGCGCCTCAGGTTTTTATTCCTTATAAGGATTTAAAAGATCTGCTTAAAGATAAAAGTGTTGTTTCAGGTTTAGTTAAATGAAACATATTTATGAATAGAACAATTACCAGGATTAAGATATGCTGCATTAATAGCGTGGAAGAAGCCATTCTTGCCGTAGAATGCGGCGCTTCTGCCGTAGGTTTAGTCTCTGAAATGCCGAGCGGCCCTGGAGTAATTCCGGAGGAACTGATTGCTGAAATTACTTCCGTTATTCCACCGGGTGTTGCATCCTTTCTGCTGACAAGCAGGCAAAGCACCGGAGAAATCATCGAACAACAGAAAAGGACCGGCGCAAATACAGTTCAGCTTGTGGATAGGCTGGTATCCGGAAGCTACGATGATTTTAAAGAAGAGATGCCAGGCGTTTCAATCGTACAGGTAATTCATGTAAATGGAGAGGAGTCGGTTGCCGAAGCTCTGCGCATAGCGGAAAAAGTTAACGGAATTCTACTGGACTCGGGAAATCAATCTCTGGTTATAAAAGAGCTCGGGGGAACTGGCAGAACTCATAATTGGGGGATAAGCAGAAAGATCGTTGAAGCCGTGAAAATTCCTGTTTATCTGGCTGGAGGTCTTACAAAGGAAAATGTTCAGGAGGCAATTAGAAAAGTAAAGCCTTTCGGAATAGATGTATGTAGCGGCGTAAGAACAGCCGGAAAACTTGACGAGATAAAATTACGAGAATTCATTAATAAAATAAATTCTGTATAAATAGAAAATTTTTTTTGCTATTTTAGCGCCGTATATTTTTATTTGCAGTTTAAAAACGGAAACCGGACATTGGAACATAGAATTAATGAAGACGTAAAAATCGGGCATATTCATCTTACCGTTTCGGATATTCCTCGTTCATTGCAGTTTTACAGAGATATATTGGGATTCGAAATTACGGCTTCTTTCGGAGACTCGGCAGTGTTTCTTTCTGCCGGGGGATACCACCATCATATAGGCCTAAACACCTGGCACGGCCAGGGGGCGACACCTCCCCCCGACGGACATACCGGCATGTACCACTTCGGAATTTTGTACCCGAACCGTAAAGAACTGGCCAAGATAATTAAACATCTTTACGAGATAAACTATCCTATTGCCGGAGCTTCGGATCACGGTGTATCCGAATCGGTTTATCTTACAGATCCCGACGGTAACGGTGTCGAACTTTATTGCGACCGCCCGCTCGAGGAATGGCCGATTGACGAGGAAGGCCATCTCAATATGGATACTAAACACCTTGATATATTAAGTTTGCTTTCAGAACTTGACGAAGAAGATTAATTGAATTTAACCTGCCGTCTCATTATTTTCTAAGTCCTTACGTAAGCACTCATTGGCACACGTACAACCCGGATCCCGTTGAATTTCACCGATGTTTTTTATCTGCCAGTTAAAATTAGTGAAACAAAAAACTTAGAACAAAATCTCCTATAGCAGTACTGAGTTTAAATAAGAATAATAAATTTTAATGCAATTTAATTAAAAATAAATTATGTTAATATTAACGTAAATATTAACTAATTAGAAATATTATGGATTTAATTAAAGAATTAGGTGAAATAGCACTAGGCAGTCGACTCAAGAGGATAAGCGACAGAATAAACCAGGAAATTTCAAAAATATTTAAGAGTCAGAACATAAATATCGAACCGAGCTTGCTGCCGGTTCTTTTATATCTTAATGAAAATGAATCCGCCTCCGTTCAGGAGCTCGCATCTGCTTTAAATTTTACTCACCCGGCGGTAATCCACTTATTAAAGCAGATGTCAAAAAGAGATATGGTGGATACTTTTGCGGATAGAGATGACGGAAGAAAACGTATGATTCGGTTGAGCGGTAACGGAAAGAAAATATTAGATTCAGCTGAGGACGTTCTGGATGAAATTAGAATATCGGTAAAAGAACTGGTCGGTTCACCGGGATATGATTTCATGGTTATAATGGATCAGTTGGAAAAAACTTTGAATGAAAAAACTCTGATTAAAAGAACCGAAGAAAGAATTAAGCAGAAGCTAATGAGTTTAGTGGATATTTTAAAATTTACACCGGCACACAAAGAACAGTTCAAATTACTAAATCTGGAATGGCTTGAAAAATATTTTAAAGTCGAATCGGAGGATGAGAGAATATTAAATAACCCGGAATCGATTGTCTCTGACGGCGGGGAAATATTTTTTGCTTCTCTTAATAATGAAATAATCGGTACATGCGCGGTAATTAAAAAGAACGCCGGGGAATTTGAATTAGCCAAGATGGCGGTAGCCGAAAAAGCACAGGGCAAACAGGCAGGTAAAAAGCTTGCGCTTGCGGCAATAGGTTTTGCATATTCGAACGGAGCTAAAAGTCTGGTTCTTGAAACAAGCAGAAAACTGCCAGCTGCCGTCGGTTTATATGAAAGGCTCGGTTTTGAGTATTTGCACGACAATCCGGAATCGAAATTCGAAAGAGCTACTTTTAAAATGAAATTAGATTTAACAGCATAATTGTAAAATTAAACAACAACATAAATAAAAACCCGAATCAATCCTTTATTGCTGTAAATCTCAGTCTTATATAATCGATAAACCATTTTCCGTCTTTATAATTTGTTGCTTTTAAATTGTTTTGGATATTTTCAACCATCCTCAGTTTTAGCGGCGAATCAACGTTCTTAAAGAATGGCTTGCAGAACATTTCTAGCCAGCCGGAAATATCATCTCCTTCTTTAAGCAAAGTATCGCGCTTAAAGTAAGATACATAGCTTACCGTAAACCCGATCTCTTCAAGTATGGTAGAATATTCTGCTACGGAAGGATAAAACCAGAGATCCAGTTCCGCGTTTGAAATAAAACCGTTTTTCCTTAATTCATTTCTTAACGCCGTTTCCACTCTCTTAATATTGTTTTTACCTCCGAACTCAGCCGTAAATTTTCCGCCTTTTTTCAGTGAATCGAAAACGCAGATTAAAAGCTTTTCCTGGTCTTTAATCCAGTGCAAAGTTGCGTTAGAGAAAACCGAATCAAATTTCTCTTCGAATGAAAAATCGGTTGCATCCTTAACCGCGAAATCCAGGCATGGATAATTAATCCTTGCTTTTTCAATCATCTCGGCGGAACTGTCGATGCCCGTAACCATAGCGCCTGAATCGGAGATAATTTTGGTTAAATGTCCGGTACCGCAGCCCAAGTCTAAAATCCTTTCTCCTTTTTGCGGAGCTAAAAGATTAAGTATATCTTCGCCGTATTTAAATACAAACGAGTAATTTTTGTCATATATCCCCGCGTTCCAATTTTGTTTAGAAGGTTCAGTCATAATATCACCACTATTAAAATTTATATATTTTTTCTTTTTCTGCCCTGTATATCTTAATATTTTTAAAGTTTTTCATAATCGACATACCTACCCAGTCAATTGCGGAAGATTCACCGTGGATTAAAACAATCTTATCCGGTTTTGTCATTTTTACAATTTCCAAAAGTCCCTCCCTTTTTGAATGTGCGGAGAAATTGAATTTTTTAATTATACATTTAACTTCTTCCTCAGAATCGCCAATCTTTATTTTTTCACCTGTAACAGCATTAGCAAAAACGTATCCGGGGGTAGCCATATCAACATAACCAACGAAAAATATTGCCGAATCTTTTTGTCTTATCCAGCGCCGCGCCAGATTATAAGAGGCCGTTCTCTCAAGCATCATTCCGCTCGGAGCTAATACGATGCACTGGTTTTTAAAAAAATCGTTATAGTTTTCAACTGAATAAAGATCCTTTTGCGGAATGGATGTAATTTCAAATTCAGTATCAAGCCGGTTTACAACATATTTTGTGTAGTCGTATACCCTGCTTATCTTTTGGGCAATACCGCCTGTGTATATATCTACTCCAGGTATTTTATTAGTTTCCATTAATTTCCAGATTGTCTTAAATATCTCCTGCATCTTACCGAGTGAGAATACCGGAATTAATATCGAACCGCCGTTTACAAATATTTTATTGATTGATGCAGCCATTCTCTGTGCTTCATTATCCCAGTCAAGAATGTCATCCGAGTTAGTTGATCCGTAAGTTGTTTCCAAAATAAGAATATCAGCTTTCTTTTCCGGAAGCACTGCGCCTGACAGTAACGCTTGATGATCAAGATTTATATCTCCTGAATAGAAAAGGCTTCGGTTATCGTACTCTATTAATATACCGGCAGATCCGAGTATATGGCCGGCATCATAAAAACTAGCTGTTATGTCGATATTGCTGCTGTGTTTATAACCGTTTATATTAAAAGTATAACCGTATGGTTTATAGTCGATTGATTGAATAAGAAGATCGATTTCTTCATGTGAATAAACTTTGAAATTTTCATCATCTCCCAGTTGTTCCTGTAAAATCGAAACCGAATTATGTAATGTAAGTTCTGCAATTGCCCTTGTCTGCGGAGTCGTAATTATTTTTACATACGGATGTTTTTGAACAAGGTAAGGAAGAGCGCCTATATGGTCCTGATGTGCATGAGAAATCAGCACATAATCAACAGGCATATCCTTTATCAAATCAAAACCGGGCAGAGATTCCAGGCCTTTCTTCTGTGGATGTATACCGCAATCTAATATTATTCCGGTCCCCGATATATTCAAATAAAAGCAACTGGCGCCAATTTCACCGGCTCCGCCGAGGGGTAAAAATAAAAACATAATTAATGTAATAATTCAACTTAATTTTAAGCTGAATGAACATATAATTAAAATAACTTATAATCAATCATAAGGAAAATACCGGTTTAATTTTAATTAACTTATGTGTTCCGCCTGATTGTTTATTACGCCGTTCAAATAAAAAAAAGAGAAAACATGCGGGTAAATGATTATCCTTTGGACTCGCTGCGGACATTTTAGTTAAAAGTTAAAGAATAATCAGAGGTTGTAACAATTTATAACTTCGTTTCGTCTTGAAGATATAAGATGCTAAAGTCCTTAAAATATAAATTTCTAATTCAGCAGTATAAAAACCGGATTTACAGTTATTCTTTTTACATGCTGAAAAACAGAATGGATGCGGATGACGTAACCCAGGAAGTATTTATTAGGATTTGGAAGAATGTTGAAACCTTTAATTATTCGTCTGCCGCATCATGGATAATGAAAACAACTCATAATTTATGTATCGATTATTTAAGGAAAATAAATATTACAATGAGACGCGAGGTTGAAATAGACGAGCAGTTAGAAGAAGAGGTTCAAAACAACAGGATAAGCGACCCGGAAATAGAAGCCAGAAAAAATATGCTCAAAAATAAAATAGGCTCGGCCATTGAGACTCTTCCGGATCAGCTAAAAAATGTGTTTGTAATGTACGAGCTTCAAGGACTTAAATACAGGGAAATAAGCGAGATGACAAGTATTCCCCTGAATAGTGTAAAGGTATATCTTTTAAGAGCCAGAAAAAAACTGCAAGAGGAATTGAAAGAATTCAAAAATGAAAAAATCGAATCATATTGAAGAAAAAATTCTGGATAGAATAATTAAAGTCGCGTATGGAGACGGAAATTTCTTCGAACGTATTTCGGTAAAAATCCGCGCAAAAAATAATCCGGAAATACAAAAATTACTTCATGAATATAGTCTAACTGCAGGCCTCTTATATGAGATGAGTGATGAAAAATGTCCCGACGAATTGCCGGTGAAGGTCTCTAAAAAAATTGAAAAGGGGAATCATTCATGGCTGTTCACGGATAAATTATTTGATGTTCTGATAAGAAAACCCGTGATATCAGCCGCCGCAGTCGTTCTAATTGCGGGAGTAATATCAGTATATATATCAAAACAGCATCGGGCGGTTCCTGATTATTCTAAGCAGCAGGTTGTTCTGGCGGAAAAGCAGGTTAAAGAAACTCTGGCTCTTGTCGATAAGGTTTTTCAGAATACCAGAAAGACACTGGAAAATGATGTCTTGAAAAAACAGGTGTCCCCGCCAATAAACGAGGGAATTAATGTGATAAATAATCTATTCAAGGGAGGTTAATAATATGAAAAAAATAATTGGCTTTGCGGCAATAATAATTTTTATCTTCTCGGCCGGCATGTATGCACAGGATAAAACCGATTATAAAAATGACCCGGGATATGTAGATTTCGGGAATTTGTCGGAATACTTGAAAAACGATAATGTGACCGAAGTAAATATTGAAAGTTATCTGCTTAAAATGGTCGGCCGTGCAACGCACGATGATGATCCGGAGTTATCGAAGCTTTTAGGAGGATTGAAACTTATAAAAGTATATTCCTTTAATGTGGACGGTAAAGATCATCAGGAAGTTATTTCAAAGATCAGCCGGATCGATAAAAAGCTTGAAAACGATAACTGGAACAGAATCGTAAAGGTTAAAAGTCCGGGCGAAAATACAAATGTTTACATCAAAACTACATCGGATCAGGACCACATTCTCGGTCTGGTTGTAACTTCGCTTGATAAAAATGGAGAAGCTGCATTCGTAAATATTGTAGGAAGAATAAATCTGGACGCAATAGGGAAATTGGGAAGTAAATTTAATATTCCTTCGCTGGATAGTTTAGACAATAAAGGAGGCCACAAATGAAACGCGGGATTTTTCTCCCGACGGCAGCATTCGGTTTACTGGCAATGTTTCTGTTTACCGGGTGTTTCGGAGTTGACGGCAATTTTGTGCATGTCAGAAATGATTTGCTATCTGCGCCAGGAACAAATTTCCATAGGGATGTTGAATTTTCGTTAGGCAGCGCCGGAATGGCAATTGCAAGAATGGCGGTTAAATATGACGACAAAGACGATAATGCAAAGGAAATCTTAAACAATGTTTCAAGAGTACAGATAGGCGTTTATAAAAACCATAACAGATTTATTCCCGAAGAAAGATTTGCGTTTTTCGATAAAGCCGACAGTAAAATGAGGAGTCAGGGGTGGCAGGCTATAGTAAAAAACTACGATAAAAATGAGATGAATATTATCTACGTTATAAAAAACGATGATGATAAACCCGATAAAATATTTGTAGTTAGCCTGAACCGTAAAGAGCTGGTTATGGTAGAAGTAAGCGGCAATCTGGAAAAAATACTGGTTGCCGTTATAAAAGATAAAGGAATGAATTTTCAATTTGCAGATTCAAATTAGAATCGTCCGGATTTTAATTTGTTGAAAAATTATTCGATGAATTGAGCGTCTTCGCGGTTAGAAAACCAGGTCTACCGCAAAGACGCATAGTCGCAAAGGAAAATCCGGAGAGAGACAGGTTAAATCTTTAATTATTTTAAAACTACACTTACATCACTGAACCAAAGTCTGAATTTTTTACCCGGTCCGTCATGTTCGGTTGAAATTGTTATTCCTCCGAAATTTTTATTGCCCTCCCAAGTTGCCGGACTCGGATTTTTCGTACTGCCGCCTTTGAGATAAATCCATTCGTGAATCATATTATCCTTATTTAAAAATAATTTAAATTCGTCTCCCGGCGTGTAGCCGACATTATCGGCATATTTTACATCATAACATCTTCCTTCGCCCATTCCGATCGGGTATTTTTTCATTCCCTCGTCTGTGAATTTCACGTTTGTATCCCATACCAAATGAAACGGGAAAAGCAACCAATAGTTATCGTTTATAAAACCGGCGTCAATTTTTTTTGTCGCTTCATCCAAGGGTTTGTTCTTATCGTAGGTTACATGAACTTCTTTTCCGTTTTTATCTTTTCCCCAATATGAAACTTCTTTTGTGTTGGGATTCCATTCCCATTTCCTGCTGAACTTTTTACCGTTGAATTGCACGTTAAAGGTATAAGTAATTGTTTTAATTTGGGGGAACGAATCAATTCCGTAAGCCTGCGCTATTTTTTCGTTTAAAGAATCGCCGGTGGCCGGCTGATTATTTGATCTTTTTACGGGAGAGAAAGATATTAGGAAAGCCAAAACCGCCGAAAACATAAATTCTATCATGTCAGCTCTTTCAAATTTAATGAAACCGAATCCGCATCGGTGTAGGTTATTTTTAATTTTAACTTAAATCTACAATAGCAATCCTATAATACAAAGTTTGTATAGAGAAAAGGAGAGCAAAATTATTTTTTGTTTAGCTCTTCTCTTCTGTGTTTAAGAAAGCTTTTAAAAGTAAAAACCTGAAGTATAAAAACTACGGCAAATACCGATACCAAAATTATTATTACCGGAGGTTGCATTTATACCCTCTCGAATGTAAAATGTGAGTAATTTGATTTTATAAACGCGCATGTTTCTGCAGCGCAATAACAAAGTAAATATAAATATTTATATTTTTACATAAAATGTTCTAATTTTAATATAAGACTGAAAGCACACCTTCAAGTTCCTTAAATTATGTAATGGTATTATTTGCTTATTGAATATTCAAAATGATCCTGCAATAATATACGCGGATGAAAGTAATAAATATTTATACCTTTAAGCAGAAAAGAAGGTGCTAAACGAACATTTCTGTTATGTTAACGAAAAAACAATTTTGCATAAATTGTTTTTATTTTCATTACTTTTATCATGTCTTGTTTTCATATTTTCCTAATTAACTTGATCACAAAAAAAATTCAGGATAAGAAAATGGGAATAAAAATAACAAGCACTGTCTTTAAGGAAGGAGACAACATCCCTTCCAAATATTCTTGCGACGGAGCTAACGTTTCTCCTCAGCTCCGTTGGAATTCGATATCCGCCGAAGTTAAATCATATGCTTTAATTGTAGAAGATCCTGATGCACCTGGCGGAGATTTTGTCCATTGGATAATTTATAATATACCCGCCTCGGTTAAAGAACTTCACGAGGATGTTACTCCTTCCAGGAACATTCCCGATGAAGTTATGCTGGGTACAAACGGTTTCGGCAGGATCGGCTACGGCGGACCATGCCCGCCTTCGGGCAAAGCGCATCGATATTATTTCAGAATATATGCGCTGGATACAATACTGCATCATCTTGAATCAGGTGCAACCAAACCGCAATTATTAAAAGCAATGGAGGGACATATCCTGGGCGAAGGATCTTTAATGGGAAAATATAAAAGAAGTAATTAAATCACTTCTTTTATATTATTTCCGTCATTATCATAACATGTTTTTTTCTTGTGAATTAAGGTTCTAATGCAGGTGTTCCTGTTATGTAATGAAAAAGCTGATCTATTAAAAATTCCTTTTCGTCTATTACGGCTTTTACTACGTCGCCGATTGATATGATGCCGATTAACTTGTGTTCTTCGAATACGGGTAAATGCCTTACACGTTTATTTATCATAAGGATCATGCACTCCTCTGTATTTAGTGTGGGGTCGACATATATAACCTTGGACGACATTATTTCCTGTACCTTGGTTTCTTTTGAAAATTTTCCCTGCAATACTATTTTTCTGGCGTAATCTCTTTCAGACATAATGCCGACCAATTCTCCGTTGGCAATAACCAGCAATGCCCCCACTTCCTTCTCTGCCATCAACTGCAAAGCTTCATAAACTGTTGAATCAGGCGAGACTGACAAGATTGTGCTACCTTTTTTTTCGAGGATTTCACTTACAGTTTTCATGGCGATTTCCTTCCGTTTTTAATGAAAATTTTATTACCATAACATCGGTAAAATGTGTAAATGAAGGTTTTATTAACCTGTCTTGAATGTTTAGATTAGATAATAGATAATTTATTTCAAATAATCACCAGGTAAATGATATTTTTTGGCGGGAAAATAGCGGGAAATTTGACCGGAAAATCGTCGTCGAAGGGATTCCTAAAGATTTTTCCATAATAACCGTAGTTCAATGGTTAATCCTCCTGACTATGGAATACCCTTCGACTAATTTCTTTCAGCCCTCTACTTTGAGGTCATTTATTACATTAATTGCGTTTGTTTTGTAGGTTATCTGGTCAATAGCCCAATAAACGATGGCTTTTGACGAAACATTGCCTGCCAGTATTATACTGCCGTTGACTACAATTATATGAATTGGCGGATCTGCAAAATATTGGTAACCGTTTAGTATGGATGTCGGATCGCTGTATATTAATCGCGCTGCTCTAATTCCCAGGTCACCCGGTCCGAAAGTATTCTGAATCTTATTTATTACTTTTCTGACTCCTGCTACCTTTTCGGCTTCTCTTTGATACAGAGTCTTGTACCATGGCATATGAACCCAGCCGGTTAAAGTAATTACTCCATCAGTATCATTAGCCGTAACCCAGTTGAAAACGCTGTAAAAAGCGCTCCTTCTTATTCTCTTTAGAACTTTAATAACAACAACACTGTCCGGCTTTTGGGAAACAGCAATTGCCAGGTTATTTACAACTTTATAGCCGTCTGCAACGTCCATAGTTACTTCACCTGCTTCGTTTTTGTCGTGTATTGTAGGTACAGTTCCCTGTAAAGTAATAGTATCGTTTTTTACGTCTACAAGTATATTATCGTCGTTGCTCAAATTTTCTTTATAGAGTTTATATTCGACAAAAATTTTAGTTTTTTTAGCGGAGTTTGCATGTTTTTTATTGTGTGCGGATACCGGTTCTACCAGGACGGCTGCGGATAGCAGGAAAACACCTAATAAAAAAATATTTTTCTGAATATGCTTTCTCATAATAATTTCCTTTCCCAAATAGCATTCGTTTCTCAATTTATGATAAATATCAAATCGTTTAAATAAATTTACTTTCTACTTTTCTTTTTCGTTTCCAAAAGTTTAGACGACTTATTGAATATGCGGGTTTAAATGTTGGTAATGCTTGTAATTAAAATCACCGAGCGGCTTTACCGGTTAGAGTCTACAGCCCATGCGTGTCAATGTAATTAAGAGGTTATTAACTACTAGAAATATTTAACTTCTAACTGAGTTAGTTATATAGACTATACTCTAAAACCAGGGAGAGGTTTAAGAGTTGTACAAAATCTGAATCAGAAATTGCCGGCAAAAGGTTCTGCCGTATTTATTATCTAATCAATGATTGTTACCGAAAAATTTTCCCCTTCCCAGTTTGCAGAATCCGGCCAGTAAAAAGTAAAAATAATTTTTTCACCTGCAGCCATTTTATTTGTAATAAGATCAACATATTTAATTCCCAAACCGGAATCGTTTGTATTTGTGTTATTCTCAGTGTTCCAGTTATTGGTTGTCCACTTTACGCGGCTGTTAGCCAGTACTTCAACCCGCAAGATTTTTCCTGCAGGTATTGAAGTCAATTTATTATTAAACCTCCAAATACTGAGGCCGGATTCCGTCTTATCTTTTACATATCTTTTATAAGTTTGCGGAGGCATGTCGAACACCTTGCCTTCTTTTAATGATCTGCACAATTTAATATATTCGGCATGCGCCCAGACAAGGGGCATCGCAGAACCGGCAGGCCTACCGAAGAATAGTTCTCTGTCGGGTATATCTTTGCTGTCCCAAATTTGTTCAGGCAGCATTCCGCCGTCGTTTGCAAACGATTCCATGGTATCGGTTAATTTTTTAGCTTCCTTTATTCTGCCCGCGGCAATTTCATAATGAGCTCTTTCGCCTGTCATTAATGGCCATGCTCTACCTATACCTGTTCCGTCAAATGCACTGCCGTCTTCATGCTCACCGTAACCGTCGTCGTTGTATCGGTGCCATGCGGGTCCGAATGGAGTATCCACCTTCAACAGCTCATCGATTACTTTTACCGTGTTTAAAATTCTCGGATCTTTTGCATCTCTTAAGCCGAATCGTACCAGTGCAAGTGCGTCGGGACTTATTATATGGATAGTTTCTTCTACATCATTTCCGGGAGGACGGTTTTTAATTGTTACGAATCCTCCTGCGGGAGATGATGCTTCGGATTCCTGAGGCGGGGCAATTCTGACGTAATATCCTTCGACGCCTACTTGTTTAGCCATATCGGAACCGGTTGCATAAGTCCATTTTTCGATACACGAGTTCCAACTGTCGGCAGTTTCTCTTAAGTATTTTCCCAGTTGATGTTCTTTATTTAAATCGGCAAAGTCGGCAGCTACAAGTAAAGCGGCTATTTCAACGCCAAGTGTGAAAGGGGAATAACCGGCATCTTCTTCCCATCTGTCCTGAAGAGTAACAGGTCCGTTGCAAACAATAAAGGATACTGCTTTTTTTATCATAGGCCAGAGCCTGTTTATATATTGTTTTGAAATTGCTCCTTCCCGTTTGGCTAGATCGATCAATAAAATAGGGAAGGCGGTTTCGTCCATTTGAATTCCCTGCCAATAAGTATTTCCGTCGAGCCACATATTCTGAGCCCAATGCCCGTCTTCTTCCTGAGTGCTCATTAGATAGTTTAAAACTCTTACCGCGTCATCTTTAGCGCTGATTGCCAAAAGTCCGCCTGCAGTTTCTACAAGGTCTCTGGGCCATACAAGATGGTATCCGCCCAGATCTTCGTCTCCTTTTGCGAAACCCCAGGGAATAGACAGGCTTGCAATTAATCCGCCCGGGAATCGCTTGGCTTCATGAATTCTCAATACGGAAGCGCTGATCATGAATAATTTTTTTTTCGAATCGGAGATCAGGCCTGAAGAATCTATTTTTTTCTGCCATGTTTGCCATTCTTTAATATAATTCTCTTTGGACTCATCAAAACCGTCAAGCAGGCTGGCTCTGGCTCTCTGCGCGGCCTCGGACCAGCTTTGCCCGAACCCGATTGTTATTGTAAACTCGGTTTCTTCAGACTCTTGAATCGGAATTTCACCTATCAATACAACGTTTCCGTTTTCCGCTCTGTTATATAACGCAGTAAGTTTTTTATTTTTCATCAGATCGTGCCATGGATCTTCAGGTCCGACAAAACCAGCGGATCTGTTTTTCCATGCAAGAGAACTTGCAACAGCCATAGCCGTGGAATCCCTGGAAGCGAAAAGCATTTCCGTGCCCTTATAGCCTCCATACCAGGCCGTATTTCCGGAACCGTAGTTTTGCAGGTGTGGGGATATAAGAAAATACAACCTGTAGCCGTTTGTCGCTGTTGATGTGAATTTTACTTTTTGCATTATGCAGTCTCTCTTGGGATCTGCAATTATTTCTTTTATAATTTTATATTTACCTTCATTGCTTTCGTTTGTCAGTCTATAAGCAGGAACGCCCTCGGCAAGAGATTCCGTTAAATTGTGCGAGTTTCTTTTTTCTTCAGAAAAAAAATCTTTACCGTCCGTTACTATAAATCCTAAGTCTCTTGTGCAAGCAAGGTCAACGCGGGGATAATATATTTCGTTAAGAATACCGTGACTTATGGTAAACCATATTCTGCTTGCATTATTTAAAGCTGTTCCCACGCCGCTTTTAGCGCTTGAAGTCCATTTGGGTTCCACACCCGGCCATCCTGGGGCATTTTGATTTTCGGTCATTTAGAATTACTCCTGTATTAAAGAAGGAAACTATTTCCTTACTTTTTTCTTTTTTTTAGATTTATGTTCAAATTTTTTGATGATATCATGAGATTCTGATCTGTCCGACATTAATAAAATCTGATCTTCCGGTAATATTACAAAATCGGGATCAGGAATAAGCATCTCCTCATCACGCAGCAGCGCTATAATTTCGCAATCGTCGTGCGAAGCACAAATGCCTGCATTTTTTATATTTTTTCCTATACATTTGCTCTCTCGAAATACATTTATCATAAACATCACCCTGTCATCGGATATTTCAACCGGTATACTTGATTCAAGCAGAGACGATAAATCCAAGTTGCCTATAACTTTGGGATCAAAAGTTCTTCGTTCGCTCAGTATTTTAACCGCACGTTTTAAATGCTCCATTCTGTGGGCCGGCGAAAGGTTTCTGTTCTTTACCTGGGCTTCATACAAACTGTAGTATTTAAATCCGAAAGACGTTGTAATTATTTTCTGAATAACGAATCCGAGTATTACAGCCAGCGCCGCAGGTACAAGAAGATGATAGCTTCCGGTCATTTCCGTAACCATCAGTAAAGTCGCAATCGGAACTCTTGCGGTACTTCCGAATACCGCGGCCATTCCTACAACAGCAAACGCGGCCTGCGGCTGATGAAATATTTTTGCGAATATTCCTCCGAGCATTACACCTAGAAATAAGGTCGGTGCAAACACCCCGCCCGATCCGCCCGATGAAACGGTAAAAGCAAATGCCGCAAGTTTACCGACCAGAAGCACAGCCATCAGCGTTATTGCCAGTTTCCCGTTTATAGCCAGCTGCATCCAGCCGTAGCCACCCCCCAGAACCTGAGGCAGGAACAATGCGATAATGCCGACAATCAGTGCTCCTAAAGCAGGTTTTAAAAATTGAGGCATTTTTATACTGTGAAAAAAATCCCTCGTCTTATAAAAAATTGAAGGAATAACGGCCCCGATCGCACCGCTGGAGAGGCCGAGTATAACGTAATATAAATATGAACTGATATTGGTAACCCGAAGCGATCCGGGAATTTCGAAGAGCGGTTTCCATCCGACGAACACGGCGTTTATCGCGTATGCAATCACGGAGCCGATCATTGTATATACGAGCGCTTCGGATTCGAATTCCATATCGCTGTAAAGTACTTCAACCGCGAATATAGCCGTTCCGATAGGGGAGCGGAAGATTGCCGAAAGTCCGGAGCCCATTCCGATAAGAACTAAAAGTCTTTTATCTTTATCCGAGCGGTGAGTTAGACCCGCGTAAATAGATCCGAATCCGGCGCTGAATAAAGCGGTAGGACCTTCTCGTCCCGCCGAGCCGCCTGTACCGATAGTAATGGCGGATGCCAGTATTTTAATAGGTGCTACACGGGTTCTTATTTTCCCGCCTTTTTTATGAAATGCTTTTACTGCGGTATCGGTTCCGTGTCCTTCGGCTTCGGGAGCAAAACCGTAAACAAGTGCGCCCGATATAATTCCGCCTATTACAATGACAAGAGGAATCAGCCATAAGCCGTGACTTCCTATCGACTGGGTGAGAACACCGCCGTCGTTCGGCAATCCCGGAGCCGAGTAGCCCGCTATATCCTTAAGAAATAACCGCTGAAAGGTTTTTAACAAAAAACCGAATAACTGTGCGCCCAGTGCGCCGATAACCCCGAGCAAAATGGTATCTAAGAATAATCTGGTTTGTCTGCGCACTTTATATCATCGTTTCTGATTGAATGTTGTCTATAAAGAATATATCAATTTCCTGCCTTAAACAATTTGATTGGGATTACGAAAGAGGAATGGATACAAGATATGTGAATAGTTTAGCGACTGACGCAAAGTTATGGATTTTATTTAATCGCCAAGTTTGCCAATCAGCGCAGATAAAAAATGATTTTGTCATTTAATAAATTTACGTTGGGTCTCTTTACTGGCTTTGCGGTTTTTTCCTTTGAGCATGATGGAGATAAATATCTCACGAAAAAATATTACAGTACTATCTGCTTAAAACATTTTCTTATTATCAAAACCTCCGTGAGATCCTATAAAAGTGATGATGCTTTCCCTGCTGAGTACACCGACAATATCTTCATTCTCCATAACCGGCAGCTGGTTCACTCCGTCTTTATCCATTTTTAACAAAGCATCCCAAAGCAGCGATCCGGCATCTACCTTTTGCGTTTCAAGATGAGGTATCATTGCCTCGGTAACATATGTTGTGGCCCATTGGTTTTGATTAATGTCTTTGATTCTGTGAAGCGTTAACATGCCTATAAATTTATTGTTTCTTTTCACGAAAAGACTTCTTCTTCCTATTCCAAGGAAATGATTGTCCATTACCTCCTGTATAGTAGTATCGTCCGGGATAATTGCATAATCATTATTCATCGCTTCGGTTACCGTATGCCCTGATAAGTTTTCCTCAAGAACCTGCTGATGAAGCTGCGCCATTGCCGCGCTTTCCAGGAACCATCCTATAAACGCAATCCAGATACCTCCGCCTATATTGCCGCCGAAAATCTGCAGGGCGCCGAAGAATATAAAAAGGAACCCGAAAAATCTTCCTACTAATGCTGATATGCGCGTGGCTTTCCTGAGATTATGCGTGTAACCCCAAACAACCGCACGCAGGACCCTGCCGCCGTCAAGCGGGAAGCCCGGAATTAAATTAAAAATAGCAAGAGCAAAGTTGATGTAGGCCAGGTACTCGAATAACGCAAATACCGGCGCAACAGATTTTGTAAGTATCTGAGCAGCGAAAAAAATTCCCGCAAGAAGAAAGCTTACTATAGGTCCTGCAATAGCTATCCAGAACTCGGCGGAAGCCTTGGGAGGCTCACCCGCAATTTCGGCAACGCCGCCGAATAAAAATAAAGTTATCTGCTTAACTTTAATTTTATAATTTATTGCAATTACCGAATGCCCGAGCTCATGCAGAAGAACGCTTACAAAAAGCATAATGGCGGTTACAATTCCTACCAGCCAGTATTCCGGCACTGACCAGTTTTTAAATTCCGACGGAAAGTAGCTCACTGCCAGCATCCATGAAAGAAGGGCAAAAATTAAAAACCATGTATAATCCAAACCGATCGGTATACCTAGTATTTTTCCGAGAGGTATATTTTTCTTTCTCATATCATCACCCCTTTAATAAATATTTTATATCCAATGTTCACGCCGTATTCATTCTAAAAAATTCTTATTCCGGAAAGATGCACGCTGTATATTGAAAGTAATGTCTTATACTACGTGTGGCTTTGTGCTCCATAAGCAAATGCTATTTACACGGAGAAGTCTTGGAGTTCAAAAATTATTGTGATTTCTGTCTTTGTAACTCCGTGATATTTTTCCGGCATTTGGTAGCACTGAGTTTCACTGAGGAATCACTGAGGAATCACTGAGTTCGGCAGAGAAGTCAAATCATTTTATTTTTCAGTGTAACTCCGTGATACTATTCCCGGAATTGAAGTTCGCAGGAAATACCTCAATAACATCAGCCGGTTCAACTAATCAATTTGATGTCCGGGAGTTTAAATTGTTCCGCGCGGAGAAACAGTGTTGCGTCGGGTAACATTACTATGCTTTTCCTTCCTTTGCTCCCTCAGTAAATTTTAACGGCAGCATTATCCAGTTATTGCTGTCCTTTGCAATTAAAGCTTCCGCATCTTCCGGACCCCAGGTGCCTGCTGAATAATTGGGAAAATCGTTTGCAGATGATGTTTGCCAAGCTTCCAGAATTGGTGTAATAACTTTCCACGCCGATTCAACCTGATCTGCCCTCATAAATAAAGTTGCGTCACCCAGCATTATATCAAGAATCAATGTTTCATATGCTTCCGGAGGTTGGGAATCGTAAGCATTGTTATAATTAAAAATCATGTCAACGGGGTTAAGCAGCATTTTTAATCCGGGCTGTTTTGCCTGGAATCTTAAAATAATTCCCATCTGCGGCTGTATTGAAATAACTAGCCGGTTCGGCTGCCAGTTCTCAACTGATTCAGTTGGGAATGCCCGGTGAGGCACCGGTTTGAATTGAATAGTAATCGAAGAAACTTTTTTAGGAAGATGTTTGCCGGTTCTGAGATAAAAGGGAACATCCTGCCAGCGCCAGTTGTCTACAAAGAACTTGATTGCCGCAAAGGTTTCGGTATCCGATTTGGGATCGACGCCAGGCTCATCACGGTAACCTTTAACTTTTTTTCCCTGCATCCAGCCTTCTCCGTATTGTCCTCTTATAGCATAGTTCCTTATATCATCCGGCGAATATTTTCTAATTGCATTAAGAACATCTACTTTTTTATTTCGTACTTCGTCGGCATTAAACGTTACCGGCGGCTCCATGGCAATCAGACACAATAACTGAAGAAGATGATTTTGTATCATGTCGCGCAATGCGCCGGCGTGATCGTAGTACGATCCGCGGTGCTCCACGCCTACTTCTTCTCCTACCGTGATCTGAACATGATCGATATAGTTTCTGTTCCAGATAGGTTCGAACAAAGCATTGGCAAAACGGAAAGCCATCATATTTTGAACCGTTTCTTTTCCCAGGTAATGATCGATACGGTATATCTGGCATTCATCGAATATATTACCGAGAATTCCGTTAAGTTTTTGAGCGCTTTCCAGATCATGGCCGAAAGGTTTTTCAACTACGATACGCGATTTATTTTTATCCTGCGTTGAATGCGACTTGTTTAAATTTTCGGCAATAGGTTCGATGAAACGCGGAGGTACCGCCATATAAAATAATCTGTTAGCCTTTTCGTTCCATTTTTTTTCAATGTCGTTCATCAGGTGATTTAATTTTTTATAAGTTTCCGCGCTTGTAAAATCGGCCTTCTGGTAAGAAATATAGGTCGAGAATTTTTTCCAACTTTCCGGTTTTGTTTTCCCGCTTCTTGAAAACTGATCGATTCCTTCCTGAACCTTTTTTCTGAATTGATCGTCTGAAATATCCTTAATATCCAGACCGATAAATGCAACAGTTTCGGGAAGCCATTTATCTAGGTATAAATTATATAGAGCGGGCATTATCTTTCGCCATGTTAAATCACCTCCGGCACCGAATATTACAATTATTGTCGGGTCCGGTTTTCTCGCAGACTGCATATTACCTCCTTAAACATATCATTCAAATTAATTCAAAAATTATTTCACAGGAATAATCCGAGTTTTTTCAACTCTTTCCGGGTTGAATCAAAACCTGTATGATGAATACCTTTTATGCCCAATGTGTTTGCAACTTCTACGAACATATGCCGGTCATCCAGATATGCTACAGTCGAGGGAGACACCTGTGATATATCCAATGCGTATTTATATATGTCGGTATCCGGTTTTCGAAGATGTACAAAACTGGATGCGACAAACGCATCGAACACATCGTAGAGTCTGAAGTTTTTTATTCTATGTTCCGTAAGCTCTCTGCCTTCGTTACTTACCGCGGTTACTTTCAGCTTATGTTTTGCTTTTAACTTTTTGATGAAGTTAAGCATGTCCGGCAGAGCTTGCGACTCATTAAACATAAAGGCTTTGAATTTGGCCCGGCTGAATTTTCTTTTTTCATAAAAAACTACACGGTTGAGGTATTCATCCAGACTGAGTTTACCCGATTCGTATGTATCAAAGGTAAGATGATGCCGCTCGTTAACTTCATCTTCATCGAGTTTAAAAAGTTCGACTGCTTTATGTCTGGCATTTCTGTCCCATCCGTTTGTCAGCAGTACTCCGCCTATATCAAGGAATAAAGTATTTATCTTATTTTTATCGGGCATATATTTCCTTTCATATATATTTGATGTCTTAAAATACCGTTCCGGTTGATAATGCAATTTATTCATTATAGATCATTAACTATGTTATATGTGTCATGATTTAAAAATCACCTTATCGCCGGTTACTGTTTCGGGCATGTACCGGTAAACAACCCAGGCACCCGCAAGTGTTAAGATTCCGATGACTATAAACGGTAATTCGAAAAATACTATTGCGAGTAATCCTGAAATCAAAGGACCGGTAGCAATCCCGAGGCCGAAACCCATTGTAATAAGGCTCATCTGTCTTCCTTCTCCGCCTGATTTCGAAAGATCCGCCGCCACTGCAAATGCGGGAGCGGCAATGGCCGCGGCTGCCAGTCCCTGCCCAAATCTTGCAATCACCATCTGCGTAAGCGTAGTAACTTCACCAAGAAAAATAGTAGCCGGCCCCATTAATATTAATCCCGCAATGATAAGAGGTTTTCTTCCTATGAAATCCGAATACCTTCCAAGCGGAACCTGAAACAGCAAACGTCCGATCATCAATGCACTGAATGCAAATCCGAAACCGAAAGCATTAATGTTCAGCCTCGCGTTGAATTCATTCTCAAGCGTAGTTATAATTGAAAATGCCGAAGCCAGCAGGAAGGTAGCAGCTGCTGCACTAAGCAGTCCGGGACTAAGTAGCGATTTATCAATTATTTTGAATTTACGTTTTACCTCGACGTTGTCGACAGTCCTTCGGGCATCTTTTACCCAAAAATGTACAAGAAGCATTGCTAAAAATATAAAAACTGTACCTGCATAAAAGGCTGCGTTAAAACCATAATATACTTCAACATAACCGCCGATAAGAGGCCCTAGGACAAAGCCGGCCATTCTGAATGTGCTATAAACGCCCATTGCCCCGCCTCTTGTTTCTTTCTTTGTTATAAGAGCCATCAAAGCCATGGAAGCAGGAATAGTTATGGCAACAGCAACACCTTGAATAGTTCTTAGTACAAGAAGGTCTATGAAATGCCGGGCAAAGGTGAAAGCAAGCGTTGCTATGCCTATAAGGCCAAGACCAATCTGTATTAGTAATTTATATTTCCCGATTCGATCGGCAACGGCTCCCATAAGCGGTTGAATAAGTGCGGAAACAAATCCGTATATGGAGATCAGCACACCGACTAATACCGGCGTAGGTAAATGAAAATACAGTTCGGGTAATTTTGCAATATACAGCGGTATTATTATGAATAAAATACTGTTGCCCATTGCGTCCGCCATTCTTGCTATCGAAAGCGCAAGTACCGGTTTTGTAAGACCGAGATTTTCTAATGTCTTAGCGGTCAAATAAAATCCTTTCGTTACCGCAGTACTCTGACGGCCGGAAAACATAAGTAATAAGCTTAATGTTATAATTTATAAAATAACCTAAGACCTTTTCTATCTATGTTTTAACATATCAATTTATAATTAAATTTTTACCTAATGGATCACAAAAGAAGTAAAGAGGGAATGGAAAGGGGGCAACATGTGCCCCCTTGAAATATATTATTTTCCTGAGGTATCTGCCTGGTTAGACATATCCTGTAATGCCTTTTGAAGTTTTTCCAGTTCTTGAGCCGCTTCGTTAAAATGTTTTTCGCCGTTGTATTTCAGATAATTATTAAATGCATTGTTTGCCTGCTGAACTTTACTCAGGATAGAAGGATTTAAAGAAGATTGTGTTTGAGATGATTGTGAGACGGCATTTGATGCTCCGCCTTTATTGAATAAACCGCTTAAGGCCTGATCAAAGGTTTTCGCATAGCTCATATTTTCTCCCTGCATTACCACTACAAGGCGCAGCTCCGGATATGCAGCAGTTTCAGCCTGGAGATAAATCGGTTCTACATAAAAGATTGTGTTGTTAACCGGTATTGCAAGTACGTTTCCTCTAATTACGTTAGATCCGCGCTGATCCCAAAGAGTAAGCTGGCCGGACAGATAACTGTCCTGGTCGATTTTTGTTTCAACCTGCTGCGGGCCCAGAACCATTTTATCCTTTGGAAATTGATAAGCTAAGAATCTCCCGTAATCACCGGGGTCGCACATACCGGCTATCCATCCTATTAGCACTTGCCGGTTCTTGGGAGTAAACGGAAGCATTAAAACAAACTGCTGCTTGTTGCTTCCGGGCTGCTGCCACATAATATAGTATGGTTGGACAGGCTGCACATGGTTGTAATATTGCTCTGTTGCTCTTACCCAAAGATCTTCCTGGTTATAAAAAACGGTAGGATCGGTCATATGATATTTTTCAAACGTCAGTCCCTGAATAAGAAGTAAATCCATCGGATATCTCATATGAGCCTGCAGATCCATAGGCATTTGTGATAAAGGTTTGAAGAGATGAGGAAATATTTTCGACCACACTTTTATAATTGGATCGGTATTATCTACGATGTAAAAATTAACCGTACCGTCGTAGGCATTAACAACGGCTTTGACGGAATTTCGGATATAGTTGATTCCTTCAAAATCGCTTCCCACCTGAGTAAGAATGGTTCGGTTATTATTTCCTTCTTTATATTCTATTTTTTCTACAGACGAAAACGGCTGGGCATAAGGGAAATAATTCGAAGTAGTATATGCATCTATCATCCAGTATAACTTTCCGCCCGCAAGAACCACATAAGGGTCTTTATCGAAATTAAGGAACGGTGCAAGTAATTTTATCCGGTCTTCTATTTGCCTGTGAAACATTATTCTGCTGCTGTCGGTCGGATAACTGGAGAACAATAAGTTAGTGCCGTCGAATTTCCATCCGAATAAAAATTTCCGCCAAAAATTAGAAAGCCTTACTCCTCCGTTGCCCTGGTATTTCGTATAAACATTGTCTTCACCGCTCGGATAATCGAATTCCTTTTCTTTTGTGTTGACTATAACATGAGAACCCGTCATTTCACCGTAATAAATCTGCGGTTTATTTACATCGAGTGAAGGATATTCGCTTTTAGGCGGAATATCTTTTATTAAAAGATGCGGCAATCCCTGGTCGGTGAATTCATTTACGGTTGCCATCGTAATGCCGTAGCCGTGTGTATATTGAAATCTTTTATTAACAAATGTCTGACTTTGAATGGGGAGATTCGATATATTCATTTCTCTTGCAGAAACCATTACCTCCCTGTATTCGTCGGCGAAATGATACCTGTCCACGTCCACATCGGAGAACTCGTAATAAAGTCTTATCGCCTGAAACTGCTTGTAAACGGCATCGAGCGCACGCCAGTCCCACAGCCTGATATTTGAAAACAAATTTTTATTTTGATTAACTATATCCTGCGTAAGTGTACCGCTGATAGGATATTGTTTCTCTTCAATTTTGTTTAATCCGAAGGCTTTTCGGGTAAATTTAATGTTGTTGGAAATGAAAGGTCTTTCGTACGTTATCTCGTTGGGTCTTACAACAAGCAATTCGAAAATTTGCGGCACTGCCGAAAATGCAACAAACCAGATAACCAAAACAGTTATACCCGAAGTAACAAAAACAAAAAAATCGGATCTTTCCGGGAAAGTATTATATTTTTTAAAAGGACGCTGAATCCTTATTCTGAGCTTTGGGATTAACAACACCAGAGCAAGCATCAGCATAAGAACAATTACGACGATGTAGGCGGGGAGAAGTATATGCACATCGGTCCATCCCGGGCCGGTTACGACTCCGGTTTGCGAATACATTACCTGGTAACGTTCAATAAACTTACCGAAAGCCAGTATAATAAGAAAGATTCCCGCAACCCAGTAAAGTGATTCCGTGAACTCTTCCGTTCTTATCGTAGCTAGCTTGGGGAAATAAACCTTTAAATTGCTACCGAGTATCCTGATGAAAGCTATAAAAAAGATGATGATTAAGGTTATAAACGAGAGCGAAAACATGAGATTATAAAATTGATCAAGAAAAGGCAGTGTAAACAAATAAAAGCCTACATCCTTGCCGAGAATCGGATCTTTTAAACCTGTAGATACGCCGTTCCAGAATTTTAGAATAATATCCCAGTTTGAAAAACCCCAAGTACCTCCTATAACTACACCGATTATTTTGACTACGCCTTTAATTAATTTTTGATTCTTAGGAATATGAACGGATAAAAGAAGCATCAGAAGCCAGCCGGAAACTGCTCCTATAACCGCAAACAAACCGTTCGAGAAAAAAATTGTCCAGAACCTCTGACCGTAGCCCAAATTCTCAAACCACAATGCTTCTCCCCAAAAACCCATAAACCAAAAGAAAAAAAGAGTAAGCAGCGCTACTGCTATTCCCCCTGACATCTGTAGAGTTTTTTTCTTTTGTGCGCCGGTTATAAATAAAAAGCCGGCTATTCCTAATAACACAAGCAACAAAGCGGTATACATTGTATCCCCTTTCTAAATTATTTAGGTATTAAACTTTAATCAATTTGATGTCACGGTAGTTTAAAATACTAAATATGCAGCATTAATATCGCTAAATCGGGAATTTTTTATTCTTTTGTAAAAGTAAGCAGCTCAATACATATTATTTTATTCAATGTTCTATCATGTGTTGACTACTGCAGCCGGTTATTTAGACAGCAGCCCGATAAAATCCACGGAATCGTATTTTAACTTAGAAGCCGGAGGCATTTTATTCGAAATCATAAGCTCTTCTATTGCTGCCATTTCTTTGTCGCGGTTACATCCTGCAGCCGAATAGACCATATTGTTTTTTATGTAGTATGAAATAAAATCTTTCGAGGCAATATCGCCGTGTATAATAATTTCTTCCCAGTCCTTTGCATGACCTACATATCTTAAGCTGATACCAAGCTGCTCGGTCCAGAAAAAAGGGATGCAGTTAAACGGTGCCGCTATCCCCTTCATGTTATGGGCGGCTAAACGGCCTTGTTGAAGGGCTGTCCTCCAATGCTCAATTCTTATATCTTCATTTGTACGCCAATCTTTCATAGTTATAATATCGCCGGCGGCATAAATATCGTTTTCCGCTTGAAAATATTTATTGACTCTTACACTGCCGTCCTTTTGCAGATTTAAACCCTTGATAAATTCCGTTGAAGGTTCTACGCCGACACCCATTATCACAAGATCGGTTTCAATTCTGCCTCCCTGCTCGAGCGTAACGGCTTCAACTTTTTCTTTTCCTTCGAAGGATTTTAATGTACGGCTCAATCTGAAGGTAACTCCGTTTTCTTCGTGAAGGTTGCGGAACAGTTTTCCGACTTCTCTTCCGAAAACCCGTTCGAACGGAATTAATTCCTGCGATATTATTGTAACCGGAATTTTTCTTTTGGACAGACTGAAGGCGGTTTCCAGTCCGATAAAACTGGCGCCGATAATTATTACCCTTTCCGCATTGTGCGACGCTTCGATAATATTATCAGCATCTCTAAAGTTTCTCAATGTAAAAATATCATTTAAATTTTCTCCGGGGAGATTTAGTCTTTTCGCTTTACCTCCGGTGGCTATTAACACTTTATCGAATTTTATTTTTTTGTTACCGGTAAACTTTATTTCTTTTAAAGGGACGTTTAGTTCGGTTACATGATGGTTCAACAGCAGCTCGATATCATTATCGTTATAGAATTCTTCGTTTCTTAACGGCATCCATTCTTCTTCTGCTTCGCCGGAAAGATATTCTTTGCTTAAATTCGGTCGGTCGTAAGGTATTTTGTTCTCTTTGGATATTAAGAATATTTTTCCGTCAAAGCCGTCGTTTCTTAAGGAAAGGGCAGCGGAATTTCCTGCGGCACCTCCGCCCAGAATTACATAAGTTCCAGATTCTGATTTTGCGGTAGTTTTAATATTTACAGCCGGCTTACTTTCTTCCGCGTTATCCGGTATTAGTATGACAACATCCTCGTTTTTAATTATGACATCAAATTTGATAAGGGGATCCATTGCCGGCGGTTCCAACAAAGTACCTGTTTTAGCGTTAAAGCATGCGTGATGCCACGGACAAACAATTTTTTCGCCATTTAAAATTCCATCACTTAGCGGAGCGCCGTAATGCGTACAATTTGCCGAAACAGCATAATAATTATTTTCAATCCTGCAGAGCAGTAATTCTTTTCCATTGCCGACGGATACGTTTTTCATTTCCCCGTTTTTTAAATCATCAAATTGTGCAGCTTTTATTTCTTTCAAACTCATAGTATCTCCTTTTTAATTCAAATAATAGCTTCGGATATCCGCATTATTAAATTCTTATAATAAATTGTTTCATTTACATTGTTTGATCTGAACTTTAGCCTTGATTCAATCTTCCTATTTGAATCATATGATTTTAAGGATAAAATAATATTTATTATCAGCTTACAGTAAATCGGAATTTTAAAGTACCGGTTATATATTTAGATAATCCGGCGAAGAAAATCGAAAAGGATTAAGACAGTTCAATAAGATTAACTATATAAGAAAGGATTAGATTTGTTATCGTGATAAGAATCAAAAAACGAAATAATTATTAAATTTTGATATTACTCTCATCTTGATCTTGAACCTCAGTTGGATTCAGAAAGGCGCCAACTTAATTTTTGAAAAATTTCCGGAATTTATTGTATATAAATACATTTAACTACTGCGTAGTTCTGTTATATGCGGGACATTTCTTGCTACAAACATTTAACTCCTAACAGTGTTAATTAAGTTCTCGATACTTCTAAACCCCGGAGAGGTTTAATTTTTGTAATAAATCATTAAAAATGAACTCCGCAGAGTTCAACCTTTTCTGCTTATTTTATTATTATTTTTATTATGCTATTAGACAGTCAAAATTTCTTAGGTCAACGCCTATGAGAATTTCACAAAGAATAAATACATGAAATCGCTATCCTTTTACAGAACCTTCCGACAAACCTTGTATGATATATTTCTGGAAGAAAGCAATTAACAGCAGCACCGGGATAATTGAAATGACCGAAGCAGCCATTATATAACCCCAGGGTATTTGTCCGTGAAGCCCTTCAAACAGCGCTATACCGACGGGGATAGTTCTGGTATGATAATCTATGGTAAACATCAACGCAAAAAGAAATTCGTTGAAGGAATAGATAAATATCAGCATGAAGGTTGAGAAAGCGCCGGGCAGGGCAATGGGAAAAATTATTTTTTGTAGTATCTGAAATCTTGATGCGCCGTCAACCAGAGCTGCCTGATCAAGCTCCAGAGAAAGCTGAGAAAACTGACTCATCATAATCCACAGAGCTAATGGCAATCCGAGAGTTATATAAGGGAAGATAAGAGCGTAATAAGTATTTATCCATCCGAGCTCGGTCATCATCTTAAACAAATAACCGACTATACTAATTTGAGGAAACATAGAAAAACCCAGCAGAAGGAGCGGAATTAATTTCCTGCCCTTGAATTTTAACCGTGTTATGGCATAAGCTGAAAGACTTGCAAACAATGTTGCGAAAAATGCCGATGCCGCGGAAACAACCAGGCTATTCTTCAGATAGGAGAATAAATGTACTGCATTACTTTGTATTACCTGTATATAATTATTAAGAGTAAACAGAAATTTCATATTCGAAGAAAGAAAATCCGGATGATCCGAAAAGGAAACGGTAAGCATCCATATAAACGGGGCAATACAAAAAATAAATAAGAATATTCCTCCGGCCGTATTTAGTATTATTTTTGTTTTCTTCCGTTTCATTTTATCAACTCGCCGAATCGCCCGAACTTAATGTAAAGAACTGCAAGGGCAGAAGCGATTAGAAAGACGACCACGGAAATCGCCGAGCCGTAGCCGAAATCGCCGGATAAATAATATTTGAAAGCATAAATTGAAATTGAAGTTGTACTTCCTCCGGGTCCGCCCCCGGTAAGTATATATATTAAATCGAATATCCTGACCGCATCGATAGTTCGGAATAATATCGCAACTAATAAAACGGGCTTAAGAAGGGGTAGTGTAATGAACTTAAATCTTTGCCACATATTTGAGCCGTCAATTACGGCCTGCTCATAAAGCTCTCCCTGAATTGCGGATAAACCGGAAAGTAATATGACGGCAATAAACGGAGTTGTTTTCCATACGTCGCTGAATACAATTGAAAAGAAAGCTCCTACCGGCGAGCCGAGCCAGTTAACCGGACCGCCGGATAATCCAAGATGAATCGCTAAAAAATTAAATACTCCGTAATCGAAATTATAGATCAGCTGCCACACGCGGGCGGAGATAACCACGGGGATGGCCCAGGGGATAAGAATTATTACTCTGAGAAATCCTCTACCCGGAAAAGCTTCGTTCAGCAGCAAGGCGAATACCGTTCCGAAAATCATTTCCAGTGAAACCGAGACCAATACAAACAACAATGTGAATTGTACCGATTGCCAGAAGTGTACATCTGAAAATAAACGTCCGTAATTTTCCAGTCCCAAAAATTTATTCGGCATAAAAGTTACGTCTCGGAAAAAGCTGCTTATCAGCGTACCGGTTACCGGCAGGAAAATAAACACAAGAGTTACAAGTATTAACGGCAGACTGAACCAGTAACCCTGTAACTGCTCACTGTTTATTAAATATTTTTTCTTATCCGCCATAAATTTCAACCAGCTTATTAATTTCCGTCTGCATTTTCTTCAAAGCATCGGCAGCGCTTATTTTCTCTGCCAGGCAATCATTTACGTACCTTTGAATTACATCAGAAACCTGACTGTAATAAGGAAGCTCAGGTCTTGCGACGGCATGATCGAATGCCTTCAGAAAAGTTTTTATTTGCGGGATCTGACTTAGTACAACACTATCTTTATAAACATCTCTTCTTCCCGGATTCCAGCCTACATTCAGAACGAGATCCTTTTGTACAATATACGAAGTAACATATTGTATGAATTTCCACGCTTTTACTTTCTCATCGGAAAATCTGGAAATGCCGATGTGCCATCCGCCCAAAGCAGAAACTGATTTATGATCGTCGAAATGAGGCAGCAGAGCAACACCTACTTTTCCTTTAACCGTAGAGCCGCTGCTTTGATGAAGCTTCCAGGCATATGTCCAGTTTCGTTCGAAGAGCGCATCACCTCTCTGAAATGCTCTTCTTGCCTCTTCTTCTTTCATTTCGGTATATGTATTTGAAGGAGATATGCGGTATTTATGAATTAGATTCTGCATGAATTGTAAAGCTTCGATGTTTGTCTTAGTATCAAGATCTATTTTCCCGTTGCGCATAATGCCGCCGCCGTTCGAGGCAATGAATTCCAGGAAATCGCATACCAATCCCTCATACTGGGCGCCCTGCCAGACGAATCCTGAGAAAGATTTGTTTTTAATTCTTTGCTCGCGTTGGATTTTCTCCGATTCGTTTACCAGTTCTTTCCATGTTTCGGGAGGTGAATCGAAACCGGACTGCTTAAGAAGATCTGGTCTGTAATAGAGCAATCCGACGTCCATAAATACGGGAAGCGCAAATAAATTTCCGTTATACTTGTCGACGGAATTAAGAATATTTGTAAAGAAAACTTCAGTATTAAAACTGGAAGACTTGATATATCCGTCAAGAGACTGCAGCCAGTTTGATCTCGCGAACTGGTCGATCCATACTACATCCATAAGAAAAAGATCGGGGTCCGGCTGCTTTGCTTCCAGCGATATTGCGAGCGCCTGTCTGCGCTGATCGGTGTATGTGGGCTGTCTAACTAATTGAAGATTATCACCCGTACTTTTATTAAACTGATCAATAAGCTTAGCCCAATAATTCACCTCTTCCGGCGATCCCCCGATCCATATAGTAAAATCCTTTTCACTTCCGGTGCAGCTTATTCCCGAAATAATAAAAACGATAAATAATAAAACAAGAAGGCGCTTATTATATTTTAAATATTGCATTCTATGCCTATTTTATACCGGCTTCGGTAAGAATGATTGAATTTAGATTATTTAAGCGGATTAGATTTATTTTAATAGTTGATTTTAGCAATAAGATAATAATAGTATGAATAAAAAATCAAACGCCGGGTTAAATAATCGGACAAACTGACTATAATTATTTCCCGGCGCCTTTAATTTATTTTTTAATGTCCGTGGGCTAGCGGTGATTTTGTTTCTATAATTGCAGCGATGAAAGCAACAAACATTATCGTAAGTCCGGTTAAAAAATAATTGATGGGAAGGTTCAGATAATTAGCAAATCCGCTCAGCAGCACCCAAAGGCCGAGCATTCCCATCATTACTCCTTCCAGATTCTTGCTTTCCCAGAAACCCAGTATTAATATTGCCGCTCCGGTAATAATTAAATTTTCGCGGGTTTGAATTCTCCAAATAAATGAAGATAGTGTTAACCAAGCCCCTGCCATCAGAATAAGCCAGCTCTGCCACATATTTCCTCCGTAATTAAGTATAGTTTAATAATTTTATTTACAGAATATATTATTCTACTTCAGAAAAACATATAAACACACAATACTTTGTAAGTTATACTTAATTCTTATTCTGATTTCAATTCAATTATTTATTTCGATGATGTGAATTACACGTGAGTAGTTGCACCGTTCGGTGCAAAATTGATTTCGAATTAAATAAATAAATTCATTCATAGTTTAAGATGTTTGTTAATTGAACTAAGATTATTTAGTGCGGCGGAATTTATACCCACATATCTTCTATCTTTGCGCGAGGACTTGCCTGCCTAAAGGGTAGGTATGCATGGTCAGGTACGAGTGAAATTAAAATACTTCTGAAAATCTTACTGGGAAATAATTTCTCGAAGTTCCACGGAGAACCACAAATAAGCGTAAACTTTATTTTTGTAGTAAACTTTATAAATATATTATTGTGTTTTCCATCTGCATCCTTGCTTGCTTACCAGTTTCTCGGCTTCAGCCGGGCCCCAGGAACCCGCCTTATAGTTCGGAACTTTAAGCCATGGATCTTTTTCCCATTTTGAAATGATAGGATCGATTATTGACCAGGCTTTGTAAATCCAGTCGGCGCGCGGGAATAATGTCTGATCTCCCTTCATAGCATCAAACAACAGCCACTGATATGCGCTCGGAGGCTCGGCTATATTAAATGCAGTGTCATACTGAAAATTCAAGTTAACCGGTTTTAAATGTAGTTCTGCTCCGGGCTGCTTTGCCATAAAAGTATAAAGAATTCCTTCGTTCGGCTGCAGACGGAAAGTGAGAACATTTTTATGAAGCTCGTTTCGTTCATAAGTGGGAAACATTAAGTGCGGTGTTGATTTAAATTGAATGGTAACTTCGGTCAGTTTTTTCTTCAATCTTTTTCCTGTTCTAAGAAAGAAAGGAACACCGGCCCACCGCCAGTTATCAATCATTAATCGAAACGCAGCGAAAGTAGGAGTAGTTGAGCCGAGAGCCACGTTATTCTCTTCTCTATACCCGATTACTTTTTCACCTTTGGATTCACCGGCATCATATTGTCCGAGCACCACATCTTTTTCTATGTTAATATCACAGATTGAATCGAGTACTTTTACGGTTTCCGATCTTAGTGAATGAGCATCGTAATTTACCGGCGGTTCAATTGCCGTCATGCAAAGCAGTTGAAGAAGATGGTTCTGCACCATGTCTCGTATTACGCCGGTAGATTCGTAAAAATTGCCGCGCGTGCCTATCCCAAGTTCTTCTGCAACCGTTATCTGCACATACTCTATGTAATTCCTGTTCCATATCGGTTCAAATCCCGGATTCGCGAATCTGAAGACAAGCATGTTCTGCACCGTCTCTTTGCCGAGATAGTGATCAACCCTGAATACTTGATCTTCGTCGAATACTTTATTTATTGCCGAGTCGAGTTCCCTCGCCGATTTTTCGTTACGGCCGAATGGTTTCTCAATAATTACCCTGCGCCATCCGTTCTCGCTTTTGGATAGCGAAACGGCACCGAGTCTCTCTATTATCTCGCCGTAATTCTCAGGCGGAGTCGATAAATGAAATAATACGTTATCCGGAATATTAAGGTCTTTTTGTACCTGGTGAATTTTGTCTTTTAATTTTTTATAAGAAGTTGAAGGATCGTCGTTGAAATTTCCCTGCACGTAAAAAAGATTTTTAGAGAAGAGTTTCCATTCCTCATCGCCGCATTCACTTACTTTCTTCATCGTCTTATTCATTTCGTTTCGGAAGAACTCATCCGACCAATCTCTTCTGGCAAAGCCGATAATAGCGAAAGGACGGGGCAGAAGTCCCTTGCAGTTCAAAGCGTATAAAGCGGGAATAAGTTCGCGGTGAGTTAAATCTCCGGTAACTCCGAATATTACGACAACACTCGGTTCCGGCGGCATTGTTTTTGGAATCTCGGTTTGAGCAACTTCTACCAGTTCGTTATTCATTACAACTCCTTTTGTTTTTATTTCTTCCCGGTATCAAAAACAAATTTATCATTCGAATCAATTAAAAGACGTGATTCATTTAATTTACAAAGTTATTAAATGAAATATAATTTTTCAGTGTAACTCTGTGCTCCAATTCCGGAAAGGTATCACTGAGTTCCACTGAGTACTCACTAAGTTTCACAGAGCAAAATGATATGAAGTGATACAAAAGCGAAGATTTAAAAGAGAGTATAATAATTAATTGAGGCTGCAAAGTGTAAGGCCCTGCAGCCCTTTTACAATAATAATTATTTGACCATTTCTATAAGTTCTTTTAGTCCTTCCTCAATATTCTTACCGAGATGAACCCTGATTACTCTTCGGGATTTATCGTCGAGAGACCTGAAATCACCGAGTGCCTGCGAACGCTGCAGCGTTGCAAATCCGAATTCCTCGCCGGGGATAGCAACATCTTCGGTTGCATCCGCGGAGAAGATGACATACAAACCTTCGTTCGGTCCGCCTTTATGAAGCTGACCGGTGGAGTGCAGATATCTCGGTCCGTACCCAAGCGTAGTAGCAGATTTTAATTTGTCTCTTAACGTAATTCTTAAAGTCTGCAATAGTTTATGTCTTGCCGGTGTTTGTAGAAAATAAGCAAGCGTTGAGATATAATCATGCTGTTTCGTAAGCTTGAAGAAGGTGTTTACAAAATCTTTAACCGATTTCCTATGTCCGTCGAAAAGCCACTCTGACGATTGGTTGCAGTAAACAGAAATATTTTTCCCGGCAACAGCCGGATTGCCCTCACCGAATGTTCCGTTTTGTTTCCATTCTTTAAGCAGGTTCTTAGTATTTGTTTTACTTTCCTGTACGTTCGGCTGATCGAAAGCATTTATACCCATGACCGTGCTTGCCGCAGCGGTTGCAATTTCCCACCGTAAATACTCCGCGCCGATTGCGTGACTGTCTTTTATTTCTATTCTTACAACCGGGTGACCTGCTTTTTCAAGCGCCGCTATTTTTCTTTCGTCTTTTTTATCGTCGGGCGTGAACATGTAAACGAATATCCTGTCGTTTGAGTAAACTTCCGGCTCGTCCAGTTTTTCTCCTTCAACCGGAAGCAAACCTTTGCCTTCCTTTCCGGTACTTTCGGCGATAAGCTGTTCCACCCACAAACCGAAAGCCTTAATAGAATCGGACATGACAAAAGTAACCTTATCTCTTCCGAGTTTTTGATTTACGCCGAGAAGTGTACCAAGACTAACGCCCGGATTTATCGCCGCCGGAACATAAGGTCCGCTGCTTATCTGCATCTGATGCGCGTTGTTCAGAATCTTTTTGATATCAATTCCGATCAATGCCATAGGCACTAATCCGAAAAACGAAAGTGCAGAATATCTTCCTCCGAACTCAATTGGATTTTCAAAAACATGTCGCAGATTTTTCTCTTGAGCTTCTTTAAGTAGCGGAGTTCCCGGATCGGTGATTACTGCAAAGTGTTCGTTTACCGAGCTGCCGACAACCTTTTCTGTCTCCCGATAAAAATAACGGTAGAAACTCAGCGTTTCTGTTGTTGTACCTGATTTGCTGGAGACGAGAAAGATTGTCTTGGATAAATCCAGTTTCTTATGAAGGTCCATAACCGCGGCAGGATCGGTGTTATCGAGTACGTGAAGTTCCATGTAACCGCTTTTTGTTCCGAATGTTTCTTTGGAAACTTCGGGACTTAAGCTGCTTCCTCCCATTCCGAGTACGACCGCGTACTTATATTTTGCGGCCTTTACGCTTTTAACAAACTCTTCTACCTCTGCGGCTTTATCCAGAAAATATTCCATGCTGTCAAGCCAGCCGATTCTTATTTTTATTTCTTTTATCTGTTCCGGATCGTCGGACCATAAATGAGGATCCTTTGCGAACAGTCTTCTTCCGAATTGTTTTTCGTTCAGCGATTTGAATGCAGCCGATACTTCCGATTTGGATTTACCGAAACTAAGAGTTTGCTTTCCTACTTTTTCGGCGAGAAATTCTTCTCTTTTAGTTGCGAGTGTTTTCATTAGATTATCGAACGGATCAATAAACTTCTGAATACCTTCGTTAACAAGCTGATCGGTAATGAAATTGATATCCACGCCGAGCTTCTTCAGATCTTCAAAAATTTTATAAGCACTGTCAACATCCTTCTCTATTGTATTTGCTTCGATTACGCCGTGATCGGCAAAAGCATCTATTGTTTCGTCGGGCAGTGTATTAACAGTATCCGGTCCGATTAAAGGCTCTACATATTTTACGTCGCTGTATAACGGATCTTTAGTGCTGGTACTTGCCCAGAGAGGACGCTGAACCTTTGCGCCGGCATCGTTAATCCGGTGCCATTTATCGCCGCTGAAAATTTTCTTGTAGCTTTGATACGCCAACTTAGCGCTTGCGATCGCCGATTTACCGAGAAGAGATTCGGGTCTCAGTTCACTTTCGTAGTTTTCGGGAATTACCAGATGTCCCAAAAGCTGATCGGCGAGCACATCAATCCTGCTCAGGAAAAAGCTTGCTACAGAACGAATCGCGTTTACGGGTTTCCCTTCATTAAGTCTTCTATCGAGAGCATTTACATACGCGTTTGCAACATCTTCATAGCTTTGAATAGAAAACAAAAGAGTGACGTTAATATTTATACCTTCGTACAGCATTTCTTCTATTGCCGGAACGCCTTCTTTTGTGCCGGGGATTTTAATGAAGCAGTTGGGACGGTTAACTTTTGCGAAGAGCTTTCTGGCTTCTTCTTTTGTGCCTTCGGTATCGTGCGCGAGATAAGGAGATACTTCAAGACTAATGAATCCGTCAACACCTTCCGATTCGTCAAATACCGGACGAAGAACATCGCAGGCGTCCTGCACATCTTTTATCGTGAGTTCCTCATAAATTTCATGTATACTTTTTTTCTGATTGACAAGCTGTTTTATCTGCGAGTCGTAATCGCTGCTGTTCGAGATAGCTTTGTTGAATATCGCCGGATTGGAGGTAATGCCTCTTAATCCCTGTTTGGCAACTCTTTTTTTCAGCTCGCCGTCTTTGATTTTTCCTCTGGTCAAATTATCGAGCCAGTAACTTTGGCCGTAATCAATTAGTTTTAAAAGATTATTCATTATAATCACTCCTTGGATTTCTGATTCTTAAATAGTAATATCAAATAAATAAACAACATAAACTATAATATGTAATAAATGAATAACAAATTACAGTAAAATTTTCAACATGGTATTAATAGAAGACACAATATTGTTTTTTATATTGCATGGCGGGCGGACCTGCCTGCCGGACAGGCGGGGCCGAACCATGAACAACACCGCTTGATAAGTGAAAAGCATCGCTCTTCTACTTCGCTCATCTTCGACCCTTCCTGGGGTAGGTTGGTTCGCTCAGGGTGATAATGTGTTGATTCATAGATTGTTGAATTAGTTAATGAAAAGAAATTTTCCGGAGAGAATAAAATGAACAAAAAAGAACTGCCTTTGCCCGATTTTTATAATCCTAAAATGACCGGGAAAGTGTGGAAAGTGAATTTTGAAGAGCGCGCTAATGACGCAAACATGTGGACGGAGAAATTCGGAATAAAGCCGTCTACCGAAGATAAATTTAAAGCATGTCTTCTTGTTGTGGACATGCAGAATACGTTTTGCGTTCCCGGATACGAGCTATTTGTCGGCGGGCAATCCGGCAACGGTGCTGTTGAAGATACTGCGAGGCTGTGCCGTTTTATTTACAGAAACCTCGGTGTTATTACAAGTATAATCCCTACAATGGATACGCATCATCCGCTGCAGATATTTCATCCGGTATTTTTAATAAATGAAAAAGGGGAACATCCTGCTCCTTACACACTGATATCTTCGGAAGATGTTTTAAACGGCAAGTGGAAGGTTAATCCGGATGCGAGCAGCAGTCTGGGAATCGATCCGGCGGCAGCACAAAAATATTTACTTGAATATACCTCGATGCTGAATGCAAGCGGGAAATACAATCTTACGGTATGGCCTTACCACGCGATGCTCGGGAGTATAAGTCACGCTTTAGTTTCGTCTCTTGAAGAAGCGATATTCTTTCACAGTATTGCGAGGTACAGTAGAATAGATTATCAGATTAAAGGTGACAATCCGGTAACTGAACATTATTCGGTATTCGGACCGGAAATAGGCTCCGGTGTAAACGGAAAATTTATTTCCTCAAAGAATGACGTCTTGATTAATAACCTGGTCGGTTATGACGCAATAATAATCGCGGGCGAGGCTAAGAGTCATTGCGTAGCGTGGACGGTTGAAGATCTTATGAAAGAATTTATAAAAAAAGATAAGAAACTGCTGCAGAAAGTTTATCTGCTAGAGGACTGTACTTCCCCTGTGGTGATACCCGGAGTTATAGATTATACCGAAGAAGCGGGCAATGCGTACAAGAGATTTGCCGAAGCAGGAATGCATGTGGTTAGGTCGAGTGAGGATTTTCTATTCAAGATTGACGAATGACTAATTTCTTAGTGTAGCTAAGTGCTCTCAGTGTCTAAGTGGTAAAAGGCTATTCATCACTAGGAGAAATAATTTATATTATTTGAATGAGGAGTTACACGGAGGAATATAACTGATTTAATTCCTACCGGTTTAAATAATTATTGATACGATTTAACAAATTTAAATTTTAAACAATAGTTGTTCGTAAATAGTCAATAGTCATTCGAAAATATTCAATCCGTTAAATCCTTGAGATCACCTTTTGCGCAATAGTTTCGCCGATGCTGAGAGAGGCAGTGGCCGCAGGTGAAGGCGCATTAAGTACATGAACCATTTTCTCGGTTTCCACAATTCTGAAATCATCAACCAGTTTGCCGTCCGGTTCAAGCGCTTGAGCTCTTACACCGGCACCGCCGGGATGAATATCGTCGATGCTTATTTCCGGAATTAATTTCTGCAGAGCCTCCGTAAACAACTGCTTGCTGAACGATCTGCGGAACTCATCAAAACCCATTCTGTAATATTTGGCCGCCATTTTCCAGAAGCCCGGATATATGATTAAACCCGACATATCACCGAAAGAAAAATCATCGCGTTTATAGCCTTCTCTTTTAAAGGCAAGTACGGCATTCGGACCCGCTTCAACACCGCCTTTTATCATCCTTGTGAAATGCACCCCGAGAAACGGAAAACGGGGATCGGGAACAGGGTATATTAAGTTTCGTACAAGATGTTCCTTCTCTTTCTTCAAAGTATAATACTCGCCCCTGAAAGGCACTATTTGCAATCTGGGATCGGCTCCGCACAGTCTGGCAATTCTATCCGATTGAAGTCCGGCGCAGTTAACAATAAATTTTGCTTTTACATCCCCGCCGGTTGTCGCCAATACATAGTTAATACCGTCTTGAACAACCGAAAGCACCCTGCTACGGGTTTTTATCTCGCCTCCTTTTTGCCTTATCTTTTGGGCGTAAGCTTCGGTTACTAGAGTATAATCGACTATTCCCGTTTCAGGAACAAACAATCCTGCTATACCTGCAACATGCGGTTCGTATTCTTTAAGCTCGTCTCTCTTAAGCCGTTTTAATCCGGAAATCCCGTTTGCGGTACCACGTTTTTCCAGTTCGTCTAGAGCCGGTAATTCGTTTGCATTTGCAGCCACAACCAGTTTACCGCATCTATCGTATTTAATATTATTCTCTTCGCAGAACTTATACATCATCTCGCGGCCCAGAACACAATTCTTTGCCTTTAATGAACCCGGTTTATAATATAAGCCGGAATGAATCACGCCGCTGTTGTTGCCTGTTTGATGCGCCGCAAGTGAATTTTCCGCTTCCAGAACGATGACGGAGAGATTACCGCTTTTCTGGAGAGCCATTGCCGTAGAGGTTCCGACAATACCTCCGCCTATTACCGCGATATCATAAATTTTTGCAGTCATTAATATTTACACTTTCAAGGTAGATGAAATATTTTAATTTCATATTCTAAATTAAGACTTCCAGTTGATTATTAAAAAGTTTTTTTGCTTTTGTTTCAAATCATCTAATTGTTTACACAATTTATTTATGTTCATATCCTTATAAAGACGGATCATTAATTATTTTCGTTCAATTAATATAATAATCTGAAGTTATAGTATGCACATAAACAGAAAACAAAGGGTCACAATAATAGCGGGACTAGCGGTAATAGTTATTGCTTTTATCATCTGGTTAGCCAGCGGTTCTTATTTATTTACCCAAACTCAAATTCTAATAGAAAAAAAAGATCCTCTATTCGGAACCATATACAGGACATGGCAGAACAAATTCATCTGGGGCCTGGATCTTACACTAATTGTTTCGGCAGCCAGTGTTGTTATCTCCGGTTTATTATTTTTCATATTTAAAGAAAAACGAAAGGTCTCTTAATGAAATCATTCATGCTGTCAATTATTTTCGCTGCTGCGTTAATTTCATTTTCATACGCACAAGGCTTTGATGTAAAAGCGAAAGGCGATCAGACATTCATATTTAAAAACGACCAGAGAAATCAGGCATCCTTTCACAGCGTAACTGCGCTTGATGAAGTTGACGGATTATCTACGGAAATCAGCGGTATGATATCTTTTAATGTAAGCGATGTAAAAAATACTCTCAAAGGTGAGATCTCGTTCCCTACCGCTTCTCTTCAAACAGGAATAAAAATGAGAGATAAGGATTTGAAGGAACCAAAATGGCTGGATGCTGAAAGATATCCGACCATATCATTTAAAGTAATTAAAGTTCAGAGTATTCTGCCGGTTGACAAAAATAAACTGAATGTTAAAGTACTTGGCGATTTTTCGCTTCACGGAGTAACAAATGAAATTCCCGTCGATGTTGTAATGACGTATCTTGACGAAAGCCCGCAAACGGAAGTCAGGGGCCCCGGAGATCTTCTCGGTGTTACTTCAAAATTTAAAATTACACTTTCTAAATACGGAATACAGAATATGATTTTGGGTAAAAGAGTTGCCGATGATATTGGTATTGAAGTTAATATAGTAGGATCTAATAAAACCAAATAAGAACTTTCCGTCGTGAAAAAAAATTGGGTAATTCTTCATTTCTGAAGAAATTACCCAACGACGTTCCTTAGGAGGTAGTAACGTATTTTTATTTATTCATTGGAGACCAAAAGTTCTTTTTCAAGCTGATCGGCAATCTGTCTGAATACTTTTTCATGATCGTAACCTGCTTCTGCCGAAACTACTTTGATATTATTTCCGAACGTTAAATACATGCTGGCCAGATGAGCCTTATATCTGATTGACGGATTTGAATTATCCTGGGCAACATCATTCAATTTATCGATCAGATCTTTATAGTTTGCATTCGGGAAGTAACTCTTCATAACGACGATATTATAGATTGTTGACTCTACAATTCCTTCATAATCGCTATTTAGATAAACAGGAAATACTTTCAATCCCTGTTCGAGAACTTTATTGCCGTAACGACTCTGAGTCGGCTGCGCAAACCCTGTTCCAAGAGTTAAAAGAGAAAATACAATTACTAACACCTTGCTTATATTCCTTTTCATGATATCTCCTTTGCTTTTTTTAGCTTCTATTGGTTTCGTTGTTTAACCCAGTCATACAGTATCAAAGCCAGTGCCAATTCCGGACTCTATCCATAAGTAATTATACAATAATAAGTTATGTATATAATTGCGGAACAGGCAAGAATGGCAAATAGGTGCCACAAAAATGCGCTTTTCTCGACATAAAAATGCATAAAACATTGAAAAACAAATAATTACAGGTAAAGGAAATAATGTGGCTCTGCGAAGTATTGTGGCACCGTTTTACAGTGTTAACTTATTGTAATTTATAAAGTTACAGTATTAACATAAAGTTAAGATTGTAAAAGCCGGCATTTAATGTGAGTAGTCTCATTTATTTGAAGTTCCGGCTATTCTTCTTCCGCTCTTCTTAAGCGGTTGTTCAAGGCTCGTCTGGACATTCCCAGCAATTCTGCCGCTATTGTCTGGTTGCCTCTGGATCTTTTTAACGCTTCCCTGATTAAAGATTCTTCAACTTCTTTCAGCGAGGGAAACCTACCCGGGAAAAAGATAAGCTCGTTTGACTGAGTTTTCGGATCCTGAGTCAAATTACCAGGTTTACGGCTTTGATTAAATTCATTAATTTTTTGTCTGATAGATTCCAGAGATAAAATGCCGGATGTGTGAAGGCTCATTGCATCGAAGATAATGCCTTCAAGTTCCCTTACGTTTCCCGGAAAAGGATAGTTGCTGAGAATTGTATAAATTTCTTTCGGGACAGTCGGTTTCTTTTTCCCCAGTTCGTTTGCAGCTTTTAAAATAAAATGATCTATTAAATAAGGCAGGTCGATTTTTCTTTCCCTTAGCGGAGGAATTATTATCTGGTGAGACTTCAGCCTGTAATAAAGGTCCTGTCTGAATTCATTGCTTTCCTGCATTGCCTTAATATCTCTGTGTGTTGCTACAATAATTCTTGCATCGGATAGTTTGGCAATATCCGAACCGAGCGGATAGTACTGACCGTCCTGTAAAAGTCTAAGTAATTTTACCTGAGACTCAATACTTAAATCACCGATTTCATCGAGGAACAACGTTCCGTCGTCCGCCTTTTCAATCAGTCCTTTTCTGTCTGTATCTGCTCCGGTGAATGCTCCTTTTTTATGGCCGAACAATGTATCCGAAAACAGATTGTCGTCCACGCCGGCAACGTTAACCGAAATAAGCTCACCTTTTCTTCCGCTGGCTAGATGAATGGAGTGGGCAAACAGTTCTTTTCCGGTACCTGTTTCTCCGTTTATCAATACCGGCAGGTTTGTCTTGGCAATCGCTTCGATATATTTGAATATGGAAATCATCGTTCCGCAATGCGTAATTATTTCGCCGAAGGCCTCGGGGTGTTCCAGGTTTTCTTTAAAAAGCGACTGCTTCAGCATTTCGTTTTCGTTTTTTATTTCCGCCAGTTCCAGTCCGCGTTTTATGGTAGTAACCAATCTGGTATTGCTTACCGGCTTAAGCAAATAATCGAAAGCGCCTTCTTTCATACAGTACACCGCGCTGTCCACATCGTTAACCGCACTTATTATTACAACCGGCATTTGAGGATACTTGCCGACAATTTGCGGCAGCAGTTCAACTCCGGATATGTGAGGCATATTTATATCAAGAACTACAAGAGCATATTTTTTCTTAGATAAAAGCTCCATTACCATGCGGCTGTCTTTGCAAGTTTCAATATTTTTAATGCCGTACGATGAAGTAGTAAGCTCAGCGCTCAGCAGGAAATGCTCTTCGTCATCCACAAGTAAAATAGGATCATATGGCGATAATTTCGGATTCATTCTTCTCTCCTAATCTGTCTCTTTTATTACCGGGATAGAAACTTTTGCAATAGTGCCTTTATTGGGTTTGCTGGTTAACGATATTTTCCCGCCGTGGCTCTTTACAATATTATCTGAAATCGAAAGTCCCAGTCCCGTTCCTCCCATATTTCTTTTTGTTGTAAAAAAAGGATCTCTTATATATTTAAGATCGCTCTCTTTGATACCGATGCCCTCGTCTTCAACCTTTATCCTTACCTTATTAACCTGACTGTTATAATAAGTGGATACGGTAATACCGGCAGTTTTATCCTGCAGCGATTGACACGCATTTGAAATCAGATTTATAACTACCTGCTCAAGCTGCTGCGAATTTCCTTTTATCTGAGGAAGGTTTTCGCCGTAGACAACTTTAAAATTATCCGTAGATTTATGAATCAGATTGTTCGTAATCATTACCGCAATTTCAACAACTTTATTAACCTCGACAAGTTCATCAAGCTTACCGCTGTCGGTACGTGAATATTCGGTTAAATTCCTTACAATATTCTGAATTCTCTCAGATCCCGTAAGTATACCTTCAAGAGATTGACCTATTTTCTCATTTGATCGGCTGTAAAGCATACCGGCAATAGCGAAGTCGCCGTTGTTCTCATAATAATCTTCAAGCACTGGTATTATATCTTTCCATATTTTAGTGAAAAGCTGAATATTCAACATGATAAAATTATTCGGATTATTTATTTCGTGGGCAATACCGGAAACCAAAATTCCGAGCGAGGCCATTTTATCAGCCTGTATTAACTGCTGTTTTCTCAGGGCTGCGGCAGTCTCTGCACGTTTGAGCTCGGTTACATCGTTTATCAGACCGTCATATGAAAGGGGATATCCGAATTCGTCTTTAGTCACGACGATAGTATTCTTTACCCATCTTACCGAACCGTCTCTGTGAATTATTCTGTGAATTACAGGCGGCAGTTCTTTACCTTCAAGAGCGAAGTATGCCTGGCTAAGGACTTTCTTACGGTCTTTTTTATGAACCATTCTGTACCAGAGATCCGGATCTTTTTTATAGTCATCCGAAGTGTATCCGGTAACAGATATACATCCGGGGCCGTGGAATGTATCAACCGCTACACCGTTCCTGATCGTAACCGTGTATATATAATCGGTCAAATAATTAATTAACTTTTCGTATCGTCTTTCTATTTCCATAATTATTCAAAGTATTTAATGAGCAGCTTTCAATTGATGTAAAATTATTTTATAAATATATAAATCTTTTTTGAATTGTTGTATATAAACAAGTGTCTTGGGATATATGCAAGGTTTGCGCTTAATTAGGCAGGGCGGTAAAACAAATTACCGCCCCTAATTTTATACTGGCATAGGAGTATTAAGCTTTTTAAGTTCGGAATGAAGTTCTTCTTCGGTAAGATGATGCTCCACTAAATTACCGGCAAAATATGCCTCGTAAGACGACATATCGAAAAATCCGTGTCCGCTCAAATTAAAGAGAATTGTTTTCGGAGTTCCCTCTTCTTTGGCAATAAGTGCTTCTTTTACTGCGCAGGCAATTGCATGATTTGATTCCGGAGCCGGTATAATACCTTCTGCTCTTGCGAATTTTACACCTGCGTCAAAACATTCCAATTGATGAAACGATTGTGCTTCGATAAGTTTATCTTTCAATAATTGACTTACTATTACTCCGGCTCCGTGGTATCTTAATCCGCCCGCATGAATAGGGGCCGGTATGAATGTATGCCCGAGAGTATACATGGGAAGCAGCGGAGTAAGTCCGACCGTATCGCCGAAATCATACCGGAATTCTCCTTTCGTCAGTTTAGGACAGGAAGAAGGTTCCGCTGCAATACATCTTATTTTTTTGCCCTCGGTAAAATTCAATCTTAAAAACGGAAATGAAATGCCGCCGAAATTTGAACCGCCGCCGAAACAGCCGATTATTATATCAGGAAAATCGCCGGCCATTTCCATCTGTTTAATCGCTTCTTCGCCTATGATGGTTTGATGCATCAGGACATGATTTAGTACGCTGCCGAGAGAGTACTTGGTATTTTCATCGGTTGCCGCGCGTTCAACCGCTTCGCTTATTGCAATGCCCAGGCTGCCCGGTGAATCGGGATCCTCGGCAAGTACTTTTCTGCCGGCTGCGGTTTTGTTAGTCGGGGAGGAATAAACTTTTGCACCCCATGTGTTCATCATTAATTTTCTGTAAGGCTTTTGCTCGTAGCTTATCCTGACCATATAAACTTCAAGGTCAATTCCGAAGATCTGACATGCATAGCTCAAAGCGCTGCCCCATTGTCCGGCGCCTGTTTCGGTAGTTAATCTTTTAACACCTTCCTTCATATTATAATAAGCCTGCGGAACTGCGGTATTGGGTTTGTGAGAACCTGCCGGGCTGACGCCTTCGTATTTATAATAAATTTTCGCCGGGGTATCCAGAAGTTTTTCAAGGTGATATGCCCTGTATACCGGCGAAGGCCGCCATATCTTATAGATATCTAAAACCTCTTCGGGTATTTCAATCCATCTTTCTTTAGAAACTTCCTGTTTAATTAATTCCATTGGAAAAATAGGAGCAAGATCTTCCGGTCCGATTGGCTGGTTTGTTGCCGGATTAAGAGGGGGCAGGAAGGGTTAGGCATATCGGCCTGAATGTTATACCAGCTTGTCGGCATTTCTTTTTCCGGTAAAATGATTTTTTTGTGTGTTTCCATATTTACTTCTTATTAAAGTTGATTATAAATGAATAAATATTTAAAAAAGCGGGTTCTTTATTAAAATGTCCCGTTAATCTTTAGATACTGTAAGCCGGCAGACTTCATATAAATTACAGAATCAAAATATCAGCGAGACAAAAATGAAAGTAAAAAAATTAATAGTTAAATGGAAGAGTAATTTTATTTTATTGAAAATAAAAGCCCCTCATAAAGAGGGGCCAGAGGAGGATGATGATGCATAAGGATTAAAACCTTAAACTATTTTTTAAACCGGGATATGAGAATACTTCTGCCTGCATGTAAAATCAATTTTTCAGCAGGTATTTATTTAACGCATATTCATTAATTGTTATTTACTTTTTTATATAGTTATTCCGAAAACCAGATAAAGCTGGGATATATTCGGGTTGTAAATCAATGAGGCAGTTGCCGGTATGCTGAATTTTTCCGTAACGGGAATAGTCTTGGTAAATGTTAAACCGGTGTTAATGAACGCGAACTTATCGGTTCCGTATCCGGCGCTTTTACTTCCCGATGCGCCTGCAAAAACGTTAACGCCTACATCGCCTACGGTGAACGGGTAGCCTACTTGGAAGTAAGATGATTTATCGGGATCATTATGAAGATTGTAATAGCCGGCTACGGTAATCGGGAAAGACTCCGGACCGCTGTAGCTTATGCCGCCTTCAAGCGTGTGTGCGCCGTTGCCGCTACCCTTATAATTTGAATATTTTAAACCGGCGTACGGAAAAAAGTAGTCGGTGTATACAACGGAGAAACTACCAGCATCGGTCGTAATGCCGTATGAAGCCCAAAGATCGGATTCGGAATAAACATTCCCGGTTGCCCCAGCCCATCCGTATGATCCCCATGCGCCTATGGAAAACCCTCCGGCCGTAAAAGTAACATAAGGCTGAAAACTCGGAGAATCCCCGAAATCTATACCTCTCCAGTTATATCTGCTGTAAATATCGGCGTTAAAGCTTATCTGTGAGTATGAAAGGGTACTGAATAAAAAAATAACGGATAAAATAATTAACGATTTTGTCAGTGGTTTTTTCATATTACGCTTCCTTTTTTGTTTTGAAATTATAATGCCGACTGTCCGGATTCCTCCGTTCTAATTCTCACCGATTCTTCCACAGGAAGAACAAAAATTTTCCCGTCGCCGACCTCCCCGGTACGGGCGGTATTAAGAATTATAGCCAGAGCTTTCTCCACCATATCGGTCGGGCATATTAGTTCGATCTTTATTTTAGGTGCAAATTCAATAATGTATTCTGAACCTCTGTATATTTCCTTGTGCCCTTTTTGTCGGCCGTATCCCCGGACCTCGGTGACGGTCAATCCTCTGAAACCGGCTTCCTGCAGCGCACTATGGACCGGTTCAAGCTTATGCGGGCGGATTATCGCTTCAATTTTTCTCATCTCAAGTCCTCTGCTCGGTCTATTCTGTAAAATCATAGCCGTTCTTATCTATATCCAAAAATAAATATTCGAATGCCTTAAATATTAAGAGTAAAGCATTCGATTGTATTAATAAGTACGGTTGTTGGATTTAAATGTATTATAAATTAAGGTATTTGTCAAGTAAAATGTTAATAATTTATTATACCGGTGTGATTTGGCTTATTTTATTAGGATACAGCGGGAAATATGCTTACGCGGGGAACAGGAAAATCAAAAATTAATTATCCGATAATTTCTGCTTTGGTAAGGGGATCGGCATTTGAATCGATGATTTCATCTTCGGGTAATTGCATTAATTCCGGATTGCACTTAGGCAGATAAATATTAAAAACGGATCCGGACCGGGGGCCGTCTTCAACGATAATTTTACCGCCGAAAGTTTCAATTATCTTTTTAGCGATGGTCAATCCTAATCCGCATCCTTCGAAGTTTCTGGTATAACCTTCGCTTGCCTGTCTGAATGCTTCAAAGATAATTTTCTTATCGTCGTCGGAAATGCCTATTCCCGTATCAATTATTTTTATTAATACCCATTTCCGGTTTTCATTTTCGGATTCTTCCGCCTGGATTGAAACCGAGCCGCTGTCCGTATATTTAACGGCATTGTCTAAAATATTATGTAAAGCCTGTTGAAACAGATGCACGTCAAACTGTGAAAACAGGCCGTCGTTTTTAATATTCAAATTAAATTTAAGATTTTTCGATTCTGCGGTTTTGCGATATATCTCGGAGCTTGACTTTATTAATTCGGCTAAATCGGTTTTAACAAAATCACCGGAAACATCCGTCGCTTCCAGTTGCGAAATGCTCAGAACGCCGTTGAGTGTATTCAGAAGCCTTTTCCCGGATAATTGTATTTCGCTTACCATTTCTTTTTGTTCAGTATTTTCAACCAGGTCAATTAGAATCTGTGAAAATCCCAGTATTCCGATAAGAGGGGTGCGGAATTCATGACTCATGTTTGCGAGCAGAGTGGACTTTAATTTATCTGATTGTTCGGCCTTTTCTTTTGCGAAAAGAAGCTCTTCCTCCACTCTCTTTCTTTCGGAAATATCCTCCTGTACGCTTAAGAAGTGAGTCATATTTCCTTCGGTATTTCTGATCGGCGAAAATGTAGCGGAGACCCAGTATGATTCGCCGTTTTTTCGTCTGCTCTTAAACTCGCCGCGCCACTCAATTCCTTTTCTTAAATTATTCCATATCTCTTTATGAAGATGTTCGGAATCTTTTGCGTAACTTAATTCGCGGAAAGTATTTCCCATCGCATCTTTAAATTTATAGCCCGTAATTTTGGAAAAATAAGAATTTACATACTCTATGTTTCCGGTTAAATTCGTAATAATAATCGAAATGGTACTTTGTTCAACCGCCCAGTAAAGTTTTAATAATTGCTCCTCGGCTTTTTTTCTGTCACTTACCTCTTTTTGAAGCATGTCGTTGGCCTGTAATAATTCCGTAGTTCTTTCTTCAACACGCTGCTCAAGTTCGAAACGGGCTTCGTGAAGTGCGTCCTCCATCCGTTTCCTTTCGCTTATATCCATGAAGCTTTCTATGGAGTATTTCAAGTTTGTCAGATTGACATCTTTAACAGTTCTGATAATAGGTACTAGAATACCTTCGTTGGTTTTAAGCAGGCCTTCCTGGTTGAAAGGACTTGAATTATAAATTTGCTTTCTTTCTGTAAAAAAGAAATAATTTTTCCTGGGAGATCCGATTAATTTTTCTCTTTCCTCGCCGATTAGCTTCGAAGCCGCCGCATTGAGGTCTACTATCAGACCGGTGTCCCTATCGCTTATAATTATTCCCGTTTGTACGGAGTCGAGTATTACTTTTAATTCCCTGGTGCTTTTTGCAATATCTTTTGTTTTTAACGCCACCTTCTGCTCGGTTACTTCCTTCAGGTTCTCAATCTGGAGCTTCAAATCCCTGTTTTCAAGTATTGTTGCAAAATAATTCGAATGAATTTTTATCAGCGGAATGGACGGCGAATTTTTCAAAGATTTATTCGAAGAGAGTAAGACCATTCCCACTATTCCTGCCGAGGCAATAAGTGGAACCACTAAATGATTTATTGTTTCATCATTTTCGTCTCTGATTTCCAAATCGGTTATTTCACCGGATTGAAGAACGTCGGTGATGCGGCCGGTTTCCATAAGGGTTTGATATACCCGGTTTACCTGTCTGTCGGTTAAGAACGTGGATGATTTAAATGAAAACTCGAAATCTTCCGTTTCCAAATAATAATAAGCAGCGTTAACGAATCCGGGCAGGTCTTTAAATATTTTTAGGAACTCGTTAATAATTTCTGCGGTTGATTTTCCGAATATTGGAGAATTATTAAATCCGATTATATTTTTTAATAAAGATTCCAATATTTATTTTTTCCTTCATGATTTTTTCTGTAGCATTATTAATCGACCAGCATCAGCCTTACCGTAGATTCAAAATTTTCTTTAAGATTTGTCTGCATCGAACTAAAAGTGCCGGAGGGAACTTTTAAGAAATTCCATATTTCAGGATTCGGTTCCGGAATAAGATTGTCCCCCGCATATCCGAATTCCATTATTCTGGCAAGAATATCGCCGATGTGGACCGAAGCTATCAGCAGATCCTGTTTATCTTCTATGATACCTTTGTGATGGTAAAATATAACATTCTGAATCGAAAGCGGTAATTTCCATTTTTCGGCCAATATTTGTCCGACGCGAGCATGGTCAATACCGAATACTTCAATTTCAGCATCTTTAATTCTGATATTATTATTTTCCACTATCTCGAGTGCGTTCACATATTCTTTGTGTGCCAGTTCAAAGAAAATTAATTTCCCGATATCATGAAATATTCCGCCCAGGAAATAATTCTCAAGTTTCTTTTCGCCGATAGCTTCTCCAACCAGTCTGGTTGCAATACCTACTCCTATTGAATGGGCCCAGAAATCTACCGGCCGGAAATGAAGAATAATTTTGTTCTTTGAGAAGAAATTAATAACCGAAAGTGCTAGTACAATATTTCTTACTTCATTAAACCCGAGATAAAGCACTGCCTGTGAAATAGTGTCTATTCTACCGTAAAACCCGTAAAAAGGTGAGTTAGCTACTTTTAATAATTTAAATGCAGTTACCTGATCGGTAGAAATAATTCTGGCAAGTTTCTCCGAAGTAATTGTCGGATCTTCCATTGCTTCGAATATTGCAGTATATATCGTAGGCAATGTGGGTAAATTATGTACCCCGGATAATATTTTATCTATTATGTCCAATTTGTAACCATTGTTAATAAATTTTTTCCATTGTTATTTGAAGAGCCATCGAATAAAATTCTTCCTCAATCGGATTTTGAGGAATCCAGGTTATGCGCTTTGACAAAGCTTCTTTAGCATCGGATAATTTTCTTTCGTCATTACCGTTTTCAGTTTCCTGGTTGTTTTCTTCTTTTATGTATATACCGGTTATCCCCCACATCTTAAGAATTTTCCTGTGCTTTTCCTCAACAACCGTATCTACAGCCAGCATTATTTGGCCGTATTTATTCTTTACCGGTACGGCTAATGTCATTCCAGGCATCATTTCTTCTATTTTAATTAATTTCGACATAGTAAATTTTTGAATATCATTTATTATTTATTGCAATTCTGTTAATTTATTCCGGAGTTTGCATACAGATTATATTCGTAAAAGTTTCGGAATATTTTATAGCGGAAAGAAAATAATATTTGTTGCTATTAACAGTTTTTCAAAGAATGAGTTACGACTTATATTTCAAATACAACAGTCCAATAAATATTATTATCGAAATAATAAATAAAAGTTTTATGCTTTTCGTAAAACTCTTTTTATTTAATAGACTTAGCCGGAAGGTCCCCGTCAGTATTTACGATCTAAGATTTGTTCGGATAAAACTCACGTGAATCCTTTTAAAAATTTCAGCCTGATCCTTTACGGGCAATCCTATTATTAAGCTGTCTATTATATGTATTCTGTTGGATTAAATGAAAACGGAGTGAGATTTGTATAATTAAAAATCTGAAGTACCGGCGGAATTTGTCAACAGCTGCTTAGGATTTACGTTAAATAGAAAAAATATTAAAAAAGCTCGCCGGGCAATTCCGAAACTGATGACAGTATTTTTTCGGCACCGTTGAAATTACTGTTTTTAGTCAGAGCGGTAGGAATAACATAACATTTTAATCCGGCTTTCAAAGCTGCTGTCAATCCTCTTTCCGAATCTTCTACCACGATACATTCTTCTCTTTGAAGTCCGGTTTTTTCAAGTGCTTTCAGATACGGCTCTGGATTTGGTTTTGGTTCGAGAAAATCGTCCGAGGTAAGAGTGAAATCGAAGTATTTAAGAAGATCTGTCCGGTTGTGGATAATTTCAAAATGATCTTTTCTGGAGCTGGTAACAATACCCATTAAAAATTTGCCGTGAAGTTTTTTCAAGGTTTCTTCCACACCGTTCATAATTTTTAATTCGTTTTCAATTAGCCTGCCGTATAATTGATTTCTTTCTTTTCTGAGTTTTTGTATTTTTTCTTCGTTCAGACCTGTTTCGGCTGCAAGGTGCCATGTACCCTTCGATTTTATAAGAAAGTTTTCAATATACATTTCTACGGTAAGATCGATTCCGAGAGTTGAAAAAACTTCTTTATTGGCCTTGTAATACAAAATTTCAGTATCCACTAAAATTCCGTCGTTGTCCCAGAATATTGCTTTTACCATCATAAACCTATGGATAGTTGAAACTTGAAAAGTAAGTCAAAAATAAAAAAGTGCAGTGATAAATACTACATAAGCCGGCTTATAAAAAAACTGCTGTTTTAAAAAATGACTTTCATAAAACATTCTTTACAGTCAAACTGCAGTTTGTATTTCTTATTGTTATTTGTAAGATATAGCGGATGATTAAGTTCCTGCTGTGTTTTGTTTACCAGCGGACAAATATTTAATTCTCTTTTAATGCAGTATTTGGTTTTCATTACCGTTTTACCGGCTCTGTCGTCTTCCAGTTCAAAGCCAGGTTTTATTTCCTCTGCACCGTGACGGTAATAAAATTCCCGGGCTTTATTATTAGTAATATTAAATGAGTAATCAAGTTTTTTAAAGGGGAACGGAAAACTGTTTTTTTCGGTCTGCCGTATATTCCTGGGAAAATTATTTATCCTTTCCTGCTCAAGCAGCGACAAAGTATTTCTTCTTATTTCGTTAATTGTTCCGATAGGAAAGAAATAACTATGCTTCATATCAATTGTAATATTATTAACCGCAAAAATAGAATTACCTGTTTTATTTAACTGCTTTTTAATCGTGTTAAGAACCGATTCTTCATTTCGTGCAGGAATTTTTTCTATACATATATAATTCGTTAGGGAATTTCCGTCGCTGTCCTGAGCCGTTAACGAGACTCCGATTTCCGTTTCCTGAAGCAGAAAATCGATTTCTATTTTTCTGGATGCTTTTGATTTTAATATTTCGTCTCTGAATTGCTTATCGAGATTTCTGAAAATTTTTGTTCCCGGTACAATGCCGCTAATATCAGCCGGAAATATTTTTTTATTTTCCGATATATTTATATATGTTCCGGTAAATTTACCTTCCGTATCGGTAAAGCATATACCGTCGCCGTTTGCAGTAGCGTTATCTCCGCCAAGTTCAAAATATTTTTCGTGCATCCCTATTACGGTACCAATATACTGGCCGATGGATTTGGACGAATTAAAAGTAGTTAACTTTTCGGCAGGGTGAGTAATAAAATAAGTTGTAGTTCCGCGGTTAAATGTTTTGTCAGGATCAGGCTGAAAAGGAATATTGATTACCCCTGAGGAAGATTTTACAAGATCGTTTCTGTCCGACAGGATTCGATCGATTTTCTGACGGTAATATGCCGTAATGTTTTTCACATAATCGATGTCTTTCAACCTGCCTTCTATTTTAAAGGAAGTTATTCCTGCATCTATTAAGTCCGAAATGTACTCTGATAAATTTAAATCCTTCAATGAGAGAAGATGCTTGTCTTTTACAATAACCTTTCCCGAAGAGTCGATTAAATCATAAGACGATCTGCACGGCTGCGAACACTCGCCTCTGTTTGCGCTTCTGCCGCATATTGCCTCGCTTAAATAACACTGACCGCTGAGCGAAACACACAAAGCACCGTGAACGAAAGCTTCCAATTCAATTGTAGTATTATTCTTTATTTCCCTTATTTGAGTTAGCGAAAGTTCTCTCGCCAGAATAGCCCTTTTAATTCCGGCTTTTTCGAGAAACCGGATCTTTTCAAGTGAATAATTATTTGATTGAGTGGAAGCGAAAATAGGAACAGGAGGAAGATCCATTTCAAGCAGGGCCATATCCTGTATTATAATTGCGTCCGCGCCTGCCTGGTAAATTTGGTTTACCAAACGTTCCGCTTCTTCCAGCTCGCCGTCGTATATTAGAGTATTAACAGTAACGTATACTCTGGCGTAAAACAGATGGGCATAATCTGCAAGCTTTTCTATTTCTTTCGGATTGTTTCCCGCCGCAGCTCTGGCGCCGAATTTGGAAGCTCCGATATATACGGCGTCGGCTCCGCAGTCAATAGCTGCCATTCCGGTCTCGGCATTTTTAGCCGGAGATAATAATTCTATTTCTTTCACATCATTACCGATATTGCAAATTTCATCGTCACTAAAATATGAATAATATACGGATCAAACAGATTAATCTTTCTTTAGTAGGGAATAAAGCCTTGCCATCTCTATTAAAGGATTATGGCCCAGGTAATCTCTGCAGGGCATATGATACGGCGTACTGGGTTTGCGTTCCACATCTTCCGGTCTGCCTCCCAGAGGATTATAAAACTCCCATATAGTTCCGGTTCTCTTAAATTGTTTTTCGGAATCATCGAGCGCTTTTTCAAGAAGAATTTCCGCGGCATCTTTTCTGTCGTATCTTATGCATGCTCTGGCGGCCCAATATGTCATACTGTTCCAGGCAGGACCGCGCCACATTCTCAGTTCAAATTTCGGATCCCGTTTACCGACCGTTGCAATAGGGTGCTTCGTGTTAAAACATGTCGTATCCAGAAGGAATTTATTTATATATCTTTCTGCCTGCTCTTTTGTTGCGGCACCTACTACAAGCGGCCACATGCTTTCGAAATCGAGATGACGCAGTTGCGGGTTTTTCATAGACCATATATCGTAAAACGTCCCGGAGGATTTGTCGTACAAATCATTGCGTATAAAATTTCCTATCTCTTTTTCACGATGTGCGAAATAGGTCGTATCCATTCCCAGATATTTACCCCATTTTACGGCGTATTTGTAGAGAAGGTAAACATGACTTGTTGCATCGATGCACGCCCATTTGCCCATACCGCTTTCGTCAAACCTCACGCCTTCGTCAACGCCGCTTTCCCATAAATGAAGAAGAATATCGTTATAGAAAAATCCTTCGCCGTCTGCTTTGCGGTTATTCTCGAACCAGGTAATTTGTCTAATCAGTGAAGGGAAAAATACTTTTAAGACGGATGTATCTTTTGTTAAATTTATATAATCCTGAACCGCAATTACCCAGATCGGTACATGTCCTTGTGTGCTTTTATTCCAGTAAATCGAATCTCTATCGGAAGGTCTTCCTCTCATATAAATCAATCCCGGAACCAGTCCGTTCGGTTCCTGGTTTTTCACTTCGTTATACAATTGGTGTAAGGCATGTTCTGGAAATGCATGAAGAACGTCTTCGGTTTCGTGAACAATATCCCATGTACCGAAAGCAGGGCCGTAAACATAACCCGGGCCAAGTCCTTCCCATTCATAATCAAAAGGCCATCCGGCATGATGAGTATTTATTTGGTGAAGCTTTGCCAAGTAAACGAGCATCGGGCGCCAGGAGGGTTTGCCTACATTTCCGGCTTCCCGAACCAGATTCTGCCATCCCTTTTCGTTTGGATTGCTTAAATCCTGCGAAAAAATATTAAGACTGAAAATTACAATGACTGCAGTTAAGAGCGTAAATAATTTGAGATTTATAAATTGATTCATGGGACAGCCTTTGAATGATTTAGAAACAGAAGGAAGACAGCGGCTCTAATTTAAACATTTCGGTAAATAAAAGAAGAACATCGGGCGCAGCTGTTAGTTCTAAAATTCTTAGTTAAACAAATATAAAAAAGAATGATAACCGCAAAGGGGAAAATATAAATTTAAAAAATCTTTACGTAGATGGATATTAATTGCAGTTTATCCTTTACTCCGTAACGGGCAGGCGGTGTTTTATATTAAAATATCTCGTCCGGTATTTGAATCTAAAATCTAATTATTGTGAATGTTTCATATTTGAATTAATCGGACAAAAAGTATTTGCGCAGCTTTTACACACAACTGTTCTTATTTGAAGGCTACCGGTAATTATTAATGCCCAAAAGGCCAAAAAGAGTCCATGATTCAGCCACAACCAGAATTGAGGAAATAATATTAATAAAAAAAGTAAAAGAGCAATAATGCTGTTTTCGTTCTTTGAATACGGACCTGCAGAACGGCTCTTAAATAATAAAGCAAACCGGCCCGGAATAATGTGGCCGCAGTGACCTTTACACGGACATTTCGTACAAAAGACATAAACAAGTAAAAAATTTGAAGTCAGAATTATCGAGGAATAAATTATTCCCAGATAAATATGATTTTGAAAAAGCTCTATATCGGCAATTATAATCGCGGTAAGAATGAAGATAAGACTTGTAACGCCGTATAAGTCTCTATTAATAGTTTGGTACATTGAATCTCAATATTATTCAACTCAAACTTATAAATATAAAATGCAACATTAAATATTTTCCGGAACAAAAACATGATGATTTATAGAAAGTCGGAAAGTTCTTTTATATCGGAAACTTCATATTTTATTTTCAAGCCGGAATCGTTTAAAATCGAGTTCCTGTTAATCCAGCATGTATCAAGCTTGTAGTTAATTCCGCCCTGAATATCGGAGGTTAAACCGTCTCCGATTACAAGGACTTCTTTTTTATCGGGATAGTTTATTTCCTTAAATACCGCATCAAAATATTCTGTACTAGGTTTTGCGGCGTTTATTTCGTCGGATACGATGATTTTCTCGAAGTATTTTTTTATTGAAGATCTATCGAACCGCGGCCGCTGAACTTCTTTGAAACCGTTGGTTATTATTATCATCCGGTAACTATTAATACAGTTCCGCCAAAAGTCTCCTCCGCGTTCCGGCAATAGAAATGAAGTCCGGCAAGGTTTTTCAAATAATCTCTACTGAATAATTCAGGATTGATGTCGAATGTCATATTCACTCGAAACAGCTTTATAAATCTTTCTAATTTTTAATTGATATTTTGAAATAATACTCTCTTCTCATGTTCCTTCCAGACTTCTTCATTTATTACATGATATCTTTTGAGATAAGCCGGTATTGAATGAATGATCAAAATATTCCAGAGTTTTTTTTAGCGCGTATTCTTCGGATTTGTCGTAGTCAAAAACAGTTCCGTCTGCATCAAATAACAGCCATGTGTAAACAGAATTCTTATTCATCGAAATTTCTATCCGGTTTTTTAACAATTACCAATTGAGAAATCATTTATTGTCTCGAAACTGCGTCGCACCATCTTCTTTTTCCGCATTTATCGCAATATAAAAGTTTTTTGTTCAAGCCGCCGTTTATGCCGAGCAAATTCTGAATCTTATTTATTTCAAAAACATTTTTACATTTTTCACATCGCCACAAATAATTTCGTGTATTCCATTCGACCATTTTATCGGCTCCGTAGTATATTAAGATTAACGAAGCGACAGCAGGAATAATCAAATTTAAGATCAAAAGAACCAGCGCGAGAACAACGCCTGAAAGCAGGATTACCAGCGCTTTGAAGAAAGCTTTTTTATTCGGCATAAGAATTTCCATAGTAGCAATGAATTAAAAAATCCGTCGCGGATTTAACTGACACCTTTAGCCATTACCGAAATTTCATAAGCAACCTTCTGGTTATATTCAAATGTTAATCTTTTGTAATTAACCAAATCTATAACCGTGCCTATAAAACAAAATCCGCACGTCAGCAAATATAATAAACCCATTCCAATATGTCCCAATATAAATCTATGAATGCCCGCAAAACCAAGAAAGCCCGCACAGGCGGTACCTAAAATCATAAGCGAATCTTTTCTTCTCGATGAATAAGCATTCGCAAAAAGCGTCAACTGGTTATCTGACATGTCTTTTGTAAGTCCCTGAACAAAAAGCATTTCGTCGCCTTCAAGGAAAGGAAGCAATTGAAATATGTTTGCCATCTTACTAACCTTCTTTCATTTATTTTATAACTGATTTTTTCAACGGATTCATTAATAAATATTTAATTCGGAACACGAGTACGATAATTGCCGGTATGCCGAGAATATGACATTCGACGGAATGATAAAAATCTCCGTGCAATAAGAATGAAATCGAATGCCCCAGGCCGCAGCCCGGGCAATATTTAAAACCAAGATTATGAAGGGGACATATTGAAAAATGAGACCCGCTGTAAGGATTTATAAATGCCAATATAATTAATCCGGCTATCCAGATAACCGCTTCGGGTTCGATTATTTCTATCCGTTTAAGAATTAATTGCATTATAAATCATACCCCTTTAAAATTACTACCGACCTGAAGCTATGAATAACGTAAATAAATATCCTATTCTTTTTATGATCGGTCAAGAGAAATGTTAAATGGCGGAGATTTATCAAATTACACTAATTTTGACCGGATATACGCCGCAAGTAATTAAATATTTCCGCGGATCAGAAAATTCTTCCATATGAAGGGCAACTCTTCTTAATTTCGATGTGTCTTTTAAAATCACAAACAATACTTATATGATATCCATTAAAGACGTAACCAAAAAATTTCCCACTGTAACGGCGCTTGATAATATTTCTCTTGAGATACATGAAAAAGAATTTTTCGGACTGCTGGGTCCGAACGGCGCCGGTAAATCGACGTTGATGAATCTTCTGATCGGTTATATCGGAGCGGACGCGGGAGAGATTACAATAGACGGAGAGAAAATCACGCCGGAAAATATCAGTATCAGAAAAAAGATCGGCTTTGTGCCTCAGTCGATCGCTCTTTACGACGATGTATCGGCGTATCAAAACCTGGAAATATTCGGTTCTCTTTACGGCATCAAAAAAAATCTGCTTCGTGCGGTAATCGCGGAGAACTTAAACAGGGTACAGTTGTTTGAAAGGAGAAAGGATAAAGTAAAAAATTTTTCGGGCGGAATGAAGAGAAGACTTAATCTTGCCGCCGGTCTGCTTAACGATCCTAAAATTTTACTTTGTGATGAACCGACAGTCGGTGTTGATCCTCAGTCCCGCAACGCGATATTCGAATATCTTCAGAAATTAAACGAAGAAGGTAAAACAATAATATATACAACGCATTATATGGAAGAGGCGGAAAGGCTTTGCAGCCGTATCGCGATTATAGACGGCGGAAAAATAATTACGTCGGGAACTCTGGCCAAACTTCTGGAGCTGCTACCGTACGACCAGACTATATTGATCAATAAAAGCAAAGAAGTAGAGTCTAAAATTGAAATTTTCAAATCGCTCGGTACATTAATTAACGAACAGGAAAAGTATGAGCTTAAACCGAACGACGGTCTTAAACTGTCGGAGTTTTTCAAGATACTTGAATCAAACTCCATCGACTACAGTTCGGTAGACCTGCATAAACCAACCCTTGAAGCATTGTTCCTCCATTTAACCGGAAGGAGATTGAGAGATTGAGGACAATTTTACATTTAATAAAAAAAGATTATCTGCTTTTCTGGCTTGATAAACCGGCCTTCAGCCTGACTTTCCTTGTGCCTATCGCGCTCATCTATATATTCGGATCAATATTTGCCAGACCGGACACTTCACCGCAGGGCATCAGAATAGGGTTCATCAACAACAGCAGCAATAAAATAGCGAAGAAGGTAGAATCCGTCCTGGATACAACCAAAACATTCAGCCTGGCCAAGGACTACACCGACGACAAAGGAAATTTGGTAAAATACGACACCGTTACAATTAAAGATGCCGTAAGAAAAGGAAATTTAACCGCCGCGCTGGTGCTTCCCGTCGACGCGTTTACAGATACTTCTACTTCATTTAAAATTAAATTTTACTACGATCCCAAGAACCAGATGGAAATGCAGATTATCGAAGGACTGCTGCAGCAGACAATTATGATGCAGATGCCGGGAATATTTATGGCCAGCATGCAGCATAAGGCGGAAACTTATCTGGGGAAGAATAAAGGATTAAGCTTCAATAGGAAGATTGCTTCCCTGGTTAGCCAATATTACGGAGTGGATACTTCAAAAATTATGAAATGGAGCAGCTTCGATTTTACAAACGATTCAACGGCTTCGGATTCGGCTAAAAATAAGGCTAATATTTTTAAGAATATTCTTCAACTTGATAAAGAACAGCTTGTCGGAAAGGACATTAACAATCCGAACGCAACAAGAAGTGTGGGCGGCTGGGCGATTATGTTTCTTTTATTTGCCATTACCGGTTCGTCAACATCCTTATTTGACGAGAATAAGAGCGGCGTAATATTGAGAATTCTTTCTGCTCCTGTTGCGAGAACCGATATTCTGTGGAGCAAATACCTGTACAACATTTCGCTGGGATGCATACAATTGCTTGTTTTGTTTTTTGCCGGGTACCTGATATTTAATATAGATATCTTCTCGAACTTTTTTAATCTTCTTATAATTATTTTAGCCGCTTCATGCGCCAGCACCGCGTTCGGGATGCTGATTGCCGCAGTAAGTAAAACCAACGCTCAGGCAAGCGGACTGGGTACGTTTTTAATATTGACTATGAGCGCCATCGGCGGGGCATGGTTTCCTACTTTTGTACTTCCCCCTTTCATTCAAATACTAAGTAAAGGCACGCTTGTCTATTGGTCAATGGAAGGCTTTCTCGATGTTCTTTGGAGAGGATCGGGCACGCTCGAAATTTTGCCTGTTGTGGGTGTGCTGCTGGGAATGTCGGCGGTTATCAACGTTTTCAGCATAGCGAGATTCCGGAACGGAAAATTGTTTTAATTTCAAAAAATTATTAAGCCGGCAAGTCTGTTGAAATATTGAGGATCTTAAATAAAAAGGGTGCGCAGCCACATGCGCACACTCTGGCTGAAGAATTTTGCTCAAAGTTATTTTATCAGCAACATCTTCTTCGTAGAGATAAAATTATTTGCGCTTTTTAACGGATCAATTACCTTCAATTGGTAGAAGTATATTCCGCTTGCCAGTTTAGATGCGTCAAAGTTGACATCATACCGGCCTTGCTGTTTTTGTTCATTAACCAATATGTCAACAACTCTTCCAAGAATATCATAAACCTTCAATGAAACGAAACCCGGGTTAGTTAATTTGTAACTAATAATAGTTGAAGGATTGAACGGATTTGGGTAATTCTGGTATAATTCTATTTGAGTGGGGATATTGTTTTGATGATAGTTATTCTCCTTGATACCTGATACCCCACCTCCATCAGTTGTTTTAAAAATCACCATCACCAATAATCCAGCCTGTATTTTGATTTATCATAAAAATATTTAGCAAGTCATTCTTTGTCGGGCTCTCCTGCCTAAGCCAGGTGTTTCCTCCATCGGTTGTTTTTATCATTTGACTTGTTGTTGAATTAGATCCAACAGCCCAGCCTATATTTTCGTTGATGAAATAGACGGAACTATATATACCGTTTCGGGGTGTATTATAACATTGAGACCAGGTTTCACCGCCATTTATAGTCTTGTATGTATTCTTTCCAATGTTAGAACTTCCGACAGCCCACCCTGTATTAGAATTTATGAAATAAAAAGAATTTACACTAGTATTGGCATCAATAATCTGAGAGAACCACGTATATCCTCCATCAGTTGTTTTATATAAGTTAGTATCTGACACCATTTACTACCCAACCCGTTCTTTCGTCAATAAATTGCACGTGCCCTAAACCAAAGAGATCACTTTGAGATTGCCAGGATAATCCACCATTTGTACTTTTGTAAATCCCTTTGCCTACAATCCAACCTGTGTTTCGAGTAGGAAAACTAATTGAATTTAAAGCGCCTAAAGAGTCAGTATGTTTTTGCCAGGACTGTCCTCCATCATTAGTAATCACAACCATCGAATTGACGTAGTGTCCATTATCAAATTTTTCCCCGACTATAATTACATTTTGAGCATCAAAGGCTTGTATCGAATTGAATATCAAACTATCATTCTGATATTGCTTTATCCAATTATCCCCGCCGTCTGTAGTATGAAGTATTATTCCGCTGTCTCCAACAGCCCAGCCGGTGTTCTCGTCCACAAAATAAATTGAATTGAATTGATGAGGCTTTTCATTTATTGATGCCCAGTTTTTACCGCCGTTTGTCGTCCGGTAAAGCATTCCTTTTCCGCCAACAATCCAGCCGTTATCTTTATCTGAAAATCTTACCTTATTCGGCCCATAACCCGGTATAAGGCCCGGATCTGTCGTTCTCCAAATTATCCCGCCGTCGGTAGTACGGTTAATATATGGATAATAGCTTCCGTTTCCGACAACAATTCCATTCAACGTATCGGTAAAACAAGCTGATTGGTTATAAGATCCGGTACTTTTTATTCGCCATGTATTTCCGCCGTCCTTAGTTATTAACAGTACTCCGTCTTCACCGGCTGCATAGCCGTGGTTCTTATCAATAAAGCTTATATCATTTAGTCCGTAAACTTTTGGATTTACTATCCATTCATTCCATTGCCAGGTTCTTCCGCAATCCGTGGTCTTATATATTTCGTTGCCGTAATAACCGGCGCCTACAATAAATCCGGTATTCTTGTCTGTAAATGTTATTGCCGACAAATTAAATACATCCAGATATCCGCCTATGTAATCATCAATTTTTCTTGTATCCCATGTGCTTCCGCCATCCGTTGTTCTTAAAGTTATTCCGTTTTCGCCAACTACGAATCCGGTATCTTTATCGACAAAATAGACCGAACTGTACGACAAGACAGTATCTGTTTTAATTTGCACCCATGTTTTTCCGCCGTCAACGGTTTTTAATAAAACATTTTGGTAGCTTATATAAGCTCCTCCTCCTACGGCCCAGCCGTTTTGTGCGTCAATGAAATTTACACTGTTTAAATCAATGCCGCTTCCTCCGGCATGATGCTGTACGTCCCAGCTTTTACCGCCGTCGGTTGTTTTTATTACCGTTCCTAAATCACCAACCGCAACAGCGGTATCTTTGTTAAAAACATAAATATCTTTAAGAGTATTGCCTTGAGGTTTGGGGTACTGCCACTGCCAGCCGCTGCCCCCGTTTGTGCTATAGCGATGTTAATAGTATTTAATATTACAAGTAGCAATCAATTTTCATCTTCATCTATTATACCCCATTTGAATTAATCCAAAAATTTTCTCTTAATAACCATGTATTAAAATTTTAATTGATATTGATATCAATAGATCCAGCGTTAAATAGTATTGGAGTTTTTGCATTTGTACTGACAAGCGAAATGATAATTTTGAAATTCTGCTCTATGCAGATCGGAAAGCAAGAAATAAGGTACTAAATTTGTTCATTTTCACTCCCCCTTAAAATGAGATTAAACTCTCTCCCTTTTCAAATAGAAAATAATATTTTTCAAGTAAAACAAGCAAAAAATATAATTCACATTGATACCCATTGGACCATATATATTTTTCCCGATTATTTGAAACTGCTCGTTGTGTTTTAAAGGTAATAAGAACTTTAGATTATCTAGACAATTAGGAAAAAGAGTTTCTATGGCTAAGAAACGATCATGTATTAGTATCTAATTTTATCTGGGATGAATTCTTTGCAGTTTAAACCGCATCAATGTACGCGTATTTCTCCGCATACATTTCAAATAATTTTACTAATTTTGTCTTCAATATTAAATCAAACAATATGCATAGAATTCTCTTTAAGGACTAATGATGAAAAAGAATACTCTCCGGTCTGATATTCCCAACTCCTTTTAATAATATTTTTCTTTTTTAACAACCCGCAGGCGCAAACGGTTAATCTTAAATTTATCGAGACAAGCGACGTCCACGGCTCTCTATTTCCGTACGATTTCATAAATGACAAAGACATCGATAATTCCCTCGCGCAGATCTATACATATGTAAAAGAACAAAGGATGGATAAAAAACAAAATCGGTTGTTCTTCTTGACGACGGAGATATTCTCCAGGGACAGCCTGTGCGTCTATTATTATAATTTTGAGAAAACCAATGTCCCTCATATTTGCGCGAGAGTAATGAACTACATGAAGTACGATGCCGGGACCGTCGGCAACCATGATATCGAGCCGGGGCATCCGGTATATGATAAAATAAAGAAAGAATTTAATTTCCCCTGGCTTGCCGCAAACGCGGTAGATATAAAAACCGGAAAACCTTATTTCAAACCTTATACTATTATCCGCAGAAACGGAATAAAAATAGCCGTGCTCGGCCTGATCACTCCCTGGATTCCGAACTGGCTGCCCGAAAAAATATGGAGCGGAATTGAGTTTGAAGATATGGTGCAGTCGGCTAAAAAATGGGTGAAGATAATCAAAGAAAAAGAAAAGCCGGATCTTTTAATCGGTCTTTTTCATGCCGGTGTGGAAGCCGATTATAACGGGCAGACGGCCTCGACGCCGAAAAATGAAAATGCCTCAAGGCTTGTTGCCGAAGAAGTGCCCGGCTTCGATGTTGTTTTTGTGGGACATGATCATCACGGCTGGAATTTTACTGTTAAAAATTCCGAAGGCAAGAACGTTCTTATTCTCGGCACCATAAACGCGGCGCGTACCGCCACTGTGGCCGATATAAAGATGACATTCGATAAACAATCAAAAGAATGGAATAAAGAAATAACCGGAAAGGTAATCGAATCAAAAAATTACCGGCCTGATAAAGCTTACGAGAAAAAATTTGCACCGGTTGTGGAAGAAGTGAAAAATTATGTCTCTAAACCGATCGGGAAATTTACAAAAACAATATCAACCAAAGAATCTATATTCGGCGATTCACCTTTTGTGGATCTGGTTCAAAGAATTCAGCTCGATATTTCGCATGCCGATGTTTCCTTTGCCGCGCCGCTTTCGTTTAACGCGGTGATTAAAGGAAGGTACTGTTTACAGACGGGATATGTTCAATTTGTATAAGTATGAAAATCTTCTTTATACAATGAAGATGAGCGGCAAGGAAATTAAGGATTATCTTGAGTATTCATACGGCAAATGGTTTAACACTATGAAAGACAGTTCTGATCATCTGCTTAATTTTAATACCGACGCTGAAGGTAAAGTTGAATTGAAAAACGGCCGCGCGCCACTAGCATCGAGCTATTATAATTTCTCGTCGGCTGCCGGTATAAAATATACGGTAGATGTTTCAAAACCCGCCGGTGAAAGGATAAATATAATTTCTATGGCTGACGGCCGCCCTTTCAGCCTGGAATCTATGTATAAGGTTGCGGTTAATTCATACAGAGGAAACGGCGGAGGCGGTCATTTGACTTTAGGAGCAAAAATTCCGAAGGATGAAATTTCAAAAAGGATAATCACATCAACTCAAAAAGATCTCAGATATTATTTGATGAAATGGATTGAGAAACAAAAAACCGTTACCCCTGAAGCATTGAATAACTGGAAAGTTATTCCTGGAAAGCTGGTGGAAATCGGGAAAAGAAAAAGACTACAGGTTGTTATTTGGTGAGTAAACGAATCAAATTTTAAGAACGTAACTATGGTATGAATAGCGACCGTTAATTAACTAATCATCTGTTATGGTTAAATTGCTTGTGTCTTTGAGGCTTCTTTTATTGGAATAGCACGAGTCGAACATGGTAATCACTAAGTGTTCCGACCTTGCTTGCCGGTGGTAATCCGAAGCTGACATACAAAATTTTAGAAAGGTATAAGCAAATTAGCCTACGCAATCGTCTATTAATGAAACAAACAAAAGTAATTGTTAAATTTGCTGTTGTTGTTAAATGAAAACAGGAAGAACTGAAAGATGGATTATTCAAATAGCGAGAAATTATTTGAGGAAGCGGCTAAGTATATTCCGGGAGGAGTTAATTCACCTGTACGCGCATTTAAAGCCGTAGGCGGGAAGCCTGTTTTTATTAGCAGGGGACACGGTTCAAAAATTATATGATGTAGACGGAAACGAATATGTAGATTATATCGGAAGCTGGGGACCGCATCTGTTCGGGCACAATCCGCCGTTTATAAAAGAAGCGTTATTGGAAGCCATTGAATACGGAACAAGCTTCGGAGCTCCCACCGAACTAGAAGTTAAAATGGCAAAGATTATAACGGAGTTAGTACCTTCGGTTGAAATGGTAAGAATGGTTAACAGCGGAACGGAAGCGACGATGAGCGCGGTTAGAGCCGCCCGCGGTTTTACCGGAAGAGAAAAATTTATAAAATTCGAAGGCTGCTATCATGGTCACGCCGATTACTTTCTTATAAAAGCAGGCTCGGGCGCTTTAACGCTGGGCATACCCACAAGTCCGGGTGTTACAAAAGGCAACGCGGCAGATACGCTGCTGGCGGATTATAATAATATTGAGTCGGTAAAAAAGCTTATAGCCCAAAATAAGGGTGAAATTGCGGCGGTTATTATTGAACCTGTTGCCGGTAATATGGGAGTTGTAAAGGCGGATGATCGGTTCTTAAAAACTCTCAGACAGATATGCAGCGATGAAGGCATTGTGCTTATTTTCGATGAAGTTATGACCGGATTCAGAGTCGCTAAAGGCGGCGCTCAGGAATTATTCGGTATAAAACCCGACTTAACTACTTTCGGAAAGATCATCGGCGGCGGACTGCCTGTTGGAGCTTTCGGCGGCCGAAGAGAAATTATGGAGATTGTTGCACCGAGCGGACCTGTTTATCAGGCCGGCACCTTAAGCGGAAATCCGCTTGCAATGGCTGCCGGTTACGCCGCGTTGAATTATATTAAAGATCATCCTGAAATTTATGATCAGCTCGAAGAGAAATCCTCTTATCTTGAAAACGGCTTTAAGGACGTACTTAAATCTGAAGGTAAAAACTACGCTTTTAACAGAGTCGGATCAATGATGACGATGTTTTTTGCAGAAGGTGAAGTTAAAGATTATTCCGCGGCCGTTAAATCGAATACCGTAATATACGGGAAATATTTCAGGGAAATGCTGAACAGCGGTATTTACCTGGCCCCGGCTCAATTTGAAGCTGCATTTATTTCAACTGCGCATACTAAAGAAGATCTGGATAAAACAATTGAAGCTTTTTCTAATGCCTTAATTAATCTTTAATAAAATTGATGTATTAACAGAAATTTTTTCTTGATTGTTTAAACCAACAAGCTTAATTTATCATGTAAATTCATTTACTCAAGTTGATCGCCTAGACATTTGGTGTAAAAAACCGTTTTCCTTTCCATTAACCCGCGACTTAAGTCGCGGATTAATGATAAAAATAAGCGATCAACTTGAGTTCATTTACTTAGCGTGTCTCGGGATAATAAATAAGTCTATGAGAGTTTAAAAAGGAGGGAACCTTCTATAGAGTGATTAAATTATTATCCTATTTTATATGGCTTTAAAAAGGGATTTCATCCTTTACATATATCCAATCTCTTAAAAGTTTTTCGCATAGATAAACACTTCTTATTCAGAAATTTTGCGAGTGGTCTTGCTCCAAGTGTATCTGTTTGGAAATAGTTAATTCATTTAGCGGAAATTTTCTTTTCAACTTACAGTTCTCTGAAATTTTCAAATATCAGTAAATGGGTAATCTTTATCTAGTGTTCTAATTAATATCTCTTTCAATCAATAGACGGGGTTCATTATGAAAAAAGTTTATTTAGTTACTATCACTTTTATTTCCCTATTTATCTTTTCTTCTGCTCAAACCCTTGCACAAGGAGTAGCAATCGGACCGCGGCTGACCGGGAATTTAAATATTTACAATGCTAAAGGTCTTACCGGAACATGGAACGGTGTTGGTATCGGTATCGGAGGTGTCCTTGATTTATCTTTTAGCAGTCATTTGGGGATGTTGGTAAACTTAACTGCTTTTGATATGAAGAATTTTTCCAATTCAATAACTCAAAACAATACTACACAGGAAACCAGCCTGTCTTTGTCATACTTGACGGTGGATCCTTTGTTTAAGGCTGAGTTCAGCGGATTCTACATGGCAGGCGGGCCCTCTTTGGGAATAAAACTTGGTTCAAGCGGTGAGAGGACTACGTCTACCACGGGTCAAACCCCTAACGTTACTACTCTTGATTTGGAAACGAAGTCTATCCGTTTTGACATTGCTCTAGGTACAGGTTATAACTTTAAGTTATCCCCTGATATGTTGTTAGGCGCCGATTTCATGGCATATATACCCATTACAGATACATATAACTTCCCAGGACAGAGCAATAGTATCTTATCACTAAAACTAGGTGCCTCCCTTAAATTTAGAATAAATTAGAGGTATCATTATGAAAAAAAATATATTGTTTTTACTTTCTTTAGTAACATTGATGTTCAATAGCGGGTGCAGCGATAAATCAAGCAGCGGAACCGATCCGTTCGGCGGAGGAGTCGGCACAACCGGAGGTACAGGTACTGTCACATTTACAATTGGGCATACTCAAGGAAATCAGGGGATAGTATTTACCGCGAAGCCCAGTGTTGATGCTACAGTTTCTGAATTTACAATAAATCTGCCGGCTCAAAATTTTACTGAAACTTATCAGGGAGACGGTACTACGGTTTTCAAAGCAGGCTCGGTTTATTCAATTCAAGAATACACCGGAGTAGCTTCAGGGCAGCAATGGACATTTAATTTTAAAGGGAAGTTGGGGAGTTCTACCGGACAAGATTATAATGTAAATTCCAATTATACTGTTCCCTAAATTGCATAATATTATTCAGAATCTCTTCCTTGAGATAAAGAATGTTTTACCGGGGACCTAATTTGTAGATTCGGGTTTTTGCCCTTTCCGGGTAATCTGTTGAGAGATTATCCGGATTTTTTTGCTCCAACCGAATAAAAGTCAAAATCCATTAATATAAGAACCTGATTTCATATTCATGAGAGAGTAATATTTAAAATGACTTAATAGGCTGAGTTACCGAAATACCTTCCGAAATAATTTATCCATGCTTATCGAGTTTTTAAAATAAGGCTGAATATACCACTTTGTTAAGAACTGATTTGGGAAAATTTTACGCATGTATGGTTACGAAGTTAAAATTCATTTTCTGTTTTATAATATTTGATTAGTAATGCCTAAGATTATAAATCGGTCAAAAAAAATAATTAAATAATCAAAACTTAACATATAATGAAACAACGGAGTTCACTATGAAAAAAATTTATTTAGTTACTATCACTTTGATTTCCCTATTTATCTTTTCTTCTGCTCAAACCCTTGCACAAGGAGTCGCAATCGGACCGCGGCTGACCGGGAATTTAAATATATACAATGCTAAAGGTCTTACCGGAACATGGAACGGTGTTGGTATCGGTATCGGAGGTGTCCTTGATTTATCCTTTAGCAGTCATTTGGGGATGTTGGTAAACTTAACTGCTTTTGATATGAAGAATTTTTCCAATTCAATAACTCAAAACAATACTACACAGGAAACCAGCCTGTCTTTGTCATACTTGACGGTGGATCCTTTGTTTAAGGCTGAGTTCAGCGGATTCTACATGGCAGGCGGGCCCTCCTTGGGAATAAAACTTGGTTCAAGCGGTGAGAGGACTACGTCTGCCACGGGTCAAACCCCTAACGTTACTACTCTTGATTTGGAAACGAATTCTATCCGTTTTGACATTGCTCTAGGTACAGGTTATAACTTTAAGTTATCCCCTGATATGTTGTTAGGCGCCGATTTCATGGCATATATACCCATTACAGATACATATAACTTCCCAGGACAGAGCAATAGTATCTTATCACTAAAACTAGGTGCCTCCCTTAAATTTAGAATAAATTAGAGGTATCATTATGAAAAAAAATATATTGTTTTTACTTTCTTTAGTAACATTGATGTTCAATAGCGGGTGCAGCGATAAATCAAGCAGCGGAACCGATCCGTTCGGCGGAGGAGTCGGCACAACCGGAGGTACAGGTACTGTCACATTTACAATTGGACATACTCAAGGAAATCAGGGGATAGTATTTACCGCGAAGCCCAGTGTTGATGCTACAGTTTCTGAATTTACAATAAATCTGCCGGCTCAAAATTTTACTGAAACCTATCAGGGAGACGGTGTTACAGTTTTCAAAGCAGGCTCAGTTTATTCAATTCAAGAATACACCGGAGTAGCTTCAGGGCAGCAATGGACATTTAATTTTAAAGGGAAGCTGGGGAGTTCTACCGGACAAGATTATAATGTAAATTCCAATTATACTGTTCCCTAAACTTCATAACATTATTCAGAATCTCTTCCTTGAGATGAAGAATGCTTTACCGGGGACCTAATTTGTAGATTCGGATTTTTGCCATTTCCGGGTAATCTGTTGAGAGATTATCCGGATTTTTTTGCTCCAACCGAATAAAAGTCAAAATCCATTAATATAAGAACCTGATTTCATATTCATGAGAGAGTAATATTTAAAATGACTTAATAGGCTGAGTTACCGAAATACCTTCCGAAATAATTTATCCATGCTTATCGAGTTTTTAAAATAAGGCTGAATATACCACTTTGTTAAGAACTGATTTGGGAAAATTTTACGCATGTATGGATACGAAGTTAAAATTCATTTTCTGTTTTATAATATTTGATTAGTAATGCCTAAGATTATAAATCGGTCAAAAAAAATAATTAAATAATCAAAACTTAACATATAACGAAACGACGGAGTTAACTATGAAAAAAGCATTATTTCCTTTCGTGATTATATTAGTATTACTATCATTGGGCGGCTGCAGTAATAAATCGGCGAACAATTCTCCTACCGGGCCGATCGGAGGAGGAATTGGCGGAATCAGCAATGGAAACGGCAACGCCGGAAATGTTACTTTTACAATCGGGACTACGCAGGGCACCCAGGGAGGTACAATGTTTACAGCAGCACCGAGTTCAAATGTTACGGTTTCAGAATTTACCATAAGTCTGCCTGCCGGTAATGTTTCTGATACCTATCTTACCAATACAACAACCGTATTTCAGGCCGGCACCGTTTATACACTTGAAGAATATACCGGTGTTGCTTCGGGGCAGCAATGGACCTTTGAATTTAAAGGTAAATTGGGGAGTGCTCAAGGACAAGATTTCGACGTAACTTCAGACTATACAGTACCTTGAAATTAAAAGAAATGAAAATTCGGATTCTATTGATGCCGAAAATGTTCTTTTAAATTTTGCTGTGAACCTAAGCTCATTGGATAGCCCGGTAATTGTAATTGTTTTATTATTTAGCAATATTCTATATAAAATTTTACAAACGTTTTCAATTAGCCGGCAAAGATGAAACAAAATAAGAAATTTAGATTGGCAATATTGCTGCTCTCTGCGGTAATGCTGCCTTTTTTATTAACCGGATATAAAATTAATTACAATTCCGTGAAAGTTCTAAAGCGTGGAAATATTTATTACCTTTCCAATACCTTGATAGTAAAAACTAAAACCTCACATACCGGAGCGTTGTTAAAATCTCAGAACTTGCTGTCGAAGTTAAATAACGTATACTCCGGTTATAATTTTACTTCGGTAAAGCAGATCTTTTCAAACCGTTTGAAGAGCGGAGCGTTCGGATTGGATAGGATTATGCAGGTTAATTATCAATCGAGTGAGAACCCTTACATTGTTGCCGGAAAATTAAAAAAACTGTCTGATGTTGAATGGGCGGAACCCAGATTATTGAGACATATTTTCAGCATTAAGGTTCAGCCGGATGACCCGAAATTAGGTCTTCAGTATTATCTTACTACGGATCATATGTTTGACGCCTGGAATGTTTCAACCGGGGATACTTCTATAGTTATCGGAATTGTTGATACCGGTGTTGATTGGCCCCACCCGGATCTTTACGGAAATATCTGGCATAACTGGAGCGACATAAATACAAAATGGACAGCGGATTCGGACGGTATTAAATACGATTCGATAGGATGGGATTTCGGAGGTACCGGATCTTCCGACGGCTCACCCACACCTGACTCCAATCCGATAGAAGATGTACCTCTGCACGGTACTCTAGTTGCCGGTGTTGCTTCCGCTGTTACCAATAACGGGATCGGGGTAGCGGGAATCGGATTTAAATCCAAAATAATGCCCGTAAAAGTGGCTCAGGAGAATATAACCGACCCGACTTCCAGGGAGCGATTAATTGTGTACGGCTTTGAAGGTATAAAATATGCCGCGGACAACGGTGCAAAAGTAATTAATTGCAGCTGGGGCGGGGGCGGATTTTCGCAGGCGGAACAGGACGTAATAAATTATGCGGTTTCCAAAGGAGCTCTTGTTGTAGTTGCCGCCGGAAATGATAATACAAGTGCTTACGAATATCCTGCCGCATATAAAAATGTTCTTACTGCGGCCGCTACCGGTTATAATGATATAAGATCATATTTTTCAAATTACGGATCCTATGTAGATCTTTGCGCTCCCGGAACCAGCATATACGGAACATTTCAACCAAATGCCTATACCTCCGGCAGCGGAACTTCATTCTCGGCTCCTCAAGTTTCGGGACTAGCGGCGTTGGTATTTGCAAAATTTCCTAATTACACTCCATTGCAGGTTGCCCAGCAAATAAGAGTGAATTGCGATAATATCGATTCGGTAAACCCCGGGTTCGAGTATCAATTAGGCAGCGGCAGAATAAACGCTTATAAAGCATTAACAAATACTAATTCGGAAGCGGTAAGAGCAGTGAATATTGATGCTACCGATTCCGTTCAAGGCGGTAACGGGAACGGAGTTTTTGAACCCGGCGAAACCGTGGCGTTTAAAATTAATTTTATGAATTATCTGAAACCCGCGGGCAATCTTGATATCAATTTGCAAAGCCTAAGTCCTTATGCAACGGTTGTAAGCGGAAGTTTCCATCAGGGCGCAGCAGCTACCCTGGAATCATTTAATAATTTCGCCTCGGTATTTAAGATTACAATTTCGAAGAATGTACCCACCGACGCGAAGCTGCCTTTTATACTAAAATTCAACGACGGCAGTTACGGCGATTTTCAATTATTTAATATTAATACAAATCCTTCTTACCTAACACAGAAAAACGGAACCATTGCCGTAACCGTTACCAGCAAAGGCAACTTCGGTTTTAACGATTATCCTGTAAACAATCAGGGAATAGGATTTAAGTACAAGTCGAGCAGTAATTTATTATTCGAAGGCGCATTGATGATGGGTACCGATTCCACCGGGATTGAAGACGCCGCCAGAGGCGCGGATCAGAATTATAATGATACCTCGTTCAGCATAATCTCTCCGTTTATTGTTGCCAATACCGATTCCGGATATGAATACGGTTCTACTGTTTTCAGCGATGAGAACGCAGGCAAGAACAAACTCGGCATTCAGACAAAACTTGAAACATATACATTCACAGGATCACCAAATAATAATTTTATAATTCTTAAATATAATTTTACAAATACTACCGCTAATACGATTTCTAATTTTTATGCCGGTATTTTTATGGATTGGGATCTGTTGGGCGGGGCAAATGATAATGCCGCCTATGACCGAACTAATAATTTCGGATATGTTTATAATAGCGGCTATTCTACAATGGTGGCAAGCGCACTTTTATCGTCAAATAATTACGGATACTGGGCAATAAAAAACGACGGTACTGACAGCGGATTTTCCATATACGACGGCTTTACACACTCGGAAAAATGGAAGACTCTATCGAACGGTATCGGAAAAGCCGGCGCCGGACCAGGGGATGTTTCCGAAGTTACTTCATCCGGCCCTTACAATATTCTGCCGGGACAGACTATAACCGTGGCCTTTGTTGTTACGGCAAGCGATAATATGAACGGTTTAATTACTTCGGTGGCCAATGCAAGAAATCAATACGGTAAATTCATTACAGATACTTCAGTATCCAACGGGATACCGATTACGTTTGAATTGTTGCAGAATTATCCTAACCCTTTTAATCCCGTTACTATGATAAAGTTCGATATTCCCGAAAGCGAATTAGTTACATTAAAAGTTTACGATGTGCTGGGCAGAGAAGTAAAAGTTCTGGTAAATCAGTTTAAGGAAAAGGGAAAATACTCCGTCAGATTCGACGGTACATCTTTTTCAAGCGGCATTTATTTTTATAGAATTGAAGCGGGAGGTTACAACTCTGTAAAAAAAATGGTCCTGTTGAAATAACGGCCTGTTTTACTTACAGAAATACCGGATTTATTTTAAAATATTTACATCCCGCAATCAGGGTAATGAAATAGTTTCCTAAAAAGTGGAGTATTCATTTTTCACTCTTTAATTATCAGCATAAAAATCATTGTTGAAAACCGCCGGCATTTGGTAAATGCGGCTGTCGGTAAACAATTTATTAATTTTTCAAAGGGCAGAATTTGGCCAGACAAATAAGACGTAAATCAAAGAGCATAGGGCTTGCGCCGGGTTCGCTTGTGTATATCGGTAAAAAACGAACCGAAAAAATCAAAATAGATTTAATCAATTATAGCGAAACTATTTTTGAAGAAAAGAAACTATCGGGAATAGGAGAATGTTCTTCTTATTTAGATAAGGATTCTAAGACTTGGATTAACATTACCGGTCTTGATGACGTACAAATGTTTGAAGAGCTCGGTAAGATATTCGACATTCATCCGCTTGTTCTTGAAGATATATTAAATACGGAGCAAAGACCGAAGATTGAAGATTACGACAATTATTTATTCATGGTATTCAAAATATTTTATTACGAAGAAGATCTTAATGAAGTTCAAAGCGAGCAGGTGAGCATTATCTTCTCTTCAAAATATCTTATTACTTTTCAAGAAAAGGAAGACAGTCTTTTTAAGCCCATCACCGAAAGAATCAAATCTGCAAAAGGTAAAATTAGAAAGTCGGGTACGGATTACCTTGCATATTCCATATTGGATGCGGGGGTCGACAGTTATTTTAATCTGCTGGAAGTAATCGGCGAGAAAATTGAAAATGTGGAGGACGAATTGATCCGTGAGCCGGTTTCGGAGAACCTGCATACGATTCATCAGTTAAGACGGGAAATGATTATACTAAGAAAGTCGGTATGGCCGTTAAGAGAAGTAATAAATTTGATGGAGAGAGGCGATTCGGTTTATATTAAAAAATCAACGGGAATTTATTTACGGGATGTATACGATCATACAATTCAAATAATAGAAACGATTGAATCTTACCGCGACATGGTATCGGGAATGCTTGACACCTATTTGTCCAGCGTAAGCAACAGGATGAACGAGGTAATGAAGGTTCTTACCATAATTGCTACTATATTTATTCCTTTGACGTTTATTGCCGGGGTATACGGAATGAACTTTCACTATATGCCCGAACTTTCATGGAAATGGTTCTATCCTTTCGGGTTCTGGACTATTATGGCGAGCATAGTTGCGGTGATGATTGTATATTTTAAAAGAAAAACTGGTTCTGAAATAATAATGGAAAATTTTAGAGGAAGCAATCTGCAAAAGTCTTTTATTGGAATCTCGATATCTTTATTACTTATAGTTACCGCCGCCCGTGCGCAGGAGGCGGGGTACGCAGATAGTTTAAAGGAAAAATTAATAGGAGTTAGCGATACAGTTAAAGTTCAGAAAATGCTGGATTTGATGAAGCATTTTTCTCAGTCGGATTCGGAAAAAGCAATTCGGCTGGGAAAGGAAGCATTAAAACTTTCTCAGAATATCGGTTACAAGGCAGGCGTTGCAAAATCTTTAAATGATATCGGAATAATAAAGAATATGCACGGCAATTTGAAAGATGCCCTGGAATATTATAAAAAATCACTTGCGGTAAAACAGCAGATGAATGACACTAAAGAGATTGCAGACGCACTTGGAAGCATCGGGTCGGTTTATTTCAAACTTTCCAATTATCCCGAAGCACTGAGATATTTTTTACAGTCGCTGTCTATAAGAAAAGCATCGGGCAGCATGGCGGATATTTCCGTGTCTCTTGAGAATATAGGAAGTGTTTATTTAAAGCAAGGCAATTATAAAAAGGCGTTGGATAATTTCGAGAGATCATTAAAAATAAGAGAAACGACGGGACCGCAGCATGAAGTGGCCAAAATATTGGTAAATATCGGAAATATTTATCAAAAACAGGGAGATTATCAAAAAACCTTGAATATACTTATACAGGCATCAAGGATACAGGAAGCAACCGGCAATAAAAAAGAATTAGCACTTACTCTTAATAACATCGGATTAATAGATATAAAATTAAATAACTTTAATTTTGCATCGGTTTATCTATTTAAATCTCTTGAGATAAGACAATCAATTCATGATCTTCCCGGAACGGCAGAATCACTAAACAGCATTGCAATTAATTACAGGCATACAAATAATATAGATAAGTCTATAAAGTATTCGGAAAAAAGCCTGGAACTTGCTCAAAAAGAAGGAGAAAAAAATATTGAAAGATCGGCGTGCGAAAACCTGGTACGCTCTTACGCCGATATTAAAAATTTTCAGAAAGCATTTGCGTACCAAACCAGAGTTATTCAGCTGTCGGATTCACTTTATAACATTAGCAAATCAAGACAATTAAGTAATTTGCAGACAAGCTACGAGAGTGAAAAGAGCGAACTCATAATAAAATTGCAAAATGCCGAACTGGAAAGACAAAGGCAGTTTATTTACCTGATTCTGGGCGGACTGGTAATTACTATATTATTGACCATATTTCTTCTGAAAGTGAACCGTGATAAGCTGAAAATTAATAAGATGCTTGAAAAACAAAAAAACGTCCTTACCGAAAAACAGGATATAATTAATCAGAAAAATAAGGACCTTGAAGAAAGCAACGCGGTTAAAGATAAATTTTTTGCTATCATCGGACACGATCTGCGAAGCCCGATTGCCGACCTTCAAAGTATGCTGGAATTGTTGCAGTCCGGAGATCTAACACAAAATGAATTTAACGGTTTGTTAGGTCAGTTAAATAAGAGAGTGTATGCTACAAGATATTTAATCGATAATCTTCTGAACTGGGCAATGACACAGAAAGACGGCGGTAATTTTAATCCGGAAAAAATAAATCTGAAGAATGTAGTCGATGAAAATATTGATCTGATTAAAAAAGCGGCGGATGTAAAAAATATTGTTTTGAGTAGTAATGTAAATGAAACTGAATTTGTAATTGCTGATCTTGACATGATAAAACTTGTTATCCGGAACCTTTTAACAAACGCGGTAAAATTTACTCCGAGAGGAGGAAAGGTTAATATAAATTCGGTTGAAGTGAACGGAGAAGCTGAAATTTCTGTTAGCGACACAGGAGTGGGAATCGATAAAGATTCTGCAAGAAAACTTTTTGATGTTACTAAAAGTTTCAGTACAATAGGAACCGGCGGTGAAACAGGATCCGGTTTAGGGCTTGGATTATGCAAAGAATTTATCGAGAAAAACAGCGGGAAAATATGGGTAGAAAGCAAACCCGGAGAAGGCAGTACATTTAAATTTACACTACGGAAATCTTAAAAGTAAATTATTATGCAATCAAATATAGGTGTTCTATTAATTAATCTCGGTACACCCGACAGTCCGGCCGTAGGCGACGTCAGAAAATACCTGTCCGAGTTCTTAAATGATCCGCGGGTTATAGATATTCCCTGGTTGCTGAGAAAAATTTTAGTAAATATAATAATTGTACCGTTCCGGGCGCCGAAATCTGCGAAAATTTATGGTCAATTATGGACAAAAGACGGTTCCCCTCTATTAATTTACGGCAACAGTGTTAAAGAAAAATTGCAGGAACAACTTGGAAATAACTTTGAAGTTGAGCTGGCGATGCGGTATCAGAGCCCGAGCCTTGATGAAGTGCTCGAAAAAATGAGGAAGAAAAGTTATAAAAAAATAATTATCGTCCCTTTATTTCCGCAGTATGCGTCTGCAAGCACCGGATCTGCCGTGGAAAAAGCAATGAAAATAATTAGCAAGTGGTGGGTAATTCCGGAAATAAAAATTACGAGTCAGTTTTTCGACAACAAAGGATTCATCGATACTATAATTGCAAGAGCAAAAAAATATAATATTGACGAATACGATCATATCCTTTTCAGTTATCACGGGCTTCCGGTAAGACAGGTGGATAAGGTGCATAACGACGGAAGAACCTGCGCGGGCTGCGATTGCGTAAATGTTTTTAAAGACGATTATTATTATTGTTATAAAGCAACATGTTATGCCACCACAAGGCTGCTTGTTTCGAAGCTCGGAATTCCGGAAGAAAAATATACGGTTTGTTTTCAATCGAGACTCGATAAAAATTGGCTGGAACCGTTTGCGGATAAAACGATTATACAAAAGGCAAAAGAAGGCGTAAAAAAGATTCTGGCTTTCAGTCCTGCGTTTGTTTCAGACTGCCTAGAGACAAAAGTTGAAATAGGAATTGAATATCAAAAATTATTCAAAGAGCACGGCGGAGAAAAAATTCAGCTTGTTGAAAGCTTAAATGATCATCCGATGTGGATTTCGACATTAAAAGACATGGTTCTAAAAGAAGTAATATAAATTTTATCTGCCGCCCGGGAGGCTTTTTATGAAACTGCTGTGTCCGGTCGTTATTCTAATAATTCTCACCTTTACTCCTGATTATTATTCTCAGGGATATCCGCTGCCGGGCGATTATTCAAATACATCTAATTATGCAGAAACTCCAATGCAAAACGGACTGCCGGAAATTGAACCCGGCAGGGAATATTCGTTAAAAATAAAAAACCCTTCTTTTGCCTGGATAAATCCGGTGGGAGAGTTTTCACAAATATATTTTATCAAAGGAAATGAAACCGGAAATAAAGAAAAATTCTGGATCTTAACGGTTTCATCAGTTTCCGGCAACTCATTAATTCCGGTTACTATTATAAACCGTAATGCTGATATAAATTACGGATATGCCGTTATCACCGAAAATCTCTCAATCTCATTTAGTTTCAAGTTAGAATTAATTTATTCAAACCTCGGCAATGTTTTAAAATATAGCTGGCCATCCGATATTAATTCGGTTTTGGGAAATAATGGTATCATTATTCCTTTTATAAAAACCGGAAGCGAAATAAATATTATGCAGCTGCCGTTTTTAAATCAAATAATTAATCGTAAAAGTTTTAATAACAAAACAATTATTTTAAATTGGATTCTCACTTCCGCCGCAACAGGAAAAAATTCATTTTCCGATTTTAATTCTCTGTATGACAAATACGGCGGCAACAATAATTTAGTATTCATTTCGGTAGGCGCCGATAAAAACTATGTAAACAATGCAGGAAACTATATTTTATTAAAAGCCGACAGTTCCGCATCTTCTTTTCCCGGCGGAATTTATCCGCTTAATATAATTATTGATACTTCCGGGAAAGTAACATTCAGCCGTGCCGGCTATAACAAATCGGTTTTAAACAACATCGATAAAATACTGGCTGGATATCAAACAAAATAATTCCGTTCTGATATTCAATTCCGCTGATTTTGATATATATAACAAAAAGCATATTTAGTCTCTTCTGATAATATTTTTTAATATTTTTGTAACTACGGTAATTATTTGCCTATAAAATATTTAACGGAAGTTTTAAGATTATTGCAAAAGTTAGTAATATTGCCGTAATTGAAAATATATAATTACGTTATTTGTAACAGAAAACAGAAAATGTAAATGACGGAGAAAAAACCATCTAAATTACGCAGCAGCCTAAGAGTTAAATTACTTATAGGACTGGTGACTGTTTTTCTGATTGCCTTAATGTTTCCGAAAGGTGAGTCGATAGAATCAAATGTGTCCGTAGGCTCGATATGGATTCATGATGATTTAATAGCTCCTTTCAGTTTCCCGATAATTAAGGACCCGGAAGTCTATAAGTCGGAGCTAAAAGAAGCTGCAAGAAGTGTTTATCCGGTTTTTCTGACCCAGAAAGATGAATCGGGGAAGGCTGCCGATTCCTTAAAAGATTATAATGATTTTCTGTTAAAAGTTATAGACAGCGTACTGGCAAATAATCTTAAAGATTTTAATCCTACCTTTTTAAGTACAACATCGTTCAATGTATTCGCCCATCTGCGAAGGCAGGAAATGAATATGCTTCTAAGCAGGCATCTTAATTTAAGGCAGATATTTTATTCCGCCCGCGAGGCCCTTAACGGCATATACCGGTACAGAATAATAAATAAAGATTCGGCGGATCTAAGCAGAGACAGCATTGCCATACGCAGCGGAAATGTCGATAAGATTGAAAAACTGGACAACATTTATGAATTGAATGATGCAAAGAGTGCCGCGGCAAAATATATAGAAAATATGAATTACCCCGGTGATTTAAAGGCGGCGCTTACAGAATATATCTCTCATTTTGTTTTCCCTAATCTTGTTTACAGTTCTAAATTAACCGAAGAAGAAATTAAACAAGCAGAGAACAATGTATCAAAATACAGCGGAATAGTTAATGAAAATGAGAGAATAATTGCCAAACACGACAGAATTACGAGAGAAGACAAGCTGAAAATAGAATCATTCAAAGCGGCAAAAGGCGAACAAATAGGAGGTGAAGGGTATCTTCTTCAGTTCTTCGGTAAACTGCTGCATATAAGTTTTTTATTGACGCTGCTTACAATTTATCTTTTTCTGTTCAGGAAAAAAATATTTTTCGACAACCAGCGCATCATTCTAATAGCCAGCAACATCGTTTTTATTTCTTTTATAACTTTCATGATCAACCAGATCTCGGTTAATGCGCCTCTTCAGTTCATGATATTCATCCCTGTTACCGCAATGCTTATTACTATCATATTCGATTCCAGGGTCGGATTTTACTGTACTGTAATCATTGTTCTGATTACCGGGGCTTTGAGAGGAAACGATTATACATTTGCGGCAATGAACCTTTTCGCATCAGCTCTGTCTGTTTATACGGTACGCGATATAAAAAACAGATCCCAGATATTCCGTTCTTTTCTATACATACTAATAGGATACGTTGTTTCGATACTCGCATTCGGTCTTGAGAGGTTTGCTTCCGCCGAAAGTATATCTATAGAAATAGCGTTCGCCGGAACCAATGCTTTGATCAGTCCGGTCTTAACATACGGACTGCTGATTTTCTTCGAAAGAATTTTTAAGATAACAACCGATCTTACGCTGCTGGAGTTATCGAACTTCGACAGGCCGCTGCTGAAAGAACTTGCCAGAAGAGCTCCGGGCACATTTAATCATTCGATGACGATGGGCACGCTGGCCGAAGCAGCCGCCGAAAGAATAAAGGCCAACCCCTTGCTTGCCAGAGTAGGAGCTTATTACCACGATATCGGTAAAACAATAACACCGCATAATTTTGTTGAGAATCAGCTGAACAATCAGAACGTGCACGAAAATTTAACTCCCGAAGAAAGCGTAAGTTTAATTATTAAACATGTGAGAGAAGGAATGGTGCTTGCCGAGGAGAATCATCTGCCGCAGGAAATTACCGATTTTATCCCGATGCACCACGGCACTACAACGATATCGTACTTTTTAGATAAAGCAAAAAAACTCTACGGCGAAGAGAAGGTAAATATTAATGATTATATGTATCCCGGTCCGATACCGAATACAAAAGAGACTGCTATTGTAATGCTTGCCGACGGATGCGAATCAGCAGTGCGTTCAATCGAAGAACCCGACCCGGTAAAAGTAGAGAATCTTATAGATAAAATCATACAGTCGCGTGTCGGAGACGGACAGCTTGACGATTCACCCATAACGTTCAGCGATTTAAATAAAATCAAGGAAGCTTTTATCGGTATTCTTGTCGGGCAGCATCACCGGAGAATACGGTATCCTAAGCAGGACGAGATGGAAAAAGGAATCGACAATAAGCAAGACGACAAATGAACATTTTTCTAAAAGAATATTTAACGGTACTAAAGCTAGAAAAAAATCTTTCCGAAAATACCGTCGCGTCTTACAAAAACGATATTACCGCATTCCTTAAATTCATTGAAGGATATAACATTAACGATCCGTCCGGGATTAAATATTCACACTTAAGCGAATTTTTCAGCGGTTTAAATAAAGCAGGATTAAACAGCAGTTCTGCCGCAAGATACTTTTCGTCGATTAAAGGATTCTTTCTTTATTTATTTTCAAACAAGTATATAGTTAATAACCCGATAGAAAGACTGCCGGCTCCGAAACTGAAAAAAAATCTGCCTTCTGTATTATCTTTCCCGGAAATCGAGGCAATACTTTCCCAACCGGTTACCGATAACAAACTCGGATTGCGCGATAAAGCTATTCTGGAAACGTTTTATGCCTGCGGTGTGCGGGTGTCAGAGCTAATCAGCATAAAAGTATCGGATATTTTTTTTGAAGAAGAAATTATCCGGGTATTCGGTAAAGGATCTAAGGAAAGATTAATTCCCATCGGGCAAAGCGCCAGGAAATGGATAGTTAAATACTTGAAAAAAGGAAGACCTCTTCTTGAAAAAAAATCTAAGAGCGGAAATATTTTATTTTTAAACGGCCGCGGTACAAAACTTTCCAGAATGGGTGCATGGAAAATTGTAAACCGTTACGTTAAAGAAGCAGGCATTGTAAAAGAAGTTCACCCTCATACTTTCAGGCATTCCTTTGCCACTCATCTTATTGAAGGCGGTGCCGATTTAAGAGCTGTACAGGAAATGCTGGGTCATGCGGATATATCTACTACGCAGATTTATACGCATATCGACAGAGAATATATTAAACAGGTTCATAAACAGTTTCACCCGAGAGGATAATCATTTTGTCTAATATTCATATAAGCGAAAAATTAATTTCATTTATTTCATTCTTGCCGCTGTTTTTCATTTCACTGGGCATTCACGAATTTGCACATGCATTTGTTGCTTGGCGGCTGGGAGACGATACCGCAAAGAACCAGGGGCGCCTGACATTAAATCCGTTTAAACACGCCGACCTTGTAGGTACTTACATTATGCCTATCGCTTCTTTTGCTTCCGGGTTTGCTTTGATAGGCTGGGCTAAACCGGTTCCTGTTAACAGATCTAATTTCAAAGATCAGCTTAAAGACGACGCAGTAGTATCATTTGCCGGCCCATTATCCAATTTTTTGCTTGCGGTGTTTTTGTTTTTAATTCTGCTTGCCGCTCTTCATTCAGGCCTGGCATACCGGACCTTCTGGATTAACATTCTCTGGTACGGCGTGTTTTTAAATATTTTCCTTTTTGCCTTCAATCTGCTGCCCATACCGCCGCTTGACGGCTCGCATATTTTATTTGATCTTTTCCCGAACAAATATACGGCAATGATTTTGAATCTGGGTTTTTACGGATCGATAATATTATTGTTTTTCATATACAGTCCGTTGTGGTCTTATTTTATGAAATTCGTAAACTTAATATTAAGTTTGTTTATAAAAACCGCCGGTCTTTAATGCTTGAAAAGTGTTTAATTGCAATATTTTCAGTTACATTGTTTTTATCCGGATGTTCCGAAAAGAAGACAAACTATAATACGGCAGCAAATAATCCCGCCGGAAAACTGCCGATAGTAAAGAACCTGCTGGTTACAGGAATTTACGGATACAGGGCCGGACTTTACGAATATAATTTCAAAAATAAAAAATTATCTTTGTTCTGGTCGAAGGAAAATGAGAGCGTTGTAAATCTTTCGTATTCGAAAGATATGAAAACGGCTTTTTTCCTCACAGCGGGAGACTACGGTAAAACCGGCGCATTTCCGTTTATAAAAGATGCGAGGCTTTATCTTTTCAACGCCGACTCAAATAAAATCAGTATGATTGAGAAAATCGGAAGCGGAATACAGGTGTTCATGGTATGGGGTACCGATAATACATTTAAAGTAATGTTAAATTCTCTCGATCTGACCGTGGCAACTTATGTAAATCAACATACTCAGATTTTTAATACTTTCGGTAAAAAACTCTTTGACGAAATAAAAACATACGATATTACAAGGGAAGGCTATCCGAAGCCCGCGGAAGTTCAGTCCGGTTTTAAATCGCCGGAAGGTAAATATTATTTAACGGTTACGGCTGACTCAAGTTTATATTCCGTATATTTAGTTTTCCGCAGTATACAAAAGAAAACTTTGCTGGTTACAACTGATCAAAAACTGAACCAGGCCGTCTGGGTGCGGGGCAATAATTATCTGGTATTTTCGACGCTTAATATTTCTGCCGGGAATAAAACTATTTACGGAAATTCTCCCGTTACTTCATCGTTATATATTTATTCGTTAAAAAGCAGGCGTATATTAAAGCAATGGAACGGCGGCGGATTAAAAAATTTTTATGTGCTGAATAATTTTCTGTTGTTCGACGACGGTTTTGCAGAGAATTCTTCGATAAATATTTTTAATTTAAATACCTTTAAATCATACGATTCAATAAACATAAAAAAAGGATGCGGTTTAAAAAATATTCCGCGGATTCCGGATTATAATTAAAAGTGAACACCTACTTAAGAATATTAAAATTTGTAAAACCTTACTGGCGGCATCTGGTTATTTCGATAATTTGTACTATACTGTACGCGGTACTTAACGGATTATCGGTTTATCTTACAATTCCCCTTCTGGATACTCTTTTTCAGGAATCTCCCCAGCAGACTGTTTCACAGCCGGCTACTATTGCTACGGCCAAAAGCATTCTTCCTGAATGGGCAACAAAGGTGGAGCAGGAGATTGTTACGGGATTTAATCAATTCGTCTTCAGCGGAAACAAGCTGGACGCGCTGCTGAAAATTTGTTTCCTTGTGGTTATTTCTTTCTTCTTTAAAAATATCTTCGGATACCTGCAGGCTTACTTCCTTTCTTATGCGGAACAGGGTACTATGAAGGATCTGCGCGATAAAGCGTACGGTCACCTGCACGAGCTGCCGATGGGGTATTTTAAACAGGAAAGAGTAGGCAACCTGATATCAAGAATTGTCAACGATGTAAACGTAGTTCAGAACAGCATATCCGCTGCTTTCCTCAACTTGATCCGAGAACCGATTACCATAATTGTTTTCATCGGAATAGCATTAAGTATAAGCTGGCAGCTTACGGTTCTGGCTTTTGTCGTACTGCCTTTCTCGATGGGAATAATAGCCTGGATAGGGATCAAACTTCGGAAACACAGTACTGCAATTCAGGCAAAAATGGCTGATATTACGAGTATTATACAGGAGACGATATCTGGTGTGAAGATTGTAAAAGCTTTCGGAATGGAAAACTATGAGAACGGGAAATTTACTAAAGAGACACGTAGTTTTTTCAAAATGATGCTGAGGATAGTGAGGATAAGAAATGCATCTTCGCCGATCACTGAATTCCTTAGCGTGATTGTCGGTGTAGTTATCATATACTACGGCGGTGTACTTGTTCTTGAGCATAATTCTCTTAAAGCAAGCGAGTTCCTGGGATTCCTGTTTGCAATCTTTCAATTGATGCCGCCGATAAAAGAACTCAGCACCGTAAACAACAGGATTCAGGAATCGTCGGCGGCAGGCGACAGAATTTTTGAAATAATCGATACGAAACCGACAATTATGAATTCCCCGAATCCTGTTAAGGTAAGTGGTTTTAAAGATGTAATTTCGTTCGACCATTTGGAATTCAGTTATGAAGATTCTGACGAGCCTGTATTGAAGGATATTAATTTTGATGTGAGACGGGGAGAAATAATTGCCCTGGTGGGCCCGTCGGGAGGCGGCAAATCGACTCTCGTGGATCTGATTCCGAGATTTTACGATGCGACCGGCGGCAGAATAAAATTAGACGGTATAGATATAAAGGATATTGATATAACCGATCTGAGAGCCTTGATGGGTATAGTTACTCAGGAAACTTTTTTATTCAACGAATCGATAAAAAACAATATCGCTTACGGATTGGGTAATTATCCGATGGAAAGAATTGTGGAAGCTGCCAAAGCAGCAAATGCACATAATTTTATCCTTGAAATGTCTGACGGATACGATACGGTAATCGGCGAAAGGGGAGTAAAACTTTCCGGCGGACAACGTCAGAGAATTTCAATTGCCAGGGCGATATTAAAAAATCCTCCTATCATGATATTCGACGAAGCAACGTCGGCTCTGGATAATGAGTCTGAACAGCTTGTGCAGGAAGCAATTGAACGTATGATGGTAAACAGAACAACATTTGTAATAGCACACAGACTCAGCACCATAAGGAATGCATCAAGAATACTAGTACTCGAAAGAGGTTCAATAATTCAAACCGGAACGCACGACGAATTAATCGAAGACTTAAACGGGCTTTACCGTAAATTTTATGAAATGCAATTCAGGGATTAAATATGAAAACTGCGGAGAACCGAATCAAAATATTGGACAGGTTAATTTTCATTTTCATGATCTTATTTGTACTCAGCCTTACAAACTCAATTTTTGTTAATCAGATCGGATATTTCGGTGCATTGATTTTTATACTTGTCAGATATTTTTTGTCCGGCGAAAATCAATTCAAAAAAACCGGTCTCGAAGCTGCATTTATCTGGTTTCTCACCGCCGAATTATTATCCGCTCTTTTTTCCGGAGGCATTCCTCAGGCGTATTTATATTTTTCGAAAAGAGCTTTGCTTATTCCGCTTGTTTATACTTCGTTCGTTGCGGTAACGGATATTAAAAGATTTAAAATCTATTTTAAAATTTACATCGGCGCATCACTTGTATCTATACTTATTTATCTATTCTTCGCTTATAAATATTATATCTACAGTTTGTACAGCGTAGAGCAGTCGGGACCGTCAATTTTTCAGTACCCTATTACGGCGGGAGAAATAACAAGTTTTACGGTATTGTTTTTATTTGCATTTGCCGTTAACGAGAAGGTCAATATACGCAACAGAATATTGCTTGTGATCGGGTTTTTATTATCGCTGCTTGCTTTGGTCTCTACTTACAAGAGAACTAGCTGGATTGGTGTCGGAGCAGGTATTATCATTATCCTGGTTGCAAAAAAACAATGGAAGATGATAATATTAATTTGTTCTGCCGTAGCGGTAATGTTCATAGTATCAAAAAATAAAAGCACCTTCGAGGTTTACAGTCTCCTTAATTCCTCAATAAAAAAAGAATATACCGTCAATACAAAAGGCCGCGCAAAAAATATAATATCCGAGGGCAAAAAGGAGTATGTTTCCGATTTCGATAACGGACTGCTGGTATTTAAGGATACAACCCTGATTAAGCATATTAAGTTGCCTGCTCCTATTGTATCAATTAAAAAATGGTCGGGCGATTATTATGTCGGCTCTTCCATCGAAACCAGATTCTTTCTGTTGAAAAAGACCGGCGACGATTTTGTCTTTGAGAAAGAATTTATTACTGCGGGATTCACATACGCTTTTACTGTTGCCAGTAATTACCTGTATGTGGTTGATGTAGACAGCGGGATTACTGTATTTAAAAACCCCGAGAATCTTTCGGATACTGCCAGATATAGAAACTTCAAAGGTTATTCAAATATTTATGCCGATTCGGCCGGCCTCGTTATATCAAGTCCGCCTTCCACCATTACGGTTGTGAGATTAAATAACGGACTTCCGGCCGGGCAAGTAATCCGGTATACCGACAATGCCAATCTGGATTTCGTTTATGCTATTGATAATAAAATTTTTGTTTCAGACAAAAAGGGACTTAAGCTTTTTGATGTTAAACCGGCCGGGCTTGTTCTTCTCGATCAGGATGCTGCGCTTTCCAGACTTTTTACATGGAGATTTGCCGACAATAAATTGTTCGCCGTAAATTCAGACGGATATTTTTATGAATTGCAATATCCGGTTGAAAATAAGATTAAAATACTTGTTCGCGGCAAACTTAGCGCAGAGCCTACCAGCATTGAAAGCAGCGACGGTCATTTGTTTTTTACATTTGTTAAAAGGAGCAGGCTATTAAGTATTTTTGATTTTTACAATCATTCCAATATTACCAGAATTGAATTATGGATTGCCGGTTTTAAAATGTTCAGCCGCCATCCCGTATTCGGCGTAGGCGATATTGACCTGGGAAATTTATACAGAAAATATAAGCACAGTTACGATAAAGAAATTCAGGGGCATATGCACAACAATTTTGTTCATGAATTAGTTACCCTGGGATTATTCGGTTTCCTTGCATTTTGCTTTTTGATTTATAAAATGATAGCCCTAGATATAAAAATTTATAAAAATCTTGCGGGTAAACCTTTTCTTTCATCTTACGCCCTGGGCGTTTTAGGAAGTGTGGCCGCTTTCTTAGTGTCGGGACTAACCGAATATAATTTCGGCGACCAGGAAATAATTACACTGGTCTGGTTTACGCTGGGATTTAATATTGCTTTATATTATTTATATAAGAAGCAAGAGGACGGCGATATTGAAGTTCATCAGGTTAATTAACAAGCCGATAGTCAGGTAAATAGTATTGAAATACATTTATGAAAGATTTTAATTTTATTTAACACGATTTTAGAATAACGAAAACAATTCCGGAGATTTAAATGAATTCAGCCGAAACAAAAGAAGTCAATCAGTTAGTTGAAAAATTATCTTCAAAAATAAATCTGGAAACTCCGGAAATTGCAATTATACTTGCCGCCGGACACGGGAAAAGAATTAAGTCCCAGAAGTCCAAAATGCTGCATAAAATTTGGGGAGTTCCTACGGTTGAGCGTGTACTTAACGCCTGTGTCAGAGGCATTAATAATATAAATTCTGTAATAGTTGTCGGTATAAAAGCTAAAGACGTTATTGAAGTTATAGGGCAGCGCAACGCAGTGGTCTTTGCATATCAACAGGTTCAAAACGGCACCGGTCATGCAGTACAGGTGGCATTGGAAAAAATGGGCAATAAAAATTTCGACGGAATAGTATACATATTGCCCGGAGATATGGGACTGATAGACGCCGCTACCATACAGCGTTTCAGGGAAGAATTCGTATCCTCAGGCAGCGATATGACTGTATTAACTGGGATATACGAAGGCGATCCCAGAAATAATTCGTACGGCAGGATAATTCGCGTAAAAGCATTGGACGAAAATGGTGAAGCATCCGGAAGCGATTTCGATAAAGTTATTGAGATAATGGAGAACAAGGATATACTGGCTCTTACTGAAGAGAAACCTTACCGGGTAAAATATAACGGACGGACCTTTGCCTATACTAAAAATGAATTAATCGAAAATAATGAATTTAACTCCGGCGTTTACGCATTTAAATACAAAAAACTTATCGAACTTGTCAGTTCTCTTACGAGCAATAATGTTCAGAACGAAGTTTATATTACCGATCTGATTTCTATTTTCAATAATAAGGGGTATTCGGTAACTGCGGTAAGTCCTCTCGATCCTTATGTTGTAATGGGTTTTAATAATAAATCCGTGCTCAAAGAAATGGAGGAAGTTGCGCGTAAGAAAGTATACGACAGAATTAAAGACATTATTGAAATAGACGATCCGGACGATTTTTTTATTGATGAGAATGTTGTTGAGGAAATAATACGCCTTGACCAGAATAATATTCCTCTGGATATAAGAATAGGTAAAGGAGTTCACATCGACAAAGGTGTAAAACCAAATTACAATTTGGATATCGGGAAAAATACCTTCCTAAGCGGAAATATTATCTTCGGCAAGAACGTTACAATTCATGAAAACGTACAGATTTACCTGTTATCCTCAGCAGAAAATGGAAATCGGTAATTTCGTTGAGGTGCTTTCGGGAGATATAATAAAAGGAAATATTGTAATCCGTGATAGTACAAGGATCGAATCCAGCGTAAGAATGACGGGCAGCGACGAATTTCCTTTGCGGATAGGTGAAAAGGTGTTAATTAAAGGAAGCAGTTATATCTTCGGTTCAGTGATAGAAGACGAAGTTAATATTGAGCACAGCGTGATAATCCAGAAGAAAGTAGAACGACTTGTAAAAAAGAACGGCTCTATTCAGCCGATAAAATATTACCTTCCCTTTCCGGAAGGGATAGACTCAATAGAGGATCTTTAAAGTATAGGAAAAACCGACCGGTGGATTCGATTACCCTTTGAAGCTGATTTTAAAAAGTAAAAAGGCTCTTCAAAAGAATGAAGAGCCGTGCTGTATATAACAAGGTAAGTTAGTATTATAAAAGCAATTAAACAGTCTGCAAACTGTTCAGATGCTTCGTTAATGCAGTTTTTTTCCGGGAAGCGGTATTAATATGAATCTTTCCCTTAGTCGTGCTTTTATCAAGCAGGGAAACCGCTTCTTTATACAATTTTTCTGCCTCTGCCTTTTCAGTCGTGGTTAAAGCTTTCCTTACCACGGTCTTGATTTGTGAATCGACTTTCTTGTTTATTTCTTTTCTTCTATTATTGGTACGAATTCTTTTCTTTGCCGATTTGTGATTCGCCATATTACCGATAACCTTTATTTAAATAAAATAGTAAAAAACAAATATAGGTAATCGCTTATTTGATGTCAAATAATTCTTTTGTAATTTTCTATGCTTAATTTAACCTAAAATCAAAGAATTTGCCATACGATGTTAAAAGTAAACGAAATATATTACTCGGTTCAGGGAGAAAGCACAAAAGCGGGCCTGCCTTGCATTTTTATCCGGTTAACTTATTGTAACCTCCGCTGCAGCTATTGCGATACGGAATATGCTTTTTACGACGGAAAAGATATGTCAGTCGAAGAAATCATATCCGAGATAAGGAAATTCGATTGCAGTCTGGTGGAATTAACCGGCGGTGAGCCTTTGGTACAAAAAGAGAGCGTTGAATTAATGGAAAGTCTTTGTAACGAAGGCTTTAGCGTATTGCTGGAAACCGGCGGCAGCCTCCCTGTAAAAGATATTGATAAGAGAGTAAAAATAATATTGGACTTAAAATGTCCGTCAAGCGGTATGCTGAAAAAGAATTATTATGAGAATATAAATAATATTAAACCGGAAGACGAAATAAAGTTTGTAATAGGCAGCAGGGAAGACTATGAATGGGCTAAAGGTATGCTGGTTGAGTACGGTTTGCCTTCCAAATGCGAAGTTCTTTTCTCGACGGTTTTCGGTAAACTTGAGCCGGTTGAGCTTGTTGACTGGATATTAAAAGATAATTTGAAAGTAAGATTCCAGCTGCAGATGCATAAATTTATCTGGAATCCTGATACAAAGGGAGTGTAATGAAAATAGCAAAAGAATTTAACTGGGAAATGGGCCATCGACTTCCAGATCATTTCGGAAAATGCAAGAATATTCACGGGCATTCTTATAAAATGCTTGTTGAGATAGACGGGGACGTGATGGAAAACGGAATGGTAATGGACTATTACCATCTAAAGGACGCTATCGAACCGCTAGTGGAAAAGATGGATCATGCGTTTCTAGTTTACCATGAAGATAAAACAGTTATAGATTTCCTTGAAAAAATGAACTCGAAAAGAGTCGTTGTTGATTTTCAATCAACGGTTGAAAATATAACAAAATTCTTCCTCGATGAAATTAAAAAAGTAAAAATGCCGTCCAACATTCACAAAGTAAAAGTGCGGGTTTGCGAAACTCCAGATGATTATGCCGAGGAGGAAATTACTTTGCGGTAATCTTTGAAATTATAAAAAGGGGAAACATTGAGGGGAGTGACATTATGCCGGCCGAAAGAAAAGTCGGTAAAATTTTTTGATCGGAAAAGAAAAAGAAATGCCGGATTCCGATCTTGCTGTTTTATACGAAATTGAAACCGAAACTAAATTGCCGAACAGGAAAAGCAGATCAGATTAATATTCGAAGCGATAAATGAACTGATATCGGAAAGAGAAAAACATAAAAGCCAGTCGGGCTTTATCGTCGCCGGGAAATAACTTTGAAGACTAAATGTAGCCGGAAATTTTAAGAAAGAACTTTTATGTCGAGATTTAAATTATATATTGAATACGAAGGAACCCGGTATAGCGGCTGGCAGAAACAGCATAATTCAAAAACAATTCAGGGAACGCTTCTTAGAGCCGCTGAAAAAATTTTCAATACTTCAAAACTGGATTTACAAGGATCCGGAAGAACCGACAGCGGTGTTCATGCACTTTGTCAGATTGCCCACCTTGAAGTTAAGACCATGCTTGCCCCGGAAATTATAAGAATGAAATTTAACGATGAACTGCCCTATGATATAAATCTGCTTGAAGTCGAAAAAACCGGTCCCCAATTCCATGCAAGGCACGATGCGGTATCGCGGAGTTATATTTACCAGATTTCGAGAAGAAGAACCGCATTCGGGAAGAACTATGTCTGGTGGATTAAAGACAGGCTTAATTTCGCCGCAATGGAAAAAGCATCAAAAGAATTTATTGGAATGAAGGATTTCGTCTCATTTTCCGAAGATGATAAAGAGGAAAAGTCAACAAAGGTATTGCTCCAGGATATTCAGATTAAAGAAGAAGGCGATCTGATACTGATAAGAATTACCGCTTCTCATTTTCTCTGGAAGATGGTAAGAAGAATGGTCGGAGTGTTTGCGGAAGTCGGCCGGGGGAAAATGACGCAGAAGGATATCGAATTTTTCTTAAATAATTACAGCAACGTTCCGGCAAAGTACACCGCCCCGCCGTCGGGACTTTTTCTTGAACAGGTCATATACAAGAACGACAAATCAAAATTAGAGCTGCAGCCTCTGCTCCCTCTGCCCTCATGGAACAAGCGTAAAAATAATTAGACCAAATTATTACTATTGTTAACCATTCCTAGCGGCAAATAAAATTCTGAAATGAACGTTGATAAAAACTTTATGGTGATTCATCTCAATTCATTATTGAACCAAGGTTGATAACTTCTGACAATAAATTTTTAATTAGGAAAATATATCAGGATATGGAGAGAGAATGCTAAAATATTTTCAGCGGTTTGCCTTGGTCATATTACTTTCCGCTAATTATTTATGGGCTCAGCCAAGTGTTTCATATTCATCCCTTCCTGTTCATCATGCTCCCGATAAAGAATTTCACATGATACATCTCGATTTAAAACTTCATTTTAACATTCAGCGGAAAGAAATTATCGGCAGTGCAACTGAAAAAATAGTTCCTTTAAGAACTGCGTATAAGACCGTTCATCTCAATGCTGAGGCAATGGCAATTGAAAAAGTAATTATGGGTAAGAAAAAACTGACATTTGATTACAACGGTAAAATATTATCAATTGATTTAGACAGAACTTACGGATTAAAAGACACACTTACGTTTACCGTTGAATATACCGCTGTACCTCCAGGAAGAGGAATCTTTTTCATAATGCCTGACAGCGCTTACCCAGATGTTACTCCGCAGCTATGGAGCCAGAGCGAATCTGAAGATGCCCGGTTCTGGTATCCCTGTCATGATTATCCCGATGATTTCGGTACAAGCGCAATTACTGCAACCGTACCTTTCTATTGGGTTGTTGTATCAAACGGAATACTTAAAAAGGTTACTGCAGACAAAAAGAACCGCACCAAATCGTTTTACTGGGTCGAGAATAAACCGCATGTTGTTTATCTGAATTCAATTGTGGCGGGTAAATTTAAAATTATAAAAACAAGATGGGATGATGTACCTATTTATTATTATGTTGCTCCACAATACGTAAAAGATGCCGAAGCAAATTTTTCGCATACGCCGGATATTGTAAAATATTTATCCCGCATTACCGGGTATCACTATCCATGGCAGAAGCTTGCACTTTCCGGAGTATCCGAATTTACTGCCGGCGGTATGGAAAATGTTTCGGCAATTACTCTTACCGACGGAACTTTCCATGATAAATACTCTCATCCGGAAGAGACTACTACCGACCTTGTTTCTCATGAAACCGCGCATCAATGGTTCGGCGATTTGCTTACGTGCCGCAATTGGGCGAACATCTGGCTTAACGAAGGCTTTGCTACTTATTTCGAAGCTCTTTACGGCGAGCATGCGTACGGGAAGGATCATTTTAATTATGAAATGTACAAAGATCATCGGGTAGTGTTGAAGGATGAGAAATACGAAAATCTGCCTACTGTTAATAACAGATACGGAACAGCTGACGATGCATTCGGCGCCAATGTTTACGAAAGAGGCTCATCAATACTTCATATGTTAAAAAATATTCTCGGCGATAAATTGTTCTTTAAGGCAATCAAATATTATGTATCGAAAAATCAATTTCAAAATGTCGATACGCACGATTTTGAAAAAGCAGTTCTCGAAGCTACCGGCCGCAATCTATATTGGTTTTACAACGAATGGCTTTTCAAAGCAGGTCACCCTGTCTTCGATGTCAGTTATAATTACGATTCCAACCGAAATAAGCTTTATTTAAATGTTGAACAGACTCAAAAGACAGATAGTCTAACTCCGGTATATAAAATGCCCGTCGATGTTTATATCGTTACTCCTTCTAAGAAAATTTCAGAAAGAATTCTGATTGATTCATTGCGGAACAGTTTTGTTTTTGATGTTCAGGAAAAACCGCTGATGGTTAATTTCGACGAAGGAAACGTACTTCTGGAAGAACTTAATTTCGATAAAAGCATAGACGAGCTTGCTTACCAGCTTAAGAACGATACTAATGTAGTGGGAAGAGTACGGGCGGCGCAACAACTCGGCGGTAAAAAAGGAAATGAGGCCGAGGAAGCCCTAATTGCGGAGTTACGGAACGACGATTTTGAGGGGGTGAGATCAGTCTGCGCAGAAGCTCTTGGAAATTTTAAAGATTCAAAAGCAAAGAATGCTTTGATGGCGGCCGCTGACGATAAGGATCCGGATGTAAAAATTGCTGCCTTAAATTCAATGGGTAATTTTCAAGGGCAAGATGTTGCACAAAAAATAGGATCCGTATTTAATAATGCGGACATTTATCAGGTAAAAGCTGCGGCGGTCTCGGCCCTCGCATCTGCGTATCCTTCTAAAGCTATTCCTTTAATAAACAAAACTCTTGATTCTAATTCATACAGTCCGATAATAAGAAGAGCGGCATTAAAGGCGCTTCTAAAATTAGATTCAAGCAAAGCTTACAGTGAAGCTGAAAAATTCGCGGTATACGGCCAGCCGGAAACTTTAAGAATTGAAGCAATCGGAATTCTTACAAGGTTGAATCTGGATAAAGAAACAACAAAAAATCTGCTTGAAAAATATTCGGAAGATCCTTATTGGGTGGCCAGGCTGATGGCAGTAAAAGGTCTCGGAAGAATAGGCGACAGTGAAGTTATTCCGTTTCTGCTGAAGATCGAGAAAAAAATTGATGACTACCGAATTCTTGAAAGCATACGGATATCGATTAAAGAAATAGAATTTAGAAGCAGTAATTCATAATTAGTTATTAGAAAGATACACTCCTATTATTAATTCGGGATGCCGGATACAAGATGCATGATAAAAATGTATCGAGGTATCCGGTATTTATTTTACGGCCTTCAGAATAATTTATACTCCGGTAAAGAAAATTGGAATATATATTATTTTTCTGTTGTCTAACCGATAAAGCATTACAATGGAACGGAAAGACGCTTGATAAATTGCGCTTCTATTGAGAATATTTCAGATATTGACCTTATTGAATTGTCTAAAGAGGGAGATCAATTTGCTTTTAAAGAAATTGTCAGGCGTAATAAATCTAGAATCGCCGCAACGATATACGGTATGATAGGTAGATGCGAAGAGGCGGAAGATATAGGTCAGGAGGTGTTTATCAGATTCTACCGGTCAATGAATAATTTTAAGGGTGAATCATCGTTAAGCACTTATCTAACGCGAATTGCGATAAATTTATCCTTAAATGAAATAAAAAAGCAAAAACGGAAAAGATTCTTTTCCTTCCATAAGATGCTCGAAGAAGGAACGGATTTAGAGGGACAGGAAACGCCATTAATGTTCAATGAGAGCAGGGAAATTATAAATAATGCTGTGGCAAAACTAAATGCCAAATACCGTCCGGTGATTGTTCTAAGATTAATTGACGGTTATTCAACCGAAGAAACCGCTAAAATTCTTGATCTGCCCTTCGGGACGGTTCTTTCACGTCTGGCAAGAGGGCAAAAAATATTAAAAGAATTATTAACTCCCTACGGAGATATTTTATGAATATTGAAAAATTACTATATGAAAGTTTTGAAAGAAATCTTTCCGAAGAAGAGGATAAGATATTAACCGGTGCGCTTGCCTCGAACGGTAAATTAAGACAAGAAAAGGATAAAATTCAACGATTAAGAGAAGACATATCTTCAGGTGTCATTAGGGATTTTGAAACGGGATTCGAAGAAAGAATTCTGCAAAAAATTAATTCAACCGTCACTAAAATAAATACAGACTACCTTTTTTAAAATCCTTAAACCTGTTATTCAGAAGAATAGTATACGCAACAATAATTATCATAATAATATCCGTATCATATAATTTTTCAAGGAACGGGCAAATATCACTGCAGAGTGCATTGGGTATTCAAAAACAGGAGGCATCAATTGCAGAAACATTTTACAATAAATTATATTCTTTTTTTCACTAAGGTTTTATATGAATATTCAAACGAAATCCAGCGTTTTGGTCTTGAGCATATTTATATTCGGTATCATATGCGGATTCTTTCTTCGCAGCGTCTTTGTCAACGACCAATTCCGCAAGCCTCCGTTTGAAAGAGGCAAAATAGATTTTTCCAAAAGACTTGAAGATGTACTCCGGTTAAATCCGGCTCAGGCCAAAGCCGTTGAACCAATACTAAAAAAGTACGATCAAAAGATATTACTGACCATCGACAAGGCAAGGCTTGAAGGTGTAGCGGTAATAGACTCTATGAAAGTGGAGCTGCGTCCTTTGCTTACGAATAGCCAGAAGGAGATCCTGAATAACGAACTTATCCGTTTTAAAAATCCTCCACCTCCTCCTCCGAATGAACCCATGAATTAAATCGCGTTCATACTGACTTCTCTTTTCGACATGATTTGTCATTTTGCTCGGGATACTTCATGTTACCTAATGAAAACTGTTATTCTTGTTAATATTTATTGCAGGCGGTTTCAAAAACCCAGGCGGCGATAGTGAGTAATCATTTTATTAGTGCAAATGAAATATTTAAAGATGAAAAATATATTTTAAGCATTTAGTTAAGTACTTTTATGGAATGCTGCTGCTCCCGCCGTTGTCTAACGTTTGTATTTAACGAAAGGATTGATATGAAATCGGCAAATTTTTTTTTAGCTGCACTTATAATTTGCTGTACCGCTTTATGTGCCCAGCCAAGAATGATGTCTACAGCGGGACCGGACAATTTAAAAAAGGCTTTAAACCTCACAGAGAGCCAGACCGCAAAAGTTGATAAAATATTTAAGGATTTGAAACAACAAACCGACATGTTGAGAGAAAAGGAATCGGGAATTATTAAAAAATTCCGGGACAGCACAAGAACCGTATTGGAAAAATCACACGACGAAATTGTAAAGGTGCTCAATAAAGATCAAACCGAAAAGTTTAAAAAGTTGACTGCCGAAATGAAAGATTGCGGGATGATGCCTCCGCCTCCGGATGCCCCTCAAATTAATTTTTTCCCGGAACCCGGAGAAGATATACCTCAGCAGCCTATGTTCAAAAGGGAGAGAGGCCGTCGGCTTGGAGACAATAATTTCGAGCCTCCTTGCATGCAGAGAAATCAGCCGTGTTACGATCACGGCAGTGCACTGAATGAACTCAATTGTCTGGATATGCTTTTAGGTCCGCCTGCATCCCCGGATTCGATTAAAAACAAATAATTCTCCCCGCACTCTCCAGTCCCTCCATCCGTCGCGGCGGGGGGATTTATTTTAAAGAATAATTTTTAAAATTTAACGAAAGTATATTTCAAGAAATAAGATATATTGGGTTTCCTGTAAAAACCGTTCATACCTAATACTACTATACCCTTGATTCCGGATCACTGCTGTTGTGAAGCAAAACTTTCGTTCATAATTTCTTCATTAGGAACTATTGATTGTGTTACCATTTTAACGTCATTTACTTCGTTAAAAACCTGCCCGTCTTCATAACCGATAGAAACATAGACCGAAAGCTTTTGTCTCGCGGGTCCTTTGAATGATCCTTTTACCGGCGTGCAGTCTTTAAAATCCCTGCCGACAGCTAGTTTGACGTGCGAATCAGTTGCCCAAATATTATTCGTGGGGTCAATGCCTGTCCAGCCCAGGTACGGAAGCCAAACTTCTACCCAGGCGTGTGTGGCACCCTCGCCTCGCATACCGTTTTTATTCGGACAAATATAACCGCTGACATATCTGCAGGGAATACTTAAAGTGCGGAGTATCTGAAGCATTACGTGAGCAAAATCCTGGCAGACGCCGGCCTGCTTATCTAGGATTTCATCAACGGTAGTCTCTATGTTTGTAATGCCTTTAATATATTCGAAAGTATTATAAATATACTCGTTGCAGTTTTCAACCACTTCAGCGACGTTTTTATTCTTATCGAAAATATTTTTTGAAATTACGTTGATTTTATCCTGTTGTTTTACGGGAGCCGCGGAAGTAAGTTCAATCAGTCGAAGCTTGCCCTTAACTCCGCTGTTTAATTCCCTCCATCCCGATAGGAATTTTGTTTGTCCTTGTGTGGATAATAACGTACGCACAATAAGTTTGCTTTCAATTACAAGTTCTTTGTGGGGAGAAAGTAAATTAAATATGCCCGTCTTGTTTCCCCAGTAATCGTAATAAGTATGAAGTCCTGGCTGACCTGTAATTACAAGATCATGCTGCAATATTACCTGTTCGCTGCAGCTGTACGGAAATATCTTTATTTCGTTGATACTCTCTTTAATATTTCTGTCGTATTCGTACTTTGTTATATGGTGTATTTTGAATACCGGCATGCAATTCCTTTTAATCGACTTATTACATTTTTATAATTATGCATATGAAAAAAATATTTGTTCAAGATTAATACTGAAATCCAGCATACCAGACCTTAAATCATATAAATAAGATTGAACATTTTCGTTATTGATAGTTGTGAAATCGAAATAACGGACTTTGCTGTAAAGGCGGTTGAGACTGTTAACCAAGGAAATATTCTCGGGTCTATTGTTCTCACTAGTTATTTCATTTAAATATTTATTTATATGAGAAAGTGAATATTCCACTGATCTGATAAAGTCATTGTTAAACAGTACCTGGTGCAGAACATTGCGGGTATAGTCTGAGGACCTGTAAATTTTTAAATGCAATTCAAACCCTGACATCGATAATAAGAGATGCTTCCAGTACATGATGTCTTTCTGAAAATTTAAATCGTATTTAATCATTCTCAATTGTTTAATCATCATTTCAATTGTTAGAAGGCATCTCTCAATGTATCTGCCGAGATTCATAAAACTCCATCCCAGCCCGCGGGGCATAGTATTTTCGGTTACGCCGATATACAATAGTGTATGCATGGTTAAAACCTCCAGAGTTTGAAATATATTAACTTCGCTAAGATTATCTTCAAACGCCGGATCATTAATCAAATGATAAAACCGGTTGACATGCTCCCACACTTCCTTTGTTATGTTGTCCTGTACGCCTCTCGCATTTTCCCTTGCTCTGGTAATTATAATTTTAAGAGAATTGGGATTGTCTGTTTCAATAAAAAGCATTCGGAGAGCGGCTTCCATGTTGTTTTCTATAGCGGCAAGCTGAGAATTTCCCGCCGGAGTAAATAATTCAAGCGTATGATCCCATAACGGAATCTTGTCATTAATTCGCTTCTCAAGATAGACGGCGTAATTTGTTTTGACAATCCTTAATAGGCTTTCTGCCCGCTCCATATAGCGGTTCAGCCAGAATAACGAATCTGCGATTCTGCTCAGCATTTGTTTCACTAATTTATTTATTAATCAATAATCCAGGTATCTTTACTTCCGCCTCCCTGAGAGGAATTAACAACAAGTGAACCTTCTTTTAATGCAACGCGTGTCAATCCTCCCGGAACAATTGTAGTTCCATCTGGACCGGTTAATGCGTATGGACGAAAATCCACATGCCTTGGAACAAACTTGCCGTCGATAAAGCACGGTACTGTTGAAAGTTTTATTATAGGTTGTGCTATGAAATTTCTCGGATTGCTTTCAATATCTATTCTGACGTTTATAATTTCTTCTTCAGTTGCTTTGTTGCCGATCAGCATTCCGTAACCGCCTGACTGGTTGGTGCGTTTTATTACCATTTTTTCAATATTGTTAAAAACATAATCCCTGTTTTCCGACAAAGACAATTTGTACGTAGGCACATTCGGAAGAATTTGTTCTTCATTTAAATAATAAGCGATCATGTCCGGTACATAAGAATAAACGGCTTTATCATCTGCCACACCGTTGCCCACCGCATTTACTATAGCTACGTTGCCTTTCCGGTAAGCGCCCATTAATCCGGGTACTCCCAGCGTACTTTCGGGTATGAATACAAGCGGATCAAGATAATCGTCATCTACCCTTCTGTAAATAACATTAACCTGTTCCAAGCCGTTCGTTGTTTTCATATAAACCTTGTGGTTATCTACAACAAGGTCTCTTCCTTCGACAAGAGGAATGCCCATCTGCCTTGCAAGAAATGTATGCTCATAATATGCCGAGTTAAATACTCCTGGTGTAAGCAGTACAATATTGGGATTCGGGTTTCCGTTCGGATCCAGCTTAAGCATAATATTATGCAAAAGAAGAGGATAGTCATTTATTATTCGTACGTTATTTAACGTCAGCATTTCGGGGAAGATGCGCTTTGTCATTTCCCTGTTTTCCAGCATATACGAAACTCCGGAAGGAGTGCGAAGATTATCTTCAAGAATATAAAATTTACCGTCTTCGTCCCTAATTAAGTCTATCCCTGAAATATGTGTATAAATATCGTAAGGCACTTTGATTCCGTAAGCTTCGCGCGTGTAATGTGGACATGAAGCAATAAGTTCGGCCGGTATGACCTTATCTTTTATAATATTCTGAGTAGAGTAAATATCTTTTAAAAATAAGTTAAGAGCTTTTAATCTCTGCTGTATACCTTTTTCAATATGTTCCCATTCTTTACCCGATATTATTCTGGGAATGATATCGAAAGGAAAGATTCTTTCTATGCCTGCGTAATCGTTATAGACCGTAAAGGTAATTCCCTGGTTCATAAACAATTCTGCTGCACGCCTGCTCTTTTCCTGGAGCGTTTCGTTGTCCATGTCTTTTAAAGCATCGAAGACTTTTGAATAATGGTGCCGGATCTTTTCCCTATCGCACATTTCATCCCAGATGCCGTCGGCACATTTATAAAAATTTAATATATTAGTCTCTACTTCCATATGATCTAATAATATAAGGCAATTTGCAAATAATTACTTAATTTTTAAGGCAATATATAAAAATAAGATAAAATATCAAGTGATATGAATGTGACTGGCCGAATAGGGGAATATGGTTTAGAGGCAGTCGTGAAATAAAGGTTTAGAAGTATAAGTGGAATAAGGTACAGAGATCCTCATCATATTCCTTATATCACGATCCACTGTACCGGTAATTTTATTTAGTTATCGTAAATAAAACAGTATCCCTAATTGCCGAGGCAAACACTCCGATGCCGTCGCCGTTAAAGATCTGGATTGGCTCGTGAAAGTTGCCGTCGAATTCCTGCACCGAAGGCGCGGTCATTACATAATCTTTGAAATTCTTATCACCGGCGTAAGCAATTAAAGTATATGAACTGTAAAACCATGTTTGGTTTAGCTGAACTAAGTACGAATAAATCTGTCCGGTGTACGAATCTATATTATTCAAAGTGCCGTATCTGAACTTTAAATCATTTAAATTGTCAGCAACCCTGTTAGAATCTTCGTTGGATCTCAATGCATTTGCATATATAAAATTATCCGTGCTTGCAGAATCGGGTACTATAGAAAAAATATAATAATCGGTTCCCGGCGAGGTTGTAAAACTGACGTTCGGCGAAACTGTATTGTATTTTATTACTCCGAGATTTTTCCTCATTACCTCGAATCCTTTTTGAGGAGTGATTGTAGAAGATGTAGTGTGAAGATCCTTGCCGTCGATAGAGGCAAATACCTCCAGTTTATAAGTTTTACCGTAATTAATATTTATGGTGCAGTTGTAGTAAGTTTCGGTAGCAGGATCGAAATTAAGGGGGGTACCGTTTAAAGTAACCGAAACATTATTTGCGGTCGGGGTAAGGTAAAATGTACTTTGATCCAGCGGAGCGCCGAGCGGATAATTCCTCATTAGTTTTATATCCTTTACTGTCTCACCGCAGTATAAATATCCTTCAACCGTTATTTTAGGCTCGTAAGGCGCATCGTTTACGTTAACACCGGGACTGCCGCATTCCGAAAAAATAAATAGTACAACTACCGTTAAAAATAATTTTGCTAAAGATTTCATAATGTTGTTACATAAAAAAATTGTTTTCATCTTTTGCTCCGGCATCAAAATTTTATTGTCAAGCCGAGACTCGGAAGAATCGGCAGCATGTCTTCGGTCGTAATATCCTGTACAACAGCACCGTTTGTTATGTTGCTTTTATAATTTATAAACCAGATGTTCTTCCTATTGCCGATATTAATAATCTGCAGATACGGAGCGAGCGACCATGAACCGTAATCCTTACGATATGTGATGCTTAAGTCCATTCTTATATAAGGCGGGAGTCTATAAGTATCAATTGCTCCGGGGTATAACTTGTAAGCGGGAAGGTCCTGGTTTGCAGTGCTGTAATTATTCCAGTCGGGCAGCGTGTTTACAAAATAAGCCGACACCGGCACGGTAATCGGCTGCCCTGAAGTAAAGACGAAATTCAATCCCAGCAGCCAGCTCGAACTTGATTTTTCAGGCGCACCGTTCCAATTTCCTTTTAATATATCGTTTATATTTCCGTTCAGTACAAAATTCAAAACAGATGTTCTGTCCTGTCTCGGTACGAATGTATTGTCCTGATTTATACCGTCGAAATTATACTGAGTTCTTGATAACGAATACGAGATCCAGCCGGAAACCGCGCCTACGTCCTTTCGCAGCATAAGCTCCAGGCCGTAAGATGTGCCGTCACCCCTTGTCAATAAATTCTGATTAGAAGTATATACCGGATTTCCGTCGGTTAGATAATAAGTCGGTGTTACTTGAGCATTGAAATTCTGATTGAAGATATAAAGATTCTTGTAATATTTTATGTATGACTCAACGTCCAGTACAAAATAATTTGCGACCTGCTTCTGATATCCGAGTACATAATGTGTTGCTTTTGAATTGTTGATATTCTTATCCGCAGCCATCCATATGCTGGAAAAGAAAAGTCTCTGAATGCTGTCGAGATACTGGCTATAAATCCCGGTTGCGAATTTTATATTACTTGTTGCCGATAGCCTGTATTTAACCGACAGTCGGGGAAGAAAATGCGTAAAAGTTTTATCGGATTGAAATTGAGTATACCTTAATCCGGCTTCAATATCCCATACCGGAATGGGATGCCACAAGAAACTTACATAAGCGCTTGTTTCATGAGCAAGACTGTTTATATTTACCAGCCCTGCATTCCAATCAAAATTATACAGTAGACCGAGATGTTTATAATCAATTCCAGTTTTCATATTCAATTCGTTGGAGATAAAATACTCAAGCGAACCTTTCGCGGTGTAATCCGATAATGAATTTTTTTCTTCAAAACGCTGGAACTGATTAACGCTGAAATTAGATTGGAAATTGCTGCCGGTTAGGTAAAAACTGGTAAAAATCTTGTCGCTGAAAATATGTTTCCAGTTTATTGTACCGAGCTTATTTCCCCAGTCATACAGGAAGTGAGGACTTTGGGGCAGAGTTTTATCAATCTTGTAATCCAGATTGTCTTTACTGCCGAAATAACTTAAAGTAAGATTGTCTTTATCTCCGAACTGGAAAAAAGCTTTAAGGTTACCGTCGTCAAAATAATAACTGGGCAGGTTCTTGATGAATTTTGCGTACGTCTGATCTATGTATGTCCGTCTGAAAGATCCGGAGATCGAACCGATTGAGCCGATAGGCGACTGCAGAGTTAACGAGGCGGCTATAAGGCTCAGGTTAAAATCACCCTGAAATTTTTTCCTGTTGCCTTCAAGGTTAATAACGTTAATGACGGATGAAAGCCTGTCTCCGTATTCGGCACCGAAACCACCTTTGGAAACCTCTACACGCTTAATTGCATTTGTATTAAATGTAGAAAAGATGCCGAATGCATGCTCAGGGTTATATATTTCGGCACCGTCTACCAGGTAGAGATTCTGGTCGGGAGTACCGCCGCGTACATAAATAGCCGATGAGAAATCTGATAGTGCCGTAATTCCGGGCATTGTCTGAAGGGCGCGGAGCAGATCCGCTTCAACCACTTTCGGTATCTGGTTTACCTGACTCGAGTTCATTTCAATCGTCGACACCGGCCTTGAGAAAAGCCGATCGCCAATCTTTTCGGAATCTCCTTTTACAACTACTTCACCCACGTTGTAAGCGGAAGGCGTAAGATATATTTTAATTATACTGCTGCTGCCGTTTACATTTATATCCTGTTCTGCGGTTTTATATCCGACGTAACTTGCAATGAGTTTTTGCTTTCCTACCGGAACGTTTGATATTACAAAATAACCGTTATTGTTGGTTATGCTTCCGAGATGGCTGTCCTTCAGATAAACGTTTGTTCCTATTAGCGTTTCACCGGTTGATTTATCGTAAACAAATCCGCTTATTGTCGATGTGCTGCTTGCCTGAGCTTTTAAGGAAATTGAAAATAAAATTAAGAATAAGATTGTATAGGAACTCAGTTCCGCTTTATTCATAACGGGAATCCTTGGTGTTAAATCAGTAACTGATTATAAATGTTAAATTCTTAGGGCCGGTACAAATTTGCGGTAAGCGGATCCTTTACTATTAATCAATGATAAATGTTTCTTGGATTATCTATTTAAATTATTTAATCCGCTAAAGTTAACTAAAAAAATAATTTATTCAGGGTAAAATTATGTAACCGGTATATATTTTTCTGTTCCGGCAAATTGTTATTACGGCGAAACTTGATTTAAATAAATAATTTATCTTTTAAAATATAACCGCGGTTAGGCGGGTTCCGCGTTGCCCGTATCATTAGTCCGGTATTCTCTATGATGTAGGTATCGTCTAGCGGTAAAGTAAAAAATATAATTCGTTTTACATTGAACAATCGGGTTAAAAATTACTAAATTAATGTTTTAATATAAACCTCATTGCTTATTTATGAATAAATTCGAATTGGTATCCAGCTATCAGCCATCCGGCGATCAGCCTGAAGCAATTAAGCAGCTGACAGAGGGCGTAAAGAACGGCGAGAGATTTCAGACCCTTCTCGGAGTTACCGGAAGCGGCAAAACTTTTACCATATCCAACGTAATTAAAGAGATAAACAAACCTACGCTCATAATATCCCATAATAAAACTCTGGCCGCGCAGCTTTATTCCGAGTTCAAGTCGTTCTTCCCTAAAAACGCAGTGGAATTTTTCATCAGCTATTACGACTATTATCAGCCGGAAGCTTATGTTGTGGCGAGGGACTTGTACATCGAAAAAGACTTTGCCATTAACGAAGAAATAGACCGTTTAAGATTAAAAGCCACCACTTCGCTAATCGAAGGACGAAGCGACGTAATTGTAATTGCCAGCGTTAGCTGTATTTACGGAATCGGAGCCCCCCAGGAATATGCAAATCAGATTATCTTCCTTAAAAAAGGAGAAAAGTTCCCGAGAAAAAAACTTTTGAGAAATCTTATTGATATTCATTATGTCCGAAACGATGTTGAGTTTACCCGCGGAACTTTCAGGGCCCGGGGAGATGTGGTCGAGATAATTCCGGCCTATCAGTACGAGGAAGCAATCAGGATAGAATACTGGGACGACGATATCGAAAAGCTTTCGGTTATAGATTCTGTTACCGGCGAGGTTCTAAGAGAAATCGACTCTTCTCCTATTTATCCGGCTAAGTATTTTGTTTCTAACAGGGAACAGGTTCAAAAAGCTATTTATGAAATTGAGAACGAGTTAAATGACAGGCTGCATTATTTTCAGTCTGAAGAGAAATACCTGGAAGCCCAGAGAATTGAACAGAGGACTAAGTTCGATATAGAAATGATGAAGGAGATAGGATATTGTGCCGGTATAGAAAATTATTCTAGGCATATGGACGGACGGGAACCCGGTTCCAGACCTTATAACCTGATGGACTATTTTCCTAAAGATTTTCTGCTGATCATCGATGAATCGCATGTTACCGTACCTCAATTAAGAGCTATGTACAACGGCGACAGAGCAAGGAAAGAAACTTTGGTTGAGTTCGGTTTCCGGCTTCCTTCAGCATTGGATAACAGACCCATGAAGTTCGAAGAATTTCAGGGAATGCTGAACCAGGTTATATTCGTAAGCGCAACACCGTCGGATTATGAATTAGAGAAAAGCAACGGTATTATAGTTGAGCAAATTATACGTCCAACCGGATTACTTGACCCGGAAATTGAGGTAAGACCGATTAAAGGGCAGATAGACGACTTAATCGGCGAAATAAGAATAAGAGTAGCAAAGAAAGAGCGGGTGCTCGTAACTACTTTAACAAAAAAAATGGCGGAGGATCTATCGGATTACCTGGATAAGATCGGAATATTGGTAAGATATATTCACAGTGATATCGATGCCCTGGAACGTGTGGAAATATTAAGGGATCTCCGTCTAGGAGACTTCGATGTACTTGTGGGAGTTAATCTCTTAAGAGAAGGGCTGGATCTTCCGGAAGTGTCTTTAGTAGCCATTATAGATGCAGATAAAGAAGGATTCCTGCGCAGCGAGCGCTCTTTAATGCAGACTGCGGGAAGAACTGCCCGAAACGCGAGTGGGAAAGTTATTATGTACGCGGATAAAATTACTCAGTCGATGAAAAAAACAATAGACGAAACCGAACGGCGAAGAGTAATTCAAATGCAGTATAATAAAGAGCATAATATTTCTCCCACAACAATATATAAAAGTATGGAAGATATTCTTTCATCCACTTCAATAGCCGATGTAAGGAAGAAAGAAGACAAAGATACCGGTGCTTTCGTAAAAGTAGCAGAACCTGTTTTAAAATATATGAACAAAGAACAGAAAGAAGATCTGATCGAACAATTGATGGAACAGATGCATCAAGCCGCCAAAGACCTGGAATTCGAAAAAGCGGCGTTGCTTAGGGATGAGGTTAATAGGTTGAAAAAAATGGTAAAATCCGCATAATCAAATTAATTATAATCAACATGAAAAATAAAATTTATAAAAAATAATGAATAAAGGAAAACATTTCGTAATTACCGGGTCGATATCTGGATTCCTCGCCGTTGCATTGGGAGCCTTCGGTGCTCACGGACTAAGTGAAAAACTTTCACCCGAGATGATGGAGATTTACAAGACCGGAGTACTGTATCATTTAATCCACTCTGTAGTAATACTTGCCATTGGACTTGCAGATAAAAGTATTTACTTTAAATCCGGTCTGTTCTTTGCAACCGGAATATTATTATTCTCGTTTTCTCTTTATTTATATGCAGTTACGGCTGTTACAGCTTATGCTATTATAACTCCGTTCGGGGGTCTCTGCTTCCTGATTGGCTGGCTGTGGCTGGCAGTAAAAGCTGTTCGAGGTTAGTAGTCTTAATGCCGCAGATAAGAAAAAGACTACATCCCCCGAAACAATTATTGCATGTAAAATTGACATGTAATAGTTACTTGACTTATTCTTTGGTTAGTCGCAATTACAGCAAAGAATGAATTTCCGAATGCCGTTTCGGCCGTTTTGGAAGAAATTTAGAGCTTACCTAAAATTATGAAATTAAATTACTTAATGGCGCGTAACTTGAAGTATACTTCTTCGGGCGAGAAAATGCCGGCAAAGAATCTTTCGTACATCACCGGCTCAATATTAAGTAAGTGGTCCATCCATTTCAGAATAGGGAAATGGGAGGTAATAAAACGTTTTTCGATTACTTCAAACTGAGCTTTGCCTTCATAGTTGGTCCTGTGGTTAAGCTTCCATTTCTCGTAGAACTTTAATTTGCGGTTGCCAATATATTCGTAGTTGTCGAAGGAGCGTATTGAAAAAGGTATCTTGTGGTCGGGCTCGCCGAAATATTTTGTATTAAGAAAGAAAGGAACATATACAACTAGAAGTCCGTTGGGCTTTAATATCCGGTAGAGTTCTGTAATTGTTTTATGAAAACTTTCCAGGTGCTCAAGTACATGGGATGCAAATATCTCGTCGAATGAGTTTTCCTCAAACGGATAAGGAAAAGAATTGATATCATGAATCATGTTTCCTCCGTAGTCGACTATATCGAGATTAATATATCCTTCTTTGAGGTCTTTGCCGCAGCCCAGGTTAAGTTTCTTCATAAAAATATCCGTTAGTTGGTGGATTGCCGGCCGCCGCTTCAGTTTGTCCGGCTTGATTTTTTATAATAAGCACAGCGAGACCGAAATTTAAGAATTTATAATTAAATATTAAGGCGGGAATTTCACAAAGGCAAAAAAAAAGTCCGGCTTTTTGAACCGGACTCTTTGGCTAAATGATTAAGTTTAATTCAAGGAAATAACAGGGAAGTTGACTCCTTTTAAGCTAAGCTGCTCAACTTGAACCTTGATAACGCCTCTTTGTACCATTCCCAGTGCCAATGCAGCACCTTTGGAAAGATCGAGTTGTCTGCCTTCGATATAAGGACCCCGATCGTTTATTCTTACGACAACCGATTTGTCGTTTCTTAGGTTGGTAAGTTTCAATAAAGTGCCGAATTTTAAGGTTTTACTGGCAGCAGTGAGCGCCAATTGGTCGAAAATTTCGCCGTTAGCCGTTAATTTACCATGGAAACGTGGCCCGTACCATGATGCTGTCATATCTCCTTTGTTTATATAATTTACAATTGATGTATTTTCTCTGTTTATGTCATTATTTACGGTCGTGGTTTCAGGAATATTTGCCGGTTCAAATGTTTTATTAGACTCGCTTGTTACCAGTGTAAATCCAACCAGCAAAATCATAATGGTGATTATAATGACTTTGGTTAATGACTTCAAATATACCTCTCATAATGTTTAACAATTTATTAACATAACAAAGTTAGACCGGCACCGTAGTAATAGCAATATATCTTGTCACACTTGGGAAGCCCTGACTGTAATTCAAATAATCGAACGAAATCGTATTATATTCGGTTTTTTACATAAAACTTTGAAAGCCCTTTAGATTGATGCCGAGATTGCCCAGTATGAAGAGAATATAATTAAATTTTAGTAATTAGATTATTTCTTCATCGCATATATAAAAACGGAAGATTCGTTCTGCGGTGATGCCGGAATATGTTTTTATTTTGATTATGCTAAACTAGGCACATGGTACAGCCGTAAATCATCGCACTAAATTTTTTCATATATTGGTTCGATAATATTTGGATGCTGCGTTTACATCTTCAACAAGCTATTGCGGTAATTATTGTAGTTTAATACTTACATCAATACTGTCAGAGTTCCGGATCAATTAATTTATATAACTAATATCCGGGCACTTTTTTATACGTCGGCCGTATAAGCCCAAAATAATAAAAGGCATTGTATGAAGAATTATCTCCTACCCGGTAAGAAACTATCAATTCTTCTGATATTTATTATCCCTCTTCTGCTTGGGAGTTCTAATCGTACCGGCAACAGCGATGAAAGATTCAGCTTAATAAATTATACTGTTTTTACCCCGGGAAGCGATGTTCGCATCAATCTTTACTCAGCATCTAAGACGAACAATTATCATCTCAGACTATTTAAGGTTGAAAATGCCGCCGACTTCTTTACAAAAATAAACAGAACTTATGCCCGTTATAATTTCGATGTATGGGGCTCCGGCAGCGATTTCCTTCTTCAATACACACAACTAATAAAAGACTGGAATACTCCAGTTCAGTCTACCGACTATTACAGGTCGAACAAGAACCTTGATTTGGGAAAAATAGAAAAGCCCGGGTATTACATTCTTCAGGCATTAAGCGGCGAACAAGTAGCTTATTGCGGAATAGTGGTTTCTAACCTGGCTATGGTCTATAAAAACAATGGGAGGCAATTATTAACCTTTGTTGCAAACTCAAGCACCGGCGATATTGTTAAGAATGTAAAGTATGCACTTTATGATAAAAATACTATGCTGCAGAAAGAGAATTCCGATAAAGATGGTCTGGCGGTATTCAATATAAGCGACACTCTAAGTAATGCGAACAGGCCGTTTCTTATTATTGCGCGAACGTCTGACGAAACGGTACTCAGCGATCCGTATTTCTACTTCCGGACAGATAATAATTACTATACGGCATATATATATACCAACCAGCCTGTCTACAGGCCGGGGCAGCAAGTTTACTTTAAAGCCGTCATAAGACAAAAATTTGGTGAAGAATATAGAAATATTCCCAATGAGAAATTTTCCGTCAGTATAAAATCCCCTAAGAATAAGGAAGTTTATTCCGGTAGTTTGAAGACAAATGAATTCGGTTCTTTAACAGGTAACCTAAAACTGGACAATGAAGCGGATCTCGGCAGTTACAGTATAGTTTTAACTAAAGATGATATGACTTATTACGGATCCTTCGATGTGCAAGAATATAAAAAACCGGAGTATCTTGTTAAAGTTGAAACTGCTAAAAAACAGTATGCATCAGGGGATACTGTTAAAGTAAGCGTATCTGCTGATTATTATTTCGGTTCGCCGGTTATGAGTGCAAAAGTTGACGTTAAAATATACCGTCAAAACTACTGGAGACCATGGTGGTATTGGTCGGATTATGCATGGTTCTATCAGAGTTTCGCTCCAAGCCGTTTCCGGAACTACGGTAAAAAAGACCTTATATCCGAACAAACCGGCGTACTGGGTAATGACGGAAAATTTAATTATGAAATAACTGCGCCTTCAAAACAGAACGATGACTATATCTATATTATATCGGCTGAGGTAACAGATAATTCCAGAAATACAATATCGGGTGAAGCTAATGTATTTGTTACCAGGGGAAGTTTTTCAATAACTACCTCTCCGGAAAGATATTTTGAAAAAAAAGGAGAACCGGTAAAGCTTAGAATAAATACGGCTGATTTTTCATCCCGCCCCGTCAGCACCGGTTTCCGTATTATTGTCAATTACCCGGAGATTAAAGAAAATAATATTTCCTATTCCCGCCCTGTGAGCGATACTTTGATAGGAAAGACGGATACACTAGGCAAATCTGTCGTTGCCTTTATACCGAAGATACTTGTTAACGGCAGCTTTAAATATACTGTTTGTGCTAATGATGAAAAGGGGAGATTAATCACTGCATCAGGCTCATTCTATGTGGGTAATATTAACTATTATTATTACGGCGGTTCAAGCAACGGACTTGAAATTGCTACAGATAAAGACTCTTACGAGAAGGGCGACAGTCTTACGGCGTTTATCTTTTTTCCGCATACTGGTATGGATGTTCTTGTCTCATACGAAAGTAAAGATTTTATCGGTTATAAAGTTTACCGAGTGGATAAAAATACCCTGACCGTGAAAATAAAGTTGACTGAACAGTACGCGCCGAGTTTCAACATCGATGTTACTTATTTAAAGGACGATCAGCTTCAGCATACTTCCAAGATGATAGGTGTTTTGGATAAAGATAAATTTCTAACAATCACAGCGGTACCTGAGAAAGAAATTTATAATCCGGGTGAGAAAGTAAAATACAACATAACCGCAAAAGACGCTAAAGGCAGGCCTGTAAAAAACACCGACCTTTCAATAGGCGTTGTTGATGAGAGTATCTATGCCATCAAGGAAGATGAAACACCGAATATAAAAACTTTTTATTATGCGCCCGGGTATTCGGTTATTCCGACATATTCATCTCTTCAGAACAGCAATTATAACGGGGTAAGCAGACAGGCAACCATAATGGATTCAAAAACAAAATATCACAACATCAGTCCCGAAGGTACCGGCAATCTTTTCGGAAGGCTTACATTGAAAAAAGAACATGCAAAATTCGGGAATATATACCTGCTGCTGAGCGGAGATAAGTATTTTTACAGAATGGAATCCGATACTTCCGGAAAATATCAATTCAGTAATATTAAACAGGGTGATTATAAGTTATTTCTGCTCTTCGGAGATTTCCAGATTTATTATTTTGGGCAGATTGATGTACATGACGAAACCTCAAAAAATATCGATTTAAGCAATTACTCCAACTATATCTTATACCCAGGTTCAACTAGCCCAATGCTAAAATCATTTGCTGTAAACAGTGTTGAGGTGAGAGCTCAGGCAAAAGCCGCTCCGATGGCTGAAATGCTTTCGGAAAGCGATGCTTTGGAAGCAAAAAGATATGTTGAACCGCGGGTCAGAAATAAATTTTCTGATGCTGCTTTCTGGGATGCCGATGTAATAACGGATGTCAACGGCAAAGCGGAAGTTAGCTTTGATTTGCCTGATAATCTGACAACGTGGCGGACTACTGTTAGAGGAATTACAAATAATACACTCGTCGGTCAGAATACCGATAAAATAATTTCAAGAAAAAATCTACTTATCCGCCTGGAAACTCCGCGGTTTTTCAGAGAGGGCGACGAATTAAATATTGTCGACTATTGTTCATAATTATCTCAAATCTGCAAAAAATGTGAAGATCAGCTTTGATGCGGGAACTTTGAAAATTACGGGATCGAGGATAAATCAATCCGGCTTCGACTCTACCTGGCAGAATAGTGAAAAGAAATATTATACTGTAAACGTCGATAGTGACTCGGAAGTCAGAATTGACTGGAGGGTCAAAGTTGCTGACCCAGTTGGAGAAGCCAAGCTAGAGGCATCTGCCTTAACAAACGAAGAATCGGATGCAGTTAAGTTAAATGTACCTATTTGGCCATCAGGTGTAAAGGTCGATAAACCTGTCGTTGCAGATTATTCAGCTGAAAGAGGTACTGAAAATTTAAGTTTCAATATTCCTGATGATGTGGATTTACGGACAGCAAAGTTTTCATTATCTGTTTCTCCGTCGCTAGCCGGAACTATGCTGAAAGCAATTGACGACCTTGTAGGTTATCCGTACGGTTGTGTTGAGCAAACGATGAGCCGGTTCTTACCGACGATCATAGTAGCAAATACATTCAGAGAAATAGATGCGCCGCTTGATGCGGATGTTCTTAAGGAACTTCCTAAGATGGTAGATGCCGGATTAAAGAGATTATATAATTTCCAGCATTCGGACGGCGGATGGGGATGGTGGACAAACGATAAGACTAATCCTTATATGACCGCCTACGTTATATACGGACTGTCGCTTGCTAATAAGGCCGGTTATTATATCGATTCCACTGTCTTTAATAACGGAATAGCTAGTCTTAAACAACAGATAAATGACGGCAACCAGGATAATTTTACTACTCGTTCATTTATGATTTATGTTTTTACCACAGCAGTTAATAAATCTTTGAATAAACAAATTTATCTTTCGCGCATCGATAATCTGCTGAAAGAAAATTTAAATCCATATGCGCTCTCCCTTCTTGCGCTTTCATTAAATAACATTGGCGAAAATGTCAGGACATCAAATGTTTTAAACAAGTTGGCAGAATCCGCTGTACGTGAAAGCAGCTTTGCATATTGGGGCGGAAAGGCATGGCATTACTCATGGCACGATGATAAGGTCCAAAGTACGGCTTTTGCGGTGAAAGCTTTACTATTGCGGGACAATAATTATCAGCTTGTTTCAAAAGCGGTAAGATGGCTTTTACTGCAGAAGCAAGGGTTTTCTTGGCACTCAACCCAGGAAACGGCTACCGTTCTTTTTGCTCTGACCGATTTTCTAAAACATACAAATGAACTTAAACCTAATTTTAATGTTTCGGTATATCTTAATAACGTAAAAATTTTAGATAAAAATTTTACAAAAGCCGATGTGTTTAACGACCAGCCTTCGGTAATTATTAACGGTCTGCCGCAAAAAAACCTGCGTCACGGTGAGAATAAACTGGTAGTAATTAAAAACGGACCGGGTACCGCATACATTTCAGGAGTGAATGAATATTATACAACAAACCAGAGCAATGAAATAACTCCTGTATTTAATATAAAAAGAAACTATTATCTACTTAAGCCGGAAAACCAGGGAGATAAAATCATCTACATAAAACAAAAAATTAACGGAGAAATTAAATCAGGCGATATTATTCTTGTGAAGACCCATGTTGAAACCGGTGATGACGGTCTTCAGTATTTTATTCTCGAAGATATGCTTCCTTCAGGATTCGAAGCTATTAAAGATGAATCAAGATACGAAATCAAAGGTGAGAACAGTCAGTCAAATAATTATATCGGTATGCGGCCGTGGATTTGGTTTTATGCGGATAAAGAATACCACGACGACAGGGTTTCATTCTTTGTAACAAACGTAAACGAGGAAATGGATTTTTCATATATAATTCGCGCAGAATTACCGGGCGATTTTAATGTTTCACCTGCACAGGGTTATCTTATGTACTATCCGGAAGTTTCCGGAAGCAGCTCTCCGTATATTATAAAAGTAGGTGAATGATAATAAATTAAGTCTGGGGAAAGCGGTATTCGATCATGTAATTGTACGTTAAAATCACAGAGTTTCACAAAAAATTTTTCTCAGTTGAACTCTGTGCGTACTCAGTGAAACTCAGTGTTATAATTATCCCCGTCGATGTATTTACGATTGCCTTTAGCATGGTCTTTTTTCATAGCTCCCATCAACAATTCCCCCTAACAGTAAATATTTAAATTATTTGCACTTCTCGAAAATAGGAAGAATCTATTAATGCCTCTTCTTAAATATGATAAGCAACATACCAGAATGACATATAATGCCGTTTTTTGATGTTTGGCATATAAGTTGTCATTCAATAATCAAATGAAATAAATAAAAATTTAAGAAATAATAATATGATAAAGGGAACCGTAATTATCGAAAAGGACATCTGCAAAGGCTGTGAACTTTGCATTGCTGCATGTCCGCAGGAAAGTCTCGGCTTATCAAGTAAGATCAATATAAAGGGTTACAGATTTGCCGAATTAATACAGGATAATTGTACCGGATGCATGAATTGTGCGCTTGTTTGTCCTGATGTGGCAATAACTGTCTACAGGCAGCCGAAGTCAGCAATTAAAAAAGCCGTATAATTACACTCAATTCCCGTTATTCGTAAATTATCTTAAAATAATCGGATTTTTAATGGCACAAAATAACAAATCGAACGGCGAAGCCCGTTTAATGAAGGGTAATGAAGCATTAGCTGAAGCTGCAATACGCGCGGATATCGATGCGTATTTCGGTTATCCTATTACTCCCCAATCAGAAGTATTGGAGTATTTGACCCGCGAAGTACCCAACCGCCACGGTATTGTTTTACAGGCCGAAAGTGAAGTTGCGGCGATAAACATGATTTACGGTGCCGCAGGTGCAGGCGGAAGGGTTATGACATCATCGTCGAGCCCGGGTATTAGTCTCATGCAGGAAGGTATCTCGTACATTGCTTCCGCTCAATTACCGTGTTTATTGGTAAATGTAAACAGAGGAGGTCCCGGGCTGGGAACAATCCAGCCCTCACAGGGAGATTATTTTCAGGCAACAAAAGGAGGCGGACACGGAGATTATCATCTGATAGTACTCGCTCCGGCTTCGGTTCAGGAAATGGCGGATTTTGTATTTGATGCTTTTCATTTAGCCGAAAAATACAGGACTCCGGTAATGATTTTGGCGGACGGTGCTTTGGGCCAGATGATGGAAAAAGTCGTTTTACCCGAAGAAGGCTCTCTTGCCAAAACAGAAAAACCATGGGCGACCGTAGGAAAGCCGGCCGATAGAGATCGGAATATTATTACTTCTCTCTTTATTGAGCCGGAAAAAATGGAGGGGATAAATATCCAACTTCAGGAAAAGTATGCGCTAATACAGAATGAAGTTAGATTTGAGACGATTGGTCTGGAAGATGCAGAAATTGCACTCGTAGCTTACGGGCTATCGGCAAGAATTTGTCAAAAGACAGTAGACCTGGCAAGGGAGATGGGGATTAAGGTAGGCTTGCTCAGACCAATCACTCTTTATCCGTTTCCGACAAAGGCTGTTTCCGAATTAGCGGATAAGGTAGAATTTTTACTTGTTGTTGAGATGAACGCCGGCCAGATGGTTGAGGACGTCAGACTTTCGGTGAACGGTAAATGCCCCGTGTTCTTCAAAGGACGTATGGGCGGAATGATACCGGATCCCGAAGAAGTTCTTAAAGAACTGGAAGCAATCGCAGAAAAATTAAAACAACCTGCCGGCCAGGCCGAAATAAGTAAATATTGAGAGGTGAAAATGGAAACTGAAATTATGAGCCCGGAAAAAGGGACTTTAAACGGATATGAGCTGGTTTTTGAAAAACCTGATACTCTGACGGACACACCATTCCATTATTGCCCCGGATGCGGACACAGCGTTGTTCACAGGTTACTAATGGAAGTAGTTGCCGAAAAAAACATTCAGGATAAAACTATAGGTGTTGCTCCCGTAGGATGTTCAGTATTCGCTTACAACTATATGAACATTGATATGCAGGAAGCTGCTCACGGAAGAGCCAGCGCGGTTGCAACCGGTATTAAAAGAATACATCCCGACAAATTTGTCTTTTCATATCAGGGCGACGGTGATCTCGCAGCAATAGGTACGGCCGAAACTATACATACTGTTAACCGCGGCGAAAATATATTAATGGTCTTTATAAATAATGCCATTTACGGTATGACGGGCGGACAAATGGCTCCGACTACTCTGGTTGGACAGGTTACCTCCACAACTCCTTACGGCCGTGACGCGCAAATGGCAGGTTTTCCCATAAAAATAACCGAAATGATAGCTCAGCTGCCCGGGGCATATTATGTTACAAGGCAGTCGGTTCACTCTGCTTCCGCGGTAAGAAAGCTGAAAAAAGCGATTGAAAAATCATTCGACAATCAAAAATTAAATCGAGGTACATCATTTATCGAAGTTGTTTCAAATTGCCCTTCCGGCTGGAAGATGACGCCGGTTGAAAGCAATAAATGGCTTGAGGAAAATATGTTCCCGATGTATCCTCTCGGTGATATAAAAGTACCAGGCAAGTAAAATTATTCCGGTTAGTAAAAGTATTAAAGGATTTTAGATCCTTCATGGATGGATTATCTAAAAAAAGGAATTGAAAAATGCAAAAAGAACACGAAATCATTTTTGCAGGGTTCGGCGGACAGGGAATTTTGTCGATGGGACAAATTATAGCGTACGCCGCAATGATTGAAAATAAAGAAGTCAGCTGGATGCCTTCTTATGGTCCCGAAATGCGCGGAGGAACGGCTAACTGTATAGCGATTGTATCTTCGGAAAGAATCAGTTCGCCGATTATATCCAGGTTCGATACGGCTATTCTTTTAAATCAGCCTTCGATGGATAAGTTTGAACACAGCGTAAAGCCCGGCGGACTTTTAATGTATGAGCAATCGACGATTTTAAACCCGCCGACAAGAACGGATATTGAGATCATTGCAATGCCGGCAAATGAAGAGGCGCAGAAGCTTAATAAAAAGCAGGTTGCAAATATGATCTTTATCGGAGCTTTTTTGGAAAAGCGTCCGGTTGTTAAAGTAGAAAATATTATAAAAGCGTTAAAGAAGGTTCTGCCGGAAAGGCATCATCATTTGATCCCGGTGAACGAACAGGCAATTGCAATAGGCAGCAAGATAGCAAAAGAATACGAACATAGTTTGATAGATAAATAAATTCAAAATGCCTGCCGGCCAGGCAGGTTGGAAGCGAGGTAAATCGTGAAAGAAAACGAAGTAAAATGTATGCACGCTTGTAAGAATACCTGCGCAATGCTTAACGAGGCATTGCGAAAAGAAGCCGCTATTGTGAGATTTTATGAAAGCATGCTGGAACAATGTAATCTCCCCGAAGTAAGCAGTTTTGTTCAGGAGAGCATTGAAGAAAAAAGGCAGGGGATTCTTAAGATCATTCAGAAACTGAATGAGATACACGCGCGCTCACAGGTTGTTGACGGGATGATATCCAGTTTTAACAACATTGACGGGTAGGGGAATTAAAATTATATACCCGTTCTTCAATCCTTTGCGGCTTTAAACCTATTAATATTCTGAAATTTGACATAGGCGGTACGATTACTTATATTTGTTCTCTAAAAATTAAAAACACCGCGGGGTGGAGCAATTGGTAGCTCGTCGGGCTCATAACCCGAAGGTTGTAGGTTCAAGTCCTGCCCCCGCTACTAAAATAATAAAACCGGTCAAAAGACCGGTTTTATTATTTTAAATAGTGTTCAGGGCCGGATTGATATTATGAAAAACTATTTCGTATATGTAATAAAAAGTAAAGAAGGATTAAAGTACACCGGTATTACGGAAGATTTAGAACTACGATTAAAACAACATAACGATAAGTCATTATCCTTTTGGACAAAACGCGGAACCGATTGGAAATTAATATATAAAGAGGAACATGACACCAAAACCGGAGCATTAAAAAGAGAGAGGTGGTTAAAAACAGGAGCCGGTAGAGAATATTTAATAAGAATTTTAGAGGAAAAATAACTCTAAGGTTGTAGGTTCAATCCGCCGCGGCGGACTGCCCCCGCTACTAAAATAATAAAACCGGTCAGAAGACCGGTTTTATTATTTTAAATAGTGACAAGGGCAGAAGTATTATCAAGTTGAGCGAATGGAATGAGCGAAATCTCGACAACAGTCGGGATCATGAATGAGATCGATGAGTAGACCGTTTTTTTTTATTTTAAAATCGATAAGGCAAGAATTAATATAAAGCTAATTAAATGAAATGAACAAAATCCCCGGCAGCAGATGGGATCCTACCATACCCATTAAAAACCCGGTTAACTGAGTTTTTAATAGTGTAATAATTTAAATATTTAATTTTAATATATCTTGTCATCCTGAGCGGAGTCGAGGGAATAGTATAGAAAAAGTTATAGTTCGACTCCACCTACCAGCATTGGGTCCGCTCACTACGATAAATAAAAAATATTAAGGCACTACTGGTTTTTGTTTTACTATAAATTCGGAAATTTAAAAGTTATCTGTAATTTTTATAGCAACCATAAGCTCTGCTTAAATTAGGCCATTAAAAATTCCATTAAATAATGTTTACGGCATATTAATGTTATCCCGGGCACATAAATATCTTATACAATCGGTTAAATTAAAACATTTCGCCGTAAGCGCTGTAATTGCATACCTTATTTTGTTCGGATAAAAAGATTTTATATTCCATTTGTTCGGTTATTTATAAAACGAATTCGTTTAAGGAATTGATATGAACCGGTTAGTATCTATAGAAGAATTAAAAAAAATTATTGCGCTGCAGAATCTTCCCGACGAACATCTCAATTGGATTTTAGCGCATTCGGTTTATAAAGAATATGAAGACGGAGATATTATTTTCAAGACAGGCGATATTATTGATGAAATGTCGATCATCTTGGAGGGTAAAATTTATTTTTATATGAATATAAACGGAAGACTGGTTTATTACTTTAACTTCGAAAATAGCAGTCTTTCCGGCGGTTTAAGCGGTCTGCTTCCGTATTCTAGAATGCGGACAACTCCCGGCACTTCATACGCAGTTGGAAAAGTCCGTTTGCTTAAGATTCATAAAAATCATTTTCATGAGCTTGAACAGCTGAATCCCGATTTTATCCAGCGCTTAATAGGCTATATGACTGAAAGAGCAAGAGTTTTTGCAACAACACAAATGCAGCAGGAAAAAGTAAGCGCTTTAGGTAAACTTGCGGCAGGAATTGCCCATGAAATGAACAATCCCGCAGCTGCAATCGACAGGATATCCGAAGAATTGGGTAAAAGACTGAAACTTAACTTAGAGCTTACGGAAGGACTGTTGAAGCATAATATAAATCCCCTGTTAATCCGAAAAATCAGGGAAACAATGCATGATAAAGAAATTAACAGCACGGTTAAAGCTAAACTCACTCCGCTTCAACGCATACAAAAAGAAGACGAACTGAATGCGTGGCTCAGTGAAAGAGGTTTAAACAGTCGGAACGAAATAGCCGAAACATTTACCGAGACAGGAATTTCATCCGATGATCTGGAAATAATCAAAACCGATACCGGAAACGAAGCGTTTCAAAATATACTTGACTGGCTTGAAAATTTACTCACATCCAACCGGATATTAAAAGACCTAGAAGACGCATCCGGACGTATTACAATGCTGGTAGGCGCTATTAAATCTCATGTTCATATGGATAGATCCGGCGATCTTTTTTATACAGATATTCACAAGGATATAGAAGATACTCTCATACTTCTCGGATATAAAATACGCGAGAAAAAAATTACGGTTAAAAAAATTTTCTGCGATGATTTGCCCGAAGTTGAAGTTTATATCGGAGAATTGAACCAGGTCTGGACAAATATTATTGATAATGCTATTTACGCGGTGCCGCAAAACGGCGAAATTGTAATCGAAACGGTATGCGATAAAAAAAACATAACGGTGCGGATTACAGACAACGGAGCAGGTATCCCTAAAGAAATTTTATCCCGCATATTTGATCCTTTTTTTACGACAAAGAAAGTAGGAGAAGGAACCGGGATAGGACTTGATATTGTAAAGAACGTAATCGAAAGACATAGCGGGGAAGTAAATGTTAACTCGGTAATAGGTAAAACCGAGTTTATTATAAGTCTTCCGGTTTCTCAACATCTATCAACAAAAGAAAAAAAAGATGAAACTTCCGTTCATAATAATTATTGATGATGACTTTCAGGTGCTGAGAGCTATCCAGAGAGATGTCCGGAATAAATTCCGTGAGGAGTACAGAGTACTCGCAATAGAATCGGCTTCGGAGGCTCTCGAAGCAGTTAAAGAACTGAAATTAAAAAATGAAACCGTTGCACTTTTCATTTCCGACCAGCGGATGCCTGAAATGGAAGGCACTACTTTTATGGAAAAAGCAATGGAAGTCTTCCCGGAAGCGAAAAAAGTACTGTTAACTGCTTATTCGGATATTGAAGCTGCTATAAAAGCAATTAATACATTAAGGCTGGATTATTATCTTCTTAAACCGTGGAATCCTCCGGAAGAAAAACTTTATCCCGTAATAACCGACCTTCTTGAAGACTGGCAGAACAGTTTTGTTCCCGAATTTGCCGGAATAAAAATCATCGGCTACCAATGGTCCCCTGTGTCTCATAGAATAAAGGATTTTCTTACGGGAAATTTAATTCCTTATAAGTGGTTTGATGTTGAATTGAATCAAGAAGCAGCCGAATTAGTAAATATTTACAAAATCGAAACCGGCGAATTACCGGCAGTTTTATTTGAGGATGGTGTTTTATTTAAATGCCCCGCCGATATTGAAATAGCGGAAAAAATCGGATTGAACTCATTTGCAAAAGAAGAAATGTACGATGTGGTTATTATCGGTGCCGGACCGGCAGGTCTGGCTGCAGCGGTCTACGGAGGTACTGAAGGCTTGAAAACACTCATGATAGAAAAGAGAGCGCCGGGAGGACAGGCCGGTACAAGTTCAAGAATTGAAAATTATCTCGGGTTCCCGTCGGGATTATCCGGAGCCGATCTTACAAGGAGAGCGTTAACACAGGCTTCCAGATTTGGAGTTGAACTTCTCTCACCCTGTCAGGTTATCGATATAAATACAAAAGACAATTATAAAATTCTGTCTCTTTCAAACGGACCGGAAATTAAAGCACACACAGTCATAATATCCACCGGGGTTGATTATAAGACACTCGATGCTAAGGGAATAAACGACCTGACCGGAGCAGGAGTTTATTACGGCTCTGCTACTGCAGAAGCTCATTCGTGCAAAGATAAAAATGTTTTTATTGTTGGGGGAGGAAACTCCGCCGGACAGGCCGCAATGTATCTTTCCGGTTTTGCTAAAAAAGTCTTTATTGTAATAAGGAAGACTTCTCTCGATTCTACTATGTCAAGATATTTGATTGATCAGATAAATAAAACAAATAACATCTCGGTTATTGGTAATTCCGTTGTTGTTGAAACAACTGGAAAAAACAGACTGGAACATATATCTTTAAAGAATATCGAGACAGGCGAACTGAGAACCGTCGAAGCAGGAGCGCTGTTTATTTTTATAGGTGCAAGGCCGGCTACGGATTGGTTTAAATTAAATATTTTTAAGGACTCAAAAGGTTTTATTGAAACAGGTAGAGACTTAATTAAATGTGAAAACTTCAAAAAGGTTTGGAAACTTGAGCGGGATCCTTTTCTTCTGGAAACATGTATCCCGGGAATTTTCTGCGCAGGTGATGTAAGAGCCGGTGCGATGAATAGGGTAGCTTCTGCAGTCGGCGAAGGTGCAATGGCCATTAAACTTGTTCATGAATATTTGGCCGGTGTTTAATTTAAAACATGATAAAAGATCCGAACGTATTCTAAAAATTTTAACATATTTTGCAAGTAAGTATTAAATATTAATACAAGAATACGGATGATTTTAGTAGTACAAAATTCGGAGTGAAATTAAATACATTCCCTTCGGAGGATGATTACTCACCGGGGATCAGTATCTAAAATTATTATCCATGACGGCCTTACTCCGGTAGCAGTTATAGCGAAACTTTTAAGTTCTCCCGTTTTCGAATTTATCCGGTATGTTTGAAGATTGTTCGAATCTTCGCCCGCGGAAATCAAATATTTCCCGTCCGGGCTTATTTGAAAAGCGCGGGGAGTCTTTCGCGTTGGATAAGATCCTAACTTTGTCAACCTACCGTTTCTTGCGTTAACGTAAAATGCAGTTATATCGTCAGGTCCTCTGTTTGAAACATAAAGGTATTTGTTATCCGGAGTTATGCGTATCTCTGCTGTTGTATTGGGGCCGGTATAATTATCCGGCAGAGTTGATATTGTCTGAAATAAAGTCAGCGTACCTTTTTTATTATTTAATTTATATGCCGAGATTGTCCCGTTCAATTCATCCGAAAAATAAACTATTGAGTTTGAATTATTGAAAATAAAATGCCGCGGTCCGGTACCGGCTTTAGAGTAAACGGCGGCAGGTATATTCGGGAATATTTTTCCGGAACTTGCATCGAATTTAAATTGATAAATCTTATTGCCGTCTTTATCTGCGAGAAAAACATACTTATTTGAATTGTCGGTTTGAATACAATGAGGATGAACATAATTTTGCAGTACTTGAATGGCGTTAGCTTGTATCCTTCCGTCGGTGTCCAACGCATATACTGCGGCTTTTCCGGCGGAGTAATATGCGGTTAACAAGTATTTACCTGTTTTGTCGGTTGCGTTGTATACAGGATTATCGACGGCAGGGATAGAATTTAGAAAAATTATATTTCCTGTTTTATAATCTATCCTAAAAGATGCTAACGCTTTTTTTTCTCTTTGACATACGTATAGATATTTCTTTGCAGGATCAAGATTCATACATCCTGGCCCGCCTTCAACTTCATATTTAGCTATAAGTGAAAGACTTCCGTCTGCTCGATTCATATTGTATATTGCGATGGCGTTATCGTCCCTTAGAGAAACGTAAACATAGAGATTTCCGACCGGCTTTGCCCTGGAATAATTAGAGAAAATAAGTCCCATTATGCCGGCTAGTGCGATTATACGGCAAATTACTTCAATTTTAGCCGACCGATGTTTATCCGATTTGAAACTGAAGATTTTAGGGGAAATCATATTCTACCTAAAAATGTGGTAATAGTTGCTGATCTCTAAAATAAATATTGTTTTTCAAAAAGTATTACAATTAGATAAAAATGGTAATTATATAAATTCTGGACCAACTGGAAAGTATTTATTCAATAATGAGGCTTATAAATAAACACTAAAAGTAAATTACTGTTAGTGACCGCCTAAATGTTTTTTGTGTGAAAAACCGTTGAACCTGCCTACCGGTAGGTAGAACGGTTACAAAAAACTTTTTTTCTTTTCATTAACCCGCGAATTAATTCATGGGTTAATGAGAAAAATATAAATATTTCGAACTATTTTAATGATATGTAAAAATAGGCAGCCAACTCGAATAAATTAAATACATCATGTTTTCTATAATTATATATCTGAATTCCATTTCATTTTTGAAACTTCCATTTTTATTTGATATAAGATTCCGAAAAAATCTTCCGTCAAATTATAAAACTGTATTGTGAAAGTTATTTTTGTTTTAATATTAATACTAGTCTCCGGTTTCACCTGCCAGCTTGAATCTCTCGGCTTCGGCTCTGCTCAGTTCAAGTCCATGTCCCTCCGGACCGGTTTCTGCTTTACGCAATAAATAGGCAAAGACAAGTCCCAGTATTCCTAGTATCGAAAATATCCACATACCGAGATCATATCCGCCCGGATTAGCCGCACTCGCACCCGAATAATCGTTCGCCGCACCGATAAGCAGCGGGAATATCATCATTCCAATCTGCTGAATCAAGGTCATTAACGCGTAAGCAGATCCAAGCCGTTTTTCTTTTACTATATAAGCAACCGAAGGCCACATCACTGCTGGAATTAAAGAGAATGCAACTCCCATCATGATAACCGGAAAGTAAAGTGAAACTTGGCTATAAGCCATCAGTAAATAAACGGGTAACAGCAAGATTGAGCCGATTGTCATTAACAACGCGCGCTTGCCGATATAATCTACAAGTAATCCGATAAGGGGAGTAGCGAACATTGCCGCTAATGGTAAGTTGGATATCATCCAGCCCGCTGTTTCACGGGGTAAATGATGCGCTTCCATAAAGAATTTCACGGCGAATGTTCTGAACGGAAATATAGCCGAATAAAACGTGACACATAATAAAGTTATATACCAGAATGATTTGTTGAATTTAAATATAGTTTTAAGATTTAATTTATCGGTTTCTCCCCCTCCTCCCAACTGGAATTTCTTTTCACCGGATGACTCGATTATGTAATAAACCAAAATCCCTGTAAGCGAGAGAATTCCGATTAATGCGGCTACGTACAAAGGACTTGAATAGCCGCCGCTGTACAGACCTGGGAAAATTGTAGCGGAATTATCAACTGCAACGGTGCCGCTTCTGGCAAAGAACAAATTTAATCCCATAGCAAAACTCAGCACTTTTCCGTTAAACCATTTTGCGATTGCAACTGTAATAGCCACAATTAAAGGCTCGGAGCCTATACCCAGCAGGAACCTTCCCGCAAGCATTAAATATAAATTTGATGAAAACGCAACTAAAAAACCGGATATAGTGCATATCGAAGCAAAAATTAGTGCCGATTTTTTTGTCCCCCATTTATCTACCAATATACCGCCGAATATGAGAACTATAATAGCAGCGAGACTGTAAGCGGAATAAAGCTGTCCGATATCCAGGTCGGTTAAATGAAGTCCGGCTTTCAACTGATCGGCAACCAGTGAAATAGAATCGAATACATAGTAATTGCCGAACATAGCAATGCTTAAGAACAAAAGAACCATCCATCTGTAGAACGGGGTAGGCTCTTTTTTAACGATTTGTAACGGGGGATTTATTGTCGCCATTTTTACTCCGAATAAAATTTAAGACCGAATTTCAGTTTTCGCCGCTCCAAGTCTAAATTTAGATAATGATTCCTAGAAAAATAAATTGAGACTTTAGCAAGTTATAGTATTTTTTCAATTAATAAAATAATACTTGTTTTAAATGTCCTATCGAAGAAAAATATTCCTTACTCTCTTGAAAGCATCCGGCGGTAAGCTTAAATATACCGACTTCAATAATCTTCTTTTCTTATTCTGCAGGGTTACATGTGTAAACCGCTATAATTTTTCCCTTTGAAAACGGTCCTAATAGTTTTATTGCTCAACTGGATAAGGAGGTTCTTACAAAACATGGATATTTTAAAAACTCCGTCGAATGTGAATTGAAAAAAAAAGAAAATATCGAATTAACAAAAGACTACAAAATAAGATTAAAAGATTTGGGTCTTAAGTTTAACGGTATGAGAGGCGATGATCTGCTGATTTATATTTTCGATAAATATCCTTTCTATGCGGTGAATAGTAACAACACCGAAGGACTTTTAAATTCGAAACAGTTAAATAAAAGAATTCAATCCTCCACAAAACAAGCGGCTGTTTACTATCGGTTATTAAGGACAGTCGATAGACTCATATATAAACAAACTGAAGTCAAACAATATCGCACTTGTAATTGACGTACGCAAAAATCCGCTGTCGATGAAATACGGTTTCTCCAAATACCGCATGAAGAACTTGCTTGAGACCGCCGGCATTTCTTATTTGCATATGTCCGAACTGGGCATAGAATCTGGTTTGAGAAAAGATCTTGAAACAAAATCCGATTACCGGGAATTGTTTAAATATTATTATAAGAATATTCTTCCCGGACAAAAGAAGTCGTTTTCCGAGATTATAGAACTTTTAAATAAACACAAAAGAGCTGCTCTTACATGCTTGGAAGCCGACTATACTTCGTGTCATATAAATAAAATTACTGAGATGATGCTGAAAAAGGGAATGATAAAAAAAAATCACACATATAATATTCAATTGAAATAGTTTACACAAAGACGCAACAAAAAAATCCGGTTTTTGTTAATTAATTTTCTTGCTCTTCAGTAACTATCCTGGTAACGTGATATTCATTGCCTGGCTGCTTTCTATGGTCGCGGGCGTCCTGTTTGGCATGTTCAATATCGGTACGCCACGGTCCTGTGAAATCGTCATTCTCGCAAACCGCTCTGTACCTGACTTTGATAGTTTTTTCGTCCATTTTACACTCTAATCGGTTTTAAATGCAATCGGAAATGAAAATCTAAGTCCGATATCATTCCGCATCAATATGTTATTACTGGATTCGGTATTGTTAAATATATTCAGAAAATTATAGTATAACTCGGTATTTATTACGCTTGTTTTATTGTTGCTGTTCTTGAAAGAAATCAGAAAACCCAAACCCAGGTTAAGCACCGGTTTTTCGCTGTTCATTAAAATAATTTCCGGGTACAAATGAAGCGCAGCCATGTTATGAGAAAATAGGAATCTATAATAATCACCGAAAAACCTCAAGGCTGCCATGTTTTTCTTATAATCACCTTCATAAACATTGTAAGTAGAGGTTGAACTTCTATCACCCTGATTAAAACTGTAATTATGTGTTTCCGTAATTTCGATTTCAGTCAAATAAGGGAAATTGTCGGTTAATGAAAATTCAATGCCACCGCAGTAGAAATAAGATTCAAATAGGCCGGACGACCAATTGTATCCCGAATACTGTAATGTTAGATCATGATTTACGAATTCTGTGCCGGAAACCTGCTCGGTATAAGATGCTGAAGGGTTAAAAAGATAGAAATAATTTCTGCTTACTTTGTAACCAATTGTAAACCAATTAAAATCGAATCCGTAAATTTCAATTCCCGGTTTAAGAGACATTAGCTTTTTGTTCCTGGTAATTTCCGCCTCATCCATTAAATCGGCTTGATTATACCCGTTAATAGCTGTTTGCAAAGTATCCAATTGAAAAGTCTTTAACGCCAGTTCGTATTTTAAACTGTCGGAAATAGGATTATCTCTATGAATATTTTTTAATTCCGACGAAATTCGAATTGTATCGGCAGTCAAATTCTTTTTCCTTGAGAGATACAAATTCATTTGATGGTTATTAGCTAAGGCAATACTGTCCAGAGTAAAACCAAGTTTAATCCTGCGTACTTCATTTTTATATTTTTCAAAGGAGTCGTTGTAATAGGTTAATGATTTTCCGCCGGTGGATAGAAAATTATAACGAATATTAAACGATACGTTTGTATTGAATTTTGAATTAGTAAAAATCGAAGATATGCCGTCCGATATTCCGGCATTTACGATGAAAGTCAGCACCGATCCGGTTGAAAATACCGAACTTCCGGCCAACGTTAGGGATGCATTTTTTATGTCCAGTGAAGCAAAATTCCCGATGCTGTTTTGAGATTGACCGGTTATTAGTCCGGTAAATTGTTCATTAAGTATTTTCTTAAATTCCGTTCCGCTAATGTTAGCGGATGAGTTTTGCGCGCGAATTTGAGTTAATGTAAGAAATGTTATTGATAATATTAAAAACAATCTCAACATACGTTAACTTTTAATTACGTAATGAAAATGCCGGATATTTTTCAAATAAATAAAAAGCAGCAAGTATCGAAAAGATACTGATTTAAAATAAATAAGCAAGTTCTTGAATAATAGAATTTAATGTTTTAATATTAACTTCATAACAGAGGCAACTTAATATAAAAGCAATTCGAATTCATAACGGATGAATATCCTGGATTAGGAATTGCTCTCTTCCGGTTTTCACAAAATCTAATTTTTTAATTTTCCGATTAATTTTAAAATTAACAAAGTGGGAATTATGTCAAAACAAAAAAACTATTCAGAGGACGCGAAAAATTTCTTCTTCAATGAAGAAAAAACAACTGGAGGATAAATTCGGGATGAAATTTATGGAAACCAGTGAAGACGCCGATCCCGGGATCATAAATAAATTCTTAAAAAGCATAGAGCAATTTGAAAATGCGTGGGAAAACGCAGAGAGCAAAAAGGTTGTTGAAATACTGGAACATCCTGAATTTAAATAATTAGATGAACTTAAACCCGAAGAACTGTTATCTGAAACAGAAAAAGTTCTGAGTAAATATGCCGAATACAATTTTAACATAGACGTTTTGGAAAAAGAAGATGTAAAGGATGCAGAGTTTTATCGCTTTTTAACGGAGGTACTGCCGGAACATGAAACCGACTTTATGGTTGTTGAGGGAATGAATGTTAATTTCATTTATGAAGAATTTCATCCCATAACGCAAAAGATGCGGTTGACTGGCTGACGGATGCTTTATTAAAAAAAGACGAAGAAAGATCTGAAATTAAACGGAGAAATTAAAATTTCCGCCGGGTTTATTCACGGTTTAATCAAATTATTTTATTTCTCAAGAACGTATATCAAGAAGGAAATTATTTATATAGGATTTGAGTTTGACGGAATTTCGGAAGGTAAAGTTGAGGCGGAAATTTTGATAACACACAAAATCAGTAAGAATGAAAAATCCGTAAAGAAAAGGAAACTGCTAAAATTAATATTCAAACTTGAAAAAAGTGAGTCCGGTGGTTTCAATGTTAAGAGTGTTATAAGCAGATAAATTAAGCTAATGTCGATATTTGGTATAATACTTTTATATCATAAAATCGGATTATAAATTTTGCAGAAATATTTCTTATAAACAGCACCTTCACAATAACAGGTTAAGCGATAAATATCCGGTTAAACAGAGGATCCTGAATTGCTGAGTGACAGATCAGAGGGGACATCTTATAAAATTAATGGAATTATTTTCGAGGGTGACTGAATAATCGCTCAAATTAAATCAAGATGTTTTGAGCTCACAAACCTGATAAACGAGATCCGGTTAAAAATAAAACTTAATGTTGGAAATATCTCAAGAAAACTTGCATCTTTATAAAATATTTTTATTATGTAGGTATGTATTTCTGTAAAAACAACAGCCAAAATCCTCGGTTATGACCACAACTATCCCTTTATAATTTCATTCAGGTTAGGTTTTCGTCTACATTAGGACGAATGGGGAATTTTATTATTAATAAAATTAAGGAATAAAAATGCTTGATTATAAAATAATCCGCAAAGAAACGGATTTTCCACAGGATCTCGCCCAACAAGAATTTATAGAATTTTTATACCGGCATCTGGAACAATTCGGAGATTCTAAGGAGTCAATTTCAAAATCTATAGATTATGCATTCTCCGAAGATAAAGGAAGAGGTGGTTATCTCATTGCGGCTTATCAAGACGACAAACTTGTCGGTGAATTGGTAATGAATAAAACCGGTATGGAAGGTTATATCCCGGAAAACATTCTTGTTTACGTCGCGGTGGATGGAGCATACAGGGGAAAAGGCTTTGGCGGCGAATTATGTAATAAAGCAATCAGCATTGCGAAAGGTAGCGTTGCCCTGCATGTTGAATATGATAATCCGGCAAAAAGATTGTATGAACGGATAGGTTTTACTACTAAATACGCCGAAATGCGCTTAACAAAAGAGGGGTAAAATAATGGCTACTTTGTCTATAGATACTGAAAAAATTTTAAACAATTTTAAAAAACTCAATAATTATCTTTCCGCAAATAATATCGAATGGACGCTGGTAACCAAGATGTTGTGCGGTAATAAGCCCGTCCTTGAAAAGTTACTTTGCAATCCCGAAATAAAAAACCTTCATTCTCTCGGAGATTCAAGGCTTTCAAATCTTAAAGCAATAAAAGAAATTAAACCCGACCTTGTTACAATGTATATTAAACCTCCCGCGCCATACCTTGTAGAAAACATAATTAAATACAGCGACATATCTTTAAACTCGTCATACAGCACAATCGAAAAACTGAATAAAGAAGCAGCTAAACAAGGAAAGAAGCACAGGATAATTGTAATGATAGAAATGGGAGAGCTGCGCGAAGGTATTTTAAGAGAGGATGTTTTAAGGTTCTATGAAAAAATATTTAATCTCGGCAATATTGATATAATAGGTATTGGTACTAATCTGGGTTGTATGTACGGAGTTGAACCTACCTACGATAAGCTTATTCAGCTGAGTCTTTATAAAAATTTGATAGATGCTAAATTCGGCACTAATCTCGAACTGATATCGGGAGGAACATCTATTACTCTGCCGTTGATTGACCGGAACAAAGTGCCTGCGGCGGTAAATCATTTCAGAATAGGCGAGGCAGCGTTATTGGGGGTGTCGCCGCTCAACGGGATAAAATTCCGAGATCTTTCTACGAACACAATTGAATTTTCTGCGGAAATACTTGAGATATCAAAGAAAGAAGCAGTGCCCGACGGTATAATTGGCGGGGGAAACGTAGGTCATACGATAGAATTTGACGAATCGGAATACAGGGAATCCTACCGATGCATAGTGGATTTCGGACAGCTTGATGTTGATGTAAATAATATTATTCCGAAAGACGATTCTATTGAATTTGTAGGCATTACGTCTGATATGACGGTTTATGATCTGGGAAATAATGAAAGCGGATATACCATGGGGAAACAAATTCAGTTCAGACCCAATTATACATCGATCGCAAGATTAATGAATTCACGATACGTGTCGAAACTAATCATTTAATAACAACGTGAGGTTGATATATTTTTGGAAATCTTTTTCATCTTTTTACTTACTTGCTGTTATATGTTAGGTATCTAATAGAGCATTTGGGAGTCGTAAAATAATTAATTTCATCACGTTCGGGATAAAAAAATAATGGTATAAGGTAATAATATTTTTCCTTTTATCATTATACTTTTATTTCCGGCTTCTCTACTATAAATTGCTTTTACCCAAACCGCAAGTGTAATACAATTATATTGCAAAATTTTTTTTATATTGCGCGGGAAAGATTAGAGGCAAACTGCCCTATGGTTACCCGATTTTAATAAATTGCCAATTTAAAGTTTTACAAACAAAAATTGTTTAATCTTATTCACAAATAAAAAATTAAAATGAAATACACCCCAAAAAAATTCTGTAGCCCGGTTTATTTATTTTTGACTGTAATATTTATACTTTCTATAACACAACAATGCAGTGCACAATCATATCCATTTAAAGTTAAAGACTCGATCTATCATAAAGGCTGGATAGACTTAAATAAGAACGGGAAAATGGATCCGTATGAAAATCCCGAACTGCCGGTAGATGAACGTATTGATGATTTGTTGAACAGAATGAACGTAAATGAGAAGACCGGCCAGCTGGTTACATTATACGGTTACGGTGCGGTTTTAACTGATCAGCAGCCTACACGAAAATGGCTTGATACAACATGGAAGGACGGGGTGGCAAATATCGATGAGCAGTTAAACGGACGAAAAAGTTCAGACTTATTCTGGCCGCCCGCTCTTCATGCCGAGGCTTTAAATAATGTTCAGCGTTTTTTTATAGAACAGACAAGACTCGGAATTCCGGTTGATTTTACAAACGAAGGAATCAGGGGATTAAAGGCTTATAAAGCAACCAGCTTTCCGGTTGAGATCGGTCAGGGAAGCACGTGGGATCCGGAACTTATAAATGAAATTGGTAAAGTAGAAGGTCAGGAAGCACGGGCTCTCGGTTATACTAACGTTTATTCTCCCGAAATGGATATCGCAAGGGATCCGCGCTGGGGAAGAGTTCCGTCAACATACGGTGAAGATCCTTATTTGCTAAGTAAACTCGGCGCTGCTATGGTGAAGGGTCTTCAGGGAGAACATGTGGTCTCTACTTTGAAACACTTTGCCGTATACAGCATACCGAAGGGAGGGAGGGACGGCTCTAACAGGACGGATCCTCAGGCTTCGCCCAGGGAAGTTTTCACAATTTTCTTGCCTCCTTTTGAAGCTGCGGTTAAAGCTGATGCATTGGGTGTTATGAGTTCTTATAATGATTACAACGGAATACCAATTACAGGCAGCTATTATTTCTTGACTAAAATTCTACGGCAGCAGTTCGGTTTCAAAGGTTATATTGTTACCGACAGCGGTGCGCTGAAATTCATTTATTCGAAACATCACGTACAAAAAGATTTTAAGGATGCAATTGTACAAGCTCTTGAAGCAGGCGTTAATGTCCGCACCGATTTTCAAAACCCGGATGTTTTCTTAAAGCCGCTGCGTGAGGCTGTTGGCAGCGGCGAACTGCCGATGAGCGTTCTTAATCAGCGTGTGCGCGAAGTACTGCGGGTTAAATACTGGCTTGGACTTTTTGATAATCCATATGTAGATACTTCGAAGTCGAATCAAAATGTACGGAAAAAATCATCAATTGATTTATCTCTTAGGGCGGCCGAAGAATCGCTTGTACTTCTTAAAAATTCAGATAATGTATTGCCTCTAGATAAAAAGAAAATTCATTCGATATTAGTGACCGGTCCGAATGCTACTTTATCAGGGTCATTAATAAACGGCTATGGCCCGTCAGGAGTGGAAGTAACAACAGTACTGGACGGTATTAAATCAGAATTACCGGAAGGTGTAAAAGTAAATTATGTTAAAGGTCCCGAAGTAGTTGACAAGGATTTTCCCGAAAGCGATATAATGGAAACTCCACTTAGTGACGAAGAAAAAGAACAGATACAGCAGGCAGTAAAAGCAGCTAAACAATCCGACGCAGCTGTTGTGGTTGTCGGGGAGGACGACAAAACAGTAGGGGAAGGCCGTTCACGCGTAAGTCTAAATTTACCCGGTCATCAATTGGCTCTTGTTAAAGCAGTTTATGAAACGGGAACGCCTACAATAGTGATATTACTAAACGGCCAGCCGCTGTCGATAAATTGGATAAGCGGTAATATCCCGGCCATAATAGAGGCATGGTTTCCGGGAGCAAAGGCCGGAGAAGCTGTTGCCAAAGCGATTTTCGGCGATTATAATCCCGGCGGAAAATTACCCATTACATTTCCTAAAACCGTCGGTCAGGTGCCTTTAAATTTTCCGTATATGCCCGCCAGTCAGTCATATACTCCTGATGATCGCAAAGCCCGTGCAAGAGTAACCGGTCCTTTATATCCTTTCGGTTACGGTTTAAGTTATACCGAATTTAAGTTTAGCGATCTGCAGATTGTTCCGGCAAAACAGAATACGGGAGGGAATGTAATGGTTTCAGTAACCGTACAGAATACCGGAAAACGAAAAGGGGATGAAGTAGTCCAGCTTTATATTCATGAGCAGATAACACCGGTAATTGTTCCTGTAAGCGAGCTTCGCGGATTTAAACGAATTACATTAGAACCCGGTCAGTCGGAAAAAGTTCAGTTTGAATTAACTCCTCACGATTTTCAGATACTGAATAAACAAATGGAATGGGAAGTAGTTCCGGGGAAGATTGATGTTATGATCGGCAGTTCATCAGTAGATATAAAATTAAAAGGCGAATTTGAAATAACGGGAAAAACTGAAAATAAAGCATATGGTTTATAGTAGTTCCGGGTCCGGATATTAATGAATCAAAAGAGAATAGTTTTCCTGCATTAATTCTTTTTCCGTTTTTGTTAAAGTAATGAAGCTGTTTAACTTCAATGATAAAAAGATAATCTTAACTCAAGTTGGCCGCTTGTTTTTATTTATCATTAAAACTTTTCGAAATATTTATGTTTTTTTCATTAACCCGCGAATTTATTCGCGGGTTAATGAAAAGGAAAAAAGTTATTTGTAACCGTTGAACCTACCGGTAGGCAGGTTCAACGGTTTTTTACACCAAAAACAATTAGGCGGTTAACTTAAGTAATCTTAACTTAATTTTGGATAAAAATTTTAATATGACAAGATACATTTCCATTCTCAGAGGAATAAATGTAGGTGGTAAAAGGAAGGTCCTGATGACGGATCTTAAAAATTTATATGAGAAGCTTGGGCTTTTGAACGTCACTACTTTTATTCAAAGCGGGAATGTTATATTCGACCTCGATCTAAAATCAAAGGGCAAAGATATAAATGATAAAATCGAACAAGCCGTTTATAAGAAATACGGTTTTAACGTACCTGTTATTGTCAGGTCGCTAGATGAGATGAAAATAATAATTACTGCCAACCCTTTTCTAAAAGAAAAAGATATCAATTTAAAAAAATTGCACTTAACATTTTTATCTGGGATTCCGTTAAAACCTGATCTTGAAAATATTAAGAGCATCGATTATTTACCCGACCGATATAGTATTACAGGTAAAGATGTATTTATAAGTTGTTCGGGCAGATACAGCGAAAGTAAACTGACGAATTCTTTTTTCGAAACCAAACTGAAAGTTTCAGCAACGACAAGAAATTGGAATACCGTTTGCCAAATATTTGAAATTGCAATTAAAAATTGATTTTCCTTTTTCATTTTGTAAATAACATAATAAAATTAAAAGACCCCGGAGTAATGAAAACAATATTAAAAAATTCGTTTGCCGTAGTTGTGTTTTTTTTCTTATTGCTCCAGTTAACTTCCTGTACTTCTGTTGTAGTAAAAAAGGAAACCGGGATTAACAATGTTATTGATGCCGACAATCCGGATATTCAGTACATAGGGAGATTTGATTTTTCAGATCCTAAGAAAGTGGTTTTCGATTGGCCTGGAGTTTATATATACGCAAAATTTGAAGGGACGTCATGCTCAGTAAGATTAAGCGATAGTACCGATGAATATCAAGTTATCATAGATAACCATGCTCCGAGACTGCTGTTAATGGGAAATCATGATATTAATAGAGTAGCTTCTGGACTTTCGGACTCAACCTCGCATACAATTATGATTCAGAAAAGAACAGAATCTCTAGTAGGCAAAGGCATCTTTATGGGTTTCGTTCTGGATAATGGAAGAACCTTGCTTACGCCTGATAAGCGTCCCGATCGCCGTATCGAATTTATCGGAAATTCAATTACATGCGGATACGGTATTCTCGGCGATACTTCCAATTGTCATTTCAGTCCGCAGACCGAGGACGCCGGTATGTCTTACGCCGGAATAATCTCAAGAAACCTTAATGCCGATTATCATCTTATATCTTATTCCGGAAGAGGTGTGGTCCGTAATTACGGTGATAAAAATAAAACTTCGGCTGACCCTATGCCGGGGCTTTACGACAGGACTTGCTGTTTTGATTCTACCATGAAATGGGATTTTTCAAAATGGGTTCCACAGGCCGTAGTAATAAATCTGGGCACAAATGATTTTTCAACCGAACCTTTTCCGGATAAAATAGTCTTCCAGGCTGCATACAATACTTTGATAGACCGTGTCCGCTCGCTTTATTCCGGTGTTACGATTTTTTGCATCAGCGGCCCGATGATCGGGGAGCCGTGTACGGATTATATAAGTGAAGTCGTTAAAGAGCAGCAGCAAAAAGAGGGAATGGTTAAGGATGTATTCTTTATCCAAATACCGAGGAGCATAATGAGCGTTACAGACTGGGGATGTGACATGCATCCCAATATTTTCGGAGCAATTAAAATGGCAGACGTTGCTGTTCCCCTGATAAAGCTAAGGATGAGCTGGTAATCGAGTATCCGATTTTTATATGAAAGATGTTTTGTTCTCTTTCGCTATTGTATTGTTCACCTTTTAAGTTTTAAAAATAATTTTAGCGTTGCGACAATAATTACATAGATACGAATCTACAAAATAAAAAAAGACCGGTTTTAATACCGGTCCTTTTTTTTCAACTAGATAGGTCAATACTAAAAATCTTGTTTCCGAAGAAATCAGGTCATTATATAAAGACCTCGTTACCTCCCGGTACATAATTGTTTGTCATAACTGATGAGTTATAACTTTCAACAGCTTCTTCAATCGTATCGAATACATTAAATACTTTTATTGTACCCACTTTTTCCATTAGTGTTCTGACTATGGAGCTGGGTTGAATAATACGGATATCCCCTCCTATTTTTGCAGCACTTTTTAATGAAAAAACGAGGACACCGAGAAAGGTCGAATCAATAAATTCACAGGCTCTTATATCAACAACAATCTTTTTGAAACGTTTTTCCTGGTACTCTTTTAAAATTTTCTTTAATTCCCCCGCTTCTTTGTAAGTTGCCCGTGAAAAAGTCACGACGACAACAATTACATCATTAATTACTTTTATTTCGAAATCTTCCACTTTGCTCCTTTATATGAATTTTGTTCATATTTAACTTTAATATTAAGTCCATTTTAATAAACAAAATATATACCAGCTTCAAATGCATAATATTGCTCAAATTAGAGTATTTTCTTGTGTCCGTATGTCTCAAAATGGGGATAATTAACTAATATGTTCAATAATAAACATTATTCATTATTTGTTAATGCAGGGATTCCATTCTTGCTTATGAAAATTTTAAATGGTGGGTTTTTAATATGTAGGTATTTAAATTTCGTCTATTTAGTAGCATGAATTTAATTAAGACTAAACGCAGCTCATCATACCGCCGTCCACAAAGATCAGGTGGCCGTTTACATAATTTGAAGCATCCGAGGACAAAAAAATCAATGCACCGTTTAACTCTTCCGGATTTCCCCATCTGGCTGCCGGAGTTCTGCCCTTCAGCCATGTATCGAATTTTTCATCTTCATACAGTGCTCGTGTCATTTCTGTTTTAAAATAACCCGGAGCTATTCCGTTAACCTGAATGTTATATTTTCCCCAATCTGTTGCCATTGCTTTGGTCAAGTTTTTCAGACCGCCTTTTGCCGCTGTATATGCAGCAATTGTGGGGCGGGCAAGTTCGCTTTGGATTGAACAAATATTAATTATCTTTCCCCTCTGCCGGGCTTTCATATATTTTACAGCATATTTGGAAACTAAAAAAGCACCGGTTAAATCGGTATCTATTATTTTTTGCCAGTCGGAGAGTGAAAAATCCTCCAGCGGTCCGCGGATTATAATTCCGGCATTATTAACAAGAATATCAATCGGGCCTATATTTTTTTCAATATATTCTACCTGTCCGGCTACTGCCGATTCATCGGTTACATCAAATATAGATGTGCTGACACTAAATCCTTCTCTTTCAAAGCCTTCAGCTGCTTTTCGAAGCTTTTCTTCGTTTCTTCCGTTCAGAATCACATTGCAGCCAGCTGCTGCTAATCCTTTTGCAAGTGAAATACCCAAACCCTTGACTGGAACCGGTTATAAGTGAAATTTTTCCGGAAATCTTAAATAAATTTTCAACCTGCATACCAACCTCTAAAATAAAATTTTGATTTGTTCCAAAACTACCGAGAGCAGAAATAATAATAAAGAAATATTCTTACATTTTCATATAAATATGCATCTTTTGTTTAAGAATATTAATTTGTTTAATAAACAACCAAATATTATGCAGAAAAATTTTTCTATATATTTAACTGTGTTTCTAACATTGCTTTTTTATTCTCCCCTCTTATTTTCTCAAGCTATTACAAACGGATTTAATTTTTACCTTCCGCCGGATGACACCGCAAAAAGCGAGTTTATTTCTTTAATGCCGGATAAACCGATAGGAAGTATTGGTTTTGTCAATGTAGATCAGGACGGACATTTTTCTATCAACGGTGAAAGGATCAGGTTCTGGGGAACTAATCTTGTGGCAGGAGGCGCTTTCCCGCCTAAGAATGACGCATGGTTTATCGCAGGAAGACTAAGGAAGATGGGCTTTAACTTAATTAGATTCCATCATATGGATAATCCTTGGAGCAGCGAAAGTCTTTTCATATACGGACAGGATACAAGACATCTTAATCCTGCAACGCTCGACAATTTTGAATATTTAATATTTCAATTGAAGAAAAACGGAATCTATGCAAATATTAATTTAAATGTTTCCAGAAACTTCAATACAAAGGACGGTGTCGCCGGAGCCGATTCGGTAACTAATATGTTTAAAGGAGTAACAATTTTCGATCCGCAGTTGATATATCTCGAAAAAGAATATGCACGCCAGCTTTTATTACACCGGAATCCTTATACAGGTCTTGACCTTGTAAATGACCCTGTAATGGCGATGGTTGAAGTAATAAACGAAAATTCATTAGTCAGAATGTGGCACGACAACAGGCTGATTCCGATCAAGTCAGGCGGTGATTTATTATTCCGTCATTCTTATATGCTTGATACGCTGTGGAATTCTTTTTTGACAAAGAAATATAAGACAAGAGCAAATTTGGAAAATGCCTGGAATTCCGGTCTAAACAGCACAGATACAAGTAATATAATTAAACACGGTGATTTCGAGAATCCGTTTAATCCATCATCCTGGTATATGGAACTCCATGAAACCGCTCAAGCAACAATGGTAAGAGATAGTACAACTTCAAATAGCGGCAGGTATTCCGAAAAAGTCAGCGTGATAAATGTAACCCCGACTAATTGGTATATACAGTGGGAACAAACCGGATTTACTTTAAACAAGGACACGGTTTATCAAATCAAATTTTCTGCTAAAGCCGATTCGTCTAAAAAGATCTCTCTGACGGTTATGCGTAATAATTCGCCGTATACTTATTATACGGGAAATGAATTCAATTTAACTTCGCAATGGAAAACATTTTCATTTACTTTCCGAGCGCCGGAGGATAATATAAATAACGGGAGGATATCGTTTTCCTTTTTTAATAACGGAACTTTCTGGTTTGACGATGTCACATTAAACAAAATACCTATTGAAGGTCTTTTACCTGAAGAAGACCCGGGTAATAAGTCGGTCAGAAGAATCAGCTATGAAGACTGTGCCCGGTTTTCTGCGAACAGGGTAAAGGACATGGCGGATTTTTATATTAAACTTCAAACAGATTTTTTTCTTAATATGAAGAGTTTCCTTCACGATACATTGGGTGTGAAAGTGCCTATCACCGGAACGAACTGGAATATCGGCGCAAGCGATTTGATTTCTCAATCGGTAATGGATTATATAGATAACCATTCGTATTGGGATCATCCTAATTTTCCTTCGGTAGCATGGGATACATTCGACTGGTATATACAAAACCAGCCTATGGCAAAATCATCTTCGGGCGGAACAATTCCCGGCTTATTCGGCGGGGTCGGTATGAAAGGTAAGCCGATAACAGTAAGCGAATATAATCATGCGTATCCGAATATTTATCAAACCGAAGGAGTACTTTTTCTGGCTGCTTATTCTTCGTTTCACGATGTAGACGGAATAATGTTTTTTGATTATGAAGGATCATCGAATTCATGGAACAATGATTATATCAACAGTTATTTCGATCTTGACAGAAATTCTGCTATGATGGCATTAATGCCATCATGTTCGTATGCATTCAGGAACGGACTGGTTTCTCAAGCAAAACAAACGTTATATTTAAATTATACCAGGGATACAGTTCTTATACTTCCAAAAGTCGATATTAGTTATGCTCCCTCTTATTTTTCCCAAAAACTGGCATTACTTCACGAAGTACGGAACGAATCGTTTGGCAGTAATTTTAGTTCAGATTTTTCGGCACTGCAAAAAGAAATAAACCCGCCTTTTATTAGCGATACTAAAGAAATAGAATATAATGCGGACGGACTGCTTACTGTCACCGCGAAAAATTTCATAGGTATCACCGGGTTGCTAGAGGATTTCCTTGCAAAACAAATAAAAAATTTGGAACTTAAAGAAGCAGACGGATTCGGAACTATTACCTGGCTGTCGCTTACTGAAGATTCACTGGCAACAACAAGAAAATCTTTATTAACTGTAACTACAATCCAACAGAATACAGTTATGATTTGGGACGGAACTGCAACAGTACATAATAATTGGGGACAGACGCCGACAATTATTTCGCCTCTTTCTGTTAAGTTGATTTTAAATCTAAAAGCCGATTCTATAAAAGTATATCCGCTGGATGAAAAAGGGAATAAAAACCCGGATAAATATTACTTGATCAGAGGAAATAATAACTATTTCAATGTGAGCGTAAATCAAAATACCGATAAAACATTATGGTATGGAATAGAAACTTTCGGGAACGGTATTGTAACCGGTAAAAATGACGGCGGTTTTTCGGCTGTAAAAAATTACAGTCTCGAACAAAATTTTCCTAACCCGTTTAATCCGTCAACAACAATTAATTATTCGGTTCCTCGCAGCGGATATGTATCACTTAAAGTATTTGACGTCCTGGGAAATATGGTTGCGGATCTTGTAGAGGAAGAAGTTCAGGCAGGCAGACATTCGATAAATTTTAATGCATCGGGTACGGTAAACGGAGGCAAAACATTATCGAGCGGAATTTATTTTTACCGTCTAAAAGCCGGCGGTTTTTCAGCTGCAAAGAAATTTATTCTTTTAAAATAAAAAGCAGTACTGCAGATAATTAATTAGAATTATTGTAAGGACACAATGCAAAAAGTGTGAAATGAAATCTTCTTTACGGGTGATTTAAGATAAGATTGATGCAGCAATGCAAACGGAGTAACGCAACACCTGTCATACTTCGACTCTGGTAAGTATGACAGGTGTCTTCAATAACAAAATAAGATGACTTATGAAACTACATGAAGTTACGGAAGAAAATCCAATATCATAAAGCGTCTTTAGATTTGTTCTCCAAGGCTATCTGGTGGTAGTAAAATTTAAGGCAGAGATCTCTAACTCTCTGGCTTGAATCAAATTTTGAGGCTTGTTTAACAGCATAAATTGATTGGGCTGAAGCGATTTTCGTAAGAGCCAGAGCAGCCATAATTCTTCCGCCTTCCGTTTTATCGTTATGTAGCATTTTCATCAGAGGAACCATAGCATCTGCAATTTTATATTCTCCGATAAAATAGGCGCAGCTTAATCTGATTCCTTGGTTATCCGATTCCAATCCCCTTAAATAATTTGCGACCGCGTCTTGGGAAATTCGCTTATCCATATTTGAATTTACTGTCTGCCCGAATGTCAATGTTATCCCCATAAGCAATAAGGTAGCTGCTAGAAGTAATGCTTGCTTTTTCATCTTCGCACTCCTTTTGTTATGATTTATACTAATATTATTACCGCTTGCCAAAATAATAATTTACCTTTGATGAGAAAGCAAATAGTGATAGAAGGGTTTTGGGAATGATCAGAGCTTAACTTTTTTTGACGAAGGGAATATCAAATTACGTGTTTTATAAAAAAATAGCCGGCATAGCCGGCTTATTTTTTTAACATTACAGCAAAAAAATTAAACGCCTTGATAAAGGCCGACAATATTTTTATCCAGATCATGAATAAGCGCGTAAGCGCCCATAGCGGGAATTATCGTTTTTCCTCGAAATGTATCGCCGCCCAAATCTATAGCTTTCTTTTGATATTCTTCTACCACATTTACGCGAACGTGAAAAATAGTATTATCACCGGAGACGACCTTATCCACTTTTTTTAATCCGACAGTAAATCCCTTGTGGGTATTAAATAGAAGATAACCGTTTCCAAAAGGTTTAAATTCCCAGCCGAACAGGTTTGCATAAAAGTCTTTACTTTTATCCAAATCCGTACACGGAATTTCAATATGTGCTAATAAATCTGATGCCATTTTGAACCCCGAATATTTAGTAACAAAAAATATTTATAAACATTTTTTTACAATTATTGTTTATTTCGATTCTTAAAATATGAATATCCGCAATAATAATAAACTTATTTTCCCATTCTTATTTTTGTGCCGGTATAAATGCTCCGAGTAACAATAAAAATTGAAGATCAGAAAACTGATGCTCTTAAATTAATTTGGGTGCCTTTTAACGTCAACAATTAAAATTGCCGTCCGAAAAAGATTAAACCGCCTTCGTATCGCCTTTAAGCATTTGCCACAACGTCATCATTATAATTTGGATATCGAGTCCTATAGTCCAGTTTTCAATATACCATATATCATATTGGATCCTTTTAACGGTTCTTTTCTTGTTCTCTTCGTAATCCGGTACATCGCCTCTTAGACCGTGGACTTGTGCCCATCCTGTAATGCCGGGTTTTACCCAGCTTCTGAGTTTAAGCTCATCGACCATTTCTTTATACATCTCGTTGAAAGCCACGGCATGGGGCCTTGGCCCGACCAAAGACATTTCACCTTTTAGGATATTCAAAAATTGCGGCAGTTCGTCAAGATTTGATTTGCGGAGAAATTTTCCGATTCCTGTAACTCTGGGATCACCTTTTACAGTAGGCCGGTATGTATTATTATTGCTGTTATCGGTATTCATAGTCCTGAATTTATAGCATTTGAATAGAGAATCTTTTGCACCGACTCTTTCCTGAATAAAAAATACCGATCCGGGATAAAGTATTTTATTTATCAGATATACAACGGGAATGAACCAGGAAAGTGCAAATACTATTACCAGTATTGAAAACAAAATATCCAGCACGCGTTTAATAAAACGCCAATGAGCTTCAGACAGCGGTTCATTTCTAACGGAAATTACCGGGTAATCTCCTATCATACTGATCTGGTATTTCTGCGAAACGAAATTGAAATAATCGGGAATAATATGCACCCTTACGGCATTCCGATTGCAGACTTTTATTATCTCATCAAGCTGATCCGAATCCGTTATTGGAAGCGCAACAATTACCTCATCCAGTCGTTTTTGATTTATTGTTTTTGCCAGATCGCTTACTTTACCCAGAATCTTTTCTTCATGTTCCGCTTTATTATCTAAAAAGCCGATTATGTTGTATCCGAATTCCGGTCTTTGCGATAAAAACTCATAAAAATTTTTCCCTAGTTTGTCTGCACCTATAATCACAGTATTTTTAAGGTTGCTTTCACGGCCGCCAATTCTTCTTTGAATGAGTTTAAAGATTTGGATTCTTAGGCTGATAATAATAAATACAATGAATGTATAATAGAGTATAAAATTTCGGGTAAAAAGATCTTCCTTAACTATAAAAATAAAAAGCACCGCAGTTATTAACTGCGCAAGCGCATTTCTGAATATTTTTAAAAATTGATAAGTAAAAGAGCGGAGAATAAAATCTTCATAAAAATCGATGACATTAGATACAAAATACCAGATGAAGTTTAATGTCATCATCAGAGCGAACATGTAGCTCCTGTCAATCAGGGTTTGGAAAGATTGCGCAAGGATAGCCGACAGGATGAACGAAAGATCCAATAGCAACAGATCCGTGAATAATCTTAAATAATAATTTGATTTTTTATTTGCTATCATTTTATTTTATATGCGGAAGAATACTACTAAACATTAAAAAATCCGGCACACTTATTTTCAACAAAATTTTTAATATTTATTTCGAAATTCATTCTGTCGAATTTTTTTGCGTAATTGCTTAATTCAGACGGTATAAAGTTACCGGGAAGTTTCTCGAACTTTTCGACCGCATTTTTAATTGAAGCCGGCGTTTGTTCGTCGAACAATATTCCGGTCTTCCCGTCTGTAATTGTGTCTGTAATGCCGCCTTTGTTAAACGCAATAACCGGAGTTCCGCACGATAATGCTTCTACCACCATAATTCCGAAATCTTCTTCTGCCGCGAATACAAACGCTTTTGCCTTCTGCATATATTCGCTCAGCCTTACATCGTTTTGATATCCTAGGAAATTAACATTGCCGGCCGCTTTCGCTTTTATTTTAAATTCATCCGGTCCTTCTCCTATTACGAGAAGTTTTTTATTTGGCATATTCGAAAAAGCTTCTACTATTACGTCAATCTTTTTGTACGGTACGAACCGTGATGCGGTCAGATAGTAGTTGTCTTTTTCAGAACAGCACGGAAATTTTTCGGTATCTACCGGCGGGTGAATTACTGTCGAGTCCCTTCTGTAAACTTTTTGAATTCTCTTTTCGATATAAGTTGAATTTGCAATAATATGATCTACCCGGTTGGCGGCGGCCGCGTCCCATATTCTTATATAATGGAGAAATATTTTCGCAAATAAGCCCTTGACTCCTTTTTTGAGATTGCTTTCGTTGAGGTATTGATGATATAGGTCCCATGCATATCTCATCGGAGTATGGCAGTAATTTATATGAAGTTGATTAGAATTTGTCAGAACTCCTTTTGCCACGGCATGCGAACTTGAAATAATTAAATCATAGTCGGAAAGGTCGAATTGTTCAATTGCATAAGGAAAAAGAGGCAGCAGATTCCTGTAATGCTTTTTTGCACCCGGAAATTTCTGAAGAAATGAAGTATGCGGCAGTATATCTTTAATAACTTTTTTGCGGTCGGTTTCGTTCATAAAATCGAATAAGACAAATACGTCTGCATCTTTCCAGATATTTGTAAATGACTGTACGCATTTTTCCGAGCCGGCATAAGATGTAAGCCATTCATGAACGATTGCTGTTCTCAAATTTTTATTCTCTTTTTAAAAATCATATTCAAATTTAATTACAAATTAAAATTAAAAACTTAAAAACCGAAATGAAGTTAAACGGCATTTAAAACATTCTGCAAATTAACGGCAAATCTATCCCACGAGAATCTCTTTATATTCTCATGTCCTTTATTTATTAGAGAATCCCTAAGTCTGATATCCGATATGAATAAATCTAATTTTTCTTTTATATCGTGTACATTAAAAGGATCAAAATATAATGCCGCATCGCCGCAAGCCTCGGGGATGGATGCTGCGCTTGATGCGAGAACGGGGCAGCTGCAGATCATTGCTTCTAGCGGAGGAAGACCGAAACCTTCATATAGAGAAGGAAATACCAGCGCGTAAGCAAGTCTGTATAGAGCGTGTAATTCCTTTTGCGATATATATCCCGTAAATACGGTATTACGTTTAAGGGTTTCGGAATTATCCAGTAATTTGAAAACATCCTTATCTGATGTTATTAAGTTTTTATATTCTCCTACGATTACCAGTTTATATCGATCGTCCCTTTCAAGTACTTGCTGATATGCAACGAGCAGGTTATAAAGATTTTTGTGGGGTTTTACATTGCTGACAAATAAAAAGAAATTTTCAGGGAGTTTAAACTTGGTTTTTATTAAGGAATAGTCTCCGTTATATTCGTCATTAAAATTGCCCGGATTCAGTCCGCAAAAAACAATATTTATTTTCGAATTCTCGGCAGATGTATATTTCAGAATCTCCTGTTTTGAGAAATCGGAAACAGTAATAATCTTTTCGGATCGATTTGCTGCGGCGTTTATTAAAGTTCTGGCGTACAGCTTTTGAAGTCCGGTCAGTCTGCTGTAAAAGGCAAGATGGTACACATCGTGAATTATAACCGCTCTTTTTTCGGCCCTGATCGGTAAAAGAGGAATATTATAATGCGGAGATAAAAATATATCGCACGCGGGAATTTTAAAGGGAATAATAATTGTTCCGATAATGAATAAATAGGAGAAGTAAATTTTATTATCTCCAGATTCCTTGCCCATGCAAATTCTTTTAATTCATCAGGGTTTCCCAGCAGCAAAATTTCAAAATTTTTCAGCAAATTGGGCAGCATATTCTGCAGGTAAGTCCCAATACCCGAGCTTTTAATCATTCTTGCATCGACTGTAATCTTTTTCATTACCGGTACCGGGTATTCGTTTTATTTGTTAAGTTATCGATCATATTAAATGCGGCGGCGTTTAGTTTTATCAGATAATTATTCTAAATTTATACTTAAGATTAATAAAAAATCGTAAGTCGCGTAAACGGAATGTTGATTTCTATTATAACCCCTACTTTTAATTCCGAAAAAACAATTGAGAGAAATGCACGCTCGATTGTTAATCAGTCTTATAAGCATTTTGAACATATAATTGTTGACAACGACAGTAAAGATAACACCATTAATATCATTAATAAAGTTTATGGCGGATACAACCTTCTTCAGAATTTGACAGTGATCAGCGAAAAAGATGAAGGTATTTCGGAGGCTTTTAATAAAGGTATAAAAAAGTCGGCAGGGGATATCATCGGAATCTTAAATAGCGACGACGAATATTTTAATGAAACTGTCTTTGAAAGGGTTGCGAAAGCATTCGGCGACAGCAGAATTTTGTTTACGCACGGCAATATATTTTTTAATGACATAAAGTACGGTTCTAATATAAGAAAGCCTCTCTTATGTCCGGTAAACACCGCAATGCCTTATAATCATCCCTCAATGTTCTTCAGAAAAGAAATATATGAAAAGTACGGCCTCTTCGACGAATCATATAAATATGCAATGGATTATGCTCTTGTAATAAACTATGAAAAGAACATTCCTGATTTCAGAAGCAGGGGAAAATACATTCATGGCGATCCGATTGCAGTAATGAATTCAGGCGGAGCTTCATGGAGTAACGAACTGGGTTCCATTACCGAATCGAAAGAAGCGCTTCAAAAATTCGGATTCTGGAACAAAGAGGCGGCCAGAGCATATTCTGTCAGGAAATTCAGAACGGTTATGAAAAAGTATCTTTCAATACTCGGATTTAATTTTATTGTTAAAATCTGGCGTAACTTAAAATGGAAGAATAACGATTGAAAAGTTTTGACTTCCTAACAAAATTCAAGAGACAGGAATTCCGCAATTCCGTTTGGAATGTAGTAGACGTAATCCTTCTTCCGCTTCTTATGCTTATTGTTACCCCGTATTTTATCCATAAACTCGGCGCCAAACAATACGGAATCTGGATGCTGGTTAACTCGATAATGGTAAGCATCGGAATTGTCAACATGGGAATCGGCGATGCGGCAATTAAATTTGTTTCTAAATACAAAGCAATAAAAAGCAAAGACGATATAGCAAGGATTGCAAATGCCGGTTTCCTTTTAACTCTGCTTCTCTTTGTCTCAATTATTATAATCGGTTTAGCGGTTGCGTTCGTTATACAGCACGATAATCCATTCAATCTGCAGGGATCTTTAATTAAGCTTGCATCGGTTTCGGTTATGCTGGGAGCTGTTCTGTTCGGATTAAAGCAGATGGAGCAGCTTGCTCTTTCAATTTTCCGCGGGTTTGAAAGGTACGATGTATCTTCCGTAGTTTCGATGATATCCAAATTCGTCCTTCTTTTAACTCAGGTTATAATCGTTTATGCCGGCTACTCCGTAATCCAGATATTTATTGGCAGTGTAATAATTTTGACAGTGGTTGTTATAAATGAACTTTTATATGTAAGGCTGCGGTATAAATATATTTCCTTCGTGCCGAAAATAAATAAAGGCACGCTGAAGGAAATTTTCAGTTTCAGCACCTGGTCATGGATTCAATCTGTATTAAGCATACTCGTAAGTCAGGTTGACAAATTTGTGGTAATAACATTAGCCGGACCTGCATTTCTTGCTTATTATTCGCTGGCTTCTACCGTTGGCTCGCAGCTACATGCGCTTTTTACGGCGGCTGTAAGCTGGGTATTTCCCAAGGTTTCTTCGAAGACCGAAAGGAAGGAAGACATATCGATCCTCTATTATAAAATGCAGTTTATCATTATAGCGGGCGGTTTGGTTATTATATCCGGACTGCTGCTATTCGGCAATGTTCTATTCAGGCTTTGGCTCGGACCAGAAACTTACGGTCATTCAATATTATTAATAAGAATATTTCTTTTTTATATTTTTGTAAACGTGCTTTCGATTATACCTCATTTTACTCTTCTGGGCGCGAACAGAATACGGGCATATACCTTTTTTGTCTTTATTAGTGTTATTTTTACAATCGGGTTTATGATTTTAAATTATCACTTTATGGGAGTTATCGGCCTTGCGTACGGAAAAATGATTGCGGCGGTGCTTTATATTCCGATGATGCTGATTTTGGTTAACTTTCTTCTTTTCAAGGAAAACAAACTTTGGAATGAAATCCTTTTATATCTTCCGACGTTTTTATTCGGAGTCGCACTTTATATTGAGAATATTATATCTGTTTTCCTTGCCGTAATTGCGCTAATATTATTATTCTATAATTATAAGACAAAAATATCGGCCGGTGCCGTTATCAAAAATGTTGAGGTGAAGAAATAGCTTATCTAATAAAAAATAGCGCACTCTATCTGAAGAAGATGCCAGGAATAATTAAGCGTGACGTTTTAAAGGCACCGATATTAAATTATTTCGATACCCGTTACGAGAAGAATCTGCTGCTGTCTTATATAACCAAGCCTTTCAGACGGGGACTGGATCTCTCTCATACGAATATGGTTGAAGCTATGGAAATCGCCAAGATATTCCGGGATTTAAATTACAATGTAGACATTGCGGATTACGATTATGAAGGATATTTAAATTATCATAAATATAATTTTATCTTCGGTTTCGGCGAGCCTTTTGTACGAAGTTTTTACGGAAGGAAATCGGAGATTATTTCCGTTTATTATGCAACCGGAATGAGCATAAGTACTCAGAACAGCAACGGATTAAGAAGAGTAGAAGACTTTTTTCGAAGAAAAAAAGTTTACCTTCCCTCATCGGCAAGGCTCTACGAAAAGGCATGGACGATACAGTCTACTTTACCGGATGCCATTATAACCCTGGGCAATGAAACTGCCAAGGAGTCGTTTGAAAAAATAAGCAACAAAAAAATATTTTTACTTAATCCGTCGTTTATAAAATTATATGATTATAACGACATAATAGAAGCACGTGATTATGACGATGCTAAAAAGAATTTTTTATGGTTTGCCAGCAGCGGAATGATTCACAAAGGTCTCGATCTTCTTCTGGACATTTTCAGAGAATTTAAAAACCTGCATCTTCACATTTGCGGGCCTGTAGATGACGAGCCGGGCTTTAAGGAAGTATATAAAAATGAGTTTTCGCTGCCCAATATTCATTATTACGGATTTATCTCGGTTAAAGAGGCATTGTTTAAAGAACTAATCACCAAATGCGCATCGGTCGTTTATCCTTCAAGCTCCGAAGGCGGAAGCCCTGCCGTGCTGAACGTGTGCGGCAACGGCGGAATGGTCCCGATTGTAAGCAGGGAAGCAACCGTTGATGTCAACGGCTACGGTTATATTTTAAGAACGAATGATATAAATGAAATTAAAGACATGATTGTTATGATTTCCGAATCGGATAATACTGCACTTAAAGAAAAAGGCGAACTTGGAGGAAAAATAATTTCGGAAAAACATACATTGAAAAAATTTTCGGACAGCCTTAGGGGAATAATCATAGATATCATAAATAATAACGGCAGTAAATAAATCTTTAATAACTTCTAATGATTAAAATTTCTTCCATATTAATTGCTAAGAACGAGGAACACAACATAGCACGATGCGTTGAGAGTCAGATCGAGTGTATAGATGAAATAGTTGTGCTGATTGATAAAGACTCTTCTGATAAAACTCTGGATATAGTGAAATCCTACGGCAAGGTAAAATATCAAGTGGTCGAATGGAAAGGCTACTCAGGTACAAAGCAATTCGGATTATCGCTTACATCAAACGACTGGATTTTCTGGATTGATGCGGATGAAGCAATAACGCCGGCTTTGAAGGAAGAGCTGAATGCATTCAAAAAATCATCCCCTGAAAATCAAGCATATTCTGTCCCCCGAAAAGCTTATTTCCTTGGTAGATGGATTAAACATTGCGGGTGGTACCCTGGTAGGATAATCAGACTTTTTGATAAAAACAAAGTAAGCTTCAGCGATAAAACCGTGCATGAGGGATTGGTGGTAAACGGTGCGACGGGTAAATTAGATTCGGATCTCGAACATTATACCGATCCTACTATCCATCATTACTTCAAGAAGTTTAATAAATACACTTCCCTGGCAGCGGAAGAATTGTTCAAGGAAAGAAAAAGTGTTTCGATGAACGACATTGTTCTGCGTCCGGCTTTTATTTTCTTTAAGATGTATTTACTTAAGCTTGGATTTTTAGACGGACTGCAGGGCTTTATCCTTTCTGTCTTTTCATCGGCGTATGTGTTTACAAAATATTGTAAACTTTGGGAATTACGAAAAAACAAAGGCAAATTAAATGGAACCAAATAATACAAACGAGATTTTATTTATGCAGCTTGTAATGCAGAACCAGCAAATTGCAATGATGTCGATGGGTAAAGTTAAAAATCCGGTTACGGATAGTCTCGATAAAAATATGGATTATGCAAAGATCGCTATCGATACTTTGGATATGCTTGCTGCCAAAACCAAAGGTAATTTATCCGAATACGAAGAAAAATTTCTGAGCGAAACAATTCATCAACTTAAATTAAATTATGTTGAAGAGACCGGAAAATAGAAATAGTGCTTTAAATTAAAACATTTTTATTTCTTTTTACATAAATATGTATCCGTTATGAGTAAACAATTCATAACTTTTTAATTACTAGGGGTTATTATGATTATCGGAATTATTGCAAATATAAACAAAGAAAATATTTACGAAGTAGTCTCTTCGTTGATTTTAAAATTAAGAAAAAACGAACTGGACTTTCTGCTCGGAGATTCACTTTTGCAGGGAAGAGAAATGCTTTGGGAAAAAACCAGAAAAGACGTTTTTGTAAACAATGAATTACTGTGTAAGAGATCAGATATTATTATATCCATTGGAGGCGATGGTACGATGCTGGCCAGCGCTTTCCTGGCGCACAAATTCGATAAGCCTGTTCTTGGTGTAAACCTTGGAAAATTGGGATTTCTGGCAGAGGTAGGCATTAACCAGATGGATAATTTAATCGAAGAGATCCGCAAAGGCCGTTATAAGATCGACAAAAGGATGGTAATAGAAAGCGAATGCTGCGGACATACGCTGGAAAGACTTTTCGCCGTAAACGATATTGTTATAGATAAGGGCGGATGGCCGAAGATGATTGAATTAACTGTTAGGGTGGACGACGAATATGTTACCACGTTTGCTGCCGACGGTCTGATAATCGCGACACCTACCGGATCAACCGGCTACTCAATTTCTACCGGCGGACCGATAGTAAGTCCTAAAACCGACGTGATCACACTGTCGCCGATTTCACCGCATAGTTTAACCGTACGTCCCTTAGTACTGCCCGGCAATCAGAATATTGTAATTACGGCGGAATCCATGCACAAAGAAATTCATGTGAATTGCGACGGTCAGAGGGTTTTTGCGTTTCCTCCTCCGCTTGAACTTAGGATTAAAAAATGCGAGCGGCCGCTTAAACTAGTTCATACTTCGACGAACAGCTATTTTGAAACTCTTAGAAATAAATTATTGTGGGGGATTGATCTTAGAAAAAATTCGTTTAACAATAAGGATAAGATATGAGAACGATATTGCTATTAATCTTCGTTTCGGCTTTCACCGTAATGGCTTCAGCCCAGAACGGGGATACTGCCTCCGTAGCCGTGCATGATACATTGACAAAAGACGTTTTATCCGGTAATCCGATGCTTCTCGGATACTGTAGCCGCGAAGCTTTTAAAGATACGACTTTTTCATGGTGGTTTAATTCGATTTACGATATTTATAATGTAGATACTACAACTGCGGACGAACTTGCGGGTAAATTAAAAGGCGTTGATATTAAAATAGTTATGGGTACCTGGTGCAGCGACAGCAGGAGAGAAGTACCCAGGTTATTTAAAATTCTTGATTACCTGAAATATCCTTCAGACAACGTTAAAATATTGACTGTAGGCAGGGATAAAAAAGGCAGAGGCGATGAAACCAAAGATCTGGATATAGAACTCGTTCCAACCATTATTTTTTACCGCGACGGGAAAGAATTGGGACGTATTATCGAATCACCCAAAGTTAGTCTTGAAAAGGATATGCTGAAAATATTAGAGAGTTGACAAGCTTAATAGGTTGTATACATGTTTCTATTACTATTGGCCGGATAAAGTAGAAGTAATTACCCGGGCAAAACAGAAATATAAATTAATAAAAAAATGTCATGGTTCGATCCTGCCCGACGGCAGTTCCTCTTACCATGACATTAAATATATAAAAACGGTTTAACAGTTTAACAATGCCCTTTTTCAGACATTCAAACATTCACCCATTCTTTGCCGGCCGTTAATTTTCTACTTCTTCAAGCACAGGCATTTCGAATTTTGTAAATTCGAGTTCTTTTACTTTAGCCCTTCCTGTTCTTTTAGGCTTTCCGTTATTACCAGCTTTTAGGTTTTTCTTCGGCGGATTATTCTTATCGTGGTAGTTTTTATAAGCATATATTTTATGCTGATAATTTCTCAATATTATTTTTTCATCGTCCTGGTGCAGAACATAGCTCGGTAAAATGGGGATCTTACCGCCGCCGCCCGGCGCATCAATTACGAAATGCGGAATCGCAAGTCCGCTTGTATGACCGCGCAGGTTTTCGATTATATTCAAACCGGTCTCGATTGAAGTTCTGAAATGATTAGCACCCTTGGTCTCGTCTGCCATATACATATAATAAGGACGTACCCTTATTTTCAATAATTTCTGCATTAATTCTTTTACCACGGCAGGTTCGTCATTTACACCTTTCATCAATACCATTTGATTACCGACCGGTATGCCGGCATCGACAAGCATTTGACAGGCTTTTGAACTTTCGGGAGTAATTTCCCAAGGATGATTGAAATGAGTATTCAAATAAATAGGATGATACTTCTTTAGCATGTTGCACAACTGCGGCGTAATTCTCTGCGGAAGCACGCAAGGCATCTTAGAACCGATTCTTATTATTTCAAGATGAGGTATGGAACGCAGTCTTTGGATTATTTTCTCAAGCATTGTATCGGTCAGCATTAAAGGATCGCCTCCCGACATAATAACATCGCGAATTTCGGTATGCTCTTCGAGGTATTTGAATGCACTCTCCAGTCCTTTCATCGAAATCTTTTCATAATCGCCGACTTTCCTTTTACGTGTACAGAACCGGCAGTATAATCCGCATTGACTGGTTACAAGAAACAGTGCTCTGTCTGGATAACGGTGAGTTATATTGGGAACAGGGCTCATAGCATCTTCCATCAAAGGATCTTCATCCGCATCAAAATCTTCCAGTTCTTCTTTATCCGGGACGCATTGGCGCCAGATAGGATCGCCCGGGTACCTTATCAGACTTAAGTAATAAGGATTAACGCGAGCCTGGAAAAATTCATCGAGATCTTCCGCTACTTTTCTGTCCAGGTTAAATTTTTCTACAAGCTGATCAACAGTGTGTACACTGTCTCTGACCATTTGTTGCCACAGTTCCATGACTTAGCCTCTGTTTGTTTTTATTTTAAATACTTCCCAAATATTATCAAATGGTCTCCGACCGTATAGAAATCATTTATTTGGGAGACAATCGAGAAATTATTTCTTAAATAGAAATTTCTGGTCTTTGAATAACTATCCTTGGATGAGGTTTCGGCCAAAAACCATCTTCCGTTATTCTGTTCAACAAACTTTTCCGAATTTTCAAGCAGGCTTCTTCCGATTCCTTTAATTTCAGAATCCGGGTCTGCTACAATCCAGTACAAATCATATACACCGTCGGTTAAAGGGCGTTTGCCCGTACAATGATATCCGAGAATTTTTCCGTCGGCTTCATAAACAAAAATGTTATAATCCGTCTGCTCCGGATTTGAAGCAGCTATGTTTACCAGTTCCATTGCAATTTCAATTTCATTTTCGGAGAAATTGTCAATTTTGTTTAATAAAATTTTTATCCGGCCGGCATCATCCGGCTTTAACCTTCGAATCATTTTGTTTCCTTATTAAGGCAAATTCTGCAATTGACTTCAGCAGATCGGCATAAGACATACCGGCAGCCGCGGCTGCTCTGGCGAATCCGGAATCTATAGAAATATCGGGATTCGGATTTACTTCAATAACATACGGTACACCATCTTTGCTTACTCTTATGTCCACTCTTGCATAATCGCGGCAGTTCATTGCAGCGTAGGCGGACAATGCGGTCTCTTCAACTTTTTGTTTTAATTTTTTATTTAACTTAGCAGGGCATTGGGGAATTGTGTTATTATAATAAACGGTGTTTTCCATCCATTTGCCGTCATAAGTTACAATTTTTGGTAATCCATCCGGTAATCCGGAGAATTTAATTTCAGAAATTGGGAGCGGAGTATTGTTGAGAACCGCAACATTAAGTTCACGACCGTCTATATACTCTTCTATTATTACGTCCTGCTTATAAGTTTTCTGCAGAAAATTCAGTTGTTTTTTTAAACTCTTGAAATCCTTCACTACGGAAAATTCCGAAATTCCAATGCTTGCATCTTCGCTTAAAAGTTTTAGTATTACCGGGTATTCGAGTTCAAAATTCTTTTCCGTAATATTATCGTTAATTCTCACTATTTGTGAAGCCGGTGTTTTGATTCCCAAAGCCCTTAAGATATTTTTAGTTAGCTCCTTATTGAGGCAGTTACCTAAGCATGAGGGAATATTACCGGTATATTGAAGATCGAGCAGAGGATAAATGCCTGCCATACAATATTCGAAAGTGGCAATGCCTTCAACCGACTCGACAAAATTAAAAATAATATCAGGGGAATGCTTTTTAATTAATTTTATAGTTCTGATCACATCGCGGTTAATCGCAATATCCGAAACTTTCGAGAAGTTTTCTTCAAGCGCGGATTTTATTTTTTCAATTTCTTTTAAAAAGCCGGTTTCGGATAAATCGTTTGAGGTTACACCTTTCCTGGCGGGTTTCCCGTTATAGATGGAGAATATGCTTACCGGAGAATTATAACAAATTAAAATTTTCGCATTAATCTTCATATTATTTTATGTCTTTTTGCAGCGACGTAAAGAACTTTATTTATCATATCATTATAATTAAGACCTTTTGAACGGGCCGCTTTCGGAAAACAGGAGTTTTCTTCGGGATTAGGTAATATCCCGGGCAACGGATTTATTTCAATCACGTTCGGTTCGCCGTTTTCGTCAAGCCTAATGTCGATCCTGCTCCAGTCTCTGCACCGAAGTGTATTAAAGGTGCGCAGAGATATGTCTTTTATTTTTTCTTCAAGAGCGGGAGAAATTTCCGCCGGGCATGAAAACACTTCCAGCGGGTTTTCTTTTGTATCCAAAATCCATTTTGCTTCGTATGAATAAATGGGAACAAAATCTTTCGGGAATTCAGAATATTTTATTTCAACGATAGGCATAACCTCAGCTTCGGTTCCGTTGCCGAGTATTGCCACGGTAAATTCTCTTCCCGGTAAAAACTCTTCGATTAGTGCCGGTTGATTGTATTCTTCTAAAATCCTTTCTACTTCCTTCGTAAGCTCATTATTGTCTTTGACAAACGAAGTAGAAAAAATACCTTTACTCGATCCTTCGGAAATAGGTTTAACAATCAAAGGGTATTTAAGATCGACATTTCCGGTTTGGTCCAGGCTGGTAGCAATGATAAATTTTGCGTTCGGAATTTTGTAGTATGACAAAATTTCTTTTGTACGTGCTTTATCAAGACATGTTGCCAAGGTTAAAGCGTCTGATCCCGAGTAAGGAATCTGGAGCATATCCAGAATAGCAGGTATCTGAGCTTCCCTGCTTACTCCGTTAAAACCTTCGGCGATGTTAAAAACTATATCGGGATTAATTTCTCTCAGCTTTGCGAATGCAGAAAGGTCTGCTTCAACCAGCGTAACGTTGTGAAAGCATTCAATTGCTTCTTTAACTGCATTAATAGTGTCCCACGTATCCCATTCGGCATAGGTGTCCGCGGCTTTTTCCTTCACCGCCGAGGCTAAGTTCGAATTTGGGGATACTTCTTCAGGGAAAGTCTGACTTTCAGGTTTGACATTAAAGGTTAATGCAACGTTCAATCTTGCATTGAACAAAGAGGATAAAATAATTTCTCCTTTATAATTTTTTTTAAACAAATATAACTAATAAATTTTTTAAGTCAAGAATTTTTAGTCACCGTGAAATATTTTTTTAAGAAAAAGTTTTTAATTTTTTTGTCTTTAATTTACTTTTACAAATAAAAAAAAATTGCACGTCAAATTTATAACAAAAAAAAATTATAAATCAAATTTTCTTTGGCTGTTTGAAAAAATATTTTTAAATGTCAGAGGTCCGAGGAACAAGTTTAAATATTTTTCAGGCAATCTTGGCATATTGAAGATTGTTGGAGTAATGTTTTATCAGATTTTTTCTTATGACAAGGTTGGCTTTCTCTTTTAGGTTGGGATCATTTTCGATTCGGTCGAAGGCTGCCTGCTTAGCCGTTGAGATAAGATCGACGTCTTTGGAGATATCCAGGAACTTAAGTTCGGGGAAACCGCTCTGCTGCGTTCCGAAGATATCACCCGGTCCTCTTAACTTTAAATCTACTTCGGCAATTTTAAATCCGTCCGAATGCTTAACCATGGTACCGAGCCTTATTGAAGTTTTATATTTTTCCATTTGGGAAGAAGATAAGTATTCGATTTCCTGGCTGAAATTTCCGTTAACCGAGGCAAGTTTGTCATGTGTGACGAGAATGCAATATGCCTGCTTGTCGCTTCGTCCGACTCTGCCTCTTAGCTGGTGTAATTGCGAAAGACCGAACCTGTGCGCATCGTTTATTAAAATAATGTTTGCATCCGGAATGTCTATACCAACTTCGATAACGGTTGTTGCAATTAAAACGTCGAATTTCTTTGCAAGAAATAAAAGCATTACCTCTTCTTTTTCCTGCCAGGGCATTTTACCGTGAAGTAGGCCTATGTTAAGTTCTTTCAGTGCGCCGTTCCTTAGTTCATTGTAATAGGTCTCTGCCGCTTTTAGTTCAAGTTTGTCCGAATCTTCCACCAAAGGATATACAATATAAGATTGATAACCTTCTTTAGCCTTGTCAACGATAAATTTAAAAATTGCAGGCAGTTTATTATCGCCGCGAAGAATAGTTTTTATGGATTTCCGGTTTTTAGGCAGTTCATCGATCACCGAAACATCAAGGTCACCGTATACGGTCATAGAAAGTGTACGAGGTATTGGCGTTGCGCTCATCACGATAACATCCGGTGCCGAGCCTTTGCTCTGAAGTTTGGCTCTTTGTGCAACTCCGAATCGGTGCTGCTCGTCCACAATTATTAATCCGAGCTTTTTGAATTTCACATTTTCTTCGAACAAAGCATGCGTGCCAATAATAATATCTACTACTTTGTTTTCAATTTCGCTTAAAGCCTTATTACGTTCCGACTTTTTCTGTCCGCCAATCAAAAGATTCAGCTTTATTACATGTTCTTTATTAGCCGTCGACAGCCTGTTGAGCAGTTTGGAAATATTTTTTGCATGCTGATCGGCTAAAATCTCGGTAGGAGCCAAAAGAACTGCCTGGAAGCCGTTGTCTACCGCAATAAGCATCGCTATGAGTGCTACAATTGTTTTACCGCTTCCTACGTCGCCCTGCAGAAGTCTGTTCATCGGGTATGGTGATTCCATATCCTTTCGTATTTCACCGAGTACTTTCAGCTGTGCTTCCGTGAGTTTAAAAGGTAAAATGCCAAGGAAATCATGAACCAGACCGGTTTTTACTTTCATAGCGTTGCCGGAAAGTTTGGTTTTGTAGTTGTACTTTTTTAAAGCAACCAGAATTTCAAGATTAAATATTTCTTCGAACTTAAAACGTTCTACCGCAGCATTCAGGTTTTCTTTTGTTTCCGGAAAATGGAAATTGCGAACCGAATCCTGTATTGACTGAAGGTTATGTTCTTTAATTAAATCTTCTGGTAAGGTTTCATCCAAATAATCCGTGTATTTTTCTACTGCGCTGCTTATAATTCTTCTTAAACTGAGATCGCCGATATTTTTTTCCCGAAGTTCCTTGGGTATTCTGTAGAACGGAATGATCTTGCCTGTGTTTAAGAAACTGTTGGATTCGTCTTCGGTTATTCTGTCGAAATCCGGATGAACAAACTGAAGGTTACCGTACTTTGTAATGGCCGGTTTTCCGGAAAGAGCAAAGATATCTCCTTCGTTAAATACCGAATTAAAATATTTAACTCCCTGGAACCATACACATTCAAAGAAACCGGAGCTGTCGCGGAATTGTACTTTCAATACTTCTTTTTTGCCGAACCTTCTTTTCTCTTTATCTTCCACCTTTGCAATAACGGTTAATTCGCCGTCAAATCCGTTAACCGCGAAGCCGTATGCCTTTACGGCAGGCAGTGTGGTTGTTCTGTCAAGGTGTCTAGTCGGAAAATAAAATAATAAGTCCCTGATAGTCTTAATACCAAGCTTTTCGAAGGATTCCGCACGTTTAGGACCGACCGATTTTATATACTGAACCGAACGGTTTAAAATATTTTCTTTTTCTGAATTCATCGCAATTAAAATAAGGCAAGCGAAAAGAAATTACAATAATTTCTTAAATAGGAAAGTATAGAATTATTCAAATAAAAACAGGATCGTTACACCGGAAAACTCATTTTCAAACAAAGGTTAGTTGTTCCAGGTCCACCTTTTGGACTTCCTTTATGGATTTACCTAGGAACAGCTCCGCAACTTCTTTAAATTTGACATGGATATCGCTGACGTAATAATCTTCATGACCCATTACATAGGAATTAGTATGCAAACCGATTCTATCAAGTTCTTTCCTGGTAGTTTCCGCAGAGGCAACACCGGAATCAATAAGCTTAACGTTTTTTCCGATTACATCCTGAATTACTTCTAAAAGAATGGGGTAGTGTGTACAGCCCAGAACCAGAGTATCAATTTCCTTGTCTCTAAGTTCTTTTAAATATTCTTCGGCAATATCGTAAGTAGCCTGTTGTTTTATCCAGCCTTCCTCTGCAAGTGGAACAAACAGAGGGCAGGCTTTTTCAAAAACAGAAGCGGAAGGATTCAATTTTTTTATAGCATTTAAATAAGCGTGATTGTTTATAGTAGCCCTGGTTCCTATGACACCGATGTTGTTGTTTTTTGATTCCTTCACGGCAAGCTCGGCTCCGGGTTCAATCATCCCGATCACCGGCACATTAAATGATTTTTTAATTTCATTCAGCGCTACCGAGGAAACGGTATTGCAAGCAACTACAATAGCTTTTACGTTTTTGTTTATCAGGAACTTAGCGTCCTGTAAACCGTATTCTATTACGGTTGCGTTTGATTTTGAACCGTAAGGAACACGCGCCGTATCACCGAAATAAACTATGTTTTCGGTAGGAAGAGTGGATGCAATTCTTTTTACAACCGTTAGTCCGCCGATCCCCGAATCGAAAACTCCTATCGGTTTTTCTTTTTCCATGAAATTCAATTTAGTATCCTTACAACATTTGGTTTATTGTGCCGGTCAGCTCAGAGATTATGAATTCGTAATCGTTGGGAGATATTTTATTTCCGTGACGGTCGAGTACGTAAAACGAATCCACGATATCGTCTGCTTTGGTAGATATCTTAGCAAAGTAAATACTCAATCCCAGTTCGTTCATTTTATTCGTAACCTGGTAAAGGAAACCAAGTCGGTCCGGTGAGAAAATATCGATAATAGTATAGCGTTCATGTTTTTCGAACTCTACTTTTATTTTTCCCGAACGTTTGAAGAATTTGCTTTCAATGCGCCACCATTTTGTTTTCATTCTGGCAAATTCCTGGTTCAATTGAAGAAGTCCGGCAACAACGGATTTAAAATCTTTCTTTATCTTCTGATATCTTTCCTGTTCAATTTTATTATGGGTTCTGAAATCGGTAATGTTGAACGTGTCTATTACTATTCCGTCTTTACGGGTAAAAATCTTAGCATCGTAAATATTAGCATCGTTAATTGAAAGGACACCGCAAAGTTTTGATAATAAAGCCGGCAGGTCTTTTGTAATTACCGTTATATTGGTAAAGTCTTCAAATTCTTTGAAGAGCACCGATACTGTGACTCCTTTTTGAATCTCTTCAACATGTTTGGCAATTTCTTTTTCGGTAAACTGATGTGCATAGCCGATGTCGTTGATTGAATCTATATGCTCCTGAACGTGAGTTTCGGAAATTATGGGCGAATGCTTGCTTATTTCTTCAGGAACAAGATAGATGCTGGAAATCAGCAGTTCTTCGCCGGAAATCTTGTCTTCAATCATTGCTTTTGCTTTTTGATACAGCTCCGCAAGTAAATCGCTCTTCCATGAAGTCCATACCGCCGGATTAACTGCAGATAAATCCGCATAGGTTACAAGATAAAGCAAATCCAGTTCATTAGTGGAATTGAATCTTACCACAAAATTATTCAAAGTTTCCGGGTCATTTAAATTTCTTCTGAATGCTACCTGTTCCATAACAAGGTGATTTCTTACAAGAAACATAACGGGATCAATTTCTTCCTCGCTGTATCCGAGTCTGTGCATTATGGAAGAAGCCATTTCCGCTCCGATGATTTCATGTCCAGAAATATTTATCGGTTTGGCAATGTCATGAAAAAGCAGTCCGAGATGCAGGATTTCCCTGTCTTTTAAATTATTATAAATTTTTCCGAGAGGAGAAGCGTCTTTTTCTAGTTTTTCCAGATTCTGTATTGTAATTAAAGTATGCTCGTCGGCTGTATAACAATGATAAACGCCGTGCTGTAGGAATCCGATTAGGTCGTTAAACTCGGGCATAAAAGCTTTTAAGACACCCAGCTCGTTCATTGCCGAAAGAGTCTGCCCGACGTTTTTAGGCAGTCTTAAAATTTCTCTGAAGAAAACAGACGACTCAACTTCCTGATGGATAGTGCTTTCGGTATCTTCCACAATTTCAATCACGGTTGAGCGAAGGTTCTCGTCAAAATGTCCGTTATTTAATCCTCTGTAATAAAATGCCCGAAGAATATCGGACATGGTCAGTTTTCGTTTACTGTTCAGAGAAATTGTTTTTCCTTTAAGTATAAAATCATCGTCGAGCTCAATGCCGAGAGAATCCGGCAAAGGATTGGAAAGATCTTCCTGAAACTTTTTAATCATCGATTTGGAAAAACGGTTGATCACGTTGGAGGCTCTGAAATATTCGTGCATAAATGCGGCTAGAGCATCTTTTTTCTGTACGAACATTGAGGAGATTTTTTTCTGTGCGCTGAATTCAAACCTGTCGTTTTTCTGATGAAGCGTCAGATGCAGCAGGTTTCGTACGGCCATTATTAGTTTGTAGCTGGTTAAGAGGCGCTTGCATTCATTTTCGGTGGTATAGTCATATTCGCGGAGCATATCGATAAAAATTTCGGCCTGGGTTACTTCGGACTGTTTATTAAGCATTAAGCCTGTCTTAAGAATAAACATCCATTCAATAGTCTGAAAATCCCTCAATCCTCCGGCCGAGTTTTTTACGTTCGGTTCAAGTACTTTCGGAGAGTCTCCGTATTTATCGTACCGGGCGTGTATATCTGCCGCAAGATCGTTGATAAGACTGACTTTTACTTTGTCGGTTATTTGTGAAAATAAAGTTTCGTTCCACTTATTGTAAAGTACCTCATTACCGAGCAAGAAACGTGTTTCGAAAAATTGCGTGAATGTATGCAAATCATCTTTTAAATATTTCTGAATATCCGAGAAATCACGCACCGTATGAGAAGCTTCCAGACCGCTATCCCAGAATCCGGTAACTAATTTAGATATTTCTTCTTTGTTCTCATTAACCGAATCGGAAATAAACATGAGATCGATGTCCGAAAAAGGAGACAGTTCCCTTCGGCTGAAACTGCCGGCTGAGGCTAACACAAAATTAAATTTATTTTTGCCCGACAGGTTGCGAATGAATTCTTCTACTAGAAGGCTGTAGTTCAGGCTGAATTTCAGAGAATCCTGCTGGCGGAGATTATCTTGAAATAGTTTTTCTTTATTCTTTAAGAATTCTTTTTTTAGGTCAACCGTTGAAGTCATAATTCGCGGTCCAATTTGTTATTAGAATCTTGCCTTGTTTTTATAATCTTCGCTTGCGTATTCGGCTTCTACTACCGATGAAATGCCCCCTCTTACGTTAAACTCGGCAGTCAGCAGCATATATCTGGGGTGACAAACGCTCACAAGATCGTCAAGTATTTTGTTGGTAACACTTTCAAAGTAAATACCGTCATTTCTGTACGAATTCAGATAATATTTCAACGATTTCAATTCAATACACATTTTGTCCGGTATATATTCTATTGTTATTGTAGCAAAGTCCGGCTGACCCGTTTTAGGGCATACGGATGTAAATTCCGGTGCTGTGTGGACTACGGTATAATCCCGGTCCGGGTAAGCATTATCGAATATCTCCAGTATATCAGTTTTTTCGCTCATTTTTTCCTCTTTTAATTACACAAAATCGTGTTTCTATCTTATATATATGCCGGTCTAGCTTTGTAGGGAATCGGGTCTTCCAATCCGGCTTTTTGGAATCCCCGGAGCCGAAGTGCGCAGCTGTCACATGTGCCGCATGCCTCATCTTCATTTCTGTAACATGACCAGGTTAGATTAAGGGGTGCTCCTAATTCGGTTCCTTTTTTGACAATTTCTTCCTTGGATAAGTTAATTATCGGAGTTATTATTTTAATTTTTGTTACCGGTTTTGTACCTGTATCAGCCATTTTCTCGAATGAGGCAAAAAATTCAGGCCGGCAATCCGGATAACCCGAAGAATCTTCATAAACTGCACCGATAAAAACAGCTTTTGCTTCGAGAACTTCGGCCCAGCTAACACATGCCGACAGAATATTTGCATTTCTAAAAGGTACGTAAGACGATGGAATCTCTTTATTTGCCAAATCAGCTTCGGTCACTTCCATATTTTTATCTGTTAAAGAAGAGCCGCCTATTTTAGCAAGGTGCGTAAAGTCTATAACCAGCCTTTTTTCAACATTGTAAAAATCAGCAATATCATTAAATGCTTTTAATTCCCGACGTTCGGTTCTTTGTCCGTAATTTATATGTGCAAAAGCCAGTTCATAGTTTTCATGAGCAATTGCGGCAGTTACGCAACTGTCCATACCCCCGCTTACCGCAATAACGGCCGTTTGCCTGTTTTTGATCATTCAATACTCTTAAATTAAAGTCGGAAAGATAAGAAATTGCTATGATACATTGAAGAGAGAAATTGTGAGTATTGTCCTAATTTTTGAACCTTGTAAAATTGCACGATTGTTTATCGCCAAGTCAAAATCCGATTAAAAATATAGAATCAATAAGTCTCCGCGGTTTTCAATAAGCAAGGCTCCGGGTAAAATTAGACGTAGAAATTTTTGACTGAAATTATTTAATGTCCGCGGAATAACACGGCCGGATTTATTCTAAGATTATCGTATACCTAAATTTTACTTTAGCAGTGTATTAAAATTGAAAAAATGGTTAAGTTATATATAGAATTGTACTGCTCAACATTTGGGGAGTATTGTATTATGTATTCAACCGGAAGAGGGTATATATTAATAATTTTATTACTGTTTACGGCGAATTCGGAATTGTTCGGTCAATTTTTAATCAATGTATCAACAGATAAAAAGATTTACCAAATTAATTCGCCGTTGAATATAAAAGTTTCAATTATAAACTTTAGTTCAAAAGCCCATACCGTAAATTTTAAATCAACATGCATAGCTAGTTACGAAATTGTCGGTAAATACAACCAGCTTACCGAACAGACTTGCAGTGATACTTCTGTAAGTTTTGTAATGATGCCTGTAAACGCAAATAATGCGAATGGAAAGACATGGGATTTCAGGTACAATCGTCCTCTTCCTGCTGGCTATTATCACATTGTGGGTGATGTAAATGGTTATGGAAAATCGGACACTATTGAAATCAAAATCGTCGATACGCTTTCTACCCGGTATAAAGCCTTTTATGAGGGAAATCTAATAGATTCTTCATTTGGTTATCCCATTTCAAATGTTTTAATTTGGGCCGAAGGTGCCGATACCACATATAGTGATTCATACGGAAGATTTTTGTTGGAATTTCCGGAACCGGCTTTTGCCGATTCGCAGACTTTGCATCCGTTAGTCAAATTTTCAGCCCCGTTTTACGAAGATTATTCGGAAAGAATCTCGATAAGCAAGGGTGACAGTATTTCAAATCAGATCGTAAAGTTGAAATCTTCTCCTTTACCTTTTATATCCGGACATGTTGATCACGACAGCAGTGATGTCAGTTCCGGCTTAATCATTTATTTCTACGGTTTGAATAATAACAGACTTTTTTATACCGGGCTTGACTATGCCGGAAACTATTCCACTCAATTAATACCGGATTCTTATTATATCTTAGGAGCTATTTCTTATAATGCTTATTTGCCCGGCGGCGGGGGAGAGCCGATATATGATGATCTTTATTATGAGAATAAATCAAAGTTATCCGGAGCAAATATTTTTAAATTTTCGGGAGATACAAGCGGCATTGACTTTTCAATTCCGGCAATTCAAAAAGGAACCATTTCAGGCACCATAAGAGATGCCCTTACCCAATTACCTATAAGCAACGCATTTATTACGGTAGCAACGGTCAGGTCCGATTCCGGTTTTTTCAGCGCCGATAAAAACGGCAATTATTCCATTCAGGTTTACAAAGAAAATTATATTTTAAAAGCCGAGAAAGAAAATTATTTCCCGCAATTCTATAAAAATGCTCACCATGCTTATAATGCAATACCGGTTGTCGTAGACAGCAATAATCTTAACATTACCGGAATAAATTTTAATTTAATACCTGAACAAATAGCACAAAACACGATTGTGGGTTATGTTAAAAACAGTACTACGGGTAAAGCTCTGCCGGATGTACAAACATATGCAATACCGGACTCCGGGGGACTATGGGCCGAGTCAAAATCGGATACCAACGGCCGTTATGAATTCAGTCAAGTTGTAGACGGTAAATACATTCTATTATTCGGAAAGGACGGATATATAAGTAAGTACTATAATAGTTCTTTCCGGTGGGAGGACGCTTCGGTTTTGGATGAATTCAACGGCAGCAGTCACACTACCTTAAACGATGTTTCCTTAATCCCGACGGGAATGGCGGGAGGCAATATTTCGGGTAAGATATTGACAGGCACCGATTCGGTATTAAATTATTCTTTGGTGTATGCAATAGATTCTTCGGACAGTGTTGTTTCAACTTCAATATCGAAAGATGACGGCAGCTATATAATTCAATCATTACCGGAGGGCTATTATACAATAAAAGCCGGCAAAGTCGGATACAGCACTACTCCTTATCCCGAAAAGATAAATATTGACTTGAAAAATCGGCCTTCTGTCAGCAATGTTAATATAGTCATTTCCGTTACGGGAATAGAAGCTAAAATCAACACGATGCCGGCCTCAAATAAATTATTCCAAAATTACCCGAATCCGTTTAACCCGGTTACAACTATAAGATACGAGCTGTTAAAAGGATCGAACGTACGCCTCGATATATATAATATACTTGGTGAAAAAATTTCCGAATTGATTAACACTTATCAAAAACCCGGAATATATAAAGTCGATTGGAATGCAAAAAATTTTGCGAGCGGAGTATATCTTTATACTATTGAGGCAGGCGAATTTAGAGATTCTAAGAAATTAATCTTGCTTAAGTGAAATTTTATTATCCCGTATACTATTTCTTGTTACTACCAGAAAAACAATAGCCACGGCAAAACTAACTATAGACGAAACTATAAACGGTACCGAAGAACCGAGCATATCCCACAAAAAACCTGTTAAGAAAGATCCCAGCATCATTGAAAAGCTTGAAAGCATGGTAATCAGTCCGATAGCGGTGCCCCTCAGATGATCGGGTATCAAATCAGATACCCATGCTTTGGCAACACCTTCTGTTGATGCCGCATATAATCCGTACAAAACAAATAGACCCCAAATTAAACTAAGATCCGGTGAAAGTGCAAAGCCAAGATAAACGGCAGAAAAAATTATTAAGCCTGTGATATAAACATTTCTTTTTCCGAATTTGTCCGCAACTTTTCCGAGCGGATACGATGCCAGGGCATAAATAATGTTGTAAAATATATATCCCACAATAGCAAGTGTGCTTGAGTGAGAGATGTTCTGTGATTTTAAAATAAGAAATACATCGCTGCTGTTTACCAGGGAAAACACTGTTATTAAAATCAGTATTACTTTAAATTCCGGATGTGCGGTTTTCCACAGCACCGAATAATGTTCCTTATGTTTTTGTTTAATTGCAATTATTTTATCTTTTACAAAGGTAGTAAAACTAACTGCAATGACGGACGGTATAAAAGCAACCAGGAAAATCAGAGTGAAATTGTTATGATAAAAGTGCAGCAGCATCAGTGCAGTCACCGGGCCGATCGCGGCACCGAGCGTGTCCATTCCCCTGTGAAAACCGAAAATTTCTCCTGTGTTTCCGTCTGAATGACTGGCGAGCAGAGCATCCCTCGGAGCCGTTCTTAATCCTTTGCCTACCCTGTCGCTTACCCTTGAAACAAGTACGGCAGGTATAAAAGGAAACAGTCCCGGAAGAGGTTTTGATAATGCGGATAATCCGTAACCGAGCGTTATAAAAATGGATCTTTTACCCAGTTTATCTGAAAGTCTTCCGAAGTATCCTTTCAAGAAACCAGAAATAAATTCGGCAATACCTTCAATTATACCTACTACGGCCATTGATGCACCTAGAACCGTCGTAAGAAAGATAGGCGTTACAGGGTACAGCATTTCACTGGCTATATCCGTAAATAAACTTACCAGTCCGAGTATTATTACCTGCTTCGGTATATTTTTTAAAGACAAAGTTAGTCCCGGCAAAAAATTAAACGAGAATATAGCTTTTGAAAAGAAGTAACGCAAATAATTGAAGATACCGTTCTTTATAAAATTCAATTAACCGCCGGAGTTACAAAGAAGTAAAAAGTTAGTCTTATTTCTATAAAAAATTTTTGCTGTTGAAATCATGACTTTGTAAGTTTGTAGTGAAATTTGAATTTAAAACAAGCTAACAAACAAGAGGAAACAATGCGCAGAAAAGTTATTGCCGGCAACTGGAAAATGAATGGCGATCTAATTCAGTCAAAAGATCTGATTACAAAATTAATCAGCGGATTAAGCGGTCAGCAAATCCATTGCGAAGTAATTATTTGTCCTCCCTTTACCTCGTTGAGCGAAGCGAGTTCGCTGGTAAAGAGTACAACAGTAAAACTAGGTGCCCAGAATATGTATTTTGAAGACAGCGGTGCATTTACAGGTGAAATTTCACCGTCAATGCTAATATCAGCAGGTTGTGAGTTCGTTATACTGGGACATTCGGAAAGAAGAACTCTGTTCGGAGAAACCGACGAATTAATTAATAAAAAAATTAAAAAGGCTCTTCAAAGCGGTTTGAAACCCATATTTTGCGTTGGTGAAACCCTTAAAGAAAGAGAAGCCGGTGTTACAAAAAAAGTTGTCGAGAGACAGGTTGTCGATGGTTTAAAAGATGTATCCGAATCCGATTTAAACAATATTATAATAGCATATGAACCTATTTGGGCAATAGGTACCGGTGTAACTGCAACCCCTGCTCAGGCCGAAGAGGTTCATGAATTTATCAGGGGCCTTATTGCCGAGAAATATTCTAAAAGCGCAGCGGAAAATCTGGTTATACAATATGGAGGAAGTGTCAAGGCAGATAATGCTGCGGAATTGCTTTCACAGAAAAATATTGACGGCGCTCTGGTCGGCGGTGCTTGCCTCAAGTCGGATTCTTTCATCACGATTATTAAGTCTGTTTAACTGTTTGTAATTTAACGGATTATGCAAGACGGTTGAGCGAATCCTTTAACTCGGCCGTCTAAAATTTACATTGATTTCCCCTATGTTCTTTAGTATATTTGTCAGTTTAATTAAATAAACTAGGATGCAATATACGGATGGGATTTCCCAAATATATCTCTCTCTCATTTCTACTGCTATTTTCACTTTTTGCGCAATCCATAAACGCTCAAATAATATTTAGAGAATTGCCTAGTTACAAATTACCGTCAACCGATTCCACATTTCTCGATATCGGACCGACTCGAAATATTATTTCCCTTAACGGCGAATGGAGCGTTTATCCTTCTAACGATGTCGATAAAAAAGTGACTATCGGTGTCCCGTCAATATTTAAGGGCAGCGGTGAAATAGTTTTTGAAAAAAGATTTGCTCTTTCCAAGGAAGATATTTTACAGCACAATCTTGATCTGGAATTTTTGGGATTGAATTATTCCGCCGACATTTCAATAAACGGAATTATAATCTATCGTCATCTGGGAGGAACATATCCTTTTAAATTCGAACTGCCGAGAGATGTATTGCATGCTGATAAAAACAACATCCTGTCGGTTAAATTATTATACAGACTGGATTCCCAAACGACTATTCCGTTAAAGCAGAGATTTCTTTTCCCGCAGGATTTCGGCGGTATATTCAAAGATGTTTATATTCATATAAAGCCATCCGTTTCGACATCCGATTTGAATATAACGTGTCAATATGATCCTGATGCTAACCGTGCAAATTTTAAGTTAGCTGCCAAAATTGAGAACCGCGAATTTAAAACACCGCTTGATTCAATCGCTTTAGATACAAAGTTCAGCCTCAAAGTAAAACTTATATCTTCCGGCAACGGCAGCATAATTAATGAACCGGATGTTAAATTTGAGCTTGAACCTAATAAAGATAAAACGCTTTCAGAATCTTTCGAAATAAAATCGCCCGATGTCTGGTCGCCGTCGGAACCTAAATCATATCTGGTTGAGGTCGAAATCTGGGACGGTGATAATTTAATCGACCTCTCTAAAAGATCTATATCGGTTTATTCATTAACTGCATCAGAAAACTCGTTAAAACTAAACGGATCAAATTTTTCCCTGAACGGGGTTACATATGTTCCGTCATTTAAAGATTACGGAAGCCTTGCTACTTATGACGAAATGGAACATGATATAAAAATGATAAAGAACCTGGGGTTTAACAGTGTTAGATTTACCAAGAGCGTGCCCCATCCTTATTATTTAAAATTATGCGAAGAATACGGACTACTGGCATTTGTCGAAATACCGCTGAACGGCTTGCCTGAGAATCTGGCGGAAGATCCTAATTTTATTTCCAGAAGTCAGATTTATCTTTCTAATTTTGTAAAAGCATACAAAAAATACTCTGCGGTTGCCGCCGTCGGTCTGGGCAGTTCTTATCTTCCTCATTCAAATGTTATTTCGGCGTATATAAAACTGCTTGCCGGGACTGTAAAAAATTCTTCGGATCTTCTGACCTATGCTTCTTTCAGCGGACTGAATGTTCTGCCGATCGACGATGTTGATCTTTACGGCGTGGAATTATTTAATACCTCAATCGATTTAAAATCCGGACAATTTAAACTTCTACAGAAAAAGCTAGGAGAAGGAAAGGTATTTATCAGTTCCGCAACATACGTCGTAAATATCGGCAACAGCAACGGCTATGTGAACGACCATTCTTTCGAAGCGCAAGCTAAATACGACGAAGGACTTATAGACTATTCAGTTAATAATCCGATGGCCGGATATTTTATTAATTCGATGTTCGATTACAGAGGGGACTATGCTTCACTTACCGCCGGCTATAGCAAAGAGAATATATATAGAATAGGTATATGCGGCGAAGACAGAAGCACCGACAGAATAGGGTATAAGGTAATATTTTCAAAACTGCACAACAGTGAAAAAGTTACAATCCCGATAGGAATTAAAAAAGACGATTCGCCTATGTATTTTGTTCTTGAGGGACTTTTACTTGCATTATTCATCGGCGTTCTTGTTAATTCCGGAAGAAAATTCAGAGAGGATGCATCTCGGGCTTTATTAAGACCGTATAATTTTTATGCCGATGTCCGTGATCAGAGAATAATGTCGGGATTCCATTCAACCATACTGGCATTGATTGTAGCGGCAACCTGGGCATTAATAACCAGCAACCTGTTGTTTTATTTTAAAGAAAATATTGTACTGGAAAAAATTCTTCTTGCATTCGGAAGCGAAGACATTATTAAAACAATCAGCTATTTGGCATGGCACCCTCTTATTTCATTATTGTGGCTGACTATATTTTTTATCCTTGTGCTGCTGATTTTTACCTTTATTGTTAAAATTGCATCGTTTTTTGTTAGGACAAAAGTTTTTTATACTAGCGTTTACTTCAGTATTATCTGGTCGTTTCTTCCGATGATAATATTAATACCTGCCGGTATTGTTTTATACCGTCTGCTGAATGCGGATATTGCCAATCTTTACATGTACATAGGACTGCTTGTTTTTGCTGTTTGGATTTTTTACCGCTTAATGAAAGGAATATACGTGATATTCGACGTTAACTCGGGCAGCGTATATTTCTACAGTATTATCTTTCTGCTCGCTGTATTCTGCTGCGTAATGGTTTTTTATCAGCTGAAGAATTCGGCGTTCGATTATTTACTTCTAACTTTTAAACAATATAATATTTTTTGACAAGGTCGGGAATTGTATTTATCTAAGCTGGAAATATTAGGATTTAAGTCTTTTGCTCAGAAAACGTTGGTTAATTTCAATCAAGGCGTAACCTCTATTGTCGGCCCTAACGGCTGCGGTAAAACAAATATAGTTGATGCTATAAGGTGGTGCCTCGGCGAGCAGCGCAGCGGCGCATTGCGAAGCGATAAGATGGAAAACGTTATTTTCAACGGCACTTCAAATAAGAAGCCTATGGGAATGTCGGAAGTTTCGCTTACCATCCAAAATAATAAAGGAATATTGCCGACAGAATACAGCGAAGTTACAATTACAAGAAGAATTTTCAGATCGGGAGAGAGCGAATACCTGTTAAATAAAAATGTCTGCAGGCTGAAAGATATTACAAACCTTTTCATGGATACCGGAATCGGCGCCAATGCATATTCTGTTATAGAATTGAAGATGATTGAGAATATATTGAGCAGCAAAGCCGACGAACGAAGGACGATGTTCGAAGAAGCAGCTGGCGTAAATAAATATAAGCTCAGGCGAAGACTGGCTTTAAGAAAGCTGGATGAAGTTAAGTCGGATCTTAACCGCGTTAACGATATAGTTACCGAAGTAGAGAAGAAAGTAAATTCGCTGGAGAGACAGGCAAAAAAAGCTGATAAATATAATAAGATATCTTCAACATTAAGAGAACTTGAAATTGATCTCGGCGAAAGAGAACTGGCACTGTTTAATATACAAAAGACGGAATCGAAGGAAGGGAAGGAAGAAAGTTTCCAGCGTAAGATTGAACTGGAATCCGAACTGGCTAAACTTGAAGATGAATTAAAAGGCAAGAAGCAAGAATTAACCGAAATAGAATTCGAACTTAAGAGCAAACGCAACGAAGTAACAACTCAGACCGAAAGAATTTTCAATAACCAGAAACATATTTCGGTTGCTGAAGAAAGACAAAAATCTCTTGAAAGGAATATCCAAAGATACAAACAGGAACTAGAGGAGCTGAACATTCAGCTTGAAGAAGCCGGGGAACTGATAAACGACGGTGCACTGGATATTGAAGACTTAACAAAAAAAATCGAAGCCAAACAATCCGATAAACAGTCAACTCTGGAAACGGTAGGAAAATATAAATCAGAGCTCGAAGAAAAACGCCGGGTACTAAAAGAGCAGTCCGATATTTTGCTGGTCAAATTCAAAGAAATAACAAATAAAGAAAACGAATTATCAAATCTTGAAAAATCTCTTGAATCGAAAAACGTTTCGATAAGCAAGTTAAACACTAAGATCCAATTGCTTACAGGCAATATAGCTAAAACCGTCGGCTTTCTGGAAGAACTGAACCAGGAAAAAACAGATATCGAAATCAAGATAGAAGAAGTCGATAATATTTATGCTCAGAAGCAGAAAGAAAAAGAGCAGCTGGAAAAAGATTTAAATGCCCGCAAGGAAAAGGAACTTGAATTCAAAGGCCTGCTGAATACTCTCAAAGAAAAGATCGGTTTTGTTCAAAACCTGATAGACAACCTGGAAGGAGTTTCAAAAGGCGCCAAGGCGCTGCTTGAGAATGATGATTGGGCAATGGGCGACAAAACGATTCTTGCGCATATCGGAAATTCAAACGACGAATACAGGTTCGCCGTTGAAGCTTCGCTTAAAAACAATCTGAACGACATACTCGTTGAGACTATCGACGATCTGAAGAACGGTATAGAGTATCTTAAGAATAACGACATAGGAAAAGCCTCGTTTTATGTCTCGGGTTTAAGGAATAATAGGAAAAAGAATATTATTGAAAAGATCCAGGACTTCGGAACGAAAAGGAAAATAAAAAAGCTTCAGCAGGAAAAAGGATTTATAGGCTGGGCTATAGATTTTGTTCAGACAGAAGATAAATGGAAATCATTCTTTAATAGGCTGCTTGACAAAAATGCTGTTGCCGATACTCTTGAAACCGCGTTTACACTTTCTGAGAAATACCCCGATTTCAATTTTACTACTTTGAACGGCGACTACGTAGATAACTTAGGAAATATCGAAGCCGGTTCTGCCCCCAAACCTGACGACTCGTTATTCGGAAGGAAACAATTTCTGGAAAAACTGAAAGACGAATTTCCAGAAAGAGAGGCGGAACTTGAAAAACTGCGGAAAGAGATCGGGGTGCTTGAGGAAAAAATAGGCGAGATTGATCTTAATGTTCTTTCGGAGAGAGGTAAGCTGCTTGTAAACGATCTTTCCAACGTGGAAAAACAAATTGCTCAGTTTGAATATGAAAAACAGAAGGCTGATGATGAAATAGAGAAAACCAGGCAGGAAATAAACGATTTGGTTTCGGAATCGAATAAGCTTGATAACGACAGAACCGTTCTGAGCGAAACTCTCGAAGGTCAGCGCGAAGGCAGAACAGCTTTGGAGAAGCAGCGTATATCTTTGGAAGAAGATTTTAAGAAATTTGAGAATGATTATAATGCGTTATTGGCAAACCAGAATAAAATTAATCTCGACCTGGAAAGACTGCTCGGCGAAAAAAAGAATACCGAGAATGCCTTAAAACGTGCGGAAGACTCAATCGATACAATCCGCAAATCAATCTCTAAAAGAGAGCATGATATTACTTCATCAGGCGAGGAATCGGAATCTTTAACCTTATTGCTTGAAGAAAAAAGATTTGAACTGGAAGAACTTGAGGCCGGAAAAAGTCAGCTATTAACAGAAGAAGGCGAGATCGATACCAAGTTTAAAGCGCTGCGTACTTTAATTAGCGAAAAGGAATCGGCGCAGAACCGTTACAGAAAAGAAAGAGAGAACGTTTCCGACCGGATACATAATTTCGATTTGAAGTTAAGTGAACTGGGAATGAAGATTAATAATCTTCACGAAAACATTAAGGAAAATTACTCCATAACACTGGAAGCTAAAACATTCGACGACCTGGAAACATTCGACTTCAAACAAAGGACCGAAGAAGTTCATACTTTAAAACAGCAAGTGAGAAATTTAGGTCCGATAAACTTACTTGCCTATTCCGAATATGAAGAAGAAAAAGAAAGATTTGATTTTCTTAATAAACAAAGAACCGATCTGCTTGAATCCGAAAAAGATATAATAAAAACTATCGAGGAAATTAATCAGACTGCTCAGACGCAATTTATGGAGACGTTTGAACAGATCAGAATTAATTTCGTTAATATCTTTCGCGGATTATTTAATCCGGGCGATGAAGCAGATCTGAGGCTGGAAGAAACGGCTGATCCGTTGGAAGCAAAGATCGAAATTATTGCAAAGCCTAAGGGGAAACGTCCGACGTCTATAGAATTACTTTCAGGGGGAGAGAAAACATTAACCGCTATTGCGCTACTGTTTGCTATTTATCTTGTTAAACCTAGTCCTTTCTGTATACTTGATGAAGTAGACGCACCTCTTGATGATGCAAATGTGGACAGGTTTACAAAAATTATAAAAGATTTCAGCGCCAGCACACAATTCATAGTGGTAACTCATAATAAAAGAACTATGGAAGCTGCCGATACTCTTTACGGAGTTACGATGCAGGAAGAAGGAATTTCGAAATTAGTAAGTGTCAGATTTAATGAGGAATTAGACTTTGTTTCTTAACCACCCTGATTACTCAATTGAAAATATGAATAAAGGAAAAGAAGGCCTAAGTCCTATTATTAAATATGCGGCTATTTTCTTCTTGTCTTTAATTTTTGTAAGTAAAGGTTTTGCTCAATGGATAAATAATCCGTCTGAGAATACCAGACTTGTTATAGACGGCTCTGACCCGGTAGATATTAACGCTGTAAGAGATTTAAGGGGCGGAGCTTTTATCTTCTGGCAGGATAAAAAAAGCGGAATTATGAGCGAAGTCTTCTTTATACATGTAAATAATAACGGAAAAGTAACATTGAGAGCTGACGGGAAAAAAGTTGCAGATTTAGTAGGACCGGAAGAATCACCGGTAGCTGCATCCAGCCTGCCCAACACAGCCGTGGTGGTCTGGAAGGATTTAACGTTGGCTAATTCGGGAAATTTGTTGGCTCAGAGGGTTTCAAATACCGGTAATTATTTATGGCCTTCTCACGGAGTCGAGATTACAACCGGGAATAGTGCTATCAGCAATTACTCTGTTTCCTCCGGCGTCGGCGGCAATGTGTTCATTGCTTATGTTTCTAGAAGTACCGGCACGGTGCCCCGGTATAATCTTGAAATTCAAAAATTAAATCATGAGGGTAAATTACTGCTGGATCGAGACAGCACGGTTATTTATTCGTCGGTGGACAGAAACGGTTTTACTTCTTTAGTACCCGATAATAACGGCGGTGTTTATTTGTTATGGCTGCAGTACCACAATAATAACAGCACTCTCATGGCACAGCATGTTGATTCATCGGGACATTCTTTGTGGGGTAAAAATCCCGTGAAGATTTCCGGCAACAAAGACAACGTAATATTATATACTGCGGAGAGAATGGATTTTCCGGCTGTCTACGTTGCCTGGCAGTCGCAAAAAAACGATAAAGATATTTATCATCAGATAATTACGGCCAAAGGAAAAAACCTTTGGATATCGGGAGGAAGACTTGCAACTCCCAATACCGGCAAGCAAATAAATCCCAATGCGGTTGTTTCCGATTCTTCAGTTATCCTCAGCTGGACGAAGGATTCCGGTACGGATAAAGATATTTATGCACAGAAATTTGATATTCAGGGCAAAACTGTCTGGGGCAGACTTCCTATTCCGCTGATTCAATATCAAGGTGATCAATTCGGACAAAAAATAATTTCCGACGGTAAGGGCGGTGCCGTTGTTGCCTGGATAGACAGAAGAAACGATTCTACTTATGCCGATATATATGCTCAAAGAATTGATTCTAAAGGAAAAAAACTTTGGGATTCGCTGGGATTAAAAGTCGGATCTAATTTCAATACCTTGAAAAGTTATTTGTCTCTTGTTACCGATGAAAATGGCGGTGCGATTGCAATATTTAAAAACAAGAGAGGTAATGAGGACGACATTTACGGTCAAAGAATATTCAGCAGCGGTACTTATGCTTCGCAGATAGTCGGCTTTAATGCCGGATTGACCGGTGATTCGGTAAAAGTTTCATGGTATTCCGCTAACGAAAGCGGAAATATTAAATACACCGTTGAAAGAACCGGTCAAATTGATAACGATTCTACGGATTGGAAAACGGTCGGATTTGTTTATTCGAATGGGCAGCCGGGAATAAATCAATATCATTATTATGATATTCCCGATACTACAGGAACGTTATATTATCGTGTGCTTCAGTCTGATTCTGTAAGCCAAACCCAGTCATCGGATATTGTAAGACTTAATTACTTCGGCAGTTCATCCAACGTGATAGTCGCTCAGAATGTGCCAAATCCTTTTGCGGATTCGACGGTGATAAGTTTTTATCTGCCTGATTCCGGTAATGTAAAAGTCGAATTTTACAACAGCCATATTGAAAAAATTAATGAGATTAACCAGGCGTTTCCTTCCGGCGAAAACAACATAACATTTTCGGCGAAAGGATTAAATCCGGGAATTTATTTTTACCGTTTTACGGTAAACAGCTTTGTCGGGGTTAAAAAAATGGTAATTATCAGGTGATCCTTGCAAGGTGGTTTAATTTTAACCGGAAATATTTTTCCGGATTGATATAGTACTTACATATAACCGAATAAAAAAAAGAAGAGACTTTTCTTCGATTGTTGAATTGGTAATAGAAATGTCCGAAAATAAATTTAAAATATTTGTCGATTTTGACGGTACGATAACAAAGACCGATGTAGGCGAAGCTTTGTTTATGGAGTTCGGCGAAAGGGAAAAAGTAGAGCATATAATTCAGAACCTTTTAAATGACAGAATTTCGGCAAGGGAAAGCTGGGTGCAGCTATGCGGCACTATTTCGAACTTCTCAAAAGAAAAATTCGACAGGTTTTTAACAGGAATCGAAATAGACGGGACGTTCTTAAATTTTGTGGAATATTGTACTCTGAATAAATTCGATATTTACGTATTGAGCGACGGATTTGATTATTACATAGACCAAATATTTAAAGGGAAAAACTGGACAATTTAAAAGTATATTCGAACCGGCTGCAGATAAATAAAATGAATCAGCTTATTCCGTCTTTCCCGTTTTTCGATGCAGGTTGCAGCAGTTCGGCTAATTGTAAAAGAAATCATATAATCACTCACAGCAGTGAAGAAGATTATACCGTTTTCATTGGTGACGGCAACTCCGATAAATATACAGTTCAGTTCTGTGATTTCATATTTGCAAAAGACGATCTTTTAAAATACTGCGAACGGGAAAGGATAACATATTTTCCGTTCGATAATTTTACCGAAGTTCGCGATAAGATCGAACAACTAAAATCTAAAAAAAGACTGAAGAAGAGGCATCAGGCGGTTTTGAAACGCCGCGAAGCTTATATGATAGAATAAATACCAGGCACGAAGAAAGCTTAAAACTATTATTGTGAACAGAAATTTATCCGCTTACTAATACAAAAATAATATAGAATACTATGGCAAATATAGCATCGAAGTTTTTTAAATACAGAAGTTACACTCCGATACCGTTTTTATTGATTATGTTTTTTTACGAGGATGCAAACGTCTGGAGTTTGATAATAGGCTTTGTGATAGCGCTGGCAGGCGAGTTAATCAGGCTTTGGGGCGTAAGCTGGGCAGGGAGCGAAACCAGAACAACCGGTACCGTAGGCGGTACCTTTTTAGTCGTGAGCGGTCCTTTCGCCCACGTACGCAATCCGTTGTATGTAGGAAATATTTTACTGTATTTCGGTATGGGAATAATGTCGATGGCAATCTTTCCTTACCTTCAGATAGTGGCGTTGCTTTTCTTCATTATACAATATCACTATATAGTAACGGAGGAAGAACAATATTTAAGAAAAACATACGGGGCCGAGTATGCGGCGTTCGAAAAAAACGTTCCTCGCTTTTTCCCGAGGTTAAGCAGATATAAAGTAGACAACGTTGAACAGCCGTCGTTCAGTCTGAAAGCGGGATTAAAATCTGAAACCAGAACACTGCAGGCTTTTACCGCCGTTTCTTTGACAATTTTTCTAATCTGGTTTATCAGAAGATTCTGAGTGAACTGACTTTAAAGAAGACTAAAGCTTTGAATAAAAAATTAATGATAATAGCCGGAGAAGTTTCCGGTGACCTTCACGGTGCTTCTTTAATCGAAGAGTTAAAGAAACTTGATCCCGTTCTGGATATATACGGTATCGGCGGCGACAGAATGCAGGCTGCGGGTATGAACCTGATATACCATATAAATAAAATGGCTTTTCTTGGATTTATTGAAGTTGTAAGACATATTCCTTTTATTAAAAAAGTTCAGCGTGACTTGATATCGGTAATTAAGGAAAAGAAAATAAAGAATGTGGTGTTAATAGACTACCCTGGTTTCAATTTAAGCATTGCTAAAAAACTTAAATTGATGAACCTGAATATAGTGTACTATATTTCGCCGCAGATATGGGCATGGGGCGCGGGCAGGATCAAAAAAATAAAAAGGCTTGTTAACAAGATGCTTGTGGTTTTTCCGTTTGAAGAAAATATTTATAAAGAAGCCGGCGTTGAAGTAGAGTTTGTAGGACATCCTTTACTGGAGAGAATAAATAATTACAGCTTTATGTCAAGACACGATTTTTATACAAAGTTCAATTTAATGGAAGACAAAGAAATTCTGCTGGTTCTGCCGGGCAGCCGTTCTCATGAAGTTGAAAAATTGTTTCCGGAGGTGATCAAAGCAGCCGAGAGAATCGCGGATAAGTTTAATCTTCAGGTGGCGGTAGCGTGTTCGCCGAACATAAACGAGCAGGTTTTTTCGGATCTTTCGGACAAGAAGAAGTATACGGTAGTAAAAGGATTTACGTATGAGCTGCTAAAGTATGCCAAATTAGGCATTGTTAAATCGGGAACGTCAACACTTGAAGCCGGATTATTCGAGCTGCCGATGGTTATCGTCTACAAAACAAGCTACCTGACGTATTTGATCGGTAAAAACCTGATAAAGGTAGACAATATCGGAATGGCAAATATAATAGCCGGTGAAAAACTTGTACCTGAATTAATTCAGAACCGGGTTAACGAAGATACTATATATAAAGAATGCGAGAAAATTTTAGGCAATCCAGGTATTTACAGTAATATAAAAACTAAACTTAAAAATATCAAAGAAAAGCTGGGTGCCCGGGGTGCATCGGAAAAGGCAGCCCAAATAATATATACAGCGTTGAATGAATCTTAGAAAAATAAAACAGGATATTTTACGGTTTGTCGGTAATTATTTATTGTTCGGAGTCATCAATGTTCTTTGTAAAACATTAAGGATTACGTTTGTGAATAAAAATGTAATTGATGAACTGGAAACACAAGGAAAACAATTCGTGCTCGCGTTCTGGCACGGAACAATGCTTGTACCCTGGTATCTGCACCGCGGTAAGAATATTGCAGCTTTAACCAGCAAAAGCAAAGACGGTGATCTTCTTGCAAAAATTTTAAAAAATTGGAATTACCAGGTTGTCAGAGGCTCAAGTCATACTGGCGGGGAAGTTGCCTTGGGAATTATGGTCGATTATGCAAAGAACAATTCTTCCGTATCGATAACACCAGACGGACCGACCGGGCCCCCGCATAAAATGAAGGCAGGCGCCGTTATCACCGCGAAGAAAAGCGGACTGCCGATAGTTTTAATGGGCGTCGGTTATAATAGAAAAGTTGAGCTCGGCAGCTGGGATAGTTTTCAAATACCGAAATTTTTTTCCCGGGTCAAGGTTGTTTATTCGGAACCCATTTATGTTTCGAAAAACTTAAGCTATGAAGAAACGTCAAAAGTAATTTCGGAGAGCGAGAATAAATTAAACGAAATTCAAAAAATAGCCCGGACATTTAATTAAGCAGACGAGTAAGGCTTTTAAATAAATTGATGAATATATTAAAATTCATACTGTTTCCGCTGATTCCGATTTATTACACCGTTATACGTATAAGAAATCTGTTCTTTGACAACAATATATTCAAATCATGTCAGGTGAATGCTAAGGTTATTTCGGTCGGCAATCTTACAGTAGGCGGATCCGGGAAAACACCGATGGTCATTTACCTTTCGCAGCTATTGAAGAAGGAAGGCCGGAATGTAGGTGTGCTGAGCCGCGGTTACGGAAGAAAATCAAAAGGCTACGTACTTGTGTCTAAAGGTCAAGATATACTTACTTCCGTGGATGTATGCGGTGATGAAATTTATCAGACCGTCTTGCAGTGCAGTGTGTCCGCCGCAGTGTCGGAGAAAAGAGTAATCGGTGCGGAAAAATTAATCAACGATACCGGTGTAGATACTATAGTTCTTGACGACGCTTTTCAGCATAGATGGATACAAAGGGATGTTAATCTCATTCTTTTCGAACAAAAATTTCTTCATGATAAAAAGTTGAGCAGCCGAAGTCTGCTCCCTACCGGAATAATGAGAGAGACTTTTGATTCGGTTAAAAGAGCGGATGCGGTAATCATAAACCGGAAATTCTCGGGAAGGCAAGAAGTTCCAGAAGAGCTTAAAAAATATTTCCGTGACAAGAGGATTTTTTTCGCGCATTACAAGACTATAGAATTTGAAGACATCAAAAAAAAAGAAGCCTACGGACTTAAAGATTTTGAGGGTCAAAAAAGCCTGGTGGTTTCGGGCATTGCGAATCCGTTTTCATTTATCAACGCACTGAAGCAGACTAATGTAGATACGCAGAACCAGATAATTTTCAGAGACCATAAGCATTATACGCTCAAGGAAGTGCAAAGGATAAGAAAAGAATTTTATTCTACTAATTCACACTCAGTTGTAACTACCGAGAAAGATGCGGTTAAATTATCCAAATACTCAAAAGAACTGGATGATATAGATATATACTTCCTGAAAATAGAAATTGAAATGGATGAACCGGAAGAGTTTAGAGAGTTCATAATAAATTCACTGTATAAGAACATGAGAGGATAAAAAGCACAGAACCAAAATCAAAGAATGCATTAAAGGATAGTAAATTTTTAAATTTGATAACTTAATATGGAGGAAAGAAAAAAATGGCTAAACAAAAATATGTTTATTTTTTCGGAGGCAAGAAGGCGGAAGGAAAAGCCGATATGAAGAATCTTTTAGGCGGAAAAGGCGCTAACCTGGCTGAGATGGTCAACATCGGTCTGCCTGTTCCTGCCGGATTTACCATAACCACCGAAGTATGTACTTATTATTATGATAACAAGAAAAAATATCCTAAAGAATTAAAGGATGATGTACTTAAAGCTCTTAAAAAAGTTGAAGGCGCAATGGGAGCTACGTTCGGCGATAAAAAGAATCCTTTACTTGTTTCCGTAAGAAGCGGCGCCAGAGCTTCAATGCCCGGTATGATGGATACAATTCTTAACTTAGGCTTAAATGATGTAACTGTTCAAGGTGTAATCGAAAAGACCAACAATCCGAGATTTGCTTACGATTCTTACAGAAGGTTCGTACAAATGTACGGCGACGTTGTTCTCGGATTAAAACCGGTTGATAAACATGAAGAAGATCCTTTTGAAGTTATAATTGACAAGAAAAAAGAGGAAAACGGATTTAAATTCGATACCGAACTTACCGCGGATCATTTAAAAGAATTGGTCGCTGAATTTAAAACTGCTATTAAAGAAAAAACCGGTAACAGCTTTCCTGATGATCCCATGCAGCAGTTATGGGGTGCTATCGGTGCGGTATTCGGATCATGGAATAACGATAGAGCAAACGTTTACAGAAAATTAAACAACATTCCGTCTGCCTGGGGCACTGCAGTGAACGTTCAGTCAATGGTATTCGGAAATATGGGCGAGGATTCCGGAACCGGAGTTGCGTTTACAAGAGATCCTGCCGCCGGCGAAAATATTTTTTACGGAGAATACCTGTTTAATGCTCAGGGCGAAGATGTTGTAGCCGGAACCAGAACCCCGCTGCCTATTGCCAAGCTGAAAGAAGACGATGCAAAAATATATAAACAACTAAACGATATCAGATTGAAGCTGGAAAAACACTACAAAGATATGATGGATATAGAATTTACCATTCAGCAGGGCAAATTATGGATGCTTCAATGCCGTGTAGGTAAAAGAACCGGATTTGCAGCTATTAAAATGGCCGTTGATATGGTAAAAGAAAAATTGATAGGAACAGGCGAAGCGATCAGCAGAATCGAACCGAATCAGCTTAATCAGCTGCTGCGCCCCATCTTCGATATGGAAGAAAAAAGCAAGGCGGTTGAAGGCGGCAGACTTCTGGCAAAAGGCTTGAATGCCGGTCCGGGCGCTGCTTCTGGTAAAATAGCGTTGAGTGCGCAGGATGCCGATGAAATGGCTTCGAGAGGTGAAAAAGTAATACTTGTAAGAATTGAAACTTCTCCGGAAGACATTAAAGGAATGAATGCTTCGGAAGGTATACTCACGGCAAGAGGAGGCATGACTTCTCACGCAGCTCTTGTAGCAAGACAAATGGGAAAAGTCTGCGTAGCCGGCTGCGGCGCTTTGAAAATAAATTATAAAAACAGAACGGTTGGAGTCGAAGGTAAAGACACCTTACTTAAAGAAGGCGATTACATTTCAATAGACGGTACAACCGGCGAAGTTATTTCCGGAAAGATAGAAACCAAACCGTCCGAAGTAATCCAGGTATTGATTAATAAAACGCTTGATCCGAAAGCATCGCCTATTTACCAGACATATGCAAACTTAATGAAATGGGCGGATCAGTACAGAAAATTAAATATCAGAACAAATGCAGATCAGCCCGACCAGGCGGCTAATGCAATTGCATTCGGTGCTGAAGGAATAGGACTTTGCCGTACGGAGCATATGTTCTTCGGCGGTGATAGAATCATGGCTGTAAGAAAGATGATTGTTTCCGATACATTGGAAAATAGAAAAGCGGCTCTAGCCGAATTGCTTCCTCTGCAGAGGGAGGATTTTACGGGTATATTCGAAGTAATGAACGGCCTGCCTGCAACCATACGTACTCTCGATCCGCCTTTGCATGAATTTTTGCCGCACGAAGATAAAGAAATAGAAGAACTGGCATCGGCACTGAATATTCCGGTTCAAAAACTTAAAGAAAAGATTGAAAGCCTGCACGAGTTCAATCCTATGCTCGGTTTCAGAGGCTGCCGTCTCGGCATTCTTTATCCTGAAATTACAGAAATGCAGGCGCGGGCAATTATGGAAGCCGCGTGCGACGTTGCGAAAAAAGGCATTAAGGTAAAACCGGAAATAATGATTCCGCTGGTAGGTGAATTGAACGAATTCAAACTACAGGAAGAAATAGTAAGAAGAGTAGCTGCCGACGTTATGAAAGAAAAAGGCAAGAAGATCAATTATATGGTAGGAACCATGATAGAACTGCCGAGAGCAGCGGTTACCGCAGATCAGATAGCGAAAAATGCCGAATTCTTCAGCTTCGGAACCAACGATTTAACCCAGACAACTTTCGGTTTATCAAGAGACGATGCAGGCAAATTCCTGCCGTTGTACGTTCAGAATGAGATACTTCCGAGCGATCCTTTCGAAGTTCTCGATCAGAACGGAGTCGGTCAGCTGGTTAAAATGGGAACCGAAAAAGGACGTTCAACCAGAGCCGATCTTAAGGTCGGTATATGCGGCGAACACGGAGGCGAGCCTTCATCGGTTGAATTCTGCCACAGAACAGGTTTGAATTATGTAAGTTGTTCTCCGTTCAGAGTTCCGATAGCAAGATTGGCCGCCGCCAGAGCTGTTGTTAAAGAGCAAGCTGCAGCAAAATCTTCAAAATCATCAAAGAAAAAAACGGCAGCTAAAAAGAAAAAATAAACTAATAAACATTAACGGGGAGCGGAATTATCCGCTCCCCTTCAGATAAATAAGCGAAATATGAGGTAACGAAGAATGAAATTATCAGACTTCAAATATAACTTACCAAAAACTGCAATAGCAAAATACCCTGTTACTCCTCGCGATAAAGCAAAGTTGATGGTGATAAATAAAGATACACAGGAAGTTGAGAACAAGGTTTTTACTGATGTTGTCGATTACATGGAAAAAGGCGACGTTTTGGTAGTTAATGAAACACGCGTCTTCCAGGCCAGACTGTACGGAAAAAAAGAGAAGACCAATGCAAAAATTGAAGTGTTTTTACTGAGAGAGCTTAATGCAGACGAATGTATCTGGGATGTTATTGTGGACCCTGCCAGAAAAGTTAGAATAGGTAACAAAATATATTTTAACGATAAATTGTGGTGCGAAGTTATCGACAATACTACATCCAGAGGCAGAACCGTAAGATTTAACCAGCCGGGAAATGTCTTTAAGGCTGTCGAAAAAATAGGTCTGACTCCGCTTCCTCCTTACATAAAAAGAGAGCCCGAAAATTCCGACAAAGAAGATTATCAGACCATATATGCAAAGGTAGACGGTGCGGTTGCGGCCCCGACTGCAGGTCTTCACTTTACTCAAAAACTTTTGCAGAAGATTGAGAAAAAAGGAATACAGGTTGTCCCGGTGGTATTGCACATCGGACTCGGTACTTTCAGATCTGTTGAGGTCGAAGATTTGACAAAACATAAAATGGATTCCGAGTTTTACGAAATCAGTTCCAAATCAGCCGAAGTAATAAACAAATCCATTTCGTCCAAACATAAGGTTTTTGTGGTTGGTACAAGTACATGCCGCGCTCTTGAAACGAGTGTAACCGCAGACGGACTGGTAAAACCTAACAGAGGCTGGACGGATAAATTTATATACCCGCCGTATGAATTTAAAATAACCGATAAGCTGATAACTAATTTCCATCAGCCGGAATCTACTTTATTAATGCTGGTAAGCGCTCTGGCGGGAACCGACGTTATAGTGAAAGCTTATAAGAAGGCATTAAAAGAAGATTACAGATTCCTCAGTTACGGCGATGCAATGCTGATATTATGAAAAAGTATGTACTTATTCCTGCAGGGGGTAAAGGTGTTAGGAGCGGTTTTACCGCTCCTAAACAATATTTAAAGTTTGCCGGAAAAGAACTAATAGTTTATACTCTTGAGATCTTTCAAAGAAACCGGCTGGTAGATGAAATAATTATATCCGCCGATAAAACCTACTTTAAATTAATCGAAAAATTAAAATCTAAATACCGTCTTGATAAAATTACGCATATTGTAGAAGGCGGAAAAGAAAGACAGGACTCTGTCCGCAACGGACTGTTATCTATAAATGCGGAAAATGATGATCTTGTTATCGTGCATGATGCGGCGCGACCGCTGCTGCCGGATTCAGTATTGACTAACGCAATTTTAACGGCTCAGGAAATGGGAAATGCATTAGTCTGCGTTAAGGCCAGCGATACACTGGTTAAAGGAAAAAAACATGTAAATGCTTACCTTAACCGGGACGGTGTGTATTATGTTCAAACACCTCAAATATTTAAATACAAAGATTTGTCGGCCGGAATGAAGAACGCTTATAAGAATCATTTTTACGGTACCGATGAGTCCGTGCTTGTAAAAAGAATCGGTAAAAAAGTAAATATTGTTAATGGATCGCTGATTAATTTTAAGGTAACCTCAAAAGAAGACATTATTTTATTCAAACAATTGCTTAAATACAAATAATTATATTTTCTTTAAAACTTAAAAGACGAAGAAGTTTAGGCTTTTCTATTATTTGTCCCTTGTTTTCCGGAATCCGTACACAAAATACCACATCTAAATAAACAAAAAAATTGTCCGATTATAAGTAAATAACGTATAAAATCGTTTGAATTCTAATAAAATATTCAATTTGATGATTATCATTGAATATTTGAACTAATATGATTAGGTTAACAGGCACTTAAAATTAATGGTTTCTACAATGCTTATACTTGCTGTAATTATTGTCCTTTCGTACTTGGTAGGTTCAATTCCGACAAGTATCATAGTGTCCAAATTATCCAGAGGAATCGATATAAGGGATTACGGCAGCGGGAACGCAGGCGGTACAAATGTGATGCGTGTTCTCGGCTGGAAGCATGGTTTACTGGTAATACTTTTAGATGCTATGAAAGGAGTGCTGGCGGTTGTTGTCGTTGCCAGACTGCATGACGGTTCTATGCCATTTACAAATGCTACTCCTTTTGACGATTTTACACTAATTCAGATAATTGCCGGTATTTCTGCAGTTATCGGACATATTTGGACTGTATTTGCCGGATTCCGTGGCGGTAAAGGTATTGCAACCGCATTAGGTATGTTATTAATGATTTCCACAATTGATATGCTTATAGCAATCGGCGTTTTTGTTGTTGTTGTCGGAATTTCAAGATATGTTTCTTTGGGTTCGATAGTTGGTGCAATTTCAATTCCTTTAGCTTTGGTAGTAAGAGAAAATATTTTTAATGTTAATATTCAGGGATATAATACGTTGCTGCCGTTTGTTATATTTTTAACTCTCTTGGTTATTTTTACACATCGCAAGAATGTAGTTCGTTTGTTAAACGGAAGCGAACATAAAATCAGCTTTTCAAAGAAAAAATCATAATTTATTGATGAAAATTTCGGTTTTAGGTGCAGGCGGGTGGGGCACTACCCTGGCCGTTCTGCTTCATTTTAACGGTCATGATGTTACTCTCTGGGAATATAAAAAAAATTATGTTAAGACTTTAATTAAGACCAGAGAAAATCCCCTCTATTTACCCGGAATAAAAATTCCCGAAGAAGTTAAAATTACTCACGATCTTGATGATGCGGTCGAAAAAAATAATATGCTGGTTTTAGCAGTACCATCTCAATTTCTTCGAAGCGTAGTTAAGAAAATTAAGTACTCCGATGTGAAAAATTCTATATTAATCAGCGTAGCAAAAGGTATAGAAAATAATTCTCTGATGACAATGTCGCAGATGATAAGTGATGTTATGCCTTCGCTGAGCATAGGTCAGATCGGGGTCTTATCTGGGCCGAGCCATGCTGAAGAAGTAAGCCGCCGTATTCCTACTGCTGTTGTAGCGGCATCCGAAAGCCTGGAAACATCCAAGTCGGTACAGGCAGCATTTATGACATCTTACTTCAGAGTTTATTCTTCAACGGATGTTCTGGGTGTGGAACTCGGCGGAGCATTTAAAAATGTGATTGCCATAGGCGCGGGAATTATAGACGGAGCAAAATTCGGTGATAACACAAAAGCAGCCATAATGACAAGAGGAGTTGCCGAGATTGCAAGACTCGGTACCGCGATGGGCGCAAGCCCGGAAACTTTCGCCGGTTTGTCGGGAATGGGAGATCTTATTGTAACCTGTATGAGCCGCCACAGCCGAAACAGGTATGTTGGAGAACAAATCGGAGCGGGAAAAAAATTAAAAGAAGTTTTAAAATCGATGAATATGGTTGCGGAAGGCGTTGAAACGTCACGTTCGGCATCGCAGCTGGCCGATCAATACAAAGTTGAAACGCCCATTACCACGGAAGTCTATAAAATCCTTTTTGAAGAAAAAGATCCCGTAAAAGCTACCACCGATTTAATGACTCGCGATATGAAAATGGAAAAACCGATCGGGACGGCGAGAGAAAATAATTTTGATAGATTAAAGTAATTCCCAATTACCTACCCGGTAACGAAATCCCTTTTATTTTTCTAAACAGAGAGACTGCGTATGAATCAGTCATCCCAGATACAAAATCTGTAATGTTAAGAAGCCTGATATACAAATCTTTTTCCGGTTTGCCGTTCTTTCCCATGAATTGTTTCGGTAATAATTTTATAATGGTTTTATCCTTGGGAGATGCTTTTCTTTCTGCCGCTTCATTAACGGCATTACTAAAAATATCAAGAAGGCCTCCCAAAACTTCATACCCGCCGGCTTCTCTTTCTACAACACTCTTGTATGAATAAATTTTATCGACGGAAAGATCTTTAATTATATTCAGAGGTTTCGAAAAATTTATTGACGAGATCAGGTCATCCTCATATTTGCCTGCCAGTATATTCTTTTCTTCGTCCGCAAAAGCTTCTGCAAGTTGATTGACAATAGCGCTAATAGATTTTGCTCTTAAATATCCTATCTTATCATTCTCATCTCTTTCTTTGTATGCTTTCAAATTACCACCTCTGGAAAAAGGCATTAAAAGAGATTCGGTATCTTTAAATGAAATCAGTCCCAAACGGAAACCGTCTTCAAGATCCATTATCCGGTAGCATATATCGTCGGCAGCTTCAACAAGATATGCCAGCGGATGCCTATGCCACCACAAAAATTTATCCGGATTTTCCCTTTTCTTTAGACCTGTAATAAGAGCCGCTTCTTCGAACAGACTTTTTTCTGCCTGAAAGAATCCGAATTTTTTATAAAGCTTTTCCTTTTCTGCAGATATTTGTGATTTATCCGGAATAAAAGATTCTTTGGGATATTTTGTAAACGACGCAAGAGTTGCACATGTCAGTTTTAATCCGCCCGATATTCTGGGATTTTGAAGCCTGGTAATTATTCTAAAGCCCTGGGCGTTACCTTCGAATCTTGTCAAATCATTCCATTGCTTTGCATTTAGACGGCTTTTGAAGTCCTTCCCGTTTCCGTTTTTGAAATACTCGGAAATTGCATCCTCACCGGAATGACCGAACGGTGGGTTGCCGATATCGTGCGCAAGGCAGGCAGCCGCTACAATCTCTCCGAAATGAAAATGTGCGTATTCTTTTTTTAATGCAGGATATCTGGATAAAATTTTAGATCCTACTAGTGTCCCGAGTGATCTCCCCACGCATGATACTTCAAGACTGTGAGTCAGCCTTGTATGGACAAAATCGCTTTCCGGCAGCGGAAAAACCTGTGTTTTGTCCTGCAGCCTTCTGAATGCAGATGAAAAAACTATCCTGTCAAAATCTCTCTGGAATTGGCTTCTACCGTCAATTTGAAAAAATGCACCCGATTCTTGTTCACTTATAACGGTTTTTGATAATAATTTTTTCCACTCCAACTTAAAACCCGGTATTTGATTTAAAAAATTCCAGCTATTCTGCTAAACTCCTCCAGACCGCACCAAATCATAATCTTATTCTGCTTTTCAATCTTAATCAAATATAAACTCGGGAAAGAGTACAATAAATATTAAGATAAAAAATCAGTTCACCGCATATGAAATATATTTAAAGATACTAAAAATAATTATATGCAATTAATTATTTTCGAATAAGCTTTTTAATTTCACGTTGTCTTTTGTAATGCCCAAAGCAAGCATCAATTTGATTCTGGCTTTTTGTCCGTTGAGATATTCCGCAAATATTACTCCTATTTGATGCAGCCATTTGCCTGCACCGGGATAACCGTAAATATCGAGTGTCTCACCAGCCGGACATCTGGAAACAAGTACGACGGGAATACCTTGATCAATAGCATATTTAATACCTTCAAACGCAGCAGGCGGAACGTTGCCTACTCCAAGAGCTTCAACTACGATTCCTTCCGTACCGCTGTCGGCTGAGAATTTGAAAAACTTTTCATTCATTCCTGCATAGACCGTCAGTAAATCTACATTGGTATTAATCTTCCGGCTTTCCAGTATTTCGAGTTTTCTAGGGAGTCTGTTAATAATTACGCGCTCGTTCTGTACAAAACCCAATGCGCCGAAATCGAGGCTTTGAAAGGTATCGACATCGTCGGTATATGTTTTCGTGACTTCGCTGGCGGCATTAATTTCGCCGTTTAAACAAACAAGTACGCCCAGATCCATGCTGTTCGGATTTAAACATATATGTATTGCATCCAGTAAATTTCTAGGACCGTCCCAGTCAGGTTCCGAGCTGTTTTTCATCGACCCTATTACAATAATCGGAATAGAGGTTTTGATGGTTAGATCCAGCAAATATGCCGTCTCTTCAAGTGTATCCGTCCCGTGTGTAACTATTACGCCTGTATAATCATTTTGAGAAATAAGTTCTTTAATTTTACCTGCCAGTTTGAACATTAATTCAGGAGTCATATGAGGGCCCGGATACTTCCCGAAATCAAAACATGTAATTTCCGCCAAATCATTTGCCGAGGGAATTTTTTCGAGCAGTTCTTCGCCTGAATATCGCGGAACAGCACTGCCGGTGTTTTCGTCGATCATCATAGAAAAGGTGCCGCCGGTAAACACAATAAGTATTTTGTCCATAAATATTTCCATATTTAACATTCAAATATAATTTAAAGAAACGAATCAAAATATCATTTTTTAATTTTTATGGTTTTCGTTATTCTTTTATCGCCGCACGCACCTTTCCGGAAGCATTTTGTTAAGTGACTTGAAGGTCATCTAATCTTAGTTTATTTTTGTACAAATCATGAAAAGGAGAGTAATACAATGTTAATGGTTCAAGATGTAGATTTGACACCTAATCCTCATGCGCTGAAGTTTATCTTAAACGAAAAATTATTAAATATAGAGACACGTCATTTTCACAACAGTGAGGAAGCGGAAGCGGATCCGTTTGCAAAAGAGATATTTAAAATTAACGGTGTTGTTTCCGTTTTCTATATGGATAAATTTGTTACTATTGAAAAATCAAAAGATGGCAACTGGGGACAGATACAAAGACCTTTTGTTGAAATGTTAAAAGCGTTTGATAGGAGTTTGATTCCGGAAGAAAAGGATGTCGCTCCTGTAGAAGACACAAATGAAATGTTAAAGCAAATTAACGAAATCCTGGATCAGCGCGTAAGACCTGCTCTTGCAAATGACGGAGGAGGTTTACAGGTGCTCGGAATAGACGGTTATACTGTTAGAATACATTATCAAGGAGCATGCGGAAGCTGTCCCACAGCAATAAGCGGTACTCTAATGGCAATAGAAGGTTTATTAAAAAGAGATATTCATCCTGCTATCGAAGTAATTCAAGGATAAAAAGATTCGCTTTTCAAAATACGCCCATCTTCATTTATTGAAGATGGGTTTTTTTATCTCTTATTTTTATATTATTCGGTTTTAGTTAAGTTGAATTAAAATTAAAAAAGTTATTTTATATGGAAAGCAATGAATTATTTTATCTTGCTTCCGAGAATATTTCCGGCATTCACTTCACGGTAGTAGCCAGTCACAACGGTATTTTAAAAATAATGTTTAACGAACCGGCGGAATTAAAAGATAAGAATACAACCGCACTTCATCCTGACGATCCGTTTATGTTTGGTGTATTTGCTCAATTAAAAGAATATTTTAACGGAGAACGTAAAATATTTGATATTCCGCTGGAAATTCACGGCAGCGACTTTCAGAAAAAAGTATGGTCGGAGTTATTAAAAATCCCTTACGGACGAACAGCTTCTTATAAATATATTGCTCAAAAATTAGGCGATATAAAAGCCATAAGAGCGGTCGGCAAAGCAAATGGAGCTAATCCCATACCTATTGTAATACCGTGCCATAGAATAATTAATTCCGACGGCTCTCTCGGCGGTTATACCGGAGGATTAAAAATTAAGGAAAAATTATTAAGGCTTGAAGGTAGTTTGGAGATGGAATTATTCGAATAATTTTTCGATTATTGCTCTGAATGTTTTCGGCTGTGTTATAATTTTACTCTCTTACGGAGGTACTTTAAAAATAAAAAGTCAATTTGAGTATTATGAGAATAAAATTATGAAACTCAAATTGACTTAACTTGTTGTTATGCTACCAGTTCGGAACCGACTTGTATATCACTCTCAGAATCTTCTTCAAAAAACATTTGTCCGTAATTACTGCTGATAATTTTGTTCAGCTCATCCTGATAAAAGAACTTTTGTTCCCCAAAAGCAGGACGTAAATCCGATAACCAAATGGCCCGGGGATCGAATTTTGCAAAAAACGGTTTTTTACACCAATCCGGGTTTCTAGCCTGCAGCAGAGTCAGTACAAAAACTTTTTCGCCTTTGATTTCGGTAATCCCCTCTATAGCTACTTTTCCAGGCAACGCCGACATTGAAGGCCCTCTTACTGTTCTGCTTAATCCCGATACCTGTACAAAAGCATCTCTGAATATTTGGTACGCTCTATTGAGAGGAATAGCAAAGTAATTCTTTGCGCCTGTATTTCTTTCTACAAAAAAGTAATACGGTATACAGCCGAGATTAACCTGATCTTTCCACATTTTGGCCCATATATCGGGGTCGTCATTAATGTGTTTAATTAAAGGTGATTGTGTTCTGATCTCCGCACCTGTATTACGTATTCTTTTTATAGCTTCTTTTGCCACATCGGTAGACATTTCTATCCAATGATTGAAATGTCCCATTATAGCAAGATGTTTGCCGGATTGAATTATTTTTTCGAAAAGGCGCAGAACGCCGTCTGCATCTTTATCGGTAACATATTTATAAGGCCAGTAAGCTATAGATTTTGTACCTATACGAATTGATCTTATATGTTCGAATTCCGGTTCAAGCAAAGGTTCGATATAAGTCTGAAGATTTCCCAGGCTCATAATCATCGGATCTCCGCCCGTGATTAATATATCCGTTAACTGTTTATGTTTTTTTAGGTATTCCTGAAATCTATTAGATTCATCGGTTGCGAATTTTAGATCATTCATTCCGACAAATTGGGCCCACCTGAAACAAAATGTACAGTAAGCATGACAGGTTTGCCCGCTTGAAGGAAAAATTAAAGCAGTTTCCCTGTATTTATGCTGTACCCCCGGGACATGTTCTTCGTCTAGATAAGGAACGTTTGCTGTCATTTGTGCTGCCGGATGGGGATTTAGTTCGAGGCGGATAGCATCCGAAATATCTTTTATTTCAGAAGGCGAGGCGTTGCTATTTAAAGCATAAGCCATTTTTTCAAACTGATCTTCGTTCAGCATTTCTTTTTGCATGAACGTCAACTGATACATAGGATCATCGGGGATATTGTTCCAATCAATTAATTCTTCAACTACATAATTGTTGGTGCGAAAAGGCAGAACACTTGAGACAACTTTCAAAGCAAATCGTTCCTCTTCGTTCAGCAATTGCAGTTGGGGGATGTTATCAATATCCCTTATTCCGTAGAATCTCATTTTTTTGGGGGTAATCATCCTCTACATCCTCCATATTTATGAGTGAATAAGTAGTATTTAAATTAAATTCCAGATTTACTTACGCGAGTCTGATAAAAAACTTATCAATTAAGCAAGTAAGAGAAAATCGAAAAGTCGATCTTCGGTTGTCTTTGTGGTAACGGATAATATAATAATTTTTACTATATAATCAAGTATAAAGGAAGGTAAAAATAATTTGCTGATAGAAATCTGAGGCAGAAAAAAAGCGGTTTTTAACCGCTTTTTCAGCTATTATTTAATATCGGTGACTTTATTAATATCGTCTAAACGTACAAACTTTTCGTTGAATTTAAACGTGCCTTTTTGTGTTTTTACGGTTTTAATCAGTTTTACACTTATACCGGAATCTTTTTTCTTTGCTTTTGCTTTATCCGCAAAGGTTTGTTGCTTTGCCATATTATTCTCCTAACATTTTTAATCCACAAATATATAAAATCTTGTTTTCAAATAAAAATACAAAAACACTGAATTTTTTATAAATCCGATTTTAAAAAACATCATTTCAACTCCGGCAAAATTAAGTTTGTCATATCAAATCGGCAAATTCGGAATTTATAATTTCTTTTAAATCCCCGGGAGCAAGTTTAATCTGCATTCCCCTGACACCTGCACTGATATATATTTTTTCAAAAAGTTGTGCGGTTTCTTCTATGAATACAGGGTATTCTTTTTTCATTCCGATAGGAGAGCATCCGCCTCTAACATAGCCGGTAAGATTAAATAATTCTTTTACCTTCACCATTTCAATTTTTTTATTACCGCTGACAGCAGCAGCTTTTTTCAGGTTTAATTCCTCCGTAACCGGAATACAGAATACATTCACGCCGTTTTTATCTCCGTTTGCTACTAAAGTTTTAAAAACGGTTTCCTCTTTTGCTCCTATTTTTTTTGCAACCGTTGTACCGCTTAAATCTTCTTCATCTATTGAGTAGGTATGAATTGAATGGACAATATTTTTAAATTCCAGTATCCTTACAGGATTAGTCTTTGACATTTGAGGCGCCGCTTAATGCTTCGATAAAAAATTTCGACTTTTCAAATATTTCCTCGGCAGATAGATTATAATTTCCGGCTTTAATTAAAAATTTTGTATACGGGTGCTTTGGTGATGAAAAAATATTGGTTGCAGTACCGGATTCTACTATTTCCCCTTTATACATTATAATAATATCTTTGCATAATTTATTCAGAAGCTGAAGGTTATGTGCTATGCAAATCATCGAAATATTCTGCTCTTGATTTATTTTTTTGAATAAGTTCAGAAGATTTATTTGAGACTCGGGATCCTGGGCGGAAAACGGCTCATCAAGTATCAATAGTTTTGGTTTAACCGCCAGTAACCTTGCCAGTGCCGCCCGCTGCTGTTCTCCACCGCTAAGTTGAAACCCTTTTTTATTCCATAATTCTTTTGGAAAACCAACCGAATTTAGAACAGATTCTTTCTCCTTTTGTAAAAAATCACTGCTCTTATTAACGATATACAATGCTTCATCAATAATTTTTTCAATCTCTCGAAGCGGATTTAATATTTCTCCGTTATTTTGAAATAATATTTGGACGGGGCTGGTTCCGTATTTATTTTTTTGAAGATCTTTATTTATTTCTAATTTTCCCGATGTCGGTTCAATTATGCCCGCAAGAATTTTTGCCAGAGTGGTTTTACCGCTGCCCGATTCTCCTGCAATTCCTAAAATAGTTCCCTTCTCCAAGTTAAATGTAATATTGCTGAGTATAGTCTTTTCGGTTTTCTTATTTAAAAAAATTCCGGTGTTGCTTACTTTATAATAAAGATCTTTTACCGTAATTATTGTATTCATGAAACTAACTGTCTGTAAGAATTTAATATTGACTGCAGAGTTAGGTTTTCGCTAGTTGAAAAAAAATCATCCGGAGATAAAAACTCAGTTAATGAACCGTTATTTAAAAAGGCAATCGAATCACTTGCTCTCCGCGCAAAATTCAAATCGTGTGTTACTAGAATTACGGCATTTCCTTCCTGCTGCGAAAATAGGCGGATTTTTTCAATAAAAAGATTAGCTATCGCCGAGTCTATTCCCGAGGTAGGTTCATCCAAAATTATTAACCTGGGTTTTGCCGATAAGGCCAGGACCAAGTTTATCCGCTGGGCCATCCCGCCGCTTACTTCATATGGGTATAATTTATTAAGTTCCTTTCTGGAAGGGAGCAGAAAATACTCTAAGTGTGAACTTAATTCATCTTCGTTTTTAGATAATTTGTTGAAATAGAACTTAAAGGGTTTTAGCGGATCAAAACTATTGATTGCGTCCTGAAATACATATTTAATATGATTTTTTCTTATATCAAGAAGTTCTTTTTTATTAAGTGATAAAATGTCTCTATTTAAATAAAAGACTTTGCCTGATACCGAATATAAATTTTTATCAAGTAGCGATGTTAATGATTTTATAAAAGTAGTTTTACCTGTACCGTTTTTACCGATAATTGAATAAACGGTATTGTGAGATATATCTGTATGAACATTTTCCAGAATAATCCGTCCGGATTTGAGTTTTACTTCGCTTAACTCGATCTTTAGCATAATTTACGATCAATTTTTTTGCATTTTGCATCCAAAATAATAAATTAACGGCAAACTTTATAACATATTTGCATGGTAAAATAAAGATGAAGAATATAAGGTATTTTCTTGCATTTGTAATAATTGTAATCCTATTTATTCCTTCATGTCAGAACAAACCCGCCAAATCCAGCAACAGGGTAGTTATAGCAATTTCCAGCGATATTAATTCATATAATCCGATGTTCGCCGTAAATTTTAATGAGGGTATGATAATGCAGCTACTTTATCCTGCTCTTGTTCAATACGCGTGGAATTACATAACCGGTGAACCGGAAAGAAAACCAATGCTTGCTGAAAAATGGCAATGGAGCAGCGATTCTTCATCCATAACTTTTTACTTGAGAAAAAATTTAAAATGGACCGACGGTAAGCCGGTAACCGCTGAGGATGTCAGATTTACTTTCGATGTAGACAGTGATCCGGTAGTTCAAAGCCGTTTTTACGGTTCCTTTAAATCGTTGCAGGTAGATACAAGCCAGCATATTTTATTGGAGAAAACATTCAGAATAATAAATCCTTATGAATTTACTATTTACTTTAAAAAAGGCGTTGTACCGTCATTTTCGGATCTGGATCTTCCTATAATTCCTGAACATATGTTCAAGGGAATCGAAAGGAAAAATTACGCTACCGCTGAAAAAGACTTAAAACCTATAAGCGACGGCCCTTTCTATTTTTATAAATGGGATAAAAACCAAGCTATTTATTTGAGGGCAAATGATAAGTTCCCTTTTTATGATAAAAACAATATTCAGGAATTAATATTCAAAATTGTTCCCGATTATAATTCTCAATTAACCCAATTGAAAAGCGGGGAAGTTGACTTTGTTCAGGATGTTAAAGCCGACGATATTCCAGGTTTGATTAAAAGAGGCAATTTAAAAGTTGACCCAATTAAAGGCAGGGATTACGACTACATAGGATGGAATAATGTGGACCCGGCTATATATAAAAAAACAGGCAAATATGTACCGAATAAATTGTTCGGTGATCCGATGGTAAGAGAAGCTTTGGCATATGCTACAAACAGGAAAGAGGTGGTTAAAGAATTTATGGATAACTACGGCCAACTTGCTGTTAGTCCGATAGCACCTATTTTCACTTCTGCCATAGACACAACATTAAAACCGATTCCATATGATCCCGAAAAGGCAAAGGAATTATTAGCAAAAGCAGGCTGGAAATTTGTAAACGGAAAAAGCATATTAAGTAAAGGTAATTTAGAATTTTCGTTTACCTTGGATATTCCGTCAGGAAATCCCCGACGTGAATTTGCTGCTACATTATTCAAAAATAATTTGCGCGCAGTCGGAATCGATATGAATATTAATGCCTCCGAGCCGGGGGTATTTTTCCCGAAGATGTACGATAGAGGATATAACGCATGGATGGCCGGGTGGACGGTAGCTATACCAATTCTTATAAAACCTTTGTGGTATTCGACTATGCCCGACGGCGCATACAATCTAGTTTCATATCAAAATAAAAGGGTGGATAAGATTATAGACAGAATTGAAACGACAAGTTCAACAACAATAAAAAATAATTTGTACAGAGAATTTCAGGAATTATTGTATAAGGATCAACCGACTACATTTCTATATTGGGTTGATAATATAGTTGTGTATAATAAACGAATTCAGAATGTTGTTATATCACCACTAGGGCCAATAGATAACTGCTGGGAATGGCGGGTAAATCCTTAATTTTGAATATGCGAAAAGAAATTATACTTCTTCTTATAAAACGGATCTTGAGTTCAATAGTTGTTTTATTTCTATTGATTACATTTCTTTTCTTTTTGTTAAGAATATCTCCGGGTGATCCTTCTGTTAAATTTGTATCGCCGGAATTGAGCCCTCACTTAGCCTCAATGGTAAATGATTCCTTCGGGCTGAATAAGCCCTTATTGGAACAATATGGAAATTTTGTTTTAAATCTTCTATCCGGTAATTTGGGAATATCTTATACATACAGAATTCCCGTTTCACAGGTCATAGGTTACTATCTTCCTTTCACAATTTTCTTTTCTCTGTCTTCTTTCATTATACAAATTACTTTCGCTTTCTTACTTGCATTTTCGGCATTTAAAAACATTAGGAAAAGAATTGACAGGTCTTTATCGCTCTTAAGTTTGGCGGTTTATTCAATACCCTCTTTTGTAATGGGTGTTTCATTAATTTTTATTTTTTCCGAATTACTAGGAATTTTTCCATCTTCCGGATTATCCTCTTTTAATGACGCCGGTTTGTCGTTGACCGGCAGATTGCTGGATTATGCTTACCATATGTTCCTTCCCTTATTAACATTATCTATTCCGGGCATTTCCGAATATTTTAAATATTTAAGAGACAACCTTGAGGACGTTAATAATAAACCGTTTATAGAGAATTTGAGAGCGCAGGGTTTAGGGGAAAATGAGATCACATGGAAGCATATTATTCCTAATGCTGTCAGTCCGCTGATTTCAATCGCTGGAGTAGAACTCGGACTTCTTCTCGGCGGCGCGCTGATAACGGAAGTAATTTTTGCTTTACCCGGTATGGGCAGGCTTACGATTAATGCAATCTTTTCAAGGGACTATCCGCTTATTACCGGTTGCACATTCGTTGCCGGAGTAATGGTTATTCTTGCAAACATTCTTGCCGATATTATTAAAGCAAGTTTGGATAAAAGATTAATGAAAGGAATTTTAAAATAATTGTTAAAAAAAATTAAAATATGGCAGTTTATTTTAGTTATAAGTCTAATTTTAATTATTTTTAGAATCGAACTCCTTGTAAATACCGCAATTTTAATTGTTCGTTTAGCCGTTCTTACTTTTAAAAATTTCGACGCAGCCGTAAATCAATTAAACGTTAACTTGGCCGATTCAATAATATCGTTATCCGTTTTCGCTGTTCCGCTAATAACGTATTTAAAGAGAAGAAAGATAAAACTTCTTCGAGCAAATCTCGATTGGACTTCGTTTGTATTAATTGTATTATGTCTCTTTTTTATTTATGCCCCGCTGGTAGCAACTTACAATCCTGATTTTCAGAATAATTTATCTGTGACAAAATTACTATCTCCATTAAGCGCAAAAAAAGTTTTATATTTGAAAGAACGTATTGACGGAAAAAATGCATTAGCTGAATTTTTAAGTGTTAAGGAAAAAGTTGTTAAGAATTCGTTTAACGAGAATATTATACTTGCGGACAGTATTTCGGTAGGCAATGAAGTAATTTATTATCAGGACGGAATTAAAAATATTATAAACCGGAAAATTATTGATACCGAAAACGGTGCACCCGTTATTTCGACTAATATTTATTTGCTTGGTACAGATGAACTGGGCCGGGATATATTTTCAAGATTGATATACGGAGCGAGGATTTCATTATTTGTCGGTTTAGGGTCAACAGTGGTCTCATTTATATTAGGATTAAGCTTCGGCTTTTTAGCCGGATATTCCGGTGGATTAGTTAATTCATTTTTTAACAGGATAAGTGAAATGTTTTTGGTATTTCCAATACTTTTCCTTATTGTTCTGATATTGGCATTGTTCGGAAATTCACTACTAAGTATTATTATTGTACTGGGCTTTTCAGGATGGATGAGTTTATTTAAAATAGTAAGAAGTGAAGTTATTTCGTTAAAGAGCAAAGATTTTTTCATAACCGCAAAATTAATCGGGCTTTCGCGGAAGGATTTGTTATTTAAAGAGGTACTGCCTGTCATACTGGCTCCGGTAATTGTAAATCTTGTTTTTCAGTATGGGAATGTTATCCTGGCGGAGGCGGCTCTAAGCTTTCTCGGTCTGGGAACGGGAAGCATTTATCCGTCATGGGGAGGCATGATAGAAGCCGGACAAAACTATTTGTCGCAGGCATGGTGGATGATCTTTTTCCCCGGAATATTTCTTTCCGTGACATTGTATACTGCTAATAATATTGGAAAAAAATTACAGAAATTCTTTAATCCGCGATTTAATTATGATTAATAACAGATATATAATAAAGAAAAAATTAGGAACCGGAAGGAGTATCGTATTTCTTTGCGAGGATTTAAATCTGTCAGGAAAAGATTTTGCAATTAAAATTCTGTCACCGGAAACCGATGAAGAAGAGTTGCTTGCTTTCAAAAATGAATTTTTTATTCTTCAAAACCTTAACCATCCTAATATCGTAAAGTCCTTCGATTACGGTACAGTCTTAAAGTTTAACGGTGACGAAGAAGAAATTAAGTTCGGCAGCAAATATTTTACACTTGAGCTATGTACAGGTAAGCCCATAATCGATTTCAAAGGCATCCGTGATGAAACAAAATTAAGAAAAGTTATAGGTCAGATATGTTCGGTATTATTTTATCTGCACCAGTCAAACTACACTTATTATGATCTTAAATTAGAAAATCTTTTTGTCTCTGAAATTGATGGTGAACCGTTTATTCAGCTTATAGATCTTGGACTGGCAAAGCATAACAGCGGGAAAGAAGCTGAAGTGAGGAGAGGAACGGCCGAATATATAGCCCCGGAAATACTGAAAGGTATCGAACACGATTATAAGGTTGATTTTTATTCCCTGGGAATAATGCTGTACAGAATTATGTTCGGACGTTTTCCGTTTACCGGCTCGAATGACCTGGAGATATTTAAATCTCATATTGAAAAAGAAATTGAAATTTCCGATACGGATTACACTCCGGAACTAATCGGGATATTAAAGAAACTGCTTTCAAAAACTCCGTCCGAAAGATATGATAGTGCAATCCAGATAATACATGCTCTCAATATTCCTTTAGATGAAAAAGTTTGTAAAGATTGGCTGCCGGCGAAGACATTTGCGGACAGGACGGATACGATAAACATCCTAAATACCTTTATAAAAGATGATTCAAGCAATGAAGTATTTACATTACACGGAACGGAAGGAGCAGGAAAGTCAGCGGTTGCATATAAAATTTACTCGATATATGACAATGCGGTATTAATCTCTAACGGTAATTATTTGACCGGCCCTGAATTCGTGAAAAATATTATACGAAACATTATTTTCAACGAAAAGATTTTTTCAAATCTTACGTCTGAAATTATCAGACAAGCAGAAAAAATTCTGGAAGGTGATCAGAAAGATATAATCGGTGAGGTAAGAGGATTAATTAACCAAATAGCTTCGGCTGCTGAATTTACAATTATCTTCGATTCTTTTAATACATATGATGATTTCACTGTGGAGGTATTAAAAAATGTTATCCCGGTTCTTCAGGTAAATAAAGCAAAGGTAATTCTAACCGAAAACTCAGACAAAGATCATTTATCCGAGTTTATAAATAATCTTAGGATAATTGACCTGACTCCCTTTACAGAAGCAGGGTTAAACGAATATCTTGATTTAAGCTTATCGCCCTTTTTCCCGAAAGTTGAGTTAAAGCGGCTGATTCTGGCATATGCGGACCTTCTTCCAGGCAGTTTAGAGATATTTTTTAAGGATCTTATACTTCTAAAATTTTTAAGATATTCACCCGAAGGTATTGAAATAGGGAAAACGGAAAATTCCGAGATACTTTTAAGAAGTTCTCATGAGGAAATATATTCTTTAAGACTGCAGAAATTGAACTCAGTAGAATTGGAACTGGTTCAATTGCTTTCATCATTTGAAATATCTATGGACGATGACGTTGTAAAAGGATTGATACAATTAAGCAACGATAATCTTAGCGGACTGTATTCGTCTCTGGCTCAAAAGAATATTTTGCATAGAAGAAGAAGTCGGGAGAATCCTGTTTTTACTTCAGAGGGATTAAAGAAATATATTTACAGTTCAAGAAGAAAACATGCAAAATATCATAAAGAAATAGCCGAAAAATTAAAAACGGAATTCCCCGGTTTTAACAGAAATGAATTAGCCCGACAGTTCGAACTGGCTAATGAATATGAAGAAGCTTACATTATACTGGAAGAGGAGATAAAAGAAGCAGAAAAACAATCGGCATATTCTTATGAAAAAAGTATCATGCTTCACCTGTCAACACTGCCGTTGAGAAAAGACTATATATTAAAGACCAAACATGATTTATGCAATGTTTACTACAAACTCGGAGAGTTTGTACAGATGAATTCGCTGCTCGATGAGCTTTTAGAACAGAGATTAAATATCAAAATTAAGAATGACTTATTGGTTTTAAAAGGCTTCTGTCTTATTGGCTTGGGCGAATATGCAAAAGGGAAAACTTATTTGGAAGAATTGTTGAGTAAAGAGATTGATCCTAAATATATAAATAAAATAAAGCTTGATATTGCCACGGCCGAGTATAATTTAAATGAGTATGAAAAATCAAAAAATATATGTTTTGAAATAATTAACGGGAATTTTATTGCAATTGACAAAGCAAACGCATATGAAATTCTGGGACTAAATGAAATTCAAGATGGATATAATTTAGAGAAGGCTCTTAATTATTTTCAAGAAGCGGATGTATTGTTTTCAAAAAGCAATCGTAAAAATAATTTTGCAATTAACAAATTAAATATGGGTAACATCTATGATTTATTAGGTAAATCTAATGATGCTAGAGAATTATTGGTCAGATTCATTAGAAATTAACAAACAAATTGGCAATATCGAAAACGAAGAAAAAATTTTAGGTAATCTTGGAACTTCTTATTTTAATGTTTTTGATTATGATAGTGCTATAGTGATGTATAATCGAGCAAGGAAATATTGCGGACACACTTAGGAAATAAAAAATGGTTATCATATACTATTAGGGAATTTAGGTAGAGTCCTATTTAATGATTTGTGAATATCAAAATTCATATGAGTATTTTTAAAATGCCATTGAAATTTTTGATTCAATAGATAATTATGAACGAATATTTAATGCATATGTTTTATTTGGGTAAATTATTTTATATAATTGGAGATATGTCAAGGTTGACAAAATCATATTGATTTTTTTTCAAAAGATTTAAGTGATAAAGAATCATTATCTTTATTACGGAGTAATTTATTTAAATATTTAACTCATATTCTATAATATTGCAAAACAAGAACTCAGTTAATTGAAAAAGATAATTCAATTAAATATCGCCGGAGAATTTTTATCAAAAAATAAAAACAATGATTATTCTTTTCTTATTCTACAATCGGTGGCATACTATTTATATGTAAAAAAAATAAATTATGCATCTGATTTATTATTCGATTCTGATTTCATAAGCATGTGAAAAAAAATCCTCATGATGATGCAGAAAGAATATTTTATCATCGGATTACTAGTTGAGAATAATTATCAATATTAATGATGTCATCAACCAATATATTATTTTGAAATGGTCAATCGTTTGATTGAGGATTTGAATGTATCTGAATTAACATGGAAAGTTTTTTATAAAGTTAGCAAAGTATCATTCTGAAAGAGGGCAAAATTCAAAATCTTTAAGTTATGCAGAAAATGCATTAAGAGTTATTGATTTTTTAGTTGAAGCAATATTAAAAATTCTTCATTAAAAAGGATATTACTTGGGGAAAAAGGAAATAAGTTCTGCTATTGAAAAACTTAATAAAATAAAGAGTATTAATGGATATTAGAATATTCTCTGATTCACCGGATACTGCTCAAATAGAGTCAGGCATTAAACAAGTAAAAATTAACGGCCATAATCCCAGAATTATACGATTAAAGAATTTTGTGTTTAATAAAAACGATATATTAATATTTCAAGTAAATCAAATTCAATCAAAATATTTAAATAAAATAAATGCTGTAAAAGATACAAATTTAAATAAATTGATTTTTATAGTTTCGGTTAATGATGCCGTTCTTGTAAGTGCAATATCTAAATTAAATATCGGAAAAATCTTTGTTCTGCCTGATGAAATCTATTCATTCATTTCTCATTTACATGAGATATTGCAAAAGGAACCAAACAGGGTCTCAGAAAAAATTGCGCCAAATATTTAATGATAAATTAATTACCGAACAGATTATCGGGGAATCGAATGAAATAAAGAAAATTATTTCATTAACAAAGAAAATAGCCGAGAATACATTATCAAATATTTTGATCAGGGGGGAGACCGGTACCGGAAAGGGGCTTTTAGCCAGATCAATACATGATGATAGTAAAAATTCCGCGGGTCCCTTTGTAGAGATTGTATGTTCTTCGCTTCCTGATAGTCTGCTCGAGTCTGAATTGTTCGGTTACGAGGAAGGTGCGTTCACTAACGCACAAAATAAAAAACAAGGACTTTTTGAACTGGCAGAGAACGGTACCGTATTTCTGGATGAAATAGGTGACTTATCGGTTAACGTACAGCGAAAGCTATTGAGAGTAATCGAAAAAAAGGTTATAAGACATCTTGGGGGAGTTACGGATACTCCGGTTCATGCTAGAATAATAGCTTCCACTAACATGAAACTGGAAGAAATGGTTGAAAAAAAGCAATTCAGGCAGGATTTATACCACAGACTGAATGTAGTCTCAATCGAACTGCCGCCGTTAAGAACAAGAGGTGATGATATATTGATCCTGACACGTTATTTTATTGAAGAGTTTGCCGATCAATTTGATAAGGAAATATTAGAAATTTCCGGTGAAGTGCAGGACTATTTATCCGCGTATGATTGGCCCGGCAATGTTAGAGAACTAAGAAATGCAGTGGAGAGAGCTGTATTATTAACCAATAATAAAGTATTGCAAATGCAAGATTTTATCGGTTTAATAGACAAAAAAAATTTTTCTTACTTTTCCGACAGTGAGATCAACGATATTAATAACTTTATCTATTTACAAGTTGACCATACAAAAATCAGACTGTTTGACCTTGATAAAATTTATGCTAATGAGTTATATAAAAAATTATTAAAAAACAAATCAAAAACAGCTGCTTTTCTAGGCATTTCCAGGCCGAAACTTGATGTACTGCTAAAATAAATCATATCATTACGAATTATTATTCTGATTATACATTATGTAAAAATATTTTACATGTCGGTAAATATTACCCGCAAGGTTGACGTAAATATTACCGGTGATATATCGCACACCTAATTTATCCTTCTATTTCCTATTAATAAGAGTTGGTATATAGATTGCACATTAATAAGTGCTTAAACTATATATAGTTTTCTATTTTCACAATTCTTGAGGGAAGTTATGCTTAAAGCTATACTTACAGTTATGCTTTTAGGCTTATTTATATGTTCAGGGTTTGCTAGCACACCTGGGTATTCTAAAAAAGTCGAAAAAGCTATTAGATATAACTCTCACAGTTATTCTGCAATATTTCAGGTCAAAAAGTTAGATGCTTTTCAAAAAAGTAATTTTGAACTTAATGAACTGAAAAACTCACATTCTTCCAATTCACAATTGAATTCACTCGGTGCTGAATATCAGTGGAGCAAATCCAATTCGCAATTGAATTCACTCGGTGCTGAATATCAGTGGAGCAAATCCAATTCGCAATTGAATTCACTCGGTGCTGAATATCAGTGGAGCAAATCCAATTCACAATTGAACTCACTCGGTGCTGAATATCAGTGGAGCAAATCCAATTCGCAATTGAACTCACTCGGTGCTGAATATCAGTGGAGCAAATCCAATTCGCAATTGAATTCACTCGGTGCTGAATATCAGTGGAGCAAATCCAATTCGCAATTGAACTCACTCGGTGCTGAATATCAGTGGAGCAAATCCAATTCGCAATTGAACTCACTCGGTGCTGAATATCAGTGGAGCAAATCCAATTCGCAATTGAATTCACTCGGTGCTGAATATCAGTGGAGCAAATCCAATTCGCAATTGAATTCACTCGGTGCTGAATATCAGTGGAGCAAATCCAATTCACAATTGAATTCACTCGGTGCTGAATATCAGTGGAGCAAATAATTCACTAATCTCAGAATTTATTATTATTTTTTGATATATTTAAGCCTTCAATAACTTATTGAAGGCTTTTTTTTATGCCTTCCAGGATATTCAGATTGGATTCGTCTCCAAAATATTTGAATTTTATTTTTTTTATAATAATTATTTTTTCACAATCAAAATTATTTTGTCAAACTAGATGGTTTACAAAAGAAAATATTCGATTTGAAATTATTAGTACTAATGAACAATCATTTTTAGTAAACAAAATTCTAAACGATGCAAGAATATCATTAAACAAGTTGGATTCAATCTTTAACTTCATTCCGACTGAAAAAATAATTTTTAATACATTCGATTTTAGTGATTTTGGTTATGCCGGTACCACCACAGTTCCTGAAAATTATATCAGGCTTGAAATAGAACCTCTTGAACTGGCATATGAAAATATTCCTATCAAAAACAGGATTAACTGGCTAATTAGTCACGAACTTGTCCATGTTATTGTTAACGATCAGGCAACAAACATTGAAAATACTGCCAGAAGCCTGTTTTCGAAAGTTATTCCCGAAAAACAACAGCCTCTTACTGTCCTCTATAGTCTTTTAACAAATTATAACAGATATGCCCCTACATGGTACCAGGAGGGTATTGCAGTTTTTATGGAAACCTGGGAAAACGGCGGATTGGGAAGGGTGTTAGGAAATTTTGATGAAATGTATTTTAGGTCCTTGGTATATGAAAATTCAAGTTTTCCTTCAATCCATGAAATTGATTCACAATTAAATGAGCTCTCTTTTTTACAAGGTACCGTCTTTTATTTATACGGTGAGAGATTCTGTACTTTTCTGGCAATAAAATACGGAACATCGAAATTAATAAATTGGTACAGAAACAAACCGGGTGAATTTTATGAAAATTATTCTGATAAATTTAAAGAAGTCTACGGGCTGGGACTAAGCAAAGCCTGGAATCAGTTTATTGAAAATGAGATATCATTCCAGTCGGAAAATATTAACCGGATTAAAAAAGGACAAATAACCGAAATAAGACGGATAAGTGATAAACCTGTCGGCTGGATTACAAAAGCCTATTATGATTCAACAGAAAATTGTATTCTGTTCGGATACGATACACCGGGTTATCTTGCAGGTATCGAAAAATTAAATCTGGCTAATAATAGTTTTGAGAAAATAGGTACACTGCCTACTCCGAGCTTATTCAGGGTAGCTTCGACAGCTTATGACAACAATTCAAAATTGTTCTTTTATACTACTAAGAATAATGAATTGTTCAGAGATATAAGAGTACTTGATACCCAAACAGGTAGCTCCAAATTATTGTTTCCCGACTGCAGAACCGGTGACCTTACTGTATCCTCTAAAAATCATGATCTGTGGGGTGTAGTCCATACAAACGGAAGAACGGGAATAGTATATTCACTCTATCCTTACAAAAATCTTGAACCTGTTGTCGGATTCAATTTAGGAGACGATGTTTCGGATTTAGCTGTAAGTCCGGATGGGCATTACCTTGCCGGCGTTTTACATAGAGGAGACGGTTCACAAATAATTTTTATAACAAGCTGCGATACACTAAAAACAGGGCACGGTTTTAAATATTTAACAATAACCGATAACGGATCTCCCGAATTTCCTTCTTGGAGCAGCGATAGCAAATATTTATTTTGGAATGCCTATATAAACGGAGTCTCCAATATTTATAAAAAGAAAATATCAGTCCCTGATTCGGATATCGAACCGCTGAGTAATGTTGTTGACGGCCTGTTTAAACCCGTCTATCTTAGTAAAGATTCTCTATTTGCCTTTGAGTTTACCGCAAAGGGATTTTTCCCGGTAATTATTCCTAATAAAGAAGCGGATTTTCTTCCTGCAATTAAATATTTAGGTGACGAGGTTGTAGCAAAAAATCCTAATGTAATAAATTGGAATTTGAATTCTTCAATTAATACCTCAAATAATGACACTTCAGCGGAGAAAAATTACAATAGTTTGGGAAACTTAAAGATTCGGACTTTTATCCCTGTTATTACAGGATTTCAAAAGCAAAAAGTATTAGGAATTTATGCTCGTATTTCAGATCCGCTTCTTATAAATGATATGATAATGGAAATAGGATATTCTCCGTTCTATCAAAAAAAAGAAATTTCCAGATTTCATTTCAAAGGAAAATACGAATATAGAAAGAAATTAACCCTGAATTACGAATACAATCCTTCAGATTTCTACGATTTATTCAATAAGCGAAAAAGAGGACTATCGGGATCCAGGTACGGTATTGAATATTCGCATTATTGGATTTACGATAACCCTTTGAAAATAATTCAGAAGTGGGGTTTCGATTATTATACCGGTATCAATTTTTTAACCGATAATATCATCAAAGTATCGCAGCCTGATTTTGCAGTTGCACAGACTTCCTTAAATTCCAAAGATCTTAGAAGAAGCATTGGAAGCGTTGATTTTGAGGAAGGAAATGAATTAAATTTAGCTCTGCTGGGTTTCGGTTCTTTGAAAAATACAAACGAGGCGGCAGCGCAGGTATACGGACAATGGGATAATTTTTCTACATGGGTTGTCTCTCATAACATATTCCATTTTCAATTAACAGCCGGGTATGCTTATAATACGAAAGATTTGGTACAGGCAAAATTTTACCTGGGTGGTTTCGGGAACAGATACCTGGAAGACCAGGAGGTAAATCAATTTAGAAAACCATTTAGTTTTTCGGGGATTCCGATCTACAGCCTAGGAAAAGACAATTTCGGTAAACTATTAATCGAAAACGAATTTCCCCCTGTTAGATTTTCGAATTTATTTATCGGAAATCAATATTTAAGCAATTTCAGTATTTCGATATATACTCAGACCCTTTTTTCTAATCCTGGGAAAGCGGAAATGTGGAATAATATAGGTTCGCAAATTAATATTGTATTTCATCATTGGTACAATTTAGAATCAACCTTATCCGCCGGAATTGCAAAGACTTGGTATAATAATGAACAATCCTGGCAATGGTTTATATCATTAAAACTGCTTAAAAATTAACATATTAAAAAAATCATTATTAAATTGAAAGAAAATGAAACAGAAATAATTAGATGAAATACTTCAAAGGTATTTATCTAATGAAAAACTTAACCAGTTTAAAATTTATTCTGCGGCCCTAAGAGAAAATTGTAATATAGGCTCAATGAACTCGCAAGTCGAAGAAAAGAACAGTAACCAGAGCCATATCAATAAAGTATTCTAAAAATTATACTGATAATCTGATTGTATTTATAAATAATAATTTAAATAAATCATTAAGAACTCAATTATATTATAACTTAGCAGAAGAATTTAATAATGTTGGATTTAAAGATGCCGGACTTAAGTTGCTATTAGCCATAATTTCTAATATTGAAAATCGAAAAAAATCTCTATACGCTTATACGTTATTATTAACCGGAAGAATATATTCTGATAAAGGATATATAAAAAAAAGCAATAACTTTGTTAAACAAGCTGCGAAAATTTTTAATAAAATTAATGATGAAAACGGATTAGTCAATTGCTATAATTTATTAGGTTGTAACAACACTGAAAGGAGCAACTTGATTGAAGCTGTCGGAAATTTTAATAAATGTTTATTATATACTAAAAGGCAAATAATAATGAATTATTAAAAGCAAAGATCGAAATGAATCTTGGAAGCATTTATTTGCTGCAAGATAATTATGAGCTTTCCTTATATTATTCTCTTCGTGCATTATTGAAGTTTGAAAAATTCAAAGATTTTATAAATATAGTTATGCTAAAATATAATATAGGATCAAATTATTATGAAATGGAAAAACCAAGTAAAGCTTTAAAAGAGTATGATGAAAGTTTATCGATATCAATTACTCATGGTTATTATGCAAATATAGGCAGAGTCTATCATGATAAAGCACGATTATATCTAAAGAAAAATGATATTAAAATGGCATTAGCTTATTGGCAAAAAGGAGTAGAAATATACGAAAGAACTAATGATCGCTCGTTGAAATTTTTATTAATAATGTTAAGAGGAATATATTTACAGGAAACAAAAAAAATATAAAATTGCAGAAAAATATTTTCTAGAAAATAGATTTTACTTGAGGAAATTTAATAACAAAATTATGATTGCCGATAATGAATTAGAATTGGGATACTTATACAGGGACTGGAATAAAAAAGCTTAGCTTTGAATTCATTTAATTATGCATTAAAATTATATAAGAAAATGAAATGCTCTTATAACAATAGAAAAAATACAACAAGAAATAAATAACCTTTAGCCAGAAAAACAACAAATTAGTATATTTTAATTTTTTATTATTGACATTATAAAAATTGAATAAAAAAGAATTAGAAATAATTGACAAAATCACCCAAAATTATTTGCCGCATGATGATTTTATTAGGTTCAAAAATAATTTTATTTTTAAGAAAACTTAATTTCGTTAAATTCACAAAATCACCCCAAAAAGAGGACGGTATCCAGAGCTAAGGCTTTCAAAGATTCAATAAATTTTGCCGAAAAATTGGTAACATTTATAAATGGGAATGTAAATAAAGAAGTTCAGCCGCACATATTGATTGGATTAGGGAAGCATTTTATTTTGCCGGATATAATGATGCTGCCCTTAAGTTTCTATTTGAATTAGTTTATTGCCCGATTAAAAATAATAAATATAATTCAAGTTATGCATATGCGTTGTTAGCAATAGGCCGGGTATATTCTGATAAAGGATTATGGAAAAAAAGTAACGGCTTCGTTAAACAAGCACAAAAAATTTTTTTTAAACTTAAGGATAAAACGGTATAGTTCAATGCTATAATTTATTGGCTATTTTTTATGCGGAAAATGGGAACCTTCCGAAAAGCACCCAATATTTTAACAATTGTTTATCTATTCTGGATGATAAAAAAAATATTATTTTAACGGCAAAAATTGAGATGAACTTAGCTGGGAATTACTTATTGCAGTATAATTTTAACCCAGTCGCTTTATTTTTCATCATCGTGCCTTACTTAAATTTAAGTTGTCTAATGAAGTAAGTGATATCGCTAAAATTAAATTTAATATTGCCTCAAATTATTTTGAGATGGATAGGTATGACCTTGCCTTAAAGGAATTGGATGAGAGTTTGTCTATCTCTGGCGCTTACGGGCTTTCTATGGATATTGGGTATATATATTATTATAAGACTTTAATATATATAAAGACCGAAGATCTGCAAATGGCTTTAGCCTATTGGCAAAAATCATTAGAAATATTTGAAAGAATAAATGACTTACGATTAAAGTTTAAATTAATGTATATAAGAGGCATTATAGCCAGAAAACAAAAAAAGTATAAATTTTCTGAAAAATGTTTCTTAGAGAGTAAAAAGCTTTTATTAAAATCTAATTATAAATTATTTTATGCCGAAAATGAATTTGAGATGGGTATTTTGTATACGTATTGGGGAAAGAAAGACCTGGCATTATCTGCTTTTGACAAGGCCGACTCGATTTTTAAAAAAATGAAAATATTGCACATGGTTGAAAAGATTGAAACAGAAAAAAAGAAACTTAATGCTATCTCAAATCATTTGGAACTGTTTGGATTTTAAAGAATATTCAAAGCAATTGGAAAGCAAAGACTGAATTTACTTTGATTAATCTTATATGTTTAAAATAAATATTAATGAGATTTAAAATGGAAATTGATGAACTTTCATTTTGAATTTAAAGCACAAGTGAATGGCAAACTATTCAAATAAATGAAATATTAAGCATTTATTTAATCTTTTTATTTTTAATTAATCACTAAAGTTTTATATTGGCGTAGTAGTATGACATTTTTTTATAACTTGAGAAATTCCTCAAAAAATGAAATTCTCTGAATTTAAGAAAAACTTAGAAGCCCAAGGCAAAGAGTCTGTACCTAAAGACTACTCCGAAGAAAAGGTAAAAAATCTTGAAGTAATTCTGGGCATTGTAAAAAGCATTAATAAAACTTTAATTCTTGAAGACGTACTTGAATTAGTTCTTAAAAATGCAATCGAACTTACCAATTCAGACAGGGGCTTTATCGTTTTAAGGAATACTGCAGGTTCGCTTGAATATAAAATCGGACTTGATTCGGAAAATAACTCTCTTTCGGAAGAAATGTTTCATATAAGCACTACGGTTGTACGGGACGTTTTTACAACCGGACAATCGAGGTTTATAGAAGGAGCTCAAAGCGATACTAACAACGACCCAAGTAAAAGCATACTCAGACTAGAGCTTCAGACTATTTTATGTTCCCCATTAATTACAGAAGACAAAAAAATCGGCGTGATTTATGTCGACAGCCGCTTTTTACACAAAATAAATGTAAAAGAAATTACCGATACTTTTGAGATACTTGCCGGACAAGCCGCTACGGCCATACGAAATGCTCAGCTTTATAACGGTCAAATAAATGCTTACAATGCATTAAATGAAGCCAACATACAGTTGATTCAGGCGGAAAGAAAAGCTTTAAAATCGAGCATTGATGCGGAGATAGGTCAATCTCTTCAGGGGCTTGTGCATCTGGCTCTTCTGGAAACTGAAAGTTTAATGCGTATGATAGAAAAAACTCAAAAGGAAGTAGACGCAAAAGAAAGTAATCATGATTCAATCCTACTGGATAGGTTAAAATTAAAATCGAAAGTCGCAGTAGACAGTATTAGGAATATCCAAAAATATGCCCAGGTTTTAATTGAGACCTCAATTATGAATCTTAATAAAGACAGCGGTGACCTGAACCGTACAATTCAGTCAGTGATTAAGTATCTATCTCCTATGAAAAAATTTCAAAGTATTATATTTAAAACAGAGTTTAGCACTATTCCTTTATGCAAATATGATTCTGAGCAGATACAGCACTTGTTAGTCCATCTTTTTAACAATGCAGTTGAAGCCAGAAAAGACTGTACTATAATCGCGAGATCATTTCAGAAAGACAACCATATCTTCATAGATGTTGAAGATAACGGCCCAGGATTTCCGGAAGAGGTTAAGAATCCTTTTTTTGAAATTATTACGTCAAAAAAAACGAGTTACGGTTTATACTTATGTAAAAGTATAATTGACAGACATAACGGACAAATAGCTATTTTGGAACGGAATAACGGAGCTAAAATTCAATTTTCACTACCCGTATATTAAAAATGACTGATGCATTACAAAAATATATCTCACCATTTTACGATCAATTATCACTTCCATTGCAGGTAATAAACGAAGAAGGAAAAATATCATTTGTAAATAAAGCTTTTACATCACTGTGGGGGTATAGTTTATCCGAGCTAAATGAATATACGATTTATAACGATTCTGAATTGAAAAAAAACGGTGTATTAAATATTATCTTAAAGACATTTGCAAAAAAAGACTCATGTTTTATTAATAATTATTCGGATTCACTTCTTAAAAGTAAAGAGATAACAGTCCCTATATTTCGAACAAAAATTTTTCATACTTCTCTGAACGGACAAGCATTTGTCATTTTGCTTCATGAGGATCAAACGGAACTTGTACTGGCGGAGGCCGATGTAAAGAAAGCGCGAGACGGAAATAAAGAAGCCGAAAGATTAAAAGATTCTTTTTTAACGGTTTTATCACATGAATTAAGAACCCCCCTTAATATTGTCCTGGGATATGCTTCCATAATAAAAGAAAGTATGAAGGATAAATTGAGTTCGGAAGACAAAGTTTACCTCGATAATCTTTATAACGGGAGTGAAAGGCTTTACAATACTATTACTCAAATGCTTGAGTTTGCACAAATAGAAGCGGGTAATTTTGTTCTGAATACCGAAACAGTTGATGTAGCGAGCATACTTAGAAATTGCATCGACATAAATAAAAAAATTGCCACCGAGAAAAGTATTGACATTAAATCGAAATTTATTGATAAAAAAATCGTTGTTGATGTTGATATACAAAGCCTTGAGAATGCAATTAATAATGTCCTAAATAATGCGATCAAATTTACACGTCACGGTTTTGTAGAAGTAGAGACAGATATACTTGAGGATAAGGACCTTGCAGTAATAAGAATAAAAGATTCCGGAGTGGGAATCTCACCTCAGTATCTTGATCATCTTTTTCGACCCTTCAGCCAGGAAGAATCAAACATAGGCAGAAATTTTGAGGGTAACGGTTTGGGACTGGCATTATCGAAAAGATATATAGAAAAAATGGGCGGTTCGTTGCTGGTAGACAGTATAAAAGGAGTAGGATCTACTTTTACTTTTACTTTACCAATATCGGCGAATAGCAAAAAAATTGAAGAAAATATCTTAAATTCAGAGGATAAAAAACTAGCGAAGGTCTTATTAATCGACGATCTAAGTGAATCATCAACTTTGTTAAGCGCCTATTTGAAGAATCTGTATAAATTGATTGTCTGCAATTTCAAAGATTTTCATTTTGAACTACTTTCCGAAATAAATCCTGAAATAATAATATTAGATGTTAATCATGCGTATTGGGAAGATGCACTTAAATTGTGCATGAATATTAAAAATCAGGATGCAAGGAAAAGGCCCGTTGTTATAATTTCGAGCGAGTATCTCGACGAAAAAATAAAAGAATTTTATTCGGCAGGAGCCGATAAATTCCTTGTAAAACCTTTTTCAAAGGGAGACATCATAAAAACTTTTCAAAAGTACACAGTTTAGTTTCATCAATTTCCGATTTAACTTGCTAATACCGCCAAGCTGGAATTTCTCCAGATTACTTAATAATAAGATCAGATATAATTATAAACAATGCCTGCCCTATAAAAAAATGCACAAAATTTTTATGATAAAATTTCTTTATCAAAACACCAAGAGCAGTTGCCGCAAAGAAAGTAATTAAAAACCATGATACATAGTTATACATAGGAACAGAAGCGCCTACCCAAGTCCAGTAATTTAATTTTGCGGCAAGTTGTTCCAGAAAAAAGTCCACCCCCACGGTAAGGCACGAAGCTATAAAAAAACGCATTAAATTGTTTTTAATCATCAATGCCGCTACGGAACTTGCACCCAGAATTAATATAACCCAGTTGAATCCTATTATATAAGGCGTATTCATAATTTTTAATCCGAGTGTCGAGTTATAGTGGTAATTCCCGAATATTAAACCTGTATTTGTACCTATTATTTCCAGAGTTAGCGTTATAAAATATGTAAATACACACCAGACAATTAACCGTTTATTTTTTCTCAGAGGTTCGTATGCAGCCAGAAAGCCCGCTAAAAGCATTGTTAAAGGGGTAATTTTAAGCATTAATGGTCTAATTTCCGTATCGGCGTGACCGATAATGCCGACAATAAAAATTAAATAAATAATTAGTTCTATTCTTCTTTCGTTAATAGATTTCTCCCTTTCCATGAAATGTTTTTACGCTTAAACTTTAAAACCGATCTTATTCCGATATACAGAACTAAAATAATTTGTATAGGATGCAACAGAACATTAATCAGTACATTCTGATTACTGACAGATGAGACCAAAATTCTTTCTACAACGATAATTAATATTAAAGAAAAATAATACCTTTCAGAAAATACTAAAATGAAAGGACCGGAAAACGATATCAATATTATAAATATCAGAATAAAAAATAAAATTACCGAAGTGTTAAATGCCGGGAAAAGATTTTTTTCAAAGCCTTTTACGGAACTATGAAAATTTGAATACATTCTGCAATACACCGACTCACCTCCGAGTAATGTTAATATTTTATAACCTTGAGATTTTACCAGCCTGGCAAATTCCATATCTTCGACTATGCTGGAGGAAACACTCCGATGTCCGCCGATTTTAAGGTAGGTCGATCTATCTATAAATATGAATTGACCGTTAGCAGCAAGCAATGAATTATTTTGCGAATTATAGACTTGATCAAGCGGAAGAAATGAAAGTAGAATCCAATTCATTAAGGGAACAATTAAGGCTTCGCCTAAAGTTTTAATTTGTTGGGTCGGGAATACAGAAATCATTTTTACACTTTTATCTTCATAAACTGTAGCCACATCCGTTAATGTATTAAATGATAGTCTTACATCCGCATCGATAAACAGTAAGAGATTGCCCGATGCATGTTCTGCCAATTGGTGGCATGCCCAATTTTTCCCTGTCCAATTTGCAGGAAGAGGTAAACCTTCGATACTTTTGACCCTTGGATCTATCAAAGAAAATGACTCTGCTATTTTAAGCGTCATATCCTGAGAGTTGTCATCTAAAATTATTATTTCATAATTTTCATAATCCTGCTTCAGTAACGAAGTTACGCATCCGGTAATATTGTTCTCTTCATTCCTGGCCGGAATTAAAACGGAAATAAAAGAGTTGGATTTAATTTTAAATCTACTCTGTTTTAGTATGGGAGCTTTAAAAAAATTATAGAGTGAAACACCTAAAGCGGTTGTTACTATTAATGCACAGAATAGAAATAATATCATATTTAAAACAAGACCTTACATATTTTCTTTGCTTTCAGTTCATCAAGAATCAGTATATTTTCATTGAATTGGTCAGAAAAACAATCAAAATTTTCGACTATTTTATGAGAATCAAGTTGTTCTCCGAATCGAACCAGAATATCAGGTTTCATTTTATTACCGTATCTAATTTTAAAGGCTACCGGAAGAACCGCCGAATCATTTCTTAATTTTTTTAGAATTACTCTAATACCCGTCTTTAATTTGAAAGGATATTTATCGAATTCGCTAATTTCACCCTGAGGGTAAATTACGGCAAAGTTATCTGTGTTTTCCAAAAATTTAATTGTATAGCGAATGCTTTCTGAAATACTCTTTGGATTACCAGGGCTGATTGAATAAGCACCAACGAATTTAAAAAACCAGTACTTTTGTAATTTTTCTTCAAGCATCATTACATGAATTTTTCTGTCCGTAATCTTTCTTGTTAAAAAATCTATAAAAAATCCGTCCCACCATGAAAAATGATTTGGTGTAATTATTAAGCTTTTCGACATGTTTAATACCGGGACAGGGTTGGTAAATATAAAATTATTAAAATTATTTTTTAGTAACCTATCGATATATAAATTGAATAAAAAACGTGCGGGTTTAAAATGCCAGGTTTCTATCATTTTAAAACTTCCGTTTTTTCAAATCTGAAATAAGCTTGTCGGAAGAGATTTTACCGGATAATAATACTAGAGGTATACCTCCGCCGGGATGTACGGTGCCGCCGCAAAAGTATAAGCCTTTTATTTTAGAAGAAGAATTAGGGTGCCTAAAATATGCGGAATACCTGCTGTTCGAGGAATAACCGTATATACTACCTTCGGGGCTATTTGTTATTTTTTCAATTTCTAAAGGAGACATGATTTTTTCGGAAAGGATTAATTCCGTTAAGTCCAAATTTAACTGATCTTTAATTTTCTGTAGGACAATGCTTCTGGTTTTGCTGATTTCTTCACTCCAATTTTGTGATGCAATAAAAGGTGCATTTGTCATAACAAACCAATTTTCACATCCGCCGGGAGCATCTTGTTTGTTAAATTTTGACGAAATATATATGTAAATAGTCGGATCGTCAGGGCAAACACAATCTTCAAATATTTGAGCAAATTCTTTTTTATAATCATTTGAAAATAAAATGTTGTGTATTTCAAGATGAGGATGAATTCCTTTTATGCCCCAGTAAAATACTATTCCCGAGAGCGAAGGCGTAAGCTTTCTTGTAAGCATTCTGTTTTTATAATTATTCTTTTTTAAAAGCTTATTGTATGTATATCTTACGTCCGTATTGGAAATGACGGCATCGTAATTATGTGTTTTATTATTAACATTTAACCCTGATACTTTATTTTGCGAAGTAGTAATCTGCTCAACTTCTGAGTTAAAATTAAATGTTACGCCCTTTTTAGATGCAATCTCTTTTAGTTTCTTACAGATTGCGTATATACCGCCTTGTACTATGTAGCTGCCGAGTTTGATTTCCGTATGTGGAATAATGTTTAAAGTTGCCGGCGCCTTATATGGATTTGAGCCGTTGTATGTAGCGTATCTGTTAAAGAGCTGTATAATTTTTTCATCTTTAAAAAAAATACAGTTGGCCTCATTCATTGTTCTGAAAGGATCAATTTTATTGATGTTGAACATGGTACGGATAGCTTTTAAATTCAGGTAAGTACTTGGTTTTGACGGACTGTTGAATAAAAATAAAGGTGCGGTTAGTTCAAAAATTTTTTCACTGTAAGAAAGAAATTTCAAAACATGTTTTGAAGTTTCGCCAGTCGCTCTTTCGATTTCCTCGGCAAATTTTTTTATATCCGAATGGGCATTAATTATTGTCCCGTCTTGATAAAAATATTTACATATTATTTCCGGTCTTGTAATTGTTAAATGATCTTCAATTTTTTCTCCGGCAAATTCCAAAAGATCGGTTAATATAAACGTCAAAGTTAACAGCGATGGTCCGGTATCAAACCTGAATCCGTTGAGGGATAATGAACCTGCTTTTCCTCCCGCAAAATCATTTTTCTCATAAACAGTTACTTTATGCCCTATGGCAGCAAGCCTTATAGCTGCTGACAGCCCTCCCAGTCCGGCACCAATAACTGCAACACTAATTGATCTGTTCATCTTTTTTCAAAAGTTTCTGAGTTCTATAATATTCGGCTATGTGATAAAACAAAAGCCATAGCGTGATAATTGAAAAAGAATAGAAAAAGTCTTCAACAGGAATGGTTTTCAGTTTTAAACCTAGGATTGATTTCATATTATAAGTAACGATTGGCAGGGACGTCAAAGTATAATTAATAATGAAAAAAGGCAGATAAGATAACCCCACCGTCCACCAATAAATATTAGAATGAAGCAGAGCAGGAAACAGCAATAAAGTTGATGAAATTGATACGACGCTGAACAGTAATACGGTAAATGTGTATATCCGATCGGAAAATATTACGGTAAAAATTAGTAGTGCTGCTATTATTATCACGATATAAAAATTCTTAAATAATATTTCTTTCTTTTTTACAAAATATTTGACGACCTCAAAAGTAAATAAAATGCTGAAGGGTACGGTAAAGAAAAAAAAGATTTCTTCAATAGGAAGCCGGAATATTTTTAAACCTATTATGAAATCATTGTTGAAAGCCCAGTCTCCCCTGGATGTAGCAATATAATCCCATAAAATAAAAATACATGCAACAGGTAAAGCTGATAGCAGGAAGGACGAAAATTTTTTATAATAACTCAATCTTTTTTCAAAAGTGAATAGTAGGGGAATTAATATTATCAATATGTTTAGTGCCAAGTATTCACTCATTATTTGTGTTCCCTTTTATAAGATCGTTTAATTCAGATGCCTGTTTATCTGAGAGTCTTTTACTGTCGAGCATATATTCAATAATTCCGGACTGAATTTCTCTGTCTAGGCTTGTATAATTTTGTTTTAACAATTTAGAGTAAATAACATTTTTATCATCATTTAGTTCATCGCCGTATCCCAGGAAGCCGGGTAAATGATCAAGAACCGAAAACCTTAAAAACCTGATCTCCAGATTATCAGGGTCGAGTTCGACAGCCATGGATAACCTCTTCAGCGAGGTTATTAAAAAATCTAATTTCGCAAAAGGATTTATCGCATGTTTTGCTTTTAAAGCCGTTATTCCTCCCGAATATGCAAGAATTAGCGGTGTGTAATTTTTAGTATTAACTGAAAAATTTTTAGTTAAATACTCGTCAAGTTCCTCTGTTTTTTCCTCGCTTGTTACGGCTTTGTAAAATAACTTTCTAATATGATTCAATACTTGGTTTTCGGCTTTGGGTGCGAAATAAATATCGGCACAATAACTTATGTCAGTACAAATACATGAAGCAATCAGCAATGCGCTGTATATTATTTTTTTATTTAACATGTTTTTAAAAATTTAATATCAATAAACGATTTAAGTAAAAGTATGAGTTTCGAAAAATTTGAAATCCTTACTCTTTTTTTGAGAAGTAATTCCACATCGGATTTTTTTATTTTATTAAAGAGCATCAGATAGTATAAATAAGCCGAATAAACACCCAGCCTGACGCCCTGGGGAAGTCTTTTAATTCCTCGCAATGCTTCAATAAGTTCCGAATCGACATCCTTTTCAAGTAATTTTTTATTTACGTTATTTATTTTAATTTCGGAATCTATTCCCGGCAAGTAGATCCGTCCTCTTTCTTCAATGTCGCTCTTCATATCCCTTAAAAAATTGATCTTTTGAAAAGCCGAGCCAAGGCATTTTGCAGGCCTTAGTAGTTCCGAGAATATATCTTCATTTTTGTTGCAGAAAACTTTGAGGCACATAAGTCCTACTACCTCAGCTGAACCATATATATATTCATTGTAGTGCTTTCTGTTATAGAACGAATTTGATAGGTCCATTTCCATGCTGCTTAAAAAGTCGTAGACGTATTTTAATTCGATATTAAATTGGTTTACTGTAAGCTGGAAAGCATTTATTACCGGATTGGTAGATATGCCGGTTTTTATTGCTTTGATTGTTTCTACTCTGAATTCATTTAACAAAGTCCGTTTATCAAAACTGTGAAATGAGTCCACAATTTCATCCGCTAATCTTACATAGCCGTAAATAGAATAAATTGCATTTCTATATTCTTTTGAAAATACCCTGATACCCAAGCTGAATGAGGTACTATATACATGGGTTATCAGTTTACTTGTTTTAAAAGACGCGTTATGATAAATAGCTTCCATAATCCGTCCTGATTCTTTCTGCAACTAGTTTTGAACTTATAATCACCATGGGGAGACCTGTACCCGGAGTTGTAGATGCTCCTACATAATATAGATTTGAAAATTGTTCATCTTTATTTTTAGGTCTGAAACCACCGACTTGACTTATACCGTGTGCTAAACCCAGTCCCGATCCCCTATATAAATTGAACATTGATTCCCACTCAACCGGCGTTAATATTTTTTTTACGAGAATGTTAGCTTTTATATCGAAGCCGATTCTTTCCGATAAATCACTTATTATATTGTCTGCGAATTCGTCTTTATCATCCCAGTTGTTTTTATATCGTCTGTCAGGTACAGGACAGAGAATGAAAAGATTCTCACAGCCTTTAGGAGCGCAGCTTTCTACGGTTTTCGAAGCAACATTTACATAATAATAAGGATTACTGGGGGAAGCGGATGATGTAAATATATCGTCGGCGTATTCTTTAAAATTATATCTCAAAAAATAATTATGATGAATTAAGTTATCGATCTTGCCTTTTACGCCGAGATAAATAGTAAAGGGCGCTAAAGTCCATTCCATCTTGTCGAGCTTTTTTTCCGAGAATTGCTCTCTTCCCAGAACTTTACCTCTGAAAGCGGCAGCATCCGAATTTGATATAAAGAGGTCCGCCTTCCAATGTTTTCCGGTTCGGTCGATAACGGTTTTGATTTTGCCGTTTGAATAGCTTACTGCATGTACCTCAGTATTAAAAACAATATCGATTCCTCTTTGGTATAAAATCTTTACAATCTCTTCCACGATTGTATACATGCCGCCTTCTACTTTCCAATACCCGTCGTGCTGCATTTCGGTATAATTAAGCAGCGAGTAAATTGCCGGAGTTTTAAAAGGAGTAGACCCTAAAAAGAAAGCGACGAGAGTGAAGATGATTCTGACTTCATTTGATTCGAAGTATTTCTCTGCTTCGTCCCACATTTTCCGGTATAAAAAAGGCAAATGCTTTAATGGTACTCCGGTTAATTTCAACAGATAGTCGAATGTGTTCTTATAATTTGACTTGATAACTTTTTTTTCCGTATCGTTGAAGAACTCGCCTGCTTTATTGAGATACTTCGCTGCTTTTTCTGCAAGATTGGGTTCAATATTCTTGAATTCCTCAGCCAGTTTATTCAGATCTTTCCATATTTTAAAAGGATTCTTTTTGCTCTCAAAGAATACCTGATAAAGAGGATCCAATTCTTGAAGATTTATGGGATTCCGAATTCCGCAGCTGGAAAATAATTCGTTTAATTCATAGCTCATACTCATAAAAGAAGGCCCGAGGTCGAAAGTAAATCCGTTGCTCTTAAATTGATTAAGTCTTCCGCCGGGAGACGAATATTTTTCAAGAATAGTTACACCGTAACCCTGGCTTGATAATCTTAAGGCTGTTGCCAAGCCTCCCAGGCCTGATCCTATAATTATTGCTTTTTTCATAATTGTATTAAAAATATTTTAGTATTAGCCTATTTTCGGCTGCCGGATTCCGAGTAATGGTATGGATCTGATATTGTTAAATTTATATTAGTAACAATAACACAAGGGGTAAAAGTTCCATTGAAGCAGAATAATTTTATAAAATATATTTATTGTACGCCGAAACTTTAAAAATATCGGTTATTTGAGTAAGTTATCCGGCATGTAAGTAATGAGACCGGTATCATTAAATAAACAAAAGAGAAAAATTATGGACGAGCTGATTAAAAAAGTTCAAAATGCTTTTAAAGATTGGGAAGATAAATATTATTCTAAATCATTTTCCAAATCAGGAGATAAAACCAAGCAATTTACCACCGTCTCATTCACTCCGGTTGAACCTCTTTATTCTCCGTTAAGCTATGAACAAAAAAATTATATTGAGAATATCGGTTTCCCGGGACTGTATCCGTATACAAGGGGAATTCAGCCTACTATGTACAGAGGACGGTTGTGGACAATGAGACAGTATGCAGGTTTCGGAACAGCTAGGGAATCAAATAAAAGATACAGGTATTTATTATCTCAGGGTACTTCCGGTCTGTCCGTAGCCTTCGATCTTCCAACACAGATCGGTTACGACAGCGATGACCCGGCATCAATAGGCGAGGTGGGTAAAGTAGGGGTTGCCATAGATACTCTAGCCGATATGGAAATATTATTCGATCAAATACCCCTTGATAAAATTTCAACATCAATGACTATTAATGCGTCTGCGGCGGTGCTTTTGGCAATGTATATAGCTGTCGCGGAAAAGCAGGGTGTTTCCAAAGACAAGATCAGCGGAACGGTTCAAAACGATATACTGAAAGAATATATAGCGCGGGGAACCTATATCTATCCTCCCAAAGGGTCAATGCGTCTGATTACCGATATATTTAAGTATTGCTCCGATGAAATACCCAAATGGAATACAATCTCTATCTCCGGATACCATATCAGGGAAGCCGGATCAACTGCTTCGCAGGAAATAGGATTTACTCTTGCGAACGGAATTACTTATGTAGAAGAAGCAATAAAAGCCGGTTTGAATGTAGATGAATTCGCAGGCAGACTGTCTTTTTTCTTTAATGCGCACAACGATCTATTCGAAGAGATAGCAAAATACAGAGCCGCCAGAAGGCTTTGGGCGAAAATTATGAAAGAAAAGTTTAAAGCTGAAAATCCGAAATCAATGATGCTCAGGTTTCATTCACAAACTGCAGGTTCAACGCTTACTGCTCAGCAAATTGATAATAACATAGTAAGAGTTACCATACAGGCGCTTGCCGCGGTACTGGGCGGAACCCAAAGCCTGCATACAAATTCTAAAGACGAAGCACTGGCATTGCCTACGGAGAATTCGGTAATGACAGCTTTAAGGACACAGCAAATTATAGCTTTCGAAAGCGGTGCAGTTAATACAATCGATCCGATGGCAGGTTCATATTTTATTGAAAAATTAACGGATGATATCGAGCAAGAAGCGGAAAATTATATTGCCGAAATAGAAGCGCTCGGCGGAATGATAAAGGCAATTGAAAACGGATATGTACAGAAGGAAATTCAGGATGCGGCATACAGATTTGAAAAGGAACTGGAAACAGGCGAAAAAACGGTTGTCGGAGTGAATAAATTTCAAATCGAAGAACATACTCGGCCAGAGCTTTTAAAAATCGACAAAAAAATTCAGGAAGAGCAAATTAATTTCCTTTCAAAGATTAAACGGGAAAGAGATAATGAAAAGGTCTTAAATTTCCTTCAAAAACTTCAAAATGCTGCCGAGGGTGAAGATAATCTTATGCCTTACATAATAGATTCGGTAAAGGCCTATGCCAGCGTGGGTGAAATATGCAATACATTGCGAATGGTTTTCGGAGAATACAAGGAAACTATAGTAATTTAAAATAATTTTATTTATCATCTTAACGGTTTAAAATAAATTAAAATATGATGATATTGCATCTACAAATTTCCGGGGATCTAAATGCAGACTACGCAAATTGAGCATATCGGTATAGCGGTAAAAAATCTCGAAGAATCAATTAGATATTATGAAGATATTCTAGGATTGAAATGCTATGCGGTTGAAGAGATAAAAGACCAGAAAGTACGAACTGCTTTTTTTATGGTAGGCGAAACAAAGCTTGAATTGCTCGAGTCTACAGATCCTTCAGGGCCGGTTGCAAAATTCATCGAAAAAAAAGGCGAAGGAGTTCATCACCTTGCGTTTAAGGTAAATAATCTTGCTGACTCACTTGCTGAAGTTGAAGCCAAAGGGATAAGGCTTATTGATCAAAATCCTCGTAAGGGAGCAGAAGGATTAAACATTGCTTTTTTACATCCTAAATCTACATACGGTGTTCTAACCGAGCTTTGTGAAAATAAATAACATTTCTGATTGAAAATTAAATTTTCAAATGACCGGGAGAAAAATAAAATCTGGAAAACGGCATATTATTTTTCAAAAAGAGAGGATTGTATGAAGAGAGTTACTCATAATTGGTTCAGTTCCAGCCTCAATAAGGAAATGAACTTAATTTGCTACGGATATTTCGGTTACGCTCTTCTTTTATTTCCCGCTTTGGAAACGGATTACATGGAATACGAAAACTCTCAGACAATTGACAGTATCGGAAATTTTATAAATAACGGCACTCTTAAAGCCTATACAATAGACAGCATTATAGGCGAAAGCTGGCTGAACAAAAGCAACTCTGCTGAAGTAAAAGCGATGCTCCAGCAAAATTATAACAAGTATATTGATGAGGAAGTAGTCCCGTTTATTCATCGTGACTGCGGGGGCAATGTGCCTATAATCGCCTGCGGAGCTTCAACCGGTGGATTCCTGGCCGTCAATGCATTTTTCAGATCGCCGGAATTATTTGCGGGCGTAATCGGTATGAGCGGTAATTATGATTTGAAGATGTATACGGACGGATATTTTGACGATAACTGTTATTTTAATTCACCTATTGATTTCCTGTCCAATCTTAACGACGAGAATATTATTGACGAATTGAATACCAAAAATATTATCATTGCCTGCGGACAGGGAGAAAACGAAGATCCTCATTCTTCCAAATTATTGTCCGACATTCTTCGTTCAAAAAACATCAATCATTGGCTGGATATCTGGGGCCTCGATATGCATCATAATTGGCCGACCTGGCAGAAAATGTTACCGTATTTTCTTGAGAACGTAAATGTTTAGCATGTTGAATTTCACCGGATACGGCTGCATCTAAGAACCTTTAGGGGTTAAAATAATGCCGATTCGTTAATGAATAAGACCGGCTTAACCTGGTATTAATAATCATAAAAATACCAACTATAATTAATCGAACATAAAATGACCTGGAAAGAATATATTCAAAAACCGAAATTGAGAGCAGAAGCTTTTATTACCGTTATTTCTCTAATAGTGATATTATCGGTGCTGGCTCATTTTCTGAATTTTATAGAATCCAGGCAAGGCGTGGTTTTACCGGATCCGCTGCTTAGGCTTTACTCACCGGTTAATTTAACGTGGCTGACCTTCGGTTTAATCTACTTTTCGGTCTTTTTAACCGTGTTTTATTTAATAAAGAAACCCGAAGCATTAATGGCAGCAATCCAGACTTACATACTTGTTATTATAATCCGGATGATAGTGATGTATGTTGTGCCGTTAAATCCGCCTGCCGGAATGATCAGCCTGGATGATCCGTTTGTACAATTCTTCGGTACGGGTCAGCTTCTTACAAAGGATTTGTTTTTTTCCGGTCATACTGCAATTTTATTCCTATTTTACCTGGTTGCGGAGGGAAAAAATAGAAAAAGGATTTTTCTGGTTTTTACTATAGTGGTTGGCGTTTCGGTACTTTTGCAGCATGTTCATTATACGGTTGATGTAATGGCAGCGCCATTTTTTACTTACGGATGTTTTATTATAATAAAAAAACTTCGAAAAAAAATGGGTTTTGCATTCGCTTAATTAGACATATTTTTTTATTTTATACCGGTGTTCTTGGCAGGGGCTTTTAAGGTGAAACACGAATATTTACATTTATTTGACGGGTAAATAGAATACTTTATAAGCTATGAACGAAAGTGAAAATAATAATTTGAAGGAAATTTCGCAATTAATTTCCAATGAATTTGCGCTTCAGGGGCTGAATTCGGTTATTCGTTCTGATGATTGCGATAACCTGAAAGAACTAAGAAAATATCTTTCGGGAAAAATTATAGAATTAATGGACAGAAATTACGATTTGTTTTTTAAAGCCCTATACAGAATCGATATATCCGAGGAGAAACTTCAGAAACTGTTCGCCGTGGGAAATAAAGAATTCATTCCGACTGCTCTTGCTGATCTGATAATCGAACGGCAAATACAAAAATTAGAATTCCGCAAAAAATACCGCAGCGGTCAGCTCTAAATGATAGGTGAATAAAGGTTTATTGTATAGTGTGAAACATAACCGCACATGTATACTGAAAACAACAAACTAAAGGCATACACAATACACTCTAACCGGGAATTAGGTATGGAGGTATAAGCGATCTGTCTCCTTCATCCAACCGCCGAGCTACAGCTTCAAAACCGCCAAATTTTCCCAAAATAAATTGATTGTTAGCGTCTTAATAATTAAGTTCATAACTGATATATTGGATATTGCGTAAATGTATCTTTACGCTCGGTTTTAATCGAAAAATATTTTTCGGAGCTTTAAAATGGGATTTTTTAACTCAAAGGAACTTCAGCAGCTTAGAGAGGAAAACGAAGAGCTCAAGACTAAGTTTCACTTCATGTTTGAAAAGGAAGACAATGCGAAAAGACTGGATGATCTTCTAAGAAAACTAAGAAAAGAACTTGGTGAGCTTAATGATAAGAGGAATTCGCTTAATGAAAGTATAGCTGCTATTGAGGGCGACGAAGCTAATAAAAAAGAGCAAATTTCTTTGCTTGAAGACCGCATTGAGGAACTAAAAGATACAAAAGACGAACTGCAGAACGAAATCATCTCTTATAACGAACAATTATCGGATGTTGAATCACAGATTAAAGAAGAGGAAAAATTTATTGAAGTTAGCGGCATTGCCGCTTTTGACAGGCAGGAGACAATAGACGAGCTTCTGAATAAAAGAGCTAAAATTGAAGAAGATATAGAGAAAGCTAACAAAAATTTAGAAGCTTTAAATATCGAAGAAGAAGGCATTCAAAATAGAATTTTACTTCAGCGCGAAGAAATAGAAGAAATGGAACGGCAGGAATCTTCGCTGTTAAGCAGACAGGAAGAATTAAACGAAAAATTACGGACAACCGAGAATAAAATTGATGAGCTAGAAAATAGAAAAAACGACTTACTGATCGAACTGGAAAAGAAAAAGAATGAAATAAATGAATATTCCGATAAACTTGACGGCCTGGAAAAAGAATATTCAATGGTGGAGCAAAATATCTCCGATTTAAAATTAAAAGAAGAAAATATTAAAGTTAGCATTTCCAGGCTTAATGAAGAGAAAGATGATTTAGCTAAATACGAAGGTGAATTTGATGATCTTAAAGGTGAATTAGAATCAAAAAACAAAGAGATATCCGAATATTCGCGAAAACTCGATGTGCTGAAAAGCGAGTACTCATCTATGGAAGAAAATATAGATGAGTTAAGAAAGCAGGAGGATAATCTAAAATCGATTCTGGAAAAACTTGATGAAACCCAGGAGAATAAAGAAAAATTAACCGATGAACTGGAAAAGATTGAAGAAAAACTTGAAAATAAGAAGAAAGAAATATCGGAATATTCAGGGAAATTGGATGATCTGAAGAACGAGTATCAGTCAATAGAAGGAAGTATTTCGGATCTTAAGAAACAAGAAGATAATTTAAAATCCTCTATTGCAAAACTAGACGAAACACAGCAAAACAAAGCCGAATTGTCCGAAGAACTTGAGAAGATTGAAGAAAGTCTTAAGAATAAAAAAATAAAGATTTCAGAATATGGGGGGAAATTAGAATCTCTTAAAAACGAATATTCTGCAATGGAAGCAAGCATCGGTGAGCTTCGCAAACAGGAAGATAGTCTAAAATCAACTATAGACGAGCTCGAAGAAACACAGAGGGGCAAGCTGAAATTATCCGAAGAGCTCGCTTTGACAGAGGAAGATTTAAAGAATAAAACGGGCGAAATTTCAGAGTATTCACAAAAATTAAACTCACTGAAGAGCGAATATACCGAAATGGAAGCCAGTTTAGCCGGGCTAAGGAAAGAAGAAAATACTCTGAAAGAAACTACAGCTAATCTTGAAGAAGCACGTCAAAGACATGTGGAATTATCAGAAGAACTTGCAAAAACCGAGGAAAATCTAAAATATAAAACAAGCGAGTTTTCGGACTATGTTCAAAAGATGACTGATCTCAAGAATGAATACTCGGCGCTTGAAACAAGCATCTCTGAGTTGAAAGCAAAAGAAGAAGAATTAAAATCGAATGTTGACAAGCTTAATGAAGTTGAGCAGTCTAAAATTGAACTTACTTCGCAGGTTGAAGAATTAGAGAAAGAACTGAGCAACAAGAGTAACCGTATGACGGAGTATACTCAAAAGTTAGAGGTTATAACCGGTGAGTATACGCAGATTGAACAAAATTTTATAGAGCTTAAAGATAAAGAAGAAAACATAAAAGCAAGTATTGTAAAACTTGAAGAGGACAAAAAAGGCAAAGCTGAATTTTTAATTAAACTTGAAAACGCTAAGCAGGAACTGGAATCGAAACAGAGCGAGATTTCGGAACTTTCGAAAAAAATCGACACTTTTAAGAATGAATCTTCGCTGCTGGAAAAAAATATTACCGAGTTGAGGGCAAAGGAAGAAGAATTAAAGCTGAATCTCGATAAGCTTAACGAAGAAAAGAAAATAAAATCGGAATATGTTAAAGAATTTGAAAACATAGAACATGAGTTAGAGAACAGGAAAACCGAAATAACGGAATATTCGGATAGACTGGAGAAATTGAAAAACGATCATTCTGTTATTGAGCAGAACATTCTACAGTTGAGGGAAAGTGAAGAAAGCATAAAATTAAGTATCCAAACACTGGAAGATGAAAAGCAGGGCAAAGTTGAATTCTTAAATGAGTTAAAGAATATAGAAGCCGAGCTTGAGAATAAGAGAGCTCTTCTTGAAGAAGCCGATGAGAGCCTCATGAAAATAAGCGAGGAGACAAGTTTTAAGGAAAAAGAAGTATATGCCCTTGAACAAACGCTCCAGATAAAATCGAACCGGTTGTCAAAGATAAATATGGAACTGCTTGACATAGAGAAAAAAAGTGCGGATCTAAGAGAAGAGCTGAAGAATCTTGAGAATCTGAAAAGCGATTTTCATCAAAAGTACTCGGCGGAAAAAGATTCTTTTGATAAAATAAACGAGCAGTATACAAAATTGCAGGAACTGGTCCCTCTGCTTGAAAAAAGAAAAAGAGAAGTAGAGTCAAGTAATGCCGAGCTCGAAAACCGTTTTGCCAGAATGTTTCAGAAATACAATCACGATCTGAACGAAATAAATAAGAGGCGAAATGTTCTTGAACAGATAATACTTAAAAAAGAAAAAGATATTGAAGAGCGTGACCAGGTCCTTTACGAAAAAATCGCCGCGCTGGAGGAAAGTGAGAGGATACTTAACCTAAGACAAACCGAAATAGATTCATTCGAAAACTTACTTAAGAACCTAAGCGAGCAGAGAGAATCATTAAAAGAAAGTTTGCAGCAAATAGATGAAAATATATCAGGAAGGAAAAGTTATAATAACGATTTGAAACTGGAAACAGAGCTTTTGATTAAGAAGAAAACTTCACTTGAAAACGGTCTGCATGAATTATTGAAGATGATGAGCGATAACCTGTTCAAAGCTGAGAACAGAAAGATCAAGCTTAACGATGAACTAATTACTTACGAGGACAAAATACACGAAATCAGGGAGAAGATGAAAGATTCAATGGGAGAACTCGTCGGACTTCAGGAATCAATCGGTTCAATCAAAATAGAGCATGAAGAATACAAGGGGAACATTGCAAAACTTGCAGCAATGAAAAAAAGACTTAATGAAGAAATTCTAAAACAGCAGGAAGCTCTCCAAAAATATCAGAAACTGAGGGAAAAATTAAAAATAGAGCAGGCTATTGCCAAAAATAAAACTGTTGCCGGACCTTATTTGGGTGAAAAGTCTAACTCCGGACAAACAGGCTCAAAAGAAAACCAGGCTAAGAATCCGCAGATTTATAAACTTTAAATCAATCGGCTATCGAGTTGCCTTGTTTAATGATAAAACAAATACGCAGATCTGATGGTTTTGTCTTTATTAAAATATTGTTAATGCCTTTATTAGTTGCACTGCAATTAGTATTTTAAACCTTAAATTTCAGCTTACCTGTGTAAAAGCACGTCTCCCGGACAAATAAACCCGGGGTAAGAATATTTACATATTGATAGGCGCTAATTATACTATATAATTGTCTTTTTTGAATGAAATAAATTACTCCATAATTGAAAAAAACGGAGCTGTGAAATGGCTACAAATTCTAACCAACTCGATCAACTTTCTATTAATACGATAAGATTTCTTGCCGTAGACGGCGTTCAAAAAGCAAATTCGGGACATCCCGGAATGCCGATGGGCTGCGCACCGATTGGATATCTGCTATATAGAAATATCATGAAGCATAATCCAGGTAATCCTAAATGGTTAAACCGTGACAGATTTATCCTTTCCGCCGGTCATGGCAGTATGCTCTTATATTCCGTACTGCATCTTTGCGGTTATAATGTTCCTCTGGACCAGCTGAAACAATTCCGCCAATGGGGAAGCATAACTCCAGGGCATCCGGAGTATGGTTTAACCGAAGGCGTTGAAACAACTACCGGACCGCTGGGGCAGGGAATTTCAAATTCGGTAGGAATGGCCATTGCACAGGCGCATATTGCTGCAAAGTTCAATAAGGATGATATAAAATTAATCGACCATTATATTTACGGAATATGCAGCGACGGTGATTTAATGGAAGGAGTTTCTCACGAGGCATGCTCATTGGCGGGACACTTAAAACTCGGACAGATAATTTTCTTTTATGATCATAACGGCATTACAATAGACGGTTCTACTTCACTTTCGTTTTCCGAAGATGTAGGAAAAAGATTCGAAGCTTACGGCTGGCATGTTCAGCATGTTGAGGATGTTAATAATCTGGCATCACTCGAGGAAGCGGTTAATAATGCAAAAGCCGCTAAAGATAAACCTTCGATAATTGTTACAAAAACCCACATAGGATACGGAAGTCCGAATAAACATGATACCGCAAGTGCACACGGCTCACCGCTGGGTGAAGAGGAAGTTAAACTATCTAAGAAAAACCTGGGTTGGCCTGAGGACTCAAGTTTCTTAATACCTGATCAGGTTGCCCAAGATTTCAAACAAGTTGCGGTTAAAGGAAAAGAAGTTGAAGAAAATTGGAACGCACTGTTAAAGAAATATGAAGAAAAATACCCGGAAGAAGCAAAACTGTTTAAATCAATGATGAATGGTGAGCTCGGCGAAGAATGGAAAGCGAAACTTCCGGTATTTAAGGATGAAGGTAAAAAACTGGCTACCAGAGCCGCATCGGGCAATGTACTTACGGCTATTACTCCGTCGCTGCCAAGTTTAATCGGCGGTTCGGCAGATCTGGCACCGTCTAATAATACGCTTATCAAGGCATTTAAGAATTTTTCGGCTGAGAATTACGACGGACGTAATTTTCATTTCGGAATAAGAGAACACGGAATGGCAAGTATAATGAACGGCATGGCTATATACGGCGGAATTATCCCTTACGGCGGCACGTTCCTGATCTTTTCCGATTATTTAAGGCCGGCAATCAGACTGGCTTCACTTTCAAAAATAAGACCAATATATGTATTTACTCACGACAGTATAGGATTAGGTGAAGACGGGCCTACTCATCAGCCGATAGAACACATTTCGTCTTTAAGAGCTATACCAAGACTTTTGGTAATCAGACCTGCGGATGCGAATGAAACAGCTCAGGCGTGGAAAGTTGCAATAGAGCATACAGACGGCCCTGTGGCAATTCTTTTAACCCGTCAGGGACTTCCGATATACGACCAGGATAAATATCCTTCGGCCGAAAATCTTGCCAAGGGTGCTTATGTTATTAAAAATTGCGAGGGTACTCCGGAATTAATATTAATCGCTACCGGTTCGGAAGTGAGCATCTCAATTCAAGCTGCCGAGCAGCTTCAATCCGAGGGAATCAAAGTAAGAGTTGTCAGTTTCCCGTGCTGGGAGCTTTTCGAAAACCAGTCGCAGAGCTATAAAGATTCGGTTTTACCGCCGAACGTTACATTCCGTATTTCAATTGAAGCAGGTGTAAAACACGGTTGGGAAAGATATACCGGTACCAACGGTATTTCCATAAGCATAGATAAGTTCGGTGCATCTGCACCGGGCGGAATTCTTATGGAACAGTACGGCTTTACTACGGAAAATATTGTGAAAACAGCAAAATCCTATCTTAAAAAATAATCTTTCAAATGACCGTCTCCGGTAATTTATTAACCCGGAGACGTCTTCTTCTTTTTGTGATCCCGGCCTAAGTGTTTGTTAACTAAATTCATTAGATATGTTACAAACACAAAGGGTCATAGGAAAAAACACCTTAAAAGCCTGGGAAAAAATTGATGCGTTTTTCCGGAAAGAACTTAATAACTGATAATATTTTTCTTTGTGTAAAATTAAATTTGGGGTTACTTAATGAGGAAGAGTGATTTTTTATTTAACGGTATCATTTCTTATTTTTAATCCTAATATTTTGAGGCAAATATGACTTTTGAAAGGTCGGCAGGAATTTTACTGCATCCTACTTCTCTGCCCGGAAAGTTCGGGATCGGAGATTTAGGTCTTGAAGCTTATAATTTCGTAAATTTTTTGGAAGCTGCCGGTCAGACGCTCTGGCAGGTATTTCCTTTGGGGCCGACGGGATACGGAGATTCTCCGTACCAGTGCTTTTCCGCTTTTGCCGGAAACTCGCTTTTAATAAGTCCGGAAAAATTATTTGAAAGCGGATTCTTATCCGAACAAGATCTGCGAAATACACCTGACACGGATCCTCATCAAATAGATTTCGGTAAGGTTATAGATTATAAAAAGGAATTGTTGCAAAAAGCTTACGGTTATTTTAAAAATGATCCAAACGGAACGGAAGAAACTTTTAATATCTTCTGCGATGAAAATAAAATGTGGCTGGATGATTACGCCTTTTTTATGGCGGCAAAAGATTATCACGGCGGTGAGTTATGGACAAAGTGGGACAAAGGTCTGGTAAGAAGGGAAGAAAAAGCTCTGAACGAATGGCAGAAAAAACTTTCCGATAATATCCTTTATCATAAATTCATTCAATTCCAATTTTTTTCTCAATGGAAAAATTTAAAATCATATGCTAACAACAAGGGCATTAAAATAATCGGCGACATGCCTATTTTTATTGCTTACGACAGCTCGGATCTCTGGGCCAACAAAGAGCTTTTTACGGTGGAAGAGGACGGTAAGCTTAAAACGGTAGCCGGAGTTCCGCCGGATTATTTCAGTGCTACCGGCCAGCTTTGGGGAAATCCACTTTACAGGTGGGGCAGGATGGAAGAGGATGATTTTCAATGGTGGAGGCAGCGGTTTTCGCAGTTACTGGAGTTCAATGATATTATAAGAATAGATCATTTCAGAGGATTTGACGCATACTGGGAAATTCCCGGAGGCGCGCCTACAGCAGAGAAAGGTAATTGGATTAAAGCCCCGGGCGAAAAACTTTTTAATACTGTTAAAAAATATCTCGGCGAGCTTCCTATTCTTGCGGAAGATCTGGGTGTTATTACAAAGTCAGTTGAAAAACTGAGAGATGATTTTAATTTTCCCGGAATGAAGATCCTGCAGTTTGCCTTCGGCACCGGTATGGAAACTAAATTTTTACCTCACCGGTTTATTAAAAACTGTGTTGTTTACACCGGCTCTCACGATAACGATACAACTCGCGGTTATTTTGAAAAAGCAAAGACCGAAGATAACGACATAGTGCATCATGCAAGGGAATATCTGCATTACCACGGCGAAGATATGGTTAATACGTTAATCCGGACGGCCTATTCGTCCGTGGCGAATATAGTTATTATTCCAATGCAGGACGTATTAAACCTCGGCAGCGAGGCAAGAATGAATTTCCCTGGAAAACTCGGCGGAAACTGGACCTGGCGTTTTTCCTGGGATCAGGTGCCTCATAATCTCACGGAAAAATATAAAAATTTGACGGTACTGTACGAAAGGCCGCCGAAACCCGAGGAGTATACCGAAATAGAAGTTCAATAAAGGAGAATGAAGTAAATTATGTTTGAATTTTTGAAAAAAGTTGTAAATCCGATTAGCGACGAATCCGGAAAAACCGGAGAGAATAAATTTCAATTGCAAGTGTCGGTTTGTATTCTACTTGTGGACATAGCAAAAATCGACGGCAATTTCTCTTCCGAAGAAAGGAAGGAAATATCATCAATATTGCATGACGATTTCGATGTGGACGAACAGAATATCGAAAGCATGATTGCAAAGGCAGAGGAATTCCTTAAAAGGGAGGACAGTATTTACGATTTTACCCAGGTGATAAATAAAAATCTAAGCAACGATGATAAATATGAACTATTAAAAAAACTTTGGCGACTTGTTTACGCCGATCATAACAAAGACGTGTACGAAGAGCATATGGTAAAGAAAATTGCTGGACTTCTGGATCTTGATAACCGGGACGTAATTGCGGCCAGACTAACCGTTAAGGATGAATTGAATATCGGGGGGGAATAAATTGGTGGTGGGTTGATGCTGGACGCCCTTTGTCGGAGGCAGGTTGTGATTATTTAATAAACAGGTTGCTGCTAAAATAAATTCTTAGGTGAATTTAAGGATTCGTTTTTACCACAAGGCTCTAGGCGCACTAAGTAAAAATTTCATAGTGTAACTTAGTGGTGAAGCGGCTTCTAACAACAAGACACACTAAGAATATTTTAGGAGCAACCTTTAAATATTAAATTGACAATTCGCCAATCGTTAATCGAAAATCGTCAGTTCTAGTCTCCCATAAGAGCGGCAATTGCGGCAGTATTCACAATATCGTCAACGCTGCACCCTCTGCTGAGATCAAAGAAAGGTTTTTTCAGTCCCTGAATGATCGGCCCGATAGCTTCGCAGCCGCCTAGCCTTTGAGCAATCTTATACCCTATATTGCCTGCATTCAGATCGGGAAATATAAGAACGTTTCCTTTTCCAGCGACAGTACTGCCGGGGGCTTTTCTTTTTCCCACCGACTCAACAATGGCCGCATCAAACTGCAGTTCGCCGTCTATTTCGAGAGCCGGATTTTTGGCTTTAGCTAAATTCAATCCCTCAATAACTTTGTCCACTAATTCATGATTTGCACTGCCTTTAGTCGAAAAAGAAAGCATGGCGACTTTCGCTTTTTCTCCTGTCAGTTTTTCATGATTAACGGCAGTAGTAATTGCAATATCAGCTAATTGAGCAGGATCAGGATTTGGGACCACTGCACAATCTGCAAAGCTGTAAGCTTTATCCGGGAATACCATAAGAAAGAAGCTGGATACGGTTGAAATACCCTGGGGCATGCCGATACATAAAATACCGGCCCTTAGTACGTCTGCGGTTGAGGCTGTTGAGCCGGCAACACTTCCGTCGGCAAATCCTTCTCTGACAAGCATAGCTCCGAAAAATAAATCCCGTTTCATTGTTTCGACGGCGGCTTCGGGAGTAACACCTTTTTTCTTGCGCAGTTCGTAAAAGATGTCGGAGAATTTCTTCAAATTATCAGATTTTGCCGGATCGATTATTTCTACTCCGGATAAATCTACGCCTAATCTCTCTGCGCTTTTTTTAATTTCGTCTTCATTTCCCAAAGTAATTACGGAAACTGTTTTTTCCTTTACTAATTTCTCGGCGGCTTTTAAAACTCTTGTCGTCATGAGATTCGGGTAAGACTATTTTTCTGTTCTGAGAAGCAGCTTTTACTTTTATTTTATTTAATAATGTATTTTCCATAAAACTTTAATCCTGTAATAATAATTCAAAATTCACGGCAAATTTAACTAAAATAGAGATCATATTTTAATAAAAGGAAGTAAAGACTTATTTTTTTAAAAAGAGATAAATGAATGTCTCGTAAATAATGGCGTTTTGAAAGATATTAGTAAAATTTTTGTTAAAAAATTGTATTTTGGACTAAATATTCCTTATTATTTAACCTTAATTAAACTTTAATTCTGTTTGTAAGTGCCGCTTTTAACGTTGATTATTGATTCGAAAACCTATAAATTCACAATCTTAATTTTATTATGATACAAGATAATCTAAAGATCGTTCGTGAAAAAATAGCAATGAAATGTGCTGAATGCGGACGTAATCCTTCGGAAATAAAGTTAATTGCGGTTTCAAAGAATTTCGGTATAGATGAAATTAAAGAGGTTTTTAACCTTGGAATTCGTGATTTCGGTGAAAACCGCGCCCAGGAGCTTGATAAAAAGATTGAATTATTTCCGGAAAAAGTAAGCTGGCATTTTATAGGAAACTTACAAAGAAATAAAGTACGGTTTGCGGTCCAGTCGGCTGAGTATATACATTCGGCTGATTCACTGTTACTTGTTTCCGAAATAAATAAACATGCGGGGAAAAATAATAAGATTCAAAAAATCCTTTTGGAGGTGAAAACCTCTTTTGAAGACTCTAAATCCGGTATAACCGAATATAGTGAGTTAAGGGATCTTGCTTTTTATTGTGAGGATTTTCCGAATGTTGAACTGAAAGGGCTTATGACGATCGCACCTTTTACAGAAAATCAAAATCTTACTAGAAAAAGTTTCAGCACTTTGCGAAAAATGAAAGACAAAATAAACAGCGAAGGTCTTAGTATTAAGGATTTGTCAATGGGAATGTCCTCAGATTTTGAAATTGCAATTGAAGAAGGCGCTACAATGCTGAGGATCGGTTCTGCTATCTTCGGCGAAAGGGATTATTCAACAGATTGGAAGGAGAATTTATGAAGGTCTCCCCGATTAGCATAAAAAAGCAGGAATTTAACAGATCTATCAGAGGTTACGACAAAGATGAAGTAAAAGCATTTCTCGATAAACTGGCCGACGAATTTGATATGATGCAGAAAGAAAACGAATCTGTTAAAAAAGAACTTGAACTGGCCAACGGCAGACTGTCCGAATTCAGAAAGATTGAAAAAAATCTTCAGGATACCCTTCTGAAAGCTCATGAGTCTACATCAAAGTCCATCGAATCAACAAAAAAGCAGGCTAACCTGATGATAAAGGAAGCCGAGATAAAAGCATCGCAGTTGTTGGAGAAAGCCAGGGAAAATGCAAATGATATTAGAAATGCGGTAATCAGTCTCAGGGAAGAACGCGATCTTCTTATTGCCAATTTAAAATCAATACTTAACTCCCAGGCTCACTTGCTGGAGATGAAAGTGGAGACTGCGGGCGAAGAGGAAGTAACAGTTAAAAAGACCGAAGAGACAAAGCAAATTGTTATAGATGTAAACGATATTGTTAATAAATTACTTTAATTAAATGGATAATATAATTTCTAAAATAAACGAAACCCTCGAAGTCATTCGTAAAAGCACGAAAGACAATTATTCCGTCGGAATTATTCTAGGTACAGGTTTGGGCGGACTGGTTCATGAAATCGAAATTGAACATGAGATCGACTACGGTCATCTTCCTCATTTCCCTTTATCCACCGTAGAATCACACAAAGGCAAATTAATTTTCGGAAGCATTAACGGTAAAAAAGTTGTGGCTATGCAGGGCCGCTTTCATTACTACGAAGGATATTCGATGCAGCAAATTACTTATCCTGTCAGAGTGATGAAATATCTCGGCGTGGAAACGCTTTTGGTATCGAATGCCTGCGGAGGTATGAATCCTATATACCGGCGCGGGGATATAATGCTAATGAGCGATCATATAAATCTTCTGGGAGATAATCCGCTTATCGGGAAGAACCTGGAAGAACTCGGACCGAGATTTCCGGATATGAGCGAAGCTTACAGTACCGAACTTATTAAATTAGCCGAAAACGTTGCAATTGAAAATAAGATAAAAGTGCAGAAAGGCGTTTATGTAGCCGTTCCCGGTCCTAATCTGGAAACAAAAGCAGAATACAGATTTTTAAGAGCGATAGGTGCCGATGTTGTCGGAATGTCAACTATACCGGAAAACATAGTTGCAAACCACATGGGAATGAAAGTTTTAGGAATTAGTATTATCACGGATGAATGTTTCCCGGATTCCCTTCAGCCGGCAAAAGTGGAAGAGATTATTGCCGCAGCAATGGAAGCAGAGCCCAGAATGACTTTTATCATGAAAGAAGTAATTAAGAGGTTGTAATGGAAGTAAGAAAACTGCATCATTATTTGGTGCCGGTACTTTTGGGTGTTCTAATGTTTGCTTCTAATTTTCTTAATACCAACCTGTTCAGATTCGGCGAAAACAGTTTTGCCGTCTGGTTTGTACTGTCGCTGCTTTGTTTTGCATGCGGGTGGTTTATAAACAAAACTCTCGGCTGGCATTTCGGAGGAAAAGCGGTTTTCGCTACCATAATAGCAGCTACAATTATAAGTGTGCTTATGATATCTTACTTCCGCGATTACTTTGCGGCGACCGAACTTCTTACCGAAAATCTGATACTGTACAGTCTTAGAAATATAACTTTGGGTGCGATGGGATTTTTCGGTATGGCGGTTGTTGAGATATTTACTTTTCAGAAAGAACTTCTTGTGATGAAGGAAAAACTGAAAGTTTATGAGAATTTTTCACCGGACATGAAAAGAGAATCGGAATTAGAAATAAAAGAAGCTAAATTAAATGCCCAAAAAATTATAAACGATGCGGAATTGAATGCAAAGAATACGTTTCTGAAGAAAGAAAGAATTGAAAAAGAATTAAAAGAATTCATCCAAGCGGAAAAAGAATTAATAAAAAAATACGAAAATATCTGACATTATATAATTAAAAAATTGCTGTAGTTAAATGTTCAAACAAAATATAGAAAAAATCGGTTATCCTGAAATAGAAGAAAAGATATTAAAGTTCTGGCAGGAAAATAAAATTTTCGAAAAGAGTATATCTTCGAGAGACGAAGCTAAATCATTTACTTTTTACGAGGGCCCCCCAACCGCAAACGGCAAACCGGGCATACACCATGTAATGGCTAGAACATTAAAAGATCTGGTATGCAGGTATAAGACTCTCCAAGGATACAGAGTGGAACGCAAAGCCGGCTGGGATACGCACGGACTGCCTGTTGAAATAGAAGTTGAGAAAAAATTAGGTATTAAACATAAGAGTGAGGTAGTCGAGTTCGGCGTGGAAAAATATAATAAGGCCTGCCGCGACTCCGTTTTTACTTATCTCGACCTCTGGGAAAAAATGACAACCCGTATGGGATACTGGATTAATCTAGATTCCGCATACATAACACTGGATAATAATTATATCGAATCGGTATGGTGGGCTCTGAAAACGATGTTCGAAAAAGGATTGATCTATAAGGATTATAAGATTGTTCCCCAGGATCCGAAATCGGAAACAGTATTGTCGTCGCATGAACTTGCTCTCGGATACAGGGAAACAAAAGATCCTTCCGTGTATGTTTATTTTAAGATTAAAAATTCGGAAGATAATTTCCTGGTTTGGACGACAACTCCGTGGACGCTTATTTCAAACGTCGCTCTTGCAGTCGGACCCGAAATAACTTATGTGAAAATAAAATACAAAGAAAAAAATATAATTCTTGCCAAGGAACGTTTGTCTGTAATAGACGGGGAATACGAGCTGCTGCAGGAATTAAAAGGCAGTGAACTTGAAGGAATAGAATACGAGCAGTTATTCGATTATGTTAAGGTTAATAAAAAAGCCTTTTACGTTACGGCAGGAGATTTTGTCAGTACCGAAGACGGATCCGGTATCGTTCATATTGCTCCGGCCTTCGGAGCCGATGACTATGAGCTTTCCAAGAAATACGACCTTCCTATGCTTCAGCCGGTTACAAGAGGCGGATTATTTACTGATGAAGTAACTGATTTTAAAGGCCAGTTTGTAAAGGATGCCGATAAAGGCATTATCATAAAATTGAGAGAAGAAGGCAAGCTTTACAAAAAAGAGACTATTGTTCACTCATATCCTTTCAGCTGGCGTCACGAAGACGTGCCTGTTATTTATTACGCCCGTGAATCATGGTTTATAAGAACTACCTCAATTGCGGATAAGATGGTTGAGCTTAACAAAACCATCAACTGGCAGCCGCCCGAAGTAGGTGCGGGAAGATTCGGAAACTGGCTCGAAGAAAATAAAGACTGGGCGCTTTCGCGCGACAGATTCTGGGCAACACCTTTGCCTATCTGGGTTGCCGAAGACGGCGATATGTTTGCAGTTGGAAGTATAGCAGAGCTTAAAGAAGGATTTATAGAGAAGGACGGTAAAAAAATATCTGTAAATGATCTGGAAAATATAGATCTGCATAAACCGTTTGTCGATCGGATCTTCTTCGAAAAGAACGGGAAGACTTTCAAAAGGACGCCTGAATTAATCGATGTATGGTTCGATTCCGGGTCAATGCCGTTTGCTCAATATCATTATCCGTTCGAGAATAAAGAATTATTCGAGAAAAGATTTTTTCCGGCCGATTTTATCTGCGAAGGTATAGATCAGACAAGAGGCTGGTTTTACACACTTCATGCAATCTCCACCATGCTGTTCGGAAAAGTCGCCTTTAAAAATATCATAGTGAACGAATTAATCCTTGATAAGACCGGTCTTAAAATGTCTAAATCAAGAGGAAATACAGTCGATCCTTTCGTGCTGTTTTCCAAGTACGGTGCCGATACAACAAGATGGTATCTTGTTACCAACAGCCCGCCCTGGCGGCCCACTCTCTTTGATGAAGAAGGTATGGTCGAGGTTCAAAGAAAGTTCTTCGGTACTTTGGTAAACACATATTCTTTCTTTGCGTTGTATGCTAATATTGACGGATTCATATATAAAGAAAAACAGATTGATTTCGCAAAACGGCCCGAGATAGACAGATGGATAATTTCGAGACTTAATACTCTGATGGAAGACTATGAAAAAATGATGGACGAATACGATGTTACGCGCGCGGCAAGGGCGGTATCCGACTTTACCATCGATCAGTTATCGAACTGGTATGTAAGAAGGTGCCGTAGACGTTTCTGGAAATCGGAAATGAATGAAAATAAACTGTCGGCATATCAAACATTGTATGAATGTCTGATAGTCATTACTAAACTTACGGCGCCGTTTACACCGTTTATATCCGAAGAAATTTACCAGAATTTAAACGGAATAACCAAAGACGAAAAGTACGAGTCCGTTCATCTTTCGGAATTTCCGAAGCCTTTTTATTTTGATAAGGCCCTGGAAGAAAAAATGGACATTGCGCAGAAGGTTGTTTATCTTACAAGATCGATGCGGGCTAAAAATAACTTAAAAGTCAGACAGCCGCTGCAGAAGATTATGGTTGTAGTTGAGAATTCCAAGAGAGAAGCGCTAGGGAAAATGAAAGAGGTAATTCTTGACGAAGTGAATATAAAAGACATGATTATTTTAAACGATGATTCCGAAATTGTGAATAAGTCTGCTAAGGCCAACTTTAAATCGATAGGACCAAAGTTCGGGAAAAAAGTCAACTCGGTATCGAATGCTATAAAGCAGCTCGGAAAAGCAGAGATAGGAATGTTAGAAGGAGGTAACGAAGTAAAACTAAATGTAAACAGCGAAGAAATAATAATAACAAAAGAAGATGTCGAAATAATAGGTTCGGAAATTACAGGATGGGTTGTTGAGACGGAAGAAGGAGTAACTGTTGCTTTAGATACCGAGTTAAGTGAAGAACTTATATCGGAAGGTTTATCGAGAGAATTTGTAAATAGAATACAAAACATGAGAAAAGACGCAGGCTTCGAAGTAACCGACAGAATTAAAATATATTTTGAAGGAAGCGGCAGACTTGTGGATGCGATAAATAATTTCAAAAATTATGTCGCTAACGAAACTCTAGCGGAAGAAATTACTAACGATAATAAATCGATCAGCGGTTTTAATCAGGAATGGAAAATTGGGGAGTATGAATGCTCCATCCGAATTGAAAAGGTTAATCCCTAATAAAAGGAGACCCATAGATGGCTAAAAAATCTACAACCAAAAAAACTGTGATTAAAAAATCTTCAAAGAAAACTTCTAAACCGAAGGTTGCTGCCGAAAAAAAGAAGCAGACAAAAACTTCGAGGAAAACAACATCCGCCGCTTCCCCAGTAAAAACTGTAAAGAAAGCTGCCGATAAGAAAAAATTGATAAAGACGAAAAAAGAAACTAAACCCAAAACTGTTGAGAAAAAAATAGGACAAAAGACTACTATGCCGAGAAAGAAGAAGACTGAAGAGGCAAAATCAGTTGTGAATGAAGTACAATCTGCTGCCGAATTACGCGCAAAAGCATTAGAGCAAATTAAAGGATACAGCAAAGAAGATCTCGAACACTTCAGAAAAATTATAATGGATAAGAGAGACGAAATAATCGAACAACTGCAGAATTTAAAAGAACAGATGCTTGATCCTACGACCGGAGAATATATAAATGAAAATTCACCCTATTCACTTCATATGGCCGAGCAGGGAACCGACGCAATGGAAAGAGAAAAAACCTTTCTTTATGCGCAAAGGGAAAATAAGTTCTTAGGATATTTGGAAGATGCTCTTAAAAGAATTGACGCGGGAACATACGGTATTTGCGTTGAATGTATTGAAGAGCCGCATAATTTGTGTGATACGTGTCCGCTTATTCCAAAAGCAAGGCTGGAAGCGGTTCCCCACAGTCAGCTGTGTCTTCCAATGAAGCAGAAGCAGGAGAAAAGATAAATATTTATTTTCACTGAAAGAATTTGAGTTACGAATGTATTATAAAATGAAAAATGAAGGACACATGTGAGAGTATTGTTTGTTTCATTGATGGTTCTGATCGTAGACCAGTTATCTAAATTAATGGTAAAAGGATTTTCGATTCCTTTTTTAGATGTAAGTTTTCGCGGAATGTTCGTCGGCCAAAAGATTCCCGTATTCGGCAGTTTATTTGATATTACATTTGTTGAAAATCCCGGAATAGCTTTCGGTATTGATTTCGGCAGTTCATTCAAATTACTTATTTCTATTTTCTCATTGCTTGCCAGCATCGGCATATTTATTTATTTATATAAAAACAGAAATAAATTATTCAGTTTAAGACTTTCTTTGGCGCTGATATTGGGCGGGGCAGTCGGTAATCTGTTTGACAGGATATTTTACGGTGTTTTTTACGGCTATGCACCTTTATTTCATGGCCGGGTGGTAGATTTTTTAAATCTGAGATTTTTTAACCTTTTCATATTTGACCGGGTATTCGGAAATTATGTCTTTAATTTTGCGGATATGGCGGTAACTACAGGAGTAATTCTTCTTCTACTTTCATTGGGCTGGCAGAGAGAAGCGGACACCAAAGAACAACCGGAATTATTAGAAACAGTGTTAGCAGAAAATAAGGAATAGTTTGAAAATATTTTTTGTTTCATTGGCTGTAGTTATAGCAGATCAAGCATCTAAGCTGTTGGTAAAGGGGTTTTCAATCCCCTTTCTTCACTTTTATTATGCCGGAATGAATTACGGCGACACAATCCGGGTAATAGGCAATTTTTTTAGAATTACATTTATAGAAAATCCAGGTCTCGCTTTCGGCTTCGATCCGGGAATAGATTTTAAACTCTGGGTTTCTCTTTTTTCTCTCATTGCCAGTATTGCACTGGTAATATATCTGTATACCATTCGTAAAAAACACTTTAGTATGAGATTTGCGGTTGCCCTTATTCTCGGAGGTGCAATTGGTAATTTAATAGACAGAGTGTTTTACGGAGTCTTTTACGGTTATGCCCCATTGTTCTACGGAAGAGTTGTGGATTTCTTAGATTTTGATTTCTTCAAGTTCAGCTTATTCGGAAGGAATTTTGACCGCTGGCCGATATTCAACGTTGCTGATGCCGCAGTTACAGTAGGTGTCTTGCTTCTCATATTCTTTTATCCCAAAGACAAAAAAGAATTGGCTTCCGCCGGTACACAGAGCGGAAATTACGATCATTTTAATGAAACGAATGCGGTTGGACAAGTCAGCGATAACATTGCCGAAGACAAAGCTGCCGGAAACATTGATGAGTTTAAAGAGAAAAAAGATAAAAACGAAAATGTCGAACATAATTTCGGAAAAAAAATATCTGATACAGATTCCTGAAGGTAAAAAAAAGGAACGGCTTGATATTTATTTAACCAACTGCATCGAAAACGCAACCCGCACAAAAATCCAAAAATTAATCAGAAGCCAGGCTTGTAACGGTAAACGGGCATTATGTAAAACCCAGTTATATTGTTTTACCGGGCGATGAAATATCGGCAACCGTTCCAATTTCTCCCAGGCCGGAGAACGCAGAACCCGAAGAAATTCCGCTTAATATAATTTACGAAGACGAATTTCTGATCGTGCTTAACAAACCTGCCGGTATGGTGGCGCATCCCGCTTACGCAAATTATACCGGAACTCTTGTTAATGCTTTGCTGTATCACTCGCAGAAACTGAGTCAAATAAATGAACCGGGCAGACCCGGCATTGTGCACAGAATAGATAAAGATACAAGCGGGCTTTTAGTGGTTGCAAAAGACGATTGGACTCACGCAAAACTTGCAGCTCAGTTTTCAAGACATTCCATAGAACGAGAATACTGGGCGGTTGTATGGGGTATATTAAAAGAAAAAAACGGTGAGATAGATTTTAACATAACCCGAAGTAAATCGGACAGGAAGAAATTTACAATCAGTACGGACGAAGGCAAAACAGCTTTTACTTTCTATTCGGTGCTTGAAGAATTTGAATTTACTTCACTGGTAAAACTGAATCTGAAAACCGGACGCACGCACCAGATAAGAGTCCATCTTTCCGGAATAGGTCATCCCATCTTCGGCGATGAAACTTACGGAGGACGCAAATTAATCTTCGGATCAAATTCGCCTAAATTAAAAAGCAGAGTGCAGAATCTTCTTGAATTAATGCCGCGGCAGGCTTTGCATGCAAAAACACTCGGATTCATTCACCCGAAAACCAAAGAATTTATGAGATTCGACACGCCTTTGCCTGAAGATATAAATTTTTTGTTGAGCAAACTTAGGAAGTAATAACCTTATTATTGTAAAGTTAGATTAATGCTGAACCTAATAATTGTTTTTATTAAGTTCATTAACCTGCATACCGGGTTTAAAGATAATATTTATTCACGCTATGTGCTCCGCAACTCTTCCGCGGAACTCCCATAGGCATCAACCTAATTTTGGAAAATAATTCTTTAAACTATTTTAAATAAAAGAGTTTAACTCCTACGGAGTTAATTCATTTCTAGATGATCTTAAATACCGCAGGGATTTTATGTTTGTAGAATTAAATCAATTGCTATAACATGTTTTTCGTCGATAATTATTAAATTTGTAGTAGTAATTTTAATTATAAATAAGAATCTAGAAATAGAATATGCTTTCAATATATAACACACTAACTCGGAAAAAAGAAGAATTCAAACCGATAGATCCGCCTAATGTCAGTATGTACGTCTGCGGTCCGACGGTTTATGATTATTTTCATATCGGGAATGCCCGTTCCTTTATAATGTCGGATATTATGAGGCGTTATCTGGAACATAAAGGGTATAATGTAAAGTTTGTAATGAACTTAACAGATGTTGACGATAAGATAATTAAAAAATCTATTGAGGAAAAAAAAGCCGCTAATCTTGTTGCCGAAAAGTATATTCAGGCTTTTATGGAGGATATCTCCAAATTAAAAATTGAAAAGGCTACCGTATATCCCAAAGCAACCGAACATATGGGTGATATTATAAAATTTATTAAGACACTTGAGGACAAAGGATATGCCTACGATATTGCCGGCAATGTTTTTTATAATGTGGCCAAGTTTAAAAATTACGGCAAACTGAGCGGTAAAAAAACTGACGAGCTTGAAGTCGGCGCCAGAATTGAAATAAACGAAGAAAAGAGAAATCCTCTCGACTTTTCGCTTTGGAAAAAAGCTAAAGAGGGCGAGCCGTCGTGGGACAGTCCCTGGGGTAAAGGGCGGCCGGGCTGGCATATCGAATGCTCCGCAATGAGCTGCAAGCATTTGGGAGAGACATTTGATATACATGCTGGCGGAAACGATTTAATTTTTCCTCATCACGAGAATGAAATTGCGCAGAGCGAGGCCGCTAACGGTAAAAAGTTTGTTAATTACTGGATGCATTTCGGTTTCCTGAATATAAATAACGAGAAGATGTCTAAATCACTCGGCAATTTCTTTACGGCAAGGGATATACTGAAGCATTATTCCCCTGAAGCAGTTCGGCTTGCCTTTGTGCAGGCGCATTACGGGGGACCTTTGAATTTCAGCGATGAACTTTTAACTTCGGCTCAAAAAGGTCTTGAGAAATTGAGCAACTTGGCCGAGAGAGTATTAGACGGTATTCATAACAGCAGCGGCGGTAACGAGCCTGAGTTTGATTTTGAGAAATATAAAAAGAATTTTTCCGATGCTATGGATGATGATATAAATACACCGAAGGCTTCTGCGGTAATTTTCGACTTTATACGCGATGCGAATAAAACCCTGGCAGAAAATGAACAGTTAAGCAAGGAGTTTTATAAGAAGGTCAAGGAATTCCTGGATGAAACGGCCGTCGGTGTTTTAGGAATTCTTGATTTTGACGCAGCTGCTAAAAAAACAAACGGAGATCTCGAAGGCGATTTAATTGAGCTATTTATTAAATTAAGAACCGACGCAAAACAAAACAGGAATTATGCTCTTGCCGATCAAATAAGAGATGAGCTGAAAGCATTAGGCGTAATTCTTCAGGATGCAAAAGATAAAACAACGTATAAATTATCGTAAATAATTAATTTCGGCTACACATCCGGAGCCGCTTTTATTCTCAACCCAAAAAGTGAAAAGAAATACGAATTCAATAACCCGCTCAATCAAAATTCTTCAGGAAGAGATAAAATATAATCTCAGATACAGTAGCAAAGCCAAGTATCTCCGGCTTCAAATAAGAAGCGGAAGAGAACTGGAACTAATAGTTCCGCGAGGCCTGGAATTGAAGGAAGCGGAAAGCTTTCTTGTTAAAAAAGCAGGCTGGATCAAAAAGCATTTAAAAATTTGCGCAGAAAAAGAAAATAAATATTTGCTGTGGGGAAAAGAAATTAACGTCTCTCAATCATTTCAGCTTTTTACTAAAAGACACAAGCTGAACTTTTCGGGCAATGAACTGAAAATTACCAGTCCGTACGGCAGTAAGGAGTCAGCCGAAAAAATTTACGAAACATGGCTGAAACATACTTCTAAAACATATATACCTGCCAGAGCCAAATCACTTGCCGTTAATTTAGGGTTCGAAGTTAACAGGATAACAGTAAGGTCTCAGAAAACAAGATGGGGAAGTGCATCCGCAAGAAAAAATCTCTCCTTTAATTTCCGGCTGATGAGATACAGAAAAGAGGTAATCGATTACGTAATTATTCATGAACTTTGCCATTTGATTGAAATGAATCATTCTAAAAATTTTTGGCTGCTCGTAAAAAAGTATTGCCCGGACTATTTGATTTTAAGGCGTGAATTAAAAAGCGGTATGTAATGATTATTAATATTTTATTCTGCGCAGGATCAAACAGTAAGAAAATAAACTTGAATATTAAATATAAAAATACTTTTATGCGTAAATAAAACAATGAAACTAAAATATTATTCAGGCTCTTATTAACGGTGTACGACAATTATCTGTTATGATCTGTAATGATATTGTTATTTTTAATATAGTAAAAAATCGAAGTTAGGGAGTAAATCATGGTAAAACAGTTTTTTAAAGACAAGAGACCTCAAAACGGTATGACATATAAAGAGTACAACAAAATATTTGTCGAACAAATTGAAAATACAGATCCGGATTCTCTTAATAAGGAGCAGAAAGCATTATACGATTATAAAAAGTTAAATCTACAGAGAAGCAACAGGATAGATAAAAGTTACGATCCTTCGGAAGAAATTAAAAAAGCCGTTCAGGAAGTAAAAGATAAGCAGATGTGGATGGTAATTACCGAGCCGTGGTGCGGCGATTCCGCGCAGAACCTGCCTTACATTGCTAAAATTTCAGCATTAAATGATAACATAGATTTCAGAATTATTCTGCGGGATTCAAATCCTGATATAATGGATGAATATTTAACAAACGGTACCAGGAGTATACCGAAGCTGGTTGCTTTTAATGAGGAAGGCGTGGAGCTTTTTGCCTGGGGACCGCGGCCGAAAGCTGCCAAAGAATTGATTCAGAAATTGAAAAGCGAAGGTATTGTTAAGCCCGAATTGTACGAAAAACTGCATCTGTGGTACGGGAGAAATAGAGGACAGGATGTTGAATCGGAATTCCTGGAAATAATTTCGAAAGTAGAACAAAACTAATTAGTAACGGAATACCGTCTGGTTAATAATTAATATTATTAACTAACCGGTATGCCGTATTTTATTTTTACGCTTTCAGGTTCTCTTATTAATTTTTGATTTATTATTTTTATATCCGGTTTAAGAAGATAAAAACATTTTGAAATGAAAATCTTATGAGAATTGAAACATTAGCCGTACATTCCGGCCGGGTTACTGATCCTTCTACGGGAGCTGTTACGCCTCCTATACATTTATCGACTACCTTTGAGAGAGAACCGGACGGTGAATATTCCAAAGGTTTTACTTATACCAGATCAAATAATCCGAACAGAGAAGCTCTTGAAAAATGTCTTACGGAACTAGAGGATGGTAAAGCATGCGCGGTATTTTCTTCGGGCTCTGCCGGTACAATGAGTGTTCTGCAGTCTCTGTCCTCAGGCGATCATATTATTGCACCTGACGATTTGTACCACGGTACAAGGCGTCTGATGAAAATATTTGAGAAATGGGGAATACAAACTACGTTTACGGATATGACGAACTTAAAATCGTTTGCGGCTGCATTTAAGTCAAATACCAAACTTGTGTGGGTCGAAACGCCTTCAAATCCTATGTTAAAAATAATCGACTTGGAAAGTATCTCGGAGATTTCGCATAAAAAAGATGCCGTTGTTTTATGCGATAATACATGGGCAACACCTATTCTTCAAAAGCCATTTGCTTTCGACGTTGATTTAATACTTCACGCCACCACAAAATATATAGGCGGGCACAGCGATATTCTCGGCGGTGCCGTAATATCAAGGGAAGATAACCAACTCTTCGGGAATATCAGGGAGATTCAAAAATCCGGCGGAGCCGTGCCGTCACCGTTTGAATGCTGGCTGGTTTTAAGAGGACTGCAGACACTGCCGTTGAGAGTGCGCGCGCAATCGGAAAGCGCTTTACAGATAGCGGAATATTTAAATGGTCATAAATCGGTTTCAAAAATATACTATCCGGGCTTGCCTAAACACCCGGGGCATCCGCTTGCATCTGTTCAAATGAGGCAGTACGGCGGTATGCTGTCTTTTGAAGTAAAGGGAAACAAAAAGGATGCTTTGAAAGTAGCCTCAAAAGTAAAATTATTTACGAGAGCTACCAGTCTGGGCGGACCCGAAAGTCTTATAGAACACCGTGCCTCGGTGGAAGGTCCGGATACAAAGACTCCGCAGAATCTTTTACGGTTATCCATCGGGCTGGAGCATCCCGGTGATCTTATTGAGGACCTGGAACAGGCTTTAAGAAAATAATTAAAACTGTTAAATAATAATTTAATAGCAATAATAAGAGTTATTCTAAAATTAAATTATGTATTGCTAAGCAAATAAAATAGGGGCAGGGAGAAAATTTTATGCTGCACATTATAAAAATGAAATCACATTTTAGTTAATTACGTTCTAACCTTAATAAATGCGGGAATAATTTATGTCTGAGAATATCGAAGTAAAAGAGCCGGAGGATAAAAATGCCGAAGCTCGATCAAAAAGTTTTTCCGAGGTTGTAAAAGAGTCTTTTAAAAGAATTGGGAGAAACTTTTGCCGCCTTTATAAAAGCGCCAAAAGCGCTTTGGGGCGTTAATGTTCCTTATATACTGGAGGGACTGGTTTATTTCGGAATACTTACAATACTCGGAAAGTATTCGTCCGAAAATATTTCTCTGCAGGATTCGCAGGCTAGTTTGATTTACAGCTTTGTAACGGGCGGTATTACCTTTTCGATGCTTATATTCGGCGGATATGCAGACAAACTCGGAGTAAGAAAATCTTTAGCTATTGCATTTACGGGTATGCTGCTCGGCAGAATATTGATATCGCTTTCGGGAACAATCCATCTTGCGAACGGACTGTGGTCTCCCATGTTTTTTTCTATGTGCGGCGGTCTTTTGATAATGGTATTGTTTTACGGTTTGTATCAGCCGGCCGCTTATGCCGGAGTAAAAAGGTATACAACACCCAAAACTGCAGCAATGGGATATGCGGTTATTTACGGTCTCATGAACCTCGGAGCTTTCTTTTCAGGTTTTATTTCGTCTTTTACAAGGCAAAGTTTTCAAAATGTTTTTCCGCCCAACGGTTTAACAGCCGTGTTCTGGGTTTATGTCGGAATTACTTTTATTTCATTGCTCCTTACATTAGTATTGTTAAGTAAGAAAACAGATAAAGCTGCCGTTGCCAGTGTAAGGGCGGAAATGGAAAAAGAAGGACTTGAAGCAAGAGGCGATGAAGAAGAAGAGGCAAATAAACCGAAAGAAAAAATTAATAACCTTCCATTAATTATATACGGCATTCTTACCGTAGTGCTTTTTCTTCTGTCCAACTTTGCATTTTCGAATCCGCTGAATTTCGATATTAAATTCAGAGTTCTCGGACTCAATATCTGGATAGATTTCTTTTTTGTCCTGTCTATTATTGCTTTCGCCGGTTCAATTGCCGAGTTTCTTAGAAGAAGACCTGAGCATCCGTTCAGGGACAAACGTTTTGCCTTTTTTATTTTTATCTTAATTCCGGTGCAGACCTTATTTGCACACAACTGGCTTACCGTGCCGTATTATCTGGACAGAGCCTTCGCGGGCTCGATTGTAAGTCGATACTTCGAGGTTTTTTCAAATATAAACCCGATACTGATTTTTATTCTGGCGCCGATAGTCGCAGGATTAACCGCCAAAGCGAACGTATATAAAATGATGATTTACGGAACGATAGTTATGGCTCTTCCTACTTTTCTTCTTTCAGCCGGTCCGAATGTATATCTTTTCCTAACCTATGTTTTATTTTCAACAATAGGAGAAGCAATGTGGCAGCCGCGTTTTCTTCAGTGGATTGCCGAAGTAGCTCCGAAAGGAATGACGGGATTGTATATGGGAGTAGGACAGTTCCCGTGGTTTCTTACAAAGGTAATAACCGGTTTTTATTCGGGATGGTTCCTGGAACATTATATTCCGCTTAAAACGCTGCCTTCGGAAATGCATTCGGGAATGATGTGGTTTATTTACGGCCTCATCGCAATTATAAGTCCTATCGGATTAATATTGGCGAAAAAATGGATGCTGAAGGGATTTAAATTAAAAGCAGGCGATTAAAAATGCATGATTGCACGGCTGCATGAATGCATGCAGCCATGCCAGCATGCATTCATGCCTGATTGTATCCGTACTTTCTATATTTTACTTTTTGCTATGTAAGACCGGGTGATTGATTTTTTTATTACTTTAACCGACGAATATTTCTTCCCGAGCATTTCTCCCAATTCCTCCCAAATATAATTCCCCCTCGGATGTCCGTGAGCGTATTTATTATGATGATGAATATCCATAAGATCGTACCCTTCTCCGGTGAAATCGGTAAGAAGAAGAGCACCTTGTTTGGAATGAATTCTTATGAGTTCGTTCAGGCATTGTACCGGATTATCGAGATGATGAAATGTATTGGCGGAAACAATATTGACAATTGAATTATCCCCGAAACTCAACGATTCCAGATTTTCTTTGAGAAATTCTACCTGTCCCAGGTATTTATCAGTAATTCTGGCTTCGGCTTCGTCTCTAAGGATGAAGGTAATATCGCATGTCGCTACGTTAAAGCCCATTCTGGTTAAGAGCGCGGCCATTCTTCCGCCTCCCGTTGCGAAATCATAAACCTTAAATGAGGAAACAAAACCGGAATCTATTATATTTTCAATATCTTCCTTAATAAGATTCAAACCTCTGGAGGCTAAAAATTTGTCGGAATCCGACTCAGGAACCGAATCTATAATTTGTTGAATGTCCATTTTACTTTTTATTTTCCTCAATTTTATAATTGTACGTTATTTCCATTGCTTTTTGAAACATGGCAGTAACTCCGCAATATTTATTCTGTGATAATTCTATTGCCCTTTCCACGTCTTTCGGATTAATATCTTTACCGTAAAATACATATTCAATATTAATTTTAGTAAACACCTGCGGATGTTCATCGGTAGTATCTGCGGTTAGGTTCATTTCGAAATCATCTAGATGAATTCTTTTTTTATTCAATATGGAAACAACATCGCTTCCTGTGCAGCCGCCCAATCCGAGCAGCAGCAATTCTTTAGGTCTTATACCGGCATCGCTGCCGCCGAAATCTTCGGGGCCGTCCATAGTAACCCAATGATTGGAATCGGTTTTTCCGGCGAAAGTTATTCCTTTAACTTGTTTTACGTATGCTTTTTTAATTCCCATTTCTACCTCAAGATATTATTATTGCATAATTTAATAATTAGGCAGTTAGATACCAAAACGCTGAAGCGGATTCAATGGAGGTAATTATTTTGTAATCAGTATAACTCCGATTATAATTATTGCGGTTGCTATTGCTTTGATTAAAAGCTTTTCCTCCTTGAATATTCTGCCCCCGATAATCACCGCGAAGAATATGGAGATTCTTTTAACCGAAAGTACAAGCGCAACCGGCGCTATTCTTACAGCGAGAATTTCTGTAAATCTATATAATACTGTAAGAAAAGATACTAATATTATTAAGTACCAGAGAGAACCGGTACTTGTTTTTGCAAGCGTGTAAATATTCCTTTTGTACAGAAGAAATATTATAAAAAAATTAACGGCGAAAAAGATGTGCTGGAATCCCAGAAAAGCGTTAGGCGGCAGATTGTAACGATGGAGAAGGAGTCTGTCAATTATAGACGTGACTGTGAATAAAAGTAATGCGTAAATTACATAATGATGATTCTTCGAACGGATGAAAACCTTAAAAGGGTCAAAAAGTCCGCCGCCTTTTCTTACTTCTAAAAGATATGTTCCGGCTATAAGAAGAAGTATTGCGCATGCCTGAATAAACGACAGATTGTCGCCGATAAATATAAATGCAAAAACAGCAACAAAGCCAGGGGTTAATGCCAGTAAAGGAAGAGCCTTGCTTATATCAAGATTTTTTATGGACAGCATTACGGACAAAAACGCGAGGCAGCCCAAAATGGATTTTAAATACAACACGGCCAAATTAATAATAGAGAGGCTGCCGTAATTAACATTAACTAAAAAAGGGATAGATAAAATTACATTAAAAACAGAAAGGAGCAGTGAAAAATCAAGAGCATCCAAATCTTTCAAAATTCTTTTTTGAAAGATCGCCGCGGCAGCAGATAATGCGGCAGATATTAATGCCAGATAATACCAGTTCATTTTAGTTTAACATAATTATAGTTTGCGATTTTACAAAGTAATAATTGTTTTTATAAATATGTTTCTGCCCGGCTCAACGGTAATAGATCCTCTGTTTGTAGCCAGGTGGTTCCTGTATGCTTTGTTAAAAATATTTTCGATTCCGCCCGAGAACTGAAAATAGAAATTTCCTGCATTAAAGTTTTTTGTATATAAATACATATCAAAATAAGTGTAGCCCGGGGTAGCCGTTTCTCCCTCCGCAATATTATTTTGCGCTGCGAAAACAGTAGAAGATAGATCAATATTGATATATTCAAACACAGGAGCTCTTATACCCAGGGTTCCGTTTAAGGGAGCTATTTGAGGAAGGTTTTGGTTTTCTTCGGTATCCCTTCCTCTTACAAAAGAAACATTTCCGTAAAAAACAAAATTATCAACAACATTATATTGGAAACCCGAATCAAAACCGTATAAAAGAGCTTTTCCGATATTTGTATTTATTAATGCCGGACGATTTTCATAAGTGCCGTTTTTTTGAACTACAAGTCCCGTTATATTATTTGCGAATACATCGAAATTAATTGAGAAATTATTCGCCCATATTTTCGTACCTAAATCGGAAAAGAATCCTTTTTCCGGTTGCAGAGCCGGGTTGCCCAATTCAACAACATTACCTAAATCTATGTATTGATATCTTTCTTCAATAGAAGGGGATCTGAATGATTTGGCTAGGGAAAGACTAAGGTTAAACCCGCTCATCACTTTGTAAAGCAGGCCTATATTCCCGCTCCATGATGAATTATTAATATTTTCGGCATTCCATTGAAGCTGGGCAGAAGAAGGATTGTTGTCCGTTACCCCGTTGATAATTGTGTAAACCGGATTGCTTAACTTTTTGTTAGTAATATTTATTCTATCTATTCTTCCGCCGAGTAATAATTTTAACCTGTCTTTTATAAATGTAATTTCATCCTGCGCATAAATTCCGACGCTTTGAAATTGAGACTCGGGGAGGGGACGTTCGCCGACCACCTGATTAATTGTATTAAGAACGGCGTGTGAAGTTTTATCTATATTTTCAATTGTGATATATTTTTCTCTACGGCTGTCCAAACTTCTCTGCCAAGCATCCATGCCGAAAATAAGATAATTATTTTTGTCTAATAACAATCCGGTTTCAAGCTGAATTCCGTTTGTATAATGCATCGCGTGAGGATTAATGCTGTTGACGGTTGATCTCTTGTCGGGCTGACCGGCCGGGGTTGTAATATAATTTGTAATAAAAGGAATATTTTCAACATTCCTGCTTATAACCTGGTAGAAATATTTTGCCGAAAGTTCGGAAATATTCCGGGATAAGTTAGAAATTTTATATTCGGCACTGAACATCTGTCTTTGCTCGTTCGGGTAAGTAATAACTGCATTTGTCGGGAATAATAAATTACCGCCGGGAATCCCGACATCGTGTGCATAAAAATTCTGGTACTTTACGGTTAGTTCCTGATTCTCCCACGGTTTGAAACCTCCGGAAAAAGAAATATTATTATCGGCAAATTGACTGTTCGGCAAATAGCCACGCGGTGTATATGCATTGCCTGCTTTTCTGAATGTAGAATTCAACCTTGCATACCACTTTGGGGCGCCAGCTTCGAGCGAAATATTCTCGTCGTTTTCTTTATTGACGGTAGCATAACTGCCTGATACGGAACCTCCCATTGTAAAATTATTATTATATGATCCTGTTTTTGTAATTATGTTTACAACACCTCCCAATGCACCCGTACCGTAAATGGAAGAAGCAGCACCCTTTATAACTTCGATTCTCTCTATATCGTTAACATCTATAAGCGACAGAGCCGCGGCAATATCGGTTGCGGTTTCTATCCGGTTGCCGTCAACCATAGTAATAATGCTTGATTTACTCAGTCCTCTTATCGAAAGCTGTGTGCCCCAAATGCCGTCCCTGCCCAGCGCAAGTCCGGGCTGATTTTTTAGGAGGTCGGGAACGGATATATCATTTTTAATTTTAATTTCACTCGAAGTTAATATATCGACGGGGAGCGGCTGGTTATTCAAGAGCGATATGGTTTTTGTTGAAAATACCGGAACTTCGCCGATTGAAATGGGAGAGGGAGTCAAAGATATATTTAGATTCAAATCGGAATCGGGCGTCAGCACAATATCTAATTTTTTCGTTCTATATCCGATATGAGAAAATATAATTGTTTCATTTCCGGCGGGTAAATTATTAAAACCGAAATTTCCCGAGGCGTCGGTAATGGTTTCTGATTTATTTGTCCGTACAAAAACACTAACCAGTGAAATCGGCTTTCCTGTTTCCGAATCTTTAACCGAGCCTTTTAAAGATATATTTTGAGAGAATACAGGGTATGAAAAAATAATTAAGCAGAATAATGCGGAGATACTCTTCATTTTTCCCCTTAGTTGGACAATTAAGAAAAAAATTTATCACAAACCTAGTGAAAATAAAATTAATCCGATACTTAAACCCAGCACCATGTTGAATATTTTTATTAAAATAGAATCTCTCAAAGAATAGGATAACATGGGAAGCAGGCCATGTCCGTCTTGAACCATTGAACTTGTAAGAAGGACGGAAAAAGGAATAAGTCCGTTTGCAAACATGGTAACAAAAATTAAATGCGGGCCCGATTCGGGTATTAAGCCTATAATTGCACTGAGAAAAAGAATTAAAAGCATATATTCGGAAGCTAATTTATGAAGATCCCAGTGGGACAAAGCGAAGCTCATAAATAACAGAGCTCCGAACGTCCATAAAAATATTTTCCAGATATGTTTTTTTATAATATGATGCCAGACATGTTCTGTCAGGTAATGCTTGTATCCCTCATGAGCTTTATGATATTGAGGAACATCGCAGTCTCTGCATGTTTTAATTTTAAAACGTTTGACAACCCAGTCAACTAATTTTCCGGAGAAAGTGCCGATAACAAATAAAACACCGAAAATCAACAAGGCTGTTTTCGGAAACATTGCCAGCATTACAAATGCTTCGTCGCCTGATGAAGCCAGCATACCCCCCGTAATGGCGCCGAATCCGATCATGCCGTGCATATATAAACTTGTTCCCGCAAAAGCTCCTACGCAACCCGGGATGGCACCTAAAAATGAAGTTACGGTATACTGGCGCCACCGGGAAGGTTTACTGAGAATTACAGCAAGCTTGCCCCTGGTCCACACATTTATTAAATCGACTCCGATCATCATTAATAGGACAAGCAGAGATATTTGTATGCTTTCCTTGAACACATCAAACAGCATTTCCAGCATTTACAATTCCCATTTAAATAATATTGAAAAGATTTTTGCCGGATATCGGATTCCGGTACCCTGATATTCAAAATTAACCCAATATATCTATATCATTTTCCCATGTACCATATACTTTTAGGTACTTATAATCCAACAAAGAATCCGGTATCCGGCCGTAATTTTTTAGTGGTGACGACAGGTATTTTCGTCTTTCGATTGAAGTTCACCGGTCAGGAATTTTTTCACGGCTACTTCGGCAATTTCTTCGTCGGTAAGCATTGGAGTAATATTATTTGCTTTCAAGTCCTCTATTACTCTCCATCCTCCGCTTTGAAAAATCACATAACTGCAGTCTTTAATTATTTCTATAAGTGCATTATGATTATGTCCGGCGCCTTCTCCGTGCTCATGCTGATGCTCTTCGTGGCTGCCGTACTGGCCGTGGCCTGATTCGTGATGCCGGAAAGTATTTTCCCTTATTTCCTTGTATTGTATATCTTTTTCTTTTGTTTCAAACACCACGAAAGATCTGCACCTTCCGAGGTGACCGCTTACTTTTAAGCTGTCATTTGAAGCTACTGCTATTTTCATATTTCTCCCTTTCAGAATTATTCTGAACATTTTGGACAATGATTAAAATGCTGCCTTTTTTTCATTCTTAGTTTTAAGCCGCAATTCGGGCAGAAAAATTGAAGCTTTTCCTTTAATTCCGAAGATAATTCATCCGAAATTTTTATCGCTTTACCGTTGATAATACTATCCGCAACCTTTTCCCTGGCCTTGTTTACAATTCTGCCGAAGGTAGCGCGGGATATATTCATTTTTATCGCTGCATCCTCCTGTGATAATCCCATCAGATCGCTTAATCTTATTGCTTCAAGCTCATCGCCTTCAAGAATTACTTCTTCAAGGCTCTGCAGCGAAATTCCCGCCGGCTTAAAGTAATATGAACTGGGGTTGCAGGATATCTTTCTATGTTTTTTCGGTCTAGCCATAATTTATATATTATGAGCATATGCTCATAACAAAAATATCTCAATAAATATTTAAATGCAACATCAATAGGTTTCCGTAGTTGAGGGGCAAGAATTTATGCTAAACTCGGTTGAAAATTATTCGAATATAACCTGGACTAAAAATTTCCCGGTTATAAATCGAATACGTGAGTTAAGTTTTTAAAAATTATTTCTGTTATTTTATTATCTTTAATAAAAAGAAATCCGGAATTAAATCACTAAAAGTATTTACTTTACAGCCCTTTGGTTTTCAATGAGTTGATTTACCGGAATCTGCTTATCAATTTAGCCAACTTTAATTGCGGGATAATGCAAAAATTCTCTTAAGTTAAACAAGGTAAGAATTAATTATACTGGTATTAAAATGTTTGCAGAGCAGTAAACATTTTAACTTTACATAAACCGATGATATTCCGGTTTGATTGTATTATATAGAGTTTTGATGCAAAGATATTGCTTTAAATATGCCTATTATTTTAAAATAATTTTAATAATTGTTTTATTTTCTGCTTCGGAATCGTTCCCGCTCGATCCTCAAAAAAAATTCTCTCAGTACATCAAGGATAATTGGCAGGCCAATAGCGGAATTCCTCAGAATACAATTCACGCTCTTCTACAGACCAGGGACGGATATATTTGGGTCGGTACGGAAGCGGGGCTGGCAAGATTTGACGGAAATACATTTACCGTATTTGATTCAAAAAATCAACCGGATTTAAAATTTGATGAAATCAGTGCTTTATACCAGGATATTAACGGGAATCTATGGGTAGGCACAAACGGCGGAGGATTAAGTCTCTTTAAAAATAACGGTTTAAAAAGCTTTTCAAAGAACGACGGCATGCCGGCCAGTATAATCAGTCTGATTACAGGTGATAGAACCGGTACGGTCTGGTTCGTTGCAGATAAAGAAATTTATTACTATTACGATGGAAAATTTTCAAAGCTGAAATTAAATAAAAAATTATCCGGAATGTCGTTTTCGGCTTTAATTACAGATACAGAAGGTAATGTGTGGATAGGAACTCGCAACGGATATTTGTTAAAGTATTCTGACGGAAAGGTTTCTACGTACAGCATTAAAAACGCAATGAAAAATCCTGCTGTAAACTATCTTTACGAAGACGTAAGCGGTAAAATTTGGGCCGCAACATCTGCCGGTTTGTTTATTATTGATATAAACGGTACAATTCATTCACCTCCTAATAAAAGCATTCAAGACCTGATAGCTTCAAATATTTATGAGGATAAACAGGGTGTCTTTTGGTTTTGCACCGAATACGGTCTGGCAAGATTAATAAAAAATAAAATCGGATGGTATACTTCAAAAGAAGGACTTACCGATGATAAAGTTAATTGCGTTATTGAAGATGACGAAGGCAGTATTTGGATAGGAACAAGAGGCGGCGGTCTAGACTGTCTGAAAGACGGCATATGCTATACAATTACCCAAAGTGACGGGCTGATCGGAAATGAAGTTTTCCCTATTTATCAAAGTAGAGATAAAAAAATATGGGTAGGTACTTCAGCCGGTCTAAGTATAATAAGCAACGGGAAAATAAAAAATTATAATACGCAAAACGGACTTCCGTTTAATTTTATTACTTCAATTTGCCAGGACAGTAAAGGTGAAATGTGGTTCGGTACGAACGGCGGGGGAATTTTTGGATATTTAAATAATAGGTTCGTCCGTTTTCAATTAAACGATGAGATTCATGGCGATCATATTTATTCGATGTATGCCGGTCCCGGTGCCGATCTATGGTTAGGAAGTTATGGCCTCGGACTTTATCATTATGCGGGCGGAAAGCTTATTCACTTCGGTAAGGAAAACGGACTGCCGAGTAATTATGTTATGTCCATTGCAAAAGGAAATAACGATAAATTATGGATAGGTACGCTCGATACCGGGTTAGTTTCGTATTATAAAGGAAAATTCAAAACATATTCAACAAACAGCGGCCTTTCTAATAATGCAGTATTTACAATTTATCCGGATTCCGGCGGAACGCTTTGGCTGGGGACAGCCTCGGGTGGACTAAACCGATTTAAAAACGGCAAATTCAAAGTCTTTAATTATGCCAATGGTTTATTTGATAACAAAGTATATAGAATTATAGACGACGGTTCCGGCAATTTATGGATGAGCAGTACACAAGGAATTTTTAGGGTAAGTAAAAAAGAACTTAACGATTATGCCGACGGGAAAATAAAATCTTACAACTGCTTATCTTACGGTATGGAAGACGGCATGAAAAGTCCCGAATGCAACGGCGGTGTACAATATGCAGGTATAAAAACTGCCGACGGAAAATTATTATTTCCGACTATGAAAGGCGTTACTGTTTTAGACCCGGGCTCTATCCTTAAACATCATAAGATGCCTCCCGTATATATTCAAAAAATTGTAATAAATAACCAAGAGGTTTATACGGAAAAAAAAATTAAAGTTCCCGACGGTGAGGGTAAAATTGAAATTTATTTTACAGCTATTGATTATCTAATGCCTCAAAGAGTAAAATTTAAATATAAGCTTGTCGGCTTTGATAAGGAATGGACCAATGCCGACGGAAGAAGAAGCGCCTTCTATACTAATATTCCTTTCGGTAATTATACATTTAAAGTTATTGCATGCAATGACGAAGGAATCTGGAATTATAAAGGTGCCTCATACGGTTTTACGCTTGAACCTAAATTTTATCAAACTTACTGGTTCTATTTATTATCCGTCCTTTCGTTTTTCGGCTTAATTTATTTGGGTTACATGTACAGACTAAAATTACTTGTAAAACAAAAAAATGAACTCGAAAAAAAAGTAACCGAAAGAACAGAAAGGCTCTTAAAAGAGAAGCAAAAACTCGAAAGAACCGAACTCAAATTCCGTTCGGTAACTGAGTCCGCAACCGATGCTATCGTGGGACTCGACAGCGACGGTAACATATTTCTCTGGAATAAAAGCGCAGAAAGATTATTCGGTTATTCACAATTGGAAGCTCTGGGCAGACCTTTTACAACTTTGTTCAAAGAGTTTAATCTGAACGGCGGCAGAAAATCATTATTAGATTTTCTTCTGACTAATAAAGGAAAGATCATCGAATTACAGGGCATAGATAAGTTCCTTCGGACATATCAGGTTGAAATTTCATTTTCCGACTGGGACAGTAATGACGAATTATTTTATACCGCTATTATAAGAGATATTACCGAAAGAAAAGTAATAGAAGAAGCTTTGAAAAAAAATGAAGCCAAGTTAAAGGAAATGAACCTTAGAAAAGATAAATTTTTCTCCATTATCTCTCACGATTTGCGCAGTCCCTTTAATTCGCTGCTCGGTTTTACCGAATTTTTATCCAGCGAAGCAGACAGTCTTTCAAGCGATGAAATGAAAAATATTTCCGGGAATATCCATAAATCGGCTTCGGGTATAATGAAACTGCTGGAAAATCTTTTATTGTGGTCGAGATTTCAGACGAATGTTCTGGAGTTTATTCCTGAGGTTTTTGATCTTAATATTTTAATTGAACAGGTAATTGAAATTTACCATTCTAATATCATTCAAAAACACCAGAGTACTGAAATATCGTTTGATGAAAATGTAAAGGTATTTGCCGACCGGAATATGATCGAGACGGTTTTACGAAATCTGCTGTCGAATGCCATAAAATTTACGCCTAAATCGGGATTGATTAAAATAAGCACCCTGAAATATGAAAATAAAGCTGAAGTAATTATTGAAGACAACGGCCTGGGGATAAGTCAGGAAAATATTACAAGGTTATTTAAAATAGAAGATACTTATACAACCAGGGGAACAAATAAAGAAAAAGGCAGCGGACTGGGATTAATTTTATGCAATGAATTTATATCGAAAAATAACGGTGCTATCTGGGTGGAGAGCAAACAGGAAAAGGGCAGCACATTTCATTTTACTCTTCCTTTGGATTTGATGTAAGAAAATGCATCGATTAAAATCATATAAATTGTCGTTCAAAGTAAGAAAAAATAATTCCGCCGGTTCCGAAATAAAGTAGCAATTTTCTGTTGCAGCTTTATCAGACGTAAAGTCCTTTCGTATAAACCGTTAAAGAAATTAAACGGTAAATAGGGTGTAAATTCGTTGTGTATAACAAACGTTTATTTTAAAAATCGGTTAAAATATTTGTTATACTACTAAGTTTTTTTGTAATTTTGTGTCGAAAATTGAGAGGGGATCCATGGGGATCAACAGCATAGTACTAGTAAAGCAGGTGCCTGACACTGCTAATATTTCCGGTCAGGTAATGAAAGAAGACGGTACGGTTAACAGAGCAAAATTGCCTGCCATTTTTAATCATGAAGACAGAGTAGCTTTAGAGCTAGCCTTAAATGTAAAAGACCAATACGGCGGTAAAGTTACCGTAATTACGATGGGTCCGCCCAGAGCTTCCGATGTTCTTCGTGAATGCTTGTATATGGGTGCGGATGAAGCAGTGCTTATAAGTGACCGGAAATTTGCCGGAGCTGATACGCTGGCCACATCTTATGTCCTTTCCGAAGCAATAAAAAAAATTGGCAATTATGATTTTATATTTGCGGGAAGACAGGCGATCGACGGTGATACGGCCCAGGTAGGTCCTCAGACGGCGGAGAAATTAAACATACCTCAAATTACCTACTCGGAAGAAATTCTCGAAGTAACAAACACTACGGTTAAAATCAGAAGAAAAATAGAAGGCGGATACGAGATACTTGAATCGACTATGCCCGTTTTAATTACCGTTCTTAAAGATGCGGCATTTCCCAGACCGTTCAAAGCTAAAAGAATTATGGCTTATAAAAATGCCAAGACATTAATGGAGCTGGAAAAACTGGCGGAAGGAAATTCTTTACTTTATGTCGATCAGTTAAAAGAAGAATACATCTCCAAAAACCTGTACATCCGGACTTTGACAATGGACGACTTAAAACTTGATTCCGAAAGATGCGGCGTTCAAGGCTCGCCTACAAAAGTTCATAAAGTGGAATCGGTAGTGCTTGCCGGCGGAAATCATGAAATGATTGAACCTAATAAAACCGGCATAAATTATTTAATCGATAAATTAATGGAAGATCATATTTTAGGTTAAAACTATGGGGAATACAAACAGAGACGTTTGGGTTTTCATCGAACAAAGAAACGGAAAACCTGCCGATGTAAGCTTTGAGCTTTTGTCCAAAGGAAGAAAACTGGCAGGCAATCTAAACGGCCACTTAAAAGCGGTTGTAATCGGCCGCGATGTTAAAGAACTTGCCGCGGAAACTTTTAAATTCGGTGCCGTTGAAGCTATTGCAATCGATCATCCGGACCTTGAACATTACCGCACAATGCCGTACAGCCGTTTAATGAACGAGCTGGTTGAAAAATATAAACCTAGAATAATTCTATTTGGCGCGACGGTTATCGGAAGAGATCTTGCACCAAGGGTTGCTTCGCATACTAAAAGCGGACTTACTGCAGACTGCACCGACCTTCAGATTGCCGACGTAAAATATCTTAAAAAAGATTATCCGGATCTCCTTCTTCAAATTAGACCGGCCTTCGGGGGGAATATAATTGCCACAATTATTTCACCGGATATTGAAACCCAGATGGCAACAGTACGTGAGGGCGTTATGCGCCTGGAGCCTCTTGATAAACCTGTTGAAGGTAAGATCACCGAATATCCTTATGTACCGGACGGAGTTGATGAACTAGTCAAAATTATTGAACAGCACAGACAGGAAAACAAAGTTAATTTAAAGGGAGCACCCGTTATTGTTGCCGGCGGCTACGGTATGGGGACTAAAGCGAATTTTAATTTAATCCATGAACTGGCTGCATTACTCGGCGGTGAAGTAGCCGGATCCAGAGCAGCAGTTGATGCCGGATTTGTGCATCACGACAGACAGGTAGGTCAGACCGGCGTAACCGTGAGACCCAAATTGTATATTGCCTGCGGAATTTCAGGGGCAATTCAGCATAGAGCCGGGATGAATGAATCGAATAAAATTATCGCAATCAATACCGATCCCGACGCTCCTATCTTCGGAATAGCCCATTACGGTATTGTGGGGGATGCTTCGCAAATAATCCCGATGTTTATAAATGTTTTCAAGCAAAAATTGAGATAAGATTATGGCAAACTATTTTTTGGATAACCCGGATTTGCTTTATCATTTTGACCGTCTCGATATCAAAGATATAGTGGGGATGACCGAAAATGATTTTAAACAGGCAGATAAATTTGATTATGCACCTGTTAATTATGAAGATGCTATTGAAAATTATAAAAGGGTTCTTGAAGTAGTCGGGGATATTGCCGCAAATTATATTGCATCCAGAGCTGCAGGTATCGACGAAGAAGGTGCCGTTTTCGAAGACGGTAAGGTTAAGTATGCAAAAGGAACAAAAGAAGCCCTAGATATGCTTGCAAAAGCGGAGTTGCTCGGAATGATTCTTCCCCGCGAATACGGCGGTTTGAATTTCCCCACAACAATTTATATGATGGCTGTTGAATTAATTTCCCGTGCCGATGCATCACTAATGAATATCTTCGGCCTTCAGGATATCGGCAAAACTATTGCACAATTCGCAGACGATAATCAGAAAGAAGAATTCCTTCCCGAGTTTGCCAGCGGTAAATATACCGGCGCGATGGCTTTAACGGAACCTGATGCAGGCTCCGATCTTCAGGCAGTTAAGCTTACCGCATATCAGGACGAAAAAGGAAAATGGTTTTTAAGAGGCGTAAAAAGATTTATTACAAACGGAAACGGCGAAGTTCTTCTGGTTCTTGCAAGAACCGAAGCCGGCACTAAAGACGCCCGCGGATTAAGTATGTTAGCCTGTTACGGCGACGAAACAGTGAAGGTGAGAAGGATAGAACATAAGCTCGGTATTCACGGTTCACCGACGTGTGAGCTGCAGTTTAACGATACTCCTGCGCAGCTGATCGGAACCAGAAGATTCGGACTTTTAAAATATGTTATATATTTAATGAACAGAGCGCGAGTGGGTATCGGGGCTCAGTCGCTCGGTATTTCACAGCAGGCTTACGAAGAAGCATTGAAATATGCAAAGGCAAGAGAGCAATTCGGTAAACCTATTTATAACCTGCCGGTTATTTCGAATATGCTTATTGATATGAGAGTAAACCTGGAAGCAAACAGATCATTATTCTATTCTACCTGCGTATGGCTTGACAGAAAAGAAAAATACGAAGAAGAAGTCGACAAACTAAAGTCGCTTAAGCAGCCATTTTCGGAAATGAATGAGAAACTGAAAGAAGCCACAAAAATAGTTACCCTGCTTACACCGGTTACCAAGTATGTATTAAGCGAGTCCGCCAACAAAATTACTTACGATTCGATGCAGATTCACGGCGGAACCGGTTACATGAAAGAATTTATGGTTGAAAGACTTGCACGCGACGCAAGAATAACCAATATTTATGAAGGTACTTCTCAGATGCAGATCGTGGCTGCTGCCGGTGGAGTAATTAACGACGTACTTAGCGACTACTTTAACGATTGGGCGAAAAGAGAATACAAGGGCAGCCTTGCAAATCTTTTAACTAATCTGCTGGAAATCAGGGAGCTGTTCAAAGAATCGCTGAAATATATTAAAGATAAGAAAGATGCAAATCTCCAGGATGTAGCGGCTAAAGATCTGGTTGAATTATACACTTATATTTATATCGGTTTCTTGATTCTTAGGGAGGCTAACGAAGATCAGCGCAAAGTATTCACGGCGCGCAGATATATATTGGATGCTGTCGCTAAAGCAAGAAAAAATGCCGAATCGATTAAGAGTGAATTATACTCGGATATTCTTCATGCAGACACTATTTTAATTTAATAAATAAAGGCAGGGTTACTACAATGAAAAAACCATGTGTAATTTACAGGCTTTTTGATGACCAGGAAGAAAAGCATTATCTTAACAGTACACTCGACCATCAAAAACTGGAAGAACTGGTTGAGCAGTACAAGAAGGAAAATCAGGACCAGGTAATTGCGCGAGAATTTATTAACTATTTGATTAAATACGATCCGGATGCAATGGAAGTGGAAGTGAGAGATTTTTACTTCTAAACACTTTCTTCGGAAAATCTGATCAGATATTTAATAAATCCTTGAGTCGGACGCATGTGTCCGGCTTTTTTATTTCCTGCTAAATTTAATCTTCATAGTAAAAAATATTTCCTCTTCCCAGTATCATATTCGGATCAAAAACTTTTTTCAATAACTTCATCTGTTCGATTACATCTTTGCCGTACATAGCAAGAAGATAATCTCTTTTCTTTTTGCCGATGCCGTGTTCAGCGGATATTGTTCCGCCGAGTCTGATTGCGGTGTTGCAGATCTCGTTATAAACAGTCATGCCTTTATCATATTCCGCCTGATCCTTCGGTAGCATATTTAAATGGACATGAGAATTTCCGAAATGGCCGTATGTTACAAAATCAATTCCTGCTTCTTCTACTTTCTTTTTGGATGAGAAATACAATTCGTAAAAATTTTTATCGGGAACGGCAACATCGGTTCCGAGGTTTTTCAAATTTTTCTGCGCAATGTATTCGTGGATCTTAGCCGAGATAAAATGTCTAAATTCCTGAATTCTTTTTTTATCCGCCTCATTAAAAGCGAACCAGGCGCTATCCTCGTCGCCGTGAAATTCTTTGATCAAATCCATCCACGATTCAAAGAAAGTTTCCTCATTTTCGGTTGTTACTTCCTGCTCGAACCAGACTCCGGCTTTTACGTTGCGCGGAATTTGAGGATAATCGTCCTGAAGAAATTTTAAAGATCTGTCGTCGAAAAATTCAAGCGCCAGAGCTTCGATTGCACCGTGCTCCTGGTTCGAATTGGATTCGCGGGAGATATCCCTTGCTCTCGATATAAAATCCAAAGCATTTTGTTCATTGTCGAAAAATATGACGCAAGATATTATATTCTCGGGGAGATCCACCAGTCGAAGTTTTGCTTTAGTTATCAAACCGAGAGTACCTTCCGATCCGATAAATAAATCGATCGCATCCATATTTTCTTTGCAGAAATACCCGGAAGCATTTTTTACCTCCGGCATTTTATAATCGGGAAGTTTGAATTCTATAGTTTTTCCTGAGATAGTAATAAGTTTTAAGTTTCTGCCTTCCGCTTTTTCCTTTCCTCTTGTCAGGTAAAGAATCTCTCCGTCGGCAAGTACAATCTCTAGTTCTGATACGTAGTTTCTTGTCGGACCGTATTTAAACGTTTTCTCTCCCGATGCATTAGTTGCTATTGTTCCGCCTATGAAGCAGTTTCTCTCCGTAGGGTCGGGTGGATACATTAGAAGGTTGTCCTTAACCGCAGCCTGGATTTCAGCAAGAATGACGGCTGGCTCAACTACGGCATACATTTCTTCCGTATTTATTGCAATTATTTTATTCAATTTTTCCGTTGAAATAACAATACCGCTTTCCGGAACTCTGCCTCCGGTTAACCCGGTGCCGTTGCCGGATATGGTAACCGGAGTTTTATCTTTATTTGCCTCTTTTAAGAGAGAGGAAATTTCGTCCTTGTTTTCGGGGAAATATACGGCGCTGCATTTGCCTTTATAATTTGATGCGTCTACCAGGTAATTCTGGATTTCTTCTAAAGAATCTTTTTTTATCATATTTATGAGTTCTAATAATTTGGTTTCAGTTTGATATTTTAAACCTAACGTACTGTTGAGCTGACCTGCTTACCGGACAGGCAGTGTCGAACCATGATTTTTATATAGAATTATTGTTTCCCGGATGATTCCGGTTTATTTACTTCTCTAAATAATTAAAAGTCATTATAAATTTCACGGAGATCAGCTGAGAAAAATACAATTAAATACTAATTCAATTAAAATTATCGATGGATTCTTTTAATAATTCCAGATATTCTTTTTGCTTATTGATATCCGGTATACTGTTTTTATCCCTATCCGGGAAATTTATTTTTAGTTCGGTAAATATTTTATCAAGAGCCTCGAACATATTTATTTGCGGGTTACCGTTATCCCTCAAAAAATGAATTAATTTTAAGGTCTTGAAACCGTCAAACCAAAGAAGCTTTTGCCTTTGTAATTGTACTTCGCCGGATGAATGTGCAGAGATTTTATCCCAGATCTCTTCGAACTTCTGATTCCTTAGAAAGTTATTTAAACTGACGTCAATCAGCCCGGCATGTTTAAGGTATTCAGCAGCGGATAAACTCTCGCCGAACAGGAAAACTTCCAGCCACTCCCTTAATATATAAAAAGTAACCGGATTGTAAAGAAGGTATTCATCGTGCGTGTTAGTTAAAAATCTGCCTATTCTTTGGCCCGTTCCATAAGGTACTCTCCATGAAATGCGCGGGGCAGGGTGAACAGAGGTTGTTTTTATTTTATCAACTTTAACATTTTTAATCAGCTTTTCCATGAAATAAAAATCTTCGCCGGCTTTGTTTTTATTCATGCCTTCTACTTTTATATAACTCTCGTAATCGCATGCGATCGTAGAACCGATTGTATGAAAAGAATAAGGAGATCGCGCTAATTTTAGTCCGAGTTCGTAATAATTTAAAAATATTTCATAACAGATTATAGCGCGTTCAGTTTCCGGATCCTTTGCTTTTGAATGGGTATATTTAATAACTGCGGCCGATAAATTTCTGTTATTGAAATTTTCTACTATTTCGGTGAGATAATTCTTTTCCACCCTGCAGTCGGCATCGAGACATATCAGAATTTTCTTATCGCCGGTTTTATAATTAAAAACGGTGAGTGCAAGATCCATCCCTATTTTTCTCGCAAGTCCCACTCCCGCAATATTTCCAGGTAATTCATTCCCTCCTGTTGAGGCATCTATAACGGCAATTCTTATTTCCGATGATATAATATCTTCACTGAACTTATCCTCCGGATTTCCGCTAATAATATTATGCAGAAGATGCAGAGTATTTATGTTATCCTTCTTTATCTCATCGCCGGAGTTAGCGGCGTTATTTATTACAAAAATGAAAAGTGTATTTTTGAAAAAAACGTTATCGATACCGGATAGTGAAGTTAATAAAAACTTGATATTTTCATATTCGCTGATTGCCGGAACAACAACTGCATTATTAATAAGTCCGGTATTTCCGGTTTCAAGTACCCAATCACCGGCTAAATATTTTGTTAAATACTTCTTTACGGATTGGGGTAATCCGGCTGCCTGATTAAGTACGGATTTAATTGCCGGTTTTTTTTTAATTTTCATGAAAGTAATTCTTTTCGATTATTTTTCTTGCCTGGTCAAAATCGGGCGAATTAAGCCAATGAATTTGCACCCCTTCTTTTTCCATTTTTCTGAACCAGGTCGACTGTCTTTTAGCGAACTGATGAATTGCCGAGTTAAGTTTTTGAAACATATCGTTGTAGTTTAATTCGCCATTTAAATACCTGCCGACAAACCTGTATTCCAGTCCGAAAAAATCAAGTTTCTGAAAGGTGATCCCTTGCTTAAGCAATGCTTCAACTTCTTCTATCATACCGCGTTCCAGCCGGTACCTAAGTCTTTCTGTTATTCTTTTCTTTATAACTGTTCTTTCAGGCATAATACCGATATTTAAGGATGCGACATTTTTTTTAATTTCATCGTACGGTTTTTCTTCGGCACCGGCAATTAAGATAGCTTTAATGATTCTGTCTTTGCTGATTAGATCGGTTGTATTGTGCAAAGACGGGCTTAAGTCAATGAGCAATTTTTTTAATTCGTTTATTTCGAGGGCTTTAAGACTTTCTTTTTTCACTCCGGAAAGGTCGGCTTTTTTTAATTTATAGTTTTGAAGAATAGAGCTCAGATATAATCCGGTCCCTCCGGCCATGAACGGGATTTTATTCCGTTTATTTATTTCTACTAAAGCTTTGTAAAATTCCGATTTGAAAGAATAGAGATTAAATTCCTGTTCGGGTGAGATAATGTCGATCAGATAATAAGAGATACGCCTTCCGTTAATTACGTAATCGTCTATATCTTTTCCGGTTCCTATATTCATTCCGTAATATACCTGGCGGGAATCTGCCGATATAATTTCGCCGTCAAACTCGCTAGCAAGCCTAGCGGCAAGTCTGGTTTTGCCGGTAGCTGTCGGACCAAGAATCGTAATTAAATTATATGGCATTCGAAAATATAGTTAGCGGAAAACAATTGGATTAGGTTTACCGCCGTAAATCGTTTTATTCAGAAACCGGAAGTACTATTAAAAATTCGGTTCCGTTTTCCCCGTTCTTTTTTAATTTAAGTGTGCCGCCATGGTCGTCCGTAATTTTTTTTGCTATGGATAATTCCATGCTTAACTCGTCGATATTTTCAAGTTCGGTGAATTGCTTCGATAAAATATCTTCCGATCCGTCCGGTAAACCTTTGCCGGTATCTTTGAAGCTGATTTCGATATTGTTTTTCTTCAAAGAAGTAACCAGATAAATACTTCCGCCGTCAGGCATGTTTGAACATAATATTTTTGTAAGCTGATACAATGCATGATAAAGTTTCGATTTGTCTGCATTTACTTCGGCGGTAGAATCGTATCTTTTAAATAATTTTACCTTTCTGGTATCAACGTATTCGGCAAGCATTTCCAGTAACTCATCCAGAAGTTCGTCCAGTTTATACTTCTCGGGGGTAATGGAAATATTACTATTCACCAGATCCGATATAACGGACGAGAAGCTTAAAATAGATTCTACTTGATTAAGCATATAACCTGTAACAACCCTTATCTCTTCGGGAACGGCTTTCCGCTTAATAAAATCAGCATAATGTTTGATTATCAGCAGAGGAGTTTTTATGTCTTCAATAACAAAATTCGACATTTTTTCGGTCGATTTCGTCTGAAGGTTCGCCGGAATTTTTTCCAATTCTTCTATATTACTTAAATGATTAAGGGCGTGCTCCGAAAATATTCTTAAATATTTTTCGTCCTTCTCCGAAAATGAGTCGTATATGCCGTTAGCCAGGCAGAATAAAGCAGTGACCTCATTTAGGGAATTATTCACAGGGAAACAAAGAATATTGTTTATTCCAATGCCGCCGAACGAATCCGTTTCGGAATTATATCTCGAATCTTCATAGGGATTTTTCAAATTAATAATTTCATTATTAATTACTGAGGCGGCTGTCAGGCCTTCGCCGGGGGTGAATTTACCGTGGGTTATATTATTATCTTCCACCCCGAGCAGATCCATTTCATTGTTAAGAGAATCAACAAGATAAAAATTTACAAGTGTTGCACCCGTAAAATTTTTAACCAGCTCATTAATAGTAATTAAAGTATCCGGCCGGTTTTTACTTCTATAAAGATAAATTAAATCTCTGAGAACTCTTTCGTAGATTTCTAAATCTGTCAATTCTTTTGCAGAATCGGAATCGCTGCTTTCGTATATACCTATGACAGGTTTTTCTTCGTCATCGGCGGGGATTGTCTCGTCTGCAATTCCGGTTTCACCGTAATATGAGTCATCGGAATTAACGTTCTGCTCTTCAATTAAATTATTATAATCACCTGATAATTCCTTATCAATATTAAATTCCCCGGTTTCATCCTTACTCTCTAATGACTCATCGGCAGCATCCGGGTGCTGTGCAAAATATAAATTATCCTTACCGATCGAAGTTTCATTCTCGAAACCGGCCGCGTTTTCTTCATCTATCCCTGTTCCGATTGAATCATGCATATCATCAATACCGGATCCGGTTTCTTCGCCGGTGCCGCTTAAATTTTCTATTGGTAAATCTTCTAAATTGCTAAATTGTTTTTCATCCCATTTTTCTTGATCCTCGTTTTCCGTCTCGTTATCGGGAGAGATGTTTTCTATATTCAAATCATCCGTACGATAATCCGTCAAATCTTCAATATGATCAAGCTGCTTATCGTCCTGTTTTTCATTTTCTTCGGTATCAAGAGAGTTTTCTAAAGTTCCGGTCTTTTCATCCGGCCCGCTCTGCTGTTCATCGGGCAGGTCAGCAATATTCTTAAAATCTTTATCGTCCCATTTAACACAGTCGGTGCTCTCCGGTAATTCGGTTTCTTCATTAAGTTCATTATTCTGTTCTTCCGGCAAATCCGGGACATTATTAAATTCTTCATCACCCCATTTAACTTCATCAGCGTTCTCTGCTCGGGTTTCCGGGACGTCTGTACCTTCACTCAATTCGCCAAGATGTTCACCAGGTAAATCCGCGACATTATTGAATTCATTATTATCCCATTTAACATCGTCGCTGTTCTCCGAAACTGTTTCCGAAATATCGGTCTCTTCACTCAATGTGCTAAGCTGTTCTTCCGGTAGATCTGCGATGCCGTTAAATTCATTGTCGTTCCATTTAACATCATCGTCGCCGGCGGAGTTATTTTCTGAAATACCGGATTCCTCATTCAATTCGTTAAGATGTTCATCAGGCAGATCTGCGATGCCGTTAAATTCATTATCGCTCCATTTAACATCATCGTCGCCGGCGGAGGCATTTTCTGAAACACCTGATTCTTCATTCAATTCGTTAAGATGTTCATCAGATAAATCTGATATGTTATCAAATTCATCTCTTTCCCATTTGATATTTTCATCACTATTCAAACCGTTTTCAGGTAAACTCGTTTCTTCACTCTGATCATTAATAAGTCTAGCGGGCATATCTTCCAAATTATCCGGTTCAAGGGTGTCCCACCGAATGTTTTCATCCTTTAATAAATCATCCGCAGAAATATTTAACGCCTCATTCTGTTCGCTTACCGAGCCTTCCTGCAGGTCGTCAAGGTTATCGAATTTTTGTTCATCCCAATTAATTTGCTCAATAGGTGAATTAAACTGTTCCGGCTGGTCTAATCCTGAAAAATCCATATTCACCGATTCTTCTGTTGCTTGATCTTCTTCATTTAACATTTCCGGAGTATCCGGGATAGAATCTTCCGCGGTATTGTCGGTTTGTTCTTCCTCTTCAAGAATACTTTCGTCGCCGTTGAGATTTTTTAAAACAGTTTTAAATTCAGAGGCGATGGCAACTACCTCTTTCCTGTTTAATTTAAACAGAATGCTGTTTGTGTTGGCAACGGCCGAGGAATGCCTGGCATTTTTATCCAGGAATTCATTCTCACCGAAAAACTCGTTCCTGCCCTTTCTTAGAACTGAAGTGCCGCTAAGCGGCTGGCGGATTTTTACCTTTATCTCTCCGTCGATGACTAAATATATGCTGTCGTCTTTATCGCCGTTCTGATATATTATATCACCTTCTTGAAACTCAAGGAAATTACCTTGTTTTAAATTAATCTTAAGACTCTCGGGATTGATGCCGGCAAAGAGTCTGTTTTGATTGATAGAAGTTAAGCTTTTGTATTGAGACATTTTTTTAAATTATATTTGTTATAATATTTAATCAACTTCTTAATAATAATGAATTCTTCCGAAATAGAAAACGGGATAAGGCATATTTATAGTAATGATAAGTACCTTGCTAAGGTAATCGATATTTCAGAACCTTGCAAGATGCATCCCAAGAAAAACTATTTTAATGCCGTTTTAAGAGCAATTGTCGGTCAACAGTTATCTCCGAATGTTGCTCAAATAATATACGCCAGATTTCTGGAATATTTTGACAATAAACCTGTCCCGGAAGCAATCGTTGCTGCCGAAGACGATAATTTAAGAGAATTGGGATTATCTTGGGCCAAAATCAAATATGTAAAAGATTTTTCGCTTAAGATAATAAATAAAGAAATAAGCTTAAAGGGGATTAGCAATAAAAGCGATGAGGAAATTATAGAAATGCTTACCTTTGTAAAGGGTATCGGAGTGTGGACAGTTCATATGCTGCTGGTGTTCACTCTTGGCAGACCGAATGTACTGCCGGTTGGGGATTTTGCTTTGAGGAAAGCCGCAAAAAAACTTTACGGACTGAGGAAAGTACCCGACGAAAAAAGGTTGATTCGTCTCTCCAGGCAGTTCAATTGGGAACCATATAATTCAATTGCAAGCTGGTATTTATGGAAAAGCCTTGAAATTGAAAATTTATAAGTGATACCGGTACATTAAAATTCGAAAAATTTGAATTGTGAGGAATTTAATTTTAATTTGAATCCTTAAATTAAAAATTGCATCAGATGGAAGAACAGAAAACAATAGAATCTGCAAAGAGCGGTGATAAGAAAGCGATGGCCGAACTCGTAAAAAATTACGAGAAAACGGTTTATAATTTTTCTTTTAAAATTTGCCGTGACCCCGAAAGAGCAGAGAATACCATGCAGGAAACATTCCTGAGTATGGTAAAATCGCTGCACCAATTTGACGGTAAATCAAAATTATCTACCTGGCTTTACCGAATTGTCGCGAATCATTGCTTGATGGAAGCCAGAAAGAAGAAACATGATTTCTTCTCTATCGATAACGACGACAGTTTATACGATAATAATTATGCTGCAGACTGGGATTCGATTCCGGTCAATGTTGTTGAAAACGATGAACTGAAAATAATATTGGACAAGGCTATTGAAAAATTATCACCGGAATATAGAATAGTCTTTATGTTAAGGGACGTGGAAGGATTATCCACAGAAGAAACAGGTAAAATAACCGATCTGTCCGTCCCTGCAGTAAAATCCAGATTGCATAGAGCGAGAGCATTTTTAAGAAAAGAAATTAATAAGGCGTTCAAAAAATGAGTGATGAAAAAGTAACCTGCAAAGATGTAATGAGTCACATTTGCGAAAGCCTGGGTGAAGATTTAGATTCCCCACGGTGCAAAGCTATTAAGGATCACTTGGACGGCTGTCAGGATTGTAAAAATTATTTTAAATCGGTAGAACGCACCATAGATTTTTATAAGAAATATGACGTTGAACTTCCCCGTGATGCGCATTTAAGACTACTGGATTATCTGGGGCTAAAAGATGAATAACACGGATAAGTTAATTTAATAATTCATCAAGATGTTTTTTTGCCTTTGGTATCAGATATCTGTCGCGGAAATTATGTACCGGCAGTTTCACTACTTTTTCCAAACACTCAATTTCCATTTTTTTATTCCCCATTTTCTGATAAGTTTTGTATAAATTATATTCGGTCGAAACCACATTCGGATTTATTGACAAAGATTTATCGAACATTTCAACCGATTTTTTATAACTCCCTGCAGGCAGATGTCCGTATAATGTGTTTGCAACAATTTTTTCAAACCAGTTTAATCCGGCTGCCTGACGGTAATATATTCCCAGAATAGTATAAGGAAGAAAATTATCGGGATTCATTTTGACAGACTTCTCGGCGTCATCCCAAATCCGTTTTGCAAGTTTTACCTTCTCTTTGCTTCCGGCAAAAAGTGTTAGATTTCCCAGGCACATCGCCTCGAGCGTAAAAGATTTAGCACTGTCCGGGAATTTCCTTACCAATACCGAAGCCATTTTAACACCTTTGATTACATACTTCTCTGACTGATCATTCTTTTTCTGCATAAATAATTCTTCGCCCAGATCGTTATAACTTCTTGCCAGTTTATATACTGTCTCGTAAGAATTTGTATCTGATTCATAAGCCATTCGAAGGTAGTTTACTGCGTTTCTGTTGTCGAAATGGTTATAGTAGTAATCACCTGTTTTTACATACTGTCGGGTTTTGCCGGACGCCGCGGATGTTCTTATTAAAAGCGCCGATAAGAAAATAAAAATAATTATTGTTTTAGACTTTTTCATTTGTAATTATTAAGCATAGATTTACCGATTATTACTAAATCGAAGTATAATCAGTAAAATAAGTCTTAAAACTTAATTGTCTTTTGACAGAAGACAAAGGTCGCGGTGAGGGTATTAGTTGTGTGACGGCGAATTGCTCCCTCCGTCGAAAACGTACTTCCATTTGCCGTCATTTTGTTTGCGCCATATGGTTATGTAATTACCGCTCGATTCAGTAAGTTTTCCTGATTTGTCAATTGTAGTGTAATGCCAGTCTCCGAAAGTATACCCCAGTTTTCCGTCAGGCGAAACTTCCGCTTTAACAGGATTCCATCTGAGAGGAGTTTTTAGTGTATCTTCATTTAAATATGACTGCTGCAGGGCGGCTTTACCGAATAACGGTTCTGAATTTTGCCGCATAAGAACGACGTCTGAATCGGCAAACTCGATAAAAGCCCTGCCCGTGCCTTTCACAAGCGAGGCTTTATAAAAATCTTCGTCGGCTTTTATCAAGGAGAGCTTTGATTGAGTCTGAATATCGGGTTTATGTTTAACGTTTTTGTCGTCTGTCTTTTGAGTGAAGAAAATAACGGCTGCAATAATTACGATAAGTACAAGAATCAATTTGCTGTATGTTTTCATATCCGGACCCCTTTGTTAAGTCAATCAGTAATTAATCAATACAATAGCAAAAAGAGAATTTTAGGCACTGTATAACCGACATAAACTCACAGGGCAAAGCATGCATCGCTGCCGCACAACAGAAACCTCAAATATAAATTTCCAGAATATACTAAAAATTATCTGCGGCTAACTATTTAGTCGCAGATAATTTACTAAATTAAAACTCATCGGTAACGCAGCCGTTGGAAGCCGATGCAACAGTCTTGATATATTTATATAGAATTCCTCCTGTAGCCTTAAACGGCGGCTGTATCCAGTTCTTTTTTCTTACCGCAAGTTCTTCATTGGAAATGTTAACATCCAATGTGTTTTTTTCTGCGTCAATAGTAATCGTATCACCGTCTTTTATTAACGCAATATTTCCTCCTACCTGAGCTTCAGGTGTAATATGACCGACAACAAATCCGTGCGAACCGCCTGAAAAGCGTCCGTCGGTAATCAATGCAACGCTTTTTCCCAGTCCGGCGCCCATTATTGCTGCGGTTATTTCGAGCATTTCTCTCATACCCGGACCGCCCTTCGGACCTTCATACCTAATAACCACAACATTGCCGCTTTTTACTTCTTTATTTTCAATTGCTTTGAGTGCGGTTTCTTCTGAATCGAAGACTATAGCCGGGCCTGAGAATTTTAAACCTTCTTTGCCTGTAATCTTTGCAACTGCGCCCTCGCCGGCCAGATTACCGTAAAGTATCTGAAGATGACCGGTTTTTTTAATCGGATCGGAAAGAGGCATAATTATTTTTTGACCTTCTGCAAGATCGGCTGCCTTTTCTATATTTTCTCCTAGAGTTTTTCCGGTAACCGTTATGCAGTCTCCTTTTAAATAGCCTTCTTTGAGAAGCATCTTCTGTACGGCGGGAACTCCGCCTATTTCGTAAAGATCTTCCATTACATATTTGCCGCTTGGTTTTAAATCGGCCAAATAAGGAGTGCGATCCGAAATTTTTTGAAAATCATCCAGTGTTAGATCTACACCTGCGGATTTAGCCATGGCAATAAGGTGCAGAGCAGCATTTGTAGAACCTCCGAGTGCGATTACAAGTGTAATTGCATTTTCAAACGCCTGCTTCGTCATAATATCTTTAGGTTTCAAATCCATTTCCATAAGATTCAAAATTGCTTTTCCTGTGTCGTAGCATTCTTTTGTCTTCATATCGCTGTTGGCCGGACATGAAGAACTGAATGGGAGACTTAATCCGAGAGTTTCTATAGCAGTAGCCATTGTGTTGGCAGTATACATTCCGCCGCATGCGCCGGCGCCGGGACATGCATGATGAAGAACATTCTGCATATCTTCCTTCGTGAATTCTTTTGATAAATACTGACCGTAAGCTTCAAAAGCCGAAACTACATCCAGTTTTTTTCCGTTAAAAAAGCCCGCTCTTATTGTTCCGCCGTATATCATAATGGCCGGTCTGTTTAATCTGGCCATTGCCATTACCGAACCAGGCATATTTTTATCGCATCCCGGTATGGTGATTAAAGCATCGTACCATTGCGCTCCCATAACGGTTTCAATCGAATCTGCAATAATATCTCTGGACGGAAGAGAATATTTCATTCCTTCAGTGCCCATTGCAATACCGTCGCTTACTCCGATAGTATGAAAAATTAAACCTATTAATCCCGCGTCCGTAACTCCCTTTTTAACAAGCTTGGCGAAATCATTTAAATGCATGTTGCATGTATTGCCTTCCCACCCCATGCTGGCGATGCCGACTTGCGGTTTCTTCATATCGTTGTCCGTCAAACCGATGCCGTATAACATGGCCTGTGAACCTACCTGCGAAGTCTGCTGTGTAAGTCTCCGGCTGTATTTATTAAGATCTTCTTTCATTTAATTTACCTCGGTATTAAAAATGAAAACAAAAAATAAAACAGCAAAGCTGTTTGTGTTGTAACTTCCTTTTATATTAATTTCCGGAAGAATTGAATTTATAGGTAACTAATGTACGAAATTAAAAAAAATATTGGTACAGGTTTCTAAGAAAGTTGTGCTGTTAACTTATAAACGCGTAATAATATTGCAAAATATAAACCAATTATACAATATTTAAATGATAACTTTCGATCGATCAGAAGATAATTCAAACATGGTAATTTCGGGAGAAATATTACATGAATAAAAAGAAGGAATTTGTACCCGGTTGGGCAAAGAAAGTTGTTTGGTATCAAATTTTTCCGGAGCGATTCAGAAAAGGCGATGATAAAAATGATCCGACTGCCGAATCGTTAAAAGGCGCTTGGCCGCACGATACCCGATCTCCCTGGCAGGTACATCCCTGGACTTCGGACTGGTATGAACTGAAGCCATATGAAAAAAAGAACGGTAAAGATTTTTGGTTTAATGTTCATAGACGAAGATACGGAGGTGATCTGAAGGGTATTATAGACAAATTGGATTATCTGCAAGAACTGGGTATAACCGCAATTTATCTTAACCCGGTTTTCGCCGCACCGTCCAGTCATAAATACGATGCATCCTGCTACCACCACATCGATCCTTACTTCGGACCCGACCCCGATGGGGATATTGAAATTATGAAGGATGAGATTTTAGATAAACCTTCGACCTGGAATTGGACATCGGCTGACAAGCTGATGATATATTTAATAGGAGAAATTCACAAAAGAAGAATGAAAATTATTTTTGACGGAGTATTTAATCATATAGGAATTAATAATTTTGCTTTTACGGATGTTCTGAAAAATAATAAAAAATCCAAGTACAAAAATTGGTTTAAAATAACGGAGTGGAAAAAATCGGGTAATTCTGTAACATTCATATATAAGGGCTGGGCGGGTTTCGGCGAATTGCCCGAGTGGAATCATGACAAATCAGACAAAGTAAAAGGACCTAAAAAATATATCTTCGATATTACCCGGAGATGGATGGACCCGGATCAAGACGGCAACCCTGCGGACGGAATCGACGGATGGAGGCTCGACGTTGCGTATTGCATCAAGCATTCGTTCTGGAAGGATTGGAGATCGCATGTTAAATCTATCAATCCTGAGGCCTACCTGACGGCTGAGGTAATAGATTCGCCCGTGAACCTTAAATCCTATTTAAAAGGAGATGAATTCGACGGCGTAATGAATTACAACTTTGCCTTTGCTTGTATAGAATATTTTGTATCCGGGAAAAACAAAATAACCGCAACGGAATTCAATAGAAAATTACGCCGGCTCCAAAATTCATTCCCTTATGGTGTGGCATACGTGCAGCAAAATTTGCTTGACAGTCATGACTCAAACAGAATCGCATCTCACATCGTTAATAAAGATCTGGGTGAATACAGAGACTGGTCAGGATATTTCTTTGTTTCGAAAGCTGAAAATCCTGAATATAATACAAGAAAACCGACGGAGAGTGAGATACGAATTCAAAAGTTGATGGTAATATTTCAGATGACATATTTGGGAGCTCCGATGATTTATTACGGCGATGAAGCCGGTATGTGGGGTGCAAATGATCCGGACTGCAGAAAACCGATGCTTTGGGATGATCTTAAATACGACAAAGAAAAGTTTCTTTATGATCAGAATTTAAAACCGGAATTCGATAAAGTGGAATTCAATAAAGAGCTCTTCGATCATTATAAAAAATTAATTAAAATAAGGAATGAGTACAAGGCTCTCCAGACGGGAAGTTTTGCAACATTGTTAACGGACGACCTGAAAGATATATTTGCGTTTTCCCGGGTAATGAAGAATCAAATGATTATAGTGGTCTTGAATAACGGAACATTTTCCGGAAAGGTATCAATCGAGCTTAAGAACGGAAAGGTTTTCAACGACGTTTTAAACGGCAAGGTTATTAAATGCAGGCATAATAAACTAGTTGTTACCATACCTGCCAAATGGGGAAGTATATTAGTTAAACAAAAATAAATTACTGATTCTTTAATGATTTGATCAGTGACTCTATTAAGGAAGCTGTTTTTTGTTTTATCCCGACGTATGCGGCTTCTGATTTATCCATGAATTCGTTCGCCGTTGTCTTATTTGACAAGCCGGAGCAGTTAATCGCGACATTTAAGAAAGCACCTTCAGCAGCCGTTGCGGCAAGCGACAATGCAACACCCGCATCCGAAAGTGAGTTACGGTTCCCTTTTTCGGCAACCGTTTCCAATAAAGGAAGTAATTGGCTGCATTTAATTATTACCTCGGCGGGTACAATAGCAGCTTCCATAGTAGCTGATTCTATTGCTGCTGTCCTTTCACTCTTCTGATCTTCCGTATCTTTAGGAAGCTTAAAAGACAGCATGACTTTATCGAAAGCTTTATTATCTTTTTCCGCAAGATTAAGAAAGTCATTGCTTAATTTCATTAAATCGTTACGTATTATTTTAAGCTCGTCTTCAGCATCCAGATACTTCTTTTTTCCTATTGTGAGCGAGCAAACCATTTGTCCTAACGAAGAGGCAAGAACACCGCAAAGAGCAGATACATTTCCTCCTCCGGGTGTAGGCGATGAAGAAGATAAGTTGTTAAGAAAAATTTCAAGAGATGTTTGCAGATTCATTTTATATTCCTTGAATATTAAATCATGTAATCGATTATTTTTTCTTTTTTGTTAAACGTATTTAATTCATTCAAGCCTAATTTTTCGACGGCTATATCAACCAGCGAATTTTCGTCGGTATACCTGCCTTCCGAATAATATGTCCCGGCCATCAAAAGAGATTCCAGAGGGACCAAACCTACTATTTCGCTGCCGAAAACCGATACGCCCATTTTTTCCGCTTCTTTTTTTACTTCTTCAAAAGCAATATGAATAGGTGTAACGTGGTAATTCGTAAGGTTCATCGAAACTTGTGTTATCCGGTATTTATCAAGGGATACTCCCATTCCTTTTACAAACTTCAACCGTCCCGGATCGCGCAATACCTCGCCGTTCTGTTTCATTACCTTGCCTGACGCATCGCGTTTTACTCTTCCGGATTCTCTGAGAGTTTCGCTTATTTCCTTGGAATAATACGGATCTTCCGATTTTAAATTTACGTTATAGGCAATTAGAAAGAATCTGGCGCCGGTAACAATTGCACCCAGTGCGGGGTTGAATGTATTTGAACCGAAATCCGGCTTCCAGTTAGGGTCCTTAAGTTTTTCTTCGAGCCCTTCATATTCTCCTTTTCTAATTGTGGAAAGATTTTTTCTGTCGGGTTTCCTGGCGGAGTTTTCATAGAGGTAAACGGGAACCTTTAAGTCTTTCGAAATCATCGCGGCATATTCTTCCGATATCTTTACGCACTCCTCCATAGTAATATCTTTTACGGGAACAAAAGGAACAACATCAATAGCTCCTAACCTCGGATGTTCACCTTTATGGTTTTTCATATTTATATTTTCTGCCGCACATCTGCTAATAGACAGAGCTCCGTTTAAAATTGCTTTTTCGTCCCCTGCCAAAGTAACAACCACTCTATTATAATCTGCGTCCGGTTCCATGCCAAGCAGTTTGCATCCGCTAACATCGCTAACGGAATTTTTCATTCTCAAGAATGTGTCTTCATTCTTGCCCTCGCTGAAGTTCGGAACACACTCAATTATTTTCATGTTATTTCCCCGGGATTGGTATTAACAAAAGTATTATGAATCATTTGCAACTTAAAATATAAAAAATATACTTAAGATATTAAGTAGCCTGTAAAATAAAAATATTTTGATTATTCAAACTAAAAAAGTCGTCACCGGTATTTACCCGCTTACTTTAAAATCATATGATAAAGTAAGCCATTTTTGATCTGGAAACACCAGCGATTTCTCGATGAATTTAATTTCATTTCTTTTATTCCAAAGAATTACGGTTGAAGACCGGGTGCCGTAATAATCAGTTTCGACAAAAACCGGTGATACGGCGCGTTCTATTTCAGGCGACAAACCGGTATCCGGTAACGAGTCGTCGGATGGGATAGAAGTATCGGACAATACCGCAAAGAGATCTTTTGGAGTAATGTTTTTACCGGCTAATATTTTTTTAAAAGATGTTTTGCTTGTTTTAACCTTAGGCCACGGCGTATCAAGCAGATGATTGCTTAATCCGTAAATTCCGGGAATCAGTTTTACTAAATTTAAAGATTTATTCGAAAAATAAAACATACCGTTAGCATCGCCGAAAATTAAATTGTAACCGTTATAATCTGCGGCGTTTTGCAATATTTTTTCTCCGTATGATTCCGGGGAGATATTTGTCGAAAGAAAATCCTTTGTCAAATCCCCTCTGCTCGGTGCGTCCGGTTTATTCTCAGACATATCCCTGTAATTTGTAATTGCAGTAAATCTTCCTGCTTTTGTTATGCCGAGCCACGTTCCTCCTCCGAGTATATCTTTACCGGCTAAAATATTATTATCATTCTCCCAGAAAGAAGCCGGGAGAGCGGGACGTTTATAAAACTCATCCCTGTTCGCCGCAACTATCAGCTTATATTCGGAGTGCGTTTCATATGATATCAGTAATAAGCACATTATCGATTATCCGGTTTTATGCCGTTAAAAAACAGCTGCTCGTGATTAAAGGGTACTAATGCCGCTATTAATCCCCCAACATATAATTCTTTCCTATCCATTATTCCGTTTGTGAAAAAACCGATTGCTCCGCCTTTTTGTTTTGTGTTTTCATCGCCGGTTATTTCGTCCATCACTTTACCCAATTCATTTCCCGTAAGTAATTTTTCTATTACGAAATCCGGCAGTTCAAACATCGGAGATGTTCCGTAACCGGCAAGTCCGGCCTTATTTAATATACACATCAATCCCAGTGCGAACCATTTATCGAAAATTTTTAAAATCCCGCCCTCTATTCCGATAAAATAATCTGCATTTAAATTATTCTGCGTATTTATTTCACGAAGTGCCGAAGTTCTGTTCCTGGCACCTTCAAATGTTTCGATGTCTACCGGCTGGGAAGGTACACCGGAATTTGTATCGTAACAAATTACCTCGGGGCTATTATAATATTTGGAGAATGCTTCTTTTACCGCTTCTATTTTTACGGGATTTTTTGAACCTACCAGAACTTTCATAATAAAGCTGCTTTCGCAATAAAATTAATATTTTAATTTAAATGTTTTATTATATAAAAATAACATTCATAACGAGTAAAATTCAATATTCACATTATTATCCTTGCCCATAGAAATAATTGGCACGAGAAACAATCCCAAATTAATTTAACATGCTTTAAAATTTAACAAATTTCTTATATTTACGATTATAACTGATGAGGGAATGCAGAATCAAAAAATATTTGACTGCAAGAATATTTGATCACCTGTAAAAATTATTTTTTATATTATTTTATTGTTAGTTAATAGGATTAAGAAAAAGAGACAGGAAGCCCGAGGATATGAATTCCGGTACAGAACAGAATTTGACTAAAAAGGTAATCGTAAAAATAGATGTAGAAGATATTCCAGGTATTAAGATTCAATTAAAACGGCTGCAGGAAAATACCCCGGATCTTCAATTGAAGTCTATCAGGATCGGACGGCTCGGGGATGATGTAGTACTGAGTTTTAATATTAATGAGCGCCATTATGATTCGGTTATGGAAAGGCTGGAGACTATCGGAGCTGTTTCTATATTAAATGAAAACAGCAAATCAAAAGACATGAAAAGCACCGCAAGTAAGAGACCGGCTAAAGGAGGCCAACCGGGTTTTTACGGCGATACAAATTCCCCGCAAAATGATCCGGCCGTTTCACTCGATAAGATAATTTCGGAAGGCGATTATGAGAAAGTGATTCAGTTCTCCCGCAATATCAAAAACGGTTTTGACACCATGAAAAAAGCAAAGGAAAATATAGATGCTGCGGTCAACAAATCGATTCAGTTACTATACAGCAAAGCTTTGAAGAATAAGGTACACCTCGATGAAAGTATTGCGGAATTAATAAAGATTAGCACGAACAAGGAATTACGAATATTAAATAAGATTGACTTAATGAAAGATGCCGGTATGAAAGCCGTCGACCTTTGCGTAGGTTCCTTTGAGAATGTAAGCGATCTCGTCACAATATCCAATAATAATTTTATTCCCAATATTGTCTCAATTACTGCCGCCGTAAAATTTTCCGAAATAATCTTTAATAATCCTGAAAAGTACAAAGAAGAATATCAGTATGCGATTAAGCATTTAAATACAAGGTGGATATTGATCGCCAGGGATATAGTTATTAATAAATTATCCGAAAACGAAAAAGCGCTATTAAAAAAATTAATCGATTACATTGATTCGGCGAGGTAAAGACAACATCCTTGCGGATGCTGCCAGAAAAGCGTAAGATAAAAATTATTCGCTTATTACATCTACGTTTTTCGAAAAAGCGACATAATTCTTTATGGATTTGGCATATTTTGACGGATTGGGATAATACCATGCTGCATTCCAGTAAACATTTCCCTCAATGGCTAGATTGTAATAATTAGCCATGACTTTCCATGGGCAGACATAATGCGTGATGCTGTTCTTAAAAAATTTTTTATTGACGGAGTCCGGCGGGAAGTAGGTGATACCTTCCAGTGTTTTTATCTTTTTACTTTCCGCAAGTAGTTGATTATTCCACATCACTTTTGCCATTTTTTTCTCCTTTCATAATACAATATTTTTATTTTGGAACTAAGAATTGGAGTACCGGACTTGTTTTAAAATAAAAAAAGTTAATTTTTTATCAATACCTTTTTCCGTCAGCTATCCAGATGTTTTATAATTACTAAAGTTAACTCTGTTACCTTTCATTCATTACGCTTAAATTCATGTTGCCGGGACTGATCTCCATAACGGCTGGCAAATGCAGACGTTATTAGAATTCTAATTTGTGCGTATTATTTTTAACATGTAGATGCAATGTGTGTTATTTGTATAAATAAAGTAAAAATCTTTATCTTTACGGTAAAGTCCATCGTAAATTGTAATTAAATGCCGCCGAAAAAAGAAAAAATAGAAATTAAGATAAACATCAAAAAGAGGGTTCCTGTTCCGAAAAAACCCCCCAAGGTTATAGCAGGAAAGAAGTCTTACGACAGAAAAAAAGATAAAGATAAAATTGCAAAAAAAGGATTAGAAGAAGAGTAAACAAAAATGCTCAAAGCTACTTTAATATTGGCATTTTATAACAGGATAGATTACTTGAAGCTTGTACTGGCTGGCCTGGAACGCCAGACCGTAATGGACTTCGAAGTTATTATTGCAGACGACGGCTCCGCCGTTGATTCGGTAATTGAAATAGAAAAAATATTGCACCGGCTGAATTTTCCGGTAACACATTTGTGGCATAAGGATGACGGGTTCAGGAAAAACAAGATATTAAACAAAGCAGTTACAGCCTCAAAAAGCGAATACCTAATTTTTATCGACGGCGACTGCGTACCCCATTCCGAATTCGTAAAAGAGCATCTTCACTTCAAAGAACCGGATTACTGCCTCACCGGTAGAAGAGTCAATCTTTCCCAAAAGTTCACTGCGCAGTTAACTCCCGAAAAAATAAAGAGCGGATTTTTGGAAAAGAATATGCTGTTGCTTATAGATGACGGTCTTTTCGGAAAATCTTACGATATTGAAAAAGGAATGTACTTCAAAAGCAGATTTTTACGAAATCATTTCAATAAGAAAAAACGCGGCATACTGGGATGCAATTTCTCCGTGCATGCTTCGGATATGCTTGAGATTAACGGCTTCGACGAGCGTTATAAAGCTCCGTCCATAGGCGAAGATACCGATATAGAATACCGCCTGTCTTTATGCGGAATTAAAATAAAATCGCTAAACAATATTGCGGTCCAATATCATTTATTTCATAAGCTCCAGGAAAGACCGGAAGAAAACCTTATACTATTCCGGGATGTGAAGAGTCGGAAAACTTATTATACCGAATACGGAATTAAAAAAATAAAGGATGAAAATCGGAAATAACCATGCCGGTTAATCATCAAAAGAAGTGTGACCTCCGTTACCATAATTATACATCTCTGTTAAATTAATAATTTAGATCATGCATGGCCTTGATTTACTTTAATGTTTAGGTTATAATAACATACGCGTGTAGTTCAACAAAAACTCATTTTTTGTTTTCAAAAATTATTTGATAATATTACAAATAATTGCATATCACGAATCAAAAAAAAATTTATTAATAACAAGTTTCATATTGCATAATAACTATACTTACCTTATATTTAAAGTTAATATATATATTTTTCCTTAAAAAATAAGGCACAAAATGCTGGACGACTTAGATATTAAAATTTTAAATATACTCCAAAAGAGTGGAAGAACCAAAAGAAATGTAATTGCCGAGTCAATCGGACTTTCCATTCCTTCGGTAAGTGAAAGACTCCACAAACTTGAAGAGAGGGGAATCATAGAGGGTTATTATGCCAAATTGAATAAGAAAGCCTTCGGTTTCGATATTATGGCCTATATTCTGGTAACAATGGAATCATCTAAATTTTATAAAGGATTTGCCGGAAAGGTTGAAAAAGTTACTCAGATTATCGAGTGCCACTCGATATTGGGTGAAGGTTCCCATTTGCTTAAAGCGATTGTAAAAAATACGGAAGCGCTTGAAAAACTTTTAGGTGAAATTCAATCATGGCCCGGTATAATAGCTACTAAAACGACTTTTGTTCTCTCTACTGTTAAGGAAACTACAACGATAGATATTTAGTTATTAATCAATAATAAAATATAAAGGTAATGCATATGGCAAAGAGTAATTCTCCTGTTGATAATGTTCTGCAGTTCATAAAATCCAATGGGATAAAATTTATCGATCTTAAGTTTATGGATTTCCCCGGTCAATGGCAGCATTTTACGGTTCCCGTCAGTCAGTTCGGCGCCGATTCTTTTGTTGACGGATTCGGTTTCGACGGCTCGTCTATCCGCGGATGGAAAGCAATAAATGAAAGTGATATGTTGATCATTCCCGATCCGAATACAATGTTTTTAGATCCTTTCATTGAAGTACCTACCTTGAGTTTAATATGCGACGTTTACGAACCTGCTACAAAGGAAAAATATTCCCGTTGCCCGCGCAATATTGCCCAGAAAGCGGAAGCATATTTAATATCAACCGGTCTGGCCGATACGGTTTATTTCGGACCCGAAGCTGAGTTCTTTATATTCGACGATGTAAGATTCGATTCAAAACCCAACGGAAGTTTCTATATGGTTGATTCTGTCGAAGGCAGATGGAATTCGGGCAGAGATGAAGGACCGAACCTTGGCTATAAACCGAGATACAAAGAAGGTTATTTCCCTGTACCTCCAACCGATGCATTGATGGATCTAAGAAATGAAATGGTTGTTAACTTAATAAACAGCGGTATCGATGTTGAAGCACAGCATCATGAAGTCGCAAGCGGCGGTCAGTGTGAAATCGATCTCCGGTTTCAGCCTCTTGTAAAGGCTGCCGATCAGCTTTTACTTTTCAAATATATTGTTAAGAATACCGCAAAGAAAAACGGAAGGTCCGTTACTTATATGCCTAAACCTATTTTCGGCGATAACGGAAGCGGTATGCACGTTCATTCTAGTTTATGGAAAAAGGGAAAACCCCTATTCGCAGGTGCAGGTTATGCTGGTTTGAGTGAAATGGGTCTTTATTTTATCGGCGGTTTATTGAAACACGCACCTTCACTTCTTGCTTTTACCAATCCGACAACAAACTCCTATAAGAGACTTGTCCCGGGATTTGAGGCTCCTGTTAATCTTGCTTATTCTCAAAGAAACAGAAGCGCATCAATCAGAATACCTATGTATTCCTCAAGCCCGAAAGCAAAAAGAGTTGAGTTCAGATGCCCCGATGCTTCTTCAAATCCGTACCTGGCTTTCTCCGCAATGATGATGGCCGGACTTGACGGTGTTATAAACAGAATAGATCCGGGCGAACCTCTCGATAAGGATATTTATGACATGTCTCCGGAAGAGTTGAAGGGTGTTCCGTCAACACCGGGCAGTCTCAACGAAGCTCTGGCCTCTCTGGAGAAAGATCATGAATATCTGTTGAAGGGTGATGTATTTACAACTGATGTTGTAGAAACATGGATAAAATATAAAACCGAAAAGGAAATCAAACCGATGGCTTTACAGCCGCATCCTTATGAGTTCTCTTTGTATTATGATGTATAAATAAAATAGCTACGATGATTAAAAAGGCGGATGAAGAATCCGCCTTTTTTAGTTTAAATATTAATTATATGCTTACCGGAGTAATTCTAATACTTAAAAGACAATTAAATATTGCAAATCCATTTGCGCAGGAAGCTTAAGTAGTAACGAAATCCTTGCAACAGGATATTATTTTATAAACCTTACCAAACCGCCGTACCTGCTGTCCATTTTAAAATCAGATTTTTCGAAAAATGCCCTAAGATAATAATGTGTAGTTACCGTCTTAATGCCTTCGGAGCTTAGACGCTTGCACAAATCTTCGATTAACCTGCTCGCTAATCCCTTACCTCTGTAGGGACGAGAAATCTCTATGCCTTCTATGTGAGCAATTTTTGGGAATAAAATTTTATAGCATATACCGCCTATAGTATTTCCTTCATCTTCGGCGTCCGTTAAAATCAGATATTTTAAGTCATTATCAAGTTGTATAGGATAATTATCCATAATAAACAATTTATGCAGACTGCCGATCTCGAATGGCGAAACCGTATTCTTTATAATATACGGAGTTTCAAGCGTATCTTTAATCTGGCTTTTAATTACTATATCCGGCTGTTCTGATTCGCCGGAAACAGCCAGTTCCATATGTGTTTCGGTACCGAGTTTAGGGAATACCAGTTTGTGCAGAACAAGCTTGTCGTTTTTGTCGATCAGTAAATCCTGCAGCTCAAGTAATTCCAATCTCTTAGTTGCATGCTGATTAGGATATTTATGAAGCATTGAAGTTAATTTATTAAATAACGCTCTTACTTCCGGAGATATATCCGAAAAATATGTTTTGCTGTAAAATACATACCGGAGAATATCGGGATATCTTTCCATTCTGTACATGTTATAAAGATTTTGAACAAAATCGGATTTTGCTTTTTTGGTAGATTTTCTATTCTCAACCAGCCAGTCGTGGTAATTATTAATCGCACCCAAAATATATGAATTTATAAAAGGTTCTGCCTTCATGCTTTCAAGATAGTTTATCAAGAGGGCAAGAACATTTTGACCGAAAACATAAATAGTATTTTCTTTCAGTGCCTCAGCGAGTTCATTTAGAAACCGGATGCCTTCAACCGTGCCCAGGCCTTCCAGGCACGCATCGAACAGCCATTCGATTCTTAAATGATCTCTGCTCCACGGGTAATTGGAAAACGTCTGGAGATAGAAATTATTAATTAACGGCTTAATCAGATCGAATTTATTTTCGTAATTTTTCCAGCCGGTAATTGAAAGTATTTTTGTTCCCCTTTTAAACGGCGGTTCGGGAACGACTACGTTTGATGGCGCAATATTACCCGGCACTATTGAATAATCGCTGTGTTTCAGTATCGTAAAAAAAGCTGCCATGCCGCGTTTAAAAAGAAGCTCCCAGTACCTTTGTACTTCCTGTTTCTTCGAAGAGGTTATGGTTGAAGTAAGCTGGCGGATTCTTTCCCATACCGTTAAGTCATTAATAAAATCAAAGGAAATAATTCCGAGCTTAGATCTGAAGTTACCTAATTTAGGAAGGATGGAAGCACCTGTGGATCTGTGTGCAATCTTTAAGGTGAGGTAAATGGTTTCCAGTACTTTTTTACGGGTGATGTTGGGTTTTATTAAAAGAAGAATATCAAAGTGCTTATAGTTAAAAGTATTAACGCTCATTCGGTATAGAAGATTTGTGGGCGACGAATTTATTTTGGAAATATAAATCCCCTGGTTTTGCACATTCTGCAGATCAAAAGCAGCCTGATCGAATATTAGAAGGAAAGCTTCTTTCATAAAAGTAGTTTTTGTAATAATGCTTTCGATCCGGTTTATCTCTCTTACGGAAATAGAATCGTGGTAAACAAGTTTACTTTTCCAATTAGCCTCTTCTCTTTCAAATGCGCTTAGTTTTAATTTCCCCTCCGTCCATGCCGCCAGTTCTTTGAATAATGTTTTTGCATATCTGGAAATTCTTGCATCGCTCTTATGTAAAATCCAGCTAATAAGCTCGGCGCGAACAAGTGTGTAAGATTCGGGATTACTGTAAGCCATTCTGACTATCATGTCGAGAATTCTTTTAAATTGAGTTAATGCTCTTTCGGAGACCGGCCAGTTTAATCCCTTTCTGTAAGACTCAAGTCTTTGGCTCAATGCGTGCAGCCTGTAGCCTTCCACCTGGCTGTAGCTGATTTCTTCAATTACCTCTTTGTTTAAAAATTGTTTGCTGCTGTTTATGAAAGTGGGGAGATACCTGTTGTAATCAACATGCGGCTGATTTAATAAAAGTATTTTATAAGCCGTGCTCCTGACGGAAAATTTTGGATGATTCGCCAGGGTTTCAATTCTTCTGCTCAGCAGGTTTTCTATTTTGTAATCGGATGAGCGCAGATAGCCTTCGAGTAATTTTAAAGCTTTTAACGAAACTTCTTCTTTGCCGAAAATAACTTTTATTATTGCCTGATTAATTTCCTTCAATTTAGAATCAATATTTCCGGTGTTTAGCAAGGGTTTAAATTCGCTTTGAAATTTACGGTGGTCGAGATCTACATAAATTTGGGATGAGATGCCCTTAAAATCCATGTCCCAATCTTCTTTACAGACCGCAAAATTTATCATGGAAGGATTCCCGATCCAAAGAACGGGCTGTCTGATAAATATACCGAGGTCCAAAGTTCTTGAACTTACAGTATATTCATAATCTCCAACAAGAATTCTGTCAGCTTTAGTTCCGTTTTCAATATTGAGTATAGTATTGTTTTGTTTATTGCGCAGGGAACTGCCGGTGCATTCAATATCTTCTTCGGTAATTCCGAGATCCTTTAATATCCAGAATGGAATTATAACTTCTATTCCGCTGCACTCGAAATAAAGCTTGGAATTACCGTAAAGTTCTTCGATCTCTTTATGAAAATTTTCTTCTATTACTTTTCGTTTGAATGTTCCTTTGGCGGTTAACTCTCCGCGACTTTCCTCAAAATTATTTTTTAAGAGGGTGAACTTCAGAATCCTTTCGTATGGGTTTAAACTTGAATTAACAGTGGCAACCATAGAACTGAAAAAATCTCTCAGCCTGTTTTGAGCAATAGCTTTTTGAATAAACGGTTCGTCAAAGTCCGGAACTATAAGCAGAGTATTAAAAGGCTTCATATCTCCGGCCAGGAATGCCCTCTTAAGTCCGGGGATATCATCGAATTTTTTTTCGATATAGGCGGGAGCGATAGTTTGTCCTTTTATATTTTTATAGATATCCTTTACTCTATCTATAATGTAGAAGAAACCGTTGCTGTCTACTTTAAACAAATCGCCTGTAGAAAGCCAATGTTCTTTTTTACTGTCTGAATTTGGGTCCAGATATCTAGCTACATAGTGTCCCGAGATTTGCAGTTCGCCCACCTCGGTAAACCTGCAGTTTATTCCCGGTAAAGGGATACCGACCGAATCTTTCACATATTCGCCCGGAGGCGTCATACTTATGCCGCCGGTTGCTTCAGTCATGCCGAAACCGCTGCACAGTGCGACGCCGTTTGCATTCATGAATTTAAATACCTTTGGCTCGAGGAAGCCGGCAGCACTCAAACCCCATCTCAGATTTTTTCCTACCAAATCCCTGAATACGGAAGCCTTTGATTTCTTCGAACCGCCCCGGCTTAATTCTTCCTGATACTTATCGTAAATTTGTTTCCATCTAAGAGGAATGCTGACCAGTCCGGTAGGCTGAACAATTTTCATCTGCTGCAGCAGGGAATCAATATCGTTTTTTCCAGCAAATGTATATGTCCCGCCCCAGAACAGCATACCCATCATTTCAAGATATCTGCCGAACGTATGAAAGAGCGGCAGGAAGGACAGAAGGACCTCATTATCTCCTACATCAGGAAGAGCAGCCGCTCTTGCAAATCTTTTTGTCAGTAAATTATAATTGGAAAACATCAAGCCTTTCGGCATTCCGGTGCTGCCTGATGTAAACATAATTGTAGAGATATCATCCAGTTTAAAATGCTCCCTTTTACTCAAAACTCCGGGGGTATCTTTATGGCTTATAAGGGATAAGATCTGTTCCAGGTATATTATACCCTCGTCATTAGGCACGGCGGCACCGCCGGTATAAAATATTTCGAAATTCATTTTGGATTTTTCTCTGACTTCTTTAAGCAGATCAAGCCGTTTTTCGGTATCGGTAACAACAATATTGGTTTCCGTACGATTGAAAATGTATTCCAGAACTTCGGCCCCGAAATGAACGTTTAAAGGAGATACTCGTATATCATGAGTCAGGCATGCAAGATCACAGCAAGCGCTGTCCACGGAGTTATCCGAGTAAATAGCTACTTTGGGTTTATAGTCGGTCACATATAAAAATGCAGTGGCAATCTTTTTAAGTCTGCTTTCCACCCAGCGGTAAGTATATTCGTTTTTGGCCTCGCCTTCGTATGTAATGAAAAGCGGTTTTTCAGGGTGAGCTTCCACCCTTTGTTCCAATAGCTTCAGCAGAGAATAATGAGAAAGCCTGATTACTTTAAAAACAGTTTCCGCCCACCTGTATCTGTTCTCTCTGTTCTGCAGCGCTTTCAAGAACTTTGAGCGGCGGGTAATATCAAGATATTTATGCCATGTGTTTTGAGGAATATGAACGGCTATTTTATCATTTAATAATTCTTCGACAAAATTAAGAATGCTAAGCGGTAAATTTCTTTCCGGTTCATGTTGAGCCGGAGTATTATATTCATCTAGCAATTTTCCCAGTTGCATAATATCGGTTTCAGTCATTAAAATGCCTTAAAATAATAATTATAATAAACGATGATTACTAAGATTTTTATAGAGTCCTAATTTTAAGTATTATAGTTAGATCCAGCCTACCGGCAGGCAGGTATGCTCACTACGGTAATTTAAACTAAAATTAAGAATAAAAATTATTGTATTAAATATATTGGGAACATAGGAATATATTACCAAAGTATTTAACTGAACATGTGAAAAATATAAAAAAGAAAAGATGGTTATTAGTCAGAATTAAAAGACATCGAATTTTTTATTTAAATATTTATTTGTGTGCCGACTACAATTGTCCGTCTTCCGAAATAGCTTTTAACCGGCGATTTTTGAGTGTAGTTATAATTGTAGCTGTAATTGAAAATATTTCTTATGTCTAAGATATTCAGCGCTTCAATGTAAAGCACCGTAAAATAATTATCAAACAGATTTGTCAGGTAGGTAAGACGAAGATCCAGTCTTTGATAGTCGGGAAGTCTGGATGAATTTTTTCCGCCGTAAACAGGTTCGTAAACCTGCTGGTCTTTTTGAAATACGGAACCGGTTACAGGCGAAAAAGGTTTACCGGTAGCATATTTATAATTTAATCCGGCCTGCAGACTTTGAGATATATTATATTTTAATACCACGGCCAGATTATTGGTGATATCATAGTCGCTGGGCAGTAAAGACTGAAAGTCGAGCCATTTCCTTTTAGTATCTATTAAGCCGTAAGATATCCATCCCGAAAATCCGTTCGTTAAACTTGCCTTGTACATAATATCAATTCCCTTTGCGTATCCGCGGCCGTTATTTGAATAATTTATTCTTGTGTCGTTAAGCGGAAGATCATAATAGTTTTTATAATATGCTTCGATTCTGAAATTGTTGTCTTCATTAATTTTATAGTCGTACGAAAAAATATAATGAACCGCGTGCATAGATTTTAACGAAGGATTTCCGTCTTGCGGCGCATAATATCTTGAGTCCGGAGCTTCATGAAATATACCGGAACTGAAACTAAAAATTGATTTATCCGTAAGTTTATAACCGATGCTTAATCTCGGATCGAACCATCTCAGATTTAAGGGTTCAATATAATCTATTCGTCCGCCTAATCTGAATGACAATTTTTTAATTTTCAAGAAGTTGTTTGCTTCGTATTCGAGGTAACCGCCGTAACGGTAAACTTCAGGCGATGCATTAATTAAAGTCTGCGGCGCGCCGTTCTGCAGGTTATAATCATTTTCAGGAATTATTCCCGAATAATCGGTTATCCTTTTTCCTATTTCAAAACCAAAGGATAAGGTATTTTCAGGCGCAAGGATATAATCTATGTCAGTGCGGCTCTCAAATGATCTGTCGGTCTGTGTAAGATCCAAAATTCCGAGCTTCCATATATCTTTAAAACGTGTGTAAGACAGCGATGATTTTAATGCAACATCGGAAGTGAGAAGATCTTTAAATTGAAGATTATAGAAATTATTTCCGGATTTTCCATCAAACTGGTCGGTATAACCCGGGAGCAGAACATTTACTCCTTGTTTGTCGTTTTCTCCGGATACGAAGAATTTTAACTGTCCTGATTTTGAAGTTTTGTATATTACTGAACCGTAATAATCGTTTGACTGGGGAACAACGGTAAACTCTCTCGAACTTCCGTTAAGAAGAAAAATAGGTTTCGTAAAACTCTGCCGGTAATTAAAACGGATACCCAATTGAGTGCCGATTAATTGCCTGCTTCCGGTAATATCGATATTCGCCATTGAAAGGCCTGCTGATAATTGATTAATCTCAGGCTCATTTTTCGTTTCCAAATCGAGAACTCCCGACATAGTATTTCCGTATTTTGCCGAAAAGCCGCCGCTAGAAAAATACATGTTCTTAATTGCCGAGGTATTTATACTGGAAAAAATTCCTCCGTAGGCGGACTCATATGTATAAGGATGTTCAACCGGGGCCTGGTCTACCATTATAAGTGTTTCCCCGGGAGATCCGCCCCGTATATAAAGTTCGGCACTCTCTGATACCTGCGTAAGACCCGGAAGAGTTTTAAGCGTCTGAAATATATCGGCTGCTCCTCCGGGCGTCATATAAACTTCCATGGGCGACAGAACAATTCCTTTACCTTTTTCATTTCCGAACGAACTAGCGGTGACAACAACTTCTTTTGTGCTAATTGTTTCAGTACCTAAGCGTATTATCAGCTGCTTACCGGATAAGTTGTCCAAGTCAATTTCCTTGCTGTATTTTTTATAACCGATGAGACTCGCTATTATCTCCACTTTTCCGGATAAAAAAGTTTTGAAGTGAAATTTCCCCGATTCATCCGTCATAGCACCGTCGTATGAATTTAATATATAAACATTTACGAATGATAAAGGTCGGTCTTCCGTGTCGTAAACGATACCGCTTAAATTCTTCACGGTTTTGTGCATTGAATTTTGTATGGATTGACCGCTGAGCTCTTGTTGAATGCAAAGAGTTAATGCTGTAATTATGAATAATAATATTTTCATAATTTTACCGTTGGATAAATTATTTGTCCTTGTTGTCTAATTTTTTTTCCGCTTCCGGCAGCAGACTGTATTTTACCCACGCATAATCAGGGTCTGCCGCCAATGCATTTTTATATGTAGCCACGGCTTGTTTTGTGTTGCCGATGTTTTCATAATCTATTCCCAGCCATGCCATAGATTCCACCTTACCCCAGTCGGGTAATAATGGATCAGTTTGTTTCAACGTATCGAAAATCGAAACTGCTTTTTTGAATAATTTTAACGCTTCTTCCTTACTGCCTCCGAAAAACTCGGGAGTGTACATTTTATTTATTCCGGCCTGCATAACAATCCTGGGATTATTCGGCGATAGATCAAGCGCTTCATTTATCAGTTTATTACTTTTGGGACCGAGAGTAGCGGAACTGCTTTGATCGAAGGACATTTTTATGCCGTACATTGTAGCAAGCAGCGCCATTGCTTCGGAGGATTTATTATCTTTGTCGATAATTTTTTCAGCATAATCAATACCCTCATCCAGGTAGCGGGCAGCAAGGTCGTTATCTTTTTTCATAGATGCAGTAGCTATTCTGTAGTCGGAATATGCCAGATAGTACATGGCCAGTTCATCCGACGGTTTAGCCGCAAGTGCTCTTTCGAATGAGCTTCTGCCTTTCATCATCATTTCCACGGAGAATGAATTATTTCCTTTATTGATTAATTGTTTACCCTTTAAAACTAATTCCCTGTATTCCGGATTCTGCGCAGGTGAACTGACCTGGATAAGCAGCACCAGCACTAATAATGACAATATAGTTTTCATTTTTTTCTTCCTTTTTATTGTTATGAATTAAAGTACTTTGAAAAACAAAGTTATTGCACAAAAAATTTTATTTTTTAATCATTTTCTCGAGTCTCTCCACATAAATCTCAAAAGCTTTTCTTCCTTTAGATGTAAGTAGATAACGGGTGATCGGTTTTCTGTTCTCGAAGCTTTTATTTACCGCAACATAACCGCCATCCTCCAGTTTCTTCAGATGGGTGCTTAGGTTTCCGTCCGTTGCATTTACTTTTTCTCTCAAGAAAATAAATTCCGCCTCATCAACGGAAATCAAAACAGCCATAACGGCAAGTCTTATCCGTGAATGTATTATTTCGTCAAGCTGCTGATAATCGAATTCATTCATTATGAAACTTCTGCAAATTCAAGTTTGGAATCTCTGTAAAGAATGATGCCCGGAATTATCTGAAGCATAATCATCATTCCCGACATAAGTAAAAGAGTATATAAGCCGGGCCATATAAACATAATGATTGCTCCGGTCCACCAAAAAATAGTTAGATAACTTACCCATTTCTTGCCGTAAATAAAACCGCTTAACAAATAAGCGGGGCCGAGGAACGAACACATTAACGGTGAAATAAACACGCCGTTAATTGCACCAGAATATGAACCTATAAAACCCACTAAAAACATTGCGCCGCCTATCGAGGACCATATTAGACCCAGCATATTTCCGGCAAGGGATTTTATTTTTATTTTTTTATAACGTTTGCTTAAATAAAAAGTATTCCCGAGAATTCCTAAAAACATTAGAGCCGGCCAAAAATAAGAAATATATTTTTCTGCCCGTAAATAAACCGCAAAATAGGTGAAAAGTAAACAGATCACCACAATAACTCCCCAGTATATAAATTCTATCCCGTCGGAATAAACTACTTTCCGGCTGTCCTGCATTATTTTTTTAATGAAGTCAATTTCCTGCTGGGCTGTCATTTCGTCCATTTTTTTTACTCCTAATAAAAGTACTTTGAATTACAAAGTGAATATATGTACTTTACTACGGTTTGTCAAGAAAAAAAATTAGGATTGTAAAATATTAGATGAATTGATGATTTCGGAATGACGATTGCCAATCTATTTCAGCCATTCTTTCCAGACTTCGGGATTGTATCCAACGGTTGCTGTATTTCCGTTCCGCACTACCGGAGTTTTAAATAAAAGGGGATCATTAAGTAATTCTTCTTCTTCGTCAAAAACCATAAACTGCAGATTCCTTTTTTTATATTCGGATCCTTTTTTATCGAAAAGCTCTTCAAGAGATACGCTTCGCTTAATATTTTCAAGCTCTCCTTTTGAAACGCCTTTTTCGTTTAAATCCCTGAAGTGAAATGGTATCCTTCTTTCCTTAAAAAACCTTTCCGCTTTTCTTGTATCGCTGCACTTCTTTGTGCCGAATATCTGAATGTTCAAAGTTTAATCTTTTCTAATATTTTAGGATAATTATTTAATTGAAACCCAGAGCATAGAGCAAAGGACTCAGGGCATAGGGTAAAGAGCTCAGAGCATTGTACACTCGATAATCGACAATAGTCAATCTTAAATCAATACACAATCTCCTGAGTTCGTTTCGCCCGCGGAAATCTGCTTTTTAAACCGTTTGATGTAACTACGCCTGTTCCGATAATCGAATCTTTATATTTTACCACACACTGTCCGTGTTCGCTTTTTACCGATTTTATTACACTGCCTTCAAAGTACGTTTTTATATCTTCGATATGAAAAATTTCAATGATATGCCTGGTTATGTGATTAGATAATACCTGTGCTGCCTGGGTATGAAGCGTTATTTGTTTATTCCGGTCTATTATACCAAAGCGCGTGCCGATTCTTTCAAAAATCGAAAGGTTATCGTCGTGCCATTGATTGTTAATAAAAAATATGTCCGAATTTTTTATCAAATAAGAATATCCCGACAATATTTCTTTGTTGATGCCGAAGTAGCCGGCTAAATTCATCAACAATGGATTAATTGCTTTCTTTTCATGAGATAACAATTTCAAATTATCCGGTTTGAAATTTATTATTTCCGGTGATGGTAATTCTGAAGTTTTTTTCAGTTTTGCGATAAAAAATCCGTCGGTGTCCGCCTGCCAAGGAATAATTCTCCTTGCTTTTGAAATACTCGGATTCAATTGTCTGCCGTCATAAGCAGTAAATGCGGGGATAGATTTAACTGGAAGCTCAATATCTAAAAGTTCGACGGGATATTTCTCAAGCACCTTATCGATTATAAACTCGTTTTCCTCGGGCGTTAACGTACATGTAGAATAAACAATCTCTCCGTCTGGCTTAGCCATTTTAATGGCCGCAATTAATAATCTAAGCTGCAGATCACCAAGTCGTTCGGCTCTTTCCAGCGACCACCAATTGCTTACCTCGCCTTTCTTCTGAATTATTCCCAGACCGCTGCACGGTGCATCCACCAGTATTTTATCGAAATACTCCGCATAAATCTTGCTTAACAATTCGCCCTTATAATGTATTACACCGGTGTTCATCAAATTCATCCGGTCGATATTGTAAACGAGCATTTTTACCCTGTCAAGCGCAATTTCATTTGATACAAGAATTCCGCGGTTAGACATTAACTCCCCGAGCTCCGTAGTTTTGGAACCGGGCGCAGCGCAAAGATCGAGCACTTTATCTTCAGATGTCGGAGATAGAATTAATGGCGGAATTGCGCTGGATAAACCTTGAATATAATATTCGCCGGTAATGTGCTGAAGGGTTTTACCGATAATTTCTTTTCCATTAATCACTTTCAGAAAATTAGTGATGCCCGGAACCGGTTCAGCAGAAATATTATAATCGACATTAAGTTTTTCAGTCAGACGCTGTACGGTAGTTTTTAGAGTATTTACTCTAAGGTAAACGGAAGGCTCCCGTTTTATAAATTCAACATACTCTTTAGCGGATTGCTCGCCGAATAAAGAAACGAGATACGAGATAATTTTATCGCTTACTTCTATCAAGTTTACCGTTTAATATCTTACTAAATTTAATACTCTTAAAATTTCATTAACCGCGCCGTTAAAATTTTTCCCCAGCGGAAGCGCTTTCTTATAATCGGTTTCCATTTCTCTTATTATGGAGTCGATGTATTTTTCGTATTTTGAATTTGCTTCCTTTGCTTCTATTTGTCCGGCGGGTATTAAGATCGATTTAGGATGAAGCCTGTTCGCATAAATAATAAATTTTGCCAGATCGTGATTTTCCGCCTGGAAAATAAGGCTGCCGTCCACGGATAAAATTTCAAAATTACCGAAAAACTCCTGGCCCAAGACTAATGTTTTGCCCGGCAAAGAAATTTCTTTATGACTTTTTATTTCACAAAAATCGCGAGGAAATTCTTTTATTCCTTTTGAAGAAAATTTAGAGACCCACCCGGCTATAAAGTCTTTTTCGGTCAATTTTATTTATTTAATTTTTTAATAAAATCTTCAATTAACTTTTTTAAATCTTCGGAATCGGAATAAATTTTAACCTGGTAAAGAGCTGAGCCGCAGCCGTTGAGCAGGGCGGATACATTTTCGGTCCTTTTATTTACAAGTGCAAGTACCGGTATGCCTATCTTGAATAAAGCATATGAAATTTCAAATCCAACGCCGGTTGAGGGACCGGAGATCTCGGCTATTACGGCTTTACTTTTGCTCAGCCACTTCATATCCCTTTTATATATTTCTTTATCGGAAAGCGGAATGCTTGAATTAAAATTTTTATTCAGTTCCGATAAAGCTGTATGCCCCATCGAACCGACAATATCGATTATTTCTTTATAGTTTTTTTGAAATTTGGTATTCCCTCTGATGGCCCCTGCACAATAAAGAATCATATCACATGCCTAGAGTTTTTGTGTAAAGATCTTCATACATCGGAATAACTTTGGATTTGTCGAAAACTTCCACGGCTCGTTTCCTGGAATTAAGAGAAAACATATCGTATTTTCTTTCGTTAGTGAGAAGATCAATAACATATTTTGCCATCCTGCTTATGTCCCCGATCTCGGCAATAAATCCGGTTTCGTTGTGACGGATTAATTCCGGCAGACCTCCGACGCTTGAACTTACAACCGGTATTCCGCAGGACATTGCTTCCAGTGCAGCCAGACCGAAGCTTTCCGATTGGGAAGGAATTAAAAATACATCCGCCGCATTTAGTATTTCAACCAGTCCGTCCTGTTTACCTAAAAATTTAATACTGTCGCAAAGATTCAATTGCCTGCACAGTCTTTCGCACTCCGACCTGTCCGGTCCGTCGCCTACTAAAATAAGTTTGGAAGGTATTTCCTTAACTACCTGTTCGAAAATTCGAATTGTATCCGTTACTCTTTTTACCTGTCTGAAATTTGAGGTGTGTACAAGTATTTTTTCTCCCTTGGGTGCAAGATGTTCTCTGAATGAACCGTCGGGGCTGGGTTTATATAAATCCGTATCAATAAAATTCGGTATAACTTCAATCTCTTTTTTGATATCGTAATTAGTAATTGTTTTTTCCTTTAAGAACCTAGAAACGGCGGTTACTCCGTCGCTTTCTTCGATGCTGAATTTTACCAGCGGCAGAAACGACGGCTCAAGTCCGACCAATGTAATATCAGTTCCGTGAAGCGTAGTTATTATTTTAATATCTCTTTTATCTTTAAGCATTTGCTTCGCAAGATAAGCGCTTGTAGCGTGCGGAATTGCATAGTGAACATGGAGAAGATCAAGCTTTTCGAATTGGGCGACTTCAACCATTTTACTTGCCAGAGCAAGGCTGTATAGGGGGAACTCAAACAAAGGATAATTGCTCATCTCGACTTCATGAAAAACTACGTTCTCGATGAAAGTTGTCAGTCTGAACGGAAGCGCGTAACTAATAAAATGAATTTCATGACCCCTTTGTGCCAGTGCTTTTCCCAACTCGGTGGCTACAACTCCGCTGCCGCCGTATGTAGGATAACAAGTAATACCGATTTTCATATTTTGTATTTTAAATTACTCTTTAGTTCATAAACGTTTTTTAATTCGTCACCAAATATAATCTAAATTGTGCTTAATAATTAGTCGGACGGTACTCAACTTTATAAATTTGTTTATAATCACTCAAACGTTTCTCCGCAACCGCCGAAAATTTTTTAAAATAATTAACAAAAAATACATGTTTCTGTTATAAGCAAAATAAATTTATTATTATTGAACCTGTAAAATAAAACAGAATACTAGTATGAAATTATTGGTTATCGGTCATTCGGTGGAAGATCATTTTTCCGAAAAAGGCATAAATGTAGTAAAGCCCGGCGGTATTTTTTATACGATGCTTGCATTGCAGAAATTTAAATCCGAAGAAGATACGATTTTTCTCAACACGTCGGTCGCCGAAGATAACTATAAACTTTTTGCCGGGTTATACGATACCGTACCGCATGATTTTATTTCGCATACCCCAAAAATTCCGAAGGTTTACCTGACCTTTCATGATTTTAAGGAAAGAGGGGAGACCTATGAGAGCATTTCTCAAAAACTTGAAGTGAAAACCGGAAACCTGAAACAATTCGACGGTATTTTAATAAACATGATTACAGGATTCGATATCGATGCCGATCAGCTGAAAGAATTAAGAGATAATTATAAAGGGAAAATATTTCTTGATGTTCATACTCTATCCAGAGGACTTGATGACAATCTGAAACGGAATTTCAGACCGGTTCCGGAATTTGATAAATGGGCGGCTTCGCTGGATATTATACAGGTTAACGAAACCGAGATTAAAACAATCAGCCGGAAGTTGAACGAATTTGAGATGGCCGAGGATATTCTGCTCAAAGGAGTTAAATATCTTATTGTGACAAAAGGGGAAAAAGGCGCCAGGTTATACAGTATAAATGACGGAGAAATATTTTCCGTATTCAAACCCGCTAAAAAAGTTAGTGCAACCAATATTATAGGCTGCGGTGATGTTTTTGGTGCAATATTTTTTTATAATTATATTAAAACCGCAGATGTATTAATTTCTCTTGAAATAGCAAATATAGCCGCAGGCTTTTCTGCGACTTATAACGATTTTGAAAATTATGATTTATTGAGGCAGGATGTATTCTCACGATATTATTAAAAAAAGAATTCTTGTTTTCGGCGCTAACGGTATGCTTGGGCAGCGAACTGTTAAGTTTTATTCTAATAAAGATGATATAGAGTTATTGGGCAGTTCGGTTGAGGACACGCCGGTTTATAATAATGCCGAATATGTATACTGCGATCTTACAAAAAGAGACATGGTGAAAAATCTTATCTTCGATTTCTATCCGGATTATATTATTAATGCCGCAGCTTATACTAACGTAGACAGAAGCGAAACGGAAAGAGAATCGGCCTGGAAATTAAATGTTAAAGCAGTTGAATATCTTGCAGAAACATGCAGAGTGCTCGATTCGCGTCTTATCCATATATCTTCGGATTATATTTTCGACGGTAAAAAAGGTCCGTACGCCGAAAACTCAAAGCCAAATCCGTTGGGCTATTACGGAAGAACAAAACTGGCTAGCGAAAATGCGCTTAAAATCAGCGGATCAATGCACACGATAATAAGAACTAACGTATTATACGGCGCAGCAGACAGCCGCCCGGATTTCGTAAGATGGGTTGTCGATTCCATCCGCTCCGGCAAGCAAATAAGAATAGTAACCGATCAAATTAATAATCCCACTTTTATTGATGATTTGGTTCAAGCCATCAATAAGGTAATCGAATTCAATAAACTTGGCGTGTATAATATCGGCGGACGCGAATTCTTGTCGCGTTTTAAATTTACTGAAATTATCGCCGACTATTTTAATCTGGATAAATCGTTAATTTTTCCCATCGTAACTTCCGAACTTAACCAGCCTGCTCCGCGGCCTTTGCAGTCTGGCCTGCTTACCTTAAAAGCCGAAACCGAGCTGGGGTATAAACCGACTACAATTTTAGAATCACTGGCAATCATGAAGAAAGAACTTTCTTTATGAAATGTTTTAAACCTGTTCTTGTTATATCCTTTCTTCTATAGTCAATATATTTTTATCCGGCATTTGCGCAGGGAAACCTGCCCTCCCGGGCGTAAGGAACCGTTTGGTATCAGATTTTTCCAGGAAGTTTCGCGAGCGGTGATACTTTAAACGACTAGAAAGAATCCTCTGCATTTATGCGTGAATATAAAAATGTTAAAATGATTTGCGCATTTAATACCGGAACTCATACTGATTCTTTCGAACTGCCTATAGAAGGGAAAAAACTCTTTTACAGCAAACTGATAAATTACGAAAAAGGAGTATTGGCATCCCCTACAGGCGAGGGATCCGCATTAGTAGTTCAGGTTCCCGCAGGCTCCGTAAGAATTTATAAAATTTACTCGAATATTTAACATGTTTATTATGGGGGCGTAATTTAATTTTTATATCAAAAGCCCTTTTTAATAATAATTAAGTTGATTATTTTTACAGCTCAAATTAAGTTCAAGATCAAGTTCAACATGAACTCAAACTACTTGATCTTGAACATGAACTTGTATACATTCCCGCCCACGTAGCTCAGCTGGATAGAGCAACGGTTTCCTAAACCGTAGGTCACGTGTTCGAATCACGTCGTGGGTACCACGTTTAAATGAAAAAGCCCGTTTTTTGAAGAAGATGGGCTTCTTTTAATTTTAAAGCAGTTTTAGGACATCCGGCCAAGTATTTTCAAAATCTGTATCTTTTACTTCCCTTACGAATATTTCTCTATCTTTTGTAGTGTCATAGTTTTATTAATTAGTTTATTGAATTTAAACGATTTTTATAGGAATTTTATCACATGAATAAAAATGAGGGGATTAAATGGACAAATTCATACCCAAAATAAGGGAGGTTTTTATGAAAAGTCTCATCCTAAGTTTAGCCGGCATAATTTTAATATTCTTAGGAGGTTGTGGAACGGGTAAAATAGTTACTCAGCAAGATTATGAATTAGGAGGGGAAAAAACCGCAACCGTAGGGAGCACAATGTTATTATATGTTTCGGTCAACTCACAAAATTTAAATCCGGATGGGTCAGATCAAGGTACGAAGGACGAAATTATTTATACCGGCAAATCCGGCAATACAATTAAAATTGATTACGACCAATATTATATTTATAAAGGAGAGTGGTATTTAGAAGATGGATATCCTCTGCATTTAGAATATGATCTGTCCTTAGGTGATTTAATTACATGCAAATATTATAGAATAAAGGTCTTGTCTTCTGATAATAATGAAATAAAATTTATAGTTATCAACGATTAAAATGTAATAAATTCATTTCGCCGTCAAACCGAGACACTGCCATTTTTTCTCAAAATTTTTTTATTTCAAGAATTATTATGGTTGTCTATTGTTTCCCCTTAATAAACGCTTAGCATTTTTATAGTTTGAAAAGTCTTCAACTAAATCTTTTTCAACAAAAGAAAATTCTTCACTCGGCTCATTCTCATCAAAATCGAATAAGTCGGATTTTCGATATTATAGGACAATAGCCATACACAAAAATTTTCTTAGTCTTTGCTGTTAAGTCATAGCGGAACTTGTCAATATAAATGAGACAAATATTTAATTTAATTAAGCAGCATCGTTCGTTTGGGGTTTATTTATCCAAACCTCAGTATCAGGTTTTTTAATTGTTTTTACACCTTTTACAAATCTTTCCGGATTTTTCTTATAAACTGCATCCATCAGAATCTGTCTTTTGAATACAACTTCATTCGCTTTGCCGTAATGAACATCCCCTGGCGTTAGCCATGCGATTACAAAATGTTTATGTTCTTCGCTGTACCGGTTAAAGAAGTCTCTGCTAAAGTTTCTTGAATCCTCAATGCAACCAAAACATTCCCGAAAGTCAGGCCCGGATTTCAATTTTTTGAATAAAGATTCTGAGTAAGGATTATCATTTTAAACATGTGGCCTGGAGTGCGTCTTTGTTACTCCAAGATTCGAAAGGAGCTGCCCAACCGTTGCGGACTTCTTTGAGGAACTTCTGTCAGCATGTTATAGTAAGCTGATCTCTTTTTATATACTGCCTTAGGCATGTCTCATTTATCAGCCTGCCGGCAAGCGCGGCAGATTCCCTGCAGGCGACTGGCCGACCGACAACTACTCTGCTCAAGATACTAATATAGGCAAGGAGGGCAGCTTGCTATTTTACTCTTTTTCCATTAAATATTGATAAATTAAAACATTACTATTGATAAACTCGCGAAGGAATAAACTATGAAGAAGATAAATTTGAAAACGATCGAGAAAAAAATTGTATTGCGTCAGTTACGTCTTGATGATTTTGATAAACTTATTGAGCTTCAAAAACTTTGTTTCCCTGGAATGCAGACATGGAAGTATGAACAGATTGAAAGCCAGCTAAAATATTTTCCGGAAGGTCAAATTTGCATCGAGCTCGATGGAAAAATCGTAGCTTCATCCAGCAGTCTTATAGTTGATTTTGATCTTTATGATGAAGGTGATAATTGGAAAACTCTTAGTGATCATGGATATATTACAAATCATGATACTGACGGAGAAACCTTATACGGAATTGAAATTATGACACATCCGGAATTTAGAGGGATGAAACTTGCACGAAGACTGTACGAAGCGAGAAAAGATATTGCCAGAAAGTACAATTTGAAAAATATAGTCGTCGGCGGCAGAATACCCGGTTATAATAAATATAAAAACAAATTTACTGCGCGAGAGTATGTAGAAAAAGTTATTAGCAAAGATATGCACGATCTGGTTCTTACCACACAGCTAGCTAATGGTTTTGTATTAAAAAGAATAATTCCTTCTTATCTAATCAGTGACGAAGAATCGGATGGTTTTGCTACTTTGCTTGAATGGTCAAATATAGATTATGCACCCAAGAAAGGGAAAAAAATCGTCAGCTCGAAAAAAGTTAGAATATGTGCAGTTCAATACCAGATGAGAGAGATAGACAATTTTGAAGATTTTGCACAGCAATGTGAATATTTTACAGATGTTGCTTCCGGTTATAAAAGCGATTTCATTTTGTTCCCCGAAATATTTACTCTTCAGCTTTTATCATTCCTTCCCAACGAAAGGCCGGGAATTGCGGTACGTAAGTTGGCGGAATTCACTCCGCGCTATCTTGAATTGTTTAACAATCTTTCCATAAAATATAATTTAAATATAATCGGCGGTTCTCACTTTACTCTGGAAGGCGACGGTCTTTATAATATAGCATATCTTTTTAGAAGAGATGGAACGATGGAAAAACAGTATAAAATACATGTAACTCCTAATGAAAAAAGATGGTGGGGAGTTCAATCGGGCGACAAGATTGAAGTCTTCGAAACAGATAGAGGAAAAATAAATATTCAAATATGTTACGATATAGAATTCCCGGAGTTAAGCAGGATAGCTGTTTCAAAAGGCGCCGAAATAATATTCGTTCCTTTTTGTACCGATGAGCGATACGGATACTTAAGAGTAAGGCAGTGCGTACAGGCCCGTTGTATAGAAAACGGAGTATATGCGGCAATGGCGGGAAATGTCGGCAATCTTCCTTTTGTTGAAAATATGGATATTCAATATGCACAGTCAGGCATCTTTACTCCGTCTGATTTTATGTTCTCAAGAGATGCAATTGCTGCCGAGTGTACTCCAAATGTTGAGACAGTTGTTATACATGATGTTGACCTTGAACTTCTAAAGAGACACAGATCTCAAGGCAGCACATTAAATTGGTTTGATAGAAGGCAGGATCTTTATGAAGTCGTTCTGAAAAAATGACAAATAAGGTTTATAAAAGTATAATTCATTCTTGCATAACTTCGTTTAATTAAAAATAATATAAAATGAAAAACCTTGGCATAACATGCCGGCTTGAAAAAAAGATTGGATTTAGTCCGGAACTGCAGACTCTTTTCTGGGTTGCAGTATATTTATAATTATTTTTGTAAGGCTTTCCTCAATATGATTCATGGTTATGTTTTAACCCGGTTTATCTATATTTACATCTTACTACTTACTGAGAATCTATGTATTTATTAAATCAGATATTGAAAACTGATAAATATTATTATCATTTAATCTTCCCGGAGTATTCCGGCAAACAAAGTTTAAAATAGCGAAAGTTTTAGCAAATAAATTCACAGCCTTTCATTGCACAAATTACATGAAATGAACTTTGAAAAGGAATAGTTCATTAATTATAAGTCAACTTTTTTAGTAAGACTCACGATTATAATTTTTTGTGTAATACCTCAAACCCTGTTGAACGGATAATTCTAAATTCTTTTGCTGTTGTTTTTATTTTAAATATTTTCTCTTCGCCTGGTAAAAGTTTGTCTATACTGATTTTATCTTTACCAATCAATATTGTGTAGTTGCGAACCGTATAACTCGGTATACCGGTATTACCCATTATTGTAATAGTAATATCATTATTATTTTTTTCTATGTTCTTAATTATTATAGGTGAACTGACATTCTTTAAAGTATCATACGAAGGTTTTGGAGTTAAATAAATATCACATACACCGTGTACCCTTTGCGGATAATTATATGTATGATCTTCACCCATATGAGTACGGTAGTCATTCAGACAAAAATATATGGCCCCGGTAATATTAGGCACGTTCGAAAACATTTTAATTTGCTGAACCATTTCCCGGCAGCGTCTTGCATCTCCGCCTTTAAATACCGGTTCGCAAAGTCCCCATTCAGAAATTACCAAAGGTTTATCCGGATAATCCTGACATATTTTTTTCAGATGATAGGGAATACTGCTAATGGTCTCATTATACCATGTTGAGTAGTATTCATTAAACATCAAAACATCGCCTATTGCGCTTGCGTCATCGGGAAGGTTCGGGTAATCAGACTTATGAAACCTTAGGCGGTTGCTTACATAATTTACAAGTCTTGAAGAATCAAGTGATTTCGCATAGTGGTATAACTTTTTTATGGATGAAATATTTAACGTATCGCGGCTTTTCAATTCATTCCCGATGCCCCAGGCAATTATGCTCGGGTGATTAAAGTGTTCGTCTATCATTTCATTCAGCTGTTTATATCCCAAATTCAACAGAGTATCATTTAACATGGTCTCAGGTCCCCAGTATGGAATTTCTTCCTGTACCAGCATACCGTGACGGTCGCACCAATCAAATACATAATCATCCTGCTGCCAGTGAAAGCGCGTAAACACGCAGTTGGCTTCTTTCATCAACATCAGATTTTTTACCAAATCTTCTTTTGTTTCCGCCATCCCCCGTTTCAAAGTTGAGCCGGGCATCCATTCTACTCCCATTAACCTAACCGGTTCACCGTTTAAAACTTATACGATGACCTTTAACTTTAATACTTCTAAAACCGAATACCGCACTTAGTTCATCAATTTTCTTTCCCGCTATGACTTCCGTTATGATTATTTTATAAAGATTGGGATGATCGAAATCCCATTTTTTTATATTACTCAGGGAGAGTTTTGAATTAAATGCACCTTTTTCAAATACCGTTTTGAGTTTTCCCGAATATACTGTGCTTAAGGAAGTTTGATTTTCCGTAACAATTTTTGTGTTAAAAGTTACTTCGTCGGGATTGGAAACCGGAGTACCTAATAATTTAACACTTATATCAGCTATGCCGGAATTGCTATCCGGTATTGCACTCACATGGATATATTCCATAGCGCTTCTTTCGGTAGAAACCAAATAAACATTCCGAATTATACCGCCGTCGTTAGGCCAGTCGTAGGATCCCATAAACGGAATATTGTCGCGCGAATACGCATTACTGACCTTAACGGTAACTCTATTTAAGCCCGGTTTTATAAAAGGCGTAATTTTTACAAAAAAACGGGTATACCCGCTGCCGATATGAACGCCGGCTTTTTGTCCGTTGACGTAAACAATTGCATCATGGTATACCGCATCAAACTGCAGACGGACAAACTTTTTCATTTGCTGTTTTGCAATTTCAAAATCACGTTGATACCATGCGGTGCCCGAATATCCTTCAAGGCCGTGCATTACATTCCAGGTATGAGGCACGGTAACAGTCTTCGAATCGGAACTTGGTAAACCATCTGAGGCCCAATTATTTGCTTCACCTACTCCGGTGGAATCTACCGCAAATTGCCATTTGCCGCTGAGCAATTTTTGTTCCCGCAATGTTTGTGCATTGCAGAAAGAATAAAATAAAATTACAGGCAATAGAATTTTAACAAAACTGTTTTTCATGATAAGTACCCTTTGGAAAATTTAACTTTTATTTTTGATAAAATATTTGTTATTCATTTGTAATAGCCAGATGGACGATAGCTCCGAGATGATTTATATCCAGTTCAAGTATATTTTGTAAATAAAACCGGGCTTTTTCTTTATTCCCGAATCCTAAGAAACCAAGTCCTATAAGGTAATTACAGTTTATTTGATTGCGGCGGTTAAGATCTTCTTCCCATATCAGCATATCCGGTAATGAAACTGCAAAATAATCCATCTTTATATTATCAGATAAATGGCCGCTTCCGTAACTTATTAATTTATTGAAATAGTCATGAGCTTTTTCTTTTTGTCCCAGCTTTAATAACGCCAATCCCTGATAAAATATTTTATCGGGAGTCTGGTCGTTATAAAAGAATGCATTTGAAGGTTCTGAAGTGCCGGCAGATGCTTTCTCAAAATAGAGCTGCGCATTTTGATTATCGTCTTCAGCCTCATAAATACAACCGATATGGAAATCAATATCGTTTTCTTTCGTCCCGAATAGTTTTCCTTCTCCTAAATTATCTGGATAAGTTTTAGCAGCAAGAAATAGGGCAAGCGCTTCATCGAATCTGTTTTCTCTAAGAGCAATTTTACCTAGTTCAATCTGACTGATAACATATTGGCCGGTTACCTTTCCTTCACCGCCTTCCCAAGGATGGAATTTATGACTTAAAATTAAGTCCCTTGCGACTTCAAATTTACCAATCTGATTATATAGTGTTATTCTTTCAAGGTATAAATCGTCGCGCGATTCAACAAGTGCCGAATATCTTTCAAGAAAAGCCAGTCTTTCAGAAGCAGGTTTTCCGAGCTTTTTATAAAGTTGATCAAGTTCCATTAGAATTCTGGCATCCGAAGTATCCAGCCCGAACGCACGTTCTAATGCTTCCAGCGCCTTTTCTTTTTGGTTATATTTATTATAATATATCAGAGCAAGATTACGCCGGACAGTCGGAAATTCATTATTCTTTGATGCGGATTTTTCCCAGCTTGCCAGAGCCTCATCATATTGACGGTTTGCATACCAGAAATTGCCGAGATAATACGGGGCTTTACTATCATTAATATTTAATATAATAGCGTCCCTTAAAGCCAATACTTCTTCAATACGGTTGGGGAAACAATAGTCCGGTTTCATTTCGGCTGCCTTCTGATAATATTTAACCGCATCCGTTTTATTTCCCGAGCATGAGGCAAAATATCCCAGGAAATAATAAATCATCGGATAAATAACTTTTAGATTTACTATCGTTTCCGAAAGTAATTTTGAAGCTTCATTAAATAAACCGGCCGACGAATAATCCAAAGCATATTCAATGTAATTATGTTCCCAACCGCGTATTAGTTTATTCATTTCTTTTATTACTGCATCGGCTTCCTCATATTTGGATTCCCCGGTCAGCAATAGATATTTTTCAAATGAACATCCTATGCTGAATTTATCATAGGCAAGCGAAGATTTAATTAATTCCATCGCTTCAGATCTTCTACCAAGTTTCCTAAGAATTACCGCCTTAAGGTGAATTGCCTTTTGATTGTGCAGATTTCTAGTTAAAGACTGCTCAATCAAATCAATTGCCGTAATAAAATCATTTTTATAAACGGCAATTTGCGCAAGCGAGAAATAAGCGGCATCCTGCCATGCGGCATTCCAAACTGCTTTATAAAATGCCTCGTACGCTTCGTCCAGCCTCCCTTGCAGCTTGAGCGAACAGCCTAAATTGTAATATGGTTCTCCGTCATACGGATTCGGATTTCTTTTTGTAATTGTTGAGACGGCATTGCGAAAATATTTTTCGGCTTGTTCAAACCGACCGTGCCTCATTTGCCACAGTCCCATTGAATTATTGCAGCGGATATCCCCGGGATCCCGTTTCAAGGCTTCCTTATAATAATCCGCAGGATCATAAGTTGCATGACGGTACTGCTCCAGATGAAGACCTGTTAAATATAATTGTTCAATCTCTTCTATTTCATCCGGAAATTTTGCCGGTGCTGCAGGTTCTGGAATTTTTTTACCGTCGTCTTTCTCCGGCTGCCAGGCAACAAGAATTTTTCCTTTAGAATCGGTCACCTTAATTAATAATTCATCGTTCTGTATTCCTTTATTCAAAGCGACTGATTTATTAAAAGATACTTCGGGCGAAAAATCGAAAGTTTCACTCAGCAAATTTTTCCCGTAATGCTTTAATTCTACTTTTGCATTTTCATAAATTGAAGTTGTATATACTTTAATTATTGCTTCGTCTTTATTTATCTCAAGATTAAGCATTGCTTCTTTTGTTGAGTTCTTTACAACGCCTATGTCCCGGTAAGGCATAAAATATTGTTTGAAGCTTTTCTCTTCATAAGGCATTAACCATGAAAAATCCGGTTGATTATCCGTAAAAACGCCGCACATTAATTCGATGTAGGGACCGTTACTATCGGTTAAGTTCCTATCCCATGTTTTTCCGAAATCTCCGTTTCCCCACGTCCATTGTTTTTTGCCCGGTGAAATATTATGATTCGCGATATGAAGTAAGCCGCCGTGAGTATCATGTTCATATCCGCCGACAAAATCGTATTTAGATCTGTCGGCCATATAAGATGTAGGAACAGGAATATTTTTATACCTTGATATATCAACGCCGGCGGAGTAATCTACTTTATAATATTTTCCGGTAGCAACCGGATAAGTTGAAACATCGCGCTTGCCGTGATCGAATACCGCATGAACATCGGGAGGAAATACTGATTGATAATGATCGTTAACATGCACTGCAGGATTGGCCCACCAAAGAAAAGTTTGGGGATACGGGGTCCGATTAAATAATTTTACACTTATTTCCAGGTATGCTTTTTTCGGATATAATGTAAATCCCATTAATCCTTTCGTACGGCTCATCCTTTCTATCTCGTTACAACAAATAGTCTTGCTGCCGTCCGAATTCTCCTCAACACAATAATCCAGAGGTTCAAATGTACTCGGGCGGTGGTGCTGCGGCCAGTTAAACTCTATTCCGCCCGAGATCCACGGACCGGTTAATCCTACCAGTGCAGGTTTTATAACTTCGTTGTAATAAATAAAATGTCTTTGCTTCACTTTATCAAACGCCATTTGAATCCGTCCGCCGAGCTCCGGCAGGATCATTATTTTCAAATACTTGTTTTCCAGAAAGCATGCATGATATGTTTTATCTTTCTTTTCATCAAAGATTTTTTCGATGACAGGATAGGGATATACCGCCCCGCTGCTTCCCTGATAAACCCTTCTTTCGAGGAAGATTGGATTCTTTTCAGGTTTACCAACTCCATATGTTGGGATTACTACATCTTCCTCCCATACTTTCACATCCGAATTCATATTTTACTTTTCTTTTTTTTCTTTAAAATATTCCGATGATCTCAATTTTCAGATTCCGCTAAATTTATATCCGGTTCATGCTCTGAATAAGTTAATTCTCTTTCAATCTGTTCGAGCGATTTCCCCTTTGTTTCCGGTAATCTTTTATAAATAAATATAAAGCCCAGAATGCAAATAACGCCGTATAACCAAAATGTACCGAAAGACTTTAGCGCTTCATTTATAATCGGGAACGTATAAGTTAAGATGAAACATGCCGCCCATAATGCAAAAGTTGCAACCGACATTGCGATCCCGCGGATTCTGTTGGGAAATATTTCGGAGATTATTACCCATGTTACAGGAGCTAAAGACATTGCATAACAGGCAATTGCCGCAACTACCAGAATAAGAAGCGGTAAACCATGGAAACGGAAATAATATAAACTTCCTATAATTGCATAAACTACAGCCAGTCCGCCGGCACCTACAAGCATAAGTGCTCTCCGACCGAATTTGTCCACGGCGAACATACCTACGAAAGTAAATATTAAGTTAACACTGCCGGTAATGACTATATTGAAAAGAATATCCGAAACCCCGTATCCCGCCGCAGAAAAAATTTCCTGCGCATAATTGAAGATTACATTTATACCGCACCACTGTTGAAAGATAGCAATAGTGATTCCGATAATAACGACGGTACGAAGTCCGGGTTTAAGCAGGACACTAAATTTAACCTTACTTTCTTTATTACTTAGGGTTCTTTCGATATCGGTTATTTGATTTCTTGCATAGTCATCCCCGCCGATTCTAGTAAGTATAGATTGAACCTTTTTTCGATTTCCCGGTTTCTTCGCCAACCATCGCGGACTTTCGGGTACAAACCACATAAATAAAAAGAATAATGCCGACGGAATTGCACAAGCCCAAAACATCCAGCGCCACCCGGTTTGACCGTTCCATGAATATAAAATATCAGCTGTCGTAGCATTCAAAGGAACCGGCTTTGCAATAAACCAGTTAACCAGTTGAGCGGCTAAAATACCGACTACAATTGTCAGTTGATTAATCGAAACATATTTTCCCCTTACTTCGGCCGGAGAAACTTCCGCTATGTACATAGGCGAAAGGTTAGAAGCCAGACCTATAGCTACGCCTCCTACAATACGAGCCGACACAAATAAATTGAATGAATCGGAAAATCCGGTAGCAACTGAAGTTAAGAAGAAAAGTGCTGCCGAAGCAATTAATAAATATTTCCTTCCGTATTTATCGCTTATAACACCCGAGATAGCCGCTCCGATCAAACAACCGATTAAAGCGGCGCTCATTGCCCAGCCCTGCAGTGCCGGTATTCCGGTAATCCCGAAATATGCTTCATAGAAGGGTTTGGCTCCTCCGATTACCACCCAATCATATCCGAATAACAATCCGCCCATTGCCGAAACAAAGGTGATCAATATTAAATATTTATTGTTGTATCCTTTTTGCATCATAATATTTTTTATGTAAAATATTTTATTAAAAATGTTAAATAAATAGACTATCTTAGGAATATGATGGACAATATTATTATTTTCATTTACCCCGGGATTAACCCCGGGGTAAATGAGAAAGCAGATAATTAAGTGGCAGTTGTCAAAAAGAAGGAAGGTTTTAAAGGGCAGAAGGCTATAGTGCTGCCGCATTCGGTTATTCGCATGCTAGAAAAAAATCCGATAACCGCACCGATTCATATTACGGATATCGGATACTATCCGACAGCGCAATACCATTATAGAGAAAGGCAGCACGGATGTAAACAGCATATATTAATTTTTTGTGCCGGGGGCAAAGGCTGGTTTAAACTTAATAATAGGAAGTATGATGTTTTACCGGAAAATTTTTTTCTTATTCCTTCCGGTACGCCGCATTCCTATGGTGCTGATAATACCGAGCCATGGAGTATTTACTGGTTACATTTTAAAGGCTCCCTGTCTATTCATATATCGGAAAAACTGTCCGGAATAAATCAAATATTTCCCGTTAAAACAGATGCAATCGACGAACGGATTCAGCTTTTTGAAGAGATTTATCAAACTCTTGATAAGGGATATAGTATGGACAACCTGCAATATTCATCTATGTGTCTTTGGCATTTTTTGAGTTCGTTTCTATTTATTAACCACTTTAAAAACTTTTTATATGATAAAGAACATAATTTTATTGATAAAGTTATAGACCTTCTAAAAAATAATCTTTCTAAAAATTATAAATTAAAAGAATTATCCGAAGAATTCGGTTTCTCTATTTCTCATTTTTCAAACCTTATCAAGAACAGAACGGGTTACGCACCTTTGGAATATTTTACTATTTTAAAAATTCAGCGTGCCTGTCAGTACCTCGATTTTACCGATATGCGCATCAAAGAAATTGCGGTTAAATTAGGTTATGATGATCCTTATTATTTCTCCCGGGTTTTTCATAAAATAATGAGTATGTCTCCGGTTTATTATAGACAAAAACAAAAAGGTTGATTTGAGAAACAATAATAATCAAATAAATTTTTATTTTTATTGAACAATTTATTAAACCAATAAAACATTGAGGTTATAATGGCAGAAAAGAAAATCCGCTGGGGAATATTAAGCACGGCTAAAATAGGTGTTACGAAGGTAATCCCGGCAATGCAGAAAGGAAAATTGTGCGAAATAACAGCAATATCATCGCGTAAGATTGAAAAAGCAAAAAAAACAGCTCAGAAATTAAACATACCGAAAGCATACGGTTCGTACGAAGAATTGCTAAAGGATCCGGACATTGATGCAATATACAATCCTCTGCCGAATAACATGCACGTACCTTGGACAATAAAAGCTATGGAAACAGGGAAACATGTATTGTGTGAAAAACCGGTTGGTTTAAATGCAAATGAAGCCGAGAAGCTATTAAAAACAACGGAGAAATATCCCGAATTAAAAGTGATGGAAGCGTTTATGTACCGGTTTCATCCTCAGTGGCAGAAGGCAAAGTCGCTTATAAAGGAGGGAAGAATCGGAGAAGTAAAAAATGTTCATTCATTCTTTTCGTATTATAATGCCGATCCGTCAAATATTAGGAATAAAACCGATGTAGGCGGAGGAGGGTTAATGGACATCGGATGCTACTGCATTTCTTTTCCGCGGTTTATATTTGAGAAAGAACCTGTTCGTATTGTAAGTACAATGGAATTTGATCCTGAAATGAAAACTGATCGTTTAACATCGGGATTAATGGATTTTTCATCCGGACTTACGTCTTCTTTTTCATGTTCAACTCAATTAATGCCTTACCAACGGGCAAATATTCTAGGAACTGCCGGACGTATTGAAGTAGAGATTCCCGTTAATGCTCCGCCGGATCTGCCTTCAAAAATTACCCTGTTTACAAAGGATAATCAGGAAGAATTTATCTTTGATCCTGTCGACCAGTATACTTTGCAGGGCGACGCTTTCGCAAAAGCAGTATTGGAAAATACCGAAGTGCCTACTCCTCTTATTGACGCGATTAATGATCTGAAGGCAATTGACGCGGTAGTACAAAGCGCAAAAATAAATAATTGGGTTGAATGTTAGTTTGCATATTTTTTATTTGGACGTCAAAACCTTGATAAAAATTATCAGGCACCGTTAAACTATTTTTTATCGAGATACTATTATTTTTGTCAGGTCGTCACTCGACTCTGCCTGCCGAGCAGGCAGGATCGAACCATGAGAGCAGAGTAACCAAAAACTTTAACTTTTATACTTTATAATTAAATGAAAATATTTTTCTTAATTTTATTATTTGCTTCGATTTCATTTGCCGGATGTTCGGGAAAATCGGATAAAAAGAAAGGAGCTGAAAAGAATATGACGGAATCACAGCATAAGAAAAATCCTTACTATTCGCGCACCGATACGACAGCATTAAATTTACCCGACTCGGTATGGAAAGAAATTTTGCCCGATAGTGTTTATCTTGTTGCGCGGCAGAAAGAAACCGAAAGAGCTTTTACCGGAAAGTACTGGGACCATACCGGAAACGGAACTTATTATTGCGCCGCCTGCGGAAACGCGCTGTTCAGATCAACAGCATGGTTTGCAAGCTCTTGCGGATGGCCGAGTTTTTTTGAAACAATCAGACCGAACAGCGTAATTTATAAGACCGATACTTCCTACGGCATGAACAGAACGGAAGTATTGTGCGGAAGATGCGGCGCTCATCTCGGGCATATTTTCGACGACGGTCCGCCGCCTTCTCATAAAAGATATTGCATGAATTCAATCGTTCTCGATTTTGTACCGGACAGCAGCGGTAATTCTAAATAAGTATTATCCGCGAAAAATTTTTGTGCTTTTGCGGCAAGTATTTATTCTTCACTTACAATGTGCAACAAATTACCGCAAAGACGCAAAGGGGAATAATTTTTAATTACGCACCGAAATCCCGGCATCGTATATTTCTTCCATAATTTATTTAATCTTACTTAAGTTGACCGCTTAAATAATTATTGTGAGAAAAACTGCTTCTTTTATCCTTTACCCGCGGCTTAAGCCGCGGGTAAAGGATAAATAAATTCTTATTTCAAACCATTTTTTAAGTTTATAAAAGGAAGCGGTCAACTTGAGTAAGATTAAAAATAATAAGTAGCGGTTGATAAATATTGTTTATAAATTATAGCAACCAGCGGGAAAACTACGGGGGAAGCTTCCTTAAAGCTTCCGGGTAATTGAAAATATCTATGCTTAGGAAAGGAGGACGCTGCCTTTATGATTGAAGAAATCCAATTTAAATTAAACGGCAAGCCGGTTAAAATATCGGTTGATTCGAACCGTATGCTATTGTGGGTTTTGCGCACCGATTTGAAATTAACCGGTACAAAATACGGATGCGGTGAAAGTATATGCGGCGCTTGTACCGTCCTGGTAAACGAAGAAGCCGTGAGATCGTGCCAGACTCCGGTAAAGGAAATTAAAGGAAAAGATGTTATCACGATAGAAGGACTTGATGATAACGGCAAACTTCATCCTTTACAAAAATCATTTATTGAACACGACGCGCTTCAATGCGGTTATTGTACTCCCGGTATGATATTAACCGCGTATTCTTTTTTACACAAAAACCCCGATCCGTCATATTCCGATATTATTAATGGAATGGAAGATAACCTATGCAGGTGCGGCGCGCATAACCGGATAGTAAATGCCATACAATCCGCCGCCGAAGAGATGAAAAAGGAGGTAGTGAAATGAAAGAAGATTATATCGATGAAATGGATTTTAAAGATACTGCTTCGGATTTTCATATGGATCGCCGCGATTTTATTAAAACAACTGGTACCGGTATTTTTATCCTTTTTACTCTATGGGACGTTTCCGTCTTTTCCCAGGAAAGACAACAGAGAAACAACAGACAAAAACTTCCCGACGATTTTAACGCGTTCCTACGCATTGACGAAAACGGTGAGGTCACTTGCTTCACCGGAAAAATAGAAATGGGACAGGGAGTAATTACCTCATTGGCTCAAATGCTTGCCGACGAACTCGACGTTTCTATGGATTCGGTTCACATGGTTATGGGAGATACGGATGTTTGTCCGTGGGACATGGGAACTTTCGGTTCAATGACAACGCGATTCTTCGGTCCGCCTCTCCGGAAAGCCGGAGCGGAAGGCAGACATGTGCTGATTCAACTGGCTTCGGAGAAATTAAAAATCCCGCAAAAATATCTGGCAACGGAAAACGGTTTTGTTTATGATACAAGAAATAAAAGACAACGTATTTCTTACGGACTATTAAGCAAGGGGCAAAAAATTGAACGCAAAGTATCCGAATCGGTTCAGATAAAAAAGCCGGAACAATTCAAACTGATCGGTAAATCATTTACCAGAAGAGACTCGCATAAAAAAGTTACGGGTCAGGCTGTTTATACCGGTGATATTCAACTGCCGGGAATGTTGTATGCAAAAATTCTTCGTCCTCCCGCGCACGGAGCCAAGTTAACAGATGTTGATTTGTCGGAGGCTAAAAAAATTGAAGGAATTAGAATTGTCCATGAGGGTGAGTTTATAGCCGCGCTTCACAAATATCCGGACTTAGCGGCGGATGCGGTTTCTAAAATCAAAGCAAAGTACGACAAACCTCAGACTAACATAGACGATAAAAATATATTCGCGCATTTGCTGAAATCAGCACCGAACGGAGAAACGGTTTCAAAAGAAGGTGATCTTCAAAAAGGAGAAAAAGAAGCTGCCGAAATTTTCGATGAAACTTATACTGACGGATATAAAGCCCATGCGCCGATGGAGCCGCATACCGCTATTGTAAGCATCGACAAAAAAAGAGTAACGGTTTGGGCATCGACGCAGGCTCCCTTCAGAGCAAAGGATGAAGTAGCGGGTGAGTTAGGCGTTCCAGCGGAAAATGTACACGTCATTACTCCGTTTGTCGGCGGCGGTTTCGGCGGTAAGACAAGGCATGTGCAGGTAATAGAAGCGGCCAGGCTTGCAAAGATAACCGGTAAACCCGTGCAGGTTGCATGGTCGCGCGAAGATGAATTTTTCGAGGATTCATTTCGCCCCGCCGCAATCGTAAAAATAAGATCGGGAGCGGATAAAAAAGGACGAATAAGCTTCTGGGATTATCATGTTTATTATGCAGGTGAAAGAGGAGCAGCACCATTTTATAGTATTCAGAACCAGCGCACAATGTCCCACGGCCCCGGCTGGAGCGGTTCAACGGACGGACAGGTTTTTGCGACGGGCGCCTGGCGGGCTCCCGGGAATAATACAAATACCTTTGCCCGCGAATCCCATATTGATATAATGGCAGCAAAGGCCGGGATAGATCCCGTTGAATTCAGACTGAAAAATTTAAAAGATAAAAAGATGATCAAGGTTATCAAAACAGCGGCGGAAAAATTCGGATGGAAGCACGGTAAAGCTCCGGGCGGAAGAGGTATTGGCGTTGCCTGCGGCATCGATGCAGGTACAACTGTATGTTCTATGGCGGAGGTTGAAGTAGATAAGAATTCCGGCAATGTTAAAGTGAAAAGAGTTGTGTGTGTGCAGGATATGGGACTGACAATAAATCCTGAGGGAGCAAAGATTCAGATGGAAGGGTGCATTACAATGGGATTAGGTTACGCATTGAAGGAGGATATTCATTTCAAAAACGGTGAGATTTTCGATTTGAATTTCGACACTTACGATATACCTAGATTCTCCTGGCTGCCGGAGATTGAAACTTATATCATAGATGATAAATATTCCGCTCCGCAGGGCGGAGGCGAGCCGGCAATAATATTTAATGGGCGCTTTAGTTGCCAACGCGATATTCGATGCGACCGGTGCAAGAGTTACCCATTTGCCTATGACTCCGGATAGAGTGCTGGCAGCGATGAAGAAAGGATAATAACTAGGTATAATTACTTAGAAGTGCCAAGCTGATTAAATTATGAATAAATAAAAATATTAAAATTAGAAAATTAAACATGTCAGTCTGAGCGGAGTCGAAGACCGGATTCATTTAAAGTAAAAAAGGTTCTTATTTAACAATGCCGATGCTATATATAATTATGGGTGAGAGACTGGGATTCCTTATTTTTCCGGTAAGATCTGCAAAGCACTTCTTTGCAAGATATGTTCCTCAAAATCCGGGGAAAAATATTTTCTTCTGGCTATAAACTACGATTCTACATTTTCGTTTGCGTACTGGAATTACGGTATAACCGCTTTGGGAGAAGCGAGAATTCTGGAAGATATTATGATTCAGCCACCGGAAGGTGACTGCCTATTTACTCTAAAAATGAATTGTTGGTTGCTTTACAATGATTTAACCTTGAACTTAAAAATCAAATTAGCAAAATTTCTTTTAGTTTAAAGGAGAAGCGATGGGCAAAATTAAAATAAAAAAAGCCTTGACGAAGAAACAACGCAAGAAAAAACAGGATATTAAAAATTATATGCTGAAAAGGGTAGATTCATTAAGCTGGGAAATGGGTGAGAAAAGATATTCCTACCGCCAAGAATTATATGATAGAAAAAGCATTTTTGGACACAAATATTATTGTATATTTATTTAATAAATCCGAAAAGCAGAAGCAGGCAACTATAAAGAAATTTATTGCGGAACAAATACATCAGTCTAAGATTTATATAAGTATCCAAGTTATTAATGAATTCATAAATGTCACTTATAAAAAAATTACTTTTACCTCTCCGTTATCTAAGCTTAAAGAAATAATTGAATTACTTAATGAATTATTTTTTATTGCGCCATTAAATTATAAAACAACAATTAACGCTCTGGACTTATCCGGAAAATATAAACTTTCGTTTTGGGATTCATTAATTATATCTACAGCCATAGAAAATGATTGTAATATTCTCTACTCGGAAGACATGCAAAATGGACTTATCATTGACAACAAGTTAAAAATTATAAATCCATTAGAATAATTTCCAATTTTTCACTATAGAGGAAGAAATACCGAAACCGGATATGATTATTTTTCCCAAAGGGATGGCTATGCCAGGAGCCATGTATTATGATAGTTTTATTGGCATGCGGCTGCAGGTTGATCCGATGGCGGAAATTTACGCAGGGGTTTCTCATTGGTGCAATTGAAGGAGCAGAAACAGGAGATCCTACTGCATTATTACTCGGCGATGGCAAAGCAATTATTAGACCTTATGTCTTTAGGACCTTTAGGTGGACTTGCTGAAGGACTCATTACAAATGACAATAACAATAAATCAGATAATAAAAAAGAAAAAGTTGAACCGGTGCCGGCTCACTAAAGATACAATCAATAATAATAGATTAGAATTATTATGTGAAATCTATATGTAAATATTAGAATATTTTACATAATGGGAAAAATTCAAAAAATGATGATAGGATTTTTCATCATGAGAAAAGTTTTTTGCGATAGATCGCATGTGAAAAATAAAAATTTTGAAGAATTATTAGGATTTAAATGAAAAAATATAATAAGGCTATAATTGTATTTATATTCCCAATAATTAGTTTATGGGTGATTTCCATTCTTTTAAAATTACCGATTAGTATAAGGGCAGCTATATTTGTATTCTTTTTATTATTTACAAAAGTTATTGTTTACAAAATTTTAAAGTAGATTTCGTATTTTATCTTCACAAAACAGCTTTTAAAATATCTGATGGGATGCATAATCCGTCGGTCACTATGATAACAAACGGATTAACACTTATTTATAGATAAATAATATCTAAGAAAATTGTAAATTTTCCAGGCATATTCATAAATCAACCTTAAAGGGGAAAATTCTAAAGTATCCACCTCACGATATAATGGGGCATTTTCAAGTAATCGACAACAAATTATTATTCTTCAAGTTAAGGGAATTGAGACAAAAATTGTGAAAAATCTGAAGATATACTGCATCGCGTTAACCTTTTTGATTTTACAATTAAGCTGCAGTAATCCCACACAGACAAATCCTAACGGAGTGCTAACTCTTTCGCTTGCAGATGTATCCTGTACAGAAGCATGGGTGGAACTTAAAACATCAAACCTTTCTTCCCCGGCACAGATAAGTTTCCTATCGGATAATAAGGTATTAGCAAATATAGATATAGTTTCCGGTGACACAACGGTTTACATAAACTCGCTTTTTCCTAATGAAACCTACCGGGTACAAGCGCATTACACGAACAACAATGGAACCGCAAGCAGCAACAAGATTGAAATACAAACTCTTGATACTACAAGCAGCGACTTTACCTGGCAGACTTTTACATTTGGTGATCCCACAGAAGGCAGCAGCGTACTTAATGATGTTGTTGTAATCTCACCAAATGATATTTATGCCGTAGGTGAGATTCATTTAAAAGATTCTACTGGACAGTCGGATCCTAATGCTTATAACCTTATGCATTGGAATGGAAGTGAGTGGGAAGTATTAAGGCTACAATTTTATAGTTTCTGTGGACAATCTTATACTGGTTCTTATCCAACAAAATCCATTATAGCCTTTAATGAGAATGATATCTGGATAACATCTGGTTCACAAATAACTCATTATAATGGGAAAAAACAGTTAAACACAGAGTGCATTCCTGCTTCAGTAAACAAACTCTGGGGCATATCAAGCGAGAATTTTTATGCAGTAGGAAATAATGGAAACATAGCCCTTTATCAAAATGGAGAATGGTCAAAAATAGAAAGCGGAACAACATCAAATATAAATGACATTTGGGGAATAAGTGATAACAATGGAAATAATACTATTCTTTGTACAGCATATACCTTCGGAAGCGGCGGTGAAAAGAAACTATTAAGGATTCAAGGATCTAAGGTAGACAGCATTGCATGGGTAGGAAATGTCGATTTGTTTTCGGTATGGTTCACTACTACAAATAAAATTTATGCAGGCGGAGGCTGGTTATACGAAAAGACAAATAATAAAAGCTGGAATAAGATTCCGTTACCAAATTACATATTTTCAATCCGTGGAAACGGACTTAATGATATAGCAGTATGCGGAGGATTAGGATATGTTGAGCATTTCAACGGGCTGAGGTGGCATAATTATATTGACAACGGTTTAAACCTAATACAGGGAAATTACTACTCTCTATCAATAAAAGATAATATAATATGCGCGGTTGGAGCAAATGTAGAAGGGAAAGCTGTTGTTGTTATCGGTACACGGTAATAATAATTTAATCAAGCTCAGCACTTTCTTCTCCGGCTTCGAATTAAGTCCATACTTAAAGAAAACCGGGCAAGGAGATTATTCATATAAAGTTTTGAAATCATCGGCACTTTGCAAACAACATTATCAAGTATGAGCTGCTTAAAATATACGGACTTTGATACCATTACGCCTAAGACAGACAGTAAAATAAAGGCCGCTAGAAAATATACCCCGTTATTCACAAACGTCCTGCTTTTTACCATAAGCACTTTTATTATAAACGGAAGATCGCCTTTTACGGAAGTGAATAAAGTTTGAGAAGATTTATTCATTATCACATAATAAAATATTAACTTGAATTATTCTCTTGTGTTACAGATATTTACACAAATCCAGATATGAAAATTAATCCATAAATATCGCCGTCGCTGCGCATACGCGGCTTTGTTTTCTTACCTGTTCCTGGTATCGCTTACGATATTCCATTATCACCATGTTGATATGCAGGAAGGTAGTTATTCCTTTGAGAACTACGCCGATACCGGTAATTCACCCTTTGATAAGCTTATAGATCTTACTCACGAATGTACGATACAGCAGTTTGCAAGCACCGTAATAAATTATAGTCACCTGGAAGGTCTGAACTTACTCAGACTAAACAATGAAGAAGAATTTTCACTTAATGAAATAATTATCCATTCAATAACACCTCATTATAACGGTAATCCTCATAGAGCACCTCCTTCAATTATTTAAATATTACTGAATTATTTATTCGGGGATCTTTGCCGGACTAACAGTACAGCGTCTTGTTATATATCTATCCCTTTATCGAATCCGTGCTATCTGTTTATCAATATCCCCGAGGTTTACTCTATTTAATACCAAATAATATTAAGGAGCCGAATAATGGGTAAGGTGTTTTTATTTAAATTAAAAATTTCTGCTGTTCTATTATTTATTATAAATTTATTAATTCTTTCTCCTTCCGCTTTAGCTGCCGATCCTATAAATAAGAAGATCGATAAAAAGGCAAATACGGTTAATTATAAAATAACGGTAAACGATTCAAGCGATCATTCGCCTCTGGAACTTGTGAATCTTATTCTTAAAAAAGGCGATGAAGTTGTGAATATGAATATAACCAATCATTTCGGCGTGGCTACTTTTCACGATCTGGAAGCGGGTAATTATTTATTAATCGCGCATTATATAGGTTATAAGGATTTTTCTACGCCTGTGTCCGTAAGCCAATTGCACAACAACATCAAAATATTACTCCGGCAAAGCGCGATAAATCTCGGTGAGATAGTGGTTACCGGATCTAAAAAAGTACACGTTTCGAATTATATAAACTTAAGAACCGGCTATAAAACATTTGAAACCGAAACATTCCACGCGGCTCCTTCGGCAAGGATGACTACCGTAATCCAGGAAAACTTAACCGGTGCGGTGAGAGCTCCCACCGGAGAGGTCCATATCAGGGGGCAGCACGGTGAATTTACCTACATGATAGACGGCATTCCGATTCCGCTCGGAGTGTTCGGCGGACTTAATGAAGTTGTCGATCCCAAGGTAATTAAAAATATTACTTTTTATACGGGTGGCTTTCCCGCGGAATTCGGCGGTCAATCTGCTGCAATAATAGACGTCCAGAACAAAGTTCCGCCGGGCGGTTTCAAATTAAGTCTTTCTAGTTATGCCGGCAGCTATTTAACTTCAAATAACCAAAACCTGGGAAATAGTGTAGGTACATTTAAAGCCCTGAACTCGAACGGACAAAGCATTTCCTTCAGCAATCATAAAGGAGCCTTCGGGTATTTTATATCCGGTGCGAGGGACGAAACCGACAGGAGAATAGACCAGCCTGTGGCAAAGTTATTTAACGATCACGGCTTTGATTATTTTGCCTACGGAAAATTCGATTATCTATTAAGCGCAAGCGATTATCTTACCGCTAATCTGAATTACAGTCAGACTCAGACGCAAATTCCGTTTGATCCCGCGGAGGCAATTAATTTCGACACTCAGAACAGCTTTAATTCATTTCAGACACTTTCCTACTATCATACTTTTTCCGATGAGACGGACCATTCCAGCGATCTATTTGCCGGGCTTTACGTTAGGGAAGGCGGACTAAAGTTCGGCACAAGTCCTCTTGATCAGACGGTTCAATACATAGGCAACGATACCACAACGGGGTATACGATAGATCAAAACAGAACTTTTACAACTTACGGTACGAGAGTAAAATATTCCGATGAACTTTCTCATCATTTCGAATACGCGGCCGGTTTTAATTTAAGCATAACTAACGGTAAAGAAGATTTTCAGTTCATGAACCAGAAAGGAAACGGTCCTTTAAACAGTACAAATTTTAACGGCTCCGACTTCAGTGTTTTTCTTCAGTCAAATATTCATCCGTTCGAATGGACAAGGCTTGAAGCGGGGATTAGATATGATCAGCATATAGCTCCGGTTATTCAGATGCAGAAACAGTTTAGTCCGAGACTTAAGTTAAGCTTCTTCCCGGATGATTTTAACACTTTATATCTAAGTTATGACAGGCTTTTTATTCCCACAAACATTGAAGGGCTTTCATCAATCGCGGTTGCCGTGGGCGATTCCGCTTCTTCTACACTTCCCGAAAAAGATAATTTGTATGAAGCCGGAATAATCCACAACTTCTTCAACGGCTTTACCGCAAAGCTGGATTATTTTCATAAAGATTCTTCTCCCGGACTCGATGACGAAACACTCGGATCAAGCACCATTAGGGTAAATGTAAATATTAATAAAGTGAAAGTAAGCGGAATCGAAATGAGTCTGAACTACGGCGATCCTTCCAATCCTTTTTCGGGATATGTGAACGCTTCATTGATTCATGCCTACGGCATAGGCCCCGTGTCAGGCGGTTTCCTTCCTCCTGATCCGTCTGCTCAACCATTCGATCTGGATCATGATCAAAGACTGTCGGTTGTGTGCGGGTTAAACTATCAGCCGGGCAGCTGGTTCGTTAATCTTGTAGGCATTTACGGCTCCGGTCTGGCAAACGGAAACGGCAGTTATACTTTTAAGACAGGACTTTTCGATTTTAACCAGGGAGCTCATACAACACCGGCATGGATTTTAAATTTATCAGGAGGCTATTCGATAAATTTGGGAAGCGGGCATAAGCTGGAGCCTTCAATTTACGTTACTAACCTTCTCGATCATGCTCATCTGCTGAAAGGTGCTTTCTTCAGCGGAGCAAGCTTTGAGGAGAGGAGGAATGTGGTATTCAAAATAAAGTATGAATTGTAAGGCTTTGGGGCCGGGCTTTTTCGGGCCATTCGATAATTAACTGAACAGTACACGAACTACACGGATACCGCGGATTTTCGAGGATTGGATCGGAGAAAATTTTTAGTTGTACGGTTGATCGTTATTTCGAAGAGGATTTAATCCTTTCCGAGGTATTCGAGGAGTTTTGAGCGGAGGGATTTGCTCAGCGGGATAGTCCATTTATCCAGTTTAATCTGGTTGCCGTCCAGTTCTTTTATTTTATTTAAAGAGACTATGTAAGACTTATGAACGCGCATAAACTGATCTTCGGGAAGAGTTTTTTCAAGATCTTTAAGAGAGAATAAACCCATAAATTTTTTTTCTTTTGTCTGAAAGTTAACGTATTCAAGAGCGCCCTCGACAAAATATATTTCATCATATGAAAGTTTGATTATCTTTCTGTCGGACTTTATTACAATAAAATCCTGAGTTTGTCTCTTTGCTTCGGTTATGTTTTCCTGAGCTCCCAGCTCGAATAATTCAGCTTTGCGTCTTATATCAGCTATGCTGATCGCCTTGTTGACTGCTTTTAAAAATCTGGGCAGCGGTACCGGTTTTACAAGATATTCTATAACGTCTAGCTCAAAACCCTGAAGAGCATATTCCGGAAAAGCAGTCACCAGAATAATCAGAGGACGTACGGTCATGTTCTTAATAAAGTCTATTCCTGAAATATCGGGCATCTGGATATCGAGAAAAACAATATCAATCCGTTCATTCTGGAAGAGTCCTATAGTGTTCAAAGGACTGTCGTACGCGCCCACAAGATTCAACTGAGGAATTTTAGAAATATAATCAGACAATAATTTTCTAGCCAGAAATTCATCATCTATTACTATACAGTTATATTTATTGCTGCTGTTTTCCATTATCAATGGTTAATTCCACTTTAAATTCATTTACCGTATTATCCACATGAAGCGAGTAATGAGAGTGATAAATTAAATCCAGTCTTTTCCTCACATTGTCCAAACCGATACCTCCGTCTGCTATTACATTTTTAGCCGCGGGAACTGAAGGAATACTGTTAGTGATTTTAAAATTTAATCTGTTGTCTAGTTGCCGCATATCAATTTTAACAAATCCTTTTTCATCCTTGTCTATTTTACTGTACTTAAAACTGTTCTCAACTAGAGGTATTAACAGCATCGGTGAAATTTTATAATCTTCGTCTTTAATATCAACGCAAAATTTTATGTTTTGCTTATGTTCTGTTTTCAATTGCTGGAATTCGATATAATCCGAGATATAATCCAGTTCATCGTTTAATTTTACATAATCGGATGTGCAGTCGTACAAAACATATCTGAGCATATTTGACAGCATTAAAATTTTATCCGGTGTTGTAGGGTCGCCTGTATATGAAATAGCATAAATATTATTCAGAGCATTGAACAGGAAGTGAGGATTTATTTGGGATTTAAGCAGCTTTAATTCCGTTTCAATACGCTGTTTCTTCAATTCCTCAATCTTAATTTTGTTCTGTTCTTCTTTGTTAAGCAGGTAAAGAGAAGTGCTAATCCAGAAAGCTATTAAATCGACCAGCGAGTGTTGAAAGATAACAAAATAAAGCGGAGGAAGTTCGTATCTTCCGGTTAAATTAAAAAACGGAATCAGTTCTCTCTCAATGCTTACCGAACATATCACTACTATAAGAAGAAGGTAAAAAACATAATTTATATATTTTTTCCTTTGTGTATCGAAAAAATTAGGGAGAAGTTTCTTTTGATTTACATAGACAATTATTATCTGCGAAAGCGTTAATAATATGCTCACTATTATTGCGCGGTATAATGAAAGCTGCGCCCATATTATAAAATAAAATAAGAACACCAGCAGCCAGAATACCATCGGCCTTTTATAGAGAAATTTTATATAAAGACTTTTCTGCATGATGACGTAAAAATAGCATCTAAAGGTCATTTAAGAAAATTAATTAAATTACCTTTTACTTGTCTTCAATTAAAAGCCTTTATTTTTCAATATCCGCAATTCCTTCCGGTAAATTGCCGCTTAATAGATAGAAATCGGCCGTTGATTGAAAATATTTTTTTAATAGAAATTCTGTGATTATGTTTTGAGCCGTTATACGGGTATCCGATAATTTTTTATGTCCGGTGTTAAAAGAATATGATTGAATGTGAATTTATAAAACAGAATATGCTGGTAGAAACCTATTCGGGCAGTGTGAATGTTGATGATATCATTTTGCTGAAAGAACAAGAATTTGCTCATGAGAAATACAAAGACGGAATCAAAATTATTGCCGACCTGAGAAATGCGGAATTTATCTTTAATCCGGAGGAATCGTTTAAGCTCAAAAAATTTTTTGCCGCTAACTATAACAGAATGATGAAAACCAAAATAGCTTTCCTTACAGGCGAAACGAAAAAAAATTCATATTCTTTGTTTATGAAAACGTTGGACGAATTAAATGCCGATATTAAAATTCAATTGTTTACCGGGGTAAAAGAAGCCAATATCTGGCTGGCGGAAAATAATGACGAAGGAAATTCCTGAATTCATTACTGCAAGTCAGAATAAATGCATGAATTCCCCTTCAGCAGACCCTAACAACTTCAAATGAGTTCTTTTATGTTCACAGAAAAATTTATAATGACTCTTTACGGGATAAACAATAAGATGAAATTTACCCAAAATATTAAAAAATTTAAGATTAGAAACATAACTCTTGTTCTGCCGGTTTTAATAATTTCAAGTTCGATGATGTTAGCACAGGAAAAACCTGTTGTTAATAAGTTCGATATGAAAGAATGTATTAATTATGCGCTTAAAAATCAGGCAACTGTAAAGAACGCGGAATTATCCGAATCGATCAGCCGGGAAAATGTGAAGGCAGTTTTCAGTCAGTTTTTTCCCCAGGTAACTGCCAGCGCTACTTATCAATATAATATAAACAGACAAACCAGCATAATCGGCGGTAATAAAATTCAAATCGGTTCGCCTCATCAGCTGCAGGGATTTATTGATGTGACTCAAACGTTGTTTGATCCTACTCTGATAGGCAGTTCAACTGCTGCGAACTTGGAAGAAGATTTATCTGCAGGCAATACCGGACTTTCAAAAATAGATATGGTTGCAGGAGTGATGAAGGCATATTACGGCGTACTGGTTTCAAAAGAACAGTTGAGTTTACTTGACGCAAATATTACGCGAACAGAGAAATCGTTAAACGATACAAAATATGAATATCAAAACGGGCTTGCTCAGAAAGTTGATGTAGACAGAATTCAGGTTCTCGTTAACAATGCGGTTACTCAAAAATCCACAGCACTCAGAAATATCAGAACACAAATGCAGACATTGAAATATTATATGGGTATGCCGGTAACAGACTCGCTGGTTGTAAGCGGGGCAATATCAGATTCTTTATTAACCAAAGTTAATACTGTACCCGGCGAGCAGTTTTACAAAAACAGAATAGAATACTCGCAGGCGAAAACACAGCTGGAATTAAACCGGCTGATAAGAGCCAACGTCGTCAGAAGTTATCTGCCCAAACTTTCGGCGTTTTATACATACGAGGCTCCTTTTTACGGCAATACCTTCAACGGCATGTTTGATGCGCAGTATCATCCGACTTCATATGTAGGCGTGCAGTTATCCGTTCCGATTTTTACCGGCTTAAAAAGGATTTATCAATACCAGGCCGCCGAAATGAATGTTGAAATATCAACAAATACTATAAATGATTTGAAGAACAATATTGAGCTGGAATATAACAGCAGCTATCGTCAGTATGAAAATGCCGTTGACAATCTGAAAACCCAGAAAGAAAATACAAAACTGGCGCAGCTTAATTACGACAATTTAAAATATCAGTACGATAACGGTGTGCAGCCTTTAATTGAGGTGCTGAACGCGGAAACCACCTTACTGCAGGCGCAGAATGATTATATAAATGCATTATACCAGGCCTTGGTGAATAAAGTCGATCTCGAAAAAAGTTTAGGCAGAATTAAATATTAAAAAACATTTTGAAAAACAGGATATGAAAAAAAATCAATTTGAAAATACGTTTATCCTTTTAACTGCAATAACCGTTTCGGTAATATTAACTTCCTGCGGAAGTAAAAGCGGCGGAAACCGTTTTGCGGGAACTGCCTCCGTTAGCGTTGTGCCGGTCGAATACGCGGCTGCTTCCACGGAGCAGGAATATCCGTCTACTTTGGTGTCAAATAAACAGATAAATCTTATGTCGGATGTAGGCGGAAGAGTAGAAGATATTTTATTTAAGGAAGGTAGCTTCATTCAAAAAGGTCAGCCGCTTTACGACATTGATAAAAGCCTTTACAAAGCAGCTTACGATCAAGCGGTTGCTCAGTTGAAGGTAGCGCAGACGAATATGGAAACGGATAAAACCGACGCTCAGCGTTATCAGAATCTCTGGGATCATAATGCCGTGGATAAAATTCAGCTTGATCATGCAAACGCCCAGGTGCAGGTTGCTATAGCTAACGTTGACGCGGCTCAGGCGAATGTTGCCCGGGCGCAGACGGATCTCAGACATGCGACAGTGGTAGCGCCTTTCAGCGGATCGACCGATGTTTCAAAAGTTCGTCTCGGCGATCTGGTAGTTGCAAACCAAACTCCGCTTGTTACCATAGTTGATAACGCGAATATGCATGCCGATTTTTACATGCCGGAAAATGATTATGTTAAACTCGGCTCGAGCGATAAAAGCATCAAAGATAAACTTTCCCAATTTAATCTTGTTTTACCGGACGGAACACCGTATAAGCATAAAGGACATTTGGAATTTATTGATAATACTGTGGATCCAACTACAGGTACCATCATGATTCGTTTAACTTTCCCCAACCCTGATCAATTTCTAAAATCGGGAATGAACTGTGTTGTAAGATCAACCCGGAACAACAACGGCGAAAAGTTCATGTTAATACCGCAGCAGGCTGTTCAGCAGCTGCTTGACGAGTATTTTGTTTATGTGGTTAATGATAAAAGTACAATACAACAAGCTAAAATACAGCTCGGTCCTACTTCCGGAAACAAGCAGATAGTCAAAAGCGGATTAAAGCCCGGTGAAAAGGTAGTTGTGGAAGGTATTGATAAAGTAAGACCCGGCGCCAAAGTTAAAGCGGTTCCATTTGCAAGCGGACCCGCAAATACAAATTAAAATAACACAATACTAAAAAAGCAGACAACATGTTTTCAAAAATATTTATTAATAGACCAATATCGGCAATTGTAATTTCGCTTTTCATAATTATAGTCGGTACCATTTCAATCTTTGTTCTTCCTGTTGCTCAGCTGCCCGATGTTACTCCGCCGGTTGTAAGTGTTTCCGGTTCATATACAGGTGCAAATGCTTCCGCGGTTGAAAATGCCGTGGCTACTCCGGTTGAGAACCAGGTTAACGGCGCAACAAACATGCTTTATATGGAATCGACAAGTGCAAGCGACGGAAGTTTCTCTCTTAATGTTACCTTTAATATAGGTACCGATGTTGATGTCGATGCAATGGATGTTCAAAACCGAGTTTCGCTGGCCCAGCCGGCTCTTCCCCAGGAAATAAAAAGAACGGGACTTTCCGTCAGAAAAAGATCTACAAGCATGCTGGAAGTTATAGCCATTTATTCACCTAACGGAACGCACGACAGAAAATTCCTTGACAACTATACCAGTATGTACCTGACAAATGCGATTGCGCGTATTCCCGGGGTGGGCGATGTAGGCTCGTTCGGTACCCAGTTTGCAATGCGTGTCTGGCTGAATCCGCAGAAGATGGCAAATCTGCATATAACCACAGCCGATGTAATCAACGCGGTAAACGAACAGAATAATCTTACACCCGCCGGTGCTGTCGGCGCACCTCCTTCACCCAGCGACCAGACTTTTGAAATGAGCGTCAGTGTTAAAGGACGATTAGTTTCCGCAGCTGAATTCGGGAATATAGTTGTTGCAACGAATCAGAAAGACGGATCGATAACAAGATTAAAAGATATAGCGCGCGTTGAACTGGGCTCCTCATCGTACAGCGGTACTCCCCGTGTAAACGGAAAAATAGGAAGCGGTATTGCAATTTATCAAACCCCCGGCAGTAATGCTCTGGAAACGGCAAGGCTGGTAGAAGAAAAGATGAATGAGCTTTCTAAAAATTTTCCGCCCGACGTTGCCTGGACAAGAATGGTTGACAATACCAGATTCGTCAGCGTGTCGATAGATGAAGTTGTTAAAACGCTGTTCGAAGCTTTATTGCTGGTGCTGGTTGTAGTCTTTTTCTTCCTGCAGACCTGGAGAACAACACTTATTCCGTTGATGGCTATACCGGTTTCTCTTATCGGAACATTCGCGTTTTTCTCGCTTATCGGATTTTCCATAAATACGCTTACTTTGTTTGCGATGGTACTGGCCATCGGTATAGTTGTGGATGATGCAATTGTTGTAGTGGAAGCGGTGCAGCACAATATAGACAGATTCGGAATGACCGCCAAAGAAGCAACAATTAAGGCAATGAGCGAGGTAGGAAGCCCGGTAATGGTAATTGCGCTTATACTTACGGCCGTATTTATTCCAGTAGCATTTATGCCCGGTATTACCGGAATGCTTTACAAACAATTTGCAGTAACAATCGCAGTATCGGTCGTATTATCTGCGTTTGTAGCTTTAACATTAACTCCGGCTTTGTGCTCATTATTACTTGTTCCCAATCAGGTGAACGAGAACAGCAGAGGTTTGTACAAATTTTTTTACAAATTTAATTTATGGTTTGACCGAAGGGTGGAAAGCTACGGCGAGACGGTTAAGAAGACGATTAAGAAAGCTCCTTTAATGTTCATACTGCTCGCAGTTATTTATGCAGGGGTAGGATTGCTGTCCAGGACTACTCCTACGTCCTTTTTACCTAATGAAGATCAGGGGATGCTGATGGCGCTGATACAGCTCCCGCCGGGTGCTTCCACACAAAGGACGGAAAAAGTGCTCGATAAATTCCAGCAGATCCTTCAGCATAATAAATACATTGAGCATTACTTTCTGGCTCCCGGATTCAACCTTTTAACCGGCGCAAGATTATCGAACTTCGGTACTGCCTTTATTGGACTGAAGAATTGGGATGTACGACCGGGTAAAAACGGAGAGGCTCCGGCTATTGCCGGACAATTAATGGCTGCCGCGTCAAGGATCAAAGGCGCAACTGTTCTGGTCATTTCTCCCGCCCCCATTCCGGGGTTGGGAAGAACAACCGGCTTCTCTTTTATAATTAAGCAGAGTACCGGTACAATTGAAGATCTGCAAAAAGTTGAACAAAGTTTTCTTGCCGCTTTAAGGAAAAGACCCGAAGTAACCGGGGCTTATTCAACTGCAACTTTTAATTATCCCGATATTCAGCTTTCGATTGAACGGGCTAAAGCAAAGAAAATGGGCGTATCAATTTCCGATGTCGAAAATACAATCCAGACTTTTCTCGGCGGATATTATATAAACGATTTTACATTATACAACAAAACGTTCCATGTCTTCGCTCAGGCCGACTCGAATTTCCGTTCAAATATCGGAATGCTTTCTCAATATTTTGTCGGTAGTAATACCGGCCAAATGATACCGTTAAGTACACTCGTTAACTTTAACCAAACAACAGCACCTCCTGTTATTACACATTACAATATGGACAGATCCGTAAGCATAAGCGGAAACGCGGCGCCCGGGTACAGTTCCGGCGATGCTATTGAAGCTTTACGGGAAACAGCAGATCAGGTTTTACCGCAAGGATATTCGTACGAATTTTCCGGTACTTCACTTCAGGAAATCGAAGCCGGCAACACAAGCTTAATCATTTTTGCTCTGGCAATCCTTTTCGTATTTCTCTTTCTTGCCGCGCTTTATGAAAGCTGGGCGGTACCCTTTGCCGTATTGCTTGCGGTGCCGATAGGTATTTTCGGCGCGTTCCTGTCATTAAATATCGGTGGTTTGTCCGACAGTATTTATGCCCAGATCGGAATGGTAACCCTGATAGGTCTCGCCGCGAAAAACGCTATTCTTATTGTCGAATATTGTAAAATGAAATATGAAAGCGGAACACCCCTGGTAGAAGCCGCAGTAGAAGCCGCGAAACTTAGGCTTCGTCCTATCTTAATGACTTCATTCGCATTTATACTTGGAGTTGTTCCTTTAATGCTTGCGTCAGGCGCAGGCGCTAATGCCCGTATAAATATAGGCTATACCGTCTTCGGCGGAATGTTAACTGCAACCCTTCTGGCAGTAATATTTATTCCTATGTTCTATGTTGTAATTATAAAAGTTACAGAAAGAAAAAAATCTACAGAGACTTCATTAAACGAAGCGTAAATTATCTTGCTCTATATGATAAGCGAGAAAAATGATAACTTTTTTGCCCCCCGATTATCGGCGGGGCTTTTTTTAAAAAGCCTGAAATATTTAATCAAAAAGTTGTAGATTAATAAACATAATATTTGTATTTAAAGGACACGGGGACAATAGGAATGGGGATAAGAAGAAGACAATTTATAAAAAACGCGATCGGCCTAACAGCCGGTATAACGTTAATTCCTCCTGTATTTTTGAAATCGGGAATTGTAAATGCAGGAAGAATTCCTAAATTTACTGTGTATAAACCCGAGCCGGATAATTGGAAAAACGAAGATATTACGCTTGCCTGGCTGGGACAATCGACTGTTTTAATTAATTTTTACGGCACTGTAATTCTCACCGACCCTATTTTATATGACAGGTTAGGGCTATATTTTCTCGGACTCACTTTCGGACCAAACAGATACACGCCGCCGGCTTTGCGAATGGATGAAATTCCGAAACCGGATTTGGTCCTCCTTTCTCATGCACATCTCGATCATATGGACTATGAGACTCTAATTGATATCACTAAAAAATTTCCGGAACAGATTGACTGCATTACCGCCTTTAATACTAAAGACGTTATTGAAGATTTGAAATGGAGATCTATTAGGGAACTTGACTGGACCGAAGAAATCTCAAACGGAGACTTAAATATAAAAGCACTTGAAGTTAAACATTTCGGATGGAGATTTCCCTGGGAAAAGGACAGATCGCGCGGCGATATAAAAACAGGGCGCAGCTATAATGCTTATGTTCTGGAAAATAAAGGTAAAAGGATTTTATTCGGGGGCGATACGGCATATACGGATAAATTTTCTTCCTCGATAGGTAAACCGGTGGATATTGCAATCATGCCCATCGGTGCGTATAACCCTTGGAAAAGAGTTCACTGCAATCCCGAAGAAGCGCTTCAAATGGCAACCCGCCAGATGAAAGCTGAATATTTTGTTCCGATACACTGCAGTACATTTAAACAGGGAAAAGAACCTGTAACCGAACCCATTAAGTGGCTGCTTCAGTCTTCCCCTAATTATCCGATAAAGATAGCGTTAAACGAAATAGGAGTAACGTTTAAGTATCATACCTGATAATTAGGGGGTCCGGATATTTTTTCCCTCCTAGCCTGATGAGAAACTTCATCCCTAATCAAGGTCCGGAACAATTCTTCCGGTGAAATAAAAAAAGCATAACAACCCGGCAGATAATTTAATTTTCGTTTCAATTATTTTTGTCTGCCTTCAAAAACTTGCACTCAAAACTGATTTTCTATTTTCAGAATTTACACTGCTAATTATTAGTTATAAATATTGTGCCATTTATTTTTGTTGCCGGGAACTTAATTTCTAGCTCGTTTTAAGTGAATATGATAGATGGGCAGAGATATACATTGTCTCAATTTCGAACTGTTTTTAAACGCTGAGAAATAATGAAACACGGTTAAACGATAATTGCCAGATATCCTATTAGAATTTTAAACGAGATTTGTGACACAAATTTCTTTTTAATTACTGTAATACAGCAGTATACAGGTATTTGAAAATTATATTAGAATAAAAATTGTAATAAATTTGAATTATATAACTCTTATTATTATAATTAAAATTATACTCTATTGTATTGACTAAAACTCATCAGAATAACGGGAGGAAGTAAATGAAAATCGGTTTTATCGGTCTAGGATTAATGGGAATAAGAATGGCGAATAATCTATTGGATAAAAAATATGACTTAATTGTATATAACAGGACGAAAGAAAAGGCCGAATCTCTAGTTAAAAAAGGGGCTAAACTGGCCGAAACACCGGCTGAAGTCGGTCAAGATGCCGATATCGTTGTAACTATGCTGGCTAATCCTGAAGCAGTTTCTAAAATAGCTTTCGGCGAAAACGGGTTTCTTTATCAGTTGGAACAAAAATCAATCTGGATCGACTGCAGTACTGTAAATCCTTCCACTACTTTGGAAAGCGCGGAAAAAGCAAACGGAATGAATATAAGATTTATCGACGCTCCCGTTGCCGGAACTATATTGCCGGCCGAAAAAGGAGAACTTACATTTTTTGTAGGCGGAGATAAAAAAGATGTTGAGGAAGCACAGCCTGTACTTGAGGCAATGGGCAAAAAAATATTTCATCTGGGACCGAACGGAAAAGGTACATCAATGAAAATGGTTATTAACCTTGTGCTCGGGCAGGCGATGCTGGCTTTTTCGGAAGCAATGGTTCTCGGTGAATCGCTGGGTTTTTCAAAAGAAATATTATTCGAGTCTCTGGTAGGAGGGCCGGTTACCGCGCCGTTTATAGCAGGTAAAAAAGAGAAAATATTAAAAAATAAATTCGAACCGGAATTTCCGCTCCAGTTGATGTATAAAGATTTTTATCTGGCAGCTCAAACTGCATATGAAAATGACGTGGCTTTGCCCAGCACAAATATGGCTAAAGAAATTTATGCGCTGGCTAAAAAGCACGGATTCGGTGAAAAAGATTTCTCTTCTATTTATCAATTCCTGAGCAACACCAATAAAGAAAAAGAATAATTCTTTAATTTTTATTTGTCCGCGGATTATTCCGCGGACAAATAATATAATTTAGTTATTAATTGACTTTGATTTTTTTTGTTATAACTTATTAAAAAAAATCAAAGAATTAGTATACTTTGAATTCAGAGGAGTATCTGGGCGAATCACTTGAAGGATTTGAAAAGAAGCGCCGCATTATAGGATTTATTGCCGGCCCTCTGGTCTTTTTCATAATTCTTTTCATGAATACGCCTGAAAGTTTTATTACAAATGCCGGAGCCCTGCTTCCCTCCGCTGCTTCCAATGATATGATTATTGAACTGGCAAAGAGTACTCAGATAGTTCTTGCGCTCTTGCTGCTTATGATTATATGGTGGATAAGCGAAGCGGTTCCGATTCCCGTAACGGCTTTGCTGCCGGGAATAATTCTTCCTATGTTCCACGTTACCGGTATATTCCAGGAGAAAGTCTTTCCGTTTACCGCGAAAAATATTCTTTTAAATTATGCCAACCCGATAATATTTCTGTTCCTAAGCGGATTTCTTCTTGCCGCCGCCATGCAGAAATGGAAACTTGATAAGAGACTGACTCTGTTTATTTTAAGCCGCGGTAATCTGGCAAACAATTCAAAGTTGATTGTATTGGGCATGATGATAATCTCCGCTTTCCTTTCAATGTGGATTTCAAATACGGCAACCACTGCTATGCTGCTCCCCCTGGGTGTCGGTATTATCTCTCTAACTGATAATAAAATCGGCTCGTCAAATTTCGGAAGAGTTATTATGCTTGGAATTGCCTGGGCCGCATCAATAGGCGGCGTGGGCACTATAATCGGATCTCCGCCCAACGGCATTTGCGTATCGATTTTAAGCGCTTCGGGAATTAAGCAGATAAATTTTATCGACTGGATGAAATTCGGTATCCCCTTCGTTGTAATTTTAATACCCGTTGCATGGTTTATTTTGTTAAGAATATTTCCGCCTGAAGTAAAAAATATAAAAGGCGGAAAAGATTTAATTCTCAAACAGAAAAAAGAACTCGGTAAATGGTCAAGAGGAGAAAAGCTCACTGTTGTTGCTTTCGGCGTTGTGGTTTTTCTGTGGACTAGCAATCCCTTCTGGCATTATATTTTTCCGGCGGGATTAGCGGATAAATTAGGATGGTTTAACGAAAATGTAATTGCATTATTCGGTGTTTTGCTGATGTTTCTTTTTCCCGTTAACTGGAAAGAACAAAAATTTGTATTGGACTGGTCGGATTCCAAATTTGTGGATTGGGGAACACTGCTGCTGTTCGGAGGCGGAATAGCACTATCGGACGGAATGTTCAAAACCGGCGTCGCTAACTGGATAGCTGATTCCGCGGTTTCTTTCTTCGGTTCGCCGTCTACATTTATTCTGATAATTATTATAGTGGCTATGATTGAACTACTTACGGAGGTAACTTCCAATACAGCAGTAGTATCTATGATGATCCCTATAATTATATCGATAGCCTACGGTACCGGAGATGATCCGGTTGCGCTTTCTGTTGCCGCAACTGTTGCAGCTTCAATGGCATTTATGCTGCCGGTTGCAACACCGCCGAATGCATTGGTTTACGGTACAGGTTATATTAAAATTACGGATATGTTAAAGGCCGGATCTGTTCTTGATTTGGCCGGATGGTTATTAACGGTTATTATTATTTACCTCGTAGCATATAAAATCTTCGGCGTTATTTCCATATAAATAAAATTTATTCTTTCGGAAATACAACCGTGAACTCGGTTCCCACACCTTTTTTACTGGTTACTATTATATCTGCTCCGATAAAACGGACGTAATTTTTAACCAGCGCCAAGCCCAGGCCGTTTCCCTCGAACTTTCTGGAATAGCCGGATTCTTCCTGGCTGAACGGATGAAATAATCTGGGAAGGTATTCATCCGAAATTCCAATTCCCGTATCCTTTACTTTTATGTAAAGCTGCGAATTTTCATTCCGTGCCACTTCAATGGAAATACTTCCGGCCGATGTGTATTTGATTGCATTATCCAGAAGGTTCTGGAAAATTTCGGCTAATATATATTCATCGGACTTTATTTTTGTATCTTCGGTAAGCTTATTATAATTGAGCTCAAGTTTTTTTACTCTTGCAGAATGATTAAATTCTTTTAAAAAGTGTTCAATGATATTTGAAATTTCCACAGTCTCTAAACTGACTTCAAAATTTCCTGACTGTACGGCAGCCATATTTAGTATATGATTCAGCGTTCTTAAAAGTCTTTTGCCTGCTTTATCGATGGATGCAAAAGATTCCTTTAAATCCTCTTCAACATTGTCTTTTAATTCTTCGTTTAACAGTGAGTTATAACTTAATATTACATTCAGCGGCGTTCTGATTTCATGCGACATCTGTGCAAGGAACTCCGATTTCAGCCGGTCCGAGTTTTCTGCTTTTTCTTTTGCGCGAATTAATTCTTCGGTCATTTCTTTCTGCCCGGTAATATCTTCTTTAATGGCGATGAAATGAGTGATTTTATTCCTTTTGTCACGCAGCGGCGAAATTAAAGTATATTCCCAATATAATGTTCCGTCCTTCTTTTTGTTTATTATCTCATTACGCCATTCCTTGCCTGTAGTAATTGTACTCCATAAATCCTTATACATCCGGTCCGGGTTTTCATTCGACTTCAATATGTTCGGATTTTTTCCGATTACTTCTTCAAATACGTAGCCGGTTAACCTGGTAAAACTCGGGTTCACGTATTCTATCTTACCGCTTGTATCCGTAATTATGATCGAACTAGGACTTTGCTCAACTACTCTGGATAAAATACTGATCTGCTCTTCCGCTTTTTTTCTTTCTGTAATATCCGTAATGATACATTGAAGGAATAATTTTTCATCAAGTTCAATCGGCTTTGCACTTACTTCCACCGGGAATGGGGGGCTGTTACTTCGTAAATGGATTGATTCAAATAAAAGCCCTCCCTCCGTTTTCAGCTTTTCAAGCTGCTGTTTTGAAAATAATTCTTTCTTGTCCTGTACAAGGTTTGAATAATTATTTTCGAGCAGGTGCTGTTTTGAAAAACCGTATACTTGAACGGCTTTTTCATTAACTTCCAGAATATTGCCGCTATCATTAAGAAGCAGAATTATATCGTTGGAATATTTGGTAAAATAATCGAGATGTTTTTCAATAATTTGCTTTTCCACTAAAGAGTCTTTCATTCTCTCAGTATATCTCTTTATTAAAAAATATAACAGTAGTGCGGTGATGCAAATAAAAAACCAACCTTTTAATATTTGCAGTTCGGTAAGTATAATTTGATTTTTTACTATCGAATCAAGGATAGTGTCTGAAAATAATATCCACAAAATACCCACGATAAAGTAAATTATAATAGTTTTTAACGCAGCTGTATTTATACTCGCTCTTTTGCTCATATTTAAAATTCTAATCTCTTAAAGATTTGTATGCTTAACTTTTTATGAATGGTTAAAATAAAATTCCTGATCAATCCGGCTAAGCAAATTAAAATTATAATTACATACCGGATCGAATTCTATATAACAGTCCGGTCTTTTCATATTTAAAAATAATTTAACAGGTATGCATTTTCCCTTTTGAAATTTCTGTCTTAAGATTGGGAATATGTGGAAAATATAATTTAGTATTTGTTATATGATTAATGGTAAATTTCGTTTTTCGAAAGAATAAAATCCGCACTGCAAATATTCTTAATTTCACTGCTAATTACAAATAGCCCAGAATGTTTTTAAGCGTATTATTAAGTATTTCCTCGGCTAAATTAACATGTTTCTCTTCCGTTCTCAGCCCGGAAATAACAAGTCTTAAAACAAACCGGTTGTTAAGCTTAGTGTGGGTAATAAAAATTTTACCGGTTTTATTAACGGCCTCCATCAAATTTTCATTCAGTTCATTTAATTTTTCATCCGAATTATAATCTGCCGGATGTGCTCGGAAACAAATGGTGCTGAACGGAACCGGGGCCATCAGCTCGAAGTTTTCGTTATCATTTATCCATTGCATAAAAAGCTTACCCAGCCGCAGATGATCCCTTACCCTGTCGGCTATTCCGTTAGTACCGAAGTACCTTAATATAAACCATAATTTCAACGACCTGAAACGTCTTCCGAGCTGAATTCCGTAATCCATAAAGTTTTCTACTTTTGTATCGACCGAAGTTTTTAAATACTCGGGTACCAGACTGAAAGCCTGTTTTAGTATTTCAGGTTTTCTGGTAAAAAACACGCTGAGATCTACGGGTGTAAACATCCATTTATGCGGATTAACGACCATAGAATCGGCCTTCTCAATTCCGTCGAGAATGTGGCGCATTTCCGGTACAGCCGCAGCTATGCCGCCGTGCGCTGCATCGACGTGAAGCCAGATATTTTCTTTAGCGCATATTTCTGCTATTTCCGGAACCGGGTCAATGCTGGTTGTGGATGTTGTACCGATGGTTGCAACCGCGCAGAAGGGAAGCCATCCGTTTTGTTTGTCCTCTTCAATTGCTTCAGCCAGAAGTGCCGGGATCATTTTAAATTCCGAATCGCCGGGTATTTTTCTGATGCCTTCCAATCCTATTCCTAATGCTATCGCAGCTTTATCAATGGATGAATGAGCATGCTCGGAAGCATACAGCCGCAGTCTCGGGATATCCTTTTTCCCTGAAAGTCTCATCGGTTTTATTTTCGTCATACTGATTTGTTCTCTGGCCGCAGCCAGTGCATGGAATGAGCTTATAGAAGCGGTATCGTAAATTATTCCCCAGAAATCTTCCGGAACTCCCAGCATTTTCCTTAACCAGTTTAGCGAAACCTGTTCAAGCTCGGTTGCGGCGGGAGAAGTTTTCCAGAGCATTCCGTTAACGTTTAATGCTGCCGAAAGAAATTCCGCAAGAATTCCGGGTGAGCTTGATGTTGAGTTGAAATAAGCCATAAAGCCGGGATGGTTCCAATGGGTTATTCCGGGCATAATGTATTTGTTGAAATCTTCCAAAATTACATCCATAGATTCACCCTGCGCGGGAGCCGAATCAGGCAGGCTCTGCTTAATCTCCCCGGGAGCAACTTTCGACAAAACAGGATACTTCTCTAAATTTTGTAGATAATCCGCGATCCAATCTACAAGCATATGGCCGCTTTTCCGAAACTCGTCGGCGGGCATATCTCCGATTAAACTTTTATTGTTTTTTTCCGTCATTTTCAAAATTCTGTTTTTATTTTAGTAAGATAAGTAAACTTCACGAAAAACTATTAATAATGTAAAAATTTGTTTGAAGAAAGTCTTCTGGAAAATGAAAAGTCGACGGAGAAAAGAAAGAATTTATTAACGGCGGTAATAAATTTGTGAAATTATTTTAAATGTCGGTATTGCGTTTAAAGGTAACCGTAAACTTGGTGCCGATGCCTTTAGTACTTTCTACTTTTATTCTGGCATTAAGAAGTTCGGAATATTTTTTTACCAGTGCAAGTCCCAATCCGTTTCCTTCAAACCTGCGGGAATACCCTGTTTCTTCCTGTGAAAACGGAATAAATAATTTAGGCAGGTATTCGTCGGAAATGCCGATGCCGGTATCTTTTACGTCTACGCATAATTTCTTCTCCGGATTTTCGTATAAAATAACATCAATATTGCCTTGAGAAGTATATTTTATTGCATTTCCAATTAGATTTTCAAAAATTTCCGTAATAATATAATCATCCCCCTTAACCTTACTATTCTTAACTTTATTAGTGAAAGTAAATTTTAATTTCTTTTTTTGCGCATTCTGTTTGTACTCTTTAATCAATTCTTCCAGTATTAAAGTTAAATCTATGTCAACAGGATTAAGATCGAAGTAACCGCTTTGAAGAGCAGCCATGTTAAGAATAAGATCAATGGTTCTCAACAGTCTTTTACCTGCCGTTTCGATAGATGAAATTGCAATTACCTGTTCGTCGTTCAATAAAGACGAAAGCTCTTCTTTCAGGAAAGTATTGTAATTTAAAATTACGTTCAGCGGTGATCTGATTTCATGCGACATCTGGGCGAGGAACTCGGATTTGAGCCTGTCCGATTCTTCGGCTTTTTCTTTTGCTCTTAATAATTCATTCTCGATTGATTTCTTTTCGGTAATATCGTCTTTAATTGCCAGGAAGTGACTAATCTTTCCGTCGTGATCAACTATAGGAGAGATTGATGCATATTCCCAGTACAGATCGCCGTTTTTCTTTTTATTGTGAAATTCACCCCTCCATGTATTTCCTCTGGTTACGGTAGTCCATAAATCGCTGTAGATTTTTCCGGGAGTTTCGCCAGATTTTAATATTCTCGGGTTTTTGCCTATCACCTCCGATAAATGGTACCCGGTCAGTTGTGTAAACCTCGGATTGACGTATTCTATTTCCCCGAAAAGATCGGTTATCACAATAGAAGAAGGACTTTGTTCAACAGCTCTCGATAATTTCCTTAACTGTTCTTCGATCAGTTTACGTTCCGACATATCAACCACGATGCCTCTTATTCCCACCGCTTTTCCGTTTCTCATTATGGGGTTCGAAAAAACAAGTATGGGAAATGTAATGCCGTTTTTCCTTACTGCCGTATATTCGGTCTCTCCCGATTTTTCACCTTTCAATACTTTTAACATATTTGCGGCGGCTCGGCCCCTGTCTTTAGGAATAAGGAAATCGTAAATAATCGGACCGCTGTTCAGTGTATCTGCGGTGTAATTAAAAGCTTTCAGCCCGGCTTGATTGACGAATTGAATCCGGCCTTCGAGATTTATCTCAAATATAGTCTGGGGTAAAAGGTCGGTTAATTCCTTATAACGTCTTTGGCTTTCCTGTAAATCGTCTTCCCATTTCTTTCTTCCCGTAACATCAAGCAAAGTACCGGCTATAGCCGGCTTTCCCATATATGTAATTCTGGATCCGAAAACTTCAATCTTAATTATATCTTTATTTTTTGTCAGTCCGTTAAATTCATAATTAATTGAATCTAATTCGCCGCTCAGTCTTTTGTAAATATTATTCTTTACGGTTTCTTGATGTACATCCGCTGTCAGATCGGCAGGACCTAGCTTATTTACGATTTCATCTCTTTCATAATGAAAAATTTCGGCAAATTTCGGATTTACGTATTTAAATTTGCCGTCCTGAATTAAATACATGCTTATCAGTGATTTCTCAGCGATCTTCCTGAATTTATCTTCCGATTCTTTTAATGCTTCTTCCGACTGGTGTTTTTCCGTAATATCAGTAATAGATATCAGTACTTTTTTCCAATCGTTCTCGTATCCGGTTACTACCGATGATCTGAGTGAAATATAAATTCTATCGCCGTCGAGAGTGTAATTAATGCTCTCTCCTTCAAAATACGCATCGCCTTCGTATAATGCGCATATTCCCAGCTTAAACACTTCCAAACTCTCATCCGAAAGAATTTTGGACAGGCCGTTTTTCACTTGAGATTTGGATTTGGCTTTGTATAAATTCAAAGTGGCTTTGTTGACGTTTACAATTTTAACTTTGGATATAAGTGTTTTAACATAATCGGGGTTATCATTTAAATAATTGCAGATTTCTTTAGTTCCGCTTAGAGTCAGCATATCCAGCGCATTTTTTATCGCCGACATATCTTCTTCCCACATGCTGAAGGGAGAATCTTCAAATAAATTACGGTACCTTTTTTCGCTGGCTATTAATTCCGCGGCTGTGGACTTTTCAACTTTTAAACAGTTTTCTTCATCTAATGAGGTTCCTGGTTTTATTTTGCTTTTCCGCTTCTCTGTTTTATCCGGTGATATAGGTTCATATGCGGATTTGTACAAGTAAAAATTAATTTCGTTGAGCTTTAATGATTCTTGTTTGAAGTTTATTATAGCGCTATTGCCGTTTTTATTAAATTGATATTCGCTAGTTTTCGATAGCTTACCATTATGTCTGGTGAAAAGCCGGGTAAAATTTTTGTTGATTAAACTTTGTCTTGTACATCCGCATAAATTCACCGTTGACTTATTGACCGCAATAATGTTTCCGTTTTTTTTATCAACCAGTAAAACCGGAAAATCATGAATGTCTAATAATTTTTGAAAATTTCTATCCATGCTATTCGGCGAATTGAGATTTGGTTTCGATTCGACTTTTTTACGTTCTTCAGCCGGTGAATTAGTTTTACTCAAAATTAGTATCCTTTTTCATATCGGTTTTTCAATAGTATGTATTTAATTTTGGGAAAAATAATTCTTCATTTAATAGAAGTCGTTAAAATCTAAAAAATAAAAATACTATAAAAAATTTTTAATACTATATTATCTAATATTTTTCTTCAAAATTTAGCTTTTTTCAGGATATCTTTCAAAAAGGGACATGAATCCTTAGTTTTTATGACAAGAGTAATTTACGTTATTAATGATGAGTTTTTTTCGCATTAAATATTTGATGTATATTATAGAACCAAATATCAACGATTAGGGGCTATAAATGAATTCCCCATTAAAAAATTTATTCTATCCGTCCTCAGTTTGTGTCCCCGGGGCCTCGTCAAAAGAGAAATCGATAGGCTATGAACTGCTTAGATCAATTAAATCTTATGGTTTTAAAGGCAGCATTTATCCGGTTAATCCTAATACGGGAGAAATATTAGGCATAAAATGTTATCCTGCCATATCCGATATTCCCGGTCATGTTGATTCCGCAATAGTAGCGGTACCGAACAAGTATGTAGAGGATACTATCGACGAATTATTATCAAAAGGAGTAAAAACGATAATTCTTATAACTGCCGGATTTAAAGAAGTCGGCGGGCAGGGAGGCAGAAAAGAGCGGCAGATTGCGGAAAAAATAAAAGCAGCCGGGGGTCGGCTTGTAGGCCCGAATTGTATGGGTGTTATATCAACACTGAATGAAATAAAATTAAATGCAACTTTTGTCGCTGAAAAGCCCGAAATAGGCAGTACCGCCTTTCTTTCCCAGAGCGGAGCCATCGGAGCCGCTGTTTTAAATTCATTAAGAGATACCGATATAAAATTTGCGCATTTCATCAGTGTGGGCAACAAAGCCGATGTTTCTGAATTAGATATGCTTAGATTCTGGACAGAAGATAAAAATATTAAGACGATAACAATGTATCTGGAAAGTTTTGAGGAAGGGGAGTCATTCGTTAGACTGATGGATGAAATGGATAAAGTAAAACCTCTTATCATATTAAAAGCTGGCAGATCGGAAGCTGGAAAAAAAGCCGCACTTTCCCATACCGGAGCTTTGGGTACAAGCGATAAAGTTGTCGATGCTATTTTAAATCAGTTCGGTGTAATAAGAGCAGAAACATTAAACGATCTTTTTAATACCGCGAAGGGATTCGAGAATTTTCCCGTACCTGCAGGAAAAAATGTTGCGATAGTAACAAACGCCGGTGGACCGGCTATACTGGCTGCCGATTCACTTGAAAAAAACGGACTGCGGATTGCAGATTTATCGGATGAAACCAAAACAAAATTGAGATCCATTGTACGTCCCGAAGGAAGCGTGCAAAACCCGGTTGATCTTCTTCCGGGCGGCACTCCCGATCAATATAAAGATGTGATCAATATTTTGATAAATGACATTGGAGTAGATTCTGTAATATCTATTTTTGTAGAGCCGGTTATGGTTTCTGCGTTCGATGTTGTAGAGAAAGTAAATTCTATAAATAAGGCAAAACCGGTAATGCAGGCGGTTATGCCGCTGCCCGAATTCTGGGAGCAGTACAGGACACAATCCGTTTATAAAAAACCGCTTTTTAAAAATCCGGAAGATCCTGCTAAAGTAATTTCTAATATTTTATTCTTCTTTAATTCAGGTAAAAGAAAAAATATACTTCGTGTTGTTGATCAAAATAATTTAAATATCAAAGAGCACGGAATCTTATCACAGCAGGAGATGCTGAAAATTACCTCGAAATACAATATCCCGGTCCCGGAATCTGTAATTTGCCAGCCCGGATCTGCGGCCGCAGCTGCTTCAAAGATCGGTTATCCATTGGCAGTGAAAGGATTGACTGAAAAAATAAATCATAAATCGGATGCCGGCGCTGTTTTTATCGGTATTAAAGACGGAAATGAATTGGAAGAAGCGGAACAAAAAATAGAAAATAATTTTTCCGGACATGACGTGTCATCATACCGATTGCTGCTCCAAAAATATATTAAGGCAAAACATGAACTGGTAATAGGCGGACTAAGAGATAATACTTTCGGGCCCGTGGTAATGTTCGGAACAGGCGGAAAATATATTGAGGTACTCGATGATGTCAGCATAAAATCTGCTTACCTTACAGAAAGCGACATTGATGATATGATAGCTTCAACCAAAATAGGTAAAATATTAAAAGGAGTAAGGGGAGAGACCGGGATAAATCCGGAACGTATAAAAAACCTAATCAGATCGGCGGCTCAAATGCTTCTGGATAACGAAGAAATTTTAGAATTCGATTTTAATCCCGTTATAGTAACCGAAGCCGGCGATTTATTTGCGGTTGATCTGAGAATGAGGGCAGTTTAGAAAAAATTAAGGGAAGTGTAAATGCCACAAAGTTTCCAAGACACTAAGGTTGAAAAGGCAAAATTTTTAAATTATTAAAATTTCCTTGTGTCTTCGAGTCTTTGTGGCAAAAAAAATTACTGTTTAATAGTGTTAAAAAGATTATTCTTCGATTACCGCGAGCACGTCAGCGCGCTGAACAATTTTATAATCTTTATTATTAAAATTTATTTCCTCTCCGCCGTATTTAGCAAATAAAACTTTATCGCCTTCTTTAATTTTTTCGCGCAGATCTTCGTCCGTACCTACAGCAACAACTCTTCCCATAATAGGTTTCTCTTTAGCAGAATCAGGTATAATTATACCCGAAGAAGTTTTTTCTTCTTTTTCGATTAATTCAAGAACAAGTCTGTCATCCATTGGTTTTATTTTCATTTTTTCCTCCGCTATCCTCTGATATTTAACATTTGATTTATTTTTGGTCTGTCGAATCCGACAATAGGCCTGTTATTTATAAGAATAACGGGCACTCCTGTTTGACCGGTCTTACGCTGAAGATCTCTTGCCGCAGCCATATCCCTGCTTACGTCGATCTCAGTAAATTTGATATTTTTTTCTCTGAAGTATCTTTTTGCCGAATTGCAGAAACTGCATGTCGGCGTAGTAAACATTATAACTTTGGGTTGTATTTGCATAATATTTCCGAATTTTATGACATATGATGAAAAAAGAAAAAATTGGATTCAAATTATATCTTCACAAAAACACTAAAAATAAAAACGGAAAATCCTGCAAGTAAAAGTCCGACGCCGATTAATTGTCCGAGCATTTTTTCCGATACTTTCACGCTTAATGAATTTCCGGCAAAGGCGCCGATTATAAATCCTATTACAACCGGAATACTGTACTGGGCGGTTATATGGCCTAAAAAATAATGACTTATTGATCCGGTGAAACTTGTTATAACTATCATAAAAAGGGCGGTTGATGCGGCAATGAAAGGAGGGATGTTAAAGACGTTTACCATAATAGGAGTTTTAAGGAAACCGCCTCCTATCCCGAAGAAACCTGCCATCACTCCTGCCATTAATCCGAATACAATGCTCAGCAGGTAACTCATTTGATAGGTGCCGTGCCGGGTTGTTCTGATCATTCTCGGTCCGATATTATTAAGTTTGTTGAATATGCTGTTTTCATCCTGTCTTACTTTACCTTTCCTCGCTTTGTTAAACATGTACAGTCCTACCAGTCCGATAAAAACGGAAAAGAATATTTCTGTTAAAAACGTAGGCAGGTAGACCGTAAGAAATGAACCCGCAACCGTACCGAAAATAGTCGGAATCTCTAGAACAATACCGGATTTATAATCTATGGTGTTATTCCGGTGATTATAAATGGTAGAAATAAGTGAGCCGGGGAAAAGAGCCAGAATAACCGATCCGATAGCAATGTTAATCGGCACGTGGAAAAAAATAATCAGGATGGGAATCATAAAAACACCGCCGCCGAAGCCGATGATTGTACCGAATGCACTTACAATAATACTGCTCAATGCAATAAAAAATATTTCCATTAAATTATCTCTTAAAAAAGGTAAATACGGGGAAAAAGCATAAAAATTATAAAAGTATGATGCCGGCGGTAAAATAGAGTTTCCCGGATTACGGTTAAAAAATTATAATTTACTTTACAGCACATACGGATCAAAAAAATTCTGTTGGGATGGATTAAGATACCAAAAGAATATTTATAAATATCAAATTTCAGCGTGTTCTCAATAGTAAGAAAAATGTTTAATATGCCGGTAGGGTTTTACCTTTTTTGATAAAAACCGAACAAAATAAGGCCTTATTAAGGGAATAGCGCTTGGTATAATATTTGGCTGAATCTGAGACACTTAATACAGATTATAAATTCATATAAAAAGTTGGAAAGAAGATGGAAAGGAAAAAAGTAACAATAGATGGTAATGAAGCTGCCGGTTATGTAGCTTTTAATACTAATGAAGTGATAGCTATTTATCCTATTACACCCTCCTCGCCCATGGGAGAGTGGTGTGATGCCTGGTCTGCCGAAGGTAAAAAGAATTTGTGGAATGAAATACCGTCGGTAAGCGAATTACAAAGTGAAGGCGGAGCCTCCGGAAGCGTTCACGGTGCTCTTCAGACCGGTGCTTTAACCACAACGTTTACGGCCTCGCAAGGGCTTCTTTTAATGATTCCAAACATGTTTAAAATTGCCGGTGAATTAACATCGACGGTTTTTCATGTATCTGCAAGATCGATTGCAGCACAAGCACTTTCAATTTTCGGCGATCACAGTGACGTTATGGCTACAAGATCTACCGGATTTGCAATGCTTGCATCAAATTCTGTTCAGGAAGTTATGGATTTCGCTTTAATCTCACAGGCTGCAACACTTGAATCAAGAATACCCTTTCTTCATTTCTTTGACGGATTCAGAACATCTCACGAAGTAATGAAAATAGAACAGCTTACCAGTGAAGATATGCGTGCGATGATTGACGACGAATTGGTTATTGCCCACAGAAAAAGAGGATTAACTCCCGATCATCCGGTTCTTCGCGGTACTGCCCAGAACCCCGATGTTTATTTTCAGGGAAGAGAAACGGTAAATAAATTTTATGATGTATGCCCTGAAATAGTGCAGAAACAAATGGATAAGTTTGCCGGAATTGTCGGCAGAAAATATCATCTCTTTGATTATGTAGGTGCCCCGGATGCGGAAAGAATTATTATACTGATGGGTTCAGGCGTGGGTGCTGCGGAAGAAGCAGTTGAGTATATGGTCGCCAAAGAAGAAAAAGTCGGTGTGCTTAAAGTTAGACTGTACAGACCGTTCTCAATTGAACATTTTATTAATGCTCTGCCAAAAACCACAAAAAAAATTGCGGTTCTTGATAGAACAAAAGAACCCGGCGCCGGCGGCGAACCTTTATATCTTGATGTAGTAAATGCAATTTCAGAAAAGCATATGGCCGGTGAATTAGAATTTGCTTATCCTAAAATTATCGGCGGAAGATACGGCTTATCATCAAAAGAATTTACCCCATCGATGGTAAAAGGTGTTTTCGACGAAATGAAAAAAGATAAACCGAAAAATCACTTTACTATCGGTATTATTGATGATGTTACTAATACGAGTTTGGATTACGATGCTGCATTCTCGGTTGAACCGGATGAAACTTTCAGAGGTAAATTCTACGGTTTAGGTGCCGACGGTACGGTAGGCGCGAATAAAAACTCGATAAAAATTATAGGTGAAGGCACCAAATTTTATGCTCAGGGTTACTTTGTATACGACTCAAAGAAATCTGGCTCAACAACAGTATCTCACCTTCGGTTCGGACCTAAAGAAATAGTATCTACATATTTAATCAACAAAGCTAATTTCATCGCATGTCATCAGGCGGTATTCCTGGAAAAGATGGATATGCTTGACGATGCTGTTGACGGCGCTACTTTCCTTTTGAACACCACAGTTTCGAAAGAGGAAGTATGGGATACTCTTCCCGAGAAAATTCAAAAAGACCTTGTTGAAAAGAAAATGAAATTTTATGTGATCGATGCCTACAAAGTCGCTTCCGAAACGGGTATGGGACAGAGAATAAATACCATCATGCAGACTTGCTTCTTCGCAATATCGAAAATTCTCCCGAAAGACGAAGCCATCGATATGATTAAAAATACCATTAAAAAAACTTACGGTAAAAAAGGCGATAAAATAGTCCAGATGAATTATGACGCGGTAGATCAGACTCTTGCTCATTTGAACGAAGTTGTTGTTCCTGAAAAAGTATCGAGTAAAATTCAGTTCTTACCTACGGTATCGGTTAATGCTCCTGAATTCGTACAAGATGTTACTGCTACGCTTATTGCCGGAAAAGGCGATCTTATTCCGGTAAGTAAAATGCCGATCGACGGAACTTTCCCTACTGCCACGGCACAATGGGAAAAGAGAAATATTGCTCTTGAGGTTCCGGTATTCGATCCTGAAGTTTGTATCCAATGCAACAAGTGCGTAGCGGTTTGTCCTCATGCTACTATCCGCGCTAAAGTATACGATGAAAAATTGCTCGCGAATGCTCCGGATACGTTTAAGCACGTTGCGTTCAAATCGAAAGAATACGGTGAAAACCTTGCTTATACAATTCAGGTTGCGGTTGAAGACTGTACCGGATGCGGAATCTGCGTTGATATCTGTCCGGCTAAGAATAAACAAGAAACCCGTCTAAAAGCAATAAACATGACACCTCAATTGCCTTTAAGAGATCAGGAAAAGCTGAACTGGGATTTCTTCTTAAGCCTTCCGGACTTAGACAGAACAAAAGTAAAGACATCGGCTATAAAAGATTCGCAATTCTTGCAGCCGTTGTTCGAATTCTCCGGCGCCTGCACAGGCTGCGGCGAAACTCCTTATGTTAAACTTGCCAGCCAGTTATTCGGCGACAGAATGGTTGTAGCTAATGCAACAGGCTGTTCTTCGATTTACGGCGGAAATTTGCCGACAACTCCCTGGACCGTTAACAAAGACGGACGCGGTCCGGCTTGGTCTAACTCTCTATTCGAAGATAACGCAGAATTCGGTCTTGGTTTCAGATTAGCCATAGATAAGCACAATGCACAGGCTAAAAATCTTGTTAAAGATCTTGCTTCCGAACTGGGTGAAACTTTGGTTAATGATATCTTAAATGCTAATCAAGGCGATGAAGCGGGTATTTTCGAACAGCGTGAAAGAGTTAAATCACTCAACGAAAAATTAAACCAACTTGCTAAGAACGGCGCTAACGGCAAAGCTCAGCAAGTGAAGCATTTATTAAGCCTTTCCGATTATCTCGTTAAAAAATCGGTTTGGATTATGGGCGGCGACGGTTGGGCATACGATATCGGCTACGGCGGATTGGATCATGTACTGGCATCGGGTAAAAACGTAAACATTCTGGTACTCGATACGGAAGTGTATTCAAATACAGGCGGTCAGATGTCAAAAGCTACGCCGAGAGGCGCGGTTGCTAAATTTGCTGCCGGCGGTAAACCCCTTGCCAAAAAAGATCTCGGATTGATGGCAATGTCATACGGCAATGTTTATGTAGCTAAAGTTGCAATGGGTTCAAGCGATATACAAACAGTTAGGGCGTTTATCGAAGCTGAAGCTTACGACGGTCCTTCCTTGATCATCGCTTACAGCCATTGTATTGCTCACGGTATCGATATGGGCAGAGGCATGCAGAATCAGAAAGCAGCCGTTGACTCCGGATACTGGCAGTTGTATAGGTATAATCCTGAATTAGGTAAAGAAGGAAAGAATCCTTTCAAACTGGAATCAAAGGGAATGAAAATTCCGCTTAAAGATTACGCTTATATGGAGACACGTTATAAAATGTTGACTAAATCGCATCCGGAGGAAGCTTCCAAGTTAATGGAAGAAGCTCAAAACGATGTGGTTGAAAAATGGAAAGTATACGAACAACTAGCTTCAACTAATAACGATAAAAAGTAAATGTTTTATTCTTAAGTCCTTTACTTGCTCTCATAACGGGAGCAAGTTCGGGAATTATTAAATCAGAGGTAAAATAATGGATATATCAACAACTTATTTAGGATTAAAACTCAAAAGCCCCATCGTGCCTTCCGCCGGACCTTTATCTCAGGATATCGGAAATATTAAAGCTATGGAAGATGCCGGTGCCGGTGCCGTCGTTCTTTATTCCATATTCGAAGAACAAATTGAAAACGAACAAATAGAATTATATTATCATACAACCGTTCATGCCGACAGCAACGCCGAAGCCACGAATTATTTTCCTGCAGATATCGATTTCAAACTCGGACCTGAAGAATATTTAAAGCACATTCAAAAAGCAAAAGAAGCGGTTGAAATCCCTATTATTGCCAGCTTAAACGGCAAATCGGTCGGCGGATGGGTAGACTTTGCAAAAAAAATTGAAGATGCCGGTGCCGATGCTATGGAACTTAATATCTATCGTTTGGCTACCGACTTAAATAAAAGCGGTTCCGAAATAGATCAGTCTTATGTGGACATTGTGAAAGCCGTTAGAGATGCTGTGAGCATTCCGATTGCAATAAAATTAGGGCCTTTCTTCAGTTCAACCGCATGGATGGCCCATCAGCTGGATAAAGCCGGCGCCAACGGTCTGGTGTTATTTAACAGATTTTATCAGCCGGATATTGATCTTGAAAAACTGGAAGTTGTACCGAATGTACTTTTAAGTACTCCTATGGATATGAGACTTCCGTTAAGATGGATAGGTATTCTTTACGGCAGGATTACTGCCGACCTGGCCGCGACCAGCGGTATCTATAACGAAAAAGACGTATTGAAGATGATTATGGCCGGTGCGAAGGTTACTCAAATGATGTCTTGCCTTCTTAAATTCGGTATCGGACATATTTCGGAAGTATTGTCGCAATTAGTAAACTGGATGGAAGTAAATGAGTATGTTTCTCTCGATCAGATGAGAGGCAGTATGAGCTATATGAATATAGCCGATCCTTCCCAGTTTGAAAGAGCAAATTATATGAAGGTAATTAATTCATATAAATTATAATTTAATGATCTCTCCTTAACCATTGCGGGCGATCGATTTTAATTGAGATATCTCGTTCCGGATTTTATCCGGATTTCTTCGGTCTCATTATCGCGGTTCGCAATGGTTCTTTATTTTAAACGGCACCGTAATAACTAACATGCTCCTTTCACGGGTGATTGATTTTCTCAATAAGCAAATTTATTAAGCGACCATTTTTTAATCTATATAATCCGAACCGTCATGAAATAAAAATTAAGAAAAAATGCTTTTGCCTCCGGATCATGTAATGCTATGATCTTTTTTGTTACTTTTCCGGAAAAAAAAAGTTATTTTATTGAAACTTATTTCCGGATAAATCTGTTTAGTCTAATACAATAAGAAATAATTAAAAAGAATATGGTAACAGAAATACACTATCTTGATTTTTATAACAGCCTGCTTGAGGGAAATAAAGAAAACTGCAAAAAAATAGTCGACGGATTAATCTCTGAAAAGACCGGCATCAAAGAGCTTTATCTTAATTTATTTCAAAAATCATTATATCTTCTCGGTAAACAATGGGAACAAAATAAAGTAACCATTGCGGAAGAACATATGGCTTCGGATATAATCGAAAACCTGCTTATTTACAGCTTCGGCAAATACAAAGTCCCTAAAAAAAAGAAGGGTATTGCATTGGTTTCATGTATAGATAAGGAATACCATGAAATAGGTGCAAGAATGGCGTCGCATATCTTTGAGCTGAACGGATGGGATTCAATTTTTCTCGGTGCTTCTACTCCGACAAGAGAGATAATAAGTGCCGTTCGTCTTAAGAAACCCGATATAGTAGGTCTTTCTTTTAATTTTTATATGAACCTTATGAGGTTTAAAGAAGTTTTGGATCATATTAAAAAGTATTTCCCCGAACAAAAGGTTATTGTCGGCGGTCAAGGTATAAAGTCTGCCTTAAAGCAATTTAAAAAAGACTATAACAGCATTCCGTATTTTGATTCAATAGATTCTCTTGATAAATATTTACAGAACGGTAGTTAAAGTTTCAGAATATTTCATTTCGTAACTTCAAATAATATAGCTATCCCAAAACCTATGAAAGAATTTCCTCAGGTTGGTGAGTTTTTATTAGAACGGGCTGCGGTAAAATAAGAGTAATAAAAAATCATAATACTGTTACGCATACCATTTCAGTCAAATAAATTTCGACATCATCCCTTCTTGCCTATGCATCCCAAAGAATTAAAGCAAAACAGAAACCGGATTTTTGCCCGGTTAAAACCGGCCGGGCTTATGTTCCGGGAGTTCCGTCTTCATGATTAAATCACTTCGGTTAAAATTTCAATATGGTGTGTGCTTTTTGTAGAAAAAGTAATTGGACGGAATACTTTTGTTGCTAAAGATTACAACATCTTTGCGAAAAAAACTCTTACTTAGCGAGGCAATTTATAAAATTAATTTGTAGGAAGGATATTGCCTTCTAATATATTAATAACTGTTAGGAACAATAAAATATGAAATCGTTCGGTAAGACTGTTAGTGCGGAATATTTGAGGGTAATGCAGGAAACATTTAAAAAATATAAAGATATGGGTGACAAAACATTCGCACAGCTTAATGAAAAAGATTTCCATTTTAAACCTGATCCCGGTTCTAATTCAATTTCAATTATTGTAAAGCACTTAAGCGGAAACATGATTTCCAGGTTCAAAGACTTTCTGACAACCGACGGAGAGAAGCCGGACAGAAACCGTGACGGCGAATTCGAAGATTCCACTACTACAAAGAATGAGATTATTGAAATGTGGGAACGCGGCTGGAAGGTTTTTTATGAAGCTTTTAACGGTCTTAAAGAAGAAGATCTTTTAAGAAAAATTAATATAAGAAACGAGCCCCACTCGGTAATAGAAGCATTAAACCGGCAGGCAGCTCATTATGCATATCATGTGGGGCAAATAGTAATGCTGGCGAAGCAGATAAAAAAAGACGATTGGAAAACCTTAAGTATTCCAAAAGGAAAATCGGAAGATTTTAATAAAAAAATGTTATCTAAAAATAATTAATAATTATATCGAAAAATTTTATACAAGAGCGGTGTTTTGAAAATTGCTGTAATTGGAGCAACCGGTGTTCTCGGAAAAAATTTAGTATCACTTTTATTAAATTACGGACACCGGATAATTATATTGACACGATCCGAAAGCAACGGGAAAGAAATTTTTAATAACTCGGTATCCGTTGTCGAATATGATTTACTCGCAAATAAAAACGATGAATTGCTTGCCGATATATTAGCCGGTGTTGATTGTGTGGTAAATGCAGCAGCTTCGACTCCCTCGGAAAACTTAAAGCTCGGTGCGTGGAAAAACAATACAGGAATTTGTACATACGGGACAAAGAAATTAATTAACGCATCCCTAAAATCCGGCGTAAAGAAATTTGTTCAGCAAAGCGTTGCAACGGCATACCCGGATAACGGTGAAAATTGGATAACCGAAGAATTACCCCTGGATGACTCCGATTTCAGAAATGGAATGTGCGCACCGGTGATTGAAATGGAAAATATGCTGATGCAGATTCCGTACGGAAAAATGCAGTGGAATATTCTCCGCGGCGGTTTTTTAGCAGGCAAAGGCACTTTTCAAAAAAATACCATTTCAAATATCAGAAACGGATTGGAAGTAATTCCGGGCGACGGCATGAATTATTTGTCTTTGATTCATGTTAAAGATTTTGCAAACGCATTTGTTAAAATTATCGATTCGGAAGTATCGGGGAAAATTTTGAATATAGTAGACCGCCCTATCCGTCAAAAGGATTATGTTGAAAGACTGGCCGTAAACCTGGGTGAAGGAGGATATATCTTCAACAGAAGCCTTCCTTTGCCGCCGTCCCAAAAATGCAGCAATAATCTTGCAAAATCCCTTCTTAACTGGACCCCGGAGGAAGATATTTTCTCCGTAAAGAATTTACTTACCGCCGTTTAACCATTTCAAACGTTTCCAGCCCAATGATTAAAGTCACTTGACTTAATATTTAAGCTTGCTTAAATTAAAAACAAAAATTTACTTAAGATATGCAAAACGATTCAAAAGAAGACTATTTAGGAATAATATTCAAACATCAGGATTCCAACGGCGAAATTAAACCTAACATTATTGCCGAGAAGCTTTCGGTTTCGAATGCTGCGGTTACCGACATGCTAAAGAAGTTATCGAAGGAAGGTTTGGTTAATTATAAAAAATATAAAGGCATTAGTCTTACTAAGAGCGGGGAAATATTTGCCCGAAATATTGTAAGGCGGCACAGGTTGTGGGAGGTATTTTTATATCAGATTATTGGGATGCCGTGGGATAAAGTTCACGACGAGGCGAACCGTCTTGAGCACTCGTCTTCGGATGATTTGATGGACAGAATAAACGAGATGCTGAATTTTCCGGAATACGATCCGCATGGTGATCCGATACCGACTAAAGAGGGAAAAGTACCCGAAATAAAAAAACATCAGCCTCTAGCCGAACTCAGCACCGGAGATTCGGCCAATGTAGTTCGCGTAAATGATTTTGACGAAAACTTCTTAATGTATATTTCCAAACTTGGTATAAAACTGAAAGAAAAAATAGTTGTGAAAGAAAAAAGAGCTTTCGATAAATCGATGGAGATTTTGGTCAACGGGCAGCCCTGGAATATCAGCAACAAACTTGCACAGAATATTTTTGTCGAAGTAACAGAAAAGAAAATATGAAAAATTTAATTAATACTTCATCTGTACTTAACGACAATAACATAAGAATATCGGCAGAAGAGGCATTATCGGGAAATTCCAAAAAAGGTTTTATCAACAGGATGCTTCCTTTTCTCGGGCCGGCCTTTATTGCGAGTGTTGCCTATGTAGACCCCGGTAACTTTGCCACCAACATACAGGGCGGTTCGGAGTTCGGCTATACTCTATTATGGGTTATTCTCATTAGCAATCTGATGGCGATGCTGATTCAGACTCTTTCGGCAAAACTGGGAATTGCCAGCGGTAATAATCTTGCCGAACATTGCAGAAATAATTTCTCCAGGCCGGTTGTATATACAATGTGGGTCTTAATGGAACTGGTTGCAATCGCCACCGATCTGGCCGAATTTTTAGGCGCGGCTCTGGGTTTCAATCTCCTTTTCGGATTCCCTCTTATAATAGGCGGCTTTCTTACGGCTATTTGTACTTTTTTAATTCTCGGACTGGAACGTTACGGATTTCGTCCGCTTGAAATCGCAATTACGGTAATGGTAGCAGTTATTGCCGGCAGCTATTTAATAGAAACTATTCTTGATAAGCCGGATATTCCTACTCTGCTTTATCATGCATTTGTTCCCCAGTTCGCCGGAACGGAAAGCGTTCTGCTCGCAACCGGAATACTCGGTGCCACCGTTATGCCTCATGCAATCTTTCTTCATTCCGCATTAACACAGCAGCGAATTACGGTAAAACAGCCGGATAAATTAAAAAAGCTTTTTAAATTTCAGATACTTGATATTACCATCGCAATGGGTATAGCCAGTCTGGTTAATATGGCAATGCTTATAATGGCTGCATCAACTTTTTACCAAAGAGGGTATACTAATATTGCCACTATTGAAGATGCGCATATAACTTTGCAGCCTTTGCTCGGGCAGGCTGCCGGCTGGATTTTTGCAATTTCACTGCTTGCTTCCGGTTTATCTTCTTCTGCCGTAGGTACAAGTGCCGGCCAGGTAATGATGCAGGGATTTTTACATAAACATATACCGGTCTGGTTAAGGCGTTTAATAACAATAATACCTTCCTTGTTTGTTATAGCCATCGGACTAAATCCTACCCGGACTCTTGTAATAAGTCAGGTTATTCTTAGTTTCGGACTTCCGTTCGCTATAATTCCCTTAATAATGTTTACGCGGAATAAAAAAATTATGGGAGTTCTTGTTAATAAAAAAATTACTACATTTATCATTTCTATTATTGCGGTATTAATCATATTTTTAAACATCTACTTAATTTATCAGGTTTTGTTCGTTGGATAAACCAATAATAAGACAGCTGTTGGTGCCGCTTGACGGATCGGTACTTGCGGAATCTGTACTGCCCTATACGGCTCAAATAGCAAAAAAAATAAATGTATCGGTAACATTAATTCATATTATAGAAATAGATGCGCCGACTACAATTCACGGTCAGCTTCACCTTACCAGAGCCGACCAAGCCGAAGAATATCTGAGAGCAATTGCAACGTCGGAAATTTTCAAGGGTATTACCGTTAATACTCATGTGCATGAGGCCGGCGAAGTTAATGTTTCGAGAAGTATTGCGGAGCATTCGAAAGAACTGCACCAGGACCTGGTAATAATGTGTACTCACGGCAGCAGCGGGCTGCACAGCATGCTTTTCGGATCTATTGCACAGCAGGTAATAGCACTTGGAACTACGCCGGTATTGCTGATAAACCCGTCCGGTGAAAAATTATCAAAAACCGGCAGCTTTGAAAACTTCCTTATACCGCTTGACGGAAATCCCGATCACGAACAGGCTCTTGAGTACGCATCCATTTTTGCAAAAATGTGCGGAGCAAAAATTCATCTTTTAATGGCCATTCCTCTCTTCGGATCTATGTCCGGTGAATTAACACCAATTAACCGCCTGCTTCCGGGCACTACTTCCAGAATGATGGATATGATCGTGCCCGATGCTGAAGAATACCTGAAACGCCAAAAAACCAAACTGGAAGAATCCGGGCTGAAGGTAAGCGCGAGCGCTTCAAGGAATAATCCCACCAAGGCAATATTGGAATCGGCTAAGAAAATTAAAGCCGATGTAATAATTCTTGCAACTCACGGTAAGAAGGGAGCAGATGCTTTTTGGGAAGGAAGCATTACGCCGAAGATCAGTAAATCCAGCAAAATACCTCTTCTGCTTGTACCTGTAAAAGTTTAGATTACAAATATCCCTATGAATTTAAAAAGAGTTCGTCAATTAAATAATTCCGGCGGGAAAAGGGGTCCGGTTGTTTATTGGATGAGCCGTGATCAAAGAGTAAAAGATAACTGGGCATTAATTTACGCAGCGGAAATTTCAAAGAAAGAAAATACCGCACTTACGGTAATATTTTGCCTGGTACCGGATTTCCTTGAAGCATCAATGCGGCATTACGGGTTCATGCTTAAAGGATTAAAAGAAATAGAGGCGGAACTCGAAGACCTTAATATTTCATTTTATATTTTAACAGGTGATCCCCCGGAGAAAATTCCCGAATTCTTAAATGATGTTTCCGCCGGCTGCCTTGTTGGCGACTTTGATCCTTTAAGAATAAAACGCCAATGGAAAAAGGACATACTTAGAAAAATTATAATTCCCTTTTATGAAGTAGATGCTCATAATATCGTTCCGGCTTTTGTTGCTTCCGGTAAAGAAGAATTCGCCGCGTATACCATAAGACCTAAGATTAAAAAACTGCTGCCGGAATTCCTTGAAGAATTTCCGGTATTAAAAAAGAACACTTACAAAATCAGTTCATATAATAAAAAAAATAATTGGGATGATTTAATAAATAGTCTGATGATTAATTCTCAGGCAGGCGAAGTCGGCTGGATTAAACCCGGTGCAACCGAAGCGCAAAAAGCACTTAAAGAATTTATATTCTCCGGTTTAAAAAATTATGATGCAGAAAGAAACGATCCGGTAAAGAAAGGCCAATCGGATCTTTCGCCTTATTTACATTTCGGACACATGGCTCCTCAGCGGGTTGCGCTTAATGTAGAAAAACATTTTCCCGATTCGAATACTAAAGAAGCATATCTCGAAGAACTTATTGTCAGGCGTGAGCTTTCGGATAATTTTTGTCTTTACAACAAATACTACGACTCTTTCGACGGATTTAAAGACTGGGCTAAAAACTCATTGAATCTTCACCGGAACGATAAGCGCGAATATGTTTATTACTTAAATGAATTTGAAAATTCGAATACTCACGAAGACTTATGGAACGCTGCTCAAAATGAATTAAGGAATAGGGGAAAGATGCACGGGTACATGCGGATGTATTGGGCGAAAAAAATATTGGAATGGTCGGAGAGTCCCGAGGAGGCAATGAGAATTGCCGTTTATTTAAATGATAAGTATGAACTTGACGGCAGAGACCCTAACGGCTATGCCGGATGCGCATGGGCCATAGGGGGAGTTCATGACAGGGCGTGGGGAGAAAGACAAGTATTCGGAAAAATAAGGTATATGAATAGAAACGGGTGCAAAAGGAAATTTGATATTGAAGAGTATATACGGGACAATGAAAAATTAAAAATTACAAATTAAAAAGTTGGATCATTTCTTTTGCTGCATCCCCATCTTAAAAGGGCAAATTAAAATAAAGCAAAGCACACCGAGTTCAGTAAATATTTTATTTTTTCTTTTAATTTGGTATTTTTATCACCCAAAACCATTTGTCAAACAAAACTATGGTGCTTTCAGCGGATGAAAGATTTTCGTGTCCTGTTGTTTTATAAATATGTCTATGTGGAAGATCCCGGACAATTCGTATCCGAACATTTGGAATGGTGTTCTAACCACGATATAAAAGGAAGAGTGTTCGTAGCCGGGGAAGGGATAAACGGAACTGTATCCGGTGAAGCGGCCAATATCGAGGAGTACAAAAATAATCTAAGAAGTTATTCTTACTTTAAGGATATAATATTTAAAGAAGATTACTCGGAAGAGCACGCTTTCTTTAAAATGCACGTGCGTGAAAAAAAAGAAATTGTTAATTCCTCACTTGGCGGAACATCTTTAAAAAACGGCGGGAAAAGACTTACTCCAGAAAAGCTTCTGGAATTTTATGAAAACGGGAAAGACTTTATCATTGTCGATGCCCGGAATATCTACGAAAGTGAAATCGGCAGATTCAAAGGAGCCGTAACTCCGCACTTAAGAAATTTCAGAGACTGGCCCAAAGCGGTTGAAAGTCTGGCGGCAAATAAAGACAAAACCATAGTAACATATTGCACCGGCGGAATTAGGTGCGAGAAAGCTTCTGCTTATATGGTGGAACAGGGGTTTAAAGATGTCTATCAGCTTGACGGCGGTATTGTCACGTTCGCAAAAAAATTTCCGGATACCTATTGGGAAGGCGGTGTTTTTGTGTTCGACGAACGCAGAGTTGTGGAACCGAATACAAGACCGGAATTAAAACACGGCTCAAAATGTTACTACTGCGGCAAACCGACCTCGTACTATATCAATTGTCATAATCAGAATTGCGATAAAATTATTGTAACCTGCCACGAGTGTAAAGTAAAAAATGATTATTGCTGTTCGGACGAGTGCAGAAGATCTACCAATAAAAGAGACAGATACTTCGGATAAAATAAACGGACTTTGAAAGATAAATGTATGGCTGCATAGTTGAACGGTGAAGGAGAGTAATTCGCGCCGTAATTATCACATAAAAATTAAAAGGGAAGAAATGAATCTTTCGGCTTTAGGGGAGGGGAAAATATACGTACTTAAAAAATGGCTGATATCGCTGCTGCTCATCCCTGTCTGTTATTATTTGATCACATCAAGGGGGCATTATACTTTAATCGACAACGCCGACCTGGTAATTCATGAAGCCGGTCACCTGGTGTTTATGATATTCGGAAAATTTATTTATACTTTAGGCGGCACATTAATGCAGATAATTCTGCCGTCGCTTATCGCATTTTATTTTTTTAAGAATAATTACAGAACCGGTGTGCAGATCGCTCTGTTATGGCTGGGGCAGAATTTAATCAATATATCGGTTTACGCCGCTGATGCTTCCGCCAGACGACTGCATCTACTGGGAGGAAATAAAGTTTACCACGACTGGCATTATATTCTCTCCAGTCTTAATATATTAAATTACGATACGGAGGTAGGATATTTTTTCGTTGCCCTGGCCGTACTTATTTTTATTTTTGCCGTGTTAATGCCTCTCATAATTCAAGATTAAATATTATCTTTGCCTAAAAAATTTTAAACGAAATGCTACGATCACTATTAATAATTACCGCCGTATTTTTCTGCTCGGGAATTTTATCCGCACAGCAGGGCCGGGTAAAAAGTTTCTACGGCAAAAGCGATACATTAAAATCGGAAATTAATTATGCCGACAGCGTCCGCGAAGGCGAAGCGAAATTTTATTATCCCAACGGAAACTTGAAGGAAGAGCTCACCTATGTTAACGGCAAAGTTGAAGGTATGGTTAAGACATATTACGATTCCGGCAAAATGAAAGAAATGTTTAATGTTGAAAACGGCAAAAGGGAGGGACCTACTTCCTTATTCGACAGTGCGGGGAATTATATAAAAGACATAACTTTTAAGAACGGAGTTTTAATTTTAAATAAACAACAGGAGACACCGCCTGAAGTTGCTTCTGCCGGAAAAACAAATAGTATTAAAAAAGATAAAAATATAAACCAGGAAAAAATATCAGAATTAAAACACAAATCGTCTAGCACGCCTTTACCGCCTGCGGAAAGCGAAAACGGTTCGGCAATTGATCCCGCATATTTTCTTACGGCCGAAGTTATGCCTGAACCGGTGGGCGGTATGAAATCTATTATGAACAGACTTGTTTACCCCGCCCAGGCAAAAGAAAAGAAAATACAGGGTAAAGTTGAAATAAGAGCCTTTATAGATCAATACGGCGAAGTTACTTCCGCAGAAGTAGTTAAGGGTATCGGATACGGTTGCGATATTGCGGCCAGGATAGCCGTTTATTATACCAAGTTTACTCCGGGACTGATAAAAGGCAAGCCGGTGAATGTACAAATGATTATTCCGGTGGAGTTTCAGCTAAAAAGTAAAAATTTACCGGCAAATTAATCATTCCATCTAAACGTTGTAAGATAATAACTTCCGGTAATATTAATCAAAATTAAGTTGATGCCTTTGCGCGAGTCTCCGTGTAAGGACTTTATTTCACGGAGTGACACGGAGTAATGTAAAGATTTTAAGTAAGATGTGTTATCTGAAATCTGAAAGCCCTCAAAACACTCTCAAATTCCGAGTCTTCCGGATTTAATCTTATCTTATAATTTTTAAACTCCCTTCGAAGCGGATAATTTTTTCTTAGGAGATCAAAGTACTTTCCCCTTTCTTCAGCCGGCAAATCGCTTATCTTTCTTGTCTCATCATCGTCTTTGCAAATATCATAAATACCTGAAAAAATATTATTAAGATATTCTTCAGTATTACTAGATTTCAACGGCAGTAAGGTATCCTTGTCTATAAGCGGCATTTCCGGAATCCAGGAAGGAGCCGTACCGAGCATTCTGCAAAGAGCATTATATATCAGCACGGTTCCGTTTACTTTGCCCTCGAGCGAATAACCGGCAATATGCGGCGAGGCTATGGCAACTTTATTCAATAGATCTACATTTATTTCGGGCTCGTTTTCCCAAACATCCAGATCAACAATTAAATGTTTTGTCTCTAAAATTTGGACTAGTGCCTCATTATCGATAACCTGACCCCTCGAAGCATTAATTAAAATAGTACCTTCTTTTAATTTTGCAAGATTTTCATAGTCAAATAAATGCACGGTCCTGTCAATGCCGTCTATATTAAGAGGTACATGTAATGTTATAATATCCGCATCGAATACTTCATTAAGATCGCGGAAACTGTCGTTTCCCGTCAGTCTTTTTAGCGGCGGATCGTTTTTAATAAATCTAATTCCTAAAGCATCAGCAAGTTTTACTATTCTGCTGCCTATATTTCCGACACCCACAACACCGAGTGTTTTATTATTTAAACTTATTCCGTATTTAACACACGTGTGCAGAATCGAAGTAAATACATATTCCGCAACGGCGTCTGCGTTGCAGCCCTTTGCGTCCGAAAATTCAATTCCCTTTGATTTTAAATATTCAAGATCAATATGATCGGTGCCGATTGTGGCAGTGCCTACAAACTTAACCGTTGTTTCTTTCAGTAATTCTTCATTTACTTTTGTAATCGATCTTACTATTAGGATGTCCGCATCTTTTAAGATACTGTTTGAAATTTCCCGGCCGTGCACAAGCACAACGTCACCCAGGGCGGAGAAAGCTTCTTTCCCGAAAGAAATATTTTCGTCAACTACTATTTTCATGATAGATCAACCTTTACTGGTGGAAGTTTGTAAGTAAGTTCGTTATCAAGCCTGCCTGCCGGTAGGTTCAAGTTTAAGTCTTGTTCAAGAGGTCTAATTTTAAGTGAAAGAAATTCATAGATCTCTTATGTTATAAAACAATTGTGAAAAAGCGGATGCATAACTGGATTAATAAAATTCTCTCATAAAGATTACCGAAAAATACTAAAAATACGTCATTTAAAATATTACTGCAGCCGTAAAATTCATAGCGTTTTCTTACGCTATTAATGATGCCCAAATAATTTAATTTTACAAAATTAAATGCCCGGTCAAAACAATTGTTTTTTCAATGTTAAAAATTTATATTGCGCGGGACTTATCAAATTAAGCATCATTCTTTTTTTTATCTTAATAATTGTTCCTTAAGAACTTCAATAAATAAATTTTTTTGTGAAATATCCTTTCACCGAAATTGAAGGAGATATTTATGATCAGTCAACTTCTTCAACCTGAAATTAAAGCCCTCATAAATGATAGAAATCTGGGTACCTTAAAAGAAATATTAAGGGAGTGGGCGCCGACAGACATAGCCGAACTTATGGCAGAGCTGGACGAGAATGAACAGGTTGTTCTATTCAGGCTTTTGCCTCATGATCTGGCTGCCGATACGTTTGAATATATAGATTATGATTTTCAGGTTGCGCTTTTAAAAGCGATGGGAAAAGAAGAAGTAAGCGCAATATTAAATGAAATGTCTCCGGATGACAGAACTGCTCTTTTAGAAGAAATGCCGAGTGCGGCGGCAAAGCAGTTGATCATGTCCCTTTCTCCTACCGAAAGAAGCATAGCTCAGACGCTGCTCGGCTATCCGGAAAACAGCGTCGGCCGTTTAATGACTCCGGATTACCTTGCCGTAAAGCCGGAATGGATGGTTAAGGAGGTGCTAGATTTTATCAGAGTAAACGGAAAAGACAGCGAAACTCTGAGTATAATTTATGTGATAAATAAAAAGGGCAAACTGATTGATGATATAAGAATAAGGGAGTTTTTACTATCCCCGCTAGATAAAAAAGTTATTGATTTGATGGACGAGAATTACGTGGCGCTTAATGTGTATGATGACCAGGAAACAGCCGTAGAAAAGTTTAAAAAATACGATAGAATAGCATTGCCGGTAGTTGACGCGTTCGGAGTACTCATCGGTATCGTTACCGTAGATGACGTGTTTGATGTCGCGGAAGAAGAAGCTACCGAAGATATTCACAAAATAGGCGGTATGGAAGCACTTGAAGAATCTTATGCGACTATATCTTTAATCGATATGGTTAAAAAAAGAGCAGGCTGGCTGAGCATTTTATTTGTCGGTGAAATGTTTACAGCTACTGCAATGGGCTATTTTGAAAATGAAATTGGGAAAGCAGTAGTTCTGGCTTTGTTCGTTCCTTTAATTATTTCTAGCGGCGGTAACTCAGGCTCTCAGGCAGCCACGCTTGTTATACGCGCTTTGTCCCTGGGAGAAATTACAATAAAGGATTGGTGGCATGTAATGAGAAGAGAAATATTCTCCGGACTTCTGCTGGGAACGATTTTAGCAATTATCGGGTTTTTTAGAATTTCACTTTGGCAGGTAACATCCCATATGTACGGACCGCATTGGATCTTAATAGCTTTTACTGTCAGTTTTTCTCTTATAGGAGTTGTATTATGGGGAACATTAACCGGCTCTATGCTGCCGATAATACTTAAAAAACTGGGATTCGATCCTGCAACATCGTCGGCACCGTTTGTGGCCACGCTTGTGGATGTAACCGGACTTGTAATTTATTTTACCGTAGCAATTGTTCTACTTAGCGGGACTTTACTGTAGCACGATTAAATGTAAATATCTTATTGATATAAAACAATGTTTCTCTCCTTTTGGCTTAAATTACATAATTATTAATTAATTTAAGTGTAGCTGTCTGTTTCTACTCAATTAAATTAAAATTTATTAAATTACCGCTTCGCAGGTGAAAAGTTAAAGTATTTTTTCTTTTTTTACCTCCAAAAAATTGAATTTCAAAAAGTTAAGAAATTGGTATAGAAAACCATTTAAAAAATAATTATAATTATTTTTTAAAATTTTCCGAAAATGAAGTTTTTAAAGGTATATTAACGATTAGTTATAATTGCTACTTTTTAACAGGTTATTATTTAAGATTCTGCGTAAAATTCTAACTTTCTGGAACAACAATTTTCTAAAGAACTTTTCGTATAATTTTCCGGACTTTCGGAATTTTTTTATTTACAAAGATACATGGGCTATAAAATGGGACTCACGTGGCGAAGCAGTGTTCTAGCTGAATTAATAACCTTTGAAGCAAATCGTTTTTAGAAGTGCCCTAAAGTAATTTCACATTTCTATTCTGATATATTTTAATTGGAAAAATTATGAAAATAATTTCCGTTGTCGGAGCAAGACCGAATTTTATGAAGGTTGCTCCTCTTCACAAAGCATTTAAAAAATATTCCGGTAAAAATTTAAACAGCGGCATTGTTCACCTTATTTGTCACACCGGTCAGCACTACGACGAAAAGATGTCGAAGATTTTTTTCGAAGACCTGGAGCTGCCCGAACCTGATTTTTACCTGGGTGTTGGATCCGGATCTCACTCCCAGCAGACTGCAGGGGTAATGCTGGAATTTGAAAAAGTTCTGATAAAAGAAAAACCTGATCTGGTTATAGTTGTAGGCGATGTAAACTCTACCATAGCATGCAGCCTGGTTGCTGCCAAAATGGGTATTAAGATTGCGCATGTTGAAGCGGGATTAAGAAGCTGCGACCGCACAATGCCGGAGGAATTAAACAGGCTGCTTACGGATCAGCTTTCCGATTTTCTGTTTGTAACGGAAAAAAGCGGTTTGGATAACTTAAATAAAGAAGGAATACCTGGTGAGAAAGTCTTCTTCGTCGGGAATGTAATGATTGACAGTCTGATTAATTATTTACCTAAAGCCGGAAAATCGGCCGTATTAGATGAACTAAAAGTTTCACCGCCTGCCGCAGGCAATTCCGGCGGTTATGTGCTGGTTACATTGCACCGCCCATCGAATGTTGATTCAAAAATTTTTTTAACGGGTTTAGCCGGACTGTTAAATACAATAGCTGAAAAAAGAAAAATCGTTTTCCCGGTTCATCCCAGAACAAGAAAGAATATGGAAGAATGGGATATTATTACGAATTTTTCCGGCAATGTAATAATAACAGAACCGATCGGGTATATAGACTTTCTAACCTTAACTAAAAATGCCGAATTAATAATTACCGACAGCGGCGGGATACAAGAAGAATCGACTTATTTAGGGGTTCAATGTATAACCGTGAGAGAAAATACCGAACGACCCGTAACTGTTGAAACCGGAACCAACCAGTTGATAGGTACGGATCTTAAAAAAGTACAAAAATCTGCACTTGAAGTCCTGAACGGAAACATTAAAAAGGGTAAAATCCCGGAGTTATGGGACGGGAAGGCTGCCGAACGGATTGTGGATATTTTGATGAATTCAACAATAAGTTAAAATTTCTGGATTATTTTTATTATTTTGCAATTCACTAAGTCTATATTTTTTATAAATTAAAATTAACCCGAACAGGGAAAAGCTGCAGATTACTCTGTACAGTGTACTTTCGAATTTAACTAATAGATATCCGGGTACGCTAAGGTAAATCTCTTTCGTTAATTTATAAAATTATTGCAAGTCACTGAAATTTTAATACGCTCCGCTCGATAATAAACTAAGTAAAATTAAATTTAAGGATGAATTTTATATGACTACACTTCGGGAAAAAATCGAAAACAAATCCCTTGTTATCGGTGTAATTGGTTTAGGTTATGTAGGTTTACCCCTGGCAGTGGAATTCGGTAAAATTTTTAATGTTATCGGTTTTGATATAAATGAAAAAAGAATTAAAGAACTGTCGAGCGGGAAGGACAGAACTCTGGAAACAACCGCCGAGGAACTGCGCGAGGCAAAAAATCTGAGCTTTACTACGAACACTAACGACCTCAAGAAAGTAAATGTTTTTATTGTGACCGTACCTACTCCGATCGATGATTATAAGATACCGGATTTAACTCCGGTTATTAAAGCAAGCGAAACCGTAGGCAGTGCATTAAGTAAAGATGCAGTAGTTGTTTTCGAATCGACAGTATATCCCGGATGCACAGAAGAGGATTGCGTGCCTGTTCTGGAAAAATTCAGCGGACTTAAGTTTAATAAAGATTTTTACTGCGGCTACAGCCCGGAAAGAATAAATCCCGGAGATAAAGAACACCGTGTATCATCCATAAAAAAAATAGTAAGCGGCAGTACGCCGGAGATTGCCGAAGCTTTAAATGTTCTTTATCTCAGTATTATTAAAGCCGGTACTCATCTGGCTCCTTCAATAAAAGTAGCGGAAGCCGCTAAAGTAATTGAAAATTCTCAAAGAGATATTAATATCGCTTTTGTAAACGAACTGGCGAAACTTTTCGATATAATGAATATAGATACGCTGGATGTTCTTGAAGCTGCCGGTACAAAATGGAACTTCCTTCCGTTCAGACCTGGTTTGGTCGGAGGGCATTGTATTGGCGTCGATCCTTATTATCTGACTCACAAAGCGGTTCATCTCGGCTACCATCCGGAAATTATATTAGCCGGCAGAAGAATTAACGATAAAATGGGTGCCTTTGTTGCTAACCAGCTTGTTAAATTGATGATTAAAAAAGAACATAAGATCAACAATTCGAAAATCCTTGTACTCGGAATTACCTTTAAAGAAAATTGTCCGGATATAAGAAACTCGAGGGTGGTCGATATTATTCATGAACTTAAAGATTTCGGATGTGAGGTTGATGTTTTTGATCCCTGGGCCGATAAAGAGGAAGTGCGGCACGAATATAAGCTGGATATTTTAACCGATCTTAAAGATATAGATAAAAAGAAATATAACGGTATAGTTTTAGCCGTCGCACACAATCAATTCAAAGAATTGGATTTTAACGCATTAAGAGATAACGGTGCGGTGGTATATGATGTTAAAGGTATATTAGAACGGGATCAAATCGATAGCAGACTTTAACACATTTACATTCGCAAAGTCGTTACGGAATAAAATTCTATATTGTTATATATATGCAATACGATAAGGGGATTAAATAATAAAAACATTAATTTTTAATTAGTCGACTAAAAATGAAATTCTTAGTAACAGGCGGAGCCGGTTTTATCGGTTCCAATTTGGTAGAATCTTTATTAAAGAAAGGTATGCCGGTTAGAGTAATAGATAATTTCTCTACGGGCAAAAGAGAGAATTTAAAGGAATTTGAAAAAGATATCGAATTGGTCGAGGGGGATATAAGAGATTTCGGTACGGTCTCAAAATGTATGCATGGAATTGAAGTAGTGCTTCACCAGGCGGCTTTGCCTTCGGTGCCGCGCTCAATTGCCGATCCCGTTACATCTAATGAAGTGAACGTTGTCGGTTCGCTGAATATCTTGGAAGCTTCAAGAAAAAATAATGTAAAAAGAGTAGTTTTTGCTAGTTCATCTTCGGTCTACGGCGATACTCCCGAACTTCCCAAGCACGAGGGAATGGCTCTCAATCCGCTTTCACCTTATGCCGTTACAAAACTGACCGGTGAAAAATATCTTAAAGTTTTTGCCGAGATTTACGGAATGGAAACTTTAGCTTTGAGATATTTCAATGTCTTCGGTCCCAGACAGGATCCTGACTCACAATATTCTGCCGTAATTCCTAAGTTTATAAAGGCCATCCTTCAGGGAAATCAGCCTACTATATACGGAGACGGCGAACAAAGCCGCGATTTTACTTTTATCTCCAATGTTGTTGATGCCAACTACCTTGCTGCTACTTCAGAACTGGATAAATACGGTGTTGCCGTCAATTGCGCCTGCCACGACAGGATAACCCTTAATAACCTCGTCGATTCAATCAACAAAATTTTACACAGCGATATCTTACCTGTATATGCCGAACCGAGAAAAGGTGATATCAAACATTCATTTGCCGAAATTAAATTAGCGGAAAAATTGTTGGGATATCAACCTTCGGTTGAGTTTGAGACAGGTCTTGAAAAAACTATCGAATATTTCAGGCAGATACTTTTCGATAAAATGAAATATTGATTGACGGCGAAAAACGACACACTAATAAATAATATAAGGGCACTTCTAAAAACTTCAATATTCTCTGCAAACATTGCGTATTCTTTGCGTTGAATTTTTATAAAAAATAGTTTTTAGAAATGCTCGTAATTTAAAAGTCTGAATCAATCTACTAACTTCTAACTACCGACTACTAAATTCAAACTACTAAACTCCCCCATTTAAAAAATTTTTGTACTAAGGATTTTGAAATGAATTACAGAATTAAATCAATTATATTTATAATCGTTTTCATAATCTCCGGAATATCATACGCTCAATTAAGCCAGCTTCAGGGAATGTCGCAGGATGAATTGCAGAAAAAAGCGCAGGAACTGGGCATCTCGCCGGATGAATTAATGAAGTACGAACAGCAGTTGAAGCAGGCACAGCAGTCCCAGCAAACACAACAAGTACAGCCGGTGCAGCAAACAGCTCCCAAAGTTACTCCAGATACTTCTGTAATTATTGCTCCGCCGCCCGGCAAGCCTTTAACCTCTTATAAAGTTGAAGAATTTTCCGGCAGACCGAATGCCGAAAGTCTGCCTGCGTTCGGGTATAATATTTTTACATATTCTCCTTCAACGTTTTCTGCCTGCTAATAATGTTCCTACACCTACGAGCTATGTATTCGGACCGGGAGATGAAATCATAATTACTTTATGGGGAGAAACGCAGCTTACACAGGATGTTATTGTATCCAAGAACGGCGACGTAACAATTCCGGATGTAGGCGTAATAAATGTAAACGGTCTGAATCTAGGCGCGTTAAAAGTAAAACTGCTCGACAGGCTTTCCAAAGTTTATTCTTCTTTAAATGACGGTAAAACTCACCTTAGCGTTACAACCGGCCAATTGAGAAGCGTAAAAGTTTATGTGCTGGGTGAGGTAAAAACACCGGGCGGCTATGTGCTGCCGGCTTTATCTTCTTCGTTTACGGCCCTTTATTATTCAGGAGGACCTACGCTTAACGGCTCTCTGCGCGATGTAAAAGTTATAAGAGACGGTAAAGTGATTGCCGATATAGACCTTTACGAATATCTTATCAAAGGTAGTCAGGCTGAGGATGTTAGACTACAGGACGAAGATATTTTATTTGTTCCGCCTGTCGGTAAAAGAGTTGCGATAAGCGGAAGTGTCTTCAGACCTGCTATTTATGAATTGAAAGAGGGCGAGAATTTAAAAGATCTTTTAAGTTATGCCGGGGGCTTGGATTTTAATGCGTTTTTTCAGAGGGTTCATATCGAAAGAATAATACCTTTTGATCAAAGAAGTAAATATACGAATAACATTTTAAGTCTGGATTTGAATTTTTCTAACGTAAATGAATTAAAGAACAGCAGCTTCGCACTGGACGACGGTGATGTTGTGGATATATTAACAATTAACGATAAGCCTCAAAACCGCGTTACTATCAGCGGCGACGTCAGGCAGCCCGGAGTATACGAGCTAAACAGCAACAATATGACCGTAAGAGATTTAATCTTCAGAGCCGACAGTCTTTTCCCGGACGCATTTATGGGAAAAGCAACTTTGATTAGAACGCTGCCCGATGAGAAAAGACAAATTTTAAGTATCAATTTGACCAAAGCATTGAACGGAGATCCGGACAATAACTATGTTCTGCAGAACAGGGATGAAATCCGAATTTATAAGCAAACCGAATTTTTCCCCATGAGAACTGTTGATATAGCCGGCGACGTGAATAACCCGGGTTCATATACGCGTTTCAAAAACATGACTCTTACAGATCTTATTATTCTTGCGGGCGGCCTAACCGATATGGCGTCCTCAAAAAATATTGAAATTACCAGGCTTGATACTCTGAAGTCGGGAATTTTTTCGGATAAATTTACTTTTGATCTTCCAAAAGATTATTGGAATATAAATAAGAGTAAAGATTTTAAGTTAGAGGATTACGATAGGGTTTTAATCAAATCCGATACGGCAAAAACATTCGGCGGTACTGTCACGTTATCGGGCGAGGTTAATTACCCAGGTACGTATTCTATAATTTACAAAGGTGAGAGACTTTACGACTTTATCCAGAGGGCGGGAGGTTTAAAATCAACAGCGTATACAAAAGGTATCTACCTTAAAAGAAGTAACCCTGTTATTGATATGCTGAAAAAAGTTTCTTTGCCCGACAGTCTGAAATTTAAAAATATCCTTAATCAGCCTTTATTCGACCGGTCGGTATTTGATAAAGAGTATGGTGATATGGTTCCCATCGACTGGCAGAGTATTGTGAACAGCGATAGTACTTCAATCTATAATCTCCCGCTGTTACCGGGCGACAGTCTGGTAGTACCTAAGGACAATCACACTATAACCGTAGTTGGAGATGTAAACCTGCCTTCCACAGTACCGTATAAAAGCGGTGCAGGCATATCGTATTATATAAAGCAGGCCGGCGGTTATACTACTAGTTCGGCTGACGGTGATGAGATAGTAATTCTGCCTAACGGAAAAAAGTGGGAATCGTCGGGCTGGTTTTTTATACCTAATGCAGATATTGCCTCCGGCTCAACAATATTTGTTCCGTCGCATATAATAGAAGCTTCCACAAATGTTTGGCCGTATATCAGAGATATATTTACGATGGTAAGCTCGGCGGCCGTGCTGATCCTAACGGTGCACAACCTGACAAAATAATCCCTTGAGGATTGATGATTTAGAATTTTTATCTTAAAAGTAAATCCAAAATCTTAAATAGTAAATCTTCAATAATTATCCAATGATTCTGACCGGATATTAAGTTGAAAAAAATAATAACAATTGTCGGGGCCCGCCCTCAATTCATCAAATGTTCTCCCGTATCGGGTGAATTAAGAAAACATTTTAATGAGATAATAGTCCATACCGGGCAGCATTACGATAAAAGAATGTCCGAATACTTCTTCGATGAGATGAAAATCCCGGAACCCGGATATAACCTTGGTATCGGAGAAGGAACTCAGAATTATCAGACCGCTAAAATTATGCTCGGCCTTGAAGAAATTTACTTAAAAGAACAACCGCGGCTTATAATTGTTTACGGTGATACGACAACAACCCTCGCGGGAGCTTTAACCGCCGTTAAAATGAATATCCCTGTAGCGCATATAGAAGCAGGGTTAAGAAGCTACAACAAGCAGATGCCGGAAGAAACAAACCGCATCTTAACCGATCACGCGTCCGATTACCTGTTTACTCCTATCGAAAGAGCCTCGGAAATTTTAAGGAACGAGAAAGTGGGCGGTAAGATTATGAACTTCGGCGACGTGATGTACGATGCTATACTTAATTTTGAGAAGATAGCGGAATCTAAATCGAATATAATGAAAGAGCTGCAGTTAAATTCTCATGATTTTTATTTTGTAACCCTGCACAGACCGTACAATGTAGATAATCCGGAAGTATTAGATAATATCATAAATGCGTTCAACCAGATCGGGGGGACTATTGTTTTTCCCGTTCATCCCAGGACTAAAAAAACTTTAAAAAATCTGGATACAAAAATTTCCGAGAAAATTCTTTTTATCGATCCGGTCGGATATCTGGATTCAATCGTATTGCAGAAGAACGCCAAAAAAGTAATTACCGATTCCGGCGGGATACAGAAAGAAGCTTATTTCTTAAATACTCCCTGTGTTACTCTACGCTCCGAGACGGAATGGATTGAGACGGTGGATTGCGGGGCAAATTTATTGGTTACAAATAGATCAACAGAAGATATAGTTAAAGCTGTCCGCGAAGAACAGAAATGGGAAAGTAAAAATATTTTCGGCGACGGAAAGGCTTCGCAGAAAATTGCGGAGTACCTCAGGACGGAATTGAGCTAGAATCAGGAAACAGAACACGGATACCACGGACAACTCGGATTGTCACTGTTTTAAAACCGCGCGGATCCGTCTAGTCTGTGTGCCATTAAATGCAGAATCGCAATCAAAATATTTTGACAAAACAATAATTATCTAACAATGAACATAAAAACCGACTGCACGGAGTTCCTCGGATACATCCCCTGCAAACCCAATAAACAATACGGCGTTCACTGCATAGAAGAAAACGGTGAGTCGTGCAAGTATTACAAAAAGACCGCCACTCGTATCTTAATTATAAAACTCGGCGCCGCCGGCGACGTAATACGCACAACCCCGCTGCTTAAAGCGCTTCGTGAAAAATATCCTAATGCTTACATAGCCTGGCTTACGCATTTCCCGGATCTTGTACCGAACATAAACGACGACAATAACGGCGTTAACAAAATTTATAAGTGGGACACTACCTCGTTATACTTTTTACAAAGCATATCATTTGATATCATGATAAACCTCGACAAAGACGAGTACGCATGCGGCTTCGCGTCTTTATTCGAAAATAAAACCAAGATTTACGGATACACCGTAAAAGAAAACAGACCGTACCCGGCAAACGAATTAGCGGAGCATAAATATTTAACCGGACTATTCGACGACGTCAGCATAAGCAACACAAAGAATTATATGCAGGAAATCTTTGAGGTTTGCGACTTAAAATTTAACGGCGAGGAATATATTCTCCCGAAACACAACGAATTTGAAAACGGCGGGGTTGATAAAAACAAAAAGGTAATCGGCTTAAATACCGGATGCGGCGGAAGATGGATATCGCGCTTATATCCCGAGAAATACTGGGAAGAGCTGGCATCCGCTCTACTGAAAAAAAATTACGAAGTAATTCTTCTTGGCGGTCCGGAAGAGGACGAAAAAAACGCAAGACTTGCCGGAAAAACCGGAGCGAAATATTTCGGAACTTTCGAACTGAAAACATTTATCGGGCTGATGGACAAATGCGACGCTGTAGTAACGGTAGTAACAATGGCGATGCACATCGCGATCGGACTTAAGAAACAAATAATCTTACTGAATAATATCTTCAACAAGCACGAGTTCGAACTTTACGGAAGAGGCAAATTAATCGAGCCGGAAAAAAAATGCACATGCTACTTCCAGCCGAAATGCACGAATAAGGAGTACCATTGCCTGGAATATTTATATCCTCAAAAAATTGTAATTGAGCTGGATGTAATATTAAACTCCCGGAGCACAGATTAGCAATCTGTGCGAGTTCTAAAATCGACAATCATCATTCATCAATCGAAAAGTTAACCGCCAAGGCCGCTAAGAACGGAATGAAGGTAGTTTAATGCGTTAATTTGTTGATTTGAAAAAATTGCACGTTATCTTTGCAGTGTACAGCAAACCAAGAAGATGATCTAAACAGAAAATAGTAATTACTCAATGTTAAAAGAAGAAAAATACAGCACTCTCAAAAAAATATTCTGGGATTATAATATTGATCTGCTCCCTCTGAATAAAATTGTGAATATGCAATTTGATATTATAGATAAATATGAATTTGATTTGATAATTAACCGTATGCTCGAAAGATTGGGCTGGTTTGACCTCCTGGATATTTTGGGAGTAGATTTATTGAAGAAGATATTAACTCCCGGTTCGATAAATAGATTGAGAAGCAATGAATTAAAGGATAGGTATGAACGAATCCGACGAATTTTATTTAAAGAGCCTTTACCCCTTTCAGGATGGGATTCTGAATATATTAAAAGAATTAAAACTACCCTTTTATCTAACAGGTGGTACGCCTCTTAGCCGCTTTTATTTTAAGCATCGTTATTCCGATGATCTTGATCTTTTTGTAAATGATGACGGCAAGTTTGGAGAATATTGCACTTCCATTTATCAAAAATTAAACGATTCACAATCTGAACTTAATTTCATCATTGATAAACAGAGGCTCAAACGATCAAACAATTTTATGCAGCTATTCATCTCCGAATTACGGAAATTGATTTTGTCCTTCGGTTTTAATGAAAGAATAAAAGGTGATAATTAGATTTATAGTAAATCAGGAATTATCGAAATTATTAAATATTCAGCCTCTGCCGGGAGGCAAAGCAAAACCATATCAGGTAAAGCAAGTTAGAAATTTAGTTATAAAGTATAAGTTAAATAAGGACTAACTTATGTACAAATATGAAGTTATAATTTATTGGAGTGAAGACGACCAATCGTTTTTAGCCGAAGTGCCGGAATTGTCGGGGTGTATATCCGATGGAAAAACTCATCAGGAAGCATTACAAAATGTACAAATAATTATAAAAGAATGGATAGAAACATCCAAAAGACTAGGACGAAAAATCCCAAAACCTAAAGGCAGAAAATTACTTTATGCTTGAAAAAATTATTTAAAGTGAAATTACTGCCGACTACTTTCAAATATTAGATTAAGTAACTGTTTCATATTTTTAAATGAATTTATAAAATTAAAAAGCATAATATACTTATTAGTCTGCGAAAAAAATCGTTAATCTCAAAACCGAAAGTTTAACCGCAAAGGATGAAGAGACGGTTTGAATGTCGGAGGTTGGCGATAAGCAGGATCTAAAATAAATCGTCAATAGACAATCATCAATATTCAATCGCAAATAGTCAGTCATCAATCCGGATGTTTAACCGCAAAGTCCGCTAAGAACGCAAAGTTTCGGAACTGGTATGTTTAGAATGAATTGTCAATCTTCAATTAACAATCGAAAATCGCAAATAGTCATTCGTCAATAATAAATCGTCAATCCCAAATCCATTTAACAATTAAGCAATTAAAATTATGTCCGAAGAAAAAATAAAAGACGCAAACACCGACGGCGGCAGCAGCCAACAGGATGATTCAGAAGAAGAAATACCTTTTGAAGAACGATTTAAAAAAACCGTTGAAAAGATGCAGCCATATATTATACGTTTAAGAGAAGCAAGAAAAAAGCTGATCTTTATAAATTTGTCCATTACCATCCTTGCGGGAATAATACTGCTGTTACTGGTAAATAATTATTATACAAGTACGGTTACCATTTTGCCGGATTACGGTAATAAAGAAACATCTTTGAGCCAACTCAGCGGTTTGGCCTCATTGGCGGGCGTTAATTTAGGTCAAAACACACCGACTGAAATTTATCAAAATTTACTTACTAGTGAAGTAATTTTAAGACCTGTCATTTACGCAAAATACCTGACTGAAAATTTTCGAGATTCGGTAAATCTCATACAATATTTTAAAATTAAATCTGATGCTAGTCTTTCTATTGCATTAAGAAAAAGAAAGATGTTTTTAAAAGAATATAATAGCTTAATCATAAATAATTTATCTACAGCAATTGATCGAATGAGCCAGATATTAACAATCACAGTTACCATGCCAGAAGCTCAATTGTCGGCGGATGTTGTTAATAACATTACAAAATCGTTAGAAAATTATGTGCAAACTCAACGGAAATCTTACGCTTCCGACCAGGAGAAATATATTGAAAAACGAATTTTGCAGGTTAAAGATTCTCTTAATATTGCTGAGAATGTACTTACGAGGTTCAATGAACAAAATAGGGCAATTGCGCAATCACCTCTATTACAGCTTCAACAGGAAAGACTAACTAGAAACGTTGATATATCGAATACCGTTTATCTAGAATTAAGAAAACAATTAGAACTTGCAAGGATTGACGAAATAAACGATACGCCAATTGTAAATGTACAAGAATATGCGAATAATCCTGTTATTAAATCTGGACCGCACAGATTAACTTTATTAATAATAATTTTATTCTTTTCATTATTTATAACAGTAACTTATTATTTATATGGTAATTTACTTAAAAAATATTGGCAATATTTAGAAAAAGGTCTCAAATCTAATCAAATTAAAGAATGATATAAATCTTTAACCGAGATTGTACTACTTTTAAAAATAATATTTGATGCATATCTATCTTATTCTTGTTAAAAAAATATTAGAATTAAATATTTCATTTTAATTTTTTCTTTTTTAATCTAAAAAATGATCGCTAATTCTATTTTAGATTATAAATTCATTTTTTAATATCACTTAGACGAATAGTTAAAAATCTTATGAGAAAAATTTCTGTCATAATTGGTACAAGGCCTGAAGCGATAAAATTGGTACCGATAATTTTAAAATTAAAAAAGGTTAAAAAGTTTAATATAAATATATGTGTTACTGCACAACATAGAGAAATGCTAGATCAGGTTTTAGAAATTTTTAATATAAAACCTAATTTTGATTTAAACTTGATGAAACCAAATCAATCACTTTCTTCATTTACCTCTGAAGCTATAAAATTATTAGATAAATATTTTTCTGACTTTCAACCAGACTTTGCTGTAGTGCAAGGAGATACAACTACTGCTTTTGCCGCATCGCTAGTTGCTTTTTATCATAAAATACAAATTGGCCATGTTGAAGCCGGTTTAAGAACTTGGAATAAATTTTCTCCTTTCCCGGAAGAAATAAATAGGGTTCTTATCACAAAATTAGCAGATTTACATTTTGCTCCGACAGAATTGTCAAAAAAAAATTTAATTAAAGAAGGGATAAACGAAAATAGAATATTTGTTACCGGAAATACAGTGATAGATACTTTGCTAATCGCAAAGGACATTATTGAAAAAGATGATATAAAAATAAAGGGTATCCCAGAAAATATTTTAGGTGATAAGAAAAAAGATTTAATATTAATAACAGGCCACAGGCGTGAAAATTTTGGGGAAGGATTTAAAAACATTTGCTTTGCAATCTCTAAATTAGCTAATAAATATAAAGATATTTCTTTTATTTATCCTGTACATTTAAATCCTAATGTTCAAAAACCAGTATATGATTACTTAGCAAAGGGAAAAAATATTTATTTAATAAAGCCGCAGAACTATTTACCATTTGTTGCTTTAATGAATAGAGCAAAAATAATATTGACAGACTCTGGTGGTGTCCAGGAAGAAGCGCCAAGTTTTGGAAAGCCTGTATTGGTTATGAGAAACACGACAGAAAGACCGGAAGGTGTGGATGCTGGTACAGTAAAACTCGTTGGTACAAATCCAGAAAATATAATAAATGAAACTGTAAAATTATTAAATAATTCTGATGAATATTCAAAAATGGCAAATGCAATAAATCCTTATGGTGATGGCAAAGCTTCAGAAAGAATTGTGAAAATATTGGATAAGACACATTTATTTTGATCCCTTGATTAAAAACACTTAGGATAATTAATTTTTATAAAAATATTGGAAATAATATGAATTCCTTTCTTAGTTGTGGTATACCTAGCGAAAAAAGTTATCAAGAGGTTATAAATTCAGATAATTTTAAGTCATTAGAAGTGTATTCAAATAATTTTTTAAAAATAAACAATAATATATTCATAGATTACTCTAAAAAATGGGTTAAGGACCCATTACATCAATGGAGCCGACAATGGGAATATTCCTTTGTCTCTAATAGAATAGAAAATATAAATTTAAATGATCAAAAAATAAATATTTTAGATGCCGGTTCCGGATTGACTTTTTTCCCATTCTATATTAGTAATAAATATGAAAATACAAAAATGTATTGCATTGATTATGATTCAAGCTTAACTAGTCTTTATAACATATTGAATAAAAAATTAGAAAAAAAAGTAAAATTCGTATGTTCACCTTTGCAAAAAACCAATTTCGAAAATGACAAATTTGACATTTTATATTCGATTTCTGTTTTAGAACATACTGATAATTATTCGGAAATAATAGATGAATTTTATAGGATATTGCGGCCGGGAGGAAAATTAATTATTACTTTTGATCTTTCAATTGACGGAACAAAAGATATAAGTTTTGAAAATGGGGACAAGCTATTAAATTTATTAAATAAACGTTTTGAACCGGATGAAAATCTTCTTAATAGAATTCAATTTAATAATGATTCTTTTTCAACCAAAACAGCTAAAAGAATAAATAAAAATTTATTACCTTGGAAGAAACCCTCAATATTTGATAAGATGAAAAAATTGATTCAAGGAAAAAAGATTGAGAACTGGCCACCGAACCTAACATTTTATGCAATAAGTTTAAATAAGCCCCAAAAGTAAGTTGTTTTTAATTAAAATTCATATAAAATTTATGCTATTTTTCTGATAAAAAATTCTGCTAAATTTATACAGATAAATAGCCCCAATTTATCTAACCAATGACTACTTCGTATATTATCCTCTATACTTAAATAAATCAATTATTCATAACTTTAGTCATAATAAATAAGATAATTTAATCTAAATATCACTCATGGAGGTGGTATAAAAAGAATAAATATAAATGATTAATACTAAAAAAATATTTATAAAAGGAATAGGTTGGAATAGTGCTGCACAAATCTATAAACAAGGCTGGGCATTTTTAGTATTAATAATTCTAGCAAGATTATTGAACCCAAAAGATTTTGGCTTGATTGGAATGACAACTGTGTTTATACAATTTTTCAACGTTTTCTTTAAATATGGGTTTTGAAAGTAGTATTATACAAGCTAAAGAAATAAATTCTGAGGGTCTATCTTCTCTTTTTTGGTTAAATATAATTTTGGGAATTATATTGTTTATCATAGCTCTTATTGTAGCTCCATTAGTTAGTCTATTTTATAATTTAACAGAACTCTCCATGATATTTTCAGTATTGTCAATATCATTTATTTTCGGAAGTATTGCAATCGTTCCAAGAGGATTATTAATAAAAAATTTTAGGTTTAAAGAACAAACAATTGTTGAAGCAATTAGTACTACATTTTCAGGTGTTTTTGCAGTTCTAATGGCAATTCGAGGATGGGGATATTGGAGTCTTGTATTTATGCAAGTCTCGTTTTCTTTTTTCTCTTCGTTAGGCTATTGGTATACTTTAAAATGGAAACCGCAGTTTTATTTCAATTATAATCAAGTAAAACAGCATTTGAAATTCAGCATAAATGTGTTTTTTTTTAATTTATTAAATTTCTTTTCAAAGAGAAGTGATGTTTTACTAATAGGCAAATTTTTAGGTGCAGAACAGGTTGGTCTGTATATGATGGCTTACGACTTTATAATGAAACCGTTAAGTCAAATTATGAATATTTTTTCTAAAACTATATTCCCAATACTTTCAGAACATCAAAATGATAAAGTGAAATTTAATAATATATATATTCACATTACATATATTATGACACTCATAATTGCGCCAATCTTAATAATAATCGCAATTATTGCTCCATTAGTTCTACCAGAATTGTTAGGAGTAAAATGGACTCATGCTATAAATATTTTACAAATTGTATCCTTAGGGGCGATATTTACAGTGTTGGGGGCACCAGTTGGCAATATATTTTTGGCAAAGGGAAGGCCTGATCTACAATGGAAATTTTCATTGTTTTTTGCTATGCCCTTTATGTTGTTAGGGATTTTTGGAGGATATTATTTTACAAATACAGCTTTAGGAGTAGCTATGGGCTATAATGTAGCTCTAGGTTTTATTTTGGTGCCTGGATTTTATATTGTTTTTTCAATAATAAATTTAAAACTGAGCTATTTCTTTTCTGAAATAAAAAATTTATTACTATCACTTCTAATAATGGCGGCATCGTCAATTCCAATGTATCTTGTGTTTTATAATATACTTTCATATTCAAAATTAGCTCTATATCTATTTGCAATCCTTCCTATACCCATATATATGCTCGTAATTTTTATATTAGAAAAGTCGAGAATTGTGCTGTATAAAAATGAATTTAAAAATATTTTATGATGTTTTTATATGTATAAATTGAAACAATTATTATAAAGATATATACTAAACAATAAAAAAAGAAAATGAATATTGGTATAGTTACAACTTGGTTTGAACGAGGGGCGGCTTACGTTTCTAAACAATATATAGGTATTCTGGAAAAGGAAAATAATGTTTTTATTTATGCTAGATCAGGTGAAGAATTTGGTAATACTGATAAAAATTGGAGCCTTGATAATGTAACTTGGGATCATAAGTGGTCATTGCCAATTGAAACATTTATATATAAAAAAAACTTTATATCCTGGATTACAAAAAACAAAATCGAAATAGTCCTTTTTAATGAACAAAGATGGTTGCCACCTATTATTTGGTGTAATGAATTAGGGGTAAAAACAGGAGCTTATATTGACTATTATACTGAAACTACAATCCAACTATTTAACATATACGATTTCTTAATCTGCAACACTATGCGGCATTATGATGTATTTAAATGGCACCCGCAATGTTTCTATATTCCATGGGGTACTGATATTGATTTGTTTAAACCATCAAATAAAAAAGTTGAAAATGAAAGAGAATTGGTCTTTTTCCATTCATCGGGTATGAATGCAATTCGTAAAGGCACAGATATTTTGATAAAAGCTTTTTATAAACTTAAAAGTGAAGCTAAGTTATTAATTCATACTCAAAAAGAATTGAAATTTAAAGAAAATGATATAAATGAAATGATGATTGATCTAATAGCGGATGGAAGGCTGAACATAATAAAAAAAAATGTACATGCACCAGGACTCTATTATTTAGGCGATGTTTATGTATATCCTACTCGATTAGAAGGCATAGGTTTAACAATTGCAGAAGCAATTTCAAGCGGGCTTCCTATAATTGTCCCTGATTATCCGCCTATGAATGAATTCGTTAATGCAAAAAATGGACAATTAATTAGAATCGATAAAGTTTTTGCAAGATCAGACGGTTACTATTGGCCACAATGTATGGTAGATGAAGAAGATTTAAAATTAAAAATGAAATTTTATATTGATAATATAAAGTTTATTGAAAATTTCAAAAAAAATTCTAGGAATTATGCTGAAGATAAACTCAATTGGAACATAAATGCAAATAAACTTAATTCAATCTTTAAGACCATAGAAAAACGGAACCCCAAAGGATATGATGAAGAAAAAATTCAGATATTAAAACATTCAACTTCTTCATATAGAAGTTTTATTATTTATATAACTAAATATCCTAGATTTTTTAATTCAATAATTAATATTTATAGAAGAATATTTTAATAAATGACAAAATTGGAAAATTCCTTTAGAGTATGAAAGATTCCTTAAAAATATTTACGCTAAAAGATTTTAGAAAAAGTTTTGTTATTTATTCTATTGGTATAATTCTATTGCTACCTGGATTTATTCTCAACCAGTGGATAATACTTCCATTTTACATTATTGTAACTTTATTAGGCTTTCAAAGAAATTTAAAAGTATTAATAATAATTTATGTCTTGTGGATATTTTCAAATGGTGGAGCTTATCAGTATGATCTATTGGGAGTAGATCAGGCTAATGTTCTAATTGTTTATTTTAAGTATTATTTACTTGTAATTATTTTTCTTAATTTTTTAATAGGTAAAAAAAGGAAAAATGAATTTGTTCAAAAAATATTTAAATTGTCGACATTTCTCTTAATAGCTATTTTGTTTTCAGCTATTATTAATCTAACCAATCCCTTTAATATCATAACATATTTTTTAATTTATTTGCAATGGTATCTGTTTGGCCTAGTAATTTGTTTTAGTGAACTGGACCTTTATTATCTAAAATCTTTAGTCGCATTATTATTTGTTATTGTTTTATTTAATTCTGTTTTTGGAATTATACAAAGTGTGATATTACCTATTAAACCTGCTCCTAATGGATATGTGTTACACCGAGTTGATGTGGCCTCAGGTATGTTGGGCATTTGGAGAAGTCAAATATTAACAAATTTGTGTTTAGTTGCATCCTCATATTTCTTGTTTAGGCTATTATTGAATATAGGTAAATATAATTTTGTTTTTTCAGTGCTATTCCTTTTGCAACCACTCTTATCAGAATCTAAAACCGCGATGTATACCGGTACATTTTTTATATTAATTTCTGTTATACTCTTGTATAAGACAAGTAAAAATGAAATGCGCTATTCAATGTGGAAGATAATATTTATTGGTTCGTTTTTGGGTTTAATGTTATATTTCTTCAATGTTTTTAGCAAAAGCCTCTATGAGACTAATATAGATTCAAATAAATTGGTAGAGAGTTTCTTCGACAAAACAAATTTGAGCGATTATAAAAAGATTATTGCATATATTAACGCTGTGGGAATTATTGCTCCTAGTGGAAATGCTGGAATATTATTTGGAATTGGGCCTTTACAACTAAAAAATGGAGCTTCTTCAAAATATGAAAATCTCATCTCAAAAGCCGGCTTTGACTTAAATTCTGATAATAAATTATCTACCGTGGATCAAGGTTTTACAGATATGAACACTATTATTAGTGATCTTGGCCTAATAGGATTATTTATATTTTTAATGATAATTATTAATCTAATGAAGTTGTTATATAAAAATCTCTGGATTAGACAAGACATTTCGCGAAAAATTTTTATATTAATTGCACTCGAATTGTTGCTAATACTTAGTTTTAATTCATTCTACTTAGCTGGTTGGTCTGAACCATTATATTTTATTCCCTTTTGGATTATCACTGCATTTATCAGTGATATAAAATCAATCTGGCCGACCAATATTATTTAGATGAAAATTTTATTTTTTACACATTATGGTGAATTGTATGGAGCCAATCGTTCCTTACTCGATTTATTTGATAATCAAAAAATATTCATTCCAATTGTTATTTGTCCTAAGAATGGTGATTTTTATTTAGAAATACAAAAAAGAAATATTAAATGTTATGCTTTTAAAATATTCCCACTATTTGGGCTTAAAACAAAAATTTCTTTTTTAGTTGTATTAGTAAAAATAATCAATAACGTTATCGCTCTATTTTTATTAGTAATTATTGCTCGTTGGAATAATATTGATATTATATATAGTAATAGTTCTGTAATTACTATAGGTGTTATTTTAGCAAAAATTTTAAATAGGCCACATATTTGGCATATAAGGGAATTATTTGATATACATTATGATTTGAAATTTTATTTTGGCCAAAAAACATTTAAATATCTTCTTAATCAATCAAATATTTTGATTTCAATATCCCACTATGTAGAAAATATTGTCCTTAAAGATATTATAGTTCCCAAATTTGTGATTTATAATGGTACAATATTCCCACAAAAGTTCAATAAAAAAATACATGTAGCAAATTATTCTATTGGTAATTTTTCTTTTGGGGTAGTTGGCAAGATTTACCCTCAAAAAAATCTTCATATTGTTTTGCAGGCATTTAATAGGTTTAACTTATTATTTCCTATGTCGAAACTTATTTTTATTGGTGAGGTGCACGATAAAGTTTATTTCCAAGATTTGAAAAGAATGATCACAAATGAAAATGTAACATTTTCTGGCCATATTAGTGATATAAATGATATTTATAAAAAAATGGATTTTTTAATTATGAGCTCACAGTATGAAGCAATGGGTAGGGTAATCATAGAGGCTATGTCATTCGGTATTCCAGTTGTAGGTAATAAAAGTGGCGCTATACCGGAGATAATAAATGATAAAAAGGATGGGCTTATTTATGAAGGTACAATTGATGATTTATATAGCAAAATGATTACTATTGCAAGTGATTATGAGTTGTATAATTATTTAAGGTTAAATGGATTATTAAAAGTAGAAAAAAATTTTACAGTAAATAGTTATTCTACAAAAATTGCAGAAATAATTCGAAAGCTTTATGAAGGAAATATATCCTAAAGTAACTATCATTACTCCATCTTTTAATCAAGATAAATTTTTGGAACAGACAATTGTTAGTGTCCTTGACCAGAATTATCCAAATTTAGAATATTTTATCTTTGACGGCGGCTCTACTGATAATTCTATAAACATTATTAAAAAGTATGAAAAACATATTAATTATTGGGAAAGCAAAAAAGATCAAGGCCAAAGTCATGCTATAAACAAAGGTTTTGATATGGCAAGCGGAAAGTATGTCAATTGGCTAAATTCCGATGATGTCTTACTCAAAGATGGGATATTCAAGTTAGTAGAGCACCTTGAAAATAATCCAACGATAGATGTTGTTTATGGAAACGTTGTCTTCGTAAATTCAAGAGACGAATATTTGTATAAAATATATGAAGTTCCTTATTCACAAAATATAACTTTATATGCTTTAAATTATTTACCTCAACCAGCCTCTCTTTACAAACTATCAATAATCAAGACTTTAGGCCCCTTAAGAGAGGACTTACATTATTGTATGGACCATGAACTTTGGCTTAGATCATTTCGTGCAAATTATAAATTCTCTCATATAAATGATTTTATTGCGGGCTATCGTTTACATAAGACAAGCAAGGGTATTGGACACGTCAAATCCAAATTATATTCCGAGAGAATAAAATTAAAATTAGAATATGGATTTAAAATTAAAAGCACATTACTTCAAAAAGGATTCTTTTTAATTACTAATATATACTATAGATTATCAAGGAGATTATGGCAATTCATTTTATATAAAAAGCTATACATTATACCAACAAGTCTCAGACTAGCATATTTTAATTATAAAAATAAATTATTCTAATGCCTCCAATAGTAATATCACTAATAACCTGGAACAGCGGCACCTCCATAAAAGCTACGATTGAAAGCGTTATTAAGCAAACTTATACCAATTATAAATTGTATATAATAGATAACAATTCGGATGATGATACAAGTAAAATTATAGAATCATTTACAGATGAAAGGATAATTTTTAAAAAAAATAGTGAGAATACGGGTTTTTGTGGTGGACATAATTTTGTTATTAATTCCACAGAAAGTGAATATGTACTATTGTTAAATCCCGATATAATTTTAGATGAAAATTATTTGGGCCTTGCTTTGGACACATTCAAATTATCAGAACATATTGGTATAGTATGCGGGCTCCTACTGCAAAATAAAAGTGACAATCCGAAAATTGATAGTGCGGGGTTAGTTTTCGAAAAAGACCGTCGTTTTAGTTTAAGATATCATAACCATATTATGAATAGTTTTAAACTCAAAATTGAAGAAGTATTTGGTGCTGATGGAGCATTAATGTTAATGAGTAGAAATTTTATTGATGATATGAAGATTATGGGGGATTTTTTCGATCCAATGTTTTTTGCTCATAAAGAAGATTGGGATATAGCCTGGCGCTCACGACTTTTAGGATGGAAGACTTATTTTAATCCAAATTGTCGAGCTATTCATCCAAGGGTTTTCCATTCAAATAGCCTAAGTATTAGAAAAAAATTGCCTAGTTTTATAAAATATCATGCAGTTAAAAACCAATTTTTATTGATATTTAAAAATGAAGATATAAAAAATTTTTTGATTGGTTTCCCGGTGATAATTTATAGGCAAATTTTGGTCTTTGCTTATATTTTGCTATTCGAAAGAACTTCATTAAAAGCATATAAATATTTTATAGTAAATTTTCCGAAAATATTAATGAAAAGACGCTTAATACAGAAAAAAAGAAAGATATCGTCTTATGCTATAAGAAAATTGTTTGAAAAGTATAGGAAAAGTACTGAATATATTTCTTAAACATAAATCTTTTAATCGTTTAATTGTAAATAATTAATATGCAACGCTTGCTATGGGTATAGTTATTATTCGGAGGAAATATGGTAAAGATTGTAATGATTATCTCTTGTATTTTACTAATTGAATCTTCTTGTCACTCTCAAACCAAGATATTCTACGTATCTACCAAAGGAAATGACAATAATTCAGGTACTCTTAGCAAACCTTTTGCTACCATAATCGGAGCAAGAAATGCCATTAGAAAAATCATTGCCAAGGGACTAAGAACAAATATAGAAGTGAAAATAAAAGGTGGTTCCTATTATATTAGTGAGCCTGTAACTTTTAATGAGAAGGATTCCGGTTCCAATGAATTTTATATTACTTATGAAGCTTATAAAAATGAAAAACCGGTTTTTTATGGAGGAAAGCCTATAAGCGGATTTAAATTAGCTGAAAACGGTCTATGGGAAGCAAGCATTACGGATGTGGCAAAAGGGAAATGGAGTTTTAAAGAACTATTTGTGAATGGGCAAAGGGCTATAAGGGCTAGAACACCTAATACAGGATATTTTTATATGAAAGATGTTAGCCAGGAAGTATTAGGAAATACAGATATGTCTAATGTTACGAATGCAGTCCAGAAAATTTTAATGTTTAGTAAGGATTATAACCTATTAAAATTGAATAATAACGAAAATATTAATGGTGCAACAATTGTAATATTAAATAAATGGGATGTTACTCGCCGACAAATTAAAGAAATAAAAAATGATGAGATCGTTCTTGCGCCGGGAGCACCTATCAAACCATGGAACCCGTGGCAAGCTTTTAAAACCAGATATTATATTGAGAATCTTCAATCCTCCCTTGATTCTGCCGGGGAATGGTATTTAAATAAAAATGGGACATTATATTATAAACCAAAAATAACTGATGATATAAATAGTGCTGAAGTTATAGCCCCTATCATTAATAACTTTGTTATATTTAAAGGAGACAGCCTCAAAAACATTTATGTGAAAAACATTCAGCTTAAAGGTTTGAGTTTCAAATATTCAGATTATGATTTGCCTGATGGTAACTATGAAGCCAACCAAGCCGCTGCCACCTTAAATGCAACAATCGTGTTAAACTATTCCAGAAACATAATATTAGATAGCTGTGAAATAGCCAATATTGGCTCATATGGCGTATGGATGCATAATGGTTGTATGAATTGCGAAGTTACCAATTCTTATTTCCACGACATGGGAGGGGGGGGGATAAAAATTGGCTCTGAAAAAATTCCAACTAACATTAACAACGTTTCACAAGAAAATATAATAACTAATAATTATATTGAAAAAGGCGGGAGGATTTTCCAATGTGCGGTAGGAATATGGGTAGGTCAAAGTCCAAATAATGTAATTTCTCATAATGATATTGGCGATTTTTATTATTCTGGTATTTCGGTTGGATGGACTTGGGGATATGGACCCAGTCTCGCTCATAATAATACAATTGAGTATAATAAGATTCACGATATTGGTGAGTATGTATTAGACGATTTGGGAGGTATTTATACTTTAGGTGAATCTGATGGAACAAAAATTGAAAATAATGTTATTCGCAATGTTTCGTGTTACAGTTATGGTGGCTATGGCATTTATGCAGATGAAGGAAGTAGTAATTTAAAAATTGAAAATAATTTAGTCTATAATACTGTTAGTGGCGGTTTTAATCAGCATTATGGCGAGAATAATATTATTGTAAATAATATTTTTGCTGATGGTCTCAAAAATCAATTGCAATTGGTTAATGCTGAAAAACATTTATCATTAAGTTTTGAAAATAATATTGTGTATTTTGATAAAGGGACCCTGTTTCAAGGAGAATGGAAAAATGCTGATGTTAAGATAAATCATAATATTTATTGGTCACCTATTGAAAAATTTAATTTTGACGGAATGGATTTTGACGAATGGAAGAAAATGGGGCGAGACGATGAATCGATAATTGAAAATCCTCAATTTATAAACATAAATAATTTCAATTTTGGTTTCAGTTCAAAAAATGTCATTAACAGAATAAATTTCAATGAGTTCGACTATAAAAATGCGGGTGTGTTAAATAATAAATGGAATTTAAGTAATCTTAATTTGGATTCAACATTTTCAAAAAATATTTCTGCAACAAATTCGCCAAATTTTTATTTAAATGAGTCGTTTGAAAATAGTGCTATCGGTGCTAGACCTAGATATGCAATATGTTCAGTTGAAAATAAAGGGGACAGTATATTTGTAACAAATAGAAAAGCAGCATTAGGAATTAAAAGTCTTGAAATTGTAGATGCACCCAATTTAAGAAAAATATTTGACCCTTACTTCTATTATGTCCCCAACTATTCTAATGGCAATGTATACTTTTCCTTTGATATTCTAATTGAAAAAAACTCTTCCTTATTTTGTGAATCTCGTGAGAATCAACCGGGGGGAGCGACGTTGATTGGTCCGAGTTTTTCAATTTCTAAAAATATTCTCCATCTTAGTGCTAATAATGAATTGGAATTACCAATTGATCAGTGGATACATATCTCAATAAACTTTGCTTTAAGAAATACAAACAATGATAATTGGAGCATGACAGTATCTTATCAGAATAACAAAATTTATCATTTTAATAATTTGACTTATAAGGATAAAAATTTTAAATATTTAAATTGGCTGGGATTCAGCAGTATGTCTAATACCAGAACAAAATTTTATTTGGACAATATAATGTTAAACTTAAAATAAATCTTTTTACTCAATTTATTTTAAGTCTATAAATATATGGATAGTATCTTAAAATAAAGTTGTGCTACTTATGTCAAAAGTAAAAATTCTGGGCTCTAATATATCAATCCTAAAATCATATGAAAAAGTATATTTTTTATTAGTACATCTAGTTAAAACTGGAATTAACCCTTCATATATAACTGTCAATAATGTTCATACAATCATTGAAGGTGTGAGGAATAAGGAATATATGCAAATTACCAATTCTGCAGTGATGGCTTTTCCAGACGGCAGACCGTTATCGATCATTGGTAAAATGCGGGGAAAAAATATCTCCAGAATTTTCGGTCCGACATTTATGGAAAAAACTTTGGAATGGGGACAGAAGAATCAATTAAGACATTATTTCTTCGGCAGTTCTCAAGATACATTGAATAAAATGTTGGAAAACATTGAACAGAAATTCCCAGATACCCAAATTGTTGGCGCTTTTTCTCCGCCGTATAGATCTTTTACTAATGAAGAAAATGAAAAATTTATAAGTGAAATTAATAATGCCGGACCTGATTTAATATGGATAGGTTTAGGAGCACCCAAGCAAGAAATATGGATGTCTGAAAATTTTAAAAAGTTAAACAAGGGAATTATGATTGGGATTGGTGCCGGATTTGATTATATAGCAGGTAAAACAAAACATGCTCCTGAATGGATGAAAAATGCATCTTTGGAATGGCTGTATCGTTTAGTTCAGGAACCCGCAGATTATGGAAACGATATTTTTTAACAAATACCTTATTTATAATTTTTATCATACTGGAGTTTTTAGGATTAAAAAAATTTGAATAATAAAATAAATTTAAAGAAATAAAGTTGTTTAATGTAAGAAAGACTCTGAAAAAGTTATTAAGTAATGCGAAAAATTATATAAAAGAATCCTAAAAAACTAAATTGCAACTCTAACACACATCATTATATCTTTTCCGTATTTCACTGGATATAATGATATTAATAATTCCTTTTATTTTAACCGCGTACATGAGTGTTTGGCAGTTTGATTTGCTTAAGATTTCAAAACCCGGTTTCTTGTATTATCGCCGGCGGTTATATGCTTCTTCTCTTCAAAGTGTCCCGGTTTATACAACAGGTTCAGTTCGGGAAATTTCAACTAGATAAGAAGTGCTATACATACATTATAGTTTTCTCAGTGAGACTCAGTGATTCCTCTGTGAGACTCAGTGCTCCTAAAAACCTAAAGAAGTATCACAGAGTTCCACTGAGTCCGCACGGAGTTCCACAGAGAGGAAAAAACATAAAAGTTTTATTCGACAATCTTCAATTGTCAATGCTAAATCGTCATTCGGAAATCGAAAGAATTTTATACAAGGGTAATTATAATATAAAATGCAACTCTACCGCACATCGTTATATTTTTTCCGCATCTCCCTGGATATAATAATATTAATCGGATCGTTTATTTTAACCGCATACGTTACCGTATGGCAGTTTGATTTTTTGAAAAACGTTAACGCGCAGTTTCTTATTCTGGCCCTTGCGATTATATGGTTTTTTTCTTCAAAATCTCTCGGCCTTTACGATGAGTTCCGATCCAGAAATTTCAGCTATGAAATTATAATATTATTAAAAAGCTACGTTATCCAGGTGATTAGCACGGTCGTTATTTTGTATCTGTTAAAAGACGACGATATGCCGAGATATTTTATCTTGGTATTTGCTAGCACCGGCATAGTATGGATAAGTACGGAAAAATTTATTTTCAGAAAAATATTAAACCGCATTCGCGCCAAAGGCAGAAATGCCAGAAATCTTCTTATTGTAGGTGCAGGCAACGTCGGCAACGAATTTTATGATACCATAAGAAAAAATCCGCACTTCGGATATAAAATAATCGGCTTTCTGGACGACCGTAAAAAAGATTTCCTGAACGGTCAGTACCTGGGAAAAATTAACGATCTGGATAAAGTCCTTGATAAGCAGCAGGTCGATAACGTTATAATCGCTCTGCCGAATAGTGCTACTAGCAGGATCGAAGATACTGTAAGAATCTGCGAAAAGCATACAACCAGGGTAAAGATAATACCGGACTATTTTAAGTTTGTCTCCAGTAAATATAATATAACTATGTTCGGACACTTTCCCATCATTTCCGTTAGGGAAGACAGGCTGAACGAATTTCACTGGAGAGTGCTAAAGAGGACCTTCGATATAATTTTTACGGTTTTTCTATATGTCTTTGTTTTCTCATGGTTATGGCCGCTTATCTCTGTATTAATTAAAATTTCTTCCTCCGGTCCTGTTTTATTCAAACAGGAAAGATGGGGACGCAATAATAAAAAATTTATTACTTATAAGTTTCGTTCAATGAGCAACGACAGTCTGGATGTCGATAACCAAGGCAATTACCGGCAGGCTCAAAAGGATGATCCCAGGATTACTAAAATAGGCAAGATCCTGAGAAAAACTAACCTCGATGAACTTCCCCAGTTCTGGAATGTTCTGAAAGGCGATATGAGTATCGTCGGTCCTAGACCGCATCCGACTCCTCTGAACTTGGAATCAAAAGAAAAAATCAGATTATATATGCTGCGCCATCTGGTTAAACCGGGAATAACAGGATGGGCACAAATAAACGGATTCAGAGGCGGTACCGAAGCTCCCGAACTAATGCAAAAAAGAATAGACAACGATCTTTGGTATATCGAAAACTGGTCGTTCTGGCTCGATATACAGATTATATTTCTTACCGCCTGGAATATGCTTAGAGGCGACCCTAACGCGTATTAAGGATTTACTATTGTCGATTTTCTTTCTAAAATTCAAAATCACTAATTATTCATAGAATTGTTATTCTGGTTTTCTCAGTGAGACTCGCTGAATACTCTGTGAAACTCAGTGCTCCCCAAACCTAAAAAAGTATCACAGAGTTCCACTGAGTTCGCACGGAGTTCCACAGAGAGGAAAATCATAAAAGTTTTATTCGACAATCGTAAATCGACAATCATCAATTAACAATCCTAAATTCCAATATGAAAATTAAATCTATTACGCTGTCTGCATTTATATTAGTTGTTTTTTATGTCTCAAGTTCTTTCGCTCAGACAGTCTTTCAGCCAGTCAACAGCGATGTTTATCAGTTCCTTGACCGGATGGCGCAGAAAGGCGTCATCGTATTTAATGATCAGATCAGACCGGTAAGCAGGAAGTACATCGCAGCGAAGCTGCTGCAGTTAAAAATTAAAAATGAAAAATTAAAAATTACTCCGCTGGAAAATGAAGAATTAAATTTTTATCTGAAAGATTACGGAATCGAACTGAAGCAATTGAAATCCGAAAGGTTCGAGGAACAAAATAATTTAACCTCCGACGTCCAACCACCAATCTCCAACAACCGACAACCGACAACCGACAACCAACAACCAACAACCGACAACCAACAACCAACAACCAACAAACCTCAGACAACTATACTAAATTACGATCCGTACGGCCGGTTAAGATTGTTTTCGTATGAGGATAGTTTGTTTAAGATAAATGTCAGTCCGATTTTAGGTTATGAAGCGGGAACCCGGGACGGCGCAAAGTATTCGCATAGGTGGGACGGTGTTTATCTTTACGGTTATTTAAGCAATAATATTGGCTTTAGTTTCAGATATAAGGATAACTCTGAAGACGGAACCGGTATAGATCGTACTAAACAATTTACTCCGCAAACCGGTGTAATAATTGCAAAATCTGATTTGAATAATATGCAGTACAGTGAAGTAAATGCGAATATTACTTATGATTGGTCATACGGCGATATTACTATAGGAAAGGATTTCTTTAATTGGGGTTACGGCCAAAGCGGTCTGCTGGTCCTTTCGGAAAAAGCACCTTCTTTTCCTTTTATTAGACTTGATCTTCATCCGGTTAAATGGCTTAGCTTTAATTATATTCACGCCTGGCTTAATTCGGATGTTATCGACTCTTCCGGTATTTATGCGTCTTACCGATACGGAATTTACCGGGATCAGTTCAGATCCAAATATCTTGCTTCCCATACCCTTACCGTTACACCTACGGATGGACTTGATATTTCTCTCGGTGAATCAATTGTCTACAGCGATAAACTGGAAATACCATATCTTATCCCTATAATGTTTTTCAGACTGGCGGATCATTATTTAAGTCAGGCTAACAATAATGCCGGCGGAAATTCACAATTTTTCCTTGGAGTAAGTTCCAGAAATCAAATTAAGAATACACATCTGTACGGCACCTGGTTTATAGATGAAATCACATTCGAAGGACTGTTTAATGCCAAGCAGCAGAGAAATCAATTCGGTTTTACTCTAGGCGGATCGGTAACAGATCTTCCTGTAGATAATCTGTCATTAACCGCAGAGTTTACAAAAATATTTCCTTTCGTGTACTCTCATTATATTCCGACGTTAACTTATCAAAACTCAGGTTATGTAATGGGGCACTGGATGGGCAATAATGCCGATTTGATTTACGGGGCTTTGAATTACAGGTTTATCAGAGGTTTAGATGCTACAGTGTGGGGACAGTATATACGAAAAGGCTCCGCCGGTATCGAAGAACAGCAGTACAGACAGCCGCAGCCGCCTTTCCTGTTCGGACTCAGAACAAACTATGCTTACTTCGGCGCCGATGTTAAATATGAAATTCTTCACGACCTTTATGCAAAACTCCACTTTCAAACAACGAAAATATCTGCCGAACAAACAAACCATACTTTTGTGAACAGTCGGCTTAATGAATTTTATATCGGGCTTTATTATGGAATCTGAGGATTGGCGATTTACGATTGAAGATTTACGATTGTAGAATGTCGTTAGATTGACAAATATTTTATATTTTAAATATTTTTTTAGTGAATTATATTTGATTATAATATAGATTAAGCATTCATTTTTAAAAAGGGGAAGAAAATGAATAAAAATGATTTAATAAACCGTACGAAAATCTTTGCTCATAATTGCGTTAAACTCGGTGTATCACTTCCTAAAAACAGTTTGTGTAATCATATCCAAAATCAATTAATAAGATGCAGTACTTCAGTGGCTGCAAATTATAGGGCAACCTGCTTGGCTCAGAGTAAAGCCTCATTTATTTCTAAACTTAGTATCGTGATTGAAGAATCAGACGAAACCGAATTTTGGTTGGAATTTATAAATGATGAAAAATTGTTTAACTCAATTATGCTCGAGAAACTTAGAAATGAAGCGCATGAATTAACATCAATTTTTATTGCTTCAAGAAAAACAGCGCGCGGAAATTGAAAATAAAATTTTTATCATATTCGTATTTAAATAATAAAGATCAAAATTTACAAATCTTCATTCTTCAATCGTAAATCTTCAATCGTAAATCGTCAATTAATAAGAAGAGTAGACATGAAGGGAATAATCCTTGCCGGCGGATCCGGATCACGGTTATATCCGGTAACAAAAGTATACAGCAAACAGCTGGCATTAATTTATGACAAACCGCTTATATATCATCCTTTGTCAAGTTTAATGCTTGGCGGTATTAAAGATATTTTAATAATCTCCAACGAAGAAACAATACCTCTTTACCGTCAGTTGTTCGGCGACGGTTCGCAGCTCGGACTTACAATAGACTACAAAGTTCAAGAAGCGCCGAACGGAATTGCGGAGGCATTTATACTGGGAGAGGAATTTATTAAAGACGACAGTGTTACGCTGGTTTTAGGCGATAATATTTTCTACGGGAATTTTAATTTCTTTTATAACGCCCTTAAAACTAATGAATATGCAACCATTTTCGGCTATCAGGTAACTGATCCGCAGCGCTACGGTATTGTTGAGTTCGATAAAGAAGGTCATGCAATATCTATCGAAGAAAAACCAAAATTGCCGAAATCAAGTTATGCGGTGCCGGGAATTTATATTTATGATAATGAAGTCGTGAATATCTCGAAAAATTTAAAACCGTCGGCCCGCGGAGAACTTGAAATAACAGACGTTAATAAAGAATATCTGCAGCAAAAAAAATTAAAAGTAGAAAAAATCGGACGCGGAATAGCATGGCTGGACACCGGCACGCCGGAAGCTCTTCTGCAGGCGGCCAACTTTTTCGGGGTTATAGAACAAAGACAGGGACTTAAAGTAGCCTGCATCGAAGAAATTGCTTACCACATGAAGTTTATAAATAAAGAACAGTATGCGGCATTAGTTAATTCATATCCTAAATCTTCTTACAGGGATTATTTGGAAAGATTGATGATTGAAGATTGAATATTTTCGAATATTGTTTTAGTAGGAAATTATTAATTTTCACCTCAGTGGAACTCTGTGATACTTTTTTAGGTCTTGGGAGCACTGAGTTTCACAGAGGAATCACAGAGTCTCACTGAGAAAACCATAATAATAATACTGTGAAAAATTAGTGCCCTTGGATTTTAGATTGAAGATTGAATATTTTCGAATATTGTTTTAGTAAGAAATTATTAATTTTCACCTCGGTGGAACTCTGTGATACTTTTTTAGGTTTTGGGAGCACTGAGTTTCAAAGAGGAATCACAGAGTCTCACTGAGAAAACCATAATGATAATACTGTGAAAAATTAGTGCCCTTGGATTTTAGATTGAAGATTGAATATTTTCGAATATTGTTTTAGTAGGAAATTATTAATTTTCACCTCAGTGGAACTCTGTGATACTTTTTTAGGTTTTGAGAGCACTGAGTTTCACAGAGGAATCACAGAGTCTCACTGAGAAAACCATAATAATAATACTGTGAAAAATTAGTGCCTTTGGATTTTAGATTGAAGATTGAATATTTTCGAATATTGTTTTAGTAAGAAATTATTAATTTTCACCTCAGTGGAACTCCGTGCGGACTCAGTGGAACTCTGTGATACTTTTTTAGGTCTTGGGAGCCTGAGTTTCAAAGAGGAATCACAGAGTATCACTGAGAAAACCATAATAATAATACTGTGAAAAATTAGTGCCTTTGGATTTTAGATTCACGATTGCCGGAATTGATTAATACACTTGAATCAATCAACATTTTTTGTCTATGTAACTGATATTTACGGCTTTTGCTTCAATGTGTTTGAATAAGAGAAGCTTAAGCCGTTAACTTTTTTAAATTATCCTAAAAATTATTAAAGAAATATGAAAATAGAAAAAACAGATATTGAAAGTTTACTTATAATTCATCCCGACGTTTTCGGTGACGAAAGGGGATTTTTTTTTGAATCTTACAGCAATAAGAAATATTCCGAACACGGACTGGATGCTGAGTTCGTTCAGGATAATATATCAAAATCCAAGTACGGAACGGTGCGGGGATTGCATTACCAGGCAGGAGATTTTGCACAGGGAAAACTTTGTCAGGTACTCAAAGGTAAAGTACTGGATGTTGCCGTTGATATACGTTACGGTTCACCTACTTTCGGGAAGCATCTGGCTATCGAATTGTCCGGTGACAACCATATACAATTCTGGATCCCGGCCGGGTTTGCGCACGGCTTCTCGGTATTATCCGACGAAGCCTTTTTTATGTATAAATGTACTAACTATTACAGCAAAGAACATGAGCGCAGCATAATCTATAACGATCCCGATCTGAATATCGACTGGCGAATCGATAATCCTATTGTTTCACCGAAGGATAAGGAGGGGAGTTTATTTAGGGAAATAAATAAAGATTTTATCTACGGTAAGTAAAGTATATCATTTGTGGTTTGTTGTATTTGGTTAAAGATGATAATTTCAAGTGTTTAATCAAAATAACAGTGAATGGAATAATTGGATTTTAAATTCCGGGTTGTGTAATTCAGAACTCAAATATTATCGTAAACAAATTAGAAGTGATTATTTCCTTTCTCACCTGGGATGACGGACTACAAACAACATACTACCTACCGGTTTTTTTCGTAAATTTACTCAACCAAAAATGGGAGTTTTAAAAATGAAAGTTCCTTTATTAGATCTTAAACCGCAATATAAATCATTAAAAAAAGAACTTGACGAAGCCTTGTTAAAAACAGCCGAGTCGCAGTATTTTATACTAGGTCCCGAAGTTGACAAGATGGAAAATGCCTTTTGCGAATACCTTGGCGCAAAAGCCGCTGTCGGAGTATCATCCGGAACCGATGCTCTTTTAATTGCATTAATGGCAATTGATCTGCAGCCGGGAGACGAAGTGATAGTACCGACATATTCGTTTTTTGCAACTGCCGGAGTAGTATCAAGATTAAATGCAACGCCTGTTTTTGCCGAAGTGGATCCTGTTACTTTTAATTTAAATCCGGATGATGTAGAAAAAAGAATAACCTCAAAGACAAAAGCAATAATTCCGGTTCATCTGTACGGACAAAGCTGTGCGATGGATGAGATAACTGCAATTGCAAAGAAACATAACTTAAAGGTAATTGAAGACGCCGCCCAGGCAATCGGTGTTCAGTACAAAGACGGTAAACATGTGGGTACTATCGGCGACCTCGGTTGTTTTTCATTTTTCCCCAGCAAAAACCTCGGATGTTTCGGCGACGGCGGGTTAGTAGTTACAAATAACGAAGAACTCGGAAAAAAATTAAAGATACTCAGAAACCACGGTGCCGAACCTAAATATTATCATAAAATTATCGGCGGCAATTTCAGGATAGATGCTATACAGGCTGCCGTATTAAATGTAAAAATGCCGCACCTGGATGCATGGTCAGAACAGCGCAGAAAAAACGCGGCAACTTACACGAAATATTTTATCGAAGCCGGCCTGGCCGAAGAAACCGGTCGCACTTCTTATGATAATAAAAATAAGGTACTCTTACCAAAAGCGGTTTATCAACCGACTACAAACAACAAACCACAACCAACCAACTACCATATCTATAACCAGTTCATAATTCGTGTTGAAAAAAGAGATGAATTGAAAAAGTTTTTGACGGAAAAAGAAGTAGCTACGGAAATCTATTATCCCGTTCCCTTCCATTTGCAGGAATGTTTCTCGGATCTTGGATATAAAGAGGGTGATTTCCCTATAGCTGAAACAGCGGCAAATACTTCATTGGCATTACCTATCTATCCGGAATTGTCGGATGATCAGCTGAAGTATGTGGTTGATAAGATAGCGGAATTTATTTTAGGATAAAATTTAATTTATATAAATAAAAGTCATGATGCGCAATAGGTGGTTCGGGATGCAGATGCAAAGCATAAATAAAATTGTGTTTATCCGGTATCCTTTTTCCTGTATCTCTCATCATTTCTTATGATAATTTAATGCAACGTAAAAACACGGATATATAGAATGAATCTAAGTAAAAAAAAGGTTTATATAGCCGGTCATAACGGAATGGTCGGGTCGGCTATCAGAAGAAAACTGGAAGCGAAGGGTTACAATAATCTGCTTCTTAAAGATTTTTCTGAATTGAATTTAATTAGACAATCGGAAGTAGAAAATTTTTTTAACGGAGAAAAACCCGAAATCGTAATTGTAGCTGCGGCTAAAGTAGGCGGCATTCTGGCTAATAATACTTACAGGGCGGAATTTATTTATGATAACCTGATGATAGAAGCGAACATTATAGAAGCCGCATACAAAAGCGGCGTTGAGAAATTGGTATTTCTCGGCAGTTCATGCATTTATCCCAAATTAGCTCCCCAGCCGCTGAAGGAAGAATACCTGCTTTCGGATTATCTGGAATTTACCAACGAACCTTATGCGATTGCTAAAATTGCCGGAATAAAATTATGCGAAAATTATTATAGACAGTATAACGCAAATTTCTTTTCTGCAATGCCTACAAATCTTTACGGCATTAACGATAATTTTAATCTGCAGACATCGCATGTACTTCCCGCGCTGTTAAGAAAATTTCATGAAGCAAAGAACGGAAATAATTCCGTAACTATTTGGGGATCCGGAAAACCCAAAAGAGAATTTTTATACGTTGACGATCTTGCCGAAGCAATTGTATTTTTGACCGAGAATATTAATGCTAAAGATCTCTACGAACTGGGAATATCTCAGATAAATATAGGTACCGGTGAGGATCTGACAATAAAAGAGTTAGCGGATATCATCGCCGGTGTTACCGGTTTTAACGGCAAAATAGAATTCGACTCCTCGAAGCCGGACGGAACCCCGCGAAAGCTAATGGACGTCTCCAAAATACATTCACTTGGGTGGAAGCATAAGACATCTCTGGAAGAAGGAATTAGGAGAACCTATGAGTGGTTTCTTTCAATTAAAAAGTAAAAAGTACAAATTAAAAAACATAAGTTGACAAAATTTAAATTAATGTTTTAAAGAATATTTAATTTTTAGTTTCAAATAAATTTTTAGATAACGTAGAAATATTTAAAATTTTTTAATTTTTAATTTGTGCTTTTTAATTAAAAAGGGGCTAAATATGGATAGGGGACTCGGCAACAGACTATTTAATTTTGCTGTTGAAGTGATAAAATATATAAATGAAATAGACAATTCAGCGGCAGGTAAAATTATTAAATTTCAATTAATAAAATCTTCGACATCGAGCGGTGCAAATTACGAGGAATCTCAGGCAGCCGCTTCAAAAGCCGATTTCCGGAATAAGGTAAAGGTATCTTTAAAAGAAATGCGGGAATCAAATTATTGGTTACGTATATTGAAAGAACTTAAGATCGGGAATATTATAAAAGGAGATAAATTAGTACAAGAATCGGAAGAATTGAAAAAAACATTAGGGAAAATTTGTACGAAGGTATCTGTTTGACAATTAAAAATTAAAAAGTACAAATTAAAAAGCACAAGTTGACAAAATTTTAATTAATGTTTTAAAAGTACTTTTAATTTTTAGTTTCAAATAAATATTTTGATAACATAGAGATATTTAAAATTTTTTAATTTTTAATTTGTACTTTTTAATTGTAAAAGGAACTTTTAATGAAAAAAGCATTAATCACCGGCGTTACCGGGCAGGACGGCAGTTATCTAACCGAAATATTATTGGAAAAAGGTTACGAGGTTCACGGTATAATTAGAAGAAGCAGCTCGTTTAATACCGCAAGAATAGACCATCTTTATGCCGACAGAGATATACTAAATAAAAAGATGTTCCTTCATTACGGAGATCTCGTCGATACCAGCAATATGAACCGTCTTCTGGAAAAAATTGCTCCCGACGAAATTTATAACCTTGCCGCGCAGAGCCATGTAAAAGTATCCTTTGAAGTTCCCGATTATACAGCGCAGGTTGACGGGCTGGGAACTTTGAGATTCTTGGATGCTATTCGCGAAGTCGGATTGAGACAGGTAAAATTCTACCAGGCTTCTACAAGTGAATTATACGGAAAGGTGCAGGAAGTACCGCAGACGGAAAAAACTCCTTTTTATCCACGCTCTCCTTACGGGGTTGCCAAGCTTTACGGATTCTGGATAATTGTTAATTACAGGGAGGCTTATAATATCTTTGCCTCCAACGGAATATTGTTCAACCATGAATCACCGAGAAGAGGCGAAACATTTGTAACCAGAAAAATAACGAGAGCCGTATCCAGAATTTCGGCCGGACTTCAATCAAAACTCCTTTTAGGAAATCTGGATGCGAAAAGAGACTGGGGTTTTGCACCGGAATATTGCGAAGGCATGTGGAGAATATTGAATCACGATAAAGCCGATGATTTTGTGCTGGCTACGGGTGAGACTCATACTGTTAAAGAATTTATTGAATTGACTTTCCGTGAACTGGGAGTTGAACTTGACTGGCTGAGCAGCGGAAGCGAAGAAAAAGGAGTAATTAAATCGATAAACTTTGACAAGGCAGAACAATTAATTAATCTAAAAGAAAATAAAAATAATTATAAATTTTCTTTATCCACTTCTTTAAAAGCAGGCGATGAGGTTGTAGGTGTGGACCCCAATTACTACCGTCCTACCGAAGTTGACTTATTGATAGGTAATCCGAAAAAAGCGAAAGAGGTTTTGAATTGGGAAGCCAAAACAAAATTTCCCGAACTTGTGAAGATAATGATAAAATCCGATCTTGATAAAGTTCTTAGAAGAGGATATTGAGCAAGGTTAAATTATATAGATAACGGCCACTAGCTACTAGCTTCTATCTACTGGATATTGACGCTTAAAGTATCGTCAATATTGCACTATACTCTTTGCGTCCGATAACAAGCATAAGAAACAATTTTCTTGGTAATGGAATAAAATAAATTTAAATTTATTTTAAAATTTACAATAAACAGCGGGAGAGAAAATGAAATTCATTACCGGGGCTATTTTTCTTTTCCTTTCGATTTCAGCCGTCGCATACTCGCAATACGATCAAGGAAGAAAATACAACGCTTATTCGGGTACAATGGTTTTAACCGTAGACGGCGGAACAGCGATAGGACAAACCGATTATTCGATAGCAAAACCGGATTACCTCGGCAGAATTTCATTAGAATATTTCATCCCGACGAACACTCTCAGCTCGTTCGGGTTCAGAGGATTTGCCGGCGGCGGATATATTGCGGGCAGAGACAATAGTCTGGTTCCGAATATATTCAGGACCAAGATGTCTTTTGCCGGCGGCGGTATTGTTTACAGCCTGTCTATAAAAGATGATTTCTTCCCGTATTTATTCACGGGAGTTTCTTATTTATGGTTTGATCCCTTCGGCGAAAACGGAAGTAAACTCCCTAATAATAATAAAGGAGTTTATAAAAAATCGGAAATAAATTATTCGGGCGAGCTGGGATTAAGAATAATGATTACGGGCAATCTTAGTTTCAACTTAAGCGGCGGTATTCAACTAGGTCCTTCCGATTATCTTGATGATAAAGCTCTCGGTACAAATAATGATTTCTTCTATTATACCAGCGCAGGTTTTTCATTCTCGTTTTTTGCCGATCAGGATAAGGATAACGACGGTGTGCCTGATTCACGCGACGATTGCCCGGGAACGCCATCCGGTGTTAAAGTAGATGTCAACGGATGTCCGCTTGATTCGGATAACGACGGTGTTCCCGACTATATGGATAAATGTCCCGACACGCCCAAAGGAGTTAAGGTAGATGTCAACGGGTGTCCGCTTGATTCCGACGGAGACGGTGTGCCCGACTACAAAGACATTTGTCCGGATACTCCGCACGGAGTTAAGGTTGATGATTTAGGCTGTCCGCTGGATACTGACGGAGACGGTGTGCCGGATTACAAGGATAAATGTCCTCATACACCCTTTAATGTGCAGGTAGATGAAAACGGCTGCCCTCTTGATTCGGATCATGACGGTGTACCGGATTACAAAGATAAATGCTCAAACACTGCTCCCGGAGTAAAAGTAGATTCAAACGGATGCCCTGAGGAAATAAATGAGGTAAAAGTCGAAACGAAACATGAAATTAAGAATTATACTTTAAGCGCTAGCGCCGGCTTTGCTTCAGGAAAATCGGAATTGCTTTCTACCGCATATCCTAAGCTGGAATTATTGGTTAATTTTATGGAAGAAAATCCGGAGAGTATGTGGCTGATTGAAGGTTATACGGATAATACCGGTTCCGATATGATAAATAAAAAGATTTCTCTGGAAAGAGCTGAATCGGTAGTGGATTATTTTATATCAAAAGGCCTTGACAGAAACAGATTCAAAGTTGTAGGCTACGGTAAAGCCGATCCTATTGCAAGCAATGAGACGGCGGCAGGAAGAGCATTGAACAGGAGAGTTGAAATAAAACGAATCAAATAGATTTGAAATAATAAATCATAAACAAATAAACCCATCAAAAGTGAGGTAATTATGTTCGACGAAAATTATAAATTCACGTGCGTAGAAAGACTTTTAAAGTATGTAAAGTACGATACCCAATCGGATGAGGAATCCGTTAGTTTTCCGAGTACGGAAAAACAAAAAATACTCTCCAAGGATCTTGCCATAGAACTCAAGCATTTGGGCTTGGCGGATGCGCACATGGACGAATGGGGATATGTTATTGCGACGCTTCCGGGCAACAGCACAAAAGATGTTCCGGCGATCGGCTTTATTTCTCACGTAGATACCTCACCTGCCGTATCGGGTGCAAATGTAAATCCGGTAATTCATAAAAATTATCCGGGCGGAAATATTGTTCTGCCAAACGATAATCAGGTTATTAATTCAATCGATAATCCGGATCTTTCAAAAATGATAGGTTACGATATTATAACCACGGACGGAACCACTCTTTTGGGAGCGGACAACAAGTGCGGTGTTGCCGAAATTATGGATGCCGTAAATTATTTACTTAGTCACCCGGAAGTAAAACACGGTCCGATAAAAATATGCTTTACTCCTGATGAAGAAGTCGGACGCGGGACGGAAAAATTCGATGTAAAAAAATTCGGAGCTTACGCTGCCTATACGGTGGACGGGCAGACCCGCGGCGAAGTTGAAACGGAAACTTTCAGTGCGGATGCGGTTACTATTAAATTCCACGGTAAAAATATTCATCCCGGATACGGAAAAGGAAAGTTAGTCAACTCGGTAAAAATAGCTGCCGCGTTTATCGAAAGTTTGCCTAAAGACAAACTGTCGCCGGAAACCACCGAAGGCCGCGAAGGTTATGTACATTGCACCAACTTCAACGGGAACGAAGAATTAACCGTCGTCAAATTTATTATCAGGGACTTTGTTACTTCTAAATTACAGGAATTTGAAGGCGTTCTGAAAGAGCTGGCTAAAAAAGCAGTTTCCAAATATCCCGGATCAAGAATGGAATTCGAAGTACTCGAACAATACAGGAACATGAAAGAAATACTTGATAAGCATCCTCAGGTAGCCGATAATGCCATCGAAGCAATGAAAAGATATAACATAGAACCCATACTAAGCCCTATAAGAGGCGGCACGGACGGTTCGAGGCTATCTTTTATGGGTCTGCCTACTCCCAATATTTTTGCCGGTGAACATAGCTTCCATTCAAAACTGGAATGGGTCGCGGTTCAGGATATGGAAATGGTCGTAAAAATCATCGTTGAAATCGCGAAGATCTGGGAAGAGAAGGCGTAATTTGTAGGTGGTTTGTAGTATGTAGTTTGTGGTTTGTCGTATGTAGTTGTGGTTGTCGTATGTGTTGGTTTGTAGTATGTAGTTGGTTTGTAGTATGTAGTTTGTGGTTTGTAGTATGTAGTTTGTGGTTTTGTATGTAGTTTGTGGTTTGTTGTGAAGGTAAAACTATTCTATAATTAATCATATTTAAAAGGGGATAAATATGAACACAAAATATGAAGATTTGGAAGTCTATAAATTGTCCGAAGATCTTTCTGAAAAGATTTGGGATCTTGTTATTGCATGGGATTATTTTGCGAAGGATACTATCGGCAAACAAATGGTAAAAGCTGCCGATAGTATCGGGGCTAATATTGCTGAGGGTTCAGGGAGGGGTAGTTATCTTGATTACAAAAGATTTGTAAAAATATCACGCGGCTCATTGTTTGAATTAAAACGATGGGTAAAAAAAGCTTATAGAAGAAAATTAATTTTTGAAAAAGATTTTGTGAATCTTATGAAGACAGTCGAGGTATTAATTCCAAGATTAAGTGCTTTCATAAATTATCTTAAGAAAATGTGTAAATAAAATGGACTCTAAAATTTCAGTAAATCATAAACTAAATACCACAAACCACAAACCACAAACCACAAACAATTCTCCCGAGCTAATGGCTCCTGCAGGTGATTGGACAATGCTGCGGACTGCGGTGAAATCTGGGGCCGATGCGGTTTATTTCGGAGTTGATAAATTAAATATGCGGGCTAAGGCCGTTAACTTCACTCTTGAAGACTTGCCGGAAATAGCGGCATTTTGTAAAGAGAGCAATGTACTTACTTACCTTACGCTGAATACCATCGTTTACGAAGAAGAAATATCCGATGTGGATGCTATCGTTTCGGAAGCTAAGAAATCAGGCATCGACAGAGTAATCTGCTGGGACCTTGCAGTTACCGAGATCTGCAGAAGATATGACATGCCTTTCTGCATTTCTACTCAGGGTTCGGTATCTAATTCGCTTAGCGCAAATTTTTATAAAAGTTTAGGTGCGGTACGCATTGTACTGGCGCGTGAATGCTCGCTGGAGGAGATTAAAAAAATCCGTGCAAACACCGATCTGGAAATTGAAGCTTTCATACACGGCGCGATGTGTATTGCCGTTAGCGGACGCTGTTTTATGAGCCATCACTTATTCGGTAAAAGTGCTAACAGAGGGGAATGCATTCAGCCATGCAGAAGAGAATACGAAATAACGGATAACAGCATTGATAAATCAATTATTCTCGGTGAAGATTACGTGCTCTCGCCCAATGATCTATGTACGATAGAATTTATCGATAAACTGATCGAAGCAGGAATAGATTCTTTTAAAATAGAAGGACGGAAAAGAAGTCCGGAGTACGTTGCCGTTACCGTTTCGGCATACAGGAAAGCAATCGATCTGTTTAAAGAAAATAAACTTACTCCTGAAAAGAAAAATGAATTGCTTGAAGAACTCGGAACCGTATATAACCGCGGATTTTCTTCCGGGTTTTATTTTGATAAACCCAGCTCCGCTGATTATGCAGATATATACGGAAGCAAAGCAACTACAAGGAAAGAATACGTCGGCAAAGTTATTAATTATTACAAAAAATCTAAAATTGCAGATATACTAATAGAAACCGGCAGTATAAAAAAAGAAGACAAGATATTAATTATCGGTCCGACTACCGGAGTTGTTAACATGAAAGTATCGGCATTAATGGTTCACGATAACGAAAGCGATACGGCAGGTAAAGGCGAAAGAATTACATTCCCGTGCGATGAAACCGTAAGACCCAACGACCGGGTTTATAGTATAGTTAGTTTGCCGGCCAAATAAAGTTTGGCGTTTCAACTTCCTTAATGTTTAAGTATCACGGAGTTCCGCGGAGAACCACGCATAGGCGCCAACCTAATTTTGTGAAATAATTCTTTGAACTATATAAATAAAAGAGTTGAACTCCTACCGGAGTTAATTCATTTCAAGATGATCTTAAATCCCGCATGGATTTTTTGTTTGTAGAAGATTTAATTCAAAATAAAAAAGAACACCGTAGGTGTTTAAGGTGTTTATTAATAGTAAATTCCGGAAATTTTTCAAAAATTAAGTTGACGACTATGGGAGAACCGCGGAGATTAAAACAATAAAATATTCCTATATGTATCTCCGTGACTACTCCGTGTGTCTCCGTGAAAAAATTCCGACAGGGAGTTTCACTGAGGATGTACAGAAAACAACGAAGTTTAATGTTAATATATTAATTTTATTTGAATTGATTTCTAAATTCTTCGAATTCTTTTTTCAATCCATACAAACCGCTTTTTAGCATTTCTATTTCAGCTTCCAGCTTTTCAATCTTTTCGTTATTCAAATTTGTCTCTTCCTCCGTTACCGAATTCAGCATTTCAATATCCGGTTCGCCGGAAAGCAGATGCATATATCTTGCTTCTTTCATACCGGTTTGACGCGGCAGTTTTACCGCAAGAGGATTTTCTTTATTTATCATCAATTCCAAGACTTCATCCACCTGGCCGAGGCTTTCGAATACGAACATTCTTCCCGTTCTGCCTTTTATTTCACCGGGTGTCTGAGGACCGCGAAGCATCATCACGCAAATAACCGCTACTTCCGCCGGCGTTAATTCAAGCGCTTCTGTAAAAACCTGCCTGTATTTGGGTACTCTTATATCGCTTCCCGTTACCCTGCTGACCAGCGACTTATTTCTCAAGCCTTCCACCGCTGTTTCCAATAAACTCTCATCAAAAGATACAACCGGATTCCTGTTCGATTTCTGATTACATGCGTTCTTTAATGAATTCAAAGTAAGCGGATAATATTCCGGCGTAGTCAATTCCTTCTCTATAAGGGAGCCTATTATTCTTGTTTCCTCAAATGTTAAATTTATATTCATAAGTGTCTTCTTTTTCTTTTACGGGTACTGATGTTGTAAGTTTATTAATTAAGGTTGGAAATATAATTTAATATTTTTTATTTCTCCTGCTATAATTAAAGTATCTTCATCCGTAATAACATATTCCGGATTAGGTATTGCTTTAATTTTTTCTTCCCTGCCTTTCTTTGTCTTTACCGACAGCACATCGACCCCGTATTTAACGCGTATATCCAGGTCTCTTATAGATTTTCCGATAAAAGATTTAGGGGGCGTTATCTCCGAAATCGAATAACCTTCCATGAACCTTACCTGCGGATTTTCATCTTTCATCATTATACGGCTGGCCAGGTTGGATGTAATGTCGCGTGCTTCAATTCCTTTTTGATATGCGTATTGAATATCTTTCATCCATATCATACCGGTTATTTTATTCGAACCATCATGTTCAACAACCGGAAGACCTTCGAAATCATATTTCCGCATTTTATCCATGGCAGTCTGGCAATTATCCTCCGGGGTAACCGGTTCGAAATCGGTATTTGCAATGTCGCCTGCTATAAGCAGATTTTGAAGCGAATCCCTTTCGTAAAGATGATCTTTAATATCGTAAATAGAAATCATTCCCAGTACGCTGCCTTCCGCGGTTGTTACGGGAAATTCGGGACTCTTTCCTCTTATAACTTTGTTGACTACCTGGCTGAAATTGTCAGTTACATTTAGAGTATCAAAGTCGGTGTTATAGACTTCTTTAACAAAAATAGATTCCATTATATTTAACTCGGTTCCTTCCTTTATGCTTATATTCCTCAGCAGCAGCTTTAAGGTATAAATAGATTCCCTGCTGAGTTTTGACGAAAGTATTGTGCTGAATATACAAGTAATCATCAGAGGAAGGATAATGCGGTAATCGTTGGTAAGTTCAAAGACAATTATAATTGCGGTAATGGGTGCTCTTGTGGTTCCGGCAACCAGACCGCCCATTGCAACTAAAGCGTAAGCACCGGGCGTAGCAGTGATAGCGGGGAACATGTTGTGAACAATAGAGCCGAAAAAATACCCGAGCATTGCACCGATGAATAAAGAAGGCGCAAAAATTCCGCCCGATCCGCCTGAACCAAGGGTTAGAGAAGTTGCGATTAGTTTGACAAAAATTAAAAGCAGCGCCACGTACCAGATTAAATTTTCATGGAGAGCGTTGTTGATGGAGTCGTAGCCGACACCCATTATTTGCGGAAAGACCAGGGCTATAATTCCTATGCCTATTCCGCCTACTGCGGGTTTAAGATATTCCTGAATATGAAATTTATTATCAAAAAAATCCTCCATGAAATACAGTACTTTAATAAAGAGAAAAGAGATAACGCCGCTTACCGCCCCGAGAACGAAATAAAACAATATTTCGTAAGGCGACGCAAGATGATATTTGGGAACCAGGAATGCCGCAAAGTCGCCCTGGAAACTATGTGATATTACCGTTGCCATAACGGAAGATATTACAATAGGCGAAAACTGCGCTACGGCAAAATCCATCAGAATTATTTCAACCGCAAATAAGGCTCCTGCTATCGGGGCATTAAAGGCTGCCGCAATACCTGCTGCGGCTCCGCATCCTACGAGTGTTTTTAATTTTTTACTGGGAATTCTGAAAAATTGACCCACAGTCGAACCGAGGCTCGAACCTATCTGAACAATAGGCCCCTCTCTTCCTACCGATCCGCCGGTGCCAATCGAAATAGCCGAGGCAATTGCTTTTATAAAAGCAACCCTGGCGCGTATCATGCCGCCTTTTAATAAAATAGCCTGCATTACTTCAGGCACGCCGTGTCCCTTTGCCTCGGGAGCGAAGAAATAAATTATGGGTCCTACAAGTAATCCCCCGATCACGGGGATAAGCAGAATTTTTAACCATGGGGCATGAAGTACGTTAAGCAGAAAGTTATCTCCGCCGGGGAATGATAACAGTGATATTTCTTTTATTAAGAGCCTGATACCTATTGCACCGAATCCCGCGAGCACACCTATGATAATTGCAACAATAATCATAAATGTATGTTCGGTCATCTTTGCCCGTTCAAACAATTCTGCGGTTTTATATGATATTTTTAAGTATTTATCTTTTAGCGACATTTTCAGCTTTATGTTAGTTCCCCGATCGAATTGTTTACGTTATTAAAGATAAAATACAGAAAAGAGAATTCAAAATATTTTTTAATTTGAACTCTCTGCAGTATATACTCAACGGCTGTAGTCAATCAATTCTTCCTTTCCGCTATAATATGCGTCGCCTACGTACCATTTACCTTCGGGCCATTTTTCATTATTGCCGGCATCATCAAGTTTCCATAAAATAATTAATTTCTTTCCCCTCCTTTTAAGCCATTCGCTTTTCCAGGCAGTGCGGCAGTAATTCAATACGGCTGATTTATTACCCGTACCCTCGGCAAAAAGCCAGAGATTGTTTATTCCGTAACTATCTGCCGACTTGAATAATGTTGACCAGTCAGCGGATTTTGCAAACGGCCATGTAGAGCACGGAAAATCTCCCGGAGTTGAACCGTTATTTACCGTAATGTTCATCCAATTCGAGAAGTTCCGGTTTATCCCGTAATATTTTTGAAACTCATCCCAGTAATAAGTTACGTTGCCGCAGCAATTCAATGTGTATTTATCGCATTGAATGCAGACATTGTTATTATTCTCCATCAATTCTAAATATTTATCTCCTACGGCATTCCCGCAAATATTTCCCTCCGGTACATGATAACTCGATAAAAGCAGTTTGGCGTCCGGATTCTTTTTAAAAGAGACGGTAAAAGTTCGGTTGAAATTTTATTGTACATACCGTGAAAGACTTTATGCTCGACAGGTTCATCGATAAAATAAAGTCCGACATCATTACAGTTTTCCAAAATATTTTTTGCCGCAGTTATATTTTCTGTGCCGAGACTTACCATAATGTTCGCATATTCAAATCCGCTGCCGTGTACCGATTCTATTTCCGCATTAAGTTCTCTTATGTTCGTATTGTAATTAACGAAAAATTGATCGAAACCTAAATGGAAGCATTGGGACGGGGTAAGATAATTTGTCCATATCCCGATATCCTTTCCGTGCGCCGGACTGTATTTATCTTCCAGCTCAAAAACGGTTTCTTCATTCTCATTCGGTGAAGCAGTTTGGTTCTTTGTTTTATTTGATCTAAGATGGATATAGTTATTTGCAAGATATCGGTCTATTTGGGAAACTTTTTCCGGAGATATTGTTTTTGAGATTAATATTTCTTTTCGGGAGGCCGGTAATATAATTATTTGCGGATGGTTGTTTGCGGTTTGATGTATGATGCCTGCAGTGTCACTTCGGATGGTTGGCGGCCGGGTTTTGTCGGCAGGTTGCATAAACGCAGAGTATTGGATTGAGGTTTTATTTTTGAGGGACTGAGAATTATTGCTCCCGTGAATATAAAAGCTTAAGGAAGAAATTAATAGGAATGTAAATAAATTATGTCGGGTGTAATTCAATTAAGTTCCGTCCTTTTAGCTGCTAATAAGCCGAGTTTAGTTTTATCAAAATAAGGACTGAATTAAGGAAAATCAAACTGCGATTAGCAAGTTTCTTTTTTTTTATCGGAAATGTAGGAATAAACCAAATACGACTGTACACTGATTAGGCTTGTTAGGCGGATTTGCGCCGATCTGAAAAATATCTTATTTGTGATTAAGACATTCATCAAAAGCTAATCAGTACACCGAAATTTAGACTTCGACCGTTTTGATAAACTTTTCTAATTGCGTATTTTTGAAAAATCGATTTAGAAATTACGGTAAATCTGCTTTTCCGAAATAATATCCGAAAATAAACTAAAGAAAAAGTAAAACCATGAAATTAAGTAAATATTTCGTTCCTACTTTAAAAGAAGTACCGAACGATGCAGTTGTGGAAAGCCATATTTTAATGTTAAGATCGGGAATGATACGAATGCTGTCAGCGGGGATATATTCTTTTCTTCCCCTCGGCTACAGAGTAATAAAGAAAATAACGGAAATAATAAGGGAAGAAATGGACGGTATCGGCGGACAGGAATTTCATCTGCCGGCATTAAATCCCATTGAAATATGGGAAGAAACGAATAGGGTAGAGGCTTTCGGCGATACTTTGTTTCATATAAAAAACAGGGATTACGTGCTTGCACCGACGCATGAGGAAATTATGACTTTCCATGCTAGAAATGTACTCAAGTCTTATAAAGATCTGCCGCAAATTTGGTATCAGATACAGACGAAATTCAGAAATGAGGCCAGACCGAGAAGCGGCGTGATAAGAGGACGACAGTTCCTGATGAAAGATGCATATTCATTCGATGCAAAGCCGGAAGACCTGGATAAATCTTATCAACTGCACGATAAAGCATATAGAAATATTTTCGACAGGTGCGGAATAAAATATTTTGTAGTAGGTGCTTCCAGCGGTGCAATGGGAGGAACAGGGTCGGAAGAGTTTATGGTTAAATCGGAAGCCGGTGAAGATACGGTAGCGCATTGCGAGAAGTGCGGCTATGCTGCAAATGTTGAAGTTGCCGTATCCGTAAAAGAAGGCAAATCCCGCGATAATGATTCCGGGGATATTAAAGAAATTTCAACTCCGGACGTCAAATCGATCGATGAACTCTGCGGGTTCCTAAAAATTCAGGAAACACAATGCGCTAAATCCAGAGTATATATTTTCAAAGGCGAGTCCGTACTTATTTTAATGCTCGGTAACGACGAAGTTAATGAGACGAAACTTGAAAAAGTTCTGGGAGGTACAATAAGGCCTGCGCATCCGGAAGAACTGAAAGATATTACGGGTGCGGATGCAGGTTCAATCGGCCCGATAGGTTTTAAGGGCAGGATAATAGCCGATGATCTGCTTAAAGATGCGAATAACCTTTTCAGCGGTGCTAACAAGAATGATTATCACTTAAGCGGAATAGACTTAAAAAGGGACGTTGAGAATATTGAATATAGCGATCTGAGAATTGTTAAATCCGGTGAAAAATGCCCAAGATGTAAAAATACTTTGCTGGTATTTACCGCTATTGAACTCGGACATATTTTCAAATTAGGAACCAAATATTCCTCTTCCATGGGTGCAATGTTCCTCGACGAGAACGGAAAAGAAAATCCTCTTATTATGGGCAGCTACGGAATCGGCGTTGAAAGAGTAATGGCCTGCTGTATAGAACAGCATCATGATGAAAAAGGAATTATATGGGATAAAACCCTGGCGCCTTTCCAGATTCACCTGATTGCATTGAACGCAAAAAAACAGGAAATTCTGGATACGTGCGAAAACATTTACAACAGTCTAAAAGCTATGGGCTTTGATGTATTATACGACGATAGGGAAGCTCAGGCAGGCTTTAAATTCAACGATGCCGATTTGCTCGGCATGCCTGTTCAAATAATTGTAGGCGACCGTAAGTTAAAGGAAAATAAAGTTGAAATAAAAATCAGGAGACAGGGGAACGGTTCGACGCGGAATTGGGAAAGATTGAAGAAAAGGTCATGGATATTCTTGGTTAAAAATATTCGTCCGCAGGTAGTTAAACGTCCTTTAGCCTGGATCTAAATACTACCTTGCGGGGATTTATTTTATTTACAAACCGATTTTTGCGGACGGGTATTATCGAATCGGAATGAGCGCGTGTAAGAATAGTTTTTAGCGTTAAACCGAGTATCATCAAATTTAATTTCAATGAACGGTTGTTGAAATAAAACAAATCGCTGGACACAAGATTTATAACTCCCAGATTTCGATTTCCCAGAATTTGCCAGTACCCGGTAATACCCGGTTTGATGTTCATTCTGGATCTTAAATTATAAAGACGCGGATAATTATTTTTCATAACCGCCAGATCTTCATATGACAACGGCCTGGGGCCGATAAAAGACATCTCGCCTTTCATGACATTGATTAATTGCAGAATTTCGTCCCACCCGGTTCTTCTTAAAAACATACCTAATTTTGATATGTTTTCTCCGGGCACGGGCTTGTAAAAGATGGAGTCAATTGTTCCGGATGTTTTATGTCTTTTGATAGTGCGGAATTTGTAGATTATAAACGAAGTACCTTCCAGAGAAAGCCCTCTTTTCTGCATAAATACGGGTGAGTCATTGGTAGAAAGGAAAACCAGTATACCCGTTAACAATAAAAACGGGGATAAGATTAATATCAGGCATAAAGCTAGAATTTTATTTAATAATTGTTTTGAGAAATACAAATTGTCTCCGCAAAAAATTATTTCTAATATTTAAAAAATATTCAGATCAAAATTCCTGATTATTATACCGCATTACCGTAGTAAGAAGAATATTCGAATAAAACAGATTAAACCGGCACTCCCCCATATTTGATGCCCCGGCAGGAAGGTGATATACAACTCTATATCTTTTAACCCGAATTTGAAAAAATATCTGTTAAAAAACAATAATTATTTTTATGCGAAATGTTCTCGAAGTAACGGCGGGTCCTATTTATGATATTTGAATAAAATAGAGGCTGTCTCATAAGTCGGGATCATGTCATGCTGAGCGAAGTCGAAGCATGAATTTGCGATGAATACACGGTTCGACCCTGCCTGTCCGGCAGGCAGGTCCGCTCACAGTGACATACGAAGCACTTTTGAGACAGCCTCTTTATATTTTATAACTATTCTTTTTCTACTTTTGCACGCATTGCGTCCCAAATAACATAGGCGCATAAAAGTGCAAATGCAACCAATCCCAGCAGCTCTGCGGAATGCGAATCGACCCAGGTTTGACTTACCATAATATTCACGTTGAACTTCTTCAGCAAAGCGCTCACAACACCCATTAAAGCACCGCCGGCAATAAATCCCGACGCGATAAGTGTTCCTCTTTCTCCCCTGGCTTTATTTAACTTCTCATTTTTACTTCTGGAAGAGACAAAATAAGCAATTAAACCGCCTACCAGAAGCGGAGTATTAAGATGCAGCGGAATGTACATACCTAATGCAAAAGCCAGAGCCGGAACACCGATCATAGTTAAGATCAAAGCCATCAGCGCACCGGCAATATATAATATCCAGGGAGCGGGCTGATTAGCCATCAACGGTTTAATTACCGCCGCCATCGCATTAGCCTGCGGAGCAACCAATCCTTCGGGACCCGTAAAGCCGTATATGTTGTTGAGAAGTAAAATAACATATCCCACTGTTGCAGCCGAAACCAGCGTTCCTAAAAATTTCCATGTTTCCTGTTTATAAGGGGAAGAACCCAGCCAGTAACCAATTTTCAAATCGGTTATAAAACTGCCCGACATTGATAACGCAGTGCATACCACACCGCCTATCAGCAGCGCAGCTATCATTCCGGAAGTTCCGCTTAATCCTATCGATACCAAAATAATTGAAGATAAGATTAGCGTCATCAACGTCATGCCAGATACCGGGTTTGTACCTACTATTGCTATTGCAGTTGCAGCTACTGTTGTGAATAAAAATGAAATTATCAAAACAATCAATAAACCGACCAGAGCGTAGAACCAGGTATTTACAACGCCTAACAGGAAAAAGACGAAAATAAGAACTGCGGTAGCTATTATAGCAATTGCAATTACCTTCATTGTCAAATCGCGGTGGGTTCTTAATTTATCTTCAATAACGGCCTTTGTACCCATTATTTCCTTAACTGCAAGAGAAAAGGCAGAGCCGATAATTTTCGAGGATTTAACAATTCCTATGATACCTGCCATTGCGATGCCGCCGATTCCGATATGACGTACGTAATTCGCGAAGATCTGCTCTGCGGACATATCTTTAATAAGCAGAGAAATATTTGCGCCGAGAGGAACACTAAGTCCCTGCCCTATATACGCAACCATGGGAATAAGAACATACCAGGCTACGAACGAACCGGCGCATATTATAGCTGCATATCTTAGACCGATGATATATCCGAGGCCCATAACAGCGGCGCCGACATCCATCCTGAAAACTATTTTTGCTTTGTCCGCAATTTTTTCTCCGAATGGAAAAACGCGTGACGAGAATACTTCATTCCATAACCCCACCGAAGCTACAATAAAATCGTACAATCCGCCTATAATACCGCTTACAACCAGAACTGCGGCCTGGTTGCCGCCTTTTTCTCCGGCTACTAAAATTTCGGTAGTTGCCGTTGCTTCCGGGAAAGGATATTTGCCGTGCATATCTTTTACAAAATATTTTCGAAAGGGAATAAGAAATAATATTCCCAGTACGCCGCCGAATAAAGAAGCCAGAAAAATTTTGTAGAATTCGGCGTTGAGGTGCAGAATATATAATGCAGGTATCGTAAATATTGCACCGGCAACAACGGCGCCTGAAGTAGAACCTATAGACTGTATTATTACATTTTCGCCCAAAGCGTTTTTTCTTTTGGTCGAAGCAGATAAGCCGACGGCAATAATTGCAATCGGTATTGCAGCCTCAAATACTTGCCCAATTTTCAATCCGAGGTAAGCCGCGGCGGCGGAAAATATGATTGCCATAATTAATCCAGTTAATACGGAATAGAGGCTTACCTCAGGAACATTTACATTAGGAGGCATTACCGGAGTATATTCTTCACCGGGTTTTAATTCGGTATATGCATTTTCCGGCAAACCTTTTAGGTTTTCTCCGTTTATGTGTTTTTCACTCATTGGTAGTCATTCCTTTAAAAGTTTAAATAAATTGGTAATTCCGCTTCTATTTTTTTTGATAATTCTGATTCAAAATATATCTTCCCGAAAAACCTCGATCCGGCAGGTAAAGTTACTCCGGGTTTTTTGCAGCTGCATTGCAAACTGCGGGAAATAGAAGGATATAATACGGTTGAATATTTCCCGTTATCGCTGACGGATATTGTCTTTGCTGTTTTTAAATATGTTGCTTCTTTTAAGTTAACTTCTATACTGTCGTTCTCATTTGAAAATGCCGGTATCAACTCCAAAGTTAAACTGTCGGTATCCGCACCGGAACTTTTATCAATTATTAATTTCCCTTCTTTATAACTAAGTCCGTCTTTGTTTACAGCCTTACCTTTTTTGTTATAAACAATAACCGAAAAATCCGTCATCTTGTTAAAGTCTTCTTTGCTGAGGTTTACCGTGAATACTTTATAGGACTCATCTTTGCTCATTGTAAATGGTAATGAATAATGCTCCGGACCGCTTATTTTAACGGTCGCACTATTCTCATATCCCAAAATTTTACCGCTTATATTATAACTCGATTCTCCGTTATACGAATTAATTACTTCAATCGATTTGTTAACCGAATCAAGCGGCGCATCACCAATTCTGTTTACGCCTGTAAACCCGACCGACAAATTGTATTCGGATAATCCGTCTGCCATGAAACTTCCCTCAACATCCAGTTCGTAAACTCCCGGCCGAAGATTATAAAATTCATTTTCAATGCCGGATTCATCTCCCTGAGTGTTTAAAGTACGCGAGGTGTATAAATCCACTCCGTCGGGGTCAAACAGCCAGAACCTGCTTTTTACATATTTACCTTTTACCGGCGAAATAGAGACATGCATGGCTGTTTGTCCGGCCGGCATTTCAATGAAATATCTTTTAATTAATCCAGGCTCTACGGTCTCATTGTCCCATTCGCGCGAAAAATTTTCTTCCCGGCAAAACCTGTAAGGTATAACAACTGTTGCAAGCATATTAAATTCAGGCATGTTCGATTTATCATCGCGCGTAGCAGTAATTCTGCCGACATACAATCCTGGTTCGGTTAATTTTTTCTTATCCAGCATTACGGTGATATTTGCGTGTTGTTTATTCCTGATGTAAGTCTTTTTCTGGATCGGCAAAAGCCAGTCGGTATTGCTTTTTATATTATAAATTCTGTAAAATTTATCTTTCTTCTGAAAATCATTTCTTTTTACCGTATAGGTATATCTTTCTTCACCGGTTAAATAATTGCCGTTTCTTATATAGAGATTAGGAGCTTTACCATCGGGCATATTCGGTGAAAAAGAACTTATTGTATAAGTCTCAAACTTGTTTATTTCTCCGGCCGCGATATATTTTTTAATTACGCTGTATGCGTTGATCACATTGATATAACCAGTTCCCTGATCCAGAGCCGAGTATCCTTCCATCTTAACAGCGCTTTCTTTGATTGCCTTAAAAAGCAGTTGTGACGGAACTTTTATATCCGGGTTCTCTTTTTCCAATGCGCTTAATATAACGGAAACAACTCCGGCCGTGTAAGGAGATGCCATACTTGTTCCTCCCATTACATCGCGCGGCTCCCAGTTAGGTACGGTAGATGTGCATACACCGGGCGAGCAGATATCCGGTTTGCTTACTTCGCCCCCTCTTGAGCTGAAGAAAAACATGACGTTCTGTTTTAAAGTTGAACCGAATAAATCGCGTCCGACTTCGTATGGCAGAACCGCACCGGATGAAAGCGCGTATCCGCATGAAGACGGAAGTCCTGCGGTAGATATACCCGGGCCGTCGTTTCCGTTTGAGAGGCAGACATATAAATACGGGTTCGCGTAAAGTAGTGAATCAAGAAACAGTTCCATTTCCGACCGTGCTTCAATTTCCGATCCGATACCGAAGCTCATATTTAAAACGCAGGGCTCCTTCTTCTCTTTCGAAACTTTATCCGCATAAAGAAAAGCGTTTCTCATACTTCCGGTTACGGTTGCCCCTCCCGAGTAATTGTTATTGCCGATTTTCAGACCGATGATTTTTGCTCCGGGCGCCACTCCGTTTAAGTAACTGCCGCCGATATGATAACCTGCCGCAATTCCGGAAACGTGAGTCCCGTGTCCGCCGTCATCAAAAAACAGCGATATTTTTTTCTGACCGGGAAAAATATTAACTGCGAAGGTTAATTGAGGAAGACCTTTTTCATTTTTAATTTTGAACGTATCAAACTTCTCTTTATAATTTCTTAAAGGTTTATCGTCCGATAGATCTCCGTTGCTGTTAACGTCAAAATACGCTACCCAGCAGGTATCGCTGCCGTCGATTGTTTTGAAAGAAACAACCGTATATTTGTCTGTAGTTGATCCGTTGCCGTTTAAATCTTCGGCTTTTGATCCTGAATTTTTAAGTTTAGTCTCGTCCAGTGCTCCGATATAATACTTGCCGTCAACCGGTTTTAATTGCAGTTTATGGGCGCCGGAAACTTTCAGGTCCCGGTCCTCGTTGATAAAATAATATTTGTCGTTGTCTTCTTCTACATCGCAGTCATATAGTTTAATATCTCCCTCGCCGGAAAAATCCTGCACATCGATTACTTTTACATCGCCGGTGGAAGTTTTTTCCAAACCGTCTATTCCCATATCCACGCCGGTATCCAGTACAAATATTATAGTGCCGCGTCCGTCATACTCTGGATGAGAGTTAATAAATTCTTCAACTCCGGTTCCTTTTACCGAAAGAAATGTCTGTGAGGAATCCTGTGCCCACATTGCCGGTATTGAAAACAATAGTATTATAAGTATTCCTATATTTTTCATCATTCACCTATGTTATTTTGTATTAGGTAGATATTTATCGATGGGATAAAGCAAGAAAAACATTAATAATTTCAACGATTTCTTTAGTAAAAGCCATTCGGGAAATTGAAGGCTAAATTGAACGGAATTCTTCATTAATCCCCATTAATTCTTTAATGCTTTGCTAAATTAAGAATAAATATCGTGAGAAAGCAATTAAAAATTTAATTTTATTCAAGGTTATTTTGGTTTCATTTAACTATTTTTGTCGTATGAAAGGAATACTTTATATAGTCTCAACTCCGATCGGAAATTATGACGATATGACTTTTAGAGCTTTAAAAGACGCTAAGAGCAGTAAATTTCATAATTTGCGAAGAGTTTAAGGATGCGCGGAGACTGCTTTCTCATTTTAATATTGAAAAAGAATTAGTCGCCTTAAACGAGCATAACGAAAAGGAAGTAGTAAACGATCTTCTTCTCCGGATTATAAACGGCGAAAGTGCGGCGCTGATATCGGATTGCGGTACTCCGTTATTTTCCGATCCGGGTCATCTTCTTGTGGATGTTTTAATTTCCCAGAAAATTAAGATTGTCCCGGTTACGGGCGCCAATTCATTAATACCTGCACTTGTTGGTTCCGGTTTGGATATGGAGAAGTTTTATTACTATGGCTGGCTTTCACCTAAAAAAGACGAAAGAAGGCGGGGACTGCTTAATTTTAAGCGAATGAACGAACCTGTAATTTTATTAGATACACCTTACAGATTGAAGAGCCTTTTAACCGATATTGTCAAAGTGCTGGGGGAAAACCTGCGCGTTGTACTCGCGTTTCAAATTTCAATGCCCAATGAACATTTCTTCAGAGGAACCGCAAAAGATCTGCTTGATAAGGTAGAACAGCAAAATATTAAGGGAGAGTATGTGCTTATACTGGATCTGAAAAGCAGAAAAAGATAAATTCCTTCCCTAAATTTGAGCAGCAATTTTTCCCAAAATTATTTTTTCCCTCAGTGAAATTCAGTGCACTCAAAATAACTAAGTGCTTACGAAACGGAAGGATGATCGAGGAGGCACGCGGAGAAGTCGCGGAGTTCCGCGGAGGGAAATATGGAATAAATTTTAAACTTTATTTTTAACAAGCAGCGCTACATTTTCGATATGATAAGTATGCGGAAACATGTCAACCGGCTTAATTTTTTTCAGTGTATAACCCGCTTGTGCAAATAGTTTAATGTCCCTAACCTGCGTTGCCGGATTGCAGCTTACATATACAATTTTCGACGGCGATAGTTTTATAACATCATCAACAGTATTCTGATGCATGCCGCTCCTCGGAGGATCTAAAATTACTACTCCCGGCAGCGGGATGTTATTTCCTTCGGCTATGTGAAAAAAAGATTTATTTAAATCCGCGGTGAAGAAGTGAACATTATCTATTTCATTCAACAGTTTATTCTCTTCGGCATCTTTAATAGCCGACTCGACACTTTCGAATGCATATACTTCTTTTGCACTTCCGGATACAAAAATGGAAATTGTCCCCGCGCCGGAATACAGGTCGTAGATTATTTCATCGCCGCTAAGTCCTGCAAATTCCAATGCAATTTCATATAGCTTTTCGGCCTGCAGAGTATTTGTTTGAAAAAACGAATTTGCGCTTACGCGGAATTTATATTTTCCTATGGAATCGTAAATAAAACCGCTGCCGTAATATTCTTTTTCGTAATCTCCTATTGCAACAGCCGCTTTTTTTAAATTAATGTTATTTATAACCGTAGTAATTTGAGGTACTTCTTCAATTAATCCTGCGGCGTATTCTTTCATCAGAAGATCATTCTCTTCGCCGGTTACCAGATTAACCATGAGATCATGGGTATGATGAGATTGTTTTATTACCAGGTTCCTCAAATATCCTTCATGTGTTTTTGTCGAATATATAGGAACACTTTTGTTTTTAAAGAATCCTCTTGTAAAGTTTAGTATTTTGTTGCTTAAAGGGGACTGTAGGAAACATTCATCAATGTCCACTACTTTATCGTATACACCGGGTATATGAAGGCCGAGCGCGAATGAATTCTCAAATTCATTTCCGGATTTAATCTCATTTTCTGTAAGCCATCTTTTTTCCGTAAAGGAAAATTCCATTTTATTACGATAGTAAAAAACTTTTGCGGATCCTAATATCTTTTCTGCTTCATAACCGGATAAACCCCCAAGCTTGTCGAAAATTTCTTCAACCTGCTGCTGTTTGAACTTCACCTGTGCTTCGTAATCCATATCCTGCTGTTTGCATCCGCCGCATGTTCCGAAATATTTGCATCTAGCTTCGGTTCTATAGACGGAAGGCTCAATAATATTTACAATCTTTGCTTCCGCATAAGATTTTTTAACTTTCTTGATCTGTACTGTTAGTTTATCTCCGGGATATGCTCCGTGCACAAATACTACGTATTTATGGGGAGCGGGTTCGTGTTTATTCGAACCGTCGCTGACTTTTTCAATTCTTGCGATACCTTTACCTTCAAAAACATACTTTTCTATCTCAATATCGATCAGGTCACCCTTTTTCATCCTTTGCCTTTCCTTAGAATGAACATTCTGAATCCCATATATTTGTCGCCGCCGAGTTTTAAGTAAACATTTGATTCATGACTTATCTGCTTTAATATTTTTTTATAGTAAGATTTTTCATTATCCGTTAATGTACCGAGTCTTTCCTCAAGCAGATTCCTGCCGGTTATGTAGAATTCTTTTAAAGTTGACGATAAATCGAATTCGTTATATACTCTGAAATTTTTTTCACGGTAGAATTTCTCTGCGCTTTCCAGAGGCAGAGGCGTAATATCCGAACTTGACCAAACATCTTTTACAAATTCAGGTGCCTCGGGAATCAGGCTTATATATTCACCTACGCAGAAATAACCTTCAGGTTTCAAAATACGTTTGATTTCCTTTATTATTTTATTTCTCATTTTGTTTGAAATGGATGCCTGGGCGTAAATCAGATCGAAATTAGGGGTGAGAAAATCTGTATTGTCGTATTCCATCATTCTTACTTTTACATCGGTGCTTTTACCCAGAAATAATCTTAATGTAAGAAGCGAATCATTATTATCCACAATTATTATTACGGAGGCTGCGCCGCTTTTTTTTAAAAACATCGCAATATCTTCACTGCCGCCGCCGATTATCAGGATATTCATTCCCGTTACATTAAGATGTCCGGTTAGTAGTTCGATCTGCCGGTCTGTTCCCGGCAGAAATATTTTATTCGGCATACTGTCTTTCTAAACTAATTTCATAACATGATACAAAGGTATGAAAAATTTTAATTCAAAGGGTCGTTAAAAACGAATCCTTTATGAGGTAAATTGTGAGTGATGGTTTTAAACCAAATAAGCCAGGGTTTACTTTTTGCACCTAAGGCAAGAAAGGCGCAAAGTAAAACTCGGATTATTACTTTTAAGATAACGCCATGAATACTGCGGATGTTTTTGATTAAAATTTAATTCACTTTTTTTTACGGATTCTCATCTAGAACGCACACGATTATCACCGGCTTCATTTTTCTTCTAATTTTTTTCGGATCAAAATTATACAATCAATACGGCCGTATAAATATTAAATCGGTAAACCGATATTATTTACCGGCGAATATTTTCTAAACTATACATGCAAATAATTATTCGGAAAAATATTTGTTCACATAGTTTATTATTTCCGGCGCCGGTTCTGAAACCGAAAAAGTTTATCCGGGAGTTGCCGAATTTGCTTCAAGTCAATCCGGCTTCACTGCAATTTCATTAAACGATAATTCCATGCTTGTTCAAATGATTGACTATAAAGGAAATCTTATCTTTAAAACCCTGATTAATAAATAAATTATAGGAAAAGTCGCCGTAATAAGAATGTCTCAAAAGCGGCCACAATTTGCATTTATAAAGTTCAAAACATTCAAATTTTAATATTTCCATTCCATTGAATTAAAATCCAATTGCCCCCTCCTTAAGGAGGGGGGAGGGGGGGAGGTTTTGCCTTTCTAGCAAAGTTCAATTATTTTTATAGCATTAAAAACTAATTCAATCGAGGATATCATGAAGCTGCTCCTGTCCATTGTATTTTTATTACCGGTACTGCTTTTTGCTCAATCTAAGAGACCGCTGACTGTGGATGATCTTTGGGCTATGAAAAGAATCGGTTCGTTTAATCTTTCTCCCGACGGCAAGACTATAGCTTTTTCGGTTACTGCTTACAGCATGAAAGAGAATAAAGGTAATACGGATATTTATCTGGTTAATTCTGACGGAACAGACTTAAGGGCTTTGAAAAGCTCCGAAAAAAACGAAAGTAATCCGGTCTTTATGCCGGACGGAAAAAGAATTGCATACCTTCTCGACGATCAGATTCATGTTTGTAATCTTAACGGAAAGAACGACGTTCAGATAACCGATCTATATACCGGTGTTTCAGATTTTAGAATTTCTCACGACGGCAAAAAATTCCTTATTATATCTTCGGTATACGCCGATTGCGGAACCCAGGCATGCAACAAAAAACGCGATGATGAAAAGAAGGCCGATAAAACAAACGTAAGAGTACTAACTCACCTTATGTTCCGTTCGTGGAATCATTGGCTTGACGATAAGAGGAGCCATATTTTTCTTTTTGACGTTGCGGCAAAGAAATATTCCGATCTTACATACAAAATGCATAACGATGTTCCGCCTCTGGATTTAGGCAGCGGAAGCGATTTTAATTTTTCTCCCGGCGATAAGGAAGTTGCATACACTATGAATCCGAATACTGTTGTCGCCAACAGTACTAATAACGAAATTTATACGGTTAACCTGGCCGGTGTAAAACCGGGAGAAAAAGCTCCTGCCAAAAAAATATCCGAAAGTAAGGGCGGCGACTGCCAGCCGGTATATTCACCCGACGGAAAATACGTCGCTTTCAGTTCAATGCTGGTTCCCGGACATGAATCGGCGAAGCATAACTTGGTACTATACGACAGAAAGACCGGCAAACTAAAAAACATTACCAAGAATTACGACAGATCTGTTGATGAAATAGTCTGGTCACCGGATTCAAAATACATTTACTTCACCGCTAATAACGAGATATATAATTCGGTTTATAAGATTGATATTGCAACCGGTAAAGTCGATGTCGTATTAAAAGATCACAGCAACACAAACATTGTTGTTTCACCGGACGGAAAGACAATTTATTTCAAGCAGCAGCGTTCTACACTTCCTTACGAAATATTCGCAATGAACTCCGACGGAAGCAACGTAAGACAACTTACTTATCTTAACAAAGATCTTCTGGCAAAAATTGAAATGATCCCTCTTGAGACTTTCACTTGTAAAGGAGCTAAAAGGGATATTCAGTCTATTCTTGTGAAACCCCCGTTCTTCAATCCGAATAAAAAATATCCTCTTATATTTTTGATTCACGGCGGGCCGCAGGGGCATTGGGAAGACGATTTTCATTTCAGATGGAATACGGAACTGTTCGCTTCAAAGGGCTATGTGGTAATTGCACCGAACCCTACAGGCAGTACCGGCTACGGTCAGGAATTTACAAACGAAATTTCCGGCGACTGGGGCGGCGCTCCTTATAAAGATTTAATGGATGTTTACGATTATGCGGTAAAGAATTTTAAATTCATCGATAAGAAAAATACTTTTGCCGCGGGTGCTTCCTACGGCGGTTATATGATTAACTGGCTCGAAGGACATACCGACAGATTTAACGCAATGCTTTCGCACGACGGTGTTTTCAATACCGTTAGCATGTGGGGAACTACCGAAGAACTCTGGTTCCCGGAATGGGAATTTAAAGGTACACCGTGGCAGAATAGAGAACTTTACGAAAAATGGAATCCGCAGAGATTTATTCAGAATGCAAAAACACCTCTGCTGATAGTGGAAGGCGCTCACGATTACAGAGTGCCCGAAGACCAGGCGTTCCAGCTGTTTACTTCGCTGCAGCGACTCGGAGTACCTAGCAAAATGCTTTATTTCCCCGAAGAGTATCATTTTGTAGTGAAGCCGCAGGATGCAAAGTTCTGGTGGAATTCGATTTTTGATTGGTTTAAGAAATATCAAAAATAATTCGGAGCAAGCCTATGAACGATTTCGATAAGGACTTCAACGAATTGAAAGAGCTTGACGAGCTTGATTTCGGCGGCGAAACCGAAAAAGAAGTCGATCAAAAAATTCAATATGTTGAAGAAAACTTATGGACTAAATTAGAGCGTGTAGGCAGGAAGATTTCCTTTGCCAAAGATATTTTTGCCCTGGTAAGATATCTCCGGGATCCGCTGGTATCTTGGCATAGGAAAGCTATAGTTGCCGCGGCGCTGATTTATTTTATAAGTCCGGTTGATGCTATTCCGGATATTACTCCGTTGATCGGATACCTGGATGATCTGGGTGTAATTACCGCATTGCTGAAATATCTGGGGCACGAGCTGATCCCGTACTACGATTCATCCTATCACGCCTAAATAGGACGGATACACGCAAACTAAATTCTATACGGGCTGTCTGTTTCTTAATTTTTAAAAAGAAAGACAGCCCGGACATTATCTTATGCCGTGTTTTAATATAAGTTTTTCAAGACACACAACAACTTGCCGCAAAGTCTTATTTTTACAATTAATATTTAATAACCCGGGATTATTTAATGACAAATTTTAAAGTAATTAAAAGCGATATACTATTCAGAGGAAAAGTATTTGATCTGAAAGTAGACGAAATTGAATATGACAGCGGCAATAAAGGGGTAAGGGAAACTGCCGTCCACAACGGCGGCGCCGTAGTTTTACCTGTAATGAACGACGGAAAATTAATTTTAATAAATCAGTTCAGATATCCGCTTCAAAAAATAATAACCGAATTCCCCGCGGGAAAATTAAATCCAGGGGAAGACCCGTACGTCTGTGCCACAAGAGAATTAACCGAAGAGACCGGATACAAAGCCGGTTTTGTTAAAAAGCTCGGTGCCATAAGTACAACTCCCGGTTTCTGTACCGAAATTCTGCACATTTATCTGGCGAAGGATTTAACTCCGGGAAATCATGACCGTGAAGAAGGAGAATACGGTATGGAAGTATTCACTCTCGAAAAAAAGGAAATTGAAAAAAGAATTCTGTCCGGAGAAATATTCGATTCGAAAACCATCTGCGGTTTTTACATGGCGATTGCTTCGGGGTTAATTTAAATATTTATTTAAGAAAATATGAAGACAGTATTTATAATCAACGGTGAACATTGGGTGTAACTTCCGCAGCAGAACGTATCATAGAATACGCGACTCTCGACGAGAACGGTCCGACCGGAAAATTTATAAGTTATGATAATTATTACGGCTCAGGAAAAAGCGCCTGGTGATACCGCATCCTTTCGACATTTATTGCGGTATATTGCAGTGACTTGTAAAAGGATTTAATTTTAAGTTATTTTAATCGTAGTTATTTAACTATTAGACAGGTTAAAAATGAAAGCAATTTTAATCTCAATAGTTGTTTTGTTTTTTATAACAATGGCGGGGGTATTGTTTCTGCTGGAAAACTTTATTATTTCCTCACTCTGAAATCTCTCTATTCCGGAATGTAATGAATTTGCCGTTTCTGTCTTTTGAAATTACTTTTAAAATAGAGTAATTTAAACCACTTAAAAATACATTTATATGTTAAAATCACTGCAGGTAAAAGACTACGCACTGATTGAGGAAATGTTCGTGGAGTTCGGTTCCGGTTTGAATATTATAACCGGAGAAACCGGCGCGGGCAAGTCAATTCTGATCGATGCAATGGGTCTCCTTTTGGGAGAGAGAGCCTCTACCGAGGTCGTCAGGAAAGGAGCATCCAAATCGGTTGTGGAAGGTATTTTAAATGTCGACGGAAATAAAAAAGTTGAGAGTATCTTAAAAGAAAATGAAATAGACTATAACTCAGAATTAATAATGCGCCGTGAAATATCCTTAAAAGGTTCAAACCGCTGTTTTATCAACGATACTCCCGTTCAGTTAACACTGGTTAAGGAGATCGGAAATCTGCTTGTTGATCTTCACGGACAGCATGAGCATCAGTCGCTGCTGCGAACCGAAACTCATATAGATTTCCTGGATGAATTTGCCGGACTCGAGGATTTAAGGGAAGAGTATAAAGATCTATACAGCAAAATTTATGAAAAAATTTCCGAACTGAATTCGCTGCGTGAAAAAGAATTTGTTATTAAAGAAAAAAAAGATTTGTATTCTTATCAGATAAAGGAAATAGATGCGGTCTCACCCGAGCAGGGAGAGGAAGAAAAACTAAACGAAGAATTAAATCTGCTTGAAAACTCCGAGAGACTCCTTGAATTAACCAATAAAATTTATTCTTCTCTATATGATTCGGAAAATTCTGTGAACGACCAGTTAGGGGGGATCCGCAGCCATGTGGAGGAGCTTTTAAGGATTGATAAAAGTTTTACCGATGTGAACGGTGAATTAAGTACCGCACTAACTCTGTTCAGCGATATTTCCAAATTCTTCAGAGATTATTCCTCCAAGATTGATCTCGACCCCGAACACCTGGAAGAGCTGCGCGAGAGGATGGGAGCCGTAAACCTGCTGAAGAAAAAATACGGCGGATCGCTGAAAGCCGTGCTCGAATACAGGGAAAAGATAGGCAAAGAACTTGATCTTATCGAAAATTATTCGGGTAATATTTTAAATATTGAAGAAGATATAAAAAAACTCAGAACCGGCTGCGGTATAACGGCAGATAAACTATCAAAGAAAAGAACAGATGCTTCAAAGAAAGTTCAGAAAGAAGTAAAAGAGGTATTAAGCTATCTAGGTATAGAGAACGCCGTTTTCCAGATAAAAATCAGCCGCAGCTCTGCTGATACTAAAAACGACGATCACATTTTAATAAATAATAAACCTTATCAATTTAATTCAAAGGGCTGCGACGAGGTAGAATTCTACATTTCCACAAATTTAGGCGAAGATACAAAACCGCTCGCAAAAGTCGCTTCCGGCGGCGAGATTTCGAGAGTTATGCTTGCGCTGAAAACCATCCTTGCAAAAAACGATAAACTGCCGCTTTTGATTTTTGACGAAATTGATACCGGAGTCAGCGGAAGGGTAGCGCAGAAAGTCGGCAATTCATTAAAATCCCTCGCAAAATTCCATCAAATAATTGCAATCACTCATCTTCCCCAGATTGCCGGACTAGCGGATATTCATTTTGCTGTTGAGAAAAAACAAAATGAAGACAGGGTAATTAGCTCCATCAGGAAATTAAACGACGTCGAAAAAGTTAACGAAGTAGCTAAATTAATGAGCGGAGAAAACATTACCGAAGCAAGCATTAATGGGGCCAGAGAGCTAATGGGATTATAATGCAGTAATTTGGATAATTATATATGACATAGACCCGTCGAATGGGATTTTTCATTTGACTTCTTAGAAAAGAATCGAGAAATTGATGTACGGATTCTGCAACCATTTAAAATTAATCTAAAGGAAAAATCGGATGAAAAAAATCTCGTTAATCCTCTTTTTATTCGTCTTTTTGTGCAAACCCGCTTTTTCACAAGAAGATCAATTTAATCAGTTAAAAGAATCGGATGTTACACAATTCGCTCAGCCGTTCGTTACCAGTCTCGGTACAGGTTTGAATACAGGGGGATTTTATACGGCATCAATTCCGTCGGTCTGGGGTTTTTCGCTTAGTTTAAGAGGTATGTATATTATGATTCCTCAGGACCAGCTTACTTTTACTCCTGGCAATCTGCCTAGTGGATATAGTGCAAGCGAACCAACGGCAACATTTTGGGGAGATAAAGGAGCAACATATACCGGTGCAAACGGGTATATAACATATCCTAACGGATTTAATCAAAAAAGCGTACCTTTTTTCATACCTCAAATAACAGCAAGTTTCTTAGGTACGGAGGTTTTAATAAGGTATCTTCCTAAAATATCCGTAGGAAACAGAGATCTCAATTATTTCGGTATCGGTTTAAGACACAGCATAAGTCAATATATTCCATTAATTCCGGTTGACGCAGCTGTGCAAATTTTATATAATAAATTAAGTATAAGTGATCTGGCTACTGCTAAAACTCTAGCAATAAACGGTGAAGTAAGTAAAACTTTCGGGCTTTTTACTGCATACGGCGGTTTGCAGTATGAGAATTCCAGCTTTGATCTATCTTATACATTAAAAGGCGACCCTAACAGCGGAGACCCCGCTTTAAGAAATAATACAAATATTTCTACTAGCATTACCGGCAAAGATCATTTCAGGGTAATTGTAGGCGGTTCTGTACAGCTCGGGTTCTTGGTAATTAATGCAGATTATAATCTGGGAAGCCAATCGGTTTTATCGGGCGGCTTGTCGTTTCAATTTTAACGCGGAGGGTTTATGAAAAAATATATTTTGGGTACAATATTTACATTATTTGCAGTATCGATAGTAACTTTCAACGGCTGTATTCTTGATGCTTTTAAAACCATCACTCAGAATGTTGCTCTTACACAAGAATTTTCTATAAACAGTTCGGCTACCAGTTATAGTAAGCTAGCCACTGTTAACCTGGATTCTTCTTCGGTATATCAGCGCTATAAAGATAAAATTAATGAGATCAAATTTATCCGTGCCGAATACAGAACTACAAGCATTAACCAAAGTAATTTAAGCGGAACAATTTCAGTAACAATAAAAAATATGAGCGATCAAGTGCTGTTCCAGGTAAATCTCGGTCAAATTAAGCTGGCGGATTATCAGAACTCTCCGCTGGAACTTAATCTCACTCAAGTTCAGATCGCACTTTTTAATTCTTATTTAGCCTCTCTTTCCAGTTCAAACAGGCAGTTTAAAGTTTCTCTTGATATTACAAATATATCGCCTACGCCGTATCAATTTACCGGAGTTGTTGATATGGTCTTTGAATTAAACGCGAATACTTAACAGTACTTTTATCTATTTAGTAAAATCCCTGCAGTTTGCTCTACAGGGATTTTTTATTTTTGCAATTTTATCCGAATCATTAATGAAAGAAACAGCTTTATACATACATATTCCTTTCTGCGATCATAAGTGCATTTACTGCGACTTTTATTCCATTATTACGAAAGATAATATTTCTTCTTTTCTCGGAGCGCTAAAAAAAGAAATAAAATATTATTCGGATAAATATTCCTCTGAAAGACAAATTTCATCCGTATTTTTCGGCGGGGGAACTCCGTCTTTAATGGAACCGGAATATCTCGGAGAAATTTTATCGACGTTACGTAAAAATTTTAATGTCTCCGCCGATGCCGAAATTACAATGGAGACAAATCCCGGCACAGTAAATCTTCATAAGCTGAGAGATTTTAAAGGAAAAGGAATTAACCGTGTTAGTATAGGTATTCAATCCTTCAACAACGACGAGCTGAAATTTTTAACCAGGATACACGATAAAGATACTGCAATTAAGACCGTTTACGATGCCCGGGAAGCCGGTTTCGATAATATAAGTATTGATCTGATTTTCAATCTGCCGAAGCAGACAAAAGAAAAATGGCATCTTAACCTGGAGATCTCCGCCGGACTCCCGGTTACCCACATTTCAGCTTACAGCCTAATTCTTGAAAGGGGAACGATCCTTAACAAAATGGTACTCGACGGTAAAGTAAATATATTTGACGATGATTACGATGCCGAGCTCTATGAGATGACCATCGATTATTATGCTGAAATGGGTTTCGTTCAATACGAGGTATCCAATTTTACTAAGCCCGGTTACGAATGCCGTCATAATAATGCCTACTGGAGATACCGCGATTATATCGGCCTCGGTCCGTCTGCACATTCCTTTGTTAACGAAAAAAGATGGTGGAATTATTCAAGCCTGAAACATTATATATCCGAAATAGAGAAGAGTTCTGCCGCGGTTGCTAATTCCGAAGCATTAACCGGCGGGCAAATGTTCGATGAATATATAATGCTTGCTTTAAGGAGCAAGGGACTTGATTTAAACGAGTTCCGGAAAAAATACGGTGAGAGTTGGATAAATGAAAAAAAAGATTATATTCAAAAATTATCGGATAGTAATTTCATCATAAAAGAAGACAATTTTTTGCGAATGACAAAAAGAGGATATGCCGTTTGCGACGAAATTATTAAAAATCTGCTTCAACCATAATTTCCCCCGGGATCAAATGCTTAAAATAAAACTACACTGGCAAATTCTTATCGCCCTTGCCTTCGCATTTCTGTTTGGAATATTTCTTCCCGGATATGTGGATGATGTAAAATGGATGGGGGATCTATTTCTGCGGGCTTTAAATATGATTATCGTCCCTCTTGTTCTGACCTCGATTGTTTCAGGTGTTGCGAACGTAGGCGATGCCGAAAACCTCGGCAAAATGGGACTAAAAACTTTAACATATTATATAACTACAAGCCTAGCCGCTATCTTGATCGGGTTGACATTTGTTAACCTTATTCAACCAGGTGTTGGCGCGGATCTGGGTCTTAAACAAAGTGTTGAGCATCTTAGCGCAGCAAATCAAAACCTGGGTAATATTTTGCTGAGGCTTATACCGACAAATATTTTTCAATCCCTGACTTCGGCGGACATGCTCGCAATAATTTTTTTCTCATTCCTCGTCGGTTATTTTATTACCAAAATCTCCGAACAGCATAAAAAACCTCTCATAAATTTATTTAACGCCGGATTCGAAGTAATGATGAAAATTACCGGACTCGTAATTAAATTTGCGCCTTTGGGTATTTTCGGACTGGTAGCCGGAGTTGTAGCGGAACAGTCGAATCTGCTGAGTTTAATTCAAAGTCTGGGAATGTATATGTCTTCGGTTTTACTCGGCTTGATTTTTCATGCTTTTATAACATTGCCGTTGATATTAAGATTTATAGGCAAAGCCGATCCATGGAAGCACGCTAAAGCGGTAGCAACCCCGCTGATTACTGCATTTTCAACATCATCGTCATCCGCAACTTTGCCTTTAACTCTGGATGCGATTGAACACGAAGCCGGCGTGTCGAACGAAGTGAGCAGTTTTGTCCTTCCATTAGGTGCAACGGTTAACATGGACGGAACAGCATTATATGAATGTGTAGCCGCTATGTTTATAGCACAGGCATACGGAATTCATCTTGATTTTCTCCACCAGTTTGTTGTTGTTTTTACCGCTCTTCTAGCATCTATAGGAGCCGCAGGCATACCTATGGCCGGTTTTGTAATGCTTTCGGTGGTATTAAAGTCGGTCGGACTTCCGCTGGAAGGCGTCGGATTAATTCTGGCAGTCGACAGGATCCTTGATATGTGCAGAACAACCGTAAACGTCTGGAGCGATTCATGCGGTGCAGCTGTAATCGCGAAGACCGAGGGCGAAACACTTAAAGTTGCGATATCAAAAAAGGAATAAGGTTAATCCTATTCAGTTAAAAATTATCTTAGTGTTACTCAGTGTTCTTTGTGCCTAAGTGGTAAAAAAATATTTCTATTTTAAGAAACAAAACTCATTCCGACGCAATATTCTTTTCGTAAATCTCCCTGAATTTTTTTATTGCACCGAATATTGCATTAGCGACTGCCTGCTGTCCGCTTTTGCTGTCGAGATACCTGGCATCATTTCTATTGGAAAGGAACCCCGCTTCAACAAGCACACTCGGCATGGAAGCACCGACCAAAACATAAAAACCCGCCTGCTTTACACCCCTCGGGTCGATTCTGGTATCCTTACCGAATTCCTCGTTTACAAGTTCGGCAAACTTTTCCGAGTAGCGCATATAAGCGGATTGCGCCATACTTACCAATATAAAATTCTCGTCCGTTAGTTTTTGATATCTTTGAGGATTATCTTCATAGCTTATTACGCTGTTTTCACGTTCCGCTATGGAAATTGCTTCCTTGGTTCTTCCGGGACGAAGTAAATAAACTTCCGAACCGTTTACGCTGCTGGGTTTCCTGGGAGTTGCATTGCAATGTATTGAAATAAACAAGTTCCCGTTTGCCTCATTTGCAATTTGTCCGCGCTTATATAATTCTACAAACTTATCGGTCTTTCTTGTATAGACCACCTTAACATCCTTCATCTTCGTTTCGATTTCTTTACCGAGTTTTAAAGCAATACCGAGATTAACATTTTTTTCTTTTACTCCTCCCACACCTATTGTGCCCGAATCTTTTCCGCCGTGTCCTGCATCTATAACGATAACATTAAAGTCCCATTTTGCTTTTTCTTTCTTTTTAAAAGCATTATTCTCGAATATTTTATTATGAAGAGCGATTAGTATATCGTTGCTGTTATCTACGTTCAATACTTCGCTCGTCGTATATTCTTTGCTTAATCCGAATTTTATTTCGGTATCTTTTTTCCGGTTTTCCGCTTTTATCCATTTTATTAATCCCTGTCCGCCGGTCTTATCTATAGACGATATATTAGAGTGAACGTTCCTGAAAATTATAGTTAGAACCCCGTTCTTAAACGAACTGTTGTAAGAATATATTCTTTTATTAGTTTCTACCCTCACAAGAGTGCCGTTGGCCTTTTCGTCAACCGAAAGACCGCTGATATCATAACCGGCAGGAGCAGTTCCGTTATTGTAAGCAGTTGTTGTTCTGTTATTGCCCGGCTTTACAGTCAGCTTATCCGGGCTTTGAAAGTCCATCTCCAATCCGGAAGCCAGCCTCAAAATATCGAGACTGTATTTAAGAGGAACATATAAACGGTTTTGGAAAAAATATGTAGATGTCGGAAGCTGGTAGATTCTGGATTTGTTCTGCCTTTTATTTTTTAAAACAATAAAAGGGTTTTTAGAACTGATAAAAACCTGATAGCCGTGAAAATCAAGTTTAACTTTTTCTTCGGAAGGTGAGTACGAATAATTTACCGAAAGAGCTTCTGCCAGAGGTTTTACCGCATAGTAGACTGTGCCTTCTCTATCGTATATCGGAACATACTTTGTCCCTCCGGGAGAAATAACCGAAAGGTGACGGAAATTTTGAGCGTTTATTAAACCGTAAAATAATATGAATATAAAAAGAACTTTTAACTTCATCTGCAATGGTTTTAAGTTTGTAAGTTTTACTGCGTCATCCGATGAACGGTATCATAAAACCGGATTTCTTTTTGTAACTATCGAATGCGGCATTAAAATGTTTTGCAAGGAGCTTGTCTTCAAGTGCTGCTCTCAGAATTAAAAACGGCAGTTCTATTACGGCAAGCGGAATAAGTATATAGCTTAACGTTGCAATACCTCCGCCGAGATCCATAAGGAACTGTGAAAGATATTGAGGATGTCTTATAAATTTAAAAGGTCCTTTTGTAATAAGCTGATGGTTTTTGGAAATTAGAATTTCGGTAGAAAAATTACTTCCGAGTTTTCTGGAAGCCCATATCTGCACCCAGGAAAATACGACGTAAATAATTAATCCGGCTATTCGCAGGTTTTGATAGGACTCCTTATATTCAATTGTTCCCAGCCGGAATACCGCAAAAATTAAAGCTATCAGAGTAATAACCGATAAATAAAGAGGCAGTTTCTGAAGATAAGTCCTCGGTTTTTCTTTGGCGGCAGATACCGTAGATTTTAATCCCTTCTGTGCGCCGCCTAAGTTAGCACCGAATGTTGCTATAAAATTAATACCTACAAAAATATTAATTGGATCCATATTCGGGGTTATTCTGCCTTTCTGCCGTGTTTATCCATAATCGACTGCCATTCTTCCAAACTTAATTGCTCGGATTCTTCAATAAGCATGATAGGTATATCGTCTTCAATTCTGTAACGCCGGCGCGTTTTTTTGTCTACCGAAACCAAAGTATTTCCGTCCAGAACTAGATCCGCTTTTGTCTCGGGGCAGCAAAGTATTTCCAATAGTTCCTTGCTTATCATTTTATCCTCAAAAATTTCTTATTTAAATTATAATTAAAAAAAGACTATGACAAGTGCTTAAATGCGCAATAATTCTTTATGTCTGAAACAGCCGGTTATATGATCATTAACCATTCCCGTTGCCTGCATGAAAGCATAACAAATAGTGGAACCTACGAACTTAAATCCCCTGCGCTTCAAATCCTTGCTCATTAAATCCGATTCGGTTGTTTTTGCCGGAATATCGCTTAATTTTTTCCAGTGATTGAGTATCGGCTTGCTTCCGGTAAACTGCCAGATATATTTATCAAATGAACCGAATTCTCCGGCAACCTTAATAAATGATTCTGCATTTTGTACTGCCGCCCTTATTTTAAGACGGTTGCGTATGATTCCGCTGTCCTCGAGCAAATCTTTTATCTTAGGCTCGTCGTATGCAGCTATTTTAACGGGATTAAAATTGTCAAATGCTTTTCTGTAATTTTTTCTTTTCTTGAGGATTGTTATCCAGCTTAATCCGGCCTGAGCGCCTTCGAGAATCAGAAATTCAAATAACTTTCTGTCGTTGTGCACCGGCACTCCCCACTCTTCGTCATGATATAAAATATATAAAGGATCGGAAGCAGACCATCCGCACCGTTGTATATCTTTATTCTGCATTTATATCTTTAATAAAAATTGGTTGTTATTTGTATTATTTGACGTACCGAATTACTCAACTAAGATTTTAGATGAACCCAAACTTAAATTATTAACAAGTTTAAAATAATAAAAATATACTGCAGTGTCCTAATATGTTTTTCTTGCCTACACATCGAAGTATTTCGAAAATGTAATTTAAAAACAGAGATTCTCAATTCGTCATTACTGCGAAAATTTGCCCACCGGCAGGAATGTGAGAATCAACTTTTTAGCGAAATTAATAAATGGATTCCCGCTTTCGCGAGTATGACATGAAGAATTTTAATACTGCTAAATTTCAGTTGCTGAAATAAGTTTAAGCTCTTTGAGTTAAATTAATATGCATATTTTATTATCTTTGCGGAAAGTAAAATTGCAATGAAGAAATTTATAATTATTTTAATTATTACAACTGCTATTTTTACAGCCGGATGTTCTACGCCGTACTGGGTCCAACAGGCGGATAAGGTAGAACTTGGAATGACCAGGCCGGAAGTTGAGAAATATCTGCCGGTATTTAACACATCACCAACTTATGTCTTTGCAGCCGGGGATACAGTTGTTTACAGTTATTGGGTGGATCCCAAATGGAAGGTAACCGTATTTTATAATTTCAACGGAATGCCTAAAACAGATACATACGATATTGACTGGGATAAAAGCGACAGCGTACAGGTAATTGGTCTCCCTGAAGTAAAAAAAGAAAAAATGTTTATTATAAAACCTCTGAATTTTTAATTACTGGTGACACGGTCGTGAAATATAATTAAATATCATAATAAAAATATTTTGTTTCTTCCGGTAATTTTTGTTTATGTCTATGTTTGTATCTACCAACCGATATATTTTAAAATATATTGACAAATGAAAAAACCTTTCATATTATAATCCCGCAAATTTCTTTTCTAGGAGCGGAACTCCGTTTTTATTAAAATCACTTTCAATTTCCGGTAAACTTGAAAATTCGTTATCGGCGTTTTATATCTATTTCTATACTTACTTTATTATTAAAACAAAAATAGAGGGAAACATGAAAAAACTTCTAAAGTTGCTCGGGATTCTTGTAAGCGTATTTGTTGTAATTGTCATTATCTTTTTAGTTTATTTTAATCTCACTTTCCCCAAGACGTCGCCTGCTGCTGATGTTAAAGTTGAGATTACTCCGGAAAGAGTTGCTCGAGGCGAATATCTTGCAAACCATGTAACGGGATGTATGGACTGCCACTCGAAGCGGGATTTTTCAAAGTTTGCCGGACCGCTAATACCGGCTTCCCGGGGAATGGGGGGAGAGAAATACGACAAAGCTATTGACGGCGTGCCCGGAACTATTTACGCATTGAATATTACTCCGTCGGGAATAGGTAACTGGACAGACGGCGAACTAATTAGAGCAATTACTACCGGCGTAACAAAAGACGGTAAAGCATTGTTCCCTTTAATGCCGTACTACAGTTTTAACTCGCTGTCCCGCGAAGATCTATATTCTATAGTAGCTTATATAAGAACTTTAAAGCCGATCGAAAATAAAATTCCCGACCGTGAGCTTGATTTCCCAATGAATTTAATCGTAAAAACTATTCCGCTGGTTACATATAACGGAGGTAAAAGTCCCGATAAATCTGATACTCTGGCATACGGAAAATATTTGACAACAATAGCCGGATGCGGCGACTGCCATACTCCTATGGTGAAAGGAAAGCCTGTTGAGAACTTAACACTTGCCGGCGGAATGGTATTTAATATGCCCTTCGGAACTTTGAGGTCCGCTAATATTACTCCGGATAACGAAACAGGCATAGGTAAATGGACCAAAGAAAATTTTATCTCGCGTTTTAAACATTTCGATTCTGATAGCGCCAAAAATGTTCCTGTAAGTAAAGACGGATTTAATACATTGATGCCGTGGACGTTCTTTGCGGGAATGAAAGAGGAAGATTTAAGCGCAATATATACATACCTCAGAACGATAAAACCGGTACGTCATCAGGTGGCGGTTTTTACTCCTAATTAATTTTATCTAAACCCCAAAAGGCCCCTTTGCTTTATGATATAAGGCAAAGGGGCTTTTTATTTCACATCCAATTTACTTATTATAATACAGTTAATTAACCATTATCGGGGCGCTGAATGAATATCAGTAAATATATTGCCAAACAAAACGGCAAAATTAATCTGTCCGAATTTGATACCGGCGAAACCGGCGACTATGAAAGCAAGAAAAAAGCAAAGAAGGATCTTAAGAATAATATCAAAGAAATGAAGAAACTTCAAAGCAAACTTTATGCGGAAGATAAATATTCGGTGCTTATATTATTCCAGGCAATGGACGCCGCGGGCAAAGACAGTACCATAAAACATGTAATGAGCGGTGTAAACCCGCAGGGGACCAGTGTTGTAAGTTTTAAACAGCCTTCCACGGAGGAATTAAATCACGATTATCTGTGGCGCTGCAGTAAGGCGCTGCCCGAACGGGGAAAGATAGGAATATTCAACCGATCTTATTATGAAGAAGTACTCGTGGTACGCGTTCACGACCTTATCACAAAACAAAAGATACCCGTTGGACTTATCCCTGCCGATGTCTGGAAAGAACGCTATAGACAGATAGCTGATTATGAAAAATATCTTTCCGAAAACGGAACTGTTATTATTAAATTCTTTCTGCATGTTTCTAAGGAGGAACAGAAAAAAAGATTTTTAAGCAGAATAGACAAAGAATCTAAAAATTGGAAATTTTCTGCTTCCGACCTGAAAGAAAGAAAGTACTGGGACGAATATCAAAAATGTTATGAAGAAGCACTTGCGGCTACCAGTAGGAAATACGCGCCCTGGTATATAATTCCGGCCGACCATAAATGGTTCATGAGATTACTTGTTTCAAGAATTATTGCAGAAACAATGGAGAAAATGCCGATCAATTATCCCAAGTTGAGTAAAGAACAACTGGCCGGACTGCAGGAAAGCAAAAAGATTCTTGAGAACGAAAAATAAAGGTCTTAAAAAAGTTCGCTTATCTTTTCTGCGGGGCGGGCGAGTATAGCCCTGTCTCCCTTCTCAACAATCGGTCTTTGGATCAGATCACTGTTTAGAAGCATAAGATCGAGTATTTGCCCCTCGTCGTATGAGCTCAATTTTAATTCCTTATAAGCCTTCTCGTTCCTCCTTAATAGCTCGCTTGGTTTCATGTCCATTTTTTTTAATAATTCTTCAAGTTTCTTTTTCGTGAACGGTTCTATGTAATAATTCACTTCTTCAAACGAAACCCCGTTTTCTTTTAATATCCTTATTGCTTTTTTGCAAGTTGTACAAGTGGGCTTTTCGTATATGGTTATTTTTTCCATTTCAAATGTTCCCTTTAAAAGTTAACGGCATAAATTAACGATTTAATGTCACTATTAGTATTAACGAAATATAATAATTTCAACAATATTTAGTATTCACACCTCTGATCTAATAAGCACCGTAATGCATCTTCCCGGCTTTGGGGAGCACTTAGTTTCACAGTGCATAGTCTAATTATTTTTCAGTGGGACTCCCATAGGCGTCAACCTAAGAAATTAAAATATTATTTTAGTAATGCCATATGAAATACAATGAAATAAGAGGAAATCGTTGAACATCTACGGTGTTCTTATTTTATTTGGGGTTAAATCTTCTGCAAACATAAAATCCCCACGGGATTTAAGATCCTCTTGAAATGATTTAACTCCGTTAGGAGTTAAATGTTTTTAGCAAAACCAGTCCCACAAATAACCGAACTCCGTAGGAGTTCAACTCTTTTATTTATAATAGCTTAAAAAATTATTTTCCAAAATTAGGTTAACGCCTATAAGTGGGACTCTGTGCGCACTCAGTGTAACTCAGTGATACTTCTTGTGGGCCTTCGAGATCACAGATTCAGCATAGAGTTTCGCTGAGTAACCCCCATCTAATAATAAATGATTGCTTTTAATAATATACCGTCTTTGTTTACTAAAAAAGATAGTCCGAAATATTTACGATTTTTTTGATTAAACTAATAATTAAAATTGTTATGAAAAAAACTTTATATAAATCAAGTTGCAAAAGAACTTTTTTTGATATTACTTAGAAACCCTAATTAAATTTTAATGTAATTAGGAAAATAAACTCACAAAATTTTTAATTTGTATTTTTTAATTTTTAATTGAACCATGAATATTCCAGTAATTATTGCAAAAGAACTCAACATTAAAACCGAACAAGTCGATGCGGTTATTAAATTATTTCAAGAAGACGCGACCATCCCGTTTATAGCAAGGTACCGTAAAGAGCACACCGGCGGACTTGACGAGGATGTGCTCCGCCAAATAGAGGACAGACGTAACTATCTTACGCTTCTTGAGGAAAGAAGAGATACTATTCTTAAAAGTATCGAGGAACAGGGTAAATTAACCGACGAACTTAAAGCTAAGATAATGAATTGTACCAAGCTTCAGGAACTGGAGGACCTTTACCTTCCCTACAAACCGAAACGAAAGACGAGAGGAACTATTGCCAAAGCAAAAGGACTCGAACCTCTTGCATTGTTTCTTCTGGAAAATCCCGAATACCCGGGAGTCCTTGATGAAAAATTAGCCGAATTTATAAACGAAGAACTCGGTGTAAGCAGTATGGAAGAAGCATTGCAGGGCGCTAAGGATATAATTGCCGAAATGATAAGCGATAATGCCGAGGTACGGAAGGAAGTAAGAAGTTATATGCAGGTATCTTCCGCCGTAAAATCGGAAAAGACAAAGGAAAAAGCCGCCGATGAAAAGATCAGCGAGAAGCAGAAAGAAAAAGACAAAAAAGAAATTTACCAGATTTACTATGAATTCCATGCGGATATAACAAAAATAAAACCTTATCAGATACTGGCGCTGAACAGAGGAGAGAAAGAAAAAGCTTTGAAGGTATCATTCGGTTTCGACCAGACTGTAGTGCTTAAAAAAATAAAAGAAAGATTCTTTGAATATCCGGTATCCGTATTTAACTCTATACTAGATGAAACTGTTGACGATTCTTTCTCCCGTTTGATTTATCCTTCTATAGAAAAAGAAATCAGAAATTATATGACCGGTCTGGCAGATTTTCATGCAATAGAAATCTTTGCATCGAACCTCCGCCAGCTTCTGCTTCAGCCGCCTCTTGCAGGCAGAATAATAATGGGAATAGACCCGGGATTTGTATCGGGATCCAAAGTTGCTATTATAGATGAGACCGGAAAGTACATTGACGGATCTACAATTTATCCACACCCCCCGCAGAATAAAATTAACGATGCGGAGAAGGTCGTATTAAAATTTATTGAGAAATATACAGTTGAGGTGGTCGCAATAGGCAACGGCACCGCAAGCCGGGAAACGGAATTATTTATTGCCGAGATAATAAAGAAACATGATCTTAAATGCCGCTATATAATTGTTAGCGAAGCTGGCGCATCGGTTTATTCCGCTTCCGCGGTCGCAAAGAAAGAATTCCCAGATCTTGAAGCCAGTCAGCGCGGAAATATTTCCATTGCACGCAGACTGCTTGATCCGCTGGCGGAGCTTGTTAAAATAGATCCCAAATCGATTGGAGTGGGATTGTACCAGCACGATGTTGACCAGAAACTTCTTGCACAGAAGTTAGACGATGTAGTTGAAAGCTGCGTAAACTACGTGGGAGTGGATGTTAATACCGCATCCGCATCGCTGTTAACTTATGTATCGGGTCTAAATAAGAGAATTGCGGAAAATATTGTTAAGTACCGCGAAAAAGCTGGACGCTTTAAAAGACGCAAAGAACTGATGGAAGTAACCGGTCTGGGCGAAAAGGCGTTTGAACAGTCGGCCGGATTTTTAAAGATCCGCGGCGGCGAGAATCCGCTGGATGATACATTCATTCATCCTGAATCATATCAGGCTACCGGCAAAATGCTTGAGAAATTTAACATGCCGCTGGCGAGCATTAAAGATTCGGGCGCAATGCTTTCGCTGATAGTAAGTCAGAAGGGTACTAATAGGCTAGCGGAAGAAATCGGCATAGGCGAACCTACACTTGTCGACATAATTGAAAATCTAAAAAGACCCGGACGCGATCCGCGCGAGGATATACCAAAGCCTATTTTAAGAAGCGATGTTCTGAAGATGGAAGACCTTCGCGAGGGGATGAAATTAAAAGGTACTGTCAGGAATGTTGTAGATTTCGGTGCGTTCGTGGATATCGGCGTAAAGCAGGACGGGCTTCTGCACATCTCGCAGATTGCGGACAAATACGTAAAGAACCCGATGGAAGTATTGAATGTAGGGGATATCATTGATGTAACAATAATCGGCATTGATATAGAAAGAGGAAGGATATCGTTAAGTAAAAAAGGCTGAATAATTTTTTATTGACCATTTTCGATTGATGAAATAAATGGAAGAGTAAAAAACAGAATAACGCAAATATAAGAAACTTAATTATTAGTCTATTTGTTTGTCATGGCTCGACTTCGCTTACCTTTACATAGAGAAGGTCATCCCGAGCGGAGTCGAGGGACGAGCGTACTTGCCTGCTAGTCCGTTAGGGATGACAACAAATATTTTAGAAAGATATAAGCAAATTAGCCCATTGCCGAAATTTATAACCGTTGACATTCCTGTTCGATCTTCTTAAGTCAAACTGATAACAGATGGGGGTGTTATGAATTTCTTAAAAAAGCAGTTGCTTTCAAGGGAGATCGCAGCTTTTGGGACGGCAATTTGTGCTTTTATTTTTTTACTCATCTCCAACGGGTGCTCAACCACATACTCATTAAGTGACGGCCAACCAAATGATCATTAAATGAAATACAGCGGTTTTAAATTTTGTACTCTTGAACTTATTCTTATAGTTAATTTTTCCATTTGTGCTCACGCAAAAATTATTCATTCCGGAATTTATAATGATTTGTCCGGCAGCCCAGTAGGTACGGTAAATGAAAAATATTATCATATCGCAAAGGAAGGCTTATTTGATTACCGGGCGGAAAATTTTCCGGTAACTTTTGAGCTGGGAATACGCGATGAATTTATAATCATGCTTTCAAAAGAATATAATGTCGAATCAAACCGGGTAGAGAGTATGCTGAATTATACTGCGCCTGTAAATTTGCACTTATCCGCGGGTCTGGGATTTCTTGATCATTATAAAATTGATTTCCGGATCGGGTTAACAACAGTCGATGAAAATTTCTGGGGACTTGATGAAGGGATTTATTTTGAGGGCGATATAATCGGGAAAATTTACGGTATGGTGGGTATTGACTTTTTTTACGATAACGGTTCAAGTCATAATTCCGCCGAAAGCGGCGGAAGTTTTAAGTTTTACAGCTTAGGGCTGGGATGCAAGGCATCTAAGAATTTTAGCCTCGATTTAAGTTATTGCATTCCGAATGAAAAGATCTACGGTTACAATATTAATACTAGCTATTTCCCGTTTACACAAACATATAATATGGTTAATAACGGCTTAATAAAATTAGGATGCCAGTATTCATTTATTTTTTGATCTTTTTTTATTGTATGTAGATTGTTGTCTGTGGTTTGTCGTTTGTAGGATGTTATTTGTTGATTTTAGTTATTACACTAAAATACAGGGTTGTGGCAAATTTTTTGGTATGTTTTTACTTTTCTTAAATTTTTATAATTAAACCGTTATTTGCTACTTAATTTTCATACCGGGTCGTATCGAGAATTTAGGGGAATATTAATCCTATTAATTTTTATTAAATGTTAAAAAAATCACTCCGATTTTTCGGAGACGTCGTGTTTTTAGTCTATAATACTAATAACTAAAGCAGCCGGTGCTTTTTTATATAAGCCAAAATTTATATATTCAAGAACAATATTTTCTGCAATAATTATGATCTATGACTATTTATTAAATACTATCTCTACAAAAGGAGCAGCATATCTAGTTTTGCTTGATCCCGACAAACTGGCGGAAAATCAGGTATTCCCTTTTTTGCGTCATTGTGAAAAATGCGGTGTCGATGGTTTTCTTGTAGGCGGAAGCCTGATTACAAACGGCGATTTTGAGAGTTTCATTGAAAGAGTAAAAGAAACAACCAATTTGCCGGCGATTATCTTTCCGGGCGGTGTTGAGCAGATCAGTGAAGTAGCCGATGCAATTTTGTACATTTCCCTGGTAAGCGGCAGAAATCCGGATCACCTTATTGGCAAACAAGTGCTTGCGGCGCCCATCATAAGAAAAAAGAAGATCGAACCGATTTCTACGGGATATATGATAGTTGAATCCGGTGCGCTTACAACAGCCGAGTATTTCAGCAACAGTCTGCCAATCCCGAGAAATAAACCGGATATTGCAGCTGCCACAGCTCTTGCGGCAGAATACCTTGGAATGAAATTAATCTATCTTGAAGCCGGCTCAGGTGCGGAAAAGCCGGTACCTTTTAATATGGTAAAAGCCGTATCCGATTTTTGTACCGTGCCGATAATTGTCGGCGGCGGAATTAGAACGCCTGAAATTGCCCGAGAAATGGTTGATAACGGTGCAAATATTATAGTAACCGGAAATTTTTTCGAATCTGAGGAAAATTGGAATCTAATAAAAAATTTTTCCGAAGCTGTTCATGTTAAACAGTCCATTATAGTTTAAAAGATATTTTTTGTCCCATTTAATTATTGAGAAACGGATTGAAAGTGGAAAAGAAGAATTTTATTATTACCTCTCTTAATGAAAGTGCCGAGACAAAGAAGAAAATATTAGACTTCCTGTGTTGATGATATAGGAAATGCTGTTGATTTATTAGCCGGATCCTACCGGAAAGGGAAAAAACTTTTACTTTGCGGAAACGGAGGAAGCGCGGCCGATTGCCAGCATATTGCTACCGAGCTTATGATAAGGTTAAGTCATACAATTAAACGTCCCGCAATACCTGCAATTGCGCTTACAACCGATACTTCGAATCTTACTGCCGGAGGCAACGACATCGGTTATGAGAATATATTTGCCCGGAACGTGGAAGGACTCGGAAATGAAGGAGACGTTCTTCTGGTTATTTCAACAAGCGGAAATTCTGTGAATATTATTAAAGCGGTGGAAAAGGCCAAGGCCATGGACATGCAGGTTATCGGTTTTCTAGGCGGAACCGGCGGGCAATTGAAGTCTATGGTAGATCTGCCGATTGTTATTCCGTCTGCAAATGTACAGCGGATACAGGAGGGGCATATAACCGTTGCACACATCATATGCGAATTAGTCGAAGACGAACTTTACGGAAATGAATTATAAACCGGAATTAAAGCGGCTTCTTAATCTTTTTCCAAGTTATTTTATCTCCCGAATGAATATTGAACTTATCGCAATATCCTGCGTTTACTTCTAGGACGTATTGGGCCGGTCCTTTTGAAGTATATGTTTGATCGGAAAGTGTTTTTGTATTCCTGCTGATTGATACAATTACCATCTGCGAATTTATAAACACCATATCAAGAGGTATGAAAGTATTTCTCATCCAGAAAGTTTGCGTTGTATCCTCCGCAAATATAAAAAGCATACCCTGGTTTTCTTTCATACTTTTTCTGAACATTAATCCCAGTTCCCGGTCAAATTCCGTATTCGCAATCTGAATATCTATCTTGGCTTTTACCTGACTGCTGTCGTTTAAAAATGTTAATGTGCCGTCCTTCTTAAACATGTACTCTGAATCGGACCCGTTCTTTTTAATGAGATTGGAAACTGCCAGAAAAATTACCAGTGCGGCAACAACTATTATTGCCCCTACCCTTATATAGATTTCCGTCTTTTTTTTCTGTACCGGTTTTTGTTGAGGAGATGGTTTCTTTTTACTCATATTTCTTTTCGAATTCTAAAAAAAATTATTATACAAACTTATAAAATATTTGCATTACCTTAATGCTTTCAAGCATCTTTTAAATAATAAAAAATCATTTTTTTAAAACCGGTGCGCTGTTCTGAAAGAATAATCCTGTTGCTGAAATCACAGGCATTATTAATGTTTAATTACTTATCTCTACCCCCAGAATAGTGTTCCACCCTGATATCGAATAACTGTTTTCGATCAACCGGGTCTAAAACCGGAACCGCAGAATCTGCAATATCAAATATTTTTATTGAGAGCACCTTTGATGCCCGTAGTTATTAAGTTGGCGTTATTTTATCGCTTCCTCTTTTAATCTGATTTTAAGGTTTTTAAATTATTTTTCCGGCTTTGGAAAATCATACATTATCAAATTTTTGATAATGTATCAGTTTTCCTATAATATTTTAAGGAATTTTTTTAACGGGAGATAATTCTAAATAGTGTAACGTTACACTATGTAAAGAATGCATGATTAAAATTATTGAAGTAACGGATGAATACCAGGCGAGGCGGAATAAAAAAGGACCTGTCTTTTGGGCAGGTCCTGAATTTATTATTTATTAATTTATTTCAACTTACTTGTTTTGTCTTTTCATCTGGTTAATTCTGTTAATTTCCCCCTGAATACCTCCAAGCTGAGGAAACTTCGTTTCCAATTTTTTCATAATGTCTATTGCTTTGTCGTATTCTTTTAAATTTATATATAAAGTTTCCAGCATAGAATATGGGTTGAAAGGAGAATTTACTTGATTAATGCTTATATCAAGATTTTGCAAAGCTTCTTTTTCAAATTTAGCTGACATTTCCTTGTACTTTGTCAAATCACCGGCTTTGTAATATAGGTTTCCGATGTCGTATAATAAATTATAATTCATCGGAATCACAGAATCGGAGATCTTTTTATTCATATTGTTCAGCGTCTTAACGCACATTGTACTGTCTCTTAATATATCCAGATAATAATAAGCCAGACGTTCGTATGTCAGCCTGTAATTTTGAATAAGATCCTTTTCCATTGCGTCAAAAAAGACGCCTTTATCGTTAAGACCTCTGAATTTAAATCCCGGTTTATAAGTTTTTGAGTAAGAAGTATTTTCATCAAATAAATCTGTACCTGTTATATTGACGTTTACGTTGTTGCCCGTTAAGTTCTTCTCCGGAACAATCTGAGAAGCCAGTCCCTGCACCTCGAGATAATTACCGAGTCCGATATAACTGTCCGTTCCACAAGTTGAAGCAAAATAGATTGGTCTGTTCCACGAGTTATTTTGCACTATATCTTTTACAACAAGATCCTGCATTCTTATACCCTTAACTCCGCCTATTTCAATGGTGTTTTTCATCGACCAGGTAATTCTGCCGCTATGAATTACGGAAGTGTCTGTGACGTTGAATTCTTTTATGGCTTCTTTGGAAACCGGAACGGAAACGTTCTGGGTTTTCCATTGAACCGCACCTCCTATATTTTTAATCATATAATCCGTCATGCTGAAGTTGATTTTTTTAGCACCGTACGGAGAATTATTTTTTAATTGTTCAACATACCAGTCGGTATTTGCAAGTTCCAGGCAAACAACCCTAACATCTCTTCGCACGCCTTCAACATCCTGAAGGAACCAGAGAGGAAAAGTATCGTTATCACCCTGAGTGAAGAGTATTGCATCCGGTTTACAGCTCTGCAAAAGATTATAAGAAAAATCCCACGGCAGCCAGTTATGTGACCTGTCGTGAGTATAATAATTTGTTCTTAACATATTGACCGGTACAAACAGAATACCCAGGCCGAGAAAAACATAAGCCGTTGTTCTGCCAAGCTGTTTATTTTTAATTTTTTGTTTTATCCAATCAAATCCCTCTCTCATGCCCACGGCAATCCACAAAGCAAATACGAATAGCGCGCCTGGATAAAAATAAAACCTGTCGCGGGGCTGCGGCTGCTGCTGGTTTTGATAAAATGCAATCATGTATCCCATAAACATAAAAAGAATAAAAAAGGCGGAAGCCATCTTCCAATCCTTTTTGAACAGAAAGTATAATCCGATCAATCCGAGAAAGAACGGAATTCCGTATAACTGACTCCATTTAACGCCCGCATCCTGAACTGTAGAAACTTTGCCGATGAAATTCCAGCCGATATATCTGTTGAACATATGTTCTATCTGATATCTCCAAAGAAAATCCAGGTCGCTGCTGTAATTAGTGTAAATGCCCTGCTGATTCTGCTGGGATGAAAATCGTCTTTCGAAGATCGGAAAATCGCCGTACTGTTGGCGGTCCAGGTAGTACATCAGTTTGTGAAAATTATCGGGCGAGTTTTCGTTCATAGGGGGCGACTGGTTAGAGCGGATGATAATCATTGTATAGGTTGTGAAGCCCAGAATCATAAAAAGCAAGGTAGTTATTGCAATGTTAACAAGGCTTTTTTTGTTTTTTGCCGACCAATAAATTAAATACAGGATAACACCCAGAAGAACGGCAAAGATAATTAAGTTCGTCGTTACTTCGGATCCTCCGATAGCAAGCAGCAGAGCCGGAAATTCTTTTACTATACCGGGATACGCAATCATTAAAATAATTCCTGCAGCTATAATCGGAATGTAAAATGAATTCTTGTGAAATATTTTCTTCCACATTGCGCCCATAAATACGGCAGATACTCCCAGCATTATCATAACGAATTTAGAATCGAATGCTTTGTATTGTTCGGGTGTCGGAGCTGAAGAGCCGGTCTGACCGGACCAGAGTCCGATGGCAATTACCAGTAATATTCCCAGGTGAATTAAAAATATGTACGCCGTTTTCTTGTACATTTCGTCGTCAGTAACATATTTCTTCATGACTACGACAAATATGAATGTAAACAATGCCAGCACGCTCATAAGGTGAACACCGAATGAAAGACCGATTAAGTATGCCATCAGAACAATATATTTTTCGTTTCCGGCTTCTTTCGAATGCTCATTCCAAATCATCATCAGCCAGATAATCAAAGCAAACAAAAAGGTACTGAATGCAAAGTAGTTTGACTCGGTAGCGTTAAACCAGAATGTATCGCAAAACGAAAACGCAAGTGCGCCTATTGCCGCCGATACGTATGTTAAAAAAGCGTCTGCAAGATTAGCGTAATTTTTTCCGCGGTAATTTTCTATAAGTTTAACTGCAATAAGATAGAGCAGCAGAATCGAAAGCGAGCCGGACAAAACCGATACCGTATTTATTCTGAATCCGATATCCGAGGCGAAAGGAATCATTGAAAAAAGCCTGCCGATAAGAAGCCAGAAAGGTCCTCCGGGCGGGTGCGGTACCATTAATGAATATGAAGCTGCCGCGATCTCTCCCGGGTCCCAAAAAGAAACCGAAGGCTGTACTGTTAAAAACAGAACAACGGTGGAAAGTAAAAATACAAAAGCGCCCAGTACGCGTTTTAATGTTTTTTCTGACATAGCTTTTCCTTAAGGTGAATACCGGATTTACGAAAAATTAAAAATTTCATTTATAAAAATAGTGAAAGTATTGTTGAAATTGCGGATAAATTCAATAATTAATACCTAAATTTGACGAATGAAAGTTAGATTTGTTCGGAAAAATTTCTCAGATACAGGGTACCAGATTTATGATACAAGATAAACTGATTAAAATATTTTATGAATAATTTTAATTATTAACACTGATATTAAATTGTATAAAATACAATTTTTCATGAATCCGGTATCTTATATGATGCATCTGCCGGATAATTACAATTTCTTTATTTCTTCATTTGAGAACGTAAAGGGAATTATGACTTCAAGAATTATAGAAAGGAAAAAAATCGAGTTAAATGCTGCTCAGACAAGAATGGTAATTAGCGGATGGAGTAACGAAGTTTACGAAAATTCGGTTGTGGAGAAAATTACTTATTTGTCGGACGGACTAAAAGTAAAAGGATATCTTGCTTATCCTGTAGAATCTTCCGGCAAACTGCCGTGCATTATATGGAATAGGGGCGGTTTGAACGAAAGCGGCGCTATTGATTCTTTTACCGCCAGAGGAATGTTCGGCCTGATGGCTAGCTGGGGATATATTGTATTGGCTTCACAGTACCGAGGCAATGCCGGCGGAGAGGGGAAAGAACAATTAGGCGGCGACGATGTAAATGATATTCTGAATTTAATTCCCATTGCAGATGAAATAACTCACGCAGACACTGATAAATGGGGGATAGAAGGATGGAGCCGGGGCGGGATGATGACTTATCTTACTTTAAGGCGAAATAGTAATTTTAAGTGCGCGGTTCTTGCCGGTGCAATTTCCAGTCTAAAATTGAGCGCCGATGATAATCCGAACTTAAAGGAAAATTACAAAAAAGTTTTCAGCGACGGAGATATTGAAAAAGAATTGCTAAAAAGATCGGCATTAAACTTTGCCGGGGAGCTTCCCGCAATCCCTTATCTTATCATGCACGGCGGGGCCGACGAAACTGTTTCTCCACAGCAGTCATTTGAAATTGCAAAAAAATTCAGTGAACGTAAAATTCCTTACCGGCTTGTAATATTCGAGGGAGGGGATCACTACATAAAAACGCACCGGAAGGATGTAGAACAGTTGAAAAGGATGTGGTATGATAAATATTTGAAAGTGGAAATTAAGTTTAAGGAATAGTCGGATCATTCTTTTAATTTTGTCTTTAAAATAATGGACGGATAAATAGGCCTTAGATTCGTTGGTTCTTCGCTTCCCCGGACAAGTATGATGTTGTAATCTTCTTCCTATATTATTAGCCTCAGTAATCTTAAGTGTTTTCAAAGATTAACTTATCCTTGATCACTAACCTAAGTAACCTCGCGAAAGCCGAAAAAGCCAACTTTATTACCTTACCTTTGTAAACGGATAACGTTATTCATTGCAGTATAACATTGCTTGGTTTTAACCGGATGAGAAATTTTCGAACAATAACACCAATTAGGTAATAAGGTTAATTCACATCCAATTTCAAGTTGCTACTGAGGTTAGGAACAGATGGAGTTTTTACTTGGCGATAGATTCGCAGCATTTGCCGAGCCTTATTGCCTGATCATTAACCTAAGTAACCCCGCGAAGGCCGAAAAATCTAACTTTATTACCTTATCTTTGTAAACGGGTAACGTTATTCATTGCAGTATAACAATGCTTGGTTTTAACCGGATGAGAAATTTTCGAACAATAACACCAATTAGGTAATAAGGTGAATTCACAATACTTAACCAGCAGTTACTGAGGTTAGGAAAAACGAAGTGCAAAGAACCGGAATAAAGTTAGTTAAACTCAAATCTTAATTCAGCCACGTCATAGTCACTTTATGTACCTATTAATTCCGCATAAATTTCCAAATTCTTTGAAACCCAGCGCACGTACCAGGATCATCGTAATTAAGAAACCTTGTATTTCTAAGCTAAATCATTTATTTTATTAACTCAATTTTAATAAAAAGCTTTCCAGTTAAACCCATGTATGCGCATTATTTAATGCTCTTAATTAAACAATGCAGCGGCCAATTATTTAACTGGTTTTTTCTTGATTAATTCGACCACAATTCGAAAACGTTTAAAACCTTAAAAAAGGATACTTGTTATGAGTAACGATAAAAATAAGGAACAGGAGTTTTTAGATATTGAAACCCGTGAATGGCTGTATTCGCTGGATTACGTACTTGAACACAGCGGATCCGGCAGAGTGAAGGAATTATTACAGGAACTGCAGATACGAGCTCATAAAGCCGGGATTGAAATTCCTTTTTCCGCTAATACTCCTTACATAAACACCATTCCTCGGGAAAAACAATCTCCGTTCCCGGGCGACCGAGAGCTTGAAAGAAGAATTAAAAGTCTGATCCGGTGGAACGCAATGGCAATGGTTGTAAGAGCAAACAAACATGAGAACGGTATCGGCGGACATATTTCTACATATGCATCGGCTGCTACTCTATATGAAATAGGTTTCAATCATTTTTTCAAAGGTAAAGGCGAGGAGTACGACGGTGATCAGATTTATTTTCAGGGACATGCATCTCCGGGCATTTACGCAAGAGCATTCCTGGAAGGAAGAATATCGAAAGAACAGCTTGAAAACTTCCGCCGTGAAGAAGATCCGAAAGGCGGTTTGTCTTCTTATCCGCACCCCTGGCTTATGCCTAATTTTTGGGAATTCCCGACAGTATCTATGGGGTTGGGCCCGATTATGGCTATTTATCAGGCAAGATTTAACCGTTATCTGGAAGACCGGGGCTTGAAAAAATTCAAAGGTACAAAAGTGTGGGCCTATCTTGGCGACGGTGAAACCGACGAACCCGAAACCCTCGGCGCTATTACTCTTGCAGCCAGAGAAAAACTCGATAACCTTATTTTTGTTATTAACTGTAACCTTCAACGCCTCGACGGGCCTGTTAGAGGCAACGGTAAAATAATTCAGGAACTGGAAGCAATATTCAGGGGTGCCGGCTGGAATGTTATAAAAGTAGTTTGGGGCAGCGATTGGGATCCGGTGCTTGCGAAGGATATAGACGGAAAACTTATCAAACGATTGGGAGAAATTGTCGACGGACAATATCAGAAATATTCGGTTGAAACAGGTGCATATATACGCGAACACTTATTCAGCGTCGATCCCGAATTATTGAAGATTGCCGAAGATTTATCGGATGAACAACTAAGAAAAATGAAACGCGGCGGACATGATCCGGAAAAAGTTTATGCCGCGTATCAGGCTGCCGTCGAGCATAAAGGACAGCCGACTGTTATTCTCGCAAAAACTATTAAAGGCTACGGACTCGGAGAAAGCGGCGAAGGTAAAAATATTACCCATCAGCAGAAAAAACTTAACGAGGACGAGCTTGCGGAATTCCGTACCAGGTTCGGTATACCGATTTCGGATGAAGACGTTGCGAATGCGCCCTTCTACAGACCTTCTGATAACAGTCCCGAAATCCAGTACATCAAAGAAAGAAGAAAACAGCTCGGCGGATACGTACCGGGTAGAAGAACCGATATTCGTCCGCTAAAAACTCCGCCTGAAGATATCTTCGAGGAATTTTATAAAGGAACCGAAGGGCGCGAAGCTTCTACAACAATGGTCTTCGTAAGATTGCTGGCAAAACTTCTTAAAGATAAAGAAATAGGAAAATATATTGTCCCGATTGTTCCCGATGAAGCAAGAACTTTCGGTATGGAAGCTTTATTCAGACAGGTAGGAATTTATTCGCATGCCGGTCAGTTATATGAGCCGGTTGATAAAGAGAGCCTTCTTTACTATAAAGAAGCCACCAACGGGCAGATACTTGAAGAAGGAATCACCGAAGCAGGTGCAATGTCTTCTTTTGTTGCGGCCGGTACTGCTTATGCAACACACGGCATCAACATGATTCCTTTCTATGTTTATTATTCGATGTTCGGTTTTAACAGGGCTGCCGATCTCATCTGGGCCGCGGGAGATATGAGCTGTAAAGGATTCCTCGTGGGAGGTACGGCCGGAAGAACTACGCTGGCAGGAGAAGGACTTCAGCACCAGGACGGCAACAGCCACCTGATGGCTTATCCGGTACCTAATTTGATCGCTTACGATCCTGCATTCGCTTTCGAGATTGCTGTAATAATACGAGACGGTATTAGGAGGATGTACGAAGAACAGGAAAGAGTTTTTTATTATATGACCGTAATGAACGAGAATTATGCAATGCCCCCGATGCCGGAGGGCGCCAAAGAAGGTATCTTAAAAGGAATGTATAAGTTCAAGGCTTCTGCAAAGAAAACTCTAAAATTAAGAGCGCAGTTATTCGGCAGCGGTACAATATTAAACGAGATACTTAAAGCTCAGGAAATTCTTGAGGAGGAATATAAGGTTGCTACGGATGTCTGGAGCGTTACAAGTTATAAAGAACTAAGGAAAGACGGACTTGATGTGGAAAGATGGAACATCCTTCATCCCACAAAGAAAGCAAAAGTACCTTATGTATCGCAGATGCTTAAAGGTGAAGAAGGTGTCTTTGTAGCAGCTTCGGATTACGTTAAGGAACTTTCGGATTCTATTTCTAAATGGTTTCCGGGAAAACTTTATTCGCTCGGTACCGACGGATTCGGCAGAAGCGAAAGCAGAGAAGGCCTCCGCAATTTCTTTGAAGTTGATGCCAAGCATATAGTTGTTACTACTTTGTATGCTTTATCTCAGGAAGGCAAGATTAAAAACACTGTTGTTGAGAAGGCAATAAAAGATTACGGAATAGACCCTGATACACCAAGCCGGATCTATCGTTAATTAACGTTTCCAAAAAGGATTGTTAAAAATTTAAATGATTTTAAATTGAAAAATTTAAGCAAGGTTGAAAATGGCTAAAGAATTTAAATTACCTGAACTCGGGGAAAACATAGAATCTGCCGACGTTCTTAATGTTCTTGTAAAAGCAGGAGACAAGGTTGAAAAGGAACAGAGCGTACTTGAGATTGAAACGGACAAAGCTACCATTGAAGTGCCTTCGGCTGTTTCGGGCGTTATAAAAGAAGTTATGGTTAAGGAAGGCGAGAAGGTAAAAGTAGGGCAGACTGTTTTTACTGTAGACGAAAACGGAAAAACTTCGGAAACTCCGCCGAAAGAAGAAGTTAAAGCTGCAGCAAAGGAAGAAAAGAAAGAAACTCCCGAACCGGAAAAAATTAAGAAGGAAGAAACAAAACAGGAAAAGCCTGCCGCGGAAGCAAAGACTACCGGAAAAACGGTAGAAATGAAACTGCCTGAACTTGGAGAAAATATTGATTCGGCCGATGTTCTCACAGTCCTGGTGCATGAAGGTGATTATATTGAAAAAGACCAGGGAGTATTGGAAATTGAAACGGACAAGGCCACAATTGAAGTTCCTTCTTCGGTAATCGGGAAAGTCACACAAATACTGATCAAAGAGGGCGATAAAGCAAAAGTAGGACAGGTCCTTTTAAAAGTAGAATCAGTTGAAGCAGAAGTAAAAGAACCGGCAAAACCGGCCGAAAAAGTTAAAGAAGCATCTAAACCGGAACCCGAAGAAGAATCAAGCGAATCTCCCAAAGGAGAAATTGAAAAAATGCTTCCCGGTGAAAGAGATCATCAGCCGCCTATTTCAAGAGGCGCTGCCCCCGCAGCTCCATCGGTGAGAAGAATTGCAAGGGAACTCGGAGTAGATATTAAAAAGGTTCCCGGCACCGGTCCGTTCGGAAGAATTTCCATGGATGATGTTAAGCTTTATGTTAAAAACATGAATGAAGCGAGAGCCGGACAGTCTTCGTTCGGCGTTAAGCAGGAACCGCTTCCGGATTTCTCGAAATTCGGTTCTGTCGATAGAAAACCGATGAGCAATATAAGATCTAAAACCGCCGACCATATGGGGTATGCGTGGTCCTCTATTCCTCATGTTACACAGCATGATAAAGCTGATATAACCGAACTTGAAGCGGTAAGAAAAATGTTTAATCCAAGAGTTGAAAAAGCGGGCGGGAAGCTTACTGTTACCTCCATTTTGCTTAAGGTTATTGCATCCGCTTTAAAAGTATTTCCGCAGTTCAATTCCAGCATAGATGTGGAGAAAAAAGAAGTAATCTATAAGAAGTATTTTAATATAGGTGTTGCGGTAGATACCGAACACGGTCTGATTGTTCCGGTGATTAAGGATGTCGATAAAAAGAATATCGCCGAATTATCAGCTGAATTGAATACAATTGCCGATAAAGCGAGGATAAGGAAAATTTCTCTTGAAGAACTTCAAGGCGGATCTTTTACTATTACAAATCTGGGCGGAATAGGCGGAACATCTTTTACTCCTATTATTAATTCACCGGAAGTTGCAATTCTGGGCGTTTCCAGAGGCAAATACGAACCGGTTTACAAAAACGGTCAGTTTGAGCCGAGATTGATGCTGCCGCTGTCATTGTCATACGATCACCGTATAATAGACGGTGCGGACGCCGCACGCTTTGCAAGATGGGTCTGCGAAGCTCTCGAACAGCCGATGAAAATATTGGTTGAAGGATAATAAGTAAAATCTAAATAAAATATCTTATCTCTTGAAACTGCTTGCAGCAGGCAAGCTTGAACTTGAACTTCCTGGATAGTTCAAGTTCATGATCAAGAACATTGATTATTATATTGAAAATTTGGAATAACAAAAATGATTAAATCAAAATTAGTGGTAATCGGCGGAGGGCCGGGCGGATATGCCGCCGCGTTTTTTGCCGCCGATCTCGGAATGGAAGTAACATTAATTGACAAGGAAAAAAATCCGGGCGGCGTTTGTCTTTACCGCGGATGTATTCCTTCAAAAGCTCTGCTGCATGTTTCCAAACTGTTGACGGAAGCAGAAGAAGCAAAAAACTGGGGCATCGAATTTTCGAAACCCAAGATTGATCTGGATAAATTAAGATCATGGAAGAACAGCGTTGTAAGCAAATTAACCGGCGGATTAGGCATTCTGTCAAAACAACGGAAAATAAATTATATACAGGGAACGGCAACCTTCATTGATTCTTCAACACTGAAGATCGATAAAATTGACGGCAGCTCGGAAGAATTGAATTTTGAAAAAGCTATTATTGCTACCGGATCCGTAATTGCAACAATTCCATTTTTAAATCTGGAAAGCCCGAGAGTTCTTAATTCTACATCGGCTCTCGATCTGCCGGAAATTCCGAAGAGCCTTTTGGTCATAGGGGGCGGATATATCGGTTTGGAACTAGGCTCGGTTTATAGCGCGCTCGGTACAAAAGTTTCGGTTGTGGAAATGATGCCGGGACTGCTGCCGGGTGCCGACAGAGATCTCGTTGCATTTTTAGCAAAAAGAGTCGAAAAGAAATTCGATAAGGTCATGCTTAATTCAAAAGTGCTTTCTTTGAAAGAAGCCGAAGGCGGAATTAAAGTAAGCATACAGGACGGTGAAGGTAAAGTTTCAGAACAAGTTTATGACTATGTTCTAATGTCCATAGGCAGAAGACCGGAAACGAAGGGACTCGGTATAGAAAATACAAAAGTTAAGACTAACCAAAAAGGCTGGATCGTAGTAAACGATCAGCTGCGTACCGACGATCAGAACATTTACGCAATAGGAGATATTGCAGGCGAGCCGATGCTTGCGCATAAAGCCTCGCACGAAGGCCGCGTTGCCGTCGAAGCTATTGCCGGTCATAAAGTAGCATTCGAACCTAAAGCCATTCCCGCTGTGGTTTTTACAGATCCGGAAATTGCATGGGCCGGTATTACGGAAACAAAAGCAAGGGAAATGAATCTGCAATTTGAAATTGCAAAGTTTCCCTGGGCGGCTTCAGGGAGGGCAACTACACTCGACAGAAGCGACGGAGTAACAAAATTAATTCTTGAACCCGAAACTCAAAGGATTCTCGGAGTAGGAATATGCGGTTCCGGAGCCGGTGAACTTATTGCCGAAGGTGTGCTTGCAATTGAAATGGGTGCTAATGCTACCGACTTAAAATTAACTATACACCCGCATCCTACCCTCTCTGAAACAGTTATGGAAGCGGCGGAAGTATTTTTCGGTCAGAGTACCCACCTGTATAGACCGAAAAAATAATAAACCTTTCTTAAAATTCTTTGTCTCTTGGTGTCTTTGCGGCAAATGTCTTTTGATTGCCGCTCAGACTCAAAGACATGGAGGATCTATCAATATCTTAATAATTTTTCTTACAGAACTGTTTTATATTTCTTTACTGCATCTTATTTTTTCTTAAACCATGATAAAACACCTTTTTTTTCGGCAGGTGTTTCTTCTTCTTTTTTTACTTCCCCGTTTTCACTTTCCGATGTTTGGGTTTTAATCTGGCTTATCTGTTTGAAGATGTCTTCCCAAAGATTACGAAGAGGTTCTATGTTATAAGGAAGCAATTTTATTTTTTCTCCTATCGGAACATCGTGCGAAATTCCTCCAACCAAAGAGAGCGACTCTCTTATTATAGTAAGTCTGGTATTGATGTCGTCCGGTTTCATCGCCAATAAATCTGCAACCTCAAGATCCGAGTATTTTTCGATATCGTGGAGTACCAATATAAACCTGTCTTTATCCGGCAGCGATAAAATAGCTTTTTCTAATCTAAGTGTTTCTTCGTTATCGGTATCGTACGGGGCACCGCCTGCTTTAATGCCGTTGCTTAATTTAGAGAAGGAATTTTTAGCCCTGAATTTTTCAAGAACCGTATAAACGGAAATTGCGGTAAGCCAGAGAGAAAAGGAAACATTCTCCCGAACATGCAGAATCTGCTGCCAGGTTAATATAAATACTTCTTTAGTTATTTCTTCTGCTAAATATGTATCTGCGGTCAATCTTAAACACACGGAATAAACTCTCCCGGCGTTAAGTTTGAATAATTGTTCAAATGATGCGTTATTACCCAGTTTTGTATTTTGAACAAGAGACCTAATAAGCTTATTGTCTTGTGCCAGAATAACCCCCAGGGATAATCTTTAATTGTAAAAGTACTAATTTCTATTTTTAATTTAAACCAACCTGATTAAGATTTTCCGCACTTAAAATCGGTAAAAATTAGCATAATTCCAATAAATTTTGGGACAGTTTCACTACTCGCAGTTAAATTATGTATAACTTGTACCCACTTAGAAATTGCCGATTTTCGATGTTAGATAAAAATCGGACAAAATCGATGCGGCTTCAACTGGGATCCGGATTAATCAAATTACTGCTTTATCTGAGTATTATCATAATTTGAATTTTGGTTACATGATTATTTATCGAAAATTTCCGGAATCACGTCTGCAGATGTTGTCGGAAAACTGCAATTATAGTTACGGCATACATACAGCGTAGCTTTATTTTCCGTCTTAATCATATTATCGGTAAAAGGTGCTATTTTATTTATAGTTTTCCCGTCATTTAATAATAAAATTTTATTCGGTATATAATATTTTCTGATTTTATTCAGAAACTGCAAGGTATCCTTAGAATCTATTTCTCCGGAAATAACTACCTCAAAGGAAGGTCCCAGAGCAAAATCAAGTGCCGCTAGTGCCTGGGTAAAAGCAAAAGGCGAGGAAGTAAGACTTTGGGAAAATGCTTCGGCAACGGAATACGATTTTTCTTCTAGAGAAGTATTGCCTGTTATTCTTGAGAGCCTGAGCAGATTCAGCATGGCAACGGAATTACCTGACGGAACAGCGCCGTCATAAATTTCTTTCTGGCGTACGAGCAGATCTTTATTATCGTCTCCGGCGAAGAAAAAACCGCCGTTACTTTCGTCCCAAAAATGTTTCAGCAAATAATCATTGAATAAAATTGCTTTTTCAAGGTAGGCTGTTTCAAAATTAGCTTCGTAAAGGTCTATAAAGGACGCAGTTAAAAACGCGTAATCGTCCAGATGTGCCGGAAGACCGGCTTCCCCGTCCCTGTAACGGTGAAATAATTTTCCGTTTGCCTCCGAAAGGTTATTTAAAATAAATCCGGCCGAATTTTCGGCAGCGGTTAAATACTTATCGTTGCCGAATACCTGATATGCTTTTGAAAAAGCGGAAATCATTAAACTATTCCAGTCGGTTAAAATTTTATCATCTTTTTGAGGATGAATTCTCTGCCGCCTTTTTTCGAATATCTTTTCCCTTGCTGAATTTATTCTGCTTGTCAGGAGTTCTTCCGTTAAAGAAAATTTACCGGCTAATGTTTTAATATCGGAATCCATATGAAGTATATTGGTGTTGCTGCTCTTGCCGGAAACCGAATCGATCCAGTTTCCTTCGGTACGGACATTAAATACCGATTTAAATAATTCGAACTCTTCGCCGAGAATATTTTTTAATTCACCTTCTTCCCACAAATAGAATTTTCCTTCTTCACCTTCGCTGTCGGCATCTTCAGCCGAAAAAAATCCACCCTCGGGAGAGGTCAAGTCCCGCATAACATATTCAAGTATTTCTTCCGCGGTATTTTTGAATATTTTATCGCCGGCAGCGGAATAAGCTTCGGTATAAGCCATACAAAGCATGGCCTGATCGTAAAGCATTTTTTCGAAATGCGGGACCAGCCATTTGGTATCTGTAGAATATCTGTGAAATCCGTATCCGGCATGATCATAAATTCCGCCAAGGCGCATTTTTTTCAGCGTTGCGGAGGCCATCTTCAATGAATGATCATCGTTTTTTCTTTTCCAGTATCTTAAAAGAAACATCAGATTATGGGGAGTAGGGAATTTGGGAGCGTTTCCGAACCCTCCGTTGTGATCATCATAGGAATTTTTAAAGTATGAATATGCCGACTCAAAAATTTTATCGTCGAGATGAAACTTTTCACCTGCGGTATTTGTCTGTAAAGCCGTTGTTATTTCGTTTGCGGATTTAACTATGTCTTCCCGTTTTGTTTCCCAAAGATCTTTGATTCGCGGAATTAGTTCAGTCATACCTATTCTGCCGAATCTGCTCTGCTTAGGAAAATATGTCCCGGCAAAGAATGGTTTTTTGTCGGGAGTCATAATAATAGTTAAAGGCCATCCTCCTCCGCCGGTTAGCATTTGACAGACGGTCATATAAATTCCGTCGATATCCGGGCGCTCTTCTCTGTCTACTTTTATTGAAATAAAAGCATCATTCATCATCCCGGCTATCTCCTCGTCTTCAAACGATTCGTGTTCCATTACATGGCACCAATGGCAGGTTGAATACCCTATAGAAAGAAAAACCGGTTTATCCTCTTTCTCTGCTTTATTAAAAGCTTCTTCCTGCCAGGTAAACCAATAAACAGGATTATATGCATGCTGCAGAAGATAAGGGCTCTTCTGATTTATGAGGCTGTTCGGTTTCTTATTCATAAATATAGTGTTGTTATAAATAGAGTTTTTGAAATTACGCATCTATAATAACAAATTAACATAATTAAACAATTTCGGATTAAGATTTGGCAGAGATATGCCTTCAAAAATTGATTTCGGACACTTAATTATATGATAATGAATAAGGAAACTAACGGTATATTAATTCCGTATTTCAAAGCGGAGCTGTGGAAATAAACGGATTTTAGTCATCTTCGTGTCAGGTTTATAAATTAGTTAATTGATTGTTTCATATAACATTTGATAATAGTGAGCGGTGTCGAACCGGAGTTTAAAATGATCGAATTGTATGCGTTCATTCCAAATTCATCAAGTAAATTTCCTCATAATTCTTTATTTTTGAAGGCGGTATTTTTATGAACCCGAATGAATTAAAAATTTAACGGAAAGCAAATGACAAAACCTCAAATATGGGTAGCATCGGTATTGCTTCTATTTCTTTTATTGTTGGTGGTTGAATTAAACACAAACCGATCCGATGTACAAAAGAAAGCGATGCCTAATCAGCAAACCCAGATGGACGAATCTACCCAGCCTAAAACCGCGGAACAGCTTGTCTCTAGCTTAGGTTGTACCGGCTGCCACGGTTCCGATTTATCCGGCACAAGAATGGCCCCGGATCTTCATAATGTGCAGCAATATTGGTCAAGGGATAAACTTATCAATTATCTCAGAAATCCGTCTTCGTATATGGACTCGGGCAGAATGAAAAATTATTTAGCACAATACCCGAATACAATGATGCCTTCATTCAGTAACATCAATGTTCAGGAATTAGGAAAAATAGCCGATTATTTGCTGAAGCTTAATAAGTAATGTAGAGAATATGATATAAGGTTATAGAACAATGAGTCAGTATTATTGCATGTTATCTAATTGAATTACGTTCTTTAATCATAATAATATATACGGTTATTTAAAATGGAAATGCCCCGTTAAAAACGGGGCATAACTTTTTGTTCTTACTTAAGCAACTGTTATTTCTTTTTCAAGATAGACGTCCTGAATAATATTTAACAGCTTAACGCCTTCTGCCATAGGGCGCTGGAATGCCTTGCGGCCTGAGATCAATCCCATTCCTCCGGCTCTCTTATTAATAACCGCAGTCTTCGCAGCTTCAGCGAAATCATTTGCGCCTGAAGCTCCGCCGCTGTTGATTAATCCGGCTCTGCCCATATAATTATTAATAACCTGGTATCTTGTTAAGTCGATCGGATTATCGGAAGATAATTCGGTATATACCTTCTCGCTGGTCTTACCGAATTTTAAGGCTTTAAATCCGCCGTTGCATTCCGGTAATTTCTGTTTGATAATATCCGCCTCAATAGTAACACCAAGATGATTAGCCTGTCCGGTTAAATCGGCTGCTACATGATAATCGTGCTCTTTTGTTTTGAAATCGGGATTTCTAAGATAGCACCAAAGTATTGTACCGAGACCGAGTTCATGAGCATATTGGAAGGCTTCGCTTACTTCGATAATCTGCCGCGAACTTTCCTCGGAACCGAAATAAATAGTAGCACCGACCGCAGCGGCTCCCATATCATAAGCTTGTTCAACGCTTGCAAACATTATCTGATCGAAAGTATTCGGATAAGTTAAAAGCTGGTTGTGATTAATTTTAACAATAAAAGGAATTTTGTGTGCGTATTTTCTCGAATTCATTCCCAGTACGCCTAATGTTGAAGCAACTGCATTGCATCCGCCTTCGATTGCAAGTTTAACGATATTTTCCGGATCAAAATATTCCGGATTAGGAGCAAACGATGCGCCTGCGGAATGTTCGATGCCCTGATCGACCGGCAGAATTGAAACATACCCGGAACCCGCTAACCTTCCGCTCATGAAGATCCACTGCAAATTTTTCAATACATTAATATTCCTATCGCTTTGCGCAAAAATACGGTCAACAAAATCTGGGCCCGGCAAGTGCAAATTTTCCTTCGGAAATTTTGCCTTGTACGTAAGAAGTGAATCGGCTTCGCTGCCTATAAGTTCTTTTATTTTATCTATCATTATTACTCCAGTAAATATTATTTGTTAAATACTCATTTGTCCAAATCCTCAATCACAAAAATAACTCCAAATCATAAGGAATTCAATTGAATAAAAATTGACATATGTGAAATGATAAAATAACGCCCCTAGAGGTTTCACGGCAAATTTGATGATTAGCTTGCTTCCGAAGATGATTATGAGATTTTGAAATGGGGTTCTGCTTAATTTCAGTTTTTTAAATCAATATGATTAAAAATATTAACCGCATGAAATCTGGAATTTTCAATAAAAAATTTACCGGTATCCATTCCGCCGCAGACTACTCCCGCCAGATATATCCCGGGTATATTTGTCTGGTAGGTTTCATGATCGTAAACAGGTGTTTTATTTTCATCATCGTCAAGCATTATCCCCGTTTTTTTTAGAAAATTAAAATCCGAATGGTATCCGGTCATCGCAAAAACAAAATCGTTTTTAATGGTTGTTAATCCGTCCGGTGTCTTTATATCTACAGTGTTCTCGTCAATTTTTACCAGGTGGGAATTAAAATAAGCTTTAATGGAACCTTCTTTTATTCTGTTCTCGATATCCGGTTTAACCCAATATTTTACGTTATCTTTTATTCTGTCTTCTCTAATCACCATTGTAACTTCGGATCCGCGCCTGTATGTTTCCAGGGCAACATCAACGGCAGAATTAGCTGCTCCGATGACGACTAATTTTAAATAAGCATACGGATGAGCTTCGTCGAAATAGTGTTTTACCTTTGATAAATTTTCACCGGGTATGTTTAAATAGTTCGGCTTGTCGTAAAAACCGGTTGCTATTATTAACTTTTTGCAGTGATAAATTCCTTTGTCTGAATGTATTTTAAAACCGCGTTTGTTTTTGTTTATATCAATAACCTTTTCATAATTATTTACATTGAGTTTCCATGACTGTTTTACGCGACGGTAGTATTCCAGAGCCTCCCGTCTGGTCGGCTTGTCACCGTGAGAGACAAAAGGAACATCGCCTATTTCAAGTCTCTCCGAAGTAGAAAAGAATGTCATATTGGTAGGATAATTAAAAATTGAATTTACCAGACATCCCTTTTCGATTATAAGATGAGAATAATTCTTTTTTACGGCTTCTATTCCGCAAGAAAGTCCGATCGGGCCAGCGCCGATAATTATTATATCAAAATTGTTCTCTTTCATCTTTCCCGGTTGTTTAATTACAAAATGAAAAATAAACAAAAATCCAAAATAAAAGTTTGATCTGTATCGGACGTGTTTTACTGATAATTACTTTGGTATGCTGGCAAAAATATATTAAATTTTAAAAATAAAAATTACTCAGATATCCGGGTAAGAATTGGATAAGGAAAAAGAATTAATAACCGTCTGCCAATGGTGCGGACAGCCGGCAGTAATAATCTGGGTGCACGGTCACGGCCAGTGTTCAAATTGCCGAACGAATACAGACGAATGCTGCCGGGGTGAGATATGTACGGCACTCCCGGAAAATCATTCCTATTTACAGGTAAAGGACGAAAAGTGAACTCAGATAATAATATAAAGCATATATCATTTGATCTTGACGGTACAATTGTCGACTCGTTTTACACAATATACAATTCTACCGTCAGTGCATTAAAAGTACTGAATATTAACGGGGATCTGCCCGAACCGGAATTCAGAAAACGTATAGGCCATCATTTTATGGATATTTTTAGCGAACTGAATATACCCGTTAAAGATTTCGATCAGTTCATTGAAATTTATAAAGACTATTATTTCGAATATATTAATGAGTCCTCTCTTTATGAGGGCGTCGAAGAAGTGTTGTCTTTTCTGAATGATAAAAATATTTCCGTTTCTCTGCTTACTACCAAAAACCAGCAGCAGGCCGACAAAAACATTGAGCATTTCGGGTTACGAAAATATTTTTCTTTTATAATGGGACGCAGAACGGGTATTGCCAACAAACCTTCTGCCGAACCTTTGCTTTTTATTTGTAATGAATTAAAAGTAATACCCGGGGAAACTTTAATGATAGGGGATACGGAATTGGATATTAGATGCGGAAAGAATGCAGGCGCAAAAACCTGCGCGGCGCTGTACGGATATAGAACCGCTGAATTTTTATCCGCCGAAAATCCGGATTATTCAATCTCAGATATTTACGGTATAAAAAAACTGTTTAATTACGGATAAGGGATGCAAGATTCGGGGAACCGGACATAGGACTCAATATTTATGATAGATGACTTATAATTAAATTTATAAGTATTTCATTTATAATATTCAAACTTACTATGTCGCAGTTAAATTTTATCTAATTAATAATAATTATTAATATCCGGTTTCATTATCATGCACCCGGTATTCAATATCAAATATCCCGGATCCTGGTTCAAACAAAAAATAAAATTCACATAAGGAATTAAAATGAAATTCAAATCCCTGCTTATTGTATTTTTTATAATCGCTTCCTTTTCAGTTAAAAACTTTTCTCAGCCTGTTAGCAGGCCTAAACTGGTTGTGGGAATTGTTATTGATCAAATGCGGTATGATTATTTATATAAATTTAAAAAGTATTACGGGAAGAACGGTTTTAACCGCCTGATGAACGAAGGATCAAATTTTACCTACGCCCATTTTAATTATGTCCCTACTGCTACCGGACCGGGGCATACATCTGTTTATACCGGCACTACTCCTTTTTACCACGGAATTATTGCAAACAGCTGGTACGAGAGAGCAGCCGGAAAAATGATTTATTGTGTAAGCGATAAAACGGAAAAGACCGTGGGCGGCAACGACAAAGAAGGCGAGATGTCGCCCAGGAAATTGGAAGCTTCGACAATTACCGACCAGTTGAAATTATCCGATAACGGCGCGTCGAAAGTTATAAGCATTTCCTTGAAAGACCGGGCCGCAATTTTACCCGGCGGTCATATGGCCGATGCAGCTTATTGGTACGATAATAAAAACGGTTGCTTTATTTCATCGACTTATTATATGAAGACACTCCCAGATTGGGTAAATAAATTTAACGGAGAAAAATTAGTCGATAAATATATGTCGCATAATTGGACACTTTCTCTTCCGGAGTCGGATTATCAAATAACCGCTCCCGATAATTCACCTTATGAAAAAGATTTATTTAAAGAAAGCAAAACAAACTTCCCCCACAAATTTGATAAACTTACCGCCGGAGAAAAGAATGCCGCAATTGAAGCTACACCGTTCGGCAATAAGATTGTTGAGGAATTTGTAAAGGCGGCTATTGTAAACGAAAAACTCGGCAGCGGTAATCAAACGGATTTTCTCGCAGTCAGCTTTTCTTCTACCGATTTTATCGGACACAGTTACGGCAATAATTCCTATGAACTGGAAGATACGTATATAAAACTTGACGGTTTAATAGCCGATTTGTTGAAAGATCTCGATAAGAATGTCGGCAAAGGGAACTACCTGCTTTTTTTAACCGCGGATCATGCCGTCTTAACTACTCCGGGATATTTAAAAGAACATAATATGCCCGCAGGCGGTTTGAATACTAAAGAGACAAGTGACTCCATTAATGCTTTTGCCTCTCGTACTTACGGTGATAAGAATATTATAGCCAATTTTTCCAACGATCAGATTTTTCTGAATAGAAAAGTGATTAGCAAAAATCATTTGAATATTCATGAAGTTATGATCAGTATTTCGGATTATCTAAGAGATAGTTTTCCAGTTATTGCATCTATATTTACCCGGGATGATCTGCAGAAACTGACCCCGGAAAGAACTTCGACAAACTTGACCTTGAACGGTTATAATCCGGCAAGATCAGGCGATATTGCTATAACTTTACTGCCGGCTTACCTGCCGGACTTCTTACTAAAGGGAACTTCGCACGGCGCTGCTTATAATTACGATACTCATGTACCGATGCTTTATTACGGCTGGCACGTTCCTAGACAGACTGTCAACTCCCCGGTTTATGTTGTTGATATTGCTGCGACTATTGCGGACTTATTAAAAATTCAGGAGCCGGATGCCTGCATCGGAATACCGCTGATTAAATAGGTTGTCGGAGGTTTGTTGCGGGACGTTGGGGTCTACTGTCTAATCGATTTTAATGTCGGTTTTATTTCGAACAAGACACCAACCTCCCATTCCCAACCTCCTACTTCCTAACCACCAACCTCCCACTCCCAATTCCCAACCTCCAAATTAGTTTTGTGACCATTCGTACAAATATTTTTCATGTCTCTTGACAAATGAGAAATTTTGCTTTAGTTTTGGAAACCGAAAATACAGTTACGGTTTCCATGGTTTAAAAACCTTCATTTTGATAAAATAATGAGGGTAAAATTTTCTCATTTTGGAAACCAGGTAAACAAATAATGTTTCTTGAGTAGAAAGGCTGGCACAAATGTCGGAAGAAAATGAAATAAAAGAAAGAATATTCCTTAAAGCCGAGGAAATGTTCTTACAGTACGGGTTTTCGAAAGTAACGATGGATGAGATTGCTACCGGACTCGGAATGAGCAAAAAAACAATATATAAGTTTTTCTCGGGTAAAGAAAATCTGGTCAGAGAATTAATTAAAGAGCGTCAATGCGAAACGGAAAATCAAATAAACCAAATTTGGGCGGACAATGAACTTGATTTTGTAGGCAAACTGAAAAAAATGATGAATTTTATAGGCAAACAATCTTCTAAAATACGAGGTCCCTTGTTCGACGATCTTAGAAAAAGCATGCCCGAAATATGGAACGAAGTTCACGATCTGAAAAAAATTAAAGGGTTGGAAAAAGCTGTTGAATTATTTAAAAAAGGAATCGAGCACAATGTATTCAGGAACGATATTGGGCAGGAAGTTGTTATTTTAATGTACACCAGCGCCATTCAATCAATAATGAACCCGGAAACATTATCGCAGCTTCCTATTTCGGCAAATCAGGCAATAGAAGCAATATTTAGAGTAATGTTCGAAGGAATTTTAACGGATGAAGGACGACAGAAGTATATCTCATATCCGGCAGACGAAAATAATACAAAGGAGAATATTGAATATGAGAACAATTAGCAGTTTTGCGAAATTATTGGTTCTTGTATCTGTTTTGGCTGCAGCTCAGTTATTTGCGCAGGATGCAAAAACTTTAACTTTAGATCAAAGTATACAAATTGGACTTCAAAACAGTAAGCAGATTCATGCTTCCTTAATGCAGGTAAAAATGGCTCAGGCTCAGGCAAATCAAGTCGGTGCATCAAGATTTTTTTCTCTTGATTTGGGTGCCACATACACAAGGCTGAGCAAAGTGCCTCCGTTTTCGGTTAATACACCTTTCGGCGATTTCGTAATTTCGCCGTCTATTTTCGATAATTATAATATGAAACTAAGTCTGCAGCAGCCATTGTTCACCGGGTTTAAATTGTCAAGCAGTTATGACGCGGCTAGGCTCAGTGCATCGGCGGTTGAACAAGATTACACTAAAGATGAGCAGGATCTTTTTCTTAGCATTAAAAATGCATATTGGGCGCTATTCAAAGCAATAAGCCTTAAAAAAGTGATAGACGAAGATATTCAAACCGTAAATGCACATTTGGGGGATGTCCAGAATTTCTTTAAGCAGGGTTTAGCTACACAGAATGATGTCCTTAAAGTTCAGGTTCAGCTCTCTCAGGTTCAACTGCAGCAAATAGATGCGGCAAACGGAGTTAAACTTGCTATGCTGAATTTAAATAATGTAATAGGGCTGCCTCTTTCCACGGATATAAAGCTTGCCGACAGCGTAGCAGTAGGTGATTTTAACGGCGTTATGAGCAAGCCTTTGGATGAACTGGTTAATGAAGCATATAAAAAACGTCCAGAGCTTAAGGCGATGAATTTACGGGTTAATGCTTCGGGTAAAAACGTAACTGCGGCGCAAGGAGATTGGTATCCGCAGGTTTTTGTGGCCGGAGAATACGATTATTCGAAGCCCAATCAAAGATTACTTCCGACTCAAAACAAGTTTTACGGTACCTGGAATGTGAGTGTCGGCCTATCGTATAATCTTTGGAACTGGGGCGCGACAATAGATAAAACGCAGGAGGCGGAAGCTGGTCTTGAACAAGCAAAAGACAATTATAAATTACTGAAAGATGCCGTTACTCTGGATGTAAATCAAAGTTATTTCAATTTTGTTAAAGCACGCGAAAAAGTAATGGTTGCAAAACAAACCGTTAAGCAGGCCGAAGAAAATTACAGGGTTACGGACGAGAAATTTAAACAAGGTTTAACCCTGAATTCCGAGCTGCTTGACGCAGAAGTTGCTTTAACTCAGGCAAGAACCGATTATGTACAAGCGCAAGCGGACTATGAATTATCATTAGCAAAGCTGGACAGAGCAGTAGGAATTAAATAAAACAAAATAAAGGGAAAATAAAAATGAAGAAAGCAAAAGTCTTTATATATGTTGCAGTAATTATGGCCGTAATTATAGCTATTCTTCTTCACAACAGAACACAAATAAAAGCGGCTGAAAATGTTGAGAAAATTGATGTATACCCTGTAAACGTTGATACGGTAAAAGTGCAGTATCTGAGCGATCACCTTAATCTCATAGGTACTATTCAAGGTTATAATGATGTAGCGATAGTATCCGAAGCTCAGGGTAAAGTTGTAAAAGTATCAGCGGAAGTGGGTGATTATAAAAAAGCAGGATCTACTTTACTTCAGTTGGATGACGTACTTGAGCAGGCGGCTTTTAAAACCGCTGAAGTAAATTATAAAAAAGCACAGAAAGATTATGACAGATATCAGGCTTTGTATAATGAAAAATCGGCTACCGATGCTCAGCTCGAAGGAGCGAAACTAGCTCTTCAATCCGCAGAGGCTCAATATATCAGTACCCAGAAAGCATATGATGATACTAAAATAACGACTCCTATTTCCGGTGTGGTAACTTCGCGTAATTATGAAATCGGAAATTTTGTACCTAATCACGCAGTAGTTGGTGAAGTGGTTGACATTGTCAATCTCAAAGCAATGATCAATGTTTCCGAAATGGATGTATTTAATCTAAAAGTTGGTGATAAAGTACAGATAACAACAGATGTATATCCGGGTGTTACCTTTGAAGGCAGAATAAGGACTATTTCCGACAAGGGAGATGCCGCGCATACTTATCCGGTTGAGGTAGATTTTTCAAACAATAATAAGCATCCTTTGAAAGCCGGAATGTTTGCGCATGTTGTATTTAATGCGCGTTCAAGCAAAAAAGAATTGGTAATACCCCGCGATGCTCTTATGGGAAGCGTAAAAGACGCGCAGGTTTTTGTTGTGGATAACGGAGTAGCAAAAATAAAGAATCCGGTAATCGGAAAAACATCCAACAACGATCTTGAAGTTTTATCCGGTTTGAACGAAGGCGATATTATTATTATCAACGGACAGAATAATCTGAAAAGTAATTTTAAAGTGAAGATTATCAGATAAATAGTTATCAAAAGTTGATTTGAAATTAGAAAAAGATTTTAAGGAGTTTTAAATGACAATTACAGAACTTTCAATTAAGCGTCCCTCGCTTGTTGTAGTTGTGTTTTCGGCACTGATATTATTGGGACTTTTCAGTTACACGCAGCTAAATTACGAACTGCTTCCCAAAATAACTCCGCCGGTAATTACTATCTCAACTGTTTATCCGGGTGCTTCGCCGAGTGAGGTTGAAACTTCGGTAACAAAACCTGTCGAAGATGCTATTTCTTCGATCGATCAGATCGATAATGTTACATCTACATCCGGTGAGGGTATTTCCTTTGTTGTAATTCAATTTCAGCAGTCTGCGGATGTCGATCTGCAGCTTCAGGATGCACAGAGAAAAGTTAATCAGATAATAAACACACTGCCTGCCGATGTAAAAACGCCGGTACTTTCTAAATTTGCTCTGGACGAACTTCCCGTGCTGAGAATGGGCGTCACCAGCAATATGCCGCCGAAGGAATTTTATCAATTTGTAGTTGATAGAATCCAGCCCCGTATTTCTAAAATTGCTGGCGTGGGACAGATAACGCTGGTCGGAGGCGAACAGCGTGAAATTAAGGTAAATTTGAACGCCGATAAGATACAGTCTTATGGCCTGTCGGTTCTGCAGATTCTTCAGGTGATTCAATCATCCAATATGGATTTCCCGGCCGGAAAAATACAGAATAGCTCAAACCAGTATATAGTGCGGCTTGCGGGGAAATTTTCTTCACTGAATACCCTGAGAAATCTGGTCGTCGCACATCTGCCGAACGGCAGCAACATCAGGCTTTCCGATGTAGCGGAAATTGAGGATGGTATAAAGGATCCTCAAAGTATGAGCAGAATAGACGGAACATCTTCTATCGGAATGCTTGTACAGAAGCAGACCGATGCCAACTCTGTTGATGTAAGTAAGCTTGTAAGAACAGAGATGAAAAAAATAGAGAACGATTACAAGGATTACAAAGTTAATTTTAATATTGCACAGGACGAATCCAGCTTTACGATTGATGCCGCGAACGGCGTTAAGTTTGATCTCGGACTGGCTATATTGCTTGTTGCAATAGTAATGCTGCTATTTCTTCACAGTTTAAGAAACTCCTTTATAGTTATGCTTGCAATACCGTGCTCGCTAATCTCTACGTTTACGGTAATGCTTATTTTCGGGTTCACTCTTAACTTGATGACGCTCCTGGGGCTGTCGTTAGTGGTCGGGTTTCTGGTTGACGACTCGATCGTAGTACTTGAAAATATTTATCATCATCTTGAAAAAGGCGAGAACAGTAAAGATGCTGCCATAAAAGGACGTAACGAAATCGGTTTTGCTGCGCTTGCTATTACAATGGTTGACGTTGTAATTTATGTCCCTCTTGCATTAACCGGCGGGCTGATAGGAAACATATTAAGAGAATTCTCAGTCGTTGTAGTAATATCCACTCTTTTAAGTTTGTTCGTTTCATTTACCGTTACTCCGCTGCTTGCTTCAAGAATAAGCAAAATTGAAAGATTTACCAAGAGGACACTGCTCGGAAGATTTGCATTATGGTTTGAAAAAGGATTTAATAACATAACCGATACCTATATCCGGATACTGCACTGGGCGCTGTATCATCGTGTGGTTGTTATGATCCTTGCGTTGGTATTGTTTATTGCCTCTTTTGCGCTTATCCCGATGGGATTCATCGGTGCGGAATTTATGACCCAGACCGACAGAGGCGAATTTGCGGTTACTCTTGAGATGCCGTTAGGCTACACAATCGATCATACAAATTATGTCACTCAAAAAGTCGAAAATTATATCCGCAAAATGCCGCAGGTAAAAAAACTTTTTGTTAATGTTGGAGCTTCAAGCGAAGGTTTGATCGGACAGTATTCCGACAATATAGCGGAGCTGGATGTTTCATTAGTACCTAAAGATGAGAGAAGCGAATCGACTGATCAAATCGGAAACGAAATAAAAGAATTCGCTCAGACAATACCGGGTGTAAGTGTACGCGTTAATCCTATCGGTATTTTCGGAACCGCAAATCAGACACCGATTCAATTAATCGTAAGCGGGCCGGATAGAAGTGACGTACAAAAAGCTGCTGAAATAGTCGAATCGGTTACTAAAAAAATACCGGGTACGGCTGACGTAAGATTGTCATCTGAAGACGGAAACCCTGAAACAAGGATCGATATCGACCGGCAGAAACTTGCCGACTTCGGCTTGTCGATTGCCAATGTCGGTGCTGCTTTAAACGTTGCTCTTCAAGGCAACGATGATTCAAAATACCGGGACGGCGAAGATGATTATGATATAAAAATTTCTCTGGATAAATTCGACAGGTCGAAAATATCAGATATCGAAAATCTTACTTTTGTAAACAGCCGCGGTCAATCGGTTCAGTTGATGCAGTTTGCAAATGTATACCAGACTACCGGTCCTACTAAACTTCAGAGAATAAACAGAATACCCGAAGTTACGGTTTATTCTCAGGCAGTTGGACGCCCTACAGGCAGCATCGGGCAGGATATTAAAAAAGCGCTGTCGAAAGCCGATCTTCCCAAAGGTATAGAAATATTATACTGGGGAGATCTTAAGAATCAAGCCGATTCATTCGGCAGTTTGGGACTTGCTTTGTTAGCGGCAATAATATTCGTATACATGGTAATGGTTGCTCTATACGATTCTTATTTCGATCCGTTTGTAATTTTGCTTTCTGTTCCTCTTGCAATGATCGGTGCACTTCTTGCGCTGGCGCTTACGATGAAATCGTTGAACATATTTTCTATACTCGGAATTATTATGTTAATCGGACTTGTCGGCAAAAACGCAATTTTGCTTGTAGACAGAACAAATCAAAGAAAGAAGGAAGGCGAATCTACTTTCGATGCTTTGATTGATGCCGGAAGAAACAGAATAAGACCCATCGTAATGACAACCGCAGCAATGGTGTTCGGTATGCTTCCGATAGCAACTTCGCTGGATGCAGGCTCGGAATGGAAGTCGGGTCTTGCCTGGGCTATTATAGGCGGATTAATAAGTTCGCTTTTCTTAACCTTGGTTCTGGTTCCGGTTATATACAGTGTCGCGGAAAAATACAGGGTATCTATTCCCGCATTTATTAAGGGCTTGTTTAAGCGGAAAGAAAAAGAACCCGGACAGAATCTGGAGTTTGAAAAATAAAAAGACAAAAGGGCGAATAAGAATTCGCCCTTTTTGATTATTGTTTGTATCTTTATCAAAACGGTAAAATGAAATGAAGAATATTTTAAAACTTGAAGAACTGGGCATGTTTGCTTTTTCTATTCTATTGTTTACTATGCTTGGTTATTCATGGTGGCTGTTTTTGCTATTGATTCTTGCACCCGATATTTCAATGTTTGGCTATTTAATTAACCCTAAGGTGGGATCTATCACATATAATCTATTTCACCACAAAGGAGTGGCGGTTTTATTATATTTATGGGGCGTTTACACATATAGTTCAGTACTTCTAATAGCGGGAATTATTCTTTTCGGTCATTCTAGTCTTGACAGGGTACTTGGTTTCGGTTTAAAATTCGGAGATGCTTTTAAGCACACTCACTTGGGAGTACTTGGTGAGGAAAGTTAAAATGGCTTTTTGTTTTTGAAACTACTAACTAACTGAGTCATCTAACTTAATGTTAAAAGGAGATGAAGCTATGAAATATACAATCGAAGGTACGGATTTCAACTTCGAAGATGAAGTTATGAAATCGGATGTTCCTGTTTTGGTTGACTTCTGGGCTCCTTGGTGCAGTCCCTGTGATACTGTGGCGCCAATCGTAGATGAGATCGCTCAGGAATATATGGGGAAATTGAAAGTTGTGAAACTTAATACCGACGAAAATGAGCAGATTGCTTTCAGATTCGGTATAAGAAGTATTCCAACATTCGGTGTATTTAACAACGGACATGTGGTAGACGGAGTGATAGGTGCTGTAGCGAAGAAAGTTATATTGAATAAATTAAGGCCGTATATTAAGGCTGTTAACTAAAGTGAAAGGGCTCCGAGAGAGCCCTTTTTTTATATATATTTTGAATATTTAATCTAGTCTTACCCGGTTGGAAATTTCGTTTGTATCGTCGGGCTTAACGGGAAAGTGAGCAGTCAAGATTTTTCCTACTTCATCTATGCCGTGAATTACGCCTCCGCAGAATTTTCCTTTTACAAACATGGCTTCCATATTGTTTTTAATTTTATCCCATGTTTTGGGCGGTACTTGAGAGTTGATACCTGAGTCAGCTAGAATATAAAACTGCCTGCTTTCCAGTAAAATAAAAATTAAAATACCTGTTTTATCCCTTGTCTTATCAATGCCCTGGCGGAAGAATTCCTCCTCCGCAAGTTCTTGTATACTTTTCTTCTTTTGTCCGAATTTCCTGTGCTCTTTAATGCTTACGCATATTTCACCGGCAGTAGTACTTTCTGCTTCTTTAATCCTATTGGATATTCGAAGCAATTCGTCATCGTCAAAGAAGTGGTAAATTAATTGATTTTTCATATTATTATTTTTTGACAAATCAATGTATGAAAGTGAAATAAATTTTACAAACGCAGATTGGAATTTTAAAGGGAATGCGTCAGTCAAAAGAAACCTTATGTGCATTCCCCAAGCAAGCAGACATTTCTATCTAACAACAATTTCTCCGCCGGATGTTTTTACTACCAAACGTTCGCCGCCGTTATTAAACTTACCGATCATTTTGTGCGATGACATTTCCTGGACTTCATTCATTTTGAATTTACAATCTATAGAACCTCCCGAAGAAGAAAGTCTCGCATCCGCTTTGAAATCTGCCGGAACCTTTACCTCTATATTGCCGCCTGATGACGATAATTCTATACCTTTATTTTGTCCGGAATAATTCAGCTGAATATCTCCGCCCGATGTGGAGGCTTTTATTTCGGAGTCGGAGCCGGATAGTGTAATATCACCTCCGGATGTTGAAGCGCCAAGACCGCCGGTGAACGATTTTGCTTCAATATCGCCGCCCGATGTTCTAAGGGATGCGGCCCCCGATATGTTATTAAGAGATATATCTCCCCCCGAAGTTTTAACTTTTGCCGGTCCTATTATATCTGCCAGTTTAACGTCGCCGCCGGAGGTATTTAATACTACCTCTCCCTTTAAATCTTTTATACTCATATCCCCGCCGCTGGTTGAAACGTCGGCGTTGTAGGTTTTGGGAAGGGTTATGTCAAAGGTAAGATGATTATTACCCCAGAAATTAAAAATATTCCAGCTGCCTTTTTTCTTAGCAATAACAGATATTCCGTTATCCGTATTTTCATAACTTATAATTAGTTTTTTATAAGAATTCTCGTTACCCTTGATTTTTATTATTACTTTTGGATTGTCGGACGTAGTAATAACCACATCCCCGAAGCTGGTTTCCAGATGGAAAGTTTTTCCTGGCGTAGTATCAAAAGATTTTTCCTGCAATACATTTGATTGATCGTCGTCTTTTGCCGAAGGGTTGCTGCTGCATAAAGCATGCATGTTAAAAAATAACACTATCGGTATTATTAAGAGGATTATTGAGAATTTTATTTTTCTGGTTTCCATATTCACCGCCTTTTTTTTTACGGTTAGACTTTGATTTAGGCTAAAAGGTTACTGGCTAATACAAAAATATTTTTATTAATGAGGCAGGATTACTTACAATTTGCAAGGGATCTTTTCGATCATAATGTATCTATCACATTCAAAATAAACAAAGCAACTTTTTATTTTATAATTATTTATTTTAAGACTCGAATTTCCGGAATTAATTCTCTTATTTTTTACTTTAATGCTGCTTTATTTAATGAAACGAATATTTTACTCCGCATTTCTGATAATTCTATTATTTAATCCTAAATTATTTTCCCAAAGTTTTGAAAGCAGCGCCTTCGGTGCGCCGGTATTTAAATATACTTCAATCGCTGGTCAAAATGCTCTCATTATAGGAGGAAGATTCGGTTGGATAATAAATAAAAGTATAGTACTCGGCGGCGGATTTTACGGTTTGGCTAGCCGTGTGAATACCGGATACCTTGATGCGAAAAGCGGACAAAATGTTATGCTCGGATTGAATTTCGGCGGATTGGAACTGGAGTATATAATCTTTCCGGAATCGTTTGTTCACGGTTCTGTTGGTATGCTATTGGCCGGGGGCGGTACATACTATTCGGTAGAAAATACAAATGTTCCTCACGGTAGTTATTTCAGCCAGGATCTCCTTTTATGGGAGCCTTCAATAAATATTGAGTTTAACGTTCTGCCCTGGCTGCATACGGATATAAATATTTCATATAGGATAATAACAAGCTATCCTGAAAATTATAATATAAGCAGAAATGACCTTGCAGGTACATCAGTCGGACTTTCATTTAAATTCGGTAAATACTGATTTGTCATTTATAAAATATTACAGCGAAAAGAGATGTTGATGTGAATTTACTTAACCGATTATCAGGAACCTCCAATATTATAAACAGAGTTTATTTAATAATTTTAATTTTATTCATTACCGCAATTTATAATATATCATGCTTTGCACAACCGGCTGTTAAAACAGATTCAGCTTCAACCGGTGAAAATTTTATCGGTATTAGCGGAAGATTACCTGCCTCGCAATTTACTTATGCCGGTTCAAGGAGGTATACTTTGAACGGCGAGCTGCCGAATATCAAAACTAAAATTCGTCCGGTCACTACGGCAATTTTAGGCGGAATATATGTCGGTGCCGCTGTCTGGCTTCATATTCATCAGCAAAATGCATGGTGGAGCGGCAACAGAGGGAAATTTCATTTCGAAGAAGACTGGGTATCGGCTATGCAGGTTGATAAAGCTGGTCATGCGTTCGGAGGTTATATTACTTCCTATACCATGAGTGAAGGTCTAATTGCCGCCGGCTTTTCCTGGGACGATGCAACTATTTGGGGAGCGGTATTCGGGCTGGCATACCAAACATACGTGGAAACAGAAGACGGTTTTGCAAAGCAATGGGGATTTAGTCCTTCCGACTGGTATTTTGATGCATTGGGGCCATTGTTTTTCTTATCCCAGCATTACGTTCCGGCGCTTCAGAATATTACACCCAAGTGGCAGTTCGTGCCCTCCGAGTGGACGGGGAAGCCAGTTATCAGAAGGCCCAGAACTTTTATTGATGATTATAACAGCTCTACATTCTGGTGGTCGTTAAACGTTTATAATATTTTACCCGACAAAATGAAAAAGTATTGGCTGCCCTGGCTGAATATTGCAGTAGGATACGGAGTTGACGGCATCGATGTAAACCCCGATCCCAACGGTCCTCCCGACCAGTACTCGAACCGGAGATTTATTATAGGATTGGATTATAATCTGGTAGAACTTCTGCCTACCGGCGGATGGTTCTGGAACTGGGCCAGACAGACATTAAACTTCTTCAAATTGCCTGCTCCGGCCGTAGAGTTTTCTTCCAACGGTACACGGTTCAGAATTCTTTATCCTTTTCAGATAAGTCTCGGAGCATTGAAATTTTAAATGTTACATATCTGTATTTTGAAACCCGGGAAATGGTCATATCCTTTCGCTAAATGTTCAGATATCGAAAAAATTTAATCATTTACTTTTATGATATTCATAACCGGGTAACCGTTAACCGAAGAATCTAAATTCATCAAAATTTCTTTTTCAAGTTCAGAAGAAAAATATATCAGTCTTATGTTTAGATATATTTCTCTCCGTACAAATGAATATTCTCAATTCATCGGCCAACGGCTACTCGCTGACACCACAAACTACACACGACTAATCGCAAATTATTTTAAAAGCACCATCTTCTTGGTTACAACATTGCTTCCCGCCTGTAGTCTGTAAAAATAAACTCCGCTGGAAACATTTAAATTAGAAGTAGAGAACATCACTCTGTAATTTCCTGCCGGTTCCTCTTTATCTACTAGAGTCGCAACTACGTTTCCGAGCACATCGAAAATTTTAAGCGATACCTTTTCTTCATTTGGTATTGAATATTCAATGTTTGTGCTCGGGTTAAACGGATTAGGGTAATTCTGTAATAGCGAGAAATCAGCCGGTACGGCCGAAGGACTCTTTTTTACGCCGGTAGTTCTTGTACCAACTACAAACCAGTAAGGATAAGTTGCATCGGTCATATAGGATTGAGGCGTATTCGATCCCGTAATCATATCGCTCTGCATCGGCATCTGATTCACGACATCATGATAAGCGAAGTTCACATATTCTACATCATGATACGCTATTGTCTTATCATCCGCGGAATAAGTCGGATAACCCAGATCATACACCGGACCTGCCACCGTTCCAACCTGACCCGTATTGAAATCGGCGGCACTTACATAATTTTCCTTAGTATCCGAATTCCAGTAATCGAATGTAAAACGATAAGGTGATGTCTTTGAAAAAGACGGATTGCCCACGCTGATACCGTTGGTTAGAGGAGGGAATACGCTGCTTATCTGACCTGTTGCGATATCCAGAATATTTATATTCCAGAAACTGATTGTATCTCCCTGAGCGCCGGTCAGCTGATTATAGCAATCGAATAACAGGTAATTTCCAGTGGGGTCAAAAGACATTTCATCGGCATATAGCGCCGTTTTGGCGTTTGCCGCATCGTAAGATTGGGTAGTAATCTTTATTGTCTTGGAAATGTTGTTGGTAAAATCAAAATAATAGATTGTAGTATCTATAAATTTCGAAGTAAGGGCGAGAGAACTTAATCCGGGGCCTATTGCAACGCTCTCCCATACTCCGCTGGAATCCAAAACTTCTTCCTGCGGATTTTGAGCGTTTGCATAAAGTACTCTGAGGTCATAATTCTTGTCGACAAAAATTATAATGCCGGAAGCATCGGAAACTGCCGGGCGGTTTAATACGGGAGTTTGCGACAATGGGTAAAAGTCAGAGTTCGTTTGAATTTTAGTCCTTGCCATATAAATTGAATTATAATCAGCGGGATCTGTATTGGTTGCAAGAACCCATTCGTCTCCTGAAAGCTGAGTAGCAGGCGGAGGCGGAGTGCCCTGACCTTCGTAAACCTCCACATTGTCCCAGGCTGTTTTAACGGCCTGAAGTTCGCTGCTTGAGCCTCCGAATAGATCCGTTGCCGCTTTTTCTGTTGCTATTCTGGCATCAATAAACTGAGCGGAACGTGTCAAATATGTAGTTTCGGCGCGGTACCAAATCTGTCCGGTTTTTACTCTTCCGATGCTTGCTGCGACATAATAAAATGCATGATTCGGAATTCCGCTGTTCACGTGAACACCGCCGTTGTCCTGAGTTGTAGTTACGTATTCACTCATAACCGCCGGCTGCCAACTTGGGTCACCTGCGTTGCCGCCGTTATGAGGGTTCGACATGTCCCTTAATGCGCCTGAGGGAAATGTGTTAAGATCTTTGATAACTTGTTCGCCTATCTGCCAGTTGGAACTGTCGACAAGACTGGCGAAACAATCCGACATTGATTCGTTCAATGCACCGGATTGATCCTGGTAGACAAGGTTGGAAGTGTATTGAGTTACACCGTGAGTCATTTCATGCGAAGCTACATCAAGTCCTCCTGCAAGCGGCTTGAAGATAGTTCCGCCGTCTCCGTAGCACATAACTTTACCCGACCAGAAGGCATTCTCCATCGACTGGCCGTTTTCGGTAGCATGAATTATGGAATAAATCGTCATGCCTTTGTCATCGATGGAATTTCTGTTATAGACTGTACGGTAATAATTATAGGTTATATAAGCGTTATAATGTGCGGATATCGATGAAGGGTCGCTCCACTGATTGTTCGTTGAAGTAACGTAATAAATTTGCGAACTGCTGGTAAGATCCTGGTTATTTAAATTAAGATCGACAATTGCACCCATAGGATTATCAGGGATAGTTGATTGTGCTGCATTGAACATCGGTTCCGCAGCATCGATCATATAATAATTGCTGCCTACCTGGTAAGTATTTAAAGATCTTGTTACGCCGTTTAGATCTACACCGGAAGCCGTAGAAGCACCGTCGTAGCATACGTTGTTATACGAGTTAAGTATATTACCGTTTTGGGCATCTACAAAATAATACCAATCATTTGCCAGTCCGGATCTTACTTCCACAAACCAAACTAAATGAGGCATCTGCTGTTTATCGTACCATATTACTTTTTTTGCCGTCGGTCCGGTATAATCCAATATTTTTTCAAGCTTTTGCGGAAGAGCCGAAAGTTTGAATGAATTTTCAAAGTTTTTAACTGCTGAATTTATCGCAGTTGCTGAAGTAAGTTTGCCGTTAAGATCTGTTAAAGAAGCAGGAGTAGGCTCGAAATTTCCGTTTAAAGAAGTAATACTGCCTGAAGAATTCATGTGCACAATTAATTCTTGGGCCCACACCGGAATGCCGTTATAAACCTGCTGAAATTTAATGTGCGTCATTCCGAGTTTATCTGAAAATGATTTTTCAACTTTAAATTCGTTAGTCGGATCGGAAATATTTATAAGTGATTTATTTGCGTTTAAAAATTCTTTCGCCTGTGTTATTTTGTCTACTGCGGAGTTTATTGATTTACCTTTTACGGCAGATGATTTTCCGAATTCAAGATAACGGGGCGTTGAAGTATTATTGTTCCAAATCATTTTAACCGGAATTATCCCGGCCGAAGAAGCCGCAGGCAATTGAATTTTTTTATTAAGACTTGCCTGGATTGTTTTATAATAATTTGAACTAATTGTCTGTGTCGAAACCGCCGCGGGTTTTACTCCGACCATGTTCATAAAGCCTATCAGTTTTTTCCCGATATTTGAAATTGATTTTGCGGGCTGGCTTAACGTAAGAGTATTTTGTGCGGCAGGCGGCAATGCGGTCTTTTTAATTTTCTTTCCAGGCTGGGCGGCAGACACAGCAATTGTAAAAAAGAAAATCAGAAAATATATACCGTATATTTTTGATTTCATGTTAACTCCGGCTTTTATTTATAAATGTTTTTTATTTGTTCTATTAAATCCTTTACCGCCTCCGGCATTCCGGATGGAGTTTCAGCACCGTTGAACGATATTTTGTTTATTTTGTCGTTCTTCAAAATATTCAGATGTGTTGTATAGTTCCCGGAATATTTATTCTCATAACTTAAGAGGTCGGGGTTCTCAATTATTTTGTTGAATGTTTTTATTTGATCTTCCGATAGTTTGATACTGTCTGTGTATTCCCGGTTTTGACTCGGTTTTCTGATCCATGTTACGGCGCTGCCGTCGCATTTAATTACAATTCCTTTTTCCATCCCGGTAAAGCCTCCGCCGGAATAATACTCAATATTATAATTACCGTTTTTAGAACATTTGTCTGCCGTGGAACAAGATGATAATAGCAAGACGATAATTATAAAAACCGGAGTTAATATTAACTGCCGCATAATTATCCTTTTTTATTTAAGTTAAGTGTTTTTATTATTGCGAAATGATTCCGAAAATAATAACTAAAATTTAAATTAGCGGCAAGAAAATAATTTTGTATGTGATGACACATGCACTAATCTTATCCCAAAGCCCTCAGAAATTAAATACCGAACGGCCGTGATAAACTTATACCGCGTATTTATATTAAATCATTTAAGAACTAAGTCAAAGGTTCAAGACAAATTCCTATTTTACTTATATACATGCGTAAAAATAGCTCGATTCGGCTTATTATTTATCGGAACAGGATTGAAATTTTAGCGAATTATTTAATATTATTATTAATTCTATAACAATATTGAACGGTTAAGAATTGAAGTTACTGAAATAAATTACATGCAGAATTAAAATAAATAGCACCGGCGGTTATTTCCAAATTAACCGCGGTGCTATTATAAATACTTAATTTTTCTTTCTCTTCAAATTGAAGATAAAAAGAGCCAGTGCCAACCCGATCAGTACCGAAGCAATTATATAAAAGTACTGCCTTGGACTGAAAGATGTTACTTTTATTTGAGCTCTGTTCACACCATTTATACTTAGAATATAAGCTTCAATATTGGCGATTTGCTGCTGCGTTAAAGTATAAGAATCCCCGTAATCAAACATTCGCAAAGAAGGATTAGCTCCAGCAGGTGTAGAACCGTGCTGAATAAATGGATCAATATTATTAGCAAAGGTCTGCGGATCATTATTATATAACGTTTTAATAACCGGATTAAGCTGCGGAACCGTAGAGCTGTCCGCGCCGGGGTTTGAAATGCCGCCTTTACCGTTTTCACCGTGGCATGATTCGCAATCCTGCCGGAACAATAAAGCTCCGTGAGCAACATTGCCTATCATATCTGCAGCCGGACCGGGAGTATCATTTTGTTTCCGGTTTTCGGCTCCCGCACTGCCGGTATCATTTCCTGCCGACGAATTATTAATTGCAGGGGACATTTGTGCTGAACCTGCCGATGCCTCACCGGAAGAAGCTGAACCTGCGGGGTGAGCACTTAAGAGAAAATCCGTTAATTGATTTAGCTGAGCTTCATTCAGCATTGAAAAAGAGGGCATGATAGATTTCGGATTATGTTTTTTTGAATCCTTTAGCTGAACAAGTAACCAATCTTTGGAATGACCTGTCCGGGACTCATTGGTTAAATCCGGACCTATTTTTCCGCCGCTCCCGCTCATGGTATGACATGCAGTGCATCCGTATGTACCGAAAAGAATTTTACCTTTTACGGCAGAATGTGAAAGTGCAGCCGTAATCTTCGAAGCAGGTTTAACCTTCGGTTGTTCGATATTGCTTTTACTTTTATATCCCGATATTGTCAAAGTCAACAATAAAACCACAAAAACTAATCCGCCTAACATCATCGCTGGACGTTTTACAGGATTACGCTCGGGTTTGCGGTCGAAAAACGGAAGAGAAACAAAAATTAAGATTACAATTGTAGGTATTCCCACTGTACCGATTACCTCCAATGCACCGGGGAAAAATTTGAGAGCCTGATATAAAAACAAAAAATTCCATTCGGGTTTAGGTGTAAATGTCGTATCCAGCGGATCTGCTGGACCAGTAAAAGGAGGCGGAGCGAAGGCGGAAAGCGCAACTAAAATTAAAAATAAAACTAATACTATAATAACATCTTTAACAACCTGGTCGGGCCAGAAATCCCCTTTGATGTTTCTTTTTTCGTGCGACCATGGACCTACGCTGCCGAATTTTCTGAATGCTATCAGATGTGCGGCAATTGTTATCATAGCAATGCCCGGAAGTATAGCCGCATGCAGGATGAAGAATCTTGATAAAGTCAATTGTCCCATAATCTTCCCGCCGACTAATAAAAATTTCAGCCAGCTTCCGATAAACGGAACCGTACCGGCAATACTCGTTCCGACTTCTGCGGCCCAATAGCCTCTTTCATCCCAGGGAAGAGCAGCTCCTGTAAAGCTCATTCCTACTGTTAAAAGAAGTAATGCTATTCCTATCAGCCAGGTCATCTCCCTGGGCTTTTTATATGCTCCCCATATAAATGCTCTCAACATGTGCAAACCGACTAATACCACCATTGCACTGGCGCCCCAGTAATGGAGTCCGTGAATCAGCCAGCCGTATGGTACTAAGAGCCGGAGAAAGGTTAAACTGTCGTACGCATGGTCTATAGTAGGAACATAATAAAATAACTGCCATACACCTGTGACAATCTGAAGAATAAAAATAAATAACGTAGCGCTGCCTAGTGTAAAGAAGAAACTTGCGCCGCCGGGAATTTCCTCATCCAAGCCTAATTGAAGAATTGTCGCGATGGGCATTCTATCGTTTACCCATTTCCAAATTTTTGATGCCATAGCTGGTTTCCTATATAATTTCTTTTGACGATATACCCGGCTTAAATCTCTCCCAAAGTACATACAGGTAATTGTTTTTTTCTTTTATCGGTAATGTGTCTAGTGCTCTGGGCGCGGGACCGGATACAACTTTTCCTTCTTTGTCGAAAACGCTGTGATGGCATGGGCAAATAAATAAATTTTGATCTTCATGCCATTGATAGCGGCACCCCAGGTGCGGGCAAATCGGAGAAAAAGCGGTAACCTGCTGACTGTCGTTTTTTACTGCCCAAACATTTTCCGGCTCAATCTTTTTTATAAAGGCATCTTCCTCAGTCATTACGAAAGGTAAATTTACTGGCTGCTCTTTAGGTATTGAACTTAGTGAAGTCAGTTTTGAGTATATTTTATTCTTCTTCTTTGCGATTGTACCGACTATTGATTCAATCATCGGAACGCCTGTGCTGATTGCAATAAAACCGGTTAAAACTCCGCTGAGCAATTTAAAAAAGCTGCGCCGCGATATCTGTTTACCGGATTTATCCGTGAAATTTTCTAACTCCATATGAATTTCCTGATAATAGCTTGAATTAAAAATCAAAGTTTGCTTAAGTATTTACTTTTTTACTGTGCTTCTCATGTATTCCAAAACAGCTCTTGCCTGTTTTTTATTTAAATACTGATCGGGCATTACAATTCCGTTATACTCTTTTATTAATTTTTTTAATTCCGGTTCTTTCTTCTGCATTTCGGTAGTATTTAAAAGATAACTCATCAAGTAAACCGGAGACGTTTTTTCAATGATGGGGGTTAAAGCGGGACCGACCAGTTTGGAATCCATTTTATGGCATGCGAAACATTTACTGTTGAAGATGCTTTTTCCTTCCTTTACAAGATCATTATTTATAGGGCCTAGTTTTAACTCTTTTACCGGGCCTATGCCTATGTTTTCCTGCTTTTGAGTTTTTGTCGAATCTGTGATTAATCTTTTATTTAAATATGAATTATCAGCTTTATTCAATTGACCAGCCCTAATTGTACCGATTGTGAAAAAGGCAAGTATGAACACTATCGCAGCACTTATGGTAAATTTCATTATTTTCTCCGTTTAAATTTATTTTTAATATTTTGATCCCGAATTTATTCGGGATCATTCATTGAAACTGTGCTTATTAATTAGAAAACGACCCAGCCTACTACGTATAAAGTATTATTATCTGAAGCATTCCTTCTGTTTCCGTCGTAGTTGGAAGAAGCTCCGTTAAATTTATTGTATGCGACATACTGCAGAGAAAATTGTGTGTTCAGCCAAGGCAGATAGCTTAATTGTGCCGTCAATCCGTTACTGTCGGGACTTCCGTTCAAACTTCCCGAAACAGGTGCCGGAGTAAACATTGCGGGATTTGCATCTCCTCCGGTTGAAAAATAACCGAGGGTAAAAGCATAACCTGCCGGTAAATTGTATCCGCAGTCGATCTTAAAAGTATTTAGATTGTTCGATATATTTGTAGAGCCGCCGGCATCATATGTTGCATCAAGATTTTGTTTCTCTGCTATATAAGTTGAGTGAGCAATTAAAGTACCTGTTCCAATTGAAGCTTCATACTGTGCGTCGACTCCGATGTCGGTATATTTATCAAGCGGACCGGTAATACCGGCAGGATAGAGTTGAGAAGACATTCCGTATGTTCCTATTTCCAGATACTGGGTTTCCCATTGTTCCTGTAATGCCAGCCGCCAATACGGAGAAAAGCCTTTGATCGTATTGCTTGAAGAAGCGTCTGCCGGAAAAGGTCCGCCCTGGGGTGTGGACCTGTAAAAACTAATTTCGCCGTAAACCAGGTTATTATATAAAGCATAAGCTCCGAGACCCGTAACATTACCGGCCAGTGCGCCGTCTATTAAAGTTCCGGCCGCAGGTGTCGGTGCTACAGATGATGAAACAAACGGGAAACCCCATGCCGAAGTGGTGTTCCAAACATCCTGAACCGTAGGTCCGTTGTTTAGTGTTAATCCGTAAAGTAGATCGTTATCCATTAGCGAAGTATGATCCGCGAACCTCAGATCGGTATTATCCAGTGCAAAACTCCCGCTTTGGTCGTCGTATGTAACTTGAATAAAGGAACCGAAATTAGGTGAAATTTCACCGGCTACAAACAAGCTGAACTGCTGAGGGAATTCCATAACATCATTCTGTGTACCGTCTGGTGCCTTTGCCGTTCTATTGTATGAACCTTGAATCATTGCCGAAATAGGAAGCATATTGAGAATTTTAAGGTTGGTATTATTTTCTTTATAAGTGGATTGAATAGTTGCAATCCCGGTCATTGTGTATCCGTTGAGTTTGAATAATCTGCCGAACGGAGTCAGTTCCGGATAAACATAATGGCATGAACTGCAAGGCAGATTTGTTTGCCGCGCGAAACTGGGTATGGAAAAAGAAACACTGCTGAAGGTAAGTAGAAAAATCCCCATTAAAACAGTAATAATTTTGTAATTTAATGCTTTTACAGACATTAGTGAACCTCCGTAAATATTTAAGAATTATATCTATTAATTATTAAAATAAACGATCAAGATTAGATAGCTCTTTCTCTATGTCAGTAATGTTTTCATTACTAATAAATGAAAGATATGCTGCCGGTATTATTTGAGATCTACTCAGTAATAACAACGGCTCGAAACAGAAAGGTATAACTAATTTCCGCAGCTTGATAGAAACTTTTCTAACTCCCTTTTAGCACTAATTATAGTTGTTCTTTCCACATTTGTTCCCCTTTGGTAAACAAGCGAACAAGCAGAATTAATAGCATCAATATAACTTATTGCTTACAAGTTAAAGATCAGCCTTAATAACAAATGCTCAAGGCGAATTAGTAATATCTTCCGTAATGCCTTCAAAACTTTTCAGTTTAAATAGCAACCAGCATTGAAGTCGCAACAATAATTGTTCCAACATCATTTGTCTACTAATAAGCAATAATCAAATAAATATTTTTCTTATTTCCATTTATTGGGAATTGAGAATTCCGTCCTTTTCATACATGGGAAACTTTCCGGGTGAGCAGTTTGTCCTAATTGAAGTAAATAAGTTTGAAAAAAATAGACACGGAAGTGAAATTTCTTTTTTGAAGTTATTAACTATCGGAATAATTACAACCGAAATTATTCGGCCAAATATTAATATGATTTTTTGGGTCTTAGGGTTATATTTATCGCAAAATATCTGTATAAATTAATCGCCAGATCAATTTTGTCTTTCAATACTTTCATTAAATTCTGCTTGAATAACCGCAAAATAAGAGCAATAATTCCAGGGCTCCTAGTAACTTTTTTGTGGTCAACTTCTTTTGTTATAATAAAAAAGGGATTAAAAGATATACCCCCTCTTACTTTTGCCGGATTAAGATATTTAATAGCAACAATAGTATTATTGCCTTTCTTATTTATAAGGGCAAATGCGAAGGAAATAAAATCATTAAAGAAAGACGATTTGGTCAAATTATTTTTACTTGGCATTTTATTTTATAGTTTAAGGCAGGGGACACAATACTTAGGGCTTAAATTATTACCGTCCGTTGCCGTAAGTTTGCTGCTGAATTTCACCCCGGTACTGGTTGCTGTGGGAGGCATCTTTCTGCTGAAAGAAATCCCGTCAAAGTCGCAGTGGAAGGGTATAGCTTTGTTTTTAATAGGAGTGGTTGTGTATTTTTCCCTCCCGGATTTTTAAATGATTATCTGTTGGGAATAGCCATCATGTTCTTGGGTATTCTATCAAATGCAGGATCGGCAATACTGGGTAGAAATATAAACAGAGACGGAAAACTATCGGTAATAACCGTCACCGTAATAAGTATGGGCACCGGATCATTGCTTCTTATGGCTGCCGGAATTATATGGGAACCATTTCCGGCAATTAGAACAACGAATTTTTTATATATAGCCTGGCTCGCGGTAATAAATACTTCGCTCTCATTTACGTTATGGAATAAATCACTGCATGTACTTACGGCGGTTGAATCGAGCATTATTAATGGAACAATGCTGATTCAAATTGCTTTTCTTGTGTATATTTTTTTAGTTGAGATAATTTCTTTTAGACAGATATGAGGAATGATTATAGCCCGCATTGGTGCACTGTCGACAAATATAAACCCGTCTTCTTCCAAATTATTACGGAGAAAAAATAATAAACCGGCTGTATTAATTAATGTACTTATAAGCATCAATTTTGCACAGCCGGTATTTTTCTATTTCTTTGGCATGTCGAAAATAGAATTTTCAACCGAAGGATTAGATGAAATATTGTCGAATTTTATATTCTCAACGTTTTCATAATTTGCTCTGTGAATTTCAAACGGCATTAATATCCCGTCTACTTTTCTGTAATCCTTAAAATCGGTTTCGACAGGTAAATTTCCGAGCGGTGTCATATTTAAAATTACCTGTCTTATCAAAAGACCGGTCTTGGTACTGAAATATAATCTGATATTTCGGTGTTCCGAAGCTCTGCCGTCAACTACATATACGGTATCTCCGTTTACAACAGATACATCATTTAGTTTTAAACCGGAATATATTTTTTCCATTTCAACCGGAGCGTAAAACTCGGCTTCAAGTTTCATCTCTTCTAGGTCATCGCCTTTCAATTCTCTGGCACCCCATCTTGCATTTTCCCATGCCGTTTCACCGTTATACCCTCTAGTCATTTCACCCATGTTGGTTTTTACCGAATAAGAATAAAAATTAGGTGCCTTCTTTAAAATTATAACCGATGCTTCTCTTCCGTTATTATCAACAGTACCTTCGTATTTAAGCGAAGTAATTTTCTTATAACTATCTTTACCGCCGATTAGGGCAACATATTTATTTATTATTTCACCGGCAGTATTTAATCTGTTCGGCACGTTTATAACTTCGTCATCCGATTTTTCTTTTTCTTTAGATTCCTGCATAGAAGCCAATGTCTGTACTGCGGGAATTTTCTGCGGATCAGGTTGTCCCCGGTGACATGTAAAACACGTTACTTCTTGATGTCCTTTGAAAGAGTTTTTATTAATTGCCTCCATCATTTCAATCATTTTACGGGCTTTTCTTTTTTCGGGTTTGTCATCTTTGTCGAACTGCCAGCCTTTTTCGCGGTCTCTAACGTGGCAGCTTCCGCAATTCATTCCTACACCCGCTTCTATGAAGTGCATCGTAGGAAGAAGCCTATCGGCAGGTATATTTTTTAATACTTTTACGTTTTTATAAAATTCTCCTGCTGTTTTCCCTGAGTCGCTTTTTCCGGCTTTCTGTTCCGTAACATTATTTCTTGAAGAAAGTACGGTTTTCTCTGTTCTCACAGAGAGAGAAGAATTAGTTACTGACATTCCGTAAGAAAAGTTTATTATTAAAAAAACGCCCATTAACGGAAGAAACTTAAACGCCGATTTATCACTAATCATAGTACCTCACTTTATTATTTATGCGAAAATTTAAGATAGAGAAAAATTAAACATTTTATCCCGGCACCATCATCCAAATAAATAGATCAACAAGAACAGAAAAGGTAATTTATTTTTCAACCGAACGGAAGTATTCCAGTACTGACCGTGCGTCCTGTTTGCTGAGTTGTTGATCGGGCATAACAACTTTATATTCATCCACCAGTTTAATCAGTATCGGATCTTTTTTCTGCATTTCGGACGTATTTAAAAGATAATTCATTATAAATACGGGAGTATTTTTCTTCGTTATGTTTCTAAGAGGCGGACCGACCAACCTGCTGTCCAGCTGATGGCAGGCAACACATTTAGAATTAAATATTTTTTTACCTAGGGCTACAAGCTTCGGGTCTATCGTACCGACAGATACTTCCTTGACGGGACCAATACCGTTATCATCAGGAAACTGATATTTTGATTTTTCAGCGGAAGGTTCGGACTCTTGAGTCGTTTGCATATCAGGTTTTGCCGGTTGTTTTTCGGCCACCGGCTGCTCAGATGTATCAGGTGCCGGTTGCGTATCATGTTCAAATTTATGATCGGCACAAGAGATATTCAAAAAAGCTATAGAAATTAATAGAGCAATGAACAATTTTAATTTCATTATTTTCTCCTATTAACAGGCAAATAAATTTTTATTAAATGGTTTATAACGAACGGTTTATTTCGATATTAGGACAAATAAAAAGTAAAAAATAAAATCTTTGCGGAATTTTTTAAGCCTAATTATACTTATTTACGCAAAGGGAGGCAAGAATATTTAAGTTGCATTAAAAGCAATGTGAGATCTCTCAACCGGTTATAATAAAAAAGCGGTTCATACAAACCGCTTTTTCATTGTCGGAAAAATTATTTCTTTGCAACAGATCTTAAATACTCCAAAGCAGATCTTGCCTGTTTTTTATTCAATCCCTGATCGGGCATTACTACACCGTTATATTCCTTTATTAATTTCTTCAATTGGGGTTCTTTCTTCTGCATTTCAGTAGTGTTGAGCAGATAGTTCATTATATATACCGGCGATTGCTGCTTGGTAATATTTCTTAAAGGGGGGCCGACTAACTTAGTATCAAGTCTGTGGCAGGCCATACATTTGCTGTTGAAGATGTTTTTACCTTCTTTCACAAGTTTTTCGTCAATCGCACCCAGTTTAAGTTCTTTAATCGGCCCGATGCCGATATTTTCTTTCATTTTACCCGTATCCTTTGCCGCCGTAGAATCAATTTTGACGCTGTTATTTCCGTAATTAACTTTTGCATCGGTTGCATTCAATGTAAAGAATAGAAATGCAAGCATTGCAAAACTTCCGATTATTATTTTCATATTTTCTCCGTTCAGTTTGTTTGAATTTATAATTAAAATACAACCCAGCCTACTACGTACAGGGTATTGTTATCCGAAGCGTTCCTTCCGCTGCCGTCGTAATTTGAAGAGGCCCCGTTGAATTTATTGTATGCTACATATTGTAGAGTAAACTGAGTATTAAGCCATGGCAAATAGCTTATTTGAGCAATTAAGCCGTTGCTATCCGGTTTGCCTGTTCTGCTTCCGTCAATTGCCGACGGAGAATACATAGCTGGATTAACGTCTCCGGCTGTATTAAAAAATCCTAATGTAAATGCATAGCCTGCCGGAAGATCATATCCGCAGTCTATTTTAAAAGTATTCAGATTATTTGATGGATTTGTTGTTCCGCCGGCCTCGTATGTTGCATCAAGATTTTGTTTTTCAGCAATATAGGTTGAGTGGGCAATTAATGTTCCGGTACCTATAGTTGCTTCATATTGTGCATCAAAACCGATGTCTGTATATTTATCTCTAGTTCCGGTAATTCCTGTCGGATAAATCTGGGATGCCAACCCGTATGTTCCTATTTCCAGATATTGAGTTTCCCACTGCTTCTGCAGTGCTAATCGCCAATAAGGAGAAAAGCTGTGAATTGTATTTATGGAGGAAGCATCCGCCGGAAACGGACCTCCCTGCGGCGTGGAGCGATAAAAACTGATCTCACCATATATAAGATTGTCATATAATGCGTATGCGCCGAGTCCCGTAACATTACCCGCTAATGCTCCGTCAATTAAAGTGCCTGCAGCAGGAGTAGGAGCTACAGCAGAAGAAGCAAAAGGGAATCCCCATGCGGATGTAGAATTCCATACATCCTGAACCGTAGGACCGTTGTTTAATGTCAGTCCATAAAGCAAATCGTTATCTGCAAGTGTTGTATGATCGGCAAATCTTAAATCGGTGTTATCCAAAGCGAAACTTCCGCTTTGGTCATCGTAAGTAATTTGAATAAAAGAACCGAAATTCGGGGAAATCTCACCGGCAACAAAAATACTGAACTGTTGAGGGAACTCCATCGCATCATTTTGAACTCCGGGTACATCTTTGGCAACTCTATTATATGAACCTTGTATCATTGCCGAAAGAGGAAGCATGTTAAGAATCTTTAAATTTGTATTATCTTCCTTATAAGTGGATTGTATGGTAGCAATACCCGTCATGGTGTACCCGTTTAATTTGAATAACCTGCCGAAAGGCGTCAATTCCGGGTATACATAATGGCACGAACTGCACGGAAGGTTTGTCTGTCTGGCAAAACTAGGAATAGAATAAGATACATTACTCAATGCTAACACCATTATCCCCATCAAAATAGTAACAACTTCTATTTTCAATCCTTTTAAGGACATTTTTTCACCTCCGAAATTATCGTAAGAAATAAATTAATTTATTGCTGCCAAACTTACAGTTCAGCATAAAATTTTTGCGTTGTAACATTACAAAAAAATAATACTCGCTGAAGTCGCCGAAATCACTATAAGATTTTTATTGTGAAGCAGTTAAAGATGTTATTAAGAATTGACTAAATATGTAGGGCTGATGATTTGTTTATCGAAGTCTAATTGATTAATTGTCTTATTGTTAAAATGTTTTCAGAAATAAAAGATTCTATTAATTTAAGCAAAAGAACCATTTAACAATTAAATAATTAAGGATATGGTATAAAGGTATTTCACATTTTATTTTTACCTCTATACCATATACCTTAAAATCATTTTACCAAATATTTACTAATTTATCGCCTGACCTTCTCATCGGATCACCCGGTTTTACTTTGAATGCTTTCCAGAATGCTGGCGTATTACTCAACGGACCGTCTACCCTGTAATGCTCCGGTGAATGAGGATCAATTTTTAATCTGAGTCTTAATCTTTCGGGTCTGTTTTTTATTTTCCAAATATTTGCGAACGATAAGAAAAATCTCTGTTCAGGAGTAAAACCTGCAATCGGTTTATTTTCTTTGTATTCTTTTGTTTTCATAAATGCATCGAAAGCCACATTTATTCCGCCCAAATCGGCTATGTTTTCTCCTTCGGTTAATCTACCGTTTACGTGCAGAGTATCTACCGCAACATAGCTGTCGAACTGATCGATAATTCTCTGAGCTCTCGTATTGAATTTATCTTCGTCCTGTTTTGTCCACCAGTCTTTCATGTTACCTTTAGCATCGTACTGTCTTCCTTCATCGTCAAAACCGTGAGTCATCTCATGCCCGATTACCGCCCCGATACCGCCGTAGTTAATTGCATCATCGGCATTAGGATCAAAGAACGGGGGCTGCAGTATGCCGGCCGGGAAAACAATTTCGTTATTCTGCGGATTATAATAAGCATTAACTGTTTGAGGAGTCATTCCCCATTCGGTTTTATCAACAGGTTTCCCGATCTTGGCAAGGTCTTTTTTTGTGTTGAAGATTGAAGATCTTAATACATTGCCGAAATAGGAATCCTTATTTATATCAAGACCCTTATAACTTTTCCATTTATCCGGGTAACCGATCTTAACGGTGAAAGCAGCCAATTTATCTACTGCTTCTTTTTTTGTCTCCGGGCTCATCCATTCAAGGTTTTCGATCCTTGTTTTAAGCGATGCCATAAGGTTGTGAACCATTTCCAGCGCACGTTTTTTAGCATAGGGAGGAAAATATTTTTTAACAAAAAGTTTTCCCAGCTCCATTCCTATTGTTCCGTTAACGGTGCCCAAAACTCTTTTCCATCTTACCTGCATTTGTTTTGTTCCGTTAAGCAATTTTCCGTAGAAATTAAAATTAGCTTCTACAAACGAGTTGCTTAAATATGGGCTTGCGGAATGTATGATATTCCACTGAAGATATTCTTTTAAAGTAGATAACGGCGTAGACTTTATAACATTGTTAATTTCTTTTACGAATTCAGGCTGGGCAACATTTATATCGCCGGGGTTTGTAACGCCTAATATTTCAAAATAATTATTCCATTCAAAATCAGGAGCCAGACCTGTTAATTCTTTAACGGTCATTTTATGATAGATTTTTTTCGGATCCCGTTCCTCGGTTCTAGACATTGAAGCTTTAGCAAGCTGTGTTTCAAGCGATAAGATATTTTCGGCATTCTTTGAAGCCTGTTCGGAGCTTACTCCTACCAGTTCGAACGAATTTTTTATGAGAGATTTGTATCTTTCACGGATTGAAGCCGTGCTGCTGTCATCCTTTAAATAATAATCTCGGTCGGGCAAACCTAATCCGCTTTGGTACAATTGTCCTATATTCATTTCACTGTTTTTAGCATCTGCTCCGGAGCCGAAATAAAAGAGGGGATTGGAATAACCGAGCTGTACGTCGACTAATTCTTTGTAAAAATCTTTAAGAGAAGTAATTGCATTTACTGCATCAAGATCTTTTTGAATAGGTTTGTAGCCGTCCTCCTCAATCTTTGCGGAATCTATACCGGTATAATAAAAATCTCCGACAAGCTGTTCGCTGCTTCCTTTTTCCGCATTTTTATTTTTTTCAACCTCTGCTAAGATAGTCTTCAGCTTATCAAGGTTCTGATCGCGAAGGACAAAAAACGATCCCCAGCCTGAATAAGCTGCAGGTATTGGAGTATTTTTCATCCAATTTCCGTTAGCATATTCAAAGAAGTCGGTTGCGGGGCTTACCGTAGTATCCATATCATTCCGGTTTATTTCATCATTATGTGTTTTGCCATAAGTACTGCCCGGAATAAGAAATAAGGCTGAAATTATTACAGCCAAAGTACCAATAAATTTTTTATTTAAAATATTCATTAAACACCTGTTTTATTGAATTAACAGTAATTAGTAATAAAAGCTTCGAAAATTATTAAAAACATTTGTATTTGTAAATTTTAAATGATGAACGGTAAAAAAAAGGCAGGATAAATCATTTTAACATGATATAAGGAAGTATTTTATTAGTGAAAATGTAAAATTTTTAAGATCGGCGGCTGCTATCATCGATATTCAAACAGCCGCCTTATCCGAATGTTTTGCGAAATTTTACAGCATTGATTGATAAGAGAATTCCAGGATTCTCGGTTTGACCAGTTTCTCATAATCTTTAAAAGTAAGTTTTATTAATTGAGAATGCGTACATGCGTTAAAAGCAATTTCTTCGTTCTCGGTAATACTTTTAGCTACGTAAACATCCAAGCCGTATAAGTTGCCGAAAGGAGGCATTGCACCTACTTCGCAATCGGGAAATTTATCCGCAAATTCGTTTTCGTAAGCCAGACGTACATTCTCGCTTTTTAAAGCATGTTTTAATAGATCAAAATCCACTTTATCTGAAGCCGGCAAAACAGCCATCACCATTTTACCGTCAATTTTAATTAATACTGCTTTTGCTAATTCTTTACCGGGAATATGAGCCGATGCGGCTATTTCCTGAGCAGTATATGCTGAAGAGTGGCTGATAGTAACATATTTCACCCTATTACTATCCAGAAATTCTTTTAATTTTCTTACCGGCATGTTGACCTCCTTTTAAAATACAAAAAGTTTTAGCGTTTTAAAAAATAAATTTGCTGGTAGATTAAATAAGAATATTTACTTTCTCTTCTACTTCTTTAATAAGTTCAAGAAATCGTTTATAAGGAATAGCAACCAGGCTTTCGGCTTTAAAGGCTCCGTTTGCCATACTGATCATAGATACCTTAGCAGCTGTTTCCTCGTCGGGTGCTTCATAGATATCTAAAAAATCATAAGGTCCGAGGAGCGCGAAATGAGAAATGAATTTTACGTCAGGGCATTTTTTCTTAACCTGTTCCAGCCAGTCCCGTCCAAGTTTTGCCCGTTCTTTCAACTGCTTGGAAATTTCCGGAGATAATTGTGTGAGTAAAATAAAAGTTTTCATGGCTTACCTCTCCGTGTATGGTGTTAAAATAATTGCTTATCATTTATTCCCATACATCTTAAGCCGCTGAAATTGTTCAGAATGGTTTAAGGTGTCAGTTTTATCTTTAGTTAATATACATTCAAAAAAACACATTTCAAAAGCAATTTAATCTCGTTAATTTTTGTGCCAAAATGGCTCAATTTCACATTATTACGCTTCGAATATGTAAATTACCGTTTATGTAATAATATTACCGTTATTAATATTTAGCATCATAAACAATTTTGAAAAAATTATTTTTGAGCCATTGGTAAATACAAATAACAACAATTTGTACTAAATGATAAAAAAATTAAGGGTGTAATTATGAGACAATTAAATATTATGTTAACCTTGCTTGCTCTTTTATTCGTAGCTGTTACCGTAAATGCAGCGGAAAAAACCTATGATCAAGATAAAGGAGATATTGAGCAAACTATAGATTCTTTTGTAAAAAGTGTAGACTCACAGAACGCGGATGCTTTGGAAAAATCGATGGTAGAAAACGGAGCAATTGTTACTTTAAATACCATTACAAACAAAGTGGATAACTATAGTACAAATAACTTTGTAAATTTGGTTAAGAATGGTCAAAAAGGCGGATGGGTTAGAAATGTTACGGTAAATTCGGTGGATATTGAGGGTAACACAGCAATAGCAAAAGTAGAAATTAGCGATGCAAGGTTATCCGAATCCGGCTTTATTACTCTGGTAAAAGAAGGTACCAACTGGAAAATTGCCAGTGAAGTAACTACTCTAGAAATCAAGAAGAAATAATTAAGAAGTAAATTATTTTAGTATTAAAACGGAACCCGGAATCGGTTCCGTTTTTTTTTGCACCGGCTAAATAAAAAACATCAGATCCGTGCTTTCCATAATTGCTTCCCGCCTATTATGAAAATAATTATGTGTATTATTTACAAAAATGTTTTATATTCTTAACGGATTAAATATTTGTGAAAACCTCAATTGCGGAAATTTTCAATACTCTTACTATTCATGCGGTAATATCGTTTTAATTCTTTTGCTGAGACATAAATATTATAATTAATTATTTAGTCCGGAGTTTAATATGAACAACCTGGTATTCAGCCGTATAGTATGGCTTGCCGTGTGGTCTGGAATTATCGGAACTGCGGGTATGGAAATATTTTTACAACGAATAACTAAGTCGGGCGTGGCAAACGCTGACATGTCTCGCGCAATAGGAAGCATTTTTACAAAAACAATTGAATCGGCTTACGGCTTCGGTATAGTAATACAAACCTTATCGGGAATCATCTTTGCATTTTTTTATACACTGGCTATTGTATATTTTAATATACACGGATATCTTGGAAATGCTTTAGCTGGCCTGCTTATAGGATTTATTCACGGTGCCGTAGTAGGATTTATACTTGTATCCGCTGTAGCAGAACACCATCCTCTTCCGGAATTCAGAGAGGCCGGATTTAACGTTGCCGTTGCTCATTGGGCCGGTCATCTGGTGTACGGTTTTCTTGTAGGTTCGGTTATAGGATTATTGGGATTTTAATAATAAGCCCGGCATAGCTTCCGGGCTCAAATAGATGAATATTTATTATTTTATAGCACAATCCTGACAGACCTTCTTGTCGCCTTTAATTCTTCCGTATTCCATTACAGTCATCTCTCCGCATTCTTCGCATACAAAGCTGTTAAAACTATGTGGTCCTTCATGCAGATTATAATCAAAAACTTCCGAAATGTTCAGCAGCATTTCCGCAGGGGCACCCATTACTTTTTCTATTAATGGAGCTACAACTTCAATCGGGACCTTGCTTGCCGGTATTCCTTTTTCTCTGTAGTCTTTGAAGAACGAAGTTTGTTTATTTGCAAGCATTGCCTCCGCCTTTGGAGTAACTCTCACTGCTTTATTAGATTTTTTATCCACAACTGTCACAGCCCATTTTCCCTTATGAGATTTTTTAATATTGCCCTTTCCGAATGTGGTGCCCATTATGACCTGAAGCCCGTCTGCATAACATGTTGCACAGTGATCTTCACCCAGATCTACAATAGCTACTATTTGACCGTCTTTTGCTCTTTCGATTCCTAATGCATTCATTGCCGCTGCGCCTACTCTTAAGCCGAGAGGCATCGCCGGACATTTATGTCCGTGAAATTTTTGACCGAATTCTAACCATTCTTGCGGATTTACCATTTTTATTTCTCCTGTTATTGATTAAAAAAATATTGAATTTGAATTGTTGTTAATGAATTTATTTTATCTTTTAATGATTGAAAATTATTATCGAGTGATAATTTTATATTATCTGATTTTATGAAATGTGTATAACCAATTTTATATTCCGGATTACCATTGAACGAAGGAGATAAATTACGGAACTGTTCAAATGAAATTGTTATTAAGTTATCCGATGAAAATCTATAGTCCGACAAAAAATAATATCCCCAGGCTTTTTGATTTTCCAGACGGACTTCAAGATATTCCGTTTGAAATTCAAAATTTGATATTTTGAATCTGGCATCCAGTCCGTATCTGAAATCTTTTCCCGAATAAGAGGCTGAGTCGCCTAAACTGTTTGTAAATTTTAATTGATTAGCATTCCTATATGAGAGTGAATATCCAAGTTGATATAAGGTTGTATTATTTTTAAAACTTAAGTATCCTCGGTTAACGTATAGAAAATTTTTCTTGTTCGATAAACTACTCGCGCCGTTTCCGTTGAAAAAACCGAGATTTATTCCGCCGGTTTTATTTTTGTATTTTAATTCGATACCGATATCTCGTCCCATTGTTTCTGCCGCTGGTACTAGAGCATTGATCACGTTAGCTCTTTCTGTTAAGGGAATAAGATAATCAGGCTGTTTTCTTTGAAGGCTAAAGTCGGGAACAAACTGACCTGCGGTAAAATCTAGATCTCCTGAATTGTATTCGACATAAGCATCTTGAAGTCTTAATATATATTCTTCTTTATTAAAAAAAATTGATTGCAACTTAAATTTCCAATCCTTTGAATTAAAAGGTAAATCACCTGTTAACCATACTTTTGCTCTTCTTATTGAGAAGTCGGATTGATTGATATAATTGTCCGTAAAACGGTACTGCAAATATCCGTTCCAATTAATTTTTTGTTGTGTATAAGCGGGAATATTGTCCGCGGCAATTATAGATAAAATTGCAAATAACGAAACGATAAACTTTGACATAAACTATATAACTCCAATAATTATTTTTGCGGCGATAACGAACAGAACTATCGCAAATATTTGCTTGACTCTATTCGATTTTGCTTTAGTTGCCATAAAATTACTACCTAAAAATGCCCCGATAATAACAGCTGCAGTCAATATTATTGTTAGGGTCCAGTTAAAATGTCCTTGTGCAACATGTCCGAGAAATCCCGAAAATGAGGAGAATGTAACCGCAAATGCAGAAGTAGCGGCCGCTTTTTTAGTTTCATATCCCATCCACATTAGAAGGGGAGCCATAATAAAGCCGCCGCCTATTCCAAGCATTCCTGCGATAAATCCGGCAAAGCCGCCTATCAAAGCGCCGATAATTGCGCGCTTTTTGAATGACAGAATCTCTTTCGGTTCAGGACGTCTCGACATAAATAACATCCTGCCTGCCGCAAATAAAACTGCAACCGAAAAAAATATTAATAAAATGTTGACCGGCAGTTTATCCGAAACAAGCGCACCTACGGGAGCAAACACAAAAGCGGAAACCGTCATAGCTAATCCGCCTTTTACATCGACCAGTTTGTTTTTGAAATATGCTATCAATGCTATCAGTGTAGTAAATCCGTTCAACAGAAGAGCCAGCGGGATAGCGACTTCTTTAACGGGAAATCCGGCCCATTTTAAAACAGGCACGTAAATTAAAGCTCCGCCCAAGCCCAGCATTGAGAACAAAAAAGAAGCCCCGAGAATGATAATTGATATGATTAAGTACAACATAGAAACCTCTATTTAATATTTTAACGCAAATTTTTATAATAAGTAATCATTTACTTACCAATGTGAACAAAAAATTTTTATTTTTTCAGAATCTTTAAAATTAAGGTGAACATTCTCTTACAGAAATTATCAACGTTAAGAGAACTTTTATTAAGCACCAGCTCAATATTGAATGTGATCGGGATTCCCATATAAATAACGGCAAGGTCATCGGCATTGATCGATTTATCCCAACTACCGTCTGAAATTCCGTCTTTTATCATTTTAATAATAAACTGTTTTTGCTGGGCTAAGATTTGATTAAGTTTTTCCTTTAAGTCTTTGTCGCCGAGATGTGTAGCTTCCGAGAATAAAAGAATCGTAACACCGCGATTGTCTTTCAGGTACTTAACGTTCTGGCACAAGTAATTGAATAATTTAATGTCCGCCTTTTCCGGGCTCATAACAATACTCCTGAGCGAGCCTATCAGGCCTTTATCCACATCATTCATTATTCCTTTTATTATATCGCGTTTGGTAGGGAAATGACGGAATATTGCCCCTTCCGAAAGGCCGATTTTTTTTGCAAGGTTTCTTGTGGAAAAGTTATGCAGACCTTCGTCCGAAATTATTTCCAATACTGCTTTTTTTATTTGTTCTTGCCTGATATCTGTCGAAGCTCTGGTCATCTTAATCCTGTTAAAATAGTAATCACTTACTTACAAAGATAACACCGGAAATAATGATTGTCAATAAAAATTTTATTCGGGAAGATAATTTTCAAAATATCTTCGCATTTTGTGATGCCGATAACCACAGTAATTTAAAAATGAGTTGACATCAAAAATGATATATCGTATATTTACGATTAACGATATAAGGAAACGCAAATTGGCATTCTCAAAGAAAGAAGAATTCGAAAAAGAAGACATATGGCTGGCCGGTATTACGAAGGCTTTATCACACCCTGCTAGAATACGTATCTTAAAAATACTGACTTCTATGAATTCCTGCATGGTAGGGAATATTGTTGAGCAGCTCCCTCTTTCCCAGTCAACAGTATCGCAGCATCTCAAAGAATTGAAGCTTGCGGGTTTAATAGACGGGGAAATTGACGGCCCGAAAGTATGTTATTGTATAAATAATAAAACACTGTTAAAAGCTAAAAAAGAAATGGACAAACTTTTTTCTGCGATTTGCAATTGTTAAAAAAATAGGAAGGAACTTATAATGAATACTCCGGAAGAAATTAAATCGGTTGTGAAAAATAAATATTCCGAGATCGCAAAGGACAGCGGAAACTCCGAATGCTGCGGGCCTGCCTGCGGTTGTTCAAGCACCTCGGAAGATTATACGGTTTTCCAGGATGATTACTCCCACTTGAAAGGATACGTTGCTGAAGCCGATCTAGGATTAGGCTGCGGCCTTCCGACAGAATATGCCGGCATTAAAAAAGGTGATACAGTTGTTGATCTCGGATCGGGAGCGGGCAACGATGCCTTTGTAGTCCGTGCAATTATAGGCGACGAAGGAAAAGTAGTGGGTATCGACTTTACAGAAGAAATGTTGAAGAAGGCCGATAAAAATAAAGAAAAATCAGGGTATGAGAATATAGAATTTAAATTCGGGGATATTGAAAATATTCCTCTTAAAAATAATTTTGCGGATGTTGTGATCAGCAACTGCGTGTTAAATCTGGTGCCGGATAAAAAAAGAGCTTTTTCCGAAATATTTAGAATTCTAAAACCGGGCGGACATTTCTGTATTTCAGACGTGGTGATTAAAGGTGAAATGACGGAGGAATTAAAAAGATCCGCCGAACTTTATGCCGGTTGCGTTTCGGGAGCATTGAATGTAGATGAGTATTTGGGCATAGTTGAACAATCCGGTTTTAAAAATAGCGACGTAAAGAAAAATAAAAAGATCGAATTACCCGAGGATTTATTAAAAAGAAATTTAACCGCCGAAGGATTGGATGAATATAAGAAAAATCTGAAGGGCATTTTCAGTATTACCGTAGTAGGATATAAAGAATAATTTGAATTTAATTTCCTCCTTTATTATATTTCGATTATTAACGAAATGAATTTTATGCCGGCGACAATAAAAGAAAATACCAGATTATTTAAAGCATTATCCGATTCCAACAGACTGAGGATATTGAAAATGCTTCAGGCAAAGTCGCTCTGCGTCTGTGAAATAACCGAAATTCTTAATTTGGCTACTTCAACGGTGTCGAAACATCTCAGTATTCTGCGCGATACCGGATTCATTATTGAAGAAAAGGAAGGTAAATGGGTAAACTATATGATAAATCCGAGACCCTCTGATCAGAGAATATCATCCGTTCTCTCTTCTCTCGATTTCTGGATATCCGACGATACACAGATCATAGCGGATAAACAAAAGATCCAGAAAGTGGATAGGATTGAAGTCTGCGGAAGATAATATATTTTTTCTCTGTCATTTCGACATTTGGCAAAATATAGAAGACAAATTATGAAAATACTCATCCTTTGTACCGGAAACTCCTGCCGCAGTCAGATGGCGGAAGGATTTCTTAAATCTTTTAATCCGGAATTGCAAGTTTTTTCCGCAGGTACTAAACCGTCAGAGGATGTTAATCCCAATGCCATAAAGGTAATGAATGAAATTGGAATCGATTTAGGTAAAAACTATCCTAAAAATGTTGAGCTGTATTTGAATAATTCTTTCGATTACGTTATTACGGTTTGCGATAATGCAAAAGAAACCTGCCCGGTGTTCATAGGAAAAGTCAGTAAAAAGCTGCATATCGGATTTGAAGATCCGGCGGAAGCTGATGGTACGGAGGAGGAGATTCTTTCTGTTTTTAGAAAAATAAGGGATGAAATTAAAAAAGAGTTTTATAATTTTTATAAAAAATTGAATCAAATTAACAATAATTAAATTTTATAAATTAATGCGCAGAGTTTTAACTTCTTTGTGAAACTTTGTGCTGCAACAACAAGCTAATAAAAACCGATATTTTACCATCGGTATTTAATTTATTGAAAAGGGGAATACAAAATATTCACCGGAAAGAAGGAAAATAAAATGCTGAATATAAAAGTGCTGGGATCAGGATGCGCGAACTGTATTAATCTTGAAAAGCTTTGCAGAGAAGTTATTACCGAAAATAATATCGAAGCGGAAGTAGAAAAAGTTACGGATTACAAGGACATAATGAGTTACGGAATTTTAAGCACGCCCGGACTTGTTGTTAACGGAAAGGTTATTCATAGCGGCAAGCTACCGACAAAAGTTACGCTGACCCATTGGCTGGTTAATGAAGTTAACAGTATTAATAATAATTGAAACAGAAAATGAGTAAACAAAGAGTACTTTTCGTTTGCGTTCACAATAGTGCGAGAAGCCAAATGGCAGAGGCTTATCTTAAATATTTCGGGGGAGATATATTTGAAGTAGAGAGTGCCGGACTGGAGCCGGGCTCTCTAAATCCTTTTGTCGTGGAAGCTATGAAGGAAGACGGAATTGATATTTCCAAAAATGAAACGAAGAGTGTCTTTGACTTATTCAAACTCGGGAAGATGTACGGTTATGTAATTACGGTTTGCGATGAGTCTGCCGCCGAACGTTGTCCGGTATTCCCCGGAATATGTACAAGACTTCACTGGAGCTTTCCCGATCCGTCTGTTATCAAAGGTAACAATGATGACAAAATAACAGGCACAAGGATAATCCGGGACAGTATTAAGGAAAAAATTAAAGCATGGTTGGCCGAATCGGAAGATGAATTGAAATTGATCGGAGAAGAATAGAATGTACAAGTTCTCAAAAAAATTATCTTTCCTCGACAGATATCTGACTCTGTGGATATTCCTTGCAATGTTTGCCGGAGTTTTTTCCGGTTATCTTTTTCCCGGTATTGTAGATTTCTGGAATTCTTTTCAAAGCGGCACAACAAATATCCCGATTGCAATCGGTTTGATTTTAATGATGTATCCGCCTCTGGCTAAAGTTAAATACGAAGAATTGGGAGATGTATTCAAAAATATAAAAGTGCTTTCATTATCCCTAGTTCAAAACTGGATCATCGGACCGGTATTAATGTTCTTTCTGGCAATAATATTTCTCCAAGGATATCCTGAATATATGGCAGGCTTAATATTGATAGGACTGGCAAGATGCATAGCCATGGTAATTGTCTGGAACGAACTAGCCAAAGGCGATACCGAATATGCCGCCGGACTTGTAGCCTTTAATTCAATTTTTCAAATCCTGTTTTTTTCGGTATATGCTTATGTGTTTCTGACAGTTCTGCCTTCCTATTTGGGATTAAAATCTTTTAAAGTTGATATCACTATAGGTCAAATAGCGGAAAGTGTATTAATCTATCTGGGCATACCGTTTGTTGCCGGAATAATTACCAGGTTCTCATTAATTAAAGCTAAAGGCAAGGAATGGTATCATGAAAAATTCATTCCTAAGATCAGCCCTATAACATTAGTCGCATTGCTGTTTACCATTCTAGTAATGTTCTCCTTAAAAGGAGAATACATTGTAAAAATTCCGTTTGATGTTGTAAGAATAGCCGTACCTTTAGTTTTTTATTTTATAATTATGTTTTTTGTTTCTTTTTATCTCGGTAGAAAAGTAGGAGCCGATTATTCAAAAACTGCTACTCTTTCATTTACCGCAGCCAGCAATAATTTTGAACTTGCAATTGCGGTTGCAGTCGCGGTCTTCGGAATAAACTCCGGCGAAGCATTTGCGGCGGTAATCGGACCCCTTGTAGAAGTTCCGGTATTAATCAGTCTGGTAAATGTTTCATTGCGGTTCCAGAAAAAGTACTTTGTCAATGTTGAAGAGGGGAACATAAAAGCACCTTCTGTTTGTCCTTAATAAAGGAGAGCGCTTAGCAGCACGCGTATTTGAACTGCACGGAGAAATCATGGACTTTAAATCATAGTATTATCACTGGTGAATTCCTTTTTTATATATTTATAAATTTATTATTGCAATGACAGTATTTAAAAACAAATATTATTTATTACCGGCGCTGCTTCTTCCGTTATGGCTTCTTCTTTATTTGAGTCTGCAGAAAATTGCGGATCTCATTGTTTACGGTTTAATCAATCTGCCGGAAAATTCTCATTTAACTAATGCAGTAAGCTTTTTTATTTTTGAAGTTCCCAAGGTAATGCTGCTTCTAATTTTAATTGTTTTTGCAGTCGGAATAGTAAGGACATATTTTTCCCCCGAACGGACAAGGAAAATGCTGGGAGGTAAAAAGCTTTTCGTTGGAAATATACTTGCAAGTTTACTCGGTGTAGTAACCCCTTTCTGTTCATGCTCGGCAATACCGTTGTTTCTCGGATTTGTTGAATCGGGTGTGCCGCTCGGAGTAACATTCTCGTTTCTTATTGCCGCACCCATGATAAATGAAATTGCATTAGTTCTTCTGTTAGGTTTATTCGGCTGGGAAACTGCTTTAATCTATATGTCAACCGGGTTAATAATTGCGATGATTTCGGGATATGCGATTTCAAAATTTAAAATGGAAAAATATGTTGAAGACTGGGTTTTTCAGGTGAAGGCAGGACATGTTGAAGCCGAAGAAATTAAATTATCATTAAGCGAAAGGATTGCTGCAGGAGTTGAAGCGGTCAAAGAGATAGTCGGTAAGATATGGATTTATATAATCATCGGTATTGCTGTCGGAGCGGGCATTCACGGTTATGTCCCCGAGAATTTTATGGCCTCGTTGATGGGAAAAAGCGCATGGTGGTCTGTGCCGGTTGCAGTAATTATCGGAGTACCGATGTATTCTAATGCTGCGGGAATTATCCCGATTGTTCATGCCTTGTTGGAAAAAGGCGCTGCTTTGGGAACAGTTCTGGCTTTTATGATGAGTGTAGTCGGTCTGTCTTTGCCCGAAACGATTATCCTGAAAAAGGTTCTTAAATTACCGTTGATTTATGCATTTGTCGGTATTGTTACAGCGGGAATTATTATCGTAGGATTTATTTTCAATCTAATATATTAACGACCGCGCGATAAGAGTATATGGAAATAAAGTTAAAGGCCCCTTACTTAGATATCTAACAAATATATTTCAGATTTCATATCCCTTATTTCCAAATACCTTTATTATCGCATCATCTTACCAGAGCCGCTTGCCGACGGCCTGATAAACCTCGTATGAATTCAGCACGTTCTTATAAAGAACCTGAACGTATTGCAGTTCGGCTTCGGATAAGGATGTTTCGGCGTCAATCAAATCCAGATTTGTAATTACTCCATCTCTGTAACGTATTTCCGCACGGGATACGGCCTGTTTGGCCTGTTCAACCTGAAGCAGTATGGTTTTAAATTTGTCTTTATTGGAATTATAATCGGCAATTGCCTGCTCAACACCGGCTTTAATATTTCTTTCCAGGTTTGATATTTTAGCGGATACTGCCAGTATATTTGCATCTGCTTCTTCGATTTTAGCATCTTTTAAATTTCCGTTAAAAATTGGAATATTTGCACTTAAACCTGCAACCCAGTTTCCTCTTAAGACATCCAGGTTCGGTTCGAATCCGTTTTTAAATCCGTAACTTACAATTACATTTAAGGTCGGCCTGTCCGCCAAAGAAGTTAGATGCTTGTTTAAATTAGCGCTCTTTTCTGCGTCCCGGGCAAGTTTCATTTCCGGTCTTTTTTGGAAAGCCTGTGCAATTAAAGAGTCGGTGTTAAAAATTGTGGAATCCGCTTTAAAATCGCCGGTGATATTAATTGAACTTGTGTCAGGCGATCCCATCAAACTCTTAAGATAAATTTTAGCTTTGGTCAAAGCATTTTCCATATCAATCTTTTGATTCTGTGCTCCGGCTAATTTTACTTTTGTTGTAAGTATATCGAAATCGGTTGCGCTGCCGCTCTGGACTTTTTTCGTTGTTAATTCAATATGCCGGTTAAAGGTAGTAATCTGTTCGTTTTTGACATCGATGCTTTTTTCCAAAAACAACACTGTGTAAAAAGCTTTTATAGTCTGATAAGAAAGATTGTTTTTAATCAAAGCAATTTTATCTTCGGAAGAAAGCTTATAACTCTCGGCTAATTCTACAAGAGCATCTCTTTTGCCGAAATCGTAAAGTAATTCTCTTGCCGAAACATGGGCATCGTAATTATTAGAAGGAGCGAGATATAAATTGGCGCCGCCGAAATTAAATGAAGGTATAGGTCCGATTCTTGCGTATGAAAGGTTGCCTTCAACATCAGGATAATAAAAACTGTTCTGTTGTTTTATTCTTGCTTCGGATGCGTTTATCTCCTGCTCGGCTTCTTTAAGAAGCGGCTGATTTGTTAATGCCTGCCGGATAGCATCGTTCAAGGTTATAGAATTTCCGTTTGTTTCCTGTGCTTTACATTCGAATCCGAAAACAATCAGCGCCGTCATTATCAATAAATAAAATTTGATTTTCATATTTTTTTGCTCCGTTAGTAAAATCGCGTTAGTCCATAAGTTCAACTTTTTCTCCGGCCTTCCTTTTATGGTACCGCAGAAAAACGAGAGGAACTATTATTAAGAGTGTAATTATTGATCCAACAAGAAAATCGTCCGTTATTCCCTGGACAAATGCCTGTCCTGTTATATTCTGCAGAACCATTGCTTTGGCTCTTGTAATTATCTCGCTTCCGGCACCGCCTACCGATTGCTGAACAAAACCTTTTAGTCCGTAAACAATTTGATGAAAAGCATCGGAATTCGGATTGAGCGACTGCCCGAAAATCTGGGTGTGAAAAATTACACGTCTTGTTAAGAGCGAGCCGAGTATTGCCACGCCAAAACTTCCGCCTACTTGCCTGATAGTATTAAACAACCCGGTAGCCTGCGCCATTTGTGATTTAGGAATATCGTTCAATGCTATGGTGCTCAGCGGTATAAACATGAACCCTAATCCGAATCCCCTAATAATTAGCGGAAGCATTATTTGAGAGTGTTCCGTATTAAGTGACAAGTCTCTGTATAAAAACATGCTGAAAAAGGTCAGAATAATTCCGACGAATATTGGAATTTTCGGATTTAATTTATCGGTCATCCAGCCGGCAATGGGCGACATAACAGCTTGAATTATACCTACCGGGAAAAATACCAAGCCGGCCTGCAGTGCCGTATAATTAAGAGAATTTTGCAGGTATAAAGGCAACAAAAACGAATTGCCGAAAAATGCCAGTCCGAATATGAAAAGCATTATATTGGCCATTCCGAAGTTTCTGTATTTTAGGATGCGCAGATCGATTATCGGATGCTTTACAGTTAATTCCGTTGTAATAAAAATTACAAAACTGATAAAAGAAATTGCGAAACATAAAAGAATAAAGCTTGAGGTCCAGCCGTCCGTATTCCATGCTGCGTTTCCGTCGGATAGCGCCAGTAAAAGAGATACTAAAAACAAAGTCATTGTTATAAAACCGATGAAGTCGAACGATCTTGAGTGTTCGGTTTTGTAATTACGGATAATAATCAAAGTTGCGGCAAGTGCAATTATTCCTACAGGTACATTTACGTCGAATATTGCATGCCAGCTGAAACTGTCTATAAGATATCCTCCGACCATAGGTCCAAGCGAGATAGACGCGGCAGACGCAACGCCCCAAAATCCGAGTGCCATTCCTCTTTGCTCCGGCGGGAATTCTCTTGTAACTATTGCCATTCCTACCGGCATAATAAAACCTGCTCCGGCTCCCTGCAGTACTCGCATTGCGATCAGTACATTTTCATTCGGAGATAAACTGCATAACAAAGAACCAATAGTAAAAAGAAGCAGGCCCATAAAATAAGATCTTTTATATCCGAAATGATCCGCTATCCATCCTGATGAAGGAAGCACAACTGCGAACACCAAAAGGTAAGCCGTTAACACCCATTCGATTTTATCCACACTAGTACCGAAGGCGGCCATCATCTTAGATAAGCCGACATTAACAATCGTAGCGTCGAGTACCGCCATAAAAGTTCCGACCATTACATTTGCAAGCACCCACCATTTGTAAGAAGGATGTGAATGCAGGTTGGATAAATTTACGGGGTTTCCGTTTTTTAGATCCTTTGCCATTCTTTAATTCACCTTGACTTTTATTTCCACCGACATTCCGGGTAAAAGCTTTATGCGGTTATCCGGATCGGGCTAACCTGCTTCTGTTACTGGCCGAATAGAAATTTTTATGGGAACTCGCTGTGTTACCTTAGTAAAATTTCCCGATGCATTGGAAGGAGGAATCAAGGAGAATTGAGAAGCCGTATTTGTTCCTATTTGATAAATTTTTCCGTCGAAATAATTATCGGGATACGCATCGACGGATATTTCTGCTTTGTCACCGACATGCAGCGAAGATAATTTCGTCTCTTCCAAGTCCGCGGTTATCCAGATATTTTTGTTATCGTAAATAGTAAATATCGGCTGACCGGGTGAAACAACATCTCCCTTTAGAACCCATCTTTTAGCAACTACTCCGTCCATCGGCGAATATATTTTGGTATTCATTAATTCCGTCTTAATTACATTCAGCTGAGCCATTGCGGTTCCTACTTTTGTCTTTGAAATATTCAGCTGTGCTTTAGCCGCCTCAAGCGCTTTCTGCTTATGATCGAATTGTTCTTTCGGAATAATGTTATCTTTAAACTGGTTTTCGGCTCTGTTGAAATCGTCCTGTGCTTTATCAAGATTTACCTGCGCAAGAGATATGCTTTCTTTATCCAGATCCAGCATAGCTTCCGCCTGCTGTTTCTGTGCTATAAGATCCGTCGAATCAAGCCGCACAAGCAATTCACCCTTCCGTACCGAATCGGCTTCGTCAACATTCAATTCCGTTATTCTTCCGAGTATCTTTGAACTTACGGATAATTTATTACCGTCGATAAAAGCATCATCGGTTGTTACATAAGCCAGTTGTCCGATGTACCAATAGATTCCAGCCGCCGCCGCAATTAAGATTATAAAAAACGGAATAAGGATTCTTTTTTCTTGAACATAGGCACATCATCGATATTCTCATCAACTATGCCGGCAGAGTTATTCGGGTTGGCACTGTCATGTCCTTTTATATTATCATTATCAGCCATAAAAATTTTTCCTTTTTAATAAAAATTCTTGTTATTATCTTTTTTTAATTCCGTGAATGAAAATATCGGTAGCGGCTTTCATTTCCTTCTGTAAATTTTCGCGCGCTTCGTCATCTACGCTCTGACCCTTCGACCATCGAAGCAGATTGCATCTTAATCCCTGCAGTATATGAAGAAAAATCTGCGCGGTATCGTCGCTTAAATCCTTATCGAATTCATTTGACTGTTTTCCTTCTTCAATTATTTTTCTGATTAAACCCAGCTCCACATCTGCAAAGTCTAAAAATAATTTTTTAAATATTGATTTCGGATCGATATACGAATGAATACTTAAGGTACCTAGGTTGAGCAGCTTTTTAAAAAAAATCATTCTCTGTTCAACATATTTTTGCAGTTTCTGCGAAGCCGCATTAGGTTCTTCAAGAATCAATTCGATGTTGTTTTGAAGTTCCTCCCATTCCTCTGAAATTACAGCCCTGAAGAGACTTTCTTTCGTCGGGAAATAGTAATACAGAGAAGCTTTTCCCATTTCAACATCGCCGGCGATCTCGTCCATTGTAACTTTAGAAAAACCGTAGTGAGCAAACCGTATCCTGGCTGCTTCGGTTATTAACTTTTCTTTCTCTTTTAAATTTTCTTCTTGAGACATTGAATCACCTAAAATTCGACTATTTAACTTGACGGGTCGAAATATAAAAGATTGATTGCATTTTGCCAAATTAATTTTGGACTAAATAACTAATATGTGATAAATGTAACCGTTAGACAACGGGGGATATATTGTATTGGAAAATAAAAAATTAAGTAAGTGGTTATGCTGTCAGTGGTTATGAAGACATTTTGGATATGAGATCCTGTTTTAAGTCCCACAATTCCTGGGTAACCGAAACATGATACAGGTGGGGATTTATCAGTCTTTTGACGCCGGAATCTAGTTTTTCGAGATCGTTTTCCCGTGTTTCTCTTATTTCATCGATGCTAGGGAAGTCATATACAAGTTTTCCGTTGGTAAATATGTTTTTTAATAACGGCTCGATTCCGGATATCTGGTTTTTCGTTAGTATTCTTTGTTTATTGCTGTTTGAAGGATGATGCAGTATTAGTTCGTTCGAATTTAATATTTCTTCGTCTTTCAAACTTACTAGATCCGCGGTGGCCTTGTTGTTTTTTCCGTAAATTCTCCAAAGATTTTTATGGCCCGGATTGGGAATTTTTTCCGGTGATTCCGAAATCTTTAATGTCGGATGCCAGCTATCTCCGTTTTTAATTGCGACCAGTTTATAAACTCCGCCTAAGGCGGCATCGCCTGCCGATGTAATTAGCCGCGTACCTACTCCGTACGTCAGTCTTTTAATCAGACTGTCAGGATCGAGTCCGTATTTGGGCGATTCTTCCGTTATCTGTGTTATTATCTGCCAGATGTTCATTTCATCCAGTTCATTTGAAAGAACAATATTTACATTTGGAAAACCTGCATCATTCAGCATTTTAGCCGACATGATGCTTAAATAAGCAAGGTCACCGGAATCTAATCTGATTCCAACCGGCTTATGTCCTTTTTTTTCTAAATTCTCAAAAACTTTTATTGCGTTGGGAATACCGCTTTCAAGAGTATTAATTGTATCAACAAGCAGAATGCAGTCGTCAGGATAAAGATCGGCAAATGCCTGAAAAGCCTCATACTCGTTCATTCCCAGCGATAGGAAAAGCTGCACCATGCTATGTGCATGAGTACCTTTAGGCGGGTAACCGAGAACAAGTGAAATACCGACGTTGGAAGTAAAATCCGCGCCGCCTATTAAAGCGGCTCTGGCTCCTGCAATAGCTCCTCTGTCCTGTGCTCTTCTTGCTCCGAATTCAAGCATAAGCTGATTTCTTCCCATTTCCTTGATGCGGGACGCTTTTGTCGCGATTAAAATTTGAAAATTTATTTGGTTGAGAAGTGCAGTTTCCAAGATCTGAGCCATGGCAAGCGGCCCCTGAACAACCGTAACCGGTTCGTTAGGATGAATAACTCTACCTTCGGGGATAGCCTTTAAATTTATGGATTCAAATGATCCGTTCTTTAAAAGCCAGGTTAAAAAGTCTTCACGGAAAAGGGGTTGGTTTTTAGCTGTTCGCTGCTTCTTTAACAGATCAATCTCTTTTTCAGTAAACCGTGCATTCTGTATCCATTCGGCAAACCATTCTAGCCCCGCGTTTATACAGTAGCCGGCTTTATGAAGTCCGTAATCCGGGTATTCTCTAAAGTAATGATCAAAATGCGCCGGGTTCTCATGCAGTCCCATATTATAATATAACTGTGCCATCATTAATTGGTACTGATCGGTAAAAAGTATTCCCTCGCTAACAGCAGGATTGAATTTGTTCAGCAATTTAGATCATTCCTATTCATGAATAATTTACCGGAAAGATAAAATATTGTTTTTAAACTACCAAAATTCTTAATCACGCAATATAAATAAGCGAGGCTTCAGCTTTTACAATAACAATAAATTGAATCGGCGTGTTATTGGATTTGACGCAATAGCCATGCCTGTCCGGCTGACTTTATAACTCATCATTATCAATCTCTTTTGTAAATTATTATGCCGGACGGGCATACTGAATTTAAATTCAAAAATTTATTGTGAAATTTTTAGAAATTATTCAGGCCAAGTTAAGGTATTGCTCGGGTGCCGTTTTTATCCGGTTAACAACGTCTTTTACGCCTTTAATTCTTCTGAAATCCGATTCTATTTGTTTTTTTGCCCATAGAGTATGAGAATATCCTGTAATATTTACAACTCCGTTATTAACGGTAAAACTGACTTTCGTCTCACGCGGGAAATGGTCTTTCAATATATCTTCCAAGATTATATTAAGGTTTTGATCGCTGACTGCTACCTTCGGCGGGAGCACCTTTATATTATTTATTATACCTTTAGCACCGTTCTGCCACGATGCAATGGATTCTGCCATTAATTTTTCGCGATAGTAACTTACAGTGCCCCTAAGTTCGATTTCACCGTTATCCACGTATACTTTTATCCTGTTCGGTTCGAGTATTGAACTGTTTAAATTCAATTCTTCCCTTAAATGATTTTTGATCATATTATCGGGAATTAACGGAGTATTTATCGACAGAAAATCTTTTATATCTTTTACACCAGTTATTCTGTCGATTATATCGAATATCCGGTATTTATCGTACAGAGAATTTACAGTTCCCTTAATTGTTATTGTTCCGTTATTTGTTGCATCAATATTAAAATTATTATCATAATAACGTGAGATTGCGGCTTGCACTTTATTCGCTAGGCGACTGTTGCTGCTTGAAGCAAATATTTGCGAAGTACCTATAATCAGCATTAAAATTAAAGCGGCTGCCGATAGACCGTTGCCGAGAATTTTTTTGAAGTAATACATTTTATGCTCCGTGTCTTTAATCTTTTTCATAACTCAGCTTGAAAGACGCTATTTTGAAATATAATCTTCCGGATATAGTGCTTCTTGCTTTTCTCTTGTATAGACGATTAAAAATTAATAATGATTTGGCGGTGGTGTTCAAAATCAAACCGTTTTGTTTGTAATTGGAGTAAAGATATTGGAAATATGTGGAAAATTCTTTTCGGAATTAGTTTAGATATACTCCATGGATAACCGTGAAAGCTATATTGTTCATTGGTATTATTTAAGCGTGCAATTAAGAGTTCCGGATTTAGTACAATAATTATTGTATTTATAATTATTTTTAATGTGTTTAGTTACATGAAAACAATTCAAAATAATTAACTTTAATTTTAATAACTAATATGAATACGGAAAAAATAATTATTCTAGGGGCAGGGCGGGTTGGAATTGCAATTGCGGAAGACCTGTATAAAGATTACAAAGTGACGGTTGCGGATTCCGATCCGGAGAGGCTGAGGGATTTAAAGGAACGCTATAAAATAGGCACAATTCAATGCGATCTTTCCGATACCTTCACACTAAAGCAGAATATTGAAAAATATGATCTGGTTGTAGGAGCGATGCCGGGTTTTATGGGTTTCGAATCACTGAAAAATACTATCGAAGCGGGGAAGAATGTTGTGGATATTTCTTTTTTCCCGGAAGACCCGTTTGAGCTTGACATGCTGGCCAAAAACAAAAATGTTACGGCTGTGATAGATTGCGGTGTAGCGCCCGGACTTAGTAATATTATTCTCGGATATCATAACGTGCATATGGATGTGCAAAACTTTCAATGCTTTGTCGGCGGACTGCCGTTTAAGCGGCTTAAACCTTTCGAATACAAAGCTCCTTTTTCTCCGGTAGATGTTATTGAGGAATACACTAGACCGGCAAGGGTTGTAGTGGAAGGTAAGCTTAAAATAAAACCCGCCCTTTCGGATCTCGAATCGGTGAATATAAATCCTGTAGGCACACTGGAAGCTTTCAATACCGACGGTCTGAGAACGCTTCTTAAAACTATGAAGATACCAAACATGACGGAAAAAACCCTGCGGTATCCGGGACATGCAGAGGCAATAGAACTCCTGAAAGAGGCAGGCTTTTTTGAAAAACAAAAATCGGAAATAAACGGTATTTGGATCAGCCCTTTAGATTTTACTTCCAATCTGCTTTTTACATCATGGAAATATGAAAAAGACGAACCTGAATTTACCGTTATGCAGATTACAGTTGACGGAAGAGAAAACGGTGTTCTGAAAAGATTTAAGTATACAATTTATGATAAATTCGATGAGGTGAAGAAAATATCGTCAATGGCAAGAACAACCGGCTATACATGTGCGGCAGCAGCCAGACTTGTTCTGAAGGGAAATTTTACTAAAAAGGGAATTTCGCCGCCGGAATATATCGGGGCATTCGATAAATGTTACCCGGCAATTTTAGGCTCGCTTAAATCTCACAATATCAGGTTTGAATTGGAAGAAACTATTCTGTAATTCAATGAGGTATTTAATAGTTTAAATGCTGATATTGATTTATGATTTTATTATTAGTAGCTTAAAAAAAATAAAATAATATTTGATAGGTGCCTTCATGGTTATGTATCAAAAAGATTTTCTTCATTCCGATACTGTTGAACCTCACAAACAAAGAACCAAGGCCATAATCGGACGGCACCCTGAAATTAGAAATCTCATAGGCAGGAATCCTTATAGTTTCCTGCTTGTATTTTTTGTAGTAGCCCTTCAATTGGGAATTGCTTATCTGCTAAAAGATCAGAGGGTCTGGGTTGCATTAATAACTGCTTTTTTAATCGGGGCATTTGCAAACCACAGTCTCTTTGTTCTGATTCACGAAGCCGCACACAAACTGATCTTCAAGGGCAGTACTGCTAATGTTATTGCCGGAATTATTGCCGATCTGCCGAACGTAGTACCGAGTTCGGTTTCTTTCAGAAGTTACCATCTAAAACATCATTCGTATCAGGGGCATTACGACTTGGATGCGGATCTTGCCAGTAAGTGGGAAGCAAAATTAATCGGTAATACCCCGTTCGGAAAAATAATATGGGAAATATTCTTCCCCGTATTTCAGGCATTAAGACCGCCGCGTCTTAAGGAAATAAAATTTATGAATATATGGACAATAATAAATATGCTGATTGTTTTCGGTATTGACGCATTAATAATTGTCTATCTCGGATGGACATCATTTTTATATCTGGTGTTTTCTTTCTCTTTCTCGATCGGCTTTCATCCGCTGGGCGCCAGATGGATTCAGGAACATTACATTGTTAGTCCTCCTCAGGAAACTTATAGTTATTACGGTCCGCTTAATATTCTTGCGTTAAATGTAGGCTTTCATAATGAGCACCACGACTTTCCTTCTATACCCTGGAACAGACTGCCGGAAGTAAAAAAACTAGCACCCGAGTGGTATGATAATCTGGTTTACCATAAATCGTGGTTCAAATTATGGCTCAGATTTTTATTTGATCCGAAGATTTCCCTCTTTTCAAGAATGGAAAGAACAAATAGGGGTAAAACGGCAGCATCCCCTATCGATTGATTGTATTAATTATTATTCCTTTAATTGTGTAATTATTTTTAGCTGATTTTAATCAAATTCATTCGACGGTGCATTATATCCATTAAAAACGAATCCAATATATGCATATAATAAAAAAACATAAAAGCCTCAATAAAGAGCTTAAGCTGCTGGATGTTTTCGCAATTACAACAGGGGCAACCCTAAGCGGCGGGTTTTTTATATTACCAGGTCTTGCTGCGGCCGAAGCTGGAACGGCGCTGGTTCTGGCCTATATTTTAGTTGCAGTGCCGCTGTTTCCGGCGGTTTTCAGTCTTGTTGAAATGTCTACTGCAATGCCCCGCGCCGGAGGTTTATATTATTTTGTAGACCGCGCACTGGGACCGGGAATGGGCACCATTGGCGGTATTGGAACATGGCTGGCCCTGATATTAAAAACGGCATTTGCCCTCATCGGCATGGGCGCTTATATAGCTCTTTTTGTTAACGAAGTTTCCATCATTCCGGTTGCAATTGCCTTTGCCCTTGCGATTGGTTTATTAAATCTGCTGTCGGTAAAAGGAAGCGGTAAATTCCAGATTCTGCTTGTAATCGGTTTGCTGGCCGTACTAGTTGTATTTATATTTATGGGTATTACAAACGTTAACGTAGATTATTTAAAAGGGGATATTTACCGGAGGCAGCGGGAACCTTTTTGCTACAACGGGACTTGTATATGTAAGTTATGCCGGTATTACAAAAGTAGTAAGCCTTTCCGAAGAAGTTAAAGATCCGGAGAGAAATCTTCCGCTGGGTATCTTTCTGGGTTTGATTACCGCTTATATTATTTACGCCCTGGGTACATATGTAATGGTCGGCGTAGTTCCGATCGAGAGACTGGTTAATGATCTTACTCCTGCCGCAACAGCTGCAGGTAATTTATGGGGCGAAGCGGGAATTATAGTAATGACCGCGGCCGCTTTGCTTGCTTTTATTTCGGTCGCTAATGCCGGTACTCTCAGTGCATCAAGATATCCTTTTGCAATGAGCCGCGATTATATAATGCCTCATTTTTTCAAAAGACTAAATAAAAAAGGAATACCTTATATCTCTATATTGGCTACCGTGGCGGCTGTTATTCTGGTAATTATATTTTTCGATCCTATGAAGATTGCAAAACTTGCAAGCGCTTTTCAATTAATAATGTTCGCTCTCGCCAGTTTTGCAGTTATTGTAATGAGGGAAAGTAAACTTGATTCATATGATCCGGGTTTTAAAGCGCCGCTTTATCCCTGGATGCAGATAACCGGAATACTGTCGTCGCTGTTTTTAATTCTGGAAATGGGATGGCTGCCGATCGGTTTCACGATAGGGTTGTTTGTGATCGGTACGGTCTGGTTTAGTTTATATGCAAAGAAAAAAATTAAGCGTTCCGGTGCAATTTATCATGTATTCGAAAGACTTGGACGCCAGCGTTATTCGGGGCTTGATACGGAACTGCGCGGCATACTTAAGGAGAAGGGTTTGCGCGCAGAAGATCCGTTTGACGAAATTATTGCCAGAAGTCTGGTTATAGATATTGAAGAATTGACTGAGTTTGAGGTAATAGCCGAAAAATCCGCCGCGTGGCTGTCCAACCTGGTGCCTTTTTCCGCCGAACAGATAAAGAAAGAATTTATGGACGGTACTCGCATCGGAATGACCCCGGTTACTCACGGTATTGCTCTTCCTCATTTAAGAATACAGGGACTCGAACAGCCGGAGATGGTTCTTGTCAGATCTAAAAACGGAGTTCATATTACGGTTAACGGTCCTTTAACAAATCATCAAGATGAAGAGCATGTTGTTAATGCACTATTCTTTTTGGTGAGTCCGGAAAAAAACTCTACGCAGCATTTAAGGATGCTGGCCCAAATTGCCGGCAGGGTAGATGATGAGAGTTTTGCTGACGAATGGGTTGCAGCAAGGAACGAGCAGGAACTGAAGGAATCATTATTGCACGACGACCGGTCCCTTTCCCTTGTTATCAGCAGGGGCGAACCGAGCGAACGATTAATAGGAAAGATGCTTAAAGAAATTACATTTCCCGAGGGATGCCTGGTTGCACTGCTTCACCGCGACGGACAGACAATTGCTCCGAAAGGGAATTTTGTATTCGAAGAAAAAGACCGCCTGACTTTTATAGGCGATCCAAAGGGATTAAAGGAAATTAAAAAGAGATTTCCGGACGCAAAATAAATATTATCAGCGAAGAGTATAATATGAAATTGAATAATTTTATCTGTAAAACATGCGGAGTTCAATATGATGCCTCTGAAGAATTTCCGGATCGCTGTCTTATCTGCGATGACGAAAGACAATATGTTAACTGGGAAGGACAGCAGTGGACTACATTGCAGGAAATGAAAGGCAGCTATAAGAATGAATTCAAATTTCATGAAGAAAACCTTTTCAGTATTATAACCAGACCCGGTTTTGCTATCGGGCAGCAGGCTTTTCTTATAAAGTCTTCCGGAGGAAACGTTCTGTGGGACTGTATCTCTTATATTGACGAAGAGACAATTAATCAAATTAAATTCGAGGGAGGCATTACCGCAATAGCTGTTTCGCATCCCCATTTTTATTCGACGGTTGTGGAATGGAGTAAATTATTCGGTGATGTCCCGGTATATCTTCATCTCGAAGATATCAATTGGGTAATGAGGAAAAATAAGAATATTCAGTTTTGGGAAGGCGAAGATTTTGCAATCAATGATCAGCTTACTTTAATAAATTGCAGAGGACATTTCAACGGTTCCTCCGTTATGCATTGGAGGGACGGTGATGAAGGCAGGGGCGCGCTCTTTACCGGCGATACGATTCAGGTTGTCCCCGACAGACGGTATGTGAGCTTTATGTACAGCTATCCGAATCTTATTCCTCTGCCGGCGCAAAAAGTAAAAAATATTGTCGAAGCCGTCGAACCCTATGAGTTTAATAGAATATACGGAGGTTTCGAGGGAAGAATTGTTCATACCGACGGAAAGAATGCCGTTTACAGATCTGCCGAAAGATATCTACAAGCCATAAAATAAGCCGATATTGAAATTTCATTCTTCAACCCGGTACTTAAACTTAAAAGACATTAACGTATTTTTCGTTTGCGAAAAATTTAGCGAACCCTTAAATAATTTTCGCAAAGCAGTTACCGGCGAAAGCTTTTGTAAAACCTTTTAATCCTTTATAATCAAGTTTCTGCGGCAGGGGAAGCAGCCAGTAATCATTTTTAATATTGATTTTCTTCTCGTCACCCTTCTACCATTCTTTTGCAACTGATAAATATATAACCACGGTAATAGCAAACAAGCCGTAAAAAATGGGAATCATCTTATAAAAAGTATATCCGTACTGCGCATGATCTATAAACGATGTTACGGCACTGGCGCCGAATCTTAATCCGGCCGGTCATATAAAATGCCTGTCCCTTTAAATAGGTGTTATGAATGTACCTAGCCCTGGGATGTTAAGCATGCCTGGAATGTCTTCAGCCTCTTCCGTAATTGCGTACAAACCCAGCAGAGAGATTCCGGCAAATGCCAGCGGAGCAAGTATCGGCGATCCGAATACAACCCAGACTCACGTTAAATAACCTTGCTGAGTTTAGAAGCATTGAGAAGTTAATTAACTCCGTTAAGAGGAAAATGTTCGTAATAAGAAATGTCCCACATATAACAGAACTCCTTAAGAGTTCAACGTGTTTATTAACAGTAAATTCCAGAAATTTTTTAACAATAAAGTTGTCGCCTATGCGTGGATCTCCTTGAAACGATTTCATTTTTTGAGCAAAGTATATGTCTCGGTCTTGGAGTATTTTTTAATTGCCTAAATGTCTATTTCATAAAAGAAAATAAATTATGTTGAGATTAAAAATTTTTTAGCAATAACATATTACTTAAATTGATATTGTAAAATTAGAACCATTGGATTTTTCGTTAATGAATCAAATCTTTTTTATTTCCAATACCGTAATGCCGGTATTTATCATCGTCGCTTTGGGATATGTCCTGAAACGGTTCGGACTAATCAATCATGTATTCATTAATCTTTCTTCCAAACTTGTGTTTACCATATCGTTGCCGATGCTGATTTTTGTGGAGCTCAGTTCGGTAGATTTTAAAAGCACATTTAATCCGAAACAAATTTTATTTGTTTATGCGATGACTTTTATCGCTTTTATCATAACATGGCTTATTACTATTCCGTTAATACATGACGGAAAAAGCCGCGGAGTTTTTATACAGGGAAGTTTCAGAAGTAATTATGCGATTGTGGGGCTGGCAATAATTTCAAATTTGCTCGGTAAAAGCGGACTGGCAAAAGCATCGATAATTCTGGTATTTTTGATTCCGCTTTACAATATTCTCTCGGTAATAGCGTTAACCGTTCCCGTTAGAAAAGAAAAGGGGTTGGATTTTAAAAAGACATTAATTGAAATAATAAAAAATCCGCTCATCCTGGCTGTTATTGCATCATTACCTTTTTCTTATTTTAAAATATCTGTCGGACCTGTAATACTTAAAACCGGCGAATATCTGGCATCAATAGCTCTTCCTCTGGCTTTAATAGGCATAGGCGGATCTTTGAATATAAAAAATTTAAAAGAAGCGTCCGTAATGGCGTTTTCATCTACGTTCTTAAAAATTATCGTGTTCCCGGTTATATTCACTTTGGCCGCTATCAAACTGGGTTTCAGGGGTGACGACCTTGCGATGCTTTTTATTATATTCGGATGTCCTACCGCTGTTGCAAGTTATGTTATGGCAGAAGCAATGGGAAGCAACGGAAAACTTGCCGGCAATATTGTGCTGGTCTCTACATTAGCTTCGGTTGTTACAATTTCTGCCGGGTTATTTATACTTAAAATAACGGGCATGTTTTAAACTTAATAGGGTTATAGAACAATAAGGTTATATCGATATAAAGATCCAGCGGAGCAAATTGCGCCTTATACCTTCATACCAAATTTTCCTTATAGTATAATTCCTGCCGATCAATTTGTTAGATAGATATAACTTTTATAAATAGTTCTATGAGCGGCAGAGTTAAACTTTTATCAGGCATTCATGTGAAAATTATTCTCATGTTGCAAGTCTCTAATTATTATTTTAGGTTTAAATAAAATTACTAAAACATATTGGGGAAATTATATCAGCATCATCTTTTCATTATACCGGTAACTTTTTATCCAAAATATCATATACTGCCAAAATAAATTAAGGGGTAAAATCATGCTTCCTCGAGTAATCCTTCATAACGCAGTCAGCGCCGATAGCCGGACAGAGTGGATTAATCCTGACCTGGACTTGTATTATAAACTTGCAAAAAGATGGAACGAAGATACTACCATGGTGGGGAGCGATACTATTCTTAATCCGCCTGGTGAAATTCCGCCGGAAGATGATTCGGCATTTCAGCCTTTTGAGAACAATCCGGATGATAATCGCCCAATTTTAGTCGTACCCGACAGCAACGGGCGGATTTGGACATGGCATTATCTGAAAAAACAGCCTTATTGGAAAAAATGTGTCGTACTATGTACAGAAAGTACTCCTCCGAATTATTTTGATTATCTAAAAGAACGTCATATTGAATGGATAATTGCCGGCACCGAAAGCGTCGATTTCTCCGAAGCGCTGGAAGAATTAAACGTAAGATATAATTCGAAGATCGTTCGAGTTGACTGCGGCGGAACGCTTAACGGCATATTATTGAGAGCTTCTTTGGTTAACGAGGTTAGTCTTCTTATTCACCCGCTTTTGGTAGGAGGCTCGGGCCTGCAGACTTTTTTCAGAGCTAAAGATCTTACTAGCGCCAAAGGATTGGTTAATCTTAAATTGATTCACCATGAGAAATTAAACAATGATATTATCTGGATAGTTTACGAAGTCGTTAAATAAAAATACGGCTGTTCTTTAATTACTTGATGATCAAACCCCAGCAACAAATTTTCAGCTAAAATTATTATCTTTGCTAAAAGTTCAAACGGTATTAAACGATCAGGAATAAAATTGAAAATTAAAAATCGTTCGGCTATCCTTTTAATATACTGTCCGGATAAAACCGGACTGGTATACTCCGTTACAGAATTTATCGGCAAGTACGGCGGAAACATTTTGTACCTTGACCAGCATGTCGATCTCGAAAAAAAGGTATTCTTCATGAGGGTAGAGTGGGATCTGACAAATTTTAAAATTGAAGACGGAAGTATCGGCGATGAATTTGATGCTCATGTGGGAAAAAAATACCGGATGACGTGGGACTTAAAATTTTCGGACGAAAAACCGAAGATGGCAATTTTTGTCTCTGAAATGCCACACTGCTTATACGATATAATTTCACGTTACCATGCCGGTGAGTGGAATGTTGAAATTCCGGTTATTATCAGCAACCATAAAACTCTGCAAGATATAGCTGATAAATATAATATTCCCTTTCATGTTTTTCCTGTAAACAAAGATACTAAAGAAGAGATGGAAGGAAAGCAGATTGAATTACTTAAAAATCTGAACGTCGATTTTATAGTCCTCGCACGCTATATGCAAATTTTAAGTCAGGATTTTATATCAAATTATAAAAACAAAGTTATTAATATTCATCATTCGTTTTTACCTGCTTTTCCGGGTGCCAAACCGTATCATTCGGCATACGCAAGGGGAGTTAAAATAATCGGATCCACGAGTCACTATGTTACTACAGATCTTGATGCCGGTCCTATCATAGAACAGGATGTAGTAAGAGTAAGCCATGCCGATTCCATTTCCGATTTGATCAGAAAGGGACGCGATCTTGAAAAGGTTGTTTTATCAAGAGCAGTATGGTATCATCTTAAGAAAAAAGTACTGGTATACGATAACCGGACCGTTATATTTACTTAGAACATAATACAAAGGGCCTAGCGTATATCGTACTGTTATATAACGGATTATTTCTGGATTTTAACAATCGGAAGTACTTTAATTTTAGCACCCGATTTAAAATACAAATATGCTTCTTCCCGGCTGTTGATCTTAAAATCCTTTTTCAGTTTTATGAACATTACATGGTAGCCGCCGGGTTTAAATGTTACCGAAGAATGCGAAGGCACAACAATAAATTCCACTTCTTTCATTCCCATTAAACCGTTCTTCATAAAGGTTTCATGTATCTGAACCAGCTCGGCCGAATTTGATGCGGCTTTATAAAGCGTATCGGCTTTAGCCGAATTATTTTCTATCGTAAAATACATTGCGCTGTTCATGCCTTTGTTGGCAGGTCTTATCCATGCATTTTCAATCTTTAAATTCTGCTGACCCGATCCCAGTAATGTTAGAAATGAAAATATAATAGCAAGCATTTTAATCTCCTAGTTTTTTAATATCTGTTAAAACAATATCCGGATTTACATTGCTTCCTTTGTATTCGCTCCTTATTCTTCCTTTTTGATCCAGAAGAGTTATCCTGTCCGTGTGCGTGAAGAAATAAACCTTTTGCCCGGATTCAGTTTCGGTTGTATCGCCCGGTATTGCCATTACTCTCATATGACGAAGCAGAGTATCGATAACAGCTTTCTTTCCGGTAAGGAATTCAAAATTGGAATAATCCACACTTCTGATATCGCCGTAATCTTTTAATATGGACGGAACATCCCTAGCCGGATCAAAAGTCAGCTCCAAAAACTGAACGTTTTTTATTCCGTTGTTTTTTACCATGCTCTGGATTGTCTGCATATTATGTGTTGTAAGCGGGCATATATCCGGACAGTTTGTATATATAAAACTCATTACTACGATTTTTCCCTTAAAATCGTTCGGGAAAACTACCTTACTGCTGTCCTGGTTAATAAGACTATAAGCTGTATTTCCGATGCTTCTGTTTTCAGGCAGGTTATCGCCGCAGCCTGTAAATGAATAAAAGATTCCAATTAATAAAAATGCCGTAAAAATTTTAAAATACTTATTTGATAAAGTCATTATAAAGTCCGGTTTAATCTGAAAAATATAGGCATGTCGACAAATAATAAATTCATTACCTATGTAAAATAAAATAAAATTGAGATACGAAATTGTGTCCTGTATTAAGATTGGTATTTTAAGGTAATTTTAAGGAATTACTTAGAGTGATTTAAGGGAGGTACGATAATTTTGAGGTTAAAATAAAAGAGGACTAATACTATGTTTGATACAACTCATTTACACCCTATGATCGTACATTTCCCCATTGCCTTGATTATTGTCGGTTTTTTAGCCGATCTTATAGGGGTAATCTGGAAAAAAGATTTCTTCAGCAAAGTTGGTTTTTATTTATTAATTTTGGGTACTCTCGGGGTAGTTGCCGCATATTTCTCGGGTAATCTTGCAGGCGGAGGAATTACGGAAGCAGGGCCTTTGAAAGAAGCACTTGAAACGCACGAAGAAGCTGCTCAATTAAGTCTTTGGCTTATGATTGGCGTGGCAGTAATAAGAATTGCTTTATTGTTATTTAAAAAATACAGCGGTTCTTTGCAATGGGTTGCAATTCTGCTTTTTTTTCTCGGAGTACTTTCTATAGCACGAACCGGTTTTTACGGAGGAGAATTGGTATTCAAACATGCCGCAGGCGTGCAATTTAATATCGGTGGTGATATTGAATCCGATCTGTTAAAAGAACCGGCCGAATAATGAAAATCAAAAGGTAAAAATATAATGCGCATTCTTGTTATTGAGGATGAACCGGGGATTTCAAATTTTCTAAGAGACGGGCTGGAGGAAGAATCCTTTGCGGTTGATATTGCCGAAACCGGTCCCGGCGGGCTGGAAATGAGCTTTGCCAACGATTACGATATTATTTTACTGGACTGGATGATCCCCGGTATTAGCGGCATCGAAGTCTGCCGGCAGATTAGAAAAGAGAATAACAGCGTACCCATAATTTTTCTTACCGCGAAAGATACTTTAAATGATACAGTTTTCGGACTGGAAGCCGGAGCCAACGACTATATCAAGAAACCTTTTCAATTTGAAGAACTTCTGGCAAGAATCCGGGTTCAATTAAGAACCAAGGAAGGAGAACATAACCTTCTTTCTATCGGCGAGCTTAAAATGAATCTTGAAACTCACCAGGTCTTCACCGATTCGAAAGAAATTATTCTTACGCAGAAAGAATTTGCACTGCTCGAATTTCTGATTAGAAATAAAAATAAAATTTGTACAAGAACTAGAATCATCGAACATGTTTGGGATATCCACTTTGATGCGGATACTTCAGTTATCGATGTTTATATCAATTTTCTGAGAAAGAAAATAGATGCGGGAAAAGATAAAAATTATATTCACACCGTCAGAGGAGTGGGGTATATTATGCGGGATGAACAATGAGTTTCAATCTAAGAAACAGAATTGCATTCTTGTATATTGTAGTTACCGGTATAATGACGGGATTATTGTTTTTAACAGTATACGGTGTGGTATTTAAAACCGTATATAACCATATTGATGCAGATCTTAACGCTGAGGCACATGAAGTTGAAAAAAGCCTGGTAATTTTAAACAATGAATTTGTGTTTGCAAATCCTTTTGAATGGGATGAAAAAGAACACGGGCAGATTGAAGTTAACCCGGTATTTATTCAAATTGTTAGTCCTAAAGGTAAGATTATAAGAAAAACCGGAAATCTTCTTGAAGGCCGGCTTAAATTTATTCCGGATAAGCAGTCAAGTTATTACTTCAGTACATCACTGTCGGAAGCACCCACCAGGCAGTTGCAGCTTCCGATAAAAAATCCTATCGGCAAAATTCTGGGTTATGTAATTATAGCTATGCCGCTTGAAGAATCGGCGCTGGTGCTTGAAAACCTGAGCTATGTTCTGATGATCGCATTTCCCGTGGTTTTGATCGGGCTTTTCTTCAGCTCCAGGTTTATTGCCGGGAGCAGCATTGCGCCGATAGATAAGGTGATAAAGACAACGGAGAAAATAACAAAGAGTAATCTTGAAGAGAGAATAGAACTCCCGCCTCACAATGATGAGATCTATGTTCTGGCTTCTACGATAAATGGACTTTTGGACAGGCTTGAGGATGCCGTTCTCAGGGAAAAACAGTTTACTTCCGATGCTTCTCACGAACTTAGAACGCCTTTATCGGTTATAAAAGGTACTCTTGAAGTACTTATAAGGAAGCCCCGCGATACGGAACATTACGAAAATAAGATTAGATACTGCATTAGCGAGGTGGATAGAATGTCAAATCTTATAGAGCAGCTTCTGTTAATGGCGCGATACGAAAGCGGAAAACAGAATATCCGAATTTCGGATATAAATATAAATGAACTTATCCGGAGTGTTGTAACAAGAAATAATTTTTTGCTTGAAGAAAATAACATCGATATAAATATAGAGCCGGCCGGTGAGGTAAATGTAAAAGCGGATAGCGCAATGCTCGAAATAATTTTCGAAAATATATTATCAAACGCCGTAAAATATTCCGGAAAAGGCAAATTAATTACCATAGGAATAAGTTACGATAATAACAATACTACCGTAACCTTGAAAGACGAAGGCATCGGAATGACACCAGAACAGACTGCGAAGATATTTGACCGTTTTTACAGAATAGACGAATCCCGCAATTCAAAAACACAAGGTAACGGACTCGGGTTGGCAATAGTTAAAAAATTAGCTTTCCTCCAGGATATTGTACTTGATATTAAAAGCGAGAAAGATAACGGCACAACGGTATCGGTTATTTTCCCCGGGACCCGAACCACTGCTTAAAACCTGCAATATCCAGAACAGCTGAAAATAGTTATATGTATTTTTATCCTCACCATTCATCATAATTATTTCTACAAAAAAGCTTTTAGAACTCTATTCTAAAATTTAAGCGGATTTTAAGGATTCTTTAAAGATCGTTTTAGGATCGATGATGTAATTTTAGCCATCAAAATAATTTATATAAAAGGAAATCATTATGAAAACAAGACTTTTTATATCGCTAATAGCAATATTATTCTTATCAACTTTAAGTTTGGCTGCAAACCCTGAAGCAAAATCAAAAACCGTTCAAAATCTGAAGGATGCCGTAATCGGTGAGACCACTGCAAGCGCTAAATACATGGCATATTCTAAGAAAGCACAGGACGAAGGACTCAATAAAGTAGCGTTATTGTTTAAAGCGGCATCTAAAGCAGAGAGTATTCATGCAGGCAATCACAGAGCGGCATTGGAACAATTAGGTGAGACAATGGATAAAGTAGAACCGAAATTTGAGGTTAAATCTACAAAAGAAAATTTACAAGATGCAATAAACGGCGAATCATACGAAATAGCCACAATGTATCCTGGATTTATAAAAACGGCAAATGCCGGTAAAGTTAATATCGCATTGATTTCATTTAATTACGCTTATCAAACCGAAAAGAAACATAAAGCGATGTATCAGAAAGCATTGGAACAATTAAATGCCGGTAATGAAAACCAGCTGCCCGTGAAATATATGGTCTGCACTACATGCGGAAACACATATGACGGAGAAGCACCTGCGAGATGCGGAATCTCTATGACTCCGAGAGAAAGATTCTTGACTATCGAATAAACAACAGGTTTTACATAATTCTAAATAGGCCGCTTTCACAAAAATGAAAGCGGTTTTTTATATCTAAATTTATTTATGCTTAAATTCATGCTGCTAATAAAAGTGTAAAACTATTGGGAAGTAATGCATGAAGCAAAATAAGTTTATCCCGCTTGAGAATTTCCCTATCTACGACGAAGAAGAAATGCTGAAACGTACTGAAAATTTCTACGAATTAATGAAAAAACGCAGAACCGTAAGAAATTTCTCGGATAAGAATATTCCGCAAAAAATAATAGAAAATTGTCTTCTTACCGCCGGTACATCACCCAGCGGAGCAAATAAGCAGCCGTGGCATTTTGTGGTTGTCAGCGACAGCGGTATAAAAAGAAAAATCCGCATTGCCGCAGAAAAAGAAGAAAAAGAATTTTATGAAAACCGCGCTACTCGGGAATGGCTTAACGATCTGGGTCCTTTAGGTACGGACGAACATAAGCCCTTTCTTGAAACCGCACCTTATTTAATTGTGATTTTTACAAAAAAATACGACGCACAGCCTGACGGCTCCAGATCCAAAAATTATTATTCGACCGAATCTACCGGAATAGCCTGCGGTATGCTTATTACTGCAGTTCATAACGCCGGCCTGGCCACGTTGACGCATACCCCGAGTCCGATGAATTTTTTAAATGAAATATTAGACAGGCCCGCCAACGAAAAACCCTACTTAATTTTGGTTGTCGGATATCCCGCGGTAGATGCAGAGGTCCCAGATTTAAAGAGGAAATCATTAGAAGAAATATCTACATTTTTATAATTAATGAGCTATTTAACTCTAATAATATAAGATGTATATATTCCAAAATGTAAATTTCATTAGAGGTAGAGATTTAGTGCTGTCGGTTTCCAGATGAATATATGGCTTCAAGACTAAATAACGGACATTTAATTTTTTAAATTTTAATAACAATTCATTATTAAGGACAAGTTTAAATTTAGCCGAGTCAGAGCTATCGGTTAAATTTGTAATAAATCTATTCGGGCTCTGAGATGCTATCATAACATTGGCATAGTACCAGTTTTTACTACTGCTGATATATGCTTTTGAATTATTATCTCTAAATAATCTTTCCATCACCCTGCCTACTGTCAAATCGCCCCACGAAAAATAACTGTTTTTTCTGTGCTGAATAGTTTGAATATTAAATAAAAATAAAAGTAGAAAAAATGAAACAATAAATGCAGCCAAATATTTATTCGAATTTAATCCTTTCATTAAGAGATAATAAAGGCAATAAGATGTGTAAGGCACCAGGAAAAGGCTCCATACCATAGCCAGACGCCAGTGATTATGTGTAGGCATTGCTTTTAATAAAAATGTAGCTGCAGAAAAAAACAATAATGTTGAACCGAATATTAATGTAGTATGCCGAACATTTTTATTTGTTTTATAAAAATAAAAAATAGGTATAATGCCTATAATATTTAACGATCGTATGTTTACGCTAAAAAATTTAAACAGAACATTATTTGTTATTTCACTTAACATTGTAGGCGGTTTATACAGATTTTTTACGGACATTATAAAACCGGTAATTTTGCCGGTGTATAAATATGATAGGTATATCCAGTATCCGGGAAAGATCAAAAAAATAAATGCAATAGCCGAAATAAAAAGTATCTTATTTTTTTGAGTTCTATTCTGATTAATGATTTGTGTTGAAAACATAATAAATAAAGCAAATGCAAATAACCAAGACTCATATCTAGTAGTGGTACCAATACACGATGAAATTACAGATATCCATAGACAGATATTCTTATTGTTTTTTAACCATCTCAAATAAAACGTAATCGAAAATATTGTAAAAAAGAAAAAGTTTATTTCCTCCAGAGGCAGAACGCTAAAAAGATAAATAGGCAGAAATATTGCCCCGAAAAACCCGGTTAGCAGTGAGATAATTCTATTTAGAAATAATTGAAAAGATAAATCGATTAACGACAGTAAAGTTAATAACCCGAAGAATCCGCTAATAATTCTCGGGGTCAGAAATAAATCGTAGTGAAAATAAAATGCAATCGGGTATAATATTTTTTGAAACGGCAACCACACCGAAAATAAATTGGTTTGACCGATATACCATTTATATGCTTCAAGTGTGTGTAAAGATTCATCAGCCGATATGGCATAAAAACCTTTTTTAAATAATAAATACTCGGATATTAAAAATAAAAATATTATTAAAAGAATAGATAAGTAATATATCCTATTTCCTTTGGAGAGATTAGTGAATGGATTTAAATGCATTCTGATGTCTTAACCTAAACCGATAATTCAGATAATATTTAATTTATTTGTTTCTATGTTCCGGTAATTAATAATTAAAAATAAATATAATCAGTGAATTTATCGAATTAAATATTTGATATTAAAAGTTCCTATGTCGTTTTATACCCATCCTCTCAGTTTGCATGCTTCGGCAACACGTGCGACACCGACCACCATTGCGGCCAGACGAGGGTGAACCTTCTTTTCTTTTGCGGCATCATGAACGCGGCGGTAAGCATTTGTAATCTTGTTATCGAGTATTTCGTGGACGGTTTTCTCGTCCCAGAAAAACGAATATTTATCCTGCACCATTTCAAAATACGATACAGTAACTCCGCCGGCACTGGCAAGTATATCAGGTATAACATGAACGCCGTTGCGGCTCAAAATTAAATCAGCCTCCGGCGTTGTAGGTCCGTTCGCCAATTCACATACAATTTTTGCCTTTATATTTGAAGCATTGTATTTTGAAATCGCATTTTCCAGTGCCGCCGGGTATAGTACTTCGACGTCAAGTTCCAGAAGTTGGTCGTGGGGAATTTGTTTAGAACCGGGGAAGCCGGTAACGGTTCCTGTTTTAAGTTTATAAGTTACCAGTTCTTCCGGGTTGAAACCGTTGGGATTATATATTGCACCTCTTGAATCACTTACTGCAATTAGTTTTCCGCCGCCGAGCAGTTCATGGTGCAGTAAAGCCGCTCTCTGTCCCGCATTGCCGAAACCCTGGATGGCGAACCTGCCTATCGGATCGACATTTAAAAATTTGCATGCTTCTCTTACGGAAATAACACCTCCTCTTGCAGTAGCATCCCGTCTGCCTTCCGTTCCGCCGACCTGTGTGGGTTTGTCGGTCATTACTCCCGGCTGATGACTATTAACTATTGTTTCGTACTCGTCCATCATCCAGGCCATTGTTTGAGGATTTGTATAAACATCCGGAGCCGGGATATCTTTATCAACGCCGATAAAAGGTGCGACCGCTCTGATATATTCCCTGGAAAGATTTTCAAGTTCGCGGTTCGACATTGATTTAGGATCGCAGCATACACCGCCTTTGCCGCCGCCCAGAGGAATGTCTACTACTGCGGTTTTCCAGGTCATCCAGCATGCCAGCGCCCTTATTGTATCAACGGTTTCATCCGGATGGAACCGGATGCCTCCCTTGGCAGGGCCTCTCGCAAAATTATACTGGATTCTGTATCCTTTAAATATTTCAGTTTTTCCGTTATCCATCTTTACATGAAGAGAAAAATTATATTCCCTTTGAGGTTCAATTAAAAGACGGGTTGTAGCTCCGTCAAGATTTAAAATTTTCGCGGATTCCAATATCTGCTGCTGCGCCACTTTAAATGAGTTATAAGATTCCATTTAAATATCCTTTAATCCTTTTTATTTTCTTCGTCATGCTCTTCTTTACCGGTCTTTTTTTCGAATACATCCAAGATAATTCTATACCAGCAATTTTTGCAGGTAAGTACCCTGTCCACGCTTAACAGCACCTGCTGCCACGGGCTTAATTTATGTCCGCAGTGAGGACAAGAATCAAATACTTTAGGTTTTTGTTCCTGGTTTTCACTAGGCATATCACAACTCGTTTTTATGAGTACACTTTTATGTCGGGTTTTAAAATTACTCCTTTGTTTTTATGACCGTTCATCTTAATGGTTATCGGTTTATTAAAACGCAGAAGCCTGGTAAATTCTTTCGTTTCCAAGGCCTTCCTGCTGAGAAGCCAATCCCAGTCAAGATAACCTTTTTGCTGGAAGGAGTTGACCGTAAAATATCCTATCATAAATGATGTTATATTCTGAAAGAAATGTGAACCCTGCGAGGGCTGAATCGAAATATCTTTCATTCCCGTCTCAATTATTGCCCGTGCTCCTGAAATTTGTTCCCAGAAAACAGGAATGCCCAGCCAGGGATCCAGAGAGCCCCACCTGCCTACGCCTATTAAAAGATAAGGACGGTTATCTGAAATCAAAGCATTATTAAACTGGCTTACTTCCTTTGCAACATCCCTGCTTCTTGCCCTGTCAAAAATCTTATAGTCGACCATTACAATGTCGTGAATGTCCTGTATTATTCCGTTGCCCATAACCAGATCGCTTTGGCAGATCAAATGTTCCAATTTAAAATCTTCGATATTAAGTTCGTCGGGTTCTCTGTGTATAACCAGGGGACGCATCTGCAGAAGTCCGAATTCGGTTGGCTTGCCTTTTGTATCCGAGATATTCATTGCAAATTCAATTTCAATCGGGGTTCCCATTCCCCACGTTCCCATATCCAGCAGCAGATCTAAAATTTCAGGCAGGGGAAATGCTTTGCTTCTTAATATTGTTCCGAATGTAATTACTCTTAATCCGTTTCTGGACAGACCTTCTGAAATTGAATCATTGTCCTGTGAATAAGTAGCTCCTACATATTTAAGAGTTTCGTCTTTTTCAGCAATATCGAGCTGATATTGTCTAAGCATGACATCGTATGTGGCAAAACCGAGGTCGGGGTTAGCATCCAGCTGAAGTGCGAAGAAATTTCTCTGGCTGCTATTTAATGATTCATTAACCGAATAGAACTGGATTACATCAGCGGGATACTTAGGACAAAATCTTACCGTATTTCCGCCGTCTACAACCGTTTTGCCCAGGCCAAGAGCAACCGATGCAATTCCGTCAAATGATTTCTGCGGGGGAAGGGGATAGAAATTATATGATTTGGCGACACCGGAAATGTCGGGGTAAAATCTGTTTTCGTGCCTTTTGCCGATCATCTTTTGAATTATAACCGCCATTTTTTCTTCTTCAAGTCTGTAGGACGTGATTTTAATATAATCTTTTGTGCTTTGATAAAATGTTGAAGCGTAAACGCGTTTGATTGTATTAAGAAGATTATTCAGACGAATTAAAGGATTGGGATGATTGTTCGGCAGCATATAAGTTTCGTATACACCGGCAAACGGGTGATACTGTGAATCTTCCAGCAGACTCGATGAGCGCACGGCCAGAGGCTCGTGAATAAGATCTAGGAACGCCGCAAGCTCGCCTAAGATTTCCTCCGGGAATTTTTCGGCCCCAAGAAATCTTTTTGTAATCTCTTCGTCGTTATTTCCGTTTAAGGCAAACTTTCTCAAATTATTATCGTCTATAAACTGATCGAACACTTCCGTCCCCAGTACAACGGCAGGCGGCACATAGATTTGAATATTTTCAAATTGATCCCTGACATTGTAATTATTTATTAAAGTATTAACAAAACCGAGTCCTCTTGCTTTTCCGCCGAGTGAGCCGCCGCCTATTCGAGCAAAGCTGCTCTCCGGATCGAAGGTCTCTTTTGTAAAATCTGTTATCAGTCCTCTTTGTCTTATATGCCTGTAATTGTGAAGCGAGTTTATCAGATCTCTTCTTAGAATATCAACCGACGGAAAATCGGAAACCTTTCGAGGCCTTAATTGATGAGCCAGCCAGAATTCGGTTCGTGCTTTCAGCCAATTTGAAAAATGGTTTCTTTCCGCGTGATAAATTATGCTATCGTTGGGAACTACCTTTAACTGTTTCTCAAGACTTATCAAGTCTATCGCCCTGCCTACTTCAAGTCCGGCGTTTGTCCTGAAGATAAAATCGCCGAAGCTGAAATAATAATTCATAAACTGCCGCAGTTCATTCAGCAGCAGCGGCGAATCTTTGATGATGAAAGTTGCTTCTACATTTTTTGCTTCGGCTTCATTGCCGGACATGTCGGAAAGAAGCAATATCGGTATATCGGAATGTTCTTTTTTTACGTTGCGGGCAAACTCAATACCTGCTTTCGAATCCTGAATTCCGTTTCTCGGAAAATCAATATCAGAGATAATTCCCAGCATGAATTCTTTATATTGCGTATAAAATTCCCAGGCTTCCTCATAATTGGAACACAGTAAAATCTTCGGCCTAGCTCTCATTCTTAGATATTTATGTGTAAGGTTTATTCCTTCGGAAATTAACCGCTGCGACTGTTTCAGCATTTCTGTGTAAATCAACGGCATGAATGAGGAATAATATCTTACATTATCTTCTATAACTATTATCGTCTGAACTCCCACAATCCTTGTATCATGTTCTACGTTCATCCTGTCTTCCAGGAATTTTATAATGGCTATTATTATTCTGAAGTCGCCCTGCCAGACGAAAATTTTATCGAAGACGGACGCGTTCTTGCTTATTAAAAGCTGGTTCAGTTCTTTGTTGTCGTGCGCCAGTAAAATAACCGGTATATTAAGTCCGGATTCTTTAACCAGCCGTGCAAAGTTGATCGGATGCATATCTTCGATATGGAGTGTTGTGATGATTAGATCAAAACGGCTCTCTTCTTTTGCGAGGGTGATTGCATCATGACCGCTCGACACCCTGGTCAGCTCCGGCGAATGGCTTAAGTTGAGTCCCTGGTACTCGTTCCGTATCAGTTCGTACAGCCTTCCGTCTTCCTCAAACAGATAAAGATCATACAGGCTAGAGACTAAGAGTATATCCCTGACGCGAAGACGCATTAAGTTTTGAAAGCCCTGGAATCGGTTGCCGTAGCCGTGCTCAACCCACAGCATATCGAAATTATCTCTCACTTTGTCGAAGTTGGTTTTCATGAGGATATGGTTTATGTTAAAAAAATAAATATTTTCAGTTCAAATTAACTTAGGGCAAAGAGCAATGGACATAGTGCAGGTAGCCGAAAAGTAAATGAACATGCTTTAGCTCTGCTCTATTCTCAGCGCTCTTTGCCAATTATCAGATAACACCCTGATCAATCATGGCATCGGCAACTTTCAGAAAGCCCCCGATGTTAGCGCCGTTAACATAGTTGCCGGGCGTACCGAATCTCTCTGCCGTTTGAACGCATGTTGTGTGAATGTCTTTCATTATCATACGCAGTCTGCTGTCCACTTCTTCTCTGTTCCAGGGCAGACGCATACTGTTCTGAGTCATTTCCAATCCGGACACGGCCACACCGCCTGCATTAGCTGCTTTACCCGGTCCGTACAAAATTTTTGCATCGAGGAATTGTCTTACGCCTTCTATATTTGTCGGCATATTAGCACCTTCGCTTACAACGTATACACCGTTTTTGATCAAGTTCTGAGCATCTTTTGCATTTATTTCATTTTGAGTTGCGCTCGGAAATGCGCAGTCGGCTTTGTGATTCCATAGAGGATTATATTCGAGCTGCGGATTCAGCTGAGTATATACTGCATTTTTATATTTGTCGGAGTATTCTTTTATTCTTCCGCGCCGTACATTTTTAAGATCCATTACAAAATTTAATTTCTCGTTGTTTATTCCTTCTTCGTCGTATATATAACCGTTTGAATCCGAAAGAGTAATTACTTTTCCGCCCAGTTCGTTGATTTTTTGCGCAGTGTATTGGGCAACATTGCCGCTGCCGGAAACCAGGCATTTTTTTCCTTCGAGCGTTTTATTCTTTGATGCAAGCATTTCGGCCGCAAAGTAAACAGCGCCGTATCCTGTAGCTTCAGGTCTGATTAAAGAACCTCCCCAGTTTAAGCCTTTGCCGGTTAATACTCCTGTAAATTCGTTTTTCAGTTTTTTATATTGTCCGAACAGGTATCCTATTTCGCGGCCGCCTACGCCGATATCACCGGCAGGCACATCGGTATTGGGTCCGATATGACGGAACAATTCGCTCATAAAAGCCTGGCAGAACCTCATAATTTTCAGATCACTCTTGCCTTTGGGATCAAAGTCGGAACCGCCTTTGCCTCCGCCCATCGGAAGCGTTGTTAAACTGTTTTTGAAGACTTGTTCGAAGGCCAGGAATTTTAGTATTCCCAGGTTAACGGAGGGGTGAAATCTTAATCCGCCTTTATACGGACCGATTGCACTGTTCATTTCGATTCTGAAACCGCGGTTGATACTTACTTCGCCCTGATCATCAACCCAGGCAACTCTGAAAGTTATAACTCTTTCAGGTTCAATGATTCTTTCCAGAACTTTAGCGGCTCTGTACTCGGGGTGCCTGTCCAGCACGATGGCTATTGATTCGGCGACTTCTTCAACCGCTTGATGAAACTCCGGCTGAGCCGGGTTTTTGCCCATTACTTCCGCCATGAGGTTTCTAACATAATCAGACATATGTTTCTCCATTGATTATTGTTATTGATTTATTTCCGCATCCGCTTTTGGCGGATTACGTTTTTTATCTTGTGTCTCTTTGTGAACACCAGACTTATTTAACAAATAACTGGAGTCTGATTGAAGTTATACTGCAATGTTAATTTATAACTTTTTTCTATTTATCAGGTTTAATTATTATTCCTTTATTTTTGTGGCCGTTTATTTTTACCGAAATCGGTTTATCAAAAACCAGGTGTTTTGTAAATTTCATTTCATCTTCAGCCCTACAGTTCAAAAGCCAGTTCCAATCGATGAACCCTGTCTTTTCGGATGAGTTGACGGTAAAGTATCCTACTTTAAAAGAGGTAAGGTTCTGGAAAAAATGCGAACCCTGCGACGGAGTAACTTCCAGGTCTTTTAAAGCCGGATTCCACTATAACACCGGCACCCGAAATCTGATCCCACGTAACAGGTATGCCAAGCCAGTGGTCAAGACTTCCCCAGCGGCCTACGCCGATTAAAACATAAGGTTTCTGCTGTTTAACTAATTTCGAATTAAGACTGCTTACTTCCTGCGCGGCTTCCCTGCTTTTTGATCTGTCGAATTTTTGAATATCGATTAATATTATATCGTAAATATCTTCAATGCTTCCGTTGCCGAGAACCTGCATACTCTGACAGATCAAATCCTCTTTTTTATAATTGTCTACATCCAATTCGTCGACTTCATGACTGATAACAAGCGGCCTCATCTGAAGCAAGGCAAATTCCTTCGGCTTGTCGGACGGAACATCCATATTTACCGCAAACTCAATTTCAACCGGTACTCCCATTCCCCAAGTACCCAGATAAAGAAGCATGTCCAGTATTTCTGCCAGCGGAAATACTTTGTGCTTCAGAATGGGGGAGAAGGTTACAACTCTTTTTCCGCTTCGCGCTACACCGTCGTACACCGCATCGTTTTCTACCGAGTATGTAGAGCCGACATGATATAAAGTTTGATCTTCTTCAGCTTTGTCCAGCTCAAAGTTTTGAACCAACTGATCCGGCAATTTGCTTATATCTTCATTTAAACGGCCGAAATAATCAAGTGCGAAAAACTGCTGCTGCGTGTTTTTAATTGTTTCCTTTGTAGAAAAAAACTGAAGCATATGTTTCGGATACTTTGGGCAGAACCTTACTGCGTTTCCGCCGTCGACAACCTGTTTGCCGAGTCCTAGTGCTACAAGCGCAATTCCATCCGATGATTTTTGAGGAGGCACCGGATAAAAATTGTACGACTTGGCAACCCCGGCAAAGTTAGGATAAAACCTTCCATTCCTTTCGGCGCCTACAAGTCTTTGAACAATGACAGCCATCTTTTCTTCTTCAAGTCTGTATGCGGTAGCTTTCATATAATCTTTGGCTTTTTTATAAAAGGTAGAAGCATAAATGCCTTTTATACAGTGAAGAAGTTCATCGAGGCGTACATTAATATCAGGGTTATTGTTGGAGATCATGAATGTTTGATAAACTCCAGCAAAAGGCTGGAATTGAGAATCTTCAAGAAGACTTGACGAACGTACCGCGAGAGGTTCATTTATAGTTTCCAGAAAGTCCAAAAGTTTCGCTTTTATTTCACCCGGGAAAAAAGGAGCCTGAATAAAATTCCTTGTAATTTCCTCATCATCCGTCGGACTTAAAGAAAAAATATCGAGATGATTCACTTCAATAAACTGATCAAACGCATCGGTTGCGATCACAATTGCCGAAGGAACGGAAATTTCGACGCCTTCGTACATGTATTTGATTTTTTTATTGTTTATCAAAGTATTTATAAAACCGAGACCTCTCGCTTTCCCTCCGAGAGAACCGCCGCCAATTCTTGCGAAGCTGTTTACCGGGTCGAATGTTTCTTTATTAAAATCTGTTATGATTCCTCTCTGCCTGTATTCCTGATATAATCGCAAAGAAGTAATCAGGTCATCTCTCAAATCTTCCACGGTCTTAAATTCGGTAACTTTTTTGGGCCGTAGTTTATGAGCAAGCCAGAATTCGGTTCTGGCCTTAAGCCATTTGGAAAAATTGTTGCCTTCTGCGTGATAAACAAGACTTTCTGGGGGGACAATTTTAATTTGTTCTTCCAGCGCTTTTAAATTGCTTGCGCGGCCTACTGCTTTGCCGTCGGGTGTTAGGAAAACGAAATCGCCGAATCCGAAATTATTTAGCATGAATGCTCGCAGCTCGTGGAGAAGACGAGGCGATCCTTTTAATAAGAACGATGCTCCGGCATTATGAGCTTTTACTTCAAAGTCGGCATTACTGGATTGGAGAAGAATCGGGATGTCTTTATGCTGTGCTTTAACATTCTTAGCGAATTTTATACCTGCTTCAGGATCCCTTATACCGAAATGTTTGAAATTGCTGTCGGTTATTATGCCCAGTATGTATTCTTCGTATTTAGTATAATAATCCCAGGCCTCTTCGTAAGTTGTACACAATAAAATTTTCGGACGTGCGCGCATACGCAGAAATTTATGCGTTAAGTTCACGCCTTCGGTAATTAATCTTTGAGACTGATTGAAAATCTCGGTATAGATAAGAGGAAGATATGAGGAGTAAAATTTTACATTATCCTCTACAAGTATAACTACCTGAACACCTACTGCAGAAGTATCATGTTCTACATTTATCTTGTCTTCTACGTATTTAAATATTCCGATTAATAGCCGGTAATCTCCTTGCCAGATAAAAACCCGGTCAAAGATGGAAGTATCGTAGTGAGCAACCAGTTCCTTTCTTTCCTTGTTGTCGTAAGCAAGCAGAATAAGAGGAATGTCGAAACCCGCTTTGCGAACCATTTGAGCAAACTTAATTACATGCATATCTTCGATGTGCATCGTGGTAATGATTAAGTCGAACTGGTTTTCCTGGAGGGCAATTTCAAGAGCTTCCGTTCCGGTAGTTACATGCGTGATTTCGGGTGCCTGACTTAAATTAAGCACCTGGTATTCCTGTCTGATTAATTCTGTACAGGCGCCCGTCCTCTTCAAACAGATAGTAATCATACAAGCTGGATACGAGAAGAATTTCCCGTATCTTATACTTCATCAGCTTCTGGAATTCTTTTATTCTGCTGCTGAACACATCTTCGATATTTAAGATGCTGAACTTTTGCATTGAAATAATTCTGCTGTTTTCAAACATAGTAGTCATCCCATCCAATCAGTGCAGAAAGAATTAACATGTAAATAATTTAAATGAGATAACTTATACCAAACCCTGATCCAGCATGGCATCGGCCACTTTGAGAAATCCTGCAATGTTAGCTCCGTTCACGTAATTGCCCGGAGTACCGAAGCGTTCGGCCGTTGAAATGCAAGTATCGTGTATCTTTGCCATAATCTGATGTAAACGATGATCAACCTCGTCCTTCGGCCACGGAAGGCGCATACTGTTCTGCGACATTTCCAAACCGGATACGGCAACACCGCCGGCGTTGGCAGCTTTACCGGGAGCTAAAAGTACTCCTGCCTGTTTGAATACCCTGTAAGCCTCCAGAGTTGTAGGCATATTTGCAGCTTCGCAAACATACTTGCATCCGTTTTTGATCAGCTCTTTAGCATCTTCTTCGAAGATTTCATTCTGGGTTGCGCAGGGCATTGCAACATCTACTTTTATGCCCCACGGACGTTTACCCGGGAAGAAGTCAACTTTAAATTTATCGGCGTAATCCTGCACTCTGTCATTAGCGCTCGCCCTCAATTTAAGCATAAAATCAATTTTCTCTCCGGCGACTCCTTCTTTATCATAAATAAAACCATCCGGTCCGGAAAGTGTAACTACTTTACCTCCCAGTTGTGTAATTTTTTGAACAGCACCCCAGGCAACATTTCCGAAACCGGAAACTGCGAAAACCTTTCCTTCAATATCTTCTCCTTTAGTTTTAAGCATTTCTTTTGCAAAATATGTTGCGCCGTAGCCTGTTGCTTCAGGGCGTATCAAGGAGCCTCCCCAATTTAAACCTTTTCCCGTAAGAACGCCCGTAAATTCGTTTCTTAATCTCTTAAACTGGCCGAATAAAAATCCGATCTCTCTGGTGCCTACGCCGATATCGCCGGCCGGGATATCTGTATGAGGGCCGATGTGCCTGAATAATTCGGTCATAAAACTCTGGCAAAAGCGCATCACTTCGTTATCGCTTTTTCCTTTAGGGTCAAAGTCGGAGCCGCCTTTGCCGCCGCCCATGGGAAGAGTTGTCAAACTGTTTTTAAACACCTGTTCGAAAGCTAAGAATTTTAATATACCGAGATTTACCGAAGGGTGGAATCTTAATCCGCCTTTATAAGGGCCGATGGCACTGTTCATTTCAATTCTGAAACCCCGATTTACGTGGATATCACCCTGGTCATCCATCCACGGAACACGAAATAATATAACTCTTTCCGGCTCAACTATTCTTTCAAGAATCTTTGCCGAGCGGTATTCCGGATGCCGCTCCAAAACCAATTCAAGCGAATCGACTATTTCTTCAACTGCCTGATGAAATTCAGGTTCATTCGGATTTTTTGCCTTAACTTCGGCCAACAGTTTTGAGACATATTCTGACATAAAAAACTCTCTGCAATAAATATTTATAAAATTTGATTAAAGCGATTTTTGAAAAAACACCGGAACCGGCTTTTCATTAATACTATCGTAAATTAAACGGTAAGATGCACTAATAGGATTTATAATATTACACAAGCAACAAAAAGAATTAACTTTTTCCCTGTTTTGAAGAAGGAAATGTTCATCAGCCCCGTCAATTTGAAAATTATGATTCACGGGCGAAAGAACAAGCTTGTTTATTCTCCCTTTATTTACATCAACCTTTTTTATCGGAAACTTCAAGTGAAAGTTCCTTTGTTCTTCCAAACATCTTTTTACTATTGGTATTAAATTAGTAATTATTAAATAAAAAAACTTGAATCACTATATATTGATACCGGTGTAATTATTTTAAGCAAACCGTAATTAACTAGCTGTCCCGACCTTATCCCTTAATAAATACAGGTTAATTAAACCGGCGGATTAAGTTTCTAAACGGAATTATAGATAATAACGTAAATAGTATATTTCCCGGTATTTTGGTAGATTCAAAAATAAATTTAAAAAACATTAGATCAGGGAGGATTTTATGGCTCACGATTTGTATAAGGAAAAAATTCTTCAGACTGCGGGAATTTTAAAAGAAAAAAATATCGATATGTGGATGACATTCGTAAGGGAAAGCGGAAATATAAAAGATCCTGCAATGGATATTGTTGTAGATAACGGCTGCACCTGGCCGTCTGCATTTATTATAACTAAAGACGGTGAAACTGCGGCCATTGTGGGTACGCTTGATGCTGAAAATTTCGAAAGAAGAGGGCTGTATAAAAATATAATAGGATATGTAAAATCGGTTAAGGAACCGCTGCTGAATTATCTTGAGAAAAAAAATCCAGGTAAGATCGCGGTGAATTATTCGCTTAACTCCAATCTTGCCGACGGATTAACTCACGGAATGTATTTGATGCTGACGGATATCCTTGCCGGTACCGGATTCGAGAAAAGACTGATATCTTCAGAAGATGTTATTTCCGCTCTGCGCGGAAGAAAATCTGCTTCCGAATATTCAATTATGAAGGAAGCCGTAAAAAAGACGCTTGAAATATTTGATGAAATGACAAAAATAATTCAGCCCGGTAAATCCGAAATTCAAATAGCACAGCAGATAAAAGCCATTACAAAGGGCAGAGGATACGGATTAGCCTGGGAAGCCGATCATTGCCCGGCCGTTTTTACCGGCCCGGAAGCAAAGAGCGCTCACGCCGGACCTTCAGACAGGATAGTGGAAAAAGGCCATATTGTAAATGTGGATTTTGGTATTAAACTCGACGGATATTGTTCAGATCTTCAAAGAACATGGTATGTGCTTAAAGACGGAGAAACCAAGGCGCCTGCAGAGGTTGAAAAAGGATTTAACGTAATACGCGATTCCATTCAGAAAGTAGCCGACAGTTTAAAACCCGGCGTATTGGGCTGCGATATGGATGATATTGCTCGAAATTATATTACCGGAAACGGTTATGAAGAATTTCCGCACGGTCTCGGCCACCAGGTGGGTAAAGAAGCACATGACGGCGGCGGCGGATTATTACCCCGCTGGGAAAAATACGGGCAAAGCCCTTTCATGAAAATTGAAGAATCTCAGGTTTATACCATTGAACCGAGACTTTATGTGGAAGGATACGGAACAGCAACTATAGAAGAAGAGGTATTCGTAACAAAGGACGGGTGCGAATTTATTTCGACACCGCAAAAAGAACTGATCTTATTAAAGTAATTTATTCAATTCAAGCAGATTAGAATTTTTAAGTAAATTCAGTGCTTAATTTAAAATGTACATTCTTCCGAATATGATAGGTGAAGAAGCCTGTCATATTCGGCAAATGATATTTCCTTAGCGCCGAACATTTTTAAATGTTCGGTCATATACTGTACATCCAGAAGAATATAGCCTTTTTCGTTCAGATGCCGCAGTAAACCTACCAGTGCGAATTTGGATGCCTGCGGAACTTTTGAAAACATTGATTCCCCGAAAAAAGCACCTTTGTAAGTTATTCCGTATAAGCCTCCGACCAGCTTATTGTTTCTCCAGGTCTCTACGGTATGAATATGTCCCATATCTTTTAGTTTCAGATATGAATCTATCAGTCTATCGGAAATCCATGTCTTGTCTCTGTCCGCACAGCCTTTAACAACCTGCAAAAAATCAAAATCAATCCTAACACTGAAATCGGTTTCGGATAAAAACTTTTTAAAAGATCTTGGGACATTATAATGGTCAAGAGGAATGATGGTTCTTATATCCGGCAAATACCAGTTTATTTCCCCGGTTTCAACATCGGCCATAGGAAAAGCGCCGCTGGCGTAAAGTCGCAGCATATTCCGCGGTCTCAATAGGTCATCGGGATTAAATTGATCGCTCTTAACCATATATATTTTTATTCACTAAGTTTTAAGAAAGGCATTTCCTTACTCATCAGCTCTTATTTCCAGGTGGATAATATCGTATCCTTTTTTAGTTTCATAAGCCGCGAAAATTACTCCTATTAAAACCAGTAGCATACCAAACAGAAACATTATAGTTACGAAGACACTGAAGCTTGTGGATCCGGTTACATATTCTAAGCCGATAAATAATGAAGTTAAAACAAAAAATGCTACCGCTATTGTATAAGACAGAACTGCATTTTTAACAAGCCGGACTCTCGATTCGAGTTCATTTAATTGTATGGAAATGCTTTCAAGCCGCACGCTTTCTTCATAATGAAGATCTTTCTCACCGGCCTTGCTGAAAAATTTCCTTTTTTCTTCATTCAATAATCTTATTCTGTTAACTACAAGCGAATATTTGTTGTTCATTCCGAGAAGCAGTAAGCCGCATGCGGAGATCATTATACCCGGGGCCAGCATCAGCTGAATTACTTGTACGATAGATATTTTTTCGGGCATTCTAAATTGATTATCCTAAATAGTTTTACAAATTATTATCGTCTAATTTTAGTCCTGTTTTACATAATATTCCGAACCGGCCGGTAAATTAAAGTTAGTGGCTTAAAATTAATAACGATTACAAATTTAAAATTAAAATAAATCTTTAGCTAATAATGTATAATAAAAATGCTTAATTATTTTCTTCGTGCGGTTACACGGGCATAAGCGGAATGAAAGTATTTTTAAGGTATTGACGTATAAAAAACGAAATACTGAGTATTATTTTAAGCTTGTTTCAACTTTGCCGGACTTTTTCGCCTAAAAATATTGAAAAAGAAAACAAACGGTTCTTTTAATATTCCGAAATTCAGTTTCAGCGGATAAATAATAGTAATCCGTAAACGGCAATACACATCAAATCCTTGTGTTATATTCACCAAGTTATCTCCGTTTACGGATTTTTTTAAATCAAAAAGGATAAAATCAGGTGCTTCATTAGTTAGAAAACTCGAAGGGTTCCAGCCGGTATACAAATAGCTTCTGCACTTAAGAAATATTTTAACTGATTTAAGAAAAAAGCTATCCTTAATTTTATCATCTATTAAAAGAATCTTCATATTAACCCCATACGATCTTAAAAAATAGCTTAAATATCACTCTTTCTAGAGAGGAATATAATCAATAAACTCGAGAATTAATATAGTAAAATCCGCACAGTATGGTGTGATAAAACGAGCATCTGAAATGTTTTTTTAGCGTTTAATTCAGAAAATTAAACCCAGGTTCTTTTTATAAAATCATTTACGATATTGTCTTTCGAATCAAGCAGTTGCTGTGGTGTTCCGGTAAAATGAATTTTTCCCTCATGCATCATTGTCACTTTGTCGGCAACATTTTTTACGCTGTACATATCGTGAGTTACCACAACAGAAGTAACATTTAATTTCTGACTCAACTCTTTGATTAAGCTGTCGATTGAATCTGACATAATCGGATCCAGTCCCGTGGTCGGCTCATCATAAAGTATATATGTCGGATTTGTAACAAGCGCCCTTGCAAGTGCAACTCTCTTCTTCATGCCGCCCGATAATTCCGAAGGTTTTTGCTTTTGTATACCCTGCATACCCACAATTTCAAGCTTTTCTTCCACTATGCGGTTGATCCTTTCTTTAGAAAAACCGTTGCCGGATTCTACAAGAGGAAGCGAGATATTTTCTTCTACGGTCATCGAATCGAAAAGCGCCGCGCCTTGGAATAAAAATCCGAATTGCTTTCTCAATTCGTAAAGTGACTTTATATCAAGCTCATCAACTCTTTTACCCTCCACCGTAACAAAACCCGAATCCGGAATTAATAAACCGACTATATGTTTTATCAAAACACTTTTACCGCATCCGCTTTTCCCGATAATTGCTGTGGTTTCACCGGGCCTAATGGTCAAATTAACTCCGCGCAAAACATTATTCTTACCGAAACTCTTATGCAGGTCTTTAATTTCAATCATTATATCACAGCTTAAATTTTTAGTACCTAAAGATAAACAGAAAATATGAAAATTATATAAACGTTGAAATTATCTGCTTCCGAATTTAATGTGTCCTAAAATGATAATGTCACTCCGAATTTAAACTGATCATATGCAAGCGGTGCCACGGTATTGAACGGCCAATTCATCTTTGATTGCCGTAATTCGTATATACCGTACGAAAGAGCATTTTTGAGCAAGAAACTCATAACCGGTGCAGCATAAGGAGAAGAATCCATAATTTCTTTTATGAAATTATCGAGCGCAACTTGCCCCCCGGCTTCAATTAATACGCTGCCTGCCCATTTCCAAAACAAATGTTTGGGGAAAATTATCGACCTTTCATATGCACTTTCTATTATGAAATGAGGAGCTATTTTTACTCTTATTCCTCCTTCCGTGCTGGTGCCGAATCTGAAAGTATTGTTGAAAGGATTGAGCAGCTGCTGTTCAACCGGATTTGAAGGCATGTTGTAAAATTTTACCCTCGTCCAGTCTAACGAATATGCATGATAAGGAGTAACGGATGCCGATCCGATTTTATACCCGTATCCGAATGATCTCCCGATGCCGAAACGCCACATATCGTTTTTAAAATCCTTACTAGAATTATTGCCGGATAAATCGGTAGAAAAATTGCTTAATAAAGCGAACCTGTATTTATATCTAAGTATATTTTCATTCTCCGGAGTTTCGGTCTCATCAGTGTATCCGATCTTAAATTCGAATAAATTCGGCTTCGACGGAGTTTGGGGGAGATCCTTTTGTTTAATTCCGGATAAGCCGTATAATAATGAAACGGTTGGATCTCCTTTGAAATTATCATGAAATAGATTGAACTCGAATTTACCGTGTTTCCAGAAATGATGATGCACTTCCGTTGAGTCTTCGTCTTCCTGCGATAATGCGGAAGAGACTGCAATTGTACAAATCATTATTATAAGCAGAAAAGTCTTGTTCTTCATATTTCTCCCTTAGATAAAGTTGTCCAAAGTATAATTTGATGGTATTTTTACTATGCTGTCGGATATATGGTTACAAAACTAAACTATACAGTGAAATATCGGAATACGGATCGTTTAACCAGTAAAAAATGATGAAATACGGTCGAATTTCTTGATTTAAAAAATAGGTTCCTTAAATTAATTCCCTTTTAATGATCTCATCGAGGTAGTAATGAAATTTATGAGGAAGATTTTTATACTTTGAATTCAGTTCTGTTTTTACATCATTAAAATTTTTTGAATCCAGTTTGCTGATATCATTTCCGATATTTTTCAGAAAGATTAAAAGTTTACTTCTGACTTTTTCTCTAACCGTATCATCTTCGGAACCGGAAATTATTATTACGGATCTTTCCAGATCAAAATTATTTTCAACAAAGATTTTTAACGAGTATCCCCTGAAGTTTTCCGAAATAAGTGTTCTGCTTACATTTCCGAGTTCTTTTGAAGTATCTATAATAGAAGATCTTGAAAAGCCTTTGCTGCGAAGCGATTCGATAACAAGATCCTCAAAATTATATTTACTGCCCCTTACAATTTCGTCTGTTAAATCCGCAAGCTGAATCATTTGCCGTTCGGAAGCTTTAGCGAAAATTACTGCCCGTTTAATAACGGCTTCCAGTTCCCTTACATTGCCCGGCCAGTCATATTTATTAAGCGCTTCCGCCGCTGCCTTTGACAAAGTCATATCCTGAGTATCCTTCTTAAGGAAATGCATGGCAAGAATTTCGATATCTTCTTTCCTTTCCCTTATAGGCGGAAGTTCAATCTTAATTACGTTGAGTCTGTAATAGAGATCTTCCCTGAATCTTTTTTCTTTTACTTCTTTAGCGAGCTGTTTATTTGTGGCTGCTATTATTCTTATGTTTGTATGCTGTGTATTTGAGGAGCCGACTTTCTCGAAATCGCCGCTTTGAATAATTCTTAAAAGTTTTACCTGAAAATTTTCAGATGTTTCGGCAATTTCGTCAAGGAAAATTGTTCCGTTATCCGCGGCTTCGAATCGTCCCGTCTTTTCGGAAACGGCTCCCGTAAAAGCGCCTTTAACATGTCCGAATAATTCGCTTTCAAGTAATGTGTCCGATAGTGCGCCGCAATTAACGGCAACAAATTTTTTAGAGCTCCTTGCGCTTAAAGCATGAATAGCATTAGCAACCAATTCTTTTCCCGTCCCGCTCTCGCCGAGAATTAGTACATTTGCATCACCCGGCGCAACTTTCTTTATAATATCGATAACGTTCAATATACCTTTTGAACGGAAGACTATATTGTGGAATTCCTGCATTTCGATTTTACCTGGGCTGTCGATTTCTTTTTTATCCTCTTCGTTTTCTTTGAGCATTCGGATATCTTCTTTTAGCAGCTTTATTTTTCCGATCAGCGATTCCGGGCTGTCTACACCCATATTAAGTTCTTTTTGAAATTTTGACAGTTCGTCTTCCTTAATAGCAAGAAGCGATTTCAGCAGGTTGGATTCGTCGATTGCGCCTTCCAGCATTATATTTCTCTCCATAAAAAGAAGTATTATATCCGAAATAATCAGAAACACAAAGGGTAGAATAAATACGGTATAATTAAGTAGGATATTGAAAACCGCAAATAAAAAAAACGATAAAACCATAAATGAGAAAAATACTGCGAGCATGAAGAAATAGTATCTTCCAAATATATTCTTACTGCGGGCCCATAAAATTAAAATTATCAGTATTATAAATAAAAATACCGAAGGTAAAACAAAATTTAAGTTAAGACCCCGGTTTTTAAGCAGATTATCCAGTGCAAACGCATGTAAAGCAACACCCGGCAAATTATTGTTGAAAACGGTCCGGAATGTAGATGAAATTAGAGGATCGCTGATTCCTATTATTATGGTCTTGCCCCTAAGCTTTTCCAGATCATGATTGCCGGCGTTAACCATCGAAAAATATTTTATTAGATTTATATGTTTGAACTTGTCCCAGCGGCAAACGAAATTAATATTCAGTTCTTTCCCTTCATAGTCTGCTGTGTTTTTACCGGTCAGTTGAAGAGAGAATGCATCTTCTCTCAGCCTGCCGTCGTGAATAACCAGCGGTATTTGCGTGCCGTTGCCGGTAAAATAATTCAAATGTCCGGTTCTGAAGGTTTCATCCAGCAGTTTCGGACTGGGGTAGCTTAAAGAATCGGTATAATATTTCCCGTTCCTTAAATAAATATCTCCGGCAACGGAACTAAGGACTACATTGCCTGCTTTTTTTATTTCGTTTGCAAGGAGGTTATCGTACAGTGTTTGAGTAACATATTTTGCGCTAAGGAATATTTCCAGTCCGATTTTTTTTACATGATAATGCGTTAGGCTGCTGATAAGCAGCGCGTAATAACTCCTTTTAATGGGCCAGTGACCGAGATTGTTAATGTCGTTTTCAGAAATATCGATTATAACTATATTCGTATCTGGCTGGATTTCCCCGCGACTGTAGGAAAAGGTCATCAGAAAAGTTTTATTAATTCCTCTGCTTAAGGACGGAATTAATGAAGATGAGCAGCAAAGCCGTAGCTATGCCTGCTATTCTATAGTAACCTTTTTTATTCAGGATGCTCTTAAAATTCATCTGTAATTGCCGCGATGGAAAATATTTTTCATTTCATGATATCAATTAAATAAAAACTTATGACAAAATATATCGTTCAACAAAATTAGGATTTAATTTTTTATCGCCGTTGACCGGCAAGCGTATTCAATTATTTACCGCTAAATCCGGTTATTCATAAAAAAACCTTTTTCATGAAGTTTTGTCCTTCATAAAAAAGGTTTTGATAAAACCTTATTAAAGCTTAAAGAATAAACTTACTAAGATCCCTGTCTTTTACAATACTGTCAAGTTTTTGCTTAACGACCTTGGCGGTTATCTTTACTTTCTCCGAAGGTATTTTATCCGGTACATCGAAAAGTATGTCATCCAATAAAGTTGTTAAAATAGTATGCAGTCTTCTTGCACCGATATTCTCGACCTGTTCGTTCACTTCGGTTGCTATTCTGGCTATTTCGGAAATTGCATCCTCGGTAAATTCAAGATTTACTCCTTCGGTTTCCAGCATCGCATTATATTGTTTAAGCAAAGCGTTCTGCGGGATAGTCAATATTTTTACAAAGTCGTCCTGGGTCAGGCTGTTTAATTCCACTCTAATAGGGAACCTGCCTTGGAGTTCCGGTATAAGATCGGAAGGTTTGGAAACATGAAAAGCGCCTGAAGCAATGAACAAAATATGGTCGGTTTTTACCACGCCGTATTTGGTATTCACATTTGAGCCTTCGACGATCGGGAGCAGATCTCTCTGCACGCCCTCGCGAGAAACATCCGGTCCCTGTGATTTACCGCCGCCGGCAACTTTATCGATCTCATCGATAAACACTATACCTGAATTCTGAACTCTTTCAATAGCTTCTTTTTGAACGGCATCCATATCGATAAGTTTTTGAGCCTCTTCCTGAGCTATCACGGTGCGTGCTTCCGATATTTTAGTCTTTCTTTTCTTTTTCTTCTTTGGCATCATGTTTCCCATAATTTCCTGGAAATTTATGCCGAGATCGTCCATACCGAAAGGACCGAGTACCTGCATACCGACATTATTTTGAGCGTTCGCATCGAACTCGATCATTTTATCATTCAACTCACCGTTTTTTAATTTTGTCCTCATCCATTCGCGGGTTTTCTGTTCTGGAAAGCCTCGTTGTTTTCATCAATTTCTTCGCCTTCAACCGCGTGAGCCGGCTTTTTTACTGGCGGGATTAAAATATCGAGTATTTTTTCCTCGGCTAATTCTTCGGCTCTTGCCTGTACTTCCAATTCTTTTTCGGATTTTACCATATTAACCGCAAAATCAGCAAGGTCGCGTATCATTGATTCTACATCCCGTCCGACATATCCTACTTCGGTAAATTTTGAAGCTTCGACTTTTACAAAAGGTGCTTCGGCAAGTTTAGAAAGTCTTCTTGCAATTTCTGTTTTACCGACTCCGGTAGGTCCGATAAGTATAATATTATTCGGAAGAATTTCATCTTTCAGCTCATCTTTTACCTGCTGTCTTCTCCAGCGATTTCTAAGCGCTATAGCTACTGCTCTTTTTGCTTCGTTTTGTCCGATTATATACTTATTTAATTCTTTTACTATCTGAGAAGGCGTAAGCGCCTTCATAGTTTTATTTTTCATAATATTATTCGCTTTATTTAAATTACTTCAACATTAATTTTATCATTTGTATAAATACAAATATCCGAAGCGGTTTTAAGTGCTTCGTGAACAATTTCTTTAGCGGAAAGATTGCTGTATTTTTTTAATGCCCGGGCCGCAGCAAGAGCATACATTCCGCCCGAACCGATCGCGACAATTTTATCGTCGGGTTCAATAACGTCGCCGTTTCCTGAAATGATTAATGCCTTGCCTTCGGAAATTACGGCAAGCATAGCTTCAAGTTTTCTTAAAAACTTGTCGGTGCGCCAGTCTTTTGCAAGTTCTACCGCGGCACGATCGACGTTTCCTCTGTACTGTTCCAGCTTATCTTCAAATCTTTCAACAAGCGTAAAGGCATCGGCCGAAGCACCGGCAAAACCGCATAGAACTTTTCCGTTCGCGATCTTGCGAATTTTAATCGCATTATGTTTCATTACCGTATTTCCAAGCGTTACCTGGCCGTCTCCTCCGAGTGCCGACTCTCCGTTATGCACAACTCCTATTATGGTTGTTGCTTTGATATTCATATCCATTATTATACTCCGGTATTCAAATAATTCAAAATGTTCTGTAAAATTATAAACTTATATGGTACAATCGCAATTTTTGGGGACTTATTTTTCTTATGCGTCACAGATGTGTTATTATTCTCATTATCGAAATTAATTCCGATGCATTAAAGCGAAGCAAAAATAAAAATCAAACAGCGAGTTTTTTAATCTAAAAACAGGTTAAAAACCTTAATGATGGGTTATATTTCAGCTAAGATAATTTTATCGGTAAAATTCTGGGAACACGTTTCCGGTAGTTTTCATATTCATCTCCGAATCTTTCTACCAGTTTTTTCTCTTCATAAAAAGAACCGACGTAAAAATAAACAATAATACATACTAAAAAAGTCAAATAATTTAAATCCATTTCCGGTCTGAATAAAAGAATAGCTATTGAAAATAGATATAACGGATGCCGGCTGTATTTATATGGGCCTGCTATCCTTAAAGTCAAATGTTCGTCCAGTTCGTTATTATCGTATTCGTGATTACGCCATCTTATAATCTGGTTAATTCCCATGAATTCTTTAACACAGAAATATTTTAATGTCCATAAGAATCCAATCAGGCCCAGGAATTGCGGAATCAGAATTATAATATCTAACGGAGGTTTCAAGTCATATACTATGACGAAATTATCGGGAATAATAACATACATTGCATAAAAAAGAAGCATGGATACAACGACGTAAATAATTCTGTAGAAAGCTATAAAATTGCCGAATTGCGCGGACAATTTTTTTTTCACGCTGTTGGAAGCGAGAAAAGAATGCAAAACTCCGAATAGCGAGAACAGAAAAATGATAAGGATAACGTTTAGGAAATCGGCAATCATAATTCCCGGCGTAATCTGGCAATAGGCAGTCTTAATTGTTCCCTGTATTTTGCAACTGTACGTCTGGCAATATGGATGCCCTCATCGTTTAGTATCTCGGCAAGCTTATCGTCGCTGTAAGGTGAATTTTTATCTTCGCCTTCCATTATCTCTTTTAATCTTTCTTTTATGTGTTTGTTTGAGACTTCTTCGCCGGAGTCAGTGCTTAAACCTTCGCTGAAGAAATATTTTAATTCATGAATACCCATCGGGCTCTGAACGTATTTTCCGTTTACCACTCGGCTTATGGTTGAAATATCCATATGAATTTCGTCGGCGATATCTTTATATATCATAGGTCTCAGCAATTTTGGACCTTTATCGAAAAATTCATATTGCTTTTCAACTATGGCCTGCATTATTTTCATTAATGTTTCCCTGCGCTGCTGGATACATGCAATGAACCATTTTGCCGATTCGAATTTTTCGCGTAAAAATTTATATGTATTTTTATCTCTGTTCGAATTCTTGCGTCCTCTTTTATTCTGATCTATCATTTCGAGATATGTTTTGCTCAAAGTAACCGAAGGAACGCTTCTGTCGTTAAGAGTAATTACGAAATCGTCATCTGATTTTTCTACGATAAAATCGGGGGTAATCTGGTTCATCTCCACGGAATCAATATTTCCTTCCCCCGGCTTCGGGTTTAGGTTTTGAATCAATTCAACCACGGCTTTTAAAGTGTCATCCGAAAGATTCATTTTTTGCTTTATCAGATCATAGCGTTTCTGGGTGAAATCCGTAAAGTATTTTTCGAGCAGCTCGCACGCAAGGTATCCGTAATATGCATCATGCGGTAAATTCCGAAGCTGCACGAGCAGGCACTCGCGAAGATCTCTTGATGCTATGCCTATCGGGTCGAAGGTTTGAATTTTTTTCAGTATAGCTTCTGCCTCGTCTTCGGATACTTCTATATGCTCAAACATTTCCAGTTCTTCTCTAATATCTTTCAGACTGCTTTTAAGATACCCGTCAGAATCAAGATTTCCGATAATCTCCTCGCCGAGCATAAATATATTTTCTTCAAGGTTAAGAAGATTCAACTGATCGCGGAGGTGTTCGCTGAGACTTTCGCGTGCCGGGGCAAGAGGCTGATATACTTCGTCGTCCTTGCTTCTGTTGACTCTATCGGACTCGCCGTCGTAGTCGTTCATAAAATCTTCAATATCAAATTCCTCATTATCCTTATCCGCGTATTCATCTTCCGCTTCTTCCGATTTTTCATCTTTGTCGGCCGAGTCCTGGGAAGGCTCTATTTCTTCCTCAAGCACTTCTTCAAGAATCGGATTTATTTCCAATTCCGTTTTTATTCTTTGCTCAAGGGCCATTGTGTTTAGCTGAAGTAGTTTTTGATACTGTATCTGCTGCGGAGATAGTTTTTGCTGCTGAGAAAGTTTTTGACTTAATGATAACATATTATCTACCAATAATTTCTTTTAATTTTTCATACCATTTTTCCCCATAGAGCCTGATTAAGGAATCTTTGCAAAAGTCGACCATCCTTATACTTTTTTGTGATCCGTTTTTCAAAGCGGGGGAGCATTCTGAGAATTTTTCATATCTTAAGACATCACCGCCGAACTTGGAAAGCCTGATCGGGAACAGATGACATGAAATTGGCTTCCGGAAAGTAACTTTACCGTCAAAGTAAGCCCGTTCAATTGAACACTTGGCAATATCATTTTCAAAATAAACGAAAACACATGCTTTATTATCGACGCTATTTGTCATTAATTCACCGTCTTTTACTTCGTAAAACCCGTCTTCTTCAATTCGGGCCCGGTGCGAAGCTGGAATATATTCATTTAAAACGTCCATGATTTTTTCAATTTCGGCAACTTCCTCTTCAAGAAGCGGTGCACCGTATTCGCTTTCAAGCGTACAGCAGGCTCCTTTGCACTTATTCAAATCACAAGCGAAATGAGTCTCTGGAATTTCCTTTCTTACAAGGACATCTTCTACCGGTATTATATTACTGACAAACATTGGAATAATTTTTGCTGAAAGATAACAATTTGTTCATAAATAGAAAAGTTTAAATAATATATTAAAAAGTTTTTGTTTTAATTTTAAAAAAAATTTCCGCTAACTCTATACATAACAAAACATATTTTTTATTCAAGGAGAAAATAATTTTGTATATTGCCCATGTTTTGTTGCATCTCGTTTCGTTTTGTTCTAATAACGTTGTCAAATTTAATAAATTTTAATTAAAAATTTTTAAGAACATGAATTTATCCGGTAAGACAATTCTTTTAACAGGCGCATCAAGCGGCATTGGCTACAGTCTTGCCAAATTGCTGGCACGAGAAAAATGCAGTCTCGCACTTCTTGCCAGGCGCAAAGTACTTTTAGATGAACTGGCTTCTGAATTAGAAGACTCCGATACCAATATTTTTACCGTTAAATGCGACGTTAGTAATAAAGATGATGTCCGGCAGGCTTTTGAAGAGGTAAAAGAAAAATTCGGGTCTATTGATATTGCCGTATTAAATTCGGGAGTAAGCGGAAGAGATAAAATAGAAAATTTTAACTCAGGACCGGCCGAAAATATATTTAATGTAAATGTACTCGGTATGATTTACTGCATTGAGGTTTTATTGCCTGATTTTATGAAACAAAGAAACGGAGTAATTGTAGGTGTATCAAGTCTTGCCGACGGCAGAGGCTTTCCCCAAAGCGGGTTGTACTGCGCCAGTAAAGCCGCGGCAACCAGAATGCTGGAGAGCTTCAGAATTGAACTAAAAAAATATAACATAAAAGTAATAACCGTGAAACCCGGTTTCGTCAAAACGCCGATGACTGATAAGAACAAGTTTAAGATGCCGTTTTTAATGTCTGCCGATAAAGCTGCCCAAATAATATTGAAGGGTATTGTAAGGGAAAAAAGAATAATTCAGTTCCCTTTTACTACTGCTTTAGGTGCAAAGTTTTTCAGAATTATGCCCGACAGGCTGTTTGAATGGATCGCAGCAAGAGTATAATTTTTACAATTTGTGTTTTTATAACCGTCGTTGAAAACAAATCGTAAGTAATCTCTTCATTAGTCCGCTCGGGCTGATATATTGGAGCTAAATAAAGTCTAATAAGTTCCCATATTTACGTATTGCTAATTTTTTTCGAAGCCATTCTTTAAATAATTTATTATATTATTGCCTAAGGGGATCCGAAATTTTCCAGTCTGATAATTTATAGCCGTTTTTATATACTTCCATTGGCTTCAATCATTATATAAAATTCGAAATTGTAGTGAAGTAAATTATTCAAAGAATGATATTATTTCAGCTTTACACATTTTAAGACAGGGGAGGTTTAAAATATGAGTAAGGTAATGCTTCTTTTCTTATTACTAAGTCTTACGGTTGTTATGAGCGGGGTAAAAATTTTTCCTCAAACAGAAAATAATTTAGTTCTGTCTGAAATAATGTTTTATGCAGGAGGAAACAATGAATTTGTTGAAATATATAACTCAAGTGAAACGGAAAGCCTGGATATTCTTGGATTTTCAATTAAGTATTATACGTCAAAACCGGATGTAATTACAGACGCCGGCTTTGGAACAATTTTGCCGCCTAAAAACTTTGCCGTAATTCTGGAAGGTGATTATAATTTTACAGGAGGTATTTACAATAATCTGATTCCGCAGTCGGCACTTATCGTGAAAATTTCCGATAACTCTTTCGGAACTTCCGGAATGGCTAATACTGCCGGCAGATCAGTCGCTCTGTTGAACACCGGCGGACAAGTAATAGATTCGTGTACGTATACTGCAGATAATCCCGAAAATATTTCCGATGAAAAAATAGTTTTAGCTTCCGGAAGTAATTCATCCGGTTGGGGCAACAGCGAATGTATTTACGGAACGCCCGGTTTCAGAAACTCAGTTACGCCTTATAATTATGATCTGGAAGTTGATTACGTATATATAAATCCTGCCAAAATATTGACGGGAAATCATGCCGAAATTAAAACTAAAATAAGAAACCGCGGATTGCTGAACTGCGGGAAAGTTTATCTCGGAATTTATGATGATGCCGGCTATGATTCAATGAATGCCTCAAAAGAATTAATATTTGAAAAACAATTTACCGGTCTTAATAAAGATGATTCGGTCTCGGCATTATTCAGTTTTACACCTGCCGCCGCAGGTTGGCACAAAATAATCGCTGTTATAAATTCGGAGGATGACGAAAATGCACGCAACGATACACTCTTTTCCTTTCTTTATGTTTACACTGCCGAACATAAATATAACGATATCATAGTAAATGAAATAATGTACGCCCCGAAAAACGACGAACCAGAATGGATAGAGTTTTATAATAGATCCGGAGAAAAAATTAATCTAAAAGGTTGGTCCGTTTCCGATAATTCATCTACCGTTCCTATGATAAAAAATGATTTTTATTTAAACGCGGGATCATATTTGGTCGTTTGTAAAGATTCTACAGTACCGATGGCCGAGAAAATAAGAGAATTACTAATTCTAAAAAACTTGCCGACATTAAATAATTCGGGGGATAATATTATATTAAAAGATTCACTTGAATTCTTAATCGACAGTATATTTTACAAGCCGGATTGGGGGGGCGAAAACGGGAAATCGCTGGAAAGAAAAGAAGATTATCTGGAATCGAATGATCCATCCGCCTGGGGCACTTGCATTTCTCAAAATAATTGCACCCCCGGTAGTATAAATTCTATTTCACGCAAAGACTATGATATTAAAGTATTAAAGATTTTATGTAATCCTGAAATGCCTCTTGTCGGGGATAACGTTTCCTTATCCGCTTTAATTCAAAATACCGGAAAGCAGCCTGCTGATTTTAGATTAGAATTATTTGAGGACATAAATCTGGATTCTCTGTTTGAAAATCATTCGAGTTTTCCCGAATTGTATTCAATTAAGCCCGGCGATTCTGCCGTGTACGCTTTAAATTATAATATCCGGAATATTAATTCGAAAAAATTAGTTAAGGTTAAGGCAAATTCGTCCAATGATCAGGATACCTCAAATAACTATTGTTCGGTTGAAATAAGCCCGGGGTACAAACCTTCCGTAATTTTGATAAATGAAATAATGCCCAATCCTTCCGGCGGTGAACCCGAATGGATTGAGTTATATAACAACTCAAATGAAACAGTAGACTTAAGCGGCTGGACGGTTAACGACGTCATAACCAGACCATTCGTTGTAACGATAAAAGATAGGATTATACTTCCGTCCGAATCATTTCTGATTTTAACAGCAGACTCGTCGATTTATAATTATCATAAAAATGTTCCGTGTTTAACAAGCGTACTGAACATACCTTTATTAAATAATGATGAGGACGGAGTGGTATTGAAAGACTGCCGCGGAATGATAATCGATTCAATGTTTTACAGCAACAAAGATTATAAACTGACCAAAGGATATTCATTGGAACGAAGGTCATTAAAATTTTCTTCGGTAATGAAAGACAACTGGGAAATATCTAAAGATAACGAGCAAAGTACCCCCGGAAGAGTAAACAGTATATCTCAAAAAAAATATGATCTGTATATTAGAAACATCGAATCGGAACCCGGAAATCCTGTTGCCGGCGAAGATGTAATTATATCCGTAAAAATATTAAATATCGGCGAAATCGATGCGGCAAACTACAAAGTAGAATTTTATTACAAATCCGGCGGCGACAAAAACTCATATTCCTTGTTATCCGGGGAGACGGGAAGAAATATTAAACCGGGTGATTCCGCAATTGTATTTTGTTCAAGGCCTTTGCAGAATATAAAAGATGAAATACTATTAATGTGCAGGATAATTTACCCGGAAGACGAGGATACTTCAAACAATTACTTTTACCGAAAAATCTTAACAGGTTATCCGGAAGGAACTGTTGAGATAAATGAAATAATGTATGCACCAGGTAACGGAGAACCTGAATGGTTTGAGCTATATAATACATCCCTAACCAATTCCGTAAACTTAAAAAATTGGAATGTATCGGAGATACTTCCGGATCAGAAAAAATATATTATTTCTGATACCGGCTTATTTATTGACCCCGACGAATACATGATAATAACTAAGGATAAATCATTTTTTAATTTTTATCCCCAATGCTCTTCAAAAGTTAAAATTATGAATTTCGGAACACTGGGTAATTCAGAGGACGGAATTGTATTGTTCGATGCCAGGAATATTGCAATAGACAGTGTTTTTTACCGAAGCGGCTGGGGAGGCCGCGACGGACGCTCGCTTGAAAGAATTTCTTCTTCCGCAGGTTCCGGCGATAGTGCAAATTGGAAAACTTCGGTATCCGAAACCAATGCTACTCCCGGTTACCGGAATTCGGTTGTTAACTTAATTCCTTACGACAGATGCAGTATGGTTATAAATGAAATAATGTACGATCCTTCCGAAGGCAACAGCGAGTATTTGGAACTTGTAAATATTTCGCAGAAACCGGTTAACTTATTGGGCTGGTCTGCAGTAGACGATAAGGGAAACAGAGCTATAGTCTACGGTTCAAACCTGGTAGTTCAGCCCGGTTCGTATTTTCTGCTTGCGTCGGATTCTTCGCTGTATTTTAAATATGAATTTAAACAGGATGCACAGATAAATATAGCGGGCACAGGAGATTTAAGTTTATCTAACGGCGGAGAAATGATAATCGTAAAAGATGCATTGAATAATACTATCGACTCGATTATTTATAGTCCAAACTGGCACAACAAAAATTTTAATTCAAAAAAAAATATTTCGCTGGAAAAGATTAATCCGGCTTTAAACGGAAACCTCGGTTCAAACTGGAGCAGTTCGGTAGATATTATAGGCGGAACTCCTGGAAAAAAGAACAGCGTCTATACTGATAATAATAAAACAGGAGTAAAATTATCTGTTTCACCTAATCCTTTTTCTCCCGATAACGACGGGTTTGAAGATTTTACTTTGATCAAATTTAGATTACAAAATAAAACAGCCCGGATCAGAATAAGAATTTTCAACAGCCGGGGATACCTGGTAAGGACACTCGAGGACTGTATGCAAAACGGACAAGAAGGCTCTGTTGTATTTGACGGATTCAGCGATAATAAAAATCCGCTGAGAATGGGAATTTACATAATTTTTCTCGAAGCGTTTAATGATAATTCCGCGATACTTGAAAGCATGAAAACTGTAGTTGTCGTTGCAAGGAAGTTAAATTAATGAATTGATATTTGGCCGCAATAGTTCTAAGTTCAATTAGTCCTTAATTACTTCTTTAAACAGCGGCTTAATTCTCATTGACAGGGCATCTCTAAGTTCAAATAATATTTACTGAAAAATTTTATCCAACAACTCGAGGAGAATAAAATGTTAAAAGAATATTTAAGTGAAATTTTCGACAGGGATATTCATAAAGTGATTGCAGAAATTAACTCCTATAATAAGGAAGAGAACATCTGGATAATAAAAGGCGATATTAAAAATACAGCCGGGAACTTGTGTCTGCATTTAACCGGTAATCTTAAATATTTTGTCGGATCGGTTTTAGGCAGTCTGGATTATGAAAGAGACAGGGAAGCTGAGTTTAACGGCAAAGGAATTCCGCGGAATAAAATTATAGCGGGACTTGAGGATACGGCAACTATTGTGACGGAAACCTTAAAGAACCTGAGCGAAAAAGATTTATCGGAAAATTATCCGCATGAAATATTCAAACGTAAAATGAGTACGGGCTCATTTATGATACATTTGGTGGCTCATTTAAATTATCATCTGGGACAAATTAGTTATCACAGGAGATTTATTGACATTTGATAATATCCGGATGGAACCGACCTTCATGAATGTAATTTTTACTATTCCCAATGAGCAGATATAACAAAGAAAGTCGAAGTAAAAAAAATTTTAGTAAAACGGAATTCAATTTTTACGGACAATTCCCGGAGTATAATTGGACTAAGTTCCGCTTTTCTTATTTCACCGGACATTTTAATTCCGTCAACATAATTTACTCGAGAAAGGGAATGTTAAAAGAATCACATAAATAATTTCCGTCCGAATTCTTTGAAACCATTTCGAACCAACCTCTGTCTAACCTCATGAACTTAAAAAAAATATAACTGATCAAAATAATTAAATGATTCTGGAGAATGTATTAAAACTTAGTATGAATAATTAGGCAGAGAAATCATTTGAACTATATAGAACGCAGAATCATTTTGAAAGCCGTAAGAATTTCTTACGGCTTTTTTATTATAGTTTATAAAAAAATCGAAGCTTATTTAGTATTTCTTAAAGTGGCAAAATTCACCGAGTCCTGCGACCATGAGGGAGATGATATTATTGCGCTGATAACATCCGAAGGCTGTTCAACTATGCTCCACATATTGCGGCTTCGTTCATCCATGAACTTTTCTTCTATTGATCTGTCAAGTAACTGAATACATGGATCAAAAAAACGGTTTACGTTTACAAAAATAATTGGACTCAGATATTGTCCTAATCTTTTCATAGTAATGGTATCGAAAAGTTCTTCAAATGTTCCCGAACCGCCCGGTAATACGATAGCAGCATCCGTATCTTTTACCATTTGTTCTTTCCGCTCGTTCATAGTTTCCACAATTCTTAATTCGGATAGTCTGTCATGCCCCCACTCGAGATTGTACATAAACTGCGGAATTATTCCTATAACGTTGCCGCCTTTCGACAATGCACCTTCCGCCAGCATACCCATAGAACCGGCCGACCCGCCTCCGTAAACGATGCTGATGGAATGCTCTGCGAGGATTTCACCCAATTCTCTTGCTGCATTTAAATAACTGATATCGGAAAGATCGCTTGACGCACAGTAAACACATACTTTATTAATTTTCATTACAGATCCTAAATTGAAGTGGTGCAATATAATATTTTCGTAATATTTTTTGCAATATTTTTTATCAGAATCAATATTAATTGATTATTAAAAATTTAAAACTTATGTTCGTGGCCGTATAAAAAATTGAAATATAGAAGAATGAAACTCTGGTTAGTAGCAATAGTTGTATTTGTGTTGAATATACCTTTCGGATATTGGAGAGCTAATGTAAAGAAATTTTCGTTAGGCTGGATCCTATCAATTCATATCCCGGTTCCATTTGTAATTGCCTTAAGATTTTTATCAGGGCTGGGATTTGCATTTATTACATACCCCGTTCTTGTCGGTGCTTTTTTTCTGGGACAATTTGCCGGCAAGAAATTATCTATTCGAATGGATAAATCGAATTATTTCAGTGTAACGTCATGTCTGCCGTGCGATTTTAAAAGATATTTCGTCAGAAACGCCGCTGAAAAAATTTAAATTGTAAAAGAATTAATATTAAACACTAAACCGGATGGAATTCAAAATACGGTTATTTCTATTAATATTGTGTCTTTATATTCTTTGGATTTTTACTTAGATTACAGCCGTCCCCTAAAATTTTTTACGGAAAATTAGTAACGTTCTCCTTTATTCGGAGTCTAAAAAAGGAGATTGAGGGAGCATATGAAAACTGAGATCGAAAGAGAAAAAATTCATGCTGTTTGTCCGCATTGCTTAAAAAAAATAGATAGTGCATGGGTATTCAAATTGGACTCTGTAATTGGTGTTCGCTACGTCTATTTTTGTGAACAATGTCAAAAAAGACTTGGTATTTTTTCCCAAAAAGTACTGGATATTCCGGTACCCGGAGCAGCTTTCCGTCAAAACAAAATTAAACAGCACCTTAACTGAAATTCTCTGTATAAGTTTTATCCCCCTGCCGAAAATGTCTGATTAAAAATTCAAATCTTTTTCGTAAATTCTTGAAGCATAAGATAAGAGTTGGCTAAATGCTGCGGTTATTTTATCTCAACATAATATTTGCAATTGCTTTTCTGCAGATAAATATTTTATGTCAGTCCAAAACAACAGAGAGCAATAAATATTACACTGAAGGAATTACGGCGCTAAGGGCTAGTGAAAATGACAGCGCCGAGGTATATTTTAAAAAATCCGTCAGGGAATACTCCGATGCATCTTCATATTATGAATTGGCAAAAATCTACGAAAAGAAAAACACTGTTTCTTCCCGGATCAGGGCAAGGGATTACATACAAAAAGCGATACTTAAAGATCCCCATAATACCGACTATATTTTTCTAATGGCCAGACTGGCCGAAAGAATCAGTTCTCTTTTAGCAGCCCGATATTATGAAGATATAATTGCCGTTGACAGCAGTAATTCTAATGCGCTTTATCAGCTGGGACGAATAAATGAAGGAGTTTTTGATGAGTACCATAATTCATATACAAAAGATAAAGACGATATACAGCTCAGTCATGAAAAATATGCCGACAAATATTTTAAGAAAGCGGAAAATTTTCTGAATAGGGCAATTAAATGCGATTCTCTTAACGCTAATGCATATTTACATTTAGGTTTTCTTTTCGAAGATGCGGGAGAGCCGGAGAAGGGAATTCCTTTTTTAGTTCATTTAAATGAACTGCGCAATGATGATCCGGATGCACATTTATATCTGGGGTTATTGTATTATGAAACTTCGCATATCGAAGAATCATTTCACGAATTTCAGAACGCTCTTGTCTTGATGAGCGACAGCGAACGCCAGGATTTTATTTATAACTCGGTTAAAGAACTGCTCGAGCCTGTTCTTGGTGAAAAATTTAAAAGCTATTCTCGCTTGAAGATTAAAGAGATAATAGATTATTTTTGGAAATACAGCGACCCGTTATATCTAACGGATTATAATGAGCGTTTACTGGAGCATTATTCAAGAGTGGCCTACGCAAATTTAAGATTCGGAGTTAAATACAAAAACGAACCGGGATGGAGAACCGACAGGGGTGAAATGATACTCCGGTACGGCAGGCCGGATAAAAGAATAAGATACAGACCTCAAATGAGCGCCGATGAAGGCGGCGTTATAAGTATGAAAACGGATGTCTGGTATTATGACAATTTTGTCCTCGGCTTCACTGACCAATTTATGTCGGGCAATTTCGTTTTCAGCGAACCGGAAGAAGGTAAAAGATTTATGTCTCAATTCCCGGGGGAGACAAATTTATATGTTAATTACATCAGAAAAGCACAGTACTCGGCTTATAAACCAAAGTTTGAAGGTCCCTCGTTTAAAATACCGCTTGATATTGTCCAGTTTAAGAATGAGCAAACGGATAATTATAATTTTACAGATGTATATGTAAATTACGGAGTTCAAGCACGCGACAGTCTCAATAATCCGGACGGTATTCCTTACGAATGGGGTTTATTCTTTTTTGATTTAAATCTTAACCCGGTACATCGCGAAAAAGGAACTGTTGCTAAATATGATAATGCCAATATATTTACAGTTCCGGGCGAAAAGGAACTATACTCAAACAGCAGGATGATGACACTGTGGCCCGATTCCGGAGAGCTTGCTTTCGAGATAATAAGAGAAAAAGATAAAGGAGTTTCTTCAAATCACAGGCTGTTTAACGTAAGAAAATTTAAGACGGATGAACTTGATATGAGCGATTTATTTATGGCGTACAATATCACGGAGGGCGATTCGTCGCCGGCTCCAGTTAAAAGGGGAAATATATCGGTGTTCCCTAATCCTACCAATACTTTTAACCAGGATCTTCCTATTTACGTGTATTATGAAATATATAATTTAACACCGGATAAAAAGGGTTTTTCCGATTTTGAACAGAGCTTGATATTAACAAAGAAAGAACCTCATTCCGAATTTGCCGATGTGTTAAACTCGGTTGTTAGTCTGGTAGGCCTGGGAAGAAAAGAAAATCAAATAGTAATCGGCACCGATTATAAAACTAGAGAAAAAAATCCGCGCATGTATTTTCAGGTAGATATGAACAACTATCCGCCCGGTCAATACGATTTGACAATTCGTATAACCGATAAAATAAGCGGTAAACAAATTGAAAGTACCGCATTGTTAATTTGGAAATAATTGAATACCCCTAATCGGCAAACTTTATTTTCAGATTGACGATCTCCGAATTACTTCCTATCCTTACTCTGGGTCCCCAGGTTCCTACGCCGCATGAAACATAATATTGCGTCTTGTCTTTTTTCAGATAACCCCAGCTCATTTCGTAAATCATTTTAGTAATAAGATTGGCAGGGAACATCTGGCCGTGATGCGTATGACCGGAAAGCTGAAGATCGATATTGTTATTTTCTGCTTCGCCGAGACCGAAGGGAGTGTGATCCATCAGAATTAGCGGATAATCTTTATCGAGTCCTTTTACAATTTCCTCAAGACTTTTTCTGTCTTCGCCGGTAAATTGCTTTTTGCTTCTGTCGTCTCTGCCTACAATATAAAAAGAATTATCGATCATAACAGAACTGTCACGTATTACTTTTAGTCCGTGATTAGTCATATATGCGATTGCGCTGTCGATTCCGTTAATGAACTCATGATTCCCGGTAGACGCATAGATCCCTAATTTAGGTTTTAGATTGAACAGCGCTTTGCCGATACTGCGTTCATTCAGAACGCCGGCATGATCATCGAACAGATCGCCCGGAATAAAAATTATATCGGGATTTAAAACATTTATCTTCTTTACAATTTTTGATAGAAATTCTTCGTCATCCATCGGCGAAAGGTGAACATCGGAGATCATCACCGCATTTAAAGACGATAACTGTGATTTGCCTTTATGCAGTTTTAAGTTAAGTTCTTTTACTTTTAAGTGTGTAGTGTTTAAATATCCGAATAAGACGATAAGACTCACAATAAAAATAACGGCAATCCCGAGCATTTGTCTGGCATAAATGTAATTTTGTTTTACGGCCTCCGGCATCAGGTTGAAATAATTCAATACAAGTCTTATCAGGTCTATACATATAACCGCTAGCAAAAAATAAATCATAAATGCGAACCAGAAAGAACCGAACCACATAAGAATATCATATAAGAAAGCCGGCAGAGATTTTACAAAAATTTTTGCAATTATATAAGATGCAAAAAGTATTACGAATACGAACGAGTAAATTATTCTAAGATGGGGAAATCCTACCAGTGCTTGCCAGCCTCTGATAAAAATATAATAATTTATTGCGGCGTAAATTGAAAGGAAAACTGCGAAGAATAAGCCCATAATAATATCATCATGTTGTTTAAAAAATGGATTTGTAACTTAATATATAAAGATTGAAATGTTATAGGTTAAAATATGATAAAAACTACTAAAACCGCAATGATTAGGAGAACAAACGTTTTTATCTATTTAAAAAATGAAATAAGGTTAATCGGGAGCATAGATTCTTGGTTGCTAAGGTTTACAATGAAGCATTCGAAAAATATAAAATATGCAATTTTATCGACTGCGTTTTTTACTAAAGCATCCCAATTTCACTTAAGGCATACTTTACGCGGAATTATCACTACTTGTAGAAATATTTAAAATTAAATTACCGGCAGATTCTAAAAATAATTAATCAAACGGTCAACTTGAGTAAATTAATTAATAAACGAATTATATGATAAAAATCCTAAAGTGGCTTTGAATTAAAAAACTCTAACCTTAGCGGCAGTTAACTAAACTCATCCCAGCTCTTAATTGTTAAATCTTTTTCCCTGTACCTTTCGATAGATTTAACAAATCTTTTTGCCACCTGAACATTTGTTATCAAGTTTACGTTCATGTCGACAGCTTTTCTTCTTATAAGGTAATCGTTATCCAATTCGTATTTCTCTTCGTTTTTCGGAATGTTTATTACAAGATCAATCTTTCCCTCATTCAGATAAGTGATAACGTTCGGTTCTTCTTTTTCGAGGGGCCAGTTCAACACTTCCGCCTCCATTCCGTGTTCTCTTAAAAACTTTGCCGTTCCGTTCGTAGCGTAAAATTTTAATCCCATTTCATAAAGCTTTTGAGTTTCCGCAAGAAGATCGGCTTTGTCCTTTGAATTTCCGGTTGAGAGCATAACGGCTTTCTTTGGGATTTTAAACCCTGTCGAAAGAAAGCTTTTCAAAAATGCTTCGTTAAAATCATCGCCCAGACAGGCAACCTCTCCGGTGGAAGCCATTTCAACACCTAAAACCGGATCGGATCCTTTTAATCTTGTAAATGAAAACTGCGGAGCTTTGACGCCTACATAATCCAAGTCGAATGAGGATTTATCTATTTTCGGGACTTTCTCGCCCATCATCAATTTTGTCGCAATCTCTATGAAATTAATTTTAAGCACTTTCGATACAAAAGGAAAGCTTCTCGAGGCTCTCAGGTTGCACTCGATTACTTTTACTTCGTTATCTTTCGCGATGAACTGGATGTTAAACGGTCCGGTAATTTTCAATTCATGCGCAATCTGCCGAGTAACCATTTTTACGCGTCTCATAGTTTCGAGATATGTCCTTTGCGGAGGCAGCACGATAGTAGCATCGCCGGAATGAACACCGGCGTTTTCAACGTGTTCCGAGATTGCGTAACAGAATAAATTTCCGTTATCGCCGACGGCGTCTACTTCGATCTCCCTCGCTTCGGTAATAAATTTGCTGATTACAACCGGGTGGTCCCTGCTTATTTCCGAAGCTTTTTTAAGATATTCTTCAAGCTCATCATCCGAAATTACAATGCTCATGGCCGCTCCGCTCAGAACATAACTTGGTCTGATCAGAACCGGGTAGCCTACTTTCTTTGCAAACTCTTTCGCTTCGCTTAAACTCGTAAGCTCTTTCCATTCCGGCTGGTCTACTTCAAGTCTGTCGAGTATTTGAGAGAATTTATGTCTGTTCTCCGCGTTGTCTATTTGAGCCGGAGAAGTACCTACAATCTTTACCCCTGCGTTATGCAATTTTACAGCGAGGTTATTGGGTATCTGCCCGCCCATCGATATTATTACTCCGTCGGGATTTTCCTTGTCGTAAATATCGAGTACGCGTTCGAAGGTAAGCTGCTCGAAATATAATTTATCGCATATATCGTAATCTGTGCTTACTGTCTCGGGATTACAGTTTATCATGATTGTATTATATTCAAGCTTATTCAGAGACATAACCGCATTAACGCAGCACCAGTCGAATTCAACCGAAGAACCGATTCTGTATGCGCCGCTTCCGAGAACTACAATCTGGTTATCCTGTCCCAACTCAATATCGTCTTCGTTTCCGTGATAAGTAAGATAAAGATAATTTGTCTGTGCAGGATATTCCGCGGCCAAAGTATCGATTTGTTTTACCACAGGGGTTACGTTTAGGCTTTTGCGGTAATTCCTGACTTCAAATTCGGTTGCTTCAACAGTCTGTCCTATTTGTATGTCCGAGAAACCGTTCTTTTTAGCCTCGCGCATCATATCAACATCAATCTGATTCAGCTTTCTGCCGATCAGTTTTTTTTCGGTCTCGATAATGTTCTTCATCTTATGGAGGAACCACTTGGTAATTTTCGTAAGTTCATGGATTTTATCAACAGAGTAACCGGCATGCAAAGCCTGAGCAATTGCATACATCCTTTTATCGGTCGGTTCGGAAAGTTCTTTATCAAGATCTTCGAATAAAAGTTTATTGCCGATAAATCCCTTCATACCTATATCAAGCATTCTAATTGCTTTCTGGAGAACTTCTTCAAAGCTTCTTCCCAGCGACATTACTTCGCCCACAGATTTCATTTCGGTTCCGAGCTGTGTACTGACCTGCCGGAATTTCTGCAGGTCCCATCTCGGAAATTTTAACGCAACATAATCGAGAGCCGGCTCAAAGCATGCCGAAGTTTCCTGAGTAATTATATTTACTACTTCATTAAGAGCATAACCGAGTGCAAGTTTTGTGGCAATAAATGCAAGAGGATATCCGGTTGCCTTTGAAGCAAGCGCCGAACTCCGGCTTAGCCTTGCATTAACTTCGATTATCCTGTAATCGTCAGAATTAGGATCGAGCGCATATTGGATATTACACTCGCCCACAACACCGAGATGACGGATTAGCTTTATTCCTATTGACCTTAACATAAAATTTTCGTGAGCGGAAAGAGTTTGAACCGGTGCTATAACTATACTATCTCCGGTATGTATTCCCATCGGGTCGATGTTTTCCATCGAACAAATGGTTATGCAGTTATTGTATTTATCCCTTACGATTTCATATTCAACTTCTTTCCAGCCTTTAAGAGACTCTTCAATTAAAATTTGTTTGGTGAAAGTAAAAGCTCTGCGTGCTTTTTCCAGCAGTTCTTCTTTGTTGTAAACTACACCTGAGCCAAGTCCGCCCAGAGCATAGGCAATACGAACCATAACCGGAAAACCGATTTTTTGGGCGGCTGCAATTGCTTCATCAACATTGCTTGCGGTTTTACTGAGCGCGACCTTTAAACCTATTTCGGTTACTTTGTTCGCAAACAGCAGTCTGTCTTCCGTATCCTGTATTGCTTCAACGGGCGTACCGAGAACTTTTACTTTATACTTTTCGAGTATTCCTTTTTCGTAAAGCTCAACGCCCACGTTCAGAGCGGTTTGTCCGCCGAATTGAAGAAGAATGCTGTCCGGTTCTTCTTTTTCGATTATCCGTTCCACAAACTCTGCTCTTATCGGCATGAAGTATACTTTATCGGCAAAGTTTTCCGAAGTCTGAATCGTAGCGATGTTTGGGTTTATAAGCACTGAAGTAATCCCGTCTTCTTTTAACGCCTTAATTGCCTGGCTGCCGGAATAATCGAATTCGCCGGCCTGCCCGATTTGCAGAGCGCCGGAACCTAATATTAAAACTTTTTTTGGTTTGCCTCTTTTAATCATTTCAATGCCCTCAAAAACATGTCAAAAATAAATTCCGTGTCGTCCGGTCCGGGTGATGCCTCTGGATGGAACTGCGCTGCGAATAAAGGCTTGGAGATGTGGATGATACCTTCGTTAGTTCCGTCGTTATCGTTCACAAACCATTCGCGCCAGTCTTCTGGCAATGTTTCGGCATCTACGGCATAGCCGTGATTTTGCGATGTTATATAGCATCTTTTTGTACCCATCTCGTTGCACGGCTGGTTATGGCTCCGGTGACCGTATTTTAATTTATATGTATCTGCGCCTGCTGCCAGAGCCATTATCTGACTGCCCAGACATACACCCAGCATCGGGATACCTGTTTCAATGGTCTTTCGTGCATTCTCTATGGTTGTGCTGCATATCTTTGGATCGCCGGGGCCGTTGGAAATCAGTATACCGTCGGCCTTTTCTTTTGAGAAATCATAATCATAAGGAACTCTAAGCACGGTGATGTCCCTTTTCATAAATGCCTGTATTATATTGTTCTTAGTGCCGCAATCGACAAGGACAATTTTTTTACCGTTCCTTTTGTATTCAACCGGCTCTTTTATACTTACTTGTCCTACTAGATCCAATTTATTTATGTCCTCAAAACCGGGATCATCTTTTTCGTCGATGACTATTTTTCCGAGCATGGTTCCTTTTTCCCGCAGCTTTCTTGTAAGCATTCTAGTATCGATGCCGTAAATTCCAGGTATTTTTTGTTTCGTCATCCAGTCTGAGAGCGAACGTTTAGCGTTCCAGTGCGAATACTCATCCGAATAATCGGAAACTATCAATGCTCTGCAATGTATTCCCTCAGATTCGAAATATTTATACAATCCGTTTTCTCTCTCATCTCCCGGCACGCCGTAATTTCCTATAAGAGGGAAAGTACAGACTAAAATCTGGCCTCTGTAAGACGGATCCGTCATAGTTTCCGGATAGCCGACCATTCCGGTGTTGAAAACCACTTCACCGTTGGTATTCCCCCGGTAGCCGAAACTACTTCCCAAAAACTCGGAACCGTCTTCCAGTATTAACTTTGCTTGTTGATTTTTTTTGTTCATTTCAATATCATCTTTTTGTTGTTTTATGCATGGACAAAAAAATAGTCCCGATGAAAATCGGGACTATTTTAAAATTATACACTCAAATAATATTAAATCTATTGCCGGCTTATTTTTTATATTAAATCCTTTGTTCACGCTCTATTCTAAAAGTTTAACAAATATAAATCAAAGAGATTTTAGATTCAATTTGATATGTGAAAAATTTAGTGATTATCTTCACTCCGGTTTATGTTTTTTTTAGTAATTAATAAATATAGAAATTGTTTAATAAAAATACACTTTGGCAAACTCAATTATTCTTTGTGAAAGAGGGCAATATTAACAAATTATTAATCTCTCTTTCCGGAGAACATATTGTCATCTTATTTTATTTTTTACATATTTAAAATAACAAACGAGCAATGCTGAATGAAAACCAAAAAACAATCCTCATCTGCGAGATCTTCAAAACAGACCAAAACATTCATACTCGATACAAACGTTATATTACACGATGCATCCTCTATAAATCAATTTGAGGAACATGATGTAATAATTCCTCTTACGGTAATTGAGGAACTGGATCATTTTAAAAGAGGAAGCCAGGTTATTAACTTAAATGCCCGGGAATTTGCAAGAACCCTTGACTCGATGACCGGTACCGCATTATTTAACGGCGGTGTGCCGATGGGAAAGGGCCGCGGAAAAGTTCGTATTGGAATTGCTAAAGGCATATCAACCGAAATTAAAGACATTTTTAAAGAAGATACGCCTGACCACAGAATTTTATCGGTTGCGGTAGAATACAGTAAAAAAATTAAGAACAAGTCTACTATTATTCTTGTATCAAAGGACGTTAATCTGCGTATGAAAGCAAAAGCTTTGGGCATACTCGCAGAAGATTATACAACCGATAGGGTTACAAGCATTGAGGAGTTATACAGCGGAAAGGAAATTATAGAAAATTTTGACGATGAGTTAATTGTGAAGCTCTTTCAGTCGCCTTATGAAGTACCGGCAGCGCCGATGGCTAAAAAATTAAAAGGAGAATTAGTTCCGAATAAATTTTATATAATGAGGAACACTAACCGGTCCGTGCTTGCCTACCTTGACAGCGATATGGAGAAATTCCGTAAGGTTGATAAAAATATTATTTACGGCATTAAGCCTAGAAATGCCGAGCAGACGTTCGCGGTAGATGCACTGACAAATAATAATATACCGCTTGTTACACTAACCGGAAAAGCCGGAACAGGCAAGACTTTACTTGCACTTGCAAGCGCGCTGCACGTAAGAAAAAATTACCGTCAGATTTTTATCGCCAGGCCTATCGTTCCATTGAGCAACAAAGATATTGGTTTTCTTCCGGGGGATGTTCAAAGTAAGATCGAACCATATATGCAGCCTCTTTGGGACAATCTTAGGGTAATACAGGACCAATTCACCGAGAGCGACAAGCAAAGCCAGATAATAAATGCAATGATTAAGGATGAAAAGCTCGTCATTGAGCCTTTATCTTACATACGGGGAAGAAGCTTGCAGCGAATCTTTTTTATTGTTGACGAAGCCCAGAATTTAACACCGCATGAAATTAAAACTATTATAACCAGGGTTGGTGAAGGTTCCAAAATAGTACTTACCGGCGACATTTACCAGATTGATCATCCTTATCTGGATTCACAGTCGAACGGACTTTCATTCTTAATAGATCATTTTAAGGGGCAGAAACTTTACGCACATGTAAATCTGGAAAAAGGGGAGCGCTCGGAGCTTGCGGAACTGGCAAGTAATTTATTGTAGGTTTAAGTACCGAAAACAAATTCATTTATTTTTTGCACTCCGTTTTTTAATATAGCCGGCGCGTTAAGAGAATTCAGAAAATATGTTTAAATTTAAATGCAAGAATAAAGAATTTACTTATGCAAAAATTTACTTACTCTTTTCCCATGCGAATTCTGTACAGGTACGGCAACATTCCGATAACGATGATTTTATTATTTTATCTGTTCGGCTCTGCTTATAACCTGGATAAATCATTAATCAGCCTTATTCCTCTTATAATTACCGCGCTGCTGATTTATTTCCTGAACAGACAATACCTGATGCTGTATAAAACGATGCCTTTCTCTATCCAAGTAGATCCTGAAAAATTGGTATGCACAGATTTCACTTTGTCGAAAAAAGAAATTGTTATATACTATAAAGATATAGACAAATTAACCGGAGGCATATTTGAAGGGAAAATAAACGGGTTGATGAAAATTTTCGAAGGACAAAGAAGTTTGTGCATAAGTTTTTTTACGACAATCAAAAATTCCAAAAACCTGCAGACCATCATTTTAAGCAAAGTAAATAAAAGCCTGTATGATGAAGTGATAAACAAACTCAAAGATAAGAAAGAAACTAAAGAGCATCCGAAAACTATTATAGATAAAGTGAAAGACAAGAAGAAAAGTAAATAGTGATTAAATCATTTCGGAATTAATTCAGCACACAACTTCAAAAAATCCGTTCAGTTTCAATTAATATTTTTACTTGGAGTTTCCGACATTATAATTTTATTAAAATATGAAAATAGCAGTATTATTATCCGGCGGCGTTGACAGTTCTGTTGCCTTACGTTTACTAAAAGATCAAGGACACGATTTAACCGCATTTTACCTGAAGATCTGGCTTCAAGACGAATTTTCTTTTTTGGGCGATTGTCCCTGGGAAGAAGACCTTAGCTTTGCAAGGGAAGTATGCAGCCAGACCGGAGTAAATTTAGAAGTGCTTCCTCTGCAGACAGAGTACTGGGAAACAGTTGTAACGTATACAATAGAAGAAATAAAAGAAGGCCGCACACCGAATCCGGATATGTTCTGCAACAGTCTGATCAAGTTCGGTCAGTTTTACGATAAAATAGATTCATCCTTTGAAAAAGTAGCAAGCGGCCATTACGCCAAACTTGTTCCGGATAACGGAAAATTCAAGCTTGAAAGAACCCCCGATCCGGTAAAGGACCAGACATATTTTCTTGCGTATTTAACTCAGCAGCAGCTTCAGCGCGCTTGTTTTCCGCTCGGAGATTTTAATAAATCCGAAGTAAGAGACCTTGCACATAAGTATAATCTTTATAATATGGACAGAAAGGATAGTCAGGGTATTTGTTTCCTCGGGCAAATAAAATTCAACGAGTTTGTAAAACATCATCTTGGCGAAATTGAGGGCGACATCATTAACATTGATACCGGTAAAAAAGCCGGCACCCATAAAGGATATTATTTCTATACTATTGGGCAGAGGTCGGGACTCGGATTATCCGGCGGTCCGTGGTATGTAATCGAAAAAGACGTAAAGACTAATGTTGTGTATATTTCCGGGGAAAACGTTACCGACCTTGCAAAAGATAAATTCCGGGCAGGAAAATTTAATTGGATTTCAGGCAGCAGACCAGAAAAAAGAGACCTGTCGGTTAAAATCAGGCACGGGGCCCATTTATTCGGATGCACTCTTGATTTTATTGATGAGGAAACCGCCGAAATTAAAATAGATAAACCCGACCGCGGAATAGCTCCGGGACAGTTTGCAGTAATTTACGACGGAAATATATGCCTTGGAGGCGGAGTTATTTTGTAAATATTTTATTCCGCCTTTAAGAAAAAATATTAAACATACAGTGCGCTGCTGAAATCTCTTCTGTACTTCTGCGTGATTTCGTTATCTTCCCCGAGAAATTTAAAAATTGCTATACATGCTTTCCTTGATCCGTCATCGTCGTAGTATCTGTCGTTCCTTATAACCTCGATAAACTCCGAAAGCGCCGTGCCGAAGTTTTGAGCTTTTAAATTTTCGATGCCTTTTAAATACGATGCCTTTGCAGCGCTATTTTCCGCCTTGCCGTTTTTAAAATCGAATAAATGCTTGAAAGTTCTTAAAGAATCCACTGTTTCGAAGTAATCCGAAAATTCATCGATGTCGGCAATAAGGCCGGCACTTTCATCCGGATTTTTAAAAGAACAGAATTTTTGCAAGTAATACACTGGCCTGTTCGTTTTTAGGCTCGGAATTTAACACTTCACGGAGTATCTCTTCTGCCTCACCGGTCCTATCTTCCGAAATCAAATCAACAGCGTCGTCTATTTTGCCCTGGTTCTTCCCGGGTATAGCATTTTTAAGCCAGCTTAATACCATGTGTTCGGGAAGTGCGCCGGTAAATTCGTCCGCCACTTTTCCGTTTATAAAAAGTTTTACGTTGGGAATCCCTTTGATGCCGTATTCTACTGAAATTTCCTGATTCTTGTCCGTATCCACTTTTACCAGCGACCAATCATCTTTAAACCTTTCGGCTAATCTTTCCAGAACAGGGCTCAGCATCTTGCACGGTCCGCACCATTCAGCCCAAAAATCAACAAGAACAGGAATTTCGTAACTCTTCTTTATTACATCTTCTTCAAAATTATTTACTTCATAATTCATTTTTCATTGCCTTTTTTAAAAGAAAGATTTTAAATGAAATTTATCTTTTATATAAAATTAAAAAAAGAGGTAATTTAATTCTAACCAATTAATTTTTACTTCTTGCATTCTTGACCGGAACCACAATTGGTAAGTCTAAAAAACAATTCCAGTCGATACTCCATGTAAAAAATACTTTCACGGAGTTCCGCGGAGAGGCAAAATAATTTTTCGTTTTCCTCACCGTTCCTCCGTGACTACTCCGTGTGCCTCCGTGAAAAAAAATCTTACACGGAGACCCGCAGAGAATACGCGGAATTCCGCGGAGAAGAAGATGTATTTACCGTCAAAAAATACAGCCGTTCAAATACAAAATAAATCCGGTTATCCAAAGAAGTGATTAAAATAAAAAATATTTTACTAGTTTCGTGCGTTTCTTAATTTCATAAAAAAATTATGCGGATAGTAACCTCTTTTTAATCCTATAGTCTAATACAAATTATAACATATACAAAACAAAAAATACTCATGAAAAAAATTATACTGCTGCTTTTTGTTGTTCCGATAATTTTAAAAGCTCAAACTAATAATGTTAGAAAATTGTACCTGAACAAAATTAGCACCGAAATTAAGATAGACGGAAACATTGATCCTATATGGAGTACTGCCGACTCTGCGACTAACTTTTTTCAGCTTGGCCCTTATTACGGAAAAAAACCTACCTGGCCGACTGTTGCAAAAGTATTAACTACCGATGATGCAATTTACTGCCTGATAATTTGTCATGAAGATAAAAAAGACATCCAGGAATTTACCGGGATGCTTGATAATACCGCGGGAGAATACGTTTCTTTTATGATTGATACTTTCGGCGATAAAAAAACCGCTTATAAATTCGGCGTTTCTGTTTCGGGAGATAAAATTGACGCAAGGCTGCTGGACGATGCCAGGCAAAGAGACTATAATTGGGACGGGATATGGTTCGCAAAAACTAAAGTTTACAATTGGGGTTGGGTTGCGGAAATGAAAATCCCTTATAAATCAATTCAATATAGTTCCAATCTTTCATACTGGGGATTGGACTTTGACCGCTGGATTCCTGCCAGATCTGAAGATCTATACTGGAACAAATATGAGAGGAATGAAGGACAGAGAATATCAAAATTCGGTGAACTTGTGTTTGAAAATTTCAAACCTTCAGTAAAGGGGCTGAACCTGGAAATTTATCCGGTCGGTATCGTTAAGGCAAAATACCTTGGAGGAGATAAATATAAAATAGATCCGAATGCCGGTCTGGATATAATGTATAATCCCTCTTCGGAACTGAAATTTCAATTAACCGCAAACCCGGATTTTGCTCAAATTGAAGCCGATCCTTTCGAATTCAACATTTCAAGATATGAGACTTATTTCAGTGAGAGGCGGCCATTCTTTACCGAAGGTAACGAAGTTTTTATGGCTGCGGGTAAACAAAATAAAACCGGGTTCTACAGTCCTCTGGAATTATTTTATTCCCGGCGTATAGGAAAGAAACTTCCAGACGGAAACGAAGTTCCTCTTATAGTCGGCACGAAAGCCTTCGGAAGAATAAATGACTGGGAGTACGGAGGATTCTTAGCTTCAACCGGGCAAAAGACTTATATGGATGATTCGGTTTCGAAAACTGAGCCGCATGCAATTTTCGGCGCAGCAAGATTAAAAAAACAATTCGGCGAAAATTCCTCAATCGGCACTTTGATTGTCGGTAAACAAACTAAAGACACCACCTACGGAGTAATTGACGTGGACGGCGCTTTCAGGGAACCGGACTGGCAGCTGGCATATCAGGTTGCAAGATCGGTGAAAAATTCACAGGGCGATTTTGCTTTTTCTGCCGGTTATACTTATTTGGGGAAACATTGGTGGAATCTGGTAAGGACAAAATATATAGGGAAGAATTTCGATATAAGTCAGGTTGGTTATGTGCCATGGATGGGTACTTCAGAATTTACGCCTTTGACAGGGCCTATCTGGTATTTTGATGAAGGTGCGATCAGCAATATTCTTCTACTTGGGGGAGTTTCGCTGAATTATAAGAATGTGGAAGACTATACAGACCACTCCGCGGTTTTAGATTTTGATATGAATTTCAGGGATAACTGGGGATACGAAGTAACATTGCTTCTCGGAAAATCAAAAGACCAGGGAATTAAATACAACTCTTACGAAATTGATTATAACGCTTTTTTTAATATCAGTTCTAAATGGGATGCTAGTTTTTACGGAGGATATTCAAAAACATATAACTTCAACAGAGATTATCTTGCATTTTATTCCTGGTTCGGTTGTTACGGAGAATGGAACATTTTGGATTATTTGCAGATCGGAACTTCATATAATATGTGGGTTGAGGGTAATCCGGCCGGCGGGGTGGAAAACATTGTATACAATGCCCGTCCGTTTTTTTCTTTGACCCCGGTAAACAATCTAAATCTAAGGGTTTATGTGGATAACGTTTTCGATAAATCATCAGATCACATGGAACAGGTAATCGGGGGGTTACTATTCTCATATAATTTTTCGCCTAAAAGCTGGATTTATTTTGCCTATAACGAGCTTGACAACAGAAGCGATCAATATGATGCTGCAGGTAATCTTTTACCGCAAAGAATGCATGTTGCCGATAGAGCCGGTGTGTTGAAGGTGAAATACTTATATTATTTTTAGGATATTGACCGGAATCATTGTTCCTAAGTTATGTTTAGGTCACTACGGAATAAATTATATACTACTATTCCGTAGAGGCATTATTTCTAATAAAAACTGCCGCTAAACGACGCTAATACCTTTAAAACTACCCCAAATTCAAACATTCATGATCCATACTAACAAACGTCTATGCAATATTCAGGTGCGTACTATAATATTTCGAATTTTTGAAACTATTAAGATTTTCCTTTTTTGTACGATAATGGATATAGGATTATAATGTTTGATTCATGCTGGTAATAATTAATACTAAAAAACAATATTGTTAAATCGACGGCAATTTTAAATGAATGATGACATAATATATGAGGGTGATCTGAATGATACGGCAATCACCGAAATGCTGTCTAGAAGATTTAAGAATTTATCGAATGAATATTTACAGCTTGATTTAAAGAAAGATTCCGAATTTTTAACCAATGTAAAGGAAAGTTCGCGTTTTTACAGCTTTTCGCTTCCTTTGCCTATAAGCGAAATGTTTATCAGATACGAAAATGCCCCTCTTTTCTGGGTATACAGATCTCCGTTATTAGTTTACCTCGAGGATTTATTTAAGTTGTCGATGTCGCAGTCCAGTACAAAGACAATTCATAATTCCATAAAAGACTTTTACACAAAATGGGTTATGATGAAACCCGGAAACGAAAAGAAATACTTTGCGGCTTCGGCTATAAACTTCATCGAAAAGAAAGCAAATAAAAATAATTTCCTATACGCCATACTGCATTCCATCATTTTATCGTACGATAATTATTTTTATAATCCGCAAAAATCGATTGAATTGCTGGATGCTGCGCATGATCTGGTAAATGAAGTCCAGTTAAACGATACTTTCAGGGAAGAAATTTATTATTTAATTAATCTTTACGGCGGGTTTATTTACTTCAACCAGAAGCAGCCTGAAATTGCCGAGGAAAAATTTTCCGAAGCATTGTCTATTAAGCCTTACGGAGTAACCGCGAAATTCTATCATACCCTGTCGGAGGCGATGTTAAACCATCAGCTGCTTTCCGGAGATATAGTAAGCGATTTATATGATTTCGACATTCAGAGGATGATTCATGCGATTGACGCAAATAGTCTCTTAATGCTTGAATATTTTATGAACAATTCCGTAATAGGAAATTTCTTTTATTATTATGAATTCGTGCCTTCGGTAGAAATGTTTGCCAGTTTTTTCCGTGATGTTAAAGGTACAAGACACTTTGATTTGAATGCAGTAAAGATAAATCTTGAGCAATTCAAGGACTTAAAATTATCAAAATATCACACTCCCGAGTTTGAAAAAAACCTGGCTTTTCTTGAAATGGTTCTGCAGAAATATTCGGCAAACGAGAACATTTTATTTCTAGGGGCATCCGAAAAGCTACATTTAAAATTTAAGACAACCCTGGAAATGATTATCGACGAGATTAAGAATAAATATTTCACTGAAGTTCAGGAGAAGCTTCAAAAATTCGATACGGAGCTGCAGGATAAGCTGAGAGAACTCGAGCTTATATCGAAAGATCACGATAACATAATCAAGAAGCTTCATGAACGGCTGAAGTCGTCTATCGAGGACATCGAAAAAAATGTCGCGGATAATATCGGAATACTCGAGGAAAGGATAAGCAATCTTCATCTGATTCAGAGTCTGGATCCCAAAATGGCCTTTAAGAATGCAATGACCTATAACATGATACTATCGTTTACCGTATTCCTTATGGGCGGGTGTGCCGGATACTCAAATAATTTCATCGGTGAAATTGCGAAAATGAACAGTTCGTTTTCGGTAATTATGGCTACCGGATTAAAGTGGGGAGCAATAGCATTTCTGATCGGTTTTTTAATTGCGCTGGTAGCTTCAGGACTGGCGGTACTGGAAGGATCCAACCAGAAGCAAAAGCTTCTTCAGACGATACATGCCATAAAAAACGAAAAAGAGCAGCAGATTTCATATGTAAAGAGCGAAGCTCATCAAAAAGAAAAAGAGTTTGAAGAAAAATTCAAACTCAGTGCCGAATCAAAGCAGAAATACGTCGAAGCGCTTAAATCGGAGCGAAGCACACAGGAAAAGATATATAAAGAAGAAGCCGAACAAAGAATTCACGAAGAATCCAAGCCCATAGTGGCGCTGATAGTATAAGAGTTTGCATCGATATACTGCGTAATTAGAATTTTCTCTCCCTTTTAATCCGAATAAAATCTAAGTCCAAGAAAAATTTTCGTACAGCATTCTGTGAATTTGATTGGATAATATTGGCTAAAATTAGCCAATATCACAATTTTATTCTTTAATTATCTACAAAATTACCCAAAAATAAATAAAAATAATTGGAATGGTTTTAGCTTTAAGGATGGTGTAAAATAGGTTCAAAGAACCTTAAAAATAAGAGTAAAACATATCTAGGAAATTTTACTCTATTTGCAAATGTTTACAAGATGTAAAACTAGATAATCTTTTTCGTATATGATTAGCAATTGACAACCTCCAAAATGCGAAGCTTTGAAGTAACTTCTTAATATTATTATTAAAAGAATTGATGAAGATTAAAAAGGAAGAATTAAATGACTTAATTGCTCATTCTGAGCAATTAATTGGACAAAATCGGATAGAAGATGCACGTAAAATTCTAATCGGAATTTTAAACGAATTGGATCCCGATAATATTAATGCTGCCAATAATTATGCGCTAACAGAAATATTACTTGGTAATTATTCTATAGCAGAGGCGCTATTAAAACAGATTCTTGATAAAGAGCCGGAAAATGAAGTTGCTAAAGAAAATTACCAATACCTTAATAATCTTGTGAACAGTAAAAAGACTTTTTCACCTGGAGATTCAGATGTAATGAAATCAAACAAAGCGGAAGAAGAAAACATTGATGCTTTGAATATTTTGTTTGTTCAGGATGCACCTTGCATTAGGAACTATAAATACGCAGCTGCTTTGAAGAAAAAAGGGCATAAAGTAGCTTTGGCTTATTTCATTGAAAAACTTAGCGAGAGATACAAGGGGATGAGTGACTCTGTTTATACGGAGTCAATAAAGATTACGGATTATAAGCAACTATGGGATCTTGCTCAGAATTATGATATTATTCATTCGCATAATGAACCCGATCAGTATACTGTTTTAGCCACAGCAAGCGGCGTGCCTGTTATTCACGATACGCATGATTTAATCTCATTAAGAGAACCGGAAAATTATCAACTCAAATACTTTGAGGGAATTGCCAACCGATCGGCAGACGGCAGAATTTATAGTACACCTTATCAATATGAAGAAGCTAAAAATTTGTACGGTGTCAACGGCAAGTCCATTATATTCTATAATTACGCTTCCGAGGATCATCTACCGAAAAAATTTCTTCCGAAACTTTCCGAAAAAGACGGTAAAGTCCATTTTGTATATGAAGGCGGAATAAGCGGAGCTGATGGAAAACACCGGGATTTTGCAGACCAGTTTGTGAAAATATCCGATTACGGCTGTATAATCCATGTTTATCCGGCCAAGTATGATCATCGCCTAGCCTATTTTTTTTCGAATTATCCCAATATTATTTACAATAATCCGATATCTCCTGAGATATTAATAGAAACTATGACCCAGTTTGACTTCGGTTTAATTCCATGGAATTTGGATAAAGGTAATGAAAGGTTTTTATCTTCTACTATTGCGAATAAATTATATGAATATTTGGCAGCCGGATTACCGGTCGCAACGGCGGATATTATTTCATACAGAGACTTTTTTTCGAATTATCCTGTGGGTGTAACATTCAAATCAATCGAAGAGTTAGTATCCAAATCAGATGAATTGAACGAGATAAAAAAGAATTTTAAAAAGGAAAAACTCGTATTTACCTACGAAAATGAAATTGAAAGGCTAGAAGAATTTTATAGGGTCGTTATTTCATCTAAGAAAAGTAAAGCTTCCCGAAATATAAACGGACAAGATACAATCCAGGAAAAAGACGTAAAGCTTAATTCTGAGTTATACAAACTGGCTAAGAACTCGTTATTCGAACTTTCTAAGTGGATTGGAAAAAATGGATGGGCCGGCTACGACCCCTATGATGCAGAAGATTTTATTATAAAGATGAAAAAAGCCGGTCAGCCGCTCTCTGTTGAAACAATTGAGCAAATCAGATTTTTAAATGAAATTGAGCCCCTTAAACTCAGAACGCAATGCAATATTCAAAAGAAGATTAATGCTAAGGGGCTGGGACTTTTAATGAGTTCATATATTGTTCTTTCTAATGTGTTGAATGATCCGGTATATTTGAATAAAGCAAAAGAGATCGCTAACTGGCTCCTTAAAAACAAAAGTGAATACACAAAGCATTTTAGTTGGGGTTATCCGTTCGATTGGCAGTCGGTGATTTTTATCCCGCAGGGTACGCCTTCGGTTGTAGTATCAACGATTGTTGGTGAAGGTTTCTGGAAACTTTATGAAACCACCCTGGATAAAAGCTATTTAGAAATATGTATATCTATCTGCAGATTTATTGCAGAAGATTTAAACATTGAATATATAGATAACGATAAGATCTGCTTTTCATATACCCCGATTGACAAATATCAGGTGCATAACGCAAATCTTTATGCCGCGGAATTTCTAATTAAGATCGGAAAAGAAATTGAGAATGAGAATTACCTTTCTCTTGGTCAAAAAGCAGCAAACTTTACTTTATCCGAGCAAAATGATGACGGTTCCATTTTTTACTGGAGTAAGGCGCAGAACCAAATAAATCCTAAGCACCTTGATAGTTACCACAGCGGTTTTGAGATTCGAATGATTTATTCGATTTTTAATCTGACTGGTGAGAAAAAATACGAAAAAGCATATAAGAAATATCTTTCTTTCTATCTGCAAAAATTTGTAAAAAATGACGGCCGAGTTCTTCAATTCTTACCTGAAAAAAATCCTTCTCAAATAAATATTCACGGTGTCGCAGAAGCCGTACTATTGTGTTCCTGTCTTCTTCCGGAAAATCCGGATTTAGAAAATACATTGGAAAGAATTTTACGTTGGACAACCTCGAATTTCCAGCACGAAGAAGGCTGGTTCGGTTATCTGATTAAAGAAGATCGAAAAATCATGATTCCATATTTGCGGTGGTCTGAAGCATGGATAATGAGAGGACTGAGCGAATATTTATCTTCTTCAAAAATAGTGTCGGGCGAATGGGGGTTTTATCGTACATTTAATGGGGTGCCAGGAATTAAAGCAAACAGCGGATTACAAAATTCGTTTAAGAACCAGCTTGAAGACCTTAAAAATCTTTCGCTTCAATATTTGTCTTTAGGCGACGGTCAGTTTCCCGAATTTATAATTGAAAAATTAAATAAAATTTTGGGCAAAGACCTCGATATTGTAAGCTGGATTACTTTAATAAAAGATGACACAAAATGGTTTGATTTTATAAATAAACTACCGGGAGAAGTATCGTCAACCGAGACAAATATTATAGAAAAAGTCAGAAATTATAAGGACTATCAGATCTCGATGCCGGCAACTCCCGGTTTTCGATACGGAAGTTATGAATGGTCTGAATATCTTTATAAAAATTCCAAAGGCGATCCATGGGGACAAGACTGGAGAGCATCGCAGCTGGTACGTTATAAAAAATCCATCGAACTATTAAACAGGTACACTGAAAAACAGCGAATTGCCGATGTACTGGATATCGGCTGTGCTACCGGAATATTCTTGCGCATGCTAGAAGAAAATTCATTAGGGAAAAATCTTACCGGCGTAGATATTTCTGAAGAAGCAGTTAAAAAAGCAAAAAAGAAATTTCCACAGTTTTCTTTTTCTGTTTCAAGCTTACCGCATTTAAATAAACTAGATGCCGGGTTCGATTTGATCTCTGCATTGGAAGTAATTTATTATGTATCCGAAGGCGAGTTGGAAAAGACATTGCTAAGATTAAAAAGTATGTTGAAAAATAACGGCTACCTCCTGATTTCTATATACTTAAATCAGCCTCCGTTCTTCAATTCGCAGAATTTTAGAAAATTTATCGGCAGACGTTTCAGTATAATCAGCGAAGAAGTTCGTTATCATAAGCCGTATTACAAGTACGAAATACCGGTAAGAGAAGTTATGCAGAATATTGAAACCGAAATGAATTATTTCGACGCTGAAACAAAAAAAGATGCCGAAAATTTTCTGCAGAGCTCATTTAATCTTTTAAGTAACATTAACATTATTGAGCATTATAACAGGAAGGCTCAGGATTCAGGCGACGAGAAATCAATATCGCATTCAATTATTCTTGCACAGAAGATATGAATAAAATAAAAATTATTTTTACGATCGATACTGAAAATCCGCAAACTCCTTTATATCAAAAGAAGTTTTCCGATAACCGTATCTGGTCAAACGGAGCGGGTATTGAAAAGATTGTTGCCCTGTTGAATGAATTTAGTATTATTGCCACTTTTTTTGTTAATATTTACGAATACAAAGTATGGGGCGGAAACGAAATTAGAAGAATCCTTCGGTTTCTAGACGAAAAAGGGCAGGATGTACAGCTGCATACTCATCCGATCTGGACAGATCTAAAACGAAGAGAATTTATGCATCAATATTCTTTCGAAGAACAAAAAGCCATAATAAAGTTCGGGAAAGAATTTATTGAAGATGCAATCGGAAAACAGGTAAACTCCCATAGGGCGGGCGGATACGGGTTCAATGAAAATACATTAAATGCCTGTATTGAAAATAATATTTTAATCGACAGTTCCAATTTTTACGGGCATCCGAATTGTCAAACCGTTATAACTAAAAATAAGGTGGTGGAAAAAAACGGCTTGTTTGAGATCCCAATTACTTCTTTCAGGCTAAACGGGAAAATTTCCAAACTCGATATCAACTGGCTTGCTTATGATGATTTGGAAAAAGTACTGAAGAGATTTTCTGAAAACAGGGAGACAGATGTATTGAATATTATGTTTCACAGTTATTCTTTAACTGAATCAAAAGACGGATATTCAAGTTTTGAATATAGTCCTGTGAAAGAAAATCAATTGAGAAATCTTTTAAAGTTTATTAAAAATTACAAAGTATTTGAACCGGTAAACCTTGTTAATGCGGTTTCAAACGGCGGGGATCAAACCGGGTCATTGAATGAAATCAAACATGATTCTCGTCCTGCGTCACTTCATATTCCGAAGAAGCAAATTGTTTTTGTAAAAAAAATTCCGCAAATAAGAATTTTCAAGCAGGCGTTTGCTTTGAAAAAAATGTACCCAGAATACGAAATCGTACTAGTTGCCAATATAATCGACCGCGAATTATTTGAGCCGGTTTTTGATAAGATAATTCAATTTAACAACTCTGCCGAATTGAAATCCATTATCAGTAAACTATCTCCAATGCTTTTTCATGCGCACGGGGAACCTAATATGGAACCGGCAATTGTAATGCAGATAACTCATTTCCCTGTAATATATGACGTTTATGATTTCAGCGGAATTCGTTACGGTGTAGAGAAACTTAGTCCCGAAGATAGGGAAAATGAAAAATATGTTCTTGAAAACGCTGATGCTATAGTGTTTAAATTCCCGCAAAATATTTTAAACTACTACAGAGAGCTCGGTTATAAAATTGAAGTACCGGTTCTTACATATCTTGATTATTGTCTGCCCGAATATTTTGCTAATGCCGAACCTGTCAACGGTCCTTTTCAACTGACCTATGCAGGCGTTTTAAATTCATCGGTGCTGCCCGCATACAAATACGGTAATAACCAGTACATTGAAATAGTAAAAGAAATCATATCACAAAAAATCGGTTTCAATATTTACATAAATAAATGGCAGATAGAAAGTGAAGATATGTATGCCGATTATATCGCCTTATCAAAACAAACAGATTATTTCAAATTTAATTTTGCGCTCCCGCAAGTTGCGCTTCAGAACAAAATCGCATCCGATCATTTCGGTTGCTCGCTGCATAATTTTCAAATAACTGAACATCATCCGTTATTCGGCCAAACATCGATCGGAAACAAGCTTTCAACATATTTAGAGGCGGGATTACCGGTAATTGTTAGCAGTAATTTAAAATATAATACCCAGGTCGTTGAAGATTTAGGAGTCGGTTTCGGGATACCGCTTAATCAATTATCCGATTTAGGAAGGAAATTAAACGAGATAGACTATGCCGGAATAAAAAGAAGAGTACTTCAAGTAAGAGAATATGAATTCTCAGCTTTTAATAACATACACAGACTAATGGAATTTTATAAAAATACAGTTAACCAATAATAGAGAAATCATGAAGAAAATATTAATCCTCGGAAGCGGGGTAGCAGGAAGCAGTTTGGCATATTACTTAAAGCAAAAGAATTATGATATAACGCTTATAGATCAAAACAAAATTCCGGGAGGGCTTGCAAGGACCTGCTATTATGCCGGTCATCCATACGAATTCGGGCCGCATATCTGGTTCTGGCCCGGTGGTGAGGAAGATCCCATAAATAAAACGATAGTGGAATTATCTAATAACGAGCTGTTTTATATTGACAGAAAATTGTTCAGCTTTATTGAAAAAGATAATTCAAAGTATCGTTATCCGGTGCATTTTGACGATATAAAAAATATGCCGGAAAATGAAAAGATATTTCATGAACTCGGTTTAAACAGAGACGAAAACTATAAGTTAATACCGGAAAAACTTCCGGAGATAGGTAATTGTACCTTCGAAGAATATTTCACCTCAGCTATAGGAACAACGCTTTATAATAAGTTTATGGCGGATTATACCCATAAAATGTGGAATATTCCCGGTTATAATTTGCAGACATCAATGGTTTGGGCCGACAGGTTTCAACATTCTTATTCCAAAAACCAAAAAGGAACAAGGGGAATTACCGGGTACGATCCTGTGAAATTTGAAGATCATACACTTGGTAAGGGAATAAAATTTCAAGTTTATCCGAAAAAAGGTTGGAATGCAATATGGGATAAAATGATTGAAGGCTGTACTTACACGGTGGATTCCATCGAAGGTATAAAAGACGAAGATAATGATCCATATATACTAACATCAGGAAAAAACAAATACTACTTCAGAGAATACGACTACGTTGCAAGTACAATCGACATTGATCTTCTTTGGGGGGAAAACAAGCTTCCTTATACCGGCAGAATGATGATTCCACTTTTATTGCCGGATATTGGGCACGGATTTGCCGGGGGGATAGAATCTTATCATTTTTCCGGGGCGGAATTTCAAACCAGGGTTACCGAAATGAAGACAATTACAAAGCATGAAAGCAGCGATACTCTTATATTGATAGAAATACCGGTTTTGCCAGGAGCGGAGAAATTCTTCCCGGAGAATACAATTAAGTTTGCCAAGGAAAACAACTTGTTTGCCGCAAAGGCATATCCCCAGCAGTCATCCGAAGGATTCAGAATATATGAATATTTTTATGAAAGGGGCAAAAAGATACCGAACTTGATCCATTGCGGCAGACATGCAGAATTTAAGTACTGGGGAATGCCGGAAACGGTTTACTCGGCTTTTAATTTAGCCGGAAAATTATAATAAATGAATTCGGTATTAAATACTGGCAGCTTTAGGAATATCGATTTTTTTGATTCGATAGAAATATTGAAATTATGCGGTATTAAAAATATTGAGTTGAATTTAAGACCTGTGATTGACGAAAATATTCCTAAGGAAAAAATCAAAACCGTACTAGATAGCGGCGGATTTGAAATTTCCAATTTAGCCGGGGGCTGGTGCGATTTCTTTGTGAACGGAAAAGATTTTAATAAAACATTAATTTCTTTGGAGCGGCAAATAAAGCTTTGCGAATACTTCGGAAATAACAAGTTGCGAGTTTTTTTCGGATTGTTGCCCGAGAAATATACAACCGAAGAACACTATTCGAATCTTTTGAAAAACAGCATGAAGATTTCAGAGGAACATAAAGACATAGATTTTATGTTCGAGAATCATGACTACAACAGTGTAAATCCCGACTTTTTATCGTGTTTTTTTAAAGATACGAATTCCCGGAATATCTCTCTGACTTTTGATCCGGTAAACTTTCATCGAGCCGGAGTAGACTGGTTGTCTGCATTCCAAGTGCTTCATCCTTTTATAAAACACGTTCATATAAAAGGTTTTAAGGATGGAAAAATTTATTCGTACCGTAAGAGCGAACTGGATTTATCTGCTATGTTCGCATTACTGATGAAGATAAATTATAAGGAATTTATTTCGCTTGAGTATGAAGCAGGCGGGGATGTAATTAGCAATACTATCTTAGATTTTATTCAATTGAACAACGATTTAAAAAATTTTAAAGGGAAAAAATGAAAACAGTTTTAGTAACTGGCGGCGCAGGATATGTCGGAAGTGTTCTGGTCGGCAAACTGCTTCAAGAAGATTATCGTGTAAAAGTGCTTGATCTTTTTATTTATGATAAAAATAGTTTAAACCAATATTTAACCAATGAAAACTTAGATATAATCGTCGGTGATATCCGATCATCCGAAATAGTAAATAAAGCTACGCAGAATACCGATGCAGTAATTCACCTAGCGTCAATATCAAATGATCCAACTGCCGAGATGGACGGCGATCTTACTAAAACCGTGAATTATGATTCATATGAAATATTGCTTCGTTCCGCCAAACAAAACGGAGTAAAACGTTTTATTAATGCCTCTTCAAGTAGTGTTTTCGGTATTAAACATGAAAAAAATGTTACGGAAGAACTGGAACCTGAACCGATAACTTTATATTCCAAATACAAGGCAATGTCAGAGAAACTTGTAAATGAAGCTTCATCGAAAGATTTTATTACCGTTAATATAAGGCCGGCAACAATTTGCGGATATTCACCGAGGCAAAGGTTCGACTTAACCGTAAATATCCTGACTAAAAGCGCTATTAAAAATGGAAAAATAATTGTCCACGGCGGTGAACAGATGAGGCCCAATGTAACAATGGAGGATATTACTGATTTATACATCCGTATGCTAGAGATCAACGAACAACTGATTAATGGGGAAACTTTCAACTTCGGCTTTGAAAATTTAAAAGTGATAGAAATTGCCGAAAAGATAAAAGCGACTTTATCCGTTAACACCGAAATAGAAATTCAGCCGGTTGTGGATAAGCGAAATTATCACATCTCTTCGCAAAAGATAGTTGAAAAGCTCGGAATTGAACCTAAGTATACGATCAAGGACATGGTAAAGCAACTGGAGAAAGCTTTCTCTGAAAATAAATTTCCAGACCCGGACGCTATAAAATATTATAACATTAAAAAAATGAAAACAGAGCATTTTATCTAGGAGAAATGATGTATTCTACTATCGAAAAAATAGATACCAAGATTATCCCTTATGAATATTTAGCCGAGATTAGAGCGCGGTATTATGATAAAAAAATTGTACTGTGCCACGGTACCTACGATATACTTCATCCCGGGCATTTAATTCATCTTGAAGAAGCTAAAAAACTTGGAGACATTTTAGTTGTAACCGTAACCGGTGATGATTACATCATCAAAAAGAAAAAAACATTCTTCGATGAAAATATGAGGGCAAAACAGGTTGCTTCTGTTGAGATGGTCGATTTTTCAGCGTTGATATTCGAACCGACCGCTTTAACGCCTATCGAATATTTAAAACCTGACTTTTATGTTAAAGGTAGTGAATTTAAAAATCTGACCAGCGACCCGACAAGCAATATTATCAAAGAAAAGGAATTGGTAGAAAAATACGGAGGACAAATATATTTTACCGACGGAGCCACTTTTTCTTCTACTAAGATAGGTTACTTTTTAGGCACTTCTTCCGAAGCAGAACAGGAAGATCCATTTGTAAAAAGAAATATGCCGTTATTTCGGGATATTTCATCCGAAAAATTTGAGCTGAACACGATAAACTGCTTTCTTAAAAAGATGGCAAAATTAAATGTGTGCGTAATCGGCGAAACTATCGTTGACGAGGCTAAATATATAAAACTAAGAAGCATTTCTCAAAAATCAAAGTGTATAAGCGGTGAAGAAAATAAATGTATTTCGCAAAAGGGCGGCGCATCAATAGTAGCACTTCATCTTAGTAATTTTGTAAAAAATGTAGACTTCTTTACTAACGATATGAGTCTTAGTTTCGAAAAGCAAAATCTTACAGTGAAACCGCTTTGCGAAGGACGAATTCTTAAAACCCGTTATATCGATATCGATTCTGGAAATGTGGTGTACGAGCACAAGATTCTGGACCAGATGAGTGCCGATTTAAGTATTATAGAAAATTATGACGAGTACGATTTGATTATAGTGGCGGATTTCGGACATAATTTAATCGGAATGGAAAATGCGCGTATTTTATCAAAAATGAAAAGCAAATTTCTTGCAGTTATGGCGCAATCAAACTCAAGTAACTTTGGTTTTAACATAATCGATAAATATCCTTTCGCGGATTTCTTCAGTATGAATAAACTTGAAGCCGAACTTCTACTTCGAAAGAACTATCAGGATAACTTTGAGCTGATTGAAAAATTATCAGAGACTTTAAAGGCTAAGTATATAGGAGTCACATTATCAAAAGACGGATCAATCATTAAAAATTATACTAAGCCAAGTTTGCTTCCTTCGTTAAGTTTATCGGTAGTGGATACAGTTGGTTGCGGGGACGCATTCCTGTCTTTTTCAGCACCGGCTCTGGCAATGGGCTTTAAACCGGTTGAAGCATCTCTTTTCGGAAATATCGGATCCGCTATTATGGCTCAGAAAGTTATGAACGAAAGCCCGGTTACCTACCAGGAATTTTTAACAGTAGCAAAAATAGTTATTTAAGGTTATAATATGTTTTCCAGATATGTCGATAGAATGAATTTACTTTTAAATGAACTTGATCAATCCGTAATAAGCAGGATTGTATATGAGTTATTAGCTTGTAAAGGAACAGTCTTTTTTATCGGAAATGGCGCCAGCGCATCAATGGAAGGTCATTTTTCGGTGGATCTAATGAAAAACGGAAAAATAAAAACACAGTGTTTTCATGACCCCACTTTTTAAAATTGTTACGGAAATGACTTCGGATATGAAAATATTTTTTCAAAAAAGATTGAAGAAATAGGAACAAGTGAAGACATATTGCTCGTGATAAGCAGTTCTGGAAATTCTGAAAATATAATAAGAGCCGTTAAAGTCGTGAAAGAAATAGGTATGAAAATAATTGGTTTTTCGGGATTTGATAAGAAAAACAGACTTAATGCTATGTCGGATATTTCCGTCTTTGTAAACGGAGCTACATATGGAGAAGTGGAATAACCCATAATGTCATCCTGCATTATTTTATGGATATAGTGAAAGAAGAGAGGAAATTATATTCCGTAAAAAACAACACTTATATCTACAGCAATGAAAATGTAAGAAGATAATCCTGAAATAAAAATGATAACCGGAAAAATGATTTTTAAAAGCTGTAGACAAAGTTGTTAAAAAAATGTTTGTAAAAATTTAAATAATATTATCAATAAATAATAAGTCTAAATGAATTCACCCTCTATCGCAATTGCGATTTTTGCGTCTACCAATCCCAGCTTTTTTTTGTAGTTTCGGGGCAAATTATAACAAATATGTGAAAGTTTCGAGAATATTATCGTTTATGATCTTATCCTTATCATGGACAAGCAAACCGGGTATATCGAAATTCTTTACAAATATTCGGGTTTGCCGCTATACCATAATCTAGAAGAACAGCAATTAAAATATTTTGCAAGCATAATTAAAAAGCTTTTAATAAAGGGCTAACTTTTAAGTTTCTGTTAAAATATAAAAATCACTCGGATTTGCATACATGTTAATTCCCGTCCCATTGCATATTAAGCCTTTAAAAGTGCTAATATTAGCCATTAATAGAATAATGTTATCGGAAACCTGCGATTTTTAAGCAATATAGCAAAAATGGACCGGTATGATTGTTGCTTTTCCTAGTGATTATTATATGTGAAACCGAATCAGATGTTGTAAAAATTTTAATTGAGATGAACAGTCAAAATTTTAGTAAAACGAAGCAAATTAGAATATTATAAATGTCTTTTTTTGATCAATTACAAGCAAGAGATCGATCTTCAGTGGCTGAACTATGAATTTGTTTGTGCTCCAAATTTTTAACGGAAGTTACAGGCAGGTACTTCAAAATATTGATAATAATGTTTTCTACTCTAAATTCTTGATTGAAAATCAAAAACCTATTGAAGTAAATATAACTGTAAGGAAACTAACAAAAATCTGGCCGCCGTTATTCTGAATTCTAATTATATCAGCTATTATTCTGAAAATGAAACAGAAGAAGGTTTTTCAAACAGAATGGATGAACGAATAAAAAAACTAACCATCAAAAATTTTAATGAGAATTCAATAAAAATATTCTCAAGGGAAAATCTTAAAATACTGTATCTAGCATTTGCAAGTCCTGACGCTCCTCAAGTTTTGGAAAAGATTCATCATCAATTATCCGTGATGAAAAAATATAATTCTGAATCAGGGGGCTTGATTGTAGGGTATGGAAGTTTAACAAAGAAGTATTCATTTGAGTACGTGAATTTCCTTGATTATAATCTCGCGATGGATTTTAGCCAGTTTGCACTTGCTTTAATGGACAAATATGCCTCAAGGTTTAATGCTGACATAATTTATTTTCGCTATCCAGCATCAAATAAGTTCCTTTATGAATTTGTTGATAAATACACTAATGTCGTATTCGAGCATCAAACAAAAGAATTGAATGAATTTGCAATCCGCAAAGATAAGGATGTATATTATTTTAAAGAGAAGGAATTTGGCGAAAAAGTTTTATCAAGGGTACTAGGGATAACTGCTATTACAAAGGATATCGCTGAATATGAAAAGAGACGCGCAGGAAGGGATATTGAGTATTTTATATTAGGAAATGGAACTTGGGAGGATGCTGCGCCTATTGTTAAAGATGAATTCTCATATAAGCATGTTAACATTTTATTTATGGGCTCTTTTGCTCCATGGCATGGGTTTGATCGAATCATAAAGGGTTTATCTGATTATAAAGGTAAAATTAATTTTAAAATCCATGTTATTGGTGATGGAGAGAAAGCTTCTGAATATATTGAACTAATAAAACAATATAATCTTGAAGATTATTTTATCTTTTATGGGTTTAAATCAAGTGAGGATATAAATAAAATTGCTAATGTTTGCCATTTTGCAATCGGATCTCTTGGTTTACATCGAATTGGTCATGATCAGGCCGCTCCATTAAAGCATCGCGAATATTGCTTGAGAGGGATACCTTTTATTTATTCAGGTAATGATGTAGATCTATCGAATGAATTAGAATTTGTTCATCAAGTCCCGGCTGACGATAGCAATATAGATTTTATGCAACTGGAAAAATTTGCTGAACTTAGAATGGTAAAACCTTTTATAAAACAGGATGCAAGGAACTACGCTTTAACTAATCTAACATGGGAAATAAAAATTAAAAAAATGGTTGACTTTTTGGTCAAACTGAAAAACACTAAATGCAAATCTTATTTATTCCAAAGCCAACAAAATAATATACTACCTAAATCATATTTAGAAATAGAGAAATTCATCGATATACCTGATTTAAATAGTAGTGAATTAGCTAATACATATATGAAAAATTCTTTTGACAAAAAGAACTTTTTTGAGAAAAAAATATTAATTACATGCACCCATTTCTGGCCTTCAAGAGGCGGAGTGGAATCAATTTCTGAGGATTTGGGACATAACTTTGTTAAGCTTGGCTATCAAGTTGATATTGCCACTCTGGCCAGAAAAGACAGAACTTCAATACACTATAAAGGAATGAATATTATCTCATTAGATCCTGCAAGTCATTTAGGGGAAAATATACCCAAATGGTCAATTGAATTAAGGAATTTAATTTTATCAGGAAATTATAATGCTTGTATTCTGTTAGCAGATCCATTAAATCATATTATCTGGTCATTATATAAAGCAAAAATTCCAGCAAAGACTAGGGTTATTATTCAGCCGATAATAAATAAAGAAGGTTACGAACAATGGGCAAAAAACGATAAATTTAGAAAAAATTTATCTTCTATACTTAAAAAAGCTAATATTATTTCGATTTCAAAGAATGGCATTGAAACCCAATATTTAAAAGAAGAATCAATTCCTTTTTCTTACGTCCCAAACGCTTGCACTCCGGTCAATCATTCGAATAATCTTAGGCACAAAAATAATATTCATGATAATGCTATTTTGATATTGCATGTTGCTAATTTGTGGCCTGTGAAAAATCATTTAGCCATTCTTGAAGAGTTTAGGAATATGCCTGATAATTGGATATTATTAATGATCGGATACCCTTCCGCTGATTCGGAATATGTTTTAAAAGTTAAATCGGAAATAGAAAAGACTAAAAATATTATTTATATACCTGGTTTGTCCAAGGAAGAAATTTCTGGCGCTATGGATGCGGCTGATTTCGTTATATTAGCCTCAATTGCAGAAAGCTCGCCCGTAACAATTATTGAAGCTATGAGTCACGGCAAACCTTGGATCGCTACTCCTTCGTGCGGATCAATAAATGAAAATGTTGGTGGAATAGTAACTTCTCTTGATAAATTCAAATCGGCAATAAAATTCTTATTGGATAATGCGGATAAAAGGAAGGCATTGGGAATATTAGGCCAACAACAATGGCAGAAAATACACGACTGGAAGAGAGTAATTAGAGCATGGGAGGGTGTAATTATAAATGGAAAACCAGAGCTTGATTTTTCTTTAGATAATGAAATATTAGACGGATCGAAAAAAATACAAAGCGAATGGGAAAGATTTTCTGAAATTGAATTCGTTGTCTCAAATAATCTTCCACAATTTGTAAGTCATGATCAAGTTTTACAAAAATCTTTAATTTCCGTTGTAGTACCTACATACAACCGTAATGATAAACTAGCTGAAGCGATTAAAAGCATTAAGAATCAGACTTACGGCAATTTTGAGATTTTAGTTATTAACGATGCCGGTGAAGATATTTCCGGTATTATTAATCCTTTGAAGACACAAGAATAAAATTAATCAATCATAAAGAAAATAAAGGTCTTGCCGCTGCCAGAAATACCGGACTGAAAAACGCAATGGGTAAATATATAGCTTACCTTGATGATGATGATATTTATTATCCGGATCATCTGGAAACCCTGGTTTCTTTTTTGGAGCATAAAAATTACCTCGTTGCATATGCAGATTCTTACAAAGCCACTCAGGAACTGCGCGATGGCAATTATGTTACCGTAGAGAGGTCTGTTCCTTTCTCCAGCGATTTTTCACGAGAAAATCTCTTAAAACTAAATATTGCCCCGGTTCAATGTTTTATGCACCTGAGATCCTGTGTTGATGATATAGGATTATTCGACGAATCATTGAAAGCCCACGAGGATTGGGATTTCTGGATAAGGCTTTCCGCGAAATACGATTTTTACCACATTAAGAAAATTACTTCGGAGTTCAGACAGAGGACTGACAAGAGCAATATGACAAGCTCTCAAAATCAGGATTTTTATAAATCTTATATGTCGATTATAGCCAAACATTACGATCTATGTAAAGACAATCTGCAGCTGATGGCCGAACAGATTAATAATCTTCGAATTATAAAGCAGCGTGCCATAAATGCCGGTCAAGTACCGGAAAACAGAGGGCCTGTTGAAGTATCAATCATTATTCCTGTTTATAATAAAGTAGACCTTACCCGGCAATGCCTGTATTCTCTATATAAAAACACTTCCTTCCGGATTAATTATGAAGTTGTTGTCGTTGATAACGCTTCAAACGACGGAACAGCAAAGTATCTGGATTTTGCAAAAAATATTTTCGATAACCTAACGGTAATAACAAATAGGGAGAATATTGGTTTCGCCAGAGCAAACAATCTGGGAGCTAAACATTCGAAAGGTAAATTTGTTTTATTCCTTAATAACGATACGGAACCGCTAAACAGGTGGCTTGAAAAACTTTTTGAAATAGTTGAGAACGATCCGGAAGTTGCGGCGGTCGGCAGCAAATTGTTATTCCCCGACGGGAGTTTGCAGCACGCCGGTGTGATCGTAATTGAAGATCAACAATTACCTGATCCGCTGGTAGCCCGGCATATTTACTGGAAGGCAGCTGCCGGTATAACGGAAGCAAATAAATTAATGACTTATCAGGCATTGACTGCTGCCTGTCTGCTTGTCAGAAGAAATGCTTTTAATGAGATAAACGGTTTTGATGAGGAATATTGGAACGGGTACGAAGATGTAGACTTATGTTTTAAACTTGGTGAAAAAAACTACAAACTTGTTTATCAGCCCGAAAGCGTTGTAATTCATCACGAGTCACAGAGCGGACCGGAACGATTTGCCAAAGTCTCCAATAACATCGATCGCCTTCACAAAAAATGGATCGGTAAAATAAAACCGGACTTTATTCTGGAAAAAAACGGTAAAGGAATTACTACAGACGCCGGCAAGATAAAGAAATATGTATTGTCTAAAAATAACAGCGGTAATTTTTCCCGAAAGAAAGATCCGGATATGGTTACTATTATTGCTTTATCATATAACCAGCCCGAATATACCAAACAGTTTGTCGAATCGGTTTTGGAATTTACCAAGACTCCTTTTGAATTAATCCTGATCGATAACGGCAGCAATAATGAGACTGTTGATTATATAAAATCAATCGTCCGGGCAGATGAAAGAATTAAGACAATTTTCAATCCTACAAATCTCGGTTTCCCCAAAGGAATAAATCAGGGTATTAAACTTGCAACCGGCAATTATATCCTTATTGCAAACAACGATATTGTCGTTACCGATGGCTGGCTGGAAAGAATGATTGAAGTCGCTGAATCGAATAAACAAATTGGCATAGTTGGGCCGGTGAGCAACTCGGTAAGCGGCGTTCAACTCGAAAAAGACGCAAACTATTCCGATATCAAAAATATGCACGACTATGCTAAGAAATTGCGGAAGAAAAATTCCGGCAAAATATTGGAATTTCCGCGGGTTGCTTTTCTATGCACTTTAATAAAAAAAGAAGTTATTGATAAAATCGGCGGACTTGATGAAATATTTTCACCCGGAAATTATGAAGATGACGATTTTTGCCTTGCGCGCCCAATTAGCAGAATTTCAAAACTATAATCGCCAAAGATGTTTTTATTCATCATTACGGTTCAAAAAGTTTTACCGCCGAAGGTTTGGACAAATACAAAGAAAGACTTGAAATAAATCAAAAGAAGTTTGTAGACAAATGGGGAGGAACCCCTGAAGAAATTTGGCTTAAAGGAAAACAAATAAAAGGAAGAAATATTATGATCACTTTGAACAAGAATGAATTTGTTGAAAATCTTGAAAGAGCATTATCTTTAATTGAAGAGAAAGACTATGCGGAGGCAGTTAAATATCTGGATAATTCCATAGCAACTTATGATCAAAACGATCATGAAGATAATTATATCGATCTGACATATCTGCTGAATCTGGCCGGTAATATTTCTTTACTTTCCAATGATATACAAAACGCTCAAGGTTATTTTGAAAAGGCATTGCACGAAGATAATAGTTCTTCTCTTGCTTGCAGCGGACTTGGAGACGTACTTTTTATATCGGGAAATTACGAAGCCGCTAAAACAATGTACGAATGGGGTATAAAAAACGACCCGGGTAATAAAGCTGCCTCAGATGGAATTTTGAAAGTTGATAAAAAACTAAATAGTACCGTAAATGATCGTTTTGAAAATGAAATTAATAATTCGGAGTACCGTATAGAGGAAGACGATCCCGGGAAATTAATTGAGCAGGCATACGAATTATTCAACAAGAATGAATTTAATAATGCATTGAATAAATTAACAACCGCAGAGAGATTGTTTAACGGTCATTTGAGCAACCCGACAGATGAGGGCTTTGCAGCATCATTTCATAACATGAAGGGTTTTGTTTATCTCGGGTTAAACGACATAGATAATGCAAGAACATGCTTTGAAAAAGCTTTAAAAATTGATCCCCAATCATCGCAAGCCTGCGCCGGTTTGGGAGAGGTTTTGTTTTTAACTGAAAATGACAAACAGTCGAAAGCGATGTTTGAATGGGCGGTTAAAAATAATCCAAATAATATGGTTGCCGTAGGCGGACTGCAAAAGGTAAATAAGCTCCTCGGATTTTCCGAGAACCATTCGTCCTTAACTGAAAGTCCGCTGACATCGCAAGATTTAAAAATAAATCACAGGGACGAGTTCGGGCTTTTATTTAATAAACTTGGCCTTTACGGCAAAGGTATTGAAGTGGGGGTTCAGGAAGGCGTGTTTTCAGAAACACTTCGTTCGACCTGGAAAGGTAATGAATTGTATTTGATCGACAGGTGGAAATACGAAAACGATTATAAGGATATCGCTAATATTCCGGACGAAAAACAAAAAGAATTTTATTTATCCGTCGTTAAAAAATTTGCGGACGATAGAACTGTTCATATAATAAGAAAAGATTCGGTAGCTGCCGCCGAACAATTTCCGGACGGATATTTTGATTGGATTTATCTGGATGCGGATCATTCTTTTGAGGGATGCAGCAAAGATCTTAATGCATGGTATCCGAAGTTGAAGACGGGAGGCATTTTGGCCGGACACGATTATTTTGACGGTGTTTTTATAGGCGGAGAGTTCGGAGTTAAATCCGCTCTCGATATTTTTAATAAAAACCTTAATGCCGAAATATATACTACCGAAGAAAATACCGTTAAAAGCTGGTATCTAGTTAAACCGGATGCCGCATGGAAAGCTTCTGAGAGTAAGCCGGCAGTAAACAAAAATTTAGAAGATGACAGTACTTCACAAAATATTCAATTAGTATTAAACGAAATCCTGGAAGCTTCCTTCGATTTATTCGGACTGAAGTATTTTGAAGAAGCGCTGGATACTCTTAAAAAATCGGAAGAATTGTTTTATAATCAAGATGGTAAAGAATTAATTTCAGCTTTCGAAAACCTAAGAGGATTTAATTATCTGGGATTGGATAATAAGGAATTTGCAAAAAACAGTTTTGAAGCTGCGTTAAACGTAAATCCCGGCTCTTCCCAGGCTTGTGCCGGACTGGGTGAATTGTTCTATCTTGAAGGTAAGGACAAAGAAGCAAAAACAATGTATGAATTTGCAGTGAAAAATAATCCGGATAATCAATTTGCCATCGGCGGATTGGAGAAAGTAAATAAGATATTAGGACTTCAGGAAGATAACAACTCACTGCTTTAGTGTTATAGTATATGAAACAGTCTATGAAAATTACTCTTAGCATGATCGTTAAGAACGAAGAAAAGTATTTACGCGGGTGCCTTGAATCTGTAAAGGGCGTAGTCGATGAGATTGTATTGATAGATACCGGATCGTCGGATAATACAATGAATATTGCGTCCGAATACGGTGCTTTAATATTCAAATATGAATGGATAAACGATTTTTCTGCGGCCAGAAATTATGCGTTGAGTAAATCATCGGGAGATTGGATACTATATCTTGATGCTGACGAAAGACTTTCGCACGAATCGGTAGAATCTCTGAAAAAAATCATTGAATTAGATAATCTTACCGGCTGCAGGTGCCTGGTAAAGAATTTAGATGATATAAACGGAATGCCGAAGTATATGAAATACACAAGGTTGTTCCGAAATAATCCGGATATTAAATTTACCGGATCGATTCATGAACAAATTGACGATTCGCTTTTACAAAACGGATTTAAAATTATTGATTCGGATATAGAAATAATCCATGAAGGTTATAACGTCGATAAAGCGGAGATAAAAAAAAAGGCCGAAAGAAATCTTGCAATATTAACTGAAGAATACAAGAAAAATAAAACTGCATATATTGCCTATCAGCTGGCAAATACCTATTCGATACTGGAAGAATATGAAATAGCATATGATTATTATATGTTTTCAGTTGAAAATGGAAATCTGAACGTAGAATATAAAGCTCATGCTTATCTCAATCTTGCAGACTTTAAGTTCAGAAGGCATTATTTAATTGATGCTCAATTGTTTATTGAAAAGGGCTTAAAATATTGCTCCGGTAGCCCTTTACTAAATCTATTAGCTTCGGATATATTTTTCAGATTAAGCATGAAAGAAAAATCTCCGGTGTGTTGTAAAACGGCTTTCATTGAGAATAAAAAACTGATAAACGGAACATACTTTTCAGAACTTTCCATAAGTGTGAAACCGCAACTAATAATATCCAAAGGAATTTATTATTCACTGCTTGCAGGCGATAAAAATAATTTAAATTTCTTTTTTCATGAATTGAATAAAGAAAACGAACGGTTATTTTACATATTCCGGAGTTTGTATGAGAATAAAGAAATATTAATTCCGGATTCAAGTGAGTTAAATAAACTTGTTACCATCGATAATTTAGATGCATTTTTAGTCTTAATTGAAAATTATATTAATAAAAGCCAGGCACTGGAATTGTTAAAATCTAGCGGGGATTCATTCCGGGAAAATTCCAAATATTTAATGGCGCTGGGTATGTTATACTCGGCTAACGGCCTGTACGATAAAGCAATAAACGTGTTTGAGGATTCTATAAAACTCAAAGAAAAAAATCCTGCGGCTGTTTTTTATTTAATTTCTACTTTATTACAGAATAATTTGCTTGAAAAGATTCCGGACTTGCTATTATATGCCGAAAAAGAATTCAGCCATATTCCGGAATTCAGATTAAATTTTGATTTACTTAAGCAGAAGCTTAGTGTTATATTCGGTAAACAAGAACAATTGAAATAATCGGGAGAATCATTACTGTGTATTATCAGGATGCAGTTCAATATTTCGAGAATAAGGATTATCAATCCGCCGGGAAAATATTATACGGGTTAAGAGAAAGAAAGCCTGATGATCCGGATATATTGTATTTCCTTGCGGTTATAAAATCAAAGTCCGGAGAATACGACGAAGCGATAAATCTATTCAAAGAAGTTTTAAGATTAAGGAATACTCATACCGAGGCCCATTATAATCTTGCACTCTGTCTGCAGAATCAGGGAAAAAATGAAGATGCTTTGCCGTACTATTTAAAAGCAGTTGAGCTTAACCCCTTTCTTTCAGAAGCCTATAATAATATCGCGATAATTTATAAAACCATGGGGAATTTTGATGAAGCCGAAAAAGCCTTTCGGAAAGCTGTAAAAGTTAAACCCGGCAATGCCAATGCAATGAGCAATCTTTCAAATCTTTCAAATGATTTCAACAATTCGAAAGAATACAGACATGCATTTGATCTATTTCAAAAAGGCGACTTCACCGAAGCTAAAAATGAAATGAGCAAGCTAACGGATAAAAATCCCGGAAATGTTAACTTATTAAATTCGATGGGAATCATTTGTTTTAATCTTAATGAATTCGAAAATGCTATAGAGTACTATGAAAAAATTACAGCCTTAAATAATAATCATGCGGAAGCACATTACAGCCTGGGCGTTTGTTATCAAAATCTTGATAATAATGATCTGGCTTTAAAACACTACCAAAAATCGATTGAATTAAACCCCGATTATGTGGATGCATTAAATAACTTAGGCTTATTATATTCAACTAACAAAAATTACGGAGAGGCAGAGAAATATTACCGGCTGGCTTTAAAATACAAGCCCGATTATTTCAACGCTATAATAAATCTCGGCAGTCTCAGGTCTATATGCTGATGATTTTGACGGAGCTCTTAAACTTTTTTATGAAGCTCTTGCTATATCGAAGAGGGGGAAAATAATAATCCGAGTGTATCGGTTGCATACAGCAATATTGGGTTCGTGCATTTAAGGAAAAAAGAGATTGACGAAGCAATTAAATATTTTAATATAGGAATTGAATTAAGTCCCGACAGCGTGCTGGCTCATTACAACAAAGCGGAAGCTCTTCTGGTTTCCGGCCGGTTTAAAGAGGGCTGGAAGGAATACGAGTGGAGAACGGGCAGAAAGGATTTCGGTAAAAGAAAATTCGATAAGCCTTTTAAACCCGAATGCGATTTAAAGGGAAAAAGAATACTGGTATATGCCGAACAGGGATTGGGGGATGCTCTGCAGTTTGTACGGTACCTCCCTATGCTGAAAGAAAAAGGATGTACTATAATTTTTGAGTGCGGAAAAGAAATGCATGATCTTTTAAAGGGATTTGACGGGGCCGATGAAATTATTGAAAGGAATTATGTTTCTGCTCCCGATATCGAATATGATTATGAGATTCCTCTATTAAATCTGCCCGGATATTTTCAAACGAATATGAGTAATATACCATCCAAAGTTCCGTATTTAAAAGCTGACGAGAAATTGAAGAACAGCTGGTCGAAAATTGTTGATGATAAAGAGAAAATAAAAATAGGAATTGTATGGGCGGGAAGTCCGATCCATACTAACGACAAGCACAGGTCTGTTAGGCTGCAGCAATTCATGCCTTTATTGTCCGTTGAAGGTACACATTTTTACAGCATTCAGAAAGGTTTTCCTGTAATTCAAGTTAAAGATTACCAGCTGCTGCTGACGAACCTGGACGATAATATAAAATCCTTTGCGGATACCGCGGCGATAATAGACAATCTTGATCTGGTTATTACAGTTGATACTTCTGTTGCACACCTGGCCGGGGCGCTTGGAAAAGAAACATGGGTACTGCTCCCTTATATGCCGGACTGGAGATGGCTGCTCGAAGGCAACCGATCATTGTGGTATCCGACTATGAAGTTATATAGGCAACCTGCCGTAGGCGATTGGAATACGGTATTTATTGAGCTAAAAAAGGATTTAACAAACTTGGTAAAAGGAATTAGCTCAAATGAAATTAAAACTCATAGCGTGATAGGACCTAATAATAAGTTTCAAAGTATATCGGATGCTTTAATCAGACAGGATAAGTCCGGTATAAATATTTTTAACTTTGAATTGAACGACGGCATTTTGAATGAAATTAATTTCAATTCAAATACAACCGTTTTATGCTTAGGTTCCGCAGGAAAATTGAGAGACAAAATTTCACCCTCTAACCTAGAAGAGATAGATATATTCGCGTCTTCAGAGAAATATTACTATGAATCGGGTGATAAATGTTATGATGTAATTATAGCAAATAATGTACTGCAGTATAATCTTTCGCCATTTTACACTCTGACTGAGTTAAATAAAATATTGAATCCCGGCGGAACACTTGTGATTTCGGTTCCTTCAGTAAATATACCTGAAGATTTAATTTCAAAATCAAATATACTTTCCTTAAATGCGAAACCGGTATGGGCATCTTTATTGAGAAAGACAGGTTTGTATTTGGTGCGCGATTATGAATCTGGAAATAATCAATACTATGTTTTTGTTTGTAAGAGCAAAAATCCGGAATCCCGTTCGCTTTATCTGGGACTCACCTCGGGCGAGAATTTCGGTTGGGGTGTCTGCAGTAAATATCTGAAAAAGGAATTATCTCAAAAAATTGATATTATCAACATTGACGAACGGGAAGACATTGCTAGAGCCGGGAAAGTAGACGGAACGGTATTTCATGCTTTAAACAATAACGATTTCAGCGGGTTGTATCCGGTAAGGGGAACTAAGAATATCGGCTATACATTTTTTGAATATGAATTAAGCGATGCCGCTGTTAAAAATTCAGTAAACTACGATCTTATTCTGGGCGGTTCTACCTGGAACGAGCAAAAATTAAAAGAAAGAGGGATTGAAAATACAGGTGTATTGATTCAGGGAGTTGATCCTGATCTATTTTATCCCGGCAAAAACGAATCTAAGAATGATCTCTTTATAATCTTTTCGGGCGGTAAATTCGAATTACGCAAAGGCCAGGACTTTGTACTGAAAGCAATAAAAATTCTTCAGCAGAAATATTCGGATATAGTTCTGATTAATGCATGGTATAATATGTGGCCGCATACCATGCACTCCATGGCTGCATCCAAGAATATAACATATGAATACAGGGGAGAAACCTGGAAGAACTTTATGGTGAATCTTTGCAGAATTAATGGAATCGACGGCGATAAAGTATTAACCCTGCCCATCACTCCGAATAATAAGCTTCGTGAACTTTATCTGAATTCGGATATCGGATTATTTCCGAATAGATGTGAAGGGGGAACAAATCTGGTTTTAATGGAATATATGGCTTGCGGCAAACCGGTTATTGCATCTTATAACAGCGGTCATAAAGACATACTAACTCCCGAAAACTCTTTACGGTTAGAGCACATGCATGAGTTTAAACTATATAATGATAATAAAGAATTAATAGCCGACTGGGAGGAACCGGATATTGATGAAATAATAGCAAAACTAGAATATGCATATTTAAATAGACAGGAAATCAAACATATTGGTATCCGGGGAGGAGAATTTATGAAAAAATATACCTGGAAAAACTCCGCAGAATCATTATTAAAGTATTTGAATTTTTAATGAAAGAGAGTCTGTAAAATAATTTGGGCTATTAAAAGTTTTAGATTCTGTCCGTAGCTAATTATGTTTTTCCTTAAGCAATACCCATCTTTTTATAGTATTCGTACCACTTTATTTGTGTGCCGTTGAAATCGACATATGAATTTGATGCAATTAAATGCGCTACCGAAACTGAATGATTAGGCACTTGAGGAGTAACCCATCTTTTATTTATTCTGTCATATAAAGGTAACGAAGCCGCGCACAGCCAATTCATCGTACTGGGAGTATATATTACCGGAATCATCGAATTGAGTATAGCAATATTCATGGCATCTTGATCAAAGATGTGATCGAAATAATCTTGCTTTAAAGTGTACAGCATTGTTTCCCGAAATTTTGACCAAATCCGGGAATCTTTATGCATAGACCATATCCCATTATTATAATAATAGAAGTAATGCAATAATTCTTCTATTTCCTTACCGTATACTTTTGCAATCCGTTCATTTTTCATTGAATGATAATTCCGGGAAATCCTGAAATTAGAAACTGATTCGTACATGCTTTCAGATTCATGAACAATTGCTATCGACTCTTTATTTTCGAGAGGTCTATTAAGATAATGTTCCAAACCTTGTGAATTTAAAAGTCTAATATCGGCATCCACCCACATATAAACATCAAATCCGGGAAACAGTTCTGGTAAAAATGCCCTGCATGTTTGAGAATAATTATATTTTTTCTGGTTCGGGTGGCCGGGTAGGATTTTGTAATTAGTATTTATGGTGACTCCATTTTCCAATAACCACGAAATTTCTTCATTATTAAGGTCGAGAGCCAGGACATTGATTTTATAGTTTTTTCCGGCACAATACTTTTTTATAGAAAGTATCGAATCCATACCCTGTTTAAACATGTTAGAATCAAAAGAAAGGACTATTCCAGCGGTGCTCATAAAAATTCCCCTTTTTATTTACTTCGTTGTTAATAAAAAGTGGACATTTTTCGGGCCAGAATAAAATAATTGAACGGGGCCAGATCGTTTTATTTAACTGTGCGTATAAATTAAAATGGCTAATAATATCCACCTTCCTTTTGAATAAAGCCTTTTTTTTACCTATATCATAGCCTTTGCATGGCATAAAATTAGTGTCGGATTATATTCGATGCATATGGCATTTTATTATAATGATATAGTTAAAGAGGTGAATACTAAGTGTATATGCCGATTTGAGTATTGATTACCGGGGAATAAAAAATTTTAGATATTAATTAAAAAACGAAATCTATTTAAGGAAAATACATGAATAGCAATCCGTTAATATGGTTGTCCTATGTTTCATTTCCCATAACTACCGCCGTGTATTTCGAGAATGCATTAAGAAAAAAACATAGAGTGATTACATGCGGACCGAAGTTACCGGAACAAATAATAAAACAATGGCAATTAGAAGATATAAGGCAGCCTTTTAAGGACCATACTGTTGCTACAAATTTCGGCGAACTGGATTTTAACAAAATTCTGGAAGCAATTCCGGGCCACGCATATCCCGATTTATTTCTGTGGGTAGAATCAGCTGCCGGATTTTTTCCTAAAAATGTAAAAGGGAAAGGGTTCCCGACGGCTTGTTATTTAATAGATACTCATTTAAGTCTGCAGACGCATCTGAAATGGGCTAAAAATTTTGATTATATTTTTATAGCACAAAGAGAATATATACCGGAATTTAAAAAAGAAGGAATTGAAAATGTTTTTTGGATGCCATTGGGTGCAGATCCAGGAATACATTCAAAAAAGGAAATTGAAAAGATTTTTGATGTCGGGTTCGTCGGTTCGGTTAATTCGGAACTTCATAAAAGAAGACAGGATCTGCTGAATAAGATAAATTCGGTAGCAAAAGTAGGATATAAAAGATGCTGGCTGGATGAAATGGCGGAATTCTTTTCGTCGTCGAAAATAGTATTTAATAACGCCATCCGTAATGATCTTAATATGCGGCTCTTCGAAGCAATGTCCACAGGTTCTTTTCTACTGACTGATCTTGCAAAAAACAGCGGTCAGGAAGAAATGTTTAAGGACGGGGAAGACTTGGGAATTTATTCGGATGATGATATAGTTGATAAAGTAAAATATTATTTGGCGCATGAAGAAGAAAGAGAAAAAATTGCCGCAAACGGCAGACAAATAATTAACAATGCTCACACATATTCTCACAGGGTTGATGAAATTTTAAAAGTAAGTTTCGGAGAAAAAAAAGATACACCTACAGCCGATGAGTGGCGCTTCAGATCAATCGATAAAGTTTCGGCTCCGGTTAAAATGGAAATAAATAAGAATAAAACATCCGCGAATAATGGAAGAAGCTTTGTAATACCCGTTCTTGATATGTCGCCAGCAAGCCCGTACAACATTGTTAAACTGCTTGAGGATTTAAAAAATATTCCGGGAGAAGTTATTGTAATTTTTAATTCATTGGAGATGGCAGAGAAATTAAAGGATCATCCCAGAATTGACCATTACGCTACAATGAAAAAAAATATAGGAGTTTCCAGAGCCTGGAACATAGGTTTAAACATATCTCAGACTCCCGTTACTTTTGTATTAAATTCAGATCTCCACCTAACACAAGCGACGATCGAGAATATGGAAAAGTTCTTGAACAGACTTCCTAATGCCGCTATGGTAGGTCCGCAAGGTTCTTTTTTTAATTTTGAAACGGCTAAAGATATGGTGTATTTCAACAAAGGTACTTTTAAAGAACCGATTGAAGTTGATGCCGTCTCAGGATTTTTATTTGCGGTTAAAACGGAGTTGTTTAACAGCGGAGTGCTGAAGTTTGATAATCAGTATACTCCCTGCTATTTCGAAGAATGGGACATGGGGCTGCAAGTTAAGATGAACGGATTGAAGTCATATATCGTACCCATTAACGGATACGAACACGAATGGAGCGGTTCCATAAGAGCATTGAGAAAAATTAATTATTTCGATAAAGAGGAAACCGCAGGAGAAATTCTTGAACGGAACAGAAAGCTTTTCTGGAACAAATGGAAAGGAGTGTCTTATCTGGAGGGTGATGATTCGACACTTCTCGAAAGCAACTGGAAAAGTCTGGCAATTGAACACGCAAATAATTTGATTAAACAGAATAAAACCGGAGATGCCGAAAAGGTCCTGAATGATATATCCGGTCAATATCCAAACGATAAATTCATACTCGAAAAACTGGGAATGCTTCTATATAAATCGGACCAGTTGGAAAAAGCATTGAGCGTTTTTGAAAAATTGCAGGCTTTAGACCCTTCCTTTAAAATTAATACATCGGAAGAAAACGGAAAAACACCCGGCGGAAATAATAATTCCGGCCTGATGGGCAAAAAGGAAGAAGAATATTATCGCAACAGCAGGCCCGATATTCAGCAAATAGTTGATCCTAATTCCAGAACCATACTGGATGTGGGGTGTGGTGCCGGATCGATGGCAACAGCATTAAAAAACAAACTCAATGCCGAAGTATGGGGGATAGAATACAACGAGGAAGCCGCATCCGTTGCGGCAGGAAACCTGGATAATGTAATACCCGGCGGGGTTGAAGAAGCTCTGGATAATTTGCCGGATAAATATTTCGATACGATTATTTTTGCCGATGTTCTGGAACATCTTGTAGATCCTAACAGCGTTCTTGGAAGTATAAAAGAAAAATTATCAACGGGGGGCGAGATAATAGCCAGCATTCCGAATGTCAGACACTGGTCGGTTGTAAAACAACTGCTTGAGGGTAATTGGGAGTATGAGAAGTTTGGTATAATGGACAGCACTCACCTAAGGTTCTTTACACGGCAATCCATATTTAAAATGTTCGATAGAGCCGGGTTAAAGATAACTAATATCGTATACGTCGTTGCGGAAATGCAGGGGTTAACAACAGGATTGGTTTCCGCGATGAGAGACGCAAGCATAAACGTTGAAAGTCTTGAAGATGAATCGAAACATTTTCAGTATATAGTAAAAGCGAAATTAAAATAGGATATATTGTGGATGTAAGTACTGTTTTTAATAACGAAGATGAAGTTTCCAGCAATTCAGAAGAATTTTATAAAAATTACTGGACTCAGGGCGATGATATTAGCGAAATGACTCAATGGAAAAACAAGGAAATCTTGGATAAATTTTTTCCTGAAGGAATTGTCAATAAAAAGATTTTAGAAATAGGCGTAGGCGGAGAAGGCGGTTTAATACGTAATTTAAAAAACAATAACCATGTGGAAGGAATTGATATTTCGGATTCAGCAATTTTAAATTGCAGAAAATTCGGATTAACATTACAAAAAGCAAATCTTGATATTGACTCACTCCCTTACAACCCCGGTTCGTTCGATATTATATTTGCCTTTGAAGTATTTGAACATTTTGCCAATCCCCAGCATGCTATTGAAGAACTAAGGAAAGTTTTGAAAAGCGGCGGAGTACTAATTGTTAGTATTCCGACCCCGTTAACCTATCATTGGCCAAGATTATTTTATCCTTCTCTTTTTGAGTTTGATAACTTTAAAGAATTTCTAATGATAAATTCTTTTAATGCCGAATATGTAGACCTAAAGTTGTTTGCAAATATACAAAATGCAAAAAATATTAATGAGCGCAGCAAAATGCTGAGCTGGTTCTGGAAGGCCGAAAAAATAAAAGATAACGATTCGGAAGCATTTCTAAGAATCGGTACTTACTTCTGGGAACAAAAGAATGAAGATAATTTAAGATTAAAGCCGGTAGAGGCCATTGAAATGCTGAGGAAAAGTTACGGATGCGATGTTAACAATATAAAAACAAAGTTGTTTTTTCTAAAAGCACTTATTTACAGGCTTAGTTTGAAAGACGAAGCAGAGTTTAACGAATTATATTCATCTCTAAACCAAGACATAAATAAACCGGAATTTCAGAGTAATCCGGAATTCCTTTATGAATTGCTTTTAATTGATCTTGAAGCAAAAAGCTTATCTCAGCCGGGATATAACAAAGACTTTCTAGATACAGTAAAGAATATTTTAATGAATTTACCCGGCGGTAAGAATATTTTAGAAAGATATTCAATAAAATTAAGTGAAATGGAAAGATGTAATTTGTTGAAACACATGCCCTGACTAAATTTATTTTAGCGATCGGGTAATTTTTACAATGTACTGAATATTAAAAGTTTAGAAATATACTTTTTGACGAATATTAAAAAATTATTAGTAACCAGCATTTGTTCGCTAAGCTTTCGCATGATGCCAATCATGTGAATTTAAATTCCAAAATCTCTCATGTCGCCATACGGTGAAATGAATTTCTGTATAAAAAACGCAGCTGAGAAACGCTTTGACGGGTATTACAGAAATTAATCATTTCATAGCCTAAACAAATAAAAGCTCCTTCCGATAATAAACTTGAGAATTAAATGTTTCTTATTACTAACTGAAAAGACGGACAAGGATGTCCGTCGACAACAAAACTAAATAAACATGGAGGTTTATAATGGCTTTTTCAATTAACACAAATATCGATGCGTTGCAGGCATATAATGCCCTGGCTACTGTTAACATGAACACAACAAAAGCTCAGTTAAGATTAGCTACCGGTAAGAGAATTAACTCGGTTGCCGACGATACATCCGGATATGCTGTTGGTAAATCACTGGATCAAAAAGTTCAATTAATGAAAACTGCCCAGGGCAACGTTGGTTCCGCTCAGGACATGCTTTCCACCGCTGAAGCACAATTAAGCAGCGTAAAAGATCTGATAACATCTATCAGAGCTAAAATTGCTAACTCTACTAATCCGGCAACAGACAACAGCAAAATTGCAGGAGATATCAAAGCACTTGCAAGTGAAATTGGCAATATTTTCTCTACTACCAAATATAATGATACTCAGTTGTTAACTTCACTTTCAGCGTCTACGTTCTCATTCCAGACCGGTGCGGATGCAACAGATAAATTGACGGTTAACTATTTTGAAAACGCCGCTGGTTCTTTGTCGGGAGCTGCTACTCTTAGTACTTCTGCCTTTACTGTAAACAGTGTCGGAACAGCCGGATATACAGCTTTAACTCAATTAGCATCGGTTGGTACAACTTCCGCAGCTATCGGTAGCTTATCTGCATTCTTGAATACTTTTGAGTCTACAATTGATAACTCATTAGCTAGTGTTGGTAATTACGAACAAAGGTTGACCATAAAAGACCAGTTCTTAACTACTGCTATCACTAACTCGACTTCTTCCGTATCAAGATTATTTGACGCTAACATAGCTCAGGAACAATTGAACGCGACCAAAGGTCAGATTCAGCAACAAGTTGCTACATCCATGCTGTCACAGTTGAACTCAGCTCCGCAGAATCTTTTGACCCTATTCAGATAATAGGCGAAGATAAATTCCCCTCTCCCGGTTAAGGGAGAGGGATTTTTTATAACTAAAATGAGTTTTCGAGGAAAGTTTTATGTATAATCCAACACTGGCAAGAACGAAATCCAACAAACTGAATCCGTATCTAGTAAAAGAAATTATGGAAGCGACCCCGCAGCAGCTTTTAATCAAGATATATGATTTTGCCATATTGAATTGTCAGAGGAAAAATTTAGCTAAAACAAACCAAGCCGTTCAGGAATTAATTAATTCTTTGAGCTGGGAAGGTGAAGAAGTCTCTAATGTTTCTGCGGGATTATTAAAACTTTACCAGTATTGCCAGGACGAAATGAGAAAGAAGAATTACGAAATCGTCTACAAGATTTTAACCGAACTTAGAGATTCGTGGTTGTCGATATTTAACATGTAAGGATAAAAAATGTCTGGAAGTATTTTAACAACATCGGGCATCGATTCCCTGGTTAGCGCATACCAATCGCAGCAAACCAGTTTGTTTGTTGCACCGCTGCAAACAATTCAAACAAAATATCAAAATCTGTCTACAACTTACTCTTCATTGAGTTCAAAAGTCAGTACTTTGATTTCCGGACTTTCAGGATTTACCGCTACCGACAGCAGCTCGGTCTTTGCCGCTATTGCCGCATCCTCATCGAATACAAATTTTGTTACGGCCACTGCTACAAATGCGGCTTCTATTGGCAATTTTTCTCTAAGAGTTGAACAGCTTGCTAAAAGCGATATAGCGGTTTCACAGAATTTAACTTCATCTACCGCAAACAGTATAACCGGGACACATAATTTTCAAATTACTACCGGCAGCCCAACCGGCGATGTTACCAGCAATATAAGCGTAACATTCGGAACCGGCGAAACAAATCAGACCGTGATGCAAAAGATTTCCGATGCAATCAACTCTAACCAGGCGGTTGTAACTTCGGGCTCACTTGATCCCGCGGCTAATTATTCGGGCGCGGCGAGTTCGCTTACTTTTAATGTAGGCGGTACCGCAACTACCGTGAGCGTTAATGCGGGCGGATCAGGAAGCCAGACTAACGATCAGCTGCTGAGTGAATTGGTGCAGAATATAAATGCAAACGTAACCGGCGTGTCGGCTCAGAAAATAACAGACCCGAATAACTCGGCAAATGAAATGCTTCAGATTACGGTTACGGATAACTCAAAGAGTATTTCAATATCGGATGCCAGCGGCACTTTGGCGTCGGATCTTGGTATTACTACTTCTAATTTGATCGGAGCTTCCGGAGCAGTCTCTGCATCGGCATTTACGCCGTCGTCAAATTTATCGCAGCTTTCTCTTACTTCAAAAAATACCGGTCTGGATTATATTATTAAAAATATTTCCGATTCATCCGGAAGCAGTGCTTTAAGTTCGATAGGCTTCAACCTCGGATCCAGCAGGCCTACGTTTGATCAGTCAACCGCACCCAATACGGCCGGTTATGTTTATTCCGATACAACTCTGAACGCAAACCAGCTGAATGCAAAATTTAATTTTAACGGATTGGAAATTCAAAGAAATTCCAACACGATTAACGATCTGGCAACCGGAGTAACTTTTAACCTTAATTCGGTCCAGCAGGCTTCCGATCCCAATGTAAACGTAAATGTAAACACGGATACTACTTCCATTACATCTCAAATAAGTACATTTATTAAAAACTTTAACGACGTTTATACTTATCTTAAAACCAATACAGCCGTTTCACCTACAACGGGAAGAAGTGTTCTTACAGGTGATTCTATGGCGAGTTCGCTTATAAGCACTATGACCTCTGCCGCAATTTCGCAGGTAAGCGGATTACCGCAAAGTGCATTAAATATGCTTTCATCAATCGGAATTTCTTTTGACACCACAAACGGCTTAAGTATTTCAAACAGTACTTTGCTGAATCAGCAACTGACCAACAACATGTCGCAGGTTAAAGACCTGTTTAATTCTTCAACCGGTATTGCTAATACCCTGTACAATTCCATTAATCCTTATATCGGAGCAACCGGCTATATTACCTCGGCTCAATCCGGGTTTGACAGCAATGTTCAGAATTACAGCGACAGAATTACTACGGCGCAGACAAATATCAGTAAAAGCACGGATGCATTGAGGACTCAGTACGAAAAACTGCAGGCACAACTTGTTGATTTGACGAATACGGCACAAACTTATTTTGGTGTATCAGTAACGGATTATTTTAACTCATGAGAGACATAACTATAAGAATCGAAAGAATAAAGTGCCTTTTAATAGAGGCAAAAAGCCGGATGTTGGCTATTACGGACGAGAATTTCGACGCAAAACTGACGGAAGTCAGACAATTGTTAAAAGAGTCAAGGGAACATAAATATTACCTTTTATCGAGATATTCCGTTTCCGAATTAAAGGCATTTGAACCTGAATTGACGAATCTCACTAAACAGGTAGCCGAAACTTTCGATAATATCGGTAAGAGAAAGAAATCAGAACTATTGATATTGGCAGAAAGAATAAAATTTGTGCAAAATCAGAAGAAATTAGTAAATTACCACAGGTGAAAAATGAATATTAAACCGTTATCAAACAATAACTATTATCAGCGCGATTTACCGGGAAAAGTTTCCGAATCAAAGGAAACATCCGGATCTGAATCAAAAATTCAAGATAAACTAGAACTTTCTGATGAGGCAAAAAAAATTCAAAACTCCGCATCAAATACCAAAAACCTTGATGAAATAAAGGCAAAAATCGATTCTAATTTTTATAATTCTAATGCCGTTATATCAAAAGTTGCAGATAAAATTCTAAATGTTATGAAATAGAAACAGTGAAATATCAGAATTCGCCTTCCTTTTCATATTTATTCGCTTTTCGAATTCGGTCCGTATTTTAGAATAAAGGTTGCTAATTTATTTTATAATATTTAAACTATACCCCAAGATTTTGTTTTATATTTAGCAGCCTTTTTTATGGAATATGACCGACAATAATTACCAAGAAAACAAGTTACGGATTTTAGGCAAACTCACGGCTAGTTTGATTCATGAGATCAGGAATCCCTTATCGGCTATAAAACTGAATTTGGATTACCTGAAAATGATTGAAAAAGAATTACCCGGTGAAGCCGTAGAATCTGTAGAGTACTGCAAAGATGCCCTTCTGAGAATACAATATCTTGTCGACAACATTCTAACTTTTTCAAGAAAAAATTTTAACGGAGATAAGCGCTGTTCCATAAATGAAATTACGGAAAATACTGTTTCAATTATGAAATATGACGCCGAAAGAAAAAATGTTCAGATAAAAACCGAACTGGATGATTCTCTTCCGGATGTTAATTTTGATAAAAGCAAATTACTGCAGGTTTTTTTAAATCTTGTTACGAATTCAGTGGAATCATGTATAAACGGCGGAAATATATTGATAAAAACTTTTAGCGATTCTTCCGAGTTTATTATCTGGGAAATAAAAGATTCCGGTATGGGAATTAAAGAAGAAAATAAAACAAAAATATTTAATGATTTCTATACCAATAAAGAAAAAGGAACCGGTCTCGGTCTAAGCGTATGTAAAATGATTTTAGATGAGTGCAACGCCGAAATCGATTTTGAAAGCACTGCGGGCGAAGGTACCAGATTTTTTATAAGATTTAATTTAAACCTCTTACAGGGAAGTAATGAAATTCAAAATATTAATTATAGATGACGACAATCTGGTCTGCCTTTCTCTTAGAAAATTATTGATAAAACTGGGTTACGATGCTGATATTTGTTTGAACGGCGACGAAACTTTCGAAAAGATTGAAGAATTTGAACCGGATATAATTTTATTGGATATATACCTTACTACTCACAACGGCCTCGATCTTTTAAAACAGTTCCAGCAGAAATATTACCATATCCCCGTAATAATGATTACCGGGTATTCCGATGTTAAAATTGCCGTAACGGCTATTAAATCGGGCGCTTTCGATTTTCTGCTTAAACCCATCGATATCGAACAGCTTCAGGTGGTTCTTAAAAAAGCAATCGACAGCATTACTCTCAGATCCGAAGTAGACAAACTGCAGCAATTGCTGAAATCCGATAGCATTCTCTCGCGAGAATTTTTCGGCAAGAGCCCTAAAATAAGAAGACTTATAAATTCCGTGGAAAAGCTCTCCAAGAGCGGCGATACTACTATTTTACTGGAAGGCGAAAGCGGTACCGGAAAAGAAGAATTCGCAAAGTTTATTCATCAGCAGAGTCCCAGATCCGATTCGGCATTTATTCAAATAAACTGCTCTGCTATACCCAAAGAGTTGGCCGAAAGCGAATTGTTCGGACATGAAAAAGGCGCATTCACCGGGGCCTTACAGAAAACCAAGCTCGGAAAATTTGAACTGGCAAACGGTGGAACAATTCTTTTAGACGAAATAGGAGAGTTGTCGCTCGACCTTCAGGTCAAACTATTAAGGGTATTGCAGGAAAGAAAATTCTACAGACTCGGAGGCGAAAAAGAAATTGCGGTAAACGTGAGGGTACTGGCTGCGACCAACAGAAATCTCGAGGAAGAAGTAAAAAAAGGAAACTTTAGGGAAGACTTATATTACCGTTTAAACGTAGCAAAGATAAATATCCCTCCTTTAAGGGAAAGGAAAGAAGACATTTCCATGCTGGCTTATTCGTTTTTAAAAGAGTTTGCCGGTAAATTTGATAAAAACATTAAAGGTATTGACGCTAACGCGCTTAACATGCTTGAATCTTATCCTTGGAAAGGAAATATCAGGGAATTAAGAAACGTAATGGAGCGGGCCATTATTCTAATTGAAGAAGACGAACTTAAAGAGCATCACCTGAATTTTCTGCTTGAAAATACAATTTCCAAAACAGAAGAAGACGATAAATTCGTCCTAAAAATTCCTTCTTCGGGAGTAAAAATCGACCTGGTGCTGCGAGCATTAATTCAGAGAACACTGAAAATAACAAACGGTAACCAGGTAAAAGCCGCAAAGATATTGGGTCTTTCAAGGTCAAAACTTAGATATAGAATGGAACAATTGGGGATAGAGGTTACGAAGAATATTTTATAATATCATCTTAAAATTTTTCATTGAAATAGTAAACGTGCTGCCTTTTCCTTTTGCACTTTGCACTTGAATTTGAGCATTATTTACTTCGGCATATTTCTTTACAAGTGCTAAACCCAAACCGATTCCTTCAAAATGCCTGGTCATTCCCATATCTTCCTGCGTAAACGGATTAAATAATTCTGATATATATTCGGATGCTATGCCTATACCCGTATCTTGTATTTCAACATGGGCTTTTCCCGCATTGTTATAGATAAGAATATCTATAGCTCCTTCATCGGTATATTTGAGCGCATTATCTATTATGTTTATAAAAACCTGCCCCATCGAATATTTGTCGGCGTATATAATACTGTCCTTGGCCTTATTTTTAAAATTTAATGCGACGCCTTTCTTTTTTGCCTTGGAATAAAATTCCAAAAGAATATCTTCCAAAAGATCTTTTTCGAGATCTAACTTTTCAAAATTAGCTTCAAAATTGCCAGTTTGTATTCTTGATAAGTTTAAGATGAGTTCTATCGTCCGGATTAAACGAAGAGAACTGCTGTCAATTACCTGGAAAGTAGACTCCAAGCCTTCAGGAAGCTTGTCTTCGAATTCTTCCTTAAGCACCGAAGTATAAGTTAAAATATTGTTCAATGGAGTACGGATTTCATGTGACATTTGAGCGAGAAATTCCGTTTTAAGCTTATCCGATTTTTCGGCATTTTCCTTGGCTATTATTAATTGCTGTTCTTGTTTTTTCCTTAAAGTAATATCTTCCTGTACCGATAAGTAATGAGTTATTTTTCCGTTTTCGTCAAAAATCGGGGAGATAGTTGCGGATTCCCAGTAAAATTCACCGTTCTTTTTCTTATTAAGAAATTCTCCTTTCCATTCCTTTCCGGAAGAAATCAATGATCTGATTAATTGTCTCTCCTGATGGTTTAAGTTGCCGCTCGCTAATATAGCGGGAGTTTTTCTAATTACCTCTTCGTATGAGTATCCGGTTACCGATGAAAATTTCTGATTAACGTATTCTATCTTTCCTTTTGTATCGGTAATAATTATTGAAGCAGAGCTCTGTTTTACAGCCATCGAAAGCATTCTTATTTGGGCTTCGGCTTTTTTCCTTTCCGTAATATCACGGTAAATACCCTGCACAACCGGTTTACCTTTCCACAATATTTCCGAAGCGCTTACCTCGAGCTGAATCCTTTTTCCGTACTTTGAAATCCCCGTCATTTCATACCGGGAAGAAATAGGCGAAGTTATAGAATTGGTGCGCTGCCTGTTAAATCTTCTTTCAATATCTTCCGTACTTTCGGGAGCGACAATTTTCATAATATTGAAATCTGGGGAAGTAGCTTCGTACGATGAATATCCGAATATCCTTTCCCATTCATTATTGACCAATAATAATTGTCTTCCCTGCAGAACATAAATAGCATCGATAGAGGTTTCAATCAATGTACGATAGCTTTGTTCCCTTTCGATTAATTCCTGCTCGGCAAATCTGTGGGAGGTAACGTCTCTAACGAAACCTTCAAAGTAAGTTGCGGCTTTATTGCCGTTTTTAACCTGCCTGAAGTTTAACTGAATCCAGATAACATCGCCGTTAAATTTTTTCCACTGGATTTCCGTATCAATCGGCGCTCCCGTAATTGAAGTTTGTTCCGAAAGATGGTAGTAGTACTCACTTTCTACAAACACTTCCTTAGCAAGATTTAAGTTGGTAAGTAAATCCGCCGACTCGCAGTCTAATATCTGCATAAAAGCCGTATTAGCGGTTATTAAATTACCTTCGTTATCTACTTGAAAAATTCCCGCCGGAGCAAATTCGACAATGTCTTTATATTTTTGTTCCGATTCTTTTATTATATCAAGTGCTTTTTTGTATTCCGAAATATCCCTGGCAATTGAAGAAACACTGATAATTTCTCCGAAAGAATTTATGATGGGGGAGATGGTGAGCGAAACAAAAAATAATGTTCCGTCTTTTTTAAGATGCACGGTTTCGAAATTATCTATTCTGAATCCGTTCTTCAATTTATTCATGATTATATCCAGTTCCTCGCGTTTTTCCGGAGGAGCAAGGGTGGAAATATGTTTTCCTAATATTTCTTCTTGAGAATATCCGTAAATTAATTCCGCTCCTTTATTCCATGAAATTATTTCGCCTTCCAATGTCTTGCTGATAATTGCATCTTCAGAAGATTCTACTATCGCAGCCAAATGCGAGATAGCGGAATCGGCTTTTCTTCTGTCGGTAATATCCGTGAGTAGCGCAAAGGAACCCGTAACGTTTTCATTCTCGTCTATTACCGGCGACGCGCTTATTTCCACCCAGATTAGATCGCCGTTTTTCTTTTTATACTGTAATTCATACTTATCCGTTTTGCGTACTAACCTTTCCCGGTTCTTTTGCTTAATGAGATCCCGGTCTTCCGGTAAAGCAAAAATTTCAAGCGAGGTTTTTCCTAAAATTTCTTCGGGTTTGAAGCCTACCATGGTGCAGAATCTGGAATTAACAAATTCAATTACATCGTTGTTGTTTACCTGGATAACTCCTTCATTCATTCTTTCGATTAATGCACGGTACTTAAATTCGCTTTTTATGAGCTCCTTTTCTGTTCGCTTCTTTTGAGTTATGTCGCGGCCTATTATCTGAACCGCAACCGGCTGGCTGTTTTTATATACAAGCGCCGCGTTTATTTCCAGGCTGTATATTTTTCCGTCCCTTGATTTAATATCAACTTCGGTTATTTCTGTTTTAAGTTTTTTATCCTTGAGTTCGTCGATTAAACGGTAAATTGTTTTGATATCGTCGGGAGGTATGAACTCGGAAATATTCAGGCTATTTACTTCATAATGAGAAATGTCAATTAATTTTAATGCTGCCGGATTGGCATCTATAATATTGCCTTCATAATCGAGAACCAATACCAGATAAAACGAATTATTTAAAAGTGCTTTATATCTTTCTTCGCTTTCCTTCAATTTTCTTTCGGCGCTGTATTTAAAAAGAGCCATCTCTATAGTGCCGTAAAGTTCTTTTTCTTCGAATGGTTTAACAATATAGCCGAAAGGTTCGGTAATTTTAGCCCTGGTCAGAGTTTTGTCGTCTGAATAAGCCGTCAGGTAAATTATGGGTATATCGAATAATCCTTTTATTAACTCAGCGGTTTCAATTCCGTCAAGTTTGCCATTTAACCAGATATCCATTAAAACCAAATCCGGTCTATCGTGCTTAATAAATTCAATAGTTTCTTCACCGTTAGAAAATATTCCTGCTATTTCATAGTTCCGTCCCAATAAAACATTTTTTAAATGTTTACCGACAAGTGCTTCATCTTCTACTATTAAAATTCTATTCTTATACATTAAAGTATTATGAATCCAGCTTATTTTTAGTAACATGATTATTATCGGTTTTAAAACCGAAGTTACCATACCGCCAATAAAATTTTCGCATTTGCTTATTCTTTATGAGTCTGAATAGTAAAAGTAAATGAACTGCCTTTTCCTACTTCGCTTTTAACCCAAATTTTCCCGCCTTGCTTTTCGAGAAGTTCTTTGCATATCGTCAAGCCGAGACCGGTTCCGCTTTCGCGGTCTGTGCCCATAGTAGTATGCTGCGTATCAATGCGGAAAAGTTTGTTCATATCTTCTTCTGATATTCCTATTCCGGTATCCCGTACCGTAACATCAACATTATCATCAATTTCTTTTGCGGAAATTCTTATTTCTCCGCCCGGATGGGTAAACTTAATTGCATTAGTAATCAGATTCTGCAGCGTAGAGTTCAGAATGTTTAAGTCCGTATAAACCAATAAAGTATCGTCAATTTCATTTATTAATTTAATGTTCTTTTTAGTTGCGTTACCGCTTAAAAGATTTATATTATATAATATTTCCTCGTGCAGATCGGCCTTTACCGGCTTAAGATCTATCTTACCGGTCTGAATCCTGGACCACTGAAGCAAATTTTCCAGTAAATTAAAAAGATTCTTGGTAGAGTTATGGATGTTGGATGCGAATAATTTAATTTCATCCACCGAAAGATTGTCGAATTCTTCCACCAGAATATTCGATAAACCTAGCAGTCCCTGAAACGGGCTGCGCAGATCATGCGAGATAATTGAGAAAAATTTATCTTTATTTGCATTTAGTTCCTCCAGTTCAACAGTATATTTTTTTACGGCTTCTTCGGCAGCTTTTCTTTCAGAAATATCAAAAGCCAAGCCGATTAACCCGATTATTTTTCCGCTCTCATCTTTTAGAGGAACTTTGCTGGTACCTACAAAAATCAGCTTGTCGTGATCGTACATTTGATCTTCGTATATATAAACCATTTCCCCGGAATTTATGACTTTGAGATCATCTTCTCTGAATTTTTCCGCAATAACTTTCGGAAAGAGTTCGAAGTCGGTTTTTCCTATAAGTTCATCTTTTGTATAACCGACCGCATCGCAGAATTTCTGATTTGCCGTTATATAACGCGTACTGCTGTCTTTAAAAAATGCATAAGCAGGTAGAGAATCCAGTAATGTTGTAACTTCCCGCTGTCTTCTGCGCAATTCCCGCTCTACTCTTTTCCTTTCCGAGATGTCTCTTATTACTACCTGGAAAGCATCTTCATTCTGGTAAATAATTTTATTGGCTGTCAATTCCACGCTTATCAGGGTATTGTCAAGTCTTTTGATTTGTCTTTCGTGGAGAGGAACGTTTGAATCTTCTTCCGAAAGATTTTTTACGTGTGCCTTTGAAACATCTATGGAATGAGGGTAGAATAAATTAGTAATGGATTGGTTTATTAATTCGCTTTGGTTTTTAGCCCCGAATATTTTTACTCCGGCGTCGTTAGCAAAAATCACTTTGCCTTTTTTATAAACGATTATCGCATCGGGGGACATTTCGACAAGCTGCCGGTATCTTTTCTCACTTTCGTAAAGAGCGCTTTCAATTTTTTTCCTATCCGTGATATCACGCGAAATACAATGGAAGCCGATTATTTCGGAATTATTATAAAGTAAATTTGTGTTTTGACCGTACCAGCGCAATTCTCCTTCTTTTGTCAGAATTGGATATTCTATGTAAGCGTGACTTTTATTTTTCGATTCGAATGTACGATAAAAATTTTGTACTTCCTGTTTATAATCCGGAGAAATTAAATCATAATAGCTTATTTGCTTTATTTCCTGGTTTGAGTATCCGGTATTAACCGAGACCGCTTGATTTACAAATGAAATTTTTCCTTTAAATCTAAAGTAAATATTATATCAACTGCATTATCGATTACCTGTTTGTAGCGCCTGACAGATTCTGCAAGTGCCATTTCCATCGATTTGCTCTTGGCTTCAAGTTCAAGTCTTTCCAGCGAATAAGTTATATCCTGAATAATGCTTCTGAACAGTTTCGATTCTTCTTCTTCAAGATACCGGCTTTTAATTGTAATTCCGATTAAGCCGTAAATTTTCTTATTGAGTTCCAGTTTTATATATATTGTTTTCTTTTCGTTATTTAATTCCAGAGGAGTACCGTTTGTCTGTATTATGCTCTCGGCGGTTACGGCTTTCCTGAACCACAGCGGAAACTCTACATTGTTAAGGCTCTGTACGATTTCGGAAAATTTATTCCCGAATCCGCTTTCGGTAGTTTCCGTAACATTATTCATATCGTCGAGCAGAATAATAAACGATCCGAGGTATTCCGGAATTACCGAAAAGGCATTGCATATATTTGAAATCAGTTCCGATTTGTCGCGGCTTCTGTTTATTTGCTTGTTTATTCTGTTGGAAATATCAAGCATTAGACTTATCCGGTTCCTTTTTTTCTCCATCCGGTCGTGATACATTGCCATTTCAATGGTAGCATATAGTTCACGTTCGTTGAAAGGTTTTAGAAGATAGCCGAAAGGTAACGACTCCTTTGCCCTTTCCAGCATGTATTCGTTGAAATATGCGGTTAAAAACACTATAGGAATGTCGTGATGTGTTTTTATATATTCCGCGGCTTCGGTGCCGGACATTTCACTGTTCAATACTATATCCATAAGTACCAAATGTACGTCTTTGTTTTTTACGGCCTCAATTGCATCCTCGCCGGTAGTTACCGTCCCTGTAACTATGTAGCCCCGCTCTTCAAGAATCATTTTTATTGATTCAGCAATTTCCAACTCGTCTTCTACAATTAATATTTTCGTTCGGTTCATTTTTTCCCCGTATGGAAAAACATAGTATTGTTAAATGTATTTAACAATTTCAGACATAAAATTAAATAATTATTCTTTGTTTTCAATAAGTTCATTTAAAATCAATCAAAAGTTTTATATTTATACCTGATCTTGCAAAACCGCTGCTTTCGGAACCGTGAATATAAAAGTAGTGCCGCTTCCAACGATGCTTTTAACCCATATCTTACCGTTATTTTTCTCTACCAGTTCTTTGCATAAAATCAGCCCCAGCCCTGAGCCGCTTTCATGCGCCGTACCCGGCGTAGTAAGGTTGGACTCAATATTAAATAATTTTTTAGTCCTCTCTTCCGACATTCCTATACCGTTATCAATAATCGAAACTTCGACAAAGTCGGCGTCGTCTTTATCCGCAATTACAATTTTTCCGTTTTCATCGGTAAATTTTAATGCATTTGAGATAAGATTCTGTATGATCGATGTAATCATGTTCTCATCCGCATAAATCATCGTATTCTCTCTTATTTCATTATGCATTACTATATTTTTTTTAATTAGATTTCCCTTCAATACTCCTGATATATCATTGACTGTTTTGAACAACGAAATTGACTTTGGGGCATAGTCGATTCTGCCGGTCTGAAGCCTTGACCATTGCAGAAGCCGGTCAACCAAATTCAAAACCCCTTTTGATGTATTGTAAATATTCTGGCTGAAATAGCTTATTTCATCTTTTGATAAATTATTTATATCATTTACTAAAATATCGGCAAGCCCGATAAGGGAACTGAACGGACTCCTTAAATCGTGCGAAATTATTGAAAAGAATTTGTCTTTATTTTCATTCAGTTCTTTCAGCTGCTGCTCCGATTCATATAATTTTACGTTTAACTCCAGCAGTTCTTCCGCGTTTTGTTCGAGCAGGTCCTGGTTCACCTGGAGTTCTTCAATATAACGCTCAACTTCTTCCTGTGTTTTCATTCTCTCGGTTATATCGCTTATTACGCTTACAACCGCGATCGTATTTCCGTCTTCATTTTTCACCGGCGATCCCGAAACTTGCACAATTAGTTCCGATCCGTCTTTCGTATTGTGAATAATTTCGCCGGCCCATCCGTCAAGTATTAAATAATCGAATATCTCTTCAAGCCTGTGCTGCGGTATTCGCTTTGAATATATAAAGGATATATCTCTCCCGATCATTTCCTCTTCGGTATAATTATAAGTTCTCTTAAATGCCTCGTTTATAAATAAAATTTTATTACCGAAATCCGTTATTACTACGGATTCATTTATGCATTTTATTGCCTTGCCCAGTATTCTTAAGTCATATTCCGATTTCATTTTAATTGCGATCTCTTTCCTTGTGCTTCTGTAAAAAACAAACAGAAAGATAATAGCAGAAGAAATACCGGTAAACATTATTATAGTATTTGTTAACTTAAGGCCCTGAACTTCGGATGATAATTTATTAACGGTGGTATTTTCCGAACTAATAATGTTTTCTACAGTCCTATGAATCTGATTTGTATTGTTCTTTGCCTTAGCTATAATTTGCAGCGCCAGCTGCGCGGTAAAAGCTTCTTTTCCTATTTGTGAATAAATTGAATTGTAGTAACTGAATGATTTGTCAATGCCGTTTTTCAACAAGGCTAGGTTCCGGAGACTTTCAGGTTCGTCTTCCAGAAGTTTTTTCAGACTAATAATATTGGAAAGCTGTTTTTCATTTAGGAAATCTATTTCACGGATTTTTTCAATATCCCGCGTTATTATATAATCGTTGAATAATTCCAAAGCCTGAAATTGATCGGAAGTTGTTGCCTCCAGAAGAGTCAGACTTAATCTGGAATTAAATATACGCGCGTTCTTTTTATCTTCCTTTGAATTTACATGGATAAACCAAAATCCCATTATACAAACGAACAGGATAGATAAAACAAAATTTACCGTCAGTTTCTTTTCAATCCCAAGTTTCATTTTACTCTTAAATTAAATGGAAATTTTCTTGTCATAAAAGGAAATTTAATGTATTTCTATTTACTTATTATAAGGCTTTATTAAAACAGCATCGCAGATTAAAAATTTATTCAAATTTTACTTTTATGGGATCTGGTAACTTATTATATCCCTTATCATTAGCAATTATAATACCAGAATGAATATATGAAAGGGGCAAAAAAAGGTATAATTTTATGCCCTAAATTATATTTTTCCGAGATACGCTCGCTTATTTTTAATTAGAAGTGGCTATTATTATCCATGTTCATAATATTATATAAATTAGTCATGTATAAGAGAAGCAATGGAATTAAAGAAATATTATTTTTTTTAATTCAAAGCTAAAATATTTTTTTTCCCGTACGATAATTATAAAGGAATAATAGTTTTATTTAATAATTTACTGCAAAAATTGAGGAGACAGGTAATGGCAACTTTGGAAGAAAAAAAGGAATCTTCGGAATTGCTTCAATTGGTTAGCTTTACTATTGGGAATGAAGAATTTGGCGTAGATATATTATACGTGCAGGAAATTAACAGAATGTTTCAGATTACAAAAGTGCCTAATGCGCCCGCATTTGTTGACGGAGTTGTAAATCTCAGGGGCAGAGTAATTCCTGTTATAGATTTAAGAACAAGGCTGGGGATGCCGAGAAAAGAACACGACAAGAATACGAGGATTGTTGTGGTAGAAGTTGCCGGAAATACCGTAGGGTTTATTGTCGATGCCGTTAAAGAAGTATTAAGAATACCCAAGGAAATAACTGAGGCTCCTCCTGAAATTGTATCCGGTGTAAATTCTGATTTTATTCTGGCCGTCGGTAAATTGGAAGACCGTTTGATTACTCTTATAGATCTAGAAAAAATATTGTCTACAAACGAGAAAAAAGAACTGCAGGAAGTCTCCTAATCTTAAGTAAGAATTTATTAAGATTAAACATGCATCTTTTTGAGAAGCTCGAATACAACCCTATTAGGTATCCATTTTAGTTTATTTTAAAATCTGTTAATGTAATTACGCCCGGAAAGTTTACTTGAAATGAATCGTTTGAAATGTTTATTAAATACAGAAAACCGTTTGTTTAAATTAAGTTCGGATAACAAAAAGAATATATTTCTTCTTCCGGTCCTTCCTTTAATGTTTTTAGCTTTCTTATTCGTATTAACGGTAAATATTTCGTACTTCCTCATCAATTCTATAAATCATTTCAAAGTTATTCTTATTATTTTCGATTTATTATTTATTCCCTCCGCGGCCATACTCTTTATTAAATTTGTGCTTAGTATGAAGCCGTCAAATGCCGCAGACAAGCCACATCAGAACGAATCGAGATTTAAAAGCCTAATCGAATCGATGAATTATTTGATTGTCAGAGTCAATCTTAACGGACAGTTTATCTTTGTAAACGAAGCATTCTGTAAAAAGTTCGGTAAGAGCAGTGATGAACTTCTGGGTACTGCTTTTATGCCTCTGGTAGATCCTGAAAATCTGCAAGCAACAATGGAAAAATTGAAAAAGATTAAGGAACCCCCGTATAGAATAGATTTCGAGCAATGCGTAAATACCGTTGAAGGATTGAGATGGATTGAGTGGGAGAATAATGCAATAGCCGATTCAAGCGGAAATATTTTTGAAATACAGTCTATTGGACGCGATATAACCGAAAGAAAAAATTACGAAGAGAAATTACATTTGCAGGAACTGGCTATTCAGAAAACGGCTAACGGCGTCGTAATAACCGATGCGACATCACACGATAATCCTGTTATCTTCTGCAATCCTGCTTATGAAAAAATGACCGGATATAAGTCCGATGAAGTGATCGGGAAAAATCCGAGATTCCTTCAGGGTCCGGATACAGACAGAAGCACTATTGAGAAAATACGCAATACGTTGAAGAAACAGGAAGAATGCAACGTAATTATTTTAAATTATAAAAAGGACGGCACCGCCTTCTGGAATGAAATAAGAATTATACCCATCCACGACAAAAAAGGTAAACTAGTAAACTTCCTTGGAATAAAAAGAGATATTTCAGACAGAATAGACGATGAAAAAACCATAAAAGCCAGTGAAACTAAATTCCGGAGTATAGTTGAACAGTCAATTGACGGCGTAATGCTCATAGACGAGGCCGGTATGGTGGTTGAATGGAACCATGCTCTTGAAAAAATAACTGGTTTTTCAAAAAAAGAAACCATGGGCAAGTCGCTTTTTGAATTAAAATTAAACAAGGAAGTTGAGGGAGAAGTATCAAAAGAAAGCAGCTATAAATTTCAGAATATTATACGCGAAATAATCGAAAAAAAAGGTACAAAGTATTTTAACCGGACATTTGAAGACGAATTGATTACAAAAAAAGGCGAAATAAAATCTCTTCAAAGTATAGTTTATCCAATTATTACGGATAAAGGTGTAATGATAGGCAGCGTGATACGGGATATAACCCAGACAAAAAGAATAGAAAAACAAAATGTTATTTTAAACAGAGCAATAGAATCTTCGGCTTCCGGCGTTGTGCTTTTCGATTTAAACTTTTATGTACAGTATGTTAATAAATCGATTATTCAAATGATGGGGGCGGAAAACGACAGTGAATTGAAGGGACGCAGCGTTTTCGACTTCATTTCGGAAAACGATATTGAAGTAGTAAGAAATGAATATATACCGGAATTATTAAAAAACAGTGAGTGGTTCGGTGAAATTGAATTAAAAAGGTTGAACGGCCAGCCGGTCAGCGGCGAGGTTAATTGTTCGTTCGTAATAAACGATCAGAACATTCCGGTTTATATGCTGGCTATAATAAACGATATTACGGAGAGGAAGAAAAGCGAAGAAGCTCTAAAAGAAAGCGAACGCAGGTACCGGCTTGTTGTAGACCATATTAAAGAAGTGATCTTTCAGACCGATGCAGCCGGCAACTGGGAGTTCCTGAATCCTGCCTGGGAAGAGGTAATGGGCTATACGGTAAAAGAAAGTATAGGGCAATTGTTTTTGAATTATGTGCATCCGGAAGACAGGGAAAGGAATAATAAAGAGTTCGAGAAGCTTGTCTGCAGAAGCAAGGAACATTGCCGTCATATTATTAGGTATGTAACAAAGAACGGCAGTTTTAAATGGATCGAAGTTTTTGCCAGATTAATTTTGAATGAAAAGGGCGAGATAACCGGAACATCCGGATCACTTTATGATATTACGGAAAAATTCCTGGCGGAGGAAGAAATAAAAGAGGCTCTTCAAAAAGAAAAAGAACTGGGTGAATTGAAATCGCGTTTTGTTTCTACGGTATCACATGAATTCAGAACCCCGCTTACGTCAATATTAGCATCCGCCGAACTGGTTTTAAGATATAATGAAAAATGGAATGACGAAAAAAAACTGAATACAATTAAAAGAATACAAAATTCCGCGCTGTTCATGAATGGAATGGTAAGCGAAGTTTTGGATTTAAACAGAGCCGAGTCCGGAAGACTGGCATATACTCCGGAAAAGCTGGAACTTGTATCTTTTCTAAACGAAATTTTTGAAGAGATTAAGCCCTTATCCAAGGAAAAGCACGATTTAAAATATATAGCCGAGGAAGATAATATAACGGGCAGTTTCGATGAAAAAATGCTGAAGTCGGTTGTTATAAACCTGCTGAGTAATGCTATTAAATATTCTCCCGACGGCGGAAGAGTGGAATTAAAGCTTCGGAAAAAAGACAACACTGTTAATATAAGCGTCAGCGATAACGGAATGGGAATTCCCGAAGAGGACCAAATAAATTTATTCCTTCCGTTTTTCAGGGCGAAAAATATCGGCAATATTTCGGGAACCGGATTGGGCCTTTCAATTGTTAGAAAAAATATAGAACTGCAAAAAGGTGAAATTACTTTTAGCAGCGAAAGCGGCAAAGGAACTACATTTTTTGTGACCTTACCATTAAACAATTAATTTAGTCTATGTTATGAAAAAAATTGTATTGATTGAAGACGATGATAATATTCAGGAAAGTATTTTAGACCTTCTCAACAGCGAAGGTTTTGAAGTGTCGGTTGCCGACAACGGGATTGACGGAATTAAATTAGTTGAAGAAGTTCTGCCGGATTTAATTATAAGCGATATCATTATGCCGGGTAAAAACGGCTATGACGTAATAAACGAATTGAGCAAAAAAAACGAAACCGCTTCTATCCCGTTTATATTTCTCTCGGCCAGAGTTGAAAAAGGCGATGTTAGGCACGGTATGGAACTAGGTGCGGATGATTATCTAACCAAGCCGTTCCGCCTGGATGAACTGCTTAGAGCTGTAGAGCTAAGGTTAAAAAAAAAACAAATAATTCTGGCAGCAGGCAACAGTAAAGGCGAAAAAAATGGATCCGAGAAAAACGATAAGCTTAGTAGCGATGAATATGTTTACGTAACTGTTAACAATAAGCCTAAGTTTTTAAAAATAAAAGACATCAAATGTATTATAGCTGAAGCAGAATATACTACCGTCTATACTTCAAGCCAGGAAAAACTTCTTGTAAGAAAATTGCTAAAAAGCTGGGAAAAAATACTTCCTGATAATTCATTCCTTAGAATTCACAGATCTACTATAATAAATCTGGATTATATAGTAAAAACAGATAAATGGTTCAATAATTCTACGGTTGTTTATCTTAAAAATATCGATGAACAATTTGTAATCAGCCGGCGATATGCAGCCGCAATAAAAAATAAACTTAATTACGGCTGATGTATTTATATTAAAATCGCTGCTTAGTTATCCGCTTATTATTATTACCTACCACTTATTACAATCTAATACCTCTTATTGCAATCACAACCGTTTTTAGCTCCAATCGTGTTTATTTTTGGATAAATAAATTTGGAGAAAAAATGAACAAAATATTAGTTATCGAAGACGATGTAGATTTAAGGTCGGGAATAATAGATCTATTAACTGAAGAAGGATACGATGTAGTAAATGCTGAAAACGGCATCAAAGGCGTTGAACTTGCAAAAAAACATCTTCCGGATTTAATCATATCGGATATACTTATGCCGGAATTAGACGGCTTTGGGGTTTTCAAGGAACTGCAGAAAGAAATTACCACATCCGGCATACCGTTCATCTTCTTATCGGCAAGAGCAGATAATACCGATATCCGCCACGGAATGAATTTAGGCGCTGATGATTACCTAACCAAACCTTACAAAGCGGATGATCTTATTGAAGCGGTAAAATCCAGACTGTCCAAAAAGAAATATATTGATTATAAATTTGACGAACTGCACTCAAATATTGCCAGATCATTGCCGCATGAAATGAGAACACCGCTGGTTTCGGTAATTGGCTTTTCACAGTTGATTCTTGATAATAAAGACGAGTTGGAAATAACTGAAATAATCGATATGGTAGGACGAATCAGAAAGTCAGGGGGCAACCTTTTAAACATTATTGAAAAATTTCTTCTTTTCAACGAACTGGAAATAATAAATAGCGATAAGACTCAATTAAGGAAATATCCGGCCGGCGATAAAATACCTTCCAAGGAGTCAATTTATTCTTTCGTTCAAACCGCGTCTTCGGAAAATAACCGGTCTAAGGATATTGAGATGACTCTTTGCGAAGCCGAACTCAGGATTTATTACGGACACTTAAAATTCATTGTCGAAGAACTTGTTAATAATGCGTGCACGTATTCTGAAGCCGGTACCCCTATTAAAATAAATACTAAAACCGAGGGAAATGAATTCTTCTTAGAAATATCCGATTCGGGTATTGGTATGAACGGCGAACAGATTAAAAAGATCGGAATATTGAAACAGTTCGGCAGAGAAAAGTACTTTCAGGGCGGCTTAGGACTGAGCCTCGGTGTTATACAGAGCATCCTGCGTTTATACAACGGATCCATGGAGATAGATAGCGAAAAAGACAAATTAACAACTGTTAAAATAAAAATTGCATTATAAAAATTTTATCCGAAAAGGGAACTAATTATGAAGACATTAAAGAATATGAAAATACGCTCAAAACTCATGGTGAGTTTTACACTGGTTGTTGTAATTACATTGATAATAGGGTATCTGAGTATTTCGAATTTAAGATTATTCAGTGAAAAAGAAAAAACTTTGTATAATGAAAACCTGAAACCTATAGCCCAGTTAGCCGAAATGACAAATTATTTTCAGAGGATCAGGGTGAATGTAAATGATATAATATTGTCTTCTTCGTCCGACGACATCGCGGAAAATGAAAATTTGATTCGTAATTATGATTCAAAAATAGAAGATCTAATTCGAAAATTTTCATATTCCGTGTCGTCTGATTCGGAAAAAAATTCTTTTAACGGCTTTAATAATGACTATAAAAATTATTACAGCAATACCGAACAAATTATCGGTCTGGTTGCTAACGGTCAAAAAGAAAAAGCTATTAAAGTGCTGAATAATGTTATGAATCCGCTTGCCAAATCGGCGCAAAATCAACTGAGCACTCTTATTCGAATAAATTCTAATGAAGGAAACCATGTATATCTAGCGGATGCCTCGATTGCAAATACAATAATCTGGACTCTAGTCGGGTTTTTATTAGCCGGAATAATTATATCCGTCTTACTCGCACTATATATTTCCCGGTTGGTTTCCGGGGGCATCAATCAAATTTTTGACCGTATCGACAGTCTGAAGAATATCTGCGTACTTAATTTGAAAAACGGTGCGGAGCAAATGGCAAAGGGAATTTTGAACGTAAAAATAGAAACAGGTACCCAGCCTCTGAATATAGACAGCGAAGATGAAATAGGCTTGCTTGCTTCGAGTGTAAATAATATTATTCTAATGATTCAGGAAACTGTTGTCTCTGTAGAAAAAGCCATAAGCAAAGTTGCCGGGCTAATAACCGAGACGAACCAGCTTGTAGATGCAAGTATGAGAGGTGACTTGAATGAACGGGGAGACGTTTCGCAATTTGAGGGAGGCTACAGGGAAGTAATTGAAGGATTGAACAACACTTTAAATTCAATAAGCCTGCCCTTCAGTGAGGCAAACCAGATACTTGAAAAGATGGCAGCCGGAAACCTAGCGGTGAAAATGACCGGCTCTTATAACGGTGAGTATAAAACATTAAAAGACAGCATCAACAAAACAGCGCAATCTTTATGTAATATCTTAGCAGACGTTACTTCCTCTATCGAAGCGACTGCAAGTGCGGCTACGCAGATATCTTCCAACGCCGAAGAAATTGCCGCAGGTTCGCAGGAACAATCGGCTCAAACCGCAGAAATAGCCACAGCCGTTGAGCAGATGACCAAAACAATCATGGAAACATCGAGGAATGCGCACTCCGCCTCGGATGCCGCAAAAGATGCAGGAGCCATTGCAGAAGACGGGGGCAACGCTGTATTTGATACGGTGAAAGGCATGGAAAAGATAGATGAAATAGTGGCGCATGCTTCGTTAAAAGTTTTAAAGCTCGGTGAAAGCAGTGCGCAAATAGGAGAAATAATACAGGTAATCGATGATATAGCGGATCAAACCAATCTTCTGGCTTTGAATGCCGCTATAGAAGCAGCGAGAGCGGGCGAGCAAGGCAGAGGTTTTGCTGTGGTTGCCGATGAAGTGAGAAAACTGGCTGAGAGAACAACTAAGGCCACTAAAGAAATTGCGCAAATGATCAAGCAGATTCAGAACGATACTAAAGATGCCGTAAGTTCTATCGGCAGTGGAACTGAAGAAGTTTCAAAAGGGAAATCGTTAACAGAAAAGGCGGGCGGCTCTCTTAAGAAAATTATCTCAGGATCGGTTAAGGTAGTAGATATAATCTCTCAGGTTGCCGTGGCCAGCGAAGAACAATCGAGCGCAGCGGAACAGATCAGCAAGAATATCGAAAGTATTACGGCGGTTACGCACCAGTCGGCCTCAGGTGTTCAACAAATTGCCAGGGCAACGGAAGATCTTAACAGGCTTACATTAAATCTGCAGGAATTAATTTCTAAATTCGAAATTGAAAAGCCGGTTAAACATGCACAGATTAATCAAAACGGTTTACTCGAAACTTATAATTGAGGGCAAAAATAATGACTGAAACAATAAACAGTGTAAAAGATAAAAATAACCAGATACAGGTTGTGAGCTTTTTACTGGACGAGGAAGAGTTCGGGATCGATATTATGAAAGTGCGTGAAATAAATAAATTATCCAAGGTTACCCAGATACCTAAAGCTCCCGGGTTTGTAGAAGGAATAGTGAACCTGCGGGGAGTAATTGTTCCTTTAATACAACTTCGGAGCAGACTAGGGCTCCTGAAAAAAGAATATGATAAAAATACAAGAATAGTAATAGTGGAAAATGAAGGCAGAAGTATAGGTTTTATTGTCGATTCGGTAAGTAAAGTATTGCGAATCGATCAGAATAAAAGCGAAGCGCCTCCCAAAATTGCTGCAGGTATAAATAGCGATTACATTAAATCGATTGTGAAATTAGAGGACAGGCTTTTAATACTTCTTGAACTGAACAATATATTATCCGGAAATGAGAAGCATCAATTAAATAATATCTGTTGAAAAGGAGAAAATTAGGTGCGCACCAATATTTAAATTACTGACAGCAGCCGTAATATCGTTAATAAAATAGAATAAAATTCGATAATAAAGTTGACTATTTATGGTTAATAATTTGAATGTTTATGAAAACAATTATTAAATAACTTCTCAATGCAGGCAAATCGGCTATAAGCATTATTTAAATTAACTCAAGTTGACCGTTTGTTTTTGTAAGTCATTAAAACAATTCGAAATATTTATATCTTTATCATTAACCCGCGACTTAAGTCGCGGGTTAATGGACAGTAAAACAATTTTTTGTAAACGTTCTACCTGCCGGGAGGCAAGTTCAACGGTTTTTCAAACCAAATATTTAGGCGGTCAACTTGAATAAATTAAATTAAGGGAATCAGTTTAAGAGAATTTAGTAGTCATGATATTATTCTTACACCCGACAAAATTAAACAGCCGGGCTAAATCATTCCTGATAAAATAATTGTATAAAACTATAGATAGAGTATATAAATAATTAATATTAAATTTTTACTCTAATGCATTTTTTTGCTTTTACGGACATATTAGCAATATTCATCGCCGCCGGCACGGGCGGTTATATCCTGGCAAAAAATTCCGCCGGGGGATTAAATAAAATATATTTTTTAATTAATCTTTTTATCTCGTTTACGGCCTTCAGCGAATTCTTTTTTGTTACATCCCCTTCATCACAACTGGCTGAAATCTGGCAGAAAATTTCTTTTTTATGGCCCTTCCTTCCATTTTTGTACTTAAAATTTATTTTGATATTAACAGGAGACAAATTAAATAATAATAAGAAAGCCAATTTTATGTTAGTCGCACCGGCTTTTTTTATTGTTCCTATCCATTTATTCACCAATTTATTATACAGCGGTACAATTCGTACAAATTACGGCTGGGAATTTATGCCGTCAAAAAATTTATTCTCGGTTGCAATATCAATTTATTTTACGGTTTGCCAGATTCTTGCGTTCGTCATACTGATAAAATATTACTCGGTCCAAAAGAACCGTGCCGAAAAGAATCAGGCATTATGGATTTTTGCCGGCTTATTAGTCTCATTTGTAAGTGCGGTTATAACGCAAGTTATTATTCCTGAATCGGGCTATAAAATACCGCCCTTAAATTCTATTTCATTTGTACTCGGGACAACAATTATAGCAATAGGAATATTAAAGTACAGGTTTAAGTTTGAATACGACGAAAGAAAAAGATTTGAGAATGCGCTGAAGGAATCGGAGCAAAAATTCAGGCAATTATTTGAGAATTCGCCGATCGGCATTTATCAAACTACCCCTTCAGGTAAGATTGTACTGGCAAATCCCGCAATTATTAAAATGCTCGGTTACCGGAGCTTTCATGAGCTGGAAGAGCGGAATCTGGAAATGGAAGGCTATCAGGATCATGAGTATACGCGGAGTGAATTCAAAAGTGAGATTGAAAAAAAAGGAGAACTGGTTGGCTTTGAAAGCAGATGGTTCAGAAAAGACGGGAAAATTATTTACCTCAGGGAAAATGCAAAGTGTGTTTTTGATAGTGAAGGAAATGTTAAATATTACGAAGGAACCGTAGAGGATATTACGGAAAAGATAACTGCCGAAATTGCTTTAAAGGAATCCGAAGAAAAATTCAGGAGCCTGGCCGAGCAGTCTCCTAACGTAATTTGTATTTACCAGGACAACAGAATTGTATACATCAATGAAAAATGTACTGAACTTACGGGTTATAAAAAAGAACATTTTACCTCGGAAACTTTTAATTGGCAGTCGATATTAATATCAAAAACAAATTCAGACAAAGAAAAACCAGACGGAAGCGAATCTTCCAATCCGAAAGAATTTACCCTTATTCATAAAAACGGAAGCCATGTCGAGGTATTCATTACTACAAACGAAATATTGTATCAGGGAAGAAAGACAAAACTTGTTATGGTAACCGACATTTCGGAAAGAATCAAAATTGAAAAAGCACTGAAAGAAAACGAAGAAAATTACCGTAATCTAATAGAAAATATAAACGAAGTTTATTATATCTCGGATCGGGCCGGTAAGACAACATATATTAGTCAGAATATTTACTCGTTTACTGGGTATCCAGCAGGATTCTTTATCGGCAAATCGTCTTTCATTTTGATCTTTAAAAAGAATTTAAACGGGTTTATAATTTCTATTCGGAGAAAATTAAAGACGGTACTATTGATGCCACAATTGAATTCAGAGCGGTAAAAAAAGACGGAACTGTTTATTGGGTCGAACAAATAACCCGTATAATAAGAGATGAGAACGGCAATGTAAAACAGTTCAGAAGTGTAGTGAGAAATATAACCGAGCGTAAAACTGCGGAAGAAAAAGCTCAACTGCTTGCTCAGACAGTTAAAAGTGCCGGTGAGGGAATAAGCGTAACCGATTTAAATAATAATCTAATATATGTTAACGATGCATTCTTAAGAATATACGGATATAGTATGGACGAATTGATCGGTCATAATATAGATGTTGTCCGCCTGCCGAATGACAATAATCCGCTTCTTCATATTATACACGAAGAAACCCTGCACGACGGCTGGGCGGGTGAGCTAATTAACCGGAAAAAAGACGGTACCAAGTTTCCGATTTATCTCAGTACTTCGAGTGTTTATAACGATGAAGGTGAACCGTATGCGCTGGTGGGTGTTACCAGAGACATTACCGAGCGTAAGCTGGTTGAAAAACAGCTCGAAGAATATAAAGAGCATCTTGAGTATCTTGTTGCAGAAAGGACTCAGAAACTAAATAATGTAAATCGACAACTTATAGAAGAGATCGGTAAACAGAAAAAAACAGAAGAAAAATTGCAGGATCAGCTTACATTTCTGCAGATATTAATCGATACAATTCCGAATCCGGTTTTTATCCTGAATGCTTTTCGCCAATATTCCGGATGCAACAAAGCTTTTGCAGAATTTCACGGAGTTGACAGTAAAGACATTATCGGGCAGTCAATTTATAATATTATACCTGAAGATTTAATAGAGAAGATCGATTTAAAAGATGATGAACTTATCGAGGTACGCGGCAAGCAGAGCTATGAAATAAAGGTGATTGATAAATCGGGAAATCTACGCGATATGGTTATATATAGAGCTACATTCAATAAGTCCGACGGATCTCTCGGCGGAATTGTGGGTATTATGCTGGATATTTCCGAGATAAAAAAACTTGAAAGGGACATTTTACAAGCACTGGAAAAAGAAAAAGAATTAAGTGAGCTGAAGTCAAGGTTCATCTCGGTTACCTCGCATGAATTCAGGACGCCTCTTACTTCTATTCTTGCCTCGGCCGATCTTCTGGAACTTTACGGGAGGCAGTGGCCCGAGTCCAAATACTTTGAGTATATTAAAAATATTCAGAACGCTGTTGAATATTTAACAGAACTGCTGGGGGATGTATTAACCATAAGCAGATCGGAAACAGGGAAAATTAAATTCAATCCTATGCACATTGACTTATATGATTTAATTGAGAACAATATTGAAAGTTTGAAACTATCCATGCCGGAAAATGTAAGGATAATTTTTAACTACAGATTAGACGAAAAAATATTCTATCTCGACAATAAGCTTATTACACAAATTTTAACTAATTTATTGTCGAATGCCGTTAAGTATTCGCCCAAAGGAGGAAATGTTATTTTAACAGTTAATAAGTGTGAAAACTGTATCTCTATAGCAGTAAAAGACGAAGGCATAGGGATATCGGATGAAGATCAAATGAAACTTTTTGAACCTTTTCATCGCGGTGAGAATGTGGGCAAAATATCGGGGACCGGATTGGGATTGTCTATAGCAAAAAGATCTGCCGAAATGCATAACGGTAAACTTAATATTGAAAGTAAATTAAACGAAGGCACTGAGGTAACTGTATTTCTTAACTGCGGCCATAATTAATAAATTAAAATAAGCCCGGGCTATGAAAAAGATATTAGTTATTGAAGATGAGGATGTGGTCAGAACATCCATTATAGAATTATTGGAGGCCAGTAATTATAAAGTATTTTCCGCCTCCGACGGAAAGGAAGGACTTCAGCTTGCGAGCGAAATTATGCCTGATTTAATTATCTGCGACATAATGATGCCGAAATTAGACGGATATGAAGTAATAAAAAAATTAAAATTAAATCCCGATTTCTATTACATTCCTTTTATTTTTTTAACCGCAAAGGCCGAAGTAACCGATTTCAGAAACGGTATGGAAATAGGCGCCGACGATTATATTACCAAACCTTTCAGAGCAGATACACTCTTAAAAGCTATAAGCACAAGATTGGAAAAATTCGGATTAATGAGGGCGCAAAACCGGAAACAGGAGAAAAGTACCGGAGAAAAAGACAAAAATCTAATGACGGAGAACGATAAGATTTTTGTTAACGTAAATAACAAACCCCAGATTATAAAAATCGGCGATATCTTAAGTATAAAAGCTAACGGCGAATATTCCGATCTGTTTTTAGTCTCGGGATCAAAATTAATAGTAAGGAAACTTCTAAAACAATGGGAAGATCAGCTGCCGGACAATATCTTTTTAAGGATTCACCGATCGACTATAATTAATATGAATTATATAGAAAAAATTGAAAAATGGTACAACAGGTCTTACATTATATTTCTTAAAAATACGGAAGAAAAATTTGTGATCAGCCAGAGATATTCAAGTAAGATAAAATCTAGATTTTTTGTCTGACACGGTCGGTATTGACCTGTCCTATGAGTAATAAATCTTATTAACCCGCATATTATGATAAACAAAAAACAACTCGCATATACCGGATTTAACTCGTTTATTTTGGCTATGTTGCGTTTGTTTGGTTTTTATAATATAAAGTAAATATTTTTCGATAAATAATCAGTAAACTGAATTTTGCGGAAGTTGTATGAAAAAGATTTTAATTATAGAAGACGAGAAAGATGTAAGGACAACAATAGTTGATCTCTTGGAGAGCGTAGGATATGAAACTATATCGGTAGAAGACGGGCTGGAGGCGATTAATTATTTGGAAAAAGAGATCCCTGATATGGTGATATCGGATATTATGATGCCTAAAGTCGACGGGTTCCAGGTATTAAAACATTTTCAGAATTTATCTAATGCCGCAATGGTGCCCTTCATTTTTTTAACGGCTAGAGTCGATAATTTAGATATAAGAAAAGGTATGAATTCAGGTGCGAATGACTATCTGACCAAACCCTTCAGAGCAAAAGAACTTCTGCAGATTGTTGAAACACAATTCAGGAAAAAAGAAAAATCCGATAAAGTATTTGATTCGGTTTTTACGGATATCACCGCATATGTACCCCATGAACTCCGGACTCCCTTGATCCCGATAATCGGTTATTCCGAATTACTCCGGGAAGAATTGGAAAACTTCTCCAAAGAAGAAACTCTGGAAATGCTTAGTAAGATAATACATTCCAGCCATCGCCTGCACAGGACAATTGAGAAATTCATTAAATATACAGATGCAAAGATCAGAATATCAAAAAAGAGTGCAGCAGAATATTCAGGTGGTGAGGAAATATACTCGACAAATGAACTGATAAGCGAAATCTGTAATAAAATTGCGAAGGAAAATAACCGGTTAAACGATCTTAAAATAAATATTAAAGATGCCAGGATAAAAATTTATCCTGATGATTTTGAATTTATTGTAGACGAAATGATGACTAACGCTGTAAAATTTTCGGATCGGGGAACTAAAATACTCGTGGATGGAGATATTATCGATGATAATTACGAATTGAAAATTACGGATTACGGACGTGGAATGTCGCCGAAGCAACTTGCAAACATAAATCCGTTTGTCCAGCACGAAAGGGAAAAATATCAGCAGGCAGGAAATGGCTTAGGATTGATCACTATTAAAAAGCTGATGGAATATTACAACGGCAATTTAAAATTGAACAGCCGTATAAACGAATACACTTCTTGTACTGTTTTGATTCCGGTTAATGAATAAAACTGATTAAAGCAAATCTCAAAGATACAGATTATTAATTTCAAGCCTAATTTAAAAGTCCACACTTATTTTATCAAAATGCGCGCTTATTGCTTGAATGCCGCTCTTATTACTTTTGCATGAATGAAATTTTTGTTTATGCGATAATATACTAATGATTAATACTGACACCGGATTTAAAAATTGATTTAAGGTTTTGGATAACGGTGAATTAATCAAAATATAGAAACGCATACTGTCAGAAATCGAAATGAGCCGGCAAGAAAATAGAATTGCTTCCGGCTCATTGTGTTTTCACTCTAATTACCCTAAATAACAAACCTGTATAAGAATTATTCAGGCTGCTCACGAGATCATTCTTTCAAAAAAATCCAAAAGCAAAACAAAATTACAGATTAAGTATTAACAAAATTCTTTTTTATCCGATAATTAGTTTAGGTAAACCATAAAATTTATAGGGATTAAAGATGTATTTTGTTAAGAGCTCAATTTTGTTAGTCATATTGTGCGCTTTTTTGAGCACAAGTCAATTTGTCTATTCTCAGGATCAAGCCGACGGGTATTTACCTTTTGCAGAACAAATGCCGCAGCCTATTGGCGGTCTCGGTGCCATATACAAGAATATTACATATCCAGATGCCGCAAAACAAGCCGGAATTCAAGGAAAGGTATATGTCTTAATATATATAAATGAAAACGGCGGGGTTGACGACGTAAAAATTGTAAAAGGCCTCGGCGCTGGCTGCGATCAGGCGGCAATTAAAGGAATTAAAGAAGAGAAGTTTACTCCCGCCAAAAACGGCAGTAACGTTGTGAAAGTAAAATTATCGATGGCTATAGAATTTAAACTCACGGGTTAGTCAAAAGTAATTCATCTCTAAATAAAATTGTAATTGGTTCAAATTACCGATCAATATTAAATGAACTTTTAAAGAAATATTAAAGGTATTAAAGTGGCTTGGTTTAAAAGTTTAAAATTTGTAAGAAAAATCCAAGGTGGTTTTACCTTATTGGCAATCATTTCGACCATAATTGCAGCAATAGGATTTTTTCAAATTAACAAGATGAGCGGGCTGAAAGATCAAATATTCGGAGATTATGTAACGCCCCGGGATCAGGTTTATAACGTGTATTCAAATTTTCAGAAAACTCAATTTATAATGATGCAGTTTTCTATGCCTGCATTTGCGCCGAAATTCGGTGAAAATGTAAAAGAGTATAACCGGCTGAGAACTCAAATTGATAATTCCGTAGATTCGCTGCTTAATTCACGATTAGGCAGCGATGCTAAAAACGATATGAAAGATGTAAAATCAATTTGGGGTCAGTATAAAAGCATAGTGGCGGATGCTATTATGAGCGCATCGGCAACAAAAGCTTACGACATGGCCGCAGATATTTCAACTTCGTCCGGACAGGAAGTAGGAAAAAAGCTGCAGGATAAATTCGAGAAGATAAATAAAATACTTGAAAGCAAAGCTAATTTATTGAATGTCAACGTACAGAATTCGGTTTCGGGTTCACTATTTATGACTATTGTATGTATTGTAATAGGTACAATTACATTTATAATCTGCGTTTTCTTCCTTGCTCCTATGATAACCAAGCCTATTAACAAACTTAAAGACATTGTAAAAGAATTTTCTCTCGGCGATTATGATGTTGACATAAATTATAGCTCAAAAGATGAAGTAGGTCAATTAGCCGAAATGCTTAAAGATTTACAGACCGCCCAGAAGAATAAAATATACGCGGCGGAAGAAATTGCTTCCGGTAGAATTCACCGTGTTGAGCTTGCTTCCGAAAAAGACTCGCTTGCTATTTCCTTTAATAAGGAAGTCGATACCATAGAGAGTCTTCTGAGCGAAGCGGACAAATTAATAAAAGCAAACGAGGAAGGTAATTTAACGGTCAGAGGTAATGCTTCCGTTTTTGAAGGCGAATGGGGAAGGTTGATTACCGGTATAAACTCCATTCTAGATGCAGTTCTGGCGCCTATAAACGAATCGGCCAATGTATTAAAAGTTATGGCAAACGGTGATTTCACTATTAAAGTATCGGGTAATTACAAAGGCGATCATCAGGTAATTAAAGACAATATTAATACGGTGACTGAATCGTTGTCTCAGGCGCTTCGCAAAGTTAATGAAGCTGTATTGGCTACGGCCAGTTCTTCCAATCAAATATCTTCAAGCGTTGAAGAGATGGCTGCCGGAGCCGGCGAACAAACCAGACAAACAGTTGAAGTAGCCAGAGCTATTGAAGAGATGACAAAAACTATTTTGGAAAATACCAAGAACGCTTCCATCGCCGCAGAAACAGCAAGGAATTCGGGAGAGCAGGCAAGAAAAGGCGGCGAGGTTGTAGAAGATACCATAGAAGGCATGCTGCGCATAGCAGAAGTTGTCAGAAAATCGGCTGAGACGGTTGAAGCTCTGGGTAAGAGCAGCGATGCTATCGGGGAGATCATCCAGGTAATCGATGATATTGCCGATCAGACAAACCTGCTGGCACTTAACGCCGCTATAGAGGCAGCAAGAGCCGGAGAACAAGGACGCGGGTTTGCCGTTGTAGCCGACGAAGTAAGGAAACTTGCAGAACGTACAACCAAAGCTACCAAAGAAATTGCGGGCATGATCAAGAAAATTCAAAAAGACACCGAAGATGCCGTAACTTCGATGAAGCAGGGTAAGCTTGAAGTTGATAACGGTAAAGAGATGGCTAACAAAGCAGGCGATGTCCTTAAAGAAATTATTTCAGGCGCTGAAAAAGTAACCGACGTAGCGGCTCTGGTAGCTGCCGCAAGCGAACAGCAGTCGGCTTCTGCGGAAGAAATTAGCAGAAATATCGAATCAATAAGCAGCGTTACGCAGCAAAGCGCAGCCGGTTCGCAGCAGATTGCAAGATCTGCCGAAGATCTCAGCAACCTTACTCAAAATCTTGAAAGACTAATAAGTCACTTCAAAATTGATGAAGAAAAAAATATCGGATACAGGGCAAAGCGTCAATTAACAGGTAGTGCAAACCTTTCTAGAGAATTCGAACATGCTTAAACACTTTTGTGGGGAAAGAATTTCAGACGGCAGACATATAAATAAATTGTCTGCCATATTATTTATAAAAAAAACGACTGAGAGAAAAATATGGCATTAATGGAATGGTCGGAAAACTATAGCGTAAAAGTAAATGCATTAGACAACCAGCATAAAAGAATTGTATCCCTTATAAACGAACTTCATTCTGCAATGCGTCAGGCGCAGGGAAAAGAAGTACTGGGAAAAATTTTGGAAGAATTAACTGATTATACCATCTTTCATTTTTCAGCAGAAGAAAAGCTGATGAAGGATAACAATTATCCCGGGTATATAAATCACAAAGCTGAACACGATAAACTTACCAAACAAGTAAAAGAATTAACCGCTAATTTTAAATCGGGCAAGAATCTGGTATCACAGGAAGTACTGCAACTTTTAAAAGATTGGCTTCTCAATCATATAGCAGGTTCTGATAAAAAATATTCTTCTTTTTTTAATAATGTAGGGATAGCATAGGATTATTTTCAGCTAATATTATTATTCCCAATAATCAACGGAAACTAAATGCCGGGCAAGAAAAACGATTCCGTAGCCACTGGTTCAAATATTAAAAATACACTTGTATCAAAACTGCCTGATGTATTCAGAAAATTTGAACTGTTTAATTCGGTTATCGATAAGTCAATCGATACAACCGAACGGGATTTTTTATCGCTCGGTGAAAATTTTCCCTGGCTCAAATCCGTTTCCGGTGAAGAAGTTAATACAGCCGGCATGATTTCCTCCGAAATCTCCGGAGAAACCTTACTCCTCAAAATAAACGAATTAAAAAATGTTTTGACCAGGATAAAAAAATTCATCGATGAAACCAATCTGAGATTCAACGAAGGCCAAAATGAATTATCGAATGTAAGTAAGATACTTAGTGATATGTTCGATAATCTTTCAGGTTTTAAAAGCCTGGTAAAACATTTAAGAATGCTCGGCATTTCTACGAAGATTGAAAGCGTAAGGCTGGGTCTTGAGGACAGGGGCTTTTATAATCTGGCAGAGGACGTTGAAAAACTTTCAACGATGATCACTAAAAAATCCCTTGATATCCGGGGCAAACTAACTTATCTGCTGAATCTAATTAACAACGGCAAAACAACACTAACTATTCTGATGCGGACTCAAAACGAGTTTACCTCAAAAATTATCGAGGAATCCTCTCAAAATTCGGGTCTGCTGTTAAAAAAATATAAAGAGGCAGCCGAGAACACCGGGCTGATATTATCAAAGGCTACAGAAATATCCGGAGAAATAGCGGAAGCCGAAAGTTCATTTCAGTTTTATAAAAATCCGAAGCAACGTCTCGAACAAGTAAAAACGTCCCTTAATAATCTTGCTCTGGATTCTAAAAAGAAAATTGCAGATATATTTGTTTCGGAAAACGGCGGGGAACTTGAATTAATCGTCAATTTCGGCGAGGTTTTGAAAAAACAGATTTCGCAAGTGAAGGATATTGAAAATGAAATGGAGAATCATTTTGATAGCGTCCGGAACGGATTTAAGAGAATAGAAGGCAGCATTTCGATACTGCTTTCGGAAACCGGTCAATTTATAAACAGCTCGAGCTTCGGTCAGAATTCTTTACTTGCTGATATTTCAAAAAAACTTTTAACCGTAACCGGTACTATCGAACAGGATTCCAAGATATCGGATGATATGGTTACGTCCATGTCGTTGGTTGCCGATACAATTGCGGATCTTTCCGGCTTTGTGGATGAGATTGATGAAATAGGTACGGAAGTTGAGTTGATAGCCCTGAATGCAAGTGTAAAAGCTGCACGTACCGGATTAGAGGGCGCAGCTCTCGGGGTTTTAGCCGAGTCGATTCAGAAGCTTTCAATCGATGCAAAAAACCAAACAGCGTTGATTTTGGAAGTACTGAAAAATGTGATGAAAACAGCCGAAAAGCTGAGAAATAATTTCAATTCAACAAATACCGGCGGTAATAAGGAAGATCTGATCTCACTGTCAGCAAGAATAAATGAGATCCTGAATTCCTTAAAATCTACCGATTCAAGTATCTTCTCAAAAGTAGAAGAGCTTAAAGCAAACACTTCGTCTCTTAACGAAGAAATTAAAAAAACTTCACAGAGACTGTCGACCGATAAAAAGGTGCAAAATATACTTGATGTATACATAAGAGATTTTCAAAATATATTAAGTGATTCCTTATTTCAGGGGAAAACCGAAGGTTTCAATAATCCGGATAATATGTTCTTCAAGGCTTCCGGAAAAGACAAAAAGAAGATCGTTAATAATATTCCGGAATCAGGTTTTTCGGGCAAACCTAAGTATAATAATAAACCGGAATCAAAGGGTTCGAACGGACTAAGAAACGATATTGAATTCGTTTAGACTTTTAGTCCGGGCGGCAATTAAATTAAAAAAAATTTTTTTTCTGCGGTAATCCGTGCGAATAACTTCAGTAAAAAACCTCTTTGCTTTATTGAATGATTAATTATTCCCAATTGGTCAATATTATTCAAAAAAAACAGATTAATTTATTAAAAATTGTACTTTACCGGTGATATGAGTGACGGCATTACTTTTGATAAAATTGAAAAAATAATCGGGGAAATATTAAAAAACTTTAAAGAACTTTCGATAATAGCAGGAGAACCAGCTATGTCTAAGTTCAAAAAAATTAAAAATAAGGGAAGCGCCGATTAATGAGCCAGGTTGAAAATTTTTTAGAAAAACAATTAGAATTGCTAAAATCAGAAGATCCTCCGACTAGAAGCATGGCAGCAGAAGCACTGATGAACGAGGAAATATCAGAAGATGCGGCAGATGCTTTATGCAAATTGGTTACAGATCCCGATAAAGGAGTAAGAAACTCCGCTGATTTAGCGCTATCCATTAATCCAAGCATATTAATTCCTAAATACTTGGTAAAATATATTTCGTCACAGGAAATATCCGTCAGGAATTTAGCGGGGGAGATTTTGTTAAAAATCGGCTCGAACGCTATTGATGCAATGTTGAGATACGTGGACCGCGGTAACGACGATGACAAAAAATTTATTGTAGATATTCTCGGTTTAATAGGCGACCCTTTTGCCAGCGATAAAATATTCGAACTGCTTAAGGTTAATAAAAACGACAACGTTATACTTGCGTGCATAGAAGCACTGGGGCATCTGAAATACGAAGATTCTGTTGATTTGATGATTCAAATTTATCCGCAAAACGAGTTATTCAGGCCTACCATTATCGAAGCCCTCGGTAAGATCGGTTCTAAAAGCGCAGTAAAATTTATAATCGAAAGCTTTCAATACGAAGACGAACTGACAAAATTTTCAATGATAGAAAGCCTCGGGCTGATAGGCGACGAAGAAACCTTTTTCTTCCTGTTGTCCGAATTAAATAAGACCGAAGGACCTTTGGTCTGGGTAATATTGAATTCGATTTTCCAGCTTAAAGAAAAATATAATTTTGATGTGCCTTTTGACGATAAAATGAAGAAGTCAATTCTTCTTACCATTTATGAAGCAGATGCAGAATTTCAAAGAGCCGCCGTTAACTTGATTATCCCTTTCGACGACGAGGAGGTTATAAACGCACTGCTGACTATCTACGGCAATAATTTCGAAATGGATGACTTAATAAAACCGAAATGCATAGCCAAAGCAGCCGCAACATTTGTTTCAATTCCTAATTTAATAAATAAAAATCCCAATAATTTAAGAAGCCTGCTGGATTTATTGAAAGAGATGATTGTTTTCGAAAGCATAAATCCCAAGGGTACGCTAACTTCTCTGCAGTTCAGGCAATTGACCGATTCCGTTTCCAGATGCCTGGATAATCCCGACGAAGAAGTAAGGAAATCTGCAACAGAACTGTTGTTCATTCTTGACCGAAACATTGCCATATTGTTCCTGGATAAAATGACAGACGATAATAACATGTGGAACAGACTGAAACTTCTGGAATTACTGGATGGGGATCGTTCCTCCGAAGCAGATTTTGCTCTTCAAAAATTAGCAAATGATCCGGAAGAAATGATAAGCGAGCGTGCTCAGTTTATAATATCCCAGAAGGAAAATTCTAAATTTGAAACGAAAATAGAAAACTAACATGAACCAATTTTCCAACGCTACAATACCGCAGGTAAGTACTTTACAAAGTAATTTCGATTCGACTTTATCATTATCGGATTCGGCATTCAGTACGCTAAGACAATTTATTTACGAAAATTGCGGAATTTATTTTCAGGATAATAAGAAATATTTGCTCGAGAGCAGGATTCTTAAGAGAATTAATTTTCTTGGACTGAATTCCTTTGAAGATTATATCGGTTACATTAAATATAATATGAATAACGGTGCCGAAAAGAAATATTTATACGAAGCAATTACAATTAATGAAACTTTCTTTTTCAGAAATCAGCCTCAGCTGGATTCACTGGTTTCTACGGTTATTCCCGAAATTCTGGCAAAGAAGACAGGTCCGGACAGATTTAAAATAAAGATTTGGAGCGCCGCTACTTCTTCCGGCGAAGAAGCTTATTCGGTTGCAATGACTTTTCTGGATCTTATCAAACCGAGATTTCCGGGCGTTGAACTGGAAATAGTAGGTACCGATATAAATCATGCGGTTATCGAAACAGCCAAAACTGCCAAGTATAAAGAGTATTCCATCAGGAATACGCCGGCATATTATCTTAAAAAATATTTCAGTCAGAACGGAAATGTGTTCGAACTGGACCAGTCCGTAAAGAACCTGGTTAGTTTCAAATTATTCAATCTTTACGATGATGTGAGCATGAAAGCAATGTATAATTTCGATATCATCTTCTGCGCTAACGTTCTGATTTATTTTGATCAGAGATCAAAAATGAAAGTCATATCGCATTTATATAATGCGCTTAATAAAGGCGGGTACTTATTTATAGGTTACGCCGAAACTTTACATACCATTTCAAAAGCATTTAAACTTGTCAGTTTTCCTAAGACTATAGGATACAAAAAGGAGTAATAAGAAGGATGAAAAAAGTTATTCTGGTGGCAGATGATTCCCCGTCGATAAGGAAATTCGTTTCTTTTGCCTTGGCAATGCAGGGGTTCGAAATAATTTCAGCTGCCGACGGGATGGAGGCTCTGGAAAAGCTGCCCAACCAAAAGGTAAATCTGGTTATAACTGATTTAAATATGCCTAACATTGACGGCTTTGAATTGATAAAATCGATTCGAAATAACGACGAGTTTAAGGATATTCCTATTATTATTCTGTCGTCTCTGGCAGGTAGCGATGAAATCCAAAGGGGAATGAATTACGGAGCGAACTCTTATCTTATCAAACCGTTCGATCCTAAACGTATAGCTTACGAAGTTTCAAAATTTTTAAATTAAGGGTTGTAATATGTCATTAAGATTTCTGGTTGTTGATGATTCCGTTACCATGCGGAGAATAGTTATAAACTCGCTGCGAAACCTCGGTTATGATAATTTTGTGGAAGCTGCCGACGGTAAAGAAGCGCTTGAAAAATTAACCGCCGATGATTCGATAAATTTCGTAATTACGGACTGGAATATGCCCGTCGTGTCGGGTCTGGAACTTGTGAAATCGATCAGGGGGGATGAAAAATTATCCAAGCTTTCGATACTGATGGTTACTACAAGGGGTGTGAAGGAAGATATTATAGAGGCCCTTCAGGCAAAGGTTAACAATTATATTGTTAAGCCTTTTACTCCCCAAATTTTAAAAGAAAAAATAGAGCAAATTATTAATGCAGCATAAAGAAGGTTAGCCATGAAACAAGTAAACAACATGACCGAACTGTTTGACCGCCTGAATGATTTAAAAGCTGTTTTCAGGTACGGACAAAAATTGATTCCAATCATCCAGGGTATAATTGATTTTATGAGAGATACCGTACCTCTGCTTGAAGATATCAATCATTCGATTGCCGACAGCACAAGTAAAATTCCGAAAGCAAAGGATCAGATCTCAAATGTATCCAGCGCAACGGAACTGGCAACAACGGAAATTCTCGATTTGGTCGATTCTATTTCCGCCGATGTGGTATACATAGAAAATACTTTCTCCGAATTGCAGGAAGAGGAAGAAACCAAAGAAAATCTCTGGGCTGAAATTAAAAAAATGCTGCCTGAAAATCCCGAAGCTGCCGAGTTAATAACTAAATTTGAAAACAGCGGTCAATTTATTTCCAAGAGCAGCGAGTTAATGGAGATATTTCAAAAAATCCGTACGGATGTATACAATATTACGTTGTCATTGCAGGTACAGGATATAACTTCACAGCAGCTTGCTGCGGTTAACCATTTAATCGAATCTGTACAGAAGAGACTGGCTTCCCTAATAGTTCATCTTGATGAATCGGATCTCAGGGATTTTGATTCTTCAAAAATATATCCGAAATCCGGGGAAACTTTTGATGCGGATGCAAGATATACAAAATCGACGGACAGACAGGAAGCGGTAGATATAATTATTAACAATTCACTTAACAAAGCATCTCAAGACGAGATAGATAAATTATTTTCATAATATGGGAGCAAACAACCAATACTCGATGCTCAGCGATCCTGAAATGAAGGAAATCGTTGAAAGCTTTATCGTCGAAACGAAGGAGATACTTGAAAAGCTCGATTTAAACCTGATAGAACTTGAAAACAGGTCAAACGACACCGAGCTTCTCAACGATGTATTCAGGTCTTTTCATACGATTAAAGGCACGTCCGGCTTTTTGGGCCTGGACAGGCTTACAATGATTACGCACAGATGCGAAGATATTCTGAATAAATTAAGAAAAGGCGACGCCGTCCTGACGCATGAATTAATGGACGGTATTCTGATGGCGCACGATAAAATAAAAGAGCTTCTTATTAATATCGAAACGGAATTAAACGAAAACATACCGATAGAGGAAACCGTCGATTTACTAACCGAACTGATCGATAAACTTGAAAAGGAGAAAGCGTTAAAAGAATCGGGCGGCGTTAAATCAGTCGTTATTGAGGAAACTGTTAGTGTAGGAAACGCCGCGGAACTCGAGGATGCGGAAGAACATTTTGATGAACAAGAAGAAGAGCAAGAACATACCAAAAAGAAAGACGAGCCGACTAAAGATGCCGCGAAAGCTTTTTTAAATAAAAAAGCGGAAAATACCATAAGAGTTGACGTTGAACGTTTAGACGAACTTTTGAATATTGCTTCTGAGCTGGTTCTCGGCCGCAACAGACTGGCCCAGGTTAATTCAGAAGTAGGATTGGATTACGAAGGCACAAAAATTTCGCGCGACCTTGCGGATGCCGCAAAGCAGATCGATCTTATGACCAATGAACTTCAGCTTGTTGTTATGAAGACAAGAATGGTTAAGATCGGAAAAGTATTTAACAGATTCCCAAGATTGGTAAGAGACCTGGCACGCGACACCCAGAAGGAAGTAAACCTGGTATTAAAAGGCGAAGATACGGAACTTGATAAAACATTAATCGAAGAAATTAACGATCCCCTGGTTCACTTGATCAGAAACTCCGTAGACCACGGAATAGAAAAACCGGAAGTAAGAGAAAAAGCCGGTAAAGATAAAACCGGTACTATTATCCTTTCGGCTGAACAGGAAGGCAACCAGATAATAATTACGATCGAAGACGACGGAAAAGGAATCGACCCGGAATTCATAAAAGAAAAAGCGATATCAAAGGGATTGATTACAAGGGAAAAAGCAAAAGAATTATCTAGGCAGGAGGCTTATAACCTGATATTTCTTCCGGGGTTTTCAACCGCGGAAGTCGTTACCAACGTTTCCGGACGCGGGGTGGGAATGGATGTTGTTAAAACCAACGTTACCAAATTAAGAGGAATTATAAGCATAGATTCTGTCGTAGGGCAGGGAACAAAAATAATAGTCAAGCTCCCTTTGACATTGGCCATTATTCCCGGTATGATTGTTAAGGTTAATTCGGAAACACTCGTCATTCCGCTTAACTCGGTAATTGAAGTTGTAAGAGTACACATAGAAGATATTTATACGGTTAACAGACACGAAACCATAAGGCGCAGAGACAGTGTACTTCCGCTGATTAGCATAGATAATCTGTTATACAGCGATATACTTCTGGAAGATAAAAAAATCTGGCAGTACGTTGTTATAGTCGGTTTAGCGGAAAAAAGATTCGGAATTAAAGTTGATGAGTTGTGCGGTCAAAAGGAAGTTGTCATAAAATCATTGGGCAATTACTTAGGCAATATCGAAGGGATTGCCGGATCAACAATTATGGGAGACGGCACTGTCGTAATGATTGTTGATATCAGCGAACTAATAAACAAATTAGCGAATTAAAGTGGGTCAAATAAAAGCAGTTGTTGTTGACGATTCGGCTTTCATGCGAAAATCTATTTCTATAATGCTCGAAAGCGATACGGATATTCAAGTTGTGGGTATTGCAAGAGACGGCCTTGAGGGGTATAATCTTGTTAAATCTTTAAAACCGGATATCGTTACTCTGGATATAGAAATGCCGAAGATGGACGGTATTACCGCATTGCAGAAAATCATGCAAGATTGTCCTACGTCAGTTATAATGTTAAGTTCATTAACCACCGAAGGAGCCGACGTAACGATCAAAGCTCTTGAATACGGTGCGGCGGATTTTATCCCGAAAGAATTATCTTATATCAATGTTAATATAATCAGAATAAAAGACGATCTGATTAACAAGGTTAAAGAGATAGTTAAGCAAAGAAATTTGCGTGAAAGACTAAAAAGGATTCAGCATTCAGATGGAAATCTGAATTCGGCAGCGCAGAAAACCGCTTCTGTTCCTTTAAAGAACCTGCCCCATATTTCATATAAGGCAATTGCACTGGGCGTTTCTACCGGCGGTCCTTTCTCACTGCAGAAAGTTATACCCAGATTGTCAAAGGATCTGAATATTCCAATTTTCATCGTTCAGCACATGCCGCCGAAATTTACCAAATCACTTGCCGAGCGGCTGAATAATTTAAGCGAGTTAGAAGTTAAAGAAGCGGAAAACAACGAAGCTGTAAGAAAGGGTGTTGTGTATATTGCGCCAGGCGGGTTTCACATGACCGTATCGAAAAGCGATTCGGGCAGAGAATTTATCCGTATATCCAAAGAGCCTTCCACAACTCTTCATTGCCCGTCCGTAGATGTTATGGTTGAATCTGTAGTAAATATTTACGGCAAGCATGCACTCGGAGTAATTATGACGGGCATGGGTAAGGACGGATTTGAAGGCATTAAACAATTAAAAACAGAAGGCGGTTATTGCATTGCTCAGGACGAAGTAAGCTGTGTAGTGTACGGTATGCCTAAGGCTATTGTAGACGGGGGCTTTGCAGATGTTATATCACCGCTTGAAAATATTTCGGAAATAATAAACAAAGCAGTTATATATGAAAGATAATTTTGAAGAGCCGTTGTTCAGGGAATTCAGTCTCTCTGACGATAAAACGAATAAAAGCTTTATTAAATCTACTGAAGCTACAATTGTAGGCAAAACAAGAATAACGATAGAAGAAGAAAGTCACGACGGAGTAAAAGTTATTTTAAAGAAAGACTCTAACGATGTAATAAAGGAGATAAAATTTGTTTGTTCCTGCGGGCAAACTAAGTCGATTGTTCTGGATTACTCTGAATAATAATTTGCAAATGCACAATTTTAGCCATCTTCTACCCGCGATACCCCCTAAAAGAGCATAAATCACCTCATTTCCAATGGCATCTATTTTGAAACTCCAATAAGAAAAATATTGGTGTTAAGATGTCCGGTACTCCTATTAAAATACTCGAAAATTTTGCGGATTATTGCGCCGTCAACAATAAAGTAATAAGCAAGAATATTGCTAATGTCGGAACGCAAAATTACCGCCGCGAAGAAATTGTTTTTAAAGATGTTTTAAACGATAACATGACTGCAAAACTTAAAACCACAGACAGCAGGCATATCGGGGGTACCGACCAGAATACATTTCCTGATTACGAGATTAAAGAAGATCAAAGCAGAGACAACGTGTCGGGTGTTAATAATGTTGATATCGACAAAGAAATGGCATCACTTGCTGAAAATACCCTTAATTTCAAATTCGCTACGAACAGGCTCAACGATTATTTTAAGAAAATTCAAATGGTAATAAAAGGGAATGCATAATGAAAATAGGAGGAAATTTTCCGGGGTTTGATATAAGCGCTGAGGGTCTGAGTATCCAAAGAAAACGGATGAACCTCATTGCCGAAAATATCGCTAATGCAGACGTAACCAGAACTGCCGACGGTCAGCCTTATAAGAGGAAATTTTTAGTTGTATCTCAAAAACAAAATGCTTTTACCAATAATCTTGTTCAGGCAAGCAGTCTTAGATTGGAAACAAGCGATGAAGCTCATATATCCAATATTGCAAATGTAGAAGTCGCTCCGACGGGAGATGCGGCTAATCTGACATCCAAAGAGACGGTCGATCAAAAGCCCGGCGAAGTTGTTTATATGCCGGATAATCCTAATGCAGATGCCAACGGTTATGTTCAGGAATCAAATGTTAATATAGTTACCGAAATGGTGGATATGATTTCTGCTACGAGAAGCTATGAAGCAAATCTTACGGCACTTAATTCTTCAAAGGAAATGATTAAAGATTCATTAGGGATTTAAAAAGGATGAAAATAACTACTAATATGATCGGAAATTACAGCCCTAATATTGCCCGAAATGTTAACACTACCGGAAAACCGAAAGAAGCAGCGCAGAAATTCGAGCTTCAAAATGTAGCTTCAAAGAAGACGGAAAAATTGACATCGGAAGAAAAGAATTTTTTTGCGGATTTATATCCGGATAAAAAAAATGAGATTACTGATTACCACTTTTATAAAAGAAGCGGTGAACTCTCAGGGGTAAAAATAGGTTCCTTAATTGACAGGAGAGGATAATATGAAAATTGATTCGATAAGTTTACAAATTCCCGAATTAACAAATACCGCCAAAGCGAATAACAGCAGTAATGAAAAGTTTGCAAATGTACTAACCGATTTTATCGGCAGTGTTAACCATGACCAGCTGAACTCAAATAAAGTGACAAAAGATTTTGTGCAGGGAGGTAATGTAGAGATTCAGGATGTTATGATAGCCGGCGAAAAAGCAAAAACAAGTTTGGAATTATTGATGGAAATCCGAAATAAAACCATCGACATGTATAATGAATTAACCAGAATGCAGATATAAATACAATGAAAGAAAATCCTCTAGGTTCTTTATTAAACATATTTAATAAATTTACCCTACAGCAAAAACTTGTAGTGGGCGGTGCGGTTGCATTAACGGTACTGACGCTGGGAACATTAATCTTTTTCTTGAACCAGCCGAATTATGTACCCTTGTATTCCAATCTTTCAGAAGTTGATGCTTCCAAAGTTGTGGATCAATTAAATGCACAGAAAATCGCTTATCAAATTACCGACAACGGAAGCGTAATAAGAGTTCCGAAAGATAAAGTTTATGAAGAACGACTTACGCTTGCCGGCAAGGGTATACCCAGTTCCGGTGTGGTAGGTTATGAAATTTTCGATAAATCCACTATGGGTATGTCTGAATTCATGCAGAAGCTGAATTATCAGAGGGCGCTAGAAGGCGAGCTCGAAAAAACAGTTATGACAATAGATGGGGTTGAAGGCGCAAGAATACACATTGTAATTCCGCAAAAATCTGTATTTAAAGACGAAGAAAAACTTCCTACTGCCGCCGTAGTATTAAAGCTGGCCAACTCCAACATAATATCCAAAAGCAATATAGCCGCAATAATAAACCTTGTCTCAAGCAGTGTCGAAGGTCTGAAGCCCGGTAAAGTAACAGTACTGGATACCGAGGGAAAACTATTATCAAGTGAAGACGATGACGATCCGCTGGCAATTTCCAGTTCTAAGCAGTATGAAATTAAACGTTCGGTTGAAAAATACCTGGCGCAAAAAGCTCAGGGAATTCTTAATAACGTGCTGGGTTACGGCAACTCAATGGTAGAGGTAAATGCTGATTTGAATTTCGACCAGGTGCAGAAAACAATGGAAACATACGATCCGAATTCTCAGGTAGCCATAAGCGAACAAACTGTAAAAACCGAAAATAACGGTAAAAATTTAGGCGATTCTACGGCTCAGACAAGTCAGAATACCACAACAAATTACGAAATAAGTAAGACCATAGAGAAAGTAATTTCCGGCTCGGGAAATATAAATAGACTAAGCATTGCAGCGGTAATAAACGATATTCCGAAAGAGGTAAAAAAAGGCGGCAAAACCGAAGTAACATATGAGCCGAGACCGAAAGAACAAATGGATAAACTGGAGGAATTGGTCAAGAATGCCGTCGGCCTAGACCCCAACAGAAAAGATCAATTTACATTAGTTGATATTCCGTTCCAGCCCAAAACTATTGACGATGATATGAAAGTGGAAAGCCCCGGAATTGTGGACAATATGAATAAATGGACCAATCCGGCATTGATGATTATAGCAATTGCAGCGTCAATATTTCTGTTGAAAGGGCTTATGAAAAAATTGAAAACAGAAAAAATCATGATAGGAACTTTCGATAATAATCAACTGGCGCTTAATAATTATTCCGGTCCCGAATTAATGAGAACAAAAACAGCTCAGCAGGTCGGGGGTGCACAGAAGAAAAACTTTCTACCGTTAGGAGATTTAGAAGACGAAATTTCCGATGAAGCTGTAAGAAAGAAATCACAGCATGATAAGATCACTAATTATGTTTCGAAGAATCCGGTAGAGGCGGCAAAATTAATTAACTCCTGGTTACACGAAGACGAATTTTAATTAACACTATGTCTAAAGAAAACATAAAACCGCTGGAAATAAACGGCATTCAAAAAGCCGCATTGCTGATGATAGCCTTGAATGTTGAAAGTGCCTCCGAGGTATTCAAATATCTCGATGTAAACGAGGTTGAGGCAATATCAACCGAAATATCCAAAGTTAAAAATATTCCTTCCAACACAGTTGATGTTGTTATGGAAGAATTCTATAACATGGTTACCGCACGCGAATATGTCCTGGAAGGCGGGTTGGATTATGCGCAGCAAGTGCTTGAAAAATCTTTCGGATTCAATAAAGCCGTTGAAATAATAGAAAAAGTAAAAAATCTCACTACGTTACGCGGATTTGATGTATTGCGAAAGGCCGATTCCGTTCAGCTTATAGGTTTTCTTAACAAGGAGCATCCGCAGACCATTGCCTTAATACTGTCGCATTTGCCGCCGGATCAAACCGCAGAAGTTTTTAAAGAAATGCAGGAGCCGCTTCGTACCGATGTGGTATACAGAATAGCTACGCTTGGAAAAATTTCCCCTCAGACATTAAAGCATGTTGAAAAAGTAGTGGACGATATGGCCGGATTGAGCATGGGACAGTCGCTCAGTAAAATAGGCGGTACCAAAAGTCTTGCCGCGGTTCTCAATAGAACCAATGTAAGTTTGAGCAAGGAAATTCTCAACAACATGAGCGAGAAAGATCCCGATGTTGCAGTAGAGGTAAAAAGATTAATGTTCTTGTTCGAAGACGTAGTGAATATACAGGATAAAGATATTCAAAAAATATTGCGTGAAGTTGACAGAAAAGATCTTGCTCTTTCTTTGAAAATTGTAGATGAAAAGCTTAAAGAAAAAATCCTTTCAAATATGTCCGAAAGAGCCGCGGATCTCTTAAAAGAAGAGCTCCAGTATATGGGAATGGTGAAATTAAAAGAAGTTGAAACGGCGCAGGCGAGGATTATCGACGTTGTGAAAGCACTTGAAGAAAGCGGCGAAATCAGTCTTAATCTGCGCGGAGGTTCGGAAGAAGTTTATGTCTGAGATAATCAAACTAAATATGAAGAAAAAGAAACTTAATGTTTCTTTAAAAAATCCGTTCGAGACCAACAATTTCGAAACCGAGAAAGAAGAAGATTATTTTCAGAACCAGTTGAAACAGCATTATGAGCACGGTTTTGCCGAAGGACAGAAAGCCGCGCATGAAAAGCTTGAACTAGAGTACAAGGATAAACTATTAAAAAAATTTAACGAGCTTAACGACATACTTGCGGACGTAAACGGCAACATGGCTGCTTACGGAGATAACTTTGAAAGAATTGTTGTTGATCTGGCTCTGGCAATTGCCGAAAAGGTTGTAAGAAAAGAGATAGTCCAAAGTAGAGCAATAAGCGATGTACTTCAGGAATCGCTGCGAAGGGTAATGGGCGCCAATAGAATTATTATAAAAATCAATCCCGAAGATTTGGATGAACTTAACTCGGAAAGCGATCAGTTATTTAAAGACGATTCGTTTGCGAAAATAAAATTTGAACCTGACAGAAAAATTGAACGCGGCGGATGCCTGGTTGAAACCGAAATAGGAAATGTAGATGCCAGAGTATCTTCGCAGTTTAGCGAAGTTAAAAAAAGCCTTGAAGCTGTATTCACGAATAGCGGTATCTGATGGAATTCGGAGAAGACATAATACTCAAATACAAAAGGATCATTAATAGAATTGATCCTATAAAAGTCAACGGAAAGGTTACCGATGTTATCGGTTTGGTCATCGTATCCATCGGTCCGGTTGTTTCACTCGGCGAAGTGTGTATAATAACGGATAGAGACGGAAATGAGGTATGTAAAGCCGAAGTGGTTGGTTTCAAAGACGGTAAGATCCTGTCAATTGCTTTGGGAGAGGTCCACAATATTTCGCCTGCATGCGATATCATTGCAACAGGAAAGAGTTTTACGGTTGGTGTCGGTGAAGAGCTACTCGGAAGAGTACTTGACGGACTCGGTCAGCCGATCGACGGAAAAGGAGAAATATTCTGCGACATTTACAGAAGCATTCATAACGACCCTCCGAATCCTCTTGAAAGGGCCCGTATTTCCGAGCCGCTGCAGACCGGTGTAAGGGCTCTGGACGGTTTGCTGACAGTTGGCAAAGGGCAAAGGATAGGCATATTTGCGGGCAGCGGTGTGGGAAAAAGCGTTACGATGGGAATGATTGCAAGAAATACCAATGCCGATGTTAATGTAATAACACTAATCGGGGAACGAGGACGCGAAGTAAGAGAATTTATAGAAAAAGATCTTGGTCCGGAAGGATTAAAAAAATCGATAGTAATAGTTGCTACAAGCGACAAGCCGGCTTTAATAAGAATGAAAGGTGCTTACATAGGTGCGACCATAGCTGAATATTTCAGAGATCAGGGCAAAGATGTTGTACTTATGATGGATTCGGTTACAAGATTTGCCATGGCGCAGCGCGAAATCGGGCTGACCGTAGGAGAACCGCCTACCACAAAAGGATATACTCCGTCGGTATTTGCAATGCTGCCCAAACTCCTTGAAAGAGCAGGTACGAAAGACAAAGGATCAATAACGGGTTTTTATACTGTATTAGTCGACGGCGACGATATGACGGAGCCTATAGCAGACGCCGTCAGATCAATATTAGACGGACATGTGGTACTGTCGAGAAAACTTGCAAATAAAGGTCAGTTCCCTGCGGTCGATCCGCTGCAAAGCGTTAGTCGCGTTATGCCGGATGTGGTAACAGCGGATCACAGAAGAAGAGCGATCGCATTCAACGAAATACTGGCTACATACGGAGAAGCTGAAGATTTAATAAATATCGGTGCCTACGTAAAGGGAAGCAATCCGCAGATCGATCATTCGCTAACGAAGATCCGGTTTTTGCGAAATTTTCTCAAGCAGGATATGAAAGAAAAATCAACGTTTAACGAAACGGTTTCCAAATTAAAAGAAATTATCGAAGAACCAATACAGTAAAACAATGGCAAAATTTCATTACAAATTCGAAGCAATTAAAAAAGTAAAAGAAGCTTTAGAAAAAAAAGCTCAAAAAGAAATTGCCGTAATAGACCTTGAAATAAAAAAGCTTGAGGATGAGTATAAAAGACTGACCGAATTGGATCTAAAAAGTAAAAAGGAATTTGTAAAGGTACATGTCTCGGCGGGTGAATTGCAGTTTATGAAAGGCTATGAATTATTTCTGCAGAAACAACGTGAATTGATAACAAATAAAATCAACAAATTGAACGAGAAGAGAAAAATAAAACTCGACGAACTGGTTCATAGAAGTAAAGAACATAAGATTTTCAACATGCTGGAAGAGCATCATTTGAATACATTTAACAGTGAACAGAACAAACTTGAGCTTGATCAAATAAATGAGATAGCGACTCAGAAATTTGTAAGGCAGGAAAAGTGAAAGAAAAAATTATATATATATTCGTTTTCTTAACCGTATTTCTGGTTGTCACGGGAGGTATAATTTATCTGAATAATAATTATACGGATATATTTAAACTTAATTTTATCCCGATTGTAAAACATGCCGGTACCAATCCAATCGAGAATTTAAATAATAAAAATAATGTATCGATAGATGAGCTGAAGAATGTAATTCAAACCGAATTTAAAAATTATTTAGTCGATTCACTGAAGAAATCATTTCCCTCACAAGATAAGAAAGCAGTAGTTACCGTTGAACGAAAAGATTCGACATTAATCGACAGTTTGAGAAATCTCAGGCAGATTATCAATAAAATTGATCAAAAGTTAGCTAAGCAGGAAGAACAGAATAACCTTGTAAAGACTAACCAGGAAAAAGAAAAAACCCAGAAAGACAGTACATATATAAACTGGACGCACCAGACAGCCAAGCTATACGAAGCGATGGATCCGAAACAAGCTGCTAAAATTATACAGAGTTATTCCGATAATGTAGCAAGGGACATAATTTACTCGATGAGGCAAAAGAAGGCTGCAGAAGTCTTATCGGAACTTAACCCTCAAACTGCAAACAGAATTACACAGGCGAAATCAAATGCTTTTTAATCCGCTTTTTGTTCAAATAGGTGTTGGAACCAATCCGATTGAGGTGCAAAAATCAACCAAGTTGAATAATACATCTTATTTATTCTCGGATATTATCCGAGTTATCAGCGACAGCAATAAATCGACTGATCCCCTTGCATCCGCTTTAATGTCAAAAACGGCGGGAAGCAACACTGCCTTACAGGGCGGCCTACCCGCTAATTTTAATTCAGATTCGCCTGCAATCCAAGCCGCCGACTCTAATACTTCACAAAACACTTTGAACATAAATGATCTTCTTAAAGAATTGCTGGCAAATATTCAAAGCGGTAAAGGTGAAACTATTGCGTCGCTTGAGAGTGATTTGGCAAAAGCCGGCGATAAAAATATTCATCTGCTTACATCGGAAGGCGATCTTGACGGTTTTCTGAAGAACCTTTTTAATGCTTTACCAGAATTAAAAATGGTAGCGGGCGGAGATAAAAATTTTATAGTAAAACCGGTATCGGGTAAAACCGGTGAAGATAATCAGGATCAAAAAAAGCAGGTTGAGGATGCTATTGTCAATCTTCTTCAAACAAATAATAATATTATTCTGAATTTTAATCTGGGTAAAGAACAGTTTAAAATCGAAATACAAAAAATTGCCGGCAGTTCAAACGGCACAAATACGGATCCGGCAAGTTCAGTTGATCTAAATGTCCTAACTTCTGAAGCAACTCAATCCGTAAATAAAAATCCGGCGGTTAATGACACTCAGAATCCAGTTGAAGTTAGTCAGTCCGCCGCAGATGCGGTTAAAGGATCTGAAGATCTTATAAAGGGTGCTGCCGGTAAAGATGCAGCTGTCAAAACTACCGGTGCAGGTCAAACCGGTAAGCAGGCAACCGAAAAGATTGTTGGTAAAATTACGGAAACTTTCGACATCGGGAATGTAAAGATTAAACCAGCAGTTGAAGAGAATGTCGGCGGCAAAACAACGCCATTAGATGCATCTGACAACGGAACAACCTTCTCAGGTCCGGTTACCTCCAGCAGTAAATCCGTCGATATAAAAAGCAGCACAGCTGCACAGGAAATTACAAATGCTGCAGGAAAAACCGCACCGGATATTATTAAAATTATTCCTGCCGCCGGAACAGAAAAGGCGGAATCTTCCTCTGCGACGGTTAATAATAAAATTCAAAATCAAACGGAAAGCCAGGTTACTACACAGTCCCAATTTGAAGAACTGTTAAGCAATATACCTGATCAAAAAACAAAAATTTTAGCCGATGCAAAAGCTTCGATAAAGAATGCAGACGGCAGTGCAGCTAATACCGGCAGTAAAGCCGTAAATACCGACGGTCAAAAGTATATACTATCGATTAAGGTAAATTCTCCGCAGGTAAAAACCGGCGGTCAAAATTTAAGCCTTCAAAATAATGCCGTGACGGAGAAAGGTGACATTCCGGACCCCCAGGCCGCGGGCAAAAATATAAATATTGATTTGACAAGTTTGAGCGCAGCAAAAACTGCCGAGGACCCGGTACAATTATTAGCGGACAGGGGTGCGGCTGCAGGCAAGGAATTATTTAACCCTCCTCTGACATTGAAGCTGTCAATGAAACAACAGATCAGAAATGTGGAGAAAAATGGCCCCGATGGTGCCAAGCTTATTTTAGATAATTCGGGTGACAATAATAAGACTGCGGCAATTAAGGCCGATACTGCTCCGGCTCAGAATAATTTAAATGCGGAAGCAGGCATAAATAAAACAGGCAGCCAGACTACCCAGATCTTAAATGACAACGTTCAAACAGCGGCCGAAATAAATACCGGCAGTATTATTTCCGATCCTAAGAAAGGAACGGATACCGTAAACAGCGAGCTGGCAGGCACAATAAATAAAGATGCCGGAACTACGCAGAAAGTAAAAGAAAATAATTCTAATACCGTTGTGAAACAGGCGGGTCAAAACAGCGGCGAAGCCGAAAATCCGGTACTTTCTGCCGAAAATTCCGGAGGAGATCTCAGCGGAAAATCCGGGGATGAAAAACAGAAAAATACCGACATGAAAACATCGGCGCCCCAGTCGGTAAACGATTTCGAGAAATTAGTAACGCTGAAGGATAAGATTACGGACAAACCGGCACAGCTTCCTTCAACTCCCAAGACAATAAATGCTTCGGACATTGCCAAAGAATTTACAAGTATAATTAATCAAAAAGATTCGAAGAGCGTAGTCCTTCAGCTGAGCCCTGAAAAATTGGGAAAAATTAAACTTTCGATTGACGTTACAAATAATATAGTTCATGCCAGGGTAGAAGTTGAGAATGAGGCGGTTAAGCAAATGGTTCAGGCCAATCTGGATGCATTAAAGCATTCATTGAACCTTAACGGATTGCAGTTGAGCACTTTAGACGTATCGTTGTCTGGGGGACAGCAAAAATCATTTAAGTCTTACGGCACGAGAAAAAAATTCAATTACAGCGGGAACAGCGCAAAAATAAGCGAGGAGCCGGAGTCGATGGCTTCTCGAAATATGGGTTATAATACTTACGAGTATTTAATATAGGAGAAGTAAATTATGATAAATGCGGTAAATTCAAATACAACAACACAAGCTGCCAGCAGTGCATCTACTACAGCTGCGGGAAGCAACAGCACTTTGGGAAAAGACGATTTCATGAAACTGCTGATTGCCCAAATGCAGAACCAGGATCCGATGAATCCTATGGACAGCACACAGTACGCGGCACAGCTTGCACAGTTCAGTTCACTGGAACAGCTGCAGAACTTAAATACATCGATGACGCAGAGTATTAATGCAAACCTTACATTAACTCAATCAATTAACAATACACTGGCATCGACTCTGATAGGCAAAGACGTTAAAATGGGAAGTTCCACTGTATCGAATGCCGGTCAGGCTTCGGTAGATCTGGGATACAATTTACCGTCGAATGCAAAATCCGTAAGCATAAATATTTACGATGCGAGCGGAAATTTAGTAAAAACCATGGATTCTTCAGCCACATCCTATGGTGACAATAAACTTTCCTGGGATTTTACCGATAATAACGGTAACAAACTGCCGGATGGTAATTATACATTCCAGATCGCGGCAAAGGATGATTCCGGCAACGATATTACGGCATCTCCTTTTACGCTGGGCACAATATCCGGAATTAGATTCACCAGTTCGGGTACACAATTAGTAATAAATAATACTGAGTACCAATTATCGGATGTTCAGGAAATACTTGGTACCGGCGGAGGAAACTAAAAAATGGCTGAAGTAAATGGAATAAGTGTTCCGTTTATTCCTATTACTCACGCGGATGGTTTCGGTTCATCCAAAGTAAATGCGCCTTCGGATAATTTCAGTTCAATTTTCGAAAAAGAACTTGAAAAACTGAAATTCTCTAATCACGCCATGAAAAGATTGGAAAACAGAAATATCCAGTTAACGGAAACAGATATAAACAGGATCCAGACTGCCGTACAAAAAGCGGAAATGAAAGGATCAAAAGACTCGCTGGTAATGATGAATAACACTGCTTATATAGTCAACATTCCGAACAAAACAGTGGTTACGGCATTGCCGGTAGAACAAAGCGAAGATAATATTTTTACGAACATAGACAGCGTAGTATTTGCGCAGTAAAAAATACATAGTTGCATGAATTCAATATGAGATTGTTCTTTTTTATAAAATAAATTTTAAATAAAATAATCAGAGCGGGACCTTTTTTGGACGCTCTGGATTCGGCTGACTGATTGATGCCGGATCATCTTTAGTAAATCCAACAGGAGGTTAAAATGGCACTTCTAAATTCTCTTTTCTCAGGCGTTTCCGGTTTGCAGAACCTGCAAAAAATGATGGACGTTATAGGTAATAACATTGCAAACGTAAACACAATAGGTTTTAAAGGATCACGCGTTACATTCAGCGATACTTTTAATCAGTTCATTAAATCAGGTACAAACCCTTCGGCAACTACCGGCGGTACAAACTCGTTCCAAATCGGTTTAGGTACGAAGATAAATTCTATCGACAGAGACTGGAACCAGGGTACATTCGAAAGCACCGGTACGACAACCGATTTAGCATTGCAGGGCCCCGGTTTATTCATCTTAAAGAGCAACGGACAGCAGTTATATTCAAGAGCCGGCGCTTTTATTTTCGATGCAGACGGTAAGCTGGTTAATCCTCAGAACGGTGCGGTTGTACAGGGTAAGGTAGCAGTTGACGGTGTTATCCCTTCCGGCAATACAATTGAAGACGTAAAAATTGACAAAAATTTAAGAATACCCGCTATCAAAACAGCAAATACAACCTGGGGCGGCAACCTTCAAAGTAGTTCCACAATTACGCAGTCCCAAGATATAGTTCAAAGCGGTACGGTTGTACCGGGTGCGACATATCCTACTGATACTGTTAAAACTACCACCGTTTACGATAAAAACGGCAATCCGTTTACGTTATCTCTCAAATATTCGGAAACAGCAGCTAATACATATGATATAAGTTATGATGTTTCCAGCGGTTCAGTATCTTTAGAAAGCGGCTCATTAGATACGGGTGTAACAATTGACGCTAATAATCCTCCTTATAAAGGCGCGGCTCCCGGAACACCTGTCGGACCTTATACGATACCCGGTGTTTCTAACACAGCTTCGGGTGTTACTATAGATTCAGGCGACTTATCGCTTGACGTTTCAGCCGTAAGAACCGGCAGCAATTCGACATTAAGTTATATAGTTGACGATAACAGAACACCTACCATTGTTAACGGTTCGGTTACCGTTTATGATTCTTTGGGTAATCCGCATACGTTAACTTTGAAATATACTAAAACCGATCAGGGACAATGGAAATTCAACGCTTCCATACCCTCAACAGACGGAACTTTATCTAACAATACAGGTTACGTTAATTTTGATGCTAACGGTCTTATTCAATCTACCGATCCGAATCCGATAATTTTATCATATGCTCCGTCGGGCGGTGCCGATACACAGACAATCAAATTGGATTTAGGTTCCGGAACATCGGGTATTACGCAAACATCATCCGATTCAAACGTTTCCGCGTTATCGCAGGACGGTTCGGCCGCAGCTTCTTTATCGAATATAAATATCGACCAGTACGGAAAAGTTGAAGGCATCTTTTCAAACGGTCAATCCAGAGATCTAGCTCAAATAATGGTTGCAACATTTAATAACCTGAACGGACTAGTAAGTGTAGGCGACAACATGTATAACGTAGCAGCGAACTCTGGCGATCCCAGAATTGACGTACCCGGCTCTACTTCCAATACCACAATTCAGTCCGGAGCTCTTGAACAATCAAACGTCGATTTGTCAAACGAATTCACAAAGATGATCGTGTCTCAAAGAGGTTTCCAGGCAAACGCAAGAGTTATAACTACGGCCGACAGTTTACTTCAGGAGATCACAAACCTGGTTAGATAAATTGCTTAAAATTCCTTCATTTAAGGGCTGTTAAATAATAATTTAACGGCCCTTTTTGTTTTCCTGATTTCAACCATGTGTCCAATAATAACCATCCTTTTAACCCTTTTTTATTTATTCACTCATATATCCGGTAGAAAATCAATTGGCATATCAATTGAGCAAAATAATAAAAAAAAAGTGATTATTATGCCTTTGCCAGACGAACAAATAGACAGTACAAAAAACGAGGAAAAGCAAACAAAGCCTGCGAAATCCGGAATCAATAAGAAGATTTTTATTTTCGGTATTCCTGTTTTTATGGTTCAGCTCGTAGCTGTTTATTTTATTACCGCTAATATTCTCATGAAAAAATTTGAAAGCAAAGCAGCTGTCGGAGGCAGAGATAGCACACTGGTAGGACAAGCTGATACTTTACATAAAAAGCCAAAAGTTGAGCTGGGTAAATTCATCTTTCCGGTTGACGACGTAATTGTGAATCCTTCGGGAACGGACGGTAAGAGACTTTTACTTACTTCCCTCGGTATCGATATAAGAACCGATAAAATGATGGAAGAATTAAAAACCAGGGAAGCGCTAGTGAAGGATGTTATTATATCGACTTTATCAAGCAAGAATGTGGAGCAGCTTAACAATACTTCCTACAGGGATTCTTTAAAGGTACAAATTGCTGATCGGTTAACTAAACTGATCCCGAGCGTCGGAATAAATACAGTCTATTTTAGTAAATATATAATACAATAAACTATGGCAGAAGTACTTTCACAACAAGAAATAGATCTGCTGCTTAACAACGTAAAAAGCGGCAACGAACAGACGCCTTCACAGAGTTCCGAAAAAGAGGCAGTTTTATTTGATTTCAGACTGCCTAACAGAATTTCTAAGAATCAGCTCAGAACTATCAGCAATATTAACGAAAACTTTGCCGAGGGTTTCAGTTCTTTTCTGGTATCCAAACTTCAGACGATTGTAAATATAAACGTTACATCCATAGATCAAATCTATTATTCGGAATACATTTTATCCGTTTCAAATCCGGCTTGTTTATATACTTTCGACATAAAAAATACAGACATAAAGGGGATACTTGAATTTAATCCTGATCTGGCCTTAACACTTGTCGACAGGCTGCTCGGCGGCAGCGGTGTAGGCGAAAAACAGGCAAATATTATTACTCCCATCGAACAAAGAGTATTGAGCATTGTTGCCGAAAGGGTAATGCTGGATTTAAGAAAAGCCTGGCAGATAATTGATAATCTTGAATTCAGAATGGAAAGATTTGAATCGGATATCGATTTTGCTCAGATTACATCACAGAGCGAATCCGTTCTTTTAATCTCCTTCGAGATTATGATTAGCGATCAAACTTATATGATGAATCTTTGTTTCGCCACTTTCGCTTTTGACGTAATTCTTTCAAAACTTAATTCTCAAAAATTATCTACTATCAGGCCTACAAAGTATACGGGCACTACTTCCGGCGAGATAATTAAAAATCATCTTTATAAAACTTATTTGCCCATGGTTGCCGAATTCGGTAAAGCAAAAATATCCGTCCAGAATTTATTCGATCTGGAAAAGGGAGATATTATAAAGCTGGATACAAAAATAAGCGACGAACATCCGATAAAGGTCGGGGATAAAGTCTTGTTTTACGGCCGGACCGGAGTGGTAAATAAGCATAAAGCTATTAAAATTACCCGCAAAGTAGATTTGAACAATAAAACAGAATAGGTAAAGAAATATGGAAAATTCAACAGAACAAGAAAATACCAACCAGAATATTGAAAACAATGTGGAAGAGGAAATTTTTTCCAACCCGGAAAGTTCTTTGCATGACGGTAAAGTGATTGGAGGCTTGGCTGAATTTGACGAATTCGATGAATCTAAAAATTATTCCGGCGGCGGAACCGATAAGCTGAATTTTCTAAAAGATCTTCAGCTGAATGTGTTCATTGAACTTGGAAGAACACAAATGCCGATAAAAGAAATTTTAGAGCTTGAAAGGGGCTACGTTATCGAACTTGATAAACTGGCCAGCGAGCCGGTTGATATTTATGTTAATAATAAAAAAATAGCCGAAGGGGAAGTTGTAGTAATTGACAAGCATTTTGGAATCCGTATCACTAACCTGAACGAGCCGAGCAACAGAATTAAAGGAATGTTTTAATGTCGTTTTTTGATATTGTAAAAGCTCTATTGCCTCTATTGGTAATTGTCGGCCTGCTTTACGGGGTTATGGTATTTGTAAAAAGATACGGTATCTCTGTCAAAGGAAAAAAATCGAACGCCGTTTCGATTGATTTAATCAGCACACAAATGATTATGCCTAAAAAATTTATTTCGGTTGTAAGGATAGACGACAGACTGCTTGTGCTCGGGGTGAGCGATCAGTCAATTACTCTGCTTAAAGAAATGGATAAAACTGTCGATGTTACGCCGAAACCTTCTTTCGATACCGATAAAAATAACTTTCTAGACCTGCTTAAGAAAAATATTGGAATGAAATGAAAAAGGCCCTCTTTATCTTTGTTTTATTTTTTTTGTTATGTTTCGCCGATACTTCCTTAGCGCAGCAATCTACTTCTATTGCCTTTCCTAAAATCGGAATCAATGTAGGAACTTCAAATAATCCGAACGATATTTCCGTCACCCTGCAGATATTGTTTCTTATGACGGTGCTGTCTCTGGCTCCGTCTATTATGATAATGACGACTTCTTACCTAAGAATTATTATTGTTTTCCATTTCTTAAAGACGGCGATGGGAACTCCCCAGATGCCGCCGAGCCAGTTACTGGCGGGCGTAGCTTTATTTATGACCTTTTTTATAATGGCTCCAACCTGGAGTAAGGTAAACGATCAGGCAATCAAGCCTCTGATGGACGGTAAAATATCGGCTCAGGAAGCTTACGATAAAGGCATTGAACCTGTTCGGGAATTTATGTTTAGAAACGTACGCAACGAAGATCTTGAATTATTTATCGGTCTTGCAAATCTGAACAGACCTAAAGACAGGGTAGATCTTCCTACATATGTTTTAATACCCGCATTTGTTTTAAGCGAACTGAGAGCCGGCTTTATTATCGGTTTTTTTCTCTTCGTCCCGTTCCTCATGATCGATATGATTATTGCAAGCATCCTGATGTCGATGGGTATGATGATGCTGCCGCCTACTTTAATTTCACTGCCTTTTAAAATACTGCTGTTCATTCTTGTTGATGGATGGCATCTTATTGTCGGATCATTAGTTAGGAGTTTTTCATAGATGACTGAAGAATTAATTATTGAAATATTAAAGGAAGTATTCTACTTAACTTTTATAATACTTCTGCCGATACTCGGCGTGTCTCTTTTTGTGGGTATTATCATTTCCATATTCCAGGCAGCCACATCGATTCAGGAAATGACGCTTACTTTTGTTCCGAAAATTTTGGCGACAGCAATTACCATACTTTTCCTTCTTCCCTGGATGATGGATAAAGTGATCACCTTTACGATTAAAATATTTACAATGTTTAATACAGTGATAAAGTGATGAGTATTCCCATTACAGAATTTATTCTGGTGCTATTAATCTTTATGCGGATATTTGCAGCCTTTATAGCTTCTCCGATATTCGGGCATCAGGCTATTCCGAACCTGACCAAAGCTTTTCTGTCGCTGATAATGGCTTATATCTGTTTCCTTACAATAGATAAAACACATATAGTAGTGGAACTGAGCCTCGGATGGCTTTTTGTTAATGTAATAAAAGAAATTATAACCGGAGTTATACTGGGCTTTATGCTGAATTTCGTCTTTTACGGAATACAATTCGCAGGTTCTCTTATGAGTTTCAGTATGGAACTGTCAATGGCCGAATCGTTAAATCCGATCGACGGTTCAAGTACAAATCTCATCGGTGAAATATATTATTTTGCGGGCTTACTCTTATTATTTCTCATAAACGGTCATTACTATATTATAAGCGGACTGGTATATTCTTTTTCGGTAATTCACATCGGAAAATTTACCGTTACACAGCCTGTTTATAATTTAATTATAACATATGCGGCAGCTGTATTTGTAATTGCGGTAAAGATAGCCTCTCCTATTTTAGTTTCTTTTTTTCTCGTCTATCTTGCGGAAGGAATTCTGACCAGGGTAGTGCCTCAAATGCAGGTATTTTTTGTTACTCAGCCTTTAATAATGGGTTTGGGAATCTTTCTTCTTTTTGCACTGACACCTATTTATATATACGTTATTAAAAGTCTTCTTCATGGATACGAAAGCAATCTGGCATCAATAATTAAAGCGATGGGACAGTAGTATGGCAGACGCGGACGGACAAGAAAAATCCGAACAACCGACCGGGAAGAAATTATCCGAGAGTCGGGAAAAAGGCCAGGTCGCAAAAAGTGTGGAAATAAACTCACTTGCGATTTTTACTACCGGATTGCTTATGCTTTATCTTACCCAAAATTTCCTAAGCAGTCAGATATCCACTTATTCTTCTAATATTTTCAAATCATTAAGCGTTGTTACGATAAATCAGGACTTTTTGCAGAACTTTGCTAAAGAAGGCGTGTTTTTCTTTTTACTTACCCTGGCTCCTATTTTGGGGGCATTATTTGTTATAGCTCTTGTTTCCGGCATCGCCCAGGTAGGATTTAAGGTAAGTTTAAAAGCTTTGAAACCGGAAATGTCTAAATTCAACCCTTTAAAGGGAATAAAAAATATTTTCATTTCAAGTAAATCGATTATTGAGATACTTAAGTCGTTAATTAAACTTGCCGTTATCGGCGGGTTTACATATTCAATTCTTTCGGACTTGGTCGTAAAATCGACAAACCTGGTGGAGTATTCTATTTCGGAAATTGTTCAGTTCATGATTGAATCATCATTTAAACTTCTCTGGAGAGTTGCTCTTGTTTATGCCGTTATCGCAGCGGCGGATTTTATCTTTCAGAAAAAGAAATTTAAAAAAGATATGATGATGACAAAACAGGAAATTAAGGAAGAGAACAGACAAAGCGAAGGCGACCCGCAGATTAAATCAAGGATAAAAAAATTGCAGTTCCAGGCTGCAAAACGCAGAATGATGCAGGCGGTTCCGCAGGCAGACGTGGTAATTACAAACCCTACTCATTATGCGATTGCCTTAAAATACGATATTTCAAAAGATTCTGCACCAAAAGTAATTGCAAAAGGAGTAGACGGTTTAGCCCAGAGAATAAAAGCAGTAGCAGTGGAAAACGGAATTCCGCTTCACGAAGACAGACAGTTGGCCAGAACATTGTATAAAGTATGCGATATAGGTGATTTTATACCCGCTTCTTTATTCAAAGCAGTTGCACAGATTCTGGCATATGTTTTTCAGTTAAAGGACAATAAAAAAAGAAGGTCGATAATATAAAATGAAGGGAATCGGAAAAAATACTGATATTTTGCTGGGGTTCGGCCTGATTTTTATACTGGGATTAATGTTAATTCCGCTTCCTGCAATGTTGCTCGACTTTTTCCTTGCTATTAACATAACTCTTGCCGTTTTGATTTTAATTGTATCCCTCTATATTCAATCACCGCTCGATATATCTGTATTTCCCGGGTTACTCCTGGTGCTTACTATATTCAGACTTTCGCTTAATATCAGTTCAACAAGATTAATTTTACTTGACGGATATGCCGGTAAAGTAATTGAAACATTCGGTTCCTTCGTAGTCGGAGGTAATTATGTCGTAGGATTTATTATATTTATAATTCTGGTTGTAATTCAGTTTATTGTAATTGTAAAAGGATCCGGTAGAATTTCGGAAGTAGCCGCGCGTTTTACACTTGATGCAATGCCCGGTAAACAAATGGCTATAGATGCCGATTTAAATACCGGTTTAATAAATGAATCCGATGCCAGAGCAAGAAGAGAAGCTATCAGCAGGGAAGCCGAGTTTTACGGAGCAATGGACGGCGCCAGCAAGTTCGTAAAGGGCGATGCTATTGCGGGTCTTTTAATTAATGCTATCAATATTCTCGGCGGATTTATTATAGGTGTTGCCGGTAAAGGTATGTCGTTTACAGATGCTCTTCATAATTATACAATACTGACAATCGGCGACGGCCTGGTTTCTCAGATCCCTGCATTGTTAATTGCAACGGCAGCCGGCCTGGTGGTTACAAGAAGTGCTTCGGGAACTGCACTTGACATACAAATGAAATTGCAGTTATTTTCGAACCCGCGTGTTCTCGGAACTGTTTCCGGGGCAATGTTATTATTCGCAGTTGTTCCGGGAATGCCGACTATTCCTTTTATTCTGTTGTCCGTGGGACTGGGAACAGCTGCTTTTCTTATAAATAAAAAGAAACATAAAGTTCAGACTTCGGTTGAGTCGCAGGAAGTTGAACCGGCTCCGGCAGAAGAAAAGGTTGAACAATATTTACAGGTAGATCCTGTTGAAATTGAGATAGGCTACGGTTTAATTAGTCTGGTTGATGAAAAACAAGGCGGCAACTTGTTCCAGAAGATTTCTTCTACCAGAAAATATATTGCGCTTGAATACGGCGTTCTAATACCGCCTATTAGGGTAAGAGATAATTTACAGCTCGACCCTAATCAATATTTAATTAAGATAAAAGGTAACGTAGTAACATCTTATGAAATTTATGCCGACAGATATCTTGCAATGAACCCGGGAAATATTTCAGAACAGCTTAACGGAATTCCTACAAAAGATCCTGCTTTTAACCTTATGAGTTACTGGATTACAAGGGAAGAAAAAGATAAAGCGGAATTACTGGAGTTTACGGTTGTCGATAGTATTTCCGTTCTATCAACGCATTTACAGGAAACGCTGAAGAGGAACTTCGACAAAATACTGACGCGTCAGGCAGTAAAACAGCTGCTTGAAAATCTGAAGAAGGAATATCCGGCGGTAATTGAAGACATTAATGGCGACGCTTTGTCTCTCGGTATTATTCAAAAAGTTCTTCAGAATCTGTTGAAGGAATTAATTCCGATTAAGGATCTTGTTCAGATTTTAGAAGCTTTAATAGACTATTCCAAGGTAACGAAGAATGTGGATGTCCTGACGGAATACGTTCGGCATTCTTTAGGCGATACAATCGCAAACATTTTCCGCGACCAGAACGGTATTATTCATGCTGTTGCGCTGGGTGAAGAGATCGAGACTTTTATTACCAAATCGCTGCAGAATCAGAAAGAAGCGGTTCAGACACTGGGTTTAAGTCCGGAATTGTTAAGAGAATTAAATTCCGTAATTGAAAATTACGTAGAAAAGTTTAGAATACTGGGTTATTCCCCGGTTATCATTACATCTGCAACCATTCGGCCTTATTTTTACAGGCTGATAAATTCAAGTTTCCCTGATGTGGCTATTTTATCTTATTCGGAACTTCCGTCAAACATTGAAGTAGAGTTTTTAGACAGATTAGAGGTAGAAAATGCAAATTAAAAAGTTTGTTGCGGCTACTTTAAAAGAAGCAACACAACAAATGAAAGATGAATTAGGAAGCGAGGCAATAATACTTAGTACCAGAGTAATTCCCGGCGATCCTGATTTACGCGCTTCAAAAAATTTTGAAATCACTGCCGGTATAGAATCCGGAGTTAATCTGCCTGAGGCTAAAAAAACTTCGAAACCTTTTAAACAAAATACCGGCGAAAACTTTCAGGAAGAACTGAATAAATTATCAAAGAAGGTTTATCAAGGTGCTTCCGAAAAAACTGCCGAAATACCTGTAAAAAAGAAACATATTCAGCCCGCCGGTAAAAAAACAGCCGCACCTAAAACGGAATCGATAGAGAACGAATTAAAAGAGATAGTTGATACTTTGTTAATGCGGGAAGTAAAAAAGAACATAGTTTCTGCGGTCTTAAGTCAGCTGAAAAAATATAAAAATCTCCTGACTCCCGAAAATATAGACAGTTACGTTCTTTCAAGCCTTGCATCTATGATACCCACATACCACTTCGAAGTTCATAAAAGCAATAAGCCGAAAGTCGTTTCATTAGTAGGGCCTACCGGAGTAGGCAAAACAACATGTATTGCAAAATTAGCCGTAATCTCGAAGATACTTCACAATTTGGATGTCGGTCTGGTTTCCGTAGACACTTACCGGCTTGGTGCATTGGATCAATTGAGAATTTTCTCCGAAATAAGCAATATTGATATGCTTGTGGCATATGAGCCGTCGGATATACCTAAGATAATGGAATCCTTCAAAAACAAAGACATTATTTTTATAGATACGGCAGGGAGAAGTCAGAAGAATACCAGCCATCTGTTGAAAGCAAAAGAATTTTTATCTTCCGTAGATGTGGACGAGGTTTATCTGGTTTTAAGCACAACCAGCACTTCTAAAAATTTATTCGACGTTGCGGAAAAATTTAAAATATTTAACTACAACTCAGTACTATTTACAAAAATAGACGAAGCGGTAGCTTACGGCAACATATTGAATTTTGTTACAAGTTTCGACGTTCCCATTTCATTCTTTACTAACGGTCAGGTTATACCGGACGACATAATAGCCGCAGATCCCGAATTTACCGCTAATATGATTTTTACGGGGAAAATGAACTAATGCTGGGACAAGCAGAAAGACTTTTGGAATTAAGAAGGCTTAAAACCGCACAGGGGAAAAAAAGAAACCCGAAAGTTATAGCCTTTACGTCAGGAAAAGGAGGAACTGGAAAAACTTTCGCTTCTCTGAATATTGCCTACTCTCTTTCCAAGCAGGGAAAGAAAATTTTATTTATCGACTTGGATTCAAATCTTTCCAATGCCAATATAATGGTCAATGTAGTGGCTAAAAAAACCGTATACGATTATTTTGTCGGTAAATCAATTCTGGCTGATCTTATTTACGAATACGAACCGAATTTACATTTTATTTTCGGCGATTCCGGTAAAACCGATTATCCGAAATCCCGTTCCGAACAAATAGGCGGCTTTTTTAATCATATTTATTCGCTGGAAAAGGAATATGATTACATTATACTGGATACCGGGGCCGGAGCGAACGAAGAGATAATTTCCATATTGCTGAATTCAGACAGCTGCGTTCTTACCACTGCGCCGGAGCCAACGGCGGTAATGGATGCTTATGTTATTATAAAATTACTGAATTTTAGTAAATATGAAGGTAAAAAATTAATCCTCGTAAACAAATGTGTTGAACTTGCGGACGGTGAATCCACTTATAACAACCTTTCGGCAGCTTCAAGCCATTTCTTAAAAGAAAAAGTAGAACTACTTGGCACAATAGATTACGATGCTGGCGTCGGTAAGGCGGTAGTATCGCAGGAATTGTACCTTAAAAAAAACCCGCATTCAAAAATATCCGCCCAGATATTAAAGGTCTCCAAAGAATTACACGAAATCATTCAACTGGCTAATATTCACCATCCAAATTCATCCCTTAGATAAGATAACCATATAAAATCTTATAATTTACGGCTAATCGATAGTCTCTCAAATCCTTTCCCCTTGGTATAATATTTGGGAATTCTATTAAAAAACAAAAGAGATTATGAATAAGATAATACTAAATTTTGGTTTACTCGTTTTCTCCCTCTCGATTATCTTTTTCAGTCGCGTCGGTTTACCTGTTCAGGATGTACTTTTAAGATCTTTTCTCATTTTTATTGCGGTTTCGGTTATGTTGAGCTTAATAGCATTGGTCTTCATAAGAGCGATAAATAAAACATCCGCCGAGAAGAACAAAGAATTAACACAAAACTTTAGTAGGAAGTAATTTTAATGAACACATCAAGCCTTTGGACAGAATTTAAGTCTTCGCATTCTGAAATCTTGAAGAAGCAAATAATTATGAACTACATAAAATTAGTTCATTACGTAATTCACAATTCAAAATTCATCAACCTTGAAATACTGGACGACCGCGATTATTTCCAGTTCGGAGTTGAGGGATTGAGCGAGGCGATAGACCGCTTCGATCCGACTTACGGTACAAAGTTTGAAACTTATGCGATTCAGAGAATCAGAGGAAAAATTATAGACGAATTGCGAAAGCTTCAAATAAAACCAAGACCTGTTACGGCGGATAAGCAGGAAAGAGTTATGTATTCAAATGTTTCTCTGAATCATTCGGTAGACGATGAAGACGGATATATGCTGTATGAAGTTCTACCTGACGATAACGAGATACCGGATGAAACAGCCGAGAAAAACGAGGCAAAGGATTTTCTTATCAACGCAATAAAAGAACTGGACGAACGGGACAGGTTAATTATTACTTTATACTATTACGAGAACTTAAACTACAAAGAGATCGCAAAAGTACTCAACATTACGGTTTCGAGGGTTTCGCAGGTGCATTCTAGAATAATGGATATGTTAAAATTAAAACTCTCTTTTATAAATGAATAGTAATATTACAGAAAACATACCGGAAAAAAAGACATATACTAAACTATTGTCGCACATCCGGAACTTACCGTCAATACCGGTAGTAATTTTTGAAGTTTCGAAATTGCTGGCCGACCCTATGACAAGCGCTAATGATTTGGGCAGGATAATCAGCAGGGATCAGGGTTTGGTTGCGAAAATACTCACCGTTGCAAATTCTCCTTTTTACGGCTTGCCGAGGAAAGTTTCCACAATTGAATTCGCAATAGTTATTCTGGGCTTCGATCATATCAAGAATATTGTAATGGCCCTTTCGATGATAGAAGCATTTAAGAAAAACGGCGGACCTAACTGGAACAGCGAAGCATATTGGAATCATACGTTAATAACCGCCGGCGCGTCCAAAAGAATTGCAGATGAAATCGGATACCCCAAACCGGGCGAAGTTTTTACGGCCGGATTACTGCACGACCTGGGAATTGCAGTTATCCAGAGATATTTGAGCGACGAATTTAACGCTATTTGCGAAACCGTCGGCAATCTGCAGATATCCTATCTTAAAGCGGAAGATCAGGTTATGGGATTTACTCACCAGGAAGTCGGACAGTTTTTGGCTAACCGCTGGAACCTTCCCGAATCTTTAATTGATTCCATAGGCAATCATCATCAGCCCTCTAAGTCGGAAAACAACAAGAAACTTTCTTCCATTGTACATTTAGCCGATTACATGACTCAAAAATTAGGCGTCGGAAATTTTCAATGGGACGAAGGTTTTGAACTGGACGAAAATATTATAAGTATACTAGGTTTTAATACTCGTGCCAAACTTGAGGAATATATTGAGGCGCATTCGGAATTATTTAAAAAACAACTTGAAACAGTGATTATTTAATTATAGAAAGCCATGATTAATTTAGCAACAACACAACAGTCCAAAAGAGATAAAACGGAATTGATCCTTCTGAACATTTGTAATTTGCCTCCGATTCCGAAATTATTAAAGGAAACTCTTGAGCTTCTCAATGACGAAAGCACTCCCATTACTACCGTAAGCAAAGTGGTTTCCAAAGATCAGGGTTTGGTAACTAAAATTCTTACCATAGCCAATTCCCCGATGTACGGCCTGCAGAGGAGAGTAACTACAATCGAGTTTGCAATAATAGTTCTGGGATTTAAAGAACTTAAAAATATTGTTACGGTGCTTTCGCTTGTAGAAGCATTTATTAACAAAACCGATAAATACCTTAACCAGAAAGATTTTTGGCTGCACTCGTATTTCAGCGGAACCGCCGCCAAGAAAATTGCTGAAGATTTTGATTTCCAAAACAGCGGTGAGGCTTTTATAGCGGGGTTTCTTCACGATATGGGTATAACCGTCATCCACCGTTATTTCCATTCAAATTTTATTGCTATTCTGGATATGGTGCAGGAAAAAGGTTTTAATTTCAGGGATGCAGAAAAAGAAATACTCGGTCTTTCTCACGAAGAGATCGGACAGTTCCTGATGGGAAAATGGAATTTTCCTGAACCGATGTGCGATGCTATTTTATATCATCATAATCCTGCGGCGTCAGATAAAACGAAGGTCCTTTCGTCAATCATTCATCTTTCGGATTATATGACAAATATTTTCACTAACGGAAATTCATTCTGGGACAGCGAACTGAAACTTGAAGAGGAGATAATTCCGATTTTAGGATTAAAGGACAGCGCTGATATGAATGATTTTATTGAAAGTAAGGCAGAGCTTTTTAAAAATCAAATGCATTCAGTAACAATATTTTAATAAAAAATGGAACCATTACTCTCTATGGTGCTTAGTAAAAGAGAAAAAACCGAGAAGGTGTTAATTAACATCAGCAATCTTCCTCCGATGCATGAGACATTGGGAGAAGCATTTAAACTTTTAAATGACGAATCAACTTCAACTTCCACACTCAGTAAAGTTGTTTCTAAAGATCAGGGTTTGGTCACAAAGATATTGACAGTTGCGAACTCACCGATGTACGGCCTTCAAAGACATATTTCAACTATAGATTTTGCTATTTTGGTTCTGGGCTTTCGCGAACTTAAAAATATAGTAACCGTACTTTCACTTGTGGAATCCTTTATTAATAAAACAGATACCTACCTGGATCAAAAAGAATTTTGGGTGCATTCCTATATTACCGGAACCGCGGCAAAACGCCTGGCCGAAGATCTTGACTTCCCCAACAGCGGCGAAGCTTTTATTGCAGGATTCCTACACGACATGGGCATAACCATTATGCATAGATATTTTCACTCCGACTATATTAAAATCTTTCAGCAGGTAATGCACGAAAATGTTCCTTTCAGAGATGCCGAATTGAATGAATTGGGAGTTAATCACGATCAGATCGGGCATTTTCTCGTAGATAAATGGAATTTCCCCTCAGAGTTGTGCAATGCTATTCTTAATCATCATACTCCGTCCGATGCCGCAAACAACAAGGTATTAGCCTCGCTGGTTCATCTTGCGGACTATATGACGCAGAAACTTGAAATAGGTAATTGCTATTGGGATAAAGATATTACGCTCGATGAGGCCGCTATTCACGCTTTAAGATTCAGAGATATATCGGAGGTGGATTTATTTATCAAAGCTTACGAAGAGTTGTTCGCTCATCAGGTAGATTTTGCAAGGTACCTTGAATGAGAATTATTAAAAGCAATACCGTCGCATTCGAATCTTTTCATAAATCACTGCCTTATTTAACTAAGTCGGGAGCCATGATCGGCGGTGAAAAACATACAGCTTACAGAAACAGCCGGGAACCTAACTCCGACCAGTATGAGAATATCCTAAAACAATTACTGGCTTTTGACAAACAGACAAAAAATTTAAAAGATTTCCAGCAAGTCTTAACTCATTTTGACGTATTTCTTAAATCTTTTTTAACATTTAAAGAAGCCAATATTTTTTTATTCGAAGCCGGCAAACTTAGGAACATACCCGTTTCACGCGAAGGAGCCGAAAGGACAAAATATTTTGTAAATAAAACCATTGCCGACGGCACACTGAACGAAATATTCAAATTAAAAGAACCCAAGGTTATTTTTGATCCGCTTGTATACGATATCAACGGTTCAAAATCATTTTATTTAATGATTCCTGTTTCGGAAGAGGGAAAGAACAAAGCCATGTTAACGGTATTGGTCGCCAGGCCTTCGTTTTCCGATAAGTCGCTTGAAATACCCTTCATACAAATGGCTTTTGCATTGGTGCTCAATAAAATTGAATTCCTGGTGCAGAAAAAAGAATTAAAAAATATTTATGACGAACTGCATGTTTATCAATCCAAATTATCCAACGACTACAAACTGAGCGCGATCGGGGAGCTAACATCGGGAATTCTTGAAGACATATTATCCCCGCTTCAGGTAATTACCAGTACAACAGAGTTATTAAAAGGAGAAGGGAATGAGCCCGACGAAGAGCTGCTCGATACGATTAATTCTCAGGTTAAAAAAGTAAAAAACATAATTAACAGGCTTGTAAATTTTGCGGGCATAACCGACGGAAAACTTAAGATTCAGCCATGCAATTTAAATAAGATTATCAGGAATTATTATCAGGTAATTATCACTTCGCTGCAGAACGATAATTTTGAATGTGTGCTCGATCTTGAAGAAAATCTTCCTTCGCTTCTGAGCCATCCGAATTATATCAATCAGCTTATATCATATATATTTTCTCTGGTCAAAACGAAAAACAGCAGCGGCGGAGGAATAATAATTCAGACAAAATACCAGAATGAATCAATAAGTCTGAAAATAGTATCGACGGAATTTATAGAAAGCCTGACAAAAGAGAAGTCGGGCCATTCGAACGATGTTAATTTCAGAATTATTAAAAACATTGTTTCCAAACACGAAGGACAATTGAGTTTTGATACCGATAAATTAAACGGGACTAACATCCAACTATCATTACCTCTTAAAAGGAAGATTAACCAATGAAGCTGCTGATTCTTATTTTTATGTTTGCCTTTTTCGTTCCGGTACATGCCGAAACTTCTAAAAAAGAATTGAAGGATAAAAAAGCGGACGCCGAACAAATTAATTCCGTCGAAATACAGCAAAGCCAGATTGACAGCATCAATATCAGTCAAATGGTACAAGAACAAATTGATGCCGCAAGAAAGAAAGTATCGGAACAGAAAAGTGTACCCATGCTTAAAGTTGAAACGAAAAAATCAGCGGCTACGAAAAAAGCGGAAGCGGGTTTCTGGACCGAACTTAAAAGTCTTATCCCCGTTTCGAGCGATGCCTCAATTAAAGCTTTGATCATTTTTGCATTCTCACTTTTTGTATTCGGAATAATCTTATTCAGGCGCTTTACCTCGAAAAAGATTAAGCCGGAAAGCATGAATGAAGTGAACGGTTTGAAGAAAAACATAGCTTTAATCCGGGAAGAAAAACCGGTAAAAGTAAAAGACAAAAACAAATTAAGACAGATAAGATCTAAATTAATTCAGAATTATTCTTCCTCTAAGATGACCAATGAATCAGTTTCCAGGACCGCAAAAGAACTTAAGATTGCTCAGGGTGAACTGCTTCTTGCCGAAAGAATAAATCTGCACAAGATGGCCGGAGAATACGCCGGGAAAAAATCACCGGCGTTCAAGTAAGAATATTGAATTATAAAAAAATATTCAATGGATCGAAAAACAAGGAGTTAATAATGATAAAAGGTATTTACGTAGCTGCGCGAGGATTAAACGAGAGGATGCAGAATCTCGAGATAGTTGCCAATAACCTTGCCAATTTAAATACCACGGGTTTTAAAAGAGAGGTACCTTTCTCGGAAATTATTAATCAGGCAGGCAATCCGGTTATTCAGCATGTAACCGATTATTCGCAGGGAACTCTTGTGCAAACGTCAAACCCTCTAGATATGGCGATATCCGGATCAGGCTTTTTTGTTTTACAAACCAAGTACGGCGATCAATTAACGAGAAACGGAAATTTTCAAATATCCGACGACGGATTTATCGAAGATAAACAGGGCAACAAATTGCTCGGGAAAAACGGCCCGGTCAATGTAATGCCTTACAGTACTGATAAAAACCAGCAGATTACGGTAACACATGACGGTGAAATAAAAGTCGGCGATAATGTTCTGGATACTCTGGTAATTGCCAAGCCGTACGGGCCCGACGGGGCGGCGCGCGGCAGCGGTGCTGATTTTACAACAGGGCAATACGGATTTCAGCCTGCGTCGGATAGTGAATTTCAGGTAAAACAGGGTTACCTGGAAGAATCAAATGTAAATCCGGTAAAAGAATTGGAAGAAATGATTCAGCTAAATACGGAATACGGCTCTGCCCAGAAGATGATTAATTTCTTGGATCAGTCGCTTGATGAAGCCAATCAAGTAGGAAAAGTTTAATAAAGGAGTAATGATATGTCAACAAGAGCATTAAGAACAGCTGCATCCGGTATGTACGCGCAGGAAATAAACATTGAAGTTATATCTAATAATATTGCAAACATCAATACCACGGGGTATAAGAAGAACAGGGCCGAATTTCAGGATTTGATGTATCAGACCGTGAACGTAGATCCCGTTAATTCTTCTACGCCCGGAGTAGTAGGCCAGGTTACAAATGAAATTCAAGTTGGTAACGGTGTTCAGCCCACCTCAACCGAAAAAATCTTTCAACAGGGCGATATTGTTGCTACAAACAATCAGCTCGACTGCGCCATCCAGGGCGACGGCTTTTTCCAGGTTATGAAACCGGACGGTACGTATGCTTATACGCGCGACGGTTCTTTTAAAGTAAACTCCGACGGTAAAATTGTTACATCGAGCGGATATGTCCTTCAGCCGGATATGACACTGGATGCAAACGCAACAGGAGTTACAATAGGCAACGACGGTACCGTTACTGTTCAGCAGGTAGGCGGCAGCAATTACGTTCTGGGCAATATCGAACTTGCAAGATTTATGAATCCCGGCGGTTTGAAAGCGCTAGGCAACAACCTTTATTCTCAGACCGATGCTTCCGGAACTCCGATAATCGGTACGGCGGGTTCCGACGGATTCGGTGAAATCCAGCAGGGATATCTTGAGTCGTCAAACGTTGATATTGTTCAGGAAATGATCGCAATGATTACAGCTCAAAGAGCATACGAGATAAATTCCAAAACGGTTCAGACTGTTCAGGATATGATGACAATGGCTAACAACTTAAAGAGAAGCTGATTAAAATGTTTTCTGTTTTACTTATACTGTTCTCCGTATTTATTCATGCCGAAAATCCGGTTAAAAGTCAATTGGATGTATATCTGAAGAAGAATCTTACTTCTTACAAAGATTTTCAATACGAAATAGTACAGATGCCGGCTAATATTGAGAAAGCCGAAATTATAAAGACTAATGATTTTAATGTAAACGGGAATATGGCATATATCCCGCTAAAAATTATTACTAAGGATAAAAGAACAACAAAGTCGTTTATTACGATAAGACTAAAATTATATCAGGATGTATTGGTTGCAGTCAAACCAATAAAATTCAGAGAACATCTGGTTCAGGGGGATTTCCAGTTGGAAAAAAAAGATATCACGCAGATCAGAGGGAATGCCGTAGAAACATTTAAAGGACTCGATGCGCTGCGCAGTAAAGTGAATTTGAAACAGGGAGATATTCTGATACAGGAAGCTGTTGAACAAATACCGGTTATAAATGTCGGGGATCTTTTAAAAGCAAGCGTTACATCCGGGAACGTATTTGTTTCCACCGAAGCAATTGCAAGGCAGGAAGGCAGGCCGGGGGAAATTATCCAGATCATAACAAAAGATAAAAAACTTTTTAAAGCCAAAGTAATTGATTCTCATAACGTTTTAATAATAGAGTGATCAGATGAAAAAAATATTAATAATCAGTATCCTATTATTCGGCGGACTTGCGTTCGCGCAGGATATGAGGCAGAATTCGTTTTCTTCTCTTTTTTCGGATCAGAAAGCAAACCATGTGGGGGATGCAATCACCATTCTGGTAGTTGAGTCGTCACAGGCCTCAAATGATGCGGAAACTTCCGCGGGAAGATCCAGCGGTCTTGGTTTGACGGGCAAAGTTGATATGGGTACCGCGGCCGGTAAAGCCGGCGATGTAAGTCTCGGAACAACCAACAATTTTAAAGGATCCGGATCAACAAAAACCACCGGCATGGTGCAGACGAAAATTAGTGCAACCGTCGATTCGGTGCTTCCCAACGGTAACATGGTTATCGAAGGAAGCAGAAAAATTTCGATAAACGGAGAAGAGCAGACAGTTTATATTAAAGGATTAGTAAGAGCTTCGGATATATTGCCTGATAATTCCATTATGTCGTATAATATTGCCGAGGCCCAGATTGTATTTAAAGGCGACGGAATGATTAACACCGTACAGTCGCCGGGATGGTTAACTAAATTCTTACACTGGATTTTTTAGGTCTATCATGAAGAAGATTTATCTTTTAGCATCAGTTATAGTTCTTATAAGCTCATTAAGTTTCGGGCAAAGAATTAAGGATATCGCATACATAACCGGCGAAGGATCGCAGCAAATTATCGGCTACGGTCTGGTAGTAGGACTGGCAGGTACCGGCGACAGTCAGCGTTCCACCTTTACCATCCAGTCTATCACCAGTATGCTGAAAAGGTTCGGGATAACCGTTAACCAGGATAATCTCAGAACAAGAAATGTTGCGGCAGTTATGGTAACCACCACGCTTAATTCGGGTTTAAAACCCGGAGCAAAATTCGATGTTACGGTTTCTTCGATGGGTGATGCCTCAAGTCTTCTCGGGGGAACGCTTTTGATGACCCCGCTTTCGAGCATGATAGGAAAAGTATACGGATATGCTCAAGGCCCGATTTCCGTTGGCGGGTATGATATTAGAACATCTACCGGAAACAGGGTATCAAAAAATCATGCTCTTGCCGGCAGAGTCCCGATGGGCGGAGTTTTACAGCAGGCGCTTGAGACTACATCAGATTCCAGCAATTCGGTTAATGTCTATTTACGAGAGCCGGATATTACGACTTCGAATAATGTTGCAAATGCCATAAACCAGAAATTCGGCGGCAGCATTGCGTTAGCCAAAGACGAAGGCGAAATCTCAGTAAAAGTGCCTTCGGACAGACAAAAAAATCTTATAGGATTTTTAGCCGACCTTGAGGGAATAAATGTTCAGAAGGATGAAGCGGCAAAAGTTGTACTTGACGAAAAGACCGGTACCGTTGTTGCAGGAAGCAATGTTAAAATTTTACCGGCTACTATAACGCACGGCAGTTTGAATATTACCATAAGATCTTATCCTATAATATCCCAGCCGAACGCGTTTTCAACCGGTACTACTCAGGTATTTAATAATTTGGTGCCGTACGTCAATCAGGATTCTACCAATACAATCGCAATTCAAGGTGCCTCAACTGTACAGCAGGTTGCTGCAGCTTTAAATTCATTGAAAGTTTCGCCCCAGGATATAATTTCGATTTTCCAGGCTCTTCAGAAAGCCGGGGCATTAGTAGGAGAATTGGTGATAATTTAATGGGAACTCTACCTTTAAAAATAACCGATCAGGTTAAGCATTTAACCGGTACGCCGGAATTGTCTTCAAGGTACAGCGATGCCGAAAAAGCAAAGCTGGCTAATGCCGCTAAGCAATTCGAAAGTCTGCTTACCTCGATGATGATTAAAAGTATGACCCAGTCAACCCAGGGAATGTTCGGTGACAACAGTTTCGGCGGAGACTATTACGACACCATATTTCAAAATGAAATAGGCTCCTTTATATCAAAAAATAAAAGTCTCGGTGTTGCGGATATGATTTATAAAAAAATGACAGGTGAAGATTTAAGTGCAACTCCGCCTGCCGCGCAAATGCCGGCGGTAAACGAAAAAGCAAGTATTAAAAATGCAGTGGTTCCGCCTGCTGCGGAGAAACCTTCATCCAGCGGTAAACTTAATATAAAAAATAACTCAAACGGTATTCCTTCAATTTCTCCAAGTCCTACTACCCAGAAGCGTTTGAATAAATATGATGATATAATTGAAAAAGCCGCAGAAACATTCGGGGTAAATAAAAATATAATTAAATCGGTCATTTTGACAGAATCGGCCGCAAACAATAAGGCATTATCAGGTGCTAAAGCCAAAGGTTTAATGCAGTTAATAGACTCAACCGCCAGCGACATGGGCGTCGGCAATATATGGGATCCCAAGCAAAATATCTTCGGCGGCACTAAATATTTAGCAGGTTTGCTTCGAAAATATAATGGAGACTTGAATCTTGCTTTGGCTTCTTACAATGCAGGACCGGAGAACGTTGACAAGTATAACGGTATACCTCCGTTTGAAGAAACACAAAACTATGTTACCAGGGTTAAAGGATATTTAAAACATTTTAACGGAGTACAGGATGGAAATGATTGATTTAATTCGGTCTCTTAAGGATCAGCATCAATTTCTCGAAGCATTTTTAAACACTATAATGCTTCAGCAAAGAGCAATAATTGAGAATGATATGACCGGGTTAGAAGAAACTATTAAGACAGAAGGCGCGCTTATGATTTATATTGAGCAGCATGAAAAAAAGGTTATGGAAATAATAAGCGAATTGGCCAAAAAGTATTCTATCGAAGTGCCCTCAAAAAAACTTTCGGACTTTGTTAGTGAAGTTAAAACCAAGAAAAAAATTGAAGTTGGAACGATTGAGAAAATTCAGGGCTCATTGAAGAAATTGATTTTAAAAATTGCCAAAGTAAATACTCAAAATAAAATATTGATAGAGCAGGCGAGAAACTTTGTCCAGGATACGATAAGTTCAATAATCAGTCTTAATAAAAATCAAATTTTGGATAGGAAAATTTAAATGGGTTTAGGCAGAATATTCGATATTGCACAAAGCAGTCTGGCAACATACCAGAGTGCGATTGACGTAACGTCAAATAACATAGCCAACTCATCGAATCCCGATTATTCAAGACAAAGGGCTATACTAGCTACTACGCCTTCGCAGCAGCTGGGCCAATTTATGTGGGGCACCGGGGTTCAGATAAGTCAAATTCAGAGAGTAAGAGATCAATTGACCGACCAGCAGATAGTAGCAAATAATTCAAAATATTCTACCAACAGTAAAAGCAGCGATTTGCTGAATCAGGTTCAGTCAGTATTCAGCGAACCGTCCGATATAGGATTATCAAATCTATCCAGTGCTTTTTTTAGCTCATGGGAACAACTGTCGGTTACTCCCAACTCAAATTCGTTAAGAAACAACGTTATTCAGGCTGCGCAGAATTTAAGCGATAAAGTTCAGAGTATTAATCAAGGGCTTCAGACGGTAAAAACAAATATAAACGGCGAAATTAAGTCGAGCGTAGATTCTATCAACACTGACATCAAGCAGATTCAATCCTTGAATAAACAAATTTTTACCGCACAAAGTACAGGTGTGCAGCCCAATGATCTTTTAGATCAGAGAGATAAAGCTATTGCCGACCTTAGCAATCTGGCAAATATTAATGTAACCTACGATAACGGCAATTCCGCAGTTATATCTATCGGCGGTGTTTTTGTAGCGGACAGAAGTTCTTACACCCAGTTGAAACTTGCCAGTACCGGAGGTAAATTACAGGTTACTTCCCAGGATGGTAGCGTAACGGCCAACATAACGGGCGGTTCTACCAGCGCACTGCTTGACGTTTATAACAATAAAATTCCGGCTTATCAAAGCGGGCTGGACGGTTATGTAAACCAGCTGATGACATCGGTGAATGCTCAAACTTCGGCCGGTTACTCGATTAATAATCCTCCCGAAACTGGTATAAACTTTTTTTCGGGTTATACAAACGGAGTTTTATCGATTAATCAGCAGATACTTAACGATCCGCAGAAAATAGCTGTGTCCAAGGACGGAACTTCCGGTAACGGCGATATTGCATTAAATATTGCAAATCTTATAAATACACCAGATGCAAACGGTAATACGCTTCAGGATAAATATAATTCCCTTATTACTAATATCGGTAACGATACCAAATCCGCAACGGATTCTGCAAGTTCATACAGCCTGGTTTTACAGCAGTTAAATCAACAAAAAGATTCGGTCTCAGGAGTATCGGTGGATGAAGAAATGATGAATGTCATTAAATACCAGCGGTCTTATGAGGCTTCCGCTAAAATGGTCTCTATGGCGGATGAAATGCTACAAACATTATTAAATATGGCATAAGCTATGAGAATATCAGATATATTAATGAGTAATGAATATCTCAATAACCTAAGCACCGTAAAAAATAAGGTGAACAACCTGCAGACTCAAATTGCTACGGGCACCAAAATAAACAATCCTTCTGATTCGCCTATAGGCACTGCTAACTTACTCAACTGGAACAATCAATTAAATCAAGTTTCTACTTATTCGAGTAACATTGACAGCGGCCTGAGCTTTCTGCAAGATACTACAAATACGATGCAGAATGTGCAATCTGAAGTTACCAATGTGCTCACAGATTTAACCAGTATTAACAACGTTGCGAATAATACAAACCTTAGTTCGTATTCGGACAGAATTGATCAGGCGTTAAACACGCTGGTGAATCTTGCCAATTCAAAATCAAGCGGTAAATATATGTTCGGAGGTACAGACTTTTCTTCCGCTCCGTTCAATCTTGCATCCGACGGCTCTTCCGTTACCGTTCAGCCAAACGATATTTCGGGAGTTCAGAACATCCGCGTTTCGCAGGGAACCCTACAGAAGATTAATATGACCGGAACCGAGGTGTTCGGGACAATTGTTTCGTTAAACGGAAATTTGGATTCGGGTTCGGCGGTTGGAGCAGCGGCTTCTCAAACTACTCCCGTATATGATTCGTCGGGCAATGCATATACTTTATCTACAACATTTACCAAGACAGCCGCTAATACATATGATATGACCTACGATGTTACCGACAGCGGCGGTACATCTATATTTTCATCGGCTCCTGCAGCAAAGTCAGTTGTGTTTGATCCTGCAACCGGCAATATTCAAACTATTGACGGACAATCGCCTTCGTCTTTTCAAATTAAAGACAGCACCGGGAAAATAAATTTTTCGTTTAATTCGGCCGGCATCAGTGAAAAAAGCGCCGCATCGTCTTTGAATTTTTCTGCTAATCAGCAGAACGATATTTTCAATACCCTGATTCAGATTAGGGATAACTTAAAAAACGGTATTAAGCCGACAGATGCACAGGTTAAAACTGTTTCTGATTTTAATTCCAGATTATTGGACAATATTACCAACGCCGGTAATATTATCAATCATCTTACCGATTCACAGGATTTGCTTACGAACAGGCAGACTCAATTAAATCAGTCAATTTCTAATACTCAGAACGTTGATTTAGCCAAAGCAATTACGGATTTACAAAATCAGAACAATACGCTGCAATTAACATACAAGCTTGCATCTACTATTAATACCGATACTCTATTAAATTATTTATGATTAGAAAACTTGGATCATTAAACGGTTTAATATTAGGCATCCTTTCGATTTTCGGAGCATTTTTAATTGAAGGCGGATCTTTTGACGCTTTATTTCTTATTCCACCTTTAATTATTGTTTTCGGCGGCACATTCTCCGCCGTAATTATAGGCTTCGGATTAGATAAGTTCAGCAATATTTTAAACCTGATTAAATTAGCTTATTTCCCTAAAAAATATAATGTTAAAAGTTTAATCAACAACTTGGTAGAATTTTCGATAATATCGAGGAGGGAAGGGTTACTGTCGGTTGAAAAAAGGCTTGATAGACTTGAGTATCTTTTTCCCAGAAAACTAATACGTCATGTAATTGACGGAACCGATCAGGAATCGCTTCAAAACATTGCCGTACTTGAAATGAGAGCAATGCAGGAACGTCACTTTTCAAATATTTTTATATTTACAAAGATGGGCGGTTATGCACCCACAATGGGAATTATCGGTACTGTAATGGGTTTGATTATGACTCTGGCTAATGCCGGAAGCGATCCCGAATTTTTTAATAAAAAATATTGCCACGGCGTTTATTGCAACGTTGTGGGGAGTTTTCAGTGCTAATATAATTTGGTTACCAATCGGTGATAAATTAAAAAAATGTCATTTGGAAGAAAAACATATGATGGAGATTTCGCTGGAAGGCATTCTGGCTCTACAGAGCGGGGAGATTCCCTCAATCGTAAAGGCCAGGCTCCTAAGTCTTCTCCCCCAAAGAGAACAACTAAAAATGCTAGGTTCATAGAAAATGAAGAATCTCCTTTTCAGGAAGACGGCGAGAAAGACCGGTATTTAATAACATATGCCGATTTGATAACTCTTCTTCTCGGTTTGTTTATTATTCTTTATGCAATATCCAACATTGATGCAAAGAAATATGAAAAAATGATCTCTGCAATGGGAAATGTTTTCGGCAGCGGAAATAAAGTGATAAATATTGCACCCGGAAACAATGTTCCAATGTTATTCCACCCGAGGAAGTAAATCTAAAATCTGAACTTCAAAAATTATTCGATAAATATCATTACGATAAATCGATAAGACTTGAAGAAAACAGAAGAGGAATCATAATTCATATTTTGGACGATATTCTTTTTCCTTCGGGTTCTGATGTGCTTAATCCCGGTTCACTGCAGATTCTTGATAGAATTGCCACTATACTGAAGGAGCTTCCGAATGATATCAGGATAGAAGGACATACTGATAATGTTCCTATTAATACCGTCAGATTTCCTTCTAACTGGCATCTTTCGGTGGCCAGAGCGCTTAATACGGCATATTATTTAATAAATACCGAGGGACTGATTGCAGAAAAAGTTTCAATCGTTGGTTATTCTGAATACAGGCCAATAGCAACCAACGATACTCCCGACGGCAGAGCAATAAATAGAAGAGTAGACATAGTAATTATTAAGAAGTAAAGTCAAATGAAAATAAAAACACATAATTTCGGCGAAGTCGAATTTAATGAGGACATAATAATAAATTTCAACTCGGGTATATTAGGATTCGAACAACTTAAAAAATATCTCCTCATAAAAGCCGACGATCAATTCTTTTATTGGCTTAATTCGATTGAAGATCCGCAAATAGCTTTTCCGCTTTTCGGTATTAGAATTATCGACGATACATATCCCGAAGAAAAAAATCACGAAGCTTTCGGAATAGTAAATTTAAATTCTGATGTTTTAAAAATTACAGTTAATTTAAAGGCGCCTGTTTATATAGATCAAAATACAAAAACGGGTTATCAGAAAATACTGGATACCGATAAGTATCCCGTAAATTTTAACCTTTTTAAAGAATAGTAGGTGCTTTTAATTATGTTAATACTTACAAGAAAAATTGATGAAGAAATCAAAATCGGGTCTGAGATTACCGTAAAAATATTGGCAATCTCCGAAGGCCAGATAAAATTAGGCATAACCGCTCCCGGCAATGTTGAAATTTTTCGCGGGGAGATTTACGAAAAAGTAAAACAGGTGACTATTGAAGCTTCATTAAACAGCAAAGAAAAACCGGCAGACGTAGCCAAATTTAATATCAATCAAATTAGAAAAATCGATGGCAATAATGGATGACGATAAAGTTGCATTGCTCATTGTTGATGACTCTGATATTATAAGAAATTCATTAAAAAATTTTTTTAACGATTATAATTTCGAGGTTATTACTTGTCAGGACGGCCTGGAAGGAATACAGAAAGCGGCCGAATCTAAGCCCGCGCTAATTTTCCTGGATCTGATGATGCCCAACCTTGACGGCGTTAAAATGCTGCAGGTTATTAAGGTGCTGGATGGCCTGAAGGACATACCGGTAATTGTAATCAGCGGTAATACAAACAGAAGCAATGTGCTGGCTGCTATCGAAGCCGGTGCCGATAAAGTAATTTCAAAGCCTCTTCAAAAAGAAATTATCATTAGAAATATTAATGAGCTGCTGGGACCCGATTTTCTGTCAAAGTCGAAAAAGAAAAAAATGTTTTCTCGGTCGGATTCCGACGAGATACGAAAAAGACTCCGGATCATGTTCTTGGATAGTTATCCCCAGAAAAAAGAATTTTTAGCCATTGCCCTTGAAAAAAAGGACCGGTTAACTATAAAAAATATTGTACACGAATTCAGAGGCGCAGGAGGTACAATCGGGTTTCAAAAACTTAGTCTTGTAAGCGGACTGGTTGAAGAACAAATTACCAAAATGGAAATTAACTGGCCTTATGTAAGATTATTGTGCGAACAAATATTTTCCCTTGTAGAAGAAATCAAAAATTATTCACTAACCAATTTTTAATATGTTTGTAATTGTAGGTATAGCGGTTGTTGTTGTAGCAATTGTAGTCGGTTTTCTTATAGCCGGAGGAAACCTTGTTTTACTTATTCAGGTATCCGAGTTTATAGTGATTGGAGGCTCAGCAATAGGCAGCCTTCTTATTTCTGCTCCTATTTCGATGTTGAAAAAAATATTTGCGGAAATACCCAAGACCATCAGTCCTGATCATTACTCAAAAGAAGATTACCTGGTATTATTAAAATCTTTTAACGACCTATTCCTTCTAGCTCAGAGGGATGGACTTCTGGCTATAGAAAAACACATTGAAAACCCGAAAGAAAGCGATATTCTCTCAAAGAATAAAAGGTTTATTCAAAATGATTTTACCAGAAATTTTTTCTGCGATACGATGAAAGTGATGCTTTCGGGCGGTATTCCGCCTCATGAACTTGAAAATGTTATCGACGCCGAAATCGAAACTTTTGAGATGGAACTAAAGCCTGTTCCTGCCGCGTTGTCAAGGGTGGGAGATTCGCTGCCCGGACTGGGAATTGTTGCTGCTGTACTTGGCATTATTGTAACTATGGCTTCAATTGATAAAGGCGCCGAAGTTGTAGGTCATCACGTTGCCGCCGCACTGGTCGGTACGTTCCTCGGCGTTTTGCTTGCGTACGGATTTGTAAATCCTCTTGCCGCCAACATTGAACATAATGTAGAAAACAGGCTGAGAATTTTTGAAACTATTAAAGCATGCATTGTTTCTTATGCCAAAGGCAATCCCCCCATTATTGCAATCGAAATAGCCAGAAGAACGATATTTACGGACGAAAGACCGACCTTTACCGAGCTTGAAAATTATGTGAGAGGTAAGAGCTAAATGGCAGACGGCGAATTACCACCGATAATCGTAAAAAAAATTAAAAAAGGCCACGGAGGACACGGCGGCGCATGGAAAGTTGCTTACGCCGATTTCGTTACTGCGATGATGGCTTTGTTTATCGTACTTTGGGTTATGGGCCAAAAACCCGAGGTAAAAGCTTCCGTTGCCGGTTATTTCAAAGATCCGATCGGGTTTTCGGATAAAAGCAAATCATTGTTTAACGGCAGCAGTCCCTCAATAATAAAAAATGATCAGGTCAGTGCGGTCCAGGCACACATAAAGGAAATGGAATTGTTAAAAGAAATGGGCCAGCAGATTCTGGGAGAACTTGCCAAGGACCCCACCTTTAAAAACATAATGGGGCAGATTAAAATAGAAATTGTAAAAGAGGGACTGAAGATAGAAATCCTTGATTCTTCAAAAGATTTATTTTTTGAGATCGGAACGGCTAAACTTACCAGTGAAGCGGAATTATTATTGAAAAAAATAGGCGACGAACTGGCAAAAATTCCGAATAAGGTAATTATAGAAGGGCATACCGATTCAAGACCTTATTCAAATGATGGCAAAGGTTACACTAATTTTGAATTAAGCGCCGACAGGGCAAATTCGGCAAGAAGGGCTTTGATTTCCGGAGATTTAACCGCTTCCCATATATTTGAAGTAAGGGGATATGCCGACAGAGAATTGAGAGATCCTTCTGATCCTTTCAGTTTTTTAAACAGAAGAATTAGTATTATTGTGAAATACTCGGATTTTAATGAATGAAAAATATTCTTATTATAGAAGATGATCCTTTTACGATAGATTTTTATAAATTTATTTTTAAAAAAGCAGGGTATAATGCCTTAATAACCGAAGAAGGAGATAAAATTTTTACTTTTTTATCGGAAAACATCATACAATTGATTATCATGGACATAAATCTTAAGAATACTTATCTTTCCGGTGAAAAAATGGATGGTGTAAAATTATCAAAGAAAATAAAAGACGAGGAAAACTATTCCGGTATTCCGATTCTTTTAGTTACCGCTTATTCACAGGATTTTAATGGTGAAAACTTATGTATTACTTGTAATGCCCAAGACTATATTACCAAGCCTATTGTAGATTTTAATTTTTTAATTGATAAAGTAAATAAGCTAGTTCAATAATGGAAAAAAATAAAATATTAGTCGTTGAAGATGAAAAGGATACTCTTTTTATCCTGGATAAGTTATTAACTAAGAACGATTATCAGGTTTTTACGGCAGTTAACGGCAGAGAAGCGCTGAACTTTATAGAAGATACGGTCCCTGAAGTAATCATTGCCGATTGGACGATGCCGGTTATGGACGGACTTGAGCTCTGCAATATTGTTAAGAAAAACGAAAAATTAAAACATATTTATTTTATTATCCTCACCGCGAGAGCATCTTTAAAAGACCGAGTTGCCGGGCTGGATATAGGCGCCGATGATTTTCTGGTAAAACCGGTACAAAACCAGGAATTGTTGGCCAGAATAAGATCTGGCATCAGAATTCATAATCTGCAGAACGAACTGCGCAGTATTGAACATGATAAAGCCATTGTTGAAATGGCCTGTACCATCGGTCACAAAATAAATAATCCCTTAAGTAGCCTTTTAGTGTCAATTAAGAATATTGAAGATGACTTGAAAACCGATAAACAAAGTCAATTCGACGAGGATTTGGTTATTATTAATCAGTCTATTGAACGAATCAGAGTCTTAGTTAACGATCTTACTCATCTAAAAAGCCCTGAAATGATAGATTATACCTCCGACAACAAAATGGTCAAACTGGACTAACCAACTCAATTTTTTGTCTGTTTTTTCGATTATTAATCGAGGAAGCAGATATGTTAGATAAAATTAGCAATATATCCGCAGGCAGTGAATTCAGCCGGTCTGTAAAAACCGGTTCTTTTAACGGATTAATCGGTGCGACTTATAATAAGAAAATTAATTCGCATGATTCCGTAAATATTTCGCCTGCATTAAAATTTTTAAACCAGGTTAACTGGAGGTTAAAGGATTTTAAACATATCGTTAACGAAAAACTATCTTTAACATTCTTAGTCTCGGATATTGAATTCCAGACTACATTAAATTTAGTAAACTTACAAAATATCGTTAGTGTTGAGTACAGGATAATAAAGGAAAGAAGAGGGAAAAACTGGAATAGTAATACTTACCTGGATCTTATATCGGTATTAGACAAGATTCAATACGATGAGGAGCCGTTTTTAATTAATTTCTCGGCTTTAAATGTACTCTTCCAGAGAATTTTTGATATCAATGTATTCAACGAAATAACACAAAAAGACAAGTTCTTAATTCAGGATCTTTTAAAAGATATTATGTTCGGAATAAATGAAGAGTTCAATTCTCTAAATAGTTTTTTATTTACGTTTGTTGATAAATTAACCGGCGTTAAAATCGTTAAGAGGGAAGAAGTTAACGATGATGCCGAATCAATAATTATACAGAAAATAAAAGTATTGAATGCAGAATAATTCAACCAATTCATTCGAAAGAAAAAACTACCTTTCTATTACGGAATTCGAATCTTTCTATGAATCAAAATACAGCAATCCGCTGATTATTGTAGACATTGCATGCAATATTGTTTTCTCAAACGAAACATTTAAAAAGGTTTTTAATATTAATGAGGGGCAGAAATTCTTTGACCTTGAGTCGGAGCCCAATCTTGGATATTTGCTTTTTGCACTAACCGGCAGTAATTACGATAATTTTCAATTCGATATAACTTTTTCGCCCGAGCATAACCTTCCGAACAATGAATATAACGTTGAGCTTGAAAGAATTTATATCTCCGAAAGAGAATATTTCGTACTGATTTTCAACTCGCTTGCCGAAAAGGAACAGCTTGAAGAAAGAATTAATAATCTTCACAATGCGCTTGAATACGGCAATGTTCCGGTTATTATAACAGACGGGAAAGGTTTGATAACATATTCTACAAACTCATTTGAAAAGATTCTTCATACGCAGCTCGAAAATATCTATAATAATTTTTTACCCGAAGTACTTTCTTACTTCCTTGATCAAAGCGATATTGATCTTCTGGAAGAGTCGATTTCGAATTTCAATATTTGGCAGAAAACTATTGTTATAAATGATGGCGGCAGCGATCTGCGTTATTTTGAGTTAAAATTGAATCCTATTTACAGAGAGGGCAGCGAATATAATAAGTTTATTGTCACCGCTAACGATATAACCAATTATGTTAAAAAGAACCAGATAGTAAAAAAATCTGAAAACAGGCTTAAGTCTATAATTAATAATATCTCGGATTTGTTCTTAATCATTAAGGTGAAAGACGATAAGTACATATTAGAGAATGCAAACGAAAATTTCTTTAAAGTTTTCAGTCTTGATAAGAACAAAGCATTAAAAAATGAAATTAAAGATATACTGGACGAAAAACTTCTTAAGGTTATTTTGCCGCAGATAGAACGAATCGAATCTTACAACTCAACAGGAGCCGAATTCAAATTTGATTGCTGCGCATCGAAGCATTATAATGTAAAAATTGCTTCGATAGAAGATAAAATAGAGAAAGAGACCTTATACATTGTAAGTATGCAGGATATTACGGATGAGCTTCTTTACCAGCGCTATTTAAAAGATATGTACAAGAAAGAAAATCATCTGAATAAACTGAAAAACGCGTTCCTGGAAAATATGTCGCATGAAATTAGAACCCCGTTTAACGCGATTATCGGTTATTCCGAAATTATCGATGAGAGTGTTGAAATGGAAGATTTCGGAACTCTCTCCGAACTGGCCGGTTCGTTAAAGGATGTGCTGAAAAGAGTTCTTAATTTGTTTAATAATATTGTTGAAGTATTTCAAATTGAATCCGGTGAAATTGAACTCGAAAAGGTTAATTTAAATTGTAATCAGGTTTTAAAATCGGTATATAATAAAAGATTTGAAGAGGCCTCTCTGAAAAACCTTAACTTCAAAATAATTCTGAACGACGAGTGGCTTAATATCGAAACCGACTGGGTCAAATTCGAGAGAATTATAGACTCGCTGGTTGAAAACTCTATAAAATACACTTCCAGCGGCAATATTATTCTGACTTCGAAAACAGTTGATGATTCTGCTCAAATAACTATTACCGATTCGGGCAGCGGTATCGATGAAAAAGAGATAAACAGAATGCTTGAACCTTTTGCTCAGGAGGAAGAGGGTTATACGCGAAGTTATGAAGGCGCAGGACTCGGCTTGACTATTGCTTATAAGCTTACGAATTTACTTAACGGCAAATTCCATATACAAAGCATTAAAAACAAAGGCACCGAAATAACTTTGACATTCCCTTTGTTAAGTACTGAAGCCCAGTTTTCTTAAATTATAAAAGTTTAAAACGAACTCTTAAAATCCCGTCCTCATAGCTTGTTGAAATTATATTAAACTTTCCGATTTGATCCGTCGAATTTACGTGAACACCGCTGCAGGGACATGCATCATAATCCCCAATTTTTATTATCCGTATTACTTCCCCGGCCGTTTCCGGCAGTCTTTCCAGGTTAAAATATTTATTTGCTTCTGCTCTGCGGATGAATTCTTCAGACACTTTGTGGTTTTTGGCAATTTCTTCGTTTACTTTATTTTCTATTCTTATAATTTCATTGCCGGTTAAATTCCTGTCAAAATGGTAATCGCATTTCGATTTCTTTTTCTCAATATGATTGCTGAAAGAACGCCCTTTGCCGAACATTCTAACCATGGTCTGATTCAATATGTGTTCGGCCGAGTGCATACTCGGATCATAATCTTTAGCCATGACATTTCTTTATTTTTATTATTATTTAACATCAAAATATAAGACATCACCCCGAAAAACGCATTTACTTTCAAAAAAAATATCAGTCCGGAGTTAAAAAGAACAATTCATCCTATTTTAATTGAATAGTATCATGCTGATTATTTTTAAATAAATAACTCTTATAACTAGATTAAAACCGTTATTAGTTTTTTATCGCTTCCAGGTTTAAATTTAAAAATTGACAAAATTAATTTTGGAATTGAGATAAAGAAAAATATACTTAACTTTGAAGTACTATTAAAAAACTTAAACGGGGTTTTTATGAAATTCAATCAATTCATTAATTTAACGGTAATATTAATATTTATGATTCAAATGACTTCAAATTCTCAAAATCTTGAAAGAAAAGATGTTCAGGAAAAATACAAATGGAATCTGAACGATCTTTACCCTGATATAAATGCATGGACTTCGGCTAAAAAAGATGTAGCCGGTAAAATTGAGGAAATCGTAAAATACAAAGGAGAACTAGGTCAAAGCGCCGATAATTTATATAATGCTCTACATAATTATTTCTCGGTGCTGAAAGAGTTCTATAGAGTTTCCGATTATGCTGAAAGATTGAGCGACGAAGATTTAAGAATTTCGAAAAACCAATCTTTAACTCAGGAAACTTCTAATCTGGGTACGGAATTTTCCGAGAAAACCGCGTTCCTTAGTCCCGAAATCTTAAAGATAAATCCGGAAAAAATTAATTCTTTCATGCAGAGCGATAAAAGATTATCCGAATATAAAATGTTTATCGACAACATTCAGCGCTTAAGGAAACATACTTTATCGGAATCGGAAGAAAAAATTCTTGCAAGTTTCGGTTCGGTTGCACAGACTCCGAGTAATGTTTATAACATCTTTAATAATGCTGAATTTCCATTTGCGGAAGTGAAACTCTCCGACGGAAAAGAAGTTAAATTAACTTCTTCCGCTTATACGAGGTACAGAACAGTTCCTGATAGAAAAGACCGTGCAGAGATCTTCAATGCTTTCTTCGGTGAATACGGCAAATACAAAAATACTATTGGTGCGAACCTGGGTGGTAAAATAAAGGCCGATTATGTTTTTGCGAAAGACCGTAAATATGCAACCTCTCTGGAAGCTTCTCTTGATGCCAATAATATTCCGGTATCCGTATATGAAAATCTTATTAAACAGATTCATAACAGCCTGCCTACGCTTCACAGATTCTTAACGTTAAAGAAGAGAATGCTGGGGGTTGATACTCTGCATTACTACGATCTTTATACTCCGATTGTAAAAAAAGTGGATATGCATTTTACAATTGATCAGGGTGAAAACGTAATCTTGAATGCGCTAAAACCTCTGGGCTCCGAGTATATTAATACTGTAAAGAGAGCCATTAGCGACAGATGGATTGATTTTATGCCTACCGCCGGAAAGCGCAGCGGCGCTTATTCTTCGGGTGCCGCATATGATGTACATCCCTATATTCTAACCAACTGGAACGATGATTACGAATCTGTTTCTACTCTGGCTCATGAATTAGGTCATACAATGCATAGTTATTTCTCTAATAAAAACCAGCCTTTTGCTACATCCGACTATCCGATATTTGTAGCGGAAATTGCTTCAACCTGTAACGAAAATCTGCTCAATCATTATATGGTTAAGCATGCCGCAAGCGATAAAGAAAAGCTGTACCTATTAGGAAGCTATCTTGAATTATTAAGAACTACAATATTCCGGCAGACGCAATTTGCCGAATTTGAACTGGATCTTCATAAGATGGCGGAAGCAGGTACTCCTCTTACCGGTGAATCCATCAGTAAGGTTTATTATAATATAGTCAAAAAATATTACGGCAATGACGAAGGCTATTGTGTAGTAGATCCTTATATTGCTTACGAGTGGGAATATATTCCTCATTTTATAAATTATACTTACTACGTGTACCAGTATTCAACTTCTCTTATTTATTCTACGGCTTTTGCCGAAAAAATATTGAGCGAAGGCCAGCCCGCCGTGGATAAATACTATAATATCTTAAAAGGAGGGGGGTCCGATTATCCGATTGAGTTAATTAAAAAAGCCGGCATAGACCCGTTATCTTCCGAGCCTTTCAAATTGACAATGAAACGAATGAATGATGTTATGGATCAGATAGAAGCAATATTAACCAAAGAAGGTAAATAAACTGTACTAATTATGGTATTATGAAAAACAGCCGCTTAAATAGCGGCTGTTTTTTTACCGGCACTTTTTTTTGATTATTTCTTTACAGTCATTTTTATTAATTTTGCACAATAATTAATCCTTTGGAATATGGAATATCAACCGTCATATGTAAAGCTTTTTGAATCGGGAGAGCTTGAAGAAAGAGCCGTAAAAGCGGTAGAATCATTAAAAGCATGCAATAACTGCCCGAGAGAATGTTTAATCGACAGGGCTTCGGACGAATACGGATTTTGTCTTAGCGGATTTCTGCCGATTGTCTCTTCATATACTCCTCATTTCGGCGAAGAGCCCGTAATAAGCGGAACCAGAGGAGCCGGCAATATTTTTTTCGGTAACTGCAATTTGAGGTGCGTCTTTTGTCAGAACTTCACTATCAGTCAGAACTGGAAGAGCGAGAGAAAAAATGAAGTATCGTTTGAACGTTTAGCCGGTATTATGCTGGAGCTGCAGAATAAACAAGTTCACAATATCGGACTTGTTTCTCCTACTCATTTTTCTTCACAAATTCTTAATAGCATTTTTATTGCCGTGAAAATGGGATTGAGACTTCCCTTAGTATATAATACAAACGGATATGATACCGTAGATATAATAAAAATGTACGAAGGAATTGCTGATATTTACCTGCCGGATTTAAAATACGGCAACGATGAATCTGCAATAACCTACTCAAAAGTAAAAAATTATTTCGGTACGGCCAAGGCTGCAATAAAAGAAATGTACCGCCAGGTAGGACATGAGCTTGTTTACAACGGGGAAGTAGTTGTAAAAGGATTAATTATACGCCATCTTGTCCTTCCGAATGATTTATCCGAAACGGAAGAGGTTTTCAGGTTTATAGCCGAAGAATTAGATCCGAAGGTGCATGTTTCGGTTATGTCTCAATATTTCCCGACGCACAAAGCGGGAAATGACATTCTTATAAGCAGACCTGTGCGGGAATCCGAATACGGCAGAGTTTTGAGACTGATGGATAAATACGGCCTGGAAAACGGATGGACGCAGGAACTGGAAAGTCAAAGTACATACCGGCCGGAATTTGATGTCAGCCGTGAATCTCCGTTTTCGTTTTAAACGTATTGCCCTTCCTCACATAAATATCCTATTGTTTGATTTTTATCGGGCCATTATATAAATATCGGATTGCGATATAATTTAAGCTGAAAAAATATGGCCGGAATAACCGAAAAAAACATACAAAAACTAGCAAATATCTTTCCGCAGATACAAAGGTTTTTTCACAGTGTTTCTATAGAAGTTTCCAAGACAGGCGAATTTACGATTGCTCAGTACCGGGTATTAAGTCTGCTTGAACATTTCGAAAAGATGACTGTCAACGATTTAAAAAAGCATCTGAATGTAGCTCAAAGTTCGGCAAGCGGACTGGTCGATCGGCTTGAGCAGCTCGGGCTAATAAAAAGAAACACCGGCCAAAATGATAAAAGAGTTACCGAACTTACACTTACACCAAAAGCGAAGAAAATTCTTAAGAAGAAAACCGATTCGATGGATGGTGTATATCGAAATATTCTGGAGCCTTTGAGTTATAATGATCAGAGGATATTTGTGGGGTCTTTTGAGAATTTATTAAAACTTGTAGAAAAATTAGATCTCAAAAAATAAAACTATAATATCGGCGCAGTTCAGCCGGCTTGCAAAATTATAGACAATTTTAATTAGAACAATTTCGTTCGGAAAATACCTTGAAAAGGAGATTTTTGTTTTATGAACATTCCGGATAACAAGAAACGTAATAAAATATTGACTGTATTATTTATCGGCGTATTGATGGGAGCGCTTGATATTGCAATTGTTGGGCCTGCTCTGCCCGCCATACAGAGACAATTTCACATAACCGAAAGGGGAGTCGCATGGATATTTACTGTATATGTTCTATTTAACTTAATCGGAACACCTTTAATGGCTAAACTTTCGGATGTTGTTAGCCGGAAGAAAGTTTACATATTAGATATAACCATATTTGCTTTCGGATCTCTGATTGTAGCGGCATCACCTAATTTCAGTTTTTTATTGATAGGCAGAGCAATTCAGGGATTCGGTGCCGGGGGCATATTCCCGGTTGCTAGTGCTGTTATAGGAGATACTTTTCCGGAAGATAAACGGGGAAGCGCTCTGGGATTAATCGGCGCAGTTTTCGGAATAGCATTTATTATAGGACCGGCAATTGCAGGATTATTACTGCTGTTAAGCTGGCACTGGCTGTTTATAGTAAATATTCCAATTGCAATTGCCATCATCTTTTTGAGCTTAAGCACTTTACCCGATAACCAGCCGGCAGTTAAAAAAGTTTTCGATTGGAAGGGAATGATTGCATTAGGTATTATTTTAGCCGCATTATCATTCGGATTTAACAGGATAAATACAGCACAATTACTAAGCAGTATTTCGTCGTTTATGGTTTGGCCTTTCTTTTTAATTGCCGCTGTATTAATACCTTATTTTACCAAAACGGAAAATAGCGCTGCCGATCCCGTATTAAGAATAAAATTAATGACTTCAAAACAAGTTGTATTAGTATGCGCTCTAGCTGTCGGCGCTGGCGTTAGTGAAGCTGCAGTGGTTTTTGTTCCACCTCTTCTTGTCGATAAATTCGGAGTTACGGCATCACAGGCAAGTTTTATGTTGTTTCCCGTCGTTCTGGCTATGGCCGTCGGATCTCCTCTTGCCGGAAGATTGCTCGATAAAATAGGTTCAAAGATTGTACTTATAACCGGAACAATTATTCTAGCACTGGGTCTCCTGGGCTTTGCTTTTGAAGTGGAAACACTCCTAGCTTTTTATGCCGATGCAATATTAATCGGTATCGGAATGGGAATAGTTGTGGGCGCTCCTTTAAGATATATTATGCTTAATGAAGCTAAAACAACCGAAAGAGCTTCCGGACAAGGTGTCGTACGGCTGTTTACCGGGGTGGGACAATTATTCGGAAGTGCATTGGTCGGTGCAGTAGCTACCTCTCACGGCGGTGGATCTGCAGGTTTACAAAATGCTTACCTTCTGGCGGGTATTATAATTGTGATTTTAATTTTCGTGTCGTTCGGTCTCAAGTCGAGAAGCGAAGAACTGAGAACCGCACAAAGCAGCGTATAGGTAAAAGGCTTTTTACTTATGTAAAGCTTATATTTGTACAAAGTTTAAATTTGTACATTTTAAAACTTTACCGGGGAAAATATGAAATTCCTATTTAATTGTTTTATTCTAATTTTATTGGCTGTAATGACGGTATACTCTGAAAACGATATTAAGTTTAATGATTACTTTATTAATAAGACGCTTAGGATAGACTATTATCATATAGGCGATAAAAGCTCGGAAATAATCACTCTCGATCATATGTATCAATACGGCGTTTGGGCCGGCAGTATTAAAAATATTATTGATCATTTTAATAACGGAAAATATTATGCTAAAATTTTTGATTCAAAATCCGGTGATTTGATATTTTCCAAAGGATTTGACAGTTATTTCGGAGAGTATATAACTAGTACACCCGCAGAAGAAGGAATTAAGCGTACCTATTCCGAATCCGTGCTAATTCCTTTCCCTAAAAACGAAATTATATTTGAGATAGATAAAAGAAACCGCGAGAATAAACTTGAAAAAATTTTTTCGAGAAAAATAAATCCGGATGACGTCGGAATTATTAAAAAAGATTTACGCGAAAAATCTATAAAAGTTTATAATGAGATATTAAATGGCAACCCGCATAATAAGGTAGATATTGCGGTATTGGCAGAAGGGTATACATCCAAAGAAGAAAAAAAGTTTGAAAAGGATCTTAAAAAATTTGTGAAAGCATTTTTTAATCAGGAGCCTTATAAAACGTATAAAAATAATTTTAATATTTATGGAGTGTTTAAAGCATCCGAAGAGAGCGGTGTTGACGAGCCGACTCACGGTGTTTATCGGAATACCGCATTGTCATGTACATTCAATTCTCTGGGCTCGGAGAGATATCTATTAACCGAAGATAATAAATCATTAAGAAAAATTGCAGGCCAGGTTCCCTATGATGCCATATATATAATGGTAAATCATGACCGCTACGGAGGCGGGGGCATTTATAATCTTTACTGTACTTTTACCTCCGATAATCAATGGACTGATTATCTATTGCTGCACGAATTCGGACATTCCTTTGCCGGACTTGCGGACGAGTATTATACATCGGACGTTGCTTACAATGATTTTTATCCGAGCGGTGTTGAACCCGTCGAACCCAATATTACCGCACTTATAAATCCCGAAAATTTAAAATGGAAAAATTTGCTTACACCAGGTATAAAAATTCCGACACCATGGAAAAAAACAGAATACGACAGTCTTGATATTCATTGGCAGAAAAACAGACGTTCGTTAAATAATAAGATTGCCGAAACTAAACGCGGCGGGAAAAATCCGGAAACCGCTGCCGGCCTGCAGGAGGAATACAACAAACTCGATAATATGCATACATCAGAAATGGCGCAATGGTTAAAAAAAAGTATATATTGGGGCAAAGTGGGTGCATTCGAGGGTGCCGGATATGCTTCCAAAGGTTTATACAGGCCCATGCTTGATTGTATCATGTTCTCGAAAGGTACAAAACCATATTGCAAGGTTTGCGAGGCTGCGATAATAAAGATGATTAAATATTATTCTGAATAGAGTTAAAAAGGTAGTACTAGTATAATTCTCTTTGTTCTATCTGTTAAACAGCAAATCTCGGGCAGTATGCTCCAATTAGATTTCAGATGCATTAAACTCTCAAATTTAATTGCTTCTTTCTATGCTTTTTGATAATCATAAATATATTTTCGAAATTAACGAATAATTTCTTTATCTTTATGTAAAACGGAAGTTAACAGAAATTGGGGGTATGCCCAATGAAACAATTTTTCAGTGTGCTGGAAATATCGGAAATTTTAAAGATTAGTCGCTCTACTGTTTTGTATTATATAAAATTGGGTAAGCTTAACGCAACACAGGTAGGAAAAATATATATAATATCAAGAGAAGATTTCGGTGAATTCTTAAAAATAAATAAATCGAAAAAAAAGAAAAATAAAATAGACCTGAATTTGTTCGATTTTTAGTTCAAAGAGATGTTAATTTTTTTTAGTCTTTTTTTCCTTTTCTTAATTCTCCATTATTCGATAAATAGTATTTCTTTATTTTTTCAAAAGATCTGCCCAATATAATCGAATATCTTACTTTTATTCTTTGGTAAATTTCATCGGGAATTTTCTGATTCTTAAGATTCGATAAGCGGTATTTATCGTCCAGCATCTCTAATACTATATTTTCACTGACAATTAGTCCGAATTTTCCGGCTGCTTTTATGCAGTCTGCAGGGTATACGCACTTATATGCATGCTCATTAAGGAACAACCTGATATTCTTTAAAAAACTTTCAATTATGAATTCGAACCTCTGCACCTCTAGTTCAATTTCATGCTTTTCTTTAGCTTTTTTTAGGTTCTTTTTGAAATATTCAAATGTTTCAAATAATTCATTAAATGATTTAATTAAATCTTGCTGCATTAAATTATATTTTTCAATGTATATTGTAGTTAGTTATCAAATATTGCTGTAGTTGCGCAATTCGAACAATAACTTTCTCAGATTTATAAAAAACCCGGTTTCTATATTATCGGTAAAATGGGAAAAAAATTCTTCCTAAATTACTTTAGTTTTAATTATTGTGACTATTATCATGAAACTATTTTAGTGTTAAAATGTATAAAAATAGCAATAATTTTGAATAGTTAAAAAATCACTTTTATAAAGTTTGAAAACATGCTGAAAACAAAGAAAATTAAATTATTGCTGTTAGGAGTAATGGAAGAATAGAATTTGCGCCAGGTATAATTATTTTCCCCTTACATTTATTCAAAAAAATATATTATATTTACCGTTTGGAATTTTTGATTTGCGAGTTTTATATTTAAATAACATTTAGGAGTATAGTATAAATTGAAGATAACGAAGCAATTTACGAATCGTGAAAGTAAATCTTTAGATCAGTATTTGTTAGAGATTGGTAAAGTTGATCTTATTACTCCCGAACAGGAGATCGAATTAGCCAGGAGAATAAAAAAAGGTGATAGAACAGCATTAGAATCATTAACGAAAGCCAATTTAAGATTCGTAGTAAGCGTTGCAAAGCAATTTCAGAATCAGGGATTATCCCTAGGTGATTTGATAAACGAAGGTAATTTAGGATTAATTAAAGCAGCCGAAAGGTTTGATGAAACCAGAGGTTTTAAATTCATTTCTTATGCGGTTTGGTGGATCAGACAATCAATTATGCAGGCAATTGCCGAACAGTCAAGAATGGTTAGGCTTCCTCTTAACCGTGTCGGTACCCTTAACAAGTTAGGTAAAGCTTATTCGAAACTGGAGCAGGAATATGAAAGAAAACCCAGTGCGGATGAATTAGCAGAAGAACTGGATATGAAAGCCGATGAGGTAAGCGATACTTTACAGTTGTACGGAAGACATGTATCTATGGATGCCCCTTTTTCTGGAGACGATGATAAAAACAGCTTAATTGATATACTGCCGAATGATCAGCAGCCTTCTCCTGATGTGAAATTAATGCAGGAATCCTTAAAAGCAGAAGTTGAAAGTGTACTATCGACTTTAAGCGAAAGGGAAGCGAGTGTACTGCGTCTTTATTTCGGGATAAACAGTGAACATTCCGCAACTTTGGAAGAAATTGGTGAAAGATTTAATCTTACTCGCGAGAGAGTCAGACAGATCAAAGAAAAAGCACTGCGTACTTTAAGGCATCCGTCAAGGAGCCAGAACCTAAAAGCTTATTTAGGTTAATAAATTATTTTACCCGCATCCCGTTTCTGTTAAATCGGAAACGGGATACGGAATTATTTCAATTCCTGATTATTCCCCCGTCAATTTAGTAATCCATCCGGTATCCAGTCCGTGTTCTCTGAATAATTCATAATATTTTTTTGCAACAAGTTTTTGCATCGTATTTAATTCTTCTATGAATTCCTTCAGCGCCAAATCCCCGCCGTAAATAAAATAATAATCCGTTAATTGATGAATATATTTTTTTGTTAAATTCGATAAAATTGTAAATGCTTTTTCAGTTGTATCATCAAGTGCATTAAGATTTTTTTCTTCATCCGGTCTGATAACTTCTTCTTCGTCCAGTATTGAATAATCATCGACCTTATCCTCAAGTTCCTTCAATACGGCCCAGTTAGTTGCCAGCTGGAACAAGGTATCCAGTATATTACTTAAGTGTTTTTCTCTTTCTGATTTTATCGAATCTCTGGAATTATCTATGATCCTGATGTCTTTTGTTTCGATCTCGAATTTTTTTAATATCTCAGGCAGATTAATGTTACTGGATACCTGATTAACTATATTCCTAAACTGCATGATTATTTTTTCATTAAATGCGATATCCCCGTCGCTGTATATCTGATTATCTTCCAATATAGAAATAATTTCTTCTTTTTTATCGGGGTACCGTCTGTCCAGATATTCCTCCGTAAAATGAAAATCGTCGGAACATTCCGAACGGTCGTCAATCATACTGGCTAAATAAGATTTTATTTTAAGCAGAGTCAGAAATAACCCGCTTTTATCCTGCGACATATTTTACCTAAATAAATTAAAAGTGACTCATTAATAATAGCATAAAGTTAGAAAAAAAGGAAGACAATCTTATTATGACTTTTATTAATACAAATAGTATGTTTTGTTATTGCACTATAAAAAAAATAAATTATATTTTCGTAATAAAAAAGGAAACTAATGAATAATTCCAATGGCGAAGAAACCTTCTTATCCGGACGGAAATACAGGTTAATTATAGGATTCTTATCTGTAGCCGTTCTTATTCTAATCGGTATATCCGCAAGCGGAATTACCAGAAACGAAGATAACGCGGCGAAAGCCGAAAACTCGGAGTTTAATTTTAAAATTATAGCTCCGAAAATGCCGTCAACAATGGAATTTGCAGGGGAAAAAGTACCTCTGAATAATTTTGAAGTGGACGAACGCATTGACCGGGAATTATTAATAAATGTTTTTTGGCATTCCTCAACAATACTCGGTATTAAAAGAGCAAACCGCTGGTTCCCTGTAATTGAGCCGATATTAAAAGAAAATAAAATTCCGGATGATTTTAAATATGTAGCTTTAATCGAAAGTAATCTTTCCAATACAATCTCTCCTGCAGATGCTGTCGGATTTTGGCAAATAACCGAAGATGTTGCAAAAAAGTACGGACTAATAGTAAATGATGAAGTGGATGAAAGATATAATGTGGAAAAATCAACTGTAGTTGCCTGCAAGTATTTTCAGGATGCATTTGATAAATTTAAAAGCTGGACGCTGGCCGCGGCAGCTTACAATATGGGCATGACCGGTATACAGAGACAGATCGACAGACAGAGGCTGCATAATTATTATAACCTGCTCCTGGGGGATGAAACTTCCAGGTATGTCGCACGCATTTTGGCAATGAAAGAGGTTTTAACAAATCAGGAAAAGTACGGTTTCTTTATTAGTAAAGAACAGTTGTATCCCGTACTTAAAACCTATAAAACCGAGATTAATTCTTCCGTAAAAAACTGGACGGATTATGCTTTTGATAATGGAATTACATATAAGATCTTAAAATATTATAACCCCTGGCTGAGAGATACTTCTTTGACAAATAAGTCGGGAAAGATATATACCTTAACTTTGCCGGAAAAAGGTGAAATAGAACCGGTAAAGGAAAATTAAAAGCTGAATCAAAAATAATTTCCTTATAATTATTGCTAATCATAAGATAATATTTTTATAAAAATAAATAGCAGATCTAAGCTGCTCCGGACGGTAAACGCAGCAATTTCGAACCGTGAGAACAGCCAGGTTGAGTTCCAATATTTATTTAATAAAATTCACGTTTGACCGGGATTTTAAAACCAAACTTTAAATGCATTAAAAAAAGCATTCATAAAATCTAATGAAGCTCCTCCGATATCTGATAAACCGGCTTTATATCTATCGGTAAGTGAGTAAGCTTTGATCTTAATTTATCCATTGAAGGTGAGATGACTGCATATTTAGCCATGAAACTTTTGGCTTTGTCGTAATTGCCGGTAGCCTGAATTAATAAAATCTCATGAGCCAGCTGCTGCAAAGCAGGGTAGATCTTAGAAAAATCAACAGTTACCTTCTGATCAGAAGGATTGTAATAGTAACCTTCTTTTTCAAGCAGATAATTATATATAATTGCATTACCTCCGCCGTGAGCTTCGTTTATTCCGAATCTTATCGACCGGAAAATGCCGGCTAAAAATGTAACGTAGCATTCTTTTTCAAATCCTTTAGGATAAAGTCCTTTCTGAATCATAAATACGTTATTGTACATTCCTAAAATATCGGCTTTGCATTCTTCAATTGTTGAATATGTTTCTTTTAATTCTTTCTGCACAGTTGTCTTTTTACCGTTTTTTATTATAACGCCGGGGCCAACGCCATGAGAAATTTCATGCATTAATGTATGTGCGAAGAAAGCCTTAAATGTCACATATTTTATCTGATCAGGCGCCAGCACTATTTCCGCAATTGGTTTTACCAGTTTTTCAAATTTTGCTTCGTGTACATTCTTTAACATCACTTTTTTGGAGCCTTTTGCCTGTCTAACCTGCTCATCGTTCGGGAGATTAAAAGCAAGCGTCTGAACACCGTAGTTAGCTTCTCCTCCGGCATAAACTTCGTTTACAACCACAATAGGAGATTCGGAGCCTCTTTTTTCGATTTTATATTTAGGATCCAAAGGCAGATGTGCTTCAATTTGAGATAAATAGCTTCCGAATTTTTTCAATCTAGCGCTTTCTTCCGGATCTTTAATTGTTACGAAACTTTCAAACGCAGCCTTATAATTAAATAAACCGTCCTCGTAAACTTCATACGGTCCGATAACGGTTTCGATTTTATTATCTTTTAAATCCATCCATGCCATATCACTGTCAAAATAATTATTGTTTTCAAAAGCGGCTGCACGAAGGGTAAGATATTTTTTTAATGAAAGATTGTCGGCATAATCGGCGGCTTTTCTTAAATATTCTGCAGCTTCATTCAGCTGCGGCTGATAAAACTTAGAATATGGTATTGCAGTTAATGTATTACCTTTTCTTCTTATAACTGTAAATGAAGATGTAAATGAATCTTCATCATTAGGATGAGTTTGAATCCATTGATTAAACTCAGCTTTAGTCATGTCTTCCGGATAATAATTTGCTCCCATTGGTTTTGAATAATCGTCTATAAATGCCTTTTCTCCGTTGAGCCTGTCGAAGGGGCCGCCCATTATGTTGAAGTATTGAAACTGTAATTTTTTAAGTTCCGAATCCGATGTTTTTAATGATTTGACGATTTCGGAATTTCCGGAATAAACCTGTTTTAAGTAAATAGTATCCATTATCTCAGAAGCCCTGTAAAGATATTTAAGAACGATTTTTTGCTTATCGTTCAGCAGATGCGAGTCGTATTTTAATTCAACGGGGACGAATTGTGAAATTTTATCTTGAAGCATTTTTATTTCCTTTGAATCGTTTGCCGGCTTATTATTGCAACTGGTTAAGAATAATAAAATTGAAAAACCAATGATATAAAATTGTTTCATTTTCTTTTCCCGTAAATTAGTTGTTGACGGAATTAATTTCCTGTTCGATGCAATTGCCTTTTAAATAACGGTTTAAGTAATGGAAATATACATTTTCAAGCAGAATATAACTGTTTTTATTGTAATAGGCACCATGTTCTCCGGGAGGATAAATTCTCAGATCCGCATCCTTACCGGCATTTGTTAATGCCGTAAGGAGTTGCATTGTGTTGGCTACATGAACATTATCATCCATCAATGAATGAATAAGCAATAATTTACCGGTTAATTCCGATGCGTAAGGCATTGCGGCACTTTTTATATAACCTTCCTTATTATCTGTCAGCAATCCCATATACCTTTCGGTGTATATGTCATCGTACAGCCTCCAGTCGGTTACGGGTGAGTTGGCAATTCCCAATTTAAAAACGCCGGGGTGTGTCAGCATGGTAAAAATAGCACTATAACCTCCGTAACTTGTACCCATAATAGCGATTTTATTTTTGTCGACATACCGGAGTGAAGATAGATATTTAGCGGTTTCGACAAAATCATGACTTTCCCATTTCCCTAATTGTTTATACACAATTTTTTCAAATGCACGGCCGTAACCGGCATTCCCTCTGTTATTTACGTCGATAACTATATAACCGTTCTGTGCTAAAAATTCGTCCCAGCCTGAAGTTTCAAATGAATTATAAACTGAATGAGATTCCGGTCCGCCGTATATGGATAATATAACAGGATATTTTTTCGTCGAATCGAAATTAAAAGGTTTAATCATCGAATAATCGAGATGCGTTGAATCTGATGTATAGAAACCGTGTAATTCTTTGGGGGAATAAGCAAATTGCTTTATATAATCCGTTACACACTTATTGTCCTGAATTTTCTTCAGCATCTTATTGCCGGTTTTCCAGAGTTCAACCTGCTTAGGCAGCATAGTGTTGGAATAGGAGTCGATATAAAAATCGGTATTGGGAGACATATTTATCGAGTGAAAACCTTTAACTGCGGTTAGTCTGTTTTTATCTTTACCGTTGAACTTAACGGAATATAAATTCTCTTCGAGAGGAGATGCTTCCGAAGATGTATAATATACAGTTTTTTTATCCGTGCTTATTCCGATGATGTTGTTTACATCCCAATTTCCTTTTGTAACCTGATTTATTAATTTCCCGTCATAATTATATCTGTATATTTGATACCATCCGTCACGGTCCGATATCCAGAAAAACTCATGTATACCGGGAGGAAAGAACATCATATCATCCACATCCGTATAGAAATTAAAAATCGAAATCCATGTTTTGGAACTCTCTTCCATAATTAACTTATGTTCGCCTGTAGTGACGTTAAATAAATATAGTTCTAATTTATTCTGAGCTCTGTTCATAACTATCATTGCAAGTGTATTCGGTTCGCTTGTCCAATATACTCTGGGTATGTAATAGTCGCCGCTGTCGTCCGGAGTAAGCCATTTTCTTGTGTTATTTTTTACGTCAATAATTCCAATCTTTACTTTGGGATTTTTATCACCTACTTGCGGTATGGGTATATCCTCATATTCAGGGTGAAGACCTTCGAAATCGGTTAATTTAACCACCGGCACTCCAGTCTCATCGAATTGCCAGTAAGCAATATATTTGCTGTCCGGTGACCAGTTCCAAGCTTGAGCCTTTCCGAATTCTTCTTCGTAAACCCAATCATAGCGGCCGTTAAATATATTTTCTCCGTCGTCGCTTGTAAGCTGCGTTTCTGTTTTAGTACCGAAATCGTACATGTACATATTGCCTTTTCGTTCATAACCGATCATGGAGCCGTCGGGAGAAAGTTCTGCGGTACGAGCATCCTTGGCTGCTAATTTTAATGTCTCGTCTTTTAATGAATAAATATAATAATCGGATATTCCGGAGCGGCGGTATATTTTCCTGAAATCGGATTGAAATAAAAAATGTTTGGAATCGTGAGCACATTGGAAGGATCTGTAATTAAAGACCGTCTTCGAATCGGGAAAATATAAATTTTCGGCATCCAGAATTAATGCATCCTTTTGGGTTACAGGATCGAAAGAACGTATTTCCTCATGACCTGTTGTTGAATTCTTTTTTGTATAAGAATAGCGGTTTCCTTTGTCTATCCAGTTTAAACTTTTAGGCGCCGATTTACCTATAAGCTTAGCAGTAGCATATAAGGATTGTTCTACATTTTTATATAATTGCTGGGCTTTAATTTGTGCCTGGACAGATATTAAAATTAAATATAAAAAGGGGATAAATAATTTTTCGTAACATAATACAGTCTTCTTTAATAGTTAAAATTCAGGTATTATATAATTAAGAGGCTGGGTTTATGAGAAGATTTACCAGTACTTAGTCATTATTACTCTGTAGTATTAATCGGCCTTCGGCCTTATTTAATTGTTTTCTAATGGTATACTGTTGATTAAAACCTGTTGGTAAAAATTGTATGATTACTGCCTCGAACACCGGCGGCATATTTTATTTTTTACAAACGGCTTAAAATTAAATAAAATTCGTGTAAAAGAAATGATTTATATCATTTATAAAACTACTTCTTCTAAATAATAACCCGTACTAATCGGTTTAATATGGAACAAAATAATTTGGAATCAGTGCAAACAGATGTTATTTTGGGGGTTAAATTTTAAGAAAACTTTTAAAGTCGGGAAATATTAAACTAAATAATAAATAAATATATTAAAGAGGAAAGAAAGTGAAAAAATACCTTTTAATGACTTTTATAATTGCAGCATTCGGCATCAGCACGCTATTTGCGCAGGCGGTAACAAAGATTGGTTATATTGATTCACAGGTTATTTTAGCCCAGTATCCTGCTGCAATAAAAGCACAGGGTGATATCCAGTCTGCAATAGACAAGGTAAAATCGTCTATGGATAGTCTTGGTCAAGCATATCAACAATCGCTGGCGGATTATCAGAAACAGTCTAGCATGATGACCGATGCAAAAAAGAAAGAAGTTCAGCAAAAAATAATGGGTATGGAGAACGAATATAACAGTCTGAGAGGAAAACTCGATCAGAACGGCGAAGTTTCTCAGTTCAGCCAAAAAATTATGAAGCCTATTATAGATAAAATTAAATCTACCGTTGAAGAAGTTGCTAAAAAAGAAAAGGTACAATTGGTTCTCGAAAAGAATGATCAATTGCAGAGCATATGGTATGCAGAGCCTACGATGGATCTAACGTATAAAGTTTTGGATAAACTAAAAACAGCAAAATAAGCAGGACTTAATATTATCGAGGCGGCTTCATGCCGCCTTTTCTTTTTAAATTATACCTTCTTTTATTGCCTTCACTACAGCCTGAGATTTTGAATGGACGTGCAACTTCTCATAAATATGCCTTATATGATTCCTAACTGTCTGCATGCTGATAAATAATCTTGCAGAAATCTCGTCGTTGTTTAATCCCTCAATAACGAGGGTAAGTATCTCCTGTTCTCTTGCAGTTAACTGATAGTCATTCTCACTCAGCGGTACATACTCCTTGAAAAGAGCAATGGCTTGTTTAGCTATTGAAGGAGTCATCGGGGAACCGTCTTCATACGCATCTTCGATGCTCTGGATTATTCTCAGGGGCTGCGTCTTCTTTAATAAGTACCCGTCCGCTCCCGCCAGAATTGCGTGAAAAATATTTTTTGTATCGTCAAATACGGTAAGGATTATTATTTTCGAACCTGAAAATTTTTCTTTCAGATATTTTATTCCTTCAATCCCGGACATTCCGGGTAAATTTATATCGAGAAGAATGACATCTGGCGATCCGTTGTATAGTAATGCATCTTCAACCGTCGGAAAAGCACCGGTACAATCAAACCCTTCGGTTGAGTTTAAAATATAGCGCATACTTTCCCTGAACTCTTTATGGTCTTCTATAATTAAAACTTTTATTGTCATAATAATTAAAAGATATTCGGAGAAAAGATTTATAATTTACTTTATTAACTCAATGACTCATTTATGTCATTTTAAGCGATAGTGTAATTTTTGTACCTTTTTTGACCGGATCAGAAGTTATGGATAAATCGGCATTAATTTCTTTCGCTCTTTTCTGCATATTATTAAGGCCGTGCCCGTGAATTTTATTACCTTCATCTGATATTTTAGTTTCATTTAATCCTATACCGTTATCTTCTATGGATATTTCAAATTCGTTTGAGCTATACCGCGCCGAAAAATAAACATAAGTTGCCTGAGAATGTTTTATAATATTGTTTACCGCTTCTTTGAATATTAAATAAGTGTTCCTTTTTATCTCCTCATTTACCGTTAGGTCTTTTTTTCCAATTTCAATATCAGTCTTATATTTAATTCCGCTGCTTTTACAATAATCGGATAAAAATTCCCTAAGCCGAAGCACAAGATCTTCCAGTTTATCGTGGCTCGGGGATACCGTCCAGACAATATCCGTTACAGATTCGGATGCCTGCTGCAGCAGCCAGTTGATTTTTCGGAACAAACCCGGCTCATTGGTTGAGTTATTCCCTAGTGAGTTTTTCAGAACTTCCAGGTAAATAACAGAGCTGCTTAATGTAGAAGCAAGATCATCGTGAAGATCTCTTGCAATGCGGTCTCTCGCCGATATTTTTTCTTCGTTATGTAATTTTTCCATTATTATACGTTCGTAGGTAAGATGAAGAATCAGCATCATTACAATAACCGAGGATACGGGTAGAATCGAAGAAAGTAAAAATCCTTCATCAAAGAAGAACGTAATCTGAAGTATAAAAAGTAGCAGGACTGTTCCGTTAAAAATTATTTGTTTGGCATTATTCCATTGATATCTGTTTCTGCCGCGTATAAATGAGATAGACAGGAAAGTTAAAATCAAGAATAATTTAATTACCTCTGTTTGGATTTCATTATCGCTTATTATTCTTGAGACTAATTTTAAAGTCAAAGTAAACGTACTATTAAGACCGGTTTCCTCCCGAACAAAATACGAGTTGCCGGAAGAAATACTTTTCAATTCTTTTGTTATACCGCTTGCAGGAAAATAAATTACGGCATCGTATAAACCTGCTGATGGAAGTCCGAAATGAACTTCCTTGGAATTACTAGAGCCGTATCCCGATCCGCCGCTAATTTCCCTGAACCCTACCAAATCATTTCTTACCCCTTTCATGTAAAGAAAAATCTTTGCACCTATTGCGTCCCTATTGCTGATAGTACCTGATATTTTAAATTTTAAATACTGATTATTATTTGAAGTATTTATAAGAAGCTGACTAGTGCCGTTAATATAATTAGCAGCGTAAACGTCTATGTCTCCGTCGTTATCGATATCACCGCATGCGGTACCGGTATTATAACCTGAGACTTTTACATCATACTCGTCGATAAATCTTGAAAATTTCCTCCCGTTTAAATTTTCGTAAATAATATTGTCGCCTACATTCGCGACATATAAATCTTGGAAACCGTCCTGATTAAAATCTGCGAAACTCGCGCCGTAAGAAAGCATAGAATCGGTACCTATGAATGATTCGGTAACATCCCTGAATAATCCTTTCCCGTCATTTAAATAAAGCCGGTTCGATTGTTTTCGCTTGGTGATATATAGATCCAAATCACCGTCGTTATCTATATCCGAAAAAAGTACCGCATTGCTCTTTGAATAAAAATCGTTATGAATTCCGGCTTTATCGGATATGTTTAAGAATTTCACACCGTCTTTTTTACTGCTGACATTTTTATAGAGAAGGTTAGGTTTCGCCCAGTTTACAACGCACAGATCAAGATCGCCGTCGTTATCTATATCTCCGAATGCAGCGCTCATTCCCCCGGAAGTTGTTTCCAGTCCGGACTCTTTTGTAAAATCAATAAAATAACCGTTGCCGTTATTTAAATATAATCTGTTTGTGGAATATTCGTTTGTAATAAAAAGATCCGCGTCGCCGTCATTGTCAACATCGCCCCAGACAGCCGAATTAGTCCTTTCATTTTCGCCGGTACCCCGGTTATTTTGACCGGAAACATTTCTGAAGAATCCTTCGCCGTTATTTAATAAAAATTTATTCGGTCCGAGTAAGTTGCATAAATATATATCCTGATCCCCGTCATTGTCTACGTCAGCCAAGCCTATTCCCAGATCGAGCTCTAAAAAATTATTGTTCCTAGTATCTTCGGAAATACCGCTTGCTTTTCTGTACGCAGCTTCCTCGTTAAAGACAGGCAATTTTATTCTTCCCGCAAAATTATATTCGCTTTTATTAATGTAAAGTCTGTTAGGTTCGTAAATGCAAACTGAATATATATCTTTTAATCCGTCGTTATTCAAATCTTCCATCGCAACACCGTATTCGTCGTTTATCGTTTTGCTGACGGAAATAATTTTTATCGGATTAAATCCCGTAGTCTGATGATGATCTGAGGTATTCCCGGATTCGGAATAATGCATTATTATTCCGTTATTACCCGTTATCCATCCTTCCCCGGGAGATAACATATCGATGTCTAAAAAATCCTCAAAGGTAGGAACAGGTACTGTTTTCCATTTATTTTTATAGTGCATCAGCTGTGCATCGGCCCCTATTCCCCAAATCTCATCCTCCGGTAAAAATACCATTTTAGTAATTGTTTTAAAACCTCTATTGCTAGAATGAATTGTTATATTTTTCCCGTCGTATTCAAATAAAGTCTCATCGGTTAAGAAGAATCCTTTAGTTAGATTTTCAAACCAAACATATTTTACGTTCAGATTTTTTAAATATTGAATCCAGTTTTTACCGTCGTAATAAAACAATTTAAAATCGCTGGTACCCACCCATAGTTTATTTCCGGATACAGGATATATAAAAGTTATGGAGCCGGTGCAATTAGGGTAGGGAATAAATATCCATTTATTATTTTTTTTATATGCAAGTTCCCGGTCCCCGCCCATCCAATCGATATCATTATCAGTCAAATGTACGGCGGTTATAGTATTTGCAAAAGGGTTCTTTTCTTCTTTCCATGCCCCGTTTATAAATCCGAATAATCTTGAAGTGCTGGAGTAAGAATTGTAAGTAATCCAGATATTGTTTTCATTATTAGCAAATATTTTTGTTGTCATCAATGAAGGCGGCAAAGCTTTGAACAAAGACCATAATTTGCCGTCGTATTTAATTAGAAATCTGCCGCATATAATTCCGCTGTGGCGGGAGAACATTATTATCTGGTTAAGTTTATTTTGAGTGGGAGAGGGAAATATCTTCCAAGAATAAGACGATTTATCCTTCACTGCCGGGGTATCGGGCTGTAAAATACTACCCTTAATCTTGACATTAAAGAAAAGAAGAATTGAAAAAAATATTATTAAAGAGCCCCTCAACAATGAATTCATGCGGGAGAATCTATTATTATTATTCCAATATAACAATTTCCGGAATTTTATTGCACCTGTTCATTGAAATAAAATGAAGAGTTATAAATAAAATTCAAATTAAGGGATATTAGTAGGAAGTAAAACGGTAAATTTAGATCCTTCGTTAACAATGCTTTCGACAAGTATATCTCCGCCGTTGTTGCGGATTATACCGTAGCTGACCCATAAACCCAAACCGGTTCCGTTACCTGTTGATTTTGAAGTGAAGAATGGTTCGAAAATCCTATGGAGATTTTCTCTGGGAATACCTTTCCCGTTGTCGGCAATTATAATTTCCAGTTTGTCTCTTTCCTCAAGAGTTTTAATCGTAATTTTCCCCGGTTTATCCTCCAAAGATTCCACCGAGTTAAGCAGCAAGTTTATAATAACCTGCATAATATTTTCCGAAACCAGATTTAGTTTTGGCAGATCGATTCCAAGTTCAACATCAAATTCTATATTTGGAGAACCGGTTCCAAGTTTAATCATATTGACAGAACTTATGATTATTCTGTTTATGCTGACAGGTTTAGGCGAGGACATTGAAGGATTTGAGAAATCAACCAACTGCCGTATTATACTGGCTATCCTGTATATTTGGCGTTTTATGTTGCCCAGCTTTTCTTTCAGAAAAACATCTTCGGTAGAACGCTCCATAATTTGTGCTATGGAAGAAATGGATGTAAGAGGATTTCCTATTTCATGAGCTATACCGGCAGCAAGGATACCCATACTGCCCATTCTTTGAGTGCAGACAAGATGCTGCTGCAACATTCTAAGATCTGTAATAATTTTGTGTACAGCTAAAAATCCGGCGGTCTTTCCCTCGTCGTCTATAATTGAAGAAATGATGGAATCGACATAAAGCGGGCTGCCGTCTTTTCTTTTATTTTCTATTTGACCGGACCATACTTTCCCGGTAAGAATAGTATTCCATACTTTCTTCCAGAAATCGTGCGGCATTTTATTGCTGCTTAACATTTTAGGATCTTTACCTATTAACTCATTTATATTATAACCGCTTGCTTTTTCAAAAGCTTGGTTAACATAAACCATTAATCCGTTTTCATCCGTAATTTGAATAGGGTTTTGGGCTTTGTTCAATGCATTAGAGAAGCGAATTAATTCCAGATGTCCTTTTTTTTCTTCGGTGATATCCGTAATTACCAATACAAAATAATGCTTGTCTCCATTAATAATTTTTTTTGCATTTAACAGTACGTGTATCTGGCTGCCGTTTCCTGCTTTGAGAGTTGTTTCGAATTTGGAGGGAATATTAGTGTCTTTCAGCCTTATGAGAGTTTCATTCCAAACATTATATCCGAGTAATCCGGCTACCGGATAATTTATTGCTGTTGAATTATCCAGTTTTAATCTATCTATCGATGATTTATTAAGCGATATTATTTTGTGGCTTTCATCGATTAAAAAAATCATCTCATCAACAGAATCAAATACAGTCTTATAATCAATCGTTTCAGTTATCATTATTTTTCAGAGATTTATTCAAGATAAACCGGATGTCTCGTAAGGTTTTTTTATTATACCTAAAACCGGCGTAAAGAGAGCTATAAAATTCTTGACTCATACAAATCATGTCGTATCAAGTTTACGCCGGTTTTGAGAATATTCATTTTAATTAAACAAAGAACAGTTTCTTTTTATACAGGGAGCCGCTTTCGTTGTTAGAAGGCAACCGAAAATTGAGTTGTTAAACCATGGAATCTCGTATTGTTTCCGTATCCGGAACTTGCCGGGAAATTCTTATACTGCTGGTTTACATATTCAAGTTTCAGCAGCATTGACTTTGTTACCCAGACGCCGGCTCCAACCTGAAATCTATCTGCATTTACCGGGTTTGCGCTTACATCCTTGCCTTGATACATGCTTGAAGTTGCAGCACTGTATCTGGCGGCTACATAAAGCGCCGGGAAAATATAGTATGTAACATCGCCGCCGTAGTATGACCAGCTTTCCTGCGGGGTACCTGGTGCGCTGCCGTTTATATCGGCATCTTTAGTATAACCGTACATTCCGAATATTTTTACAGGTGTCATATCATAAAAACCATCGAACTGATATGCGGTTACATTCTGACCTTTTTGAGGTGAGATATCGCCTGCTTCAGGGTTATCAGCGAATATACCGGAATACTGGCTTCCGCTTCTGTTACCGGCGTACAGATCGGTTGTCGATCCTCCCGTCGGGTAGCCTGTTCCGTTGTTGGCCTGATTGGATTTGTAAATTGAGGCGGAAAGATCAAATTGCTTATTCATATCAAGCCAGACCTTTGCATTTACTTCATTGCCTCTTCCGGGAGTAAAATCGCCGGTCGTTGTTCCGTCGCCGAATGCAACCAAAGCATTAACTAGTCCGGGTTTGGTTTTTATTTCAAGCGAAGGCTCTACGTCGTTAGCATCTACAATAAAATTACCTATTAACGGATTTCTCTGTACATCGGCATTGTCAGATCTGAGCTGCCACCATAAGCCGTAATCGACCGGAATAAAGCCGGCTTTTAACGTAATATATTTGAACAGCGTATTGTTTAATCCGAAAATATCGGATGATTCGGGAAGTTTTGAAATTGTTATATAACCTTCGTCATCATACCATTGACCTACATGATGGTTGCTGCTTAAAAAAGCATTAAAGAAAACGTCAATTCCGTCGGCTATATGTGCCGCAAAATTAAGATTGCCTCTTGCACTTTGAAATCCCCACGGTATGGAAGGCAGATTGTGCAGATCGTTATCCTGTTTTAAATATTGGATTGCACCGGAAGTAACGCCGGTTATTTTTAATGAAGGTTTGCTTTCTTGGCTAGTAGTCGTGTCCTGCGCAAATGCTGACGAGGATAAGAACAATACAGCAAAGAAAGATACAAGAAAAACAAACACACGCTTCATAATGTCATCTCCTTATTAAAGTTTACTTTGAAAAATTCTTTTTCTTACTTAAAAATAAAATTAGAACGTAACGATTATGGTTTCTCAATAAGGGTGCCAACCCTGTAAAATAAAAATCGGATTTAATAAATTTTGGAATAAAGGCTAAATGTTCTTCTTTCAGAGAGAATTAGAGATTATGATTCCTGATACATCATTTATTGCATTGTTGAATAAATTTAGGTATTGCAGAATTGCAATAGTATGCTTGTCATGACCATGCAGTTTTGCAATGGTTCTTTGAGGAGTTAACGCGAAGTATTTATTTCTCTCAAATTATTCAATAGTATTTATAATTTTTTATGCGGCACGTTTATTGGCGCTTCTTGATAAAATTCTTGAAACATAAACGAAAGGCAGATAGATAAAATGAAAATAAACGGATTAATAAAATTGATGTTAATGCTTTTCTTCGCCGCAGCATTAACCGAAAGTGTTTTGGCTCAGCAGACAAAAGATGTTAAGTATAATATAAGTCCTCAAAGTAAATTATTTATCGACGGAAGTTCCACCTTACACAGCTTTAAAATAAATGCAAAAAAAATTTCCGGTACACTTGCCATAAATAATGATTCCGGTACGAACGTAAACGGAATTAAGATATCGCAGTTAAAAGTTGTTATTCCGGTGAAGAAATTAGATTCGGAAAAGGAATCGATGAATGAGAATATGGACGATGCACTTAAAGCAGATAAAAACCCGGACATTACATATATATTAAATAATATAAATACGGCTGAATTGCCGGAAGATTCCGCTAAAGCCGCCGTATTAAAAGCTTCCGGAACTCTTACTATTGCAGGAGTTAGCCAGGATATTCAAATGGATATAGAAGGTTACCGGACAGCAGACGGCACGCTTCATTTTGCAGGAGAAAAGAAAATTAATATGGTCGACTACGGAGTTACTCCGCCGACTATGTTTTTCGGTACCATCAAAGTGAGTAAAGATGTGAATGTACATTTTAATTTAGCTTTAACCGCTCAAAAAGACATTTTGGGAAGCAAGTAAGATTGCCGGGTTTAAAGCAAAAGGATTCTAAGATGTTTAAAATTTATTATTTCATATTAATCTTTTTAGGAATAATATTTTCGGCAAACTCGAACATATTCGGCCAGACTATTATGTACAGAACTTTACCCGGAAGCAGAATGTGGATTGAAGGAACGTCTACCCTGAATGATTATACATGCAAAACCAACGATGTGGAAGGATATGCTGAAGTAGACAATAGTCCCGATTTAACGGACGGATCCTCAAATAAGGACAGTGCATTTTTAACGATTATTGTACAAAGTTTGAATTGCGGCAAAGAGTTGATGAACGACGATATGTATAATGCAATGAAATCCAAGCAATACCCGTATATAAAATATGAACTTCTCAATGCGCATCTGCTTCCGGATTCCGTTTCAAAGGAAGGATGGTTCAGCCTCGAAACTAAAGGAAATTTGTCTATTGCCGGAGATACCAATAAAGTTGAAATAATTATGAAAGTGAAAAAGATAAAGGACGGAATATACAGACTGATCGGAAGTAAAGCTCTATCTATGAAAGAATTCGGTATAATTCCGCCTACACATTTCTTCGGATTAATAAAGGCACACGAAGGACTAACGGTGCACTTCGACCTTTTAGCAGCCAAATCATCCGTAGGTGAATATGTAATCCATAGTCATATGCCTAAATGATTAAATTTTGTATGACAGATAAACCTCATTTAATATTTTTTGTAGGCTAATGTATATCCTCCTGTATGAAACACCGGTATCAAATTATAGAATTACTCTAAAACAGAATATTGATGACGCCGGTGTTTTCCTTTTCCTCACCTCGGATTCAAGCCTGAATTTCTATCTCATGCTTTTGCATCTTCCTATATAAGGTAGATGCGTCGATGCCCATTATTCTGGCTGCTTCGGATCTGTTCCAGTTGGTCTGAGATAAAATCTCCGTTATGTGATTCTTTTCGAACAGATGTAAAGCATCGTTCAAGTTTACCGGATATTCATCGTTGTTTTTTTTACCGTTATTCAAATGAGTCGGAAGTTCGTTTAAAGTGATGTAATCTCCTTCGCATAACAGAACGGCCCGCTCAATCATATTTTCCAGTTCACGCAAATTTCCCTTCCATTCGTAATGCATAAATGTTTTCATTACGGAATTATCCACGTCTTTAATATTGCGCTTAAGCTCATTGTTATATTTATCGATAAAAAAATTCACCAGCAGCGGAATATCATCTTTTCTTTCCGATAAAGGAGGGAGGTTTAATTCAACTACGTTTAACCTGTAATATAGATCTTCTCTGAACCTGCCCTGTTGCACTTCGTTATATAGGTCTTTATTTGTTGCCGCGAGTATTCTGACATCAACGTGAATCACACTGGACGAGCCTACCGGTCTTATTTCTTTCTCCTGAAGAACGCGAAGCAGTTTTACCTGCACGTGTTCGGGCAGGTCGGCAATTTCATCCAGAAACAGGGTTCCGGAATTAGCAGATTTAAACAAACCCTCGTGATCTGTATTAGCTCCCGTGAATGCACCTTTCTTATAACCGAAAAATTCGGATTCATAAAGATTGTCCGGTATTGCACCGCAATTGACTGGAACGAACGGTTTGTCTGTTCTTTCGCTATTATTATGTATTGCCCTCGCAACAAGTTCTTTACCGGTTCCGGAAGGACCTGTAATTAGCACATTGGTAGGAGCCGCGCTGATTTGCTTTATAAGATTATAAATCCTCTGCATTGCACGGCTTTTTCCGATTATGTTGTTAAAATTATATTGTTTATCTATCTGCTTTTTTAAGATCTTATTTTCGAGTATTAATTGCTTTTGTTTGAGAAGCTGCTTTATCCGTACAATTACTTCATCAAACTCCAGAGGCTTTAGAAGATAATCGGATGCACCTTTTCTTAGTGCGACTACGGCAGATTCTATAGAAGCATAGGCTGTCATAATCACAACTACGGTCTGCGGTGAAAGGTGAACAACACTATCCAGAAGTTTCATGCCGTCCAGTTTCGGCATCATTATGTCGGTTATTAAAATATCATATTCCGATTCATTGATTTTCTGCAGCGCTTCTTCTCCGTTACTTACCGCGGTGCATCTAAATCCTTCACTTTCCATGACTATCGTTAACGATTCTCTGATATCTGTTTCATCGTCGGCGATTAATATTGATTCATTCATTTATTAGAAGATCTCCAATCTTTAGAGTCTTCCCCAGCAAAACTCAAATAATGAATTATTCGGCATAGAGTATTCAACTCTAGATAACGAACTAAAACTTAATTTTTACAAAAATTTAGACGGTTTAATTATATATTCGAATTTCCCGTCTAAAAAAATTTTGATTTTCCTAACATTTTAACGGTTTTAATTTAATACAAATTAAAAAGTGTAAATATTCTCAACACTTTTAAGCTTAAATTTAACCCCAAGAAGTATTAGATTCAATTTTAGAAGAGTTGTATAAGCATGATTTTGTCGAAGTGTGATTTAAAAAGAAAAATAATACGAAAAACTATAAATAAGGAAGTCTTTTAAAATGTTTATAATTGAATAATTTTTTTCAGCCTTTCGTACCCGCTCTTACTCATGGGTAAAGTTGTTTTATCATCAAGGAAAATTTGGTAAGATTCTTTTTCCGCCAGTTCAATTTTTTTTACTTTATTAATATCCACAATGTACGATCTATGTATCCGAATAAATTTTCTCGGATCTAAATGCTGTTCAAAATACTTCATTGTTTTTTCTTTTAAGAATTTACCTTCCGAAGAATGGATCATCACGTAATCGTCCTGCGCCTCAAACCATTCTATATTTTCGACGGGTATAATTGAAATTTTAGATCCTTCTTTAATGACTACTCTGTCCAGAAATTCTATTGAATTATTCTGATGTTCGATCAGTCCTTTAATTACGTCTTTCTGTTTTGACTTTTCATTAAAATAAACGAAAGCCTTATCCAGGGCCTCACCGAATCTTTCCATGGAGAAAGGTTTAAGCAGGTAGTCGGCGGCATTTACATCGAAGGCTTTTAGTGCATATTGATCGAAGGCAGTTGTAAAGATAACCACCGGCGGATCATCAATCAGCTCAAGCAATTCGAATCCGTTAATTTTGGGCATCTGGATATCAAGGAATATCAAATCGGGCTTTTCTTCATTTATTTTTTTTAATCCCTCAAATCCGTTGGAACATTCGCCGAGCAGTTCTAATTTACCGCTGTCTTCAATGTATTTTTTTATTATTTCCCTGGCGAGAGATTCGTCGTCTATTATTAATGCTCCGGGTTTTCCCATTGACGTTCCGTTTTATTTTTAAATTGGTATAAAAATTCTAACGCTGAAAATATTTTTTTCTTTTTCAACCTTAAGAAGATTATCCTGATTATATATTAATTCAAGTCTTTTTTTAATATTGTTCAGACCCGTTCCGGTGCCTTTTCTGTTTTGAATTCCGGGCTCGAAATTATTTTCAAGTTTGATCTCCAGGAATCTGTCGTTCTTTCGGCAGCACAGCTTAAGCGTTACTTTTTCAAGCGATTCGTAAACTGCATGTTTTACCGCGTTTTCAAAAAGCGGCTGGAGTATCATCGTCGGTATCTGGATATCCGTACAGCCGCTGCTCATATCTTCAATATAATCGAACTTATCTTCAAAGCGTATTTTTTCGATTTCAAGATATAGTTTAATATTTTTCAATTCTTCAATTAGGGAATTAGTTTGTTTATTATTTGTAGCCAAAGTATAGCGGAGAAAATCCGCCAATTTAAGAATCATATCCCTGGTGCGTTCCGGAGATATGGTAGTTAACGCACTCATGGAATTAAGACTGTTAAAAATAAAATGAGGATTGATTTGAAATTTTAAAGATCTTAATTCCGTTTCGGTAATAAGACTTTTAAGCTCAGCTTCCTGTGCAATTTTTTCGCGCAGATTTTTATTATAGATGATTATATAATAAAAAGAAATGGTCAGATAATAAAATAATGTACCGATTACAAACCTCCATGCGAGGGTGGAATAAAAGAAAGTATTAAAACCTTCTCGGTAATTGAAAATCCCTGTGATGATAAAATATCCGGCCGACAGCCATATTATAGATATGATAATACCTCCCAATATGTGACTTAATATTATTTTGGTCATATTGAGATTTTCCAGAGGCATAAATTTGGCGGTATACCAAAAACTTAGTCCTAGACCGGCAAGTAATAAGTTAAATATCAGGCTGTCCATTATTGCAGACCCCACCGGCATATTGAACTGCAGGCTCAGCAGCCAAAAATTCAAGCTGATGATTATCAGCCAGAATATTAAATATGCCAGAATATTTCTCCAGGATTCTAAAATGGGGTTTTTCAGCATTTCATGATTCCTGGTAATACCTTGAGGATGATTTTATTTCCCCTCCGCCGAAAATAGAGACTCCTTTAATTGTTAAAGTCCGGGACATATCAATCGGTTCGTTCGGATCTTTTCTAACTTTACTTGAAAAGCCGCCGAATATCGGCATTACATTTATGTTTATATTCCAATCCCTAGGAATAATAATATTCGTTCCGCCGAAAATTGTAACTACATCCAGTATGTTATTTCCCTCTGCCAACTTGCATGCACTCATATCAATTTTGGAGCCGCCGAAAATTGCGGTAATATTTCCTCCCCTGAAATTGTCTGTAATTATAGTCTTATGTCCGCCTGAAAAAATAGAAACATCATCAATAAAATCGGTGTTTATCTGCTCATTTTTGAAATGACCGTGAACAAACTGGCTCTCGCGCTTTTTCAGAATTATAGATAATCCCAAACCGATAATTAATACGGCGAATACTACATTACTGTCAATGATTACCGAAGGTACTATTCTGGGCAGCAGCATTAATATGCCTGCGCCGGTAAGGAAAATACCGAATAGTTTTCTTCTTGAATTTACCAAGATAACCAATCCGATCGCAAAAACTATAAACGGAAATGAAAATACAATGTTAAAAACATTAAAAAATACTATTCCCAATGTTTTAAGGAAGAATAGCACCCCGATTAAAATTAGTATTGAACCGACCGCTATTCTATGGTTTTGATGATCATGATCTGGTCGCATAGTTTACCTTTTTGATAAATATTTTAATTATTAAACAATTAAATTAAAGCTAAAATAAATAAATCGGGATTAATCCGGCAATTCTTCGCAAAAATAGCCCAGATGCTTAATTTTATCCATAAAATAAACCGGATTCAAATTGTCCGTAATTATTCGTAATACCTTATCGCAGTCATCCAGATCAATGGTACATTCTTTTATATTCGGTAAAGAGAAAATAAAATTTTTAATTTTCTTAAAGTCCTCATATGTAGCAGCGTTAGTTTTAAAAATTAAAACATCCATCTTTATCCCTTAAATATTTTTTCTTCGAGGGAAAAGTAAGTATCGGAATCTTATTTTAACATAAAAAATCGGTAAATACCTTGTTATGATCGGTAAAAATATTGAGATTCTTGTTTTGGATTTATGATTAACGCGGATGTCTCAATTTTATACTGCCGCTAAAATATTAAAACATTTTTACGATTATAAATTGACAGTTTAAGGCAAAAAAAGAATTAATTTGCCGATAAATTAACAATAGTGTTACCGCACAAAAATGGTACATTATTTGTTTACATTTGAACAATGGGCTGTTGTTTGAAGGGTTACTTGAAGTCTCTTTAATGAGAGCGAAATTTTTGAATTTCCTGGTAAATTTTGAATACAAACAACGGCCCAATTTTTTTTTTGAACTCAAATCACCAAAATTCGTCTAACCGTTAAAACTTCCGGCATATTTTTAATTCGTACATAAAAAATCATTATATTTGGATTCAATTTTCACAATCTTTCGGGTAAAAATTGTCACAGCAGAAAATTTTAGTAACCGCGGCATTACCTTATGCAAACGGGCCGATACATTTGGGGCATTTAAGCGGAGCTTATCTTCCTGCGGATATTTATGTGAGATATCAGAGACTGAAGGGCCGAGATATAATTTTTATTTGTGGTTCGGATGAACACGGTGTACCTATTACAATAAGTGCCGATAAAGAAAAAGTATCGCCAAAAGTTATTATTGACAGATTCCATAACGCTAATAAAGAAGCATTCGAAAAATTCGGCATGAGTTTCGACAATTATTCCCGAACGAGCCTTCCCATTCATCATGAAACCGGCAAAGAGTTTTTTCTGGAATTCTACAACCGCGGAATACTTAACGAAAAACATTCGCTTCAATTCTACGATGAAAAAGCCAAAATGTTTTTACCCGACCGTTATGTTGAAGGTACATGCCCGAACTGCGGATATGAGGAAGCAAGAAGCGATGAATGCGAAAACTGCGGGGCTCTATACCAGCCGAACGAATTAAAAAATCCCAAAAGTAAGATTACCGGCGAAACACCTATATTAAAGGAAACATCTCATTGGTACTTTCCTCTGGGCAGTTACCAGGAAAGGCTGGAAAAGTATATTGACGAGATGAACGGCAAATACGGCTGGAAAGATAATGTCCTTCAATACTGCCGGGGATGGTTTAAAGACGGGCTCGAAGACAGAGCTGTAACCCGGGATCTTGACTGGGGTATTAAAGTACCGCTTGATTCAGCCGCCGGAAAGGTTCTCTATGTTTGGTTTGAAGCAGTATTGGGTTATATTTCATCTGCAAAGGAATTATCGTTAAAAAGAAATGAACCGGATCTTTGGAAAAAGTATTGGCAGGATCAGGATACAAAATATGTAGCATTTATAGGAAAAGATAACGTTGTTTTCCATTGTATTGTTTTTCCGGCAATGTTAATGGCATGGAACGACGGGGATAAAAATAAATATGTGCTGCCCCAAAATGTTCCCGCAAACGAATTTCTTAATTTTGAGGGGAAAAAGTTTTCAAAAAGCAGAAACTGGGGTATTGATGTAAGTGATTTTCTAAGCATGTTCGATCCGGATCCGCTGAGGTTCACCTTGGCTTCCAACCTGCCGGAATCGAGAGACACCGATTTTTACTGGAAAGAATTTCAGTTAAGAAATAACAGCGAACTTGCGGATATATTGGGAAACTTTGTAAACCGTACATTTACTTTTGTTCATAAGCATTTCGAAGGAAAGGTTCCCCAAAAGGGCAGCATACAAAAAATAGATGAAGATATGCTGAAGCTAATAAAAGAATATCCCGGTAAAATCTCAAATTTATTTGAGCATTATAAAATAAGGGACGGTGTTTTCGAGATAATGAACCTGGCCAGGGCAGGAAATAAATATTTTAACGATTCCGAACCTTGGAAAACCCTGAAGTCGGACAAGGAAAAATGCGCGACAACTCTATACGTCTGTCTGCAGGCCATTTACACCCTGGCGGAACTTGCCGAACCGGTAATACCTTTTTCATCGGCAAAATTATTCCGGATACTGAATGCGGAAAAAACCGGATGGGATAATTGCGGAAGTGAAGTATTACGGGAAGGACACAAGCTGGACAAACCGGAGATAATATTTCCGAAAATTGAGGATGAAACTATTGAGGCGCTGATGTCAAAACTCGGAAAAAAGGATGAACAGGAAGTTGAAGAAGTCGAAAAGATTTCAATAGAAGATTTTATGAAAGTGCATCTTAATGTTGCACATATTATTTCTGCCGAGAACCTTGAGAAGAGTGAAAAACTTCTAAAGCTCAAAGTTAAACTGGCAAACGAAGAGCGCCAGATTATTGCGGGAATTGCCAAAAGTTATAAGCCCGAAGATCTGGTCAATAAAAAAGTTGTAATTGTATCTAACTTGAAACCCGCAAAGTTAATGGGACAGAAATCAGAGGGGATGATCCTAGCCGTCGAAAATGAAGAGGGAAAACTGAATGTTCTGTCGGTACCCGATTCTGTAAAACCGGGGACCAGGATCAGGTAAAATTGTTCTATCGGATGTGTAATAATTTATCGCCCGCAAGTTTATGCATCCATTTACCTTGATTTTCAAGGGGGTAATAAGTAAAATAACCAGCTAAATTTGTTATAATTTTATTGGAGGAATAATTTGATGCTTCTACGTACATTTGCATTTCTTTCCATTGCTTTCGCATTCGTTTTTTATTCCTGTTCACCTCAAAATTCGCAAGTAATAGCCAAATTCGGAAATCAAGATATCGGATTAAAAGAATTTGAGAAAGCCTATGCAGCAAACGAAGGCGGGTTAGAAAAAGCTAAACAAGATAGTCTGGCAAAAATGAAAAATTACCTTAATCTATATGTCAATTTTAGAATGAAACTAAGAGATGCATATGTAAGAGGGTACGAAAAAGATTCATCGCTTCAGGCCGAGATAGAAAATTATAAGAAAAAAATCGGGGTAACTTATATTATCGATCATCAGTTAGTGGATCCTGCAATAAAGAAATTATATAACAAAAGAAAGTGGGAATTCAGGGTTAGTTATTTGTTAATCAGGCCCCAGCCTAATAAAGCGCAAGCCTTAAAAGAAAAGGCAGATAATATTCTTGACAGCCTTAAAAACGGGGCCGATTGGGATATGATGGTTAAAAAATATTCCGAAGATAAATATACTTCGTCAGACGGCGGTGACATATTTTATTTTACTGCCGGTGAACTTCCTCCTGCTTTGGAAGACGCAATGTATGCAACTGAACCGGGACATGTTTATCCCAAAGTTATCGATACTCAATTCGGATATATTATTTTGAAGGTAACCGAAAAAAGAGAAAGACGCCCGGAAATAAGAGCCAGCCACATTATGATCGCATTTTACAATGCATCAAACAAACTAGATTCAACCGGTGCATGGGCAAAAATTGATACAGTATTGCAGAAACTGAAGGAAGGGGCCGATTTTGCACAACTGGCAAAAGAATATTCACAGGACCCGGGAAGTAAATCTCAGGGCGGTGATTTAGGTTTTTTTCAGATTAGGAGAATGGTTAAACCATTTGCGGATGCGGCTTTTAATTTGAAGAAGATCGGAGATATTTCCGGCATAGTAGAATCAAAATACGGGTATCATATTATTAAACTTACCGGTATTAAACCCTATCCGGCCTTTGACGAAGTTGAGAGCACGCTGAAAAAGATCTATGAAAAATCACGATATCAAGCTGATTATGATTCTCTTATCGCAAAACTGGAATCAAAATACAACTACCGCTTAGATGCCGGTACGATACACAGCCTTTCCCAAAATACCGATACACTAATGGCCGGTCAGACAAACCCAGTGCTCGAAAAAATGAAAAATGATACAGTGTTCACTTACACCGGGCAGTATTATTCCGTTAACGATTTATTAAATTATATAAGTAAAGACAACGATGTCAAAAACAAAAAGCTGATTCCGGAAATATTGAATGGAGAAATAAATAAAGCCGCCGGAGAGGCAATGCTCGAGCATGAGGCGGACGGATTGGATAAAACCGATTCGGGTTTTGCTTCCATTATGGATGACTACAGAAACGGAGTTTATATATTTAAGCTGCAGGAAGATGAAGTATGGAGCAAAATAAAGTCCGACTCAACCGAACTATATAATTACTACCTTAAAAATAAAGATGCATACTTGACCAGTCCGGCAGTAAGTTTCAGAGAAATATTTACAAGAAGTGATTCGGTTATAAAGCTTTGTTATAATTTATTAAATCACGGTGCGGATATGGACTCTCTTGCCGTAAAATATACCGAGCGCCCCGGATTTAAAGCAAAACACGGATTGTGGGAAAACGTAGATACGGCATCTACGGAACTTTCGATTGTTGCGAATAAATTGACTAAACCGGGCGATTACTCAAAACCTATAAAAACAGACGGCGGATTTTCAATTGTCGAATTAGTAAAGAAAATACCGGTAAGACCAAAAACCTTTGAAGAAGCCAAACCGGAACTGGCCGGCGCTTACCAGGAAATTAAGATCAAAGAGCTGGAGAAAAATTATCTGGACCGATTGGATAAGATTTATCAACCGAAAATATATTACGACAAACTTGAAGAAGCATTTAAAGACAATTAATAATATTGCTTGTTTAATAGTTTTAACCGCAGCCATAAGCGGCTGCGGTAAACGATCTCAGCATGTAGATTTTGCAGCGAGGGTAAATAATACTTATCTAACCAAACAGCAGCTTGCAGAAATGATAGATACTGCCAGGGCTTCTAATTTTTACCGCAGCGAGGTAATCAGAAATTGGATAAACCGGGAACTGTTATATCAAGCGGCTAAGGATAAAGGTATCTTAAAGGATGAAGAATTTAAAGTATTACTGGACAAGGCACAGAAGGAACTCGCAGCTTCTTTACTGGTACAAAAGTACTACGACGATGAAAAAACAAATTATAACACAAAAGATCTTGAAGACTATTATAATCAGCATCAAATAGAATTTAAAAGATTTTATGATTCGTATCTCGTCAATATTATTGATTTTACCAATGAGGATAAAGCAATCCAGTTCCGAAATACTGTTTTAGAAAGCGATTGGGAAAAAGCACTTAACGTATTTAAAGGCGATTCGTCGTTATATAACGTTACCAGCGGCAAACTTTATTATGATTATGAAATTCACCCTGCTGCCCTTTCGAGAATTGTAACGGCATTAAATCCCGGCGAACTTAGTATAGTTATTACCGATGAACCGGGACATTTCGTTGTTGTTCAGGAAATTTTAAAATTCGATTCCGGCAGTGTTCCGCCTTTCGATATAGTAAAACGGCAGGTTGCAATAAGATATGAGGCCGAAAGAAAGAATACTATAATAAGAAATTATATTAAGGAATTATATTCAAAAAACGACATAGAAGTTAGAAATTAGGTGTAAAATGAAGTTTAAAATTTTTGTTTTTGTTCTTATTGCAGCAGCAGGGGTATTTGCCCAGCAGAAGGTAATTGACGGAGTTGCGGCTGTTGTTAATAATGAGATTATACTGAAAAGCGAACTTGACTACCAGGTTAAGCTATCGGCGGCTCAGCAAAAGATAAGTCCAGATACCCCCGGTCTTGAGAACAAGGTACTAAATCAGATGATAGAAGAGAAACTGGCATATGCTCAGGCTCTTCTGGATTCAATAACGGTTTCCGACGATGAGATAAAAAGCCGGATCGACTACCAGATAAATTATTTCGAACAGCAGTACGGTTCAAAGGAAAAAGTAGAGCAGATTTACGGAATGAGCATAGAGAAAATTAAACGTACTTTGGAAGATCCAATCCGTAAACAGATACTCGTGCAGAAACTGGAAGAAAAAAAATTCGGCGACGTTCATGCAACACGACGCGAAGTAGAAAAATTCTTCAATACTTACAAAGATTCTCTTGGAGTAATACCCGAGAAAGTTCAGATCGCTCACATCTTCGTGATACCGAAGGTGACAAAGAATATGAAACAAAAATTCTATGAAAAAGCAGAAGCAATTCTGGACTCAATAAAGAAGGGTGCCGATTTTGCCGCTATGGCAAAAAAATATTCCGAAGACCCGGGCAGTGCGCAGGACGGCGGCGATTTGGGATGGGTAGGCAAAGGAGTATTTTATCCCGAATTCGAGGCCGCTGCATTTGCTTTAAAACCCGGCCAATTATCGGGTGTTGTCGAATCGCCGGTAGGTTATCATATTATTCAGATGATCGATAAAAGAGGCGATAAAATTCATGTTAGGCATATTCTCATAAAAGTTAAGCAGGGTGAACAGGCCGATCTAGAGTCAATTGCATTTTTAAATTCTATTAGAGACAGCATAGTTAATGGGAACGGCACCTTTGCTCACTATGCGAAAAAGTACAGCGAGGATAAGCAGTCTAATGTTTACGGCGGAGACCTAGGTACTTTTTATCTGAGCCAGCTAGACCCGGCCATGCTGGAAACCGTTTCGAAACTAAAAGAAGGCGAGATCAGTTATCCAAAGAGAATGGATTACGGTAAAGGAGATTACGGATATCATATCGTTCTGCTTGAGAAAAGAATCCCGCAGCATGAAGTAAGTCTGGAAACTGATTATCCTGAACTGCAGAAACTGGCCGATCAGTACAAGAAGCAAAAAGAATACGAAGAATGGATTGGTGAACTTAAAAAGAGTATTTACTGGAAAATTATGATCTGAGTATACCTGTAAAATTTCCGGTTTCCGGATGGAAATCTTTAACTCTAATTCTTTAAGAAATTAGGAAATATATATTGAAAAATATCGAAGCCCCTTTAGACGATACGGTTTTAGTTGAAAAACTTAATGATACCGTTCTGAAAATAAAATCGGAAATAAATAAGGTTATAATCGGGCAGGAAAGTATAATAGAACAATTATTAATTGCCCTTCTTGCAAAGGGGCATTGTCTTTTAGTGGGAGTACCGGGACTGGCTAAAACACTTCTTATTAAAACATTGGCAGAAGTAATGGATTTAAAGTTCAACCGGATTCAGTTTACTCCCGATTTAATGCCGAGCGATATTACCGGTACGGAATTGATTGAGGAAGACCCGGTAACAAAGAAAAGAAATTTCAGATTTATACCCGGACCCGTATTTGCAAACGTCATACTTGCCGACGAAATTAATAGAACACCTCCTAAAACTCAGGCGGCGCTTTTAGAAGCTATGCAGGAGCACAAAGTAACCACAGCCGGGACAACATATACGCTGGAAGAGCCATTTTTTGTACTGGCTACACAAAACCCGATCGAACAGGAAGGGACCTATCCGCTTCCGGAAGCTCAGCTCGACAGGTTCATGTTCAATTTATGGCTGGAATATCCTTCGTTTGATGAAGAAATAAAAATTGTTCAGACGACTACCAGCAGTTATCTTCCTCAGCTTTCAAAAGTAGTATCCTCTGATGAGCTAATCGGATTCCAGAATCTTGTTAGAAAAGTACCGGTTGCAGATAATGTAATTGAGTTCGCGGTTAATATGGTGAATAAAACGAGACCCGATAATAAAACCTCTCCCGATTTTATAAAAAGCTGGATAAGCTGGGGAGCAGGCCCCAGAGCATCACAATATTTAATACTTGCCGCCAAAACAAGAGCCGTTATGCAGGGAAGATTTTCTCCGAATTTAGACGATGTTAAGTTTGCAATGATACCTACATTACGCCATCGTATTATTACTAATTTTAGTGCAGAGGCCGAAGGCGTGCATTCGGTAGACATAATTAAAAAATTATTCGGCGATTAAGGCCGCGGATTTTTAATCCGTACTCAAGTACTATAGTCCGGTAACCATGGCATCCTAAGATGCCAAAGCTCTACATTTCACAATTAATCATAATCTTATATCCTAATCAACGGCAGATTTGATTTGCTTGAAAGACAGTGACGCATAGAAGGGTGAGTTAAAGAAGAAAACCAATAAATAAATTTGAAATTCATTCCGGTGAAAATCACTCAGCCTAACAACCGGCAAAATTAAAGTCTTGCGATTTTATAATTTTTAAAAGCAAAATAAATTTCTTTAGTGGCCGTTCTTACTACAGTTGCGAAAGGAATTATAAGCAGCATACCTATTACACCCATAATCTGGCTTCCTACCAGTATCAATAATATAATTGCTACCGGATGCATATCTACGCTTTTTGCAAATACGAGGGGCTGAACAAATCCGTTATCCGTAGCATAAACGGATAATATTACCAAGACAATAAACGGAACATGAGAAAAATTGCCGTACTGGATTACCGAAATAATTATTGCCGGTACACCTCCGATAATTGGTCCGAAATACGGAACCAGATGTCCGAGCCCTGATATCAGACCCAGCGGCAAAGCATTATTTATGCCGATAAAATAGTACCCGAATCCGCACGCCAGTCCGACAAACGTGGCATCAAAAATCCAGCCTCTTACAAACCTGCCGAGCTGCAGACTCACTTTTTTTAGTATCCAGTATGACATCTCAAAATACCGGTTGGGCATCATTTGAATTATACCGTGCAGAATTACTTTGCTGTCCTTCAGCATAAAAAAAGTAATGAATGGAACAATAACGAGTATCGTTATCAGAGAAACGATACTGGAAAGGACCGTAGATATTTTATCGAAGGAATTTACGATTCCGGAAGAGATAAATTCTTCAATCCTTTTTGAAAGGTCACCCAGAGTAAAGAAGGGGAGATATTTGTATAAAGTCTTCTCAACAGTAAGTATCTGTTCGTGCAGCGAATCAACATGCAATGTCTGAATCAATTGATTCATCTGAACAAGAAATTGGGGAATGAAATACGACAGTCCGAAATAAAAAAGGAATCCGAGAATTATAAAAATAATGAAAGTTGAAGTAAGTCTGGTAAATCCTTTTTTCTCCAGCATCTTAACATAGGGGTCGAATATTAATGCCAAAAGCACCGATACCGCTAGTATTATTAGTACATCGGTAATCAGGTAAAGAATATAAACAATGACTATTCCGATTAATGCCCACAAAAAATATTTGGGCAATTTTTTAGAACCTTTCTCCATAAAGATATTTCCGATGTTCTGAAATTATTCAGATATTTACTGCTTCAACCCTTCTTATTCCGGGAACCTGCCGCATTAAGGCTCTTTCAACCCCTGCTCTTAAAGTCATCTGAGACATTGGGCACAGGCTGCAGGCGCCGGTTAATTTTACTTTTACAATCGCATCATCCGTAATTTCTATTAGCTCTATATCGCCGTTATCCGATTGTAAAAACGGTCTCATTGTATCCAGCGCCTTTAATACATTTTCTCTCATCAAATTTTCCATAATTATCAGTTCCCCTGGTATATTACCGGTACATTTTTTTCACACTTAAATAAGTATAAGTATAATAAATTACAAGAGAAAACTAATTATCGTCGTCCAGAAGAATTTCCAAATTAGATGAAGAGCCGCCTGACAGGTTCATTTTCTTTATCTGTTCCGCCAGCATCCTTGAAATCTTTATAACTGCTTTTCCGTGCTCGGAATCGGGATTATCATAAACGATCGGAATACCGTTGTCCCCGCCGATGCGGATTCTGGGGTCAATCGGAATTCCGCCAAGGAATGTAGTTTCAAGTTCTTTTGCAATTTTTGAACCCCCGCCGGTTCCGAATATATCGTATTTATTTCCCGTATCCGGTGCTATAAAGTAACTCATATTTTCGACAATACCGAGTACCGGAACGTTAACGCGAGTAAACATTTTTAGAGCTTTCCTGGCGTCTATTAAAGAAACTTCCTGCGGAGTAGTAACAATCACCGCTCCCGAAAGAGGAATGGTCTGTACCAAAGTTAATTGTATATCACCGGTACCGGGAGGCATATCGAAAATCAAATAATCAAGTTCTCCCCAATCTACATCCGTCATAAATTGTTTAACCGCGCCGCTCGCCATCGGGCCGCGCCAGATAACCGGAGCATCGTCTTCAACAAGTAATCCTATCGATATTACTTTTACGCCGTAGTTCTGAAGAGGTATAATTTTCATCGACTGCTGGTTCTGAAAAACTTTAGGTTTGTCTTTAATGCCGAGCATTAAAGGAATACTGGGGCCGTAAATATCGGCGTCGATCAATCCTACCGAAGCACCGTCTTTAGCCAGAGCTACGGCCAGATTAACGGCTACCGTACTTTTACCCACACCGCCTTTGCCGCTGGCTACAGCAATCGTATATTTTACTCCGGGAAGCACCGTGTTTTTTTTCCCTTCCTGTTTAGCAGCTGTCTTTGCATCAATATTAATTTCCACTTTTCCGATTCCCTTGAATTCGCTCATAAGGAGAGATGAAAATTTATTTTTCAATTGTTCCGTAATATTTTCTTTCGGGATAGATAGAGAAAGATCTACTTTTAATAAATTGCCTTTTGACTCTACATTTTTAATCGAATTAAGTATCAATAAATCTTTATTAAAGTTCGGGTCGTCTACTTTTTTTAAAGCATTCAATATTCCGCTTTTTGTTATATCTGCCATTTAAATCCTTTCCTTTTCAAAAATTAAGCTCAAAATTAAGAAAATTATCTCTTAATTAGTATGCCATAATTAAGCTGCCGGAGATTGTTCGATATAAAGCATTTCCTCGTTGTCTTCGTATACAAATATTTCTGCGTAGCGTCCCCAATTTGTCATTGTATCGAACTGCATTTCCGCTTCTTCCTGAGGGAATTCCTGTTCCAGCGCTTCTAACACCGTTTCGCGTTTCAGTTCCTGTTTTTCTGCAAGTCTCAGCAGAGTTATCAGCCAGCCGAAAATCGGAATACGCTTTACTCTTGAAGCAAAAATTTCTTTGCGCGCCGTAATACTTGCTTCGGCAAATGTTTCGCCGAGCGGAGTCAGAGCGATATCGCCGCTTCCTATTGTAACAAATCCCAATAATTCCGCGGCCTCGGTAAGATGAAGTAATTCGTCGGAATCGACGGCCAGTTCATCGGCCAGCACATAGATATCGAATTTTTTGTTCGGCGTATCGAGTAAAAACTCCAGCATACCGGCCAGGTTAGCTATTGGAACATGGGGCAGCCGCCTGGTTATACCGGGCTCGCCGGGTGCAGTACCAAGCTCTATATTTTCGGGTTGAGTTTGCCCGGCCAGTATAGCATAAACCTGATCGACAAGAATTTGAAACTCGGATGACTTTCGCTGCCTGGGATGTGAAAGTCCAATAATATGGTCGGAGATTATTCTTCCCGGGTTCTTATCCATTACGATTATTCTGTCGGCCATAAAAATTGCTTCTTCGATATTATGGCTTACCATTAGAATAGCTTGAGTAGGTATTTTTCCGCTGGTCCACAATTCAAGAAGCTCACCCCTTAATGTTTCAGCCGAGAGCACGTCCAGTGCAGAGAAAGGCTCATCAAGACAAAGTAATTCAGGTTCAACCACCATTGCTCTGGCAAATCCTACTTTCTGTCTCATTCCTCCGGAAAGTTCCCGCGGGTAAGCCATCTCGAAACCGTCAAGACCGACCCGGTCCAATGCATCCACAGCTTTCGGGGTCCGCTCTTTCTGCGGGATGCCAATAGCTTTAAGAGCTACTTCCACATTTTCGAGAACATTTAACCACGGAAAGAGGGCAAACGACTGAAACACGATTGTTGCGTGAGGATTTACACCTTTTAATTTGTTTCCTTTATAAAGTACGGAGCCGTGCGAAGGCTGCTGCAGTCCGGTTATTATTCTTAATAAAGTGCTTTTACCGCAACCAGAAGGGCCCAGCAGAGCCACGAACTCGCCTTTTTTGATGGTAAGATTTATATCATGGACCGCAGTAAACTGCCGCTGTCCCGAACCATATGTTTGGTTTACGCTTTGCAACTGAAGCAAAGCAGCATCGTTATTTAAGATTTGATTCATAAAATTATCCTTAAATTAATCCAGCCTGTATTGTTCTTCGGCCAGTCTGTAAAGGCGTCTCCATAAAAATCTGTTTATCAGCACAACGGTTAAGATCATACTTAAAGTTGAAGCGAGCAGAACAGGATAATTACCTGCGGCTGTTGATTCAGAGATAATGGCACCGATTCCGTTTGTGGACATTATCCTGCCTCCGAAGTTAACATATTCGGCAACTATGCTGGCATTCCATGCGCCGCCGCTGGCGGCAATGGAACCAGTAATTAAGTAAGGGAACAACGCCGGCAGAATCAATGTTTTCCATCTCTGCCACTTTTTTATGTGCAGCAGTTTGGCGGTATATTTCAGATCCTGTGGAATAGCGCTTGCACCAGCTATAATATTGAATAACAGGTACCATTGAGTACCGAGCAGCATTAATAATACTGCGGCAATGTTCAATCCGCCGGGCAGTGCCAATAAGAACAGTAGGAATACCGGGAATAATGCGGTGGCGGGAATTGATGCCAAAATCTGTACAAAAGGCTGAAGGAAGTTAGATAGTTTTTTGTTTGTACCTATTGCCACTCCGAGCGGTACAGTCCATGCAAGTGCAATAATTAGTGCGGCAAAAACCCTGAGAAGAGTGGCTATGAGCCCGAAGCCGATTTCAGCCCAATTGCTTGCATTAACTTTTAATAGCAATGCACCTGCATTGTAAGCGCCGTATATTATTAAAATCATTATTGTATACGGTATAATCCTAAAAATTTTTTTAGGAATTACCCTATGCTTTTTACCTTCTTCTGTTTTATTGAATTGAGCGCCCAGCCATAGATCGATTTTTTCGCGCAGCGGTAAAAAGACACGTTCGTTCAGACGGCTCAATAAATTTGCGTTTCTTAACAAGTCGTAGAACCATGAAGTAGGCATCTCGTCGCCCTCAACGGTTTCAACTTTGAATCTATCAGACCAAGCTAGAAGCGGCCGCCATACAAATTGATCCAGCATTACGATTACAAAAACAAGCGTGCCGATTCCCCATAAAATTGCTGTTAAATTACCCGTAGTTGCTGCCTGCTGAAGGTAAGATCCGAGTCCCGGAAGCCTAAAGTCTTTATCGCCGACAGTAAAAATTTCGGCGGCCATAAGAAAAAACCAGCCCCCGGCCCAGCTCATCATACTATTCCAGACAAAACTTATCATTGCAAACGGAACTTCGAGAGTTTTGAATTTTAACCAGCTGTTTAATTTAAAAATGGAACTGACTTCTTTTAATTCCTTCGGAACGGTTGTAAGAGACTGATACCACGAAAAGGTCATATTCCAAACCTGACTGGTAAATATCAGAATGACGGAGCCAAGTTCGGCTGCAATATTCTGCGGCAATACAGCTCTCAAACTCAGAACCACAACAGGCAGAAAAGATAAAATCGGAATGCTCTGCAAAACATCAAGAAGCGGCAGCATAATCTTTTCGGATCTTTTATTGTTTGCCGCAACTCTTCCGTAAATAATAGAAAACAAAACAGAGAGAAGGTATGCTGCGGCCATTCTTGCTATCGAAAGGATGGTGTACCAGGGAAGTGCTTTGGGGCTGAGAGATATATTCGGGCCTTTAATTACGGACGGAGTATAAATTGCAAGATGGACTCCGGCATAAATAAAACCGATTAACGCAGCTATTACAAGAAAATCTCCCCAGCTGAAATATCTGCCCGTAGTCTGCTCGAATTTAAAATTAAAGAGAAACCTTCTCATAACCGAAATCTATATTGGTTTAGTACAATTCAGTTTTTTTGTAATGGAGAGCGTAGACTAGTTAAATAGCATTTTACCTCCGTAAGAATGCCGGTTATAATAGGGGCGAGCCGAATTTAATTCTAATTAAAACCGAATTTGAAAATTTTAGTCATGATTAAAAACCGGCTTCGTCAAGAATTACTGCTTTGTCTTAATGGATTTTCCTTTTACTTTTATAGTATGGTTCATCAGCCACTCCTGTGCATCAATGCACCTGTTATTTCCCGGAGTCTCAATGAACGTATAACTCATATCTGGGTGCAGCAGCCTGGCTTTAGAATTATCCTTTATCGAAACTTTTATTAATGTTTTTAATATCTCATTTTTAAGCTTCTGATCTTCTATAGGGAAGATAATCTCGACTCTTCTATCCAAATTTCTCTGCATCATATCGGCGCTACCCAAATAAATCTCTTCGCAGTTATTATTGTAAAAATAAAATACCCGGCTATGTTCAAGGTATCTTCCGACAATGCTGATTACTTTTATATTCCTGCTCAATCCTTCGATGTCCGGAACAAGACAGCAGATTCCTCTTACTATCAGATCGATATCGACGCCTGCATTCGATGCTTCATATAATGCGGAAATGATTACCGGATCGACAAGCGCATTAATCTTAAATATTATTTTTCCTTTCCCGCCGGACTTAACATTATCGATTTCCCTTAAAATTAATTCCAGAATTTTTTCTCTCATGTTTATCGGAGCCACGATTAACTTTTTGAACGCGGTCTGCTTCGAATAGCCTGTGAGATAATTAAAAATATCCGAAACATCAGCACAAATATCCTCGTCAGAAGTAAATAATCCTAAATCAGTATATAGCTTTGCGGTCGTCGTATTATAATTCCCGGTAGACATGTGAACATATTTTTTTACACCGTCAAATTCTTTTCTTACAACCAGTATCATCTTTGCATGCGTTTTTAAACCTACCAGGCCGTATACGACATGCACGCCCACTTTTTCCAATTCCCTTGCCCAAAAAATATTGTTCTGCTCGTCGAATCTCGCTTTGAGTTCAACCAATACTGCAACCTGTTTGCCTCGCTCGGCAGCTTCGATAAGATATTTGATAATGGGCGAATCGGTTCCGACGCGGTAGAGCGTCTGCTTAATTGCCAATACATCCGGATCTTTCGCGGCCTGTTTAATAAAGTCTATTACCGGATTAAACGAATGATATGGATGATGCAGAAGGATGTCTTTCTGTCTGATTATGGAAAATATATCATCTTCTTCGTCGAACACTCTGGGAATAACCGGATAGTAAGGCTTGGCTTTTAGATGATGAACGGGCAGGCTGTACAGCGTCATTAAATCGCTTAATCCCAGAACCCCGTCGATTATATGCACCTCTTCTCGAGTGATCTGAAGATTTTCGGTTAATGTTTCAAGCATAAATTCGGGCATGTCTTTTTCTACTTCAAGTCTTACTACGCGTCCGAATCTTCTTTGTCTTATATTTTCCTCTATTACCCTCAGCAAATCATCTGCTTCGTCTTCCTGTAGTTCGATATCGGTATCCCTGGTAATTCTGAAACGGTGGGCTTCAATAACTTCCATACCTGGGAAAAGAAGAGGTAAATTTGCTTTTATTAAATCACCGAGCCACATATATTTCGCAAAGAATTGTCCGTTAGTAGTAATTTTTTTCTGCGGCGAGAGAATAGGATCTATTTGCAGCATTCTTGGTAAAATGCTCGGCACTTTTACACGGGCAAAATGTTCTTCGCCGTTCGGTTTTCTTACCAGGATGGCTAAGCTTAAACTCAGATTTGATATATAAGGAAAAGGCCTGCCCGGATCGAAGGCAAGCGGAGTAAGAACCGGATAAACCTCCTGTTTAAAGTATTCGGTTAGTGTATTCTGTTCTTCTTTTTTCAAAGATTCAAAGTCTACAATATCTATGTTTTCTTTTCTTAAAGAAGGTACGATTTCTTTAACCCAAAGATCCATAACGCGTGCAAGCATGGGTTTGAGTAATTTTTCTATTTTCTGCAATTGTTCGAGCGGAGTTAAACCGTCTATTGTAGGCTCCGAAACATTAGCGGCAATCTGTTCTTTTAAACCGGAAATTCTGATCATGTAAAATTCATCAAGATTAGAATGGAATATGGAAATAAACTTCACTTTTTCCAGCAGAGGTAAATCCAGATTTAATGCTTCTTCCAGAACTCTTCTGTTAAATTCCACCCAGCTTAGATCTCGGTTGAAAAAATTATTCGGCTGGTTATATTTTTTTAATAATTCCTTACCGGTTATCATATAAATCCCGTTAAAGTCTGCCAATATAAGATATTTTTAAATAACTTTCTTTTGATTTTAAGTTACTAAAATAAAAATAGAAAATGCCTCATGTGAGGCATTTAAAAAAACGTATTTATCTGTTATTAAAGGTGCTTATACCTTTATGCGCTTACTTTTTCATTCTGAAATATTTTTGAAAACTCTTTCGGTTTTCTGTCTTTCCATGCGCCCTTGTGATATGCGTAACCTGCAATAAGCGGCATAGCCATTGTAGCCTCGGAGTAGACCATCTGTTCAAAAGTTGTTTCTACCTTTCCCCATGAACTCGCTTCTTTCAGCGTAGAGCTTGAAAGAGCACCGTCTCTAACATCGGCAACGGTAATCTGTACGGCATATTTATGCATTGGAGCATCTTCCCGCAAAATGTCTGCTGCGACTACTATATCCTGGGTAAAGTTTTTAGGTACGCCGCCGCCGATCATAAATATTCCGGTTTCGTTGCTATGCAGTTTTATCTTTGTTAATTCCAAAAAGTCTTTTGCAGAATCTATTGAAACATGTTTATCCGGGTGTTCTGTCTGGTGCATAACAAATCCGAAGCCGGCAGAACAATCGGAGAAGGCCGGAACAAAAATGGGTACGTTCTTTTTATATGCGGCATATATTACCGAATCTTCAACCTTAGGGCCGCCGTTATTTTCTAAATATTTTCCGAATTCACGAAGCAGTTCTCTTGAAGAATAAGGTTTGGGTTCAAGGCTGTTGAAAATTTTTGCCGTGGTTTCATCGCATACTCTTAATTCGTCTTCGTCTATGTATGTATCGTAAATTCTGTCGATGTGTAATTCCCTCAACTGATTATCATCGCTGAACGGTGTTCCTTTATAGTGTTTAAACCCGAGAGCTTCAAAAAAATCCTGGTCAACCATAACGGCACCGGTAGATACAATAGCATCCACCATATTATTCATCACCAGGTCATAAACTACTTTTTTAAGTCCTGCGCTGAACAAACTTCCGGCAAGCGTTAAAATAATTCCGCAGTTTTTATCTCTGATCATCATATCATATATTTTTGCGGCGCGGTTAAGATCCCTGGCCGAAAAAGCCATATGTTCCATAGCATCAACAAGCTGAATAACATTATGCTCCTTAATATTAATATGCTTAATCGTATCTTTCAGAAAATCACTCTTGCTAGCCATTTTTTCACTCCTTATTGTAGGTTTTAAATTCAAATTAAAATAACTTATACAAAATAAAAAGAAAACATGAATTAATATATAACCGGTTTAAATATCGCATAGCACTGAACATAGGCTGCCTTGCGAACTAAAACCGGAGGTTGTTTTAAAAGAATTTCTTGGCAATTCTAAGAACACCTTGTTTCCAAGGTACGCGGTGAGAAACGCCGCTTTTATTTTTAAACTCGTCGAAATGATCTACATACCATTTATAATTTTTTATTAATGCGTCCTTGTTGGAATATTTCGGCGTAAATCCTAAAATAATTTCCGCTTTTTCGATGGATACGAAAGAATCTTTTGAAGCCGTCTCATATACCCATTTATATAAAGGAGAGAGTCTAAATGCTTCCAATATTTTTAAGATTAAAATGACCGGTTTTTCAGGTAATCCTGCTATCTTTTTACCGAATCCGGCATAGTCCAGAACCGCCTGATAATCTTCTCGCATGGTAGTAAATTCTTTAGCACCGATATTAAAGGTATCGTTCACTTTATGATTATCGAGTGTAGAGCATAAATAAACAGCTTCGCATAAATCCTCGACGTCGAGAAGCTGGTATCTGTTATTGCCGTTCCCGATCATCGGAAATCCTTTGCCGTCTTTAGCCCAATCGTACAGAAGATCGAAAACTCCGAGTCTTTCCGGACCGATAAATGATTTCGGCCGGAGGATGGGCACACAAAAACCTTTTGATCGCAGCTTCAAGCATTCCTCTTCGGCCATAATTTTGGCTTTTCCGTAATGCCCCACTCCGTCGAGCTTATCGTCTTCTTTAATGGGATGGTGATCCGGGATTCCGTAAACTGCGGTAGAAGAGATATGAATGAATCTTTTTACGTCGTTTTTTTCGGATGCTTCAAGCAGATTCTTAGTTCCGCCGATGTCTGTTGACAAAATATCTTCGGGTTTATATAAAGGCAGTGCAGCCGCGGTGTGAATGATTACATCAATATCCTTGCATAATTCCGTCACGAGGTTTTTGTCTCTTATGTCTCCCTTTACAACTTCGATTTTATCAATCATGTCCGGATAATCGAAATCGGCAATATCTAGAGAAACTATTTTATGACCACGGGTATAAATATATCTGATTAGATTTATGCCTAAGAAGCCGGCTCCCCCGGTAATTAAGAATTTCATTTATATCACTATGTTTTTGTTAACAGCCGGTCAAAATTAGTAATTTTATTAAACGCTTCAAACTGATTTTCCGCGGCAAGTGGTAATTTTTCTCTTTAAATTACTTAAATAAACGATATACGGCCCTTTTTCCCATAATAATTAATATAGTATTCCTTGACTTTTTTACGGGTTAGAATTAAATTTATTCTCTTTATTTGAAAAGATTTTTGGTTTCGGAGGAAAACAGCGTGAAACAAGAAAAAATAACGAAGTTTGTAAATGCCCAGGATGCGGATAGGAAATGGTATCTTGTGGATGCAACAGATCAGGTACTGGGTCGTCTTGCAACAAAGATTGCCCGTATTATCCGCGGTAAGAACAAAGCCATTTTTACGCCGAATATGGATGCAGGTGATTTTGTTGTTGTTATAAACGCCGATAAAGTTAAAATGACCGGTAAAAGAGAATTATTAAAGAATTATTCTCATTATTCCGGCTATCCCGGCGGATTAAAGGTTAGGAGCTTTGAAGAGTTAATGGCTAAAAAACCGGAATTCGTGATTGAAACGGCGGTTAAGGGTATGCTTCCGAAAAACAGGCTGGGAAGAAAACTTGTTAAAAAATTAAAAGTTTATGCCGGGGAGAATCATCCTCATCAAGCACAAAAACCGGAATTAATTTAGATTATAACGGAGAAATAGAAATAATGGCAGATCAAATATTTGTAGGTAGAAGAAAAACTTCTGTAGCAAGGGTCATTTTAAGGAACGGTAACGGTAAAATAACAGTTAACGGAAAAGAATTCGAACATGCCTTTCCCCAACTTTTAAGCAGAGAAGATATTCTTAATCCCTTCAAGGTAACCGAAACAACAGGTCGCTATGACGTTTTAGTTAAAGTTAACGGCGGCGGTACCACCGGTCAGGCACAAGCCATCAGACTGGGAATTACCAGAGCTTTGGTTTCTATAAATGCCGATTTCGAGACCTGCGCTCAAAGCCGAAGGATTTTTAACCAGAGATCCCAGAATGGTTGAACGGAAAAAATACGGCCAGCCTAAAGCCCGTAAAAGATTCCAATTCTCTAAGAGATGATTTTTTAAAGAGTTTAAGTTCAAGATCAAATTCAAGAAAAATTTTAAGCTTATTTATATATTCTTACAACTAAACTTGAACAATCTTGAACTTAAGCTTGAACTTAACCAATCACTATTTCCCGATTTGCTTCCTGTGTCCCTGCTTATTAAATGTTTAGCAGGAATGAAAAGTAAAGTTGAAGGAAATAGAAGACAAAAACAGGAGTAAAAATGAAAAAAGTTGAATTAACACAGCTAATAGAAGCCGGCGCACATTTCGGGCACTTAACCCGCCGCTGGAATCCCAAAATGAAACCATATATTTTTATGGAAAAAAACGGGATTCACATCATTGATCTCAAAAAGACTCAGGAACACATCGGTAATGCTGCCGAAAATCTTTCGAAGATGATTTCCGAAGGTAAGAAAGTTCTCTTTGTCGGTACCAAAAAACAAGCAAAGAATATTATTGAAACCGAAGCCAGAAGATGCGGCTCCAACTGGGTGAGCGAGAGATGGCTGGGCGGTATGCTTACAAACTTTTCGACGATAAGAAAAAGTATAAAAAGACTTAATAATATCGAAAAGCAGGAAACGGACGGTACGTTCGATAAACTAACTAAGAAGGAACGTTTATTCCTTACCAGAGAAAAAGATAAACTGAAAAAAGTTTTGGAAGGTATTGAGACGATGAACAGACTGCCCGGTGCAATGTTTGTCGTTGATATTAAAAAAGAAAGTATTGCGATTAAAGAGGCACAAAGGCTGAATATTCCGGTTTTGGCTATAGTGGATACCAATTGTGATCCGGATCCGGTAGATTATATTATACCTGCAAACGACGATGCAGTTAAAACTATTGAAGTAATTGTAAACGCAATGGCCGATGCGGTAATCGAAGGCGAAGCAAAAGCTAAGGAAATTAAAGCCGAAGAAAGTGCCGAACACGAAAGAATGAAGAAGGAAAAAGAAGAAGAGAGAAAAGAAGAGGAAAGAAAAGAAGCTGCCGGTAAAAATAAGGAAGATAAAGAAAGCGCAAAATAAGAAAGAATACTTCTTCAGATAATTAAAAATAAAGGAATTAGGATATGGCTATTACAGCTGCACAAGTAAATGAATTGAGACAAAAAACCGGTGCGGGCATGATGGACTGCAAGAAAGCCCTTACCGAGGCCGACGGCGATTTTGAAAAAGCGATAGAGATTCTACGTAAAAAAGGAGCTGCCGTTGCATCCAAAAGAGCAGAAAAAAGTGCAAACGAAGGATTAGTGCTTACAAAAGTTTCGGCAGATAAAAAATCGGCAGTTATTGTTGAAGTAAACTGCGAAACCGACTTTGTTGCGAAAAGCGAAGACTTTGTAAAGCTTGCAGATGCCGTTCTTGAAGCTGTTGAAAAAACCAAATCTTCCGGTGTAAATGAGCTTTTGGAGAAAAATGCCGATTTAAAGAGATATGCTTACCGATGTAATGGGAAAAGTCGGAGAGAAAATCCAGATATCAAGATTTGCATTCGAAGAGGCTCCGAACGGGATGTTAGTTGATTACGTACATTTAGGTTCGAAACTGGGAGTACTCGTAAAATTTGAAAATGCTGCAGGCGTCGGAGATGAATTCAACGAGTTTGCTAAGGACATTGCAATGCAAGTTGCAGCAATGAAACCTATTTGCGTTTACAGAGAAGAAGTTCCTCAGGATCTTATAAACAAGGAAATTGATATATATAAAGAGCTTGCACGTAAAGAAGGAAAACCGGAACAGATTCTTGAAAAAATTGCTCAGGGTAAATTAAACAAATATTATCAGGAAAATTGCTTGAACGAACAGGCATTTATTAAAGATAACTCAAAGTCTATTGCCGATTTGTTAAAAGAATTTAATTCGAAACAAGGAACGCAGATAAAAATAGACAAATTCCGGCGTTTCCATCTCAGCGATGAAAATAAGTAATTTTCTTAAAAGGTCTTAAAAATTTTTAAGACCTTTTTTTTATATTAATTTCGTAATTTTAACCATTAAGTTTTAGTATCTTATTGACGGGCCTTGAAATTGATCGAACTTATGCAAAATGTGGAATGCATTACATATCATTTCGGGCGCTGCAATTAAATTTACCTTTCACAATGATCGGAATATATGAAAGAAATAAAATATAAAAGAATACTGCTTAAACTAAGCGGCGAATCTTTAATGGGAAAAAAAGGATTCGGAATTGACCATAATGTTCTGAATTTTTTTGCGACGGAAGTGAAAAAAGTACATGATATTGGCGTACAGGTGGGTATTGTAATCGGCGGCGGCAATATTTACCGCGGCTTGAGTGCAAATGACCAGGGCATAGACCGGGTAACCGGCGATCAGATGGGAATGCTGGCAACCGTAATTAATTCTTTAGCTCTTCAAAATGCCATTGAACATAACGGTGTGTATTCTCGGCTGATGAGTGCGATACACATGGAGGAAATTGCAGAACCTTATATACGAAGAAGGGCAATAAGACATCTTGAAAAGGGCAGAGTGGTGATCTTCGGAGCGGGAACCGGTCACCCTTATTTCAGCACGGATACCGCTGCTTCGTTAAGAGCGGTAGAAATTGAAGCCGAAGTGATAATAAAGGGGACCAGAGTAGACGGAGTATTTGATTCGGATCCGGAAAAAAATCCAAATGCCAGCAAATTTGAACATATTACTTATCTGGATGTCTTGAAAAAAAATCTTAGAGTAATGGATCTCACTGCAGTTAGTTTGTGCCAGGAAAACAATCTTCCTATGGTTGTTTTTAATATGGATGTTCCGGATAATCTGTTAAAGCTGGTTGAAGGTGAGAAAGTCGGTACTATTATTAAAGATTAATTTTTTAAGTAAAATAATTTTTATTGAAGTTTAATTCAAAACAAACCGAGAGGTTATAATGGAACAAATAATTAAAGACGCAAGAGCTAGAATGGACAAATCTCTCGAAGCTCTAAGATCTGAACTCTCAAAAATAAGATCCGGGAAAGCTACCACAGCTTTACTTGACGGCATAAAAGTAGAATACTACGGAAACATGACGCCGTTAAACCAGGTAGCAAATGTAACCGTGCTGGATGCACATACGCTTTCTATTACGCCGTGGGACAAGTCAGTTGTTTCTGCTGTAGATAAAGCTATACTGGAGGCTAATCTGGGTTTTAATCCTGTAAGCGACGGTACTAATATTAAAGTACCCGTTCCGCCTTTAAATGAGGAAAGAAGAAAAGATCTGGTTAAACTCGTTAAAAAATTCGGCGAGGATTATAAGGTAGCGATAAGAAACGTAAGACGCGATGCAAATGAGCATTTAAAGAGGGAGGAAAAGGACAAAAAAATTTCCGAGGATCAGTTGAAAGACGCGGAAGATAGAATTCAAAAATTAACCGATGAACATATACATCATATCGATGAAGTTTTGAAGCACAAAGAAAAAGAGATTATGGAAGTTTAATAAACTAAAACTTTTTTCCCGCCCGGTAATTGCTTTTACCGGGCTTTTCTGTTTATATCCGGAATTAATCAATAGTCGACCGTAATTTAAAATATTCATACCGGTTTTTAATCACTTGGCGGCGGTTGAGTTATCAGCATAACTGTACTAAATGGCCCCAAATGTATGTATAAAATAATTTAACTTAATAATTATGAAAATTTTAGTTAAATTTTAACCCGATAAAGAATTAATTCCACAAGTTATTCTTTCTTCATTATTTTAATATTTAATGAAAATTCCAAATTCAACCGAAATAAAAAAAAATAATCCTTTTTTTTATATAAATATAAATTTACTGAGGAACGTATTATTTTTCAGCGGCGGAATTATTCTTTTTATGGCGGGTGTTATCATATACGGAGTTATAATTAACCTGCGCGAAGTGCCTCTGTACAAGGCTATGCAGGAAAAAGGCATTGTTAAAATTACAGACCCAAATATTGTTGTCGACAGGCGGAAATACTCGCTTATGCTTTATCAGGATACGGTATTAATAAAAACATACCGTGCAAATTTCGGAAGGAACGTAAACAGTCCGAAAATAAAAGCAGGCGATTTATCTACGCCGGTTGGCAATTATAAAATTTGCGGAATTGATACCACCAACAGATATTACAAATTTTTAGAAATTAATTATCCTAACCTTGAAGATGCTGCCAATGCACTGAGAAAAGGAATGATCAGTCAGGCGCAATTCGATACGCTGAAATACGATAATGATAAAGACATATGTCCAACATCCGGTACACCGCTCGGCGGGAAAATGGGTATTCACGGCATCGGGAGGTTGAATTATGTATTCCGGTTTTTACCTTTTAATTATAACTGGACCGACGGATCGGTTGCAATAAGCAACGAAGGAATTGATGAACTTTATTCGGTAGTTAAGAAGGGAACTCATGTTATTATCAAATAAAAAACTCGGGTTAATTTTATCTATTTGCCTGGCTTTTACTCTATATTCATGCGGGAATAAAAAAAACAATTCGGCTGAAAAAGTAAATATAGATTATGAAAATCCGGAGGTTGTACTGCAACAGGCGAAAAAAGAATTGGGAGAAAATGTTCAATTTGCAATAAAAGGTAAATACGACAGAGATTCCGTAATTGAAATTGCTGCCGGAGAAGAAATTAAGAACGGCAGCGAATGGGGTATCAAATTCGTATTGCTAAAAAAATCTGGAACCGTGCTTAATAATGTTTTTGAAACTAAAGTGCTTAGCGGCTCATTTAAGGAATCTCTAGTGAAAAAAATGGAACTGTCAGCGCTGGATTATCAACTGATTTATTATAATTCGCAGGATTATTTTTTGGGTAGCGGCGGGGGCGAGGTTTATTCATACCTGATAAATTTCGAAGAAGGGAAAACATATTATGCGCATTTGGTTTCCGAACCCGGGAAGCCTGTCTCTTTATATTTGTCCGATAACATTGACTTTCCGGAAGTAAAATCTTTCTTCCTCAGCAATTTTCAAAGAGATTATCCCGGAGTAAAGGTAGTTGCGAGGGATATAGTGCTAAAATACTGACATGAACTTACTTTATTCCAAATTATTAATTTTATAATGCAAGGAAGCAATTCTATAAAAATGCCCAAGAAGCTCATATTTATCGTAATGGTTTTACTGATTACCCTTCCTCTTGCAGCTCAGACAAGTACAAGATACGAATTAAATTCCATAACATTTAAGGGGAATAATTCGATTTCGTCTTCGGTGCTTCTGGATGTAATATATTCTCAGGTAACTCCTTGGTGGTTTTGGAAATTCCTGCACTCTTTTTCCAGTCTGGGCAAAGAACCTTCGTATTTCGATTCAACCAACATAGTGCTCGATTTGTCGGCCTTAAAAGATTATTATATTTCAAACGGTTTTTTTAACGCTAAATTTTCTTATGAATATAAGGTAAATAAATCCGGCAAAGATGTTGATCTTACTTATATTATTAAAGAAAACGAGCCCTCTTTGTTCGGAGATTTGATTGTAGACGGTCTTCAAAAAGTACCGGATTTTCTTAAAAAGTATCTGGACAACGATCTGGAAATTGATACGACCAAGAGGTATTCTCAGAGTATTGTGCAGAACAATACCAGTACTGTTATAACCGATCTGCTTAATAACGGTTACATGCTGGCAAAGTTCGACAGCACGATAATAATCAAAGACACTCTAAAAAATAAAGCCGATATTAATATTTTCTTTTCTACCGGTAAGAGATACCAGATTGATTCCGTACTTGTTAAAAAACAGGGTCAAGGAGCACATCTGGTTTCAAATAGTCTTCTTAAAAGAATTTCAGGCGTTAAACCGGGTGACTTCTACCAGCAGGCGGATCTCCGGAGAAGCCAGGTAAGACTTTACAGAACCAGCTTATTTGACGCGGTAACATTGTCTCCCAAAGAAAGCGATACAACGGACAGTATGGTGCCGATTCAACTTCAGGGCACAATCGGGTTAATGAACGAAATTTCTCCCGAATTTATATTGAACAACCAGCAGAGCGCATTTAACGTGGGTCTCGGCATGGCTTATATTCGTAAGAATTTCCTGGGTGATGCCCGTAAATTGACTTTCAGTTCGTCATTTGCGGTGCAGAATATTTTTAATGTCGACTTTGCAAACCTGGTGAGAAGATTTTCCTTCAGAGACACTACTTTGCTGGGATACGTGGATACCAGATTAACAATCGAGCAGCCGTATTTGTTCAACAAACCTATTTTCGGTACTTGGGAAACGTACGCTAAGATCGATAAACAAAGTACATACAACAACACAGTATACGGATCGGCATTTACGCTGGATTTTGAAATGCCAGAATATACTTTTATTAATCATTTGAGCACATCTTATACCGTCGAGCAATCCAACGAAGTTTACAGGACATATAACGACAGTATTTCGACGAAATTAATTTCGGATATTGCCGCGGATGCAGCTTCCACTACGGCCGATAATATTTTATTCCCGACTCGCGGATATAACCTGTCATTTCATGTGGAAGAAGCAAATGCAATCCCTTATCTATTCGAAAACATATTTTCCCGAAAGTACAGGGGGGCCATGTTCTATAAGCTGCAACTAACCGGTTCATATTATTCTTCACTTGACAGAAAACGTAATTCCATTGCAGCTCTTAAATTCAAAATCGGCAATATCCAGGTTTATTACGGCGACTTCGCAGGCGTACCGATCAATAGAACTTTTTATGCCGGAGGAAGCAACTCGGTTAGAGGATGGAGATCGAACCAGCTTGTTCCTAAAGGAAGTGAGATTGTTACCAACCTCCTGGGCCAAAGCGTAAAAGGCGGAACTTTTTTAATGGAAGGTTCCTTTGAATGGCGATATAAATTTCTTGAATCAGCGGGTGTCGCTTTATTTTCAGATTACGGAAATACCTGGCTGGGATATAAACAGTTTACATTGAGCGGCGTTGCCGTTGCTGTTGGTTTCGGATTCAGATATTATACTCAAATTGCACCGTTGAGAATTGATTTCGGCTTTAAGTTCTATAATCCCGATAAAAGCGAATTTCTCTGGCAGACGCGAAATGTGCTGGGCAATATGGTTATTCATTTCGGTATCGGCGAGGCATTTTAATTTTATATGTATAACACGGATTAGTTTTCTATTAATTTGAAATGTAATAGCAAAAAAAACAAAATTTATAGGCTGTTCTTGTTTTTGTTTGGAGGTTTCAGCCCGGACTCCGGTATTAAAATTTCATATCTATTAATTCACGGGCAACTGCCTGAAAAATATGATCCCGATAAAATTAAGCGTGTAAAATAGGCACTACTAATTGTTTTGTAAACCATGATGAAAATTGTTATTTTTATATTCTTTTTTAAGGGTATTTTATGATTTACAGTATGACCGGCTTCGGCAAAGGTTCGGCCGAAAATGAGAGGTATAAGACAGAAATTGAGGTAAAAAGTGTTAACAGCCGTTACCTTGAAATAGGACTTAAATTTCCGCAATCCCTTGCTACCAAAGAATACGAAATAAGGGAACTCATTAAAAATAAAATAAAAAGAGGAAAACTCTCCGTTCTTATTTTGTTGAGAAGAAAAGAAGATGCCGAATCAAATATTTCGGTTAATGAGGATAAGTTAAGAAATTATGTAAACGTTTTAGAGGAACTGAAAAAAAAGGCAAAGATCACCGAAAAGATTAAACTTGAGCATATCCTGTTGAATAAAGACCTTTTTGAATTGAGTGACCCAGAATTTTCGGAATCTGAGTTTGAGACGGTGAAAACGGCGCTTGATAAGGCATTAACCGAGCTGTTAAAAATGAAAAATGACGAAGGCAAAGAACTTGCCGAAGATCTTAAAAAACGCATTGGAATTATTGAAGAAAGACTTAAGAATGTCGAGGATGAATCGGATAAGAGTGTAAAAGAATACTACGCAAAATTAAAAGAGAAAGTAAAACTGCTTACGGAAGATGTCGGTGTGGATGAAGACAGGCTGGCGCTTGAATTAGCCGTAATTGCCGATAAAGCAGATATAACAGAGGAATGCGTGAGACTTCACAGTCATATTAAGTTTTTTTCAGAAAGCATGGAAAAAGGTGTTGAACCGGGAAGAAAATTAAATTTCCTCTGCCAGGAAATGAACAGGGAAACAAACACAATTTCATCTAAAACAATTTCTACTCTGATAACTCATAATACGGTTTATATAAAAGAGGAAATTGAAAAAATCCGCGAACAGATTCAAAATATTGAGTAGGATTTGGAAGATAATAAAGGAGTTATAATAGCGGTTTCCGCACCGAGCGGAACGGGTAAGACAACCATAGTAAGAACCTTATTGAAGGAATTTCCCGAACTGGTTTTCTCCGTTTCGGCTACAACCAGAAGGAAAAGGGAAACCGAACAGGACGGTGTCGATTACTTTTTTTTAAACGAGGATGAATTCCGCGAGAAAATACGGAACGAAGAATTCGTCGAGTGGGAGAAATTTTACGACTATTATTACGGTACTTTAAAAAGCTACATTGATGATAACATAAACAGCGGTAAATCCGTGGTGCTGGAAATTGATGTGAAGGGTGCCCTGCAGGTAAAGAAAATATATCCCGATGCGGTGCTGGTTTTTATTCTTCCGCCGAGCCTCGAGGAATTAGTAAACAGGCTAACCAACAGAAACACCGAGGATGCGGAAGAGTTGGAAAAGAGAATAAAAAGAGCTAAAATGGAATTAAGTTTAAAAAATAAATTTGATTATTTTATCGAAAATAATGAACTTAACACGGCGATTTCGGATGCAACGAGTTTAATTGAAAAAATTTTACACAAAGGAGAAAGATAAATATGTCTATTACACCAGTTGATCTTAGAGTGGTTGATGAAAGAGCGGCTAATATTTATGAAGCTATTATTGTATCTGCTAAAAGGGCAAGGCAGATTAACAGCGAAAATAAAATAGAATTCAATGCGCTTGTAGGTACGATACCTGTTGGAAACAATGACGACGATAGCGAAGATATTGAAAATCCCGCACAGTTAAAAATATCGCTCGATTTTGAAAAGAGAGAAAAACCGCATATTCAGGCTATCGGCGAATTACTTGATGACAAGATTAAGTATAAGTATAAAAAATAATTTTAATTTACTTATTACAGTTCTCTAGTTTTTTTCGGCTAAATATTTTTTAATAATTACTTTATCAATATGCATGACGATGTACTAACCGGCAAAAATGTATTATTGGGTATAACCGGAGGCATCGCTGCATATAAATCTGCGTTTCTGGTAAGAGATCTTAAGAAAAGAGGAGCGGAAGTTAAAGTTGTTATGACCGCTTCCGCAGCCGAGTTTATTACGCCCTTAACCATGTCTACTTTATCCGGTAATCCCGCAGTAGTTAGTCTTTTTCCGCCGTCCGCAAAAGAATCTACATCGTTGTCTACTAGTCATATCGAATTGGCGCTCTGGGCAAATGTAATGATAATAGCGCCTGCAACCGTAAATACAATAGCAAAGATAGCATGCGGATTTGCGGATAATGCTTTGACAACGCTGGTAACCGCGCTTCGCTGTCCTCTGATTATCGCTCCAGCCGCGGACATAGATATGTACAACAACAAGCTGACCGGCGAGAATATTAAAAAACTTGAAGAACTGGGTTATTATATTATTTACCCTGAAGAAGGCGAGCTTGCGAGCGGACTTGAAGGCAAAGGCAGACTGGCCGGGAACGAAAAAATTATTGATGCGGCGGAGATTATTCTAAGCGGTAATAAGATAGATCTTTCGGGACAAAAAATTCTGGTTACTGCCGGTCCTACTTACGAGGATATTGACCCAGTAAGATTTATCGGCAACAGGTCCTCCGGTAAAATGGGATATGAAATTGCCAAAGCGGCTTTTTTGCGCGGTGCCGATGTAACGTTGATTTCCGGGCCTTCGCATGAAAAGGTTTATCCGGAGATCCCTTTAATTAAAATACGTTCCGCTGCCGATATGGAACATGCGGTTGAAAAAGAATTAAAGAAGAACGATATTCTCATTATGTCCGCAGCCGTTGCCGATTATAAACCGGTAATTGTAGCGGATAAAAAAATTAAAAAAGAAGATAAATTGCCTGCAATTGCACTGGAAGATACCGAAGACATTTTATTAACCGCCGATAAAGAAGGGAAGACGGTCATCGGATTTGCTCTTGAAACCGATAATGAATTGGAAAATGCAAAGAAAAAAATTAAAAATAAAAAACTGGATATGATAGTACTCAATTCCCTGAAAAACAAAGACAGCGGTTTTGAAGTAAGTACAAATAAAATAACGGTTATTCATAAGAACGGCAGGCAGGTTCAATATCCGCTTTTATCAAAATTTCAAACAGCAATAAAAATTCTCGATGAAATACTTAAGATTAAATCCCACTAATTAACTTTCTTCGACGGGGTATTTTTTTTAATTTAATATTTAGTAATTTGATATCCGGTTTCCGACCAAACCGTTTTTATTAATATGAAAAACTCATTTCAAAAAAAAATCATAGAAGCGTTGAAAGATCAAAAATCGGTTTTCGGCGATGAACTTTACGAAAGATATACGGTGAGGAAAACTAAAATAGAAGAAGTAACCGAAACTAAAAATGTTCGGCAAAATAAAACCGCCTCCGGAAATTCTAGTCCGGTTTCTTCCGCGGGCAGGAAAACAACGGAAAAAAGTCTTTTAGAAAAATCTAAGGAAGATTGGGAAAAATCATCAACTCTGGAAACCTTAAACGGTTTAATTTGCAACTGTAGGAAATGCGCTCTCGGCGCCGCAAGAAATAAATTTGTTTTCGGCTCGGGCAATCCGGAAGCCGATGTTATGGTTGTGGGAGAAGGGCCGGGCGCGGATGAAGATGCTCAGGGACTGCCTTTTGTGGGAAGGGCCGGAAAACTTCTGACAGATATACTTAAAGCAATTAATTTTGAACGCGATGAGGTTTATATTGCCAATGTGGTTAAGTGCAGACCGCCCGGCAACAGAACCCCGAATCCACAGGAAATGGATACATGTCTTCCTTATCTGCGAAAACAAATTGAATTGATTAAACCGAAATTAATTTTATGTTTGGGACTTACAGCCGCACTGGGATTGCTCGGGAAAAAAGAATCACTGACAAAAATGCGGGGTAAAGTGTTTAATCCGGATTTCGCAATCGATTACGGTACGCAAGATACCGGGCCTTTAAAAGTTATGGTTACATACCATCCCGCAGCACTTTTAAGAAATCCCAACTGGAAAAGAGGATGCTGGGAAGACGTTCAGCAGTTTAGAAAATTATACGACGAACTTGTATCCGCAAAACGATAAAAAGGAATATAAAAAATTTAAAAGATGGCAAGAACAAGAAGACCAAATATAACGTTGGAAAAAATAATTCCGGCCGATGTGAAACCGCCGGCAGAACCTGAAATTGAAGCTGCTATTTTAGGCGCTATGCTGATAGAAAAAGAAGCAGTGCCGAAAGCTATTGAATTACTGACATCCGACAGTTTTTACAGGAAAGAGCATAAATTAATTTTTGAAGCAATGACGTCGCTGTTCGATACGGGCGAGCCTATTGATACGGTAACTCTTTACGAAGAATTAAAGAAAAGAGAACATCTTGAAGAGGTCGGCGGAGCCGTTTACCTGAGTAAACTTTCACAAAATATTTCTTCGGCCGCGAACATTGAATATCATGCTAAAATAATTCTTGAAAAAGAAATTCTGCGCGGTCTTATTACCAGCTCACACGAAATAGCCCGCTCCGCCTATGAGGGAACCCATGATGCATTTGATATACTGGACGATGCTGAAAGAAAGATCTTCGAAATTACAGAAAAGCACCTGAAAAAATCTTTTCAGGGAATGGATAGAGCAGTAAGGGATGCTCTTGAATATATTGAAGCGCTGCACTCAAATTCCAAACAGAAGTTTTCGGTACCCACCGGTTTTTACGAACTGGATGAAATGCTGGGCGGATTCCAGAAATCTGATTTGATTATAATTGCTGCCAGACCTTCAATGGGTAAAACGGCATTTGCACTTACTCTTGCCCGTAATGCAGCCGTCGATCATAAAGTACCTGTAGGTATTTTCAGTCTTGAAATGTCGACTATGCAGCTTGTAATAAGAATGCTTTGTGCCGAAGGAAGGCTTAATGCCCACCTTGTTAGAACCGGGAAACTGCCGAACGAAGAAGGAGTTAAATTAAGCAAGAATGCTCATAAGCTTATTGAATCTCCGGTATATGTAGACGATATGCCTGCACAGACCGTACTTGAAATCAGAGCTAAAGCGCGAAGACTGAAGTCGGAAAAAAATATCGGACTTATAATAATAGACTATCTTCAGCTTATGCAGGGACCGGCAAATATTGAAAGCCGCGAAAGGGAAATATCCCATATATCGCGTTCGCTTAAATCACTGGCTAAAGAATTAAACATTCCTGTTATAGCGCTTGCACAGCTCAACAGAGCGGTGGAAACAAGAACCGATAAAAGACCGCAGCTTTCGGATTTGCGTGAATCCGGTTCTATAGAACAGGATGCAGATGTTGTGCTGTTTCTTAACCGTCCGGAATATTACGGAATTAAAAATTTTCCGGATGACGGAAGTTCAACGGACGGTATTGCGGAAGTAATAATCGGCAAGCAAAGAAACGGTCCGGTAGGCGATGTTAAGCTGGCGTTTATTAAAGAGTATGCAAGGTTTGAAAATCTTGCACACGTAAGACAGATAGAAGAATATACTTCAATTCCGACCGATGAAGATATAATTTAAAAGTGTACCATAAATTAAATTTTAATTTACCGTACCTTGAATTTCGAATTATAAAAGTAATAGTGCATTTCGATAACCGATGTTTTAAATTACGGTGAAATGAAAAAAATATTAATCCTGATACTGCTTATTTCAAGCCTTACAAGAAGTCAAACTTATTCTCCCGGCGACGTTAAGATCTGCAATGCAAAATTCGAACTTGCCGAATCTAAAAATCTTATGAATGAACCGGTGGGAGATATTATTGCGGTAATTGGCAGAAGCTTCCTGGGAACCGAATATGCTGCTCATACTCTCGATAAGGGAAATAAAGAACAACTAGTAATCGATCTGTCCGGATTGGACTGCACAACATTTTTGGAAACATCGCTGTCATTTGCCAGATGCATTAAAGAAAATAAAACTTCTTTTACTGATTTTGAAAAACAGTTAACCAGAATCCGTTACAGGGGGGGAATAATAAAAAATTTTCCTTCCAGACTGAATTACTTCAGCGACTGGATTTATGATAATGTGAAAAAAGGCATTATAAAAAACGTATCTAAGGATTTAGGCGGAGTGCCGGTCAGGTTCAACGTCGATTTTATGTCCGCACACCCTGATGCCTACATACAATTAAAAGAAAATCCTTCATATATACCGGAAATAAAACTTCAGGAAAAGGAAATAAGCCAAAGGATATATTATTACATTCCTAAAGAAAAAATAGCAGCATGTCAGAACAAGATTGAAAACGGTGATCTGATCGCTTTTACTACCGATATAAAAGGGCTTGATATTACTCATGTCGGGATAGCGGTGAAAATGAAGAACGGCAGCATACATTTATTGCATGCTCCGAATGTCGGCTACAAAGTGCAAATTACGGATTATTCCCTGCCTGTTTACATTTCTAAAATAAAAAAAGACACCGGGATTATTGTTTTAAGAGCGGTGTATTGAATAGCCGTTAAAACATTGATCAAGTATAATTCTTAAACTTGAACCTGATAGGCAAGTGCAATTTTAAATTCAAGTGTAGTTTTAGATTACGGTTAAAGTCAGGTGTTTTCCGCTCGGTACTATGCCGATGTATTCCCGGGCATCGTACCTTTACCTGTAATCAATTCTCTTAAGAACAAAATTATTACAGGAACATATTCAAATACAAGTACCGGAGTATATTCTTTCCAATTTCCGGACAGCTGATAATTGAGAACCGTAAAAATAGTAAGGCTAACAAGGCCGACATAAAAGATGCCGCTCGGTCTGGGTATGAAAGGAAGCATTACGGCTAGCCACGATAAATACCACGGATGCACAACAGGGGAGAATATAAACAAAAGGAAAACCGATAAATAGATCTTCTCCAGCAGATCTTTTTTACTCAATATTACAGGAAGGTAAAAAACGAAAAGGAGAATCGCGCAAATCAGCCTTGTTCTTTGATTGTCGTGTATAAAAGAATCGAGGATATGGAACACTACACCGTTGAAAGTCCAATTCTCAGTAAACTTTATTAAAGCCTGAAACGGCGAACCGGTAAAAACATAGGGAAGGTACATGGTAACGCACAATAAAGCGGGGATCAAAACTACCTTCAGTTTTTCTTTGAAATCTTTTTCGACAAAAAATATTATCGGAATAAGAATGATAGCAAGCGGCTTTATACAGACAGACAAACCGATGAACGCAAAGCTTAATGCCTTTTTATTATCCAGGTAGAAATATATTGCAAAAATCATAAACGGCAATCCGAATCCGTCCAGGTGCGCATCGATAAAAAATTGAAATATTATAAGAGGGCAGAGTGCGTAGAGCAGCAGATTCTTATAATCCAGTTTTAACTTCTTTAATATTAAAAATATTCCGATCATAGACAGTATGTCGAACATTAATAGAAACAGCTTAACGCCGATAAAACCTTCTCCGCCGATAATGTATGACGCATAAAAAATAATTTCGCTCAGCGGCGGATATATTGTTTTCATATCGGAGAAGTTAATCTTTCCGGGCAGAGTTTGAGTGTGTAAAAAGTTGAGGGCCGGATCATCCGGAGCGTATCTGTATGGATTTATTCCGCTTGCCTGCACTTTCCCGTCCCATACATATCTATAATAATCGTCAGAGCCTACCGGGTGAACAAATAGAAATAATATACGTATTAAAAGACCCAGTCCTAATAATATGAATAAGTATTTTCTCCCGATTTTATATTTAATAATTAGGTATGCGGTTGCTATAAAAAACATCGAAGATGAAATAAATATAACCGTATAACTTATCAGGGGTGTTTCATGAAAAGAAGTAAGAACAAAGAATGCCGGGTAGAGTAATATTAAGCCGGTGAATATTATTTTGTGCAGAAATTTCATAGAATTTTTAATCCGAATTAAGCGGTTAAAATAACTAAAATACAAATAACCGCAAAGATTGTCCGGTTTATCAAAATTATAATAAATTATAATGTTGATAATAAATAAGCTGAATACCGGTTAAATATTTTATTAGCGGTCCGGCCCGGATATTTAAAAATTGGCAAATTAAACTAAAATGAATATTAAACCAGAGACTAAAAATTTTGGTATAAGTAAGTAAATTGGTTCGATATTTGAATGTTCATATATTTTAGAAATAAATACTCTTAATGTTCCGTAATTATGAAAATACTGAAAACTGATATTAACTGCGGCTTTTTTTATTTTGAACTCATTCAATTTCCGGAGGCAGAATGACATTTTGGAATACAATTTCATTTAAAAAAATACTTACTTCAACAATTATTTTTTTAACTGTTATTTTTCAAATTGCAGTTCATTCCCAATCAAGAATACCTTATGCGGGTAAAGAAATATTCATGAGCGGGATGAATGTTGCATGGGTTAATTTTGCTTCTGATCTGGGACCGGGACAGATTGATACGCTTAAATTCAGGACAATTTTCGACACGGTTCATTTAAGCGGCGGAAATGCAATGCGACTCTGGCTTAACACAAACGGTTCCCGTACTCCAGAATATAACGATACCGGTTTGGTAGTAGGACCCGGAATTAACGCTGTTCAGGATCTGAAAACCATACTCGGCATTGCGCGCCGATACGATATCGGTCTTCAGCTTTGTTTATGGTCCCACGATATGCTGAATTTATCGAGTCTGAATTCGACTCAATTAAACCGCAACTCAAAGTTTTTAACCGATACCGCATTTACAATGGCTTATATAAGAAATGCTTTGATCCCGATGGTTGAGGCAGTAAAAGACAATCCGGCAATTATCGGATGGGAAGTATTCAATGAACCGGAAGGAATAACGGACGAATTCGGCTGGAGTACAACACAGCATGTTCCGATTGCCGATATTCAAAGGGTGGTAAATTTAATTGCGGGGGCTATTCACAGAACAGATCCGACGGCTTTGGTAACGTCAGGTGCCAACAGCATACAAACTCTTACGGATGTCCAGATCGCAGCTAAAATTTCTGCAAGCTCCCGGTTTTCTTCACTATCTTCGTTTCAAAAGGATTCATTAGCCGCCGGGTTTAATTTATTACACAGAACAAACCTGACTACGGATCAGTATATAAAATATATGCTGAAGATAGCCGCGCTGCCTAATCACAATTACTACAAAAACGACCGGTTGATTGCCGCGGGCGGCGATACAATGGGTACGCTGGATTATTATAATGTCCATTTTTACGGAACACAGGCGCAGTCACCGTTTAATCATCCGTATTCAACCTGGCAGCTTAATAAACCTCTTGTAGTGGGCGAATTTTTTATGCAGGATACTTACGGTATTCCGTATCAAAATCTTTTTGAACAATTGTATTTAACCGGGTATGCAGGCGCAATGTCTTGGCAATGGTGGGGCGATACTCAAACCAACGACAACGCGAAAAATCAAAATCATGCAAGGACACTTCAAGCTCTGCAATACATGTTCGGCCATTACAGAAGCGATATAATAGTATTCCCGAAGACCGGTACTATTTATTCATTCAAGGTAAGTCCGGGAGTAATTCAGCAGAGCGACAGCGCGTTAGTTTCTTGGGATACCGAAGACGGCTCGATTGTTACCTTGAACGGTCAGAGTGTCGGTGTTCACGGAAGCATAAAAGTAGCGCCTTTAAAAGACACTTCATATACTTTAATAGCCCAAGGCGAGGTAATGGATACTTCAATTGTTAATCTGCAGGTTTTACAGACGGGAACTATAATATCTTTCAAAGCAGTTCCATCGGTTATCGGCGTCGGAGAAAGTACTTCGCTTGTTTGGCAAACCGTTAAAGGTTCAATCGTAACTTTAAATGGTAAAACAATGCCTGTCAGCGATTCAATTACCGTTTCGCCCGATTCTTTGAATAACACCTTTACTTTGATAGCTCAGGGTAATATAAGGGACTCGTCAACCATTATTGTTCCGATATTGCCGGTTGATCAGGTAGACAGAGCGCTCGGCTCGACAGTTACAGTCTCTTCGAACGATTCGGTTTCATACAAATACAGCAAACCTCAAAATATTAATGACGGAAATGATTTTTCCAGATGGCAGGCTGTTAAAGGAAACGGACAGTGGATAGAAATTGATTTGGGTCAGCAGATAAAAATCAATAAAATAATTGTAAACTGGGCAGCAAACGGTTATGCCCGCACTTTCAAAGTTCAGCTGTCTACCGATTTAAGCAGCTGGCAGCAAATAGCCGCAGTATTAAGCGGATCAGGCGGAACAAACGGAATAGAGACGCTAGATAATTTAAGCGGCACGGGAAGATATGTTGAAATTTTACTGCAAAGCCTGGGCACAAACGTGACTGCATTTTCAATAAATGAAATTGAAATATACGGGGTTCCGGAATCCACAGGAATAAATGAAAAGAAACCGGAATTACCTTCCGAGTATTCATTATTCCAAAATTATCCGAATCCTTTTAATCCGTCGACGGATATACAATATTCTATTCCAAAAACATCGAATGTAAAATTAATTATATATAATCTTCTCGGGCAGAAGATAGCTACTCTGGTTAACGAACAAAAATCAGCAGGAACTTATACCGTACAATTCAACGCATCGGAATTAAGCACAGGAATTTATTTCTATACATTGCAGGCCGGTAATTTTGTTAAGACGAAGAAAATGATTCTGCTGAAATAAGTAGTCTGTGGTTTTTCGTTTGCGGTTTGTTGTTTGTGGTGGGTGGTATGTAGTCTGCGGTTGTATGTTGTGTGTTGATTGCTGTTAAATAATTACATGATTTAACGGCTGTAAATGTTATTATAAAATGATTTCTAATCAATCGCGGAAAAAATATACCGTTCCTATAAAACAATTGTTCGGCTCGGGAATAAGAAGTTTTTTCGCAAAATTTTTAAACCGGCTCAAATGTATTTGTAATACTGAAACCTTCCGAAATATTTCTGCAAATTGTTCTTTTAGGAGAAGACCATGCGTAAATTACTTAGTCTGTTCTCTATTATTTTATTTGCAATTGCTCTTAGTTCTTGTTCCACCTTTTTCTTTAAACAGAAACCTGAATTTATAAAAGTTAACGGCACGCAGTTTGAGTATAACGGCAAACCTTATTATTTCACCGGAACTAATTTATGGTACGGGTGCTACATCGGATCGCAGGGAAAAACAGGCGACAGATCCAGATTGAACAGAGAACTCGACAAATTAAAATCACTCGGAATAACCAACTTAAGAATTTTGGGAGCATCGGAAGAATCCTATATCCAAAATTCGTTAAAACCCGCTATTCAAGTTAAACCAGGCGTGTATGATAAAAACCTGCTTGACGGACTCGATTACCTGCTCTACGAAATGAGCAAAAGAGATATGCACGCGGTAATATTTTTAAACAACTACTGGGAATGGACCGGCGGAATGGCACAGTATAACTACTGGGCTAACGGCGGCGGCGGTGTCGATCCTTCAAAAAATAACTACAAAAAGTTTATGGATTATTCCGCGACCTTCTACCAGAATGAAGAAGCCAAGCAGATGTATCTGAATTATGTCTATATGCTGGTTACGAGAAAAAATAAATACACGGGAAATTATTATTACGAGGATCCTACAATCATGGCGTGGCAGCTTGCCAATGAACCGCGGCCGGGAAGAAATGCATACTGGGACGATGAATATTACCGCTGGCTTAAAACAACCGCGCAATATATACATAACATAGATTCCAACCACCTTGTATCGACAGGAAACGAGGGTCTGGCCGGAAGTCTAGACGATTCCACAAATTATTTAACAGCTCATAATTCAAAATATATTGATTACCTTACGATGCATTTATGGCCCAAGAACTGGGGCTGGTTCAACGCTAAAAATATTTCCGGTACATTTCCAAGAACCGAAAAAAATGCAGTTAACTATATCGACACTCATATACATTTTGCGAGGGAGCTGAATAAACCTATTGTAATGGAAGAATTCGGCATGCCGCGCGACAGCGAGAAATGCAAACCGGGAACTCCGACTACCGCCCGGGATATGTATTATAAAGAAATACTCGGTCTTGTTTACGACAGCGCCGCTGCAGGCGCTCCTGTTGCCGGTACAAACGTTTGGGCCTGGGGAGGCGAAGGACGGGGCCGGCATCCCGATGATAAATGGCGGCCGGGTGATCCGTTTGTGGGCGATCCGCCACAGGAACCTCAGGGCTTAAATTCTATATATAATACCGATACTTCCACACTGGCAATATTTAAAATTCATGCCGAAAAAATGATTGAACTTAGGAACACAGAAAAATTTATTTCGGACAAAAAAATAATTCCAGAAACAAAGTAATCCTTGACGTGTATTTATTCTGCGGCCGGATTAATTTGAAATCAAAATTTTTTCACTGAGGAACTTATAATGAAATTATTTCTGATGTGTGTTACCGTATTTTTAGTAATATCATTTCCCGTTAAAGCCGGGACCGGAGAGGATTCGGTCGTTATAAAAAATTTAAATTCCGGCTGGCAGTTTTCAAATTCCGATTCGGCTGCATGGTATCCGGCATCCGTTCCCGGATGCATTCATACCGATTTGATGAATAATCATCTGATAGGGGACCCGTACTACAGGACAAACGAACGTGACCTGCAATGGATAGGAAAAGACGACTGGGATTATAAAAAAGAATTTAACTTGCCGGCCGATTTTATAAGTAAAAAAAATATTGAACTGGTATTTAACGGACTCGATACTTATGCCGATGTTTACCTTAACGATTCGTTAGTGCTTTCAGCGGATAATATGTTCAGAGTATGGGTGATTCCCTGTAAAGAATTATTAAAAGAAAAAGGAAATGTATTAAGCATACATTTTAATAATGTTTTTAAAGTTAATCTCCCTAAATGGAAAAGCGCGCCCTACAGGCTGGCGGCATTTCCCAACAACGATCAAGCCGATACGATGATTGCGATGTATTCCAGAAAAGCTCAATTCCATTACGGGTGGGATTGGGGGCCGAGGTTGATTACCTGCGGTATCTGGCGGGATGTCAGCCTTGAAGGCTGGGATAATTTCAAAATCGATAACGTTCAGGTCATTCAAAAAAATGTAAGTAGAGATAAAGCGGATATCAGTTCTTTCATTAATGTCCGATCGTCGACTGCGGGCAATATAACAGCCTCAGTTAAAGTAGACGGAAAAACATACTCTGTCGTGAATTATATTCTTTCAAAAGGCGAAAATAAAATTCCGATAAATTTTGAAATTATAAATCCGGATCTTTGGTGGACAAACGGTTTAGGAACCCATTATTTATATAACTTCGAGTTCACCGTGGCAGGCGATAGCGGAAGTATTGATTCTAAAAAAATTAAGATAGGAATACGGTCGCTGGAGGTAGTCCGGACAAAAGATACGGCAGGTGAAAGCTTTTATATTAAGCTTAACGGAGTTCCTGTTTTCATGAAAGGTGCAAACTATATTCCCCAGGATAATTTCCAAAATAGAGTTACCTTAGAACGTTACGAGCATATGATAAAATCTGCGGCCGATGCGCATATGAATATTCTGCGGGTCTGGGGCGGAGGTATTTATGAGAACAATGAATTTTACGACCTCTGTGACCAATACGGAATTCTTGTCTGGCAGGAATTCGCCTTTGCATGTGCGATGTATCCGTCAGACAGTTTATTTCCCGGCAACGTTAAACATGAAATTCAGGAGAATGTTGTTAGACTGAGAAATCATGCATGTCTGGCCTTATACTGCGGCAATAACGAAAATGAAATTTCGTGGTATCAATGGGGATGGAAGGAAAATTATTCTCCGGAAATACAAAAGGAATATGAATCTGGGATGTATAATCTATTTAATGTATTAATTCCGGATTTGCTCAGACAATACGATTCAACCAGATATTATCATTATACAAGTCCGAGTGCCGGGTTCAACGGTATTCCGCCGTCAGACGGAGACATACATTATTGGGGAGTGTGGCACGGTAAAGAACCTTTCAGCGATTTCAATAAAAATATTGCAAGGTTCGTAAGCGAATACGGATTTCAGTCTTATCCGGAATTAAGCACAATAAAAAAATATGCCGCGCCGGAAGATATGAATCTACACTCTGCGGTTATGCTTTCTCATCAAAGATGCATGTCCGATGAGCGGAAGGACAAAGAATACGGAAACAGGCTGATACAGCTATATATGGACAGGCAGTATAAAGAACCGAAAGATTTCGAATCTTTTATATATGTTAGTCAGGTCCTTCAAGCCGAAGGAGATAAAATTGCAATCGAAGCGCACCGCAGAAATATGCCTTACTGTATGGGTACTATGTATTGGCAGATAGACGACTGCTGGCCGGCGGCATCATGGTCGAGTATTGATTATTTCGGCAACTGGAAAGCACTACATTATTATGTTAAAAGAGAATATCAAACTTTTCTGATATCGAATATATTAAAGGATGATTCACTGCATTTCTATATCATCTCCGACAGTTTAGCCGATGCGCCTGCTCAAATTACAATTAAAACCGTCGATTTCAGCGGGAAAATAATTTTTAACAAAGCGGTTAATTTGAACCTAAAATCCGACTGCAGCATAGATTACTTCTCCATTGCCGAAAAAGATTTAACAGAAGGCGGCGGCGAATCTAATATTGTTGTGGTATCGCGTTTGACTTCGGGCAATAAAATCTTATGTGAAAACAAATTTTTCTTCAAAGACCCTAAAGATCTTAACTTGGAGAAACCGGATATAAAAATTAATGTTCAAAAAAATGACGATGGTTATGAATTAACATTAACTTCGGATAAATTTGCAAAAGACGTATATCTGAATTTTAAAAACCGGGACGGATTCTTTACGGATAATTATTTCGATCTACTGCCCGGGGTTGCAAAGACAATTGAATATCGGACAAAAAACAGGATCGATGACATTTTAAATAAACTAAAAGTAATCAGCCTGGCTGACAGCTACAAAAATTAAAAATAGGGAACCGCAATGGGTCAAGAAAATTACATCCCCTCGGGGGAAAGATATTCGCATATGGTTTATAACAGGTGCGGGAAAAGCGGAGTTAAATTACCAGCCATATCATTAGGCTTATGGCATAATTTCGGGGGAGTTGATGTATATGAAAATTATCGTAAAATTCTCTGGAAAGCATTCGATTCAGGTATAACTCATTTTGACCTGGCTAATAACTACGGACCGCCTGACGGATCGGCGGAAAAAAATTTCGGACGGATTCTAAAAGAAGATTTTTCTTCTTACAGAGATGAAATGATTATATCTACCAAAGCCGGTTATTATATGTGGCCCGGACCATACGGCGAATGGGGATCCAGAAAATATCTGCTTGCCAGCCTTGATCAAAGTCTTAAAAGAATGGGCCTGGAATATGTCGATATTTTTTATTCGCACAGACCGGATCCCGATACTCCTCTTGAGGAAACGATGAGCGCATTGGCTCATGCGGTTCACAGTGGTAAAGCAATTTATGCCGGCATTTCGAACTATCCAGCAGATCTTACTGAAAAAGCGGTTGGCATACTTAAAGATATGGGAGTCCGCTGTTTGATCCATCAGCCGAAATATTCGATGTTTGTCCGCTGGGTGGAAGACGGGCTTCTCGACGTACTTGAAAAAACCGGAGTCGGTTGCATTGCATTTTCACCGCTTGCTCAGGGTATGCTTACAAACAGATATATAAACGGAATCCCGGATGGCTCGAGGGCTTCAAAGGCACACGGATTTCTTAAACCCAAAGATATAACCGGGGAAAAGATACAAATCATCAAACAACTTAATCAGATTGCGTCCGCAAGAAATCAGTCACTGGCCCAAATGGCGCTTGCCTGGCTTTTAAAAGACGTGAGGGTGACCTCGGTTTTAATAGGAGCAAGCAGTGTAGCCCAGCTAGAGGATAACCTGAAGATGCTGAACAATATGAAATTCTCGGACGACGAACTGGCAAAAATCGAGAGCACTTTAAATACAATCTAATTTTACGATTATCGCTTAATAGAGATAACTCTTGCTATAAGTGCGATTTTATGTTAGTTTATCGTATAAAAAGGGCCCAATCCGGCAAATCATTTAATTTAAACTTCTTATAAATCCAAATAAAATTTTGGGGAGCCCTGATTAAAACGCTGTTTTAGAAAATTTAACTAGGGGGCATTTATGAATTTGAAAAAATTCTACAGTTTGATTTTCTTCATAATATTTATAACAAACTATTCGTATTCCTACCAATGGCTTTATATACAGGATCCGCAAAATCCGTGGAGAAGCGGGCCCGGTACAATAGAAGAGGCTGTTATCGAAGTAAAGCCCTGCGGAATTTATATGCAGTATCAGCTATCGTTAACATTTTCCGCGAGGAATCTCGGATTCACTCATTCAGATACTCTTGAAATTCAATTTAATTTTGATCTGCCTGAGAATTCTATTGTTCACGACTCATGGCTCTTGATAAATAACGAAATGGTTAGGGCGCTTATACTGGATAAATGGACGGCTTCCAATATCTATGAGGAAACGGTTAACAGAAGGCGTGACCCTTCTATATTATATAAAAACCAAGGCGGCGGATATCAACTAAGAGTATTTCCGATGGCGGGCGACGAATCCAGACAAGTAAAAATATCATATCTGGTTCCGGCTGACTGGGGTTCGAAATCGGTAACCGCGCCTCTTCCGGTTGATTTGATAAGGGTTTCTTCAATTAAACCTTCAGTTATAAAGGTAATTATCCGGCCGGATAAGAATTTCAGTCAGCCCCAAATCTTGGAATTTCCGGAAACTAATTTTATACACGGATCGGATTCTTTATTCGGGAATTATTTGGAGGCGGAGCTGCCCGGTTCCTCAGTTGAAAGCAACGTGAATATAGCCTTCAAATCGCCGCTTGTAAACGGTACTTTTTTAAGTACGTATAGTTCTTCCGATGAAAATTTTTATCAAATGGCCTTTCTTCCTTCCGATGCTTTAAATTTAAAAGCAGCAAAAAAAGTAGCCGTATTGATTGATTATGATGCTTCCAAAAGCTCTTTTGCAAAACAGTCCATTCTGAGCTCTGTTAAATCTGCATTAATATCGGGACTTAATGCCGGAGACTCAGTAAATATTATTCTTTCCGATTTAAATATTTTGCGAATGAGCGAAAAGTGGCTTCCTGCCGATTCATCAACAATAGAAAATATATTTAAAGATATAAAATCGGACAAGCCTTCGAATTACAGCAATATGGCGGCACTGCTTGCAAACGCAATAGATTTTGTAAAAAGAAATGGTAACGACGGGAATATACTCCTTATATCCGACGCCGATAACGCGGGGGATTATAAAGCCGCTAATCAGCTTATAGGCGACCTAATTGCGTTAATGGATACCAAAATACCGATTCATATAGTGAATTATCAGGATATAAATTACTACTATTATTGGTTCGGAGGCAGATCATATATCGGCAACGAGTATTTTTATGTTAACTTAACCAGAATGACTTCAGGAAATTATTATAGCTATTTATCTAATAATAATCCTCCCGGTATAATGATATCTTCGGCCGTTGATGCCTTGAGCGGATTCATAAAATCATTCGATCTGCATACAAAGCTGGCTGACGGTTTTTGTTATGCAAGGTATAATCTCACCGGCAATACAAGTTCCACTTATTTAAACCGACCGATCCTTCAAGTGGGCAAATTTCAGGGTAATCTTCCTTTTATAATTGAAGCATCGGGAGTATACAAAACCGAGCCTTTTTCAAAATCTTTTTCGATTGATGAAAATTCGTTAGGCCGGTCAGACAGTCTCAGCCAGGAAATGTGGGTAGGCAACTACATTAGTTTTCTGGAAAACCAGTCTCCTTCAAATGATATTGTAAATGAAATTGTCTGGCAGAGCGTTCATCAGAGAATTCTTTCCATATATTCGGCATTTATTTGTCTTGAACCCGGAAGAGAAGTTAACGTATGTTATGATTGCATCGGTAATCCGGATGCTCCGACTACCGGTATAAAAAAGGACAGTTTAAAACAAAACGACAGTCTTTCTCTTGCGGCTTATCCAAATCCTTTTAACAGCTCGACCAAAATACTTGTTAATATACCCTCTAAATTAAAGGGTAATAATATATCTATGAAAATATTCAATATACTGGGGCAGCTTATAAAAACTTTCGATGCCGCGCAATTCGGTAATAACAATAAAATGACTTTGAATTGGGACGGAAGGAATGATTACGGAAGGATTGTCTCATCGGGTACATATATCTTCGTTCTGAACACCGGAACAAAGGTTCAATCGACCAAACTTGTGCTTTTAAAATAGCCCGTTTTGTATCAAGGAAGCTTGCGTCGTGCAGGCTTCCTTAATTATAAAATATTTTGTCATTTCAAAAGAATTAATTTTTGTGTGGATAATATTTTATCCGCATTTCTCAAAACTGCCAAATAAACCCCGGTTGCAACTTTTAAATTATAATCATTTGTGCCGTCCCATTGAACTGTTCCCGAATGAACCAGATTTATATAGCTTCTAACAAGCTGTCCGGTTACGGAAAAAATATCAATTCTGGAACTTGAAATTACCGGAAATATTATATTCTATATTGCATGCAGGATTAAAAGGATTCGGATATGCTCTTAAATAATATTTCTCAGGTACAACAGGCGACCCGGAAAGTACGGCTGTCGGAGTATTGGATGTCTTTAAAACAAAATGACATACCGATGCTGCCGGTAAAATATATGTAAATGAATTTCCGCTTATTTCCGTTACCGAATCAATTTGCTTGATATTTGAGCTTGTACTGTCAACTTCCCAGACTCTGCCGCTTAGTATTTCGTAAGGCGATGAAATGGAGAAACTACCGGTTATTTTCTTTCTTAAATTCTTGTTGATAACAACCAAATGTATTTCGTTAATGCCTTCTGTTTCGGACGCATAAATAGATGTGTTTGAATAATCGGATGATTGTGCCGGAATTGATAAATTGCCGAACGAACTATTAAAACCGTCGTAATTTCTATATATGTTATATGCTGCGGAAAAATAAGGACTATTATCGGTAAGAGGCCAGACAGTTGCAAAATAAACACCGTACTTTCCGAAAATTCCAAGTACATCCGAAAATGCAATAGCTCCTGTTATATCATTTTCTCCGCCGTAATTAAATTCGGTAAATCCCAGTTTTGTTCCCGGGTAATATTTTTTAATTGAACTTAATACTTTCGGAATAAGCGGAAGATAACTCTTTTCCCATTGTCCTATCCAGCTGTTCTCAACGTAAATTTTCGGTGATTCCCATAATGTTGCCGGCGCGTGCACTCGTGCTGTATCGTCCGAATAAGTCTTAGCGTTAGGGTCGGTAATTCTATTATCACCTGCGGCTTCAGAGTACCAGTGTAAGTCCAGAACATCCAATAATCTAACGCCCGCGGTGTCGCTTGCTTTTTTCATTTGATCAAGGTAATAGTCAATGAACCATGAATAATTTTTCCCTTTAGATACTGTGGTCCAATCCGGAGAATCCTGAAAAGTGTTATACGCATTAAAACCGTACAAAGCCGGACCGAAAATTTCCGCAGATGGATCTATACTCTTCACGGCTTTTGACAGAGCAACAGATCGCTGAATAAGTTCTCTGCATGTAGTATTAGACGGATGTATCCGGGGATGTGTATGGCTCCATAATGAAGGCTCGTTATCCAATGAATATCCCTTAACACCTGTTCCCGTATTGGCGGTTCCGTATTTGTTAACCAGGAAATTAACATACTCATCCATGTAGACAAAATTATCCGATGTATCCGGCGGATAAACAAAACCGCTTCCCTTTACATCCTTCACCACAACCCAGCGGCCGGAAGGTGCCGTCTGCAGCGAATCTACGGGACCGTTTTTGTCTCTTGCCGCATAACCTGCCATTTGCAATGTAATTAATGAATACGCGCCGATACGGTTGGCCTTATTTAGAAAATAAGTTGTAAAAACACCCGGCACATTAGCGCTGTCCCGGTTATTTATTCCAATTATACCGGTAAGGTAGTTGTCGCTGTTATTGTACCAATCAGTGCCTGCGCTCGATGCGTTGTTTTCCCAGTTATATCCGGTCATTCTGTTGCCGCCTTGGCGTAAAGCGGTCCAGTTTACATTTCCGGTAGACATACTGTTTGTTCCGTAAATAAAAGGGCTTATCGGCTGAAGAGAATCCTTTACCGTTACCGTAAAATTAACCGTTTGAGTTAAGCCGAAGCCTGTAAACAACAAAACAAATAAAGCAGCAGCAGAAAAGTATTTCATAAAATTTGTTCCGTAAATTAAAAATTAATTTTTATCTCATTACCGTCGTAAATGACTGATTTATCGGGATTATCCGTAATACTTTCTCCGCAGCCGTGTTTCACGTTGACAATTACGATATTAAATTTTCTTTTTTTTACCATACCGGGGAATTTGCCGGTTCTTTTTCCTATAATAAAAGTCTTTGTTTTATCAATCCATTTAAAAGGAATCAAAGAATAAATTCCTTTCTCATAATTATAATTATCGTTCTCATCCTCATATAAATTAAATTTTCCGTCGCTTCCCGGGTAGATTCTCAGTTCAATGGGGCCATCCGGATCTTCTTCGGCATATTGAGTTTCCGGGCCGAGAGGAATAATTGAACCGGCAGGTATGTATAGAGGCATGATATCGACAGGAACTTTTTCATTTAAACTAACTCCGCCGTAAATAGTGTCTCCGGTCCAAAAGTCGTACCATAGCTTCTTCGCGGGCAAATATACAGGTATACGCCCGGGTATATCTCCGGTGTCCGGTTTTATCCAATTTATTTTTAGGTAAGCTGTATTAGGTTTGAATTGCTGATGGTACAGTTTAAATTGGTATTCGGTGTTGCTCCCGAGGTTGATTCCGGTTTCGAATTTCGCGCTGTCTTTGTTGTTCCATTTATTTATAAGGAGTTTGTTATTTATCCAAAGTTTTATTCCGCCGTCGGTCAGAACAATAAATTTATAACTGCCTTTTTCTTCCGACTTTATTTTTCCGTCTATAGATAAACTATAACTGCTGTCGAGGCCTTCCGGCAGACAGCCTGTCCAGCTGATCTGACTGGCTTCAAATTTTCTGGAGGTAATTTTACGGTTAAAATCGGTGCCGCCGTATATTGTTAATTCGGTTCCGTGCTCTTTTCCGTCGGATGAATAAAAATGATCCGGTGTTATGTCTATACCTTTGTAAGCAGGTTGATGAAAGACAGGTTTTAAAACCGGACATACCATGATAGCAGGACCGAACATAAACTGGCTGCCAATGGCAAAGGTGTTTTTGTCATATGGAAAATCCATAGGCAGTCCTCGCATCATTGTATAACCGGAAGATGTAATCATCCATGCGACCGAATAAATATAAGGAAGCAAACGGTATCTTAAGTTGTCGAACTTAACCAGAGCATCATACGCCCAATCGCCTTTTGATCCGAACCTCCAGATTTCCCGTGGGATGTTTGTTCCGTGCGCCCTGAACATAGGGCAGAAAGCTCCGAACTGAAACCATCTTACATAAAGTTCTTTGTATGCATCGTCGTTTAGTCCGTTTGGAAAATTGAATGCGGTAATAAAACCTCCAATATCGCTGTTCCAGTAAGGTATACCAGACATACAGAAATTTATTCCCGCGGCAACCTGTGTTTTTAAAACATCCCAGTCTGCAAATGTATCGCCCGACCAAGTTATTGCAGCGTTTCTCTGCTGTCCGGTAAACGCCGACCGTGTTAATATTAATACTCTTTTTTTATCGGTAGAAGATCTCTGATGTTCATAAAGGCCGCTTGTTGTTTCAAGAGAAAAAGTATTCAGATATCTTGAGTTAGATCCGAGAAAATTCCGGCCTGCTTGTTTTATAGATAGTTCTGTAATATACCTGTCGTCTGTGCATCTGAATTCAGGTTCGGTACCGTCCATCCAGTATGCATCTACTCCGGCATCGAACAAGCCTTTTTTAATGTATTTCCAGTACACATCCCTCGCTACCGGATTCCATGCATCGTATACTTTTCCGCCGCACCAATGAACAGGCGAGAAAAGAAAATTATCTTTTTCCATCCTCCGGTAAATAGCCGACTGTTTACCGAATGCAGGCCAGATTGAAACCATCACATGCGCATTTAATTTATGAAGACTGTCTATCAATTCTTTCGGATCCGGATATCTGAGAGAATCCCATGTCATTCCGCTGAAATTTCCGTTATCTCCCCAATACTGCCAATCCTGCACAATATTATCTATCGGAATATTCTTTGCCCTGTATTCTTTTATAATCGAAATTAATTCATTTCCCGTTTTATATCTTTCTTTCGACTGCCAGTAACCGTAAGCCCATTTACCGAAGAGCGGTGCTTTCCCCGTTAACTTTCTATATCCGGCTATTTCGTTATCAATGGAAGGGCCGTAAACAAAATAATAATCTATTTGATCGGCAACTTCCGACCTGAAAATAGTGCAGTCTTTTCCGTCGTGAAATTTTGTTTCCGAATAATTATTCCACAAAATTCCGTAACCGTTTGTTGAGACAAGGAAAGGGTTAACCGCAGTACGGTTTGCCTGTGCAATAAGAATATCCTTTCCGCGGTAATTCATAAAAGGATCCTCAAATTGTCCCAATCCGTAAATACCTTCGCTCTCTGTAAGTTTATACTTTTGTATTACATGCAGAAACGTCTTTCCGTTCTCACTTTCATTAATAAAGCAATTCCTGTTTATTCCTTCCGCCTTAAGTAAATGTTTCCTTTTTATATTCATAAATGAAATGGCGCCGCTATTCCGGTCTATATTTATAATCAGACTATCCGTATTAATTGAAACATTATTTGCTGAATTAGTAACCGAATAATCTTCATACAACCGCTGCGGCAATATCGAGATACCGGTTCTTTCTGAGAACTTATCAGAAGGGCTAACCGAAACATGTATAATCACAGGAGAAATTACTTCTATCCTCATTCTGGCATTGTCGAGATTAATTATTATCCCGCCGTTATTATTGTAGCCGAATATTTGAGTACAATAAAATAAAAGAATAAAGAAAAAAATAATTACGGTAAAATTATTTTTATATTTTGCCATTTTGCTTTTAAGGTAGCGAAAAAAAAATTTCAAATAAATAATCATCAAAAAACATACTAAAGAATTTATCCATTTCCGTTTTAATAATTCGGTAAGGCGTTTATCAAATTCATAAATATTTATAATAATGATAAGACCTCTTAGTATAAAATGAGATCGATGATTGATATACGTTTTGCAAATTGTAATCTAACCGCTGGCATTATTTATGACAACTTTATTGCAGCCGGTACAATTATAAAGAAGACAAAATGAATTTAATAATTAAAATAGGATTTATAGTTATTTACCTAATCGCTTCAATTCTTATTATTTTCTTCATTTCTAAAAGGGATTCCAAGAGCTTTAAAAATTATTTTTCGAACAAGAAGAAATAAATTTTTTTCAGAATTAAACGGACAAAAATATGAGTGCCGGAAATGCCGGGCTAAACGTAACGCTACGAGAAAAATTGGCCTATGGCTGCGGTGATTTTGCTTCATCCATGTTCTGGAAGTTATTTTCAATGTTTCTCTTATTCTTTTACACGGATGTTTTCGGTCTGCCCGCCGCTGCTGTAGGTACAATGTTTTTAGTAACCAGAATCTGGGATGCTGCTAATGATCCAATGATGGGGGCGATAGCAGACAGGACGAACAGCCGCTGGGGAAAATTCCGGCCTTACCTACTGTTTGTTGCGGTGCCGTTCGCGGTAATCGGTATACTCACTTTCAGCACTCCCGATTACGATTTAACCGGTAAATTGATTTACGCATACATTACTTATACATTAATGATGATGGTTTATACTGCAGTTAACGTACCGTATTCCTCACTTTTAGGTGTAATGACGAATAATACAAACGACCGCACCACACTGGCTTCTTACCGGTTCATAGGTGCATTTTCGGGCGGTATTTTAGTTACGTCAACCGCAAATTATTTTATTGACTATTTCGGTAAAAACGGTAATACTGCTGAAGGTTATAAATACACCGTGGCCGTATATGCGGTATTAGCCGCAGTTTTCTTCGTCCTGACATTTGCCGGTACAAAGGAAAGATTAAAACCGGTACTGGATATAAAATCTACTTTAAAGGAAGATCTAAAAGACATTGCAAAAAACGGCCCCTGGTTTATTATGCTGGGCGCAGGAATTTCCGTGCTGATATTTAATTCGCTTCGCGACGGATCAATTTTGTATTACTTCAAATATTATGTAAAAGATCAGCAAATTGATTTTTTTGGTAATGCATATAATGTCGGTCAGGAAATATTGGCATCCGTATACATGACGATATGGCTTGCCACAAATATTATAGGCGTAATTCTGGCGAAGCCTGTATCGGCAAAAATAGGCAAGAAAAAAACATTCATGACATCAGCAGTTATTTCTGCAATACTCAGTTTTATTCTTTTCTTTCTTCGGCCGGACCAAATCAGCTTGATATTCATACTGAATATTCTTATCGGAATTTCGGCTGGAATCGTACTTCCGCTTATCTGGTCGATGTATGCGGATATTGCAGATTATTCGGAATGGCGTACCGGTAGGAGAGCAACCGGTCTTATATTTTCATCTTCCTCAATGTCGCAGAAATTCGGATGGACTCTGGGAGGCGCAATTAGCGGCTGGCTGCTGGCCTTTTTCGGCTTCCAGGCAAATGTAGAACAATCTGATGCCTCACTGCTAGGTATTCGTTTGATGATAAGTGTAATTGCGGGAATCGGATCTTTGTTTGCTTTTATCTTTATGTATTTTTATCAGCTCGACGAGAGTTTTATGGCAAACGTAGAAGAAGAACTGGATAAAATAAGACAGCCGGGCAAGCCGGCGTAAATTGCCCCCCATTTATATCATGATTTTCATGATTGTATTAATATCAAATTCATAAAGGATTATTATATTGATAAAAACATGAAGATGAAGATTGTTGATAATACCCTTATATTAAAAAAAATCGATAACTACCGACTGGCATTATTAATGTTTTATCGGGCGATATAAAAGAGAAAAATACTCATGACATTAAGCATTCTTGATATCTCCATAATAGTTGGTTACTTAATAATTAGTATTTTATTGGGAGTAATTTTAAGCAAGAGAGCTTCCAAAAGTATTAACAATTACTTTCTCGGCGGAAATAAGATTCCGTGGTGGATTTTGGGTATATCAAACGCTTCGGGAATGTTTGATATTACCGGAACGATCTGGCTAGTAATGCTTTTATTCATTTACGGATTAAAAAGCATGTTCATCCCCTGGGCTTGGCCGATATTTAATCAGATATTTTTAATGGTTTTTCTTTCCGCATGGCTAAGAAGATCAAATGTGATGACCGGGGCAGAATGGCTTAAAACCAGGTTCGGTAAGGGAAGAGGAGCTTTTCTTTCTGAGATGATAATAGTCGTTTTCGCCATAATTTCGGTTATCGGTTTTCTTGCTTATGCTTTTAAAGGCTCGGGACTATTTTTTAAGACTTTCATGCCGTGGAATTTTTCGGCAAACACTTACGCTTTAATTATAATGGGAGTTACCGCAATTTATGTTATTAAAGGCGGTATGTACAGCGTAGTTTTGACGGAAATTATACAATTTACAATTATGACTGTCGCCTCCGTTGCAATAGGTATAATAGCAATGTACAAAGTCAGTCCGGAAATGCTCCATACCGTAATTCCTGCCGGATGGGATCAGCTTTTTTTTCACTGGCATTTGGATATCGATTGGTCGCGTATTTTGCCTGACCTTAATGCTAAAATTGCGGGCGACGATTATTCCCTGTTCGGATTTTTCTTTATGATTGTTTTGTTCAAAGGATTGCTGGTAAGCCTTGCCGGTCCGGCGCCGAATTATGATATGCAGAGAATTCTGTCAACCAAAAATCCGGTTGAAGCCTCTAAGATGAGCGGTATGGTCAACATCGCTTTATTTTTTCCGCGTTATATGATGATTGCCGGATTAACTATTTTAGCCCTGGGATTTTACATCCCGCAAATAAGAGCAATGGGCGGTAATTTTAATTTTGAGTCGATTTTGCCGATTGCCATAAAAGATTTTGTACCTAACGGTTTAAAGGGAGTGTTGATTGCCGGTCTAGTTGCAGCATTTATGTCCACTTATGCCGCCACAGTTAATGCCGCGCCTGCATACCTGGTAAACGATGTATATAAAAAATACCTTAGACCTAATGAGAGCGAAAAGTCATATGTAAGAATGAGTTATATAGTTTCGCTGGCTGTTGTAATAGTAGGCTGCATATTCGGTTATTTAACTACTTCGGTTAATCAGGTAACATTATGGATTGTTAATTCGCTATGGGGCGGTTATACCGCGGCAAATTTTCTAAAATGGTACTGGTGGAGATTCAACGGCTACGGTTATTTCTGGGGAATGGTTTCAGGTCTAACATCATTATTTGTCGTTCCGCTTCTGTTCCCGAGTTTCAACTCACTGGAAGGATTCCCGGTAGTTCTTCTGTTATCACTAATAGGCTGCGTTGCCGGTACATTGTTGACCAAGCCCGATGATGAAGAAGTACTGAAGAATTTTTATATGAATGTAAGACCATGGGGATTTTGGAAACCGGTACATGAAAAAGTTATTAAAGAACATCCCGAATTTGAAAGAAATAAAGACTTCAAGAAAGATATGCTGAATATAGTTGTCGGTATTATTTGGCAAATTTCCTTAATGGTAGTTCCTGTTTATATGATAATAAGGAAATTTGATTATATGTATATCGGACTTGCAATTTTAATAGTTACAACAGGTTTCTTGAAATTTAACTGGTGGGATAAACTGGAAGAAAGCTTCGGTGAAAAAAAATACTCCGTAAAGAAAGAAGATGATTTAGAATTAGTAAAGGAAGGAAAATGACCCGAGAAGAATTCTATAGTAAGGTTAAAGAACTCTTTAAGGAACACGAAACTCTTATTAGACGAAAAAACGAGAAGGTAAAAGAAAATAACGGAATATTTATCCGTTATAAATTTCCGGTTGTTACAGCAGAACATGCGCCTGTTTACTGGCGTTACGATCTTAATTACGATACGAATCCGATGCTTCTCGAAAGAATAGGTGTCAACGGCGCGTTTAATGCCGGCGCAATGGAATTTAACGATAAGATAGTTTTAATGCTGAGGGTAGAGGGCGCGGATAGGAAATCATTTTTTGCCGTTGCCGAATCTCCGAACGGAATAGACAATTTTAAATTCCGGGATTACCCAGTTACAATGCCGGAACTGCCGGGTAATCCGGATACGAATGTTTATGACATGCGTTTTATCAAGCATGAAGACGGATGGATATACGGTCTTTTCTGCACTGAAAGAAAAGATCCCGATGCTCCGGAAAGCGATACTTCGGCAGCTGTAGCTCAATGCGGAATTTCCAGAACGAAAGACCTGATAAATTGGGAAAGATTACCGGATCTTAAAACCAAATCGCCTCAGCAGAGAAATGTGGTGCTGCATCCTGAATTCATAAACGGTAAATATGCTTTTTATACCAGACCGCAGGACGGTTTTATTTCAACCGGCTCGGGCGGAGGAATAGGATGGGGACTGGCGGATTCAATGGAAAATGCAGTAATCGATAATGAAAGTATTATAGACGACAGGCAGTATCATACGATCAAAGAAGTTAAAAACGGAATGGGTCCGGCGCCCATAAGAACCGATAAAGGCTGGCTGCAGCTTGCTCACGGAGTAAGAAATACCGCCGCAGGTCTGCGTTATGTACTGTATTTATTTCTTACCGATCTTAAAGAACCTGATAAAGTACTGGCCGAACCGGCCGGATATTTTATTGCGCCGCAGGGTGAAGAACGTATCGGAGACGTTTCCAACGTGGTGTTCAGCAACGGATGGGTAAAAAAGGATAACGGCGAAGTTTATATTTATTATGCTTCCTCCGATACAAGAATGCATGTAGCTGTTTCCAGTGTGGATAAACTAATGGATTATGTCCTGAATACCCCGCCTGATAAATTAAGAAGTGCCGAAAGTGTAAAACAAAGAAATGAATTAATCGAAAAAAACCTGGCAATTATGAAAAAATTAAAATTGTAAATTTTCTTATTCATTACCTCCTCTTAGAATGCCGTGTACCGAAAGATCCACGGCATTCTTCGTTTAACATAAACCGCTGCTAATTATATGAATTTAATTTTATCTTTTCATACAATTAAGATAATCCATTGACTGACTGCACAATGGATTAAACATCAAACTTCATCAATTAATGGACTTCAAAATTGCCTGCTGTTTTTTGCCAATGTTTTATGAATTTGTCAGAATCCGTTTTTGCTTCGAAAAATCCTTTGCTTTCTTTCATTAAGTAGTAATCATTGCCGGCAAGCATTTTTATACAATTCATTAATGCACGACCGGTATGGTAGGTGCATTTCCAAATATGTCCCTTTTTCCCGGATTTGAAATGAGGTTCTTTATCCAGGCCGCCTTCGTACCAGTCGCCGTATTCATAATCGAGAAGGAATTTTTTAACATAGTTCCATTGTCTTTCGAAATAGTCTGCATAGATAAGTTTATCCGGAAAAATTTTAGACATCATTAATAGAATATTCAATGCTTCCGCCTGCGCCCACCAGTTTTTAGTATTTTGAATTACGGTGCATTTATTATCTCCGGCAAAGTAATAACCGGCATCATAGAAGCCGCCGTTTTCCGAGTCCCAGCCGTTTGCAAGCGCATGGTCTACCATTTTTTTTGCTATCGTGAGTGTTTCGGTATCGTTCATTAATCCGAGTGTATATGACGCTTCAAGCATTAAAAAGGCAGTTTCATAATCATGTCCGAACGATACATGATCGAGTCTGTAATTTTTTTCTCTTATTTCCGCAGGTGAATTCTGAAAAGAGACCGGGTTCCAGTCGTATTCAAAAAAAAGGTTCATATATCCCTTCTGCGTAGTAATTGTATCTCTTACCAGAAGCAGAAGATTGGATAATTTTTTCCTTAGCTTTTCATCATGCCAGACGTTGTACAGTTCGGTATATGCTTCAAGAAGATGGATTGATGAATTCTGATCTTTAAAGCCGAATTCCGCATCGTCATATGCCTTTGACTTATATTCGCTGTTTCTGTCGAAAACTTTTCCCGAAGGAGAAATAAATTGAAAATAGCCCTTGAATTTCGGATCGAATGCACGGCTTTCGATCCATTCAAAAACTTCTTTAACAAAATCCAAAACTATTTCGTCATGGTTTAATTCAAATAAAGCAGCCAGACCGTATATGCCGAAAGCATTGCCGTATGTCCTTTTTTCCTCGTTAAAACCCAGGTAATCTGAAATCCCGCCTTCCGTGCTGCGCATCTGGAAAAAACCGCCGTTTTTTTTATCCCACATAAAATCTTTCAGAAAGCCGAAACCGTGTTCGGCGGTTTTGTAATAGACGGGATTGTTAAGAAAAGAAGCCGCTTTAGAAGCAGTCCAAACATGTCTGGCCTGTGTTACTATCATTTTATGCTGAACATCCTCAATCTTCCAATCGTATGTTATATCGGTAAAATAGCCGCCGTTTTTTTTATCAACAGCAAGGGGATACCATTTTTCCAGCAGATTCTTGGTTAAAGACTCAGTCATTTCATTTATAAGATTCTGCCGGTCTTTTACCAGTAAAGTCCTTACTTTTTGATTCGACATATAATCCCTTTCTAAATTCAATTATTAAAACGGTGCAGCAAATTTTATACTAAATTATTCAACTCAAAATGCATTGTTTCCAGTGAGATGTTTTTACAAATATGATATTCTTTTATAAAAATGATAAAAATAAAAATATTCTTACTGAAAATTTTTATAAAGATTCACTAATTTGTGAATACGAAAAAATGGTACTGCAGCAATTTATTAATAAAGATTAAATAATAACCGGGGGAGCATTTCCCGAATAAAATTTAAAAATTTATGACTTTTAGCTTAAAATCCTTTTCATTTTAAGGTTTGATTATGCCGGTTGCAATATTTATAATTTAAATGAACGGAATGTTTCCGGTTATGTAACTAAACATTCTGCATTTTGCGGTAAATATATTTCCGGTTGACTGATACGGCATAATCTTTGAAAATAATTATTGAAAATCTTTCAATCTCGTAAGCAAGTTCTTTCAAGCCGATTCAATTAAAATTTTACGGTAAATTAATGAAAAAATTATTTGTCGGAATCCTTTCTCTTTTAAGCCTACTTTTAGTACAATGCGGAACAACAAGTCAGTTTAACGAATTTGTTACAGCGAAAACCGATAAGCTGATGGAGGGTGATAAACAGTTGAGATTTGTTTCTTACAACATACCGAACCTGCTTTATATCGAAGATTATTTCCCATTTAATACGTCCAGTCCGTGGCGCTTGCCAACTGCATATGAAATAAGGGATGCTTTAAAAACCATAAAAATAGCCGGAGGAAAAGTAGCAAGAATTTATACATTATCGGTCCGCAGAAAAGGCGAGTCGAAAAATATTATAAGATACATAGAAGGACCCGGAAAATTTAACGAGAAAGCATTCAGAACTCTCGATAAAGTTCTTCAAATAGCCAATGAAGAAGGCGTAAGGTTAATAATACCGTTTGTAGATAACTGGTGGTGGTGGGGCGGAAGAGCAGAGTATGCCGCATTCAGGGGTAAAAAGGCCGATGATTTCTGGACGGACCCGCAATTAATTGCCGATTTCGAAAAGACAATAAATTTTGTACTTAACAGAAAGAATACTTATACCGGGGTTTTATACAAAAACGATAAATCGGTACTCGGATGGGAAACCGGGAACGAGCTTGACGCTCCTTATTCATGGCAGAATACAATTGCGGAGTATATAAAAAGCATAGATAAGAACCATCTTGTACTTGAAGGAACTCATGCTGAATTATTAACCGAACAAGAAGTTGATAATCCGAATTTCGATGCGTTATCCACCCATTATTATTCTCCTATTGATCGCGCCATTCCCGACGTTCTTAAAAACAAGGAATTGACAAAGGGAAAGAAACCTTATTTTGTTGGGGAATTCGGATATAGAAATTTTCAGGATACGAAAACCATTGTCGACACTGCAATAAGCGACAGCCTTTCCGGAATAATGATCTGGAGTATGCGCTATCATACTAGGTCCGGCGGATTCTACCAGCACGGTGAAGCATACTCAGGGTCGTATAGATTTCCCGGATTTCCGTCGGGTAATCAATATCATGAAAAAGAAGTTATAGATTTCCTGAGAGAAAGCGCATATAGAATTAACGGCGAAAAGGAGCCGCCCCTGCCGATTCCGGAAGCGCCGAACCTTTTAAATATTAAGGATGTGTACGATATTTCCTGGCAGGGTTCAGCCGGAGCATCTTATTACTCCATACAACGGAAAACAGCAGGACAAGAAAACTGGAAAACAATTGCCGACAGTGTGAGCGATGCTGCAGTTGTATTTCGTCCACTGTATGATGATACTACCGCCGAACTGGGTAAAAGTTATTTTTACAGAATTGCAGCCCATAATATTTCCGGTTCCTCCCCGCCTTCAAACGAGGTAGGACCGGTTGAAGTAAATTATAAAAAGTTTATAGATGAATTGAACGATTCGACAAAAATATTTCAAATGTCCGACAGTCTGCAGTTTATTTACAATAAAAACGATTACAGGGCTAAAGAAGATCAGGGCCGGCTTGGCGGGGTTAAAGGTTCTTATATTGTTTACAAAATACCGGAAGCAATTGATTCGATAAAAGTAGAAGTATTTCTGTCACCGCCGTACAGCCCTGAATCAAGCAGCCTTTGCGGACTTGATTTTTACGCTTCGGATTCGTTAAATACGCTTGAACCTCTTGCGGCAAGAATAGAAACATTTCCGCCGTATAAGAATTTCTACGAATTCTATACTCCTGCCGTTTACACGTGCGACGAATTTCCGGCAGGCAGTAAGTATTTGAAAATTAAATTCAATAACACCGCCCAGCTCAGCCGTGTGGAAATAATTTATTCAACTTTACAGGGAAAGGATCAGGATATTATAACAATGCCGTAATCAAATTGGACTTTAATATTATAAATCGAAAATAATGTTGTGAAAGTATTTGTAGATATGCCGAAACAGGAAATTGGATATTTACTTATTGTTTCTCTCGGCACATGAGCGGCATAAGAATTTTTACTAAGTTTAAGGACAATACCTTTTAATTTTGACTAATGAAGAAAAATGGTTTTATAATAAATATTTATTTTGAGGGAATATCATGAAGCTGTTATTTTCACTACTTCTTATGGCTGCTGTTATCAGGCCGGAGATCCAAATGAAGAATAATGTAATTATGCCTGCATTATTTGCGGACAATATGGTGCTTCAACAGAATACTTCGGTAACATTCTGGGGAAAAGCAATGCCGGGTGCCGCGGTTAATATTAAGGCAAGCTGGGGTGAGACTGCAAGTACATCGGTTAAAGACGACGGTAACTGGTCGGTAAAAATAAAAACAATTAAAGCAGGGGGGCCTTATACGGTTGATTTATCAGTAGGGGATTCAAACATTGTTTATAAAAACGTAATGCTCGGCGAAGTTTGGCTTTGTTCTGGGCAATCTAATATGGAAATGCCGCTTGCCGGATGGCTTCCGGGGAACCCAATAAAAAATTCGGCTGAAGAAATCAAAAATGCCGATTATCCGGACATCAGATTATTTACTGTTGCTAGGGCTTATTCAAATGTGCCGGAATTTGATTGTACCGGTACTTGGAGTGAATGCAATCCGGAAACCGCCGCCAAATTCAGCGCGGTTGCTTATTTCTTCGGCAGAAAATTGCATAAAGAATTAAACGTTCCCATCGGGCTAATAGTATCAAGCTGGGGAGGTACAAAGATACAGCCTTGGATTAGCGGAAAATATCTTGATCAACTTCCGGAATATAAAAATGTAGTTGAAGAAATCTCAAAGGCGAAAGGTGAAATTAAAAAGTTGAACGATTGGATTTATAGTCACCCGTCAATTGATGTAAGCAATAAGAATCCGGAAGATCAGTGGAAGAAACTGGATTTCGGTGACAGTCTGGTATCAAAACCCGGTTTTGACGACAGTGAGTGGCGGACAATGACGCTGCCAGTTTACTGGGAGACAACTGAAGTCGGTACCTTTGACGGAATTGTATGGTTCAGGAAAAAGGTGGACGTTCCGCAAAGTTGGATAAATAAAGAATTGGTGATAAACCTGGGACCAATTGATGATATGGACCGGTCATATGTAAACGGTGTATTGGTAGGAGGCATTGAAGAAGCAGGCTATTATCAGAAAGACAGAGTATATAATATTCCAGCTAAACTTGTAACCGATACCGTATTAACGATTGCCGTCAGAGTAATGGATATACAGGGCGGCGGAGGAATTTGGGGCAACAATACGAAAATCGAAATTCATCCGAAAGGAAGCAGTGAAAGCGTTGGTTTGGCGGGAGAATGGAAATATCTGCCTGTCGCGGAATTCATAAATAACAAATTCTATTTGTACGGAATTAAAAACCGGGAGTTCGATTCAAGACCGAAAACTACTATTGATATGGGACCGAATACGCCGACTATGCTTTATAACGGTATGATAGCGCCGTTAACTAATTACTATATAAAAGGCGCAATATGGTATCAGGGGGAATCCAACTCCGATGAGCCGAACGATTATAATAACTATAAAACATACTTTCCAATGATGATAAATAACTGGAGAGCCGATTGGGGAGAAGGAGATTTCCCGTTTTACTTTGTACAGATTGCTCCGTGGACATACGGCGATAAATCAAAATCGTATGTTGTGCGTAACGCGCAGTTCGAAACATTATCTGTGCCGAACACAGGAATAGCGGTTACGCTCGACATTACCAGTCTTACCACTATTCATCCGCCGGATAAGCAAGATGTAGGAAAAAGGCTTGCACTTTGGGCTCTGGCAAAAAATTACGGTAAAAACGTATTTTACTCGGGCCCATTGTATAAATCGATGGAAATAAAAGGAAATAAGATCGAGCTTTCTTTCAATCATGCGGGTAAAGGTTTAGTATTAAAAGATATCGACGGAAAAACTAATTTTATAATCTCAGGACCGGATCAGGATTTTGTTCCTGCAGATGCAAAAGTCGAAGGCAAAAAACTAATAGTCTACAGCAATAAAGTTTCCGACCCGGTTGCGGTGAGGTATACATGGGGTAATAAAGAAGAAGCGACCTTATTTAATAAAGAAGGGCTTCCTTCTCCAACTTTTAAAACAGATAACTGGAGCGATAAATAATTCAAGCGGGACTATTCTCTTAAGTCTGCATAATTAATTCTTGAGATAATCAACGGACGGGCAAACAGCTTGCTCGTCCGGTAATTTAATAAGGAATATTATGACCAAGGTAAAATACATCTCTTTATTCTTTTTAATATTTACAACTTCATTGTTTTGCTTCCGGAAGGATAAATCTAAAATAACGGTTAAAGAGTCCCATAACAAATTGAATATTTATTTTGAGGGGAAGCTCAGACTGGAAGGGGGGCACTTTAAGCTGCAGACAAAAAGTTTCCCTGTAAACAAATTAATTGAAGAGAACGGGAGTTATAAATTTCAAATTAAAAACGGTAACGTGGATGTATCAGCAAAATCGACTGACGAGTCTCCGGTTATTTCTTTCTTCCTTTCACCAAACGGCAACCAGACAAAAAACGGCAAGGATTATGTAGGGCTTTTCTTTGACAAAATTCCCGGTTTCGAAAAAGGTATGATGTTTTGGAGATACGGGCCTTGGAATTCATGGTCGAAGCCGCTGCCGGTTAAAAACATACGATCATTGAAAGGCGGGGATATACAATTTTTTTACTGGCAATATTCCGACGGTATGTACGGTGCCGCAATGCCGCTTTCAGGACAGGGATACAGAACAACTCTCGGACAGCAGGACGGTTCTTTCGGATCGAAGGCAATCAGTTATTATGACAGTATGAACAAGAAAAACGTTCCTCAAATGGCGGTCGGCTTCGGTAAAGATCCTTATATTTTATTCGAGACACTTTACAAAGAAGGATTAGCCGCAATAGGAAAAGAAGAAGATCTTCGGGTAAAAAAAACATTTCCGGAAATTTTTAACGGAATCGGCTGGTGCAGCTGGAATGCTTCCAAAGAAGGAACAAATCTGAATGAGAAATTACTAATAAATTCGGCCGAAAATTTTAAGAAAGCCGAGTTTCCGGTCAAATGGTTTCTTATAGACGACGGCTGGTTCGATATAACGGATTCGAAATTAAATTCATTTCATCCCGATAAGAAAAAATTCCCGAACGGCTTCGCTCCTGTTATCGAAAAACTAAAATCCGAATACGGTATTGCCGATGTCGGCATATGGAGCACTCTTAACGGCTACTGGCAGGGAATAAATCCTAATTCGGAATTGGGTGAGCAATATAAAAATGAATTATTTTCATGGAGTGAAAAGGAAAGTCCTGATTTACCTAAATCAAAATTGCGGACATGTTATTTTATAAAACCGGAATCGAAATATTTAAACAAATTTTACGATGAATTTTACGGCTATTTAAAAGGCGAAGGCTGCTCTTTTGTAAAAATCGACAACCAGCTTATTACCGAAAGAATGGCGGTAAATAATTTCCCGATCTTCGAAGGCTCGGAAAAATATCATGAAGCTTTAAATTCCGCCGCAGCTAAATATTTCAATAATACTATAATCAATTGTATGGATATGACTCCGGAAGCATATCTTAATTTCGGAAGCACTGCGGTAGGCCGCGCGGAAGATGATTATTATCCTGCTTACGATAAAAAACAAACTTATCAATTCGTGATGAATAAAGCGGCAGGACATATAATGCAGGCGGTTTTTAATTCACTTTATTTTTCTCAAATGGTATTCCCCGATTTCGATATGTTCGAATCTATCAGTCCAAACGCAGCATTATACGCGTTTACACACGCGATATCCGACGGACCTATTTATATAACCGATAAAGTGAACCAGCATAACTTTAAAGTACTTGAGCCGCTTGTATACAGCGACGGCAAAATACTTCGAGCCGGAACTCCTTTGCTTCCTATGAAAAACTCATTATTTCAAACAGACGACTCCAAGCCCTTCCAGGCCTTTTCCACCGACGGAAATGTGGGTCTTGTAGGAACATGGGAGGTAACGATTCAAGACAGTACGGCCGGGTACTTCAGACCAAACGAAATAAGAGCTTTAGAAAAAAAACAGTATGCAGTTTACGAATATTTCAGCAAACACTTTACAATAGTTGACAGGGATGAAACCGTACCTTATAAGTTATATAAAGATAAACCCTACAAATTATTTTACCTTGCACCTACATCTCACGGCTGTGCTGTTTTCGGACTTGTGAATAAATATAATGCTCCCGCCGCCGTACTGAGCTCGGAAATAACACTTCATAAATTAAGCGCCACAATATATGAAGGCGGTGAGTTCATGGCTTTTATGAGCAGAAAACCTCAATCGGTTACGGTTAACGGTAAAACTTTTCCCTATACTTTAAAAAACGGTATGCTGACAATTAATATCCCGGTCAATGAAACTCCCAAACCCGTTAAAATTGAGGTTGGGATGTAGGAAGTGTAGGTTGTAGGTGGTGGGTTGTTGGTGGTAGGGTGTTGGTTGGGGAATTGTTAAACGGGACGAAATGTTGGTATGAACGGGATATGGAAATATTGGATAAGTATTATGGCTAGGTCATTTACTTTTCAATTTTAATTTTTGCTCTTTCCTCATATAGCTCAGACTTAGGATTTTTATTGAACAGGGAAATTCATAAAATCATTCTTCCAAAAAATAAATAAAGGAATAATATGAAAAAAAATTACTTGTTATTCCCGGTGTTGATAGCATTTATTGTTATACTAATACAATCCGTCTTTGCACAGGAATCTAAACAGGATTCCTCAAAATACGATCATTGGTGGGATGAAAGATTTGCCGGTGCGCCGATGATGTATAAAGATGCGAAGCTTCTTTCGCTTATTAAAGTCGAAGGAAACCGTTTTGTCAATGAAAAAGGCGACACTGTATTTTTCCACGGACTTTCAATAGCCGACCCGGATAAATTAGAAAACCAGAGGCACTGGAATAAAATAATTTTTCAAAAGGCTAAGGATCTCGGAACGATGATCATCCGTATTCCTGTTCACCCGATTGCATGGCGGGAACGGACTCCTGAAAAATATTTGAAACTGCTGGATCAGGCCGTAGAATGGTGCACCGAACTGGGAATGTATATAGATATTGACTGGCATTCTATTGGAAACCTGGAAGAGGGACTTTTCCAGGATCCTATGTATGTTACTTCTTTAACGGAGACATATAATTTCTGGCGTACTATTGCCGGTCATTTTAGGGGAGTTAATACCGTAGCATTTTATGAACTCTTTAACGAACCAACCGATTACCGCGGACAGCTCGGCAACGTATCGTGGGATCAATGGAGGAAAATAAACGAAAACCTGATTAAATTAATCAGGGCATACGATAACGATAAAATACCTCTCGTTGCAGGTTTCGATTGGGCTTATGATCTTACTCCGCTCAATTATGCTCCGATTGATGCCGAGAGAATCGGATATGTTGTGCACCCTTATCCTCATAAGCGCACTCCTCCATACGTTCCTAAATGGGAAGAAGATTTCGGATTCGCGGCAGATAAATATCCCGTTGTCGCAACCGAGTTGGGTTTTACATTGCGCGACAGTACTGCCAACCTTGAATACGGTAAAACCATAATCAAATATTTTGAAGATAAGGGCATCAGCTGGATCTGGTGGGTTTTTGATCCTCAGTGGGATCCTCAAATGTTCTCTTCATGGAAAACTTTCAAATTAACTACATGCGGCAGGTTTTATGAAAAAGCCGCCGGGGGTATGATCTCGAAATAATAATTCCATAGTGTTTCTTAGTGAACTTAGTACCTTAGTAGTGAAGAAATATCACCACTTAGGTACTAAGAGCACTTAGTATCACGAAGAAGTTTTATTATATTTCGGTATTGATTAATACTCGAGGAAAAATTGAAAGATTTCTATCGGCAGCCCTACAAATTATATAACAAGATTCAGAATTACGACTGGGGAACTAAAGACGAAGAAGCGTTCATTCCCAAATTATTAGGGATAGAAACAGAACCGGGAATACCGTATGCGGAATTATGGATAGGAGCGCATCCGAAAGCGCCGTCGGAGATAGAATTCGAAGGGAAAAGAATTCCGTTAAATGAATTAGTCCGGAAATTTCCGGTTGAGTGTTTGGGAAGTTATTGTGCTGTGAAATTTTCGAATCAATTTCCATTCCTGTTGAAGGTGTTGTCGGCAGGCAGGGCACTTTCTATTCAGACACATCCTGATAAAGCTCAAGCTATAAAACTGCATGCCTCTGATCCGGTTAATTATCCCGATGCAAACCATAAACCGGAAATAGCAATAGCGCTGGATTCACTTGTAGCCGTTGCCGGTTTCAGACCCTTAAATGAAATTGCAGAAAATTTACGTTCGCTTAATGAGCTTCAAAATTTTGCCGGCCGGGATCTTATAGAGAAAATATTAAATACCGCAGATGACAAAAAGACCGGGGAACTTGTCGGTGAATTATACGGCAGTATAATGAAGAAGGCCGTTGAAAAACAGAGACTGGAAGAATGCATCAATAATATTCTTGATCGTTTAAAAAACAAAAAGCATCTAAATACGATAGAAGAACAGTTCCTTAAACAGTATGAATTGTTCGGTGCGGATGTGGGGCTGCTTTCTTTTTTCTTCTTTAACCTTGTCGATTTAAAACCAAACCAGGCGATTTTTACGTGCGCGGGTGTTCCCCATGCTTATATCAAAGGCAATATAATTGAATGCATGGCTAACTCGGATAATGTAGTAAGAGCAGGTCTTACAAATAAGTTCAAAGATGTAAATACTCTTCTTGAAATCATTAAATATGATTTTAAGTATTACGACATAATAAATTCAAATCAGAAAAGTGATGAGGTAACTTACCGGACGGGAGCGGAAGAATTTGAGGTATCTTCTTATAATAAACCGGCCGGATTCGGTTTGAATTTAAAAACCGAAGACCGTCCTTTTGTCTATCTAATAACCGAAGGAACAATGGAGATCCATTGGACTTCGGATGCAAGAAGATTTAATGAAAAATTTTCAAAAGGCGAATCGTTCTTTATTCCGGCATGTATAAATGAATATAAAATTTCCGTTACCGATCCTTCCGAATATTTTGTAGTAAGTATTCCGTAAACTTCCGGAACGGGAACCGGCGACATTGGTTATTTATTATTGAAACAAACAGCTGGTGAAAAGATGTCTGTTAACTTTAAATTACTTGCCAAAATGATCGATCATTCCTTATTACATCCCGCAATGACGGACAGTGAAATAGCCGAAGGCTGCGATATCGCGATTAAATACGATGTTGCGACTGTTTGCGTAAAACCCTACGCCGTAGAAACCTGCATGAGTCTGCTTGCCGGTTCTGATGTGGGCGTATGCTCGGTGGTAGCCTTTCCGCACGGCAGCAGTAGTACAAAAATGAAAATAAGAGAAGCCGTTGAATCTTTGGATTCCGGCGCAATAGAAATAGATATGGTAATAAACATAGGAAAGGTATTAAGCGGAGATTGGATTTATGTAACACGGGAAGTGAGGGAATTAAATGAAATAATATCATCACGCAATGCGATATTGAAAGTAATTTTCGAAAACGATTTTCTTAATGATCAACATATCAGACGGCTGTGCGGAATATGTTCGGACAATTCGGTGGCTTTTGTTAAAACTTCCACCGGTTACGGATTCGTGAAGCAGCCGGGCGGTATGTACAGTTATAAAGGAGCTACAGATAATAATTTAAAGCTTATGCGGGAATGTTGTACTCCTAATGTCAAGATAAAAGCCGCAGGTGGAATACGGACTTTAGATGATCTTCTGAGAGTGAGGTCGCTGGGGGTTGCGAGAATTGGTGCCACGGCAACTGCGGCAATACTTGAGGAAGCCTTATCCCGCGGAATAATTTAATATCCTGTTGAACACCGAAAATATTCTAAATCCCGGTTGCCTCAAAATAAAACCTAACCATAAGTAATTAAATTTTTAAAAAATTTTGCTTGACAAATCGGAAACTGAATATTATATTTTCAAACGTTACCGCAAACGTTTGCAGAAAATGAAACACACAACCTTACATGACATAGCAAAAAAGCTTAATTTATCCGCTTCTACGGTGTCCCGGGCGCTGAATAATCATCCCGATATTAAAGAAGAGACAAAAATGCAGGTAAAAAAGCTGGCGAAAAAATTGGAATACTCTCCCAACCCCATCGCCCAAAGTCTTAAAAACAACAAGACAAAAGTCATCGGGGTTATTGTTCCGGAAATTGAGCATGATTTTTTTGCCTCTGCAATAAACGGAATCGAGGAGGTTGCCTATCACGCGGGATACACTATTATTGTCAGCCAGTCCAATGAAAGCTTTGAAAGAGAATTGATTAATACCAACGCAATGGTTAACCAGAGAGTTGCAGGCGTAGTTGCTTCTATTTCCCAGAACACAAAGAGCGGTGCGCATTTTCAGAACATGATAGACAAGGGAATACCACTGGTATTTTTTGACCGTGCATTTGACGGACTATCCGCAAGTAAGGTTATAATAGACGATTCGAAAAGCGCTTTCAATGCGGTAACGTATCTGGTCGAAAAAGGTTATAAGAAAATTGCTCATTTCGCCGGTCCTAAAGAACTGGAAATCTGTAAGCAAAGGTTTAACGGCTATAAAGACAGCTTAAAGAAAGCCGGGATATTTTTTAATAAAAACCTTGTTTGTTACGGCGGTCTGCATGAAACGGACGGATACCAGGCAATTGACAGCCTGATAAAAAACGGTAATATTCCTGATGCGATTTTCGCCGTGAATGATCCCGTTGCTATCGGTGCCTTTCAAAGAATAAAAGAAGCAGGGATTAAGATACCAGATGAAATTGGAATAGTAGGATTTTCAAACAATAAAATTACCAGCCTTGTTGATCCGCCCCTAACAACAGTAGATCAACCGGCTTTTGAAATGGGTAAAACCGCTGCGGAGATTTTGATAGAAAAGATAGAAAATAAAAAAAAATCTGCACCCAAAACAATTATTTTGGATGCAAAACTGATTATCAGAAAATCGACTTGAAACTTAAAGGATTTATTTGATTAAGAAATTATAGTTGTTTGATTTACACGGTAATTATGAATATCAACCTGAATTGCTGATTTAAATATATATTCCCGGTATTGATGGTTTGGAGAAGATACGATTGAAAGTTTTCAATAAGAAAAATTAGAACTCTTTAACCTAAATAAGGACTATTTATGAGTGCAATTGGACTATCCTTTGTCGATTGGCTGATTATCGCTGTGTACTTCGGATTTATTCTTGGTATCGGCTGGTACCTTAGAAGATTCACCACAAGTGAAGAGGACTTTTTCCTAGCCGGAAGAAAGAACTCATCTTGGGTAGCCGGACTGGCATTTCTTTCAGCAAACCTCGGCGCCCTCGAACTCCTTGGAATGACGGGAAACACTTTCAAATACGGAATGTTTGTCGCTCATTTTTACTGGATCGGTGCAATTCCCGCCATGCTGTTTCTCGGCGTTTACATGATGCCTTTTTATTACAGCAGCAAAATAAAATCTGTTCCGGGATATTTAAAACTTCGTTACGATGAAAAGACACGCGTACTTAACGGTATAGCTTTTGCGATAATGACTCTGCTTGTATCGGGAATAAATCTTTATGCCATGGCTCTGGTTCTTCATACATTTTTAGGCTGGTCCTGGCATATAAGTATGTGGGCTTCTGCCATTACAGTGGGAATTTACGTTACGATGAGCGGACTTATGTCGGCTATATTTACCGAAATAATCCAGTTCTTTCTAATCTGGTTCGGGTTATTTCTGGTATCAATACTCGGTTTCGTTGAGATAGGAAGCTGGCATGAAATAGTGACAAGGATAAACGAATTTTCCAGCGTTTCATTTACAACTTTATGGTCGACGGCAGGCAACCCTACACAAAACGGAATGTTTGTTAACTGGGCTGGGATAGCGCTGGGTCTCGGTTTTGTACTTTCCTTCGGATACTGGACAACGGACTTCCTTGTAATACAGCGAGCCTTCTCCGCAAAGAATTTAAAATCAGCGAGGATGACTCCTATTATTGCTTCGTTTTTTAAGATGGCGCTGCCGTTCATAGTAATACTGGCCGGATTGATAGCAATCGTATTGTCGACGGAACCGAGCAGCGGATTTCATCTGCTTCACGACGGAGGGCATATAAATTACGACTCGGCCTTGCCTCTGCTTATTGCGCGGTATTACCCGGAAGGCCTGGTAGGCCTGGGAGTGACTGCATTGCTTGCCGGTTTTATGGCCGGACAAGCCGGTAATATCAGCGCTTTCAACACGGTTTGGACGTACGATATATATAAGTCTGTGTTGAATAAGAATGCCTCGAATGCGCACTTGCTTTGGATGGGGCGTGTCTCGACGGTAGTAGGAGTAGTAATTTCCTTGGGAACAGCTTATTGGGCAAAAAGTTTTCCAAGCATAATGGATTATATGCAAGCGATCTTTTCATGGGTTAATGCACCGCTGTTTGGAACTATGCTGCTGGGTATGTTCATCTGGTGGATAACTCCTAATGGAGCCTTCTGGGGACTTATTGCAGGAATGGGCTCATCGTTTACGATGTATATGGCTGTAAAATTTAATTGGTTTAATCAAAGCATTTTAACAATGTCGAGCGTTCAGAGCGATATGGCCGCCAATTTCTGGCGGGCATGGTGGGCCTGGGTAATCTGTGTGGTAGTGACGATTGTTGTCAGTTTATTTACGAAGAAAAAACCGAAAGAGGAGTTGGTCGGATTGGTAAAGGGATTAACCAAGGAGAAGCACGATACTAATCTTCCATTTGTCAAACGACCGGCCTTTTATGCTTTGATATCGCTGATAGTTTTAATCGTTCTGAACGTAATATTTTGGTAGAAGTTTAAGTCGACGTTTACAATCTTCGATGTTTGTTTTATCTTTCTCGAATATTGAAAAACTTCGCAGAAATAAAAAATTAAAAAATAATAGGAAGAACTATGAAACCTATCTGGTATTTTGTGGGATTGATACTAATGGTTATAGGAGGAATAATTGTACTGACGGGAATTTATCATTTGTTTTTCCCGCCGGCAATAGAGACGGTCTTGGGAAATACTCATCCCGACATATGGTGGGGGGCACTAATGGTAATATTCGGCGGAATAATGTTCTTTAAAACGAGAAAGGAAACCGTGTGAGATTATTATGACTCTTGCAGAAAAAGTTGTCGGAAAATTCCGCGAATTATTCAATGAAAAGCCTCTGGTTGTTAAATCTCCCGGGAGGGTAAATTTAATCGGTGAGCATACCGATTACAATATGGGATTTGTATTGCCTGCCGCCATAGACAAAGCAATATATTTTGCCGTCGCTCCCAGAGATGATAAAAAGGCCGTATTGTTTTCATATGATATGAACGATATGTTTGAATTTACTTATGATAATCTGGAAGCGCAGAAATCATCAAAACACTGGCCCGATTACCTGATGGGCGTAGTAGATCAATTTTTAAGAAACGGATTTAAACTTAATGGCTTTAATTGCGTGTTCGGCGGGGATATTCCGATCGGCGCGGGCCTTTCTTCGTCCGCAGCACTTGAAGCCGGACTGGCATTTACACTCAACCGGATTTTCAATCTGGGAATAGATAAACTATCATTGGTTAAAATGGCTCAGAAAGCCGAGAATGAATTCGTCGGTGTTAACTGCGGCATAATGGATCAATACATAAATATTTTCGGCGATCGCGGAAATGTACTTCGAATCGACTGTCGTTCGCTTGAATACGAATATTTTCCTTTCAATTATGATAATATTTCAATAGTACTTTTTGATACGCTTGTTTCGCATTCGCTTGCAAGCTCGGAATACAACCAGAGAAGGAAGGAATGCGGTATAGGCGTGGAGGTTATTCATAAGGATCATAGCTTTGTCAAGAATCTGAGAGATGTTGACTTGAACTTACTTCATTCTTATAAATCCAAACTTGAACCTGTAATTTATCAAAGATGCAAATATGTTGTAGAAGAAAACGACAGGCTGTTGGGAGCTTGCGATGCATTGAGCCGGCATGACCTACGTACTTTCGGGGCGTTAATGTATAGAACACACGAAGGTTTAAGTCGTGATTATGAAGTAAGCTGCAAAGAACTTGATTTTTTAGTCGAACATACAGCCGGCATTGAAAAAGTATACGGCTCACGGATGATGGGCGGGGGCTTCGGAGGATGTACGATTAATCTGATCGAGAACGATGCCATAGAACCGGTTAGCCAAATGGTAATTAAAGAATATAAAAAGAAATTTGACACTGAACCTAAAATATACATTACCTCCATCAGCGGAGGGACTGACATTTATTCACCGGGAGAAGATGAAACAGTCTGAAATAAATAATTATCCTCACAGAAGGAAAAACATTTTAACCGGACAGTGGATACTTGTTTCACCCCATAGAACTAACCGGCCGTGGCAGGGTGAAATATCCAAAGCCGATACTAATATCCGCCCGAGCTATGTGGAAGATTGTTATTTATGTCCCGGGAATAAAAGAGCTAACGGAGAAATCAATCCGGATTATAAATCCACTTATGTTTTCACAAACGATTTTTCAGCCTTGCTTAGTGATATACCGGATGGAAAAAACAATATTAAAGGATTGTTAAAATCTAGAAGTGAAAAGGGAATTTGCCGTGTTGTAAATTTCTCGCCGAGGCATGATTTAACGCTGGCCGAAATGAGTGAAAACGAAATAGAAAAAGTGATATCCGCATGGCAGAATGAGTTTAAGAGTCTGGCCGCAAATCCGGATATCAACTATATCCAGATATTTGAAAACAAAGGCTCGCTGATGGGCAACAGCAATCCTCATCCACACTGCCAGATTTGGGCTCAGCAAAGCATTCCGGCTGAACCTGCCGGCGAATTAAGGCAATTTAAAAAGTATTACGTAAAAAACGGCCGCAGTATGCTGAGCGATTATGTAAAACTAGAACTTAAACTGGACGAAAGAATCATATATAAAAATAAGTCCTTTGTCTCCGTAATACCTTTCTGGGCAGTGTGGCCTTACGAAACATTAATTATATCTAAAAGGAAAATATCGAATATTCTTCAGTTAACTAAAAATGAAAAGATAGATTTTGCACAGGCCATAAAAGCGGTAACAACCAAATACGACAATCTGTTCAAGATTTCTTTCCCTTATTCTTCCGGGTTGCACCAGGCTCCGGTGAACGGCAGGGAATATAAAGAATGGCATTTTCACATGCATTTTTATCCGCCGCTATTAAGGTCGGCAGAGGTTAAAAAATTTATGGTCGGTTACGAAATGATGGCCGAACCTCAAAGGGACGTAACACCGGAGCAAAGCGCAAGAATTTTAAAAGAATTGCCGGATATTCATTATAAACTTTCGGGAAAAAATTAAATTATGAAAGAAAAGATACTTGTAACCGGAGGAGCCGGATATATCGGCAGCCACGTAGCGCATGAATTAATCGCGCTCGGTTATGATGTAATAATTCTTGATGACCTTTCAAGCGGCAGTCTTTTAAATATTAATCCTCAATCAAAATTTATTAAAGGAAACATAAGCGACGACGAAATTTTAAGCGAAGTTTTTAAAGAAAAAATCGATGCCGTATTCCATTTCGCGGCGTATAAGGCAGCCGGAGAATCCATGATAAACCCTACCAAATACGCCATGAATAACATCGGGGGTACGATAAAACTGCTTAGTAAAATGATTGAACAAAAGGTAAAATATTTTATCTTTTCTTCTTCCGCCGCGGTGTACGGCAACCCGGTAAATTTACCAATCAAAGAAGATCATCCTCTTCAGCCTATTAATTATTACGGATATACAAAATTATCGATAGAACAAAATTTAAAATGGTTCTCGGAACTTAAAGGAATAAAATACGCGGCTCTTAGATATTTCAACGCCACCGGATACGATGTAGACGGCCGGATAAAAGGAAAAGAAAAAAATCCGGCTAACCTTTGTCCTGTCATTATGGAAGTTCTGAGCGGAATGCGGGAAGGAATGGAAGTATTCGGGAAAGATTACGGTACGCCAGACGGAACGTGCATACGCGATTATATTCACGTAAACGACCTGGCTTCGGCGCATATAAAATCATTGAACTATATACAAAATTCGGACAAAAACCTGATAGTCAATCTCGGCACCGGCAAAGGTTATTCCGTTATGGAACTGCTGGATACCGCCGAGAAAGTCTCCGGAAAAAAAGTAAACTATAAAATATCGGGACGAAGGCCGGGCGATCCGGAGGTTCTTATTGCCGGAGCCGAACTTGCGAACGATCTTATTGAATGGCAAGCCCGGTACTCGGAGCCCGAACTTATATTTAAATCCATGGTCCCGGTATATCTCGGATAAACACAAAATGTGCGGAAAATATATCTTAATGGATCTTCATCAAATAATTATTTATTGATTGGATTCAAATGAATAAGATTAAAATAATTCCCAGTAACCTCATCGAAGAAAACTAGTAAAAAAATTACCGGACGAAAATCGGTTCTTTGAAAATATTTATGCAAAAGACAATAACTGCAAACGTTATCGCAATCGTTTGCAGTGAATTCTTATAAACCCGGCAAACCTAAAGAAAAAAAGAGGATATCACGTTGGTTTGCCGTCGGCAATATCATTCAACTTAAATAAAATATTAAGAATCAAAACGGAGTTAAATATTTTATGAAAATGTCAACTGCTTAGCGGTAAAAACAAACGATTCCAAATGTAGTTTTCAAAACCTTTACATTAATAATCGTACCGCTAAATAAAAAGGAACTGAATAATCTTTAAACTAAAATGGAGATAGTATGTTAAATAAAATACCAACCATGCTTTTTGCAGTTATGATGTTTATCCTTTCCGGTCAGCTATTGTGGGCAGCGAGCGGAAGGATAGAGGGGAAGGTGACAGATGCAACCACCGGTGAACCTCTTATCGGTGCCAATATAATTCTAAAAGGTACCAGCTTAGGATCTGCTTCTAATTTAAGTGGATTATACGTCATTCAAGCAGTTCCTGCAGGTTCATATACTCTGCAAGCATCATACATCGGATATAAATCGATAACCTTTCAAATTCAATTGAAAGACGGCGAACATATCAGTCAGGATATAAAAATGGAACCCGCAAGCGTTACTTCCAAAGAAGTGGTTGTAACCGCACAAGCCAGCGGTCAGAATGCGGCCATAAACCAGCAGCTGTCATCCCAGAATATCGTTAATGTGGTTTCATCGGCTCGTATCCAAAAACTTCCGGATGCAAATGCAGCCGAATCGATCGGAAGACTTCCTGGAGTTTCGTTAGTCAGATCCGGCGGAGAAGCAACACAGGTCGTTATAAGAGGTCTTCAGCCTCAATTCAGCGTAATAACAATAGACGGAGTTCCGATACCGTCTAACGAATCTGCTCCCGGTTCAAATCCTTCTCAGGGCGGCGGACGAGGTACCGATATTAGAATGGTTTCCTCGAGTATGCTAAATGATATTGAAGTTTATAAGACAAATACGCCGGATATGGACGCTGCCGACCTTGGCGGCACGGTTAATTTAGGGATCAGGAAAGCACAAAATACATCATCCGGAATATTACCGCAGTCAAGGTATATGCCCAGTATATCTATTCTTGCTCAGGGAGGATATAAAGATATTCTAAATTCTTATAACCCCTACAAGTTTGATTTAACTCTGGAAAAAAGGTTTTTTAATGATAAATTCGGTATACTTGTACAAGGAATCGTGCAGCAGCAAAATCTTACCTCAAATAGCTTAAATGCAAATTACGGACAAATCGATAAATCGGCCGATCCGAATAAATTAAGATTAAATAGCCTGGATCTGTATTTCTATCCCCGAACAGAGAAAAGATACAACGGTACCGTTACAATGGATTATAATCTGCCGAACGGAAATATCGCACTCTTAAATATTTTCAGTAAGGGCGAGACAAATACACAGTATTTCCAGCAGCATTATGGTCTTAAAAACGGCGGTAACGAAATAGACTACTACGGGAACAATTCGCCGCGCAACATAAATCTTATAACAAATATTTTAAGTTATAGTCAGAGATTATCTTCGTTCGATGTGGATCTAAAACTTTCCCATTCTTATTCCGAAAATGTTAACCCGGACAATTGGACGATACAATTTCAGCAGCTTTCCGCTACTATAGATCATATTCCAGAGACTCTTCCTCCGGCTCAAATAGCCAGCCAAGCCTTTGCGCATTCTAATTTGGATACGCTGCTTTTATCAACAGTCAATACATCATATAGTATAACACAACAAAGGAATTTGCGGGGTGCTTTTGATATATCAAGAGATTTTAACGTTGCCAATTTTCTCTCCTTAAGATTAAAAGCAGGGGGAATGTACGGTTCCTCATACCGTTCTTATAATTACGATTATGGTTCCGGATACGTTTGGTTCGGATCAATAGTACAAAGCATAGTTAATAATTACCCCTGGTTAACTTCCCAGTACGGTATTACTTCTACCGTACGGCCTATGATTGTTCCTTTTTTGGATCCTAGTTATAATCTTGGGACCTTTCTTAAAGGTAATTATTCTTTCAATAATAGATTGAACATGAGCATGTTATCGACTATCAAAGATATAGTTGTTAATTACGGGAAAAATTTAACTGCCGCTCCCACCGGGGGGGCAGGTGCATGGGTCCCTTCGATTATATCAAGTGAAGCAAACGATTATTCCGGTTATGAATATAGAAGTGCCGGATATTTAATGGGTACGTTTAATTTCGGTGATCTAGTTACGTTAATTGCCGGAGCGCGCTACCAAAACCTTACAACGTCATACAAAGCCAATCGTTTTTATAATGCCAGCGCAACAAATCCTTACCCGCGTGATCTTCCCCATATAGATACTACCGTAGTAAAAGCTCACGGGTACTGGCTGCCTGATGTTCTTTTAAAAGTTAATCCGCTGCCCTGGCTAAGTGTACGGGCCGCATATACTAATACAATTGCATATCCTAATTTCAATGAAATTGTACCTATTATAGATGTTTACACGTCTTCTGTTACCTGGAATAATACTGACCTGAAACCCGCCCGTTCGGAGAACTATGATGCTCAACTATCGTTATATCAAAATTACGTGGGGTTGTTTACTTTCGGCGGATTTCTAAAACGTATCAGTGACTTCGTGTTTTATTATTCAGGGTATATTAATAATCCGGCGGATTATCCGGGACTTCAATACAAAAATTTGAATACCAAAGGATTTTCCATCGGAACTTTTTATAATAATCCCAACCGGGTTGATTTGTACGGAATTGAAGCCGAGTGGCAGACACATTTCTGGTATTTGCCGGACCCGCTCAGCGGTTTTGTTTTGAATGTGAATTTCACTCACATTCTCTCAAAAGCAAAATATCCGTTTACGGTTGTAAGCAATACCGGTTACCCTTATTATAAACCTATATACATTGATTCAACTTATCAAGACCGTTTAATAGATCAGCCGGATGACATCGTAAATTTATCGTTGGGATTTGATTATAAAGGCTTCTCCATACTCGGGTCAATGATATATCAGTCAGGCATTTTTAACAGTACTAACTTCTGGAATGCTCTGCGCACCGATAAAGCAAAATATTTGCGCTGGGACCTTGTTGCGAACCAAACATTGCCTTGGTACAATATGCAAGTTTTCCTCAATGTGAATAATCTAAACGGAGAACCCGATACATATACTATACGAGGCAACGGTTACCCGCAATCGGAATCTTCATACGGATTGAGCGCAGATTTCGGAATCAGAATAAAATTATAATAAATATTATAAATTAATATTAAGCAGGAATGCTCAATTGAAACATTCATTTTTAACGGCTAAAAAAAATTATCTATCAAAATATAGCTTATCTGATAGATACTATATGAATAAACTTATCCTAAAAACAAACCTAAGGAGGCCTATATGAAAAGGATATCTCTTACGATAATATCTTTTCTTGTTCTCGCGTTCGCTTATATTCCATCGGAGACGTTTGCTCAAGCACCAGATACCATGTATGTGGCAGCATTACCGCCCGGTAACCTTAACACTGTAATTAACGGAGATACTACAGCTTCAGGGCTGAGAAATAACCCTAATCGTGTATATGTTCTGCAGCAGACAGGGGATGTTGACACGACATATTATCTTACCAATCAAATTCAGATCAAGGATTTAACGCTGGTTGGAAAAATAAATCCTAAAACCGGGCACATTCCCGTAATTGCACCTATTCTTAATCAGGACGGCTCCACCGTAGGTAATTTCGCTGTTTGCGATGCGCATAGTTTTGTTCACTTTGAAAATCTATTCCTTTTAGGAACAAGACCGGACGGAGCACAAGTTACACAGCAATGTGTAAGCGCCAATGGTGATACCTGTACATATATAATGGATCACTGTATTTTTGAGAATTTCGGATCATCTGGTACACCCAACATATTAAATACCTGGAGTTCCGCAGGTGATGTTATTAAAGTCAGTCATTGCTTGTTTAGAGATAATCAAAGCAGCGTTCCGCAAAACCCCGGTATGAACTGGTCAGGTCCCGCCGTAAACGGTGTTGATACGATTATTGTTACCAACAGTACATTCTTTGTAATGGGCGGTAATATTACAGGTTCAGGCTCAACAATAGGATACTTTAAATTTGATCATAATACAATTTTTATGCATACCAGTTCTTCTCCTTTCTCACTGCGGGGCATGGCCAATGCATATATTACAAACAATATCTTCTACAGTTGTTTCTCAGCCGGTTTGGATTCGAACCATGTGTTTAATCCGCAGGTTTACAATGCCAATTTCTACAGCCTTCCCGCTATATTTACTTTAGACTCACTGGCTGCCGATTCATCGGAATTTACATATTTCGGTTTTACGGAGCAGAACAGGGTAATTCATGTTGATAACAACGCATACTGGTGGCCGCAAGGAATTCTGGATAACTTTAATACTCTAAATAGTGATAGTAAATACCAGGTTGTCGGAGGCAAGATTTATTCACCTCAATTTATGGCAATTAGACCGGGAGCTGAAGCTATTCTTAATGACCCCGGTATAGTCTTTACCAACAACGACAGTACTGATCCTGGATTTGACGCGGGTCTGGTTGCGCAGGCAGTTGACAGTATGTCAATGTATGTAAGATATGTATGGGAAAACGGAGGATCCGGATTAGGTTCAAGACCGTTTGTTGACGCTACTGACCCGATAAATCCGTTCAACGGAGTACCTGCTAATTGGAAAACCTCACAAGGTTATCCCGTGCCTGATAATTTGAGATATACAAATACAACTCTTTTAACCGCAGATAACGGTAAACCTCTGGGTGATTTAACATGGTATCCCGAAATAGCTACAGCAGTTCAAAAAATACCTAATTCATTGCCGGTTCAGTTCAACTTAAGTCAAAATTATCCGAATCCGTTTAACCCCAGTACTGAGATTAAATACAACATTCCGAAAAGCGGTATGGTAACTCTTAAGGTGTTCAATATGCTGGGTCAGGAAGTAGCTACTTTGGTTAATGAGCAACAGTCGGCTGGAAGCTACAGGATAAATTTCAACGCTTCCAAATTAGCAAGCGGTGTTTATTTGTACAAATTACAGTCCGGTAATTTCTCGGTTACAAAGAAAATGATGCTCCTGAAATAAGGAAGTCATTTTTTGAAAATTTGTACTTTTACTCCTAAGCCGGATCCCAAAATCCGACTTAAATGAATGTTAGCGAGGACAGAGGTTGCGGTGCTTTTATGTAGCTGCACCTCTGTCCTTTTTATAAAGGAATAACAATAATGAAAAGACTATATCTAAGAAATAAAACAAGAATATTTGCAGTATCCTTTATAGCTCTCTTCCTGTTTACGATTCTTTTTTATACCCAAAAAAAGATTTATGCCGACCCTGGTTCCCAGGCCAGAATAAAAATTAATTTCGACAGCGGTTGGAGATTTAATCTTGGCGACGTAAAAAACGGACAGGATGCCGGCTTTAATGATTTGTCGTGGAGACAGTTGAACCTGCCGCACGATTGGAGCATCGAGGGAAAATTCAGTAAAGATAATCCGGCTGGTATAGGCGGAGGCGCGCTGCCCGGAGGAATCGGATGGTACAGGAAGACGTTTACTTTAAATAATGAAGATAAAGGTAAACTTGTTTTCATTGATTTTGACGGAGTATACCGGGACAGCAAAGTATGGATTAACGGCCATTACCTGGGCATGCGTCCCTACGGTTACAGCTCATTCCGGTACGAACTTACGCCGTACTTAAATTACGGAAATAAAAAGAACGTAATTGCGGTTAGGGTAGACAATTCACAACAGCCCAACTCGCGATGGTACTCCGGTTCGGGAATATACAGGAATGTATGGCTGGTAACTACAAACAAGGTTTACGTCGATCATTGGGGTACATACATTACAACTCCCGAAGTAACCGTGCAATCGGCAAAAGTATCCGTAAGGATAAATGTAAGAAATGCTACCGGTAAAGATCAGAACGTTATTGTAAAGACAACCGTTTTCGATAACAAAGGCGAAACTGTAGCCGAAAAAGAAACTCCCGCTTTAATCACTAAAGACACCGCCTCTGAAGTAAATCAGGAAGTCACCGTTAAAAATCCGGAATTATGGTCGGTTGATAATCCCAACTTATACAAAGCATATACAACTCTTGAGGTCAATAAAAATATAAGCGATGATTATACGACTTCATTCGGCATCCGTACTTTTTATTTCGATGCCGCAAAAGGATTTTTCTTAAACGGCAAGCACATGAAAATTTACGGCGTCTGCGATCATCATGATCTGGGCTGCCTCGGCGCGGCCGTAAATAAAAGGGCAATCGAACGCCAGCTGGAAATTTTAAAGGGTATGGGATGCAACGGTATCCGCACATCTCACAATCCTCCCGCCCCGGAACTGCTTGATCTATGCGACAAGCTTGGTTTAGTTGTAATGGATGAAGCGTTCGACATGTGGAAAATACACAAGACCAAATACGATTACTCGCTAGACTGGGACAAATGGCACAAACGGGATCTTGAAGATATGGTTTTAAGGGACCGGAATCATCCAAGTATAATTTTGTGGAGTATCGGTAACGAAATTCCTGAGCAGGGACACAGAAGCGGATTTACGATTGCAAGAGAGCTTGCAGGTATAATCCGAACTCTCGATACTACCAGAGTAATTACATCCAACTGTAACGATCCCGACACTACGAATTATATTATTAAATCCGGTGCGTTGGATGTAATCGGTTTCAGTTATCACAGGAAAGCCTATACAACTTTTCCTGAGTATTTTCCGGGACAAAAATTAATCGGCTCCGAAACCACCTCCGCGCTGGAAACACGCGGCCATTACGATATGCCTTCGGACAGCACCAGGGTCTGGCCGGTAAGATGGGATCGTGAATTCAAATACGGGAATCCGGATAACACTTGTTCGGCTTATGATAACTGCAAAGTGCCGTGGGGGGCTACTCACGAAGAAGCCCTCAATATGGTAAACAAATATGATTATGTTGCCGGAATGTTTATATGGACAGGCTTTGATTATCTCGGTGAGCCTACACCTTATACATGGCCTTCCCGCAGTTCTTATTTCGGCATAATAGACCTCGCCGGTTTTCCGAAAGATGCGTATTATTTGTATAAAAGCGAATGGACAAATAAACCGGTCCTTCACATTTTCCCGCCGTGGAATACGGAATGCTGGACTACGATTAAGAACGGGAAGCCGGATTGGAAAAAGGGCGATTCGGTTGACGTGTGGGCTTATACAAACTGCGATAAAGTAGAGCTGTTTCTTAACGGTAAATCGCTCGGTGCAAAAACAAAAACCAACGGAGAACAGCACATAATGTGGCGGGTTAGGTATGAACCGGGAGAGCTGAAGGCAGTCGGGTATAATGCCGGCAAAGAGATACTGAACGTTGTTGATAAAACTGCGGAAGCTCCGGCTAAAATAGAACTTGTACCGGATCGCGATAAAATTTCCGCCGACGGTAGAGATCTGTCTTTTGTTACTGTTAAAATTCTTGATAAGAACGGAACGATGGTACCTTATGCGGATAATCTGGTTAATTTTAAACTATCCGGACCAGGTACTATTGCCGGCGTAGATAACGGGTCCGAAACAAGTCATGCCCCTTTTAAAGCAAATTACAGGAAAGCATTTAACGGCATGTGCCTGGTTGTTATTCAGTCAAAAGATAAGAAAGGTAAAATAAATATCAACGCAACTTCGAAAGGATTGCAGAGCGCGGCAATTTCGGTTAGCGCGGAATAATTATACGGATAACCGGAATACATAAAATCGCATCGAGGAAATAATTCCGTCTCATACATGTATTTGAAAATAGGTGTAGTGTCCTAATATGCAGACTTGGCGTCATGGTTCGGCTCCGTTCACCATGACATTGAACAAATTTCTATTGTCATCCCGAGCGGAGTTGAGGGATGAACAGCCATACTAAATAAAATATAAACAAATTAGTACACTGCCAAAATAGGTAAGCAATTGTGAAAAATCTTTTAATAATATTTCTGTTCGGAATTTTCGTTTCCTTGAATGCAATTATGATGCAAGCTCAACCTAAAGGTGAATGGAACGATAATCCGGAGATTTTTCAGGTTAACCGTTTACCGGCGCATGCAACCCTGGTACCTTATGAAAATATTTCCGAAGCCCTGGCGGGAGACAGGGCTTCATCCCCTTTTTATTTTTCGCTTTCCGGAACCTGGAAATTTAAATTAGCACACAATCCTTCATTAACCGATACTTCCTTTTATAAAGATAATGCCGACGTTAGCGGGTGGGATAATATAGAAGTGCCTGGCAACTGGGAAACTCAGGGTTATGATCATCCGATCTATACCAATATTACTTATCCGTGGACCGGCGTCGAGAATCCGTCACCTCCCAACGCGCCTACACTGTATAATCCGGTAGGATCATACCGGAGAGAGTTCGATGTTCCCTCATCATGGTCGGGCAGAAAGATCTTTCTTTCTTTTCAGGGAGTCAGCTCGGCTTTTTACGTCTGGATTAACGGTAATTATATCGGCTACGGAGAAGACAGCTTCACTCCCAAAGATTTCGACATTACAAATTTTTTAAAACCGGGAACTAATAACATATCCGTCAGAGTTTTCCGCTGGTGCGACGGAAGCTGGCTTGAAGATCAGGATATGATCCGGTTAAGCGGAATTTTCAGAGATGTGTATTTATTCTCAACGCCGGAGGTGCATATAAGAGATTTCCGTTATATAACCGATCTTGACGGCAGCTATACAAATGCAGTACTGACCGTAAAATCGGAAGTATCGGATTATTCCCAAAACTCACCTCAGGGCTATTCCGTTTCAGGTGAATTATATAATTCCCAGGGCTCTCAGATTGCTTCACTTCAATTAGGTATGCCTTCTTTTAATTCTTCACACATATCAGAACTTACTCAAACCGCTTCGATTTCAAATCCGCAAAAATGGTCGGCTGAATTTCCTAATCTTTATACACTCGTTTTAATCTTAAAAGACGGAAGCGGCAGCACCGTTGAGACCGAGAGCTGCAAGCTCGGCTTCCGGAAGTTTGAACTTAGCAACGGACAAATGAAGATAAACGGTGCGCCCATATTATTTAAAGGCGTAGACCGTCATGAAATAGATCCTGACAAGGGAAAGACTATGACTATGGACAGGATGATTCAGGATATTACAATAATGAAACGCTTTAATATTAATGCCGTCCGCACCAGTCATTACCCTAACGATCCGCGGTGGCTTGACCTTTGTGATGAATACGGAATATATGTTATAGATGAAACAAATCTTGAAAGCCACGGCGCAAGAAATATCCTTCCGGCAAGCGATCCTCAATGGACGGCCGATTGTGTGGATAGAGTTAAAAGCATGGTGGAACGGGATAAAAATCATCCCAGCATATTAATCTGGTCATTGGGAAACGAAGCCGGAGGCGGAAGTAATTTTCAGGCTATGGCCGACTGGGTTCATCAGAACGATTCTACGCGTCTTGTTCATTATGCTGATTATAATCAGGTTGCCGATATAAATAGCGATATGTATTTACCTGTTGAAAATCTGGAACAATACGGCAAGTCCCAAAATACAAAACCGTTTATCCTTTGCGAATACGCTCATGCGATGGGAAACAGCGAGGGCGACTTGTATCAGTACTGGGATGTTATAGAAAAATATCCCAACCTTCAAGGCGCCTTTATCTGGGACTTTGTTGACCAGGGATTAAGGAATTCATCAGGAGGATTTTCATACGGAGGCGACTGGGGCGATAATCCGAATGACGCGGACTTCTGCGCGAACGGACTTTTAAGCGCCGACAGAACACTGCAGCCTGAAATTTACGAAGTCAAAAAGGTTTACCAGAATATTAAGGTTGATTCAGTCGATTTGTTAAAAGGCGAGATCAGTATTAAAAATGATTTCCTGTTTACAAATCTGAATTCATACAGCGGAACATGGCAGTTAATGGAAGATGATAAAAAGATTGCAGGCGGCGCACTTACTTCTTCCGATATGAATGTTCAGCCGATGACAAGTAAAAATTTAACAATAAGTTTCGGAACCCCGGCTCTAAAACCCGGTGCCGAATACTGGCTGGATTTTAGTTTCAAATTAAGCCGGAATGAAATTTGGGCCGATGCCGGTTTCGAAATTGCCGCCGCTCAATTTAAAATTCCCTTTCCCGTACCTTCTCATCCAGCCGCCGATACATCGTCTATTCCCGGACTTTCATTATCCGATGCGGGAGACAGTCTTGTTGTTAATAATACAAACCTAAGATTAGTATTTAACAAAAAGAGCGGAACAATCTTGTCTTATGAATATGCCGGATTAAAATTACTCGAAACAGGTCCGGTCCCGAATTTTTGGAGAGCGCCAAACAGCAACGACCGGGGCAACGGCATGCCGGTCAGATGCAGCACCTGGAGAGACGCCAGTTTAAGCAGAACAGTTTCAGGTTTTTCCGTTAAGCAGATCTCGGTACATCATATTCAAGTTGTAGTAAGTTTTGATTTCCCGACTTCTACCAAATCTTACGGAAGCGTAGTCTATGATGTATACGGCGACGGTAATATCGTCGTGTCGTCTACACTTGTTCCCGGAAGCCCCCAGCTTCCGGAAATTCCGGAAGTTGGCATGCTTTGTCAAATCCCCGCGGAATTCAGCAACGTTACCTGGTACGGAAGGGGGCCGTATGAAAATTATTGGGACAGAAAAACCGGATCGAACATTGATGTTTATAAAACCACTGTCGACAGTATGTTTGTTTCATATATCAGACCGCAGGAAACAGGCAACCGGACTGACGTTAGGTGGATGAGTTTAACGAACAGTTCCGGAAACGGGATAATGGCCGTAGGTATTCCCGATATGGAGTTTAACGCCCTTCAGTATACTCCATGGGAACTTGAGAGTAAATCACATCCTTACGAACTAACAAAAAACAGTTCGATTGTATTGAGACTTAATTATCATCAGATGGGAGTCGGCGGAGACAACAGCTGGGGAGCCCGTCCGCATCCTGAATTTACGATGTACGCGAATAAAGTTTATACATATAGCTACAGAATAATGCCGATCAGCAGTGCCGGGAATGCGATGGATTTGAGCAAAGTATTATTCCCGGAATTATCAAACATAACTGTACCGAACCTTGTCGGTTTAAATAAATCTGCAATTGACTCCGTTATTGTTGAGAACGGTCTTTCGATAGGAAATATTACGAACATGCTGAGTACGTCGGTTCCGGCAGATCAAATTATTAGTCAGGTTCCTGAGGCCGGAACAGAGGTTCCTCCCGGAACACCTGTTAATTTTGTTGTTTCTTCGGGAAAAGCAGACAACGTTGCATTAATAAAAAACAGCACAGCGGACAGTGAAGAAAAATCAAAAGGAAACACGGCCGATAAAGCGAATGACGGCGATATCGCCACACGATGGTGCGCGAATGACGGAAATATTAATCATTGGTGGAAAGTTGATCTGGGTGATGTATATAATGTCGTCGGTACCGAGGTAATGTGGGAATTTGACGGCCGTAGTTATGATTATATTGTTCAAGTGTCGCAGAATAATGTCGACTGGATAAATGTAGTTGACAAAAAAAACAACACAAGTATGGATCAGACACAGCAGGATCTTTTTTCTTCGACACCCGCAAGATATGTGCGTATAACTATCACCGGTCTTCCATCCGGATCCTGGGCAAGTTTTTGGGAATTCAAAGTATTCGCTTCCTCACTTACGGGGATCGAACAGGCAGATATAAAACCGGCCGAATATAAATTATTGCAGAATTATCCTAATCCGTTCAACCCCAGCACAAAGATTTCTTATTCATTAAAAGATAAATCCAAAGTTGAGTTACTGGTTTATGATTTACTCGGAAGAGTAGTTAAAGTTCTGGTAAATAAAACCCAGGACGCAGGAAATTATAATGTGAATTTTTCGGCAAAAGGATTGGCAAGCGGAATTTACTTCTATCGCATAGCTATCCATTCGGACAAAACTACGGCCGAGAATTATATCGAGGCTAAAAAAATGATTCTTTTGAAGTAGGCGGTGGTTTGTGGTTTGTTGTTGGTTGTTGGTAGTCGGGGATAGGTAGTTGGTTGTTGGGTGCGGGAGGTTGACGGAGTAATTGATAAATCGATGCAAAGAGATGACAGTTAGATTAAATCATGAAATAATATAAAGTAATAATCGAGATAAACGGCGATTAAAAATATTAAACATTTGATGATCCGGAGTAAGTAGTTCGAGGAAAAAAAAGTTCAATGATTATTAATCTTAGATCCGGCTGCTGGCTGCCTAAAGGTCAAGCGCTCCGGTCATTTTCTAATTGAGGTTGAAATGAATTATTGTGCTGGAATATCGGAAAGCTTAAATCCTTTATTTATAAAACGTACCCTCGGGTTTTTTAATTTCATTCTTGTGCTGATAATATCATTCAGCACGCTGTTGCAAGCGCAAAATGCTACTAATATTATTGTAAGCGGTACCGATACCGGCAGGACTTTTGACGGAGTCGGAGCTCTAAGCGGAGGCGGCGGAACCTCACGTTTACTCTGGGATTATCCCGAACAGCAAAGAAATGAGATACTGGATTATCTTTTCAAACCCGGGTACGGTGCAAGTCTTCAAATATTAAAAGTAGAAATAGGCTGCGACGCAAACAGCACGAACGGAGCTGAGGCCAGTCATATGCGTACCAGAACGGATACCAATTACAACCGGGGATATGAATGGTGGCTTATGGAGCAGGCAAAACTTCGAAACCCAAATATTAAATTGTACGGACTGGAATGGGGCGCACCCGGCTGGTTCAACGGCGGATTCTGGTCGCAGGACAACATTACTTATATTATCAATTGGATCAAGCATGCGCAATCAGATCATAACCTGCATATCGATTATATCGGCGGGTGGAATGAGTCCGGCTGGAACAAGACCTGGTATGAGAATCTGAAGAAAGCGCTTAAGGACAATGGCTTAAACACCCAAATAGTCGCGGCCGACAATTGGTGGTATGTAGTAGACGATTTAACAAGCGATTCTACTTTCAGGTCTTCCGTAGATATTGTGGGAGTACACTACCCGTGCGGATGGAGAACTGCGGAGACGGGATGTACCGATAATACTTATACACCTAAGGCGGAAAAATTAAAAATGCCTTTATGGGCAAGCGAAAGCGGCTCCCAGAATTACGACGACGGCGCGATACCGATGGCCCGCGCTCTTAACCGGGATTACATCGACAGCCGGATTACCGCATACATAAATTGGACTGTGGTTGCCGCCTGGTACAGCACGCTTCCATATTACGGCGACGGTCTGATGCTGGCCGACCAGCCCTGGTCCGGATATTATAAAGTAGGCAAATGCATCTGGGTTATGGCCCATACCGCACAGTTCGTTCAGCCGGGATGGCGCTATCTTGAGAGCGCCTGCGGTTACCTTGGAGGGAATATAGACAACGGCAGCTATGTTGCGCTTAAATCGCCTGACGGAAAAAACTACAGCATCATAATTGAAACGGTCGACGCTTCAGGTCAGCAGACCGTGAATTTCAAAATCTCAGGAGAACTGCCGGACAGTACAGTGCATGTCTGGACTACCAATCTGAACTCATCCAGCGAATCCGATTACTTCATTCATCAAAGCGATATAACTCCGGACAGCGGCAAATACAGCATCACATTGAACCCGGGATATGTCTATACCTTGAGTACAACTACCGGGCAATCGAAAGGAACAGCGGTGTCGCCGCCCGATTCAATAATGAAACTTCCTTATACCGAAAACTTCGAAGAAGATACGGTGGGTCAGATACCTAAGTATTTTGACGCGATACAGGGAGCGTTTGAAGTTGATACCTGCAGAGGAGGACGAACCGGTCTATGCATGCGCCAGCAGATTACAATTCCGCCGATAATGTGGGGCGGCGGTTCGCCTACTGCTCCTCTTACGGTTATGGGTGATCCAGAGTGGACAAACTATGAAGTAAGTTCTGATGTTCTTATCGAAAGAACAGGTTATGTTGAATTAATCGGACGTTTAAGCGGTCAGGCCGAATTCTCACCAGGCGCTTCGCAGGGTTATCATCTTCGAATTGAAAGCTTCGGCAGCTGGAGTCTCTTTTAAAGAAGACATTAACGGGAACGATACTCAGTTAGGATCCGGAACTGTACCGTTTTATCCGGATACCTGGCACAGACTTAATCTGTTTATGAAAGAAGATACGATTAAGGCATTTGTCGATTCGACTTTGATTGTGTCGGTAATCGACAATTCATATTCATATGGACAAATAGGAATACTGGTTAGCAAATGGCAAAACTCGGAGTTCGATAATATTTCAATAGTGCCGACAGACAATCTCGGCGGGCTTTCGGTAGACGACGCGGTTCAAGGCAGCGGCTATAATTCGTTTGATTATGTCGGCTCAGGCTGGCAGCACTGCACCGCCTGCGGCACCGAACTTTATGATCAGACAAATTCCTGGGACAACGTTGCCGGCGATTATGCGTCGGTTAAGTTCCGCGGAACTCAAATCAAATTTTACGGCGTAAAGGATCCAAGACACGGAATCGGCGCGGTCTCCGTAGACGGAGGGCAGGAAACAAATATCGACTTCTATGCCTCTGTACGAAACGGCGATCAGCTGATGTGGACAAGTCCTTACCTCGCCGAAGGCGATCACGTATTCAAACTCCGCGTTACCGGCACAAGGAATCCCAGCAGTTCGGACTCATGGGTAGTTCCCGACAAGGTGGTTATCTTTTCATCATCATCAACAGGAATAGAAGAACAGAATATAGTTCCTAAAGGTTATTACCTGTATCAGAATCAGCCGAATCCTTTTAATCCGACGACAATAATTTCTTACCGTCTGCCGGCAAGCTCCCGGGTTAATCTGAAGATATATGATATTCTCGGAAGGGAGCTGGAAACTCTTGTAAACAAGCAGCAGGGTCCCGGTGAATATAAGGTAAGGTTTAACGGAGACGAGTTCTCCAGCGGAATTTATTTCTATGAGATACATGCCGTCGGCGAAGACGGTCAAATTTTCGGCTCGGTAAAAAAAATGATTTTAATAAAATAAAAATCCGAAAGTACGGAAATAAAAAATGCGGACAGCTAAGAACTTTATCATTCTATTTAATCTTGTTATAGTGTTTTTTTTATGTGCAAATTCTCCTGCACAAACGGCAAGCGCCGACACCTCCGGCGGATGGCAGTTCTATTGGAGCGATGAATTTAACGGTCCAAATGTGGACCCGGCAACCTGGGGTTATGAAATAGGGTATATCAGAAACAATGAAGCCCAATTCTACTCCGGCCGGACCGAGAATTCCAGGATCGACAACGGCGATCTATTGATAGAAGCTTTACGCGATAACTGGAACGGCCATGAGTATACTTCCGCCAGCAGGACAACCTACGGTAAAAAATCATTTCTATACGGTAAGTTTGAAATGAGGGCGAAGATAGACATACGGCAGGGAAGCTGGCCGGCCTGGTGGTGGCTGCCTAATACCGGCGGCTGGCCGAAAGGCGGGGAAATCGATATGATGGAATACTATAAAAACAATTGTCTCTTTAATGTAATGAACGGCAGCCAGCAATGGTTCTCACAGACAAGAGCGATTTCATATCTGGGAGGAGACAGCTGGGCTGAAAATTTTCATGTCTGGACGATGGAGTGGGATTCGACAAAAATTAATTTATACCTCGACGGAAAATTGATAAACCACTTTCCGCTTTCCTACGCGAACGGTACCGGGCCAAACGGCGTCAATCCTTTCAAGCAGCCCGGGTATATGATCGTTAACCAGGCGATCGGCGGGAACAACGGCGGGGACCCGACAAATACAACATTCCCGGTGGATTACAGAATAGACTGGATACGCGTCTACAAATGGAAAGATACAACGTCATATACGCTCACTGTAAATAGCGGTGTCGGCACCGGGCCTTATACTCCCGGTACAAAAGCGTCTATTACCGCTCTTGCCCCCGCAAGCGGAAAGGTGTTCGACAAATGGGTTGTCGTCTCGGGTAATCCGGTAATTGCCGATTCTTTGTCGCCTAGTACCTATGTTACCATGCCGTCGGCCGATGCGGCTGTTGCGGCAGCTTATACAGTTTCCACTTCCGTCAAACCGGGTCATGGACTTGGAGAGAACACATTTAAGCTGCTGCAAAATTATCCGAACCCGTTTAATCCTTCTACCACATTGTCATTTTCCATTAGTTCCCTTCTTACGGGATCATTTGTTTCGTTAAAGATTTATGATGTATTGGGAAGGAAAGTTGCGACTGTTGTAAATAAAGTTCTTCCGGCGGGTAAATATAAATATCAATGGAATGCTGCCGGTATGGCAAGCGGTGTTTATCTATATCGAATTGAAGCAGTGGGAAAAAGCGGAGAGATCTACGCTTCGTTTAGAAAGATGGAGCTGCTGAAATGAACACGGTCTTATATTATAAGTGAGAGGTAATACTATGAAAACAATGAAAGTTCTAATGAGAAGTTTCCTCCTTGTAATCGTAATGTTGGTGCTCGCACCAACCATGTTATTCTCACAACAAAAGGTTGCAGGCCGAACTGTTGTATCCGGAATTTGGAAAGGAAAGACTGTAAAATACACGGCTGGTGAAGAGGGAATAAAATTAAGTAATATTAAGGGAAGGGAATTATCTAAAAGTACGAACACTGAAAATGGTTGGCTGCAAATTTTTAATGGAAAGGAAAATTTTTATGCGCATGATATTAAAATCTCACCATCAGACCCTTCTATTATCTATGCGGCAGGCAATGGTGTTTACCGGAGCACAAATAGCGGTGTTTCGTGGGATTCTATCGGAGAAAATTCGTTTTTACTGATAGGTGTTGACCCCCTCAACTCAGACATTGTTTTGGCTATTTCTTCAACACCAGTATTAATTAATATTTACCGCACGACAAATGGTGGAAAGAAATGGGATTATTTAATTTATTATAACCCTACTTACATTTCTTTTTTTATATTTGACCGAAGTGAACCTGAAGCAGTGTACTCCGCTTTAACACAAGGTAAATTGAATATAAGTTTTGATTATGGTACAACATGGGAGAATGTGAATCTACCAAATCATCCTGGAGGAACTTTTATATATTCCATGGCAATTCCGAATGATGATCCTAACCTCCTTTATATAAGTGCAAAGTACGGAGTATATAAGAGCACTGACCGTGGTAATACATGGGATTCCCTGAACATTTCTACTACTGAAAACTATAATAAACTATTTATTGATCCGGCAAATTCACAAACAGTATATGTTACTATAAGAAATGAAGGTGTTTTCAAAAGCACAGACGGCGGTGAAGTATGGATAGAAAAGAACAAGGGACTGAATAATCTAAATTTCTCATCTTACGTTAGTTTAGTTATAAATCCCAAAAATACAGAAGAAATATATTTAGCGGCAGATAGTTTACTCTATCAATCCACAGACGGAGGTGACAACTGGAGTTTAATTAAACCTTCTCCCCCTATACATGAAATTCGTGCGATTGCTTTAGATACAAGCTCCGGAACCCGGATTCTTATCGGCGGTAGTATCCCTGGAATATATGAGCTTGATTTGATAACATCGGTTAAAGAAGACCAGAATCAATCATTACCCAGTACCATAGAACTTAGTCAGAACTATCCCAATCCATTCAATCCTTCTACAGTTATAAGTTATCAGTTGCCTATTGCCAGTTATACTAAACTAATGGTTTATGACATGTTGGGACGAAAAATTCTGGAAAGAAATCTGGGAATAAAACATACAGGAATTCATGAAGTGACCTTGAGTATGAGTGAGTTTGCAAGTGGAATTTACTTTTACAGAATTGAAGCCATTACAACAGATGGAAAGAGGTATACCTCCACTAAGAAGATGGAGTTATTGAAATGAATTTAACCTTTTTATCCAAATGAGAAGTAATACTATGAAAACAAAATCATATTTAATACATGTTAAATATTCGGTTATAAGAAAGGTGTTTATTAAAACCGAGTTAAAATTATTTCTGCTGGCTTTAACTTCAGTTATGATAGTTTTACAATTAAGCTGCAAAAACAATCCTGTTTCACCAACATCAGGTATTGATACAACATGGACGTATCTCGGATTAGGCAACGAATCCATTATGTCAATAGGTATCAACCCGACAAATCCCAATGTTATTTATGCGGGGACGAAAGGAGGACTTTTTAAGAGTATAGATGCCGGTAAAACATGGGATTCCTTGCACGTAAGTTCGGGAATTTATATTGGAATTATTGTTGATCCCAAGAACCCGCAAACTGTTTATACCGCATCATGGAATGCAGTTATAAAAAGTACTGATGGCGGTACAACGTGGCAGATGCAAAGCAACGGGATACGAACGTCAATATACTCTCTTTTAAGCTGTATCACCATGGATCCATTCAATTCAAATGTGCTTTATGCCGGAACTGCCGGAATGGAGGGAGGGTATCTTTACAAAACTACAGATGCGGGGGCTGTCTGGGACAAAATCGGTGGGGACAGTCTGGCAGGTGTCCTTAGCATCGCAATAGATCCTAAGAACGGGAATGTTCTATACGTTGGAGAAGAAGAGAGGGGAATACTGTGGAAGAGCACAGACGCTGGCACTAGCTGGAAAAGGACAGGTCTTGGGAGAATACAGGGGTTGCTAAAGGCTCTTTTTGTTAACAATAATGAAGGGATTTATGCTGGATCATCCTGGGCTCCATCGGGCTATCTCCCTCCGGCACCTTTTTATGGAATATTCAAAAGCAATGATGGAGGTTCAACCTGGCAAAACATAGATGAAGGACTGCCGGACAGTGCTGAGGTATCGAGTATTGCCGCACAAAAAAACAACGCTGATATATTCATATCTGTGTCAACTTCTTATGGAAGAAGCGGTATTTATGAGCTTGGGGCGGGTACTTATTTATGGGTATGGGTCGGTATTGCAGATTCAATATCCTCAAGTGGTTATACCGGTCCTCTGAGTGTTAGCCCGGACGATCGAACTTTATATTATGGGGGAGCTGGTCTTTTTAAGCTATCGCTGAAATAACTTTGATATTTTCCTAACGAGTTCATATTAAGGAAAACTTATGTGACTGAATACAATGAATAACATAAAAAAATTACAAAAGAGAACGTTTTCGGATATTGTAAATCATATATGTGAAAGATATCAATTTTCTTTAAGTAAAATGTCCAAAACTAGGAAGCTTTTTGCGAAGCAGTCTTTTGTATCTCTTCGAATCGAAGGTGCCTTTTTTCTATTATAGAAAATACGAAGAGCTACATTTTTTATCTACTATTAACAAAAGGAACAATCATGAAAACAATGAAAGTTCTAATGAGAAGTTTTCTCCTTTCATTTTTAGTATTAGTACTCGCACCAACCATGTCGTTTTCACAACAAAAGATTGCAGGTAGATCTGTTATCTCAGGGATTTGGAACGGACAAGCTGTGAAGTATGTAGCGGGGGAAATCGCGGTAAGACTCAAAACCGGTGCATCATCAACAGCATTGATAACATTGCTCAATCATTACCATGGCAGAGTTGAACAAAGCTTCGATAAACTTGGTTGGGGATGGCTGTCACTATCTGATACTACAGATATTATGCTCGTGATCTCCACATTACAAAACAATTCTGCCATACAATCAGCTGAACCAAATTTTGTTATCCATACCCACGTTCTGCCGAATGATCCATATTTTAATGGAACAAGTCCGGCTACCTATCCGTACCAATGGGCACTTCAGAATACTGGTCAAACGCCACCGACAGGAACCGCCGGAGCTGACATAGATGCAACAAATGCGTGGAATGTTACCACAGGAAGTTCTAATATAATAATTGCCATTCTTGACAGCGGCATACCTATGCAAAATGGTTCCCTATCCCATCCTGACCTAAGCGACGCGAGCAGGATAATTCTTGGTCCCGATGAAACCAATAGTGGTGTAGGAGATGAGGATCTTTGGGGCCACGGAACGAACGTAACAGGAATTGCAGCGGCAGAAACAAATAATGGTAAAGGCATAGCCGGAGTTGATTGGAACAGTAAAGTTCTGGTGGTCAAAGTTTTTGACAATGGTGGTTATGGTACGCAGCAAAATTTCTACAATGGAGTTCTCTATGCGGTGAACTATATTCAGGATAACCCGGGTTATCAACTCGTTATTAATTACAGTGGCGGAGCTCAAACACCATCATCAGTAATGGAGAGTGCAGTAAATTATGCGAATTCTCATAACGTGACCATTGTAGCTTCGGTTGGAAATAACGTTCAGACTAATTTTGTTGATTGGCCGGCTGCATACTCTTCATCATACAACAATGTAATTGCCGTTTCGGCTACAGATTATAATGATCAATTTGCAACGTTATATTCCAATGCTGGTTCAGAGGTTAATGTGGCTGCTCCCGGAGGATTAGGCTGGTATATAGATCCAAATAATGGTAAATGGTTATATAATAATCAATACTTTCATGGTAAGAATATATATTCTACTTTCCCAAATTATTCCTTTGGTTTACAATATTCAACTGATGCCACACAGTGGTACGGTTATCTTGCCGGTACATCTATGGCAGCACCATATGTATCAGGAGTTGCGGCATTGATTTTATCTATAAATCCAAATTTGACCCCTTTACAAATACGTACTATTCTTGAACAAAGTGCCGACAAGGTTGGTCAATATTCTTATAGCAATGGATGGAATCAATATTTGGGTTATGGACGAATCAATGCATATGAAGCATTAAAATATACTTTAGAAAATTATGGAGGTACTCTTTCTCAAAGTTTAACGATACCGGCAGGTGAAACTTGGAATTTTGAACCGGGAATTACTCTTAAATTTCAAAGTGGAACTTCTTTAATAGTAAACGGTACATTAAGTGCTGTTGGTAATTCATCCCATCATATTATCTTTACATCCACCGGTAGCCAGAATCCTGGAAGTTGGGGTGCTGTTGTATTTAGTGGTTCCGGAGCTTCAAACTCAACTATCAGTTATACCGACATTAATTACGGTACCGGAGTTAGATTCCTTAACGGAGCAAATGCAACAGTTCAAAATTCGAAAATTTACCATTGTACATACGGTGCATACATTTACAATTCTGCACCTCACATTCTTACCAGTCAAGTATTAAGTCCACAGCAAAACGGAATATATGGTCAAGCATCGGGATTGAGCCCATTAGTAAAAGATAACACAGTGACAGGCACTCAACCAATATGGTATGGCTATAGAGGCATTTGGTTTTACAGCAGTACAATACCTTTTGTTGTCCATAATGATGTAAGCGGATTTTGGGATGGAATAGCTTTCGGGGGAAACGTTACGGCATATTTTAGTGACAATAATTATATGACCCCTTACCCCAATAACCTTTCAATAAATAATGGAGTTGGGCTTGATGTTGACAACGATTGTTATATATGGGCTGGTGCAGATTTCGGTTCTTATTGTAATAATTCAATATATAATAATTCTACATATGATGTTTCATCCACTAACAATAGCGATGTATTTGCTCAGCTTAATTATTGGGGAGGAGGAAACGCAGTTTCGCATAAAGATGCAAGTTCAACTTTATATACAACTCCAATAAGAACAACGGATCCGTGGGGTACAATGGCTAAAATATCGGCTGGAATTCAGAATAATTCAAACAAACAAATTCAAAATGTGTCAAATGCAGTTACTGAAGATAGCAATTTTTCCGACCTCTACACTGGAATTTCGTTGGAGAAGGAGGGAAAGGTAGATGAGGCAATTGCACATTATAAAGATATGATTTCAAGAAATAGCTATGTAGATTTTGCATTAACAGCACTTTATTCACTCGGGACAAAGTATTCGAAGAATGAAGTAATGGCTTACCTGTCTAACATACCGGTCAGTAATAAACAGTATGTCCTGGCATTAAAGCTAACGGCCGATAACGCACTCCGTAATAATAGGTTTGATGAAGCAATGGGCATTTATGATAATATCATAAAGAATTATCCGGAAAACTATCAAGGAATAAATGCCATGTTTGAAAAATTATTTGCCTATATAAATGTAAAAAATGATATGGAAAAAGCCGGGGAAATACTATCCGGTATAAAAAAGCATAATCTTAAGGATGATGAATGGCAGGCAAGAATACAAGTTGCGGAAGAATTAATGGACAATTCCATTAGCCTTAAAAAAGAGAACAGCAGCAACTTAACAAATGAAGATTTAAATATTTCCCGGGAATATACACTCTTAAATAATTATCCCAACCCATTTAATCCGACAACAATAATATCCTACTCAATTCCAAATGACGGTATGGTAACACTAAAAGTATATGATATTTTAGGAAGAAAGATAGCAACGCTGGTAAATGCAGAAAAGTCAGTGGGGTCTTATACGGTTAGCTTTAACGGAGAAAATCTATCAAGCGGCATTTATTTATATATACTTCAAATAAATGAAAAAATGGTAACTAAAAAGATGCTGCTTCTTAAATAACGAGGCCGTTAGGGATAGGACGTAGATTGTAAGTCGTAGTTTTTGATTCTATCGCCCGGGCGGAGGCGAGGGGCGAAATTGGATGTCGGGAGTAGGTAGTTGAATACTAGTGTCTTGTCCGTGATTATCCGGCATGAAAATAAATAAAAGATATACGGTAAAAGCGCGTTGAGATAAGATTAAGAAATTATAAATGAAAAAATATTTTATAAAAATGTATACAATTATTAAAAAGGATATAAAGTGAAAGCTTTAGAAAAGCTAAACCGGGTAGATAAAAATATCTGGTTTGGTTTCATATTTGTTTTTTCGGCTTTATTGTATCTTTATAATATCACCTTCAGCAACATCTGGATAGACGAAGCATTTACGAAAGCGCTTGTAAAGCATTCATTCGGTGCAATAACCGGATTGATTAAGAACGACTTTCATCCGCCGCTGTATTTTTATGCGCTTAAAGTATTCGTTTTTATTTTCGGAATCAGCATTTTCACCATAAGATTATTTTCAACGCTTGGAGTTCTGGCTACCATTCTTCTGGGATACATCACCGGTCAAAGGGTGTTCGGTAAATCCGGCGCGCTGTATCTTTGTCTGCTGATCGCGACTCTTCCGATGCTCGCGTCATATGCCCACGAAGCGCGCATGTATACCTGGGGAGCTTTTGCGGTTACTGGCGTTTTTCTGTACGCGGTTCTTTTTCTTCAGTCAAATAAAAAAAACGACTTATTCCTTCTTATGCTTTTTTCACTTATAGCCGCTTATATCCATTATTACGGTCTGCTGGCGGCGTTCTGGGCAAATGTATTTGTCTCCGTTTACCTATTCGTCAAAAAGAATAAAAATTTTCGAATCCACCTTTTATACTCGTTTATAACAGTCTTGCTGTATTTACCGTGGATTGCTGTTATGCTGAGTCAGACCCGGAAAGTTATGCAGTCGTTCTGGGTTCCGGCGTTAAGCTGGCAGACGGTTTCGGCCTGCCTATTCAGTCCTTTTGCGCCTAAAATATGGCTGACTCCTTTCATGCTTTTCGCAATTATAATTTACGGTCTGGCTGTTTGGATGGTCTACCGAACTTTTATAATGCGGAAAGAAGGACAAGGCATAACTCTCGGATTATCGCTGTTCATTTTCGGAGCTGTTTATTTATCGGCGGCTGCGGTTTCATGGTTCTTCCGGCCGATTTTATATATGCGATATATATCAATTATAATCGTAATGATTTTAATACCGGCCGCTTTGTTTTTCGTTACTGTTAAAAACGCCGCGGTAAAGAGCATCGTATTATCACTTATCATAATCTTCGGGATTTATACTTCGTTTGAAGGATCGCATTTCTCAGTCGGACCTTACGAGCAGTCGATTATATTACATTCATGAAAAATATCCCGGAAGTAAAAAAGATTTTCCATGTACTTGAAACAACGGCAGGCCCGTTTGCCGAATATGAAAATTATAACATTGCTAATTACTGGTATAATCCGGAATCGACAATTGTTTATACCAACATGAACGTATTTGATAATCTGCGGGCTATTGATTCCCTTGGTAAAGTGCTTAATAAAAACGAAAAGTTTTGCGTCGCCGACTTTGCGGTTATGCCGTTTAACGAAAATAATCTGAAACGGATAATGTCCGAGTCGCGGCTTTTGTCGGTGGATACGGTTGTAGACAACAAAGTTCAATACGGCGGAAGTATACTGTTATATATATTAAAATACGGAGTAAATGATTAATCGGATTCTCTAACAAAGCTGGCTGTTTAAAGGATAAATTTTGTTGCAATATCATTAAAAATAAATCTCTCCGTTTAACGGGGAGAGTTCTAAGGAGTAAGGGAATTATGAACTCATCCCAACCCTTCTCTTAAGAAGAGAAGGGCTTATTGGAAAAGTTGACTTAACATTATCATGATGACAATTCCTCATATGCCGGTGATCTCGGTTATGAATAAAAAAGATAAGACAATAAAAGGTCTGAAGAAGATTAAATGATTATTCTAAAATATCATCCCAACCCTTCTCTTAAGAAGAGAAGGGCTTATTGGAAAAGTTGACTTAACATTATCATGATGACAATTCCTCATATGCCGGTGATCTCGGTTATGAATAAAAAAGATAAGACAATAAAAGGTCTGTAGAAGATTAAATGATTATTCTAAAATATCATCCCAACCCTTCTCTTAAGAAGAGAAGGGCTTATCGGAAAAGTTGACTTTGACATTGTCATGTTAACGATTCAAGATATGACGGCTATTTCTTTTATTAAAAACAAAGTTAAGTCAAGACTGTTGAAGAACAAATGAGGATTAAACAATAATATTAAATACCAATTTCCCGGAGCGAAGAAAATTATGAACAGTTTATCAAGATATGTAAAATATGTAATCGCTGTTTTATTTTTAATTTCAATACAATCCAGCGTAAATGCTCAAAGTTTTAATAAAGAGGGAAGATGTCAATCGATGGATTTCAACTGGCGTTTTCATCTCGGTGATGCCCCAGGCGCCGATAATCCGCAGTACAACGATTCAGGCTGGAGAGAGTTAAACGTGCCGCACGACTGGGGCGTTGAGGGAAAATTCAGTCCGGATAACGCGAGCTGCACCGCTTACCTGCCGGCGGGCACTGGCTGGTATAGAAAAGAATTTACTCTACCGGAACAGGATAAGGACAAGCAAATTGAAATACAGTTCGACGGGGTTTACGACAACAGCAAAGTCTGGATCAACGGGCATTATCTCGGAAACCGTCCTTACGGATTTATAAGCTTCTGCTACGATCTGACTCCTTACCTTCATTTCGGCGGCGCTAAAAATGTAATCGCGGTACAAGTCAACCATTCCCATGTAGCCGATTCAAGGTGGTACACCGGAAGCGGAATTTACCGGAACGTCTGGCTTTATGTTACAAATAAAATTCACGTCGCTCATTGGGGCACTTACGTTACCACTCCTTCAGTAAGCGATAATTCCGCTGAGGTTAAAATAATAACTTCTATCGTAAACAAAACCGAAAAGGATCATAATATAAAACTGGTAAGCCTGGTTGTAAACGCCGAAAGTAAAGTTGTAGGAAAAACGTCTTCCGTTATGCCGTTTCAGAAGGATACAAAATATGATTTCGGTCAGTCAATAAATGTTAAAGAGCCGGTGCTCTGGACTTTAGAAAATCCTTATATGTATTCGCTGATAAGCGAGGTATATGCCGGTGATAAACTTGAGGACAGGGATTCGACGGCCTTCGGTATCCGGACAATCAAATTCGACGCCGATAAAGGATTTCTATTGAACGGCAAGAGCACCAAGTTGAAAGGTGTCTGCCTGCATAACGATGCAGGTTCGGTAGGAGCGGCGGTTCCTGAAAGAGAATGGGAACGAAGATTAAAATTAATGAAAGAAATGGGAGCCAACGCGATTAGGACAAGTCATAATCCGCCGGCGATAGAATTTTTGAATTTATGCGACCGCATGGGTTTTCTAGTAATGGACGAGGCATTCGACGAATGGGCGATCGGCAAAAAGAAATGGATGAAGGGCTGGAACGTGGGCAACGACGAAGGTGCCGCCGCTCTCGGTACTTATTATTCCCAGAACGGCTACAGCGATTTTTTTCAAAAGTGGTCTAAGAAGGATCTCCAGGATATGATAAAAAGGGACCGCAATCATCCTTCGGTTATTCTCTGGAGCATCGGCAACGAAATAGATTACCCGAACGATCCTTACACCGATCCTTATATAAAAAGCTATGAGCCCTGGAGAGCGTCGGCTTACCAGATAACCGCAATAGCGCGCCGTCTATACGACGACGTAAAAGAAATGGATACAACCCGCCCGGTTACTGCGGCGCTTGCGAATATTCCTCTGTCCGATAAAACCGGCTATGCCGCATTGCTTGATGTAGTGGGATATAATTACCAGGAAAAATATTACAAAGAAGATCATGAAAAATATCCGGGCAGAAAAATAACCGGCAGCGAAAACAGCGACTCGTACGAAGCCTGGCTTGCGGTTAAGGATAATCAATATATTCCCGGTCAGTTCTTATGGACGGGAGTTGATTACCTGGGCGAAGCAGGACAATTCCCGGTTCGCAGTAATATATCAGGACTGGTAGATCTCAGCGATTTCAAGAAAACGGGATATTATTTCAGGCAAAGTCTGTGGACGGAAAAACAGATGGTGCATATAACCTGCATCTCGCCGGAAAAAGCAAATAATAAATTCGGATTCCGGATGATCGACGGCTGGAACTGGGATAATTACAAAGGTCAGGAGGTAACGGTATTGGCTTTCACAAACTGCGACTCGGTAGAACTTTATTTAAATGGCCGCTCGTTGGGTATGCGGAATTTAAAAGATGCGAAGAACGCGGTGCTGAGCTGGAAAGTGCCGTATGAGTCCGGTGAACTGAAAGCTGTCGCGTATTCGAACGGGAAAAAAGCTGCCGAAAATATTTTAAAAACAACCGGCAAGGCGGAAAAGATATTATTGGAAAGCGACCTGTCGACCATTCATGCCGACGGCGAGGATTTTGCGAATGTAAAAATTTTAGTCACCGATGCCGACGGGAACATTGTTCCTGACGCCGGAAATGAAATTACGGTAAAAGTAAGCGGAGCCGGGAAAAATATCGGATTCGGGAACGGCGACAACACGAATATCGAATCGTACAAATCGGATACTCATCAAGTATTCGAAGGCAAAGCGAGAGTTTATATTCAATCCGACGGGAAGAAAGGCAATATAAAAATTGAAGCATCCGGCAGCGGTTTGAAGTCGGCTGTAATAAATATAAAAGCCGGATGAAAAAAATAAAACTAAACGGATTTAGGAAAATGAAATATAGTACGCTTATAATCTTTCTGTTCTGTTTGATCTTCGAAAATGTTTTTCTGTTCGGAGAACCTAAAACATTTAATTCGGATTTTGACGGGAAGGTTAATTCCGGCGGATCGAAGTACAATAACACGGCGGATGTACCGGTAGCGCCGCTTCTTGTTAGTCCGGCCGACAAAGATACCTTGGGCGCAAACGATACCGCCCTTGTCTGGAGATCCGTAAGCGGCGCCGAATCATACCGGGTGTTGATTGCTTTGGACGGATTATACTTTACCATAATTATGAAAGATACGACGATTACCGGCGACACCGCATTATCGCTCAAGCCGCTAATCGGAACGAAATTAAATATCGGCACGAAATATTATTGGAAGGTGAACGCATCAAACAGCAGCGGCGCCGGTCCGTATTCGGAAACGAGGTCATTTGTTCCGGTGCCGGTCGGACAGTTTATACCCGGCGCGTACTGGTACGATACGGACAATCATCTCATCGACGCTCACGGGGGCGGACTGCTTTACGACGATTCTTCGGTAGCATATTACTGGTACGGTGAGTACAGAACCGCCGCTGATCCGTATCACGCGATAGGCGTTTCATGCTACTCATCGAAAGATCTTTACAACTGGAAGTTCGAGGGGATAGTTCTTTCGGATAGCGAGACAAACGCCGGCGGGAATACGCCGGTGCTTGAACGGCCCAAAGTTATTTACAACGACAGCACAAAAAAATACGTAATGTGGATGCATATAGATGCATCCGATTATTCGGCCGCCGAAGCCGGCGTTGCGGTGAGCGATAAACCGGCCGGGCCGTTTACATACCTGGGAAGCGAAAGACCTAACGGCCAGATGAGCAGGGATATGACTTTATTTAAAGACGATAACGGCAAAGCTTATCTTATTTACTCATCGGAAAACAACGCTACGATGGATGCCTCGCTTTTAACCGGCGATTATCTTCATCAAAGCGGAACTTACGCACGGATATTAATTAACCAGAGCAGGGAAGCGCCGGCGATGTTCAAGTATAACAACAAGTATTATCTTATTACATCCGGCACCAGCGGGTGGGCGCCGAACGCGGCTAAATTTGCATATTCAAATTCTGTGTTGGGGCCGTGGATTTTAGCGGGCAATCCCTGCGTCGGTACAAATGCGGATATAACATTCGGAGGTCAGAGCACGTTTGTTCTTCCGGTTCAGGGGCTGCCCGGCAGGTTTATTTTCATGGCTGATAAATGGGTCTCTTCCGATCTTCCGCATTCTACATATATCTGGCTTCCTCTTAGTGCCAGCAGTTACCAGGTTACGGTTGCCTGGCATCCTGTTTGGGACTTATCACTTTTTAATCAGGCAACCGGAGTTAAAAAAGAAAATAATTTAGTCCCTAAAGAATTATCTTTGAGCCAGAACTATCCCAATCCGTTTAATCCGGCGACAACCATAAAATACAGCATTCCCAAAGGAGGTTTAGTAACATTAAAAGTATATGATATTTTGGGCAGAGAAGTAGAAACGCTGGTGAATGAAGAAAAACCAGCGGGAACTTATAGGGTTAATTTTAAGGGAGAAAATCTGGCAAGCGGCATTTATTTCTATAGTCTCCAGACAAATAGAAAAATATTTACGAAAAAGATGCTGCTGCTTAAATAGGTTGTGGGTTATCGGAGGTGGGAGGTTGGCGTGCTTTGACTTCGCTCAGCATGACAAATGAGCAAATTAGTCCGCAACCGAAAAAAGATTATGTGAAATGATGAAAATTAATGTTCTGCTTAAAGATGTAATTACATCAGATGCCGTTTCAATTCTGTTTGAATGCTGCGAAAATAAATTGTTTAATGTATTAAAGAAGGAATTAAGATGAACAGTAAGTTACTTAGTATGTTTTCGATTATGCTGCTGCTGTTTGCCGCCGGTGCCGAAGCGCAGCAGCTGCCGCCTGAAGGTTACCAGCTTAAATGGGGCGATGAGTTTAACAGTCAAAGCATTGATTCGAATATGTGGGGAACCGGCATGAAGCCCTGGGGAACAACCGATAACAGTCCCTGCCTGATAACCCCTGAGGACTCCTATCTTGAGAACGGCGATCTGGTGCTCAGGGAAAGAAGAGGAACTTTCGGAACTTATAAATATTCATGCGGCTGGGCTTATACAAAAAAATGGTTTAAGTACGGATACTTTGAAATGCGCGCCCAGTATCCGGCGGGAAGAGGACAGTGGCCCGCCTGGTGGATGCTGAAGCAGGGCTGGCCGCCTGAAATCGATATCGCCGAATACCGGGGAACCCCGCTTAATTATATGACGGAAGCTTTTTACTGGGGAAGCTGGAGTACAAGTCTGCTTAATGAAAGCAGCGGCTGGGACTTTACGAAATGGCATACCTATGCGCTTAACTGGGGTCCCGGATATTTAATCTGGTACGTCGACGGGAAGGTAAAAAAATATTATAACGGCAGCCAGGTGCCGTCGGATTCGATGTACGTCATCTTCAGCGCCGGGCTCGACGGATCATCGGCCGATTCCACAACCGGTTTCCCGAATTATTATAAGATAGATTATTTCCGGGTCTACCAGGATACCGCTGCAGGAACCTGTTTCCCGACGCCGGTTATTCCCAACGTGCAGATAAATTTCGGCGCCTGGCAGATGACCGATACAGTGTATGCTAAAAAAGGACAGTATATAACACTGGCTCCGCTGCCGTCAAGCGGAGGCACCTGGTTCTGGAGCGGCGGCGGTTTATCCGGGTCGGCTAATTCCAAGTATATTACTGCCCAGAAATCGGATACTATTACCGCCAAATTTGTAAATGCCTGCGGCGATACCAGTTCTCTGAACTTTTATATTATGGTCGATATAACCGCCGTCGATAAGGCAAATGATTCGCCGCATGAATTTAATTTGTCCCAGAATTATCCCAATCCTTTTAATCCTTCAACCGAAATATCATACGATTTACCGCAAGGCGCTAATGTTGTTATTGATATCTATGATCTTCTCGGAAGAAAGATTAATTCCCTGGTGAACTCTTATGAGCTGGCCGGGCATCATCTTGTAGAATGGAATTCGAAAGACAACCGCGGAAATTCTTTGCCGAGCGGAACCTATATTTATAGAATAGTAGTGAAGAATAATCAGGGAGTTTGGTCGGATGTAAAAAAGATGGTTCTTCTTAAATAACTTGCGATGTTGTGCGGGAGTTTTGGTATAGCCATCATCGTTGTGCGGGAGTCAAACTCCCGCTCAGGTCCACGTTCCGGAGTTAAACTCCGGAACAACTAAGGGTTCCGGCAAGGCCATCCCTTCGGGGAACTCCGGAACAATCTAGAGAGAAAGTTAGCGGTAGTATTCATTTAGTCGTTTCCGTTTGAAAGGGTTAAATGTTATGCAAAAGCTTAATTATAAATTATTGGTTTTCAGCGGGCTTGCAAGCGGAGTTTATATGTATAGGCTGCAGTCGGGTAATTTTTCATTAACTAAGAATATGGTTATTCTAAAATAATTTTTATAAAGCAAAAAGAGTTTTATGAGCGCTAAAATAAAATTTATCGGTACATACGGCAGAATGATTTTTATTGCTGCCTGTCTTGTGTTTGCATTTTCCGAAGCGGCGGCGCAGTCAATTAAAGGTAAAACTAAGATTTTTACGATTGATGCGAGTACCCAGGAACCGCTTCCCGAGACAGGTTATCTTCAAATGGGAAGCTCACGGGCAGGCATATCACCAGACGGAAAAACACTGACGGTAAACAGTCGTTATTTAGAGCTTGACGGGAAACCGTGGCTTCCGGTAATGGGCGAATTTCATTACAGCCGCTATCCCGAAAAATACTGGAAAGACGAAATCCTGAAAATGAAAGCAGGCGGCGTTCAAATTATTTCCACATATATTTTCTGGATTCATCAGGAGGAAATAGAGGGTAAATTCGATTGGTCGGGAAGAAGGGATCTCCGAAAATTTGTTCAGTTATGCGGAAGATACGGTTTGTATGTTTACCCGCGTATCGGTCCCTGGGCGCACGGTGAGGCGCGAAACGGCGGCTTTCCGGATTGGCTTCTTGCGAAAAAGTGCCCGTTGCGGGTCATCGATTCTACTTTTCTTTATTATACAGGCACGTTCTATGATCAGATAGGAAAGCAGTTAAAAGGACTTTTATGGAAAGACGGCGGTCCGGTTATAGGTATTCAAATAGAAAATGAATATTCAAACCGTTCAAAGAACGGCGGAGCGGCATACATTGATACGCTGAAAAATATGGCAGTAAACGCCGGGCTCGATGTCCCTTTATATACTATAACCGGATGGGACAACGCTGTAATTCCGCCGCACACAGTAATACCGGTTTACGGGGGCTATCCGGATGCGCCATGGTCGGGGAGCATTAAAAAATTATCGCCCGATCAGCAGGGCGTGTACCAGTTCCATGTTCAAACTCCAACCGGAACAGCCGGGATTATGCAGGGAATGATCTCAAAATCAGGAAAGATTCAGCTTTCGCATTACCCTAAATTCACTGCGGAACTGGGCGGGGGAATGGAAGATACATATCACCGCCGTGTTGTTATATCCGGTGATGATATCGCGTCGCTTGCTTTGACCGCACTCGGTTCCGGCGATAATCTTATCGGCTATTATATGTTTCACGGAGGAACAAATCCAGAAGGTAAATTAACCACACTGCAGGAATCGCAGGCAACCGGGTATCCGAATGATGTTCCGGTAAAGTCGTATGATTTTCAAGCACCCTTGCGCGAATTCGGTCAGATGAATGCATCATTCCGTAAACTGAAAGTCCTTCATCAATTTATTGCCGATTTCGGTCCGGAGCTTGCTACTATGCATCCCGTATTACCCGATATCGTGCCGAACGGCCCTGCCGATACGACAACTTTGCGCATAGCGGCCAGAGTAAATGACAATCAAGGTTTCATTTTCTTCAACAACTATTTGCGCGGTTATCCGCTTCCCGAACAAAAAGGAATTCAGGTGTCCCTAAAACTTAAATCGGATACAATGACCATTCCGGAGAAACCGGTTAATATTCCGCCGCAGACATATTTCTTCTGGCCGGTAAATATGGACCTTAACGGAAGCACATTAAGATATGCCACTGCTCAGCCGTTTACGAGAATAAATAACGGTGATACCGTCAGTTACTTTTTCATGGATATACCCGGTATTAATCCGGAATTTGTATTTAATAAATCTTCCGTTAAATCATTTAACGCATACGGCGGAAAAGTTTCGCACAGCGGTAAGAGGATCTATGTAAGAGGAATTAAACCTTCGACTAATGCAGCGATTTCATTTAAAACAGAAAAAGAAAAACTCGTTCAAATAATATTGCTTTCCGTGAAGCAGGCGCTTGATTCTTGGAAAATACCGGTTCACGGAACGAACCGCCTGTTTATAACAAAAGCAGATGTTTTCAGCGGCGACGGAGTTGTTCGTTTACGCTCAAGTGCTCCCGAATCATTATCATTTTCTGTATATCCGCCGATTGATGAAAAATTTACCCGGGACAAGGCAATACCTAAAAGCGGCACGGAAGGAATCTTCGAGCATTATACACCTCAGATTAAGAATGTAAAAATCCCTGTTACTGTTAAACTGATTCACAAAGCAGAAACTGTTCCGCCGGTTAAGATGGGGCCTTTCTTTAATTGGAGGAACTGCTCCGTTGCGGAGGCGCCTAATGATTCCGAATTTTCAAAAGCAGGTACTTGGCAGATTAACTTACCTAAGGAAATTCCTTCAGGTCTAAGTAATATATTTCTTGATATTAATTATTCCGGCGACGTTGCCAGACTTTACAGCGGAAATAACCTGCTGGATGATAATTTTTACAACGGCACATCATGGGAAATTGGTTTAAAACGTTTTTTACCGGATGTATTTTCTAAGACAGTAGAATTAAAAATACTCCCGTTACGTAAGGATGCGCCGGTTTATATTCGAAAATCTTTATGGCCTGCGTTCAGCGGGAAATCGCAGATCGCAAAAATTAATTCAATTCAAGCAATTCCGGAATATGAAATAAAGCTTGTTGAAAAGGTGAATCGCAAATGAAATCACTTATTCTCTCAACAATTAAGAATTTGGTCCTTTATACATAAGTTGAAAAATTTTGAGTAAATCAATTAAAATATCGAGAAGAAAATTTATTAGTACCTGCGCTTTGGGTACGGCTGCGCTGGCGGCAGCGCCGGTTTTGAGTTTCGGGCATGAGCGGGCAAACGCTTTATCTATTACAGGCGGAGCAAGTTACAAATTGTCTATTGATAAAAACTGGCTGTTCGGAGGCAAGTATACTTCGGGCACCACGGACCCGAATTTCAACGATCAGTCGTTTTCAAAAATAACTCTGCCTCACTGCGTTGCCGATCTTTCATGGCAAAATTGGAACGCCGGCGACTGGCAGGATATCTGGATATATCGACGACATTTTAACGTACCATCTGAATTTACTGGCCTCCGGGTGTTTCTGAAATTTTGAAGGCGTGATGGTCGGGACGACCGCCTGTTATAAACGGACATACTTTACCGCAGCATCTCGGAGGTTATCTGCCTTCGCAGTATGAGATTACCGATCTGATTAATTATTCAGCCGATAATGTACTCGCGGTTATGGTCGATTCCCGGTGGAGCAACGTTCCGCCGGAAGGTTCGCCGAACGGAACCGGCTCCATTGATTTTTACGAGCCGGGCGGTATTTTCAGATCAGTATATCTTGAAGCAGTTCCGCAGAATTTTATCGGCGATGTTTTCGCAAAGCCGGTGCAGGCTACCGACTCAAGCCGTCATTTCGAAATCGCTTGTTCCGTAAATGCAGACGCAATTAATTTTACGACCGCGTCTCTAAGTGCTGAACTGAAAGACGGAAGCACCGTTATTGCGACCGCAGAGGAAACGGTGCAGATTGCACAGACAGGAATATCTGAATTTAATTTATCATTGACCGGTCTCGGGAATATCAGCTTATGGGATATCGATTCCCCGAATCTGTACGATGTAGTTGTCACTCTTACCATTGACGGCAGCCCGGTGCATAACTACAAAGTTAGAACAGGCATGCGCGATGTACTCTTTGAGATCGACGGATTTTATCTTAACGGAAACAGGCTGCATCTGTTTGGTCTTGACCGGCACGAGCTTTTCCCTTACACCGGTTTTGCGATGCCTCCGAGGGTAATGAAGCGGGACGTACAAATACTTAAACAAGAATTGAACTGCAATATGGTGAGATGCTCGCATTACCCTCAATCGGAAGCTTTCTATGACGCCTGCGATGAACTCGGACTTCTGGCATGGGAAGAAGTACCCGGCTGGCAATACATTGGTGACACCGCATGGAAAGATCTTCTGGTGCGTGATGTTACGGATATGATAGTGCGCGATAGGAACCATCCTTCAATCATTATATGGGGCGTTCGCGCTAATGAAACCGGTAATGATGCGGCTTTGTATCAGACGACAAAGGAGACAGCCAAAGCGCTTGACGATTCGCGCCAGACGTCCGGTGCTATGAGGGGCGGATTTTATTCAACCGCCGGCTGGTACCAGGATGTTTTCGCTTTTAATGATTACAGCAGCGGTAATGGTAAGGTCAAATTAAAACCTCCTCTCGCAGGTGTACCTTATCTTATAACTGAAACCGTGGCGCAATATAATTATCCTCAGTCCGGTTTTAACCTGCAGTACAGGCGCGGCGGGGATATCCCAGACCAGATGCTTCAGGCTATCTTCCATGCACAGGCTCACGATCAGGGAATGTCCAGTAAAAATTATTCGGGAGTGCTTGCCTGGTGCGCTTTTGATTATCCCAGTCCGTTGGGTGCGACCTATAACGGCGTAAAATATCCGGGCGTTGCCGACCTGTTCCGTATTCCGAAACTGGGAGCGGCATTCTACCAGTCGCAGGTCAGTCCTCAGATCCGTCCGATTATTCAGCCTAATTTTTACTGGGATTTCAGTCAGCCTGATTCTATATCATCGGGAAAATTTTATTCTATTTTTTCAAACTGCGATAGTCTTGAATTGTTTATCGACGGAAAGCATTACGATACGATATACCCGGATTCAAGTTTATTTCCGCATCTGAAATATCCGCCGTCCTATGTCGCCTTTGTAGTTGACGGTTCAACTCTGCCCGAACTGCGGATAGAAGGTTATGTTAACGGTGTAAAAGTTATATCGAAATCGTACTCTCCGGATTCATCCCAGGACCAGCTTTATTTTGCGGCGGATGACGATGAGCTAATCGGAGACGGTGCAGATGCGACCAGACTGGTGGTTAGGGTAACCGACAAATACGGCAATCAGCGCTTATTTGGTTCGGGAGATACTACCTTCGGAGTAAGCGGTGCGGGAACACTTATCGGGGATAATCCGTTCCCGCTCGGTGACAGCGGCGGAGCCGGCGCGGTCTGGGTAAAATCTTCGGCCGATAACTACGGCAACATAATTGTTAGTGCGACTCATCCCGTGCTAGGTACAAAAACTGTTGATATAAAAGTCTCGGTAACTTCGATTGAGAAAACTTCGGGTACTTTACCCGTTAAATACGAACTGAGCCAGAACTATCCAAATCCTTTTAATTCAACTACAGTAATTAAATATTCCGTATCAAAAAGCAGTTACCTTACTTTGAAAGTTTACAATGTATTAGGACAGGAAGTGACGACTTTATTTTCGGGTATGCAGCAGGCGGGAAATCATGAAATCGAATTTAATGCCGATCAATATTCAAGCGGAATATATCTGCTAAGATTGCAGGCCGGCGGTTTTACTGCGGTAAAAAAAATGGTGCTTTTAAAATAGTCATAAAATGAAAAATGAAAAGGAGTATTTGTGAAAAATTTATATAAGTTATTTGATAAAATATTTCGGAGAATTATAACGAAACTCTCATTCATCGTAATGATAATACTTTCATTACAATTTATTCCCGGTTCGGGTATTTACGCTCAAACAATATCAGTCAACGTTGATTTCAGCAAAAAATATCAGACAATTGATAACTTTTCCGCGTCCGACTGCTGGTGGGCGCATATAATAGGGAAGAATTGGACCACGGCAAATAAAGATTCTATTGCGGATCTTTTATTTTCCACCACAAAAGGAATCGGTCTGTCCGCATGGAGATTCAATTTAGGCGCGGGCATAGACCCGAGTATCACCGATACCTGGCGAACCGTGGAAACATTTGAAGTCTCGCCCGGCGTATACGATTGGACGCGCGATTCAGGCGGCCAGTGGTTTCTGCAAGCGGCAAAGGAGAGAGGTGTTGATCAGTTTATTGCTTTTGTTAACAGTCCGCCTATCAGTATGACGAGGAACGGTCACTCATACGGTAATAATATCGGTTCGACAAATTTAAAGGTCGGTTACCTTAATCGATATGCAAAGTACCTTACGGATATTGTAAAACATTTCCGCGACAGTCTCGGCATAGATTTCAATTACGTCGATCCGGTAAACGAGCCGCAATGGACCTGGAACAGCAACAGCCAGGAAGGCAACCGCGCAAGTGATATCGACATTAAAAATATAGTGGACTCGCTTTATACTGAGATTCAGACCGAGAACGTTCCTTCAAAAATTTTAATCCCCGAAAGCGGTAACCTGCCGGACTGGTATACAACGGAATCTTCGATCAGCAGCACTTACGGAAAAATCTACGGTAATTATCTGGATAGTCTTTTTAATAATTCGGATATAAGTAAAAAGGCCGCTAACATTTTTGCCGGCCATTCCTATTGGTCTGATTTGCTAAGCACCAATCTTGTGCAGGATAGACAGTCTCTTTATTCTCATATGTCTACATACTTCACCTTAGGATTTAAATACTGGGTCACCGAATACTGCATCCTGCAGGGACCTAAAGGCGAAGGCGGAAGCGGACGCGATCTGACAATGACCACCGCACTTAACGTTGACCGGCTTATACATTTTGATTTGACAAGTGCGAACGCAAGCGCATGGCAGTGGTGGACTGCTGTTTCAAAGTACGATTACAAGGACGGATTAATTTATACGAATTATAACGCTTCCGGTAATGCACAGAGTATTATTCCTTCCAAATTATTATGGGCCTTCGGAAATTACAGCCGGTATATCCGCCCGGGTTCGCAGAGAATAAGCTGTTCAGGAGCCAATAACAAGTTAGGACTCATGGCGTCGGCTTATGTCGATTCGGCTTCGAAAAAATTAATTATGGTTTTGGTTAATGTAGGCACGTCCGATCAGAAAATAGACATTGCATCAGCAGGCCTGAGCACCGGTCAGTCGATTAAATATTTAACCCCGTTCGTTACAAGCAACAGCAAAGGCGACGACTTAAGAAAATATAATCCTTTTTCGGTCGACAGTACTTACGATGTGCCGGCTTATTCGGTTGTAACTCTTATCGGTTTGTTAAACGGCGAAGTATACACAGCCGGTACGCCGGGTTCGACAATTTTAGAATATCCGGCCTCGGGAGACACGCTAGGAGTCGGCGATACAACATTACATATGGCATTCAACCTCCGGAGCCAAATCATATGAAGTATATTTTGCATATGACAGCTCTTTTTCAAATGTTGCCCTGGATGTTCGGGGAATAAGAGATACCGCTTTTTCCATTAAAAATTATATCAAGAAAGTGTCATCTTATCCTTTCCCTCCGAACTTACTGGTACCGAATAACAAATATTACTGGCGGGTAGTTGCGGCGAACGACAGCGGTTCCGGCTCATATTCCGAGACCCGGTCATTTTTTATTTCAAATAATATTACTAGTGTACGGAGCTCGTCCGGTAATAACCCTGATATTTATTCAATGAGCCAGAATTTCCCGAACCCGTTTAATCCGAGTACTTCGATTATTTTTCAATTAAAAAAAGAAAGCAGCGTGACGCTTCAGGTGTATAACGAACTCGGACAGAAAATTTTCGAGAAGCAGCTCGGGGCATTAAACAGCGGAAAACACCAGATAAATGTAGATCTGAGCCGGTACGCCAGCGGGATTTATTTTTATAGAATGGTGGCTTTAAATGCCGACGGGAATAAATTATTTTCTACTAAAAAGATGGAACTTTTAAAGTAGGTAGTTGGTGGTGGGTGGTTGGTCGTAGGTTGTTGGTGGTAGGATTTAGGTAGTTGGTGGTGGGTTGTAGGTTGCTTTTTATGAGGCACGGCTTGTACTATTTATTCGATACCTTCAAGCCGTTGTCTTTTACAGAAAACATTAAATAATAATATTAGAATTTAACTTAATCAGAAAACTTATAAACAATACAAAAGGATTAATCATGAGGAAATTATTTATTAAAGCTTTTGCAATAATTTTTGTAATTCCGGTATTGATATTTGCGCAAGGCAATTCCGGAGGATTACCGGATTGGGAAAATCCCCAGGTCATCGGGATCAACAAAGAACCGGCGCATCTGAGCTTTATGCATTATCCCGATCTCCAAAGTGCATTGGCAGACAGCGGATGGGAATTTCATACTCCGTATTATAAATCTCTCGACGGACAATGGAAATTTAAGTGGTCGAAAAACCCGGCGGAACGTCCGAAAGATTTTTATAAAACCGATTACAATGTTAACAACTGGGCGAATATCCGCGTACCTGCAAGCTGGCAGACCGAAGGGTTCGGGAAGGCTATCTATCTTAATATAAGATATCCGTTCCATCCTGACTACCCGGCTCATCCTCCTTTAATTCCGCAGGACTACGATCCTGTCGGTTCTTACCGTACGCAATTTACGGTGCCTTCCGACTGGGACGGCCGCGATATCTATATTCATTTCGGCGGAGTAAAAAGCGCGTTTTATATCTGGGTGAACGGAAAGAAAGTCGGTTACAGCCAGGGCAGCATGACGCCGGCCGAATTCGATCTTAATCCCTACATTAAGAAAGGCGAAAACCAGTTAGCGGTAGAAGTGATCCGCTGGTCCGACGGATCTTATCTGGAAGATCAGGACATGTGGCGTCTAAGCGGAATATTCCGCAGCGTTTATTTGTACTCAACTCCCAAGGAACATCTGGAAGATTTTTTCGTCCGCGCTAAGCTGGACGACAGGTATGAGGACGGTCTGCTTCATATAACCGCAAAGGTACGCAATACTACAGATGAAAATTTTAAACCAGCGACTGTGGAAGCTTATCTTTACGACGAAAGCGGCAAGATGATAGGCAGCGGTCCGGTTGCATCTTCTCAAACAATTACGGATATCCCTGCCGGTACCGACGGTATTGCAGAACTGTACGCCAAAGTCGATATGCCGAATAAATGGACTGCCGAAACTCCGTACCTTTACACAGTAGTTCTTGTCCTGAAAGACGAGAACGGAAAAGTAATTGAAGCCGCAAGGTCGACAACGGGATTCCGGACAATCGAGATCAAAGACGGAATGCTGCTGGTAAACGGCGTTTCGGTTAAACTAAAAGGAGTGAACATTCACGATCACGATCCTTACCACGGCCGGGCGCTGGATTATAAATGGATTGAAAAGGATCTGAAATTAATGAAGCAGGATAATATTAATACCGTCAGATTTTCTCACTATCCGCACGATCCGAGATATTACTATTTATTCGATAAATACGGAATGTATGTAATCGACGAAACAAATCTTGAAGCACACGGAATGCACGAAAGAGAGCTGCTGCCGGGAAGCGATCCGCTATGGACAAATGCCTGCCTGGAAAGAATTAAAAGAATGATAGCGCGGGATAAAAATCATCCTTGCGTAATTATATGGTCGCTCGGCAATGAAGCAGGACACGGTGAGAACTTTACGATTATGGCATCGTACGCCCGCGGCGTCGATCCGTCCAGACCTATACATTACGAACAGATGAACAGCGTAGCCGATATGATCAGTCATATGTATCCAACTCCTCAGCAGCTTGAGTATATGTCTAACGATCAGAATATAACCAAACCGATTTTTATGTGCGAGTATGCTCATTCAATGGGAAATTCAACCGGCGATATGAAAGTTTACTGGGATCTTATATATACTCACAAGAATCTTATCGGCGGATGTATATGGGACTGGGTAGATCAGGGATTATACAAGAAAGACAAAGACGGTAAAATGTTCTGGGCTTACGGCGGAGATTACGGCGACGAACCAAACGACGCGAACTTCAATATTAACGGATTTATTTTGCCTGATCGCATCCCGCAGCCCGGTTATTATGAAGTAAAGCATGTTTACCAGTATGTAAATTTTTATCCGATGGATTTATCTAAAGGCATGGTGGTTGTGCGTAACGGTTATTATCATTCCAATCTCGGGGATTATGAAATCAAATGGGAACTTACTCAGGACGGAAAAATAATTCAGTCCGGCACGATAGATACACTTACAACAAAAGCGGGCGGCTGGGCAAGAGTTAAGCTGCCTATTAATCAGCCCGAACTTAATCCCGGCAGCGAATATTGGCTTAACTTAAGCGCTAATCTTAAGCATGGAAATTTTTGGGCCGACAAAGGATTTACCACAGCCTGGGATCAGTTTAAGATGCCGTGGGCTGTAGCGCCTGCTCCGAAAGCGGATTTAAGCACAGCCGGTTCCGTAAAGGCCGATCAGTCAGGCGACGCTGTTGTTGTAACCGGCGACGGATTTAAAATAACTATTAATAAAAAAGACGGATCACTTTCGGGTTATAACTGGAAGGGTAAAGATTTAATCAGCGGACCGATGCAGCCTAATTATTGGCGCGCCCCCACCGATAACGATATCGCCGGATTCCACGGCGCATTGGATGCATGGAAACAAGCGGCACCAGGGCGTGTAGTGGAAAACGTAAATGTTACACAGCCTGATAATAAAACAGTTGTCGTCAAAGTTAACGGTTCATTACCTGTCGGTAAATCCCTCTGGATGATAAAATATACCGTGTTCGGCAACGGTACGGTTAAGGTTACCCAGAGATTGAATCCTGTCGGAAATGTTCCTCCGGATATTCCAAAAGTCGGAACAGAACTCAGGATTCCGAAAGAATACGGTGAGATGACCTGGTACGGAAGAGGACCATGGGCTAATTATCTGGATAAATTAAGCGGAGCGGATATCGGGCTTTACTCCGGTCCTGTCGATAGTCTTTGGACCGACTATGTGCGCCCTCAGGAAAACGGCAACCGCTGCGATGTTAGATGGGTAGCATTTACAAACAAGAGCGGCGACGGGTTCCTTGCTGTTGGCGATTCGACATTAAGTTTAAGCGCATGGCCGTATTCTTTGGAAGATCTCGAAAAGGCAACGCATATCGACGAACTTCCAAGGCGGGATTATATTACGGTTAACCTGGATGATAAACAGATGGGCGTCGGCGGCATAAACACATGGAGCCCTGAAGCAAGACCGCTGCCGCAATATCGTTTACCGTCTTCAAAAGCATATTATTATAATTTTTATTTAATGCCGTATAATTCTCAAATGGGTTCGATGGATAAAGTTGCAAGGAATAATTTACCGGATTAATTTTTGAATATTAGCAGGTATATGATTAAAAGAATAATGACAACGGCAGTACAGTTTGAAATAGATTTGTTCTGTCCGGTATTAACGGCGTTTATCAAATTGAACGACAGTGATTTATTAGCAAAATAATTTTTTACCATAAAAAGGTACATAATATGTTAAATATTTCATTGAACTCTTTTAAGACAATAATCCTTAATGTGAAATTGTCGAGTGCCGTCTTTGTATTTGTATGTTTATTCGCAGCGGCTGCATCGTTGTCTTATTCTTATATTCCTTCACCCAAACATACTTTCGAGATCGGAAAGAAGAATTTTTTGCTTGACGGAAAGCCGTTTCAAATAAGATGCGGCGAACTGCATTTTGCCAGAATCCCGAAGGAATACTGGCGGCACAGAATTAAAATGATGAAGGCATTGGGAATGAATACCATATGCGCTTACTTATTTTGGAATTATCACGAAAGAACACCGGGCGTTTTTAAGTGGGACGGTGAAGCCGACGTTGCGGAGTTTTGTAAAATCGCCCAGGAAGAGGGGCTGTGGGTTATACTGCGGCCCGGTCCTTATGTCTGTGCCGAATGGGAAATGGGAGGCTTGCCGTGGTGGCTGCTGAAAAATGATAGTATAAAACTTCGGACGAGAGACCCGTTATTCATAAATGCCGCGCAAAAATATCTTAAAGAAGTCGGGCGTGTTCTGGCGCCGCTGCAGATCACCGAAGGCGGTCCGATAATAATGGTGCAGGTAGAAAATGAATACGGATTTTACGGTGAAGATTCCGGGTATATGGAATTAATGAGAAACGCCATAATAAATGCGGGCTTTAATGTCCCGTTGTTTGATTGTAATCCGCCGTATTATTTAAAAGAAAGGATATGTGAAAGACCTTTTCCCTGTTGTAAATTTCGGATCAAATCCCGAACAGTCCTTCAAAGCATTGCGCGAAATACTTCCGCAGGGACCATTGATGTGCGGAGAATTTTATTCCGGCTGGTTCGATACATGGGGCGCACCGCATACTTTCGGCAACACAGATCAATATTTAAAAGATATGGAATACATGTTAAAAATAGGCGCATCATTCAGTATATACATGGCGCACGGCGGAACTACATTCGGTTTCTGGTCAGGTGCGGACAGACCGTTTAAGCCGGATGCTTCAAGCTACGATTACGGCGCGCCTGTAAGCGAAGCCGGCTGGACTACGGATAAGTTTTTCCAGACGCGCAATCTGATATCCAAATACTTAATGCCCGGTGAAGCTCCTTTGCCCGAACCTCCGGCTCCGAATCCGACAGCCACATTTCCTGAAGTAAGATTATCCGAGTTCGCGCCTATTTTTAATAACCTGCCCGCTCCGGTTATTACGACTGATCCTAAAACAATGGAATATTATAATCAGGCCAGAGGAAGCATTTTGTACAGAACGGTTTTGCCTGCGGGGCCTCAATGCACATTTAAAGCCGGTGCGGTTCATGACTTTGCATGGGTCTTTGTCGACGGTAAAAAGATAGGAGTTATGGACAGACGTAAACAGAACTTTAAAATGACTATTCCAGCGAGAGATAAAGAAACTACTGTTGACATTTTTGTACACGCAATGGGACGAATTAACTTCGGTCCCGAGATTCATGATAGGAAGGGGCTTGTTGCTCCTATTGAATTCATAGATAAGGACAAGAATCCTATTGCGGTAAAAGAATGGCAAATTTTTAATCTTTCCTATGATGACGATTGGCTGAACAATCTGAAGTTTGAAAAAACCGAAACCTCTCAATCTGGTCCCGGTATCTGGCAGGGCGAAATAAATATCGATAAAGTCGGTGATACCTTCCTCGATGTAAGCAAATGGAGTAATGGCGTTGTCTGGGTAAACGGACACTGCCTTGGCCGGTACTGGGATATCGGTCCGACTCAGACAATGTATCTTCCAGCCCCGTGGCTGAAAAAAGGAAATAACAAAGTTATTGTTTTGGATTTACTTGGCCCGGAAGAACCTGTCCTGCAAGGTTTGGACAAACCCATTTTGAACGAACTCCGCCCCGGCAAAGATTTTACTCTCTCAAAACGCCCCGACGTAATTTTCAGCATTAAAAATTTAAAACCCGATGCTGCCGGACAATTTACTGATTATGATAAGATGCAGACAGTCATGCTTCCGGCCCCGGCGGAGGGAAGATATTTTTGCTTTGAAGCAAAAAGCTCTTTCGATAAAAAACCTTACGCCGCAATCGGGGAACTTGATATTCTGAATAGTACAGGCAAATCTATAAGCCATCAGAATTGGACCATTGCGTACGTCAGCAGTGAAGAAACATTGAAAGAAAACGGCGTTGCCGAAAATGCTATTGACGGTCAAACATTTAATGCATGGCATTCGGAATGGAGCGACAAGCAGCCCGGTTATCCGCATTATCTTGTAATCGATATGGGAAAAGAAGAAAAAATATCCGGTTTCAGTTATGTCCCCGTCGCCGGAAATAATGTTACCGGAAGAATAAAAGATTACCGGGTCTTTATCGGAAATAATATTATCACAAAGGAATAAAATTTAATTTTAGGGAAGTTGCTTAAAAACAAAGATCTTTTTTAATGATAACGGAGAATCAAATGAAAAAAATAATTCTGTTTTTTGTCGCGCTTTTTATAATTCAGATTTCTATCAGCGCGCAGAACAAGTCAAATAAAATTACGTTGGATGCCTCGGGACTCCAATATCAAATCAATAAAAATATTTACGGTCAGTTTTCAGAGCATCTCGGACATCTTATTTACGGCGGTATATGGGTTGGACCGGATTCGCCGATCCCGAATATTGACGGCATCAGAAAAGATGTAGTTGAAGCGCTGAAAGAAATTAAGGTTCCGGTTCTGCGCTGGCCCGGCGGATGTTTTGCGGACACTTACCATTGGATGGACGGTATCGGGCCGAGAAGTAAGAGACCGAAAATGATAAATACAAATTGGGGCGGGGTCACCGAAGATAACAGCTTCGGTACGCATGAATTTTTGGAATTATGCCGTTTAATCGGTTGCGAACCTTATATAACCGGCAATGTAGGCAGCGGAACAGTACAAGAATTATCGCAGTGGGTCGAGTATGTAAATTCAGATAATGTCAGTCCCATGACAGAACTTAGAAAAAAGAACGGCCGTGATAAATCCTGGGGCGTTAAATATTGGGGAATAGGCAACGAAAGCTGGGGATGCGGCGGCAATATGACTCCTGAGTATTACGCGGATCAAGTTAGACGGTACGGAACATTTATGCATAATTACGGGGACAATAAAATATTTAAAATTGCCAGCGGCCCGAACGGCAATGATTATAATTGGACTAATGTTTTAATGAAAGATGCCGGTTCATATTTCGACGGATTATCACTTCATTATTATTCCTGGGCTAATCAAAAAACGGCAACGGACTTCGACGAGTCGGGCTGGTTCGATATAATGAAGCAAACTTTAAGAATGAAGGACTTGATTGAAAAGCATTCGGCAATTATGGATAAATATGATCCTCTTAAAAGAGTTGCTTTGGATGTAGATGAGTGGGGTACCTGGTACAAAGTAGAACCCGGTACTAATCCGGGATTTCTATATCAGCAGAATACAATGCGGGATGCCGTTGCGGCAGCCTGTAATCTCAATATTTTCAATAACCATTGCGATCGTGTAAGGATGACCAATATCGCGCAGGTAGTTAATGTGCTGCAGGCTATGATTCTTACAAAGGGAGATAAGATGATCCTTACGCCGACTTACTGGGTGTATGATTTATATAAAGTACATCAGGATGCAATGATGGTTCCGGTAAATGTTTCATCGAGCAAATATGTATTCGACGGTGATTCGCTTTCCGCCGTTAATTGTTCAGCTTCAATAGACACCACCGGAAAGTTGCATATCTCTTTATGCAATATCGATCCTGATGTTTCCGAGAGTGTTGACCTTAGTCTTGAAAGCTATGATGCCGGTAAAATAACCGGAAAGGTATTAACTGCAAAGAAGATGAATGCCCATAATACATTTGAAAATCCGGATGAAGTAAAGCCCGAAGATTTTGACGGTTTTAAATTAAACGGAAATAATTTAAATGTTAATATGCCCCCGATGTCTGTGGTGGTTCTTGAACTGGAAGGCAAACTTAAAATGAAACCTCAGCCGGAGCTGGAATTAAAAAATCCTGAGAAGGGACTTTCTTATTCTTATTATGAAGAGACCTTTAATCATCTGCCGAACTTTAAGGATCTGACCCCTAAGTCCGCAGGTACCGTTGATAATTTTGTTTTACCTAATGCAGTAAGAGAGTCGGACTTTGCCCTGAAATACGACGGTTTTATCAAAATCCCGAAAGACGGCTTATATACTTTTTATACAACATCCGACGACGGAACAGCGCTGTTAATAGACGGCAAACTGGTCGTGAATAACGACGGTCAGCACGCAATGGTTGAAAGCTCAGGTAATATTATGCTGAATTCAGGTTACCATAAAATAGAACTGCTCTTTTTCCAGGGCGGCGGCGGAATGGGATTAGAGGCCGGCATAAAAGGTCCCGGAATGGAGAAACAAATTATTCCCGGAAGCATGCTGTTCAGAAAGTAAAACATAATTTCGAATATTAAAAAAAGATTGAGTAATATGATAAACATAAACATTAGTAACCCCGTGAAAACAAAAATTCTTTGGATTACCACAATAGTTTTTATATTACTGACAAACATATATATGTATGCCGGTGAGACAGAAAATAATCACAAAGCCGAATTAAGTTCTAAATCAATTCTGTCAATAATGGAGCGCGTTGCCGATTGGCAGATTGAGCACCCAAGCAAATATCCGTTAACGGATTGGACGCAAGGCGCATACGACAACGGAATGATGGCGCTTGCGGGAATTTCCGGTAACCCGAAGTATATAAATTCAATGCTCGAAGCAGGCAATTCAACTGATTGGCGGCTCGGACCAAGATTATATATGGCCGATGACCATTGCGTGGGACAAATGTACATCGAACTTTATTTCCGGTACCGGGAAAATAAAATGATTGATTCTGTCAGACATCGTTTTGATGAAATATTACTGCATCCTCCCAAAGTTAAAAGTCTGGATTTTTCTCAACCCGGTGACGAAAAACTTGATCTCTGGTCGTGGTGCGACGCGCTGTATATGGGCCCGCCGACATGGATACGGCTTTATGCGGCAACAGGTGATCAGAGCTATCTTAATTTTGCGGTAAAAAACTGGTGGCGGACAACTAAGTATCTGTATGATAAAAAAGAACACCTGTTTTTCCGCGACAGCCGCTATTTTACTAAACGCGAACAGAACGGAGCAAAGATTTTTTGGAGCCGGGGTAACGGATGGGTAATTGCCGGGCTTGCCCGCATGCTTCAATTCCTTCCGGATAATAATCCAAACCGTGACCGGTTCATACGTCAGTTCAAGCAAATGGCTGATAAACTTATAACGCTGCAGCAGCGCGACAGTCTCTGGCACTCCAGCCTTCTTGACTCGGAAAATTATCCCCTAAAAGAAAGCAGCGGCTCCGGACTAATTACCTATGCACTCGCGTGGGGTGTAAACCAGGGATTACTAGATCGAAAAAAATTCGAACCGGCTGTTTTAAAAGCCTGGGGTGCGCTGGTTAATTGCGTTGATGCCGACGGCATGCTTACTCACGTTCAGCAAATAGGCGGTGATCCTCAAAAATTTAATCCCAATTCAACGGAAGTTTACGGTACCGGTGCGTTTCTGCTCGCCGGAAGTGAAGTATACAGAATGAATGTTCTGGAACAAAAGCGATGGATAAAAGTCAAAGTAACCAATCCTTCAGGTTTCATGCGCAATTGCGAAACTGTCGAGTTGAATTTATCGAAGGTTGCCTCAATGCTGAATCTTAATCCGGATTCCGGGAGTTTTGCGGTGATGGACGGTGTCTCATCCCGTGTTTTAGATTCGCAGACATATGCTTCCAACCCGGAACAGCCGAAAGATAAATTATTATTTCAAGCCGAACTGGCTTCCAAAGCATCGCGTTATTTTTATATACTTGATGCTTCAACACTTGCGGAGATTCCAAAACCTGTTATCAAGACATTTGCTCGTTTTGTTCCTGAAAGATATGATGATTTTGCCTGGGAAAGCGACCGGATAGCATTTCGAATGTACGGACAGAAATTAATGACCGCGCCGGACGAACCTTTAACCAGCAGCGGGATTGATGTATGGATTAAAAGTAATCGTAAACTCATCGTAAATGATCTTTACGCATCCGGGAAGTTTCATATTGATGACGGACCGGCAATGGATGATTATAGGGTCGGCACCAGCCGCGGCGACGGCGGATTGGGAGTCTGGTACGACGGGAAACTTCTTGTCTCAAAAAATTATCATCATTGGAAAATAATTACCGTCGGCCCTGTGCGTTCGGTATTTGAACTTACTTTTGACGCCTGGGATGCGGGTGGCGGAAGAACAGTCTCCGAAGTAAAAAGAATCAGTATTGATGCCGGATCATGGATGAGCAAAGATGAAAGCATATTTGAAAGCAATGAAAAAACTCCTTTAACTATAGGAGTGGGACTTGCAGAGCGTTCCTGCGGACCAGGCGGTAAAGAAGAAATTGCCCAGAATAAAAAAGAAGGATGGCTAACTTACTGGCAGCCTGAAGATAAACCTAAAGGCAGAATGGGCATTGCGGTTCTTCTTCCGGAAGGAAGCGTTGATATGTTTACAAACGACGCGCCGAATTTACCTGACAGTGTTATTCATGCGGTTGTTCCGCAGCCCATTGTCGAAGGCGCTCCGCCGATACGAAGTCTGCTTGCAATTACTAAAGTTAAGATCGGCAAACCATTTTCATATTATTTCGGGGCATGCTGGAATAGAAGCGGCGACTTTACGAGTTCCGAACAATGGGAAAAGTATGTCCGCCGCTTCGCGGAACGCCGCAATAATCCTTTGAAGGTTTCCTTTGTGCAAAAATGAATTTATTAGAAACAATTATCGTGGTAAATAAAATTATGGATTCAAATTTAAAACGGATAGGAATATTAATAGTTATATCTTTTCTGGCAGTTAATTCTCCGGTACTTCCTCAAAGTTCAAAGAAAGCTGATCTCAACGAAGGCAAATATGAACGCGAATATCTTATTTCAACACTGACGAAAATAGCCGATCCTGTTCTTGATGCGTTGAGTAAAAACGAATTAAAAAAACTCATGCCGGTGGAAGCTAAAGAAGGATTAGAGGCGGAAAGAAGTCAGTACACTTACCTTGAAGCTTTCGGCCGCCTTCTTTCGGGCATGGCGCCGTGGCTGGAACTCGGACCCGGCAAAACAAAGGAAGGAATGCTAAGAGAAAAATACATTAAGCTTTCTTTAAAATGTATTCATAATGCTACAGATCCGGGATCTCCGGATTTTATGAATTTCGATAAGGGCGATCAGCCCTTAGTTGATGCGGCTTTTCTCGCGCAGGCTTTTCTGCGGGCTCCGCATCAGTTGTGGGACAGGCTAGATCGAACTACAAAAGCAAATGTGATCAAGGCATTGAAATCATCCAGAGTTATTAAACCGTACGAAAGCAACTGGTTGTTTTTCAGCGCAATGGTAGAGGCCGCTTTATTAAAGTTTGACGGATCATCCGATATGCAGCCCGTGAATAAGGCTTTAAATAAATTTACCGGACAATGGTACAAAGGCGACGGGGTTTACGGCGACGGCGAATCTTTTCACTGGGATTATTACAACAGCTTGGTTATTCAACCGATGTTTATCGAAATATTGAAAACGCTCGAAGAATGCGAACCAAACGGCAAGGAGAAATACGGAAAGACTTATGATCTGGTATTAAAGAGGGCAAAAAGATACGCGTATATCCTGGAATCTCTTATTTCACCGGAAGGAACTTATCCTCCACTAGGGCGCTCACTCGCCTATAGATTCGGCGTATTTCAGCTTCTTTCCGAAACAGCATTAACGCAGGAATTACCAGAAGGCATAACTCCGCAGGAAGTAAGGGCTGCTCTTTACACAGTGATCAAAAGGCAAATAAATGCGCCGGGAACATTTGACAAAAAAGGCTGGCTTCAAATAGGCATGGTCGGGCATCAGCCGGCTATCGGCGAGCGTTATATTTCTACGGGAAGTCTTTATCTGTGTTCGGAAGCATTTCTTGTTTTAGGCTTGCCCGCGGATAATAATTTCTGGACGGGGAAAGACGGTGAATGGATTTCAAAAAAAATATGGGAAGGTAAAAATATTTCTATAGAGCATTCAATAAATTATTAAAAATTAAATAAGATGAAAACATAATTACAGTTAAATACTTTTTACGTACATGTTATTAATTTCAGATATATAATAGAATAAATTGCCGTGAAAAAAATTATACATAACTCAAGTTGACTGCCTGATTTTATATATCATTAAAACAGTTCGAAATATTTATATTTTTATCATTAATCTGCGAATTTAATAGCGGGTTAATAAAAATTCTCAGGAGGTTTTGATATGAAGCTTTTCAGCTTGCTGATTTTAGTTCTTTCATTTTCAACAGCTTATACCCAGACGTCGGATTTGATAACGAACATTTCCAACAGAAACAAAATAAGTCTCGACGGCAAATGGCGGATAATTATTGATCCTTATGAAGTCGGTTATTACGATTACCGCTACAAACCGAGAAGCGACGGTTATTTCCTCGACAGGCACGCTAAAGATAAAAGCGACCTTGTTGAATATAATTTTGATACTTCGGACCCGATGGTATTCCTTCTGACTGGAATACTAAAAAATCCCCAATTGTTTTTTTATGAAGGTAGGTGTGGTTTAAAAAAGATTTAATTACAATAAAAAGCCGGAGCAACAAAACGTTTATTTATTTTGGCGCCGTAAACTACGATGCAAAAGTATATTTGAACGGGAAAGAAAATTGGCGATCATATTGGTGGATTTACTCCCTTCAATTTTGATATTACGGAGTAAGTAAAAGAAGGCAACAATTTTGTTGTGGTTCGAAAGTTGACGATAAAAGACTTAAAGACAGTGTGCCGACATTAGATGCCGATTGGTGGAATTACGGCGGATTAACAAGAGATGTATATCTTGTTGAGGAGCCGGAAACATTCATTCAGGATTATTTTATTCAGCTTAAAAAGGGATCATTTAAATCAAATAAGCGGGTGGTTTAAGCTTAACGGAAGCGAAAAAAAACAAGATATAGCCGTACAAATACCGGTAGCTAATATTGATCAAAAATTTATCTCGGATAAAACCGGAATTGCTGAAATTAATTTTAATGCGAATTTAAAACTATGGTCTCCCGACGATCCGTTTCTATATAATGTAAAGATAATTGCCGGAACGGATACCGTTAATGACGAAATAGGATTCAGATCGATCGAAACAAAAGGAACTGAACTTTTATTGAACAAGAAGCCGATCTTTCTGCGCGGCATTTCAATGCATGAAGAAGCGCCTTTCAGATCGGGACGCGCTTATAGTGCGGCCGACGACCGTACGCTGCTGAACTGGGCTAAAGAGCTGGGCTGTAATTATGTCCGTCTTGCACATTATCCTTACAACGAAAATATGATAAGAGAAGCCGAAAAAATGGGAATATTGCTGTGGTCGGAAATTCCGGTTTACTGGACAATTCAATGGACAAATGAAAATACTCTTAATAATGCGTTAAATCAGTTGACTGAAATGATCACCAGGGATAAAAACAGGGCCTCGGTAATTGTATGGTCGATGGCAAACGAAACTCCGAGAAGCGATGCCCGGCTGAAGTTTTTAAGAACATTAATCGACAGTGCCAGGATATTGGATCCGACAAGATTAATTACAGCCGCTACCGAAACCAGCTACAACAAGAATAACATAATGCTTGACGATTCACTATGCAGTTACCTGGATGTTATCGGAGTAAATGAATACATAGGATGGTATTCGGGAACGCCTGAAAGCGCGGTTGATAAAGTCTGGAAAAGCGAATTTGATAAACCGGTTATTATAAGTGAGCTCGGAGCTGCTGCTTTGTACGGGTATCACGGAGATAAAGAGACAAGGTGGACGGAAGAATACCAGGCCGATGTTTACAAATATCAAATCGAGATGCTCAAAAAAATACCTTTTTTATGTGGTGTGAGTCCTTGGATATTAATGGATTTCAGGTCCCCGCGCCGGCCTCTTCCGTACATTCAGGACTTCTATAACAGGAAAGGTTTAATTTCAAACAGAGGTGAAAAGAAAGAAGCGTTTTATGTATTGCAAAATTTTTATAACAGCCTAAAGGCTAAAAATAAGTAAAGTATTTAAAGATATTAACTTTAGGTCTTCTTAATTTTATAAATAAATATCGGTGATTCCTTGTAATGAAAAAAACTGTGCTAAGATATTATAATGAGAAAATAAAGCTTCGGATTATATTGCAGGTATTTATTTTCATAACACTTCTTACGGGTTCTCTTACTTTGGCCGTCGAACCGCAGGCGGGAGGACCTCTATCTTGGCCCAAGATCAACAATCAAATGAAACCCTGGACATGGTGGTGGTGGCCGGGCAGTGCGGTAGACAGCGCGAATATTGCAAGACAGCTTAAAATTTTTAGTAAGGCAGGACTGGGCGGTGTTCAGATCATTCCGATATACGGAGTAAAAGGCCGGGAGGCACACTATATCAAATTCCTCAGTCCGGAATGGATGAAAATGATGGGATTAACAGTAGCGGAGGCCAGGCGCCTGGGAATGGGTACAGATATAGCTTTGGAATCGGGCTGGAACTTCGGCGGACCCTTCAGCAAAGGTAATTATGCAAATGCATTTGCAGTTGCTAAAACATTTAACATATCCGGCGGAGAGGAATTCATTGATACTGTTTCAACGGGTACTCAGGCGCTGATGGCATTCGGCCCGGCCGGCCGGGTTGTGGATCTTACCGGAAAAATCGGTGCCGGAGGCAATGTGGATTGGACGGCACCGGAAGGCAAATGGAAAGTATATGCGGTCTCTCAGCGGTTCTCAGGTCAATTTGTAAAACGCGCCTCAAACGGCAGCGACGGCCCGATGTTAAATCCTTTTTATGCACCCGCCATGAAGCGCTATGTACAGCGGTTTGATAAGGCATTTAAAATTACAGCGGACCGATGCCGCATGCAGTTTTCCAGGACTCTTACGAATATAAATGCGATTGGTCTCCTGATTTCTTCGCTCAATTCGAAAAATTCAGAGGATATAAACTGCAGAATGTTCTTCCTTTTCTTTTCGATGCCGATTCCTCTGAAGAAGCGGCTCGCGTTAAGTCTGATTACCGCCGAACAGTTTCCGACATAATGACAACTATTACGGATCCGGTATGGATTGACTGGGCACACCGGTATGGATTTCTTGTAAGCTATCAGGCGCACGGTGCGCCCGCAAACTGGCTGGATCTTTATTCACAAGCAAACATGCCTGAAACGGAGATGTTCCATCTGGACCGGAATCCTCTGATTTCTAAATTTGCCTCTTCCGCGGCACACGTCGCCGGGCGTTCTTTAACAGCTGCCGAAACGGGCACATGGCTGAGCGAACATTTCACGGTAACACTGGCAGAGCTAAAGCATCTTACGGATGATATGTTAATCTCCGGTGTTAATCACATTTTCTACCACGGTACATGTTATTCACCGGCAACTACCCCGTGGCCGGGCTGGCTTTTTTACGCGTCTACGGAAATGAATCCGCGTAATTCTATTTGGTACGATGTCCCTGTGTTAAATAAATACATTGCCCGGTGCCAGAGTATTCTTCAATCCGGCAGACCCGACAACGATATCCTGTTATACTGGCCTATCTCCGATCAATGGAATGATTCCAAAGATATGCTGCAGAATATGACCGTCGGAGATACCGCCTGGTTCTCGGATCATTCCATAGGACGGACCGCCGGAAACTTATGGAATGAAGGTTATTCGTTTGACTATATTTCGGATCGTCAGCTGCAGACGGCCAAAACCGCAGCCGGTAAGATTAGTGTCCCGGGCGGTAATTATAGTGTAATATATTCACCACTCTGCACACTGATTCCGGTAGAAACATTTCGCAGGCTATTATTTCTGGCAAGGTCGGGTGCTACGGTAATTTTTGAATCCCGTCTTCCGGAGGACGTACCCGGCTGGGGGCAACTAAGCCCACGTCGAGAAGAGTTTAAGAAACTACTCGGAGAAATACGACTTGATGAAGTAAAGAAAAATTTAAGCGAAGCTAAGATAGGTCAGGGGCGTATACTGGTAGGCAGCGGTGAAGAGGCGCTTGAATTTGCAGGTATTACACGCGAACAAATGACGGATCATAAAGGACTTTTCTTCATACGCCGCGCATTCCCCGGCGGGAAATATTATTTTATCGCTAATAGATCCGGAGCCGGTATAAACGGATGGACTACGATAGGATGCTCGGCAAAATCGATTGTAATAATGGATCCACTAACCGGTAAAACCGGTATAGCCGCAATTCGAAAGGCTGACGGATTAAACCAGGTGTATCTTCAGTTACCGAAAGGTGCTTCCGTAATTATGCGAGTATTTACCAATCGTAATGTTCAAGGCCGGGCGTGGAATTATCGCGAGACTAAAGGTCCGACTACCGAAATAAAAGGAGACTGGCATGTAACGTTCATCCACGGCGGGCCGGTACTGCCTTCATCTTTTAACACAGACACACTCGGATCGTGGACCGCGGAAGCTGATACCAATGCCCGGCGATTTGCCGGCACTGCCGGATATTTTATAACATTCAACGCTCCCGGAGATAAAGGAGGCAGCTATATTCTGAACTTGGGAAGGGTTTGCCGGAGTGCCGGAGTTTTTCTGAACGGGAAAAAATTAAGAACCCTGATTATGCCGCCGTTCAGTTTGCCGGTAGAATTAAAACCAACGGGAAACCGCCTTAAGGTGGACGTAACGAATGTTTCCGCAAACCGTATTCGCGATATTGACAGGCGCGGCGTAAAGTGGAAAATATTTCACGATATAAATTTTGTAAATATAAATTATAAACCGTTTAATGCCGCTAACTGGCCGGTATTCGATTCCGGATTGCTCGGGCCGGTTACGGTAACTCCTGTTTATATACTCGATAAAACTGAATTACTGAATAAAAATTAAAATATAATCTTATGTCTATTTCAATAGTCTGTATTGTATTTATTTGTTCTCCATTTTTTTGCTTTTTATTTAAGACTATTTTAACTGTCAGGGTTGAACATAAATGAAATTTTTATTTTTGTCTCTTTTATTTTTAGCGGCTGTGTCGATTCAGAAAGATTCCACATCTGAATTAAAACCTAAATTCGATCACCCCGACATAATCCGCTATAATCATAATGCTTTCATCATCAAAGGCAAAGAGACTTTCATTTACAGCGGAAGTTTTCATTATTTCCGCAGCGATTCGGTTCAATGGACGGACATATTGCAGAAAATAAAAGCTGCCGGTTTCAATACTGTTGAAACATATGTACCGTGGAATTTTCACGAACAGTCTGAAGGCAAACCTGATCTGGGAATGCTGGATAAGTTCCTGAACGATTGCCGAAGCGCGGGATTGTATGTTATTATTCGTCCCGGTCCTTACATTTGCGCCGAATGGGATGAAGGCGGGTTTCCAGGGTGGCTGGCAGGGAAGAACATCGGATTCAGAACTGCATCTTCTAAAGACATATACTGGTCCGGGTATTGGTTCAATGAAGTTATGCCTGTGATCAAACGCCATTTAATTACAAACGGCGGAACAGTTATACTTCTGCAAATTGAAAATGAATACGATCATTTCGGTCTTCCCGATTCGCAAAAGGTAATGTACTTGAAATCTTTATACAGGGACGTCGCGCAAAATGGTATAGATGTACCTGTTATAACATGCTTGACGAAACAGGCCCGCGATAATACCGATCCGGTATTCTCTCAAATTACGGACGCTGTAAACGGATATCCCGGCTGGAATATAGATGCCGTGCTTTCCAGGATAGAGCAAGTAAAAAAACAGGAACCTGATTCACCTCCTATATTTACAGAACTGCAGGGAGGATGGTTCACCGCAATCGGGGATAAGACCGTTCGTCATGTTAATAAGTATAGCGGCGCTCAGATCAATGCTCTTACGAAATATGTTGTAGCACACGGCATCAAAGGACTGAATTATTATATGCTTTACGGCGGAACAAATTTCGGTTACCGGGCAGGAAAAGGAAAAACGACAAGTTATGATTATACCGCCCCGATTTCGGAATGCGGAGGTTTATGGGAAAAATATTATGCGGTAAAACTATTAGGTGATCTTCTGAGATACTCTCAACCGTATTTGTCGTGAAGTTATGAAATTAAGAACGGGGCAGTGGCGGATAACAGCGGAGTCGAAACATTGCTGCGCTCGGACGGGAAGGTTGGTTTTGTCTTTATAAGGAATAAGACCGGTAAAATGCAGAATGCAAATATAAGAGTTACAATGCCCGGAGGCTCAACTTTCAATTTCCCGGTTTCCGTAGATTCGCTTGGCGCATATTTTCTGCCGGTTGATCTTCCTATCCGGGATGGCAATCTTCTTCATTATAGTAATGTTCAATTATCTGCCTTAACCGAATTTAACGGCAGACCCTTGCTGGTTGCTTACGGCTTTCCAGGGGAAAAAGCAATTATAGATTGGGGGCCGAAGGTCTTTACCGGATCGATAACTTCCCGGGATAGTTTGTACGCCTGGAACGGATCTTATGTATTGTTATGTCCCCGGAGCCGTGCTTCAAAAGAGGTATTATTAAACACTAAAAACGGTCCGGCGGTTTTACTGTCCGATTCGTATTTAACGATACCGAACACTCAGGAAGGTAAACCTATTCAATTGCAGACCAGACCCGGAGCGGATAACTTTTCTTTAGTTATTACCGGAGGAGTAAGTCGGATTCTTTTGGACGGAAAATCAATTAAGTACGGTAATACACCTGGACAAAATATTTTTCGCTTTACTCTTAACACTCCCGATTTACCCAGGCACGAAGTAGAATACGGACAAATCCGTTATAAGAATGATGACGATGCGGAGGAAAATTCATATTTCAAATCCGTTCCTAACGGAGAGGACGGCAATTATTTATCTCTCGATAGCCTGGGCAGCCACCTGAACGGCTATTCCGTTTACGAAGGCAAATTTGATTTGGAAAGCAGCCGGATGCTGAAGGTTGATTATTATGCCGATGACTGGCATTCTATTTCAATTGACGGAAAATCCGTAAAAGGTCTAACCGGAAATTCATTCGAAGATTATTCCATGGTAAGATTATCGAAAGGCATACATAATATTAAAATTGTTTATGAGAATGAAGGAAGGCCTAACAGCGGATTTATGGAAGAGAAAAAAGGACTGAAGTATATACATGTTCTTTCTCCGGAACAGATGCGGACACTTAAGAAATGGAAATACAGGAAACAGCAAACAATACCTCCCGGTAACACTCCGCCGGAAGCCGGAACAGATTATAATGATTCCGGATGGACGAGTGTTGAAATCGGAAACGGGTCGGCCGGCTCTCAGGATAATAAACAAGCAGGTACCTGGTACAGAAAGACGATAAATTTAACTTCCGAAGAAGCAGGAAATAATCCAAGATTTAATATTTGAAGGCATTAGCCGCAGCGCGATTATATATCTGAACGGAAAGCCGGTTTATAATTTCAGACATCATGGTTGGAATGCGCATTTCAGCGTTCCTTTTAACGGGGACGTAAAACCCGGGAAGAATCTTGTTGCTTTGTATGTGGAGAATCCGATGGACAGAGGCGGCATTACCGGACCTGTTAAATTTGAGTACGGTACGGAAAAACCTTTAAAGTTTAAACAGCTTACTTATCATACTTTCCTGAACGGTGAAATTGCGGGCTGGCAAAAAACAGATTATAAAGACTCCGGCTGGGAAATAATGAACAAACCGGACAGTCGCATTGCTTACAAGGGGGTAAGATGGTACAGAACGTGGTTTAAGGTGCCGCGTATAAAACACTGGACGATTCCCCGGCGTCTGCATATAGAATCATCAGGAGACCTTCAAATATGGTTAAACGGCAAGCTGCTGGGGCGTTATTATGCAGTTGGTCCGCAGAAAGATTTTTACCTTCCCGAAGACTGGCTGAAGATCGCGGCAAAGAATTCGCTGGTTATTGTTATGCGCCCTTCAGGTAAAGGTAATATTATCCCGGCATTGAAGAGCTTTTCCGTTAGTCCGTATGACGAGTATGTTGTTCAAAAGCATGATCTTATAATCGGGCAATAATTAATATGTCTGTATGAGAGTTGTTTTCTAAGTTTTGTAATTTAGTCTATTATATGAATAAGTTAATACATTCTAGAATTTTTGCTTTAGCTGAAAGAGATGACTTTATTGCAAAGTGTTGCAAATATATTTAATAAAGAAAGACTTTCGGTTTTGATGTTTGAAATAATATCCGGAAAAATAAAAAACTTAAAGTGAGTAAACAGGTCGGTACAATGAATAAAATAAATTTGAAAATCTTACTGCCATTCATAATTTTCCTAATACTGATTAACGTCGCCAAGGGAATGGAAAGAACAAATCCGGATAATATTCATAACCGCCCATGGGACGCTTACTGGATAGAAGTGCCCGGGGAGTCTCAAAATTCTTACGGAGTGTACTTGTTTAGGAAAGATCTAAACTTTAAACAAGTCCCTTCATCTTTTATAATTAATGTTTCCGCAGATAACCGCTATAAATTATATATCAACGGAAAGCTTGTATCTTTGGGTCCTTCAAGAGGCGATGTACTGCATTGGAGATACGAAACCGTTGATATCGGCAGATATTTAAAGCCGGGGAAAAATGTTCTGGCTGCGGTTGTATGGAACGACGGAAATTACCGCTCGATTGCTCAAATGTCTTATCAAACCGGATTTATCATACAAGGAAATTCAGACTTGGAAGATCCGGTAAACACAAATAATACCTGGAAGTGCATTAAAGATTCGGCATACAAACCGTTGCAGCCCAGGGTGATAGGTTATTATGCCGCACCGCCCGGCGAATATGTAGATATGAACCGTCATGATCTCCGCTGGAATGAAATTAATTATAACGATTCATCCTGGAAAAATGCCAGGCAGATTTCACACGGTAATCCTAAAGGTGTCTTTACATTCGATTACGGTTGGATGCTTGTTCCGTCACCAATTCCGCCTATGGAATTAAAGAAAGAAAAAGCTCTAAAAGTCAGAGAAGAAAATGGAATAAGTGTCCCCGGTAAATTTCTTTCCGGCGATACTCTGACAATTCCTGAAAATACCAACGCTTCTTTACTGCTTGATCAAACATATCTTACGGATGCTTATCCGACTTTGGAATTTAGCGGCGGGAAAGACGCGGCAATTTCCATTAAATATGCCGAAGCATTGTACTCCGAAAAAAAAGACAGTGTAAGCGGAAAGACAGAATTTTTCAAGACCAACCGGAATTATATTGCCGGAAAGGTTTTTATCGGGCTGGAAGACAGTCTGACATCAAACGGAGATATCAATCAAACATATACATCTCTCTGGTGGAGAGCTTACCGTTATATATTAATTAAAGTCCGCACGAAGAATGAGCCTTTAACAATTAAGAATTTTTACGGTACCTATACGGGATACCCGTTCAAACTTAATGCAAAATTTGAAAGCACCGATTCAACTCTCGGTAAAATATTGAAAGTAGGCTGGCGTACTGCGAGGTTATGCGCCTTTGAAACATATATGGATTGTCCTTATTACGAACAATTGCAATATGCAGGGGACACAAGGATTCAGGCGTTAATATCTTATTTCGATAGCGGCGACCGCCGGCTTGCAAAAAATGCAATAAATCTTCTCGACGAATCCAGAATTGCGGCCGGCCTTACGGAAAGCCGCTATCCGAGCGCTTCCACTCAGCTCATTCCTCCTTTTTCATTACGGTGGATCGGAATGCTTCATGATTATTGGATGTACACGCCCGACAGCCGGTTTGTAAAAAGCAAACTATCAGGCGAAAGACAAGTACTTTCCTTTTTCGAAAGGTTCCAAAGAAAGGACGGTTCAATTAATTCCTTACCTTATTGGGGTTTTACCGATTGGGTTAACAGCAAAGGATGGAATCACGGCGTCCCTCCTATCGGCAGGGACGGCTCGTCATCTATTCTGGATTTGCAATTGCTGCGCGCATATGAGCTTGCTGCTCAAATGGAAGACAAGCTCGGCATGAAAGCATTTGCCGGGTTATATGAGTCCAGAGCTTTACAACTTAAAAAAACGATTCTTAAAAAATATTGGGATAAGGGCAGACAAGAATTTGCGGATACTCCCGATAAAAAATCATTTTCCCAGCATGCAAATGCGCTGGCTATTCTTACCGGCGTAGTTGAAGGTAAAGAAGCGCAATTACTAGGAAACAGAATTGTTAAAGACTCTGCATTAACCCAGGCAACCGTATATTTCAGTTACTATGTAAATCGCGCTCTTGTTAAAGCCGGACTTGGAAATCTTTATTTAAATCAGCTTGATGTATGGAAAGAAAACCTCAAATACGGAATGTCGACTTTCGCAGAATATTCCGATTTACAACATACACGATCGGATTGCCACGGCTGGAGCGCCAGTCCTAATATTGAATTTTTCCGGACCGTACTTGGAATAGACAGTTATGCCCCGGGTTTTAAAGTAGTAAAAATAGAGCCTCATCTCGGCAGCTTAAATCATGCGAGCGGAGAGATACCTCATCCTCAAGGAAAAATAGCTGTAGATTATAAATTGAAAGACGGCAAATGGAAAATAAATATAGATATTCCGGAAAGGACTTCAGGTTTTTTAATCTGGAAAGGGAAAAAATATAAGCTTACAAAAGAAGTAAATCAATTTATTCTGAATTAATCCGGCAATAAAGATTTAATGATGTTGTTATAACTTAGGTAGTAAAATTATGAAAACTTCAAACGTGTTATTTCGATTAAAATATTTGTTCGTTTTAATATTGCTGCAATTGTTTATAATTCAAACCCGCCAGGCGAAAGCCCAGTTTGCAAACGGCGCGGATGTAAGCTGGCTGTCGGAGATGGAGCATTACGGATATGTGTTTAAAGATAATTCCGGTGTTCAGAAGGATTGTCTTGAAATTTTAAAAGAAAAAGGAATCAATGCTCTTAGATTCAGAGTATGGGTAAATCCGGCCAACGGATATTGCGGCAAAAAAGATGTTGTTAGAATGGCGCAAAGGGCAGACAGTATGGGTTTTAAAATTATGCTGGATTTTCATTACAGCGATTCATGGGCTGATCCCGCAAAACAAAATAAACCTGCCGCCTGGAAAAGTGACAGTTTATCGCAGTTGCTTAAGGATATTTATAATCATACTTACTCAGTATTGGACACACTTAAATCAGTGGGCATCGTTCCCGGATGGGTGCAGATCGGTAATGAAGTTAATGACGGTATGTTGTGGGAAGACGGAAGGGCATCGACGCATATGAGTAATTTTGCCGCAATGATTAAAAGCGGATATGATGCGGTGAAAGCCGTCGACACTACTATAAAGGTGGTTATACATCTGGCGAACGGACATGACGATGGAGTGTTCAGATGGATGTTTGATAATTTAAAAAAGAACGGTGTAAAATGGGATGTCATCGGCATGTCTGTCTATCCTTATTGGGCCTATTTATCCTGGCAAGCGGATGATAGTCTTGCTTTAATAACAATGAAGGACATGATCTCCAGATATAAGACCAAAGTAATGGTTTGCGAAGCAGGTTATCTTTATAACAAGCCGGTTGAAGCTAACCACTATCTTTTGGATTTAATCGCGAAAACAAAATCAGTAGGAGGGCTAGGCGTTTTTTACTGGGAACCTGAATGTTATAACTGGCAAAATTATAATTTAGGCGCCTGGGATCCGGGTACTAAAGAACCGACTGCTGCTATGGACGCATTTTTAGGAATCGATGTAACTGCCGTAAAGCAGAATATAACAATTCCCTCTGATTATGATCTTAAAATCTATCCGAATCCGTTTAATCCAAGTACCAATATAGAATACACACTTCCTGTTTCTTCAAATACTTCAGTTATTATTTTTGATTCCGTGGGGAGACAAATAATTAAACTGGTAGACGGTTATATGAAAGCCGGCAGTTATAAGGTTATCTGGAATGCAAAAAATTATCCCAGTGGCGTTTATATCTGTGAAATAAAATCAGGAAATTTTGTTAAATCAAAGAAGATTATATTATTAAAATAAAAATATAGTCCGGTGAACTATATTTATATCAGGAAATTTTTTCAATTACGAAAGTAGTTGGAAAGCTATGATTCGGTAAGTTTTTAATTAACAGAGTCCGTATAACATAATAAATTTTCAAGGGGATTGTTCATGATTTTTAAGTCGTTATTTACTTTTGCTTGCGTTATAATCTTTTATATGGACGCATACTGTCTGGCTTTTGAAATAAAAAGAGATTCAATAATAAGTAACTTGGATAAACCTAAAAGAATTTATACAACTATGTTTTTAACTACGGACAAACCGGTTATTGACGGCAAGCTTGATGATGCCTGCTGGAAAACCGGTAACTGGGCGGGTGATTATATTCAATGGATACCGAATGAAGGGGCCAAACCTTCTATGCCTACCGAGTTAAAGATATTGTACGACGACAGGAATATTTATGTCGCTATCCGCGCTTTCGATAAAGAGCCGGACAAAATTGTACGTAAAGCAGGAAGGCGGGATGAATTTACGGGAGATATAGTGGGTGTTACATTTGACAGCTACCACGATCACCGTACCGGGTTCGAGTTTGATATCACTGCGGCAGGACAAAAAATCGATCTTTTACTGACAAATCCAATGAATGCAGAGATGAACTGGAATGCAGTATGGTACGGTAAAGCGGGAACTGAAGACTCGGCATGGACCGCAGAATTTGAGATACCTTTAAGCCAGCTTCGTTACAGCGGAGAAAAAATACAGGAATGGGGCCTGCACGCCTGGCGCTGGATCGACCGGTTCCAGGAAGAAAGCGATTGGGATCCTCAATCATCCACCGGTCCCGGTTTATTATATCAGTTCGGAGAGTTTCGCGGCATTAAAGATTTGCCTGCTTACCGGAGTATCGAAATTATGCCGTATACTCTCGGCAGAGTTAATACCTTTCCAAGTGAGCCGGGCAATCCATTTAAAGATAAAGGCAGATCATGGCTGGGAAATTTAGGACTGGATGCCAAGATCGGTTTGTCGAGTAATTTCACTGCCAACTTAACCGTCAATCCCGACTTCGGACAGGTGGAGTCTGACCCTTCGGTAATGAACCTTACCGCTTTCGAGACTTTTTACGAGGAGAAGCGTCCTTTTTTCCTTGAAGGGAAAAATATTTTCAGCTTTGATTTCGACGGCGTTAATGTTTTTTACAGCCGGCGGATCGGGCATGCGCCGAGCTATTCTCCTGATCTTAAAAGCGGTGAATATATAAATTATCCGGACAATACAACTATAATAAGCGCAGTAAAAATCAGCGGTAAAACCGCCGGGGGGCTGTCCGTCGGCGTCTTGCAAAGTTTAACCGCGAATCAGCAGGCAACAATATTTTCGGCAGGTAAAGAAAGCGACATCTCCGTGGAGCCTTTGACAAATTATTTTATCGCCCGCGTTCAACAGGATTATTCCGAAGGTAATACGGTGCTGGGAGGTATTTTTACTTCCGCAAACAGGTTCATTAAAAATAATCAGCTTGATTTTTTAAACCGCGGTGCATATACAGGCGGACTGGATTTTCTCCATCAATGGAGCAAAAAGGAATTTTATCTCGATGCCAAATTTATCGGAAGTTTTATAAACGGAAGCACCGAAGCTATGCAGATTCTTCAAAGCTCATCGGCAAGATATTATCAGCGCCCGGATGCGAATTACCTGAATTATGACAGCAGCCGTACTCAACTTTCAGGTTACGGTGGTATAGTAAAAATAGGAAGAGGAAGCGTCGGGCTCTGGCGCTATTCTACGGAAATGAATTGGCGTTCTCCGGGACTTGATCTTAATGATCTCGGTTTTATGCAGACAGCCGATATTATTAATAACGTAAATTCGGTCTCTTATTTCGTTAATACATCCGAATCTATTTTTAGAACTTATTCTATCGGGTTGGAACAGACCAATAGCTGGGATTTCGGAATGAATTTTTTATCGGCCGGGGGCAGTTTAAATATTTATCTGGAGTTCCTGAATAAATGGGCAATTTCAACTTCAATCGATTATACTTCGCAGGCACTAGATACCCGCCTGCTTCGCGGCGGCAATGCAATGCTGATCCCGCCGGTATGGTCTAATTCATTTTATGTTAAAACCGATCCTTCGGAAAAAATATTTTTTGATTTAAGCACGAACATATCGAGATCCGGGAACAACAGCGCTTCTTATTATCAGGTTCAGCCGGGTATATCATATATGCCTGTAAATACGCTGAAATTATCCATGAGCACATTCATTTCTTCCAATATTAATAATTTGCAATTTGTCGGTTTAGAACATCTCGATAATCAAAACATATACATGCTCGGTAAAGTAAAGCAGAATAATGTCGGGGCAACATTCAGAATCGATTATAATATAACCACAGAATTATCAATTCAGTATTACGGAAGCCCGTTTGCTTCGGCAGGAAAATATTCCGAATTTAAAACCGTAACGGACCCAAAAGCAAAGGAATATATAGATAGATTTAGTCTACTGAATCCGGTACTGAACGGCAGCGATTATGAAGTTAATTTAAATAACAATTCAAATGACAAATTATCGTTCGGAAATCCTGATTTTAATTTTTTCCAGTTCAGATCAAACCTTGTACTCAGATGGGAGTATCTTCCCGGATCGCAAATTTATCTTGTCTGGTCGCAAGATAGGACAAATTTTATAATGCCCGGAAACAATTCCGTTTATAATGCGCTAAGCGATTTAAAAAATGTTTATCCGAACAATATTTTCTTAATAAAAGTTAATTACTGGTTTTCAATTTAAAACTAAATAAAAAAGTATGACAAATGAGAAAAATATTTATCCTGTTATTATTGCTTGAAAGTTTCGGCTCTATATACAGTCAGAATAAAATTAAAATAATTACAAATCCGATTGTCAAAGGATATTATGCCGATCCTACAATTATAAAATACAATGATGCATTTTATATTTACGCAACGAAGGATCCCTGGGGCGGAAAAGAACTGGGTGTTCTTGTAACGAAGGATTTTATTAATTGGAAAATTAAGCATATTAATTGGCCGACTAAAAAAGCCTGTACCAGCTCAACATCAAAAACGTCCATGGTATGGGCGCCGTCGGTTGTAAGGGCAAAGAACGGAAAATTTTATATGTATGTTTCCGTCGGTAGCGAGATATGGGTTGGAGTGAGCGAGGCTCCTCTCGGGCCCTGGAAAAATGCCGAAGCAGATAATAGTCCCCTGATAAGAAGCAATATGTTCCCTGGGTATCATATGATAGACGCGGAATGCTTTATCGACGATGACGGTCAGGCCTATTTATATTGGGGTTCCGGACTTAACTGGGTAAACGGACGCTGCTTTGCCGTGAAGCTTAAAAGCGATATGATAACATTTGACGGTCAACCGAAAGATATTACTCCTCCGCACTACTTCGAAGCACCTTATATGTTAAAAAGAAACGGTGTGTACTATTTGATGTACTCAAACGGGAAGGCAATAGATGCCTCTTATAATATCAGGTATTCACTTGGTAATTCTCCTTTCGGTCCGTGGAAAGAAGGCAGGAACAGCCCTATTTTATCGACCTCCAAAGACAGCTCAACGTACGGACCAGGACACAATACGATCTTAAAAGAAAACGGTCAGTACTATATCCTGTATCATAGGATATATCCTCAAAAGAAGCAGTATGTATTAAGACAACTATGCATCGACAGTCTGAATTTTGATAATGAAGGTTTTATCAAGAAAATTCATCCGCACGGAGTTAAAGCGTTTATAAAATAATTATTGCTAAACAAAATTTTTCGGAAGCAAAAAAATGATTTTTGAAGATATAAAAGGGAAAATTGCCGTAATAACCGGTGCTTCGCAAGGCATTGGCCAGGCCGCATCCGACGGGCTTCTTAAGCAAGGCGCGCATGTAATGGGTTTAGATTGTAATGATTCTTCGATTGATCATTCCAGCTATACTCATTTTAAATGCAATTTGAGGTCGACAGATGAGATAGAAAAAGTGTTCGAACAAATAAACAATACAACCGGGAGTCTGGACTATCTGGTTAATATAGCCGGAGTAGATCCTGTTATCCCGATAGAAGAGGGTGACGAAACTCGCTGGGATGAAATTGTTAATCTTAATCTGAGAGGCTATTATTTTTGTATAAGATCATCCTTGAAAATGATGAAAAAAGGTACAGGTAAGAGTATTGTGAATTTATCTTCAATTAATTTCAGACTCGGTGTTCCGGGAAGAAGCATTTATTCGGCAACAAAATCAGGGATAATCGGATTGACAGCAGGACTGGCGCGGGAATTAGGCAAGGACGGAATCCGCATAAACTGCATTTCACCCGGATGGATTTTTACGGAGCGCCAGATGTCGGAATACTTTGCTACGAAGGACGAGGAGAAAAACAATAAGTATCTGGATGACCTGTTCTCTAAACAGTCTTTGAAGATTAAAATTCAGCCGGAAGATATTGCAAATCATATCATCTTTTTATTATCTGAAGCCAGCAGGGCCACAACCGGACATAATTTAATAGTTGACGGCGGATGGCTGCTTGAATAAATACTTAATTATTTTAAAACAAATTTCGGTCGGAATTATGAGACATTTGAAAATCATTTTTGCAGTGCTATCGCTTTTCGTATTTTCATCATGTTCAAATAATATAAAAGTAGCATGTGTAGGCGACAGTATTACGGAAGGGTACGGACTTCCTTATCAGAGCAAAACTTCTTACCCGGTTGTACTCGACAGTCTATTGGGCGACGGTTATTCCGTTCTCAATTTAGGCCGAAGCGCCACAACTCTCCGGAAGAAAGGAGATTTCCCTTACTGGTCCTGCAAAGAATTTCACAATGTATTTGCATACCGGCCGGATATAATAATAATACAGCTCGGTACCAACGATACCAAAACTCAGAATTGGGATTCCGCAAGTTTCGCCGAAGATTATCAGGCTTTAATAGATACATTTAAAACAATTCCAAGCAATCCGAAAATTTACGTTTGCCTGCCCGTTCCGGTATTTAAATCCAAATGGAGCATAAACGATTCCACGATTACGAAATGGATTATTCCTATAATAAAAAATCTGGCCGAAAGTAATAAACTCGATGTTATGGATCTTCATGATCAAATGAGCGGCCAGGGTGAAAATTTTTTTGACGGTATTCATCCCGATGTAAAAGGCGCTAAAATAATGGCCGAAGTAATTGCGCATGATTTAAAAAAATAATTCTTCACATTCATAAGAAAGAAGTTCGATGTATAAATTAATTTTTATTATTATGGTTTTGATATTCGGTTTTGGAGCAGCGACGGCTCAGACAAAAGTAATCGATCTGTGGCCTAAAGGTGTACCGAATTCCAAATATAACCCGTCCTATAAGGCGGTAATCGATTCGAGTCAGGGCTGGACATTTGAAAAAAATATTTCAATTCCGACAATTGATTTTTACCCTGCCCCTGCCGGGAAATCAACCGGCACTGCCGTTATTATTTGTCCGGGCGGCGGTTACAGCGTGGAGGCAATTAAACATGAAGGCTCGCAAGTTGCGCAATGGCTTAACAGCATCGGAGTAACGGCATTTGTATTAAAATACCGTCTGCCCGATACGGCAATCGAGGTTAATAAAACAATAGCCCCGCTGCAGGATGCGCAGAGGGCTATTCGAATAGTCAGGAGCAGCGCGGTAAAATGGAATATAAACCCTCACGCAATAGGCATTATGGGCTTCTCTGCCGGGGGACATCTGGCATCTACTTTATCTACGCATTATAATCAAAAAGTATACGATGAGAGCGACACAATCAGCGCCCGCCCTGATTTTTCAATTCTTGTCTATCCCGTTATATCAATGGATTCCGCGATTACACATATGGGCTCGAGAATTAATTTATTGGGAAAACATCCAAATCCGGAGTCGGTTAAACTGTATTCAAACGAATTACAGGTTAATAAGAATACTCCCCCTGCATTTTTAGTGCAGTCGATGGACGATAACGTCGTTCCGGTTCGGAACAGTATAAATTATGCGCTGGCCCTGGAAAAGTATAAGATACCATGCGAACTCCATTTATATGAAAAAGGCGGGCACGGTTACGGGCTCGGCAGAACGGCCGATACGGAATCATCTTGGCCGAAGGCTTGCGAGAGATGGCTTAAAATGCACAGCCTGATCAATTAAAGAAACATATTAAAGGTGATTTAAAAAATTTTATAAGACATAATAGCGAGATGTTTTAGAGAAATAGTTTTCTAAATAATAATAATTAAAACGACGGTGGTAAGATGAATGATATCGTTTGTACTATTTCGGGATATCGGAATTATTTAATAATGTTTTTGCTGATTTTGATATTATGCACAAACAGTATTGCTCAGATACCCGAAAATTCTCCGGATAAAAATCAGGTTTTGTTGAATGAGCCGGTAGACATCAGCGGTGATTTCCGAAATTTTTCGAATACATATTATGTGGCGGACAGTTTATCTTCTTTTGATCCAGTTTCAGGTACCGGAAAAATTAAATATAAACGTTATGAATATTTTACCAGGCTTGCTTTCAATAATATGCTTGCGGTACTAAAACCCGTGCCGCCAAATGAATTTCCCGCCGATGAATATGCTGTCTCGCCTTCGCTTCCGTTCTCGATTCAATTCGTTTCACCCCGTACAATACGCATTAGGGCGGCTTCGCGATTTGAGATAAGACCGGACGATGATACGCTGATGATACCCGGCGGAAATATTCCATCAGATATGAAGGCTTGGCACTACTCCCGGATAAAAGGCGGACATCTTTATAAAAGTAAATTCGGCTCTGTAATTGTTTATGATTATCCGTGGCGAATTGAAATTAAAGATGCGGACGGGAAACTTCTAACCAAAACGATTGATATGGCCGATGGCTCCGAAACCTTTACGCCTCTCCTTCCTTTTTCGTTTGTACGCCGTTCATCGGATTATTCGACAAGTATGGATGCGGCATTTTCATTATCCCCCGGAGAAAAGATTTTCGGCTGCGGGGAATCGTATACTCAGTTTGATAAGAGGGGGCAAAAGGTTGTATTATGGACCGACGACGCAAACGGTGTGCAAAACGAGTCAATGTACAAACCGGTTCCGTTTTTTATGAGCAGCAGGGGTTACGGTGTTTTCATGCATACTTCAACACCTATTACCTGCGACTTCGGAAAGTATTACAGCGGTATGTCCTCGCTTATGATAGGCGATGATGAAGCCGATTTATTTATTTTTCTCGGCAAGCCGAAAGATATTTTAAATGAATATACAAACCTTACAGGCAAAGCGCCGATGCCGCCCCTTTGGTCATTCGGTCTTTGGATGAGCAGAATTACTTATTACTCGGAGGAACAAGGTCGGGAAGTGGTAAATAAACTCAGGGAAAATAAAATTCCTGCGGATGTCCTTCACTTCGATACCGGCTGGTTCGAAACTGACTGGAGATGCGATTACCAATTTTCCAAAACACGTTTTAAGGACCCTGTCAAAATGATGAGCGACTTTATCAAAGAAGGCATACATACCAGTCTGTGGCAGCTGCCTTATTTCGTTCCCAAAAATTCTTTATTCCCGGAGATTATAAAGAAGGGGCTTTATGTAAAAGACAGGAAAGGTAATTTGCCTTATGAAGACGCAGTGCTTGATTTTTCAAATCCAGAAACAATAGAGTGGTATCAAAATAAAATTGCCGGACTTCTGCGTCAGGGGGTAAGTGTTATAAAAGCGGATTTCGGCGAAGCGGCTCCGCCTGACGGGATTTACCATTCGGGAAGAACAGGGTTTTATGAGCATAACTTATACCCGCTACGTTATAATAAAGCTGTTGCGGAAATTACCAAAAGAATAACCGGCAATACAATTATTTGGGGAAGAAGCGCATGGGCCGGAAGTCAGCGTTACCCGGTGCATTGGGGCGGAGATCCTGCAAACACGAACTCGGCGATGGCTGCTACACTGCGCGGAGGTTTATCTCTCGGAGTCTGCGGATTTTCATTTTGGTCGAATGATATAGGTGGTTTTGTAAACAAAAAACCCGAGAATCTTTTCCGGCGTTGGCTTCCGTTCGGAATGCTAATCTCGCACACGCGCGATCACGGCGCTCCGCCCACCGAACCCTGGGCTTACGGAAAAGATTTTATGGATGCTTTCCGCCGTGCCGATAATATGAGATATGAATTAATGCCGTACATTTATGCCCAGGCAAAAGACTGCAGCGAAAGGGGGCTGCCCATGCTTCGAGCCTTGTTTATTGAGTATCCCGATGATCCCGGCTCATGGCTGATCGATAACGAATATTTATTCGGCTCGGATATGCTGGTTGCTCCTTTATTTGAAGACGTTTCTCAAAGAGAAGTCTATCTGCCTCCCGGCGTGTGGATCGATTATCAAACCGGAGAAGCATACCCGGGAGGCTGGCATGATATTAAAGCAGGTAAAATACCGATTGTCGTGCTGGTTAAGGACGGTGCTGTTATCCCTCATATCAAGCTTGCTCAGTCTACCGCATGGATGGATTGGTCGAATCTGGAACTTACGGTTTATTCAAAGAATGCCGATAAGGCCGATGGTTTAATTTATCTGCCCGGCGATCAGGTACTTCATAAACTGTCGCTTGTAAAAAAGAACGGTACTTTTATTCTGGACAAAGATCCTTACAACGGAAGGGTCGAATGGAAAATAAAACTAGAAGATTAAAATGATTTATAAGACGAAAATTCACAATGACTTTTTTATAGTTTTAGGAATAATTTTTTCGGTATCATGTTTTAACCCGGCGCAAGCAATGAGTTCGGGCAAGATTGTAGCAGCTGGCGTTAAACCTAACAACCTCTTCAGCGATAATATGGTTTTGCAGAAAGGTGTGTCAGTACCTGTTTGGGGAACCGCAAAAGATAATGAAAAAATAACCGTAAGCTTTAACAACCAGATTGTTTCAACTGTCGCGAAGAACGGCAGATGGATGGTTAAGCTTACACCGATGCCTTACATTACCACTCCTGTTACAATGGCTATTGCCGGTGATGATACTGTTTATATAAAAAATATATTAGTCGGTGAAGTATGGCTGTGCAGCGGTCAGTCAAATATGGAAAGACAATTAAGGTCGCGCCCTCCGCAGCCGCTTATTGATAACTGGGAAAAAGAAAGAAACGCCGCCGATTATCCCGAGATAAGAGAATACTATGTTCCGGAAAAATATGAAAAGGAAAAGATTGAAGATGTAAACGGCAAATGGACTGTCTGTTCGCCTAAAACCGTCTCCGATTTCTCAACTTTCGGCTATTTCTTCGCCAGGGATTTATTCGGGAAATTAAAAGTGCCGGTCGGAATTATTTTTTCAGCGTTCGGCGGAACTCCTGCCGAAGACTGGACAAGCGAGAAAGCCCTGAAAAGTAATCGTGCACTTTCAGAAATTGTTAAAGATTATTATAAACCTGCGCCAGGCTGGCAACCGGAGGGCAAAGTGATGAGCGGTTTGTATAACGGTATGATTTACCCTTTGATTCCGTACAGCATTAAAGGCGTAGCGTGGTATCAAGGAGAACCAAATAACAACGATCCGGTTCTATACAAAACCATCCTGTCTAATATGATACTGAACTGGCGCAAGGATTTCCGTCAGGGAAATTTTCCTTTTCTGATTGTGCAGATTACACTGCATAATGATATGCCGCCCGAATTAAGGGAATCTCAATTTCTTGTGTATAAAGAATTAAAGAATACTGCATTAATTGTAACCACCGATATAGTCGATGAAAATATTCATTCACCGCATAAACAGCCGGTAGGCGAGCGTTTTACTCTGGCCGCGGAGGCTCTTGCGTATGGTGAAAAATTAGAATACTCCGGACCGATGTATCAGTCTTATTCTATAAAAGACGGTAAAATTATTCTTCATTTCAGCCATACTGACGGAAAACTAATAAGCAAAGGAACAAGTCTCGAAGGATTTACTATTGCGGGCGCAGATAAGAAATTTATTACGGCCGATGCGGAGATAAGCGGTAATGAAGTAATTGTATTCAACAGCAAAATTAAAAAACCTGTTGCGGTTCGATACGGATGGGAGAACATCCCAGTGTGCAATTTATTTAATTCGGCGGGACTGCCTGCTTCTCCGTTCCGTTCAGATGTACAATAATCCGGAAGTTTAAATATCGAAGCTGAACTCAATAAAAGTATTTCCTGAGTACGAGCTTAAATTAACAATTAAAAAATAATCAACCTGCAAATAGTTAAGAGATTTATTATGAAAAAAAATACGTACATACTTGCTTTATTCTTTTTATGTATCGTAAATATTTTTGCAAACGGACAGGAGAGCCGGCAGCGTTTGCTTATGGATTTTAACTGGAAGTTTATTCAGTCGGATGTGAAGGATGCGCAGACTCCCGAATTTGACGACACCGGATGGAGGACTCTTAATCTGCCTCACGACTGGAGCATAGAAGGTACATTCAGTAACGATGCGCCTGCCGGAGGGAACGGAGGTTTTCTTCCCACCGGTATAGGATGGTACAGGAAACATTTCGATATATCTAAAGAAGATCTCGGCAAAAAAATATGGATTGAGTTCGACGGCGTTTATATGAACAGCGATGTCTGGATCAACGGTCATCACCTCGGTCTTTATCCTTACGGGTATACAAGCTTCTATTACGATCTCTCATCTTATTTGAAGGCCGGAGAAAATATAATTGCGGTTAGAGTCGATAATTCTCTTCAGCCTAATTCCCGCTGGTATACGGGCTCAGGAATCTACCGGAACGTTTGGCTTGTAAAAATCAATCCTCTTCATATTGCTCACTGGGGTGTATATATTACCACTCCTGAAGTTTCTCAAAAATCCGCTGAAGTTATAATTGAGACCAAAATTGAAAACAATTACAAATCATCTAAGAAAGGTCTTCTCCGTTCAGTACTTGTTGATAAAGACGGAAATCAAGTAGCCGAAAACGAAATTGCTTTTTCGGTTTCGGCAGGTAATAAAGATGAGGTAAGTCAGCGGCTAAAGGTAGAATCTCCTTTATTATGGTCGGTTGATTCTCCCTCATTGTATAAACTCCGTCAATATATTGTTGAAGGCAAAAACACCGTAGACGATCTTACAACTCTGGTGGGAATCAGAAAAATAGAGTACGATGTAAATAAAGGTTTTCTGCTTAACGGAGAACATATTAAAATGAACGGAGTATGCCTGCATCACGACGGAGGGAGCGTTGGAGCGGCTGTTCCCGTCGGTGTCTGGAAATACCGTCTTAAAAAATTAAAAGAAATGGGCTGCAACGCAATTCGTACTTCCCACAATCCGCCCGCTCCCGAGTTTCTTGACCTGTGCGATGAAATGGGATTTCTAGTAATGGATGAGTCTTACGACGAGTGGGAAATAGGTAAAAGAAAATACGGCTACCATGTTTATTTCGATAAGTGGGGTAAACGCGATCTTACTTCAATGCTGGAACGCGACAGAAATCATCCTTCGATAGTCATATGGAGTGTGGGTAATGAAATTCCCGATCAGAAAACTAACGAAGGTATAAAAACACTCCGCTCACTTGTTGAAATTTGTCATCAAATAGACCCTACCAGACCCGTTACCTCGGCATGCGATAATATTGCCGCTGACGGCGGAGCTACTAAACTGGGATTTCTAAACGGTCTCGATATCGTCGGATATAACTACGTGGATCGCTGGCACGAAAGAAGAGAATTATATTACAGCATCGATCGCCATGATCATCCGAATTGGAAAATGATCGGAACCGAAAGCGAGTCGAACAGCGGAGGCATAAGGGGTGATTATTCTTTAGGTAACGATTCTGCATTCTTTCCGAATTATAATTATAGGATGATAGATGCCGAGCAGTTATGGAAGTTCGTTCATATGCATGATTATGTTATCGGCGATTTTATGTGGACCGGCATAGATTATCTCGGCGAATCTCATTGGCCGTATAAAAATTGGTCCTTCGGCGTGCTCGATCTTTGCGGCTTTCCTAAAGACGGTTATTACTTTTATCAAAGTCAGTGGACAGAGAAACCGATGATTCATCTTTTCCCGCATTGGAACTGGCAAGGCAGAGAAGGACAGGTGATACCTGTATTATGCTATACAAATTGCAATGAAGTTGAATTATTCATGAACGGAAAATCATACGGGGTAAAACGAATTGAGTTCCCGAGACAGGGACATTCGGGAGCCTGGAATAAATATGCGAATCCGGAAGTTAACCCTACAACTGCCGATCTTCATCTTGAATGGGATGTCCCTTATGAACCGGGAGTTCTTAAAGCTGTCGGGAAAATCGACGGTAAAATTATGTGCACGGAAGAGATAAGAACTGCCGGAAAGCCCGCAGGTTTACGTATTGTTCCGGACCGCGATACAATTAACGAGGGCGGGCAGGATGTTTCCAATATTAAAATAGAAATTACTGATTCCAGCGGTAATGTGGTTCCGACGGCGGATAATCTTGTTAAATTTTCAATAGAAGGCGAAGGAAAAATAATCGGAGTAAGCAACGGAAATCCTCTCGATCTTGATTCTTTTAAAGCGGATCGGAGAAAAGCATTTAACGGATTATGCCTTGCGGTTATTCAATCGGGGAATAAAGCCGGTTCTATAAAATTTACCGCCCAATCAGACGGATTAAAAGGAACGTCGGATACAATATTTGTCATACAGGGAAAGTCTGTTCCGGCAGTTCCATAGTTTGTTATAATAATATGAAAAGAGGTTATAATGAATAAGCAGATTAAAAATAAGATTATTAATATCGTTTTGAGTTCGGTTATTATTGCTTTACTTTCTTCTTTCTGTTATGCAAATGCCCAAAAAATTTATAAAAATTTTCATCCCGGGCAGATCTGGCTTGATAATAACGGCAAGCCGATCAATGCGCACGGCGGAGGTATACTTTATTATGAAGGAATATACTATTGGTTCGGCGAACATAAAATTGCTGGACCGGAAGGCAACAGGGCAATGGTCGGGGTTCATGTTTATTCTTCGCGTGACTTATATAATTGGACCGATCGCGGAATAGCCCTGCATGTTTCCGGCGATTCGAGCAGCGATATTGCCAAAGGATGTATACTGGAGAGACCCAAGGTTTTATTTAATAAGAAAACCGGAAAGTTTGTAATGTGGTTTCATCTTGAATTAAAAGGGCACGGGTACTCCTCCGCCCGCGCGGGAGTGGCGATTAGCGACAGTCCTGCCGGTCCGTATAAATATTTGAATTCATTCAGACCGGATGCAGATGTATGGCCGGTTAATGTAACAAAAGAAAATAAAATCCCTTCACCGGAAAATTTTCTTGAAAGAGATTTCAAGAACGGGCAAATGTCGCGCGATATGACCTTGTTCGAAGACAGCGACGGAAAAGCATATCAGATATATACATCGGAAGAAAATCATACTACTCATATTTCACAGCTATCGGATGATTATCTTAAACCCGGCGGAAAATATATAAGGGCCTTTATTCACAGAAATATGGAAGCACCGGCGTTATTCGAAGCCGCCGGTAAATATTATTACATCGGTTCAGGCACTACAGGTTGGGCTCCGAATGCAGCTAGATCTGCGGTTGCTCCTTCGATCTGGGGGCCGTGGGAAGAACTGGGCAACCCCTGCCGCGGAAGCGACAGCGCACTTACTTTTCATTCCCAAAGTACTTTTGTATTGAAAGTTCACGGTAAGAGAAACGCGTACATCTTTATGGCTGACAGATGGGAACCGAAAAATCCTATTGACGGAAGATATATCTGGCTGCCGGTTCAATTCAAAGACGGAAAAATAATTATCCGCTGGAAAGACAAATGGAACTTAAGTTTCTTCAAATAAAATTCAGATGAATAAATTACTCTTGGAATTATTGATTTTAACTGAATAAACTATTACCGGATTTCATAGCTTGTTTTATTTATTGTAATTGTAAAAACAGTTTCTCCAGGTTAATTGACAATCGCTATTATATGTTACAAATTTAACCGGGTTTTATCTCGTTAATCTAAAAAACAGCCGGGGAATTAATTCATATTCGCATTCATAACATCTTTAGTGCGTTTAATAATTTTGTTGTTTCTTTTTATAATCATGCAAAGGAAAATGAAATGAAGAGATATATTTCAAAATCGTCTATAAAGATCTATGTCTTTATATTTACGATTCTTGCTACGTCAAGCGTATTCGGCCAAAAATACGAACAGCTTGCTAAGACTCCGCCGATGGGATGGAACAGCTGGAATAAATTCGGATGCAACGTTAATGAAAAAATTATTCGCGAAATGGCCGACGCAATGGTCTCATCGGGTATGAAGGCAGCGGGTTACGAATATATAAACATAGACGACTGCTGGCAGGGTAAACGAGACAGTCTGGGATTTATTCATCCCGACTCTGCTAAATTTCCTTCTGGTATGAAAGCACTTGCCGATTACGTTCATTCGAAAGGACTGAAGATCGGAATTTATTCGGATGCCGGAGATAAGACCTGCGGAGGTTATCCTGCCAGCCGCGGGCACGAATACCAGGATGCAATAACCTACGCGCAATGGGGAATCGATTATTTAAAATATGATTGGTGCAATACCGAAAATCTTGATGCCATCGGCGCTTATACAACGATGCGAAATGCGCTGTATTCTGCGGGAAGGCCGGTTGTGTTCAGTCTGTGTGAATGGGGAACTAACAAACCCTGGCTATGGGCAAAGGATATCGGCGAACTTTGGAGAACAACGGGAGATATTTACCCTTGTTTCGATTGTACTATAAACCACGGTACATGGTATTCTTGGGGGATCATGCAGATACTTGACAAGCAGAGAGGACTTCGGAAATATGCAGGACCGGGACACTGGAATGATCCCGATATGCTGGAAGTAGGCAACGGTATGACGGTTAATGAAGACAGAGCCCATTTCACTATGTGGTGCATGCTGGCAGCACCCTTAATCTCCGGTAACGACTTAAGTAAAATGACCAGGGAAACATTGGATATTCTTACCAATAAAGATGTCATAGCAATCGATCAGGATTCTTTAGGTGTGGAGGGATTTAAATATTCTAATAAGGACAGCGTTGACGTCTGGTTTAAACCGCTTGAAAAAGGCGATTGGGCAATGTGCTTTTTGAACAGAAGCGTTGAACCGAAAAATGTTTCATTCGACTGGAAGAGCGAAACGGTTTCGGACAGCTTGTCGGGACGAAATACTCAATTTGACAATACAATTTATAAACTAAAGAATCTCTGGACAAAAAAAGTTATGGGTACTACCGGAAAAATCTTAAATGCCGAAGTACCGGGGCATGATGTCTTAATGCTAAGACTAGAAAAGGAGTGACGGCTTACGGGGATAATGGTATTGCTGTATAAGGTTACCGGAACTTATTTAAAATTGGTAGAGATTAATTATGAATGAAGTAAAAAGATTTCGGCCGGCCGTCGGTTTTGAAGATGCCGGAAAAAGAGCACGGTTAGTTTTAGAAAAATTATCGTTGGAAGAAAAAGTCCTGATGATCGGCGGACATAATAATTTTTTTACCAAAGGTTTTGAGAAATATGAAATCCCCGAACTTTATTTTTCCGATGCGACGCAGGGAATACACATAAGAAAGGATTTAAGCAATCAACTCGAAAAGTCAACTGCTTTTCCTTGTCCCATTTGTTTGTCTGCTACCTGGAATCCGGATCTTGCATATAAATACGCTGAGGCAATCGGGCAGGAATGCCGAGCAGGAGGGATTGCCGTATTACTCGGACCCGGAATGAATATATACCGTATCTCCCAGTGCGGAAGAAATTTTGAATACTTCGGCGAAGATCCGTATTTAGCTTCGAAAATGATTGAAAATTACGTAACGGGATTACAGAGTACAGGCACTATTGCAACTATGAAGCATTTTGTCTGCAACAATACCGATTACCGGAGGCGCACTTCCAATTCAGTTGTAGATGAAAGGACTCTGCACGAGATTTACCTTCCCGCCTTTAAAGCCGGTGTCGATGCCGGTGCTATGGCCGTAATGACCTCATATAATATGCTGAACGGCGAATGGACAGGCCAAAGCGAATACGCAATTAAAAAATTACTGCGCGAAGATCTCGGTTTTAAATGGCTGGTTATGACCGACTGGTGGTCCGTTTACGATCCGGAAAAAGTAATTAAGTCCGGAATGGATCTTGAAATGCCGGGCGATCCGACGGATGAAATTGCGCCTTTAGAAGAAATCGGCGACGTTTACCTTAAAACTAACGCTTCCCGGCTGCTGGAAGAAAAGAAAATAACCGAGGAAGATATTGATAGAATGGTAATAAGCATATTAAGAACTACCATATCAATGGGGCTGCATGATCGGCCTGTTAAAGACGAGAGCTTTCTGAAATATTTTCCAGGCCATAAAGAAATTGCTTTGCAAACAGCCAGAGAAGGTATCGTACTGCTAAGAAACGAAAATAAACTGCTTCCTGTTAAGGAAGGCGAAGGAAAGAAAATATTATTAACCGGCGATTATGCAAATATAGTAGCAAAGGGAGGCGGGTCGGCCGATGTGGAAGGATACGATTTAGTTACAATGTTCGAAGCCTTGCAAAATGAATACGGGGAAAATATTAATTTTATTGAAGATCCGTCGGATGAACAAATATCTGATGCCGACATAGTAATTGTAAGTATCGGAACTAACGACAATGAAGGCTGGGATAAACCGTTTAACATGCCTGAACTGATAAATAAAAAGATTATTAAATACTCGGTGCGAAACTCTTATGTAATAGTGATCGTAAATTCTGGCGGCGGGATTAATATGACTTTATGGAACGATAAAGTTGCTGCGGTGATTTATTCATGGTACACCGGTCAGAACGGAAACACAGCTCTTGCCGAAATAATCTCCGGCAAGGTAAATCCTTCCGGAAAACTTCCAGTCACTATTGAAAAAGATTTTAAAGACTCACCGGGATTTGGCTATTTGCCGGATGGCGAAGAATTGTACGAAGGTTGGGATTATGATATGGATATGAAATATCCCGTTAATGATATCAACTACTCTGAAGGGGTTTTTGTAGGCTACCGGTGGTACGAAGCAAAGCATATTGAACCTCTTTATAACTTCGGACACGGACTTTCTTACTCCTCTTTTGAATTCGGAGATTTAAAAACATCAGGTTTAAACCTTAAAAAAGGAGACGGATTCTCCTTAGAATTTACCGTTAAAAACTCCGGTAAAATTTCAGGAGCCGAAACGGCTCAACTTTATATTAGCGATATTGAAGCCTCCGTGCAAAGACCGGTAAAAGAATTGAAATGGTTCTCAAAAATTTTTCTTGATCCCGGTGAAAGTAAAAAGGTGAAAATTAGTCTGGAGGAAAAGGACTTTGCTTACTGGGATGTAAATAAAAATGATTGGGCCGCCGAACCGGGTGAATTTAAAATTTTAATAGGTTCGTCCTCAAGTGACATTCGTCTGGTTGAGAAAATAAAATTATCCGGATAATGTTGTAATATCCGGTTGAAACAGAAACCGGAATAATTTCGCTTAATATCTTTTATAATTATTGTGCCTTTGCGGCAATAGGAAAGAGTATATCCTAAATGAAACTCAAAATTATATTTATCCTTTTCTCGGCATCGTTAGTTTTAACAGCTGCGAATACCAAAGCCGAAAAGAAAAACGAAAAATTTTCATCTAACGCGGTTTACTTATGCGGTAAGTGGGACGTTGTAGATATTTCCTTTACCGATAATAAAAAAATCGCCCAACCTTTTAAATCCGTATTCGGTGTAAGAGCAACCTCGCCGGGCGGTAAAAAAATTTCAATACCCGGTTTTTATGACGGCAATAATAAATACATCTTAAGGATTAACCCTTATGAGGTAGGGGAATGGAGCTTTTTAACTTATTCCGACCTGAAAGGACTTTCCGGTTTATCATTTAGAATTACAGTAACTAAAACAACCGGTAAAAACCAGCACGGCCCGATAGTTATTTCTCGGAAGCATCCGGACAAGTTTGAATATGCGGATGGAAAACCGTACTTCATGCAGGCTTATGAACTTGATTGGCTTTTTGCTCTCGATGCCGATAACCCCGCCGCCATTCCTAAAACTAAATTGCTTGTCGATACTATTTCGGCATATGGTTTTAATCAAATAATAATGAATGTATTTGCCTACGACGTAAGTTGGAAAAAAGATCCGTCTCTTAAAAATGAATATGATTACGGCTCGCCGGGTTTATATCCTTTCGGGGGAACAAATTCTAAACCCGATTATAAAATTTTAAATACTACTTTTTTCCGCAGACTTGACAGAGTTATAGAATATCTGGAAAGTAAAAATATCGTCGCCCATTTAATGATTTATGTCTGGAATAAAAAGGTTAACTGGCCGCCTATGTACTCACAAGCCGATAACATGTATTTTGATTATGTAATTAAGCGCTATCAGGGATATCCGAATGTTATTTGGGACGTAGCCAAGGAAGCGCTTTCTTACGGACGCTGCGACATGAATTATGTATCGGATAGAATTCATCGCATTAGAAAAATCGATGCATATAAAAGAATGTTAACCGTTCATGACTTTAAATATTGTGAAAAATATCCTGATATGGTCGATTTCATATCAATTCAATATTGGGGCTCGGACCTATACGAAAAAATGTTCTCGATAAAAGAGTTTTACAAAGACAAACCTGTTTTTAATATAGAACACGGCGGTTATGAAAAAGGATTGTACGAAACATTCAGCGGTGATTATACAAATCCGACAGCTTGTTTGAAAAGAAACTACCTTTGTGCTTTTGCAGGAGTATACTCCACGTATTATTGGCAGAATACTTCCTGGTATGTAATAATCCCGCAGCCCATGAACCTGGCGGAAAAATACAGACCTCATTTTGACTATTATAAATATTTTATAGGGCTTTTTTCCACTTACGGTTATGAAAATCTTTTACCGGTAAAAAATACTTCGTCTTCCGGATATTGTCTGGAAGATACAACTAAAAGGATTTTTTTATTTCTGATTCCCGAAGATAATTCCGGCATAGGCATTACGCTTAACGAATATGAGGGAATGAGCGCATCCGTTACATTATTTAATCCCCTTGATGGTACGTTTGCCGGATTACCCTCTATCAAACTGAGCGGATGGAATCATATTGATTTGCCGCCGGAAAGTTCTTTTCGAATCCTAATAGTTAAAATGCAAAAACAAAATTGAAAAACAGCAACGTTGACGTTCCTGCCGTTTTTGCAGATTATTATTTCATGGAGGCAATATACAGGTACAAAAACGGTTGACATGGCTCGTATTATCAATAAAAATATCAGGGATATTCTATGAAAATTATTTTTTATTTTATCCCGCTTACTTTTCTGACCGTATGGATAAATATAAATTCATGCACTAATAACAACGGCGTTGAGACTATGGAAAAAAACAGCAGTAAAAATTCTGAAATTATGGATACTACATTTTTATCATCCTACGTAAACGACAGTATTAAAATAGACGTTAGTCTTCCGAATAATTACTTTGAAGATGAAAATAAAAAGTATCCCGTAGTATATATGACAGACGGCTATTGGCGGCGGGCCGAACATGATACGATTCATCAAATGAGCATGAACAAAGAAATAAGGGAAGTAATTGTCGTAGGAATCGGTTATCCTGATAATTATAATTTTAATAATATTAGAGTTCGCGATTTAATAATAAATGCCGATAAACTTTTCTCATGTATACGCGAAGAAGTGATTCCCTACATTGAAAAAAATTACCGGGCAGACCCCGACAGCAGGACTTTATGGGGATCCTCTTACGGCGGTTATTTCCTGGTATTTGCTTTCACCGAACATTATAATCATGGAAAGATTTTTAAAAATTATATTGGCGCAAGCGCAGCCTTAAACCCTCCTTATAAACATTTTGACCTTTTAAAAAAAGAAGAAATAATGTGGGAAACATATAAAGAATTACCTGTAATTCTTTATTTGACAGTGGGAGGCAATGAAGATAAAATATTTATAGACTCCTACCATTCTATTGTTAATGCTATTTCTTCACACAGTTATAAAAATTTCGAATTCGCTTACGAAATAATACCGGGCACAAACCATAACACAGTATGGAAGCCGACATTATTAAACGGATTAAAAAAAATTCTTCATCCATAACCCACCAAGCTTTTAATTTATTTCTGATAGAAGAGATTTATTTAAAATTATTTATAACTCATTCAAATTTTCCTTAAAAATCATTTTAAAACGCATGTTTGAATATTAATGCCGGCAATTTATCGCTTTGCTGAAATTATAAGAATCTATAAGTCGATATATATATTGAAATTAGACTATTAGTAATCGGTTAAGTTTAAAAAGATTTTGAACTGTTTCAAATTAGTTCATAAGTCGGTGAAAATAAAATACTTACGGATTGTAAAACTTAAGTTTTTCCGTACTGTCTAATTATCTTATTGATAATTTTTATCAATAAAATAAAAAAAATACCGCTGATAATTTTTAAAATTACATATAATGATTGAAAAAAAAGAATTAACACACACCTGATTTGTGGCATTATTTGTGTTTTAATTTATAAGATTATATGCAGATCTATTAACGGAAGCTGATTAATTCTTTTCGAACAATTAGGGAAACCGATTTTTTACGATAGCAATAAATTTACAGTTAAATGGAATTAAACTAATTGAACTTTAAAAAATCAAAAGAACCTTCTTTTCCATACTTTCTTCTTAAAAATCTCGGAGTGGAAAATTGATTAAAACTTTACTATTATTTTTTCTCTTTTCAGTTATAACCGTTACTTCAGCTCAAGTTGTTGCAAATTTTGATAATGCCGGAGAACTTTCGGGTTTTTCTGTCAAAACAATAGGAGAGGGCGGTGGTTCGGCGCTGGACTCTGTTTATCAGGCTAACGATCCTACAAAAAAGAGTGCCGGCATAATGATTTTACATTTGAACTTTACAAAAGCAGACAGCGGAATTTGCAGCCTATCGAATAAAATTTTAACCAAAAATACTCAGCTAATTACTTTCTGGGTTTATTTACCTTCGAATGAAAATATACCGGACAGTCTGAAGATAAGTTTGTTCGCTGCTGATGAAATTAATATGCAGACTGTTGAAACAGGCAGCTACGTTAAAGACATTCCCAAAAATACCTGGTATCCTCTTTCACTGCCTATTGTGCAGCTTTATAAAAAGAATCCGCTGTTCAATATCGGCAACGGTCAGCTTAGCCAGATTGGATTGAAAATTTTTAATTCTATTGTTCCGAATATTTCATGGTCGGGCAATATCTATGTAGATAATGTTTCACAGATCGGTGCCGAACCCAAACTTTATACTGATTTTAAAACCGGAGTTTCAGGATTCACTATACAGTGGAGCAACGGATGGGTTGATTCGGTAAAGCAAATTTCAGGACCGGTAGGCGACAGCACAGGCGTACTGAGATTTTACCTGGCTGACGGCAGCTCAAAAACAGGCGGGGCGGCCGCGGGTATTGAACCGGCAAACGGCTACAGCGCCAAAGATTATAATATGCTAGCCTTCTGGGTTTATGTCGATACTTCTTTTCCCGATTCGGCTTATTTACAGCCTTTTGCACAGGATAATTCAAGCTGGGCATGGCCTTCTCCTTCGGGTATAAACACTTATTTCGGAAAAGATATTCCGAAGGATGTTTGGTATCCGGTATATTTCGATTTATCACAGGCAACTATCTCAGATAAAAATACCGCCGGAGGATCATTCGATCATTTAACATATCCTTTGGGCAAATTCGGTCTGCAGGTAGACGGACCTGCTTCCTGGAATGGTTCAGTTTATATTGATAATGTTCAGTTTCTAAATAGCACTGTTACTCTTCCGTCGAATTGGGCGGCCGCAGATTTTGAAACATCAGCTAATAATCTGCAGGGATTTTATATACCTGATATTTATACAAACGGTTATGTCTCCAGAATACTGGATACAAAAACATCCGATAAAACTTATGTAATGAAAGCGGACGTTGCTTTCTCCGGATCTCAAAATCAGTTTGCCGTTCAAAATGATAACATCCCTGCCCTGCTCGATTCAAAAGATCCGAATAAATATTCTACTCAAGCTACTTTTGAAATTTATTTACCGGACAATATGCCTTTCGGTGCTTCGGTAAATTTTATAATCAGCGGCAACTCGACGAATTCACAAAAGGTCGAATCTTCCTATATGGTAGATAGTGCCGGTTTAATGACCGGTATGTGGAATTCACTTCAATTAAATTTAGACTCCCTTATACAGACCGGTGCGGTCAATCCTTCAAAAACATCTCAGATAGAAGTCGAAATAAAATACTCCGGCGACACCACTGTTTGGTCGGGTTCGATTTATTTTGATAATCTGACGTTTGACGGTATTCAAAAAAGCGGTCAGCTGGTAACGCAGGTTGCAGCCGGCCCGGCCGAAATAAAAACATTCAAGTTATATAATAATTATCCTAATCCTTTCAATCCGTCTACTAAAATAAAATATGATATTCCGAAAGCATCAAACGTTGTTGTAAAAGTTTACGATGTATTAGGCAGAGAAGTGGAAACTTTGGTTAATGCCCGTCAAAATGCCGGTTCATATAGTCTTAATTTTGACGGCAGTAATCTTGCCAGCGGAATGTATATATACAGAATCACGGCAGGCGGTTTTATTCAGTCGCGTAAGATGATACTTTTAAAATAAAATATCGAATATAGTTAGTGCCAAAAGCAATTAAGATATACAGTACCAATGTCAGATTTAGACGCAGAGAATTTAACTTAAATCTAAATTCTTATTTGATTATATGAATAACCTAAAAGGTTAAACTTTAAACGATTTATTTATTATAAATCATTCTAATAAATAAATCGGAAAACGTTTTAATCTTTGTCGCCCAAGAAAAGTTAAGGACTTGAATACCAAAAGAATTTAATTCAAATTAAATCTGTAAAATAGTTAGGGTATATTTTCTAAATTCTTTGTCGGCCTAAATCAAAGAAATAATTATTTAGGAGAAGCATATGCCAAAAATTTATAACTGTTTTTCAAAAAGATTCCTTTTAATAATCCCTCTTCTTCTTTTCCTTTCCACTTCAAGTCTCTATTCGCAGCAAAGCGGTACAATAAGAGGAAAAATTACGGATAAAAATAGCGGGGAAACTCTGATCGGCGCTAACGTTATAATCAAAGGTACAAGCATTGGCGCGGCATCCGACATCAACGGACATTACATAATCAGCGGTGTTAATGCCGGGACATATACGTTAACTATTTCTTATATCGGTTATAATTCGGAAGAAGTTAAAGTTACCGTATCGGCAAACAGGGTATTGGAAGAAAATTTCACTTTGGAACCTAGAGCATTAGAAGGAAAAACAGTAACAGTAACCGCTCAGGCCGAGGGACAGCTTTCGGCTATTAACCAGCAGCTCTCTTCGAACACAATTGAAAATGTAGTTTCAAAAGCGCGTATTAAAGAACTACCCGACGTAAATGCTGCTGAGTCTATAGGTCGTTTGCCAGGCGTATCTATTGAAAGATCAGGCGGAGAAGCGACTAAAGTTGAAGTGCGCGGCTTAAATCCCAAATATAATCTTATAACCGTAAACGGCATTATAATTCCCGGTACAGGCTCAAACGATAGAAGCGTTGATCTGTCTTTGGTATCCTCAAATATGCTGGACGGTATTTCTTTAAAAAAAGTTACAACACCCGACATGGATGCAGATGTTTTCGGCGGAACTGTTGACCTAAGATTAAGAGAAGCTCCTGAAGGATTCAAAATGGATGCATCGGCTCAAGGCGGTTATAATGCTCTTCAAAAATACTACGGTGATTATAATTTTAACCTTAGTGCAAGCAACAGGTTCTTCAATAACGACTTGGGAATTATAGTAAATTTAAATACTGATAATTATGACAGAAGCGCCGACAAACTCCAAGCCGGCTGGACCGGAACCGGTTCTTCCGCCGGTATCTATCAACTTGTTAACCAGGAATTAAATTTAAGAGAAGAGAAAGTCAACCGTAAAAGAACCGGAGTGAGCGCTTTGGTAGATTATATAATACCTAAAGGAAAGGTTACTGCCAACGGGTTTTTCAATCAGTTGAAGTGGACGGGTTTATACCATGTGAATGATATGTGGACCCCGAACGCCGGTTATAATACAAACCGTCATTATTATCAACTAGAACAAACCGGCGGTACTACAAACATATTTACCAGTATGCTGGGAATTAAACAGGATTTTTCTTGGATTAAATACGATGTTTCGGTGGCGAAAACTGGATCTTTTAATAATACTCCGGACGACAGGTTTTTCCAGTTTGAACAGGACAGCAAGACTTTTCCTAACTCTGCAATAACGCCCAATACGCCTCTGGAATCAATTCCGGGTTTGGCTAATAACGATACAAATAATACCTGGCTTGCAATTATTCAATCAAGCAGCTACAGGGTAATGGAAAATACATCGACTGCTCAATTTAATGTTCAGTTACCTTTTACCTTAAATGACCAAATAAACGGCTTTTTCAAAGCCGGCGGAAAATTCCGCTGGGTATTCCGTTCGAATAACCAGAATCAGGATGCCGCTAAAAATTTACAATACGGTAATACTCCGAATCCTAACGGTGCAATTACTCAAATAGGTAATTATTTTAAAAATCAGACACGCTGGAACGTTAATGCTGATTCTCTTACAAAGTATAACGGCGGACTTCCGATAACACCTTTTTTAACCAATTACAGCAGATCCAATTTCCTTGAAGGCAATTACCCTATGGGCTTTGTAATGAATCAGGATATGATGAATTTTATTCTTGATAACCTGAAGAATAACAATCAGTACTGGCTTAACTACTCCATCCCCTCTCTGGGTTTTGACTATAGCGGCGTTGAAAAATACCAGGCCGGCTATATTATGGGAGAATTCAATTTAACTAAATATGTAACCTTGATTCCTGGCGTTAGATGGGAAGGTGAGAATACCATTTATCACGGACAAAGATACAGAGAAATTGTAATCAACGGAAGTCAGGAAGGCCCACCTGCCGATTATACTCTGCTGACCACAGAAAGGAATAATTCCTACTGGCTGCCGATGGTAAATTTAATTGCAAAGCCTACCGACTGGCTGCAGATTAAACTTGCGAGAACGGAGAACCTTTCTCATCCGGATTATATTCAGTTTGCGCCTATCACTAATATCGACGGTTCGCAGCAGACAATTTCTGCCACTAATTCACAGTTAAAAACATCCCGCTCAATTAATTATGATGCAGAAGCATCAATATATCAAAATTATGTCGGTTACTTTTCTATAGACGGTTTTTATAAAAAGATCAATGATTTGATTTTCTTTTCAAGCTTTCAACTTGAGCCCGGCTTAACTCCTCCTACAAGTTTGAATATACCTCAATCGTGGTATTCCGGTGCTGCGCCGAGAATTAATACCTATTTAAATAATCCCAATCCCGCAAAGTATTACGGTGTTGAATTCGATTGGCAGACCCACTTCTGGTATTTACCGTCTGTTTTGCAAGGCTTAATTCTTGACATAAATTATACTCACATTTATTCCGAAATGTATTTAAGCTACGACAGTACCTATGTATCATCCGTAACCGGCAGACCTCCGTACCAGGTAAAAAAATATGATTTCGTTAAAAGAGAAGTTAAAACCCGTATGCCGGATCAGCCGGCGAACATACTCAATATTACTTTAGGCTATGACCTTGGCGGATTTTCGGCAAGGATATCTTATTTGTACCAGGCTAATAAATTAACTGGAATAGGCTATTCGGGAATTTATCCTTCAACCGTTTTAAGCTCATATACCGGGCCGTATGAGCGCTGGGATGCTTCGGTACAACAAAAATTCATGAATAATTTTCAGGTTTATCTGCATCTAAATAATATTAACGCCAGACCGGATAGAAATTATACCGGCCAGGGCTTAGCCAATCCGCAATATTTTGAATATTACGGCTTTACTATGGATGTAGGTATCAGATATAATCTTTAATAATAAGATCAGTTATTCACAACAAAAGGATTAGTAAGATTTGTTCGCAGTAAATAAATAATTAACTCATATCATACTCTAATTAAATTATGGGAGGACTAGTATGAAACTTAAGTACATGTGTACTGTTATTATGCTTTTGGCATTGGCGGTGGTTGTATGGTCGCCGCAAACCAAAGCACAGATAAACGGCCATTATTATACCGTTCAATGGGCGGATAATAACGGCGATGTTATACCAAATGCCCTTTACGATGCTGTTACCGGAGATACTGCTACCGACGGCACCAGATTGGATCCCGATCGTATTTATGTCCTTTTAAAAGGCGGGGTTTATCAAAATACCGAACATATCCAGAATAACGGATATGCTTTGAGACTAATGGGGCAGACGCCTGATCCAAATGATCAATACGGTTTTCCCGCAATTATTCAGCTTGTTACAAGAACGGACGGTTCCTTCGACACGCATATACTTCTTGGGTACGGCGACGTATACATGAAGAATGTTTACATCATTGGTTCGGATGAAAAAGGCGTTCAGGCAAATTATTACCAGCCGATTGAATTTGAATCAACCGGATCTCGCTGCGTTTTTGACAGTTGTATTTTTGAACGTTCAAATTTTGCTATAACCGCTTGGCAGGGTGCTTCAAACGATGAAATATATTTCACGAATTGTAAATGGTATAATCTTGTTGAAAGACCTATCACACAGCAATGGACCGGTCGTGCAGTAAGTATCTGGGCCGACCAGGATACTGTTGTAATTGAAAACTGTACTGTTGATAATGTCGGCTTTACTGTTTTGCAGATCGAAGGCGGCGCCGCAAAGTATGTTAGATTCAACCATAATACAATTATAAATTTGGGACGAATTATAAATTCGGCCCCCTGGCTGAGAACAGCTTACTTTGCAAACAACCTGTTCATCAACCCGTTCTTCGACGGTGAAGGATATGTTGATTATAATCCCAAAGGTAATCCTTCTCGTTATAATTATAACACAGGTTTCTTCAGTTTTTCAACCTTACCTGCTAAATACGGTCCCGATCTCGGACGAAGAATTGTATTTGCTAATTCGGCCGCTTATTTAGCTCAAACTTTTAAAAATGCGTGGGCCGATACTGTCAGAATTCAGCCTTATACAAATGCGACAACGGATTCTTTCTTTACCTATTACAGTCCTTCGGATCCTGACCATCCGGGACAGATGGTAATTAAAGATACAATGTGGCTCAACACATACCCTAATTTCACAAAGTTTGATACTTCCAATTATCCGAATATGGTGCAGTTCATTGAAAAAATCCGCGCCGGCATTACTCCGGCTCCGCAATGGATGCAGGATTTGGCGGTATCGGGTACGGATACAATCTGGACGGCTCCTCAATGGCCGAATGCTCAGGATTTCTCCTACACTGATGCAAACCTGAAAACAGCCGGTACAGACGGAATGCCCCTTGGAGATCTTAACTGGTTCCCGATGCTCAAATCTCAATGGGAAGCCAATAAAGCTCAGTATATTAAAGGTATTGAAGGCATACCGGGCGGACAGGTTGTATTAACTGTCGATACCACAGCCGAAGCTGAATCAGGTACGGTAGGCGGCAATGCTGCTGTTCAGACTCCGGGCGGCTTCGCTTCCTATGAATTTCAGACTGCCGGTGATATTATATGGTCATTCGACCTTGCAGCAGCTGTTCCGGATTGCAAGCTGGTTGTTTATACGAATATGAATAATAACACCGTTAGGGGTGAAAATATATATGTTAACGGTACAAACCTCCAGAACAACTCAGGTTACGGCGAATATCATTACACTGTTCCGCCTTTGGCCGCAAGCGGATGGGATTCCGTTATAATTATAAAAGACAGTTTAGTTAACGGAGCTGCAGGACTTGATTTACCTGCAGGTGCAAATACTATTGAACTGAAGAAATCATGGGGGTATCAATCCTTTAGCGGTTTCAGTATTTACGATGCTTCGGGTAATATGGTAGCTCATCAAACAATTCCTCAAGCAACAAAGTTAGACGGCGGTATACCGCATCTTGACGGTTCACCCTGGGCTCCTTCCGGATATAAGTATGTTTCATTAGGAACTACAGGTGATATTTCATGGAATCTGGATTGTCCCGGTGACGGTAATTACTTGTTCCAGGTTTACTTCCAGAATGTAGGAAGCGATCAAACCGCAAACCTATCTGTTGACGGAACCCAGATGACAACCCTTGATTTGAAAGCTAACGCCGATTCCAGCGAACAAAATTATCTGTCGGGAATGTTCACACTTACAGGCGGTTCTCATACTTTCAAAGTCAGCGGAAGTACTGCTAATATCGATTACGTTCAACTGGTTTCCAGAACAGTTACTGCCGTAAGGAAAGGCAGCTCACTACCGTCCGGTTATGCTCTTGAACAGAACTATCCGAATCCTTTTAATCCGTCGACTCGTATCAACTTCACATTGGGTAAAACATCCAACGTTAAGTTAATTATTTACGATATCCTCGGACAGAAGGTAGCTACTCTTATCAATAATCAAATGCTGAGCGCCGGTGCTCATACGGTACAGTTCGATGCCAGAAATTTGGCTTCGGGTGTTTATTTCTACAGAATCGAATCCGGTGACTTTAGTTTGGTTAAGAAAATGATGCTGCTCAAATAATGGGCCGGATAGATCTGATCCGAAATTTGTATCTGATATAGTTCTTTGAATAAAAGAGTAATTAGATACGGAGCATAGTTCGAATATTGTAAAAGGCCGGAAAATCAATTGTTTTTCCGGCCTTTAATATTTTAAATTATACTGTTTATTCGCTGTCAGGATTTTATTATCATTGCTTAATATTACTTGAGTTTTATTGTCGAAGTTTATTGTTCTGAATTTAAATCGTTAATTCTCTAATTGACGACAATACTTAAAAACCGAATTTTGAATATGAATATAAAACTAAAACAGGCCTGGGGACTTTTAATTCTTTTCTTAGTTACTTTTACATATCTTGCAATAAATTATTACGAAGCGCACGAAGACGGTTCAAAAGTTAAAGAAATATATTTTGCCGACCGGATGACTGCCGCCCATAAAATTCTTATCGACGAATATAATAAGCTGCACAAAGGTAAAATAAAAGTAATCCCGATAGATTTTCCCAACGAGGATTTCAGTACAAACGAAAGAAAAGAAGTACTGGCCCGCTCTTTAAGGGGAAGAGGCGACGGAATTGATGTCTTTGCCGTTGATATTATATGGGTCCAAAGGTTTGCCAAATGGTGTGAACCCCTGGACAAGTATTTTACTAAAAAAGAAAAGGACTCTTTTCTGAGTGAAGCTCTCGAATCGTGTTATTACGACGGGGAAATGGTTGCCGCGCCTCTGGATCTTGTTCTAGGAATGATGTATTACCGGCAGGACCTTTTTAAAAAATTACCGGGGGGAAACGGAATTATAAAAAGAATTCAAGATAATATGACCTGGGATGATTTTATCAACCTGAAAAGACAAATCAATTCGCCTAATCCGTTCTTTATTTTTCCGGGCGCTGACTATGAAGGGCTGGTGTGTTATTATGTCCAATTATTATTAAGCTTAAAACCCAATTATTTTGAAAAAAACGGTTTTAATTTTGAAACCCCGGAAGCTAAAAAATCCCTGCAGCTCATGGTAGATCTGGTAAACAAGGATAACCTTTCGCCTAAAGATGTGGCGCAATTTACTGAGATTCCCAGTTATAAAACTTTTATTAAAGACAACGGTTATTTTTTGTGGGGATGGACAAGCTTCGACAAAGATTTTAAGGATTACCCGGTTTATCCTGACAGACAAAATAATCTGAGAAAGGCTCCATTACCGCATTTTAAAGGAGGTAGGCCTGCCTCGATTCTGGGAGGCTGGGATATAATGATTTCAAAATTTTCCGACAAGAAAAAAGAATCTGCCGACTTCATTAAATTTTTACTTAGGAAAGAATCACAGGAAAAATTTTTCCAGGTAAGCGCCTACGATCCGGTAATCAAATCATTTTATCAGGATCCTAAATACACCCAAAAATATCCTGAAATAGAGATTTACAAAAAGCTGCTGCAGAACAGCGTTCATCGTCCCGCTAATGTGGAATACACTAAATATTCAAAAATCATGTCCTACTATTTTAATAAAGCGATCAGAAAAAGGATATCCGTGGATGAAGCATTGAAGAAATGTACAAAAGCAATTCAAATGGATAAATTGATTTTACAATAGGATTCATTACTTTAGTAATAATATGATAAAAAAGAGATTATCAAAAAAAATTTCGAAATACCGGTTTGAAATAAAGCATATTACCATATTCTTTACGGTTTTGATTTTCTTTCAAATCATAATGGTATTTGTTCAGAAAGCTTCTCTGAATGATTTTTTGACCGAAACTCAAAATTGGTATAAACGGTATTCGGCTGAAAGACTGGCGATAATTACTTCTACCAGTATGGAGCTGTTGTTTGAAAATTTGTTCCTTGAGAAATCGGTCTCTCAAATGGAAGCTTCGAAAATTATTTATTCTTTCAATGTTATCTTTAAACAGCAGCTGATTCAGAAGGCAGTCGACGATATCTGTCTGCTGCTTGTTAAAGACAGACGGCTTTATGTTATAGACAGCGGCCAGAAACTTGAATCTTATCTGAACGGTACTCTTCCTCCGTACGACGAAAATTCGGGTGTTCATACAAAAGCAGTTCAATTATTCCTTTCCGTTAAGAACAGAATGCGTTCTTCCGAAGTTATTTACAGTACAGTGGAAAAACAGGAAACATTTAATATACTAGTTCCGTTCGTTCCAGACGGGGAATACCTTGGTGTAATGTATCTGAAAATTACTCCCGATTTTTCCTTTCTCACAGAAGAGATCACCGCAAATTTCGACAGGGTCTCTTTGATTTATTCTACTTTAATTTTTATGGGACTGATTGCCATATTTTTTGTCTCTTCGCAAGCAGTGAAAGAAAGAAACGAAGCACAGGCAAAATTATTCGAGGAGCATAAGGAAATCCTTCGCCACCAGATTAGATTTGAAAAAGAAAATTTATTTACCAAGAGGATATATCATACTCATCACAAGGCCGAAAAAATAATGGGATTTATTAAAAACGATATCAGGCAATTGAATCCCGAAAACCTGGACGAGGTAAAAGACAGGGTAATTACATATTCTAACTTTATATCGCGCATTATTTACGATATGAAATGGTATGACCAGGAGATAAACACGATAGTAAATCCGATGTTTAACACTGATATAAACAAAGTTATAAGATTCTTGCTGCGGTTTGTTTTTCTAAGAATTTCAAGCAAAAACGAGATGTTCCAATTTGAAGTTGTTCTTGACGAATCGCTGCCGCAAGTGCACATAAATGAATTCGTAGTTTGGGAAATATTGGAACCTTTAATTCAGAACAGCATAGACCACGGTAATAAAAAACATATAAGGATAAATATCGTTACTAAATATGACAAAGAAAAAAATATGTCATATATTTATATTTCCGATAACGGTGTGGGGATAAAAGAGGACTTATTAGTGACTGGAGAAAAAGGAATTAAGAAAATATTTTTAGAAAACGAAACTACGAAAAATTATGCCGGCGTAAATTCGGGATACGGCTGCTATATAGCTTACCAAATGGCAGTATCCCGGTGCGGCTGGGATTTGAATGCCGAGAACTTACCTGATGAGGGATGTGTATTTACTATAAAAATTAAAAACAGTTAGAGGTACGGATGCTCAACAATAATCATCAAATTAATATACTTCTTGTAGAAGATGAAGATTTTGATGTTAAAAGAATTAAAAATACCATCAATTATTACGAGACAAACCTAAAAGTTCTTGATACGGTCTCCAACGGCAGAGCAGCTCTGGAGCTTATTTCAAATAATTCGGATAAGTATGACGTAGTTATTCTGGATTATCAGATCTCCGGAGGTCTTAAGGGGGAAGAACTTATAGAAAAAATTAAAGAAGTGGATCCTTTTCTTCAAATTATAGTCATCACAAAAATGACCATTAATATTACCGATTATAATTTTGCCAACAACCTTATTAAAGCGGGCGCTTTCTGGTACGGTACAAAATATCCTGGTAATATTGAAGAATATATTTATCAGCCGACCGATTTTATACTGAGTATATTTAACGCATACGAAAAGAAAAAACTTGAAAAGCATAAATTAAGAAGCGATAAAAAATTAAAACAAAATATATCCGATTTGCTGGAAATGAAAAAAATTATCGGTGAATCAAAACCGATAATTCAATTAAAAGAAAGCATTGAGCGTTATGCTAAAAGCGATGTCAATATTTTGGTTAACGGTCCTTCGGGAACAGGTAAAGAACTGGTTGCATGGAATATTTATTTGAAGAGTAAAAGAAAATATGAGAGCTTTGTCCCGATTAATTGCGGCAGTATTCCCGCCGATTTAATCGAAAGTGAATTATTCGGATACCAGAAAGGCGCATTTACGGGCGCCAATACATCCAAACAAGGTCTCTTTGAAATTGCAAATAACGGTACTTTGTTTTTGGATGAGGTAGCCGAACTGCCTTTATCGGCGCAGGTAAAATTACTTCGTGTTATTCAGGAGGGTGAGATTGAAAAAATCGGTAGAACTGAAAAGATTCACGTTAACGTAAGAATAATCGCCGCTACAAATAAAAATTTAGCAAATGAAGTAAACAATAACAGATTTAGGGAAGACCTTTATTACAGACTTAATGTTGTGCCGCTCGATATAGTTCCTCTGAGGCACCGAGGCGACGATATCCTGTTATTGTTCGAGCATTTTCTGAATTATTTTAGTCAGGATTTAGGCATAGACATTCCTGAAGTAGAAGATAAAGCAAATGAAATACTGCTAAATTATAAATGGCCCGGTAATGTGCGCGAATTAAGAAATGTTGTGCAAAGGTTAATTCTCAATTGCGACGGCATAATCAGAGCGAAAGATATAAGTGATCCGATGATTCTTAGAAATCATGTTCTTATAAAAGAGGAAACCAATTTTGATGATCTTTACCAGGGGCAGGTTCTTCCTTTGAAAGAGATGGAAAGAATATTCCGTAAAAAATATTTAACCTATGTAAGAAGTATTTCCAACTCCGACTCCAGTGCTGCCGAGAAACTGGGTATTGCTCCTTCCAACTATTACAGAATGTGCAAGGAACTTGGCTTTAAATAGAGTATGAGAAGATAGTGTTATTATCCGTATTTCCTGATACCTTAAACTTTATAGCCATATTACTTTTCACCTCTAAAACTTAATCACGGCTTTTATTACTCCGTCTTCATACCCGGCAACCGTCTTAAAAGCTTTGTTAGTTTCATCGGGAGAAAATCTGTGAGTGACCATAAAGTCAGGTGACCACTTTCCAGATGATGTCAAATCGATACAGGCCTGGACGCAGTTATTTTGTCTCCTTACATTTTGTATGGTAATTTCCTTACGTCTGATTTTACTGATGTCGAATGAAATTCTGTCCGTTCCGGGAATACCTACTATTAAAAGCATACCTCCGGGTTTTAGAATCTCTACGGCTTGATCGATTGCTTCCTGTTTGCCGCAGCATTCAAAAACGGCGTCGAACATATTTTTGTTTTCTTTTTTGAATAGAGATAATACATCCGTTTTATCCGGATTAGCGGTAAACGCCGCACCGGCATTTTCCGCAGCGGTTAATCGGTAATCAAGTTTGTCCGTTACAAAAACATTACTTTGTCCCGCGGCCTGTAATGAAAGTAATACACTAAGGCCTATAGGGCCAGCCCCCAATATTGCGATTGAGGAAATGTCCTTTTTCCCTTTTAAAAATTGTGTCGCATAATATCCTATTGAAAGCGGTTCTATAAGAGCTGCCTGTTCGCCGTTAAGTTCTTGGGGTACCGCAAAGCAATTATGTTCGTTCATAATGATATAATCTGACAGGCAGCCTTCTGTCTGTCCGGGACAACCTAAAAACTTTTGATTTAGACATGTATGCTCTCTGTCGTTTAAACACTGCTGGCAGCTGCGGCATGAAATTGCAGGATCTACCGCAACCAAATCGCCCGGTTTTACCCTAGTAACTTTCTTTCCGATACTTTCAACGGTTGCCGAACATTCATGTCCGATAGTAAAAGGGAATTTTATAACCTGATCACCGATCCGCCCTTCATTATAATAATGCATATCGGATCCGCATACTCCTACGGTATCTATTTTAAGGAGTACGTCGTAATCGCCGGTAATTTCAGGATTCCTGTCGTTCATTAATTCCAGCGACCTGATTCCGGATAATACTATTCTTTTCAATTTATAAATCTCTCCTTATAGTTTGCAGTTTGTTGTGAGTTGTAGGTAGTATTTTATTAGCGGTGTTTAATCTAAAAATATATTTGGGTGAAATTTTAATTAAAACAGTATTTATTAGACGTCCATTTTCTTGAGATTCAAAAATTAAATACTTCAAACGACATACTACACACCACAATTCTTCTACTCGAATAAAATACTATAAATATTTTCTTACATCAATGGACTTCATACCTGCGGCCTCAGCCGCTTCCAGCCCGGCATCGCCGTCTTCTAAAACCACGCAGTATCCGGGTTCAATACTCATTTCAGAAGCGGCGGCAAGAAATATATCGGGAGAAGGCTTTGGCTTGAACGGATCATCTGCGGTAATAATTATGTCAAATAAATTGATAATCCCGGTCACAGACAATTCCTCGTTTACAACCTCACGAATGTTTCCTGAAACCACTGCAAGGGGGAGCTTTCCGTAATACTGTTTAGCAATTTTAACTACCGGAATAATCGGTTTTACATTTTTAACGTGCCGCATCACGTATTCATGTTTTAAAGTAATTACATCTTCGGGATTAAGAACCGTTCCCGTTTTCCGGTTGTATAATTTTACGATGTCGTTTTCCTTCATGCCTTTTAATGAGAAGAGATATTCTTTATCAAATGAAGCGTTGAAATGTTTTATGGAATTTTCCCAGGCTTTCATATGCATCGGCATCGAATCTACAAGTGTTCCGTCGCAATCAAAAATTATGGCTTTTATATCTGAATCAATCAATATTTTTTTCATTCAATCCTTTTTTTTAATTAAGATATAAAAAAAATTCTGCAATTATGTTGAGAGGAAGTTCAAGAGACAAAAAAAGATGAATGTAAATTATATATTTTAATTTAATTCCGGAGTTATTGCGAGCAAGAAATATGTCTTCCCGGAAAGTATATAAAATTATACTTTCCGGGAAATATTATTTTTTCAGAGAATAATAAAGATCATTCCATCTTAATTCTTTTTTGAATTCCGAAATATTAGTTGAATCGTTAATCAATAAATATTCAATGCCCGAAATTTCGGCATAGTCTTCCAAATATTCCGGAGTTAATGCCTGTGAAAAACCGGTATGATGCGCGCCGCCGGCAAGTATCCATGCTCCTGCAGCAGTTTCAAGGTTAGGTTTTGGAACCCATACTACGCGCGCAACAGGCAGTTTGGGCAGAGGCGCGTCAGGAGGTACAACAGTTACTTCATTTACAATCATACGGAATCGGTTTCCCATATCAATTACCGAAGCATTGAGAGCTTGACCATCATTTACATTAAAAACCAGACGCGGCGGATCGGATTTGCCGCCGATAGAAAGAGGTTTTATTTCCAGCTTTGGTTTTTCTCCCGCAATTGATGCGCACACTTCAAGCATATGCGCGCCGAGCACTTTCATTCCCGACGGATTCAAATGATAAGTATAATCTTCCATAAAGGATGTGCCGCCTTTTAATCCTGAGCTCATAACTTTCATGGCTCTTACGAGCGCGGCGGTTTTCCAATCGCCTTCGGCACCGAAGCCGTAACCGTCGGACATTAAACGCTGAACGGCTAAACCGGGCAATTGACTTAATCCGTGCAGATCTTCAAATGTAGTAGTAAAGCCGATAAAATTTCCATCTGTAAGAAATGCTCTCATTCCTAATTCAATTTTCGCCGATTCTCTTAATGAATCGTAATTGCTTCCGCCTTTTTTTAATTCTTTGTTGAGAATATACGATTCGTTATACTCTTCAATAAGTCCGTCAATTTCTTTTTCGGAAATTTCCCGAACCTGTTTAACAAGGTCACCGATTCCAAATCCGTAAACCGAATATCCGAGCTGCATTTGAGCTTCAACTTTATCTCCTTCTGTTACAGCAACTTCTCTCATATTATCACCGAAGCGGGCAATCTTTCCGCCCTGAGCATCCTGCCATGCACAAGCCGCTCTCATCCAAACTGCAAGTTTTTCGCGTACGGATTCATCCTGCCAATGTCCGACAATCACCTTACGTGTTTTATTCATACGGGTGCAGATATATCCGAATTCCCTCCCGCCGTGCGCTGATTGATTCAGATTCATAAAATCCATATCGATCTTATCCCACGGTATATCGCGGTTATACTGAGTATGTAGGTGAACGAACGGTTTTCGAAGAGTTTTTAATCCGGCTATCCACATTTTAGCGGGCGAGAAAGTATGCATCCAGGTTATTAATCCGATACAGTTCTGAGAATTATTTGCATCTAGGCAAAGCTGATAAATTGAATCCGGAGTGGTTAAAACGGGTATAAATTTTACGGTAACCGGAATTTTTTCAGAGCCTGACAATGCCTCAGCTATTTTTTTTGAATGTTCCGCTACTACCTTTAGTGTTTCCTCCCCGTATAAATGCTGGCTTCCAGTAACAAACCAGACTTCAAAGCTTTTTAATTCTTTCATCTGTGCCTTCCGGTTTTATTTTATATTTGCTGTTTAAGTTTTAATGATCTTTGGATTGACCGTAATAAGCGTTGGGCCCGTGTTTTCTCGAAAAATGTTTCTCCAGAATATAATCTGGCAGCCTTGGTAAAGAAGGATTTAATTGCAGACTATTAATAGCCATTTTTGCCACACGTTCAAGTATTAAATTATTTTTTACAGAATCGTCGGGATCCTTTCCCCATGTGAACGGCGCGTGACCGGCAACCAATACACCGGGTACATCTCCGGGATTTATAGTCTTAAATCTTCTTACGATCAGTTTTCCCGTATTGAGTTCGTAACCGGAATTTACTTCATCTTCTGTTAGAAATTCCGTTACAGGTACCGGTCCGTGAAAATGATCCGCATGAGTAGTACCGAAACACGGTATTTCTTTGCAGGCCTGTGCAAAGATAGTAGCATATTCGCTGTGGCTGTGGGTAATTCCTCCGATCATATCGAATGCTTTATAAAGCTCAATATGAGTCAAGGTGTCGGAGGAGGGCCTTCTTTTTCCTTCGATTACTTTACCTTCCATGTTAACCACAACCATATCTTCTAAAGTCATTACTTCATATTCGACACCGCTGGGTTTTATAACGATTGTATTGGTGCCTCTGTCGATACCGCTTACGTTTCCCCAAGTTAGTGTTACCAGTCCGTATTTTACCAAATCTAAATTAGCTTTTAACACCCTGGCTTTTAAATCATCAAGCATTGTTTCTCCTTCGAACTTTATCGCGAATATCCAATAAATCTTTCATTACATTATACATACTGCCGCTGCTGTTTTTGGTACCGAATCCGTCGTGTATTTGTCTGTAGAGAAAGTATAGGTCTTTATATGTGCTATGGTTTTCGCTAATCGGTGTATATGTCTTCGCAATGCCGGTCATAGCTGCTTCGGCTTGTTCCACAGATTCGAATCCGCTAGTGTCTTTACCGGCGGAGAAAGCGCCGAAAATAGCTGCGCCCAGGGCCGGTGTCTGCTCACTTTTTGAAACTTTCATCGGTCTTCCGGTTACGTCGGCATAGATCTGCATTAGAAGTGAATTTTTAATTGCAAGTCCGCCGCAATTAACTATATCTGTAATATCTACGCCGTTCTCTTCAATGCGGTCGATTATGGCGAGAGCGCCGAAGGCAGTAGCTTCTATAAGTGCCCTATAAATTTCATGAGCCTGAGTATGCAGAGTTTGTCCGAGCAGTAGTCCTGTTAAGCGAACATCAACCAGAATAGTTCTGTTTCCGTTATTCCAATCCAAAGCAAGCAAGCCGGATTCGCCGGGCTTAAGCTGAGAGGCTGCTTTTTCTAAATTAGTAAACTTTTCATCCTGAGTTTTACCGTAGCTTTCCGGAACAAGGTTATTAAGGAACCATAAAAATATATCGCCCACGGCGGACTGACCGGCTTCAATTCCGTAATAACCGTTCATTACGGAACCATTAACAATTCCGCAAACTCCGGGTATATCGGCAAGTTTTTTATCGTTCGGCCAAACCATAACATCGCATGTGCTAGTGCCTAATATTTTCACAAGAGTTCCTGTTTTAATACCGGCGCCCACGGCGCCCATATGCGCATCAAAAGCTCCTACCGCAACCGAAACTCCGGTCGAAAGCCCCAGCTTTTCTGCCCACTCCTTACTTAAATCTCCGGCTTTTTCTTCGGAAGGCATTGCTTTGCCTGTTATTATTTTTCTAATATCGCCTAATCCTTCGGAAAGACTTTCCAGAAATTCAACATCCGGAAGACCGCCCCATTGCTCGTTATACATCGCTTTATGACCGGCAGCGCAAATACTGCGTTTGATTTTTTCCGGATTGGTTTCTCCGGTAAGAACCGCGGGAATCCAATCGCAGATTTCTACAAAGCTGTATGCGGCATCGAAAATTTCCGGACTAACCTTTTTACAATGCCAAATTTTACTCCAGTACCATTCCGACGAATAAACACCTCCTATTTTTGCAAGGTACTCCGGTCTTAATTCAGCGGCTGTCTCTGTAATCGCATTGGCTTCCTGGTGACTTGTATGATCTTTCCAAAGCCATACCATTGCCGACGGATTGTCTTTATATTTATTGTTAAAACAAAGCGGGAGGCCGGAAACATCAACCGGAAGCGGACTGCTTCCGGTTGTATCTACTCCGATACCAATAATATTCTCCGGTGAAAACTGTGAGTCGGAAGATTTTGCTTTCCTTATAGATTCGGTAACCGTTACTTCGATTCCCGTTAAATAATCCGCGGGATTCTGACGGGCTAAATTAGGATCGTCTGAATCAATAATAACGCCAGCTTCACCCGATGGATACGCGAAAATATGACTGGCAATTTCATTCCCGTTCGTAATATCTACGATAACTGCCCGGCACGAATTCGTACCGAAATCTAAACCGATTGAATATTTTTTCATATGCAAAATCCCGACTCTGTTTCAATTATATATTTGTTTCATGACTTAAGAGAAATACAAATAAATCGCAAGGATAGATAAAACAAGAATTACGGAAGCAATAACATCACCCGTTGACCAACTACTTCTGGTTTCTTCTTTTTGAATTGCCGTAGTAGTGCTGAAAGTTAATCCTTCTATTTTTTCATACGAGGGTTCTTCAGTCATATAACTTACTCCGATCATTACTATTATACATACTACAAAAATTATTAAACTATAATATTGAAAGAAGATATTATTTACGATCCATAAAAATGATCCCTGCGAATATTTAAAACCTTCGATTAATTTTACCGGAGTATCTATAATCAAACGGAAAAGCCCCAAAATAAATCCGGTTATTAAAGCTGCCATACAACCTTTGGCGTTAAGTCTTTTCCATGTAACTCCGAGGAAAAATACAACAAAGATCGGGGGGGCAAGATAGGCTTGAACTCCCTGCAGATAATCGTACAATCCTCTTCCTCCCTGAATAACAGGTATCCATAACAAACCGATTATAACCATTACACCGGTAGCAACTCTTCCCATCCATACCAGCTGCTGCTGCGATGAATTCGGTCTCAGCCTGGAATAAAAATCCATCGTAAATAAAGTTGAGGAAGCATTAAATACCCCGGCAAGCGAGCTCATCAAAGCGGCAAGCAGACCCGCAACAACAATTCCTCTTATACCCACCGGCAGTACGTATGCAACAAGCAGAGGAAATGCTTTTTGAGCATTCTCCCTTATCAACTGGCCGTTCGATCCGATTAGCTCATGCTGAATAGAGGGAATAACGCCGTTCTTTGCAATTGCAAAAGTTATTAAACCGGGAAGTATAAATATAAAAACAGGTAAAAGCTTTAAGAAACCGGCCGCTATGGAGCCTCTTCTGGCTTCCGTTACGTTCTTCGCACTAATTGCACGCTGAACTATATACTGATCGGTAGTCCAATACCACAAACCAATAATGGGCGCGGCAAACAACATTCCGAGCCAAGGATATTGGTCATTAAAATACCATGCCATTTTTCCTACTTCGCGAACCGGTTCCCAAGTGCTTTGTACGCCGTGAGGAACAAGCGGCTTCCATAAATTCAGCATTTCAGGTCCGACGGTCTGACGCAGAACATCAAAGCCGCCGAGAGCATGCAGTCCGAAAATAGTAACAAGAATAGAGCCGATAATTAATATGAGTGTCTGCAGAGCTTCGGTATATGCAACAGCTCTCATTCCTCCTAAAATTGTATATAAACCGGTAAGAACGATAACCAGAATAGAACCGACCCAGAAACTGTTCAATCCCATAAAATGAAGTTCGGGCAGAAGCACGCTGAATACAACGCCGCCTGCAAAGATGCCTACTGCAATTTTTGTAAGTATATAAGCAACCAATGAAATTAATGAAAGCAGTGTTCTTGAGGCGGGGGAAAATCTTTTTTCAAGAAATTCAGGCATTGTAAAAACTTTAGATCGCATATAAAAAGGCACCATCACCCATCCGAGAATCAATAAGCACCATGCATGCAGCTCGTAGTGCGCCATGGCTACTCCGTCGGTTGCACCCGAACCTGCTAGCCCTACCAGGTGTTCGGAACCGATATTAGATGCAAATATTGAAGCGCCGACTATAAGCCATCCAAGATGGCGGCCTGCTAAAAAATAATCGGTCGAAGTATCTTGCCTCTGCTTGATTACCCACCATGCAAGTCCGAGTATAATAGCAAAATATCCGGCAATAATTATCCAATCCAGGGGTTGTAAGGTTGACGTCATAGTTCCTTCCTCGAATTTTAGTGGAAATATTTAATTGAATTATTTTTTTCTGTTTACTTTGTTGCCGCATAAGTATCGGCAGGTCTCAATACTCCATTATGCAGTTAAAATTAGAATTGAATAAACATTCAATGATATTTTTATTATAGACGTTTTTTTATTATGTGTATAATTATTAAAAATAATCATTCAAATGAAAATAGCAGAATATTATTTATATCCGTAGCCAATTTACGATTAAAAATAACCAATTTGCGTAAAATGAATCTGATGCGTCGATATTTGAAGTCAGCAGTAATAACTGCAATATTTTGAAAGAAGTTGATGTTTTTTTAATTAAAATTTATCTGAAATTATCTTTTATTTTCTAAAAGATAATCTGACCTGCCGGGACTTAATTTCCTTGTGCAAGCATTTCTCCGATAGTCCCGCAGATTTGTACCTATTTCGCTTTTAAAATACCTAGATATATGTTCTACACTGCTGAAACCTAGTCCGTATGCTATTTCAGAAATACTCATTTCCGTTTCTATTAATAAACGGCATATTTGTTCTACTCTTATTCTGCGTATCTCGGAATTAATTGATCTGTTAATACTTTTTTTAAATCGCAGTTCTAAGTTTCTTCTTGATAATATCGTTGAATTAACAACATCGCTGACCTGAATATTCTTTCTGAAGTTTTGTCTTATGTATCTTATTGCTTTGATTATTTCTTTATCTTCGGTTGCTAAAAGATCGGTAGAACTTCTGCTGATAATATGAGTGGGTTTTACCGGTATAATATGTTTATCCGTTTTTTCACCGCACATTAATTTATCTAATAATTCGGCTGCTTCATACCCGGCTTTCTCGGCATTCAATGCTATGCTGGTTAATGGAGGATCACATAAATCGCAAATTAAATCATCGTTATCAACCCCGATAACAGCTACATCTTCGGGCACACGCAGTTCTGCAATTTTGCATGCATCAAGTACATGCTGGCCCCTGTCATCGTTGCATGCCATAATTCCGACCGGCTTTGGAAGATTTTTTAACCACTTAGCCATATGAATTTGTTCTTGTTCCCATTTCTTTTGAAATGCTGAATTCGATTGTTTAAAAACGCTTGTTTTGAATCCTTCCTTTTCAAGATATTGGATAAAATTTTCTTGTCTCTGCAATGACCAGGACATGTTGTTAAACCCGCAGAATGCAAAATTTTAAATCCCTTGTTCAGCAAGTGTTCTGCGGCCATTTTGCTTATAAAAGCGCTATCGGTCGATATTACCGGAAGTTTGAAATTTTCTTCTATATCATGCAGCACTAAAATAGTAGGCACTTTTAAGGAAAGTAATTGTTTGTAAGTTTTGGAATTGCGCATGATGATGCCGTCGGCCTGCCAGTTTTTAAGATGCGGCAGTGCAGTCTGCAGGTCCCTTGCTTCCCTGTAAAAAGCCCATGGGCCGTTGAGCCGGGAATATTTTGATATCCCGAGCAAAATTTGCCGCCCGAACGATCGCGAAGTTTCTATTATGAGTATGACTTTTGGAATATGATCCATTATAGTATCGGTTTTAGAATGTTAGAAAGAATATACCATAAATATCATAGTATGTCTATGGCTTTTAACCAATTTTCGCAGATAGCAGGCCAGTAAGATTCGGTTTCACCTTTTTTACCTAGTCCGAAACCATGGCCGCCTGTTTGAAAAATATGAAGCTCTGCAGGTATACCGAAATTTTTTAAAGCAAGGAAGTAACTGATGCTATTCTGAAGCGGTACCGTCATGTCGTTTTCTGCTAGTGCCAGAAACGCAGGCGGAGTATCCGGGCCGACATTTAATTCACCTGAAAAATATTTTACTTCCTTTTCAGACGGATTGGTTCCCAAAAGATTATTCCTTGAACCGGCGTGAGTTATTCCCGGTTGCATTGAAACTACAGGATATAATAGAATTGAAAAATCGGGTTTCGCACTTGTGGAATCACTATCGTATATTTTATCGTTATAATGGGTGCATAATGAGGCTGCTAAATTACCTCCTGCGGAAAAACCGATTACTCCAATTTTTCCGGGATTAATATTCCATTTTTCAGCGTTCCGTCTTACTATTCTCATTGATTCCTGAGCATCCTGCAAAGGCCCGATAGATTTATTTTTCATTATCGAGTCACTTGGCAGTCTGTACTTTAATATGAACGCCGTTACGCCGATTGAATTAAACCATTTTGCAACTGCTACTCCTTCCTTTGCATATGCGAGATGCTCATACCCGCCACCCGGACAAATTATCACGGCCGCTCCGTTTCCTTTAGAAGGCGTATAAGCCGTAAGAGTCGGATCTTTTACTTTTCTTATTCTGTAAACTCCGCTTGTATCCGACAGATCCTGTTCTTTATAATTATTATCTACAATTGAATCGGGGATTTTGTCCGGCCATACCTTTATTACTTTGGGCTGTGAAAGTGTAAAAGTGCTGATCGTGCATGTTAAACAAAATATAAAAAGAACCGATAATTTTTTCATGTTTAACCTCAATCGTGATTAGGATAAAAAATTCCGCACTCTTTTCTAATCGCGTCCAGCATATCGATAAGCTGCAAACTTTCAGTCCAGCTCATCAAACTGCTTTGAATTTTTCCTTCTCTGATGCATTTTACCGCCTCTTCGGCTTCATAATTATATCCGTTACCTTTATGTTCGGATGGAAATTCTGTTTCATTACCCGATGAATCGACAACTTTAAATTTTACAGGAGTAAACCACCATTTATCGAAAATAATTTTTCCCTTTTCTCCGTGAATTTCCGAAACGGTATCTGGGTCGGCAATCAATGTAGAGAATAAAATTGAAAGTACGTCGTTGTCGTATTTGAATGTCATACTCAATGTACTGTCCACACCCGTGGGACCTATACCTGCAGTCGCAATGAATGATTTTGGCTTTCCCAAAACGAATAGTGAAAGAAAAACCGGATATATGCCTATATCAAGAAGCGAACCGCCGCCGAGAACTTTGTTGAAATGTCTTTGTTCCGAGGTATGTTCTGATCTCAGGCCGAAATAGGAAGTAATTAATTTTATTTTGCCTATTTTTCCTGAGTCGATAATCTCTTTAGCCTTTAATATATTTGGCAGAAAACGAGACCACATTGCTTCCATTAAAAATAAATTCTTTTCTTCGGCTTTGGCTATCATCAATCTGACTTCCTTGCCGTTTATTCCGAACGGTTTTTCGCAAAGAACATGTTTCCCGTTATCAAGGGCCATAATAGTATTTTCAAAATGGAGATTATGTGGTGTGGCTACATATATAACATCAACTTCAGGATCATTAACAACTTCTTCGTAACTGCAATAAGCACGGGAGACGTTAAATTCTTCGGCAAAAATTTCTGCTGTTTCCGTTTTTCTTGATCCGACGGCATATAATTCGATGTTGTCTACATCTTTTAAGCCCGCGGCAAAGAGTTTTGCGATTATACCAGTTCCTAATATACCCCATTTTAATTTTTTATTTCCCATGCAAACTCGTCTTCCCGTAATTTAGTTGGTAAAAATTAGGAATTTTTAACGTAATCTAAAAAAAAATCACATAATTTTATTTTAAATCCGGAAAGTGCAATAGTTACTCTATTTCTAAAATTATATTGTCTGCAGTAAAAGAGTGAAATCCAAAATTGCAGCGGAACGGTGTCTTGCTACGAAATTTATTTATGGTTAATGCAATTAACAAAATTTTTTTCTTATTTTTTTTATTAACTTTCCTTACAATCAGGCATATTATTTTCTAGAGAAAAATTATTAAATGACGTTGTACTTTCGAAAACTCGGGAGCACAGGGAAAATATATCAAAAGATTAATTCAGCAGCAGAACTACGATATTGTCGCCGGCTGAATTAAAATATAAAGCTTTATCTTTTCCGTTATTGTCCTTTTCCAGAGTAATGTTCTTAACCTCTTTCACAAGATGGGATAATTCAATTCCCGGTTTGTTTCCTAATGTTAAGGTAGTGATATCAAGAACGTTTCTTTTTATATTAATTGATCGCAATTGCAGATCTTTTGCAATAAGAACATTTTTATTTCTCATTTTTAACTTTTCTATATTAAACATACTAGTACCGTGAATACTTGTAAAGGATTCCAGAAAGTTAACCCATCTGTCTTTCGGTATTATTTCCAGCGACATGATAATTCTCTCGAATTTTTTTTTTTATGATATTTTTATCTTCATTCCTTTTTATAATTTCATCCTTCCATCGATTTCTCTGCCCGAATCAAAGTTCCTATGTAACGAATGAACCTTTACATTTTTTCTCTTAAGTTCGGTTGCCGATTTTAACTGTCTGTACATTCTCTCGAACGAATCCCGTATAGCTGTATCAAGTTTTTCATGATTCTTACCTTTGCCCGGTTCTCTGGTCACTACGATCTCGGGGCTTCGCGGGATGCGCAGACTTATCCTTACTCTGAATAGATTCCCGCCTTTAATATCCTTCTGCGGCATTTCTACTACGGTATGACAACTTATTATATTGTCATTAATTTTTTCCAGCTTTTGAATTTTGCTTCTGATTAGTGATTCTATTGTAATATTATTTGATATATTTCTAAAAGTTATTTCCAAAGGTACTTTCATAATATTCCTCTCTTTATTTTGTACTTTTTTAAATATTGATATCGAATTTAACAGTCAATTTCAATTTAACTGATCTTGAATTTGATATTTGCCTAATTGTTTTCCGGTAATCTTTCCGGAATCAACTTTCCCATGTATCCGGCAGATTTGGGATTTTTCAAGAGTTTCGTTTGCAAGAAGTCCCTCTTCCGGCGTATCCGGTTTATTTCTGTTTTCATCTAACAGCGTCAAAGTTTTTTTCCCATTCCTGAAATAATATCATGAATTTCTTCGTCTATAATTTCTGCGGTATACTCGCTGAAATATCGATTCTCGGTCAACTCTCTTCCTAAAAACAAATGTTCTTCACCATGTTTAAACATTATGACTCTGTTCTTTCGCTTTTGTCTCAATGACAGAGTATATACTTTGCTATTTTAATTACTTGCTTTAAATCGCCGGACACTATTTCTTCAGCCGATCTTCCGCCCAAAACCATTGATATTCTGTTTAATAAATATTGTCTCTTTAGGTTATGTCGATCTAATTGGAGAATTTGTTCCGTAACTCCCGATTACCTTACGCGCGGAATGATGGCTTTTTCCGAAGATGGTATGTACCTGAATCAGTTACGCCATTAAAGCATGATCTGCCTCATAATATGCAATAACTTTTTACTTTTCTTCCTTTTTAACCAGTCTTATTGCGGCTCTCCGGGGTGCATGCGGGGAAATCAGAGGTACAATTATCAGACTTATTATAATTGCGGAGATTACAAAGGGCAGTTAATAAAGACAAATGCTATTAATACCGCAACCGATAAATAAAACCAAATATATTGCGCAGTCTTTAAAATCATTTATCCGATTCCTGACGTAAAAAATTAAAAAGATTTTTATTCGCAGCATTTTATTTCATTCGTTCACGGTTTTCGATCGTTAATTTCATAATGTATAAAACGCTGTTGTGTATATTTGTGATAATATTATTGAACGGAACTTAGTGATGAATATCAAAATTTTTTATCCGCGGAAAGAATGTGCCTTCAAGATAATAATTTATGCTTGTTATTTTTGATGATACATAATAACCTTATTTTTGCGGAACCGTACTGAATAATGTAGCATCCATTCTTAGATATGAGAAAAGGATAGCAGGAGTTTCGAAAATCAGTAATGGTTATCAAAATATGGTTTTATAATAAATAAAAAACAATTAAAAAGTATCTTATTTACTCAAAAATAACCTGGTATAAAAACTGCTGTTAATTATCAAATATTATTGAATTCAGTTACTTTATTTTGGGACCCGGAGGTTAAAATGAAAATAAAGCCTTTATATATTTATTTATTCGGAATTGTTCTAGCCGGTGCCGTTTTTTTCTATGTCTCTCAAGGCAGCGGCACAACTAATTTACCGACGCAGAGTGAAATTGCCAATAAACAAATACCTAATGATGCCGTTCATAGGGGACTGCAAAATCCGAACAATCAGTCGCCGAATAAGTCAAACGTGGATAGTACGGTAATGAAACATCTGGATATGCTGAAAAAAGCTGTTGAAGCGAGTCCGAATGATACTGTAAAATTAAAACAATACGCCGATTTTTTAGCAGCTGCGCACGAACCCGGCGAAGCACTTGAATATTATAACCGTATATTAAAAGTTAATCCCAACCGTACCGATATAATTTTCTCCGTTGCTTATATTAACTATACCGAAAAAAAATTCGATGAAGCGGAAAAACTGCTGAAGCGGGTTCTCTCATACGATAAAAATAATCTTCGTGCATATTATAATCTCGGTGCTATAGCCTACAGCAGCGGCAATAAGGAAAAAGCTAAAAAAATATGGACAAAGTTAGCTGATGATTATCCTAACAGTCCTATGGGTAAAATGGCAAAAGAATCGGTAAAACATATTTAAGTTTAACTCAATATTTAAGACAAATATTAATGTCATTTCCCGGTGTAAGTTAAATTTTATTTGCCCTGTTACTTCGTCCTTCTCAAGAGAAACAGGGCATTTTTGTATTTACGACTAATTTGTTTCACATAAATATTTATTACCTTTTATCAACCGGCCGCGCATATTCAAATTTATAAAGTCTTTTTAATCTCTCTATTCAGCAGGGTTAATATAACCGGACATTTTAAATTTAATGTTTGGCCAAATGCATACTAGTACAATTTTACATATCTTTTCTAATTAAATAATTATTTCTATCTTTATTTTTGCAAAAATAAAAGCACTATAATGTTTGAATATGTAGGCGCAATACATATACATTCCGTTTTCTCTGACGGGTCAGGCGAAGTTCCGGATATCGCCCGGTTTGCCGATGAGATAGGATTGGATTTTATGATTCTTACCGATCACAACACTTTAAGAGCTTTAAAAGAAGGATACGAAGGATGGTACGGAAACACTCTTCTGCTGGTAGGCTGTGAAATTAACGATAAGGAAAATAAAAACCATTATCTTGCTTTCGGCATAGACGAGGTTTTTTCTACAAGGATCACGGCTAAAGAATACGTTAAAAAAGTTAAAGATGCCGGCGGAATCGGTTTCCTTGCTCATCCGCATGAAAAGAGAACTCATATGAAAGAACATCCTCCTTATCCTTGGATAGACTGGGATGCTGGAGATTTCAACGGGATTGAAATCTGGAATCATATGTCGGAGTGGATGGAAAACCTTACGGAGCAGAACAAATATCAGAACTTTATGCATCCGCTGAGGTCAATAGACCGGCCGCCTGCCGAGACCCTGGCCGTATGGGATAAATTGAACAAAGAAAGACCTGTCGCAGCTCTGGGCGGAGTGGACGCTCATGCCCATAAATATAATCTACTCGGTTTTTTTGAGGTGGAAATATTTCCTTATAAAGTTTTATTTAAATCAATAAGAACTCATTTGCTGGTTAAAGCAGAAATTAAAAAAGGAGAAGGACCGGAGAAACTTGCCGAGGCTAAGAAGATAATTTATCAAACTCTGGCTAAAGGCTCTTCGTTTATTGCGAATGATTATCACCGCGATTCCAAAGGCTTCCGGTTTTTTGCAGAATCAAAAGGCATTATTTACAATATGGGAGAGACGATAAACGATTTCGATAAAATCAAATTCCGTATTCTGCTGCCGGCCGAAAAGGGAGAAATTAAACTGATAAGAAACGGCAGGATCATCGATACCGTTGAGAATAACGAATGCGAATTTATCATAGACAGACCGGGCGCATATAGAGTTGAAGTTTTTACCGAAGGGAAAGCGTGGATTTATTCCAATCATATAAGAGTCGGATTAAAATAATTTTTTGCGCGGATTAAAGCCCGCCGTTAAAAGCGGGCAATCCGCCATACTATTGTTCGTCAGGTACTCTTAAACATTTGAAAGAACCGCTTACCGTCAAGGACTGACTGCCGTCCATACTCTGCATCGTGCCGCTGAAAGTACCCTCTATAGTTTTATTTACTTCCCCGAAAACTTTCACAACCGTACTTCCGTTTGTTGCCGTAAACATATTAACATTCGAACCGTACGTTGTAATTGAACAACCGTTATAATAGGAACCGGAGGCGTTGTCCTGATAGTTCTGCCAGTCAAAAGAACCCGGAGCTTTTCCGGGAAAAGCTATGATTATCGCCATTGAGTCACTATCGGCTTTTCCGTATAATACACATACGGTAGCGCTGTTTGAGCTGGTAAAAGCCGATAATCCGTTTGCTAAACTAACTGTTTTATCGGAAAATCCCCCGCCGTTTATAACCATGCTTCCGGAATTTGAAAGCACGCCTTCGGGAGAGTTATCCGGACTTACCGGATTATTAGATTTTTTTGAACAACCTGCAGCAAGAAAAGCGACGGTCAAAAATAAAAACCATAAATTTTTAAGACGCATTAAATATTCCTTTCAATAAATTAAATGCTTTATTTACATTTATATATGTTTAAAATATTTTAAATTTTGATGGTATAATTAGAGAAAAGTATATTAAAAAAAATATCCCCTGAATTGGGTAATTTTATGACGTTGTATGAATTATAGTGTTAAAATCCTTGGTTAAGCATTCTCCAGCTCCAATAAATATCTTTTCCGCCAAAGTCCGCCGCCGTATCCCGTAAGATTACCGTTTTTTCCTATTACTCGATGACACGGAATAATTATCGCTATTTTGTTATCGCCGTTAGCTTTTGCTACCGCTCTTGCAGCCGCCGGATTACCAGCCCTTATTGCCAGCTCTTCATATGAGATTGTTTTACCTGACATTATTTTTAATAAATTTTTCCATACCGTTTCCTGAAATTCGGTGCCGGTCATAAGCAGCGGAATTGAAAATTTTTGTAGCTTTCCGTCAAAGTACTCGCTAAGTTCAATTTTTAATTGCTTGTGAATTTTATTCGATCCGTAAATGAAATTGCAGTTCAATCTTTTATTCAGGATTTTTAACTGTGTATTGAGCATTTTACGGTCCATGAATTCCAGCAGACAAAGACCATGATCCGTTGAACCGGCTATCATCGGTCCCAGCGGAGTAAGTATCCTTTCTAAATTGACTACCGGACATATCCCGGATTTTCCTGCACTTGAACCTGTAATCTTTTTTACCGCATCCCGGAATCCGCTTAAGGATTCGTAGCCGTTCTCGAAAGCTGTTTGGGTCAGATTTTTCTTCTGCTTCAGATCATTGATTGCTTTTCCTATTCTTAGCGATCTCATATAAGCATGGAAAGTAATATTATGATTTTTTTTAAACCATCTTCTTACCCTATAAGGATTAAAGTTTTTAGCCGCTAAATCCGAATCTTTCCATCTGGACAGTTGGCCGGAATTAATTTCTTGAAATAGTCTGCTCAGCCAATCGGGCGCTTTACCGAACGGCTGCATCGGTGTGCATCTTTTACACGGTCTGAAGCCTGCCAGAACAGCATCTTTGGCAGATGCGAAAAATTCGATATTGGATATTTCGGGCTTCCTTGCGGGGCATGAAGGTCTGCAGAAAACTCCAGTTGTTTTAACGCCGACATAAAAGATGCCTTCAAAGCTGACGTCTCTTTTCATAAAGGCGTTGTACATTGTTTTGAAATCCGGAAGATTTTTCATTACTTACTCCTTAAAAAGAATAACCGAAAATAATCAGCCTCCTTATAAAATATCCACCGGAAAATTGACACATATTTTTATAGTTATAAAAATATGCCGGTTGGAATAAATATATGGTAAAAGATATGAAAAAAGACGGAATAATTTAAAACAGAGGATATGGTTGATAAGATTCATTATTAGGCTAAATTCTGCAGTTTCGGAATTCCTTATTTTTTCCCCTCTTTCGCTGCTATGACAATTCGAGCCCTTTTGCTTTCAAATTTACGTTTTTGTAATTACAATTATGAATATTTACCTGAAAATGAAGCGGTAAAAACGCATATTAAATTAAATCTTCGGGTTAATTTATAATAATGTTTGAAGAGATGGAAGAGGAGTTGAAATTTTCACTAATACTTTTTGCTTAAGATAAAATCTGGAAAATTCTTAATCCGGAAAATTTTATTACTTGGTGCCCTGCGGTTCTGGTTCCTGTGTAAACATTTTATACTGTTCATACATTGAAACGGCAGTATCAAAATCGAATCTGGTTCTTATTAAAAATGCCTCATCCCTTTTGGCAAGAGGAGCTTCTTCTTCCCATTCCATATTGGAATTTAACACCTTATTGGTTTTCATCTCTTCGATAGCCCATGAGCATTTTCCGTTTTTTCTGGACTTCATGGTAAGGAAAACCAGTCCGTCAATCTGGAATTTTACGGCCAAATCGAACCATTTTATTTTTTCTTGATCGTTTAGCATTAATACTGTATAAGTTTATTTTCAATGATTTATTATCGAAAAAATTCGCAGGATATTTATAATTTTGAATTCGCTTGTTTTACCGTCAAATAAAGGCAAAATATAATTTATAAAAGCGGGTTTGGAAAAATACTGTATGTTAAGTTATTAACAATAGTTTTTTATTTCTATTTTTAAGAATATTTTTATTGAAAAGAACTGCTTATTAACCTAAATTGCATATGAAATGGAAAAAATTTCTTTTGTTAAAATGAGCGGTGCGGGCAACGATTTTGTCGTAATAGATAAAAATATCAATCCCGCGTTTATTCCGAGCAAAGTTTTTGTTAAAAAAGTATGCGATCGACGCAACGGAATAGGAGCAGACGGTTTAATTACAATAGCCGATTCCGGAGATGTTGATTTCAATATGGAATATTTTAATGCCGACGGTTCTACCGGCAGTTTATGCGGCAACGGCGCCAGGTGTGCCATTAAATTTGCCGATTTGACAAAAAGAATCGAAAAAAGAGATACTAAGTTTATTTCTAATAATGTTTTATATTCGGGCGAAGTACTTAATGACGGGAAAATAAAATTTTATTTCAACGATCCGCAAAAGCTAAAGTTGGAGTTAAAAATAAAGTGCGCCGGACAAATATTAAATGCTTCATTTGTAGATACCGGTTCCCCGCATATAGTAATTCACATAAAGGATATCCTGAAAAATTCTGAAGATAAAAATTCTTCATATAATTCAATAAGTGAAGTTCCGGTTTTCAAAATCGGAAGGGAAATAAGATACCTTTCCGAATTTGCACCCGGCGGAACAAATGTTAATTTCATTAATATTGCCGAAGGAAAAGTTTACATCAGGACTTACGAACGCGGGGTAGAAGATGAAACTCTCGCGTGCGGAACCGGCTCGGCTGCCGCAGCGTTAATAAGTTATTTTATTTATAAACAAACTCCTCCCGTTACGCTTGCTACTTGGGGCGGGGATGAGCTGATTGCTGATTTTTCAGCGGAAGAGAACGTTATCAAAAATCTGTCTTTAACAGGTCCGGCAAAAATTACTTTTACCGGTGAATTTTCATTAAAACAGTTTATTTAATTATCCGGAGATCAAATGGCTAAAGTTATATTCAATATACAATACGAATTAAAATCCGATAAAAAAGATGAGTACCTGGGTGTTGTAAAGGAACTTAAGATTCTTCTGAAAGCAGACGGTTTGGAGAGTTATTCGGTATACGAAGTAAAGGGAAAAGGTAATCACTATCAGGAAATTTATACATTTGCTTCGGAAGATGCTTATGAAGCTTTTGACGACAATCAGGATGAAAGAATTAATATTCTTATCAACAAACTAAGTGACCTAACCGTTGAAAATTCTACTAAGTATACCACCTTGTACGAATTAACCGAAAATTAATTTTTAATCGCATAAGCGGTCAAATAGACCGCTTATGACTAAACTCATTTTATTTATTTTCGAAAATCAAAATAACTCAAATATTAATGATTTTGAATAAATGAATAAAACCTTCCACAAAATTTACGTAGCTTCTTTTTTCATAATAAGTATTTTGGTGACTTTCCTGTTTGTATATAACGGGTATCATTATTATGCCGCGCCGCTTGATCAGAGGTTTTTTCTTCCTCAGAATAATATGCTGAAACCCAGCGGTTTTGTTGGTCATGGAGCCGGAATACTGGGCAGTCTGATGATGATTGTCGGTGTAAGCATTTACATGTTACGAAAAAGAATCAGGTCGTTTCATCGCTACGGCTACTTAAAGAACTGGCTTGAACTGCATATTTTCTTATGTACTCTCGGACCGATACTTGTCCTTTTCCATACGGCTTTTAAATTCGGGGGAATAGTCGCAGTAAGTTTCTGGAGTATGACTGCAGTGGTTCTAAGCGGAGTAATAGGGCGATTCCTTTATGTACAGATACCCAGAACAATTCAGGGACAGGTGATTGGTTACAAGGAACTGCAGCAGATGACCGAAAAATTAAACACTAGGTTAAATACCGAGTTTAACGTAAATCCGGATGTTCTTACTATGCTGGATGAGCATTCAAGATTCGACCGTTATGCAAGAACAACGCCCCTTAAAAGTATGTCCATACTATTCTCGAATTACTTTCAGATAAAAATATTACTAAAAAAACTTAAACATGAGCTGCATATAAACAAAAGAAGCAATTCGGAAATAAAAGAGATCATAAAAACCGCAAAATCAAAATTAGTATTGTCCCGCAGAATCGGACTGCTGCAGACAATGCAGAAAATTTTCAGATATTGGCACGTAGTACACTTACCCTTTGCCATAATAATGTTCATTATAATGTTTGTCCATATTGCCGTAACCATCATTTTCGGTTACAGGTGGATATTCTAAAAATAGAGCAAATAATTTTCGTGTAAAAAAAACGGACTTGCTATAAAAATCTGATACTATTATTGTGTGATCGGTAAATATTTATTGTTCTAAAAATTTAATTATTTGAAACAGTTGTGTGAATTGGATAATTTACTTATGTAATTAGAACTTATCATCGAAACTTTTATAACGCTTCAGTTTGTCGCCGTGTGCGGACTCGAACGGTAATCTTAATCGGGAATCAGTCTTCAATTTAGCTCAGGCTTACAATATTTGTTTTTAGTATTAATTTAATCGAAGTAATTATTTATTTCAATCAACGTGTTCATATAAATCATTTCGTATAAATAGTCATAGGACTTTTTCCGGGTGATAACAAATTAATATCCAGGATCTTAGCGGTACTCAATGGAATCAATATACGAGAGTTTTTTAGGCTATCTAATCTCATTTGTAATAATCGTTCTGATTATTTACTTATATCTACTGAATAATAAAAAGAAGTCTGCAAAAACAAAGGAAAAAATAGAGAAAGCAGTTGAGTTCGGTTTTCATGAACCGGTTTCTCTTCATCCCGTTGTTGACCTGAATACATGTATAGGCAGCGGTGCATGTATTACTGCTTGTCCGGAAAAAGATATTCTGGGTATGGCCGACGGGCATGCCAAAGTAATTAATGCGTCTAGATGTGTAGGGCACGGTGCATGTTTTCATGCGTGTCCGATGCATGCCATCACTTTATGTATTGGTACGGAAAAAAGAGGTGTTGAACTTCCGCATGTGAGCACCGAATTCGAAACTAATATTCCCGGAGTGTATGTAGCCGGTGAACTTGGAGGCATGGGATTAATAAAAAATGCCGTAGAACAGGGAAGCCAGGCCGTCGAATTTCTTTCAAGAAAAATTAATAAAAATTCAAAAACAGATTATGATGTTGTAATTATAGGTGCCGGTCCTGCAGGTATCTCAGCCACTTTGACCGCTGCAAAAAGTAAACTGAAATATTTAACGCTTGAACAGGACAGTCTGGGCGGAACAGTTTTTAATTTTCCGCGTGCTAAAATTGTTATGACATCGCCGATGCAGCTCCCGTTATACGGCAATATAAAACTTTCGCAGACTTCAAAAACGGAGTTGCTTGATCTGTGGAATAACATTCTATCAAAAAACAAAATTAAAATAAATGAACAGGAAAAAGTAAATGAAGTTAGAAAGGAGGACGGGAAATTTTTAATAAAGACTGAAAAAGGGGAATATTCAGCTCATAATGTAGTATTAGCGGTGGGAAGGAGAGGAACACCGCGAAAATTGGGGATACCGGGTGAGGAAAAGGAAAAGGTTTATTATCGTCTGCTTGAGCCTGAATTAATTCAGAATAGTAGTATTCTGGTGGTTGGCGGCGGGGATTCAGCAATCGAATCTGCGCTGCTGTTGAGTGAGCAAAACAAAGTTACTCTCTCTTACCGGGGTGATACATTCTCAAGATTGAAACCAAAAAATCTGGAAAAAATCAATCTTGCCGGAAGTACTAATGAAATTAAAGTTATTTTTAATTCAAATCCGACAGAAATTCTCGATAACGAAGTAATTCTTACGGTTAAAGGACAAAATGCTCCTATTAAATTAAAGAATGATCTTGTTTACATTTTTGCCGGAGGAGAACTGCCGACCGCATTTCTTGAAAAAATAGGCATAAAAATAACTAAAAAATTCGGTGAAGCAATTCTTAAACATAGCAGATAATATTTCGATAATAATTGGTAATAGTTGCTAGCTAAGTAATAATAATTTTTATAAAATTCCTTACTAACTCGGAGAAAATTATTCCGCCGGGAAAAAAATATATAATTGTATTTACAGTATTAATTATTCTCGCCCCAGTTTATTGTTACGCCCAGATTTCTCCGGGCGATTTAACGCAGGCTCACGCAAAATTTGAAGGATTAAGCAACTGTACCAAATGTCATGTACTCGGGAAACAGCTGAGTAATGACAACTGCCTTAATTGTCACCTTGAAATAAAAATGCTTCAGTCGACAAACCAAGGTTATCATTCATCTACGGAAGTAAAAAATAAAGACTGCTGGAAATGTCATAGCGAGCATAACGGCAGAGACTTCAGAATTATAAATTTTTTCCCCGATAAATTTGATCACAGTAAAGCAGGATTTATACTAAAGGGTAAGCACACTCAGATTAAATGCAATCAATGCCATCAATCGAAATTTAATTCAGGTACTCCGTTTAATAAAAGGAAAGATACCTACCTCGGATTGAATTCAAATTGTATCTCATGCCATAAAGATATTCACCAGGGTACTCTGGGAACAAACTGCGGATCCTGCCACAACAGCGTCAAATTTAAACCTGCAGTTTTCTTTAATCATGATACTACGGCATTTAAACTTGAAGGAGCGCATTTAACAACCGCTTGTGCAAAGTGCCATATAAAAGAGACATTGAACGGAAAGCCTTTTCAAAAATTTACCGGACTGCAGTTCAAGGAATGTACTTCATGCCATAAAGATGTGCATAACGGCAAATTCGGCAGTAATTGCGAAAACTGTCATAATAATAATTCATTTCAAAGAACTGAACAAGAATTCTTTTAATCACGATAAAACAAAATTTCCGTTACTCGGTGCTCATATTAAAGTTGCCTGCGCAGATTGTCACGGCAAGAACACGCTTTCAAAACCGAAGTTCGCTGAGTGTACCGATTGTCATAAAGATGCACATTTCGGAGAATTTACGGTCAATAAGTCTTTGATCGACTGCAAAAAATGCCATTCAGTGCAGGGATTCGATATTCCGCTTTTTACATTGGAAGATCATAATAAAACGGAGTTTCATATAACCGGTGCACATATGGCGGTTCCGTGCCAGTCTTGCCATTTGAAAGAAGGAAAGAAGAAGAAAGATTGGCATTTTAAAAATATTGGTACCAGGTGTATTGACTGTCATCAAAATATTCACGGTACCGAAATTAGTCAAAAATTTATGCCCGAAATGAATTGCGCATCATGTCATTCGCCTGAAAACTGGAATAAAATTTCTTTTAATCACGATCTTACCGGCTTCAAACTATCGGGAAAACATTCCGGAACTTCATGTGAAGAATGCCATGCCGAAAAAAATAATACAAATAAAATTGTATATAAGTTCGCGTCACTGAAACCGGAATGTTCTGTCTGCCACCGGGATATTCATTTCGGCCAGTTTAAAAACGACGCAAGCAGCAGTAAATCGGTTTGCGAAAATTGCCACGGTTTCGATAACTGGAAACCGGTTAAATTTGATCATGAGATGACATCATTTCCCTTAAAGGGAGCTCATGAAAAAGTTTCTTGTTCGGGTTGTCATAAGGTAAAAAAAGCAAATGGGAACGTATTTATTAATTATAAATTGGAAAATTTCAAATGCGCATCTTGTCATGCTTGATATTTTTATTGATTGCAGTCCCGTCTATTTATTCGCAATCGCCTCACGGCAATAAATTAAACATTGACTGTTCGAATTGTCATGAAGCAACAAATTGGACTCATATTCCAAGCAACATAAAGTTCGATCACAATACCGAAACGCCTTTCAAATTGACTGGGCAGCATATTTCGGTTAACTGCAGTTCCTGCCATAAAAGTTTAATATTCTCGGACGTAAAAAGTCAATGCGTTTCATGTCATCAGGATGTGCATCAGCATTCGTTGGGGCCTGACTGCGAGAGATGTCATACGCCAACATCATGGGTAGTTTCGAATATTAAACAGCTGCATCAGAACGGCAGGTTCCCTTTGGTCGGCGCACATCTGACGGCCGATTGCTCTTCTTGTCATACCGGTTACGGAAATTTATATTTCCCTCCGGTTAATACATCTTGTTTCAGCTGCCATTCAAAACAATATTACTCCACAACTTCGCCGAATCATGTTCAGTCAAATATTTCTACCAATTGTCAAGACTGCCACAGCGTTACGAGTTTCGATTGGACCGCTCAGAATTTTGACCATTCGTTTTTCCCGCTTGTGGGCGGACATAAAATACAGAACTGTTTCAGTTGCCATAAACAGGGAAGCAATTTTAAAGGCTTAACACCGGATTGTTATTCCTGCCATAAACAAAATTTCATAACGGCTAAAAATCCGGATCATGTTCAGGCAAAATTTCCTACCACTTGCGCCGACTGTCATAATATTATGAGTTTTACGCCCGCTACGTTTAATCATGCTTCAACAGGGTTTGCATTAACCGGGGCGCATGCAACAGTATCATGCGCATCCTGCCATACGGGAGGGTATGTAAACACGCCCGCGGATTGCTATTCATGTCACAGTAAAGATTTTGCGGCCGCAACCGATCCTAATCATGTTGCTCAGGGTTTTCCGCACGATTGTTCTCAATGTCATTCTACCTCGAGCTGGAACGATGCTAAGTTCGATCATAATACTACGGCATTTCCCCTGACCGGAGCACATGCTTCGGTATCATGCGCATCATGTCATACTTCCGGATATAAAAACACTCCAACTGATTGTTATTCGTGTCATTCAAACACATATGTTACTGCTACAACACCGACAAACCATTCGGCAGCAGGTCTGCCGCATACTTGCCAGGACTGTCATTCAACAACTTCGTGGGCAGCATCAACATTTAATCATGCGACCACCGGATTTACATTAACCGGTTCCCATGTCTCACTAGATTGCTCTTCTTGTCATATCGGCACAGTAACGGGTTTAACAACGGATTGTTATTCCTGCCATAGTAAAGATTTCGCCAGTACTACCGATCCTAATCATGTTGCTCAGGGTTTTCCGCACGATTGTTCTCAATGTCATTCTACATCGAGCTGGAACGATGCTAAGTTCGATCATAATACTACGGCATTTCCCCTGACCGGCGCACATGCTTCGGTATCATGCGCATCATGTCATACATCGGGTTATACAAACACACCGACAGATTGTTATTCTTGTCATTCAAATACATATGCAACCGCGACAACACCGACAAATCATTCCGCCGCAGGTCTGCCTCATACTTGTCAGGATTGTCATACAACAACTTCGTGGACTGCATCTACATTTAATCATACGAACACTGGCTTTACTCTTACCGGCGCGCATGTTTCGTTAGACTGCTCTTCTTGTCATAAAGGCACAGTCTCAGGTTTAACTGCAGATTGTTATTCATGCCATGCAAAAGATTATGCAGGTACAACTGATCCGAACCATACTGCTCAGGGGTTTCCCCATGATTGTACTCAGTGTCATTCTACAACAAGTTGGAGCGGTTCTTCTTTTGATCATAATACGACGGGCTTCCCGTTGACCGGTGCTCATACAACGGTATCATGCGCATCTTGTCATTCATCGGGTTATACAAACACACCTACGGATTGCTATTCTTGTCATTCAAATACATATACAACCGCGACAACGCCGACAAATCATTCCGCCGCTGGTCTGCCTCATACTTGTCAGGATTGTCATTCAACAGCATCGTGGACTGCATCGACATTTAATCATACTACTACTGGTTTTACACTTACCGGGGCGCATGTTTCACTTGATTGTTCCTCATGCCATAAAGGAACTGTTTCGGGATTAACCGCAGACTGTTATTCATGCCACGCGAAAGATTATACCGGCGCAACCGATCCTAATCATGTTGCCCAGGGATTTCCGCATGACTGTACTCAATGTCATTCGACTACAAGCTGGAGCGGCGCAACATTTGATCATAACACAACCGGTTTTCCGCTTACAGGTGCGCACACCACCGTTGCCTGCGCATCGTGTCATTCATCCGGTTATACGAATACAGCTACAGCTTGCTATAGCTGCCATCAGACAAATTATCAGTCTACTTCAAATCCGAGTCACACTGCTTTGGCACTGCCTACGGATTGTTCCACATGCCATTCAACCGATCCCGGATGGACAAATGCTAAATTCACTATACACAGTAACTATTACGTCATAACCGGAGCGCACACAACTCTTTCCTGCGATAATTGTCATAACGGAAACTATAATACGGCGCCTGCTACATGTTACGGCTGTCATACTACCGATTATAATAATACCAACAATCCTCCTCACAAATCGGCAGGTTATCCGACAGATTGCACGCAATGCCATACTCAGACCACATGGACTCCTTCAACATTTAATCATACTACTTATTTCCCGTTATCCGGCAGCCATAACGTATCATGCGCGAAGTGCCATACTACGATTTCAAATTTCGGAATATTTTCATGTACGGCAACCTGTCATAGTCAATCAAGCACTGATTCAAATCACAGAGGAGTTAAAAATTATGTTTATAGCTCGACCTCCTGTTACGGATGTCATCCTACGGGACGCGGCGGATAATATTTTTATAATGTTTAAGGAAACGAATGATAAGAATAGTATTAATATCGGTTTTATTTAGCTGCGGTATTTTTGCGCAGAGCCTGCATCGACAGGAAATTTCGGGTAAAGTCAGTTATGTTACTCCGCAGAATGTTTATTTGAAATTTGAAAATACAAGCGGTATTAAACAGGGTGATACCGCTTTCGTAAAAAGAAACGGGAAAGTATTACCGGGTGTTTTAATTAAATATATTTCTTCAATGTCATGTGCCGGTCCAATTTTGAATAATATGAAATTTAAAGTCGGCGACGGCGTTTTTACATGGTCTGAAATAATGCCCGGCGAGGTAGCGGCGGAAAAGAAAGCAGGTTCCGAGAAAGACTCGAATCTTACAAAAATAGAAAGCAGCACTTTCACTAAGCCGGATAAATTTAAAGAAGGAAAAAAAATCTCAAGATTATACGGCAGTTTTACCGCCAATTCATATTCCAATTTTACAAATTATGCAAACGTTCCGGGAATTCAAAGATGGAACTATATATTTAATTTAAGTGCGGAAAGGATAAGCGGCTCGCAATTTTATTTTTCGAATAATATGAATTTAGCTTATATGAGTTCCGAATGGAATGACGTCAAATCAAATGTCTTCAACAAACTTAGAGTGTATGATTTCTCGCTGGGCTATAAAACAAGCGATATGAACTTTTGGGCGGGAAGACATATAAATTACAGTATTGCAAATATCGGTCCTATAGACGGGTTTCAGGGCGAAAAGAAGATGGGAAAATTCGCGCTGGGCGGTGTAATCGGTTCAAGACCCGATTTTTATACCATGGGGTTCAACTTTAAATATTTTGAATACGGTGCTTATCTGAATAGAACAGATACAGCCGGAGCCGGCATGATGCAGAATACTGTTGCCTTATTTCAGCAGTCCTATGACAATAAGACCGACAGAAGGTTTCTTTATTTGCAGCACAACAATAATATTTTATCGGACTTGTATTTGTTTGCATCCAGCGAAATAGATCTTTTTAAGCTAAAGAACAATAAACCTGCAAGCGATTTTTCCCTTACAAGTTTATATCTGTCGGCTCAATTTACTCCGGTAAGAAGGGTTTCTGTTAATTTATCATACGATGCGAGAAAAAGCGTGGTATATTATCAAACCTTCAGAACGTTAATCGATAGTTTGTTCGACAACGAGATGAGGCAGGGACTCAGGCTCAGTTTTTATTTAAGGCCTCTAACCGGTATGTTTATAAATCTGGGCGGCGGATACAGCTATCAAAAGGGAGATCTGCGGCCGTCAAGAAATTTTAATATCTCGATAACACAGGCGGAAATACCGCTGCTATTGATTTCCCTAACTGTAAGCGCAAACAAAATCCTGGGAAATTTCCAAAACGGAGCTATATACGGATTAAGCATTAATAAATATCTCAGCTTTAATTCAACCAGCATAACCGCTGGCTTTTCGAATGTAACTTACAGTTTCGGAAACATAGCGAGCAAATTGACACAAAAACAAATTACGGTCCAGCTTTCGACAAGATTGATACAATCTTTGTTTTTAAATCTCTACTATGAAGGCGATTTTGACGGTTCAACTACTTACGGCAGATTCTTAACCGGAATTAATTTCAGATTTTAATTTGTATGATTGTTCTTTTCAGCGTAATTGCCGGCCTGTCATCTGCCGGTTACTTAAAGATTTACGACATTATAATTATCGACAAAATTAACTGTTTATAGCTCTGCAAAATGAGATATAGATTAACGTTACATTGAAGCTTGACATTTTATTTTTTAATTTTGGTCCTCTTATTAGCCGTTAACAAAAATTTATTAATTCAACAACGTATTATGAAACAGATAAAACCATTATATATTTATTTAATCGGAATAATAATTTTAGTCGCCGTAATTTTTATTTTTCAATACGAGAGTTCTTCGGTTCCGCCGACTTCCAGCGGCGCTCAGGCCGGTGATAATATCGCCGGTAAAGCGATGCCTCAGGATCAAATACACAAAGGGCTGGAGAATCCTCTTGAGCAGAAACCAAATAAAGCCAACGTTATGAATTCCGTCCTTGAGCATATGAAAGAGCTGGAAAGAGATGTTGAGAAAAATCCGAACGATACAGCGAAAGTAAAGGAATATGCCGACTTTTTAGCGCAAGCACATCAGCAGGATAAAGCTTTAAGTTTTTATATAAAGATTCTCAGAAAATATCCTGACCGTGTAGATATAATGTCGGCAATAGTATTTATGGAGTTTTCCCGGAGTAAGTTTTCCGATTGCGAAAAATACTTAAAAAAAATTTTGGCTATAGACAAAAACAATCTGGACGCGATGTACAATCTCGGCGTTGTATATGCAAATGAAGGAAAAAAGAAAGACGCAAAAGAAACCTGGACAAGAATAATAGAAAAATATCCTTCGACCTCGATGGCTGAAAAAGCAAAGAAATCTATTGAACAGCTATAATATTTTTAAGAGCATAAAAAGAAATAATTCCACGAACAAAATTTAATAAGAAATAAAATCTGATCGCTTTCTTCGCCTGTTACTATTGAAAAGTCAATTCAAAAAAACGAAAATTAATTAATCATTAACAAATGATTATAAAAAATATCGTGTCTTTATTACGAATCACACCTGCTTGACCCCTAAATAATTATTTTTATTTTAAGTTCATCAGTAAAATGGTACGCTTGAAACTAACTCCGGTATCTTTTATTAAGCGTTGTTAAATAACGAATAAAACGAGGGAGGAGAATAAATTTGGCGACTGCTGTTGGGCATTCAGTAATCCTCTGGCCGCTGTTATTATATATCGTCGCGGTTGTAGTTATAGTCGGCGGCATGATTGGCCTTTCTTATCTATTAGGCGAGCGCCACAAGGCGCCTGAAACAGATGACCCTTTCGAATCCGGTATTGAAACAACCGGAAATGCAAGACTAAGATTTTCCGTACACTTTTATCTCGTCGCCATGTTTTTCGTAATCTTCGATTTGGAAGCCGCGGTAATTGTCGCCTGGGCCGTTGCGTTTAAAAGATTAGGATGGCCCGGATACATTGCTATCGCGGTATTCATCGGAGTGCTTGCGGCAGTGCTGGTATATGAATGGAGAATCGGTGCGCTGGATTTCGGACCGAGCGGCAAAAAAATATTGAGAGCACAAAATAAATTATTCCCAAAGAAAGCTGAAAACTAAAAATGAATTGGACGCTTAGCAAAGCAGAAAATATCGATAAAACTTATTCAGACAATACTGCCATGGAAGACGCGATCAGGAAAACTGTTGTAATGGCTAAGTTGCAGGATCTTCTTTCGTGGGGCAGGAAAAATTCAATGTGGCCTTTTAATTTCGGATTATCGTGCTGTTACGTGGAAATGGCTACAAGTCTAACCAGTAAATACGATATTGCAAGGTTCGGAGCCGAAGTAATTCGAGGTACACCCAGGGAAGCTGATCTAATGGTCATCGCAGGTACGGTGTTTATCAAAATGGCCCCGATTGTAAAAAGACTATACGATCAAATGATGGAACCCCGATGGGTGATATCGATGGGTTCCTGTGCAAACTCCGGCGGAATGTACGACATATACAGTGTCGTTCAGGGAGTCGATAAGTTTATGCCTGTGGATATGTATGTTCCGGGTTGCCCTCCGAGACCGGATGCATTTATGGAAGGTTTAGTTCATCTAAGAGAAGCAGTGGGGAAAGAGAGGCGCCCGTTAAGCTGGGTTGTCGGCCCTCAGGGAATTGTTAAAGCCGAGAAACCTTCGTTTAAAGAACTGAAAAGAGAAGAGAGAATGAAAATGACTAAACTGCGGCCGATAAATGAAATATAAATATTGCTTCCTAAAACACAGCTGAAATTCTTTTTAATGGTTGTCGAATAACTGCATCGCTGCGATTAAGTTTTGAAACGGATTAATATGACTGAAATGACTGTAAATAATTCTGTACTTACTCATACCCTAACCGAAAAGTTCGGTGAATCGAATCTGGCTTTTCAGGAAACAAGAGACAGTTTTCCTACCGTGTGGGTAAGCCGTAATCAAGCCCCTGATGTTTTAAATTTTCTGAAGAATGAAATAGACAATCCGTTTAAAATGCTTTACGATCTCACTGCCGTCGATGAACGAACCAGAGCATTTAAAAACGTTAATCCGCAAAGTGACTTCACGGTTGTTTATCATTTAATGTCTTTCGACCGCAATGAAGATATAAGAATTAAAGTGGCGCTGAAAGATGAGGACGCATCTCTTAAGTCGGTTACGAAGCTTTGGAATAATGCCGACTGGTACGAGAGAGAAGTATTCGATATGTTCGGAATAAACTTCGAAGGTCATTCGAATTTAAAAAGAATTTTAATGCCCTCAACCTGGGAAGGACATCCGCTTAGAAAAGAACATCCGGCACGAGCAACCGAAATGGGACCATTCGTTCTGCCGCAGGACAAACAAAAAGAAGAACAAGACTCTCTGCAATTCAAACCCGAAGAATGGGGGCTGAAAAGAAAAAGCGAAAACACGGATTTTATGTTCCTGAACCTCGGTCCCCAGCATCCCGGAACTCACGGAGTTTTGAGAATAATACTTCAGCTTGACGGAGAAGAAATTGTTGACGCGATTCCCGATATAGGTTATCACCACAGAGGCGCTGAAAAGATGGCGGAACGCCAGTCGTGGCATACTTTCATACCTTACACAGACAGAGTAGACTATCTCGGCGGCGTGATGAATAATCTTGCTTACCTGCTTGCCGTCGAAAAACTTGCCGGCATTGAAGTACCCGACAGGGCGAAAGTCATAAGGATTATGTTAAGTGAGCTGTTCAGAATATCGAGTCACCTTGTTTGGTACGGAACTTTTGCCCAGGACATCGGACAATTATCCCCGGTGTTTTATATGTTCAGCGACAGGGAAAGAGTTTTTGATATTATCTCCGCCATAACCGGCGACAGAATGCATCCTAACTGGTTCAGAATCGGAGGTGTCGCGCAGGATCTTCCCGAAGGCTGGGATAAATTAATTAATGAATCTCTTGTGTCTATGGAAGAGGCACATGAAGGAATATGAAAAGTTCGTAATCAAAAACCGGATTATAAAAGCAAGGACCATCGGCATCGGCAGTTATACAACCGGGGAAGCTATTGAGTGGGGAATTACAGGACCCGGACTGCGGGCTACAGGGTTTGATTGGGATTTCCGGAAGAAGAGACCTTATTCAGGTTATGATCAGTTTGAATTTGATATACCCATAGGTAAAAACGGCGACTGCTTTGACAGAGCTATGGTGCGAATTGAGGAAGTAAGACAAAGTATGAGAATTATCCGGCAATGTGTAAACAACATGCCACCGGGTTCTTATAAATCGCATCATCACCTCGCGACTCCCCCGATTAAAGATAAAACCATGCACGATATAGAAACACTTATACATCATTTTTTAAGCGTTACATGGGGACCGGTTATTCCCGAAGGTGAAGCTTTTTTCGGAATAGAGGCAACTAAAGGGAACAACGGATATTATTTAATCAGCGACGGCAATACATCGCCTTACAGGGCTCGCATCAGAACGCCGTCGTTTCCTGCCGTTCAGATGGTTCCTTATATAAGCAGAGGTTTTACCATTGCCGATCTGCTTGCCATTCTCGGCAGCATCGATTTTGTTTTAGCGGATATTGACAGATAATTTTTCGGTAAAAGGATTTTTTATGCTTACTGAAAATGAACAGAAAGAAATTGAAGAACATATAAAAGAATACCCTCAAAAAAGAGCGGCTTGTATTGAAGCACTGAAAGTGGTTCAGAAATACAGAAGATGGGTGTCCGATGAAAGTATAAATGATTTATCAGGTATGCTTGATATGACGCCAGACGAAGTAGACAGCATTGCAACATTTTACAACCTTGTTTTTAGAAGACCGGTAGGAAGACATGTAATTTTAATTTGCGACAGTATAAGCTGCTGGGTAACCGGTTATGATTCAATACTAAAAAAAATTTCCGAACTGCTGGGAATTAAGCTCGGTGAAACTACATCCGACGATAAATATACTTTGCTTACTATTCCTTGTCTCGGCACATGCGACAGAGCCCCGGCTTTAATGATCGATAACGATCTTCACAGAGATTTAACTACGGAAAAAATAAAACAAATACTGGACAGCTACGAGTGACGGAAGTGTACTGATTTATAATTAAAAGGATCACTAAGAATTTGACAAATGGAAAAACCTTTAACTCAACATATAAAACCCGAAACGGATACTATCTGGCTGAAAGAATATGAAAGCCTGGGCGGATACCAATCTCTCAAAAAAGCTTTTAAAAGAACTGCAGCCGAAGGATATTCAGGATGAAGTAAAGAAATCAAATCTGAAAGGGCGGGGCGGCGCCGGTTTCTCTACCGGTATGAAGTGGAGCTTCGTTCCGATGGGAAATGACTTCCCGCATAAGTATCTTATTTGCAACGCGGACGAAATGGAACCCGGCACTTTTAAAGACAGACTGCTGCTTGAAAAGAATCCGCATCAACTGCTTGAAGGCATGATTGTTTCCGCGTACGCTATTCAGGCTGATCAATCATATATATTTCTTAGGTGGGCATATAAAGAAGGGGAAAAGATTCTTCTGAAAGCATTATCGGAAGCTTATGATGCCGGTTATTTGGGTAAAAATATTTTAGGCTCCGGCTTTAGTCTTGAAATGCATCTTCATACCAGTGTTGGCAGATATATGTGCGGTGAAGAAACCGGCCTTTTGAATGCGCTCGAAGGCAAGCGCGCTACGCCCAGGGCTAAACCTCCTTATCCGCAGGTGAGCGGACTTTTCGGAAAGCCCACAATAGTAAATAATGTTGAAACCCTGTCGTCCATTCCGCATATTATAAACAACGGCGCCGAATGGTTTAAGAACCTGAGTTTAAACGACGAAGGAGGCACAAAGATATTCGGCGTAAGCGGTAATGTTAAGAAACCTGGTTTATGGGAACTGCCGCTCGGTACTCCTATGAGGGAAATTATTGAAGAATATGCCGGCGGTATGAAGGACGGACTGAAATTAAAAGGCGTGCTTCCCGGCGGTGCTTCCACAGATTTTGTAATCGAAAAAGATATCGACGTGCAGATGGGTTTTACCGCTTTGACAAAAGTGGGGAGCAGACTCGGAACCGGGACAATGATTATCCTGGATGATAAAACTTGTCCGGTTGGCTTTGTTCATAACCTCGAACATTTCTTCGCTCAGGAATCTTGCGGATGGTGCACGCCCTGCCGTGAGGGACTGCCGTGGGTGGAAAAGATCTTAAAATCCATTGAGGACGGAACAGGTAAACCGGAGGATATTGACCGGCTGAATTTTCATTCAAAGAATATGGCGCCCGGAAATACTTTCTGCGCTCTTGCCCCGGGTGCTGTTGAACCTTTACAGAGCGCGATGAAATATTTTAAAGATGATTTTGACAGGCATATTTATGAAAAAAAATGTCCCTGGAGGTAATGTTGGCTAAAATTTATATCGATGGAAAAGTTTATGATGCTGATACCGGCAAGAACGTTCTTGAGACATGCCTGTCTTTGGGACTTAACTTACCTTATTTCTGCTGGCATCCGGCAATGGGATCCGTAGGCGCCTGCCGTCAATGCGCGGTGTTAAAATACAAGGACGAAAACGATGCGGAAGGGAAACTTGTAATGGCATGTATGGAACCGGTGCAGGATAATCTGAGGATCTCACTGGAAGCTCCCGAAGCGGATGAGTTCAGAAAACATATAATTGAATGGCTGATGACTAATCATCCCCATGATTGTCCGGTTTGCGATGAAGGAGGAGAATGCCATCTTCAAGACATGACTGTTATGACGGGACATAATTACAGGGAATTCGAATTCAATAAAAGGACATATAGAAACCAGGATCTGGGTCCGTTTATAAATCATGAAATGAACCGGTGCATACAATGCTACAGATGTGTAAGGTTCTACAGGGATTACGCGGGCGGACACGACTTTGATGCTTTCGCCTCAAGGAACCGTGTTTATTTCGGAAGAAAAGAAGACGGAGTTCTTGAAAATGAATTTTCGGGAAATCTTGTTGAAGTTTGTCCTACCGGTGTTTTTACGGATAAAACATTAAAAAAACATTATACCAGGAAATGGGATCTGACATCGGCGCCTTCAATATGCAACGGCTGCAGCCTGGGATGCAACATAATTGCCGGGGAAAGATACGGCGGTTTAAGAAGAATAATGAGCCGATATAACAGCGAGGTAAACGGCTACTTTATATGCGACAGAGGCCGCTTCGGTTATGAATATGTAAACGGCGAAAAAAGAATAAGGCAGCCATTGATCAGAAAAGAAAATATCCTTGAACCATCGGGAAGTGAATTTGTCATCGAAAAAACCGCTATGCTGTTTAAGGAAAATAAAAATATTATAGGTATTGGCTCTCCTCGCGCGTCTCTTGAATCCAATTTTTCATTAATGAAACTGGTGGGTAAAGATAATTTTTATTCCGGTATAGGAGCCGATGAACAAAACATAATCGAGAACATCATAAAGATTCTGCGAAGCGGTCCCGCTTTTACACCTTCGTTAAAGCAAATTGAAAATTCAGACGCTGTTTTAATTTTGGGTGAAGATATAACCGATACTGCCCCGATGATGGCCTTATCGGTGCGGCAGGCAGCAAAAAATTCCGTGAAATATAAAGCTACCGATTTAAAAATTCCCGAGTGGAATGACGCGGCTGTTCGGGAAGTGCTTCAGGACGACAGAGGTCCTTTTTATAATGTTACAACATATCATACAAAGCTTGACGATATCGCGACGAAAAATATCAGGCTTGCGCCTAACGATATCGCAAGACTCGGCTTTGCGGTAGCTAATTTATTAAACAATAATTCTCCGGCTGTTCAAAGTATGAGCGACGCGGAGAAAAAGGTTGCGGAAGAAATTGCTGCGGCTTTGGAAAAAGCAAAAAATCCGCTGGTTATTTCCGGTGTCTCCAATTACAATATGGATCTCGTTAAATCGGCCGCAAATGTAGCGTGGGCGGTTTGTTCGAAGAATAAGTCGTGCGCACTTTCTTATGTGCTTCCCGAGAGCAACAGTATGGGTTCCGGTATGATGGGGCTGCAAAATCTTAACGATGCTTTAAATCGACTAAATAAAGAAAGCGTTGATGCCGCGATTATAATTGAAAATGATATATACAGAAGATTGAAGAAAAGCTGATGCCGATAAATTGTTATCCGCGGTTAAGGAAAAAATTGTTTTTGATATAAACGAAACGGAGACCGTACTGAAAGCCGATACCGTAATCCCTTCGGGCTCTTTTGCGGAATCGGACGGCACATTAATTAATAACGAAGGCAGGGCACAACGGTATTATCAGGTCTTTGAACCTTCCGGAGATGTTTTGGAAAGCTGGAGATGGATTGGGAAAATTATGCTTGCTGCAGGAAATACCGATGTAAGCGGATGGAGCAGCTTTAAAGATTATACTGACGGGATGATCAAAGAATTTCCTCAATTTAAAGACTTGGCTGATTTAACGCCGCCTCCCGGATTTAGGATCGCCGGGCAAAAAATTCCGCGTGAGCCGCACCGGTACAGCGGGAGAACAGCTATGAACGCGAACAAAAATGTAAGCGAGCCTAAACCGCCGGAAGATATAGATTCTCCTTTATCCTTTACAATGGAAGGATATCACGGCAATCCGCCTTCTTCCATCATTCCGTTTTTCTGGTCGCCGGGTTGGAACTCTGTTCAATCAATAAATAAATATCAGATTGAAGTCGGCGGACCTTTACACGGCGGTGATCCTGGTAAAAGAATAATCGAAGTAAACCCCGAAAACGAAATAAAATTTTTCACCGGTATTCCGGGAGAATTTAAAGGAAAGACAACGAGTGGTTGTTTGTCCCGGTTTATTTCATTTTCGGATCCGAGGAATTAAGCAGTTTATCGGACGCGATAAAAAAACGCATTCCGGAGCCTTCGATTGCTTTAAGTCCGGGTGACGCGGCAAGGCTGGAATTAGGAAAAGGAGATAAAATAGAGTTTGAGTCGAACGGGCAAAAATATAACATGAAAGTAAAAATACTTCTTGACCTGCCGGACGGTGTTGCCGGTTATCCGTTCGGATTCAAAGATGTTCCGTACAATGAATTAAACGGATGGTTCAAGCTTAACGGAGTTAAAGGATGAACGGGATTTGGATAAACATATTGATTGTAGTGGGAGTTTTATTTGTAATACTCAATGTTGCCGCGCTGCTTATATGGCTTGAAAGACGCTTGCTTGGTTTGTGGCAGGACAGATACGGACCGAACCGTGTCGGGCCTTTCGGTCTGCTTCAGGTTGTTGCCGATATGGTGAAAATATTTTTTAAGGAAGACTGGGTGCCTCCGTTTGCGGATAAACCTGTTTTTATAATCGCGCCGGGATTGGTTGTCGCGACCGTTTTGATGAGTTTTGCGGTTATTCCTTTTACGTCCGTTATTCATGTAGTGGATTTTAATATCGGACTTTTATTCTTCCTCGCGATGTCGTCGATGGGCGCTTACAGCCTTGTTCTGGGCGGATGGTCTTCCAATAATAAATATTCTTTGCTCGGCGCAATGCGCGGATCAGCCCAGATGATTTCATACGAAGTTTTTATGGGACTATCGCTGATGGGAATAGTGATGCTTACCGGTTCATTTAATATGGTTGATATTGTTGAGGCGCAGCGGGGCATGTGGTTTTTTATACCCCAGTTTATCGGGTTCATAATATTTTTGATTGCTGGAATAGCGGAAACTCACAGACTGCCTTTTGATATTCCGGAAGCCGAAAGCGAGTTAGTCGCCGGTTATCATTCCGAATATTCGGGAATGAAGTTCGGAATGTTTTTCGTTGGAGAATATCTGGGCATAACTTTAATATCCGCTTTTATAACAACATTGTTTTTCGGCGGATGGCTCGGGCCTTCGTTCCTGCCGCCGGTTGTGTGGTTTTTAATTAAAATGTTTGCCTTTATAATTTTCTTTATACTGTTGCGAGCATCGCTTCCGAGGCCGAGGTACGATCAATTAATGGAATACGGATGGAAACTGCTGCTGCCTCTTGCACTTTTAAATTTGCTGGTTACAGGAGCAATTGTACTGGCTATGTAATTAACGCGAAAGGATTTTATGTTTTCGGACATCAGAACAATATGGCTGGCTTTTCTGCACATGTTCAGAAAAAGAGAAACGGTGCAGTACCCGGAAGAAAAAAATTATCTTCCTCCAAGATGGCGCGGAAGAATTGTTTTAACGCGCGATCCGGACAATCAGGAAAGATGTGTTGGCTGCTACTTATGCGCGGCTGCATGTCCGGTGGACTGTATTTCTCTTCAGGCAACGGAGGACGAAACTGGAAGAAGATATCCGGAATTTTTCAGGATCAATTTTTCAAGATGCATCTTCTGCGGTTTCTGCGAAGAGGCTTGCCCCACTTACGCCATCCAGCTTATTCCCGATTTTGAAATGGCCGAGTGCAACAGACAGAACCTGGTTTATGAGAAAGAAGATCTGCTTATATCCGGAGAAGGAAAATATCACGGGTATAATTTTTACAGAGTTTCCGGACTGAAGATAGGGGGAAAAGATAAAGGCGAAGCCGAGAATGAGGATAAGCCGATTGATTTGAGAAGTTTAATGCCGTAAAAAAAATGGAACATGGATTACGCTGATTAAACGGAATTACACGGATTTATAATTAAAAAAAACCGTTAAGGATAATGGAGATTATTTTTTATATAGCGTCTATAATCGCGATTGCGTCTACCGTCATGGTGATTACGGGAAAGAATGCCGTTCATTCCTTGCTTTATCTTATTGTATCGCTGCTTTCGGTAGCGGTAGTATTTTTCCTGCTCGGAGCGCATTTCATAGCCGCGCTGGAAGTAATAATCTATGCGGGTGCTATAATGGTTCTTTTCATCTTTGTGGTGATGATGCTGAATCTCGGAAAGGATTCTGAAATCGCGGAAAACAATTTGATGAAGGCATCAATGTGGCGCGGCCCGTTAATACTAGCATTTATTCTGTTTGTTGAATTCATGTACGTTTTAATTCATAACGGAGTTATTGATTTAACCGGCACACAGGTTCAGCCGAAACAGGTGGGTATATCCTTATTTACCACATATATGTTAGGCGTTGAACTTTCCGCAATGCTGCTGATGGCCGGCATAATAGGAGCATATCATCTCGGCAAAAGGAAAAAACAGGTTCATCACCGTTTCCTGAAAGGAGATGAAACATGAATGCCGTTTCTATGGAGACCGGATTATTGCTTGCCGGAATACTTTTTATAATCGGATTAATCGGTTTGCTGGTAAGACGAAATATAATTTTTATGCTTATGTCAATTGAAATAATGCTTAACTCCGCCGGACTTGCGTTTATTGTAGGCGCTTCAAGATGGGTTCAGCCCGACGGCCAGGTTATGTTTATTTTTATTCTGGTGATGGCCGCCGCGGAAGTATCCGTCGGACTTGCTTTGATCATACAATTATATCAGAAATTCAAAACGCTTGATACAGATGCAATCGATGAGATGAAAGGATAATATGTTTAATCTTTTATGGTTGATACCTGCATTTCCCTTTGCCGGATTTTTAATACTTGCTCTTGGCGGTAAAAGACTGGGAAAAATCGGCGCCGGTTTTTTCGGTGTCGGGTCGGTGGGATTATCCGCACTATTAACCATTATTATAGGAATAAATTTTATCGCGTCACCTCCGCAGGGACACGCGTTTAACCAAACAATATGGAGCTGGATAAACATTGAAGGATTTAATCCGTCGGTTGCATTTCATCTCGATGCGCTGTCAATGGTGTTCTTGTTTGTTATTACCTTTGTCGGCTTCCTGATACATCTATACTCCGCGGAGTTTATGTTCGATGACGAAGATTTTTCCAGGTTCTTTGCTTACATGAATCTGTTTGTCGGAGCCATGCTCACTTTAGTACTAGCTGATAATCTTCTTCTGCTTTACCTCGGATGGGAAGGCGTTGGTTTGTGCAGTTATCTGCTTATCGGTTTCTGGTATAAAGATCCCGCTAACGGTTATGCCGCGAGAAAAGCATTTATAGTTACCAGAGTGGGAGATACCGCGATGGCAATAGGACTGTTTCTGCTTCTTTCAAATTTTCATACTTTGAACATTCAATCTTTAATGGGAATGGCGCAGGCAAACTGGCCTGTAGGTTCTTCAATCGCGACAGCAACCGCGCTGTTACTATTGGGCGGTGCGGTGGGTAAGTCGGCGCAGCTTCCTCTGCAGACATGGCTTCCCGACGCGATGGCCGGTCCGTCTCCCGTAAGCGCTCTTATTCATGCCGCAACAATGGTAACCGCCGGAGTGTATCTTATCGCAAGAACTCATGTGATTTTTATGATCGCGCCTTCGGTTCAGACGCTTGTTGCAATAATAGGCGCTCTAACACTTCTGCTTGCCGGTTTCAGCGCGGTTACTCAAAAAGATATTAAACGCGTACTCGCTTACTCAACTATAAGCCAGATCGGTTATATGTTCCTGGCGCTCGGAGTGGGAGCCTGGTCTGCGGCAATTTTTCATTTTATGATTCACGCATTCTTTAAAGCTCTTCTGTTCCTCGGAGCCGGCGCCGTAATTATGGCAATGCATCATGAACATGATATGTTTAAGATGGGAGGACTGCGGAAGAAAATGCCTGTAACATTCTGGACTTTCCTTATCGCTTCCTCATCGCTTGCGGCCCTGCCTCTTGTAACCGCCGGGTTCTACAGTAAAGATTTAATTTTGTGGCTCGCATGGTCCGGAACTAAAGGAAGCCTGTGGCTCTGGCTTGCCGGAATTATAGGCGCGTTTATTACTTCAATTTATACTTTCAGAATGGTGTTCATTACATTTTACGGTGAGCAGAAAACCGAAGTAGAAAAACTTCCCGGGACTTTTATAAAAATACCGTTAATCACGCTCGCTGTTCTCTCATTAATAGGCGGGTTTATTGAATTGCCTGATACTCTCGGTAATTTACCTTTATTCTCAAACTTCCTGCATTCCGTTTTACCCCCGGTTGTAGTGCCTGTAAGCGAAAAACATTTTGAATTTGTTTTTCAAATTATATCTGCCTTAATCGCTTTATCCGGTGTTTATGTCGCTTACCATTTTTATATAAAGAATTTTGCGGTTACAAAATATTTCAGGGAAACCGGAATATATAAATTCTTTTTTTCGGGCTGGGGATTCGATAAAATGTACGACTTCCTATTCGTTTCACCTGTTGTTTATCTAGCTCAAATAAACAAGAACGATATCTTCGATGAACTCAATAAAGGTGTTGCCAGGTTCAATCAAAGGGTTAACAGTCTGCTTGTGAAAACTCAGAACGGTAAACTTCGATGGTATGCCCTGGGAATTGTATTCGGCGCTCTGGTTACCATAACAATTGCGGTGTTTCTATGATTTTAGTTTGGATGATAATAGTATTATTTGTCGGCGGGCTTTTTGCCTGGTTCGCGGAAAAAATCAATCGGGATTTATCCCGGTGGATTTCTTTGTTAGCTATTTTCCTGGATTTTGTAATTGCACTTTTTATCTGGAAGTCCGGCGGATTTACTTTAAGGATGGGATACACAACAAACTGGCTGATAAATTTCAATGTCCCCTGGATCCCGCAGGCCGGTATAAATTTTCATTTCGCCATTGACGGGCTCAGCATAATACTTGTTTTGCTCACCTTTTTTCTGGGTATGATGTCGGTTCTTACATCATGGAACGAAATAACCGAACGGGTAGGCTTTTTCCATTTCAATATTATGTGGATACTAGCCGGAATAACCGGCGTTTTTCTCTCAATGGATCTGTTCCTTTTTTATTTTTTCTGGGAAGTGATGCTTATTCCGATGTACTTCCTTATTGGCATCTGGGGGCATGAAAACAGGATTTATGCTGCGTTTAAGTTTTTCATATTTACTCAGGCCAGCGGCCTGCTTATGTTTCTTTCGATTCTCGGATTGTATTTCATTCACGGGGCCAATACAGGTATTTATACTTTTGATTATATGAAACTGCTGGGTACTTCAGTTACCCCTGCTACCGCGGTAATTTTGATGTCGGGATTTCTTATCGCGTTTTTAGTCAAACTTCCTGCCTTGCCTTTTCATAACTGGCTGCCTGACGCGCATACCGAGGCTCCCACCGCCGGAAGTTTAATTCTCGCGGGTCTGCTTCTGAAAACCGGCGCGTACGGACTTCTGCGTTTTGTAGTTCCGCTTTTCCCAGATGCGGCAATAAGCTTTGCTCCTATCGCGATGCTGCTGGGTGCGGCGGGAATCTTATATGGCGCTAAATTGGCGTTTGCTCAAACTGACTTAAAACGTTTAGTTGCGTATACAAGTGTCAGTCATATGGGGTTTGTTCTTCTTGGTGTATTCGCTATGAATGAACTTGCTTACCAGGGAGTTGTAATGCAGATGATAACTCACGGAATAAGCACGGGCGCATTGTTCGTTTTGGTCGGCGCGATTCAGGAAAGAATACATACCAGGGATATCGGCCAAATGGGAGGGCTTTGGGATCAGGTGCCGAAGATGGGGGCAATAGGCCTGTTGTTTGCGATGGCTTCGCTGGGACTTCCAGGGCTGGGGAATTTCATCGCCGAGTTTTTGATTCTCGCCGGGTCATATCAGACAGTTATATGGATTACAGCGATTGCAACATTGGGATTGATTGCGTCTTCTATTTATTCTTTAAGAATAGTACAGAAAGTATTTCAGGGAAAGAAGGAGAAACAATGGCAGATACCGGATTTTAATTTCCGCGAAATGATTATAATGGGATCGATGGTAGTTATAATCGTATGGCTCGGACTTTATCCGCAGCCGGTAATCAATACTGCGAAAAACACACTGAATGATTTGCTGAAAAATGTTTCCAAAACGGAAATTAAAATGGAAACAAATCTTCACAAAAATTTTGAATTGAAAGCGGGTGAAAAAAACATAGTACAAATATTACATGGAATACGAAGCGAAAGGAAAGTGAAATAATGTTTATAGGAGAATTATAGTGAGCGGGAAGGATATACTTGTAATTTTACCTTTTATCTTCATGTCGGCGGCGCCTGTTGTTATTATGCTGGCTGTCGCCGTTAAGAGGAATTACTACTTCACATTTTCTTTGAGTATGGTATTCCATTTCGCGGCTTTTATTTCGCTGTTATATATCGGAATGTATACTCCGCGCCAGGTTACGCCGTTATTTATTGTTGATGATTATGCTCTTTTTTATACCGGATTAATAATAGCAGCGAGTTTTGCCGTTACGCTTCTGTCTTATAATTACCTGGAAAAATTCAAAGGCAACAGGGAAGAGTTTTTTATGCTTCTTTTTCTTGCCGATCTCGGCGCTTCTGTGCTTGCCGTAAGCAGTCATTTTGTATCGCTTTTCCTGGGTCTCGAAATACTCAGCGTTTCCTTATATGTGCTGATATCATATTTCCATTCATATAAAAATGCTATTGAAGCGGGAATAAAATATTTAATACTGGCAGCGGCGTCTTCCGCGTTCCTTTTATTCGGTATGGCGCTTATCTATGCCGATCTCGGCACAATGAGTTTTTCGGGAATCGGCGCGATGCTTTCGCTCTCCAATATTACACCTCTTATCCTTGCCGGCTTCGGGATGATGGTTGTAGGATTCGGATTCAAACTGGCTGTGGTACCGTTTCATATGTGGACGCCGGATGTATACGAAGGCGCGTCCGCTCCTGTAAGCGGTTTTATCGCCACAATATCAAAAGGCGGAATGTTTGCAGTACTGCTTAGATTCTTTTTCGATGTCAACGGATATAATCATCACTCTCTAATTGTTTTATTTTCTGTAATAGCGGTAGCGTCAATGCTGATAGGCAATTGGCTGGCGCTGACACAGAATAACGTGAAAAGAATACTGGCTTATTCATCCATTGCCCATCTCGGTTACCTTCTTGTAGCCTTTATTGCCGGAGGGGCTAACGCTGTTCAGGCAGTAACATTTTATCTTGTGGCATATTTCATTACTACTTTGGGCGCCTTCGGAATAATCACAATTATGTCCGACGAAACAAGGGAAGCCGACTCGATTGAAGATTACAAAGGTCTCTTCTGGCGAAAACCGCTTACTGCCGCAGTCTTCACCGCCATGCTTTTTTCCCTGGCGGGAATTCCTCTCACAGTCGGGTTTATCGGGAAATATTTTTTACTGGCCGCGGGAGTGTATAAATCGGAATGGGTTCTTGTAATCGTACTTGTTCTAAGCAGCGTTATCGGGTTGTATTATTATCTCCGAATTATAACCGCAATGTTTTCCAAACAGGAAAATGTACATGATGATAAAAGACTTAAACCTGTATTTTCTATTTCGGCGGGAACCGCAATATTTGTGCTTACAATTATGCTAATTTGGTACGGTGTTTATCCGACCGGATTGCTGTCCATAATACGAGTAATTGCGGGGAATTTTTAGAAAATCATTTTTCCCAACCGCTAATGGCAAATTTGAAATCGGCCGTAAAACCTGAATGGGAAGTAAATACGTACTTGATATTGTGCAGCGTTGAAGCCAACCTAATTGATTTCTTCATAATATTTATATTCATTGCAAAATATTTTTTTAACGGTACGGAGAGTTTACCGTTCTTTAATCTGAAAGCATCTCCCGTAAATAGGTACTTGCCGTCAACAATGTAGCCCATCGAACCTTCGGTATGACCCGGAAGGCCTATACATTTTATATTTCTGTTTCCTGCATTTATCTCAGTGTTTTCACTCAGAAGATCGTAGAGTTCTGTCTTAATTTCATTAAAGAAGAAAGGGAACGCAGCAAATCGGGGGATATGATTTTTTATCATTTGGAATTCTTTATGCGGGATAAAAATCCTGGAGTGCTTGAAAAGATTTATTGCGCTTTGGTGATCGATATCGGTATGCGTTAGAAACATGTATCTGACGTCTTCCGGTTTTATATTATTGTACATTAATCCTCTTCGTATAACATTTTCGTCGAAACCTGCATCGAAGGCGATATACCCGCTGTCAGATTTTACCAGGTACATGCTCGAGAATAAACCGTTAATTACAGTAACGTCTTCCGTAATTCTGCATGAAATTTCTTCGTCAAAGTATAAATAAAGGTTATAGTAAATTACTATCCCTGAGAAAATTAAGAACAGTAATATCAATGAAAATTTGAATATCTTGTTTATTGTTTTTCTTACTTTTTCCGTCATTCCAAAACAGCTCCTTTAAAAGGTAAATAGCATAAATCAGCCCGTTTAATAACGGATTCATAAATGTTCAAATACCGCTGCCATGTAAAGGATTTCCTCCTATTTCTTTTAAATAATTATGATAATGATACCTGAATATAACTATATAGGCGACAGGCATCATGAAGATTTCGGAAATCAGGACGTTGATAAAAGCAAAACCGAATACAAAGAGAATCGTTAAAACAACGAGAGATAAAAATAAATACGACGTAATCAGTAAAGAGTGCAATCTTAACATCATTACGTCTTCGTTTTCAAATGCCTCTTTCGAAAAAGCAATAAACTGCAGGCCGAGCATCAATAAGGCGCCTGCTGCTTCTTCGGTATAATTATTTTGTATAAACGTAAAATATTTAGTTTCGAAAAAAGAAGAATAAAATGAAAATACATTTATATCCAAAAACGAAATTTTTATATCGAAATAAAACCTTGAAACGGCAAGAACCGCACCCGGGACCAGTAATATGAATCCCCCCAATTTAAACTTCTTCGGCAGCAGCGGCAGATTTATTTTAATAGCAGTATTCCTTTTTTTTATTCGGTTTAAAATATTACCAACCGCTACTCCTATTTTGAAACAGCGGCCGGTAGCAAAAATTTAAAAACGGCGTTGATCATTTATCTTACGTACTAGTATTTATAAGGATATATATAAGTACTCGCCGAAGTACCGTCTTCGGCTACGATTGAAAAATAAACCAGTCCGAACTTATGATTTACTTTAAATATGAATTTCTTTATTCCGGGTACTCTTGAATCCTGCTCTACAGTAAAAGCCTTAATATACATCAGACCGTAAGGCGTGTCGTCATCGGTGGATTTTGCCGTAACGGTTCTTGTAATAGTTTTGCCGTCAGATTTAGCTAATTTATACTGATCGCCCACACTGCCGTCATATTTAACTATCGTGTGAAGTTTTTTGTCTTTATTGAAGAAATCCTGGATCCCCTCCGATGTAATTTTTAGTTTAACTTCGGTATTTATCTTTCCGTCGGCATCCTTCATTTCTGCGGGTATAAAATTATTAAAAGCCCCAAGACCCGGAACACCTGATAAATCGGCAGATACTTTTATTGTCGCAATACCGTTATCGTTTTTAATTACTTCAAAAGAAGAATTTATATCGTAAGATTGGTTTCCGATATATACATTTCCCGTAGAAGCCGTATTGCCAACCTCCGCCAGCGCAATATTTGTTTCCCCGCCGATTACATTAGGATCTTTATTTTGGTCGGATGAATTTACTTTATCGCAGGAAGACAACAGCATTGTAAGAAATAAGATGAATAAGTAACCGGCAAATCTTTTCATTTTTCGCTCCTGTAAAAATAATTATGCACAATGTTTTTTATATGAACCGATTTATCAACGGATATATTTTACCTCTGTTTTTATAGTTATTCAATAACTCAAATGTGTCATTTTTTGCCGTTTTGTTACAATTACAACTGTTTTCTTATATATTATTTCCATTAAATCTTTTTTGGTAACCCTAAAAGAACTATATTTGCATCAGTTAATATTTGATAATATTTATTATTAAAAGGATATAATTAAACAAAAATGTGGTTAACAGAGAAAATATCGGAGTTTTTTCATAAAATAGAAAAAGTTTCAAACGGGGGCGGCGAGAAAGCATTAGAAAAACAAATTGCAATGGGGAAGATGACGGCAAGGGACCGGATTAATACTATTTTGGATCCCGGGTCTTTTCATGAATACGATCTTTTTGTGCGCCATGCAGGCAAAGATTTCGGTATGGATAAAAAAGAATTGGCGGCGGACGGTGTTATTACCGGTACTGGCACCATTTACGGTCAGCCAGTATGCATATTTGCGCAGGATTTTACTGTGGCCGGAGGATCGCTGGGCTTAATGCATGCCAGGAAAATTACAAAAGTTATGGACCACGCTGTAAAAATGGGGCTGCCTTTGATCGGTATTAACGATTCGGGAGGTGCGAGAATTCAGGAAGGCGTAAACTCGCTGGCAGGTTACGGTGAAATATTTTACAGAAATACACTTGCTTCCGGCGTTATACCTCAAATTTCGGTTATTCTTGGGCCGTGCGCCGGCGGCGCGGTATATTCACCGGCACTTACAGATTTTGTATTTGTAGTGGATAAGATTTCCAAAATGTTTATCACCGGTCCGGAAGTTATTAAAACCGTGCTGGGTGAAGAAATTTCAATGGAAGACCTGGGCGGCGCGAGAATACAAACAGAAATTTCGGGCAACGCACATTTTTTTGCAAACAGTGAAGTCGAATGCTTCGAACAAATAAAAAAGCTTATAACTTATATTCCTTGGAACAATACAAGAAAAGCAAAATCTTTTCCGCCAAAACCGCCTAAGCCTCAATACGATATTACTGCCATAATACCGCAGGAACCTACAAAACCATACGACGTGCGGGATATTATAAAAGCGGTATGCGACGATTCCGATTTCTTTGAGATACAGGAATTCTTCGCCGCAAATATTGTTATAGGTTTTGCGCGTTTGAACGGCGAGACCGTCGGAATAGTAGGAAATCAGCCTCTTGTACTTGCCGGTGTTCTTGATGTGGATTCATCGGATAAAGCCGCACGTTTTATCAGGTATTGCGATGCTTTTAATATTCCATTAATTACATTCGTCGATTTACCCGGATATCTTCCGGGTATAGATCAGGAACACAGCGGAGTAATCAGGCACGGCGCAAAAATATTATATGCTTACAGCGAAGCGACGGTTCCTAAAATTACCGTAATACTTAGAAAAGCCTATGGCGGGGGTTATATTGCAATGTGCTCGCGTCATCTCGGAGCCGATTTTGTTTTTGCATGGCCTATTGCTGAAATAGCTGTGATGGGTCCACAGGGAGCGGCAAATATAATCTTCAAAAATGAGATTGCAGCTTCTCCCGATCCCGAAGGAACAAGAAGACAAAAAGTTCAGGAATACAGCGAGAAATTCGCAAACCCATACGTTGCGGCAGCTAACGGACACGTAGATGCTGTTATAAATCCGAATGAAACAAGAGAATATTTAATTCATTCTATCGAAATATCCGGACAGAAAAAAGAATTAAGACCGAATAAAAAACACGGCATACCGCCGTTCTAAAAATTATGGAAACTCAAAACAAATTTATTAAGCTGAATATAAATTATACCGATTACGAAACTAGTATTACTTCCAAATATGCCCGGAGAAAAAAATATGAGTCGCCGGACCCGGGAAAAGTTAAAGCGTTTATTCCCGGAATTATTACTGATATCATGGTTAAAGAAGGTCAAGAGGTTGTAAGAGGGCAGATTCTGCTTATACTGGAAGCTATGAAAATGAAGAATAACGTTAAATCGCCCAAGGACGGGAAGATTAAAAAAATTCTTGTTTCCAATTCTAAAATGGTTGTTAAGAACGAAACTTTGATTGAGTTCGAATAATATTTCCCGGAATTATTTCGTAACCTTTTCAATGCCGATAATCCGGTTCCCAATCTTGTACTTAATCTTTCTCATACTCCGGTTTTATAATTGATATAATACGGGTATAAATTTGATCAAGAGTTGATTAAGACGGGGGATTTTTAAAATTAAAATTTGCTTATATCACCTGCCGTAATCGCTTTAAAATTTATGTTTAAATCTGAATCGTTCACGGTTATTTTACGGGGAAATGAGAATAACCAGTCGGGGCAGGAGAATTTGTTAATCCTTCCGGTGTATCTTCTCGCAATTAATAGGGCATCTGTGCTGTTGATTTTGTTGTCGCCGTTCAGATCAGCTGCTTTCATCCGCAGGGAGTCAAGCTTTATTCGGAGGCTATAATATCTGATTATTGATAAAGCGTCGGAAGAATTTACACTTTTTATGTCGCCGGATTTAAACAAAGAAACAGTGTAATTTCCGTTCGGAATATTACTGAATTGATATTTTCCTTCAGCATTCGTTAATACGGAATCAATTTCTTGATCCTGTCCGTTGAATAATCCAATTTTAACAGAAGGCACCGGGGCTGCCGCCGAGTCGTCATAAGTTACAATACCTGATACAGTATAAAATGCCCCTCTGGAAATTATAATATTTTCCTTGCCGGGAATAATATTAACGCGTACGAAGCTTCCTGTACTATCGGTTAAAGGGATTGCGGTAGTATGAGAGGCCCCCTGCTGGATGTCCGCATATTTCCATCCTCCCGGTACGGAAATGTCGACAGTTACAGGATAATTATATATAGAAGAATCGAGCCCGGTTGAAGTAGAAATTTCAACTTGGTTAGAATCCAGAGAAACAATATTGTAATTAAAATTTTCTCTTTCTTTTATATAGCGTACCACATTTCCGAAAGTAGCCACCCATAGCTGGCCGCTGTCCGATTTCGATTTAGCCCATTCGCATAACTGTGTAAGCCATTCCGTTGAAACCGGATACCACATTGTAGTATCATCGCCGGCTGCAATTTGAGACATCGGAACAACCTCATGAGCAAAAAATACGGACCATCCGCTTCTGTCGATAGATTTATTCTGAACGTTGTCAATATATTTTTGAAATTCATCCTGGTCGTCGGCTACGGTATTGCGAGGCATATCAAAGACTGGTTCTTCCGAGTTTATTTCATACCATTTTATTCCGGAAATATCGGAAGGGACTATATAATCGCCGCATGTTCGTGCAGCTTCGAAGTACTTTGCCGTAATATTTTCCACTGTAGAATTATAAGAACAATAAGGATACGCCAGCGAAATGCATTTATAGCCGGGTATTTCGTCTTCAATAACTTTCTTCGATTGATATAATTCGTAAGTTAAAGTATTCGGGGTGTTAATGTCCCCGACGCTTAGGGTTGTAAGGTCCGGGTGGGTTATTGTATGCGCACCTATCTCATGTCCTTCGGCGGCCATTTCTCTGAACTGCCACCAGTATCCGTAACGCCAGTCCTGAGGCGGCCCGTCGGTTACCGCACCGGCTATTACAAAGAATGTCCCTTTAAATCCGTATTGATTAAGAATAGGCAACGCATAAGTGTACTGACTCATGTACGAATCATCAAAGGTAAAAGAAAATGCGGAGCTTTTTCCGTCTGCCCATTTTTTCACTGACACATTTCCATAAATATCCGAAGCTTTCTGCGGATTATTATTATTTACTTTTTTCACCGTACCGGGTATGCTGCCGGCGTGAACGGTGTGAAATGCTATTAAGAATAAAAAAAGTAAAAAATAAAATTTCATCGTTTATCGCTTAATATGATTTATAATTATTCAGCTTTGATTTCAGCCGGTATTAATTTAAAAATATGTTTCATTATTAGACTTATTTTATCTAAATGTGACAACAAGCAGCTTAATTCTTGCTGAAACACTCAATATTCAATGATATTTGGTGTTTTGATACGACTAAGTTTCAATATTTGGGCCAGATTTTGGACTGTTAATACTTTATGAAAGGGCAGAAGAAGAATTCCATTTGTTGTCCTTATTATATACAACAATTATTTTTATTATTAACTTAAAAGAAAAAATATATAAGGTTTTTACATGAGTAAAATATTAAATCCTGAGCAGGCAAAATATCTCGAATCATTCATAAAAAAAGGAGATTCATTAATAACCGAAATGGAAGCATATGCCGGGGAAAATAAGATTCCAATTCTGTCCAGAGATTCGGCAGTTTTGCTTGAACAGCTGGTAATTATGCTGAAGCCTAAACGCGTGCTTGAACTGGGAACGGCGATTGCTTACTCATCTATAAGAATTGCCCGATGTCTCGGAAATAAGGGTACGGTACACACCATCGAAAAGAGTAAAGATAATATTAAAATTGCAAAGAGTAATATTAAAAAATCAGGGTTGGTGGATAAAATAAAATTGATTGAAGGCAATGCTTTGGACATATTGCCGGAACTTGAGAAAAAATACGATTTAATTTTTCTCGACGCGGATAAAACAGATTATAAAACTTTGTTCCAATACGCATCCGGTCTGCTCAGGAAGAACGGAGTACTGTTCGTTGATAACTTACTATGGCACGGATACGCGGCAGCAGAAAATGTACCTCAATCATACAAGGAATCTGCAAGACTTATACGTGAATTTAACGATATGTTCTGTTCGAATCCTAAATTAAAGACTTCTATTTTACCGGTGGGCGACGGAATCGGCATCGGTATTAAAATAAATAAACAGGATAGGATATGACCTATAATTATAACACCAAACCGATTGATTTTGTCGAAGAGATTGAAAATTTTTCCGGTTCAAAACTTAGGAGGAAAATTGATCTGCTGCGGATTTACGAAGAGACGCGGGAGAACGACAATGTAAAGCTATTCGAGGATCTTCTTTTTAATTCTAAATACGTAATGGGACTATTAAGAGTTGTACAAAGCAGTGCAAGTATTCCCGATATTAAAAATTTGGAGCAGATAAAAAAAGATTTCACGGAAAATATGGAAAAAGTAACCGATCAATTAAGAGAGATTATAAAACCGGGCACAGATGATCTGAGAAAGTATTTCGAGGAGACATACTTTGAACTTACACAGGAAAATTTTATCCATTTATCCGAGCTTTTAGCCGATTTGGAACAGGCTAAAAAATATATGAATAGTGTTAAAAGAGGGGAATAAAAAACGGGACTTCTCCCCCGCGGACAAGTCCCGTTCATATAACCGGCAGCGGTTTTGCTGCTGATTAAAAACCGGTTATGTCACCAACCATAAACCGTTCCGGAATCAAAGTTCGGGGAAATAAAATCTGAGAACATGGTTATGGTTTTGTGATCCACTTTTCCAATGCAGTAAGCAAATTAGTCATAGCCGAAATTAAAGGCTGATGCTGTGCATCATCAATATCCTGGAGAATTTCCTGATGTATATCCAGATAAGATTTGTTAAGTAAATGAACAATATCTATTCCCTTTGGAGATAAAGACACTCGCATATTCCTTCTGTCCGTATTATCGATTTCCCTGATAATATATTCCTTTTTTACGAGGCCGTCTATTATTCGGGTTAATCTGCTCGGGCTGAGGCTCATTCTTTCGGCTATTTGCTTATTGTTTAATGTTTCGTCTGCGTTAAACAAACGTAAACATCTGAACTCTGCTTGAGTTAAGCCGTATTGATCGGCTAGCCTGGTTTCTTTTTCCTGGCATTTGCCAAGCAGGGTAAATGTTAAATCTGCCAGTTTACTGGCATTTGTGACTAATATTTCTTGGTTTTGCATTTAATAATAAAAATATTTGCGTTTATCAAAAATCGTCAATAATCACGTTTTAATCAAGCGAAAAATAAAAAATCTTTATAAATAAATAATATCGGGAGTAATTTCTATGAAAACTTCACCTTTTAGCGTATCTGACAGTGATTTTTGAAACTGAACAATGTTAGTAGTTTCCATTAAGCAAGTGAAATGAGGTTTATCATCATAAGTGGTATTGTCAATTACCGCGTTATAATTTGAAATAAGTCTGTGGATATGACTGAGATTCTGAAAACCGGACGTAATTTCTATTTTTTTATACGGTTTTTTGGTTATTATTTCGGCATCTCTCAAGGTTATTTCTGCCGAATTATAGTATGCTTTACCTAAAGGTCCAACTCCAAGTTTAACGCCTCCGAAGTAGCGTATAATAACAACAGCAATGTTTGTTAATTCATAATGCTCGATAGCATTTATTATTCTTATTCCGGCAGTCCCGTTAGGTTCACCGTTATCGGAATACTTAAACTCTCCTGAATTCAGTTTATAAGCATAGCAATGATGAGTTGCATCGTAATACTGTTTCTTAACTTTTTCCAATATCACGTTTATTTCTTCATGTGAATTAATAGGGTAAGCCTGTCCTATAAAAAGGGAGCCTTTTTCCTTGAATTTTGTTTCGTAGGAACGGTTTAGAGTCTTTATTTGTTCAGGCTGCATATGAAGTTTTTATTTAAAATGATGATTTACCATAGCCGGTTATTTTCTTATTGCAACTCTGCAGAGATAACCGGCTGTAAACTATTTACTTATAACCGCTCAGACTAACTCGGTGCCGCTGGCTATAAAATATTGATTTTGCGCTTTATATAAAAATTTTTTGGATGATAATGGTTATATCCGGTTGTACGATTTTTTCATAACCCGGATCATCGTAATAAAAAAGTACCTGCACGGATTTTAAAATTAGGATATTCTGAACCAATTATTACGAAACAACTTATATTATAAATTTACAGCGATTAGCGGTTTCTGAACACAATAACCGGACAATTACGGCATTACTAAAGTAATCTTGATGCAAAATAGTAAAGTAATGCATATCAAATTAAATTGATTTTCAAACTGCGTATAAGTAATATAAATATTTAAATATTAAAATTAATGTGAAACTTGGAAAAAGAAACGATTTTAATTCGCGGCGCGAGAGAACATAATCTTCAGAATATTGATCTTGAAATACCGAGGGATTCCTTTACGGTAATAACCGGACTTTCTGGGTCGGGTAAATCCTCGCTTGCTTTCGATACGATTTATGCCGAAGGACAAAGAAGATATATTGAGTCGCTTTCGGCTTACGCCAGACAGTTTTTGGATATGCTTGAGAAACCCGATGTCGATTTGATTGAAGGCTTAAGTCCTGCAATTTCCATAGAACAAAAATCTACCTCAGGGAACCCGAGATCGACGGTGGGAACGGTAACTGAAATTTACGATTATCTCAGATTAATGTATGCCCGGCTCGGTACTCCTTACTGCTATAATTGCGGCAAACCGGTAACAAAACAATCATCGGCGCAGATAATAGACTCTGTTCTATCTACATTAAAGGGGAAAAAAATTGTAATACTTGCTCCGGTAGTCAGGGGCCGGAAAGGGCATTACCGTGAACTCTTTGAGGAGATTTTGTCGGACGGATTTTTACGCGTCAGGGTAGATAATGAGTATCATGAACTTTCCAAAGGTTTTCAAGTTGATAGATACAAACTGCACAATATTGAAATTGCGGTTGATAGGCTTACGGTAAACGAGAACTCCAGAACCAGACTTACCGAATCGATGGAAGTCGGTTTGAATTACGGCAACGGCATCGTGATCGTAAACGATAATACTCAGGATTATATTTACAGCAGGCATCTTACCTGTATCGACTGCGGAATAAGCTACAGAGAACTGGCGCCTAACTCTTTCTCGTTTAACTCGCCTTACGGTTCATGTTCAGATTGCGAAGGACTCGGCGAAAAAAAAGAGCTGGATATCAATTTAATTATTCCCGACTGGGATAAATCCATAAACGAAGAAGGGCTCGCGCCTCTCGGAAAACCGAGATCTATCTGGTTCTTTAACCAGCTTACTGCGGTAGCCGAAAAATACGGATTTACTTTCGATACAAAACTTAATGACCTTTCGGAAGAACAAAAAGAAGTTCTGCTTAACGGAACAAAAGAAAAAATTCCCTTTACTTATACATACGGAAGCGGTAAGCCGGTAACATATATGCACAGGTTTGCCGGATTAATAAATCATCTTAAAAATTATTATAACACCACCAGCTCGAATAATATAAGAGAATGGGTAGAAGCTTATATGAACACGGTTACGTGCCCGGCATGCGGGGGCGGCAGACTCAAGCAGGAATCGCTTGCTGTTAAATTTCAGGAAAGAAATATAAGCGAAGTTACTAAATTGTCTATAAAAAAAGCCCTGGAGTTTTTTACTAATATTAAAGTCAGCGGAAGAGATGCGATAATTGCAAAGCCGATATTTAAAGAGATCATTACAAGGCTTAATTTTTTACTGAACGTAGGACTGGATTATCTTACACTCGACCGTTCAGCAAGAACTCTTTCGGGAGGCGAATCGCAGCGAATCCGGCTTGCTACCCAGATAGGTTCGCAGCTTGCCGGTGTTCTTTATGTTCTCGACGAGCCCAGCATCGGTCTGCATCAAAGCGATAATTTGAAATTGATTAACTCGCTGAAAAATTTGAGGGATCTCGGCAATACAGTTATTGTGGTTGAGCACGACAGGGAGACAATCGAGAGTTCTGACTTTATGGTTGATCTCGGTCCGGGTGCAGGAGAACACGGAGGCAAGATCTGTCTGGTCGGCGAAACTAAAAAACTGATTCAATCACTGGACGGTATAAATTCATTAACTCTGTCTTATCTTACGAATAAGAAACAAATAAAAATACCCGCACAACGCAGAGAAGGCAACGGAAAGTTCATCGAATTAAAAGGAGCTTCGGGACATAATTTAAAGAACGTAAATCTTAAAATTCCTCTCGGTACTTTAACTCTTATAACCGGGGTCAGCGGCTCGGGTAAATCTTCTTTAATAAACGAAACACTCGTAAAGATCCTGATGAATAAGATTTATAAATCCAAACAGGTTCCGCTTCCTTTCAAATCGATTGAAGGGCTCGAACAAATAGATAAAATAATCGAAATTGATCAGGCTCCCATTGGCAGAACACCCAGATCAAATCCTGCAACATATACTGGTTTGTTTACCTTTATAAGAGATCTTTATTCACAGCTTCCGGAATCAAAGATGCGAGGTTATAGTACAGGAAGGTTCAGCTTTAATGTAGCCGGCGGAAGATGCGAGGAATGCGGCGGAGACGGATTACGGAAAATCGAAATGAATTTTCTGCCGGATGTTTATGTTGAGTGCGAAGTATGCCGGGGTAAAAGATACAATCGTGAAACTCTTGAAGTACTATTCAAAACCAAATCTATCGCCGATGTTCTTGAAATGAGAGTAAGCGAAGCGCTTGAGTTTTTCGAGGAACTTCCCCGCATAAAGAGAAAACTGAAAGCGCTTAATGACGTAGGTCTGGGCTATATTAAATTAGGTCAGCAGGCAACTACTTTATCAGGCGGCGAAGCTCAAAGGGTAAAACTCGCAACCGAGTTAAGTAAGGTAAGTACGGGAAAGACACTTTACATTCTCGATGAACCAACTACCGGGCTTCATTTTGAAGATGTGAACATTCTGCTTCATGTATTGAACAAACTGGTAGATAAAGGTAATACTGTAGTTGTTGTTGAACATAACCTTGATGTAATTAAAACCGCAGATTTAATAATTGATATGGGGCCGGGGGGAGGGGACGACGGCGGTCAGATAATTGCGCACGGCACTCCTGAAACGATAATGAAAAATAAGAAAAGCCTTACCGGTGAGTTTTTAAAGCGCGAACTTGAACCTCTCCCTTAATCCCTCTCCTTGGAAAGGAGAGGGAAACAGGGTGAGGTTCAATCCATAGATTCGGGATCATCCGCCAAACGGTAGTTGCTGTTCAGTGAATCGAGATAATTCATATCTTCAACGGATATTTCAAAATTAAAAATATCCGCGTTTTCTATTATCCTATTTTTATTCGATGATTTCGGGATGACAATAACTTTATGCTGCAACGCCCAGCGTATTAAGATTTGAGCCGGCGATTTCGAATATCTTTTTGCAATACCGGAAATTTGGGGATCGTTCACTTTATAACCTCTTCCAAGCGGACTATATGCTTCAAGCTGTATTCCTCTGCTATTGCAGAATTCAAGCAGATCTTTTTGGTATAAAAAAGGACTGAATTCAACCTGGTTTACCGCAGGTACTACAGAACAGTTATCCATAATTTCATTAAGATGTTTGACTGCAAAATTACTTACGCCTATGGCTTTAAATTTTCCTTCCGCCAATAGTGTCTCCAAGGCATTCCATGTTTCCGGTCTTTTTCCCCCGCTCGGCCAGTGAATCAGATAAAGATCAATATAATCGGTATTTAGTTGTTTTAAACTGTCATCTGCCGCGCGAAGCGTTTTATCCCTACCGTGTTCGCTGATCCATAATTTACTTGTTATAAAAATATCTTTGCGCGGAATGCCGGATTCCGAGACGGCTTTCCCTAGATAGCTTTCATTATTGTACATTCTTGCCGTATCAATTAATCTATAACCGCTACTAAGAGCTGCTTTAACTGCATTAATTGCTTCTACAGGTTTATCTATTTTATATGTTCCCAAACCAAAGCAAGGCATGCTTATGCCGTTGTTTAATCTGACTGTATCTTTAATTGTTAACTGCATGGTATAATTTATTTGTTTAAAAATTTAATTTAAAAATAAAATGTTTGATAATTAATTCAAATTTTTATTATGAAATCATGAAAAAAGCATTATATTCGATCGAAGTCATTCTGTGATTAATTTCAATGCCGTTAATAAAAATAGTGGTATCTTTAAACCTTATCATGTATTTATGCGTCTAAAAAATTGATACACTAATAAAAGAACGAAAACCGTATGAAAAACATTATTAAAATTATGCATGATGACATGGGATTAAAATTATGAAAAAAAATATTTTACTGATTTTCACAATAGTATTAACGATCTTTTTAACGGCCGGCGGCTTAAATATCAGCCGCGTTAATGCGGAAACATTGCAAATAGCTGCGGCTGAAAAATCTGTGAACCCTATTCCGGATTCCGACAGCTTATTTGAGAATATTGCTTCGGAAAAGGAAATGCCGGACAACTACAAACTGTTTCAGAATTATCCGAATCCTTTTAATCCAACTACCGTAATTAAATACGCTATTCCTCAAGAGAATCATATAACCTTAAAAATATATAACTCGCTCGGTAATGAAGTAAAGACACTCGTCGACAAAACACAATCGGCCGGTTATCATCAGGTTGTTTTTAACGGTGATAATTTATCAAGCGGCGTTTATTATGCCCAGCTTAGAGCTGATAATTTTGAAAAAGTAATTAAGATGATCCTAGTCAAATAAATTTGTTCGTTGTTTGTTGTGTGTGGTTTGTCGTAAGTTTGAATGTTAGTTTAACCCAAAAATAATTATCTATCAGCCGCTGAGCTTGTCGAAATTTGGAGCTGAACTTGTCGAAGCGGGCGATCGAAGAATATAATATTGTATGCTAGTTGTAATTTGAATATTTCTACAATTATAATTTCTTTAACCTTATACTTTTAACCTTTATACTTATTTACCCGATTACCTACCTAAATAAATCTACCTTCTCAGCTGAGCAAGTATAACCGAAGAAGCGCTTGCTACATTAAGCGATTCAGCGTTTCCGAATTTTGGAATTGTAACCTTGCCGTCGGTTAAACTAAGCGCCTGCATAGACGGACCGTTGGCTTCGTTAGCGAAAATTAAGATCAATTTGCCTTTATATTCAAATTCGAAAATATTTTCCCCGTCGAGATCTGCGCACAGGACCCGGTAATTCTTTTTTTTAAGCAGCGGAATCACCTCAAAGAGATCCGTATCCTCAAAAAACTTAACGTGAAATAAAGAACCCATGCTTGAGCGGATCGTTTTGGGGTTATAGATATCCGCGCATGATTTATCCAGAATAATTTCGTTAACGCCGAACCAATCGCAGTTTCTGAGAATAGTGCCGAGGTTTCCCGGGTCGGATATATTCTCAAGGCATACAATCACTTGTGCCGATAATTCCGCAGTATGATTTTGTCGACGAACCGGTTTATGAAAAACAGCAGCAATACCCTGGGGAGATTGAGTATCGGTTATTTTTACGAACTCGCTATTCTTTACAACTTCAACCGGGATATTAAATGGTCTTATACCTTTTAAAAAATCGTTTTCGGTTTCTTTGAATTCGTGTGTAGCAAAAATAACCTCGCATTTAAAATCGCTTTTCAGTCCTTCCATCAATATTTTCTTACCTTCAACGAGGAATTTTTTTTCGATATCCCTGAATTTCTTTTTAAAAGAGACGAATAATTTTTCAATTCATTTTTGGATGCCATTATATCAGCTTGTCGTAATTTTGTTTATCGTTATTGTTCTGATCATGTTCCAGTTTTATGAGGTAATCCCATGTGTAGATCCCGGAATCATGTCCGTCTTTCCAGACAATCTGCACCGCGTACTCTCCCACAGGCTGAATAGCTTTTATCTGATACATCTCCGGGGTTACCTTTGAAGGTCGCGGGGGACGATAAGTATGAAGCAGTATTGTCTCTCCTTTGCACCCTGCACACGGGCATTCGTCTCTTAAATATTTCAAAGATATTTTGCTGACGGTTTCGTTGTCCCACTTTACCGCAAAATCTTTTTTCTCGCTTATTTTTATTTGAATCGGTTTCATAACTCTCTTTTAGGTTTTAATCTCATAGTTGTCCAAAATCTGCCGTTAAGACTCAAAGACACGACGGATAAAAAATAATTTTAGCGGCATTTTCTAAGCGCCTTTGCGGCAAGATTTCACGCCAAAACATCAACGGCACAAAGTAAAAATAACAAATCATAATTTGAACCGTAATTTATAAAATTGTGCATTTAATTTTATATCTTTAAGGAAAAGTTTCGGCAAAATATTTTTGTTGGCTGCCGAGCTTATTTTTTAATGCAAAATCAATAACAATTATTATTTACGGATGATAACCGAGTTAATATTTTTTTTCATACTTATAATTTTATCAGGCTTTTTCTCCGCTACCGAAGTTGCGATTGCATCGTTCGGCTGGAGTAAAATAGAAGAATTAAAAGAAAAGAACGACAAAACTGCCTTTGCATTTGAGAAGATTCAAAAAGAACCGAATGTATTTTTCGGTACGGTGCAGTTTGTAACCTCATTGTCACTGTTAGCCGCGGCGATCGAAGCATATATTATTACAATCGAAATGATGGGGCCCGGGTTAAGCAGTTCGCGGTTTCTTTGGGTCAGGGACTATTCTACTGCAATTGTTTTTATTCTGGCATTAGTGATAGCTGTAACTTTTACATTAATATTCGGTATCCTAATACCCAAAGCCATAGGCTTTAAATATTCGGAAAGAATCGGAAAATCCACAGTACATCTTATGTTGTTTCTTAATAAGATATTCGGATATCCCGTAGTGATAATAACTGCAATCAGCAATATTCTTTTAAAACCTTTTAAAGATAAAACCGATTTTTCGCAGACAAGGTTTTCCGAAGACGAAATTAGGATCATTCTTTCCGAAGGTGTGAAGACAGGCGCTATCGACGAAACCGAGCACGAAATAATCGAGAATATATTTGAGTTCAACGATTTGAAAGCAAATGAAGTAATGGTACCCAGAACAGAAATGGTAGCGGTTGAACTTCTGGATAATTCATCCGAAATAGCAAGTGATATATTGAAAACGAATCACTCGCAAATTCCGGTCTATATCGATTCACCGGATAATATCGTTGGAGTGCTGCACACTAAGGACTTCATGAAATCATATATCGATCATAAAACTGTCGATTTGAAAAGTCTGCTTAGACCCGCGTATTTCGTACCGGAAACTAAATTGATATCTCAGCTTCTAAAAGAAATGCAGACGCGCGGTGAAAGGCTTGCTGTAGTAACGGACGAATACGGCGGCACCGAAGGTGTTATTACAATAGAAGATATCCTCGAAGAGATAGTGGGGGATATAAGGGACAATTCGAAGATTGAAGTTAAAGAATACAGCAAACTTCCCGACGGAAAATATTATATACTCGGTTCGATGACCATCGATGATTTCAACGAGACCTTTAATATTAAGCTTCCGTATTCCGACGAGTACAATACCGTAGCGGGTTTCATTGCCGATAAAACCGGCAAAATATTGAACTCCGGTGAAATATTTGAGTTTGAAGGCCTGGTCTTCGAATTGATAAAAAAAATCAGGCAGAAAATGGTGCAGTTCAGAGTTTATGCAAAAGAGGGCATCTTTAGCGAAGAAAACGGAAAGTAGACTATTATCAAGAGCATACAGCTAGATTTTAAATAACGTAAACATCATAATATAATTTATACCTTTTAGGATAGATTAAATTATATTAAATACCCTCGGTTCGTATCCTGCAAGACACAAAATTATTTTGTAATATCTTAAATTGGCACTTACAACTTTAATATATAAAATCATTAGAGGAATTGGAGGACAAAAATTTCTTAGACCTCTATTACATGCCGGGGGAAAAATAGTTTTTCTTTAATAATAATATCGCTGGGCTAATAAATTATCGGATCATAAATCAATAACTAGGACCTTTCGAGGATATTATGCGCATTAATAAAAAAAACATATTTGCAATTTTGATTTTTCTATTTTTTACCGGACATATATACCCGCAACAGGAAAGTCCCGATTGGATTCGTTATGTTCGTCTAACCGGGAACGGTCTCGGAGCGGATAATATTCAGAAAATTATTAAAGACGCTCAAGACCAGGGAACTTTAGGAATTGAACTAGACAACGATATAACAGGAAGATATTCTTCCTTTTTGCATCCGCAAAAAAAACTGAAAGAAATAAAGGAAGCAGCCGACGCGGCTCATAAAATAGGCAACCATGCCTTCATATATATTGCCGGGATGGAATGTATAACCGCAAATGCAGATAAAGAAAAGCATTCGGTGTTTAAAGATCACCCTGACTGGGTACAACGAGACATAGACGGTAAGCCGGCAGTATTTACAGGCGGAGTTGCATTTTGGGTTCAGCACGGAGATGAAGATGTATGGATTAGTCCCTATGCAACAGAATGGCGGAAACGTTATATGGAAATAGTCCGGCAGATTGCTGCGACGGGCATTGACGGGATTTATATAGACGTAGCATACTGGATGTGTTCATTTAAAGGCTGGGAAAACAAATGGGCCAGTTATGATAAATATACCGTTGCCGCATTTAAGAAGCAGACTGGACTAGACGCAAAGAAAGATTTTGTCCCCGGTGATTTTAACAATCCCGCATTTTTAAAATGGGTTGACTTTAGAATTCAGACTATGACGGACTTCTTCAAAGAAATTTATGAGAATGTAAAATCAGTTAATCCTAAGTGTCTTGTAATACCCGAAATATCGCCCTCCATAGACGGGGAAGTAGTGAGATCGGGGGCGGATGCCTATGAAATTAAAAAATACTCGGATGTTATTACTCATGAATTTTATATTAACACAAATACCGGAGCCAAGAGGGATACCTTCGATTGGCTGACGTATTTGATCGGAGTTAATACTCTCAAGGCGTTTGATGAGAACCATCCTACCTGGTTGTTAAGTTATTCCTGGGATCACGAAAAAAATACAAATCCCGAAGACGCAATGAAATTACTGTCGTGTACTCAATTAATGCAGGGAGCTAACTTCTGGGATGCGCCGGGACATTCGATGGCCGGCTCAAACGACTATGCTTTGCGAAAAAAAATATTCAGCTGGATAAAGACAAATGAAAATATACTTTATTCGAAGAGGAAATCGATAAATCCGGTAGGAGTTTATTTCTCTCCCTCGACCCGTAATTATTTTGCGGATACTTATACCGCGTCGTTTTACGGTATACTTCATCTTCTTTTAAATAATCATTTTGAATACAAAATTGTCACTCCGCGTACGTTAAAAGATTTTAACGGGAAGATGTTAGTTCTTCCTGATGTAAAGATATTAACCGATAATGAGACTGATACAATTGAGCGGTTATATGGAAACGGAACCAATATTATTATTACCGGCGCAACCGGCTATTATAATCCGGAGAGAAAGACCGTAAAAGAAAATAAACTTTTGAATTACCTCGAAAATAATAAAAGCAAAAATTCCGGATACTTATTTTTACCTTGGGGGCCGGGCAAAAACTATTTTGAAAAGCGAGATACGTCGGACATAACAAGCTTTTATGACCAAATAAAGAACGCCTTTCCCGATTTTAGCCCTAAGTACAAAATAAAAGCGGATTATAATGTCAGTATCCATCAGGAAAATATAGGAGACAAAGATTATTTATTCATAACGAATTTACGGGGACTTAAAGGATACAGTTCATGTATTCCGGCTGAAGAAAAAGATATTGAAGTAAGTTTTGAATCCTCAATACCGCACAAGATATTTTACATGCCCTATCTCGGTAAAATGCAGGAGCTTAAATTAGTCCGAAGTAAAGATAATGCAGGACAAAATAGCAGTATATATAGATTTAAGATTCCGCCGGTTCAGTTCGGCGGGATAGTGATTATAGAGTGATAAATATGTACTCTGTTAATCGGTATGGATAGAATAGCTACTAGTCAAAAAAGTTTATAAAACGTTTGTTAAATAGTATATTTAGCTCTAATATGAAGAAATAAGTATAATAAAATTAAAAAAATGTTTTGAATTTATTGTGAAAAGTTTGAAAAATATCTTATTTTTGAACCTACGAAAAATGCTGGCGTAGCTCAGCTGGTAGAGCAGCTGATTTGTAATCAGCCGGTCGGCGGTTCAAATCCGTCCGCCAGCTCACTCTTAAAGCCTTGTAATTAAAAAAGTTACAAGGTTTTTTTTATTGCCTTACAAAATCCGCGGAAGTACAAACGGAAGTACATTTCTTAATCAATTTATTTAACAAATCTTAAATTATTCATTTCTTAAATATTAAGGATCAATTATGAAGCATTATATTAAAAATATTACGTGGAAATTCAAAGATTCTACCGAAGTTTATCCTCAACTCAAAGACCGGAGAATAAAGATCATGAGTCCGACCGATATCTTTGAGAACTTTCGTTTTTGTTTGACGGCGAAGTGAAGGAACGTTTTATTGTCTTTTGGTTAAGCAGCAGTAATATTGTTACCGGATTTGAGATTATCTCTGAGGGACATTAAATGCATGCGTTGTACATCCAAGAGAAGTTTTCCGAGGAGCGATTGTGGCAACCTGTGCTAATATTATAATTGCACATAACCACCCATCCGGCAATACGGAACCGTTAAATGAAGATATACAAATAACAAAGAAGTTGGTTGAGGCGGGTAAGATTATAGACATTTCGGTATTGGATCATATAATCTTTGGTGAAAATACATTTACTTCGTGTATTGAGAAAAAAATAATATGAAAATTGGGAAGATATAATCTTTGTCTTTTATCCCATAAAATATTTGTACAATTTATTATATGCCTGCTCATGCATTTTAGGCTTCATTCGACTTAGATTCAACAGTTTCCATTGTACTGCCGGGAGTTTTTCTATTTGATCAAGCCCTAACAATGACCAATCTGGGTTTTTACTTTTGAAAGATAAAAGAAAATTTGTTTCATCTTCTGTTAATGAAAATTTTATCGTGTCTATTAATGTCTTTCTTGCTGAAATAAGATCCTCCGGTTCTACATGTTCCAATGTCATACCGCTAAATTCGTTTTCAAAGGTCTGTCCGATATCCTTTAGATTTGGATTTAACAATTCAACTATCGGTCTGTCGTGACTAATTAAATAAACGAGAAAAGCCTTCCTAATTTTATCGGTTAATCCTTCATTCTCAAACAGTAATTTTATATCGAATAAGTCTCGCGGATACTGACGATCTAAGGCAGCACAAATTTTGCCGCCGTAAAGATCCTCAAGAGATAAAGTTCTGGCAGTTACGGATAATTCAAATCCTTTTTCTGCTTTTTCACATAAACTTTTTTCGACAATTGGATATACGCTGCCTCTAATAACCGTATTCACTTCAACTTTTATTGTTGCATCTTGGTGCTTTATAATTAGTCCGGTTACTAAATCATTTCCTGAAGTAAATCTTGGAGCAATTTGAATATCCTGCATTATTTTTTTTAAGTCAGCCTCAATATTATTAAGCCCATTGCTGATTTCGGAAAGCGATTCATCTCTTGATTTAATTTTTATATATGTTAGATCGATATCCACAGATAAACGCGGATACTCACGCTAAAAGAAATTGATTGCCGTTCCGCCCTTGAGCGCAAATGCATCCTCTCGCATAACAATCGGCAATACCCGAAGCAATAATTCGGCTTGTTTATGATAAATATTATCCGCCATATTCCCTCGGTACGGTTATGTTATACTTTTTATCGAGCATTCCGTTATTAACAACTACTCTTTTACCTTTACCTAAATTTACAGGTTCTAAATTTAGCTTCTTTATCCAGGTGTGATTGCTCCGTTCTGCCATGAAAAGGAATATTCTCTTTACCTTAACAGAATTACATACTTCAAGTAAATGCTGAACTAATGCCGGTCGTAGTGTTGTCAAACCTTCCATTATTTTCATAGCTTCATCAAAAGATTGTCCTTTGGGAATTAGATTTAACATTTCCATTACGGCTAATTCGGGAGACGATATGTTTAGTTTTATATTATTTATTTCAAAAGGACTGAATAACTCTGGAACGCTGTAATCAAATAGTTTTGTCTGCATGTACATAATAGAAGGCAGCCATATACTTTTCATAAACCACTTAGGCAGTGCATTTGTTTTGTTTCCGAATAGATCAACTTGTTTTAATGCAGGCCCGAGGTAATGAGCGTAACCCTTTAATGTCAGCGCTGTTTTTCCACCCGGATGTATATTAGATAATTTCTGTTCCTGGATTGCACTTATTGCACCATACCATTCTATCTTATCGTCTGCCAATTTATATGCGCCGTAACCTAAAGATTCCAGCCAGTTACTTAGTGCATATTTTTTCAATAAATCTTTTTGATAGCCCATTTCATTCAGGGTAGAGGAAAGTTTTACTGAACCTTTCGGCCATCTTTTTATCAGTTGGTTTATTTTATCCATTCAAAGAGTACCTGTAGTCTACTTTTTACGTAAATTATAAACTGCTCAATTTGGTTTAATAATATAGCTAGAAGTCGACTTGGAGTCAACTTCCATAAGAAAAAATAAACTAAACCGTGAAATAAGGAACCAATATTATTTGTTTTAGACATTCGAACTCGAGTCCGTAGGATTTTCTCCGGTAAGGGCATTTCTTACAGTAACCGGTTGAACTCGATTGGATCTCTACTGCTTGATGCCGATACAGTTGCTGAGTGAACCGGGAACAATATCCAGAGCGTTGATGATATCTTCGGTAGGCTCAATTGAGAAGTGGGTGTGCCCGCCGATGGCGCAACCGCCTTCTGCAAATGTGAGCGGAACGGAGGGGCGCAGGCGAGTCTTCGAGCGGTAACCGCCCCGGAGTGAAGCGATGATGAGGTGACAAGGTCAGGTGCCGAGTTTACATAAGCCCACATTATAGGACGGTTGATAGAAAGACTAGTTTTGTCCCGGCTTCGCCACGAAAGAATAAAAGATGATAAGAGAATTAACATGATGATTTTTTAAGATAAATAGATAGCAGTAGGCTACGCCGGACAAGTTAAGATGAAAAAGTTTGTACTATAATGTGCCTTATGTAAATCTGGCTGAGAATATTAAGTTGAATTGAGTTCATCTAAGGTAAAGTGGACTAATTAATTTAAACGCTGTTTTGCTTTGGAGATTTGTATTTGATTTACTTGTTGAAGTAATATTTTAATTATAAGGCCAGTGAAAAAATAAGATGGCAGGTAATTGATAAAATTATTTTCAAAATCAAAATTGATATCCTATAGTAAAATCTACTAATACAGGAGCTACAAGTTGATAACCTGTTACATGAGCAACTACCGGGATTTTCAAATTCCCAAATAACTGAATATGGTCGGTTAATTTTACTTCCACACCCGGTGAAATATAAATTCTAATATACCCTGTATTATCCGGATCTGCATTTACACCACTATCAGCAGTGCGATAAGAAACATCGAGCTGCAGCATAGGTACAATTTTATACAATTGAAGTAAATTATCATAGTGGGCACCTGTCGCAAAATCAAAATTATCTCCAGGTCTATATCCATCTTTATAGTAAAGGGCATGCTGCAACATCACCTGAGCAAACCATCCCCATCCTCCTTGCTGTCGCATCCAATAACCGCCGAGAAGAAGATCTGTTGTGCCGGTGCCGATTTGTGTATCTCTATCAAGCAAAGATAGGTTATATGGCGCAGTTGGCAGTTTTAAGCCGAACTGGATTCCAATTGACATATCCTCAGAGATTCCGGTGTATATGCCCATCAACCTTACGTCTGCTAAAGAAAGATGGCTTGCTGAAACAGGATTTCCGTCATCAGTAGTTGTTTGAAAGTATCTATTCCAAACAGGCGCTTCGACCATTAAACCCCAACTGCGGTCTAAAGTGTACAAAGCATTTAGATTATAAAATTCTGATCTAATAATTTTATCTTGATTCAAACCTGGTGCGGCACTGTTCCATCCGTTCCAATTCTGATTTTGGTCCATGTAGTTGTATGTCCAGAAAAATCTAAAGCCAGGTGAAATAACCATCATCCATCTACCGCCTACAGAGAAGACGTTGCATCCGCATGCACATGGATATGAATATGATGGTAACAAAATTATAATAGCAGCAATTAAATTCATTAAGATAACTTTTCTAAAAGCGTACATGCAATCCTTATGAATGTGTGTTAATAAAATATTATTAGATTTTTTGCAAAGATAAAGGATATACAAAGGAGGCGATGTGAGATGATGCAATTTTTTGAGGTCGGTATGGAGAAATTAATATAGTCATAATGGCGATAAGCATAGTTGCGACGACTTGCCTACAGGCCGGCAGGCATAAGACCGAGGCAGTCAAAGACGGATGCAATGTGCGAGCTAAGGCGATTCGAATTAGTGAAGTGAAGCAGAAGGAGCAACGGAAGAAATTGAATAAATACTTTTGGTTTGATCCGTCAGAGCCGGACAGGTAAAAAAGTACACAAAAAAAAGCATTTTAATAAATTCTTTTCTTAATGTAATCCGCCAAAAAGCGGACAGGAAAAAGAATCAAAAGAAACAGCGCTGTAAAAGAATTACTAAAATTTTATTAGGTTCCGTTAAGATAAAATAACTCATCCGGCTTAGCCGGATTCGGACAGATTTTATCTCTTAACGCGTCACTTCATAAAATCTTTATATCCGGTTAGGTAAAACTAAACCGGGCAGGAGTAATTCTTTTAAAGCGCAAAGAAAAAAATAGAATGTTCAGTCATACTGCTTGCGGAAGATTGATGGGTGACGTTGGAAGCATGGGAAATTATTTGGTCGCCGGAATATTTTTATTAGTAGGATTATGTCTTTTAGATATAATAAAATTTGATTGGAACAATGTGGGATTGAAAAAGACAAAAGCAAAAGGATTGCTTGCCGCTTTAATACTTGGGCTGTTGGTCGGAATTGCCTTAGGACCTTGCACTTTCGCATATATGGCCCCGGTGTTAGGGGTTGTATTTCATACAGCTCAAACAAATTATTTCCTCGCAGTAACTTTTCTCCTTGCCTTTGGCATTGGTCACTGTACTATTATTGTCGGTGCAGGAACACTGACGGGAAAAGTACAGAAATATTTAAACTGGAGTGAAGGATCTAAAACACTAATTCTAGTCAAAAAGACTTGCGGTGCTTTAGTAGTACTTGGCGGAGTCTACCTCATTTATAATAATTAAATCAATATCTAAATTTATTTAATAAAAATATACTAAAGTAAATTCACCGCATCCATCAAATTTTGTTTTTGTAAATGGGAATAAATCCGCCAAAGGTTGGACCGGTTTGGTTTGTGCTTAAATATTTATGGATGGAACTTTTTTTAATTGCAAAAGCATCAAACCATATGATCAATATTAATAAAAACTATTTTGAAAAGCATAATGATGAAAGAAGTTTTATATTAACTTCTCCACTAGCAGTCTTTCGCAAGCAGTATGACTTAACATTTTATTTTTTTTATCATCATAATCAATTGACATACTTCCGTCGAATGATTCAACTGATTTTATTTTAAGTTTCAAACCGAGCTTTAAATTCCGGCTGTTCAAAAATCTAAGAAAATCATCTCCGGCTTCCGTAACTGCAGCTATTTTCACGCTGTCTCCAGGTTTGCATTCACTTAACTTATTGTATTGAAGCCATTCCATTTTACCGTTTTTGTCGGGTATCGGTGAACCGTGCGGATCTATCTTAGGATAGTTTAGCATCTTATCCATTCTTTCAAATAACTCACTTGCTGTTATATGTTCAACTTGTTCGGCTATTTTATGAACTTCTTCCCATCCGAAACCCATTATTTGAACTAGATACATTTCAGTAAGACGGTGTTTGCGTAAAATCAGCAATGCCTCTTTTTTCCCCTTGGCAGTAAGACGTAAAGGCTTATACTTTTCATAAAACACAAGATTTTTTTTTGAAAGAGCCTTCATCATACTTGTAACTGTAGGCATTTTTATTCCCAGCCTTTTTGAAAGTTCATTAACATTTACCTCACCGGACTCACCAGCCAGGGTGAATAAAGTTTTTAGATAATTTTCTTCCGTTAATGAGTTCATTGTTTTAAATCCGAAAATTATAAAAGAAATATAATCGTTTCTTAATTTTCCGGCAATATGCTGCAGATCACTTGATGCTATGTGATAATCATGTTAAGTTCGCGATAATAAATTGTTAGATGATTCTAAGTTTAATATTAGAGCCGTTTAACCATTCGTATACAAATTCTAAAAAGTATCGCGGATATATATGAAAAAATATCAAAGTATACTATTCCTTTTCTTATCAGGTATATTACTATTCTCTCAAAACGTAAATGCCCAGCAAAATATAGGGGAGATAAACACCGACAGGCCGGATATAACAGAATCTGCTGTCGTTGTTCCTCAAGGATATGCACAGTTTGAAGATGGATTTTTAATAGAGACACAAAAATCTAACATCGATGATTACAATTTTACTATTCATAATTATACTTACTCAAGCCTGTTAGCAAGAATTGGCATTTATAAAAATATAGAGCTAAGGCTTGGGGGTGATTACCTTAATATGTCCGAAAAAACTAATGGTACGACAACTAACAATTACGGATTTAATAATTTATTAATCGGCGGAAAGTATCAACTTTCAAGTGAAGAATACAGCGGACAGGATGTAGGATTTCTGCTGCAGTTTTACCTTCCACTCGGCATAAAAACGGCTAGACCTAAAAATATTGAACCTGAGATTATTTTCGCTTACGGAAGGGAATTGGCAGGCCCATTGTCAGTAGGGATAAATATAGGCAGTCATTGGGATAGTTATAAGCAAGTTCCATCCTATCTTTATAGCGCGTCATTTGGGATAAGCATCATTGATGATATAGATTCATTTATAGAATATTACGGAGATGCATCTTCCGTCAGCAGCGCTGGTAATAATTTTGATTTCGGTTTTGCTTTTCGTCCTGTCGATAATTTTCAAATAGATGTTTCTGCAGGGAATGAATCATTTTCAAATTTAAAAAATTGGTTTGCAGGAGCGGGAATTTCATTAAGAATTCCGCATTAAAAAAGAAATTGAGAGGCAGGCAAGAATGAAAGATGATCCGAAGACAATTGTAAAAAGTGATAATAAGGCAGTTAATAATAATCACCTTTCTTTGGAAGATGTACACAGTTCCATTAAAGTGCCACACCACAGTGCAGGTTTCTGGAAGCAGTGGAAGGCTTTTGTTGGTCCGGCACTGTTGGTTAGTGTGGGTTATATGGATCCTGGAAACTGGGGAACCGACCTAATGGGAGGAGCGCAATACAGGTACGAATTGCTTTGGGTTGTAGGCCTTGCTAGTTTTATGGCAATCTTTATGCAGATAATTGCAGCACGATTGGGCATCGTGACCGGCAAAGATCTTGCGCAATGCTGCGCTGATTGGTACCCTAAATGGACAAGGGTTCCTAACTGGTTATTTACGGAAATTCAAATTGCTGCATGCGATTTGGCTGAAGTGCTGGGAAGTGCAGTTGCTTTAAATTTATTATTTCACATTCCTCTTTTATGGGCGGTAATTATAACCGGCTTTGATGTACTTATGCTTTTAGGTTTGCAGCGATTCGGAATGCGAACTATAGAAGCTATAGTCCTTGTACTTATTTCTACTATAGGTGTATGTTATTTTATTGAGATCTTTATTTTACCCCAAACACAGCCGAGTTTCCTTGAAATGGGTAAAGCACTTATTACCCCGGCTTTTCGGCAGGCCGGGATGATTTATGTTGCAATCGGAATTGTAGGTGCAACCGTAATGCCTCATAATCTATATTTGCATTCGGCATTAGTCCAGAGCCGTAAACTGCAGAAAGATAAAGCATCTATTAAAAAGGCATTAAAATTCAATACAATTGATTCGATTGTTGCATTAACTCTTGCCTTTTTTGTGAATGCAGCAATTCTTGTATTAGCTGCAATGGTATTTTACGGCAAAACAAGTGTCGCAATAGCAGGAGGAGAAATAATAAAATTTTCTGCAGACAGTGATTGGATCAGGGTTGCATACCTTACGCTTGCTCCGCTCTTAGGTGTTACTATAGCAAGTATTTTGTTTGCAGTTGCGCTTCTTGCAAGCGGCCAAAGCAGTACTATTACAGGCACTCTTGCAGGGCAAGTAGTGATGGAAGGATTTATGCATTGGAGAATAAAACCATGGATTCGTAGACTTATTACACGTGCATTAGCAATCATTCCTACTGTTTTTATTATAGGTATTCGAGGAGATAGCAGCGTTACGGATCTTCTAACTTTAAGCCAGGTAATTTTGGCACTGCAGCTGCCGTTCGCGATGTTTCCAATGCTGCAATTTACCAGTTCTAAAAAAAGAATGGGCGAATGGAAGCTTGGTTGGTTTTTGCTGATATTGGGTTGGGGAAGTGCTATATTAATAACAGCCTTGGACATCTACGGGTTGCCGGATTCACTGGCAGCAGCTTTGAGAGTAATAATAGGCGGCTAACAAATATTAAAAAGTATTAGTATGTATAAAAAAATTCTTATTGCACTGGATAGTACTTCAACCGACAGGGTAATAATAGAACATGTTAAGCAGCTTGCTAAATTGGCTTCCAGCATGGTAGTATTATTACATGTTGCCGACGGATGGGCGGCCAGAACTTTTGGGCAAGATGCAGTAAGTCCGGAGGTTGAAGAAGATACGGCTTACTTGAAAAAAATTAAAGATGAATTCCGATTGGAAAACATTCAAACGGAAGCTGAGTTAGCTTATGGGGAGCCTGCTAATGAAATCATTAAGTATGCTAACCGGGAAAGTTGTGATCTTATTGCAATGAGCACGCATGGTCACCGTTTCCTTTCGGATTTGTTATATGGAACAACTGTACCAAAAGTGCGGCATAGTACCAGCATACCAGTTCTTCTTATTAAAGCCGCAAAGTAAAAAAAATTATTTCGCACCATGGATAAGTTTATTAGAGAAGATTATCTCTACCGAGATCATACCAAATGAAATAATAGATTTTAAAGAAAAAAGATTATATGATAAATCAAAGGAAATAATTATTAAGAATAAAGAACGCATTGGACCATAAATAAGGTAACCGCAGGGCTGAATGTTTTTATAAATTGGATAAAAAGAGATTATAAAATACATCGATAAAAAACAACATAATAAATAATTCAAATTATTTTATCTTATATTCATTCTCACATATTATTTGATTCAATATTTAGTAATTGACCAAAACCGCCTTATAAATTAAATACATTTAACTTTTATCATAACAAATTGACCGCATCCATTAGATTTTGTTTTTGTAAATGAGAATTAATTTGTGTTGCACTCAAATCTTCATGGCCCAACAATTCTTTAACGACATAAAGTGAAACTCCTCGTTGAGTTAAATTAGAGACAAAAGAATGACGCAAAGTATGAAAATGTATTTCATCGTTTAATCCAATTGCCCGGACAACATTCTCAAATTTTTTACTTATAAAATCTTCATTAAGTTTATCACCCGGCGTCCGTGTAAAAACAAATCCGCCAGCCGGACTTGCATGATCATTATGTTTAAGTTTACAATTTTAGGAATTATACTAAACAAACAATTTTTTAGCATTGAGCAGATAGGGATAACTCTTTCTTTTTTACTTTTGGTCGTAAAAGTTTCTGAATTCTTGACGGTTATTAAATTCTGGTTAAAATCTATCCAGTTCCATTTCATATTCACCAACTCGGTTTGACGCATACCGGTATCAAAAGCAGTAAAAATAAATCTTTGAGATATTGTTCTTTTGTATTACTCATGATTATGTGAAACTCATTTGCGGTAATAAATAAAAGCAGGCTTTTAACAACCCTTGGTTCTTTAATTTTTTTAAGCGGATTCTCTGAAAGATATTCCCAAATTACAGCTTTACTAAATGCTGCTTTAATTGTTCTGTAATATAATACTGCCGCCTTTGGAGAACGGGCAAAGGTAGTATTAATAAATTTATCAAGGTTTCTAAGTCTTAACTGGTTAAGAGGAACGTCGCCGGTATATTTCAAAAGCATGTTAAAAATAAGTTTTGCAGAACGTATATAGTGCTTTGATTTAGAGCTTTCAAGATATTCTAAATATTCTTTACGAAATTATGAAAGAATAATTCCTCTGGAAATTTTATCTGGTTCAGCAGATTGAATTTTTGTACCGTCAAATATTTTAGCAAAGTTAACTATGAACGTATTAGCTTCTTTTAAATAAGTGGTTTTAGTTGAAACGGTTGTACGTTTTCCATTGATTTCATAGGTGAGTTGATAGAACGCTGACTTCTTGGTCTTAAAGACAAACATTGTGTAAACCTCCTTGATCAGTAGGGAATATGAAAAAATTTTTGTTTTTAGCTTATTTTAGCTGAAATCCCTATGATTTATAATCAGCCGCTCGTTGGTTCTTCCAGGGTGATCCCTTTGGGAAAATCCGTGAGTTTATACCGTTTAGCGGGGTCAGCTCTAAAATGCGAAATTCGAAAGAAAATCGCACTTTTTTTGAGCTAATTGTGAAATCAATAACAAACTTGCCAATATTGACCCAGTTTTTTTATCGCAACTAAGCCATATTTACTAGTGGCAAATAATTCTCGGCGGAACGAGAGTGGAATCGATGGGGGAAAGCATGAAATATGTCCTATTGTTTTCTTTTTTTGTTTCTAATTGTCACAATAGTCCCGATGATCTGTGTTTAAAGCAGGGACTAAGTAGGGAATTGGAGCAGGACTTTTTCAATTGTCTGATTTCTTACCGAATACTATTTGAATGAATTTGTATATCTGTAAAATATATAAAGCAAATTCTTTTGTGGAGCTTAGCATCAACCCGTAGCAGTAATATAAATGTAAATTGAACGCAGGGACTGAAGTATCTTCTTTCCAATTCTTCACATGCTTTGCCTGATTAATAAGATCCTTTTAATATTTAGGAAAGAAATTCTTCCGCACTTAAAGCCATCAAAAATATTTTAGCTGATTTTGTATCCGCTATTCGTTCATCTTTTTTAATTAAAGATAAACTTTTTCTGATTATTAAATAATTCTATGATCTCAATTTAAATCATCAAATAATATTGTCTTGTCTCACATTAGCATGAAATAAATTTCTATACATTATTAAAACATTTCTCATCAAATTGTTTTACCCATTACGAAATAAAGCAGGTTAGTTTATGCTTAAACTAAAATATATTGTGATACTTATGCCGATGTTTATAATTTCTTGCTCTACAGTAAAGAATTCCGGTAAAAACAATAATTATAATTCAAATACAGTAGCGCCTGGTTATTGCCGCATTAAAGGTACAATTGTTAAAATTGATTCGACACTGGAAAATGGGAATTCTCCCTGTTCAAAAGTGCCTTGCACGGCGGTTGTTCGGGTAGATTCGATATTGGGTTACGGTGCCGGATTCGGTACTATTAACAACGGTTCGAAGATAAATATGAAGTTTGAATTTACCCTGGGACCAACAACAAAAGAATTATTCCCGAACTTAACGGAAAGGCTGCCGGGGCTAAATATTAACTCCCGGTTTATTGCAAATATTAAGCATTATTTTGATAAAGGTTCAAAAGAAAAAAAATATATAGTGTACGGTTACAAAAAGTTATAACCTTCGTCGCGGAGTTCTCATTTATTCATTTGTTAAAACCTCCTCCTCAAAACAAAGTACTTGCTTCTATATAATAGATTTAAATATCTAATTTAAAACATAATTACGGTGAGAGATGAAAAAGACTTTACTATTTCCTATAGTTATTGCCGGGCTTCTTTTCCTCAATAATATTTCTTTAGCTTATCAAAAAGAAATTAAGAAGGAACAGAAAAACCGGAACCTACAATTCAATTTACCTTTCAAAGAAAACCTTACTTCAAGAAGAGATTGGGAATTTGCCAGAACGAGAGATCCGCGGACTAATACTATCCCTAAAAATATCAAAAGTCTGGAATTACAATATGCAAGAACTCTTCCGCTAAAAAATTCTTTAATGAAAGCAAATGTACAATTCACCTCATCCCAATGGGAATTAAAGGGTCCGTACAACCAGGGAGGAAGATCACGGGCATTAGCTGCCGATGTTGCTAACCCGAATATTTTACTTGCCGGAGGTGCTTCCGGGGGCATGTGGAGATCTACCGATAACGGAAATAACTGGACGTTGGTAAATGATCCGCAAACCATACAAAGTGTTTCCTGCGTCGTTCAGGATACCAGAACCGGTAAAACAAATACATGGTATTATGCTACAGGAGAGGGTCATTCAAATTTAACAATTATAGGAACCGGCATTGGTGAGCTTTTAGGAAACGGTATTTTTAAATCTACGGATGACGGAGTTACCTGGAAACAGCTTCAATCAACTGAAACTAATTCTCCAAATCAGTTTATCAGTCCGATTCAAATTATCTGGAAAATCTCCTTGGACACCACGAATTATTCGGCCGATATATTATACGCCGCAACACAGGGAGCTATATATCGATCTTCCGACGGTGGAAATACATGGAATATTGTTTTGGGTCCTGCCGCAAATACCTCAACATATTCCGACGTTGAGGTTACAAGCGGCGGAGATGTTTATGCTACTCTATCAAACGGTAATGTTCAGGGAATATGGCATTCAAATGACGGAATCAATTGGACTGATATTACTCCGGCCAATTTCCCCGGCGTTTACAATAGAATTGTAATTGCATCCGCACCTACTAATAAGGATATCTTATATGTACTTGCCAATACGCCTAACAGCGGTATGCCCGGGGATTCTTCAAACGGTACAAATGATTATCATAATCTTTGGAAGTATGATGCTTCAGCCAATCAATGGACGGATATAACGAATATGCTGCCTACATGGAGCGGAAATGTCGGAGGCTATTCATCTCAGGCAAGTTATGATATGGTAATTAAAGTAAAACCCGATGATCAAAATTTCGTTATTATAGGCGGTACCAACTTATATCGGACTACAGACGGATTTTCCACAAAATTAGATTCTACCGGTTGGATCGGCGGATATTCTCCCGCGAACGATATATCCAGTTATACCAACCAGCACCCTGACGAACATTCATTGTTTTTCCTTCCATCCGATCCTAATATATTATATTCAGCTAACGACGGAGGACTAAGCGTTACTAATAATGTAACAGCTGCAACCGTTCAATGGATTGACTTGAATAACGGTTTTGTCACTACGCAATTTAATTCGGTAGCAATGGATCATGCTACTAATTCCCCATATATTATCGGCGGCATGCAGGATAACGGTAATATGCTGGATACTACAAGCGGTATAAACTCTTCCTGGCTTATTTTACCGGGCGGAGGAGACGGACAAATCTGTGCCGTAGCAGATAATTTTCAGTACTTCTATTATTCGGTTCAAAACGGTTCTATATTCAGGGGTTCACAGAGCAATTTACAAGAAGCATTGATTGGTCCGACCGGCGGGAGCGGATATATGTTTGAAACACCGTATGTGCTGGAACCTTCAAATACGAATATAATGTATTTAGCTGCCGGCAATCATTTATGGATAAACAGCGATTTATCTTCTATTCCGGTCGGAACATCTGGCTCAACATCTTTAAATTGGTCTACTCCGACAATAGATACTACACAAGGTAATATTACTGCATTCGGTACTTCGCATACTAATAATCATTTACTGTATTATGGAACCGATAACGGAAGTGTATTTAGAATAGATAACATATTAACCGGTAATTATAATGTTAACAACGTTACCGGAACAAACTTTCCGCAAGGCGGTTATGTATCCGGAATAGCGACGGATCCTGGTGATGAGCAAAAAGTACTTGTGTCATTTTCTAATTATAATGTGCTCAGCTTATTTTATTCAACCGACGGAGGGAATAATTGGCAGACCGTAAGCGGTAATCTGGAACAAAATCCGGACGGCTCCGGCAATGGTCCGTCCGTAAGATGTGCTGCAATTCTGCAGACGTCTCAAGGCAACATTTATCTGACAGGTACAACAACAGGTTTGTATGCGACAGCTCAATTAAACGGAGCGACAACCCAGTGGGCTCAGCAAGGCGCTAACACTATCGGTAATGTTGATGTAGAATCTATCGACGTAAGGCAACTTGACGGAACAGTTGCGGTGGGAACATTCGGCAAGGGGGTATTCAGCTATAATTATAATGTAACAAATATTAAGAATGATAATTCGAACTTACCCAATGTTTATTTGCTTTCTCAAAACTATCCGAATCCGTTTAATCCGACGACGATAATAAGTTACTCATTGCCTAAGATAGGTTTAGTTACAATAAAAGTTTATGATATTTTAGGAAAGGAAATAGAAACATTAGTTAATAAACAAATGGGACCCGGGAATTATAGCGTTGAGTTTAATGCCGGTAAACTTTCAAGCGGTGTTTATTTTTATAGGATGCAGGCTGGAGATTTTGTTGAAACAAAGAAGTTTGTTTTAATGAAATAAAAAATAATATGCCCGGAGTAATTCGGGCTTTTCTATTTATAATAAATTTACCGAATTCATCAAATCTTGTTTTTTTATAAATAAATAAATCAATGGAAGGACATTTTATCTCGTCAAGCTTATAATAATATCTTTCGTTTAGTTAAAATCTAATTACATCTTTCAATGAATATTAAAAGTATAATTAAATTTATCTGAGTTTTGAAGAAAATCGTGTTTCTCATAATCAGCCGGTCGGAAGTTCTCACAAGTGATCCCTTTGGGAAAATCCGTGAGTTTACCCCGTGCAGCGGGACCAGCTCAAAAAGCGCGAAATTCGGAAAAAATCGTATTTATATTGAGCTAGTTGTGAAGACAATTAAATACTTACCAAAATTGATCTTAATTTCTTATCGCAGTTATGCCATATTTGTTAGCGGAAAATTAATTTTAGTGGAGTGAAATTAGAGGAATTATTTTGCCCATTTATTTCCTGCTTTTTTGAGGAAGCGGCTTTTTGAATTTTGAAAGATCCTCTCCCATCTTATTAATACTGAGTAATATAATGCATATCGGAAACTTGCTTTTGTTTCAAATTCTACATTAACTATTTATGCTCCTAAATATTTTACCGATTTTTTTTTCTTACCCCATTTTCTATAAAGTTGTGTTAGCGTACTTGTAAGTTTCTTTCTCGTTTTTAAGTCAAAATCTTTTTCATCTTTTATCTTACCATAACAATTAAGTAAAACTTTTTCAGCATCAGCAAACTTTTTTTCGCCTATCAAAGAAATCCCCATTTGAGTTTCCGTAGAAACAACAAGGGAATTCTTGTCATCGTAAATTTTGTTGCGTATTTGGAGCGCCTTAATCAAATTGGAATATGCAATTGCATATTCCCCTTCGGCATTTTGAATTTTACCGAGCAAGGCATAACCTTTTCCCAAGTAATAATGATCCTTATTTAATTTTCTTCTCCAGGTATTTAAAGCTTCATTCACCAGTTGTTCGGCGCCATTATAATTTCTCAGATAGTAGTAACAACCGGCAAGGTTTAATTTAGCCAATGCTACATCCGGATGATCTTCACCTAAAATATTTTTCCTAATATTGTATGCACTTATAAACAAACTCTCAGCAGAATTATATTGCCCCTTTTCCTGGTAAATGAATGCTAAGTTATTCAAATTATTACAAACATCTACACTTGTATCTCCGAATAATTTTGTATCAATGGATAATGCTTCTAAATAATATATTTTTGCGGAGTCAAGTTTATTAAGATCATCATAAGCAAATGCTAAATTGTTCAGCGTGACTGCAAATTCCCGGCTTTCTTTTCCGTATACAGTTAAAGCAATTCCAAGTGATTCTTCGAAGCTTTTTTCAGCTCCTTTAAAATCATATAAATCCATCTGAAGAAGACCGTAATTGCTTAAAGCCTCTTCAAGTTCCGGTTTGACATTTAATGCCCTTAACAGCTTAATAGATTTATCAAATAAATATTTTGCCGTATCAAGTTTTCCCGCGTCATAGTTTGCGAGTGCCAAATAATTAAAGCTGATAGCAGTCTCTTTATTATTTTCGCCAAACAATGAATCCCTTAATTGTAGCGATCTTCCCAATTGATAAATTGCATCATCGAACAATCCTAAATTTGCATATGTTTGTCCAATATTTGCTCTTACCTCAGCTTCTATCTGCGGCTGTCCTTTTAATTCGGTATTTATTTTTTTAGAAGCTTCCTTAAGTACATCCGACAATTTTAAATCTTTACCGGCTAGTAATGGATCGGATGAAAAGAGTGTTTTATTTAAGAAACTATTTATCTGAGTAGTTTTTGCGGCTTCAATGTTAGCTTTATCTCTTTCTTTTGCCGCTATGTTTGCCTGATAGATTATGATAATTCCGCTGGAAATTAATAAGGTTATTACTAACAATGTTACCGAAACACCTATCATATGACGCTTTATAAATTTATTCGCACGGTAAAACATGGTATCGGTATTAGCGGCAACAGGCCGCCCTTCAATATAGCGCTTGATATCTTCGGAAAAATGCTGGACTGAAATATACCTTCTTGCAGGATCTTTTCTTAAAGCCATTAAAATTATATTATCGATATCACCTGATAATCTTTTTTTCAGCTTTTCTACGCTGCTGCTTCTAAGAGAGCTTAGTTCTTCAGGTGAAGTCCCTATTTTCTCGCCATCATCGGTTAAAATAACAGTTGATTTTGTAATAATATTGCTTGGTTTCTCAGGACTGGCCGACGTGATAATTTTTTCAACCTCGTTAGGAAATTTATTTTTAAAGCTGTGGGGTAAATGGCCCGTTAAAAGTTCGTATAATAAAACACCCAAAGAATAGATATCGCTGGCGGTAGTTATTCTGTCGCCGGTAACCTGTTCAGGGCTTGCATATTCTACAGTCATCAGTCTGAAGCCTTCCCTGGTCAAAGCGGCAGTATTTCTGTTTGGTTCTTTCCCTAATAGTTTAGCAATTCCAAAATCAAGAAGCTTAGGTTCTCCCTTTGAAGTGATGAGAATATTGCTTGGTTTTAAATCTCTGTGTACTATCAAGTTCTGGTGCGCATAATTGACGGCAGAACAAACCTGAATAAAAAGTTCCAGCCGTTGGTCTATTGAAAGTTTGTACTGATCGCAATATTCATTAATAGGAATTCCGTCAATGTATTCCATTACAAAATAAGGAAGACCTTCATCCGTTGTTCCGCCGTCAATGATTTTTGCAATAAAGGAATGATCCAACCCCGCCAAAGTTTGCTGTTCGATTTTAAATCTTTTAATTATTTCTTCCGTGTCCATTCCCCTCTTAATAAATTTAATCGCAACACGCCTGTTGAATTGATTATCGATGCGAACTGCTGAATAAACAAGCGCCATTCCGCCTTCGCCGATCCTTTCTTCAACTTTATACTTTCCTATTATCATCCCTTCAAACGAAGTAGCCGAATTTTGATCTTCCGTAATTTCAAGAGTCTGTAAAGGCGAACGTTCCCAATAATTTTCCGCTTTTTTTCCTGATTCAATCAGAGATTCAACTTCTTTTTTTAATTCAGGGTTATCCTTACACTTTTCATTAAGATATGATTCTCTTTCTTCCCGTGTAAGTTCGAAAACTTCACTATATAAAAGTTTTATTTTATCCCAATCCAGCATTAAATTTTCATGTTAATTATTGGTTTCAATTTCTTTATAAAGCCAGGCTTTTGCCAGACTCCAATCCCTCTTAATGGTATTTGTTGAAACGGAAAGTATCTCGGCGGTTTCGGCTATTGTCATTCCGGTAAAATACCTAAGCTCAACGATTGTACTCAATCTTTTATCGAACATGTTAAGCTTTATAAGCGCTTCGTTAAGTGTTAAAATCTCCTCGCTGTATTCGGAGCCTAATACGGCAGCTTTTTCCAGAGATAATTTGGGCTGACCTTCTCCTCTCTTGACGGCATTTCTTTTTCTTGCGTTGTCGACCAGTATTTGTCTCATTACATTTGCCACGGCACAAAAGAATTCCCGTCTGCTTTCAAGAGATAATTCTTCTTGTCCTATTAGTTTTAGATACGCTTCATGAACAAGTTCGGTGGTTTGGATTGTTCTTTTTTGGTGTTCGTTGCTCAAATACCTTGACGCTATTTTTTTTACCTGCTTATAAACGATAGGCAGAAGTTTATTTAATGCTTCTTTATCTCCGTTACTTAATTCATAAAGGAGTTCGGTAATTTGAGAACGGGGGCCAGATTCCATCCGCTTTATTCCCTTTTTTATATGTGTATCCCAAAAAACAATAATTCAAATTAAATCGAAGACCTGAACTTCCTTACTTTTTCCTACCGATAGAAAATTTATGTTAAAGAATGCGCCAATGTTTAAAATTATTACGCATATAGATTTATTAACGCGTTCTCCCTTTAATCGTCAATATAATAATTTAATCGTAAAAAATAATCGAAATAAAATTTTATGATTCGTAAAAAGTACACAGGCTATTAAAATATCAAGAGACAAATTGCTGAAAATCACATCATAAAAGCTTGCGGAAAGTCTTAAAAATTATTTGAGGCAAAAAATGGCAACCATAATCTCAGAAAATATTTATCCGGCAAAACGTTACAATCTCAATCATCGGATCACCGGCCTATTCTTTCTTTATAATAATATAACAAATAATTCTGCGGATAATATGAAATACGAGCAGTATAAAAATATCTATACATTTCAGCTCTTTTATGCGAAATATATTCATATGAATTTGAATACTAACGGCTTTGCCGAAAAATAATATCAGATGAATTAAGATAAATGCTGTGTCTAAAAATTCATATAAAATAAAATGATAATAATATAGTTAAAGAACTAAAGAACAATGTTCCCCTAAAAGTCTCGACACCTAAATAAATTTTAATCTGCAATGGGCCCATCTAATCTTTTTTTACGCATATTGAAATATATACCATTGCCCAAAAATTTGAACCACTTCACGATCGGTAAATTCAATTTAATTATATGAAGGAAGATATGTTGAAAAATTTTAATCTAAAATCGATTGGAAAAGTTACTTTAATAGTAATTGCATTAAGTAATGTACTTTTTGCGATGGATTCTGTAAGAGTGGAAACACGTATAGATCAAGCGGTTGCAAAATATGGAGTAACAGGGCAAAATGTCGCGGTTGCTATTCTTGATCGCGGGATAGACTGGAAATCTAATGACTTTAGAAATGAAGATGGTTCAACACGTATCGCTTATATTTATGATTTAACCGACGACACAGGTGCTGACTGGCCGAATAATCCTTACGGCATGGGGACAATTTACAGCGAGGCACAGATAGATTCGGCTTTAAATAATCAGCGTTCTCTTTCATTTAGAGATGCAGTGGGACACGGCACAACCACATCCGGAATTATTTTAGGAAACGGAAGAAATAGCATAGATAAAAAGTGGAGAGGTGTTGCGCCGAATGCGACCATAATATGCATTAAGATTGTAACAGAAGGCGCCCCGGCACATGACAATCAACCCGCTGAAGCTCCTTTTTATGACCCATCAAGAATTCCCACAGCGATTGATTTTGCCGTTGCAAAATCCAAAGAACTTGGTATGCCTTGTGTAATGCTTTTAAATTTGGGATCCATTGGCGGGCCTTCCGACGGGACAAGCGAGCTTTGCAGAAAGATTGATGAAACGGTCGGAACCGGTATTCCCGGTTTGGTGTTTGTCTCCGGGGCAAGCGATGACGGCGGAAATGCAAATCATGCTTCATATACTCTTAAGCAGGGCGAAACAGATACTTTAAAAATTCATAAAGCAATTTCTTCTTCCTTAACGCTTGATCTTTGGTACGGCGGTAATGATAGATTAGATGTGTTAATAGCTGCGCCTGATAAGATTTACGGGCCTTACATCTCTCCGGAAACAAACGATGATTATTCCTACGAGTCAAATTCGGAATTCCTTTTTTATCATAACGGATCCAATCTTGCATTTTATAAACCTGCAAATAATAAAAGAGAAATATGGTTACGAATAGACGGCGCCGCAGGCGATTATAAGCTAATACTAATCGGTACAACCATTAATAACGGAAAGTATGATGCAACATTAAATCCGTCAAGAATTGATCCTGCATATTCCGGGAATGTTTTTCAAAATCATGTTGTAGAAGGTTCAATATGGGATTTAGCTTCGGCAGAAAATAATATTTGTCCCAATGATTATGTGCTTCGGACAAGCTGGACGGATATTGATGGCAATACAAGATCAATTACCGGAGAAGGAAATCCCGGAGAGTTATGGCTTGGAAGCGGCGTCGGCCCGACTTTCGACGGAAGATTAGGCATTGATGTCAGCGCTCCGGGAAATTCAATTGTTACAACCTATAGTCCCACCTCGTATTGGGCAACTTTTAGGAACAATTTAATTCAAGGGGGAAACGGCATATACGGAATAGCAAATGCTGTTAGTGCTGCCTCGCCGGTTGTAACCGGCATAATAGCGCTCATGCTTCAAATGAAACCTGATTTGGATGCAGCCCAAGTAAAACAAATTCTTCATGAATCCGCACGTTCGGATAAGTTTACCGGAACCACGCCCAATACCCACTGGGGTTACGGTAAGATCGATGCTTTAAACGCACTTACTCTGGTTAGTCAAATAACTGATGTGAAAGAAAATAGCATTACACCGGCAAGTTATTCTTTAGAACAGAATTATCCCAATCCATTTAATCCGTCAACAACAATAAAATACCAGGTGAGGACCGAAGGTATGGTCCGGTTAAATGTTTATAATGTTTTAGGCGAGAAAGTGGCGACCTTGGTAAATGAAGTAAAACCGGCCGGGAGCTACGAGGCTCGATTTACTGCTTTTAATCTGGCAAGCGGAATTTATTTCTACAAATTACAATCAGGCTCATTTGAAGAAACTAAAAAAATGATATTAATAAAGTGAAACGAGCAAATCAATTAATAAAATAATTTGTGAAAGTATTTCTGCTTGTCAATTTAATTATTTATACATAAGGAAAAATAAATGAAGAAGATTTTTCCCCTTTCGTATTATAACCTGTTAAAATCCGGATTTAAAAACCAGTTTGTTGATGTTTGGGCGCAGTTTTTAAAAACGGGATTTATCTTATTTGCTATTTTTATTTTTTTGTTTGAAGGGTGTAAAAAGAATAACCCGGTTGCTCCGCCGGAGCAGACATTGCTTCAAGGAAATAAAGCATTTCATGCTTCGGCAGTTGCATCGTATCAATCTGTAGGAGCCGGAGTTTCATATCCGTTTAGGGCGCTGGAATTAAGCAGCCCTTCCGGCAGCCCGATCCGCAGCAAAGTAATAATGAATAGCTTTCTTCGCAGCTTTGGCCCTGCATTAAATAAAAGCGAAAATAGTTTAACTGATTCTATTTATTTTTTCCAAAATTTAAATCTCTATGGAGAGGTGCAACACAATGGAAATATATACACACTTGCATTTTATACCGATGCCGCCGCAACACAATCAGCCGGAAGCGCTAAATTAACGTTGCCGACAAATATTACTAATCCCACAGATCCTACAAGCTATGCCTCCTATCCGGCAAATATTTCAATGGACATAAATGTAACAGCAGGGAATCTACCATGCAAGGGCAGTGTCCAAATAGTTTTTACCGGACAGACCGGCGCCAACACAATGACGGGGACAAATACATTAACAAGAGATAATGTTGAATTCACGCTTAATCTTGCTTTAGATAATAATTTGAATACATCGGGTTCAATAACAATTAAGGAAAGCGGCGCCACAATTTCCGCCACAAATGTAAACGGATATGTTTTTAATACGCTCAATTGCGATGCCAGTATAAGCCCATATAACTGGACAGGGACTGGAAAAATTAATTTGTTAACAGGCTCGGTTTCTATAAATGTGAATACAGTTTCGGGAGTTTCGTCAGCTGCTTCAGACAGTGTTGGAAACCTGGATATAAATTATGCAGACGGCACAAAAGAAATAGTAGTTAATGCCTTATCCGGAGATTTAACAGGAGGCGGCATACAAGTTGGCGCACCCAAAAACGTCACAGCGACGAGCGGTTCAATACAAAGCACATCTGTAAACACAGCTTTTACCTTGCCATTAATCGCAACTGTTACGGATACGCTTGGCAATCCGGTAAGCGGAATTGATGTTAATTTTACTTCACCTTCAAGTGGACAAAGCTGCACTTTCCCTGACGGAGGTAATTCGAAAACAGTAACTACAAATTCATTAGGGCAAGCGTCGATAAATGTTGCTGCGAATGATTCGGTCGGAGATTATAATGTAAAAGCGTCTGTTTCCGGAGTTACTTCTGCTGCCGAATTTATTTTAACAAATACAAGCACCAATGCTTACAATAGTCCAATACTTTCCAATGGTTCTCAGAGATATATTATAACCATAAACAACAATGGTCAATGTCTGGGTTATGATGAGCAAAACAATACATCCTCAATATATCATATACCGGCTTTCTGGTCCAATCCGACTTCACAACCACAAATTCTTCAGGAATTTGCCGGCGATACGGCAGAGCAAGTTAACGGTATGAACGACAACGGACAGATTGTCGGTAATGGATGCTTTACTAATGCTAATCTTAATTATGAAATTATACCTACGAATCCTTTGTACTGGTCTAGTCCGACGGCTAAACCTCAAAAACTTGCCGTACCTAAAAATAGTGTTTATACTGCTGCAATGAGTATAAATAATAGCGGGCAAATTGTAGGTTATTCTTTTAATAACTTAACTTCTAATTATAGAATATATACACCTCTCTATTGGCCAAGCCCAACAGACTCCCCAAAGGTGCTTCAAAGCCTTCCAAACTATTATGCAGGAGGGAAAGCAACTTTTATCTCTAATAATGGTCATATTATAGGAGAATTTTTTTATGTGAATAACTATATTATTACAAGTAACGTTTCAGGAGTTTGGGATAAGCCGACTGCTGAACCAACTGTTCCTAATGCACTTGCCGGGGATAATCGTATAACTGTAACTTCAATAAATTCTGCCGGTGTATTAGTAGGGTCGTCAAGTAACAATAATAGCTTTTCTCAAGCTGTTTCATGGGCAAATACTCAGGCACCGGCTCAGGCATTGCCTCCAATTAATGAATCAAATATATATGTATACGCTTTAAGCATAAATACAGATGGTGTTATAGTCGGCGGAACCTACAATAAAGGTTTTATTTGGAAAGACGGCCAAGCCAAGGAGCTACCTTATAATGACGCTTATTTTGGTCAGGCTATTTTAATTACTGATAAAGGTTGGATATTAGGCGGCAGTACACCCTCCAATGATGGAGGTTACTTCAACAATAATTGGATAACTTATAATCAATATATTCTAATTCCCAAATAAAATATTGAATACTTCGGCAATTGTTAAATTCTTGGATAAGATAGCAATTTTTAATTTTCGTTCCGGACAGTCTTATCCTTTAGTTTTATAATTTTTCTTCATTGATTCCAATTTATTAAACTTGTCGTCGCACAATTTGCGGAAGGGCCCCACAAAGTCTGCTATTTCTTTAATCCTTTCGGCATTGATATGATAGTAAATTCCCCTGCCGTTTTGTTCTTGTTTAACAAGGCTGCATTCGAAGAGAATCCGGAATGTATGTATAATATTATTATTGAACAGGTCCATATTCGTGGTAATCGTAATTTTATAACTAATAATCACCGGTAAAACCATTATACCGGTTGAAGAGGGAAAAGAATATTTTCATTATAATAGTTCAAACAGATGAGCCTTTTAATGAATAATTCATTTGCGTATTCTTCACAAAACCGATCTGCGGTTTTAATACATTTTTTGTTATTTTTCCATCCGACACAATCATTTTTATTCGGAAGAATATTGGTTTATAACATAATTATAAAGTTGCCGGTGAAATTTCAGTATAAAGGACAATATAACTCCCACTGACTTCTCCACTCATAAATTTTTAAGGACGGTTCACAAAATGTGTAAAAGTATTTCTATTGTATTATTTGTTTTCACACTTCTATTGGTGATTCCCGGGTACGGATCTTCTTCGGCATCGACAAAGGGTAATAAGCCAAATTTTCCGAACAACCAGTATGAATTAGATTCCGGCTGGGTGTGTAAAAATATTAAAGACGTAAAATCAACAGGGGAAGAATTATCCAAATCGTCCTTTTCATTATCCGGCTGGATGCCCGCAACTGTGCCCGGCACAGTATTAACCACGCTGCTGAATAATAAATTAATTCCTGATCCGTTTTATGGAATGAACAATAAGAAGATTCCCGGATATATATGATACGGGACGTGATTATTACACTTACTGGTTTGTGAAAAACTTTCATGAAGATACTCCCGCCGGTAACTGAACAAGTCTGGCTGCATTTCCGGGGAATCAATTATGGCTGCGATATATATATGAATGGACATAAGCTGAACAAGGCAACACATTATGGAATGTTTCTCCGTCAAACCTATAATATTACTTCTTTTCTTTCCAAAGATGGAAATAACCGGCTGGCTGTTATTGTATATCCCCCGGATCCTGTAGGAAATCCAAACGGCGGTCAAGGCGGCGACGGGACAATCGCGACATAATGTTTCAATCAATATATTGCAGGGCTGGGATTGGATTCAGCCGATTCATGATAGAAATACCGGTATATGGGATAAAGTGACAATCGAAAAAACCAACACAATCGAATTGAAGTACCCGCATGTAATTACAATAGTTCCGGGAAAAGATTTCCCGGGCATCTCCAGCGCCTGCTATTATCAGAACAAGTGCGGAAATCGAGAATCCAACAAATCATGCTGTTCGCGGGAACAATGCAGGTTGATATTGGAAATGATGTGATAAAAAAAGAAGTGTTGCTTCAGCCTGTATCTACAACAAAAGTACAATTGCCGATTTCAAATTGAAAAATCCAAAGCTCTGGTGGCCGAACGGATATGGTAAACAGCCGTTATATAAGTTGAAGTTCCGGTTTATTGGATAGAGAACGGTCAATTGATGGATGAAAAAGAAATGAACGACGGGAATTCGTGAAATTCAAACCAAATGGAACAACCGTACAAGAAGCCGCGAAGTACTTGTAAACGGACAGAAAATTTTTATTAAAGGCGGAAACTGGATCACTTCGGATGCAATGCTTAGATTTTCGACCGGAACGTTATGATGCGGAAGTACGATTTCACCGCGATATGAATCTTAACTTAATCAGAATATGGGGCGGGCAGTTTAACCGAAAGACCGGAATTCTATAATGCATGCGATAAATACGGAATACTTGTGTTCCAAGATTTCTGGATATCAGGTGACTGCAATGGTAAATGGTTTGACCCAATGAAGAAAGAAGATCAATGGACGACGGCGTAAATATCCGGATGACCATAAATTATTTTTGGAATCAATAGCAGACCAGGTTAGAATGATCCGTAATCATCCCTCACTTGCGTTCTACTGCGGCGGTAATGAAATTCCGCCGCCTTTGGATATCCTCAATGTTATGGAGGATTCTTTGCTACCGGCTCTGGACAGTACGCGCTACTTTTTCGAGTATTCAAATGCCGACAGTATGTCTCATAATTCGATCGGGGGAAATGGGGACGGGACTTATCATATCCAGCCTCTAAGCTATTTCTGGGAAAAAAGATCCTTTCCTTTTAATTCCGAATTAGGATCTATAGGTATAGGAGATTACCAATCGCTTGAACGTTTTATTCCGCAGAAAGATCTGGTTCTTCCGGATTCCACGTGGACAGGTTTGGATTCGGTGTGGAGATACCACAAAGCAAGCTTGTACGGTAAATTTATTGATGCATACGGTAAACCTAAAGACTTGAAAGATTTTGCCGATAAAGCACAGCTTGTAAACTATAACCAGTACAGGGGTTTGATGGAAGGTCATATTGCTCATATGTGGGACTGGTACACCGGAGTTATTATCTGGAAAACTCAAAACCCATGGACTGCCTTACGCGGGCAAATGTATGATTATTATCTTGATCCGAACGGCGGCTTGTACGGCCTGCATCATGCAGATGAACCTTTGCATGTAATGTATAATCCCGTGGACGGAATGCTGATGGTTGCGAATCATACCTTTCAACCGCAGCATGATATTATGTTACAGGCGAAGGCTTATAATATTGCCGGTAATGATACTCTTGCGCTGCAGTGGTTTATTGAATTGAGTTCGAACTCAGTTCAGAAGATTGAATCTGTTAAAAGAGTTCTGGATAAATTTTTATCCGGCGGAGTAGGATTTCTATCTTTGCGTTTACTCGACACTTCTCATAAAATTCTAGATGATAATTTCTACTGGCTCCCAGATTCGACCGGGAATTACAGCGCACTGCAGGAGATGTCAAAAGCAAGAGTAGCGGTAACAGCACTGAAAGAAATTAACGGACAAATCAAGGTGGAGATTGATAATCCCGGGGGCGGACCGGTTGCGTTTTTCAATCGTATTTCCCTCGTAAACGGGATAACTAAAAAAAGAATACTGCCGGTTTTCTACAGCGACAATTATGTTTCCGTATTACCCGGAGAAGAGAAAACAGTTTATATCAACTATACAAGTAAAGACAATATTAATAATGCCGAAGTCTCGATAAGCGGCTGGAATGTGGATGAACAGTATATTGTTATTAAGTGAGAGTAAAAAGCTGTTAATTATTAAACTCCTTCTTTACCCTCACCTCCGCCAAGGGCCGGCAAGTCTAATAAAGTGAAGGGAGAATTGGTATTAGCTTTACTTCTTCGAAACAGTAACGCTGCCTCCCGAAGTTTCTGCATAAAGAAGATTGCCCCCTTTATTCAGGTCTGCTACAAATTCTGTAGATGAAATTTTCTTAACGTTATTCGCAGTTAAATTACAACTAACTCTGCCGCCGGATGTATATAATTTTGCGGATGCATTAAAATCTTCCGGGAGATTTATATGTATACCTCCGCCTGATGTGCTTAAGTAGATGCCCTTATTAACTCCTTCATAATCAAGCGAGATACTTCCGCCTGAAGTTTCAGCTTTTATTTTGGAATCGCGACCGCTTAGGCTTATGCCTCCGCCTGAAGTCGAAGCATCGAGATCACCCTGAAAATTAATCCCTGTTATACCGCCGCCTGATGTGGATACATTAAATTTACCGCTAACATCTTTAAATGTTATGCCGCCGCCTGATGTTGACAGATATATACTACCGGAAATATCCTGAATGCTTATGCCTCCGCCGCCGGTTTTTATTTTTGTATTAAAACTTTTAGGGATTTTAATTTCAATTCTTAGCTTAATCCCGTTTGAGAACCAATCTGTGAGCCAATGTTTTCTTTTTGCAATTACTTCAACTTTATCATCATCATTTTTAAATTCGAATTTCATTTTGTCTTTAGCTTTTTCATTTCCCAATATTTTAATATTAACTTCATTTTTATCCCAGGAAGAAATTGATACTCCGCCGCTTGATGCATCAACCTTTAGATTTTTCCCGGGTTGTATTTGGAAAGTTTTTTCTTCAATTACTTTCAAGTTTTGGCTGTAAGTATTAAAGCAGGCTCCTGTTAGAATTAGGATAGATAAGATTAATATATTTTTAAGCATTTTATTCCTCCCTTAAATTAGTACCGATTTTATTATTAGACTACATATTCAAAAAAAGGTTACTGCTTAAAAATTTCAGCCTCTATTCTATGTACGAGAAAATAATATTTGAAGGACGTGTGCAAAGCCCGGCCGCGGTTGCGTCGATGTTATTTACCGCGGTTTGGTATCGTTTGGCTAGATTATTAGGGATTGGGAGAAAGAACAGTGACAATAATAATTTCATCCTTCGGAATGTTTCATCGCAATTTTTATAACCTCTGTTTGATTCGATAAGGTCTATGCAATCTCCATTTCTATTCAAATCAAATCTGTAAAATGGATTAAACAATCAGTGAAATGCTTTAAGTATCGGCCGGTTCTATAAATTATTTTTAACTCCGTAATTCAATCAAATAAAAAAGGAAATACTATGAAACAGACAATTTTAATAACAGGTAGTTCAACGGGTATAGGGAAAGCAACCGCAAAATATTTTCATGAAAAAGGATGGAACGTTATAGCTACAATGCGGGCTCCGGAAAAAGAAAAAGAGCTGACAATGCTTGAAGATGTTCTTGTTGCCAGGCTTGATGTGCTTGATTTGGCTTCAATCAAATCGGCGATTAAACAAGGCATCGAAGAATTCGGGAAAATTGACGTGGTTGTTAATAATGCCGGCTACGGTGCTTACGGTCCGCTCGAATCATTTCCGAGAGAAAGTATATTGAGGCAATTCAATACAAATGTAATCGGACTACTGGATGTAATGCGGGAAATCATACCTCATTTCAGGAAAAATAAAAACGGTACTATCATTAAATATTTCATCGGTAGGAGGCAAGGTTACATTCCCGTTCGGCTCTTTGTATCATGGAACTAAGTTTGCTGTTGAAGGAATTTCCGAATCGCTTAATTATGAGTTGGAAAAGATCGGCTGTAAAATTAAAATAATTGAGCCGGGAGCCATAAACACCGACTTTGCAGGAAGGTCGTTTGACTTCAGCAATGATAAATCTTTAATCGAGTACCAGGATACAATAGATAAAATGCTGAAGGGAATGGAAGGTTTATTGCATCATGCATCCGCTCCGGAGCTTGTAGCGGAGGTTATTTATGTAGCTGCAACGGACGGAACAAATAAACTCCGTTATTCCGCCGGTGAAGACGCGAAAGAAATTTTATCAGTTAGAAAAAATATCAGCGATGAAGAATTCAGCAAAAACATAAAAGCCCAGTTTGCGGTTTAACCCGGATTATTTGATATTATAATTTAAAATTTAACTTAAAAACGATAATGAATAGTTTAACCAAAGTTAACACCATAGCGGAACTGCATAAATATCTCGGGGTGGGAAATCCAAAGCATCCTCTTGTTTCAGTACTCCGTTTTGATAAAGACAGAATTAATAATATTGAAAGAGATAAAAAAATTATTCTTAACTTTTACAGTGTGGCAATTAAAGAAGGACTAATAAATTCGTTCGGGTACGGAAGAAGCACTTATGATTTTAACGACGGTACGTTGATATTTTTCGGCCCGGGACAATCGATTACTCACGAGAGCGGCAAAGTAAACGAAATATACGACGGGTGGATGCTTTCATTCCATCCGGATTTGATACGAAAATCGGCGCTGGCCGTTAATATCAATAAGTATAATTTTTTCTCTTATGAAGCCAACGAAGCGCTGCATCTTTCCGAAGATGAAAAAGAAACTTTAAACGACTGCGTTACTAAAATAGAAAAAGAAATTTCGCAGAATATCGATAAGCACAGCCAGACCCTGATTATTTCCAACATCGAGCTTCTGCTTAATTACTGTACAAGATTCTACGACCGCCAGTTTTATACACGCACAAATATGAACAAAGACATTGTCGCCAAATTCGAAAAGCTACTTTCGGATTACTATGACGGCGGGCTGCAGTTTGAAAGGGGAGTGCCTACGGTTAAATACTGCGCAGAGCAGTTTAACCATTCCTCAAATTATTTAAGCGATTTATTAAAGAAGGAAACCGGCAGAAACGCGCTTGATCATATACATTTCTTTGTAATTGAAAAAGCAAAAACGACCCTGCTTAATTCCGAAAGTACGGTAAGTGAAATTGCCTACGATTTGGGATTCGAGTACCCGCAGTCGTTCGGGAAGCTTTTTAAAAACAAAACCGGCATCTCACCTGCCAGATATAGAATATTGAATTAAAAAAGCAGGCTGTTGCGGATTTCTGCTACGGCAGGGTTTCCTATAGCAGCCTGGAATGTTTTGACGAGATTATGAAAAAGTAAGGATAACATCTAGACCTAAAAAATTATAATATTGATATTGTCGGGTTAACTTTGAAGTTGAGATGATTTTTATTCCTATTATAAAAAGGTTTGTATACTGTGGTGTTCATTATCTTTTAGTGATATCTGGTGTAGTTAGTTATGTCTTTTAATTTATAAATTATATTTTGATCATAAAAATTGATAAAATTTACGAAAGATAACTATGGCATTTTCTCGAGCATCAATTAAATATAAGCCTTTGCGTGTTGGATTTCTTATACGAGAAGGGTATGTTGAAGATTTAGTCAGCGCTGCAGGAATAAATAGTGTCCTTTGGGGTGGCATCCATAATCCTATATTACCCATATCTAATAAAAACAACAACCTTGCAAAACAATTAATTGAACTATATTCGGTAGATCTTCTTTTCGCGTTAGTTGAGACACCGGAAATCATATCATTTAAGAAAGAATATCCATTTCTTAGGGATCCAGCTTTATTGGCAGAGAAAATTTTCTATGAGGATGGGCATTCAAAAAAACTTGTCCCTGGAATTCTTGATATAAGAAATTTATTCAATCTCTATTGGACAAGAAAATTTAAAACAAAACCGGTTGATTATAAAAGCAAGTTTCTACAAAGGAAATGGGACGTTACCGATCCACTTTGTAATGTTCTATCACTTGAGTTTGGCTTTTATCCTAAAATGAATTTTAAGTGGAATTATGAACAAGGATTTTTAAAAGCTCTTTATTCAGAAGAACAGAAAATTTCTCCTAAAGATAACATAACAATTAATTCTTTTGAAAGACCTGGTCCTATTCAATTAACTGGTTATGAACTAAAGGCATATCGAACTGGATTTAATCATAATGGAAATGGAATATTCCTAGGTAAATCAAACGCTTTTAATAATCTTTTATCATTTTGGAATTTGCGTGCAACAGGAATTAATCTAATTTATGTTTCAACCGATCAGTTTGAAAGATCTTATCAACTTGGCCAAAATTATTTGGATTATTTAAATACTCTACCGAACGAACATCCCTCAATAGAAGACTTTTTAACTATATATCTAGACATTGATGATGAAGAATTAATTAAGCAGTCATTAACAAAATTTTCATCAAAAAGAAAAATCTTACAAAATAGAATGAGTGTGCATTCATGGAATGGTTTAAACATTCAACCGAATTACTACTTCTTTAATTGGCACCATGGAACGACTCAAATTGAGCAATCTTATAATAAATTTGTTATCAATGTACAACTACCAGAAATGAATTTTTTATTGGATAAAGATAATACTGACATTTATTCTCAACAGCTTGGTGTGATTATAGAACCATACAGTTGTGGAGAGTATGACCATCCGGGGTATACTCTAAAGCTTCCTTTTATCCATAAGTTGAATGAATTTTATAGTCGACAAATAGTTTTTGATCCGTGGAAACTAAGAATAGAGAAAGACGGATTCTCTCTGATTATAAAAACAAGTACAGAGTCTTTAACTATATATCCGGTTTCAGTACAGTCCCTAGTAGAAAAAATTTTTGAAACTGCAGGCATCCAAGCCAAAACAAGTCAGCCTGGACTTATCGCTAGAAAAATTATTGAAAAAATCGGTGGTCTAGAGGATGCCAGAGTACTTAAGATTAAAGGAGTCCGGATATTACTAGAAAAAGGAAATCCAGAAACTGCAGTAACAAAAGGTTATGCCACTCGAATTATTAATGAGAATGAATTTGAAAAACAAAAGAGACTATATATTGAAGCACGTACTAATTCTGAACTGGATAGTAATGCTGTATTCGATTATCTGCTTAAAAAAAACTATTTCCGTGCGGGTTTAGAGTTAATTTGCGATCATTGTAAAATAGTTAATTGGTTATCCTTAAAAAATATTGATGATTATTGGAGTTGTGAATATTGTGGCGGTCAAAATCAAACCAGCCCTCAATTAAAGCATAAAGGAGATTGGAAATTTAGGAAAAGTGGTCTTTTTGCAAAAGATAACCATCAAGAAGGTGCTATACCTGTTCTTTTAACGCTTTTAACTATTAAGCGAGTTTCGGATCTTTCTGATTTCATTTATACAACAGCACTTGAGTTAAAAGGTGAAGATATTAAATGTGAAACTGATCTTTTTGTTATGCAAGAAGGAACTTTTGAAGGCTTTGAAATGTGTATTGGAGAATGTAAGAGTGAAGGTGGTATAATTACTAAAGATGATTGTGATAAATTAAAGAGAGTAGCCAATAATCTTTCATCGATAAAAAGAAATGCAAAGGTATATATAACCTTTTCAAAAACTAGTGATAATTTCCTTTCTGATGAGATAAATCTTTTTAAGGAATTGTCAAAAGAAATGAATTTAATCTTGTTTACTAACCGCGAACTGGAACTTTACCCTCCTTATTGGCTTGATAGTGGAGAAATAGAATCAGATATCCCAGAGAAATATCCACATTCATTAAATGATCTATTTAGAAATTCCTACGCTAGATATATTAAAGAAAAAAAGAACTAGAGATAGTCTTTCAATTAAATAACAAATTCTCATTAAACTATTAAATTCTCTTTCGAATTTGATATATTTATATCGCTTTGGTTAATGAAATAAAATGCCCACAAAAGAAAATCATAATCAGAATAATGCAGCCATAACCGGACCGGATAGTAAAATCAAAGTTCAAACGGAACTTAAGCCGGATGACTGGCTGTGCCTAGCGTGCAGTAAAAAAATTACCGAAGACAAAGAACGATTTCCGTATAACGGTGAAACAGAATTTCATTTTACGAACCCGGAAGGATATGAATTCGATATAATTACTTTCCGCACCGCGGACGGCTGCCGGGAAATAGGAGAACCGGCATTAGCATTCACCTGGTTTAAAGATCATGCTTGGTCTTTTGCGGTTTGCGGCCGGTGCGGACTTCATCTCGGATGGAAATATTCCGGGGCGGATTCATTTTATGGTTTGATCAAATCCAGACTTGTTAAAGGATTGACGCTTTTTAATTAAGACAGTTCGTTCTTTTCTTCGTTTAGGAAAAGGACGGACCTGCCTTCAAACCTTTAGTTTGTACACCGGCATGCAGGGTATAACCATAACCTGGGTAAATAAATCTGGGCACTACTCAAAGGTCTATCCATTTATTTCAGCAAAATCATTTTCCTGGTTTGTATAAAGGTTCCGGATCTAAGCCTGTAGAAATAAATGCCTGACGCGAGATCGGCGGCATTTAAATTAATTGTGTGGCTTCCGCTAGTTTCATGACCGTTTATTAATGTTTCTACTTCTCGTCCAAGAGCATCATACAACTTTAAGGTTACAAAATCTGAATAGGGTAATTCAAATCTTATCGTTGTCGAAGGATTAAAAGGATTCGGATAATTCTGCTCCAAACTAAAATTTACCGGTCCGCGCGGCGAAGATAAATTTACGGCAGTTATACCGGAGGCCGATAATTTCCAGACACCGGCTACATCCGATCCTGCATAAATATTTTTTCCGATAGCAGCAAGCGACCAGATAATACCGTCCGTAGACGTAATTCCTTTATTTTCTCCTGTCCATGTTGAGCCTGCATCGGTCGACAAAAAAACGCCGTCGCCGTTTGTTCCGGCAATTATATTAGTTCCGGTGCTGTCTGGTAAGCCGGTAATACACCATACAACACTATTTGTCAAGCCGTTGTTAACTTGAGTCCAATGAGCGCCGTAATCCGTAGTACGGCTAATTCCCGCTCCCCAGACGCTTGCGAAAATATTAGCGCCTCCCGATCCGCTGCCGGCAACTCCGAAAGTTTCAACCGAACCGATCGCAAGACCGAAATCAACTTGAGACCAATTACTGCCTTCGTCGGTGGAACGAAAAACCCCGCTGCTACCGGTACCTGCGAAAATATCAAAACCGCCGCTGCCGTCAGGAGAAACCGCCAAACATTGAACATTATGATCCGAGAGTCCTTTATTTATCTGAGTCCAACTTCCGCCGTTGTTCTTGGTAATAAAAACGCCTCCGACATTAGTCCCGGCAAAAATATCGGTATCGCCGGAAGTAGTAATTAATAAGGCAAGAGTTTGAATACGCTTGTCTGATAAACCGTTGTTAACTTGTCCCCAGCTTAAACCTTCATTTGTTGAAATAAAAACTCCATTGGAAGTTCCAGCAAAAATAATAGTTTTCCCGTTCTTACCCGGAACTGTTAATAGGGCTGAAGTAGCCTCAGTCAAATCGTTTTGACTTTCGGTCCAGCTCGCACCGTCATTCGTAGATAAGAAAACACCGGATTGCGTACCGGCTATAATGGTAGTGTCTCCGGATCCGTTTATAAAAGAAGATAAATGGAGCACTGTTGTACTTGTAAATCCGTTAGTAATTTTATTCCAATTTGAACCCTCATTAGTTGAACGAAATATGCCCGCGTAAGTACCGGCAAAAATATCGGTATCGCCTGCTGTAATTGAGGAAATATTTATCGTGTTGACATTTTTATTTGACAAACCGTTATTAACGAGGGACCAGTTTGCTCCGTTATTATCCGACATATAAACTCCGCTGTCTGATGCTGCGAATAATTTATTACCTGAGAGAGCGACAGAATACATATCATAAATCCCGGTTAATCCGGCCTGGGTCCAAGATTTGCCGCTGTTAGTCGAAAGAAATACACCGCTGCCGTTTGTTGCCGCCATAACATTTGAGCCGGAACCGTTTGCAGAAGCCGCAATTGCCACTATTGAAGAATCTGTTAATCCGGTATTTATATGCTTCCAGCTTTCGCCGTAATTTGTTGAAATAAAAACTCCGTCTTGATAGAAAGCCGCAAATATATTGGTTCCTCCTGCTCCGTTAGGTGAAGATGCCAATGCCTGGGCGTTAAATAAATTATACAGTCCTTTATTAACTCCGGTCCAGCTTGAACCGTTGTCGCCTGAGCGGTAGATGCCCGACGGAGTTGCGGCAAAAATATAAGTTCCGCCGGATCCGTTTGGTGTAATGGTAAAGCTGCTGACGGTGGTATCATAAAGTCCTGATTGAGTCCAATTAGATCCGTTGTTTATCGATCTGTAAATACCTGAGTAACCTCCCGCAAAAACATTTGCGCCTCCCGAACCATTCGGATAAGCCGCGAGAGCCTGAATGGTAAGATCGGTTAAACCATTATTTGCTTCATTCCACTTTCCGCCTTTATTTGTTGAAACGAACACGCCGCCGGTCTGCGTCCCTGCAAATAAATAAGAACCTCCCGATCCGTTTGAGGTGAGAGCAATTGACGAAATGTTTCCGCCGTAAGGACCGTTAGTTTGTATCCATTGAGAATACCCGTTATTTAAAATTATAATTGGTAAAAGAAGGGTAAAAAGCAAAAACATTTTTTTCATAATTCCCTCATCTGTCTTTATTTATAATGACAAGAGTATTTATGTCAATTGTCTATTAATAAAACTAAATTTTTCAATTTCTCACTTCATTAAAACCAGTTTTTTTTCAGCGATAAAATTTCCCGCACTTAACTTATATATGTACACGCCGCTTGCCAATCCGGAAGCATTAAAAGTAACTTCATGTATACCGGCATTTTGAATATTATCAACCAGTGTACTGATTTCTTTTCCCAGTATATCATAAATTTTAAGTGTTACTAATCCGGTAACAGGCAAGCTGTATTTTATCACGGTTGAAGGATTAAAAGGATCAGGATAATTTTGGAAAAGATAAAACTTAGCAGGCCGGTTTTCATTTTGTGAACTTACGGAAGTTACTAAATCAGATAACGGTCTTCTCCAAATTCCTTGGTCGCCTGTTCCCGCGAATAAATATTTATCCGTAATAGCGAGTGAAGAAACATTATAAGCTTGTTTGTTAAGTCCTGTATTTATTTGTGTCCAGGAATTACCGTCATCGGTGGAAACATATACTCCTGAACCCCAGCATGAAGCGAATAAAACATTTCCGTCCGAAGCTAACCCGGTAACTGAAGCGCCTCCTTGAACCGGCGAAACATCCTTCCAGGCGCCTCCGGAAACCGAGCGATATAAAAAGCCGTTGGTGCCTGCAAATAAATTATTCGGAGTTGATCCGAAACATAAGACATTGGTACCGGACATTCCGGAATTTTGAGCTGCCCACCCTCCGCCGTAAACATATACTCCGCTGTTATGAACTCCTCCGTATAGTGTTCCGTTTATTACACCTAGCGAAGAAACACTATAGGGACCGATCGTAGAGCCGTAAGTAGGCAGAGATTCGCTTATATCACTCCACGTCCCGCTCCCGCCGCCGAAAAATACGGTGCCCTGCGGGCCTGCTGAGGATGCAACATAAATACCTGCACCGGTAATAGCTACTGCTGCAATTGGGTAATAACCGGAAGTTATATATGGAAGGTTGCCTGTAATATTTTCAAAACCGCTGCTGTTTTTACCTAATAGGAAGACTCCGTTACTGTCTGTTCCTGCCACAGCAGAACCTTCAAATGCCGCAATGCAGGTAACGCTGCAAGTATCGTTTAGCTTTTTTATAAGTCCCGGATTTACTTCGTTTGTCCAGGTATCCCCGTTATCAGTTGATAAATAAAGCCCGCCATGGCCGGTTCCGTATAAATCAAAAAAGCCGGCGTATAAGGTTGAGCCGGAAGCAGCGAGAACGGCACCGTAATGATTAGGTTCGCTTGTCTGTACCCATTGTGCCGAACTTTCATGGGGTAAAATTAAAAAGATAGTTATCGGAATTATAAAGGACCACAATTTTGAACAATTAAATTTAGTCATGTTGTCCTCCCGTACATTAAAATTTTGAATTGATTGTAAGAACAATTCAGGTGTTTCAAAAAGTGAAATATGTTAAAAGACTGACTGCCGGGCACTATCATTAATACTAATATTTATTACTTCTTTGGTAATAATTAAAATCAAGTATTTAATACGACTGCAATTGTATCTGATACATTACCATGGAAGGTACCGCTTATCGGAGTTTTGTAATTCTAGGTAGGAATTTAAGCAGCGGCTTTATGCAAAATAAATAGTTATTGCTAACTATTTTTTAACTAAGAATTAAATTAATCCCTGTTCTTTTGCAAAGTTAAGCAGTCCGACCGGTGTATGGATATTAATCTTGCGTGATATATTTCTTCGATGAGCATTGACAGTGAATTCACTAATGAACAACTGTCCGGCTATTTCCTTAGTGCTTTGCCCGGAGGCGACCATTTTAATGATTTCCACTTCCCGTTTTGTAAGCTGATATTTTTTCATAAAATCATCAATAAAATAAGGAGAGTCGGATTGTTCCGGTATTGCTTCGTCGGTAAACCAGAGACCGCCTCCTGCCACTTCGTACATAGCTTCCTTTAATAGTGAAACAGAGCTGCTTTTCAACAAGAATCCCCTTGCGCCGTATGATTTCAAGTCTCTGATTAGTTCTTGATGATAATAACTCGTAAGGACTATAACATTTGCGAGCGGGAATTTATCTTTCATGATTTTTAACGTTTCGATACCGTCCAGCCCGGGCATATTCAGATCCATAAGCACGATGTCGGGGCGCATATTATGAAGACAATCGATAAGCTGGCGGCCGTTATTCACAGCGGCAATAATCTCTATATCACCTATTTCTTCAAGAAGAATACACAGCCCGTCCACGAACAAAATATGATCATCAGCTATTATGATTTTCATAGGCAGTTGGAATTTCACAAATAATGATTGTCCCTTTATCTTTTTTAGAAGATATTTCCATTCTTCCGTTAAGATGTTCAATTTTCAATTTTATATTTCTCAATCCTTTCCCGTCTCTCAGTGAGTCTGCTTTTACAGAGGAAGAAAAACCGGATATTCCAATCCCGTCGTCTTCTATCATAAGGCTGATTTGATCCTCATGTTCAACCAATTCAAGCAGAGCGTGTTTTGCATCAGCATGTTTCACGATATTATTTATCAATTCGTGTATGATCCGGTACAGACTATTCAGGAAAGTAACGGGATATACTGAAGATTCATTCTTGCCCTGTGTCGGCGTTAGATCCGAAAATCCGATGATGATGGTTTCAAGCTTAAGTTTTTCGGAAAGATTAACTGTTTCAGCTAGATCCTCTATCGCTTTCCGAAATCCATGCTTCTCAATTACAATGGGAGTAAGCCTGTGGCTGAGATCCCGGATACTTGCCGCAACTGTAGATAAAATATCCTGTGCCTTATGCAGCTTTGTGAAAATCTGATTTCCGTCCTCGCTTTTCTCAACCACCGAAGAAATATTCATTGCCGCCAACGACAACATCGAACCTACTTCATCATGAAGCTGATCGGCAATGTTGTACCGTTCTTTTTCTTCCGCCTCCATCATTCCCTGCATCACCGCAATACGCTGCTGTTCCTCCATTTGTTTTAATCTGCTTTGATGCAGCGCTTCTTTTTGACGGCCGCGGATTTGCCGGTACCGCAAAATAAGTATGAGCAGGATAATGATAATTGAAGCAAGAACAATCAATGCAGTATAGAAAATCTTTTCTCTTCGGATATTGGCAGCCGTCGCAGCCTGCTCTTCTTTAAACCGGTTGATGCGTTCATTCTCTTCTTTAACATGAAATTTTGTTTCCACTTCACGGACGGCGCGGTACCGGCTCAAACTGACCAAAGAATCCTTTATGTTATAAAACGTCTCCAATGCGCCCGCATAACCGGGATAATTGTGCTGCGCCTTCAATAATTCCGCATAATATTTATAGTAGTAAAAACCTGTAGCCGCGTATTTATTCTGCCGCATCCGGGGTTTCAAACCTTCGAAGACTCGATTTGCCAGTTCAAGATTATTTGTGAGGATAAGGGAATGCGCGTAATAGATTTCAGGCGGCATAAGATAAAGTCCGCGGGTATTGCCCTTATTCAGCGCATCTTTAAAATAGTGAGAAGCCAGGTCATACTTTTTTTTATGCTCAGCCATCATTCCGGCAGCAATAAAATAACTAATGTATGGGATCTTTTCTTCGGGAAGACGGAACTGTTCCCTGCTTTTATCGAGGTAACCTGCGGCAAGCAGCCATTTTCCTGAATAGGCTTCCACTATTGCCATTTCGGCATTGAAATACGGCGCTTGAACACTCTGCGGATGAGATGTGATTGTGAGATCGTAAAAAAGTTTAGCGTACTTTTCAGCTTCTTCGTAATCAGTAAGCAAAAGATTTACCTGCATCAGATTGTAGTAAATACTGGGAACAGGATTTCGAAAAGTAAAATTCGTACGTTCATATAATTTCGGCGGATAATGACTAAGTGATGAATCCCGGGCTAAAGATAACAAGGATTCCAGTTCATCCACCTCTTTTTCAGGATCGCTCTGTAAAAATACTACCGCATAATTGTAACGTGCGGTGAACTCCGCATTTTTATCTCGCAAATTTTTGGCCAATCGTATTGCTCTCGTCAGGTAGTAGGACATTGTATCCCGGTTATCCAGACAGGCCATCGCTTTGAATGTATAGGTGAAAGAAAGGTTTTCATGATCGCTAGATTTCAGGCACTCCGTTTCACTTGTTTGTATGTATTTATCAAGTGAATCCTTTTTGCCCCACTCAAGATATAAAAGGATTGTGCCAACAAGGGTCTCCCTGTAAAGAAGCGGATGATCTTCGGCGTTTACTCTTGCCCGGCGGTAAAGGACCTCGGCTTTGTCATAATAGTCAAGTGATTCTTCGGCATGCCCCCAGCCCATCAGTAAAACATGCAGCCACCGGTGGTTGTGTGTTGAATCTATCCTTGGCAGATACCGGGTGAAAAGCTCATAACTTTTATTGACATCTGTTTTAGCAATAACCTGCATCAAATCGCACGCGGAGCGAAATGATTGTTCCGAGATAGGCTCTTTCATAAGATTGGTCCACTTTTCCAGCGCCGCTGTTTCAATTGAATTCTGGGTAAATTCATCATTCATCAAAAAACAGATTAAACAGCAAACAACAGCAAGAAACTTTAATATCATTTGATGAATCTGTTAAAAAGTTTTTATTAGGATTGTTTTCTTATCCGGCGAATTTTGACGGCAATATTTTAAAAGGAAAAGATTTGATGCCGGAATAAATAAGGAGAAAGGTTGCATCTTCTTCATAGTATTTCCTTAATTTATTTTGATAACTAATTCAAGCAGGTTACAGAATGATTTTATAAACAATGAAACATTATAATAAAAAAAGTAGATATTTTCTCAATATAATTTTGTAAGTATAGTACAGCACTAATACATTTTTATAAACATCTTTAATTTTGATTAATAAAAAATTTCGATTATAACATAATATCATTACTTCAAAGGGAATTATTGAATAAGTTGTGAAATCATAAGCTGGCAGTCGGATAACGGGGCGGTTCCTAAGTGATAAAGAGAAATTGAGATCGTCTATATGAGTACTTCATTTTTATTCAAAAAATATCTCCCGACTATACATGAATCGTTTTTCAAAATTTTCTTATTTTATACCTGAGATTTTACACTTCAGTTTTAAAGGCTCCTTACCTATTTGAGAATTCAACATTCCGGCAGAAGAAAATTACAAGCTTAATAAAGTGACTTATACGGAACGGGAAAACGAAGTCAAAACTAAGACCGAACTAAGCGGGATGACTTGCTGTGCCTAGCGTGCAGTAAAAAAATTACCGAAGACAAAGAACGATTTCCGTATAACGGTGAAACAGAATTACATTTTACGAACCCGGAAGGATATGAATTCGATATAATTACTTTCCGCACCGCGGGCGGCTGCCGGGAAATAGGAGAACCGGCTTTAGCATTTACCTGGTTTAAAGATCATTCGTGGTCTTTTAAGGTATGCAGCCGGTGCGGACTTCATCTCGGATCGAAATATTCCGGGGCGGATTCATTTTATGGTTTGATCAAATCCAGACTCGTTAAAGGATTGGCACTTTTTAATTGAGTTTGTCTGTTCTTTTCTCTTGAAAGAAAAGAACCAAAAGTTCAAGACTACAAATAAATTCCTAAAATTATGCTCCATTCCGCTACAGAAAAATAACTCGTCCCGATTGTATCGGGACTCAAACAAATTTTTCTGTTTTACACTTCATTTCGCATAATTTTTTAACGGAATTTATTTGAGGTCATTTTAATACAACAATTATTTTAAAATTGATTTTTAATTCGATGAAATAAAAATTTATTACAAGAATTCATCCCTTCTTAAACACCGGCGTTTTCCACTTATCATCTGATTTTTGTCGGTCATTTTAAAACTTAATTGCCCATATTTATCTTTATACATCTTTCTTGTTTTTGTACTTTGATTAACTTAATTCAAAATTGTATAAACAATACAGAAGATTTAATCAGGCTTTGACAGAATTGAGAAAACAACTTTTTTAGTAAGTATTAAGGAAAAATATTATTTTGATCCCTGAATAATTTTTATATCCAAATAGTTTTTAAATTATTTATTAATTCACACAGCCGGTCTTATATCTTATAATTATTTTAACTTTAAATAAAAGATAAATCTTATAAGGGTCTCATATTTAAATGAAAAAAATACTTTTTGTCCTCTTCATATTTATTTCGCTCCCGGCATTTCCTCAGCAATTAACTTCCGATAATCCTTTAATAAATGATGCATTTAAATTAGCCGTTGAAACGGTGAATATAAATGTCAGAAGAGGTATTCTTGCCGCAGGAGGTGATTATGGTGCGGAATGGACCCGGGATATCGCCATTAACTCATGGAACGGTGTCAGTCTTTTGAGACCAAAAGTTGCCGAAAAATCTTTATGGAGCGTTACGATTAATAAAGATACTATCGGGAATCAATATTGGGATAAAATAATATGGGCAATCGCCGCATGTAATCATTACATAGTAACCGGCGATAAAGAGTTTTTGGCACAGGCTTATAAATGTTCGGCTAATACAATGGCGCAGCTTGAGCAGACTACCTTCGATAAAAGTTACGGCTTATTTACGGGCCCTTCGGTCTTTAACGACGGAATTGCCGGTTATCCCGAACCTGTCTATGAAACGGGTAATTATTCCAGCAGCGTGCTGGCATTCAAAGGTTCGCATTACATCAAATGTCTAAGCACTAATTGTCTCTATTATGGTGCCTATATTACAATGAGCCGGATGAGCAAATTTTTGAATGAGAGGAGTGACGTATCAAATTCCTATCTGCAGAAGGCCGAATCGTTGAAAAAAAATATCTTAAACTATTTATATAACAGTAAAACAAATACTTTTAATTATTTAATCGATCAAAACGGAAAAGCTCATACATTCCAGGAAGGTCTCGGAATTTCATTTGCCGTAATTTTCGGAATTATCAAAGGTGACAAAGCAGAACAATTAATAAATAATGCTGTTGTTTCTAAATACGGTATTACTTCAATTACTCCGGACTTTAAGAGATATTCCAAAGAAATGCCCGGCAGACATAATAATCTTATCTGGCCCATGGTAAACGGTTTCTTTGCAAGGGCAGCCGTCGCTACTGATAATTACAAAACATTTGATCACGAGCTGTTCGGTTTAACCCATCTGGCCCTTGATGAGGATAAAGGCAATTATGACTTTAGAGAAATTTATAATCCCAATTCCGGTAAGCCCGACGGAGGATATCAGGACTGGGGAGAGTCGCGCCGGAATTTTCACTGGGAATCTTGTAAACTCCAAACATGGTCGGCAACGGCATATATTTCAATGGTTCTTAACGGTTTATTCGGTATGAGATTCAGTGAGGATTCATTATCATTTGCTCCTTATCTTCCGGGAAAAATCAGCTCGATCGAAATTAAAGATCTTGGCTATCGTGACACGAAATTGAATATTTTAATTAAGGGAAAAGGCAATTTGATTGAATCTTTTATGTTTGACGGGAAAAAACAAACTGACTATTCCATACCTTCAACATTAAAAGGAGATCATGAGATAGTCATTTATCTTAAATAAGTAAAATTGCATTAGATTCTTCAAGGTTCATTTATTAACGCCGGAACTGCGAAGCATAATTCCGGATATCTGATCCCGAACTGGCTGCTTCGTTATTTCAACAATACCGCCTTCTTCATATCTTCAAAACTTTCTGAAGTGAACCGGCAATACAAAATCCATTTTTAACTTCAAAACTTTAAAATCTACAAGAAAAATTTAGAAAAAAATTTATTTTATAATTTATTAACTTTTTAACAATAGTTTTAGTCGATGGTTTTGTCCGGAAACTTATACGAATATTTTTATTTATGTTTTTTTGGTAAGGGCCGAATCTTTTCTATAAATAAGAGATAAATTTATATTTCCCTGACTTAACTTCCAGTATTAAATTTCCCATCGAGAATTTTACAATTTTGATGTACCGGGTACGGCTAACGGGAATATTGCTTTCAAAGACATGATTTACATCTCTTGCCGGAATTATAATACTTGCCTCAGTATTTGAGGGTATTTGAACATTTAAAATTAAAGATCCGTCTCTATGTTTTTCCCAGCTGCTGGTAATTTCACCGTAAATTGAGTTATAAGCAGCCGAACAGAAATTTAGACTATCGGGAAAACGGGGGGATATTATAAAGTGCTTCATTCCGGGATCATTAGTATCGTAGCAAATTCCTGCCAGGTTTTTGTAAAACCATGCAATTACGCTTCCATACATCGGGTGACAATGAGAATTGCTGCCGTTCCAATTTTCCCACAAACAAGTTGCGCCTTTATTAAGTATCCAATCACCGTAACTTGGAAAATCTTTCTGGTTCATTATTCGGTAAGCCAGATCAATCCGACCTTTCTTTGTCAAAACATCCAGAAGAAGAGGCGTTGCCAGAATTCCGGTATCAAAATGGTAATTTAATTTTTCAAGATGGCTTACCAGCGAATTAAAAACACCGTTTTCAATTTCTTTTGGAACCATACCGAATGCAAGCGGAAAAATATTTGCTCCTTGTTTACCTTTCCAGTATTGATTTTTAGGCTTATCAAGATACATACGATTAAAATCATTCTTGATTTTTTGCGCTTGGTTCTTGAAAAATAAGTAATCGTCTTTCTTATTCAGAATTCTGGCAATTTTTTGCATTAGATCGGTTACATGAAAAAAGTAACATGTATTTACTAAAGAAGGGGGAATATCAATTTTTTCAGGAGCGGCCCAATCACCTAGGCACCAACCATTTGGTTCTTCGCGTACTACAAGTCCATTTTTGTCGGTTCGTGACATTAAATAATAAATCCAACGCTTCATTCCCTGGTAATGCATTCTTAAAATATCAGAGTTGCCGTAAAAGCAATAGTACTTCCAAGGGATAATAACTATTGCTGATCCCCATGCCGGACCTCCTCCTCCTCCGCCAAAGGGTGCAGTATGCGGAACATATCCTGTCTTTTTGTTACTTGCATCCTCAAAATCGTTAAACCATTTACGGTAGAATTGTCTCATGTCAAATGAATAAATCGATGATTCGCTTGTTACCTGGGCATCGCCCAGGTAACCAAGTCTTTCTCTATGCGGACAATCGCTGCTTATGCTTCCGTGAAAATTATCATTCTGGGTTCGAAGATAATTTTCATAAATTTTATTAAACAGACTATTTGAACATTTAAAAAAGCCGTCGCGCTCTAGTTTGGTATTAATAACCTTAATCAAAATATTTTTTTTATTTAAAGGAATATTTTTTGAAATTGCTTCGATCTTTCTAAAGGCATGCCAGGTAAACTTTGGCTCCCAGTATTCTTCACCCTTTCCGCAGAGAATATAAGTATCGGATTGATCATAGTCTTTTCCATTCTCGCCGATAAAACGTAATTTTATTTTGTCTCCGGATCTTCCTTTTACTTTGAGTTCAGCCCAGCCTGAGATCATTTCATTTAATGAAAAAACGTAAGTAGAATCGTTGAACTTACTGACAGAAGTCGGGACAACTGTACGTATTATTTTATCAAACGGTGCTAACTGCGGGTATAAATTACCTATCGGTGGCCTGACTAATAAAGCCTGACTCCAGTTTTTGTCGTTATATCCGTTTTTGTTCCATCCCGTTAATTTCAGTCTGGAGTCATAGATCTCTCCGGAATAAATTCCGTCATGAAGCAGAGGTCCGGTTGAATACTTCCATGACGAATCACTTTTAATAATTACGGTAGTGCCGTTTATGTATGTAATTTCAAGTTGTAAAATTAAACGCGGTGAATCATACCACATTTTGCCTTCAACCACGCGGTCACGTTGGTTATACCATCCGTTTCCTAATATTACACCTATTGTATTTTTTCCCTGCCTTATCTGTTTTGTAACGTCGAAAATATTATATAAGACGCGTTGTGACGATTGATCATCATATGGATAAAGCAAATTTCTTAAATTTCTTCTATCATAATTGGTAATAGCCGGGGCAAGAACCTGACGGCCGATCTTTTTGCCGTTTATAAACGACTCATAAAATCCTAAACCGCAAACGTAGACTCGGGCATTTTTAATTTCCTTCTTTAATAAAAATTCTTTCCTAAAGTAGGGCGCAGGTTGTGTTTTTGCCGAATCGTCGTTTATTTTATTTTCAGTTCCGATCCAAAAAGCTTTCCAGCAATTTTTATTTAAAAGACCGGTTTCAAATTTTCCAAAACTGCTCCATTCGGAAGAATTCTTGTTTTCATCCCAAACCATTACCGCCCAATAAAGTTTTAGCCTTGACGTCAGCTTCCGGCCTTTATACGGAATATTTACAGATTGATTTGAATTGATTATTTCCGAATCCCAATAATTCCCGACTCCGCTTTTAATCATTTCCGAGTTGTCGGAAACAATAATACGGTAAGCTGACTGACATATTTCTTTTGTTTCTGATCTTAATTTCCAACTGAAGCGCGGGATAGAATCATCGATGGATATCGGATTCGGAAGATCATCACATCTTAAATCCGTTATTGACAATGACTTTTCGAGTTCATAATTAGCTAAATCCGTATGTGAGATAATTAATAGAAAAAACAATACTGGTATAAAACCAGATACAGAGGGGTTTAGGCGCCGAAAAGATTTTAACATTAGCAAGTAATCATCCTTTATTACCTAATTATAGAATTTAAACTATGAATAATTTATAAATTTTACATGTCCGAGAGTTTCTAACTTTGGTTTTAGGGTCGTTAAAAGTTTAATTTTTTGAACTTTAAGTCAAATCTGAGAAATTCAAGATTCCTGTACATTAAGACCAGAGTTTTGAACATATAAACAAGTATCATTCTTATAGAGTTTTTAATTTTTGGACCGAAAGCCAGGATATTGGGAACATAATTAAATGCTTGTGTAATATTTATGCAATGCTTCACTTATAAAGCGGCGTTTACCAGGGAAATTCGGGAGGATTGAATGAACAAAAACTTTTATATAGTCGGACTTATTTTCCTAACATTTTTTGTCATTTCATTTATTACAAACATACTTGGTGCACTTAACCCTGATATAATAACCAGTTTTCATTTAAGTCTTACTCTTGCCGCATTTTTGCCGTTTGCTTTTTTTATCGCATACGGTTTTATGTCCATTCCGGCAGGAATCCTCGTCGAAAAGTACAAAGAAAAAACAATAATGCTTTCGGCTTTTATTATTGCTTTTGTTGGTGCTTTGCTTTTTTCGGTATTCCCTTTTTATTTGGTTTTTATCCCTTCGCTCTTTTTAATGGGAACCGGGATGGCAATGCTGCAGGTTGCAATAAATCCTTTGTTGAGGGTTTCCGGAGGGGAAAAGAATTTTGCATTTAACTCGGTTATGGCACAATTAGTCTTTGGCGGTGCTTCATTTCTCGCTCCAATGTTTTTAACGTATCTGGTTTCCAGTATTAAAAGCGGAGGAAACACGAATATAGTACATAGTGTCTTCAATAAAATAATTGCACCGGATCTTTCCTGGGTATCCCTTTATTGGGTTTTTACACTGTTGTTTCTTCTGATGGTTGTGATGATAATTCTCTCGAGATTTCCTGTAGTTGATAGAAAAGAGGATGAAAAATCGGAAAGCTGGGCAGTTCACAAATTATTGTTCAGAAATAAAACCGTAATATTATATTTCATCGGAATTTTTGCTTATGTCGGTACTGAGCAGGGAGTCTCGTACTGGATATCAAAATTTCTTTACACTTATCATAATTACGATCCTTTAACTGTGGGTGCGTCAATAGTGGGATGGTTTTGGGGAATGATGTCCATAGGATGTTTGATCGGTTTGGGACTTCTGAAACTATTTGACAGCAGAAGAATTTTATTAGGTGCGGTAACACTAGCCGTAATATTTTTATCATTTGCACTGTTCGGATCGGGTAGTACTGCAATTATTGCTTTTCCGTTAGTCGGATTTTCACTCTCCGTAATGTGGTCTATTATTTTTTCATTGGCCTTAAATTCTGTGGAGAGTCATCACGGATCGTTTTCGGGAATATTATGTACTGCAATAATCGGCGGAGCGGTGATACAATTATTTATCGGCTGGCTTGGAGATACTTTCGGATTACGTACAGGGATGTCTTTTATATATATTACGCTTGCCTATATCTTTAGCATAGGGATATGGGCCGATCCGATAATTACAAATGAAACTATCAAGATGAAAAGAATGGCTGCCGAAAGACAATGATCTTCAGGTATTGTACTGAGATTGAGAATTGTTTTATAAATACAAAACTACTGTGTGAAAAGACGGATATAATCAGAAAAATCAGGTAATACATTTTTTGTCCCCTCTGTTAATTTTATTAAGAAAAATACGGCGAAAATAAAATGAAGGTATTAGGTATAGACATTGGCGGCACTAACATTCGTGTCGGTCTTGTTGATAATGATGAGCTCACTGAAACTGTATCAATAAAAATAAATAAAAACAGCAGTGAAGAAGAAATTATCAATGATTGTATTTCCTTAATTGATAATTTTGAAAATGAACAAATAGAAGGTATCGGCATTGGTGTTCCGAGTGTAGTGGATGTTGAAAATGGGATTGTTTATGATGTACAGAATATACCTTCGTGGAAAGAAGTTCATCTCAAAGAAATATTGGAATTGAAATATAAAAAAACTGTTTATGTAAATAACGATGCAAATTGTTTTGTTGTCGGCGAAAAGTATTTCGGAAAAATCAAAGAATATAAAGATGCCGTCGGTCTGATCATCGGTACCGGACTTGGTGCCGGCATAATTATTAATAATCGATTGTTCGCGGGTAATAACTGCGGAGCCGGTGAATTCGGGATGATACCCTTCAAAGATAATATTTTTGAGTACTACTGCAGCGGACAATTTTTTAAAAGTGAGCATAATATTTCAGGAGAGGAGTGCTTTATGATGGCTGAAAAAAATAATCATGAAGCTTTAAAAATCCTTTCGCAATACGGAACAAATCTCGGCGAAGCAATTAAAATGATTATGTATTCAATTGATCCTCAGGTAATTGTTCTAGGAGGTTCGGTAAGCAGATCATATAAGTACTTTAAGGACAATATGCGTAAAAGTATTAAGGAATTTGCTTATAAAAAATCTGCCGAAAAGATTAAAATTGAAGTTTCCGAAATAAATCATATAGCCATAATGGGAGCTGCCGCATTGTACTATGATGCGAAGGCAAATAATTTATAAAAACGGTTGAAAATGTTGGTGTAAAGGCTAATACAATAAGTATAAAGAAAACACCTTTACGGATTATGATTAAATGGGAATGATCATCCGTTTCATACATGTTTAATAAAAAAGGAGCTAAATCTATAAATAATAGTCGGTACTATTTTTCATTAAAACAATAAATTATTAAGTAAAATCTCAGTAACTAGACTTATAGTTGAAACCATAAAGAAAATCCGAAATATTCTCAGTTTATACAATTCGAAAGGATTTTAAACATGTCAGTTGGTTTTGCACAATAACTTATAATAAAAATGTTATTTCACCAGCCCTTAAATGATGATGAATTTAAAGTCAAAAGAATCAAGAATATTTTTAGTTATTAAAAAAGATGTTTTTTTAACCAATATACATAAAATATGAACGTCCGTACCATCTCTAGTTTTCTAAAATGAGTTATATTTTACTTAATTTTTTAGAATAATAAAACTAAAAAACATTAATCAATCCTAAAAATGAGGAAAAAATGATCTTCCAAATTGATACGGATAAATTGAAATCACGGCTAAGCATTCGTCCTCTTCTTCTAATAATTCTATTTTCACTAATAGCAACCTCATTAAATGCTCAGTCGTCGGGAAATTTGCGCGGTCATGTATTTGATAAAATAAGCAGTAACGGGCTTCCGGGCGCAAATGTTTATTTAGAGGGTACTGTAATCGGAACTGCCTCGGACATTCAGGGCAATTTTGTTATAAACAATATCGCTACCGGAAAGCATAATGTTGTGATTTCGTATGTCGGTTATCAAAAGAAAATAGTTCAAGTTATTATCATGCCGAATAAAACATCCGTAATAGATGTTGCAATGAGTTGGGATAGCGCATTAACCACAAAGGAAATTGTGGTAACTGGCCAGTTAGAAGGCCAGGCACAGGCTATAAATCAACAGATATCTTCTGATCGAATTGTCAATGTTGTTTCCGAACAAAAAATCCAGGAATTACCGGACGCGAATGCCGCCGAATCAATAGGAAGACTTCCGGGTGTTGCGGTTCAACGTGAAGGAGGGGAAGCCGATAAAATAATGGTTCGAGGCTTAGATCCTAGATTCACGAACGTAACTATGAATGGTATACAAATTCCGGGAACGGATTTTAATGATAGAAGCATAGATCTCAGTCTAATTTCTCAAAGTTCCTTGGCCGGAATTGAACTTTATAAGGCTTTAACCGCCGATCAAGATGCGGATGCAATAGCTGGAACAGTAAACTTAATTACGGGGCAGGCAAAACCTGGCCAAAAAATCAGGGCCACATTTTTCGGTATGTATAATGGAATGACCAAAAATTCCAAACAATATAAGGCAAGTATTGGGTACAGCAACAGAATTCTCGAAAATCGCTTCGGTATGCAGCTGCAAGTAAATGCGGAAAGCCGTGACCGGAGCAGCCAAATATGGAATCAAAGCTGGAACATTCCTTCGAACGGCGAATATACAATTAGTGCTTTAACACCGGAGCAGAGCAGTGAAACAAGGAAAAGATATGGGGCTAATTTAAATTTGGATTTTAATACTAATGACGGCGGCAACATTAAGTTTCTAAACTCTTACAATAAAACTACCAGAAGCATATTTACATCTAGTCGTGATTATAATTCCGGCGGCTCATACGTAACATATATAGGGGAAGTCCAGGATATTAATATCCAGACTTTTAATAATTCACTTGTCGGTGAAAATTACTTCGGAAAGTTTAAGATAAATTGGGCGCTGTCCCACGCATATACGCAGACAAATAAACCATTTGATCATTGGATGCGTTTTTATGAAAATGAAACTTCATATTCCGGCATGAAAATAATAAAAGATCCAAGTTTATTAAAACAACCCGGGGTTAATTTAATTCCTTATGCATGGAACAATTTCTCTGTCGCGGATTTAGACCGAAGTTACTTCTACGAAGAAGCAAGCAGTGAAAGAAGTTATGAGGGAAAGACCGATATTGAATATCCGCTGAGAATTAGCAATACATTCAGCGGTTTTATAAAGGCCGGGTACAAGTACCGCGGCAAGATAAGACATCGCAACGGTGAAACCTCGATGACGGCTTACTGGCTAAGAAGTTCTTATGCCAATAATCTGGATAACGGACAGATTGTTCTAAAAAACTGGTCTGCATCCGACTGGCCGGACGGATATACCGGCAAATTGACTGACTATCTGCAAAATCCCATTCAAAGCATTATGGTCAATAACCAGTATTTATTGAATCCGTTATTAAGTGAGAAGTTGGTGAGAGATTGGTATAATTTTAATAAAAACGGAATCAGTAAGGACGGGTCTCAATATGAATACATCCCTCAATTAGGCAGCCTTAGTGATTATTACAATGTAAATGAGAATATTAATAGCGCATATATTATGGCAAAGATTGATGCCGGAAAAATCATTTCCTTTATCGCAGGCATACGGATTGAAGATGAAAGGAATATTTATAATGCCTATTTCGTACCTTATATAATAGGTGAATTTACCCAATCGGCACCCATTAGAATTGACACTACTATCTCATTTAAGGACGATTACTGGTTCCCAAATTTCCATCTGAAAATAATACCGTTCGAATGGTGGAACATTATGATGGCAATTACCAAAACAATTGCCCGTCCTGATTTTTCAATGAGATTGCCTCAGCTTACTGTCGATACTCCCAATCAGCATATATATGCCGGCAATCCCGATCTGCAGCCTGCAATATCGTGGAATTTTGATATCAGTTCATCGTTTTATGCTTCCAAGTACGGTTTATTTACAATATCTGCGTTTAGAAAAAACATTGAAAATATGTTCTATATGCTTAATAATATAGTCTTGGTCAATAAACAGCAAGCCAGGGATATGGGACTTCCTGTTGATAAATACGGACCATGGAATCAATATACTGTCGACATGCCTTACAATACATCAGGTACCAAAGTTTGGGGTATTGAGTTTGAACTTCAGACACATCTTAGCTTTCTGCCTGGCGTGTTACAAAACATCGTTGTGAGTGCAAACTATTCCAGAACATGGTCAAGTACACAATATCCTCGCTTTAAGGTACTTACTTCCAGCACTGTTCCTCCAATTCCTCCCCAGCCGGTTTATTACTATACTCAAAATAATTTAACCGGACAAACAAGCTATATGGAAAATATATCGATCGGTTACGATTATAAAGGATTTTCAGGACGAATTTCCGGATACTTACAGGGTCCCTATCTTAACAGTATAAACAACTTAGCTTTCCTCGATACTTATGAAAAATCGTTTTCCCGATGGGACGTATCGTTAAAACAATCCATATTGGATTACCTGTCGGTTTTTGTAAACGTTAATAACATATTTAATACAATCGACGGCTCTTACAGTGCGTTTAGGAACTTGGATTTAGGCGGTTCTATTTACGGACTGAGCGCCGAAATGGGTGTAAAAGTAGACATAGAATAATCTTAAAATGAATAAATATTAGCTCGTCAAATAAATAACAAAAAACGTTACATAACAGTTAAATACATTCAGAAGGAGAAGAATTATGAAAAAAGTTACTGCACTTTTTATTATTCTGGTGGCTACATTTTTAATAGGGGATTTTTCTATAACTAGCGCACAAATAATTAGGACCTCTGCAGGAACTATTATTGAGCCGAAAGCTGGTTATGTTAATGAGATAATAAATGGCGATACTACTTCTAACGGCGTAAGAAATGATTCAACTTATATTTTTCGTAGGGGGGAAACGTATTACTTAAATGCGTCAATTAGCAATGTCGGTTATACACTTACATTAAAAGGACAGGATAGCAGCGGTGCCAAGCCTATATTCGCAAACTGGCCCAGTTCAAGCGGTAGTTTGGACAGGGAAATAAATGCGCAGGACAATTGTTATATAAAAAATATCTTCCTTGACGGTATGGGACCAAATTCAACCACAGGTGAGCCTGATCCATCCTATGCAATGAACGGACAATTAGTCCGTGCTGGTGCTCCCGGCGGTTATTTCATAATAGACAGCTGTATTTTAACTAATTGTCAACAGGTTATTATACGTTCTAATAGCGGCGCCAGCAAAGTTGAAGTCACTAACTCAATTATCGCAAATTCCGGCCAGTTAAGTGTGGATAATATTGGAAATGGTAGAGTACTTGACGTTCGCAATGGTGCAACCGATACGGTAATTTTCAAGAATTGCACTATGATAAACTTTTTTGACCGTATTTTCCGTCATTTTAATTCTACGACAAATTCTACTTCCGACTATATAAAATATGTTGTTATGGACCATAATACCATTGTTAATGTCGGTGGAGCATTCGGCGTATTGATGCTCGGCGACATAAGCAGCCATGCTCAAATAACTAATAATTTATTCGTTAATCCTATGGCATTAGGAGAGGATACAGCCGATCATGCAAGACAGGGTGAAATAGCTTATTTCGGCGAGCAATATGCGAACGGCGATTACATTTTGCCATTAATAATGGATGAGCCGAATTCGAACATTAATCCTTCATTTACAATTACAAATAATGTGGTAAGTTATGATGCCGATCTTTTGAGTTATTTTACTCAAAATAATCTTTTTCCAGCCCCTCCGCTGTCAAAACGTTTAGCGGATACTCTCGGAGCTCAAGAACCGGTTACTGCAAGCGTCACTTTAAAAAATTGCACCGAAACTCTTTATGGATATTGTGAAATGGTACAGAATAGTCGGATATGCCGGCTCAATGACGGATTCTCTCGATATGGATAGACATTCCCGTCAATATTGGCAAGATTCTCTGGATTGTTCTTATACTACAAATAATTCTGCTTTTGTAGGATCTGATGGTTTTCCCGTTGGCGCAACATCTTGGAACAGTACGATTACTGCAGTAAAAGACAAATCTCCCCAGGTTGTTAAGGAATTCTCGCTTTCACAAAATTATCCGAACCCGTTCAATCCAAGCACGGTAATTAAGTATAGCGTTCCTAAAGCCCAGTTAGTAACATTAAATATTTATAATATTTTAGGACAAAAAGTTGCTTCTCTGGTGAACGAACAAAAAAATCCGGGAAATTATGAAGTAACATTTGATGCAAGCAAACTTGCAAGTGGTGTTTACTTGTACAAATTAGCTTCAGGAAATTTCGTGCAAATTAAAAAAATGATGCTGCTTAAATAATATCGGTAGATACTGAAAGAAAAAACAAAATAAACATAGCGGTCAGCCGGTAAGGTATACCGGCTGACTGCAGAATTTGAAATCGATTAGAAAGATAAACAGTTATCACATAATCAAAAATAGAACCATTAAATATAGCGGCCTCTAAACCACTTTTAAAAAGTTCAACTGATCCCTAGGAGTTACCGGCTCTTTGACAATTTGGGCAGACGGATAATCACTGCGAATTCATTAAGTACTGTTAATATCGTTTGATCGAAATGATGAATACACTCTTCAATTCCCTTGAACAGATAATCGGATAGACAGGGTTGAAGAATTTTGTCTTATGAGTTGAAAATTTTATAACAAATTCTTACCCGCGAGAGGTTGCAATTAGGCTATTAGGATGAAGATACTTAATATCTCTTATAATTGTAATCATGCAAATTGCCAGCATAAAAAATATAATTTTAAGATAATGATTAGCACTAAGCCAAATGGACATCCCGGTAATATCAGGAAATAAAAGCTGTCATTGGACGTAATATCCTGTTCCTTATTTAAGGTGATATCTGCATTGGGATTATGAAGAGAAAGAAGGGCGGATTTTTTAAGGCTTATCCATTGTCCGGGCTGCTAGCTTCCGTTTACAAATTAAAATAAATTATGCTCCGGTTAAAATCCTTTTTAGCAGCAACCGAATTGGATAAACAAAATAAAGTTTGCAAGAGATAGAAAATAACTTATGGGCACTTCTAAAAACTATTTTTTATAAACATTCAACGCAAAGAATACGCAATGTTCGCAGAGAATATTGAAGTTTTTAGAAGTGCCTTTATAACATTTATAAAAGATTTAGGATAAATATAAATTTTGAACTTGTACATTATTTAAATAACTAAAATTCTTTAATTATACTAATATTTGAAAAGAAAGCTGATATGAAGATAAAAATGAAAATATTAATCGGTGAAATTTTAACTTTCACTCTTTTTATTTGGGGGATCCCCTTAATTGCACAATCATCCAGCGGACTTTCGGTAAATGTTAATAAAACTACCGGGGAATACATTATAACTTCAGCTCCGATGAATTGGGAACTTAAGGGCAAAATAGACGGCCGACTTACAAATATAAAATCAAGAACAGGCGACGATGAAGTAGGAAAATATAGGGAATTAGATATTAGCTGGAATAGCGGGATTGAATATAAGGGAGCAATAAAATGGTACGAAAATAAACCGGTTGTATTATTTTATTTAACTTTGCCGCATGGATCCGCTTCCTGCCCAAAGCCGTTTCCATCTTTTACAGGTATACCTGCCGACCTGCATAAATTTAGTTATCATGATGTTGACTTTGCGCCTGCTCAGTTTCATTTGAATGAAACATCCACTCCCTGGCTTCTTTTCGACAATAAAATGAACTCATTAATTTTATCACCGGCATCGGATTTTATTGTTTCAAAACTTACGGGAAACGGAAATACAATTATTAATAGCGGTTTGAATGAGGGTATAAAAAATCTGCCTGCAAATTTTACTCATTCTACGATTTTGGTATTTGCAAACGGTATCGGGAATACATGGAATATATGGGGAAAAGTATTACGTACAATTTATAAGCGCAAAATTCCGGCGAACGATTACGATAGAGTCCTTAAATACTTCGGTTATTGGACTGACAACGGAGCCGATTATTACTACAATTACGAAACAAATCTCGGTTATTCTAATACGCTCCTGGAATTAAGAAAGAGATATGAGAAAGAAGGCATTCCTCTGGGTTATATGCAGCTTGACAGCTGGTGGTATGAAAAATCAATTTATGATCCGGATAATAAACCGGTAGCGGATCACAAGAACCCGAAGCTTCCATACGGAGAATGGAATCGTTACGGCGGTTTGCTTAGTTATACACCGGATCCCTTTCTTTTTAAAGACGGTCTCACCCCTTTTCAGAAAAAACTTGGACTGCCTTTAGTAACGCATAACCGGTGGATAGATCCTACCAGTCCGTATCACAAAGAATACAAGATTTCCGGCTTTGCGGCCATTGATGCAAATTTTTGGAAGCACATCATAGGCTTTATTAAGAATTCGGGAGTAATTTGTTATGAACAAGATTGGTTAAATATTCTGTATGATAAAAGCCCTGAAATGGCTACGGATTTGAGCATCGGAAATGCTTTTACGGATGAGATGGCCAATGCCTGTAAAAAGGATGGCCTTACAATGCAGTACTGTATGCCGGAACCCAGATTTTTCCTTCAGGGGTTAAAATATAACAATCTTACAACTATACGAACAAGTTTTGACCGCTTTGAACCGTTGAAATGGAAGGACTTTATATATGGTTCGCAGTATGCATACGAATGCGGTATGTACCCCTGGTGCGATGTATTTAAAAGCAGCGAACTTGGAAATATGATTTTAGCTAATCTATCCGCCGGCCCGGTGGGAACAGGAGATGCGATCGGCAAAGAGGACAAGGCTAACATTATGAAGACTTGCCGTAAAGACGGCGTACTCGTAAAACCCGATTTACCGATATTACCTGTAGATGAAGATTATACAAATCAAGCCGCCGATAAAAAACTTCCGATGGTGGCATTTACTTATACGAAACATCAAAGTGCAAAAACCGGTTACGTCTTTGCCTTTACAGTTGATTCATCCGGCAGCAGGGAAGTTAATTTTACTCCGGCAAAACTAGGCATAAAAGGAGATGTAGTTGTCTATGATCCGCTGACAAAAGAATTAAATGTTGTAAGGAACGGATCTTCTTTTAATGGTAGTTTGAAAAATGAATATTATACCTATTATATAATTGCGCCCATCTTGTCGCAGGGAATTGCATTTTTAGGAGATTCCGGATTAATTACAGCGACGGGGAAAAAGCGAATTAATGAAATGGACAATAAAAACGGAGCTTTGAAAATAAAGGTAATGTTTGCAAAAGGAGAATCATCGGTAAATCTGGAAGGATATTCATTAAAAGCGGTAAGTAGTGATAAAGGCGATATAAAATATAATCCTGATACACACATTTTTAATTTGATATTACCTTCCGGCGGCAATAAAGCGGTCACGGTAAGCATAAAATAAAACGCAATGAATAGTATCTTTTTAAAATATCTTCGCATTGACAACGAAAAAATTTTGCGGGATCAAAAATAAAAAATCGAATATTTTATAAATTATGAAATAAATTTTTGCCCCCCGCAGTCTGCGGCGGGGTAGTATAATATTAATGAATTTATAATGAAATTCGCTGATATTAAAAAATAATTTAGCGAAGAAAATTTAGCACTTATTTCGGTTTAAGAGTATTGCCTAAAAAATGGTTTAATTACATGCACTTTAAACCTCTGAATATAAAGGCAAGTCTTGAAAAATTGTTTAGAATATTTTTTATCGACGTATGGGAGAATAATATGCGTATTCAATTAGAAAAAACAATTATAAGCATAAAAGCTGTTATTTTTATTACTTTAAGTTTGGTCATAGGAACCTTGAACGCTCAGAATATACCTACATTAAAGTTCAACAAAGACGGAAAATTTAAAATCGTTCAATTCACGGATACTCATTTAAAGGTAAAGGACGTGTCTAAGAGTGACAGTGTCATAATGATAATGAAAACCGTACTGGGAGCAGAGAAACCTGATTTTGTCATTTTAACGGGTGATATAGCTACCTCCGAAAACGTAAAAGCGGCCTGGTACACTATAACTAAACCGATGGTAGATGCTAAAATTCCATGGGCCGTTGTTTTCGGCAACCACGATCACGAGCATGGATTCACCAATAAGCAAATAATGGACTATTTAGTTACCCTGCCGTATAACTGTTCTCAGTATGGTCCGTCAAACATTCACGGAAGCGGGAATTATGTATTGGAGATACACGGTTCGGCATCAAAGAAAATTAAGGCATTGCTTTATTGCCTGGACTCAAACGCTTATACAGGAGCAAAGGATGATAGCGAATTAGGCCATTATGACTGGATCAGATTTAATCAAATAAGCTGGTACCGTAAAACCAGCCAAAAATATACAAAGAAAAATAACGGTGTCCCTTTTCCGGCTTTGGCTTTTTTCCATATCCCATTTCCCGAATACAGTACAATAAGAAAATTTTCTACAACGGTCGGTGACATGGACGAAGGTGTCTCCTCGCCTAAAATGAATTCCGGTATGTATTGTGCCATGTATGAATCAAAAGATATTATGGGAGTGTTTGTAGGACATGATCATGATAACAATTATATAGGATGCCTAAACAATATATGTCTCGCATACGGTTGTAAAACTGGATTGGAGGCGTACGGTAAATTAGACAAAGGTGCCAGAGTAATTGTTTTATATGAAGGAGAGAGGAAGTTTGATACATGGATACATACTCTGAATCAAGCAAAAAAATATTTTGTTAATTATCCTTCTTCTTTTAATAAATAAATGATTGTAAGTAAGGCTGATTTAACGGAAAGCAGTACATTTGAAGCATAGTATAATAAAAATAATTTTTCGGCTTTATTTCTTCCTGACTCTTTCAACCTTATTGTATGCACAGAATAAAGATTATAATATAATTTCTTTCGGGGCAAAAGCGGACGGATCGACAAATAATGCCGTAGAAATTCAGAAGGCAATAGACGAGGCTTCAGCTAACGGCGGGGGAAGAGTAATAATTCCTGAGGGAAATTTTGCCTCCGGCACTATTATTTTAAAATCGAACGTTGAACTTTATTTGAATAAAGGAGCGCGTCTGTTAGGAAGTATTAAAAGAAAGGATTATGATAATCCGGTTGCTCTAGCATTAATTGCAGCTAAAGATCAAAAAAATATTTCTATTTCGGGAGAAGGAATTATTGACGGGCAGGCACCGCAATTAATTGAAAATATTTTCAGGATGTTAGATAACGGCACTCTTAGCGACCCGCAATGGAAGTTTAAGCGTCCTACCGAAAACTGCAGGCCTAAGTTAATTAACTTAATAAATTGCGAAAGAGTTTCCGTTGCCGGAGTGACACTGGAGAATTCGTCATGCTGGGTCCAGAATTATGATAAATGTAAAAATTTAATTATAGATAAAATAAGGGTGGAAAGCACGGCTTACTGGAATAATGACGGTTTAGACATTACGGATAGCAGGAATGTCATAGTTAAAAATTGTTATATAAACTCTTCTGATGACGGTATCTGCTTAAAGTCGGATGATCCAAATGATTTTTGCGACAGTATTTCCGTATCCGATTGTACAATTAGATCCAGTGCAAGTGCTTTTAAATTAGGAACGGCTTCAAAGGGCGGTTTTAAGAATATATCGGTACGCAACTTGAAGATTTTCGATACTTACCGTTCGGCAGTTGCAATTGAATGTGTTGACGGAGGTACTTTGGAAAACGTTGATGTGGAGAATGTTAATGCAGAAAATACCGGCAATGCTATCTTCATTAGACTTGGCAATAGAAATGAAAATGGAAAAACCGGCATTCTTAAAAGGGTTAGAATTTCAGATCTTAAAGCTTCAATTCCTTTGAGAAAACCGGACCTGGGGTATCCTTTTGAAGGTCCCCCGGACTATCTTCGGTATCGGCATAAAAAATTTTCTGAAGATAGGCCAAATCTCGGATATCCTTATATCGGACAACCGGATTATCCCTATAACTTAATTCCGTCATCGATCGTGGGAATCAAGGGACATTATGTTGAGGATATTACTCTTAATAATATAACAATTCAATTTTACGGAGGCGGTGATAAAGAAATTGCGCAGATTAAAACCGATGAGCTGAATAAAGTTCCCGAAAAAGTTTCTGATTATCCCGAGTTTTCAATGTTCGGTGAATTGCCGGCATGGGGTTTTTACATAAGACATGTATCCGGAATTAAAATAACTAACCTTAAACTGCACTATAAAAAATTTGACTTCCGCCCCGCTGTGGTTTTTGACGATGTCAAAAATATTAACCTAGACGGAATACAAATACTCTCAGGTAAAGATTTACCCATAATTCTGTTTAACAATTCCTACAACAAAACACTAAAAAACATCAAACTGCCGGTTGAAACAAATGCCGGTATTAAATACCAAACCAGTAACAATTAAAATAAAAGATGAAAAATAAAAAACTGCTGATTATCGTTTTTTCCTTATTTATCGTCAGGTTTAATTTGGCGCAGGAGTTAAAAAGCAATATTGATTATACTAAATACGTAAATCCTCTGATCGGGACAGCAAGGTCGACAACGATTTCGGCGAAAAAGCACAGCGGAGGCAGCGAGGATTATGCGCAGGTACAGCCGTCGGTAACGGTTCCGTTCGGTATGACGAATTGGACTGCGGAAACGCGAAGCAAAGAGAAGAAATGTATTTCATCATATTACTACGAAGACACATTAATAACCGGCTTCAGAGGATCTCATTGGCTCAGCGGTTCATGCGCCCAAGATTACGGATCGATGACGGTAATGCCAACTATCGGCAGACTGATTTGTAATCCGTCAAAAAGAGGTTCAAGGTTCAGTCATTCTGATGAAGTATCGATGCCGAATTATTATAGCATAAAACTAAAAGATTATAATATTGTCGCAGAAATTTCGGCAACTACGAGATGCGGTATTATGCGATTTACCTTTGAAAAAGGCGGAGAGGGACATATAATAATTAACCCAAATAATGATAGTGATAAAGGGTATATTAAAATATTGCCGGACAAAGGGGAGGTAACCGGATACAATCCTGTTTATAAAATATATCAAGGATGGGGAAATTCAGCCGGATTTTCGGGCTATTTTGCGGTAAAGATTGAAAAACAGTTCGATACATTCGGTGTATATACCGGCGATGAAACTATAAATAATCAAACGTCCATTGAAAATAGGCAGAATATAGGAGCGTTTGTTTCTTTCAAAGTTGAAAAGGGCGAGAAGATTATTATTAAAGTCGGGACTTCCTTCGTCAGTGTTGAAGAAGCACGAAAGAATCTGGAAGCCGAAATACCGGGGGATAACTTAGATAGCGTAAGTAAAAATTTAAAAGAAATTTGGAATGGATATTTGTCAAAGATAAAAGTTGAAGGAGGGGACCGTGACGATAAGGTAAAATTTTATACGGCAATGTATCATAGTTTTCAACAACCTAGAATATATAATGATGCAGACGGTTCCTATCCCCGGTTCGACGGAAATAAAAAGACGGATACAATAAAAAGCGGAAACTACTATTGTGATTTTTCTTTGTGGGATACGTACCGTGCTCTACATCCGTTATACAATATCATTATCCCGAAACAGCAAGCGGATATGGTGAAATCCCTTTTTATAATGGCTAAAGCCGGAGGATGGCTCCCGATTTTTCCAATGTGGAATAGTTACACTTCTGAAATGATAGGCGACCATGCAACCGCTGTTGCGGCTGAATCGTTCGTAAAAGGAGTGGTAAAGCTGAACGAAAATGATTATGAGTTAATGAAACATAATGCCGATGAAGTGCCTTTAAAAAATTCCGACTATGTTGACGGGAAAGGGCGCAGAGCTTTAAAATCTTATTTAAAATACGGATACATCCCATTGGAGGATTCTGTTAAGGAAGCCTTTCATCAAGGGGAACAAGTATCCAGAACACTGGAATATGCGTATGACGATTTTGCATTGGCTCAGGCAGCTAAAAAAATGGGAAAGATTAATGATTATCGCTACTTCTTGAAGCGGTCTGAAAATTACAGAAATGTTTTTGATCCGGCATATCACAATATAAACGGACGTCATGCGGATGGTTCATTTGAAAAAGATCTGAAGCGAGATAAATATGTATCATTTATTACCGAGGGTACGCCATGGCAGTACAACTGGTATGTGCCTCAAGATGTTAATGGTTTGATAGGATTGATGGGAGGTACAAAAGCATTTAACGAAGATCTCGATAGATTTTTTGAAGCCGGACAATATTGGCACGGGAATGAACCCAGTCATCAGATCATTTATTTGTATGACTATTCCGGCCAGCCGTGGAAAGTCCAAAGATTAGTTACTCAAACTATGAACGAGGAATACGGATTGGGTCCGGGAGGACTAAGCGGGAACGACGACAGCGGACAAATGTCTGCATGGTATATTTTCGGAGCGCTCGGATTCTATCCGGTTTCCCCGGTTTCAAATTTATATGCAATCGGAAAGCCGTTTTTCCCCAAAACGGTAATTTCTCTTTCCGGACATACGAAAAAAACTTTTACGATTATTGCACATAATCTTACGGCTAAAAATATATACGTTAAATCAATTAAACTTGACGGTCAACCGTTGAAGGGATATTTTTTAAAATATTCCGATCTATTCAAACATAACGTGCTTGAATTTGAAATGACCGATACCCCTGATGAAAATACAGCCCCGTCGGGCAGCAAGTAAATTTAGGAATAGGTATTGAGAAATTTCCCGTAACATTAAACTCCGCACTATTCAAAATAGTTATATGCACTTATGGTATAAATAATTTTCTTTTATATTCCGAAACTGAGAAAATACTTTTAATTCATTAGAGGGATGTATAATTCCATTTCAAAACGGTGTTACTATACTTTCTAATTCAAATAAAGATATAAAACCGCTGCCAATATAGAGCCGATAATCGGGCCTAAAATTGGTATCAACGCGTATTTCCAGTCGCTGTCTCTTTTTTTCGAAACGGGTAAAATTGCATGCATTAAACGTGGGCCCAAATCTCTTGCCGGATTTATTGCGTATCCTGTTGTTCCTCCCAAAGAAAGGCCGATACCAAAAACTACAAGTGCGACGGGAAGTGCTGATATTGCACCGATTCCTACTTTGGGTGCCGCGATGTAAAGAACGGCAAATATAAGAACAAATGTCCCGATTACTTCAGAAATAAAATTATTTACGTACGATCGGATACCGGGGCCGGTGCAAAATACCGCAAGTTTTAAATCGGAATCCGGAGTTGCCTCGAAATGCTGTTTGTATTGAATCCAGACTAATGCAGCACCTAACATAGCACCGATCATTTGAGCCAATATATATTCCGGCACCTTAGACCATGAAAATTTACCGACAATTGCCAAGGCAATTGTTACGGCAGGATTTAAATGGGCACCGCTGATAGAACCTACGCAAAATACACCTACGAAAACACCGATTGCCCATCCGAATGTTATTACAATCCATCCGCTGTTGTTCCCTTTAGTTTTATTCAATACAACATTTGCTACGACTCCGTCACCTAAGATAATTAATAACATTGTTCCGATAATCTCTCCGATAAAAGGATTCATATTACTTTTCCGTAATTAGTTGAGTAAATATTCATTGGCTAATTTTTTATACTCTTTTATTTGAGTTTTCTCCCATTCGTTAGATTTCTTTAATTCTTCGGCAAGAATTCGAGCAACAATCGGAGCCATTTCTATACTGGCCCTTGCATCTAAAAACAAACATCGGATACGCCTTGCCAAAACATCTTCAACAGTTCTGGCAAATTCTTTCCTCGCATGCCATACGACTTCCGCCTTTATATTTGGGAAGGAGTCGCAAATTTTTTCATCCATACCCGGCTCCTCCTCGGTTAATTTTCTGATAGCAATTGAATCGGAGCCGTAGAAATACAGGGGATCGTTTTTATCGATGTTATTAAACCAACCGTGAATTCTTAGCGAATGGGTAATGCATTTTTTTATCTCCAGTTGTCCTACGGTAATGGCCATATCGATAGTATCTTCTCCCATTTTCCTATATGTTGTCCATTTACCGCCCGTAATTGTTACCATGCCTGAATTAGATACTTTGAGATAATGATCGCGCGAAATAGCCGCGGTATTTTTATTTGTTGACGGCCTTACAAGCGGACGTAATCCGGCAAAGATGCTTTTAACATCAGATCTTGAAGGATCCATTTTCATGTATCTTTTAGCGTGCGTCATTATGAAATCAATCTCTTCGTCAAAAGCTCTGGGTTCTAAAGTGATTTGAGAGACTTCGGTATCGGTTGTCCCGACAACTACTTTATTATGCCAGGGGACCGCAAAAAGAACCCTTCCATCATCGGTTTGAGGTACCATTATTGCGGAATCGCCGGGAAGGAATTCTTTATCCAAAACGATATGCACCCCTTGACTTGCTGAAATCAATCTTTTCGCAGAGGGATCATCCATTACTAAGATGCTGTCGGTAAAAACACCGGTAGCATTAATTACAACTCTCGATTTGATTTCGTATTCTTCGCCTGTTTCTTTATCAACTGCGATTACGCCTATGATTAATCCGTTATTTTTTAAAAGCCGGATAACTTCCACATAATTTATCACCGTACCGCCGTGATCAATTACAGATTGGGCCAGGTTTATCGCCATTCTCGAATCATCGAATTGACCGTCGAAATAAATTACACCTCCCCGTAACCCTTCAGGCTCGACATTGGGGATAAGTTGTATTGTTTCGTCGCGGGATAATATTTTGGATTGGCCGAGTCCGAGTTTTCCGGCTAATACATCATAAAGTTTCAAACCGATGCCGTAAAAAGGCCCGCCCCACCAATCGTAAACCGGTACTACAAAAGACTGGTTGAATACTAAGTGAGGAGCGTTCTGCCTTAACAAACCGCGTTCGTGCAAAGCTTCCAGGACCAGCGCAATGTTGCCTTGCTGTAAATATCGAACCCCCCCGTGCACAAGTTTTGTGCTTCTGCTTGAAGTCGCTTTTGAGAAATCATGTTGTTCCAACAAAAGTGTTTTGTAACCTCTGGATGCGGCATCTAATGCCGATCCCAAACCTGTTGCACCTCCGCCTATAATAATGATGTCCCAATTTTTATCCCGGTCCTCGATCTCATTAATAAGGATTTCCCTTTTCATTTTAACGTCCTAGTCCTCATTCAGCCAATTTTTAGAGCGGGACACGGCTTTGGTCCAAGAGTTTTTTATCTGATTAATATTATTCATGTCCGATTTCGGTTCAAATTTTTTATCTATTTGCCATTGACTTGCAATTTCATCATACCCGTTCCAATAGCCAACTGCCAGACCGGCCAGATAAGCAACACCTAAGGCAGTTGTTTCGGAAATTTTCGGCCGTATTATCGGGATACCCAGTATATCCGATTGTATCTGCATTAATAAATTGTTTGCAGTTGCTCCTCCGTCAACACGAAGCTCAGTTACATTCATTCCCGAATCGGATTCCATTGCTTTGAGAACATCCATTGTCTGGAAGGCAATTGCTTCCAATGCGGCTCTTGCAAGGTGGCCGCGCTTGGTTCCGCGTGTTAATCCGAAAATTGCGCCGCGTGCGTATTGATCCCAATACGGGGCGCCTAAACCTGCAAAAGCCGGTACCAAATAAACTCCGCCGTTATTCTCCACACTTCCGGCTAATTCTTCTATTTCGGATGCGGTCTTGATTATTTGAAGCTCGTCTCTTAACCATTGAACAACCGCACCTGCAATAAATATACTTCCTTCAAGAGCATAACTTACCTTGCCGTCTATTTTCCAGCCAATTGTAGTGAGTAAATTGTTTTTTGAGGTAATCGGAATATCTCCTGTATTAAACACTAAGAAACCGCCGGTACCGTAGGTATTTTTCAACATGCCGGGTCTAATACACATTTGTCCGAACAATGCTGATTGCTGATCTCCGGCTATACCGGCAATCGGAATTTTAGAAGCAAAAAGCGTTGTTCCGGTTTCACCGAATATTTCACTTGAAGATTTTACTTCCGGTAGAATCGATTTGGGAATGTCTAAAATTTCCAATATTTCATTGTCCCACTTGTGTGTGTGAATATTGAATAACATAGTTCGGCTTGCGTTTGTAATATCGGTTATATGCTCCTTTCCCCGGGTCAGGTTCCAAACCAACCAGCTGTCGATTGTTCCGAAAGCCAGCTTTCCTTGTTCGGCTTTTTCCCTTGCTCCGCTTACATTGTCGAGAATCCATTTTATTTTTGTGCCGGAAAAGTATGCGTCAATTATTAATCCTGTCTTCGCTTTAATTTTTTCTTCGTGCCCGGCGGCTTTTAATACGTTGCACGCTTCGGACGTTCTTTTATCCTGCCATACGATTGCATTGTATACAGGCTTGCCGGTTTCGCGATCCCATATTACGGTAGTTTCTCTCTGATTTGTAATGCCGATTGCAGCTATAGATTTTCCGTTTAATCCTATGCTGGAGACTGCTTCAGCAATAACTCCGGCTTGAGAAGACCAAATCTCATTCGGATCATGTTCTACCCATCCGGCTTTGGGATATATCTGCTTAAATTCTTTCTGGGCAATGGATTTTATCCTGCCATGAATATCGAAGATGATTGCCCTGGAACTTGTTGTTCCTTGATCGATTGCTAAGACAAATTTTTCCATTTGGTGGCCTCTCATTAGATTTTTTCATTTTGGTTTGAATTTTAACCGCCAGCATTCAGAATGTAAAATTATTACAATAACGGGAAGTTAACTTGTCTACACGTTCAATTCTTTTGTTTATAAGTAATAAGAGAAAGATTAAAAATTTTAATCTCTCCTAGAGGATCAGAGGTACTTTCAAGAAGTAAATAAGGTATAATTTCAAGATGAAAAACGAACCGGAGAGCGCTAAATTCATATAATAATAAATTTTATACAGATGAACCGAAAAAATTAACATACAGACGGGAGGGTTAAAAAACTTATAATTATGTTAACTTGTGATTTCCTGCATGTATTGAGAATCGGGAAAATTGTAAAACTTAAGGCATAATCTTTATGTGGCATACATCCATAGATTCATTTCTAAAATTTTCTGTTACTGTTGGTTGGGTTGTTCTTTCAATCATATCGGTATTTTTTCATTATAACCGGGGTAAAAATAGATTTCCTCAGATAGTTAATTTATAAGCTTAATTTCTTATGAATAACGAGATTCAACAAAAACACTCGCACAATCTTGTAATCAATTTTAATGTTGACGATATGAATCCTCAGCATATTCCCTATTTTTTAGAGAAAGCAATAAACGCCGGAGCTGCCGACGCATTTGTTACACCGATAATTATGAAAAAGGGAAGACCCGGTTATTTATTTACAATCACATGCAATGTTTCAAGTGAAGAAAAAATTTTGGATATGATCTTCAGCCATTCAACCACAATCGGGGTCAGAAGAACAGAAACGGACAGCGTGATGTTGAAACGCACCGCTTATAAAAAAAATACTTATTTCGGAGAAATACTCGTGAAAGAAATAGAAATGCCTTCCGGTGGAATAAGAATAGTACCTGAATATGACGACTGCCGGAACATTTCTGAAATCAGGGATATTCCGTTGAGGGAAGTGCAGGAAATTTTGTCTTATCAATTAAATCATTCCGAAAATTGTAATGAAATGAATGATTCAGAAAACCCGGATTTGAAATGAAAAATATGATTTTAGCAGAACTAAAAGCTCATGAGGAAGTTATAGACAAAGTAATCACTTCGCTACAGCCGCAGATAGAGAAGGCTTGCACGTTATGTACAGAGACGATCAGGGATGGTAAAAGGATTTTTTTCTTCGGCAACGGGGGGAGCGCCGCGGATGCTCAGCATCTGGCAGCGGAATTATCCGGTCGGTATAGAAAAGAAAGAAGGGGTTTGCCGGGAATTGCTTTAACAACCGATACCTCTGCAATTACTGCTATCGGTAATGATTACGAATACGATTATATTTTTGAAAGACAGGTGGAAGCCCTTGCGGAAGAAGGTGATTTACTTATCGGTATTTCTTCTACCGGTAACAGCACTAACGTTATCCGTGCTTTTAATGCGGGAAAAAATGCCGGCTGCATTACATTGGGTCTTAGCGGCAAAGGCGGCGGCAGAATGAATGACAACTGCGATATCAATATTGTGGTACCTTCAGACTCCACGGCGCGCGTGCAGGAAATGCATATTCTTATCGGTCACATCCTTTGTCAGGCTATAGACGATGAATTCTGAAAAACAAGGACAGAATACGTATAATTAAATAGAAGATAAAAAATTGCCATATAAATATTTCGATAGAACCAAGCTACTAATTAAATCATTATCCGAAAGAGCAAACAAGGTTGTTATCGAAACCGATTACGTACCGGTGACTAAAAATCCCGAAAACTGCAGTGAAAAATTTCTAAGTGCGGTTATGGAAGTAAGTCAAAGAATAAAGAATGCGAGAAAATTAAGCGCTCCGGTAATGTTAACTTTTGGGGCTCACACCATAAAAAACGGAATGGGGCCAACCCTGATTAAATTAATTGAAGAAGGATGGATAACTCATCTTGCGACGAACGGAGCCGGGATTATTCACGACTGGGAATTTTCTTTTCAAGGTAAGAGCAGCGAAGATGTCAGGGCCAATGTAACTAAAGGAGAATTCGGTATATGGGATGAAACAGGAAGATATATAAATCTTGCCCTGGTTGTGGGGGCCTTTGAAGGCAAAGGATACGGCGAATCCATCGGCAGTATGATTCAGAACGAAGGACTGAGAATACCTTCCGAAGATAAAATTAGAGAACTGATCAATTCTTATTGCGAAAAAGATTTGGAGAAGGCAGCCGCTGCTATTGATTTGCTTGATACAATAAAAAAGTTCGGCTTAAAAACCGGTTGGCTGGGTATTCCGTTCCCGTATAAAAAATATTGTCTCCAAGCAGCCGCATACCGTTTAGGAGTACCGTTTACCGGACATCCAATGATTGGTCACGATATTATTTATACCCATCCGTTCAACCACGGCGCTGCGGTCGGAAGAACTGCGCTTCGCGATTTTTTAACATTTGCCGAATCGGTAAACCGTCTTGAAGGCGGAGTATATATCTCCGTCGGTTCTGCGGTTATGTCACCGATGATTTTTGAGAAATCTCTTTCGATGTCGCAGAACCTTCAGATTCAGCACGGGAAACACATTGATAATCATTTTATGTTGATTGTTGATCTGGCGGAAAGCAACTGGGACTGGCAGAGGAATGGCGAACCTCCTCAAACTGATCCGGGTTATTACCTCCGTTATTTGAAAACATTCAGCAGAATGGGCGGAACAATGAAATATATTACCGCCGATAACAGAGATTTCTTATTGGCTTTGTACCAAACATTGCAGCAACAAATTTCTAAAAATAATCACGGAATCGTTCAATGAATATCGGCTTAAATGAAACGGAAAAAATATTAGAAAAAATTAAAGAAGCTAAAATCCTTTTGTACGGAGATTTTTGTCTGGATGCTTACTGGGTTTTAGATCCGCGAGGTTCGGAAATATCAGTTGAGACGGAGCTGCGTGCCTTGGCGGTAGGAAATCAAAAATATTCTCTGGGCGGTGCTTCCAATGTAGCTGCAAATCTTGCCGCTCTCAATCCCAAACTGATAAAAGTCGTTGGTGCTGCCGGAGATGATATATTCGGACGCGAAATGATTTCCCAGTTAAACCGGATAGGTGTTGATACAAGCGATCTGGTTATCCAAAAAGAAAGTTTCGAAACTTATGTTTACTGTAAATTAATACTTGAAGGCAACGAACAGCCTCGAATTGATTTCGGGACTTATAACCGACGGAGCCGGGAAACCGATATTTTGATTTTAAAGAATATACGTAAAAATATTAAAGATGCGGATGTCATAATCATAAATCAACAAATCCAGAACAGCATAACAAATACTGATTTTATCAATGACATTAATTTTTTGGTGAATGAATATCCTAATAAAATATTTATCGTCGATTCAAGACATTATTCAGACAGATTCAAAGGCGTGAGTATCAAAACCAATGAAGTTGAAGCAGCCCGGCTTATGGGTATAAAAGCGGACTATAACGACGTGTTTAATTTAAACGACGTTAAAAAATTCGCCGAGGGAATTTTTCAAAAACAAAATAAACCGGTTTTTATTAGCCGGGGTAAATACGGAATACTCGCTTGCGATAACGAAGGCATTCATGAGGTACCGGGTTTGCAGTTTCTAAAAAAGTTAAATACCGTAGGCGCCGGTGATACTGCCTTAAGCGCATTGGCCTGTGCCGTTGCCGTAAAAATCGATACGCAGCAGGCAATTGAATTTGCAAATTTTGCGGCGGGGGTTACTGTCCAGAAATTATTCCAAACCGGTACGGCAACAGCGGAAGAGATTTTAAATGTTTGCGCCGTTCCGAATTATATTTATAATCCGGAACTAGCTGAAAATATGAGAGCTGCCAAGTACTGGAAAGACAGTGAGATCGAATTATGTTACGATGACCTCGGCTTTATAAAGAAAAGCATGATTAAACACGCCGTATTCGATCATGACGGTACCATAAGCGTATTGCGCGAAGGGTGGGAACGGGTGATGGAACCGATGATGGTGAAAGCTATACTTGGGGAAGAATATCTGAACGCTGACGAACATTTGTATAATAAAGTGGTTAACCGGGTAAAAGATTATATAGATAAATCTACCGGTATTCAAACTATTCAACAAATGGAAGGTTTAATTGACATTATATGTGAATTCAATATTATCCCGCCTGAAAAAATTCTGGATAAATACGGCTACAAAGAAATTTATAATGAATCGCTGATGGAAACAGTTAGAGCGAGGATTAAAAAGCTAAATAAGAAAGAACTTGATATAAATGATTTTGCGTTAAAAGGCGCAATCGAGTTTTTAAAATATCTATTCGACATAGGAGTCACTCTTTACCTTGCCAGCGGAACCGATAACGATGATGTTATTTCAGAAGCCGAGGCAATGGGGTACGCTCACTTATTTACCGGCGGTATTTACGGGGCTATAGGTGATATCGGCAAATATTCCAAAAAGATGGTTATGGAAAAAATCATAAGAGATAACAATTTAAGCGGTACGGAATTAATTACGTTCGGCGACGGACCGGTTGAAATGCGCGAATGCAGAAAGATAGGCGGTATAGCCGTCGGAATTGCAAGCGATGAAGTCCGTCGGCATGGATTAAGTATTGATAAACGAACAAGATTTAATAAAAGCGGGCGCGCACATTATTATTCCTGATTTTTCCCAGAGAAATTATTTGTGCGAAATATTGTTCGAACAAGTTAAATGAAATATAAATATTTTGCAAAGGAAATTAGAAAATGAAAAGGCTCTTATCGAATTTAGTAATGATTTTCGTGTTTGTATTATTTCAGGGGCATTCCCTAAAATCCGGTTTAACATTTGCCGGGACAAATTATAATTACAAATCCGCAGAGCAGAAAACGGAAAACTGGGCAAAGAACACGTATAATGCAATCGAAAATCTTATTAGTAAAAATTCCGGGAAGATAAATGCTTATGCTGTTTTCGACTGGGATAATACATCGATATTCGCCGATATTCAGGAATATTTGTTTATCTACCAGATTGATCAACTCGCTTTTAAGATGCAACCGGAAGATTTCAAATATTCCTTCTTGCATTACACCGATACCGGATACGAATATAATCTTCAAATTCCTTCGAGAAATTTTTCATCGCGCTTCAGGAACATAAACGGGAAACAAATTAATATTTAATCAGATTGCAGAGGATTGCTATAACGATTATAAATATTTTTATGAGCACTACCGCGGAATGAACCCAGAATGTTCATCCGGCATGTCATTGGAGAATCTGAAGCTAACGGCTCAATTTAAGGATTTCGAAGCAAAGATGTGGTTTACATATGCCGCCCTAGAAGAGACATTTTCTCCTAATGTGGCTTATACCTGGATTTTATATGTAACCTATCCTGGTTTTAATTCGTACGAAATAAAAAGCATGGTAAAGAAAGCGATCAATCTTGCTGTTAAAAGCAACAATAAAAAAGATTTCTTTGACAGTCCGGTAAACCTTCCCGGAAAAGCCGGTGCGGTAAGCAACTCTGCAGCGGGAAATTATTTTGTAAATGCAATTCGCCCTACACAGGAAATCGGTATGCTGTTTAAAAAATTGGAGAAGAATAAAATTTCCGTTTACATCAGCACTGCTTCTATGCAGGATATAATCGAAGCCGTTGCGACTGATCCGGCTTTCGGTTACGAGCTGCCTAGAAACCGAGTCCTCGGTTTACGCCTTAAGAAAGACCGTTCCGGCCGCTACATGTCTTTGTATGACAATTCCGGCGGATATACTATCAATAGTATGGAAGGCAAGGCATATAATATAAACAATATTCTCGTTGAGAAGTATCATTCAAATCCCGTTATGATAGCAGGTGACAGTGATGGAGATTATTACATGATGACGCAGCTTTCCGGACTTAACGGAGTTCGAATGCTGAACAAATACAATCCGGTACAGCTGGTTTTAATTGTCAATAGGCTGAAGCACGGAAAGATTAGCGAACTATGCAAAATTGCCGCCTCACAACTTGCAGGTAGAATGTACGGCAATACTGTCGTTGTAATGCAGGGCCGTGATGAAAATACGGGAGAGTGGATACCGACTGAAGAGACGCTTAAACTCGGAACCTTCGGCGCGAATAATTTGAAATTACTTCCTTAATAATTTTAGAAACGGACCGGTAAATTACACAATCGGCAGATTACTACTTCACATCGGAACGTTTTAATTAAAAACTTTTTATGTGCGGATCTCGATCGGTCAGTTCATTTTATCTGTTAGATCGTTAATCATAAAATTTTTTTTATGATTAATGAAAAATATTCAAATTAACTGATATTTTACCGGAAACTTAAGCCGGTAATTATTTATGCCCGGTAAAGTTTGTTCCCTCAGCCACCAGTTTAATACTGATTATTTAATATTATTTAGTCTCCGGAAATTTCTATGTACGCAGTTATCAATACTTTTACAAATAATTCCCTTGAGGTTTTCGGTAATCCCTTAAGAAAGGTTTATTAATATATTCGGTTTTTATCATAATTATTATAGAACAAAATTTAGTTATAAACTCTTTGTGCTCTGTTAAAATCAAGTTTTAGAAACTTTTTATTGTATTCAAACAAAAGCGAATCGGGCTTAAATTTTGCCTTAATATAAGGAGAATTAAATCTTTCATATTCGGTCTTAACTATTTTATCGTTAATAAGGAAATCTCCGCAGTATTTTAGCTCAAGATCTTTTCCCCGGGAAGTATAATTAAGAACGAGATTATTCTCATCGAACATGATTTTATTATTCATAATTCGGCTGCAGAAATCTCCGAATGATCCGTCTTCATCTTTAGAACCTGCTTCAATAATCCAGAATACTTTTCTTCCCTTTTGAATTAAATCACTGTACGAATTTTCCGCGTATCGGAAATTATTTCTTCCGATTAAAGCGCAATATGTTTTCCCTTTCTTACCGAAAGCATAATTACCTTTAATAAAAACCGAATCGAATTTTTCTTTTGGAAAGTAAGCATGGGTAAAATCGAGCATGGCCATTTCCATTATACCTTTTTTTACCGGCAGGTTGTATATGGAAATACTAATGGAACTGTCCTGTGCAACCTGAGGCAGCCGTCCGTATCCCACCCAATAACTGGGCGAATCATGCTTTTTATCCTTCGGAAGTGCAGGATGCGAATGAAATATGCTGAAGTAATTTTTAATATTCATTCCGGCAACGTGCACTTGATTGGCATAATTTCCGGGAAAGTAATTCTGAACAGAATAAATTGAATAATCTTTTGTTTTATAAGTATATGTGTTTGCTTGCTGGATTGCGTGGCCGTTAGTTTGCGGGTTTAATATTCGTATTACAAGAGGTTCCAGATGAAAAATTCGCAATAATGTAAAGTCCAAATATTTAAATTTGGTCAAAAATTCGTTTGAAAACATATTATTTTTTCTGATGTAAGTAAGAGAGTTTCTTACAATACCAGGATTTGAAAAAGCCTCCATTCCCCACTGCATCATAATACTTTTATTATCTGAACCGAAATAACCTTCTGTCTTTAGTTGCGAAATATTTAATCCGTTGCACTGTTTTATTACCGCATTCGAAGTATCTCTTCCTATTTCCAGTATAACAGAGGGAACCTGATATTTCTTGTCGTTTAAAAATCCGAAATTAACGTGAAGTAATTTTCTTTGAATTTTATTCCATACATAATTGGTAATTACGGTTGACGATAATCTGGGACCTCCTTTCCGGCCGTTCTCATATGCCCGTCCGCTTACCGATACGAACATATTGTCCATTTTTTGAGAAGCAATGTCATACATTAATAAGTCCATAATAATTTCCGTTCTTTTTACCATCTCATTATCATGGGCGTAGTCAATAATGTTAATCATTCCGGCAATATCTTCGTTGTAATAAGTTGTCGAATAAAATTCGCTAAATCCATAATTCCATCTCATCTTGAGCCATTCTTTTATCCTATGCATTGCCTTTTCCATGTGTTGTTTCCCCGTAAGTCCGCTGTTCGGAAATACTTCATTTGGATAAAGTTGTCCTATCAGGAATTCCGCTGACGCGAAAAGTATCTGATGGTTTTCGCTCCAATAGCACATACCGTTTTCACCCGGTTCGTCCATCCAATATCTGAAATTCAAAAGAGTCTTTTTAATTTTTACTTTTTCAGAATCAGGAATTTGCAAATTAAAGTCATAAATAACTCTTATTAAGGTAGCAATTCTGAAATCGGAGCAATCATATTGATTGTCAATGTATTTAAGAGTTTCGTCTAATTGTACCCAGTTTATAGTCTTATTGTTGTTCACAAGATCTAAATAGACTTTATAGACACCGGGCCCGTATTCTTTTTTCGGCAGGGATGCGATAGACTTATACTCAGAAATCTTAATGATGTCTATTATGATGGAAATAACTACTAAACTTAAAAAAAAGTATAAAATATGTTTGGGACGGAATTTCATTAGCTTTTCTTATTGTATATTAGAGATAGGGACTTTTGTTACTAATTTTAAAAGTCTTAATTATTTTATATATTTTACTTAACCAAAATAAGTGTTTCTTTGAGATAAAAACCTGTTTGATAATTCAAGAGACTTGTTTGTGTGTAAATTATTTTAGTTAAGGCCTGGTAATTGCCTTTTTGCACATTCACAGGTTTTACTTTTTGTTAAATCTGGAGTTAATAATTATTGAAAAGATATTTTGCTTATTTACGCCGTAAACCTCTTTCGGTTTTTACCGGACAAATCTATAAGATAAATCTCATATTTTTCCTGACGGCAGTTTTATTAAACTGCATCCAACTATGGGGAGAAAGTAAAAATCAATATACACCCGGATATTCCAATCCCTTTACTGAACAGTGGCGCTGGCAGAATTTCCCTGAGTTAACCGGAAAGGGATGCCGATGTATGACTGAAGATAAAAACGGAAATTTGTGGTTCGGTATGAACGGGGGAGTAATTTGTTACGACGGTATGAATTGGAAATATTATTCGCTTACCAAAGATTCTTCGGATACGCCCGTTGTTTCCTTGTGTTTTGCAAGTGACGGTTCACTTTATGCCGGTACCATTAAAGGAATATATGAATTTAAAAACGGCAAATGGAGAATAATACCGCTTAATGTTGACTTCGGTAACTCGCCCGAACATTTATATAATATTAAGATACCTATATTTCAAGCATTGGACGGAAGTATATGGATCGGTAGCCGTCAAGGAGCAGTACGAATAAAAAACAATCAAACAATATTATACCGGGACAATGCTGTTTACACTGATCCTGCCGAGTTCGGTTCATTAAAAAAATTACCGCTTTTTGAGATATACAGCATTGATGAAGATAAAAATGGGGAAATATGGTTCGGATTAGCTGACGGAAGAATATTCAAATGTCAGTTTTATAATTATAATTTGAATGCAAATCCGGTTTGGAACCGCGTTGATACCGAACGCGGTTATGTCAGATCATTATATCCATTGGTAAAAATAACGCAGTCGGGCAAGGTGTTTGTTGCCAGTTGTCAGAATGACGGCGGAGTTAATTATCAGGATGGTCAAAGGTGGAAGCAGTTTAAGTCGAAAAAGACTTTCGGTATTGATGATCTCTATTCTGATATTATTGAGTTGAAAAACGGTTCAGTTTGTGTCGCCGGTGTGGGATATATATTTACATATAAAGACAACAGCTGGAAAAAATATGAAAGCACGAATTTGCCGTTTGCTTCAGATAGATTAATACTATTCGAGACTCATAGTCAAAATCTTTTTATAATAGGGTTAGGAAACGAAGTATCCAGAATTGATCTTTCTAATAACAGGTGGATGACTCTAAAAGGGCTTTGTTTAAAAGCGGAAGATAAAAACGGAGGACGATGGTTCATATCAATTGACAGATCACTTGTCAGAAGTGATGCACAAATGAAATCCTGGGTCAGATATACCAAAGCCGACGGCGTAATTGATATGCCTGTTGTAATCCTTGTCGCGAGGGACGGTAAAATATGGGCAGCGGGCAGTGATCATCACATTGCGGCAACTTGTTGCTTTGACGGGAAAAAATGGACGAAGCAACTTCATCCCACATTAGGATGGGGAATTGACCGTCGTGCCGCTTTTGAAGCGTCGGATGGTTCTTTATGGTTCGGCTCTGCATCTGATATAGATATACAAAAAGGCCAGAGAGGCGGATTAGTAAGGTATACAAATACTAAAAATCCGGAGGATATACATTTTGAATATTATTATGTCGACGACAATTTTAAACTGGATGCAGTATACGGCATTGAAGAAACGGCCGATAGCACGTTATGGGCAGGTGGACTCGGTTTATATAAGTTTAATTTGAAACAAAAGAAATGGATCAAAGTTCTGAAGCCATCGAGTTTAAATGCAAATTTTGTCGATTGCATGAGTACTTCGGCAAACGGGGACCTATGGGTGGGAACAAGAGCTACCGGTGTATATTTTTATAACAGTAAATCAAAAAAATGGAAAAATTATACTATAAATAATGGACTTTCCAGTAATACGATAATCAATATTCTTGTAATTACCGACCAAAATGTCTGGGTTGCCACTAACAAGGATATTTCTCATTTCGACGGTACCAGCTGGACGAAAAATTCTTTTCATAGTTTTTTAAGACCAAAACTGGACGGAATAGCTATAAAATTTACCGGAGACGGAGGAATTTGGGTAAGTCAAAATTTACCCGAATGGTACAGGCAAGGATTATACGATAACCTGGATTTAAAAGAATCCACAAATGATTTTTATACGACGGTATACCATCCGTCTAAATTTTTCCCCAAAACAATCATTACATTTTCACAAGAAAAAATCGAACAGCCCGGAAATGTGATATTATCCTGGACGGCAGATGAACCTTGGAAATTAACTCCGGTTGAACAAATCCAGTATTCTTACAGACTCGATAATAATCACTGGTCAAAGTTTTCATATAAAACCAGTGAAATATTCTTATCATTAGCGTCAGGCAGTCATACTTTTAAAGTAAGAGCAAGAGATAATGATTTTAACATTGATCCCAAACCGGCAAATGTTACTTTCTATGTGGTACACCCGGTATGGGCTCAGGCCTGGTTTATTTTAATAATTCTTTCTTTTTTATCAATTATAGCTTTTTTTATATATCATTTATATCACAGAAATAAAATCATCGAAGAAATTTCTGAAACAAAAGTGAGGCTTTTTGCGAATATTTCACATGAGCTCAGAACGCCTTTAACCTTAATTATAGGACCGTTATTGAAAATTATGGAATCTCCTTCACTAAGTGAGGAATTGCGAAAACCTCTTGACGTAGTTAACCGTAATAGCCATCGTTTGCTGAGACTTGTGAACCAGGTATTGGATTTCAGAAAACTTGAATCGGGGCAATTAAAATTTGAACCGAAGAAAGAAGACATTATTAATTTCTTAAAGGAAGAAATATTAACATTTACCGAATTTGCCGAATCAAAAAAAATTAATTTAAAATTCGAATCTGCTTTGGATAAGCTGGAAATATGGTTTGATCAGGACAAGATTGAAAAAATAATATTTAATTTATTGTCCAATGCTTTGAAATTTACATTAAACGGCGGATCAGTTCTGGTTAATGTAAAAAAGATAGAAGAAGGAAAAGTTAAGATTGTTCATTTGGGATTGCCTAAAACGGTTAGATTTTCAAGTTGGTTGCAGATTGTCGTAAAAGATACCGGGATAGGAATACCGAAGGAGAATATTGATAAAATATTTGACAGATTTTACCAGGTGCATGAGCATATAAAAACTGTAGTCGGCGGAACCGGAATCGGCTTATCGGTAGCTAAAGAAATGGTAATCATTCACGGCGGGAAATTAAATGTTTTAAGTACCGAAAATGTAGGTACGACATTTGTTGTAAAGATTCCCGTTATAGAAGAAGTAATTTTCGATTCAGATATCCAGCAAGATATTATAAATAAGCCGGAGTTTATAAAACTTAAATACCCTGAGGTTAATAACGAAGAGATAGAGCAAGATTGTAAAGAGAAAGATGCATCGAAAAATAAAAGTAAAGTTATGATAGTTGAGGATAATGTCGATATGCGTGAGTATATAAGGGGAGAATTGGAACATGATTATGAAATTACCGAAGCTGTGAATGGCGAAGGCGCTTTAGAAATAGCACTGAATTTCGGACCGGAGATAATAATAAGCGATATTATGATGCCCAAGATGAACGGTATTGAATTTTGCAGGCATATTAAATCGGATGAAAGGACCAGCCATATAGCTGTTATCTTACTAACAGCCCGCTCTTCGTACGAAAATAAAATGGAGGGACTCGAAACGGGCGCTGATGATTATATTGTAAAACCATTTTACGGGCAAGAGCTTAAGACCAGAATACGGAACATTTTAGAGACGCGAAAAAAACTAAGGGAAAAATTCGGTAAATATTTAGAAGTTGAACCCAGTAAAATTGAAATCACTTCGGTCGATCAGAAATTTATGAAAAGGGCCGTTGATATTATTGAAGAACATATGGATGACCCAGATTTCAACGTAGAAACTTTCAGCAAATTAGTCGGAATGAGCCGGGTTAGTCTCTATAACAAGCTAAAATCGCTCACTAATTATTCGGTTCAGGAATTTATCTTTTTAATTCGTTTAAAGAGAGCTGCGCAGCTGCTTAAAGAATCGGGTATGACCGTTACGGAAATAGCATACTCGGTGGGTTTTAAAGACCCGTCACATTTCAGTAAGTTATTCAAAAAACAATTCGGAGTTTCACCGAAATCTTATAATAGAAAAGAAAATGAATAATGTTATCGTTCGTTGAGAAATAATCTTATTTGTCTTCTTTTACTTTAATTTTCGGAATTTTATCCTGCGACATTAAAATTGTACACATAAACATGCACACCGAGGGAACTAAAATTATATTAATACTGAATATTTTTTCCCATGATTGATAAATTATGCCTTGGAGATAATAGTTCCATATAAACAGTGCGTTAAGCAAATGTACAATTTCGGCTAAAATTTTCACTCGAATATTGATCGGCAAAAACGCCAAACTTTTTAGGTAATTTAAATACTCAATGAAAATAAAATTGCTAAGACAGAGGCAATTTCAATTTTCTCAAATTATCTAACGGATTCTATTTATTTATTCATAAATACGGACTTAAGAATTGAAAAAGACATTTTTTATCGCAGTTTTTTTCCTACTATTATTTACTACCCTAAAATGTCAAACTTATAGCGATGTCCCTGAGGCGATAAAACTGGACAGCGGATGGAAGTTTATCACAGGAGACAACATAGAATACGCACGTTCCGATTATGATGATACAAAATGGAAAAATATTAAAGTTGATAAACCGTGGGAAAAATACGGCTATGATAATTATGACGGATTCGCCTGGTATAGAATAAAAGTTTTCATCCCCTCCGATTTGGTAAAAAAAGCAATACTTAAGGATAAAATAGTTTTTAAAATGGGTAAAATTGACGATGTCGATCAGGTTTATCTAAACGGAGAAATCATAGGGGAAAACGGGAAAACCGAACAGGCGGGAAGAACCGATACGAGATTCAGAAACATTAAGGATTCCAAATGGAAAATTGAAAGAATATACTCATTGAAGACTGACGATCCGCGAATCCGCTGGGATAAAGTAAACACAATTGCAGTCAGAGTATATGATAGCGGCGAAGAGGGGGGAATTTATTCGGGTGATCTTCAAATTACAACCATGCAGCTTCATGAGTATTTTATTCTTGACTACAACAAGGAACCTTTTAAGTTCGGGAGCAAATATTTGAGGAAAAATATTTGGATCAGCAATACATCCGAAAAACATAAAATAACAGGAAAACTTGATATTGTGGTAATGAATGAAATCAAAATGGAAAAGGTTTTGGAAAAAAAATTTTACATAGATCTTCAACCTAATCAATACAAAGAACTTACATATATGGTCCCCAAAAGCGATCATCAAAACACAGTGGAATATACGGTTCATATAAATAATGATGAATTTTTAATCAGATCAAAAGAAGGTACACCGTATATTCTGACTCCGGTACATGGAGAAAAACCTTCGATAAACGGTGCAAAGGTTTACGGCGAAAGAACCGGCAGACCCTTTTTATATAGAATTCCGGCAACAGGTGTTAGACCTATAAAATTTTCTGCGATAAATCTTCCCCCCGGATTACGGTTGAGCGAAAGTACGGGAATTATTTCCGGTAAAGTTGATATCCCAGGTGAATATAATGTTAAACTTTTTGCGGAAAATTCCAAAGGCAGGAATGAGAGAGAATTTAGGATAGTAATCGGCGATAAAATAACTTTAACTCCGCCGATGGGATGGAATAGTTGGAATTGCTGGGGGCTGTCGGTAGATCAAAATAAAGTTGCTGCTGCTGCAAATGCGTTTATAAGCACCGGATTAGCTGATCATGGCTGGACCTATATTAATATTGACGACGGATGGGAAATACCGTTTTCATCACAACTTCCGAAGCGGGATAGTCACGGAAATATTTTAGCTAATGAAAAATTTCCGGACATGAAAAAACTTGGGAAAGAAATACATACCTTCGGTTTAAAGTTTGGGATTTATTCCTCGCCTGGTGAATCAACCTGCGGCGGATATACTGCAAGTTACGGTTACGAAGATTTAGACGCGGAATCTTATGCCGGTTGGGGTGTCGATTACTTAAAATATGACTGGTGTTCTTATAGTAAGATTGCAAAAAACGATTCTATTTCAGAATTGATGAAACCGTACTTTGTAATGAGAGAATCATTAAACAAGATTGATCGGGATATAGTGTACAGTTTGTGTCAATACGGTATGGGTGATGTGTGGAAATGGGGCGATAAAGTGGGCGGGAATTTGTGGCGGACAACGGGAGATATTACGGATACATGGGAAAGTTTAAAATCGATCGGATTTAACCAGGTTGATGATGCCGATTATAGCAAGCCGGGAAATTGGAATGATCCGGATATGCTTATAGTCGGACGACTCGGATGGGGTAAAAATTTTCATTATACAAATTTAACTCCCGACGAACAATATACCCATATTAGTCTTTGGGCCTTGCTTTCAGCACCTATGCTTATTGGCTGCGACTTGGATAAATTAGATCCTTTTACGCTAAATTTACTCACAAATGATGAGGTGATTGCAGTTGATCAGGATCCGCTGGGATACCAAGCAAGACAAATTATTAAAACAGACTCAATTCAGGTGTGGGTTAAGAAATTGGAAAGCGGTCAATTTGCATTCGGTATATTTAATCTCTCCGGCAAATCGATCAATTATAAATTGTCCTTTAAGGAAATAGGTTTGCCTCAAAATATTACTCTTATAAATTTATGGTCTCAAAAAAATATCGGTAAATTTAAAGACAACTATAAAACAATAATTCCGTCTCATGGAGTAAAATTATTAAAAACTAAATAATATCCGATCACGGAATATAAGAGTCCCTGTTGCTAGTTTCCGGCCGGGACTTTTTTATATACTAGTCGATTTATTGTATAATTCTGATATATTCATCCTTGCAAAATAGATACTTATGTTGAATTACCTTTCTCAATAATTCTGCTAATTTTCATCAGTTTCCAAGATTTTTAACTAGATAACCGGATTTTTACTTACACACCAAAGAATTAAACACTCAGACGGGCAACGACAATTTGTTAATTCTATTTTTCTCAATAAAATATCATTTTAATATTAATTGAAAAACAGCATTTTATGGATATTTCCAGTCCCATTATTTCTCCCGCAAGAGGCATCAAAACAAGGAATTTAAAAATAGCATTTGCTTTGATGAGTACTTTATTCTTTATCTGGGGAGCAATAGTTTCGTTAAATGATATACTAATTCCCCATCTCAAAAGTCTTTTCAATATGAATTATACGGAGACTATGCTGATTCAATTTTGCTATTTCGGCGCTTACTTTACAATGGCTGTTCCGGCAAGTTTTGTTATTGGAAAAATTGGATATAAAAAAGGAATAGTCCTGGGGCTTTCAATTGTAGGAATCGGCTGCCTGATCTTTTTACCTGCGGCATTTTTAATTTCATACGGATTTTTCCTATTCGGTTTATTTGTTATGGCTACGGGGAATGTTTTTTTGCAGGTCGTAGGAAACCCTTATGTTTCGATCCTCGGTCCGCCGGAAACCGCTTCAAGCAGATTAAATCTTGCTCAGGGTATAAATTCTCTTGCAACTACCTTAGCGCCGTTTGCAGGTGCATATTTAATTTTAGGCAGGTTTAACAGCGAAACTGCACATGCAGCTACCGTTATTAAACCATATACTGCTTTGGCAATTTTTGTCTTTATCGTAGCCGCGATCTTTTCATTAATTAAACTTCCGGCTATTAGAAATGAATCGACCAAAAAAATCGAGGGAAATGTATTAAAATACAGGCAGCTTCGCCTGGGAGTAATTGCTTTAACATTTTACGTAGGTGCCGAAGTATCTATCGGGAGTTTTATCGTAAGCTACCTTGGCCAGAAATATATAGCCGGATTTGCGGTTCAAACTGCTGCTAAATATATCCCCCTGTATTGGGGCGGATTAATGATTGGAAGGTTTGTCGGTTCGGCTATCCTGCAAAAGTTCAGTGCGCAAAAAGTACTGGTTTATGCCTCGATTGCCGCTTTTACTTTTATTGCTGTCACGATTTTAACATCCGGTTATATTTCGATGTGGTCGATGCTTTTAGTTGGTTTGTTCAATTCTATAATGTGGTCCAATATTTTTGCACTATCGATCGACGGACTTGGCGACTTGACAATAAAAGCTTCCGGTATTTTAGTAATGGCTCCCGTGGGCGGAGCTATTTTTCCTTTATTACAGGGAGTATTGGCTGATATTCCCGCAATAGGAATTCACTATTCCTATGTTTTGCCTTTAGCATGTTACCTGTTCATTTTGTTTTACGGAATAAACGGTTATAAGCCCGTTCAAGAAAAAGCTATGCCGGCGGTCAATTAATTACTTTGCGTCTTGAGCAACATTAGGATTATATGGAGAATAAAAATTTATACATAGGAATCGATATCGGAGGAACAAGTACCGCAATATCGGTGATAACCAAAGACGGACGCATTGTTGAAAGAGAGCAGTATGCCACAATTGTAGGTCAAAATGCCTGGAAGTATTCATTTGACAGAATGAAGTTAATTATAGCCCCTTTTATAGCTAAATATAAAATCGAATCAATGGGAATAAGTTGCGGCGGACCGCTGGACAGTAAAAAAGGATTTATTCTTTCTCCTCCGAATTTAACCGGATGGGATGAGGTGCCGATAGTGCAGGCATTTAAAAGTGAATTTAAAATTCCAACTTTTTTGGAAAATGACGCGAATGCAGGTGCGCTTGCCGAATGGAAATACGGTGCCGGAAAGGGGAAACGTAATTTGGTATTCCTTACTTTCGGTACCGGCCTGGGTGCGGGAATAATTCTCGACGGAAAACTTTACAAAGGAACTAATGATTTGGGAGGAGAGGTTGGGCACATTCGTCTTGCCGAAGACGGACCTGTCGGCTATTACAAGAGAGGTTCCTTTGAAGGTTTTTGCAGCGGTACCGGCCTGTCCCAAATGATGGCTGTAGAGTTATTGTGCTTAAGTGAAGAGATAGGCAGAACTGAAATGCTGAAAAAATATAAAGAGCCCGGTGAAATTACCGGACGCGATGTTGTTGAGTTGGCAAAAGGCGGTGACGCTCTTGCTCTTAAAGTAGTGGAGAAAAGCGGGACATATTTAGGAAAGGGTCTTTCAATACTAATAGATATTCTAAATCCCGAACTTATCATAATCGGGAGTATGGGGGTAAGGCTGGGCAACTTATTATTTGAACCGGCTAGAAAAATAATAGAAGCGGAAGCTTTATCCCAAGCCGCTAAGGATTGTAAGATTGTCGGTGCCGAGCTAGGTGAAAAAGTCGGAGATTTAGCTGCGTTGTGTGTAGCGCTTAAAATTGAAGAAAACTGAATTCGAGTTATTTCACGTTTCAATTTTAATATTGATGTTGAAATGCAAATTATCGGATAAAGTGAAATGAAAAACAAAATAATTTGAATTTTGGAAAGGAAAATTACTTAAAATGAAATTAGCAAAAATGTATCAATTACTATTAATAATTATTTTACTGTTTCCTTTTAGAAGTAAAATATATTCACAATCGGTTATTAACTCCGAGTTATTAAATAAATTAAACGATACACATGATGTCAGTCTCCCTGCCTGGGGTCCGTATACAAAACGTTATATAGGGATTTCGCATATTCCGGATATGAAAAGCGGACTTAGATTCGACTTAAGTGTTTTTCCCGGTTTTTACAGAAGAAAAGTCGATGTACCAAATGTTCTTTATGAAAATGATTATCATCCTTGGGATGCTTCTCCCGATTTGGATTATTTCAGTTTCCGGCATGAGCTGGAATGGAAAGATCAGGTTTACACAGATATTTCTTATTCAAAAATAAATCCGATGTCCCGTTTAATCAGGATCGAGTGCGTTAACAATACAAACGAAAATGAAAACCTCGCACTGCATTTCATGGCCTCGATGAATTTTCCGACCGTTACGGAATATACTTATTATATCCCGCTATATCCGGCTCTTGTAACCTTACCTGAGGGCTCTCAATGGTTTGACGCGCTTAATTATAAAGATCTAAAGTTTTTCAAGACAAGACCGACCGATAACCTTGTTTATGACGGATTCATGCGCGGAGAAATTAGAGCTAACGGCTTTGTGAACGGATCCGGAATAGGGGAAGGATTTGGCTCGGATAAAGGCGATTATGTTGCATACAAAATAAATGTGGAAAAAGATTTCAATGATGCTCTGCTTCTTATAAGATATAAATTGGATTCGACTCTAAGTATATCCTTTAAACTTTCAGGAATGGCAGACAAACAAATTACATTTAATTCTTCCGGTGATTTTGCTTTAGATACCGTTAGAATTGGAAAACTTGAAAAGGGGACACATGAATTTACTTTGACCTCTAACGGAGGGGGTGGTGTTCAATTGACGGATTCGTTGTGGTAGAATCCGATTCGGCCGAGTAAGATTCAATTTAAGTTAAAAGATTGGAACCCTGTCCCGAAAATCATCACCGGGCCCGTAAAGAATTCCATTATTCTTAAGTATGAAGACACAAATGTTTATTACGGATTGCTGTGGCAATTTGATCTGTTTAAGATTCGCGAATGGTACTGCCGTGATCTTTCCGACTTTTTTAAGCGTGAGGTTAATGAACATGTCGAAACGGTCTTTCACGGGGAAGGCAAAGGGCATTACACGAACGTATTCTTACGTCCTAGTTGTAATGCAGCCGAAATCAACAAAGACTATATATGCGGTAGTTTGCAGCGGAACTAAAGAAGAAGTAGAAAAATTTCTGGAAAAGATGAATAATTCCAAGGATAAGTACGAAGAGCATATATCTGGCAGCAAAACAACACATTGTTAATATGGATGGAAATCCGGCAGGTGAAAAATATAAATTCAGTATTGAACGTATGAACGCAACGCTCAACAGCAATGTGGTATATCCAGTTTATATGCAGAAAAAATATGTTCGTCTTGTTGTACCGGGTAGATGGTGGGATTGCCTTGTATACGTGGGATGCTGGTTTCACCGGTATGGGAATGCTGCAGAGCAGTACTCTGAACGCAATTGAAAGTTTAAATACTTATGTCCAAAATCCCGGAGCTCAATCGGCGTTTATCCTACATGGTTCACCCGTTCCTACACAGCAGTATTTGCTGCTGGAATTATGGAATAAGACTCAATCAAAACCATTACTTGAATATTTTTACCCCCGCTTAAAACAGTATCATGAGTTTATGGCAGGAAGACTCGGCAGTTCAACAACCCGTTCGTTGAAATCTAATATTCTGAAAACCTGGGATTATTTTTACAACTCCGGAGGCTGGGATGATCTGCCTCCTCAATTATTTACGCATAATAATAACTTGGAAGAAACAGTTGCTCCGGTTATAACAACCGCACAGGAAATTAGAACGGCGAAAATATTGAAAATGATTGCCGAATTTCTTGGAAAAAAGGAAGATATCAAGGCTTATGACAACGATATAAAAATATTTACAAACGCACTTCAGAAATATTCATGGGATGATAAATCCGGCTATTTCGGTTACGTTGTTCATGATAAAAATGGAAATCCTCTGCACATTCTTAAGTACGACAATAAAATAAATTATGATATGACGTTCGATGGGGCATATCCGCTGATTGCCGGAATTTGTACTCCGGAGCAGAAAGAAAAAATTCTCTCGTCTCTTGAGTCAAGTAATCACCTTTGGTCAACCGCCGGACTTTCAGCGGTAGACCAGTCTGCTCCATATTATAGAGTTGACGGTTATTGGAACGGAACCGTATGGATGGCACATCAATGGTTTTTCTGGAAAACTATGCTTGATCTGGGGCAATCCGACTTCGCCTTTAAAATTGCTACCCGGGCTTTGGATATCTGGAAAAACGAAGTCGAAACTTCATATAACTGCATGGAACATTTTATTATAGAAACCGGACGCGGCGCGGGATGGCATATGTTCGGTAGTTTATCCGCACCGGTAATAATGTGGTATTCCACTTACTTCCGTCCGGGTAATTTCACTACAGGTTTTGATTTGTGGACAGAGAATAAAAAGTTCGAAGACAATTTCAGCAAATTCTCTGCCGACCTGACAGCATACGACGATAATAATCCGGTGGCATCGGTAGTTGCCTGTATGAATCCGAATTACCGGTACGAGGTTAAATGGAACGGGAAAAATATTTCATATAAATCTCTGGCTCAGGGAACACTAAGCATAGATGTCCCAATTGAAAATACTAAGCACGGAAAATTATCAATCATAAGAAAATGATGAAAAATTGAGATATACCTCTTCATGATGTATAAAGTATCGTAAATGAAAATATTTTTATTAAAGAAAACCTTATCGAGAGCAGGAATTGCTCTCGTACTTTTTTATACATTTAATTATTTAAATGTTACCCAAGCTCAGGGAAAAAACACAGGTATAAAGTTTAAAATCTTATTTTCTTCCAAACTGGAAACACAGCCGGTTACTGGCAGGATATTTTTGTTTGTCTCAAAAAAAGGGGACACCGAACCGCGGCTGCAAAAAAGACCAAGTCCGCCGGTATTTGGTAAAGATGAAGAGCAACTTAAACCGGATGAATTTACGGTAATCGGCGAAGATGTACCGGGCTATCCGGTAAAAAGCCTGAAAGATTTTCCTGCCGGTGATTATTATGTTCAGGCTCTCTTCAATTTATATACTAAGTTTAATCGTTCTGATGGTCATACAATTTGGGCTCATCTCGATAAGTGGGAAGGACAAAAATTCAATATATCGCCGGGTAATTTCTATAGCGATGTTCAAAAAATTCACTGGGATCCTAAAATTGGTCTGCGATGCAAAATTGTTCTCGATAAAATAATTCCCGAGATAAAACTTCCAGAAGACACGAAGTGGGTTAAGCATATAAAGATCAAAAGCGGACTGCTTTCAAAGTTTTGGGGACAACCTATTTATATCGGTGCAACGGTTCTTCTTCCCAAAGGTTATGATGAACATCCGGATGTATATTATCCGGTAGAATATGAGCAGACTCATTTCGTATTATATCCGCCGCACGGTTTTTCTACCGAAGAAGTTCATGAAACCGAAGCCGAACGAGCTCGCCGATTAAGAAATTCGGATGAGACAGGTTATGAATTTTATCAAAATTGGATTTCCGAGAATTTTCCAAGAATGATTTGCGTTACATTACAGCACCCTACTCCGTTTTATGATGATTCATATGCGGTTAATTCCGCGAACAACGGCCCTTACGGAGATGCGATTATAAATGAACTTATACCTTATATTGAAAATAATTTTAGGATAATAAAAAAGTCCTACGCCCGTGTTTTAAGCGGCGGTTCAACCGGCGGGTGGGAAGCATTGGCATTACAGGTTTATCATCCGGACTTTTTCGGCGGAGCATGGATATTCTTTCCGGACCCGGTTGATTTTACAAATTATGGCGTTATTAATATCTACGGCGACGATAATGCCTTCCATATAAATGACGGAATTTGGAAAACTCTTGAGAGACCGATGGAAAGAACAAATTACGGACAAACTATAAACACAATTCTCGAGCAAAGTTATTATGAAAGCGTTTTGGGAAGCAAAGGCAGGTCGTGCGAACAGCTTGACATTTGGGATGCTGTATTCGGACCGGTAGGCTCAGACGGTTATCCTAAACCTCTTTGGGATCCTGTTTCCGGAAAAATTGATCACTCCGTTGCGGAGTACATGAAGGAACATAATTACGATTTGAGATATTATATGGAATCCAATTGGTCGACGCTTGGAGAAAAATTGAAAGGAAAACTTCATTTCTATTGCGGCGATATGGATAATCTTTATCTTAATCTTGCCGTATATAAAATGCAGAACTTCTTGGAAAAAACCAATAACCCTTATTACGAGGGTTCATTTGAGTATGGCAGACCGATGAAAGGACACGGATGGCGGCCTATGAATAATTATCATCTTGTTGAGGAAATGGGAAAATATATTTTGAGCAAGACTCCTAGTGATCAATTACCGGTAAAATGGATGTATAAATAAAAGATATTTTTTATCTGAATAGATAAAGCTAAGACGGAATAAAATTGAGAACAAACAAATTAATAATATCAATATTTTTTTGTCTGCTGGTAATAAATTTTAATTCGCGATCAGCCTGTATGGCTGCTGTATGCAGTGTCGGCGACACATCAAGTTTTAGCGCCGGTTTGGAAGAAGGATTTAGAAATCCGCCTTCCTATGCCCGACCGCGTGTGTTCTGGTGGTGGTTAAATTCGATGGCAACTAAGGAAAGTATTAAGCGTGATCTGGATGAGTTAAAAGCTAAAGGTTTCGGAGGGGCGCTTATATATGATGCGGGCTCATCCAATTATGAAGTTGCAAAAAAGACGGCTCACGGACCGGATTTCGGCAGCCCGGAATGGATAAAATTATTTACCTTTTCTCTTAAAGAAGCTCAGCGGCTCGGTCTGGAAATGAGCTGGAATATTGTGAGCGGTTGGAATCCCGGCGGGCCAGCCGTAACTCCCAAAGACGCTTTGAAGAAAATTGCCTGGACCGAAACTATTGTTGGAGGTCCAATATCATTTAATGAGCACCTTGCCCAACCTTCCGGAGAATATTATCATGATATAGTCGTGCAGGCATTCCGCATTCATAATCAGAAAGAAAAGCCTTATCTGCTGAACTGGAAATTAAAAACATTAAACGAACGATTCAGCGGATTTGATGAATATCCGCTTTATAAACTTAGGGAAGAAAACGATTCGTTAGCATGTGATCACGATGTTAAGCTCGATTCAATTGTCGATGTAACTAAATTTATGGATCCGAACGGAAATCTTAATTGGAATATTCCTGCCGGCAAGTGGAAGATTTTGCGAATCGGGTATGTTATAAAGGGAGTTGAAGTAAGCACAGCAAGCGATGGTTACACCGGATTGTCTTTCGATCATTTAAGTTCGAAGGCCTTTGACAGATTCTATAAAAAAGCTGTCGATCCTATCTTAAAAAGCGCGGAAAAATATATCGGTAAATCGTTGAAATATTTAATGACCGACAGCTGGGAAATGGGAGTTGTAAACTGGTCCGAAGATTTACGCGAGGAATTTATTAAACGTCGGGGTTACGACCCTATTCCTTATATTGCGGCGATTACCGGTCAAATTGTAGAAAACAGGGAGGTATCGGATCGTTTCCTTTATGATTTTAGGAAAACGGTCGGCGATTGTATTGCTGATAGAATGTACGGCGAATTTGCAAAATTGTCTCACGAGCGCGGTTTGCTGATTCAACCTGAATCAGGCGGACCTCATGCCGCACCGATAGACGGATTAAAGTGTCTAGGCAGAAACGATATTCCTATGGGTGAATTTTGGGCCCGTTCGAATACCCACCGTTATACCGAAGATCAAAGATTATTTATAAAACAAAGCGCGTCGGCAGCTCATATTTACGGGAAACAATTTGTCGCCGGCGAAGGCCCTACCAGCATCGGTCCGCAATGGGAAAGATCTCCGAAAGATCTTAAAAGCGTAATGGACCGGTGTCTTTGTGAGGGCATAAACAGATTCTTCTGGCATTGTTTTACCAGTTCTCCTAAAGAATTCGGTTTGCCCGGTAATGAATATTTTGCCGGAACGCATCTTAATCCCAATACAACTTGGTGGAATCAGTCAAGAGACTTTATCAAATATCTCTCCCGCTGCTCATTCATGTTGAGCTGCGGATTATTTAAAGCAGATGTTTGTTTTTATTACGGCGATGATGTCCCGAATTTTGTGGGAAGGAAAAAAATAAATCCTGAGCTCGGTTTTGGATATGATTATGACGAATGCAACGACGAAGTGATCTTAAAAAGAATGTCCGTAAAAAACGGCCGGATAGTCTTACCGGACGGAATGAGCTACAATGTACTGCGTTTGCCGGACCGCGAGGCAATAACTCTGGAAGTGCTAAAAAAAATTGAACAACTGGTAAAAGACGGGGCAACGGTAGTTGGAAAGAAACCTACAAAATCAACCGGCCTAAAAAATTACAGGTCTTCCGATGAAGAGGTCAGGATAATTGCCGACAGCTTATGGGGTAAATGCGACGGTAAAAAGATAACCGAAAATAAATTCGGAAAAGGAAAAATATTCTGGGGGAAATCTTTGAAAAAAATACTCCACGAAATGGGAAGTAACCCTGATTTCTCATATAAAAGCAGCCTGGACAGTACCCAACTGGATTACATCCACCGCAAGGAAAGAAATACGGATATTTATTTTGTTGTGAATCGTCTGTCTCACAAGGGAATTTATGATTCAAAATACAGATATATTACCACTCTCCCTGATCGTTATGAATGGGTTGACTGCAAATTCCGAGTGTCGGGCAAGGTTCCGGAAATTTGGGATCCGATGTCAGGTAAAATTGAAGATGCAGCTGTATTTCGACAGGAAAACGGATATACGATTGTTTCTCTCCGGTTTAAGCCTGAAGGTTCGAAATTTATAATCTTCAGAAAAAAGTCGAATAATTCTAATATCGTTTCATTCCAAAGAAATAACAAATCTATCTTCCCTATTATTCCGGATTCCCCGCAAATGTTCCCTCCCGCCGATTTGGAAAAATCTGACGGGAAATTATTATTAGAAGCTTTTCGTCCAGGGAGCTATAAAATGATTGAGCAGAATGGTAAAACAATTTTAAACGATGTTCGTGACTCCGCGGAGATTATCATGATCGGTGGGAAATGGGAAGTTAATTTCCCCGAAGGATGGGGAGCTCCTGAAAAAACTTTTTTTGATAAACTTATTTCCTGGACTGACTCGGGAAATCCGGGGATAAAATATTTTTCCGGTACGGCAGATTATAAAAAGACATTTGCCCTTTCGACAGAACAAATTAGCAATCGTAAACTTTACCTTGACCTGGGCAACGTATTTGAATTGGCAGGAGTAAAAGTCAACGGCGTAAATCTTGGGGTAAGCTGGATGCCGCCGTTCATACTCGATATAACCAAATATGTCAAAGCCGGCGAAAACAAATTAATTATTAGCGTTACAAACCTTTGGCCTAACCGTTTGATAGGCGACCGGTTTTTACCTGCGGAAAAAAGATTTACAAAAACCAATATTGAAAAGTTTAAGAAGGACTATCCGTTAAGAATATCCGGACTTCTCGGCCCGGTGAGGATAATCGGGTCCGGAATAATTATTTTAAATGACAGATAAAATCAGGAATATTCGCTATGAAAAAGTTTACCATTATCCTTCTCTTATTTTCATCACTTTTATTTGGACAAACGGAACAGTTGCCTAAATGGGAAAAAGGATATCTCGATATGCATTTTATTAATACGGGAAGAGGAAATGCCGCGTTTTATATCCTACCCGACGGAACAACGTTATTGGTTGATGCCGGTGACCTGCCCCCAACTGATTCCGCGAGAAGATCGACAGCTGTACCGGATAATAGCAAAACCCCGGCAGAATGGATTGCCGACTATATTTTTCAGTTCCATCCCGATGGGAAAAACGCAAAGCTTGATTATGCATTAATTACTCATTACCATGACGATCATTTCGGACATTTTGATAACACCGTAAAAATACATCCCGAAGGGAAATATAAATTATCCGGAATTACCGAATTGGGTTCTATTATTCCAATAAAAATACTGATCGACAGAGGATTTGATTGGCCTGTAAATTTCAAAGACCCAAATGTCCAGGCCGAATTAAAGTCCACCGGTGAAGCTGCCGGTATATTAAACGCTTTCCAGGAATATTGGAAGTTTATCGATTATAAGACAAAAACCGGCGGAATGATACATCAGAAATTCAAAGTCGGTTCAACCAGCCAGATAGAATTAATAAATGATCCGGCAGCGTTTCCGGAGTTTGAAATTAAGAATTTATTCTCGGACGGAGATATAGCCAGCAGTTGGGATACCACGGTTTCGATTCGTAAATATAAAGAAGGCGAGTATCCCGGTGAAAATGATCTGGCATGCGGAATTAGAATCAGCTACGGCAAATTCCATTTTTATACGGGTGCTGATATTCCGGGAATAAATTATATAGGCGGTAGTGACTTTCATAGCATGGAAGCTTTGGCTGCACCGGTAATCGGTCCGGTTGATGTAGCAACTCTCGATCACCACGGCAACCGAGATTCACAAAATGAATATTTTGTCCGGACTATCCGTCCGAGAGTTTGGATCGGACAAAGCTGGTCTGCTAACCATCCGGATGAAGAAGTGTTACGACGTATTACAAGTCAGGATGTTTATCCCGGAGAGCGGGATCTGTTTACAAATTTTATGCATCCGGCCAATAAGACGGTTTTAAGTAAAAAATTTCTAAAATATTATAAATCATTTTCCGGTCATATTGTTGTGCGTGTTTATCCCAAAGGTGAAAGATACGACGTATTTGTTTTAAACGACAAATCTACCGACAGAAAAGTATTGGCATGTTATCATTACAAATCAAGATGATTACTAATAAGTTTATTTGTTAATGTCGAAGCTTTACCTGCAAACCTAATTTTTATTCGGTTGTTTGGGTGCTTTTAATTCATAATTCTTATTCTTGATTTTATAATTATACCGGTTTTGATATAATAGTTAACTATTTATTGGGCAAGCAGTATGAAGAAATATATTTTTTTATTATGCATAATCGCTCTTCTTCATGCGAATATTTATTCTCAAACTAATATTCCAATAATAAATGGTTTTTCAAAATATATTGCCGGCGTAGAAGAGGATGAAGATTGTTCATGCACTCCTGATGCAAATATTGCAATGACAGCACGATGTACGAATGAAAAAGAGTATATCGAATGGGAAACTGATCCGGTCCCGTCGAATTATGACGGGAATAAAATTTCCTTTATCTGGAGCGGAGGCTATTATACGGGTACCAAAGACGAGGAGGGAGCTTTCTCTTTGTACATCAACAATAAATTTTTGTTTTCATTTGCCACAGCTTCTAGAATTAAAGGCGGCGATTGGCAGGTCAACAATGGAACCGCTCAATTAAGTTTTAAGAATCGGAAATATTATAATCGTTCCGGCAATACAAAAAAAGATTACTGGGGATTCTTCATCTTAACAGTTCCTACTGCGGAATTATCTGATAATAAAACGTTGAAAATAAAAATCAAAGGAGATGCTTCCGGAAGCCTGCATTGGTTTCGTACAATGAAATATCAACTCCTGCCTAAGATTAAAATTAACGAAGAGAAAATAGTTAGTAAAGATAAGACAGGTAAGCCGATTCAATGGGTACAAGTATCTGTAGATCATTATTCTTATCCTGTTCCGTTTGATATATTCGCCGATAATAAAAAAGTGAAGTCCGCTAATCTGAATTTTGGTCGGAACGATTTTAATATAAAATATGATGCAGTAAAAATCCCGACTCAAAAAACGATCGAAATTAAAATTAACGGACAGTCGACAAAAAAGCAGTTTACAATCAAACCGGTAAGGGATATAACATTCTATTTGCTTGCGCACTCTCATGTTGATATTGGTTATACAAATATTCAAACGGAAATAGAAAAAAAACAATGGAAGAATATAGACGATGCGATAAAACTTTCCGAACAGTCGTCCGGCTATGGTAACGGAAATGTGTTCAAGTGGAATACGGAAGTACTATGGGCTGTAAAAAGTTATCTCGGAAATTTCCCGGGTAAGCGGAAAGCATTCTTTGATGCTGTTAAAAAAGGATGGATCGGCCTCGACGCCGATTATGCAAATATTCTAACCGGTTTATGCAGACCTGAAGAACTCTACCGGCTGGTTGCATATTCAAATCAATTAAAAAAGGAAATTGGAGTAAAGATAGAAAGTGCAGTGATCTCCGATGTACCCGGTTACACATGGGGAATAGTACAGGTATTTGCCGACAATGGAATAAAATATTTTTCAGTTGGTACAAATGAGGGAGATCGTTTGGGCAGTATACTAAAAACCTGGGGCGATAAACCCTTTTACTGGCAGTCGCCTTCAGGTAAAAATAAAGTGTTGGTATGGTTTGCAGGAAAAGGATATTCCTGGTTCCATCATTGGAGTTTGACAAAGGATAATATTTCTCCTTTGCTAAAATATCTTGATGAATTGGAGGAAAATAATTACCCGTATAATATTGTTCAACTCCGATACACTCTTGGTGATAACGGAGGACCTGATCCTTCTCTTCCCGGTTTTGTGAAGAAGTGGAACGAAACACACGTAACCCCAAAATTCAAATTGACAACTACTGAAGAAATGTTTAAAGATTTTGAGAAGGAATACGGCTCTATAATTCCAACTTATAAAGGAGATTTATCTCCTTACTGGGAAGACGGCGCCGGATCTTCGGCAAAAGAAACTGCATTGAATAGAGAAACTTCCGAGAAACTCAACCAGTTGGAAATATTATACACTCTCAACGGGAGGAAAAAATTTCCGTTCCAAGATTTTGACGAGGCCTGGAAAAATGTTTTGCTGTATTCCGAGCATACATGGGGTTCATGGAATAGTATTTCGGATCCCGAAAGCAAATTGGCTAAGGATGTATGGGAAATTAAAAAATCATTTGCGCTGAAAGCAGATAGTATAGCACAAAAATTATTCGCCAATTTGGAATACCAGAATATATCTCCGAACGGGACGGTTGAATATTTAGATGTATGGAATACAAATTCATGGACGAGAAGCGATGTTGTTACAATTCCGTCAGCGATTAAAACAGCAGGCGATTATTTAATTGATGACTCGGGAAAACAAATTGCCACTCAGAGACTATCTAATGGTGATCTGGTTTTTATCGCCAGCAGCGTTCCTCCTTTGTCTTCACGGCATTACCGTTTATTAAAGAAAAATCCGGGCAAAATAGCTGAGAATGCCGAAGATAAAGATCAAAATGGTTTGATGAAAAATATTCTGCCGGTATCTATTACTTCCCTGGTTGATTCTAATTCACCTTATGGCTTGGATGGATTTGTTTACACGGGAAAAAATGCTTCCGATCCTAAAATAATTCCACCTGTTTCGCCGCGGCAGAAAGAAAAAGGCCCGGTTGTTAATTCAATCGTGTACGAATCAACCGCACCGGGATGCAATAATTTAACGCGCGAAATTAGATCATACATTGGTTTGAGTAAAAGAGTAATTATAAATACGATTGATAAAAAGAAAATATATGAAAAAGAAAATCTTCGCTTTGTTTTCCCATTTAAAGTGAAAAACCCGGTTACAAGAATTGATATTGCCTGGGCGGTAATCCGCCCCGAAATAGACCAACTACCCGGAGCGAACAAGAATTATTTTACCGTTCAGAGATGGGTAGATGTATCCAACGATAAACGCGGAATAACTTTGGCAACTGTTGACGCACCCCTTATTGAACTCGGCGGAATGAACGCCGAAGCTTGGATGGTGAAGCCGCATGATACATGGTTTAAGCATACCGGATCTTCCGCTAAAATATTTTCGTGGGTGATGAATAATTCGTGGAATACAAATTACAGGGCGGAACAGGATGGTATTGTCACCTTTAAATACGCGCTTAAACCGCATAAACAATTTGATTATTCCGGAGCTTACCGATTCGGAGTTGAACAATCTCAACCATTGCAGGTTACTTTTTCGGATAATTCAAAAAAAATAGAACAGCCGATTAAGCTTGATCAAAACTCTGCAGTTGTCGTTACTTCGCTTAAACCGTCACACGACGAACGAGGATTAATGATCCGGCTGTATAATCCGACAAACAATAAAAGCAAAACAGAAATTACATTGGCAAAAAATTCGGTAATATATTTAAGCAGCGGAGACGAAAAGGAATATAAACGTATAAATAATAAGCTGACGTTTGCTCCTTTTGAAGTGAAAACAATAAAAATAATTACAAAATAATAATCTTTAGGTGGTAAATTGAAAAAAGCTGTGTGCTTGATGATTGTCATATTTGCTGTTTCAACGCAATATAGCCAAGAAAAAATTATTTATAAAGATACTTCACAACCGATCGAAAAACGCGTCGATGATTTATTGAGCCGTATGACTCTGGATGAAAAGATTGAACTGATCGGCGGAACCGGTGTGGCCACAAAAGAGATCAAGCGTTTGGGGATTCCGGAATTAAGAATGACAGACGGGCCGGCAGGTGTCCGACTCGATACTTGCAAATCAATGGCATTCCCTGCACCGATTGCAATGGCTGCTACCTGGGATACTGCATTAGTTAATAGAGTTGGTGCCGGTATTGCACGAGAAACAAAAGGACATGCTAGACATGTAATTCTAGGACCTTGTGTTAATATTGCGCGCTTGCCATTGGGTGGAAGAGTTTTTGAGAGTTACGGTGAAGACCCGTTCCTTACTTCGCGGATGGCGGTTTCTTATATTGAAGGTGTGCAAAAGGAGGGAGTGGCCGCTACGGTAAAACATTTTGCCGTCAACAATGAAGAAATTGATAGAACGTACGTCGATGCTATTGTTGGCCGCCGTGCTCTTAATGAGATATATTTCCCGGCTTTTAAAGCAGCTATTCAGGAAGCAGGCGCTCTATGCGTAATGAGCGCTTATAATAAAGTTAACGGAAGCTACTGCAGCGAAAATGATTATTTGCTGAAAGAAGTACTGAGAAATGAATGGAAATTTAAGGGACTGATAATGAGCGATTGGTGGGCGACTCATTCGGCAATTCCGACCGCTCTGGGAGGTCTTGATATTGAAATGCCGTACGGTGATTTTATGAATATTAAAAATTTAAAAGAACCTGTTGAAAAAGGTATAATACCGATTGAAGCCATTAACGAAAAAGTCAGACATATTCTTACGATTATTTTTAAATTAGGGTTATTTGACAAACCGGAATCCGTTGAAGATAAATCATTAATAAATAGTTTTGAAAATCGTAAGATCTCTTATGAAACCTCTCTCGAATCAATCGTTCTACTTAAAAACGGTCAAAACATTTTACCGCTTAATAAAAATAAACTTAAAACAATTGCCGTAATAGGCCCGTTTGCGGATGTTGCAATAACCGGAGGCGGGGGAAGTTCGAAGGTCAATGATATAAGTCCGGTTACTTTATTACAAGGTTTGAAAAATAAATTACCCGATGTTAAGATAATTTTTACGAAGGGTTTAGTTATAGACAACGGTACGAATATTAGACCGATTGAATCAAATTATCTTTATACCGATAGCACCGGCAGGCAGCATGGTTTAAACGCGGAATTCTTTAATAGTATGGATCTTGTCGGGGTTCCGGTATTAAAGAGAATCGACAAGGAAATTAATTTTAATTGGGATACCACCGGCCCTGGTTCCGGTGTGGCAAAAGATCATTACTCGGTAAGGTGGAACGGATACATAAAAGTAAACAAAACCGACGATTATTTGCTTGCCGTAGTCGGGGATGACGGTATGCGCCTTTGGCTTAATGATAAACTTATAGAAGATGCCTGGTATCCGCATGCCGCTATGAAAAAGTCATCATCGGTTAGATTGGAGAAAGGCAAATATTATAAAATAAAATTTGAACTTTTTGAAAAAACAGGAGGCGCAGTCGGAATTCTCGGCTGGGATGCGGAAAGAAAGGGGGGATACAGAAAAGCAGTTGAGGCAGCAAAGAAAGCAGATTGTGTGATACTTTCAGTCGGAAATACAAGCGAATATGAGACCGAAGGAAGAGACAGACCTGATTTATTTCTGCCCTATGGTCAGGATAAATTAATTGAAAAAGTGGCGGCGGTAAATAAAAATGTTATTGTTGTGCTAACAGCCGGTTCTCCTGTTGTTATGAATAAATGGATCGGCAAAGTAAAAGGGGTTGTTGATGCATGGTTCCCCGGCACAGAAGGCGGGAATGCAATAGCAGACATACTGTTAGGCAATGCCGATCCATCCGGGAAACTTCCGGTTACATTTCCGCAAAAATGGGAAGATTGTTCAGCTTACCCCACTTACAACCGTCTTAACGGAAGGACATATTATTCGGATGATATTTATATCGGTTACAGACATTTCGATAAAAATAATATTGAACCCCTATTCCCGTTTGGGTATGGTTTATCTTACACAAATTTTGAATATTCCGATATAAATATTGTCAGGAACGGTGAGGAGTATGAAGTTACGTTTTACGTTAAAAATATTGGCAAGGTAAATGGGAAAGAAACCGCTCAATTATATATATCATCAACTGTTCAAAATATAGATCGGCCGGTAAAAGAATTAAAAGGATTTTCAAAAATTTCGTTAAATCCGGGCGAAAAGAAAAAGATAACCGTCAAAATTAATAAAGATGCATTTGCTTATTTTAGTGAACAATATAATGCGTGGAAAGTAGATCCCGGTATATATAAAGTACTGGTAGGTGCTTCTTCGAGAGATATTAAGCTTAGCTCTGATATTGAGTTAAAGTAATCGGCAATAAATTAAAGGATTATCTATGAGATTAATAATTCAACAAAATTATGATCAAGTTTCGAAATGGGCGGCAAATCATGTTGCCATGCAAATTCGAAATTTTAAACCGACTGCAAAAAAAAGATTTGTACTTGGACTTCCTACCGGCTCTTCGCCTATCGGTATGTACAAAGAGTTGGTTAAACTGAATAAAAAGGGAGTCGTTTCATTTAAATATGTAACTACATTCAACATGGATGAATACGTCGGTCTGCCTGAAGATCACCCTGAGAGCTATCACTCTTTTATGTGGAACCACTTTTTTGATCGTATTGATGTGGATAAAAGATACATCAATATACTCAACGGCAATGCAAATAACTTGCAAAAAGAATGCGATGACTATGAGAAGAAAATTAAAAAAGCCGGCGGTATTAGGTTATTTGTAGGAGGTATTGGACCCGACGGCCATATTGCGTTTAATGAACCTGCATCTTCACTTGGATCTTTAACCCGTGTGAAAACATTAACAATGGATACTATAGCCGCCAACTCAAGATTTTTTGAGAATGATATAAATAAGGTTCCTAAAACAGCTCTAACCGTAGGAGTAAAAACAGTACTGGATGCCGAAGAAGTTTTAATAATAATAAGCGGGTTAAGCAAAGCCAGAGCTCTAGCTGCTGCTGTTGAAGAAGGCGTGAATCATATGTGGACCATAAGCGCACTTCAACTGCATCCGAAGGGAATAGTAGTGTGCGACGATCAGTCTACTTACGAACTAAAAGTAGGTACTGTAAAATATTTTAAAGATATAGAAGCAAAGCATCTTGATCCGGAATCATTGTTAAAATTAAAATAGGCAGCGGAAGTCGGTGAGAAAAAGCTGCTTTAATATTTGTATTAATATTGTTCTCTCAATTTTCCATTGCACGGAGAAAAGAGGAACGATCGTAACTACGGGATTTAATGCAAACCTTGCAAATCTTTAAGAATCTAAGCCGGACGAATTTTCCCCTCTTTCGGGAAAGGAATTAATCCGGAAAAAAGTAAAAAGACTTGTCAGTATGGCGTGATGTTTTCCGGCAGGCAAGGAATTTAATATGTCCGGAGATTCAGTAGGTTCTCAAATTGTTTTTTCTCACCGGTCGACAGAAATTATATTCGACGGATTTGAAATTGGTGTAAAAGTTAAAACCGGTCTGTCTTTAATTCGGAAAGATAAAATAAAAAATGCTTGATTCTGTTTTCCTTTGTACCAAGCATTTTTTGTAACTGTTTTTTATTATTTCTCAATGCTCAACGAACGAATTAATTCTATTGCACTTGAATCATATAGGATTCCGACCTTCTAAAAAATATCATGAAACCAGATTTTATTTTGTGCGAATGGATTTTCGCACAAAATTCCAAATATGACAGCTGTAAATAGGACCCAAAATAATTTTTTCGTAATCAACTTCAGAAAAAAAATGATTAATTATGATTAACTACAAAATGGTATTTACCTGAACCAATATTTAAAACGGTTTTTCCGCCCTCGGTTTTTACGAACCGGATCGCTTTTTCATTATCAATTTGTTTACCGTTTTCGGAAATATTTTCTTTAACCTCTGTTGGTAGGAAAACATCCGCCGTAGTGTTCGGAGGAATTTGGACATCGAGAATAAATAAATTACTTTTTATTTCCCATGATGATGAAATTTTTCCGTAGATGGAATGATATTCAGCCTTGGCAAAATTTAATTCTTTAGTTGTATACGGCTTAATAATAATATTTTTGTATCCGGGATTTTTAGGATCGAGATCAATTCCGGCAACACTGGCGTACATCCATTTTCCCACCGCACCGTAAGCATAATGATTGAAAGAATTCATTCCGTCATTTTGAAATGAACCGTCAGGTTTTATTCCGTCCCAGCGTTCCCAGATAGTTGTAGCTCCCTTTGTTATAGGATAAAGCCATGAAGGATATTTTTGCCTAAAGAGCAGCATATATGCAAGATTGGGATAGCCGTTTTGAGTAAGAACCCTGCTAATTCGTGAAGTACCCAAAAATCCGGTTGTAATATGTCCGAAATTTTCGACATCCCGGGCTAAACGCCGAGCGGCATTCGAGATCAAATTTTTCGGGACTAAATTAAAGTCTAAAGCCAGTGAATAAGCTGTTTGAGTATTTGATGCGAGTCTTCCCGTTTGTGTGATAAATTCTCTTTGAAAAGCGCTTTTAATATTTTTCTTTTAAATCGTCAAGCTCTTCGGCATCTTTTTTTCTACCGAGAATAGTGGCGATTTTCTGCAACAGGTCTGTTGAATGATAAAAGTATGCAGTTCCAATTAAATCTTTGTCGGTAGTTGCACCGGGGTAATCCGATTGCGTAGTTGCGAAAGCTAACCAATCGCCGAAACCCACGTTCTTATTCCAGAGATAAGAATTTCCGGCAAGTTTCTTAAGGTAATCAATCCATCTTTTCATCGTTTCATACTGAGTTTCAAGAATTCTTGTATCGCCGTAGTTTTGATAAACTGTCCATGGCACTATTATATCGGCGTCGGCCCATCCCGCAGCTCCTCCTTGGTCGCCTAAAATGTTCGGAATAACGTGAGGTATTCTGCCGTCAGAGAGTTGGTCAGCTATGAAATCTTTCATCCATTTTGAATAAAAGGAAGCTGCATCAAAATTAAAACATGCGGTTGGTGCGAAAACCTCGGCGTCGCCTGTCCAGCCCAGTCTTTCGTCTCTTTGCGGACAGTCTGTCGGGATATCTAGAGAATTTCCTTTAAATCCCCATTGAATATTTTTTTGAAGTTGATTTATCAAAGTATCGGAACATTCAAAATTACCGGTCGGAGTCATATCCGAATGAATAACTTTTCCGGAGAGGTCATCCAAAGAAATACTTCCTTTGTAATCGGTTACGGCAACATAACGGAATCCCTGGAATGTGAAATGCGGCTCGAACGTTTCAACACCCTTGCCTTTAAAAATATATTCTACTTTTTGTTTTGCGCGTCTAAGGTTAGCGGTATATATATTTCCGTTTTGATCAAGCACTTCGGCATGTCTTAAGATAATCTTTTCGCCGGGATTACCTTTTAATTTGAACTGAATCCAACCGACCATGTTCTGACCCATATCGAAAACCAGATCACCGTTAGCGGTTTTAAATTCTCTTACAGGTTTGATTGAATCTGTTATTCGAACCGCTGGTCCTTCGGATGCAATTAAAATCTTATTGTCGTAGTTTTTTTCGGTTACCGCATTCCAGCTGCTGTCGTTAAAGTCCGGTTTATCCCAGCCTTCTTTCTCAAGTCTTGCATCGTAAGTTTCACCGTCGTAGATCTCCGACATTAAAATTGGTCCGGTTGCTGATTTCCAAGTAGAATTAGTGGTGACGATTTTAGACGTTCCGTCATTAAATTCAATATTTATTTGGAGCAAAAGACCTAACTTATCTCCATAATTATCCTTTTTGTAATCCCATTTTAAGGGTCCTTTATACCACCCGTCGCCAAGAATTGCTCCAATTGCGTTTTTACCTTCTTCAAGATTTTCAGTAACATCATAAACTTGGTATTGAAGACGCTTGTTATAGCTGGTCCAGCCGGGAGTGAATAATTGATTGCCGACTTTCTTACCATTGATGTGAAATTCGTAAAGACCGTGACTTGTTACATAAGCCCTGGCAGATTTAATTGATTTTTTAATTTCAAATTCGTGGCGAAGAAACGGACATGGATTATAAGTTGAATCGTTGACCTTTAATTGCGGTTCAATCCATTTTGCCTGCCAATCGGATGGACTCAGCAGTCCCATTTCCCAAAAAGCAGGTTTACTCCAATCTGACATACTTCCGTCACTTCCCCAAATCCTTACCTGCCAATAAACACGCTGGCCGGATTTTAAAGTCGGTCCGCTATAAACTACTTGATTGGATTGATCGGAAATTTTTTTGTTACTATCCCATAACAGACTTTTACCTTCCGATAAGTCATTTTCAGACTCAGCTGTCCGTATCTGGTAAGCTTTCTGTATGAAATCCCTTTGATCGGTAATTATTTCCCAGCTAAATCTGGGGTGTGATGCGTCAATGCCAATCGGATTTGTTTTATACTCAGTTCTAAGATTGGTTAGTCTGGGTATTTCGTTGGCAAATGCCTGCTGGAAAAACAATACAAACTGCAAAAATGTGATTATTGCGAAAATGCGTTTGAATTCTGAGAATAATTTATTGAGATTCGGCATGTCGGTATTCCGCTTAAACTTTTATAAAATAGTTTGATTTGCACTGTAATATTACAAAATGATTACATAAAATAAGTGGTCTTTTAAAGTTTAACTAGTACGTCTATTTATATTTTAGGTTTATCAGTTAACACCCCGCCTGCAGGGTATTTTTATTTATTATATTGCGAATTCAAAAAGTAATAAAATAACGGCTAATATCATGAAGAAAATTTTGTCTTTTATTTTAATTGTTTTATGTATAACCGGCGTAAAAGCCAATAACAAAAATAAGAAAGCAACAATAGATTATGTTGAATATGTTAATCCGCTTGTGGGGACGGATTCGGATCGCCAGCTTTCGAACGGCAATACATACCCGGCTATAGCTCTTCCGGGGGGAATGAATTTCTGGACGCCGCAAACCGGAAAGATGGGAAACGGCTGGCAATATACTTATGAAGCCCATAAAATAATCGGTTTCAAGCAGACTCATCAGCCTTCTCCGTGGATGGGTGATTATGGTGCTTTTTCTATTTTTCCGGAAACAGGCAGTCTGAAAATAGACGAAGATAAACGGGGGGCATGGTTTAGCCATAAAAGAGAAACGTCAAAGCCTTATTATTATCAGGTTTATCTCGGTGATTATAATGTTTGGGTCGATATTACTCCAACCGAACGGGCTGCCCAATTTCAGATAAGATATCCGGGTTCAGACAATTCCTATCTTTTAGTCGATGCGTTTGATCAAGGTTCATACATTAAAATTATTCCCGGAAAAAATGAAATAATCGGATACTGCAGAAATAATGAAGGAGGGGTTCCCGAGAATTTTCATAATTATTTTGTGGTTTATTTTGATAAGGAAATAGACTCTGTATATACATTTAACGGTAATCGGCTTCATCCCGGGAATAAGGAAGACGAAGGCGATCACGTCGGAGCTGTAATAAAATTCAAAACTCATAACAATGAGGCTGTTCATCTTAAAGTCGCATCTTCTTTTATTAGCTACGAGCAAGCCGAACTGAACCTCAAACGGGAAATCGGAAACGATTCATTCGAACAGACAATGGCAAAAGCAAAAAAAGTCTGGAACGAAGGTTTGGGAAAAATTGAAGTTGAAGGCGGGACCGAAACGCAGATGAGAACCTTTTATACTGCTTTATATCATACTATGCTTTTCCCCCGCAAATTTTTTGAGTACGATAAAGACAATAAAGTTATTCATTATAGTCCTTACAACGGAAAAGTAATGCCGGGATATATGTTTACCGATGCCGGCTTTTGGGATGTCTTTAGGGCGGAATTTCCTCTGATGACTATTGTGCGTCCGAGCTTGAGCAGTAAAATTATGCAAGGACTTGTTAATACTTATCTGGAAAGCGGCTGGCTGCCGGAATGGGCAAGCCCCGGTCATCGGAATTGCATGATAGGTTCGAATTCAGCTTCAATAATTGCCGACGCTTATTTGAAAGGAATTAGAGGATATGATATTAATACCCTTTATGATGCCATATTAAAAAATTCCGAGAATGAAGGACCGATAGAATCTGTCGGCAGGTTTGGAGTAAAATATTACAACTCTATGGGGTATATTCCGTATGACGTCAATATAAGTCAAAATGTCGCCAGAACTTTAGAATATTGCTACGATGATTTCACCATTATGAAACTTGCCGAAGCTTTAAACAGACCTGAAAAAGAGATAACTAGATTTGCCAAAAGGGCTCTCAATTATAAAAACGTTTTTGATCCTTCTACGGATTTTATGCGCGGAAGAAATAAGGACGGCAGCTGGCAAACACCTTTCAGGCCCGACAAATGGGGAGACGCATTTACCGAAGGATGCGCCTGGCACTATACGTGGGCAGTTTTCCATGATCCTCAGGGACTTATTAATTTGATGGGCGGAAAGAAGAAATTTTTAGAAAAACTTGATTCTGTTTTTATTGCCCCGCCGACATTTGATGATTCATATTATAAGAAACAAATTCATGAGATCACGGAAATGGTTATTGCAGGAATGGGCCAGTATGCACATGGTAATGAACCTGTTCAGCACGCAATATATTTATACAATTATGCCGGCCAGCCCTGGAAGGCTCAAAAACTTGCGCGCGAAACTATGGATATTCTTTACACACCTAATCCGGACGGACTTTGCGGCGACGAAGATAACGGACAGACTTCTGCCTGGTACGTATTTTCCGCTATGGGATTCTATTCGGTTTGTCCCGGTACGGGACAATATGTTTTAGGCTCGCCACTTTTCAAGAAAATTACAATGCATCTGGAAAACGGAAACACATTTATCATAAAAGCCGAAAACAATTCTTCAAAGAACGTATATATCGAAAGCGCAGCTTTGAACGGGAAAAATTACACCAAGAATTATATCAACCATAAGGAAATATTGGAAGGCGGCACCCTGGATTTTGATATGAGCGGCAAACCCAACTTTAGAAGAGGTACCTCCGAAAAAGATTTTCCGTATTCTTATTCCAACGAATTGAAAAATATAAAATAAAGGTGAGAATTATACGGGTTATGATGATATGAGAAGATCTCTAAAAACGAAAATGACGGACAAAAATTACTAAGACAGAAAAAGAATAGTGTCTTAGCAAAATATAAAAAATTAATTATATGTAATTAAAAGAAAAACCATTTAAGCAGAATTAAAGAAATTTATATATTTTACTTCAGTTCAAATAGAATTAATAATAAGCTATTCGTTTATTAATTCTTTCATTCCCAAATATCGACGGAATAAAAATGAAGAAACTTCTAAGCTGTTTTATCGCCATTATACTGATACTTAATATCCGGGTTCAGATATTTCCTCAAACTGCCGCAAAAAAAAATGCTATCGATTCTGCAATCCCGGTTTATCAGTTATTGAACAGAATTATCCCGGGAAGGGCTAGCACTTTTCATTTAAGCTTAATAGCAGATGCAAATAAAAATGAAGACGAGTTTGTTGTTGAAGCATCGAACGGAATTGTTGATATAACGGGAAACAGTAAAATTGCCCTTACAAGGGGAATCTACTATTATCTTCGCAATGCCACACATAGTATGATTACCTGGAGCGGCAACCACATTGATCTTCCGAAAATACTTCCAAGTTTCCCGAAAACAAAAATAACTAGTCCATATGAATACAGGTTGTATTACAATGTTTGTACCTTCGGTTATACGACGGCATTCTGGGATTGGGATCAATGGCAAAAAGAAATTGACTGGATGGCACTTCACGGAATAAATATGCCTTTGGCAATGGTAGGCCAAGAAGCAATTTGGCGCCAAGTATGGAAAAGTCTGGGAGTAAGCGATAAGGATTTATCGAATTATTTTACAGGTCCTGCTTTTCTGCCGTGGAACCGTATGGGAAACATAAACAAACACGACGGTCCGCTTCCTCAAAGTTACATAGATAAAAGTGTATTACTTCAAAAAAAGATTTTGCAAAGAATGCGCGAACTGGGGATGAAGCCGATTGTTCCGGCCTTTTCGGGTTACGTTCCGGAAGCAATTGCAAAAATATATCCCGATTCAAAAATAATAAAGATGAAAACATGGGACGGTTTTCCGAATGTTGACGGTACTTATATGCTTTCTCCATTGTCAAAGCACTTTAAGGAAATAGGGAAAAAATTTATTGAAGAATACAGAAAGGTTTACGGCGCTTCACATTTTTATCTTGCAGATGCTTTTAATGAAATGACGGTTCCGGTCAGCAATGAAAATCGTTATAACGAATTAGCCGATTTCGGCAGAAGTATTTTCAGTTCTATTAATGCCGGAGACTCAACCGGAGTGTGGATTATGCAGGGCTGGCTATTCCATAGTGATGCCGGTTTCTGGGACAAAAATTCTGTTAAAGCCCTTCTGAGAGATGTTCCCGACGACCGGATGATCATAATTGATCTGGCCAACGAATCATTCCACGGCTGGAAAAAACTGGATGGTTTCTACGGAAAGAAATGGATTTACAGTATTATTCACAATTTCGGAGGGCATAACCAGTATTTCGGAAACCTGCCCTTTTATGCAAAAGACCCGATTGAGATGCTTTCCGATTCAGCTCACGGAAATCTTGTCGGTTTCGGTATTTCACCGGAAGGAATAGAAAATAATGAAGTTGTTTACGAACTACTTACCGATATGGCCTGGGTGAAAAGATCACCTGTCCTCAGCAAATGGATTGCCGATTATTCTTTAGATCGTTACGGCGCTTACCCTGTACCGATGCAGAAAGCATGGAATTATTTATTAAGCTCAATTTATTCAACCGATATAGAATTTCCCCGTTATTTCTATCAATTAAGACCCAGACTCAGTCAATACAATGATCTGCTAGCGTCAGACAAGTTTGATAGTGCGGTTGTAAACTTTTTACAATGTTCAGGTGCTTTAAGAAATAACAGATTATATGTTGACGATGCCGTTCAGCTGACAGCGCAGTATGCAAGTACAAAAATCGATTTTCTTTTGAACCGCGCAGTCCATTGGCATCTTAATCATAATTATAAAGAAAGAGACAAAGCTTTTAAGGATGCTTTCATTCTATTGAAAAATGTTGATGAATTACTTAATGAGCATCCGTTATACCGATTGAAAAGATGGATTAATTTTGCAAGGCGGTGGGGCAATAACGGGAAGGAAGCCGATTACTATGAATCGGATGCAAAACGTCAAATTACAACATGGGGCGGTCCCAATCTTTCGGAATATGCGGCAAAAATGTGGAGCGGTTTAATCGAAGGATATTATCTTCCGCGATGGAAATTATTTGCAGACAGCTTAAGAACAGGCTCGGCATATGACATATATAATTGGGAAGAAAAATGGATCACCACAGCTACTAAAAACAAGGAAGTAAAAAGACCGCGTGATACGATTAAATTTGCTTTGGACTTGATAAATGAGGCAAATAAATATTTTAATGAATTCTCGGAACAGGTGGAAATAAATATAAAAAAAAGGAATGACGGAATCTTTTACTGTTCGCTTAAATCAAGATCCTCAGGTTTAAAAATTTATTATACTACTAATAACGAAGTTCCTAACAACAAATCAATTTCTTATGTCAAACCTTTCGCAGTGTCACTGCCTTCAAGTATTAATGCAATTGCCTATAAGTACGGGCAAAAATTCGGGGATGTCGTTCACCGGGTTTTTTCTTTAGACTATGCTTCAAAGGTAACCTTGCTGACTTCGCCGAGTTCAAAGTACGAAAGCGGCGGACCTGATGCATTGACCGACGGAGTAACTGGAAGCCTCGATTTTAAAGACGGAAAATGGACCGGCTTTGAAGGAAATGATCTCGAAGCTGTTGTAGATCTAGGAAAAAAGACATTTATCGATAGAATATCCGCCGGATTTCTTCAGGACACAGGAAGTTGGATTTTCCTTCCTGATTCGGTTCAATACTCTGTATCCGATAACGGGAAAGAATTTCATAGAGTAGCAGGTTTAAAAAACAATGTGTTCACCAAGGAAAAAGGTCCGGTGATAAAATCTTTTGAAGCGCATTTTAATAGAATACAAGCCAGATATATAAAGATATATGCAAAAAATATCGGAGTTTGTCCGCCGTGGCATTCTGCCGCCGGCAGTAAAGCCTGGCTGTTTGTTGATGAAGTGAATATTTATTAGACCATTAAGTTTATTTGTTGAATTTTGTTCAAATTTTCAGTCTGCTAAATCTACAATTAAGTATCAACGAAAACTTAACGTATTTACACTCGGAAAGATCTAGTACGATATCCGTTCGAATAATGGCAGATGCCAGTTTAAAAGCGGCACTAAGATTTGACATTATTATTTAAAAAAAAATTAAAAAATCACAGAAATATTTACGGATTAATTTTATGAAATATTATAATGACATCATTACCAAAATTTTTATTATAGCTGTAATTTTATCGCCGAACTTTTGTTCGGCACAAAATGTTACAGGATATGTCGACCCGAACATAGGAGGGGTGGCTCCATTATTGACTACTTTACCCCCAACCGTCAGCCGTCCAAACAGCATGGTACGTGTATTTCCGCTAACTAAACCAGGTTTGGAAGACAGATATTTAAGCGATAAAATTTACGGCTTCGCAGTAAACATGCCGGCATACCGGCGCGGCTATGTTACCGAATTGATGCCGACTACAGGTAAATTAATTATTAATAGAGATGAGAACGCGGCTACTTACGATCACGATATGGAAGACGTTCATCCTTGGTATCATAAGGTTATCCTTGAAGAGCCCGATATTATTGCTGATTGGACAACTTCAGAACGTGCAGTACTTTATAGATTTAAATTCGAGAAAAAAGATGCTCAGAATATTTTATTTCGCTCTAAGAGAAATTCAGATCTAAAAATAGTCGGAAATAATGTCGTCCTGGGGTGGGAAGAATTTGAAAATACAAAGCAGTATTTTTATGCCGAATTCAGCAGGCCGTTTGTCGGATACGGTACTTTTAATAAAGAGAAAACAAATGATGATGCAAAGGAAATTTCCGGCGAAAAAGCAGGCGTGTTTGTTAAGCTTGTAGAATCAAAAAGTCCCCTTGAGGTTCGGATCGGTATTTCGTTTATCGATGAAAATCAGGCGAAAGATAATCTAAACCGCGAGACAAAAAATAAATCGTTCGATGAAGTTAAAAACGAGAGCTATAAGATTTGGGAAGACGCACTCGGGAAAATAACTGTTGAGGGAGGAACAGAAAGACAGAAAAGAATTTTTTATACTTCGTTGTACCGGTGCTACGAAAGGATGGTCGACATTTCCGAGTACGGAAGATATTACAGCGGATTTGATAAAAAAATTCATAACGACGGAGGCCGCCCCTTTTACGTGGACGATTGGCTTTGGGATACATACCGGGCTCTTCATCCTTTGATGCTGATTCTCGATCCTTCCCGGCAGGCGGATATGGTACAGTCTTATGTTCGCGCTTACGAACAAAGCGGATGGATGCCCGGCTTCCCTCAATTCTTTGGTGATTTCCCCGCAATGATCGGTTTTCATTCAGCAGCTTTGATATGGGATACTTATCAAAAAGGCGAAAGAAATTTTGATGTTGAAAAAGCTTACGAAGGTTTAAAGAAAAATGCGATGTACGCGACAATGGTGCCCTGGCGAAACGGTCAGATGTGTTCTCTTGATAGTTTTTATGTGAAGCATGGCTGGTTCCCGGCCTTAGCCGCCGGTGATAAAGAGACGGAGCCCACTGTTGACGGTTTTGAAAAACGGCAGGCCGTGTCGGTTACACTGGAACATAGTTATGATGATTGGTGTCTAGCCCGGCTGGCAAAGGCTTTGGGTAAAGAATCCGACTACGAATATTTTTTGAAAAGATCAAAAAATTACAGAAATCTTTTTAATCCTGCTACGGGATTTTTTGCTCCCAAAGACGCGCAAGGAAACTGGATTGAACCGTTCGATCCCCAATTATCGGGAGGCATTGGAAGCAGGATGTATTATACCGAGAATAATGCATGGACATGGAATTTCAGCGTTCAACAGAATATCCCGGATCTTATAAAACTGCTGGGAGGTAAAGAGGCATTTGTTAAACGCGTAGATGAAATTTTTAACGAACCGCCGGAGATATCCAAATGGAAAATAATGGCCCAATTTCCGGACGGTACAGGGCTGAACGGAATGTTCGTTGCTGGTAACGAACCCTCAATGCACATACCTTATTTATACGATTATGCCGGAGAAGCATGGAAAACTCAACGCCGCATTCGTGAAATTATGGATATGTGGTTTGATGACAGGCCGCTCGGAATTCCCGGTGACGAAGACGGCGGCGGGCTTTGCTCCTGGTATGTGTTTTCAGCTATGGGTTTCTTCCCGGTTACCGTCGGCAGCGGGGAATACGCAATAGGAAGTCCGTTCTTTAATAAAATATCAATTCATCTTCCGAACGGAAAAACTTTTACGATCAATGCTAAAAATTGCTCGAGGAAAAATAAATACATTCAATCTGCAGAGTTAAACGGAAAAGAACTAAAACGAGCTTTTATAAAACATACCGATATTATGAACGGCGGCATGCTTAATTTTATTATGGGCGACCGGCCGAATAAAGAATGGGGAGTAATTGATTAGATTCGCAAAATGACAATTCGCTGATTGTCTGAGTGAAGATTATTGTTGTAAATAAAAAAGTAAGACTGTTCAGAATTCTATTTGTATCAATATTTATAAAATATACGGAATAATTGCGTTCTGCAATTGTCGTGATCAAATTGCGGCGGATGGTTATACATTCTGATCGCGTGCGGTTATTATACATTTCCTATAGTCGATGGAATTAAGTGGAGCGATTCAAGCCATCAGGCATGATTAAGATTGAAAGCTGTAATTAATAATAAAGTAATTTTGTTGGAAGGAAGGAGCCCGGCCGTTTACTTTAGAATATTCGTATGCAAACGTAAATCATATAAAAATCGTATTAACAGAAATATCTTTATGCCATCTCTCCTGCATCCTGATTGTCTATTTATCAGCTCCTATACCTATTAAAAATATACGACGAAACCTAATTAATAAACGTTGATACCGGTTGAAAATGAAAGGAAGGAGTATCTTTATATTGAGCTTTAATTCAAAACATTGATAATTGAATTTTTTCAAAGTCCAATAATTAACAAACAGGTTAATAGGATAAAACTGTATGAAAATAAGGTATTTAATTACATTCGTAATAAGCTGTTTGCTTTTCTTAAATACATGCCTTCTTTCGCAAACCGGTTCTTCAATTGAATATAACATTATTAAATTCGGTGCAAAAAGGGACGGCAAGACAGTCAATACAAAATTTATTCAGAAGGCAATCGATAAATGCAGTGCCGAGGGCGGCGGAATTGTTACTGTCCCTCCCGGAACATTTATTACCGGTATGTTGAGATTAAAAGATAACGTCACATTGAATTTGGAAAAGGGTGCTACACTTGAATCAAGTATCGACATAAAAGATTTCCCGACTAATAGCCAATATGATAAAAGTATAATTTCAATAAAAGGTGTAAGCAATGTTTCTCTAATCGGAGAAGGAACCGTCGATGGAAGAGGAGATAAATTTACCGTTAAAAATGAAGCACCAAACAGACCTTTTGTAGTATTTGTTCAGAATAGTAAAAACATACGCATAAAGGATGTCACACTTAAAAACTCGGCGCGCTGGACTCTCAGATTATTTGCCAGCGAGCATATTTTTATTAACGGTGTTACCATTTATTCACAATCCAACTACAATAACGACGGAATAGATATTGACGGCAAAGATGTTATTATATCCGATTGCAATATTAATTGCGATGATGATGCAAGATGTTTAAAAAGCGATATATCTAATTCGTTCTGCGAAAATGTTGTGATTACGAATTGTGTTTTGAGAACAAACCGGAATTTTATCAAATTCGGGACCGGTAGTCGTGGCGGATTCAGAAATATATCGATAAGTAATATTGTTATGGGAATTCCTTCGGAATCACATTTTACGTATTGGAACAAAAGGATTATCGGAGTTAAAGATTCGATAACAGGCATTAGCGGTATTGCTCTTGAAGTGGTGGACGGCGGGTCAATTGATCGCGTTACAATAAGCAATATTTCAATGGACGGTATTCAAACACCCATATTTATCAAACTGGGCAAACGAACTACGCCGGTAGGTTCTTTGAAAAATGTTGTTATAAGCAATGTTGTGGCCAAAACATACAGCCAAATTTCCAGTTCGATTACCGCGGTACCGGGTTCTTATGTTGAGAATATAACTTTGAGAGATATTATAGTCTATGTTACCGGAGGAGGAAATCTTGAGCAGGCAACTCGCGATGTAATTGAAAACGAAAAGGGGTACCCTGAAAATAGAATGTTCGGTGATAACCTGCCGGGATACGGATTTTATATCCGTCATGCCAAAAATATTGTGATGGATAACGTTCAATTCTTTTTGATGCAGCCGGATTACCGTTCGGCAATTTATCTTGACGATGTACATGATATAAAAATTCGAGATTTAAGAGCCGATAAACCGGAAGGGACTCAGTCATTAATTTACCGATCAAAATCATCTGATATTGATACGGATAAAAATTATGATAAATGATTTTAAGTAATAACCCGGTTAAAATCTTATAAGTAAAAACTCAGGTGTTGTTTAATAAAATTGACATAGGAGTATAATTTTGAATCGATTAATAAATTTGTTGCTTTTCATTATTTTAATTTCCCTGTTGAACAATGCTTCCCTTTATGCACAAGTTCTTGCCGGAACAGACGATTTGGGAAGAACGCTGCTTCAGAATGATTCTGTAGGCAGTCCCAGGAAAGACAAATATGTTGCTATCTTTTATTTCCTTACGCACGGCGACGGTACGGCTGAGAATTTTTGGGATTTGAGCGAGATAATTCCTAATCACCCGGAAGTATTGGAAGATTATAATAGTCCTTATTGGGGAAAACCGGTTTATCATGAAGGAGGACCTTGCCCTGCTTACTATTGGGGAAAACCGATTTACGGTTATTACAGAGCCGATGATTATTGGGTCACACTTAGAAGTGTTCAGCTCTTAACTGATGCCGGTGTGGACATAATCGTAATTGACGCTACAAATGATTCGATATATGCAGATAGAGTCAATCTTTTAATGAAAGCTTTGGACGAAGTTCGTGCACAGGGAAAGAATCCGCCAAAGATTGTTTTTTATACGAACACTGATTCCGGTGTGCGGATGGAAGAAGCCTATGAAAATTTTTACATGGAAGGAGCAAAATATTATCATCCCGACTGCTGGTTTTATCTTCCGAATACTTGGTATCCTAAAGGTCAACCGTTAATAATTGGAAAAGTACCGGAAGCAGTCGGGTTCGATTGTGAGGAAAGTTTTACATGGCGGGAATCTCAATGGCCTACGGAGAAATATAAAACCAACAGCTGGCCGTGGATTGATTTTACTAGACCGCAGCGTGTTCATTATAATTATGAAGGTGAAAAAGAAATAATCAACGTTTCTGTTGCCCAGCATCCGAATCCAAAAGCGGGAATGGGAGGTTCTGCCTTTTATGGAAACAAAGATAACTGGGGAAGAAGTTATCACAACGGCAAACCCGGAAATCCGGCAACCGATCTTCCTTACGGATATAATTTTCAAGAACAATGGGATTTTGCTATTAAAGAAAATCCCAAATTTGTTTTTGTTACGGGTTGGAATGAGTGGACCGCCGGAAGATGGACAAGTAAAGACGGCAATCCGCAGCATTCATGGTTTTGTGATGAAGCCAGCCCTGAATACAGCCGCGACATCGAGCCCACGTTAACGGCCAACATGAAAGATGATTATTACATGCAGCTTGTAAATAATATTAGAAGATTTAAAGGAGTAGAAAAAAATCCTTTACCTGGTGCAATGAAAACTATACAGAGTTTTAAAGATTGGAAAAATGTAACCCCCGTTTATAAAGATTATACCGGTGATACACAGCCTCGCAATTGGAGAGGTGCTCAATCTAAACCCGTAGTTGTATATAAAAACTATACAGGCAGAAATGATTTTGATATTCTTAAAATTGCCCGGGATAAAGATAATGTTTATTTCTATGCCCGGACTGTCTCGGATATAACTCCAAACTCAGGAAATAATTGGATGCGGCTTTATATTAACGCTGATAGGAAATTCTCAACCGGATGGGCTGGATACGATTTCAGAATTGTTGAAGGAAATAAACTCCAAAAATATTTCGAAGGAAAATGGAAAGATGTCAATACTGTTGAGTATTCGGTGAACGGTAATAAAATGATGATCTCAGTCCCCCGAAAGTTTATTCCTCAATTTTCAACATCGCTGAATTTCGAATTTAAGTGGTCGGATAATATGCAGGATTCTGATGATCCTCTGGACTGGTACATAAACGGCGATACCGCACCTGGCGGCAGATTTAACTGGATCTTTTCTGAAAAATAATTCGGACCATCTTTGTTTTGACGATTAATTATCAACATGAATTATTATGTTTATGAGACATGAAAAGGAAATATTTTATGACAAATGCTCCGGGAATTAATTTCAGTAAGATTCTAAGAATAATATTAACGTCGTTTTTGTCTTTATTCTTTTTATCTACATTCATATTTTCCCAGTCCGATAAGCACATGGATGAAAAAACTTGCTTTCAAACCGGTCAGGCCTTCAATCCCCGCTTCGATATTAGATCTGATATTGCTATTGTTTACGGGGTGCGCGGCATCTCAGATGAAAGGGTCTCAAACCTTAAGAATAATTTATTTCACAGCAAAGATTTGCTTGACAGAATAAACAGTTGGAAGAAAGAAGGATATATCACTCAATTTATGACAGGTATTGCCTGGGGAGAATATCAAAATTATTTCGACGGCAAATATGACGGCATAAAACATGACGGCGACGGGCAGATGGATAAAGACGGAAAAATCATTTGGCACAACCAGGGCGTTCCGTATGTTGTTCCCACTTCATCATATATTAATTATTTCAAATCAATGATTAAGACCGTAATAGACTGCGGCATTACTTCAATATACCTTGAAGAGCCTGAATTTTGGACAAAATCCGGATACAGCTCTTCTTTTAAGAAATTATGGCGGGAATATTACGGTTCGCCGTGGAGACCGCAGGATGAATCCGCAGAGGCTTTTTATCTATCTTCCAAGCTAAAGTATCATCTTTTTTATAATGCACTTAAAGAGGTTTTTACGTATGCCAAAACATACGGAAAGAGCAAAGGGTTGAATATTAAGTGTTATGTTCCTACTCATTCACTAATCAATTATACTGCTTGGGGAATCGTAAGCCCGGAAGCTAGTCTGGCATCCCTGCCCGTAATGGATGGTTACATAGCGCAGGTTTGGACGGGCACGGCGCGTACTCCGAATTATTTTAACGGAGTTAAAAAAGAAAGAGTATTTGAAAACGCTTTTCTTGAATACGGGACAATGATTTCCATGACCGCTCCAACGGGCAGAAAAATATTTTTGCTCTCCGACCCGGTTGAAGATCGTGCCAGGAGTTGGGATGATTACAAAAAAAATTATGAGGCGACATTTACGGCAGAATTAATGTATCCGACTGTGAATAATTATGAAGTAATGCCGTGGCCGAGCAGAATATATCTTGGTAAATTCAAGCTTGAAAACAGCATTACTCCGCAGCCTATTTCAAATGAATATGCTACCCAGATTCAAGTAATGATTAATTCGCTTAATGATATGCCGCTTTCCAAAAATAAAGTGAGCGGTTCCCAAGGTATTGGAATTCTGCTTTCAAATTCGCTTATGTTCCAAAGAGACCCTCAATATGAAGATAAAGAATTATCGAATCTTTATGGAATTGTCATGCCGATTTTAAAAAGGGGAATTCCGCTGGAAACGGTCCACATGGAAAATTTAAAGTATAATCCGCTTAAAAATATTAAAGTGCTCATTATGACATATTCAAATATGAAACCGCTGTCACCCGACGTACATAAATATCTTGCCCGGTGGGTTAAGAACGGCGGAGTTCTCGTATACGTGGGGCGTGATGATGATCCGTTTCAAAATGTTGCCGAATGGTGGAACACAAACGGAAATAATTTTAAAACTCCTTTGGAACATTTGCTTAAATTATTTGACATAAAAAAAAATACGAATAATAGTTTTTATTCCTTCGGAAAGGGCAAGTTTTTTATTTTGAGAAAAAATCCGAAAGAACTGGTGAAATCACCTGACAGCGATTCTTCATTCGTGCAATTAATAAAGAATTGCTATGAAAATAAGGCAGGTGCGGGTAAACTTATCATTAAAAACAATTTTTATCTTGAAAGGGGTTATTACATTATTGCTTCGGTTATGGATGAAACAAGCGATACCTCTTCACTTTATATTAAAGGTCCGTTAATAGATCTGTTTAATCCTGAGCTGCCGATACTTTCGGAAAAAATCATCAGGCCAGGACATCAATGCTTTCTGATCGACTTAAATGAAATCACGGATAAAAACACGCCCAAAGTCCTTTGTGCCGCATCAAGAATTTATAACCAAAAAATTGAAAATAAAAGTTATCAATTTTTAACCAAAAGTCCCTCCGGGACTTGGGATGTGATGCGGGTGCTTCTCCCCTCCAAACCTCGGGAACTGATTATCAACAGCATAGAAAACAAAAAAATAAACGGGACAAAGAATGACTGGGATGAAAACACAAAAACTCTTAAACTGCAGTTTCCTAACAGCTCGGACGGTGTTAGAGTTAAAATTCACTGGTGAACAATAGCGCATTCTCTGAAATCGTTTTTTTGCAGTTCCGGTCTAATCCGGGTTGCGGAATGGAAAAGAATGTTGTCTCGCCATGAAATTTAATTAAAATGTTTAGTAAACCTGGGAACCTAAAATATTTACCTAAATACAAGCCTCTTTAAGAAAGTTAATTTATAATTAATTATCATTTAGCGGTTTTTATGAATTTTCGAATCGGATTTCAAGTTTATGAGAGCTGTCAAAAAAACTATATTTTTCTTTTTACTTCTAATATCGTGGATATCGGCCCAGCCGTCTGAACTTACCGCAGATAACGGAATTATTAAAGTAAAATTCGATTTAACACGCGGAGGTGCAATAAGCTATATATCTACTTCGGGAAGTCAAAGAAATCTTGTAAATGTTTACGACGAAGGAAGATATATACAGCAATCATTTTATGCCGGTCAAAAGGTCGATCGAAAGGCTGAAGGTCAGTCTCCAAAATGGTCGCCGTGGTGTTGGAACCCGGTTCAGGTTGGCGATGAATTTAAAAACCGTTCTAAAATTTTGGATTACAGTCAAAACGGAGATTCAATTTACATTAAATGTATCCCGATGCAATGGGATATGAATAACAAACCTGCCGAAGCGGAAATGGAACAAAAGACGGTTCTAATCGGAAATGTTTTGAAGGTTCGCTGTAAAATAATTTGTCATAGGACGGATTCAATTTACGGTGAAGGAATTTTTGTCGATCAAGAACTGCCGGCAGTCTATCCAATCTCTGCACTTTCAAATTTATATACTTACTTGGGTAAAAAACCATTTACTAACGATTCTCTTTCAAAACCTGAAGTTAAATTTCTTCAAAAAGGATTTTGGGGAAGATATTCGGGAGTGACCGAACATTGGATGGCTTTTGCAGATAGTGCAAAGTGGGGGTTGGGAGTTTACAATTCGAGATGTACCGATTTTCTTGCGGGCATAGCCGGTAGACCGGGAAAAGGGTCTTTAGATGGTTCTACTTCATACATTGCGCCGGTTAAGAAAGAAGCGCTAAACAGCAATTCCATTTATGAATATGATTATTATATCATAATAGGGACAGTTGATGAAATTAGAGAAAAAGTTTATCAGATAGAGGAAAATTTTTGAACTATGTATTGATAGGCTGCTTTCGAAATTTTACTAATTACAATTATCTCAAATAATATCGCATGAAATACGGTGAAATCCGGAAGTAGAATGAATAAAGATTTCATATGCGTTCCTAATGAGCTAATTAAAGATTGATCATGATAATCCGGAAGTGATAATGAAAGAATTTATAATTTACTTTTTTGCTCTTGTGCTAGCTTCAAATATTTATGCCGGAAATAAGTCCCGCACTTCAAAGCAGCCTGTTGATTATGTCGATCCGTTTATCTGCACTCAAGGCGACCACGGACAGTGGCTTCCGGCGGCAAATGTACCGTTCGGTTTAATAGAATTATGTCCCGATACTTACCCCGGCAGTCTAACAGCCAATGTCAACATTGCACATTCCGGATATGATTATTCGGATAGTCAAATCAGGGGTTTCAGCCATTTTCATCGAGGCAGTTCAGGGAACAGACCTCCGAATCGCGCCGGACTTTTATCGATTATTCCCTTTGCCAAAATTCCCTCCGATACTTTTTTTATTAACCCGATCTTGAACATCGATAGAAAATCAGAAATTGCTAAAGCGGGCTATTATTCTGTACGATTGACTCAAGATAATATTCTCGCCCAATTAACGGCAACTGCCCATACTGGTAGTCATCGCTATACTTTCCCTCCGGGAGTATCGGCAAAATTGTTTTTATATGAAGGGAACAGAGATGCTTCAAAAAACTTAACCTGCAAATTGATTGATAAATATACGGCTGAAGGCATTCAAGAAATTTATAACGGAATTTATTTCTGCATAAAATTTAATATGCCGGTAAAAGCAACAAAGATCTGGAACGGCGAGAGACTTCTTAATGGAGATGAGCTGGATAAAGTAAATAAGGGCGGTTTTGTTTTTGAATTCGGTGATCTTAAAGGTAAACCGCTGGAAGTTGTAGTGGGTGTTTCTTTAACAAGTATAAAAGCGGCGCGTAATAACCTTAAAATAGAAAATCCGGATTTTAATTTTAACCGAATTAAAAATAAGGCATACATATTATGGAACGATGTCCTAAGCAAAATAAAAGTTCAAGGAACCGAAGAATATAAAACCATTTTCTATAATGCATTATATCATACATGTTTTTTACCGGTAACGATAACTGATGACGACGGGACATATCCGGGCCTTGATGAAAAACTGCATAAAGCAAAGGGCTACGTTCATTATGACGATTATTCCTTCTGGGATTCCTTCCGGACTAAGTATTCGTTGTACAGCCTATATCTGCCGGACATTTACCGGGATATTGCCAAATCGCTGCGTGATATTTATGAGCAGGGCGATTGGGATAAACCAGACGGTACCCACAAACCACATGGAACCGGTTCCGATTTTGAAATGTGTGGTAAAAACGGATTTGAAGTATATGACAATTGCCGAAACGAACATATGCTGATGATAATGACCGACGCTTATTTTAAGGGGCTTTTTGATAATATAAAAATAGAGAAGATATATCCTTACTTACGCCGGGAAGCTATGGTCCAAATGGGGAAAAAGTACGATAAGATAGGCTATATTCCAGCGCGTCCCGATCAAACCGGCGAATATAGCTGGGATAGCTGGTGCGTTGCCCGGGTTGCAAAAGAAATCGGTAATGAAAAAGATTATAATTATTTCATGAAACGTTCCAATTACTGGAAAAATACATGGGACTCTACGAAAAAATTTTTTAGAGCACGTGCCGCCGACGGAAAATGGCTTGATTTTCCGGAAGATCCGACAATTAACGATGAAAAATATACATATGAAGGAACCTTATGGCAGTATCGATGGAATGTTTTACATGATGTCAGGGGACTGATTGATGCATTGGGCGGAGATAAAAATTTTGTGGGGGCGCTAAATTATTTTTTCGAAAATAATTTATATACAGCCGGCGATGAACCGGATATACATGCGCCGTATTTATTTAATTTTGCGGGTGCTGCGTGGCTTACTCAAAAGTGGACTCATAAAATTCTTACCCAACCGATGATTCAATTGTACGGCACTCACAGAAAATATAAAGAGCCTATTGACGATAGAATCTATAAGACAACTCCGGACGGATATTTGCTGGAGATGGACGACGATTACGGATGCATGGCTGCCTGGTATGCTTTGAGTGCCATGGGGTTATACCAGGTATGTCCCGGAAATCCGGTTTATCAATTGTCGTCTCCGATATTTAAAAAGACAGTTATAGAATTGGACAATAAAATTTATCCGGCTAAGAAATTCACCATAATTGCAAAAAATTTAAGTAATAAGAATTATTATATTCAATCGGCAACGCTAAACGGAAAGCAGCTGAACCGCTGTTGGATTACTCATGATGAAATTATAAAGGGCGGAGATCTCATTTATGTAATGGGACCAACACCCAATAGACAGTGGGGAAAATAAAAATAATGAAAGAATGGAGCGGATCTCAAATAATATTTAGGTTAAGGTTTTTATTAACCGTGACAGAAGTATTTTTTCTGCTCACCCTTTCATTTAACATTTATGCACAAAACAAAAGCTTTAAGGAATTTTACGTTTCGTCTTCCGGTTCGGATAAAAACAACGGCAGTATAAATCATCCCTTTGCTACTATTGAAAGAGCCCGTGATGCAGTAAGAGAAGATAAACTTAAATCGCATGAATCTGAGTATGCTGTCTATCTCCGAGAAGGGATTTATCATATTTCTAAAACGATTGAATTCGATAAAAGAGATTCATTTAAAGATAATGCTCCTTTAATTTTTCGCGCTTATAAAAACGAAGTAGTACGTATCTCCGGAGGTATTCCGATTCCGCTAAATAAAATAGGGAAAGTAACCGACGAATCAGTATCGGACCGGTTTATCTCGAGGGTGAAGAACAAAATTCTGCAAATCGATTATTCCGGGATTAAAATTGATGAAGGGGAAATTATACCGCATGGATTTGGCAGACCGATTTTACCTGCGCAGATGGAATTATTCGGTAAGGAAAGAGCTTACTTCCTGGCCAGGTGGCCAAATGCCGGCTATACAAGATACAGCAGTGTAATAAAAACAGGCTCGAAACCTTGCGACGGAGATTATTCCGGTAAAGGCGGGATTTTTGTATATGAAGCTAAAAGAGTTAAAAGATGGAAAAATGCCGAAGATCCCTGGATAGCAGGATATTTTCATTACGGGTTTGCCGATGATGCGGTTGCTATAAAAAATATTGACACCGCTAAAAGACAAATCTCTACAATTCAACCTACCTATTACGGTTTTGCTTCCGGTGAAAAATTCAATGGTTTCTATGGTTTTAATTTGCTGGAAGAAATTGACATACCTGGCGAGTATTTTGTAGATAAGACAGAAAAGAAAATATATTTCTATCCTTTCGATAACGAAAACCTTTCCGATTTGAGTCTGTCCTTAATCAAAGAACCGTTAATTGCATTAGAAAACTCCTCTAATATTTATTTTGAAAATATTACATTCGAATGCACGCGCGGAATGGGCATTTATATCGAAGGCGGAAGCGATATTCATTTCATCTCCTGTATTTTCAGGAACATGGGTACGGTAGCAATCTGCCTGGGTAAAGGCGTTGATAAAAACGGAATACCGGCTTCGCGTAAGCTGGGAAGTTTTAAAGAGTATCTATACAGCCATCAAACTTGGGATCGCAACTGCGGCAAGGATCAATTGATTGCAAACTGTGAAATATATAATACCGGCGCGGGCGGAATTATCCTCGGAGGGGGAAATCGTCTTACTCTTGAAAAAGGAAATAACCGCGTAACTAATTGTTCGATTCATAATTTTAACCGTATACGAAAAACATACTGCGGTGCCGTAAACTTGGACGGTGTCGGTAACGTTGTGGATCATAACGAAATATACGACTGTCCTTCGGTCGCAATTCATCTGAACGGAAACGACCATTTAATTGAGTATAATATTATTCATGATGCGGGAACCGACGGTTACGACATGGGGGCGATTTATTACGGCAGGAATCCAAGTGAACAAGGAAACATTGTAAGATATAATTTCTTCCATCATATAGGCAACGAAAACGGGAACATTGTTTCGATATACCATGACGACGGTGCCTGCGGAATGACCGTTTATGGAAATGTCTTTTACAAGTCCGGTAATATGGCGGTGGAAATCGGAGGCGGCAGCGACATTCACTATTATAATAATGTCTTTGTTGAAATTCCTCTCGCATTTAGCATAGACAACCGCCTGCAAAATTGGGCTCAAGAAAATATCGGAGCAAACGGACTATTCCGTAAAAGACTGAACGAAGTTCATTACGACAGCCTTCCGTACTCAGATGCATATCCTTGGCTTACCAAATATTGGGAAAATAATCCTGGTTTGCCGAAAAGAAATATCATCGAGAATAATTTGTTCTGCAGAATAGGACAAATTCAGAACGGTATGCCGGAGTGGTCCGAATTCGACAATAATTACTTCGCCGATAGTGATCCGGGTTTTGAAAATATGGCAAAGATGAATTTCAAGCTAAGAGACGATTCGAAAGTCTTTAAGGTTCTGCCCGATTTTGAAAATATACCTTTCGAGCAAATGGGAAGACAAGAATGGACCGACGGCAATTCTGCATATGCAAATTCGGCAGATAAACTTCAACTGCTTTTGGTTCACAACAAAGATATATTAGCCGATAATTTCCTCGGCGTAAACGGGGTTTATCACGGGTTTGCTTTTATGCCGGAAGAAATTAAAAGAGGAATGAATGACAAAGACCGCGAACGTGAGTTCTCGCGCATTAAAAATATGGGCTTGAACATTGCACGAACATGGTATCGTCCGGACTGGGCTTGCGGTAATTCTCTTTATAATAAATTCAATTGGCAATCGGTAAAAATGCGGGCCTTTTATAAGTGGCTTGATGAGATGAAAAAGCTGAGTGTTGAGGTTGCATTGCAGGCCGGTTGGTGGTTTACAAAAGATACTTATTCCCATTCGCCCGATTTGGGAGATAAAGACCCGAACGGACCCGATCCGTTAAAAGATCCCGATAGGTATGCTCTATGGATTAAAGAATCGTTGCATGAATTATTAGAAGTGCGTGGTTATGACAACATAAAATATTTAATCCTTTTCACCGAACCTCTTAACTATAATTCTGGCATTATTCCCAAAGGATTTACACAGGAAGAATATTATGAAATAATCTGCAGAAAAATTAATGATGAATTAGTGAAAGAGGGACTTAGAAGCAGAATTAAATTTGTGGCTCCTAACAGCGGTAGTACCCGGAACGGTCAGTGGGTCGGTTGGACTAAAAACAAACTGGATGATATTATTGATATATACAGCTGGCATGATTACAACGCTACAAGATGGGATCGCGAATACGGCGGCTGGAAAGATATTGTTGAACAAGGTAAAAATAAAATTTCAGGAACCGGCAAGCCGTTTTGGATTGATGAGTACGGATGCGGTATTCCTGACGAGAGAGTGCGGACAAAACCGGATTACGGAAATTATATTGCTCAATGCGTAGCTGCTTTTACCAGAGCCGGTGCTCAGACTTCCTTCATTTGGTTATTAATGGACCAGCTTTATGTCAGTCCTTTGGATAAAGCAGACGGAAGCGATGCATTTCATAACGGTGTTCACAGGTGGGGGTTAACCAAGTGGCCGCATGATGATATTAAAAACTCTACCAATCCGTATCCTTCGTGGTATGCATTCAGCATGATAAGTAAATACCTGGGCGGAAGAAACGGGACAAAAATATTGAAATCAACAAATGCCGATAGTCTGATAAGCGTAGTTGCAAAACCAAACGGGAAAGAACTATCTGTTATGATTATTAACACCTCGCATTCTTCGCAAAAATTTGAAGTTAAATTTGATGAACCCATAAACTTAACTTTGCGGAGACATTTATATAATCCGGCCGAAGTTTCGGTCACTGAAGGAGCGGCTATTATCGGTACCGACAAAATATTTAAGGATATTAACAAATCCTTTAAAGACAAGTTGCCGCCAAGAGGAGTCGCCGTTTATACAACTATGAATTGATGAAATATATCGAAGATGGTTATGAAAATTTTAAAAAATAATTATATCTTTTTAGCCGCAATAGTCTGGACTTTAATGCTCGGTTTCTATTCCGGCAAGGGATTGAATTATGTAATGGAAATCTAAAATACCAACGTTGCGGGCTAAATTGTTAATTTGTTATAATCATGACGAAAATAAATCCGGCCGCATCAGCACAATAATATCGGAGTTAAAAATTGAAGAAAATATTTGAATTCTGCGAATCATCATTTATTAGGCTTTTTCTGTTTTTGTCCGTGTTTATCAATTTTACGGTAACGGACCAGTGCCAAACACTGAAATATAATTTGGGTGTGGGAGTTTATCCGGGAAATCCGCAAGAAAATTTTTCACCGTCAATTAAAACCGATAGTCTGTCATACATGAATATTGCTTTGTACAGACCGGTTTACGGTTCCAGCAGTTATGATTTTTGTTTGACTCCCCAGTTGATAACCGACGGAATTATTGAAACACAGATGCCCGGCTGGATAGTATCTTCAGGCAGCAAAGGAATATACAAACGATCGGATCGGGAGAAATTTCTTGACAGGCATCCGTCGACAAAAGAGGAATTCATCGGGCAGAGTTTCCGGGTGCAAATTGAACTGGCCGGTAATTATATTCTGCCTGAAGTCAACGGTTTCAAACTCAGCGGCTCTGTATCTGTTGATACGTTAAAAACAGAAATTGAACCCTGGACAATAAAAATAAAGGCTTCCAATGACGGGAAAGAATGGGCTGAGTTGGGAACATTGACCGGGAATAATCTTATCGGAGATACGCTTACCGGACACAAGAGAGCAATCTATCCGAAGAATTACAGAGTATTCGACGAAACTTTGAAGTTGGACCGGAAAGAAAAATACAAATTTTACCGTGCTGAATTTAATTCCTTTAATATTTTAAGCTGGCGGCTTGCCGAGTTTGCAATGACAAACGACGGGAAATATTGTAAAATAGGAGGCCCATATAATTTTTCAAGTTCATGGAAAAGTCTGGGCTCGCAACAAGAGTGGGTTTACGTTGATCTAGGTGCGATATGCTCTTTTGATCAAATATTCCTTTATTGGCTGAAACGTGCCGAATCGGGATCTATCCAAGTATCAAACGATGCAAAGTCATGGAAAACTATTTCCGCCCTACCCGTAGATTCTTCCGCAAAGGACATAATAAAATTCGGAAAAAATATTCATGCAAGGTACGTCCGGTTAATGCTGGAAAAAGCCGAATCCAAAGAGGACGGTTACATTTTAAGCGAGATGCAAATATACGGCACAGGAGCTCCGTATGCAGTTGCCCATCGGCAAGCCGAACCGGATTCAAACGGAAACATTAAGCTTTCGGGAGGCGCATGGAAACTTCAACGTGCTTCTTTAGTTAATGATGGGCTTGATAAAATTTCTCAAAACGATTACAATGATGAAAATTGGATTGTGGCGACGGTTCCGGGTACGGCTCTAATTTCTTATTTAAATGACGGCATGATTCCGGATCCTAATTATGCGGATAATCAGTTCTTAATTTCCGATTCATATTTTTACTCCGATTTTATTTACCGCGACGAGTTTAATATTCCGCAGAATTATAAAGGAAAGAGAATACTCCTGAACCTTGACGGTATAAATTGGAAAGCGGATATTTACCTTAACGGAAAAAATATCGGACGTTTAGAAGGTGCTTTTATGCGGGGAAAATTCGATGTAACCGAGGACGTTATACCCGGAAAAAGAAATGCATTAGCGGTTTATATTTACAAAAATGACGCTCCCGGATTTGTGAAAGAACCAACTTTTAGAGATCACCAGGCAAACGGAGGTGAACTTGGGCTAGATAATCCGACATTTCATACTTCGGTCGGTTGGGATTGGTTTCCTTCGGTACGAGGAAGAAATATAGGGATATGGAACAAAATTTATTTCTCCTCATGCGGCAATGTAACTATAGAGGATCCGTTTGTTTCTTCCAAACTGCCGCTGCCCGATACGACTTCGGCTGATTTAAATATTCAGGCGACACTTAAAAATCATAAGACGGAAAATGTTGAAGGAGTATTGAAAGGTTATATCGGCAATATAAAATTTGAAATTCCGGTTAACCTCACTTCTTACGAGACAAAAATTATTAACTTAAATCCTTCGCTGATCTCTTCTCTTCGTATTCAAAATCCCAAACTATGGTGGCCCAACGGTTACGGAGAACAAAATCTTTATAATGTAAAATTGGAATTCGTCCTGGAAGACGGCGAAGTTTCGGATATAAAAGAATTTAAAACCGGCATCAGAGAAATGACATATTCCGAGGACGGCGGGGCTTTAAGAATCTGGGTCAACGGAAAACGCTTTATTGCACGCGGCGGTAACTGGGGATTTTCGGAATCAAATTTGCGATACCGCAAGAGAGAATATGATATCTCGGTTCGCTATCAAAAAGAAATGAATTTGAATATGCTTAGAAATTGGGTGGGACAAACCGGCGACGATGAATTTTTTGAGGCATGCGATAAATACGGGATAATGGTTTGGCAGGACTTCTGGCTGGCAAATCCTAGTGACGGGCCGAACCCGGAAGACAATAAAATGTTTATGCAAAACGCGGAAGATTTTGTAAAACGAATTCGCAACCATCCTTCCATCGCACTGTTCTGCGGAAGGAACGAAGGATATCCTCCTGAAAAAATTGAGAAATCTATTCGCGCCATGCTGCCGGGATTAGCACCGGGAATTCTTTATATATCTAGCTCCGCAGATGAAATTGTTAGCGGGCACGGCCCTTATTCGGCAAAGCCTTTAAAGTATTATTTCAAGGAAAGATCAACCCCGTTATTCCACAGCGAAATCGGATTGCCCAGTCCTGTTAATTATGAAAGTCTGAAAAGAATGATGCCCGATAGTTTATTCTGGCCTATCAACCGTATGTGGGCAATTCATGACTTCAGCATGGAAAGCGCTCAAGAAGGGGAGAATTATATGAAAAGGCTGGAAAATTATTTCGGACAAATCGACAACGCCAAAGAATGGCTTGAGTATGCTCAATGGATCAGTTATCAGGATTACCGAGCAATTTTTGAAGCTCAGGCTAAAAATAGGATGGGAGCGTTGATCTGGATGACTCATTGTGCATGGCCTTCGTTTGTCTTTCAAACATATGATTACTATTTCGATCCGACCGGAGCATATTTCGGATGCAAAAAAGGAAGCGAGCCGCTGCATATTCAATGGAATGCCTTTACAGACAGTATTGAAGTTGTGAATTATAGTATTCCGGATACGGATAATTTAACAGCGACAGTTGAACTACTAAATATTGATGGGACGGTAAAATTAAAAAAACATTTTGAACTTAATTGTCCAATCGATCAAATAAGACACATTTATCTATTGGAACATCCCGAAGGTTTAAGCGGCGTTTATTTCATCCGGCTTAAACTTGAAAAAGAGCATAAACTTATTTCAGAAAATTTCTATTGGACCGGTCTTGAGGAAGGAGATTATAAGGAAATTGCAAAACTTCCGAAAGTGAAACTTGATATCTTAACGAGTTCATTTAAGAAAAACGGAAAGTGGTTTTTAACGGCGGAACTAAGCAACAACACAAAAACCCCTGCACTAATGGTACGGCTTAAAGTGGTGGGGGACAAAAACAAAGAACAAATATTGCCCGTAATCATTAGTGATAATTTTGTGTCGCTAATGCCCGGGGAAAAACGTACGGTTAATATAGAAGTTAACAACTCCGATACCCGCGGCAATAAACCTCAAGTTGAAATAGAAGGCGTTAATGTTGAACAATATTAATAAGGAAGTTTTTTAGCTTATGAAAAAATTATTCTTGTCCCTTTTGATGTTATGTTCATTAAAAGGTTTTGCACAAGGTTCTGCCGAAAAATTAGGCTATCACAATATTAAAACCGATTCAACAGGAAATATATTACCGTGGTATTCAAATGATCTAGGCGAATCATATGATCACGTTGCAAATATCGTCTGGAAATTTTGGGACACGATGAGAACCGATATGAACGGTCTCCCTTATTACATGAATCACCAGGTTTGGAAAAGGAATTTTAACGATCATCGCGGTATCGGCGGCGACCAGATTTCTATGGCGCTGTCATCCTGGGGACTTTATTACGATTATACGGGCAAACCGAAAGTTTTGGAAAACATGAAATTTATGGCGGACTATTATTTATCCCATAGTTTATCTTCCCCGGACTGTAAATGGCCGAATATCCCGTATCCATATAACACTTTAGTTTATTCCGGTATTTACGACGGGGATATGATTAGCGGAAAAGGATTTACCCAGCCGGATAAAGCAGGCTCATTCGGGCACGAGTTAATCAATCTATATAAAATAACAGGTAATGCACGGTATCTCGAAGCAGCAATTCAAATTGCGAATACTCTTTCAAATCATGTTGTAACCGGAAATAAAGACGAGTCGCCGCTTCCGTTTAGAGTAAATGCCGAAACCGGAGAGATCGGTTCGCTGGTTGAAAACGGTAAAATAATAATAAAATATAATTATACATCCAATTGGTCGGGGACGCTGACTTTATTTTCAGAGCTGATCTCAATGAAAAAAGGAAATTGGGAATCGTATAAAAAATCATTCAATATGATCATTGAATGGATGAAAAATTTTCCGCTTAAGAATAATAAATGGGGGCCATTTTTTGAGGATGTCGGATTGTGGTCGGATACTCAAATAAATGCAATAACATTTGCTGTATATATACTTAACAACACCGGATTATTTCCCGATTGGTTAGAAGATACCCGCGGTATATTTAACTGGGTCTATAAAGAGCTTGGAAACGACAAATGGAAAAAGTACGGTGTAACAGTTGTTAACGAGCAGACCGATTACAGAGTTCAGGGCAACAGTCATACCGCCCGGCAGGGAGCTGCCGAATTATTATATGCTTCTAAGACAGGCGATTTGAAAGCGAAAAATCTCGGGATGCTTCAATTAAACTGGGCTACATACATGGTGAATGATGACGGAGAAAATTCATATCCAAACCGCGGAAACGAGACATGGATGACAGACGGATACGGAGATTATGTCCGGCATTATCTGAGAGCAATGCAGGCGTATCCTGAATTAGCCCCGGCAAATCAAAACCATTTATTAAAATCCTCTTCGGTTATTAAAGCAATATTATACAGCAATAAAAAAATAGACTACGAAGTATTTGATAATTCTTCGGAAGAAATATTAAGATTATCTTCCAAACCACAGCAAATAACGATTGATCAAAAAATCATTCATGAAACTAGCGAATCATCAAACAGCGCCTGGACCTGGAAACAAATTGATAAAGGAGGAATCCTAAAAATAATTAATAAAGACGGAAACAAAATATCAATTAAATTATAGAATATTATGAAGCATTTAATAACGGCAATTTTATTTGTATACTTTTCATTCAACGCCTTCGGTCAGAACTTTGTTCAATATGTAAATATGTTCATGGGCGTAAAAGGAGAAGGCAGTTGTGTAATAGGTCCTCAGCTTCCTTTCGGCTCAATTAATCCCAGTCCCGATACCCCAAACGGGCATACCGACGGTTATGATTATTCTTCAAAAATTAGGGGATTCAGTCAACTCCATGTTTCCGGAACGGGCGGCTCCGGAAAATACGGGCAGTTTCTGATTTCACCGCAGACGGGTATTCATGTTGCAGAGGACGGACATGATTCGGAAAAGTCAAATGAAATTGCCGAGGCAGGATATTATAAAGTAAAACTGAATCGATATAATATAACATGTGAAGTAACACCGACTCAACATTCGGCAGTCTACAGATTCACCTTTCCAAAGTCAGACAGTTCATTCCTTCTTATTGATCTTGCTCATAATATCCCCGGCGATATTGCCAAACGAAATGGAATTTCAAGAGGAGGATATAACGATAACGGTTTTGTGAAAATAGATGTTGAGAAACAATTGATTACCGGTTACGGACATTATTGGGGAGGATGGTCCGCCGAACCCTTCTATGTTTATTTCGCAATGAAAATAAGCGAGCCTATTCTAAATTACGGGACATGGAAAGATACTGTAATAAATAACGGGAATATTCTTGAGCGGGTTAATAATAAAAAGGAAAGAATAGGTGCTTACGTTAGATTAAGAACAAGGTTTGACGAAAAAGTATATGCAAAAATTGCTGTTTCAATGAAGAGTATCGAAAACGCGGTGAACTTTCTTGATTCCGAAATACCTGATTGGGATTTTGATAAAGTGCGATCAAACGCTTTAAAAATATGGAATGGACAATTAAGCAAAATTAAAATAGAAGGTGCGAGCAAAAAACAGAAAATAATTTTTTACACTTCTTTATACCGGACGATGATGATGCCTCGCAACCGAACGGGCGATAATCCGAAATCCGATTCAAACATCTCATACTGGGATGATCATTACTGCGTCTGGGATACCTGGAAGACCGATTTCCCGCTTCAGATTTTAATTAATGAAAAAATGGTCAGAGATAATATTCTTTCTTTTATAGAAAGGTTCAGAGAAAACGGGAAAGTATATGATGCGTTCATTGCCGGGAATGATAAAATTTACGGATGGGGAACAGTTGATAATCCGTCATATTCTAAAAATCAAGGCGGTGATAACGTTGATAATATAATTGCCGATGCATATCTAAAGCATGTCGCGGGAATTGACTGGAACGAAGCTTATAAAATTTTGAAACACGATGCCGATAAAGAGAGAGCACCTTCTTATTTGGAAAATAACAGGGGGTGGATTCCGGCAGGATCTTATGAATACGGTCTTGACGGATCAAAAACCATGGAATTTGCCTATAATGATTTCTGTGTTTCCCAGGTAGCTAAAGGTATGGGATATAAAAAAGACTATGAAAAATATTTAAACAGATCCGGCAAGTGGAAGAATTTGTGGAACCCTAATCTGGAAAGCGACGGTTATTACGGCTTTATAAATCCTAAAGACAAAAATCTGAAATGGTTGAAATTCGACCCTAAAAAAGAAACCGTTGAGATTAGACATGGCGTCTATAATCGTAGTTTTTATGAGGCCAGCTCATGGGAGTATTCACTCTTCACGCCGCATGATTTCAAGGCTCTTATCAAATTATCCGGCGGTAAAGAGAAATTCGTCGAAAGGCTGCAGCATGCTTTTAATACTAAAATGATTGACTACAGCAACGAACCTTCTTTCTTAACTCCGTATTGTTTCATATACGCAGGCCGGCCCGATCTTACTTCATACTGGGTAAGAAAGAATTTCGGGAATTATACTTTTGATAAATTCCCCGGTGATGAAGACAGCGGTGCAATGAGTTCATGGTATGTGTTCTCTTCTATGGGGCTTTTCCCGAATGCCGGACAAAATATTTATTTGTTGGCCGGACCTTTATTCTCCAAAGTAACAATTAACCGTGAGGACGGCAAACAAATCGTAATTATTGCCGATAAACTATCAAGAGAAAATATTTATGTAAAATCAATCGAACTCAATGGTAAGAAGATAAACAGAGCTTGGATAACTCACGACGAAATAAGTAACGGCGCAACAATAAAATTTGTTATGGATTCAAAGAAATCCGACTGGGGCACAGAAGATTTGCCCCCTTCACTAAGTAAATAAAATTAGCATGATTAAACTCAGAAATATGGCATGAAGCAGTGAGCGGTTAGATATATTATCCTTTAAAAGCATTTGACAACTAAACGGATATAAATATGCGGTTAAAATTAAATATATGTTTCGGTATTAATTATTCTTCCTTTTACGATTTCAACAGCACAAACCGGTATTCTTACAAAATCAATTCAAGAATTCGGAGTACTGCCTGCAAATAGCGGTAAGATGAATAAAGAAAATCTCCAAAAGGCAATTGACTGGGCTTCACCGCACGGGGCAGCCTTATTTGTTGAACCTTCAGCAGTACCGTATTGCATTGACGGCGGAATTATTCTCAAGCAAAACGTTTCATTAATAGGTGTTCACGGACCGGTCGGAAGAGGAACCTGTGATCCTGAGAAAAAACACCCTGTAGGAAGTGTCTTCCAAATAGAAGACGAAAAAAATGTATTTATCACGGTTGAGGGCTCTACTCAAATAAAGGGGATTCAATTCTGGTATCCCCGTCAGACATTTGATGATTCATCAAAGATCATAAATTACCCGCCGACAATCCAGGTAAGTCACGAGATGGGAGTTTACGGAGTTACTCTTTCCAGCCTTACATTCTACGGCGAATATATAGCTATGGATTTTAATGCCGATAAAAAACATCCATGCGAGCAGATTTTATTCGAACATTGTTACGGCTATCCCCTAAGCGGGCAATTCATTAGAATAGACAGGTGTTATGATATTCCGAGAATTCTGCATTGCCATATCAATCCTGCCAATATGGTTTACCTAAATAGAAGTTTTAAACCAAATGTCATCGATGCCGTTGTGGCTAAAAAAACGTTTGCCTATTCAATTGACCACACCGATAATGCTCAGGTGATGGATATTTTTACTTTCGGAACATACGGCGGAATTTATATGGGTGCAGCAACATACGGGCAATTAACTAATTTTAATTTCGATTGTGTTGCCGTAGGAATTCACAAGCTCGGGGATAATTCAAAAAACCGGAACTGGCAGATTGCTCAAGGCTCAATTATCGCCAATACCGGAGATAATTTTAACTATGCGCATCCGATAATTGTTGAGGGAAAAGGCCATACTTCGTTTACAAATGTCGAAGCATTTTCCGGTACAAACAGAGCTCTAACTACTTTCACCGGTTCAAAAGACTTTATGCTTGTTCGCGGAAATGATAAGTTAACAATCTCAATGTATGGCTGCAGGATGCGGGGTTATACAGCAGATAAACCTATTTCGATAGAAAATTCGAAAGTAATAATACAAGCAACAGATTGTGTGGATAAAAATGATAATCCTTTCAACATGCACTAAATGTATCTGTTCGGAGATTTAATGGCAAAAAAAATATCAAGGAAAAATTTTTTTAGATTGTCGGCGGCGGTAATAGGCTTATCTATAACCGATATTTCTTCTCCGGGATTATTCAAATACCTGCCCAAAGAAGAAAGAAAGTTTCTTGGTAATAGGTTTTTAACCTTTAATGCTGTTATCCGGGTCAACCAAATTGAAATTTCAAGAAATAAAAATATTGGCCGTGACGAACGAAATCTTCATACGCCGGAAAAAGTAAAGCAATACAGGCAGGCAATTGAAAATGGATGGCCGGGAGCAAAAATCACCTGGGCTTTCAGCTGGCTGGCTCTTCATGATGAAAGTGATTCTTATAAAGGAATAAGAAAACAAGTAATAGATTATCATCTTAAATACGGTGACGATATAACATTTATTCCGGGAGCTTATTTTGCCAATGCATACAACACCAGGGAACAAGTTAACAAAGATTTAACAGAAGCTTTGGCAAAAATCTCGAAAATTGTCGGCGGCGGATATCGTCCCCAAAGCGTTGTTGCTGGATTCCTCGCGGCCGAAAATTTACGGCATCTTGCAGAGGAAGAAAATATTCATGTATGCCAGGGAAACATCTGGAGTCAGTATTCAATTGATAATCAGGACGGGGACGGATCAGTGTCGTATCCGTATTATCCTTCCAAAGAGCATTTCTGTAAGCCTGCCCGGAATAAAAAGGATTTTATCGACTGTGTAAATCTAGACGGCTGGACAATGGATTTTATATCTGCCAGAAAAGCAGGCGGTGGAAACGATAAAAAATACAACAGCAGAATGGGATTAGGACCGATTGAAACTTTCCAAAAATACGGAGTGGAGATCGGACTGAAAGAAATTCTTCATACGGCCGCCATACACTACGATAAAGGATTCGAGTTGAACAAATTTGCATGGTTAACCAATTGCTGGGAGGTGAGTCTACCGATAATCGGATTGACAGAATTTTTTAGCTCTATAAAGAAACGCTGGCCGGATACCAAATGCATAACTCAAGGCGAGTTCGGATTGTTATGGAGAGATCATTATAAGAATAATAATTTCGACTACAGGTTTGTCGAACGCGGTTCGGGAATAGGCGGTTCTGACGAGAACCTGGAGATTCGCTGGTTTATGAATAAAGATTTTCGCCTGGCGCTGCTTCGCGATTGGAAATTAAATACTACCGAAAAAGTAATTGATTTTACAAGATATGATTTACCGGCAAAAGAACCGGAAACATCAACACGAAACTGGACTTTATTCGGAGAAATAAATCAAAAACAAACGAGATCTCAGGATAAACCCAGGCCGCTAAATATGCTCAGCGGCGAAGACAAGAAAATAATATTCAGTCGTATTCCCGAATTACGTTAATAATCAGGCTTCGTAGTTTTGACAAGGCAGTTAATTGGATAGAGTATGGAAAGAGAAAGTTGCCCCAAGAACAAAGAAGATTATAGACGGCCGAACGGCGGTTGCGATAATAATTGAAAAATCAAACAGAGGAAAATCATGAAAAGACAATTGATTCTGGTTCCAATCATACTTTTTTGTTTTGCAAGTTTAAATTTGTCCCAAACTAAATATGATAAGTATTTTAGTAAGTGGCCGGAAGGGAAGTCCCCTGCCGAAATAGGGAAACGGGTGGCGGTACATTTTATAAACAGTCCTCATTTTAATTATGGTTCTCCGGGAATACCAAAGTACATATATTATCCTGAAGTATGTACCTGGTATGGCGCTTTGCAGTTTGCGGAGGTCAATCATAATAAAGAACTTAAACAGAAACTTATCGATCGTTTTGAACCTCTTTTCAATTCCGAAAAAAAATTAATTCCGGTTCCGAACCATGTTGATAATACCGTATTCGGAGCGGTTCCTTTTGAAATCTATATTCAAACCAAAAAGAAGAGATACCTCGAACTTGGAAAGAGGATTGCCGATGCCCAGTGGACTCTGCCGGACAGTATGAAATCAAATTCCCAGGCATCCGAATTTGCGAAGGAAGGTTTAACCTGGCAGACAAGGCTATGGATTGATGATATGTTTATGATAACTGCGGTTCAATCCCAGGCTTACCGCGCTACCAAGAATAGAAAATATATCGATCGGGCCGCAAAAGAAATGGTTGTTTATCTCGACTCTCTGCAGCAGCCGAACGGATTATTTTATCATGCCCAGGATGTTCCGTTCTTCTGGGGACGCGGAGACGGGTGGATGGCAGCCGGGATGTCTATCTTATTGAAAGAGCTTCCGAAAAATCATCCGGACCGGAAGAGGATTTTACAAGGTTATAAAAAAATGATGGCTGCACTTTTAAAATATCAAGATAAAAATGGAATGTGGCATCAGTTAATAGATAAGCCTGAATTGTCATGGCCGGAAACTTCCTGCACCGGAATGTTTACGTTTGCATTTATAAGCGGAGTAAAAAACGGGCTGCTCGATCCGGCTGTCTACGGCCCGGCTGCCCGAAATGGATGGCTCGGACTGATGAAGTATATTGACGAGAATGCAGATGTTCACGAGGTATGTGAAGGAACAAACAAGAAAAATGATTTACAGTATTATCTGAATAGAAAACGTAACGTCGGCGATCTGCACGGCCAGGCGCCGGTTCTTTGGTGTGCAACCGCTCTTTTAAGATAAGCGTGAATGAATAAAAGTAATTTCGGAAGAATGATACGTTTTACAGGCATGCTGCTGCCGGATAAATTAACTAACTGTATTTAGTTTCAGTTGAAAAAATGCTGGATTAAAATAAATGAAACTTTTAAAAATATTTTTGTTTGCTTTATTGACTTTCATATCGGCTTCGGTTATTTGTGCCCAACCCGCCAAAACTTTGTGTGATGCTTCGGCACGTAACTCGGTTTTTCTGAGATCAAAAATGGTCTATAACGGAAATTATCAGTGGGATATGAAAAAATATAGCGGCGTAATTGAAGACGGAAGTGTTATTTCTGGATCGGGTTATAATGCCCGCCATTGGATGCCGGCGGTTGTTCCTGGTACTGTGCTTTTCTCATTAGTAAAGAATAAGATTTATCCTGATCCTTATTTTGGAGATAATAACCGGAAGTCCAAAAAACTCATTCCGGATATTGCAGATGTTGGCAGGGAATTCTATCATTATTGGTTTCGTACGGAATTCAAAATTCCTGATGATTTTAAAGGTAAACGCGTTTGGCTTAAGTTTCACGGAATTAATTATCGCTGCAGAATCTGGGTCAACGGAAAAGATTTCGGTTCTATGGCCGGCATGTTTAATACTCGCAGCATAGATATAACTTCTGAGGCTGATTTTAATAATAAAAATGTCCTGGCGGTAGATGTTGAACCGGTCGACTTTCCCGGAACAACAATGCTAAAGGCTAATAGACCGGGAGCTGCAGGTGAAAATCATAACGGAGGTGACGGAAAAATAGGAAAGAATGTAACTATGCTTATGAGTGTAGGCTGGGACTTTTCCGATGTAGACGGAATACGCGATAGAAATACCGGAATCTGGCGGGACGTGGAATTGTATGCAACCGGTGATGTTGTCTTGCTGAATCCGTTTATTAAGACAATATTGCCCTTACCGGACACAACGATTTCCCGTCAGACAATTTCTGTAGAAATTGAAAATGAAAGCGGCAAATTGCAGTCGGGTATTCTAAAGGGATTCATACCGGAGAACAAAGTAAGTTTTGAAAAATCAATTAGTCTAGCCCCTCATGAAAGGACCGAAATTATTTTTTCACCGGAAGATTATAAACAATTGGTGTTCAAAAAGCCGAAACTTTGGTGGCCGGTGAATAAAGGGAGGCAAAACCTATACAGGCTTAATCTAAAATTTATTTCTTCGAATAAAATTGTCACCCACGAAATATCTACGACATTCGGCATAAGAGAAATCACCTCGGACCAAAACACGCCGGATAAGTCAAGACGTTTTTTAGTAAACGGTTTTCCGGTTTTTATAAGGGGAACAAACTGGATACCTGAAGCAATGCAGAGAAACTCTGAAGTACGAACATATGCTGAACTCCGGTATACGCATCAAGCCGGAATAAATATGATTAGATTATGGGGTGGAGGAATAGCAGAGTCGGATTATTTTTATCATTTATGCGATGAGTACGGTATCCTCGTCTGGAATGAATTCTGGATTACCGGAGACACCCAATATCCTGTTGATACGGTATTATATCTTGCTAATGTTGAAAGTACGGTTAAGAGAATCAGAAATCACCCATCTCTGGCATATTACGTATCATCCAACGAATCTGGTGAAATTCCCGGAGCACCGGCTCTTATTCACAAATTGGATAATACGAGAGGATATCAAACAGAATCCGAATGCTGCGGTGTACATGACGGAAGCCCGTATAAGTATGAAAACCCTATGCAGTATTTTGAGAATACGGCTTCGGCACGCGGAAGCAGAATAGACGGCTTCAATCCGGAATACGGAACACCTTGTTTGCCGGTCTATGAATCTTTAAAAGAAATGATGAATGCAAGAGACTTATGGCCGATAAATGATTCGGTTTGGAATTACATGGACGGCGGAGGATTTCACGGTATGACTACCAAATATAAGGATGCGGTTAACCAGTTCGGGGAATCGTCATCGATAAAAGAGTTCGCCGAGAAAGCACAGTTTGTCGGTGCATTAAATTATCGTGCAATATGGGAAGTCTGGGATTATAATAAGTTTAATTACGGCGACCGGTTTGCATCTGGTTTTTTATTCTGGTATAACAATTGCCCGTTGCCGCAGGTAGCGGGTCGGCTGTATGACTATTTTTTGGAACCAACGGCGGCATTATATTATTCACAAAATGCTTTGGCTCCGCTTCATCCGCAGTTCGATTATTTGAAAAATACGGTATCGGTTTATAACGATTTCCGAATCGGTTTCAAAAACTACACAATCTCGGCAATTATATATAATATGGATTCAAAACCGGTTTTTACTTCAAAATCTAAAATTAACATCCCTCCGGACGGTGTAGTAAACGACGCAATTAAAATTAATTTTCCGGAAGACATATCTCAGGTGCAGTTCATAAAATTACTTTTGAAAAATGCCGATGGTAAAATAGTTGCCGACGCCTTCTATTGGCGATCTAAAGACAAATACAAAGGCGCATGGACTTTAACGGGGCCGGCAGTGTCCGGCTTTAAAGATATACAGGAATTACCCGAAATTAATTTGGATATGACTATTAAGAAAAAAGTATTCGGCAACAAAATATTGATTATTGCTTCTGTCTCAAATCCTTCCGAATCGTTGTCTTTTTTTACGAGATTAAAATTGCACGATCAAAACGGGAAGCCGATTCGGCCGGCGTTTTATTCTGATAATTTCTTTAATCTGCTTCCGGGCGAAAGGAAAATTGTTTCAATTGAAATTCAGGCTAATAGCTTGATCGAAAATAAATTAAATATTACAGTAGATAGTTTTAATGCGAAGGAAAAAACATATTCGGTCGATCTACCTTTTAAAAGCTCATTGCGAAATTAAAATTTGTACCGAAGTTTTTTATTTGCAGAAAATTCTGCTCCACCACAGGTCTAATTAACAGTATGCAGGACCGAAAAGAAAACTTCTTTGAATTAAAGAGAAACGGCAAAAATTAATTTACCGGTGAAAGCAAAAACATGGTATGCATGGACGGTTAAAACAATTGTACCGGCCCAGATAGGTAATTGGCGTGTGGAAGTACATGATCCGTACGGCAAGGTTATCCCCACTTTGTCTTTCCGTGTAAAGTAGAATAATAAGATAAATGGATAAACCAGCCGGTTAATGAAATAATTCTACTTGCACCTGAAAAAGTTGAGGTTAAAGATGCCGGAGACTTGGTTCAGTTGTGCCGTTGGTAATTTATGGGGAAAAAGTGCATTAACTTCTCTATAAAAATCGATATTACTTAATCCGAAATTTAAAAATCAGGCAGTCGGATCTCGGTTATCAAATTCTGCATGTTGGATATTGACGTTGAATATCGAAAAAATGGATGTCGTTTTCCATTTATAAATATCTTTTCGATGTCCGATCCGCAATATGATTACTTTATCGACTTCAATATCAAAGATGATCCGATAATCACAAACTCAATATCTATATTTCCGAGAACTTTTTATGCTAATTTAGTAATAAGAATTTTATATATCAGAATGTTTCCAAAATCATTTAAACAACAATTGTTTGAATTATATAATTATCTGTTTGATTTTTATTACCAGGCAGTCTCTCTTTTAAAACTAAACCAACCATGCAATTCTAAAAAGTTAATTAACATACGAGTAATCTTTAAAGTTTAGAAAACTCGACAACACCTGAGGAAACGTATCTGCTGCCGGATTAAACTTCATTTGAATGAGCTTTGGTTTCGGCCCGGTAACGACGAAGAATCAATTAAGACTTTAAACTGGGCATTGGTACTCGAAATAAATTTCCATAAGACTGCCGATATACGGCTTCGGGAATAGTGAAATGATTGTGTCTAAAGTTTTAGTTCCGAATAGGAATAAAATTTTTATTGCATCTAAATTTGGTTCCCGTACGAAAGACGGAGGACATAGGGTTAGCGGAAAAGAATTAAAAGTTTTTATAAAATTTTACTTCTTTAAATCAAATTATCTAAATTATAACACAATTGATCAATTATATGATAAACTTTAATGTAACCTCAATGAGAAGTATAAAATTATTTTTAATCTTCGCGGTAATATTTCCGCAGCTTTTATTCGGTCAAGCTGCAAATGATACCATTGATATAAAAAACCTCGCTGTTCATGATCCTGATATTTTGGCCGACACAGTAACGCAAACTTATTATTTATACGGCAGTTATTCTCCGCAGCGGCCCTGGGAGCGGATAAAATCTGCCAACGGAAATGCCGGAGTTCAGGTTTATTGGAGCAAGGATTTAAAACACTGGGGAGGACCGAAGATAGTTTTTGAGGAGCCGGATTATTTTTGGGCAAGTACAAAATCCGGTCCGTGGGCACCTGAGGTTCATTACTACAACGGAAAATATTATTTATTTGTTACATTTACTAACTGGCAGAAATTAATCAAGAAAGATTCTTCTTTGCCGCCGAATAACGAAAGAGGCTCTCAAATCCTTTTTTCGGATTCGCCTTTGGGTTCGTTTAAACCTTTCTATAATCATCCCACACTGCCCGACACTATGATGACTCTGGACGCTACCTTTTGGATCGAAAACGGCCGGCCTTGGATTGTATACAGTCATGAATGGGTTCAAATTTCTAACGGGAGAATGGAAGCAATGCGGCTTACCAAAAATTTGTCGGGAACAATCGGCAAACCGGTTATTTTGTTTTCTGCCGGGGATGCCGGCTGGACCGAGAAGATCCTGGATTTTAACGGTAAAAAATACCCGGGAAGCGTTACAGATGGTCCTTATCTTTATAGGACTAAGGAAAGTAAACTGCTGATGATTTGGTCGAGCTGGAGTAAAAAAAACAGTTATTCTCTTGCATTGGCCTATTCCGAATCGGGCAAACTTAAAGGGCCGTGGAGGTTGACTAAAGAACCCATCATGACCGGTGACAGAGGGCACGGAATGATATTTAAAGGTTTTGACGGCAGATTGCTGCTTGTCTTACATAAATATTTTCAGATGCCTAAAACTAGAGTTCAAATTTATGAGTTAAAAGATACCGGGAAGACTATTAGAGTGTTAAAACAAATTTTCGGCGCTCAATAATTACTATAGGGCATTTCTAAAAACTATTTTTTATAAAAATTCAACGCAAAGAATACGCAATGTTCGCAGAGAAAATTATAGTTTTTAGAAGTGCCTTATATTTATTCTATGTTTTTACAGTGTACGCACTGATAAAATATATAAAAATTATTTTGCGTACTTAATATGCGGCTATTTTTTTTATATCATATTGCAACCTTCGGATAACCTAATCGACTTTGACATCTTCGAGATCAGAATTCGTTTATTGATATTTATAAGATCCGCATCTGTTTTCTGAAATCGCCTTTACATTCTTAAATACCCAATCAATTCTTTTGAATAATAAATAATGGCATTATTCAAAGGACAAATTTCCCTGCGGAAAAAAACAATTCAATTATGCCGAAAAAATCATTAAAGTCTATTCAGCAAGTTCAATAATGCGTGCTTAGAATCATATAATATTGTTAAACGAAAATAATATGAATGTAAATGAAAATAATTTGTAAATAAATGTAAAATAAAATAAGTTTATCCCTGAATTTATATGAGAGACCGCATGTTGGACCGTCAGAAAAAAATTTTAGAGTTGTTAGCGGGTAAAGAAAATTTATCCGTAAATGAGTTAAGCGGTATGCTTAATGTTACCGGTGCAACGATCAGAACCGATTTAAATGTTTTGGCAAAAACGGATAAAATAGAACGGGTGCACGGGGGGGCAAGAATTAAAGAAGGACGCGTACGTCAGGAATATAATTTTCAGGTTAGAAAGAGCCAAAACTCTAAAATTAAAGAGAAAATCGGTCGTGCGGCAGCTAATCTTGTCAATTCCTCGGATTCGATTCTTCTGGATGCAAGTAGTACCGTATTGGCATTAGCGCATGCCTTGAGATCAAGAAAAGAACTCCGGGAGATAACCATTATACCTACCGGAGTATGGACGGCGATAGAATTAATGGGAAGTGAGAACATCAATGTTCTACTGCCCGGGGGATATTTAAGACATATTTCGGGATCAATTACCGGATTGCCGACAACCGGTTTTTTAAAGGATATCATAATTCAAAAAGCTTTTTTAGGTGCCTGGGGTATTTCCCTGGAAAACGGTGTATCCGATACGCATTTGCTCGAAATAGAATTAAAAAAATACATAATCGGCAGAGCAAAAGAAATTGTTGTCCTTTTGGACGGAAATAAATTCAAGCAATCCGGTTTAGCTCCGTTTGCGGATATTAACCAAATTTCTACTCTTATTACTGATTCGACGGCACCCGCTGCCGAATTGGAAAAAATTAAAGAAAAGGGAGTTAGTATAATCATTGCGGATACGGATGATTAAAATTGAAAAGATTAAACAGTATAAACTAAAATTTCCAAGGAAATGTAATGGCAAAAAAGAAGTTAAATTATCTGGACGACAAATGGGACGAAAAATATGCGGCAACTTTGGATGAACCGGAATTATTAAGGTACAGATCAAATTTGCTCGGCTCGGATTTACGTATAACTAATTTCGGAGGCGGCAATACATCTTCAAAAATTTTCATGGACGATCCACTGGCGGAAAAAAAAGCGGAAGTGTTATGGGTAAAAGGAAGCGGAGGTGACTTGGGTTCTATTAAGCGGGACGGGTTTGCTACTTTGTATATGGATAAATTTTTATCGATCCGGAAAAAATACAGAGGCGAAAAGTTTGAGGATGAAATGCTGGACTTTTATCCGCTGTGTACTTTTAATTTGAATCCCCGACCTGCATCGATCGATACGCCGCTGCATGGTTTAATTCCTTATAAGAATGTTGATCATATGCATCCGGATTGGGCGATTGCAATTGCCGCTTCTGCAAACGGCAGGCAGTTATTGAAAGAGTTCAACTCCGAATTTGGATATAATTTAGTGTGGCTTCCGTGGCAGCGACCCGGCTACCAATTAGGGACTATGCTCAGGGAGGCAATCGATAAAAATCCAAAAACAGAAGGAGTTATTCTCGGTTCGCACGGTCTGATAAATTGGGCGGACGGACATTATGAGTGCTATCGCCTTACGCTGGAAATAATAGATAGTATGGGGGAATTTGTAGTTTCGAGAATTAATAAAAAAGGAGAGAAGTTATTCGGCGGACAAAAGTATCAGTCTCTTTCTAATAAAGAAAAAATAGCGGAGAATGTTTTACCTCTGATAAGAGGCGGTATCAGTCAGGAAAAGCCCGTGATAGGTCATTACGTTGATTTGCCTGAAGTTCTGCGGTTAGTCAACAGCACCGACGGAGAAAAAATGGCATTCATGGGAACAAGCTGCCCGGACCATTTTATCCGCACAAAAGTAAGACCGATGTATATTAATTGGAATCCGCAAAAAGAAGATGCCGGTAAACTTCAATCCGCGGTGGAAAATGCATTTCAGAAATATGCCGAAGATTATAAAAATTATTATGAGACTAATAAAGAAAACGATTCGCCTGCAATGAGAGGAACAAATCCCGCCGTTGTTTTACTACCGGGCGTCGGAATGTTCAGCTTCGGAAAAAATAAAAAAGAAGCAAGAATTACGGGCGAGTTTTATGTTAATGCAATTCATGTAATGGAAGGCGCAACGTCCATGGAAACCGGCTCAATCGATGAGGGAATCGAACCGGATAGGGTAAATAATAATTATGTAGCCCTGTCTGCTAAAGAAGCATTTAAAATAGAATATTGGGCTTTGGAAGAGGCAAAAATACGGCGCCAGCCGAAGGAAAAAGAATTTGCCGGAAAAGTTGCGATAGTTACCGGCGGAGGAAACGGAATAGGGAGAGAATTCTGCATTAGACTTGCGGACGAAGGAGCTCATGTTGCCGTAGCTGACTTGGATATTAAAGCGGCCGGGGAAACCGCCGTCATAGTAAATTCGAAATTCGGAAATGATGTTTGCGTCGCGGTTCATATAGACATTACCGATAGACAATCAGTGAAGGAAACCTTTAATAAGGTAATATTAAACTTTGCCGGATTGGATATTTTGGTCAACACTGCTGCCGTTTTTATCCCGGCGGATAAGAACGGAAAGTCGTTTTACGATGAAACATGGACAAAGACATTCAATATAAACGTTACAAGCAATAATATTCTGGTGGAAGAATTCGCCGATATCATAGAAAGAACAGAATTTAAAAGGCACCGCATTGCTTACAAGTTCCGCTAATGCGGTTGTTCCAAAATTAGGCAGTGAACCGTACGACGTGAGTAAAGCGGCATTAAATCATCTCATCAGGGAACTCGCAATACGTTATTCAAAAATTATAAGGCTGAACGGCGTAAGTCCGGCCACGGTTATTGAAGGAAGTACTATGTTTCCCCGCGACAGAGTGATAAACAGTCTTGAAAAATACGGAATTGAATTCGACTCCGGTGAAGATACCGGGGCATTACGTAAAAAACTGGCTGACTTTTATGCAAAAAGAACATTGTTGAACAAAGATGTTCGTCCTAAAGACATTGTTGAAGCCGGTTATTTTCTGTTATCAGATAGATCCGACCGAACTACGGGGCATATTATACCTGTTGACGGAGGATTGAAGGAAGCTTACTTAAGATAAAAAAAAGACGTTGCCGTTGGAAATAAAAAAATTCATAGGTTTTGATCTGGGCGCCGAGAGCGGGCGATGCGTAGTTGCAGAATTAAAAGAAGATAAGGTAAAACTAAACGCAGTACACCGCTTTAAAACTCACACAGTGAAATTAAACGACGGTCTGCACTGGGATATTAACGCGATATACGGAGAAATTATTTCGGGATTAATTGAAGCCCGGAAAAATTTCGGTCCTGATTTTGCCGGCATAGCTATAGATACTTGGGCAGTCGATTATGTTTTAATAGATGATAACGGGAGCAAACTGGGGGATCCTTATCATTACCGCGACGACAGAACCGACGGCATTATGGAAAAGGCATTCGGCATCGTTCCGAAAGAAGAAATATATCTTAAGACCGGAATTCAGTTCGCCCAATTCAATACTTTGTTTCAGCTGCTGGCGGAGAAACGGAACAAGCAAAATTTTCTTAACCTTGCCTGTAAATTTCTGCTTATACCGGATTATCTGAATTATTTACTCTCGGGCAAAAAGAAAGCCGAATTTACGAACGCATCCACTACCGGCCTTACAGATCCTTATTTAAGACGATGGTCTTGGGACCTTATCGATAAGTTCGAATTGCCGCGAAAAATATTTCCGGAGATTGTAGAACCAGGTACCGTCCTGGGGCCTCTTTTACAATCAGTTGCAAACGAGACGGGACTTGGAGATAATATACCAGTAATTGCGGGCGCTAGCCACGATACCGCATCCGCCGTAGCGTCCGTTCCGGCAAATCAATCGGACGACTGGGCATTTTTAAGTTCCGGTACGTGGTCTTTAATGGGAGTGGAATTGAACCGTCCGGTTATCTCGAATAAAGCATTGAATTACAATTTCACTAACGAAGGCGGAATTGAAAAGACGATAAGGTTTCTGAAGAACATATTGGGATTGTGGCCGGTGCAGGAATGCAGGCGATTTTGGAACGAAAGATCCGCAGGCTACGAATATTCGGATTTAGTCGAGAAAGCCGAACAATACGGATTCGCAGGCGCATGGTTAAATTTATATGACGGAAGATTTTCGAAACCCGGGGATATGCCGGCAAAAATAACGGACTTCCTAAGAGAAACCGGGCAAACCGTAAAATCAGATCCCGGATTTATCATTGAAGTTATTCTTGAAAGTTTGGCCTTCTCTTATCGGATAACATTAAAAAGAATTGAGGAGATCACCGGACGCGAAATAAAAAACCTGCATGTAATAGGAGGAGGTACTCAGAATAAACGGCTGACCCAATTAACGGCGGATGCAGCAGGACTGAAGGTATTGGCCGGCCCGTCGGAGGGAACAGTAATAGGGAATATCGGAGTTCAGGCCGTATCGGCCGGAATTGTATCCGGCGTAAGTGAATGGAGAAGGATTGTTGCAAACTCTTTTAACGTGATAACGTATGAGCCTATTGATTACATGTATTTTAATGAAAACGAAAAAGCTTTTAAAAACATTTTGAATTTATAAACTTCCCGGTAAAATAGGTTACTCTCGTTTAATAAATAGCTTGGCGTAAATTTCCAACACCTCATTACTCAAATTCGACTTTCTTAACAGAGAGTTATATAGATAAATATTTTTGTAAAATTTAAAACAAGATAAGGCAAACCCGGAGGTTTTGGTTATAAGAAGGAATTTTACAAACTCAGTAAAAATGTCGGCAGCGGTTTGATAAACCAAATAAGAAATTCGGTTCCTTTTAACTGCAACGCGATCATACTCGCGAACGGTACTTCCTGCTAGAAACAAATAGGTTTGGAGCTAAGCGATCATATTTGCCATCCCCTTGAATTACTTAATAAAATGAATGTTTTTATGATTTTCGTCTCTAATAATTAAAAGACTATTATTTTTTTCTTGACAATTAAATTTTATCGCTTTAGTTTCTTAAAGGTTTTCGAAAACGATTAAGTATCTCGAACAACGGTAAAACTAAATTTATGCTTCTGATTTTGCTGGATTCTCTATTTTTATAATAATCTTGATCTTTTCTTAAAGGTTTTCGAAATCTATTAAACCCTGATCGTATAAAATAATCCTATTAATTAAAATATCTTCAAGTGATATTAACATAATTTTTTAATAAAAATTTTTACAGCCGGAACTCAAATTATGTTAAAAGTTATCTATATAAAAAATCCGATCATTTTTATAATGCACCTATTATTACATCAATCTAAAGAAAGACTTGAATGAAATGGAAGCAAATCAACTTGAATACGGATTAAAGTATCTTAAAGAAGAATTCGGAGAAGACAATATTGATCAAGCAGTTGAAGCTGTAGAAAACTTTAAAATCGAAATTCCCGGTTGGGTTTTCGGCGAGTTCGGAGGCGGAAGGTTCGGAGATTATATGCCCCCGGGTTTTGCAAGAAACATACTTGAAAAATTGGACGACGCGTCATTTGTAGAAAAGCTGACCGGGGCAGTAGACGGAGTTGCTACACATATATTATGGGATTATTCGAAAGACGGAATAAACGGTTCGTATGATATAGCAAAAAATGTAGGCCGCGAGGCAAAAAAACGGGGATTAAAACTGGGATCAATAAGTCCTACTTATTTTTTAAAAGGTTCTTACAGAGGCAGTATTTCGGCGGACGAAAAAAAGACCAGAGAAAATTATATCGAACAAACAATGCTGTCGGTACGAATTGCGAATGAAATAGCGAACGGGGTTGTTGCCGTGTGGGTCCCGGACGGCTCGAATTATCCCGGTCAAACGGAATTGCGTAAAGCTTACGAGCATACTAAAAAGTCGCTGAAGGAAGTAGCGGCCGAGGTGGAAAAAATCAATAAAGAAACAAGAAACGGAAAAGTGAAAGTCTTAATCGAATACAAAGTATTTGAACCCGGAACTTACAGCACCGTTTTATCTGATTGGGGAAGCGCATATATTGTTGCGAAAGAATTCGGGGTGAACGGGGGAGTACTGGTTGATACAGGCCATCATTTTCACGGAACAAATGTAGAGCAAATTATATCCAGATTGTTAAGTGAAGGGATGTACGGCGGTCTGCATTTTAATACCAGATATGCCGCGGACGACGATCATGCCGTCGAGCCAAATCAGGAAAACGCGAGAATTTTTTATGAACTGGTTTCGGGCGGAGGCATTTTGGGAAAAAACAAATGGGCATTAATGATAGATCAATGCAGCAGCCGGGAAAAAAGAATTCCGGCTATTTTACATTCAATCGACTCACTGCAGCTGTCTTTGGCAAAGGCAATTTTAGTAAACAGAAATCAGCTTTCGACATATCAGAAGAACGACGAGATTATTTTGGCAAACCGTTTATTTAACGATGCTTTAATTAATGCGGATGTCCGGCCTATTGTTGCAAAAGCCAGGTTAAATAAAAACCTATCTCTCGATCCGGTAAAAGAATATTATGAGAGCGGGTACCAATCGGAAATAGAAAAAATAAGGGTATAACAACTATCTTTTATCGAACATAATAAATAAAAGATATTAATTTTATTTTATTCCGTTTGTCGGACATTCATTTTTATTTTTGGAGTCATATAACATCCTATTAATAAAATATAAAAAAAAGGATCGGAATGTTAAAAGGAAAATTATTGAGTCATTTGAATTCCATCGAAGAATTTGAAAGAACACCCGTTCCCGAATCTCAATGGAAAGGCTGGAAAAGCTTCTTGGGTATGTACGTAGGCGAACATACGGCGGGGACGGAATTTGTGATCGGTCCATTGTTCGTTGCACACGGCGTAACTGCCGGTGATTTAGTTGGCGGACTTCTTGTGGGAAATTTCCTTGCCGTTTTAAGCTGGGCGTTTATTTGCGCTCCCATAGCTACAAGATTCAGGCTGACTTTATATTTTATGCTGGAAAAAATTTGCGGAACTAAGCTGACGGCAGTCTATAATTTTGTTAACGCTTTGATGTTTTGTTTTCTTGCCGGTTCCATGATTGCGGTTTCGGCAACGGCTGTGGGTATTCCTTTTAATTTGGGAATGCCTTCCTTGAATCAATGGCTGCCGAACAGCGCAGAATGGATAGTAATTGTTTTGATAGTCGGAATTGTAACAACATTAATAGCAATGTTCGGTTATAACCAAGTTTCAAAATTTGCAAATGTTGCGGCACCCTGGATGATTTTGGTTTTTATCGCGGCGGCGGTAGCGGTTTTGCCTAATTTGGGAGTTACTTCATTATCGAACTTTTGGGAAATCGCAAAAACAAAAATATGGACGGGAAAAGCGCTTCCCGGTCAGACGCAGTTTACTTTTTGGCATGTATTGTTCTTTGCCTGGTTCGTTAATATGGCAATGCATATCGGGATGGCTGACCTGTCGATTTTACGCTATGCAAAAAAATGGTATCACGGTTTTTCCCCTGCTTCGGGTATGTATGTGGGACATTATATTGCATGGATCGCTTCTGGTATTTTATATGCGCTTTTCCTGCATGAGACTCATAACATTACCCAATTCGCTCCAGGTCCTATTGCCTTCAGAGCCGCCGGTATAGCAGGCGCTATTTGTGTGATAATGGCCGGATGGACTACGGCGAATCCTACTTTGTACAGGGCCGGCCTGGCTGTGCAGGCAATCAAACCGAAATGGAAAACATGGAAGGTAACTATGATTGTAGGTCTGACGACTTCTGTCGTGGCTGTATTTCCGGCTTTAGTAATGAAATTACTCGAATTTGTTGCTCTTTACGGACTATTATTAATGCCTATGGGCGCAATAATAATGATGGATGTTTATATCCTTCCGAAATTAAAATTGAAATCCAATTACGCGGAATACTTCAATAAATCACTTAATCAGGCCGCAATGATAACCTGGATTTTAACATTGCTTTTATGCCTATTTATAAATTTATATTTTGGATTGGAGATTTTCTTTCTGGGTTTACCGGGATGGTTCATTTCATCCTTTATCTATATTGTTTCGAGCTTAGTTATGCAGAAAATAGCAATAAAAAGGAGTGAGGGAAATGAAGTTGAAGTTATTGTTTAAAATTATATCGTTTATCGGGTTATTGCTTACATTGTTGCCTTCCTATTTTGTTTTTATCGGTAAGATAGATCTAAATACGGATAAATTATTAATGCTTATCGGAACTGTCGTCTGGTTTTTAATATCACCCTTCTGGATAAATAAAGAAGAAAAAGCGTGATGTTTATTATATGTATAAAAAAATCAGAAATAGACTGACTCTAAAAGATATAGCGATAAAACTCGAAGTTACCCCTGCAACTGTTTCCAAAGCGCTAAGAGAAAGCACCGATATCTCGCGCGAGATGATAGAAAGAGTAAAGTCTGCCGCGAATGAAATGGGTTACAGGCCGAATTTATTGGCGAGGTCTCTGATAAATCAAAGCAGTAAACTTCTGGGTATATTAATACCGGATCTCCGCATATCTTTTTTCTCCGAAGCGGTGAGAGGTGCTTACGAAGAAGCCAATAAAAAGGGCTATGAAACCATCTTACTGGTTCATGACGAAAATAATAAGATTGAAAGGAAGAAATTAGAATTTCTTGCGGATATTCATACCGACGGAATTTTACTTAATACTACGGGAAATAAAAATAATTTTGATCTTTACAAAAAATTAGCCGAGGAGGGCATCAAGATAGTTTGCTGGGACCGAAAATTAGAAGGATCGGGCATTCATTCGGTAACAATAGACGATAAAAAAGCATCTTACGAACTAACTACTAAAATGATCGAAGCGGGGAGAAGAGATATATTATTCCTCGGTCCCAATACCGGAATACCTGTAGCAAAAGACCGTTTCGAGGGATATAAATCGGCGCTAAAAGATCACGGTATATCCTTTAATCCTGAATTAGTTGTAAAAACTTTTAGAGATTACGATAAGAGTTACAAAAAGATATTATCGGTCCTGGACAATAAAATTAAATTCGACGGTGTCGTGAGTGTCGGCGGATTAATTACTTACGGAGCCGGACGAGCAATTTTGGATAGTAATCTTTCAATTCCCGGAGACGTAATGCTGGGAGAATTCGGCGATAATAATATAGTTGCAAGATTGGGAATACCTTTTCTAACAGTTTATCAGCATCCGTATGCTTTGGGTAAATCAGCCGTCGATCTGCTTATTAAGATCATAGAAAACAAAGGTAAACCGGATAATTACAACAGTATAATTATAGATTCCGAAATACTTCAACGCTGATCTTGTCCGCATTGCTTGGGCTCTAGGATAATTTCCCAGCTGTTATTTATATCAAAATCTTAAAACCGTTTGAGCCGCGGATTTAAAAATTATTTACCGAAATAATTAATCTTTATCTTCAAACCATAGAAATGAAAAATTAATTCTGATTCAATCTCCTAAAATCATTTCATCCCGTATCAAACGTAATTTTCGAACAAACAAACATATCTTTCGGGCAGATTATAACTTGTCTTATCGCTATTATAATATCTTTGTATTTATTCGTTCAAAATATTAACTGCATTTTTTGCTGTTTCAACATCCTTAAGAACATCGTTCCTAAGCAATGCCCAGTGGAAACGAAGATGGTCGTTTACCTTCCAGCTTTTTCCGTCCTGTTCGCTTAAATGAACCAAGGGCATATCTTTATATAAAGGTCGTGTTATTGAGATGATTTTATCCCAGTACTTTAATGCGTTTTCCAGATGTTCTATAGCTTTGAGTTTTTCTTCAGTTTTCCCGTTTGTTCGGTAGAACTGCAGCGCGAGCGCTCCTTTAATTTTTTCCGCGAAAAATAAGCCTAAATTTGCCCATGCTTTTACATCGGCTACTTCATATTTAACCGGGGAGTCATTCTTAACATCGACGCTTTTCACAAGACCCAGAGCCTTTGTGCAATCTTTCTCCAGCATTCCTGCTAGTTCCGGAGGAGTAATCTTATTCCCGGCATTCTTTCCGGAAGATACTTCCTTAACATATTCGGCTATAGATACATAATTGGTATCGAGCGGAGGCTGATTAATCTGACGGTCAACAGAAATATATTCCACACGTTTGTCCGCAGGATTTAATGCCATAAATCCTTCAGCATACAAAGTAAAGTCCCATGAACAGTCGAAGGAAGATGCCAAACGGAGAGGTGTTTTGCCCGCGAGCGAGTTTGCCTCGAATAAAACTTCCGCACTTTTACCATATCTTCTGACAAATTCATCTTTGAAAATTTTATCCGGCGTGCCGGGATTATACAGCAGTCTTCCCCACAATTTATAAAACAGCCATTGCCGCTGAAAAGCATATTTCCAGGTTATTGCCGGATCCGGTTTGGTGAAGTAATCCTTTGCCGGGATATATGTTTCGGATCCTATAATATAACCTCCGACATAACTGTGAGCATTTTCTTTTATATGTTCCCTGATAAAATCCGCTACTCCCCATCGCAGGCAAAAGAAATCTTCGTTCCTTACGGTCCAGATAATTTTGTAATCTTTTGGTTCGGGCGAAAAATATGTACCGTACAATTTACCGCCGTGAACTTTAATTAATTTCGGGGTCGAGTGCCCGTGAGACCAATTGAATTTTAACCCCGCCCAAATAGGCTTTTCAAAGCAATCCAGTTTTGCTTCCTGTTCGATTCCCGCTCGGGTAATTTTCTCCATCTCAACCGAAGTTGCGCCAAGCGATGCGGTATTTCCCGAAAAAGGAATCCGGTGAATTAATTTTGATTTTCTGTCTGCCAGGCGCATACCTTCGATAATTGTTCCTTTTATCCAGTCTTCCCGCTGCTGCGGGGTCATTCCTCCCATTCCTTCGCCGAGCGTAAGCCCGAGTCCGGTTAGATCCGGGTATTCGTTAAGAACCTGGGTAACGCACTCCCGCGTATAACGCTTAATAATTTCGGAAGTATCTCCTTTTACAAAAAAATCATGCTGCAAATTATACATCTCAACATTATGAGCTTTAGCAAACTCGGGCGTTACGAAAATGTTGAAGGGGACAAGGTAAACATCGATTCCCCGTTCTTTTGCCAATTTGAAAATCCCATGGAATAATTTTTCCCATTCATGCATTTGTTTATCATTCCAGGGACTGGCTTCCGGGAAATTTTTCGGTTTAATTAAAAAAGTATAAGGATGCAGGTTCCAGAGCGTAAGTACATTGAATCTGTTCCGGCACATCATATCCAGAAAAGCTTTCCAGAAATTTATATCTTTGCATGTTTGCGAATGAAGCGAAAGCGCGTAACTGTGCCGGTAAGTATCCCACGGAAGATCGAATTTAATTGCTCTGAACGGCAGTCTGGGTGACTCTTGTTTTGCATGTATTTTATCCAGCTTGATCTTGTTTCCCAAATCTTCGGCAATTGAATTACAGCCGTATATGATTCCTGTACCGTTACCGCCTTTAATTATAATATCTTTTTCACCGGGATTTATTTCGAAGGCTTCGGGTTTTAAATTAAGCGAGTCAATTTTTAGGGTGATTAGAAAATCCGGCTTATCTTTTACTATTCTGTATCCCTCTTCCGACAAAGCTTTTTGAAGAACCTTAGCCGCATATTTCGTCTGAACCGATTCATAGTCCGAAACTATTTTTATGCTCTGAGCAGAAGAAGAGTTAACAACCGAAATTAGGAAAACCAGTAAAACTAAAATAAATTTCCTCATAATTTAAACCCCAATTAAAAATTATTGCGAAATCTAAGTCTAAATCTCTTTTAAAGTACAATTTCTAAAGTTATATTATACTAAAAATAATCTTTAAATTTCTATTCCCACTTTGTCCTGGATTTTCGATTATTTCTCTTCCATGAAAAATATTTTAGTAAGTAAAAATTTAATAGATTTGGAAAACACTTTCATTATAATTTATTGCGGAATAAAGTTGCCGCTTCTTTTTATTAGGGCGGGAAGATGATTTATTCCGAATTTAAGCATGAGTTATTTGCGATCTGATTTTCGAATTAATATCAAAACATAAATGAGAGACGAAAGATGAAAAAAATTATTTACTTTATCGCATTTTCTTTTTTATTTCTAATTCCATTGACTGCTCAAACAAGCGACTGCAATAAGGATATTAAAGATCCCCGCGGTAAAATGAAACCGTGGGAAAAGGGTGCGTATGAAACCGGGAGATACCGCGATGTATTTTTAGAAGCAGGTTATAAACAGAAAGACATAGACGCAAAGCTGGCTAAAGCCTACTACGATGTTTTCGAAGGACCTAACAAAGTTTATTTTGAAGTCGGTGATTCGATGGGCTATGTATCCGATGTGAAAAACCACGACGTTCGTACCGAGGGAATGTCTTACGGTATGATGGTAGCCGTGCAATTGAATAAAAAGGATGTATTCGACCGGATCTGGCGCTGGGCAAAAAAATATATGCAGCATCAAAGCGGTCCGCGCGAAGCATACTTTGCCTGGAGCGCTAAACCGGCAACGGGAATACGCAATTCGGAAGGTTCCGCATCGGACGGTGAATTGTATTTTATAACCGACCTGTTATTTGCATCAAACCGCTGGGGCAATAATACCGGAATAAATTATTATGCCGAAGCCCGCAGAATACTGGATGCAATGTGGAGTAAAAACGGCAAAAGCGGAATTACCAATATCATTAATACCGAAGAAAAAAAGATTACCTTTGTACCAGATACTTCCGGATATCACTGGACTGATCCTTCTTATTTTCTCCCTGCATTTTATGAAGTATGGGCGATGTACGCGAAAGACGGTCATGCCGAATTTTATAGGGAATGTGCAGACACCGCTAGAGCGTATCTTCACAGAGCATGTTCGGCACCGACGGGTTTGAATGCCGATGCGACCGAGTTCAGCGGCGAACCCCGTACTTGGCGTCGTTTCCATAGTAATTTCCGGTTTGATTCATGGCGGGTTCCGATGAATATCGCCATGGATTATTCCTGGTTTGCAAAAGATAAAAAATGGCAGCAGGATTACAGCACACGACTCCAGAATTTCCTCTTTTGTCAGGGTATTGATACTTTTGTCGATCAATATAATCTTGACGGAACCAAGCCGGAATTTATAATGCCTGCCGGCGGCTACCGGAAACTCCGTCACTCATTAGGATTTGTGGCAACTGCCGCAGCAGCTTCTATTATGGGAACTCAAGCTAAAAGCTGGAAGTTTGTTGATGCGGTATGGAACGCAAAACTGGAACCGTATTCCGACGGATATTTTGATCCCTACTACGACGGTTTATTGTATTTATTCAGTATTATGCACCTCAGCGGAAATTACCGAATAATCACTCCGAACGGAAAGTAATTGAATTTCCAATCCCCGGCGATGTTTATTCAATGCCGGGGAGCGGCTTAACTTATTTTATTAAAAAATTATCCGTAACACTTAGACTCACCAATAAAAACATATGCCGCAGAACAAAAATCGGAAAATGAGATTGTGAAATCCTGGAATAATATTTATTTTAACTACCAATTGCACTTCATAGCGGATCTAATATTATACAACAAAACATCACCGGAGAATCTAATATGAGCATAGGCGAAATAGGACTTGTTCCCGACGGCACTTTTGCATCAAGAATAGAAATCAGAAAACAATGGTGGGTATTGATTCCCCTTGCCGTAATGACGGCCGCTATTATTAGTCACATTCTCTGGTTTATTAATTTTGTTCATGTACTGGGCGGGATATTATGGACGGGCACCGACCTGTTTATGGGATTCATGATTGGTCCGATTATGAAGCGAATAACCATACAAGCACGACGGGAAATAATTTTGCGCTTAATGCCGAAAATGCTTTTTTATATGCCGCTGCTCGCTATTGTCACCACAACTGCAGGTTTTTATATGGCAAATTGGCTTGGATTTTTTACGCTTTCTTTCCCTACGGCGTGGTGGATGGTAGCCGCTCTGGGAATTGTTGCGGTCTTAACAATACAGGGACTGGGAATTCTTCTGCCCACGAATCTTAAAATATATTTCGAGATGCGAAAAGAAAAGCCGGACGGGCAGAGGATTCAAAAATTAATGAAGTCTTATGTCCGGGTCGTAGCTCTCCAGGGTTTAATGCAGATCGCAATTATAGTTGTAATGTCAAGATTTGCTACGGGAGTTTAATATTTAAATTCAAAGCACAAGTCTGCGGGATTAGAAAGGTTCTTTCCCCATAATTTTTTAATAACAAAATATTATACTTATTTAAACCATTTAAGTATTCATTAAAATACTCCTGCCGGAATTTGGAGTTTTCTCTGCTTAATACTATTTGCTTCAATGAGCTGATCAATAAATGCAGCTAAATCTTCTTTGTCGTCTAATTTATATTCGATTATTAATTTTAAATATCCTTCCCGGGATTTTTATCTTTTCAACCGGAAGGAATAATTACGTTAAATAAAATTTTATATAAGCTGAACTGCGGCTTACATTACCGCAGCAGTATCATCTTTTTTGTCTGAACGAAATTTCCGGCAATCAGCCTGTAAAAATACACGCCGCTTGAAAGCCCTGCAGCGTTCCAGGTAGTGTAATAAGTGCCTTGAGGTTTCACGGCATCGATCAGCCGCGCAATTTCTTTTCCTAGAATATTGTAAACAACCAGACTTACATTGGTCCGTTCTTTAACACTGTAGGTAATACTGGTTGTCGGATTAAAGGGATTAGGATAATTCTGACCGAGTAAAAATTCACATGGATTAAGCTGGTCGGAATCATTTTTTTTAATGCCGGTAACGGATTTATACGGTTCGACCGTTATGTTTACAGAAGTATTGGCGGTCGAGTATTTGACTCCGCCGGGATTGAGCTCCTGCTTGTTTTCGGTAAATTCCCAATAGCCGCTGTAGCCCGAATCGGTTTTATTTATGGAGCCGTTGGCATCATCACTGTAAAATCCTGCGGACGCTCCCAGGCCGTAATTATCGTACTCTCCGCCGTAATCTGCCCAGCCGGTACCGACGTACCCGTAATAATGTCCGCGATACGAACCGGGTGCCAGAATGCTGACGCCGAATCCCATATATTTAAAATCCGCAGAATACTCGAAAGAAAAATCCGCACCGTTTGCAAGGCCGGAAACATTATCACTTCTTATATCTGCGGTAATGAGTGTACCGTTTATGGTTTCTCTATTCTTACTATATTCATTCATTAATCCGGTACCGGAATACACCAATGCAATAGGTTCTGCGATTTCCGTATTGAATGAAAAATCGTTTACCGGATCATCGGCCAAGTTTTCGATAATTGCGGTCACCTTTCCGGAAACCCTGGTTTCAAAATTAGCTGAGCTTTCGGTCGCATCCGTATACTGTCCGGCAGTGAAGGATGTTACGGTATCCTGGTGCATGGTATGGGTTTTTGTAATTGAAGCTTTAAATAGCCAAAGTTTTGTCGGCGGTATTTTAATTTGCACCATTGAAGTTCCCTGAAAAGCATCAGCTCTGCCGCAAGGTTTAAAATGCGGGTACCAGCATATAATCTCTGCGGTACCTGTGGTGTTCGCTGCTTTGAATTTAACGGTTGCTTTACCTGAGCCGTCGGTAACGGCAACCCGGGGAGTGATTTTACCTCCTCTTGTACCGTTAAGAGGGAATTCAGCGGCGCCTTCGTTCCAGTAAACCGTGGTATCGTTGAAAAAAATTTCCCGTCCGCCCAGCGGTACACCGTCGCAGTCTATCATGGTAATTTCAATATTAATTGTTTCTCCGGTATCAACGAGCGTTTTTTCCGGTTTGACGGTGATAACGTCCTTTGTATTCCTGTTCCACATGTCGCTGATTGCAATTTTAACGTCCTTACTTCTCTTATCGATTTCCCATTGCATTATTGTCTGCTTCAGCGGCATCATTGCCTGAGCGGCCTGCCGGCCTGCGGCGTCAGCGCTTTCTATGGTAGAATTGAACTGAACCTGAATACTCTTAACCGTTTCGCGCGTTAGTGATGCTTCCAGGATAAGCGTAAAAATAAATCCTCCCTCCGCGGGTTCAACCGTGCTTCTAATTAGGTAATCTGATGATCTGACGGGTCCGTCGGGCGCAAGGTTCGCATATTCAGGTCCGAATTTTAACGTACCTCCTTGAAGTTCTGCAGCATTTATCAGCGCACCGTCAAGCCAGCTCACACAGTCTTTCTGTGAATCGTTTGTGTGCATGTATCCCCGCGCGGAGGCGGAAGGCCAGAAAAGGTTCTGCCAGGCGATTATCGAGTCGGCGCTTGCGGGACGGGCGACTTGAACATTGCAATCGTAAAACGCCACTCTCGGGTGCGAACATTCGTCGCATTCCTGAGCAAACGAAACCTGAACAAAAAAAGAAAATACGGAAAATAAAAAATATACAGGACGAAGAATCGCGGAAGCAGATGTGTGTTTCATAACGGTTTACCCCAATTATTAATTTTGTCGGTTTAATTTTTCTGTTTTACATAAAATAAGGATCGAAATTTCTCTTCTTCGAAAAACTACATTATGATTTGTCCCTAAGCTAGATCTCCCTTAACTGGAGTCCCCGGTTTTATTTTATACATGAATATTTTTAATGATGAGAAAATGTAATTAATAAATTTTTAATTAGCACGGAAAATTTTATTTAGTAATTTTTTGTTTTATAAAACAATAAAACGGGACGGAATTAAAATTCCGTTTTCCGGACTTATAACTTATAGTAATCTCACAACATTGAAGATCCGGTTACGGTATATTTATTCTACTGTAATTTTTTATGAATGGAATTTAAATTATAAATATTTTAAGGGTTTTATATGTTTAAAAAATTAAATGGAAAGATCGCAATTGTTACCGGCGGCGGAAGAGGCATAGGAAGAGCTATTGCGGAAGCATATTCTGAAAACGGTGCTATGGTTATTGTAACTTCTGCTATACACAAAAAGGAAATTGACGATACAGCCGCAAAAATAAACGGGGAAGCAATTCCGGCAGATATAACTAACCAGAATGATGTCAATCGTCTCGTCGGTTCGGTAGTTGAAAAATACGGCAGGATAGATATACTGGTGAATAATGCCGCAAGGGGAATGAGATTCGTAAATGAATCTTTTATGACCAATCCGAAACCGTTTTGGGAATCCGATACGGAGAACTGGCAGATGGTTATTAATACCAACATAAACGGAACGTACCTTATAACCAAAGCGGTTATCCCTCATATGTTAAAGCAAGAATCCGGAAGAATAATAAACATTTCCATAAATCTGGAAACAATGAAGAGGAAAGGGTTTTCGCCATACGGACCTTCAAAGGCCGCGCTTGAATCTATGAGCAATATCTGGGCGCAGGAATTAAGGGGAACAGGGATTACTTTAAATACTTTATTACCCGGCGGTGCAACGCTTACGGGAATGATACCGCATGATTTTTCTGAAGATAAAAAGAAAAATTTGTTAAAGGCGGATATTGTCTGTCCCGCTGCCGTTTTTCTGGCTTCCGAAGAAGCCGCAAATATTAACGGACAAAGAATAATAGCAGTCGAATGGAATAAAGAGCATAAAAATTAGTCTCAAGCAATTCTTTTTTATAACTATTGCGATCGCATAACTTTGAAATATTCCCGGTTATTAATCTAGCAATTTCCTTAATATCTCAACCATAGCAAGCGTATCCATTCCGCAGTACTTTAACAGATTCTCCGTGGTGTCTTTTATCTTAAATAAGTCGGTTTCATAATACAGGCTCTCGAATGCAATTGATGCGGTTCCGCCTTCTTTTATTTCAAGATCGTCGTAGCTCATTTCCGGTACAAGCGCGGGCAATACGTATTTAATAGAGTACGAGCCTTTCATCTCCGGTTTATAATAATATTTTTTTTGGAAGGGGATCATTAAGTCGGCAATGCGTTCTATTCGTTCGTTTATTTCATCCTCAAATTCCGGGAAGTCTTTGCCAATCTCTTTTAAGCGGGTGATCTCAAATGATTTATTATAGACGAGTATTGTCCCTTCGCTTTTTGTATCGTCAAGCAGTTTTGTAATAAACGGTACCCTGGGATCGCCGCTTGCGTCGGCAAGAAATTCAAAATGCTCGAGTTTGCTGTTTTCTTTCCTCATATAATGAAGCGAGTACTGGAAAGGTATCTGCTGGTAGGGTCTTGAGTTGTCGAACATCGGTACAGCAGGCATGAACGTTTCAAAGTCCATAAAGAAAAGAGGATATTTTATTCCGGAAAGGAAATCTTTAATCGCTTCTTTATCAATTACCGTTTTGTTGCTTACTTCACTTTCGACCTGCATTCTCTGGTTCGGGTTAAGTTTGTAATCTTCCGGTACATCCTCCGGCCGCACATAACCTTTATTATAAAGATCGAACTTCTTTTCAATTGTAAGACCTGCAATATCAAACACGGAGTAGTCGGGTACGTCCTTCCAGCACGTTCCGAAGAAGCTGCATTGATACGGAGTGAAACACTGCACTCCAATGGGGATATCCGGTATCGTTTTCCGCATTAATACTTCTTTCAGTCTGCCCGTCTCGTTTACTATTAAATCATACCTCTTAAGTACAAAATCTTTTACGCCTTGAATTTTGAACAGAGAATGTATATCGAGTTCGCCGTTCCTTACATATTGATTGTTGATATAGACGATCGAAATGTCCTTTATATTCAGTCCGCAGTTTTTTAAGACGTAGTACTGGATTGAAGCGTCGAGTAAGTACGTTTCCGAAACCGAAGTTGAGCTTTTAACCTCGTAAACCGACCACTGATTCCCGTTCCTTACAATTATATCGCTTATCACGAGTATATCGTTGAATTCAAACGCGGCTTCGTAAATTACCGGTGCGCCGCTATCAACCAAGTTTTTCGTTTTTGATGCGGCAGCAGCTGATTTTCTGGGATCTTCCGTCGCTACAATACCGCCGGGGAAGAGTTTCTGCGCCAATATGCCTACGCTGGTTCCCCTATCGAACACCGCCTGCTGGCCTGCGCTTACTTTATCCATCCAATCGTAGTGGTGCTTATAAAGATATAGCTGCTTATCGCACTGTATTCCTTTTATGAAAGACGATTTGCTTAAAAGATGCGCCATGCCGGTGTTTTTAGTTATTTAAGTTAAACGACAAATTAATGATTTCTTTTATTAGAGAAAAAGAGAACTATAAAAATTCTGTTTTCCAATTTTAGAATAGGAAAATTAATCTCATAATAACGCAAAGGAGAAAATAATTATAAAAACTCGATGGTTTTCATAGTATAATTTTATTCTCACCATGATATAACTACTTCATATTAAATAGACGGAAAAATTATATAGTAGGGAAAATAAATTTTCCGTGAATTCTGCTTATTTCATGGTCGCGGGACACTATATTGATTGTGCTAATTATTGTTAATCCAAACTAAAAAAAATTAAGATCGAACTAAAGTTATTTATAAAATTTTCGAGAATATGGAAATTACGTCTCTATAATAATGGATTGTTCTTGCTTTTTGGGCTTTAATACGGAGATTTTATTATACCGGTTTATTTCTATGAATTACGGATATTAAAAAATTCTTATCGAAAAACTGCCAGCTCTAATTATATTTAAACCCGAAAAGAAGAACTCGCATATTTTAAGAAGTTATTATTCTCAATTTAATGAGAATCAAAAAAGCAAGATGCTAAATAAGTCGGCCGGAAAGTTTGAATTAAGATTACACTGATTATTTATGTTAAACCTTTTCTTATTCATGATGTATTCGATTAATAACCGGCTAAGAATTAAGGGCTGCTAAAATTTGGCGCCGGCATATTTAAATCGGAGGTAAAAAATGGGCTCTTCTGAAATTTTTAAAAAGAAAACGCATGGATATTTAGCGGTATTAATTGTTTCAATTATACTTTTCTTGTTAAATTTTTCTCTTTGGTACGATAATAAATTAGGACTTACGTTTTTTATTCTGGGAAGTATTGCCATTGCTGCGTTTATTAATATTTACAGGTCAATTAATTGGCGATGCCCCAGCTGCAATACATTTCTGAGCAGTTCTGTTTATATAGAAAATTGTCCGAACTGTAACTGCAGACTTACGGCAGATAAGAAATCCGGTGTTAAAAATACATACTTCACCGAAGAGGAACTACATGAAGACTACGCAATTTTAAAAGCAAAAATACAAATACCCGAGTCACTGCATAATTATGAGAAGTTGAATATTTATAATTGAGCCCGGCGGGATAATCATTTCACATCCGCATAACGGCGAAGCAGTATCTAATAAACAAAATTTCCCCAAGCTCATATCCATATACTCTTATATTCTTATATTCCTTCTTCTCGTATCATGAATCCTGTACCTGCATCTCCCTGTTCTCTTATGTTCCTATTCTTAATTTTATCCTACTTCATCAAACTCAATCAAGATAAAATTTTAATAATTGCCAAAGATTCAGTAATTTAAATGCTAATTATAAAAATCCTTACATAGTTGTAGAAAAATTAAGCGGGAAAAACAAATGGAAACAAAAATTATATGGACAAAAATTGATGAGGCCCCTGCGCTTGCATCTTATTGTCTGTTGCCTATCGTAAAATCCTTTTCAAAAGGAACCGGAATTGAAATCGAATTAAAAGATATATCACTTGCAGGAAGAATAATTGCTAACTTCCCCGACAAGCTGACCGATGAGCAGAAAATTCCGGACTATCTGACCGAGCTGGGGAAAATAACCCAGTTACCTGATGCAAACATTATTAAGCTTCCTAATGTAAGTGCTTCTATTCCGCAGCTTCATGCTGCTATAAAAGAATTACAGGAAAAAGGTTTTAATATCCCCGATTATCCGGACGAACCCAAAAATGATGAAGAGAAGGCGCTAAAAGCGAGATTTGCTAAAGTGCTCGGTTCTGCTGTTAATCCTGTTTTGAGAGAAGGTAATTCGGACAGACGCGCAGCAGCTTCGGTAAAAAAATTCGCGAAAAAGAATCCTCATAAAATGATGAAGCCTTGGCCGGAATCCGGATCAAAGACACGGGTGGCGCATATGAATCAAAAAGATTTTTACGGTACCGAAAAATCTCTTACTCTCGGTAAAGAAGATACCGTTAAAATAGAATACGTCGATCCTCAGGGAAACATAACTGTTCTGAAAGAAAATCTTAAACTTCTTAAAGGCGAAATAATAGATGCTTCGATTATGAACGTTAAGGAATTGAGAAAATTCTACGCAGAGCAGATTGAGGCGGCTAAAAAAGACGGCGTGCTGCTTTCGCTGCATCTTAAAGCAACGATGATGAAAATTTCCGACCCGATAATGTTCGGTCATGCTGTTTCGGTTTACTATAAAGACGCGCTGGAAAAACATGCGGAAGTACTTAAAGAAATCGGAGCCAATGTGAACAACGGTCTCATGGACGTGTTGGAAAAAATAAAGAAACTACCGGATGAAAAGAGACTGGAAATAGAAGCAGATATTAATAAAGTTTACGAAAGCCGGCCTCAGCTTGCGATTGTTGATTCGAGAGCCGGAAAGACAAATCTTCACGTACCCAACGACGTAATAGTCGACGCATCGATGCCGAATATAGTGCGCGACGGCGGAAGGATGTGGAACCTAAAGGATGAACTCCAGGATTGTATCGCAATGATTCCCGATCGGTGCTATGCTACCATATACGAAGAAATTATCGAGGATGCTAAAGCAAAGGGTCAGTTTAATCCCGCGACAATGGGCGCTGTTTCCAACGTAGGTTTGATGGCGCAAAAAGCCGAAGAATACGGTTCGCACGATAAGACTTTTGAAGCTAAAGGAAACGGAGTTATCAGGGTGGTAAATTCCGCCGGAGTAACTTTACTTGAACAGCATGTTGAAACCGGTGATATTTTTAGAGTGTGCCAGGCTAAGGATGAGCCGATCAAAGATTGGGTAAAGCTTGCCGTTAGCAGAGCAAAGGCCTCTTCTACTCCGGCGATTTTCTGGCTTGACGAGAACAGAGGTCACGACAGAGAAATTATCGCAAAAGTTAAAAAGTATCTGCCCGAACACGATACGGAAGGTCTTGAAATAAAAATTCTTAAACCGGTAGACGCCATGAAATATACTCTTGAAAGAGTTAGAAAAGGACTGGATACAATTTCCGTTACCGGAAACGTGCTTCGTGATTATCTCACGGATTTATTCCCGATTCTTGAATTAGGCACCAGCGCAAGAATGCTTTCGATAGTTCCGTTATTAAAAGGCGGCGGATTGTTCGAAACCGGGGCCGGCGGGTCCGCTCCTAAGCATGTTCAGCAGCTGATAAAAGAGAACCATTTAAGATGGGATTCACTGGGAGAATACTGCGCTCTTGTTCCTTCGTTTGAAATGATAGCCGGAAAAACCGGAAACCCTAAAGCTTCTATTCTTGCCGAAACTCTGGATACTGCTATAGGCAAATATCTTGAAAACGCACATTATCCTTCACGCAAAGCCGGCGAGATTGATAACCGCGGCAGCTCGTTCTATCTGGCTTTATACTGGGCACAGGCTTTATCCGAACAGGATAAAGATACCGGATTAAAATCGCGATTCTCTAAAATGTATGAAGCCCTGAAATCGAACGAAGAGAAAATAGTAAATGATATGATTTCCGTTCAGGGAAAACCTGTTGATATCGGGGGATATTATATGCCCGACGAAAAGAAAGCCTCGGAAGTCATGCGCCCGAGTTTAACTTTCAACAAGATAATTGATCAAATGTAATATTGAGTTCTGGAAAAAGCATTTCGTTAATCTGAAAACGGATAGGGATAATTTCTCTATCCGTTTTTTATTTCGGTTGATAATATTGACCGATAAAATGTATAAATCAATCGAAGGGAAAAAATCTGATTAGTTAATTAGCTCTCCTGCCATGAAGAGCGGATCTGCCTTACGGTGTATGGCGAACTATAGTTAGAGGCAGTGTCGAGCCATAACAATTCAAATTAAAACTGCACTCCGATTCATCGCACCACCCCTGATAAACATACGGCTGCACTGTAAAATAATTTTCATGATCACTTCGATAATCAGTAATTAAAAAAACGATGCCGGTAACCCATCATTTAATACTAAGCATTTTGATTTTTAAAGATCAAAATAATTTAAGGTTCTTTTTTTTGGGACTTGCAGGAAGGTACAATATTATATAATTTTCGTGCGACCGAATGAGGGGTTTTCCGAAAGACTAACCGCATCATGGCTTACGATAATTAAAATTTAAGCAAAGATCAAAGTTAAGTGACGCAAAAATTTATAATTCTCTCATTGATCGGGAATATAAAATTAAAAAATTTTGTGAATTAATCGGATATTTATTTTTCTATGAGTCTGCTTGTATCCGGTAAAATATTTTTAGTCTTATCCGTGTTCTTTAGATAAGGGGATTTTAGTTTTAGGGGAGATATTAGTTTAATTTAAATTTTAGATGGGGGCCAGATTATGAGCTATAAAAATATTTTCAAAAAGAAAAAACACCGCTATTCCGCTTTGTTAATCGGTTCAATTTTGCTATTCTTATTTTATTTTTCCTTTTGGTATGAATTTAATCTCGGGATTGCTTTTCTTATTTTAGGAAGCATTGTGATTGCTTTGCCGATAAATATTTACAGATTTAAATACTGGCGATGCCCGAAATGCAACGCATTTCTTGGTAATTCGATTAACATCGAAAATTGTATGAATTGTAATTGCGCTTTGGCTGAAGACAAGAAATTAATTTTTGAAAAGCCTCAGATAATTTCGGAAGCATCTTTAATCGATAACAATGTTATCAAATCTAAAACACCTGCTCGCAGTACAGTGCATGATTATGATAACTATCATGTTTATAATTGAGCCGGCTTATATTTTAAGCCGGTATTGAAAAGTATACTTAAGTAAATATCTGCTTAAGATAAAATTACTAACACTTATTCAGACCTTTGTGTCAGAAGAAGTTTCTTAATCCTTTATGAATAGATTTTATATTTTTAACCAATATAAGATCAATAATCCAAAACATTTCATACGTATACGTTAAACACAGGAAAAATGTTAAGTTATATCCGCTATAGATCCTTCTGAACTTTTTTTGAGAGCTTCAAGGGCATTTCTAAAAATTCTAATATTCTCTTCGAACATTGCGTATTCTTTGGGTTCTTTGAGTTGAATTTTTATAAAAAATAGTTTTTAGAAGTGCCCTTAATTTATTCAAATCAAAACTATTTTCTTGATAACCACTTTTGTTTTATATAGTTTTATAAACAGTGATATAAAAATCCGGAATGCATTCCTAAATGGGACATATATTCTCTTAATTTCCGGTGTTGCAATAAAATATTTAAGGGCATAATTTCCTTCTATACTGGTTTTAAGAATCCGATCTATTAATGTTATTCAATAATGTGAGAACAAAATTTAATCTTGTTCATAGTTATCTTTTAATCTTTCCTTTGGCCGATTTATTTTGCATTACTTATTCTGCCGGACTGCATTTTTATAATTTGAAATTATTTACCGCGATTTTCACTAATTGTACTAATTAGACCAGTTGATATTTTTGTTAATTCCAGCCAGAGAGAGACATGCGCGAAAATTTATGCTAAGAAACTTTTAAAGGAAGCATATTCTAATTCTCTTGTATGAATAGAGAAATCAGAACCGGCAGTCAAAGGCTGAACGATTGTTAAATCAATATTACCTGTTAAAAGACGTTCCGACAAACCGGCGACTTAAGTCGCAGGTTAATGGAAAGAAAAACAGCTTTTTGTAACCGTTGAACCTACCGGTAGGCAGGTTCAACGGTTTTTCACTCCATATATTTAGGCGATCAACTTGAGTATTTTAATTAAATCAGAGGTGAATGTGAAACGATTTATTCTACTTTTCGTTGCGGTATTATTTTCCGTTACCGTTTTTGCGGAATCAAGAGAGGGGTATTATAGATTTCCGTCTATTCACGGCAATAAAATTATTTTTACGGCCGAAGGAGACTTATGGACAGTAGGAATATATGGGGGCACCGCAGTAAGACTTACATCAAGCCAGGGAACTGAAGCTCACGCGGCAGTTTCACCTGACGGACAAACTATTGCTTTTTCAGGTCAGTACGAAGGCCCAACCGAAGTTTACACAATGCCGGTCGGCGGCGGCGTTCCGCAAAGAAAAACCTTTCTCGGCGGCAACGCGTCGGTTATCGGATGGACAAACGACGGCAGCATAATTTATTCGACTTCCAATTTCTCTACGCTTCCGAACGTGCAGCTTTGTCTGCTTAATCCTAAGACAGAACACAGCAAACTGATTACTCTTGCGCAGGCAAGCGACGGAGTTTTTGACCCGAGCGGTGATACGCTTTATTTTACAAGGCTTCCCTTTCAGGGAAGTCATACTAAAAGATATAAAGGCGGCACGGCTCAAAACATATGGCGGTTTGTAAAAGACGAAACGGAAGCTGTTCCGCTAACCGCCGGTTACACGGGAACGAGTAAAAACCCGATGCTGTGGAACGGAAGAGTTTATTTTATCAGCGACCGCGACGGAACGATGAATATCTGGTCGATGGATAAAGAGGGTAAGGAATTAAGGCAGGAAACTTATAATAAAGGATGGGATGCCCAGTCGGCTTCTCTGGACAACGGAAAAATCGTTTATCAGTGCGGCGCGGATATTCATCTTTACGATATTGCATCAAAAAAAGATGAAATTGTTCCGATCGATCTTTCGTCGGATTTCGATCAGGAAATGACTACATGGGTTAAAAAACCGATGGACTATCTTACTTCGACTCACATTTCACCTGACGGAGATAAAGTTGTTCTGACGGCACGCGGCCAGGTGTTTGTTGCGCCTGCTTCACAGGGAAGATTTATTGAAGTTACCAGGAACTCGGGTGTGAGATATCGTAATGCCAGTTTTTTGCCGGACGGAAAATCATTAATCATTCAGTCGGATGAGTCCGGTGAATTGGAATTTTGGAAATACCCGTCGAATGGAGTAGGCAAAGGAGAGAAACTGACGAATGACGGGAAAGGTTTCCGGCATCAGGGCCTTCCTTCTCCCGACGGGAAAATTATCGCTTATACCGATAAGAATTATGCTCTTTACGTTTACGATGAAAATTCGAAGAAATCGAGAATAATAGACTCATCTCATTACAGCGAGATCGGGGATCTGAACTGGTCGCCCGACAGCAAGTGGCTTGCTTATGTCGAGACTGAGGCAAATACCAATTCTCAGCTTGTTATCTATAGTTTTAAGACAGGTAAAAAAACATATATCACCGATGATAGGATAGACAGCTATAATCCGGTTTGGAGTCCGGACGGGAAGTGGATTTATTTTTTATCCGACAGGGATTTTCAGTCGGTTGTACCAGGGCCTTGGGGCTCCCGCCAGCCCGAACCGTTCTTTTCCAAGACAACAAAAATTTATGCAGTTTCTCTTATGAAGGATGAACGCTTCCCGTTTGCCCCGGAAGATGAATTGCACGCTTCTGCGGAAAAAGAAAAAGGGAAGGATAGTGTTAAATCGAAAAAAGGAAAAAAAGATGAAAAAAATGTCGATGTTAAAATCGATCTTGACGGGATTCAGGCAAGAGTAAATGAAGTACCGTTGAAGACCGGAAATTATTCGAATCTATCGATGAATGATAAAATTCTATTCTTTACGGAAAGGCCTCGCGAAATCGGGGCAAAGACAAAACTTGAAGCCCTTGAGATTAAGAATAAAGATATTGAGCCTAAAACGGTTGCTGAAGATATTAAATCTTATGAATTATCTGGTAACGGTAAAAAAATACTCTTGCTGAAAGATAAAGATATATATGTAATTAATGCCGACGGCGCGCCTGTAAAAGACCTGTCAAAGGAAAGCGTTGATATTAGCAAATGGACTTTCTCATTCGATCCCAGGGAGGAATGGAAGCAGATGTTCATTGAAGCTTGGAGGCTTGAAAGAGATTATTTTTACGATCCTAATCTGCAGGGCGTCGATTACCAAAAAATGATGAAAATGTATTTGCCGCTTGTGGCAAGGGTTAGAGATAGGGATGAACTTAACGATCTTATCGGTCAAATCGTAAGCGAGCTTTCGGCGCTGCATACATTTGTTGTAGGAGGAGATGTAAGGAAAGAAACTCAGCAGATCGGCATCGGCTCGCTGGGTTGTCTGCTTGTAAAAGATGAGAAAGATGGAGGTTATAAGATTGAGCATATTTATAAATCGGAGCCGGATTATATAGACGGATTGTCTCCGCTGCTGAAACAAGGTGTAAACGTAAATGAAGGCGATGTTATATTGTCGATTAACGGCATCCCGACTTTATCGGTATCGTCACCGGGCGTTCTGCTTGAAAATCAAATCGGTCAGCAGGTTTTACTTCATCTTAAAAGTGCCGCGGACAATAAAGAATACGATGCAATCGCGGTTCCGGTTTCACAAAGAGCTGAAGCCAATCTGCGCTACGACGAATGGGAATACACAAGAAGACTAACCGTGGATAAGCAGAGCAGCGACAGTATCGGTTATGTCCACCTCCGGGCTATGTCGGGATCAAACTACACCGAATGGGTGAAACAGTTTTATCCCGTATTCAACCGTGAAGGATTGATCATAGATATGAGGCATAATCGCGGCGGCAACATTGACAGCTGGATACTCGAAAAACTTATGCGCAAAGCATGGATGTACTGGCAGTACCGCGTAGGCGCTCCTACATGGAATATGCAGTACGCATTCAGAGGGCATCTTGTAGTATTGTGCGATGCATATACGGCTTCCGACGGCGAGGCTTTTACCGAAGGCTTTAAGAGATTAGGCCTGGGAAAAGTAATAGGTACAAGAACATGGGGAGGCGAGATCTGGTTATCTTTCGACAATCTGCTTCTCGACAACGGTATTGCATCCGCCGCCGAATTCGGAGTATACGGACCTGAAGGCAAATGGCTTATAGAAGGCCACGGTGTTGATCCGGATATAGTTGTAGATAATACTCCGCATGAAACATTTGAAGGCAAAGATGCTCAGCTTGAAGCGGCGATAAAATATCTGAAAGCGCAGATAAAAGAGCAGCCGGTAGTTGTCCCGCCTCCGCCGAAGTATCCGGATAAATCGACGGACTATAATAAAGAGAATAATTGATCGGATAAATTAAGCGTAGATGAATTAAGGGCACTTCTAAAAACTTCAATATTCTCTGCGAACATTGCGTATTCTTTGCGTTCTTTGCGTTGAATTTTTATAAAAAATAGTTTTTAGAAATGCCCTTAAGATCATTTAATTTGAATAGAATATGGCAGCCTCTATTTATGCTAAGTTCACTAATAGGGAAATTTTACTCCGGATTTTTATATTTTGCAGAATCGAGCAAAGTAATTCCGGACGACATATTCTCAATTTCTGAATATGTCGAAAGCCTTATTATGCGGACGGGTAGATAGAGGTTCCGCGTTTTATTAAGTGTAGATTCGAAAAAAAATAATTTTTATTCAGTTCCCATCGTCTTAACACTTTACAGTTTAGATTGATTTGATTTTTATCGGGAAAAGCATTAAATAGCTAAAGCGGTTTAGCAATAATAATCAAAACCATTATCGAACTAACAATAAGCGCATAATCAATGCGTCAAATGTTGATAAAACGGTTTAGTCGTTTCTAGACCGAATAGTTCCGGTTTCATATACCGATGTATATAAAAGGTCCTTAATAATTCCCTCAGGCCGGAATAAGTATAATTTGAAATAATTTACTCGGAAAATTAAAGACAAATAATTAGTAAAATGCTTTCCGCGAAAAAAGAACACTCCATAGCCGCTTTCAAAATATGAAACATGAGCTTCACTTTTTATAAAAAATATTTCGGAGATAAAAATGAGAAGATTATTCTTGTTGATTTTTTTTATTTTCATCATACCGCTTGTGTCTAAAGCACAGACCCGGGGGAGTAAAATTTCCTTAGATGTCTCTTTACAGGAATATCGAATAAATAAAAATATATACGGTCAGTTTTCCGAACACCTCGGACATCTTATTTACGGCGGAATTTGGGTAGGTCCCAATTCCTCTATTCCTAATATCGACGGAATTAGGAAAGATGTTGTTGAGGCATTAAAAGAAATTAAAGTACCTGTTTTACGCTGGCCCGGCGGCTGTTTTGCGGATACATATCACTGGAAAGAAGGTATAGGACCGAGGGATAAAAGACCGACAATCATAAACACAAACTGGGGAGGGGTTACAGAAAACAACCATTTCGGCACTCATGAGTTTTTGGAGTTATGCAGTCTTATCGGATGTCAGCCGTACATTACCGGTAATGTCGGCAGCGGCACGGTTCAGGAATTATCGCAGTGGGTGGAGTATGTTAATTCGGATAATATTAGTCCGATGACCGAGCTAAGAAAAAGGAACGGCCGTGATAAATCATGGGGTGTAAAGTACTGGGGAATCGGCAACGAAAGCTGGGGATGCGGCGGCAATATGACCCCTGAATATTATGCCGATCTTGTAAGGAGATACGGAACGTTTATGCATGATTACGGAAAAAATAAAGTGTTTAAAATAGCCAGCGGACCGAACAACGACGATTATAACTGGACAAATGTTTTAATGAAAGAAGACGGTAATTATATAGACGGTTTATCGTTACATTATTATGCCTGGGCAAATCAAAGAACAGCAACGGATTTTGACGAAAACGGCTGGTTCGACTTAATGGAAAAAACTCTCAAGATGAAGGAACTTGTTGAGAAGCATTCAGCAATTATGGACAAGTATGATCCGTTTAAAAAAGTTGCACTGGTAGTGGACGAATGGGGGACCTGGTATAAAGTTGAACCGGGAACAAATCCGGGATTTCTTTATCAGCAGAATACAATGCGTGATGCCGTATCGGCTGCTTGTAATTTAAATATATTCAACAACCATTGCGATCGTGTGAGGATGGCAAACATCGCGCAGGTTGTAAACGTGCTGCAGGCAATGATACTGACAAAGGGACCCGAGATGATACTTACACCTACTTATTATGTATTTGATTTATATAAAGTACATCAGGACGCAATGATGGTTCCGGTTAAGGTGCAGTCGAGTAATTATGTATATAAAGGCCATTCTCTGCCGGCGGTTAACTGTTCGGCTTCTATTGACAGTACCGGCATGATGCATATCTCTCTTTGCAATATCGATCCGGATGCACCTGAAAGCGTAAATTTAAGTATGAAAGATTTTATTGCCGCCAAAATATCGGGTAAAGTACTTACCGCCCATAAAATGAACGCTCATAATACCTTCAAAGATCCCGACGCTGTAAAGCCCGCAGATTTTGCAGGATTTAAATTATCCGGTAATAATCTGACTGTAAATATGCCTCCGATGTCTGTGGTGGTATTATCGCTGAATGGAAAAGTCAAAATAGAGCCCAAGCCCGAGATAAAATTAAAGAATCCTAAAGAGGGGATAAACTACAATTATTATGAAACTGACGGGATGTCAATGCCGGCATTTTCGCAGCTTGCCCCTAAATCATCCGGCGTGGTTGACAGTTTTATTATTCCGAACGGTGTAAGGGAAAGCAACTACGCTTTGAAATATGACGGTTATATTAAGGTTCCTAAAGACGGTGAGTACACATTTTATACAAACTCGGATGACGGTTCGGCTGTTTTTGTCGACGAAAAATTAGTCGTAAACAACGGCGGAAGGCACGCACCGATAGAAAAATCCGGCATGATTAATTTAAAAGCCGGTTATCATAAAATAGAACTGATGTTCTTCCAGGCTGGCGGCGGAGTAGAACTTAGCGCAAGTATTGAAGGGCCTAGTATCAAGAAACAGGTTATACCTTCCGCTATGTTGTTCCGGTAAAATTTATTTGTCGTTATTATTGGAAGAGTAAGCATTTTTATTTAAATATTATATCAAAAATATATTTAGTCCGAATTTAAGCCGAGGAATTTAATGAAGAAGAATATTATATCAGTCATTTTGCTTACAGCCGTACTTGCTTCTCTTAGTTTTGCTCAGGTCCCCGAATATTATAAAAAGAAGAGTACATGGCTTGAAACATTGATAGCTTCCAGGGAAGCCTTTATGAAGCAGCGAGAGGAAATAAACTCCCGTTTTAAATTAATTTTGGGACCATGGTACAGTGCCGGATTTTTTCCCAGCAAGCCGGACGAATCATTCGACGAGAACTTTCCCCCAAAGGCCAACGATGATATTACCGCAACGTACATGAATAATAAATATAAATGGGAAAAAAATGCCGGGTGGGAAGACGGAACGATTATTAATTTCCCGGACGTAGCCGATAGAGTCGTTTATCTGCAGAGAAATATCCGCAGCGACCGCGATACTACAATAAAGGCTTATTTCGGAAGTGACGACGGTTTAAAAGTATGGTTTAATAACGTGCTATTGATAAGTCATAAGATCAATCGTGCATGCGAACCCAACCAGGAAAAAGCTGATTTAAAGATATCCAAAGGCGACAACAAATTATTTTTAAAAGTTAATAACAACCAAGGCGATTTTGGCTTTTATTTCTCTCTTAACGAGCATGATCCAATAGAATATTTGTGGAGCATAATTGAAAAAGATTTTCCGGATATTAAAGATATAACCGAAATATCAAGAGTTCACCAGTATAATATCTGGAAAAAGGACTGGAATCCCGGCGACTATTCGGAAATTGCAAAAAGATATGCCGAGGCAGTAAAGGAAATATCACCGAAAACTTCCGAGAAAATTTTAAATCAAGCTCCGGGAGCTAAAAATATTTCAAGCATTGAATTAATAAACGATGAATTTGAAAAAGCGTTAAACAAGGAATATGTTATTCTTACGCCTGAGCCATTACCAGAGCCTAAAATTAATGGCCCCCAAATATACGGCGTAAGACCTGGCCATCCTTTCATTTTCAGAATTCCGGCTACAGGCGTAAGACCGATGAAATTTTCTGCCGAAAATTTGCCTGAAGGTCTGCATCTTAATTCTCAAAACGGAATAATCACAGGCGTCATCGGGATGAAAGGAGATTACACAATAACTTTCAAAGCAGAGAATAAATTGGGTTCGACAGAAAGAAAGTTCAAAATTGTATGCGGAGATAAAATTGCATTAACCCCGCCCATGGGCTGGAACAGCTGGAATTGTTTTGCGAGTTCTGTGAGCGAAAAGAAAGTACGTTCGGCGGCCGAAGCTATGATTAAAAGCGGTTTAGCAGAGCACGGATGGAATTATATAAATATAGATGATTATTGGGAAACAAAACCCGGATCTGACGACTCGACTCTTCAAGGCAATCCAAGGGATGCCGAAGGAAATATTAACCCCAATAAAAGATTTCCCGACATGAAGGCGCTCGGTGACTTTATACATGAAAATGGATTAAAGATGGGAATTTATTCCTCGCCCGGTCCTTTAACATGCGGAGGCTGTACAGCGAGTTTCGGTCATGAAGAACAGGATGCTCAAAGCTACGCAAAGTGGGGTGTCGATTATCTTAAATATGACTGGTGTTCATATGAAGGCGATAGAAATAATTTAAAAGATTTAATGAAGCCTTATATTGTTATGAGAAAAGCTCTTGATAAGATAAACCGGGATATAGTTTACAGCCTCTGCCAATACGGGATGGGTGATGTGTGGAAATGGGGAGCTGAAGTGGGAGGCAACAGCTGGCGCACTACCGGTGATATAAACGATACATGGCAGCGGATGAGCAGTATAGGTTTCGATGAAAACGGACCCGCCAAATATGCCGGACCCGGTCATTGGAATGATCCTGATATGCTTGTTGTGGGAATGGTCGGCTGGGGAGATAACCTTCATCCTACCAGACTGACGCCTAACGAACAATATACTCACATTAGTTTATGGTGTCTGCTTTCTGCACCTCTTTTAATCGGATGCGATATGACAAAGCTGGATAATTTCACGTTGAGTCTTCTTACCAACGATGAAGTCCTTGCGATCGATCAGGATACACTGGGCATACAGGCAAGCAGAATTTATAAGAACGGTGATGCCGAAATCTGGGCTAAAAAACTGGAAGACGGTTCGAAAGCAGTAGGTTTATTTAACAGAGGTAAAAGAAAGATTGACATAAAGGCCGATTTCAATATGCTGGGGCTTGGAAATAAATGTGAAGTCAGGGATTTATGGCGACAAAAAGACTTGGGAATTTTCTCAAATCAGTTTAAGGCAAATGTACCTTCGCACGGGGTAGTATTGGTAAAAATACAAAGCAAATAATATTTAAAGCATGCTGTAAATAAAAAGTAATCGATGCTGTTATTTTTGTTAATACCATTGATGTTTTTATTCGTTTTAAAAAATGAAGGATGTAGTTACGGACTCTAAAATGACCTTACCACGCCGGGTGCAATTACGGGAGTATCAATGATAAAGAAAATAATGTTTCTCGTATTGATAATCATAACAACGGGTAAGTGTTATTCGGGAAATCCGATAAATCAGAAAGATGCGGCATACGGAGTAATTAAACGATTGCTTCCTAAGTATGAAAAACAATTCATCGTTGAAATTGCACCTAAAGAAAATACTGATTTTTTTGAAATTGAGAGCCGTGGCAACAAGATTTTATTAAGGGGAGCCACAGGTGTTGATGTAATTTCAGCTTTAAACTGGTATCTAAAATATTATTGCAATTGCCAGATAAGCTGGTGCGGTACTAATCTCAATCTGCCTAAAACACTTCCCAAAATTCCGATAAAAGTTAGAAAATTTTCTCCGTACAAGTATCGCTATTACTTTAATTATTGTACATTCGGTTATACCATGGCGTTCTGGGATTGGAAACGATGGGAAAAAGAGATCGACTGGATGGCGCTTAACGGTATAAATATGCCGCTTGCAATTACAGGGGAAGAAGCAGTTTGGCAGAAGGTATATAAAGAAATGGGGTTAACCGACAATGATTTGAAAAACTTTTTTGCGGGTCCGCCTTACCTGCCTTGGGGATGGATGGGAAATTTAGACGGATGGGGCGGTCCGCTTCCTCAAAGCTGGATTGATTCCCATCGTATACTTCAGCAAAAAATTCTTGAGCGTATGCGTTCTCTAGGAATGAAACCGGTACTTCCGGCCTTTACAGGGCATGTTCCGGCTGCTTTAGTCAAAATTTTTCCGCATTCGAATATCCGGCAAATGAAGGGATGGGAAGGTTTCAACGGTACTTATATTCTAGATCCTATGGATCCTCTGTTTAAGAAAATAGGAAAAAGATTTATAATAAAAGAAAAAGAAATGTACGGAACCGATCATCTGTATTCCGCAGATACTTTTAATGAGATGGAACCTGTCAGTTCGGATCCGAAATATTTAGCCGGAGTTTCAAAAGCAGTTTCGCAAAGTATGATGGATGGTGATTCTTTAGCGGTTAATGTAATGCAGTCCTGGCTTTTTCTTAACGATAAATTTTGGAAGAAAGAACAAATAAAAGCGTACCTAGACGCTGTGCCTAACAACAGAATCATTTTTCTCGACCTTTTTGCCACCGGAGAACCTCAATGGAAAAAGACGGAAGCTTTTTACGGAAAGCCGTGGGTCTGGTGCATGCTTAATAATTGGGGAGGTAAAATGGGTATGTACGGTCGCACCAATGCGGTGACAAAAATACTTCCATCTTTACTTAAAAATCCCGAATCAGGAAATCTTATCGGAATAGGAATGACACCTGAGGGCCTAATGACCAATCCTTATATATACGATTTAATGAGCGAAATGGCATGGCATACCGATACCGTAAATATAGAAAAGTGGACTATGAATTATATAAAACGCAGATACGGGAAGAGATCTCTTAAAGCCGAAGAAGCATGGAAAATTCTTATTAAAACTCTTTATGATTGCCGCGATCTTCGTCATGGTCCGCAAGGAGCGCATTATTGCATACGTCCCACTCCCGAATTCTCGCAAGGTTCATTTGTCCGGTCCAAACTATTTTATAACCCGGCCGACATAAGGCATGCATTAAAACTGCTGCTCGAAGCTTCGGATGAAATAGGAAATTCAGACGGATATAAATATGATATAGTTGATCTAACCAGACAATGCATGTCTGATTTATCTGTAAAAATGCATCGTGAAATGGGTGAGGCTTATAAGGAAGGAAATTACGTTGAATATAACAGAATAAGCACTAAATGGCTGTCGGCTATTCTAGATCTTGATTCGCTATTAAGCACCCGCAGTGAATTTCTGCTGGGTAACTGGCTAAAGCAGGCAAAACAACGGGCAAAAGATAAAAGCGAAAGTAAACTATATGAATGGAACGCCAGAAACCTTATTACACTCTGGGGTCCCCGAAATTCTCCTCTGCACGATTACGCTCAAAAACAATGGGCCGGTATGATGAAAGATTTTTATTATCCCAGATGGGCAATGTTAATCAAACAAGTTAAAAAATGTTTAAGATCTGGAACAAAATTCGATGCCGATGAATTTAATTCAAATGTATCTGCATTCGAAGAAAGATGGACTCATCAAGTTAATAATTACACGACCAAGCCTGCGGGCAGTTCGATTATTGAGGCAAAAAAATTATTTTTAAAATATCTTGCCAAATAGTTTACGAATCGATTTTGTTAATTTAGATCTATCTGTTGCAATTACGGAAAGAAGAAAGTATTTCAATTAATGCAAGTTTAGCCGGGTTTGCTGAATTCGGAACTAATTTTCATTCATAATTAAAAAATCAAAAGAAATATAAATTACTCTTGCTTTTTTAAAAGAAATTCGCTTTTTTACTAAAGCGGTTTAGCCGAATTATCATAAAACATTATAACTTTATAGATTATAATAAGTTAACACAATATTATAATGATATATCGGTTTAGCATCTGCCGGTATCTATTATTGGTAATATCAATTCTCACTCTTATTAAATTCTGTAATCAGCACTTTTAAAAGCTATTAATATTTTATTGAAGCTAAAGCATTCTTAAATAAACGAAGATTAAATGATTCTTAAATTCATGAACTGAGCAATCGATAAAAAATTACTTCTGGAAAATAATACAATATATATTTGTAAATAGTAATTAAAAATATCCGCTGACCTGGTATAAGAAAATACTCAATAGATTTCTTTAACTGCCGTCGGCGTTTAAGTATAGAAATAATTAATGCTTAACATAGCTGCGCAGAACCGGTAATTATTCCTTTTTAATTCGTATGCACACGTTCTGATAAATTTAATTAAATCTTGAAAGATTCAATCTTTTATAGTCTGTTTTAGGCTATGATCCTATATCTATCGGACAAAAAAGAAATATCCCGGAATAATTGAAAATAAATAAAACTCTTAAGGGAATAGCGATGAATAAGGTATTCAGTGAGTTGTGGATAAAGAAATTTTCAGTGTTATTTGTCAGTATTTTTTTCGTGTTTTCGTATCAAAATATTTTCTCGCAATCATTCTTAAAATTGGATTCATTAAAGGAACTGGGAAGCACGCACGATTTAAGCCTGCCGGCATGGGGTCCGTATACAAAACGTTATAACGGTATTTCTAATATTCCCGATGTAAAAAGCGGGATCAGATTCGATTTAAGTGTTTTCCCGGGCTTTTACAGAAGAAAAGTCGATGTCCCGGACGTACTTTACGAAAACGATTATCATCCTTGGGATGCTTCTCCCGATTTAGAATATTTTAGTTTTCGACATGAACTTGAATGGAAGGATCAAGTTTATACTAACATATCTTATTCCGCAATTACGCCTAAATCTCGGTTGATTAGAATTGAATGTGTAAATAATACGAATGAAAATGAAAACCTCGCTCTACATTTTATGGCATCTATTAACTTTCCGACAATTACAGAATACAAATATTACATCCCTATTTATCCGGAACTGGTAACATTGCCTAAAGGCGCCCAGTGGTTCGATGCACTAAATTATAAAGACCTGAGATTTTATAAAACAAGGCCTACAGATAACCTTGTTTATGACGGATACATGCGGGGAGAAATTAGAGAAAATGGTTTTGTCGGCGGTTCCGGGATCGGATTAGGGTTCGGTATGGATAAGGGAGATTTTGTCTCTTATAAAATAAATGTTGAAAAAGATTTTAACGATGCTTTGCTGCTTGTCAGGTATAAAACGGATTCTACTCTAAATGTATCGTTCAATCTTTCCGGGATGGTAAAAGGAGAAACAACATTTAACGGCACTAGAGATTTTGCCATGGATACAATAAGAATAGGTAAGCTCGAGAAAGGTGCGCATGATTTTAACATGACTTCAAACGGCGGAAGCGGGATTCAGCTGGACGGATTTATTGTTGTTGAATCGGGTTCCCCAAATCAGATAGTATTTAAAAGAAAAGAGTGGAATCCGGTGCCAAAAATTATTAACGGACCGGTTAAAAATTCAATTATTCTTAAATATGACGATGTGAATTTGTATTACGGATTGTTATGGCAATTCGATTTATTTAAGATTCGTCAATGGTATATGAGGGATATTTCGGACTATTTTAAGCGAGAAGTCAACGAACATGTGCAGACAATATTTCACGGCGAAGGCAAGGGTCATTACACGAATGTATTTTTACGCCCCATTGTTATGCAACCAAAATCAAAAAAAATTATTTACGGTGTTGTATGCTGCGGAACTAAAGATGAAGTGGAAAAATACTTACAGGAAATAAACGGTGAGAAGGATAAATATGAAGATATTTATCAGGCGGCTAAGAAGCATGTTGTAAATATGGATTGTAATCCTGCCGGCGAAAAATATAAATTCAGCATCGAACGAATGAACGCTACAATTGACTGCAATGTCGTTTATCCTGTTTATATGCAGAAAAAATATGTCCGCCTTTATGTTCCCGGTAGATGGTGGGACTGTCTTTATACTTGGGACGCCGGATTTATCGGAATGGGACTGCTCCAGACGAATATTCGGCAGGCTGTTGAAAGTTTAAATGAATACGTGCAAAAACCGGGCGCGCAATCGGCCTTTATTCTTCACGGATCGCCTGTTCCGACCCAGCCGTATTTGTTTTGGGAATTATGGAACAAGACACAGTCGAAGGATTTGCTGGAATATTATTATCCGCGCTTAAAACAGTATCATGAATTTATGGCCGGCCGGCTTGGCAGTTCTACAACCGGTGGCTTGAAATCGCATATCCTAAAAACATGGGATTATTTTTATAACTCCGGAGGATGGGATGATTTACCTCCTCAATTATATACACACGATAACAAACTGGAAGCTACCGTAGCGCCTGTTATTACAACTGCGCAGGAAATAAGAACGGCGAAGATTTTGAAAATGGTAGCCAAATATCTCGGTAAGAAAGACGACATTAAAGAATACGACAACGAAATAAAAACATTTAGTAACGCGCTGCAGAAATATTCGTGGGACGAAAAATCCGGTTACTTCGGTTATGTGGTTCACGATAAAAACGGGGACCCGCTGCATATACTTAAATATCATAATAAAGTAAACTATGATATGACATTCGACGGTGCTTACCCTCTGATTGCAGGTATTTGTACTCCGGAACAGAAAAAAAGAATTCTCGCTTCGCTTGAATCCGATAAACATATCTGGTCTTCTGCCGGGTTATCCGCAGTCGATCAATCGGCACCCTATTACAAAATAGACGGCTATTGGAACGGAACCGTGTGGATGGCCCATCAGTGGTTCTTCTGGAAAACAATGCTTGACATGGGACAGTCTGATTTTGCTTATAAAATTGCAATCAAAGCACTTGATATCTGGAAAAATGAAGTTGAAACATCATATAACTGTATGGAGCATTTTATTATTAAAACCGGTCGCGGTGCGGGATGGCATATATTCAGTAGTTTGTCTTCGCCGGTAGTGATATGGTATACCGACTATTTCCGTCCGGGTAATTTTACTGCCGGCTTCGATACTTGGATAAATAATAAAAAATTCAGCGATAATAACAGCAGTTTCTCGGCAGACCTGTCCGCGGACGGAAATGATAACAGCGTTACTTCGGTAGTTGCCTGTATGAATCCGGATTACAGTTACGAAGTAAAATGGAACGGTAATATTATTGCCTCCAAATCTTTGTCTAAGGGAACATTAAGTGTAAATATTCCGATAAGTAAAATAAAAGAAGGCAGGTTGGAGATTAATAAAAAGCAATAGATTAAGCGGATGTTTTGGAAAGTTGGTAGTAGGCTAATTTACTTGTTTGTCATAAGTGAGCGGAGTCGAACTATGACATTTCTCGATGTACCCTCTACCCCGCCTGCCGGCAGGCAGGTCCGCTCGGGATGACAACAAATATTTTAGTAAGATTTAAGCAAATTAGCCTACTATTGAAAAGTTTAACATTTGCAATTATTGAAAATTTAATTTTTACACAATGGAATTTTTAAGGGAAATAAAAAAAACAATAAATAGAATTATATTCTGTAATCGGGAATAAAAATGAAAAAGAATTTTTACATTGTCGGACTTATATTTCTTACGTTCTTCGTTATTTCGCTGATAACCAATATACTTGGATCTCTTAATCCGGACATGATTCAAAGCTTCAACCTCAGCTTAACGCTTTCGGCGTTGCTTCCTTTTGCATTCTTTATTGCCTACGGTGTAATGTCTATACCTGCCGGCATTCTGGTAGAAAAATACAAAGAAAAGAAGATCATGGTGGCAGCTTTCGCGGTAGCTTTTTCAGGGGCATTAATGTTTTCCGTTTTTCCGCATTATCTGGTTTTTCTTCCTTCTCTTTTCTTAATGGGCACAGGTATGGCCATGCTTCAGGTTGCAATCAATCCTCTATTAAGAGTCTCCGGCGGTGAGGAACATTTTGCATTTAATTCGGTAATGGCGCAGCTTGTTTTTGGCGGGGCTTCGTTTCTTGCCCCGATGCTTTTAACTTACCTGGTTTCAAATCTGAGCGAACCTCATTCCGATAATATTGTCAAAACAGTTTTCGGCAGCATCACGCCTGCAAACCTTTCATGGGTATCGCTTTATATATTCTTTACTGTTGTTTTGTTCTTTATGATAATGTTAATACTTTTTTCAAAATTTCCGGAAGTGGAAAGAAAAGAAGATGAAAAGTCAGGCAGCTGGGCAACTCATAAAAGTTTATTTAAAAATAAAACAGTTATTCTTTACTTTATAGGAATTTTCGCTTATGTGGGAACGGAGCAGGGCGTATCATACTGGATCTCGAAATTCCTTTTTACATATCATAATTATGATCCTATAACTGTCGGTGCTTCTATCGTAGGCTGGTTTTGGGGAATGATGTCTGTCGGATGCTTAATAGGTCTGGGTTTGCTCAAGCTTTTCGACAGCAGGAGAATTTTGGTCGGAGCAGTAATTATGGCGGCGATTTTTTTGACCACGGCATTATTCGGTCCGGGCAATGTTGCGCTTATTGCTTTTCCGATGGTCGGGTTTTCGTTGTCGGTAATGTGGTCAATCATTTTCTCATTAGCTCTAAATTCGGTTGAAAAGCATCACGGTTCATTTGCCGGGATCCTTTGCACGGCAATTATCGGGGGCGCCGTAATTCAATTATTCATAGGCTGGCTTGGCGATATGTTTGGTCTGAGGGCCGGCATGTCGTTTATTTTTGTTACACTGGCCTATATCCTAAGCATCGGACTTTGGGCCGATCCGATAATTAAGAATGAGACTATAAAAACCAAAGCCGCATTAGCGGAAAAATAATTTCAATTTATAAATTTAAAAATCGAGCTTTGATGAAATGGGTATTATCGGAATAGATCTCGGCGGTACAAATATCAGGGTAGGAATTGTAGAGCAAAATGAATTAGTAAAAGTTGAATCGTCCGAAATAAAAAAGGACGGCAGCGAAGATGAAATTATCGGCAATTTGCTCGAAATGATCGAGAGATTTAATATTGAAAAAGTTGAGGGAATCGGTGTCGGCGTTCCCAGCGTGGTGGATGTTGAAAACGGGATTGTTTATGATGTGCAGAATATTCCTTCGTGGAAAAAAGTGTATTTAAAAAATATATTGGAAACTAAATTTAGAATTCCGGCATATATAAATAATGATGCAAATTGTTTTGCGGTCGGGGAAAAATATTTCGGTAAATTAAAAAAATATAAAGATATCGTCGGATTAATTGTCGGTACCGGATTGGGAGCGGGTTTAATAATTAATAATAAACTTTATGCAGGTAATAATTGCGGTGCCGGCGAATTCGGTGAGATTGCGTATAAAGATAAAAACTACGAGTACTACTGCAGCGGTCAATTCTTCCAAAACAAATTCGGAATTTCAGGGGAAGAACTCTCGAAAAGGGCTGCTGGCGAAGATCATGAAGCTTTAGAAATATTTAAGAAGTTCGGTGCAAACCTCGGGGATGCAATTAAAATGATTATGTATGCTATAGATCCCGAAGTAATAATACTGGGCGGATCGGTAAGTAAATCATTACAATTCTTTAAAAGAGATATGTGGAATTCCATTAGAAACTTTTCTTATCCTAATTCATCCGATAAGATAAGGATTGAAGTCTCGCATACGGAAAATATTGCCATCCTTGGTGCAGCGGCTCTTTATCTTGATGCAATTAGTAAACCGGTTTAATTCTAATTTAAATTAGAGCCTTAACAAGTATTACTCCTTCCGATAAATTAAAAAACATTTCGTGAACTTTTAGTTTAATTTAATCAAAAAAAACAGAACTTATTCCCAGTCTTTATAAAACATTAGAATATGGACTAAAAACCGCTATTTAAGTCTTTATCTCTTCTTGAAACGGTTTAATAATTCAATGAGCCCTTTTAAAAAAATAAAATATAAAAAATCCTTGACTTTTTAAAAAAAAAATCGTAATTAGCTAAAGCGGTTTAGTAAAATTATTGAAAATCCCCATAAGAATAAGTTAATAAATAAGTTATATAAAGTTGTCTATAAATAAAACGATTTAGTGTTTTTATCATATGCAATTATTGAGAGTGTAAACTGAAATAGTTCTATTAATTTTTATATCAAACTGACGTATTTACTAAATTTGGGAGTTTATATGAAGCATAAGGTACATTTCGGAACATTTCTGCTTTTCCTTTTTCTGATTCCCGTATCTGCATTCGCCTCCGGCCAGCTTAAAGGGACAGCCAGGGATTCATTAACACACGAAGAACTCATAGGGGCAAATATAATTCTTGAAGGAACCAGTATAGGTTCAGCAACAAATATCGAAGGTAAATACAGCATTACCGCAATTCCGCCTGGGAAATATACGGTAAAATGTTCTTATATAGGCTACAAACCAAAAACCGCGACAATTACCATATTAGACAACAGGACACTAGAATTGAATTTTGATTTAGCCGTTAATGTAGTCCAAGGAAAGGAAGTTGTAGTAACTGGTCAGGCATTAGGACAGGCAGCCGCAATAAATCAGCAATTAACTTCGAATAAAATTGAAAATGTTGTATCAGAACAAAAAATTCGGGAGTTGCCGGATGCCAATGCCGCTGAATCACTGGGCCGATTACCTGGTATTTCAGTCGTTCGTTCCGGAGGAGAGGCAAATAAAATTATTATGAGGGGCTTAGGAGAAAACTATACTTCAATTACATTAGACGGAACAAAATTGTCTGCGACCGATGCAGATTCGCGAGGGGTGGATTTGAGCACTATAGCTCAGGGTTCATTATCCGGGATTACGGTAACGAAAGCTGTTACATCGGATATGGACGGTCAAGCTATTGCCGGCAGCGTAAATTTCGTGACAAAATCCGCGCCCGAAACACGGACAATTTCCGTAACAGGTCAAGGATCGTACGGTGCACTTGATAATACACTCAGCCAGTATAATTTTTACGGCAACTACGGTGAACGGTTTTTTCATGATTTGCTCGGCGTACAGCTTTTCGGAAATATCGAAAAACGTGACCGCGGCAGCGAGAATTATAATGTAGCATATGATCAAACTCTTCTTAATAATACCAGATGGATAATCAGCGACTTTACGATAAATTATACTCCCGAAATAAGAAAAAGAAGAGGAGCAAGGATTCTTCTTGATTACAGAACCCCGGACGGCGGTATAATAAAATTAGACGGTAACGTAGACAAAACCGAACGAAGGCTGTCTACGATAGGACGCGATTATCCGGTAGAATGGGCCAGTCCTACTTATACATTTACGGGACAGGACATCAACACAAATATTCTCTCTTTGTCTCTGCAGGGACAAAACAATGCTTTAGGATGGCATGTTGATTGGAACTTATCGTTTACTCAGTCAAGTACCGATGAACCTTATAACTATAATGTAGAATTTGACGAGCCTTCGACACTGGATTCCGCCGGTCGCGTTCTTTCAGGTATGAGAACTGTTCCTGTTTCTCTAAGAAACGGACCTTATCAAGCTTTGATACCTTATGCGGTAGATAATTTCAGCTATGCTTATCTTAATTATGCCAACGCAAGAACAAGCAATAATCTGGATTACCAGAGAACAATTAAAATTGATATAAAGAGGGACTATACGCTTTCAGATATAAGCGGAGAATTTAAATTCGGTGGTAAGTACAACGACCATTATCATCGAAGAAACAGTAATTATGTCTTCGCTCCTTACTATAACGGCGCACAGGCCCAAAATTTTGTACTTTCACCGAACGGTAATATCGTTCCCAAGGATTGGGCCGCCTACGGATTTGCAAACCTTCAAAAGGCGGGCGGACTGATACTTATGACTAACTTCATCGACAACTCAAGCCGGAATGTGTACGGCCTATATTCGTTAAATCCCATTATTGATGCTAATATAGTAAGGAACTGGTACAATTTAGGTATCAACGGTATCAATTCTTCAGGAAATACACCGGAGTATGCGGACGGAACTGCGGAAGACGGTACAAATTACGGGGCCGATGAAAACGTGAGTGCTGCATATTTGATGAACACTTTCAATTTCGGCCGCTTTGCAACTTTAATTACCGGTATAAGAATGGAAGCAGACAACGATAATTATTCATCATATTATACTACCCAGCCGCTTTCTGTTTATTCTATTTTCAGCGATACTACAGCAAAGCATCATGAATCGATCTTTCTACCCAATGTCCAAATGATCCTCAGGCCGACAAATTTTATGAATATCCGACTGGCTGCTTACCGGGGTATTACGCGGCCCGATTTTAACTACAGACTTCCGACTTATCTGCTTATCGGTATAGCACCTTATGTAGGCCAGCCGATGGTGAAAGTCGGCAACACCGATCTGAAGAACGGAAGCGCCTGGAACTATGAAGTAAATGTGCAGTTTTACGGAAACGATATCGGGCTTATTTCGTTGTCCTCATACTTTAAGAAAATAGATAATCAGGTACAGTTCTTAAACGGATTTCCGATTTTTCCTACCAGCAATCTCGCCGATAGCCTGGGAATACAGTTCATTGGTAATAAGCGACCGTTCACTTCAACATACCTGCTGAATTATCCGTACAATTCAACAAAGCCGACTTACGTGTGGGGTTTTGAACTTGAACAGCAGACTAACTTCTTATTTCTACCGGGATTATTAAAGGGTATTACGTTGAGCTCTAACCTATCATTGGTTAAAAATCAAACTTATACGCCCTTTTCAAAAATTGTTTACGACACAGCTTTTATAGGTGGTTTCCCTATTCCGAAACCGAGGTTATTACTTGAGGAAGGGAAAAGCAGAATAGTCAACTCACCAGAGTTTTTCTGTAACGTTGTCTTCGGATATGAAATAGCCGGTTTCTCTGCCCGCGTCTCCTACTTTTACCAGGGCAGTTACTACAACGGATTCTCTACCGATCAGCGTTCAAACCCGATTCAAAATTCATACTCCAGATGGGATCTTGCTCTTAAGCAGACTATCAATGACCATTTGGACATCGGGTTGAATGTTAATAATCTGAATAATTATAGTGAAGGAACAAGCGTAGAAAACGCTATTACCAACTGGACGCTTCAAACATCAAGCGTTAGGTATGGAACAAACGCCGATCTGTGGCTCAGAGTTAAAATTTAAAAAGCAAAGCTTTACAGCGTCAACACTAACTAACTAAATAATAACATAAAAGTACCTAGGAGGTTCACATGAAAGTAACATTACGTATGTTACCCGTCTTTCTGTTACTGTCGGCCTGGACGTTAACGTTCGGTCAACATACCATGTTTCTTACAAAACCAACAACCGTAACCTATCTTGACGACATTATTAACGCAGACACTGCTGCGTCCGGAGCTCGTAAGGATACGCTTAGAGTTTATGTCCTTCAGCGCGGCGGTACATGGTTCTGGCACAGTACTATCACCAATACCGGGTGGAAACTGGATATCGAGGCAGCTGATACAGGCAGCGCCGCAAAACCAAAAATTTATACCACCGAGCAATCCGGTCAAACAACAGCACCATACGATTGGGTTGACGTACAGGGTGATGTAACGGTTAAGAATTGTATCATCAGCGGTTATTTTGATCCCGACACGTCCGCGTTCAACACATACGGAGGCACATTCATTTTATTCCGTTGTGCAACACCCGGACCCAGAATGGAATTTGATGGGAACGTCTTCTCTAATATAGGTCAAGCTGTTGCCAGTGCATTTGCTGCTGTTCCAACAATAATATTCAAGGACAACATATTTGCAAATATGGGTCTTCCTCCGTTAGTAGATGTCGGCAACGGACGTGTAGTTGATATTAGAAACGTATCCGTCGACAGCCTTGTCTTTGTTAACAATACCTTAGCATACGGATTTGATAGGGTTGTAAGACATATTGCAAGCGTCGGAAGACTTAACCATTTTATCTTCGATCACAATACTATCTACGAAAATGCCGGCAGGTACGGCACGATTGCTTTAGGGGCGGTAGGTGCTCAAGTACAAATTACTAACAACTTGTTTGTCGACCCTATGGCATTCGGCGCTGATACGGCTTCGCAACGACATTGGGACTTTCAGGAACTCGGCGAATTTGATCCAAACGGGCATGTTAAAATGGCTTGGATCTATAATTCACCCGCAGCATCGGATACTCTGCCGGGTCAAGCCGCTACAAACTGGAACATCTCCGACAACTATTATTACATAACACCTCAAATGCAGGCTGTTTATGATACAATCCGAAACGAAGGCTGGATGCCTGACATTTGGGCCGGTAGATCGATGACAGATAGTATAAAAGCTAAGGTTGACACAACGACAGCCTTTTATAAATTGGATAATTTTTCATTTACAAATGTACCGGCTCCTATAACGGCACCCGTTCTATGGGCTACCAAACCTATAGCTTTAGGCGGTACAGGTAATGGTTCAAGCGGCGGCACATATCCAGGTTATGACAAGCGTTTTACCACTTATTATGCTGATACTATGAACTGTGGTTACGCTACATCTTCAGCAGCTTACACAGGCGCTAACGGCGGGTTTCCTGTCGGCGATTTAAATTGGTTCCCTGATAAGAAAACACAATGGGAGGGTACTACTGCAGTGAAGACATACAGTGCAGGTACTCCGGAAAATTATTCACTGCAACAAAATTACCCCAATCCGTTCAACCCGTCAACCAGTATTAGATACAGCATTCCTAAAGCACAGCTTGTTACATTGAAAATTTACAACGTATTGGGCCAGGAAGTAGCTACTCTCGTAAATAGAATGCAGGCTGCCGGACATTATGAATTTAATTTTAATGCAGACAATTTGTCCAGCGGTATATATTTCTATACTTTGAGATCAGGTAGCTTTATTTCAACAAAGAAAATGATCCTTCTCAAGTAATCTTTGCATAGAAATATAACCTATCCGGTATTTCAAGACGGCAGGATAAAATTATTATCCTGCCGATTTTTAATGCGGTATAAGCCGGATAATAAAATTTAATTCCGGGACACAGTAGTAAGTAGATTAAGTTGATACCACAACAATTGAATTGCCTTGTTAAAAATTGAATGACATTATCAAATTTTGTTTATGAAAGTTTGCATAAGCAATTTGCTTTAGTACTTGTTTGATCATTCGCGATAAGGTTTAATATAAGTTCGATAAGTTTATGATTGTTCTGCCGCAGGCGCAAATATAAGAATAAGGAAAGCGATCAAATTGAGAAACCAATGAAAATAATATTAATAATATTGCCGGTCTTTTTCATCTCCTTTATAACGCTTTCTGCGGCCCCGGTAAAGAATAATCAGGATTTTAATATAGATCAATTCGGCGCAGTAGGCGGCGGCAATATTTTAAACACCGTTTACATACAGCAAGCAATCGATAAGGCTTATGAAAAGGGAGGCGGAACCGTAACTATTCCTAAAGGAATATTTTTAAGCGGCAGTATAATATTAAAATCTCATGTTAACCTCCGCCTTTTAAAAGGAGCTACACTACTCGGAAGCACGAACCCTTTTGATTATAGAAAAATATCCGACCATAATGCACTGATACTGGCTGACAGCTCAGATAATATTTCAATAACCGGTCAAGGGACAATCGACGAACAGGGACTTCAGCTTGCGCTGGCATTGGACAGCCTCTATCATGCTGGAAAGATCACCCATCCAAAGTATAATACCTATAGAATGAGACCGCCGTCCGCAATACGCCCGGATATAATAAATTTTAATTATTGCAGGGACGTAAAAGTCAAAAATGTGACAATTAAAAACGGGGCCGGATGGGTAACAAAATACGGACAGTGCGAAAACCTGACTATTGACGGAGTAAAAATAATAAGCACGGCATATTGGAATAACGACGGAATGGATATATGCGACTGTAGAAATGTGAGAATAACAAATTGTTTTGTAAATTCTGCCGACGACGGTATATGCCTGAAGTCATATTCGCCTGAAAATTATAACGACAGCATTTACATTTACAACTGCGTAATTAGAAGCAGCGCCAGCGCAATTAAGCTCGGCACCGATTCGCGCGGCGGATTTAAAAATATCAGAATTAAAAAAATAAAAATTTACGACACTTTTCGCTCGGCAATTGCCATCGAATCTGTTGACGGCGGAATAATAGACAGCCTCTATATATCTGATATACAGGCTGATAATACAGGCAATGCAATATTTATCCGGCTGGGACACCGGAACAGCGATGAAAAATTCGGCATGGTGAAAAATATATTTATTAAAAATATAAAAGTAACAGTTCCTTTCGGAAGACCTGACATTAAATACGATATCCGCGGACCTGCATTGCCGTTTTTCCATAATACATTCCCTGCTTCAATTACAGGAATCCCGGGCCATGATATTGAAAACGTTACCTTAAGTAATATCGAAATTACTTATCCAGGCAGAGGAACAAAAGGTATGGCATATATTCCCCTGAGCAGGTTAGAGCAAGTACCGGAGAAGAAGTCGGATTATCCCGAATTTTCTATGTTCGGTGAACTCCCGGCATGGGGCCTATATGTGCGTCACGTTAACGGGCTGACTTTGAAAAATATAAAACTCAACGTTGAAGCTAAAGACTATAGGCCTGCCTATGTGTTTGACGAAGCCGAAAACATAAAGGTAGCCGACTCCGGTATATGTACCGGCAACGATTCAAGACAGCTTGTTTTAGATAATGTTTCAGCAGGTATATTCGAAAATATTAAAATAAATTCCGTCAAAGAATGCCGGATTATTCAATTAGGAAATTGTAAGTCTATAAGTATAAAATGATTTTAACTGGTTGTATAAAAAATTCGGCTGTATATTTTACAGAAATTGCAAAAGTGAAACAAATATTAACCGGATGTTCTTAAATATTTACTGAAGGAAAAATTAATTCTTAAACAAGTGGTTGTATTGTCAAAAGCCCTCAGGCTAGACTGTTAAACGGTATTTGATAATATAAGTACTCTGGAAGATTTTAGGTAAAATGCTAAATGCTTTTAATAAAAACACATTTTCCTGATAAAAATATAGAATATACTAAATCGGTTTAGTATATTGGTACTAAAACAATCCTTTTACTTTTTTGTAAAAGGTGAACAATTTTTCCACAATACAAAGCGGTTTAGCTTATGCGAATGACAATTTCAGACATCGCCAAACTGGCGAACGTTTCCAAATCTGCCGTATCAATAATACTCAATAATAAAACGGGAGTTTCGGAAAAAACACGTTCAAAGGTTTTGGCAATAATAGAAAAATATAATTACAATCCCAGCCATATAGCGCAGTCTCTAGCTGTTAGGGAAACAAAAAGCATCGGACTTATCATTAAAGAAATTGATAACCCCTACTTTGCAAAATTAATGCGGGGTGTCTACGATGCATGTTCGCAGCTGGGATATTCGGTGTTACTGGGAAGTTCGGAATTATCGCAGGATAAAGAAACGGAAATAACAAAAACTTTAGTCAGCAAACGGGTTGACGGATTAATTATTTCTCCGCTTCAAAGCGAGGAAGCGGATTATACTTATCTGGCTAATTTATTGAACGAAAATTATCCTCTAGTTATTCTGGGCACGGTTACGAATTATTCTACCAATATCGTTGATATCGATAATATAAAAGCAGCCTATGATGCGGTTTCATATCTGATTGAAAACGGGCATACTAAAATTGCGCATTTTGCCGGGCCGATACATTCCGGTCACGGGCGGAAGAGACTTGAAGGATATAAACAGGCCTTAATGGATTACAATATTCCTATCAACAAGGATTTTATTGTACCGCTTGAACCTTACACGCCAAACGGATATCAGGCAGGCATGGTAATGTTCTCAAAAAAACAAAACCTGCCGTCGGCTGTATTTTGTTATAATGATCTAGTAGCAATAGGACTGATAAAAGCATTAACCGAGTTAGGAATAGATGTACCTAACAAAGTCTCGGTTATGGGTTTTGATAATATTGATTTCAGCGAATATGTCAGAATACCACTAACCACAGTTCAGATGCCTGCTTATGAGATCGGAAGATCCGCCGCAAGGCTTCTAATAAAACAGATCGGCAATTCATCGAATTCTCTTAATGAAAAAGTCACATTGGAACATAAAATATTGGAAAGAGATTCGGTACTGAAAAAAAATAAGAAAAGATCAAGCAAAGCTAAATAGAATCCGATCATGTTTATAAATTTTTCTATTTAGATTATAGAGAGTAGTCTAAAAAATTAAAATGAAATTTGCAGTTCAAAATTCTTAAGTAATAAACATCAAGATGATGAAATATGGTTTTAGCATAATACTTTGTGTTATTTTTCTGGTTCCTGCAAACGGTCAAAGTGAAACCGAATACGGGAATCTCCCTTTAAATAAAGTTCAGGTGATCGGCAGCCATAACAGTTATAAAAAAGCTATTGATCCCAAATTATGGGATTTTATAAATTTATTGGAACCCAAATTAGCAGCATCCCTTCAATATCAACATATCCCGCTCGATGAACAACTAAAATTGGGATTAAGGAATTTGGAATTGGATGTATATCTGGATCCTAAAGGCGGCCGTTATAAAAATCCTTTAGGCATTAAGATTTTGGATCTGTTTACCGTTAAGCATGACGCTTACGATACTTCCGGCAATCTTTCAAAACCCGGCTTGAAAGTTTTTCATATTCCGGATTTTGATTTCAGAAGTAATGATATCCTTTTTAAGGATTGTCTGCATGTAATAAAAACGTGGTCGGATAGCCACAAAAATCATCTGCCTGTTTTTATAACCATAAACGCAAAGGATAAAGCTCTTGATCTGCCCGGAACAATTTCGCCGCTTCCGTTTGATTCCGCTGCTTTGGAAACCATAGATAAAGAAATCCGTTCTGTATTCGGTGCCGAAGATTTGATAACACCGGATCTGGTAAAGGGTAATTTTAGAACTCTGGAAGAAGCCGTCCTAAAAAACGGATGGCCGAAAATAAATGAAGTAAAAGGAACAGTTCTTTTTGTATTGGATGAAACAGGAGCGAAACTTGATGAATACCTTAATGCCGATAAAAGTTTAGACGGGAAAGTAATGTTCGTCAATCTTAAAGAAGGCAATTCTTCAGCTGCGGTAAGAATAATTAACGATCCGGTAAAAGACCAAAAATATATACAAAAATTAGTGAAGAAGGGATACATCGTAAGGACGCGTGCGGATTCGGATACAAAAGAAGCGCGGGAAAATAATTACGTAAGATTTGATAGGGCCGTTGAAAGCGGAGCGCAGGTAATAACCACGGATTATTACAAGCCGTCGGAATTATTTAAATCCGGTTATCATATAAGTTTCAGTAGCAACAGGTTCTTTCATGCGGACAGTCTCCTTGTTAACAATTAGAAATGTAAAAATGAAGAAAAAGTTTATTGCGGTTTTATGCTGTGCGGGCATCATTGCATTTATTGCCGCCCGGCCGGCCGGTTCCGAAAAAAAGGACCCGGTGGATTTCGTTAATCCGATGATAGGAACGGCGCCTTCAAATACAATAAGCGCATTAAAACACGGAAGCGGAACTGAGAATAACGCACAGGTAATTCCCGAAGTTACGGTGCCTTTCGGCATGACTAACTGGACACCGCAGACCAGAAGTACTGAAACAAAATGCGTTTCGCCGTATTATTACAACGATACTTTAATTTCGGGCTTTAGAGGATCACACTGGCTGAGCGGCTCATGTACACAGGATTACGGGAGCTGCACTATAATGCCTGTCGCAGGTAAATTAAAATGTCTGCCTGAAAATCGTGCGGCTAAATTTTCGCATGATCAAGAAGTATCAACTCCTTACTATTATAAAGTTTTATTAAAAGATTATAATATAACCGGCGAAATTACTGCTACCGAGAGGTGCGGATTTTTAAGATTTACTTTTAAAAACGGCGGTAAAGGTAATATTATTATTGAACCGAACAGCGATGCGGGGGAAGGTTTTGTTAAAATAATTCCTGAAGACAAAGAAATAGTCGGTTATAATCCTGTCCACAGAATTTATCAGGGCTGGGGGAAAAAGGCCGGGTTCAGCGGTTACTTTGTAGCTAAATTCGATCAAAGTTTTAAGTCATACGGAGTCTACCAGGATACTAATATATATAACGATAAAAAAGAGATTTCCGATCAAAAAGAGCTGGGGGCATTTGTTTCGTTTCAATTAAACGACAGTAAAACCGTAAATGTAAAAATAGGGACATCGTTTACCAGTATTGCGGAAGCAAGAAAAAATCTTAAAGTCGAAACAAGCGGATTGGATTTCGATTCGGCCAAAGAAAGATTAAAGCAAAGATGGAATAAAATGCTTTCTAAGATTGAGGTTCAAGGCGGATCAGAAGCTGCCGAAACCAATTTTTACAGCGCGTTATACCATAGCTTTCTACTGCCGAGGACTTTTAATAACTGCGACGGCACTTATCCGAGCTTTGCCGGAGGAGACTCGATATGCAACTCGGGAACGGGAAATTATTACTGTGACTTTTCAATCTGGGATACTTACAGGGCGCTTCAGCCTCTATTTAATATATTAATTCCCGAACGTAACGCCGGCATGGTAAAGTCACTTCTCCTAAAAGCAGAGCAGGGCGGTTGGCTTCCTATCTATCCGTGCTGGAACAGCTATACTTCCGAGATGATAGGCGATCACGTTATTTCCGTAGTTGCCGATGCATTTATAAAAGGCATTATAAAATTATCCGATAAGCAGTACGGTTACCTGAAAAAAAACGCAACGCAATCGCCTGAGAATTACGCTGATTACGTGAACGGAAAAGGAATAAGAGCATTAAAATCCTATTTGAAATACGGGTACATACCATTGGAAGACAGCGTGAACGAATCCTTTCATAAAGGCGAGCAGGTTTCCCGAACTCTTGAATATGCTTATGACGATTTTGCCTTAAGCCAAATTGCAAAGAAGATGGGTAAGGAAGAAGATTATAAATATTTCTTAAGGCGGTCTAAAAATTATAAAAACGTTTTTGATCCGGGCGTAGACTGCGTTCGCGGCAGGTTTGCGGACGGATCCTTTACAAAAGATTTTTCCAAAATAAAACGGATGCCTTATATAACGGAAGGTACGCCGTGGCAGTATACGTGGTATGTTCCGCAGGACATAAGCGGTCTGGTTAAACTGATGGGCGGAGCGGAATCATTCAATAAAAATCTGGATCAGTTTTTTGCGCAGGATCAATACTGGCACGGCAACGAGCCCGACCAGCAGGTACCGTTTCTGTATTCATATACAGGGCAGGCCTGGAAAACTCAGAAAATAGTCAGGCAAATTTTGAAAGAAGAATACAGCGATAATCCCGGCGGGTTGAGCGGAAACGACGATGCGGGGCAGATTTCTTCATGGTATGTTTTTGCCTCAATGGGACTTTACCCGGTTTGCCCTTCTACTGATGAATATGTCTTAACGGCCCCTGCCTTTGAAAGGACAGTTATAAATTTAACCGGCGGCAAGAAACTATTGATAAAGGCGGACGGTGTTTCCAGCGGTAAAGATTATATCCGGGCAATTTATTTAAACGGAAATTTGATCAGGAATTATCAGATAAAACATTCCGATCTGATCAAAGGCGGAACTTTAGAATTCGTAATGGAGAAGAATCCCGGTAAAGAATAATTTTTATACAAATTATTAGACAGCAGAGAAATAAGAAATCGAAAATAATTGGGAAAAAGGATTTGAAATTAGCGACAAGAGAAATATTTAAAAAGCTTACGGCAGGTACGGGATTGCCGCATTTAATGTTTTTAATGCCGAGCAGGTTCACGGAATATTTCGGGGAGCTTCCGTAATTGGAGTACCGGTTATTGTTCAGATTACTCCGGTAGCCAGGAATTATATAAGCCCCGAGTTTTTGGAAGGCATGATTAAGGCGGCTGCAAAAATATACGGAGCGGCTGATTTCTCGGTTCACCTCGATCACGGTAATGTCGAACACTGTATCAGTGCTATCGATTCGGGATTTTACAATTCGGTTATGATCGATGCATCCCACGAAGAATTCGCAAAGAATATTTCCATCACAAGTGATATAGTAAGAAGGGCCCACGACAAAAACATTGCGGTTGAAGCCGAACTGGGAGTGTTAAGCGGAGTTGAGGATGATATGAATATAGGTAAAGAAAAAGCAAAATACACAGACCCTGATCAGGCTGTCGAATTTATTGAACGCACCGGGTGCGACAGTCTTGCGGTGGCGGCAGGAACCAGTCACGGTGCCTATAAATTCAAAGGCAATTCCGGTTTGAATTTGGAAATATTAAAAAAGTTACAAACCCTGTTACCGGGCTATCCGCTTGTTCTGCACGGAGCCTCGGCCGTGCCTCAAGAGGAAGTGCAGAGAATAAACACCGCCGGAGGGAAATTAAAAACGGAAGCGAAAGGCATTGCACATGAAGATCTGCTGAGCGCCATTCGATACGGAGTTACAAAGATTAATATTGCCACGGACATGCGGCTTATATGGACAAGGGTTCACCGCGAATTTTTCAACGATACACCAGAATTATTCGATCCGGTGGTACCGGGGAAAAAATATATGGAAGAACTTACGGAATTTGTAAAAGAAAAATGTCAATCACTAATTTTAAGCGATCAATGAAAATAGATAAAAAATGCAAACTGCTGATTCATCCGGAAACAAGCGGTAACGGTGTTTATCAAAAAATAATGCAGGGCGAAGCAGGATGGAATCATCTGAATTTCGGTGCTCTTAAAATGGCAAAGGGAGAGGTTTGGAGTTCTAACACTAATCAAGATGAGCTGTGCATCGTGCAGCTCAGCGGCGGGTTTACGGTAAACTCGGAATGGGGCAAATGGAAAACGGTAAATGCCAGAAAAAATGTATTCGGAGGTTTGCCGCATGCTGTTTATTTTCCGCCGCAAACATCGTTTACTTTAACGGCGGAAAATGAAAATCTCGATATTGCCTACGGTTTCACGAAAGGTACTTCCGGCTTTAAAGGATTATTTATAACTCCTGAAATGGTTAACGAATACGGAATAGAACTTCGCGGCGGAGATAATGCATCAAGACAAATTAATTCCATTCTTCCTCCGGGCTCACCGTGCAGCAAGCTGGTTTGCGTCGAAGTATACACACCTTCGGGAAATTGGAGCTCGTTCCCCGCTCACAAACACGATACCAGAAAAGTCGACGAAAAAGGAAAATTAAAAGAAGCCGAATTGGAAGAAATATACTTTTATAAATTCGATAAACCTCAGGGTTTTGCACTGCAAAAAATATATACGGATGACAGAAGTTTGAATGAAATCGCCGAGCCGCATTCCGACGATGCGGTTCTAGTTCCGAGAGGATATCATCCCGTTTCCGCTGGACACGGTTATAATACTTATTATCTTAACTTTCTTGCCGGCAGCGATCAGTCGCTGGCCAACACCGACGACCCTGATCATAAGTGGATATACGGAACATGGGAAAAAATGGATGAGCGTCTTCCGCTCGTAACTTTGGAAATGAACACGGAGAATAAATAAATGAACAAATATGATGTGATTACTTACGGCCGTTCTTCAATTGATCTTTACAGCAATAACATCGGAAGCCCGTTTATAGATATAAAAGAATTCGGTGCTTTTGTGGGAGGATCGCCGCTTAATATAGCCGTAGGAACAAAACGGCTTGGTTTGAATTCGGCTTTATTAACAGCCGTCGGAAGCGATATGGTAGGAAAATTTCTGTTAAACTTTTTGAAAAAGGAAGGTGTTGAAACCTCCTTTATACCGGTAAAAGATAATGCCCGTACAAGCGCGGTTATACTGGGCATTGAACCGCCGGATAATTTCCCTCTTGTTTACTATCGGGACAATTGCGCCGATTCAAAATTAAATATTGACGATGTAATGAAAGCAGGAATTTCCAATTTCAGATTACTTGAAGTTTCCGCAACAGCCTTAAATGTTGAGCCGTCGCGTTCGGCCGCTTTTTTCGCCGCCGAGCAGGCTGTCGAGAATAATGTACCTGTACTGGTAGATCTTGATTTCAGAGCGGACCAATGGCACGACCCGCGGGCTTACGGGGTAACTGCCCGGGCGTTTCTTAATTATTGCAAAATTGCGGTTGGTACCGAAGAAGAAATTTTAGCTACAATGCTAAAAGACCCTTCGCAAATTAAAATTAAAAACCAGCAAATATCGGCGCCGGAAATAACCGGTAATATTAATGAGTCTATAAAAGCAATTTTAAAAACCGGAGTAGAAACTTTAATAGTTAAAAGAGGTGAAAAAGGCTCTTCTGTTTTTCTTAAAGACGGAACAGTGACCGACGTACCCGGCTTCCGCGTGAAGGTAGTAAATGTGCTTGGAGCGGGTGATGCCTTTGCTTCGGGTTTTATTTACGGGTATCTGAAGGGATGGGAATGGTATAAAAGCTGCAGACTCGGAAATGCCTGCGGGGCTATTCTGGTTACAAAACACGGATGCGCAAATTTTAATCCTACTTATAACGAAGTAATGAGTTTTATAGAATCGAACGGGGGATTTTAAATGGAAACAATTCGTTTAACCGTAGCACAGGCAACAATTAAGTTCCTGAAAAATCAATATGTAAGTCGCGACGGAATTGAAAACCGTTTCTTTGCAGGATGTTTCGGAATTTTCGGACATGGAAACGTTGCAGGTATCGGACAGGCGCTGCAGCAGAATACAGATTTTAAATATTATCAAACGCGCAACGAACAATCCATGGTCCATCTTGCGGCTGCATATGCCAAAATGAAAAACAGACTGGGTACATTCGTATGTACTTCTTCAATTGGTCCGGGTGCAACTAACATGATTACCGGTGCCGCTGAAGCTACCATAAACAGATTACCGGTCTTATTAATTCCGGGAGATATATTTGCAAGGAGAAACGTTGCACCGGTGCTTCAACAATTGGAAAGCGAAGGAACACAGGACATTTCAGTGAACGACTGTTTTAAACCGGTATCAAAATACTGGGATAGAATAAACAGGGCGGAACAACTAATAACATCATTGCCCGAAGTTATGAGAGTGCTTACTTCGCCTGCTGATACCGGAACTGTTGTTCTCTCTATTCCTCAGGATGTACAGGCGGAAGCATTTGATTTCCCGTCAGAACTTTTTAAAAAACGGATCTGGATTATTCAGCGGGCGAGACCCGATAGGAACCTTCTTAACAAAGCGATTGAATGGATAAAGCAAAGTAAAAAGCCGCTGATAATAACCGGGGGCGGAACGATTTACAGCGGTGCAGAAGAGATTCTCAATAAATTAATAGATGTTGCGGGAATACCTGTAACCGAAACATTTGCCGGTAAAGGCGCGGTACCTTATAATAAACCGGAAAACCTCGGAGCTGCAGGAGCGACTGGAACAAAAGGCTCAGCAGCTATGGCAGAGGAAGCAGATTTAATTATCGGAATCGGAACACGCTATACCGATTTTACCACCGCTTCAAAAACCGCTTTTCAAAATCCGGAAGTAAAATTTATTAATATAAATGTTGCCGAATTCGATGCCTACAAGCATTCTGCCTTACCATTAACCGGCGACGCTAAAGTATGTTTGGAAGAAATATTGAATTCTTTGGACAATTATAGAACTTCGAAAATGTGGAGACAGAAAGCTATCGATTTTAATAAAGAATGGGATGAAATTGTCTCAGGTTATTATAATAGTCATGTCCTACCTCCCATGGCCCAGGCAGAAGTTATCGGAGCGGTAAATAATTTTTCAGGCCCCAAGGATGTTGTACTTTGCGCTGCCGGTAGCCTGCCTGGCGATTTACATAAATTATGGCGAACGCTGGACTCTAAGTCTTTCCACCTGGAGTACGGGTACTCAACGATGGGATATGAAATAGCTGCGGGTATAGGTGCTAAAATGGCCTGCCCTGACAGAGAGATTTTTGTAATGGTAGGCGACGGAAATTATTTGATGAACAATCATGAGATAATAACGGCCGTGCAGGAGGGAATAAAAATTATAATTGTTCTTTTAAACAACAACGGCTTTAAGAGCATCGGATCGCTGTCGGAATCAATAGGAAGCAGTCGTTTCGGAACGGAATACAGGTACCGGAAGAATGATACCGGTCGGCTCGACGGTAATTATCTTCCTGTTGACTTAGCGGCTAATGCAAGAAGTCTAGGTGCCGTAGTTATAGAAGCGAATGATATAAAATCATTTAACAACGCTTTGGCCGAAGCAAAGAAATCTGATAAAACTACCGTTATATACGCCGAGACGGATTTGAAAAAAGGTATCGAAGGTTATGCCTGGTGGGAAGTGCCGGTTGCACAAGTATCGGAAATGGATTCCGTCAAAGAGGCGTCCCGGTCATATTCGGAAAATAAGAAGAAGCAAAAATATTATTTGTAACTAAGGACGGTATATAAAATGAAAAAACTTAGAAATTATATTAACGGCGAATGGATTGAAAGTAAATCGGAAAGTTATTTAAATGTTGAAAATCCAGGCTCGGGTGAAATTTTAAGTCTGGTCCCTTCCGGCTGCAAGGCTGATATTGAATTAGCGACGGAGAAAGCATCGACAGCGTATAATAAATGGAAAGATATCCCTGCCGGAAAAAGAATTCAATATTTGTTTAAAATGAAAACAATATTGGAAGAGCATGCCGATGAAATAGCCGCAATTTGTACTGAAGAAAGCGGAAAAACTTTAGCAGAATCGACGGCAGAGATTGTAAGAGCGGTTGAGAATATAGAAGTAGCATGCGGTATACCTACTTTAATGCAGGGGGAATTTTCGGAAGACATTTCTTCCGGCATTGATGAATTTGTAATCCGCCAGCCGCTCGGAGTGAGTGCTTGCATTACACCGTTCAATTTTCCGGTAATGATTTCGTTCTGGTTTTTTCCTTATGCACTTGCATGCGGCAATACATACATCATAAAACCGTCCGAAAAAGTACCGGGAACAATGACCCGCATATTCGAACTGTTCCAAGAATTGAATCTGCCCAAAGGCGTGCTGAATTTGGTACACGGAGCGAAAGAAACTGTGGATGCAATTCTCACTCATCCGGATATTAAAGCAGTAAGCTTTGTAGGATCAACCAAGGTGGCCCGTTATATATATTCAAAAGGAACGGAAAACGGAAAAAGGGTTCAGGCCCAGGGAGGCGCAAAAAATCCTTTGGTAGTTATGGCCGACGCAGATCCTGAAACGACGGTAAAAATTATTGCCGACAGCGTTTACGGATGTGCGGGACAAAGGTGTCTGGCCGCATCCACCATTATTCTTGTCGGTGAAGCCAAAAATAAATTTAAAAATAAAATCGTAGATGCTGCGAAATCAAAAACTACTTGTTACGGATTGGATAAGTCTTCCCAGATGGGAGCCATAATTACAACGGAAAGTAAAAACAGAATCGAAGAAATTGTTGCCGATGCAGTAAACAAAGGTGCAAATTTATTACTCGACGGAAGGAATAAAAACGTAAAAGGATTTGAGAAAGGGAATTATTTATTCCCGACGGTTATTGAAAATGTACCTGATAATTCCGCGGCTGCGGAGACTGAAATATTCGGACCAGTGATGAATCTTAAATATGTCGACACCCTCGACGATGCCATAACATTTATAAACAAAGGCAAATACGGAAATGCCGCATGTATTTTTACAACAAACGGTTCTGCTGCAAGAAAATTCAGACATGAAGTCTTAGCCGGGAATATAGGCGTTAATATCGGAGTTCCTGCGCCGATGGCTTTCTTTCCTTTCAGCGGGTGGAAAGAATCTTTCTTCGGAGATCTGCACGGACAATCAAAACATGCAGTTGAGTTCTTTACTCAAACAAAAGTTGTAATCGAACGCTGGCATGAAGAATGGTCAAGGAAATTTTAAATTAAAAAGGGAGATCAAATGATAAAAATTGCTAATGCGCCGTGTTCATGGGGCGTACTTGAATTTGAACTTGAAGGCAAAGCGCCCGATTATATTCAGGTTCTTAATGAAATAAAAGAAACCGGCTATGAAGGAACCGAATTAGGCGACTGGGGTTTTATGCCTACGGAACCGGATGAATTAAAATCGGAACTCGATAAACGCCGTCTGAAAATGCTGGGCGCTTTCGTTCCGGTTCTTCTTAAGGACAAAGACAGACACAGCAAAGGAATTAATACCGCAATAAAAACCGCTGCTTTGATGCGAGATGCTGGATATAATGATGCATTTATTGTATTGGCCGATGATAACGGGACCGTACCGCAGCGAACAAAAAATGCAGGTCGTATTACGCCCGAACTGGGATTAACCGAAGAAGAATGGAAAGTATTCAGCGAAGGCGCAAATGAACTTGCGGGAAAAGTAAAAGAAACAACCGGTTTGCAAACAGTATTTCATCATCATTGCGGCGGTTATGTTGAAACTCCTGAAGAAGTTGAGATGCTTATGAACTCTACCGATCCGGATTTGCTTGGACTTGTTTTAGATATGGGGCATTACAAATTCGGCGGCGGTGACCCTATCGAAGCCTTGAAAAAATATTCTCAGCGGATATGGCATGTGCATTTTAAGGATTGCGATGATAAAATAGCGCAGATGTCGCGTGACCGGAAATGGGATTATTTCGAATCCGTAAGAAGAGGAGTATTCTGCGAATTAGGCAAAGGCTCGGTTGATTTTAAATCTATAGTGGAACAACTGCTCCAATTAAAATATGATAAATGGATTGTAGTTGAACAGGATGTTCTGCCCGGAATGGGACAGCCTAAAGAATGCGCTCTGCACAATAGAAATTATATTAAAAATCTCGGTTTGTAATCATTCAAAAATGTTTATGGATAATAAAATGAAAAAAATAAAAATCGGAGTAATCGGTACAGGGCGTATTGGCAAAGTCCATACCGAAACCATAGCTCAAAGTATTCCCGAAGCTGAAGTTGTTGCTCTGGCAGACGTTAATATTGCAGCAGCGCAGAAGTTAGCTGACCGCTTTATGATTAATTCAGTTTCTAATAACTATAAAGACATTATTTCTAACCCTGATGTAGAAGCGGTTTTGATCTGCTCTCCCACCGATACACATGCCCAGTACATTATTGAAACCGCAAAAGCAGGGAAGCATATTTTTTGTGAAAAACCTGTGGACTTGAACCCAAAGACCATTCAGAAAGCGTTGGATGCGGTTGATGAAAGCGGCGTAAAATTAATGGTAGGATTTAACCGCAGGTTTGATTCTAATTTTAAAAAGATAAAGCAAATGGTTGTCGAAGGGAAAATAGGTGAACCGCATATATTAAAAATAACTTCCCGCGATCCCGCACCGCCTCCTCCGGAATATATAGCAGTTTCGGGAGGTATGTTCCTGGATATGACAATACATGATTTCGATATGGCGCGGTATATTGTTGGCAGTGAAGTTGAAGAAGTATTTGTAGTAGCCGGTGTAAGAGTTGATGAAAAAATAGGAAAGGCCGGAGATGTAGATACGGCAGTCATAACCTTAAAATTTGAGAACGGAACATTGGGAGTTATCGATAACAGCAGACAGGCTGTTTACGGATATGATCAGCGTGTTGAAATTTTCGGCTCGGAGGGAATGGTTAAGGTTGACAACAATGCGCCTGATAATCATGATTATTACAGCCGCGACGGAGTTCATTCGTCACTGCCCCTGAACTTTTTTATGGACAGGTACATTGAGGCTTATGCAAGTGAAATAAAAGAATTCTGCCGGGCGGTTGCTGAAGATAGACCGATTACCGTGGGCGGAAGAGACGGATTATTATCAGTTGCAATCGGACTGGCGGCAAAAAAATCGTTGTCGGAAAAAAGACCTGTCAAAGTTTCCGAAGTGTTTGTTGAATAAGTTTTAAAATAAAAATAGAAAACAGATTATTTAAAGATCAGCCGGAGAAATTATTAATTCTTAAGTTACTAAACAAAAGAAACATCTTTCATCCCGATAATATTTGTAATAGTGAAAATGAATTATTTGTCAGGGTAGAAAAAGATAATATAAGTATTATCAAATTCACGATAGTGAATATTAAGATTGTAAAAGACTAATTTCACATGTAGTACATTTTATTTCCGACCTTTAAACAATGTAAATTAATTAAAAACAGACACGGCTTGAAGTGTTAAAGATAATTCAGTGACAGATTGTTCCGTAAAGTAGTAAATAAAAAAGGCTCGCGATTGGAAAACATTTTATTAAAGAATAGAAGTATAATATAATGTTTGGGCTAGGAATTATAGATATAATCGTAATTGTTCTCTACTTTGCAGTAATAATTGGTATTGGAGTCTGGTCAAGCAGGCGTATCAAAAACCAGGAGGATTATCTTTTAGGGGGCAGAAAATTCGGTAAGCTTATTCAAACATTTGCGAGCTTTGGGCAGGCAACTTCAGCCGACGGTCCCGTTGGTGTAGCCACAACAACATTTAGAAACGGTGCTGCCGGAACATGGAGCTCATTGCTGATGGTTTTTTCTACTCCTATGTACTGGATTACATCTCCATGGATGCGAAGAATGAGAGTGATTACAATGGGGGATTTCTATGAAGAGAGGTATAACTCAAAAAAAATGGCGGCTACTTACGCTGTGGTAGCGGCAGTAGGAATGATGGGATTGCTTTCTGTCGGATATACTGCAATGAGCAAAACAATTCTTGCAATCACTCCAAAAAAAGTTTCAGAGTTTTCGATAGAAGAACAAAAAGAGTTTAAATTAGCTCAGGAACTTAACACTCTTGAGGAAAAAGACTCTAGGACACTTACTCCCGGCGAAACTAAGGAACTGAAAGAACTGCGGTTATTAAATCCGGGAAGTAATTTTTCTTATATTAATGAATCAGCACTTATCTGGATTGTTTGTTTCGTAGTCCTTCTTTATGCAGTGATGGGAGGGCTGGAAGCAGCATTTTATACGGACATGCTTCAAGGTTCGTTTATAATAATTCTATCAATCATTTTAATCCCGTTTTCATGGCATAGTATAATCCATTTATATGGAAACGGAAGCGGTGATTCTGCTTTAAAGATTCTGCATGAAAAGTTACCCGAATCTTTTTTTGAAATTTTTGGTTCACCGACTTTAATTGATTTTACGTGGTATTTTATCCTTACAGCCGCTTTAATCGCCGGAATAACCGTTGTTACTCAACCGAATCAATTAGTTACAAATGCTGCCGCAAAGGATGAACATACTGCCCGTTTCGGTTTTATTACAGGTGTTTTTATAAAGAGATTTTGCACAATTCTATGGGGTGTACTCGGCCTGTCGGCAATACTTCTTTATGCGGGAAAAATTCAAAACTCGGATTTACTTTGGGGGTATGCATCGCGCGATTTGTTAGGTCCGGTTGGATTCGGACTGGTAGGAATAATGATTGCGTCATTGATGGCCGCTTTAATGTCTACCGCGACCACTTTGATGTTAACCGTATCAGGCTTAATAGTGCATAACCTTTATCGTCCGCTGGTAACGGGAAAAAATGAGAAACACTATGTATGGGCGGGTAGAGTTTCCGGTGCGTTGTTTTTGATTGGCAGCGCTATAATCTCAACACAGTTTACCGGTATATTCGAAATTTTAAAATTCATCTGGGAGTTTTTTGTAATTTTTGCCGCGGCCTTTTGGCTGGGACTTAAATGGCGACGGGCTAACAGACAAGGAGCGTGGACTTCTATCTTAGCTACTCTCTCTATTTTTTATCTATTCCCGCTATTACTTTCAAATGTAATTCCATCGTTAAAAACAAATGAGTTTATGCTAATGCAAACGGAGTCCAAACAGGTTAAACGAATTTACACGGCGCGGGATTTAGATGTAAAGGAGCGTAATAAAGAAATTGAAACGTGGAAAAGTTTAGATAACAAAGGCAAAGCAACCGGCGAGATACCTCAACAAATTCATGTAGGAGAAAAGTTTACCAAAACTTACTCTCTGCCTTCTAAAGCAATATTTTGGTCGCAGCAACCCGAGTTAAATGCAGAAGGTAAACTTGAAGCCCGCGGTTATTTTTACCCTGAACTTATGTTCCTTCAATATGCCGGGTTTGATCTTAGTAAAAATCCTTATGCTTTAAATGAAACCATTAGGATGCTGATAAGATTATTCTTCCCGTTTATTGTTCTGATTATTGTTTCGTTATTGACAAAACCGAATGATGATGAAATTACTAATAATTTCTTTCTGAAAATGAGGACCAAAGTCAGAGGTCTTGGTCCTGATGTTGATGAAAAAGATATTGAATATTCCTTGGCTAATCCCGAAAAAACAAAAGGGATGTTATTATTCCCTAACACAAATTTGGAAATTTATAAGTGGAAAAAGGATGACACCGGCGGTTTTTTAATTTCTACCGGAATAGTATTAATAGTTATTGGAGCATTTTTCGCAATAGTAAAATTATATTAGTCTTTTTTAATGAGCTTTTAGAGCATTCTGTTTGTAAATAAAAATTACACAAAATGAAATGTGCTTACTATTAAGCTTCTTTCTTGCTTAATAAATAATTGCAGTAATTTTTATTTGCATTAGAGGAATAATAAACATGCAGAAAATTAATCGAGGTAAATTTCTCAAAGTAAGTGCTTTGGGATTGGCTGCTTCCGTTGTACCGCTAAATGTACTTCCTTATAAAGATCTGAAAAATGATGGTGATGATAAAGAGTTTTTTAATCTTTTATTGAAATACAATGATCTCGCCGTTGAAAAGCTGCTTGGACTAGACGAGGAGAATAAAATGTGGGGTATTTTTGGAAGGACAAGTGTTGACTTCTCAATTCTAGTTGCTTCATACTGTCAGCCGGATTCAAAATACTATAGAGCAAAATCCGTACTGACTAAATTGGACGAGATTATAACTTACTATCTTAAAATACAATACCCGAATGGGACTATCGATGCCGGCGGAAATAGACAATCTCCGCCGGACACCGGTTTTTTATTGCAGCACCTTTGTCCATCTTCAAATGTTCTCAATCAATATGATTTCGAGGAATTGAAAACTCTTAAGAAGAAATTGAAACAGTTTTTATTAAATGTTGGTGAAGCTCTTATAAACGGCGGTGTACATACGCCAAATCATCGGTGGCAAGTAGCCTCGGGATTAATAAGTTTGTATTCAATTTTTAATGAGGATAGATATCTAAAAAGAGCCGAGCAATGGCTGGCGGAAGGCTTTTATATTGATGAGGATGGTAATTACTCCGAAAGAAGCAGGATCTACTCTATGGTCGTAAATTTTTCACTTCTGAACATGGGGAGATTATTAAACCGTCCCTCTTATTTTGATATAGTTAAAAGAAACCTTGTTTCTACTTATTATTATATGGAAGCGAACGGAGACCTTGTAACACTGGATTCAAGAAGGCAGGATCAGTATTCTTTAATGTCTATTACGGCATATTATCTGTTTTACAGATTTCTTGCAATTACTAATAATGATGAATTCTTAGCTTCCATAGCGCATGAGATTGAGACTTTTAAAAGATTCGATCATAATGTTTTGTCTCAATCTTTGATTTTTATAATGGAAAATCCGTTACTGGGAAATAGGCTTCCTGATGTCAAAAAACTTCCGACCGATTATTCAAAACTTTTTCCAATGTCCGGTCTAGCTAGAATTAGAAGAGACAACATTACTGCTTCATTATTCGGAGGAAACGATAAGCCTATAATCATTGCCTCCGGACGTTCCTGCATCCCGACTTTTTTTTCGTATAGAAAGGGTGCGGCAATTCTTGAATATGCAAGGTTATCTACTTCTTTTTTTAATATGGGATATTTCAGAAGTGACGGTGTAATAAAAGAAGGAAATAAGTATACCTTATCCGAAGAAAAGGAAGCGTATTATTATCAACCCATGCCCGCGGATAAAAGAAATAAAAACGGAGATTACAAACTTTCAGAATCCGTTGATAGAAGATTTTGGAGTAAAATGGATTTTGATTCGCGGCCGCGGACTACCTTATCGCAGGAAACAAAGATCGTTATCGAGGAAAAAAATGGCGCTTTTACTATGGATGTTAATGTAACAGGCCCCCAAAACGTTGCGGTGACTTTGGAACTTTGTTTTAGAGCCGGCGGAACTTTGAAGGGTGTAACACATACGAATGAGAAAGATAATTATCTTTTAAAAAGCGGATACGCGAGATACTTATTTTCTAATGATTTAATTGAGGTTGGACCGGGGATAGCAGAACATACTCATATTCACCATCTTGACGGAGAAGAGTATTCATCCCACTTCGGCACCATAAAAGGCAAGGGGTTGCACGTTTATTTAACCGGATACGTTCCTTTTAAGCAAACAATAACAATTAAGTAATTGCCAGACAGAATAACATATAGTTATGATGCTTGGATGAACAGCTGAGAAGTATGCAGACTAATGATTCTAATACACCTTTACATTTATTGAAGCCTGAATATAAGGCTTTTTATGGAATACCGTCTAAGGACAAGATAAAAGACCAATTAGCTCAAATTCTCAATTATTTGGAAGAGGCAACACCGGCGGAATTGGTTAACAAAAATAATATTAGTATCAGCAATAGTACCGAAATTAATGAAAACACAATATTTGCAAATGGTGATTTTAGACTTACAAGCTATGAATGGGGAGTAACATATGCGGGTATGCTTCACGCCGGAGAAATCACCGGAGATCAGCGCTTTATTGAGTATACAATTAAGCGGTTGAAAATGATTTCTGATTTAAGTTTAATTTATTTGAACAATCAAAAAAAGAATGTTGATAAACAATCGCCTATTTATTCTGTTTTGAATCCACAGGCTCTTGATGATGCGGGGGCATTATGTGCCGTTATGATTAAAGCTGAACGGGCCGGATTTAAAATAAATCTCAATCCTTTAATTAATAATTTTATCGATTATATCAGTACAAAAGAATTTCGTTTACCGGATGGAACTTTAGCCCGGAACAGACCATATCCAAATACCTTATGGCTGGATGATTTGTTTATGAGTGTTCCGGCACTTGCTCAAATGGGCAAACTAACAGGCGACTCTAAATATTTCGATGATGCCGTCAAGCAAATTCTACAATTTTCAGAGAGGATGTTCAATAGTAAAAAGGGATTATATATTCATGGCTGGGTAAAACACATGGACGTACATCCCCGGTTCTATTGGGGAAGAGCAAACGGCTGGGCAATAATGGCAATGATAGAATTATTAAGCGTATTACCTAAAGATCATTCAGGGTATCAAAATGTGCTGGATCAGTTACGTGAACATGCTAACGGAATAATAGCTTACCAGGCAGGTACAGGTTTTTGGCATCAGCTGCTGGACCGTAATGATACATATTTTGAAACTTCCGCCACTGCTATTTTTACTTTTTCCCTTGCCAGAGCAATTAACAAAGGATTCGTCGACAAATTTGCCTTCGCGCCGGTCGTCATTTTAGGATGGAACGCGGTTGCTTCTAAAATTAATAATATCGGTCAAGTTGAGGGAACTTGCGTTGGAACAGGAATGGGCTTTGATCCTGCGTTTTATTATTATCGGCCAGTTAATGTTTTTGCCGCTCATGGTTATGGTCCTGCGTTATTAGCGGGGGCCGAAATAATTCGCATGATTGAAAACAACAATTTTGAGATCAATGAAGGATCATTGCAGCTTAAAATCCAGCCGGGCGGCGGTTCACAGAAATGATTAAATAAAAATTAAAAATTTATTAGCTATATCTTTTTATTATTCATAAATATTTGAAAAATAAATTATGCAACTACCAAACAATGTTAGTCTTATTAATAAAACAAAATCCTTTTTGTTTATCATCTTCATGTTTATTTCATTCACCAGCTTAAATGCTCAGCCTTTGTATTCTTACATCGATCCTTTTATCGGATCCGAAGGCTCTGGACATATTTTTGTAGGACCGTCGTGTCCTTTCGGTATGGTAAAGCCGGGGCCGGACTGTGACCTCGGATCCAACAGCGGCTATTCGGCAGATACAAACAGAACTGTTTTCGGTTTCAGCCAGGTGCATGTCAGCGGAACCGGCGGCGGTCCGAAATACGGAAACATTTCAGTGATGCCGTTTGAGGGTGATTTTAATTCCATTTATCAGGAATCTTTACGCTCAGATGAAACTGCGCGCGCGGGCTATTACAGCGTAATGCTTAAAAAGTGGAATATAAAAGTCGAACTTACGGCGTCCGACAGAGTGGCTTTTCACCGTTACAGTTTTCCTGAAAACAGTTTGAAGGGAATAAAGATTGATGCCGGTTTTTTCCTCGGCGAGGAGCCGATACCGGATTCACGAGAGGCTCAGCAATTCGTAGGCTCGGAGATCCAGGTATTAACGGATTCAACCGTACAGGGTTACAGCAGAATAAGAGGAGGGTGGAATAACGGGAAAGCATACACGGTTTATTTCTACGCGGTTTTTGACCATCCTTTTACGAACTTCGGAACATGGAAGGGAAATAAAATTTTACCTGACGCAAAAACACAATTCGATTCCGGTAAGAAGACAGGAGCATTTCTATATTTCGGAAGTTCCCGGTTCAAAACTGTGCAATTAAAAATCGGCATATCTTTTATCAGTTCATTGAAAGCAAAAGATAATATCGAAGTAGAAATACCTAATTGGGATTTTGACAAAGTCGTTCAGCAAACCTGCGGTAAATGGGAAGACTTGTTAAAAAGAATTGAAATAGACGGCACACCGGATCAAAAAAAGATGTTTTATACCGCAATGTATCATACGATGCTGATGCCCGTAAACAGGACCGGCGAGAATCCGCTTTGGACTTCTTCTTTTCCTTATTACGATGATTTTTATGCTATCTGGGATATCTATCGCTCCTCACTTCCTCTGATAACATTAATAAATCCGTCCCGCGAAATTGATATTGTAAATGCTCTGTTGGGTATATATAAATACGACGGTTACCTGCCTGATGCAAGAAGCGGCAACTGCAACGGCCGTACTCAAGGCGGCTCTAATGCGGAGGTTGTTATTGCGGATGCTTATACAAAAGGACTGAAAGGAATAAATTACAGCCTGGCTCTTCAGGCAATGCTTAAGGACGCGGAAATTCCGCCCGGAGGAAATCAGGAAAAACAGGGACGCGGAGGTCTTACGGATTACAACCGGCTCGGGTATGTTTCAACAAAATTTGTCCGGGCCGGAAATAGAACTGTGGAATATGCCTACGACGATTTTTGCCTTGCAGAAGTTGCAAAAGGAATAGGACGGATGGGAGAGTATCAGAGGTTCATCAAACAATCTAACAATTGGCAGAACCTCTGGAGAAATATCGAAGACCACGGCTCAAGAGGTTTCATTATGCCGAAAGATCCTTCCGGTAATTGGGTGGATAGTGTTCAATGCAATATAGAATACGGACGTAGGAATTACGTCCGTTATACACCCCTAACGGTTGAATGGCCTATCTGCGTGTGCTGGTGGTGCGGCTTCTTTTACGAAGGCTGTTCCTGGGAATATTCTCTTTTTGTACCGCAGAATGTTCCGGCATTAATCGAAAAATGCGGAGGCGATAAAGCGTTTCAGTCAAGGCTGGATACCTTTTTCAATAACGGATATTACAATGTTGGCAACGAGCCGGACTTTCTTACTCCTTGTTTGTATCACTGGATCGGGAGGCCTGACCTAAGCAGTGAGCGTGTACGTTCAATTATTAATAAAAACTACAACAGTTCACGTGCCGGAATACCGGGTAACGACGATTCCGGGGCAATGTCTTCCTGGCTTGCGTTTCACATGATGGGGTTTTATCCGAATGCCGGCCAGCCTTATTATCTTATCACCGCCCCGTTTTTTAAGCATACGGTTATTCATCTTGAAAACGGAAAAGAATTTAAAATTACTGCAGACAATCTTTCGGACAAGAACATTTATATTAAATCCGCCGTGCTTAACGGAGAACCCTTTAACCAGGCGTGGATCGAACATAAAGATATAATAAACGGCGGCAGTCTTATTTTTGAAATGAGTTCAAAGCCCTCGAACTGGGGCGATAAAGTGCAGCCGCCTTTATATAAATAAAAATTAAATACGGAGAAAGTACTTTTGAAAAACTCGGAACATGTTTTTGATATCACGGATTTCGGGGCGGTAGGCGACGGGAAAACAGATAATGCTGCCGCTATCCAAAAAGCAATAGACGAATGCTCACAGTCCGGCGGAGGCATCGTTAAAATTCCCGCGGATAATATATTTATGACCGGCCCGTTTAATTTAAAATCCGATGTAAATTTTCATCTTGAAAATAACTCGGTTGTGCTTGCCAACCCTGACGAGTCGGTATATACTCAAAGCGCATTTAAAGAAAACTTCGGAGAGGGAAGCATCTGGATCGGAGGTAAGGATGCGGATAATGTTACTATTGAAGGCGGCGGTACAATTGACGGCAACGGGATAGCTTTCATGGGCCCGGAAGAAAAAGCCGCATACGCGCTTAAAGAATTCGATACCGTAGATCCGCGTCCGCATTTACTTACGCTAATTAATTGTACAGGCCTCTTCTTAAAAGATGTTACATTTAAAAATTCGGCTTATTGGTGTCTTCATCTTGCCGGATGCAATGATGTTCTGATCCGGGGCATCAGAATAATGAACAATCTGAAAATAAGAAACTCAGACGGGATCGATCTTGACCATACTAAAAATGTAGCGATAGAAAACTGCGATATTGAATCGGGAGACGACTGTATCTGCTTTAAAACCAGGAGAGAGTACGAAGAATACGGACCTACCGAAAATATAACAGTTTCTAATTGCATAATGAAGTCCACTTCGTGCTCGATAAAATTCGGCAGCGAAAACATGGATGCAATACGCAATGTTAATATTAAGGACTGCAAAATAATCTCAAGCAACAGAGGCATCGGCATTCAGAACCGGGACGAAGGTATAATTGAAAACCTAACATTCGAAAATATTTCTGTTGAAGGAAGATTGTTTGATAATGTATGGTGGGGTAAAGCGGAACCTATTTACGTTACAGCATATAAACGGGAAGCGAGTAGACATAAAGATTCTAATTTAAGATTTGCCAAAGGTCAGACCGTGGGAAAAGTAGGCGAAGTAAAAAATATTTTATTCGCGGGAATAAATTGTAAAAGCGAGAACGGAATATTTATCGGAGGCGAGGATAATAAAATAACGGATATAAGATTTAATGACGTTAATGTTGAAATAGATAAAACGACAAAATACGAGGGCGGTGTTTACGACCTGAGGCCGTCCGATACCGTAGGACTTCTTAAGACAAATACTTGCGGCTTTTATTTGCAAAATGCTAAGGCCGTATCGTTAAAAAATTGTTCTGTGAATTGGGGGGGAAATAAAACGCATTATTTCAAGTATGCATTATATGCGGGTAAAATTGACGGTCTTCAAATTAATAAACTAAAAGGTATAAGCGCGCTGAGCGATGAAGAACCGGTTAAATTAGATAATTGCACTAACGTTTCTGTTAAATGAAATAAAAAGGAATCCTGATGATTTTCGGTCTTCATGCAGTTGACATTATCGTAATAGCCGTTTATTTCGTCGTCATAATAGGTATTGGCATATGGGCGAGTAAAAGGATTAAAAGCCAGGAAGATTATCTTTTAGGCGGAAGGAAATTCGGAAAACTCGTACAGACTTTTGCCAGCTTCGGACAGGCAACATCTGCGGACGGACCGGTAGGCGTTGCAACTACAACATATCACAACGGAGCCGCCGGTATATGGAGTTCATTGCTGATGGTATTTTTTACTCCCGTGTTCTGGATAACTTCGCCATGGCTGCGAAGAATGAGACTTCTGACAATGGGCGATTTTTACGAAGAAAGATACGGCTCTAAGAAAATGGCAGCTACATATGCATTGGTAGCCGCTGTCGGAATGATGGGATTACTTTCCGTGGGATACAGCGCAATGAGTAAAACAATTTTAGCTATTACCCCAAAAAACGTTTCCGAATATTCGGTTAAAGAAAAACAAGAATATAATCTTGCTAAAGAGTTAAGCAAATTGGAAGATAAAGATGTAAATTCATTAAGTCCCTCGGAAAGAACGCGCTTATCCGATCTGCGATTATTAAAACCGCGAAGCATTTTTTCATATAACAGCGAGTCGATGCTTATCTGGATTGTGTGCATCATAGTTATTTTCTATGCCGTATTAGGTGGCTTGGAAGCCGCTTTTTATACCGATATGCTCCAAGGGACTTTTATAATTATTTTGTCTATTATTTTAATCCCGTTTTCTTGGTCAAAGATCTCTCACTTATACGGGAACGGAAATATTACTTCTGCATTAAAAATCCTTCATCAAAAACTGCCGGGATCTTTTTTTGAAATATTCGGCTCTCCTACCTTAATAGATTTTACCTGGTATTTTATAATAGTAGCGGCACTGGTTGCGGGAATAACAGTTGTAACCCAGCCCAATCAATTAGTGACAAACGCGGCAGCAAAAGACGAACAATCGGCCCGCTTCGGTTTTGTTACAGGTGTATTTTTAAAAAGATTCTGTACTATTATGTGGGGAGTTGTCGGACTTTCGGCAATACTTCTTTATACCGGGAAAGTACAAAACTCTGATCTGATCTGGGGATATGCCACGCATGATCTGCTCGGCTCGGTCGGATTCGGATTAATCGGACTTATGGTCGCATCCATGATGGCTGCTTTAATGTCCACTGCAAGCGCATTAATGCTTACCGTATCGGGACTTCTAATGCATAATATTTATCGTCCTCTGTTTCCGGGTAAAAGTGAAAAACATTACGTTTGGGTGGGAAGGATTTTCGGCGCATTATTTTTAATCGGCTCGGCGTTAATTGCTTCTCAATTCGATAATATATTTGAAATACTGAAATTCATCTGGGAATTCTTCGTAATTTTTGCGGCGGCATTCTGGCTGGGATTGAAATGGCGCAGAGCGAACCGGAAGGGAGCATGGACTTCTATCCTGGTTACTTTGTTTGTTTTCTATGTTTTTCCGCTGCTTGTACCAGCGGTTTTTCCTGCTTTGAGAACGAACAGCACAATGCTTCTGGAGACTCATCCGCAACCGGTTACGCGCATATATACGGCCAGCGAACTGGATGTAGAACAGAGAAATAAAGATATATTAAAATGGCAGCAGTTGAACTCAGAGCAAAAAGCTGCGAGAAAATGTCCGGAACAATTAATCCCGGGCGAAAAGTTTTCAAAAGAATACGAGCTGCCGTCCAAAACAATATTTTGGTCGAAGCAGCCGGTACTAAACAGTAACGGAATACTTGAAGCAAGGGGATATTTTTATCCCGAACTGGTATTTCTTCATGCAATAGGTTTTAAGCTACAGAATGAGCCTTACGCTTTTAATGAAACATTAAGGATGTCTATCCGGCTGGTATTTCCTTTTTTGCTTTTAATCTTTGTTTCATTATTTACATCTCCGGATGATGAAATTGAAACCGAGAAATTCTTCCTTAAGATGCGCACAAGGGTTAGAGGCCTCGGACCTGACGTTGACAAAAATGATTTGGCCGAATCATTTAGAAACCCGGAAAGTACTAAAGAATTACTTCTATTTCCCTCGACTGACCTGGAAATATATAAGTGGAATAAACAGGATTTATTGGGATTTTTATTTTCGGTCGTCGTTGTTTTTATTGTTATCGGAACTTTGTTTTTAGCGGTAAAAATTTATTAATTGGATGCATATTTTAATTTGAATAATTATTAAATGAAAATTTTATAACTCCCGGTTGTGCTCAGCCTGAAATAATAATTAAAAAACTTCAAATGATGTCGCCATTTTATTAACGGATTTAAACAATGAAAAAACAATTATTTTATATTTCAACAACCTTAATTCTATTTATTCTTTTTTCAAGTCTTTTTATACAAATACCTGCGCAAACAATAAATTCCGAAATCGATAATGCGGCACCGACGCCGCCGATGGGTTGGAACAGCTACGACTCACACGGATTTACAATTACCGAACAGCAGTTTAAAGCCGAAGCTGAATTTATGAAAAAAGAATTGCTCAAATACGGATGGAAGTATGTTGTTATCGACTATCTCTGGTTCAATCCTTACCCTGGCAAATGGAAAAAGGATAATTCAAAATATGAAGATCAGAATATACGGCTTAATAAAAACGGCAGACCAATAGATTCGTTAACTATAGACAAATACGGGAGGCTTCTGCCGGCAGTCAACAGATTTCCTTCCGCTGCCGGAGGCAAAGGATTTAAAGCAATAGCAGATTATGTCCATGGTCTAGGATTGAAATTCGGAATTCATATTATGCGGGGAATTCCAAGACAAGCTTATTGGGACAATACTCCAATAAAAGGTTCTTCATATACGGCGCGCGACATTGCCGATACTGTTTCGTCGGATCTTTGCAAATGGAATAATAATATGTACGGCATAGATCCCGAAAAACCGGGTGCACAGCAATATTATAATTCTCTATTGGATTTATATGCGGCATGGGGTGTTGATTTTTTAAAAGTCGACGATATTGCGCGGCCCTACCGCAAAGGCGAAATTGAAATGATAAGGAAAGCCATAAACCAGTGCGGAAGGCCAATTGTATTGAGTTTATCTCCCGGAGAAGCACCGATTGGTGAAGCAGAAAGTCTCGAAAAAAACGCAAACATGTGGCGTGTCTCTGACGACATGTGGGATAACTGGAGAGATTTTAAAACACAGTTTTGATTTATTAAATAAATGGTCAACTTTTACTAAAAAGAATCACTGGCCGGACGCCGACATGCTTCCAATAGGTCATTTATCGGTTAACAATCACCCTATAGCACCTGCCCGGATGTCTAATTTTACTAAAGATGAAACATATACTCTTTTAACATTATGGTCGATAGCCCGCTCGCCATTAATAATGGGCGGAGATCTTTTAACTTCACCCGAATGGGTAATATCACTGATGAAGAATCAAGAAGTTATTAATGTTGATCAGTATAGCTCGGATAATCACCAGGTGTTAAGAAATGAAAGTCAGGCAATTTGGACGGCAAAAGGTTCCGAGAATGGTGTTACGTATCTGGCTGTGTTCAACATGGAAGATAAACCTCAGACCATCGATTTTAAATTCAGTTTAGTACCGGGTTTGGAAGGATCATTCAACGTCCGTGATTTATGGAAACACGAAAATATCGCAGCTGCAGCTGCGCATTTTAGTTCTTTAATCGGGCCGCACGGAGCACGATTTCTTAAATTAACAAAAGCGAATTAACCGTCAAACGGTAGTTATTCTGAATATGTATTCATGATAGTTAATACGGGTTAGTCAAAGGATATAATTTTCTATCCATTTTACAGAATAAATGATAAGAGCTATTCGGTTTACTGGAATTTAGTAAACAATAAATGATTTCTTATACGGAGAATTTAATGAGAATTAATTATTGTATCGGAATTATTGTTTTGTATTTCCTTTTACTTCTGACAGGATGCGAAAATAATAGTAAAACCAGATGGATCGCGACCGCGCCTGCGGGTTCGCTTTATGCTAAAATAAATTACGAAGGCCGTACCGTGCTTCCGAACGGCCGTTTCTTAACTCCCGCTGGCAAACAGATTGTGGTTGCGCCACATCCTTTCGGACTGGTATTATCACCCGACGGCAAAACTGCCGTTACATCCAATTCCGGCGTCAGACCGTTTTCCATAACAATAATAAGAAATATTGAAAGTAAAAATCCTGAGGTAGCACAAATTCCGCCGGGTGCGCAAAACGATAAGAAGATACTGGACGACGTATTTATGGGGCTGGCAATTTCTCCCGATAATAAAACCTTGTATGTTGCCGGAGGGGAAGACAATAAGATTTATATTTTTGATTTATCATCTGATAAGAAAAAAGGTTTTATTAATTGTGCGGTTAAAACAGGCGATGCCGATTATACGGACGGATATATAGGGGATATGGTCCTGAGTAACGACGGATCAAGACTTTATGCCGTCGATCAGATCGGTTTCCGGATGATAGTTATAGACACAAGGGGAAAAAAAATTCTGAATAATATTCCGGTAGGGAGGTATCCGTTCGGAATTTCATTATCTCCGGACGGACAATATGCATATGTTGCTAATGTCGGAATGTATGCTTATAAAAGAATAAGATCTTTTAATCCCGATCATCCGGAAAAAACATCTTTGCCTTATCCGCCGTTTGCGTACCTTTCTAAGGAATCTGTATACGGAATCCATAATGACAGTGTGGATATTCCGGGTTTGGGAAATCCGAACGGACCCGAATCATTTTCGGTATGGGCTATAAACCTGAAGAATACCGGAAAACCTGTTGTTACAGCTAAAATTAAAACAGGTATATTGGTCGGGCAGGTAATGGACGGAATACCCGCGGTAGGAGGCTCCAGCCCAAATTCAGTGGCAGTTACGAATAAATATATTTTTGTATCCAACGGAAACGATGATTGCATATCGGTTATCGATGTAAAGAAGGATTCAGTTATTAAAAACATCTTTCTTAATCCGGTAAAAAGACTTAAAAGATTCAGAGGCATTATACCATTCGGTTTAGCTCTGGGAAAATCCGGTAAAAGACTTTACGTTGCAGAGGCGGGAATTGATGCGGTCGGTGTAATCGATATCCCGACGTTAACTGTTATAGGACACATTCCGGTCGGCTGGTTTCCGTCCAAAGTTCTGGTTAGTAAAGACGGTAAAAAATTAATTGTAACTAACGGTAAAGGCTTCGGCAGCGGTCCCAACGGCGGAAAAAATTTCAAACCCGGACCGGAAGGTACTTACGTAGGTTTTTTAATGAAAGGCTCTGTTTCGATTCTTGATATTCCTGACGATAATCAATTGAAAGAATATACGCGGAAGGTAATTGAAAACGATTTTAATTTTTCCAAATCATCAGACAGTAATTTTGCGACCAGAAAACATAACCCGGTGCCGCTGTATCCGGGAGAGTATAAATCGACGATTAAACATATAGTGCTGATAATAAAAGAGAACAGAACATACGATCAGGTTCTCGGGCAATACAAAAAAGGAAAGGGGGATCCGGATTTAACTCAGTACGGTTCAGATATGACTTTTTCTAACAAGGAAAATACCAAGACTGTTAGAGACGCAACAGTTATGCCCAATCATCTTCAATTAGCAAGAGAGTATGCGACATCCGATAATTATTACACCGATTCCGACTGCTCCGCATTCGGCCACAGGTGGCTGACCGATACGTATCCTAACGAATGGGTCGAAACCAGCGTGCCTGCTACTTACGGAGGAACACGGAAGGTAAAGGATAATTCCAAAGCTCCGGGTATGCTTGCCTTTGTAGGCTCGAAGCATGCAATGTATCCGGAAGACTATAATGAAGACGGATCAATTTGGGAACATCTTGATAGAAATAAAATCGATTTTTATAATTTCGGTTTCGGACTTCAGTTTGCGAACGGGTATAGTCCCGGCCCGATGAAACAATTAACTCCGGGAACCGAAGAAAAAAACAAAGGCTATTATAAAAATAATCACGAAATTTTAACCGGGCTGGGAATGCGCTATATCGTAAACTATCCGGTGCCCGCACCGATGTATAACAGGTCGTCAAAGATTTATCCTACTTTTAATACCGGCATTCCGGATCAGTACAGAGCAGATGTTTTTATAAGGGAATTTAAAAAACGCTGGTTAAGCGGAATCAAAAAGATGCCGCCTGTTATTACCATGGTTTTACCAAACGATCACGGAGCGGACGAAAGGCCGAAGGACGGTTATCCCTTTAAAGAAAGTTACATGGCGGATAACGATCTTGCGCTCGGAAAAATTATAGAATTTATTTCGCATACAAAATACTGGAAAAACACTGCCGTCTTCGTAACCGAGGATGATGCGCAAAGCGGTACGGATCATATTGATGCGCACAGAAGTGTTCTTCTGGTTATTTCTCCGTATGTCAAAAGAGGTTATGTCAGCAAAGTGCATTACAGCTTCGGGAGTATTTTTAAAACATTCTGGAATATTTTAGGTATCCCTTATTTAAATCAATATGATGCCGGAGCTACTGACTTTGCCGATATTTTTACGGATAAACCGGACTTTACTCCTTATAAAGCTCTGCCCGAAGATAAAAGGATTTTTGATGCTCAAAAAATCCTTACTCCGCTTGACAAAAAATTTAATTGGAAAGCCGTGAATAATTCACCTGAAATGGATGACCCGGATGATATGCGTAAATGGAGCGCGGAAGATTATCATGAACTTAGGGAAAGCATAGAACTTGAAAAAAAAGATCCGGCCGCTTCCGGTGGAAAATAAAACAGACCGGTGTCAGCATTGCGTGGTCGAGAAGCATGAGATTTTGGTATTAAAGGGGAGGATTGGTTGCGGTGAGGGCTTCTGCGCAATTAAAAAAGCGGCGAGTACATTCTGTTTCATTCACCTAATAACTGCATAGGTATTACCCGGAGCATTAACCTCATACATTTGAAATAGCCTGGTCCCGGCGAATAGTCTTCTGCAGTTTAACATTAAATTGGCCGCGTAAATATTTATTCCCCTTCTCTCAAGAATACATCGTGTCTATCGTGTTCAAAGTGATAAATCTTTGCAACTTTTATCTCAAACTTTTGAAACAATTTTAACTTGTTAACCGCGGTTCCGATCAAAGTGCCGGCCGCGGGACCGATCCAATAAATCCACCAGGCGGACCAATTACCTGAAATAATTGAGGGACCGATACTCCGTGCCGGATTAGTACTTGTTCCGGATACGGGAGCTTCCAAAAATACCATAATTGCATAAAGCACCGGGAATAACAAAGGAGTAAATTGTTTTAATTTTTTGTGTCCGATAAACAGAAAAAGTAAAAATACGAGTGCAAAAGTAGTTGCTGTTTCTCCGAGTAATGCAGTCCAAACAGAATATCCGCGTCCCGGAAATGTACAACCATAATCTATTGAACTGCCTGTTTGTCCCCATAAAATAAGAGGCAGGGCGCCGGTTATACCTCCGAGCAGTTGAAAGAACATATATCCGATTGCATGCGCATTACTAATTTTTCCGCGAAGCCAAAAGGCAAGGGTTACAGCCGGATTTATATGAGCCCCGCTCTCCTTACCTATCCAGGACACGGCAATTAATGCGCCGGTTAAACCGAATAAGAAACCGGTAATTGCACGGCGGATTCCGGGATCGGGAATAAAATTTACTATCGGACTGTTATTGCCGAAATCCAGAATTACAAATGATACACCGATCCCGACAAGTAAAGCGGTACCCAGGAATTCCGAAGCAAATAATGACCAGGGAATTTTCGCCGTTTCCTTATGAAAATATTTACTGCTTTTTCTTCTGCTCATTTTATTCTTATTTCTATTGATAAATTAAATGAATTTGTCCGATCAGAAATTTAATTTAAAAATATATTGCTTCCGATACCGGAATTAATTAAATACGGTTGTCTTTAATTTTCGTCACCTCAAAAAGTTTGAATCAATATCTTAAAAATTTCAGGATAATTGATTCTAATTTTATCCTGTTTTTAGAACATACTGCTTGAAATTACGGCAGGCAGCAATCCAGTAAATTATTCACATACCCTACGATAAAATCTGCAAACCGGTATTCAGTAGAAACGAATAGTAATCTTAAGATAAAGGTAATAAATGGAAATGAGTACTCCGGTGATATTATTGCTGTTAATTTATTTGCTTTCAATAGTTCTTCCAAATATTCCGGCTATTCTCATTTATATGATGTTTCCGTCCCCTAAATCAGCTGTACCGGTCATTTCTGCCGATTTAAACGGAATAATTTCACTGCAATCTGATCCTTCGGAATATCATAGTCAAAATATAAAGAATGACTTCTTTAGAATTATTCCCAAATCAGTTATAAGAACAAGCGGTTTTAATTTGTCCGATCGAATTACAAAAAAATAATTGGAATACAAATTATCGTTTTTAATGAGCGCTAAAAAGGACCTGTCACGATTAATTAAAAATAATAATAGGAGGATATCATGATCATTACAATGCAAGGCAACTGGACGGTAAGCGTTAAGGCAAAAAATGCTACCTTCAGTCAGAGGTTCATAATCAGCGGGGCAATTACAGGGAACGGCACACATTCCGGCACTGCGGGTACAACGGTAAACGTAACCGGAAGTCAATGGACTATCGCAATTCAGAATAATCCGGGCAGCGGCTACCAGCTGTCGGATACTCAATTAAAATTTCCGCAGATAATAGGGAGTAATTATGTCTTTGAGATCTGGTCAAACGATGCGGGACCCGACCAGGATTTCAATGATCTGATACTTACATGCAGTACTCCTGCAAACATAAACGATTTTCTGGTTTACGGGAATGTTTCATTATACAGCGGCAAATGCATATTCAATCCGTGCAGAAGAAGAATTTTTGTAATAGAAACACACTCAGCATTAATCGAAGCATTAAAAAATGCCGCTCTCCGCAAGTTAATCGAAAGAGATTACCCGGAACGGATTATAGACCTGATAAATCCCAATCCTCCGGACCCTGCACCTTTCAAACCAATTGTAATTGATATTTACAACGAAGCAATGCAGCCTACAACGGAATTATTATACCAGCGGGTTGAGAGTACTCCTGTAAAATCAACCAAGAAGGCAAATGCAAAAGAAGCCGTATCGTCTTTTGCGGCGGAAAATTTCAGCCTGGTAAGCACTATACAGAGGCAGGCAAGTACCAGTATAGCAGCAACAAGCATAGACAAACTGAATATAGCAAAAATCATAGGCGGTCTATATTTAAATTGTAATTCGGGGCCGGCAACAAATACCACTCTTTCTTTCGAAGAATACGACAGAACAGCCGCGGAATTAGCCGGCGGGCCTTACACAGGTACCGGGGACAGAAGAATACTGGGGGATACGATCACCGACATGAACGGTAATTACATTTTCCGTTTTTCATTTGATATGACTTTCCCGAATATTGAAGATTCCACAGATATAGCACCCGGAGAGGATATTAATGTAGTTGCATACCCGGACGTTATTGTAAAAGTAACAGGATATTCTCCTTATACCGTTCTGTATGAAAGCGCTCCGTATTATAATATTCCCAATATAAAAAGGATAGATCTTTGTCTGCCTAAAAGCCAAATTAATCCGAGTTCATCGTGCTACAACGGAAGTTTAATAGGAAGTCTGGGTAACGTATTTATCGGCGGCAACCAGAATTCGTCGGCTTCTTTCTCCAGTTCCGCTTTGACCAGGCACGGTTACGGCAACTTCCTTGAACCGAGCGGGAAAATATCGGTGGGTAGTTCATTAGCAGGATTTAATGTGGAATGCGCCGCGTGGGCGGGCACAATCGACATGAAAGGATGCATGTATGATCTGGCAAAAACACCGGCGCAAAATAAAATTAAATGGTATACGATCAGGATTCTAAGAGCCGGAACAGGAAACTGGAATTTTATCAGCCAGAATTACAAGCACCCCAAATATTCCAAGCGAAATCTGCCTAATTATATAGGAGATGATGTGGGACCGTTCAGCCAGTCTCTCCATGTTGACGGCGGAGCTGCGGCTTTAGTACCTGCTTATATAAATATTCAGCGCGAAATATTCGTGGACGGAATCGATTGGGAGTTTTCTAATTTTGACCGTTATATGCGGCTCAACACTGCGCTTTACGATGTATTATCGGGCGTAAGAACGCCCGGAGTTTTCTATGTAAGGGTTGACGGCTATGATGCTTCCGGTAATCCGGTTGCCGACGGTACAGACATGATTGCATTATATATTCATAACAATCCTTTGAATTTTGATCTTACCTCTCCGGTGTTTACGGATCCTTCCGTAATTAATTCCGGATGCGGTCTGTACAGACTTGAAAATTCGCAGATGAATACTCCGATTCAGCTATCGTTCAAAGCAAATGATCCTGAAGGTTTTGTAGATTCATTTGCTCTTACGGTCGGCAGATGTCCTTCGCCGATGATTGCGCTGCAGGTTAATCATCCTAATCCGCCGATTTCCGATACGGTATCCGGCCAGACTATTCTTTCACAAGGTGATGCATCCGGCAATGTTCATGATATATGCAACGGATATACAGGTACTCTTGAAGTATTCAGCGATGCGGGATTAATCAATGTTGAGATTCAGCCGGCCGCGTCCGAAGGCGGATGGATAAAACCCGCAGAATACTTTACTACCTTGTCGTTTAATCTCATTGCATACAAAAGGCAGACGAACGGATACAATTCCGGGTTAAGCGATGAATACCAAAAATACAGAAGTATATTTATGGAACGGGTTACTTCATGATGAAGATTAATATAACGGACTTTATTCTGTGCACACTTGCTGTCTGGCGCTTATCTTATCTGTTTTCCCAGGAAGACGGTCCGTTTGATCTTGTAATCAAATTCAGAAAATTATTGGGAGAAGGCTTCTTCGGAAGCCTTCTCGATTGTTTTTACTGCCTTAGTTTGTGGTTCGCGTTACCGTTCGCATTTTTTTTATCCGGCGGATGGATAGAAGGAATAATTTGCTGGCTTGCCTTGTCGGGGGGAGCAGGTGTTTTATTTAATATAAGTGAAAGAATTAACAGCAGAAAGGATTGACAATGGGATGTTGCGGAGATAAAAGAAGAGAATTAAAATTAGGATTATCCAATGCGCGCGGCAAAATACAGGAAGAAGAACCTAACTTCGGTGGTTCGGAAAAACAAAAGTCCGGTGAATTCGAATATACCGGAAACCGCAGTCTTAAAATAAAGGGAGCGGTCAGCGGCCGGCAGTATTATTTCAGATATCCGGGGCATAAAATTATTGTCCCATACGAAGATGTGTTTGCTCTTATGGGAGAGGCCGATTTAAAGTTTATTACAGGAAACGGAAACCGGCATTAATCTTAGGAATTTATTGCAAAACCCTCCCGCAAACCTAAATTCAACCGGCAAAGACTAATACACGTTCTTAAAATCAACAAAATGCCTGAAAAAATTATTTCCGTATTTAAATGAAAATATAATGATTTTATGGCATTCAACTATTGCGCGGGACATAAAGATGTGGGGAGTTTATAACGCAATCTGAAACGAACGATACTTACCGCAACGATTCAAAGTTTTGTTAAGAATTAAACGAAATTAAGAAACTATAAGTTTGCAAAATCCGGTAATCAGATCTTTATTGAAATTTCGTATTGGTATTGTTTGAAATATATTATCGCAATAGTAATTTGCTGAATTCTAAAGCTGTACGTACAAACAGTTTACTCAGCAATATCTCCGTTACGAAGGATTGCCCGATAACCGTGTTAAGAGTATTATTAAGAACACGAAAGGTTTTATCTGGATAAGCACGCAAAACGGACCGGCTCGGTTCGACAGTTATGAACTCAAAATATTCAAGAATAATCCCGGCAATGCCAGCTCCATATCCAACAACGGCATTTGAGTAATAACCGAAGGCAAATCCGGATGCTTATGGATCGATACTCAGAACGGTGCTTTGATCAGAGACCGAACCGACACCTATTACGTCGTCGGATATTATTAAAATAATAGATGAGGACTTGTTAATAATCTGTATAGCAAGATGTTCTGCTTTCGAACGTATTAAAATATTTGTAACAGCTTCTTTAACTATTCAGTAAATCGGGGCTCCTTTCTTAACATCAAGCACTACTGTATTTCCGGAATAATTTACTTAGCTTTTATTCTATTTTCTATTCAATTTATCTTAGGTAAATCCCGCATGACATATCGGGATGAATGCGGTTGTCACTGAAGTTGCTGCATGCGGAAACTAAAAATGAAGCAAACATAAATGGAAAAGTAATGCGAAAATGCTGTACTTTTATTAACTTCAACATTGGTTTTACTTTACCATTTTAACCAGGGAAAAAAAGAATATGAAAACAATTTTTTATACAATTACCTTTTTTTTCATACTTACTTCCGTCTCAATTTTTGCGCGTGAGGAGCATAAAGAGAATTCTGCGAATCAAAAAAACAGAGTAATCATATTATCGGATATAGGCGCCGATCCGGACGATTCCGAATCAATGGTGCGTTTACTGCTGTACTCGAATGAAATTGATATAGACGGATTAATTGCTACAACATCCTGTTGGCAAAAAACAGTAACACATCCCGAATATATAAAAAGCATAGTTGAAGCCTACGGCAAAGTACAGCCGAATCTTATTAAACATCAATCCGGTTTCCCAAGTGAAAAATCACTTTTAATTAAAGTTTCTCACGGGATCGAAGAATACGGAATGTCGGGAGTGGGCGAAGGGAAAGACTCACCCGGTTCTAAACTTATTCTGAAAGCACTTGAAGAAAAAGACGTTCGTCCGTTATGGATATGCGTTTGGGGAGGAGTAAACACTCTTGCTCAGGCATTATACGATATTAAAAAGACAAAGACTGAAGCGGAACAAAGTAAATTAATTTCGAAACTAAGAGTTTATACAATATCCGATCAGGACGACAGCGGTGTTTGGATAAGAAAAAATTTCCCCGATTTATTTTATATTGTCAGTCCCGGCGACGATTACGGCAGCGCGACATGGAGTGCAATAAATAGTTTTATAAAAGGGATAAATAATCAGGTAATCAGCAATAGCTGGATCTTAAAAAATATTCAGCAGGGCCATGGTCCGCTCGGCGCCGTATATCCCGACGTTGCCTACGGAATGGAAGGAGATACTCCGTCGTTTCTTAACCTGATTCCGAACGGATTAAGCTATCCGGAGCATCCCGAGTGGGGTGGATGGGGCGGCCGTTACGAACTTTACAAACCTAAATTCGATTCACTTAAAAGAGGAAATTCGGGTGTTCCGATTGTACCGGAAACCAGACCTATTTGGACGGACGCGATCGATGATTATATTCCATATATTTCAAATGAATACGGACGCACTGTTCGAGCTGATTCACTTGCATTTAAAAGCAATAAGGCAACCATGTGGCGGTGGCGGGACGACTTTCAGAATGATTTTGCCGCCAGGATAAGCTGGTGTACTGAATCATATAAAAACTCCAATCATCCTCCGGTTCCTAAATTATTAGTTCCAGATCATATAACCGTAAAATCCGGAGAGGGATTTAGTCTGAATGCGACGGCAACAGATCCTGACGGAGACAATCTCAGTTATCTTTGGTTTAACTATCCCGAGGCAGGTTCATATAAAGAACCCATAAAAATTAATTCCGCCGAGAACATATATAACGCCTATGTTATTGCACCGGAGGTAGAAAAAAAGGAAACTGTTCAATTTATTTTAAGAGTCACCGATAAAGGGACGCCCCCGCTGTCACGATATAAAAGAGTGTTCGTAACAATACTTCCGAAATAAAATATATTTTTATAAGTTCAGTCTTCCGCTTTGATTTTTATGATTGATCGCATTTGATCTGTCCATCAACGTAAAAAGCTTTTTCGGAACAGGGAATTATTAAGTCTAAAATTTTAGTTGATTTCAAACCTCTTTTTCCTTATTCTTGATTGCTTCATGTATACGCTTTCCTGTCTTCATTTATTCAATTTCTTCAAGCAAAGTATTTAGCGGCCGGATATTTAATACTGATTGGGTGATACAAAGGGTTTTTCACCATTCCGTAAGTGTTTCGTTAATAAACGGCATGGAAAATTAAGTCCGATTATAAGTTAATTCAAAGCAACCGGAATTTATTAAATACCGTTATGAAGATAAAAAATCAAAAAACCGATATTAGCGTATGGCTGCTGTTTATCGCGGCTTCCGTAATTGTTTTATTCTTCCTTTGGTACTTTTTTATCTATGTGAACAGTCAGGAAAATATACTTGTCCAAAAAAGTTTCAGAGCTTTAACTCAAATCGGTAATAATTTTGAAAGCCGCTACAAAAGCTATTACAGTATTGTCAGTTCCTCCGATATGAAGGCTATGCTGGAACAATGCAATAAGGACTTCAAGCAGACAGCCAATGAGATAACAAAATATTCATTCGGAATAGAACTGATAGATAAAGATAAACCTGAAGATAATAATTACATATATCTAAGAGACAGTACCGGTAAAATCAGCAAGCCTGTTAAATATTTTTTAAGCGACACCAATAGAACATGTACCTCAAAAGAAGTTAATTTCAGAATAAATAAAGATGACTTCTTCAAACCTATTGAACGGAAGGATGTTTTTGAAGAAATTATTTTTATTAAAGTGCTCCCGCCGTCCAATACAAACGAATTTTTTTACAGCTCATTTAAAGGTGACCTTCAAGTTAATAAATTAGACAGCATTGCAATGCCTGATAAAGGCATTTCCTCGGGAGGCGTTTCGGATGTAAAAATTTCGGGGATTGATTATAAACTATTCCTCACAAAAATAAATTTGTACAACGACGAAGTGTACTATGTGGGCGGAGTAATAAATAAGGACGATTATGTAAAGGATACCAGATCGATAAATTCCTATCTGGTTTTGCTTATACTTTTTATATTTATCACATTCCTGCTTAGCATTCCGTTATTTAAAATTAAGATGATAAGCGAGAATCAGCAGCTGAAAGTAGCTGACCTGTTATTGTCGACTCTTTCAATTATAATAGGTACTTTTTTTATCCTCCTCGTTATATTAAGCGTACTGGGATATAACAGGTCAAACAGCAAAATTAATTCTCAGCTCACCGGGCTTTCCGAATCCATTAAAAACAGTTTTATCGGCGAAATAAAAAAAATCGATCGTACTCTGGATCTTTATGCCGGCCACGCTCTTATTAAAGGCCGTCTCAAGTCGGGTGGATTAAAAAGCGTTAAATTGGGCGATTCAACTTATATAATTTTAAAACAACCGTTAATTATCGGACTTGATAATTTTACACGTTTAAAGTTAAACGATTCGGTTCATTCAGATGATAAAGGCCTAATTATAACAAATTCCCGAAATCATGCATTTATTAATTATAGAAATGTACTCTATATGAGATTGCATGATACTGTTTACTCAAAGCTGGAAAATTCTGATTTTATCGAACTGAACAATCAAACATATAATTACTTCAAACTAATTTTCAAATTAAACAATGAAGGCTGGCAGAGCTCTATTATTTCTTCCCGGGAAAAAAGTTCATCCTCCGACAATTACAGCTACCGGAAATATTTTATTGAAAGCGGGGAATGGCGGCTGGAAGGCAGCCGTTTAATGCTCGACTTTGTAATTTCGAGTACAAGCGGCGAACAACTCGGTGTTGTATCGAAAAGAAAAGGTGATACTGTTTATGTTATTACTTCAAGACTTAATTCGGTAATAAACACTATTCTGCCTGCCGGTTTCGGGTTCTGTGTAATCGACAGCAAAGGCGATGTAATGCTTCATTCCGATTCCGAAAGAATGCTGAGGGAAAATTTTCTGGAAGAAACCAGAAATTCAGGCAACCTTTTAAGCGCTATATACGGAAACAGGAAAATACATTTTTCCGCTAAGTACCTCGGAAAAAACCATACATGCTATATTCAGCCCGTATCCACCCTGCCGCTTTATCTTATAACATTTTATGATGATTCGTATAACAATTCCCTTAATATGCAGATAACAAGCACAACATTAATATTCTTATTCTTTTTACTGGTATTGTTTCTTTTACAGGTGATACTGTCACGTGTCGTCGATTACCGAAAGTCAGGTTTAAAAAGAAATCTTGATATTATCGACTGGCTGCGGCCCGCCGATTGGAAAATTATTATATATAAGAAAATTCTTTTATCGAATTTCTTATCGGTAGTTTTAATGGTTATCTCTTATATGTTAACCAATACCGGGAATACGATATTTCTGATTTACCTTCTTGTCTCCATACAGGTAATTGCCGCAAACTTTTATACCAATAAACTGACGCACGAACTGTTCGGCAAAAAATATCTGCCGGGGCAAATACTGCTTTCGATATTTGTACTGACTTTTATTTTTTATATGGCGGTAAAAACCGGGGCTGATTTTCCGTATCTTGCAATGAACGGCATAATTTCGGGATTATTTAATTACCTGCTTATTACCTATAAAAAACCTGTGTTCGCTTCCTCCAAATCGGATTATAAAATATTTTACTCATATTTATTATCGTGGCTGTTTGTGATTGTAATTGCTCCCTTAATTATTTTCTATACGAAACTTTACAATTATGAAACCGGTCTGGATACGGCGCATACTTTATATTCGTACGCCGAAAACATAGCCCGGCGCAATTATGACATAGACAAATTTTATGACGACTATATGAATAAATCTTTTTTCGGATTTAAAAGAACATCGCAAATTGCAGGGGATTTATTATTTAAAAGACATGGACAGGTTATCTAATTCATCAAGTTACGATTCCGCTAAAAAATATGCAGCATATAATAACGCCGATAGAATATTATATTATTTAAAACCGTCTTTGGATATCCTGAACATGGAAAGAAAAAGTCTAATGGTTGAATTCCCGGAAGACACCAACAATAATATTTCAATTTCGGACAATATAATTAATTTGAAATACACCGTACCGCAGATTTACCATTCTGAAAAAAAATACTACAAAATTTTGTACTTTAACGGCAGAGCACTTGCCTTTGGGTTCCGCAGACCGGATATTTTTATCTTTGCAATTCTGCTTTTGATATTTATCGCATTCACTATTTATAAATTAATCAAATTCACTTCGAACAGGATTTTCGGACTGTCGATTAATCCATCCCGGCCGTTTTTAAATCAGCTTGATCAGTGCGTTATACCCGGTAATAATCTGGTTATTCAGTATTCTAAGTTATATAACGAACATATCGAACAATATTTATCGGGACTATCGGTATTAAAAATTAATTACGGATCTACACTGCCTTATGAATACAGCGCGATTCGTGATAAATCAAAAAAAATATTAATTAGTAATTTCAATCCCGATTTTAATAATCTCCAGACTCATATAGAAAAAATATCGGCTGTTAGCGCGCTGGCAGCCGCTCCCGGGGTTCAGTTAATTATTGTAACTGATAAAAGTATTGAAAAATATATTGAGACCGGAAATGCGAAACTATCCGGGGAAAAGGATAGCGATAGTTCGAAGTTAATAATAGAATTAATCGACAAACTCGATTCCCTTTCTAAAATGTTTATTTGCATGTGCCCGCCGCTGGTTAACCACGATAATTTGAAACTTAGGGACTATCTGGAAACCAGACTGGAAAACGAAAATATTTCGGAGGAATCAAAAATTTTAATAATGAACGAACTTGCCGTCTTTGGATTGGAGAAAGAGTCGATAGAAAAATATGCGGAACAAGTAATAAAGTTTGCTCTGGATAATTCGGATTCGGAAAACCTCCCGGAGAAAATTATACTGTTTATTCAGGAGATAGCCGGAGTATATTATGAAGAGATTTGGAACTCATGTACAAACCATGAAAAGCTTTTACTTGATGACGTTGCCGATAATCTGCTTTTAAACGATAAAAACATTAAAATTATAGACACTTTGATTTTAAAAGGACTGCTTAAAAAGAATATTTCCATCGAGCTAATGAATCAAAGTTTCAGAAACTTTATAAATACTAAATCGGATGCATATCAGGAGAAGATATACCTAAAAGTAAGAAAAGAAGGAAACTGGACAAAATACCGTGCCCCCCTGCTTCTGCTGCTTTTCGCTATTGCTTTCTTTATTGCGCTGCAGGAAAACGTACTTTCGAATATATATTCAATTCTGACCGTAATTTTAGGCATCTTAACAGTAGTAACTAGAATATCGGGAATATTTTCCGGCGGTAATATGAGTAAACCTGCTTCCGGAGGGAGCAGCTGACATCTATTATTTAAATTTTAAACTATGGTCTGACCCGTATAAAATAATCTCTTATTTGAAATGTAAGTGCATTAAAGCACTATCCGAAATCTGTAAAACTATTTCGATTTCTTCCCTCATGGAGCTTATCATATCATCGGCATACCGATGTCTGAAATGACCAACAGATTATTATCAGTCGATATGTTTCTGTCAAATTGAGGGAGTCATGTATGTGAAGTTCTCCGCAACCTTAAGAGCGTGAAAGACTAAATATATTTTATTTCATATAAAGCAGCGTTAGAGATTCCCGGATGTAAAAGTTGCACTAGCCCTATTTATTTGCGAATAAAAAAGGAGTAAAATGCTAGAACGGCTCTATCTTGTTATAATATATACTATTGACTATATAGATTTATAGGAGTATATTGCCCCTCGAATGTTGTACGTTGTCATACAAGTTAATTCGGAGAATCAATATTTTTACACCAATCGAACCGAGAGAACCGGTCAGCCAAAAAGTTGCCGGGCTTATAGAGGATGCCATACGGGAGAGAAAAATAAAACCCGACGAGAAATTGCCCTCTGAAGCCGGGCTATGCGAACAGTTCGGAGTTAGCAGAACCGTTGTGCGCGAAGCTTTAAAAATGCTTATGGCCAAAGGATTAGTTCATATAGAAAAGGGAAAGGGTGTTTTTGTTAAAAGATTTTCGCCGGAGAATATTATTGAACCCTTCCATACTTATCTTCAAATGGAAGGTAAGGACGATTACGTACTTGATGTTCTTGAAGCCCGAATGATAATAGAACCTTCCATCGCGGCATACGCAGCGATGTACCATACCGAAGAAGATGTCGAAAAATTAAAGAATGATATTATTGAAATGCAGCAAAGTATTGGTGACTCGGCCAGACACGCCAAAGCCGATGTTACTTTTCATCTTGATATAGCTATCGCATCAAAAAATCCGTTTATGTACCTTATACTGGCGCCTATTCATAGGATGATGCCTAAAATAAAAACAAAAATACTGGAAAAGGTACAGGACGCTCATGAATCTGCTGTGATCTGGCATGGGAAAATATTTGAAGCAATAGTTGAGAGAAATGCTGACAAAGCTTTTAAAACAATGGAAGAGCATCTTAAAATAGCAAAAGAACACACTGAAAAAATGCTTAAACCGGAAGTTGAACCCGAATAAAATATTTTGATAACAGGAGATTTTCCTGTTTAGTTCTTATCATTTATTATTTAACTCAATGTATAGAGCAATTAAAAGTGGAGATGACAGGTCCCAAAATGTCATTTAGCTATATGCGTTTAGCCTCAGCGAATCTATTTAATAATCGTAAGCCGAACAGGTATCAAAACCATGTCATTTTATACCTGAAAATGATTTTAAAGCATTTTTAAAATATTAATTTTCAAAAAAAAATAAAATTGCTTGACATAGTATCATATCTTATGTATGTTATCATACAAGTTATCAGTAAGTAATATTTAAATAATATAACACACTTTATTATTTATATGCTTAAAAATTTTAGTTTAATTTACATGCTATTTATCACATATCTAATTTGCTTAGTGTAATGAAACAATAAAGACAAACGATTTGAATTATAAGAATAACTATTAAAAATCAGTTTTAATTTTAGATAATTCCTTGAACGTTTATGACTTCATAGATAAGAAGGTGCAATGAAATCATTTATACTGTTTTTAAATTCAATATTTTTTCGTTTAATTAAATTTCCATCCTTGGTTCTATTTCAATACCAATCGATAAAGAAAGAATTTTCACCCATTTCATTTCTATTGTATCCCGGAGGTACTAAATGAGAAAAATTCTTAGAAATTTTTTGTTATCGGGTTCTCTATTAATATTTCTGTCCGGCGTTCTTTATGCGGGTCAAACCGGAAAGATTGCGGGTAAGGTAATCGACAAGCAGACAGGCAGTCCGCTATTCGGCGCCAATATTATTATAACGGCCCAAATCATTAACGGCAATCAGCAGCCCGTATCATACATGCTCGGAGCAGCAACGGATTTGCAAGGCGATTATTACATCATTAATATCCCCCCCGGTTCATACGTTATCAAAGCTTCATATGTAGGATATGCTCCGCAGGAAATAACGAATGTAGAAGTGGATGTTGACAAAACCACCGCAGTTGATTTTAAATTACAGCTTAAAGCATTTCAAACCGAACAGGTTGAGGTTACCGCTTACAGTCCCCAGAAACTTGAAGAAGATTTAACCGCTACCAAGCAAGTTTACAACACCGGTAAACTTCAGACAATGGCCGGCGTTGCCAACTTAACCGACATACTTGAACTTCAAGCCGACGTTATCGACAACCATTTTCGCGGCGGAAGAACCGGCGAATCGCTTTTTTTAATGGGCGGTGCGCCGATAAATAATCCGTTGAATAATTCAAGAGCATTCAGCCCGATTACTTCAGGTCTGCAGCAAGTTGAAGTTTACACCAGCGGGTTCAGCGCCGAATACGGCAATGCCCAATCGGGTGTGGTCAATATGATCCCCAAAGAAGGCGGAGATACCTGGGAAACCACTGCACAAGTTTCAGGTGCACTTCCTTATTACAAAACCTGGTACGGCAGTCCTTATTCTCCCGGGAATGATTATTATTACAATACTCTGAGTCAGCTGGATTCCTGGCTTGCCGAAAACCCCACGCAACCCGGCAGGCCTATATGGGATGCAGGCTACGGCTTCGGTTCAATTTATCTGCCTTCGCCTAAAAACGGTTATATTTATACGACTCAGGATTCACTGCGGATTGCAAGACTGGGGCAATTATCCTGGATGGAAGCAATGCGCAGCGCGGGACTGCAGTACAATAATACGGTAGACTACAGGTTGGATTTTTCAGTCGGCGGTCCGCTGACAAAATATGTTAAGATGTTTATTGCTGCAAGGCAGGATGTAAGCAACCCTGACGTCCCCGCAACACATCCCGATATCGAGAGACAGGTCATCGGTACTCTGTCGTTCCAAAAAAGTTCCGAAGATAAACTGACATTCAGATTCACATACGACAATCAGACTGATAATTACTTCAGCAGCAGCTGGTATCAATGGCTGTGGGACAGGACTTTAAGCGTTTCCCAGGATCTGCAGACTACAAGTCAGTACGGACTGGATTGGACCCACGTATTTAATCAGTCCACAGTTTTAAATGTGAAGGCTAATTTGTTTTATGTTTATTCAAGAACAAACGTAGAACTGCTTTTACCCGGACAATATACTAATGATTATTCCAATCTTTATTTGAACTGGACGAGTTATGTAGATCCTGCAAACCAAAGGGTAGGAGTTCTTAATAATGATTACGGCACTACTATCACGACAACAGATAATTTCGATGCAAGCATCACTTCGCAATTCAATAAATGGAACCTGTTGAAATCGGGCGTTCAGTTTTCTTACTATGATCTTGATGTGGACCAGCTGATAAACGTAACGGATCCTGGCTCATACCGGAAGCTGGCCTTCAATGCATACCCGTATGAAGGCGCGTTGTACGCTCAGGACAAAATGGAATTCGAAGGCTTTATTGCCAACATAGGATTAAGATACGATTTCTACAATTTCAATACTTCTTATTATTCAGATATATTCTCGCCGCTGAAAAATCCTAATTACGATCCTAATATTGCGGGCAGCCAATATTACGATCCTGCTCAGGCATTAAAGGATAAAACTAAATTATATTCAAAACTTCAGCCGAGAATCGGCATCTCTTTCCCGCTTTCCACTTCGGCTGTTTTTCATCTTAACTACGGTACTTTCACTCAAAGACCTAATTTTGACGAAATATTCTATAACCAGATCGATAATCAAAATCAAATTTATATTCTCGGCAACCCGCGTTTAAAACCCGAGAATACCCAGGCATACGACCTTGGGGTTGAAACATCATTACCTTTGGGAATTCGCCTGGATGTAAGTGCGTATTATAAAAATGTTGTCAATCTCGTCGAAGCAGCTTATTACGATGATGTAAACAAACAGACATATCAGACTTATGTGAACAGGGACTATGCCGATATAAAAGGATTTCACGTAAACCTTGAAAAAAGCGAAGGACCGTTACAGGGTTATATAAATTATAATTACGGTTCGTCAACGGGAAAAAGCAGCAATGATCTGAACGCCCCGGTAACTTATTTTCAAAAGACCATCGGCGGCGGGGCAGACTCAATACAACTGCCCAGCCCTCAAGATGTTTACCTCGATTATGACAGAACACATACAGCGGTTATGAATTTATCCTACAAAACCGAAAAACATTCGGGGTTTGAGGTATTCGGTGCTTATCCTATCGAGAACATGAATTTCAGCGTAACATTTAAGATCTATTCCGGACGTCCGTACACTCCGGTAGTTGCAGGCGCCCCGGGATCTTTATATTCCAGACGTACGCCTACGGAAAGAGATCTGAGAGCAAGAATTCAAAAAAGATTTTCTTTTAAGTCCAGCAATTTAACCTTTTATGTTGAGGGGTATAATTTGTTAAATCAGATTACATACAGCTATAGCAGAATATTTGCGTACAGCGCTACGAGTTATAATAATCAGGCTAATCTATCAAATTATGAAGCGTCGGGAAGAGGAGTATTAACTTACAACCAGTATCCTCCTTACTATTTAAGTCAGGCCTCGGCTTTAGCCAGTAATGAACCGATGCATTTCAGACTAGGTTTAATATACCGATTCTAATATAGCGAGTTAAAAAGTTTTAGAAATTGTAGTAAGAGGAAAATAATGAAAAAAAGAAATTTTATTAAACTACCTATTTTATTGTTATTGACCTTTGGCGTCTCGACATTCATATTTTCGCAGGAGGCCAGGAAATATGAGATACACGATAGAGGAATGCTGCATGAGACGGAATTCAATACAGGTGAGATAGGCAGAGCCTGGGAAACAGGTCCGGAAGGTGAAAAAACGGATGTACCGTTGATGGAATGGCCGCCGTTCTCAAGAACTATAATTAATAATACCGATTACAGCGGGCAGGAAAATATTTTAGGAGCCGGAGTTTATCTTGCTGCAAATCCGGATAAACAGCCCGGTTTCAGCAATAGATTATTTTCGTTCTGCGGCGGCGTCGGTGCAAATAACCCGGAAGTTGCTTACGGAAGGTGGAGCTTTCCCATATCGACCACAAAAACAAATAACTATCCGGTTCTTCCGAACGGAAAACTAAATCCGGACTATAATCCGAACGAAGCGGAACAAATTATTACAGCTAAATGGGCTACCTCTATCGGTATAACGGTTACAAGAGTTTCGCGCCAATGGAGCTACCCTGATTACGATGACATGATAATTTACGAATATACTTTTGTATATGACGGCGATACAACCGGCGTGGCAGGTTCCCCGGGCCGTACTGTTACGTTGAAAGACGCAATGATTGCATTTCAATACGGTTTCGCTCCATCTATGTACGGGTATCAAAGGGAATACGGAAATTGGAAATACAGCGGCGGTATATATAGAGGGGATCAGAATAATTACTGGGATGCGAGATATTGGCTGACATATAATATAAGTCTGAGAAATAACGGCGATGCTACACTGCCTTTCAAACCGGAGTCTGACCCGGCCTTATTTTTACATGACGCGGAAACAGGCGAGCACGGCGGCGGATTAAACAGTCCTCAAGCGCCGGGTTACTGCATTCTTCATTATGATACGACTCATTTGGCAATTGTCGACCCGGTCGATTCCACAAGAAACGAATCCGAAGCAACGCAGGAATTAAGGACGTATAACGGTGAATATTATGAATTGACTTCAACCGATCACATTTTGCAGCCCTGGTCGAATAAGGTGAGTACCGGCAATACGAATTCGCAAAAAGAAATGCTTAACGTAATGAACCCGACTGCAAGATGGAGCGGGGTATACAGTCAAGGCAGTACAACCTGGCCGAATCCTCCTAAGGCGCCCGACGGCTACTCGTGGATAGGCAGAGCGGCTTATCCTTACAGACAAAGCGCGGATGCCGGTCAGAAGCATACGGTATTCGGGCCTTATACATTACATCTCGGAGATACTTTGAAATTTGCTTTGGCCGAAGTTGTCGGATTCGGTGCGCAGCCAGGTGATTCCGTTGAAGGAGGTCAGACAAATACAGAGTGGAGTACAAATCCTTCCTTCGATATACCGATTACGATAAACGGTCAAAAACTTACAAACGATTATTTAAAAGATTTCGGATACCCGGACTATGTTAATTCCGATGTTAGAAATGTCACTCAAGTAGCGAATAAAGCTTTTACGGCTTATCTGGGGCATGAGCCCTCGGTACCCGTATGGCCTGAAAATAATCCGCGCACCGGAAGCTATAAAATTCCTATACCGTTTCCGGCACCGGCTATTGCCATATCAAATACCGATAAAGCAGACATCAAAATTAATTGGACGAGGGATATAGAAGAATTTACTGCCCCCAGATTAATGGGGCAGCTTGCCAAGTTTAATGTTTACAGAAGTATTTCGGCAATGGGGCCATGGACACTCATTGCGTCTATAGATAAAGGAGATGCGAGATATATCAACAGCGACGGAGATTATGAATATATCGATTCGTCATCTTCATTTAAAGTAGGCGACAGTAGATTCTATTGCGTAGCTTCAGTAGACGAACACGGAAACTTGAGCGGCAAAACAAATATTACTTCGATAACAAAAGATCTGGGGGCTGTTGAAAAGTTAGGTAAAGTTTATGTAGTACCTAATCCTTTTATTGCTAATTCGGGGTTTCAAGGTATTCCAAATGCACCCCAGGTTATAGGATTTTACGGACTGCCAAAGACTTGCACCATTAGAATCTTCTCCTATAACGGTCATCTTGTGCAGACAATCGATCACAATGCGAACAAATATTCGGATACCGAATGGTATCAGATAACCAGCAACAACCAGTCGCTTGCATCGGGAATATATTTCTTTGTTGTAACTACTCCGGAAGGTGATGAGTCTTCGGGTAAATTTATAGTTATTAAATAAATTATAAATTGGAAAAACAAATACCATGATAAAAGAGAAATTCTTTATAGTAATTTTAATAACACTTTTGATTAATGTTTCAATCTATTCGCAGAACAAGGTCGGAACTACTTCATTTCAATTCCTGGAAGTAAACACCAGCGCCCGCGGAACTGCACTCGGCGATTCATACGGCTCGGTAGTGGATAATTCCGAAGCCGTATTCTGGAATCCCGCAGCTTTGACCAGAGTGCCGGATATGGACGTTTCACTAGGTTATACTAAATGGTTCCTCGATATTAACCATTATTCTTTCGCCGCTGCTTATACTCCCGGAAGATGGGGCAGCCTCGGCCTTCAGTTTATGTATACCAATATCGGCGACATTGAAGTTACCAGCGTAGACGCCCTGGGATTTATAGGCGATACTTATAATCCGGGGCTTACCGGGCAGGTCATCAGACCTTACCAGTATGTAGTCGGATTATCGTATGCAAAAGATCTTACCGATAAATTCGCTTTCGGTCTTACCGCCAAATATGCTCGGGAGGATCTGGTTGTAATGAGCAAAGGGGTTATTTGTTTTGACGGCGGCTTTACTTTTAACACTGACTATAAGTCGATTAGAATTGCCGCTTCAATAAGAAACTTCGGGCCGGAGATTAAATATATCAGTACAAGCTTTCCACTTCCTCAAACATTCAACATAGGGATTTCAGGATATTTATTTTCTCCCGGCGAAAGTTTGTTAATGAATATTCCGGATCAAAGTCTGCTGCTGACTTTCGATCTGGTTCAGCCGAGAGATTACAACCAGCAGAACAGCTGGGGACTTGAGTATTCTTTTAGGAATATGATTTATTTAAGAGGCGGGTATAAATTCAACGGAGATCAGGAAGGGTTACGCGCAGGGGTCGGATTTAAATTTAATAATTACAGAATCGACTATTCATTCGCAAATTACGGCAGCTTTTTAGGCGATGTTCACCGCTTTACTGTCGGTGTTGAATTAAAGTAAGAAAAATTCTTTTCATGGGAGATTAATGGGTATGCAAATAATTACTAAGAAATTTTACCGGATACCTCTTTTGCTTGCGGCTGTGTTGTTTATCTCGTTTAATGTACAGTCTTTCGCGCAGCACCGCGGCGATAATTTATCCTTCCAAGGATTATATTATCCCAATATTACCGGAACGAAGGCGTTGGCGAGGGGCGGGGCTTATACTGCAGAGTCGGGTGATGTTTCTACCTTATTTTGGAATCCTGCCGGACTGAGCGGTATAGACAAAATTCAGGTGACTGCTTCGGTAAATTCCAATTCGTATTTATGGAGAGAAAGTCAGGAATACAGACCCGACCGTATCTTCGTTACCATTCCGTTTTATCTGGAGGGGCTTTATGTTCCCGATCCTAAAAATAACGGGCAGTGGGATTATTATCTGGCAGATTCTACGCAGTATAACGTTAGTCCGCCGGTAATGGGGCAAGATCCTTACAGCAAGGCGGCGGCTGATTGGCAAAAAACGAAAAGCAATATTTTGCTTAACAATATAGCACTGGCTGCGCCATTTAAATTATTTAAACGTGATTTTGTTGTATCCGTGGGTTATAATTTACAATATAATGTTCAGGATTATGACCGGAATAATTCTTATCTGTCGCCGAATATGGGAGATTATTTATACGGCTACCTGCCGCCCGCAAACGGATTGGATACGGAAGTTGTTAAGTGGTATCAATATACCAGAGAGAGAACGGGAAATATATACAACCTTTCCGGTGCGATTTCCTACGAGGTCGCAGACTTTCTTGATGTTGCGGTTAAGGCCAAAGTTATCTGGGGGCAAACGGATGATCAGCTTTATCTGAACAGGGTCGGTGAATTTCACCTTGCTAATCAAAACAGATTTCAGTTCTGGTATGTTTTAGATAATAATTCGACCACAGGTACTTCCAAATACAGCGGAGTTAATTATTCTGTCGGTGCAATATTAAAATTAAACAGATTTAATTTAGGTATAAATGTAGACCTTCCTTATACTCTTGAAAGAAAATGGGATTATACTACCGCAAATACCGATACACTCCGAACTACCTCCGGGCATGCTAATGGTACGGATAAATTTGAAATATCCCGGAGTGTTTACAGTAGGTGTCCAGTTCATGCCCAGCAACAGATTTACTTTTGCGATTGACTATGAAATGGCACCGTTCAGTAAAGCCGACTTTAGCCTGGCTAGCAACGATACAACATTCAGACAGTGGGTTAACCAAAGCTCGCTGAGGTTCGGCGTGGAATTTAAAGCTTCTAAATTAATTTCTCTCATGGCCGGATACAGCAGCGTTTCGGTGCCTTTCGTACCGGACGGTGCTGCTTTAACGGACAGAGGTCCGTCTTCACAAAATTATACGGCAGGCATCAGCTTTAATATATTTGGAGGACACCTGGATGCCGGATATGAAATAAGCATTCTAAAGTATTATGATCAATATCTTAGCAATACAAACTATAAATATCAGTCACTGACCAATTTGATTCTGGGATATACATACAGTTTATAATTAAAGGCACATTATAAAATAACAAATATGAATTCATTGTAAGGCAGGAATTTTGCATCTGCTCATTCCTGTGTTTTTTGTTCGAAACAAATTAGAGAGGTGATGTATGAAAAAAATAATACTATTGTCCGTTTTAATGGCGGCATTTCTTGTCTTTGCGGCCAATGCGGCTACCATAACATCCGTTGCAAGCGGTAATTGGAGCGATGCCGCTACATGGGATAACGGAGTTCCGGGAGCCGGAGACGATGTTATTATTGATACGAGTAATTCCGTTACGATAAATACCGGTAATGCCGAGTGCAATAATCTTACTGTTATAGGTAAATTATATTTTGACGGAAATACAAGCGATAACGCTTTGACGGTGCACGGTAATGTAACAGTTGAAGGAAGATTCCGTACCGCGGAAACAGCTCCAACCGGGCCCCAGGTTCAATACATTACTTTGTACGGTGACCTTACCGTTAATGAAGGCGGAGTTTTTGATATGCGATACGGTTCCAGCAAGAATGTTTCCGTGGGCAAGGTTTTGTTTACCGGTAATACCAACAGTACAATTAATCTGTCGCTTACCAACTACAGTTCAAGCACAGAGGAATTCAATTCGGTTGAAATCAAAAAAACAGAAGGCGCCAAAGTAATATTGGGATCCGGAAATTTGTTCATGAACAATAATACTTCCAATTCGGCAGATACATTAATATTGACTTCCGGTATTATTGAAACCGGTTCCAATTTCTGGATAACACTGCGGACCAGCAGCGGTGCAATTATGGGAGCATCCGACTCCAGCTATGTAGTAGGTCAATTAGGTCACGGCATTACCAACGGCGGCGGAGATATTACAGATGAATTTCCGGTCGGAGACTCCGCAACTTTCAGACCTATAAAAATTTCATTTATCGGTCCTGCAAATTCAACCGGACATTATGTATGGGTCAGTCTGCATAATGAAAATGCGGATCCGGGAACCAGCAAGTTCAGCGGTGATATAGACAAAGTATCCGCATTGCGCTATTATGAAGTCGGATATAACTCCGGAAGCAGCGGTGCCGCAGCCATGGGAATTTACCGCTTCAGTCCAACTTACAAAGAAGATGACGGCGTCGCTGCCGGCAATACGGACTTAAGAGTCGCATATTCAACCGATACTCTTGTGACTTGGGTAGATGCGGGACCTACTGACTACACTACTGCCTTGCCCGATACTATAGTAAGCGACTCTCTTGCTACGATATCTTTAGCCAGCGGTAATAGCATGTTTGTTTCCCTTGCTAGAAAAGCCGGAACAACTACTAATAATTTGGGAACACTTTCCGCTGTTAAAGCAATTAATAATTCTTCGCCTTCTTCATATAATCTTTCCCAGAATTATCCGAATCCCTTTAACCCTTCAACGGAAATTAATTTCAGCATAGCCAAATCCGGTTTTGTTAAATTAGTTGTCTACAATGTACTGGGGAAAGTAGTTTCAACTTTGGCAGACGGAGAAATGGCTTCGGGCAGCTACCACGTTAATTTTAATGCTTTAAATCTCAGCAGCGGTGTTTATTTCTATACAATTACCGTTAACGGATTTTCGCAGACAAGAAAGATGATGCTGTTAAAGTGATACATTAGATCTGAGTTATTTGCCGGGTATTTTAAGATACCCGGCAGTTCATTTCACATAATCATTAAACATTCTGAATTATAAAATCAATATATTGAGACAACGAATTTTATATACCGTTTTACCTGCGATAATTTTTTTTTCGATCACAGCAACTAAAATCTTCGCAACCACATTTATTGTAAAAAATTCCGGCGATATTTCTTTAAACTCCTCCAAAGCTCAGGCCGGCGATACGCTGCTTATGCAGAACGGAATTTGGACAAATCAAAAAATCGTATTTTCGTGCAGCGGCACACGGGACAAGCCAATTTATCTTTTAGCGGAAACACCGGGCGAAGTTATTTTAACCGGTACGTCAACTCTGCGCATTTCAGGATCTTATTTAACAGTCGGCGGTGTTTACTTTAAGGACGGTTACAGCAGCAGCGGAGCTGTAGTGGAATTCAGGAACGGTTCCAATGAAGCAAATTACTGCAGGCTTACCAACAGTGCAATTGTCGATTATAATCCTCAGGACAATACGGTAGATTACAAGTGGATTTCTCTGTACGGAAGTCATAACAGAGTAGATCATTGCTACCTTGCCGGTAAAACCAATTCTGGAACTACACTCGTAGTCTGGCTGACAAATCATCCGAACTACCATGAAATAGACCATAATTATTTTGGTCCGAGGCCGGTGCTGGGAGTAAACGGCGCAGAGACGATCAGGGTAGGAACTTCCGACTGGTCGATGTATGATTCGTATACGACCGTAGAATATAATTACTTCGATAAATGCGACGGCGAAATTGAGATCATATCAAATAAGTCATGTCATAATACTTACAGATATAATACCTTTTACAAATGCGCGGGTACTTTAACATTACGCCACGGAAATTATTGTACCGTCGAAGGAAATTATTTTTTCGGCGGGTATAAATCCAATACCGGCGGCATAAGAATAATCGGGGAAAACCATAAAGTATATAATAATTATTTAACGGAATTATCCGGCGACGGATTCAGATCGGCAATAAGTTTGGTAAACGGCATACCTGACTCGCCTCTTAACGGTTATTTTCAGGTGAAGTATGCTGTGGTAGCTTTTAACACGCTTATAAACAACAAAAGAAGTTTTACATTCGGTGCTGGCAGCAGCTCTCAGCAGTCAATGCCGCCGATAAATTGTATTGTCGCAAATAATTTAGTGGAAACAAAATACTCGCCGATGATCACTTATGAAGATACACCCGATAGCCTTACGTGGGAGGGAAATATTTTTTACGGAGCTTCTCTCGGCATTGCTGAACCTAACGGAATTAAATTGATTGATCCCAAATTAAATACTTCGGTAGACAGCCTCTGGAAGTTAACAAAAGACAGCCCTGCCGTAGATTCTGCCTTGGGCAGCTTCCCGGAAATAACAACTGATTTTGACGGTCAGACAAGAGGCAGTTTAAAAGACATCGGCAGCGATGAATATTCGGACTCAACTATAACTCATACCCCGGCCGGACCGGAAGATGCCGGACCCGACTGGAATATAATTATCACGGGAATAAAATCCGGTAGCAGGGGGATAGGTAATGAAATTAGAAGCTTTTCGTTAAGACAGAATTATCCTAATCCGTTTAATCCTTCTACTAAAATAGAATTCAGTCTGCCTCAAAGAAGTTTTATCAGTCTACGGATATTTGATCTAAAAGGATCTTTGGTCGAAACATTATTCAACGGCGAAAGAGAAAAGGGCAATTACAGTATAAGATGGAAGCCTGAGAACCTGGCATCCGGAATCTATTTTTACAGGCTCAGAACAAATAAAACTGTAATAACAAGGAAGATGATATTTTTAAAGTGATAAGTATTATCTATTACGCAAATAAGAATTTTAATTATACAAAAATACTGCGGTTATATATTGCCGTATTATTTATATGCCTTCCGAATAAAAGCACGGCCAAAAATTTAACGGCAGATTCACTTTTTGTAAGCAGCTCAACAGATTTAAAGAACGCAATTAAAAGTGCGGCACCAGGCAATATTATTGTTGTTGAAAACGGAACTTATAATCCGGGCGGGCTAACCGTTGCGTGCAAAGCCACCCAATCGCAGCCCTTAATTATCACGGCTAGAAATATAGGCAAAGCGGAATTATCGGGCAGTACTTATTTTGATTTGAAACTTTGTTCATATGTAACGCTGCAGGGTTTTAATTTCACGGGTTCCGTCAGCACTGCCGTTAAACTTGAAGCATGCAATCATATCAGGATAACACGGAACATTTTTCATTTGAATGAAACCACTTCAAGCAAGTGGATTTATATCGGCGGTATTTATAACGATGCTAATGCACCGAGTCAGTACAACAGAATAGATCACAATCTTTTTGAAGACAAGCATCAGCTCGGAAATTTTATAACTATAGACGGGCAGGAAGATCCGGTTTACCAGATATCGCAGTACGACAGGATAGATCATAATTACTTCAGACGAATCGGTCCGCGCGCGGTTAACGAAATGGAATCCATCAGGGTGGGAGTCAGTACACTATCAATGTCCGACGGCTTTGAAGTTATAGAATACAATCTTTTCGAAGAATGCGACGGCGATCCCGAAATAGTATCTGTAAAATCTTGCAGGGATACGGTAAGGTATAACACGTTTTATCGATCGCAGGGATCACTGAGTTTTCGGTCCGGAAACGGTTCGGTAGCCGAAGGTAATTTCTTTCTCGGAGACGGACGCGACAGCACCGGCGGAATAAGGATGTACGGCAATGACCATATTATATTTAATAATTATTTTGAAGGATTAACCGGCACACATTGGGATGCGGCTATTTCTCTGACAAACGGCGACTATGACGGAGGATCAAACCTTACCAATCATAATAGAATAGTCAACGCAGAAATTGTACACAATACTTTCGTAAATAATCTACACAACATAGAAATCGGTTTTACCAACAACGGATCGTACACTAAGCCTCCTTCAAATGTTTTGATAGCGAACAACCTGGTAACCGGCAATGTAAACAAACTCGTAGACATTATGACACAGCCTGTTAATATGACTTGGTCTGGAAATATTATATATCCTGCCGGCAGCGCGGTAACCGGTACTTCTTTAACGGAACAACAGGCAAAGGTGATTGATCCTGAACTAAGTTACGAAAAAGGTTCATGGAAGCTCAACGGAGATAACGGATTGTGGAAACTGTCCGCCGGCAGTCCCGCTATCAACTCTGCACCATCGATCTTTCCGTTTGTTAAAGAAGATATGGACGGGCAAACGAGAGACCGGCAGCCGGATATAGGAGCCGATGAATATTTCGAAATAAGCTCGTTAAGATTTCCGATGGACTCAAATACCGTAGGTCCTTTTGCATATGAAGATTCCGCACGGGTGGAAGCGGCCGGCATATCATCTCAAATAACGCCTGACGGATATGTACTCGAAAATAATTTCCCGAATCCGTTTAATCCTTCTACCACAATAAAGTTCATGCTGGCCGAAGCCGGTAATGTGAAGCTAACAGTCTTTAACGAACTCGGCAAGACAGTAAGAGTTTTGCTTGACGGTCAGTATAAACCGGCCGGCACATATAGTTTAAAATTCAACGCGGAAACCGGCGGCATCAGTCTGCCGAGCGGTGTTTATTTTTATAAACTGCAGGTAAATAAAAAATTCCTTGTTAAGAAAATGATGTTGCTAAAATGAAATACAGGTCTCTATATATTGTATTATCCTTCGCGGTATTTCAATCGATATCCTGTCCGAAAATATTTTCGCAAAGCACCTGGCAGTCGCAAATTGTTCATTACGACGGCAGCGGCAAGCTTGTTTATGTAAGAGACGGCAGCATGAACGTTATACCCGATTTCAGCAATGCTGGGTATGAAGGCGGAGGAGTTAATATACCCGATATACCCGTAGTAAAAACTATTTCAGCCGTTGCCGGCGATAATACCGCTCATTTACAGGCCGCAATCGATTCCATAGGTTTGTATGTTTCCAAAGATTTAATCGGGATTCGGGGAACGTTGCTTCTGAAAGCGGGAATGTATGAAGTGGACGGGTCCATCTATTTAAATTATGACGGAATTATTTTAAGAGGCGAAGGTGAAGGCAGTAATCCCGATTCAAATACTGTCATTTACGGAAAAGGGGATTCTCCACATCAAAGAAGTATTATTATTGCCGGCGGCGGAAGCGACAGTAAATGGAGTGACCAGGTAAGCGGAACTAAATCTGATATTATAAGCGACACAGTTTTAATCGGTACAAATTATTTCAGAGTTGCAGATCCGCAGAATTTCAAAGCGGGTGATAACATAATTATAAATCATCCTTGTACCGATGCATGGCTCCGGGCAATTAACTACGGCGGTACACATTCCGATGAACCGGGTGCCGAGCCGGGGGTTGACCTACCCTGGACGGTCGGAAGCCAGCCGCTTGTGTTCAACAGGAATATAACCAAAATAAACGGCGATACAGTTTATATCGATGTTCCCTTGTTCAATACTTTGATCCGAAGTTTGTCTCAGTCATATCTGTACACGTATGCAAGGAAGGGGATAAAAACGCAAATAGGAATTGAAAATTTAAGAGTTGATATAGAAACCGCAGGCGGTACGGATGAAAATCATGCATGGCAGGCAATCGATTTTTTTCAAATCGAAGATTCGTGGGTAAAAAATGTTACGACACTGCATTTCGGCCAGTCGGGAATAAGAACAAGTACGGCTAACCGGATTACGATTGAATACTGCAGTGCTCTCGATCCGGTAAGTATAATAACCGGGGAAAGGAGATATAATTATCAGCTCTATACCGCATCGCAGCAGATATTGGTTTATAAATGCCGTGCTACCAACGGAAGACACAGTTATATGTCAAACGGCAGCAGCTGGACTTCCGGTGATGTATTTCTCGACTGCACATCGCAGGGAGCTTATGCCGGCAGCGAAGGTCACCGAAGATGGAGCATGGGACTTCTTTACGATAATATAACCGAACTAGACGGACCGCGCTCAGGTTATAATCCAAGACTTCTCGGACTTTACAACAGAGGTTATTCGGGTACCAGTCACGGATGGGCTGCAGCTAATTCCGTTGCCTGGAACTGCAACGAAAATAACGGAGACTTGATAGTTCAAAAACCTCCTACTGCGCAGAATTACGCAATTGGATGTTTCGCAAAACATGTTACAGGCGTAAAACCCCCTGCTCCGTTCGACGAGCCTCAGGGATATATAGAAGGAACGAATAAAACCGGCCTTAATCCCCCTTCTCTGTATCTTGCGCAATTGGATGAAAGATTCGGGCATCCTGTAAACGTTAATAAATCGGGACAAAATCCCGAAATCGAAAATTTTAAATTAATGCAGAACTATCCGAATCCTTTTAATCCTTCAACCAGTATTGAATATGAAATACCGAAAGCAGGTTTAGTATCATTAATTATTTATGATTCCCTTGGACAGGATGTCTTGACATTGGTAGATAAATATCAAAACAAGGGTAAGTACTCGGTTGTATTAGGAGCAAATCAAACTCAAAAATTAGCGAGCGGAATTTATTTTTACAGGCTGACGGTTAATAACGGCAGCATTATAAAGAAAATGATTTTTATAAAATAATAATACCTTTCATCTGCCCCCGGCAAAGGAAAGAGTTTATATAATTTAAATATGAAGGAGAAAAAATGTCTGATTTAAAAGGTAAAGTAGCAGTTGTTACCGGCGGTGCAAGAGACATCGGCGGACAAATTTCAAAGAAGCTGGCTGCTCAAGGCGCTTCGGTATGCTTTAATTATTTTGATGCGCCCGAAAAGGCCGAAGAAACTTTAAACGATATAACTAAAAACGGCGGTAAAGCCGTCAGTATTTACGGTGATATGACAAAGCAGGAAGATATTGATGCTCTTATAAAAAAAACAACGGATTCTTTCGGCGGCAAAATAGATATTTTAGTAAACGTAGTTGGCGGCCTCGTCGCCAGAAAACAGCTTTCCGAAATGGATGCTGAGTTCTGGGATTTTGTAATGAGCCTGAATGCTAAAACGGTTTTCTTAATGACGAAAGCGTCGGTTCCTTATATGACCGATGGCGGTTCTATTATAAATTTTGCTTCCCAGGCTGCCAGAGACGGCGGCGGACCGGGAGCCGCGGCCTACGCTTCCGCAAAAGGAACGGTTTTAACTTTTACAAGATCAATGGCAAAAGAACTCGGACCGAAAAACATCCGCGTTAATGCGGTATCACCGGGAATGATCGCAACTACTTTTCATGATACTTTCACGAAACCGGAAGTAAGACAAAAAGTTGCATCCGGTACTCCGTTAAAAAGAGAAGGTAATGCGGCGGAGGTTGCCGACCTGGTTGTTTATTTAGCTTCGGATAAATCCTCTTTTATTACCGGTGCTTCTATTGAAATTAACGGCGGAACATATTTCATTTAATATTGAGAGAAAACCAATGAAAAGATTTTGTCGGTTCGTAATTGTATTGTCATTATTTTTTACTGCAAGTATATTTTCTCAGGATATACATCCTAATCTGGTTCTGACAAAAAATGATGTTAAACTTATCAAAGAAAACCTCGGCAAAGTACCTTTGTTCGACAAGGTATTTAACAAGGCTAAGAAAGAAATCGATAAAGCATTAAAAGAACCTATTGTTGTTCCCGTACCCAAAGATCCGGGCGGCGGATATACTCATGAAAAACATAAAAAAAATTATAACGAGATGTATTTAGCCGGTATCATGTATTCGGTTACAGGAGAAGTTAAATATGCAGAGTTCATAAAGAATATGCTGGACAAATATGCCGAGATGTATCCTTCCTTACCCATGCATCCTTATGCTAAGCCCGGAGAAGCCGGTAAATTGTTCTGGCAAAGCCTGAATGAAACCGTGTGGCTGTTTTATACAATTCAGGCATACGACTGTATATATGACTGGCTTTCGCCTGCTGAACGTGAGAATTTTGAAAAGAACATTTTCCGGCCTATGTGCAATATATTTATTTATAAGGATACCGATCAGTTCGATCTTATTCATAACCACGGAACCTGGATGGATGCCGCGGTGGGAATGACCGGTTTTGTACTTCATGATTCGACCCTTATTAATAAAGCTCTGTACGGTTCGCAAGAGAACGGAAAAGCCGGCTATATTATACAGCTCAGAAAACTGTTCTCTCCGGACGGTTACTATACGGAGGGACCTTATTATGCACGTTATGCTCTTATGCCTTTTTTTCTATTTGCCGAAGCGATTAATAACAACAAACCAGATTTGAAAATATTTAAGTTCAGAGACCGGATACTGAAGAAAGCTTTTTATTCCGCTATGCAGTTAACCTATACTACCGGGGCCTTCATTCCGGTTAACGATGCTTTGAAGGAAAAAACTTTCCGGTCCGTTGAAGTGGTTTTTGCGCTGGATATTACTTACAGCCAGTACGGTGCCGATAAAAATTTGCTCAGTATCGTAAAGGCTCAAAAAGAAGTTATGCTGAACGGCGCCGGCTTAATGGTAGCAAAGGATTTTGACGCTGCGAAAGATATCGAACCGTTCGATTGGAAAAGCGTTGAGTACTCGGACGGTCCGGACGGCAAGGAAGGCGGAATCAGCATTCTGCGATCGGGGCCGCCGGCTGACGAAGAATGTATGGTGTTTAAATATACTTCTTTCGGGCATTCGCACGGGCACTATGACAAACTCTCAATGTTGTTCTATGATCAGGACAGAGAAATACTTCAAGATTACGGTTCCGCAAGATTTCTGAATGTAGTGCAAAAAGACGGCGGGAGATATCTTCTTGAAAACAAGACATATGCAAAACAAACAGTTGCGCACAATACCATAGTAGTTGACGAGAAATCCGATTATAACGGAAAATTTTCAGTAGCCGAAAAAAATCATTCGGATGCTTTTTATTTCTCAGATTCGAATCCCGATTTTCAGGTAACAAGCGCAGTAGATTCTACGGCTTACCCTGGCGTAATTATGCACCGAACGATTCTAATGGTAAAAGATCCTTCAAATTCTAAATCAAAACCTTCACTTATCGATATATTTAGAGTTTCCTCTAATGCGGAACACCGGTATGATCTTCCGTTTTATTACAAAGGTCATCTGATAAACACTTCATTTAATTATAAGTCTTTTGACAAGGATCTAAAACCGCTCGGTAAGAAAAACGGCTACCAGTATTTGTGGAAAACAGCCGAAGGAAGTAGCGACAGTACGGCTGCAATTACATGGCTGAACGGAGACCGGTACTATACTATTTCCACCACTGCGAAATCACACATGGATGTAGATCTTACAATGATCGGGGCGAATGACCCGAATTATAATCTTAGAAACGATCCGGGAATTATGTTCAGAATTAAAGGTAAGGATGACGTATTTGCCTCGGTGATAGAACCTCACGGCGAATTTAATGCGACTTCGGAATATTCGGTAAAATCTTTCAGCCAGGTTCAGTCGTTAAAAATAGTCGCATCAAATGACGAAGGAACTGTTGTACGAATCAATTTGGTAAACGGCAACCGGTGGCTGATAATGGTTGCAAATAAAACTGCGTCGGAAAATGCCAAACACAGTATTACTGCGGAAGGGCAAATGTTTGAATGGACGGGACCGGTTTCTTATTCTAAAAATTAAAACAGACGAAAGGAGAGAGAATGGAAGAGCAGAAAGTATATCTAGTAGATAATGAGATCGAATGGGAAAAAGTAGACGATACCGTAAGTAGAAAAATTCTCGGATACGACGAAAAGATTATGATGGTAAAAGTGTTCTTTAAAAGGGAGGAATAGGATATGTTCATAAGCATCCCCACAGCCAGGTAACTTATGTTGAAAGCGGGGTGTTTGAAGTCCAAATCGGCGGCCGGAAAAAAATATTAAAAGCTGGCGATTGTTACTACATCCCGCCTGAAGTCGAACACGGAGCAGTTAACCTGGAGGAAGGCGTTTTAATCGATGTATTCAGTCCTATGCGGGAAGATTTTCTATCATGACGAACTGCCGCAGATAAATATTGTACTTTAAGGAAAAATCCAAGTAGGAGATATAAATGAAAAAAGTAAAAGGATTACGCTGGTGGATAATTACTTTAGTGGGAATAGCTACGATAATAAATTATATAGACCGCAGTTCACTTGCCGTAATGTGGCCTGGTATATCCAGAGATCTTGGACTAACAAAAGAAGAGTATGCCGCTATCATTTCTTTTTTTATGGTTGCTTACGGAATCAGCCAGAGTTTATCCGGCAAGTTATATGATTGGGTCGGTACCAGGGTCGGCTTTGTTATATCGATAATTATCTGGTCTATATCCGAAGCATTGCACGGAGTTGCTCAAGGATTAGGCAGTTTTGGATTTTTCAGAGCCGCACTTGGATTTGGAGAAGCAGGAAATTGGCCCGGTGCAACTAAAGCAATTGCGGAATGGTTTCCGATTAAGGAAAGAGCTCTTGGGCAGGGAATATTCAATGCCGGGGCGGCAATAGGTGCGGTTATTTCTCCGCCGTTAATAGCAATACTTTATCTGGCAATCGGATGGAAATTAACCTTTGTTGTAATAGGAGCGCTGGGAATTCTGTGGATAGTTCCTTGGTTGATAGTTAATAAGGCACTGCCCGCGGACCATCCCGGCTTAAGCAAGGAAGAACTGGATTACATTATCAAAGGTCAGAAGACAGAAGAAGATCTGACGGGAACGAAAGAAAGAGTTCCGAGCTGGGGAGAACTGCTAACATATAAACAAAGCTGGGCTGTCATAGCTTCAAGATTTTTTATCGATCCCATCTGGTGGCTGTTCGTAAGCTGGCTTCCGATTTACCTCGCGGACAGATTCGGTTTTGATATAAAAGAGATAGGACTTTTTGCCTGGGTGCCGTATGTAGGCGCGGCTGCGGGAAGTCTCATCGGGGGATGGGCTTCGGGTTATATGATAACTAAAGGATGGTCGGTGAACAAAGCAAGGAAATCGACAATTGTATTCGGATGCGTCGTAATGTTTCCTTCTCTTATTTTCACTGCATTTGCCAGCACACCGCTGTCTGCCGTGCTTTTAATTGCGGTAATATTATTCGGATTCCAATTTACGATAAATAATATCCAGACTTTACCCAGCGACTTCTTTACAGGGAAATCCGTCGGCTCACTCTCAGGCTTGGGCGGAACAAGCGCCGTTGTCGGTGTTCTAATCACCATTTGGCTGGTGCCCATCCTTACCAAAACCAGTTATGTGCCGTTTTTCATGATGGGTGCGCTTCTGGTTCCGCTAGGATTAATTGCTTTATTCGTTTTCGGAGGTACTATAAAACGAGTTGAATTAAAAAAGTAAATTTCTTTGAGTTGGTTTTTATAAGATTAAAATTTTTGGCTTAACTATGAAATTCATTAAACATGTTTATCTGCCCGCAATCTTTGCAATAGCATTATCTCAATTCATTTTCGGCCAGGTAAAAGTCTCGTCTATCTTTACGGATAATATGGTTCTGCAAAAAGGAATTGAAATACCCGTCTGGGGAACGGGTGAGCCCGGTACAAGCATCAGCATAAATATTCATGACCAGACTGTTGGTACTGCGGTAAAGCCGGACGGAACGTGGAAAACAGATCTGAAGCCGGAGGGTTACGGCGGACCTTATACGTTAAAAATTATTTCAACTGATACAATTAAATTGAAAAATGTAATGATCGGCGAAGTATGGTTTTGTTCAGGCCAGTCAAACATGGAAATGCCGGTCGGCGATTGGGGAAGAGTTAAAAATTATAAAAATGAAATTAAGGAAGCCGCTTATGATTCAATAAGACTGCTTTTTATTCCGCCAACGCTTGCAACCGAGCCTGAAAAAGAAGTTAAAAATCCGGGTTGGAAAATTTGTTCCCCCGAAAACATAGACAAGTTTTCAGCCGTTGCTTATTTCTTCGGCCGCGAGCTTTATAAAAAGTTAAGAGTACCGATCGGCCTAATTGATGTAACAAAAGGCGGAACTCCTATAGAAAGCTGGATGAAGAAATCTACTTTGAAGGATTATTCTTATTTAAAAAGAAGGATAAATTTTGTCTCCAATTCAAGTAAAGCCGCATTCGATTCAATGTATAGGGCATACAAGCATGATTATTTAAATTGGCTGGGAGAAATACGGGAGAAAGACCAGGGATATACCGATTCAACACCGTGGTATAAAATAATCGATATATCGGATTGGGATAGTATGAAGATACCGTCGGTTTGGGAAAACGAAGGCCTGCCCGGCTATGACGGAGTTGTCTGGTTTAAAAAAGATATTTCTCTGCCCGACGGCTGGCTGAACCATGATCTTGTCCTTTCTCTCGGACCGATACAGGACTACGACATTACTTACTTTAACGGAGTAAAGATCGGAGAACAAAAAAAGCGCGATCTGCTCTCTGTATATAATGTGCCCGGAAACCTGGTCGATAAAAATAATTGCGAGATAACAGTTAGGATTCTGGATAATTACGGCATTGGCGGAATATGGGGAAATCCCAACGACATATATCTTCAGAATGAAAAAGGTGAGAAAATATTTTTAAGCGGCGACTGGAAATATAAACCCACCGTCGATATTAATAAAGAAGGCAACCAGGCACCAAAAATAGTAAGACTTGACAGGCTGCCGACAGTATTATTTAACGGTATGGTTTCACCTGTGATTCCGTTCGGCGTAAGAGGAATTTTATGGTACCAGGGCGAAAGCAATGCAGAAAGGGCTTTTCAATACAGAAGCCTATTCCCTGAAATGATCAAGAGCTGGAGATACTGCTGGAATGATGATTCGCTTCCATTTTATTTTGTACAGATTGCGAATTATAAAGAAAAGGAAGACAAGCCTTCGGGATCAAGCTGGGCGGAACTGAGAGAAGCGCAGAGCCTTGCTTTGGAATTGAAAAATACCGGAATGGCGGTTACCATCGATATAGGCGACGCGGTAAATGTACATTATAAAAACAAAGAGGAAGTGGGACGCAGACTTGCGCTGATAGCCTTAAATAAAAACTACGGATCAAATGTCGAATACTCGGGCCCTATGTTCGATAATTATAAGATAGAAGGTAATAAAATAAGGATATACTTTAAACATTCCGAAGGGTTAAAAACCGGCGACGGGAAACCTCCGGTCGGTTTTGCAGTCTGCGGTAAGAATAAAAAATTCTATTGGGCAAATGCTGAGATAGATAACAACAGCGTACTGGTCTGGTCAGATAAAATTAAAGTGCCGGCAGCCGTAAGATTCGAATGGGCTTCGAATCCGGATTGTAATTTATACAATGCCGCGGATTTGCCTGCCGCTCCGTTCAGAACAGATGACTATCCTCTTATTACAGAAAAGAAATAAAGGGCGGTTGAATGAAATGTTTCTTATCCTTTGTCTTATTTCTAATTATCTCATTTTTTAATACGGGATACTCACAGACATCCCGTATAACCGGAAAAAATATTTTATCCGATGCCGATTTGATTTCGTTGTTAAAACCGGCTAATTCCGAAATTATTCAAATCAGGAAACTTGCGGCAAGCGGTAATGTCTCCGCCGCAGTTGAGGAATTAGCCGGATATTTTAAAGAGAAATTTTCCGGCAGATATTTCTTTAGCTGGAAAAATTTCGATAAAAGACTGCATGAGTACGCCGAAAAATTCCCGTCCGAAAAAAACACTAATCTGAAGGCTGCCGCGGTACAGATGTCTTTGTACCCCGCCTCTGTCCAATGGGAACTGCCTTTCAAAGATTTAAAAGGAAACAATGTTACTGCATACGAGCTTAGGCACCTGTCCAGGCAGGAAAAAGCTTTGAATATGGCGTTTGCATATTTCTATTCGGGCGAGGATACCTCATACCTTAATTATTTTGTTAAGCAGGTGGCTTCCTTAAATAGGGCTCTTGAAGAAGGAAAATATGATAACGCCGGCAACGGAGTTTACGAGAGCTACAGAGCGGGAAACCGAATGTTCAATTGGCTGTTCGTGCATAACGCATTTCTTGCTAGTAAAAAATATAACTGGCGCGATCAGGTATTACTTATTAAAACTTTTCTTCAAACCGGCGCGCAGCTTGAAGCAAGAACAAAAAAATTCAGTTATGGGAATCATCAGACAAAAGGACTCAGCTCGCTTTTCCAGCTAGCTGTCATGCTCCCGGAATTTAAGGGAACGGACAAATGGCTGGAGCAGTCGCTTGCTCAAATGCAGCTACATCTTCAAAGGGAAATAAATAGCGACGGATTTCAGTTCGAAAGATCCGTGCATTACCATATAGGAGACATCGATAATTATTTCTATGTCTATCAGCTGGCAAAAATAAATCATATTATCCTGCCGCCGGAGTTTGTTACAAAACTAAAAAGTATGTTTGAGGCGATGGTGAAAATTGCACAGCCCGATAATACGCTGCCGGTTCTTCAGGATGACACCGATCAGCCGTGGTCCGAATTTAACGATATTCAAAATGTAATGACCCTCGGCGCAATTTTATTTGACGATAAATCGTTCAGATATTTTTCTTCTGATGATATCACTTCGGATAAATACTGGCTCATTAAGCCGGAATACACCGGCATCATTTATAAAGAAAAAGGTACTCGGCCGGAAATTCATTCAGTCTCTTTAGATAAAACCGGATATTATGTAATGCGCAACGGCTGGAAAAGTAAATCGGAGTATATGATTTTATCTGCCGGACTTTCAAAAGAAAAACCCGATCATCAACACGGCGACATGCTTGGTCTGGTCGCCTATGCAAACGGCAATGCCATACTCCCGAATTACCAGGTAAGATATTTTCTGCCGGATTATCCATTCTTCAAAAACTCATGGACAAAAAGCGTAGCATTGGTAGACAGCATTCCCCAGGGAAGATATTGGCAGCCAAACAGCGGGGGCACCGGTTTCGGTAAATGGCTTGTGTTGCCGAAGCCCAAAACAATTCAATGGCTTATCGATGATCATTTTGATTATTATTCCGGCACTCATAACGGTTATGACAGTTTGGGCGTAAAATATTATCGTGAAGTATACTTCTTCAACAGCGGCTTTTGGATTGTAAGAGATAATTTTTTTTCGGAGGGAAACCATAATTATCAGCAAGTCTGGCAGGGACATTATTCCGAAGAAATCAAAGGAAATTATTTGAGATCGTCTTTCAGGAACGGCTCCGGCCTTGATATAGTCCAGCTGGATAACTCTGCACATCGTATTTATAACGGCAGCTTTCACGGAAAAGGAAATGCCGTATATCAAACTAAGCATAAAGGAAATTATACTTATACTACTTTGGTATTTCCTTATAATGATTTCGGCGGAAGACTGGATTTTGACGGAAGTAATGATTCGGTGCTTGTAAAAAATATTCTGCTGATAAAAAATCATGAAAACAATAAATTAAAAGTCAACCAAATTATTACCGACGCAAGTTACGTACTGCAAATAAACGGCAGTGAGATTCTGCTGGTGGCAGCAGATAATCTGAAAATAAAAAAATCAAGCATAACTTTTTCAGGCCGTCCTTCATTTAAAGTCAGTATAAATAACGGAACATATACATTAACCTGTCTTGGATATAAAAAATGCAGGCTGGAAAAATCAGAATTTACTAATTTGAAAATTGAAAACGCCGAAGGTGTTGTATCCCCCGAAAATCAAAATGAAATTTTACCCGGCGATAAAATAATATTGATCCAATAAAATAGAAGAGGCTATCTTAAAAATATTAATTCACCGTTAATTATAACAGTTTGCACTATTTTAAAAATTGGCGCAGTACATATATTTTATTATCCAGCCGTTTAAAAAACTTTATTTTTAATGATTACTATATGTCGGCTCATTCAAATTAAGACGGATTAAAATATTTTTGAACCTAATTCTTAAATTATTTCGAAGGTAAAAAAAATTATACCTTACTTATTGTCTAAAAGCCTTTCACTTCATCAGAATCATCTTTTTTGTCTGGATGTAATTACCGATTCTTAATTGATAAAAATAAACACCGCTGGCCAAACCCCTGAATAATGACGGGAAATAATTGAAATCAACCCGATGATTTCCTGCCGGCCTAAATTCATCAACAAGAGTTGCAATTTCATTCCCAAGTATATCAAAAATCTTCAGAGTATGCCGGCCGGCGGCCGCAGATCGCCAGCTGATTATTGTTGACGCGTTGAACGGATTGGGATAGTTCTGGAAAAGAAAGTTCGAAACCGGAATAATATTTTCATCCTTTATCTTAGTAAATCCTTCCGGTACGAAAGCATAAAGTTTTGTACTGCGTGCAACTAAAGCAACATTTTTTCCTGTATATTCAAATACATGATTTCCTTCCGGAATAAGTTCCGTCCACTCGGTTTTTGTTTTCTGAAAAACATAATACTTTGAATAATTATTATTGGCGATTAAAAGTATATTTCCCCCATTATAATTCAAGCCTGCAATTCCGCCCAAATCAAATGAAGAAGTGAGGATTCCGTTTGATGCATCATAAACATCATAAATATTCCCCGATCTGAAAAGAATAAGAGAATCGGAAATACCGTAGTTAATGGGCTTTGTATTGAGCTCAAGCAACCGGAGATTCGCAGCATCAAATATTAAGCATGACGTAGAATTCTGAAGCCAGGAAAATATGCCCTCGGTACCGTATGTTGAATTATTATCCGCCAGCAAGGTGCTGAAAGGTATAATTGAGTCCTTTACTGCAGAGTAAAAGACGGCAGTATTTTCCGGCGATGCGGGCATAAAAATATAAGAGTAAGGACTGAAGCTGAAATGCGGGTAGACATCTTTATTTATATTTATCTTAGAGGACCTGTCGGTAATCGAATTGTAAAACCAGATATCCATAGCCGACTGTGATGATCCATATTGACAAAATGAAATATAATCTGATGAAAAAGCAATATTACCGAATTCACCTTCGTTAAAAGTAATTAATTGTGAAAACCCGGTTCTTGTGTTTTTAAACCATGCGTTACTCCATCTGTCAAGAGCAGAAGAAAATGTATTCCCTGTATTGAAATAATAGGACTGCAGGTTGAAATATATACCCGGTTGACTTATATGATAACTACCTGTTTCTCCGGAGTAAATATAAAATGTTACCGAACCGTCTTTGCCGGAGATCGAACAAATACTGGTATTTCCGCCGACTCTTAGAGTGGAAAGACTTTCCATTTCATTTGTCTGAAACGAGAACGAATGAGTAAACCATGAAGCTTTCTTAGTATCAAAAGTATTGATGGTTACTTCCCTTGTTTGATCATCTCCGCGCATAATATTATAACCGTAAACATTTCTTCTTTTAAGGTTAATCCAGTTCTCATCCCAGTTTCCGAGGAATAAATATATATAAGGTTTATATTCTTCAATAATATAGAATTGATTTGTATATGCGGAATAACCTGCTAAAAGAACCATGTCGGCTGATTCACCGTAAGTTGAAACAAAACCTCCCGTCATTGAAGTGCCGCCTGAAGAGCTATAATAAACTCCTCCGTTTTCTGTTTTATTAAACGTGCCGGTAACAAGACTGTAAACTACATTTTTATGCTTATCCGGATAAGAACGGTGAAAGATGCCTGCTACATAATTATCGCCGCACCAGAAGTTCGAAGCACCCGTTGCATTTTCGGTTTCACCGTAGTCAAACCATTTCCATTCCCCGGTTAAACCGTCAAATACGTAAAGGATATTTTGATCCGTCCATACATAAACGGCTTTATCTCCGCAGCCGTATCCCCGTGAGCCTGCTTTTGTTCCCTGCGGTGAAATTATGTTTCCGGAATAGCCGGTTACCGAGTTCGTCGAAGTTAAAGAACTGTATGCAATTAAAAGTGAATCGGAATAAGCAAAGACAACATGATTTCCGGCATCAACTGCTTTGATATTCTGCCGGCTTCCCAAATCGACTTCAGTCCATTTTTTTTTGCCGATATCGAAAATATAAACATATCTTGAATCGGCTTTAGTATGAATAAGACAATCGGAAGCGGTACTTGCCAAGTGCGTTCCTTTCATTGTCAACTGAAGTTCTTGCGAAATCCAGCCTCCTTGAGATTTTATCTCAGTTCCAAATTCAAAATAAAAGAATAAAGACAGCATTAGTAAAAATTGATTTTTCATATTTCACCTTGAAAATAATTTGTATTTCCTCGAAAATATGAACCTGCTTTTTTGAGAATAGATGATTACAAATGAATCGGCAATTCCGTAGAATTTAATGGACTGATCTTTCAGGCTAAACTTGGTAAGTATATAAAAAAGGGAATAATATAAATTTCGGAATTCTCTCAAATAACCGGCAACACCCCTAAAACATAAATCCTTTTCATCAAGATAAAGGCAGTTCATCTCCTGCTCCGTAAAGTCTTAATAAATTATTAACACCTTGTAAGAAGCCGAAGACTGGAAATCATTATTCGGGAACGTCGGTACTGGAGTCTTCTTATTAAAGAAATGAAACTTGACTATAACTTATATTTAATTTTTCTTTGTTGCAATCCACATTTATAAACGCATTATTTAAACAAATTGCTCAATTAATATATAAATTTATCTGCCCGGCAGCGGTGCTACAGGAACACTCTCGCTACCGTTCGTACCGAAAGCGGAAATTCCGAATATAAAATTGTCCTTTGATAAACTTTTTAAATTATAAAGCATCACCGGATCTGCGGAACCGTTAATCCTTATAAAACCCGACCAGAACGGTTCGTATGTTTTCCTGTAATATATTTTCCATCCCTCAATATCTTTGCCAGAATTGTCCCATTTAAAGCGTGTGCCGTATTCCAATTGATCTACAAGCATTTCTGCATGCTGCGGCGCGGGAGGAGAAAGCGACAGCAAAGCAGCTGTCAATGTATTAACCTTACAGACCTTTGCTAAATATTTTCCGTTAACAAATTCGGGAAGATCTCCGTACTTCACCTTAGTTTCTTTTCCGTTTATATTTTCGGTTGATACCCTCACATTCTGGTGCTGATGACGATAATCTTCGTTGGGTTCGGTAAACCGCACGCCGGCGTAGCCGTATTTATTAAACGACGAATGATCTCCGCCGCGAAGGAATCTGTCCTGGCGGTATATTAATCTTACGTTGAATGAGGGCAGAAAATCTTTAGTACGATCGTGTATGTACCTTGCGAGTTCTCTGGAAGGACTGTCGTTTTCGTAGCCTATAAATCCTGCGCTAATTTTTCTGTTCCCGAATTGCAGCGAATCATAATATTCAGAAAATAACCTTACTTCGCTGTTGTCCGATATTCCGTTGCCGCCTTTTATTGCGCCAACAATGTCATTATTTAAATCCGCAATTATGTTCATATTTTTTTTACGCGCATTTTCCGCGAAGTGTCTGCTGCCGTAAAGTCCCTGTTCTTCACCGTCAAAGCAAATAAAGATAATATTGGCCTCCGGTTGGAAACGCGCTACTGTAAAAACACGTGCAGCTTCGATTACCAAGGAAACGCCGCTGCCGTCGTCATCCGCGCCGGGCGCGTCTGAAGTGTAATCCGTAACTTCGGTACATCTTGAATCGTAATGGCCGGATATTATAATGTATCTTCCGTTCGGTCCTTCTTTACCGGGGAGCATTCCGTATACATTTACCATAACTGTAGGTTTGGTAATGCGATTAGCTTTTTCAATTGTAAATCTGTCATTATAAACTTTAAAATCCGGATTATACTTTTCGAAGGATTTAAATTTTGAAAATATCCATCTTCGTGCGGCCCCGATACCTCTGGTTGAGCTTACGGTATCGGACATAGTCTGCCTGGTACCGAATGCTGCCAGAATATTATCATAAGATTTAAGCGAATCAACAGAAATATTATTTAGAATTTTACTTATCTGATTATAAGTTTCCTGCGTCTTATTGCCGGGTATATTACGGCAGAAAGAAAAACTGCCGAACATTATAATGAAAACCGTGATTAAACATCCTGTATATTTCATTTTAGTGATCCCGAAATAATATTTTTTTATTGAATTTAACCGTGTGAAATTTATAAGGCATTAATTATGCTGATTTCTCAAAATACACTAATGAGTAAAGTCTGATTAAAATAAGAAATCTCCCGGCTAACTTCCGGCAAATCATTTCAAGGATTTTTGAGACAAAGCAAGAGGTTCAGTATAGAACTATAAAATCAGGATTCATTTGTTCTCATCTTTTTGCCCGGTCTCCGCCGGTTTGTTCACAATACTGTCGAACTTCTCGTCGAAATGCTGATTGAACCAGGCATCAATTATAGACCTCTTGAATCTCCATTCCTTTCCGAGCTTTGCCGCAGGTATCTTCTTCTCCTGCGCCCATGTATATATTGTCTGCGGCTTTACCTTAAGGTATGCTGCAACTTCTTCCAATGTCATTATTTCTTCCGGCATTTTATTTCACCGCCTTTGTCGTGTCACGGTAAAACTGAGGATTAGGAATACCGCTGCGCCGGACTTCCTTCCCGGCGGGAGCAGTAAGTTGTTGTATTGAATAAATCACCGCAGTGTAAAAATTTCCCTTGTATTTCTTAAACAATGAATAACCCTCCGTCTTTTCGGCTAGGAACGGTTGCATGTTCCATGCTAATTGAATTCCGACAAACGCAAGTATCACTACCCAGAACCTGAAAACTTCCACACCGGTTCTGGGGTAGACGTTTTTTTGTTCGCAAGAATATTTTAATGCATCCAGGATTGTCTTCATTCCGAAGACCCCGGCAACCGCAAAAACAGCTATATGTAGCAATTGAAGAAAATAATAATTGCCCCCGGTAAGAACAAACAGTACTACAATCGGTGCAAAGGAGACCATAACAGCACTCGTTAAAACAAAACCTGAAAGTATAATTACCGTCATGTGTGCAAGCTGCATCTTCGAACCGAGAATAAATTGTAAAATAAAAAAAGCAGGGTAACAGATTATTAGTGATAAAAGAAATAGAACGGGTACTTTTATTCCCGCTGTTACGGCCTGCAGAATTCCGCTGTAGCATCCCATTACGGCACCGTAGATAAACGTCAATACTATGAAAAGAAGTGTAAGGCGCCAGATACGGCCCCAGACTTTTTTCTCGCTGAAAATATCATCAAAAAATTCATCTTTATTATGCAGACCGGGAAGAAGTTTTGTAAAGCTAAATTTTTCTTTCATCGGAAGACTCCTTTCTTGAAGGTTCTTCAAAAATTCTAATAATAAAGTAAATTAATATTATTAAATAATCAAGTATACCATTGTTTATTACTGTTTATTACTGTTTTATAACGTAAAATTAATATTAGGTTCCGGGTACGATATGCAGTTTCTATAAAATCATCATTCTTTTTAATGATATGTAAATAGTAATTTTTTACAAAAAACAGAGTCCGGATATCGCTGATTTAGATGAACTTCTCCGGTGAAAGTCCGATTTGTGCGGATCAAAAACATAAAACTTATCCGCCGGTCCGCTTTACTGAAACCGTAAGCGCCCGAAATTGTGAAAATAAATTCTTGCTACTATTTTTTTATATACTTAAGTTAATATCGCCGGCTTGGGAAGAGCGGACTTCTCAATATTCTATTGACCCCCAAAATTCACTTTATAAAAGATATTATCAGACTTTGTTTCAAGAATAATTTTTGAATTTCTGTCCGGATTTGAAGTTATAAGAACATGTTGTTGCAGCGGCGGATTGAATAATTAAACGGAACTAAAATGATAAAAGATGTTTTATCTTCCATTGAACAGTTGAAGCTGATAAAGGGTATTGAGGGAAACCTGCTTAAACGCAGGCGCAGGGGACTTATTTTAACGTCGGTTACAATATTAATCGGAATCGCAAAAGTTATAAGTGAAATAACCTCCCAGAACGAAGCCGTGCAGGTATACTTTTCGCGAGTAACAGATTATACTTGGAATGCATTTCAATTTTTTCTGCTTTACGCAGATTACTTATTTGCGGGGGGAATAAATCCTGCGGCTAATTATAGCATCGCCTACGATGTGCTGGGCATATATTTAATAATTCTGGGAATACTTATTTATTACCTCAACCGTTATACTTCTCTATTGTTCAAGGAAACGGAAGATCCTTTTCAATACACATTCTGGATAGACCGGTTTGTTCGGACCGAAGACAGGGAAGAGAATAAAGACATTACCTGCAATGATGATATTCATAATATGCTCAATCAAGATTTAATGGATATGATTAACAAAAGAATCGGAAGATTTTCTTTGCTTGATGAAAAATATCTTTCCGCAAATAATTCCGGTTCGGATGAAATCACTGTATCGACACCGCCTTCCCATATACATATCGACGGTCATTATTCAGTAAGGGAACGATATTATGAGGGTGAATTTCAAAAATTCGTACAGGTAATACCTAGAGTCAGAATCGGCCCGCCCGGAAATCCCTCAATACTTACCAATCCAGTAGAAATACAGATAAATAAAAATGCGGGTGCATTTGAGAATACTAATGAAAGCCGTGTTCAAAGCAATTCGGCTGACAATAGCGATTCCGGTAAAGACGAAAAGGAGAGTACAGAGAACTCAAAGCTGATCAGAATGAATTATAAAACCGTTTTGGAACAGGTTTATTCGCGCGTATCGTCGGAGATATACAAACAGATAAGGAATGATTTAAATAAAAAAATTCAGCTTTTCCCCACCGGCTATCTTCAGTCGGTAGCTTTATATTATGAAGCCGAAGATTTTGCCAGATCGAACACAGTCGATGCTTTTGATTTGGCTATCGATCTTTACCGTCAGGCAATGGAATACTTTAAGATTTCAAAGACACAATGGTTAACGCATTTGATTACCAGTTTACCTGTCGTATGGCGATTTAAAGTAAAATCTATCCGCATGCAGGCCATGGTTCAAATCGGGTACTCCAAATGTCTTTTATACAGAAGGCAGATCTCCGCATTATCGGGGCGGAAGAAAAATCCTTTGTTCGGATCAAAAGCTCGGCTGGCGGAAGAAATAAAAGTTCTGCTGAATTTATATTACAGGATAGGTAAAAACAGAAAGATAAAAAGTTACAAACAAAACAGCAGGTTCTATTCGCTGATGTCGCATCTTACATTTCCCAGGGATTCATGGTTCAGACATAAAATGCAGATGCTTAGGTTGGTATCATCGAAAACTCAATTTGAAAAACAGAAGCAGATACTTTTCAATGCGTATATAGTATACGGCTTGACAAATTGTTTTCTTGATTCGGCGAGAGAGGCTTTAAAGGCTCTTAACAGCGCTAAGGCGGTTGCTCCGAGACTAAGCGAAAGACATGCACTTTATCTTTTATGCGCTGGACTTATAGAGCCGGACCTGAATAAATCTACCAGACTTTTCAGACAAGCCGCCGAAAATGCGCCGGACTTTCAAATCGCCCAGTATCTTTTAGCTTATTTTTCGGAAAGACTTTTCAGAAGAGAAAACGATATAGTTAGAGAAAGAGCAAGAAGCGTAATAAACAAATACGATGAGGTCCTTGAAATAAATCCGGGTAATGTCGCCGCACTTGCATCTCAAGGTTATATACTTTGGCTGATTAAAGATTACAGGGAGTCCGAAAGGAAATTTAAGGAAGGGATCGGTATTAAAGCGTTTGTCAGGGAGACATTTGTCGGACAATTAAACTACGGATTGGCAAGGGTAGCTGCGGCCGAGGGCAGACTCAATAAGGGTTATGATTTATATATGCAGGCTATTTCGTCGGATCCGGGTATCGGAACAGCAATCTCCAACGTTGTCCAGGGCGAGAATTCGTATTACGATTATATAACTCCGGATATACTTAAATGTTATTGCGATTTTAAAAATCAGGTGGAGAAATACTGCATAAATAAAAACAAGAACTGTTTCATCGATCTTAAATATCAGAACGAACTCAATAAAGAGGAAATATCCGGCGATTTAATGACCCTGCTGCACAGCCACAATATTATGCTGACTGGCCGTAATAAAGTTTCGGTAAGCACTTTAAGTAAAGAGTGGCGGGTAGATGACGAGGACCGGCAATTATCAATTCTCAAAATAGACGGAAGGTTAAAAATTAATGTTAAATACGACGAGAGAATAAGAAACGCAGTTTATAGTTTTGCACTAAACGATTACGGTAATGCGTGTCTGAATTATTTCTGGCGTTACGGCGATTTTACTTATCTGGAAAAATCGATCGAAGCATATGAATCGGCTCTGAAAAAATATCCCGAGAATACGGTGGCAAAATACAACCTTAGCAAAGCATACGACTTTAAGACTGAGCCCGGATACATGGATAAGACTTTGGAAAAGCTTGAAGAGGTTGTTGTAAATTATCCTTCATGGCAGGAAGGCGTTGGATTATTTATTCAGGCGAAGATAAAAAAAATTAAAGAATTAAGTTCTTCAATTGATCAAATAGACGTTATAAATGAAAAAATTAAAAATATCCTAAATGAGCCGGACGAATATTCCGGAATAACCGATAAGAATTCCCGCGAGTTGGTCAAGCAAAACGAATTAAAAAAATTAAATCATGAATTAAAGAAATTAGGGGAGAAGAATATAATTGAGAGAAATATAAACGAAATAATTTCCGATGCTCTGGGAAGAATACTGGTAAATACAAAGCTCAGCTCATTGTTTGAAGGACTGGAAATTAATTATAAGGGAAGAGGAGTGGACGAGCTATTGAACCGCAAGTTTCGTATTGATTGGGAAAGACTCGATGAGAACGATATTCTGGCACTGGAAGCCTGGGCCGATGTTTTATCGGTTTGCGGCAAAGAGGGAATGTATAAGTCGGTCAAAATGTGCAAACATTTACTTGAAATATATTACCCGGAAGACTTCAAAATTAATCTTATAATCCTGGACGTCCTGCGAAGACTGCCGCAGGGAAAATATGAGGATTCCGAATTTTTGTTCGGCGACCGGATAAAAAAGATAGCAATGACGGACGCAGATGCTTTAAATGGCAGTGGTATTGTGCATCCCGAATTCCTTAGGGTATTCCGGCGCAACGGTTACGCGCTTTCGGAAAATATTGAGATTGTAAAAAGCGATTTAAAAGATTTTTATGAGCTCTCGGATAAAAACACGGACGATTATTTTATGATACGCCCTGTCAACGGGAATATCCTAAATTTTATTTACTCTCCGTTAAAGATAATAAATAGGCGGCTGGAGCAAAATAAAAAAAATATATCAGGGAAGAAAAATAAAGGCGAAACAGGAGAGAAGACTCATTCGGATTATTTGACGGTTGAAGTGTATAGAAAAGAAAGCGATAAACATAAAGAATTTATAAGACATTCAATAAACAATTGGCTGGAACAGGACCCCATTCATTATAATACTTTCCTGTGGCATCAGGATTTTTTCTCCTTTTACGAAAATCTTATTAAAGCAAAAAGAGCAATCAAAATCGAGAATAGCGAAAATTACAGCCGCACCATAGCGGATACTTATAACGAGCGTACCGGAAACAGATATTTTGATAACGGAGATTATAGAAATGCAATTAAGCGTTATGAAAGCGCAATTGAATGCTATCCAAAGAGCATTTTATACAGAATGAATCTGGCCGGGGCATGGGAAAAACTGAGAGAACCCGGAAGGAGAATCGAAGCTATTGACAAAGCGGTAGAATCTCTGAATAATGTTATCGAAATTGAACCCGGCATGAAAAAAGAGATTGAACTTAAAATAAGTAGATTAAAAAATACTAAAAAATTTATTGAAGCTTTCGGCGAAAATGAACTAAATAAAATGAATATAGTTACGCCTATTGAGGTAGAAGTCGCATCGGATTTAATACCATTAATAAGCGGCGCTAAAGAGGGATCACTTTCCGATTCTTTATCGAAGTGCGTATCCGAAATGAGAGAACGCATACTCAATAATTACGGAATAAGAATTCCGGGTATTAGATTCAGAGGTAACGAATCGGACCTGCCTAACGGAACGTATGTAATATATTTATCGGAAATTCCGTTATCATCCGGTAACATATCTGCCGAAAAAAAATTATATCCCGGAAAAGCGGAAGACCTGGTAAAACTTAATATCAAAGGAGAAGAAATAAAAAATTCTCTTTTCGGAGTCGAAGGTTGCTGGATTTTAAAAAATAACTGGCCGCTTTTGGAAAACTCCGGTTATAAACTATGGGAGATAATGGAACCGACGATCAGACATCTCGAAAAGGTAATGATAAAAAACTTAACTGAGTTTACCGGCCTACAGGATACAATAAATTTGCTGATTACAGATTATTACGGCGACTATGCAAATCTAAAGGAATCACATGAAAAATTAGAATTGTTTGCAGCCGCGTGCAGGGAACTGACTGACGAGGAAGTACCTATTAAATCATTGAAATTATTAATCGGTATTTTCAACGAACGCTATTCAAAAACTATTGATCCTTCGGATATTGCCGAAGATTTTCGTTCTCTGCCGGAGATTAAACCGGGATTGGCAGGCAATAATGAAAATAGTCTAATCTTTACTGCGGGAAAACGTTTTGAAGAGGAAATTATAAGATCATTAAATAAGAATAATTCATTTACCGTTCTTGCAATGGAGCCTGAAAGGTGTCAATATATTTTGAACTTAGTGAAGCAAAAACTCGGGAACAATAAAAATTGCGCGATATTAGTAAATAACCGCACAATAAGGCGTTATCTTCGGAAATTAATCGAACTCGAATTTCCGGGCGTACCTGTTTTAGCTGGCGGTGAACTTATACCGGAAATTCAATATAATTTTTCGGGTGAGATCGAATTAGAAGAAAAAATACCGCTTTCGGAATATAATTTTAGTGAGCTAAACAGCTCGGCGGACGATTTGAATAGTAAAGAAGAAACCGGAAATCTAAGAACATTGCCGGAAAATACCGGTAAAAATATAGCGATAAAAGTATTTACAAATAATGAATTTAATTTTAAGAATAAATTGGACAAGGATCCGCTTGAAGAAACATTTAAGCTAATGAAGGACGGGCTCTTTTATGAATTAGGAATAATTCTTCCCGACGTGCTTTTGGATACCGATAATAAACTGAATCCGGATGAATTCCGGTTCGAGATAAACGAAATAAATACCGGTTCGCATAAAGGACTTCAAGCGGATGAATTTTTTGTAAACAGTTCCGCAGATAAACTGAAGGTTCTTAAAATAACAGGAAAAGAAAAAATTAATCCAGCAAACAGTAATATCAATTGTATAATCCAGAATAAAACGGATGAAATTGACAGATGCAGACATGCGGGTTTCGGCACGTGGGGACCGGGAGAATATCTGGTACTTCAATTATCTTCCGTGATTCGCAAAAATGCGTCGGATTTTCTTACCGTCTATGTTATGCAGCAGATGATTGAATCATTAAAAACAGCTTTTCCGGATTTAGTAGATTTTATTTTAAGACGATACAGCTTGCAAAAATTACAATTAATACTGAGGAACCTTCTTGAAGAAGAGGTTTCGATCAGAGATTTAAAAAGAATATTTGAAAGTTTAATATCTATCAGAGGCACAACAGGAATCGATTTCGGAAAGTTTATTGTATTTACTCCGGAGAAAGACGGCATTTGTCCTGCTCTTGGAGTAAAAGATAGCGGGAGCCTGGATATAGATGATTATGAAAACTACATCAGAATGTCTATGAAAAGAGTAATTACTAATAAATTCTCCAAAGGTAACAATACTGTTTCCGTTATTCTGCTCTCTCCGGAAACCGAAGAACTTGTAAAGCATATTTACGGAAACCGTAAAAGCGAGAAAGATCTTCTTAAACTTACAGATGCCGTTGCTAAAGAATTTGAAAAATTATCCGGTACTGCTCAGACCGGAATAGTACTTACTGCTCTCGAAGTTAGAAAAAAATTCCGGAGTATTATTCATGCTAAATTCCCGCGGCTGGCCGTAGTTTCATATCAGGAGCTGTCTCCGGATATAAATATTAATCCGGTAGCGCGGATCACAGTTTAAATTATACCGAACAAGCAATTAAGATCCGGGTTTGTAATTTTAGAATCGGTTTAATTAAACGAAATAAATGCATTTTTCCGGTCAATATCGCATTAACTTTTAACAAATAATTCGAGCTTAGAAATAATACTTACTATTTTGTATTATTATTCAATATAAAATTATTAGTATATTACTGTCCAAGATTATTTGGTCTGATGAATTCGGGGCAGTGACTCCGCTTATATTATCGGAATTATAAGTTCATTTCCCTAAAATACCACGTGTGATCCGCATAGTCATTTCACCGAAGGTTATTTTCTCATACAGGCCCTTTAGTAAAACCAATTTGAGGAACACCTAACATGATTCGAAACTTTAAATTTTTCGTATTCTGCGTTACGGCATTTATTGCCGTTACTTCTATTAATGTCGCAGCAAACGCAGGGCAAACGGGACGGAATCAGGCTGCCGGTAATCAGAATCCGTTCTTTACACCGAGCAAACTTCCTTTTCAGGCGCCGCCGTTTGATAAAATAAAAGACAGCGATTATAAACCTGCTATTGAAGAGGGAATGAAACAGCAGCTTGAAGAAATTAAAAAAATTGCCGATAATCCCGAACCGCCTACATTTGAGAATACTCTGGTAGCCCTTGAAAAAAGCGGTCAGCTGCTTACGCGTGTTTCACTGGTTTTTAATGCGGTTGCCGGTGCGAATACCGACCCGGTGCTACAAAAGATTCAGGAAGATGAAGCTCCCAAACTTGCCGCTCACAACGATGCTATTTTCCTTAATCCCAAACTTTTTGAAAGAGTTAAAAGCATATACCAACAGCGCGATAAACTGAAACTTGATCACGAATCACTTAAGCTTGTTTCATATTATTACGACCACTTTGTTCACGCGGGCGCTAATCTTTCGCCGGCTGATAAAATAAAATTGAAAAAGCTGAATGAGGAAGAAGCAACCCTGGTCGCAAAGTTTATTAACAAATTGCTGGCAGGAACAAAAGCAGGCGCGTTAGTCGTTAGCGATAAATCAAAACTAGCCGGGCTATCTTCAGGTGAACTTGACGCCGACGCACAGGCCGCTTCGTCTCGCGGTTTATCTGGCAAATGGCTGATCGCTTTGCAGAATACTACACAGCAGCCTGATCTGCAGTCCCTGCAGGATAGAGAAACCCGCAAAGAACTTTTCGAAAATTCATGGAACCGGTGCGAACGAAACGACGCAAACGATACACGAGCCGATATTGAGAGCATAGCAAAGATCCGCGCGGAAAAGGCAAAACTATTAGGTTATATTAACTACGCGGCCTGGACTCTCGAAAATCAAATGGCAAAAACTCCTCAAGCTGTTGAAAAATTTCTTAAGGGACTTGTACCTGCGACGGTTGCAAATGAACAAAAAGAAGCCGCCGCTATTCAGGACTTTATAAATAAATCGGGCCAAAACATCAAATTGGAACCGTGGGATTGGAGCTATTACGCCGAAAAGCTGCGTAAGAAACGTTTTAATCTCGATGACTCGCAGGTAAAGCCGTACTTCGTTCTTAATAACGTTCTCGAAAAAGGTATATTCTACGAAGCTCACGAATTATACGGATTAACTTTTAAGGAACTTCATGATATTCCCGTTTATCAGAAAGATGTCCGCGTGTTCGAAGTGTTTGATAAAGACGGCTCTCCGCTTGCCTTATTCTATGCTGATTATTACAAGCGCGATAATAAATCCGGCGGCGCGTGGATGGATAACATGGTGCTGCAGTCGAAGCTGCTCGGAACGAAACCTGTTGTTTACAATGTATGCAACTTTACAAAGCCTGCTCCTGGAAAACCGGCACTGCTTAGTTACGACGACGTGACCACTATGTTCCATGAGTTCGGGCATGCACTGCACGGTATGTTTGCATCGCAGGAATATCCCAGTCTATCGGGTACCAGTGTTCCGCGCGACTTCGTCGAATTTCCATCGCAGTTTAACGAGCATTGGGCGCTTTATCCGAAAGTTTTGGAGCATTACGCATTAAATTATAAAACGGGAAAACCGATTCCGCAGGAGCTGGTCAACAAAATTAAAAAAGCCGCTCTGTTCAACCAGGGATACGATTTTACGGAATTGCTTGAAGCAGCCGATCTGGATATGGCATGGCACACCTTACCTGCAAGCGCACCCAAACAAAACGCTGATAGTTTTGAAACTAAAAGCCTTAAGAAAGATCATTTATTTATTCCTCAGGTTCCGCCCCGTTATCGTTCCAGTTATTTTCATGCATATCTGGGGTAACGGTTATGCAGCGGGTTATTATGCTTATCTTTGGTCGGAGATGCTTGATGACGATGCTTTCCAATGGTTTCTTGATCACGGCGGTTTAACAAGAGAGAACGGCGACCGGTTCAGAAAGATGATACTTTCACGCGGCGCTACAGAAGATTACGGCACGATATTCCGTGAATTTACCGGTCATGATCCCGAATTGGAGCCGATGTTAAAAAATCGCGGACTGAAATAAAATTATTGATATTCTATTTAAATAAAAAAAAGGAAACGGAGAGTACCTTCGTTTCCTTTTTTACTTTAAATTTATATTAATGCTTTTCTGTTTCTGAGCAACTTTTCTCCTACTGCATGCATTTTGAATAATTGAATATTAAGCAGTAATAACTTCTAACTTTCAGAATTAAATTTTATACTTAATAAAACATATTGCGTTACGAATTGCTGATTCTTACCGGCTCGGCCACGGGGTCCCGCTTATGCCATTGTGTTATAATATTAATAAACGTTTCCGTCAATATGCAGCCGGATTTTAATAAAAGCTGATTCCCGTTTAATGTAGTTATATCCGCAAGAAGCCGCATTCCCGGCCTTAGCATCGAGACCTGAAGAAAACCCTCGCCTGATAACAGCGGTCTCTCGGCTTCTTTCCTTCGTATTTGCTTTATTAATTCTACATCATATTTTCGAGGGTAGCTTTCCATTGATAAAAGCTTCTCGCTCAAATTTGTAACACCTGCGTCAGGCTTAATTAAATCCGTCAATATTCTTAGCAATCTTGAACCAAGCGGAATCCGTTTTCCCTGTATAAGCTCATCTTTCGGCTCTCCGCTTCCGTCGTAATTTTTTGCCTGCAGCTCAATAATTCGCGCTACCTGTTCAAACCTCGGTATATTTTTTAAAAGTCCCGCGGCGAGCAGGTGATGATTCATTGCTACCTGCGATTGTTTTAAAGCGGAAAGGCCGTCTTTGTTAATTGCTGCCTGAACCGAAACCGGGAGCAGAGTCATGCCCAGATTAAATAAATCCAGAGCGCGCATTATTTCCCATCTCTCCTGAGTAGTAATTCCTGATATATTTTGGAGGAAAGAATTCCCAACCACTTTTACTCTTTCACCGAATGAAGCTACCTGCGGAGCTACATGGCTTGCTATATCACCGAGGACCTTTACGGTTTGCGCAACTGTTCCTTCAAGCAGTTCTTGAAGCTTTGCGTTTTCTTCGTCAAGAGCCTTTAGTAAATAGCGGTTCTCCCATTTCAAATTATATTGCGTAATCCACTCTTTAATCTTTGCTTTCAAATCTTCATCATCCCACGGTTTTGCGATGTATGAATTTATTTCCGCAATATTTACTGCTCTTATAGTATCATTTTGATCGGCATAACCGGTAACAAGTACTCTAATAGTATCGGGAGAATTTGATATACTTGATTCGAGAACTTTTACGCCGTCATAATCCGGCATCCTCTGATCCGAAAGAATAACCGCGAAAGGCCCTTCTTTTTCAAGCATATCGTCAATTTTAGTAGAATCACTTAGTGTAAAAATATTACAGTTCTCTTTACGCATTAAAGACTGAAAAGATTTAAGCAGCGCCTCTTCGTCGTCTATATATAGTATTTTCCTGTTTTGGGTAAAAGCAGTCATATGGTTAATCTGAAATGGTATTTGTGTCTTTTAAAGTATCAATAGTATTACTTAATTTAGGTTCCCATTCGTGTAAATATTCTCCTATTCTCGGGTCGTGCGGAAAGGAATCTTTTTCCTGAACAAGAGCATCGGCTAATTGAACAATAGTAGTAAGTGTATCTTCACCAGTATAGCGGTGATGGTTAGCCACTGCGGAGATAATGGCCGACGGGAAATTCCAATAAGAAAGCAGAGCCGCGCCCACGTCGTCGTGCGTAGTGGAAAAAAGATGCTTATCTATTAAATAAACCGGAGTTTCGTTCTTTTTATATTCGGTATAAAATTCATTGAATTTTTCGGAAGAGGAGCAGAATCTTAAAATTAGTCCGATATCAAGTAAAAGCGCCGCAACATAAATTTCATGCCGGATATCCTGTTTTGACCATTGGATTGAAATTTCTCTGGCCACCTGTGCCCGAATGATCGAAGTTTCCCTTATTTCTTCAATTTGTCTGATGATCATCGGATCAGAGCAGTTGCTCAATGAATCAAAAGTTTCAAGTCCGAGTACAATTCCAAGCACTGATTCCGTTCCGATAAATGTAAGAGCTTCGTAAACGCTTGAAATTTGTTTGCGCGCACCGTAAAAAATTGAATTGGAAATCCTCAGCAATTTGGCGACCAGCGCGGGGCTTTTTTCGATTTCCGAGGCTATTTCTTTCTTAGACTGCATGTCAGATTCCAGTATATTAACAAGCTTAGTATGAAGCTTGGGCGGGGAAGGCAAATTACGGAATGAATGCATCAGGCCCCTAAGATGTTTTTTCCGTAATTCTTCCTGAAGATCCATAGAGTCCTTAACTATATTTCGAAGCTGATCATCTTCCCACGGCTTCATTATATAATGCTGCGCCAGTCCGCGCTGAACGGCATTCAGCACAATATTTTTTTCTTCATATCCGCTAAGAATAATTCTGATTGATGTAGGATTTATTTCTGCGGAATGTTCCAGTAATTCAATGCCTGATAACTCCGGCATTCGCATATCCGAAATTATTACATCGGCATTATTGTGCTCAAGAAAATCAAGCGCTTTAGGACCCGAGGAGAAAAAATACATACGGTATTTTTCCCGGTGGAATAAACTTTTCAGTGCCCTTAATATATCTTCCTCATCGTCTATTATAACCAGACTTGAAAGCTGAGCTTTATCTGGTTTCATATTTTCGTTATTCATAATTCATTTTTATCCTTTTTTAATTTCAATACTTTTCCGTCCGTAGGCAGTTTTATAGTAAACGTACTGCCCGTCCCTACCGTACTTTCTACAGTTATAATTCCTCCGTGTTTTTCAATAATTGAAGAGGAAACCCAAAGCCCTAAACCTGTGCCTTTTCCTACCGGCTTTGTTGTAAAAAACGGATCGAATATCTTTGGCAGATTTTCTTTCGAGATGCCGTTTCCGGTATCCTTTATTTTTATTTTGAGCCATTCTTCCTCAATAAAAGTTGAAATAGTAATAATACCTTTTTCATGAATAGCGTGAGCGGCATTTACAAGGAGATTTACCAGCACTTGTTTTATTTCTCCTACATTACACATAACCGGTGGAACATCACCGTATTCTTTTTTTACGGCGGCTTTATATTTGAGTTCATTCCAAACGATAGTTAATGTTTCGTCAATTGCCGGGTTTATCGGAGTTTTGGAGAAGGAGGAATCGGCAATATGCGCAAATCCTCTTAATCCCTCAACAATCTTTTTTATGCGCTGCGTACCCTCGTTTATGCTCCTCATCATTAAATCGAAATCTTCAATTATAAACCCCAGATCTATTTCATCCGTAAACTTTCTGATTGACTCCAAATCATTTTTGAACTCTTCTTTATCTTCCAGTACATTATCAAGGGTCTGCCATTTTTTTAGAAGTTCGTGAGTATCGTTAAAATATTCTTTTAGCCTGTTAATATTGCTTGAAACAAAAGAAAGCGGATTATTTATTTCGTGAGCGATTCCGGCGGTAAGTTGTCCGAGCGATGCCATTTTTTCAGATTGGACAAGCGACCCCTGCATTTGTTTAAGTTCAATTAGAGCATTTTCAAGTTTTGTGTTTCGCTGCCTTAATTGTTTCTCAAGTTCAAGTTTTTCTTTTTCTCTTAAAATTCTGTCCGTAATGTCCTGCGTCGTACCGATCATTCTTAAGGGAATTCCGTCGCTGTCGAATTCGATATCTGCGATACTGTAAACCCAGCGCTCCTGTCCGTCGTTAAGCCTGATGATGCGGTATTCCTTTTCAAATCTCTTTTGTTTTGCAAGAAGCTGATTATTGAAATAATCGTCCATCTCGCTTCTTTCAAGGGGATGGATGATTTGCATCCAGCCGTCGATATCTTTTACGAAATTATCGATAAGTCCGAAAATATCGTCTATTTTAGCAGAATTATCCCAGAAACCTGTTTTTAGATCAAGATGAAATGTACCCATATTGGCGACGGACTGCGATTTTCTAAGCAAATATTCACTGAATCTTAATGCATCTTCGGCTTGTTTTCTTACGGTAATATCCTGATTTGCACCGTAGGATTTAACAACTTTTCCGGAAGAATCTTTTACAACATAAAAATGGATAGAAAAATGTCCGGTTTCTCCGTCGGCATACATAACACGGTGTTCAAGTTGGCGGCTTAGCGAATCGCCGGAGGCTTGAATTGACTTTTGTATTTCTATGCCAACCATCGGCCGATCTTCCGGATAAACGAAACGCTGGGCATACCTTGAAGACGACATTTTATATCCGCCTTCTTTTTCGGCGGTAGTTCGTAATAGCATATAGAACTGATCGTTGAATGTAAATAAATCATTCGGCACATCATATTCCCAGTAAGCAATCTTTGCGATTTTAAGAGCGTTGGTAAGCTGAGTTTCGCTGGTTACCAAAGCAGATTCAATGGTTTTTCTTTTTGTCATATCATGACTTATGCTTACCATACCGTTTATTTGTCTGCGAATATCTTTAAGTGCAACCTTGTTTGTAGAATACCATTTTTCTTCACCCGAAATCAATCTTATTTTTTCTTCTTTGTTAAATACCGGCTCGCCTGTCTTTATAACCTTTTTGTCCTCTTCAAATATTTGTCCGGCTATTTCTGCGGACATAAAATAAGATTCGTTTTTATCTTTTATATCCTCCTGGTTATTAATACCGTAAGCATTCATATCGGCAAAATTATTTAACATAAAATTGCCTTCGGCATCTTTCACATAAATCCTGTCGGGTATGGAATCTAATATTTCTCTTAGCAAGTTGCTTTCCTGAGCTAATGCTTCTTCAACTTGTTTGGATTTAGTTATATCCCTTGACATTCCGAACGTACCTATAATTGTACCGTTATCGGCACGTAATGCCATTTTCGTAGTTGATACCCAGGTTGTTCTGCCTGAAGGCCAGATTTCTTTTTCTATTTTGTTTATTACCGGAACTCCGGTTTTTATGATTTCCTGCTCATCTTTTTTTGCGTTTTCGGCATGTTCAAAATCGAAAAAATCAAAATCAGTTTTCCCGAGCACGGCTTTTTCGGAGTACTCACCGACCTTAAGAATAAAGTGCCTGTTTACTCTAATAAATCTGCTATCCAGATCTTTAAAGTAAATAGCATCAGGTAGGTTATCCATTAATATCTTGAATTGATTCTGATCGAATACGGCATCGACTAAAAAAGGAGAGTCGTAATTAATAATATCTTTTTTATTATTTTTAAATTTACTTTGACCGCTGCCGGATGAATTCGCCTGGTAATTGCCGCAGCCTTGCAGAGTTGTAATTAGCGTTTGAATCTGAAGTCTTTCTTCTGCAAGTTCTTCTTCCAGATGTTTGTTTTCAGTATTGTCCAGAATAAAACCGTCCCAGATAATGTCGCCGTTCTTTTGTAATTCCGGCCTGGAAATAAATCTGTACCATTTTATTTCGCCGTTGATAATAAAACGGGTTTCATGTTTAAAAGTTTTAAGAGTTACCGCAGAGTTTTCAACAGCATCATATATACCTTTCAAATCGTCGGGATGCACAAGATCCATCATTAATTTCAGATCCCTTACTAGCTGCTCAGGTTCCATTCCGAACATTGTTCTGGATGCTGAACTTAGATATACAAATGAATTTCTTCCATCAGGGTGCAAAACAAACTGATAAACTATTCCGGGAATATTGTTTTCCCAACCCTTATATTTTTTTAAGTATTTTTCGTATTCGTTTAAATCAATTTCCGAAAGGGCAAGTTTCATTCGGAGTGAATGTTCTCTTAATGCTTTTGTAACAGCACAGCCGATGCGGTCGAGGTCATCCTTAAATGCATAATCAAAGGCGCCTTCCGTTACGCAATCTAAAGCACCGGTCTCATTAATTTCAGAAGTTACAACAATCACCGGAACTTGCGGAGCGTAATCTTTGACGGATTTTAGGATCTCGCTGCAATTAAAATAAATACCACTGAATTCCGAAAAAATAATATCCGGCCTGAAAGTTTTCAGCGCATTTAAGAGTTCATCGCTTTTATTGATATTAGTGAAGACGCATGATTTGAAGGTATTCTTGATCCTGCTTTGAATTAGTCGGACGTCTTTAATATTATCATCGGCAATAAGTATTCTAATGTTTTTGTCTTTATAGAACTTTTCCAAAAATTATATACTTTTCGTTAAATATATTCACATAGTGCAGATAACTGCTGCATCAGATATAGTACATATATATAGTCGAAAAATTATACGATAACTTTATTAAGAATAATTAAGAATCGGCTGTTGAATAATTAAATTCGCGCTGTTTATAAACCGGGAAGAGCCTGAGGTAAAATATTTGGGATAATAAAAATATCGGCGGCTTAAATTAGGTTAGTCCGTTTGTAGTTAACGGAATTCTGTACACAAAGGATGAATCCGGAAACTAACTGCTTTCGGTATATAATATTTATTTTGATAGAAACGGTACCGGGTATTATCTTCCGCCCGAAACATCTATAAATGAGCCTGTTGTAAAAGAAGCTTCATCGGATAACAGCCAAAGAACTGCCCTTGCAACTTCTTCGGGTTTTCCGCCGCGTTTCATCGGAATGAAGCCTTTTACACGGTTCACCCTATCCGGCTCACCTCCAAGTGCATGAATATCAGTGTCTATAATTCCGGGCCGGACCGCATTTACCCGTATTCCTTCTCCGGCAACTTCCTTTGCCAACCCGATCGTAAAAGTATCAATCGCGCCCTTAGATGCGGCGTAATCAACGTATTCATCCGGAGATCCAAGGCGTGACGCCATTGAAGATATATTTACAATTGTTCCGCCGTTTCCGCCGTGCTTAAAAGACATCCGCCGCACAGCCTCACGCGAGCAAATGAACGTTCCGGTAACATTAGTTGCAAAAATTCTGCCTATTCGTTCTGAATTCATATTTTCCACACGGTTTTGTTTCTCCAGGGTTCCAGCATTGTTTACTAGCGCGGTTACTCGTCCTAACGCCGAATCGACCTTCTCAAAGAGACCGATTATATCTTTTTCAACTGCAACATTTGCCTGGACCGCAATAGCTGTTCCGTTCCTTTTAGTTATAGAATCTACGACTTTATCGGCAGCTTCTTTGTTTGACAGATAGTTTACGCATACGGCATAGCCATCTTCGGCGGCTAGCATCGCAACAGAAGCACCTATACCTCTTGAACTGCCGGTAATAATTATTACTTTACTCATATTATTTTTTTCATTCTTAAGTAAATTTTAATTTATTTTATTTGCAGTTAAATCTCGTTGATAATCATCAACTTAAACGCAGCCCGGATAAACAAATATTAAGCAAGGTAATTTTCCATAGAAATGAACATTTGACATAGTAACTTTGAATTTCCATAATAAATCACTATATAGTTCACATTATTTCAGCAAAATCAACCGATACAACCGCAATAAAAATTAAATTGCCGGTAAAACTTACTTATCAGGATTAGATGATGGAATTAATAAATGCAGAGTTAGAAGAGTCAAATACAAAATGAAAAATTCCGATATATTATTAGAAGTATTAACGCACATGGAATGGGCCGATTATATTGTATGGCAATCGGTCATTAATTATCCGGCAGCCGGGCAGGACGATAAAATTAAAGAAATATTTTTTCATTATCATACAGTACAAAAAATTTATCTTCAGATATGGAAAAAACAAGCTTTCAATATTCCTGACAAAGCAAAATTTAAAAGTATTCATTCCTTATTGCAATTTGCAATTCAATATTATGACGAGTTAAATGAATATTTCAATGAAATTGATAATTATGATGCCGATGAAAATATAATTGTTCCCTGGATAAAAACCGTAAATCAATTTTTAGGCAGACAGGCTGAAAACATTAACCTGGCCGAAACGATGCTTCATGTCTCGATACATAGCAGTCACCATAGGGGACAAATAAATAAGCGGCTGAGGGAATTGGGAAACAAACCGGAAACTATCGATTTTATCGCATGGGCATGGTCGGGAAAACCGCCGGCAAATTGGAAAGCCATTATTTCCGATAAATCATTATCTCATTTATGAAAGCCGCTGACAGAAGTATGAATATTAATCCGGTTTTTAATTTAAGATACGAATGAACATTTAACCGCATCGGCTAAATAAAATATTCCAAGAGAAAAAATGAAACAATAAAACTTTTACGAACAAACTGTCCCGCCGCATAAGATTGACACGGATCATTTTTTGCCTGCTATTTATTTTATTTTCAAAATAATTACTAAAAATTTCCCTAATTTTCCGAAATTTTAAAATTTCCGGCTATATATAGTTATATTCTTAAAAATTACTTAAGCAAACATAAATTCTTTCGATGTAAAATTGTTTTTATATCGGTTTTGAATTAAATGAACAAATAATTAATACGATAGCAATTACCATTGAATATTGAAGAACTCGAGGAAAAACGCGGAAATCTTGCAGCTTTGCTGAGCGGTTCTTTTTCTCCGCGGTTTAAGTTGTTTTTATTAACCGAATATATAGGCGAGCTCGATAGTTACGGGAATAAAAATTTAATCGAGGGGTACCTTGCCGAATTCATTGACGAATATCTGGCGCTTTTAAAAATCTACGAACCAACCGGATTAGAACCTTACAAAACAGAACTTATAATTACAACTCTGCATAGGATAAACGGATACAATATATTCGGCGAACAAAAAAATGAGATGACAAGGATTGAACAATCGCTGAACAGGGTACTCGAATCCTTGAAAAATGCAATTCTTCAAAACAAACCGGATGCTTCGGGACAGCTTTATTTTCCGGTCCTTGAGTATAGTAAACAAACCAAAGATAAATCAGGTTTTCTTGAGTTCCTTGATATTAAAATCCTCAAGTCGGGTAATCAAAAAAAAGATATTTTCTATATAATTCCCAGCGGCGAAAAAATTGAAAAAAGACTAAAAGAACAGATTAATAATTCATGGAAAGTTGCTGTTAAATTTGTCGGTGCGAACTATATAAAGATTGGTAAATACCACGAAATATTTATCAACTTTGACAAAAAATACGGCGAATATATCGGCAACTCGTTAGGTCTGGTATTGACTCTCGGTTTCATTCAAGAACTAATGAAAATTTATCAGACAAGAACACGTATAAGTATTAGCCCGGGAATTGCCGTTACAGGGGGCTTGGACGAAGCAGGGAGCGTAATTCCGGTAAGGGAGGAAATTATTTCTGCCAAAGTGGCGGTGGCATTTTTCTCAACGATGTATTACCTGGTGGTACCAAAAGAAGATGAAGAAATTGCTCTTAAAAACCTTAAGAGGTTAAATCAAAATTATCCGGAAAGGAAATTAAAAATAACCGGTGTCGATTCTTTAGAGGATTTACTCAACAGAAGAAATATCATAGTTATAACGAAAACAAGTATTCCTGTTTTTGCGGCTAAAAAAGCATACAAGCACAAGTATTCGCTGGTACTTTTTCTTATGCTGTTTTTTGTGTCCGGTTATTTTCTGGCGAAGAATTATGATGATAATCCTTATTCCCTGGATATTTCCGATCATATTTTAAGTATTAAAAATAAATACGGAAACGTGTTGTGGCAGGCTGGAGTCAATTATCCTGACAACTATCCCTTAACGCAATTCAGAATAAACTCTATAGCAAGGTTGTTTGATGTAAACAAAGACGGAAAAAATGATGTAATAATTACTAATGAACATCTCGGCAAAAAAAGAGACGTAAGTAAGTTCGGCAGAGTAGCTTGTTTTGACCACCGCCAGAAACTTCTCTGGCAATATGTGTTCAGGGATTCTATTGCAACCAGGGTTGAAAAATTTACACCTTACTATTCTTTAAGCATTCTAGATATAAAAAAAGATATGCCCGACCCTGAAATACTTCTCGTCGGCCAGCATGAAAATTATTACCCTAGTCCGCTAATTAAATTACGACTCAGAGACGGCAAGCGAATGGGACATATTTTCTGGCATCCCGGTGGGGGAAGCAGAGGATTTATCGGAGATTTTAATGAAGACGGGAAGGACGAACTGATCGCTACTTCTATTTCAAACGGACTCGAAAGATGCGTGCTGTACAGTATAGACTATGATAAACTTAAGGGAACGGCACCAACTACTATCAACTACAGATTTTTGAATCAACATATAGCAGATTTTAATCAATATATTATTCTGCCCAAATCGGACGTTAACAATTATTTTAAGGAACGATATAATGTAAATATTACACCGCCGTTTATTACCTATAATAATCTTTTATTTTTTAATCTGGCGGAAGAGCATCTTCCGGACGGTTCTGACATTTCAATCAATTACGAATTCGACAGGAAATTCGAATTAAAAGATATAATCATCGGGGATAAATTCAGAGTAGTGAGAGATTCCCTGGTTGCGGACGGGAAAATAAAAGGTCCTTATACCGAAACACCCGAGTATAAAAAATATTTAAGAGATCAAATTAAATACTGGAACGGCTCAAAGTTCATCGGCATAAACGAATTTCGTCCGAAATTTGCAAAGGGGAATTGATGAATCAAAAAATAAAAGAGATTTTTTACCTGATTATGGAGGAAAAGGGAGATGAGCAGGACATAAAACTGATTTTTAACTATTGCGTTAAAATATCGGAAATGTATCTATGGTCTAATCCCAGAGTGTCCGAAAGAAACTTAAATAAATGGAATTTAACGATAAAAGATCTTGCCTTCGAATCGGTTGTGCCGCTGTTAACTAAAAACGGCAGGGGAAAATTAGCTTTGATTCAATCTTACCAAAATTGGGAATCCGGTATAAACGACGAAAGCGATATTGACTTTTTCCTGCATCGCCTTGTATGGAAAAGCACCGAACAAAGACTGGTAAATTTAATAAAGGAATCGGATCCGGTCTTCGGAAAGATTTTAAAAACTATCTCCGCAGGTATTTCTCAGCACGGTTTTAAAAAAATAAATTACTTCGGCATCGTTTATATAATTTCGGCAGCACTTAATGAAATACATGGACCGGTTATAAATTCAGATGAATTCTGGAAAATTCCGCAAGGCTATTTCCTAAAAAAACAAAAAAGTCTGCTTGACGGTTTAATGTCTTATTTGTCAGAAAATACAGACTATTTTCCGGCGTTGCCCCTTAACGATCTGGTAAAAAGAATAAAAGATTTGTACATGAATAATAATTTGAGGAATGTAAATTCCGATAACATAGAGATGATCGAAATAAACGACTTAATACTGCATGCCAGAGAATCTGTTTTAATTAAAATAAACAGTTCGTATCTTCAAAAAGAAAAATTAAATGAATCCGAAATAGATAAGATTATCGGGATATTTAATAATATTTCAGAGGACCTGCTGGATGGGGGAATAAACAGCAATATGATGATATATTTCGAGAAATATTTTCCCGGAATACCTAAAGAAAAATATTACGAAAAATATCAGACTATTTTAAATTATCTTTATAAAATTTTAAAGCGGATGTTATTTCAAAATTATTATAATTATTCCATAATCAACCAATCTTGGATTACTATTTAAGTAAATAAACTAAATTTATGAAAATAAGCGAAAAAGATATTTTTAATTTTGTTTATTATCCCGGTAAGCTAAAAGAGGAAATAAAGAATTATATTTTTTCCAACAGAAAACTTTTCGAAGAAGAAATAAGGCTCTGCCAAATTACGAAAAACGGATTAACGGGCGAATACGCGCAGTTGAAAAATTTAATTATACTTGACAAGATGCCGGCATTAGAATTAAATCAGCAGCCGAAATATCTCATTGCCGCAGACAGTATCAACTTAAAAAAATCAGTTAAAACCGAAACATATGTAAATAAGGAGAACCGAATCTTTGCAAAGGCAGTATTTTACAAAGACAAAACCAGGGTTTTTGTTTACAGCGAAGACAGCAGTATTCCGGCCGATTTTAAAATAATATTAAAGCCGTCCGATTTGTCTTTTATTATCGATTCCGGCAACGAGCCTATAGATTTGCCTGCAGGGCTTGAAATCGACAGCATATATATCGAAAGGTAATTCTGCGAAAAGCATAATACGCATATTAGGTATTACCCCGATTAACTATATTGCTGCAGCTGCCTGTATTTATACATGATTGAACTACGATATTATAAAATAAATCTAAGAATCAAAATTAGGGCAATTCCCAAAATTCTTAATGTTATTTATTTGTACAAAATATTTTAAGCCGTACAAGGTTATCTTCTTAACTTTGACGGAAACACCGTACTCTGAATTCGCTGTGAAAGAGGAATATTGCGGCGTTCGCGGCGGCTTCCCACCGGCGGGCGGGACCTGAAATTAGCTTTCTCCGCGGTAACTTGTTTCCATCCTGATCCCGATTTTATATCGTATACACCGATATATCCACCTGACAGCAACTGAAAGGGTTTTTTTATGCTTTTTGTAAAATCGAATTGAGTGCCTGCCTTGCGGAATGATTCAAACCACGACGGGAATACGAAATCGGAAACAGCCACTCCGTTTATTTTATATCCGAACTTATCGGATTCGCATGCGTCGCAGACTTCATATGCGTATAAACGTCCTCCTGTGGATGATTCTTCGAGTACCGCCAGATTAATTTCCGGGTCGCCCAGCATTTCAAGCAATTCATGACTGGCAGTAACATTCCATTGTTCTTTATAGTTCATACTTGTACGCGCAAAAACTTTTCCGAGAGGAAGACCTTCGCTTGTAACGTCGTGATATCCCAAAGCTCCTGCCTGATCGGCATCGTCTAATATGACCAGCCACCATTCACCGGCATTCGGCTTTTTACCTGATTGAACAAATCTAAGATCGGCATTAATACCCCAAACCGGAGCGAAGTCTCTTGTAACCTGAGTCTGAAGAATACCGACAACCTTTTCGGCATCGTTGTCTTTGACTACGGTGCTCTGATTCATAACCGCAACTTTAATGTCTGCCATATCCGTCTCCTTTTTTATATTTTTCATGCTTTATTGTCTCCAAATAATAACAATGTAGAGGCATTACGTCAGCAATGTTGTTTAATATGTTGTTTATATGTTATTGCAAGACTAAGAAGGATAACCGCAGCGGAATAGTAATAAAATGTTTATTAATAAGCTATTACTTTTTATCGAGTAAACTTTTATTTTTGCCGGGATGAGCAAACCTGTCTGCCTTCAGAAAGGCTTGCTCACGAAAAGCGAATTGAAAATAAATGAATATGTTATACTACGTAATAAATACTAACCTGCTCTTAAAGCACTTACAATATTTAATCTCGCCGCTCTTACCGAAGGCAGGAACCCGCCTAAAAGTCCCATGAATCCGGCAAACAAGAGTGAGCCTATTATGATTGCCGGAGAGAGCGCAAATGAAAAAGTCAGTTCAGAGAAAGAACCGAAGTTTAAAGTAGAGACAGAGAAAAACTGCAGGAACGAAGCAAGGAATAATCCTATTAATCCTCCGATAAGCGATATAGCAAGGGACTCGGCAAGAAAAGCGCTGAGTATAATTCTCCTGCTGAAGCCTAAAGAACGCAGCGTGCCGATCTCTACCGTTCTGTTAGCGACGGTGGCATACATGGTTATCATCGCTCCTATTATTGCACCGAAACTGAAAATAACGGTTATAAAAATTCCCAAAATGCTGATAAAATCCGACATCATTTTCGACTGATCTTCGAAATAATCTTTTTCTATTTTAGGTTCGAACTGCTGAAGCCTTTTATCAGATTCAAATGCTTTTTTAAAGCTGCCGAAGTTTGACACATTATCCAATTTAAATGTTACGGTTGATACCGTGGTACCGCGGTTAAATGCATTGAGCAGCTGCAGCGCATCTCCCCACATCTCCGAATCGAATCCGCTGCCGTCCGTGGAAAATATGCCTACTATCTTCCAATTATCTCCCGCAAATTTAACATAACTTCCTATTTGTGCGCCTTTAAATCTTTTTGATATACCGTCACCCACAATTAATTCGCGCATTCCCCAATTAAACATTCTGCCTTTTATTATTTTCACTTGAGGACGCAAGTCCCTAATAGTATTGGATACTCCTCTTACGGTTATATTACTAAGGCCGCCGCTTATTTTTTCAAGATTTATTACTACAACAGGTTCATAAGATATTATGGGTACTCCGGCTGAAGTTTTGGCAATATGCGGCATTGTACTTATTATATTTTGAATATCCGGCCCTATTATACTTGAGATTTCGGAAGTTGCCGATTTACGAAAGACCATTACGTTATCCGAATTTCCTGTAGACGTCATTGTTTTCTGAATTCCGTAAGCCATCATTAAAACGGCGGCAAAAACGAATACAACCAGGGCAATACCTGTTAAGGTTATTGCTGTAGTAAGTTTTCTTTTACCGAAATTTCTTATAGTGTATTTAAAAGGAATTTTCATTTTAAAATCCTCAAAAAGTAATAATCATTAAATTAAAACATTTGTAAAGGGAAACTTCATATACATAATTAACCCACAAACCTGAACCCGTCAACTATTTTAGTCCGCATCGCTTTTAGAACCGGGAATAAGGATGCGGCGACCCCGATTATAACAGCCGCGCTGATACCAAGAATAATCGTTATGGGCTCAACCTGAAAAATCGGGAACATACCTTTCGGTATTACCTCGCCGAAAAATGATACAATCGGGAATGTCAACAATAAGCCTAAACCTCCTCCAAGTATGGATATGAAAAGAGATTCTCCTAAAATTATTCCCGCGATATGCTTTCCTGTAAACCCGAGTGTTTTAAGTACGGCATATTCTCTCGTTCTTTCCCTGGCCGCCATTATCATTGTATTTCCCAGTACGAGCATTATAATTCCGATTATAATAAACGAAATAAAATTCATCGAAGTAATTATTGCGCTGGAAGCCTGTATAAAGCCTTGCTGAAACGCGCTTTCCGATTCCGATTTTGTCTCGGCGGGAGAGTTCTTAAAAAGATCGTCGATGTTATGAGATATTCCGGCCGACTGCGCCGGATTATTTATTTGTACAACATACCATCCTACGTCGCCTTCGCGTCCGGGCATTTCCTGCTTCATTCGCTCATCAATATATGTCCAGTGGAAGAACATCTGTGTTGCATCAGTATAATCATACTTCGGTTTATAAATTCCGCGCACAACGAATTCCCACGTGCCCGGGTAAATATCGCCCTCCAGAGTCATCACGTCGCCGATCTTCAAATTATATTTCTTTGCAATATCAACACCTATAATACATGAATTTCTTTCTTTCTTAAATGTTGCCATTTCGTCTTTCGGCACGAGGTATTCGTTATAAACATCGAAGTACGTGTCGGCATCAACAGCCATACGAGCAAAGAACTGACTCCGGTCTATATAAATACCGCCGAACCAGTTTGCAAAAGTTACTTCTTTCACTCCGGGCACCTGCATGATTTTTTCCCTGTATGCATACGGAAGCGGGAAAATAAATGAGACAGCTTGTCTTACGACAAGACGGTTTGCGGACGATGCCTTTTCACTGGAATACCATGCGGTTACAACGGTTCTTAATAAACCGAATGCAATAACCGCAACGGCAATGCCCGTAATGGTAAGAAAGGTTCTCAGTTTGTGCCTGAGCGTGTTTTTAAAAATTAATTTCAAGATTTTCATACCGTCTCCTGTATTAAATCTCCCTTTTCAAGATGCCTGATTATATGAGCTTTTGAAGCTGCGTGAGGGTCGTGCGTAACCATGATAATGGTTTTATTGAATTCCTGGTTCAACCTTTCCATGAGTTTCAATATTTCATCGGCGGAGTTCTTATCAAGGTCGCCCGTGGGCTCATCGGCCACAAGAATAACCGGATCCGTTACTATTGCCCGTGCAATAGCAACTCGTTGTTCCTGCCCGCCTGAAAGCTGTTTCGGGTAATGCTCCATTCTGTCCGTCAGGCTCACGATATTTAATGCGGTTTCAACATGTTCTTTTCTCTCGGCTTTCGATAATTTTGTCAGCAGCAGTGGCAGTTCAACATTCTCGAACGCAGTTAATACCGGTATCAGATTATAGAACTGAAAAACAAAACCGATGTTTCCTGATCTCCATTTGGCAAGAGCCGATTCGTTCATCGTGGCAATATCCGAGTCGCTTACCACTATCTGTCCTTTGGTGGGCCTGTCAATTCCCGATATCAAATTTAACAATGTTGTTTTCCCCGAACCGGAGGGCCCCATCAGCGCCAGGAATTCACCGCTTTTAACGTTCAAAGATATATTATGTAAAACGGATGTTTCGATACTGTTGCGCCAGTAAGACTTATATACATTACGCACTTGGATTATATCTGCCATATTTTCTCCGATATCTGTTTTATATTTTTAATTTTTATTGAAAATCAATCTGCTTTTACCTTCGTGCCGTTTTTAATGTTTTCAGTTACAGCGCGTATAACCTGATCGCCGTCTTTCAAACCTGACGTTATTTCGGTATAAGAATCGAATTTTCTGCCGGTTGAAACCGGGATCTCCACGGCTTCATTATTCCGGACCTTAAAAACAACCTGCTGCCCGTTCCTGACGGCAAGAGCTGAATTCGGAACCACTAGAGAGAGGTGTTCATCGCGCTGCTGGTTTTTACCGTTCTCAGCCATGAATAAAACTTTAGCGCTCATTTCCGGAAGGACACGGTTGTCGTATTTTTTAAATCCCACCTTTACCATTACTGTTGCCTTACTTCTGTCTGCAGTAGGTACTATTTTTGCGACGAAACCGGGATAGGAATGACTTGGGTAAGCGTCAAGCATGATCTCGCAATTCTGGTCGGGTATAATCCTTTCAATATTGGATTCCGAAACATCGGCTTCAACCTGCAGCGATTTCATATCTGCAATCGTAACTACAGCAGCCTTCGAATTTACTCCTGCGGCCAGAGGCGCAACTATTTCGCCGACGTCGGCATTTTTAGTTAGTACGGTTCCGTCGAAGGGGGCGCGTATTACCATATTTTCAAGAGCTACTTCGGCGGCCTGAACCTGTGCTTTCGCAACATCAATCGCGGCTTGAATATGTTTGTAATCGGCCGAGGCTGCATCAAGGCTTGCCTGGGTTGCCGAGCCTGTTTGAAATAAAGCCTTTTCTCTTTCAAAATTATTTTCCGCTTCCGTTAAACCCGACTTTTGAAGTTCAAGATTAGCATTTGCTTCCGCTAACTGGGCTCTGACGTCATTATCTTCCAGTTTTGCTATTATTTCTCCCTTTTTAACTTTGTCGCCTTCAACAACTCCAAGGTAGACAAGCCTGCCGGTGCCTTTAGACGCGACGGCCGCCTTTCTTTGAGCTACAACATAGCCGCTTGCGGTGAAAACCGCACTCGATTGTGCCGGAGTCTGCATGGTTGCCGTTACCAGATTTACTTCAACTTCTGGTTTAAATCCGGGGAGGACAATCATGAAAACAGCTACCAGTATTACTATCATAACCAGTGAACCGATTATCAAAAATATTTTTTTCCCGGTACCGGAATTAGAATTATTTTGAGTCCGGTCTATCCTTAATGACGATAAATCTTTTTTATTTTCTTCCATTTAATTTCGACTTAATTATTAATGAATGTTTGGGTCCGGATTATAGCTTTCAGATAAAGCCGGAATACAATGCCTAAGGGGAATAAGGAATTAAAATATCAAATATCATCTGTAAAAAAAAGGATTTATTTAAATTTTTACCCGTAAACTTTCGGGGGTTATTACTTTCAAATTTATGCTTGAAAAAATATAATTTGTCGCCGGAATTTAAACAGAAAATCGGTGAATCCGTGTATTTAATCGGTGAAAGCGGCGGTTAATCAAGAAAATAATTTATTGCAATTCAACAAAATGAAATAGAAAGGGATGAAATTAAAAACCGCATTGTCTAAAACAATTCAACTATTCTTATGATTAATTCCGGTATTCCGAATCCTGTATTTTTATTCTTCCGTTTCTTATCACAAACCGTATCCACTATAATATATCCTTGCACTTAATCGCTATGAATAATTTCTGTTTATAATTATCTTTGAAAAGATAAAATAGAATTTAAAAATGAAAGACACCGTATTAATAATCGACGACGAAAACGAACTTAGAAATCTTCTTAACAAACTGCTGAAGCTTGAAGATTACATAACGTTCGAAGCCGACTCCGGCGAAGCCGGACTGAGTTTAATTAAAAAGGAAGATATTTCTGTTATAATTACCGATGTAAAGCTGCCCGGTATCAACGGAATAGATCTGATAAGAAATATCAAAGAGATAAATCCCTTGTGCGAAATAATCGTATTAACCGCCTACGGTACTATTGAAGACGGTGTAAGAGCTATTAAAGAAGGCGCACTGGATTACATTACAAAAGGAGATGAGGACAATAAAATAATCCCGCTTGTACAGCGGGCCTCGGAAAAAGTACAGCTTAAAAAGAGAATTGAACTGCTTGAAAAAAGCGTCGGTGAAAAATTCAGTTTTGATTCGATCACCGGCAGTTCGGCGCTAATTAAAAACGCGAAAGAACTGGCATCCAAAGTTGCGGGAACCGATACACCTGTTTTGCTTCTGGGCGAAACAGGAACCGGGAAGGAATTGTTCGCGCAGGCCATCCATTATTCCGGCAGCAGAAAGAATAAACCTTTTCTTGCTATTAATTGCAGCGCGATTGCAAAAGATCTGCTTGAGTCAGAAATGTTCGGATATAAAGCAGGCGCTTTTACCGGCGCGGTAAAGAATAAGAAAGGACTTTTTGAAGAGGCTAATTCCGGCACTTTGTTTCTTGATGAAATAGCCGAACTGGATCTCTCATTACAGGCGAAATTCTTAAGGGTTCTGGAAACAAACGACTTTATAAAACCGGGCGATACAAAACCGACAAAAGTAGATGTCAGGATCATTGCGGCTACAAATAGAAATATGGAAGAAGAAATTGCAAAAGGAAATTTCAGATCCGATTTATTTTACAGAATCAGCGTAATGAAAATCGAGCTTCCTTCGCTTAGAGAGAGAAAAGAAGACCTTGAAAATTTAATCGAATATTTTGTACGTCATTTCGCAAAAAAGCTGAATAAAAATATAGTAAAAATATCGAACGGATTTATTGAAACAATTAAAAGATATCAGTTTCCCGGAAATATCAGGGAACTTCGCAATGTAATCGAACGTGCGGTAATATTATCCGAAGGCGGAATCCTTACCGAAGGTACGCTTCCCAGGGAATTTTTCCCTGATGCGAAAACATCTGGAAAAAATCTGACTCTGCTTGAAGATGTAGAAAAAAATCATATCCTAAAAATACTCGACAGCGTCGACGGAAATAAAACCAGAGCCGCGGAAATACTTGGAATAGGTTTAACCACGCTGTACCGGAAACTTCAGTCTTACGGCCTGGTATAGGAAAAGTATGTTGAAATAAACGGGAATATTTCCTTAATATAGTTATAAAGAAAAGCCGTCTCTTGCTTATTTGATTTTACCTCATCATTTATTTTAACCCCGATAACACAAAGAACCGAATCGCCGTCGGTTACCGGGAAATATAATGCGCCGGCATCCTGCATTATATCGGTTGTTTTCCCGGCTTCTCTCTTTCTCTTTAAAAGAAATTTCCGCCGCAAGCCATTCCATTTCGTCGGGAATAAAATTGCTTGTACGGTGGGGCTCACGGCTTAAACTTTTCATGCCCTCGGGGAAAAAGATTACAGATTCACATCCGAATACGTTCGAAATATGATTGACGGCAATTTCCAGAGTACTGTCTAAATCTTTTGCCATCGATAGATCTTTAAGAATCCGGTAAAGCGCGACTGATTCTCTTTCTTTTATTGTCATTATATCTTTTTGTGTCTTCAGCTTTGAAGTTAAAACACCGTTTGTAACCGCTATGATAAAGAACATGAACAACATCATTACGTCTTCCGCTTTTGCTATGTGCATTGTAAAGTGCGGCGGGATGAAATAATAATCCCATGCAAGAGCGCTTACTACCGCCGATAAAATGATAGGCCCCTTCTCGAAATTAAAAACAGGAAGAAGAAAAAGGATAAGGAGCAATATTAAAGAAACCGTTTCGTACCCGATAGACTTTTGCAGATTATAGAGAATAATTATAAAAGAGAAAAAGAACAATAGTAGAGAAGTAGTATTGTTTTGATTTTGATAATGCGAATTTGTCTTTTGTGATTTTCATGATACAAACCCTTTTCAAATACCTTTAATTCAGGAATGAACAATTTAAGTGCCGGATACTTTGATTGAAATTGCATCAAATTTAAACGACAGCCCTTCCATTTCGGTAGGTTGCTTTTTCATTTTGAAAGGGTAATAATAGAATCCGGCTAGTAACCTCCGTTAAGCCGCCGAAATTACAGAAAATAAATAAATTTTCAGTCAGTCTCTTTTTGGTATGAAAGATGAATAGTTTTCCAGCTAATGCAATTTTAAGGAAAATCATTTTAAAATTATGTTAAAACTGCTAAAGAAAATTTTAATCGGGGGAGCTAAAGACCCGAAAGATAAAACTATTTTTCATCATTTATCGTTGATTGCGTTCTTAGCCTGGGTCGGCCTGGGTGCGGACGGGCTTTCATCATCGTGCTACGGACCGGAAGAAGCATTTCTGGCATTACATGGACACACCTATCTGGGGATTTTTGTCGCGGTAGCAGCGGGCTTAACCGTATTCATTATTGCTATAAGCTATTCACAGATAATTGAACTGTTCCCCTCGGGAGGCGGCGGGTATTTAGTTGCCAGCAAACTTCTTTCTCCTACCGTAGGTATGATATCGGGAAGCGCTTTGCTTATAGATTATGTTTTAACAATATCCATTTCGATTGCCAGCGGTGCCGATGCTATTTTTAGTTTCCTTCCTAAAGAATGGTTCTCCTACCGACTTGAATTCGCGGTCATCGGATTAATTTTACTTACCATTATGAATTTACGCGGAGTTAAAGAAGCGGTTATTCCGTTAGTCCCGATATTTTTAGCATTTGTTGTTCTTCATTTATTTGCAATTGCCTATTCGGTTTATTTCAATATTGGAAACCTTCCGGCATTATACACCAATACTTCTCATCAATTATCAAATTCAATCGATTCCATAGGTCTATTCGGAGTTCTCTTTATAATTCTCCGGGCTTTCACAATGGGTGCGGGAACATTTACTGGAATAGAAGCTGTCAGCAATGGATTACCTATTTTGCGCGAGCCGAGAGAGATTACCGGTAAAAGAACAATGGCTTTTATGGCAGTGTCCTTAGCGTTTACGGTTTTCGGCTTAATGATTTCATATTTATTATTCGGGGTTCACTTTCAGGAAGGAAAAACTTTAAATGCGGTTTTATTCGAAGGACTTTCAGCTTCATGGGGATCTACCGCTTCTCATACTTTCATCTTTACTATTTTAGTAAGCGAAGCAATTCTTTTATTCATTGCCGCTCAAGCCGGTTTTTTGGACGGCCCGCGGGTATTGGCAAGCATGGCCGCAGATAGGTGGCTCCCTTCGCGCTTTGCAATGATAAGCGACCGGCTTGTTACAAAGAACGGTATTCTGGTAATGGGAATAACCGCTTTTCTTATCTTAATCTTTACAAACGGAAGCGTTAAATTATTGGTTGTGCTGTACAGTATAAACGTATTTATTACGTTCAGTCTTTCACAGCTCGGAATGGTTAAACACTGGTGGCTTGAAAGAAAAAAAGGAAAAGTCTGGGGCAAGTTTATTATTAATGGAATCGGGTTACTTACCACTTCATTTATTTTAATTTCGGTTATCACGATTAAATTTGAAGAAGGCGGCTGGATTACAATGGTCTTGACCGGATCATTAATCTTTATTGCATACAGAATTAAAAAACATTATAAGAACACTTCATTATTATTTAAAAAGCTTGATTCAATTGTCGATTCGGTATATGCTTCGATCTATGATTCGGCCATTTTGAATAAAGAGGAGAATGAATTTAATGCTAATGATAAAACTGCAGTATTGCTGGTAAACGGATTTAACGGACTCGGTCTTCATACATTGCTTAATATCATAAGATTGTTCAGCGGAATTTTTAAAAATTTTGTATTTGTCGAAATCGGTATTATCGATGCTGGAAATTTTAAGGGAGTTTTAGAAATAAGTAATCTTGAGAAGAAAATCAGCAAAGATACCAACCATTACGTAAAATTTATCAGGCAGAACGGATATCATTCAGAAGCTTTTACTTCAGCAGGGATCGATATAGTAGAAGAAATAGAAAAAATAACTCAAAATGTAAGAACAAAATATCCTAACTCCATCTTCTTCGGGGGGCAGATAGTTTTTAATAAAGAAACTTTTGCATCGCGCCTGCTTCATAACCAGGTTGTTTTCACCGTACAAAAAAAACTTTATCAGCTTGGCATCCCTTTTCTTGTAATGCCGATTAAATTGGACGGGTAGCTTATTGATTGTATCCGGGCATAAAGATTCTATGAATTTTTTCGGGGTTTGTCATGATCAAAATAAATATTAAAACAAAAGAAAAAGTAAAAAAAAATATTGGATTACTGGTGAGCGGTATGATCAAGTATTTTAAATGCAGCGAAGAAGATGTAAAAATATCGGGAGTTAAATTTGATGCTCACAATTTTGCCGCTACAATCGCGTATAATTATATAGACTGGAATCGTTCAAGTCTAAGGGGTTTTTTATACGCGACATGTTACTTTGAAATAACAGGTGAATACGAGTTAAAAGGAACATTCAAGTACGAAGATTATTTTTACAAGTATGATAACTTGTCGCCATTTCTAACTGTAATTTCAAAAGAGATTGAAGAACTTAAAAACAAATAGCTAGGCGCTTTAAAGATTATCTTCTAAAAATATCCTTTCTATTTCCTGCCGTTTTGAAAAAAGCATTCCGTTTTGAAATACTCAAATCAAATAAATATCCCTTTAATAATTTGCTAATTGATTTGGTTATAAACATTTAGCGATGTGGCATTTAATTAGCAATATATAATATAAAAATGTAAGGCTTAAAATGATTGCCGCAGCGATGATAGTTTTAGGAGTTTTCATTTTTTATCTGATGTTCGAATCAATTCGTTTTTTCGATAAGATATAGGAGATAAAAATGATAATCTTATTAATTATAAGTGTAATTGTATTCGCTTATCTCTTCTATGCATTAATCAAACCCGAAAAATTCTGAGGTGGGATAATGAATACTGAAATAAACGGTGTTGTAGTAATTATTCTTCTCGTTTTTATCCTTGCCTATCCGTTAGGAAATTATATGAGTAGAGTATTTAAGGGGGAAAAAACCTGGAGTGATTTTCTCTCACCGCTGGAAAGATTTGTATTTAAGATTTGTTCGATAAATCCGGATGAGCCTATGGACTGGAAAGAGAACCTGAAAGCAATGCTGAGGCTTAATCTCGTTTTCTTTTTATGGGCAATAATTATACTGATGATACAGGGCGGCATACCGTTTTGGAACCCTGTGAAAATAGGAAATATGGCCGCGGCGCTCGCTTATAATACTGCCGCAAGCTTCACCTCAAATACAAACCTTCAGCACTATTCCGGTGAGACGGGCCTGTCTTATTTTTCACAATTATTTGTGGTTGGTTTTCTCCAGTTTGTTAGCGCCGCAACGGGTGTAGCTGCAATGGTTTTATTATTTAAAGGAATAGTGCAAAAGAAGGCAAATGATCTTGGAAATTTTTATAACCTGTTTTTAAAAAGCTGTACAAGGATATTTCTTCCTCTTTCTTTTGTTGTTGCGGTAATTCTTCTGCTGAACGGTACTCCCGCAACCTTTCACGGACCTTATACCGTACATACTTTAGAAGGGGATACAGTACAAGTCGCAACAGGCCCGGTTGCGCCGGTTGTGGCGATTAAACAACTCGGAACAAACGGCGGAGGCTTCTTCGGACCCAACTCCGCGCATCCATTTGAAAATCCAAATTATCTAACCGACATAGTTGAAAATATTTGTATCCTATTAATTCCGGCAGGTTTAGTTTTTGCCTTCGGGTTTTATACAAAAAAGAAAAAGCTCGCATGGATTTTCTTTTCGGTAATGCTGGTTGTTTATCTTTTCTTTGTTGCATCTGCTGTTCATCTTGAGAGTGCCGGGAACCCTGATATTGCAAAACTCGGCATATCTCAGTCCGCCTCCGGCGGAGGAAGCATGGAAGGTAAAGAAGTTCGTTTCGGTCCGGAAGCTTCGGCTTTATGGGGTGTCTCAACTACGTGCACTTCCAACGGTTCGGTTAACGCTATGCAGGATAGTTTCACTGCACTTACCGGCGGGATCTTTATGATGGGTATGATGATTAATTCTATTTTCGGAGGAGTGGGTGTCGGATTTATAAACTTCTTTATGTTCGTTATTATTGCTGTTTTTATAGCGGGTCTGATGATAGGGAGAACTCCTGAATTTCTTGGTAAAAAAATCGAGTCGAAAGAAGTCAAAATCGCTGCTATTGTAATTCTGCTTCACCCGTTTTTAATATTGGGAGGCACTGCAATTGGAACATACCTCGAGATTCTCCATCCTAATAACGGCTGGCTGAATAATCCTTCATTCCACGGATTTTCGGAAATGCTTTATCAATTCAGCAGTGCTGCCGCAAATAACGGTTCCGGGTTTGAAGGACTTGGTTATAACATAGGTTCGTTTTGGAATATAGCAACCGGAACAGTAATGCTTATCGGAAGATATATCCCGATTATAGGTCCGGTTGCAATAGCAGGTTCACTAGCAGCGAAAAAAACCGTACCGGAATCAGAAGGAACATTAAAAGTTGATACTGCTGCATTCGGTATTGTTCTGCTTGGTGTGTTAATAGTAGTGGCGGCGTTATCTTTTTTCCCTGCATTAACGCTCGGCCCGATTGCGGAATTCTTTTCAATGTAATGCAGCTGTATTAGAAGATGGTGTTCTGAAAGCAATGTTTTTCTGAAAAACAGCACACGGATGACGCTGATTAAACGGATTTTCGCGGATCTAAAATTGAAGAATATTTTTCGGGCAACTACGAAAAGAGAGAAGTAAAAAAAGGAAATAAAAATGTTGAATGAAGAGAAACCCCGCAAAGCGGGAAAACGTCAAAGAAATATAAAATTATTTGAACCGAAGCTTATAAAGGAATCTTTTACCGAATCTTTTATAAAGCTTAATCCTAAAGTAATGATGAAAAACCCGGTGATGTTTACCGTTGAAATAGGAACGGCGGTAATGGTTGTAATTACTTTAGTTTCTCTTTCAAGCGGCAGCGGTCAGTCCGCCTTTGGCGGATCGTTTATTTACAATTTAATTATTACAATCTCTACTTTTTCTTACAGTCCTCTTCGCGAACTTTGCAGAAGCGATTGCTGAGGCAAGAGGTAAAGCGCAAGCAGCCTCGTTAAGAAAAACAAGGGAGGATACGGAAGCGAAACTTGTGCAAGAAGACGGATCAATCAAAATAATAAGCTCATCTGAACTGCATAAAGGAGATTTATTTATTGCGGAAGCCGGAGATACAATTCCGACCGACGGAGAAATAATTGAGGGCATAGCTTCTATAGACGAATCCGCAATTACGGGGGAATCCGCGCCGGTTATAAGAGAAGCGGGAACAGACCATTCTGGTGTGATCGGAGGAACGACCGTTCGTTCGGATAAAATTAAAGTGCAGGTTACAACTCAGCCCGGTGAAACTTTCCTAGATAAAATGATCGATCTTGTTGAAGGCGCGAGCAGGCAAAAAACACCGAACGAAATTGCGTTGACAATACTTCTTGCAAGCTTCACTTTAATTTTTCTTTTGGTAATTGTAACCTTAAAACCTTTCAGCGATTATTCGAATACTGCGGTTACAATAACAGCCCTTATTTCACTATTTGTATGTTTAATCCCTACGACAATAGGAGGACTTCTTTCGGCAATCGGTATTGCCGGAATGGACAGGGCTCTTCGCGCGAATGTTATTGCAAAATCAGGCAAGGCGGTTGAAAACGCGGGTGATATTGATACTGTACTGCTCGACAAAACCGGTACTATAACAATAGGCAACCGGAAAGCGACTAACTTCTTCTCAGCCGATAATACAAGCGAAGAAAAACTGATAAAATATTGTCTGCTCAGTTCACTCGCGGATCCGACGCCTGAAGGAAAATCGATAGTTGAACTTGCCGGAAAACTTCAGCCGCGTTTAGCTTCGATTAATTCTAATGAAGGGAAATTTATAAAGTTTACTGCCGAAACTAAAATGAGCGGAATTGACTTACCCGACGGAACGGAAATACGAAAAGGAGCATGGGACGCTATTAAAAAATGGATAGAACAATCCGACGGCATAGAAAACAGCATAGACAAAAAAATTACGGAAATAGCTTCCAACGGAGGAACTCCGCTTGTTGTGGCTGTTAATAAAAAAGCAGCCGGAGTGGTTCAGCTGGAAGATATAATTAAGCCGGGTATTCAGGAAAGATTCGCGCGGCTCAGAAAAATGGGTGTTAAGACTGTTATGGTTACGGGTGATAATCCGTTAACTGCGAAATATATTGCCGGCCAGGCAGGAGTGGATGATTTTATCGCCGAAGCAAAGCCGGAAGATAAAATGAATTATATTCTTAAAGAGCAGAAAGAAGGAAAGCTGATTGCGATGATGGGCGACGGTACAAATGACGCACCCGCTCTTGCTCAAGCAGATGTGGGTGTTGCTATGAACTCCGGTACTCAGGCTGCTAAAGAAGCCTCTAATATGGTAGACCTGGACAGTGACCCGACGAAGCTGCTCGAAGTAATTGAGATAGGAAAGCAGATGCTAATAACACGAGGCAATGTAACTACATTTTCAATTGTAAACGATGTGGCAAAATATTTTGCCATTGTACCGGCGATATTCGCGGCTTCCATCCCCGGGTTAAATGCGCTGAATATTATGAGGCTCGGAAGCCCGCAGTCGGCCATACTATCGGCGGTTATATTTAATGCTTTTATAATTCCGGCGTTAATTCCGCTGGCTTTAAAAGGAGTAAAATATAAACCGATCGGCGCAACGGCTTTATTGGTAAGGAATTTATGGATTTACGGATTGGGCGGACTTATAATTCCTTTCATCGGAATAAAATTAATTGATATGGCAGTGTCGTTGTTCTTTCATTAAATAAAATAATACCGGGCATGATTGCATGAAATGCATGACTGCATGATAACTTTCATACATGTCCTTCGTGCATTCATGCAAAATACAGTGAGGATAAAAAAATGTTGAACGTAGAGAAATCCCGCTATGCGGGGAAAAAGTTTATTAAAGATATAAAGCTGCACTTCGTAACTTTGACAATGTTCGGGCTGTTGTTTCCGCTATTAATTTGGGCGATCGGATTACTATTTCCAAATCAGTCCAGCGGTTTACCAATTTATAAAGACAATGCGCTTGTCGGTTTTCAAAACATCGGACAAAAATTTTATTCCGATAAATATTTTTGGGGAAGACCTTCTGCAGTTGATTATAACGCGGCTTCAACCGGCGCTTCGAATAAAGGCCCTTCTAACCCGGAATACTTGAAAGAAGTAGAAAAAAGAATTGAATACTTCTTAAAGAAAAATCCGGATGTAAAACGGGAACAAATACCTTCCGACCTGGTTACGGCATCCGGAAGCGGGATCGCGCCGGATATTTCGGTTCAAGGTGCATTAATTCAAATACCGAGAATTGCCAGGGTTCGGGGTATAAATCAAGATGACTTAAAAAAATTGGTTGAAGAACATATCGGGAAACCTTTGCTCGGTTTATTCGGACCGGAACATGTCAATGTCTTAAAATTGAATATTGCTTTAGATGAATTAAAAAATAATTAAATTAAAGCGGACTATTAATTATTTTTATGGAACCTCAAATATCCATATCGGCAGAAAGATTTCTTAATCTTATCCGTTCGTCCAAACATGGCAAATTAAAGATTTATATTGGCATGGCTGCCGGGGTTGGAAAAACTTACAGAATGCTGCTTGAGTCTAAAGAGCTTTTGGATAACAAGGCAGATGTTGTTATAGGATATATTGAAACACACGGGCGAAAAGAGACGGAAAAACTTCTTGAAGGAATTCCCTCAATAAAGAGGAAACAAATATTTTATAAAGGGAAAGAGCTTGAAGAAATGGATGTGGATACTATACTTCTTCAAAAACCGGAAGTGGTTTTGGTTGATGAACTGGCGCATACAAATATTCCGGGCTCTAAAAATGAAAAGCGATGGCAGGATGTTAACGAATTAATTGAAGCCGGGATAAACGTTATAACCACAGTAAATATTCAGCATATTGAAAGCATAAATGAGCAAGTTGAAAAAGTAACAGGCATTAAAGTAACCGAACGTGTACCGGACGTTGTAATTCATTCTGCTAATGAAGTTGTAAATGTAGATTTAACAATAGACGAATTGCTGGATCGTTTAAAGAGGGTAAAATTTATGATTTAAATAAAGTCCCGGTTGCTTTGAGGAATTTTTTCCAAAAAGAAAAGCTGCTTCAGCTTAGAGACTTAACCCTGAAAGAAGTATCGCGACAGATTGAAAGAAAAATCGAAAGAGAAATACCTCTTCCTTCCCGGGATAAAATACATGCCATTGTTACGGCGTTAAGCACAAATTATGAATCCGGTAAAAGACTTATCAGACGTTCCTCCAGGCTTGTTTCGATTTACAATTCAAAGTGGTACGTTGTATATGTTCAGACGGATAAAGAAAAAATTGAAAATATTAACCCCAAGCTGCAAAGATACTTGTTAAATAATTTTAAGCTGGCAACGGAATTGGGAGCCGAGATAAAAGAGATAATCAGCAATGAAAAGGCTAAATCAATTGTGGAATTCGCCAAAGAAAAGGAAGCGTCTTTAATTGTAATAGGTAAACCGGTATTCTCCGTTTTTTATAGATTGAAGCCTAAAAATTTTTTCCGGGAATTAACATCATTAACTTCAAATGAAAACATAGATATTTTATTAGTAACGTCAAATGAAAACAATAAAAAGTAAAATAAGGGCCGGGGGAATTTTTCTTTTTTCTGTATTATTGCTGGTTAGTGTGCTGGGAATAATTTTTATAAATCAGCTGGCACAGCAGTCGAAAGGAACAATTGTAGAAAATTATTCTTCGGTTGAGTATACAATGAAAATGCTGAATTCGTTGGAGAATATGAACGAATATTCGCTAAAAGTATTTAATAACAGTCCTCTAAAAGATAATGCTTTAATAAATAATTATTTGATTTCTAAGAATATTTTTGAAAGTAATCTTCGTCTTGAATCAAATAACATAACCGAAATAGGTGAAGGAAAGCTTGTTGATAAACTTCATTCTGATTATGAAAAGTATTTGAATCATTTCGAAGAAATAAAAAACAAAAATAATCCGGACAAAAGTGATATCAAAAAACTCAATGAAGAATATCATTCCCTTAGAAATATGATTATCGGCATTTATAAAGTGAATATGTCTGCCATCAATTACAAATCTAATAAATTGCAGACAACCGCCGATGAAGTAATATTATACATGCTGGGTGTAGCCGTGATAAGTATTCTGGTTACATTAGTGTTTATTTTTACCTTCCCGTCAAAAATCGTTCGGCCAATAAAAGAACTAACGGAAAAAATAAAATCGATTAGCGAAAGGGATTATGAGCAAAAACTGGAATTAAATACAGATGACGAACTGGGTGAACTGGCGAACGCTTTTAATATAATGGCGGAAAGATTAAAAATTTATGAGGCCAAACAGATAGACAGGATTTTGTTTGAACAAAAAAGACTGGAAGCCGTAGTCCAAAATATGGAAGACGGGATATTATTTATCGATGAAAGCCGAAAAATAGTTTTAATAAATGATACGGTAATTAATATTACAGGTCTAAAAGAAAAAGATATTCTGCAGAAATATATTACTGATGTTGCTGAGAAAAATGACCTAATAAGAACGATATACAATTCACTTCAAAAAAGGACAACTAACGGCGAAGCAGAATTGAAGCCGATTAGAATTGCCGGCGACGGGAAAGAAAATTTTTACAATATAACATCCGAAGAAATTATTACTTATTCGGAAGCTGAAAAAAGGGAAACATTTATCGGCAACCTTATTCTTTTGAAAAACATTACTAAATTTCAAGAGAGGGACAAAGCAAAAACCAACCTTCTTGCAACAGCCTCGCATGAATTAAAAACACCCTTATCTTCAATAAATATAAGCTTGAGACTCCTTGATGATAAAAGGCTCGGTCAACTTAATCCGGAACAAATAGAAATAGTAAATTCGTTAAAACAACAAAGCAGTAGGTTATCAGGGGTAATAAAGGAATTGCTGGAATATTCGCAAATAGAAACAGGCAACATAAAATTAAAATTTTCCGTAATAAAACCGGATGTAATTCTGGACATCGGCATAACAGCGCTGGCAATGCAGCTGTCTGAAAAAAATATTGACTTAAATACAAATATTGAAGAAGGGCTGCCCGAAATATCGGCTGATGTTGAGAAACTTGTATTTGTCTTTATAAATATTTTAAATAATGCAATAAGGTATTCGAAAAAAGGAGATGAAATTAAAATTAACGTTAGAAGACTTGATAACAATATTGAATTTTCCATAAAGGATAATGGACCCGGCATATCAAAAGAGGACAGTGAAAAATTATTCCAAAGATTTACTCAAGTCGGTAATAAAACTACACAAGGGTGGGGACTTGGTCTAGCTATATCTAAAGAATTTATGCAAGCACAAAACGGAAGAATATGGCTTGAAAGTGCTCCGGGAAAAGGGAGTAAATTTATTTTCTCCGTCCCAGGAATTACTTCGGAAAGTTAAGTGAATCATATCTTTAATATGTAAAGTATTATTATTTTAGTCTAATCCGATATTTTAATTTTAAAAGTCGTTTAAGGGTAAGAAATGAAAACAATCCGGATCATTTTTGTAATAACCGTTTCCGTCCTCCTGACGGGCAATCTAACAGCTCAATCAAAAGACAGAATGTTTAATCTTAAGGATCTGCGCAAACTTGTCGGCATATCAAGCCCTAAAATATCTCCCGACGGGAGTCGGATCGCGTTTATAAAATCCGTGCCGGATTGGGAAAAGGACAAAAACAAACAGGAAATAGACCTCGTTAATATTAAAGAAAAATCTTTAAGATGTCTTACATTTCACCGCAAGGATATATCGAAATTGGCGTGGTCGCCTGACGGAAATAATTTATCGTTCATTTCCGAAGATTCAAGCACTAAAAAACCGCAGATATATATTATGCCCATGAACGGAGGGGATGCGGTATGTTTAACCAACTCGAAAACCGGCGTAAGCGAATATACCTGGAGCCCCGACGGTAAAAAAATTGCTTACGTTGCTCAGGATACCATACCCAACCCGAAAGAAATAAAACACCATGAGGATGCTTTTAAAGTAACGGATAATAATTACATGGTTCGTAAGGTTCTGCAGCCCTGGCATCTGTGGATAATTCCAGCCGGCGGTAAAGGAAAAGCAAAACAGTTAATAAAAGGAAGCGTAAGTCTTTGTACCGATCAGGAAACAATCTCACCGCTTGTATGGAGTCCGGACGGTAAATCTATTCATCTTTCAATTCTTTCCGGATGTCTGGGAAGGAAATTCCTGGCATTCAACAATTTCGGAAATAGATACCGGCGGGGGAGAAATGAAAACCTTAATTAAAGAGGAAGGCTCGGGACACCCTCATTTTCCGCTTCCGGAAAGATTCTGGCTTTTATCAGACCCAGGAACGGCGATCAGAATAACGGCAACGCAGTTTATGTTTTTGAAAACGGAAAAATTCATGACGCAACTTCCGGTTTGAACCGCAATATAAATAAGTATAAATGGATGCCGTCTGGCAGCAGACATGTTGCTGACAGGACAAAAAGGCACTCAAAATACTTTATGGCTGCAGCCCGTTAACGGAACCGCGGATGAAATTAATCTAGGTGATATAAGCATCTCACTGGAAAATTTAAGTTTGTCCGAAAACGGGTCTTTAACATTTACTGGCAGTACACCGTATCATCCCTCCGAATTATATTTTATGTCCTCTTTAAAAGATAAACCTGAGAGACTGACTGATTTCAACGGCTTTGCTGACAGTCTTACTTTAAGTAAAACAGAATCAGTCAATTGGGAAGGGCCTGAAGGATTCAAGGAGGACGGGGTATTAAATTATCCGGTCGATTATAAAAAGGGAACCCGGTACCCTGTAGTTCTTGTAATACACGGAGGACCGGAATGGGCATCGACAATAGAATTTTCGGCTCTGCCTCAGTTACTTGCCGCTGAAGGCTTTTTTGTATTTCAACCGAATTACCGCGGAAGTACTAATCTTGGCGATGAATACCAGCACGCTATTTACCGGAATACAGGCGAAGGTCCTGGCAAGGACGTGATGGCAGGATTAGAAAAAATAATTAAAACAGGAATGATTGATACCAGCAGAATGGGAATATCGGGATGGTCTTACGGCGGATACATGACCTCATGGCTGAACGGATATTATCCTGATAAATGGAAAGCGGCGGTTGAAGGCGCCGCGCTAAATGACTGGGTGATGGATTATACTATCGCTTATTATCAAACCGACGATCTTTATTTTTTCGGAGGTTCACCCTGGACAAAAGAATACTGGAAAATATGGCGCGAGCAGTCGCCTATAGTTTATGCCCGCTATACAAAAGCTCCTACACTCATTATGGGAGATGCAGGCGATCCTAATGTTCCCATCGTAAACAGCTACGAAATGTATCACGCACTTAAAGATAACGGAGTAACAACTGAATTTTATGTATATCCTGCCGATACCCATTTCCCCGGAGATATTGTCAGAACAACTGATGTGTATAAAAAATGGATCGACTGGATGGTTAAGTATCTGAAATAGAGAGGGGAAAACAAAACAATATATTTGATTGTAAGCTTTTTATTTTGAACGGACATTTTTGCGAATTACTTGAAGTAAAAAAAAGGCCGTCTTAGTTTTAAGACGGCCCCGCAGGAGAGAGAATTATTACTTGTCAAATTGTTCAAAATTTAATCCTCCCGTTTCCGCCATTGAATGATGAGTATAGAAAAAATCACAGAGGCACTTAACCGACTGGCAGTCACAATTTTCGCTTACATGTTTAACGAGATTGATTCCTCTATAATCTCTTATTTTGATCAGAGACCAGGCAGCCATAATTCTTAATGATTCGTCTTTTTCGGTTCTCAATATATTCATTAAAGGAACAACCGCTTTTGATGATTTCATTTCACCAAGGAAAAATGCGGCACTTTTTCTTATTCCTAGATTATCCGAACTCAACCCATTTAAGTAATTTTTTTCTATCATCGAATATTTTGCAATTGCGGTATTAGTAATTTTTGCATTCTCGTTTGGAGTATTATTTGTATCATCAAGATTCTTGCTGCTGATTTGCGCGTTAGTACCGGTTAAGAAAGCAACAGTTAATAATAAAGCTGTTAACAAAGTTGTTATCCTTTTCATTTTATTTCTCCTTCTTTTTTGTTTGACTTATCTTCGGGAGAAAAATAAGAATCGGCGGATGCCTAAACTAACACGCTTGTTTCAATCTTTAACAATGTGGTTACATTAAGATTATTTCTCTTTAAAAAAGGTATTTTATCCCTGATTTACTTCAATTCGGTAATGTAAAGAGTTACTAAATAGAGAGCTTTTGCGGATCGTGGTTTGCTTTTTTCCTAATTATAATCGGAAGGTGAAACGCCGAATAAATCCTTAAAAGTTTTTGCGAAGTACGACAGATTATTGAAACCCACTTCGTAGCATATCTCGGTTACCGAAGCGCTCTTCATCTTCAATAATTTTGCCGCTCTTTTCAATCGCATCGTCCTGACGAAATCGGATACGCTCTGATCTGTTAATGCTTTTATTTTTCTGTATAATTGAACCCTGCTCATCCCGATTTCCTCACCGAATATTTCCACGCTGAAATCCGGATCAGACAAGTTTTTTTCAATTATATCCATTGCTCTAGTTAAAAATTTTTCATCGGCCGGCGTAATGGCAATATCTTTCGGTTGCAGAAACAACTCGCGGCTAAAACGTTTTCTTAATTTTTCTCTTTGTGTTATAAGATTGGATATTCGCGCTGCGAGTTCTTTTGAGTTAAACGGTTTTTGCAGATAATCGTCAGCCCCGGTTTCCAGGCCTTCTAATTTATCTTCCACAGAAGCTTTTGCGGTAAGAAGAATTACCGGAATATGGCTTGTTCTTTCATCGGTTTTTAATTTTTTACAGAGTTCATATCCGTCCATTTCCGGCATCATTATGTCGCTTATAATTAAATCCGGTACATGCTTTATTGATTGATTGAACCCTGCTATGCCGTTTGAAGCTTCTATTACGGAATAAGATTTTTCAAGATTACTCTTAATAAAATTTCTTACTTCGTTGTTATCCTCTACTATCAGTACAATCGGCAGTTCTCCGGAAACCTCATCGTCTTTGTCTTCATATATTTCTTCCGACTCATATTTTATTATTTCGGGGAAATTATATTTATCCCCTAATTCAAATTTTGAAATTATATCCGTTTTATCCCCATGGTATTCCTGTTGAGATAAGAAAGGTAAAGTGACGATGAAGGATGTTCCTTTTTTCAAGCTGCTGTTTACTTTGATAGTACCATTGAGCATTTCAACTAATTCTTTTGTCAGCGAAAGCCCTATTCCTGTGCCGTGCTGTCTCAATGAGTCCGTGCTGCTTATTTGATAAAATCTGTCGAATATTTTCCCCAGTTCTTCATGCGGAATACCGCGTCCCGTGTCTTCCACCGTTATTTCATAATCATTATTATTAGAAATAAGATTTACATTTATATTTCCCTTCTCCGGAGTGAATTTAAATGCGTTTGATAATAAATTACCGAGAATTTTTTCAAGTATATCTTTATCAAAATAACATTCCGAGCTGTTTTGGTTTGACTTAAAAGTAAGCGAAATCATTTTACTTTCAGCAAGAGGGTAAAAGGAAGAAACATATTCCTTTATGAATCCTGCCAGGTTTCCCTTTATTAATCTTATTTCTCATATGTCCTGCTTCTATTTTTGACAGATCCAGGAGCTGATTAATTAAATTCAGAAGCCGATTGGCGTTTTTGAACATAAGCAGGTAGTCGTCACTCTTATCACTGTTTTTATTACCGGATATTAATTTTTCCAGCGGACCTAAAATTAAAGTAAGCGGAGTTCTGAACTCGTGGGAAATATTTGCGAGAAATTTTGATTTTAATAGATCAACCTGTTTGAGCTTTTCGGCCGCGGCTTTAGCAAGTTCGGTTTTGTGTTTTTCTGCAAGAGTTTCCAGCTGCAGTAACATATTCTTAATGATTTGTCCCGATTGGGAAGCTATTATATTCAGGAATCTGAAGTCTTCCTGACTGAAAGATACGTTTCCTTTTTTATTTATTAATAAAAATATTCCGATCAATTCGGCTTTTACCTGAATAGGTATGCACAGCAGCGTACGGATTTCTCTTTTTTCTTCTTCGCTTGAAAGAAATCTATTATCCGTGGAAAGGTTTTCTACTAATAAGGCCTTTTCGTTTTTGATGACCCAGCCGGTAATGTAATCGCCTACTTTATATTTATGTTTCAGGCTGCTCAAATCATCCTGTCTAATAAGAGTTCTTAAAGGTTTTTCCCGGTCCCGGGTTAAAAGTATGATAGAGCCCTGTTCGGCACGGAGTGCTTTTATCGTTTTGTTCACAATAAAATCCAGCATTTCCTCAAAATCTGTTTTACTTCCCGCTGAAACAGCAAGTTCGTTAAGCAAAACCAATTCCTCAACCGCGGATTTAAGGCGTTTTATCTCGTTTTCCGAAGCGGAAATTTTTTCGGATAAATCCGCCGCCGACGGGGCATTTTGTTCCGGTTTATTTTTGTGAATTTTCATTCAAACGAATAATTTGTTATCATCTTCTCACAATTATTTCCGGGCTCGAATTGCTTTCAAGAAAATCTCTTACTCCTTTATGATAAACGGCATACCGGAAAATTTCTTCTTCAGCCTCCGGGATATATTCTATTATATGGCTTACCGATGAAATTTTGCCGTCCAGTGTTTCCAGTATGAAAGCACCGAACAATCTCGGGTCCGGGATAAAAAGTATTAAATCCGAATCCGGAGGCTTTGTCCATGTAATTATATCTCCTGTATGAGCTATTACCTTAGGAATGAAAAATTTCGTAACGGATTCTGCCGTAATATAATAAGTCTGAAATTTTGTTGAAACAGGATTTTCTGTTTGCTGATTAGGTAGATTTGATTCCATTTTCATATCCTCCTATTTAATTTACTTCCCGGCATTGATGATATATTTTGATTTTAACTCTTTGAAACGGCTGTCTTTAATTAAACCTTTTAATACCGGAGTATTTTCCAATTTTGAAACCGGATAATTTTTAATTAATATTTGTTCCGCCAGTTTCAAAGCTTCGTTCCTTTTACCGAGTTCTTCGAATGTCTCCATGTTTTTTTCGATTATTTCAATGTTGCCCGGGGCAAGCTTCAAGGCTTTTGACACGTACTGTAACGATTTACCACGTTTACCGAGCATGCAGTAATATGACGCCAGTGAAGAATATAAATCGGCGTCTCGCGGATTGATTTCGTTTTCCTTTTCGGCTATAGATACCGCACGGTTAAAATAATATAGCGACTCTCTTTTCCTTTCCGGAATTTGATAACAGGCAGAAGCAAGGTTTCCCCAAATTTTATAACTGCTGCTGTCCAGTTTTAAAGCATTTTCGAATAAAGCAGCGGCTTGTTTGTAATCGGCTAATTGAAAATAATAGATGGTTCCCATATTCGAATAAGTTACTGCATCCGGATGTATCTTAATGATTTGCCTGAAAACCGAAATCGCATCATGCCATTTTTCCAGGTACCAGTATGCTGCAGCCAGGTTATTTAAACCGTATGTATTGTCAGGGGCTAAATCGACAATTTTCTTAAATTGTTCTGAGGCTTTTTTATAATTCCCGTTTGAATAATAAAAAAGTCCTAGATTGTTATATCCTACCCAGTATGCCGGTTTTAAATCAATTGCATGTTTATATATACGTTCTGCTTCCTGCAAATTATTTAAGTGTTCATACGACAGCGCCAATCCGTTATAAGCTTCGGAATTATATTTATCAAGAGATATCGCGGCCCGGAATTCGGATAAGGCATCCTCAAAACGCCCGGTTTCATTCAGAATAATTCCAGCTGTTGCTCTTACGGCGGAAATATTTCTGTTTTTACCGATAGCCAGCCTGCTCAATTTCAAAGCGCTGTCCAACCACACGGAAACTTTTGTGTTTCTGTATTTAAAAGTAAATGCTTCGCTAAGACCGGCAAGCGCAAGTACATAATTTGAATCTTTTTCCAGAGCTCTGTGAAAAAGTTTTATTGCGAATTCGACATTCTTTTCTTCCCAATAATTCTGAAGATAACCCCTGCCCTGAACATAATAAACATACGCATCCGGGTTTAAAGTGATGCCGTAATTTATTTGTTTTAATTCGTCCGGCTTTAATTCTACTTCCAGCATATTTGACAATTTCAAAATTGCGTTGTCTTGGAATTCATAAAGATTTTTCATCTTGTAATCTTCAATCGACGAACTTATTTGTCTTAAGGATTTTGCGTCAACTAAATTCAGTACCAGCCTTAATTTATTATTAAATTTTTGAATGCTTCCCGTAATCGCCAAATCGGCACCGAAAATTCTTGACGCATCATTTGCACTTCGTATATTCTGGCCTCTGATTTCGGTAGCCGGGATAACTTGAACGCTTCCGTAAAATTTTTGGATCTGTGTTAATTGACTGGTTAGAGTTTCGATTAAACCCTCGCAAAGAACCTGGTTAGCGGAATCCCGTCCTACATTTAAAAAAGGAACAACCGCTATTTGTTTTTGTAATTGTCTATTACTTTGATTGAAGAATTCGTTTTTATTCAACCATAAAAATGCCGCAGCCAATATCAAAGCTGTTATAATCAAGGCAGCGGATAGGGCAGTGATTTTTTTTATTATTTTATTCGTTTTTTTTGAAGGTGAAATATTCACTGACTCTTTGGAAATATCTTCAATTATTTCAAGGAGAGATTGATATCGATTACCGGGATTCTTTTGAAGGCATTTGAATATTATTCCTTTCAATTTTAATACTTCGGGGGTATCCGGTAAATTTATTTCTGCGGGAGATTCATTTAATATCGAATAAATTATCGCCTGAGAATAATCATTTTCAAACGGCCTTTTATGCGCCAGCATTTCGTAAAGTATTACTCCGAGCGACCAGATGTCGGTTCTCTTATCGATTCTCTTATATGAAAGCTGTTCAGGCGACATGTAATAGACAGTGCCCACCGCAGCAAAGGATTTTGTAATCTGAGGCTGATCTAGAATTCTTGCTAAACCGAAATCCAGAATTTTAACAATTCCTTCCGCGGTTATTAATATGTTAGCCGGTTTTAAATCTCTGTGAATTATGCCATTCTGATGGGCTGCATTTAATCCTTCAGAAATCTGTTTGAAGATTGTATATATTTCTTCATATTCAAGCGTCCTCTCTTCCAGTAATGTTTTTAAGGTTTTGCCCTCATAGCACGACATGACAATGCAAAGCTCGCCTTCATGGGTTTCGATAATATCATGAATATTGCAGATGTTCGGATGATCCAAAACTGAAGTTATATGCGCTTCATTAATAAATCTTTTTCTCATTTCGTCGTTGCGCATTATTTCAGGCGGTAAAAACTTAAGTGCAACTTTGCGTTTTAAAATTGTGTCTTCCGCCTGATAAACTATCCCCATTCCGCCGGAACCGATTTCAGATGTGATTTTATAATGAGAAATTATTTTACCGATCACTTTATCGACCTTTCCCCACTAGATTCATTCTAATAACTTAAATAATCAACATGAGCCGCCGCATAAAAAATCCCGCAATATTCCCGCGTCAAGAACACAATTTTTTACTTCATATATTATCTAACAGTAGGAAATTTCTATTAAAAAATCGGGAGAATAAAAGTATAGGTCAAAAAATGGTAATTCGGATAAAGTCTATTAAACGCTCATAAACCGCGGTACGGAAACTTTACAATTTTGTTCTTAACAAAAAAATAAGTAATCCGGTTTATTCTGGTTGAGGAGGATCTATCAAACAGTAAAATAAAGTGAAAAAATTTCTTAGAAGCAATAAATAACTTTGGTGTGAAATAATTTAACCAGGTTGCCGAAATAATTTTACTTGTGTTTATTCCTAGAATATCCGCAGAATTACTATCATCAAGGTTATAATCAGAATATTTTATTTTCGGACAACCTCCTTAAAATCTATTATTTTTATTTAGTTTTTTCCTTTTTGAAAAACTTTAAAGAAAGGGAATAAATAAACATAACGAGAACAACAGCGCCTATTGCAAAAATCGTATCCCTGAATGCACGGTTCCATCTCAGTACCTGCTTCGTCGGGGTCTGCAGGAACTCGGCGCTTCTTGCGTACCGGTAACCGTATTTGACGGAAGCCCATGTCTGCTTTTAAACCTACATGTAGAAGGCTGAAAGTTACCATTGCGAAGAGGCCGGAATTTATTGCCCAGAAAGGAAATTGACTAAAGAAAAAAAAATGCTGATTTATCGACGTATGGAAATCTTTTCCTGAAAAAGATGAAAAGGATTATGACATGAGCTTTGAAAAATTACGGGCATTTATAGATGTAAATTAAAAAATCAATAAATGCGGAATTTCAAAACTTAAAAAAACGGCTGAGTAAGATTATGGAATTTATGCATTCCTATGTGAATATATTGTACTTGGGGATATAATGGTGAAAATATATGCATATTTTTTCTTTTCTCTGGTAATACTTCATTTATGCAAAATTTGCTTATAATCACTATAAAAAGAGATAAATGCCGATAATACTGCATAAATCAAAATATTTTAATAACTTATAAAAAATTTTAGTGCAGAAATAGCGCTAATTTACGGGGTGGGAAAAATATGCAGATTGATTACGAGACTGTCTTAAACGAGTTAGAGAATATAGCTAATGCAGGATATTTTGAAGTAGATCTTTCAACCGGAAATTGGATTTGTTCCGAAAATATCCTTCGAATTTTAGGATTCGCTCCAAAAGAAGTCTATTCAATTGAAGAACTTCGAAAAATTGTTCATCCGGATGATTTGGATGGGGCTGCCTTATATTTAAATCGGTGCCTTGAAAAAGAGAAAAGGTTCGACTATAAATACCGTTGTATCCTCCCTAACGGAAAAATTATTTCTGTAATTACCAAAAGCAAGATTATCAGAGACGAAAACAATAAGCCGGTAAAATTAATTGGCATTACGCAGGATATCACTTCTATTAAACTCAAGGAATCCAGATTATCTGAATTAATAGAATTAAATAAGCGGAAGAATGAAATTCTCGGAACGGTATCACACGATTTTAAAATCACCGCTTTCCTCAATATTAGGGATGAGTGAGCTGCTGAAAGAAAACTCCCATCCCGATCAGCTTGATTTAATAAAATACATACAGGAAGCACTGGGTACTGCTAACGACATTATAAAAGGATTAATTGAAATAGCCCAGCTCGAAGAAAAAGGAGAACTGCTGCAAAGCCAGCAAAATGATGTTAATAAAATTTTGACAAATTCGATTAATCACTTCAGAATCAGGGCCGAAAAAAAAAGAATAAAAATAGAGTCTCTTTTATGCGACAATGCCGTAATCAAAGTGGATTCGGTAAAATTCTCCAGAATAGTAGATAACCTTTTATTAAATGCAATTAAGTTTACAAGTGAAGGCGGTATGATTATCATTTCATCCTTCAGGGTTGAAAAGGGACTTAATATTACGGTTGAAGATAACGGTATAGGAATAGACCCTATGATTATGCCTGAATTATTTAGTAAATTTTCAAAGGCCAGAAGGAAAGGAACTTCAGGAGAAAAATCGACAGGGCTAGGATTAAGTATAGTAAAAGAATTAGTTGAACTGCACAACGGAAAAATAGATGTAGAAAGCTACGTGGACAAAGGGACCAAGTTTACTGTTTTTATTCCCGATATCAGTTGAATAACTTCTAAAATTAATTTGCCGGCAAATTATTCCGTTTCAAACTGTATGTTTAATGTGTAACAAATCTCATCGAAATTCATCACTTCTTTTTATCACTCTAAAACCCGGTAAGATTATCCGGACAGTGTTATTATCAAATCATAACGGAATCTTTACCCCTCATTTTAGATGAAGAATTATATATGGGCACTTCTGAAAACTTCAATATTTTCTGCGAACATTGCGTATTCTTTGCGTTGAATTTTTATAAAAAATAGTTTTTAGAAATGCCCATATGTTATAAACTGCAAGTTTTCCGGAGCATTTAATCCGGAAGGTAAGTTGTGCTTAAAGGAGGTTGTTAAATAAAATACGATTTAGTAAGTTATAGCCGGTAAATGAATTTTATTTGCGAGATATTTGTCAAATTGGAATATAATTGACAAATAAAGTAGGGGACATACTAATTTAAAAACTATTTTATCAATTTTTCTGTTCCCGGCAAAATTTCGCGAGTCTATGAGTTAATAAAAGGGGAACGAAATCGGAAATTCGATTAAATATTTTTCGTGTATTTCACTTCGAAAGACATCATGTATAATTTTTTATGAATTAATCCCGGCGAAAATTTAACCGTGTAACAGCGTTTAATAATACTAAAAACAGGAAAGGATTTTATAAACGGAACTTGAAATAAATGATTCAGTTGAAATAATAGCAAGAGAAGCCGAATATACAATTCAAATTACCGCAAATATTCCTATGTGGAAAATGCCGGTAATTATTGGAAAAGCATATAAAGATATCGGGAAATATCTTGAGAATAAAGGTGCTAAGCCTTCAGGTCCTCCCTTTGTCAGATATCTTAACGTGAGTTGGAATAAAATAAATAAAGAAAACAAAATATCCGCCTTTATCAAAATGTTTACGAGGAAATGGAATATGGCATTCGGGTTTCCCGTGGAAAATAAAATTGAAGGCGAAAAAAATCTGCTGGCCGGTGTGTTGCCCTGCGGCAAATATGTTAAGTCAATTCATCGGGGAGCATATCAAAAAGTAGGTATTACTTATAACAAGATGTTATTATTTCTTACAAACGAAAAGTTGAATTATAAAAACGAGTCAATGGAAATTTATCTGAACGATCCCGAAACTACAAAGGAAGAAAATCTAGAGACTGTAGTATTTATTCCGCTTTCGGAAGAAAGGCCTAGTTAACTGTATTATTTTTTATGTCACACGAAATTCTAAGTCGTTTTTGAAATCAGTATAATTAAGGAGTCGTTATGAAAAACCGGGAAAAAGCAAAGGAAGCTTTTAGTCAGAGTTTCAATTGCGCTCAGGCCGTATTTTCTACGTATTCGGAAAAATTAGGATTAAATGATGTCTATTCAAAAAAAATAGCATGCGGGTTCGGCACTGGTTGTGCAAGACAGTCGTTAACTTGCGGTGCTGTATTGGCGGGCTTTATGACCATTGGTCTGAAGTACGGAAGAACCGAAATTGAAGACGAAGAATCAAAAGAAATAACTTATGAAATGGTTAACCGGTTTGCTGATCAGTTTAAACAAAAATACGGCAGCTTAAATTGTTATGAACTCTTGGGCTGCGACCTTGCTACCGAAGGCGGACAAAAGTATTATGCGGACAACGATCTATTCAGTAAAGAATGTATAAGTTATGTGGAATGTGCTTGTGACATTCTGGATAATATGGGATTTTAATATTGTGCTAAAAACGAAGTACTGCTAATAAGAAAACATTTAACATGGAAAATTTTATAAATCAAGTGTTGTCTATTTTCATGGGATTCTTCGCAATAATGAACCCCATTGCCAATACTCCTATCTTTATCGGACTAACTGCCGACGATGATTCAAAAACAAAAAAGAAAATTGCACTCAAATCATTGCTTTTAGCATTTGTAATCGTTGTTGTATGCTGTATTGCCGGGAAAATAATTTTTGAACTTTTCGGATTGACATTGGCGGCATTAAGGATTGCCGGAGGCATTCTGGTCTTTTTAATAGGATTTAATATGCTGCACGGCGAGCAATCCGATATTCATAGTCCGAGTGAAGAGGATAAGCAAAAAAGTCTTGAAGCTAAACTGGGAGTGGCGGTCTCTCCGCTGGCTATTCCGATATTAGCAGGTCCGGGTACAATTGCCACTGCGATGAATTATTCCGCTCAAGGAGGATTTCTTTATACGATTATTACCATAAGCGCATTTGCGATCCTCTGCTTTATTACTTATATCTTTTTTATCTCAGGCGAGAAATTAATAAAGTTTATAGGTGAAAGTGCAATAAAAGTCATTAACCGCATTATGGGATTAATACTTGCGGTTATCGGAACCCAAATGCTCATACAGGGTATTTACGGTGCAATTAAAGCATTTAAATGAAGGTCAGAAAGCAATTATGAAAACGCTCGGACACAAAGATCAATTTTTTGCAATCCGGTTGTCCTTTGCAGTCGGCGTTGTAATGCTTCTGATCAAATGGTATGCATACAGTATTACCGGCTCAACGGCTATACTATCGGATGCTGCAGAATCTGTCGTACATATTTTCGGTGTGGGCTTTGCCGTATTTAGTCTTTGGCTCAGTTTTCAGCCTGCGGATAAAGGTCATCCTTACGGACACGACAAAATAAGTTATTTCTCCGCTGGAGCGGAAGGCGGGTTGATAGTACTCGCGGCGTTCTATATTATTTATGTTTCAGTTAAAAGGCTGATCGTCGGTATTGAGCTTACAAATTTAGATGAAGGTACATATTTTACTTTCGGAGCAGCGGTAATAAATCTTTTCCTCGGTTTGTACCTCGTCTGGAAAGGGAAGAAGACTAAATCGATTATCTTAATTGCAAACGGTAAACATGTACTCACCGATTCTTGGACCAGTTTTGGGGTTGTTGTCGGTTTGGTTTTAACATTACTAACCGGCTGGCTGCCGTTTGATCCGATTGTGGCATTAATTGCGGCGTCCAATATTCTATGGTCCGGGGCTAAACTAATCAGACAATCTGCCGGCGGCTTAATGGATGAAACCAGTTCGGAATTAGGTAGTTCTATTCACAAGATACTGGATACTGAAAGTGTACAGCGTGGCTTGAGATATCATCAACTGCGATATCGGGAAAGCGGCAACTCAATTTGGATCGAATTTCATTTACTCTTCCCGAAGGGTACCCTACTTGAAGATGCCCATCTGGCAGCTACCGAAATAGAAATAGCATTAAAAGAGAACCTAAATAATTCGATCCATGTTGTAACTCATCTCGAACCTCTGGAGAAGCACGATGAAATACATAAAGAGTCTCATCAATAAAAATTATTTTATCCCATAACAACTTCAACGTTATTAAATGACCCGGAGGCCGCTAAGGGTAAAATATTCCCTTTAATATTTTTTCCGTTTACCGTTATATGCTCAATCCCTTTTGATACATGTTCGGGGTTGGAGATTTTTATTTTATACTCTGCGCCTCTGAATTTTCTGGTTACTTCGAGACCATCCCACTCATGAGGAATGCAAGGATTTATTTGCAACCCGTTGTATTGCGGCTGAATCCCCAAAATGTATTGTGTTATTGCGAAATAATTCCATGCTGCTGTTCCGGTAAGCCATGAATTTTTTGCTTCACCGGGTTTGAATGCATCCTTACCGGCTATCATTTGAGAATATACATAAGGTTCGGTTTTATGCAGGTCGCTTATGTCTTCCAGGTATGAAGGAGCAATTTTTTTGTAATATTCAAAAGCCCGGTCGCCGTTGCCGGCAAGCGTTTCGCCGATCATGATCCACGGATTATTGTGACAGAATATCCCGGCATTTTCTTTATAACCTTGAGGATAAGTGGAAATCTCTCCCATGTTAATGTAATATTTAGTGAAAGCAGGATTGTTTAGCACAATACCGAATTGGCAGTCTAAATATTTCTTAACCGAATTAAGCGCTTTTACCGCCTTGCCGTTTTCAAGTCCAATTCCGGCCATAATACAAAAGCCTTGAGACTCGATAAATATTTTCCCTTCGTCATTTTCTTTGCTGCCTATTTTATCTCCGAAGTAGTCGTATGCGCGTAGGAACCATTCACCGTCCCATCCGTATTTCTCTACATTAGTTATCATTTCGTTCACATGTTTTTCCGCATCTTCAGCATCGCCGGTTTTATTCAGCTCCTTGCAAAGCTCAGCGTATTCCCGGCCGTATGCTACGAATAGTCCGGCTATCATTAACGATTCTGCCTCACCGCCCTGCTTGTTTTCAGTTATCTGGAAAGGTTCATCCGGATTTGAAGAAAAGCAGTTCAGGTTTAGGCAGTCGTTCCAATCAGCCCTTCCGATAAGGGGAAGCTTATGCGGGCCGAGATTATTAACAACATGATAGAACGAGCGTTTCAAATGCTCAAATAAAGTCCCGGATTTTGATTCGTCGCTATCGAACGGAACCTGTTCATCCAGAATTGCCCAATCGCCCGTTTCTTTTATATAGGTAGTTGTAGACAGAATAAGCCACATCGGATCGTCGTTAAAATTTCCACCGACGGCGTTATTACCTTTTTTAGTCAGCGGCTGGTATTGATGATATGCCCCGCCGTCTTCAAACTGTGTAGCTGCAATATCCAGTATTCTTTCCTTCGCTTTCTCCGGTACTTGATGTACGAAGCCGATCAGGTCCTGATTCGAATCGCGGAAGCCCATGCCCCGTCCTATACCGGATTCAAAATATGAAGCACTTCTAGACAAGTTAAATGTAATCATGCATTGATACTGGTTCCAGATGTTAACCATCCTATTTAGTTTATCGTCATTGCTATTTACGTTATAAACGGATAGAAGTGACGACCAGTATTTTTTTAACTCGGCTAAAGCTTCATCCACCGAGGCAGGCGTTGAAAACTTATCGATTAACTTAAGGGCTTTCTCTTTATTGATGATACCTTTGGATTCCCATTTATTTCCGTTCTCGTTTTCTGCGTATCCAAGGACAAATATAAATTCTTTAGATTCACCCGCATTTAGGTTTATTTCAATACAGTGGGAACCGATAGGAGACCAACCGTGCGCAACGGAGTTGCGGGACTTTCCTTCGAAAACGGCATCGGGTCTGTCGAATCCGTTGTACAATCCGATGAATGAATCTCTATCCGTATCAAAGCCGTTTATTTCAGAATTTACCGAATAAAATGCATAATGGCTTCTGCGCTCTTTATATTCCGTTTTATGGTAGATCACGGAGTCTTTTATTTCCACTTCGCCGGTAGAAAAGTTCCTCTGAAAATTTGTCTGATCGTCCAATGCATTCCAGAGACAAAATTCTACAAACGAAAACAACTTCAAGGATTTATTCTTATTGCTTTTATTGGTTAAAACTACTTTTTGTATTTCCGCATTTGTACCAATAGGAACAAAATATAAAACTTCTGTTTCAACAGAATTTCTTTCGCCTTTAATTACAGTATATCCCAAACCGTGGCGGCACGAATAATTTGATAGATCAGCTTTAACCGGTTTCCAGCCGGGCGACCAGACCTCCCCGCCGTCATTTATATAAAAATATTTTCCGCCGTCGTCTATTGGTACGTTATTATACCGGTATCTTGTAATCCTTCTTAATAAAGCATCCTTGTAGAAGCTGTAACCGCCGGCGGTATTAGAGATAATTGAGAAAAAATTTTCACTCCCCAGATAATTGATCCATGGGTATGGGGTTTTAACGTTTGTAATTACATATTCTTTATTAGTATCGTCAAAATATCCGTACTTCATGGCGGAAACCCTTTCGATTTTAACAAAAAATATAATAAAATTGATTTGCCTGTCCTAACGGAGAGGCAGCATCATACAAACTTTTTGTATGCTGAGAAAATCGGCGGATATATAATAAATGTATTTGCTAGCTGAAAATAGAAATAAGATGATTTTGAATAATGCAACCGGATATAATAAAAATTAATTTGCAAAAAAAAGCCCGCATATAATAGCGGGCTTGGAAAAACAAATAAACTAAATTAAATTTTATTTCCAGTCGGGCATCACGCCGTCGGATATAATTAAATGTCTGTTACCGGAATAATTTGTATTTAAATCTGAATTCATTATCCAGATATCCTTTTGGGAGCCCGTTACGTTTGAACCGTTTTCAAAAATTATATATGCTCCGTTTGGAGTGTATCTAGGATTTAAGTCATTCGTTCCGTTCGGTTTGTTATCCGTATTGTTCTGCTGATTGATAGATAGATCAACAGTAGTTTTTGCGGCTATATCAATTTCAAAAATATGCGAGTTCAACTGCCTGCCGGTGTTATCCTGATATCCGGATACATCATGCGTATATAATATTTTTTTCCCGTCAATTGAAAATGAAGGACTTGCGGTTGCTCCGGGAGAATTAGCTACAAGCAGATTCATGTTACTGCCGTCCGAATTCATCAAGTAAATCTCCGAATCATAAATATTGGGACCTATTGTTAATACTACTATCTGGGTTCCGTCTGGTGAATATTCGCATTCGCGAAAATTTCTACCTGAAGGAGCGGTAGCGATTAATGTTAAATTAGAACCGTCGGCATTAATTCTGTACAGCTTATCGTTATGACCGTACAGCAATCTTGACCCATCCGGTGACCAGCAAAATCCTGTTCCGTAATTTCCGTATCCCGTAACTCCTACAGAAGTGACTTTAAAAACGTTTGAGCCGTCAAGGTTCATTGTATAAATCTGGGGTTCTACCGAGCCGTCGGAAGTAAAAGCAATTTTATTCTGTACCGGATTAAAGCGCGGCCACCAATTGCGGTAGTTACTGTTTGTTAATTGAACTGTATTCTCGCTAGTACTGTCTGATGAAAAAACCTGGTAATTACCGTCTACAACTCTGGCAAAGAGGAGATTATTCTGCGGAAATGATTTTGTCGTAAAGCTCCAGGTGTTGCTGTATGTAACAGTTGTATCCGAACCTTTAGTTGAGATTTGCCAAAAATAAGTCGTATTAAAATTTAACCTGGTTACTGCAATAGTAGTATCGGCAATTTGGCTTGCAATCTTTAGAGGAACAGGCGAGTTGGAACTGAAAAGGTAAACATCATATTTAATTGTATCTGTCTTGATCCCAGAGGGCGGACGCCAGGAAAGAGTAAGATCTAAAGGCTGGCTGACTGCTTGATTAGCCGGGCTGGCTAATATGGCCATTCCCGGTGCACTGGATGTCCTGTAACTTAGAATTATAGTAGCCGGAGTTGTATTGCTTGTTGTTACCGAAACCGATACTGATGTACCGTTATAAGGTGATTTCGTTGCATTAATTGCATAGTTGCCTACAGGTACGTTATTTAGTGTAAATTTCCCGGAGTTATCGGTGGTAAGCGATTCGGTGGCCGGGTTTGTAGTTATTAATGCGCCCGAAACGGCTGTTTTTCCGTCAGGTAGAAGCACTACTCCCTGAATATTTCCGTAGTTGACCGGAGCAACAGTATTTTCTTTGCACGAACTTAACAGTACAATTACTAGAAGCGGATAAACAAAATTAATCATCACTGCATATTTCCGCATTTGACAGGTCTCCTAATATTTAATTCTTGCCGTGTTGTCGAGAATAGTTTATTATCAAACTATCACTCGAAATAATTACATTTTCTTTAAATATCTTTATATAAGTTTTGTATTTATCTGATCGATTAAAATTTAAACTGACCTTTGAAAGCAAAATTTCGGAATATCCTTTTATTTGTTCGGTTCCAGATTGAGAATTAGAGGAAGTTCCTGAAATCCCGCTTTTTTTTGTAACGAACTTATAAAAAACAATTACCGGCTTTGCACTGCAGTTTTTAAATATCGCAGAAAATATAAGACGCCCATTAACCTCATTCTGCTCAATACGGCATTTATATTTTGAGAATAAATCAGTATTATTAAAACCTGCACAGTATATTATCGAACTTCCTGCCAATAATATTAAGCCGGCAATGACAATTATTATTTTCATAAAATCATAATTTTTTCTAGGCTAGTTCAGGGAAAATTTGATTTTATTATTAAAAACGGCCGTTCATTATTTTAAGATTCATACCTGATCCTATTTGATATATTTTGTATCCCTTCACGGCTTCATTATAACTTGTCTGATAAAAAGTATTGTCGCTTCCGGCCTGTATTAAATAGAAAGTCTTTGAGTTGCCGGCAATATCCTGAGTTGCTTGATTACCGTTTCCCAGCTGGAGAATCATCGTATTATTATTATCTCCTGAGACAGTAGTAGAAGCTTCATTATTTATACCTGCTTGATTTATAGTGCTGGTATTTTGATTACCGGTCTGACTTATTGCGGCGGAATTGCTGTGAAAATACTGGATGATAGAAGCTGTATTTCCGGATCCCTGGCCGTTGGCTTTTATCTGATTTATATCGGCAATGTTTTGGTTACCTACCTGCGCAATTACAGATTGATTTCCGAAAGTTTCAAGCCGGTGATTCTGTAAAAAATTTCCTTCAACTTGTTCTAGGTTTATGTTATGTCCTAAAATATCACCAAGTTTTTGATCTAAGGATTGTTTTCCTTGCTGCGCAAAAGAGACGGAATAACTTGCTATTATTATTCCAATTGCCAAAAACAAAAATTTAATTTGCTTTTTCATATAGTTACTTCTTTGATTTACCGAATTATGTATTCATTTTTACTTTTATGAATACTGTCTTATTAGTAATTTAATTAAAAAATAAATATTCGGTCTCCTTAAAATATATAGGAAACCATAAATAATAGAATATTATACTTACCCATAGAAATAAATGAATTTCCACGGGTAAGATTAAAATAATATTTCAATGTTGTATTATAGATACAGTATTGAAATTTCCATTCTGGTTAATATTAGAAATATTACCGTTTAATTCTTGAGAAACAGAAACATTATTGTTATTTCCGATTGATGTAATATAGCTCTGATTGTTATCTCCGACGGTGTTAACAATAGAGATATTTTGATCTCCCGTCTGCGTGGTTTTAACTATATTATAGTTTCCTCCGACATATTCCGTTGCATCGTTATGATAACCGGTTTGATAAATTCTGGCATTGTTACTTCTTCCGTTGAATGTAGAAGGCATATGTTGGAAAGCTTTGTTGCTTCCTGAACCGTTTTGTTCAACAACTGCGCTATTGTAACTGCCGTTTATCCATTGGGTTAACTGGTTGGAGTTTGAATGTTGATCCGAACTTCCCTGATTAACTTCGGTCCAGTTGCCGATTCCGTTTACAGCGGTAGACACATTATTATTATTACCTCGCTGAGCCAAGTTGCTTAGGTTATGATCCTGAACTTGACTGATATCCGTGGAATTACCCTGACCGCTTTGTAAAGTTGTGATTCTGTTAAAATCACCGGTTTGTACTAGTTGTTTTACCTGGTTGTTATCTCCCCATTGTGATGCTATAATATAATTAGAAGCTCCCACTTGTTCTATTGCCGCATGGTATGCATAATTAAAGTTACCGACATTATTGTTGTTTCCCCATTGTATAACAACAGATTCATTATTTGAACCTTTTTGGGTAAGAGAATTATACACATTTTTAGATGGGCGGTATTGACTTAGTATATTATTATTTCCGTGCTGAGTTATGGAAGAGCTGTTATTCTCGCCGTTTTGAACGACGCCGAAAGCATCAGAATAACCGGGGGTTCCCACAATATTTCCATTGCCATTTTCCTGAACTATGTCTGAGGAGTTACCAGCTCCGTTTTGATTTACTTGCACAAAAGAACTGTTACCGTTTTGGGAGACGGTCGAACTGTTCTGTGCGAACAGCATATTTCCTGCAAGCAAAAAGGCAATAATAGGAATGAATAGTTTCTTCATTTTCAATCCCTCATTCATATTTGACGAAACAATTATTTTGTTTGCTATTAAATTCCATCCGATGTTTTTACTGCTGTATATCCGCAGAAAAAATTGACGGACATTCAAATATATTTCGATGGTTGATCCTGTCTGATATATTTGAATTATATTCATCTGAAATAAAGAGAATTACTAAATAATATATTTAAATAAAAATATTTTTGAGAGAGTGATTAAATATAATTTTTATATTATCCTCACTCTCTCAATTTTAAATACTTTATACTTCTACAAAGTAATATACTTTTTATTCAAAGTTGCTATATTTTAGTTACTCTGGTTAACGTTAACTGTATTTCCATTTCCAGTAACTGAATTAAGCGATTGATTAAATGCACCGGTCTGGCTAACACCAATCATATTGGAATTTCCGGAAACACTTACTCCGTCGCTGGTGTACCAGCTTGTACCTACTTTGTTATTATTTCCGCTTTGCTGAATATCAATTGTATTAGCATCTCCGGTAATAGAACCGGCTACATAGTTGGTATTTCCAACTTTATTGATTGTAATATCGTTACCTGAAGATTTATCTCCCCAAGCAGCTGATACATGCAATCTTGTTCTGTTTGAATTTCCGTTTACAACTTCTGATAAGTTGTTATTATCGCCGTAATTAACGAAGAATTCAGTATAGTTACTGTTTCCTTTTTGGTTAACGGTTGCAGTATTTTCGTTGCCCATCTGTAATCCGAAAGAAGCAGTGTTGCTGTTTCCGGTTTGAGCTATAGTTGCAGTATTCATGTTATCGGTATATGGTCCGGCACTAACGCTTGCACTGTTTCCGTCACCGATCTGTTTAATATCTGCGCTGTTCTGGTCGCCGTTTAAGCTGATTGATGCAGAATTGATGTCACCGTAAGCAGGGCCTTCCTGATATACTTTTGTATTGTTCATATTGCCGGTAACTGCGATAGTTGCTGTTGCATGATGTTCCTGCCAAACACCGGCTTTATTATTATCACCAACCTGAGTCAGATTTAAATAATTATAGTCGGATGTAAAATAACCGGAACCGTTGTTTTGAAAAGCCTGACCGGTATAGTTTGAGTAGGATCCTAATACGTTGCCGTTTCCGGTTTGTGTTACATATGCATCATTATAGCCTGATTGCTTTAAACCGCTAGTGTTAGACGCTCCGGTCTGGTTTATTTCTGCATTTCCGGCGGTCTGAGTTTGTAATAAATCACTGCTATTAGCAGAACCTGTTTGATTAACAACTGCAACGTGACCGGGACCAAATGATTGAATTTGATGGATTGTGTTTACGTTAGAACTTCCTGCCTGATCAACAGTAACAGCGTTCGAAGTTCCTTCAGAATTAACGGTAGAAGAATTACTTTGTGCATAGCCAAATGTAGCTGCAAATATTACAGCAACTATAGAAATAAACAACTTTTTCATTGTTAGTTCCCTCTTAAATATTGATAAATAGTTAGTTCTTTTCGATTAAATTCCGCTTATAATTGATTTTATAGGAATTCAACCATGCATAACAATGGTGGAAGTTTAACCGGATTTTATCGATATTTACCGAAAGGCTTCGGTAAAAGGGAATGAACCCGGAAATTATTGGCGGCGTTAGCGGTTCCCACGCTTTTCCTTACAATCATTTGTAAAGAAAAGCTCCCTAGCGCTGCCTGCTTAAATACATTACTTCTCCACCTGAAATTGCAATGTATTTATTTCACGTCTCCTCCTTCCCCTCCTTCCTTTCTTTCTTAATTTATTTTTTATTTTCTTATTTAATTATATAAATAGTCACTCCGGCTTTTACAGCCCAGAAATAATCGTTTAGTTTACCCTGCGGCATTCCGTCAAGGTTATCGCTCAATACATAATGATTATTCAATTCTAAATTCACACCTACCGAATTATTTATAGTATACTCCAACCCGACTCCGGAAAGTATTGTCAAAAAGTATTTCGAAGATTCACTTACCTTATGATCCGGGAATTGAGCGCCTATTTGTCTTTTATAAGTTAATTCGCCGCCGGCCATTAAATAAGGCGTCAGGGCATATTTTGGAATCAATTTGTAATAAGCAGTTAAATCCCAGGAATTAAAAACATTGTTGAATGCATTTTCGGCGCCTAATCTACCATACCTTAAACTAGTTCCGAAAGACCAGTCTTTATCCAGATTATATCGTACCCCGATACTGCCGAATAATTTCGTAAGCGGGTTTGCATAATCACCGGAATACTGCTGACCGCCTATGCCTAAATCAATACCTAATAACGGTCTTTCTTCTACCAATCTATTTCCGAATTCATCCGAAACATTACTCTTAAATTTTTCTTTATTATACTTAAGTATGGAAGCGGATTGCATATCTTTCGGATTTTTTAACGGCCACAATCCGTCTTCGATGCCGTCTATTACGAGGCTTTGAACTGCCTTTTGAATTGCCTCGGTAACGCAAAGATCAACGGGCTCGTTGTATGTATATCCTGTTTCAACTTCCAATAGATTTTGATAATCGACAAACTGAAACAATCCGACATCAACCATTTGAGACAATATTGTTTTTGTTGTATACACCGTTTTAAGTATTCTTCCGTTTTGTGTTGATATTGCTCTTAAGTAAATAGTAACCCTGTCCTCTCTGTATTGTCCGGATGCGCTTGATCCGAAATATTTAATGCCGGAACCGCCCGTAACTACATTTGTCTCGTAAGAAATTATTCCGCCTTCTAATATTACACCTGCATAAAGCAGCGGAGGAAGATCAGCTAATTTTTTACCGTCCTGTCCGAGATAATTTTCCCTGCTCGAGCGGATAATTTTTCTTTCATTTAACAGATCCGATAATCCTTCTCTCTCAATCGGAACAAACCAGTGCGAATCTTCGAGCGCTTTAATTAAAATTGATGTAGCGCCCTGAGTAACTGCCGTAGAAAAACTGCTGCCGGTTGTTGATTGTTTGTACTGCCCGGTCTGATCTCTAAACTTATATACTGCTGCAACAATTGGTTCTTGCGGAGCAGGCAGATCCATGAGCTCTTTTTCCGCGGCTGTCGGAGCTCCGATTGCCGGCGGTTCGGTCTGCAACGGCTTATAAACAGAACATCCTTCAAAGAACAGAAACAATGTAAGTGTAAGTACAAGTTCAAGTTCAAGTATGGAAAACGATTTTATGAAAAATTTCCGCATTAACATTTCTCAGTAATTTTAATAATATGGCACAACAACAGTGGTCTGCCCACCGTTAGAATTATCTTGTATATTCACATGCAAACCGTCTGATGACGGATTTATATCAATTACATAATTACCCAACTGATAATGTCCCTTCGTTAAAGCGCTCTCGCCGAAAGCAGATGAGATTATCTTCTGAGATAATTGACTTAATATCTGCTGATTTAAAGACTGCTGAAAATTCTGCAGAGGATCAGAACTGTATAAACTGGATGAACTCGATGAACCCGGGGCGGTTTTATTGTTCTGCGCCTGAGCTTCTGCAAGCATCCAAGATCCGTTATAATAGTAACCTCCGAAATTCGGGTTTATAGGTGTATATACAAACTGCTGGGCCATACTTTTTCCGGATAAAAAAAGCATCACCAATAAAACCATCGGAATAAAAAATTTAATATTTTTCATTTTTGCCTTTCATCTTTTCCGGCTCTAAAAAATTCCGGTACCTTTAAGATCTTCTCCCTGAAGCTGCTTCTGAATATTGCTGTAATTTTCTAAATATGAATATGCCGTTGCCGCTCCCTGTTGTGCCATCTGTTCTATTATTTCATATCTGGGCTGAATAAATCTTTGAAAAATCGGAGAATCATTAATCAGAATCGTTATTTGTGTTCCCAACTGCGGCAATGGTTTTTCCGTTATTGTTATTGTATAATCTTTCATGTTTTTAGGCGACTGCCAGTTTGAGTAGAATATATCATAAAAATCATGCCCAATTTTTGAGTCTGTCTGATCAACAATTAAACCATTAATCCCCGAGTCATCCTTTTCTTGATTTTTTGCCTTATTTTCCAGATTATTTATGAAATTTTTAAGTACTGCTAAACTATCCGGTTTTTTTGTTGAATCTTTTTTAACGGAGATTGCAGTATTGTTTTGAGACGCACTATTATTCTGAGTCAAATAAGAAACTATTACCGGGATTACTAATTTTTGACCTGGATGAATAACATCGGGATGCGGAATTTTATCTTTATTTGCATTATAAATTATTAGCCATTTAAAAGAATTTTTTAACGTCTTCTGGGCTATCGACCATAAATTGTCCCCGGCTTGAACAGTATATGTTATTGAACTATCAACTTGTATAATTTTATTTAGTCTATTTATTAATGCCGGAATCTTCTCATCCAATATTTTTGAAAATTCTTTCATTGTTGAATAAGATTTTTTTTTCAAATTATTCAGTTCCTTAAGAGCATCTTTTTGTGTTATAGTTCCAACCATTACATCCTCATATAATGATTCAACAGAGTTTTTATATTCCAGATAATTATTACTTTTCAGAGAATCCTGGCCGAATGCTTGAAGACCGCCAATGTAACAGGCAAATAGAAAAAGCAACAATATTTTTAGTCGTCTCATAATATATAACTCACTAATACCTTAATCTTTTTTATCAGGCTGCATAAGTTCCAACACCGCTGGCCGATAGTGAAAACAAAAACTTCAATTTCAAATCTTTCTTAGCTAAAAAATTATCCGTTAAATTTTAATTCTTTAACCAGCGCTTCGAAATCAGGAATATGAATAATTCTGTCCTGATATTTTAATTGACTGCGAATATAATTTTTATCCGATGCCGGTATAAAATCAAGGGTTCTTTCGGTAAATATTCTATCCGTAGTCAATATCTCTATTACGCTTTTTACAAAAAAACAGAACTGCTTACCGAACATTTCGAACAATATAACTCTGTTTTCGCGATCGAATTCACTCGGCTTAAAACCGAAAATCTTGTTCTTTAAATCTATTATGCTGAACTTCAGTCCTTTAAATTCTACTGCCGAAATTAAATTTTCCTTATACAGTTTTCTGCACTCAGCCGGTTTAATGATTGCCACTATATTTTGAATATCGGCGCAAAATTCCCACTCGAATATTTCGAATATTATTAACCCCTTAATGCCTTTTAAATCGCCGAGGTTAATACTCATAAAATATTGTGATATATTGCATAAATTGATCGTAAACTTATTTAAGTGAAGTTCCATAAGCAATTATTGCACCAACCTCATTTATCGTTTTTTTTGACCAATAATAAACCATAATCATATAACAGAATATAATGCGTAAAAAATATGGACACGGTTACCGTTCAATAATTAAACGGTATTGTAATAATAATCAGAAATGTATCATTTTTTTATCGGATTAGCAATTAGCGTATGATTGGCGAACTAGAAGGGGGAATAGTAAGAAATATATACTAATGTCAGTTATCAAATTAATCAAATTGGGAAATTGAATAGGCTTTTATTTTGTTATATAATGTCTGCCTAGAAATCTTCAGCAGCTTTGCAGCTTCTTTTTTGTCCCAGTTAACCTCATCCAATACGAATTTTATATGATTTTTCGAGATAGAATCAAGAGCAAGATCTTTAATTCCGTTTGAATCAGTTTTATGGACATCACTCAACAAAATATTATCTTTTTCTAAAATCTCAGTATTTGCAAGCAGTACTGCCTGAGTTAGTGTATTTTCAAGTTCTCTTATGTTTCCCACCCAATTGTAATGCTGTAAAAGATCGATAACGTCGTAAGGTATTTTTCGGACATTTTTATGAAGTTCTTTGTTGATTTTCTGAAGAAAATGAATAACTAGCGCGGGAATATCTTCTTTTCTTTCTCTTAATGGAGGTACGTTTATTGTAAATACCTTAACCCGGTAATATAAATCCTGGCGGAATTTTCCTTGTTCAACCATTTCCTCCAGATTTTTATTAGTCGCGGCAATAATTCTAGCTTTCATGGGAATTGTTTTTTCACCTCCGACTCTTTCAAATTCCCTTTCTTGTATCACTCTGAGCAGTTTTGTCTGTAATTTGGGAGAAATCTCCGATATTTCATCAAGAAAGATGGTACCTTCGCCTGCCAGCTCAAATTTCCCCTTTTTTTCTCTTATCGCATCGGTAAAAGCGCCTTTCTCATGACCGAATAATTCGGATTCCAATAAAGTCTCTGGCAAAGCAGCAGAATTCACTGCTATAAAAGGATTTTCTTTTGTAATACCGGAATAATGTATTGCCCGGCTTATCAACTCTTTACCTGTGCCGCTCTCACCAAGGATTAATACGTTTACCTTATTAGAGGTTATTTGCCCAATGCTTTTTAAGATTTCTTTTATTTTAGGACTTTTTCCAATAATTGTTTTATAATCTGCATCTTCATTCACAGCAAATCCGGTATTTACAATATTAGTATCAAATTGTTTTGTTTCGAGAGCTTTTGATATTATATAGTTAAAGCGCTTGTACTCCAACGGCTTTTCGATAAGATCATAAGCTCCGAATCGCATCGCTTCGATTGTGTTACCCATATTATAAATACCGGAAATTAAAATAACCTGAGTCTTCTGATTATATTTCTTAATCTCTTTTAGAAGTTCGATGCCTTCATAGTCAGGTAAATTCATCGCAGATATTACCAGATCCGGTTCTACCTTTTCAAGAATCTCCAATCCGGATACCCCCTCTGATGTCTGAAACACCAGATAACCATGTTTTTGCAGATAACTTTCTAAAGATTTTCTATCTTGTTCGTTATCATCTATTAACAAAATTTTACTTTTAGTCATAAATCCGGATTGGGAATACTCAATTTTGAAAAAAAATTGTCGATTATACTTATTAATCGTTGTATAAACATTAACAGTTTAAATAAATGTTTTTGAGGAAAATGTTAATTAAAATTTTTGCTAAGAATCATATATTAAAATTATATAAACAATTATCTTGCCAAATATTTTATTTACTTTGTTATAATTTTCATAGTTAAACATTATAAAATGCTCTTTTGGTGAGTATCTAAGAAACGGTTATTTTTTAAAAATTTAAGCTCAAAGAGCATAACACTGAAAAGCAGTTTTGCTGAAAATTAAAATTTTAATTTTCTTTTACGATTGTTACAATAGTAATATTTGTACAAGTAATTGGCCCTTGAATAAAAGATATAAAAAGCTTATTTATATAAAAATGTTTTTTATTTCTGACAAATCGTTAAAACTTACCTAACACTGGGATCGAAGTTTAATTGAGTAGGCTTCGTTTTGATCGAGGGAGATTGCTTTTCTAAAGCCAGGACGCTTAAATTCATTTTAGAATTACTATTTTAAAATGAGAGACTATATTTTTCTTTTAATATTAAAGAAAAAGAGATAATTTAAGTTAATTATTAAAAAGGAGCTAGTTATGGCATTATCTAAAATCGCATTTTTGGAAACATATTCTCTCGATAATAATGAGGGGATAATGGGAGCGATTCTTGTTACCGATACTGATACAAAACCTCTGGAATTCAGGGTAACCGCTCCGATTAAACCTACGAATTTTCAAAAAACTCTATATGGAAATGTGTTAATGGAGCATGTTGCAGTGGAACTTGTTGCAGTACCTCTGCTTGGTTCCATAAGTCAGGAGATTGATATTATTCTGGTTAAAGATCCTTTATTTTTAGGAGCGAATAACAAGCAAGGCGTTAGGGTTGTGCGGGTTCTTGGGGGCAACGATGCTTCTTCGAAAACCACATCTGTAAAAGAAGATTTGAAATCACCCTCGGGAGATAACGTTAAGATTGCGATAGAAACTCTTAAAAAATTCGAAGCAGAGCTGCCTGAAATAAAAGATAAACTAAATTCTATATCCGAAAGCCGGAACCTTCTAGAACCTTTTGAAAGATTAAAGACCGCCTGCGAGCAGGTCCATTTGCAAAAAACCGGTGAGTAATGGCCGTATATAAGAATTTTAGAAAGAACGTTGCTTCCAAAATTGCTTCCATTGAAGACACCGAAACTTTTCTTTGGAACAAATGGTTAAGAATACCTACTTCGGAAGACTGGGAAATTAAGCCTTTAAAATCCAAACTGCGTTCCACAGAAAGTATTGTTCTCAGTATGGACATACCTTCCAATAGTAATATTGAAGCAAAGATACCTAAGGTTAAAAACCTAAGAGCTTCTCCCAGAATGTACAAGATGAAATCTAAATCTCATCCGATATTCTTCGGGTTTGGTACATCTCGGCCTATCAACATAGATATAAGCTTTTACCAGGAATTAAAGCAGTATTTTTCAACCGTGGTAGAGGAAGACGGATCATCTATTTATTTTTTAATTGAAGACATTAAAAATAAAAAAACTAAGAAACAGTTAAATCCAAACACTAAAAATATACCCGTTGCCGTAGTTCTTCGTAAAGAATACGGTCCTACGGAAAACATGGAATATGCTGTAATAAATTTTACTTTTAAAGAAAATAAAACCTTAAAAGTTGATAGCGATATTCGTTTAAGAGATACAGTAAAAGTAAACACAGATTTTCAGTTGAGTAATACCGTTGATATTAACTACCGCTTCAATACTCCAGAAATAATTGATCAGCTTTCCAGAATAAAGCCTAAAGTTTACGACATTGCACTTTTAAATAATTTCAACGATTTAAATTTAAAAGGCAAAGATTTTCAAGTTAAAATTGATCTTCTCGATAATGCGCCGTCGATTTCCGAGAAAACCGTAACACAACTTAAGGATGTCCCTGTAATAAAACCTCAGTTTAAAAATGAAATAAAATTTGAATTAAATAAAAGCAATTTTGCAAATCTGATAAGCATCAGCGGCGCTTCGGTGAAAAAAGCCAGTTCCGTTGAAATGAACACAAAAGGGAAAATAGTATTTTCGATTAAATATGATTATGAGACATCTCTAAATCCGGTATCCGAAATTAAATCGTCAGCCTCAATTATAGATCCTGTAAACAAAATTCTGCAACCCGAGATAAATCTCAACGAAGACGAGTTAACGGAATTATTTAAAAACCTATATCCTTACCAAAAAGAGGGCGTTGAGTTTTTAACCGGAAACCACAGGGCATATTTATACGACGAACTGGGACTCGGAAAAACCGTTCAGGCAATTACTGCAATTAAATTACTTCTAAAGAAAAGAGAAATTAAAACAGCGCTCATCATTGCCCAAGATTACTATACCGGTGATGCAGCATTTAATTCAAAAATTAACGGGTCCAATGGTTGGGAAGGTCAGATAAAACAGTTTGCCGCCGATGTGCCAAGCATGGTATTAAATTCTAATATTCTGGGGACTGTAAAGGGATTAGAACAATCCGCGCAGATTTTTATTATTCCCTATTCTATTTTTTCGCAGGATACTCACAACGAAATATTAAAATCAAACAAATTTAAAAACATTGACTGTATTTGCTTCGACGACGCAGAAATCTTTACATCATCTTATAACAGATTTGAAAAGTTAATTAAAAGTACCGGCGCCAAATATCTGTGGATACTATCGAACAGTCAGGACGATCAGTTTTATCAGAAGATTTCCGCAGAATTTAATTTCAAAGCCGCACTTGGGCGTTCAAAAGAACAAGTCAATTCTCAGCTGCCCTCATTAATGAGGCAGGATTATTGGTGCGAGCTGGATAAAAAACAATTTTCCGAATATGATCAATCTCTATTTCAGGTTAAAAGCCAAATTGACGATGTACTTTCAACCGGAAATCCTTATAGGCTGCAGGCGAAAGTTTTTACGCTTCTTCATCAATTAAAACAAATAACTAATTTTTATTCGGAAGAAATTTCCAGCAATAAAGCAAAATTATTAATTACGCATCTTGATTCTATGATTAAATACGGAAGCAAGGCAGTAATATTTTCGCAGTACGATAAATTCGGGACACAGAAATTAATCGAGTTATTTAAACAGAAGAATATTCCTTTTATCAGTTATTCGCCAAGCATGGCTTTAAATGAGATAGAAAAATCGGTAAAAAAATTCGGAAGCGATAAATCGATAAAAGTATTTTTAATCAATACCCAGGCGGATATAACAAACATAAAATTCGGCGGCATAAATTACATCATTCATTTTGATCAGTGGTGGATTCCTACAAAACAATGGCAGCTGGAAGATAAAGTAACTAACAATAATACAAACAAGAGTGCGGTGCATGTGATAAGTTATTTAACCAAGAATACTATTGACGAGAAACTTAATTTGAAATTGCTTGATAAATATCTGTTGACGAAAAATCTGATCGATACTCTGGGTGCAATAACTTTTTCAAAATTATTTTCCGAAAACGACTGGCTTGATATATTTGATTTCCCGAAAGATAAAAAGTATCATGAGGAGCCTTTATCGGCATATATTGATAAAATTCAGGCTTTGTCTCCCGAATTGATAATAGATAAGATTGTACATTTGTTCTCTAATCTCGGGTATAAATACATAGAAAAAAGCGAGATTGAAAAAAAGAAGCATTATCTTATCAAAGGCTCTTTTGAAAAAGATAAACAAACAATCGAATTCGATGCACATTGTTTCCCCACAAACAAAAAGCTTGATCAGAGCATCATAAACAATATATTAAACGAAATTAAAGAGAAATCTAACTTGAAAAGAATATTTATCGTAGCATTAAGTCCGGTAGATTATTCAAAAATATTTTCAGTTCCCGAAAACACGACATTTATGAACTTAGATCTTATCGCTAAATATTTTCAAATGCTCCGTATAATCTGATCCTTTAAGTCGCGGTATATTCATACCTCATCGGCTTCGAATTACAATCCTATAACATTCAGATCTGATTTATTACATTTATTTGACCGGTACAACACTTGGGAAGAGAATATTTTTGTATAATAAGCAACGAAGGATATATTCATTACGGTAAGTATAATTATGGAGATAATATGCTGGAAAATAAAGTTGCCGTTGTTACCGGAGCAAACAGCGGGATAGGAAGGGCTGTTGCTTTAGCAATGGCCAAAGCAGGCGCATCTGTTGCGATAGATTATGTTGTAGACCCGGAATCTGCGGAGGAACTGGAATCGGAAATTATAAAACTTGGCGACAAAGCAATCATGGTTAAAGCTGATGTCAGTAAAATTGAGGACCTGAAAACATTATTTAATGAAACAGTAAAGAATTTCGGCAAAGTGGATATATTAGTAAATAATGCCGGAATTGAAACCCGCACTTCAGTTTTACAAACTTCCGAGGAGCAATTTGATAAGGTAATTTCTGTAAATCTTAAAAGTGCTTTTTTCGGGACTCAACTGGCTGCGGAAAAAATGATTGAGCAAAAAATAAAGGGAAGAATCATAAATATATCGTCTGTCCACGAGGATTGGCCAATGCCCGGCAACGCTGCTTATTGCTGTTCAAAAGGCGGCATGAGGATGCTGACGCGTACCGCCGGGGTAGAACTGGCAAAGTACGGAATTACAGTAGTAGGAGTGGGACCCGGTGCGGTGAATACAGCTATAAACAAAGATACAGTTGCGGATTCGAAAAAACTTCAAGAATTAAATTCTTCAATTCCGTTAGGCCGCATGGCAAAACCTGAAGAAATTGCCGGTTTAGTTGCCTGGCTTGCTTCCGACCAAGCCGGATATATTACATCTACCACTTACTTTGTAGACGGCGGAATTATGCAGGCAAGCCCCGGTTTATAGATTTTAAAATATGAAAAATTAATATGTATTCAGGTTACGGGTTTAGGGATTTTGAAATAGGCGACGTTAATGTAATAAAGCATGATAGAAAATACCATCTTTTCCATCTTACTCTGCCTAATCATGCTTATATAGCACATGCAGTAAGTAATGACGGATTGAAATGGCAGAGAGTTAAAAATGCAGTCTTCATCAGCGACCCTAAATCATGGGATGACGATATGCTTTGGACCATGCACGTTTCTTCTAATCCTTATAAGCCGGGGACGTGGAGAATGTTTTATACCGGGCTGAGCATGAGAGAGAGAAGCCGAATTCAGCGTATCGGGCTGGCTTTAAGCAACGATCTTTATAACTGGGAGAAGGTAAAGTGCGGTCCTTATCCGTTGGAATTACCGGGGGACTATTACGAGAACAATCTTAAGGAAGGAAGACACTGGGTCAGTTTCCGAGATCCTTTCTGTTACCAGGAAAACGGCAAGGTTTATTTACTTGCCGCGGCCCGGGTAAACAAAGGTCCCGTGATCAGAAGAGGCTGTGTTGCCTTCATTAAAGAAATAAAAGAAAACAGCTTTGAGTTCGAACCGCCGCTTTTTCAACCGATGCATTATGATGATGTTGAAGTGCCGAATATATTTAAATTAAAAAAACACTATTATCTTTTGGGATCGATCCGTGAAGATGTTAAAGTTCATTACTGGTGGTCGGATAAAATTGAAGGACCTTATCAGAATTATGCCGATAATGTCCTGATGCCCCAGGGAAATTATGCGGCAAGAATATCGAATGAAGAAGATGAGTTCCTGGTCTGGAATTTTTTTTACAAAGGACTTTCTACTCAAGGACGCCACTTAATGGCACCGCCAAAAGAATTAGTAGTGGACGACAACGGTGAGTTAAGATTAAAATCTTTCAGGGGGTTCGACCGGTTGTCGTCGCAAAATAAAAACCTAGATGATCTGATTCCGCTTAAAACATTATTTGAAAATAAGAATGCATTTTATAAGACCGAAGAATCCGTTGTAAAAATATTCTGCGATAGCGGTTTTGAGGCCTTTTTGCTGAAGGATAAAATAAAAAATTTCAAGCTTACCGGGGAGTTTAACCTAGAAGGATATGGTAAATCCGGCATGGTATTTCGAATTAATGATGAAGGAGACGGTTACTATCTTAGTCTTGATTTTCTAAAAGGGCTTGTCCAAATAAGAGCCTGGGGAAGAAAACCGAACGGAGCGGTAGAGGAAGCATTTAAATATGAACAGCTTCAGTCGGCTAATTATGTGCCTAATAATGGTCCCCATACTTTTACGTTAATCGCGTACGAGCAATATATAGAATTTTCATTAAACGGATATGTTCTGCTTACTCTTGCAGATGATCAGTATGAATCGGGAGAACGTCGGTTTCTATGTTGAAAACGCATTAATGCGAATCGATAAATTGAAGCTTCAGAAGTTAAATGAAATCGAGACGGAGAGCTATCCTTTGTCAATTCCAAACTTCTAAAGAACATTTCCGGGAAACAGAAAGAGGCTGTTTCTAAAGTGCTTCGAATGTCACGGCAGCGGACATGCATTGTCGAGTCGAGTATTCAGCGGAATTTATGCTTCGACTCCGCTCAGCATGACACGATCTCGACTTCGCTCATCTTGACATGATCTCAACTTTGCTCAGTTTGATATGATCTCGATTCCGCTCAACTTGACATGATCCCGGCTCCGCTCAGCACGTCATGATCCTGACTTAGTTAAGTGTAATATAATCCCGGATCATGAGACCGCATCTCTTATTAAACATGAAATAATAAAATCCAAAGTCCATTAGTAAGCTTGCCCAATTATTTTTCCGAGTAAAATACAAGGTATTCCCACGGCTTCAATTCCAAAGACATATTCTTTTTCACGGTAATGGTTTTGCCGGAAAATAAATCTTTATATATTCCTTCCACATTTTGATTTTGGATTTTAGCATTTATTTTTTCGGGTGATAAATTAAAAATAGTAAATATTTTATTATTATCTTTTTCTCTTGTAAAGGCAAGTATCTTTTCGTCGTTGTTGGTCGGAACAAAAATCATTTCACCACCTGAGGTGCCGTTCCATAATGCTTTGTTTTTAAGTTTCAGATCAGCCAGCTTTGTATAAATATTTCTGAATTCGCTTGGTTTCCAGATAATAGTATCTTTATCAAAAAATTTCAGACTTTTTTTCATGCCGGCTTCTTGTCCGCTGTATATTAAAGGCATGCCTTTAGCGACGCCGCACAGAACCGCGAAAGTTTTTGCCGCGTCTCCGAATCTTTTAAATACAGTTCCGTTCCATGAATTTTCATCATGGTTGGAAGTGAAAAGCATTCTGTATGCGTCGGGGTTGTAATTCTTTTTATCCTTCGTAAAATATTCATCAAGATCTTTAACCGACATTTTCCCCTGGGCAATCTGTTTAATAATATTATGATATTCCCAGGCATACGTCATATCGAAGGCATGTTCTTGTAAATCCGGATTTTCGGCTTCGGCGAGCATAAACAAAGGTTTAATTTTTTCCAATTCTTTTCTGGCAAAGTTCCAGAAAGGAACCGGCACCATGCTTGCTACGTCGCATCTGAATCCGTCAATGCCGCAAGTTTTAACCCAGTATTCCATTATATTTTCCATATGTAGCCATAAATTCGGATTATTGTAGTTTAACGCAATAACGTCTGTCCAATCTGCTACCGGCGGTACGAAGTTGCCGGAGGAATCTTTTTTATAAAAATCCGGATGGGTCTTTGTCCATACATTATCCCATGAAGAATGATTTGCCACCCAATCAATAATAACATACATATTAAGTTTATGGGCCGCACTTACGAGATGTTTTAAGTCGTTTACATTTCCGAACTCAGGATTAACTTTTTCATAATCTCTAACGGAATAATAACTGCCGAGTTTTCCCTTTCTATTCAACTCACCGATAGGGTTTATAGGCATGAGCCAAAGAATTTTGACACCCAGCTTTTGAATTTCCGGCAGATGTTTCTCGAAGGCCTTGAAGGTACCTTCCGGGGTATATTGACGAATATTCACTTCATATATAGTTGCGTTCTTACTCCATTCGGGGTGTACTACCGTAGTTGACGGCTGCGCCGCTGCACCTGACGAAATGAATAAAGAAAAAATTAATATATAAATTCCGCTAAGAATCGAATTTTTTCTTACACGCATATAATTATCTCCGCTTTTAAGTTTAGTGTAAATATAAAAATGAATATTATATAATATAACTACCCGAATAGGGGGGTTGTTGAGATAAATATTTTATTTATATTCGTCATTGATTAAACACGGCTACAAACCAAATTAAAAGGGTCAGTTTAATGAACAAACCTCGGCTGAACTTCTGGCAAATATGGAATATGAGTTTCGGATTTCTCGGAATTCAATTCGGCTTTGCATTGCAGAATGCAAACGTAAGCAGGATTTTTGAAACCCTCGGCGCTAAAATCGACAACATCCCTATTCTTTGGATTGCGGCCCCGATTACAGGTTTGATTGTGCAGCCGATAATCGGATATATGAGTGACCGAACCTGGGGGAAACTGGGCAGACGCCGCCCTTATTTTTTAACCGGCGCCTTGCTTGCTTCATTGGCTCTTTTAATTATGCCTAATTCGCCGGCTCTTTGGGTTGCCGCCGGAATGTTATGGATTATGGACGCCTCAATCAACGTATCTATGGAACCTTTCAGAGCGCTTGTTGCGGATATACTTCCTTCAGAACAGCGGACTACGGGATTCGCGGTGCAAAGTTTCTTTATCGGGCTGGGCGCTATAATCGCTTCTGCTCTACCTTATATTTTTACCAACTGGCTCGGCATAAGCAATACGGCACCTGCCGGTAAAGTTCCTCAATCTGTAATATTATCATTTTATGTCGGAGCGATCGCATTTTTCGGAGCTGTGGGCTGGACTGTTTTCCGGACAAAAGAGTATTCGCCGGAGGAAATGAAAAAATTCAGCGATCATGTAAATGAAAATTTGATGAACAAAAACCGGAATGAAAACAAAACAATTATCAATCCCGTTAAATTTATGAAAACCGGTTCGTACTGGATAATAGGAGGTCTCCTGGTTTCGGCTTACATTTTTTGGAGAGGTCTGGAGCCTGATCTTTACATACTTTTTCTCGGAGCCGCGGTTTTCGGAATTCTGCAAATAGTAACCGGATTATTCACAAAAAATAAAAAACAAAACGGACTTGTCTCGATTGTTACCGATTTATACGATATGCCGGCAACAATGAGACAACTAGCTGTAGTGCAGTTCTTTTCATGGTTCGCTCTTTTTTCGATGTGGATTTACACTACGCCTGCAGTTACCCAGCACATATACGGCACAACTGATCCGACAACCGCATTATATAATCAAGGCGCCGATTGGGTCGGTGTACTTATGGCTGTTTATAACGGGTTTGCCGCGGTTACAGCATTTTTCATCGTTTGGATGTCCAAAAAAATCAGTCGTAAAGTGATTCATTTTATAAGTCTGGTAATCGGAGGGCTGGGGCTTGCGTCTTTCTTTATCATTAAGGATCCTAATGTTTTAATTTTATCGGAGTTGGGCATTGGACTTGCGTGGGCTTCAATATTAGCAATGCCTTACGCAATACTCGCCGGATCCCTGCCTCCCGAGAAAATGGGAGTATACATGGGAATATTTAATTTCTTCATAGTGATACCGCAAATTACCGCGGCAGCTATTCTGGGCTTTTGTGTTAAACAGTTTTTCGGACATGACGCAATGTATGCTTTGCTATTAGGGGGTGGATCAATGATTCTTGCCGGCATTCTAATGCTGTTTGTCAGAGACGTTGACGAAGTAAGAGCTTAATATTAAGTGTTCCGGTTAGTTTATCAAAAAAATTGCGTAGAGGTTTTCTAATATGTTAAGATTAAAATCTATACTGATTACTATTTTAATTTTCGCGGGAATTGCTTTCCCGCAGGTAGTAACAACATCTCCTCAATTTCCTACGGAGAACGATTCTATCGTTGTTTATTTTGATGCGGCAAAAGGCGACGCTGGTTTAAAAGGCTTTACAGGCGATGTGTATGCGCATACCGGAGTTATTACTAATCTAAGTACAAGCAGCTCCGACTGGAAATATGTTATGGCGGCTTGGGCTTCGAATTATCCCGATATTAAATTAACCAGGGACAGCACCGATCATTATCATCTTGTTATCGGATACCCAAGAAAATATTACAGCAGTAATCATCAAAACCTGGGGGCTATTCCGGCTAATGAGCATATTAAGCAGTTAGCATTCGTTTTTAGGAATGCCGACGGATCTAAAACCGGCCGGGATGTTGGTCATGCGGATATCCTCTATTCTCTTTATCAATCAAACACTTACTCTTTAAAACTGTTAAGTCCGGAAATTAACTCTATCTATGACGATCCTTTGAATTCTCCGATCTTCATAACGGCAAATGATACTCTTTCAATAATTGCTAAGGCTGCTGTTCTGGGTACTCAAAACGCTTCTATAAGTTTGTTCGTTAACGGAAGCCTGCTGGACCAAACCGCAACCGACTCTATTAACTATAAATTTATCGCTTCACAATTTTCTTCTAAAATTAATAACGTTGTCATTGTTGGAAAAGATATATCCGGCAAGTCGGACTCGCTTAAATTTGCATTAGTAATCAATCCGCAGGTTAGGGAGGCATCTCTTCCTCCCGAAGAAAGATTAGGAATAAACTACGACAGCCAGACTTCGGTTACTCTCGCTCTTTACGCGCCGCATAAGAGTTTTGTATATGCATTGGGCGACTTTAATAATTGGCAGGTTGATACCGCCTATTTTATGAATAGAGATTCTTCAGGTGCCGACAGCGTTATCTGGTGGATTACAATAAATAATTTAACACCCGGGAAGGAGTACGCGTTTCAATATCTGGTAGACGGATATTTACGTATTGCGGATCCTTTTACTCATAAAGTGCTGGATCCCAATAATGATAAATATATACCGGCATCGGTTTATCCTAATTTGAAAGCTTACCCATCGGGAAAGACTTCGGAAATTGTATCGGTGCTTCAAACAGATCAGCCGCAATATAACTGGATATCGAAAAAATTCAGAAGCCCGGATAAATCTAAACTGGTAATTTATGAGCTGCTTGTCCGCGACTTTGTTTCTACGCATGATTACAAAACTTTAACCGACACAATCGGCTATTTAAAGAGATTGGGTGTTAATGCGATTGAGCTGATGCCGGTTATGGAGTTTGAAGGAAATGAAAGCTGGGGGTACAACCCGAATTTTCATTTAGCCCTTGACAAATATTACGGTACTCAAGACGACCTTAAACAATTTATCGATACATGCCATCAGAACGGTATTGCGGTAATATTAGATATTGTGCTTAATCATATAATGGGATCCTCTCCACTGGCCAGGTTATATTGGGACGCCGCCAATAACAGGCCCGCCGCCAACAATCCATGGCTAAATCCCGTTGCAAGGCACCCGTATAATGTCGGCAACGATTTTAATCATGAGAGTCTCCAGACTCAATATTACGTAGACAGAGTTACAAGTTACTGGTTGAATGAATTTCATATCGACGGCTTCAGGTTTGATTTATCAAAAGGATTTACTCAGAAAATATACGGGAAGCGATGTAAATGCATGGGGTCAGTATGATCAATCGAGAATAAATATTCTGGAAAGAATGGGCCGGAAGATCTGGGATATAAATCCTAATGTTATGCTTATACTTGAACATTTCGCGGTTTTGCAGGAAGAGAAAGTGCTTTCTGATTTCGGGTTTTTATCGTGGGGTAATTTAAACTACAACTATAGTCAGGCCTCAATGGGTTACAGAGTTGGGCCTTCCGGAGATGATAATAGCTGGGATCTATCGAACATATATTATAAAAACGCGGGATGGCCGAGACCAAGCAGAGTTACTTACATGGAAAGCCACGACGAAGAAAGACTAATGTATAAGAATCTGCAATTCGGGAACTCCGACTCGGCGGGTTATGATATAAAAAGTCCGGATGCCGCATTACAAAGGATAAAATTATGCGAGGCTTTCTTTTACACAATACCCGGTCCCAAAATGCTCTGGCAATTCGGAGAATTGGGATATGATTTTTCCATTGATTATAACGGCAGAACCGGCGATAAGCCTATACGCTGGGATTATTATAATATCCCTTCAAGGTTAAGTTTATTTAAAACAACTGCCGCTCTAATTAAACTAAAAGAAAACTACCGGGCTTTTCAAAGCGACAGCGTAATTACCGATCTGAAAAACGCTGTTAAAAAAATTATTATTGTGGATTCTTCCATGGATGTTGTGGTAATAGGGAATTTCGATGTTAATTATCATGATATTGATCCTGCCTTCCCTAAAGCGGGCACCTGGTATAACTACTTCTCCGGCGATAGTATTGTAACGGCCAGCGGTCACGGATCAGTACAATTAAACGCAGGAGACTTTTCCATCTATACAACGGTAAGACTTCCGGCCCCGGATCTTAATGTACCTTCTGATGTAAATACAAATAATACTGTTATTAAAAACTATTCACTGCTGCAGAATTATCCTAATCCTTTTAATCCATCAACTACAATTAGTTATCAAATCCCGTTGTCTGGTATAGTCACAATAAAAGTCTACGACATACTCGGAAAAGAAATTAGAACTCTTTTGCGCGAATACAAATCAAGCGGAAGTTATAAGGTAACTTTTAATGCAGGCAGCCTGGCAAGCGGAATTTATTTTTATAGAATCGGTGTAAATAATTTTTTTGCTGTAAAGAAAATGATCCTTTTAAAATGATATACATCGAATACAATGGATAAATTTTAAATCGAAGGATTATTGACAACTGCGGAAGTCTATAATTGCGGGGCGGGATAATGACTGCAAATTAAAAGCAGATAAAATAATTGCGTTTTAAGTTAACATTAACATTTGTATTTTTATCCCAGAGTTTTTGAGATACTGAAATTGCGGGGTATCAAAAAATAAACCCGTTTATTTGTTTAATCAAAAAGCAGATTTAAATACAATACTCAATTAAATATCGGCCTCTTATGACCAGTGATTATGTACTGAAATTTGCAAATCCATATAAATCATTTGCTTTATTTCTTTCATTATCACTTTTCTTCTTGCTTCCGTCAATTTTATTTGGTCAAACAGATCAAGTAAATTACGTAACTATAACAAGCGCAAACGGTCTTTCTCAAAATACAGTACACAATATCTTTCAGGACAGCAGGGGATACCTCTGGTTCGCAACGGAGGACGGGCTTAATAAATACGACGGATATAAGTTTACCGTTTATAAAAATAATCCTTTAGATACTAATTCAATTTCGGATAATTTTGTTTGGACGATTACAGAGGGTAAGGACGGTTTACTTTGGATAGGCACCAACAACGGCGGGTTGTGTTCATTTAACCGGGAATCGGAAAAATTTAACAGGTATGTTTATAATCCGAAAAATCCTAACTCGTTAAGCAGCAATAATGTAAGATCAATCTATCAGGATAACAAAGGACTTATCTGGGTAGGTACAGACAGAGCCGGGCTTAATGAATTTATTCCGGGTAAAAATAAATTCATCCATTATACCCATTCTCAAACCGATCCTAAAAGCTTAAGTGATAATACCGTCCTTGTAATATATGCCGATAGAAAGGGTGAAATCTGGATAGGCGGAAACGGCGGACTGAATTTGCTTGATAGAAAAAATAAAAATTTTACTCATTTCCATTATGAACCGGATAATCCCTTTAGTCTCAGCAGCGATGTAGTAATTTCAATATACGAGGATAGAGAAGGCAATCTTTGGGTAGGTACGTTGAGCGGATTGAATAAACTAGACAGGAAAACAGGAAAGTTCACCAGATATTTTAATAATGCCGATAAAATAAATCAGAACAGCGATGTTATAAATAATATTATTGAAGATAACAGCGGGTATTTGTGGGTAGCAACCGGAAACGGAATTTATCATTTTGAATTGAAGGAACAGAAATTTATTAATGCCGGACGTTATTTTTATTTTGATAACAGCGGCTTTAATATGCATAATATCCTTTCCATTTATCAGGATAATTCGGGATTAATCTGGGCGGGAACGGCCGAAGGCGGTATAATAAAATTCGACAGGGAAAAACTAAAGTTTGTTCACATTACTCATAAATCTTCAGATCCCAACAGCCTTAGCTACAACACTATAAGGTCGTTGCATCAAGATAAAAACGGAATACTATGGATTGGGACTCTAAACGGCGGACTTGATTTATACAATACCAAAACAGGGAAGTTTACACATTACAAAAACAAGCCTATCGAACAAAACAGTCTGAGCAATAATGCCGTAACCTCTATTTTCCGGGATCAAAAAGGTACTCTTTGGGTCGGTACCTGGGGAGGCGGTTTGAACGAAATGACCGGATCTTTTAATGATGAAATCAGCGGCAAAGCAAAATTCATTCACTATTATCACGATCAGACAAATCCATTTAGTCTCAGCAACAATATCATCCAGGATATTTATGAGGACAAAGAAAAAAGAATGTGGATTGGTACGGAATTAGGGCTGGATATGTTCGACAGAAGCAAGAATACGTTTCATAATTTTATAAATAATCCGAAGGATCCTTTCAGCCTCAGCAACGACGAAGTGCAATCGTGCATCATGGAGGATCAATTCGGGCACCTCTGGATAGGTACCTGGGGAGGATTGAATAAACTAATTATAACAAAAGATGCCTCAGGAGAAAAAGAAAATTATAAATTTTACCGTTTCGGTAACGATCCCGAAGACCAATTCAGTTTAAGCGATAACAGGGTAATTTCCATCCATCAGGACGGTGAAGGCAACTTATGGGTAGGTACTTACGGAGGCGGGCTCAATGAATTAACGGTCGACCAGTTAAATCTTCCTCCGAATCATGATGTCCGATTTAACAGGTTCTCGGTTAAAGACGGGTTGTCAAGCAGTATTATATACGGCATACTTGAAGATAAAAATGGAAATCTCTGGCTAAGTACCGATAACGGCTTATCCAAATTCAATCCGAACAAATTGACATTCAGAAATTATTATGAAAGCGACGGTCTTCAAAGCAATCAGTTTTTCTGGGGCGCTTATTGCAAAGGAATAGACGGGGAATTGTATTTCGGAGGCACTAACGGATTAAATGTGTTCAATCCTTTCGAGCTGAAAGAGAATACACATATCCCACCTATAGTTATAACCGACTTTCAGATTTTTAACAAGCCGGTCGATATCAATACGAAAGGCTCTCCTCTGAAAGAATCAATTTCTTCAACAAAGGAGATTACACTGTCTTATTCGCAAAACGTATTTTCTCTGGAATACGCTGCACTCGATTTTACGTCCCCATCCAAAAACGACTATTCATATAAGATGGAGGGCTTCGATAAAAACTGGGTAGCTGCAGGTAACAGAAGATTTGTCACATATACGAATCTCGACCCGGGTGAATATACGTTTATGGTAAAAGGCTCAAACAACGACGGCTTATGGAATCAAAAGGGGGCTACGCTTAAATTTATCATACTGCCGCCTTTCTGGCGAACCTGGTGGTTTATACTTTTAACCTCCGTATTTGTAGGCGGAATTGTATTGCTGATAATTTACGTCAGAGTAAAACATTTACTAGATATTGAAAGATTCAGAACGAAACTGGCCGCCGATCTTCACGATAATATCGGTTCCGGGCTTACCGAGATTTCAATACTTAGCGAGGTTATTTCACACAAGCTTGATACAGTGGACGTGAATGTAAGAAAAAGTCTTCAAAAAATAAGCGAGAATTCGCGTAACTTAATTGACAGCATGAGCGATATTGTATGGCTTGTAAACCCGAACAGGGATTCCCTTTATGATCTTATTCTTCGGCTAAGAGATACATATTCGGAACTGTCTTCTTATGCCGACATTTCTTTCAGGTCGGAGAATCTAAAATCACTTGAAAGAATCTCACTCTCCATGGAGCATAGACAGCATTTATACCTTATATTTAAGGAAGGAATAAGTAATTGTATAACCCACAGCGGCTGTACTGAAATTTCTCTGGATGCATTTGTGAAAGGCAGAAGGCTGGAAATGATTTTAAGGGATAACGGTATCGGATTTAAAACAGACGGCGAGTTCGGGGGCAACGGTTTAACTAATATTAAAAGAAGGGCGGCCTCTATAGGAGGAGAAATAATTATTAATTCAGTACCGGGTGAGGGCACAACATTACATTTTGCGGGCAATATTTTATAGATTAAAATTAGAAATATAATTTTGTATTTTTACTGCATTAAGGAATTAAAATGATTAAAGTTGTTATAGTAGAAGATAATGATGCAATTAGAGAAGGGTTAAAAATCTTAATTAACGGAACCGAGGATTATTCTTGTATAGCCGCTTTTCCGAAATGCGAACCTATGTTAAAAAATATTAAGAAACTAGAACCAGAAGTATTGTTAATGGATATAGGGCTGCCCGGAATGAGCGGAATAGAAGGCATAAAAAAAGCTAAAGAAATATTGCCCGATCTTACAATTTTGGTATTAACCGTTTATGAAGAGAACGAACTGGTATTTGATGCTCTTTGCGCAGGGGCTTGCGGTTATCTTGTGAAAAAAACTCCTCCGTCAAAACTTCTGGAAGCTATTAAAGAGGCTTACGAAGGCGGCTCGCCGATGAGCGCTAATATCGCAAGAAAAGTAATTGATTTTTTCCAGAACAAAAGACCCCGGGCTCAAAACCAGAACAGTTGGGTACTTACCTCGAGAGAAAAGGAAATTTTAGCAAGCCTTGTTGAGGGGAACAGTTTCAAAGCAATTGCGGAATCGTTGTTCATCAGTATTGAAACTGTCCGTTTTCATTTCAGGAATATTTATAAAAAACTGCACGTGCACTCACAGTCGGAAGCAGTTGCAAAAGCAATTAAAGAGGGAATTATATAACCGCCTGCGATAAGGTTTACCCGTCAAAATAGGTGGTAAAAAAATAACCGCGAAATAAACTTGCATTAAAATACCCGCATTTAGGTAGTAGATTAAACAGGTGAATTACAATAGATTTTATCCAGAATTATAGATCAATAATAGGTCAATTGACATTGGTAGGACGAAGTGTTAAAACAATCCGGTTTCCGGAGTAGAAAATGATTAAAGTTGTAGTAGTTGAAGATAACGATACTATCCGCGATGGTTTGAAAATATTAATAGACGGTACAGACGGTTATACGTGTGCCGCTGTTTTTCCGAGGTGTGAAAGTATGCTGCCGCTACTCAAAAAACTGAATCCGGATATATTATTAATGGATATAGGTTTACCGGGTATGAACGGTATAGAAGGTATAAAAAAGGCTAAGATTATCCTTCCCGAACTTGCCATTCTTGTACTTACTGTTTATGAAGAAAACGATTTAATATTCGACGCACTATGTGCGGGCGCTTGCGGATATCTTGTAAAAAAAACTCCTCCTTCCCGCTTACTGGAAGCAATCCAGGAAGCCCATCATGGAGGAGCTCCTATGAGTTCCCATATAGCCAGAAAGGTGATCGATATTTTCCAGCGGAACAAAATGCGCCAGACTCCCGCGGAGGAAATCCTAACTCCCAGAGAAAAAGAAATATTAAGCAGTCTTGTGGAAGGGAACAGCTTTAAAGTAATTGCCGATACCTTATTTATAAGTATTGAAACGGTTCGATTTCATTTTAGAAATATATATAGAAAACTGCATGTGCACTCGCAATCGGAAGCCGTTGTTAAAGCACTTAAGGAGAAATTAATCTGATTTAATGAGTGCAATTTGAGTAGAAATAAATGTGAAAAATTTCCCCTATCTATTTAGGTAGGGTCGAAGTAAAAATTGTAAAGTTACAATAGAAAAAACCTTTGTTTATGTAGTAGTATGGATAACCTTTATTATATAGGTTATGTGTACATAATATTTAAGTAGTGTAATGTTGCCAAATATATATACCTTGATAAAAAATATTATTTCCCGGAGGAATGCATGAGATTTTGGTTACAGCTGGTTTCCATTTTATTCCTGTCGATTTTTTTTGGTTATAACATCTATGCGCAGACTGGTAAAATTGCCGGGCAAATTCTTGATGCTGGTACCAAAGAGCCTATTATCGGTGCCAATGTTATTATAGAAGGTACAACACAAGGGGCGGCAACCGATTTAAACGGCGATTATACCATTCTTAATATTTCACCGGGAACATATGTTGTTAAAGCCTCGGCCATCGGCTTCAGAACCGAAGAAGTAAGAAACGTTCAAGTTTCTATAGATCTTACCACAAGAATTGATTATAATTTAAAGGAATCCGCCGTTCAAATTGCCGATGTTATTGTGACCGCTCAAAAACCTCTTATTCAAAAAGACCTTACTTCGTCAACTGCAATAGTCGGAAGCAAAGAAATTCAGTCAATGCCTGTCACGAGTTTTCAGGACATATTGCAGCTTCAAGCAGGAATCGTAAAAGATAAAGACGGAACCATGCACTTTAGGGGCGGCAGAGGCGGAGAAGTATCTTATTGGATTGACGGCGTTCCCGTTACCGATTCTTACAACGGATCTACTGTGGTAGACGTAAATAAAAATTCAATACAGGAAATGCAGCTTGTTACCGGCGCATTCAACGCTGAATACGGACAGGCCATGAGCGGAATTGTTAATATCGCGACAAAAACCGGCGGAAACGATACACACGGATCTTTAACCGCTTATGCAGGAAGCTACGCTACTCAGCACAGCGATATTTTCAACGGGCTGCAGACAATTAATCCCGCTTCAATTCAATGGTATGAAGGTTCGTTAAACGGTCCCATTGTGAAAGATAAACTGTTTTATTACGCGGATGTCAGGTACTACTACACGGGCGGATATTTGTACGGCCAAAGAAAGTTTAATACGTCGGACATATCCAATACCGAAGATGCAAATTCCGCGAACTGGAAAATTCAACAAACCGGTGATAATAAAGTTGTCTCAATGGCTCCGTTCATGGAAGCTTATATTCAGGGTAAACTAACATATAAAGTATCACCTGTATTGAGAATTTCTTTTGATTATATTATGGACAACAGCCGCGGCAAGGATTATGATTTTACTTACAAATATAACCCGGACGGACTGCTGAGTAATTTTAGTAAAGGTTATTTAAATTCTCTTACAATTACTCACACACTCAGCAGTTCGACATTTTATAATTTGGGCATATCATATTTCTTCAAAGACCGCAGAGAATATCTGGATCAGAACCCTTTCTCATTATCCGATCTTTTTAATAGAGAAGATCCTTTCGATCAGCAGTATGTTCATACAAAATTATTAACAGCTCCCGAAGGAACATTTTATACCGGCGGGACAAATATGTTTCATGGTGTTCGCAATACGGGAACAATTGTCGCAAAATTCGATATCACCAGCCAGATAAATCCTCATCATGAATTAAAAGCCGGCTTGTTATTTGACCAGTACAATCTTTTTCTGCATAACATTAACCTGAAAATGTCGGATATCGATAATAACCGTGATCCGTTGGTAGACGGCAAACCGTTTTTACTAGGACCTGTTGTCATTCCTAGTTTAGAATCACCGGATAACCTGGAATATCTTCACAAACCACAACAGTTCTCTGCCTATTTACAGGATAAGATGGAATACAAATCTTTGATTGTAAATCTTGGTGTGAGAATGGATTGGTTTAATCCCGACGGCAAAGTGCTGGCGGATCCTTCCGATCCAAATGTTTATTCACCGCTCAGACCTGAAAATCAGGACAGTGTCGTCGCGCCGGGTGGAACTCATGCGCAAGCCGTGGCCAAGAGAATGACATATTGGTATAAAAATGCCTCAAAAAAATGGCAGGTAAGCCCTAGAATTGGCGTTTCATTTCCGATTACCGATAGAGGCGTAGTGCATTTTTCTTACGGCTTATTTTTCCAGATGCCTTCATTTGAAAGGTTGTATGAAAATCCCGGTTATAAACTTCTTCTGGCGGGAAGCACTAATTTAGGTATAGTCGGCAATCCCGATCTTAAGCCAGAACAGACAACAAGCGGCGAATTGGGTTTGCAGCAGCAGCTTACAGATGATATTTCACTCGACGTAACAGGGTTTTTCAGAGATATTAGAAACCTTGCCGGTACTCTAAATGAACTGCAGTATGTCTTCGGCGGAACAGCGGTATACAGTCAATATGTAAATACTGATTTCGGTTTTGTTCGCGGTGTTGTATTGTCTATAGATAAAAGATTCAGCGGAGGTCTTTCAGCTTCACTGGATTATACTTTTCAGATCGCGAAAGGCGATGCGTCGGATCCCGCGGCAGCATATAATTTAAGAAAAAACGGCGTGCAGCCTGAAACTCAATTAATACCTTTGGATTGGGATCAGCGTCATACTTTGAACGCTACATTAAGCTATATAAATAACGTTGCAGATTGGGGCGGCACTCTTATATTCCGTTACGGAAGCGGTAATCCCTATACTCCCAGACAGGTTTCGCAGAACATCGGCGAATTGGTTTACAATTCGGGACTAAAACCTGCAACCTACAACGTTGATCTAAATTTATTTAAAGATTTTAATATCTCAACAACAAAAATTACTCTCTTCCTCAGAGTTAACAATTTATTGGATACCAAGAATGCCGTAGATGTTTTTACGGATTCCGGTCTGCCTAATTATTCATTGGATGAGCAGCAGGATTTAAGAATAAATCCTTCTCAAAGGGTAGCCACCGTACAAGATTGGTATAACAAAACGTATTTTTATTCCGAGCCGCGAAGAGTAGAACTCGGAACAACAATAACATTTTAATTTTTAGGATACAATATGCGTAAGTTGCTGGTCTTTGCTTTGATTCTTTTCTTTGCCGATTTAATGTTCGGTCAACAGGATCCGTTATTGCAGTGGGCGAAACATAACAGAGGAAACAGTCTATACAGGAAATTCGGAGTACATAACGGAAACCGGGTAGCCGTGACATTTCGTAACGACGGCTCAATATCCGGAACAGATCCCAATGATATACGCGGCGCATGGCCTTATCCTTCTACTCAAGACAGTTATATCGGTGACGTTACTCCTTTGGTAGGTATTCAAATCCCCATCCGGGATTATAACGGCGATCATATCCCCGATACTTTGCATTCAGTAACAATTTCACCAGGCCCCCGAACCAGGCAGGCAAATAAAGTGGACCCTGTCGACGGACATTTCCAGGGGTTCGAACCCGAGCCCGGATACGCGCTTCAGAGTCAGGACACTCTTGCGATGAGCCATATACCCACAAGCTGGCCGGCAGTATGGCCCGACCATCCGGATTGGGTAGACCCGACAACCGGAAAAGCTGTGTGGGACGGATATTTCGGTAAAGGTGTTATCAATGCCGATCAGGAAAGTTATTTTGTTATGGACGATGCGCAGGATAACAGCGTTCAAAGACGAACTAATTATTTATTTCACCCCGATTCAACAGATACAACACGAAACGGAATGGGATTAGTCGTAAAAGTTCGCGGCCTGCAATGGTCGCAAATTCAAGCGCAGGATGTTATCTTCTGGCTTTATGATATTACCAACAACGGAACTTCGAATTATAACAGAGTTGTTTTCGGTGAAGTTGTAGGAGGATGTGTCGGTAATGTGGGACAAAATTACTGCGACTGTAAAGACGACCTCGGTTATTTTGACCTTAATAACAGCTTGACATATACCTGGGATTCCGATGACCAAACTTGCGATCCTCTTTGGGTGCCGATAAGTCAGGTTTTAACCGGAGTTAGAAATGCAATTGGCTTTGCGGGATATGCTTATTTAGAAAGTCCGGGCAACGGATACGACGGTATTGATAATGATAACGATGAAGTTCAACCAAACGCGGTTACTTTTCAGGAAAGTGATTTTAGTTTTAATTCCTCTTATAACGCTTACCTCTCTACGAGAACTTTAAAAAGAACAGGCGCCGGCTCAAATGCAAATTGGCCGGATGATAAAATTGTTTTAATTGATCCCGGTACTTTTAGCAGAAAGGTAGTAATTCTTGATACTTTATTAAAAAGTAATTCGGATACCGCGATTGTATATTCCATGGGACAGAAATATAAGATTTACAACGGAGTTACTTTAGTAGAAATTCCTAATAACGGTTATGACGATAATTTAAACGGGTTGATAGACGAAAATCATGACCTTCATTTTCAGCGGGTATTTAAAGACAGAACCGGAATTATTTTAAGAACCGATACCAGGCCGCTTGCCTATCGAAATTATTTTACCGGCTCCGGTATGGATAATTCTTTAATTGATGAGAGGAGAGACAGCGGTCCTGGGAATATGGTTTCCGGATATGTGCCGAATTATTCTCAGCCGCGCGATCCTGTAACAGGGAAATACACCGCTGTAATAAAATCGCATTGGTCGGGTGACGAGAACGGAGACTGGAATGAGCAGTATGACGACGTTGGCGCCGATGGAGTAGCCAATACACATGATATCGGAGAGAGTGACGGCATTCCCACGGAAGGCGAACCTCATTTTGATAGAACCGATATTAACGAATCGGATCAGCTAGGACTGACGAGTTTCAATTTCTTCAATCAATCTTCATCTCCCGCAATGGATAACAGCGAAGTATTATGGAACAGAATGGTGCCCGGATATTTCGACGTTATTCCGAGTTTGCCTCAGGACGGCGATTTTATTTATTCTTCTGGCTATTTCCCGCTGCTTGCCGGTAAATCCGAGAGATTCTCACTGGCAATGGTTTTCGGTGCTGACAGTTCGGACATATTTAAGAATAAACAAGTTGTTCAGCAGATATATGATGCTAACTACAACTTTACTAAACCGCCTGACAAACCTGCTTTGGTTGCGGTTCCCGGAAATAAAAAAGTAACGCTGATATGGGATAACAAAGCTGAGAGTTTTGTAGATCGTTCAATAAAAGATCCGGCAAAACAAAAAACATTCGAAGGATATAAAATTTACAGATCAACCGATCCTGGTTTTACCGAAGGCGGCGGATTACCGATTGCAACTTATGATTTAAAAGACGGAGTTTACGGGTACTTTATTCCTAAGACCCAAACATTGGCAGCGCTTCCAAGATATTTCCTTGGCAGCGAAACCGGCTTAATACATACTTTTGTTGACAGTTCCCTGCAAAACGGTCAGGGGTATTATTACGCGGTTACAGCATTTACCAAAGGTGATGCTGACAATAGTGTATATCCTGCCGAGACTCCCAAATTTATTACCGTCGATAATACAGGAAAGGCAAGATCCGATGTTAATACGGCTTATGCCGTGCCTCAGGCTCCTGTTGCCGGATATAGCGTTGACAACGGCGGTGTACTTATGCGTCAGGAACCATCGGTAGGTACCGGATATGTTGTTTTGAACATTGTAAATCCAAGAGACCTGATAACTGTTAACGGGCATACTATCAATGTTACATTCAAGGATACAAGTTATACTTATAAACCGTCCGGTTCATCCAACGATTCAACTTTACTTAACATTACTTCCAGCTATAATGTTTATGACGCAACAGCGCAAGATACTCTGGTAAAAAACAATCATATACTAACCGGGGAAACCGACCTTTTCAACGGTATGAGATTAACTTTTCATAACGACAAAACAGCGCTAAACAAGAGCGATTCAAGTTTCGGATGGTCTTCAAAAGAATTGGCCGCTAAATATTCCACCTATACGGTTGATGAATTTAATCTTCCTCAATTTCGTTTACAAGCTGTTCAGGATCCCTCGGATTTCCAAATCCAGTTTAACGATAAAAATGTGGACACTTCAATTTCGTATCCGATTGTCGGGTTCGACGCAACACCCGTTAATTTCAGAGTCAAAAATTTAACACAAAATAAATATGTAAAGTTTGCATTTGCCCCAATTTTAGATCAGACCGTGAAACCGGCAGTACAAAGATACCTCATTGCAATAGTCAGCGGATATAACGGTACTAAACCGAATTTCAGCTGGTATCTCAGAGTTGATGTTGATTCGTCGGTTGCCCTTCCAAATAATAGCGGCGACAATTTTAACATTGTGACTAAAAAACCCTTCCGAAAAGGGGATGTATTTTCGTATACGGTAAAAGCGGAAAATACTGATAATGTTTCCGCAAAGGATCAACTCGATAATATCAGGGTAGTGCCCAATCCTTATGTCGCGGCTACTTCACAGGAACAGCCTTTACCGCCTACTATAACAAGCGGACGCGGAGACAGAAAAATTTCTTTTATACATCTTCCCAGAAATTCAACGGTATACATCTATACGGTCCGCGGAGAATTAGTTCAAAAATTAGAAATGGAATCCGGACAGAATTTAGATAACGGAACAATTGACTGGAATTTAAGAACAAGGGAAAATCTAGAGGTTGCTTATGGTGTTTATTTCTATGTTGTTGATGCGCCCGGTGTCGGTCAGAAAAACGGTAAACTGGCAATTATTAAGTAAGCGGGGCGGCAATGAAAATTAAAATAATGATACTGGTTATGTTATTTATAATACCCGGGCTTGCTCAGGATAAGGTAGGTACTACTGCCGCGCCGTTTCTCGGTATAGGGGCAGGGCCTAAGGCAATAGGTATGGGCGGTGCTTTTACGGCGGTTGCAAACGACCCTTCCGCGTTATACTGGAATCCCGCGGGTATATCCAGAACGGGAAAAACCGAGATCCTTTTTGAGCATACAAATTATCTGATAAATACCGGTTATAATTTTTTCGGTGCGGTTATAGCTTTTGATGAAGATAATGCAATCGGTATAAGCATTACAAATTTAGATTACGGCACCGAAGACGTAACAACGGTTAACAGCCCGGACGGTACCGGGGAAAAATGGAGCGCCGCGGATTGGGCTGTCGGAATTACTTATTCGCGGAATCTGACGGACAGATTTTCGATAGCAGGCACCGGGAAAATGGTAATGCAGAAAATATGGAGAGAATCCGCAACCGGTTGGGCTTTGGATGCCGGTCTTCTTTATATAACTCCGTTTAATGATTTGAAAATAGCGATGGACATCTCCAACTTCGGTACTGATATGCAGCTTTCCGGTGAAGATCTTCTTGTAACATACGACCCGAACCAATCTATGGCCGGAAATAATAAAAAAATCCCCGCTCAGTATTACACAAACTCTTACCCAATGCCCTTGTTCTTCAGAATTGGACTCGCAATGGACGTGATTAATTCTGAAGATAACAGGCTTACTCTGGCAGCAGATGCTATTCATCCAAGCGACAATGCGGAAAACTTAAATGTTGGCGGCGAATATGCATGGAATAAATTAGTCTTCTTAAGAATCGGCTATAAAGGATTGGGAATTCCGGACAATCAAGAGGGTTTAACTCTGGGAATGGGACTGAGCTATCAGATAAGTTATAATCTGACATTCGGCTTGGACTATGCGTACGAGCATTACGGTTTGTTAAAAGATATTCAAAAAATTGCAGTTAAAGTTACATTTTAATACGAAAGGAGGTCAGTAGCTATAAAAAATTTATTACTGTTATTTTCTTTAAAAAATTTCACTGTTTTTAAGATTATTTAGGAGGTTAGGTAATGTTTAAAAAATCAATTATACCAATAATTGTATTAGCCTTTGTTTTCATGACTTCTTCAATTTTTGCGGCTAATCCTGTAAAGTTTCAGGTTAATATGTCCGTAAAGATAGCAAGCAGTATATTCAGTATTGCAAATGACAGCGTTGAAGTAAGAGGAAATTTTAACGGTTGGGGCGGCTTCGATGCTTTAATGACAAAGAATACTAATGATTCGGTTTATACTGTAACATATGACATGCCGGATTCACTTGTCGGTACTTCAATACAGTATAAATTCGTCATGACTAGAGGCGGTTCAGATACATGGGAAGACGGAGACAATCATACGTTTACTCTTGCAACGGGTGGAACTACAACACCAATTGTATATTTCAACAATGATTCTGTTCTAGCGGTTAAGGCGAATATTCTTTTTCAGGTTGATATGACGGTAATGAAAAATGTCGGATATTTCGAACCCAATAACGGAGATTTAATTTATGTCCGTTCAAGCGATGTTCCCGGAGGATGGGGTCCCGGCACCGAATTGACTGAAAATCCGCTTAAACCCGGACACTATCAAGCTCTTGTTGAAGTAACTAAAGCCGTAAATGCGAAAGTTGAATACAAGTATTTTATTTCTACAACGCGTACAACCGGTTTATTACCTCCAAACGGCGGTTATGAAGTTGGTCCCGGCGCAAATAATTATTCCTTTACTTTTACCGGACAGGATATGAATCTTCCGGAGAGATATTTTGACGATATCAATCCTTCGGCAATTCTTACTCAACCTTCTACGGTTATTTTCTCGGTTGATATGCATAATGCTATAAACCATGCCACGGGTCTTGCGTTCCCGAGTGTGGACAGCGTATTCATCGGCGGAAGCAGCAAGCCTTTATACTGGCTGTGGGACAATCCGGACAGCAGCAGAGCGGATCTAAGATTATATGACGACGGAACTCACGGTGATCTGAAGGCAAATGATTCGATTTACTCAAGAGCAATTACATTCCCTAAATACACTGCCAGAACTGTACAGTTCAAATACTCTACAGCGTATCACCCGGGAATGGCGAATTTCCCTGAAGACAATGAAGCCGGCGTAGGTGAAAACCATTCTGTTTGGCTGCCTGATTCTGCAAGTTCAGAAGTTAGGTTAACAACAAACAAATATGGAAATTTCAACGATACAACTTCAATTATTACCGGTATTAAAAAGTTCAATAACACGGTTCCGGGAAAATATACTCTGGACCAGAATTATCCGAATCCTTTTAATCCGTCCACTATTATTAGATACAGCGTGCCGAAACAATCGATGGTTACTTTAAAGATTTTCAATCTTCTTGGTCAGGAAGTAGCTACGCTTGTTAATGCGGAACAAATTTCGGGAACATACGAAGTTAATTTTAATGCTTCCCGTTTTGCCAGCGGTATTTATTTCTATCAGTTAAAAGCCGGCCAGTTTAACGCCATTAAGAAAATGATCTTAATGAAATAAGACTTGCCGATAGTTGTGAAAAATTCTCTGGGGCCGCCTAAAAGCGGCCTCTTTTTTTTATTTCCGATAAGAAATTGCTACTGCATAATATAATTTGAATTGAATCTGATATCAGTGAGTTATATTATTCATGTTTAAATTTTAAAATTACATTTACGGTTTGGAATGTATTTAAATAAAATCACTTTTTGTTTTATTGTCGCTTTATTATTGCTTTTAATTGCATCTCCGCGAAATATCTACGCTCAAAAAGATACTCTGGCTGTTGTAAACGGCAATGTAATAACCGGCGATGAATTCAGAAACAGGTTCGAGCTTTCCGTATATCCGGGAAAAGACTTTCATGCAAATATGGCGAAAGTAAAACAACAGTTCCTTGCTTCCATGGTTGCCGAAAAGTTGCTTTCAAACGCGGCAAGTTATTATTTGCCGGGGATAAATTCCAGGGAGACTTATATCCGAGATGAAACAGAGAAAATATTTTTAAGAGACGCTCTATATAGAAAAGAAATTATACCAAACGCCGAAATAAAAGATGACGATCTGGTAAAGGGAGTTAAGTTATCTAGTTATTTTTACCTGGTAGATGCTTTTTATTTTGACGATAGTCTTATTGCAAGTAAATTCTTAAACAAACTCGGACACAAAAAAAATAATAGTATCTATTATTTGGCCGACAGTCTGAACGTTCACCACGATACTTTGCAGATAGGATACGGTCAATCCACACAGCTAATCGAAAATGCCTTTTGGGGGCATAATGCCGGATTCATTTCTAAACCGACGCTAACGGAAGACGGATGGGTAATTTTTAAAGTACTGAGAAAAGACCCGGATAAAAAATTTACATCAATGCCCATAACCGACAGGGTAGCGCAGGTATCTAAAATAATAAAGAACCGCGAGGAAGATTTACTGGGATATAAATATCTTTTATCGGTTATGAAAAGCGTAAAAGTACAAGTAGACTATTCCATTTTCAGACCGCTTGTGTACGCAATACAAGATCTATTAAAGCCTCATAAACCGGCCTCTTTCGATCCAGGTTATTATCTTAGTCCCAACGAAATTATTGCACTTCAAAATAAATTTGCCGGGAATTTGAGCTCAAACCTATTGCAATTTAATAACGGCGGCATAACCCTTGAATATGCGCTTGACCACTTAACTATTGACGGATTTGCGCCGGCCGATACTACTATAGGGGAAATTACCTCCTCTCTTCACCAGACTTTAAAGTTTATGGCTCAAAACCATTTTCTTGCAGCTAAAGCAAAAGAACTGGGACTGCAAAATTCTGAAGAAGTTAAATATAACGTCCAGATGTTTATTGATGCTTTCAGATCCGCTAGTTTAGCGGCAAGCATAACCGATACAGTAGAGGTTACGGAAGCGCAGACGCTGGATTTTTTTGAGAATCATAAAGACGAAGTTCTGAATGATGTTATGTTAAAATTAAAAATATACTTGGTTAATAATCTCGATCAAGCTTCGGAGGTTCTTAATAAATTAAGTAAGACTGATCAAAATATTCAGGATACCTCCGGCGTAGTTACTATTAGGGCTTCGCAGCTAGGTGAACTTGGCGCTTTACTGGCAGAAATGAAAGACGGAAGTGTTTATGGACCGGTATTCGTTAAGAACCAATATGTCATTTACAAAATATTCGGAAAGATATCTTTTTTAAGAAAAAAAGCAATTGAACACAGTATACAGGTTGCGAAAGATATATTACTGCAAAAAAGGAAAAGTGAAGTTTTAAATAAATATATAAGCAAACTTGCAGACGAGCAGAACGCAAAAATATATATAAATAAACTTACGGATGTTAAAGTTACTCCAATTGAAATGCTGACGGTAAGGTATATTGGATTCGGAGGAAAAATAATGGCGGTTCCTTCGCTTTATCCGAGAGAAGGATGGATAAAATATATTCACGACAAAAATAATATATTGCCTTAAACGGATGCTCGATACCGGATAGTTATTATGGCATATCCGGCACAATGTTTTTTACCTCAAAATTAAAGAATATTAAATTACGTGATGTTGTTATATGCCTACTCTCATCCAAATGAACTAAGGTCAAAATCAAATGCAAATCCGGTTAAAATTTAACTTTCAAATCCATATTTAAACAGCATGTTGTCCCAATTAATTCTGTAACATATTAAAATATTTTGTTAATAGAATGCCGGCCATATCGGTTCAAGGAAGGTAATCACATAATTAGTGTGAGAGTGTTTCTTTTTATTTCGGTTAAAAAAATCCGCGGTATTCTAAATTATATTACCGCGGATTTTTATTATTTATGTGTGCAGTTATTTTTAATACTGATTACTTATATTTATTCGCCGGAAATCATACTTTCAAATTTTGTGCGTTGATCATCGGTTAGAACTTCCTTTATAGCAGAATAGGCTTTGGTGATGATTTGCTTAGTATCATCAACTTTTTGTTGTTCTGTCGAATTTAAATTGTTTATTTTTGTCTGAGCATCGGTAAGGATTGAATCAACAGCAGTCGCTTCTGAATCGGTTAAAGAGAGACCATCATTCAACTGGCTCGCAGTAAACAACGAATCCGAATCTGAAGCTTTACTGGTGATAGCGGCCGGATCATTTTTCAATAAATGATATTCTTTATTGTTAGCTGGAAAAGGGGTATTTGCAGATAATCCACCTGCGAATGTCAATACGGCAAAAGCCGATAAAATTAAGAGTTTCATATAACATACTCCATTATTATTCAATTAATTATATCAGCCAATTCAATTGATTATTATTGACCGATGGAAATTTATTATTAACGTGATATTTGTATTTTATTTAATTTATCTTGTTAACACTGATGATATTATATAAGAATAGATTCCTCTACAATAGTTCAAAGGGATGGAAAAAGGATTAATCCGAAGTTATTATGATTGTTGTTAGTTTGTCTCATCAAATGGGATATATATTTACCAATTTAAAATAGAATTAATAAATTATTTTACCGCTCCCTGCAGCTGTCTTTGAAGCATTTGAGCTTCCCGGTATTGAGGACTTAATTCCAAGGACTTGTTAACGGAATTAAAAGCCATTTTCTAATTCTTTTCGTTAACGTAAACACCGGCCGGATTATACCAAACCTGGGGATCCTGATTATCCAATTTTAAACTTTCATTTAAATATTTTCCTGCGGCCGGAATGTTGTTCTTCGACAGTTCTATTATACCCGGATATTTAGTTGAAAATGCATTCGGTTCCATAGCGTATCTTTCCAGCAGAAATTTTAAAGCTATATTATAAGCTTATCGGCTGAGGTCTATTTCCATGTCTTAGGAAATGCCGGATTTTCGGAGGGCCAGATCCTTTCGTCGCCTTAATGATGACGATATCGCCAATGTTGCCGCCGATTTAATTGCCGAAGAAAAAGTTCTCGGACGGTTCCAGGGTGAAATGGAGTCCGGAGCCAGCGCCTTTGACGCAATATCGATAATAGGAAACGCATGCTCGCCTAAAATGTAGGCGCAAATGAATTTGAAAATTAAATTCAGGAAAAGCTTTCGGCCGTTTGCATCGTGGTACCCGCCGAGAAAGGTGCGGGTTATTGCGGAGGCGCCGTTATTATTTTAACCTTACTAGGATTGGCGGTTCCTGTATTACTAAAGCCGCTTAATAAAAAATGGTGGCTCGCTCGGATCTTAAAATTATTATTACTCAGAACACTTATCGTTTTTACTCAAGGATCGGCGTTGGCGCCGTTTATATATTCTATATTTTAATTCAGATAGATTGTCCGGATCATTATATTTAAGTGTCCAACTTCTTTAATTATTAAGTACAGATAAGTTCTAAATTAAGTTCTGCCATGTCTTTAATCCATTCGAAGTTTAATCTGTAATCTTAAAAATTCTGTAACCAATTCCCGGCACTATTATATTTACGTCATTGCTATTCACTTTCACTTTATCGCCCGAAATAAAATCCGAAATCAGTTCCGCATTATATACCACCGGAAGGGAGAGGCTTACGGTTTTACTCTCTTCGCTTTTATTAAGTACAATCAAAACTCTCTCATTCATATCCGATCTTACATAAGCGAAAATATTTGTGTCCGCCATAAGAGGATAATAATCGCCGTATCTCAATGCCGGATGATTATCCCTGATATGAATCAGCTTACTAACCATATACAGATTATTTTTTTCGTTTGAATTTAACTCGCTCCCGAATCTCATCATTCTTCTGTTATCCGGGTCAGCGGCGCCTGTCATGCCGATCTCATCGCCGTAAAAAATTGTCGGTATTCCCGGGATAGTCAGAAGGTAAGCCAGATACAATCTTTCCTTTTGGTAACTGGACAGATGATCAACATGCGGAGGATTATTCCAGCCTATTTCTATCGAGTTGCCGTCGTTTATTTTAAGATCTCCGTCGGCATAAGCCATATAGCGGTCCTTATCCTGACTGTCCATGATATTTCCCATCATATTGCCGTAGCCGAAGATCTTCAGCCCTTTTTCAATTTCCTTGCTTAACTGCTCAAATGAAGCGTCTTTATTTAAGAATGTCGGTACCGCAACATCATAAAGATTAAAATTAAACTGAGCCGGCAGCTGCCCGTTATTAACATACGATTTCACAAGATCATAACTTCCGAAAGTCTCTCCCATCTGAAAGACGTCTTTATGTTCCGGAATTTCAACTTCTTTTCTAAGTTTTAAATTTAAGTTCCGCCAGAAATTATTCGGAATATGTTTAACCGCGTCCTGTCTGAAACCGTCGGCGCCGGTATTTTTAAGCCACCAGACGGCATCGTTTGTAACTGCATTTACTGCATCTTTTGAATGAATAAAATCAAATGACGGCAGGAACGGATCAAACCAGGTTGTAAGTCTGTGATCATCCCATCGCCTTAGATTTAGACTACCGTCGGGCAGTTTCAATGTTCCGAACCAGTTGGGATGCTCCTTGTAATAAGGGTGTTCCTGGTGAACATGATGAGCAACTATATCTAGCAGAACTTTTATATTATGTTTATGTGCCGTTTTTATAAGCTCTTTAAGTTTTGCCATATTTCCGAATTCTTCCTCGACGGAACGCGGTTTAACGGGCCAGTAACCATGGTATCCGGAAAACCATCTGTGCGGTCTCGGAGATTCTCTGAAAGCATGGTTAGTATTATCGTAGACCGGCGAGAGCCATAAAGTATTGATACCCAGCGAATCGAAATATCCTTCGTTAAGTTTATTAATAATTCCCTGAAAATCACCTCCCATATAGTTGGCTTTTTTAAAAAGGGAATCATGAACAATAGGATTATCGAGCGACTTATCGCCGTCGCTGAACCTGTCTATCATATCCGAATATATAACCGCGTCATTCCAGCTGAAATGCGTCTTATCATGGCCGGCAGGCTTTCCGTCAAAAAGTATGACGTTCTGAATATTTGATACCTGTCCGTTCTGCGTTACCGCAAGTCTTAATATATTTTTCCCTTTAAGATTCTTTTCACCGGGTGAAATATGAATTTCATTTCCATCCAATTTGATATCTTTTTCCGCAATCACATTATTGTTAAAAAGTGCGATAACATTTTTACTGTTCAGAGGATCATGCGATTCATTGTTTTGATAAATAAATGAAAAATCATTTCCTCGCCCTGATATTTCAGCTCCGTTTACAAATAGGAAAGGCTGACTTTTATGCTTAGGCTCTACGTTCAATACTGAGTTATAATTGCCCATCCCGTTCGGTACGGTTACCGGGTTTTGGGGATTTATTAATTCCGCTCCGTCGGCATAAAATTTATATTGATATCTGCCCGGATCAAGCGGGACGGCAATCTTAAATTCGCCGTTTTCATTTTTCATTTCCAAACCGGAACGGTTCCAGCTGTTGAAACTTCCGAAAAGGAAAACTTTATCGTATTTTTTATCAGGTTTGAAAGAAAATTCGATGATCTTTGACTTTTTTACTATAACAGGTATTATATAAGTATGATTTCCGAATCTAAAAGAAACCGGAGTCATTCCTTCGAAACTTTCTGCCGGTGTGAATAAAAGTTTACTTTTATCTGGATTAAATTTTACATCAATAGATTTGTTGGATATCAGCTTCAGGCTGCTATAATTGTTAGCATAAAATATATCGGATATCAATAATGAATCGGTGGTGCCTGAATTTAAATTTATTGTATGTATTAAATCGGTAATTATCTGCGCGTTTATATTTACGGAAAGCAGTATTGAAAGAATTAAAATAGGCAGGAACCGGAATTTGGATTGTAAAAGTTTTGGCATATAGGTCCTCTGAATCTTAAGTTAATTTCTCAATTTGACCGCTTGTTTCTATAAATCATTAAAACAGTTCGATAACCGGCGACTTAAGTTGCAGGTTAATGGAAAGAAAAAAATCTTTTTGTAACCGTTCTACCTACCGGTATGCAGGTTCAACGGTTTTTCACTCCATATATTTAGGCAGTCAACTAAAGTTAATTTTAATCTATTGAGCGAATGCAGATAATGTAAGGATTATGCACATTTTTGTCACCAATCTATTTAGGGTGTTTTTCGGGGCGAAAAGACAGCTAACTATACTTCCGGGGTGGATATGTAAGTAATTATTATTTAACGAGTTGATTATAGTAACTATAAATATGATTTTGCAGTAAATTGAGCTGTTCAGTAGGAATTCCCCGGAAAATTTGATCGAACTGAAAAAGCCGAAAGTGAAATTTTTTAATTGACAATTTGCGTCCGGTTCACTATTCTTATGCCATAAGAAATTTTTTATATGACAGCGATATCAAATAATCCTTCATTAGTTGAGGGTGTACGTTATAGTTCCGGTATAGACGGTATTCGGAGAATATCAAATTCTCCCCGCCGGAATGATAATTCTTACAATAAAAATCAAACGGTCGATAGTAAGAATATTTCTGTTAGCGAAAAACCCGACAACTCATCAAACGTAGCCAGCTATTACCGATATAGGTACAATAGTCCGGCCTCCAGACTTTTATATACCGGACTTACGTTTAACGAGATTGAAAAACCGCACAGCAATAACAGTCCGGCATCAAGCAATAAAAAAGAAACACCCGCACAAAATCCGGTTCCTTCTAATTATAATGTTTTTGAAAATGCTGTCGGTTACTATATTGTCAGCAAAACAAAACCGTCAAAATCCGACGCAGAAACAGGGAACAAAAATAAAAATCCGATGAAGAAGAAATTGGATAGAACATATCATTCCGGTATCGAGACTTCACCCGGCTCACTTGTTAATATAATCTATTATTGAAAATAGCTTATTGTAAAACACATCTTCGCATCTTAACAATTTTTTAATTTGAATTACATATTATCTAATTGTTATAATCGTATCCAAATTAATTCATCAGTGAGGATTTAATGAAAAAAAATGTTGTGCTTCCTATTATTGTCTTTTTCTTTTGCGGTTTTTTAATCTTACCTTCAAAAAAAATAATAGTAAAAGATTCTGTAAGGCTTCCTAAATATGATCATGTTGTGATCGTTATAGAAGAAAATAAGGATTATGATCAGATAGTGGGAAATAGAGATGCTCCATATATAAATAATGTACTTATAAAAGAAGGTGCAAACCTGACAAATATGTACGCCGAAGAGCACTTCAGCGAAGGCAATTATTTCTGGCTCTTTTCCGGAAGTAATCAGAATGTCGGCTTTTTCGATGGTACTCCCGAACCGAAAAATAATTCCGCTTATCCTTTTAAAACAGCCAATCTGGGAGAAGAACTAATTAACAATGGTTACACATTCAAGGGATATTCCGAAAGTCTGCCGGCAATAGGGGATACAATTTCAAAAACAAAAATCTACGCAAGAAAGCATGTTCCCTGGATAAGTTTCGCAAATATACCGCAGGGAAAAACCGCGGCAACTTCAACAAATCTTCAGTTCAAACAATTTCCTTCCGATTTTAACAAACTGCCTACGATAAGCATAGTAATACCGAATCTATTTAACGATATGCACAGCGGAAAAGAGAATCTAAGAGTTAGTAAAGGAGATAAATGGCTGAAGATGAAATTGGATAAATATTATAGATGGGCCAAAACTCACAACAGTCTTTTAATTATTACTTTTGACGAGAACAGCGATAAGACGCATTATTCGGGTTTAACGGATCCGGCAAATGCAGATCACGATATCAGAAACCGGATACCTACTATAATTGCAGGTGCGCACATAAAACACGGTAATTTTCCGGAAGGCAAGGGTGTCTCGCATGTTAACATTCTAAGAACACTAGAAGCTATGTACAATCTGCCAAAAGCCGGGTATCAGCAGAAGAATATTCTTAAATACGGAATTCATGATGATTATATAATTAAGGATATTTTCTAAACCGGCGGAAAACCCTCTTAATCCCGTTTCAATAACCGAGAGAGGGATTAAGAGGCGTTATTTTTATGATGGATTAAATTATTATAATAAACAGATATATGGTATAAAAGTATTGAGAACATTTTTCCAAGCCTGCACCGCAAACCTTCAGCAACAAACCGCATCATAATTAAACATCTGTCTCCGATACGAAATTAAGTTTCAAATGGAGAACGGATAATTCTAAATGATTGATTCTAAGGTAAAATTGTAATAATATGAGTATGTAATTTTAACCTAGGGAGTTAAAATGTACAGTTCAGATCAATCTTCATCAAGTATTCTCGCTAATAACTTCCGCAAGAAATTATCGTTAATTTCCGTTTCTTATTTTAATATTATACAATAAAGGGGTAGAAATGAATTTATCAAATTTTTCCCGAATGCTTTTTTTTACTCTGATGATATTAACCGGCACTATGGTTGCGCAGGATTTATATGTGCATGAGATGATAGGCGCAAGCAAGAACACCGTCGTTAAAAAATACGGTCAGCCCGTACATCAAGATAACAGCATTCCCTCAATGGATTGCCTGTTTTACAAGACTCCTGCTTACAGCTTAACTATAGTTTTAAATTCGGACGGAGTATATCAGGTTGAAGAAAATATTAATTACGACAGTAAAAAGGAAGCCGCAGATGCAATAGATAAAATTATATCAGGTTCGCTTGAAAAGAAGTATAGTATAGATACCGTTTCAGCCACAGCTTATGAATTAAACAAGCAGGGTGTTAAGGCAGATTTGCAGATGTTTACCGACCAGATTTCAAAGAAATTTATGATAAATATTAAAGCAAAAAAATCCTATTAAGATCTAAGAGATTTTCCTTTTAATCAAAAAGCGAATACTGCCGTATTATTGGATTTCATTACATTTATCAAGTGAATAAGGTAGGAGGTGTTGGTAATGAAAGTGAACTCGATTTCTTTTATTATTCCCATCGGAAATCAATACTGTTTAAGCACAAATCAAAAAATTCTTAGCTTATATGAAACTGATTTTATATAGTTGCATGCAGGATAGAGCGTTCAAAGAATTCTAGGAATTGACTTCGAAACATTTCCGGGCAATTTCAAACAATATTTTTAAGACAGTATATGATGACGTGCCGGTAGCTTTTTTTTAGTAACCCAATTTATTTAGTCATAGTGAGAGAATCTGCCGAAAATAAGTGTTGCATGACTACACTGTTGTCATTCCGGTAAAAACCTGAATCTCATGTCTCTACATTTTCGGACAAAATTGATTTCCACTTTCGCGGGAATGACACTTTTAACTACAGTTAAAGGGGTTCGGAAGGCAAGTCCGCCCGGGATGATAATAAGAATCCAAATTAAAAATTCACATCAAGACACTGCTACTTTTTTCCGGTATGGTACAGCAAAGAATTTCTGATATAACCCGGAGAAAACAAACTCAGAGAATATTTTAGCAATTGCTTGACATTAAAAAAAATAATTCTTACGTTTCTTTTAGTTAGTTTAGGCAACCAACTAATTCAATATTTTGAGAACTGTAGTGATATTTATAAATGGGATTTAAGAATTCAAATCTTATAACCGGAAATTCGAAAGTACTTCGCGGAATAAACCGGACTATGATTTTGAATATTATCCGCGAGAGACAGCCGATATCAAGGATAAATATTGCAAGGTTAACCGGGTTAAATAAGAGTACTGTTTCCAGCATAATATCCGAATTGCTTAAGGAAGATTTGATTTTCGAACAAGTGAATGAAGATCAAAACATTGGAAGAAATCCTATAAATATATCGTTGAAATTGGGTAAGTATTATGTCGGCGCCATTAATATAGACTCATCTGTAACCCGTATTGCGTTAGCCGATATTGACGGCAGTATAAAAGGAACCGCAAATATTGAGACGGTGCCGAAAAACGCGGTGAAGTTTGTTGAGAAATGCATAGAAGAATTAAACGCGCTCTGCGAACGGCTTAAAATCGGGAACCTGGAAGCTGTCGGCGTAAGCATAGCAGGTATTGTTGATGCTGAACATATGAAGGTAAGCTTTGCGCCGAACTTGGGATGGGAAGACTTTAATATCGGCGAGCTTCTCATTAAAAATCTTCCGAAAGTCAAAAACATTGCGGTAGGTAACGATGCAAAATCTTCAGCACTCGCAGAGTTGTGGTTCGGCAATCATGAAGTCGATCTGTCCAATTTCGTGTTTCTCTCGATCGGCCAGGGTATTGGTTCCGGTATTGTCGTAGAGAATAAACTTATGAACGGCGAATTTAATGCATCGGGAGAATTCGGTCATATGGTTATTTATGAAGGAGGTGAGCAATGTACTTGCGGCAATAAAGGATGCTGGGAAGCTTATGCATCCGAGAGGGCAATCATTAACCGCTATGCTTCAGCCAAGCCCGATACATTGGATAATACCGCTGATTATATAGCTCAAGATATAATTGACCTTGCAAAAAATAATGACGAGCTGGCAATAGAAATTCTGAAGAAAACCGGCTACTATCTGGGGCTGGGAGTTTCGAATATAATCAAAGCCGTCGACCCTCATGCGATCATTATCGGAGGAAAAATAACCCAGGTCTGGGATATCGTCTTTCCCGAAATTACGTCGATTGTTATGCAGCGGGCCTATTTCGGAAAGAAAAAAAATATCAAAATTCTACCCACTTCTCTTAGAACATTGCCTCGTTTGATGGGGGCCGCAACCCTAGCAATTGAGGAAATATTCGACGGACTTAAAATTACGGCATAAATTTCTTATTCAATAAAGTAGTTATATACGGATATAATTTTTTGTTACTATTAGTTTGTTTAGACAACCAACATAATAAAGTTGTAGAAATTGTAATTCCTAAAACCTATACCGAAAAAACTAATGAACACTAAAATATTATCGAAGCAAAAAATTTTAGTCGGTGTTGATATCGGCGGTACCAACACAACTTTCGGAATTATGGACATAGAAAACAATATCCTTTTTGAAAAATCGTTTCAGACGAAATCCGAAGAAGGCATCGACTCTTTTATAGAACGTTTAGTCGATTTAATAAAGTCTGAATACTTAAAGCTGGAAGATAAATATGCTTTAAGCGGAATAGGTATAGCAGCGCCAAGTGCAAATTATTTAAGCGGTACTATCGAATCGTCTGCAAACCTTAACTGGGGAAATATTAACCTTATTGAAATAATGAAAAAACATTTTGACCTGCCTATGGCATTGATAAATGACGCTAATGCTGCCGCATTGGGCGAATATAATTTCGGCGCCGGCAGAGGAATGAATAATTTTATTTTACTTACTCTGGGAACCGGTCTCGGAAGCGGAATATTTATTAACGGTAAACTTCTTCACGGCCAAAACGGACTTGCCGGAGAACTCGGACATACAATTATAGATTCAAACGGCAGGAAATGCAGCTGCGGACGCAACGGCTGTCTTGAAACCTACGTATCCGCCGTCGGATTAAAAAGAAGCGCATTTTATTTTTTGTGCCATTCCTACGAAAAAAGTGAGCTTAGAAACATCAACTTTAAGGAGCTAACCGGCAAAAAAATTAGCGAACTGGCACATTCGGGTGATCCTATTGCGTTAAAAGCATTTGATTTTACCGGTGAGATACTCGGAAGAGCCATGGCAAATGCAGTGACGTTTTTTTTCCCGGAAGCGATCATTCTGTTCGGCGGACTTGCAGAAGCCGACAGCTTACTGCTGGATCCAGCAAAATTTTATTTCGATAAATATTTACTGAACATCTACAAAGGTAAAGTGAAGATTCTTAAGTCGGAATTGCAGAACGGCAGAGCAGCGGTACTCGGAACATGCAATTTTATAAAGGATTCAATAAACGATGATATGATTTACGTATAATATTAAAAGAAAGTATGCAGTTTCCATACATAAAGGTACGATGATCGGCTACTTTGATTTTTTCTTGCTACGAAGCAATAAAATAAAAGTTTAATAAACTAATAATAAATAACCGAAGGAGAACAAAATGCGCAGAATATTTTATGTACTAAGCATGCTAATCTTTATGATTGCCTTCATTAGTACACATGTTCTGGCAGCAGGTACAACCGTTACCGGATACGTTAAGGATGCGAAAACCGGGGAACCCCTTTTTAGCGCTAATTTAATTTTAGTCGGATCAAGTATGGGAGCTGCAACAGACATGAACGGTAAGTACGTAATAAGAAATATTCCGCCCGGAACTTATACTATCCGCGCTTCTTATTTAGGATATATCGAAAAGAAAGTACAAATAAAATTAAACGACGGCGAAAACCTTGAGAAAAATTTTTCTTTGGAACCTGTAAGCCTTGAAGGACAGACCGTTGTAGTTACCGCGCAGGCTTCGGGACAAACTCAGGCAATCAATCAGCAACTCTCTTCGGATAATATTGTTAATGTGGTTTCGGCAGCCAAGATTCAAGAACTGCCCGATGCAAATGCGGCTGAATCAATCGGAAGGCTGCCCGGCGTCTCTGTACTAAGAAGCGGCGGTGAAGCTGACCAGGTGGTAATCCGCGGACTGGCTCCGAAGTTTAACAGGATTCTTGTTAACGGAGTACAGCTTACTTCATCCAATCCCAATAATGCAAGCGTAGATTTAAGTATGGTTTCTTCGAATATGCTTGAGGGGATGGAAGTAAAGAAAACTGTTACTCCCGATATGGATGCAAACGTAATCGGCGGTGTTGTGAATCTTGAATTGCGTGAAGCAAGAGTAAAAACTCCCGGCGTCGCTGAATTCAGGCTGTTGGCTCAGGGAGGCTACAATGCTCTCGCAAATGCGTATAATAAGCTTAATAATTACAAGTATGTTATAAGTGCCGAAGACAGATTTTTCGACGACAAATTCGGAATCTTTGCGCAGGTTGATGTAGGACGCAAAAATCTTACTTCAAATCAGATAGGTGCCAGCTACTCAAACTTCGGACCTACAATACCGTTATATATAACCAACGGAATAAATTTGGATAACGTACCCAGAGACAGACAGAGGTACGATGGGGCATTAGTGCTAGATTACAGGCTTCCGGCCGGAACTATTAAGTTTTCAAATTTTCTGAGTACCGGTACGACTAATGTTCAGGACCGGGGTGAATATTTCGGACTGACTGGAAGTGCGGGTAGCAATATTCATAACTATTCTCTGACCTATTCTAAAAGTACGTTAAGTGTTATTACCAATGCCATTCGTTTCCAGTATCAATTGCCTGTTTTTCATGTCAATGCGATGATTTCACACGCATATTCCGAAACAAAAGATCCAAATGATTGGTCTGTTACATTTCAACAGGGTTCTGCAGGGCTGGGAGGATTAATTAATCAGTCAAATTTGAATCCGATGGATGTACCTAAAGCTGCCAACAACAATCTGTCACTAACTTATCTCAACAATATTGCCAATACAAGCAGTTTTTCAGGAGCACGTGCTTTGAGCGCTTCTTTGGATCTGGAAACCAATGCGAACATCTCAGATGAAATTACTACTGTATTTAAATTCGGCGGAATGTATCGCTATCAGACAAGATCATATTACTATAATACTACCGGTTCGCAGGGACTGGGTCTTTTAAGTGCCCAATATGTCGACAATTTAATTGCAAGTCATTTCCTTTCACTCTCAAGCTATACAAACACAACCAACATTCCGATGACACCATTTATCGATCCTAATTACAGTTACGGAAAATTTCTCGACGGCGACTATAGTTTGCACTATCCGCTTAATTTCGGAATGCTTTCCGAACTGACAAGATATTTGGCTGAGAATGCATCACTTATTCAGCAGAATCCGCTGGCATCCGCATCCTACTTCCATGATCAGTTTAATTCGAAGACAAACAACTACACCGGGCACGAAAATCAAAGTGCTATTTACGCAATGGCGACAATTAAAATCGGTCCCCAGATTACTTTAATTCCCGGCGTTAGATATCAAAACCTTCAGACCACATATTTAGGAGTGCGCGGTGTGGAAAATACAGCTTCAGGATTAGGAGGACCTTACAATCACTATGACACAACCGTAAGTTTAACTCACGGTTACTGGCTGCCCGATGTTGCGCTGAAATATAAACCGTTATCTTGGCTGGACGTGCGTCTTTCTTATACAAACACTCTGGCATATCCTGATTACAGCGCTATAATTCCAAGAATAGATGTGGCAACCGGCGGATACATTGCCTGGAATAATTATAAACTTGTTCCCTCGCGTGCCGCTAATTACGATGCATATTTGTCGTTCTATAATAATTCCATCGGTCTTCTCACTGTCGGCGGATTTCTCAAACACATCGATAATCTGATCTATCCTTATACCTTTTACGTAACCGGATCAAACGCATTGAAATATTTTCCTCCGGGATTAGCAACAATTACTCCAAGCGGTACTTACCAGGTGTCTACATATAATAACGATCCTTACCGGGCGACCGACTACGGTCTTGAGGCCGATTGGCAGACTCATTTCTGGTATCTTCCGCATCCTTTTGACGGTTTAGTATTCAGCATTAATTATACGCATGTCTATTCAAAAGAAAGCTATCCGTATGTTAATCTGCAAAAGGTAGGTCGCGTAACTACACCTGTCGATACATTCTATACTACCAGACTTCTGTATCAGCCGGACAATATTGTTAATTTATCAGTCGGTTACGATTACCAGGGATTTTCCGTCAGAGTTTCCATGATATATCAGGACAACATATTCTCAAATCCGAATTTCTGGCCGCAGTTAAGAACTAATACTTCTGCATATAGACGATGGGATCTTTCGGCCAAGCAGGACCTGCCCTGGTTCGGTATACAAATTTTCGGCGACCTCAGCAATATCAACAGCGAAAAGGATGTTCTGGTTATTCAAGCGCCTACCGGTGTACCGCAGTCCGGGCAGGATTACGGAATGACCGCCGACTTTGGAGTGCGAATTAAATTCTGATCTTATTGAAAAATAAATTAAATGACAAAAATAGAAATAAAAACGTTAAACGGTTTCTAAGTACGAAGGAGGTGAGAATTAGTATAGATACAATTTATTCTGTTAAGATATAGATGTACACTAAAGGAATTTAATTTCAATTACTATAATTAACTTATCAAATCCTAACTGAAAGGAGTTCATTCATGAAAGCTTTATTCACCACAACATTTCTGTTTGCGATGATAGTGCTCATGTTAATGTCCGGGCAATCTTTTGCACAAAGCGGTACGCTGGTTGTTTATGCAAGCGGCGCAACCCTGGATCAGGTTATTAACGGCGATGTAACCAACGGCGTTCAGAATCATAGTGTGTACCAGCTTGTCTCAACCGATACTACCTATTTGTTGGATGCTACAGTGACCTCGCAATCTAGTATATCAATTATGGGAGTACCCGATGCTACTACAGGCAGAATTCCCTGTATAGAAGCAGATGTACTTCAGGACCTTTCAATTCCCGGAATCTTTTTCACCTTTACCGGTCAGGGAACAAGAGTAATGTTGAAGAATCTTTATCTTCTCGGTATTGCTCCTAATAATGCAAATAACACTGCGTTCGGACAGGGTGTTCAGGTTTCCGCAGATAGTATTGCTCTAACAGTAGATAATTGCGTGTTTGACGAAATGGCTCAGTTTGAAATAGCTTACAGCGCAAATTGGGATAAATTTTATATTACTAATTCCAAGTTCAGGAACGGTATCGATGTAGCATCAGCTTATTACGTACCCGAACTTCTCCGCAGCCTTAACGGAGCAGGTAGCTGGAGCACCGATTCCATAATTATTAAATATAATACATTGATCGGAGTAGCTATGGGTCCTGTTGTAACAACGGGAATTACAAATGATTTCGAATTTTCGCATAATGATGTACTTCTCACATCAAAAGCTCCTTTCTGGTCAGAGCAAGTTGTTAATGCGAAATTTAACGATAATATTTTCTATGACGTATATGCCGTAGGCGAAACCAAAACAGAATACAACGGAGGATGGGATGAAATAGCAGCTCCGCGAGTTCCCGCCATATTCAGTTTTGCTCCTCTGGATTCAACCAAAGCAGCTATGCTTTTAGGCCATGCGAGAAACGGTTCTACAGATTCCCTTGCTGCCGAAGCTATGCGAAAAGTTGAAGTAAAGAACAACACCTATTTCTGGTCTTCCGGTCTTACCAGTTTCTGGACGGCATGGAATGACACAGCACATGTTGATTCGCTTTATACTCCGGTATTTATGAATACACAAACGGAAGCTATGTTCAACAACACTACTGTATGGCCCGGTTTTGTTCAAAGCGGAAATCAGAATGTTGACCCCGGTTTCGGACCTACGGTTGCGAAAACTTTAGATCCCGGTTCGGATACTACATACGGTGTTGGTCTTCTCGCTTGGATTGCGGCCGTTAGAAACGGTACCGGTACAACCGAAAGCTACTCTTATCAGAAAACCGTTGTCGGAACGGCAATTGATTGGGTTCCGGTTTGGCCACTTCCTGAAACTACAGATTTGAAATACTCAAATACCTCCGTACAGAACAGCAGCACAGACGGAATGCCGTCGGGTGATCCGTATTGGTTTACCGGAAATCCAACAGGCGTTAAAAAGGTCGCCTCTACAACACCGGATAAATTTGCATTAAATAATAATTATCCGAATCCGTTTAACCCGTCAACAAACATCAGTTTCAATCTGGCAAAAGAAGGCAATGTCAGTTTAAGCGTTTACAATGTTGTCGGTCAGCTTATTAAAACTGTTGTTGATAATGCTTATTTGAGTAAAGGTGAACATCAGTACAATGTGAATATGGATAACTTTGCGACAGGTGTTTATTTCTATTCTCTGAGACAGGGCAGTAATGTTATAACGAAAAAAATGGTCCTCCTTAAATAGTATCATCTGGTACGCTGCAGTAAAGTTGAGGCCGCCTTAGTAGGCGGTCTCGGCATTTTCGCAGCTCGCATACCTCTATCAAGATTTAAACAAGTAAATATTTAGTATTAGAAGAAGTCCAAAATCTTTCAAAGTAACCAATTGAATAGATAAGTTCAGTGGTGCTTTTATAGCCAATGAAATTGAATATAAAAGAATAAACCTTGCTGCCGGAAGTTATACTTATTTAATTTTTTATATTATAAATATCAGATAATCGGAATTAACCGGGACTTAACTGTATTAACTATGAATGTAGCCGGCTTTAAATTTTCGGCAGTTGCCTTTAATTTTATTTCTCCCTGATTACGGGAAGATAAAATTATTACCGAACACTTTCCGTTAAACAACTTTCTTTGATAGTTCCCGTTGATATATTTGTCTTTTTCGTGGCTGCTCGGATTGCCGTTGCCTACTCCGATAATTTCGCCTTCGCCTTCGATTGCAAAGCGGATCAAATTATCCGCCGTCGGTACCTCTCTTCCTTCTGCATCAACTGCCGTTACGGTAACTACCGCAACATCCTCTCCGTCGGATTTAATCACGGGACGGTCTGCGGTTAATTTTAAAGCTGCAGGCTCGCCGGTAGTTTCAACTTCAGAAGTTAAAATATTCCCGTTTCTCCATCCTCTGGCTTTCAATGTTCCGGGTTCATATTTGACCGACCATTGAAGGTGCGAATCATGCTCCATTTTTTTTGTCCCGAGGCTTTTGCCGTTAAGAAACAGTTCAACGCTGTCGCAGTTGCTGAAACACCATACGTCAATAGGCTGCCCCTCTTTACCTTTCCAGTTCCAGTGGGGGAAGATATGCAGAACGTTTTTATTTGTCCACCATGATTTATAATAGTAAAAATTATTTTTCGGGAAGCCGCATACGTCAAGTATGCCGAAGTGAGAACTGATGCACGGCCATCTGTAAGGCGTCGGCTCTCCTCTGTAGTCGAAACCGGTCCATACAAAACCGCCGGCAAGCCATTTACGCGCGTCGAAAAATTTCCACCATGATTCTGCGGTGTTGCCCCATCCCGGGTCATGCAAATCGTAATCGCTCATATACCCTTTTACGGTATCGTTGGCATATTCTCCTCTGGTGCAGAGCGTACTAGCCTGTTCCGTACCTACAATAATTTGATCAGGATGTTCTTTCTTATATTTGTCAATGTCGCCGATATAATAATTAAATCCTCTCACCGGGATAATACTGTTGATCCCTTGAAAAACTCCGCCGTTATTCGCACCGTATGTGCAAAGCCTCGACGGATCGTATTTTTTCTGTATCCTCATAAATGTTTCGGCAATTCCTTTGCCGGTGTAATTATTCTGAATTTCCCATTCTTCATTACCCAGCGACCAGATAATTACCGAAGGATGATTTCTGTCCCTTTGGATCAGGTTTTTAAAAAGCGATTTATATTCTTTTGTATCTCCCATGTAGCGGTTCTCATCCATTACAAGCATTCCAAGACTGTCGCATGCATCGAGCAATTCGGGTGTAGGCGGATTATGACTTGTTCTGATTGCATTACAGCCGAATGCTTTTAATCTTCTAATCCTGAAATACTGAAGCCCGTCCGGCAGAGCGGAACCGACTCCGGCATGGTCCTGATGATTGCAAGTACCTTGCAGTTCGACTCTTTTCCCGTTCAAAAGAAAACCTTCATCCTTATCGAAACGAATAGTCCTGATTCCGATTCTTGTTTCTTTTCTGTCAATATATTTGCCGCCGGCTTTGATTACCTGAACAACTTTATACAAATAAGGATCATCAATGGACCAAAGGTGAGGGGAGCGTATGTTTATTTTTTGATTTATTGTTCTGGTTCCGTAATCGCCCAGCTTATTAAAGTCGGTTTCGGTGAAAGCTACTTCCTTTCCCGTATTATCCAGAATTACGGAATATAATTTACCGTTTCTAATGTCGCTGCTTTTATTTGAAACCTGTGTTTGAATATTTATTACTGCGTCCTTATTTGAAACGTCTGTCGTAACATACGTTCCGTAAAGTGGAATATGCAACGGATCGTATTCCATAAGCCAAACATGACGATATATACCGGCACCTTCATAAAACCAGCCTTCAGACTGCGTTGCATTAACCCTTACAACGAGTATGTTTCTCTTTCTGAATTTTACATAATCGGTTACATCAAAGGAAAATTCATTGTAGCCGCTGGAATTTCTTCCAAGAAAATAACCGTTTAACCAGACCATGCAATCGCGAAACACTCCGTCAAATTTGATGGAGAATATTTTACCCTTTTCGGAAGGAGAAATTAAAAACGATTTCCGGTACCAGCCGATTGAAGTTTTAGGAAATTGTCTGCCCAATGGTTTATAGCCGTGATCATTTAGAACATTATCATTAACATCAACGAAACCAAGTTCGACCGCCCAGTCGTGAGGTAAATTTACGGTACGCCAAGAACTGTCGGCGAAGAATCCGCCGGTCCTCGATGAATCTCCTTTCGCCGGTCCGCTCGATTCTCCTGCTTTTGCGAAAGTTTCTTCCGACCCGAATCCGAAATCACCTTGAACGGAGGCGGCGTCGCCCAAATGAAACTTCCAGTTGTAATCAAGCAAAAATGTTTTTCTGAATCCTGCGGAATCCGGATTTACCGATTCGTTATGATCCTGTCCCTTTATACTCAACGATTCTGTTGCGGTACAAACGGAAGCACATATAAATAATATTGTGAAAAATCCAATTATACTTATTTTCTTAAATGACATTTGAAATAATCTCCGCGGATTTCGGTTTATGTATAAATGTTATTTATAATTCTGATACCATATTAGTTTATTGCAGAACTCCTTTTAATTTTAGGACAACATATTTTATTGTCTTTCTGTTATATGTGTAGGTAATCTGAATTGTCCCGTCTGAAGCCTGGATCACCGCTGGATAGCTGTATTCGCCGTCCTTGTGTTTTTCAAGCCGGTAAATGTCTTTCCAATTTACACCGTCTTCGGATATAGCAACATCCAGCACGTTCCGGCCGTTATACCATTCTTTCCCGTGGAGCAACGGATTATAAACAAGGATAAAACTTCCGTTTGAAAGTGAAACAGCATCGATACCGGAATTAGGATTAGGTACCGATGTTTTTTCCGGTTCGCTCCAGTGTAGACCGTTATCAGACGACCATGTTTGATAAATTAAATTCTGACGGCTGCGGCATAACATCTCCAATTTACCTTTAGAATGTTTAAGTATGGTTGGCTGTATAATTCCTACAGTGCTATCCGATTTAATTTCTATTTTTTTCCAGCTTGAAAGATTTTCATCCGTGATTTCAAGATGTATTTTCCAGCTTCCGTCCAAACTTTCAGTGCTTGAGGGACACAAAATATTCCCGTTGGCAAGCTGAATAGGTTTGTCTTTTATCGGTCCCAGAAAACCTTTAGGTAAAGCTTCGGGCTTGCTCCAGGTTTTTCCGAAATCCGGAGACTTAATGAAATACCCGTGCCATTCCCTGGGATTGATACCGGCTTTATAAAACAGGATTACGGTGTTGTCTTTAGTTTTGAAGAGTACAGGATTCCAGCATGCAACTTGTTTTCCGGCCGAATCCCCTGCCGGTAGCAATTTCTACCGGAGCGCTCCAAGTATTTTTTTTGAGAGTCGATATCCAGATCCCTACATTGTCTGCACCCTCGTAAGAGCCGGCAAACCACGCTGCCATATATTCTCCTGGTACTAGTTCTGTAATAGTACTGGCATGACACCCGCCGAAAGTACCCGCTTTAAATATCGGAGTATCTACGATTACCGATACTCCTGAATTATTTAAAGGTTGACAGAAAATTGCAACATTTAAAATTGTAATTAACATTGATATCATTCGAATAAAATACATCCGGACGTGTACTCCTATTTATTAAAATTTTTACAAAAAACATTCGCGTTTTATAAATGGATACTTTGTCTGTCTATGGTTATTCTATACCGATCTCATCGCAAAATATCCATGCCTTATCTCCCGCTCCTTTGTGCCATTGGGGACATACGCCGATGTTCTTTGCTATTAGATGAATATATCTTGCGGATATTTTATTCAGCTTAAAATCAAATGAATGTATAAATGCTTCGGAATTTTTCTCGGATAAATTATTCTTTAATTTTCCGAGTTCTTTATAATTTGTCCCGTCGTTCGAAACCCAGACTTCGACCGCAGAAGGTAAGAATATATATGAATTTACATCGCTTAAGAACGATGCCGAAATTTTATTAATTTGTTTTGATTCGCCCATATCTATTACCGCATCCAGGTTGTTGCCGTTGTATCCCTGCCAATTGCCGTCTTTGAAGTTAGTGCTGCCGGATACCCCGTTAACTAAAGCATATTTCCCCCCAGCGGAATATTTCGGATCGTAATTACTGTTCAACGTTATTTTATATTCTGCCTTATAAAAAGAAGCCTCGGAAGGAAGGCCTACCTTACCGTCCGGGGATACAGCTATTGCCGAAATTCTTATGTTTTTATCCACGTAAATACTGTCTTTGAACAACATTGATTTATTATCGGGTACATTCCCGTTTAGAGTATAATAAATTTTTGCTTTTTTATCGTTGCTAAGAATTTTAACAGAAGTTCCTTTCTTAAATGATTTCCCGTCGGGCTCGAATGTAATTTCGGGCGGAGCCATATACAAACCGAAAGAAGAAATTGTTGGGTTTGTTCTGCACTTGTCGATTACAATTTTTATCATATCGGCAGTTACCGGAGCAAAGCGTAGAAGCCTTTTAAAACCGACTGTTGTAGCTTCGGCAAATTTTCGCCATTGGTGTCCGTCAAGGAATTCCAGATGAAATTTTTCAATCCTTTGTCCTGCAAGAATATTTTCCTGAAGCATAGCACGATCGAATGTTTTTTTGCCGTGCAGATTTATTTCGATAGCAGCGGTACTTAAGGTATCATGCGTAGTCCAGAAAGTTTTTAAATTATTATCGAGTATATATTTTGCCTCGTTACCTCTTTTTTCGCTTGATGCTTTAGCGGTTGCATTTGCAGCTAAATTATTTTTAAAAGTTTCGTCGAGTATGTAATGCATTCCCTTCAAACTTTGGATATCATATTTTGTAATTAATCCGTTTTTGTCGGGAGGAATGTTTAAGAGTAATACATCATTTAATCCGACCGAATTATAATAAATGTCCACAAGTTTATAGGGAGACTTAACCTGTGTATCCTCGTTCTTATGATAAAACCATCCAGGTCTGATTGAAACGTCGACTTCTGCGGGATACCAAATAAGCGATGATGCCTTTTCAATTTTTTCACGGCTGCCCAAGTCCTCGGCCATTAGATCGTGGGGCACAAAAGCGGCGTCGAGAGCTTTTTGCTGGGATCCTGCCGCTATTTTTTTTAAATCTGTACTTGATCCGGGAAGAACGCTCCACTCGGTCTTTCGGCCGTAACCGGACTCGGTGCCGACCCATCTTACATCCGGACCCATTATTGCTATAACCGCTCCGGGTTGAAGCTTCCTTATGATTTTATAATATGCGTGCCAATCATAAATCTGCTTTTTTCCGTTAGGCCCTTCGCCGTTTGCTCCGTCAAACCATACCTCGGAAATTTTGCCGTAGTTCGTTAAAAGTTCTTTCAGCAGGTTTTCGAAATATCGATTGTAAGCCGGAGTGCCGTATGTTTTTTCATGCATGTCCCACGGCGATAGATAGATTCCGAATTTGAGTCCGGCTTTACGGCATGCCCTGGATAAATCTCTGACGATATCTCCCTTCCCGTTTTCAAACGGGGTATCGGAAATATTATAATTATTGAATTTTGTAGGCCAGAGACAGAAGCCGTCATGGTGTTTCGCCGTAAGTATTATTTGTTTCATTCCCGCGGCTTTTATAACCCGAACCCATTGATCAACATCGATTTCAGAAGGATTAAACTTCCGGATATCCATTTCTTTTTTGCCCCATTCGAGATTTGTAAAGGTATTTATTCCGAAATGAATAAACGCAATAAACTCGAGCTTCTGCCATTCATATTGTCTTTCCGATGGTGTAACGCTGGCGGCCTTTTTTATTATTTGTTCGTAAGTATCGCCTCTATTTATTACAATATAATTAGTATGATGATCTTCACTCAAATTCTGACAAAAAATCTTGGCGACCGGTGCTAGAAACAAAAGTGCAGTAAGAATTATAATGCCGATTAATTTAGATTTTAACATCTTATTTCTTCTTATGTTTTGGTTTAATCTGAAATCTTAAAAGTCCACGCATATTTGCACGGAGGGATATTGCGTATCGAAGCCGGTATCTCAAACTCGCAACCCTTACCTTCTTTTTTCCAGCTTATTTCCTGATTGTTATGGCCGGGTCCCAACAGTACAATTTTGGAATTTGCCTGCGGACAATATTTTTTAAAACTGATTTTTCCCGGCATCACGCTTTCGTCTTTGTCCGCAAGATATATAGCATATGTTGTACCGTCTTTTAATTGAGTAAAACAAACCTTACCGTCTTTATACGGCAGTAGCGGATGAGAATAATAAATAGCTTCGCTGTTAATTTTCATCCATTGACCTATTTCTTTTAATCTTTCATATGCATCGGGAGCAAAATCGCCTTTAGGACTCGGTCCGATATTCAGCAGAAAATTTCCTCCTTTAGCAACTATATCCACGAGCAGATGAATTAATTTATGTGCGGATTTATATTTATCGTTGGGAACGTAAGACCAGCTTGTTGCCATCGGCATACATGTTTCCCACGGATAGGGGAGTGTTGAATCCGGAACCTGATTTTCAGGAGTCAGATAATTCTGATAAGGACCTTGTACCGCACGGTCTACCACAATTAGTCCGGGTTGCTCTTTGCGGGCATCCTTCACTAATCCGGGCATATCGATATCCTGGCTTTGAATACGCAACATATGCAGGGTTGTATCTTTTTTCATCCTTTCGATCTCTTCATTTGAATATTTATGAACCCAGCCGCCGTCAAGCCAGAGAATATCGATCCTTCCATAGCCGGTCATTAGTTCGTTTATTTGATTATGGGTAAAGTTTACAAACTTCTGCCATCTTTGCGGATATTTCTTTATATCGTAGTTAACATTTCTGTCGGGAGTTGCGAAGTACCTCCACCAGTAATCATTGCTGTGCCAGTCCGGCTTTGAAAAGTAAGCGCCGATCATAAATCCGTCGTTACGGAAAGTATCAAAAATTTCTTTTGCTACATTTGCCTTTGGATTTGTATGGAAGGGGCATTCATCGGAAGTGATCTTATAATCGGTCTGCTTAGTATCGAACATGCAGAATCCGTCGTGATGTTTTGTTGTAAAAACTACGTATCTCATTCCGGCTTCCTTTGCCGCTTTCGCCCATTTAGCCGGATTAAAATCGGTAGGATTGAAAGTCTTTATCAGATTTTCATATTCTTTTTTATATTCGCAGTAGTCGTCAATTTTTCTTTTGCACCAGGGTTCGTCTTCCGAACATATTGTCCACGATTCTGTGACACCCCACTGAGAATATGTTCCCCAGTGCATCATTAATCCGAATTTTAAGCCCTGCCACTTCTCCAGTTTTTTCAGAACCAAAGGGTCTTTTACTTTTACGTATTCCTGTTTTTCCTGGGAAAATCCTTTAAAGGAAAATAGATGAAAACAATACTACAAGTATGACGAATTTTTTCATGGCTCTTATATGTTTATGTCTAAAAATAATTAATTAAAAAAACTTCAATTTAAACCCGGCAAAGCACACTCCTAATAACTGATAAAATCACGCAGCAGGTTTTGCGGGCGGTAATTCTTAAATTTTGGTAACCGGGATTTTAATTTTAGTAAATATCATTTACGCCTGCTGTAAAAAAATAATAATCAGTCCCCGACTCATTTCTTAAAATATAAGTATTTATATTTAAACCTTTCCGTGGATTTTTTTAAAAATTATTATTAAAACAAATTACTTGTACAAATAATTTTATTCCAACCCATTTAAAATCAATTAAAACTTTCGGGATAGTCATTCAACTACTATCTCATCGGTAAATATCCATGCTTTAAAAGGATAACCCGGATGCCAGCGCGGACATATACCTCTGTTAACGGCCGTTACCTTAATGTATCTTGCTTCAGACGGCTGGAAACTGCATGAAAAGTTTTTTATGAATGCATTTTCGGGCGACAGAGTTTCTTCCTTTGTTACAGGCACCGTATTTTTAATGATGCCTACGGATTTAAAATTTTTCCCGTCAGTTGATATGCTTACTTTAAATTCCGTCGGCAGAAAAACCCAGGAAAAAGAATTTTGAAGAAAATCAGCACTGACCTGTTTTACAGTAGTATCTTTTCCCAAATCGACTATTGCTTCCATATTATTGCCTTCATAGCCGACCCAATTAAAATGGTAATCTACATCGCCGTGCATTCCGTCTGTTAATGACTTAGTTCCGTTAGCAGGATATTTCCAGTTTGGAGTTGTAACAAATTCAACAGGCTTAAAAAGCCCAAGCGGATTCTTCATTGTTTTTGACAGCATTGATTCGTACCTGTGAATATAAGTATCCGGTGTAAGACCTTTCTCGTTCAAATAAACATCGGGAATGTTTTCGGTGTAAGAATGCAATTCATCAAGCAGTCTGGTTATTTCCGGATTGGTCTCATAATTATTGTCTGCATTTTTTATTACTAATCCACGCGGTCCCTGTCCGATAACCTTTGCCTGTTCAAGCATTGCGTATATTAATGGAAGCCGGGCAATTTTTACCCTCTTCAAAATATCCTGATTGTCTGCAACGGATTTTTCTGCTTCATCGAAAAGTTCATTATATTTATCCATTAAAGCAGGGGATAAATAATTATTTAATCCGTCTACCGGACTTCCGTACAGGTTCAACTGCAAATTCGATTTAGTAATTTCCTTCTGCATCAAATCAATATATTGACGGATAAATTTGCCTGCGGCTCCGTAGTAACCGGAAAGGAAATCATTCATAATAGAGTCGACGTTCGCATAAGGATTCCAGAGCAGATCCGATATCAGATACGATCGCAGCTCTTCAAACTCGGCTGCCCTGCGGTTTCCTGATCCCTGCTGGAACATCATTTTTACACCGTATTTTGCGAACAGTTGAATGTTTGGCTGAAGCACCTGGAAATTAGGGAAAGGGCTGACCAGATTAGTAAACTGCACAACATAATCCCATAAGAAAATATTTTTTGTAATTTTTGACCATGCAATTAAATCCTTTAGGAAACCTGAGCTTGAGGTATCGGAGGCAATTGGTTTAGTCCGGTAACATTCAATTGTACAAAGCATAATATTTACATTCTTTGCCGGTTTTATATGTGCCGGAGCCTTACGACTGTACTGATAGGCAAGTGTGGAAATAGTTTTATCGGGAAATTCCTTAGCAATTTTGTTAACAAAATTAATTATAGATCCCGCAGGAGAGCCCTCAATGCTGTCGATCCGGCTGCATTCCGGGCCCTGGCAGTTTGAATAATTATCGTTCTGGGAGACAGACCAGATCTTCGCATCAGGATTTTCTATCATCCTTTTTCTTAAAGCTTCGGTCATAATTTTTAAAACTTCCGGATTGCTCAAACACGGCTGTTCGGGTACTCTTATCCCGTTTCTTAACGCATAATACTCGGGATGTGCTTTGAAATATTTTTCAGGCGGCAGCAGTTTCTGGAATGTATGGACAAACATTCCCCACATTTTTCTGTCTCCGGAATTTACAAGTTTATGCCAGTTGCAGTAATCGTCGTTCGTTGATTCATGGAAATGAATGTCCCTGTATTCAAATGCCGGGTTCTCGGTCATGTTCACATTGTTGAGCGAAATGTCGTTACGCTTCGGTATTATTTTAACCGAAACCGAGTACATCCTGCAGTTTAAATATTTTTCTAGAAAAGAATAAACCGCATATAAAACTCCTTTCCCTTTTCCGGCAAAGAAGAGTTTATTTCCTTTCGTACGGACAACGAAGCCGTCCTGTTTCTTTACCGGAGACAGATCTATCTTCAAATTACCTCTTTTTATGCCGATAATAATTTCATCCTTCGATTCTGGAATTGAATTATTTACTATGGGCAGTTCGGCGCCGGATATTTCTCTTAAATATTTTTGAAGCTCGCTTGCGGCTAAAGAATCCCAGTGCATTGCCTTGTCTGGTAAAACTATTCTGTAATCGCTTTCATTGTTTTTCACAAGAGTTATTATTCCGCTCTGAGCATTAGCCGAAATGCAGAACAAAAAGAAATAAAGAAAAAATTTATATCTCACAATGCAACCTAGTTATTAATGAGATTATTCGACTTCAATTTCATCTATAAACAGCCATGCTTTTTGACCGGCGCCCGGATGCCACGGCGGACAATTTTTTATGCTTTCGGCAACTACTTTTATGTACCTGGCCTTTGTGTTTTTAAATTCGGCTTTAAAATCCTTGAGAACTATATCCGGGTTTTTCTGAGGGATGTCATTTTTTATAGTCTGTTCGTCGTAATAATTTTTACCGTCCTTCGATACGGATATTTTAACATCTTTAGGAAGAAAGATCCATGAATTTGAATTGAGCATAAATCTCGGTGTTACGGCCGTTATATCTTCCACTTTCCCGAGATCAATAACGCCTTCGAAATCGACGCCTTCATAACCCTGCCAGAGACCGTCCCGGAAATTGTCGGTTCCTCTTATTCCGTCTATCAGCGCATTATCTCCGCCTGCTCTATATCTTTCGTCGTATTTATTTAATAATGTAAGTTTCGCGTTCAGCGCTTTATGAAAATCAAACGATAAATTTATTTCTTTTCCTATGAACCGGTTTCCCCTGAATGCAGAAATTTTCAGATTAACGGACTTGTTGATTTTTAAAGGATGCGAATAAACAGTTGAAGAAGAATCGGGCAGATTACCATTTTCAGTATATCTGATTTGCAGATCTTTTTGCGAGGTAGATATATTGACAAGAAATGCTTTTCGTGAACTGTCGTAAGATGTCTTGAAGGCAATAGCTTTGGACTCGGGTCCGAATTTAATGCCGCGTGCGGTTAAATCATCATATGCATGCACAACGCGCGAATGAAATTCATCATAATTCCTGTTTTGAGGATCTGTCCATAATACTTCCGCAAGAGCTAGAAGTCTGGGGAACAGCCTAATGTCAACTTTATCCTGAGGTGCTCTTTCAGTCCACAGACAAGCTTCGCCGCCGAGAATATATTTCTTTTCATTAGCAGGCAAGTCCTTCGGAACAGGCTCAAATGAATAAGCTACTCTCAGATCAAGATCTTCAGGATCGGAATCCAGATATGTATAAGCAGCCGGCGCGCAGATAGCATAGTGGCCTAATCCGGCCGCTTCAACAGCACCCTGCATACTCTGCCACGATTCTACGATTGCTCCGGGAGCCAGACCGCCTTGCAGTATTTCATCCCAGCCGATTACTTCTTTGCCTTTTGAATTGAGGTAATTTGAAATCCTTTTTATAAAATAACTTTGAAGTCCTTCCTCGTCTTTTAAGCCCTCCGATTTTATTCTGGCCTGACATCTGGGACAGGCTTTCCACCGGTCTTTCGGAACTTCGTCGCCTCCGATGTGGATATATTTTCCAGGGAATAAATTCATTACTTCATCAAGAATGTTTTCCAGAAAAGTGAACGTGGAATCGCGGCCTGCGCAATAGACATCTTTAAATACGCCCCAGGTTGTAGGTACTTCGAACGGCCCGCCCGTGCACGAATTTTCCGGATAAGCTGCCAGAGCCGCTGTGCAGTGTCCTGGCATTTCAATTTCGGGAACTATCGTTATAAATCTGCTTTTTGCATACGCAACTATTTCTTTTATATCATCCTGAGTATAATAACCGCCGTATATTGTTCCGTCGGCTTCTTTCCTCCAGGCACCTACCCGGGTTAGTTTCGGATATTTTTTTATTTCGATTCTCCAGCCCTGATCGTCCGTAAGGTGCCAGTGCAGAATATTAAATTTATAATAAGCAAGTATATCGATATAACGTTTGATAAAATCTTTGGTCATAAAATGGCGGGCGCAATCAAGACTCAAACCTCTCCAAGAAAAAGCCGGGTAGTCAATAATCTCGCAGGCGGGTAATTCCGGCGTCTTCGCTTTTTTGAGATTTTTAGGCAGCATTTGAAAGATTGTCTGAATGCCGTAGAACAATCCCTTTTTATCCGACGAGGTGATTAAGATTTTATCCGGTTTTATTTTAAGTGAATAAGCTGCCGGCTTTGTATTCATAAACTCTTTATCGATTGTAAGTTCGATAGTTTTTGTACCTTCGTTTGAGCTTTTAGAAAATTTAATTTTATATAAACTTTCCATGTAGCTTTTCAAGTAATCAACTAGATTACGGTATTCTTCGGAAGATCTGAATTCTATGTCCTGAGTTACTGTAAAGCTGCCCTCAAGATATTTTATTTCCTGAGGCGCAGGTATTATCTGAACTTTTGATTGCGGATATGCTTGAGACAAAATCATTTGAATTCCTATTAATAGCAATAAAATAATTTTTTTCATCTTCTCCCTGTTCTATGATTCTTTTATTTTTAATGTTTGCACTTCAAACGGACCAAGCTTAACCCGGTCTTTAATTTTATGCAGTTCTTCCTCATCGCCGTTGCTTAAAAATATTTGCGGTGTTCCTTTTCCCAGCCAGTTCAATTTTGATTCGCTTGTCTTTTTTGTAGGATTAAAAATTCTTACAATTAGACTTTTACCGTCTCTTGCCGCTTCTATAATTGTAATCACCAGCGAGGAAGAGGGGTCCAGTTTTATGATAGGAGAATAATTCTTGATCGTCTTTTCTGAAAATATCACTCTTAGAGGCTGCGAGTTCTCGATACCGAACTTATATGCGGACAGATAGTCGAAATTATTATGCGGTCTCAGGTAGTATTTGAAATCGGCGATACCCTTCTGCGAAGCTTTAAAATTTGTATGCCAGGAATTGTTCATGACCCACGAATATCCGAGCGCGGAAGAAGAGGTATGTGTATACCATTCTTTATCCGGAGAAGCCATCCATGCTTCCGCATTCATTCCCCCGAATTCAAAGAGAGGAGCGTCAACTGTAGCTAGAGTAATTCCTTTCTGCTTGTTCGATACGTCAATCCAGTGCTGCACCGTAAAATAATTTCTATTGGCTCCTTTCAGCTGATCCTTTTCCGGCTCTATTACGGCCCATGCCAGATTTATTCTTGATACCGGGTTCTTGATGTTAAAAGGAAACATAAATCTGATGTTCTCTTTATTGTAATCCTTTTTCTTATCTATTATATCTTTGATTTCTATTTTATCCAGATCATTGAACAGAATAATTTGCTGGGCAAGACTATTACATCCCCTGGCACCGGATTTTATTGTTATTGATTTCAGTACCGGTCCATTCTCAAATTCTGTTACCTCCGGACTGCTGCTTTCAGTCGGATCCGCACCGTTTGATCCGGTATGAATAAAAAGATTAAGGTCTCTGTTATCCGATGTATCTACATAATTATATTTTTCACCTTTCCTGTAGATCCCGCTAAGTGCGAAAGTTTTACGGTCAAAGTGCAGGTTATAAAATTTATTGGACATTTGATCATCAACTAACGGCGAAGGCAAAGCTTTATAGCCTGTCCTGTTTACAAGTTTGAACTCTTTATAACCGAAAGCAGGGATATCCTGTGCGGTAAAAGCAATATCGCCTCCGGACAAAATCTGCGATGGAATAATATTTCCATTTTCATCGGCTATTGAAGAGCCGGTTTTATTTACCGAATTCGGAATAATTACAATATCGCTTCTTTGCCACGAAGACGGATTGAAGACATAAAATTTATCAACAGCCTTATTAGATTCGCGGTCTGAAATACGATGAAGAAGATCTTCGGCAAGACTGTCTGCTTTCAATCCGTAAGACTTCTTTATTTTCCACTGCTCCTTTACCGACTCTAAATCCGGGTCAGATATGCTGTTCCATGCGCCCCAGGTATGTTCGGAAAAAAGCAGAACATATTGCCATGCGTCGTCAAATTCTTTCTGGGGAAAATCGGCCCTGTCTAAAAGTGAATACATACTTTCAAGCTGAGTCAGAAGTTCAGCGGAATTTCTGTTCATTGCGGTTTCCCTTGCCGTAGAACCTGCTCCGTCTTCCCAGTACGGCGTAAAGTCGCCTGAATATGTCGGAATAACTTTCCCGTATTTTTTTTCGAAATCTTTGAACATCTCCATGTTAGTGGCGATCTTAAATTTGGGAGTAACGTGAGTATCATTCCAGTTTTTAACGAACTTCGAAAGAAGAGAATCCGGGAAACCGTTATCACCGCCTATATTATAACGCAGGTGAACCATATCGTACGGATAATGTTCTTCGTCGAGTTCGTCCAGATATTTTGCTATCGGAGAAAAGTCGTCTCTTGTCAGCCGCCATTGATGGAACCACGAGTATCCTTTTCCTGCAAGCCAGATAAGAATTTTTTGTTTTCCGCTTGGTGACTTCCAGTAAAAGGGTTTATCTCCCCATGTTTTCAAGGCATTCCCTATCCTGTCAAAAACGTTGGTTCCTACCGAAAAATATTTTATACCGTTGTCTGCAAATGCCTGCACTGTTCCCCATGTATATCCCGGTACGTCCGAGATCATGGCGCTTTGTATTTTAACCCCGATTTTTTTTTCAAGAAGGTTTGAATATTCAACCCATCTGTAAAGTTCTTCAGGTCTGCTTAGAGCTGTCATTGTATTAGCATAAGTCGCATCAAGTCCTATCCATCCTTTTCTTACCGCATCGTAGAATTCTGCCCGTTTTTCTGGAAAGTGTTCGAGATAGCTTTTTACAGCCCATAATACTTCCACGTTCCATTTAAACTGTGCATCGTGCCCGTACTTTGCAGATTCCTTAGAATACTCAATTGCTTTATCATAATTATTCCAGTGTTTCTTTTCAACTACGGTTTGCAGATCGCTGTACCCGATATCGACGTGAGCGTGAGGAATTAAATAGAAAGTAATCTTTCTGGCCGGTTTAATAATTGTTGTATAAGTTTTTGAATGTCCGTTCATGACTATTTTTATCTTTGACTCAACAGGGGAAGCGGGGGCGGTGAAGTTTATATAAAAATCATTCATTCCCAGGATCAATTTAGATATTATGGGCTTTCCGGTATCCGGATAAATTTTTACTTCCGCAGGCGAATCGAAATGATCTATTGAGACCTTCACTCTTTGGAGTAATTTTCCCGAAGAATCTTTTGAGACAACCTTTTCGGGCGATATCCGGATTTTGGGAATCAATGGATACTGCATTGTCATATACCAGTCCTTACTGCCCGAAGCATCCCCTTTTATTTTTATCTGTGCATGATCGATGCCATTTAAAAATTTGTACGGAACAGTTAGAATCATATAGCCGAAAAAGTCATCTACCTGATCAACTTTTATAAATTTAAATTTGAGCTTAAAACCGTCGGTGCCGTTTAACTGCCAGCTCTTTTTTTCCTGTCCGGGTGATGTAGTAAATACGAAACGGAGACTGTCGTTTACATAAAGAAAGAATTTGTGTTTTGACGTAGAAGTAGCAACAGAGTAACCGGCTATCCATGCAAAATTAATATATTCGTCCTTATAATTCGGCGGCACCCGATCGGTATTCCATTCAATATAATCTTTGTCATCGGTACATCGAACCAGCAAAGCAAGGTTAGCATCCGGATGGCATGAGTGATAATCAAGATTTTCGCCTGCAATCCTGCTTGAAAAACCGTTGATCCATTTTGTCTGGGAATTTATTTGCACGCACAAGGAAAGCACCAAAAAAAACGACGCGAATAATATTTTTATTTTTTTCATCGCTGACCGCCTATAATTTATTATTACCGATCTGTAATCTCACTGCGCAACTAATGGGACACTGATTTTTTGTATGTTTTTTTTATTAGGGCGACTTTATATGATAAAATCGAATATATAGTAATTGCCAAATTTTCACGGAAAAATATTAACAAACCACATTATTCAGTTTTGAAGAATTAACCTTTTAAGATATTTCCAAGAATGAAAGTCCAAAAATCAAGAATTAAATATTTTATTAAAAAATAATCATGCTTAGATGTAGAACAATCTAATAAAAATTAATGATAATTTTAAGTTTATTTTGAAAAAATAATTATTATCTTTAAACTTTGAAGGCTAGTTTATTTTATTAAAAGAAAAACACCCGCAAAAAATTCTTAAAGTCGAGTTTTTGAAGTATAACTTCGGATCTTGAGTTTACGTAGAAAAATTCTTCGGAGGAAGCATATCCAGATTCAGAAGATGAATTCGCATGAGTATTCGAAATAATAATAAATGAAAAAATTTTAATTCTGAAAAGAGGTATCAATAATAACTTACTTTATAAAAGGATAATAAAATGTTTAGGATAAAATTTGTTTTTGCGATTATTTTATTTTTTTCGTTTTCAAGTTTAGTTATTTGTCAATCGAATGATAATGTTGTGCTAAGGGACGGATTGGTCTTAAATCTTGGGCACAGGAATTGGGGCAATGTTATTTCACCGAACGCAGTGGTTGCTTCGATAGTTTCCGGAAAATGGAAGAATCCTTCCGAGAATCAAAATTTTAAATGGGAAGGAAAGAACGTCGGGACTTGGAAATCACTGCATCCCGACTCGGCAGGGTGGTATAACAGCGATACATTAAGAAATGCATATTTGTATTTCCGTTACCATGCTGATAAAGACGAATATGCAATTCTTGAGCAGAACGGAAACAGGATGGTATATGTAAACGGAGTTGAGCACTCGGGAAATCCTTACGGATATACAGACAAATACGGTCAATGGGAACCCAAATTTAATTATTCCCTGATTCCCGTAAAATTGCATAAAGGTGAAAATGAATTTTTATTCGCATGCAATCGCGGTTATTTTAATGCTATAATTCATCCCGGGGAGCAAGGACTGATATTCAACAACCGCGACCTTACTCTTCCCGACTTAGTAGTTAACAAAGCTGCCGATACTTACGGCGCTATTCCTATTATAAATGCAACCGATAAATTCTATAAAAATTTAATGATAAAAACCTGGTCGGGAAATTCTGCCCCCGAATATTATCATGCAAGTGAAATAAATCCTCTTTCAATATTTAAAACGCCGTTTCTTATTAAACTGCCGGCACAGACAGATACCGGAAGTGTAATATTGAACGTAGATATTGTTAATAAAGAAAACGGAAAAGAAGATGTTCTGGCTTCTACGAAAATCAACCTTAGAGTAGTTGATCTGAGTGAGAATAGGAAAGAAACATTCATAAGCGACCTGGACGGAAGCGTTCAGTATTATGCGATAAATCCGCCGGAAAATCTGAAAGGCCGTCCTGCCTTATTCTTAAGTCTGCACGGAGCCGGAGTTGAAGCTATCAATCAGGCAAATGCTTATTACCATAAAAATTGGGGATATATCGTATGCCCTACCAACCGCAGACCTTACGGATACGATTGGGAAAATTGGGGTAGAATCGATGCTCTCGAAGTATCTGAATATTGCTAAAGAAGGAATTTGATCCTGATCCGAGCCGGATTTACCTTACCGGACATTCAATGGGAGGACACGGTGCCTGGCAGCTTGGAGTTGAATATGCCGATCAGTTCGGCGCAGTCGGGCCGAGCGCAGGATGGATAAGTTTCTGGTCTTACAGAATTAACCATTTGACTGATTCATCCAAAGTGGACAAAATACTGGTGCGTTCGACTAAACCCAGCGATACTTATGCTTTCACAACAAACTTGAAACCTGACGGAGTTTATATAATTCAAGGTGCCGACGATGATAATGTTCCGCCTGACCAGGCCGAATCAATGGTTAAAAACCTTTCCAAATTCCATAAAGATTTTATTTATTACGTTCAGCCGGGCGTAGGGCATTGGTGGGATATATCCAAAGAACCTGGTGCCGATTGTGTTGACTGGCCGCCATTATTCGATTTCTTTGCTCATCATGCGGTAGCAGGAAAAGACAGAACACTTAAGATCGATTTTGTTACTTCAAATCCGGCCGTTACGTCCAAGAATAACTGGATTCAAATAATAAATCAAGTTGAGCAGCAGAAATTAAGTCATATTAAAATAGAACTGCAGCCAGGTCTCAGGAATTTCATTGGTACTACTTCAAATATTAAAATGTTCTCGATAGATGCATCTATGCTTATTCCCGGAAAACCTGTTTCAGTAGTAATCGACAGTCAAAAGATATCCGATATAAAAGTTCCTGCAGACTCAAAGTTCTATCTGGTAAAAGATAATGACAAGTGGGAAATTACGGGCAAACCCAGTTTGGATAATAAAACTCCGGAACGCTGCGGAAACTTCCGGGAAGCCTTTAATCATAACGTGGTATTTGTCTACGGAACTCACGGCAGTAAAAAAGAAAATAAATGGGCTTTCGATAAAGCAAGATATGACGCCGAAGGTATTTGGTACCAGGGCAACGGGGCAATTCAAGTGATTAAAGACGATGATTTCAGCCTTGAAAAATATAAAGACAGAAGTGTTATTCTTTTCGGAAATTCGGAAACAAATTCGGCCTGGAAACTTTTATTGAAGGACTCTCCCGTTCAGGTGAACAACGATGAAATTAAAGTAGGTACGAAAGAATATAAGGGCAATGATCTTGCATGCCTTATGATTCGTCCGAGACCCGACAGCAAGATTGCTAATGTTGGAATAATTTCCGGAACCGGTTTGAAGGGAATGGAACTTGTAAATGTAGCCCAGTACTTCGATCAGTATATCAATTTCCCGGATATTGTTATTTATAATTCCAATATATTAAAATCCGATGATGCAGGAGTTAAGTTTACGGGCTATTTCGGCAACGATTGGAGTTTGGAAAACGGAGAATTTATAAGTCAGTAAAAATAGATTCTGCCAAATTTCTGTTATAAAAATAATGAAAACTTGACGATCATAGTCCATACCATGACTGTGATTTATTTTAATCAAGATTATAACATACCAGTCACGGTCATCAGACTCTCATTAGAGTACGTAGACTCAACTGACTCTTCGAGAATGGTCCGTGACTGATAAGTTTAATGTTTAGATTTATAAGTTGCAAAACACAATTGTTGATTATCTTAAATAGAACAATTAGCTTATGAAAAAAATATGTCCTATAGTTGCAGCATCAATATTTTTATTTCTTACCGGTTTCACATCCGGATTTCAGCACTTACAAACCGGTATTCCTAAAGCAGGCAATAATAAAGTGGCATATTATACCTTTGATTCTCACGGGCCTGATCATTATCCATTAACATCGTTTACAGATAAGGCAAATGTTGTGGTGATATTCGAAGGAACTTTATGGGAATTGGCAGATTCTTTACATTATGCTAATGGATATATAACTTCCGTAAATCCGAATTACCACTTTTACAGTGAGATCATCAGGGATATTAAAATTTTGCAAGCGCGAGGTGTAAAAGTTTTGATGAACGTCGACGATGCACCTTCATGGAGTACTGCTACTCCTTTCACAACTTATGATAGTGTAAAGTACGACTACAAACAATTCGCTAAATTCATAAAAACATGTGCAATCGACTCACTACATTTGGACGGTATTTCATTGGATATAGAACATCGAGCAACAGGGAATGCCGATTATATTGCTTTGTTGAAAGAGATAGGAAAGTACTTCGGTCCAAGATCTCAAGATAGTTCCTCTGAAATGTATATAGCGGCAATTTATGCAGGATATTGGGGACAGCCGGCTTCGGTGATCGGCAAATCCCAAGATGTTTCTTCATACTTTAACTTTGTAATGGATATGGCTTATTTTAATTCTGATTTTGTCGGTCGTTTTAATCAATGGGCGGATTCTATCGGTGCATCCAGAACTATGATAGGTGTCCTTAATGATGATAATGATTTAAACTTTGCTGAGAAAGTTGCAGAATGGCAGCCTGCTTCTCCTCCGAAAGCAGGAATAATGGTATATTCTGCTAATAATCTTAAATCATATACGGATTCAGTTTTCAGCTCTCTAATAGTACCGGTAACACAAGTAGCTGACAATGAATCGAAACTTCCGCTCGAACCTGTACTTATGCAGAATTATCCTAATCCGTTTAATCCTTCTACAACGATCAGATTTAAAATTTCGCAACGCGGAATGGTAAATTTAATAGTTTATGATATCCTTGGAAATGAAGTATCAACATTAATAAACAAAAATATAAATCCGGGTTATTATTCTATTGAATTTGACGGATCCCGTTTTGCAAGCGGATTGTATATTGCTAGGCTGACGTCAATCTCCAATAGTTCTAAACCATATTTAAAAACTATAAAAATGATATTACTCAAATGAAAATATTTTATAAGAATAAACCGACTAATATCGGATTACACGCGTCATCTTTTACTATTTTATTCAAGTATCTAATTCCACATATTTCTAAAAGATTTAGTGCTGTAACTCTGATCCTAATATTGTTCTTTATTGGAACAAAAATATCTGCACAAACAAATTTTACTAAATATGTTAACCCTTTTATTGGTACTGCAGGACACGGTCATACTTATCCCGGAGCGTCCCTTCCGCACGGTATGGTTCAGTTAAGTCCGGACAACGGAACAGAAGGATGGGATTGGTGTTCAGGTTATCATTATTCCGATAGTACGATTATGGGATTCAGTCATACTCATCTTAGCGGAACCGGAATCGGAGACTACGGTGATATATTGTTTATGCCCACAATAGGTGTCGTAAAAACAGAACCCGGAACTAAAACAGATCCGGATTCCGGTTACAGATCCAGATTCAGTCATAACGATGAAACAGCTTCTCCCGGTTATTATTCTGTATTCCTTAAAGATTATAAAATTAAAGTAGAATTAACGGCTACCGAAAGAGCGGGATTTCAGAGATATACTTTTCCCAAAAGCCGGGAAGCAAACGTTATTATAGATTTAAATCACGGTATTCAGGATAAAACCACAGCTTCGCAAATAAAAATCGTAGGCGATAAAACGATAGAAGGATTCCGGAGATCAACCGGCTGGGCTAAGAATGAATGCGTATATTTTTATGCGGAGTTTTCGAAGCCTTTTAAATCTTTCGGTATTGCCGAAGACGGAACTCATCACGATAATTTGAAATCCGCCGATGGTAAGAATCTTCAGGCGTACTTACGGTTTGATACGGAAGACAATGAAAAAGTACTTGTAAAAGTCGGGATTTCGTTTGTAAGCATTAACGGTGCTGAGAAAAACGTCAAAGCGGAAATACCGGGTTGGGACTTTGATAAAATTAAGGAATCGGCTGCAGAGAAATGGGAAAAAGCTTTATCGGCAATTACTGTTGAATCAAAAAGTAAAAGCGAAATGACCGTATTTTATACCGCACTGTATCATGCGCTTTTAACACCCAATGTTTTTTCGGATGTTGACGGTAGATATATGGGAATGGACGGTAAAATTCATTCGTTTAAAAATCATAATATGTATACGGTTTTTTCTTTGTGGGATACTTTCAGAGCAGAACAACCTTTATTTACTATAATCGAAAAGAAACAAGATATTGATATGGTAAGATCTTTAATAGCTAAATATAAGGAAAGCGGACTGCTGCCGGTGTGGGTTCTTGCCGCGAATGAAACCGGAACAATGATTGGGTATCATTCCATTCCGGTTATAACGGATGCATATTTTAAGGGACTAAGAGACTTCAACGTGGAAGAAGCATACGAAGCAATGAAGAAAAGCGCAATGCAGGATGACAATGGTTTGAAATATTATAAAGAAATGGGATATATTCCGGCTGATCTGGAAAGCGAAAGTGTTTCCAAAACTCTTGAATATGCTTATGACGACTGGTGCATTGCTAAAATGGCGAAGGCTCTCGGCAAGAAAAAGGATTACGATTATTTTATAAACAGGGCTTTGTCCTATAGGAATGTATTTGATCCTTCTACCTTATTAATGAGAGCTAAAAAGAACGGCAAGTGGGTTGATCCTTTCGATCCATATTCGGTGAGCGGAAATTATACCGAAGCAAATGCCTGGCAGTACAGTTTCTTCGTCCCGCAGGACGTAAACGGTCTTATTAAATTAATGGGCGGAGATAAAAATTTTATAAAGATGCTTGATGAATTATTCGATACCAGCCCGAAATTAACCGGAAGAGAACAAGCCGATATTACAGGCATGATAGGACAATATGCACAGGGTAATGAACCGAGTCATCATATGGCATATCTTTACAATTATGCGGGCGAACCGTGGAAAACACAGGATAGGGTTCATCAAATTGTTACGAAGTTATATACCGATAAGCCCGACGGACTTTGCGGGAACGACGACTGCGGGCAAATGTCCGCCTGGTATGTCTTAAGTGCGATAGGTTTCTATCCCGTTTGTCCAGGTGATAATGAATATGTTATCGGTACTCCGCTTTTCGATAAGGTAACGATTAATACGGGGGGAAAGAAAAAATTTATTATTTCCGCAAATAGTTTATCGGATAAAAACTACTACATACAGTCTGCTCAACTTAACGGGAAGCAATTTGGCAGGACGTATATAACAAATGCGGAGTTATCGAACGGCGGAAGCCTGGTCTTTGACATGGGAGACGCTCCGAGCAAGTGGGGAAATGACAAAGCGGCAAGACCGGTGTCCGAAATAAATGTTCCGTTTGTTATTGTACCTTATCTTTCTACAGGAGACAGAATATTTAAAGATTCTACAGTTGCGGCCCTTGCCTCTGTTCAGAAATCGGTCAAAATATACTATACAACCGACGGATCAAATCCGGAATCAAGCAGCAATGTATATTCATCTCCTATTGTAATTCATAATACTTCAACCCTGAAAGCAGTATGTGAAAAAAACGGTGTATATAGCAAAGTTATGGTTTCAAACTTCAATAAAATACCGCAGGGAAGAAGCATTAAACTTTTAACCAAATACAGCGATTCGTATCCCGGAGGCGGACCTCTTGGTTTGATCGACGGTATTAAAGGTTCATCGGATTTCCATACCGATGCCTGGCAAGGGTATCACGGTGATAACCTTGAGGCAATAATAGATCTGGGTAAGGTAAGAAAAATAAATTCTATTGACGGGACATTTCTTCAAAATACGGGTTCGTGGATCTTTTATCCGACGGAAATTACCTATTATGTATCAACCGACGGGAAAAATTTCTCAAAAGTATATCAAATTAAAAATAAGGACGACAAGGAAAACAGTGCTCCCGGTATTAAGGATTTTAAAGCCTCGCTGAATGAATTAAATGCCCGTTATGTAAAGGTGTTGGCCAGAAATATCGGTGTATGTCCTGCCTGGCATGTAGCTGCAGGGGACAAAGCCTGGTTATTTGTCGATGAAATTTCCGTAAAATAAGTTTTTAATTCTATAGTATTATTTTGTAAATTTAAAATTTGTAAAATAGCGGGGTTGTGCTGAAAAATGTCTCGTAAGAAATTACTTTCTTTTCATGCCGGGGTTGTCAAAGATATAAACGAAGCTTTGGTATTGAAACTAATTCAGGAACATGGTCTTATTTCAAGCAGTGATCTAGTAAAGACCACAGGAATGCGTCCGTCCACTATCTTTAATATAATTAAAGAACTGTCGGCCAAATCTTTTATTACTTTTCACGGCAAAGGGGATTCGACTAAAAAAGGCGGCAAGAAACCATATGTATGGACATTGAATAAAGATGCTACTTACGTAATCGGTTTGGACATTGAAGTGGGTGAAATGACGGCTGTGGTATTGGATTTCAGCGGCGGAATAATTTTCAAGAAAATATTTAAACTTAATACCGGCAGTACAGTAGATGAACTTGCCGGTATTATTATTAAAGTTGTAAACGAGACTATTGCTGAAAATAATATTACTAAAGAAAAAGTTTTAGGAGTTGGTATTGCCTTTGCCGGGGTAGTCGATTATCAAAGAGGTATAGTTGTTATGTCCAGCGTTTTACCTGAAATGAATTTTCCGCTTCTTGAAAAATTAAAAAGCCTGCCCTTCCCTGTATTAATAGAAAACAATGCTAATGCTGCGGCTATGGGATTAAAGTGGAACGGTAATTATAAATCTAAAAGGAATTATATTACCGTTTTATTGGAGATTGACAAAAATGTAAGCGGACTCGGAATCGGAATTGTTATTAACAATGAACTCTACAGAGGCACATCATATAGTGCCGGTGAATTATACCCGCATCTGCCTACGCTGAGAGAAATCTTATCCACTGTTCGGAACAGGTTTGTCGAAAGTGATATCTTAAAAGATTATGTATCTTCTATAGAAGCCATTGATATTGAATTTTTGTTAAATGCCGCTAAGAAAGGCGACTCAATTGCGTACCTGGTTTTTTCAATGATCGGAAATGTGGTCGGTCATACAATTGCACCAGCTATAGCCCTATTGAATCCGGATACATTAATAATTACCGGCATTATCTCGGAACTAGAAGATATCTTGATTGAATCTATTCGGAAAGAAATAGAAATGAGCGTAATTTCAATTACCAGCAATTCGCTTAATATTGTAGTTAGCAAATATCATCATTATTCGGTTGCATTGGGAGCTGCTTCTTTGATACTTGAAGATTTTTTTAAATTACCTATTAACAGATAAAGACCGGATACTTCGTTTAAAATTTTCAAATTTTCACCTGCCTCGAATCCTTGCTGCATCATTAAAAACTAAATAAAATATGTCTAGCCTAAACAACGTTTATTTGAATTCTTAAAATAATGTCACGAGCTAAATACGGCATATACAATGAGATCTAAAGACAAGGATAATTTCATTAAGAAATAAACCTATAAACTGCAACTATCAAAATACCCATATATTCTAAGATATTTAAAATTTGATTTGCCTTTTAACTGAATAAAATATATTTTATACTGAAGTTAATTTTATAAAAAAATAAACAAAATTTCCCCGAATTCAATTCAAATAAAAAAGGCTGATGGTTAAATATTAAGATTGAGTATCCTGCCAATAATTTGCAGTTATTTTATTTTCATATATAGAAAAATTTGTTGAATTGAAAGAAGAGCATATATAGTGCGGAGAAAAATATGAATTATGGTTACTTTTCCGGAAACGGCAAGGAATTTATAATTACTAATGTTAAAACACCTACCCCCTGGATAAATTATATTTATAATAAGAATTACTTTGCTACTATATCAAATAACGGGGGAGGGATAAGTTATTTTAAAAATCCTTTGCACGGCAGAATCACCAGGTACCGTATCAACGATATGTTACCGGACCGGCCTGGTAAATATATTTATGTCAAAGACATTGATAGTTCGGAAATTTGGAGTTTAACATGGCAGCCAGTCGGAAAAAATCCGGAATCTTACGTTGTTACACATGGTTTTGGTTATACCAGATGCGAAGCCGAGATAGAAAAAATAAAATCTAATGTGTTATATTTTGTACCGCTTGAAGATCAAAGGGAAATATGGAAGGCTACTCTTACTAATAATTCTGCTAAAAAGCGCCGCTTGTCGATTTTCGGATATGTAGAATTCGCGCTTGGACACGGGCTTATCGATATAATAAATCAATGCGACGATCAGCATTTCAATCGCGTATATTTTGATAAAAAATTGAATTCGATTTTTGCCACTAAAACTTATTGGGTTACTCAAGCAAACGGAACGCAGCAGCAGGAAAATAAGGAATGGGATCAATGGGCGTTTTTTACCGTAAACCAGCCGGTGGTAAAATACGAAACATTGCGGGAAAGGTTTATCGGCCCTTATAGAAATGAGAATAATCCGGAATCAATAGAGACCGGTAATCTGACCAGTACCGACACTGATTTTGGAAATGCCGTTGGTGCTTTGGAGGTTGATATTGAATTGAATCCGGGCGAATCTAAAGATATAATATTTTCTTTAGGCGTAATTTCGAAGACCGAATTCGAGACTGAAAAAGAAAAGGTTCCGTCGATGTACTACAGCTCCGAAACGGCTGATAGAGCCCTGGCTGATGTTAGAGAAAATTGGGACCGTTTTTTTGAACATGCGGTTGCAGAAACACCGGATAAAGAAGTAAACACTTTTATGAATTATTGGATTCAGTATCAGGCTAAGGTGGCTTTTGATGTGGGAAGAGTAACGAGCTTTTATTATTGGGGAATTAGCCGCGGTTTCGGATTCAGGGATACTTCCCAGGACGTAATAGCGGTAACAATTTCACAGCCTGAAAATGCTTTTGAACGAATAATGTTTTTAGCACGTCAATTATTTAAGGACGGCAGAGCCTATCATCATTTTTATAACGAAGGCAACGGCGAGTTAACCAAACATTGCGATGACCCCCTTTGGTTTATACTTGCGGTAACGGAATTTATTAAAGAAACAGGCGATTTCTCCCTGCTTTATCAAAATGCTCCGTTTGTTGACGGACCCGAAAGCACTATATTGGATCATTTGCTAGCCGTTGTAAATTTTGTAAAGAACAACCTTGCCAAGCATAATCTCCCGATATTCGGCAGGGGAGATTGGAACGATACGTTGGATTATATAGGAGGCGATGACGGAGGCGAAAGCGTTTGGGGAGGGATGTTTTATGTCGCTATGCTGAATAAACTTATTGAGTTATTCGAAAACAAAAATATTGAAACACGCGAAATAATTAAACTAAGAGATAAAATAAGCAAAAGCATTGATGAATATTGCTGGGACGGTGAATGGTATATTAGGGCCTTCGGAGCAGGTGATATTAAAATAGGATCTAAGGAAAACCGGTACGGAAAGATTTTTATAAATACTCAAAGCTGGCCTGTGATTGCAAATTTGCCCGAAAAGGATAAATTAATTTCTTCCCTTGACAGTGTAAAAAAACATCTTGATTCGGAATACGGACCCAAAATATGCGCCCCCGCATTCAGAGATATCGACCCGGCTATTGGTCTGATTACCAGATGCGTAGCCGGAAAAAAGGAAAACGGGTCCGTATTCTGTCATCCCACTACCTGGCTTATCCAAGCAGAATGTATGATGGGCAGAGGAAACCAGGCTTTTGAGTATTTTAAAAAACTCTTACCAAATAAAGTTGATTCGGATATTTTTCACGCGGAACCTTATGTTTATTCTCAATATATTACAAGCGATGAACATTCTTCGCCGGGAAAAGCAAGTCACTCGTGGCAGACGGGTACTGCGTCCTGGATGTATAGAATTTTCTTTGATTATATTCTCGGAATTAGAGCTTCGTATAACGGCCTGTTAATAGATCCGGCAATTACCTCGGAGTGGAAATCTTTTAAAATCGAAAGAATATTCCGGGGTACTAAATATATTATTGAAGTTGAAAATCCGGACGGTGCTGACCACGGAGTAAAAAACATTTCGATCGACGGTAATAAAATTAGCGGCAATATTCTCCCGATATCTGATAAGACGACTTGTAGGGTCAAAGTATTAATGTAATAATTCCGTATCGTAAATGCCGATTATTTTTTCATTCTTATATATATAACTAATTTTTAAATATTATGCTAATAAGATCTGCAAAGAACCCGGTTGTTACCAGGCTTGATGTTCCGGATATAGCTCCGAAAATGATTGATGTTTCCTCCGTGTTCAATCCCGGAGCAATAAAATATAAAGGCAAGTATATTCTTCTGCTGCGCGTACAAAACAGGGGACGGGAAACTTTTATTGTTAAAGCGGAAAGTCCTGACGGTATTAATTTTAAAGTCGATAATAAAATTATCGATTTCAAGGGTATAGAAAAAATAAAAGAAACGATTTATCATATTTACGATGCGCGCATTACAAAATTAGAAAATCAATTTTACATTATGTTTGCCATGGATATGGACGCCGGGTGCAGACTGGGTTTGGCAAAAACGAGCGACTTCGAAGAATTTATTTTTATGGGAATTGTATCGGAAGAAGATACGCGTAACGGAGTATTATTTCCCGAAAAAATAAACGATAAATTTATGCGGTTCGAACGGCCGAACAAAGTTCAACTTAAAGACGGACCTGCTTCCGGAAATACTATTTATCTTTCAGAGTCGGATGACCTATTAAACTGGAAACTAATTAAGCCTGTAATGGAAGGACGATTTCATTATTGGGATGAAAATATCGGTTCGGGACCGCCGCCTGTAAAAACAAGAGAAGGATGGCTTCATATTTATCACGGAGTTGCAATGCATTTTGCAAGTTCGAATATCTATCAGGCAGGCGTTGCTCTTCACGATTTGAACAATCCTTCAATTATTCTTCAAAGAGGCAAGTATAATATTCTGGAACCCCGTGAATTATTTGAGTTAACCGGACAAGTACCCAACGTAGTATTTCCGTGCGGAATGGTTGTGGAAGAATATGATGAAGAAGGATTTGCGGAGCTAAGCAGCAAAGTTTCCATATATTATGGAGCAGCTGATACGGTTGTTGGCGTGGCTACATCAACAATTAAAGAATTAATCGAAGCTTCAAAACAATAACCAAATGAAAATTGTATATCATGATAAAAAAAATATTTCTAGTTTTAATACTAAGTTCAATCGGCATGGCACAAACTTTACAAATTCCAATAATTAAATTTTCTCCTAGAAAATATATTTGTTACTATGCCGGTAAACCGCTAAAAATCGACGGCAAATTAAATGAAGCAGCTTGGACTAAGGCCGCATGGACTAAAGACTTTGTCGATATAATGGGGCCGTCGAAGCCTGTTCCAAGATTTAAAACCCGTGTGAAAATGCTCTGGGACGACAATTACTTGTATATAGGAGCAGAACTGCAGGAACCGGATATTTGGGCAACTCTAAAAGAACGCGATACCGTTATTTTCCGCGACAATGATTTTGAGGTTTTTATAGATCCCGACGGCGATACTCACAGGTATTGTGAATTTGAAATGAATGCATTAAATACCGTTTGGGATCTGTTGTTAATAAAACCATACCGCGATATAAACAAAGCTGCTGTAAACGGATGGGATTATAAGGGGCTAAAAACAGCTGTTTCAATTGACGGTACATTGAATCACCCGGGAGATAAAGATAAAAAATGGACGGTTGAAATTGCATTCCCTTTAAAATCCTTCGGCGAAATTGCAAATGTAAATATTCCTCCCAAAGAAGGAGATCAATGGAGAATTAATTTTTCTAGGGTTGAGTGGCAAACCGAGGTGGTTAACGGATGGTATAAAAAGAAAATAAACCCTGAGACAAACCAAGCATATCCGGAAGATAATTGGGTCTGGTCGCCGCAAGGCGTTGTTAATATGCATTATCCCGAAATGTGGGGTTATATACAGTTTACTCAAAATGAGGTAGGAAGTAAAAAAGTAAAATTCGTCGAAAAGAAAGAAGAAGCCGCCAAGTGGTTCTTAAGACAGATCTATTATCATGAAAGAAATTATTTCGTTAAAAACGGGAAATATACTGGCGATATCAAAAAGCTGGGAGTGGAAATTACCCCGGTACCGGGATTTAAAATGCCGCCTGTAATTCAATGTACAGCAGATTTATTTGAAGCATATCTAACATCCGATGACGGCACCGAAAGAGTTATAATAGAAAATGACGGACTGGTATGGATCTCCGGTGAAAATAAGTAATCAGCTCCGTCTGAATAAAAATAAGATCTCCGATATTATTTTGTTTATATGATTTATTTAAAAAGAATTTTTGAACCTAAACCGTGTGAACATTTCATCTAAAATATTAAACTTTTTTTAGGAACATGAAATTAAAATTACTCGTTACGCTTTTTATAAGTTTGTCTGCATTAATTTTTGCGCAGGTTACTCCTCCGTACAAAAATCCTAAGCTTCCTATTGAGGTGAGAGTAAACGATCTTGTATCAAGAATGACTCTGAAAGAAAAAGTTTCGCAGATGGTCTATAATGCGCCGGCAATAAAAAGGCTGGGTATACCTGCATATAATTGGTGGAATGAAGCTCTTCACGGAGTTGCGCGTAACGGTATCGCAACTGTATTTCCAGAACCGATAGGATTAGCAGCAACCTGGGATACCGGTCTTATGTATAAAGCGGCAACAGTAATTTCGGATGAAGCCCGCGCAAAATATAATAAGGCAATAAGCAGAGGTCAAAGAGGGATATATCAGGGTCTGACTTTTTGGTCTCCGAACATAAATATTGTCCGCGATCCGAGGTGGGGAAGGGGTATGGAAACTTACGGCGAAGATCCGTATTTAACCGGAGAGATGGGAGCCGAATTCGTGAAAGGCATGCAGGGAAATAATCCTAAATATTTAAAGACAGACGCCACTCCTAAACATGTTGCAGTTTATAACGGACCCGAATCGGCAAGGCATACGGTGGATGTTGAAGTAAGCGATTATGATCTTCGCGAAACATATCTTCCGCAATTTAAAAAATGTATAGTAGATGCTAAAGCATCGGCAGTTATGTGCGCTTATAATATGCTGCGCGGATACGCCTGCTGCGGTAGCAATCCTCTCCTGGATAAAATAATTCGGGAAGAGTGGGGTTTTAAAGGATATATAGTTTCCGACTGCTGGGCAATATCCGATATGTATGAATTTCATAAGATTACCGATTCCAAGGAAGATGCGGCTGCCGTCGCAGTAAAAGCCGGTACAGATCTTAACTGCGGAAATTCATATCCTTATTTATATAATGCGGTAAAAAATGGCAAAGTCAAGGAACAGGTAATAAATACTTCCGTAAAACGGTTGTTTACGGCACGTTTTAAACTCGGTATGTTCGATCCGCCGAGTATGGTTCCGTATTCTAATTTGAATAAAATAGATACAAAGCAAGACAAATTAACAGCGCTGGATGCAGCAAGAGAATCTATAGTACTGCTGAAAAATAAAAATAATCTGCTGCCTTTAAAAAAATATTCGGCTGACGGGACCGGGATTAAAACAATTGCCGTAATCGGTCCGAATGCCGATGATATCGAATCTCTGTTGGGTAATTATAACGGATTCCCTTCGCATCCTGTTACTCCACTAACGGGAATAAAAGAAAAATTTAAACATTCGAAAATTATCTATGCGCGGGGATGTAATCTTGCGGAAAATATTCCCTCCTTCGAAGTTGTAAAAAAAGATTTTCTTTATACTTCTCCCGATAAAAACGAACACGGGTTGTTGGGGGAATATTTTGATAACAGGGACTTTAAGGGGAAACCGGCTTTTTCCAGGGTAGATAAAAATATTGATTTCGCATGGTGGGACGGTGCCCCAAGTAAAAAATTTAATCCGACTGATTTTGGCGTAAGATGGACCGGTGTTATAGTTCCTCCTAAATCTGGCAGGTACGCAATAGGCGGATACGGCTATAACGGATATAGAATTTATTTGGATGATTCGCTTCTTGTAAAGTATTACGGGGAATTTGATCCGGAGAAAGCTTACGGTTACGTAAATCTGAAAGCAGGCAGAACATATAAAATTAAAATCGAATTTTATGAAACCGAGCGTTATTCGTTTATGCATTTTATATGGAATATACCTGATGAAAACCTTGAACAAAAAGCAGTTGATGCGGCAATGAAATCGGATGCTGTCGTTATGGTTATGGGCCTGTCTCCCCGGCTGGAAGGCGAAGAAATGAAAATAGACGTAAAAGGATTTTACAAAGGGGACAGAACATCGCTGGACCTTCCCGGGCTTCAGGAGAATTTAATTAAAAAAATTGTGTCAATAGGTAAGCCCGTTATCCTAGTTCTACTTAACGGAAGCGCACTATCTATAGATTGGGAAAATAAAAATATTCCGGCAATCATTGAAGCATGGTATCCCGGTGAAGAAGGAGGAGCTGCAATTGCGGATGTAATCTCCGGAGATTATAATCCCGGGGGTAAACTTCCCGTTACTTTTTATAATTCTGTCGATCAGTTGCCGCCGTTTACCGATTACAGCATGATAAACCGTACTTACCGCTATTTTGAAGGCAATCCGTTGTATCCCTTCGGTTATGGTTTAAGCTTTACTTCTTTTAAATTTGAAAATTTAAAATCATCCGAAACTGATATTCAACCGGGTGATTCGGCTTTTATTTCTGTTGACGTAACCAATACTGGTAAACTGAAAGGGGACGAAGTAGTGCAGTTATATGTTAAAGCCGAAAAAGATAACAGGGCAATTAAAACATTAAAAGGGTTTAAACGGATTTCTCTTAATCCGGGAGAGACTCAAAATGTTAAGTTTAATATTACATCATCAATGCTTCAGCGTTGGATAGACGGTAAAGGTTACAGCGTTGAGCCGGATAACTACATTTTTATGGTAGGTTCGTCTTCTTCCGATAAAGATCTGAAAACAATAACTGTTGCTCTACGATAAGTAAAGTAAAATAATTTTTATCAATATTAATAGATAGTTTTTAGTCTATTATATTGGAAACCATAAATAAGATAACAAAACTCAAAATTATTAAAAAATCAGTTCGGTTTATTCTAAAATAAAACATATCTGGCTCGATTGTACGTTTTTTTTAGCATTTAAGGAAATTTTATTTAAGTATTGCTTTTTATATTTAATTAGTTTATTTTGATAACGAATAAACTACCGAAACCCAAGTATATAAATAAACACAAAATAAAAATCCTACAGCATTAAGAAAAATTAGTATTGGCCAGGAAAGTGAAGGGAATATATGACAAAAAAAATCTTTACTATTTGTGTAAGTACTTTATTTTTTCTTCAGATTTTTAGCTCTTCAATATTGGCTGGGCCCGTTGGTTCTGTTAAGGGAACCATTAGGGATGCTCAGACGAAAGAGGCTCTTCCTTTTTCAAATATTATTGTAGTCGGAACCAGTATGGGAGCAGCGACAGATAAAGAAGGTAATTTCCTAATAGACAACATACCCGTCGGCAGTTATACTCTTCGCGCCACTTTTGTCGGTTATAAACAAAAAGAAGTTAAAGTTGAAATTAGGGAAAGAAGAACACTGCAGATGGACTTCTATCTTGAACCGGCTGCGGTTGAAGGACAAACCGTCACTGTGACCGCTCAAGCCGAAGGGCAATTGCAGGCTATTAACAAACAGCTTTCTGCAATGTCCATAAAGAACGTAGTTTCATCGGCAAAAATTCAGCAGTTACCCGACGCAAACGCGGCGGAATCGGTAGGAAGGCTGCCCGGTGTATCCCTTGTTAGAGAAGGCGGCGAGGCATCCCAGGTAGTAATACGAGGTCTTGCTCCGCAGTATAATCAGATAACTATTGATGGTATTCAATTGCCCAGTAATATTGCATCCGGTAATCTTCTTACAGGTACTGATCTAAATAGTACTGCAACTAATAGTTCGTTAGGTGATAGAGCAGTAGACTTAAGCATGATTTCTTCAAGCAGCCTTGGAGGGATTGAGGTTGTAAAGGCAATTACTCCGGATATGGATGCAGCAGTACTAGGCGGTATTGTAAACTTTGATTTGAGGAAGGCGTCAAAGAGCACCCACAACTTAATACCTAAAATCGGTCTTCTCGCTCAAGGTGCATACAATCAATTAAAGAATTCAGCCAATGATTATAAGTATGTTGCCTCAATTGAAAATCGCTATTTCGACGATCACTTCGGTTTTTTCCTGCAAGGCTCCGTAGAGAGACGTAATCTTAGTGACCAGCAGTTTGGCGCCGGTTATACTGTGAATAATGTAAATGTGAATTTGGGAGAAGCTACGATACCAAATTTGGATAACTTGACTTTGACGGATACTTATAGAATTCGCAAGAGGGATGACGGTACTTTGGTGCTGGATTATAAAGGTAAAGATATAAGTATAGGTCTGGAGAATGTAATGAGCTATAGCGACACCAGGGCCACCAATCGTAGCGAGACGGCATATATTTGGAGTGCTTCAAGAGAACTTAATTATGGGTTGAACAGCACGGATACTAAGCTGAACTCACTGACAAGCCTTCTAAGTGTGGATGCATCAATTCCGTTCTTCCAGGTTCATGGTACAGTAGCTTACTCATATTCGAGGAATCAAGATCCGGGAGATGCAACTTTTAATTTTGTCCAGGATTACGGCGGATTTACCGGAGGTGTTGGTCCGTCAGTTACTAAACTTCCGCCCCAGGTGATTGCTTCCTACATACAGCCGAACGATACGACAGCATGGCTTGATAATATTGTTACTTCAAATAGTTTGCTAAAAGACCGGTTTTATGAGGGAAAGATTGATCTTGAACATGATTTTAGTCTTTCCGACTTGGTAAGTGCAAAGCTGAAGTTTGGTGGAATGTACCAGGGTAGAACCCGTTCCTATGAATATGGTCAAAGAAGTGGTTCTACAATTTACAATGGCGGTGATGTTGTTACTTCTGCTTTTGAAAAATCATATCCAAATTTGATATTTAACTCTACAGGGCTGAGTATGGCCAATTTTGTTTACAACGGATACAGTTTTGGGAATTTTCTCAAAGGCGATTATACTATGGCTTATCCTCTCAACAGCGATCTTATGTGGCAGTTAATTCCGATTACGATGAATCAAAACGCTTCATTAGGTGGCGGTTTCCGAGCAAACGATATTGCTTCAAGAGTGAACAATTATAATGGCACAGAGGATAAAAGCGCTGTGTACGGAATGTTGACTTTCAATTTGGGCAACGTGGTTACTTTGCTTCCCGGTGTGCGTTATCAAAATCTTACTGGAACTTATACAGCAGCAAGAGTAAATACCACCATTCCGGGCAGTGTTTATAGCGATACTACAGTAACCAATTCTCATGGCTATATTCTTCCAATGGTTCACTTAATTTATAAACCGCTGGATTGGTTGCAAATCCACTTTGCTTATACAAATACTCTGAACTATCCCGATTTCACTGCAATTACACCAAGGTATGAGATAACTACAACATTCATTAATGTTAACAACTACAATTTGAAACCGGCGACGTCACAAAATTTTGATTTTGTTGTGTCTGCTTTTTCTAACGATATAGGTTTGTTAACTATTGACGGATTTTCCAAACGAATCAAAAATTTGGTTTTTTATTCAAACACATGGGTTACAAACTTATCTCAGTTTCCTGAACTCCCAAATTTAAAAGGTAATTTGTGGAATGTTGCTACCTATATAAATAGCCCTTATACAATAACTTTAAATGGATTAGAAGCCGATTGGCAAACACATTTTTGGTATTTACCCGGAGTTTTATCGGGATTAGTTTTGAGTGTCAATTATACACACATCTTTTCGAAAGCGGATTATCCGAAAACGATAAAAAATGTTACTTATGATGAATATGGTAATACAAATACCACAGTTATCGATACATTCTATACCGATCGCTTAATTGATCAGCCGACTGATATTGCCAATTTAGCGGTAGGATATGATTATAAAGGGTTTTCACTAAGAGTGTCTATGATATATCATGCCGATGTTTTTCAAACGCCGGGTTTTATTTCAGCGGTAAGATCCAAAGGAGCAAAGTACATCCGTTGGGATCTATCGGCTAAGCAGGAACTTCCGTGGTACGGAGTGCGTGTGTTTTTTAATCTAAATAATATCAACAGTGAAGATGACATCTATCAAAACGCTAAAACCAACTTTTTGTCATCCCAGCAGAGATATGGATTAGAAGCAGAATTAGGACTTCAATTTAGTATGTAAGAATATTTAAGAATTAAAGAGACAATTTAGAACAATATAGGTAAAAGTATTTTAGAGATTTTAAACTCTATGTCTAAGTGCACAGATGCACTTATTAGTATGAGTGATTTAATAATCAAACAACAAAATAAGGAGATATCTTACTATGAAAAGATGGATATGGTTTTCAACTATAATAGTGGCAGTGTTTCTCATATTTACTGCACACCTGCAAGCTCAGCAAGTCTTAACTCCTGATACACTCGTTATCTCTCCGCTTCCTCCGGGAAATATTAACACTGTTATAAACGGTGATACTACTACAAACGGGCTAAGGAAGTATCCTAACCGTGTTTATGAATTGAAACGAGGACTCGTTTATCAGGTTAGTGAACCGATGGAAATAAACGGCTCCATTACAATAATGGACAGCGGATCTGCTTCGACTCGTCCCCCCGTGCTTTCTCCTCAGATCCTACAGAATAATTCATCAATTGATCATTTCTTCGATTTGAACGGCAAGGGCAGTAGCGTTACAATAAAAAACGTTTATCTGCTTTCCATTCGTTCTGATAAAACATTTCTCGGCTGGTCTGACGGTATTCGCATTAATGCCGATAGTATAAAACTAACTTTACAGGGGGATGTTTTTGATGCCTTCACTCATACCGCTTTAAGTCTTGCGGGACAGTGGGACAAGTTAAAAGTTAGTGACTGTGTTTTCAGAAATGAAATGCATAATTCTTCTTACTTTGGCGGTGGTGGATATCTGTCAAACGGCAATACAGATATGGATACTACGATGTTTGTTAACAATACCTTCTTTTGTAACAACTCTTATGCGTTTTCAGTTCGTGGGTATTGTCCTTATGCGGAGTTCTCACATAACACTTTAGTCTATGGTACTGTAAATCCCTTCTTAACATATTTAGCTCAAAATCTACATATGGACAACAACCTCTTCTATACAATGCATGCTTATGGTGGAATTCCGGAACAAGTTATTCAAAGCTGGTTCGAGAATTATCCCGATACATCAACAAGCAGTATTATTCAGGTTATGGTAACGGATACCACAAGTTGGTGGACTAAACTCTGGGGCGGCGGATCAAACGGAGCAGTTCCGGGTCCTGAAAATTATATAGGCTCAGGCGGTACGGGTAATGCTACGGTTACTGCTGATGAAGCAGCTCCATCAGCAAGAGTTTTTAATCTGAGGAATAATGATTATTTCTGGCCGCAGAAATTTTACGATGAGTACAAAGCATATAACGATACTGTAAAATCAACAGATTCTGTAGATGTACCTAATTATACTACTTCCGGTACTAAGGCTCTTATGGTAAGAAAACTGTATTTGCCGCATTGGATGAGTACATATGCACGTTACGCACTAGCAAAAATAGACAGCAACGGCGGTCATGTAGATACATCCGGTAATGTGAATCTCGATCCCGGATTCAATACAGACATCCAAAATCAACTCAATAATTTGATGACCTATGTTATTAAAATTGCAACTGGCAAGCTAGATACCGCATGGTATTATAATCCGAATAATTCTCAATATCCGCCTGCCTGGCCTTTACCTGAAGATCTATCATATACCAATACCACACTTCAGCACGCGGGTACAGACGGTTTTGCGTTGGGCGATTTGAACTGGTTCCCTTCTCAGAAAGCTCAGTGGCAGGTTACCGGTGTTAAACGCGTTGAATCAACAATTCCCGATAAATTCACATTGTCAAACGCATATCCGAATCCGTTTAACCCGACTACTAATTTCAATTTTACAATCGCGCAGAGCGGATTAGTCCGGATTGCTATATACAACATTCTTGGTCAGAAAATCAAAACACTTATAAACACTGAAATGCAAGCCGGTAGTTATAAAGCTACCTGGGACGGAACCGATAATTACGGTACTCACGTTTCCAGCGGTATTTATTTCTACAGAATGGAAACACAGAATTTCAGTGCGACAAAGAAAATGATTCTAATGAAATAGTATTCAATGACCCTCCTATAATAAATAAGACCTTCGAAGCTGAAAAGTTTCGAGGGTCTTATGTTATTTAAATGATATATAAAAGGTAACATCAATAATTACGTTAAAGATAAACGCAAATATTTAACATATAAAACGAAACTTTTGAATCTTTATTATAGAGGTCGATATAGATCTCAATGCAAAAGTTTTATTAAAGTTCTTGACAATTTCGAATGTAATGATTACGTTTGAATTAGTTAGTTTGGACAACCAACTAAATAGATTACTTATTTAATTATGATAAAACTCAATGGGATTAAGAAATTCTAATCTTATAACAGGAAATGCTAAAGTGCTGCGGGGAATAAACCGCACGATGATATTAAATATCATCCGGGAAAAACAGCCAATATCGAGGATAACTATTTCCCGTCTAACCGGATTAAATAAAAGCACAGTTTCGAGCATTATATCTGAATTAATTAAGGAAGATCTTATCTTTGAACAAGTAACCAAAGATCAGAACATAGGCAGAAATCCGGTAAATTTATCTTTGAAACTCGGCCAGTTTTTTATCGGAGCAATTAATATAGATTCATCGGTTACTCATTTGGCAGTTGCCGACATAGACGGCAGCATTAAAGGCACTTCAAATTTAAAGACAAACCCAAAAAATCCTGCTGCGTTTATTGACTCATGCGTAAAATCTCTTTTAAAATTATGTAAACAGTTCGGCATAATAAATCTTGAAGCCGTTGGTGTAAGTATTTCGGGTATTGTGGATTCAAAAACGATGATTGTAAATTTTGCTCCTAATTTAGGATGGGAAAATATTAATATCGGTGAACTTCTTCAAAAAAAACTCCCTAAAATAAAAACTTTTGCCGTGGGAAACGACGCTAAGTCTTCCGCGCTTGCTGAACTTTGGTTCGGAAATCATGATGTCGATTTAACAAATTTTGTTTTTCTTTCAATTGGTCAGGGCATAGGTTCTGGTATTGTGGTAGAAAATAAGCTCATGAACGGAGAATATCAGGCATCCGGCGAATTCGGGCACATGGTTATTTTTGAAGGCGGGGAACAATGTACCTGCGGTAATAAAGGCTGCTGGGAGGCTTATGCTTCGGAAAGAGCAATTATTAATTCATATATTCTCACCGAATCTCCGAAAAAAAGAAATGCTTCAGACTTTGTTATTCAGGATATAATTAAATTAGCCGGGAATAATGACACTAAGGCTATTAATGTACTTAGAAAAACGGGAAGCTACCTCGGACTCGGCATATCAAATATAATCAAAGCTATTGATCCCCACGCGATAATTATTGGAGGGGAGATTATTCAAGCATGGGATATAATTTATCCTGAAATAATGGAAGTCGTTACCGAAAGAGCTTATTTCGGTAAGAAAAAAAATATTAAAATATTTCCTACTTCACTTGTTGCTCTGCCGAGGTTGATGGGAGCAATTACACTGGCAATTGAAGAAATTTTCGACGGATTTCAAATTATAGCTTAAATTGATATTTAATTAGATATTATGAGATTCATTGTTAAAAATTAAATAGTTTGTTGGGGCAACCAACATATTTTCTTTTAAATTAAAAACGTACAATTTTAAAAAATGCTTACAGTTGATAAAATATCCAATAAACATAAGATTATTGCCGGGATTGATATAGGCGGTACAAATACGGTCCTCGGATTTCTCGATTTAAATGATGAGATTATTTTTAGTACCTCGTTCGCAACTAAGCCGCAGGAAGGCGTAAATTTGTTCATATCCAAATTGGTAGGTCTTATTAATGATGAATGTCTGAAGCTGGGTAGTCTATTTGAATTAAGCGGAATAGGGATAGCGGCTCCCAGTGCAAATTATTTTAAAGGTACTATCGAATCCCCTGCAAATTTAAATTGGGGCAATATAAATTTCATCGAGATAATGAAAAAATATTACGATCTGCCGGTCGGTATTATTAACGATGCAAATGCTGCCGCGTTAGGCGAACATAATTTCGGAGCCGCAAGAGGACTGAAGAATTTTATAGTACTTACATTAGGTACGGGCCTGGGAAGCGGAATTTTCGTAAACGGAAATCTCATTCACGGAGAAAACGGTCTTGCAGGAGAACTAGGTCATACAATTATAGATATGAACGGCAGACAGTGTAATTGCGGAAGAACAGGCTGCCTTGAAACATATGTTTCGGCAAACGGAATAAAGAGAAGTGTCTTTTATTTTTTGAGTCATTCCAATGAAGAAAGCGAACTTCGTAATATTAGTTTTTCTGATTTGACGAGCAAAAAAATAAGTGAATTGGCAAGAAACGGAGATGCAATTGCATTAAAAGTTTTTGATTATACGGGTGAAATACTCGGAAAAGCTATGGCTAATATGGTAACGTTTTACGACCCCGAAGCAATAATACTATTCGGCGGCCTGGCAGACGCGGATGATTTACTCCTAAAACCGGCGAATTATTATTTCGATAAATATTTATTGAATATGTACAAAGGAAAAGTGACGCTTCTTAAATCGGAATTGCAAAACGGTAAAGCAGGAATATTAGGTGCTTGCAGTTTAATAAAAGAATCGGAAATTGTAAAAATGGCTTTTTCTTAATTATATTATTTATTTTCAAAAAAATATCCAAAATAAAATTAATTTGTATCAAGAGATTATAATATGAAAAAAAGAAATGTAGAAAATAATAAAGAAGAACTTTCAAAAGTTGAGAAATTTTACTTAGAACAATCGGGTAAATTATTGGTCTATCCGCCGAAAGAAAAAATAGGAATAATACAGGTTGATAATTTTCCTGAACTCGGGCGCTTAACGGCATTAAGATTTATAGAATGGGTTCTTGAAAACCCCGGCGGTGTTATATCATTGCCTACCGGTAAAACCCCGGAACATTTCATTAAATGGGTATCTTACTATTTGAAAAATTGGTTTGAGAAAGACGTACAGGATAATTTGAGCAAACTGGGCATGGATGTATCTAAGAAGCCCGATATGGGAAGTCTTAATTTCGTACAGATTGATGAATTTTATCCGATTGATTCATTTCAGCACAACAGTTTCTATTATTATATACAAAGGTTTTATTTCCAAAATTTTGAACTGGATCTGTCTAAGGCTTTGCTAATAAATATCAATGAAATTCCTACCGCAGAGAACCTTTCTCTAGATAAAATTTTTCCGGACAAGAGGGTAGATCTTTCTCTTCGGTACAGATGGGCGAAAACTAGACAAGAAAGACTTCAGAAAAAAACTATAGAATATGTTGATGAATTTTGCACCGAATACGAACATAAAATAAGACAACTCGGCGGTATCGGATTCTTTCTCGGCGGTATCGGTCCCGACGGTCATATCGGATTTAATATCCAGGGCAGCGATCATTATTCGACAACCAGATTAATTCAAACAAATTATGAAACTCAAGCGGCGGCTTCTTCCGACCTTGGAGGAATCGAAATTGCCAGAAACAGACTCGTCATTACCATCGGGCTGGACACAATTACTCACAATAAAAATGCAACTGCCTTAATAATGGCTGCGGGGGAAGCTAAGGCAAATATTATCAGGGATTCCGTGGAAAACTTCGCCAACAAATAATTATCCGGCCACGGTTCTGCAAAAACTAAATAAAGGTCGATTTTATCTCACCAACGGTGCGGCATTAAGACTTAGCGAAAGAAGATTCATAGATATGAAAAACGAAAATCCGTTAACCGGATTTTCAATTGAAAGAGCGGTGATAAATCTTGCAGTAGAAAAAGGAAAAGAAGTCTTGAGTTTAACCGAATCTGATTATAAGACTGATGGTTTCGGAAAATATATTTTATCTAAAACAGGAATGAGCGCCGCGAACATAAACAGTATAGTTAACAAATCGGCGGCAGATAAATTTAATAAAGGCATTGAGACTATTGAGAATCAGCGGGTACTTCATACTGCCCCGCATCATGATGATATTATGCTGGGGTATCTGCCTTCAATTATTCACCTGGTAAGGAAAGCTTCCAACAAGCATCATTTTACTACGTTAACCAGCGGATTTACTGCGGTAACCAACTTATATATGCTTGAGGTTATGAGTAATCTAAGAGAGCATTTGTTAAATGAAGAATTTAAAAAGAAGTTTCCTGAAAAATATTTTTCCCCGAAATTTGAGGAAGGAAAAATTAATGATGTCAATTTGTACCTGGACGGTCTGGCCGCCCACAGCCGCACAAAAAAGAACGAAGCTCTGGCTTCAAGAACTTTAAGAAATTTAATTGAAGTATATGAAGAAGATAATCCTAATTATTTAAACGACCGTGTTGATGAATTAATTAACTATTTTACAACTCAATACCCGGGGAAAAAAGATATTCCTCACGTTCAAAAGCTGAAAGGCATGTTAAGGGAGTGGGAGGAAGAAATCGTTTGGGCATATTTCGGATTTACTGGCGATGCGGTGTCTCATCTTAGGCTGGGATTTTACCAAGGTGAAGTGTTTACCGAGAACCCTGAAGTTAACAGAGATGTTCTTCCGATTTTAAATCTTTTCAGAAAATTCAAACCGACAATAATAACTGTTGCGCTGGATCCCGAAGGAAGCGGTCCGGATACACATTATAAAGTACTTATGGCAATTACGGAAGCATTAAGATTATATGAAAAAGAAGCCGATATATCGGGTATTAAAATTTGGGGATACAGAAACGTATGGTACCGCTTTCATCCGGCCGAAGCCAATATCTATGTGCCGGTAAGTCTAAATTCACTTGCAATATTAGAGAGCATTTTTATGAATAGTTACGGTTCCCAAAAAGATGCAAGTTTTCCCAGCTACGAACTGGACGGCCCGTTCTACAGACTGGCGCACAACATACAGGTTAATCAATTTCAAACAGTGAAGTTATGCCTCGGAAAGGATTTCTTTTCCAAGCATGAGAGTCCGAGAGTAAGAGCTGCTCACGGAATGGTCTTTATTAAAGAATTAACTATTGATGAATTTTATTCTAAGAGCATTGAACTAAAGCGTCTGACGGAAAACAAATAATTAATTGTTTAAAAGGAGAAAAAATTGATAAATCGTAAAGTAATTCGGTTATTAGTCTTCTTTGTTTTTATAATTAGTTTTACGGTATATTCTCAGGACGGTATCAACAAGCTTAATTTAATGCCGTGGCCCCAAAAGGTTCAACTTATGGGCGGCGAATACAGGCTCGATTCGACATTTACGATAATGATAAACGGAAATCCGGCAGCCAGGCTTTATAGCTATGCCAGCAGAATTTTAAGACGTTTGTCCGGAAGGACCGGTTTGTTCTTCTCTCAGGATTATATAACGCCGGAAACCAAAATCGCAAATGCATCATTGGTAATTAGCGTTGAAAAGCCGGGAAAAGTCCGTCTCTTTGACGACGAAAAATATTCGCTTGAAATTGAACATAACAAAATTGAACTGAAAGCCGAAACCGATTTAGGCGCAATGAGAGGGCTGGAAACATTCCTTCAGCTGCTCAATAACGATCAAAACGGCTACTATTTTCCGGATGTTGCAATAAAAGATTACCCGCGATTTCCGTGGCGGGGATTAATGATTGATGCCGCCCGACATTTTATGCCTGTCGATGTCATAAAAAGAAATCTTGACGGAATGGCCGCCGTTAAAATGAACGTCCTTCATTGGCATTTAAGCGACGACCAGGGCTTCAGAGTGGAATGCAAAACATTTCCAAAACTTACAGAACTAGGCTCCGATGGTTTGTTTTATACACAGGCGCAGATTAAAGACGTAATTCATTATGCAAATGAAAGAGGAATCCGCGTAATTCCTGAATTTGATTTACCGGGCCATGCAACGAGCTGGCTTGCTGCCTATCCTCAATATGCCAGCCTGCCTGCCGGGCAGGCGGGTGCTCCGGCCAAGTATAAAATTGAGCGTAAATGGGGGGTATTCAATCCTACTTTCGATCCTACTAATCCAAATACATATAAATTTCTGGACAAATTTTTTAAAGAAATGTCGGCGCTGTTTCCCGACGAGTATATGCACATAGGAGGAGATGAAAATAACGGTGTCCAGTGGAATGCTAACCCAAAAATTCAAAAATTCATGAAGACGCATAACATAAAAAGCGACGAGGCTCTTCAAAGTTATTTTACAAGAAAATTGCTTGCGATACTAACAAAATATCACAAGAAGATGATCGGATGGGATGAAATACTGCAGCCGGGGATGCCGAAGGATATTGCGATCCAATCATGGCGGGGAATAAAATCTCTGAAGATAGCCGTTGCCCAGGGATATCAGGTAATACTTTCAAACGGTTATTACATTGATTTATCACAGCCTGCATCTTATCATTATTCCATTGACCCGGATCCCGATAGTCTGGCATTAAATGAAACTGAAAAAAAATTAGTACTGGGAGGCGAGGCGACTATGTGGTCCGAATTTGTTTCTCCCGAAACTATTGACTCGCGCATTTGGCCGAGGACAGCAGCAATTGCCGAAAGATTCTGGTCTTCTAAAAATGTAAAAGACATAAAAAACATGTATAAAAGACTGCATGTAATTTCTCTTGAGTTGGAAAGCTTGGGGCTGACTCATATTAAAAATCCGCAAATGATGATGCGCCGGTTGGCAAATTACAAAGATGATAAAGCTTTAAAAGTATTTATTTCTGTGATTGAACCTGTAAAAGGTTATAACAGATCTAACGAAAGGAATGACAATACATCATACGCACCGCTTACCAGGGTTGTAGACGCTGCAGTACCCGATGCCGATGCAGCAAGGAATTTTAGAAATATGGTTTCGGAATTTTTGAGCAATAACTTTGCAGATACCAGCTTAAGTAATACAATAACGCGCTGTTTGATATTGTGGCAAAATAATGATAAACAGCTTGAAAAATCAATCAATAATTCTCCGATATTAAAAGAGATAGAACCGCTTTCTGTTAAACTTTCGGAAATTTCTTCCACCGGGCTGCAGGCAATGGAATATATTAATAATAATAAAAAAGCGGATAGTTCCTGGGTAAACAGCAGCTTAATAGAATTAAATAAAGCAAAAGAACATTACGGTCAGGTTGAACTGATGATAGTTTCTCCGATAATAAAATTAGTTGATAAAGCAGGGGATATAACAGCTATAAAATCACAAAATTAATTTTTTATTTAAATAAACAGCGAGAACAAATTGCATCTCATCGATTATATGATCATCCTAGTTTACTTCCTATTCTCTCTCGGAATAGCAATGTATTATTCAAAGAGAGCCAGCAAGAGTACGGAAGAATATTTCCTTTCCGGTAGAAATTTACCCTGGTATTTAGCCGGTCTTTCCATGGTAGCCACAACTTTTGCCGCAGATACTCCTCTTGCAGTTACCGAATTGGTTGCAAAGAACGGTATAGCCGGAAACTGGATCTGGTGGAATTTTGCTTTCGGCGGCCTGCTGACGGTTTTCTTTTTTGCCAAGCTCTGGCGCAGAGCGGGGATTATGACCGAAGTTGAGTTTGCTGAAATCAGGTACTCCGGAAAACCGGCAAGATTTTTAAGAGGATTTAGAGCTCTTTACCTCGGCATATTTATGAACATTATCATAATGGGCTGGGTTAACGTAGCTATGGAATCCATTTTAACCGGGATGTTCGGAATACCCGAAACTCAGGTTATGATATATGTCTTTGCTTGTATGCTGCTGGTTGCTTTCTATTCAGCTCTTTCCGGTTTATGGGGAGTTGTTGTTACGGACGCTTTCCAGTTCGTTATGGCAATGGGAGGGACAATTATTCTCGCTATTATCGTTGTGAACTCATCGCAGGTCGGAGGTATTCACGGTTTACAGGAAAAGCTCCCTCATTTTATTTTTAACTTTTTCCCTAATATAACTAATGCTACTTCCGCAACCGGAGCATTTGCCTTAACTGTTGCGTCATTTTTAGCTTATGTGGGTATTCAGTGGTGGGCATCATGGTATCCCGGAGCTGAACCAGGCGGCGGTGGTTACATCGCGCAGAGAATGATGTCCGCTAAAGATGAAAAACACTCTTTGTTTGCTACTCTCTTTTTTCAGATTGCACACTACGGCATTCGTCCATGGCCATGGATTCTGGTAGGACTAAGTACGCTGATATTATATCCTCACCTGGGGCCTGACGCTAAAAGAATGGGGTATATATATGCAATGAATGATTTTCTGCCGACCGGTTTAAAAGGGCTGCTTGTAGCCGCTTTTTTTGCCGCTTACATGAGTACAATTGCTACACAGCTAAACTGGGGGAGCTCTTATGTTCTAAACGATTTTTACAGACGTTTTATGAAACCGGGAAAAAGCGAAAAGCATTATGTAAAGGCTTCGAGAATATTAACCATTATGCTGATGCTCGCTTCGATTATAGTTTCTATTTTTATTCAAAGCATCTCGGGTGCATGGGTATTCATAATCGAAACGGGTGCGGGAATCGGACTTGTACTGATTTTAAGATGGTTTTGGTGGAGGATAAATGCATGGTCCGAAATCTCTTCATTAATTGCACCTTTCGTTATCCTCCCTTTTATAATGTACTACAAAATTGAATTTCCTATTTCACTTTATTACTTAGTCTCCGGTACCACAATTACCTGGCTTATAGTAACATACTTAACCAAACCTACGGATGAAAAGGTTCTTTTTTCATTTTATCGAACCGTACATCCGGGCGGTATATTATGGAAAAAGATTTCTGATAAGCTTCCCGATGTAGAAAGCGATACCGGCTTTTTCAGGATGTTCATGAACTGGCTGTTCGGTGTGGTACTTGTATACTCAATACTCTTCGGAACCGGAAAATTGATTTTCGGGAATTATACCTCGGCCATAATTTATTTTTGTGCCGGATTGATTTCGGTAGTAGTGATTTACAAAAATTTATCAGATTTCGGCTGGAAAAAATTATAAGTACTTTTAGATGTGTTGTTGTCTCGATCTATTAAAAGGATATAACTTTTGTTCTATGTTCTTATTAATATTTAAATGATATCTTGCTAATAAATAAATCATACTGAGTTTGCATTTCCGGCATAGCGCCGGTTCATCGCTGCGGGGCTTGGTTGGAAACGATGCGAGCATATTACGTTTTAATTAAATAAGCGATCGGAAATGTAATCTTTTTTCAACTTAATATATGAAGTACTGGCCTTTGATTTTTCCAGCTGATTTCTATCTTACGGCCGAAAAAATCTTTCAGATTTTGTTCCGATAGTATAGTCTCTTTTTCACCTGCCGAATGGATCTTACCTTCGGATAAAAGCATTATATTTTTGAAAATGTATAATATTTCATCTATATGATGAGATACGTACAATATTGTCGGTGCATTATCTTGAGTTCCGATCTCTTCTATCAGTGAAAGAAAACCTTCCCTTGCAAAGATATCAAGTCCCGTGCATGGTTCGTCGAGTACCAATAATTTCGGAGAACTCATTAATGCCCTTGCAAGAAGCACCTTTTGTTTTTCTCCCTGCGATAAAGTATAATATTCTCTGTTCGCCAGGCTTTCGCAGCCGAATTGCTTGAGAAGCATTATTGCTTTTTCCGAATCGTCGCGGGTTGTTTTATCGTACAAACCGATAGTCGCATACCTTCCGCTCAAAACAATATCTTCTGCGCTCTCGCCGGAATATAATGCTTCAAGCAGTGATGAGCTTACCCATCCTATTGATTTCCTCAATTCGCGAAAATCATATGTCCCGAACTTTTTACCCAGAACGGTCACCTCGCCTTTAGAGGGAAATATATAACCGTTAACCATTTTTAAGAGAGAAGTTTTACCCGAACCGTTTAGTCCTATAATTGCCCAATGCTCGCCGTCATTAACATGCCAATCTATATTTTTTAAAATGTAAGTCCCGTTTTTTCTCAACGAAACGTCTTCCATCTCAACTATCAAAAAAGTACCTCGCTTTATCTATGTGTTTGTATTAAAAGTTAAACCGCAAGTGTCAAGGCTTAAGTTCCAAAGCTGATCGGACAGCTTTTTATCATACGATGCGTCAGAAGATTTAATCATAACCTTCCGGAAAAAAAACTTTCCTGAAATATTTTGCAGTTCTTCTGCTGTACTTAGGTAAGCAACTGCCTCAGCCGCGGTGGAAGGTGAAACCAAGGTTCCTCTTGAAATATAAGATACATAATGTTTTGCCCAGGCAATCAATCCGTTATTTCTGCCCAGGTTGGTAGCGACTCCCCCGGGGTCCAAAGCATTTACAGTAATTTTTGTGGAGCTAATTTTTTTTGATAATTCATACGTAAAAAGTATCATAGCCAGTTTCGACTGCCCGTATGCTTTGCGTCTGTCGTATATTTCAGGCTCAATAATTTTATCCGGCTCTAGTGTGTATTTCCAGTGCGCTCCGGACGACATATTAATTATTCTGGCGCTCTCCGATTTCTTAAGCAGAGCAAATAGAGATAAAGTCAACAAAAAGTGTCCGAAATAATTTGTCGCGAATGTTAATTCAATGCCGTCCTTTGATTTATTAAATCCGTTAAACCTCGCTCCGGCATTGTTAATAAGTACGTCGATCTTATCGTATTTGCTTTTAACCGTTTTGCATAAATCTCTTACTTCGCTCATTGTGGACAAATCGGCTTTTAAGAAATCAACCTCGGTGCCGAATTTCTTCTTTAATTCTTTGGCGAAAGGTTCTCCCTTTTTATTGTTTCTACCTGTAATTATAAGATTGTATCCGGCTCTTCCCAAAGCCGATGCGCTTGCTTTACCGATGCCGGATGTTGCACCCGTAATTAATACTGTTTTTACGCTCATAAAATAATTTTAGTGATTTGTTAATTATAAAAATAAGGACATGCCTAAAATTTTAAGTACTAATTTAATTAAAAGTTTTTAAAGTGTAAGCCGCAGGGATGGTTAAAAATGGCCCTAATTATTTTAGGTCTATCCGACATTATTATCCCGAACTAACTTAGTTAACAACTGGCCGGGGCGGTGTGCTGAGCTTAAAGAATAGGATGAATGAATTTGCCAGCAGTTTGTTGGGTTGACTTAAAGAAGATGATAAATTTCAGAGTTCTGTTGCGATTACAATAACTATAATAGATTTAAAAGTTCGTTTGACGGCGGCTGTGTTTTATTTAAACAATTGTTCAATCGTTAAAATCAGAATTCTGCCCGAAAATTAAATATGAAATTAAAATACAAGAATGAAATATTTATTAATAAAACAAACAGCCAAAAACAATAAATTTTTACTTTTGTATTTATTTTGAAGCAGATTGTTATGATGGGTATAACTTAATATAACAATATTAAATACCGACGTTGTAACTTTACAACACTGTGACATTACTGAGTTGTAACTTTACCACACATTTATTTATAAAATTAAATTCATATTGTTGAAACTTCGTTTATAAAAAACTAAATTCTTCCAAAGAATATTCTTGAATAAGATTAAAACATTTTGCCCTAGTCGAGTTTGTAAATAAAATTTAATTGAATAAAAAAAAGTGCAATCTTATTATTTGAACGTTATTATCCTAAACCGGAAAAAATATCATCTTACATTTCTTAAAAAATTATATTTTATAATTTCCATAAAAGGCCGTCCGATTAAAATCAGATCAAAAGAATTATGAAAAAATCGTTCAATTGTTTATTAAAAATTCTAACTTCGCAGATATTTTAAATAAAATGGCATAGTTATTTTTATTAATTAAGATTCAGGGTAACTCAGTTCAAATCCGGAGACTAATAATGTTAAATACAAAACAATCTATTCGTAACTTGTATCATCTTAAATCCTTTTTAATTTTATTCTTCCTTTGTTCGATCGCAATACCTGCACAAGAAAAACAAGTTTACACGGAAACCGGATTGTTATTTTATTTATCGGGCAACAAAGGATTCCAAGCAGATTATGCTGCAGGTGAAGCCGATCCTAATTTTCTAAAAGACGTTCATATAATAAAAGACGGAGCCAGGGGAGTAGGATTTCATTGCGACGGCGATCAGCTGTTGTCTTATTGGGCTCCCGGAAATATTTATTCTGAACGCGGTACATTATCTTTCTTTTGGAGGGCTCATGATCCGCTCGGTAAAACAGCTTTCCCGATTTTCCGTGTAGGTTTTGCCGATAATACAAGCTGGGATATGGTGTGGCTTAGGATTGACTACAGCGGCCGCGGCTTCGATGCTTTTGTAACCGATGTAAATTTAGCGCGGATAAGGGTACATTATGAAATACCCGAATTACCATCTCCAAGTAAATGGCTCCATTTTGCCCTAAGCTGGGATGAAACACAGGGAATTAAATTTTATATGAACGGGAAATTGGTGGGAGAAAAAGATACAACCGATATATTCTATACAGGCCTGGATCAGTTCGGTCCGCATTCCAGAATAATTAGTCCATACAACGTGCAGAGCAGATATAATTTTATCAGAGGAGGCGATATAGATGAGATCAGAATTTATGATCATGCGCTCTCTCAGAAAGACATAAAAGTATTAGCCGGTGGTGATGCGCCTGAAGTTGCTAAGTTTAAATCACGCAGTTTAAAAGATACAACCTGGGCAGGGGAATGGGCTATGCGATACGGCTGGAATAATTCCGCAGACATTCCTCCGTATATGAACGAGAAAAATATGATTATTCGTAAAATAGAAATTGACAGTTCCTATGATTTAAAACGCTGGTACTGGAAAGCAAACGACGGTATAAGAGAAACTACCTGGCCCGGTGTATATAACAGATCAAGTATTTTGGGAAGGAACGATTATTTTCAATTACCCGACTGGGATTGTTATTCTTTATCCGGCAAACAGGTGAGGTTTATTATGCCGGATGAAAAGTGGAATTATCTCGAAATATGGGGCGGCGCATACGGATCTGTTTCACTTTCCGACAATAGAGAAGGCATCGGCGATTCGTTGTTGTATGTAAGGCCTAAAGGTCAGCAAAAAACTTTTACCAAACTTGATTCGGAAATAAAAGGTCATACGATAATTTTCACAAATAAAGTCCGGGAAACCCCGATCGGCGAATTTGATGCCTTTAATATTCATCCGGGTATTGCGCCGAAAGGTTTTGCTTCTCTCGAATATACTCTTACTTCCGATACTGAACCTGAGAACGGTAATCTGAACGAAATTCAAAATTTTATTAAAGGCAGATTTACTCCGGACGAACGTGCAACAATGCTTGCATTGCCCGACGGAGCACCGAGAGATAAAAATAATAACTTAAACAAAAATATGCTTCCGCTTGTGCATATCATTATCCCGAGCGGTTTCAGGAATATCGTTCGGCCTGAAGGTACCAACGCAAAGGAAGGGGAGGTACACGGTTTTTCTTATTCATGGGAAAATATTAATGCGGGACTGGACGGAATTGAAATTCAACTGCCGGGTTTAAATGTTAAGCCGGCAACGGGTAATTATTTGCCTATGAATATACAGGTTAAAGATCCTCTATGCTTAATCAGAGATATGATGGATTTTTCCTTTACCGTAAAACCTAACGAACCGAGAACATTATGGCTCGACTTGCGGGATAGAATTTTACCGAACAATAAATCCATTTATATAACTATTGCGGCATCAGGCTCCGATTTTTCTCCGTCTATGCTGGATGGAGCAAAGATTAGATTGATATTTAAGAAACGTCAGCAGGCTCTGCATGAAGATATACATGACAGATGGATGCAGGTGCGGGATAATTATGCTTTTATAGTCGAGGAACATCCCAACGATAGAAGATTTAAAAGATACGGCAGATTTGATAATGATATTACCGATCTGCTGCGCGTCGATCCGGAGAACAAACTGGCAAGGCAGTACTGGTCGCTTGCAAACCCCGAACAGCCGCTTCCTGAATTTGCCCAGCCTGTTCCGCCGGAGGGAATTCCGCTTTGGGCATACAGACAGGTAAAAGACCTTGAGGGATATAAAAAAGTTGTTGAGTTTTATATTGATAAAAGACAAATCAGCGACGGGGAACTCGGCGGCGGTTTATCAGACGACAGCGACCTCGGAAATTCGTGGCCCGGCCTGGCTTTCATGGGTTGTATACCGGATAAAGTTGCAGCTTCATCATATGCACTGATGGAAGCGATATTCAATAACGGTATGCGTACCGACGGAATTAACACAATTCAGGCAGACGGACTTCATTCGTACGAAGAAGGAACTAATGTAATGGGACAGGTGAACCTTCTGGATTTCGGCGACCCCAGAAATGTTGAAAGACTTATGGAGACGGTCAGAGGTCTGGAAGCCAAAGAAATCGGAGTTAATAAAGCAGGGCATTATCTCTTCAGATCAAATTATTTCGGAGCTCATGCGGTAGCTCAAGAAGGTGTCTGGCTTTGGTCGTCTGCTCCTATATATCTGAATCTTGAGCCCGCCGTATATCTCGGTCAGTTCTACGGAAACCATGCAGCCAGAAAGCTTGTGCTTAATGTTGTCAACAGCCTTCTGGCCCATTCAAGGCAAGGACCCGGCGGAAAAACACTTGTTGATGTAGAGATCAATTTCAACACCGATAAAAGTCGTCCCTCGCCGATGGGCCACGTTGGACTTGATAAGTTGGGCTTCGATGCTTTTTCTAACGTTACACAAAATGTATCGGCGGTTCATTTATTCTGGGCAGCTTATAGATGGACCGGGGATGAAAAATATTTAAAGCCTATAATTGATATAGGTCCGAAAATATTGGGTGCAATTACTAACGACGCACTCGATATGCTGGATTTAAAAGACAAATTCGGAAAAGAACTGATTGCATTGGAAAAACAGAACCCGCGCATGGATCTATTGAAACATTTTGCATGGCAGCTAACCGGAAATAAAAAATATCTCGATGAATATTATGCGCATCAAATAGAAGGCGATGCTTTAAGAGAATATTACGATACCGAAGGCAGCCCCTGGATAGACCGCGTTTATGTTGCCGAAAGGGAATTGCAGCGTTCAAGATTAGGCGGAGTTGCTCTTTCGCGAAACGATATTTTTCCCGGTAATTATATCAGCTGGAAATTTAAGGCTCCTGCCAAAGGAGAGAGCGCTGCCATTCTCGTCAAATCTGCAACTCCGAGTGAACTGCACATTCAGGTCTATAATCTTGAAGATAGGACTATTCAAGCCTCGATGAAAGGCTGGGATGTTCTACCCGGTACCTGGGAAATTAAAGAAGCAATTGCATCCGAAGGAGACGATCAGCCGGACAGCAGTTTGAAAAACAGAGAGGTGGAATTCGGTTTATCCGACACGGTTAATTTTTCATTTCCGCCCCGTCAAAGTATCTTTCTTTCCTTAAAGTTGGTAAAGAAAGGAACAGCGTATTCGGAATTGCCGGATCTGGCTATCGGCAAGGATGATATTACCACGAACGAAAATAAAATATATGTAATTGTTCATAACCTGGGAGCCGTAGAATCAGCAAGGTCCCGAATAGCACTGATTGATGCCGAAGGTAAAATTGTTGCGGAATCAGATATTCCGTCCATAAAGGCTCCTGATGATTTATTCCCGAAAACAAAAAAAATAGTATTGATTGTTCCTGCAGGGATGAACATTTCCGGAATGCACTTAAAAATTGATCCGGATAATAAAGTAAATGAAATTACAAAGGTGAATGACAGCATTTTAATTAATTGATTAAGTTTAAATATAAATTATCATTGCCGCGAGTTTTACGAATTATCCTAAATCTTTTATTAGTAAAAATTCGTCTAATTTGCGGCAGAATTATTATGATAAATTCCCTGACTTATGAATATGTTTTAGAAAATTAATTTTTAAATGTACCGAAACACAATAATTTTGTATAAGAGAGCGGTTATTCATCACCTTTAATCTAAATTTCCGTTCCGTTGTATTTTATTCTTTGGTAAATACTTCAACAACACAAATAATTCGAATTAAATATTTACGGAAACTTTTTAGAGAACTTTACATCAAATTGCTGCAGCAGAATCAATTATTGAAATACAGTGTTATAAGATAAATCAATACTCTAGTTTTTGGATTAAATCCGGATAAAAATGGAAAATAAAAATCATTGGTACGACGGCTGGTTCTACGACAAGTTTATTGCCCCCAACCAGGATAAAGCTTTTGCAGCCGTTAAGTCGCTGGTGGAAAATAATTCAACCGTACTCGATGTGGGTACAGGTACAGGCAGGCTTTTATTTCAGCTCAGCGCTAAATGCAGGGTAGTAGACGGAGTTGATCTTTCAATAAGAAATATTGAAAAAGCAAAGGAAAAGCTTCTTAATAATCCTGCAGGTAATATTTCCGTCTTCCATTCAAGTATAGAGAAGTATTTAAGCGGATTGAAAATAAAATATGATTATGCTGTGTTGTCGTATGTGATTCATGAAATAGACGAAAGTAAAAGACGGGATATTCTTATTAAACTAAGCTCGGCAGCTGAAAAAATTATTTTAGTAGATTACCTTTATCCCAGGCCGTCCAATATTTGGAGTTTCTTAAATGAATCCGTCGAGTTCGCCGCCGGCTACGGTCATTATTCTAATTTCAAAAATTATATCTCAAACGGGGGAATTCCTGGACTAGCTGAAAGAAGCGGACTAACAATTATAGAAGAAATAATTAATTCTCCATCGACGACTCATATAGCCGTTTTAAAAAATAAGGACCGCAGTGGATGAATATAGGCGGAAAATATTTTAAAAATAATTTTATAATGAGTCCGGTAAAAACCGGATACGGCGACGGCAGCGGAAATATAACGGAAAGGCATCTGGCATTCTGGGGCAGGAGGTCAAAACATGTTGCTGCCGTCATATTCGAACCATTCTATATCGATAAAAGAGTAAGAGAGCTTCCGACTCAAATAGGAATAGACAGCGATGATAAAATCGAAGGACATAAAAAGCTGACGGATGAGGTTCATAAAAACGGCGCATATGCCGTTGCACATATAAATCATCCCGGCAGAATGGCGAATCCTAAACTTCCCGGTAATATATATATTTCCGCCTCCGATATTCAATGTCCGAACGGCGGACAAAAACCTTCGCCGATGAGTTTGCAGGATATTACTCTGGTTCAAGATCAGTATGCTGCCGCATCCATTAGAGCGGAGAAAGCAGGATATGATTTTGTCGAACTGCAGTTCGGTCTGGGCTATCTCATTTCACAATTTTTATCTGTGAGAACAAATAAAAGAACTGACCGGTATGGGGGTAATTTCGAGAATAGGCTAAGGTTCGGTTTGGAAGTTTTGGACACGGTTAAAAACTCTACAGCATTGCCTGTTATAATCAGAATTAGCGGGGACGAAAAAGTTGAAGGCGGTTTGAATACGGATGATGCTTTGAAGGTTATCCGGGTATTGGAAAAGAAAGGTATTGCCGCATTTCATATTACATCAGGAAATGTATGCGACAGTGCGCCGTGGTATTATCAGCATTATTTTATACCCAAAGGGGCTACATGGGAAATTTCAAAAAAAATCAAACGGGAAATTAATACACCTGTTATTACTGTAGGCCAAATTACTGAACCTGCCGATGTAGATAAAATATTTTCAGAAAAAGCCGCCGATATTATTGCTTTGGGAAGAACTTTAATTGCAGATCCGGATTTTGTAGGCAAGTATCTTAGACTGACCGAAGGCAGAATCAGACCTTGTTCTTCATGTTTAACAGGTTGTTTGGGAAGAATCAAAATAGGCAAAGGACTGCAGTGCGAGATAAATCCGGAAGTGGGAAGAGAAAACGAAATCTTTATTAAGTCTCCGGTAATAAAAAATTATGCTGTCGTCGGAGGCGGCCTGTCAGGTTTGCAGGCGGCTAAGACATTAAAAGATAGAGGACACAATGTTACTTTATTTGAGAAATTAAAATTGGGAGGACAGTTTAACCTTGCGCCGCTTCCCCCGGGGAAAAAATCTCTGCAGAAGCAAATCGATTATTTAATTTCAGAAATAGAAGGTATTAATATAATAACAAAAGAAGCAACAGAATCAGACCTGATTGATAAGTTCGACGGTGTAATAACGGCTACCGGATCATTTCCCTTTATACCGCCTTTACCTGGGTTAATTAAATATTCTTGGGCTGAGATTCTTCTCGAAAACAACATGCCGAAAAACAAAAATATTTTGATTATCGGCGGAGGAATGGTAGGAATAGAAATTGCCAATACATTGCTTGACCGCTCGAATTCCGTTACTATAGTAGAAATGAAGGATGAAATTGCCCGCGGAATGGAAATGATAAGCCGAAAACTTAATATAATGAAACTTGAAAAATATAATGTCCGGATTTTTACGAACAGCAGAGTAAGTAAAATTATGGACTCAAAAGTTTTATTAATTAAAAACGATAATATTGAAGAAACATATGAACTTGATAAAATCGATATTATTGTTGTTGCAGCGGGAATGCAGCCGGACATGCAATTAGCCGAAAAACTGAAGGATAAAATCCCGGTATTTGCAGTCGGTGATGCGGATGCGGTGGGGGACGCCGTATCAGCAATACAGAGTGCATACTATACATGCAAAGATTTATAATGATAATCCGGTCAGCTTATCCGTTTAACAAATACGGTTTCTCTTTGTATAATTTTAAGATAAGTTCACCGAATAAGGTATTTGCCCAAGCAAACCATTTTCTTGAATAAAGATAAGGATAGTCCTTATCGAAAGATTCGTGCATAAAGCCGGTGCCGGCACTGCCGCGTTTCAGCGTGCTTAAACATTCAAGTATTTCGTCGTCGTCATGGCTTGTAAACGCTCTCATCATTATACTGATCGGCCATATTTTCCCAAGTCCCGTATGCGGGCTCCCGATTCCGCTTCCGGCTTTACCCACAAAATAATAAGGATTGGTGCCGCTTAATATTAATTTCCGAGTGTTTAAATAAATTTCGTTATCGGATGTTATGCAATCAAGATAAGGAAGAGAAAGCAGACTAGGCACATTGGCGTCATCCATAAATAAGCGGTTTCCGAAGCCGTCAATTTCATAGGGAATGACGTTTCCGAATTCCAAATGATTAACCACAGCATATTTGTTAAGTGCATTCGCAACCTCCACAGCCAAAGCAGTACATTCGTTTGCAAAATCAATTTCATGTGCAATACTTACTATCATTTCGGAAAGCTGTATCAGAGAAGCTACAGCAAAATAATTTGACGGGACAAGGAATGGGTAGATTGTCGCATCGTCCGACGGTCTGAACATAGAGCAAATCAGCCCTACAGGCTTAATAGGGTTACCGTATCCGCCGCCTGCAACCGTATCGCTCTGCCAATATGTAATCCTTTCGAATTTATAAGGCCCCTGTCCGTTTTTCCGCTGTTGTTCTTTTAAATGTTTTTACGATTAATTTCATCGCTTTTACCCAGTCAGATTCAAAGCATGAAGTATCGCCGGTAATTTTCCAGTATCCGTGAGCCAGCCGTATAGGGTAGCACAGCGAATCTACTTCCCATTTCCTTTCATGGAGTTCCGGCTTCATATCAGTCAGATCTTTGTCCCATTCACTGCCGGTCGGGCCGTAATTAAATGCATTAGCATAAGGATCAATTAGAATGCACTTTGTTTGACGATTTATTACGCCGGCAATTAATTGTTTTAAATTTTTATCTTCATTTACCAGTGCAAGATAAGGCCAAACTTGAGCTGAAGAATCCCTGAGCCACATTGCATTTATATCTCCAGTAATCACAAACGTATCGGGTTTACCGTTTAACATCTGGAATCGTACCGTTGTATCTAAAGTATTAGGAAAACAATTTTCAAATAAAGATGCTAATTCCTTGTCCTTTATGCTGCTCTTAATTTTGTTTATCTGCATTTCAACTGCATGGCTTGTGAAATTCCTTCTTTCCGGTGAAGGCCTTCCGTTAGGCAAGTCTTTATTATTAATTGTATCCGGTTTGTTAAATCCTAGAAAAGGAATTCCGGCTATTGCTATGCTACTGGTTTTTAAAAATCTCTTCTGGTTGTCATTGCTTTATATAGTTATGAATGAAAAATTAGTTAATTATCAGCATTATCCGGCCATAAAAATAAGTTCATTCCGCTTTTGAAACAGACGGCGGAAGACTTTGTGCTCCAGTCCCCCAATTCTTATTAGGGCTTTTTCCCAAAATAAATATTAATTCTCCGCCTTTTTCAACGTCATTATACGGTATGTATGTTTTATTCCAATCCTTTCCGTTTAATGTCACCGACTGAATATAAATATTCTCTTTAGAATAATTTTTTGCAATTGTAGTAAAAGTCTTTCCGCTGCCAAGTTTCATTACTACCTTCTCTGCACAGGGAGTACCTATTACATAATAGTTGCTGCTCGGTGCAACCGGATAAAAACCCATTGTATTAAATAAGTACCAGGCAGACATTTGACCGCAATCGTCATTACCGCAAAGTGAGTTCGGTTTATTGCCGTAAAAAGTTGTTTCTATTTCCCTGATTAGTTTCTGTGTCTTCCACGGCTGTCCGGCATAATCGTAAAGGAATGCGATATGATGCGAAGGTTCGTTACCGTGCCAGTATTCGCCGATGCGGCCCAATATATCGCTTGTACCATCGGCAATTTCCTCGGATTTCTTTTCGGTAAATAATGTATCGAGTTTCCGGGCAAAATATTTTTTCCCTCCCATCAAATTTATTAAACCCTGGACATCCTGCGGCACGTACCATGTATACTGCCAGTTAGTACCTTCCGTAATATCCCGTTTGTTCATGTCATCGATGTATTCGTGCGGATTAAAAGGAGTCCGCCAATTTCCCTTGGAATCCTTTCCTCTCATTAATTTCCAAGAAGGGTCAAAAATATTTTTATATGACATTGCTCTTTTCATAAAATATTTAAAATCGGTTTCGTGCCCCAATTTTCCGGCCACCCTTGCTATACTATAATCATCAAAAGCATATTCCAGAGTTTTTGATACCGATTCATTCTCGCGGTCGAACGGTACATAACCGATATTAGCGTATTCCATCACATTATCATAATCTGGATTCATGGCAGTAGTTTTCATCGCATTATAAGCTCTTTCGTAATCGAAGCCTTTCAATCCTTTCATAATAGCATCCGCAATTACAGATACCGAATGATATCCGATCATGCACCAGGTTTCATTGCCATTTAACGACCATACCGGAAGAAGATGATCCACACTTTGGTCGAAATGCGCGAGCATAGAATTTATCATATCGGCATCGCGTTTCGGCTGGATCAATGCGAAAAGCGGATGCTCTGCGCGGTAAGTATCCCATAAAGAAAAAATTGCATAATTTGTAAATCCCTTAGCTTTATGAATATTACCGTCAAGACCCCTGTACTCCCCGTTAACATCTTCGTAAATATTGGGGACAAGCAAAGCGTGATAAAGTGAAGTATAAAAAGTTTCTTTTTCCGCGTCACTGCCTTCAACTTGCATTTTCTGCATTTCGATATTCCATTTTGATCTTGTGTCCTTTACTACTTTGTCAAAATCCCATCCCGGTATTTCAGTATTCAAATTAAGCAGAGCATTTGCGGTACTTACTGAGGAAATTCCGACCTTTACCATTATAACGTCGTTATCTTTTGTAGAATAAGTAGTATAGTATTGAAGATCAGGACCGGAAGCTTCATATTTGCTCCTGAACCTGTAGGTATTATAGTAAACTCTTTTCCCGTTCATCATTATACCGAAATTATCGTAAGGCCTTGAATACTCAGCGGCAAAGTAAAGATATCTTTCCTTTGCCCATCCGTTAACAAGATGATAACCGGTGATGAGAGTTTTACTTTCTCTTCTTACTCTTGACCAGATGACTTTCCATTGCAGAACATGCGCCAGATCCATCATTATGTTCGCGCTGTCGGATTTAGGAAAGGTAAACTTAAGAATTCCAGCTCTCTCTGTTGCGGCTAATTCTACGCGTACATTATGCTCCGGAAGTTTTACGGAATAATACCCGGCTTTTACGATCTCATCTTTGTGGGAATAAGCAGTGCAATAACCTGAATCTGGATCTTGAATATAATGAGTGCTTCCGTCCGAGGATGTTTGCTTTACTGTACCCGGTACAAACTTCATCTTGCCGACCGACGGTATAAATAAAAAATCTCCGAGATCGGGAATGCCTGTACCGCTGAGATGCTGCATACTGAATCCGATAATTACACTGTCTCCGTATTCATATCCCGATGCGGTCTCCCAACTTCTCATATCGGTATCGGGTCCTAACTGGACCATGCCGTGAGGAGCCGCAGGACCCGGAAACACGTTGCCTTCGCCCTGTGTACCGATAATGGGACGGATATAATCAACCAGGTTTTTTAACTGAGTTTTATTCTGCGCCTTACCGGCCGCGGCAAATACTAGCATTAAAATCACTAACAAAATAATATTACCGGGTATAATTTTATTTTTCATATTATTTCTATAAATGTTTTTTCAAAATAATTTTATTTGAAATGAAGTAATAAACAAACTCAGTAAAAATTACGCGGACTACTAAAATATCTTTATTTTATCGAATGATTGTATAAAATATAAATAAAACGAGTTTCGATTGAAAGCCGATAATTATTAATCTACCGATTACATAAAATTCAAAACAATCGGCTGATACGAAAATATTTTATATTACTTGTATTTAGTTCTTCTATAACCTCTTTATATATTTTGCCGTGAGGTAAAGACTTAATAAAAGTGGAGCGGTAAATGCAAATAAATGCAACAGCCAAAGTAAAAAATCCGAATCATGCGAATCGGAAGTCGGGAATAATAAAGCAACAAGAAAATAAAATAGACTCGATAGTAATACCATCCAGCCGCCGTACCTGTTTGCACGATACCAGACCAATTCATCGGATATGGTTTTCGAAGTACGTATGCCGTAAATCCTGTTTCTTGGGACAAATCTCAAAATCAGCGGTAGGGAGAGAATGAAAAAAATAGCCGAAGGTATAATGAATGGTTGGTGAAACATATTTTCTCCAAAGAGATTTATTTTAACTTCTATTAATCAAAGCGGAATAAATATTTGCTCTTCTATAGATCGACGGCCTCTCATTTAATTTAATAACCGACTTAAATCCCAAGCTTTCAAATAAGATTCTGAGTGCTTGAAAATTTAATGGATACGGTACCCACGGATTAGAAATATCGGTATCATATTCAACTATTAAAAAATATTCGGGTTTGTTTAAATTAATTATTATTTCTTTTAAAAAAGAAAGCTTGTCTTTAACGAAATGCAGCGAGTTAGCCATCATAATACCGTTAAAAATTCCTGTTAATTCGAAATTCAAGAAATCATGATTTAATTTTTCGATCATTACATTACTGTATTTATCCGGAATATTTTTCAAGGCTTTTTTGTCTTTATCGACTGCGATAATAATGCTGCCGGCAGGCAGTAACTCCGCCAGTGCCAGCGTAAAGATTCCGCTGCCGCATCCCAGGTCTGCCCATCTTTGTTGGCCCGCCTTGGAGTCCGGGGCAAATTTAATCATTTCTACCGCATCTTTTAAATCCATATACTTTAATTAGTTTAATAAATATTGTTCCTATACCTTTTAAAATCGACTTTGTCGAATACAAATTTAAAAATACTAAATTAGTCCAAGTTATGTAACATTATAAAAGTAATAATAATAGAAATACTTTTGAATATAAAAACTAAAACCTGATCAATATAATCCTATGATGATAATTTGGGTGCACTGCTGAAAAAAGTTTATCGGCAGTACGTTTTTGTACAAATGCCGATTGTTCGAAAGGCGGTTTAAGTATTCGGCTAATTACAGCTTTATGTCTCAATTTAAGGATGAAAGATTATTTTCTAAAAATTTTCAGTTAATATTGGCTTTGATAATTGAATTTAATAAATTCCTCATGTGTTATCCTTTTTACTCTTCCGATTATTATTCATTTTCTATTTTTCTTAGCTCATAATTCTTTTAGAGATGTCCGGGCAATAAATACAATTACTACAATTTTGTCTAATTCATTTTAGCTATTTACTGAGATCCCGCTACCGGTCCTGTACTGGGTAGATTATTTATATTATGAAATTAATTCAATATTTATAGTATAGCGGCGAGTTTAAGGATTATAACTAAAGAAAGGTAATAATATGAAGATAATAACTACCCCGGCGCGTATTTTTGCCGTAATATTAATTGCATCAGTCCTCGGCAGCTGCGGATCTATTGCAAATTTCAGTCAGTATGCTTATCAGCTTGCAACATCTCTAAAAGTTGAATCACTTGAATTAATGGATAAAGCAACCGAAGAATATTCCGCTAATGATTCGAGGGTGGAAGATTTAAAAATGAAACTTCAAAAGGGCTATGAATATGCAAAAGGCAGAGCCGACAATGAAATCTCGACAAAACAATGGGAAATATTAATTAGTCCGGACCGGAATTTAATGGGAGGATTTCTAAAACGCTGGAAAGAAGAAGGCAAGCTGTCTAAAACTTTTGTGGATGACTCAAAAGGACTTGTCGGTGATGCTTTCGATACCATAATCGGTCTTGAAAGCGGAAAAATAAAACCGGCCGATATAAATCAGTAAGGAGAATTAACATGGCGGATTTTAATGAATTCATTGAGGCTCTGAAAGAAAACCTGTTGCCTGTGGTCAAAGAAGGATTTGAAACTTATAAAGATCAGGTATTCTCAGACGGCAGTGCATTTGCCGAAAAGATGAAAGATGATCTTCAAAAGTGGCTGCTGCAGCTTAAAGACGGAAGCCTGACTAAAAGCGATTTTGAATTCCTTGTAAAAGGAAAGGGCGACCTTGCCGAAATGGAAGCATTGAAGCTTGCAGGGCTGGCCCAGGTTAAAGTTGAGATGCTGAAAAAAAGTATTATCCAAACAGTTATAGGGACAGCCGAAAAATTCTTCTTATAAGAACAATAACGGTTTAAAAGTATTATTAATTCATGACGGAGATTATCATGTTTGATTTACCGATTTTGGATATAGCTCTTTCGCTTGCTTTTACATATCTGCTGCTTGCGGTAATCGCTTCTGCAATAAACGAATGGATCCTTAACTCGGTTTTAAAATCAAGGGCAAAGGATCTTAAATCTACAATCGAAAATCTGTTTTTTGATCCTCAATGGAAAATTATTGCAGCAAAAATAATCAGCTCACCGTTCATTTCTTCATTAAAGAAGAGTGATGAAAAATTTCCGTCTTATATACCGGCAAAAAATTTCGAATCTGCATTTTACGGCGTATTAAAAGAAGGCGCCGAATTATCGGAAATTACGGAAAAGATCGATGTTGATGCATTAAAGAAATTATTGAAGGAGAATAAACTGGTAACAGGCGATGCTCAGAAAGTAGTAACCGGGCTTTTAGAAAGATCGGGAGACAGCATCGAAAAATATCACGAAAACCTTGAACAATTTTTTAATGATGCAATGAGCAGGGCAAGCGGCTGGTACAAAAGAAAAGCTAAGAGAGTTGCATTTATAATTGCCATCGTCATTACTTTTTCTCTTAACGTGGATACAATTCAAATTACAAAAGTAATGTGGGAACAGCCGCAGCTGGCTAAAGCAACTGCCGATTTTGCCGAAAGGAATATTACTTCTATAGATACCGGCGGCGGACAATTCGCAATTAAAGGATCAAAAATTTCACAGATTGATAGCACAGTTAAAATATTATCCCCTTCCGGAGATACTACAGTAATAATCTCAAATAAGAATATAAAGAACATGCAGGATGCAAAAACTCTTTTAAGCGAGTTGCACCTGCCGATCGGCTGGATTCCGGGCAACTATCCTGAATCTGTCGGCGGTGGTTGCGATTTCCTGGGATGGATTTCAAAACTTATAGGATTATTACTGACGGCCGGCGCGGTATCGCTCGGCGCACCCTTCTGGTTTGATATCGCGAATAAATTTGTAAGTGTAAGAAGCAGCGGGACAAAACCCGAGCAGGAAAATAAAATCGCAAAGCCCGATAATAAATAATATGCTAAAAATTTATTTTAAAATATGAGGTGGTTATGCCTGGACCTGTATTAAGACTGTTTGACGGATTTCCGAATTCGGCGCCCGATCTTGCAGAGGATGTAAAAACTCTTCAAAACGCATTGAAAAAGGATGGATTCAATGTTGAAGTTGACGGTTTATTCGGTAGGGATACTGAAGAGATTGTAAAACGCTTTCAAAGAGAACATAATCTATATGATGACGGTATTGTCGGGCCGCTTACATGGGCGGCGATTTTAAATCAACCGGCACCGGATATTACTAAAGTAATTCAAACAACTTATGCAAAAAATAATACTGCTCTTATAAAGCAACTTGGCGAGCTAAATAAATACAAAGACTTCATAGTTAACACTTCGGTTAAATACAAAATACAATCGAGTATTATAATCGGAGTAGGTTCAAGGGAATCGGGATGGGGACTGGCACTTAATCCGTCCGGACCTTCCGGGACAGGGGATACAATTAAAAGACGTTACCCTACTCAGTTCCGTTCCGGTCCGCTTCCGCCTGGCGGCGGAGGTTACGGAAGAGGATTAATGCAGGTGGATTTTGATGCGCACGAATTTGCGCGAACGGGAAATTGGAAAGACCCGGCCGCAAACATTGAGTACGGATGCAGCGTTCTCGCGGGAAGTATAGAATTTATGAAAAGAAAGACCGGTTTAAAGGATCTTGAACTAGTACGGGCGGGTATAGCGGGTTATAATTGCGGTCCGGGCAATGTACTTAAGGCGATACGTGATGGTTTGGATATCGATTACTACACCTTCGGAAGAGATTATTCAAAAGATGCATTAAACCGTGCCGGATGGTTTCAACTTAACGGGTGGGAGTAAAATATGAAAGATTTAATTTTATATTATCTAACCAACCGTAATCATATCGGGCCCGATCAATGGAACCCGCAGGAATACGGAACTAAGTTCAGTGATGACGGTATCGAGAACCTGCGCTTCGGCAAAGTGACGGTTGGGGTAGACGAAGCGGAAATTTCAAAATGCCTTGAATCCGACAGCGGATTCGGAACAGGCAAAGGCGAAAAATTATCTTCAATAATAACGGATGCGGTCAAGCAAGGAGCTACTATTAATGCATTTCCTGAAAGTATTGACAGATCAATAACGGAAACTCTTCAGTCGAATATTAAAAAAGGCTCCACTGCAATGTTCAATGAACTTAAAACTCAAATGATGCAGTCTTCTGATGTTCTGGTTTATGTTCACGGTTTTAATGTATCGTGGCATGCTGCGGTTGGTTCAGCTCTTGCGTTGCAGGAAATGCTCAACCGTTCCGGAGTCGGCGATGATACTCAGAGAGTAGTTGTCGTACTCTTTACATGGCCTTCAGACGGAATGATGATGCCGTTCGTATCTTATAAATCGGATCGAACCGAAGCAAAAAGTTCCGGAAATGCGCTTGCAAGAGGCATACTTAAATTAAGGGATTTTCTTATTTCACTAAGAGGACGAATTAAGGAAAGCGGTGAAGAATTATGCGATCAGGATATTCACTTGCTTTGTCATTCTATGGGTAATTATGTACTTCAGAATTCGATACCGAGAATATCACAGTTCACTCCGGGCACTGCTCTTCCCCGGTTATTCGATCAGATCTTTTTATGCGCGCCGGATGTGGACGACGATGTATTCGAACAGGGCAAGCCGCTTGTCTCACTGAACGACCTTGCAAACATGGTTACGGTGTATTATAACAAAGGCGATGTTGCGATGTATATCTCGGATTATACAAAAGGAAATCCCGAACGGCTTGGAACCGGAGGAGCCGCACGGCCAGAACTTCTTCATCACAAAATTCATCAGGTAGACTGTACGCCAATTGTTAAGGGAATAGTTGAGCATAGTTATTACCTTGACGGCCGGGTAAATGACGATATCAAATTAAGTATCGACGGATATGAACCGGACCAAAGCGGAAGAAACAGAATACTGGTCAACTCAAATAATGTATGGAAAATGAAATAGAAATATCCGGCGAGCATGCCGATTTAATAAACGCGGACCGGTTTTAGCAGACACAATTCTTTGAAACTATGAAATAAAGGGGGGTATATGAAAGACAGCGGAATTGACAGGCGTGATTTCTTGAAACGCATCCTTGGAAGTCTGGCACTTATATCATTTGATTGGGAAACTTTCCCGAATGCCTTTTCACGCTGCAAACCGGATGGTGAATTCGATGCAATTATAATCGGGTCGGGGCTCGGCGGTTTAAGCTGTGCCGCAGCATTTGCCCGCCAGGGATTCAGTCCCCTTGTGCTTGAACAGCATTACAAAGTAGGAGGATATGCTACTACGTTTCACAGGCCGGGCGGATTTGAATTCGATGTCTCGCTTCACTCAACTACGGTGGGAGAAAGAGAAGGTATTCATAATTTAATTCCGGGTTTCCCGGAAATTAAAGAAGTTATATTCGAACCGCATCCTAATTTATACCGAGTCATTTATCCCGGCTATGATTTTATCGTACCCCAGAAAAATCCTAAGAGTTACATCGATAAACTCGCCGGTTTGTTCCCTGAAGAAAAAGAAGGTATTAAAGGCATATTCGAGGATATGGCAGGTTTAACCGGTGATATCCAAAAATATTCTTCCGCTCGCGGGAATATAAACATGAATAATTTTGCCGTTGAATTTCCTTATTTATTTAAAAGTATTAATAAAACGTGGGGAGATTTGGTCAACGGCCGGATTAAGAATCCCAAGTTAAAAGCTGTGGTTTCTTCTTTATGGTCTTACTACGGGCTCCCCCCGTCGCAGCTTTCGTCCTTTTATTATGCAATGCCTACTTGGTCATACATGAATTCGGGAGGGTATTATCCGCGTGGCAAATCTCAGAAAATAAGCAACTCCTTTAAAAATTTCATTGAAGAAAAAGGCGGAAAAATTATTCTTAATTCAAAAGTGCAAAAAATCCTTGTGGACAATAATAAAGCCTACGGAGTCAGAACTGCCGACGGCCGGGAGTTCAAATCCAAAGTAGTGGTATCGAATATAAGTGCGTTTGATACAATAGACCGTATGGTCGATAATAAGTCAAAGACATATGATTATATTGAAAAGCTGAAAAAATACGGGGTAAGTCTTTCCAGTTTTCAAATTTTTTTAGGTCTAAAAGAAAACCTGATTAAAAAATTGGGTATTAACGACAGCGAAATAATGTACAACACGTCTTTTGATATCGATACCGATTACAAAATGCTGAAACAAGCCAATGTCGAAAACTCGGGATTCGGTCTTACTCTATACGATAACATTTATACCGGCTATTCTCCAGAAGGAAAGAACACTATAAATATTACCACACTGCAGGGCTACGATCACTGGGATCAATATAAGGAAGATTATTTTAAGTATAATAAAGGAGAATATAATAAAGAGAAAGAGAGAATAGCAGGAGTATTGATAAAAAAGGCCGAAGAAACTCTGCTTCCCGGCCTTAGCAATGCAATTGAAATAATGGAAATCTCCTCCCCTTTAACAAACATCAGGTACACAGGTAATTACTGCGGAGCGGTTTACGGTTTTGATCAGACAATTTATAACTCAGGGCAAAACAGGCTGGGGCATACAACTCCGATCGATAATCTTTATCTTGCCGGAGCTTGGACGTCTCCGGGACACGGTTACGGCGGTGTAATGTACAGCGGACTGCAGTGCTTTTCCGAGATAATGGAGAGATGGCCGAAGGATCAGTTGAAATAGTCTGAATAGAATTTCCTTTTATGGTAATTCGGTTATGATTTTGTAATGTTTGCTTAAAATACTTAAAGCTTTCACAAGATTACATTCTTTTATCAATACGTAATCCGTATTGAATGTAGATAATGCAAAAATACCTATTTCTGCCTCAGCCAGCGGTACTATGATTGATGAAAGAATTCCGGTTAACGAAAAAGCAAGCGTGCCGTTTACCTTGAGAGCCCGCCAATCTTTTTCTGCAGTAATGTTATCCGGTAATATATCCTCAGGACACACTAAAGACAATTCATCTTCAGTTCGGGTTATCGAGAAAAAAAAATTATTCTCAGCCCAGACCGGAACCGGATCGTTTTTATCAAATTTGCAGACAGCTAACTTTTGAGCCGACAAAATAAGTGTAAGATTTGAATTTTGCATCTTCTAATTTCTATTTGTTAAATTACAATTTATTGGTTCTTGTTATACGGTACAATCGTAAAAATAATTCCTATCCTTATAATAAAATTTGTAAATCAGGTAATAAGAATTGCCGATTACTTTTTAGAGATATTTACCGCACAATAATTTAACTTAAGGGCACTTCTAAAAACTTCAATATTCTCTGCGAACATTGCGTATCCTTTGCGTTCTTTGCGTTGAATTTTTATAAAAAAATAGTTTTTAGAATTGCCCTTAAGTATAGCTGCCTACTAAATTGCACTCCTTACTTATAATTTAATCCGGAAAAACCAGTTCTGATTTTTCGCGTTTATTATTATTTCGTTACAATTAAAAACACGAGACTACTCCTTTGTTTTCCCTTTTAATACTTGTGCGGTAATTTTCTTCGTCAGACTTTAATTATTCCTTTTTATTATATCAAGAGAATATGTTGTACCTCATTATTATTATAATTGTAGTGATTTAGTGAGGTTAATTGAACGGGATTTGTTAAATTTTAAAAGTATTATTGAAGATACTTGTTAAAGTATAATTTCTAAAATAACAAGAAAAACCCGGAAAATTTAATTTAGAAATATTAGTATAGAAAGGAATTATTATGGTAAGCATCAGCGGGGCATCTGAAACGGGAACGAATAAGGCTCCAAAAAATAACGGTAAAACATACAGCGGACCGTTTGCAATTATGACCACATTGTTCTTTATGTGGGGATTTATGACGGTATGGAACGATATTCTGATCCCGCAATTTAAGGATGCCTTCACGTTGAATTATTTTCAGGCGATGCTTGTCCAATTTGCATTTTTCGGCGCTTATTTTGTCGGCTCTCTTATTTATTTTATTGTTTCAGTTACAACCGGGGATCCGATAGCGAAGATCGGATATAAGAACGGGATAGTAATCAGTCTTTTAATTTCTGCTTTGGGCAGCGCACTGTTCTGGCCGGCGGCTAGCATCACTTCATATCCTTTGTTTCTGGTGGCGCTTTTTATCGTCGGATTAGGATTTGCAATGCTACAGATTGCGGCAAATCCTTACGTGACTATTCTCGGTCCCGAACGTACCGCCTCAAGCAGATTAAACCTTGCGCAGGGTTTTAATTCCGTGGGCACAACCATCGGTCCATTAATCGGCGGATATTTAATATTTCAATATTTCAATAATGCCGGTATGCACGGTGCTGAATCAGTGAAAATACCTTACCTGACATTTTGTGTTGTCTTTCTTATACTTGCATTCGTATTCTATTTTATACGTCTGCCCCACATAGGCGAAGGTGAAATAGGTAAAGGAGCCGGGGCATTAAAGTTTCCCCACGTAGTTTTGGGTATAATAGCAATCTTTATGTATGTGGGCGGGGAAGTCTCGGTGGGAAGTTCCATCATCAACTTTCTGAGTCAGGGCAGCGTAGCCGGACTAAGTGCCGTAGAAGCTAGTAAATATGTGTCTCTTTTCTGGGGAGGAATGCTTGTCGGCCGCTTTATGGGTGCGGTTGAATTAAGTGAAATGAAATCTTTAAATAAGCAGCTTCTGCTTGCCGCTCTGCCTATTCTTGCTTTCATTGTTATTTTTTCGTTCAGGGGTTGGGATGTAGTCCGGAACTACATTCCGTTTTTGGTCCTTTGCTGGTTAATGTTCCAATTCGGAAAAGCAAATGCAGCACGGTCGCTTTCTATTTTTATGGGAACAATAGTAGTGCTTCTGGCAACTGCTATATTAGCCGGAGGAAAAGTAGCGATGTGGTGTATAGTCGGAGTCGGTTTATTTTCATCAATCGGATGGTCAAATACCTTCTCGCTTGCATTGGAAGGTACCGGAAAATTAAAAAGCCAGGTTTCTTCTCTTCTGGTAATGGCGATACTGGGCGGAGCTCTTCTGCCTCCTCTTCAGGGGCACATAGCAGATTTGGGCGGACTGCAGATTTCTTATCTGGTTCCGCTTATCGCATATTCATATGTCGGATTCTACGGACTGATAGGGCATAAAATCGGACGTAAAAGAGCGAAAGCTGCAGTATAAAAATTATTCACTTAATAAGCATTTACATCTATTAATTTTGAGATGTTTTGGCTGATATTCAAAATAAATTGCTTAATTGCCGAAAGTCTGAATTGTAAGTCTTATTTCTCGAACAGCATTTAAACAATTAAGCATTAAATAATTATTTTTCTATAGCCACACTTAAATGAAAGACATTATTGGCGTCCAGTGCTGAATAATAAATTCTGTAATCATTTTCAACTTTTACCGAAAACGGATAGCTTATCTGACGGCACCAATTTCCGGAAACATCTTCCAACCGGAAAACAGGATTATTCGAATCTTTAGTCCAGTGGATGCCGTCGTCCGAGTATGCTACTCCGAATGCATTCTGTTTATTATTACCATATGTCATTCTATAGCTGTTATTGTGCCTGGTTATGGTGGGATACCTGATATTATTTCCTTCCCATGGTTGTTCCGGAGCCAAAACAGGATCATTGCCGTATCTGCTCCAGTGAACTCCGTCGGTTGATGTCGCCAGATAAATTTTAAATTTATAACCTTTCCCTGGACTTGCTTCGTAGTACATATAATAAGTAGTACCGATTTTAATAACGGCATGTGCGCCTATATAATGTTGAGCTTCGTCTGCTTTAAGAACAGGTTCGGGATATTTTTGCCAGTCTATTCCGTTTTTCGAAACTGCAAGACCTATTTGCCTTTTGCCGGTATGCGGTTCGCGTGTGCCGGCATAATAAAATCTATAATAATCTTTATCTTTAAAAACATATCCCATACCTACCGAATTATCATCCCAGGAGCCGCTCTCACCGGCTTTAAGAACGGGTCCATCCGCATTTACATGCCAGGATAAACCGTCTAGTGACTCGGCATAACCGATATCTCCTCGTCCGTTGTTATATAAATTCATAAACCACATCTTATATGTTCCGTCATCAAACATAATCTGAGCCTGACTGACGGCCAAAGTAAAATTAGGTACGTCCTTAACGCTTAAGATCGGATTATTTTTATAATCAACCCAATGTTTATAATTCCTACCCCAGTTAACTAAAATATTTACGCCGCCGGTTCCCAAGTTAGTCGGAACCAAAGACAGGCTGGCATTTGTAATAATGCCTGCATTAACTTGTACGTTTGTTTCACCGGTATAAATAACAATACTATCTTCATCCACTGCTTTTACACTTAAATGCCACATCCCGACTGGTACTTTTTGAAAAGATATATCGGCGTTTGAACCCGTTTTAAGATTCAAATCCGAGGTTAGAGTATCTGAATCAGTGCGACTTAAATAAGCCAAAATCCTTATCACGCCCTGCGGTGCAGAAGCTTTGTCCATTTTGAAAGAAATATTTCCGGTGTTCTCTTTTTTATTACTATCCGAAACAGATGAATAATTTGAACAGCCGGAGGTAATCAGTATAAATATTAATGCAGTGCAAAAAGCAGAAATCAATTTCATTTGGATCCCCTAATTTATGTTTGTAAAAGCAGTTAAATTTATAAATAATAAGAGGGACTATTTACTCTTGAATTTTATGATTAATATAAATTATAGGCCGTTATTCAAAGCTGTATTTCTTTCCATTAACCGGCGACGTAAGTCGCCGGTTATCGAACTGTTTTAATGATTTATAAAAACAAGCGGTCAACTTTAGTAATTTAGCCAGATAATCCGAAATTGGCAAAATAATTTTTTACATGAATACAATAAATCCGGTATGAAGATTTCATGCTGATGTAAAACTAAGCAGCTGGTCATCATTACCGAATTAAAAAATTACTATTTGCGGCAATAACTATCAACGAATGAGAATTCGATTTATTAGTTAAAAAATAAAAGGGGCTTTTCGCCCCTATTTTAAAAAAAGAGATCATATTGGTTATTTAAACTCCCGAAACAACAACATCGGTGAAAACCAGGCTCGGAGTCTGCTGGGAAGAATAGATCCATGGGTCATTTGCGACTTCTGCTAATTTATGCCAGAATTTAAGATGGTTATCGGCAATGTTCATTTCGGCAACTGCCTGAACAGGTTCACCGTTCTCAAAAAGCTGACCGAATATTCCGATAGACGAATCTCCGGTAGTTGAGTTGGAATTGCCACCTATAAAGCCGGTTACCAAAATACATTTTCCCAGGTCTTTCAAAATATCATTAACCGATCGCTTTCCGGGAGGAATAATTATATTTGATGAACTGCCGGTTGTAGGATCCCAGCCCAATTTCCTGCTGTAATACCAATCAAGATAAAATTCTTTAAGTACACCCGAGTCAATCATCGTCCTTTTATGAGTGGCGAATCCGTCACCGTCGTAAAGTCTGCTGTCCATTCCGCCGATCATTAAAGGATCATCAATAACGGTTAAATATTCGCTTGCAATTTTCAGTCCCTTTTTATCTGCCAGGAAAGATTGTTTCTGCTGAATATTCCTTCCGAACATTGCAGACAATAGACCCCAAATCAATTGCGGAGCGTTCCTGTTTTCAACAATAATAGGAAGGGTCTCTGTTTTTATTTTCTTTGCACCGAGTAAATCAAGTGTTCGCCTGGCAGCGGTTTTACCTATTTCTTCCGCCGCCGGGATCGATTCTTTTGTAACAGCGCCTACATAATTATAACCTGCGGGCCGCCTGTCTCCATCGTCCTTAGCCGTCATACTTGCGCCTGCCCAAAATACAGTAGACTCTCTGTAGCCGCTAAAACCGTTACTTGATAGTAATACTGATTCGCCGTGACTGTCATATTCTGTTGCAGTAACCGAAATTGTCTTTTCTCCGCCTTCACTTAGACAGGAGTCTTCAATAGTTTTAACAAGGCTGTGTCTTTTTTCGGGTGTCAGCTTATCGTATGATTCATCAATTATTTTCAAATCTTTTTTAGCTCTTCCCTCATAATATTTAGGATCGGGAAGAGATCTGTATGGGTCTTCCGCAAGAAGTTTTGTTACTTTTACCGAATTGTAAATGAACTCTTTTAAAGCTTCTATTCGAAGATCCGAAGTACTTTGACTTGAATAGCGTCCGTTTACAAATATTTCAATATTTAGATTTCTACTGGAAGCTTCCTTAATATTTTCGGGTTTGCGCTCGCGGTAACTGATTTCGACGAACCGTTCTTTATTTATACCTACACGGCTAAGATCAGCTCCTGCGGATTGTGCGGCCTTAATAGACCAATCAGCCAGATCGTACATTTCTTTATTCATTTTTAGTATTCCTTATGCTTTTATTCCGCCGACGGTCAAAGATTTTACGAGAGTAGTCGGTAGACCGAAGCCGACCGGGACCGACTGACCGCCTTTACCGCATGCTCCGCCGCCGCCTTTGTACATCTGCAGATCGTTGGCCACCATGGTAACGTTTCGCAGCATTTTTGGTCCGTTGCCCATTATATTGATATCCTTTATAGGAGCGGTTAATTTCCCGTTTTCTATCATTCTTCCCTGGGATACATAGAAGGCAAAATCGCCCTCACCGATTTTGACCTGACCGTTGCTGACATCCTGAACGAATATTCCTTTATCAACACTTCTTATAACATCCTCAGGCGTCGATTCTCCGGCCAGCATATAAGTATTCCGCATACGTGGCTGAATATAATGCTGATAACTTTCCCGTCGCCCGTTGCCAGTAGGTTCGACATTATAATACAGTGCGGAGATTTTATCATGCATGTAGCTTGAAAGTATTCCGTTTTCTACTAGTATTGTTTTTTGAGAAGGCGTTCCTTCGTCGTCAATGTTGAGTGATCCGGTAAGGTTTGGAACGGTACCGTCATCAATTATTGTTACGAAAGGTTCAGCAACTTTTTTGCCGAGCATATTACAATAAGTAGAAGTTTTTTTTCTGTTGAAGTCAGCTTCCATTCCGTGGCCGATAGCTTCATGCAAGAGAATACCGGTTAATCCCGGGCCAAGCACAACCGGTATTTCTCCAGCCGGAGGTTGAACAGCATCAAAAAGTATCACGGAACGATCTACGGCGGTTTTAGCAACCTCGTCAACTATTCCGGGAGTATAATAAGAAAAATTCCATCTTCCTCCGAGATTCCATCCGGCCCTTTCACGCCTTCCGCCCTTTTCGGCTACCACCGACGCGTAAAGATAATTTCGGGGTATCAAATCCTCTGCCTTTATACCGTCACTTGTAACAATGAGAATGCGTTTTTGCTGATCATGAAAACCTGCATTAACTTTGACGACTAAGGAAGAGAGCTTGAAACATTTGTCGTTTACAGATTGAACCAAAGGAAGTTTAGATTCTAACGGAACTGAAGTAAGTAACTTCTCTAGCCGGTAATAATTTTCTAGCGCAGGCTGAACAAATTTTCCTGCGACTTTCTTTGCGTTTGCATCGGCAATAGTAGCAGCAGTAGATGCAGCTGCAGTCATCGATTTTTCGGTTAGCTCCTGTGTAAAACCGTAACCGACCTGATCGCCCTTAACTGTTCTTATTCCCACACCCAGCGCTATATCACTATATGCGCGATTAACTTTGCCGTCCTCCAATATTACCCAGTTGCTGATTGTATGCTCAAAATACAGATCGGCAAAGTCTCCGCCTTTCGACAGAGCTTTGGCTAAAATATTCCGGCAAAGATTGTCAGTTATGTCGAATTCGGTTTCGAAATATCCGGGAATTTCTGTCCTCGGAAATTCCGTCCAGCCTCCGGATAACATCGGAAGAGCCGCGGCTGCTATAGCTGCTGTTGCACCGGTTTTGAGAAAGGAACGCCTGGAAATGGATTTCATATAGTCCTCCTCAAATATTTAAATTATGAACAATGCTCAATTAATTATTTCTCTCCTCCGTTAAAAAAGCTGTACTGATATTTCTGCTTTCGAAATAGTTGGGGAAATAATAAAAGGTCTATTTATTTATGATTCTATTATTTGGAAATATGGGATTTGTATTTCTGAATGCCCCTGCAAACGAATGAATTTGTGAAACTTGTTGCACTCGCGGTAAAAATCTATTTATTTTTTAGTGGAAATGCAAGGACAATATGATCTGCGGGGATTTATATTATTAAAATGACAAGGGTATAATAATATCTGTATTAAAACCGCATCATAGTTATTGTTATCTAATGAGTTATGTTAAATATACCAGACTATTTTACTTTGATAACTACAAAGGTTACGTCATCTTCGGGTTCTTTTTTATTTGTCCAGTTGATTCCGATATTTTTTAAATGTGTAACTATTTCTTCAGGCTCTTTTCTAGCTGATTCTTCAAAGCTGCTTCTTGCTCTTCTGTAACCGTACTGTTCTTCGTTAGCGTTCTTTAATTCGGCAAAACCGTCGCTCATCATGAGCAGGGTATCTCCTTTTTCAATTTCAAGTTCTTTAGTTTTATAGCTGAGCCCTTTCATTGCTCCGAGCGGCATATTGTTCAATTGAACTTCTTCAACGGTTTGTGAACGATCCCTGTAAATAACAAGAGGCGGCATTCCGGCATTTGCTGTTATTATTTTCCCGTTGCTTATCTGCACGCAGTTTAATGCCATCATTAATCTGCCCAGGTGCATATCTTTTATTGCCGCGCCTGCGTTTTCAAAAAACTGTTTGAGTTCTTTATTTGTTCTGTCCGACATAAAAAGAGACTTCATGATGGATACCATCATGCCGGATTGCATTCCGTGCCCGGTGGCATCACCAAGTATAACCGTCAGAGTGCCGTCGGTATGAAGATGGAAATCATAATAATCCCCGCCTACTTCGGTCGCCGTTTTCATGTAAACGGCTATATCGAGATGTGGAAGATTCGGAATTTTTTTAGGCAGCATTGAAAGCTGAAGCTGTCTTGCTTCTTCAAGTTCTTTAGTCTTCCTTTTATTTTCCAGCTCGAGAGCCCGGCTTTCGGCCTCGGCCGCTTTTGCGCGCAGTTCCATTTCGTTTATTTTCTGCCGTGCTCTTTCTTTTGTAAGAAGACGTTTTCTTTGGAAGCGGTCTATCGAAAAAATCAAGCCGGCAAAAAGAAGAATATAGCCGGCGTATGCCCACCCGGTTTTCCACCACGGCGGCAGAATTAATATGGTTATCGATGCGCCTTTGTTATTCCAGACACCGTCGCTGTTTGATGCTCTTACCTTAAAGACGTATTTTCCGGGATCGAGGTTAGTGTAGGAAGCGAAACGCCTGTTATCGTGGTTCCATGTCTTATCATACCCTTCGAGGATATGAGAATATTCGTTTTTTTCAGGCTGGGAGTAATGCAGAGCGGCAAATTCAAACGAAATATTATTCTGTGAACTATTTAAGGTAACTTCCTTTGTACTCATTACAGGTGCATTCAAAGGATCGTCTTTTCCCATTGAAGTGACCGAGACATTGGATAATTTTATATCGGTTATTTGAACAATGGGAGGACTGTTGTTGAAACTGCCGGGAGAAAATCCGGTGAGACCCTGATCGCAGCCGAAATAAATTTTCCCGTCGCTTCCTTTTACGGCAGCCCGGGGATAATGAAATGTTGTGCCGCCTAAACCGTCACGAGTATCGAAATTAACAAAAGATACCTTGCCGGCTGACTTGTCAATTGTCATTCTTGATATGCCGTTCAATGTTGAGATCCAAAGGTTTCCCGATCCATCCCCTAGTACGGAAGTTAGGTTATTCGTAGCCAGCCCGTCGCGTTCGGTGTAAGTGGTAAAGGTTTCTTTAACCGGATCAAATTTGTCCAATCCCATTTGAGTGGCCAGCCAAAGTATTCCGTTGTCGTCCTGGTAAATGTCCCTTATAGAATTACTGCTCAGCGAGGCGTGATTTTTCGGATCGGATTTGAAATATTTTGTTTTTTCCGTTCCCGGATTATACTCGGTCAATCCGTTATTGTTCGTCCCGATCCAGACAATTCCGTTAAAGTCGATGTGAATTGATTGAATATTCCACCCGCTGGTCAGCGGCTGATCCTTTAACCGGCTTAAAATGCTTTCGGCAGTATGCAATTCCGATCCGTTAAGTTTTAGGACTTCAATGCCCCAGAGTGTCGAATCTGCCGGCGGCGTGGCATTCCACTGTCCGTAAGCGTGACTGTCATCCGTTACGTATCTTAGTTTATATTTGCCAGGAAGAAGTTTGACGATGTCCGCGGATATAACATTCTTGATTGAGCCTCCCAGATAATAAGTACTGTAAGAGCTTTCAGCAGACCAAACGGTGTCGCCTTTTTCATTCTCAATCCAGCCGAAGTCGGAATTATTCGGAAGTGAAAAAAGTAAACCTCCCTCCCCGACGGAAACACATAAATAATTTCCCGGTTCGGCGATTGACAATTCCTTTGTCCTGTTCTGATTATTCCCGACTTTTAAGATCGATTGAACAACGTTAACGGTATTTTCTTTTGAACGTATAAGATTCATTAATTCGGGAGGATATTCTCTTGTAAGGTGATCGGAAATTCTGTCGATTTTATTTGTAGCGGGATTGTAAACATCCAGCCCAAAATTTGTTCCGATCCAGATCTGTCCTTTCGGATCTTGCTCAAGTACGTTAATAAAATTACTTGACAGGCTCTGCGTGGAAGCCGGATTATTTTGTTCAACTAATTTTAATTCTCCGCCTGCGGTGTATTTAAAAAGGCCCGAACCCTCCGTGCCGATGTAAAGAGAGCCGTTTTTGCTTTCTGAAAACGAGTTTACGGAGATGCCGGTATTGTCTTTTCCGGATTTGAAATTAATCCTATCGAATTTATTTTGAGCCGGATAAAATTTATCAATTCCCGCGCCCTGTGTACCGACATAAATTAAATCCTTGTTAATTCTTGACTGATATATTGCAGAAACATGATCGCCGCTAAGGCTGTTTTTATTCTGACGATCATAATTAAAATTAGTAAAAGGTTCTCCGGTCGGATCATACTTAAAGATTCCCTGTCCCATTGTACCGATCCACATAACCCCTGAATTATCGAAACACAGCGACGAGATACCGGTTGTTTCGTCGTCGGTACTAGAGGGCAGACCGTTGTAGTTTATCGATTTAAAATTATTTGATATCCCGTCGAATTTAAATAAACCGGCAGATGCGTATCCGGTCCAGAGATTACCGTTTTTATCTTCGGCTATCCCCAGCAGGGGAGCGCTGTTCACCGTTTTGCTAAATTTATTAACCACTGACATACGATTACTCTCGGAATTGTATTTATATATTCCCGAGACGGTCACTATCCAAAGATACCCGTTGCGGTCAGGGTACATCCTATTTCCGGGTACTTTAAAATTTGTTAAATGAACCGGCTTGTCAGAGGAAAGGAAATTCCGGGCTTCAAATAAATTTTTATCAGGATCATAATAGCATAATCCGTGATTCCAGCTTAATGCCCATATTTTCCCCCTATATTCGCATATACCCTGAACCGCATTAGGTCCGCGATTATCGCTGCCGGAGTTAGATGAATCGAAATTAATCGAATAGAACCTATCGGATTTTCTGTCGTATTTAAGAGTTCCTCCCGACATACGGTTGCTCACTTCTCCGGCCCAAATATTATTATGAGAATCGCAATAAATATCTGTCACTTTCGGAGTAGTAGAAATAAAATTGCCTGCAAATTGATTTAAATTGTAATTCTTAAAGGTTTCCGTTTTACGGTCAAATCGGGATATTCCGTTCCATTGAGCTATCCAGATGTTATGATCTTTGTCTTCCGTAATAAAGATTGTTCTATTGGCGCCAATAGATTTTGAGTCGCCTGGTTCATGCTTGTAAACTTTGAAGTCATAACCGTCATACCTGTCCAATCCGTTAAAAGTGGAAAACCATAAGAATCCGTATGAGTCTTGAAAGATGCAAGTAATACGGCTGTCGGATAAACCTTGAGCAATAGAGATGTGCTTTGTATTTAGGGTTTGAGCGATTGAGTAGCCAAGGAATAATAATTGATATGATTAACATTAAAAAATAAGTCGAAATTAAATTTTTGGAACTATTCAACTTTTACTCCTTAATAAAATTTCTTTTGCTTTATAATTTTGACTTCGATGTTGTTTTTATTCAAAGTTATATAAATTATCTGCAGTTTTAGATCGATTAAATTGCGGTGAAGACAGCGCCGCTACCGGGTTAAAAGCTGTATGCCGGAAACCATCCTGCTTTTATAAAAGATCGACTTATTTAACGAATCTATTTCCTTATCAAACACAAAGCCGTAATATCATCACTTTGGGGTGTGCTGCCGGTATGTCTTCTGATATCGACCATTAACTCATTTATGAATGATTTTGCATTTTGAAGATTTCTCTCTTTGAAAAAATCTATTAAAGACAGATCCGAATATTCTTCTTCGTTCTCATTCATCGCTTCTGGAATACCGTCGGTATACAGCAGCAGCCGCTCTCCCGGCTTCATGATAATATTCTCGCTTTCATAAGGTATTTCCATGTCAAACATGCCGAAAGATAATCCGCCTTTTGATAATTCTTTTATTTCATTATCCTGATTTATTAAATAGATCGGGTTGTGTCCGGCATTAACCACTTCGAGATTGCCGGTTTGAGGAGTGAGTATAGCAAGAAATGATGTTATGTATTTATCGGGTGGAGTCGCATTAAATATAAGTTTGTTCGTCCGGAAGGCAATTTCCGCAAGGTCCAATTTACTCTCAAAATAAGCATTGAGAGATGCATTTAAACTGCTGACAAGAAGTGCCGCGGGTACGCCTTTTCCGGAAACATCGGCTATAATTAATGCATATCGTCCGTCGTTTAGCCTTTTACAGTCGTAATAATCTCCTCCGACTTCTTTTGAAGGGACGTTGACGCCGGCAATATCGTAATCTTCAATATCGGGAAGTTTATCCGGTATTATTTTTCTTTGAATAGAACCTGCGACGGACAGTTCCTGTTCTATCTTCTGTTTTTCCAATTCCTCCTGTTGAAGAAAACGGTTTTCGATTGCACCCAGTACCTGTCTGCCGAAAGCATCCAGTAGCAGGCTGTCGGTTTCTTCGAAAGGGATGCAACCCTCGCGGCTTTCTTTATTCATGAGCAGAAAATGATAAGCGGTATCTTGAAATTTAAGATTGCTTTCAATCCTGAATTCGTTGCTTTCGCCTTCGCTTATATCGAACTCCCCCGGAAAATAATACTTCTCTGTACTGCCGTTTCCGTCGTTCACGAATAGAAGAGCTTTAGAAGCATTAGTAAGTGCCGCCGCTCTTTCCAGAGCAAGTTCATAAAGGGAAATATTTTGATTAATCTTTGTTATTTCAATGCCGGTGTCAATTAAGCTGTTAAGCTGAAGCACTTTATGGTTCAGAGTAAAGATTAATTGTTTTTCTTTTTTCCTGTTTTTAAAAGACTGATATGCGTTGTTTAATAATTGGGAGAACAGCTGCAGCGTCAGTTTGTCCAGGTTATCGAACGGCTCGTCCGAAAGTTTTTTATCGAGGATTAAGGCGAAATTAGATTGGTCAATCATGGGGAGTGTAATTAGAATATTTCCGGTTATCGGGAAATTATCTATTACACTTAGGGAATCATTAAAAGTATTTAGGCCGTTAATGTCGAAATGATTTTGCGGTCTGAGATTGTGCAATTCTCTCCATGAGCTTAATTTACTTAATTTATAGTAAATGCAAGCGCCCTTAACAAACAAATTTCCGCGGATAATATGACATAATTGTTCGGCAAGTTCTTCAAGTGTGTTCGATTCGGCCAGAATATCGAACCCTTCCTGAAAGGAATTTAAATGGATTTTAAATCGATCAAGGAAATTATTTTCGGTCATTGATCGCCAAATTAAATGTTGTTAAATAGGAGAACGTTAATACCTGAAGTAATTACTTTATCAAAATCCGCTTTTGATATTTAATTTTAACCGGAAGTTTATTCCTGTTCTATTACCGGAAATAGTAACTAATTCTATTTAATATTTAACATATCAAGCGTAACTTTTTAAATTATCGGAAAATGTTTTTAGCATAAATTCATTTAACCGCTTCTTCCAGTGATTGGGCTTTAACCGCAAATTGAAACAGTCCCATTATCGTAAATGTCTTTTCGATAGTAGGATCAAGATTTATAAAAACAAGTTTGCCGTTAATGTGATTAAGTTTTTCGATAATTTCAATTAATAAAGATATACCAATGGAATTAACTACTTTCGAATCTTTCAGATCTAAAATAACCGTCTTTGTTCCCTTTTCTATATGTTTAAAAGCTTCCCCGGAAATTATTTCCCCGCCGTGGTTGTTTATATAACCGTGCGCGGTAATGATTAATTTATTGTTTTCCAGTTTTGAATCAATATAAAACTCGTTGTTCATTTAGCTCTCCCTGCAATTAGATTAAATTTTTAATCATTGTTATTTTTGTACCGGTCGGACCCGATTCAATTAGAAAATCATCCGACATTGACTTCATTAGTTTTAATCCCCATCCCCGTTTGTTAGGAGAATCTATTTTAGTTAAGATATTCGGGTCGGATACGTTTTGCGGTTCAAAACCCTTCCCGTGGTCTTCGACAAAAATAACCAGTTTCTCTTTTGTCATTGTAAATTCCACTCTTACATCATCGGGATTGGTATCCCCTGCATGTTCCAGCGCATTAATTATTGCTTCTGCCACAAGTATTCTTGCTTCGGCAATTTTTTCTTCTTCCGAAATACCGAGATGCGAGGCAAGATGCTCTAATCCTTTTATCGCGACAACTTCAATGTCGGGTATATGAGGAAGTATGATAGTCATTTTAATAGGCTCATTCATAAAGGCTCTTGTATTTATTAATTGAAATGTTAAACCCTTTTATCTTCAGATTTGGATAATGAAACCATTTACCGAATTTTATGAATTTAAATTCAAGATCATCCGCAAATATTACAAACATATTTAGTATTTAATCTTCTAGACTGGAATTTATGTTAAGATAAATAAAACCTTTTATAAATGTCGATAAATTATTTAACAATTATTAATTAAATGTATTACGGTGACATAAGGCACACAGAGGGATTTATAATGACCCGGATAATTCATTGATTAAAAATGAATGAGATAAATTATTTTTTTCTGCCGCGAAGATCCGGCCACGTATCTCCGGATGCAAATTTTTCCGGATCGAGCACCTTCGGTCTCGGATCTTCGGCTTCATTAAGTTGAAGTACCATCCATTTCGGATAGGGCACACCCGGATCCGAAACCCGGTCGAGTTCTGCGATATCTTCATCTTTCAGTTTTAGATCCACAGCTTTTACATTGTCTTTAAGATGGTCTATTGTCCGGCCGGCTATAATAACACTGCATACCCCGGCTCTTGATAATGTCCATGCGATCGCGGTTCTGGCAGGACTTGCACCGTAGCGTTCGGCAACTTTTTTTAGAACATCCACAATCTGTAGTCCGCGTTGTTCTTCAATCGGAACAAAACGGCCTGCTTCGGCGAATCGAGTTCTTTCCGGTGCTTTTCGATTGGGGTCGTATTTACCCGTAAGGTAACCGCCGGCAAGCGGACTCCAAACAAGAATTCCCAATCCGGAATATTCGGATAATGCCGTCCATTCATGCTCAAGACCCCTGCCTACAAGACTGTAATACATCTGTGCGGTCACAAAATTTTCAAGATGCTGCTCCCGCTGTATTCCCAATGCTAAAGCGGCTTGCCATGCATAATAATTACTAAGTCCGATATACCGCACTTTACCTTCGTGAACAAGATCATCGAGTGTTCGCAAAGTTTCTTCAATCGGTGTATTATTGTCCCACCCGTGAACCTGATATAGATCTACGAAGTCCGTCTGCAGACGACGCAGACTCGCTTCAATTTCGCGTCTGATATTAACGCGGGTTGCGCCGCTGTGATTGAAATTTGTATCGCTCATGGGTAATCTAACTTTAGTAGCTAATACAATTTCATGCCGAATTCCCTTTAAAAGATTTCCGATTAATGTTTCGCTTTCGCCGCGACTGTAAACATCTGCCGTATCAATAAAATTAATCCCTTTGTCGATTGCGAATTTGATCATTTCAGTTGTCGCATTTTGATCCAGACTTCCCATGTTCATTCCTTTTCCGAACTGCATTGAGCCGAGGGAAAGTGTACTCACTATAAGTCCGGAATTCCCTAATCTACGGTATTCCATTTTAACTTCCTTTCAAATTTTCATCGATAAAATTAATTTAATAATGTAACAGCTAAGAATTCTGATTGACTTTATTATGTCTTTGCGAAAATAATACATGGTTAAATAATTCGTGGGACGGGTTCAATGCCGGGTGCCCGAAGTCCTTCCTATACTTAAGGCCAATTTTTTGCATTACCCTAATTGAACGGATGTTTACTTCAGCGGTAAAAGAAAAAATTTCATCAAACCGTAAAACTTTAAAACCGTAATTAATGCAAGCTCCGGCACCTTCGGTTGCGTATCCTTTGTTCCAATATTTTCGCAGAATTCTCCATCCTATTTCAATACAAGGAGTAAATTCCGATTTAAAAGAAGCCCATTGAAATCCTATGAATCCCAAAAAGTTTTGTTTAATAATTTCATCTACCGCATACAGACGGTATCCGTATTCTAAAAAGTGTTTTTTTATTCGTTCGAAAAAATTTTCCGATTCTACTCCGGTAAGAACATTGGGAAAGTACCTCATTACTTCAGGATCTCTGTTCATTTCAATAAAAGGACGGATATCTTCGGAGTGCCACATCCTTAAACCTAGTCTATCCGAAGTGATAACATATCTTTCAACCATTGAAACACCTGTTTTAATAAATTAGTCTTTTTAAAATTATAAACCCTATTTTAGTATGGATGCGTCGGTGTATGGTCAGAGGAATAGATATCTTAATCATTTATTCCGTAAAACTTTAAAATTCTTAGAGCTCTCAATGTATTCCAGCGGCTTTGCTCGCCTACCGTTTCCATTTCAAAATGCATTCTGCCTTTGTGATTAGCTTGAAGTTTCCATTTGCCGTCTTTATCTCTTTTCTTTAGAATTATAGTAATTGCATCATGCATTCTTTCGTCATATTTAACTTTAGCGATTCTAAAATAATCCATCGAGCGGAGGATATCATAATACCATCTTGAGGGAAAAGAAAAACGTATAAATTGATTTTTAATAATATTACCGGTCCGGTGTGATTTAAACAGTCTATGTCGAAGCAAAAATTCCCTGGATTCCGATTCGGCATTTTTTAATTCCCTTATGCGGTATTTATAACCGTTCTTAGCATATTCCGAAATACCTTCAATCACGGATAATGTAGTGTGCAGTGAACTGTGCTCTGCACCTTTTCTATTGGAATGACAATTAAATCCGCCGTCATTCATTCGTTGGGAAAGTATAAAATCGACAACCGATTTTAATTCATCACTATTCGTGTTAAAATATGCGGCGTAATTTAAGAACATGCCGTTTATGCAAACATCGCTGTTTTTAATTGTACCTGAAGGGTTGACGCCGCCGTCTTCGGATTTGTTGTATTTAATAATTAGAGAGACGGTATCTTTTATCTCTTTAATTGAAGGATCAATGTTAAAATTTTTTAAATCCAATAAAGTATAATGTGAAGATGTCCACTTCGGCTGGTAAAATCCCTTTCCCCAATGGCCGTTCTCATTTCTAAATGACAATAATCTCAATCCCCATCCTTCCTTTGAAATATTATTTTTTAAATCAATCCTTTCTAATCCCAAAAGATCTCTGTAGGTTTGATATTTTATTGAACTATCTCCTTCGAGCAGCCAAATTATAATTTTATCTTTTAATTGTGTTTTCATTTTTTAAAAGAAGGTTTTATTTATTATAACCAAATAAAATTGCTACTACTTTAAGAGTACTAGTTTTTGTCCGCTATTTATTTATTATAAGGAAGAATTTCAGACAATATTAGTTGCACATTACTTATGAGGTAATTTATCAGGGTCCCGGAAATGTTTTGTAAGAAGCTATATAAAACGACAACCTTAAGCAAGAAAAAAGTTAGCACGCAGATAAAGAAAAGAATATGAATGTAATTACAAAAATCTCGCTAAAAAATAACTCAGCGCCTTGCTTTTTAAGCTTGGCGCTAAAATGTAGGTCCGATATTATTCTGCATTTAGCCGATCAACTTGAGTTGTAACTAATTATGGTTACTTGAAAGATTCTATGAATAAATTAATGATCCAGCTGAAAAGAAATGGGTATCGCAAGCTTCACCTTTACCTTTTTACCGTTGTGTTCACCAGGGGTAAAGTTCTCGCTCTTTACTGCATCAACGGCTGCTTTGTCGCATCCGAGACCCAGTCCTTTGATAATTGTAACATTATCAACCTTGCCTTCTTCACTAATATAAACCAGCAGGTAAACTTTTCCTTCTAGGTGAGCTTCTCTAGCTGTTTCGGGATAAACTATATGCTTGTAGATTGATGTAATTCCGCCTACAGGTTGAGGCATAACTTCGGCAAATGCAAGATAAGCTTCCTGCTGCGAAAAAGCCGAATCTATAAATAAGAAACTAAAGATCAGAAATAAAAATATAGTTTGTACGATTTTAATCATTCGACTTCCCTTTAAACTTGTATGGTTTGTAGTTAATTATCGAATAATTATAAAATAATTTTATGCTTAGAATGCGAAATTTTTATAAAAATGATTATTCCGCTCATAAATTTAATGCCTTCTCAACCACATTCTTCTAAAAATGAGGCCCTTAAGTTTGAGGCGATGTTTTAAAAAGTAAAATTGTTGAGAAATTCAACATTTGTGGTTAATCTATTTAAATAAGAATATCTACGGTTTATAATTAAATTATAAAAAGAAGTAGTATCTTGATTTATTATTTCGTAATATCTTCTCAAATGCTTTTCGCCGTTTAACCGTCTTTAGTTTGGAATGAAGCACAATTTAAAACTTGCCGATTTCAAATTCTGATTGTAATAACTCTGAAAAACCGGTCGTAGATATAATCTTGCTATACTCTGCATAGGATGAAATTTACGTTAAGGAAGTATTTATCGATGGATTAATAATTCATCAATCATGCTTAGCTAATTATTTAATTTATAAAGGAGGAAATATATGAATACCAAAGTTCATGAAAAGTATAACGCAGCAATAGTCGAATTAAAAGGAAAAATAGAAGGCGGACCTTTTGCTGCCGAATTTAAAGAAACCTTGCTGAATCTGCTCAAACAGGACAAAAAAAATATTATAGTTGATATGTCCGATATAAAATTCATCAACAGTAACGGAATAGGCATACTAGTGGGAGGTTACACAACTGTTAAGAACGGCGGCGGAGAGCTAAAGCTGGTAAATTCCGGACATAAGGTAAAGGGTGTATTAAGCATAACCAGACTGAACCAGATATTTGAAAACTATGGTTCGATGGAAGAAGCGCTAAAAAGTTTTGAACCTGTTCATCAGTGATTTTACCGCATGACGCCTGAGTAAAACACAAAATATTCTTACCGGTGTTATATCAATTCGTAAATGGTGAGTGACTGAAATTAGTGTTTCATCCGGAAGCGTTATTAAGAAGTCGGCACCATATAAAATGAAAGGGAGTAGACACTGTTTTATGTCTATGGGATTTATAATATCTAGTCTCCGGTTTGTCCGGCATAATAGACTTGCAGTTCAATTATGAGCATCGGATTCCGATCGGTGAAAATATTTTTACGGCCGGCATGAGGGCCTGCTAAAATCCCCATTTGTTTGGTTCAAATTGAGATTCTATCTTATTTTCTTCGGAGTTATCGAGAGCCGGGAAAAAGTCGATTCCGGTAAGAGTCTCAATGGTATTCACGGTAACAATATAATCGTTAATTTTTCCGGTTGCACCGATTTGCGGTATAAGAAATGCAATTGTTTTGGCTTTATTTCCGTCGAACCGGAGAAGAACTTTATAGAAATAACCAGGTATAGCAACACTGTCGCTTCCTAATTTTCCTAGATCGTTTATAAAAACCGGACCGGAGACCACATAAATTCTGTTATAGGTTAAAGCCTGAAGCCTTACCCAGTCCTCAAGATCGCTCCATATTCCCCTGTTAAATCCCGGAAGCTGCGGACTTATGTTTGACATCAGAAATGATTCGGCATTTGCGGAATCCGAAATATTATTATCTGCCGCGGGTGAAAGATGGCCTTTATCAAATCCTGTTGAAATATAATCTGAAGGCTTAGCACTGCCGGTGACAACCGAATCATCTTGTTTAAAGCAGTCACATCGTTTTCTTTTTATTTCCGTTTCTCTTACCGTAAGTTCATAAGCAACCCAGTCCGCCTGTTCATTTTCCTCGTTATAAGAAAGTGAAAATTGACTATGCTTTACAATTTGATGATTTCCAACGGGGGCAGGCAGATAATTAAATTGCGCTTTTACGGTTATTATAAAAATTAAGGAAAATATTACAGAGTATAAATTGGTATGCTTCACTTTTAATCCCCGATTAAGTTGTCTGATAGTTAATATTATCGGAAGAATATATGTCCCCAGTTGCTTTCAATCTTAAAACATAAATTCCAGTTGCTTACTTCAGGTTTCCAATTATTGTCGCTCAGAAGATCCGTCCATACTCCGTTTTCGGGCAACGGAACAGAGATCTCCTGCGGCTGATCCGAGAAATTCAGGACTATAATAAATTTTTGAAGTACTCCATTTTCATCATTACCCCATCTGTGATAAATTACGATTTGCCTTGCTTCATCAACACCGTATCCCTGCGGGTTAAATTCCTTTTGCCATTCATCCCACTGCTGTGGGTAAAAATTTACGGATCTTAAGCCGGCATATTGGTTTCGTATTTCATTAAGTTGTTTATATAAACTTAAAAGTGAGATCCCGATCTTATCGGTTGTGAATTTCCAGCGCAGCGGTCTCGGAGCTACTCTTCTGCCGGTTCCGTTATCGCTTTCGGGAAGCCAGTAACATTCACCGAACTCGGCACCGTTATAAGAAAGAGGGACTGCCGTACAAGTGTATAATAAAAATAAATAAGGCTGGATTTTATACCATTTATTGAAACCTGAATTATTATTCGCACCCGTCCGCCAGATAATCTGCGAATGATCATGGTTGGATAAATATGCTGTTGGTGTTTTATCTCGAGATTCTAAAAATCTTTGGTTGTTTAATGAATTTAATAGTTTTGAATCTATGGTGTTCCGCCATAAGTAATCGAATGTACAGCCGTAAAGATCGTTATCCCAATAACTGTTAGCTTGTGAATTATTTACCTGCCAGGCGGCATCTTCGCGAAGGTGCTCAATAGTTAAAGAAAAATTATTTTCTCCCGCCGAATCAAGATAGTCTTTTATTCCGCTGAGAATTCTACGCAGTCCGTTTGGATTTCCCGCAACATAATAGTTGACAGTATTATCGAAGCGAATTCCGTCGATTTTAAAAACGTCCATCCAGTATATACAAACGTCAAGTATAAACCGGTTGGTACAGTCGTTATAAAAATTTAAATCCTGAAGCCCGGGAAATGCGCCGCCGTACTCACCTGTAAACGGGCAGTCGGCTGTGTTGAGATACATTTGCTTGTAAGGAAAATAGTTGCTTACATGATTATATACACCGTCCATAATCACGTGAAGATCGCGGTCGTGGCACTCATTTATTAATTTTTTAAGCCACGATATTTTTTCGGAAGGATGATCGATGTCATTAGCATACCTGTATTCGACCGCGAAAAATTGGAAAGGTTCATATCCCCAGTCGAAGTCCCGGTTCTTCCATGCCGTCCAGGGCATAAATAATATTGCGTTAAAACCGAGGTTTTTAATGTAGTCGAGCTTATCGACAACCGCGTCGATTGGTGCACGTTTGCCGCGGTATCCGGCGGTAAAATCGTCGAGATTCAATTCATATATGCTAAGATCACGAATGTGTTTCCTTCCGGCTTTCAGCGGACTGACAATATTATCCTGCGGCCTGCTTCCTCCTATTACAAAAGCAGCATTCTGACTATCGGTTCCGCCGTACCTTGAACATGGGTCTGAAATTATTCTTACTGTGCCGTCGTTAAAAGTAAAGTAGTATTTGTACTGATAAAAACCGGCATTAAGTTCGGCTGAAGTTTTATAGCTCCAGATTGATCCTTCATTTATTTCAATTTCCGTTAATTCAAAACCAGATTGAAAATCCCAATCTGGGTTTGAAGAGATTTGCGACTGGAAGTCGCCCGAGACCCGGATCGATTTGATTTGAGGGTCCCAGCCCTTTGGAAAGAATATTTTAAACTCTACGCTTCCTTTTGCCGTATCATTACCTACCTGCCACGAACCAAGTTTGTTCTTCATGTAAAACATAATTCATCCTTCCAAAATCAAATAATTCTCAACAGCATTATCTTAAATATCAGAAATATATTTCCCGATTGAATTTTCCAATGAGTACACAAAGCACATTAATATTAAATTATAAATAAATGAACAGATAGAATTGCACAATGAATGCTTGAATTGAAAGGTAAGTATCGGGTGAAAAGCATTCACCCGAAAAATGTATTTAAATTTACTTTGAATAGCAAGCAGAAATTACACGGTTATTACATCCATAACTTGTAATGCTTTAAATAGTTAAAATTCTTTAGCCTTTCGTGATAATTTCGTGACCGTTTAATTTGATATTATCATCCGAACAATTTTAATAATAATTAAACTTGGAGTGTGTATGAAATATTTCAAAATATTTTCCGTCTTTATCCTTTTTATGTTTGTTGCTCTGACAGGTTGTGAAAAAAATGATATAAATTCCATAACGGGGCCTGCGGGCGATAATAACGTACAGTCCTTAGCCAAAAGGAGTAATGATCTTGACGCAGTGTTCGAACATGGTGAAAGTGTGCATGCGGTCTTTACATTGACGAACTCCGCAAGTGATAATCAAGTAATGATGTATAAAAGATCATATAACGGAACACTCGCACTAACAGGTTCGTTTTCAACCGGCGGAAAAGGAACTGGAGCAGGATTGGGATCACAAGGCGCAATTGTTCTCGACGGGGATTTATTATTTGCCGTTAACGCCGGCAGTAATGACATTTCAGTTTTATCGGTTAACGGAAGCGGCCTTACAGTGATTGACAGGGAACCTTCTGGCGGAGCTCAACCGATTAGTTTAACTGTTCACGGCAGGTTATTAGATGTTTTAAACGCCGGCGGATCAGGAAACATAACGGGCTTTAAGATTAATTCTAACGGCAAAATTTCACAGATCCCGGGATCAACAAAACCATTAAGCAGCGGTGCGGCCCAGCCTGCTCAAATTGAGTTCAACCCGGAAGGCAGAATACTGGTAGTAACGGAGAAAGCAACTAATTCTATTGACACATATTCGGTGCTTTATAACGGTATCGCAGCGGGGCCGCATACGCAGACTTCAGCGGGAAATACACCTTACGGTTTTGAATTCGACAGAAGAGGCCATTTAATTGTTTCGGATGCGTTCGGCGGTAATGCATTGGGCGGCGCTATGTCTTCTTATAGGGTTGGTGAACAGGGAATCAAATCAATTACAGGACCGGTATATAACATGCAGACAGCTCCTTGCTGGGTAGCAGTTACAAAGAACGGAAGGTTTGCCTATACAACAAACACCGGAACCAGTAACATTTCAGGCTACAAAATAGGATTTAACGGACGATTAATATTATTTAATGACGGCGGAAATACGGCATCTACCGGAACCGGCTCTAATCCTATTGATATGGCTGTCAGCGGTAATTCGCAATACCTCTACGCGCTCAGTCACGGCACCAATACTATAAGCATATTCAGGATAAATAACGGGCGCGGAGATTTAACTCAGGTCGGAACAGTCAACGGGCTTTCGGTAGGCGGGGCAGGACTTGTCGCAAATTAATTTAGGCTTTCATTACAACCTTATAGTAAGTCCCGGAAACATCCGAATCTGGGCGGCTTTTCCAGTTGCTTCCGGGACCATTTTCTTCTCGAGATAAAAATTCATATATAGCTTGAACTTAAACTTGAACTCGTACATGAACTTGACCTTGAACTTTTTAATTCGCCTGTCCGTGATTATACACATGTACATCGCGTTGGGGGAACGGAATAGATATTCCCTGTTTATCAAATTCCATTTTCACGTTTTCCATCATTTCAAAGTAAATTCCCCAGTAATCGGCACTATTGCACCATACACGTATTGTAAAATTTACGGAACTGTCTGCTAGTTCCGAAAGTACGATCACGGGTTCCGGGTCGTTCAATATTCTTTTATCATTTTTAATTAATGTATTAAGAATTTCTTTTGTTTTTTTTATGTCGTCGGAATAACCGATACCGAAAATCATATCGACGCGTCTATTTGATTCGGTAGAAAAATTCGTAACACTGGCATTTGATAATACTCCGTTTGGAATTACGATTGTCTTATTGTCCGGTGTTTTTAAAATTGTATTAAAAATTTGAATCTCACTCACCGATCCCATATGACCTGCCGCATCGATAAAATCCCCGATTTTGTAAGGCTTAAATAACAGGATTAATACTCCGCCTGCAAAATTTGCCAGACTTCCCTGTAATGCCAAACCGACTGCCAAACCGGCAGCACCCAGTATTGCAATAAACGAAGTCATTTGAATCCCGACCATCGAAGCAACACTTATTACAAGCATTACCTTTAAAAGAATGCTAACAATACTCATTAGAAACTTGTGCAGAGATACTTCAATTTTACTTCGCTCCATCGTCTTGACGAGACCCTTGACAAATAATTTTATAAGCCAGAGACCGATTATTAATGTAACTATCGCTAAAATAAGTTTCGGACCATAGTTCATCAAAAGTTCTATTGCTTTGTCTGTATAGTTTTGAATGTTATTCATATATAAACCCTTCCGTAAATAATTAATGTAAAAAAATCAAAAACATATTTGAGCCATGTTTCTGCGGATCAATGGGGTTGCTCTTAACTATAACCGGCAAACTATTTAAAATAGATATTTTTATCAAGTAAATAAGGGACTCAAGTTAACCGCCTGTTTTTATATATCATTAAAAGAGTTCGAAACATTTATATTTTTATCATTAACCCTCGAATTAATGAAAATGGAAAAAGTTTTTTTGTAACCGTTCTACCTACCGGTACCTGTCTACCGACAGGTAGAGGCATGTTCAACGGTTTTTCAAACCAAAAACATTTACGCGGTCAATTTGAGTAAGGAAAATAAAATTATACTGGCTATAAAAATAGATACCGTTGTTGCGGCAATAATATTGCATATCTAAATACTTTACGTAATTTAAAATACAATTTATATTCTCAGCTTGAATTACATTTGACATTTGCTGGAACCGACAAGGGAACAATATCGTTTGACTTAAATAATTATTTATTTTTTATGGAATTAAAATTTACATTAAACGAAATAATAGGAGTCTATTATGTCAATAAGACCCGTAAAAAAAATATTAAAAGCACAGCCCACGGTTGAGGGAGCCGGAGTAAGTCTCCGCCGCGCTATCGGTTTTGGAGATCCGGCCGAAGTGGATCCGTTTCTTCTTCTTGACGATTTCCGTAATGAGCGTCCGGAAGATTATCTTGCCGGATTTCCCTGGCATCCTCATCGCGGCATCGAAACAATAACTTATGTTCTGGCAGGGAGCGTAGAACACGGCGATAGTATGGGAAATAAAGGTGTTATATCTTCTGGTGATGTTCAATGGATGACTGCCGGCAGCGGGATTATTCATCAGGAGATGCCTAAAGGTGAAAAGGGCGGAAGAATGCACGGCTTTCAGCTCTGGGCAAATCTGCCTTCTGCTCTTAAAATGACAACACCGCGTTATCAGGAAATAAAGTCAAACGAAATTCCCGAAGTCACTGAAGACGACGGTACCGTTGCGCGTATTGTGTGCGGAAGTTTCTGGGGAAAGAAAGGTCCCGTAGATGGGATTGCCGCCGATCCGATCTATATTGATGTTTCCGTTCCGCCGGGTAAGCGAAAAACAATTCCTATTGATACCAGGAATAACGCATTCGCTTATGTCTTTGCCGGAACAGGAAAGTTCTGTAACGCTTCCGGACCGCTGGCTGTACCCACCGAAAGCGTTGGCTGGCTTGATACCGCACCGCCGACTGAAGCCGACAACAGGTCGCTCATTTTATTCGACAGCGGCGATGAAGTAACAGTTCAGGCAGGCGAAGAAGGTATACGCTTTCTGTTAATTTCAGGTAGACCGCTTAAAGAACCTGTTGCATGGTACGGTCCGATTGTAATGAATACGCAGGAGGAACTGAAACTAGCATTTGATGAATTACAGAAAGGAACTTTCTTAAAAAATAAATAGTCTTTAATTACATTATGCCGGGAAACGGGCATCAATTTTATTCCTTACTGTCTAATTACCAGCGGACTGTTGAGTAACATGGTAAGCGGAAAGATATTGCCCGGGTGTTTGCACATGGTGATAATTTCCCTCTGATTTCCGGCACATAAAGGCGAACATAATTGAGCTAGAATGCGGCAGAGTGGAAGCGTTCGTAACTGATTTACTAATTATTTAAATATAGGAGATGAAAAATGAAAATGAGATTTCTTGGAAGCAGCGGTATAAAAGTGTCTGAATTGTGTTTCGGCGCTATGACGTTCGGAGGAAGGGGTTACTGGAAAACAATCGGCGAACTTGAACAGAACGATGCAAATCAGCTTGTTAATATATCGCTGGAAGGCGGTATTAATTTCTTCGATACGGCGGATGTTTACTCGGAAGGTCTTGCTGAAGAGATGCTCGGTAAAGCTCTGGGGAACAGGCGGAAAGATATTATTCTAGCGACCAAGGTAAGAGGCCGAACGGGAAAAGGACCGAATGATGTAGGCTTATCCCGACATCATATTACGGAAAACTGCAATGCAAGTTTAAAAAGACTGGGAACTGATTATATTGATCTTTACCAGCTTCACAGTTTCGATCCTTATACTCCGCAGGAAGAAACGCTAAGAGCTTTGGATGACCTGGTAAGAGCCGGAAAAGTAAGATATATCGGTGCATCAAATCATACCGGATGGCAGCTTATGAAAGCGCTTGCAATTTCCGATAAGCAAAATCTGGAACGATTCGTAACTCTTCAGGCATATTACTCATTGATTGCACGCGACCTGGAAAACGAACTTGTGCCTTTATGTCTCGATCAGAATCTGGGTATATTGCCGTGGAGCCCGCTCGGCGGCGGTTTTCTGACGGGCAAGTACAGAAGAGGAAAACCCCGACCTCAAAATGCCAGACGAAGCGATCCGGAAAATCAATTCCTGCAGTTCGATGAGGAAAAAGGATTTGATATTGTTGATGCGCTGGAGAAGATCGGTAAAAATCATAGCGCAACAATCGCTCAGGCGTCACTTAATTATCTGCTCAGAAAACCGGGTGTTACTTCGGTTATTATCGGCGCAAGAACCAAAGAACAGCTTGCCGATAATTTAAAAACTGCCGATTGGGAAATGACTGTAGAAGAAGTTGGCAAACTTGATGAGCTGAGTACTCCGCCCAGAGTTTACCCTTATTGGATGCTGCAGAGATTAATTCAGGACAGATAAATAATCAGGAGATTAAAATGAAAGCATATACTCTAAAAGAAAACGGAGGTGCGGAAAATTTTAATTTATCGGAAATCGAAGTTCCGAAAATTAAACCGGATGAGGTTTTAATTAAAGTAAAAGCTATATCAATAAATCCGGTTGATGCTTCCGTTAGACAAAGCAAAGCATCTTTGCAGAGAATTTTAAATCCGGGTAAAGATGAAGATACATTTATTCTGGGCTGGGACATTTCCGGAATTGTTGAAGACACCGGCAAAGATATAAAAGAATTTAAAAAAGGTGATGAAGTATTCGGAATGGTTAACTTTCCGGGAAGCGGGAAAGCATATGCCGAATATGTTGCCGCGGCGGCTGATCAATTAGCTCATAAGCCGCAAAATATTTCTTTTAAAGATGCCGCTGCCGCAACTCTTGCTGCGCTTACGGCATGGCAAGGATTAGTAACCTATGCAAAAATAAAATCGGGCGACAAAGTTCTTATTCATGCTGCCGGCGGCGGTGTCGGTCATTACGCGGTTCAAATTGCGAAATGCCTGGGCGCATATGTAATTGGGACAGGTTCAACTTCCAAAAGAGATTTTGTCCTAAAACTCGGAGCAGATGAATTTGTTGACTACACGTCCGAGAAATTTGAGGACAGGGTAAACGATGCCGATATAGTCTTTGATTCAATACCGGATAAAGAACATTTAATTCGTTCGATTGCAGCAGCAGGAAACGGCGGAGCGGTAATCAGCATAAAGTCCGGATTCGAAGGTGAGACGGCTGAAAAAGCAAAAGCCAAAGGATTAAAAACCTATCGAATTTTGGTAAACTCAAACGGAAATGATATGAAGCAAATTGCAAAATTATTGCAAGAGGGAAAAATTCATTCGCATGTTTCAAAGGAATACAAGTTCAAAGATCTTCCCGAAGCCCATAAACAGATTGAATCCGGAAAAACGACAGGGAAGATAGTGTTGGTTTTATAGATTTAGAAAACAATATTTTTCATTGCTCGTATTAGGATTTTATTGAAGAATTTATGTCGCTTCATTAAAAAAAATAAGGCACTGTATTTAAATTAATTATCACTTTAAAAAAGCAAGAAACGTTTAAGTAATTTAATTCCGCTTGCCGAATTAAGAGATGCCGCAATTATTTAAAAATTAAATTCGGAATTGAAAATGAAATTAATTAAAGATCAAACAATATTAATTACAGGGGCCACTGACGGTATAGGAAAATTAGCTGCTGAAAAACTTGCGATGCAAAAGGCTCATGTTATTATTCACGGACGTAACAAAGAAAAAGTAAATAGAGTAGTTGATGAGCTGAAGACGAATTCTGATAACAACCTAGTTGATGGTCTGACTGCCGATTTTTCTTCATTAAATGAAGTCAGAGAATTTGCGGGTGAAGTAAAAGAAAAATATAAATCACTCGATGTGTTGATAAATAATGCCGGAGTGGGATTTGCCGACGAAAGATACGGCAAGGATGGTTATGAACTCCGTTTTGCGGTGAATTATTTGGCTCCTTTTCTGTTAACTCATCTTCTTATTCAGCTGCTGAGAAATGCATCTCCGTCACGAATTGTAAATGTAAGTTCGGCCGGGCAAAGTACAGTTAATTTTGACGATATAATGCTTGAAAAACATTTTAATGCAACCGAAGCATACTGCCAAAGCAAACTTGCACTGATAATGTTTACAATGGACCTTGCGGAAGACTTAAAGAAAGATAATATTACGGCAAACAGCCTCCATCCCGGCACTTATCTGGATACAAATATGGTCCGTCGTTCTAACATTACGCCCTGGGGTAAACCTGAAACAGGCGCCGACGCCGAAATATTTCTGGCTACCTCCGACGAATTAAAGAATGTAACCGGAAAATATTTTAATGTTAAAACCGAAGCAAAAGCCATATCTCAAGCATATGATAAGCAGGCAAGAAAACGTTTATGGGATATGAGTCTTGAATTAACTCATTTAAAATAAATTTTTGTTAAAACCATATAAAATTTCCTTCAGATAATTTAATGCATGAGTTTTTATTTGTTTCTTGTCTTAAATAATGCTACTTTCGCGGGTAAGTAGACGGATGAGTAATTATAAATATGACTCATGCAACACAATCCGACATAGCCAGAAAATTAATCGTTATCCGTATATCGATTTCAAAGGCGTTAAGAAATCATCCCGATATTCCGGAGGCAATGAAGAATAATGTCAAAGCTGCTGCCGAAGAACTCTGTTATACGACAAATCTGATCGCTCAAAATTTAAACGGCCACAGATATATACTCCGGGAGTAGTTATTCCGGATTTGGAAAACAGTTTCTTTGCTTTCGCAACAGATAATCTCTTCAATAAAGCCAAGGTAGAGAAACATAGCGTAATTGTTGCGGTGTCTAGAGAGAACAGGAATAAAGAAAAATTTATTATTGAGAAATTAATAGGAAAGAGAGTTAACGGTCTTCTATTTTCAGTATCCCGGCAGACAAACGATAAGACAATATTCGAGCAAATAAAAGATAGAGATTTTCCGCTTGTTTTATTTGACAGGGGTTTGAAAGGTTTGAATTTTCCGAATATTGTATTTGATGAGGGAATTAAGAAAACAATGACTAACAAAATAATCAGAACACTCTAATTGCTGCATTATTAAAGAATAATTTCGGTTACAGTATTATAAAAATAAGGTGAAAGACCGGCATGGCAAAATATTGAATAATATAAAGAGAGCTTTCCTACTGTTTCAATCTTACTATGCGGGTAGGACAACTTCAATTCGAAAATTCACAATGAAGTTAATGATTTCTTCACCGGTTGCTCACATGATTAAAGTGCATGAACTTTAAGTAAATATATTTTAAAACAAAAACAGAAGGTAAAAATATGCAGAGACGTCAATTTTGTAAGACTCTGGGAATAACAGGGGCATCGGCTGCAATACCGCTCGGCTTAAACCTAACCAAAATACCGCAAATAAATTCCAATGATAAGGATTTAATACCGGGTTTTCCCGTTTCCGATTGGCAAAAGGTAGTTGATGAAGGCTGGGGACCTACTGGTACAAAAGAAGGACCGGGTACCTGGGATGGAGTGACTTTGAATTCACCAGCCACAAAAGATCTCGCAGGGGTAGGACCTTTTAAACCTGAGTGGTCTTCGCTGCTTAACTACGAAGCTCCTGATTGGTATAGGGATGCCAAGTTTGGAATCTGGGCACATTGGAGTCCGCAATGTGTTCCCGAAGGCGGAGACTGGTATGCACGTAACATGTACATTCAGGGAAACGGGCAATATGATTATCAAATCGAACATTACAACCACCCTACTAAATTCGGATATAAAGATTTGTGTGCACAATGGACACTGCTTAATTGGGAGCCTGAAGCTCTTATTGAAAGATATAAGAGAGCCGGAGCCAAATTATTTCTTGCGTTGGCAAATCATCACGACGGGTTTGATGCATGGAATTCCAAACATCATGCGTGGAATGCTCAGAATATAGGCCCCCGCAGAGATGTGATTGGAGCTTGGGCAGCAGCGGCACGGCAGCAGGGTCTTCGTTTCGGAGTCACGGTGCATGCGGCTCGTAATTGGTGGTGGTTTCAGGTTGCGCATCTGTGCGACAAGACAGGGTCTGCGGCCGGAATTCCTTACGACGGCCAACTTACAAAAGAAGCAGGCAAGCTTGAATGGTGGGAAGGCTTTGATCCCCAGGAACTGTACGGAAGAAAACATGAAATCAATGAAAATCCCGATGAAAAATATGTCCGCAATTTTTATGACAGGGTTCGAGATCTGTTAGATCAGCATGATCCGGATCTTCTTTATTTCGACAACGGCGGATTACCTTTGGGCTGGGCTGGTATGAATCTGGGAGCATATTTTTACAATCATTATTTAAAAACTCATAATAACAAACTCGATGCCGTTCTGAATATTAAACAAGTACCCGACAAACATGCTAAAGCAGTAATTGCGGATTACGAGAGGGGGGTAACTGATCAAATTATGCCCTACGCCTGGCAGTCCGAAACATGCATTGGACAATGGCATTACAACCGCGATCTTTACTTTAATCACAGATACATGAAACCCGCCGAAGTAATCAGGTGGCTTGTGGACGCAGTGAGCAAGAACGGTACATTTATCCTTAATATACCGGGTAAGCCTGACGGTACGAATGATCCTGATGAAGTAGCAATTCTGGAAGAAATAGGTTCCTGGATGCAGACTAACGGAGAAGCAATTTATGCCACCCGGCCGTGGAAAATATTCGGTGAAGGTAAACATAAAATCAAAGCAGGCTCATTTTCAGGCAGCAGCACCGGTGCTTTGGATTCAAGTGACATTCGTTTTACCCGCAGTAAGAAAGGCGATATAATTTATGCAATTATTCTGGGCTGGCCCGAAGGCGATAGCTTTGAGATTCAAAATTTAGGTACTGCTTCTTCTCAAAATCCGGGAAAAGTTCAAAATGTAGAACTTTTAGGCAGCGTAAATAAGCTGAACTGGACTCAAACACCTGCTTCTCTAAAAGTGCAAAAGCCTAAGACAAAACCTTGTGATTTTGCATATTCGCTGAAAGTAAATATGGTATGATGATATTTGTGAAGCTGTTTTAAAGATAATTCACAGATTAATAAATCAATCATGCCTGAAATATCGGGCTGAAAGTTTAAAAATACCGATCGAATAATTTTTTAATGAGCCCGGGCAATATACCCGGCTACGCTATCGTGCAGCTTTTTGTATGATACAGGGTTTAGATATTGCATTTGCCCGGACATGTAAAAATCATGTGATATATTTTTCCGCAATGCTGCCGGAATAGGAAGGAGGTGCATTTCATTCATATCTTCGAAATACGTAATAGTCAAATTGAAATAACCTATGTTTAACATTACTTTCAGCTTCGAATTATATATCATTGCCGATGCCGGATCCGGAATGACATTCACAAGTTTAAATTAAAAATCAGTATTTATACTAATTATTATAAAGTAAAATAATATTATTTTTAAAGCAGGTACAATATGATATTGATATAATTGTTCATGTCAGCATTTTGAAAATATACTTAGGGCAGGGAATGGCATTTGAATATATGCCGGTAAGCGGGGAATTATTACCGAATTGCGGAAATAAATATATTGAAATAGGTGAAATTCTCTTCATCAAAAGCAGATCGTTTACGGACCTTTCAGCTTGAATAATATTAATAATATGATTATGGTTAAAAAATTAAATCTAAATGTTACAAATGAATATTCTGTTCAATGAGTAAAGAGCTAGATCAATATATAAAGCTTCTCGGCAATTTAAGCGACCCTGTTTATTATACTATACTTTTTTCTGTAATTCTGTTCATATTGATTTATATATTCTTTAAGCATGTAATTATTCCGCTCCGAGAAAAACATAATATGGAAACGAACGAGCTTGAATTAAAAAATGCAAAACTAATGGCGCTGTTTGCCGAACTGGATCCAGACCCCGTTATTAGGACTGATCTGAACGGAAAAGTTATTTATACAAATGATGCGGCAAAAAATCTGATAACCGGAGGGAATCTTGAAGGTCGAATAATAACAGAACTGATCCCTCAGATTGACATACCGGTTATTGATTATATTAATAATGACGGATCAAAATCATTTTTATATAATATTAATTCCAAAAGCTATCTTATCCTTTTCAGGGGAATCTCCTCTCTGCAGATCGCACAATTGTATTTTCATAATATTACCGAAAAAGTTGAAAATGAAAAAAAATTAAAGAACCTTTCCGACAGTCTTCAAAATAATATTGAGCAGGAGAGACAAAGAATTGCCCGGGAACTGCATGACGGTATAGGGCAGGATTTATTATTGTTGAAATTGAATTTATTAAATGATTATAAGGACATTATACAAAATTCGGCACACTCGGATTCATTTAAGAATTCTATCGATTCACTGAAAAAAATAATTACCGAACTGAATATAATTTTGTTCAACTTAACTCCTACTGCATTAAAAGAAATGGGACTGGGGCCGACGCTTGCTTCAATCGTAAATAAAATTACCGCGGCAGGTTTTATCAAAGGCAGCCTTAATATCGTTGGTTTGAATGAAAGACTAAACAACAAATTGGAAATAACTATTTATAGAATTGTACAGGAAGCGCTTAATAATATTATTAAACACTCAAATGCAAAAGAATTTTCAATTCAATTGATTAATTCGAATAAAAGGATTAAAATATTAATTGCCGATAACGGTACGGGAATTCCTGCGGGAAGAAAAGAACATGCAGGTTTCGGTTTAATCAATATACGTGAAAGAGTAGAATATTTTAACGGTGTATTTAAGATTGACACATCCGAAAAAAACGGCACTTTGTTGGTAATTGATATTCCTTTAGAGTAATAAAAATGACTAAAACATCAAAAATAAATATTTTAATCGCCGACGATCATAAATTATTTAGAATCGGACTAATTAAAATGCTTGCGGGGTACCCGGATATAACAGTTAAGGGAGAAGCTGAAAACGGAGATGAATTGTTCGAAAAATATCTTGAATTACAACCCGACGTTGTTCTTACGGATATTTCCATGCCGTTGGCATCCGGCACCGATGCCGCTAAAAAAATTATCGAAAAGGACAAATCGGCAAAAATACTTTTCCTTTCTATGTATTATTCGGAAGAGTATATCTATACAGGGATAATTGCGGGAGGTTCCGGCCTTGTAAATAAGAATATTATGGAAGAAGAACTGGTCGAGGCAATTAGGAAAGTATATGCCGGCGAGAGATATTTCGGAAAGGATTTTACCGAAAATATGATTTCCGAACTTATTCTGAAATACGATTCTATTTATATCAAGAGAGTCGAAATTAAGAAACCCGATCTCTCTAGGCGTGAACTGGAAGTTTTGAAGTTAATCGGAGACGGCTGCACCAGTGCGGAGATATCGAATAAACTATTTATCGATATAAGAACCGTCGATACTCATCGATCTCACATTATGCATAAATTAGAACTTAAATCTCTTTCCGAGCTGATCAAATATGCAATTTTGTATAATATGTCGCTGGAAAATTAATCTCATTTATTTTACATGATTTCCTAGAAAGGTGGCAAAATGAAAATAAAAAATACTTCATTTTTATGTATAATAGTCTTAAGTTTATCATTAGCATCTGTCGGCTATAGTCAGACTATCGGAAAAATATATTCAGGAGCAGAAGCCGACAGTATTTACGGTACGGTAATCGATTCGGTTAACATAAATACATCCGATTTACAATCATTAATTTTAAATACTTCGAACTATATTCAGTTAAATATTGTTTACGGGAAATTGGTGATTTTAGATAATAAAAGAAATGTACTATATCCGTTAGGTCTCATTATAAGCGAAAATGAAGTTTTCAAAGTTTGCAGTGTTTCGATACTGCAGATTCTCCTTCAGAAAGGTAATAGTGCGGAAACTTTCGTAGAAAATAGGTCAAATGTATTAACAATAACAAACGGCGGTTACACTCTCGAAGAAATGTTAAATTGTCCGCCGTTCTGCCCTTAAAATATGGTTATACCAAGCATATTATTAGCAATTTCAATTATAATCTGGGCCCTAATTCCTTTCAGGCAATATAGAAGCCGGTTATTTCTCTTCTTTTTAATCCTTGCACTTTCGGATCCCGTAACTTTGGGATTAATTTGGATCTTCCATGTACAGCCTTCCAGAACATATATTGTTGTCTTTTTACTATTAATTTATTCTGCCATGAATTCTAATAAAATTAGACAGAAACTGCCCGTTCTAGTTATTATTGCAGTAGTCGATATTTGTTTTGCTATTTATGCGGACATTCATTACCTGCGTTTATTATTATTTTTACTTGATTTCCCGCTTTTATACCTGACGCTGGAAAAAACAGTATTGGATATTAACTTGAATTACGAAATAAATGCTTTTTATTTTGTATTAAATTTTTATGTGCTAACATTACTCATTAAAAACTTCATTATTTTTATCGACCTGCAAACCGGTATTTACTACTTTTATATAACATCCGCGCTTGAGATTTTTATTAGTCTGTATTTTGTCTTTTATAATGAGAAAAATTCTTTCCGGTATAAACTTAATTCATTTTGAGGCTGCGAGAAAACTAATCGAATATATCAAGTTAGGATATATTATAAAGGTATTACATTTCAGTTTAATCCGGATATTAAAATAAAAAATCTATGAAAATTATTACATTTACTTTTTATTTTGATACTAGAATTGTAAATCTAACGGGAATATCGGGATATCAAGACAGCACAACATGCATAGGAGTGAAATGATTTTAGACCAAACATACCTCCTGCTTAAAACGAAATATAAAAACCGGATAAATGATCTTGTTATAACCGACGCACGGATCGGTTTATTCTTAACGGCTGTTAAATTATCCGACGGCAGTACGGGTGCTTCCGGAACATACGTTGAATCCAATCCTCATTCCGGTAAAAATGAACGTGATTTTAGTAATTTTTCTCCTTCCAAAATTAAGGGGCAAAGAGTTGTCGATTTGTTTGAGGACGGTTCAAGTATAAAAATTATTAATAGTCTTAAAGCAGCGGTATTGAATGCCATATCTTCTAAAATAATTTCAGAATCGAATTACAAAATTGTCTACAATACCGATCCGGTTGAAATGATTGATCTAAGCAAGAAAAAAACTATTACGATAGTCGGTGCTTTTCACAGTTATATTAAAAAAATTGCCGAAACAAAAAACAAATTATATGTATTGGAGTTCGACGTGAATACTCTTGATGCGGACAAAAAACAATTCTATGTCCCTGCCGAGAAATATTCCGAGGTTCTTCCTGTTTCAGATATCGTAATTATTACAGGACTCACTTTAGTTAATAATACGCTGGATAATTTGCTGCTTCATATATTACCGCAGTCGCAGGTTATAGTTACCGGACCTTCAAGCAGCATGATACCGGATATTTTATTCGAGAAAAATGTAAAAATAGTCGGTTCGACTAGAATTACAAATCAGGAAATGTTGTTTCAAATCGCGGGCGAAGCCGGGACGGGTTTCCATCTATTTAGATATTGCGCGGAAAAATATTGTATAATAAATGAATAATTACAATAAAATGGATGAGAAATGGATTAAAGCATCCATACTCGGTACGATCTGGGCCGCTTCCGAAATTATACTCGGAAGTTTTCTGCATAATATAAAAGTGCCTTTCAGCGGAAACATCTTAACCGCAATTGCCCTGATAATTTTAATTTCAGTAAATCATGTGTGGACGGAAAAAGGATTGTTTTGGCGTGCCGGATTAATCTGCGCTTTAATGAAAACCATTTCGCCGAGTGCGGTAATTTTCGAGCCGATGATCGCAATTTTCATGGAAGCTTTATTACTGGAATTTGCAGTAAGGTTATTCGGACGAACATTTGCCGGTTATTTTTCCGGAGCTGTTCTGGCAATGTCCTGGAATTTATTTCAAAAAATAGCCAGTCTCATAATATTATACGGATATAATATTGTAAATCTGTATACAAGATTGATTGAAATAGTACAGAAACAATTAAATCTGAATTTCGATATTGTTTGGATGCCGGTTATTATTCTGTTATCCGGTCAGGTTATATTGGGAGTAATCTCAGCTGTTTTCGGTATTAAAATTGGCCGCAGGCTGCTTACAAATCCTGCTTTATACAATTCGGAAAGCAGGTCTCGGTATCTTGGGGAAAAACAAAACGAAATTAAACCCGGTTTTAATTATTCAATAAAGTGGATTTGTGTCGATGTTTTATTAATAATTAGTTCATTAGTTCTGCTCAGTCATTTCAGCTGGATTATATGGAGCTCAGCAGTAATTGCCGTTGTTTCTATTTGGGCCTTACGGTATAAAAAATCATTTCAGCATTTATTAAAACCTAAATTCTGGCTGTTCTTCTTTTTCTTAACTATGGCTGCGGCCTTTGCCTTTACTGAAATTCAGAATGATTCTTTAGGTATAACAAATGGACTGTTAATGGGCATACAAATGAATTTTAGAGCCGTAGTTATAATCGCGGGCTTTTCTGCGCTAGGAACGGAATTATATAATCCTAAAATCCGCGACTTTTTCATGAGAACTTATTTTAAGCAGTTGCCGATGGCTCTTGAACTTTCGTTTGAAAGTCTTCCCTCAATAATATCGACGCTCCCCGATTTTAAAAGTATTTTTAAGAATCCGGTATCGGTATTATATAAAATAGTTTCGCAAGCAGAGTACAGATTAGAGGAACTAAAACATGAAGCTTCTACTGTTAGGAAAATATTCGTTTTAACCGGAACAGTAGGACAAGGTAAAACTACTTACGTACAAAAAATAATTGAGGAGTTTAAAAATAATAATATCACCGTCGGCGGGATTTATCAGCCGAGAATATTTGAAAATAATGAGACAATCGGTTACGATGTTGTATCCATAATGAGCAAAGAAAGGGAAGTGTTTTTAAGACTTACCGGCAGGGATGACTACGATAGGATCGGGAAATATTTTATTTACCCGGGAGGTCTGCAGAAGGGTATAGATGCATTAAAAATTTCCGAAAATGCAGGCAATAAAATTGTCGTTATAGACGAAGTAGGAAAGTTAGAACTTGAAAACAGCGGGTGGGCTAATTCCGTCAACAGTTTAATTGATTCTTCAAATTATCATTTACTGCTTGTTATTCGTGACAATTATGTCGCAGATATTTTACGGAAATGGAATCTCAAGCAAGCATGCGTATATAAAATTTCCGATTTCGATTATTTTTCCGTCAGCAGCATGATTCTAAAACATATATTTAATACCGCCTGATTAGCATTATATATGAAATATAATCCGTCATGTTTGAAAGTAAAAATTCTTTTTCAAAACTTGGGGAAGGCTTAAAACCAATGCCTCTTAAGTCCTTATACTAAATCCACTGTTGGAAATCCTTCCGGGATTCAAAATCAGAAAGCGGATTTATAAGCCGGAAAGTATCAAGGTTTGTGTATTAATATCTATTGGACCGGATGCGGTTCCGGTTGTTACGAAGATATTGGAATTTGGTGCAGTATTAATTCCCGCATAAATGAAATTGTCGGAAGATTTATAGTTTCGAAATAAAATAACTCTGCTGTCTGTTAGCAGCCCAACACTAGAATGCATTAATAATATCAGCTAATATGACCTGCCGGAAATTTTGCATTTCTCAAAACATTATTCCTTGTTTATAAATATCATTTAATAATATCTAAATATTAAAAGACTTCTTTTCATGAAAAACCTAGAATAAAATAATTTCCGTTTGTCTGCCGTCAAAGTATATATGAAATAATTGTATTAAACTAACAAGAAATATTCAATTCTACGAAACTCTCTCGTGTTTAGTCATTAAGATTTGTATTAAGTGAATTAATTTAAGAAAGGATTATTTTTATGGCGGATAAGAAAATTATTGCAGTTATCGGCTCTACCGGGGCTCAAGGGGGAGGTGTAGTGAATTCGATTTTAAAAGATCCGGATGGAGGTTTTATCGTCCGTGCAATTACGCGTAATGCTAATTCCGACAAAGCGAAGGAACTATCAAAAAAAGGTATTGAAGTTGTAGAAGCAGATATGGATAATATTGAAAGTCTGAAGAAAGCATTCGCAGGAGCATACGGTGCTTTTTGTGTTACTGCTTATTGGGAACACTTTTCGCCCGAAAAAGAAAAGCAGCAGGCAAAAAACATGGCAGCGGCTGCAAAAGCAGCAGGTGTATCGCATGTTATCTGGTCTACACTTGAAGATACCCGCAACTGGATTCCGTTAAGCGATGATAGAATGCCGACTTTAATGGGAGACTACAAAGTTCCGCACTTTGACGCTAAGGGCGAATCAAATAAATATTTTGAAGAAACAGGTATACCTGTTACATATATGATTGCGTCTTTTTACTGGGAAAATTTTATTTACTTCGGTATGGGTCCGAAGAAAGGCGAAGACGGGAAACTTGCCATTACGTTGCCGCTCGCTGATAAAAAACTGGCCGGAATAGCTGCCGAAGATATAGGTAAATGCGCCTACGGTATTTTTAAGAGCGGCGATAAATATAAAGATAAAACGGTCGGTATAGCTGGAGAACATTTAACCGGATACGAAATGGCGGAAAAATTTTCAAAAGCGTTGGGAAAAGAAGTACGCTATAATGAAATAACTCCGGAAACATACCGCAGTTTCGGTTTCCCCGGCGCGGAAGATCTCGGCAACATGTTTCAGTTTCATACGGATTTTCAGAAAGATCATCTTGAAGTCCGGGATATACAAAGAACAAAATCAATAAATCCAGAGTTGAAAAACTTTGACCGGTGGTTAATCGAAAACAAAGATAAAATTCCGACAGATTAGTGTACAGTCGTTTTCATTCTAATCTTATAAATTTCTATTGAAGTTTATAAACTTTTATCTTAGCTTCTAAAAGCGGATTAACAAATAAATATTATTAGCAATTCTGTAAATACCTTAAATTCTTTAGGTTCGATATCTATTTATGCGAACCGGAATACTGCCTTTCTGTGCGGAGGCTTAAACCCGAATTCTTTGTGTAAAGAATTTCTGTCTTTTATCAATTGCCGATTACATGATAATTGTTGAATTATCGGATGTCATTTCGTCAGAAGGAAAAAATTAAGATGCAGTAATTGCTACTTCATAAGTCATTTTTAAAAATAAGTCGGCCAATGGAATTATTAGAACGCGAAAAGTATCTGCATGAATTAGAGAAAAGATTTAACAATTTATCAGAAGGCGGCGGTTCTGTTGTAATTATTTCGGGCGAAGCAGGAATTGGTAAAACTTCCTTAGCGGAAACCTTCATTAAGAAATTTGAAGACAAAGCTAACATTTTGTGGGGCGCCTGCGATGCATTATTTACACCGCGTCCCTTAGGCCCTCTTTATGATATAGCCGCTCAACTAAAAAAAGGTTTGTTAAATCTATTAAATACCCAGGCACCCCGCCCGATTATTTTCCAGAAGTTTCTTGAAAACCTACAGGAGGCGGAACAGCCGAATATAGTAATAATTGAAGATGTTCATTGGGCTGATGAATCAACGCTTGATTTAATTAAATTTTTAGGGCGAAGAGCAAATAGGACTAATTCTCTTTTCGTAATTACTTATCGCGATGATGAAATTAGTTCCGATCATCCATTAAGGCTGGTTCTTGGTGATATTCCTTCTCAAAATTTGATAAAATTAAAAATCCCTCTTTTAACAGAAAAGACCGTTAATAATTTAGCCGTATTATACGGAATGAAAGATTTTTATCATGTAACCGGTGGCAACCCTTTTTTAATTACCGAGCTGTTAAACAACCAGAATGAAGAAGTGCCTTCAACAATTAAAGATTCTATTTTAACCAGAATATCACGTCTTTCAAATAAAGCGAAGGAACTGGCTGAATTAGTTTCCATTGTTCCGACTAGAACCGAGAAATGGCTTATAAACGGGATCATTAAAACAAATAATGGGATACTCGATGAATGTTTAAACTCCGGCATACTTAAACTTGAAGAAGAATCAATATCTTTTAAGCATGAGTTAAGCAGAATGGCAGAAGAAGAATCTTTGAGCGAATCAAAAAGACAATTATTAAATGAAAAAGTTCTTCAAGTTTTTCTTAAACGGGAAAAAATTGATAACTATTTTGCTAGAATAATTCACCACGCAGCAAGAGCGCATAATAAGGAAGTCATCATTAAATACGCACCTGATGCAGCAAAGCAGGCTTCAATTCTGGGTTCTCACAGCTTGGCAGCCGAGCATTATAAAAATGCGTTAAGATATGTCGACAAACTTTCGTTGCAACAGCAAATAGTCCTTTATGAAGGCAGATCATATGAGTGTTACTTAACCGGACAAGTTGAAGAAGGTATAAAAGCCTGCGAAGCGGTTATTGATATTTTAAAAGTACATTCCGATCCGCTTCGTGAAGGAGAAAATTATAGAAGATTGTCTAGATTATTGTGGTATGCCGGTCAGGATTTTAAAAGTGAAGAATGCCTTTATAATGCAATTGAATTACTCGAAAAACAACCGCCGAGTAAAGAGCTTGCAATGACTTACAGCAACTTATCTCAACTGTATGTTTGCAGAGCGAATTTGGAGCTTACAATTAAATGGGCAAAAAAAGCTACTGAGTTATCGCTATTACTCAATGATCCGGAAATAAAAGCACATGCGTTAAATAATATAGGCATCGGCAAAATGATGGCTGGCGACAAATCCGGTGAATTTTATTTGAAAGAGAGCCTCGATTTATCCATTAAAAATAATTTCCATGAATACGCAGCACGGGCGTATGACAATTTGGGGATAGCATATGTTTGGGAAAGAAATTTACATGATTCATTAAAGTATTTCTCAGAGGGATTAGATTATAGTAACGATAAAGATATTGATACCTTAGGTTTATGTATCGCCGGGTGCAGCACAAAAACAAAATTGCATATGGGCAATTGGGACGATGCGATTGAATCTGCAAGTATTGTATTAAAAAGAGGGAATGTTCCTTTAATGAACAGAATAATCCCTCTTTGTGTTGTAGGAATCATAAGGACTAGACGCAATGATCCCGGTGCTATGAACATTCTGAATGAATTAAATTCGATGGGATCGAATTGTGAAGAGGTAGTGGAAATGATTGTCCCCATAAAAGCTGCCTTAGCCGAAGCTTTTTGGCTGCAGAACAAACTTAATCAGATTATTGATGATGTTGAATCAGTTTATAACAAAATAAAAAATCGTGATAATCCTTTTGCTATTGGTGAACTAGCTTACTGGTTATGGAAAGGAAATCGTATTTTTGAAATTCCTAAAAAAATTGCAAAGCCGTACTTGCTCCAGATTAAAGGTGATTGGAAATTCGCAGCAAAAATGTGGGAAGAGTTGCAATGTCCGTATGAGCAGGCAATGGCATTGAGCGAGGGAAATGAACAAGCAATGAAAAGTGCGATAGAAATATTTGATCGGTTAAGCGCTTTTGCAGCATCACAGCATATTAAACATAAAATGCGGGAACAGGGTGTAAGAAGCATTCCGAAAGGACCAAGAATAACTACGAGAAAAAATCTGGCCGGTTTGACGGCAAGGCAAGTGGAAGTTTTGCATCTCCTCGGTAAAGGTTTAAGTAACAATGAAATCGGAATCAGGCTTTTTATTTCGCCTAAAACAGTTGATCATCATATCTCGGCGATTCTATCCAAATTAAATATGCATTCAAGATTTGAAGCCGCAGCTCTTGTTCATTCAAATCAGGTTTAAAAAATATTGGCTGGTAAAATGGAATTATTAGAACGCGAAAAGTATCTGCATGAATTAGAGAAAAGATTTAACAATTTATCAGAAGGCGGCGGTTCTGTTGTAATTATTTCGGGCGAAGCAGGAATTGGTAAAACTTCCTTAGTGGAAACCTTCATTAAGAAATTTGAAGGCAAAGCTAACATTTTGTGGGGCGCCTGCGATGCATTATTTACACCGCGTCCCTTAGGTCCTCTTTACGATATTGCGGTTCAGTTAAAGAATGGATTATTAGGTTTATTAAATAACCAGGCTGAACGTTCGACAATTTTTTCTGAATTTTTAAAAGACCTCGAGGAAACTAAGTTATCCAATATCTTAATAATTGAAGATATTCATTGGTCGGATGAATCCACTCTTGATCTTATTAAATTTTTAGGAAGAAGGGCAAATAAAATAAATTCACTTATAGTTTTAACATACAGGGATGATGAGATAGGTCCCGAGCATCCGTTAAGGTTTGTGCTGGGAGATATTCCTTCTAAAAATTTAGTTAAGATAAAACTTCCGGTCCTTTCGGAAAAAACCGTAAATGAACTCGCAAAAACATACAACATAAAAAACCTTTACAAGGTAACAGGAGGAAATCCGTTTTTAATTTCCGAATTACTAAGTAATAAGGAGGAAAAAATTCCATCTACAATAAAAGATTCTGTGTTAGCAAGGATGGCAAGGCTGTCGAATGAAGCCAGGTACTTAGTGGAACTGATCTCAATTATTCCTACAAGCGCTGAGAGGTGGTTAATTAACGCAGCTTTTCCCGATATTTCAGAGTTTCTTAATGAATGTTATAATTCCGGCATTGTTTATCTTGATAAAGATAAAGTTTCATTTAATCATGAACTTACCAGAATGGCGGTTGAAGAAACTTTAAATGAATCGAAAAAACAGATGTATAACGAAAAAGTCCTTCAAATATTTCTTAAGCAGGATAAGATAGATAATTATTTAGCCAGAATAATTCATCATGCGGAACGGGCTCACAATAAAGAAGTTATTATAAAATATGCACCGTTTGCGGCAAAGCAGGCTTCTAAGTTAGGCGCCCACTTGTTAGCCGCAAACCATTATAAAAATGTACTAAGGTTTGCCGATGAACTGCCTATAGAAGTTCAACTCGATATTTATGAAGTAAGATCATATGAATGTTATCTAAACGGACAAGTAGAGGAAGGAATTAAAGACGGAGAAACTGTTTTAAAGATTCTGAAAAAATTTCCCGATAAGGTCAGGGAAGCTGAAAATTATAGGAGAATCTCCCGGATGATGTGGTATGACTGTAAAGATAAACAGGGAGAGGAATATCTTATTAAAGCTATCAATATTCTTGAAAAACTTCCCCCGGGAAAAGAACTTGCAATGGCTTATAGTAATAAATCGCAGACACATATGCTTAGAGAAGAAACGGAGCCTGCAATAAAATGGGGTGAAAAAGCCGTTGAACTTGCAATAAAAATTAAAGACCTGGATATAGAAGCGCATGCTCTCAATAATATTGGAACGGCTAAAATGTTTGCAGATGATTTTTCAGGCGAGGAGTATCTTAAAAAGAGCCTTCAAATTTCTCTTCAAAATGATTTTACTGAACAGACTTCCAGAGCTTATATAAATTTAGGTTCTGCGCTTCTGCAAAAAAGAGATCTTACTAAAGCAAATAAATATTTTACTGAAGGCTCGGAATATTGCAATAATAAGGATTTATATACTTTATCGTTATGTATGGCCGGACATCATGCAAATGTTAAATTGTATCTCGGAGAATGGGACGAAGCTGTTGAGCTTGCTAATAGTGTTTTTCAAAATGAACATGTACCTGGCGGAAATAAGATAATACCGCTATTTATAATAGGTATAATTAGAGCAAGACGTAATGACCCGGGGGTAATGAATTTATTGGATAAATCTAATCGTCTTGCATTGAATTTAGGTGAGATGGATAAAATTGTAACCATAAAAGCTGCTACTGCAGAAGCATATTGGCTTCAAAATAAATTAAGTGAAATAACCGATGAAATAGAATCATTGTATATAAAAATTCAAGACACAAACAACCCATGGTACATAGGATCACTTGCATATTGGTTATGGAAAGGCGGTAAATTAGATACAATTCCAAAAACAATTTCGAAACCGTACCTTCTGCAAATTAAAGGGGATTGGAAATCCGCCGCAAAATTATGGGAAGAATTACATTGTCCGTACGAGCAGGCATTAGCTTTGAGTGAGGGAGATGAACAGGCTATGAAAAAAGCAATTGAAATATTTGATCGATTAGGAGCCGCAGCAGCTTCGCAGCTTATAAAACAAAAAATGAGGGAATTAGGCCTCAGAAGTATTCCCAAAGGAAAGAGAAAAACAACTATGGAAAATCCGGCAGGATTGACCGTAAGACAATTTGAAGTGTTGAAACTTCTAGGGAAAGGACTGAGCAACAATGAGATAGGCAATAAACTTTATATCTCGCCCAAAACCGTCGATCATCATATCTCTGCAATCTTATCAAAATTAAATATTCACTCTCGTCTCGAAGCCGCGGCGTTCGTTCATTCTTCAGTAATAAGCAAAAAATAGGGAACTTGACAAAGAAAAATAGGGAATTCTCCCGATTTTAAACTTACCTGCAAAATACTAGTTTAACCCTTGTTAATAATCCAAATAAAAAATCAGGAGGTATTATGCCAAGATATCTAATCGAAAGAAATTTCCCCGAGGGACTGCTGATACCCGTTTCACAAGACGGCGCAAAAGCATGTTTAAATGTGGTTCTGAATAACACGGATGAAAATGTGACCTGGATACATTCTTACGTGAGTGACGATAAAAAGAAAACATTTTGTGTTTATGACGCACCTACCCCCGAAGCAATAAGAAAAGTAGCAAATAAAAATAAACTTCCGATTGAAAAAATTACCGAAGTAAGAGTTCTTGATCCTTATTTCTATTTATAAAATTTATCTAAAATAATTAGGAGGTAAAGATGAAAAACCTATTCTCAATAATGTTGTCTATTCTTTTAATTACTGCTTTTATAAGCACGGGAACGGCTCAGGAAAAATCACAAAAGAAATTAAATAAAAAAATAACTATGCATCGTTATGTAGTCGAGAGGACTTTTCCGAATGGTCTTAATATCCCAATAAATAATGTCGGTAAAGATATCTGTTCCGGAGTAGTTTTAAATAATGCGGAAGACCAGGTAACCTGGGTACAATCTTATGTAAGCGAGGATAAAAAGAAAACATTCTGCATTTACGATGCTCCTTCCGCGGATGCCATAAGGCGCGCGGCAAGGGAAAATAAACTGCCCGTCGACAAGATTACCGAAGTGACTGTTTTGGATCGGTATTTTTATAAATAATTATTTAACGCAAAAGGAGTCAGAAATAAAAATTTTATAAAATCTTTTTGTTTTTTATCAACACTTTTAATTATTCTTTTTACCGGCTGTCAGCAAGAAGTAAATTCCCCGGTAGACAGTCAGCCGTCGAATTCTGAAAATCTTTCCTTAATGACCAAAAAGTCGCTAGCGCATGAAAAAAAACATGAGGGATTATCTCTAAAAACATTTATGCAATTACAGGGAGCAAAAAGAGCAACAGCAAAATATCAAAATATTAATAACGCTATTTCGGCCGGATATACCGATATAAATGTCTTTGTACCTCACATGGGTATCATTACATGAAGGCAAAATATCTCGATGACAAATTTGAGGTCGATAGACCTGAGCTTCTAGTTTATTCGCCTCATCCGGTTACCGGCAAAATGATACTGGTTGCCTTAGAATATGCCGTGCCTCAAGCATTATCTCCGAATGCCCCGGTAGGATTCGCCGGTAATGCGGATGTTTGGGATAAAAATGATGACTTCGGACTTTGGACTCTGCATGCCTGGGTCTGGTATAAAAATCCGGACGGTATTTAATCCGACCAACCCATTAATACCTTAGACTGAATTTAACTCCGGTATAATGAAGATATTCGTTAAATATAAAATGTAAAAAGAAGAGCGGAAAATTCTTTATGAATGTTTATTATAGAATTTGAGGAAGAGCGTAGTGAGTTTCCTCTTTGCGGAATAAACTCCGCCTGATATTGCTAATTGCATCTAAGTTTTGGGATATTACAGACTGATTCTTTTATTTATCTTATTAAATTAAATAGGTAAATTCCGTCGATACCGTAAAATGTATACCGAAAGCTTCTAATTAAATAAATAATTTTGTATTTCCTGCATATTCGCATAACGGTTCATAATTGGAATGTTCTTTTTCCGCTGCATGACTGCAAAGAAATCATGCATGGGATAGCACACTTAACAGATTAAGATTTGTTCTCTTTAACTAACGCCTTGAATATAATTAATGCGGATATTTTTATTTTAGTACTAACATCTTCTTTACCGCAATATATTTTCCTGCTTTAAGTTGATAAAAATAAATTCCGCTTTGCAGCTTAGATGCATTAAAGTCCAAATTATAATTACCTTTTGTCTGGTATTTATTTATAAGAGAAAAAATTTCTCTGCCGAGAATATCAAATATCTTTAAAGTGACAAAACTTCCATCCGGTATTGTATATCCGATTGTAGTTGATGGATTAAACGGGTTTGGATAATTCTGCTGAAGGACAAAGCCAGAAGGGGACTGATTGCCTGCAACGTCCACACCGCTTACAGTTTGGTTTTTATATACGCGCACTGTACCGTTATAGCTGTCTGTTACATAAAATGTTGAGCCGTCGGAATTGGATGCGACATTTGTTCCTCCGGATGAAAATGTTTGTACTACAGTATCAGCAGTGAGTGAAATAACCAACTTCTCAAATGCACCGACGGCAAAAGCATATTTGTCGTTGCCGGTAACTGCTATATTTTGAAAATTTGTATTATAAGATAATCCGGCTATTTTTTTAATTAATGAATTGGTATTTAATGATACTAGATCAAGGCTATCTCCGTCGTATATGATCGCTTCATTTGCATTATGAAGCATTGCAATACCGTAAGAGCCCGACGTAATGCCCGTAATGTTTTGAACCTCCGATGTTTGCATGTTTACTTTTTTGGGGAAATCCGAACTAAATGTTGTTAATACTGCTGAACTTCCGTCGGGAGTGAGTGCAATTCCGTATAGCTCGCCGGAAGTATTAACAGGGATAAAAGTAGACTGTGAGCTTTTCCCCGAAGCATCCAGTAATCTGACTCCTTGTTGTGTACAGTCTGAACTTAAATCCGGAAAGACTGCTGTCTGATTATTAGGTGTAACAGCAATACCATAAAGGGTAGTGCCGGCGCAAGGTGCTGAAACACTGCCTAAAACCGCATTGCTATATAAATTTATAAATATTGTTTTGTGCATAGTGTTTATTATTGCAACCGAGTCATTAGGTGCAATTGTAACCGAGTTGGGATAGTTTTCGATTGAACTAATATCTATGGTCGAAATAGAAAAATCCGAAGCTGAAATAATCCTTATTTCACCGGGATCTGTATTGTTAGTAACGACTAATTTACTGCCGTCGGATGTTATTGCAATACCGGAAGTATTAGTGCCGGCCGTTATTACTGTATCTAACGTCCACTGCGCATTTGAAGTTGAATAAATCAAAAGAATCCCCAATAGTACTGCTTTCATTGCCTTGAAATTACTCATGAGGAATACCTTTCTTGTCAAATTATTTTTTACCGATTAATAATACGGCATAAAAATAATCTATTCCTAAATTAAAAACGGTTAAATTTTTGGTATTCTTTTAGGATAGATTACTTTTTGACTATTTGAGGAAAGTAGAATAAAAATAATATTTCAGATATAATTACAATTAATCTAACCGGCAGCATTGTCCGTTCCGGTTGCATATTCCGGCAAAATTAAATATTGGTTTAAATTATTTTAGGTTTGTAATTATTTCTTTATGAAAATTCATTGTTAAACGTAAAAACCTATTATAAAATATTATTGTTTATCTATTAGAGAATTAAATCGAATTTTAATTCTCATGATTCAAGAAAATCAATTTTATCTTATCAGTACGAAATTCGGCTATTAAATCAATTCAGCGGGACTTTCCGTTTGTTGCGTAATTATAGTTTGAAAGCACTATTAATATTTGGTTTATAATTAAGTCTTCAGGAGAATTTCCAATCTCTTTGTTGCGGATTTTATCGTAAGCCCGAGGCAAAAATTGACTTAATAATGTTAATGGTATCTTAATGTCCGAAAGATTTTTAATCAATATTGAAAGCGAATCTTTTACCTCAATATTATTCCAGTAGTATCTTATCCTATCGCTGAAACTGTATTTCAATTTCAGATCTATTTCTGCCTTATCGCTTGTGCAATAATATTTTTTCCAATTTTTGGGATTTTGAATCATATTGTTTTTGACAGTAGCAGTTAATCGGGAAAGATTCGTTGATTTTCGATTTGCAAATAGTTCTTTTTCTATCATCTCGAGAGCAAATACTGCTTCTCTAAAAGCAAAAGTTAACCATGGACCTACCTTTAGTATCGCAAAGTGATTTTCAACCATTTGCCTCAGAGCTTCTTTACTTTGGTAATCCGTGGAATGTGCTTCATAAACCAGGTTCTCCTCATTACTGATTTTCTTAACCAATCCTTCAGCCTGATTTTTATTATAGTCAAACACCGTGTTGTCTCCGAATTCTACTCCGGGTTGAACTACAACTGCAGTGACCCTTTCCCACGCATTTTCAATATTCTTATTTATAAATGCCTGTCTGGTTAGTGAAATAGTTTCGGCAACTTCATTCGGAGTAGTAATTCTTAAACCTTCATTTATTTCCTTTGCGCCTCCCGGAGGCGGTACATCTGTTCCGATAACGTATACAGGAGGTTCTGATTCTTTACCCGACCTTAGATAGGTATCTTCTGCAACTTTACATAGTTCGGCGGCGCGTTCTGCAATTATTCCGGAATCCAGCGGTTTATCGTAATCTTCATCATCAACGCATTTCATGCTGGCATCCAGGTGAATTTTTGTATAGCCGGCTTTTAAATAAGCAGATATCTGTTCCTTGGCATATTGCATTGCTATTCCGGATTTTTTATTCTGCCATACATTCGGTCCTAGATGGTCGCCTCCAAGGATTAAATTTTCCGATGAGAAATTTTCTAATCCGGCTATTCGGAATACGTAATTTCGGAAATCATCGGGCTTCATTCCGGTGTATCCGCCGAACTGATCCACTTGATTTGAAGTAGACTCTATGAGAAGAATATTCGAATTCTTTCTGGCATTAATAACTGCCGCTTTAATTACGTACTCGTTTGCTGAACATACCGATGTAATACCCACGGGTTTTCCCGTTTTATGTTCCTGTATCAATGAGAGTATTTTATTCGCTGCTGTAATCATTTCTTCTCATGTTTTTCAAAAGGATTAACATTTACGCTATTTACAACTCTGTGAATGATTCCTTTTTCGTAGGGATTATCTGGTTTAAAACCCAGATAAGGTAGTCCAAAATTTGAGCGGATAATACCGAGACTATAGCGATAATTCTTCGCTCAACTTACCTTTACCGGTACCAATAACTATCTTATAAATACATATCTGGATGGGTAACAAGATAGGTTGTTGTAGCTGTATTGGTAATTATTCCGGTGTTCCTTTTAAATATTTCTTCCAAAACATCTTCAATAAATGCCAATGTACCGGCGCCTGTCAATATAATATGTAAATTTTTATTTGCTTTGACTTCATTTAAAAATTCGGATATCGTGCCGGCATTGGTTATTGCTGAATTCAATATCTTTTTCCACAACTAGGGTTGTGGAAAAATTTCCTGCGGAGTTAATTCAGCCCGAAAAAATAATTTTTTATTCCAGTAAACGGTAAATTTGGGCTTGCTAACATAACCTTATTTATAATTTATAAATCCTTTCGTTAATAATATAAAATAATTATTTAACCTTGTCAATAAATCCTTAAATTTATAATATTATAGCCAAATAACCGATAATAATCAAAATTGATTATTATCGCATATACCCGCTTCTTATAAAACCTTCCTAATCTATTCCTTTATTTTCATCATTATTTCTGGTAACTAATTAGGAAAATACAAGATGAAAAAACCTACGTTTTTCGAGGAAATGGTTTTTTAGATTATTCTTTTTATTTTTAATTACCTCACTTTTTGTCGAACCGGCCCGGAAGATTTGTTGCTAAAAAATTATCGCCCCAAAAGCATTTACGGAAAAATATAATTGAAGACTAATATGCGGTACCGTTATGGGTTTTGACAAATCTATCCACCGGCTTACTTTTAGAATACTTGAAACATCTGACGAACATTTTTACCGCATAGAACATTTCGGTTATCACCGGGCTCTTGACATTCTGAATTTAAGTAATAAGACTTTGAAGAAATTGTATTGGGATAATGCGGCAAGAATTCTAAAAATGAAGAAATAAAACGTTCCCGGTTTCGTTAAACCAGAAAGCATTAGCAATCTGAAATTAAATCCATTTACCAGGAATAACTGATTGTTTATTTGGAGGACCTCAATATTAGTTTTAAAATCAACCCATGTTTTTATTAAATGATACGGGGTATTGAAAATTGGACTTACCGGAGTTATGATAATTAAGACGCTTAGTTAAATCGGACGACGACCCTTTATAATATGTCCCGTCTTTAAGACTTTTAATTATATAAGTATAAAACATTTAGCGGAGAGACAGGGATTCGAACCCCGGAAGGACTTGCATCCTTAACGGTTTTCAAGACCGCCGCATTCAACCACTCTGCCATCTCTCCGAATTCAGAATACAAATATATAAATAGTTATTTATTTGGCAAAACTAAAATTAAGGATATGGGAATAAAAATTTATTAGGAATATTCATCCTTATAAACCTTGGCCCTTAATTGATTTTCTTCTAACATTATATCTATACTTTATATTCAATTCTAAATGACTGTAGAATGAAACGTTTTTATTTGCTTATGTTTGTAATATCATTATCAAGAAAGTATATTCTTAATTAAATATTAAAATTGTTTATCGAGAGCAACGAAAATGAAAGAACTTTTCGAATATAAATTATTTTCAAAACATCTGGCAGACTTAAGCGGAAAAATTATTAAAAGTTATTTTCGTAAGAAAATTAGTGTCGATTCAAAATCCGATTCTTCTCCGGTAACTATAGCCGATAAAAAAGCCGAGGAACTGATGCGGAGCGAAATAATGAAGCATTTTCCAGAACACGGAATAATTGGCGAGGAGTTCGGTAATTATAACGAAGATTCGGAATATAAATGGATACTGGATCCGATTGACGGCACAAAAAGTTTTATCTCAGGTACTGTTACGTTCGGGACTTTGATTGCTCTTACAAAGAACGATGAACCTTTACTGGGGGTAATAAATCAGCCGGTATTAAATGAATTTCTAATCGGCGATAATCATAAAACGGAAATCAACGGAGAAAAAACAGAATTAAGACAATGCGATAAAATATCCGAAGCGGTTCTACTTACTACCGATCACCTTCACGTAAAAAAATACCGGGATATTGAAAAATTTAGTTCTTTAATTGAAAAAGTTAAACTGTATCGAAACTGGGGAGACTGTTACGGTTACTATTTACTTGCAACCGGTTTTGCCGATATAATGATTGATCCTGTTATGAATTTATGGGATTTAATGGCACTGATACCGGTGATAAAAGGAGCTGGAGGAGAAATTACCGATTATAAAGGAGGCGATCCCGTGAAAGGTGACAGCATTATTGCTGCTGCCCATGGCATTCATTCTGAAGTGATAAAAATATTGAACAAGGATTCCAAACCATAATCTTATTCTTCATTTTAAACTTGAACTTTAACCTTCGCTTTTGTGGCGGAGTAAAATTATTATCCGGATGAATCAGTGTAATTATTTTTAATTTCTAGAACTTTCCCAATAAAAATATTATTATAGTTCCTGCCGCCGCAACGGAGGCCCATGTCCGCGGCTTTTTCAAATTAAATCTTATAATCATAGCAAGCCGCCACCATACAAATAAAATTACCGGGCCGCTTGAAAATATTTCAGTGATGGACGCAATTTGAGTCTTTCCTATTATTCCGACTCACATCCTTTTTTTACCGTACTGAAAATAAATGTAAACGAAAAAAAAGAAATAATCGTAAATAATGTGTACAATCTTAAACGGGGATATATTTTAAAAACTTAAATCCCAGTAATTCCCAGTAATAGGCCCCCGAATAATGTTATAAAATAAAACATTGAAATTTAGAAGGAACTCTTCCTTCAAATTGCATAGTTACGGCGCCGTTTGCCGGTATCATAAATATTTTGTCTTTATCAGTAAGTTCTGCTCTGTATTCAACCTTGCTTTTCGGCTCATGCGCCAGATATTCGGCGAATATAATTCCGCTGTCCGATTTCATTTTTTCGTTATGCCAAACCGTGTCAGTAACATTTCTCCAATTAAGAGTGCCTTGTAGATTTTCACAATTATCGGCAAGCCACACTTTATAGCTTTTTTGACTTCTGTATATTTTATCAAAGCTGAACGATGCCTCTCCTGAAACCATGTTAATTGTTCCGTTAACAGGATAATCGGGAGACTTTATGCGGTGGGCATAGCCTGCCAGAAAGGTTAAGACAATTGCGGCTGTCCACAGAATTATGGATTGTTTCATAAAATTAAAGTTTAGTTGACGGCAAAGTTTTGATGTTAACCCGATTTAGTAACTACAAACTTAAACATTTTAGTTTAATATTCAGGTATCTTATAACAGGCAAATAACAATTTCCCTCATTTTTTATCCAATATGTGACTTCAATCC